>NZ_CP091430.1:2002500-6932500 GCF_024734895.1 Paenibacillus spongiae
GAAGCCGGAGCGCCAGCTTCGGTGGAGGCACCGTTGGGATACCACCCTGATCGTATCGGAGTTCTAACCTGCCACCCTGAATCGGGTGGAGGGACCGTGTCAGGCGGGCAGTTTGACTGGGGCGGTCGCCTCCTAAAAAGTAACGGAGGCGCCCAAAGGTTCCCTCAGAATGGTTGGAAATCATTCGTAGCGTGCAAAGGCATAAGGGAGCTTGACTGCGAGACCTACAAGTCGAGCAGGGACGAAAGTCGGGCTTAGTGATCCGGTGGTACCGCATGGAAGGGCCATCGCTCAACGGATAAAAGCTACCCTGGGGATAACAGGCTTATCTCCCCCAAGAGTCCACATCGACGGGGAGGTTTGGCACCTCGATGTCGGCTCATCGCATCCTGGGGCTGAAGTAGGTCCCAAGGGTTGGGCTGTTCGCCCATTAAAGCGGTACGCGAGCTGGGTTCAGAACGTCGTGAGACAGTTCGGTCCCTATCTGTCGTGGGCGTAGGAAATTTGAGAGGAGCTGTCCTTAGTACGAGAGGACCGGGATGGACGTACCGCTGGTGTACCAGTTGTTCCGCCAGGAGCACCGCTGGGTAGCTATGTACGGACGGGATAAGCGCTGAAAGCATCTAAGCGCGAAGCCCCCCTCAAGATGAGATTTCCCAATTCGTAAGACCCCTGGAAGACGACCAGGTTGATAGGTTCGGGGTGGAAGTGCAGTAATGCATGCAGCTGACGAATACTAATCGGTCGAGGGCTTATCCTACGAGCTTTCACGGAGTGAAAGACTGCTTCGGAAGCATATGCTTAAGATGTAAGAGTTACGCAAACTCGTATCCAGTTTTGAAGGTGTAACAAAACACCTGAAACGTTTGGTGGTAATGGCGAAGGGGAACCACGCGTACCCATCTCGAACACGACCGTTAAGCCCTTCAGCGCCGATGGTACTTGGACCGCAGGGTCCTGGAAGAGTAGGACGTCGCCAAGCACGAGGAACCGACCGCATTTGCGGTCGGTTTTTTTATATTATGATAATCTCCGTGGCGATGCGTCTTCATTTTGCCTTCTTTGCGCGAAGCCGTTTGCAGCATCGGCTGAGGCTAGTAGCGGACAGAGGAGACGCTATTCACCGTAGTTTGGCCTATTTGCGATGGTTTGCGGACATCAGATCCGTTAGGTACATGAACTCGGTCCATTTCGGGATTTTTTTTGTTCAAATAACGGATCTCATGCCCGCAGCACCTGTAATATATTCCATAAATGATTCCATAACGGAACTCATGTCCGTCAGCAATACAGCGTTCGGGGCGAGAGTCCATTTGAATGTTTCAATCATGAGATGAATTCAAATGGTTCGTTCTTTATTCGTAATATTCTACGTTTATTGTGCGTTTTAATGCAACGCATAAGCTGCTGGGGTTTTGCGCAAAAAAAAGGATACCGTTGAACCGAACTGTCGAAACGGCGACTATAATAATGAACGCTCTCGAGAGAGGAAATGAACATGCAGAGTCATGAGCTTGAAAACCATTGATTTTCTGCTCTCTGCCGCTCTGCACAAATGCGGCCGGATAGAAGACTCAGAGGACCTGACCGGAGAAAGGCTTGTATCAGCACTAAGCTTCTTATCAAGAGGCAATGAAATTGCCGAGCCTAGGGCATGGCTTGCGATTTGCTCAAGCACAAGTTTTATGACTTGCTGCGAAAGAAGTATAAGCAGCCGCAGAATCAGTTTCCTGTCCCGCGCTTCATAAACAATATCATCTGAATGCTGCTCATCGCTTCCATATACTGCTTTTGCTCAGGACGCTTGTCAGATGCTTCGGAACGGGTTGTTTGGCATTCATCAAAAGTGTCGATAACGGTGTGTTGGCTCGGGCCATTAGTTCTTCAATCGCTGGAGGTGGATTACCCTTGTCCTCCGAGGTGTTGGTTGTCGATAAATAAAGGGTTGTTAAGGAGATCGGCATTCGAGGGGGAAGGTAAAGCTTGCTTGCAAACAGACAAGGTTCAGGGGGCGTCCAGCCCCCTGACCGAGCTTATTCTTTAACTGCACCTGCACTGAGGCCATTCTCGACCTTCTCCTGGAAGAGCAAGTAAACGACGACAGTCGGGATAATGGTAATCATGATGCTTGCGAATGTCGGTCCCATCTGAACCGCTCCGTATTGACCAACAAAAGAGAAGAGAGCCATCGAGATGTTATACATATTCTTATCGGTAATAAGAAGGACATTCCAAATCAAATCGTTGTAAATGCTGAAGAAAGCTAAGATTCCAGCCGTTGATATGGCGGGCATCGTTAATGGCAATAGGATCCGGAACAGCAGCGTACGCGGCTTACAGCCGTCGATAACGGCCGATTCGTCAATTTCTTTACTGATACCGCGCATAAAGCCCGAGATCAGAAATATGGCGAACGGAAGCTCGATAACGGCATACAGGATGATGAGTACGAAGTAGTTGTTGAATCCGTTCACTGTGCCGATCAAACGGGAGATCGGGATCATAAGTGAGAACACGGGGATCATCAAGCCGGTAATGAAATACAAATAAATGACTTCACGGAATTTAAAGTTTAACCGCGATAATACGAAGGAAGCCATAAGCGCGAGCAGCAAAGCAAGCAATGTGCCTGCGGCCGCATAGAAGAAGGAGTTGAAAATCGCCCAGAGCATGTTGCCGTCAACAACGGCTTGCTTGTAGTTTGACCATAACCAATCCGAGGGAAACGAGAACACCGCATCGCCGTAAATTTCGGTATTGTCCTTCAGCGAGTTCTGGAATGAGAACAGCAGCGGATAAAGAAATACGACAGCGCACAATACCGCGAAGGCGTAGATTGCGATGCGAAGAGGAGACTTGATCATGACTGCATTCACCTGCCTTCCATAATTATCGGCTCTCTTTGGAGCTCATCAGCTTATTGAGCAGGACCGTCAAGATAAAGCCTGTTACAATAATGAAGGTACCGATACTGTTACCCATGCCGAAGTTGTTGTATTTGAACGATTCATTGTAGAGCATTGTCGTTGGAACGTCCGTCGCTCCGTTCGGTCCGCCGCCGGTCATGACGAAGATCTGTCCGAAGACGCGGAGCGACTGGGTTACGGCTAAGACGGAGAAGATCTTGAAGGTTTCTCTCATGAGCGGAACCGTAATATATAGAATCTTTCTCCAGCCGACTGCGCCGTCCAATGAAGCGGCTTCATAAATTTCATCGGATATCGAGACGATGCCGCTGGCAAAAATAATCATGTTCAAGCCGACATAGATCCACGCATTGACGACGACGACAACATAGATCGCGATAGCGGGCTGTCCGAGCCAATCCTGCTGCAGAACGCCAAGTCCCATCAGCTCCAGAATCTTATTGACGAAGCCGCCATCGCCCTTCAGCAGAAACTGCCACATCAAGCCTACGGATGTGAGGGGAAGGATGGCCGGCATGAAGTATGCGACTTTAAAAAAGCGGCGGCCGCGCATCTTACTTGTAATGATCAAGGCAAGCGTAAAGCCGATCGGCAGAATGAGCACGAAGGATGCGAGAATGAAGACGCCGACATTCTTCAGCGACCGGTAAAATTCCGGCTTAGAAAACATGTCCGCGTAGTTGCTCCATCCGACGAATTCAAGCGGTACACTCTTAATGCCGTTCCAGCTGAAGAATGACATATACGCGGTCTGAATGACGGGAACGATAAAGATAAGGGTGTAGAGCACGAAGACGGGAAGTAGAAATAGAATGACGGTCGGGTAGACCCTGCGTCCGAACATAAGACGGCCTCCTTGCTGCTTGGATTCGATAATTCCGGTGTGAATAAAAACGCCGTCCCTCATCTCCCGTCCGCGAATGAGCGGGATGATGCGGGACGGTCGTTAACTCCCTTGCAGGTCCTTATTTACGGTTGGATTCAATAAAGCTTTGAATGGCGTCGGCCGTTTTCTGAGGCGAGTTGCCTGCGAACATGCCTTGAATTTCGTTGCGCACTTTATCCTGCAGCTGGGCGATTGGATCATAGGCATACAGCTCGCCTTTGAAGCCCGAAGCCGTATTTTGCGCTGCCATGAACGCTTGCGTCACGGGATCGACTGCAGCGGGATCAACCGTCATCTTGACAGGGTATACGCCGCCCTTCGTGAATTCCAGGTAGTATTGGAAGGACTCGACGGATGTAAGGTATTTGACCAGCTTAACGGCTGCATCCAGCTCGGCGCCTTTCGCTTCCTTGGATACCGAGTAGCCGCCTGCGCCGCCGAACCAGAGATCCTTCGTGTCCGGAGCGTCCGCGAATGCAGGGAAGGAGATGACGCCGATTTTGTCCGCGATTGCGGATTCGGCCAATTGGCTAATGCCCCATGAACCTTCGTACAGCATAGCGCTCTTGCCTGCAATAAAGTTTGCAGTGATGGCATTGTTGTCGGTCGTTACGATGTTATTGCCTAAGATTCCGGCATCCTGCCAATCCTTCATCAGCTGGAACAGTGACAGCATATCGGCATCATTCCATTTGGCTTCGCCGGATACAAGCGCTTCCGTCTTGGCTTGTCCGAATTTTTTGAGCGACAGATTGGTCAGCATGTGTCCGCCGCGGAAGTTTTCCTTGTCGGCTATTGCCATTGGAGTAATGCCGATTTCCTTGAACTTAGCCGAGACTGCGGCCATTTCTTCAACCGTTGTCGGCGGAGCCATGCCTATTTTCTCGAACAGCTCTTTGTTATAGTAGATCGCGATGCTGTAGAACTCGGATGGAACGCCGTACGTGCCCTTCAAATCCTTGTACTGCCACGTATCGAGCAGAGGAAGGAAGGCGCCGGACCATTCTTTGTCCTCGTCGAGGTATGGCTGCAGGTCGAGAGCGATGTTCTTGGCATAATCCTTGAACGCTTCTCCGCCGTAGTTGGTCCAGATATGCGGCACGTTGCCTGTAGCAAGGCTTGTCTTCAGTTTATTGTTGAATGCGTTCTCATCATTGAGCGACTCATCCACAACGGTAATGTTAGGATTCTCGTCCATGAACTTCTTGAGCAAATTCTGGAACGCGACCGCTGCAGGGCTTGTACCCGACGCACGGGATAGAATCGTAATGCTGACCTTTTCCTTGCCCGCATCCGCACTGTTCCCGCTGCCTGTATTCGCCGAATCGGCCGGTTCGTTCGTTTTGGAACCGCATGCAACCGTAAATACGGAAATTAGCAGCAGCATTGCCAGGACGAGCAGAGATGTTCTCTTTTTCTGAACCATTTCCATAACCTCCCATGATGTACTGGATCCTCGGAAGAATGTTTCTTCTGATACAGCCATTATATAAATCGGATTGTGTCATAAGAAGGGAATATCTTTACCTTACCGGTATGATTTTTACGTTCTTACAATTTCGCAATATAACGGGAAGGCGGCAGCCCGAACTGTTTTTTAAAGCATTTGCTGAAATACTGTGTATCCGTAAAACCGGTTTGCTCGGCTATATAGGTCATATTCTGACTGCCGCCGTCGAGCAGCTCCTTCGCTTTGATCATGCGGTACTTCGTCAGGTAGGTGACGACCGAGCTGCCGGTCTCTTTCGTAAAGATCCGGCTCAAGTAGCTCGGATTGACATGAATGCTGGCTGCTATACGGTTGAGATCGAGCGTAGAGTCCGCATAATTAACATCGATGAAGCTTTTTGCCTTTTCCACAAGAATTGCCGGGGTAGAACGACGGGCGGATTCACTCGTTCCGATTGCGATGCTATATTTCTCCTTCATCCAAGCCTCGATTGCATCCAGTGTTTCGAGCTGACGTACAAGCGTATCCGGCGCGAAGGAATGGAGGCTGCCCGAATCCGCGGCCGCCTGCTTCTCGGATGCATACAGCTTTAGAACGATGACCAGTTCACTGAGCAGGAAATGCAAATACTCAAGCGTGACCCCATCCTCTCTTAAACTTGCGAACAACTCGCGCAGCGTCGCCTGAATTCCCTCAAGGCTGCCAAGCCTAAGCTGAATAAGCAGGCTTTCCCGGACACTCGCCAAGTGCGGCAGCGGCTTGTCCGGAGGCAGCTCCTCGCAGCGGATGATACGGTTCGTGCCAAGCAATGTTTTGTAGGAGCAGGAAGTTATAGCTTCACTTGCGCTGGCCTGCAGTCCCGGTAAGCCGGCATGTGGACGGCCGACTCCGACGGTAATCGTGGAGGAGCCCGAGGCCCGGATCCGGTTCATTGCGAGCCGGCAATCCTGCAGCAGCTTGTCCATCCGGTCTTCGGAGAACGAGGCACCCATGTCGGCGATGACGAATAATCCTTCCTCATCGATCCAGGTTTCCGTTCCGGGTACGGAAGCGAAGCATTCGCCAAATATTGTATAGGCATCCGTTGGAGATTCATCAGATGAACCGCTGTTCAAGTCGGAACGAACGGACAGAACGACGAAGGTGCTCGCCGTCGATGCCAGATTCGGGCAATAGAGCCTCATTTGATCATCTTCAAGGGTAATAGAGCCATCCAGGAGCAGCTTGCGCATGAATCTGCCCCGCAAGATATCGTGGCTCTCGAGCAGCTTCTTACGCATAGAGGCGTTAACCTGCTGCCTGTCCGCTTCTCTGCGAATATCGTCCGAAAGGGCTGCGACCGCTGCGCGGAGCTCATCCGTATCGACAGGCTTCAGCATATAATCGTTTGCGCCTGCTTTTAACGCCGATTGGGCATACTCGAAGGTTCCGTATCCGGTCAGAATAATGATTTTCAATAAAGGGTAAGCGCTGCGTGCCATTCCGGCGAAAGCCAGCCCGTCCAGAATCGGCATGTTAATATCGACGATGGCCAGATGAATTTCGTGTTCGGCCAGCAGATGGAGGGCGTCCTCGCCGTTATCGGCTTCGGCCGCAACCGTGCAGCCGAGCGCATCCCAGTCAAGGCCATGCTTCAGACGTTCTCTTACCAAATATTCATCATCTACGATCATGACGTTTATCATACCCTATTCCCCCTGTATTCCTGTATCGGCAGCGTAATGGTTACCTTCGTGCCCGTTCCAGGCGAACTTTCGATGTGCAGCCCGTACTCAAGCCCAAAATAAAGCTTGACCCGTTCATTGGCGCTCTTGACGCCGAAGCTGCGCGGGGCCGATTCATCGCTGTTGAAACCAAGCAGACGGCGAATCGTCTCCGGCTCCATGCCAATCCCGTTATCGATGACTTCAAGGATGAGACGGCCGGAATGCGGAAAAGCATTGATTTCGATGAGCCCCTTCCCCCGCTTATGCTTCAGCCCATGATAGATCGAGTTCTCAACGAGCGGCTGAAGAAGCAATTTCACCGTAGCGCATGCTTGAACGGAGGGGTCGACATGTATCGTATAGTCCAGTTTATCGCCATAGCGCACCTTTAGAATGTCCAAATAGTGCCGGGTTATCGAGATTTCGGCATCGATGGAGATGATCGGACTGCCCTGACTGAGGACGCCGCGGTAGAACCGGGCCATCTGATTGACAAGACTGATAATATCGTCGTTGCGTTTGAGCTCGGCAAGGCCGCAGATGCTTTCGAGCGTATTGTACAAAAAGTGCGGATTGATCTGCGCCTGAATAGCCGCGAGCTCATATTCCTTGCGCTTCTTCTCCTCTTCGACATGGCTCTCCATAAGCGCTTTCGTACGACTGACCATCCGGTTGAACTCCACGGCAAGCTCGCCGATTTCGTCGCGGGATTCGAGGTCGAGCGAGACGTTTAAATCGCCGTCCTTGACCCGTTTGACCGTTTGCTTAATGCGGCTGAGCGGCTTCGTGATCGATTTCGTAATCAGGAAGGTAAGGAGGATCGCCAGCGCGATGAATCCGATTCCAAGTTTGAACAGCTGGTTCGTGAGGATCCGGTTATCCTCGGTGATTTCGTTAATGGGAACAATGCCGACAATGGTCCAATTCAAGCGTTTATAGTCCCTGGAGATGACAAGATAATCCTCTCCGTTCAACCTGAACGTCTGGCCTCCTTGCTGCTTCAGTACAGCGGGGAAGTAGGGCATGCTCCGGATCGAGCCGTACAGCCGGTCCTTCTTGGGCGTGGATACGATATTCCCTGCCTCGTTAATGACGAAGATCTCGCCTGTATGCCCCAATTGAATATTGGCATATTGATCATGAATGTAGCGCTCGTCAATTGATAATTGGAGGATGCCCAGCGAAGCCGCCGTCTCCATGGAGTTGAAGCGTTGGAACAAGGAGACGATATGATTCGTTTTGGAATCCTTGAAATAATTGCTCGGAGCCGTGCTTACCCATTCCAGACCGAATGACGATCCCTTGAAGCGTTCGAAATAATTGCCGCTGACATCGCGGATGTTCTGCAAGCCGCCGGAGTCGTAAATATTATGATACTTGTCGTACATAATGATCGCATGCACGAATGACTTGCCGTCAGCAATGCTGCTGAGCGCATTTTGCACCGTTCTGTAGCGCTGGTAGTAGGAGAAGGAGACGTTGGGATCGGCATTCGGCTCCACTGCTCCGATAAGTGTCTCCTGAATGATCCGGTTCTGAATGGCGATCTTCGCATAGCTCTCGGCGTTATCCAGAATAAGATCGAGTTTGTCGGTAACGAGCACTAAATTTTCCGATGTGCTGTGAATCGCCTTCTTGATGAGGATCGAGGAGGAAATCCGGTAATTGGTAACGGCCAGCGCAATAATGATGAGCGACAGAGCCACCGTGAAAAACAAGATGATCCGCTTGTGTATGGACTGGGAGTAGGCCCAGTGGTAGAAGCGTTTCAACAACGGTTTGATCGACACAGGCAATACCTCCGCGGATGGGCTGGGAATGGAAGCATAATATAGAAGATGACCGCTCTTCACCAGGAAGGGCGGTCTATTATTATTCCTTTATAGGTTATATCTGATTTCGTTGTTTGTCTAATTGTAATCGATGACAATCCATTATCCAGCGATGATTAGGCTGTTACCGCTGAATGTCGGGACCCATTGCTTTATGTTATAAACTTACATCAATCTTAAGGCCTAAAATAGGTGTAATTTCATTCCTAATCGACACTAATCGACAAAAAGATCGGAGTGAGCATGTTATAATATGGTTGAGATGTCCAAAGAAAATAATATAATATATTCCATTAAATTACATAAATAATCTTTTTGATGATAGATAAAATGAATGAAATAAATAGCTGTAACGAACGGAGCGGGAATATTGATGCTGATGAAGCGTCAGCGTTGCGCCCTTGTTCCGAATTTTTCAATAGCATTCAAGAAAATCCGGAACACCAGCGAACAGGTGGAACTTTATTCCTTCCCCGTGTCCGATTTCATTGGTTCTTTCGACCTAGAACGTTTGTTTGCTGACAACGAATTGTCATTGTGATGCTGTATCATACATTCATACCTTCTAATCCACCCGATATGCAGAAATGAGCTGAGCCTTATGAATATTATCATCACGATCGCCGGAATTATGATCATGTTTATCGTTACAATGCTTGCCGGTTTTATGTTGAACGGAATTCTCAAATGGATTCGGCTGCGCTTTCTGTCACCTATTGCTGCACTTGTTCTGTTATTGAACATGACGTACATGACGCGAGAGTGGTATTCGTTATTGCTCCTGGGCATCGTGATCCTGTCGGCCTGGACAGTCATCCGATCGTTATACATGAAAGCAATAGCCCGAAAAATCGTATACGCCGAAGAGCAGCTGGACAACGTGTGGGCGTCCTTGTATGCCATCTATGCGCTTTATGCCGCACTGCAGCGCTCCTTCCCCTATCACTGGGTTGAGAATAAGCTGGACCTGAGTCCGAATGCGGCCGTCATCACGCTGGTCTGTACCGCCTTGTCGTTCTTATTGCTGCTAAGCAGCCTGTCCGCGATATTTGGTCCCTATAAACAATTGAAAGGACGGTTGAAGAAGCAAGCCTGCATTGATGAAGCGTCGCTGAAATCGATCGTTCGGATTACCGATCCCAAGCGTCGCGAAGAAGCGCTCGGTTACGTGGATGCATTGGCTGAAAGATTAGTATCCCGTCAAAAAATAATGCGACTGGTAGACGGCGGCAAGCGATTTCTGATCAAGAAGGGAAGCCGCATGGCTAATGATGAACCGGTGCGGCGCGGTAGTGGTACGGACAGGAGTCCGGAAAGCCCGGAACCCGGCGCTCAAGCAAGTCTGTCCGCTGCCGCAGGAACGGATCATTCATCGGCAGATACGGATCGATCCGTCCTAAATAAGGGCTCATCGCCATTGAACCGCTTGGATGCCCGCGCTGCAGACGAGGAACCCTTATCGGTTCCCGAATCATGTCATGACGCCAGTGAAACTCATGGAACGGCATCCGGACCGGGAATAGATCAATCGTTTCGTATCCTGAGGCAAAACTTCAGCAAGCATCCGATCGCAGAAACGACATATGAAGACCGTCTTCACTACATGACGGTTCTCTTCTACGCCATCGAGGATTTGAAGCGGAAGCACAGCATTGCGGACGAGCTGTTGAGCCAGTATGCGGTGATGCTTGGCATTAGACAGGAGGATGCGGAGCCGATCCGGTCCATTCCTACGAGATCCTCTCCCGAATTGAGAAGTGCGTTCCAGGCTGTGAAAAAAATCCGGTGGCGCAAACGGAAAGGCTGGCTGTACAGCCGTTATTCGTATAAGTACGCGGCGTTCGGAGAGTTTCTGTATACACGGCAGCGGCTGACCGGAGAGAAGGCGGAGGAAGAGATCACCCGGTTGTACGGCCAGTCTCTCGGGATTTCCGCGGATGAACGCAAACTGACGATGGAATACTGCGCATTCTTGCTGGAAGGCAAGCTGAAAGCCGCACAGCTGCTGCTCCACTCCCAGATGCCAGGCAAATGGAGAGAAGGTCTTTCATTCCTGTATGAGAGAGAAGCCGGGAATCGGGCCATGGACGATCGGAGCCGATTCGGGACGGCAGTAGTTGCCACGATGAGCGCCGGCAAATCGACCTTCATGAATGCTCTGGCCGCGAAGGACCTGCTTCCTTCCAAGAACCAGGCGTGCACAGCGAAGATAACCGCTCTGGTCCATAACGCACAATTCCGTCAGACCATTGGATATTCCAGAATGGCGGCAGGCGGATATCTTTATTCGGGCGCAGCCAATGCAGCCGTGACAGCTCGTTGGAACGGCATTCCGGAAGACAATGAAGTGTACTTGGAAGGTTCATTGGCAGGAGCCTACTGTGCCGAGTCCGCTTTTGCCTTCTACGATACGCCGGGAACCAACTATTCGATGGATAGCGGCCATAATGAAATTACTTATCGATTTTTGGAAGAACGGCCGATGAATCTGATCGTCTATTTGATTAATGCGACCCAAATTTCGACGGATGATAACCGCGTGCTCCTACACAAGGTGACGGCGGTAATGGAGAAGGCGGAGCGTCCGCCGAATATCCTCTTTCTCCTAAATAAAGCCGACGAATTCGATCTGGAGGGGGATGACGATCTGGACGCTTCCATCGGCAGCGTCATTCATGATTTGAAAGAAGCCGGAGTAGAAGAGCCTGACGTTATACCGATCTCTTCATACGGTGCCAAGCTGTTTCGTATGGCGCTGGCCGGCAGGGAGCTTAGCAAGAAGGAAATGAAGGATATGGGGGCCTTATATCGGCTATTCATCGAGGACGGCGTGGATTTTACGCAATTTGCACGCATCCCCCGGATCAATCAACCGGACGATCCCCATTCATATTCGGCGGTTCACCCATGTCCGGACGTGCTGACCGTCGGCGGGAATCAGTACCGGGGGAGCGAGATGCTTCAAGCTCTGCAACGTACGGGGATGCCGGCTGTAGAAGCCTATATCAATCATTTGGCTCACATTCAAGGAGGCAATCGGAGCAATGGCTAACGTATCGATCAAGTACAACCCTTATAAAGTAGAATCGTTCATCTCGCTTAACGGCCGGGAAATTACGGAGGACAGCAAGCTTCATATTTACAAGAATGAAAGATTGCAGGTGTGGGTGGAGAAGCTCGGGCCGATTCTGGAGGATGAATGCAACGACGATGCGATACATATCACGTTTCACGGAACATTTCTCGATTATGAGGATATGAAGGATTACTTTTCGCAAATCAAGCATTCGGTCGTCACCTACACCTTGGAACACATTCCGGCCAAGGAAACGGACGATAAATTCCGCGAGCTGGTGCTGTTGTTCGATGAGATGCAGGCCGGTCCGTTCGAAGATTTGAAGGATGCGCATATTACGGAAAATTTTAAGAAAGCGCTCGGTTCCGAATTCGAGGTGAGCGTCATCGCTACGATGAGCTCCGGGAAGTCGACGCTGATCAACGCGATGCTGGGGCGGGAATTCGTCCCTGCCAAGAACGAAGCGTGCACAGCCACGATCGCACGCATTCGGGATCAAGACGGCATGGACGGCTATACGGCGAAATGTCTGGATCAGAACGGGGACGTCGTCTACGAGGAACAAGCGGTAGAGCTGGGGGATATGAAACGGTTTAACGAGGACGAACGCATATCCTATATCGAGGTGAACGGGGATATCCCGTTCATTCAGACCCGTAATGCGAACCTGATACTTGTCGATACGCCGGGACCGAACAACTCCAGAAACTCGGATCACCGCGATCATACGTACCGGATCATTAAGAATGCGTCCAAGCCGATGGTCTTGTACGTGTTGAATGCCACGCAGCTGGCGACGAACGATGACAGCATTCTGCTCGGCAGCGTCGCCGAGGCGATGAAGGTCGGCGGGAAGCAGTCGAAGGACCGGTTCCTGTTCGCCGTGAACAAGATCGATGAGTACGATACGGAGCGGGCGGACAGCATTGACGAGGCACTCGGGAATATCCGCCACTACTTGGCCCAATATGGAATCGAGAATCCGAACGTCTTCCCGATCTCGGCCGAGATGGCCAAGGTCATCCGTCTTCACCTCAGCGGCCAGCCGCTGACCCGGAAGCAGGAGAAGACATTGGCCGAATACGATCTTTTTACCGATGTTCCCCAGATGCATCTGACGAAATATGCAATGCTGCCTGAATCCGCCAAGGTGGAATTGGCGGAGAAAGCCCGCCTCGCCAAGGATGAAGGCGATATTTACGGCGAAGCGCTGATCCACACCGGCGTCCCCGCGATCGAGGAAGCGATTAACGAATATCTGGATAAATACGCGGTAACCGCCAAAATAAAAAACGCCGTGGACACGTTCAGGAAGAAAATCGAGGAAAAGCAGATGATGGACCTGCTGCTGAAGGAAATCGAGCACAACAAAGGCGAGAGAATGCGGATTACAGAGCGGCTGCAGCGGGTGGAAGCGCAGCTGAACGAAGGGAAAGCAACCGAGCGATTCAAACAGAAGATACAGCAGCTTGCATACAACAAGGACATGAGCGACCGGATCCGCAAGATCAGATCCCGGATCGATTCGATGCTGCAGGGGAAAGCCTCCGAGAAGATGACGATTGTGGAGATGGAGCAGGACATGTCCAAGCTGATCAGGAAGATCGACAACCTGCAGAGCGATGTGATCACGGAACTGGAGAAGCTGGTGAACGAAGGGCTGCGGTCAGAAGCCGAGCAGCTTCTGGTAGAGTATTCGGGCTACATTCAGGGCTTGATGCAGGACAAGGCTGTGAAGCTGGGCAAGCTGGAAGTCGGAAGCGAGATGTTCCTGCTCGGCGAGATGCCGGACGCCTCCGAGCTGATCGAAAGGCATAAGAGGACGGAGCAGGAGAAGGTCGGCGAGAAATGGGTCGAGAATGAGGGGAAAAGATGGTATAAGCCATGGACCTGGCCGCAGAAAAAAGGCTATTACCGGGAAATCTTCGAAGACCGGGAGTATGTGGACGGATCGAAAGTATTCGAAGAGTTCCTGAAGCCGGTTCGCGGCAGCTTCTATGAAAATATTCAAAAAGCGAATGATCATATGCAGGTGGAGTCGGAGCGTCTGAAGGCTTTCTTCCTGAAGGAATTGGACAAGCTGGAGTCCGTCATCAGGCAGAAGGTGAAGGAGCTCAAGGAACTGGCCGGCAATAACAATCAACTCGAAGAACGCATCCGGAACGATCGTCAGAAGATGGACTGGTTGCATGCCTTCCAGATGAAATTGGATGCCATATTGGAAATATAAGGAGGGTTATCGGATGTGGACTCCGAGCGACTATTTGCAGAATGCCGTAAAAACGCGCAATTATATACAAATTTACAATGAGCTTTGCAGCATTATTCATAAGGATCCGACCTTCGCGACCTATGAGCTGACGCAGGCGATCCATTATATACAAGGACAGGGAGTCCCTGCGCTTATTCACGAGCATGACGGGAGACCTTTCGCGGAGCGGGAGCAGTGGGACAAGGAGTACTGGGCGCTTGTCATCTCCGATCTGATGGATAATTTCTCCATACTGCGTCTGGAGCATATGAAGGAGGTGGGCCGCCAGCTGTTTGGCAAACCCCAGGCGGCGCATACGGCAGCGCCGCGTATGGAAGCGGGGGGAGTACCGCGTCCTGTATCGCGCCCCTCACCGCGTCCCTCACCGCGTCCGTACATGAATGCCTCGTCCGGTCGTCCGTCATTCGGCCGGCCGGCCGGCAAGGTTCGCCGAAGCGGGGACAATAACGCAAAAAAGCTTGGCGCCGTTGCGATTATCGCGGGTCTGGCCGTAGCGGGGGCAGCGGCACTCGGCTTCAAGAAAGGATTGCTGGTCGGCGGTGCGGCCGCATTGATCGGCGGGACGATTTACTTGCTGCGCAAATCCAGGTAGCGCAAAAGAATCGTGAAGCATACGAATCGGTCATGGACCTTCACATACAAAAACAATAGAAACGACATGGAGGGGAAGAACGTGGACAAGCTTGATATCCGTCAGCAGCAGCAGCTTACGCAAGCATTCGAACAAGCGGATCATATCGTAACCAAGAACTATTTGCCCGATCTAGCCCAATTCGATGTTATTCCGATGCCGGAAAGCCAGAAGCAGCTCCCCGTCAGCGAGACTACCCGGCTGATGCGGATGAACAAAGTCGTCTATGACAAAAGCGAGAACGCGTTGGATAAATTATCGAGCGTCTACAATGCGCTGGCCGGCAATAAAGGGGCGCTGATCGTTCTGGTTACCAGCGACGGTACGAAGACGGAATTCTACATCGGCTCCAAGTCCGATGCTGCGGCCGGAAGCGTCTCATCTTCCCAGAAGACGCTGGAGAAGGCGTTCAAGGGCAATTTCCCGGGGAGCGAGCTGGAACGGCTTCGCAATAACGAGGTGGAAGAGCTGATGGAACGCGTCTTCGCATCGGAATTGGAATCCAGCCCGCTCGCGGTCTCTGCCGTGTCCGGCGTAGCTTCTCTGCGAACAGAGGACAAAGCGGATTTCGTGCAGGGCATCGAGAAGCTGATCGATGCGATGAGAGGCGATAAGTTCTCCATCCTGTTCGTTGCGGATCCGATCCCGCACCGGGCATTGAACGAGATTCGGCGGGGTTATGAAAATTTATATACGCAGCTCTCGCCATTCGCGGCGAGCGATTTGCAGTTCAGCGCGAATGACAGCACCGCCGTAACGGAAGGGCTGACGCAGGGTTTCTCGGAGAGCATTAACGAAAGCCTGTCCAAGACGCAAGCCACTACCGAGAATGTGACCACGACGGACAATCAATCGACGAATTACGGCCGGAATATTTTAACCTCTGCCCTGGTGCGGTTAACGGGCGGGAAGAGCTCCACCTCCGAAAGCTCGAGCTCGACGGCCGGCTATTCTTCCTCGCGGACAGAGGGGTTGACGACGGGGACCTCCCGCATGGACTCCTCGCAGGAATCCACCTCGAAGTCCGTGACGGAAGGGAGCAGCCGCAGCCTACAACTGAAGTTCGCCAACAAAAGCGTTCAAACGCTGCTGGAGCGGATCGACGAGCAGCTGCAGCGCTTGAAGAAGTCGGAGGATCTGGGAATGTGGAATTGCGCCGCCTATTTCATTGCCGAGGATGCGCAAACGTCAAAAATTGCAGCCAATACGTATAAATCGCTCATGCGCGGAGACAATTCCTCGGTCGAGAGCGCCTGCGTGAATACATGGGACAGCGGAAGCAAGCGCAATCTGGCCCGGGTGACCGACTATGTGCGAAAATTCCGCCACCCGCTGTTTGAGTTAAGCAGCTCGAACGGCGATGAAGTCCCGCCGGTTACGCCAGGCTCTTTGGTCAACGGGTACGAGCTGGCCATTCAGGCGGGACTGCCGCTCAAATCGGTATCCGGACTGCCGGTCATCGAATCGGCGGAATTCGGCCGCAGCATTGTCACGTATGACGCGCAGCCCTGCGGAAGACGAATTACTTTGGGCCGTATTTTTCATATGGGAGCCCCTGAAGAAACGGAAGTCGACATCGATGTGGACAGCCTCGCGATGCACGCGTTCGTAACCGGTTCGACCGGATCGGGCAAGTCGAACACGCTCTATCAGCTTCTGGATAAGCTGGGGAAGGAGCAGGTGAAGTTCCTTGTTATCGAGCCGGCCAAGGGCGAGTATAAGCAAGTGTTCGGCGGCCGGCAGGATGTTCGGGTGTTCGGGACCAATCCATCCGTGTCGGAGCTGCTGAAGATCAATCCGTTCATCTTTCCGGACGGCGTCCATGTGCTGGAGCATATCGACCGGCTGGTGGAAATATTCAATGCCTGCTGGCCGATGTACGCGGCAATGCCAGCCGTCTTGAAGGAAGCCATCGAACAGGCCTATCTGGACTGCGGCTGGGATCTGGAGGAATCGATCAATTACAGCGGCAGCGGCGTATTTCCTTCCTTCGCCGGTCTGATGGCCATTCTTCCGGCTATAATCCGGGAGTCGGAATACTCCCAAGAGGTCAAGGGCAACTATACAGGCGCCTTAATTACGCGGGTCAAGTCGCTGACCAATGGCATTAACGGGCAGATCTTCTCGAATGATGAGACCGATAACGCCGTGCTGTTCGATCAGAACTGCATTGTGGATTTGAGCCGGGTAGGCTCTTCGGAAACGAAAGCCCTGCTTATGGGGGTGCTGGTTATGAGGCTTCAAGAGCATCGCTCCGTCTCGAGCACCGAGATGAACGGCGCGCTGAAGCATGTTACGGTCATCGAAGAGGCGCATCACCTGCTTCGCCGTACTTCGCAAGAGCAGTCCCAGGAGGGCAGCAATCTGCAGGGAAAAGCGGTTGAGATGCTGGCGAACGCGATCGCGGAGATGAGGACGTACGGCGAAGGCTTTATTATCGCGGATCAATCGCCGAGCCTGCTCGACATGTCGGTCATCCGCAATACGAATACGAAGCTGATTCTCCGGCTGCCGGACGAAGGCGATAGGCAATTGGTCGGCAAATCGGCCAATCTGAACGACGAGCAGATCGTCGAATTAGCCAAGCTTAAGGTAGGCGTATCGGCTATCTATCAGAACAATTGGCTGCAGCCTGTGCTGTGCGCCGTCGATCGTTACGAAGGCGTGATGAAATATGAATACCGACCTGCAGCCGTAACGGACAAGCAGTACAACCGCCGTATGCTGGGGGGCTTGACCAAGCTTCTTCTCGCCGTAAGGACGGCCGGTGTGCCGGCTATCGATCCGGCTGCGGACGAATGGGATCGGATCAAGCAGTGGCTGCTCGGCTGGCGCATAGCTCCGGGTGTGAAGACGCTCCTTCTGGCGGATCTGGACCTGTGGAAGCGGGAAGGCAGAATGGAGCTGTGGCAGGAAGAGAAGTTTGAACGTCTCTCCTCGGTACTCTATGCCTTGTACGACGGGAAGACGCTGCTGAAACGGGCGCAAGCGGCAGGCGACCTGACGCAGTGGAACGAGCAGGCGTCCCGGTCCGTGCGCAGCGCCTCCGAGCTGTTTCAGGATGAAATCGTGGAGAGAACGGTTGTTCAGTGCCTGTTAAGAGAGCAGTCGCTGGAGAATGAAGAAACGAAGCAGTTCTACTTCTTATGGGTGGAAGATGCAAACGGGAGGGGTATCGCATGATCGAGACATTCGCGGCACTGAAAGAAGTGGCCAAGGAAGGATTGTCAGGGCAAGGCTCGGCCGTCCCGGAATTTGCCAAGGGGTTGAAAGCCGAGTCGGTCACGAGCTACGATCTTGCGGATAAGCCGCTGCTTGGCAAGGTGACGGAAGTGTCGGATTTAAGCGAGCTTGCCAAGGAGTACGGGCAGGAGCTGCGCGATCTGTCTCCCTATCCGGAAACGCTCCAGGATCTCGATATTACAGAGTGGAAGAAGGTGTCGCCCGATGAAGTGGCCGATAACCGGATGGAGTTCCGCAATGTGAAGGACACCCTCATCCAGCAGTGGGAAGAGCGTACCGGCAACGAATGGCCGACCTATGACGAAGACATCTACTCGGGCAACGGGATCAAAATCCGCAGCGCCGGCGATCTGTATGACGCCCATCACATCCGTCCGCTGGAATTCGGCGGCGGCAATACGTCAGACAATATAACGCCGCTGCATGCCGAGGATCATTATGACAGACAGGGCATTCACGCTCCCGGCGGCGTATTCGCCCGGATCGGCGAGGCGCTGAATGACTGGAATGGAGGAGCGGGCTATGACATTGAACGAGCTTCTTAAGCAGTTCCAAGCTGAACCGATGTCCCCGGAGAAGACGGCTTCACTGCTGAAAATTGTCGGGGAAAGGTACGGCTTCCAACCGGCGGGGGACATGTTAACGATATTAGAGCTTGGCGGCACGGCCGCTTTTCAAGCCAAGCCACCCCTTCGGTTTCTGGGGCTGGACGAGATTATTCATGCGGAGGCTTATCTTCATGTGGATTTTGCGGGCAGAGGGTTGCTGCCGTTGTTCGATCTGTACGAGAATGATTTCATCTGTTATCGGATACAGGACCGTCAGTTCTGCGTATTCAATATTATCGACTACAGCCAGTTCGGCCAAAGCGGCTCCGTGATCGATGTTCTAAAGAAGCTGGGTTATTTCGTCTAGAGTGAACAAATAAGAGCTAGATATAGTGGGAGCGGAGCAGGAAGGATGGAAAACCGGGAACAACAGCGATCGGAAGAACATTCTGCCTGCGCAGCGGGTTATATCCGATCATTCGTTCTATATGATGATAACGAAGAAGCCTCCGGGACCATAAACAATGGTCCGGAGGCTTCTTCGTTATGGATGTCGCGATTGAACCCTGCTATGCAGAGGATTCGTCCCGCTTGACGGCAATTGTCGACTGCCCGTTAATCAATGTAACGGGTATATTGATTTGCTCGGCGATCTGCGGATTCTGTATCGCTCTAATGAGCAGCTCCACGGACCGGTTGCCCATTAATTCAAGATTCTGCTCCATGTGGGTGAAGTAGGAGTTGTTCAATACGCTGATGCCGGGATTGTCGAAGGTCATAACAGACAGATCTTCCGGAACCCGTATGCCCAGCTTCGCGGCTACTTTGGAGATGTATACGGCATCCGGCGACTGAATGGCGAATATGGCCGTAATATCGCGATTCTCCGATAACCATTCTTCAATATGCTCGATTGCCGTAATCTCGTCATGGAAAGGGGAGTCATCGTCGATACGTGTGAGCCAGTGATGCGGCTGCACACGGATTTTGGCGAGGCGTATGGCTTCCAGATAGCCTTGAAACCGCTCTTCCGAGCTTGACGTTTTTGATTTGGGCGACGAGACGACGCCGATGTTCCGGTGCCCAAGCTCGATCAGATGATTCGTTGCCTGCAGGGCGCCGCCATAATTATCGGAATAGACGGAGTTTGTCTTGATGCCCGGTAAATAACGGTCGACCAGTACGAATGGAAATTGATTGGCTTTGAGCTCAAGAATCGCCTCATTATAAGCCTCTCCGTCCAGAGGGTAAATAATTAATCCCTTAACGCCGGCGGCGACCATCTCTTTGATCGCTTGAATCTCATCTTGCTGGGAGAGTGACGACCGAACCATCAGCGCATACCCTTGATCCCGGCAAGCTTCTTCAATGCCTAACAGCAGCCTGTACATAAACAGGTCGCGAGCAGGATACATAATAAACCCGATGGCGTTCATCTGGAACGAAATGGGCGGCAGAGCAGGAGATACCGCGCGAGGCGGGGCATCGGCGTTATAGGCTTCCACGAACGTTCCTTTGCCGGCTATACGGTAAACAAGCCCTTCCTCGACCAGATGCTTAATGGCGGTCGTGATCGTGACGCGGCTTACCTGAAATTTATCCATAAGCTCCGCTTCCGTCGGAACCTGATCCCCTGGCTTAAGACTGCCGCTATCGATTTGATTCTTTATATATTCTCTAATTTTGACGTATAAAGGGATTTTGGCATTTCGCATCAATCGTTCTCTCCAATCCTACCTATATTGAAGACCATTCTATATTCTGCGGCTCGACTCATCGGAAACGAGAATGAACCTATTGTATTATAACATTTTATCTTAAGCGACATGAGCCGTCAAGTAAAGCGGGGAGCGATGGCAAACACACTATATCCAGCTAATGAATCATATGATACGGATACAGCCGGCATTATACTGCTTCATGGCTTCTTATAATTGACTTATAAAATGACCTTATGTAATATCTCAATTTATGCAATCAAATTGATTCCATAGGCGGCCGGCGTAGTTTGTGTATATCAATCAGTCAAACCTGAGAATGCCGAATAGGCCAATGGTCTATTTTGTTTGTCGAACGGGTATCTCCTTCGGGCCAAGTGTTCTAAGGAATCGCAGAGCGCCATAACCCTTAGTAGGGTGTGCTTTATCAGGGTCGGGGCAGATCGGTGCATACCCCGGGCGAACGGTGGAGCCCGCCACGAATACTTGTCGGAGGTACAAGGATGAAGACGAGCGATTGTATTGCGATGCTGCTTGCTGGAGGGGAAGGGCGGCGACTGGCGCCGCTTACGAACGATCTGGCCAAACCGGTCGTTCCCTTCGGAGGGCGCTGCCGTATCATTGACTACACCCTAAGCAACTGCGTCCACTCTGGCATTAGAACGATCGGGGTATTGACTCAGTATAAGGCGGAGTCGGTTCATGACCATATTGGTGATGGAACGGCCTGGCAAAGAGAGGAGAGAGACGGATGTTCAACAATAGAGCTGCTGCCATCAAGCCGGGTAAGTGCGGAGAAGTATGCCGGAACAGCCGACGCTTTATATCAAAATATGGATTACATAGACCGATTAGATCCAGCTCATGTCCTTGTACTTGCAGGTGATCATATTTATCGGATGGATTACCGCGAAATGCTGGCTTCACATAAGAGAAGCGGCGCTTCTGCCACTATTGCGGTGAAGCAGGTGCCCTGGAAGGATACGGGACGGTTCGGTATTATAAGCACGGATGAGCATGGACGGATAGCTGCATTTGCCGAGAAGCCGATTCGGGCGGCAAGCAATACGGCTTCGCTAGGGATATATATATTCCGCTGGGCGGATTTGCGGCGAGCACTCCTGGAAGACCGGGATCATCCGGACTCCAGCAGGGATTTCGGCAAAGATATTATTCCGCGTATGCTCGATACGGGATACATGCTCATGGCCTATCCGTTTGAGGGCTATTGGCGGGATGTCGGGACGGTCGAAAGTCTTTGGGAGGCTCATATGGATATATTCGACGGCGGTCTTAACGAGGAATGGCATTGGCCGGTTCTGACGCGGGAACGGAAGCATACCTATCCCTCCTTGCTGACGCCGCATGCGGTCGTCCGACATTCCTATATTCATCATGGCAGTTATATTGAAGGCTCTGTCGAGCGCTCGGTCGTCTTCGGAGGCGTGGCTGTCGGCAGAGGGACCGACATTCTAGAAAGCATCGTCATGCCGGATGCTCAGATCGGCCGAAATGTGCGCATTATAAGGGCCATAATAGGCGAAAGGGCCATAATCGAGGATGGGTCGGTCATCGGTTCCCCGGACGAAGCTGTAACCGTAATTGGGGCCGGTGAGCGTGTGGAAGGGCACGGGTATGACGCCAGAATTGCGGAGCGAATTAAAGGATCCGTGAGTGAAGCGGGAAGAAGGTTTCTGGAGAAGAGGGAGCTTCCATTGTTCCCGGATTTCAACTTTTAACGAAGTCACAAGGTGGATTCAAGAGAAGCAGCGAACGGAAGCATATTCTGCCTGCGCAGCAGTTGTGCCCGAAATCAGGGGATGTCTTAAATAGAAGATTTGATCCCTATCCTATGATATAATCTAGAGCAATAGAAGCGAATGGGACGGCATCTGCTTTGCTCCGCAGAGGAGTGAAGCGGGTGCTGTTCCTGTTCGTAAGGAAGGATGGAGGCAGTCTGCTATGGATTTTAAGGAATTAAAGGATCGGGTTAGCGAGAGCAGCCGCATTGTCTTCTTCGGAGGCGCCGGAACTTCGACGGAGAGCGGAATTCCTGATTTCCGGTCTGCCGAAGGGCTGTACAATGCCAGCGGGGATGAAACATACGCGCCGGAAGAAATATTGAGCCGTGACTTCTTCAAGGCAAGGACCGAAGCGTTCTATACCTTCTATAAATCCAAAATGATTTATCCGGAGGCGAAGCCGAACAAAGCGCACGAAGCGCTGGTGAAGCTGGAGCGGCAGGGCAAGCTGCAGGCGGTAATTACGCAGAACATTGACGGGCTGCATCAGCTGGCCGGAAGCAAAAATGTCCTTGAACTGCACGGTTCCGTCCAGAGCAATCACTGCATCGCGTGCTATGCGAAATATCCGTTACCGTATGTGATGGAATCGCCCGGCGTTCCGGTATGCCGGCAATGCGGCGGGATCGTGAAGCCGGATGTCGTGCTGTATCAGGAAAACTTGGATATGGATGTGCTGGAGCGTGCGGCATCCTATATTCACAAGGCGGAAGTGCTGATCGTTGCCGGTACCTCGCTTACGGTACAGCCGGCGGCAGGGCTGCTTCGGCTATATGAAGGGAACGCGTTCATTCTGATTAACAAAAGCGCCACTGCGATGGACGGGCTTGCCGACTATGTCATCTCCGACAGCATCGGCCGCGTTCTCCATGCGTTAGTTGAATAACCTTTTCTTAAGGATCGAATGATTGCTCGAATAAAGGAGGCGCGCTTCCCAGGGGTCTCCTTTATTACGATACAATGCAGGCTTACAGGCTGACGCCTTCGGTAATCATATCGGGAGGCAGATGTCCGAGGCCAAGCCTGGCGACGGGGAAATGAAAGCGCTTCAAAATCATCATCTCGAAAGGGATGGGATGTATTCTCATTGTAGGGCTGTACCCGGAAATAGCGAATCTATCGATATGGGGGAGTGTTCGTATGGGAATCGAGAAGGCGAAAGGAAGTCGCGGGGAGTTTGAAGGCGTTTATTCATTAATGCTTACCCCTTTTGATGAATCGGGGGAAATCGACTGGAAGACTTACGAGGCGTATATCGAATGGCAGCTTTCCCATAAGCCTAACGGACTGTTTGCCGTATGCGGCAGCAGCGAGATGGCGCATCTTTCCTTGCAGGAACGGATCGTGCTGGCGGAGCTGGCGGTCAAACGGGCCGGCCATACGCCTGTAGTGGCGACAGCCAATTTGGAGCAGGGCGTTGAGGAGAATAAGGAAGAGATTAAGCGGATCGCGGAAATGGGCGTTTCGGGCATTGTGCTCGTCCCTCCGGCCGGTATGGGGGAGGATCAGCGCAAGCTGGGTCAATATTTGGCGCAACTGGCCGAGGCATCCCCGGTACCGGTATTATTGTACGAATGCCCGATCTGGAAGCCGCACTTGATCGATGCGGATATTTACAGCGATTTGGTGAACCGGCACGGGGTCGTGGGCATTAAAGACACCACCTGCACCATGGAAGGGATCCTGGCCAAGATTAATGGGGCGCCAGACGGTATCGTGCTGCAGGCCAATACGCCATTGATGCTTGCTTCGCTGCAGCAGGGCGCGAGGGGAATCATGGCCATTACGACAACGGCTGTAGCCGACGTTGCGCTGAAGCTGTGGAAGCACGCATTGGATGAAGATCAAACGATCGCGAAGGAAGCGCACCGGCAGCTGATCTTCCTGGATTCGCTTCTCGGCATGGGATATACGGCGACGGCGAAATATTTAGTTTCCTTGCGCGGTGTTCCTATGAGTACGAGAACGCGGGGCGGAAGCGCTATACAGCCGACATCGGCCAAAGCCATAGAAGCGTGGTTCGAAGCCTTCTGCGGTTCCTGATTCACTGCTTCGATACGTGGATTCGCCGCAGGGATAATTCGGTAGACGAGCAGCTCGTCCAGCATTTGCCGGAGGGCAGTAAGCTGTTAGCTAGCGAATAGATGAACGAACCCGCTGTAGCTCGTTACGAGCCGCAGCGGGTTCGTTCTGCCTTGATACGTTCCGGGATCCGGCGTGTTGGACTCCATAATAGGATGATAAACTATGCCGTCTCACGCTTTCCGCAGACCGCTCCAAGACAGCTGGCGGATTTCCGAGGCTGTCCGCCCTGTCGACTGTTTGATTAGCCTTGCGAGATGATGGGATGTCTTGAAGCCGCAGCGATGCGCGATTTCGGTGACGTTAAGACCCGTATTCGTCAGCAGTTCTATAGACCTTTCTACGCGGTATTGCCACAAGTAATGGATGGGAGTCGTCTGTTCGAACTGCTTGAACAACCGGACCAAGTGTTCCGAGGACAGGCATGCATGATCGGCGATCTCCTTGAGTGTCACGTCTTCGGCATAATGTTCGTGCATCCAAGCGAGAGCGGCATAGATGGCGGGATGCTTCTCTTTCTGGAGAAAAGCTTTGGTCGATTCTGTCGGATACAGATGAAGGGCGGTGAGCCCTAGGCTGCGAAGAACGGGATCGGCCGGCATCGCTTGCCGCTGAAGATGAAGCATGAGATCCGTCAGCCGGTTCATTTCCTCAGTAAGCGGCAAATATGGCGGCAGCGCATACAGACTCTCCATTACGCTGCTGGCTAGCGCCGGAGCATGCACGGCTATCCAGCGGTGCCAGGTTTCTTCCGTTCTGGAGAAGATGAACGATTCTTCGTGCCCCGGCTTAAGAAGCACGACGTGACCGGGCTGGACGCGAAGCTCCTGCCCGTCAATTGTGACGATCATTTCGCCCGTGTAGAGCATGACGAGCTGAACGTCCTGTTGAATGCGAGGTCCGAACCTCCCGCCGGGCGGATATACGATGGAACCGGCAGCAGCGGACGCCACGGTTTCGAATGGAATGGTTACTTGATTCAGCAGCATAAACCCACCTCCGGTAAAAATGCGTCAATTATCAATTGTAGATACATTTCGGCAAATTGCAGCCATTGTTCTGCCTTGCGGCGAGGCCGTATGCTGTGAGTATAGCAAAGCGAAAAATGTTTTAGCAAAGGAGATATTCATGAATACGACATTTACACCTCCCCTTACGCCGCTTTCTGCCGAGCAGATCGATTTTTTTAATGAGCAAGGCTACATCCTGATTAAGAAAGGGATGTCGGATGATCTAATAGATGCCTTTAACGGACACATCTATGATCTCCGCAACCAGACTCCGCTGCCCGAATGGGCGAAGTGCGATGATGACAAGAGGTATTCGGTCCGCTTGTTCAATCCGCATCAGCAAGACAGTTTCTCCAGACAGATGATGAAGCATGTCCTCATACGGGGCGCGCTCGCTCAACTGATGGGAAGAGAGGCCGTATGCGTGCAAAGCATGTATTTCTATAAAGAGCCGGGCTCGCCGGGGCAAGCGGCGCATCAGGACTATTATTACATCAAGGACGACCCGATGACGATGATTGCGGCATGGGTTGCGATGGAGGAATCGGTCGACGAAGAGAATGGCTGTCTATGGGTTATGCCCGGAACTCATAAGCTGGGGCTTCTGCCGCATGGCGCCGTTCGAAATCTCGAGGAGCATGAGAAATGGACGCATGAAACCGAAGGGGTCGATGAGCTCAAAGAAATTCCGGTTATTATGGAGAAAGGGGATATTCTGCTCTTCAGCGAGCTCCTTATTCATTCCTCCACCAAAAACCGGAGCAAGGACCGCTGGCGCCGTTCGTACGTGTGCCACTATATCCGAGAAGATTCGAGCGTGCTGCATCGGGAAGATCTGCGCGTGAAATATCCATTGTATTAAGCTATGAGAACGGCTTCATAGACGCGGCAAAGGTTCCGGCTCGATGGCTGGAACCTTTGCTGTTATTTGCCCCATATTCCCTCCAATTCAACAGGCCGGCGGATAGCTGGACTACGGGTGGAGCTTAACGCGGTCAGGACTTCCGATATTCACGAGGCGTAGCTTTCGTATGTTTCTTGAACATCTTTCCAAAGTGGGAAAAGTTATTGTAGCCAACGGCTGACGATACGTCGGTCACGCTCAGGACCGATTGCTTGAGCAGCTGCTCGGCTGCTTTGATTCTTGTAATGTTCATGTATTCAAAAATGGTGAGACCGGTCGCCTGCTTAAAGGTGCGGCTCAAATAATAAGGGCTGACGTGAAATTTTCCGGCTAATGAATTCAACGTAAGCGGCTCGGCGTAGTTTTCATTGATGAAGCGGACAATGTCGGTTATTTTGCGGTAAAGAGGCGTGTCGAGCGGCGACACGTTGCTGCGTGCCGAATAACGTGCGGCCGATAACAAAAGATCGATGACCCCCAGACGAATAGCCAGCTCATAGCCGGTCTCCTTCGTCCGCATTTCATGCATGAGCTTCTCCATCAGCGCTTCTACCTGCATTCGCTCTTTAACCTGCAGCCGATACACCGGATTGTCCCGCATATAGGGTCGCAGCAGCAAATCCGCTTCCGCATGATACGAATTCCGCAAGAACGATTCCGTGAAATAGATGACGATTCTTTCATGGGCCGATTCGCCCTCATCAGAAGTCTGATGCAGCACTTGTGGATTAATGAAGACGAGATCGCCTTCTTGAATACTGTAGGAGCGGTCTTCAATAAAGTAACGCCGCTGACCGGATACCAAATAATAGATTTCATAAAAGTTATGGTAGTGGCCGGTCTGCATCTTGAAGGGGCCAGTTCGTTTGATGTATTCCATCGAAACAAGCGATCCGGGGGTTTCGAATATCAATGGATCGGACATCCTTCTGCACTCCTTATCGGATATAATATATCGCAAATTATGCGGGGTTTAGAACATTAAGTCAATTATTGCGGCGAATTTGTTCAGAATTTGCGATAAGCTGAACACAAACTCTTTGTATTGAAATTGCCGACACGTGCCCGACAAGCAGTTAGATATAGGAAGGTGATGGGGGATGTTGTGAAGGGCAGCACGATCGGTTCGATTAACTAGGGAGGGTGAACCATGCAAAACATACCGCAAAATGCCGAAGAGATTAACCGCCTCATGTACCATTATGACAACGTCCATCAGCCGGTGCCATCGATGGATGCCATTACGGAGGCGCATGTCAAGCAATATCGGGAGCAAGGGTTTGTTGCCGTCGGGCAAGTGTTGAACAAGGAACAAGTCGACGGTTCCGTCGCTGCGATAATGGAAACGATCTTCGATCGGGAGACGAAGGTGAACGTACAATTCACCAAGCCGCAAGACGACCTGAAGACCGATGAGGAGCGGGAATTGGCCGTCCGCAAAGTTTTTGATTTCGTTGACTTTCATGAAGAGCTGCATGCAATCGCTTACCATCCCGATATCATATCCTTCGTCGAAAGATTGCTGGGGGAAGAGGCGAAGCTTGCGCAAAATCAGGCCTTATTAAAGCCTCCTTACGGTGGCGCCGAGAAGCCGTGGCATCAAGATATGGCTTACGGCAACGTAGCCTATGACAAAGCGGTCGTCGGCGTCTGGATCGCATTGGACGAAGCGGCGCTTGATAACGGCTGCATGCACGTTATTCCGCGCTCTCATATGGACGGCGGCGTCCCGCATTACTCCGTTCGCGATTGGCAGATCTGCGATACGAATGTGCCGGTAGAGAAAGATACGGCTATTCCGCTTCAACCTGGGGGAGCCTTGTTTTTCCACGGTTTGCTTTATCACGGGACGCCTAACAATTTCTCAGACCAGCGCCGGCGCTCGCTGCAGTTTCATTATGTACCCAAGTCGGCTCAGAAGCTGACGCACGCCGAATACAAACGGATGTTTACGAATGAAATGACTTCAGCGGAATGCTGAACGGGAGGGAAGAGCGAATGCAACAGAATCGAACGATCCATACGGATCGATATTACACGTCGACCGAGCAGCTCATGCGCGTATACGATACCAATTCCCGCAGAATGGGATTGGCAGACGAACCTGCCATTGATGAATACAAGGAATGGAGAAGTAACCTTGTTGCCAAACTGCGGGAAATTACCGGCCTGAATCAAATGGAACGATGCCCGCTCGAGCCTGAGCTTATCGAATCGACGCAGATGGACGGGTACCGGAGAGAGAAGTGGACGATCGAGACGGAGCAGGGCGTAAGAATGCCTTTCTATATCCTCATCCCGCAAGACGGGAATGACGGGGGCGGTAAATTGCGCTGCATGATTACCCCTCACGGTCATGCCAGCGGAGGGAAATATTCACCTGCTGCCCGAACCGATATCCCTTCAATCGCCGATGCGGTAACCAATTATAATTACGGTTACGGTGAAAGGTTTGTCAAGCAAGGCTACATTGTATTCTGCCCCGATGCGAGAGGCTTCGGTGAACGGAGAGAGTGGATGCTGCAAGGAGACGAGGAGCATGCTTTCTTGAATAGCACCTGCGTGGCTTTAAATCATGTCGCGATCAGTCTTGGCCGTTCTCTCACGGGAATGTGGGTATGGGACCTCATGCGATTGATCGATTATATCCAGTCACGCGACGATTGCGATGCGTCAAGGATTGGCTGTGCCGGATTGTCTGGCGGAGGGCTTCAGACGCTGTGGCTGGCTGCGATGGACGAAAGAGTGCGCTGTGCGGTTGTGAGCGGATATTTCTATGGATACAAAGATTCTCTACTGAAGCTGTCGCAAAATTGCGGCTGTAATTATGTGCCCCATCTGTGGAATTATGCCGATATGGGAGACATCGGCGCCTTGATCGCTCCAAGAGCGCTTCTAATCGAAACCGGGACCCGTGACGGCTTGAACGGGGAGCGCGGGATGGTCAATGTGACGGAACAAGTGGCAGTCACTCAGCGGGCTTACGCATTGTGGGGACAGGAGGATCGCCTGCATCATCATATATTTGAAGGAGCCCATCTGTGGGATGGCCAGGAAACGGATGCATTTGTAAACAAAGCGTTGGGCTAAAGCGGCTGGAATGGTTCATACGCGCAGCCGGGAGCATTCGACGGACTGCAAGTGAAATGAAACCTTATGAAAGAAGGTGCTTCAATGAGAGTTCAAATGGACAATTTAGGGATTCCCCCTCTTGCCGGCATTTGCAGCTATGAAGAAGCTTGCAAGACGGGCTACGCTGTCGAATTTAACGTAACGCTATTGAAGCGGTTCAATTATATCAAATCGAGGCTGAATGCGATCTTTGCCGCCCATCTTGCCCGGACGCCGGAATGGGAGGTCAAATGTGCGTTCAGTCTGCATTTGTGGTTGGATGCGGAGCATGCGGCCTTGCTGCGTAAGCGGGTGTCCGAAATGCGCGAGCCGCCCCTCCAATTGGATCAGACGCCCGATCCGAAGCTGGAGCAGCTGATGGATGAAGTGATCCGCTCGGAGAATACGCTGGAGCTGCTGACGGGAATTTACGGGGTCATCAAGCCGGAGATGATTCGTTCGATCCGCAAGCACCTGGAAGAGACGAATCCGTTAACCGATTATCCGACCTGCAGGGTTCTCAAGACGATTCTGCGGGAAGAAGAGGAGATGCAGGCATGGGGCGAACAAGCGTTGGCCGCTTTGATGCTGCAGGAAGACGACGTCACCCGCTCCCGGAAGTGGGAAGAGCATCTGCGAGCGTTCATGCATGAGGCCGGCGGAATCTTCGGCGATTTGAAAGCGCTGCCGGAGAAGCGCCACTCATCGCCGCGTTCGGATGGCGGTGAATACGAAATGGACGTTATGCCGAAGCGGGATCCGCGATTCATCGACATGTTTAACCGATCGGCAGAAATCGATGCCTATTACAAAGACGAGGCGAGGGAATATGACGAGCGGACCTACGCCTTATTATATAAGCGGCTGCGGGAGATGGACGTGCCGGAATGGATGGGGCCAATCCTGTACCGGACCAAGAACAAGCCTTGGGACTATTACGCCGATTTATCCCGGCAGCTGTGGGATGAAGCGCGCCATGCGATGATGGGCGAGGTCGGCTTGTATGCGCACGGGGTGCCGTTCTATAAGTACCCGATCGATATCAGCTCTTCCGTTTCCCTGAATACCCGGTTCGAGCCGATTGAAGCGCACTTGGTGCTGTGGGCCATTGAGCAGGGACTGATGAACAAGAAGACCGGTAAGCATTGGGAATGGGTAATCGCCCAAAAGTCGGATCATGAGCTGGCAACGTTATTTCAGGATTACGATTGGGCGGATGAAGTGCTCCATGCGCAGATCGGCCGCAAGTGGCTCCTGCTCGACTACGGCAGTCTGGAGAAGATGCACGCGCAAACAAAGCCGCTGTGGGAAAAATGGGGGGACGGGTCGGGCGGCAATGCTCCTCTGTCCAATCACGATAAGTGGTGGGACGACTTCATATCGGAAATTCGAGAGCGGCGGGAAGCCGTCAGAAGCGGAGGATGATTAAGATGACAAGTTTGCTAGCAGGCATCTGCCAAATTCGCAGCAATATCAAAACGAAACGCGTTTCCAGCTATGACAGAAGCGGAGGGAACGCGGACTGGATTGAGATCAAAGCGGGAGAAACGGCTGAGCTGGCCTTGATTCCACGGGCCGGTATCATTAAGCATATTTGGATTACGCTCATGACTCCGGATCCGATGATCAGGCGCAATGCCGTCATCCGGATGTATTGGGATCAGGAACAGGCGCCGAGCGTAGAAGCTCCCTTGGGGGATTTCTTCGGTCAAGGGTGGGGAGAAGAATACAACTTCGTCTCGCTTCCCTTGGCGGCCGCACCCAGTGCCGGGAAGGCGCTGAACTGCTATTTTCCGATGCCGTTCGGCGACGGGGCGAGAATTACGCTGGAGAACCAGTCGGAGCATGCCATCGAGAGATTTTATTACTATGTCGATTACGAGGAGCATCTCACCATGCCGGAAACGATGGGCCGTTTTCACGCTTGGTGGAACAAGGAATTGACGGAGTCGCATCCCGAGGAAGGGGAGACGGAATGGGGAATCGTCGGTCCTCAAGGCTCCAACCGTTCCGATGCGAACAATTATTTGCTTGCCGATATCGCAGGCAAGGGACATTTTGTCGGCGTGAATTATTATGTCGATAATCCGGGACCGATGTGGTATGGCGAAGGCGACGACATGTGGATCGTTGACGGCGAGCCGTGGCCGGGATCCCTGCACGGAACGGGAACGGAGGATTTCTTCAATAGCTCATGGTGTCCGAATGAGATCTATTTGCATCCTTATTTCGGCTATGCCCGAATTCCGCAGCATAAATTAGGCTGGATGGGGAGAACGCATTGTTGCCGGTTTATGATGGAGGATCCCGTCTACTTTGACAAGTCGCTTCGCGCCAGCATCGAACATGGTCATGACAACGCGCTCACGCTGGATATTTGCACCGTTTCGTATTGGTATCAGATGGAGCCTCACAAAGTATTCCCTCCATTGCCGGCCAAGGAATCCCGGGGCAATATGCCTGAAATCAATCATACGGATGTCCATCGCTGGCGTCATGAGTGGAGGAAGGCGCTGGGCTCCGGGAAGACACTGTGGGGGCACGAGCGGGAATAAGAGGGAGAGAAGGGCTGTCCTATTCTAGCGTCGGATGACTTTAGGACAGCCCTCTGTATATACGTCCTTAGGCCCGGATGATGAATTAGAGCGGGTAAGATTTCAAGTCCGGCAGCTGTTCCCTTGTAATCACGAGCGGATGCGAATAGAATTTTTTCAGCTTATCGAGCTTCGTATGCGATTCCGAATAGGTCGTTTTGTCGTCTTCTTGGACGTATACGAATCCGCCGCACCACGTACAGAACCAGGACCAGAGCACATCGTCCTTCAATAATAAATCGGGGTCGGGAATAGGACCATTCTCCGAGAGGGCAATGATCTTGCTCTCGTTGGTGTATGAAAGCGCTTGCTCAAAACGCTCATGCAAGGAGGTATGCTGTCCCGGTTTGTCGTAGACATCTTCTCCGATAATATCGACATATTCATCGCCGGGATACCAGTCTTTGGCCTGGCCGTTCCAAACCCAGATTAAGTTGTGCAGCCCATGATGATGTGTCAGCCGTTCATACATAAGTCGCCACAGCATTATGCATGGCCCAGGACCTTTGGCCCCCCACCAGAACCAAGCGCCGGATGCTTCGTGCAGCGGTCGCCATAATACGGGAATGTCATGATCCTGCAGTTTCTTCAGCTGTACCGCAATGGCGTCGATATCCCTGATAATCAAGGCGTAATCTTCCGATGTCCGGTCGTTCATGGCCTTGGCGATGTCGAACGTAGTGGCACGGGTATAGAACCCGCTGTACCACATGGCATCCGGCGGCTCGTTCGGCAGATCCTTGGGCGCATTCCAATGCCAGCTGAACGTAACGATTCCGCCTTCCTGCCACCAAGCGATTGCAGCTTCGGTCTCGTCGGAAGAGGTGCCGAATTCGACTCGCGAAGGGGAATAGTCCATGAAATCGAATCCGCATACGGCCGGGTATTTCCCGGTTTCTTGATGAACGATCTTGATTTCCGCCGGGTTCAAGCCGGGTGCCTGCTGGCCGGACAGGATTCGTTCGCCGTACATATCGCATAGATATTTCATCAGCCTTCTTGCGTTGACCGATGCCTGCGGATTGATTAACGCGGGCTTCACTTCATAATGAGCATTGCGCTTACGTTGAATTTTCATTTGAATGCCTCCTTTACGGTTTGAGAACCATGTTATCACAAATTTAGTTATATATTAATAACAAAGTTAATATATTACTTTTGAACCATTTATTGATTTAGGTTCTTTTGTGGGTGCGAGACAGTGGTCTGTTATTGTATAAATCTCAATTACAACCTAAATTTTAGGGGAAATTCTGCGAATTTCCTTGATTTCATGCGATTTAACCCGAAAAAAAAGCGATTCTTGCTAAAATGACGCTAATTAACATAACAAAATGATATTGACATTATTAGCTTCTTGTTATTAAATGGATTTGTGATTTCGTATATTTTACCATGTTAAGGTTTATTTGTTAGCCACTATGAAGGGGGAGTTGAATCACCGGGTAATGTTTTTACGCTAACTGTTAGTTGTGCGTGATCATGTTGTGTGGTTCAAGAGTTTCAAGAGCGATGTATCGTTATGAAAAGAAATCCATCTAAATCAAAGTGGAGGTGTCATCGCATGAAAAAAATGAAAGTGCTTACATTGATGGTGCTTTATTTGGCGCTGGCCGTGGTCATTGCGGCATGCGGTACGGAGACAACAGGATCGAATCAACCGCCGGAACCGGAAAACACGAGCAAGCCCGCTAACAATCCATCAACCGAAGAGACAGGCGAAGACGAGCCGGTGCAGACACAAGATTTGGGAGGCAGAACGATCAAGATCGCAGCATGGTGGGACGAAACGCCGCAGCCTGTTGACGATACGGGCAAAGCGTTGATTGAGAACCAGAAAGCCATTGAGCAGAAATACAATGTGAAATTCGAGTATGTCAACGTTCCGTTCGGCGATTACTTTCAGCAGTTTACGACGACAACGATGGCCGGGCAGCCCTTCGCCGATATCGTGAGATTGCAGTATGATTGGCAGCTTACGTCAATACCAAAAGGCCAGATCATGAAATTGAGCGATTACATGGATATCGCCGAATATCCTCATCTGGAGAAAGGCTATCCGATCCTCGGTGAAGATTACAGCTTCGGAGTAAAATGGGGAATCAGTGACGGCGGCATTGTCTACAATCGGGAGATCTTCAAAAGACTCGGATTAACGGACCCGCAGGATCTGGTGGACCAAGGAAAATGGAATTGGGAGGAGTTCAGCAAGCTGGCCAAGCAGGCGACGCAGGATTCGAACAATGACGGCAAACCGGACACATGGGGCTGGTCGGGCTGGAATATGGAAACGGCCCAATTCCTCATCGTATCCAACGGCGGTACGGTTGCCGACGATGACGCAGGCAAAGAAATGCTTACGGATTCCAAGACGATTGAAGCGCTCGACTTCCTGAACAAAATGTACAATGTCGATAAAGTGGTCAAGGTCGCGAAAGGCGATGTGGACAACTGGGAAGAGCGAGTGACCTTCGGTGATGGCGATGTTGCGATGACCTACAGCTGGACTTGGATTAACGGCGATTATAAGAAGAAGAACATCGATTACGGATTTGTGCCGTTCCCGATGGGGCCGCAAGGAACGGATTACAGCGCGCCGGTATCCGGAGGCCATGCCTGGGTTATTCCTACAGGCGTTAAGGATCCGGACGTGGTTGCGAAAATTTATGCCGAACTCCGGAACATACCAAGCAAGGAGGACTACATCGGTCAAGACCTCCTGGAGCAGTACTACAGCACCGAGAAGGATATCGAAATGATCTTGAGCATGTCCGGCAAGGAGAAATTCATGAATTACGGCGCTTATCCCGATTATCCATTCGGCAAGATGGTAAGCGATGTTGTGAAAAATCAGGTCCCTGCGGCAACGGCTGCAGAGAAAGTGAAGCAGGAGGCTCAAGCAGCGATCGATAAGGTCCTAAAGGCTAATAGCAAATGACAAGCCGTTAGCAGCTCATCAGCTCTTGAGTGAAAACTTGCATGATGCCATTCGGGGAAATCTCCATTGTTCGCCGTTATTCGTGAAAGTGGAGATTTCCTTCTTCTGCCTGACAGCCATTCGTCTCTAGCCATGAAGAGGGGGCTATAAAGTTGAACGGTATACCCAACAACAACAAGAAATTTAAATCGATCATGCTTTTGCTCATTTGTACCGGCGTGCTGTTCTCATCCATATCGGCAGTTAAATCAACGGCCAACCCGCAGCAATCCGGCGCGAATGAGAAGCGGGAAGCATCGGCAAGGCTGCAGGATACGAATAAAAGTTACAAGAAAGGCAGCTACGATGAGTATATATCCGTTCATTCGTCATCGCCGCGACCGGATGAACCGATTATGATACCGGCCGACTCGTTTACCCATAGCGAGGGCATGAACCCCGAGATCTTGAAAGATTATGAGGGATTCGCCGGCAATGCGGTGAAAACGGATGAACAAGGTACGATCAGTTGGGATATTGAAGTGCCACGCGAAGGATTATTTAACATCGGAATCACTTATTTCCCCATAGAAGGGAAAAGCGCGTCGATCGAACGCGGGGTTGAAATCGACGGAAAAACGCCGTTCATTGAATCGGCGAATCTGAAGTTCTCGCGGGTATGGGGCAATGCCCAATCGTCCATGGCAAGGGATACGCTGGGCAATGATTTGCGACCGGAGCAGGCGGAGAAGCCGGATTGGCAGGAAGCCATGTTCCAGGACGGCGAAGGCTATTATGAGGAACCGTTCGCCTATTACTTTACGAAAGGCAAACACCGGATAACGTTAAAATCAGAGCGCGAGCCTCTCGTGATCGGAGAGCTCAAGCTTTTTCAGAATAATCAGCCTCCCGCTTATGCGGATATGAAAGCGCTCTATGGCGAGAGAGGCTATGAGGCATTTACGGATAAACCCATTGTCGTTCAGGGTGAAGAGGCCGCCTATAAATCTTCGCCTACCTTATACCCCATAGCGGACCGCTCCACGCCGGCGGTCGAGCCGTACAGCGCATCCAAAATCCGGATCAACACGATCGGCGGCAACAATTGGCGAATACCGGGGCAATGGATAGTCTGGAATATTACCGTGCCGAAGAGCGGTTTATATAAGATCGGCATTAGAGCGAAGCAGAATTTGCTGCGGGGCATGTATTCCTCGAGAAAGCTGACGATAGACGGACAGGTGCCGTTCAAGGAGATGGAGCGCATCCCTTTCTATTATAAGAGCGGATGGCAAATGACCGAGCTCGGAGACGGGGAGCCTTATCTGTTCTATCTGGAGGAAGGCACGCACCAGCTGAAGCTGGAGGTCGTGCTCGGGGATCTGGCGCCTCTCATCCGTCAGGTCGAAACCGATATTCTGCAGCTTAACCGGATGTACCGGAAAATATTGATGATTACGGGGTCCACTCCCGATTCGTTCCGCGATTATCAGATCGAACAGAAGATTCCGGATATGGTCGATACGTTCAAGAAAGAGAGAGACAGCTTGAATGAAGTAGCCGGGCGGCTTGAGGAAATAACCGGCCAGCGGAGCGAACAGGTCGCCGTGCTGCGAACGATGGCGGATCAGCTCCAGGAAATGGCGGACGATCCCGAAACCGTTCCAAAGCGGCTTGCAAGCTACACGGCTAACGTCGGCGCGCTCGGTACCTGGGTATTGAAGGCAAGGGAGCAACCGCTGCAGATCGATTCCATAACCATTGCGGCGCCAACGGCCAAATTGCCGAGATCGGAAGGGGCTTCTCCGGCGAAGGTATGGCATGAGCTGCGTTCGTTCATGAACTCCTTCTTCATTGATTACAATGAAATCGGCAGCATATCCGATACGGTAACGGACAAGACCATTAACGTATGGGTAGGAAGCGGACGCGACCAGGCACAGGTCATCAAGTCGATGATTGATACCAGCTTTACGCCCGCAACCGGAATCGGCGTGAATGTGAAGCTGGTTCCGTTAAATTTGCTCCTGCCGGCGACATTGGCCAATCAAGGTCCGGATGTAACGCTTCAGGTCGGGAGCGATGTTCCGGTCAACTATGCGATGCGCAATGCGGTGGAAGATTTGACCCGGTTTCCCGATTATCCGAAGGTGGCCGAGCGGTTCAGAGACAGCGCGATCGTTCCTTACCGCTACGGGGAGGGCGTATATGCGCTGCCGGAGACGCAGACGTTTAATGTCTTATTCTATCGGAAGGATATACTAGAGCAGCTGAATCTGGCAATTCCGGATACATGGGAAGACGTCTATGATATGCTGCCGGTGCTCGATAAGAATCATATGGATTTCGGATTGCCGCAGATGGTGCAGCTGCAAGCCGGGCAAAACCCGGATCCGAATCCGACGATGGCCATGCTGTTATATCAGCTTGGCGGATCGTTCTATAAGAATGAAGGCAAGGCCAGCGATATCGATTCCGAAATCGGCGTGAAGGCATTCAAGGAATGGACGGAATTTTATACCGATTACGGTCTTCCGACGGCCTATGATTTCGCCAACCGTTTCCGTACGGGCGAGATGCCGATCGGGATTGCGGATTATACGACCTACAACCAATTGACGGTGTTTGCTCCGGAAATTAGAGGTCTTTGGAATTTTGCGCCCGTTCCGGGACGGAAGCAAGAGGGCGGGGACATACGCAGAGAAGTGTCGGGCAGCGGATCCGGTATCGTCATGATGAAGCAGGCAATTGATAAAGAGAGCTCCTGGGAGTTTATGAAATGGTGGACGGACGAAGCGACGCAGACCCGGTTCGGACGGGAGATGGAAGGGTTAATGGGCGCAGCGGCCCGCTATCCGACGGCCAATATCGAAGCGCTGGAGAAGCTGCCATGGCCTGCTCAGGACTTCCGGAACCTGACCGAGCAATTCCAATGGGTCCGGGGAATACCTCAGGTTCCCGGCGGATACTTTACCGGACGGCATCTGGATAATGCTTTCTGGAAGGTCATAAACGGCGGAGGCGGCGGCCGGACATGGGGCGGTCTTTGGGTGACGATCGACGATCACGCCGGCCCGCGCGAGGCGCTTGAGGATTACGTGCAGTATATCAATGACGAAATCAGACAGAAGCGCAGAGAATTTAAATTGCCCGAATAATCCTGGTTCTCTATCAGCAAAGGGGGAATTGCGTTGCCGACGAATGCCGCAGAAACGGCGGAAGTACCGATTACCCGGCCTTCAGCAAGCAGGCCGACCCGGATGGAAAGCATCTTCAGTGCAATTTCCAAACACCGGCATTCCTATATCTTGATGGGTCCCTACTTTCTGTTGTTCATCCTGTTTACGGTCGTACCGGTCATGATATCGCTTCTGATCAGCTTTACTTACTTCAATATGCTGGAATTTCCGGTTTGGGTCGGCTGGCAAAATTATATCCGCCTCGTTACGGACGATGAAGTGTTCATTATCGCATTGAAAAATACGATACTGTTCGCGGCGGTCACCGGTCCGCTCAGCTATATCGCCTGCTTCTTCTTTGCCTGGCTCATTAACGAGCTCAGGCCGAAGGTAAGAGCGGTTATGACGCTCATCTTCTACGCGCCGTCGATTTCCGGCAACATCTATTTCATCTGGCAAACGATATTCTCGGGCGACCGGTACGGCTATGTGAATGGAATATTAATGAAGCTGGGCCTTGTGCTTGAGCCGATTCAATGGTTGAAGGACCCCCAATATATTTTGCCGATCATCATGCTCGTCCAGCTATGGCTGAGCTTAGGCACCGGGTTTCTCGCCTTTATTGCGGGGCTTCAGACGATCGATCGCACATTATTGGAGGCCGGAGCCGTAGACGGCGTCAAGAACCGGTGGCAGGAGCTGTGGTATATTACGCTTCCGTCGATGCGGCCGCAGCTGATGTTCGGAGCGGTTATCCAAATTACGACTTCATTCGCCGTGGCGGACGTGGCGATGAACATGGCCGGATTTCCAAGCGTCAATTATGCCGCAGAGACGATCGTGACCCATTTGATCGACTTCGGTACGATCCGGTTCGAGATGGGATATGCTTCGGCGATCGCTACCGTGCTGTTCGTCATCATGGTCGCTTCCAACCTGATTGTTCAAAAATTACTGAGAAAAGTGGGTGAGTAGACCCATGAAGACAGCTGCATGGAAGCTTCGTTCCAAGAGGGTCAACCGCTCGCTGTTCGGGGATTTGTCGTTGTTCTTCCTGCTTGCCGTAATCGGAGCGTTTATGGCGCTGCCCTTGATATATACAATCAATAACGCTTTCAAGCCATTAGACGAGCTGTTCCTGTTTCCGCCCAGGTTCTTCGTCATCCATCCGACACTGTCGAATTTTAGCGACTTGTTCCATCTCATGACGGATTCGTGGGTGCCCTTCTCCAGATACATCTACAATACGTTATTTATTACAGGCGCAGGTACCGTAGGTCATGTGCTGCTGGCATCGGCGGCGGCATATCCGCTGGCTAAGCATCGATTTCCCGGGAAGGGATTGGCGTTTAGCATCGTTGTGCTGGCACTCATGTTTTCGTCCCAGGTTACGGCTATTCCCAACTACATGATCATGTCGTGGATTGACTGGGTGGATACTTATTGGGCGGTTATTATCCCTGCCTTCGCCTATCCGCTAGGTCTGTATTTGATGAAGCAGTTCATGGAGCAAATCCCCGATGCGCTGCTGGAAGCCGCCAAGATCGACGGTGCAAGCGAGTATCGGATCTTCTGGAGCATCGTCATGCCGAACGTGAAGCCCGCATGGTTAACGCTGGTCATTCTGCTGTTTCAATTGCTGTGGGGGACGGACGGAGGCGGCTTCATCTATGCCGAGCAGCTCAAGCCGCTTCATTATGCGCTGGGGCAAATTATTCAAGGCGGCATCGCGAGGGCCGGGGCAGGCGCAGCCGTTGCTTTAATGCTGATGTCGGTCCCGATCACGCTGTTCGTTTTCTCGCAAAGCCGTATTATCCAAACGATGGCGACATCGGGCATGAAGGATTAAGGGGGGCGGCTATGATGAAGACGATAAGAATGGTTCTGCTTCTGGCGATAGCGGTCTTGCTGACCGGAACGGGCAGCCCCTCGATATTAGCGGCCCCTTATGACAGCTACAACTATTCCTACTGGGAGGAAGCCGTTCCGGCACCGGCTCCTTATCTGCCTTCCAAGGTCATCTCGGGCGAAGATCTGGATATCGGCGGCTTAAATTCTCCGCAGGATATGTTCGTTTCGGAAGACCGGCTGATCTATATCGCCGATACGGGGAATAACCGGATCGTCGTCCTCGACGCCGACTGGAAGCTAATCCGAACGATTTCGGAATTTGAACGCAGCGGCAAAAGGGATGGATTCAATAAACCGACCGGGATCTTCGTCAAGCCGGACGGCACGCTCTATGTCGCGGATTCCGATAATAAACGGGTCGTTATGCTGACATCGGAGGGAGAATACATCAAGCAGATCGATCGGCCCGTATCCGATGTGCTTCCGAAGGATTTTGCCTTCAACCCGCTGAAGGTTGCCGTTGACCGTGCGGACCGCGTCTATATCGTGGCCAAAGGGGTATTCGAAGGAATCATGCAAATCGATTCGAGCGGTGCGTTCATCGGGTACCTGGGGACGAACACGGTTACGGCCAACGTAACGGATTACTTCTGGAAGATGGTGTCAACGAAAGCGCAGAGGGCCCAGATGGCATTGTTCGTACCGACGGAATTCACGAATATGGATATGGATGCGAAGGATTTCGTCTTCACGACCAACATCGATAAGAATGTGAATAATCCAATCAAACGTCTGAACCCTTCGGGAAGCGATGTGCTTAAACGGTACGGATATTTCGGCGTTAGCGGCGACTTGCTGTTTCCGCTGTCCGGTCTTCAATCGGGTCCCTCTCAATTTTCGGATATCAAGGCTGGAAGCGACGGAACCTACAGTGCGTTGGACTCGCTTCGCGGACGGATCTTCACCTATGACGAAGAGGGAAATCTGCTCTATATATTCGGACAAATCGGCAGCGTCCGGGGAACGTTCAAAACGCCGACGGCTTTGGAGAAAATCCGCGATCAATATCTTGTGCTCGATGCCGGCCATAACCGCATCTCCGTTTTCTCGCCGACGCGGTTTGGCGGTCTCGTCAATCGGGCGACGCAGCTTCATTATGAGGGCAGGGAGCAGGAAGCGGCGGAGGAGTGGAGGAAGGTGCTTGCACTGAACGCCAATTACGACTTAGCTTACATCGGTCTTGGGAAGGCTTCGCTGCGGGAGCACGACTATAAAGAAGCGATGCGAAACTTCGAGCTGGGCATGAACCGCAAATATTATGCCGTCGCGTATTCAAGATACCGCAAGCAGATGCTGCAGGAGAATTTGGGGGCTGCTTTTACGGCGGTGGCCCTGCTGGGCGCTGCGTTCGCTGCATGGTACGCATATAGAAGATTCAAGAGCAGGAGGTCGATATCCCATGAAGCTTGAGCTTCTAGCCTTTCCCTTCCGTCTGATCTTCCGGCCCTTTCACTGCTTCTGGGAGCTCAAGTACGAGAATAAAGGGCGCCTGAAAATCGCATACGGTATTTTGTTTATACTGGTCATCGCCGAAATATTGCGCAGGCAGTACGCCGGGTTCCTGGTCAATTATGAGGATCCCCGGTTTTTGAACAGCATCGATGAATTGAAATTCATCGTGTTCCCGTTTTTCCTATGGTGCGTGTCCAATTGGTCGCTGACGGCGCTGATGGATGGGGAAGGCAAATTTACGGAAATCATGATGGCGACCGGCTACGCCGTTATGCCGCTCGTTCTCGTCTATTTGCCGAATACGCTGGTCAGCAATTTTATGAACGGGCAGGAAGTGGCCTTCTATTATTTCTTTAATCTGATTGCAATGGGATGGTTTCTATGGCTCGCGTTCGTCGGCATGATGACCATACACCAGTACACTCCCGGCAAGACGATTGTCACGATGCTGCTGACCGTAGTCGTCATCGGGATTATCCTATTTCTTGGCTTGCTGTTTTTCAGTTTAATCCAACAAGTGATTTTTTTCTTTCAGACGATCTATCGGGAAATTATATTCTGGTCGTAAAGGGGGAGAGGGCATGCGCATCGGTCTAAAACGAATGCTTTCGGCGGCTTCCGCCTGCTTGGCGGTCATTGCGGCCGTCAGCCTGCTTGCTCCTGTCTCGGATCGGACCATTGAAGCTGAGGCCGAATGGAAGCCGGTCCGCACCGAAGCGGCTGCTTCAGCGTCTGCCGAACGCCCCGATGAAGAGGCTATGCAATCCGTATCGGAACTGGGTGTGATCCCCCCTCAAAGGATGGAGCTGGCGGATGAGAACGGGCAGCTTGCTCTGTATCTGAACAGGAGCAGCGCGGAGATCGCCGTATACGATAAACGATCCAAGCATTTTTGGTATTCGAATCCGCAGGATACGGAGCTTGATTCCAAGGCATCCCCTTTCGAGAAAGAGAGTCTTGGATCCCAGTTTACATTGACGTATATGAACAGTATCGGCAACAAGAAGACGCTGTTAAGCTTTAACGACAGCGTGAAGAACAATCAGTTCCAGATCGAGGATGCACCGGAAGGAATCCGGATCGTCTACACGTTGGGCGATACGTCCAAAGGAATCGATGTGCTGCCCAAGCTGATCTCCAAGGAACGGCTGGATCAATTCATGGCCAAAGCGGATGAGGCGAAGGCGAAATATGTGTACCGGAAATACGAGCTCCAGGACAACGGCAGCGTATACGAACGGTTCGATCAATCGATCAACAGTGAAATTGTACTGAAGCGGGTGGTCGATGCGTTCGAGCAAGCGGGATACACGCCGGACGATTTGGCCGCCGACAACAAGGAGAACGGAATTGAAGGCAGCGGAGAGGGCGATAAGCCGGTGTTTACCGTGCCGGTCGAATACCGGCTGGACGGCGGGCACTTGGTTGTCGCAATCGATTCGGAACAGATGATGGAGCCCGGCAACAATGTGATTACCGAGATCGCGCTGCTCAAATACTTCGGGGCGGCAGGCGTAAGCGAACGCGGCTATATGCTGGTGCCGGACGGCTCAGGCAGCCTTATTCATCTGAATAACGGCAAATTCAATGACGATATCTATTCCCAGCCGGTTTACGGTTCGGATGAAGCGATCCGCAAACGGTTCAAAGAGCAGAACAGCGAAGTCGCGCGTCTGCCCGTATTCGGGTTGAAAGCCGGCGATTACGGCATGTACGGCATCATTGAAAACGGGGCGGCCGCCGCCAACGTCAACGCCGAAGTAAGCGGGCGAACGAATTCCTATAATTATGTCTACGGCAGCTTCAATATCCGCAATTTTGACGAGCTTCCGCTCAGCAACGGGCAATCCTTCGATTATGTGACGATCATGCAGTCAAGACGGATTCATGGCCAATTATCCGTCCGGTACGGTTTTCTCAGCGGGATGGATGCCGGCTACGACGGAATGGCAAGAGCGTATCAGAATTATTTGGTTCGGACCTATGATATGAAGCAATTGGAAGGCCAGGGGAATATTCCGTTCTTTCTGGACTTGACCGGTACGATACCGAAGCGGCAGTCATTCCTGGGCATTCCGTATGAAGTCGACAAACCGCTGACGACCTTCCGGCAAGCCAGGCAAATTCTGCAGGAGATGAAGGAAGGCGGCATCGGGAACATCAAGCTGCGTTATGCGGGTTGGTTCAATGACGGCGTGAACCATACCTTGCCGACAACCGTTAAAGTGGACCGGGAGCTTGGCGGGCAATCGGGGCTCCGCGAGCTGGCGACATATATGGAAGAAAACGAAATGGATTTCTACCCTGATGCGGCTTTCCTAAGAGTCTATCATGATACGAGAGGGTTCTCGCCTTCCAAGGACGCATCCAGGTATATTACCCGAAACGTCATTCAGAGCTATCCGTACGATCTGTCTTCGCTTCGGCTTAATCCGGCCCTGGGCAGCTATTACTTGCTGTCTCCATCCAGGCTGCCTGCATACGTGGATCAATTCCTGAAGCATTACAATCGCCTTGGAATTGAAGGCTTGTCCTTGCGGGATATGGGGGCCGAGCTAAATCCGGATTACAGAGATGAAGAGGTGATCGACAGGCAGCAGTCGGCCATTATAAATGCGGACCAATTGAAGAAGATTAGCCCGCAGGTTCCCGATCTGCTGGTTGCCGGCGGGAACGCCTATGCGCTTCCGTATATTCGCAATGTCGTCGATGCGCCGCTTACGGACTCGCGATTCAACATAACGGATGAAGCCGTTCCATTCTATCAGATGGTTGTCCACGGTTTCGTATCTTATGCCGGCAAGCCGTTCAATCTGGCCGATGATCAGGATATGAAGCTTAATATGCTCAAAGCGATTGAATATGGCGCTAACGTCCGGTTCTCGTGGATGTTCGACGAGCCCTCGGCGGTGAAGGATACGAGGTTCAATACGCTGTATTCCGCGCATTACAAGACTTGGCTGGAGGAGGCCAAGACCGTCTACGGCAAAGTGAACGACGCCTTGAAGGGCGTTCAGTACGAGCGGATGACCGGACACCGCAAGGTTAAGGAAGGCGTATATGTCACCACTTATGAGAATAACAAGGCCGTTATCGTAAACTACACCGATCGGCCGGTAACGGTGGACGGTATATCGGTAGACGCGCATAATTACGCGGTAGGAGGGTAACGCATGAACAGAAAGCTGACCATACGTCAGAAGAAAAGCTTATCGGGCGTCCTGTTCATAATGCCCTGGCTGCTGGGATTCCTGTTCCTGTTTGCTGTGCCGTTGTTTCAATCGCTGCAATTCAGCTTCAGCCAGCTGAAGGTAAACCCGCTCGGCTATACGATGGAATTTGTCGGCTTCCATAATTATAAAGAAGCGTTATGGGTTAATGCCGACTTTAACCGCATCTTGACGGATTCCGTTATTGGGATGATCGTGAACGTTCCGCTTATTCTGTTCTTCAGCTTATTCTCGGCAACATTGGTGAATCAGAAATACTGGGGGAGAGGGCTCGTCCGCGCCATCTTCTTCCTCCCGGTTATATTGGCTTCCGGGGCCGTTGCCGCAGCGGAAGCGGGAAGCCTGATGAATCAGCTGATGATAAGCGTTACTTCGGGGGGCGCAAGCGATATCGGAGCGTCGACAGGCCAGCTGATGTCGAGCCGGGAGCTGGGCGATTTCCTGGTAGAGTCGGGCATAAGCCCCACGTTCGTCAATTACCTGCTGAACGCCGTCGATCAAATTTATCAAATCATTAGCAATTCCGGGGTCCAGATTCTCATCTTCCTGGCTGGCCTGCAGTCGATTTCGGGTTCTTTGTACGAAGTGGCCAAAATCGAAGGCGCTACCGGCTATCAGATGTTCTGGAAAATTACGTTTCCGTTAGTCAGCCCTTTAATCCTAACCAACGTCATCTATACGATCATCGATTCCTTCTCGGATAACCAGATGACGCGCATCATCTATGAGTCGGCCTTCAAGTCTCTTAATTTCGGACTCAGCTCTGCGATGGTTTGGATGTATTCCATTGTCGTGGGAATCATCCTTGCAATCATCGGTTACTTGGTATCGAGAAAAGTGTTCTATAACGACTGAACGCGGCGAAAGGAAGAGATGCTATGCAAAGCCAGGGCAAAGAGAGCGGCTATCGAATCAATTATAAATTCAATAAACAAGATTTTCTTATGATTCAGTTCGAGAAGCAGAAGACGTGGGTCTGGGTAATCTTTCGGACATTATTGATTATCGGGATCTGCTATGCCATTTTGTATCCGATCCTCCTTAAATTATCGGTCGCCTTTAAGAGCCAGGAAGATATCTATGTCCCGAACATCATCTGGCTTCCTCATCATGTCACGCTGACCAATTTGAAATATGCCTTTGACATTATGAACTATCCGGTCACGCTTCTGCATACGTTCCTGTTGTCTTCATCGACGATGATTCTGCAGACCGTTGCGGCGGCGCTAGCCGGCTATGGATTCGCGAGATTGTCGTTCAGGGGCAGCAGCTTTTTGTTTATTCTCGTGATTATGACGATCCTGATCCCTCCGCAAACCTTGATGGTGCCCCTGTACTTGCATTTCAAGGAATTTGACGTGCTCGGACTTGTTCAGCTGTTCACGGGGAAGAGCGGAATCAACTTGATTAATACGTACTGGCCGGCGCTCGTGATGTCCATGACGGCGAATGGGCTGAAATCAGGATTGTATATCTATATTTTCAGGCAGTTTTTCAAAGGGATGCCCAAGGAAATCGAGGAAGCCGCTTTGATCGACGGCTGCGGCGTCTTCCGGACCTTCTTCCGCGTCATGCTGCCGAATGCCGTGCCCGCTCTCGTCACCGTCATGCTGTTCGCTTTCGTGTGGCAGTGGAACGACACGTTCATGACCGCAACCTTTATGAATCAATCGCATGTCATGTCCATGGAAATTACGATGCTTGGCAGCAATACGGAGAAGACGCTAGCGGCATTGCTGGGGGGCGATCCGAACGCGAAGATCGATCCCCGCTATTTGTCCATGATAGTCGATAGCGGCATCCTGCTTGCGATCGCTCCGCTTATTATTCTTTATTTGTTCGTTCAGCGGTTTTTCGTGGAAAGCGTGGAGCGTACAGGGGTAGTGGGTTAGACGTTCCGCCGATGTGGAAGGATGCAGGCTGGCATTAAATGATTTTCCGCCAGATATTAAAAATAGAAAGAGGTTAGATCATAATGAAACGTAATCTCAAGAGCAAGTCGTTATTCCTGGTTATTCTGGTCATGGTTCTTACGGTATCTGCTCCGCTATATTGTTCGTCCGCTTCTTCGGCCCCCGGCTTTATTACAGCAAAGGGCACCAAGCTGTATCAACAAGGAAAAGAATGGTATCTCTACGGGGCATCGATTTATCAGAGCGGGGGCATAGGCTGGAAGAACAGCCAGTTCCGGAATTATATCGATGAACAGCTGCAAGTGGCTGTCGATGCAAAATTGAATACGGTACGAGTTCTGGACTTTCTGCATTTGGATACGCAGGATCCTTACGATTCGATCGTGTGGGATAATGTCGATTATGTGATCCAACAGGCGGAAGCCAAAGGATTGCGAGTCATTCTGGATCTTGCCACATACAGAAATTTGTTAAAGAATCAAGGGAAATTCCCCTATGACATGAACGATTGGAATGCGTTCCTGGACTTTGTCGGTCAGAGATATGCGAAAGAAAAGGCCATTGCCTACTATGCATTGGCAGGAGAGCCTGATGCGCCTAACGGAAGTGAACCGCTGCGTCCTACAACCCAGCAATTAACCGATTTCTTTACCCAAGCAAGCGATAGGTTGCATCAATCAGCGCCGAAACAACTCATATCATCCGGAGGGCTTTCTTATTTGGATTGGAACTCCGGCGTGGATTGGGAAGCCATTTTTAGCGCGCCAAACATTGATATTGCAGCGGTGCATGTGTATTCGGAAGGAGATTTAAACATTACGGTGCCAACTGTGGCGCAATGGGCGAAAGACCATAATAAGCCGTTATTGAACGAAGAGTTCGGTAAACAGCAGTCCATGGGCGATGCGGCTCGCGCCGACTATTTTCAAACGGTGTACGATACTTCCCGTCAGTATGAGCTTGCAGGAGTTGCCTTATGGAATTTCGGCCCTGAAATTGTCGATCATAGCTACGATGTAAACCCAGGCACTCCTCTCACTTGGCAAACGGTTCTAAATAACTCACCGCTGCCGCGTCACCCTTCAAAAAGCTGAAGGGGGACGAGGGCGGCGGCGTTAACAACCATTCCATTAACAACAGGAGACATAGAGTGTTATAATTGTTATCGCAACTAACTAACAACACTAACAGATGGAGTGGAATTATACATGTCCAAGAAAATCACCATTCAACAGATCGCTGATGCAGTCGGTGTCTCGAAATTCGCTGTGTCCAAGGCGCTGTCCGGAAAAAGCGGAGTTAGCCAAGCGCTGAGAGAGAAGATTATTCAAACCGCCCACCAGATGGGCTATAAGTCGCAAAAAATACAGTCGGAAGTGAGGGACAGAAGGGCGGAATCAGCAAGCGAAGGCCGTGACGATAAACGGTTTGTCGCCGTACTGTTTCCCAACGTCCGTTATCAAATCAAAGAGTCGCTGTACTGGGGCAAAGTATTGGATGGGGTCGTAAGAGGGCTTCAGGATCACAGGTTCGGAATGATTACCATTACGGAGCATACGATCGATAATTTCGCGAAAATTATCGATCCGAAGGACCTGCTAGGCATAATAGGGATCGGTTGGGCTTCTACGTCGCTGCTGCTGGAGGTTAGAGGAACCGATACTCCGTTCGTGCTCGTCGATCATGAGGATGCGGTAATCGATTCGGACACGCTGTTTATTAATAATTTCGATTGTATGAAGAAGATGACGCACTACTTATTAGGGCTGGGCCACCGCAAGATGCAGTTCATCGGAAACATTCAATTTTCGCGAAGCTTCTCCGACCGTTGGATCGGGTATCGGACGGCCTTGGAGGAAAGCGAAGTGCCGGTGCAGCAGTCGGAGGAATTGCTCAAGCTGAATGGAGAAGCATTCGATGTCATTCTGGATGTGTTGACCAGAAAATTCAATGAAGGCGACATGCCGACGGCTCTTGTATGCGCGAACGACGCCATAGCCTTAATGGTTATGGACGTTTTGAAGCACATGAATCTAAGGGTTCCGCAGGACTGTTCCGTCACCGGATTCGATAACAATGAGAATACGTTGGAGTCCGGTCTCACGACGATCAATGTGACGAAAGAAATACTCGGTCTGCGCGCCGTGCAAACCTTATTGTGGAGACTGGATAATCCGGATTTTCCGATTGAGAAAATATTGCTCTCCGGCGACCTTATGATTCGAGCTTCTACTGCGGCTTCATCCAGATAACCCGCGTCGTCATACGGTCATCCTGCCTCCTTCACCACGTCGTTTCCTACAAAGTATGTGCCGAAGCTTCGGGAAATTAAAGCTAACAGTCGGTCAATTTTCTTCCTGCACTGGCTGTTAGCTTTATTTACTGCTTGATTGATTCATCAATACGGCATAGCAACGATGAATGACATTCTTTTTCCCTGCCCATTTTGCTGTATCCTCAAGGAAATCCACAAAGAAATATTTTATAAATAATCGTTGACAGTTAACGCTAACGATTATATGCTTCTCCTTAAATTTTATAGAAAAATATTACATAAATAGAAATGAATGATTGAATAATCGACTTGTTGCCGACATGTCGGTATCCATTAATGGAAGCGGAGGGAACGATGAAGATAGGCCTATACGCGTCTTTCGGACTCCTTATGGTTGCAGTAATCGGATTCTATAGCTGGCAGATGGTCAATCAATGGAATGAATCCGTTGTGATCGAACCGATGGAAGTGGTTGCGGCATCCGGCGGATTGCTAAAAATCGGAGACGAATACAGGTACGTCCACGGAGCGAATCTGGCTTGGCTGGACGGACAATTCGACCATGATATCGGGCCGAATACTCTCCATCCGAGCTGGGGTGTTGCCTATCGATCCGATAACATGTCGTCTTATCTCTCCGATATGAGCGGATTGAATCTGAATGTCGTACGCATCTGGCTCTTCGAAAATTTGGAAGGCTTAGTCTTTGATGAGAACGGTTACGTGGCGGGTGTCGATCCTACTTTTATATCAAATCTGGACGATATCGTTCGTTTGGCGGAAGAGCACGATATTTATTTATATTTAACGCTGTCGGGCAGTCTGGTGCATACGGAGAAATTTAATATCGTTACCGATGCCCCGGCAAGAAAGGCCTATATCGACTTGGCCGTCCGGACAATCGTCAGCCGATATAAAGGCAATGATCGAATCTTTGCCTTCGATATTATGAATGAGGCCGATTCCGAAGTTCGGGGCGATACGGGGAATTGGTCGGATAAGGGGACGGATTGGGAGGTGGTTCGCAGCTTCATCAAGGATAATGCCGATGCGGTCCATGAGGAGGACGCCGCCCGGCTCGTCACCAGCACATCCGGCTGGCATAATTGGCGCAATATCGCGGCAGGTAAGTTTAGCGGCCTGGGGCTTGATTTCTATGATTTTCATGATTATAGAGATGACGGCGAATTGCCCGATGCCGCTTCACTGGGGGTTGATAAGCCGGTTTTGCTGGGAGAATACGGGCAATCGACGGATGCATGGGACGATGAGATCCAGAAGAATGCGGCAGCCCGCTTTCTTGCGAATGCGCGAAGCAAAGGCTATGCAGGGGCGTTGATCTGGAACTATGGCCACCCGGGGAGCAAAGAAATACATACGATGCTAGGCCCGGACGGTTCCCACAGAGCGGTGGCCGAAGTGCTTCGAAATTTTAACTGGTACGAGAAGCAGGGAATGTGACGAAAGCAGCCGCCATCGCACCGAACATACTCAGCACGAATGACTCACGAATAGCGGCCCGGGTTCGAATCGGCTTCAATGCTGAATAGATTGAACGAAATAGGCATAAAGAGCGGAGCAGGAAGAATATTCTGTCTGCGCAGCGGTTTGTTCAACCTATACCAATTTGAATAAATGGGAGGATTAACAATGATGAAATCCACTTCAAAACCGGCCATTCTTGGAGGAGAACGTTTGAAAGCTGAACCATGGCCCAATTGGCCGTATATGACGGACGGGGATATCGAAGAGCTGGTTCAAGTGCTGAAATCGGGAAATTGGTGCAGGATCTGTTACGGAGAAGATTCGGACGAATCCAAGATCGTCCAGTTTGAAAGGTCGTTCGCCCGGATGCAGGATGCCCGATACGCGGTTTCTTGTTCCAACGGTACGGCAGCGCTTGAAATCGCGCTTCGGGCGGCAGGGATCAAGCCGGGTGACGAGGTCATCGTACCGGCGTTTACCTTCATCGCATCCGCAAGCGCGGTGCTGCAAATCGGCGGCTTGCCGGTCTTCGCGGACATCGAGGAGGATACATTCTGCATTGATCCGGATAGTGTGGAGCAGCTAATTAACCCGAATACCCGGGGCATCGTTGTCGTTCATATGGGCGGGAGACCGGCGAATATGGATCGAATCATGGAAATTGCCCGGAAGCATCGGCTTATTGTCATCGAGGACTGCGCGCAGGCGAACCTGGCGGAATGGAGAGGCCAAAAGGTAGGCTCCATCGGAGATGCCGGCACGTTCAGCTTCCAAAATTCCAAAAACATTTCGTCCGGCGAAGGCGGGGCCGTAACGACCAACTCCGAAGAGATCGCCGATATGAGCTATTCGCTGCACCACATCGGCAGGAAGAAAGGCGACCGGTTCTATACGCATCATTATGCAAGCTGGAATTACCGCTTAACGGAAATTCAAGCCGCTATCCTTCTTAGCCAGATGTCCAGGGCGGAAGAGCAGAACGCGATTCGTCAAGAGAACGGGCGTTATCTGTATGAGCTGCTTTCCGGAATCGAAGGTATACGCTTGCCGCGTCAGGACGACCGGATAACGAACAACGGCTATCATTTATATTTATTCAATATCGATGAAGAGCGCTTCGGAATCAACAGGGACTTATTATTGGAAGCGCTTTATGCAGAAGGGGTACCGCTGTTCGGAGGCTATGGGCCGTTGTATAAAAATCCGTTGTTCACCGAGAAAAATTTCGGCGTTAACGGTTATATCGAAGGGAAGACGGTGGACTACCAGTCGGCCTATTGCCCGAATGTGGAGAAAGTGTCGAAGACGGGAATGGGATTCTACCAATCCACGCTCCTTGGAACTAGAGAAGATATGGAGACATTGGCAGAGAGCATCATTCGCATTCGAAATCATGCCCATGAACTGAAGAGCAGAGGAAATTCCTGATGAACGGCGCGGAGAAGGGGAAGGCGACCGGGCTTAAGCTGGGCAGCGCCAAAATCGATATCACACCGGAAGAGCCCATTCCGCTCTGCGGATTCGCGAGCCGCAAGCATGACGGGTATTTCAAGGAAGTCCGGCAGCGCTTATATGCTAGAATTCTGTTCTTATGCAGCAGGGACGAGGATGGCAGCGAACGTACCGCCGTTATCGTGTCGGCGGATTTGGTATGGTGGGGGTCGGATCGTATGCCGGCTGTCAAGGCCCGGCTGCTGAACGAGTGGGGTATAGAGCCAAGCGCGGTCTTGTTCCATGGAACGCATACCCACTGCGGACCGCAGACAAGCGGTTTATTCGTTCCGTCACTCGGTGAAATGGATGCGAAGTATATGGAGATGCTGGAAAATCGGATTTTAGAAGGCGTCGCGCAGGCAGCTGCCAATGTCGAAGCGGTCATTGCCGAACGCGGTGAAGGAAGCTGCGGAATTGGGGTGAACCGCAGGTCAATCGTCGAGGGGCAGGTGCGGATGACTCCGAATGAGGAGGGGCCTGCAGATCCGGCGGTAACCGTTATTCGATTCAGCCGGCCAGGCGGAAGCGCGAAAGCGGTCATGGTCCACTACACGTGCCACCCTACCACGACCGCGGACAATGCGGTCTCCTCCGAATTTCCCGGAATTGCAATGGAAGAGGTGGAGCGGGAGTTGGGCGGGGATGCTGTGTCGCTTTATTTGCAAGGGTTCTGCGGCGACGTAGGCCCGATTGCCGATACCGATATGCATCGGATGGCATCCGCGCTGTCCGGCGAAGTCATGCAGGTGCTTAGGCACAAGATGAGCCTGGCTCAGCCGGCGGAATGGAGCAGCGCAATAGGAACCGCGGAGCTGCCGCTGCAGCCGCTGCCGGAAGAGCGGGAGCTTGCTGAGCGAACGGGCGAGACGGACGTCTTCGGGGAATGGAGCCGGCTGCTGCTGGCGCATCCCGAATATCTCAAGCCGTCGTTGACGCTGGAAGGCACCCTCATTACGATCGCAGACGGCATATCCTTGCTCGCGATGAATGCCGAGATGGTCATCGAATATGGCCTATATATCAAACGGCAAAGCGGAGGCAAGGTGCTTCCGGTCGCTTACAGCAACGGGATGATCGGATATGTGACGACCGCGGAGCAGCTGTCGCAAGGCGGATATGAGCCTTATGATTCCACCTTCTATTTTGCCATGCCGGCTCCATTGGACGTTAGCGCTGAAGCCCGTGTGACAGAATTGATTGATGCCTTGCTCCATATACGCCGCTAATCGAAGGCCGGAAGGGCAGGTTGATTAAGAAATAGGGGGAGAGGTTCAGTGAAAGTAGGTCTTAGCAGTTATAGCTTATCCCGATTGATCCAATCCAAGGGAATGGATATCTTGGATGCGATTCAATGGATTGCGGATCAGGGGGGAGAGCATGTGGAAATCACTCCGTTCGGTTTCGACTTGCACGGAGAAGACGGCCTGGCGGAGTCGATTCGGGAGAAAGCGGAGCAAACCGGCATTGAAATCTCCAATTATGCGGTCGGCGGGAACTTTATAACCGTTCGCCAGGAAGACTACGACAAGGAATTGGAGAGGCTTATACGCGATGTCGATATCGCCGGCCGTCTGGGCGTGAAATTGATGCGGCATGACGTAGCGTTCCGGGATTGGAAGGATTGTACGTTAACGCAGCTTGAGGCCGATATGGAAAAGCTCGTTTATGCATGCAGGACGGTTGCGGATTACGCCGCACCGCTCGGCATCGTAACCAGCGTCGAGAATCACGGGTATTATATCCAAGGAAGCGATCGGGTTCAGCGGCTGATCGATGCCGTGGATCGTCCGAACTTCAAGCTTACGATGGATATCGGGAATTATTTATGTACCGATGAGGATAGTGCGGCAGCCGTACAAAAAAATATTTCGAACGCATCTATGATCCATGCAAAAGATTTCTATATCCGCCCTTCCAATCAAGATCCCGGAGAGGGATGGTTCCGGTCCTTTGGCGGCAGCTACTTGAGAGGGGCGATCGTAGGTCAAGGCGATATCGATATCCGCGGGGTGCTCCGTACGATCAAGCAGTCGGGATACGACGGGTTCATCTCCATCGAGTTTGAAGGCATGGAAGATTGCCTGCTAGGCTCGCGCATTGGAATGGACAATGTCAGACGAATATGGTCGGAGCTTCCTTAAAGCACGCACATGAAAATAAAAAGTAACTTATTGCCGTACAGGCACGGATAGGCCACCGCCCACATACACTTTAGAACACAGTCTTCAACGGCAGCGCGGGACATCCCTGCGAGCCTCGCGCCAAATCAGCATGGAGGTGGCAATTACAATGCCTGGATTATTCGCGGCAATCGCTCTGTTCATTAAACAACTTTCCTTGCTCGTGTCCTATGTCAAAAACAACGCGTTCCCGCAGCCACTGCAAGAAGAAGAGGAGCTTAAGCACCTGAAACTGATGGCTGAAGGCAATCAGCACTCCCGAAATTTGCTTATCGAGCATAATCTTAGACTGGTCGCCCACATAGTGAAAAAATTCGACAATACCGGCGAAGACCTGGAGGATCTGATCTCGATCGGCACGATAGGCCTGATCAAAGCGATCGAGAGCTTTCAGACCGGCAAAGGGACGAAGCTCGCCACCTTCGCCGCGCGTTGTATTGAGAATGAAATACTTATGCATCTCAGGTCACTGAAGAAAAGCAGGAAGGACGTATCTCTGCACGATCCGATCGGGACTGACAAAGAAGGGAATGAAATTACCCTTATCGATATCTTGGGAACGGAAGCAGACGACGTCGTTGACAAGGTGCAGCTGAAAATCGAGAAATCGAAGATTTATAAAAACCTGGACATATTGGATGACCGCGAGAAGGAAGTTGTCGTTGGACGATTCGGGCTTGAGCACGGCGGAGAAGAACGGACGCAGCGGGAAATCGCGAAGGAGCTCGGCATCAGCCGTTCTTATGTCTCGCGCATCGAGAAGCGGGCGCTTATGAAGCTGTATCATGAGTTTTATAAAGTGAAACGTTAAGAACGGGAGTAAAAGAGCCGTAAATATATGAAAAAACACCTACTAGCAGATATTTGAATAAACGCTAAGCTGCAAGCTGGCTCCGATACTCAATCGGCGTCAGCTTGTTTAGCTTTGATTGTGCGCGATCTTCGTTATAAAACGGAATGTAATTTCCGATTGGTCATTTTGATCGTCGGTCCGTATTTAACCGGATACCTGCTGTTTCTGGGCTCAAACGCAAGCCCGCTCGGTCTGATCCTGTCGGTTAGGCTTTTGGCCAGCACAATCGTCGTTATTTTGTCGGCCTATCTGATGGAATACTATCCGAACCGTTTCCTGTTGCAAAGGGACGAAGCTCGCCACCTTCGCCGCGCGTTGTATTGAGAATGAAATACTTATGCACCTCAGGTCTTTGAAGAAGAGCAGGAAGGACGTATCGCTGCACGATCCGATCGGGACTGACAAAGAAGGAAATGAAATCACTTTGATAGATATCCTTGGAACGGAAACGGACAACGTCGTCGACAAGGTGCAGCTGAAAATCGAGAAATCGAAAATTTATAAAAACCTGGACATACTGGATGACCGCGAGAAGGAAGTCGTTGTCGGACGATTCGGGCTGGAGCACGGCGGAGAAGAACGGACGCAGCGGGAGATCGCGAAGGAGCTCGGCATCAGCCGCTCCTACGTCTCACGCATTGAGAAGCGGGCGCTTATGAAGCTGTATCATGAGTTTTATAAAGTGAAGCGGTGAAATAATAGGGGCTATTAATTTTTAAGAGCTAAATACCGTAGAATGGCGGACATGATCATAAGGTTTGATGAACTCCCTCTTAATGATTTAATTTACTCACGCAAGCTCAAGTGTTCGCAGGATTTCGCCGTCCTAGTGATTTATACTCCCCTGTCTCAACGGGTCACAAAGCCCTTACATTCCTTCGTTACACCTATCTAGAGGGTGGAGGTCGGTCTTGCTGACGGAACGGATCTGTATGGAGCCTACTGGTCATTACTGGCTCAAGCCGTAGGCTTCCAATCGGATTTGCTTCGTACGTGAGTGGCAAAGGCAGAGGGCGGCACCCTTCCAGATTGGACGTCTAATCAATGCGCTTTTCGAACAAGGCGTTTTAAACAAAACCATCATTCTGTTTACTTCGGATCATGGGGGCATGATGGAGATCATCATCACTTCCGGAAAACGCTTCCGTACGAAGGGAGTGTCATGGTACAATTCCTTTTGTATGATCCTGGAAACCAATATCGATAAATTTTATAAGTAGTCGGGCTTTATGCTGGTACGGATCAGCCGTTCGTGACAATTTGCAATACGGGAGTCGATCAGCATTGCATTGCACTTATCACCGGCTTATTCCGCGTGCTTATTGGAGATTACGGTACATTTTGATAGCGCAAACCGCCGTACGGAGGGATGATTGTGAACAAGCAATGGTTTAAGCGCCTCTTGCTCTCGTATTTGCCGATATTTTTCGTCATCACGTCTCTCCTGCTTCTGATTGCGATTCTCACGGCAAGCAAGCTGTCGCAAAAGGCGACGGAGGAGGCAAACACGGCTTCGGCCCGGCACGCGATGGCCTTGCTGGACAATACCCTGAAGGCGGTCGACGACGCGATTCTCAAGGAGATTCAGACGAACGCGGTGCTCGGGCAGTTCTTCTACCCGCCGCCGGGAGGGAATCCATTCTACTCCGTCTATGAGCCTTCTTCACTGCTCCGCAACATAATTACCGGGGTGCAGAGCATCCGGATCGATTCAATCTACCTGTATCGCATATCGGACGGCGTGGTGCTGACGGCGAATACGATTTTGCCTCTCGATTTATTCGGAGACAAAGCGTTTATCGACAAATTGAGGTCTCAAGCGCCGGCCGATATTTGGACGAGCGAGCGCAGCTATAAAGAATTCATTGACCAGGAAGCGAGCGCATCGGTCGTGTCTCTCGTTCGCAAAGTTCCGCCGATTGCGGGCGGACAAGGCTTCGTCGTGGTGAATGTCCGGACCGGCGACATCTCGCATATGATCGAATCGATCATGAATTCAAGCTACAGCTATGCCGTGCTGCGCGACCGGAAGGGCGCATCGCTGATGACTGCGCAGATGCAAGGGGCAATGGCCAATCTGGACAAGCTGGAAGAGGAAGATCCCCATGCCGCCGTTATCCGTTCGGATTACACAGGCTGGGAAATCCGGAGCGGTCTTACCCATACCTCGCTGTTCAACTTCATCACCGGCTTCTCGCAGCTGCTGCTTGGTATCGGAGCGCTTGCCATCGTGCTCGGAATCGTCGCGATTATCGTCATTACGCGGCGGAACTACAGGCCGATCGAATCAGTCCTGACGCGGCTGAGGAGCATTTCGCTCGAGAAGGCGAATGAATTGATGCCGGCGGCCGGCCGCGACGAGTTCAAATTCATCGAAGCCGCGCTGGACGATATGCTGGAGCAATCCCATCAGTTCCGCGAGCGGCAGAAGGAAGATCTCTTTTTTCGCCGGCAGTACTTTTTTGAAGAATGGATGGAGGGGAACCGGACGATTGCCGAGAGCGAGTGGCACGGCGAAATGCGTCGTCTCGGTCTCAAGGATTCGTTCGAACGGCTTCAGGCAGCGGTCATCGAGCTGGACAAATACGAACAATTCTGCCGCGAATATTCCTACCGGGATCAATATTTATTGAAATTCATAATCGGCAGCGTCATTCGCGAAATTGTGCCGCAGGAGCAGGCGCATATATGGACCGAGTGGCTCGACAATCATCGCTTAACCGTCTTGTATCAATGGCTGGGAGCCGATGAAACGAACAAGCCGGACGATCGCGACGAAGCGTACCGTTACGGCGAAAAGCTGCAGGCCTGGGTGATCGAGAACCTCAAATTCACGGTTACGATTGGGATCGGCCCGCAGGTAAGGCAAATCGAAGAAGCGGCCGATTCGTATGCGGGGGCGCTCGAAGCCGTCAAATATAAGTCGGTGCTCGGCTCGAGCCGCGTCATTGCGCATGACGAAATCGAGGGAACGCCGCTTGGGGAAACGTATGCCCATCTACAGCTGATCCGTTCGTTATCGCAGGCGTACCGGCTCGGCGACGACCAATGGCTGGACCAATACGAGACGTTGTTCCGCAGCATTCGCGACTTGCTGTTTTCCCGCGACGACCTGCTCAGCCTCATCAACTATCTCGTCTATCATCTGCAGCGCGAGATGATGGAGCTGCCACCGGAATACCAGGACATATGGAACAACGGTGCCTTCGATTCGCTTCACGCTGCGCTGAAGCAATTCGATACAATACAGGAGCTGGATCGGGAATTCCGCCGGATTCTGCTTGAAACGGCCGCGACGATGAAACGGCTGCGCGAGAGCCGGTCGCATCATTCGATGATTCGCGAGGTACGCGCTTATATCGAGCGTCATTTTGCCAATCCGGATCTTTCTCTTAATCACTTAAGCGAAGCGTTCAACATGAATCCGAAATATGTCAGCCAATTGTTCAAAGACGAGTTCGGCGTCAAATTCGTCGACTATCTCGCGCAGTTGCGGATCGAGCATGCCAAGAAACGGCTTCTTGAATCGGAGGATCCGGTCCAAGATATCGCGTCGAGCGTCGGGTATATGCATTCGTTCTCGTTCATCCGACTGTTCAAGAAGGCCGTCGGCCTGACGCCCGGAGATTACCGCAAGGAATATGGATGATCCGCCGAAAATGGTGGATTGGGCTTCCGCTTGATACCGGGAGAGCCGCAGCGATGCGGCTCTCTTTTCTTTTGAAATGTCAGAAAGCATACCCTCCGTTAATTGTTCGATTTCTCGGTAAACGCGGCTTGTTCTAGAAGGACGGCGAAGCCGTTTAACCTTGCCGGAATGTTGAGCATCGCCCGAATCATGTTCATTGACCGCTGCACCTGAGACGTTTACGCTTTGGTCACGAAGCGAAAGTAATCATAAGGAGGAACGACATGCATTCGGCTTATGCACAAGACGCGGCCGCTCTAACCCATGGGAACGCCAACCGGCGCCGCAAACGATGGAAGCAGAATATCCCGCTGCTAATCCTGTTCGCACCGATTGTTGCATTTTTCATTATTTTCAAATACGCTCCGATGGCGGGCCTAGTCATCGCCTTCAAGAACTATACCTTTTCGGAAGGAATATGGGGAAGCGACTGGGTCGGGCTCAAAAACTTCAGGCAGCTCTTCACCAATCCGCAGTCGATTACCATTATTCGAAATACGTTGTTCCTGAGCTGTTTGAATATTGTGGTCGGTTTCCCGTTCCCGATCGCCTTGGCGATCATGCTGAACGAGGCGCGCAAACAATGGTTCAAGCGGATTGTCCAGACTCTGGTTTACTTGCCTCATTTCTTGTCGTGGGTCATTGTCGGGGGTCTGGTCGTCACGATCTTCGCCCAGGAGACGGGATTCGTGAATCATCTCGTCAAAATGTGGACGGGGGAGCCCTATCCGTTTCTGTACAAGGACGGGTCCTGGATCGCGATTTTCGTCGGCTCAGGCATCTGGAAAGGGGCCGGCTGGGGGGCGATCATCTATTTGGCGGCGCTGACCTCGATAGACCAGCATCTGTATGAGGCGGCCAGCATGGACGGTGCAGGCAAATGGAGGCAAATCTGGCATGTCACACTGCCGGGGATCAGCTCGACGATCGTCGTCATGTTCATTCTGAACCTGGGCAATGTGATGGAGGTCGGCTTCGATCAGGTATTCATGCTGCAGAACTCCGTCGTCTCCGGCGTATCGGAAGTCATCAGCACGTACATCTACCGGGTCGGCCTGCAGGGAGCGCAATTCAGCCTGACGACGGCGATGGGGCTGTTCGAATCGGTTATCGGCCTTATTCTGGTGTTGACAGCCAATCGAATCGCCCGCAGGTTCGGGCAGAGCTTGTGGTAGGGAGGGAATAATCGATGAAAGATACTTGGGGAGAGAAAATATTTTACCGTTTCAACTACGTCCTCTTGGCTTTGGCGGGGCTCGCCTGCTTGCTGCCGATCGTCCATGTGGCGTCCGTTTCACTCAGCGAACCTCATGCCGTCATGTCCGGGTCCGTTGCGCTTTGGCCGGTCGGCTGGTCGGTCGAATCGTACGCGACGCTCATTGAGGGCACGAACATCGTCAGGGCGTTCAAGAACAATGTCGTTATTACGCTCGTCGGCGTCGTCCTCAGCATGATCGCGACGATTATGGCGGCTTATCCGCTGTCGCGTTCTTACTTTTATTGGAGGAGGAGGTTTACGCTGGCGATCGTCTTTACGATGCTATTCGGCGGTGGCCTTATTCCGACTTATTTGATCATCAAGTCGCTCGGCTTGATCGATTCCTACGGCGCGCTCTGGCTGCCAGGACTTGTGAGCGCCTTCAATATGCTCGTACTGAAAACCTATTTCGAAGGATTGCCCGTCGAGATGGAAGAAGCGGCCCGCATGGACGGCTGCAGTGAATGGAGGCTGATCGCACAGATCGTTCTGCCGCTGTCGATGCCGGTTCTCGCCGCGCTGACGTTATTTTATGCGGTAGGCTACTGGAATGCGTTCATGAGCGTGCTCATTTATATCAACAGCCCCGAGAAGCACAACATGGCGGTGCTCGTGCAGCAGATGGTGCAGAGCCAGTCGCTGCTGCAGGAAATCAACGGCATCCAGCAGGAGGATATCAAGCAGATGACGCCGGAGGGCGTCAAAACGGCGGGCATTTTGGTCATGATTGTCCCGATGATGATCGTCTATCCTTTCTTGCAAAAATATTTCGTCAAGGGGGTGATGATCGGCGCGGTCAAAGGCTGACGCCATGCACGGGTTTTGCAGGGATGAAGTTAAACCAACTTTAGGATTATTGGGGGATGAATGATCCATGAACAACAATGTAAAAGCAGTGTCCGTTGCAGCGGCAGTCGTATTCATGGTTCTTGCAGCGGTGGGCTGCTCCTCGAACGGTGGCAACAGCAGCAAGCAAGGGGAGGGTGGCGGTAGCAAGGAGTCGGCGAAAAAACCGGTCATATCCCAATCGATTTACGACCGGGGATCGGTTCCTCCGGAGGAAGGGACGATCGAGAAAAACCGCTGGACCGACTGGATCAACGAGAACGGCCCGGCCACAGTCAAATTTACCGCCATACCACGCTGGGAATCGGCGGCCAAATTCAATACGCTGTTCGCTTCGGGCAGCGCGCCGGATCTGATTTTCGAATACGATACAAACTACCGCAATCAGCTGTACAACCAGAAGCAGCTCTTGCCGCTCGATGATCTGATTGCCAATAACAGCACCGAATACAAGGAGCTGCTCGAGCAGAATCCCGTTCTGAGAAAGATCGGCACGAAGCCGGACGGCAAGCTGTATGAGTTCGGCCGCATCAACGGACTTGCGACCAACCATGTGCTATATGTTCGCGCGGATTGGCTGAAGAAGCTAAACCTTGACGTTCCTAAGACGACGGACGATTTGTACAAGGTCATCAAGGCGTTCACCGAGCAAGATCCGGACGGCAATGGGAAGAAGGATACATTCGGCTACAGCTTGAGCTTCGTAACGGGAATGATAACCGATTCCATGTTCCAGAACGTCACTTGGGTGGTCGAGAACGGCAATCTGATCCACGATTGGGATCGTTTGAAGGCGGCGACGGTTTTCAAGAAAAAGCTGTACGACGACGGCTTGATCGATAAGGATTATCTCGCCGATAAGAACGGGGAGAAGGCGAAGCAGGATTTTATTAACGGCAAGCTCGGCTTCTACGGCGCAAACGGCGGTGGCGGGCTCCCGTTGCTGGAGGCGCTGCGCAAGAACGATTCGAATTCCCAAATGATCCCGATCGAGCTGCCCGAAAGTCAATTCGGTCAATTTAGCCCGGTCATTGGAAATCCGGTTCAGATGACGGCGGTCATCAACGCATCCGCCAAAGACCCGGTTGCCGTCATGAAACATATCGACTTCCTCGTCTCCGAGATTACGCAGAAGACACTCCGCAACGGTACCGAAGGCACCTATTGGAGAAATGTCGCCAACGAATGTCCGGAGGTCATCGTCGACAAGGACAGACAGACGAAAGAGCTAGGTTATTTGGGCGACTTTGCCATGCTGAACTCCTCGACTACGTTCGGCAAGTGCGCGACATATGCCAGCACCCTTGATCCGTCTAAGCCGCTCGAGAAAGAATACCTCGACATCATCGATATGGCAAAGAAAGCTTATCTCGATCCGGCACGTCCAATTGCAGAGATAACGCACGGCGAGCATATGCCGGGGCTCCCGCAGGATCTGGGGCTGATCGTCACCAACGCCAACAAGACGATAAGCGACACGATCAACAAAGCGATTGTCAGCGGAGCTTCCTACACGTCTGAGCAGGCGATTGCCGATGCCAAGTCGACGTGGGAGAAGTCCGGGGGCAAGCAGGTCGACGACTGGTATGCCAAGTGGTATGCCGAGAACAAAGGCAAAGCGTTCCTGAAGGAAGACATGTACAAAATGCCGATCATTCAGTAGTAGTTGTTTTTTGCAAGTAATAGCGTCTGTATACGTTTCTATATCTGCTTGAGCAGCTTATCTGGATGAGCCATAGGGTATGAACGCGAGTATGCAGGCTTCGACCATACCCTTGGTCATTCCTAAGAGCTTAAGACTATACCCAAAGTTGGTAGAGTGGAGCTGATGAACAATGACGAGCATAATCAAACATGGCAAGAAAGAGGCTCAGGAAATCATCGAACGTGTGATTGGGCAGCTTAAGCATTTGCAGGGCGGCGCTGTAGAGGAAAAATGCCCGATCGGTATCATATCCATGGAAAATTGGGAGTGGCCGCAGGGCGTAGGGCTATTCTCCCTCTACTTATACTACCGAAAGACACAAAGAACCGAAATAAAGCAGTACTTAATCGATTGGTTTGACCGAAGAATAGCCGAGGGCCTTCCCTATAAGAACGTTAACACGATGTGCCCGATGCTGACGCTGAGCTTCCTTGCGGAAGAAACAGGGCGCGAGGATTTCATGTCTCTGTGCCGGGAATGGGCAGAGTACGCCGCCGCCGAGATGCCTCGTACGGAGGAAGGGGGAATTCAGCATGTTGTCTCGGGTCATTTAAATGAAGGCGAGCTATGGGACGACACGCTCTATATGACCGTACTGTTTGTAAGCCGGATGGGTCTCTTGCTGCAGGAACAGCGTTATATTGATGAGGGGATCTACCAGTTTTTGCTGCATCTCAAATATTTGACCGACCGCCGTACGGGACTGCTGTTCCACGGCTGGACGTTTAACGGCCGCCACCACTTCGCCGAAGCGCTTTGGGCTCGCGGCAATTCCTGGTATACCGCGGGAATCGTCGATTATTTGGAGCTTGTTCAGCTTCCCAAGCCTGTGGAACGGCTGCTTCTGTCCGCATTGGAGCAGCAAGCGGCGAAGCTTGCGGAGCTGCAGGCGTCTGACGGCATGTGGCATACGCTGCTGGATGACCCTTCTTCCTATACGGAGACGTCGGCAACCGCAGCTTTTGCCTACGGGATTTTGAAAGCGGTGCGCAAAGGATTCTTGCCTGAAGCATATCGAAATATCGGCGCAAAAGCATATGCCGCTGTGGTATCGAGGATCGATTCCGAAGGTGTCGTTCAAGGCGTATCGTATGGTACAGGGATGGGGCGTACGCTTCAAGCGTATCGCGATATTCCGGTCTGTCCGATGCCGTACGGCCAATCGATGGCACTGCTGATGCTTATCGAAGGATTGGAGCATTGAAAAGGAGATTCTAACATGAACAAGCAAACGGCACAAATTTGGCAAATGCTTTGGGAGAAGTTCGGAAGCCAATTGATAGTGGAAGAAGGGCTTGTAAATCTAGGCAGGCCGGGCCATACAATTGAGGCTTCGAAGGTTCAAGAGGCTCACGAAGGGCGTTCTACCGCCTCCTATTATGTTGTCGCGATGGCGCTCGGTGTCCTGGATGAGGAGGAAGGGCTGCGGATCCTGGAGGCACTGTCGGAGCTGCAAATAACGGATGAATCGAGTAAATATTTCGGGGCTTTTCGCTGGTATCGGGAAGAGAATCGGATCAATGACTCGAATGCAGCTTTTTTTATTCTCATGCCGCTGGTCGTTATGCGGCTTTGTCTGAACGAGCTAATTCCTGCTACACATCGGAAGCTTCTGGATCAAATGCTGATTAGAGGTGCAGTTTGGTTTGAGCATGAGCTGAAAGAGCCGATACTCTATTATTCGAACAAAATTGTAAGCGACGGCGCGCTGCTGCTCGGCATTTCCCGAATATGCGGATTGGAGAAGTGCCGCCAAGCAGGAACGGAATTTTTCGAACGGTGGCTGGCTTATACTTCGCGACGAGGCTGGGGCTGGGGAGAAAATATTAGCCTTATCTATATCGGGGTTATCATGAATGCGCTGCAAATTGCCAATATCTCCTTGGAGGGTGATCGTTGCAAGTTGTGGGAGAGGCTTCATTCGGTCATGGACGAAGTAACCGATTACGTCCGTTTTCATGGCGGTTATGAGTTCGTGCCGTCGATCCGCAGCTACAACTTTCACGGTGAACTACACCCTGTCAGCCTGCTGTGGAGGATCGCCGGCATTGAAAGCAAGCAATCGTCCGAAGAGCTGCCGTTAGGCAATCTGGAGTCCTGCATCACGTATCTATTGTTCGAGGATAATCTGCAGAAGGAAGAATCGATCTGCGAGCTGCCAATCCCGCGGACCCGGATTGAACGGATCATGGATTCATGCCACGCGCATACCTGGGTGGGCGCGACTGGGCGGATCGGAAGCGTGAACCGGTTCCCGGCTATCAACGGATCCTATCAATTTCCGTCTTGGGGTTTAGGCTGGCAATCCTACCCGGTATCGCTTGCTGTGAACGGGCATCAAGTCTCGTTCCTTTGCTGGCATGTACATGAGGGGGAACACGTCCGAACACATCCGGCAGCGTACAAGGACGCATATTTAAGACCGGCGTTGTTCCGAGAGGATTGGTTTCCGGACATACAACTGCGTTCGGTTCAGCGAGATAATGCGGTTTTGGTTGTGCGCAGCATGAGCCGTTTACACAATGAAGCGAGCGAGATTGCTGACGAGTGGATCGTAAATCGCTGGGCGGGAGAACAGCAGACGGCTCTAGGTGCTGACGGGAGGGAGTGGACGATTCTGCAGTATCCGCGGTCGGCTGTGTTGATCGCCCCGCTTATCGGTATAGGCTTCGGAGAGAACGTTCGCCGAGTACCTGCTCTTCAATCGGTTATGAACGGTGATATGCTTCGCTTGAGACAGGTGCTTTATGCAGGAGAAACGAAGCTGTTGCAGCAGCCGAGACTGGAGTCCGGCTGGGCGATCTACTATGCGGACGGGGTCGATAGTTTAAGTCAAGCAACAGAGCTAGCAGCCCGCTTGCGTCTGGAAGAAACATCGTACAAGGACGGAGAGGTGCCTCGAACGGAGTACACGGAAATCAGGAGCGTTTCATTATTAGACGGGGATATGAAGTTGGCAGAGCTTGTGGTAGACCCTCATCTTGACTAAAACGGAAAATATGTATTCGCTTTCAGTCGAATGGGAAGGGAAATTGAAAGGAACAGCGTTTCCATGCGAGCTTGATATGAGCCTGTATGTTATCTTCATATAACTTTAAATTGAATGTATCAATGAGTAATCATAGATACGATGAAATGGGGGTGATAATCTTTGTAGTAAAATTCTTCATCACCGATTATTACAAATTTTACAGGAGGTTCAATTATGTTATTTCATAAAAAAGTTTAAAACGTTCTGAACTGTAGCGTTTTTTATGCTTCGTAAAATTATTTTAAACTGGAGGGGAAAATGTTGATTGGTAATCTTAATGGTGCAAGAAAGATTGTAGGGCTGTTCCTGGCACTTATCCTAACCATTTCTTCTGGACTCTTTATTCCAACTCCAATTGTGCAAGCTGCTGCACAAGCTACATATTACGTCGACCCTGTAAATGGGTTGGATACGAATGATGGGACATCCACAGCAACGGCATTCCGAACGATCGAAAAAGCACGCGATGCAGTTCGTACCGTCAATACGAATATGACAGGCGATATCTATGTGTATCTTAGAGGAGGTACTTACTCGCCTTCATCAACAATAATATTCACCGATGTGGACTCGGGAACGAACGGCTTCAATATCATTTATTCGGCCTATAACGGCGAAAAACCGGTAATTAGCGGAGGCAAAAAGATTACGGGATGGACCTTATACGATGCCAGCAAAAATATTTACAGAGCTTCTGCCGGGGGAGATCTTGAAACGAGGCAACTATTCGTCAATGGAAATCGGGCAAAAAGAGCACGGAGCACGGGAGCGCCTTCACCACTGACCTTCGTTAGAGCATCGGGCTATACGGCTGCGGGCAATGTAATGGCCAATAGCACGATTCCCATGCATAACTGGGGAAACAAGAGCGACATCGAGTTTGTATATAAAAATCAATGGACTGCGCCAAGAATTGGTGTTAGTACGATTACGAATGACGGAACCACAACCATATTCACGATGAAGCAGCCCGGTTGGAGATTCGTAACCAATAAAGGGGGAACTTCAGTTGGCGGAAGCTTCAATTCAAACGGACTGCCTTGGTACATTGAGAATGCCTACGAGCTGCTTGATTCAGAAGGGGAATGGTATCTGGACAGAGCCACGGACAATTTCTATTATAAACCAAGAGCAGGAGAGAATATGTTAACAGCTGCCGTTGTGGCGCCTGTTTTGGAAGAACTGGTAAGGGTTGAGGGAGCGAACCTGGATCAAAAAGCACACAATGTTGAGTTCAAAGGCATTACCTTCTCCTATTCAACCTATTTAAGAGTAAATGGGGACGGCGGACTCCCAGATGCGCAGAACAATGTCTTAAGGGACACCGTAAAGGATGCAAATGGAAACGATGTAGCTAGAGAAACCATCATCAATGCTGCAGTCAATTTGAAATACGCTCATTCCATTAAATTTGAACGAGACATATTCGAGCACCTGGGCGGTACCGGATTGAACATGTATACCGGATCTCAGGACAATTTAGTAGTAGGATCGGTATTTACAGATATTTCAGGCAATGGTATACAGGTGGGGGATTATACAGGACTGTATACAGCTGGTACGGAAAATTACGCTCAGAGCACCGATACCCGAGTAATTCTTATCAATAATGATGTGAATAATAGCTATTTTCACAAAATTGGCGTTGAATATTTCGCTTCAACAGCCATAGCAGCCAGCTTACCTCAGGATATGGATATCGCGCATAATGAAATAAGCAATGTTCCTTATTCAGGTATCCATGTGGGTTGGGGATGGGATCTGTTCCCCACAACTGTCCATCAAAGAACGAACATCCAGTACAACTATATACACGATGATATGATGGTATTAGCAGATGGTGGAGCGATTTATTCCAATGGCCCAACCAATGGCAGTTCGACAAACAAGGGAATTATCTCAAACAACTATATTCAGAATGAGTGGAACACAAACGGAGCCTTGTATCCTGATGAAGGAAGCAGTTGGTATGATATAACAGACAATGTTGTTAACAACTCATCCAGGTATCTTCTCATTTGGAAAAATACGATACATGATATTAATGTAAATAACACGTATACAACAACTTCTAACTATAGGAATGATGGAACCAATACCAAAGTTACCAACACCACTGTCGTCTCAAACGGGAATTGGCCGCCCGCTGCTCTAGCGATCATGGATGGGGCAGGAATTGAAGCCGGATATCAGGATATCATTCCGCCGATAAAATTATTCAGTATCACAGCGCCTGCTCCGATAACAGCGGCCATCGGAACGGCAAAGACAGCGGCAGCTCTTGGATTGCCCGAAAAAGCAGCACTGGTTACCGATGTGGGAGATGTGGATGCCAGCGTGACTTGGGATTTAAATCGTGCAAGCTACGATCCAGCTGTCACGACGGCGCAGACCTTCACGGTAACAGGAGAAGTAACTCTATCTAATGAAATCAAGAATCCCGACAACATTCCATTGACAACAAGCATTAGCGTAAGTGTGAATAAAATCCCTCAATCACAAATGACGGCCGCGGCGACAAGTCAGGAAACGATCGGCGGAAATCATGCAGCATCCATGGCGATTGACGGAAACCCGCAGACGATTTGGCAGACAAAGTGGGATAAATCCGACGTTCTCCCTCAATCGATTACCTTAAACCTTGGAGGAACCTATAATATCAATAAGGTCACGTATTTACCAAGGCAATCAGGCTCTGACGGAACTATTACTGGCTATAATGTATATGCAAGTACGGATGGAGTGACCTTTACCAAGGTTGCAACCGGACATTGGGCAAACGACATCAGCCAGAAAAACGCAACTTTTACACCGACAAAGGCATCCTATGTCAAGCTCGAAGCAACGGCGGGTGTCAATGGGTATGCATCGGCTGCCGAGATTAATGTTTATGAACCAGGTATTGACAACATTGCATCAAGAGCTTCTATGACGGCTTCATCGGAATACAATAGTAATTTTACCTCGTCAAAAGCAGTGGATGGAATCATTAGCAGCACCAGCGAATGGGCTTCCAAAGGCGAACAGAATCCATGGATTCAACTGAATTGGATGGAGAATCACAAGATCAGCCAGATTACCTTCTATGATCGGTTCAATTTAGCGGACTGGGCGATCGGCGGGACGCTTACGTTCAGCGACGGAAGCACTTTGCCGGTTTCAGGCATACCGAACTACGGAAGAGGTTATTCTGTAGCCTTCCCTGTTAAAACAGTGAATTGGGTCAAATTCCAAGTAACCGGCGGAAGCGGGCCGAATGTTGGTTTGTCGGAAATCGAGGTGTATAATGTTCCGGATCAACAACCGCCAACGACAACGGACAATGCGCCAAGCGGCTGGGTCAATCAAGACACCACGGTAACATTAAGCGCGAGCGATAACGAATCGGGTGTAGCCACTACCTACTACAAGGTAAACGATGGCGCCGAGCAAACGGGAACATCCGTCGTATTGTCGGAAGAAGGCGTTCATAAGCTTGTCTATTGGAGCGTAGACAAAGCAGGCAACGTGGAACAGGCGCATACCGTTACCTTTAGCATCGACAAGACAATGCCGGAGATCGCTGTGACCGTACCGGGGGACAACAGCATCCATGAAGATTCCGGGGATTTGACGCCTCAGATTGCATTGACGGATAACTTGTCGGGTGTGGACAGCAGCAAGACGACGGTGACGCTCGATTCGCAATCTTACCTAATCGGAACGGTGATCCCGCTCTATGCGCTGCCGCTTGGGCAGCATACGCTTGTTGTATCCTCCAGCGACTTGGCCGGCAACCAGGCAAGCAAGACCGTTCAGTTTACGACGGTGGCCAGCATCGATTCTTTAAAGGCATTGGTGACACGCTTTGCTGCTAACAAAGAGATCGATAAGGCCGATATTGCCTCTAATCTGCTGGAAAAATTGGCAAACAACGATCTGAAAGGCTTTATGAATGATGTGAAGGCTCAAATCGGGAAGCATATCTCAAGCGAAGCGGCAAACTATTTGCTGCGGGACGCTCAATATGTTTTGTCGCAAAAGTAGAGCAATTCAAGTGTGCGGACTATAGAAACAAACAAATCACCTGTTCGTGGCAGCAAACGCGAGCAGGTGATTTGCTTTGCGGAAAAAGCGCGTGATATATGTAACGAACTTTTTTCCGCTGGCACTGCACCCCCCGTTTAGCCAGGGTACTGCGTTCTCTTCCGAGACTACTTTGCAACCCATCCTTCTTCACGAACCTTTTGCCGGAAGAAGGCATCGTCGAGAGCAAGTCCGAAGCCCGGCGTATTCGGAACGCTCACAAGGCCATCACGTATGGTGTAAGAGGAAGTGTAAAGGTGGGAGCTGGCTCGAATAGCCGGCAGACGGGGAAGTCCAGCAGAAAGCAATGGCGTGATGCAATAAATAGAGAATCAGGCAGCCTCCGATATGTCCGGCAGATGAATCGTCTGAAATTGGAAAGGAATTGGCGAATCGTTGTCGAATCTGAGACGGAAAGAGGACGAAGGGAGCCGGCTATGAGAACTTATCGTGCCGCCATCATCGGTATCGGGGGCTTTGGGGCAGCGCATGTCAACGTACTTATGGATTTGGTCCATGAAGGACGACTGGAGGTTACCGCGTTTGCAGAATTGAACGCTTCCGCTTATCAGGAGAATGTCGATAAATTAACGGCAATCGGCGCGATCCACTATACGGATTACGAGCAGATGCTGGAGGAGCATCCGGAAATCGACTTTGTCGTAATCGCGACGCCGATCGCCTCGCACAAGTCGATGTGCATCCGCGTGCTGGAGATGGGTTTTCACGTGCTGGTGGAGAAGCCGCCTGCGGTTACGATACAGGATCTGGATGAAATGATTGCGGCCCGGCAGGCCAGCGGCCGATTGTGCCAGGTGAATTTCCAGAACACGGCCGGTTCGGCATTCAAGGAGCTGCTGGCACGTCTAAATGCAGGCGAGATCGGAGATGTCTCGCAGGTGACCGGAATAGGCATGTGGAAGCGGTCCAAAGCCTATTACGGGCGAACCCCGTGGGCCGGCAGGCTGACTTATCGCGAACAATATGTATTGGACGGAACGCTTAATAACCCGCTGGCCCATCTATTGAACAACTGCCTGCTCGCCGCGGGAGCCTCCCGCGGCCAGTCGCGCATGCTGCCCGAATGGGTGCAGGCGGAGCTGTACCATGTGAATGAGATCGAAGGGGACGATGTTTCCTGTATGCGCATCCGTACGGATGGCGGGGTTACCGTCTTATTTTATGCCATGCTGTGTCATGAGGACGATGAAATTCCTTCTATTGCGGTTCGCGGAATGGAAGGCGAAATGATTTGGTCCTACGATAATAAGCTTACGATTCGCAGCGGCAGCGAGGAAGAGGTCTATTCCTATGGCAGCGAAAATATGATGCGCGGCATGTACCTGAATCTGCTGCAGGCGATTGAAGATACGGCAGTGCCTCTCTTGTCGCCGATCGAGGCCAGCCGGAGCTTCGTCCTGGCAGCCAACGGCGCTTACGAATCGTCCTTGACGGTCCGCCGGATCCCAAGAGAGTTCGTGGAAGAGCGCGAAGAGGGGCAAACTTCCGTATGCCTGCTGCCGGGGTTATCGGAGCGGATGAGGGAGATCGCGGGGAAAGGGCTTCTTTACTCGGAGTTTCCCTTGCCGTGGGCATCGCCAACAAAGCCTGTGCGAATGGAAGACTATTGTCGGTTCCAGCTGCCATCCGGGTACGAGGCGAAAGTGAGAGACTAGGTTTGCTCGCCAATGGGCTGCAGGGCGATACCCTGACGCAATGGAAGCTGGAACAGTCTGAAAATAAGTTCAAATCACAAAAAGGAATCCTCATGTTTGCTCGCGAATAGTAAGTTTATTAATTATTTACCAAGTTGTGTAAATCGAATCCATTGACACAGGGGATCGGTACCTGGAGTTCGACATGTTGGAAATCCGTGAATGGGGAGGTTATTAGCATGAATGCAACGGAACGTTATTTATTTGATGTTCAAGGCTATCTCCTGGTAGAAGACGTACTCAGCCAAGAAGAACTGAAGCATCTGAACGAGGCCATTGACAAGAGGCAGGAAGCCGGCCAGCCGATTCAGAATTTTTTGATGTGGGAGGAGCCGGTTTTCAGAGCGCTGATCAATCATCCGAAGGCCAAGCCTTATCTGTCGATTATGCTGGGGAACCATTACCGCTTGGATCATGAATATGCGATTATTCACAGGAAAGGGGATAAACCGCTTCATCTGCATGGGGGCAATACCCCGTACGATCCCGGACAATATTACCATGTTCAGAACGGTACCCTATTCAGCGGTTTGACGGTTTACTCTTTTGCCCTGTCTGAAATCGGTCAGAATGACGGTGGATTTTGCTGCATTCCCGGCAGCCACAAAGCGAATTTTCGGGTTCCGGAAGCTTTTAAACACTATGAGGAGATTGGTCCGACGGTACATATTGCGCAGAAACCGGGGGATCTTTTGATATTTACGGAGGCGTTGACGCACGGTACCTTCGCGTGGCAGGGGGCGCATGAACGCCGGTCCTTGCTCTACAAATATTCGCCTCTCATGATCGCTTGGGCCAAATACACCCGAACTCCCGAATTGCTCGCACTTATGACACCGGAACAAAAAGAGATATTGGATCCGACCTACCATCCGTATCTGCGTCAATCGTCGATTTACGATGAAGCGTAACCTGTCGCTCAGAATCACTTTGTCGTTGCCGATAGGCAAGTAAGATAAGTGATTGATGTCAGCAGTGAGATGTATTGAATATTAAATAACCCCCTTTGCCGGGGGCATGGTATAATATGGACAAGTACATACACGGCTTGCAAGGGCGGTCGGCTAATCTCCCGGAAGGGAGGTGATGCCATGGAGGTTAAGGACGTCATGACGCTCATGATCGACTTCGGCACGATGCTGATCGCGCTGATTTCGTTGATCGTGACCATTCTCGTACTTTCCACCAAAAAGAAATAGACCGCCCTCCGACTAAGGTAGCGGTCTATCCAATGCCTTGTTTCAAAAGCCGCCGCCCTTAAAAGCGGCATGTACCCGGGTCGTAGATGTTCCAGCATCTGCGGCCCTTTATTAGCTTAAGCATAACATACCCGTTTTAGACGTGCAATGCGGAAGCCTGCGCATGCGAATGAGGGGAATATATTTATTATTGGGGGGCTCTTTCATATATTCTAGACGTCATTTCGGCATTATGCTCATAACCAATTTGTTGAATCAGATTATTTAAGTGTTCAACATCTATATTTTCCAGCCGTTCATGCAAGGTAAGGACATTGCTTGTTGTGTGCTTGGACATTTCCTGTACGGTATGATAGGGAACACGGAAGTAGTATGACTCTGCCTCGTTACCTCCGAAAAGACGGAGTGGTTGAATGCAGCCGATCATTTTTAGCATTTCTTTCGATTTCCATTTATCAAAGGGATTTTTAAATTTCATCATGACCTTTATTAATTTTTCATTGTTTAAGTCGGCATCCTCTTGATCCTTATTTCGCTGACGAATAATTAAATTCAGGTCGTGTTCAAGGACAACTTCCTCGTTTTGAATCCATTTTTCAGAAATAATCCGTTTGAAGTCCATTCTAACGCCTAAAATCTGCAGAATTTCAATCGTACAATTTGGACCAGTCCCGCTGTATCCGCATGCTGCGCCTTCGATCCAAACTTCTTGATCGGAATCAAGGCATTCCAATATAAGTGAATAAGCTGTTTTTATTTCATTTCTCTGCCCATGGCTGATATAACAATTTGAAACATCTTTATATGGTTCGGGAATATTTTCGGAAAATACGGAAAACCGTTCAATATTGCCGATGTCTTCTAAATGTCGTATAACTTTTTCGACACATTCGAGCGATGCACCATCAATCCTCAATACAGACATGTTCATCCCTCCCGTAATCATACTTTCAATGAATATGACAATAGCTGCTAAATCATGCCCTTGTTCGTGAAGCTCAAATAAAAACCGCTCCAATCATTGTGATTGCAGCAGTGGAAAGCATCAGCGTTTATGCTCCTGAACAGCCCTGAGCGCAAATTTGTTTAACTAGACAGCAAGAATGAAGGAGAAGAAAGCGGCCATCCTTTGTACAATAAAGTCAGAAAGTGGATTATGAACGATTAGCGAAAGGGTGATCGAGTATCTCAGACACGATACAGGAACGCAAAATTCGAGTAGGCGTTGTCGGCGTAGGCCGCGGATCATCATTCTACGGGGGAGCGCAAGCCGTTGGCATGGAGCTTGTCGCGATCTGCGATGTCTGGGAAGAGAGGCTTCAGCAGCTGGGTCAAGAGTTCGGCGTAACCACCTATGCGGACTATGATCAATTCCTTCGGCATGATATGGATGCGGTCATTCTGGCGAACTTCTTCCATGAGCATGCGCCGTTCGCGATCCGCGCACTGGAAGCCGGCAAGCACGTGATGAGTGAAACCAGCGCCTGCAAAACGTTAAAAGAAGGCGTTGCGCTGGCCCGCGCCGTCGAGAAGAGCGGAAAGATTTACATGATGGCCGAGAATTATCCGTACTTTGTGTACAACCAGGAAATGCGCCGCTTGTATCAGGAAGGGCATGTAGGGGAGCTGCAGTTCGGCGAGGGCGAATATATTCATCCGTGCTCGGCCGAAGAGATGGCCGTGCTCGGTCCGGGCCTTGCTCATTGGCGCAATCACCGGGCGGCGACGTATTACTGCACGCATGCTCTTGCACCTATTATGTTTATTACCGATCGGCGTCCGACAAGCGTGAATGCACTCTGTATTCCATTCATGGAAAGCGATACGCAGAAATTGCTCGTTCGCCATAATGATTCGGCGGCGACGATTATGCTGCGCATGGACAATGAAGCGGTCGTCACGTTGAACGGCGTCACGCTTCGAGGACACGGCAATTGGTACCGCATTCACGGTACGCGCGGCCAGATGGAAAACATGCGCACGGGCGATCCGAATCGTGTCCGTCTGCGGCACGAGCCTTATGATCTGGTGGAAGGGGAAGAGCTTGAGAAAATCTACCTGCCGGAATTTCCCGTTCATCCCGATTTGGCGCAGCAAGCCGGCCATGGCGGCGGCGACTTCTTTACGAACTATTATTTTGCCGAAGCGATTCGCAAGAACGAGCAGCCGTACCTGGATGTGTATCGCGCGCTGGATATGACGATTGTCGGTATTCAAGCTTACCGTTCGGCGCTGGCGAACGGCGCTCCGTTCGAAATTCCGGATTTTCGCGACGAATCGGTGCGCATGAAGTATGAGAACGACGACTGGTCGCCGTTCTTCGAGGATCGCAGGCCGGGACAGCCGTTCCCGAGCTACCAAGGCGAGAAGAAGCCTTCGGAAGAAGCGGTCGCTTATGCGCGATCGGTATGGAAAAGAATCGGCAGAGAGGATGTGCTCAAATGAGCGGAAATAAGCAAATTCGTGTAGGCGTTGTCGGCGTGGGCCGTGGCGCATCTTTTTACGGAGGGGCTAAAGCGGCAGGAATGGAGCTTGTCGCCATATGCGACGTATGGGAGGAACGGCTCCTGCAGCTCGGCGGCGAGCTGGGGGTCGCGACTTATACGGATTACGGCCGCTTCCTGGAGCATGATATGGATGCCGTCATTCTGGCGAACTATTTTCATCAGCATGCCCCGTTCGCCATTCGCGCACTTGAAGCCGGCAAGCATGTCATGACCGAGGTCAGCGCCTGCAAGACGCTTGGCGAAGCGGTCGCTTTGGCTCGTGCGGTCGAGAAGAGCGGCAAGATCTATATGATCGCCGAGAATTATCCTTATTTTGTATATAATCAAGAGATGCGCCGCCTGTATCGGGAGGGTGCCGTCGGCGAGCTGCAGTTCGGCGAAGGGGAATATATTCACCCGTTCTCATCGCAGGAACAAAACTCAATTAGCCCGGGACTGGATCATTGGCGGAACCATATCCCCGCGACCTATTATTGCACGCATGCTCTAGCGCCGATCATGTTTATTACGGATCGCCGCCCAGTAAGCGTGAATGCTTTATGTATTCCGCAGTCGCCCGCGGATAAAGAGCGGCTGCACGCCCGTGTAACGGATCAGGCTTCCACCATTATGTGCCGCATGGACAATGAGGCGGTCGTTACGTTGAACGGCGTCGTACTGCGCGGACACGGCAATTGGTACCGGATTCACGGCACGCGCGGGCAGATGGAGAATATGCGTACGGGCGACGCTAATCGTGTGCGGCTGCGCCATGAACCGTACGACCTGCTTGAAGGAGAGGAAGCGGAGACGATCTATTTGCCGGAGTTCCCGATTAGCCCCGAATTGGCTCAGCAAGCCGGCCATGGCGGCGGCGATTTCTTTACGAATTATCATTTTGCCGAAGCGATCCGCACTAATGAGCAGCCGTTTCTGGACGTATACCGCGCAATTGATATGACAATTACAGGCATTCAGGCATACCGTTCCGCGCTTGCGAACGGAGCCCCGTTCGAAGTGCCGGATATGCGAGATGAAGCCGTACGGGTACAATATGAGAACGACCACTGGTCGCCGTTCTACGAAGATCGCGGTCCAGGACAGCCGCTCCCGGCTACGAAGGGCCCTGTGACCCTCACAGAAGAAGCGATTGCTTACGCCCGCCGCGTGTGGGCGGAGATAGGACGGAGCGATGTGCTTTAGCGGCTAGCGGGAACGGCCCCGAATGCCAACGAAAACAGGCAGCATACCGAATGATATCCTACGGTGTGCTGCCATTCTTTGTTCATAGGCTAGTTGAGCTCGGAGAGGCGGCTCCTCAGACGCCGATCCGGTTCAGCGCGGAGAGACGTGCGCGCTCTCTTGCTTCCGAAGGGTTAATTCCCTTCATTCGCCGGTACATCTCGGAGAAATAATTCAAGCTGTTGAAGCCGGATTCAAACGCGATATCGATCACCCGTTTATCCGTGGTAGCGAGCAGGGTTTCCGCCTTGGCGATGCGCAGCCGGTTGAGGTATTCCACCGGGGTGCAGCCTGTCACCGACTTGAAATAGCGGCAAAAATAATACAAGCTCATATTGGACAAATCGGCCAGGTTCTTGACGGGAATGCTTTCCTGATAATGGCTTGCCATGTAGTTGAGAGCCAGCTTAAGCCTGTTCATCTGGTTCGTCTTATTGAGCCGGTTCTTATCCGGCGCGATCATCTGGTCATGCTCGATCAGGCTGGCCACGATCAGGGTCAAGAGCCCCTTCGCGTACAGCTCGTAACCGTTGCCCTTCATCTCGTATTTGCCGTACAGCTGCCGGATCCATTGCTGGATGTCCGGGTATATGGCACTATCCTTGTCAATCACATCGGGCAGCAGCAGCTGGCGCTCCAGCATACGGTTAAAGTATTTATGATTGCATATGTCCAGACCGGTGCCGAGGCACATCTTCAGATCAAATACGATGGCTTGGAAACGGCAGGTTTCGGCGAAGGTGGCGCCATGAATCTTATCGCTGTTTACGAACAGGTAGTCGTCCGCTTCAAGAAAGTATTTGTCATCATCGACTGTAAAGGTTGCCGACCCGCTCAAGATATAAATGATTTCCAGGCTCTCATGCCAATGGGGTTCGAACAATTCTCCCGCACGGCGCTCGGCTAAATAAACCTGAAGCGGGAAGGAAGCGTCGCCATGCATCTTCTTCTCTTCCAGCAGCTCCTTGTTCACCGGAATCAACCCTCTTCATTCCAATATTTCATACACGCTTTCACTATAGCAGATGTAGAAAAGGTTGCCTATCCCCTGTTAATTGTCATTCTAGTATACCGCGGCATATAGCAAATGTTTGGAGCAGCACCGCAGCGCGGCGGCGGGCTATCGGACGTTCTTCGAAGCGAAGCGGAAGCAGTATGATTTGCTCGAGCGAATGCTGCCGTCCGTCTCTCAGATGAATGTAAGAATTGATCAGGGGATCCGGCTCGCGGATTTTATCGAAGAGCTGGCCGAATACATGAGAGACGCACGCCAGCAGACTGCGGAAGCGCATGTCTCACTATACGGCCGTCTGCGCGTGATCCGGGATTATCACAAGCGTCTGCCGCTGCCGGAATCCAGATCCGAATTCGAGCATCGGGCCAATCTGTTCACCGTCGCCAATGAGCTGGAACGGCTGTTCAATACGATTTGAGGACAACGGAGCATAAACAAGGGGCCATCCCTCTGTCACCTTCGATGACGGTCGGGACGGCCCCTTGTCGTTATTTCGGCGGCGTAAGCGGCAGGTCCAGCCAGGCAAGGCCGATATTTCGGCGCATGTGGCTCTTGCTGTCTCCGCCTGGCGCGTCGTACACCATGGCTAGCCGATCGCCGACCGGGACGACCGTCGGCAGTCCGATGCACTGCTTGGACCATCCGCAGTTGCGCCCGTCGAGAACAACGGCTTTGTTCTCGGAGGTCCAGCGTTTCGGATCGCGCGACCAGTAGACCCATATCGCATCCGTATATTCGCCGCCGGCTTCGTCGATTCCGATGTGGTTCGTGAACAGAAACCAGGTGTCGTTCTCTTTCTCATAGTAGACCGAGCTATTCTCGATTTGTTCCGTAAGAGGGACAATCGGCTCCGGATCGACTGTCCAGGAACCATTCAAATCCTCTGTTCGGGCAACGCCGATCGTCCGCGTCACCAACCCCTCGTCCGATTTCGCCGCGCTGAAAAATTGCATGTATTCGCCGCCATGGGCAATGATATGGCCGGGACTGGCAGTGTCGGAATAATACGTACCCGGCACGGTACGGAAGGGGATGATCTCCGGCTGCTTCACCCAAGGTCCGCTTAAGGTAGGAGCGATCGCTTTCATGGTATAGTAAGGCATCATTGGAATCCGGTCCGGAAGCGGCGTCGCTTCTCTTGATCCGACATAATACATATGCCAGACGTCGCCGTCCCGGTAGAACCACGGCGAAGTGGCCGTGCCTTCGTCCAAGTCTCCGGAACCGCCGAAATCCAGCACCGGACCGAGCCTCTCCCAATGGATCAGATCCGTACTTACCGCAAGGCAGGCGAGCCACCCGTCCGGTCCGCATCCGTCGTAGAACAGATGATAGACTCCGTTCTCCTCGAAAAGTATGGCTTCCCGCATGCCATTGCGGTCGCACTGCCCCGGACCCTCGCCGTGCTTGAGGATCATTCCTTGATCGCGCGCCTCCATGCGGAGAGCTGCGACCGGTCTGTTGTCGATATACATGGCTTGCATTTCCTCCTTCATGCTGTTACCCGTAGGGCCCTCTGCGGTGCATGCCCAGTAACCGGCTCATTCGGGGATGATCCTTCCATCGATCGACGATCTCCTGCGGCATCTTATAATTGATAAACGGATAGAATCGCTGCGAAATCCATCGTTTCCCATACATAACCTGCTGCACGATCCGGTTCTCGTCGCTTTCGTTGCGTGCGCCGCGGTGCCAGGTCTGGCCCGAGAAGATCAGGCAATCGCCCTTCTTGGCTACGATAGTTACCGGACCTTGTCCCTTGTAAAGCGGCGGGTTGTGCGTCGGATCGGGCTCCCGGCCGCTGCGGTGACTGCCGGGGATGAGCTGTGTCGGTCCCATCGACTCCGTCACATCGACCAGGTAATAGATGCAGGTAACCAGAAAGGTAGGCAGCTGAATGCGCGGATCGAATTCGACTCCCTCCGGAAGCGGAAAGAACAGCTCCTCGTCCACATGCCATTGGTCGATTCCTTCATTTCGCGGCGTGCGCAGGGCGTTCATCGCGAACATATGGCAGCCCCGGCCCAGCAGCGCCTCCGCAAAATCAACGACGCCGGGCTGCATGATCAGGCGCTGGAACCGTTCTCCCTTCTCGAACATAAGCGTCCGGATCGTCGGTCCGTAGCCGTCTTCCGGGCCCTGGAAGGCTTCGAGTACGCCTTCCTTCAGCGCATCCGCCTCCTCCGTCTGTAAGGCGCCTCTTATTACGGTGAATCCTTGCTTGTTGAATTCATCCAAATGCTCTTGTATCGGCCGCATCGGCTTCGCCACTCCTTGTGATTAGACATCGAATACTTTCCTATAAGGTAGCAGATTGACGTCTTGGATGATTGGGGAATATGCCAAGCCGATTGGATAATCCGCCGACATAAGAGGAAGGAGACCGGAGGGCTGCGGGAGAATATGTTGTTGTTGGGCAAAGGAGGGAGAACTGCAATTGAGAAGGTATACGAACGAAGAGTTTATGGACGATGATTCGTTCCCGTTCCGCGCTTTCCCCGCTCCGGTGTCCGAAAGCATCGAGAGCCATTCCCATGAATTCGTCGAGCTAGTATTTGTCGTCGAAGGGAAAGGCGAGCACGAGTATAATCATCATTTCTCCCCGATTGCGGAAGGGGACGTCTATATGATTTCGCCGCAGACGACGCATGGCTACCGGCTTCAAACGGACAGTCCGCTTCTCGTGTACAACGTCATCTTTCAGCCATCGGTCTTTGCCGAGGAGCTCGAGGTCATGTCGCGATTCAACTCGTTTATCGATTTCTTCTATATCGAGCCGTTTCTAAGAAGCACGGCCAGCTATAAGCCGCACCTGAATTTGAAGGGGCGCGAGCGGCTGGAGCTGAAGCAGATGATCGAGCGCCTGATCGACGAAGACCGGAAGCGGGAGATGGGATATCAGTTCTTTATTAAGACAACGATGATTCAGTTGTTCATACACTTGAGCCGCTGTTATGAACGGATGCTTCATAAAGTGTCTTTCGCTGCTGCGGAGGAGGAGACGATGTTCCGCCACGTGCGGGAGTTTATCGCGGCGCATTATGCGCAGCCGCTTACGCTTAAGCAAATGAGCGGGCTATGCGGTATGAGCCAGTCCTCGTTCACGTCCAAATTCAAGCAGTATTCAGGCAAGACGTTCATCGAATACCGGAATGAAATCCGCATCGAGGTTGCCAAGGAATGGCTGACCAAGACGGACGAGAAGACGGTAGCGATCGCGCTTGAGGTCGGGTATGAGGATTTAAGCTACTTCAACCGGGTCTTTAAAGATTGCTTTGGAATGCCGCCGGGGAAGTACCGGGAGCTGTACCGGGGAAAATGAATCGTCAGCCGCTGCGGCGGCCGGCGATTTTATTTTCTAAAATCTGAAACTAACTGGAGGAAATTACCGTTCGAACACGAAATGAATAGAAGGTTAATGGATATGGTTCTATTAGCGGCAAACCGGTTTTGATGAATAAGCATTATGTAAAGCGAGGTCGCTATGGTCGCCATATATAAGGACTTTACATTGAACTTTTTTTATATTTTTTTCATCCCTGCCGTGTTCTTCGTGCTTATTCGCCAATTCAGAGACAGAAAGCGGCTCTACCAGCTCTCGATATGTGCCGTATTTGCGGTCTCGCTCGTCTCGAGCATGTCCGTCCCCGTTTCCATCAATGGACTCATCTACGATTTTCGTGCAATTCCGCTGACCCTCGGTTCTCTCTATGGCGGGGTGCCAGTATCGATTGTGTTATATTTAATTTTAATCATTTACCGGCATATCATGGGAAACGTGAACCAGCTGGAATATATCATCTCCATTCTCCCGACGATGATGATCGTGTCATGGATTATTACCAAGTACGCTGTATTGTCCATCGGTCAGAAAGTATTGGCAGCCATTGCGGCTTACTTCACCATTCGAATGCTCACCTTGGCTTCCTATCTGTTCCTCACCGACGATATCGAGTTTTTCTTGAATCCCCACTTTCCCTGGACGCTCGCGTTAATCGTCCTCCAAAGCTTGCTTACAGGCGCTTTTGCCTACCTTCTGGAATTTATGGAAAGGCTTCTACGGTTTCAGGAAGAGATCAGAAAGGCGGAGAAATTGAAGCTGGTCACCGGCATCGCAGCCTCGGTTGCCCATGAAGTCCGCAATCCGTTAACGACGGTACGCGGGTTTATTCAATTGCTGGGGAAAGAAGGGCTAAGCCAGCGCAACCGAATCTATTATCAACAGATCTGTCTGGAAGAGCTGGACCGGGCGCAGCAAATTATATCGGACTATCTGACGCTGGCCAAGCCGGATCCGGAGAGGATCGAGCCGATCCATATTCTCGCCGAGATCCAGTATGTAGCGAATGTGTTGTCCTCGTATGCGAATATGCAGAACGTCCGGATCGAGATCGACATGGAACGGTGCGTGCAGGATATTCAGATTGTGGGCGATCAATCGAAATTCAGGCAGGCCTTAATTAATCTGTGCAAGAATAGCATCGAAGCGATGCCGGAAGGCGGAACCTTAACATTAGCAACGGGGCTGTATAAAATAAATCCGGTCATCTCGATTAAGGATACCGGGATCGGCATGACGAAGGAACAATTAAACCGGCTGGGAACCCCTTTTTACTCTACGAAGGAGAAGGGGACCGGACTCGGTACGATGGTGGCGTTCTCGATTCTTCGGACGATGGCCGGCGAAATCGAGACGACGAGCGAGCTGGGGAAGGGTACTGCGTGTACGATCATTTTCACGAAGAACCCTGCGGGCGCTATGCTGCCGGCGGCTGATCAGCAATCTTAGCAAGAGACATCTATAGGGTGTCTCTTTTTTTATGCCAGTTCGTTTTACGCTAATCCTAGCTGTCTGTTTAAAAAGTGAAGAAACTTTCTTCGCCCTTGAAGACATCGACATCGGTATCTTTATCCGGTTGATCCGGTATAACAATTTGTTCAATGGTCAGGCTTGCCAGATTGCGATCGATATTTTATAATACATATGAACACATACTCATATATTGATTTATTGGAGCCAAGCGATATGGTAATGCTGGTAACATTGTCGGGAAGCTGAAGAAGCGAGGTGTTTGTATGGGCAACCAACAGAAAGCTAAACATCGCCACGGCGATGAGCATCAGGGACGTGGCCGCGAACATGATCATGATCATGATCACGATCACGATCACGATCACGGGCACGAACATGGTCACGACCACGATCACGAACATGATCAGGAACATGGTCAGGAACATGATCACGATCACGAACATGGTCATACGAACGGACAAGGTCACGGGCACGGGCACGGACATCACGGACACAGTCATTCCCATGTTCCGAACAATAAAGCGGGGTTGTCCATAGCGCTGGCCATAACATCGGTCATTATGCTGCTGGAGTTCATCGGAGGATTGATTACGAACAGTCTGGCCTTGCTGTCGGATTCCGGCCATATGTTAAGCGATGTCGGCGCTCTCGCGCTGAGCCTGGTCGCCATGGCGCTCGCATCCCGTCCGCCGTCGCCTCGCAAGTCGTACGGCTATTATCGTTTTGAAATATTGGCCGCTCTGTTCAACGGAGTTACATTGTTCATCATCGCGGCATTCATTATTCGGGAAGCGTATGAGCGCTTTATTAATCCGCCTACAGTTGCAAGCGGATCGATGATGATCATCGCGTTCATCGGACTGCTCGCCAATCTTGCAAGCGCATGGTTCCTCATGCGGAAGGGCGATGTGAAGGATAACGTGAATGTCCGCAGCGCGTACCTCCATGTCATTGGAGATGCGCTCGGTTCGGTAGGGGCGATCGTCGCCGGTCTGTTCATGCTCGTATTCGAATGGTACATCGCCGACCCGATCATAAGCGTGGTGGTCTCGCTTCTGATTTTGAAGAGCGCGTGGGGCGTCATGAAGACTGCCGTCCACATCCTGATGGAAGGGACGCCGCCTACCATTGATTCCGACCAGGTGAAGAAGACGCTGCTAGCAATCGATGGCGTCCAGGAGGTGCATGATTTACACATCTGGACCGTATCGTCCGGCCTCGATTCGCTTACCTGCCATATCATGATTGATCATGACGGGGACAGCCAATTTATTTTGCAGCAGGCGATTCAGCAGATCGAACAGAAATACCGCATTCAGCACACGACGATACAGGTGGAGAAACCGGATTTCAATCATCCCAAAAGTAAATTTTGAGATAGCGGCAGAGCTTGATCTATGCGAATCTCATCTAGTCCGGCTTGGACACCAGCCTCTCAGCCTCTCAGCCTCCAGACCTTCACTTCGTTGCCTGCAAGAGCCCTCTGCTTAGAACGCGCAGCCATCTGATATGGCTGTGCGTTTTTTTTGCGTTCAAATCATGGGTTAAACCGATCACTAGTAAAATTGCACCAGGATGATTTACACATTGTATTCGTATACTAATAATAATATTATGTATACGTAATTATGAATTTTATATATAAACGAGGTGATTATTCTTAAATTAGTTCAAAAAGCAATCTGTATTAAAGTAAAGAATTCTTTGGTTTGTTCCGGTTTTGAAAGTATTATGCATGGAATGCACATATGCAAATTAACGGAGGTTATTAAAGAATGAAACGTGTCTCAGTCACATCGGGAGCTCTGGCTTTCGTCCTTCTGATTCAACTTTTGCTCAGTTCTGTAACCGCTTTCGCGGGGGCTTACGAGCCCGGGCTGCAGCAGTCCGCCCATGTATTCAGCGGACAAGAATTTTACCCCGGCAAAGTGATTAATGCATTCAATACGCCTGAAGATGTGGCAACCTGGCAGAAGGGGGCCAATACGAAAGAAATCAATCATGTCACGAGTCTTCTGAACGGGCCGGGCGGTCCATTGGAAGGCGAGGGAGCTTTGGAGCAAACGCCCGAGAAGGTCAAGGTATACGAATGGAGAAAGATCTATCGCGATTTCCCCTCCCCGCTCGACCTGTCCGGCGAGCGCTATCTTGCTTTTGCGGCGAACTCATGGGGCTGGCAGCCTGTCGGATATTTCATGAAAGTCCGCCTCTATAGCGGAGATGACGTATTCGAATCCATTGCGAAAATTTCCAACGACAGATGGAACCGTGTCTTTATCGATATGTCGGCATGGGATAAGCGCAATGCGATCACGAGGATGGAATTGTCCTTCATGCAAAATTTCGATCTGGAAGGGATCAGCCCGGGGGCTCCAGGCTATGATTTCTGGGACGGCCGTTTTCAGCTTGACTATATTATGGCAACGAACACCATTGATATGCTGTTCAACCGTGAAGGGGATGCGGAAGGATTCACGGCTCATCTAAGCTCGCTGCATGTCTCCGGAGGGAAAGCGGCGCTCGGCATTGAAGGTGTAGACGCTTATATTCAATCTCCGCAGGTGCAGATCGATGCGGGTGCAAGGAACGGGCTGTCGGTGGGGCTGGATAATCAGACCGCTGCCGCCAAGGTGAAAGTAGCCTGGATTACCGAAGCCGATACGACATGGGACGATGCGAAGTCCAAGGAGTTCGACATCACGCCAAGCGCTGCAGGTCAGACGTTGAACGCCAACATGTCGGATCAGGCCGGGTGGACGGGGACGATCAAGCAGTTTCGCATCTCTGTTCCAACAGGAGAAGGCACGCTTGCTATCGACGACATCCGGTTCAAAAATTTCCCGCCGATCCAGAAGCCGTATGACGGCAAGATCACGACGTCTGCCATCAACGATAACGGCGGGATCACAATCGCGGGTACCGTGACGGCAGCCTATCTGGAGCAGCATGCGGATGAAGAGCTCGTACTCTTCGAGCTGCCGACATATGGCGACCAGAATGTACTGGCAGGTCTTACTCCGCTTGCCGAGCAGAGTATCGCGGAGCAATTCACCTTCGATATCAGCTTGAAGGACGGCGTACATAACCGTCTGTACTCCAAATTCGTCGTAGCCTTCCGGAACGCGGCGGGCGAATTGACGTTAGCGGATGCGCCGCATTACATTACGAATGCCGGTAAGCTGGCTTCGAACAAGCAGCCTTTCCCGGAAGCGAAGAGCATTAAGGGGCTTCAGGTGCAAATGACGGATGATGCCGAAGAACTGGGTATCAGCCATGCAGCGATCAATGTCTCGTATAATGAGATGCTCTATTCGACGAACAGCAATCCGGACAATACGATTCCGTACGAGGTTGACGGCGAAACGTTCTACTTTCAGAAGAGCTACGTCAGCCATCTGGATTCGCAAATCAAAAGCTTGTCCGACAACGATACGATTGTCAGCTTAATTCTGTTAATGTACAACGTCATGACGCCGGGGACGCCGAACGAGCATCTGATTCATCCGGATTCCCAGCCTGGCGGGATCGTGTACGCCTTGAACACGAAGAATGAGCTTGGCGTCATATATGTCAAGGCTATCACGACGTTCTTGGCGGATCGCTATTCGCAGCCTGACGAAGCTCACGGGAAAGCGGTCAATTTCATCGTCGGCAACGAGGTCGGGCAGAATCAGGTGTGGAACAACATGGGACCCAAGCCTGTCGGCGAGTATGTGAGAGAATACGCGCAAACGCTGCGGCTGGTCGATACGATTGTGAAGAGCCATTATGCGAATGCGCGCACCTATATTTCACTAGACCACTTCTGGAATGAAGAGCTTCCAGCCGAGGCGATCTGGAAGTACGACAATAAAGCAATCGTCGATATGCTGAACGACTTGGCGCATATGGAAGGCGATTTCTCCTGGAATGTGGCCTTCCATCCCTATCCGGAAAATTTATTCGATCCGAAATTCTGGAACGACGCTACCCCGACGGATGACTTCAACACTGTCCGGATCACGTTCAAGAACCTGCAGGTGCTTGTACAATACTTGCAGCAGCAGAACTTCTTGTACGAAGGGAATATGCGCCGGATTATTCTATCCGAGCAGGGGCTCAATAGCTTAAGCAACTCGGAGAACGATCAGTTAGTGCAGGCGGCAGCTTATGCGTATGCCTATTATAAAATCAAGTTTCTGGACGGGATCGACTCCTTCATCCTGCACCGCCATGTCGATCATGCGCAGGAAGGCGGATTGAATCTCGGTCTGTGGACATATGCCAAAAACTCGATTTCCACTCCATTTGAGCACAAAACAATCTATGACGTGTTCAAATATATCGATACCGATCAGTCGCTTGCGGTAACGGATTTTGCAAAGTCGGTCATCGGCATTAATGATTGGCAGGATGTCATCCCCGGATTTGACGCCGCCAAGCTGGCCGATCGGGAAGAGCCGGCAGTTAAGGGCGTTACCTTCGTGAAGAAGGATAAGAAGGCCAAGGACGAAAAATCGCTTCCGCTGGAGAGCTTCGAGAATGGACTCGGCGGATGGCAGGCTGCGGACAATGCGGCTTCCGCTACGCTGATGGACGGCGATGCCTATACGGGCACGAAGTCGCTCAAAGTAAATTTCAGCGATTATGCGGCTCTGAATTGGAAAGGGGCGGATGTACGATTCGCGCAGCCGATTGACGCTTCCAAAGCGCCGAACGTAACCTTCGCTCTGAAAATTCCCGATGCCGCAGCTGACAAAGCTTATTATGCCAAAGTGAAAGTATACAGCGGCAAGGATATCGCGGAAGGGACGGTCGTCCTCGATCCGAGCCAAGGCTGGAACCATGCAGCCTTGAATCTGAAAGGATGGAGCGGTCTGAAGGCCGTTGACCGGGTTAAAGTATGGGTCAGCTCGCCGGGCTCCCAGTCGTGGACCGGATCCTTCCTGCTTGATGACGTCGGGTTCCGAAAGAACGTTTCGCCAATCCGCGACTTTGCGAATATCGACATCGAAGCGGCGCTGCTGTCCCCGCAATTGGAGACCGGCGCGCAAATCGAAGTGAAAGTAACGAATCATGGCGACAAGAAGCTGAATGGGAAAATAGCGATTCAAGCCGGCGGCTTAATTCAATTTGACCGTTCCGAGTTAAAGGTTAACGGAATCAAGACCGGTGAGAGCAAGACGTATCGCCTTACCGTGTCCGCTTACACGCCGCCGGCGGAAGGGTCGGTCAGCATCGAGCTTGTCTATGGTGACCGTTCTTTCAGCCAAGTGGTGGACACCATCAAGAATACGGGCGAAGGGATAATTCCGGCGAACGAGAAGCTCCTCTTCAACTTTGAGGGCTCCAATCAAGGGTGGACGGGCAAAGAAAATGTAGCGAGTGTGAATACGGTCGAACAATTTCTCAATGGGCCGACCAAACCGGCTTTAGGCTCGTATACGCTGTCGGCAAGAGCGGAAGCCGTCGCTGCCGATGCTTGGAAGACGCTTGCGGTAACGCCAGAGTCTCCGATCGATTTGACCGATGCGTCCGAGCTGTTCTACCATATCGATTCGTATGGCGGCGTGCCGGGGGCGACTTATGAGACGAAGGTGACGTTATTCAGCGGAACGGAGAGCATCACGTCGACTTCATCGATGACGCCGGATCAATGGAACCGGGCCGGCATTCAGGTAGGCGACTGGGCTTTGCGCAATCAGGTGACGCGCATTGAGGTTTCCTTCCGGGCCGTAGGCAATAACATGGCGTGGAATCCGGAGTTCCAGCTGGATTATATGGGCTATATCAAGGCGGGAAGCTAGCCGCACACGTGGGAAACACCGCCCGTGCTTAGGCACGGGCGGTGTTTGCTTTTTTGCGGGTATACACGTTTGGAACAGGGTGCCGCAAGCCGCTCCCCGCGCGCGTTGTGGCAATGCACGGCTGATTTACAGGCTCAGCGTTATCCGATGGCGGAGAACGGACTGTTATGGCCGGCTTGCCATATGCTTGACTGACTGCTATTCCGCCGTATCGGCATCTTGCTGCTTCGAATCGTCTGATTCCGTCTTCCGGGCAATGCCGATTAATTTGGTGAAGAGCAGCGATAAGGGAGAAGAGTCTAGATCAATAGTGCCTAAGAGATCAGCCATGCTGTAGACGAGCAGGAACGGCAACAATCCGATCACCAAGATGCCGAGCAGCATGCCGGCGGTAATATAGCGCATCCATTTCCCCATTGTCATGCCTTTCATCTCCATTCCTGTAGGATACTAGTTAAAGATATGCTTCTATCTCCTTCACCTATTAGGAGATTATTAAAACATCGCCTCCATCTGCCGATGTATGCCAAACTTAGAGCCGTATGCCGCATATAACCAAAGTAAAGCCCTCCTGTAAGGCATTCCCGTACGTTCTTTCATATATCATATGAATAATCCTCTCTGACGTTTCACGAGAGCTCGCAGCTAATTGAACCCAAATAACGCTTTGAATAAAATATGAATTCCTTTTCGTAGTTGAAACATTCCATAGAATCAGCCGGTTGTTGAGTCGTGAACCCGCGCAGGCATCCAACCGTCGCCAATAGGCCGAATTGCACCGAATAACGCATCCCATGTCCATAGCGGGCCCAGGCTGCTGCTTGGTAGGCGATTGATGACGTCCGAAGCACGCTCAGGCTGTGTGAATTGCCATACAATACGAAGAAGCGGCACCAGCGTTTATTCATCCGGCATCCCATGAGGCTTGGCTTCATGAGGGGGCAATGCCTTATTCCCGCGCCTGCGCCGCCATTTCAGCAGAAGCAGCGCGCCGAGCAGAATGGATAATCCGATGACGATGAACTTCAAGCACCTTTCGACCGCCATCAGGACGAGGGGCCATTGATCCCCGAACAAATAACCGATCCCGACGAATGCATTCACCCATAGCAGCGACCCGGTATAGGCGTAAAGGGCGAATACAGGGAACGGCACCCGGATCATGCCAACGAAATAGCCAATAAATTGTCTGACGCCGGGAACGAAATAACTGAACAGAAGCAATTTATTGCCATGCTTCTCATAGCTGCTTCTTGCTTTCTCCAAGTGAGCGGGCTTTATTAACAACCATTTGCCCCATCGCTCGATCAGCGGCATCCCCAGCGAATAACCTATCCAATACGTGGCGGTTATCCCCAGCATGGAGCCCGCGCTTGCAGCCGCCATGGCAGGGAGCCAGCGAAGCACGCCCTTACTGGACAGATAGCCGGTATAGGCCAATGTCATGTTTCCCGGCGGGATCGGCAGCGCGATGGCATCCAATGGCAGGCCTATGAGCAGCACGTAATAACCATAGTCCGCAAACAGTTGTTCAATATAAAGTAACAGCTTCATCATTATGCTCCTTATTCGAGCCGGGTCCCGCAGCAGTGCCCTAATGCAGCAAAACTGCACGGCAGGTCGCCAGGCTGCAGGCAGAGCCGGTCGTGCCGTTTTACTCGGAATCCATGGTCTTCTTGGAGGAAGGGCTGTTACCGGATTTATGAAGCCGCCCGATTCTTCTAATAAGGATGATCGCTGCGACTAGAAGGCAGATTCCAAGCACAATTAATCCCGCATAGCTTTTTACCGTGTGCAGAACATTCTGCCAGTGCGGGCCGACCAGATGTCCGACTCCAACATAGACGAAGACCCACATTAGCGCGCCGGAATACGAGTATATCGCGAATGACCGGAAGGGGATGCGGACGATTCCGGCCAAATAACCGGAGAATTGACGGCCCGCCGGGATGAAGAAGCTGACCAGCAGCAGCTTGTATCCATAGCTGTCAAACCAGCGCCGCAGCTTGCCTATCCTACCGGGATTAAGCATCAGCCATTTGCCATACCGCTCGATAAACGGCATTCCCGCCCAATACCCGATTCCGTAAGAAATCGTTATCGCGACTGAGGTTCCGAGAAAGGATACGAACACGGAGGAGAGTAAGTGCATGCTGCCCGTGTAAGATAAATAGCCCGCGTAAGCCATGACAGGCTCAGCAGGAAACGGAAGGATGAAATCGACGATCAATCCAACAAACAATACGAAGTAGCCAAATTGTTCAAACCAATGTTCAATAGGGGGCATCTTGATCCTCTTCTTCCTTCGATTCATTCAGACTTGCTGCAGCTTGGGATCCTATCGCCCCGGTTACATTCTTTTTTAGGATAGCGAATCCCGGTTATCTTCGTAATGAACCCGCGATGGGTATCGACCAAGACCTTGGTCTAAGATGCAAGCTGGACTCGAGTGACAGAGGTGGAAAATCACCTTAGTTTTCGATGGAATCCCCCAAGAATTGAATGCCGAAATCGATTACATTAAATGTAGAACGTTATATCATTTAAGGAGTGTGCAGCATGATCGATTCAACCATTCAATTGACGGAAGAGCAAATTCAATATTACCGTGAGAACGGTTTCGTACAAGTCGATAATATATTGTCTCCCGAGGAACTGGAGGAGCTTCGCGAGCATCTGGGCGAAGTAATGGGCGCGCAAGGCGGCCGTTCCGTACAGACGTCCCAGAAAGGGAATGCATATTTCAACGTCTTGAATCAACGGGTGAATACATGGCGCGATCACGGCGGCATGGCCCGGTTCGTCTTGTCTAACCGGTTTGCCGATGCGGCGAAGCAATTGTCCGGCGCTCAAGGGATCCGCCTGTTCCACGACCACGCTCTATTCAAGATGCCTCAGGATTCGAAGCCGACGCCTTGGCATCAGGATTGGCCTTACTGGCCGATGAACGAGACCGGCGCGCTTTCCATCTGGATCGCATTGGACGATGTGGACGAGAATAACGGCTGCATGATGTTTGTGCCGAAATCGCAAAAAATTAAAAATTTGAAGCATGTCGATCTCGTTGAGCCGCATGATATTTTCTCGGAGGAAGGCGCTTCCGGGCTTGATCGCAATAAAGCCGCCATTGTCCGGATGAAGGCTGGCAGCTGCACCTTCCATGACGGGCTCACCTTCCACTACGCGCATGCGAATCAGACCGATAACCCCCGCCGGGCGCTGGCCATCATCTATATGGCGGACGGGACGACCTTCAGCGGCGCTGGCCATGCGTGTACGGACGGCCTGAACTTTGAGAAGAACGATGTGCTTCGCGGCGGGATGTTCCCTAAGCTGGCCTAAGAAGGGGAGGATAACCCGATGAAGTACAGAACATTCGGCAAAACCGGTTGGAGCGTATCCGAAATCGGTTTTGGCGGCTGGCAGCTGGGCGGCGATTTCGGAAAGGTGGATGAGAACGAATCTATCCGAACGCTTCATCATGCATGGGATCGCGGGATTAATTTTGTCGATACCGCGCAGATGTACGGCCGGGGCCGGTCGGAGGAAGTCATCGGCAAGGCGCTGCGGGAATGGAAGGGAAGCGGTCCGGTCTATATCGCGACTAAAGTGCAGCCGATCGCTTGGCCGGATGCGTCGGACGGAACGCCGGCCATGGAGGGGCGATATCCCGCAGCTCATCTGCGCGAGCAATGTGAAGCCAGCTTGCTTCGCCTTGGCGTGGAAGCCATCGATTTGTACCAGCTGCATGGATGGTTTCCAAGCGGGATCCAGCATACGGAGTGGTATGATACGCTGCTTCAGCTGCAGCAGGAAGGGAAGATCCGCGAGATTGGCGTTTCGATCCGCGACTATCGTCCGGAAGACGGAATCGAGCTTGCCGAGACCGGATGGGTCGCCTCGCAGCAGGTGGTGTTCAATATATTCGAACAGCGCCCTGCGGAGCGCTTGCTTCCCGCTTGCCGGGAGAACGGCGCAGCCGTTATTGCGCGCGTGCCTTTCGACGAAGGCGCCCTGATCGGCAATTGGACGCCTGGGACATATGACGAGTGGGAAGAGGGAGACGTGCGTAAGCGGTATTTCCGCGGCGAGCGGTTCATGAAGACGTTCCGCAAGGTCGAACAGCTGAAGGAAACGCTGCGTCAGACGGCAGGCGACCGGTATTCCACGCTGGCGGAAGCTGCGCTCAGGTTCTGCTTGTCCGATCCTGCAGTCAGTGTCGTCATCCCCGGGATGAAATCGCCGGCGGAGGTTGATCTGAATGTGGCGGTATCGGACGGCGAGCCGCTGCCAGCGGATTTGTTAGAAGCGTTCCGGGCCTATCAATGGCCGAGAAATTATCATACTGCCGGAGAGGAATGAGCCTTTGTGAAACAAGGGAATATCCGTCCTGGCGTGGCTTTTCACGAGCTGCGGCCAGAGCAGATCGCAGAACGAAAGCGGGAGCGGCCGGTTGCCTATTTGGCATTCGGTATCTTGGAGTGGCACGGGCTGCATAATCCTTATGGCCTTGACGGGCTGAAGGCGCACGGAATAGCGATGAGGCTGGCCGAGGAGCTGGGCGGGCTGGCGATGCCGCCGATGTACTGGGGAGACCATCGCGGAGAAATTTGCGAGCGGCATCTGGACGGACTGATGCCGGTATCGGAGCAGGATGGAACGCTCTGGAATCCGGGCGATACGATGTGCGGCGCGTTGGAGGTCCCGCGTGACTCGTATGAGCGTAATGCGGCCAGATCGGTCCGCAACGGCGGTTGGAGACTGTGGGAAGAATTGGCGGTCCATGCCTTCTTCCAAATCGAGAGCTACGGCTTGACTACGATCGTCGCTATTCCCGGGCATTACCCCCTCATGGATCCGTTAGCCCGGGCCATAGAGAAGTATAAGCAAGACGGTGGCCGGTGCGGCATATTGACGCTGAACGATGAGCGGTATGCCCGTGACGGGAAAGGCGATCATGCCGCTGCCTACGAGACCTCGCTGCTCATGGCCATCCAGCCGGAGACCGTAGATCTCGGCAGGCTGGACCCCGATCTGACGAAGCCGCTGGCGGGGGTAGCTCTGGGCCCCGATCCGCGCACCCATGCTAACCGCGAATACGGGGAAACGGCGCTGCAGCTAATGGTCGAAGACCTGCGGGTAAGGCTGCAGCAGCTGGTTCCATAATAGAAGCGGCAGCGATTGGGGCTCCTTCAGGCTGCGTGCTGCACTTGCTGCTAAGCTTCGAAGAGGAGCCCTTGCTGCGCTTATGCGCGTGACGTAATGGCCATCACGCCTCAAAGCAAGGGGCGGGGAAGCGCGGGCGCAAGAATGCAGCCGCAAGACCGAAAAACGGCGTTACAGCATCGGGCCAGCCGGAGAGAGAGTCTGTAAGTCCCTTTTAGGGTCTTACAGCGCCAGCTACGAGCGGATTGAAGCAAGCCATCAATCCGCCTCCCGGCGGGCATCACTGCGCGAAGCCGCCAACCGCTTCGCCGCTATTTACGTCAGCCGCCGGCTAGCTTCTATCGCCTGCGGGACTTGAACAGCGTGCTCCGAATCGGAGGGCTAACTTTACATCATCTTTCCTTGACGGTATCGAGAGTGGAATGTATATTCAAGGTAGCGTGCGCGTTGAACAAGCTGAGGCAGTCGGGTCTGCCAATGCGCAACGTGTCCATGCATACAGGCTGCATACATATATGTTCTGTAATCATGTCACTATACGTTTAAATGGAGGTAAAGTTATGCTTAGAGGTTTAACGCAAGCTGGAATTGGAATGAATGGCGATGAGCGTTTTATAGCGGCCGCTGCGGAACATGGATTTCAAGCGGTTGATTTGGATGCGCTTTCACTGGTGGAGCGTCTTGGCCTGGAGCCGGCGCGCGAGCTGCTCCGCAAGCATGGGATCGTGATCGGTACGATCGGTCTCCCTGTTGAATGGCGGACGACGGAAGAAGCGTTCCTTCAAGGGTTGGAGAAGCTGGCCAAATCGGCTGCCGCAGCGGCTGCGCTGGGCTGTACGAGCTGCTGCACCTATATTCTGCCATCCACGGACATGAAGCCGGCGCATTTCATGGCCTTGGCGACGAAGAGATTGCGCATGTGCGCCCAAATCCTTGGCGCTTACGGCATCCGGCTTGGCCTCGAGTTCGTTGGTCCGCATCATCTTCGGACTCACTGGAAGTATCCGTTCATCTGGACGATGGAGGAAACGCTGGATTGGATTGACGCCATCGGGGAGAACAACGTAGGACTGCTGCTCGACGCGTATCATTGGTACACGAATGAGCTGACGACTGCGGATATCGAGCGTCTCCGCCCGGAACAAATCGTTCACGTGCACATCAACGACGCGCCGGATGTTCCGGTAGAGGAAGCAAAGGATAACGGCCGAATCTATCCGGGTGAAGGCGTTATCGATCTGGCCGGTTTCTTAAGAGCCCTTCACAAGATTGGCTACAAGGGAGCCGTGGCCCAGGAAATCTTAACCGCTGAACCGCCTTCGGAATCGCCCGATGCTCTATTGCAGCGTTCCAGAACAGGCTTTAACCAAGTATTTAGCGCAGCAGGCTTGTAGAATACACACCATGAGATGCGCGAGAGAAGATATGAACAAGAGGACTCTTTTGCCCCATGGGCGGAAGAGTCCTTTTGCACGAGAGGGGAATTTAGGATGAAGTTTTTTAGGAAGTCGCCCTTCAGTTCCATCTTTATGAAAATCGTTCTAACTTTTCTGGGTGTGCTTGCACCGCTGTATGCGCTCAATCTGTACATGAATGAATATGGGCAAAATACGGTCCGCGAAGAAATTGTTCAATCCATGAACACCAAGGTCGAGCTGTATGTCAACTTGATCGAATCCGATATTCAAAGGGTCATTAAGCTCATCGTCCCCTACGTGAATGATGAGGACCTGATGAAATTAAGCACCGCGTCGGCCATTATGTCGGATATTGAAAGAACGGACGCGATATTGGCATTGAAGAATAAATTGAATTTGGTTAAAACATCCAGCAGCTTTGTGCATAATGTCATCGCATTTATTCCCGAACTGGACCGGACCGTCACCTCCAACGACGACGCCATCAATTATTTCGACGAGGAGCAATTCAATGCGCTGTCCGTCATAACGAACCGGTACGAGTCGCCTTTCATAATGTGGCACGACCGTTTATTCATCAGCGTCCCTTATCCCGACCCTTCTGCGTACGGAGGGCGCAAGCCCGTGTTCCTGCTGACGGTTGAGATCTCGAAGCCCGCTCTTCGCAGCGCGATGCGCCAGTTTACGAATAATGGGGAGACGGCTGTTCTCTCGGGCAACCGCCCGCGATATTTCATTACGAGCAATAACGGATCGGAGGAGGCGGAACTGGCGGTGTCCAAGCTGATGGAATCGTCGGATTCATCTGATCCGGGTGGACAAAATGCCGCATCTGACCGGCAAATACAGAAATCGGTCACGATGAACGGAGAACAGCATCTTGTGATCGCCAAGTCTTCCAGCATGCTGGATTCGACGTTATCCATCTTTATGCCCGAGGACAAAATATTCGGACCGATCAACCGTTACAGGTGGCTGATGCTTATGCTGACCTTGTCGTCGGTCGTCATTATCGTCTTCTTCGCATTAAGCATATACCGCATTATCCAGCGGCCCATGCGCACGCTGGTTCGTTCCTTCAACAAGGTGGAGCAGGGCAATCTGAATCTGGTCGTGCAGTATCCGCTCAAGGATGAGTTCGGGTTTCTGTTCGATCGCTTCAACGCTATGGTCAGAGAGCTTAACGTGCTCGTTCACGAGGTGTATGAGCATAAGTATCGCGTTCGGCTGGCGGAACTAAGACAGCTGCAGTCGCAGATCAATCCGCATTTTCTATATAACAGCTTCTTTATCTTGCACCGGATGGCAAAGCTTCACGATAACGAGAACATTATCCGATTCACGAAATACTTAGGAGAGTACTTTCAGTTCATTACACGAGACGGCATGGAAGAGATGGCGCTGGAGATGGAGGTGAAGTATGCGCGAACCTATACGGACATTCAGGCATTCCGCTTTGGTAGCCGGATTCACACGGAGTTTGGCGAGCTGCCAAAAGGAACGGAGCAGCTTCATGTACCGCGTTTGATCTTGCAGCCGTTAATTGAAAATGCGTACAACCATGGGCTCGAGAACAAGCTGAAGGATGGCTGGATCCGCGTTTCGTTCGAGCTTCAGGGCGACACGCTGGTGATTGCCGTGGAAGATAATGGCGACGAATTGGATGAGAGCACGCTCTATTCCCTTCGCATGCGGCTGCTGGCAGCGGAAGAATCAGCAGAAAGCACAGGGCTGTTCAACGTTCACCGGCGGGTTCAAATCAAGTATGGGCAAGGATGCGGTCTAACCCTATTGGCGGGAGAGAGCGGCGGACTACGAGCAGAGCTTCGGCTGCTGCTCCATCGGGAGGAGAATGGAGATGCAAATGTACCGGTTGTTGATCGTGGATGACGAGCCGTATACGGTAGATGGCTTATATGAAATGCTGCAGGAAATGGATTGGGCGGAGCTCGATCTATACAAGGCTTACTCGGCGAACGAAGCGATCGAGTGGCTCAATCGGGTTAAGATCGACATTGTGCTTAGCGATATCCGTATGCCGGGTATGGATGGACTTCAGCTGCACCGGCATATCAAGGCAACGTGGCCTCGCTGCAAAGTTATTTTTCTAACAGGCATGAACGAGATGAAATATATTCAACAAGCGCTTCGGGACGGCAGTGTGGATTATATTCTGAAGACGGAAGGCGACGAACCTATTCTACGGAGCGTCCGGGGCACAATCGAAGCCTTGGAGGAGGAATTGAAGAATGACCGTTATTTGCAGCATGCCAAATTACGCATACAACAGGCGCTCCCGGGGCTGCGCAACGGCTGGTTCATGCAGCTGCTGCAGTACGGCATCGGCCAAGCAAGGCTGTCCCAAGCCAGGCTTGCCGAGATGGAGAGTCCCCTCGATTCGGATTCTCCGCTGCTGCCCGTTCTGGCAAGGGTGGACCGGTGGCCGGAACGCATATCGGACACGGATCGTCCGCTGCTCCTCTTTGCGATTGAGAACATTGCCGTGGAGACTTTAGCCGAGATGAACGTCCAGTCCGTCATTATTGACGACTACTATCTGATGCTCATGATCCAAACCAAGCAGCCGATATCGGATGAACGAATCGCCGGTGATGGAGATCGGGCGGGCGCAGTCCGGTTCGTGCAGGGAATGCTGGAGACGGTACAGTCTACGTGTACGCAGCTGCTTCAGCTGCCGGTGTCGATTATATGCGGCAGAGCCTTTGTTCCGTGGGAGCAGATCGCCGATACGTACTTCCGAATGCGCAAGAAGCTAGTGCTCGGCGTCGGTCAAGGGGAGAATATGATGCTTCTCGCCAAAACGGGATGCATATCCGAGAAGCAGGGCGGCGGCGGGGCGGCTGCGATGCCATCCCGTCTGCGGGAACAGCTCGATGTGGCTTTGGAGAGCGGAAGATCCGAAGAGGCAAGCAGCGCCATTGACGCTTGCTTCGCCAATACAAGCGAATACGCCCGTTATTTGGAGGCTTATTATACGGTGGCCAACCAATTGATCGGACTGATCAACCGGTGGGGATGGGCGGAACAGCTTGAGCGGGATGGCGAAATTCGCCTGGAGCAGCTGATGAACGTGCAGGGGCATTCCTCGCGCGAGCAGGCAGTCGATTATCTTCGCTTCGCGGCCAATCGTCTGATCTCCTATAAGCAGGGAGTCAAGGATGAACGGACCGAGCGGATCGTCGAGAAAATAAACCGCTACATCCGCGAACAAATCGGAGGCGATTTGTCGCTGACCGTTCTGGCGGAAGTCGTCTATCTTAACCCGGCCTACCTCTCGGTTCTGTATAAGCAGACGACTGGTCAAAATATATCCGAGTTTATCGTCGCCACCCGGCTGGAGAAAGCCAAAGACCTGCTGCAGCGCTCACCCTGCAAGATCCATGAAGTGGCGGCAGCGGTCGGCTTCGATAACCCGGGCTACTTCACCCGCTTCTTCCGGAAGCATGCCGGTATCGGCCCCCAGGAATACCGGGAACAAGCTAGTCTATAGGCCAGCAGGGCAGGCGAACGCCTTTTAAACCCAAAATTCGACATAACCAAACAAAAGAGAATGAATCTAAAAGATGTTCCATATCATGCTCGAATGACTCCAACTATACTAAAACCAAGCAAGTTGACCTGCCTAAGAATGCTTTCTGGCAAACATGGTAACGGTTACATCCTAGAAAATGAAGCTGCGCTCTTGGCGAAGTGGATCGCAGCCGCGTTCCACGCGAGGTCTGTGCTTAAAGATTCGGCAGTAACAGAGCTCCACAAGACAGTCTTGCGCTAACGAGCAAGTTTGTTGCGAAGGACTCAGGGAAGTCATGCTTCACAACGCGAGGCTTACGCTTACGAAGCAAGTTTTGTTGCGAAGAGTCTCAAGGTAGTCATGCTTCACAAAACTTTTAGGAGGGTCTCCATGAAAAAGACGAGAGGCAGAACATGGGTCGCGTTATTGCTTATTATGATGTTGATTGTTGTAAGTGCATGCTCGAGCCCGAAGAAGGAAGAGGGCGGCGACAAGTCCGGGAATAGCCAAGCAGCAGCGAATAATTCCGGCGGCGCAGGCAGTGAAGGGAAGACGGATACGGGGCCAGCCGACCCGCTGGGCAAATATGACCCGCCGATTGAAATCACAACTGTCCGGATCGTGAACGATACGTTCAAGTACGCGGATGGCGACAGTATTGACAACAACGTATGGACTCGTACGCTCCAAGACAAGCTGGGCATTACCGTGAAGAACAAATGGGTCGTAAGCGGAGACGGGCCTGGTGGACAAGGCGAGCAGAAGATGAACGTCTCCATTGCTTCCGGCGAACTGCCGGATTTCATTCCGGTCAATTCCAAGCAGCTGAAGCAGTTGGTTGAAGCTGATCTTCTGATGGATCTGACCGACGTCTATGAGAAATGGGCTTCGCCGTTCACGAAAGAAATCATGAATCAGGATGGCCCGAACGCCTTGGCGTCGGCTACCTTCGACGGCAAGCTGATGGCGATACCGAATACGGGATCTTCGATGGACGGGGCAGCGATGATCTGGGTCCGCACCGACTGGCTGAAGAAGCTGAATCTGCCTGAGCCGAAGACGATGGAGGACGTATTTAAGATCTCCGAAGCGTTCACGACCCAGGATCCGGACGGCAACGGCAAGCCGGACACGATCGGCATTTCCTTGAACAAGGATCTGTATGGCGGATATGCCGCTCTTGACGGCTTCTTGAACGGCTACCATGCTTATCCGCGGCAATGGATCAAAGATAGTTCCGGCAAGCTTGTGTTCGGAAGTATTCAACCGGAAATGAAACAGGCGCTGGCCAAGCTGCAGGAGCTTTACAAGAAAGGCGAGATCGATCGCGAGTTCGGTGTTAAAGACGGCGGAAAAGCGGCGGAATTCGCTGCAGCAGGAAGAGTCGGGCTTCACTTTGGATCTATGTCCAATCCGCTCTGGCCGCTCGTAGACAACAAGAAGAACGACAAGAATGCGGAATGGCAATCGTATCCGATCGTATCGGTAGACGATAAACCGGCACAACCTCGGACCGGTCTTGCGGTCGGCCAGTACTATGCCGTATTGAAGGACACGGAGAATCCGGAAGCGCTCCTCAAAGTCATTAACCTGTTCGTCGAGACAGGCTGGGGCGAGACGACGACGCCGGAAAACTACGCCGAGCACTTCACGAAGGGCGGCATCGAACGGTTTAAATACAGCCCGTTCCAAGCTTGGCCGGCCCGCAAAAATCTGGACATTCACCTGCATGTAAGCGAAGCGATCAAGTCCGGAGACAAGTCGAAGCTGAATCCGGAGGAGACCGATAATCTCTCCCAAATTGAAGCTTATCTGTCGGGCAAAGAGGGTACTGAGCTTGGCTGGGGCTATGAGCGGATCTTCGGCGTTGACGGATCGTTCAAAGTGATCAACCAGTACGTTTCGAGCAACAGTATTTTGGCCAGTGAGTTCTACGGCGCACCGACCGAAACGATGGTAGAGAAGGATGCTACGCTGCAGAAGATGGAGCTGGAAGTATTCTCGAAGATCATCATGGGCGACTCGATCGATAATTTCGACAAGTTCGTGGCCGACTGGAAGAAGCTCGGCGGCGATAAGATTACCGAGGAAGTCAACGAATGGTACGCCAATAAGTAATTGGCTGCAGGCAAGCAAGAGGGAAGCGGCAAGCGGAATCTTCCCTCTCTTGCAGGATCGCGAAAGGCCAGGAATAACGCTGGCAGTTCGCTGATCTTGCTTTAGGGGGAAGAAGCTTGTTTCAACGAAGAGGACGGCGAAAGCCGTTTCTTCATTTCATGAATGATCAATCGACAATGAATCGCGAGGGAGGCGGCAGGATGCTTCAAAAACTGAAATCGCCGAATTGGCCGCTGCATCTCATGCTGCTGCCGGGCGTTATTCTGGTACTTATCTACAGCTACGGGCCCATGCTTGGCATCGTGATCGCATTCCAGAAATTCATGCCGGCCAGGGGCGGCTTGTTTGATTCGCCTTGGATCGGACTGGACAATTTCCGATATGTGCTGGATATGCCGGACTCCATGAGGATTCTCAAAAACACGGTTATTATCGCCGTATTCAAAATAATCGTAGGCTTTGTTGTACCCATTATCGTATCGCTTTTATTGAATGAGGTTCGCAAAGAGTTTTTCAAACGCGGCATTCAAACGCTCATTTATTTGCCGCATTTCCTTTCCTGGATTATTCTCGGGGGCATTCTGATCGATGTGCTGTCGCCCTCCAGCGGTATTGTGAATCAATTCTTAAGCTTGTTTGGTTTCGAACCGATTTATTTTCTAGGGGACAATTCCTGGTTCCGGCCGGTGCTTGTTATAACGGATGTATGGAAAGAGTTCGGTTTTAACACGATCGTATATTTGGCTGCCTTGACCGGCATTAATCCGGCTCTGTATGAGGCTGCAATCGTCGACGGAGCTGGGCGCTGGAAACAGACGCTGCATATTACGCTGCCCGGCATGATGCCCATTATCGTCCTGACGATGACGCTGGCGATGGGCAACGTTCTGAACGCCGGTTTCGATCAAGTCTTTAATTTATACAGCCCGCAGGTGTATGAATCCGGAGATATCATTGATACGTTCGTCTACCGGATCGGACTCGTTGATGCGCAGTACGGCGTAGCGACGGCCGTTGGCTTGTTCAAGTCGATCGTCTCCTTCACCTTTATTTCCGTTTCCTATTACTTGGCATACCGCTTCGCTAATTATCGCATTTTCTAGTAACGTTGAAGGAGGGAGAAGCTTGGTCGAGCAGCTCACCTTGGGAAGAAGATTGTTTGTTAGCGCGAACTATTTCGTGTTGGCCTTGCTATCCATTCTTTGTCTGGTACCCTTGATTCATGTACTGGCCGTTTCGTTCAGCTCGAGCGGGGCGGCAACGGCGGGACTCGTCAAGCTGTGGCCCGTAGAGTTTACCACCAGCTCCTATGAATTCGTGCTGGCCAAGCCGGCTTTCCTGACGTCGATCGGCGTCACGCTCCAGAGGGTCGCCCTCGGCTTGACGATCAATATGGTGCTGACGATCCTAGTCGCTTACCCGTTATCGAAGGAAGTCCGCAAATTTAAATTCCGATCCATCTACGTATGGTTTTTCGTCATCACGATGCTGTTTCAAGGCGGCTTGATTCCGCTGTATATGACCGTTAATTACACAGGGATCATGGATACGATTTGGGCGCTTGTCCTGCCGGGAGCCGTGCCGGTGTTCAACGTCGTCCTCCTGCTTAACTTTTTCCGGGGGCTGCCCAAAGAGCTGGAGGAAGCCGCTTTCATCGACGGCGCGGGACACTGGACGACGCTGTGGCGCATTATGGTTCCGCTGTCTGCCCCCGCCTTGGCGACGATAACGCTGTTTGCGGCCGTCGGGCATTGGAATGCCTGGTTTGACGGTCTGATCTTCATGGACTCCCCCGACCATTATCCGCTTCAGAGCTATCTGCAGACCGTTGTCATCAACCGGGATCTCAGCCTCGTCTCTTCGACGGACATGAAATCATTGGCGGAGGTGAACGACAGAACGGCGAAAGCGGCACAAATCTTTATGGGCGCGCTGCCGATTCTGCTCGTGTATCCGTTCCTGCAGCGATTCTTCATGAAGGGCATCGTGCTTGGCAGCGTTAAGGAATAGATGGTTTCCGGTTTGGATAGCTATTAAATAAACAGCTGTTTCTATCATACAGCCATACAGGTATCCGACCTGTGTGGCTGTTTTTCATTGATCTTAAGGGAAATTCGATCTGTGAAGCGGCGATGGATCCAATCTTTCATTCAACCGATATACATATAAGAGCGAGCAGAGCCGGAAGAACAGTTCAGGAGAAGTGCTAGCGGGCGCTCCCCTGATTGGATAGGGCTATGAGTATCGCTTTGGAAATAGAAATGGATATGGTTATAACATTGTAATCATGTATTTAATACAACAATGGACAGGCAATAGCTCTGACGATGCGGATATTGTTGCATATTCTACAAGAATTTCCCTTAAATAGCGGCTAATCCATGATTTCATAACCACATTCCTGTATAAAGTACAACAATTCGGCCATTGGGGGCTTAATGATGGAATAATGTTGTACGTTATACAACAATAACAACATCGCATAGATCGGCATCGATCGAATGATAGAAAAAACAAGGCAATCCGGCAACAGCAGCTGGTTGGAGAAATGCGCAAAAAAAATTCATAGAGCGGGAACCAAACGCCTTACTCGTCCATCTAATAGGCAAAGGGAAAGGAGCTGCACGATTTTGGACGTGTCGACAACGGTACAGGAAGCGATCAAAGGAACGCGGGAAGCTTTCATACAATTAATACGCGCAAACGAGCAATCCATGTACGCGGTTGCCCGCGGCATATTGAAGTCGGATTCGGATGCGGCAGATGCCATCCAGGAGGCGATTCTCAAGGCGTATAACGGAATCGGCGGACTGCGGGAGCCGGCTTATTTTCGCACGTGGCTTATTCGAATTCTCATTAATGAATGCAGGCAAATCGCCAGACACAACAGCAAGTTCATTCCGATGATCGGCCTCGTCGAGCGGGAAGACGCGCATGGCTTTGAATCGACGGTTGAATTCGACGAGCTGCTCGGCGAGCTGGACCTGGAGCATAAGGAGGTTGTCGTCCTCTACTATATGGAGGATATGTCGGTCAAGGAGATTGCGCAGCTGCTCGACATTTCGGAAGGCACTGTCAAATCGCGGCTGTACCGGGCGAGAATGAGGCTGGCTGTGCTGCTTAAAGAGACGGAACCGGAGGTGGGACTGCAATGAAACGTTCATTGCTGGATATCCGCATTAAAGAGAGGCTGCACGTCCATGGAAGCGTGGTGCCGGGCGAAGTGAAAGCCCGAATTGACCAGACACTGGAAGGGCTGCCTCACGGAAAGAGGCGCAGGAAGCGTTCACGCTCCTCCTCGTACAAATGGGCATGGGTGGCCGGAATCGTACTCGTGGCGGGATCGGTGCTGGCTGTGAACGGGAACACCTTCGCAGATACGGTCAAGCCGTTCCTGCAATCGATCTTCGCCTCGATGGGAGACAAGGGCGTATCCGACCGGCCGAATCAGAAGGAGCTGCCTGTACTGCTCAGCAAGGAAGACAAGGGGTACACGTTACAGATTCATGAGGTTCAATATGACGGGATGCGCCTTTCCTTCAGCTACTCGCTTGCTCATAAAGACGGAATACCGCAGCAGGATTACGTGAAGCCTGTATTTCAGCTTGACAGCTCCGTGAAGAAGATCGCGCCCGGGGTACTGAACTCCGATTCGGGGGCGTTGTGGGGCGAGAACAAGATCGGGATCGTCAATTATTTTTTTGACCGCGATGTACCGGACCCGTTCCCGCTCAAAATTAACGTACCCCAGATTGCAGTCAGCGGATCCGACGCCGTTGTGAAGCAGATGGTAACTGGCAATTGGAGCTTCGAGATCAAGGAGGACAAGTCCGGTGACGTAACGGAGAGAACGTATGACGGTTCATATACAGTCAAGAAGGATGACGTCCAATTCGGAGTGGTCAAGTCGAGAATGGCAGCTAGCGCGGTCATATGGAGCCTTCATATGGAACTGCCGAGGAATCTGTATAGGGAAGACCCGGATTTCAACTATGGAATGAAATACGAAGTTACTTACGGCGACGGTCTGATGCTGGGCACAATAACCTCATCGAGCGCAAGCAAGGTCGAGGGTCGAAGCCTGCCCGAGGAGAAGTGGACCGAAATCCGGGATATCCGCTTGTTCACGGAGCCGGTACCCGAAGGGGTCAAAGCGGTAACGGTCGTCCCTGTCCTAATGGTCTATCCGAAGACGGACAAGGCGGGGGAATATTCGGAGAAGCCGCTGCAGCAATTGGCGGTGAAGATTCCCCTTTCATAAGCGAAGAAGCAAGCAAGCGGGACTTGGAGCTCCGGCTTCTTCAGGGAAGGAACGCAGTGTGCGGGCAGCGGGGGAGAGCGGATTTTTAAATAACTATTACATGTCATGTAAGATATGGGAAGAGCTTCAAGGCGCCGTTTTTGGTGCCTTTTTTGCTGTGCGATGGATGATTTATGGAGAAAAATGGTGGATTTATAAGAAGAGGGGAGCGAGGCTGGCATGAGGCGCCGGTAATGCCCCGATACCCGGGTATAGCGGTCTGATCCCCATATGACAGCGCTTCTGGAAACGGTTATATTCATTTTGTTTCCAAATGGATTTTCTGTTAATAAGGGGGAGGGAAAAGGATCCGATGAGTCCGGTACAACGCTATTTGCTTTGGGCAAGGCCATACTGGCCAATGATCGGCGTCATCATTACGCTGGGCGTCATTCAGTTCGTGCAGCCGCTTGCTAACCCGTGGCTGACGAAAATCATCGTCGACGAAGTCCTGCAGGGAAAAGGCAGCTGGGGGTTGCACGAAGTCGTCATGGTGATGGCAGTGATTACCGTCTGCGGGATCGCGATTAATTTCATCCGCGGTTATTTGACGGCAGGCCTTGGCAACCGGATGATGCGGGATTTACGGGATCAGCTGTATGATCATCTGCAGCGGATGTCGGTCGGGTTTTACGAACAGCGGCATGTCGGAGGTCTGTCATCGCGGATATTGCATGACATCGGGGGCGCGCAGAACCTGATTGGCGGCGGCGTCATCAACTTGGTCATGGATTTGTTTCTTGTTCTGTTTGCCGGGGCGATGCTGTTTAAGATGAACACAATGCTGGCGTTCATTGCACTGGCCATTCTACCGCTTTACTATCTGTCGTTCACGAACATGAATGTCCGGATCCGGCTTGCCTGGCGTTCGGTACATCGGCAGATGGAGCGCATCTCGGGCACGCTAGTGGAACGGATGTCGGGGATTCGCGTCGTCCAGGCGTTTAACGGGGAGAAGATCGAGAAGAAGCGGTTCAACAAACAAACGCATCAGCACTTCAAGCATACGATGTCTGCTCATCTGGTTTCCAATCTTCTCGGGCGAATGAGCGAAACATTGGCTAATGCCGGCGGCATCGTGATCTGGCTCGTCGGAGGCACGCTTGCCTTGAATGGAAAAATGACCGCAGGCGAAATTATCGCATTTCAGATGCTGCTGGGCAATCTCTATGGTCCGATTCAACGCTTCGCCGACGTCAACGTCACGATTCAAAATTCAATCACGAACATTGAACGGATTTTCGAGCTGTTCGACGAGCATCCCGACGTGAAGGATTCTCCGGATGCACGACCGATGCCGGTGTGCAGGGGGCAGATCCGCTTTCAGGATGTTTCGTTCAAATATGTGATACGAACGCCGGTGCCGCAGCATATGAACAATTCGAAGGATCCCGATCTGGTCGAGAAGGAGCCGACGCCCAAGCGATTCTTCTGGCTGCCGGCCAATGTGAGTCCGCCTAAGCCCGTCATCGAATTGGAGGAGCGAGAGGCGATGCACGACATCTCCTTCGAGGCTAAGCCCGGTCAGGTCATTGCTCTGGTAGGGCCGAGCGGAGCCGGCAAATCGACGCTGATCAACTTTATTCCGCGGTTCTACGATGCCGATAAGGGCCGGGTATTCATTGACGGCATGGATGTCCGGGACTACAAGCTGGAGGATCTGCGGAGGCATATCGCGATCGTCCTGCAGGACAACATTCTGTTCTCCGGCTCGATTCGCGATAATCTCGTCTACGGGCGTCCCGATGCCACAATGGCCGAGATCGTCGCGGCCTCCCGTTCCGCTAACGCTCACGAGTTCATCGAAAGCTTCAAGGACGGCTACGAATCCATCATCGGAGAGCGGGGAATGAGGCTTTCGGGAGGCCAGAAGCAGCGGCTCGCGATTGCAAGGGCGCTACTGAAGGACCCGCAAATTCTCATTCTGGACGAAGCGACCTCGGCACTCGATTCGGAATCCGAAGCGCTTGTAACCGAAGCGTTGGAGCGGTTAATGGAAGGCCGCACAACCTTTGTCATTGCCCATAGGCTTGCAACGGTAGTGCGCGCCGATCAGATTCTCGTCATCGACAACGGACGCATCGTCCAGCGGGGAACCCATAAGCAGCTGCTCCGGGAGGACGGGATGTACCGGAAGCTGTATGAGCAGCAGCTGAAGGCGATGAAGCCGGAGGAAATGGCGGAGCTGAAATACGGTACATGATCCGCCTCTGCCGCTAAGCGAATAGCGTGGAATAAGCTGCCCTTTGCTATGGCATATGCCTGGCATGGGCAGCTTCCGCATGACCGGCAGCATATGACTCTACTAGCTGTGCTGCCGTTATGGTAGTATAGAGTAAAGACCAAAACTTTCACGAGAGTCAGGAGTCGATCATGGAATTATTCGAAGCGATTGCGACAAGAAGATCAGTCGGTAAAGTCAAGGAAGACAGCATCCCAAAAGAAACGATCGAACAAATATTGGAGGCCGGCACTTGGGCTCCCAACCATCGGCTGACCGAGCCGTGGCGCTTCTTCGTCATGTCAGGGGAAGGACGCGGCAAGCTGGGCGATGCCTATTACAGGATCGCGATGGAGGGCGCTGCCTCTCCTGGCTCGGAAGAGAGCGTGGCCGCTGCGGAAGCGGCCAAGAAGAAGGCGCTGCGCGCTCCCGTTATTATAGCCGTGGCGGCTGTCCCAAGCGACCGTAAAATGGTCATCGAGATCGAAGAATACGGGGCTGTATACGCGGCCGTCCAGAACATGCTGCTTGCAAGCCATGCTCTTGGGCTCGGCGCGATTTGGCGTACGGGCGAGCCGTGCTATCATCCGATCATGAACGAGGCCTTCGGCTTAAGGCTGCAGGACCGCGTATTGGGGCTTATCTATTTGGGCAATCCGGAAGGTCCGGCGCCAGCGGGACGCAGGGAAAGCGCTGCTTCCAAGACGGTATGGATCGACTAGCTGCGAGACGCTGGTCGTTACATAATATAAAGGGGCAAGCTCCGAATCCGCTTCCGCCCGCATAGGATGGAACATAAGCCTATTCCATGCGAGAGGAGCTGCTTGGTTTGACGCGGCGAACTTTACTTCTGCTGGTACTCGTCATCTATGTGCTGCTGGTCGTTCTGCTGCTTGCCGCCATGCTGTAACATTCTCTTTTAGAATCACTGACACCCTCACCGTTCATTCCGATCGGGAGGGTGTTTTTTTTGTGAAGCCTTATTATAGAAGGAACGCTTGTCATCCGTTAGGAGAGAGCGGCCGTTAATTGCAGCATAAGGATTCCCTATTTGACGAATACTTTGAAGAAGCTCCACACTTTTCAAACCTACAAGACAGGAGATGAACAGCCCGTGGCAACGAAATCAGGCGACAAGTACAAAAAAATGACCATGTCTCCGAAAGAATATCAAACGTACGCCAAAAACCGGGAACCGTCCCGTTCGATCTTTAGAAACTGTGTCCGCGCTTTCTTGGTAGGCGGCATCATTTGCTTGTTAGGACAAGTCATCACCGATTTTTTTGTCTATGCCTTCCATATGAGCAAGACGGAGGCAGGAAATCCGACGGTCGCGGTCCTGATTCTTATTTCGATCGTGCTTACTTGCTTGGGAGTGTATGACAAAATCGCCCAATGGGCCGGGGCAGGGACAGCCGTTCCCGTTACGGGCTTCGCCAATTCGATGTGCTCCGCAGCCCTGGAGCACCGCAGCGAAGGGCTTGTGCTCGGTGTAGGCGGGAACATGTTCAAGCTGGCCGGCTCCGTTATCGTATTCGGCGCCGTGGCGGCATTCTTCGTCGGCATTGTCTACATGGCGCTGGGCCTGGAGGGACATTAACGATGCTGCGGGGTAATCAAACATGGTGGTTTGATAGGAGGCCGGTCATCATCGGATCGGCGACGGTCGTCGGGCCGGATGAAGGGGAGGGCCCGCTTGCTGCGGATTTCGATCTCGTACATCCCGAGCTGGATATCCAGCAGAAGAGCTGGGAGAAGGCGGAGCGCCTGCTGCTGGAACAAGCGTCCGATTTCGCGCTGAAGCATGCGAAAGTTAGCAAGCAGCAGCTTCAATTCTATGTCGGCGGGGACCTCATGAACCAGATCATTAGCAATACCTTCGCCGCCAGAACGATCGGAGCGCCCTATCTCGGCGTATTCGGGGCATGCTCCACGTCCATGGAATCGCTCGCAATCGCTTCGCTCATCGTCAATTCCGGCTCCGGGCAGTATGTGCTGGCCGGTACGTGCAGCCATAACTGCACGGCGGAGAAGCAGTTTCGCTACCCGACGGAATACGGTTCGCAGAAGCCTCCGACAGCGCAGTATACCGTTACGGGGGCGGGAGCCGCAGTCGTGGCAGCCGAAGGCGTCGGTCCCGTCGTAACCAGCGCTACGATCGGCAAGATCGTCGATCTTGGCATCAAGGATCCGTTCAATATGGGAGCTGCGATGGCCCCGGCTGCTGTGGACACCATCCAAGCCCATTTCAACGATACGGGCCGGGAGCCGAAGGATTACGATCTCATCGTAACGGGCGACCTCGCGAGCGTCGGACACGATATTGCCAAGGATCTGCTCACGCGTGACGGCGTACCGATGGAGCATACCGTATTCAACGATTGCGGCTTAATGGTTTACGATGTCGACCGTCAGAAGGTGCAGGCGGGAGGCAGCGGCTGCGGCTGCTCTGCGGTCGTTACATACGGTCATCTGCTCAAACGGCTGAGGCAGGGTGAGCTTAAACGGATTCTTGTCGTCGCCACCGGCGCGCTGCTCTCTCCGCTCTCTTATCAGCAGGGCGAGAGCATTCCCTGCATCGCGCATGCCGTGTCGATTGAGAGCCAACATTAAATGGAAGAAGGAGGGCGCGCCGTATGCATTTTGTTTGGGCTTTTATTATCGGAGGGGCCATATGTGTGATCGGCCAACTCATGTTTGACGTCGTGAAGCTGACGCCTGCTCATACGATGGCGGCTCTAGTCGTGACGGGGGCGATCGTGGACGGCGTCGGATTGTATGAGCCGCTCGTCGATTTTGCCGGCGCGGGGGCGACGGTGCCAATTACAAGCTTCGGGAACGCACTGGTGCACGGGGCGCTCACCGAATATTATCGCGACGGGTGGATCGGTGTCATTACGGGCATCTTCGATCTGACGAGCGCGGGCATCTCGGCAGCGATCATATTCTCGTTTCTGGCCGCTCTCGTGGTCAGGCCAAAAGGGTAGCGGAGGCCTGATCAGGAATGGAATCGATCGAAATGAACAAAATTGGGAAATCCACTGTAGGATTTTCCAATTTTTTTTATTCTGTTGTCTGCTATACGGTAGGGAGTATTTTCTGTAAAATACTAGTATGCTGTCATATATCTATCTTCCGGGAGGTTGTACCATGGAAAATCGTAATGTCGATTATACGCTATGCAGCGCAATTCGCAGCAATTTGGAACGATGTATCCTCGGAAAAAGGATCGAAATAGAACGTTTGTTAACCGCCCTTCTGGCGGGTGGACATGTCCTGCTCGAAGATGTGCCCGGCACGGGCAAAACGCAGCTCGTGAAGGCGCTGGCCAGAACAATCGGCGGACAGTTCCGCCGGGTACAGTGCAACCCGGATCTGCTGCCGACGGATATAACGGGTGTCGCAATCTATCATCCGAAGGATGAGACGTTCGTCTATCGCCCGGGTCCGGTTATGACCAATCTGCTTCTCGTCGACGAGATCAACCGCGCCACGACCAAGACGCAATCCGCGCTGCTCGAAGCGATGGAGGAACGGCATGTTACGGTGGATGGAGACTCCTATGAGCTTCCGCAGCCTTTTATATTAATCGCCACCCAGAATCCGATAGAGTTCGAGGGAACGTATACGCTTCCGGAAGCGCAGCTCGACCGGTTTATGATGAAGCTCACGCTCGGCTATCCCGATGCCGCGACAGAGCGCCAGATGGTTCTTGCGCCGGATTCCTCCTCGCCGGCAGACAAGCTGCTGCCGGTTGCCGATATTGAACAGGTGGCGAAGCTGATGCAGGCGGTTCGAAGCGTGCATGTCGACGAGGCGGTCGGCGATTATTTAATCCGGCTAGTCCGCGCAACACGGGAACACAGCAGCGTTCTGCTGGGCGCAAGCCCGCGCGCGGCTATATCGCTCATGGCCGCCGCCAAAGCGAATGCCTTTCTCCATGAACGGGATTATGTCATCCCGGACGATATCAAGGGATTGATCCAAGCGGTCTTGTCGCATCGGATGGTGCTGCATACCGAAGCGCGGATGAACGGCTCGACGGCAGAGGATGTTATCGATACGATCGTCCGGCAGACGAACGTTCCAGTCCGGTTGGAGCGTTAGCGCGATGTTTACGGCAGACAGAACGATGATGCGCTGGAGGGTCATCGGCATGGTGTATGCCATTTCCCTGCTGTTCCTGTTGTTTCAAGGCGGGAAGACGTCCTTGATGCTCTTCTGCATATTTAATGTGCTGCTGATCTATCTTGTCCTCGGCCGGTGGAGCGGTATCGGCAGAGTGGAAGGAACAAGGCGGTTGTCCTACGGAGCGGGACCGGCTTCATTGGAGAAATCGCTTACGGCGGGAGCGCGGCTCGACGTGAAGGTAGCGGTTCATATACCGGGAATGTGGCCGATTCCCTATGTTCTTGTCCGCGACCGCATTATTCGTCAGAACGGCAGCGAGCTTCCGTTCGAGGCCTCGTTCGTTCCGAGCTACCGGAGAAACGGCGAAATCTCATATACGACACCGCCGCTGGAGCGGGGCGTATATCGGTTCGCGCCGACATCCTGCTCGACTCGCGATATCTTCGGGCTGTTTGAGCATTCGGGCACGTTCGAGCATCAGGAGCCATTCAGCGTCTATCCGCAGACGATTCCGATCCGGCAGTGGAGCCAGCTGAGGCTGGGCGTCAAGGGCCCTTATTCGACCTCCGCCACGCAGCGGGCGGCGAAGGAAACGACCCAAATCAATGGCGTAAGAGAATATATTTACGGCGACCGGCTGTCCCGCATTCATTGGAATGCCACAGCGAGAACCGGTCAATGGAAATCCAAGGAATTCGAACGGGAATCGCTGCCGCGAACGATCTTCGTGCTGGACCGCTACAGCGGCGCCTATGAGCGTCAGGAGCAGTTCGAGCTGGCCGTCTCTTCCGCAGCATCGCTGGCGCAGTTTGCCTTCCGGCGGTCCACCTCGATCGGACTCTTGTCGGTCGGAGACAAGAAGGAAGGCTTCGCGCCTCAGGCGGCACAGGACCAGCTGGAGCTGATGATGAACCATCTGGTTCGCGTCCAGTCTGATGGCAGCATGCCGCTTTACCGCATGCTGAGACAGTCGGAGGCGATGCTTCCCTATGGTTCGTTCGTTGTGATTCTCAGCCCGCAAGGAGGCGAAGAAGCCGTACGCTCGATGGAATGGCTGTCCCGCAGAGGCGTTGTTCCGCTTCTTATTCATATGAAGGGATCCGGGGATCTGATGTTCGGCACGGACCGCTCCGGATCAGAGTGGCTAAGGCTGCTGCGCCGCGGAGGGTTCACGGTATACTCGATCGGAAGCTTGCAGGAGCTTCCTGCGGCGCTGGAAGGAGGGGGCTCATGATGGAAGGTTCCCGCTTGGGCTTACTTGGCGACTGGTACCACAAAATATCGGCCGTATTCGCATCACTCCTTATCTTGATCTGGATTCGTTGTTTGTACGATTACTGGTGGGAATCGACGTTTACTATCGTTCATGCCGTTCTGATCTCGACCACATTGCTGATGGTCGCCATGCCTTGGAAGAAGATTTCCGCTGCACTGCAGCTTATCGCTCTTATTACAATTAATATTATCTATACGGACTTTAGCTGGGTCCCCCCCGTTACCGACCGGAATACATTCGAAGAATGGCGGGAGTGGGGCAGCATCCAGATGGAACAGCTGACTCCATATATCTGGATCAGCTTGGGCGTATGGCTAGTCATTCAGGCGGCAGTCCTTCTTCGCAGCAAAAGAGCGGCTATTATTATGTTCGTCTCCGCGGCGCTGCTGTCCCTTGCGGTGGCGGACTCGCTGCTGACGCCGATCTATTTGTGGGAAGAAATCGCGGGTATCGTATTTGTAGGACTGGGCTGGCTGGTGGCCAGCCACTTCGCCGGCTTCAAGCAGAAGCATCCGGAGAGCTGGCGTCATCTGCTTGAATATCCGCTCAGCTTATTCCTTCCTGTGCTGCTCATCATAGCTCTTGTTATGGGGGCGGGCTTGTTCGTACCGTCCATCGATCCGATTCTGAAGGATCCTTATACCGTATGGAAGGAATCGCGCGGAGAGACGGTTCCTTCGTATATCGGCAGCAAGATCGGCACCGAAACCGTTGCCCCGAAGAATGCGGGCGACAGCCGCTCCGGTTACAGCCGCAACGACGAGACGCTGGGCAATGGCTTCACCTTCGATTACTCGCCGGTCATGACGGTGACGACGAACAGGCGAAGCTACTGGCGGGGAGAGACGAAGGCGCTGTATAACGGTGCCGGCTGGGAAGATAGCAGAGCCGAGCTGCGGGAACAGGCGGTTACGTCCATTTCCCCTGGGCAAGCGCTGCCTCACGGCGCGGACCGGTCCGCTGCCGGGACCGTGAAGGTGGAACAGACCTTCACGATGCTGCGCAAAGACCGTTATCCGGTTCTATTCGGTGCAGGACCCATTTCATCGATCGTCTACATGGGAGAGATCGACAAGCCGTTCCCGCCGATGAGATGGCTGCCGCAATCCTGGGAGCTGCGGCTGCCCAAGAGCGAATCGGCCGGCTATCCGGAGACCTATTCCATCGTATCGGATACAGCGGTTCTAGATGAAGAGGCGCTCCGCAAGATTCCGATTGCCGGTCTCGGCGATAGCCTGGATTCGATTTACTTGCAGCTTCCGGACGAACTGCCGGAACGCGTGCGCGAGCTTGCCGCAGATATTACGTCGGAGGCAAGCACGCCGTACGATAAGGTTAGGGCGATCGAACGCTATCTGCAGACGAATTTCACGTACAATAATAAGCCGGATCTATCCGTCCGGGCGAGCACCGATTTCGTGGATGCTTTTCTTTTCGAAATGCAGGAAGGGTATTGCGATTACTACTCGACCGCGATGGCCGTTCTCACGCGCTCGATCGGCATTCCGTCCCGGTGGGTGAAAGGGTATGCGCCGGGATCGCTGCCGATGGATTCCGAATTTGCGCGCCCGCAAGGACCGGACGGCATGATGAACATGAACCCTGACGGTTCCGGGACGTATACCGTCCGCAATGCGGATGCGCATTCCTGGGTAGAGGTGTATTTTGAAGGCTACGGATGGCTGCCTTTCGAGCCTACCGCAGGATTTACCTTCCCTTATGCTTTGCCAAGCAACGAGCCGGCCGATCTCCCGGAAGTCGATACCGAAACGGCTCCTGCGCAGACGAAAGTCGAGGAGGAAGGCTTCAAGGTACCGGGCTGGTCGATCGCTGCCGCCATCGTTCTCCTGCTCGGCGCAATCGCAGCGCTGCGCTACCGTTCCATACGTGCTGCCTGGAAACAATACCGGGACCGCGCGAGAACGGCCAACGAGCGTGTCGTGAAAGACACGGAGCGGCTGATCAGACACTGCCGGCGTAAAGGGCTTGACCGCGACGAGCATGAAACCGTTCGCGAAACGATGTCCCGCTGGTCAGGCAGATTAACGTTTCTTCAGACTGATTTTCGCGCGATCCAGCAGACGTTCGAGAAGGCGATGTACAGCAGCCAGATCATCACGGAGGATGAAATTGCCGCATTCGAAGCTCATGTCCGCTCGGTTCGCGAGAAGCTGACTTAGCGCAAGAAACCTGGAAGGGGGTAATAACGCCCTTCCGGTTTCTTTTTTTACGAGTCGGGAATGAAGTTTTGATGCAAGGCGCGGCGCAGCATAACATCCGGCTTGGATACGAATTGGTGCGGCGAGACTAGCCTTTGCATGGAATTCCCTTTGTATGGTATAGTTTCGATGATAGCGATAGCAGGGGAGTCGAAACCATGTTTGAACGGCTGTTGCCGCATATGCGCGTCAATACCATATACGATATTGATTTGAATGCCCTCAAAGAACGCGGCATGAGAGGCATCATTACGGATCTGGATAATACGCTCGTCGGCGCCAAGGTAAAGCTTGCCACGCCGGAGCTTGTCGAATGGCTTAATGTTGTCAGGGATTTGGGATTCAAGGTCGTCATTGTCTCGAACAATAACCGGACGCGCGTGTCCGCGTTTGCGGAGCCGCTCAACATTCCTTATATTCACGCGGCCCGCAAGCCGGCTAACAAAGCGTTCAAGGGAGCGATTGCCGTACTCGATTTGCCGGCTGAACAGACGGCTGTCATCGGAGATCAGATGATGACGGATGTGTTGGGCGGACGGAGAATGGGGCTTCATACGATTCTGGTCAGTCCGATCTCGCCAGGCGATGAAGGCATCATGACCCGTTTCAACCGCAGACTGGAAAAAATCGCCCTATCCCGCCTTCGCAAAAAAGGGCTATGGCCCGAGGAGGATCGCAAGTGACGAAACAGCAACAAGAGCAAGGCGCATGCGCCGGCTGCGGCATTCGGCTGCAGTCGGAATCGACGGATAAGCCGGGTTTTATCCCGGCGGCCGCGATCAATAAGGAACCCGCAATATGCCAGCGCTGCTTCCGCATTAAGAACTATAATGAAGCGGCTTCGGTCGCAATCGATCATGACGATTTCTTGAGGCTGCTCGGCGGTATTGCCGCTACGGACAGCCTTGTTGTGCATATCGTCGATTTATTCGATTTCGAAGGCAGCCTCATCTCCGGCTTGCAGCGGTTTGTCGGCAACAATCCGGTGCTGCTTGTCGTCAACAAGGTCGACTTGCTGCCTAAAGGCGCGAACCAGAACAGACTGCGCAATTGGGTGCAGAAGCAGGCCAAATCGCAAGGGCTGCGTACCGTTGACGTCGTGCTGTGCAGCGCGAAGAAGAACATCGGCTTCGATCGCGTCATTGAAGCGATCGAAGTACACAGAGGCAATCGGGACGTATACGTCGTAGGCGCAACGAATGTGGGCAAATCGACGTTAATTAACCGGTTAATCCGCGATTACAGCGATTTGGAGCGGGAGCTGACTACCTCGCGATATCCGGGAACGACGCTGGATGCGGTTCATATCCCGCTCGATGACGGGAATGCGATTATCGATACGCCGGGGATCGTCTATCCGCACCGGATGACCGAAATCGTTCCCCGCGGCGTTCTTCAGGCTCTATTGCCGGAGAAAGAGATCAAACCGCTCGTGTATCAGCTGAACGCCCAGCAAACGCTGTTCGTCGGCGCGCTGGCCAGGTTCGATTTTGTTGAAGGCGACCGGCAGTCCTTTACGCTGTATATTTCCGGCGGATTGACCGTTCACCGGACGAAGCTGGAGCGGGCAGATGAGCTCTATGCCGATCATAAGGGCGAGCTGCTGTCCCCGCCGAATAAGGAGCAGCTCGAGGAAATTCCGGCTTGGACGCGCCACCGGCTGACGATTCGGCGAGGTACGGAAACCGATATATTCATATCCGGACTGGGCTGGATTCATGCAAACGGGATGAACGGCGCACTGGTAGACGTCTACGCGCCGAAGGGCATACGCGTATTGATGCGCGATGCGCTGATCTGAGCGAGCGTTTGTTCGTAGGGGAGAGTGACGGATTTGACGGTTAATAGTAACGAAGCAAAGCGGCTGCTGGAACAGGGGAACGCAGTTGACAGCCATACGGTCCTATACAGCGTAATCGGGGACCCTGTGCGTCATTCCAAGTCGCCGATTATGATGAACCGGGCTTTCCGGGAGCGCGGCATTAACGGAATCTACACCGCTTTTCACGTTCAAGGCGAGCGATTGGGAGACTTCATTGCCGGCGTCAGGGCGATGGGAATCCGCGGCGTGAACGTAACGATTCCGCATAAGCTTGAAGTGATGCCGTTTCTTGATGCGATCGATGAGAGCGCGCAGGTTATCGGGGCGGTTAATACGATTGTCAATGATAACGGCAAGCTTACGGGTTATAATACGGACGGACTGGGCTATGTCCGGTCGCTGAAGGAAGAGGCAGAACCGGAGCTGGCGGGCAAGCGTATTCTAATCCTAGGCGCGGGCGGCGCAACGAGAGGAATTGTCTATGCATTGCTGCGCGAAGGCGTGGCCGGGATCACGATCTCGAACCGCCGGGTTGAGCGGGCCCAGGAGCTGGCCGATGCTTTCGGCGGGTCTGCCGATATTCGGGCAATCGACAGCAATGCCGTGCAGGAAGCTTGCGCGAGCGCTGATATTGTGATCCACACGACTCCAGTCGGGATGTATCCGAACGTGGACGAAACGCCGATTGACGTTTCTTGGCTGCGGCCGGATGCGGTTGCGAGCGATATTCTGTATAATCCGCTGAAGACCCGGTATCTCATTGAAGCGGAGAAGCGCGGGTGCCGCATTCATGGCGGACTGGGGATGTTTATTTATCAAGGCGCGTATGCCTTCGAATATTGGACTGGCGTGCCGGCACCGGTGGAAGCGATGCGTGAAACCGTGCTGAATGCATTCACCCAATAATCCTTTCGCTTTTCTGCGACGAAACTCTTCACCCATGGTATGATTCATTTACGAAAGAAGGATATACGACGATGTTAACAGGTAAACAGAAAAGATATTTGCGTTCGATGGCGCACCATCTGCAGCCTATATTCCAGGTAGGCAAGGGCGGAACGAATGACCATTTGGTCCGTCATGTGACGGAAGCGCTGGAGGTACGGGAACTGATTAAAGTGTCCGTCCTGAACAACTGCCTTGACGACCCGAAGGAAGTCGGGCAATGGATTGCGGAAGAATCGGATGCCGAGCTCGTACAGGTGATCGGCAAGACGATCGTCCTGTATAAGGAATCCAAAGAGAACAAAACGATCGAGCTGCCGTAAAGATACGACAAGCAGTTCTCTGGCAAATGGGACGTGAGATCACGCCGAAGGTTGAAGTTTACTGACAATCGAGCCGTGAAGTAGCTTACGTCTACGATTGCAGTTTACAGACAATCTTATCGTGATATAATCCACGCCAAGATTGCAGTTCGCTGACAACCGTGACATTGGAGTACCCCACGCCAAGATTGCAGTTCGCTGACAACCGTGACATTGGAGTACCCCGCGTCAACGATTGCAGCTTACTGACAATCATATCGTGAAGTAATCCACGATAAGATTGCAGTTTGAAAGGAGCACTCCATGATAAAAGTCGGATTAATGGGCGGCACGTTTGACCCGATCCATATCGGGCATCTGATCGTGGCGGAGACGGCTCGGGAAGCTTGCGGGCTGGACGAAATATGGTTCATTCCTTCCTATGCGCCCCCGCTGAAGCAGAATGCGCCTGGAGCGGACGGGGAAGTGCGGCTTGAGATGGTCTACCGGGCTATCGATTTCCAGCCCCATTTCCGCGCGATGGATATCGAGCTCGAACGCGGCGGGGTCAGCTACTCGATCGATACGGTCTTGGAACTGCAGTCCCTCTATCCTGGACGGACTTTTTCCTATATCATCGGATCCGATCGCGTCAACGACTTGCCGGCGTGGCACCGGATCGACGAACTGGCAAAGCTCGTCCACTTTATCGGGGTGGAACGACCTGGAGAGCCAATCGTCCAATCAGGGCTTCCGGCTTACATTCGCGACCGGCTGACGGTCGCAGAAATGCCGCTTATCGAAATTTCATCCACGGCTATCCGAAAGCGGCGGGCGGACGGCCGCTCGATCCGCTTCCTTGTACCGGAGAAAGTATATTCTTTTATAATGAGGAACGGTCTATATGAATCGTAACGAGATGATCGAAAGCGTACGCGCGGAGATGCCGGAACGAAGGTGGATACATACCGTTGGCGTTATGGAGACGGCGGTCATATTGGCGAAGCGCTTCGGAGCCGACCCCGAGACAGCGGAAACGGCTGCGATACTGCATGATGTCGCGAAATATTGGCCGACCTCCAAAATGGAGCTCATCATTCGTCAGGAGGGGCTTCCTGCCGATTTGCTTGATTATGACAAGGAGCTGTGGCATGCGCCCGTCGGCGCATTCGCAGCCGAACGCGATTACGGCGTGACCGATATCATCATACTGGATGCTATACGATACCACACGTCGGGCCGCGAACGAATGACGCTAATGGACAAGATCGTATGTCTTGCCGATTATATGGAACCCGGCCGCGATTTTCCCGGCGTACATAAAATTCGCGAATTAGCTGAGCATAATGTAGATAAAGCGCTAATTGCCGGTTTTGACTCGACCATTACTTTTTTGCTGGAGCGCGGCAAAAGGATCTATCCGCTTACGGTAGCGGCGAGGAATGATTTGATACGAACAGTACGGGAGGCTGAGCTATGACGATACAATCGGATGAACTCGTGCAGCTTGTTGTTGCAGCGGCTGATGACAAGAAAGCACACCAAATCGTTGCACTCGACTTGAAGGGAATATCGCTGATAGCCGATTACTTTGTTATTTGCCACGGTAATTCGGATACCCAGGTACAGTCGATTACGACGGAAATTCGTAAACAGGCGGAATTAAAGGGCGCCCGGGTGCGCGGGATTGAAGGCATGGACTCCGGCAGATGGGTGCTTATCGATATCGGAGATGTCATCGTGCATGTATTCCATCGCGACGAGCGCGAGTATTACAACATCGAGCGGCTGTGGTCCGACGCGAAAGTCGTGGAATTTGCATGAGTTTAGTCGCGGGAACGATTATGAAACTGAGGGTGGCGCGCGAGGTGTCACCCTATGGGTATTTTCTGACGGACGGCAATGAAGAGGTGCTGATGCACTATACGGAAATCATCGGCAGCCGGCCGAAGCCGGGCGCCGAGGTCGAAGCCTTCCTGTTCTACGATTCGGAAGACCGGATCGCCGCCACGATGAAGCGTCCGCTGATTCAGCTGGGCGAAGTGGCTAGACTGGCTGTAGCGGATATTCACCCCCGGATCGGCGTTTTTCTCGAAATGGGACTTGGACGCCAGCTGCTGCTGCCGATGTCGGAGCAGCCTGAGCTTAAGACGCTGCGTCCGCGCCGCGGCGATGAAGTATTTGTCCGGCTTGAGCATGATAAAATCGGCCGGCTCGTCGCCAAGACGGCAGCGGAAGAAGACTTCATGAAGCTTGTATTCCCTGCGCCTCAATCATGGAAGAACACCTGGGTGGAAGGCTGGGTGACGAAGACGCTGAAGATCGGGTCGTTCGTCCTCGTTGACGGCGGCGTTGTCGGGTTTGGCGTATTTGGATTTATACCGGCCGATGAGCGATTGCAGCCTCTTCGTCTGGGTGAGCGCGTACGTGCCAGAGTGACGTTCATTCGTGAAGATGGCCGCGTCAACCTGTCCATGTCGCCTATCAAAGAAGTCGGCCGCGTCGAGGATGCAGATCGCATTCTCGCCTTTCTGCGGGAACGTCCAGGGGGTGCTATGCCCTATTCGGATGAAACGCAAGCGGAGATTATTAAGCAGAAATTCGGAATTAGCAAGTCTGCCTTTAAGCGTGCGATCGGGAAACTTATGCGCGACGGTCTCGTAACGCAGCAAGGAAGCTGGACACGCCTTGTTGAAGGAAGCGCAGCTGGCGATAGCGAAGCTCCGAATAAGGAATAGACGTCTGGAGGGATCAGAATGCGGGCTTACCGGCAATTTGCCACCGTATACGACCGGTTGATGGAAGACATGCCCTATCCGGATTGGCTCCGCTTTGCGCGGTCGTGCTGGGAGCGGTCGAACGATATGCCCAGAACCGTCGCCGATTTGGGCTGCGGTACGGGCAGCATATCGATTCCGCTGGCACTGTCCGGGTTCCAGGTGTTCGCCATCGATTTATCGGCCGATATGCTGACGATCGGACGCAGCAAGTGGGACGAAGGGGCAGGGCGCAGCCTCCGGCCGGATGGAGGGTCGATTCGCTGGCTTCAACAGGATATGCGCGATTGGGAGCTGCCGGAGCAGGTTGATTCCGTGATATCCTTCTGCGATTGCATCAACTATTTGACTGAGGGGGAAGATGTTGAGGCCGCATTTCGCGCAACCTGGAACGGCTTGAAGCCTGGCGGCCTCTTCCTGTTCGACGTACATGCCCCGAGGCAGCTGGTGCGATACGCGGAGGAGCAGCCGTTCGTGCTGGATGAACGCGATATCGCCTACATCTGGACGAGCGACTATGATGCGGAACGGCTGGAAATCGAGCATCATCTGACGATATTCGCCCGCGAAGGGGAGCAGCGCGACGCCAGCTTCCGCCGGTTCGAGGAGGTTCACGTGCAGCGTGCCTACGACCCGGCTTGGATTGGCGTAGCGCTTGCCAAAGCGGGGTTCTCGAAAGTTGAGCAGTTTGCGGACTTCAAGCTGGAAGCGCCCGGACCTCAATCGGAACGGATATTTTTCGTAGCGGTAAAATAACCGTTCTTCCCTTGACAGCAGGATGCGGCTTCATTATAATCGAACTAATCATTTTTATCAGGCGTCGATAAGGAGCAGTAGTTTCACGTGGTCAGATTCAGAGATTCGGCGGTAGGTGCGAGCCGGAATGACACGTAGACGAACTCGCCTTGGAGCCGCATGCCCAATCGTTCCGGCTTGATCTGCCGGTCCGGAAGCATGCCGTATCGCCCGCGTTAAGGGTGTCGAGTGAGCGGATACAAAGCATGTTCTCCGCTAACTAGGGTGGTACCACGGGAATTAATACCTCTCGTCCCTAGCGTTGTCGCTGGGGATGGGAGGTTTTTTTATGCACAAAACAAAGCGTATGCTTACGAAGCGAGTTTTGCTGCGAAGTAGAAACAACTAGTTAAGCTTCACAAAACTTTTAGGAGGCAACTCACATGGCACAAGATCGCCAAGAGCCGCAGGGATACAACCCGCAAGCAATCGAGCCGAAATGGCAGAAGTACTGGGATGATAATAAGACGTTCAAAACGACGGAAGACGCGGATAAATCGAAATTCTACGCACTGGATATGTTTCCGTATCCGTCCGGCGCGGGCTTGCATGTCGGCCATCCGGAGGGCTACACCGCGACGGATATCGTATCCCGCTACAAAAGGATGCGCGGATATAACGTGCTGCATCCGATGGGCTGGGACGCATTCGGGCTTCCTGCGGAGCAGCATGCGCTCGATACGGGCGAGCACCCGCGTGACATTACGTTCAAGAACATCGATAACTTCCGTCGCCAAATCAAATCGCTCGGCTTCTCGTATGACTGGGACCGCGAATTCAGCACGACGGATCCCGACTATTACAAATGGACGCAGTGGATCTTCATCCAGCTGTACAATAAAGGGCTTGCTTACGTAGCTGAAGTACCGGTGAACTGGTGTCCGGCACTCGGAACGGTTTTGGCCAACGAAGAGGTCATCAACGGACTGAGCGAGCGCGGCAACCATCCGGTCATCCGTAAGCCGATGCGGCAATGGATATTGAAGATTACCGAGTATGCCGATCGACTGCTGGACGACTTGGAGGAGCTGGACTGGTCCGAGAGCATTAAAGATATGCAGCGCAACTGGATCGGCAAATCGACGGGGGCCGAAGTCACATTCGCGATTGACGGTTATGAAGATGCACTGGTTGTCTTCACGACACGTCCGGATACGCTGTTCGGAGCGACCTACTGTGTACTTGCTCCGGAGCATGAGCTTGTAGGCCGGATTACGACAAGCGGCCAGCAGGCGGAGGTTCAGGCTTATCAGGAAGCGGCTGCGCGCAAGAGCGATCTTGAGCGTACCGATTTGGCGAAAGACAAGTCCGGCGTATTTACCGGTGCTTATGCAGTTAATCCGGTTAACGGCGCCAAGGTGCCGATTTGGATCGCCGATTATGTATTGGCCGGTTACGGAACCGGCGCCATTATGGCGGTTCCGGGGCATGACCAGCGTGACTGGGAGTTTGCGAAGCAGTTCGACCTGCCGATCGTCGAAGTGGTAGAGGGCGGCGATATTTCCGTGGAGGCTTTCGCAGGAGACGGCCCGCATGTCAATTCCGACGTCTTGAACGGCTTGAATAATGAGCAGGCGATTGCCGTAATGATTGAGAAGCTCGAGGCATCCGGCAAAGGGCACGGCAAAGTGACGTACCGTCTGCGCGATTGGCTGTTCAGCCGCCAGCGCTATTGGGGCGAGCCGATTCCGATTCTTCACCTGGAGGACGGGACGATGAAGCCGGTTCCTGTGGATCAGCTTCCTCTGCTGCTGCCGGATGTGGATCAAATCAAACCTTCGGGCACCGGAGAATCGCCGCTTGCGAATGTGACCGAGTGGGTAGAGACGATCGATCCCGAGACCGGCATGAAGGCGCGCCGCGAAACGAACACAATGCCGCAATGGGCGGGCAGCTGCTGGTATTACCTGCGTTTTATCGATCCGCATAACGAGAATGAGATCTGCTCGCCGGAGAAGCAGAAGGAATGGCTGCCGGTCGATCTGTACATCGGAGGAGCGGAGCACGCCGTGCTTCACCTGCTCTATGCAAGGTTCTGGCATAAAGTGCTCTACGATCTTGGCGTCGTAGCGACGAAAGAGCCGTTCCACAAGCTCGTCAACCAAGGCATGATTCTGGGCACGAACAATGAAAAAATGTCCAAGTCGCGCGGCAATGTCATCAATCCGGATGATATCGTCAATGAGTTCGGTGCGGACACGCTGCGGATGTATGAGATGTTCATGGGCCCGCTCGAAGCGACGAAGCCGTGGAATACGAACGGCGTGGAGGGGATGCATCGCTTCCTGAGCCGCGTATGGCGTCTGTACATTGGCGATAACGGCGAGCTAAGCGCCAAGATTACGGATGGAGAAGCGTCCGAAGCGTTCAAGCGGATCTGGCACCGTACGATCAAGAAGGTTGAAGACGATTATGAGAACCTGCGCTTCAATACGGCGATCAGCCAATTGATGATTTTCGTCAACGACGCTTACAAGGCGGAGACGCTGCCGCGCCAAGCGATGGAAAACTTCGTGCAGCTGCTGTCGCCGCTCGCGCCGCATATTGCGGAGGAATTGTGGTCGAAACTGGGTCACGCCGGGTCGGTTACGTACGTGGAATGGCCTTCTTACAACGAGGCTTGGACAATCGATCAGGAAGTCGAAATCGTCGTTCAAGTGAATGGCAAAATTATGGATCGTATTTCGATCGCTGCAGATACGAACGAGGCGGATATGGAACAGATCGCGAAGCAGTCGGAGAAAGTGGCTGAGGCGATTGAAGGAAAGACGATACGTAAAGTGATTGCCGTGAAAGGCAAGCTTGTCAATATCGTAGCAAATTAATACGGAACGAAGAGGTGGATGGCTTCTTAACGCAAAGCATGCGTTAAGAGCCGTTCACCTCTTCGCCGTATAACGAGACGTTAACCTTGGCCAAATCTTCCCGGTATTTGGCGTGCGTCGTGCGGATGACCGCGTTAAATACGCCGTCAATCTCACTGTTTAACAGCGTCAAGGCTTGAGCCGTTATTCCTCCCGGAACGGAGACGCGGGCTTGCAGCTGCTCAGGAGTCATGCCGCCCTCGGTCAGCAGATGGCCGGTGCCCGTCAGCATGGTGCTGGCGATGGCCAGCGCTTCTTCCCGGGCGATGCCGGTCTCCTCGACGGCGGCATCGACAAACTTTTGCAGGACCAGCGCAAGGAAAGCGGGGCCGCAGGAAGAGAGGTCGGAGACGATCCGGGTATGCCGCTCATTGATATGAAGAGGCTCGCTGATGTAGGCAAGGAGACTGTTCAACCGCTCCCTGTCGGCTTTCTCCATCCGCTCGCCGAACATGCATAAGGTCGCGCCGCAGCAGACGTAGTTCGTAATGCTGGGTATCACTTTGGCGATCTTGCAGGGAAGCCAATCCTCAAGCTGCGCAATCATGACGGGACTGGTAATGGAGACAATGATTTGATGTGGCTGCAGGACGGTTTGAAGGTCATGAATGACGGTCCTATATTCATGCGGTTTGATGCACAGAAAAACAATATCGCTCCCGGCAGCCGCTTCCTTGTTCGCGTGAACGGCACGGAGTCCGGGATATCGGTGCGCCATGCTTTCCGCCTTGGCAAACGTTCGGTTGCTTGCCGTAATTTGCATCGGATCGAGCGCGCCCGAACCGATAAACGCGTCGATCAGCAGACTGCCCATACTTCCGATTCCGATAAAACCGACATTCATCGTTAGTCCCTCCCAGGGCGCTCTCCATTTGGAATAGCAGAGCTGCCGTAGCGTCGCATAAGATTCCGCATGGACCGGCAGCAATACGCAGGAAAGCTGCATGCTCCATGAGAAGCTGCGGGTGTCATTCTTTCGGGCCAGGGGTGCGGTCTTCAGCCAGGCAGTGGACTGCCCGGACAAGCGCGGCTGCAAAGACATACACCGGACCTGATCGCTCATTATGCTGCTCTTACTACGATATGCGCATTAGCTCGGCTAACATCACCTTTTTTGAGGAAAAAGTTCGGATGCGGCAGTTCGTTATTCAATTGCAGAAATTTCAGTATTCATGAATGGAGCGTGAGGAGCAGCATGCAAGCAGGATTCGTACGTAAGATCTCCCGGGGGACCTGGCTTATGGGAGCGTTGATCGCGGCTGGTGCGGTTATGCTCGGCTTTGCTTTGAGTCAATCGTCCGCGGAGGAGCCGCCGGGCTGGATCGCCATGAACGATCAGGTTGAGGCGGTCTTGAAATCGGGGGAGATGGAGGAAGAGAAGACGAACGATACCGATCCTTCGAAGGAGAAATCCGTGGAGACACAGGGCAGAGCCGTTAACGGAGAGAAGGCTGTGACGGACAAAGAACCGCAAGCAGTCCAGGTGAAGCCGGGCGCTGCTGCTCCGGACGCGCCGGCGGGGAACCAAGAGGGCGCGAAGCAGACCGGTAATGAGGAGGCGGACAACTCGGGAAAAATCGACATAAACCGCGCAACCGCCGACCAGCTGGATGCGCTGCCGGGAATCGGCGCTGCCAAAGCAAAGGCGATTATCGCCGACCGCGAGAAGAACGGACCTTTCAAGACGACGAAGGATTTGCTGCGCGTGAAGGGAATCGGAACGAAAATGCTCGAAAAAATGAATCCGCTCATTGTCGCCGGGTCTTGATTATGCGAGAATAAGTGGGACAGGCAAAAATGGGCCTGTCGCCCATTTAAGTCGAGGAGGAATAGTTCAAATGTCAGATCAACCGAAATTATCTTTAGAAACGCTGGCCGTTCATGGAGGCCAGGAAATCGATCCTACGACACTGTCCCGTGCAGTGCCGATTTATCAGACTTCTTCATACGGCTTCCGCGATACGGACCACGCAGCGGATCTGTTTGCATTGAAAGAATTCGGCAATATTTATACGCGTATCATGAATCCGACGAGCGATGTGTTCGAGAAGCGCATTGCCGCCCTGGAGGGAGCGCCGGCAGCGCTAGCAGTTGCATCCGGACAAGCGGCCATCACATACTCGATCTTGAATATTGCCGGTGCGGGCGACGAAATCGTATCCTCGACGAGCCTGTATGGCGGAACGTACAATTTGTTCGCAATCACGCTTCCGAAGCTTGGCATTAACGTGAAGTTCGTCGATCCTTCCGATCCGAGCAATTTCGAAGCGGCGATTACCGATAAGACGAAAGCGGTATTCGCAGAAACGATCGGCAACCCGAAAGGCGATCTGATCGACATTGAGGGCGTAGCGGCGGTTGCCCATAAGCATGGCGTGCCGCTCATTGTGGACAATACGTTCCCGAGCCCGTTCCTGTGCCGTCCGATTGAACACGGCGCGGATATCGTCGTTCACTCGGCAACCAAGTTTATCGGCGGCCACGGGACGTCGATCGGCGGCGTTGTCGTCGATGGCGGCAAATTCGACTGGAAGGCAAGCGGCAGATTCCCGGGCCTTACCGAGCCGGATCCGAGCTACCACGGTGTTGTCTACACGGACGCAGTAGGACCTGTGGCCTACATTATCAAAATGCGCGTGCAGCTGCTCCGCGACATGGGCGCGGCGCTGTCTCCGTTCAATTCCTTCCTCCTGCTTCAAGGGCTGGAGACGCTTCATCTCCGTATGGAGCGCCACTGCTCCAATGCGCTTGCAGTAGCGCAATTCCTGGAGGCAAACGATGCGGTTGAATGGGTAAACTATCCGGGGCTGCCGAGCCATCCGTCTTATGATCTTGCCCAGAAGTATTTGCCTAAAGGCCAAGGCGCGATTCTGACCTTCGGCATTAAGGGCGGACGCGAAGCCGGCAAGAAGGTGATCAATGCGGTTAAGCTGTTCTCGCATCTGGCTAATGTCGGGGACTCCAAGTCGCTTATCATTCATCCGGCCAGCACGACTCATCAGCAGTTGACCGAAGAAGGCCAGATCGCAGCCGGCGTAAGCCCGGGCATGATCCGGCTGTCGGTCGGCACGGAAGGCATCGACGACATTCTGGCGGACCTGCGCCAGGCGCTCGAAGCCAGCCAATCATAATTTTAGAAGAACGAAGGGAAGTATGAGGCGATGGAAACGTCACCGCAAGACAGCGTGCGCAAAGATTGGGACACCTACTTCATGGATATCGCTTATATGGTCTCGACACGTTCACGTTGTCCGCGCAGACATGTTGGCGCTGTCTTGGTCCAAGGGAAGAAGCTGCTGGGCACCGCCTATAACGGCGCCCCGATGGGGGTGGACGATTGTTCGGAAGCCGGCTGCATGATTGTCGAAGAGGTTGAGCTGACGATGGTCGATTCGGAGGAGCGCATGGTCAAGAAGCAGCGCTGTATCCGTACGATCCATGCGGAGCAGAACCTGCTAATGTTTACCGACCGGATCGACCGGGAAGGGTCGACGGTCTACGTGACGGATCAACCTTGCTGGACCTGTGCCAATATGTTGGCCAACAGTGGTGTCAAAGAGATCGTCTACCATCGCAACTACCCGAAGGACAGCGAGAAAGTGGTAACGCTGATGACACAGAAGGGGATCGTCTTTCGGAATTTAGCCGAATACGAGCCTCCCGCCCATTCGGGCATGAGTGTCATTTCGTAGTGCGGTAGCAAGCAAAAGGATATCGAGTGGAGGAAGAACCTCCGGACGCGCCGATCGCGGTGCAGCCGGGGGTTCTTTTTGTTTTTAACACGAATCGGACGTATAGGTTTCCGCGATACTTTGCTTCTATTAATGAGTGAGAAACTTAAGAAGACCGCCAAGAAGGCGTCTGCCGTTTCTGCTTGTACGGCGTGAGCGGGAAGGGGAGAAGGGTATACACCGATGATTATATGTGATGGAGCATTTTCGAAAATAGACCGCAGTGGAGCATGTGAATAACAGCAGAGCAGGGAGGTGAACTTGAGATGACGCGAAGACCGATCGTTCTATTCACGATTTGCTGGGTGATCGGCAGTGCCGCGGCGGCGGGTCTGACGGGCCGCGGGGTCGTGCTGGCAGGCGGCGCGCTTGCCGCCGCGCTGCTCGCAATGACCCTGCGGCGGCGCGAGTCGTGGCTGCTCGCCGCGGCATGCCTGGCCGCGTTCGGCGCCGCTGCAGGGGAGCGCATGTGGGCGGATGCCCGCAATGTCACGGCGCTCCAAGACCTGTTCGCCGCCGCAGCGGCGGGCGTTCCATCGGCTTCCCCTGCCGTGGAAGCCGATGGAACGATTATATCCGCGGTCGAGATCGACGGCGACCGCGTACAGTTCCGCGTGAGCGCGCATACCGTCCGCGTCGAGGGCGAGCAGGCGCCGCGGGAGCTTGGCGGCGAGCGCCTGCTCGTGCAGGTCCGGCTGGAGGAGCAGCCGGACCAGGCCGTCGCCGCCCGCTGGCAGCGCGGCGAACGGGTTCGCGTGGCCGGCGGGCTGGAGCTGCCGGCTGCAGCGACCAACTTCGGCGGCTTCGATTACCGCCGCTACTTGAGCGGCCAGCGCATTCACTGGCTGCTCAAGGCGAAGGGGCTCGCCTCCGTGCAAACCGCCGCGGGCCCGTCCTTAAGCAAGGCGTCGCTGCTGGGTCGCATCGACGCAATGCGCAATGCCCTCGGCTCGCGGATGGACGATCTGTACCCGGGGGAGCAGGCCGGGTACATGAAGGGCCTCGTCCTCGGCATACGCGAGGATCTCGATCCCGACCGCTTCCGTCAGTTTTCCCAGCTTGGACTGACGCACATCCTGGCCATCTCCGGCCTCCACGTCGCCGTCTTTCTCTACGTGCTCGGAGGCCTGCTCAAGCTGCTGCGCATGACGCGCGAACGGATGCTGCTCGTGATGATCGCGGCTGTGCCGTTCTATGTTCTGCTTGCAGGCGGTTCGCCGTCCGTCATCCGTGCAGGGATCATGGCGATGCTGGGCTTGACGGCGGCCCGGCTGGACAAGCTGAAGGACGGGCTGCACCTGCTCTCGGCGGCCGCGCTCCTGATGCTTCTCTATGATCCTTATTTATTGGAGGATGTCGGCTTCCAGCTGTCGTTCATCGTGACCGCCGGGCTCATCGTCGGAGTTCCGCCGGTCCGAAGGAGAATGCCGGACTCGAAGCGATGGAAAGCGCTGTACGATCTGGCTGCCGTAACGATCGTAGCCCAGGCGGTTTCCTTTCCGCTGACCGTCTATTATTTCAACCAATTTCATCTGTTGTCTCTCCCGGCCAACTTTGCGCTCGTACCGTTCATAAGCTTCATCGTCATGCCGCTTGGCGGAGCGTCGCTGCTTCTGGCTGGGATATGGCATCCGGCAGCCGCCCTGCTGGCAAAGGGAGCGGAGATCGCCAATGACCTTACCTTCGGATTCGTACTGCAGCTCAGCGAGGTCGAACGGTTCCGCTATATTTGGGCAAAGCCGCCGCTTTGGTGGGTTGCTGCCGTCTACGGCGCCTTAGGGCTTGTGGTCCTCCTCCTCAACAGGAGATATATGGATTCGCTGCAGCAGGAAGAAGGCGCGATAGACAGCATGATCGCAGACACCATGCCGCTTACGGAAGCGGCTGCTGATGTGAATAGATGGGGTGCGGTCGAAGGGGGGCGACCGGTAGAACCGAAGCGGGAGACAAGGTCGGGCAGGCTTCGCCGCCGCTGCGCTTCTGCAGCCGGCATTGCGGCATTGCTGCTGCCTCTCCTGTGGGCCTATTATCCGAATTGGCACCGGGACGATGCGGTCGTTCATTTTCTCGATGTCGGGCAGGGCGATTCCATTCTGGTGCGATCAGCCGAAGGCAAGCATATCCTCATCGACGGCGGCGGCATCGTAAGCTTCCGCAAGCCGGGTGAGGAATGGAAGAACCGCCGCGATCCATTCGAGGTAGGGCGCAAAACAGTCGTTCCGCTCCTGCAGCAGCGCGGGGTGCAGGCGATCGATCTGCTCGTGATGTCCCATCTCGATAGCGATCATATAAGAGGGCTTCATGCCATCGTGTCGAGCATCCCGGTGAAACGAATCTTATGGAACGGGACCTACAAAGATTCGGAGGATGCGCGCATGCTGCTGCAAGCCGCCGTCGACCGGGGCATTCCGCTCTTCCGTGCGGTTGAAGGGCAGAGCTGGGAGCTCGGGAGGAGCGCGCGAATGACGGTTATCGGCGGCGCGGACGAGAAGCTCTTCATGGATGCGGAGGCGACGAAGGAAGCCGCCATGGCCGTGCCGGAGGTTGAAGACCAGAATGGGCATAGTGTCGCCTTCCTTCTTCACCTCTACGAGCGGACGTTTCTGTTCGCCGGCGACGCCGACGCCAAAGAAGAGCGGGCGCTTCTGACGCGGGCGGAACGGATATTCAAACAGCGGCAGCAGCAGATGCGTGTCGATATCATGAAGGTATCCCATCACGGAAGCAAGACGTCGACGACGGCAGAGTGGCTCGCTTATTGGCAGCCGAAGACCGCTGTTATCTCGGTCGGCCGGACCAATTGGTACGGACATCCGAATCCGGACGTCGTGAAGCGGCTTCAGAACGCAGGAACGCATATCCTCCGGACGGACAGGGACGGCGAAGTGCAAATACGGGTTACAAAGAAGAGCGAGCTGTTCACGCGTACGATGCTGTCAGACCATCGCGAGTCATGATATAGAAAGTGAACTGTCTGCTAGCAGCGAGGCAGATGTTTTTCAGCCCTGCTGCGACGATAAACATAGTAGGCGATAGGGTAATTATTTCAATCCGAGAGGCGTTTCCGGTGAATGGCTGAATCCATTGGCGGAGGCGCCTCTATGTCTATATTTACCACTGGTTATTGGGCTGGTCCCGCATGTAGTCTGAGGCTATACGGTTTTAACATTTTCTGATATGCTTTATTTTGGGACTTTCTATTCCAAGATTACAAACCTAAAAATATTTTAAAGACTTTTTACCTATGTGTGCAACATTATTGCCATCCTTTCCGTCTGAAAGGTTGCAAGAGAGGGGGATCCTCCGTGGTGGAGCCCGGCCTAATCAAAGCCGCACAAGCGGGCGACGGCGACGCTCTGATTTCTCTATTGCGTGAGATTGAAAATCATGTTTACCGGACAGCCTACTATATACTTAATAACGAACAAGATGCATTGGATGCCGCGCAGGAGGCGCTAATCCGCATTTATACCAAAATCGGATCCTACGAAGAGAAGGCGCAGTTTAAAACATGGGTTCAACGAATCGTAACGAACATCTGTATCGATAAATTCCGGCGCAACAAGCCGACGGTTTCCATTGATGAGCATGAAATGGTGTTCAGGGACTCCCATACCGTCGAGGAGGAAGTGCTTTCCGCATATGCCGTTCAAGATATCCGGAAGGCAATCGATAAGTTACCTGAACATCATCGCGCTGTCGTTGTATTGCGGTATTTGCAAGATTTCTCGTATAACGAGATTGCGGATTCTCTTGATTTGCCGCTCAACACCGTAAAGTCTTATTTATTCCGGGCGCGGCAGCAGCTTCAAACGTACCTACATGACTATCAGAAAGGTGGTGTCCGAGGATGAATTGTCAAGAGGGGATGGAATATATGCAAAGACAGCTGGACGGCGATCTCGACGAGCGGGAAAGCGAAGCCTTGATAAGTCATACGAGGCATTGCCAGCAGTGCGCGGCGATGTTCGAGCGTCTGCAGCTGCTTTCCGCCGGATTGGAGAATTTGCCGAAGGTTACGCCGCCATACAGCATTGTCGACGCGATCCTGCCTCGTCTGCCGGAGCTGCCTGCTGTCGAAGCCGCCCATGCTGCTGCCGCCGGTGAGAAGGCGCGTCAGCAAGCGAAGCCGATCGTACCCGTCAAGCGCTGGAAGGATCGGTTCTCGCTACGCGCATTCGGCGGCGTTATCGCAGCCGGTGTCGTCGTAGGCCTGTTTCTAGTAACCTACCAGCCGGACGGTGCGGAGAAAACGGCCAACAGCTTGAACAGTGCGGCGGACAGTGCAGAAATAGCGGCAACGGATGCCGGCGGGGAACCGGCCATGCAGAAGCAGTCATCGAACAATGGCAGTGAGCAGAAGGGAAACAACGAGGTCGAAACGATGTCCTCAGAGGAACTTGGCGCGGAAGAGTCGGACGGAGCGCAGCAGTCCCGGTCTAGAAGTCTAGCCGATCCAGACAGCAGCAGCGAGCGAGACGGCAGCGACAAGATCAAGTCGGGTACGTATTACGTGCCGGAGAATCAGGACGCGAAGAAGGAATCCGAGCCCAACGAGGGCAAGGGCAAAGGGAACTCGCCGAACTATAGTCATGAGATCACGAATCAGAATGGAGAGGATTCCTCCGCGGGATCTCCGGATGACAAAGGTATAGCGGATATCAATCAGATTGATGAAGCGGAAGACGCCAACCATAAAGGGATTTTGGGCACCAAGAGACCGGTAGAGGAGAATTTGTCCCCGAACGGGAACTATAAGGCTGTCATTTCCCAGAATGTGCTGAGCGTGTATCAGGCCGCGGATAATGGGCTTCTGTTCCGAAGCGAGTCCGATTCCGGCGAGCTCGGAGCGATCGAATGGGCAGCCGACAGCAAGACGCTGACCTATGAAGCGCAGTCTAAAGACGGCAGCGTGCAGAAGTTTGTGGTTGATCCTGAGGCGGGCACTTCGCACGTTATCAACCCTTAATTATTTATCTTCAGTCACACATAAGGGGATAATTGCGTATAGTGATGTATCGGAAAGCGTCAAAGGGCGATGCCTTTACGTCGTATGATCATCCGCAGATAGTACCATGGACTGTCTGCTTGCGGATGTTTATATAGATGTTTAGGGACAGAGGGATGAAGCGCAATGGCTTCATCCCTTTGTTGCGTTTCAAGGCTCCGCTGCTTGAATGCGTGTGTAAGTGGCGCTGCGCATGGTATGATAGATGAAACATGGATTTAGGAGAGCTGCGGATGGAAATCAAAGACGCGATGAAGGAATGGAAAGCAGGGCAATTTCGGCCTGTCTACGTGCTATATGGGAAAGATCGGTACCGGATGAAGCAATTTGTCGCCGAATTGACGGACAAGCTGCTGCCGGCGGAGGAGCAGGAGCTCGGCGTCGTCAAGTTTGACATGGCCGAGTCCCCGATCGGAGAAGCCATAGCCGAAGCGGAAACGCTGCCGTTCTTCGCTTCCTCGAAGCTGGTCATCATTCGCGACCAGTCGGTGCTGGCGGCGGCTTTAGGGGGCAAAGAAGGCGGCAAGATCGACCATCAGACCGACCAGCTGCTAGCCTATCTGCAAGAGCCGTGCGAGAGCAGCGTTATCGTTTTTCTCGTTTACGCGGAGAAGCTGGACGAACGCCGCAAGGCGGTCAAGCTGCTTAAGGAGCGCCATGCGCTGCTCGCCTTTCAGGAGCTGACGGAGAACGAGCTGCTGCTGTGGACGATCAAGAGGGCTGAGGAGCAGGGTCGGACGCTTAGGCGGGAAGCAGCCGAGATGCTGCTGACAAGAACGGGCACAAGCATGCAGCAGCTTGCGCTAGAGGTCGATAAGCTCTGCCTGCACGCCGGGCAGGGCGGGACGATCGGCGAGCTGACCGTCGACAAGCTGATTGCGACAACGGTCGAAGAAGACGTCTTCGCGCTCATCGACGCAATGGCCTCGCTGCAGGTGGAGCGGGCACTGAAGCTGTACAACGAGCTGCTGCTGCGCCGTGAGGAGCCGATCAAGATTACGGCGTTGATCGCCCGTCAGCTGCGCATTATGCTGCAGGTGAAGGAGCTGGAGCAGCACCGGTATTCGCCGCAGCAGATGGCTGGACAGATCGGCCTGCATCCTTACGCAGTCAAACTGGCGGCCGAGAAGGCGCGCAAATTTACCGTCGCGGCACTAGGGGGGCATCTGGACCGGGTTGCCGAACTCGATTACCGGATGAAAACCGGTCAAATTGATAAGACGCTCGGGCTGGAGCTATTCCTTCTGTCTCTGGCCGCTTCGTAATCGATACTGGAGAGCATTAAAATTGACACAGACACAGCAGTCAAAAGGCATCAAAAAAAGTCCTGTCATCCGCTTGGCGGTGAACAGGACTTTTATGTCATTAGGCTTGAGCCGAAAGAGCATTCAGCTTTTTCGCTAGACGAGACTTTTTGCGAGCAGCCGCATTCTTATGAATAAGGCCTTTCGTAACCGCTTTGTCCAGCTTCTTCGTTGCTACGATCAGAGCTGCTTTAGCAGCATCAACATCAGTTGCAACCACAGCTTGGTCAGCAGCTTTAACGGCCGAACGGAGCGCGGATTTTTGCGAAGCGTTCAGAGCGCGACGCTTTTCAATCGTTTTAACGCGTTTCACAGCGGATTTAATGTTTGGCATTGCATTCACCTCCCGTAAAAGGAAAAACCCCATTGTAACAACACAACTTGAAATATTTTATCACGTGAATGCCCAAATTGCAATAGCTCATCGTCACTCCACTGCGCGCAGGAAAAGGATCTCCGCATAAATCAACGGATGCTTCCGCAAACTAACGCCAAACGATATGGAAGGAGCGCCCTTGCGAATGAATGAACGTGATGAACTTGATTTGCAGCAGTTTTCGGCAGGAATCGATTTGGCGCTGGAAGCGAAGGAGCTGGCGGAATCCGGGGGTAATGGACCGATTCCTGGCGTCCTCTCGGAGGTATCGGACGAAGAAGGCATTAAGATTACTCGCCTTCAGGTTCAGAATGAGGAAGGCGCGCGGGCGCTAGGCAAGATGCCCGGCCATTACGTGACCTTCGAGGTGCCGGATCTGCGAAAGCTGGACACGGGGCTGCAGGACCGTGTCGCGACCAAGCTGGCACAGGAGTTCGAGTCCTTCTTGGACCGTATCGGAGTCGGCAAGAAGGCGAATGTCCTCATCGTCGGACTCGGCAACTGGAACGTTACGCCCGATGCGCTCGGTCCGCTGGTTGTGGAGAACGTAATGGTGACTCGGCATTTCTTCGAGCTGATGCCGGATCAGGTGTCGCCGGGCTATCGCAGCGTTAGTGCCGTCGCTCCCGGCGTTCTGGGCATCACCGGGATCGAGTCCAGTGAAATTGTACAGGGAATCGTGGACCGGGCAAAGCCGGAAGTCATCATCGCCATCGACGCCCTTGCCTCCAAGGCGCTCGAACGGGTGAACACGACGATTCAAATTGCGGATACCGGCATACATCCCGGTTCGGGGATCGGCAACAAACGCCGAGGGCTCACGAAGGAGATCATGGGCATCCCCGTCATCGCGATCGGCGTTCCGACAGTCGTGTATGCTTCTACCATCGTCAACAATACGATCGAGCTGATGCGAAGCCACGTTCAAGCGCAGAATGGCAATACGGATCAGATCTTCGGGCTGATCAACAAGATGGAAGACAAGGATCGTCTGCAGCTTGTTCGCGAAGCTTTGGGGCCGCTCGGTTACGATCTTCTGGTCACTCCGAAGGAAATCGACCAGTTTATCGAGGACATCGCCAACATTATTGCGAGCGGCTTGAACGCAGGCTTGCACGATGCGGTCGATACTTCGAATGTGTCTGCGTATACACATTAAGATCGATGCCATGCATGGACTGCTGCACCCGGGGTGCAGCTTTTTTGTGTGCTTCCGGAGCAGAATCTAGTTTTCTATCAAATATGTTGTTCTATGAATTCGTTCTGTCCCATAGGTTAGTAGTAGCTAAGTATTGGCGAACGCTTATGGTTAGGGGGAACGAAAGGTATGAAACAGGTTGTCGTGACATGGAACTTGGCTAAAGGGAGCCGGAATCTGCGCAAGCTGCTAGTAACGGGCCGTATGTTCGCGTTGTTGTCGCTAGGATCCATGATTATGGTTATCGTCATAGGCGTTGGTGCGATTGTGCAGCAGAAAGCTGCTTCCTCGCCCGTTTCTTCGATGAAAGGGTTCGCGGCCAACGTTTCGGGCGGGCTGTTCTCGGATATGCTTGCAATGGAGATGCCAGGCAGCGGCAGCAGCGAGCGGGAGACATCGATTTCCGGCAAGCAAGTGGGCGCATTCCTCGTTCGTCTGCTGACCGATATCAATCCGGATGATCCGAAGAGCTTGCTTGCGGGGGAATATCCCGGTTTGAAAACGGAAGATACGGTGCTTCTGCGTCCAGGCTCCGTGGCGGAGGAGTTTGTCGAGCCCGGGGATCATGGCCCAATAGGTGCGGCCACCCAGAATGAAGACCAGTCCGGTCCAAGTTCGGACGGGTCGGGGCGGCCGGATCCCGGCGCAGGAGAAGATCGAAGCACGGATGACGAAGGTTCGGCGGCACCGCCTGCCTCGCCGCCTTCTACTCCGCCTGCCGATAACCCGGCAAAGCCGGATACAGCCGCAAAGCCGACGACGGGCAAGGATAAAGTGGTTTTTATCTATCACTCTCATAACCGGGAATCGTGGTTTCCTGAACTGAAGAGCAGCGCGAAGGATCCTACCTCTTCGACGAAGAACATCACCCTGCTCGGCAAACGGCTGAAGCTGAAGCTGGAGGAGGAGGGAGTCGGAGCGACGACCTCTTCGACCGATTATCCGACCGCGATAAAAAAATACAATTGGGCGCTATCCTATAAATATTCGAAAAATACGGTCAAGGAAGCGATGGCTTCGAACGATCGGCTGAAGTTTTTCTTCGATCTGCACCGCGATTCGCTTCGAAAGAAGAATACGACCATCACGATCGAGGGCAAGTCGTATGCCCGTGTCTACTTTGTAGTAGGCCAAGCGAATCCGAATTGGCGGAAAAACGAGAAGTTTGCAAGCAGCATTCACGACGCGCTGGAGAAGAAGTATCCGGGTCTGTCGAAAGGGATTCTAGGCAAGACGACCGCCAGCGGCAACGGGGAATACAACCAATCGCTTGCGCCGGACAGCATCCTGATCGAAATCGGCGGTGTGGATAATACGCTGGAGGAATCGTACCGGACGATCGATGCGCTGGCCAAAGTGATTGCCGATCTATATTGGGACGCGGAGAAGGTTAGCGAGCCGGTGGCGAGTTAATAATCGAAGAAACGGGTTATCCCGGAAGGAGGAGCAAACGTATGCGCCGTCAATCTATGAAATGGGCATTTGTCGGAGGAATGGTCGTGCTTGTGGTTATGTTCGGCATCGATCTCGCGTCGAACGGAGTGGAACGGATATACGGACCGATGGATAAAGGGACTGAATCGACGGTCGGCCGTCTCACATATGACGATGCCGGACAGGGCCGGAGCCGTGTCGAATCGGGCTTGTACGACGATGAGTATTATAATGGCGATCTCCTTCCGGAGGAGCGGGATCTGAAGACGAACCGATCCGCACGCAGCGTCGAGGAAGCGGCCAAGCTGCGGGACCGGCATGGCGCCGATGAGGAAGCCTACGATAAGGAGCTGGATAACGACAGGCTGCCCGGCATACCGGATATGAGGGAGGATTCGACCGTGAACAAGCTGGCGGATGGGACGGCAGGCGTCCTTCAATCGCTGTCGAGCCAAGGCATCCGTTTCGTTGTTTCCTTCTTCGAATCGGTTACGGATTGATGGTCAACCCCCAAACTGATATAATAAGTGGAATGACTGGCAATTGAGCACTATGTGGGGGTTAAGCATGGCGGACGTACGTGACCGACAAAAGAAAATCCGAAATTTTTCAATTATTGCCCATATCGATCATGGCAAATCGACTTTAGCGGACCGGATCTTGGAGTACACCGGCGCTCTTTCCTCGAGGGAGATGCAGGCGCAGGTACTCGACAAAATGGATTTGGAACGCGAACGCGGCATCACGATTAAGCTGCAGGCCGTCCGGCTCGCCTATAAAGCGGACGACGGCGTAGAGTATATTTTGAATTTGATTGACACGCCCGGACACGTCGACTTTACGTACGAGGTGTCGCGCAGCCTTGCGGCATGCGAGGGAGCGCTGCTGGTCGTGGATGCTGCCCAGGGCATCGAAGCGCAGACGCTGGCGAACGTCTATCTGGCGCTGGACAACAATCTGGAGATCGTACCTGTCGTTAACAAGATCGATCTGCCCAGCGCGGAGCCTGAACGGGTCAAGCAGGAGATCGAAGACGTTATCGGATTGGATGCAAGCGATGCCGTCTTGGCTTCGGCCAAGGCGGGCATCGGCATCAAGGAAATATTGGAGCAGGTCGTCACGAAGATGCCTTCGCCGACCGGCGATCCGGATCAACCGCTGAAGGCGCTGATCTTCGACTCGCATTACGATGCATACAAAGGCGTCATCGTCTATGTGCGCGTTGTGGACGGCAGCATTAAAGCCGGCGATAAGATTCGCTTCATGGCAACCGCTGCCGAGGCGGAGGTCATCGAGGTCGGGGCGTTCCTGCCGCGGATGGCCATCATTGACGAGCTCTCCGTCGGAGATGTCGGGTTCATCGTGGCCGGCATTAAGAACGTGAAGGATACGCGAGTCGGGGATACGGTAACGTATGCGAAGAAACCGGCCCTCGAGCCGCTCCCCGGCTACCGGAAGAGCAATCCGATGGTATTCTGCGGGCTGTATCCGATCGAGACGCAGGATTATAACGATTTGCGCGAAGCGTTGGAGAAGCTGGAGCTTAACGACGCATCGCTGAGTTATGAGCCGGAGACATCGACGGCGCTTGGCTTCGGCTTCCGCTGCGGTTTTCTCGGCCTGCTGCATATGGAAATTATACAAGAGCGGATCGAACGGGAATTCAACATTCCGCTTATTACGACCGCGCCGAGCGTTATTTACCGCGTGACGCTTACGAACGGGGATATGATCGAGATCGATAACCCTTCCAACTACCCGGAGGTCGGCAAAATCGAATTCGTCGAAGAGCCCTATGTTAAAGCGTCCATTATCGTGCCGAATGATTATGTCGGCGCCATTATGGAGCTCTGCCAGGGCAAACGCGGCGAGTTCGTCAACATGGAATATTTGGACACGAACCGCGTTACGATTACGTACGAGGTTCCGTTATCCGAGATCGTCTATGACTTCTTCGATCAGCTGAAGTCGAGCACGAAGGGCTATGCCTCCTTCGACTATGAATTGACGGGCTACCGCCAGTCGAAGCTGGTGAAGCTGGACGTTATGCTCAACAACGAGCAGGTCGATGCGCTGTCCGTCATCGTCCATCGCGACCGTGCGTATCAACGCGGACGGATCATCTGCGAGAAGCTGAAGGAATTGATTCCGCGGCAGATGTTCGAGGTGCCTGTTCAGGCCTCGATCGGCACGAAGATTATCGCCCGCGAGACGGTCAAGGCGATGCGCAAGAACGTATTGGCCAAATGCTACGGCGGCGATATCTCCCGGAAGCGGAAGCTGCTTGAGAAGCAGAAGGAAGGCAAGAAGCGGATGAAGCAGGTCGGTAACGTCGAGGTGCCGCAGGAAGCATTCATGGCGGTGCTGAAAATCGACGAGGATTAATGTTACTATCCGCTCCATGCCGGATACGAAGGCGAAAAGGGTCACGTCACGTGACCCTTTTCTCAACCTTATCGAAAATAAACATTTTAGAGGCATGCTTATTTCGATAAGGACTTAGGGAAGAAACGGCTGCGGCGCCAAGTATGGCGGGAGGCGTTACTTCTTCAATAATGGTTAAGTTACGTGAAGCTTTGCTTATATTTCAAGAAGAGAAGAAACTCATTTCGCCGCGAAGGGCGTCCGCCGTTTCATCTTGTGAAAAGAGGTAAGTTGTTATGCTGCATCATGCGCCCCGTGCGTTATATATACACATTCCATTCTGCACCAACAAATGTCACTATTGCGACTTCAACTCCTATGTGCTGAAAGGCCAGCCGGTCGATGAATATTTGGACGCCTTGGAGCGGGAGATGGCGATGACCGCCGCTGCCATGCCGGCGGATGAAATTCGCACCGTATTTGTCGGCGGAGGTACGCCGACGGTGCTGACTCCGCCGCAGATGGAACGTTTTCTGCAATCGGTCAAACGGCATTTCCCCATTGCGCCTGAAGCGGAGTTTTCGATGGAAGCGAATCCGGGGACAACCGACGTAGATAAGCTTGCGGCCATGCGGGCGGGGGGCGTAAACCGGATCAGCTTCGGCGTACAGTCCTTCGATAATGCCTTGCTGGAGCGAATCGGCCGGATCCATAACGTGGATGACGTGTACCGCAGCATCGAGAATGCGCGTCATGTCGGGTTCGATAATTTATCGATCGATTTAATGTTCGGTTTGCCGGGACAGTCCGTCGAGACGCTGTCCGACAGCGTGAGCCGCGCCCTGGCGCTGGACCTTCCGCATTATTCCCTTTATGGATTGAAGGTGGAGGAGAATACGCTGTTCCACGTTCTGTATGAACGCAACGAGCTTACGCTTCCGCCGGAGGATGACGAGCTTGCCATGTACATGCTGCTCATTGACCGGCTGAAAGCGGCCGGTTATGTCCATTATGAAATAAGCAACTTCGCCAAGCCGGGCTTCGAGAGCCGCCATAATACAACTTACTGGCGGAATGAGTCCTATTATGGGGTTGGAGCTGGAGCGCATGGCTATGCGAAGGATCAGCGGCATATTAACGTCAAAGGAATTAAGCCATATATGGAAGCAGCGCTTGCCGGCCTTCCGCGTTTGGAAACCTCGACCGTAACGGAAGAAGAGGCGATGGAGGATTTCATGATGGTAGGCCTTCGACTGCTCCGCGGCGTCACCAATAAGGACTACGCAGCCCAGTTCGGCGGCCGACTCATGGAGGACCGGTTCGGAGAGCAGCTGCGTAAGCTTCTCGATGAAGGGCTGCTCGAACGCACCGGAGGCGACGGGATTGATGGCGGCTATAAATTATCGGACAAAGGGATCCCGCTCGGCAACGAGGTTTTCGGCGCATTTATTAGTATAGCTGCCGATTAATCACGATGATTTAATAGATGTCCATGAATGCAAACAAGCGGCCGGCTTCGGTCGCTTGTTTTGGTATATGCGTTTGAAACCGCATGGCACGTGTATTATTGATTCGGTTCATGTTTATCGAGCATCTTGTTATTGAAGGAAGCCGATCCGCCTTTAGGGATACTGAGCGTCTGCCATTCAGCAGACCGGAATGCCTTGGCGACATAGACCAGCTGACCGACATGATAGCCATAATGGGAAATTTGCCTATGAATCGCTTGAATCACGGTATGGGCTTCTCCGCGAATCGAAACCGTGCGCAGCAGGTCGACAGGCGTCAGCCCTTCCAGCGCGGTGAACAAGGCGCCCCAGCCCTCTTCCCAACGCCGGAGCAGCTCTTTGCTGGTGGCGTTGTCATGGCTGAATTCCCCATCCCGGTTCCGGGTGGGCTTCTCGCCGTCGCTCGTCAGAAAGTCGGTCCATCGCGACAGCATGTTGCCATATAGATGGTTCACGATAATGGCGATGCTGTTCGACTCCGGCTCCGGTACGTAATAATAGCCTTCCTCAGGCAGCTGCTTAAGCGCCTTGTCGCCGAGCTTCTTCTGGCCGCGGAAGTCTTGCAGCGATAACGTGAGGACGTGCTCGGCAAGATTTTGTTCCATTCCAGCTTCATATGTACTCGTCATAGTATCACGCTCCTTTATATGTAAATCATACCGCGACTGTCACCTGGCGGGAAAGTCAAATGTTTCTATCGCCGTGATAAAAACCACTTGTGTACTCATGCGTCCTGATGTATATTTATACAATAATAATGGTTGGTTACATCTAGGTGGAGGCGAGGGTAAGATGCAGGCGGTATGCAGAAGTGCGACGCTGGAAGACGTCGAAATATTATATACACTAATACAAGGTTATGCAGAGAAAGGAATTATGCTGCCGCGCTCGCGTCACGCTCTGGAACGCCAAATCGATACGTTCGTTGTTGCGGAAGTAAATAATGAGGTCGTAGGCTGCGGATCGCTATGCAAGCTGGGAACGGATCTCGTCGAAATCCGTTCGCTCGGCATTTCCGACGGCTATAAGGGGCTTGGGATCGGCAGCAAGCTCGTCGACTTTCTAATAGAAATGGCCAAAGAGCAGCAAATTCTGAAGGTGATGGCGTTAACGTACGAGGTTACATTTTTCAAGAAGAACGGCTTCGCGGTCGTGGACAAGGAGATTTTCCCCGAGAAGGTCTGGACCGACTGCGTCAACTGTCCGAAGCAGGAATGCTGCGACGAAATAGCGGTGCTCAAAATGCTGAACTGACTTGACAATCGTCGAGTTGGTTTTTGAAACCCGCATAGATACTGGGTTTTTCGTTAAAACAGTATAGTCGTTACACTAAAACTGCTATCTGCAGACTTGATCACTATATCATTAGGGCACAATCCTTAAATGAGGAGTGGTCTTTTTGTTATTAAAATTTGCTATAAAGGATTATTTGGCGGAGAAGGAGTATAACAATCTTAGTGATCAAACTATTGAGACCTATGCTACGACACTTAATGAGTTTCAGGCATTTTGTGCAGCGCAGGAAGTTGTTGATGTAGATGATGTTAGTTCAACGCTGATTAAATCGTACTTACTTCATTGCCAGAAAGAAAGAGGTAATAACGCAACCACACGTAATGGCAAGTTCCGACGAATTAAGATCTTCTTCAATTATCTAGAAAATGAAGAGATTATTGATGCGAAGAAGAGTCCGATCCGCAAACTGTCCTATGTACGAGAAGACATTAAGATTGAGGCGTTCACCGATTATCAAATCAATCAGATGCTCAATTATTTTCGACGTGTCAGAAATCGAGGACGTACATTTAGATACTACCGGGACTACAGCATTGTTATCTTTTTACTTGGGACAGGTATTCGCTTAGGGGAATTGGTTAATTTAAAGTGGAATGATATTAACTTTAAAACTCAAGTGGTGACTGTGTGGGGAAAGAAACGGGAGCAATCCTCTATCCCCATTACAAACAAACTTGCCAAGGAGTTAGCAGAGTATAAGGCGTTCTCTGAACAATACTTCGGGAAGCTCAGCGAATATGTCTTCCCAAGTGAGACTACTAATAAGCAGATGACAGTTGAAGGTGTAAAATCAATGTTCCAAAGGCTGAAGGTTGCAATGAATTTTAGCGATGTTAGACTATCAGCACATACATTTAGACATACATTTGCACATCGTTGCCTAATGGCTGGAATGGATATATTTTCACTTCAAAAAATGTTACGACATAGTAATCTTGCTATGACTCAAAAATATTTGAGCATTTGGGGTACGGCTCTTAAGTCGCAAAATGATTTATATAACCCGTTGAATGACATACAACTTTAGTGATGACTCCTAACAGACCTCCTAAGACGCGTAGGAAGCCATTTAAGGCGTACAGGACTTATCACACAATGATGTTGGTACTATATCTGATCCATTGTAGAGGGCAATATGAGCTTATTACGCCATATGTGCTGTGCAAGCAATAACAAGAGTGTCATAATGCTGTATCTCATCAAACCCTTAATATATGAGGGTTTTTCTTTTGTATATAAAGCCTCATATAAAGCAAATCATCAACTTAGATGGTTCATTTTATCCGCGGCTTTATTCTACTTCCTCTGCACTGTTGTACATGGTAATATATACCTAGACAATACATATTCGAATTGCACACATGAATTGGAAATATAGTACAGGGATTCTCGTAGATGGGGTTATTAAGTAGGTTCATAAACGCCTCAAACATTTAACCAATTCATCATGATTAATAATTGTCGAGATATGGTAGGTATATGATGATTTAACACGATAAAAACAGAAAATTTAAAAGGGTGTTGGGCTGGATGATAGAATTTGACTGGAAAATGCTTTCTTCTAGTGTATTAATAAGTGCGTTTTTTACTTCAACTATAGGAATCTGGCTAAAGAGTAATTTTGACAGAAAGTTGGAAAAGCAGAAACACCAGTTAGAAATAACCAAAACCAACTTAAATGCAGAACATCAGAGAAATATCGAACTTTTGAAATCAAATGTTTTGCAAATGAATGAAATGAAGAAGAAAAATCTTGAGCACTTTCAATCTGTATCTCAGATTTCACAACAAAAAAGAGTAGAACATTTAGAGAGAATGTGGGAATTATATATTGATGTTCGTGCCGCAGTCAGTCCAATAGTTAGTTTCTACGGCGTATTCTTACCAAGTGAATATCTTGATGCATATAAAAATAGAAAAGAAAAATTGAATCTAAAGTCGCTAGAAAAGATAACAGTTCCTAGAAATTACGACTCTTTTGCTGAACTGATAGAAATAGAGAAAATTCGACCATTTCTTGGTGATGAATTGTACTACAAAATGAGATCAGCTTATTGTGTGGTAATGAGAATAGCAGTGAAGTTTCAAACAGAGTTTGACGATAACACAATTTACTTTTGGAATAAGGATGAACTATTAAGAAGCCATATTGAGATTTGTTTAGATGATAAATTTCCTGACTACCAAATGTTTATGGAGAATGAGAACAACCCAAGTATTTTGCAAATAGTTTTGGGTGCTATAGAAAGGGAATTAAACAGGTTGATGGGAGAGGTTATTTCAGGTGAACGAAGCTCGAATATGAGTATGGAGAAAACACATTCGCTCCTCAAGAATGCATTTGATATTAGAAAATAATATTTAATACTCTTTCAACGGTAAACTAAATCGGTGGTGATAGAACGTATGATTTATACTATTCACTTTTGGTATAAAAAATCTAATAGCAAGAAATCGGCTCATAAATTCGAAGGAATAGTATTCGCTAAAAACGAAGACCATGCCAAAGAGCTTGTGAAAAATCTTTTTACTGATTTTCCTATTGTCGTTGAGGGAATGATGACTGCTAGAGGTAGTTTGACTGAAAGAACTTTAAATGATATCTACAATGAGAGACCAGAGTTAATAGGAATATCTCCAGAACAAGGTCATATTTATGATGAATTTTCTCACAGAAATTCTATTAGAAGATATGTTGGCAAGTAGTTCAAATTAAAGAAGTTCCTTCCATGGTACAGACAATTTAATACTCAAGGAGAATACCTCATGTCAATGCTTCTTGTAAGTGTCTTTATTTTTGTAATTGTAGTTATTTCAAGACTTATTTTAAATCTATTTAGATTAAATAAAACGAAAATGTACCTTCGCGAGTATATGAATTGGTTAAATTCAGGCGAAGCAAGAATCGATTTAATGGAACATCAACACATGGTGACAACATTAGTAAATAAAGCGGGTAAAGGTGATATCAGAGTACCAGTTTCGCAAGCTATGGGATACGGACAAATTGCGAATTTTAAGGCTGACCCGTTTGCAGCATTTCCTAATCGCTTAGAAAGTGTTGCTCATATTACAATTCAAACTTTGAAGTCGTGTATTGGAATTTATCGTTTTAGATGTTTTGAAAGTTTCAATCCTATCTATTGGTTAGGTTTGATTGTATTTCTCCCAAGAAGCATACTCTTGTATTTGGGAGTTGAAAGTAAATCAATTGTTACCAAAGTGTTTAATTTGTTATGGTGGGCTGGTACTACAATAACCTCTGGTGTACTCATAAAAGAGAATTCGAAAGCTATAAATAGCTATATCTTGACATTTATCAATTAAGGATCAATAAATCCTGATGAGGAGGTTATTAGATGAAAAGAGATATGGAGTTAATCATTCGACTTGCTAAGATAATCGAAGATAGAACGACAGATGAATCTGGATTAGAACTTCATATAGATGATGTTGATGATGCGCTAGTACAATACAATCTCGGATTAATGAGACAAGCAGGATTTATTAAAGCGATAGATGCTTCCAGCTCTGACGGAGAAGAATACCTGCCGCTTAGTTTGACATGGGACGGGCATGATTTCTTAGATGCTGCAAGGAATGAAGTCGTTGTAAGTAGAGCAAAAGAAATAGCTAAAAAACAAGGGGTAGAGTTGTTCAATTTACCTATCCAAGTCATAAAGGATGTTCTTTTAGAAGGTGCAAAAAGTTTATTTACCTGAGCTTATACGTGCGTTGTTGAGGAGGCTTTTATTATGGTTGAACACTTCAAAAACAAAGAAGCAGAATATGAGGCATGGCTTCAAGAGAATTCAACTGGATTTGTATTCAATTACTTTGGTACCGCGGCAAACAATAAGTTACATCACGCAAGATGTGGACAGTTATTTAGGAAAGATAACGTAGATTCAAGAACAACATTAGATAAATACTGCTCTGACAACTATGCTGAATTAGAAGCAAAAGTAATCAGTTTATGCGATGACAAATGGTCTAAGTGTGGACTGTGTTATAAATCTGGTTAGATGGGGGAGTACAATGGCATTCTATAGAGTTAAGTATATGGTTAATAAAGCAGCTGGAACAGGTAGACTGGATATGGAAAATAAATACGGGATGGTTGATACAGATGCTGACAAGAATAATGATGTCGAATTTAGGAAGGTTATTAAAGAGGCTCTGTCCCAATTAGAAAGAGTTCCGCAAAATGAAATTAAGATTGTCAGCTATTCTGAAGAATAGGTGATAGAAGGTTGGTGAGTAGTAATTGGGAGGAGGTGAGAGAGGTGACAGAAAAGGGTATAAGAGTAACTATTGCTTGTGAAAGTTGCGGTCATTTTGTTGATTTAATACCTTTAACTAAAGGGCAACATGCAAACATTTCTAAGATTGAAGGTGATTTTAGAATTGAAGAAATCGATTTAGATTATGATTATTCAGTAGATGCGGTTGAAGAAGTTACAGCGGAAGTCAAGGAAATGCGGATTGATTGTCAAAAATGTAACAATTACATAGTATTAAATGAATTTCCTAGTCATGTTTATTGATAAATATGTGTACGAATGACACATGTTAGAGCCAGTCCTGCTGCATAGGATAGGCTCTTTTTTATATCTCTATTAGCGCCAATGATGCAGAGCGGCTAAACCTTTACCATAATTTACAGCTATTCTGTCACGACTAATTGCTTTATCCTTTAAATAAGAAGGTAACATTATACAATAAAGTTAATTATTATTGTATATATTTACTTTATTAATGGTGAGGATGGGGAAAACAAAGAGATGAAGGATTATGTGTTGATAGATGAGGAAAGCGAAACGTATCAAATTATTAAAGATTTATGGGAGGATTACAAAGAAGCAGTTAGAGTTCACGGATACGGAGCGGAGTCAAAAAAAATATTAATCGAAATTAATAGCCTTTACCCTAATGAGTAAGGCTAGGCACGCTAAGGATTAAGAAAGTAGAGAACCGACCCAATCAACTGGGAATCGGTTCTTTTTGTTTTGCTATTGAATAGATGACTTAAGTCCAGCGATTACCAACTCTCGAATAGCTTCAGAACGATTCTTTAGTTTATTTTCGTGCCAATATGTTTCTATTTGCTCAACCAATTCGTTCGGGAATGTCACAAGTATCTGAGTGTTTTTATCTTTGTCTACAGCCACGATTAACACCTCCAATATAACAATAATAACTTATATAACTTTTTTATTCAAGACCTGTCCAAGACCCGTTGACAGATGAGAACTAAGAATGTATATTAGATATATAAGTTATATAACCAACAAGAGGAGATGTTAACATGAGTATGAGTATTATGAAGATGAACGAACAGGATTTTGAGCAAGTTGCAGCTATTGCACGAAAGATTAATCGTCTGTGTCAAGAATGCGAAGCCATTATCGCAAAGTATGAGCCGAGCCTAGATAATATGACAGAGGAAGAGATTCATCAACTCGACATTAATATTGACCGATCCATAGATGATTTTAAAACATGGATTAAAGTTTGGTACGGAAAAGATTCGGAAGCATACAGACTTGCTGATTACTTCATACACTCGCAGGAAGCAGTAGAGGACTTCTGTTCCAACTACTTCTCTGGAAACCGCGATAATGTAACAGATGATCTGGAGCGATACGGAAGATATTGCTTTGAACAATGTTATGAGGCGATTAATAATGAACCTATATGGCAAAGTGATATGTAGTTTTCGGATTTGGCAGAAGTCTAATATGCTTGAATAAATATACATCCATAAGGAGATGAGTGTATGAATAGTTATGCAATCGGAATGATTTATAAGAAAGGCAATTGCTCTGTTTACTATGGGGATCGAGCGCCGGTATGGGAGATATTGATAAACAGCAAGGAGCAATCCACTTACGGCAAGTTCTACCCAAGCGAGGAAGTGATGATGGCTCAGCTGGAATACTATCGGAGCGAAAAGGAGAACACGACATACATATCCGTGTAAACGCCAAATAATCTATTGACTAGTAGCCAATAGATATGGTAAATTTAGGAGTGTATCAGTTGGCAAACTGGTGCACTCTACATATTCTTCATCATCAACTAACAACAGTATAGCCGATGATTGAGTGTTATGCAAGCATAGATTTGCCTATATGTAGATATACGCAAAATAAATGAGGAGGAATTGAAGCTGAGTCGGAGATGACACTGGGAATCTAAGTCCACAAGCACGTGCAATCGTTAATAACAAACGAAAGGAAAATGCTAGAGTAAGAAATGAAAATGATCAGGATGAACAATTAGATGATCTGTCATTTGAAAGAGAGAGACTTGAGCAAAAGGAACAGATTAATGAAAAAGATGCAGATGATAAGTAAGCACATTAGCAGACGGTTTTGCTAACATCAATTCTGAGAACCAATCCTACACAACTGACAATAATATAAACAGCAAACCCATCAACATGGCAATTCAGTCAATCTGACGGACTTAAAGCAGCAATATCAGACTATATGACAACACGGCAATCACATAAACAGTCATCTTGAAATAGTTTGACAAAATGACATGTGAAAAACCTATATAAACAATGAGTTTTTTGGGTGTCTTCGAAAAAAAGGGTCAAAAGGGTACACATATAATGAAAAACGTTGACAAAATGTCCAAAAGGGATGAGCTATTTCTTATAATTTTGTGACAAAATGATCGAAAAACGGATAGGGGAAAACATAATATTTATAAGGTTTTTTTGATACATGGCTTTCCAAAAGTGCAAAAAGGAGTAACTACTTTTCGGATATAGTCTGCCAAAAGTACCCGAAAACGGATCTATTATTAATATATATAATAACTAGAATAAATATAATAATAAATTCATAATCTGCTTGAGCCGATTATTGGAATAGATTGTCGCTTCGCTCAGGTAAAAGATAAAAGACAAGAGCATCATCAACAGTAGATGAATAGTTATATTCCAATATGTATTTTTGATTTTTTATATTCAAAGGAGAGTATTCAATGAATTTTGCGACTAATCATATTAAAGTCAAATCAAATTGGTTCGAGAAAGAAGGATTATTCTCTAATATCGAACATGATGGATTACTACTTTATCTTAATCTATATAGATATCATATTGCTAATCAGGAGCAATACACATTTGCTACTTCATTAAAACAACTGAGGAAAGGTACCGGATTTACCAAAATTGAAACTTTGAATTTGTTCAAGAGATTGATTAAATACAAAGTTATTTCTTGTTCAGTTACGAGGTGGGATCGTCACAATGAGAATGACTTTATGATTGTTTCTGCATTAGATATTCCTCAAACTGAGCGAATAGAGAAAAATGGGAAAATGGTAGATAAACCTTTAAGCGATGATGATTTATATATTTCAGTTGATATGAGGTTAATGCAGCATTATTTAAGTCTTGGATTTGATGGAAGAGAAATAGGACTCTGCTGCTTGGTTCAAAAATTGTCACATAATACTGAAGGAAAAGCATGGATGACCATTAATAGTATGGCAGAGATTCTTGGTTTATCAAACGACAAAGTAAATAAGATGATACATCAACTCAATAGAAATTATTTGATGTATTCAGACTTGCGTAAAAATGGACATATTGTTATTGAAGGAAAGAAGAAAGTAAATTATCGCTATGAACATAGAATTTGTCACAACATTAACCACATGAAAGCATTTAATACTGATTGGATCAAAGCAGCTATTGATAAGAATATTGCCAAGTGGGATAAGAAAAATGCGAAGAATCGTATAGTTGATGTTTCAAATGAAGATGATTTTGTATTGGATGACCTCTGGGACGGAAAGGAAGATTCATCTGAAGTTGATGATAAGGAACTACCTAATGTATGGGATTGGGACGATAACAGCGATCCATGCTTGAATGTATAAATGATAAGAGTGAATTTACTTTGTCAGAATTGTTTAGCTAAGCTTAATTAGGCTTTAAATATGGCTATTTGCTTATCAATGTAGCGTGAAGCTTCATGATCGTAATAAATCTCATCGCAATCATTACATTTTGTTGCCGGTATGTTTGGAATGACTAAGGTTTTACCATTAATAGTTGTTTCAATTGTATCGATGATTGAAATTAGGTTTGTTGAACCACATTGGACACATGTTCTCATTGTTTACACACTCCCTTGATTTTTATTATAGCAAATAATTTATATATTGGAGGAATTACATGACAAATTTGCTTGATTCAGTTTATATTCCGTCTATTGAAGCAAGTGATATCTACTCATATGTGTATCGAGACAAGGATATCAAATTTGATTATATTGGCATGATCCCATCATCCTTAGAACTGAATAAACTAATACAAACAGGATTGAAAACCAGTAAGGTCAAGACTAGTGATAAATTGTTATCCGATGATGTCATAAATGTTAAGTTTAGACAAAAGGTGCGCTCTGCCGAGGATTTGTTAACTGTGAATAATAAAAAAATTGCTGATACATCTAGAGATAAGACACAGTACATAAATAAACTAAAAGATTACAATTTACTACTTAATAGTAAGATTGGTGACGAGAGGTGGCAGGAGATCAGCAACAATGATCTAAGAAAATTGTTATATGTTGAAGGGTTTACTTATAAAGGTACTCGATATGTTGTATATAAACGTTCTTCTGCAAAGAGTCGTGTAGGTCAATGTCTCTTTATACGTGAGTCACTATATAACGAAATGATAAATTGGAGTCGGATGAATCTGCCGCTTGATCATATCGAAATTGACTACCCTTCATTATTGGCTTATGAGTCATTGGTTGGTTCGTCCTTAGAGTGTCTAATACATATTAATCCAGATAATATCCTTATCGTTGATGATGTGTATAGTAAGTTTAAATGGGGCTGTACCGTTGTTCGTAAGGGCGATAATGGATACCTGGATAGTTACGAGGAAGAGGTCGAGGTCAGCAATAACCTGTTCGATGGGGAATCATTACTCGATGCTAGTTATTTTCCTGAGGGTAAAGCGATGTTATTACTTCGCAATCACATGTTCAAGTCAGCTGCCTTCAATACCAATATACAGAATTATCTAATGGATCATTGCCCTGCTAGTGTATCTTACGACGAGTGGACAATAGAGGATATGTTTGGTAAACCGATATTGGCTAAAGAAATACATCTGATTACAACACCGAGCAGCATTAAGGCCCTTAAGTTTAGTCATGTGGTGGGTTCAGAAAGCGACATGTGGGATTACTGGAAGCAAATCGTACATAATGATAATTGCTTGTTCGGCGTGTGTAAGAGTGAGAAAAAATCGAAACATGGGACAGACGATAACGGCAATGTGGTACAGCAGACAAGTTACCAGATGATCAATTCGTTACCAGTAGCAAACATTGATCAAATGGAAAAACTAACAATATTCGAGAAGCAGTATATTGATAAACTGAAGAACAATGACGATTTCTTTATTCAGCACATAAGTAAGTCGAGTAACAGTATCAATAGCAATGACATGTTTGCTGCTTTATATAGACATAACAAAGAAATCGTTCGAACTGAGATATTTAGAGATTTTAGGACAAGGGAAATACATAACCATACCAGACATGTTTCCAAAGGGAAAATAAGGCTATCAGGCGATTACTGTACTATGCTCGGTAATCCAATGGAGTTTTTGGCACACGCAATAAGAAGAAGTATCCAACCAGCTCTACATGGTAATGAAATCTATACGACGATGTTTGAATTCGATAAGGAACTGACCGGCTTTAGAAACCCGCACACTTCACCAAGTAACGTGTTAATTGTGAAAAATACCGACAATGCGGATATAAGGAAATACTTCAACCTAACCAATAACATAGTATGTATTAACGCCGTTGGTTTTCCTGTGCTTGATATACTTAGTGGAGCTGATTATGACAGTGACATGTTATTGCTGTTAGATGATGTTCATATGTTGCAATTAGCAAGAAACTGTTTCAGTAAGTATAAAGTATGCGTTAACCAAGTAACAAGTAGTAAACGAAAGTATCAAGTAACCAAGTTCGACATGGCTGCTATAGACAACCAGCTAGCAACAAGCCAAAAAGACATTGGTCAAGTCGTTAATCAAGGGCAATTATTAATGAGTGCTTACTGGGATATACTTAATAAAGGAGAATGTGAGTCAGAAGTAGAAGGATTGATGAAAAAGATCGATGTATTAACAGTATTATCAGGAATATGCATAGATATGGCAAAGAAAATGTACGATATCGAGATTGAATCAGAAATGAAACATATTAAAGCGACTAAAGGACTGCTGAAAGAAAAGCCATTGTTCTGGAAGTTTGTCAGTAAAAGCAAAAGTATTAAAACTGCTAACTATCAATGTCCTATGGACTTCTTATATCAAGACATGACAAGACTAACTCGTGCAGAAGAACGTAAGAACTTACCATTACTCGATTTGTTAATCAAAAAAGATATAAAAAAAGCTGACCGAAAACAACAAGAGAAGATTACCAATTATGTTGATAATATGGTGAATAAAATTAACGAGATCAATGGTGAAAACCTTGCGGAAGATGAGAAGAATGATGTCGTAGATAATATTATAAACTATTACTCTTGGTATATCAGTAAACTTAAAGTAAATCCTGAAACTATGTATTCGATATTACTTAAAATTGTAAAGCAAAAAAGCAATAAAATTGCCAGAAAAATGATGAGTGTTCTTTATAAAACACAAACAGAAAAGTTTATAAATGCATACAGGAAATAAAACTCCACACTTTCTGTGGAAAATATAGAAAAAATGTTGATTTTTAGGTGTTTATTTGATAGGCTTAAAGATTCCCATATGGAAGAGGAAGTTGAGTGCGAAGGTTAACCATTGTTGTCCCACGAACAGCTATATGCTTAGTAGTGGCAACTTTCTTTTCTTACTTTTTTGGTTTGACAAAACATGGATTATCGTTTATGATTAAATATTTTGATACTATTCAGATTCATTTTGTGTTTTCTTATTGCGATACATTAGATAAATGAAGAAAGATACCGTAGCTACAGCTAAGCTTAGATACTCCAAATGCGCAGCCGAATCGGTTGAAGCATTCCAGAAGTACATAATAGTACCAAGTACAAACAGTATGAGTGAGAAGATCCTGATGTTCTTCATTACGATCATCCTACGTGTAAGATATTGGGAATTAAACTTACATTTGTATTGTATCACAAGTTCTACTCCTGTCACTAGCCGCGGCGGAATATTATCGGAACAAGGCTCATGGACTATTGTCTATGGGCTTTTTATATTGCCTGACAGCGAATTTTATTGGTGAGTGAGAGTAGCCAATCAGCTTGTGATGTGGCAAGCGACTAATAATTGAATAACAATATTCTCATACTGTGAGAATGGCTGTGATAGCCTTATCATCCTATCCATTTGGCGCGTCGAGATGATGCTCCGCAAACAGAGAGAGTAGTTTATGCTGCTCTCTTTTTGTTTGCCTAATAATAGGATAAGGATATGGTGATTAAGGAAGATGAATAAGAGTGTTCAAGTGTTTAAGAATGAGTTGTTCGAGGTTGCGGCAAGAGAAAATGGAGTTAATGTTGAGCTAGATGCAGAATCAGTTGCTATTGGACTAGGATGGTCGCGAGAAGTCAATGGAAAGCAGTATATTAGATGGGATCGAGTCAACAAACATTTGGCAGATTTCTCTTACCCACAAGTGGGCAAAGGTGAATATATTCCTGAATCATACGTTTATCTTCTGTGCATGAAGGCTGAGAATGATATTGCAGTTGCATTCCAAAAATTTATTGCATTCGATGTATTGCCACAGATCCGGAAAAACAAAGTATACATAGACCCGTCGGCTACAGATGGAGAAATTGATGCAGCCGTTCGATTTGCCACACCACAAAAGAGACGTACAGCAATCATGGATGCAACAATCGATGGTAAGGATAGTATCTTCAACGTGTATGAGGATATCAAGGAGTACATAAAGCGCTGGACAGCAGATGAGAAGGTTACAGCATATAAACATATTGAACGTGTCCTGCTAGATAAGCAAGATACATATGGAAAAGACGTAGCATTCATACATAAGGTTGAAGAGTTGTTGCGGCAGGTAGCTAAAGAACTCGATAAGGTAAAGAATTGGAAGAACGGTGCGGAGAAGCGAGTGTTGAGCAAGAAGATAAATGAGCTTACACCTCCTGATCTGGAGGACTATTATCTTATTGATTATGCGCCGTTTACTTCTAATTATATTTATGAATATAACGAACGGATTGGCAAATGGGTGAAAACCAAAGCATTCAAGAAATGGATTGAAAACTTTCCATATGAAGATTTGCCGTATGACCCAGGTATTGACTGGAACAAGCCAATCAAGATGTATTTAGCGTTCGTACATAAGAAGGGTGTAGACGTTCAAAATCTAATTAAAGCGACAATCGATCTAATCTTTAAACATTACGGATATGATGATTCTAAGATTGAGGACGTTGATTTCAGAGCAATTCGAATGGGGACTGTTAATAGTCATAAGGATGGCAAGATTTACTTTATGCTGAGGAATGTATAAGTGTGCAATTTGGTAGAAACTCTCGAAATCGAAGATGAGTAGCTTAAACGTATAAATACTTCGAATGTCATGTTATAATTTTTATTATAACTTTTTGGGGGAAGATAGTGTGAATAATGATCGTCTCCAGCGTCTTCGAAGAGTTTTGGCAAATTTCAAAATTAATCTAGACACTCTTGAAATCATTAATTTGTCATCTGGTAAGGTAAAACAAACCAGATTGAATAAGAAGGGTTACCCAATATTATGGTTTTCAGAACAGAATAAAAGCTATGGATATAGCTTGCATGAAGTTATAGCTGTGGCTTCTGGTATGGACATATTAAACAGACAGATAAATCACTTAGATGGTAATAAACAAAATAGTCATCCTTCTAATCTAGAAGTCACTGATGCATTCGGAAACATGAAACATGCTTACGAGACGGGGCTTCTAGATAAGGCTGGTTTGTATAAGAAAGGTTCGAAACATAGGGATGCTAAAATATCCGAAGACACTGTGATTGAAATTCGACGACTGTATGCTGAAACTGATATGAATCGTTACGAAATTGCTGAAAAGTTTAATATATCGTATGCTACTGTTTCAAGTGTAATAAACAAAGCAACATGGGGTGAAGTTACCAGCGAATTGGCTTATGACCCAAAGGTAATAAAACAAAAGAAAAAAGTGATTGTAAGAGGCGAGAAAAAAAGTAAAAAGCTAAATGAGCAATGTGTACTAGAAATTTACAGACTGTATTTAGAAACGGATCTTACTATGAAAGAGATCGGTAAAAAATATAGTATAAAGGATAACACAGTATGTAACATACTTAACGGAAAGACATGGACTCATATTTACAATATAGACCCGGACAAGCTTCGAACAGCCATTGAAAGAAAAATGGCGACGACCAGACCTAGAGGAACATCTATTTCAACTTCTAAGTTGAATGAAGAAAGCGTCAAAGAAATTCGTAGTTTGTATGAAGCAGGCCAGACGATTAGGGAACTGTCTGAAAAGTTTGGTGTTGGTCTGACTGCTGTTAGAAATGTTGTGTTACGACTTAGTTGGACTCAAGTGAAGGACTAAATGTCACCCATTGCGGTGGCTTTTTTGTTATGTAAAGTAAGATGAGGTGAAAATGAATGATCAAGATTCTAGAGAGATTAGAGAGTAATCGTGTCGCAAATAGAATGTGTGGGATAGCATTTATGGTTGGTATAGGATGGTCGATTATGGGAATAGGACATGCGATTGGCTGGACGATTAATGCGATTATGGTATTATTATAACGCTTGAACATCAAGTATCAATCATCTATAATAGGAACAAATGTTCTTGTGTAGAGGTGGTTAGGAATGGTAGAGCTATCTGATAAAACAATTGAGGTTGCGTATGAAATACTGAGGTTCATCGAGAAAAGGAAGCATTCACCCTCGGTAGTTGAAGTTGCGAAGGCTGTTGGTATGCAGCGAAGTTCAGTATATCCTCATTTAAGTCGTTTGAGTGAGGTTGGGATCATTTCTTGGTTAGCTGGCGAGGTTCGGACGCTACAAGTAAATAAGCCTGATTTTGTGAAGGGTGAACACGCGGCTAGAGTTAAGCGGATAAGAGAAGATTATATCTATGGGTAGCATACATAGTCTCATTGAGTCCACCTGATATGGTGGCCTTTTTGTTATCTGAGGACACAAGGATACCACTGGCCGTCAGCGTAACCAGTGGAATGAATGTTATTGAGCCGCGTTCTGAAAGCTAATACTCATATTGTTCTCTTTAATTTGTCATTAGATATAGGTTGGTAGTACTTGATTAAGGCTGATTCAGTATAATCCCGTTGAGTTTGTTTCGGTTCGTATGAATAGATAAAGTGCCTTGCAAGCACAATCCTACGATCAATGTCGCGCAGATGTTCTCTGAATCTCCTTTTCAAGTTATTAGCTTGTCCTGCATAGATGACATCATACTTTCCATTAAGTCGGATAGGACTTAAATACATATATACGCCGGGTAATTCAGGAATAGCTGCACTCGATAGTGCTGTATTAAGATACATGTCAGACCAGTTAACTTCTGTAGCTCTGTGTTTATACAATTCATTTAACAAATCTCGATAGTTAGGATTGTTCATGTAATCATCTCCTTATTTTTTCTTATTAGCTCTTGATTGGGCAAGTGCAGATCCAGCAAGAGATTTAGTAAGAGGGCTTGTCCTTGAGCTGCTTAGTGCCTTAGATGCTTTAGTAGCCATTGAATCAGAAGTTACTTTACGTGTACTGCTTTTAGCCATGGTATATCACCTCAATTCATTCGCGACATCTGGTTATAGTTACCAATATATATCAATATATTGTGTGTGTCAACTTTAAAAATTTTAATTTAATACTACATATAGAATGTGTCATGTGGAATATGTTACGTAGGGAGATGGGTATTAGACTGTGGCAATCAAGAAGTTATGTGCCAGATGTAATGTGCTGGTTGATTACGGTGAAACATACTGTTCCAAACATCAGGCTGAGCAAGATCAGAGACAAAAGGATAGACACAAGGAATATAAGCGGCTCCGTAATGACAAGCGAGAGCAAGCGTTCTACTCATCGAATGAATGGATAGCAGTCAGAGATCGAGTGAAAGCAAAGTATGGTGGACTGTGTTTAAATAGTTATTATATCAATGGAGCGCTGGTCAGTTGTGATTTAATTCATCATATCGAGGAGATCAAGGATAGATGGGATCTGAGATGCGCTGAGAGCAATTTAATACCACTATCGGCTGCCGCTCATAATCTAATACATAACATGTGTCGGAATAATAAGGTCAAAACACAGGATATGCTTAGAGAGTTGAAGGAACGATGGGAACAGGAGATGAAATGAAACACTTTAGTTGATTAAAGCATTATGGTAGGGGGTATGTGATTTTTTAAGGTATTTTCCCTATGGTCGCCGGTTAAGTGTCGTTTGCACCTCAGCATGGATTTTTCAAGATGGGTGGTTTATGTTCCAACAATAAAGAGGGGAGGGGGATTATGGATATACAAACTAAGGCACCTTCATTTCTGAAGGCAGAAGCTAAGAAGAGATTTGATGAGATATCAAAAATGTTAATTGATGATAACAAATGGAAATCAGGTGATGAGATTGCATTAGCCGCTCTGTGTGCAAGTTATCAGCACTGGATTGAAGCTGAAAAAGCAATCAAGAAGAATGGTGACTTATGCTTTACTACAGAGACAGGTTATAGGCAACAAATACCAGAGATATCAATAGCTAATAACGCGATGAAAAATATGCTTTCATTTATAAAAGAGTTCGCCCTGACTCCAAGGGAACGTTCAAAACTAAAAGAGTTGATCCTTAAAGAAGATGAAGATTCGGACACGGAAATGGAGGAAATGATTCAAAAATAGGTGGTTATTGAATGAATGATTATGCAAAGAAACATATAGCATTTCAAACAAGTGGCGATATTGAGCTATGGATAGGTCTGTTAAAGGCTAAGTATGATGATGAAAAGTATTACTATGATGACACTGAAGCCCGTAAATTCCATGCATTTGTCAGCAAATTAGAGTTAGATAAGGGCAAAAAGGGACAAAAAATAAACTTACTCAAGTTTCAATTCGATATCTGCACATCGATTATTTGTGTGAAGAAGAGAGAAGACAACCTGAGAAGGTTTACCGAGGCTCATATCAACATCAGTAGAAAGAACGGGAAAGGATTCATCATAAGCTGCATCATCACTTACTTATACTATTGTAAGAATGAATTTGGCTCAGCAATCCTTGTCACGGCCAATACGACTAAACAGGCATCAGAATTATTTGACACAATCAAGTATATGATTGATCACAATAAGACGCTGAAAAAGTATGTACATATCAAAGACAGTCGAAAGATTATTGAAAAGAAGAATATGAACAGTAAGTTGCAGGTTATCAGTTCCGATGCGTCGAACGCCGATTCCTACGCTGGTATTTATTGTATACTTGATGAAATTCACGAGTCAAAGAACGGTAATCTCTATGATAAGCTGCGTACGGGTATGGGGATATGGGATGAGCCATTGCTTATTACGCTAACCACGGCCTCATCTGGTAACGATCCTAATAATCTCGAAATGGAATTGTATAATTACGCAAAGGAAATTGAAGCCGGTAGGACTCAAAATGAGTCTTTTTTTTATGCCATTTTTGAAGCTGATAAGAATTGCAAGCTTGATGATGAAAAGCAGTGGTTTAAAGCCAATCCAGCGCTTGGAACATTTCGCAAGTATGCTGATCTAGCTGATTTAGCACGAAAGGCCAAGCAGTTGAAGACAAGGGAGGCTGCATTCAGACGGCTATACCTGAATCAACACGTATCACTAGATGGTGAGACAGCGATAAATATGAATTTATGGCGTGATCGCCTAGCAAATGTGAAACTAGAAGAATTGTATCATCTTCCCTCTTGGTGTGGATTGGACATGAGCGCGGTAAACGATATTACTGCCCTTGTTCAGGTTTTCTATGATCAAGAAATTGATATATACATCATTTACCCACATCTGTTCACGCCAAAGGACACCCTAATAGAAAGAACTGAACGAGACAACATTAGATATGATATACACGTTGATAATAAGCATATAAAAGCGTTGGATGGAAGCTTTATCAATTTTGAGCAATTACATAGCTACATCAAAGAGTTGAACGGATTATGTAACATCGAGGAGATTGGATTTGATCGATGGGGAGCAATCGGTATTATCTCTGCGTTAGAAAAGGAATTTACTGTAGTAACAATGGGGCAAGGTGGTAAGACGATGGCTCCAGCTATTAATGATTTCGAAAATCTTCTCATGGAAAAACGTTTGATCATTGCTAATAATCCTGTCTTGACTTGGATGGCTGGAAATGTCATAGCAACCGATGTAAACGGTATGAAATACGACAAGCGAAAAAGTAAATATAAAATCGACGGAATTATTGCAATGCTGATGGGATTAAGCCGCGCGGTAGCAAATACCAATGAGGTAAAAATTGATTTGAATCAATATATAACAGATGAATCCTTAGAATCGATGGGGTGGTGAATAACAAGTTGAATAGGTTTAAGCAAATCCTCAAGGAACACTTGGAGGATATTTTTATTTTATCGGGACTTTCACTAATTGTATTTGCTACATTCCTGCTTAATGGAATCGCAGGGATCTATGCAACAGGGATTGTCTTATTTGGTTTGGGCGTATTCTTTGCTTACAGAGGGAGGTGAACATAGTTGAGTATATTCGGACGAAGAGAGCAACGAGATATAAATGGCTATAGTAATGAAGAATTCATGCGGCTTCTTGGGATCAATGTAGGTAGTGTTGATAAAGATAAACTATCGGAAATTACATATTTTACCTGCCTCCGCCTGCTCTCAGAATCAATCGCCAAATTGCCCTTGAAACTCTATCGTGAAGAAGCGGGTAAAGGGATTGTTAAAGCGACAGATCATTATCTATATCAAAAAATGAAGACTAGACCTTCTCCATTCCTATCCAGTTTTAACTTTTGGTCTTCTATTGAACTGAATCGCAATCACTTTGGGAATGCATATGCCTATATTGAGATGAATCGAGGCAAAGTTAAATGGCTCCACATTTTACCTAGTGATCGAGTCAAGATTTGGCTGGACAATATTGGACTAATCAGCAACGAAAATGCGTTATGGTACATATTTACCGACCAACAAAACAAAGAACATAAGATACACCATCAACAAATCCTACATTTTAAAACTAGTATGAGTCTGGATGGGATTACAGGATTATCTGTTCAAGATTGTTTGAAAATTAGTGTTGAGAATGCTCAAGCAGGTCAGAAATTTGTGAACAATTACTTCAAAAATGGCTTATTCGCCAAAGGTTTGCTCCAGTATACAGGCGAAATTGAGGACAGTAAACGTAAAGTCATGCAGCAGAAATTTGAGTCAATGTCAAATGGTATTCAAGCGGCAGGTAGAATACTTCCCGTTCCACTTGGTTTTTCATTCAGCACAATCAATACAGATATGGTATCAAGCCAATTTCTTGAGTTGTCGAAATTCACATCTTTACAGATTGCCGCGTCGATGGGGATTAAGCCCAATCAAATTAATAACATGGAACGTTCTACACACTCGAACATTGAATTTGAAGGATTATCTTTCTATATCGATACTCTGCTTAGTAATCTTACACAGTATGAACAGGAAGTTAATTTTAAGCTGCTAGGTGAGAAGGAACGAGAGCGAGGACACTTTTGGAAGTGGAATGTAGACGCAATTCTGCGTGCTGACTTCAAAACTCGTATGGACGGTTATGCTGTTGCAATTAACAATGGTTTTATGAAGCCAAATGAGGCGCGTCAAAAAGAAGATTGGCCTGAAGAGGAAGATGGGAACAAGTTGATTGTCAATGGAAATTACATACCTCTCTCAATGGTTGGACAACAGTATGTGGAGGGAGGTGAGTAATACTAATGAAATGGTTAAACGTAAAGAATGCGGTAGATAAAGCTGAACTTTACATATACGGTGACATCGTTGGTTCGGAATGGGATAAATGGACTGATACAGATACCGCTCCAGAGGATGTTTTAACTCTATTATCTGAGATTGGCGAGAATAAACCACTTGATATCTATATAAATAGTGGCGGTGGAAGTGTCTTCGCTGGACTAGCGATTTATAACATATTGAAGCGGCATCCAGGATATAAGATTGCATATATCGATGGCTTAGCGGCAAGTATTAGTTCAGTCATCCCGTTTGCAGCAAACAAGATAATTATCCCTTCGAATTCGTTCATGATGATACATAAACCGTGGAATTGGATGGCTGGAAATGCGAATGATTATCGTAAAATGGCAGACGATCTAGACCGTATTGAACAGGGAATCCTTAATGTGTATCAAGAGAATCTGGTTGATGGTGTTGACATTGAAACAATTCGCGGAATGGTCAATGCAGAGACCTGGATCAATGGTAATGAAGTAGCGAATTATTTTAGAGTTGAAGTCGTTGGAGCAAACAATATTGCAGCAAGCATTACGGATCGAGTAAAAGCCTATACAAATGTACCGCAGGAACTACTTAATCAGTCCCATGTGAGTAAACGACAAGATGAAGAACAAATTGAATTAATGAAAATGCAATTAGAGTTGCTATAAATGTAGCGGCTCTTTTTTAATGCCTAAATATAACTGGAGGTTAATTGATATGAAACGTATTGACGAATTGAAACAACAACTAGAAGAGTTTAAAGCTGAAGCACAGGTACTTCTGAACGAGAACAAGGTTTCTGATGCTAAAACGAAAATGGAAGAGATCAAGAATCTAAAAGAGTCTATTCTCATCCAAGAGCAATTGGACGCTGAAGCACTTGAGCAAGTACAAAATAAAATGAATAATCAAAAGGAGAATAAACAAGTGGAGAATAACACGAAACAAACTGCAAATGCACTTCGCGCAATGATTAAGGCTGGTATGGGTAAAAGCCTGACTGAAGCGGAAAATGCCCTTCTTGTCCCTTCAACAGGTGATGGTGCAAATGGTGAAGGCTTCCTTCTACCTAAAGATATTCGAACTTTGATCGTTGAAAAAATCAGACAATATAAATCATTTCGTGATGTATTGGGTTATATTCCAACGACTGCACTCACTGGTTCTTTCCCAGTTGAAGACTTCGAAACTCTATCTGAGCTTGTTGACTTTACGGATGGCACAGATGGAACTGAACCAACTGATATTAAGTTTAAAAATGTTGCATATGCACTCAAGCAAAAAGGAGCGATTATTAAACTTTCAAACACTCTGCTCCAAATGACAGACAATAACTTGATTGCTTACATTGTTAAAGTATTTGCAAAGAAAGCCGTTATTACTGAGAACAAAATGGCTATTGCTGCACTTCAAGCTGGTAAAACCGTTAAAGCTTTGGCTGATTGGACTGTTCTTAAGAAGTCGATTAACGTGGACTTGGATGAAGGTGTTAAATATGGTTGCGTCATTGTTACCAATCAGGATGGCTATGACAAACTCGACTCCATTGTTGCAGACGGTCGTCCGCTTTTGCAACCAGACGTTACATCTCCTAACCGTAAGATGTTTATGGGTTATCCTGTACATGTATTCTCAAACGCTTTGCTTCCCACAACAGGCACTACTACCAAGAAAGCACCTATTTTCTATGGTAACTTGGCCGAAGCAGTTTCTTTCGTTGATAATGGTGCCTATGCATTCGCTACTTCTGAACACGCCGCCTTCGCATCGAACATGACCGTAGCACGGGTAATCGAATATGTAGATGTTGCTAAGGTTGATGCATCTGACAAAATTTATATTGCTGGAGAAATCACCATCTCCTAATAGGAGTGATACATATGCTAGCATCACTTGGAACAGCAAAGCAATTCATGAACCTTCCGCAAGATGACTTCAGCCAAGATGATAATCTCGTCTTGGCTCTTCTTGCTTCTTCACAAGCGATTGAGAATTATTGCAACCGGACATTTAACAAACAGTCGTATACAGATATCTTAAGCGCGGCAGGCAATTACCTATCAATTAAAAACTTTCCCGTTGTAAGAGTGAATTCAGTTGTTTCAGTTAATGGGGATGAGATAACTGATTATATTTTGTTACCAGATGGCATCCTATACCGCCAAAACGGTTGGAACATAAGAGATTACAATTACACTGTCACCTATGAAGCGGGTTATGTATTGCCAGATGAGGCAACGACAGAACAACCTCAAACATTACCTAAACCGCTTGAATTAGCTTGTATTTTCTTGGCTCAGATGATCTTCAAAGGACAAATTGGCTTAAAAGAGAAACGAATCGCAGACATTACATACAAATATGCCGATGTTTCTGACAATCAATTGCCATCAACCGTTGTTAGTCTAATTCAACCTTATAAAGTGTGGTGGCGATGATGTATGATTACGACTTGTTCAACCAGAGATGTGTAATCAAGCGCCTAGAGGTTATAAAGGATCAATATAACAGACCAAAAGGCGAGAAATGGAACCCCGTAAATATATATCCATGTCGCTTGGCTAAAGCATCGAATTCCTTCACTCAACAACAACCAGCAGCAGAATCTAATGAGAATTATACGCTATATCTGTTGTCAAACGCCGATGTAAAGGGCGGAGACATGGCAGAAGTAATTGGAGTAGGTAAGTTTAGGCTAGCCAGACCTTATAAGCCTGATAACCATCATTATCAAGTACCGGCGGTGTGGGACGATGAGCTTTAAAGTTGATGGATTAGACGAGTTTGAGAAGCAATTAAAGAAAGCTATCCGTAAAAGCGGTAAGTTGTATAAGGATCTACAGTATGAGGTTGGCAAACAACACCTAACTGACGCTGCTCAAGTGTTAAAGAGTGAAGGACATGAGGATTCTGGACAATTAATTGATAGTTATGAGCGCAAACCTCATGATGGCAAGAAAGAATGGGCTTTATTCGTTGATGGAGACACCATTGAAGTTGGTACGAAGGTATTCTACGCCAATATGCTGAATGACGGACACAAGCTTGTGAAGATTAAACGTGGCATATCTAAGACAGGCAGAGCAACCAAGAGGAAGAAAACAGTTGGATATGTTCCCGGTATTCATTATAACGAGAAGGCACTGAACCGAACAAAGGAAGTAATTCCAAAGATGGTTGAAGATTTTATCAAGAAGATTGGGAAGGAGGCTGGATTTGATGTTGAAAAGTAGCTCAGATGCGATTAGCAATGCACTCAATGACATAATTCCCAACTTGACTATTTACGTTAACAATACACCATCAGATTTTGAACGGCCTTCCTTCTCTCTTAATAAAGTATTTCATACAAAAGAGGACTTGACCAAGTATACATACCGAGAACAAGTAAATTGGCAAATCGTTTATTTTGCCAGTGAATTGCCCTCAGGTGAAGTCGATGTTTTTGAACAGCTTGAAAAAGAAGATGCGCTTATGGAGTATTTTTCATCATTGCACTATTTACCTGTATCTGATACCGACGATTTATTTGAGATTGTCAGCATCGAAGGGGATAGGAAAGATGATGAAGTTGCTATGCAAATAACGCTCTCCTATGAGTATGACAAGAACACGAAAGAAACTTATGACAACATGCAAGAGATTCAAACTAAACTTTCAATTTAAGGAGTTGAAACAATGGCACTACCTAGTATCAGTATAGTATTTAAAACATTGGCATCACAAGGAATACAACAAGGTCAAGTTGGCAAAGTTGTTCTTGCCCTCAAGGATGCGAGTGTTACAACTGGTGTAGTGGAGCACCGTCTATTTGGCATTACTGAGATTCCCACTACACTATCTACCAGCAATAAAGATCTAATCAAGCTAGCATTCCAAGGCACACCTAAAGAGGTTGGCCTAGTTGTCATTGCGGAGAGTGCAGTATATTATACAGCAGCTCTCGATTATGCGGAGTCCATCCGATTCAATGTATTTGCGATTCCAGGTATTGTAGAGGCAGATATTGCGACAGTTGGAACATGGGTTAAGGATCAATTCGATAATAAGGGCAAGAAATTCCTTGCGGTTCTTCCCTCGCATGAAGGTGATCATCCTGCAATCGTGAATTTCGACACAGATGACATTAAAGTTGGTGAAACAGCTTATACAGTGACACAATACTCTGCTCGAATCGCAGGTTTGCTAGCAGGACTTCCATTAACAGTCGCGCCAACCTATCAGGTACTCTCTGATGTTACGGATATTCCACGGATTAAGAAAGCGGATGCCGATACAGCAATTGATGAGGGTAAACTAATCCTCTGGCATGACGGCGAAAAGGTGAAAATCGCTTCTGGTGTTACATCATACATCACTGTAACGGGTGATCGTGGAGAGGACTGGAAGAAGATCAAACTGGTTCGAATCTACAATAAGATTTATGACGATATTCGTACCACAATTGAGAATTTCTACATTGGCCGTGTACAAAATAGCTATGCGAACAAGTTGAGTCTTGTTGCAAGTATTCGAAGTTACTTCAATGAACTTGAGAATCAGGAGATACTGGACACTGGAAAAAACAGTATTGATATTGATGTCGATGCTCAGCGAAATTACCTTAACTCTATCGGTACAAATACCAGTGGATGGACTGAAGGTCAAATTCGAGAAGCAAATACAAGAGATAAAGTGTTCCTACAAGCTAACATTCGTGCACTCGACGGCATGGAGAATTTTACAATCAATATCTATACGTAAAGAAAGGAGACTAATATAGATGGCAAGAATAAAAGCTAGTAAGATTATAAGTGGAACTCACGGTGAATTGTGGCTCGACAATGAACAGGTAGGAGAGGTTCTTTCCTTCGAAGCGTTGATTGAGTTTGTCGAAGAACAAGTGCCAGTTGCTGGTGAGTTAGCGGATGGATATAAATTCATGGGATACAATTGTACCGGCAATATGCAACTACATCACGTAAACTCGCGATTGATTAAGAAACTATCTGCTTCCATCCAACAAGGAGTTAATCCAGAGTTCGTAGTGGTAAGTAAGCTTGACGATCCTGCTGCCGATGGTAAAGAAGTTATCACCATTCTTGATGCTACGTTTAACAATCTCAGTCTTGCAAACTGGACTTTAAAGGAAAAGGGTACAATCGAAGCCCCATTTAAATTTACAAAGTGGACACCTAACGACCTAATCTAATATCACGAAGGAGGATGCCCTACTGTTATCGGTAGGGCTATTTATATTATGAGCAATGCATTAAATCTGCTGCTATCTAAAGATCGTAGTAAGTTAGAGCTGCCAACTAAAAAAGTTGAGATCAAACGTCTTACGGAGCAACTTGGAGAGCCTGTGTATTTTACGATTCGGGCATTAACATCTGCGGAGTATACGAAAGTTCGTGAACTGTGTAATAAAGATGAGGACGGCGACAAGTCTTTATTTGAGATCCATAGTGTGATTGCTGGCCTTGTTGACCCATCATTGAAGGATAAAGAACTTCAACAGCACTTTAATGTTGGTACACCGAAATCCCTCCTTGAAGATGCACAGTTTCTTGTTCCCGGTGAGATCAGTGAATTGGCAGAGAAGATTGCAGAGATGTCAGGCTATGGTAAGGACATGGTAGCCGAAGTAAAAAACTAATAGACACGTGTGGTTATACGGAAATGCTCTATTACTATTGGACGAAGCATGGCAAGTCCCCTTCAACGATCCATAACATGGATGAAGGGGAGCGTATAGTCATTCGTGCATTCTATGAAAAGGAAATGGATGAGAGAAACAAGCTTCTTGAAAAGGGAAATGTAATGCCAACAATTCAAGTGTAATGGAGGTGAATAGATGGCAAAATTAACAAACCTGATATCCCTGAAGGATAATTACTCTGCACCACTGAAGAAAGCACAGCGCTTAACTTCGGAATTCAGAAAAGATGTAAATAAGACGAAAAAGGCTATGGACGCTGCCGCCGCTAAACGATATGAAATAAAAGTGCAAACATCTAAAGCATGGGCAGCTATCGACAAGGTAAAAAAGAAGATGGACAGTGTTCGTTCTTTTACAGTAAATATTCAAGCCAGACATGAGCGATTTATGGAAGCCATATCACCTGTTACAAGTGTACTAGGCAAATTAACTCGTACACCATTTCGAATTGGAATTACTGCTGTAGATATGGCAAGTAGAGTTCTAGCTCCAATTGCAAAGATATTATTGGCTATTACAGGTGCTGGTGGAGCAGTAGCTGCTGGATTAGGCGCTGTGAGCATTAAGGGTGCGGCGACACGAGAGTTACAGCAGATACAACTAGAAGCACTTGTTGGTGATAAGAAGAGAGCTAAACAGTTATTCGATGATATGAATAAGCGTGGAGCTATATCTACATTCAGTGAATCGGACTTCCTTGAGGGTGCTAAGGCTTTCCTTCCATTGACCAAGGATTTGAAGCAAATTAATCAATTAGCTTCCATTCAAGAGCGATTAGCGGCATCCAATCCAATGGAAGGAATGGGTGGGGCAGCATTCTCAATTCGAGAAGGTTTATCTGGTGATACAGTCTCACTGGCTGAGAGGTTCAATATTCCAAAGCAAATGTTGGCCAACCTAAAAACAGCAACGAGTTTTAATGCCAAGATTAAAGAGTTTGACAAGATTCTAAACAAATTGGGCTATACACAAGGGTATCTCAACAAGGTTAACAAGGCTGCTACTTCTCAATGGGATAACTTTAAATCTAATTTAAGCACAGGTCTAGCTAAAGCCGGTACACAAGCATTAGAGGTTTTAAAGCCTTTACTTGTCAACATGAATGGATTTATGCAAAGTGAACGAGGCGCTGCAATATTCAAGGCATGGGGAGATGGACTTGGTTGGGCTGCTGAAAAAGCTATTCAACTTGGAACAAATGTAAAAGTGTGGATTGAAGATAAATTCATCAATAATCCAGCCTTTCAAAATGCTGATTGGGGAACCAAATTTGGAATGATACTCGATCAAGTAACTCCTGTTCTTGATGCTTGGTATAACGACAGTTTCAAACCATGGATAACTGGAATTTGGACAAAGATTGAGCCTGAAATTAAGCCTTTAGTTGAGAAGTTGGGGAAAAGCATTGGCGATGCATTGAAATCAGGACTAGGTAGTGCTGTAAAGGATCATCCAATTTTGAGTGGTTTAACAGCAGGTGCTCTGATACCGGGGCCATTACAAGCTAAAGCCGCTGTTGCAACAGGTGTAGCTACCGCAGGAGCTGTGGCAGATAAAGCTGCTCCAGCACTAATCCTAAGTCATACTTTGAGCAATGCAGTGTCAGATTCAGCACCATCTTGGTCAAAAGGAGCAATTGAGAAGGTACAAAGTTGGTTTACATTTGGCGGGAACAAAAAAGCTGTTGGTATGCGTAAAGTTCCTTCTGATAATTATCCTGCATTGCTACACAGAGGTGAAACTGTACTAACTGGACGAGAAGCGGAACAATACAGAAACGGTCAATCTAATAGTGGATCAATGAACTTCACGTTTAATATCAATGGTTCGATAGGTTCCAATGAAAATGAAATGAAGAGATTTGTATCTCTACTCAGAACTGAATTTGAAAAAGTAGTAATTAATATGCCGTAGGAAGGAGGGACAATGATACATGATTGAATTTTGGTTAACTTTTAATAATGGAGCAGAAAAATTAAGATTGCCTGTCCCTCCATCCGAATACAGCAAAGTCACAGGGATTAATACCCAAACAGTCAATATCAATGATTCAGGTGAAATTAATCAAATTGGTAAACGTAAACTTGATACACTGTCAATCTCATCGTATTTCCCTGCAAATCCAAATGATCCAATTGCACATTACAGAGGATATCCTACTCCTGCAAGATGCCTGAATATGATAAGCAAATGGAGAGAATCAGGCCGTCCGATTCGATTGATTATCAGCGGTGGAACATTGAATATCAATCAACCTATGGTTATTGAGTCGTTCACAGTGAGCCAGAAGAAGGGGCCTGAAGATGTCTATTTTGACATGGAATTAAAGGAATATCGGTTCTTCAATCTTGAAGTAGTCAACGAGAAGGATAATCCGATTGGTAAATATGTTGGTGAAAGTAGACCGTCTGAAAGGACAATTCCTAAAACATATACGATTGTCAGTGGTGATACTCTTTATGTAATAGCAAAGAAGTTCTATGGTGACGGCAACAAATGGAAGGAATTAAAGCAGAGAAATAACATTGTCGATGAACGAAAGTTGAAAGTTGGACAGGTGATTAAACTATGATCATCACGCACATTGACCGCAATCACAAGGAAACCGACATTACGAAGATTGTTCAAGATTATAAATGGGCTGGTTCAATCAGAGAAGTGTCTAGAAAGCTGGAAATAACCGTTGTTCAATCCCCTCATGATCCGTACTTTCCTAAGGTCGCTTTTAGAAACGGTGAAATGCTCAGACTGTCAGACGATAACAAAAATGAGTTATATCAAGGTTACATACGCTCCATTGAAAAGAGTGACCAAGGAAAGTCGTTTAAACTCGCATCATCAGATGGCACAATTTATCTAACCAAATCCGAGATAGCCAAGACATTCAGCAAAATGAAGGCAGAAGACATTGTTAAAAGCATATGTACTGAATTGGGAGTTTCATTTGGAACAAGCCCTAACACGTCAACGAAACATACCTTTGCTCATAGTGGTTCAGCATATGATGCAATATTGGATACATTCAAGCGCCTGAAGAATACTACGAAGAAGATATACATGATTCGTATGTCTAAAGGCAAACTCAATATGATTGAGAAGGGTTCAACAGTGGCCAAGCGCCTGAATACATCTGTTGAACATATATCTGAGTCTGTGTATCAGCAGGACATTGAAGATGCGGTTACATCTGTGATTATCGTCGATGATAAGGGAAATCGTATTGGTGAAGTAAAAGACAGCGAGAATATTCGATTGTTCGGGATGACACAGAAGATTTATCGGAAGGAAAAGGATCAAAACGCCAATACAGTTGCTAAGAATATGCTTACAGGTGAACGCCAGAAAGCTACAATCAATATGATTGGTGGCAAGAACACTTATGATGTTATTGCAGGAAATGCAGTCCTTATCAAGGACACTCACACAGGATTAGTGGGTGTTTTTTTTATTGATGCAGATACTCATACTTTCCAAGATGGTTTTCATTCCATTTCACTTGAATTAGCATTTGAAAATACATTAGAGGAGGCTGGCGGATAATGTCAGATACATCATGGCTCATTCAATTCATTCGGGATCAGGCAAACAGATCTGCTACCGAATCAATTGTGTTAGCAGAAGTGATATCATCTCAGCCATTGAAAATTAAGGTTAATAATCTGGTTTTATCAGGAGAGTTTTTACTTGTGGCTGATTACTTATTGAAGGATTATCAACGACAAGTTTCAAGTGGCGCAACTCCATACACATTGAAATTTGAGGATACCGTTAATGTTGGAGATCAATTAGCGGTCATAAACAGCAATGGGATATATATTGTAATTGCAAGGGTGGTGACAACAAGCTAATGGCAATATTTCCGTTCATTGAAGCAACAAACATAGCACAACAGGAGGAGTTGCCACTCTTCAAAGAATACGCATGGGACTATAACACCGATGAAATGATTCTTAAAGACGGTAAGACAGTTATTGTTGAAGGAAACGAAGCATTAAAAGTATGGATATATAAGGCACTTAAAACAAAACGATATGCACATGCAGGATATTCTTGGAACTATGGCTCAGAAATTGAAAGCATAATTGGTCAAGGATACAGCAGACAGACATCTAAAAATGAAATTGAACGGTTGTGTTCGGAAGCTCTTATGATTAATCCATACATAGCTACTGTCAATGTGTTGAATGTGCAAATTAACAATGATTCGTACATGTTCGATGTTCGAGTTTCTACAGTTTACGGCGAATTGGAGGTGAATGAAGATGTTTGAAGACAATACATTTGAAGAATTATTGAATAATATGCTTGATGAAATCCAAAGTGGAATATCAAAGATTGAAGGTACTTTTACATATGATACACTCGCTGCTTTTGCTACTCAACTTGCCATTGCCTATACACAATTAGATCGGGTATTAACACTTGGATTTGCTGATACTGCAACAGGTGAATACCTTGATAAACGAGCCAATGAGTTTGGATTGACAAGAAAGGTAGCGGTCAAGGCAACTGGACAAATAAAGGCAACGGGAACAAATGGCACGATCATTCCACAAGGAACAGAGTTTGCCACTTTAGATGAGACGTACTTTATTACAACTGCATCTGGAACTATCACTGGTGGAACAGCAACGATTCAGATTGAAGCTGTGAATGCTGGTTCTGCTTCCAATGTAGCTAGTGGAACAATCACTGAAATCCCCGTGTCAATTATTGGATTGTCAAGCGTGTCCAATGACAATGCAACATCAGGTGGTTCTGATATTGAATCAGATGATGAATTAAGGATTAGATTGTCAGACAGAGTAAAGAAGCCTGCGACAAGTGGAAATGCAAATTTTTACAGAAATCTCGCTCTCGAAATTCCAGGGATTAGTGAGGCAAAGGTTATACCTATTTGGTATGGGTCAGGAACAGTTAAAGTGATTCTCCTTGATGCAAATAAAAGAGCACCGATAATCGATAAAGTTACGGAAGTAGCCAATCATATTGAATCAGAACGTCCAATTGGTGCAACGGTTACTGTTGTAGCAGCGACTGAAACACCGATCAATATTAGTGTTGATTTGACCTTATCAGGTGGAACACTCGCAGAAGCAAAGACTGTAATCGAACAAGGTGTAACCGATTATCTAAGGACACTAGCATTTGCTGATCCAATTGTGCGATATACAAAAATAGCCAATATTATTATCAACACTCAAAATATCCAAGATTATCAAAGTCTAATGGTAAATGGTGGTACTGGTAATATTGCAATCGCAAATGATGCTGTTGCTGTACAAGGGAGCGTTACAGTGTCATGATGATGGGTAATATTGTTAAAAGTTATGTGATTCCATTATATGGTGAATCGAGAGTAACGGGTAATAACCTAGCCGCTGGAGCAGTTGTATTACAACAACTTGAGACTAGTATAGATGGTGTTCTTGATCAAATGTTCGTTGATACAGCTACATATGGACTAGCGAAGTGGGAAAAGTTTCTTGGTATCCAAATCGATGAGTTAAAACCAATCGAACAACGAAAGTCGGTTATCATTTCTAAAATTAGAGGTATAGGGACTGTCACGAAGGTATTGATTAAATCAGTAGCTGAATCGTATTCAAACGGTGAAGTTGATGTATTAGAGGATTCTGCAAACTACACAGTGACCATTGCTTTTGTGAGTACGCGCGGCATACCCCCAAACATAACCGACATCCAAAATGCAATCCGAGATATAATCCCTGCTCATTTGGCAATTAATTATGAGTTCACCTACATAACTTGGGATGAAATAAATGCTATGAACAAGACATGGGATGAGTGGGACGCATTAGGACTAACATGGGATGAATTAGAGACATATAAACCATAAGGAGAGGTAACTTAATGCCAGATGTAACAACTAGAATGGGGCTTAAGAAGCCCAAAGGAAATGAAAACTTTAATAGGACAGCGTATAACGAAAACCTTGATATATTGGAGCAAAATGCAGAAACAATCAACGGAGCGCAGTCTAAAGTTGATACACATGCAACGGCAACAAATAGTGTTCATGGTTCAACTTCTGCTGCAACAGCGAACAGAATTATTCAACGAGACACTAACGGTCGAGCAAAGGTAGCATCACCTTCAGCCGCTGATGATATTGCTAGAAAAGATACTGTAGATGCGGTTCAGACTGTCCTAACGGGACATATCGGAACAGGTGGTACGTCGCACGCCTCTGCAACAACGGGAGCAGCTGGGTTCATGAGCGCAGCCGATAAGACGAAACTTGACGGAGTTGCGGCGGGAGCTAACGCATATTCGCACCCGACAGGAGACGGTAATTTACACGTTCCGGTAACGGGTACGGGAAATAACGGGAAGGTGCTGAAAGCCGGAGCGACTGCAGGAAGCGCTGCGTGGGGAAACGTTGCGTTTTCAGAGGTGATGACTAAACCGTCTACTCTTGCGGGATACGGGATTACGGATGCGACTCCAACGCGTGTTAGTGGCGGAGTGTTTGAATATTATAACGGAACGGAGTGGGTAGGCGTGGGCGGCGGCGGCGGTATCATGGTAGCAAGTAACACGGTAAGAGAAAGTAGATTGCCGGAATATACGCACACATATCTAACAACGACTAGTGATAGCGTAGGGCTTTTTTACAAATTCGCTCCAAAATACACAGGCGAAGTTATAATTTCCGTGGATACCATTAGAGCGAACGGCTCAGGTGCGATTGGTTCGGGATTGTGGGCATACTCCATGCCTCACAAGACGGCGTCAAATCAGTTTATGTCGGGAGCAGTAGATTGGGACATCCGAAGCGGTATGGGTGATATGAACTTCCTTGTCCCATTAGATACAAGGTTTAACCTAAGCTCTATGTTCAACGCGAGTATGACCAATCAGCAAGATATTACGGAGGGAAGACTTAAAATAGCGACAGCTGATACCACGACTTATCAAACATTCAAAAAGACAATGTTGGTGAGAGCTGGTGTACCAATCTACTTCTTTGTCTATGCGGGTACCGCCAATGCAGATAGTATCAAGCTAAAAGACTTCAAAATCAGCTATGATGTACTTTGATAGGAGGGGAATTCGATGACTGCACTTTTTATTAACAGTAACGGATACATCTATGCACAACACAACTCCATTACATCGGATGAATTAACCGAACTTGGAATCGATCATGTAATGGTCAATGAGATGCCTCCAGAGATTGTTAATCAGCAGGAAAAGCAACTTGTCAAAGTCGTCAGCCGCGATCCACTCATCCTGGAACTGGAGGACATCCCAGCACCTCCCGAGCCCCCCAAGACGCCAGAGCAGGAACGGATTGAACAACTGGAAGCAGAATTATCTACACTGAAAGCTGCTATGGATGAACTTATCCTCAGTGGAGGTGGACTATAATGGCAATTTACATGGGAATGCGGATTATGGAGGAGGCGCTTGATTATGAATATGTCGTCACAAGACGCCCCGACCTGAAGGCAGGTATCGATGATTATTTAATGTCAAAGGGTAGAGATGATTTGATTAATGGCTCCGCATAATGCGGGGCTTTATTTATTTGTTGAGGTGATAATTCATTGGAACCAGATATTTTGAAATACTTTCTAACACAGGGGCCATTTGCGGCTCTTTTTGTTTGGCTATTGATTTACGTTATGCGATCTAATAAAGACCGTGAAACACGATTGCAAGATTTGCTTGATAAATTTAGTGATAAATACGATGTCATTATAACAGAGATTCGTGATATTAAAGAGCGATTTGCACGAAAGGAGTAGATGAAAATGGAGATGTCCAACGATATCCTAACACTAGCTGCTCTTGTCGCTGCTTATGTTGGTGTTGTTAAGGGGTTTGGCTTATCGGACAAGTGGACACATATCGTAGCTATAGTTATTGCGAGTGTGTTTGTGATGGTTCCTGACTATGTACAGTCCAAGATTACATTAATATCGGTCATAGGATTGACAGCTTCAGGTGCATATAACTACACCAAGAAACGAAGTGATACCAATGGGAAAGTTTAAGGAAAAGTATCAAATCACGCCAAAGTATCTTTCGAAGCCAAGTAAAAGACGTTCAGGCATTAAGATGACAAAGGTAAGGTTTATTGTTGCACATGATACTGGGAACAAGAACAGTACAGCAATAGGCAATATTGGATATTATCAAAACTCTCGAAATGATATGTCTGCTTCTGCTCATATTTTTCTTGATGACAAGGGTATTTGGGAGTGTATACCTGCATTGACTGGAACACCAGAGAAGGCATGGCATGTACTCTATGAGAAGCCCAATGATAATGCAATGTATGGTTATGAGGCTAATAATTGTGCAATTGCAGTCGAGTACTGCTATGGCGACAATATCAATGCAAATGAAGCTTATAAGCGCTATGTGTGGGTGTTGGCATACATATGCTTTAAATTTGGCTTGAATCCGAGTAAAGATATTGTCGGTCATCATATATTAGACCCTCAGAGGAAGTCTGATCCAAAGAGTGGATTGGCTCATAGCGGCAGAACTTATGAACAATTGTTAATCGATGTAGTAAAGGAATATGAAGATTGTACCAAGGAAGAAGAGGATGAAATGGACAAAATCACGGTAATGGTCAATGGTAAGCGAATGGAAAACGGATTGCTTGATAGTAGAGCAGGGATTACATATGTACCTGTCAGAGCGGTTAGTGAAGCGCTAGGAGCAAGAGTGCAATGGGATAGTAAGACGAATACGGTTCGAATTGAGAAGAGGTAATTGTGAATGTGGGATCAATCAATTGAAATAGAGCCTACTGATAATTCCGTTGAGACTGAACTTATCAAGGTGAAGATTGAATTTGAATACGCTACTCCATATTCTATTGTAGTCGAGAAGATGGAGGTTGAATATGACACTTAACATCAAGCGAAATGATACACGATATGCAATTAATGCAAAGCTCAAGCATCCAAATGGTTCTCCTGTCGATTTGTCCGATACGGTTGTTACATTCACTATGAGCAACCTTAATAATGTAATCAAGATTAGCCGTGAAGCCGAAATTATTGATGCAGAAAATGGGGATGTACGCTTTAGCTTTGAACACGGTGAGACAAATGTATTGGGAATAATGAAGGCTGAATTTAAATGCGAATTTACCGATAGTAGCATAGAAACGTTTCCAAATCGTGGTTACATAGTAATCAATTTCGAGAAAGATTTAGCATAAAGGAGGTCAAGATTTGTCATACGAAACGAAGAAACTAAAACGTGATGCATCTAAAGTAATTGTTCCACAATATTGGAATCCTGCCTTAGATAACGGTAATGGTGATTGGGAAGTTTTAACTGGTTCAGATGGAGCCTATAAAGCCCAATCGGTTCAATATGTGTCCGCCGACTATTTAGAGGGGACTGGAAACTTTAACAAGGTATTTGATGAGGATATGCATGGATTATCCATTCTTAATAATGGCGATAAGCTCATGAGGTTCACGACAAATGGCGTATCTCGTCCTGTACCGGCGGGAGGAACCTATAATCAAATATTTAAGCAAACGTTCCGAGAGCTATCAATATCAGCTACAGGTGAATGGTTTATTGACGTTTTACAGCAATATGGTGCAGCCGCTGTAGTTGTTGTGCCTCCAGATCCCGATCTTGAAGCGCCTGACAACGTAACGAATCTACGTCAAAGTAACGTAACTCATAATAGCGCTACGATTATATGGGACGCTTCTGTATCCACTGACACAGTTGGTTATGAGATATGGAGAAGCGGTGCGTTGTTATCAACTGTAACAGGCACAACATACGATGCAACTGGTATGCCCCCAGAAACTCAGTTCACTTTTACTGTAAAGGTCGTTGATGGCGCAGGCAATGTGTCGTCAGGAGTAAGTATTACGGTCACGACTGCCACGCAACCAGCTGAGACAACACCTGCAGATGTGACAGGACTAACTGAAAGCAACGTTACTACAACGAGCGCAACGATTACATGGATAGCCAGCGTCTCCTCAGATATCAAGGATTACCGAGTTTATGATGAGACAAATCTACTTGCAACGGTAACGACAACAACACTTAACTTAACGGATTTGCAGCCAGAGACATCGTACAATCTCAAGGTTAAAGCACGAGATACATCAAACAATGAATCAACTGGTATATCGATTACCATCAAGACAAAAGCGGTTGGAGATACTACACCTCCTGTTGTCACTGCATCGCCTGTAGGCGGATCTTATACTAGCTCTCAAAGCATCACCTTGACTTCGAATGAACAAGCAACAATTTATTACACGACCAATGGAAATGATCCTACTGAAAGTGACGTTTATTCAACACCAATCCCGATTAGTGTTAATACAACGTTGAAGTTCTTCGGGAAGGATGAAGCAGGAAATAAAAGCGCAGTACAGACGGCTACGTATACAATTGATACTGGATCATCGGGACAAGTTATTGTAAGCGATTCTTTCAACCGAGCGAATGGAGCACTCGGAAACACAGAAACTGGTCAAGCTTGGATTCAGACTCAGACGATCAATGCGCCAACTATAAGCAATAACCAATTTGCATCATTGGTATCTGGATCAATTTATTCATTAGTAGACTTGGAACAATCGAATAACATTGCAATTGAAATGGATTTAATCATTCCAACATTACCTATAGGTGGAACAATATCCGGAATCGCTTTTAGATATGGAACAAATAATGCCACTTATATTTGGGGAGCAAAAGGTGGTTCAGTAGGATTTATTAATCTTGGTACTGGAGTTACGGCAGCTCCAGCAGATGTTAGCTTCCCATTCGTTGCAGGTCAAACTTATCGGTTTAAAGTTGAGTTACGCGGATCAGAAGTAAAGTGCTATGTAGATGATGTACTGAAGCATACGTATACAGATTCTGTACACATCGGAAACACGAAGCACGGTATTGTCTTCTACTCAACTAATGTGCCGAGAGCGGATAACTTCAAGATAACGAAACTGTAGGAAGGAGGTATATGAATGGCATGGGAAAAGCCAAGCACAGGGAACAATGGGGGAAGTGGACATACTCACACTAACAAATCAACGCTTGATAAGTTGGCTGAATCAGGTGGTAAATTAACCTTCAACGGATCTTTAGTTAGTGAAAGTGGGAGTGGGGGAAGCACATCCTATATCAAAGGGAAGAAAATCAATTGCCTTGGTGATAGCATAACGCAAGGTAATGCAGGTGGGGCAACCCCATGGACAACAATTTTGCAAAATAACTATGGATGTACGGTTCGCAATTATGGTATCAGCGGATCGACATTTATTGATAATAGTACAGTCTGGTCTATGTACTATCGTTTCCCGAGCATGAATAACGATGCGGATATCAATATCGTTTGGGGCGGATTTAACGACATAACGCAAAACTTCCCCATTGGTACATTTGCAGATCGAGTATCTACAACTTTCTATGGAGCGTTGCATTTAATGATTGACGCAATAATGACGAAATTTGTAGGCAAAAAGCTATACGTCTGTACCTTGTTGGATCATCATCATAATTGGGAGACCGTTAAGACATGGAACAACGTGATACGAGAGGTTACGGATTATTGGGGAGTTCAGGTCATCGAGATGAACAGACTTGGAATATCACCAAGAAATACGAATGCTAAAGCTGCATTGATACCAGATAATATCCATCCCAATACAGCAGGAAATCAAGTCATTGCGGATTATATAGCGGCGTTTATTAATTCACATTAAGACTATGACCGTGATGCACTTTTGCACTATGTATTCGACACCATTCTATTTACATAAAGTAAGATAACGGGACCATATATTATTAAATATGGTATAATTATCCCATTGGCAAAGAAAGCGGTGTTGAGAATTGATTAGTGAGTATAAAAACAGTATGGATACCTTAGCAATAATGTCTGACAATAATGAATACCGTTATAGGTTAACAAAGATATGGGACGCCAATAAGGGAACCTTGGCAATCATAATGCTGAACCCCAGTAAGGCTAATGTATTAAAGTTTGATGATACCGTAATGAAAATATTTAACTATGCTATTGATAATGATTATGGGCAACTTGATATCGTTAATCTGTTTGCTTATATGTCAACAGATCCTACTAATCTGAAATATAGTGACCAACGATACGAAAGCTTAAATGACATCTACATAAAACTGGTCGCATCACAAGCTGAAAAATTATTGATTGCATGGGGACCAGACAAAACGAAATATGTAACAAGAAAACGTCATGTAGAAACCCTGCTAATACCCTATAAATCTAAGCTAATTTGTTTTCAAGATGAAAAAGGGGTTAGCCCGAGACACCCTCTTTTTTTGTCAGACAAGTGGACTCTTATGAACTATAACTTAATGTTTGCCACATAATGAGGTTAGAGATAGAAATTTCTTCAAAATCGAGTGGACCCCTTTATCAATGACGACGATACTGATTGGGAAAAGTTGTTTGGGATAAAGGAGTAGGTTGAAAGATTAATTTTAAGAGGTGCGAAGTGCATGAAACTAAAATGTAGAATTTTTGGTCACAAGAAATCAAATATTTCTAGCAGTTATCTTTGGAATGGAGTTAAGTTCACATGCGTAAGGTGTGGGCAAGTTATTATCAATTGAAACTAGATTTAATTGGGGCATATGTTAAAATGTCTCTATGCGGCAACACATATAGATTCGGACAGTTTATCGAAGACAGTATTAATTAATAAGTTTGAAATGGCTAGATTCAATGAGGATAGAGGTGTCCAAAGATGATTATCATTCAGACATACGCAATGATGTTTATTGGAGCGATTTTTGCTTTTATTACCTTGGTGATCCTCGATAAAAAAGTTGACTGGAAGAAGCAAGAAGCAAGGAATATAGTGAGAAGTTCGTATTTCATTGTTATGGCCTTGATCTTTCTAGTGTCTTTGATTAATTTTGATACAACTATTTATACGGCTATCATACTAACTTTGTCTCCAATTGCATTTGTGATCTCGATTTACTGCATGAAACATTTTGTAGAGAGTCTATATCTATTTGGTTTTATATTTATAGGTGCTGCATCTGTAGTTATGCAAACCATGATCTATTAATAAAAAGATAATTTTATTATAAAAATGGAGGTTTCAATTATGAATGAAGATTTAGATCAAAGACACATCGATGAAGAAGCATTCAAAAAAGAAGTATATAAACATGCAGTCGCAGGAGAATCATACAAGGGGTGGGAGACAACCGAGTGCGGATCAGGCAAACTGGTATTTGAAAAGAATGACACACAAATTATTGCCAGCAGACATATGTCTGTGAAAAATTGGATTGATGAATGTTGGGTAGAAATCAAGACTAAGATTGATGAGATAGAGGGATGAAACAACAATTTCATGAGAAAGCAGGCCAGAAATAAATGAAGAGAGATAACGAACTGATCATTAAAATTCTAAAACAAATCGAAGAAGAAAAGACACTGACGAACGTAATTGTTGTAGAAATAGAGGGTTATGACGATGAATCAGTTCAGTATCATGTAGGATTATTAAAAGACGCTGGTTACGTAATAGCAAAGAGAACAATGTCTCCAGTTCAATACTATATTAGTGAAATGACTTGGATAGGTCATGATTTTCTAGATGCCGCTCGCGATGAAGGTGTAGTGAGTAAAGCAAAAGAAACAGCCAAACAAAAGGGTATTGAATTTGCAAGTATCCCACTCGACATTGCGAAAGAACTTCTCATGAAGAGCCTTAAGGGAATAATTGGATTAGATTAATATGGAGGGGTATACCCTTGAATATGAGGTTGATACGATATGTTAGTATGGGAGATATTATCCAAAGAAAATGTGATTAAAATGATTGTAACTGGTCTACCAACACTCTTGATTGCCGCTATCGTACCCTTCATCTCTATTAAATTTGCACTAAAACAATTTTACACACAAAAATGGTGGGAAACAAAAGCCAGTACCTATTCTAAAATTATCGAAAATCTATCTAGTCTTGAATATACAATGAATCAATTATATGAGCATGAAGCATTGAATATCATTAATTTAAGCGATAGTGCTCTAAAAAAATTTATAGAGTTAAGGTCTCACTCGTATGATGTAATTAGTCAAATGAATTCAACAGGTTCATATATTATTTCTAATGAGTGCTGGGAGACATTAAGAGAGTTACTAAAGTCCTTGGAGTACCGAAATAAAGATGGAAACTGGATTGATGATTATGAAGTACACTTATCAGCTATTGGTGATGCACTGACAAAAATAAGGGATATTGCAAAAAGAGATCTAAGAGTTAAATGACAGCCTTTAAATATACTTTCATCGGAAGGAAGTGATAACATATTGGTTAACTCATGGCATGTATCAGTTGCAGCAGAATCTATAACAGCTTTTTTATTTGCGAGAATTGGATTCGATGTTTCTGTTCAGTATGGAGCCAATCAACCAGAATATGACTTGATGGTTTCAAAAGGAGATAATATTATGAAAGTTTCGGTGAAAGGAAGTAGGGATGGTGGGTGGGGTCTAACTCAAGGATTCAAGAAGGAAGTTGTTAGTTATCATGAGGCAATTGATTTATGGCTACTCAAACACTCGAAGAAAACTATTTTTAGCCTAGTTCAATTTATAGGCGTTCAAATCAATGAAATGCCAAGAGTCTATGTAGCTTCACCGTATGAAGTGGCTGCTTTAATGAAAAATGCTCGTAATGGTATAGGAGATACTGTGTTAAGAGAAAAGAAAGTGTGGACAAAAGCTCAATATCGAGACGATCTGATTCCATCAAAGTGGATATTTTCCGAACAGCGAATCAACGAACTTTTGATTTAACAATGTTAGATAAACAATTCTTCAATTATATATTCGAGGAATTACTTAATTATTTGTGACAAGACGAATGGCAATATGCTGGGATGGTTGAACCGAATACATTTGTCTTAAAGCGAGAGATGTAATGATGAGTAGCCTGTACGTGTAAAAGCGTATGGGTTTTTTTTGTCTTGAGTTAGTGGTTAGTTCACATTGTGTTATTTTTTTTAATGAAAAAGACGTCCTACATGACCACCTTATTAATGAAGCTAGACCACTAAACTCTAAATTTTTCTGAACACTATACAACCACCCATGACCACTATATAATTATTGAATAAGATCCTAATGTATAGTGGTCAATACGCAGAAAACCCCGAGAAGGTCTGGACCGACTGCGTCAACTGTCCGAAGCAGGAATGCTGCGACGAAATAGCGGTGCTCAAAATGCTGAACTGACTTGACAATCGTCGAGTTGGTTTGGTATTTTTGTAGTAATGATTAGCACTCGCCGTGATTGAGTGCTAACGATGATGCGACACAAGGTCGAATAATACCGAAAGTGGATAGTTAGGAGGAGCTGCGATGTTGACAGAACGGCAACGAATGATTTTGAATGCGATCATAGATGATTACATCCGCTCAGCTGAGCCGATCGGCTCGCGCAGCATATCGAAGCGCGGCGATGTCGGCTATAGTCCGGCTACGATCCGCAATGAGATGGCTGATCTTGAGGAGCTGGGTTTTTTGGAACAGCCTCATACGTCGGCAGGCCGAATTCCATCCATTAAAGGTTACCGGTATTATGTTGATCATCTGGTGAAGCTAGGGGAAGTGAACGAACAGGATCTGAACACGATCCGTTCTTTCTTTGCGGAGAAGATGAATCAGATGGAAGATGTCATTCAGCATGCTGCCACGATACTTTCCAATCTGACGAACTACACGTCCATTGTGCTTGGGCCGGAAACGTTCTCCAATTCGCTCAAGCACTTTCAGTTTGTGCCGATCAGTGAAGCTACGGCGGTCGCGATCGTCGTGACGAATACGGGTCACGTCGAGAATCGGACCGTGTCCCTTCCGCCGGACATGAGCATGTCGGACATGGAGAGAGCCGTTAACATTCTGAATACGAAGCTCATCGGCGTCCCGCTTGTCCGATTGAAATCGAAGCTCCATTCAGAGGTCGGTCAAGAGCTTGGCCGGTACGTGGACCAATGCGAGCGGCTGCTGAGCGTATTGGATCAGGCGCTGAGCAGCGATGAGGAGAACCGCGTATTTCTGGGCGGAACGACGAATATGCTGACCCAGCCGGAATTCAAGGACGTTGACAAGGTGAAGACGCTGCTCGATCTGCTCGACGAAACGCCGACGCTTATGCGCATGTTCTCCGCTCTGCCAAGCGGTATCGGGGTGCGGATCGGGACGGAGAATTCGCATGCGGCCATCAACAACTGCAGCTTGATCACAGCGACTTATTCGATTGACGGGCAAGCGCTCGGTACGGTTGGGATTCTTGGACCGACCCGGATGGATTACGGCAAGGTGATTAGTCTGCTGGATGTGCTTTCCAAGGATATGGCCTTACTGTTGGGCCGCTGGTACAAATAACATTACTTTCAGGAGGTGTAGCAACCCGTGAGCGTGAATGAACAACCGACGACTGAAGAGATTAAGAACGACACTGCGGCAGACGCTTCGGAGCAGCCCCGCGACGAGCAAGTGCCAACGGATACGGAAGAGACGACCGAAGATCCAATGATCGCAGAGCTGGTTAAGCAAGCCGAAGAGAATCAACAACGATACTTACGCGCACAAGCGGATTTCGATAATTTCCGCAGACGTACGCAGAAAGAAAAGGAAGAGCTCGCCCAGTATGCTTCCATGAAGCTGATTACGGAGCTGCTGCCGGTCGTGGATAATTTCGGCCGCGCGCTGGATGCCGCGAAGGGCGGCGGAGAGCTGGATGCCTTCGCCAAAGGCGTAGACATGATCTTCCGGCAATTCGAAGCTGTATTGGAGCAGGAAGGCGTTAAGCCGATGGATGCCGTCGGGCAGCCTTTCAATCCTGAATTCCATCAAGCGGTCATGCGGGTGGAATCCGACGAGCATGAAGAAGGCATCGTCATTGAAGAAATGCAGAAGGGTTATATGCTGAAGGATAAAGTGCTGCGCCCTGCAATGGTGAAAGTAAGCGGCTAATCCGAGCCTGATCATAGAAGGACAATTAAGGAGGAACTGACAATGAGCAAAGTTATCGGTATTGACTTGGGTACGACAAACTCCTGCGTAGCAGTTATGGAAGGCGGCGAAGCCGTCGTTATTCCGAATCCGGAGGGCAACCGCACGACGCCTTCGATCGTAGGTTTCAAGAAAGACGGCGAGCGGATCGTCGGCGAATCGGCTAAGCGCCAAGCGATCACCAACCCTGACCGTACGATTAGCTCCATTAAGCGCCATATGGGCACGAATCATAAAGAAACCATTGACGGCAAAGATTTTTCGCCGCAAGAAATTTCCGCTATCATTCTGCAAAAGCTGAAATCCGATGCGGAAGCTTATCTCGGTCAATCGGTGACGCAAGCCGTTATTACGGTACCGGCTTATTTCAATGACAGCCAGCGTCAAGCGACGAAGGACGCAGGCAAAATCGCCGGTCTTGAAGTTCTGCGTATCGTAAACGAGCCAACCGCAGCGGCACTCGCTTACGGTCTTGAGAAATCCGAAGACCAGACGATTCTGGTTTATGACCTCGGCGGCGGCACGTTCGACGTATCGATTCTTGAGCTGGGCGACGGCTTCTTCGAAGTTAAGGCGACGAGCGGCGACAACCGTCTCGGCGGCGACGATTTCGACCAAGTGATCATCGATTACATGGCAGCTGAATTCAAGAAAGAGCACGGCATCGATCTGTCGAAGGACAAAGGAGCCGTTCAACGTCTGAAGGACGCGGCTGAGAAAGCGAAGAAAGAGCTGTCGGGCGTCATGACGACGACGATCTCCCTTCCGTTCATCACGATGGTAGACGGCGTTCCTCAGCACTTGGAGATGAACCTGACCCGCGCGAAATTCGAGGAGCTGTCCGCAGAGCTCGTTGAGCGTACGCTCGGACCTACTCGTCAAGCGCTTAGCGATGCGGGTATGTCAGCTGCCGATTTGAACAAAATCGTCTTGGTCGGCGGTTCCACTCGTATTCCGGCCGTACAAGAAGCGATCAAGAAGCTGACGGGCAAAGAGCCTCATAAAGGCGTTAACCCGGACGAAGTCGTTGCACTGGGCGCCGCTGTTCAAGCGGGCGTACTGACCGGCGACGTGAAAGACGTCGTTCTGCTTGACGTAACGCCATTGTCGCTTGGTATCGAGACGGCCGGCGGCGTGTTTACAAAGATGATCGACCGCAACACGACTATCCCGACCAGCAAATCGCAAGTATACTCGACTTATGCGGACAACCAGCCTAGCGTTGAAATTCATGTCCTGCAGGGCGAGCGCCAGATGGCGGCAGGCAACAAGACGCTTGGACGCTTCACGCTTGGCGATATTCCTTTGGCGCCGCGCGGCGTACCGCAAATCGAAGTTACCTTCGATATCGATGCGAACGGCATCGTGAATGTATCGGCGCTTGATAAAGGCACAGGCAAGAGCCAGAAGATTACGATTACGTCCTCGAGCGGTCTGTCCGACGAAGAGATCGAGCGCATGATGAAGGACGCGGAGCTTAATGCGGAAGAAGACCGTAAGCGCCGCGAGCTCGTTGAAGCGAAGAATAGCGCCGACCAGCTGGTCTACTCCGTAGACAAAACGATCAAGGACCTGGGCGACAAGGTCGATGCCGGCGAGATCGACAAAGCGAACGAAGCGAAGGAAAAAGTGAAAAAAGCGCTCGAGAGCGATAACCTGGAAGAAATCAATGCGGCAACCGAAGAGCTGACGCAAATCGTTCAGCAATTGTCTGTGAAGCTCTACGAGCAAGCTCAAGCTGAGCAAGGTGCCGAAGGCGCAGGAGCTGAGGGCGGCGAAGCGAAGGGCAAAGATAATGTCGTGGACGCAGATTACGAGGTTGTAGACGACAAGAAATAAGTTCGCGTGCGCAAACGGTGCGCCGTCCGAAAAATAAGGGCGGCGCAGCCGTTTTTCGTGTGTCTAGGCATAGGATGCAAGAGAGTTACAGGGGGCGAGAGCCCTTCCCTGCTTGAGGGGAGGGGGTTTACTAGGAGACGGGGTGACGGATTTGGCTGATAAGCGGGATTATTACGAAGTGCTTGGCGTCGGAAAGGATGCCTCCGACGAAGAGATGAAGAAGGCGTACCGGAAGCTGGCGCGCCAATACCATCCGGACGTGAACAAAGCGCCGGATGCGGAAGAGAAATTCAAAGAAGTGAAGGAAGCCTACGATGTCCTTAGCGACGAGGGCAAAAGGGAAACATACGACCGTTACGGCCACGTAGATCCGAACATGGGCGCCGGTGCAGGCGGCGCGGATTTCGGAGGCTTCGGCGATATTTTCGATATGTTCTTCGGAGGCAACGGCGGACGCCGCGATCCGAACGCACCGCAGCGCGGCAATGATTTGCAGTATACGATGACCATAGAATTCAAGGAAGCGGTATTCGGCAAAGAAACCGAAGTTACGATTCCTCGCACGGAAACATGCGATACGTGTACCGGTTCGGGCGCGAAGCCCGGCACGAAGCCGGAGACTTGCTCGGTATGCCGCGGCACCGGCCAGCAGGAGGTCGTGCAGAACACGCCGTTCGGCCGCATGGTCAACCGCCGCGCGTGCTCGAATTGCAGCGGTACGGGCCGTATCATCAAGGAGAAATGCGGAACCTGTCATGGCGCGGGCAAAGTGAAGCGTCAGCGCAAGCTGAACGTGCGCATCCCGGCGGGCGTGGACGATGGCGCGCAAATCCGTCTGAGCGGCGAAGGCGAAGCCGGACTGCGCGGAGGACCGTCTGGCGACCTCTATATCGTCATCCGCGTGAAGTCGCATGAATTCTTCGAGCGCGAAGGCGATGATATCTACTGCGAAGTGCCGCTTACTTTCGTACAGGCGGCATTAGGCGATGAGATTGAGATTCCGACGCTTAACGAGAAGGTGAAGCTGAAAATTCCGGCAGGCACCCAGACCGGAACGTACTTCCGCTTGAAGGGCAAGGGCGTGCCGCGTCTTCGCGGCTATGGGCAGGGCGACCAGCATGTCAAGGTGACGCTTGTGACGCCGACCAGCCTTTCGGAGGATCAGAAGGATCTGCTCCGTCAGTTTGCCGGCATTACCGGAGAGTCTGCCCAGGAGCATCACAATTCCATTTTTGAACGGATGAAAAAGGCGTTTCGCGGCGATTAGGGAATAAGGCATACTTTTATAACCCAAGGAACATCCTATCCATTGTGTCTACTTGAATCGGACGACTTAAGGAGGATGTACCATGGAACATAAAAGTCTGGAAGACAAAAACTTGTTTAACTTGCCAATCGGAAAAAACGAAGACGTCGAATTCTCGGAAGCATTAGCCGATGAGGATGATAAGGAAGCACAGCGCCGAGCGTTCGAAGCGGATGCGCGCGCAGAGCGCGAGTAGGGAGGGCGCGGCCGATGACGGTTGAAATTCATGCGACCTTCCCGGGCGGCGCGGGTGCCAGAGAAGCGGAGTTAAAGCTTCAAGCGCTCCGTGCCGTTCGCGTCACCGATGGCGGCGATGGCTCCTTGACGATCACGGTCGGCGACGACATGATCGATCGTGCGCTGCACCTGATTGAGCAAACAGGCGGTATGCCGGATACGCATTAACGTACGCATCGTTCGGGGAGCTTTGGCAGCGATTGTGCTGCCAAAGCTCCTTTTTTGTGTGCGGACAGCTTCTGGTGTAAAATAGATGCAGTGAATACAGGCGCTTGCGCCGTTATCCTAAGAAACCGGCTTAGCTTTGAATCAGCAGAAGCCATTTATAATCGATAGGGAGGCTATTGAACGTGAAGTGGCATGAGATCACGATTGAAACAATGGAAGAAGCAACGGAGATGATTTCGAACTTCTTGCATGAAATGGGAGCCGGAGGCGTATCTATTGAAGAATCGGGGACATTGAACAAGCCCCGGGACACATCGCTCGGCCAATGGTACGACCACCCCTTGAACGATATTCCGGAAGGGCATGCCATTATTAAAGGGTATTTTGCCGAAGGTACGGATGCTAAAGCGGTCATGGACGCCATACGTCCGCGCATCGAGGAGCTGCGGGACTATGATATCGACCCGGGCGATTATACGATGGCCAGCATCGTTGTAGACGACGAGGATTGGGCCAATGCCTGGAAGCAGTACTTCAAGCCGATTCGGGTGTCGGAACGGCTTACGATCAAGCCGACATGGGAAGACTACACGGCTTCCCCGGAGGAACGCATCATCGAGCTTGATCCGGGAATGGCATTCGGAACCGGAACGCATCCGACGACCGCATTATGCTTGCGCACGCTGGAATCGGTCATTCGCGGCGGCGAAGAAGTGATCGATGTCGGGACGGGCTCGGGCATCCTTGCGATCGGAGCCGTTAAGCTTGGGGCGGAGCGCGTGCTGGCGCTGGATTTGGACCCTGTTGCCGTATCGTCCGCCAAGGAGAATGCCAAGCTGAACGGACTGCTTAACGAACGGATCCAAGTCCAGCTCAGCGATTTGCTGGGCGTGCTCCAAGGCCATGCATCCAACAATGAGCCCATTAACGTATCCGTGCCGGTTGACCTCGTGGTTGCCAATATCCTGGCGGAAATCATTCTGCTCTTTATCGATGACGTCTACGCGGCATTGAAGCCGGGTGGCATATATATCGCTTCAGGCATCTACAAGAACAAGGAAGACGATGTAAAGAAGGGCTTGACGGATGCCGGCTTCATGATTGTAGACGCGCAGCGCGATCAGGATTGGATCGCTTTCGTCGCCCGGAAACCGGAATAATTTGCAGAGGAAACATCCGGCAGGCAATCTGACGATTATCTAAATAGCAGAACGTTATAGGAGGTGAGTCCTTGTCCTTTCTGTGGTACCCCGTGGAAGACCTGCCCTTTGTTTTTCTGGTCATCATGATTGCTTTCACCGTGCATGAATTCGCTCATGCGTACAGCGCATACAAGTTTGGCGACAAGACGGCTTACGATGCCGGACGGGTGACGTTGAATCCCCGGGTGCATCTGGACGTTCTTGGAACGATACTCATACTAGTTGCCGGCTTTGGATGGGCGAAGCCCGTACCCGTCAATCGGGGGCGCTTCAAATATCCGAGGCTGATGGGGATTATCGTGTCCGCCGTCGGTCCGCTGAGCAATCTGCTCATAGCGGCGCTTGGCATCCTGGCCCTGTATGTTCTGAACGATACCGGAATTCTAGCCGCAAGCTCGGTCGGCGTGTACAAGGCGCTCATTCATTTTTTTAATTATTTGATTTCGATTAATATCATGCTTCTCATCTTTAATCTCATTCCGCTGCCGCCGCTGGACGGATATCGGATCATACAGGATCTTGTTCCCGTACGCGTCCGAATTCAGATGGATCAGCATGTCCAGTGGGGGATGTTTATCTTTCTGTTGATCGTATTTATCCCGCCGCTGCGCGAAGTTACGCTGGACCCATTGTTCGCGAATTCAAGCAAAATTATTTGGGCACTGCAAGGGTTTTATGAAAATTTCTTTTCTCCCTATGATTGGAGCAAGTTTGTAAGAGACTTCAACACCTGAGTCCCATCATGCTAGTGTTATCCAGGTTTAAAGAGGTAGCGCGCCGGGAATAAAACGTGTATGATGAAGGTTGGAGTTTTTTACGACGGATTTTTTGACGAAGGGTTAGTAACGATATGCAGCGATATTTTGTAGCGCCAGATCAGTTTGGCGAGCATTCGGTTATGCTGACCGGAGACGATGCGCATCACGCGGCTCGCGTTATGCGAATGGAGCCGGGCGATGAGATGATCGTAAGCGACGGTGTTGCGCGTGCGGCGCTAGTATCCGTCAGTTCGATCGCACAAGGCGAGGTACAAGCTCAGATCAAGGAATGGCTGCCCATGAGCGGCGAGCCGGCCTGGTCGGTTACGGTAGCGCAAAGCTTGCCGAAGGGCGATAAGATGGAGCTTGTCATTCAGAAGGGAACGGAGATTGGCGCGGCTTCATTCATGCCGTTTCAATCCGAGCGGATGATTGTCCAGTATGATGGCAAGAAAGAAGCGAAGCGTCTGGAGCGTTGGGGGAAGATCGCCAAGGAGGCGGCGGAGCAAGCGCACCGCAGCCGGATACCGGGGGTCGAACCGGTACGGACCTGGCGGGAAATGATCGCATCGATCGCAAGCTATGATGCGGCATTGTTTTGTTATGAGAAGGAAGGCGGAGCGGCGGGCACAGGCTTACGCAGCGCTGTCGGCGAAATCCGGAATCGTCTAGGGGAAGAGGAAGGGCAGATGAAGATTCTGCTTGTCGTCGGTCCCGAAGGCGGCTTTACGGAGCGCGAAGCGGCGGAAGCGGAAGCGGCCGGAGCCGTCATTGTCGGTCTCGGCAAGCGTATACTGCGTACCGAAACGGCGGCAATGGTCGGACTCGCTTGCCTCATGTACGAATCCGGAGAAATGGGAGGCGTTTGACGACTATGCCGTCAGTTGCTTTTTATACACTAGGCTGTAAAGTAAACTTCTACGATACGGAAGCCATCTGGCAGCTATTCAAGAACAATGGCTATGAACAGGTTGACTTCGAAACGAAAACCGCGGACGTATATCTGATCAATACGTGTACGGTGACGAATACAGGCGACAAGAAGAGCCGCCAAATTATCCGCCGCGCGATCCGGCGCAATCCGGATGCCGTCATTGCGGTTACGGGCTGCTATGCCCAGACATCGCCGGCTGAGATCATGGCGATCGAAGGCGTCGATCTTGTAATCGGCACGCAGGACCGGGAGAAGCTGATGGATTACATCGGCCAAATTCAGGCTGACCGCAAACCGGTAAACGCGGTACGGAATATTATGAAAACGCGTGATTTCGAAGAGATGGACGTCCCGGATTTCGCGGAACGGACGCGTGCTTTCTTGAAAATCCAGGAAGGCTGCAATAACTTCTGCACCTTCTGCATCATCCCTTGGTCCCGGGGCCTCTCCCGCAGCCGCGATCCGCAAAGCGTTCTCAGTCAGGCGCGCCAGCTGGTCGAAGCAGGCTATAAAGAGATCGTGCTCACAGGCATCCATACGGGCGGCTACGGGGACGATCTGGACAATTACAAGCTGTCCGATTTGCTCTGGGATCTGGATAAGATCGAAGGATTGGAGCGGATTCGGATCAGCTCGATCGAAGCTAGCCAAATCGATGACGATATGATCGATGTACTCAATCGTTCGAGCAAGATGTGCCGTCATCTGCACATTCCGCTCCAGGCCGGCGACAATGCCGTTCTTGCCCGGATGCGGCGCAAGTATACGACGGAGGAATTCGCCGAGAAGGTCAAGCTGCTTCACCGGGCTATGCCAGGCGTAGCGATTACGACTGACGTCATCGTCGGTTTCCCCGGGGAAACCGACGAGATGTTCGAGAACGGCTACCGGTTTATGGAGGAGCTTGGCTTTGCCGAAATGCACGTCTTCCCGTATTCGAAGCGCACCGGGACTCCGGCTGCCCGCATGGATGAACAGGTCGACGATGAGGTGAAGAACGAGCGCGTTCATAAGCTGATCGATCTCTCGGAGAAGATGCAGCTGGCTTATGGCAGCAAGTTCGTCGGCGAAGTGACCGATGTCATTCCGGAGCGCGATTATAAAGGAGCTCCCGGCAGCGGACGGCTGATGGGCTATTCGGGCAATTATCTTCAAGTCGTGTTCGAGGGATCGGAATCGCTTATCGGCCAGCTGTGCCGGGTGAAGATTACGCAAGCTGGCGTCAACGAGTGCTACGGCCAGCTGGTTCGCGTACTTCACGCGGATACGGCGGCTGCTCGCAACGATGAAGGCGCAGCTGAATTGCCGAAAGCGATGCAAGCTTAACCTAAGAGCGGGTAATAACATTCGGATATTCGAAACATGGCGAGGATTCTGCCGCAGCCCGGGTTGTCCCCGGGCGGGCAAGAATCCTTGTTGTCCATAGAAAAGAGCAATAATTGAAACTAAGCAGGGCACGACAGCGATTGGAATGACAAAAATGCCTGGCGCAAGCGGGCTCGGCTCCAATCCTTGTTCAATTTGTAAGCAAGACGCTGAAGAATTCAAATTCTGGAGGGGATGACATGAAGGAAATATCAGCAGGAGGCGTCGTCTTCCGGCGTGTGGACGGGAAGCTGCAAATTCAGCTCATTCAGGACCGTTATGGAAAAATCTCGCTTCCGAAGGGAAAGATGGAGTCAGGCGAGACCGTCGAACAGACCGCGCTTCGTGAAATCGTCGAGGAAACGGGAATGGAAGGCAAAATCATCGCGCCGATCGATCAAATCAAATATAAGTATAACCACGAGACGAAAGGCACTGTCGATAAGGAAGTCCATTATTATCTGGTCGAAGCCGTCGGCGGCAAGCTGCAGGCACAGGTTGAGGAAATTCGGGGCGTGGAATGGTTTGATCCTTCCGAAGCTTGGCGCCGTCAGCGCCAATCCGGCTACAGCAACAATGACCGCATCCTGTCAGGCGCGCTCAAGCTGCTCGACGTGGAGGTGTAATCCGTATGGTTGAAACCTATGCACCGGGAATGCCGCTTGCACGGTTCATCGACCATACGCTGCTGAAGCCGGATGCGACCGAGCAGGATATCATCAGGCTTTGCGAGGAAGCGGTTCAGCACCGGTTTTACAGCGTATGCGTCCATGGGTCGTGGGTACCGCTCTGCCGCGAGCATCTGTCCGGCACCGGCATCCATATAGCATCGGTCGTCGGATTCCCGCTTGGCGCTATGGCAACGAAGGTGAAGGTGTTCGAAGCCGAAACCGCCGCACAAGACGGAGCAAGCGAGATCGATATGGTCGTTCCGATCGGAGCGGCGGCGGAAGGCCGATATGGAACGGTGGCCTACGATATATCGGCCATTGTCCGCGCGGTGGAAGGACAAGCGATCGTGAAGGTCATCATCGAAACCGGCATGCTGGATCATGAACACAAGGCCGAAGTATGCCGGGTAGCGGAAGCGGCTGGAGCGCATTACGTCAAAACCTCGACAGGCTTCGGGCCCGGAGGAGCGACGGAAGACGACATTCGCCTGATGCGCGCCTCGGTAACGAAAGCGATCGGCGTTAAAGCGTCGGGCGGCATCCGCGATGCGCAGGCGGCGGTAAAGATGCTGCTTGCCGGAGCCAACCGGCTCGGTACGAGCGCCGGCATTGCGATCATTAACGGGGCTGCATCCGCTGCAGGAACGGCAGGTAGCAAAGAGGAAGGGCCAGCAGCGAGCTCGCAATATTGAATATCGTCTGCGCATGGGCGATTTGAGCGGCGGGCGAAGCCGTCATCCATCCTGTAATCACGTGAAGCTGCTGGAGGATGGGGATGAACAACAGCGCTCCGCCCACATTCAACAGCACATGCGCCCAAGCGACGAATCGCCCTGATTTGGAGCCGCCGATCGATGCCAGCACCGCGGTGACGCAGGTCCCGACATTCGCGCCGAGTACGACGGCGATGCCAATCGGGACAGGCATGGCAAAGCTAGCCGCAAGTCCCATAATAATGGCGATAACGGCCGCGCTGCTGTGTACGGCGGCGCTTAATACAACCCCTGCAGCTAACCCCCACAATACGCTGTCCTCTGCGCGAGTCAGAAATGCGCCGAATAATCCGCTTGATTGAACGGCCGGACCGACGGATTGCATCATGCCCATTCCGACGAGCAGCAGCGCGAATCCGCCCAGAATAACCGCGGTGCTTCGCAGCGGCTGCAGCCAGCGGACGACCGCCGGCGGCTGCGGCATGCTCATTCTTGCCGATTGGCGCAAGGGAAGCAGTCCAATCTCGCCGAGCAGTGCGGTTACAAGCCATAACGCGAGCGATACCAGCAGAAGCGGCCAGCTGAACCGGCTTATATTCATGCCGATCAGCTCGGTTGTCAAACAAGTCCCGATATTCGTGCCGAGCACAATGCCGAGCGTCCGCGGAAATGTGAGCAGACCGGCATTGACCAGGCCGATCGTCATGACCGTAACGGCCGTGCTGCTCTGCAGAACGGCCGTTGCTGCCGTTCCGATCAAGAGGCCGTGCAGCGGAGTTGCGGTGGACCGCTGCAGGACGGTATCCAAATGCCGGCCCACCGAACGATGCAGGGCGAGCTCCATCATTTTCATACCGGTCATAAAGACGGCAAATCCGAGGATCATCGGAAATGCAATGGATTGAAGCATAGCGGCAGTTCTCCTTTACCCATGCAATTAAAAGCTGTAACGATATACATATGCTTGTGTACGAACAAGCATGACAAGCCATGCTCTCTGGCAGAGCAAGGCGGGTTAACGATAGGATAGGGAGGAGTGTTTGATGATGGAACGCGCAAAAGTAATATTGAAGCGTGAGCGAAAGAAGAGACTGGAGCAAGGACATCCCTGGCTCTATGCAAGTGAAATCGATCGGATGGACGGGTCGGCTGAGCCGGGCAGCCTGGTTGATATCGTCAATCATCAGGGCCGCTATTTGGCGACAGGCTATTGGAATCCACAATCGCAAATAACGGTGCGGGTTGTAGCCTATAAGGCGATTGAAGCGATGGATGAGGCGTTCTTCCGGGAGCGGTTCAAGCAATGCGCCCAGCATCGCCGGCGGTTCGTTGAAGGCAAGGACTGCCGGCTTGTCTATGGGGAAGCGGATTTTCTGCCTGGACTTGTCGTCGACCGGTTCGGGGGCGTACTTGTCATACAATTGCTGACCTTAGGCATGGAGGTTAACCGGGACACGATTGTTGACATGCTTGTCGAGGTTTTTGCGCCTCAAGGGATCTATGAGCGGAGCGATGTTTCGGTAAGGGCGCTCGAAGGGCTGGAAGAACGAACGGGCGTCCTGTACGGGGATTGTCCGCGCATCGTCGATATTCGGGAGAACGGCTTGCTCATGGAAGTCGATATCGTGGAAGGGCAGAAGACGGGCTACTTCTTCGACCAACGGGAGAACCGCGCTTCCATTGCCCCCCTCATGAAAGGGTGGGGAGAGCGAAGCGGCATTCAATTGATGAAGCGCCCCCTGGAGGAGCTGCCTGAAGGCACATGGACGGCGGAGAGCTCTGGTCCTGTGCCGGATGCCAATACCGCCTTGGCCGCTACGGAAATGGCGGGCGACGATACCGGAGCGCTTCAAACGATGAAGCAGAGCGTGCTCGTTCCGGTGAATGCGAAAGGCAATATCGTCACGTACCCGTATTGGGACGGGGCGACCGTTCTGGAGTGCTTCGCGCATACAGGCAGCTTCACGCTGCATGCTTGTCAATACGGCGCCAAGAAGGTTACTTGTCTGGACGTGTCCGAGCATGCGATCGAAACGGCACGCCGTAATGTCGTCCGCAACGGCTTCGAGGACCGCGTTGAATTCGTTGTCGCGGATGCATTCGACTATTTGCGGAGCCAGGCGAAGGGACTTGCAGACCGGATCGAGCGGGGCCGGGCCGGTTCGAATGGCGCTGCCAAGAGCGATACCTCCAAGCCGCTGGGTTCGGCCGGGAGAACATGGGACGTCGTCATCCTTGATCCGCCGGCCTTCGCCAAGACGAAGAGCGCGGTGCAGGGAGCGATTCGCGGCTATAAGGATATTAATCTCCAAGGCTTGAAGCTTGTCAATGAAGGCGGTTATCTTGTTACTGCAAGCTGTTCCTATCACATGCGGCCGGATCTGTTTCTGGAAACCATCCAGGCAGCGGCGGTCGATGCCGGGAAAGTGCTGCGGCTTATCGACTGGCGTGCAGCCGGCAAGGACCACCCGCAAATCGTCGGCGTGAGCGAAGGCCACTATTTGAAGTTTGGAATCTTCGAGGTAAGAAGCCGTTAGGCCATCCATAAACCTTTCCGGATTTACGCGTTCCGGGAAGGTTTTTTTTGCTATATACTCACGTCAACATTTGCTCGATCTTATTCAGGAAGAGACTCGCTTCGCTGCAGAGGACGGCGGAAGCCGTTTCTTCTTATGCCGTTTACGCAGACTTGACTCGCAGCGTAGAGGTAACAGCCGATCCGATATATGTTATAATTTGGTTCTAATGTCTCTAAGGGGGAGTAGGAGAATGGAGCGTCAATCCGATTACAATCGTTTAGCTGTGGATGAATTGAACCAGCTTGCCCGGCAATGGGAAGACCGGTACGAGGCCTATAAGAACCGGAACTTGAAATTGGATATGTCCAGAGGGAAGCCTTGTCCCGAACAGCTGGATCTATCCGCGGACATGCTTACCATTCTGCAGCCGGGAGACAGCATACAAGCGGCGGACGGCTCGGATTGCCGCAATTATGGCGGGCTCGACGGGATCCCGGAGGCGAAGGAATTATTCGCGCAGATGCTCGGAGTCAGCAGGAACGAAGTGATCATTGGCGGTAATTCAAGCTTAAATATGATGCATGATACGATATCCAGAGCGATGCTGCATGGGGTGTACGGCAGTCAATCGCCATGGGGCAAGAAGGAGGCTGTCAAATTTCTGTGTCCCAGCCCCGGCTATGACAGACATTTTGCCATTTGCGAGCTATTCAACATCGAGATGATCGCCGTCGATATGCTGCAGGACGGACCGGACATGGATGCCGTCGAACGGCTTGTCCGCGAGGACGATTCGATTAAAGGGATCTGGTGCGTGCCCAAATACAGCAACCCCGACGGGATTACATACGCGGATGAGACGGTCGACCGGCTAGCCGGGATGACGGCGAAAGCAAGGGACTTTCGAATAATCTGGGATGATGCTTACACGGTCCACCACGTATCGGACAATCACGATCAGCTGAAAAATATTTTTGCTGCCTGCAAGGCGGCCGGGAATCCTCACCGCGTGTTTATGTACAGCTCGACTTCCAAGATTACGCTGCCCGGCTCGGGGGTTGCAGTAATGGCGACCAGCGAGGAGAACCTGCAGACGATCAGGAAGCAAATCGCTGTGCAGACGATCGGTCCGGATAAAATCAATCAGCTTCGGCATGTCCGTTTTCTGAAAAATATGGATCAGATCCGCCTGCACATGGACAAGCAAGCCGCGATAATAAATCCCAAATTCGAGCTGGTGCTAAATAAGCTTGAATCGGAGCTTGGCGGCAAAAATATCGCCTCATGGAATAAACCGAACGGCGGTTACTTCATTAGCCTGAACACACTGGACGGCTGTGCGAAAGAGGTCGTACATCTGGCCGCGCAAGCCGGCGTTACATTAACGCCCGCAGGAGCTACTTTCCCATACGGCAATGATCCCAGGGACCGCAATATCCGCATCGCTCCGACATTCCCGTCCATCAGCGAGCTGGAGACGGCTATCGATGTGTTCTGCCTGTGCGTGGAGCTGGTAAGCATCAAGAAGATTTTGGCGCGTGAATTGCATAAGTAAAGAAGAGCAGGCCGCTGTACGGCTTGCTCTTCTTTTCCTTAAGGAATGTCCGCATGCGATACGATCCAAATTACCTGGGACCTGGGATGCTATCTTTTCTATCGTGCGATCGATGCAGATGTATGGATGCTCGGATAATCGGATGGTGATGTTGTAAAAAGTGCAACACGACTTCATCATTTAGCCCGCATTGGCCGAATTGTTGTATTTTATACAACAATGTGGTGTTGAAATCATCGATTAGTCGCTTTTTAGATGGAATTGTTGTAGAATGTGCAACAATTTCCGTATCATTAGTGTTTTCTCCATCCAGGTTGTATAAAATACAAGATTACAATGCCATAGCCAAAGATATAACCATAGCCATAGCCGACGCTTTATGCAGCTCATCGGCGGGAACATCGATGACGAAGCTGCCGCTCGAGACGTTCTTATTTCCAGTGTGCGGTCAAAACGTGGACGAAGCGCTCCAGATCCAAGCGGTCAGCTTCATCAAACCGGTCCGTTCTCGGACTGTCGATATCGAGCACGCCCAGCAATCTGCCATCCTTGATGAGAGGAACGACAATTTCCGATTGCGATGCGGCATCGCATGCGATGTGCCCTGGAAACTCGTGTACGTTCGGTACAATAATCGTCTGTTTGCCGGCCGCAGCGGTTCCGCAGACACCTTTGCCGAATGGAATTCTGACGCAAGCCGGCAATCCCTGGAACGGGCCGAGCACCAGCTCATCGCCTTCCGCCAAATAGAAGCCGACCCAATTGATTTCGTCCAGAAACTGTGCCAGCAGCGCAGAGGCATTGGCGAGATTGGCGATCCGGTTCGGTTCGTCCTCGATAAGCGCCTTTAACTGCTGCAGCAAAAGCGCGATGTTTTGCTCCCGGGAACCCTGATAGACCACGGATTGATACATATGACCACCTGCCTTGTTTAATCGAACATCGGGATGGCTGCCGTCGTTCCTTGAATCTCACGATGCAGCCGACTGCCGCATTTTGTTGAATATACGGTGTACATTAAACTATATCATGTAAATTAATCTTAGTAAAAAAGAAGGAATAATATGTAAATTAAGAAATTAAAGAGCAGATTTGACAAACAAAACGCCCGACCGAATCTATCACGCATCAGATAGATTCGGCCGGGCTTCCTGGATTCGTCCTCATGTTCTTTACACCACATCGCGGAGCTGTTTGCGGCTGTGGCTATCGAGCGCCTTCCAGTCTCCGATTTCGCAGCGCTTGCCGTTCATATCGGTCAGCACTATGCGGCCGCCGCCGGGAAACTGCATATGCTCATGCAAATTCCGCATGACCAGCCTCGTCGGACCGAGATTGGTTTGCAGCTCCCAGATCCATAGATCGGTCCGATGCTTGACACTGTCCACTCGCGTTACCCGCGGGAGAAAGTAACGAAACTGCAGCTCTCGCTCCATCTCCAGGCGGCTCTCCTCATCGAGCTGCCCGATATCCCGTATGACGCCGATCTCGGCATCTTTCGCGTCCCGGACAGAGATGAATTGCGTCGTATAGAGAAATGGAAATGCGCGGTAAACAATAATTTCTTCGTAATCCTTCCCGTCGACGACGCCTTGAAAAACACCTCCGGAGCCGCGGCTGAACGAGACGCGGTCCGGTTCAAGCATATGAATTTCATAGGGGTCCTTCATGCGCTTTCTACCCCCTTGATTTGCGACATTTCTTTCTGAGCCTCGACAAGCTTGAAGTAGATGCCTTCCTTCTCAAGCAGGTCTTCATGCGTACCGACCTCGACGATCTTGCCGCGCTCGAGCACGACAAGCCGGTTGGCATTGCGCAGCGTGGAGAGCCTGTGGGCGATAGCGAAAGTCGTACGCCCTTTCACGAGGCGGGATATCGCTTCTTGAATTTGCCGCTCCGTCTCGGTATCGACCGAAGCGGTCGCTTCATCCAAGATCAGAATGCGGGGATCATGAATAATTGCCCGGGCAATAGAGACGCGCTGCTTCTCTCCTCCCGAGAGCCGATGGCCGCGTTCGCCGACGCGAGTATCGTAGCCGTCAGGCAGCCGCACGATAAAGTCATGCGCATTGGCAATTTTGGCCGCCCGCATAATTTCTTCCGGTGTCGCGTCCGGTTTGGAATAGGCGATGTTCTCGGCAATCGTGCCGTCGAACAGGAAGGTTTCCTGAAGCACGACCCCGATCTGCTTGCGCAGATCCGTCTGGCTGATGTTTCGGAGATCGACGCCATCGATCGTTATATGCCCGGTGTCGGTATCGTAGAAACGGCAGATCATGTTGATGAAGGTCGATTTGCCTGCGCCCGAGTGGCCCACGAGTCCGATCATCTCTCCCTCTGCAACGTTCAGATCGATATTCTTCAATACCGGATGATGCTTCTCATATCCGTAGGACACGTTGTTAAACACGACGGCGCCTTTCACCCGGCCGAGCGCGGCGGGCTCCCGCGTATCCGGCACCTCCGAAGGCGTATCCATGATTTCGAATACCCGGTCAGCCGCGGAGATCGCATGACTAGCCCAGTTGATCATTTGGCTTACCCATTGGAGCGGTCCGAGCAGCATGCCCAAATAAGTGATGAGCGCAATCAATAGTCCGATCGAGATCTCGCCGTTTAGCACCGACCATCCGCCGTAATACCAAATGAGCAGCGTTCCGGCGCCAGCTACGAGAGAAAAGAGCGGGAACATGCCCTGCCATAAGCCTTCGATCCGGATATTGTTGCGGACGACATCCTGGTTGGCGGCCTGATAGCGCGATATTTCGGTCGATTCCTGGCCGAATGCTTTCACGACGCGTATGCCTTGAAGCGAATCGCCGACGAGCACATTGAGCCTGAAGATGGACCGCCACTGCTGATACCACCGGCGTCCGATCATCGGCCACAGCGTAAGCGAAAACACGACCATCAGCGGCATCGGCAGCAGGGCCAGCAGCGTCAACTGCCAGCTCAAATTAAACATGATGGCAAAGATGGCGATCATCTTCAGCGATTCGCCGGTCACCCATATGACGCCATCGGTCATGAACTGACGCATCGCCTCCGAATCGCTGTTGACCCGCCCGATGAACTGCGATGTCTGCCGCCGGTCGAAGAACGCGAGCGACAACCGCATCAGCGCATCGTAGATATCGCGCCGGAGGTCGCCCATCAGCTTGGAGCCGACCCAGACGCCGATCAGACCGCGGAGCGTCTGCATAACCGCCATGGTAACTGAAGTAACCGCAAGTCCGATGACGATCCAGAACAGCTTAGAACCCATATTTCTCGGCTGCAGGACGTCATCGAGCATGACTTTGGTCAGATAAGGCGGAATGAGCTCCACCAAGGTCGTAATGATGAGCAGGATGGCGGCTGCCGCCATCTGGAGCTTGTAGGGCTTGGTATATCCGAGCATGCGGAGGATGACCTTGCCGTTATTCTTGCAGATCGGGCATGTCTGCGTCCCTTCCTGCAGCGGATTGCGGCACTTGGGACACTGCTGCGGCAGCTCCTTCTCCGATAGCGAAGGGCGTTCTTCGCCCTTCGCCAAGGAGCTGAGCAGCTTGGCGGCAAAGCCGAATATAGAGGTTAGCGCCGCGGTATAGCGGACAACGACGACCGGACCGCTCTTCGTATCGGCAAGCAAAGTGCCGCCGCCTATTCCGCTCACGGCACGGGCATCCTCCAGTTCTTCTACTGCAATATTCGTTAGCGGGGAGCCGCTCTCGTTCCATACCGTTATCTCCGACTCGGTTATGGTGAGCCATTGCTCGCCGAACCGGCCGTCGTTCAATAGATCCGTCCGCGCGCCGAGCAGCGGCTCTGCAGTTAGAGCGGAGCGGATTGAACCCGGAAGCTGATCAATTATCGGCACGCGCGATTTCCTTCTCTCTGTCTGTATACTGGAATTTATTCGTTCCGCGCAATTTCACGATAATCTTTCGTATGCTTTCGGTAGATAGGTGGAACTGCCGTTCAAGCTCCGCAACGGAGCTTCCGCTTGTATAAGATTGATAGATCTCTTCGTTCCGCCGTGCGATCATAATACGGGTACCGCTCTTCTCGCCCCAGCCGGCCCGTTTATTCTGAAGCTTGGGTATATAGACTAGTTCGCCTTGGATATAGGACTGCAGCTCCTTCAGCAAACTAGGGGGAAGCACATCTTTTCCATTTTTGTAGATCACGATAAACATCCTCCTCAAACCGGTATGCATTGCCTAATTCATTCAAATTCGTTACTTGAATCATTGCCTTCCGCCTCCTTTTCATATTTTGAAGTCAAAAAAAACACGATTAGCCAAAAACCGTGTCCAAACATCGTATTCTCTATTCACGGAGTAACGATTGGGAGCAGAGGCTATTCAGTTGCATTCATGCTGCCTTGCTGCCGTGATAGTAAGCATATGTAACCCTCCCCCTTGATTTATTTTGAGACTGACATTCCAAGTATAATTGAAAACGTTTCACGAAGAAAAGAAAAAAATACGAAAAGTACCAATATTTATTTTAGAATCGATGAAAGTAGGAAGGGAGGCCTTGCGGCCTCCCCGGTAACGGGTTTCCGCCTAAACGGAAACCACCTCATTGTTCTGAATCAATTCGTTCAGCCTCCTTCCGAAAAAGATTTGTCGGCCCGACACCTTTATTTACTCATAGTTCGGCATGCTGCGGCAAGCGAAAGAATGACTATAATTGTTTTTTACGGATCGTGCGCGGCGGCCGGTCAATCCCGTCCAACCGGATCATACGCTTCCGACGGCCGACACCAAGAATAGGCATGTCCGAATGGCCTTCCAAATTCAACCTGTGCCGATTATTGACGGGGACACTGGGTTTGAAGGAGGGATATGAACTATTTACCTGAAGAAAAATCGAACATATGTTTGGGAATTGGGGTGAAAGGTTGCCTTCTCTATGATAGAATAGGAGAATCGAAAAACGAAGAAGAGGTGGGCGAATGGCGCTCCGTTTTGTCCTTGGCCGGTCAGGCGCGGGGAAAACTCATTATTGCATACGTCAGATTATCGATAGAGTGGCCTCGCTGCCGGACGGCCCTCCGCTCATTATGCTCGTGCCGGAGCAAGCGACATTCCAGACCGAGTACGCGCTCCTCAGCAGCCCGGAATTGACGGGTACGATTCGGGCGCAAGCGCTCAGCTTCAGGCGCCTCTCCTTCCGGATCATGCAGGAGACCGGGGGCACGGCGCTCGTCCCGATCAACGACAACGGGAAGAATATGCTGCTGTACAAAATTGTGAACCGGCTCGGCGACGATTTGGAGTTGTTTCAAGGCGGCGAGTCGCAGCGCGGATTTATCGAGCGGCTGGGAGAGCTGATGACCGAGTGGAAACGGTATGGCATCGATGCCGGGCTCGTCAAGCAATTTACAGAGGACATTCGCCCGGATGCCGGCAGTCCTCTGCTGGGACGCAAACTGCGCGACCTGCAGCGGATCGGGGCGGAGCTCGAGCGCGAACTCGAAGGGCTGTATGTCGATGCGGAGGATTACTTGAGCTGGCTCGTGAAGGGGCTCGGCGATACACCTGCGTTGAAGCAGGCGCAGCTATGGATTGACGGCTTCAACGGGTTCACGCCCAAGGAATTCGAGGCGCTGGAAGCGTTGATAAGGCATGCTGCGGACGTAACGGTCACGCTGTGCCTGGACAAGCTCTATGAGCCGGGGGAACAGCCGCATGAGCTCGATTTATTCCGGCCGACCGCGGAGACGTATATCAAGCTGAGAGAGCTGGCGGAACGCAACGGGGTCGGTATTGAAGAGCCGGTTCTGCTGATGGATGAAATCCCTCACCGCTTCCGGAACAGCCCGATGCTTGCCCACACGGAGCGGTATTATGGCGGGCGCAAGCCGCTTCGCCTGACGCCCGGCGAGCTTGAGAACGGCGCCGTTTCCCTGCATCGAGCCTCGGGACGGCGCGCGGAGGTAGAGGCGGTAGCCCGGGATATCGTGCGCCGCGTGAGGGACGAAGGCCTCCGCTACCGCGATCTTGCCGTTATGGTACGGAACGGGCCGGATTATAGCGATTACATAACGTCGGTGTTCGCCGACTACGAAATCCCTTATTTCTTGGACCAGAAGAATGCGGCGCTTCATCATCCGCTTGCGGAGTTTATTCGTTCGGCGCTGGAGATCGCCGTTCACGGCTGGCGGTATGAAGCGGTATTCCGCTGCATTAAGACGGAGCTGCTTATGCCCGAGGACGGATATGTGACGCGCGAGACGTTCGATCTGCTGGAAAATTACGCGCTTGCCGCCGGTATCGACGGAAACCGCTGGTTGTCGGAAAGCCAGTGGAAGCCGCTTATGCGCGATACGCTGGAGGGCGATCCGGTACAAGCGGGCGAGCGTGAGCAGCGCATGTTCCGGGCGATAATGACGGCCCGTGAGGCGGTAGTCCCGACCTTGAGGAAATTCGGCCGGGAGCTCAAGAAGGCGTCGAATGTGCGCCAGATGTGCGAAGCGCTGTATACGCTTCTTATCAATATCGATGCGCCGGACCGATTGGAGCGGTGGAGCCGGCAGGCGGCTGCGGAGAGCAGGACGCTGCGTGCACGCGAGCACAGGCAGCTATGGGACGGCGTGATGGACCTGCTCGACCAGTTGACCGAGATGACCGGCGGCGAGACGATGCCGGCAGAGCTGTTCGCCGGCATGGTGGAGACCGGATTGGAAAGCTTAAAGCTGGCTTCCGTCCCTCCCTCGCTGGATCAGGTGCTCATCGGGAGCATCGACAGGACCCGGTCCGGCAAGGTGCGCGTTTGTTACTTGCTCGGCGCGAATGACGGAATTATGCCGCAGCGAATCCAAGAGGACGGCATACTGACCGAGCATGAGCGCGAGAAGCTGGAGAACGGCGGTCTTCGAATGGCGCCCGGCGTGCGCAGGCGTCTGCTTGACGAGCGATTTCTCATCTATAATGCGCTGACGACGCCAAGCCGCCATCTATGGATCAGCTGGCCGATGTCTGACGAAGAGGGGAAGAGTCTGCATCCATCCGAGGTTATACGGCATATGAAGCAGTTGTTCCCCGGTATTCCGGAGCGGATGATCATGGGCGAACCGTCGCCGGGCATGCCGGGCGAGGAGCAGCGTTCCTTCATCGCGCATCCGGAGCGGACGCTCTCTTATTTGATCACGCAGCTCAGAGTGTGGCGGCAAGGGGGCGCTATCGCGCCGGTATGGTGGGAGGCCTTCAACTGGTATGCCGTCAGGCCCCAGTGGCAGGACAAGCTGCAGCGCCTTGTGCAATCGCTTGACTATACGAACCAAGAGACGTATCTATCGGCGCAGACGGCCGAGCTGCTCTATGGGAACCTGCTGCGTGGAAGCGTATCGCGGATGGAGCGGTTCGTGTCGTGTCCGTTCCAGCACTTTGCCATCCATGGCTTGAGGCTTCGTGAACGGGAACTCTTCAAGCTGGCCGCCCCCGATATCGGCCAACTCTTCCACGCGGCACTCACCCGCTTGACGGAGGAATTGGGCGACAGATGGGGCGAGCTCTCTCCGGAAGAAATCCGTGAAGCGACAGCCGTCGTAGTGGGCGAGCTGGCGATGCGGCTGCAATCGCAAATTCTGTTCAGCAGCAGCCGTCATCAGTATGTCGCCCGCAAGCTCCGGGACATCATCGGCCAGGCAGCCGTCATACTTGGCGAGCATGCGAGAAGGGCGCAATTCCAACCGGTCGGGCTGGAGATCGGCTTCGGTCCGGAAGGGCCTCTGCCTCCGGTCAGGATCCCGCTGTCCAAGGGAAGGATGCTGGAGATGGTCGGTCGGATCGACCGGGTAGACGCCGCGCAGACGGATGACGGCCTGCTGCTGCGCGTCATCGATTATAAGTCCGGCGCGAAGCAGCTGCGGCTGGAGGAGATCGCCTATGGTCTTGCGCTCCAGATGCTGACCTACCTGGACGTGCTGCTGACTGGCGCACCCGAATGGCTCGGACAGCCGGCGAAGCCCGCAGGCGTGCTCTATTTCCATGTACATAATCCGATGCTGTCGGCTTCCAATTCTTTATCGCGGGACAAGGCTCAGGGCGAGCTGCTGAAGCGCTTCAAGCTCAAAGGGCTCGTGCTCGCCGACGAAGAAACGGTCAGGCTGATGGACGGTTCGCTCGAAACGGGCTATTCGGAGCTGCTGCCGCTTGCGCTCAAACGGGACGGCGGCTTCTACAGCACCTCATCGGTAGCTTCGGAGGAGCAATGGGATACGCTGAGACGCTCGGTGCGCTCGACTTTGAAACGGCTGGGCGAACGGATTGCCGACGGCGATGTATCGATTGCCCCGTATCGGCTTGGAGGAAGAACGCCCTGCCAGTTCTGCGCATACAAGCCCGTATGCCAGTTCGATCCGCTGATCGAAGGCAACGGATATACGAAGCTGAGCAAACCGCGCAAGGACGAAGTTTGGGAGCTCCTGGCCGCTGGGAGCGAAGAGGATAGGTTGGAGCACTTCGGCGAGGTGCCGGAGCCTTCAGCGGGAGAACTTGCGGCAAGGAAGGAGACGGAACGATGAGAACAGCTGATTATCCGAAAAAGCCGGAAGGCAGCACATGGACCGACGATCAATGGAAGGCGATCGTTGCGGACGGCAGCAACATTCTGGTGGCTGCCGCGGCCGGTTCCGGCAAGACGGCGGTTCTCGTCGAACGCATAATCCGGAAGATAACGGCCGATACGGATGTAGACAGACTGCTGGTGGCGACCTTCACGAAGGCGGCGGCGGCCGAGATGAAGGAGCGAATCCGGATTGCGCTCGAGAAGGAGCTGGACAAGCGTCCGGAGTCGGAGCATCTGCGCCGCCAGCTTGCGCTTATGGGAAGAGCGTCGATTACGACGCTTCACTCGTTCTGCCTGGACGTCATCCGCAAATATTACTCGCTGATCGGACTTGACCCTGGCTTTCGCATCGCGAATCAGACCGAGGCCGACCTGCTGCGGATGGACGTGCTGGACGCCCTGTTCGAGGAGCGCTATGCGGAGGCTGAGCAGCATGATACCGGATTTACGGAATTGGTCGAACGATTCGGCGGCGAACGGGGAGACGGCCCGCTGTATGCGCTGGTCATGAGGCTGTATCAATTCTCGCAGAGCCATCCGTGGCCGGCTGTATGGCTGAAGGAAACGGCGGCGGCGTTCGATGTGGAGGATGCCTCCGGGCTGGGGGAAACCCAATGGGTCGAAAGCTTGGCCGGTACGGTCGAGCTGGCCTTGGAAGGGGCGGAACGTTTGCTTCTGCAGGCGCTGGACGTAACCAGGCTGCCGGGCGGACCGGATGCTTATGCGGCTACCTTCAATGATGATCTGGCTGTGATCCGAATGTTGAGAAGCCGTGTCGACAGCACGCCTTGGGAAGCATGGCATGAAGCTTTCAGGGCGGCCGGCTTCGGCAAGCTGAAGAGCCAGAAGGGGGATGGCGTCGATAAGGCGCTGCAGGAGCAGGCGAAGGAGCTGCGCGATATGGCCAAGGCTGTCGTCGCCGACCTGCAGGACGAATTCTTCGTCCGTTCACCCGGGGAGTTCGCCGCCGAGCTGCGGGATCTGGCTCCGCTGATGCATACGCTGGCCGGCCTTGCCGAGGAGTTCGGGATCCGCTTCGAGTCCGCTAAACGAGAGAAGGGTCTGCTCGATTTTGGCGATATGGAGCATTATTGCCTGCGCATTCTGCGCGATCCGTCTTCAACGCCTGGCAGTGCTGTTCCATCTGCTGCAGCTTTGGAATACCAGGCGCAGTTCGACGAAATATTGCTCGACGAGTACCAGGATACCAACATGGTTCAGGAAGCGATCGTTACGCTGATCGCGCGCTCCGGGGAAGGAAACCGTTTCATGGTCGGCGATGTGAAGCAGAGCATCTACAGGTTCCGTCTGGCTGAACCGAATCTGTTCCTTCGCAAATACAAGGCATACGGAACCGATGACGGTAGACGGTTTTTCGAGACGCTTCATAGGGAAGAAGCAGAAGACGCTTCAACCGAAATTTCAACAAAGACGGCTCTGATGACCCCGTTAGAATCGGCAGAGCCGGCCTCAAGCGAAGAGTTCGGCTTGAGAATCGATCTGGCGCGGAATTTCCGCAGCCGGCAGGAGGTCGTTGACGGAACGAACGGGGTATTCCGGGCGATCATGCGCGAGACGGTAGCGGAGATGGATTACGATGAGCGGGCTGAGCTTGTATGCGGAGCGTCATACCCGCCAGCAGGCGATGGGGGTTCTCCCGATCGCTATGCGATTGAGTTTGCGCTGCTCGACAGAGGGACCGGCGGCGATGAGCCGTCTTCGGAACAAGAAGCGGCCGCTGACTCGTCCGACGAGGAGCAGCCGGCGACGATGGAGGATCTGCAGACCGTGCAGCTGGAAGCGCGCTGGATCGCGAATCGGATCCTGCAGCTGAAAGGGCTGGAGACGCCGCTCCATGCGCATATTGATGCGCCGTTCGAGCCGTATGACGGGAAGCGGGGAAGCAAGCGCGCGCTTGCCTGGCGCGATATCGTCATTCTGCTGCGTGCGGACAAGCAATGGGCTCCTGTTATCATTGAAGAGCTGCAGGCGAAAGGGATACCGGCTTACGCGGAGCTGAGCAGCGGCTACTTTGAAGCGACCGAGGTCGAGACGATGCTGTCGCTGCTCCGCGTCATCGATAATCCCTATCAGGATATACCGCTTGCAGGTGCGCTGCGCTCCCCGGTTGTCGGATTGACGGGAGAGGAGCTGGCGCTCATCCGGATCGCGGCTGGCCGCTTGTCATATTACGATGCCGTACGCAAGGCGGAGGGCGATCCGTCGCTGCCGCAAGGCACGCGAAGCAAGCTGTCGGACTTCCTTAGCCGCCTGGAGAGCTGGCGCGAAGAGGCCAGGCAGGGGGCGCTCTCCGAGCTGCTGTGGCGAATCTTCCGGGAAACCGGCTATTACGATCTGGTAGGCGGCATGCCGGGAGGACTGCAGCGGCAGGCGAATCTTCGCGCTCTGCATGATCGGGCGCGCCAATACGAGGCGACATCCCTGCGCGGGTTATTCCGTTTTCTCCGCTTTATCGACAGGATGCGCGAGAGCGGCGGGGACTTGGGGACGGCCAGAGCGTTGGGCGAGCAAGAGGACGTCGTTCGCATCATGTCCATCCATAAGAGCAAGGGATTGGAGTTCCCGGTCGTCTTCGTTGCCGGTCTTGGCAAGCTGTTCAACAGGCAGGACTTGAACAGCCCGTTCCTGATGCATAAGGAGCTGGGCTTCGGACCGCGCTTCGTGGATACGGAGCTTCGGGTCAGCTATCCGACGCTCCCGTACTTGGCCATCCGGGAACGGCTGCGCATGGAGTCGCTTGCAGAAGAAATGAGGATTCTGTACGTAGCGCTTACGAGACCGAAGGAGAAGATGTTTCTCGTCGGTACGGCGGCGGATGCCGCCAAGCTGCTGCAGCGCTGGCAAGCCTCCCTCGATGCGGACGGACAGCTGCCGGATTTCCGGCTTGCGCAGGCAAAGCGGTTTCTGGATTGGGTCGGGCCGTTAGCGATGCGAGACGGTATTCCGCTCGCAGTCTATGAGATGGAAGATGAGCGAGAAGGCGTGGAAACCGAAAGGTTTGCTGCGCGTCATGAAGACCGGCTTGTCGAACGCTTGACGCTCGAAGGCGAGAGGTCGAATGATGCCATATTCGAGGAAACGGGTCTGGAAGCGAATAAGGTCGTGCCCTTCCCTTCGGCAAATCCGTTCCTTCAATGGAAGAAAGGAGTCGTCCCGGCATCTTTGCTCGGCATGGAAGCCGCGGCGGCGGTACAGACCGATGAGGCGGCGGAAGCCGAATTCGCAGACAGGCTGCAGGCGGTCCATGAGCTGATACCGGTATTCGAATCGCCGGAAGAAGCGCTGGAAATCGAGCGCCGGCTGGCCTGGGAGTACCCGTACCGGACGGCAACCCAAATACCCGCGAAGACGTCCGTTACCGAGATGAAGCGGCTGCATGCGCAGACGGATCTGGACGATCAGTCGGAGGTTCTGCTGATCCCTTCATCAGCTGGCGGAACGCAGGCAAGCGATACGGACAGAGCCGGGCACGGCTGGAATGGAGAAGATGCCGGTTCGACCGGCTGGGACGGCGCCAATGATCAGGTCGAGCAGGTGGAGCTGGTGTTCGGCGAAGCGTTCGAGACAGCGGCCGTACCGGAGGCGGAGACGGTGTTCGAGACCGAACCGTTCGTCAAGGCGTCGGGGGGCGGCGAATATACTTTCCGACTGAGACGTCCGAAGTTCATGGAGGAAGCGGCGCTGACGGCTGCCGAGCGGGGAACGGTCAGCCATCTTGTCATGCAGCATATCCCTCTGGAGAGTCAAGTGGATGAGCAGACCGTGCACGATACGGTCCAGCGCTTGCTGGAACGCCGAATGCTGACGGAGCTGCAGGCCGGGGCCGTCAATTCCGAAGCGGTGGCAGCGTTCTTCCGCGAAGAAGTCGGGCAGCGGCTGCTGCACGCGTCGTGGGTGAGGCGGGAGACGCCGTTCAGCTGTACCTTTCCGGCTGAGCGGGTCTACCCGCAGGCGACGGAGTCGTACGGCGGCGAGCCGATCTTGATCCAGGGGGTTATCGATTGTCTCTTCCGGGACGAGCACGGCCTTGTCCTGCTGGACTACAAGACGGACCGGATAACGATGAAGCAGTGGGACAAAGCGGCCGAGCGCCATCGGTTCCAGCTGACGCTTTACGCCGAGGCGGTCATGCGTATTCTGGGCGAGCCGGTGGATGCATGTTATGTTTATTTTTTTGACGGCGGCCGGGCAGTTCAACTGTTCTAGCCGATCAAATCCCGGGGGCGGATCGCTTTGGCAGCGATCCGCCCGCGCGGCATGGAGGGAAATGAAGTGCGTATTTTACATACGGCAGACTGGCATTTCGGGCGGAGTCTGGAGGGGCGCAGCCGTTTGGAAGAGCAGGCGGCCTTCGTGGACGAGCTAGCAGAAATCGTCAAAGACGAAGCGATCGATCTGGTGCTTCTGGCAGGCGACGTATACGATTCGGTCAACCCGCCCGCGGCTGCGGAGCAGCTGTTCTATGAAGCGTTGTCGCGGCTGGCCGACGGCGGGAAGCGGACGGTTGCGGTTATAGCGGGCAATCATGACCATCCCGAGCGGGTGGCGGCTTCCGCCCCGCTGGCATCGCGCAGCGGAATTCGGCTTGTAGGCTTGCCTACCGATGAGCCGCTAATCGTAGATGCGGCCCGCACGGGAGAACGCGCCGTAATTGCGGCGCTTCCTTATCCGTCGGAATCGCGGCTGCGCGAGCTGCTTAGCGAGGAGACGGACGAAGCGGCGCTGCGGAGCGCCTATTCGGAGCGTGTCGGCGCTCTAATGAACCGGCTGGGCGCATCATTCCGCCCGGACACGGTCAATTTGGCGATGAGCCACATCTATGTGCTCGGCGGTCTGGAGACCGATTCGGAGCGGCCGATCCAGGTGGGCGGGGCCTATACGGTTGATCCATCGGCGCTGCGCGTCGGCGCTCAATATGTGGCGCTTGGCCACCTGCACCGTCCGCAGCGTGTCGCCGGCGACGAGCTGATGCGCTACAGCGGCTCGCCGCTTGCCTACAGCTTCTCGGAAGCCGGACAGGCCAAATCGGTTACGGTGTTCGACGCCAAGCCGGGGCAGCCGGTCGCGCCGCAGGAGCTGCTGCTTCGCAGCGGCAGACCGCTTGTCCGATGGCAGGCGAAGGGCGGCCTGGAGGAGGTCTACCGATGGCTCGACGAAGGCCGCGATGCCAGAGGCTGGATCGATCTGGACATCTGGATGACAGAGACGATGACGCTGTCGCATATTCAACAGCTGCGGCGTATGCACGATGGCCTCATTCATATCCGCCCCGTATATCCGGAGATGGTCGCTAGCGATGAAGAGGCCGGCAGACCTCGCGACGAGCTGCCTGCGGAAGAGCTGTTCCGCCGGTTCTTCGCGAAGCAGACCGGGGGGGCGGAGCCCGATGCGGAGACGGTTCGGCTATTTCTGGAGCTGATTGCCGAAGAGGCGGATGAAGCGGCTGCTGCATATGAGCCGGAGGAAGGAGGGGCAGGCGAATGAAGCCTATCACATTGCGGTTAAGCGGTTTGCAGAGCTACCGCGCGATGCAGGAGATCGACTTTGCCCGCTTATGCGAGGCGGGCGTGTTCGGCATATTCGGATCGACAGGCAGCGGCAAGTCGAGCATTCTGGATGCCATGACGCTGGCCTTGTACGGCAAGGTGGAGCGCGCCGCGAACGGAACGCAGGGCATCATGAATCACGCAGAGAAGCAGCTGTCGGTTTCCTTTACTTTCGAGCTGTCCGGCTCCGGCGAACACCGGCGCTACCGGGTCGAGCGCCAGTTCAAGCGCGGCGGCGACGTGTCGGTCAGCAATACGCTGAGCCGCTTCGTCGAGCTTACGGCAAGCGGGGAAGTCGTGCTGGCGGATAAGCTTTCCGATGTTACCCGCTGCGTGGAGGAGCGGATCGGCCTGAAAATGCAGGACTTTACGCGCGCCGTCGTTCTGCCGCAGGGGAAATTCGCGGAGTTTCTGTCGCTGACGGGCAAGGACAGACGGCAGATGCTGCAGCGCCTGTTCCGGCTGGAGCGGTTCGGCGACGGGCTCGCGCTGAAGCTGAACCAGCGCATGAAGGCGGCGGAGGCCGCCTTGAACGAGGCCGCTGCCGAGCAGCACGGCCTCGGGGACGCTTCGGCCGCCGCCGTCGATGCGGCGGCGGAGCGCCACCGCGAAGCGGCAGCCGCGGCAGCGGCCGCGCGCGCATCGCTCGCGGAAGCGGAGCGGCTGCACGCGGAGCGGTTGCACGTGCGCGAGCGCCAGGAGGCGCTGCGCACGAAGGAAGCGCTGCAGGCGAAGCTGCTCGCGGACGCGCCGCGCATCGCGGAGCGCGAGCGCGAGCTGCAGCGCCTGACGGCGGCCGAGCGGCTGGTGCCCGCGATGGACGCCGCCGAAGCGGCCGAAGCGGCGCTGCGCGCAGCCGCTTCCCGCCGCGAAGCGGCCGGGCGGGCGCATGCCGCCCGGCAGGAGGCGGCCGCCCTGGCCGCCTCCGCGTGGGCCGCGGCGGGCGCCGAAGCGGCCGAGGCCGAGCCGCGCCTGGCGCAGCGGCTCGAGCAGCTTGCGGGCGCGCAGCGGCTTGAAGGCGAAGCCGCCGCGCTTGCCGCAAGCGCGACCGATGGCGAGCGCCGCCACGCGGACGCCGCCGGCCGGCAGCGAAGCTTTGGCGAGCAGGCTGCCAAAGCGGAGGAGACGCTTGGCCGGGCCGCGGCCAAGCAAAGCGAGCTGAAGGCCGAGCTGAAGCGGACGGAGCTCAGCGGCGAGGAGAGAGAGCGGCGCACCGCGCTGGCCAAGCGTCTCGTTCAGCTCGATTCGCTCCGCGAGCAGCGGAAGGCGGCCGATCTCGAAGCGGCTGCCCAGCACAAGTCGCTGACCCGACTTAGCGAAGCTCACGCCAAGGCCGAACAGGCCGGAGCGGAAGCAGCCGCCGGCTTGACTGGCGCGATGAATGCGCTGGCGCCAATCCGTCAGGAGCTGTACGCTCTGGATCTTGCGCTCCAGAAGACAGGAGATCGCCTTCCGGAGGTGATGGAACGGGCCCGGATCGAGTACCGCGAGCAGCAGCGCAGACAGCTTGCCGCCCAGCTGTCCGAAGGTCTGAAGAACGGAGAGCCTTGCCCGGTATGCGGCTCCTGCCATCATATCCGGGAACATCGTAAAGCCGCCGAAGAGGATACCGCAGGCACGGGCACGACGATTATGGATTGGGAGAAGCTTCAAGAGCGGACGCAAGCGTTAATACGGAAACTATCGCCGCTCCGCAGCAAGGCGGACGCCGTCCATGAACGGCTGATTGAATCGTTATCTGGGGAAGCGGAGCCGAAGGAGAACCAGGATCTGTTAACAGGAGCAGATTGGCAGCTGGAGGCTGCGGCTGCCATCGAAGAGCCTGCGCTAAGGCTGACGGAGCTGGTTGGGCAGGGTCCAGCATCGGATGCTGTCGCGTTAGCTGCATTCGATTCCTTCCTTGCCGCTGCGTCTCATACATACTCCGAACTTGAACAATCCTTTGCAAAATTGGAATCCGGTATCGGCCGTCTGCGTACTGCCTTCCTGGAGGCACAGCGAGGTTGCGAGTCGGCAGCCGGCGAGCTGCGTTCGCAATCGGCCGTGGACCGCAGAGCCCGCGAGAAGGCTGCCCAGCTTCAGGCTGCGCAGGCCGGCGAGCTGGCGTTATGGAAGGAGCAGTTCGGCGCCGAATTGCTTCCCGAGCTTGCCCAGGCGTTATTGGACGATTACGAGCAGCGGGAGAACGCCGCACATGAGCTCCGCGAGAGGCTGGACCGCAGCGTCTCGTTTATTGAAGATACGAACAGACTCGCTGCAGGCCATCGCCAAGAGCAGCAGACGGCTCAATTGGAGGCGGTCGAGCTGGCGGCTAAGCTTGCGAGCCAGAAGGAGCAATTGGAGGAGAAACGGGTCCAGCTGCATGCCCTGACCGGCGGGGAGCCGGCAGGCGAGCTGCTCACTGCAGCGAGCAGAGAGCTCGAGGAGCTGCGGGGCCGTTTGCAGCGTCTGAAGACCGAGAGCGAAGCCGCGCAAGCTGCCCTTCAAGAAGCTGCCGAGCTGCGCAGCGCTGCGATGGAGGGCGAGCGCACGGCGGCGGACAGGCAGAACGAGACGGCTGCAGGATGGATTGCCTCATTGGAAGCATCTCCGTTCGAGTCGGGCATGGAAGTTGCGGCCTTGCGGCCCTTATTGGCGCAGCAGGAAGCGATCGCATCCGAAATTGCCCGTTTCCGCGAAGAAGAACAACAATTGTCGGCCCAGATCGAGCTGCTGCGCGACCAGCTTGACGGACGGTCGGTTACCGATGAACAGTGGGAGCAATGCATTAGCGGGTATAGGCAAGCTCGCGAGCTCAATGAAGCGGCGCTCCAGATGGCAGCCAAAGCCGAGCGCGATCTGGAAGAACTGAAGGCAAAGCATGAACGATGGACGCAGCTGGAAGCCAAGCGAGCGTCGATGGATGCGCTGTGCGGCCGACTCAAGTCGCTTCAGTCCGTATTCCGGGGCAACGCCTTCGTTGAATATGTCGCGGAGGAACAGCTCGTCCAGGTATGCCGCGCCGCTTCCGAGCGGCTGGGCTATCTGACGAAGCGGCGGTATGCGCTGGAGGTGGATTCCGGCGGCGGGTTCGTTATCCGCGACGATGCGAACGGCGGCATCCGCCGTCCGGTGTCTACGCTGTCGGGCGGAGAAACCTTCCTGGCTTCGCTGGCGCTGGCGCTTGCGTTATCCGGTCAAATTCAACTGCGCGGCAAATATCCGCTGCAATTCTTTTTCCTGGACGAAGGGTTCGGGACGCTTGATCCGGAGCTTCTTGACACGGTCATTACCGCCTTGGAGAAGCTGCACACCGACCGTCTCTCCGTCGGTGTCATCTCCCATGTGCCCGAGCTGCGGGCAAGACTGCCGCGGCGGCTGATCGTAACGGCTGCCGAGCCAACCGGACTTGGCAGCACCGTCGCTTTGGAGACGATGTAAGCGGAAGAACGATCTAAAACTTGGCAATTGTGCCAATATCGACATTGAATCTTCATATGAAAAAAGGTATTGTAAATTGTAGTTTTGATTGTCACTATAAACATTGCGTCAGGAGAACGATAGTATCCTGCCGTATGGAGGTAATTGTTCGTGGAGCATCATCAGCAGCCGAAACGGTCGTTTTTCGTTCCTGCCCTTCTACTATTAATCGTGATCAGCGTGACCTTCAATGTGTTATTGTACAGCAAATCGATCTCGCGGGAGCAGGAAGACCGCGCGCAGAGAGGCATGGCTATTATTAGTTCGGGGGATAACGCGAAGCAGCATTTTCAATCCGTGCATGACGGCATTCAGGCACTGCTTGCCGACATCGATATAGCCAGCCGTTTGGCCGCGAAGAGTGATGTGGCTGCAGCTTTTCACCATGCACCGGATGTGGCTGCATTCATACAAGAGGCGGAAGCCGTCAGCGGCGAACCGTTCACTCCTGCCAAACGGGATGCAGGGACATTCACCTCGCAGGTTGAGCGCTCTCTCCAGGAGCTGGGCAATCATGAGGGACCCTTAACGGAAGCGGAACGCCTTTATTTGCAAGAGCTGGATTCGGTGTATGCGAAGCTGAAGGAAGCATCCGATCCGTTCAGTTTCAGCGATACGACCAAAGAAATCGCGATAACGGTACAAGCCGGAGGCAAGTGGATTGAGATCAGCAGGCAGCTGCTGAATATTATGAATGAACCTGAGAACGTTGAATTCTCAGCGGAGAAGAAGTAGGAGCAATAAGGAAGCTGGGAACCGGTTATGCCGGATTCCAGCTTTTTTTTTTAAGCAGGTAACGAAAAAAAGAATGCCTCCTCGATATGAGAAGGCATTCTGGATATGCTTGCGATTATTATAGGGAAACTCGACGAGCTGTAACATATTTCGACTTCCAGTACTTAGAGTTCATATCGGCGATGGTAACCCCTTTGCTGCTGGAGCTATGAAGAATTTTGTTGTTGCCGGCATAGACGGCGACATGACTGATGCTTTTTCCATTCGTGTTAAAGAAAACGAGATCGCCAACGCTTAAATAGCCCTTGGCTACTTTCTTGCCGACCAGCGCTTGGCTGGTGGTCGTGCGCGGCAGCTTTACGCCATTGAGCTTGAAGATGTACTGGGTAAAGGACGAGCAGTCGAAAGAAGACGTTGATCCGCTAGCGGAGCCTAATTTATAAGGTGTTCCTATGTATTCTTTTCCGGTTGAGAGAAGCCCCAGCGTTTCCGTGGTCGCCGCATTCGTCGTGCTGGATGCTCCAAAGGCCAAGGCCGAGAAGCCGATTGTTGTACACAGGCTCGTGATGACAATTTTCCGAAAAAAGTTTTTTACGCGCATAAGTATATATTGTCCCTCCGTTTGCTTGTTACTGGATCGATTGAGATTAGTATAGCACGCAAAAATTTCCTTAAATTTTCCACAAAGAGCGAAAAGTGAGTGAGAGCAAAAGGTTGCACTGTTTTATGAGATTTACATTAGAATGCTCTCATTTTTGATTCGTTCTTTATGAGAAGGGGTTAATAGACCATTATTTTTAGAAGAATTTGGGATTTTTAACGGATGTACATCATTATTTTATTCATGTTCATAACCCGCCCGCAGCGCAGGCAGGATGATTCTCTGATTCGGAATTAGCTCTTTCGTGCAAGGCTGCTTCTATATAAGGGGCGCGAGCCTATTTTTCATGGGCCAGGCGCCATTCGCCTACAGGCGAATATCATGATAAGAGAAGAAAGAGAAGCGAGGAGGCTGCGCTCTTTGTGCCGCCGATGGAACAGCAGCCGTTCATAGTCTACTAAATATAGGAGGTACATCCCTTGGAGAAAAAGGTTCAAACGTCCCCGACTGCCAAAATGACAGCAAAACCAAATACCGCCATCCAGCCGAACGAAAACAACCAGAAGCCCAACAGTCCGAAGCCCAATAAACCAATGCCCAACAGCAATATACCCAACAGCAATATACCCAACAGCAATATGCTGAACAGCCATATGCCAAACCTACCGATCCCCAACATGCCGAATAAGCCAATGCTGAACAGCCCAATGCCCAACATGCCGAATCAGCCGATGCCAAACAGCCACATGCCAAACCTACCGATGCCCAACATGCCGATGCCCAACAGCCATATGCCAAACCTACCGATGCCCAACATGCCGAATAAGCCGATGCCCAACAGCCATATGCCAAACCTACCGATGCCCAACATGCCGAACAGCCATATGCTGAACAGCCCGATGCCCAACATGCCGAATAAGCCGATGCCCAACATGCCGTATAAGCCGATGCCAAACAGCCATATGCCAAACCTACCGATGCCAAATATGCCGAACAACCCGATGAACAACAGTCCAATGGATACGCAGCCGATGGAAAAGCATGAGATGAAACAATGGTGCAAGGATCATATGCATCGTTATGTGCTTGCGCACACGAAGGATGGCTGGTGCTGTGACGGATTTGTCGAGCATATCGACGACGAAATGGTTTGCATTGCCGTTCCTCATTGCTGCCCTGGCTGGGATCCGCGCGATTTTACGCCCTTTAATCCTTATCCGCCCATCTATCCGTACCCCTATTACCCGCGCCGCCGCTTCGTGCGTCAGACTTTTCCGCTTGCTGCGCTTAACGGCCTGACCCTGCTTACTTTCTATTAAAAAGCAACGCGGCAAAAAAAACTACGCCTGCCGGCCGTCCATGGAAGGCGGCTTCTTTTGCAGTTGGACGAGCCCATTATTTTCCGATATGATGAACGTAATAATAATAACGAGCTGACGTCATTGCGGAAGCATCGATTGGAGGATAAGAGTATGGATTGTATTTTTTGTAAAATCGTCGAGGGGAGCATCCCTTCTAAGAAGGTGTTCGAGAACGAACGAATCATTGCGTTTCATGATATTCAACCGGCTGCTCCCATTCACATCCTGATCATACCGAAGAAGCATATTCCGACGATGAACGACGTTGCGGCTGAAGATGACGCATTGATCGCCGAAATCTTCTCGGTTGCGCGTCAAATCGCCAAGGAGCAAGGCGTTGACGAATCCGGTTACCGGCTTGTCAACAATTGCAATGCCGAGGGCGGGCAAGTCGTCTATCACCTGCATGTACACCTGCTCGGAGGCAAGAAGCTGTCCGGACTCGCCGGGTGATAAAAAACTATCGTGACGAGTACGTGTCCAAGTTGACACTGACTTTCGTTATGACATATAATGTAGTTTGATAAACCGTGTATGTACTTCTTGGACGGTCTGTTTCGGAGGGAGGGAAAACTGGTGTCTGAAACAAAAGTTAAGAAAAACGAGACAATCGATTCTGCACTCCGCCGCTTCAAGCGTTCCATCGCGAAGGATGGCGTATTGGCCGAGGTGAAGAAACGCAAGCATTATGAAAAGCCTAGTGTCAAGCGCAAGAAAAAGTCCGAGGCTGCGCGTAAGAGAAAGTTTTAGGAGGATCCTTCCACAATGAACCTTAGCGAACGATTGAACGACGATATGAAGCAAGCGATGAAGGATCGGGAGAAGTTCAAATTAACAACGATTCGGATGATTCGTGCATCTATAAAGAATCAGGAAATTGATTTGAAGCGTGCGCTCGACGATAATGAAGTCCTTGATATTCTAAGTCGTGAAATCAAACAACGTAAAGATTCCCTCCAAGAATTTGAAAAAGCCGGCCGCGACGATCTTGCGAAAGATATCGCCGCAGAAATTGAAATTATTAGTGTATACCTGCCCGTACAGCTGACCGAAGAAGAGATCAAAGAGATTGTTCAGCAGACCATCCAGGAAACCGGTGCTTCTTCGAAAGCCGAGATGGGAAAAGTCATGACCGCCCTCATGCCGAAAGTCAAAGGGCGAGCTGATGGTAAACTAGTAAACACGCTCGTGCAGCAATTTCTGCAATAACATAGGCTGACAGCCAAACACTCCCTTCCCAGGGAGTGTTTTTTCGGTTGTTCGCGGATATTTTCTAATCCTTTTTTCATTATAAGTTTTCATTATAAGTCCGTAATTGAAACGTTACATGTTATACTTACGTATAGAGGATTGTGGCTGATATGTGAACGGGCTGTGCCCGACAGCATGAACGGCCAAACTTGTATGACACTTCGTAAGTGAATTGCTCCACAAAAACAGATAAGGGAGGGGCAGATGTGAAGCGAGCAGGAACATGGATGGTGAAGGGCTGGCTGGCAGCCTTCGTCTTGTTCGTCAATGTGATGTTTGCTGCGGCTCCGATGGTGTCTGCGGCGGCTGAACAGCCAAACCCGGTCGGTCCCGCAGTGTATGTCATCCGGGCCGAGCAGACAGTCGAATCCGGGCTCCAGTCGTATTTGGAACGGGCGTATGCCGAAGCGGAGGAAGCCCAGGCCGAGCGAATCGTGCTTGTGCTAAACACGTTCGGCGGGCGCGTCGACAGTGCAGAGGCTATAGGTGAATTGGTGCGGGGCAGCAAAGTGCCGACAATCGCCTACGTACAAGGGAAAGCGGTCTCCGCAGGCACCTATATTGCCTTGAATGCGAAGGAGCTGGCGATGCAGCCGGGCAGCACCATAGGTGCGGCAGCCGTTGTCGACGGGTCTGGCAAGCTGATCGACAACCCGAAGACGATCTCCTATTGGACCAAAACAATGATGGCTGCGGCCGAACTAAACGGCAGAAACCAGAATATCGCCGCTGCGATGGTCAACACCGATGTTACGGTTGAGATGAAGGAGATCGGACGCACGAAGGAAAAGGGAGACATCTTGACGTTGTCCGCACCCGAGGCGGTCAAAGTCGGTTATGCCGAATATACGGCTGATTCGGTAGAAGATCTATTGAAGCAGGCCGGTCTGTCGGAGCGGACGGTTATCGAAGTGGGGCAGACGGCTATGGAACAGATTGCGGAGTTCTTGACCTCGCCTGTCATGAAGACGCTCCTGCTGATCATCGGGATCGCCGGCGTGACAATTGAGCTCATTATCCCAGGCTTCGGATTGCCCGGCATCATTGGCGTGGTCGGATTCGGCCTTTATTTCTTCGGCCATTACATCGCGGGCTTTGCCGGCATGGAGGATGTTGTGCTGTTCGTGCTCGGTATTGCCTTGCTTGTGAGCGAGCTGTTCGTCCCGAGCTTCGGGATACTCGGCATATTAGGGACAGTATCGCTAATAGCCGGCATTGTCATGGCCTCTCCGAATGCCGAGAGCGCGCTGCTGTCGCTCTTCGTAGCGCTCGTAGCGGCGGCTGTCATCGTGTTCTTCATCGCGCGGAGGTTCAAACACCGCGGCGTATGGAACAAATTTATTTTGAAGGACCGGATGACAACGGAGGAAGGCTATGTGTCGAGCAGCAACAAAACGACGCTGCTGGGCAAAGTCGGCGAAACGCTGACGCCGCTTAGACCTGCCGGAACGGCGCGCATCGGCGATGAACGGATCGATGTCGTCACGAACGGTGAATTTATCGCGGCAGGCACGCAGGTAGAAGTCGTAAAGGTTGAAGGAACACGTGTTGTTGTGAGACAATGTTAGAATCAGGAAGACAAACAATTGCTGGAGGGGTTTAGATGACTTTGGATCCGATGGTATCCATCTTGATTATCGCAGTTCTTGCCATAATCATCTTGTCTGTATTCTTAAGCTTTTTCCCGATTATGCTCTGGATTTCCGCGCTGGCTTCGGGCGTGCGGGTCGGGATTATTACGCTGGTTGCGATGCGCCTGCGCCGGGTCGTTCCGAGCCGGATCGTGAATCCGCTCATTAAAGCGACCAAGGCCGGTCTTGGACTGACGATTAACCAGCTGGAGAGCCATTTCTTGGCCGGCGGTAACGTCGACCGCGTCGTTAATGCGCTGATCGCCGCCCAACGTGCGAATATCGAGCTGGTATTCGAGCGCGCGGCAGCTATCGACCTTGCCGGACGCGATGTGCTGCAAGCCGTCCAAATGAGCGTAAATCCTCGCGTAATCGAAACGCCGATCGTTGCGGCGGTTGCCAAGGACGGTATTGAAGTGAAGGTTAAAGCGCGGGTTACGGTCCGCGCCAATATTGACCGTCTTGTCGGCGGTGCCGGCGAAGAAACAATCATTGCGCGCGTCGGCGAGGGGATCGTAACAACCGTCGGTTCCTCGAATTCGCATAAAGACGTCTTGGAGAATCCGGATATGATCTCCCGTACGGTACTCGGCAAAGGATTGGACGCCGGCACGGCGTTCGAAATTCTATCGATCGATATCGCGGACGTCGATGTAGGCAAGAATATCGGTGCCCATCTCCAGACGGAGCAGGCGGAAGCGGACAAACGAATCGCCCAGGCGAAAGCGGAAGAACGCCGCGCGATGGCCGTCGCTCAAGAGCAGGAGATGAAAGCGCGCGTCGTCGAAATGCGCGCCCGCGTCGTAGAATCCGAATCGCAGGTCCCTCTCGCCATGGCCGACGCATTGAAGAATGGCAAGCTCGGCGTTATGGACTATATGAATATGAAGAATATCGAAGCGGACACGCAGATGCGCGGATCCATCGGCAAACCGGAGAGCACTGGCGATAACAAGTCGGATCATTGATGAATCCGACTAGCCCGTCACCGGAAGTAACGCCGCCAGGAGGTGAAAGGCATGCGTGAGATCATTGAGTTTATAACGAACAATTTCTTCGTTGTCGTCGTCGTGGTCGGGTTCATCTTCTCGTTATTCTCCAAGATGAAGAAAGGCGATCCGAACCGCAGGATGCCGGATTTCGGCGGCGGAGGCAATGCAGCGCCGAACCGCCCGCGTCCCGCGGCGGCTGAAACGCCGCAGAGAGAAGAACAACCGCGTCACGAACGCCCCGTCTACACCTCAACCTTCGAGGACGACCGGGCTGACCATTGGGAGTATGAATATGAGACGCCTCGCGCTGACCGTCTCCCTGCAAAGCCTGCGACGGTAAGCTCCATGCCGCCCGCAGCGGCAAGCAGCGTCGCGGGAGCGCGCGAGCAGGGCGGGCGTTCGCTGCGTCTGTCGGACCGGGACGAACTTGCCCGGGCTGTTCTGATGGCCGAGATACTCGGTCCCCCAAGAGCCAAGAAACCGTTTGGCAGACGATAAACAATATCCAACTACTTTTAAGCCGATGAAGCAGAACTACTGCTTCATCGGCTTTTTTGTGCTGTCTCTAGCGGATATTACAGCGGTTTATCCTCCCTGTGCCGGCAGTCTCTCATATTTCCGGAGTTTCCCGCATAGTTTGGTACAGTACGGGAAGGGGGCTTCTGCTCATATGGGCCGCATAAACCGCAGACTGCGCAAAATGGCAGCCGATCTGTTCGACTTGCCGCAGGACGTCGTATTCGATTTGCCAAGGCTGACGATGATCGGAGACCGTCAGCTATACATCGAGAACCATCGCGGCGTGCTGCATTTCTCCAGTGACAAGCTCCGGCTCGCACTAACCAAGGGAGAGCTTGAAATCACCGGCGAAGGGCTCATCATTCGTACGATATGGACGGAAGAAGTGTTCGTGGAAGGTCAAATCAAGCATATCGAAGTCCATGAATAAAGGACTTTCGTTACCGTATAAGGGGGAGAAGGCATGAATGCCTCATGGTTGCAATGGGTACGCGGAATCGTCATCATTCGGGTGCAGGGAGAAAGGCTGGAGGAGTTCGTAAACCGGGCGCTGGCAAGCGGGCTGCAGCTGTGGTCTATTAGCCGGACAAGCGATGGCGGGCTTGTTTGCCATGTCGTGATCGGCGACTTCTTCCGGCTTCGGCCGCTTCTGAAGGAGACAGGCTCCCGCCTGCATATCGTCGCGCGCCGCGGCATGCCGTTCTGGTTCAAGAAGCTGGAGAAACGCCTTTTCTTCGGGATCGGCCTTATTCTTTTTTTCATCGGAATGTACATGCTCTCCTCGCTCATTTGGACGATTGAAGTGAAGGGCAACAACCTGCTGTCTGAAGAGCGGATTTTACAGGTGGCCAAGCAGGAGGGTCTGTACCCGTTCCAATGGTCGTTCCGGTTAACCCCGACCGACGAGCTGTCCAAGCGTATGGCGCAGAAGCTGCCTGGCGCGGCATGGATCGGCGTGGAGAAGCGGGGAACGAAAATAACGATACAGGTCGTAGAAACGACCAAGCCGGCCCCTCTGCCGCTCCTAAGCCCCCGACATTTGGTTGCCTCCACGGATGCGGTCGTCACGGATATACAGGCGGAGACGGGAAGGCCGGTCGTCAAGCGCAATGCGAGGGTAAAGATGGGCGACGTCCTGATCTCGGGAATTCTGGGCGACGCGAACAATACCCGGACTGTTGTAGCCAAGGGCGAGGTTAAAGGGCTTGTATGGCATGAGTATAATATCGTATCCCCGCTGGAACGGAAGGTTAAGGCATATACGGGAGAAAAACGTACGATCTGGTATGCGGTCATCGGAGGCAGGGCGTTAAAGGTCAGCGGCTTCGGCAAGCTCCCCTTCGAGAAATACGAGACGGTCCGTCATATGGAACAGACGACCTGGCGCACGCGAAAACTGCCGATCGGAAGGTTGAAAGAAACGGTATGGGAGGTTCGGGAAGAAACGGTTCCGGTCAGCCCCGAAGAAGCGAAAGCGGCAGGTTTGCTGCAAGCTCGCGCGGATATTATCGCTAAGAACGGACCCAAAACGGTCGTTCGCGCGGAAAACATTTTGCATGAAAAGACGGACAATGGTAAAGTTTATATGAAAGTGCTTTTTGAAGTAGAGCAGTCCATCGCGACTGAAAGGCCGTTAGTTCATATGCAGGGAGAATGAACATTTGCACAATGAGACGAAAGTAGTGAAAATCCCGCTGGAGAGCGGTGCGGAAGGACTGGCGTTGTTCGGTCCGCAGGACAAGTATTTAAGGCTCGTACAAGAACAGATGAAAGCGGACATTATGTCCCGCGAGGCGGAAATTACGATTTCCGGGCCAACCGCCGATGTGGATTCCCTCGAACAGCTGTACACCGTATTGCAGCAATTATTCAGGGGCGGCTACGTTCCGACCGAGCGCGACGTCATGTATGCGCTGGAAATGGCGAAGACGCTGCAAGCAGACCAGCTGCTGGACTTGTTCAAGGCGGAGATTACTTCGACTTACAAGGGGAAACCGATTCGCGTCAAAACAATCGGCCAGCGGCACTATGTGAAGACGATTAAGAAGAAAGACATCGTATTCGGAATCGGCCCGGCCGGTACAGGCAAAACGTATTTGGCGGTCGTCCTGGCCATAGCGGCCTTGAAGGAAGGGTCCGTAAAACGGATCATGCTGACCCGGCCTGCGGTCGAAGCAGGCGAGAACCTCGGCTTTCTGCCCGGCGATCTGCAGGAGAAGGTCGATCCGTACTTGCGCCCGCTGTACGATGCGCTCCATGACGTATTGGGGCCGGATCAGACAGCCAAAGCTTTCGAGCGCGGGCTGATCGAGGTGGCGCCGCTCGCTTATATGCGGGGAAGGACGCTGGACGATTCATTCATTATTTTGGACGAGGCGCAGAACACGACACCCGAGCAAATCAAAATGTTCTTGACCCGTCTCGGGTTCGGCTCGAAGATGGTTATAACCGGCGATGTCACGCAGATCGACCTGCCCAGAGGCCGCAAGTCAGGGTTGATTGAAGCAAGCCGGATTCTGAAGGACATCGAGGAAATCGGATTCATATTATTCTCTGAGCAAGATGTCGTCCGTCACTCGCTTGTTCAAAAGATCATCATGGCGTATAACACGTACGAAGAAGAAACGAATGCGTAAGCTGAGGACTGCACAGGGCAGCGCTTGCTGCTCTGGTTAGTCGGCGATATCCCGAATGCAACATCCAGTAACGGACCGGCCCCGCAGGATTGTAATCAACGAAATGTCCACTGGGCGGTCAGTAACCTTTGGCGTCACCCATCATCGTTTTCGATAGGCTAACCCTATCGGAACCTGCCTAACACAAATCGAGGGGGATGACTCAGGAGGAGGGGATGATAACATGGCAACCGGATGGAAGCACAGCCCAGCCGTCCGCTGGGTGCTGCTGCTTCTGTTTGTCTTATTATTTTACTTCAGTCTTGCGCCGCATCTGCTGCCGAAGACGTATGACATCGTTCAAGGCAAGCCGAGTGACCGCGATATTATCGCCCAGGGGCCCAGCGAGGATAAGAAAGCGACCCTGGAAGCGCAGGAAGCGGCGGCCGAACGGGTTGAACCGATCTATTCGATCGTGGCCCTGCGCCCCGAATCGCTGCTGGAGCAGTTGTTTACGAGACTGGAGCAATTGAATCAAGACGATCAAGTTACAGAGCAGAGCAAGGTTAATATTTACCGGAATGAGATTCCGGAATCCTATATGAACTATATCAACAATTTCGTGCAAGCGAACCGCGGCGACGGGGCTTATAACGATACACTTCTGGAAGAAATGTCCACCACCGTCAAGGCGCAGGCTTACCGCATTCCGGAAGAGACCTTCTATAAGCTTCCTTCGTTAACCCAGACGCAATTGGCGGACATGCGTCCCGTTGGAATCGAAATTGTGCGCAAGCTTATGATGGATCCTCTTCGCGAAGCGGAGACGGCGCGCACCAAGGTGGCGGAGCTCGTTAACGCAAGCTCGCTATCCGAACGCAAAACGCGCGAGATCGTGCAGGAGCTTGCCCGCTTCGCCATTATGCCGAACAAATTTCTGGATAAAGAAGCGACGAATGAAGCGCGCGTCAAGGCCAGAGAGAATACGCCGCCGGTTCTGATCAAGCAGGGCGATGTAATCGTCCAGAAGGGCGAGATGGTAACCAAGGAAGTGTATGACAGGCTGGCCGGTCTTGGCTTGCTGCAGGACAAGAGAACCTATTTGCCGCAGCTGGGGCTGCTGCTGTTGTCGGTCCTCTTCTTGCTAGTCATCTATAGCTATATGGAGAAAGCATCCATTATGAGCGACGGAGCGAACACGCGGTATAATAACGCCCAGCTCGCCATGCTGTGGGTGATCTTCCTGCTTAATGTCGTCGCCATGCAGATTGTCGCGATGACACAAACCGAGAGCATGCCGTATGTGGGTTATCTGGCGCCGACGGCAATGGGGACGATGCTGATCGTCATGCTGCTCGATGTTCAGTTAGCCGTCGTCTGCTCGTTCCTGTTCGCCATATTGAGCAGCGTCATCTTCAATATGAGCTCGGGTCGTTTATTCGATTTCAATTACGGCTTTATGACCGCTGTCATCTCGTTCGCGGCGATCTTCGCCATTCACCGGGCGAGCCAGCGATCCACCATTCTTAAAGCGGGCATTATGGTCAGCTTCTTCGGCTCCGCATCGGTGCTTGCCATGATGTTAATCGGCGAGCTGCCGGGCAAGACGGAGATGATCGCGACGGTGGCGTTCGCATTCGCCGGAGGCTTGCTGACGGCGATATTGGTTATCGGCCTAATGCCGTTCTTTGAAGTATCCTTCGGCATCTTGTCGGCGCTTAAGCTGGTGGAGCTGTCGAATCCGAACCATCCGCTGCTACGCAAATTGCTTACGGAGACACCGGGCACGTATCATCACAGCGTGATGGTCGGGAATCTGTCGGAAGCGGCTGCGGAGTCGATTGGGGCCAACGGGCTGCTATGCCGCGTCGGATCGTTCTACCATGATATCGGCAAGACGAAGCGCCCGAGCTATTTCATCGAGAACCAGTCCAATATGGAGAATCCGCATGATTCCATCGATCCGATGCTGAGCAAATCGATTATTGTCGCACACGCGCGCGACGGTGTGGACATGCTTAAGAGCCATAACATTCCGAAGCGAATACGCGATATAGCGGAGCAGCATCACGGGACGACGTTCCTAAAGTTCTTCTACTACAAAGCGTTGAAGGAAGCGGAGGCGGCCGGCGAACAGCCGGACTTCACGGAAGACGACTTCCGTTATCCGGGCCCGAAGGCGCAATCCAAGGAAGCGGCGATCGTAGGGATCTCGGACTGCGTGGAAGCGGCTGTCCGGAGCTTGCGCAACCCGAACGTGGAACAAATCGAATCGATGATTAACAAGATCATCAAGGACCGGCTCGATGACGGGCAGCTCAGCGATTGCGATCTGACCTTGAAAGAGCTGAATAAAATTGCGCAAACTTTAAAGGAAACGGTTATCGGCATCTTCCATTCGCGGATTGAGTATCCGGAAGATGTGAAACAGAAGGAGCGGCTGGCATGAGTCTGCAGTTGGAATGGAGCAATGATCAAGACCGGATCGCGATTCCGGAATCGTATATAGAGCGTCTCAAGCAGCTTCTCGAAATAGCGGGCGAGGCCGAGGGGATTACGAAAGGCGAGGTGGCGCTCACGTTCGTCGACGACGCGGGCATCCATCAGCTTAACCTGGACTATCGGGGAATCGACCGTCCGACGGACGTCCTCTCCTTCGCGATGCAGGAGGAAACCGACGAAGAGCTGGATATCCTGTATGAGGTGGAAAGCGAAGATGAGGCGCTGCCTTTCGAAGGGGTGCTGGGCGATATCATTATTTCCGCCGAGCGCGCCAAGGCGCAGAGCGAGGAATACGGCCATTCGCTGGAGCGTGAGATCGGCTTCCTGTTCGTTCACGGGTTTCTGCATCTCATCGGTTACGACCATGGGGATGAGGCAAGCGAGGCCGTTATGACGGGGAAACAGGAAGCCGTCCTGAGCAAGGCCGGCTTGTCCCGCTAATGCAGCGGTTTATCCGGAATGCCGGCTACGCTGTAGCCGGCATTGTACATGCTGTGAAGACGCAGCGCCATATGAAGTTTCATCTCGTGGCTGCTGCCGTAGCTGTGACGACGGGTGCCGCATGTCAATTATCGCGGGTGGAATGGATCATGCTCATTCTCGTTATCGCGATGGTTATTGCGGCGGAGCTGCTTAATACCGCAGTCGAAGCCGTTGTCGATCTGGCGAGTCCCGAGCGGCATCCGTTAGCCAAAGCTGCCAAAGATACGGCAGCGGCAGCTGTGCTGGTAACGGCGGTTGCAGCGGCAGTTGTCGGACTGCTGCTGTTCGGCCCCCGCATCTGGTCCGTCATACAAAGATGGTGATATCGGTCACTATGCCATAATAATTGCATCAAGGAGGAGTCGAGCGCGATGAATGAAACACAACAACGGCTGCCGGAAGAATGGCAAGCGCTGCTCGCAGAGGCGGCAATGGCACGCAAGCGCGCCTATGCGCCCTATTCCGGCTTTCAGGTGGGGGCTGCGCTTCTGGATGACAGCGGCCAGGTGCATTACGGCTGCAATGTAGAGAATGGCGCTTACGGCCCGACCAACTGTGCGGAGCGGACGGCATTCTTCCGTGCCATTGCGGACGGCCGGCAGCCGGGTTCATTCTCGGCGATCGCGGTTATTGGCGATACGAACGAGCCGATCACGCCATGCGGCGTATGCAGACAGGTCATGATCGAGCTATGTAAACCGGACATGCCGGTTATTATGGGGAATTTACACGGCGACTGGCGCATTTCGACCGTATCGGAGCTGCTGCCGGGCGCCTTTTCATTGCGTGAAGGAAGGGGAACTGCTGAGCACCATGAGTCAAACGAATAAGAAACAACCCTATCGCTCCGGATTCGTAGCGATTGTCGGCCGCCCTAACGTAGGCAAGTCGACCTTGATCAACGAGATGATTGGACAGAAGATTGCGATCATGTCGGACAAACCGCAGACGACCCGCAACAAAATCCACGGCGTATACACGACAGACGATGCGCAGATCGTTTTCTTGGACACGCCCGGCATTCATAAGCCACAGCACAAGCTCGGCGATTTCATGAACCAGTCGGCTGTTGGCACGCTGGGAGAAGTCGATGCGGCATTGTTTCTCATCGACGTATCGGAAGGGCTAGGGGGCGGAGACCGCTACATCATTGAGCAGCTGAAGAAAGTGAATACGCCGGTGTTCCTCATCATGAACAAAATCGATAAGGTTCATCCCGAGGAGCTTCTGCCGCTGATCGTGCAGTATAAAGAGCTGCATGATTTCAGTGAGGTTATCCCGATTTCGGCCTTGAAAGGGAACAACATTCAGACATTGCTCGACGTGCTTACCGGCTATTTGCCGGAGGGGCCGCAATACTACCCGGCCGATCAAGTGACCGATCATCCGGAGCAATTCGTCTGCGCCGAGCTGGTCCGCGAGAAAATATTGCATCTAACCCGTGAAGAGGTGCCGCATTCGATCGCGGTTGCAATTGAGGATATGCGCGTGAAGGAGAACGGCGTTGTCTATATCGGGGCCGTCATCTATGTCGAACGCGATTCTCAGAAGGGGATTGTGATCGGCAAGCAGGGGGCTCTGCTCAAGGAAGTAGGCAAGCAGGCGCGCCGCGATATCGAGCTGCTGCTCGGCTCGCGCTGCTTCCTGGAGCTTTGGGTCAAAGTGAAGAAGGACTGGCGGAACCATGAACGGACCTTGAAGGATCTCGGCTTCCGGAACGATTAACCATATTCTAGGCAGAATGCCCGTTTATGCTTGGCATAGGAGTGAACGGAATTCCGCATCCTATCTCTGATATCATTTCGTCAGTGGTGGAAGGGGATGAATACGGGTGCGAGATTTTTCGTGGAAGTATTTTACGCTGACCGGGGATGTGGACGCCTTCTTGCTGTATAAGGAAATGGATCAAATCGCTGTTTCCGATACGATGCAGGACGGTGAAGAAGGCTATGGAGCGGCTGACCCCGACGGGGAGGATGTTCCGTTGTAACCGGCCGCGCAGCTGGCGGGAAGTGCTGGATGTACAGCATTCCCGCGGGTAAGGGGAGATTGAGATGCAATACCGGGTCGAAGGCATTGTTATCCGGAGTATGGATTACGGGGAAGGCAACAAGATCGTGACGCTGCTTACGAGCACGCACGGTAAGGTAGGCATCATTATACGCGGCGCCAAAAAATTGAAAAGCCGACACGGGTCGCTAGCCCATCTGTTCACGCATGGCGAGTATCTTTTTTTTCGAAATAGCGGATTAGGCACATTGACGCATGGTGAGATCATTGAATCTCACCATGTTTTGCGTGAACAGCTGGAGCTTGTCGCCTATGCTTCATACGCAGCCGAGCTGACGGACCGCCTGCTCCATGAGGAGGAAGCGAGCGGATTTATTTTTGAACAGCTGAAGGCGTGTCTGACGGCTTTGTCGGAAGGCAAGGATCCGGACATTATTATTCAGCTCTACGAAATGAAGATGCTTCAGATCGCGGGATACGGTCCCGAATTTGACGCATGCACGGTTTGCGATAACGCTGCCGGCTCGATGCGGCTCAGCGCCAGGTCGGGCGGCGTCCTGTGCAGCCGCTGTACGCACCGCGATCCGTCGTCCATACCGCTTAGCGATAGCGCGTTGAAGCTGCTGCGCGTATTCCGAAAGATGGATTTGCGCCGTCTTGGCAGTATTCAAGTCAAGGATGAAACGAAGAAACAGCTGAAGGCTGTTATGCGGCAGCTGATGGATGCGCATATCGGGCTTCCGTTGAAATCGCGCGCTTTTCTGGACCAGCTCGATAAGTATGCGGCAGCGCCCCCCGAACGGGGTAAACCGGAATAATCGCATAGATGGCGTACCAGCCAAGCCCTATAACGGGCTTGGTTTTTTTGTTGTTTCTATACATACGAATACGTTCTCTCATGAGAGTAAGGGTTGGGAAGGAAATTCACTCCAAATTCATAAACGAACAGATATAGTGAAGGTGTTGCGACTATACATAGGGGGAGGACGATGCCTGGACAGCATTCTCGTTGGTGGAGCCGGTTCTGTTCGAAGAGCGTTAATCATGGAAAGCCTGATCTGAATCGACATACTTTTTTTACTATCCATTTGCCGGATTTAACAAAAAAAGGGTGGGAGTGATATCGATGAGCATCACGTATACGGCAGCCGTCGTCGGCTGCGGAGGCATCGCCAGAGCGCATGCGCAAGGGTATGCAGACACAGGGCGGTGCGAGGTAGTAGCTTGCGCGGATATTTTCATGGAATCTGCGATCGCCTTCTCGGAGCAATTCAACGTTCCTCATGTCTTTACGGACTATAAAGAAATGATGGAGCAGATCCGTCCTGATTTAGTAAGCGTGTGCACGCATCATCATCTGCACCATTCGATCACGATGGAGCTGGCTGCTTATAAGCCCAAAGCGATCTATTGCGAGAAGCCGATGGCGCTCACCATGGCGGAAGCCAATGAGATGGCGGCGATCTGCGAAGAGAATGATGTGATGCTGATCATCGGACATCAGCGCAGGTACGGCGCACAATACGCAGCGGCGAAAGAGCTTCTGGACCAGGGGCAGATCGGAGAGCTGCACCATATGGAATGCTACGCCCATCCTTGGACAAGTTTGCTTGTGGATGGAACGCATTCCATCGACCTGCTGCGGTATTACAACAACGATAATCCGATTTCCTGGGTTTTCGGCCAGGTTGATGCATCCGGCGGCAGCTTCCGTTTCGGCCATCCCAATGAATCCGCATCTCTGGCTATGTTCGGCTTCGACAATGGCGTGCGGGCAACGTTGACGACAGGCGGGTTCTCACGGTCACGCTCCGCATACCCGGCCCGTGACGCCGAATCGCTGGGCAGTTATGTAGCGCCATCCGGCTATCACCGGATCGTGCTGCACGGCACGACGGGACGGATCGAAATCGATGGCGATGACGTTGTAAACGGCAGGCCGATTGTCCGTATTCATCGCGGGGGACAAGAGGAAGGATTCAAGGTGCCGTTCAAGTCGGTCAATTCCATTGAGCGCGTCGTTACGGATTTAATTCATACGCTGGAGGACGGGAAACCCCATCTGCTGAATGCCCAGTCGGGCCGGGCCGCGTTAGAAGTCATCGTCGCCATCTTCCAGTCCGCAGAAGAGAGGAAGATTGTCTATCTTCCTCTGACGGAGGAGCGCAACCCCTTGTTCGAGCTTCTGAAGGATCAAATCAAAGCTTAAAAAGGAGCGATCAACATGCGTCTGGGTATCGTTATTCATTCGATGGGACTGCCCCATCACGACATCGTCGGCGCGCTGCGCCGCTGTCAGGAGCTAGGCATCATGGCGCTTCAATGCGGTTCGGAGCCGCTCCATGATCCGGTTTACTTCAATGAAGTGAAGGCGATCATCGAGGACACGGGCATAGAATTAATCATCGGCTTCGGCGACCGTTATATCGAACATGCCGATAAACAGCCGACAGACGGGTTCGTCCGGCTCGTCGAGACGATCTGCATGCCCTTGAAGGTGACGCGGATTCCGACCTGCTCGACGCATCACCGCTGGAGGCAGGATCCGCCGCTTGCACAGCAGCTGGATCGGATGGGGGCGGCACTGCACAATCTATGCGAGGCGGCGAAGCCGTATGGTGTCCGGATTGCGGTAGAGAACCATGCCGATTACCGGGGCAGCGATCTGGTGCAGATGTTCAAGCAGGTCAATCATCCGTCGCTTGGCGCGCAGCTGGATACGGGCAATGCTTATTCGGTTGCCGAAGATCCTCTCACGGCCGCCATGGCGCTGGCTCCTTACACGATATCGACCCATATAAAGGATATGACGGTCCGCCCCTTGACCGAGGGGGAATGGATTAAAGTGAAGGGCTGCGGCATTGGCGAAGGGGATGTTGATTTTCGGGGAATCGTCGATATTCTAACCGAGCATTGCCCGGAAGCCGACGATTTGCCTTATAATCTGGAAATAGAGCCTCCGCCGGGCGCGGATCTTCCCGCTTTGACGGAGAGCGGAGTGGCTTACACCATGAAGCATCTGTCGCACGCCATTCGATCGAACAAACGATATTAAGGGGCGATAACGATGAGAGTAGGCATTGCCGGGTTAGACAGCTTCTTCTTCAGTCAGATGTATACGGGAGCCTTGCAGTCCATCCCGGGGATCGAAGTCGCAGGCTGTACGACCTTGGGTGTAAGCGAAGATGAAATTGTGAACAATGCCGGGCTTACTTCGGCGGAATTCGGCGCTAAATTCAATATTCCGGTCTATTCGCAGCTGGAGGAACTTCTGGAGAAAGAGAAAATCGATGCTGTCTGCATCACAACACGTCCTACCGCCATACCGGGCATCATGAAGAAGCTGGCCGAGAGCGGCATCCATGTGTTTGCCTCGAAGCCCGTTGCGGTTCATGCCGAAGGGCTGCAGGTGCTGGAATCCATCGCGAAGAGCTCTTCAACGGTCGTATCGGCGGGATTGACAGCGCGATTCGAACCAGCCTTCATTCAAGCGCGTGAACGCGTCCGGAATGGCGACATTGGGGCGCCTACCGCCATCCGTGTGCTGCATCAGCATGGCATGCTGAAGTTCTGGCCGGCCAAAAGCTGGTATTACGAAGAGGCCGAAGGCGGAATTGAGCATTTTCTGGCCTGGTACTGCCTGGATCTGCTGCGTTGGTTTTCGGATCAGGAGATCGTTCAAATCTATGGGTTTGCCGGAAAAACAGTCGATCATGAGAGTCCGCATGCGGACGTATTGAAGGCGGTCTGCCGGATGTCCTCAGGAACGCTGGGCTCGTTCGATGTTTTGTTCAATGTATCCTACCCCTATCCTTCTAATGAAATTGAAATTATCGGCACGCATGGCGCAATCAGGGTGCAGCAGGACCAAGCCGACGGACAGGTCTTCACGAAGGATGGAAGGCAGTCCTTCGGCAGAACGAATCCCGATACCTTAACGGGCGAACTGGCGGCATGGGCAGCGGCTTGCCGCGGAGAATCGCAGAGATGCATCGATCTACCGGCGATTGTTCAGCTTGTGAAATCCAGTCTGTCGCTGAGGGAGCATCTTTCGAGCCAGAGGTAAGCGATTTATAGCCTCAAAGATGGTTTGCGTATGCGGACAATCGATAGTGGACATGATTGACATAACGTTAGAAACAGGCTATGATAAACCATTATGGATATGGAACAATGATGGAGAGAGTAAATGATCGGATGTCTCGTCATTAGCGATCCGGGGACAGTGGAAGCCCGGGCGGACAGATCATCGAAAGGCGCTCCGGAGTTCGGCAGTGAGAAAGCGGGTTTTTCGCTTCGCCACATTAAGCGGCGCATCGGGAAGCCAAGTAGGGTGGAACCGCGGGAGATACGCTCTCGTCCCTATGTCTGTATCAGCAGACGTAGGGATGAGAGCTTTTTTATGCTGTCAGCCCGACCTCTGGTGAGACGAAGAATCGACCTATTCAGTTAAAGGAGACGTGAACCATGAATTTTCAAGGCATGATTTTGACGCTGCAGCAGTTTTGGGCGGAACAAAATTGCATTCTCGTACAGCCTTACGACGTCGAGAAGGGTGCAGGCACGATGAATCCCATGACATTCCTCCGGACCATCGGTCCCGAGCCGTGGAATGTGGCTTATGTAGAACCGTCTCGCCGCCCGGCTGACGGCCGCTATGGGGAGAACCCGAACCGTCTGTACCAGCATCATCAGTTCCAGGTTATCCTCAAGCCATCGCCGGATAACATTCAAGAGCTGTATCTGGAAAGCTTGAAGCGCCTTGGTCTGGATCCCCAGCATCACGATATCCGGTTTGTCGAAGACAACTGGGAAGCGCCGACGCTCGGCGCGTGGGGGCTTGGCTGGGAAGTATGGCTCGATGGCATGGAAATTACGCAGTTTACTTACTTCCAGCAGGTTGGCGGTATCGACGTCAATCCGGTAGCGGTTGAAATTACCTATGGTATGGAGCGGCTGGCTTCCTACATTCAAGAGAAAGAAAATGTGTTTGACCTGGAATGGGTCGATGGCGTTACGTACGGCGATGTCTTTCTCCAGCCGGAATTCGAGCATTCGAAGTATACGTTCGAGACTTCGGATGCAGCGATGCTCTTCTCGCTGTTCAATATGTACGAGGAAGAAGCGAAGAAGACGATGGAGAACAAGCTCGTCTTCCCTGCGTACGACTACGTGCTCAAGTGTTCCCATGCGTTCAATCTGCTGGATGCCCGCGGGGCGATCAGCGTGACGGAACGAACCGGGTATATTACGCGGGTCCGCAACTTGGCCCGCGCATGTGCGGCGACGTATTTGGAGGAACGCGAACGGCTTGGATTCCCACTGCTGAAAAAAGGAGTGAGCGCGAATGGCTAAGGATCTGCTGCTCGAAATTGGTTTGGAAGAGGTTCCCGCCCGTTTTGTGCGCGGCGCGATGAATCAGTTGAAGGATAAGACGGAAAAATGGCTGGAAGCGGCCCGTATTTCCCATGGCGAAGTGAAAGCTTATGCAACCCCCAGGCGGATCGCGGTCCTGGTTCGCGATGTGGAAGAGAAGCAGACCGATCTGAACGAAGAGGTTAAAGGGCCGTCGCGCAAGATCGCCCTCGATGAGCAGGGGAACTGGAGCAAAGCGGCGCTCGGCTTCGCGCGCAGCCAAGGAGTCGAGCCGGAGGCGTTCTTCTTCAAGGAACTCGGCGGCGTGGAGTATATCTATGCCAACAAAAGCAGCGTCGGCACCGTAACGATGGATGTGCTGCCGGAAGGATTGACATCGCTGATCACATCCATGTCATTCCCGAAAAACATGCGGTGGGGCAGTCATGAGCTGCGCTTCGTACGGCCGATTCGCTGGCTTGTCGCACTGTTCGGAGACGATGTCATTCCGCTGGAAATTACAGATGTCGTTAGCGGCAAGCAGTCGCGCGGACACCGGTTTCTCGGCTCCGATACCGAGATCGCCAGCCCATCGCTATACGAGGAGCGCTTGCGCGAGCAAAACGTGATCGTCGATGTCACGGAGCGCGAGCGCCAGATTGTAGAGCAAATCAATGGACTTGCAGCCGAGAAGGGCTGGCATATTGCCGTGAAGGAGGATCTGCTTGAGGAGGTTCTCTTCCTCGTCGAATATCCGAGCGTGCTGTTCGGCACATTCGATCCGTCCTTCCTGAACATTCCACAAGAAGTGCTGATTACCTCCATGCGTGAGCATCAGCGTTACTTCCCGGTGCTGGACGACGGCGGCAAGCTGCTTCCGTTCTTTGTAACCGTCCGGAACGGCGACCGGACCTCGATCGAGCAGGTGGCCAAGGGGAACGAGAAGGTACTTCGCGCGCGTCTGTCGGATGCGAAGTTTTTCTATCAGGAAGATCAGAAGCTGGCGATAACGGATGCGCTCGCGAAGCTGGAAACGATCGTATACCATGAAGAGCTCGGCTCAGTTGCCGATAAGGTGCGCCGCATTCAGATCACGGCAAGCAGGCTCGCCAAAGCGCTCGGCACCGATTCGGGATCGGAAGACGCGATTGCGCGCGCTGCAGCCATTTGCAAGTTCGACCTTGTTACCCAGATGGTCTACGAATTTCCGGAGCTTCAGGGCATTATGGGCGAAGATTACGCCCGCAAAGCCGGCGAACGCGACGTCGTAGCGAAGGCCATCAATGAACATTATCAGCCTCGATTCGCAGGCGATCGCGCGCCGGCCTCGCTCGTCGGAGCCGTCGTCAGCTTGGCCGATAAGATCGATACGATCGTAGGCTGCTTCTCGATCGGCATTATACCGACCGGATCCCAGGATCCATACGCCCTTCGCCGCCAAGCAGCGGGTATCGTGCAGATCATCCTGGCGCATGGCATGAAATTGCCGCTGGACGTATTGTTCGATTTGGCGATCGATGTGCATAGCGGAAGATCCTTGAAACGCGACGCATCGCAAATACGTAAAGATTTATATGAATTTTTCTCGCTTCGCGTCAAGAACGTCCTCTCCGAGCAGGGCATCCGTTATGATGTTGTCGATGCGGTGATGGCGGCTGGCTACAACGACCTGGGTCAAACCGTTAACCGGGCCGCCGCTCTTACGGCTTCCGCCGCAGGCGAGCGCCGCGACGAATTCAAGCTGGTCGTGGACGCTCTTACGCGGGTCGGCAATCTGGCTGCAAAAGCAACCTCGAAGCATGTCGATCCGGCTCTGTTCGCGGAGCAGGCGGAAAAAGATCTTCATGCGGCATGGCAGGCCGTCAGCGCAGATATCGATGCCGCTATCGCGAATGGGGATGCGGCCGACGCGATCGCGAAGCTATCCGGATTGAAGGACATCATCAATGGCTACTTCGACCATGTGATGGTCATGGCTGAAGACGAAGCCGTACGTACGAACCGGTTGGCCGCTTTGGCCGCAATAGCTGAGTCTACGGGACGTTTGGCCGATCTGTCCAAATTGGTTTGGTAACGCAGATTTTCGACAATTTGCGCGACAATGATTCAAGTAGACTGGCATTACAGAAAATTTCAGGAGGATGAGCCTATGACAGCCGCTGCAAAGACAGACGTCATTATTTATGTCGTTTCGGATTCCGCGGGGGATACCGGCGAACTGGTCGTAAGGGCTGCGATCGCCCAATTCCATCCGATACATGCCGATATTCGCAGAGCGCCGTTCATCCAAGATGAACATGCGCTCCTGCGCGTGGTCGAGCAGGCGAAGGCGCAGGGAGCGATCCTCCTGTATACGCTCGTTCTGCCGAATCTTCGCAGTGAATTATCCCGTTTGGCGGAGGAAAAAGGTGTCGTCACCATCGATTTGCTCGGATCGCTTGTAGCAAGTCTGGAAGAGAAGACCGGGCGCAAGTCTCGTCAAGAGCCCGGTCTCAATCACGCGCTGGATGAAGATTACTTCCGCAAGGTCGAAGCGGTCGAGTTCGCGGTCAAATACGACGACATGCGGGATACGACCGGAATTTTGAAGGCGGATATCGTATTGGTCGGCGTGTCCCGCACCTCCAAGACGCCGCTGTCGATGTATTTGGCCCACAAGAAGTTCAAGGTGGCGAATGTCCCGCTCATGCCGGAGCTGAAGCCGCCGGACGAGCTGTTCAAGCTGCGGAAGGATAAAATTATCGGCCTCACGATCGGCGTGCATTACTTGAACGTGATCCGCAAGGAAAGGCTGAAGGCGCTTGGACTGCCCGACAGCGCCTCTTATGCGACGACATCCCGCATCGAGCAGGAGCTTACGTATGCATCGGATGTCATGGAGAAGCTGGGCTGTGTCGTGATCGATGTCTCGCACAAGGCGGTTGAAGAGACAGCCAGCCTGATTATGGAACATGTGACCCGGAGAAGCTAGAAACGAATACCTCGAACAAGCAGGAAGAACAGCATGGATCGCAAGACCGTAAATTTTTAAAGAAACTTTATTTATAGACCCTTGACAAGCAGGATTTTTTCGTTTTATGCCGTATATAATAGTACGGTACTTTACCAGAAAATGCGGTGATCTATAATCGAATCGACTCAAATCTCCATCGTTGTCGATGCGGATGCTTGTCCGGTCAAACGCGAAATTGTCGAAGCAGCCCGCATATGGTCCGTCCCGGTTCTGATGGTTGCCTCGTACGATCATCATCTTCAGCCCGAGGACGGCGTGCAGGTCATACAAGTAGATCGGAGCGACCAGTCTGTAGATCTGTATATCTCCAACCATGTTTCCAAAGGGGATATTGTCATTACCCAGGATTTTGGACTGGCTACGATCGTGCTGGCCAAAGGGGCGATCGCGCTGTCGCCGCGAGGCCAGCAGTATGACAACGACAATATTGATTTCTTGATGGAACGCAGGCATGAGCTTGCCAAGCGTCGTCGCAGCGGGGGCAGGACGAAAGGTCCGAAAGCGATGACCGGCGAGGATCGCGTCTGTTTTCAGCAAAAGCTGACAAAAGTTTTGAACAGTCGGCAGGAGAATCGTGAACATTAGCGAATAGTATTACGTGTCATTAGGATGAAGGTGAAGGTCGATGGCTTACGATAAAATTCCGGATTCCGTTATTGAAGCGGTACTTCGGCATCATGACATTGTAGAAACAGTCGGTAAGTACGTTCATCTTTCCAAGCAAGGCAAATATATGAAGGGCTTATGTCCGTTTCATTCGGAGAAGACGCCATCATTCACCGTAACGCCGGAAAAGCAAATTTTTTATTGTTATGGCTGCGGGAAAGGCGGCAATGCCATTAAATTCGTGGAGGAAATCGAAGAATATTCGTTTCCGGAGGCCGTCCGTCTTATGGCCGAAGACGCGGGAATCCCTTTCAGCGGGCCGTCCTCCGGCCGATCTTCCGCCGAAGACGGAGAACGCGAGAAGCTGATTGCCGCACATGAACTGACCGCTAAGTTTTATCATTATTTGCTGAAGAATACGACGCACGGACAGGAAGCGATGAATTATTTGCGTTCCAGAGGCATTACAGACAAGCAAATCGATCAATTCATGATCGGCTATGCGCCTCCGGAGTGGGATATGCTCGTGCGCTTTCTGGAGAAGCGTGAATTTAACGCGCAGCGGATGGAGAAAGGCGGCTTGCTTATTGCGAAGCAGGACGGGAGCGGTCATATCGACCGTTTTCGGGACCGCATTATGTTTCCGATCTGGAATCGGGACGGCAAAGTGATCGCTTTCGCCGGCCGTATTCTCGGAGAAGGGCAGCCGAAATATCTCAATTCGCCGGAGACGATGCTGTTCAACAAGAGCCGAAACCTCTATAACTTCCATCAAGCCCGGGTCGTCATGCGAAAGAGCAGAAGGGTCGTTCTGTTCGAGGGATACATGGATGTTATCAAAGCATGGAGCGCAGGCGTGCATAATGGCGTTGCTTCTATGGGAACGGCCTTGACGGAAGAGCATGCCACGATGCTGCAGCGCAACGTGGAGGAAGCCGTCATCTGTTATGACGGGGACAACGCAGGTCAGGAAGCGGCATTAAAGACGATTCCCTTGCTTGAGAAGGCAGGGCTCCGGACTCAGGTTGCCGTGCTGCCCAGGGGGATAGATCCCGACGAATTTATCGAACGCAACGGAGCGCAAACGTTCATTCGAGAAATTATCGAGCATCCGGTATCGTCTGTGAAATTTAAACTAATATATGCCAAGAAAAACCATATACTCCTAGAAGAAGAGGGCCGGAAGAATTACTCGCTCGAGGCCGTGGGTATCATTGCAGAGCTTGATTCCCCGACGGAACGCGAGTTTTATCTGAAGGAGCTATCCCGCGAAGTCGATCTCTCCCTGGAGTCATTGAAGCAGGACTGTTATTTGGCCCGGGAGAAGAAACATAAATCGAAACCGCAAAGGGATAATAACGATAATTCGTGGAATAATGGTAGGAATGAAAACCGTCGTATGCCTTCGGCGCCTCCCATATTGCCGGCATACCAAGTGGCGGAGCGGAGACTGCTCGCCCGTATGCTGCAGGACGGCGAGACGGCGCAGATGGTACATGATCAGCTCGGGGATGCTTTTAACGTAGAGGATCACGCAGCGCTTGCTGCTTATTTATACGCTTATTATGCGCAAGGCCATGATCCGGATGTCAGCCGGTTTATCGCATCGCTCCAAGACGATCGTCTTGAGCGGACAACCGCTTCGATTTTGATGACGGACGACGAGCTCCCTTTCGATGAGCACCTGCTGGGTGAGTACATCAGGGAAATACGCAAAGTGCCGAGATTTCGGGAAATCGAACAAAAGAGAGAAAAAATGGTGCGCGCAGAGCGATCCGGCGACATGATGTTGGCTGCACAAATTGCAAGTGAGATTATCGCCCTAGAGAGACAGCTTAAAGATCGGCATGATGATCGTTTCTAGGGAGGAGGGAGTCGGAATATGGCGAATGATCAACATACTGAATTGGATGCCGAGCAAAAGCTGGATCTTGTGAAAGAACAGCTGATTGAACAAGGGAAGAAAAGATCCTCCTTAACGTACAAAGAGATTATGGAGAAGCTTTCGCCGTTCGATCAGGATCCGGAACAAATCGACGAGTTTTTCGAGCAGCTCGACGATCACGGCATTGAAGTGGTGAATGAAAGCGATGAGGATCACCCTGTGGGGAGGGACGATCAGGAACGCGAGCATGACGACTTCAATTTCGATGATGATTTGGCACTCCCGCCAGGCATAAAGATTAATGACCCGGTACGGATGTATTTGAAAGAAATCGGCCGCGTTCCGCTCTTGTCGGCGGATGACGAGGTGGAGCTCGCGAAGCGGATCGAGCAAGGCGACGAGGAAGCCAAACGGCGCCTGGCCGAAGCGAACCTGCGTCTGGTCGTCAGTATCGCCAAGCGTTATGTCGGCCGCGGCATGCTGTTCTTGGATCTTATCCAGGAAGGAAATATGGGTCTTATTAAAGCGGTTGAGAAATTCGACCATACCAAGGGCTATAAATTCAGTACCTATGCGACATGGTGGATTCGTCAAGCGATAACACGCGCGATTGCGGACCAAGCGCGTACGATTCGTATTCCGGTTCATATGGTAGAAACGATCAATAAGCTGGTACGCGTATCACGTCAGCTTCTGCAAGAGCTGGGACGGGAGCCAAGCCCGGAAGAGATAGCGGCCGAGATGGACTTAAGTACCGAAAAAGTAAGGGAAATTATGAAAATCGCACAAGAGCCGGTATCGCTTGAGACACCGATCGGTGAAGAGGACGACTCGCATTTGGGTGATTTCATCGAGGATCAGGAGGCGCTTGCGCCGGCAGACGCGGCAGCATACGAACTGCTGAAGGAACAGCTGGAGGATGTGCTGGATACGTTGACCGAGCGCGAGGAGAACGTGCTTCGACTGCGTTTCGGACTGGACGACGGCCGTACGCGGACGCTGGAAGAAGTAGGGAAGGTGTTCGGCGTAACCCGCGAGCGGATTCGCCAGATTGAAGCCAAAGCTTTGCGCAAGCTTCGTCATCCAAGCCGCAGCAAACGGCTTAAAGATTTTCTCGAATAAATGGAAGGACCTTTCTGCGGGAGCGGCGAGGTCTTTTTTCCATCATCATCGCGCGACCGAAAGGAACGTCCCGACATGGATCAGGATCGACGCAAAGTTATTATCAGAGAGATCGAGCATTGGCAGCGCAGTAAGCTGCTCCCCGATCAATACTGCGATTTTTTGTTGAATTTGTATCTGGAGTCGGGAGAAGAGCGCGAGCCAGCAAATTTGAGCGGCAAAGCCGTTAAAGCGATCAAACTTGCGACGTGGAAGCACTGGCTCCTTGCTTTTGGAATTTTTTCCTTGATTTGTTTTGTTGTACTTTATTTTAGCGTTTTTCACCCGGTATTGCAAATCGCGGTATCGATCTCCGGTGTGCTTCTGCTGCTTCTGCTCGGACAGCGATACCGCGCCAAGAACGAGTCAGCCGGGCTCGTATTAATCGGGACAGGCATGCTGCTGATGCTTGGTTCAGGCCTCTACATGCTGAAGCTGCATGAGCTGGAAAACTGGGGCTGGAAGGCCGGTCTTCTTGCCTTCTGTGCATTGTTCTGGGTCGTATTCGGAATTGCGGCGCGTATTCCCATTCTCCATCTTAGCGGATGGATCGCTTCCTTTCTCGTGTATGCCTGGCTGCTGTCGAATAATACGAACGAGCCGGAATGGTATGAGGTGCAGCTCTATTGGCTGCCGGCCTCTTTTGTATTCTGTTGGTGCAGCTGGTATTTCCACCGATGGTCGAGACCGGTATCGGCTGTATTGTTTGTCGCCGGCGCATTGATCTGGTTCATGCCGGAGCTGTATGCCAAGTTGTTTGTGGAAGAGTGGCTGTGGCTTCAGCTGCAGCTAATTGTCAAAATCATGGCGGGAGGGGTCATCCTCTTCGCGCTTCGAAAAAAATGGATTGCGTGGGTTGCCTGAAATGATTAAGTTATCGAAACGGTTGCAAACGATTGCGGACCGGGTATCCGCTGGATCGCGCGTTGCGGATATCGGCTCGGATCATGCCTTACTGCCGGTTTATCTCATCCAATCCGGTCAAATTCCATCCGCTATTGCCGGTGAGCTGAATGCGGGGCCATGCGATGCGGCGCGCAAGCAAACAGCAGATGCCGGATTGACGGGCCAAATATCCGTCCGGCAGGGCGACGGATTATCCGTCCTGCAGCCCGGTGAGGCGGACACCGTCACGATTGCGGGCATGGGCGGCAGCCTGATGGCCGAGATTCTGGAAGGCGGATACCACAGCGGCAAGCTGGCCGGCGTGCAGGAGCTGGTGCTGCAGCCGAACGTTGGGGAAGATATCGTTCGGAGATGGCTTGTCCGCCGCGGCTGGGTATTGACGGATGAAGCCATTATTGAAGAAGATGGCCGAATTTACGAAGTGCTGAGAGCAGTGAGCGTGGCGGATGCCGAAATCCGCAATATTGTGGTTTACGATCTGTCGGCCGTGCCGCTGCAAACCATGGATTCCTATGTGAAGGCAGGCTGGCTATACCGGATGGGTCCGCACTTGCTGCGGAAGCCGAGCGGGTTATTGATGAAGAAATGGGAGCTGGAGCATCAGAAGCTGGAGCGCATACGCCGTCAGGTTTCGTTATCGGACTCGCCGGAATCCCGGGAGAAAGAGGCGGCCCTCCGCAATGAAATGAATCAAATCAAGGAGGTGCTTGCATGTTTGCCCACGGACAAACCGTCGTTCAACTAATGGAGCAGCTGGCGCCGAAGCATTATGCGGTGGAAAATGACAAGATCGGCCTGCAGCTGGGCACGCTGCAGAAAGAAATCAAGAAGGTTCTGATCGCCTTGGACGTTACGGATGAAGTCGTCGATGAAGCCATTGAAATAGGCGCGGAGCTCATTATTGCCCATCACGCGATTATCTACCGTCCGATCGCCAAGCTCGATACGTCCACACCGGCAGGAAAGCTGTATGAAAAGCTGATCAAGCACGATATTGCCGTCTATATTGCGCATACGAACCTGGATGTTGCCGAAGGCGGCATCAATGATTGGATGGGCGATTTGATCGGCATGGCCAAGGACGGTCGCGCATGTCTGGAGGACGTGCACACAGACAAGCTTTATAAGCTGGTCGTGTTTGTGCCGCAGAGCCATCACGAGCAAGTGCTGCAGGCGCTATGGAAGGCAGGCGCGGGCGGTATCGGGGGATACAGCTGCTGCAGCTTCAATATTGAAGGAACAGGGACGTTCTTGCCCAAAGAAGGCGCACAGCCCTTCATTGGCGAGGAGGGGCGGATGGAGCGCGTTGCGGAAATCCGGATCGAGATGATCGTTCCCTACAGCGTACACCGGCGCGCCGTTCAAGCGATGCTCAAGGCGCATCCGTATGAGGAAGTGGCGTACGATCTCTATCCGATTGATCTGAAGGGGCGTACCTTTGGACTTGGGCGCGTCGGCAAGCTTGGCGAGCCGGTTAAGCTGAGCGAGCTCGCCGAGAACGTAAAGGCTGCCTTCGACGTTCCGGTCGTCCGTGTCGTGGGCGATACGGATCGAATGATCCGCAAAGCGGCTGTACTCGGCGGTGCCGGAGCCAAATATGTCCGTCATGCTTCCTTCGCAGGAGCAGACGTTCTTATTACGGGCGATATCGACTATCATACCGCACATGATGCCATCGCGGCGGGGATGACGATTATAGACCCGGGCCACAATATCGAGAAAATTATGAAACCGCGCGTAGCGGAATGGCTGAACCGCGAGCTTGCGGAACGCAAGTATGATACGATTGCCGCAGCGTCGGCTATTTCTACGGAACCGTTTCGGTTTATTTAACTGAAGCTGCAGGCAAAATGTTCTTGTAATCGGTGCCGATCCCGGATTTCCTTGAAGACGGACAGAAGGGATTGGCGTTTATTGCTTATAGAGGAAGCTGCCTGCTTGAGCTTTCGCCGCATTCCTAGTATACTAGCTAATGCACCGGAAAGTTTGACAGACAATCGCTGGCGGCTTAACAGCCGCGAGAGGAAAGTCCGGGCTCCATAGGGCAGGGATGCTGGATAACGTCCAGTCGGCGCGAGCCGAAGGATAGTGCCACAGAAATGGACCGCCGATGGCCGGCTTCGCGCCGGCACAGGCAAGGGTGGAACCGTGGTGTAAGAGACCACGAGGACCGTTGGTGACTTCGGTCCTGGTAAACCCCATCTGGAGCAAGACCTAAGAGAACGCTGCGGCTTCGAGCCGCACCCTTGCCCGGGGAGCGTTCGGGTTGGTCGCTTGAGCTTGCCAGCAATGGCCGGCCTAGATAGATGATTGTCGCTTCATGCGTGGGAGGGTCGTTCCCGTTAATACCACTAGAAGTACAGAACCCGGCTTACGGCAAACTTTCCGTCACGTACTTTATTGAAATGAACCCAAAAAAGGCTGTTCCCGCTTCGTATCCGACTATGCCGGATCGATGCAGGAGCAGCCTTTATTCGTATAACATGACTTAAGGCTCGGCAGGATGGTTAGAGCTTATTTGCCGGAGATTTTGTTATACTTCTTGGCGATGGCAGCAAGCCGGTTCTCCACCTGCTGGGGAAACCGCTGAAGCGATACGTTGGCGGACTGGCGGGCAGCGTTCAGTGCCTTCACGACATCGATTTGACCGTGTCCAAAATATTTATCCTTGCCCTTGGTGCCAAGGTCGTGAGCCGAATTCCGCATAATGTCCATCACCTGGGTGTTGGTCAGCTTAGGGTTGATGGAACGGATGAGCCCTGCGAGTGCCGCAACATGCGGACTGGCCATCGAAGTGCCCGATAATGCCGCATATTGGCTGCCAGGATAGGTACTGGCGATGCTCGCCCCGGGTGCAGCTACGTCGATATAGTCTCCGTAGTTCGAGAACGACGATTTGGAGCCGTCGGGGTCGGTGGACGCAACGGCGAACACCTCCGGATAAGCGGCAGGGTAGCCGGGCCGTTCGGTATTGTCGTTGCCGCTGGCAGCGATGAGAACGACGTCGCGGTCGAACGCATACTTGATCGCGTCATGCAGAAATTCCGCTTCCGCATAGTTGCCCAGGCTCATATTGATTACCTTCGCGCCGTTGTCCGTGGCCCATATGATTCCCTCAGCCACAGAATAGGTCGACCCAGCGCCGCTGCTGTCAAGCACTTTGACCGGCAGCACTTTATTGTACCAGGACAAACCGGCCACGCCTTCGCTGTTGTTCACGACAGCCGCGATGATCCCGGCTACGTGAGTACCGTGTCCGACATCGTCTTCAGGCGCTTCGCCTGGGGTAACGATATTGGTCCCGGCATGGAGCTTGCCGGCTAGATCGGGATGATCGGTCTGCACGCCCGTATCCAAGACGGCCACCAGGACTTTATCGCTTCCCTTGGAGACGCCCCAGCCCTTCTCCGTCTCAATGACGGGAAGATTCCACTGATAATCGTGATATAGTACGTCGTTGGGTACTATCGGTGCAGCGCCTGCCGTTTCATTGGTAAGATACAGGTAATGCGGCTCGACATAATAGGGATTCCAATTTTTCTTGAAATAGTTCATCATGCTCTGGGCATCTTTCCGCGTGGAACGGAACACATAGGTTTGCGTCTTCCCCAGCTTCCTGATTGACAAGGCGTCGATGGCATGCTTAATCTGGCTTAAATCCCGATCGGACAGCTGATGTCGGAATTTCACAACGACCTCATTGATGTGGTAATGGCTGGCATTGCCGTTATCGTTCCCGTCCGTAACCGTCGTATCCTTCATCGTATTCGGGAGAACGGACTCGATCTTATACTTTCCTTCCATCGGATAAGGAACGATACGAAGGTTCCGGCGCTGATGGGCTTGAACATGATTGACGATGTCCTGACGGATGACGCCGACGATGCCATCCCCGTTCTTCTTGCTGCCGGCTACGGTCAGTACGATATAGGGTTGTCCATTCAGCTTGACAGGTTCGGAGACGAACGATTTCTTTTCGGCCAGATTTTTCTTGGCCTGGGCGATCTGTGCTTGAATTTCTTTATTGTCTTCTGCAGGTATTTTTCCGCGCTGTATGGCTTGCCCGTTATGCTTCCAATAGACATATACCATTTGTTTATGCTTATCCATCATGCTTCGCAGGTCCGAATCCTTCGCGCCGCCGGTTCCGGACTTCGTCATCAGCTTCCGGAAATTCCGCGAGCATTCTGTCGTGCACAGCTTGGCCGTCGCATTCATATCCTGTTCGACCGACCTATGCTTCATCGCATGCTCTTGATTGGCGGCCGTCTTCTTAAGAGCGGCCTGATTGTACTGCGGCGGTTGTCCTTCATTCGGTTTGCTCGGCGCGCGTGTCCCTGATCCAAACCATGGCATAAAAGGAATGAGGAATGCGGCGACTGCAAGTGCCGTGAACCAGCCGATCCATTTACGTCGCATCGTGATGAGTCCCTCCTAGTTAAGGTAGTGGTGCTTAAAGTACCTCGTGTACGTTTCACGCTTAGAATGAGGTCGGCATCTCGAAAATATACGTCATATTGATCGAATCTGGAGTATCACTGACAAGCATTTTGTGGTACGATGTTCATGGTTTGAAATTTTTTTGTTTTGTAACGATGAAAGGGGATTTATATGCCATCGACGAACGTGAAAGCGCTCAGTGAATCGACCAAGGACAAATTAAAACAGGGAATTGACCACTTGGAAGCCTTTCTGAATCATTACACGCTCCCAATGCTTGCGGTAAATGATCAAAGTCAAGAGGCGGAGCTTTTCTATAAAGGTTTACTGTCCGATCTTCGTCATTTGCTGGCGTTCTCGGAAGTGGCGTACGAGAAACTGGGCGTAGCGATCAGACGGCCCAATTTCGATAATGACTTTGCTGAACGGATCCTGTACGATGTATATCACCAGTGCGTCAACGCGTTTTTCTACCCGAAGAACGAGTGCTACTCGGAAGATGGCCGCTATGCATACACAGGTCAGGATGCAATCCGTTTCCGCACCAAACCGATCAATTCGGCTCGCGACATCGTGCTGACCGTCTCCAAGGTTTACGAAGAGCTGCGCGATGACCTTGCTTATTATGAGAATGACTATATGACACAGCGCCGCATGCAAGGACAAAAATAAGGCAGGCATAGCACACCCCCGGGTCGGGCAACTTGATACCGGGGGTGATTTTTATGCCAAAGGGCGTAAGCTGCAGTGTAGCCAACTGTTCCTTCTGGGGACAAGGTAATGAGTGCCATGCAAATGCGATTCATATCGATATTGACAGCCATGCCAACAAGAACTGGAATAACGAGTTCGCGGCGGGAAGCCTTGGAGAGATGCACAAGGATACCGCTAAGGATTCTGCCTTCACATGCTGCGATACCTTTAAACCGAAGGAGAAATGAGCATGAGCATGAAACAGGATCGTGATTCCGAATTCAACCGGCGGGAAGAAGAGAATGCCAAGCTTTCTCGTCTTGACCGGGAGCGCTACAAGGAAGAGGCTGCGGCCGAAATAGCGGTGCCTGCCCAACCGGTCAACAGTTCCGCACGGCTAGACGAGGCAGAAGAAGAAACACGTTCTGCCGGACGTGCGACGGGATGGGCTGCTCTCATTCTTTCGATCATGTCGTGGTTTGTCTGGCCGGTCTTGCTTGGAATCACAGGCGCTGTGGTCGGCTTTATGGCTTACCGTCAAGGAAGCAGGGGGTTAGCCGTCTGGTCGATCGCGCTGGGCCTTATCGCCGCTGCCGCCTATCTGGTGCTTATCCCGCTTTACTATGCTGTGACCTAGCATCTGGCTCTTTAGAACCGATTGGAGAAACCGGCGGACTACTGCAAAGAGCCGCCGGTTTCTGCTTATTTGGGATTTTTTTACGCGAATAGGACTTTCGGCTCACTGGATAAACAATCTCAAACCATGTAGAATGGAATCAAAGTATGTCGATTCAAAAACGGATTCCTAATCAATGGGGGTTACTAATGAGCATTGATCCGCGTATTATGAGCACACTGCTGCAGCTGCAATTCATGCCTAGCCTGGATAGCAGCGGAAGTGGTTCCAATATTCTATCACCCGACAATCAGGATGGAACATCGATGTTCGGCACGCTCCTTCAGCAGCTGCTGGCGGGCGGTGACGGTACGCTCGCTCCTACCGCAGAGATGATGCCTTTAACCGGAGCGAATCCATTATACAGGCAGCAATCCGCTTGGCCTGTTGCCATGAACGAGACCGAACAAGCTTATGGAAACTCGACAGCTTACGATGTTTACATAAAAGAAGCAGCCGACCGATATGGGGTAGAGCCCGCGCTTATCAAAGCGGTTATCGATACGGAATCATCATTCAATCCCGATGCGGTATCATCTGCCGGGGCTAAGGGGCTCATGCAGCTGATGGATGGGACCGCTCGCGGGCTGGGGGTAAGCAATTCTTTCGATCCCCGGCAGAATATTGAGGGAGGCACCCGATACCTCTCGCATCTGATGGAGAAGTATGACGGCAATGTACAAGCCGCTTTAGCGGCTTACAATGCAGGCCCTGGTCGCGTAGACCGTGCCGGTATTCGTACGGATGCCGATTTCTCGCAGCTAATGGAACGGCTGCCGGAGGAAACGCAGCGGTATGTAGGGAAAGTATTGGGTAATCTCGGAAGCTATGGTGTGACTGCATAGTCGTATACAACCGATAGCAGCTGACGAATAGATCAACGGGGAAGCTCTGCAGAGAATGCGGACGGGCTGTAACCGATGATCTTTTTCTGTTTGCGAAGTATGATTTGAAATGAACTTATACTTTCTTATATTTTCAAATTAACTTACAAGGGGTGACTGACTGTTGTTATATTTCGACCATTGTGCTTCAACGCCGCCCCGGGAAGAGGTCATTCGGACGATGATGGAGGTGATGGCCAAGCATTACGCCAATCCGTCGTCGCTTCATCAAGGCGGCGTAGAAGCATCGGGACTGCTTGAACGGTCACGTGCAGCTGTCGCAGGGATATTCGGAACGGCTCCGGCGGAATGGACGTTCACATCCGGTGGTACGGAGAGCAATAACGCAGCTATTATAGGTGCCGTTGCCCGTTACCGGAACAAGGGAAAACATCTCATTACGACTCAAATTGAGCATCCGTCCGTCTACGATACGTTTCGAAAACTGGGTAATGAAGGATTTCGTGTCACCTATTTACCTGTGAATGAGCAAGGAACGATCGAGGTGCGGGATCTGGCTGACGCACTATCTGAGGATACGGTTATGGTCAGTATCATGCATGTCAATAATGAGGTCGGGTCCGTTCAGCCAATCCCGCAAATCGGCGAGCTGCTGAAACAGCGTCGAAGAGTGCTGTTTCATGTAGACGGGACGCAAAGCGTCGGCAAACTGCCGATTTCGCTGCGGGAATGGGGTGTTGATTTATTTAGCGCGTCCGCCCATAAGGTGGGAGGACCGCGCGGCGTAGGCCTTATGTACGCCCGTCAGGGCGTTCAGCTCGAAGCGCTGCTTGCCGGAGGCGGACAAGAACAGGGTTTGCGGCCGGGAACGGAGAATGTGGCCGCGATCGTCGCAGCGGCCAAAGCATTCCGGCTTGCTGTAGAGGGAGGAGAAGCCCGAAACGCCGCAATGAACCGGCTGCGCAGCCGGTTGGTCGAATGCATCGGCACTATTCCGGAGCTCGTACTCAGCGGCGCGAAGTCAGCATATAACGATGATAATCAATCGGTAATGGCACCGCACATCGTTCATTTCTCTTATCCCGGCATGAAACCGGAAGTATTCGTCCATACGCTGGAGGAGATGGGGATTCTCGCGTCAACGAAATCCGCCTGCTCCTCCAGAGAGAATAAGCCGAGCCGGGTTCTGCTTGCTATGGGTCTGGGGCAAGCGCGCGCGGCAAGCGGAATTCGGATCAGTCTCGGGGATGAGCATAGGGAAGACGATATCGATTATTTGTGCGGAAAACTAGGCGAAGCCGTCTTGAAGCTGAAGCCGTTTGAAAGGAAGGACTGCAAATCATGAAAGTCGATACGATTATGGTGCGTTTTGGAGAATACACGACTAAAGGGCGAAATCGCGGTTTCTTTGAGAAGCGGATTTACGATCAGGTGCGAAGAGTGCTCCGTCCCTTCGCAGCCGTTCAAATGACACGCACATACGGACGTATTTATATTAAGCTTAACGGAGAGTCCTACGAGCTTATATCGGCTAAGCTCAAGCATATTTTCGGGATTGCGTCATTCAGTCCGGCCAGCAAGTGCGAATCGGAGCTGGAGGTGATCCGCGAGACGGCGCTCGAAGTAATGCATTCGCTGCCCAAGAAGCCGTCGACCTTCAAAGTGACGATGCGCCGTGTCGACAAGTCATTCCCGCATGATTCGCAGGAGATGAATCATTTGGTAGGCAGTCATGTGCTGCGTGCGATGCCGGATTTAAAGGTGGATGTCAAGAATCCCGAAGTGGAGCTCCGAGTCGAGATACAGCCAGAGGGAACCTATGTATTCTGCGAAGTGGTACCGGCTGCCGGCGGATATCCTTACGGCACGAACGGGAAAGCCGTTCTGCTGCTGTCAGGCGGAATCGATAGTCCGGTTGCCGGATATTTGGCGATGCGCAAAGGTCTGGAGCTGGAGGCGATCCATTATCACAGCTTCCCGTTCACGAGCGAGAAGGCGAAGCAGAAGGTCATTACGCTTGCGCAGAAGCTGGCTGATATGAGCGGCGTTCCATTCAAGCTCCATATGGTTTCATTTACCGAAATTCAAACCGCGTTTACCCAGTGCAATCAGGATCACTTGATCATTACACTTATGAGAAGGGCGATGCTGCGGATCGCCGAGCGGCTGGCCGAGCAAGCCGGAGCGCTCGGGATAGTTACCGGCGACAGCTTGGGCCAAGTGGCCAGCCAAACACTGGGCAGCATGAATGTCATCGGAAGAACGGTAGAGCTGCCGCTGCTGCGTCCGTTGATTACGACGGACAAGAATGAGATTATCCGGATCGCGGAGCAGATCAAAACTTATGCAACCTCCATTCTGCCTTATGAGGACTGCTGTACGCTGTTCGTGCCGAAATCGCCCAGCACGAACCCGAATTTGAACGTCGTGCTCAAGGTTGAATCATTCGTTCCAAAACTGGATGAGATGATTGATGAAGCGGTAGCCGGAGTGGAGACCCTCGTGATCAAGCCGGGTGAATCTTCGGCGGGAAAGACAAGCGCGGGCAGCGACGACTGGTTCTAGACCTCCATAAGCAGCAGCTGCCGCAGAGTCAATTGAATACAAACAAAAAAGCAGGGACCCTAATGGGTTTCCCTGCTTTTTCCGATGGCGTTTCTTCTCGCTCTGCTCAAATTTGTCAACAGTCCTGCAGTGATAATAAGAATGATGATAAGTGCCTTGAACGACCAGCTCAGCCATTCGTTATCCGTGAAGACACCAGCAATTTTTGGTTCATGGGTAATCATCTTAGCTGCGGTATAAGCGAGCACTCCCGATCCCAGATATATAATCCAAGGGAACCGTCCGATCAGCTTTATGAATAGTGTGCTGCCCCATACGACAATTGGAATACTGATTAAGAGCCCGAGTATGACAAGTACGTAGTTGCCGTGTGCCGCACCGGCTACGGCGATCACATTATCCAGCCCCATCGCGGCGTCCGCGATGATAATCGTCCTGACTGCAGCTCCCAATGAGCTGCCCGCCTTGATGTCGCCATGATCGTCACTCGACACCAGCAAATTGTAAGCAATCCAGAGCAGCAGGATGCCGCCGGCAAGAAGCAGCCATGGTATATCAAGCAGGTAAACGACGAGGATGGTTGCTACAGCGCGAATGGCGACCGCACCAACCGTTCCCAGAATGACCGCTCTCTTCTGTAGATGCTTCGGCAAATTTCTTGAGGCCATACCGATAACAATCGCATTATCACCTGCAAGAATCAAGTCGATAAAAACAATCGTGAGAAGAGCGGACAAAAATTCGAGCGAAAAGAAATCCAAGCTTGTCCTCTCCTTTCTTTTTTAAACCAACTCTACAAAGTCTATCATATAATACGGGCCATGATGAAATAAGGAGTCGTTTTTTTTTTACACATAACTCGTCCGATGCCATCATACCGTTGTCTTAAGCGCTGTTTTGCTTAGGAGGCGAAAGGGTTGGAAAGCTTGGTTACCTTTGTTGAAATTATGTTTATCAATATGCTGCTCAGCGGAGATAATGCGGTCGTTATCGCCTTGGCCAGCCAGCAGCTTCCGCAGGAACAGCGGCGGAAGGCCATCTGGTGGGGAGCGGCGCTTGCGGTAGCTCTGCGCTGTGTGCTTACGCTGGTCGCGATCACGCTGCTGAAGGTGCCGTACCTGCAAGCGGGAGGAGCGGTCCTCCTCTTTATTATCGCCATCAAGCTCATAGCCGATGCGGCTGACGGTCAGCAGTCCCACGATGTACGTAAGGCGAAGTCGCTGGGCCAAGCGATTCGAACGATTATCGCGGCGGATTTCATTATGAGTTTGGACAACGTGCTGGCGATTGCTGCCATTGCAGACGGGGAGCCTGTACTTATTCTGCTCGGCATTGCGATTAGCATACCGATGATTATCTGGGGGAGCCAACTGCTCAGCAGAATCCTTCAAAAATTCCCTCCGCTCGTGTATATCGGAGGGGGGCTTCTCGGCTATGCGGCAGGTGAAATGCTGGCTCACGACCCTGGCATTATGAAGCTGCTGACGCATCATTCTAACGTATTTCAAGAAGCGGTTCCGCTCCTATCCGTTCCGTTTGTAATCGCTGTCGCATTGCTCCGCCTGCGAAGGTGAGCGCCCGGCGGCATTTTTTTTTATTTCTCGACATAAAACCTGCTGGTTTTTTGTCTTTCATTCCTATACACTAGTAATGATAAAAAAGTGTCGAGAGAAGGGAATTTTGCATGTCGAAAAATCAATTCGCTATCGGAATCGTTTTTTTGCTTGCCGGTTTGGTTATAATGCTGGGGAGGCTGGGCCTGTTCTCATTCCTTGGGACGAACTTCTGGCCGCTGTTTGTCCTTATACCGGGCATTTTGCTGCACGTGCTGTTTTTCGGCCGGCTGCTGCCATCGGCGGCTTTGGTTCCCGGTGCGATTTTGACGATATACGCCTTGATCTTTTTCTTCTGTATCGCGGTCGGATGGGACAAAATGCAGTACGTATGGCCCTTTTTTATTTTGGGAGTCGCCGTCGGTCTGTATGAATATCATTTGTTCGATACTTCTCATCCGAAGCAGCCTCTTACGGCGGCGATCATATTGGCTCTGGTCGCGATTTCGCTATTTATCATTATGCTGTTGTGGGGTTGGGGGGTATACCTGATTGCGGCGGTATTGATCGCTATCGGGGCGTGGCTGGTTACAGGCGGCCGAAGAGCACGTTGGTAAGACGAGTCACCTTAGGTTAGACGGAAACAGACTATAAATTAAAGTTGGAGTGGATTCGAATTATGCTTGCAAGAGAAAACATACGCAACATCGCTATCATTGCCCACGTAGACCACGGGAAAACGACGCTCGTCGATAAGCTGCTGCAGCAATCCGGCACATATCGGGATAACGAAGCCGTTCAAGAACGGGTAATGGACTCGAACGATCTGGAGCGCGAACGCGGTATTACGATTCTGGCCAAGAATACGGCGATCACCTACAAAGATTACCTGATCAATATTGTCGATACACCGGGCCATGCCGATTTCGGCGGTGAAGTTGAACGGATTATGAAGATGGTCGATGGTGTTCTCCTCGTCGTCGATGCATTCGAAGGATGCATGCCGCAGACAAAGTTCGTTCTTCGCAAAGCGCTTGAGCATCAGCTAACCCCGATTGTCGTCGTGAACAAAATCGATCGTCCGAATGCCCGTCCTGCCGAAGTGATCGATGAAGTGCTCGACCTGTTCATCGAACTTGGCGCTAACGATCAACAGCTAGACTTCCCGGTCGTATATGCATCGGCCCTCATGGGTACCTCCAGTCTCGATCCAGACGTCCAAGCCGAGAACATGCTTGACCTCTACGAAACCATTGTAAGCCATATCCCCTCCCCTACGGAGAACGTCGATGAACCTCTGCAGTATCTAGTAACCCTGCTTGACTATAACGAATATCTCGGACGTATTGCAGTCGGCCGCGTGAACCGCGGTAAGATTCGTCAAGGGCAGACGGTAGCCGTCATGACGCGCGAAGGGGCGACGAAGCAAGCGCGGATCGAGAAGCTGTTCGGCTTCCAGGGCCTTAAGCGGATTGAGGTAGAAGAAGCGGGCGCAGGCGATATTGTCGCAATTGCAGGCATTAGAGAGATCAACATCGGAGAAACAATCGCTGATCCGGCGAATCCGGAAGCTCTGCCTGTACTGAAGATCGATGAGCCTACATTGCAAATGACGTTCCTGGTGAACAACAGCCCGTTTGCCGGCCGCGAAGGCAAGTGGGTGACATCCCGCAAGCTGCGTGAGCGTCTATTTAAGGAATTGGAGACTGACGTTGCCCTTCGCGTAGACGAAACCGATAGCCCGGATGCTTTTATCGTTTCCGGACGCGGAGAGCTTCACCTTAGTATTCTGATCGAGAACATGCGCCGCGAAGGCTTTGAGCTGCAGGTTTCGAAACCGGAAGTCATCGTGAAGGAAATCGACGGTGCGAAGAGCGAGCCTTATGAGCGGCTGATCATCGACGTGCCGGAAGAGAGCACGGGTTCGGTCATGGAAAGCCTCGGAACGCGTAAAGCGGAGATGGTCAACATGATCAACAACGGGAATGGCCAAGTCCGTCTCGAGTTCATTATCCCGGCTCGCGGCTTGATCGGATACCGGACGCAATTTCTGACGTTAACACGCGGTTATGGCATCATGAACCATGCGTTTGACAGCTATGGACCGCTTGTAGGCTCCTCAGTCGGCGGACGTCATCAAGGCGTGCTTGTGTCTAGTGAGAACGGCACCTCCACATTCTACGGAATGATGTCGGTCGAAGACCGAGGTCTGCTATTCATGGAGCCGGGTACGGAAGTCTACGAGGGAATGATCGTGGGCGAGCATAACCGGGATACGGACATTATCGTCAACATATGTAAAGAGAAACAGTTGACGAACATTCGCTCTGCGGGTAAGGATGATACGACTCGTCTCAAAACACCGGTGCTTTTCTCTCTTGAGCAAGCATTAGAGTATTTGAACGACGATGAATATTGCGAAATTACGCCGAAGTCGATTCGCCTCCGCAAGAAAATCTTGAACAAGAGTGAGCGCGAACGTGCGGAGAAGCACCGCAAAATGGCTCAATCCGGCGTGTAACAGGAACTGCATATAGTAGGCATCGGGCTGACGTTAGTTGTATAATAACGTTATCAGCCCGTTTGCTGCATTTTAGGCTTAAATAGTTTCGAGAAAGCGAGGTTGTTGACGTGCAGGAATGGCTTCAGAACCATCCTCTAATTACGTATATCTTGATTTTCTGCTTTGTTCTCTATATTTTTAACGCGGTATTCCGCGTGCAGCGGCTGCCTATCCTGAAGGAAATTCTTGTCCATATCGTGATGGCGGTCGGTTCGTTCGTCCTCTTCATTTTGCAGATCGACAAGCTTCCGATTGTTCAATGCTTGTCGGTTGCCGTAGCGATGATGCTTCTGCTGCGCGGACGTCAATTGTATGACAAGTGGAAGGGCAATGGAACGAAGAGCAAGGATTCCGAGCCGGGTGCGCCGTCTTCTGCAGCTATCCAGAATGAGCGCAAGTAGACGCAGCGCGAGTAAGCGGATATGATAGTCCCAAAACTTTCTATCGCGCTGGATCGTCAAGAGAGTGGGGATGGAACCGGAGGCAGATTGAATGGCGGGGAGGATGGGTCATGCGGTTTGATGATGCATTGTTTAATTGGCTGCAGATTCAAGTAGTGGCCCAAGCAAGGCCTGATGACAAGGCCGCCGTCGATACGCGTGACTTCTTCGAATTGATTCTGACGGAGGACCACAAGATCGCAGGCCTGAGGATCGAGAAAACCGACGAGACGATGATACATGTCAGATACGAGCAGGAAGGTCGATCCAAGCTGAAGATGTATCCTCGCGAAGCGGGGGAACAACTGCTGGCCGATATTAACTCGAATCCGAAATACAACTGATGAAGGTGGAAATAAATGAGCAGGGAAACTTCTTTGCCGTCCAGATCGGGCTCGCGTGGATCGGGTTCGCCGAAGAAACCGAAGAAACAGAAGAAAATCAGGTGGATGCGCCGATTTATGGCGCTGCTATTGGTCGTCCTGATCGTAATTGCCGGCTACCTCGGTTACTTGTATAAGCAATCCAAGGATGCGCTGCTGGCGGCGACGGCCGATGCCGAGCCGGGCATGGTTGTACCGGCGGATCAATCGGTATCCGTCAAGCCGGTCGGCATTCTTCTGCTTGGCGTCGATTCGCGGGAAGAGACCAGCACCTTGAATACGGATGTTATGATGGTAGCGACGCTGAATCCGAAGACGAAGAAGGTTACAGTCGTTTCGATTCCGCGGGATACCAAGATCGAACTGGACGGATATAAGAGCAGAAAGGCAAATTCGTATTATGCGAAGTTTCGTTATAATGCCATTCATGATGAGAAGATGGATGTAAAAGCAGCAGAGAAGCAAGCGAAGCAGGATCTGCGCAAAATGATGAGCAAATATTTTGGAATCGACATCTCCTATACGGCTACGATTAATTTCAATGGGTTCGTCGACGTTGTCGATGCGCTCGGCGGCGTAGAGGTGGATGTCGATATGGACATGCGTTATGTCGACAAAGCGGACGGCACGGATATTAATTTGACCAAGGGCCGTCAAAAGCTGGATGGGGATCAGGCGCTCGATTTCGTCCGCTACCGCAAGTCGAATGACAACACGAACATGTCCAGCGACTTCGACCGCAATAAGCGGCAGCATGAAGTGATCGGCGCGATTACCGATAAGATGAAGTCGTTCACGGGCGTCACCAAGCTGGCCGGCGTAATCGGTGCTGTAGGCAGCAATATGAGGATGGATATGCCGAGCAGCGAAGTGGAGAATTTGCTCAAAACCTATTTCAAAATCGACCGCAGCGACATTGCGTTTGTTCCGCTGGAGGGTACTTGGCGGAGCCCGTACGTGCGTGTCAGCGACGAGAGCTTGCAGGCCGCACGGGCTGCGCTGCAGGCAAATCTGGCGCAATGACCAGTGGTCGCTAAGCACAACCTGTGCTATAATGAAGGCACCCACAGATCCGCGAGACTAGCGTGAGGAGGCCATGAGAATGCCCGAACTCGTCACGGCACTATCCGAAGACTTATTCAATCAGTTACAGAATGAACCGTTCGTGCTTCTGCACACCATCGATGCGGATGGCAGCTACCCGACTTCAAGCGCCATATCTTGGGTACATGCGGTAGAACGCAACCGGATCCGGTTCGCGATCGACGGTCGTTCCCGGTTAGTTGCCAACATGGCTGCAAATCCGGATGTAAGTGTAACTTTGTTCGCTTCCGAAACCGTACAAGCGGTTTATGGCAAAGCAAGCTTGGTAACGGAGGCGCTTGAGAATGTGCCGTTCAAGCTGGCTTGCTACGAGATCGAGATTGAAGCGATCCGGGATGCCATGTTCTACGGCGCCCGCCTGTCCGCTTTGCCGACTTTCGAGAAAACCTATGACAAACGAGCTGCAGACAAGTTGGATGGACAAGTGTTTGCCGCCATGAAGAAAGCCTAGTGTAGTCACACTAGGCTTTTTGTGTACTTAGAGCGTGCTGTTCATTTACATTCTCTTATCGAGCTTTGGCTCCGTCTGCATGTTTGGATCCTTGGGCAGCGTATCACCCGGTAATTGGGGAACAATTCGTCCGATAATATCGGCCATCTCATTGGCGAACCCTGCTATGGGCTGCCCGCGGCGGATATCGCTTTGTATTTCGCGTAAGCGTTCGGCCAAGTCCATATCGGCAGTGACGAGGGCGTTTACACCGTAGGGATCCTTGCGGAATGCTTCCGCAACGGCGTACTTGATCGTACCGACGCGCGAGCGGTCCAGCGTTCCGTCAACATCGATTCCGACAACGGCCGTATTACCAAACACGACACAGTGAGCGCCTTTTACGCCTGGAATATGAGTCGCCAGCGTTTCCAAATGAGAAGAGACTTGCTTCGAATTTTTAATTTCTTTCTTGCGCGGTTCAGTTTGCTGCGCTCGTACGCGATCATCATTTTGCGGAGAGGGTGATGTCTCGTTGCGTGCGACGGTACCGCATCCAGTCGCCAGCAAGCAAAGGATCATAGCTGACACCAGCCATTTACCCATATTTCCCACCTGACCTTTCCTGTTTCACGTTTCGTAACTTCCATCTTAGTTTGTCTCAGGGCAGGTTTGGCTATGTACGCCATTCGAATGAAATTCCAACGCCAGGAGGTCTCGCGATGAATAAAATATTCGTGCTCGACACTAATGTGCTGCTTCATGATCCGCAAGCGATCTACGCATTTGATGATAACGAGGTCATCATCCCTGCAGTGGTGTTGGAAGAGATTGACTCGAAGAAGAGGCTGGCCGATGAAATAGGACGCAATGCGCGTACGGTATCCCGGCTGCTTGACGGGATGCGGGAAGAGGGGCATCTACACGCCGGAATTCCGCTCCAAGGCGGAGGGCTGCTGAAGGTGGAGCTGAACCACCGGAGCTTCGTACGGGTCCAGGAAATGTTCGGAGAGATGTCCAATGATAATCGCATATTGGCCGTAGCGTTGAATTATTTTCTGGAGGAGCAGGGCAAGGAAGATCCCAGACCTGTCGTCATCGTGAGCAAGGATGTGCTGGTCCGCATTAAGGCGGATGTTCTTGGCATTATGGCGGAGGATTATTTGTCAGACCGTGTCGTCAGACCGTCAGAAGTCTATGGAGGCTATATGACGGTATTCGTCCATCCTTCGGTGATCGATGAGTTCTATACGTATCGTTTCTTGACGATCAAGACGCTTCAACTGAATACGAAGCTTTATCCGAATGAATTCGTTATTCTGCGGGATGAAATGGGAACGTCGAAATCGGCTCTGCTGAAAGTCAGTCAGGACGGCGTAAAGCTGGAACCGTTGTACCTAAGCAATGAGCCCGTGTGGGGGATAACCGCCAGAAACGCGCAGCAGCGCATGGCGCTGGAGCTTCTTCTGAACGATGACATCCCGCTCGTGACATTGACGGGGAAAGCGGGTACGGGCAAGACGCTGCTTGCGCTGGCCGCAGGGCTCTCCAAAGTCGAGGATGAGCATAAATACAAAAAGCTGCTTATCGCTCGGCCGGTCGTGCCGATGGGGAAGGATATCGGCTATTTGCCCGGGGAAAAGGAGGAGAAGCTGCGTCCATGGATGCAGCCGATCTATGATAACTTGGAATATTTGTTCGATACGAAAAAATCGGGCGACATCGATAAAATACTGATGGGCCTCGGCAGTATCCAGGTCGAAGCGTTAACTTACATTCGCGGCCGATCCATTCCAGGACAATTCATTATCATTGACGAGGCCCAGAACTTAAGCCGGCATGAGGTCAAAACCATTGTGTCGCGCGTTGGCGAGGGAAGTAAGATCGTGCTCATGGGAGACCCGGAGCAGATCGATCATCCGTATTTGGATGCCGTCAGCAACGGTCTGACCCATATTGTGGAACGGTTCAAGCAGGAGAGCATCAGCGGGCATATGACGCTGGAGAAAGGCGAGCGGTCGAAGCTCGCGCAGCTGGCTGCGGATTTATTATAAGCGTGCTCGATTGCCGCAGCGTTCTAGCGAGATCGCTGTTAGATGAGCCGCTTGGTACTGCAGCGATATGCGCGTGCTATGCCCTCCAATAGCTCTATCTGCTGACGGTCGACGGCGAGCAGCTGCCGGCCGTCTTCCCTTTTCATGGCGATTGCGTGTTCTTCGGCCTGCAGAATGGCAGACGCAAGCTCGGAGCCGGCCTCTGTGCAAGTTAACTGCATTACCGCGCATAGGGTTAAATCGATAAAGGTGCGTCCGGACGGGGTAGCAACACCATAATCGGTCAATACCCGAAGCTCGGTTATCCACCGTTCGTCCAATTCCAGCCATGTTCCCAGCTCGTATCGGATGCCGGAGGATTGAAGAATGGCATCTGCCTCCTGTAGGTCATTCTCAGCCGATATGAAGAGAAGAGGCGGATGATAGTCGAGAAGAGGAATAGCCGCAGCGATTTCTTTGATCATGGAAGAGATATTTATTTCCGGATCGGGATCAACAGCCGGCAGCAGAAGCTCCACGCAAAACACGGTATCCATAATTGCTCCCCCTTACGGTAAGTTCTTCCATCCATTATGCTGGATATCCAACAGTTTGATCAAGGGGTCGGGATTTCACAGGCGACAACGGCTACCATTCTTGCTACAATGGAGCTTAGGACAAAAGTTGGAGGGTAAGGCATATGTCACGCAGGAAATATGTCATACTGCTGCTTGGCGTGTTTACGGTTTGCATGGCGCTGACGCTTCCGAAGCTGGTCAAGCCAGGAACGACCGTTCCGTCCTTGGGAGGACAGCCGGGATTGCAGAAACCGCCTGAAATAACCAATGGCGAAGGTACCATTACGACGATACATGTTGCGCTCTCGATGAGCGATGCGGAATTTCTATATTGGAGCAAGCTGAACCATCAATTCAATAACAGCCATCCGGAGATTAACGTTAAGCTGGTTAACTATCCGCAAGCCGAGGCACATTCAGAGTGGATCAGGCAATCGCAGATCGGTTCGGCAATAGATATTATTCTCATGGATAATACGATGATCCGGGAATTCGCTGTGAAGGGCTTCTTATTCCCGGTCGACGATCTGTATGCGGGAGAAACGCTCGCAGATCAATTGGAAGCGCTCACAGATCCGTTGAAATGGAACGGCTCCTTGTGGGGCGTCTCGGTTGACAGCGACCCCCTGTTCGTCGTCTGGCAGGATGAGCTGCTGCGGAAGGCGGGGCTGGACAAGCCGCCTGCCAGCTGGTCCGCTTTGTCCGAGGCCATCGCTTCGCTGCATGCGAGCAATCCGGAGCTGCAGCTGGTCGAGCTGAACAAATTCGACGCCAGCCACTGGACGGCCTGGCTTGGAGCAGTCGCCGGCAATGCCAGGGATGCTGCGAATTTGTCCGCTCTCAGCGAGCAGTCACAGAAGCAGCTGCGCTTCCTTGCCGAGCAAGATGCAGGAAGCCCGTCTTCGCAGCAGACGGGGGTGACCCCTTCGTGGGTGGAACGGATGAAGAAGCGTGAGCTGCTGTCTTCCGTAACCGCATGGTCGTTCTACCGCGGTCTTCCCGAAGCGGACCGTAAGCAGCTGATAATCGGGAATAACGCGTCCGCAATGGCATGGATCGGTGGAAGAAGCTTCGTCCTTACGGCGCAATCCGAGGCTCACGAAGCGGCAAAGGAATGGATAAGAGCCATGACGCTCCCGGATATGCAGGCAGCCCGGTATGAAGAGTTGGGCAGGCTCCCTGCGCGCAAATCCGTATATCAAAACGGATTTCAAATGGGATATTCAGCGGCTAAACCGCCGAATTGGCTGCTTCAAGTACTGGATCAGCCGTTGTTTACGCCGGATCCGGGCTGGTCTTTCAGGTGGGAGCGCTGGTCGGAGCTGTGGAGGGGAATCAGCGATTCGGAGACGATGGAGATTGAGGAGATCAATCGTCTGATCCGCGGCTGGAACGGAGAAGAAGAAAGCGGCGCAGGGGGCGCCGCTGACGGATTACAAGCTGACGGAAAGCTTGACGATTAATCGGCCTTCTTCAACGGAAACGGACTTCGCCTTCAGGAACGATACGATTTTCTGCGGATAGAAGCCAAGATCGAATTCTTCTTCCAGCGCTTGCCTTGTCGTATCCGGCAATGCCAGACCGTTAAAGTTAAGCTCGTCCACATGGAACAGAATGCCGTTATTCGGTTTATCTTCAATGGTATAATGGCCGGTAATGGTTACCTCCAGCCCTTCGCGCTTGCCGGAGACCGAGACGGCGTTGTCTTCGAACGAGAATTCAAAGTTGTTGAACATCTCATTCTGCTCCCGCAGAAATTCGTTCAACTTCGTCTCGGGAATGGTCAAGGTGTAATTAAGTCCGTCGATGGTGAGCATATCTTTGTTATTCTGCACCCAATCCGGCATGTTCTTCATTGCCGTGGCGAGCGCTTTGAAATACCGCTTGACCTCATAGAAGCCGACATTGCTCCAGAAGTCGGTCATTTCTTGAATCATGAGCCGCAGCCGTTCTTCGTCGGAACGTCCGCTAACCTGATTATCCACATCCTGTTGAAGGGCCAGCAGCCGTTCACGCTGTGCCTTTAACCGGGTTTCGATCTGTGTCAGCTGGGCCGCTTCTTCATCCAGCCTGGCGACCGTCTTCTTCACTTTGCGGTATTGCGTTACATATGTATTCAGCAGCCGCTGATCATTGGCAAAGATAAGCTCGAAATAGTCCAGCATCGTAAGCAAGTCGCCCAGAGAGTTGGAGGACAGCAGGGCGGTCATTAGAATGTCCCGGTCGCCCATGTAATAGGCGCGCAGCACGCTTCCCGCATCCTCGCGCTGCGAGTTCATGGCTTGTTCTTGACGCTCAAGCTCAGCCTGGGAGCGCTCCAGCTGATCCCCGGCCGCTTTTCTTTGCTCGGCGATTTGGTTGATTTCCTTGTCCAGCTCGACGACGGACAGGCTTTTCTCCAGAATCCGCCTGACTTCTTCGTCTTCCGGCGATTGGGCGAAAACCGGGTATAGGGACAGCCATACGGCTGCTGCAACCAGTACAGCGGCACCGAACCGGCGTCGCATCGTTCCTTTCACATTAGCGCTCCTTTCTGATGTTGATGGACATGCTGCACTACTATATGCGCATAATCAATCTATTATATCTTTAAAAGAGGAATTTGTCCTTCCGACAGGAGGCTTACGGGATGAATGATACGAAGCGGTTAGCGCAGCGAATAGCCGAGCGTATCTCGCTAAATCATGCGGCTGGCGAGGTGAGAGCGCAAGATGGCGGGATGAAGCAAGCAGAATGTATTTCCTTTCGCGATTATATGGCCATGTGTCTGTACGACCCCGAAGACGGTTATTACGGGTCGGGACCGGTCCGGATCGGGAGGACGGGCGACTTTTACACGAGCTCTGCGGTCGGGACCGTGATGGGGGAGAAGCTGGCTGCTTACATGGCAGAGCTGATAGCAAGCTATGGCGGACTTGCAGCTGCTGCGGAGTGGGGAGCGGGAACGGGGAGATTGTCCGCTCACATTCTCGGTGCTTGGCGGAAACAGGGCTACGAATGGCTGCCCTACATGACCTATGCCGTGATCGACAGCAGCCCGGCGCATTTGCAGAGCGCGCGGGAGACGCTGGGTCCGGAGAAGGACGGCCCTGCTCTCTTGTTCTGGCGGCCCGAGGAGATCGACTCCAGCCGATTGATGACGGATAATCCGATCATCATCGTCGCTAATGAGCTGCTGGATGCTTTCCCGGTTCATCGCGTGATCTGTCGCGACGGACAATTGTACGAGCTGGGCGTGGCTCTTCGGCACTCCTCAGGGCAGGAGGCGCCGGCCTTTCAGTATGCGTATATGCCGCTGACGGATCCGGGGATCGAACGGTCTCTTGCGGCTGACGGTATCGTGCTGCTGGAGGGTCAAGTGACGGAGGTTAATTTAGAAGCGGAGCGCTGGATCGCTTACATAGGCGGAAGGGTGAATAGAGGATCGCTGGTTCTCATCGATTACGGGCATGAAGCCCGCGAGCTGACGGCTTCGCACAGAATGCGCGGGTCACTCCTCTGCTACAGCGGACACCGGGCGCATGACAATCCGTTTCTGCAGCCTGGCGGGCAGGATATAACCGCCCACATTAATTTTACCGCGTGCAGGCGTGCCGCAGAAGCATCGGGTTGGCATGTTGCCTATTACGGCACGCAGAAACAGTTTCTGGTCGATCATGGCGTCCTGAACGATCTAACGGCGCATGACGGCACGGATCCGTTCAGCGAAGCGGCCAAACGCAACCGCAGCATACGCCAGCTGCTATTGAGCGACGGAATGAGCGAGACCTTCAAGGTGATGACCTTAAGCAAAGGAATATGACGGTTAAAACGTGAGAAGGGCTGTTCCGGCAAGTGCCGGAACAGCCCTTCTTTTGATTTGTTCTGGGAACAGCGCCCGCTTAGAACGGGTTGCCCATAACAAAAACGGTCCAATAGGTGAAGCCAACGAACGAGATCACCATGTATCCCCAGAACATGAGTATGTATGTTCTTTCGGAAAAGTTCAAATAGCCTAACAGGACAAATACAGCCGTTTGGATAAAGAACAAGAGTGCCATCTCGGTCATATCGCCAGCAAACGCCATAAGAGCGATTACAAGCGTCCAAAAGCCGAGCACCCGAAACATACGTGCCACAATCTCATCCCCCTCTCGTCTCGTCAATCTTGACCCAATTACTCTTGCCCATTATAACGTTTACGGAAACTGCTGTAAACCGCCTTGCGTGACGAATTGGCAAACTTTTTGGCGGTCCTGAAGCCGTTGATACAAGTTTGTGCAAATGAAAAATAAAATATGTATGAGCCTTCAAAAAAATGGATATACAAATTAGTATCCGATAGATTCTATGAACTCTACCAAGGGCATAGAGATAAAGTAAGCGCCTAACGTTAGGAGGTTTTGGTTGCATGACAGCAGTCAGACAAGATGCGTGGAGCCCGGATGACGATCTCATCCTCGCCGAGGTAACCCTAAGGCATATCCGGGAAGGCAGTACCCAGCTCGCCGCTTTCGAGGAAGTCGGGGAAAGAATCGGACGGACTTCCGCCGCATGCGGGTTCCGCTGGAACAGCTGTGTCCGCAAGCGTTATGAAGATGCGATTCAAATTGCTAAACAACAGCGGCAAAAACGCAACTATATGAAAAAGCAGTCCTTTGTCGCGACCTCTCAAGTTTCATCGGTCAATACAATCGATGTCGAGGAACGGTCTTATAAAAATGATTCGATCACGGAAGAATCCCTTTCGGTCGATACGGTCATTCGTTTCCTTCGTCAGTGGAAAGCGACGTATCAGGAGCTAACTCGCCAAATCAAATCGCTTGAACGCGAATTGAGGGAACGGGATGAAGAGCTGTTCACTCTGCGAGGATTGAACGAGAAGCTCTCGCATGAAGTAAACAGCGCCCAAACCGACTACCGAACCGTGAACGACGATTACAAGACGCTCATTCAGATTATGGACCGCGCTCGGCGTCTAACCGTGTTAACGGAAGAAGACGAGTCGAAACCGCGGTTCAAGATGGATGCAAACGGTAATCTTGAACGAATTGAGTAGTGCCGCATACGAGTTTGCGATAAAACAGTCCCGCCATCCTTCATAAAGGAGGCCGGGACTGTTTTATTGTCTATCGAAGACATGGGCGATCTGGTACGATAAGAGACAATAGAGGACCCGGGTTCCATTTTGAACCGAAATGGATTCCATCTGAAAGTTTCAACACGAAAATGAATGCTGCTTATTATGCCAATAGGAAAGAGACAAGAGATAAGGAGAGTTTCAATTTGCGAATCTTCATTGCCGGTGCCGGGGCTATCGGGCTGCTATACGGTACCCGTTTGGTCAGAGCCGGTATCGCTGTCACGATGCTGACCAGGACTGCGGAGCAGGCAGAACGATTAAATGCGGAAGGAGCCGCATTGCAAGAAGGCGGGGAGACCGCTGTCGTGCGGCTTCAGGCGGAGCGGATATCGGATTGCCGGGTAAAGCTGCCGTCTCATGATTGGATTTGGTTAACCGTCAAGCAAACCCATCTGGATGACGCATTCATAGGGGAAATAGCGAGGCTAGCCGAGCAAGGCGCTTCAGTTCTATGCCTGCAGAACGGCATCGGTCATATGCCGCGGTTGCGGGAAGCGATGCCCAGTAGCCCCTTATATGCAGCCATCACGACCGAGGGGGCGCTTAAGGTGGATGCCAGAACAGTTCGTTATACCGGAAAGGGGCAGGTGTTCTTCGGCAGGGAGAAGAGCGCGGATTTGCCGAATATGACCGAAGCAGAGGAATTATCGCAAAAAATGTTGCTTGATGCGCTCCAATCGGCAGGAATAAACGCGTCGCTGTCGAATGAAATGGAGGATCGGACCTATAACAAATTATTGGTTAATGCGGTCATTAATCCGCTCACCGCTTTGTACGGCGTCAGGAACGGCGAGCTGCCGCTCGATCCGCTCCGGAGGACCATGATGGCCGCGCTGCATGCCGAATGCCTGTCGATCTTAACGGCGGCCGGTATGCAGGGCGACGGCGATTCTTGGCAGCGCTTGCTTAATGTATGTGAGCAAACCGCAAGCAACGAATCGTCGATGCTAAGCGATGTGCGCAGCGGAAGATCTACGGAAATCGATTGGATTAACGGAGGAATCGCAGCCTTGGCAGAGCGGATGAAGATGCCCGCCCCGCTGAACGATGCGGTCACGGTTTTAATAAAAGCTCTACGTTCTCAATAATTTTCGAGGAGCGGTCCGCATGCAATTGCTCTGGGAAAGCATAAAACATCTATATGCACTACTGGCCGTTATCCCTGTCGTCCCTTTCCTGCTCGTTTATTTCGGTCTTGGCGCTTACACGGGGAACCGGAAGAAAGCGTTCCGGACCGCAATGGACGTGACGACTGTCCTGCTGATCGGCTGTGTAGCCGTCTTATTTAACGACATCTTCGACAGTTCATTCGGTCTATATGGCATCGTGCTCATTCTTCTTCTGGGCGGAGGGCTGCTGGGCAACGTGCAGTACAGGATGAGAGGCATGATTGACGTCAAGCGGATTGTACGCGCGATATGGCGGCTCGGTTTTTTTTTAATGAGCGTGTTTTATTTCATATTGATGTGCATCGGGATCGGAAAGAGCTTTTTCATGGTATAAAGCAATAGGGGAGTAAACTTTCATATCGTGCATTCGAATCGGTCTTCCAAGGAGGGCCGATTTATTTTGACGGTACGCTTGCCGTTGTGTAAAATGAGAAAAACTCCTATTGCTGATTCTGGAGAGGTTGAACGATACCTATGGAGATCGAATTGTTTCAGCTGCCTGCCGGTCAACCATTAGCCGCTGCTTATAGCGACCGGACAGACAGAAATGTTATAAACCTATTCGGGGGCCATCCCGAGGAAGAAGAGTCATGGCGCGCAAGAGCGGCCGCGCTTGCCGCGAATGCGGACAGCCGGGTGCCGGCTAAGGCGTTGGCGGATACGCTGCGCAGCTATAACGCCCGTTTCAATGATTGCCCGGAGGTTCATAAAGGAATCGATGCGATCGGAGAAGGGGCTCCGGTCATTGTCGGAGGCCAGCAGGCCGGCTTGTGGACAGGTCCGCTTCTGGTCATCCATAAGGCGGTAACGGTCATTCAAGCGGCCCGGTTCGCAGCCCGGAAGCTCGGAACACCGGTCATCCCCGTGTTTTGGATCGCAGGCGAGGACCATGATTGGGATGAAGTGAACCATGCCCTGGTCGCCACCCATGAGCAGGGGATCAAGAAAATTGCGATGGACCGCCCGCCAGGCATCCGGACCTCGGTCAGCCAGACGAAGCTGTCTAAAGAAGCGATGAACGAGGCCGTTACGCAGCTAAGCGTTTCCCTCGAGGATACCGAATTCAAGCAGGATCTGATCGGTCACCTGGCAACATATGCCGAGAGCTCCGAGACGCTGACCGAATGGTTCGCTTATCTCATGGGACGGTTGTTCGGCAAGTACGGTCTGGTTCTGCTGGATTCCGACGATCCTTCCATCCGACGTCTGGAAGCTCCGATGTTCAAGCGAATGATCGAACGCAACGATGAGCTTGAAGAAGCTTACACACGCGGCGCGGCAGCGGTTCGCGAGCTCGGGTATGCAGAGCAGGCAGAGGTTGCCCCGGGCGGTGCGAACCTGTTTCTCTACCATATGGAAGAGGGAGAGCAAGCCGGTGAACGGACGCTGCTGTTCAAACGCAGCGGCCGGTTTAAGAACCGCAAGGGGACCTTATCGATGTCCCGTGAGGAGCTGCTCGGCATTCTTGAGAAAACGCCGGAGCGCTTCAGCAACAATGTGCTGACCCGGCCGCTTATGCAGGATTATGTTCTGCCTGTTCTGGGAACGGTTCTGGGGAACGGTGAGATCGCCTATTGGTCGCTTACCGCGGAAGCATTCCGCACATTCGGTATGCAGATGCCGATTATCGTGCCCCGGATGTCGTTTACGTTGATTGAAGGCGCCGTTGCCAAGCATATGGCCAAATATGATTTATCGTTCGAAGATGTAATCTTCCGCTTCGAAGCCCGTAAGCAGGCGTGGCTGAAGGAACGGGACGAGTTGTCCATTGAAGAACGGTTCGAAGAGATGAAGCTGAAGTTCGCCCAGCTATACGATCCGCTGATCGAGATGGCTGCATCGGTTCAGGCCGGATTGGCCGAACTCGGCGTGAAGAATAAGCGCAGAATAGCGGAACAAATTGCTTATATGGAGACGCGCACGAAGGACGCGCATGCTCAGCGGTTCGATGCTGCGCTGCGGCAGCTCGAACGGATTTCCCTGTCGCTCTGGCCGGCCGGCAAGCCGCAAGAGCGGGTCTTCAATCTGTCCGTCTATTGGAACCGATACGGTACGGAGTGGATTGGCGATCTGTTAGCTATTCCGTACGACCCATCGGGGGGCCATCGTCTGGTCTATATAAATTGAACGATAGTTAGAACATCATAGCTGGCTGCGCAGGAAGAACGTTCTTCCTGCGCAGCGGTTTATGTGCGAATCAATCGTTCATGGTCTATGTCTACACAAATACGAAGTCAAGCAACTGGAGGAAATAAAGATGAGTGCAAAAGAAAATAGCATTGTAACCGATCTCGCCCTGGCGCCGGAAGGCCATTTGAAAATAGGTTGGGCTGCGGCTCACATGCCGGTATTGAACCGGATCCGCGAACAATTCGAGAACGAGCAGCCGTTCAAAGGACTTAAGGTTGCGATTTCGCTTCACCTGGAAGCCAAGACGGCCTATTTGGCCAAAGTCGTGCAAGCCGGCGGAGCCGATGTGACGATTACGGGCAGCAACCCGCTGTCGACGCAGGACGATGTATGCGCAGCGCTGGTCGAAGACGGAATTACAGTCTACGCCAAATACAATCCGGAACCGAAGGAATATAAGGATCTGATGGTCAAAACGCTGGAAACGAAGCCGGATCTCATTATCGACGACGGCGGCGATCTGGTTTCGATTCTGCATGCGGAGCGTCCCGATCTGATGGAGCAGGTCCGCGGCGGCGCCGAAGAGACGACGACCGGCATTCTCCGCTTGAAATCGATGGAGAAGGAAGGCAAGATCAAGTTTCCGATGGTTGCGGTCAACGATGCTTACTGCAAGTATCTGTTCGACAACCGGTATGGGACCGGACAATCGGTATGGGACGGCATTAACCGGACGACAAACCTTGTAGCGGCCGGCAAAACGGTTGTCGTCGTCGGCTATGGATGGTGCGGCAAAGGCGTGGCGATGCGCGCCAAAGGTCTCGGAGCGAATGTGGTCGTGACGGAAATCGACGCAATCCGGGCAGTAGAAGCCTACATGGACGGCTTCACGGTGATGCCGATGATCGAGGCGGCGAAGGTCGGCGATATCTTCGTTACCGTAACCGGCAACCGCGATGTGATCCGCGGAGAGCATTATGAAGTGATGAAGAACGGGGCGATCTTGTCCAACGCCGGTCATTTTGACATCGAGGTTAACAAGCCTGAGCTGCTGGCGCTCTCGACTGGCAAGCGGGTCGTGCGCCGCAACATTGAAGAGTATCAGCTGAAGGATGGGCGCAGCATTTACCTGCTCGCCGAGGGCCGTCTAGTTAACTTGGCAGCCGGCGACGGCCACCCTGCCGAAATTATGGACATGACCTTTGCTCTTCAAGCGTTGTCGCTGAAGTACGTGAACGATAATTACAAATCAATCGGCGCAAAGGTTGTCAACGTGCCTTATGAGCTGGATGAGCAGGTGGCTCATTACAAATTGTCTTCGCTCGGCATCGGCATCGACCGTCTGACCGAGGAACAGAAATCGTACCTGGACAGCTGGACTGAACACTAAAGCTGATTTAAATATATGCCGTTTGAGCAGGATTCGAGGCGAATTCTGCTCAAACGGTTTTTTTATGCAATAGCTTCCGACTAATTTGCAACTTCTTCCAGTAAGAAGGCGTCTAGAGAGCAAAGAGATCATAAGGGGGCTGTGCGAAAATGATCAAGTGGGCGAGGAAATGGAATTCAGGCTGGACGAGAATGTATGCGCTTTTATTGATGGCAATCATTCTTGTTGGATTAGCCGGCTGTTCGAGCGCGAATGAGGACTCGGGCGACAGTGCCTTGCAAAGCATTGAAGGTACCATGAAATCAATGAAATCGGATTCATCTTCCGGCCAGGATAAAGCCGAGCTTGCGAATACGGAGGCTGACCAGGCGTCGGAGAGCGTGAAGTCGTCGACTGAAGCGCCGGCACAGGAAGCGGGCGCGGGGTTTGGGAGCGGGATGCAATCGGGGAGTGCGGCCGATTCGGACGGCTTCAACCGCAAGCTGATTTATCGCGCCAATGTCACGATGGAGGTGGAGGATTACGCCAAATCGCAGACCTCGCTGAGGAATGCGATCCATCTGTCGGGCGGATATATGCTGCAATTCACGGATCAGAAGTCATCCGGAGAGCAAGGCGGCACCTACACGATCAAAATTCCTGCTGAAGGCTTCATGTCGTTCTTAACCGAGCTGGAGAAGATCAAGCATCTTTTTTACGAGACGAGTATGCAGGGAACGGATGTGACGGAAGAGTATGTCGACCTGGAGTCGCGCTTGAAAGCGCGTCAGGTGGTGGAAGCGAGGCTGCTGGCCTTCATGGACAAAGCGACCAAAGCCGACGATCTGCTGCAGTTCTCGGCACAGCTGGGTGAGGTTCAGCTGGAAATCGAGCGGATTAAAGGAAGGATGCGCTATCTGGATCAGAATGTGTCCTACTCTACCGTAGAGCTGCGTATGTATGAGCGGATAGAGCAGGCTGCCAAGATGGAGGAAGAGAAGCCTGTCTTTATGAAGCGGCTGACGAATGCGTTAACCGGAAGCACGACGGTTCTGTATGAATTTGCTCAGGGATTGCTGATTGTGCTGGCCGGCGCGCTTCCGGTAGTGGTCGTTCTGGCCGTTATCGCCATTCCGGTATACGTGGCTTACCGCAGAAGAGAATCGCTCCGTTTAGCGGCAAGAAGAAGGCATACGCAGAAATCAGCCGCTGCGGGCGAGCCGCAGAATAGTGCGCCGGATGCTGCGGAGAATCAAGAGGAAGAGCTGTAACTGGTCCGGCTGACGGTATGACAGCCTTATGACCGTGATAATAGGGAGCTGCGACTGAAGCCATTATACCCGGCTTCCGGCTGCGGCTCTTTTTGTCGTGCCGGCAAGACTGCCTGCCCGCTGCATCGCACAACGCATGGCAGCCGCTTTCGCGAGTCTTTGGCGGTCTGTTTCTGAGCCGGTCTCGAATAACGGCGTCCGGTACAGCTCCAGCAGTGCATCCTCGCTGGCCGCCGCCGCATCGCGGTCGTTGCCGAGCAAGTAATGCGCAACTTGGTAACAGATCTGTTCGACGGCGCGCAGAAGCTCAATTTTTTTGGAGGCAACGGCGTTCATGGCTTACTCCTTTATACGATAATCGTGCTGCGCTTCACTGGCCGGATCGGGAAAGAGTTCCCTGCAGGATTCGTTGCATCTAGCATACACGAATGATACAGGAAAAAGGTTTCAAAAGTATTACAAGATTAATCCCGTGAAATATTTATAAATTCATTACAATGATGCAGGAATTTCATTCTCGGTGGCGAATTGAACAACACTAGTGGTGAAAAGTGGGGGTAAGTGGAGGTTTTGGGGGAAGGGGTGGAGCGGCCTTATGTTCATGGGTGAATATCAGCACAGCATAGACGATAAGGGCCGAATCATCATTCCTGCAAAATTCCGCGACAGCCTGGGCGAGAAGTTCATCGTTACCCGGGGCCTCGACAACTGTTTGTTCGTCTACCCGATGAGCGAGTGGGGCGTTCTGGAGCAAAAGCTGAAGTCGCTGCCGCTTATGAAATCGGATGCCCGTGCGTTCTCGCGCTTTTTCTTCTCGGGGGCTACGGAATGCGAGCTCGACAAACAGGGAAGGGTAAACTTGCCTAATACGTTATGCGATTATGCCAAGCTGGACAAAGATTGCGTCGTACTGGGTGTATCGAACAGAGTGGAGATTTGGAGCAAACAGACGTGGGAAGGATATTTCAACCAGTCGGAAGAGACATTCAACGAGATCGCCGAAAAGCTGGTCGATTTCGATTTTAACTTCTAGATCGCAGGGGCGCCGGTTTTACCGGTCGTGCCAGTCGACCATAGAGCCGGGAGGGTTACAGCTTGTTTCAACATGTTACGGTGCTCAAGGAAGAAGCGGTCGATGGGCTGGCCATCCGACCGGATGGCATATATGTGGATTGTACGTTAGGCGGTGCCGGTCACAGCGAGTTAATCGCTTCAAGGCTCGGTCCCGGGGGACGCCTGATCGCATTCGATCAGGATGAATGGGCGCATGACAACGCACGCGTCCGACTTGCCCCTTATTTGGACCGGGTTACGCTCGTGAAGAGCAACTTCCGTCATCTGGAACAGATGCTCGGCGAGATTGGCGTCTCGCAGGTCGACGGGGTATTGTTCGATCTGGGCGTTTCGAGTCCGCAGCTGGACGAAGCGGAACGAGGGTTCAGCTATAATCATGATGCGCCGCTTGATATGCGGATGGATCAGCACGGGATGTTAACCGCGCATGATATCGTCAATACGTGGGAGGTACGGGAAATTTCCCGTATCTTAGCCGACTATGGTGAGGAGCGGTTCGCCCGGGCCATTGCACGCAAGATCGTCGCGGCCAGAGAGCAGCATCCGATCGAAACGACCGGAGAGCTCGTCGAGTTGATCAAGTCCGGCATTCCTGCCGCCGCAAGGCGGACGGGTCCTCATCCGGCTAAGCGGTCGTTTCAAGCGCTGCGGATCGCCGTTAATGATGAGCTGGGCGCGGAGGAAGCGGCGCTGGAGCAGACGGTCAGGGTGCTGAAGCCGGGGGGAAGGGTGTCGGTCATTACGTTCCATTCCCTGGAGGACCGGATTTGCAAGCAATTTTTCGCGAAATTTGTTGAAAGATGCACATGCCCGCCGGATTTCCCGATGTGCGTGTGCGGATCCAAGGGCGTATTGAAGCTGATTAACCGCAAGCCGATCACGCCGAGCCAGGAGGAATTGGAACTGAATCCGCGCTCAAGGTCGGCCAAACTAAGAGTTGCCGAGAAGCTGTAGCCGCATTCGACAGAATTGATCCTATAATAACGAATATTGGGAGGGGAAACATTTGGCATATCAAAACGGTAACTTGGCGCTGCAGCCGAAACGCAAACCGGAGGAGCAGGTCTATCGGGAGAAGAGAACGGTAGTCGTAAAGCGAAAGCCGCTTCCGGTGCAGGAGAAGCTGCTCTGGCTGTTCACCATTATCGTCGGCGTACTGGTCGCGGGGATCATTATTTTCCGCTATGCGGAAACCTACAAGCTCAATATCGAAGTCCGGAATCTGACGAACCAGTATAACGAAATGGCCGTCGAGATGAAGGAGCTGGAGAAGCAGGTTCAAGTATTGGGCGATCCGGACCGGATTAATAAAATCGCAAAGAGCATGAACATGTCGGCATCCAAACAGGACGTTATGATCGATAGAAAAGAACAATCGACCGAACAGGCCCCGAAGGAATAGGGTGACCGCCATGACAAAGAGAATCAAATTACGGACGTTGCTGGTCGGAGGGCTTATCACCCTCTTTTTTGTTATTTTGATGGGTAAAACCTTCTGGGTACAGGTGGTAAAGGCTGATTTCTGGACGGAGAAGGCGCGCAACACCTGGTCGACATCCGAAACGCTCGTGCCGGTGCGGGGGACGATCAGCGACCGGGACGGCAACGTGCTCGCCATGGATACGGCCGCTTATACGGTGGCGGTGAATCCTAAGATCATCCACGAGCTCGGCATCGAAGATTTTGTCGTGAGCAAGCTTCATCTTATATTGGGGAAGCCGGAATCGGAGCTGCGCGAGATCGTAACGGCGAAGAAGGATGACGGGACGTATTACACGCAGCGCGAGGTGAGGAGAGAAGGCTGGAAAATCGACAAATCGGTGAGAGACCGGATCGTTAATTTTCGGGATGAGCTCGAGAAGCAAACCAAGAAGAAAGACGTCGGCATTTATTTGATCGAACAGCAGAAGCGCTATTATCCGAAGCATGAGCTGGCCGCCCATACGATCGGCTATGTAGATCGGGATGGCAAAGCCATCACGGGACTCGAAGCTTATTTGGATGACGAGCTGAAGGGCGTGGAAGGCAAGATCAATTACAAGCGCGACGGAAACGGCATCATCCTAGAGAATGAGAAGGTCGAGTTCAAACCGTCGCGCGATGGCAAGAATGTGAAGCTTACAATCGATGCCGACATCCAGCATTATGTTCAAGAAGCGATTCAAGAAGCTTACGATAAGTATCAGCCGAAGAGCATTACAGCCATCGCGGCCGACCCGGATACGATGGAAATTCTCGGCATGGCGAACCTGCCTACCTATAACCCGAATGAATACGGGAAATCGCCTCAGGCCAACTTCTACAATCATGCCATCAAGTCGGAATACGAGCCGGGGTCCACATTCAAGATCGTGACCTTGGCTGCTGCCGTCGAAGAAGGGGTATTTAACCCGAATGAGGAGTATGAATCCGGTAGAATTAAAGTCGGCAATCAGACTCTGCGGGACGTTAAGCGCGAGGGTTGGGGGACCATCAGTTTTCTGGAGGGGCTGAAACGTTCCAGTAACGTCGCCTTTGTCAAGCTGGGGTATGAGCGGTTAAAGACGGATAAGATGATCCAGTATATTAAGGATTTCGGGTTCGGCCAGAAGACCGGCATTGAGCTGCCCGGTGAAATTCCAGGTAAAATGAACATTAATCCCAATCGGCCGGTAGAGGTTGCTACCGCAACCTTCGGACAAGGGCCGGTGACCGTTACGCCGATTCAGCAGATCGCGGCAGTAGCCGCGGTGGCCAACGGCGGGAAATTGATGCAGCCGCATATCATCAAAGAAATCGAGGATCCCGTCACGAATAAGACGGAGGTCGTTAAGCCGAAGGTCGTCCGGCAGGTCATCTCCGAGAAGACGTCCAAGCAGGTCGGCGAATATTTGGAGCAGGTCGTCTCCGATCAGAAGATCGGGACCGGTAAGAATGCGTATATCCCGGGATACCGGGTAGCCGGTAAAACCGGTACAGCGCAGAAGGTTATCGCGGGCAAGAAAGGGTACTCCGACGAGAAATACGTCGTATCCTTCATCGGGTATGCTCCAGTCGACAATCCCAAGATCATTGTCTATGTCGTCGTCGACGAACCGAACGACAAATATGCGGGCGGCGGCTCCGTAGCGGCGCCGGTATTCAAGAAGATCGTGCAGCAAAGCCTTCGCCAGATGAATGTTATGCCGGATTTGCCGGTCGATCCGGAGACGAAGAAGTCGTCGAAGCAGAAGGAGTTGACGGTTGCCGTTCCCGATCTGTCCGGACTTGGCCTCAGTCAAGCGAAGTCGAAGCTGAAATCAAGTACGCTAGTGGCGGAGGTCGTCGGCTCGGGTACGGCTGTCAAGCAACAGATTCCGAAGGCCGGTACGGAAACGAGCCCGAATCAGAAAGTCTACCTGATCACGGAGGATCGCGATAAGCTCCCGATTCCGAATATGAGAGGATTGCCTTTGCGCGATGCGCTTGAGATCTGCAGCTTGCTTAACATCCGCACCGTTACGGAAGGCCAGGGCTACGTGACGAACCAGATTGCCGCCATGAAGGATGGCGAACGCGTGCTGAAGCTTATTCTGACTCCTCCTGGACCGTTGGAACAGACGGACGAAAGCGGAGATGGGGGCAGCGATCAGGGGGCAGATAAAGCGGCTAATAGTGCTGCGGATAATGCGGAAGACCAAGAAGATAGACAGGAATAAGAGATTCGATTCTAGTGGAATCGCTTGTCCGCGGAGTAGATCCGCAGCTGTAAGGCCGAAAAACGGCGTTACAGCATAGCATAGCGGAGTGTGGGTGTGGTCGTCTGTAACGCCGAAAAAGGGCCTTACAGGCTGGCTTGAAACCGCTCGTCCGCCGGAGTAAGTAGATCTGCAGCGGTAACGCCGCTTTCTGGCTTCACAGAGTTGGAATCTATCGTCAATGTTAAGCCGATAGTTCCGATAGACCCACGAATGACATTTTTAGAGGCAAACTTAAGCTAACGAAAGCACTTAACGCGGCACATAATTGCCCGATGTATGATGACGCAGCAGCGGAAGGCTTGTTCTAACCCCTTTTGATTCCGAATAGGCTTGGATTAGATATGACGAAGGACATGTTCCTTCTCGATCAAGCGCCTATTGGAGGGGGAAAGACAAGTGAAGGTATCGAATGTAACCGTCCGGCGCAGACTTTTTATCGCGCTGATCGTGTCCATCTTGGCTTTTTCGCTGCTTGCCGGTCGGCTCGGGTACGTCCAGCTGCTGACGGGCGAGGAGCTTACCGCGAAAGCAGAAGATTCGTGGCGCCGCGAAATTCCATTCTCAGCCAAGAGGGGCGAGATTTGGGACCGAAACGGTGTCCGGCTTGCGTATAATATAAGTTCACCAACCGTTATGGTTATTCCCGCGCAAATCAAGGACGCCAAGGCAACGGCCGCTCAGCTGGCCAACGTGCTGGGGATGACGGAAGAGAAAGTGTACAGCTTCGTCAAGAAAAAACAGATGATCGTCAACGTCCAGCCCGGCGGGCGGAAAATAACGACGGAGAAGGCGCAGCAGGTTCGAGATTTGAATCTGCCGGGCGTTATCGTAGCCGAGGACAACAAGCGGTATTATCCCTTTGGGGATTTCGCGTCTCATGTTCTTGGCATCGTTGGCCTGGATGGCGGGCTGACCGGTGTCGAAGCCAAATACAATTCATTCCTGGAAGGCATTAACGGAAATATCTCCTTCCTATCCGATGCGAAGGGCAGAGTAATGCCCGGCTCGTCCGACACCTATTTGAAACCGAAGGACGGGCTCAACATGCAGCTGACGATCGACAAGCAAATTCAGTCGATCATGGAGCGCGAGCTTGATCAAGCGATGGTTAAGTTTCAAGCGAATAATATCATTGCCATCGCCATGGATCCAACGAATGGAGAAATTTTAGGGATGGCCAGCCGCCCGGCTTTCGAGCCGGACAAATTCAGAGACGCGGAGCCGGCGGTCTATAATCGCATTCTGCCGATTTGGATGACGTACGAGCCGGGGTCGACCTTCAAGATCATCACGCTGGCGGCCGCACTGGAAGAGAATAAGGTGAATTTGAAGAACGAGCATTTCTTCGATCCCGGCGCTGTTGAAGTCGGCGGCGCACGTCTGCGCTGCTGGAAGAAAGGCGGCCATGGCAGCCAGACGTTCTTGGAGGTCGTGCAAAATTCATGCAACCCCGGCTTCGTCGCCCTCGGCAACCGTCTGGGTAAAGAAAAGCTGTTCAGCTATATTCGCGACTTCGGCTTCGGTACGAAGACCGGAATCGATCTTGGCGGCGAGGAGAACGGCATCCTGTTCAAGCTGAAGCAGGTCGGACCGGTGGAGCTGGCAACGACGGCTTTCGGCCAAGGGGTATCGGTAACGCCGATTCAGCAAATTACAGCCGTATCGGCTGCGATCAACGGCGGCACGCTCTATAAGCCGCATGTTGCCAAATCGTGGATCAATCCCGAGACTGGAGAAACCGTGGAAACGATCCAGCCAGAGGCTGTCAGGCAGGTCATTTCGGAGAAGACGAGCCAGCAGGTCCGAGAAGCGTTGGAAAGCGTCGTTGCCAGAGGCACCGGCAAAAATGCGTTTATCGACGGCTACCGCGTCGGAGGCAAGACGGGTACGGCACAGAAAGTCATTAACGGCAGATATTCACCGAACGAGCACATCGTATCATTTGTCGGCTTCGCGCCGGCCGACGATCCGAAAATCGTTGTCTATGTCGCCGTTGATAACCCGCAGGGCATCCAATTCGGCGGTGTTGTCGCTGCTCCGATCGTTCAAAACATTTTGGCCGACTCGCTTCCATACATGGGCATCGCTCCCCGAGCGAAACAGATCGAACGGGAGTACAAATACGGCGATAACGCGCCGCGGATCGTTGTCGTACCAAACCTCGTCGGCAAGACCGTTTCCGATATCTACGAGGACATGAACATGAATTTCAACCTGACCTCGGCGGGAAGCGGCAATACGGTCATCCGGCAGGCCCCGGCTGCAGGCACGCGCGTGGAACGCGGATCGACGATCCGCATATATTTAGCCAAAGAAGATGATGAAAGCCAACATCATTGACCATAATGGAGAATATCATCAAGCTATCAAGCAGATAAGGGCTACCGCTTCAAGGCGCAAGTCTTGGCGGTCCCGTAGGAGGAAGAGCACATGCGACTGGATCAATTGGCGGCGCTGCTGGAAACGGCGGTAGTCGCAGGTGACGGCCATAAGGAAATAACAGGGATCCAGACCGATTCCCGGAAGGTGTCGGAAGGCGACTTGTTTATTTGCCTGGTCGGCCATAATATGGATGGGCATGATTATGCACAGGAAGCATTGAAGCGCGGTGCGAAAGCACTCGTCGTCCAGCGGAAGCTCGATGTCGACGCCCCCCAAATCATCGTGAAGGACAGCCGTTTCGCGATGGCAGTCATGGCCGATGAGTATTTCGGCCACCCGAGCAGGTCGCTCAAGCTGATCGGAATTACGGGGACGAACGGCAAGACGACCACGACTTATTTGATCGAACGAATACTGGCCGATGCCAAGCACCGGCCCGGTGTGATCGGCACGGTCGAAATGCGATACGGCGGAAAGACCTACCCCATGTCCGGCACGACGCCGGAAGCGCTTGAGCTGCAGCGTTATCTCGCGGCGATGGTCGCGGAGGGGACGGATTATTGCGCGATGGAAGTATCTTCGCATGCCCTGGAGCAGGGAAGGGTGAAGGGATGCCGTTACCGGACAGCCGTCTTTACAAACCTGACCCAGGACCATCTCGATTATCATGGCACGATGGAGCGTTACGCCGCGGCCAAGGGGCTTCTGTTCGGTCGGCTCGGGAATGATTGCGGAGCATCGCAGGATGAACGCTCGTATGCGGTGCTGAATGCGGATGATCCTGCCTCGGAGGCATTCGCCCGCTTGACCGCTGCCGAGGTGTTAACCTACGGGGTGAAGCAGGAAGCCGACGTCCGCGCGTCCGATATCAAAATTACCGTACACGGGACCTCGTTCCATGTAACGACCTTCCGGGGCGAGGCGGATATAACGCTGCGGATGGCGGGCACCTTCAACGTCTATAATGCGCTTGCAGCTATTACCGCCGCGCTGGTGGAGAATATTCCTCTGGAGCAGATCAAGCAAAGTTTGGAAGCCGTTCCGGGTGTTCCGGGCCGTGTGGAAGCCGTTCATGCCGGACAGCCGTTCGCGGTTATCGTCGATTACGCGCATACGCCGGACGGACTGGACAATGTGCTGAAAGCCGTCAAGGAGATCGCTTCCGGGCGGATTATATGCGTGTTCGGCTGCGGAGGCGACCGCGACCGGACGAAGCGCCCGATTATGGGCCGCATTGCTGCAGCCTACTCCGATTATGTCATCGTAACGTCGGATAATCCCCGGACCGAGGATCCGATTCGCATTCTCGCCGACATTGAAGCCGGACTTCAAAATGACGGCGTACCGCAAGAAAGGTATGAGCTGCAGCCCGACCGCCGCTTGGCGATTCAAAAAGCGGTTGAAATGGCCAGCCATGAAGATGTAGTATTAATTGCGGGCAAGGGACACGAAACGTATCAAATCATTGGCAGCGTAACGCATGATTTCGATGACCGGGAAGTGGCCAAAGAAGCGATAAGGAGTCTGGAAAAGTGATAAAACGAACATTAGCCGACATGGCCGTCATGTGCGGTGGAACAATTTCAAAGGCGAGCCTGCCTAATACGGGGATTGCGGGCGTGACGACGGATTCGCGCCGCGTTCATCAGGGTCAGCTGTTTATACCGCTGGTCGGCGAGCATTATGACGGGCATGATTTCGTTCAAGGCGCATTCGCGTCAGGAGCGGCGGCCGCTCTATGGCAATCCGGCCGTGAGGTTCCCGAGGGGCTGTCAGAAGCTGCGCTCATCTTCGTAGAAGATACGCTCGAAGCGCTTCAGCGGCTCGCTTCCTCATACAGGCAGGAGCTGCAGGTGCGCGTCATCGGCGTTACCGGCAGCAACGGGAAGACGACAACGAAGGATATGGCGGCGTCGGTTTTGGCCGGCGTTTTTCGCGTACACAAAACTGAAGGCAACTTAAACAATCATATCGGACTGCCCTTGACGGTACTGCAGCTGGATGAAACCGTCGAGGTTGCCGTTCTCGAATTAGGCATGAGCGGCTTTGGCGAAATCGAGCTGCTGACCCGGATCGCACAGCCGGATATCGCGATCATTACGAACATCGGCGATGCGCATCTGCTCCAACTGGGATCCCGCGAAGGGATTGCGAAGGCGAAGCTTGAGATTTCCAGCGGCCTGAAGCCTGGCGGCATTCTTCTGTTCAACGGAGACGAGCCGCTGCTGCATAGCGGCGTACAGGCTTTGGAATTGCCGGCGGCGATCGGCAGGCAGACGTTCGGAATCGGGGCAGACAATGACTGGTCGGCGGTGAATGTGGAGCTCGGAGCGGACGCATCGCGTTTCGATATGATTTCGAAGCGGGATCCGCAAGTTTCGCTCAGAGGGCTCCGCATCCCGGTTCTCGGTCAGCATAATGTAGCCAATGCGCTGGCGGCAATAGCCGCAGCATTGCTGCTCGGCGTTCCGCAGGAGCGTATCCAGGAAGGGCTGAACGGACTGACGCTGACCGGAATGCGCATCGAGCCGCTGCGCGCGTCTAACGGAGCGCTGCTGCTGAGCGATGCATACAACGCCAATCCGACAGCGGTCCGTGCAGCTATCGACTTTGTCGAGCACTTATCGGGTTACCGGCGCAAATGGCTCGTTCTCGGCGATATGCTGGAGCTAGGCCCCGAGGAGGCGGAGCTGCATGCAGGCATCGGACAATACGTAACGCCGGATAAAGCGGATGCCGTGCTGACGTTTGGCCCGTTGTCACGCCATACTGCCGCGGCTGCGGCGAATCATTTCGAAGCCGGAGGGCAGAGCGTTGTGGCGTTTGAAGATAAGAACGAATTGATCGAATGGCTGCTGACCAGGCTCGCACCGGAAGATCTCGTTCTTGTGAAAGGCTCGCGGGGCATGCGCATGGAAGAGATTATTCAAGCGCTGCAGCGCGTATAGAGAGGTGAGAAAATGGACATCAAGGTCATATTGCTCTCAATAGGCGCCTCCTTCCTGCTTGCGGTTTTACTCGGACCGTTGTTCATTCCGCTCCTGAGACGGCTGAAGTTCGGCCAGCAAATCCGGTCGGACGGTCCGCAAAGCCATCTGAAGAAGAAGGGTACGCCGACAATGGGCGGCATCATCATCATGCTGGCGACGCTGCTCGCTTTTCTTAAATTTTCGGATAAGACGGCCGAGTTCTGGGTGCTGCTGATCGCGTCGCTCGGATTTGGACTTATCGGGTTTCTGGATGACTATATCAAGATCGTATTTAAACGCTCGTTAGGCCTGACAGCCAAGCAGAAGCTGATCGGCCAATTTCTGTTCGCGGTTATTATATGCTTCCTTCTCTATCAGATGAACCACAGCACGATCGTCAATATTCCAGGCACTTCGATTGATCTGGAATTCGGCTGGTTCTATTATCCTTTCGTCATCATCATGCTGTTCGCCACAACGAATGCGGTGAATTTCACCGACGGCGTTGATGGGCTGCTGGCCGGAACGGGCGCTGTCGCATTCGGCGCTTTCACGCTGCTGGCCATGCATGCGAGCGAGCATGAATCCGCCGTATTCTCAGCCGCCATGATCGGGGCGCTGCTCGGCTTTCTCGTCTTCAATGCCCATCCGGCGAAGGTCTTTATGGGCGATACCGGATCGCTTGGCATTGGCGGGGGAATGGCTGCAGTGGCTATATTGACGAAGACGGAATTTCTGCTTGTGATTATCGGCGGCGTGTTCGTAATCGAGATGCTGTCGGTCATTCTGCAGGTAGGCTCCTTTAAACTGCGGGGCAAGCGTATTTTCAAGATGAGCCCGATCCATCATCACTTCGAGCTCTCTGGTTGGAATGAATGGCGCGTCGTCATTACATTCTGGGCGGTAGGCATCCTGTTCGCCGCGGCAGGACTTCTGCTGGGCCGCTAGGCCGTTAAGCTGAACCGCTGCTTGATTTTAGGCCGACGCTGCCAGCGACAGGACGAGAATCAAGCAGCGTAACCCGCAAGGGTAGACCAACGGATGGACCGAGGGGGACTTAATCACCATGAATGACCCGAAATCTTATAAGGACCGGCAAGTCGTTGTACTCGGTCTTGCCAGAAGCGGCGTCAGCGTTGCCAAGCTTTTTCACAAGCTCGGCGCGCTGGTGACCGTTAACGATCAACAGGAACGTCATCTATGCCCCGAAGCGGACGAGCTGGACGCTTTGGGTGTTTCTGTCATATGCGGAGGGCATCCGGATTCGCTTATTACGAAGGATACGGCGCTAGTCGTCAAGAATCCGGGCATCCCATATACGGCTGCTCCCGTTAAACGGGCGATGGAGCTGGGGCTCGACGTGGTGACGGAAGTGGAGGTCGCCTACTGGCTGTCGCCGGCTCCGATTATCGGCATCACCGGCTCGAACGGCAAGACGACAACGACGACTTGGATCGGCGAACTGCTCGATTCGGCCCAGCTGAGGCCGATCGTAGCAGGCAATATCGGCACGCCTCTATGCGAAGCGGCCCAAACAGCGGAACCGGGCGATTGGATCGTTGCCGAGCTGAGCTCCTTCCAGCTGAAAGGAACGCAGTCGTTCCGTCCGCGCGTGGCGCTGCTGCTCAATATCGCGGAGACGCATTTGGATTACCATGATGGAATCGAAGATTACATCGCATCCAAGGAGAAGCTGTTTGCGAATCAGACAGAGGAAGACACGGCCGTGCTGAACGCCGACGACCCGGTCTGCCGCGAGCTGATGGACAAAGGGACGATCCGGGCTAAGATCCTGCCGTTCTCCACGACTCAGGAGCTCTCGCAGGGCATCTTCATATCGCCGCCGTTTCCGACCGATCTGACGGAGCCTGACGGCGAGGTTCTGCGGCAGATCGTGTGGAAGAAACAAGACGGCGTGACGCAGACGATAATGCCTGTGAACGAGCTGGGCCTTCCAGGGCGTCACAATGCCGCCAACGCACTAGCTGCGATAGCGGCTTGCATCGCTGCGGGCGCCGATCCGAAGTCGCTGCTGCAGCCGCTTCGCGATTTCAACGGCGTCGAGGATCGGCTGGAGTTCGTCTGTGAACGAAAAGGGGTCAAATATTACAACGACTCTAAAGCGACCAATTCGGTCGCAACCATCATAGCGCTTCGTTCGTTTCCCGGCCGGATCGTCCTGATTGCCGGCGGACGCGACCGAGGTTTGGATTTCATGGAGCTGGTGCCGCATATGCGCGATCAGGTGAAAGGGATCGTAACCATCGGCGAAACCCGCGAGAAGCTGGCGGCCGTGGCGAGGCTGGCAGGTTTATCGGCGGTGAAAATCGTCGAACCTGTGGAGGACGCCGAAGCGACGCTGCATCTAGCGGTGCGCGAAGCCGCCTCCATTGCCGAGCCTGGCGATATCGTTCTGTTATCCCCGGCCTGTGCGAGCTGGGATATGTTTAAGTCTTACGAGCAGCGGGGGCGCATTTTTAAGCAATCGGCGCATACGTTGTAAGTAGGGGGCTCGTCCCTACTTACCGATGCAGAGGTGTTTGCGCTATGGTTAAAGCCAGGTCCGCTCCGGATGTCTGGATGATCGTCTCGATTTTTCTTATTCTCGCCATCGGACTTGTTATGGTGTACAGCGCGAGCGCCGTGCTCGCGTTCCACGAGTTCGGAGATAAGTTCTACTACGTCAAGCGGCAGCTGCTGTTTGCCGCGCTTGGCATCGGGGCGATGTTTGTCACGATGAATGCCGACTATTGGGTGTGGAAGAAATGGTCGAAGGCCGGCCTGATTGCCTGCTTCGTCCTGCTTGTGCTCGTGCTCGTTCCCGGGATCGGCGTCGTGCGCGGCGGAGCGAGAAGCTGGCTGGGGATCAGCTCGTTCGGCATTCAGCCGTCCGAGTTCATGAAGCTGGCCATGGTCATCTTCCTGGCCAAGCTGCTCTCCGAGAGGCAGCAGACGGTAACGCTCTTTCTGAAAGGTCTGCTGCCGCCGCTCGGCATCCTCGGCGTGGCCTTCGGCATGATTATGCTGCAGCCCGATCTGGGCAGCGGCGCCGTTATGGTAGGCGCGTCCATGCTCGTCATCTATACGGCAGGAGCGCGGCTTGCCCATCTGGGGTCGCTGGCGATGATCGGCGTTGCCGGGCTGGTCGGCCTGATTCTTGCCGCGCCTTACCGGCTGCAGCGGATAACGGCCTTTCTCGATCCGTGGGCGGACCCGCTCGGAGCGGGCTATCAGTCGATTCAATCGCTGTACGCCATCGGGCCGGGAGGGCTGGTCGGGCTCGGACTCGGCATGAGCCGGCAAAAGTTCAATTATCTTCCCGAGCCGCAGACCGACTTTATCTTCTCGATCGTGGCGGAGGAGCTCGGATTCATCGGCGGCGCAACGATTATTATTCTATTCGGGATACTCGTTTGGCGCGGTATGCGTACGGCTATTGCCGCTCCCGATACGTTCGGCAGCCTGCTGGCTGTCGGCATCGTCGGCATCGTGGCCGTGCAGGTTTTCATTAACATCGGCGTCGTCATCGGCATGATGCCGGTAACCGGCATTACATTGCCGCTCGTCAGCTATGGCGGATCATCGCTGACGCTGCTTTTGACATCGCTTGGCATTTTGCTTAATATATCCCGTTATTCGAGGTGACCTTTTCATGCGTATTGTATTGACCGGCGGCGGAACCGGCGGCCACATTTATCCGGCATTAGCGATCGGCAAGCAGGCGGAGGAGGAGGATCCCGGCACGTCCCTCCTCTATATCGGGACACCGAAGGGAATGGAGAGCCGAATCGTGCCCGAGCACGGGGTCAAATTCGAATCGGTTGAAATTACGGGTTTCAGAAGAAAGCTGTCGCTTGAAAATTTCAAGACGGTCATGCGTTTTCTTAGAGGAGTCCGGCGTTCGAAGGAGCTGCTCCGCAGCTTCAAGCCGGATGTCGTGGTCGGAACTGGCGGTTATGTATGCGGTCCTGTCGTGTACGCGGCAGCGAAGCTGGGGATCCCGACGATCATTCATGAACAGAATGCGGATCCCGGATTGACGAATAAATTTCTAGCCCGCTATGTAGACTGCGTAGCGGTCAGCTTCAAGGAATCGATACCTTCTTTCAATAAAGCCAAGCGGATTGTCCACACGGGTAATCCTTGCGCGTCGAATGTCGTCCGCGCAAACCGGGAGAAAGGCTACGCCTCGTTAGGTCTTCCGCTGGGAAGCCGAATCGTGCTCATGGTTGGCGGAAGCCGCGGCGCGAAGGCGATGAATGATGCGATGGTGGACATGGGGCCTCTGCTTCAGCGGCTGCCTAACGTCCACTTTGTGTTTGTAACAGGAGAAAGCTACTATGAGCAGACGATGGAACGGATGAAGAAGGTTATACCGAAACTATCCAATTATATCCACGTGCTGCCGTATTTGCATAATATGCCGGAGGTGCTGGCGGCAACGACGCTCGTCGTCAGCCGTTCCGGCGCTTCATCTCTTGCCGAGGTGACGGCTTTGGGCATACCTTCCATTCTTATCCCGTCACCGAACGTGACGAACAACCATCAAGAGGCAAATGCGCGAAGCATAGCGGATGCCGGGGCAGCAGAAATGATTGTGGAGCGGAACTTGAACGGGGAGATGCTGTTCGAGCGCATTCAAGCGATCATGACGGATCCTGGCCGCCTTGCAAGCATGGGGAAAGCTTCGCATTCCCTAGGCATTCCGCAATCGGCGTCGCTGATTAACGGCGAGCTGATCAAGCTCGTCAAGAAGAGATAGCTCATCATATGGGCGATTGTCACACACCTGTGCGCGAGGGCATAGTATACCCTATAATCGTGACCGTCACCCGGCGGGCCCGCAAGCACGGATGCGTTAGCGGGCTGCCCGGTCCGGCAACGCGCTTCTAGGGTCTTTTGACAATCGCTGTAGCATAAGGAGGTACGACAGATGGAACAGTTTATAGCGGAATTGAAGCAGACGCAAGTCGGCGATGTTTTCCTGCAGAAATCACTCGCAGAATATACGACATGGAAAATTGGCGGACCGGCCGATGTCCTCGTTATTCCGGGCAGCAAGGAACATCTTGTCTCGCTTATCCGATTGCTGCGCAAGCATGGCATGCCGTGGACCAAAATCGGCCGCGGTTCCAATATGCTCATAAGCGATAAAGGGATTCGGGGAGTCGTTATCAAACCGGGCAAAGAATTCGATTATGTGCAGTTCGACGGCACGCACGTCCATGCGGGCGCCGCGTATTCCTTCATCAAGCTGTCCGTGATGGCGGGCAAGGAAGGACTGACCGGCCTGGAGTTTGCAGGGGGGATTCCGGGAGCGGTCGGAGGAGCCGTCTATATGAACGCGGGCGCCCACGGGTCGGATGTGTCCCGTATTTTCAAATCAGCCGAGATTGTACTGGAAACAGGGGAATTGGTTCACTATGGTCCAGAGGATATGAAATTCTCTTACCGGCATTCGGTGCTTCACGAGCAGCCTGGAATCGTCGTCGGCGCGACGTTCGAGCTTCAGGAAGGCGACAAGGATGGAATCGCGGCAACGATGGCTGAATACAAAGCCCGGCGGCTGCGTACGCAGCCGCTGCATCTGGCTTGCGCGGGCAGCGTATTCCGCAATCCGCCTCACGACTTTGCCGCGCGGCTCATTCAAGAAGCAGGCCTGAAGGGGCTTCGGTCCGGCGGTGCCGTGGTTTCGACACAGCATGCCAATTTCATTGTGAATACCGGGCAGGCGACAGCTGATGACGTCCTCACCCTCATGGCAACTATTAAAAGCACCGTGAAAGACCGTTTCGGAATTGATCTGGTGCCAGAGGTATTGGTGGTGGGTGAGCGGTAATTTGGAGGTGATACATTGGACAAATTGGTGATTGAAGGCGGGAAACCTCTCTCAGGAACCATTGTTATCCAAGGAGCGAAAAATGCCGCTTTGCCGATTCTGGCCGCCAGCTTGCTGGTGGATGGAAAAGTGACGATCGATCATGTGCCAAGGCTGCTCGACATCGACGTGATGTTAAACATTCTGCGAGATCTCGGCTGCAGAGCGGAGCACAAGGACGAAACCGTCATGCTGGATACATCCGGCGCCAACTCGTCGCACGTCCCGGAAGCGCTCATGCGTCAAATGCGCTCTTCTATCTTTTTAATGGGACCGCTTCTGGCTAGATTCGGTGAGGTAACGATTTACCAGCCGGGAGGCTGTGCGATCGGAGAGCGGAAGATCGATCTGCACCTGCAAGGGCTGATCGCGCTCGGAGCGCAAATCGAAGAAGAGGGAAGCCGCATTATCTGTTATTCCAAACGGCTTAGAGGAGCGGAAGTTCACTTGGACTTCCCGAGCGTTGGCGCGACGGAGAACATCATGATGGCCGCCGTTCTGGCAGAGGGGTTTACGACCATCAGCAATGCCGCCCGCGAGCCTGAAATTCAGGATTTACAGCGTTTTCTCAATACGATGGGCGCGAAGATCATCGGCGCCGGCACGGATACCATAACGATTGAAGGGGTCGAGAAGCTGACGCCCTGCCGGTATCAAGTCATTCCGGACCGTATCGTGACCGGAACCGTTATGGTAGCGGCTGCGGCGACGCGCGGTCAAGTAACGCTGCAGAATACGAATCCGGCCCACCTGACATCGCTGATTCATGTGCTTAGGCGCGCCGGTGTTCAAATTATAGTTGACGGTGATATAATTAAAGTAGGCAGCTCAACCCGTCCGAAAGCGATCGACCGCATCGTTACCTCGCCTTATCCGGCCTTTCCGACCGATTTGCAATCGCAGGTGATGGTGCTGCAGGCGCTCGCCGATGGGGTAAGCATTATGAAGGAAACGATTTTTGAAGGGCGCTTCAAGCATGTCGACGAATTATCCCGCATGGGAGCGGATATCCGGGTCGATCTGAATGCGGCGGTCATACGCGGCGTGCCCCGTTTGTATGGGGCGACTGTGGAGGCAACCGATCTTCGGGCGGGAGCCGCCCTCGTAATAGCGGGTTTGGCCGCACACGGAAAGACGGTAGTTGAGCAGGTGCATCATATCGACCGCGGGTACGACCGGATTGAAGCGATGCTTGGCCGGCTCGGAGCGCGCATATCGCGTTATTCCGAGGTGCCGGACAATACCATCATTATTCCTTAAGCAGCTATTTCGAACAAGTGAAGGATCATTTCCGCAAACGGCGATGTTAGCCAGCAAACGTTCATCCGCATCCATTGCGGCGGTTGCCCGGCCGTACAGCTTGCCGTTTTGCGTTTGCACGAAGAGGAGACAAGCCATGCAAGACAAAGTGCCTGTTCTGCGGGAACCTGTCCGAAGGCGACGGGGCGGCAAGAAACTGCTCGCAGTCCTTTTACTGCTCTTTATCGTTATATTATGTGTGCTGTTTTTTAATTCTTCCATCAGCAAAATTTCCTCCATCGTCGTCGAAGGACAGCGGTATTCGAGCAAGGAAGACATTCAGAAGGCCGCTGGCATCAACATAGGCGACGCCTACTTCGGCACGACGGCGAAGACGGTGGAAGATAGAGTGAAGACGATCAAGCCGGTCGAGAAGGTGGAGGTCGTCAAGAAATTTCCAGGCGGCATCCGGATTACGGTGAGCGAATATCCGACCGTCGCGTTCGAGCTGTCTTCCAATGGCGATCTGACCGCGATGCTGTCCAATGGCGCAATCGTTCCGGCAGGCTCGGAGATCGTCGTGGACAAGCCGATTCTGTCCGGCTGGAAGGCGGATGATCCGCTTAAGGCGGAACTGGGCAAGAAGCTTGCGGAACTGCCAGCCGGCTCGCTCTCCGATTTCTCGGAGATTATGCCGTCTCCGTCGAAGGCTTATCCCGACCGGATCAAAATTTATACGAGAACCCGCTTCGAGGTCGTGACAGCGATTTCCTTGCTTCAAGATAAAATTGCCTCGCTTGATGCCGTTATCGAAACGCAGGAGCCTGGAATCGTTACGATGCTTCTGGCGGACACCTATGTGCCGTTCGTTCCAGAAGAGCCAGAAAATGAGGATTCTGAGTAAAAATAGACTACTCAATAGGCTCAAAGAATGATAGAATTTTATTTATGTAGCTTTTGTAACTCTCTTTTCATTGGAGCTTCGTTGGGAACAGCCAAGATCTGTATAAATACAGGGCTGAGAACATTTTCATATAGCGAAAATTTTGTAGAAAAAGAGGGAAAGTATAAAAGACGTTGAATAAGTAGAGATGCATGCTAGGCGAATGGCATTGGTGACTATTCCCATTACGTTGAAACGGAGGTGCCACGGGTTGAGCAGCAACGACATCATCGTCAGTTTGGACATCGGTACATCCAAAGTTCGTGCTATTATTGGCGAAGTGCAAGGCGGAGCCATTAATATTATTGGAGTTGGATCTGCCGACTCGGAAGGTATTCGTAAAGGAGCCATCGTGGATATTGACCAAACCGTGCAATCCATCCGCAATGCGGTGGATCATGCGGAACGCATGGTTGGCATTCAAATAAGCGACGTTTACGTCGGCATTCAAGGCAATCATATCGGATTACAAACGAATCATGGCGTCGTAGCCGTGTCTAATGAAGACAGAGAGATCGGCGAAGACGATATTGATAGGGTGCTGCAGGCCGCTAAGGTAGTCGCGCTTCCACCGGAGAGAGAAATTATCAACCTGGTGCCGAAGCAATTTTTAGTAGATGGTCTCGAAGGCATATCAGACCCAAGCGGAATGATCGGCGTTCGCTTGGAAGTGGAAGCAACAGTCGTTACGGGAGCGAAGACGGCGATACATAACCTGGTCCGCTGTGTGGAGAAAGCGAATCTCCGCATTTCGGGAATCATCTTGATGTCGCTTGCTTCCGGTCAAATGTGTTTAACAAAGGATGAGAAAATGATGGGCACCGTGCTGGCCGATATCGGCGCGGGATCGTGCACGGTTGCGATCTTCGATCAAGGCAGCATCAGCGCCACATCGACGCTGCCGATCGGCGGCGAGTACGTTACAAGCGATATTTCTTACGGGCTTCGCACTCAGACGGAGCAAGCGGAGAAAATCAAGCAGAAATTTGGCTGCGCATTGCTGGACGATGCCGCAGAAGACCAGAAGTTCAAAGTGATGCGCATGGGCAGCAACGTCGAGAAGGAATTTTCGCAGGTCGACTTGGCGAATATTATCGAGCCCCGGATGCAGGAGATCTTTAGCCTCATCCGTCAAGAAGTGCGCCGGCTGGGCTACGGGGACAAGGTGAACGGATATGTGCTCACTGGCGGCTCCGTAACGATGCCAGGCACGCTTGCGCTTGCGCAAGCCGAATTGGAATCATCAGTACGCATAGCCGTACCCGATTATATCGGCGTTCGAGATCCGGCATTCACTAGCGGCGTAGGCATGATCCAATACGTTTCCAAATATATGCGTAACCGCACCGCCAGCGCTCCGAAGAAAACGACTAACCGGAAAGCGGGATCAACTGCGTCAACTAAGCCAGGACTATTCGAACGTCTGAAAAATATGTTTAGTGAATTTATTTGATCGGGGGAAACAACAGAATGTTGGAGTTTGATTTTGAAATGGAGCAGCTGGCGCAAATTAAGGTCATCGGCGTCGGCGGCGGCGGTAGCAATGCTGTCAATCGAATGATTGAGAACGGCGTCAAAGGCGTTGAATTTATAACGGTTAATACGGACGCGCAAGCGCTCCATATGGCGAAATCCGAGCAGAAGCTGCAAATCGGGGACAAGCTTACCCGAGGGCTTGGAGCCGGTGCTAATCCGGAAGTCGGCAAGAAAGCGGCGGAGGAATCACGCGAGAGCGTGATGAACACGCTCAAGGGCGCCGATATGGTATTCGTCACGGCAGGTATGGGTGGCGGTACGGGAACAGGCGCCGCTCCGGTCATTGCGGAAATTGCACGCGAGTGCGGGGCATTGACGGTCGGCGTTGTGACGCGTCCCTTTACATTTGAAGGACGCAAGCGCTCGGGTCAAGCCGAGATGGGCATTGAAGCGCTGAAAGAGAAAGTAGACACGTTGATCGTTATCCCGAATGATCGTCTTCTAGAAATCGTCGATAAGAAAACGCCGATGCTGGAAGCGTTCCGGGAAGCCGATAACGTATTGAAGCAGGCGGTGCAGGGCATTTCCGACCTGATCGCCGTACCGGGACTGATCAACCTCGACTTTGCCGACGTAAAGACGATCATGACCGAGCGCGGCTCCGCCTTGATGGGGATCGGCGCAGCGACAGGCGAGAACCGCGCAGCAGAAGCTGCACGCAAAGCGATTCAAAGCCCATTGCTGGAAACTTCCATCGACGGCGCCCGCGGCATTATCATGAATATTACCGGCGGGTCGAACCTGTCGCTCTATGAAGTCAATGAAGCAGCCGAAATCGTCATCGCCGCCTCCGATCCGGAAGTGAACATGATTTTTGGCGCAAGCATCGACGAAAACTTGAAAGAAGACATTAAGGTGACGGTTATTGCAACAGGCTTTGAACACCGAGGCGCACCTAGCATAATCCGTACGCCTGGCACGCAGACAGCAAGCGAAGCAAGCAGCGGCGAGACGCGTCAGCCGTCAGCCGGCGCCGCTCCGAAGACGTTCAGCGGCTCTTCAGCGAGCGATCAGCTGGATATCCCGGCTTTCCTGCGTAACCGTCGTAATAACGACCGCTAGACTTCTTCACGGACAAGAACCCCAACACTCCCGATCAGGGAGTGTTGGGGTTCTTGGTTATCCCGTCTTTTTTTATCCCCATGAGAGTCCTTGTATTGCTTTAGGCGACACGCCGGCATGCTTCTTGATTTCCGTGACTATTCCGATCACAATCCCGGCAAGAGCTGTCTTTCGCAGCGGTGCCCGTTTCACCTATCCGCTTCCGGATCCGGCCGATACCGTACTGCTTATGGAATTGAAAGAATAGAATGCTTATGGCTGTCCGATAAGGTCGAATGAGACCGAAGGGACAGTCTTTTTGTGCAGCGATACGGCATTCAGATCGTATGATCCCGCGGCGGCGTCAGCTACACTCCCGTTAATCCCCAATCGACACCCTCGACAAAAAAAGATCGCTGCTGACGGCATGTTTAGACAGACATTGTAATAGGATTTAAATATACTAGACACAAGCCGCCGGACCACCGCCTTCGCGGGAGCAGATCAGGCGGCATTGGGGCTCAGCAGCAGGAGGGTGAACGCCCTGGATGCGGTCTACGTCGATGTCTTATTTCTGATGAATGTGCTCATTAACGGCTCCACCTTACTGCTGACCGCTTGGGTTCGAGGCGTTCGAGCCAGGTGGTGGCGGGTCTTGCTGTCCGCATCGCTCGGCGCCGTTTATGCCGTGATGCTCGTGTTTCCATCGTTAAACCTGCTATTTTCCATTCCGCTCAAATTGTTGTTCTCCATCATGATGCTTCTTGTTGCATTCGGATTTGGAAGCGTGCAGTTGTTCCTTCGTTATATCGGCGCGTTCTATGCCGTCAATTTTGCGATCGGAGGCACCGTATTCGGACTGCAGTATTTGCTCATGAACGGCTCCAATCGGTTATGGGATTCCATGTGGATCGTAAACGGGAATGTACATACCGAATTAAAGCTAAGCACCGCATTTCTGTTGTCCTCCGTCTGTATCGGCTTGTATATTTACCGGTCGGTCATGGTTTTCCGCAAGGAAAAAGCGCTTGTGCAGACCCATCTTGCGGAGGTGTGCGTGACGATCGGCGACCGTCAGCAGCGGTGTACAGGTCTGATTGATACGGGCAACCAGCTCTATGAACCGCTGACGAGAACGCCGGTTATGGTAATGGAAGCCTCGCTCTGGCAGGCTGATTTGCCCGCCTCGTGGCTCCTGGGAATCAAAGAGGCGCAGGTCGACAAGCTGATCGCGCATATGGACGCAAGCGAATCCGCTTGGCAGGATCGGCTGCGGCTGGTGCCTTACCGGGGAATTAACCGCGGCGCTCAGTTTATGCTCGCCATCAAACCGGACCGGGTGGTCATCGAGCGGGAGGATGAAACATTCGAATCAACGAAAGTGCTCATCGGCCTTGATGCCGGAAAGCTTGTCGCAGATGGGGCCTATCGGGCAATAATCCATCCGTCGCTGCTGCAAAATCGGATCGTAAGCGAATGAAGCCGTACACAGTTCTCCGAGGAGGGATGGAGCATCATGCTCGTCAAATGGAAATTGATCCTGCAGTTATATTATTATCGCGTTTTATTTTTATTCGGGTTAAAGAGCGAAGAAATATATTATATCGGCGGAAGCGAGGCGCTGCCCCCTCCTCTGACTCGCGAGGAAGAGGAGTATTTGCTGGAGAAGCTGCCTTCCGGCGATACCGCGATCCGTGCGATGCTCATCGAACGCAACCTGAGGCTTGTCGTATATATTGCGCGCAAATTCGAGAATACGGGCATCCATATCGAGGATCTCGTATCGATCGGCGCGATCGGATTGATCAAAGCGGTGAATACATTCGATCCCGAGAAGAAAATTAAGCTGGCTACCTATGCATCGCGCTGCATTGAGAATGAAATCCTGATGTACCTCCGGCGCAACAGCAAGACCCGTACGGAAGTATCCTTCGATGAGCCGCTGAATATCGACTGGGACGGCAACGAGCTGCTTCTCTCCGATGTGCTCGGAACCGAGAACGATACCATCTACCGCAACATCGAGGAGCAGGTGGACCGCAAGCTGCTGCACAAGGCGCTCGACAAGCTGACGGAACGGGAGCGGATCATTATGGAGCTTCGGTTCGGGCTCGCCGATGGCGAAGAGAAGACGCAGAAGGATGTGGCGGACCTGCTCGGCATTTCGCAATCGTATATTTCCAGACTGGAGAAACGGATCATCAAGCGGCTGCGCAAAGAGTTCAATAAGATGGTTTGAGGACAATCAAGAGCCTGAGAACAAGTGAAAATATTTTGTCAAGACCCCCTTCCCGGGAAAGGGCATGAACCTGATTTTTACCCGTCAATACACGGCTTCGACCTTCGTTTTCGAGGGGACGGAGCCGTTTTTGCATGGGGAATAAAATGGGGCTTCGAGGAGATAATGAACATTAATGTTTCTCCTTGGGAGGTAATCACGTTGACCCGAAACAAAGTCGAGATTTGTGGAGTGGATACCGCGAAACTGCCTGTTCTGACGAATGCCGAGATGCGAGAGCTGTTCACCGCATTGCAGACGAAGAATGAATGGGCAGCCAGAGAGAAATTGGTCAATGGCAACTTGAGGCTGGTGCTCAGTGTCATTCAGCGGTTTAATAACCGCGGTGAGTTCGTCGACGATTTGTTCCAGGTCGGCTGTATCGGACTGATGAAGGCGATCGACAATTTCGATCTAGGTCAGAACGTTAAATTTTCGACATATGCCGTGCCAATGATTATCGGCGAGATCCGCCGGTACTTGCGGGATAACAATCCAATCCGTGTTTCACGCAGCCTGCGGGATATCGCCTATAAGGCGCTGCAGGTACGGGACAGCTTAACGAACAAGAATTCGCGGGAACCGACGATTTTTGAAATTTCTGAAGCGCTCAATGTTCCGAAGGAAGATGTCGTCTTCGCGCTAGATGCCATTCAGGACCCGGTATCGTTGTTCGAACCGATTTATCATGACGGGGGCGACCCGATCTATGTGATGGATCAGATCAGCGACGATAAGAATAAGGACGTTTCCTGGATTGAGGAAATCGCGCTTCGGGAAGCGATGCATAAGCTGAATGACAGGGAAAAGATGATCCTGTCGATGCGCTTCTTCGAAGGCAAGACCCAGATGGAGGTCGCGGACGAAATCGGGATTTCGCAGGCGCAGGTGTCGCGGCTGGAGAAATCGGCCATTCAACAGATGCAGAAGCATGTTAAAGTCTAAACGGCGCAGCTAGCGCCGTTTTTTATATGGGGCGGCATATGGACGGCGGGGAACAGGTTATTTTGTGCGCATCAGGACATTTTGCCCGAAATCCACATATACTAGAAGTATAGGCAAAATGGACGACAATCCCGATGGAAAAGTGGTGATCGGCATATGAAAATATCCGATTTTCAAACGAAGGACGTCATCAATATCGTCGATGGCCGCAAGCTCGGCCAAGTGAGCGATCTGGAGCTTGATCTCAGGCAAGGGCGGATCGACTCGATCGTCGTTCCGAATTTCACGAAGTTCTTCGGTCTGTTCGGCGGCGGAACGGATGTCGTTATCCCCTGGCGGAATATTGTGAAGATTGGGGCGGATGTCGTGCTCGTGCGCATCGACGACGCCAAAGTTCTTCGGGGCGAAGAAGAGGAGCAAGCCGCGCGTTGATCCTCGCCCGAAGTCGCCGGATATGACGGGAGATTCATAAATAACATCTTGGCCAGCTCTCCGGCGTATTCAAGTGTTCGCATGCCGATCCTTAGCTGTGGTACACTGTTTGCGAGGTGAAATTCGGATGGAACCGTTTAAACATGTAGAAACGGCGAAGGGACCTTCGCTTTTTTTGTTGCCGGAATGGATGGCGCTAAAGGAAGGATTAACGGCAGGTTTCACAGGGCGGCACGGCGGGGCAAGCGCTGCGCCATGGGAGTCGCTCAACTGCGGTCTTCATGTCGGTGACCGCGACGAGGCAGTTCTGGATAACCGCAGACGGCTCGCGGAAGCGCTGCAATGGCCTTATGAGGCATGGACATGCGCCGAGCAGGTTCATGGAAATCGGGTTTATCGGGTTACCCGGGAGGACCGCGGCAAAGGGCGGGACAGCCGGGTAACAGCCGTTCAGGATACGGATGCGATTATGACGGCGGATAAGGATGTACTGCTGACCTCTTTCTATGCGGACTGTGTGCCGCTGTATTTCTTCGACCCGGTTCAAGAGGCGGTCGCACTCGCCCATGCCGGCTGGAAAGGGACGGCGCTGGAGATTGCGCGCCATACCGTTGAAGCGATGTCGGAAGCTTACGGATGCCAGCCGGCAAACATTCGAGGCGGTATTGGTCCTTCGATCGGCTTATGCTGCTATGAGGTCGACGCTGCGGTGCTTGGCCGGATGGATCCGCTGATCCGCGAGCTTGACGCCCTCTTGAAGGCAAGCGGGTTTGAAGCAGGGCCGATCGCGCAGCCCACATCAGAAGGCAAAGCAAGGATAAACTTGAAAGAATTGAACCGACAGATTATGATAAAAGCAGGAATTTTGCCGATGCATATCGAATTATCAGAGTGGTGTACAGGCTGCCGGACGGATCTCTTCTTCTCCCATCGCATGGAAGGGGGACAAACCGGACGGATGGTCAGCTGGATCGGCATGGGAAGAGGTGAAGGAACCGCGTGACATTGCAGGAACGAATGGAAGCGGTGGAGCAGCGTCTCGCTGAAGCGTGCCGGAGAAGCGGCAGACGGCGGGAAGAAATTCAGTTGATTGCAGTAACCAAGTATGTCGGCACGGAGGAGACGAAGAACGTGCTGCGCCACGGACTTGTCCACCTGGGCGAGAATCGCTGGCAGAATGCCTCCGAGAAGTGGCACGCCATCTCCGGCACGGAGTCCGGGGAGCCATTGCCTGCAGGACAAGCCGTATGGCATTTTATCGGATCTCTCCAAACGAATAAAGTCAAGGACGTCATCGGAAAGTTTACATACATTCATTCCTTGGACCGCTTGTCGCTTGCCCAGGCGATCGAACGGCGGGCCGAGCAGCTGGGAATCGTTGTGCCTTGCTTCATTCAGGTTAATGTATCCGGCGAGGACAGCAAGCATGGATTGGCGCCGGAAGCTTTGCAGGCCTTCGCTAAGGAGCTGGCCGATATGCCCCATATCGAGCCGGTCGGCCTCATGACGATGGCGCCGATCGATTCGGATGGCGAGCAATCCAGGCCGACCTTTCGCGGGCTCCGGCTGCTGCGGGATGAACTGAACGAACGGGCTGTCCTGCGCAAGCCTATTAGCGGGCTGTCGATGGGAATGTCCGGCGATTTCGAGATCGCCGTTGAAGAAGGCGCCAATTGGCTGCGCCTCGGTACGATACTGGTGGGCAATGGGTAATGAAGGAAAGAACCGGTTATGAACAAGTCATAAGAGGGAGGCGGATACGGTGAGCGTAATGAATAAATTTATGAACTTTTTCGGGCTGCAGGAAGAAGAGGAGATCGTCGAGCGAGAGCGGGTCGCACAGAACCAGCAGCAGGAAGAGCAGGAGGTTGAAACTTCTCCGTTCGAGGCACGTAAACAAACAACAAAAGCTAACAATGTTGTCAGCATTCATTCCCAGAAGAATATCCGTGTGATCCTTCACGAACCGAGGTCCTATGATGAAGCACAGGAAATAGCCGATCACCTGAAAAACCGTCGGTCGGTCGTCGTGAACTTACAGCGTGTCCGGCACGATATCGCGGTTCGGATCGTCGATTTCCTCGGCGGTACCGTATACGCATTGGGCGGCGGCATATCGAAGCTCGGGCCGAATATCTTTTTGTGCACGCCGGATTCGGTTGAAATTCAAGGCACCATTTCGGAAATGCTGACAGAAGAGTCTGATTACAAAAAAATGAGGTGACCTTGATTGGCGGAAATTACACAATTTATATGGTATCTTGAACAAATATACACCTTCATGATCATCGGCTACGTCCTGCTCTCATGGCTGCCTAATGCGCGAGAGAGCTTTATCGGCGTATGGCTGGGCAAGCTGGTTGAGCCTTATCTGACGCCATTTAGGCGGATCATCCCTCCGATCGGCGGCATGCTCGACATCTCGCCAATCGTTGCGATCTTCGCGCTTCAATTCGTCGCATATGGGATTATCGCGGTCATCGGCTTCTTCGTATGACGAAGCAGAATCTATATGTTCACTTCCATCCGGACGAGCGGCCGTTTGTCGACCGGGTCTCGGAATGGATGGAACGGGCCGCATATGGACATGAGATGAAGAGAACCGATTTTCTCGATCCGAGGCAAGCCGAGATCGTCGGCAGCTTAGCGAACCGTATGCCGGAAGTGCAGCTGAAGCTTTCAGGCGGCTATGAGGGCGCGGAACGGAAGCGGGCCCTTATCGCACCTGAGTACCGGATGCTGGACGATGAGCCAGACGGCGTTGCGCTCCTGCGCATTACCGCATCTTCGCAAGGCCACTTGGAGCTGGAGCATGGCGATTATTTGGGCGCTCTGCTCGGCCTCGGCATCAAACGCGACCGGATCGGGGATCTTCATATCCATGAAGATTTCTGTCACTGCCTGCTGGCTGAAGAAATCGCCGATTACATCAATATTCATTTGCGGCAAGTCCACCGGGTTCATGTCTTGACCGACATCGTCCCTTTATCCGATTTGCGCATCGCCGAAGCGGATTTAGAGGAAATGAGCCTATCGGTGGCTTCTTTGCGTCTTGACGGGATTGCCAGCGACGTGCATCGCGTTAGCCGTGCCAAAATCGTCGACCCGATCCGCGCGGGACGATGCCGGATCAATTGGAAGGTTGAAGAGGATCCGTCCGCGCCGCTTAAGGAAGGCGATGTCGTTTCCATGCAGGGCCTGGGCCGCTTCAAGGTGCTAGGCGTCGAAGGCATGACGAAGAAAGGCCGGCAGCGCGTGAGGATCGGTAAATTTATATAACGGATTGCAGGAATTTAAGCGAATCTGTCGAAAATACTGAATAAAATCTTTACTTCGCCTTATAACGTTTAGGAGGTGCGCCAATGCCGTTAACGCCATTGGACATACACAACAAGGAATTCGGCAGACGTCTTCGCGGCTATGATGAAGACGAGGTGAATGAGTTTCTCGATCAAGTCATTAAAGACTATGAGCTGCTTATCCGTGAGAATAAAGAGTTGCAGAACCATTCGCTTGCTCTTCAGGAGAAGCTGAACCACTTCGCGAATATTGAAGAGACGCTCAGCAAGACGATTATCGTGGCGCAGGAAGCCGCGGACGATCTGAAGAACAATGCCAAGAAGGAAGCGCAGCTGATCGTGAAGGAAGCGGAGAAGAATGCAGACCGCATCATTAACGAATCGCTCGCCAAGTCGCGCAAGGTTTCGCTTGAAGTGGAGGAGCTGAAGAAGCAAGCTTCCATCTACCGCGCGCGGTTCCGTACGCTGGTTGAAGCGCAGCTTGATTTGTTAAGCTTGGAAGGTTGGGACTCGCTGGACGGCAACGGGCAAGTGAAGAGTGAAATCGCACGCGGTTCATAATCAAGGGGCTTTCGCTCGCATTGACTTTTGATAAAGTTTGGCGTATAACTAGAAATAATCCATTTTAATTTAGTCGATCATCGTTGACGAGAACGAGTAGGCTGATGCCGTTTGTACTCCAGAGAGCCGGTGCGTTGCTGAAAGCCGGTGTGCAAACCTTAGCCGAATATCCTCTCCGAGATGCAGCGCCGAATGCCATGTTCGCGATAAGCGCTGCCGGAAGCCCACCGTTACAGGGGACGCAGATGTATACATCTGTGATCAAGGTGCCGCTTAGTCGGTGCAGGTGCTGTTTTCATAAGTGAGAACGGAAGCTGCAGATGACGATGCGGAACAAGGGTGGTAACGCGAGCCAAGCCTCGTCCCTTTACAGGGATGCGGCTTTTTTTGTTTTCATTTATCGAAAGGGGTTGTTTGAAGCCATGCAGCGTGTAGATGTGAAGGAAAAGGCCAGAAGCCGCGATTTGAGAGTGCTGGCCAAGTGGAGAGAGGAAGAGACGTTCAAGAAGTCGATCGAGAACCGGGAAGGACGGCCAAACTTTGTTTTCTATGAAGGGCCGCCTACGGCGAACGGAGCGCCGCATATCGGCCACGTGCTCGGACGGGTGATCAAGGATTTTATATGCCGCTACAAAACGATGGCCGGCTACCGCGTCGTCCGCAAGGCCGGATGGGATACGCACGGACTGCCCGTCGAGCTTGGCGTCGAGAAGCAGCTGGGCATCTCCGGCAAGCAGGAAATTGAGAATTATGGCATTGAAGCGTTCATCAACAAATGTAAGGACAGCGTATTCGAATACGAGCGTCAGTGGCGGGAGCTAACCGAAGCGATCGGCTATTGGACGAATATGGACGATCCGTACATTACGCTGGATAACAACTATATCGAGAGCGTATGGCATATCCTATCGACGATTCACGGCAAAGGCCTGCTGTATCGCGGTCACCGCGTAAGCCCGTACTGCCCGTGCTGCCAAACGACGTTAAGCTCCCATGAGGTGGCGCAGGGCTATGAGGACGTCAAGGATTTGAGCGCTACCGTCAAATTCAAGCTGGAGGGCGAGAACGGCGTCTATGTACTGGCTTGGACGACCACGCCATGGACGCTGCCTGCGAACGCCGCGCTGGCCGTCAACCCGTCGCTGGAGTATTCGCGCGTTAAGCAGGACGGCGAGGTGTATATAATCGCTTCCGGACTCGTAGAGAGCGTCATGAAAGGCGAGTACGAAATTCTGTCGACTCTTCAGGGCTCCGAGCTGGTAGGCCTGAAATACGTGCCGCCGTTCCGTTACGTACAAATCGAGAAGGGGCACATGATCATCCCCGGCGACTTCGTCAGCGACACGAGCGGTACCGGTATCGTCCACATTGCGCCGGCTCACGGCGACGATGACTATAAGGTGGCGCGCCAGAATGGCGTCAGCTTCCTGAATGTCGTCGACAATGCGGGCAAGTATATCGACGCCGTAACCGATCTTGCCGGACGGTTCGTGAAGGACTGCGACGTCGATATTGTGAAGATGCTTAGCGAGCGCGCGCTGCTCTTTTCCAAGGAGCGTTATGAGCACAGCTATCCATTCTGCTGGCGCTGCAAATCGCCGCTCATCTATTATGCGACGGACAGCTGGTTTATCGAAACGACGGCTGTTAAGGATCAATTAATAGCGAATAACAACGAGGTCGACTGGTATCCGGGCCATATCCGCGAAGGCCGCTTCGGAAAGTTTCTGGAGGATCTGGTCGATTGGAACATCAGCCGCAACCGCTATTGGGGAACGCCGCTCAATGTTTGGGTATGCGACGGCTGCGGCGGCCAGCATGCGCCGGGCAGCCGCGCCGATCTGGTTGCTAGATCGGTCGAGCCGATCTCGCCGGATATCGAGCTGCACAAGCCGTATGTCGATGAAGTGAAGCTGAACTGTCCTCATTGCGACGGCGGCATCATGAATCGTACGCCGGAAGTGATCGACGTCTGGTTCGACAGCGGGTCCATGCCGTTCGCGCAGCATCATTATCCGTTCGAGAACGAAGCGACATTCGCCGACCAATATCCTGCGGATATCATTTGTGAAGGAATCGACCAAACGCGCGGCTGGTTCTTCAGCCTTCTGGCCGTATCGACACTGTATAACGGCAAAGCTCCGTATAAAGCCGTCATTTCGACCGGACATATTCTGGATGAGAATGGCCAGAAGATGTCAAAGTCGAAGGGCAATGTAATCGATCCATGGGAGATCATTAACGAGTACGGTACGGATGCGTTCCGTTGGGCGCTCCTGGCCGACAGCGCGCCGTGGAACAGCAAACGGTTCTCGCGCGGCATCGTCGGCGAAGCGAAGTCGAAGGTTATGGATACGATCGTCAACACACATGCCTTCTTCGCGCTGTATGCATCGATCGACGGCTATGATCCGTCGGCACAGCCGGAACGCGCATCCAGCGTGAAACTTGACCGGTGGATCGTATCCCGCTTGAACAGCTTGATTGTTCAAGTGAGCAAAGGGCTGGAAGTCAATGATTTCTTGAATTCGGCCAAGGCGATCGAGACGTTCGTCGACGAGATGAGCAACTGGTATATCCGCCGTTCGCGCGACCGGTTCTGGGGGAGCGGCCTGACGGACGACAAATTGGATGCCTACGGTACGCTGCGCCATGTGCTGATGACGCTGTCTCGTCTCATCGCGCCTTTCGCGCCGCTGCTTGCGGAAGATGTATACGGCAATCTTGGCGGAAGCGGAAGCGTTCATCTGGCGGATTATCCGGTATGTGCCGAAGCAGCCATCGACGAGACGCTGGAGCGCGATATGGAAACGGCGCGGCAAATTGTCGAGCTGGCACGCAACGTCCGCAACGAAACCGGGATCAAGACGCGTCAGCCGCTGTCGGAGCTTATCGTCGCCCTGGACCGTGAATTTGATCTGGCGGCCTACGAAGACATCATCAAAGAAGAAATCAATGTGAAGTCGATTACGATTGCAAGCGGGGATAGCGGATTCGTCGATTTGACCTTCAAGCTTAATTTGAAGGTGGCCGGCAAGAAATTCGGCAAGAATGTCGGACCGATCCAAGCGTATCTGAAGTCGCTCACTTCCGCGCAGACGAGCGAAGCCGTTCGTCAAGGCGAGCTGGTCTTCGAATCGCAGGAAGGCGAGAAGCTGACCGTTGCGATCGACGAGCTGCTTGTCGAGAAGCAGGCCAAATCCGGGTTTGCATCGGCATCCGGCTATCAATTGACGGTCGCGCTGAATACGGACATTACGCCGGAGCTCGAGCAGGAAGGTCTGGTCCGCGAAGTAATCCGCGCTGTGCAGGATACCCGGAAGAAGCTGGACCTGCCGATCGAGAAACGCGTTCATTTGGTGCTTCAGGCCGATGAGGAGCTTCGCTTGGCGCTTGAAGCCTTCGAAGCGGTATTGTTCGAGAATGTACTGCTAAGCGGCATTGAGTATGGCATCCGCGAAGGAATGGAGCAGGTGTCGCTGGGGGATAAAGAAATCGGGATTCTATTCGCCGATTAAGGGAATAGTAAATAGCAACAACCAAAAACGAACGCCCATGCAAACGCTGCTGGCGAGCGGCGATGCCGCTCTCCTGCAGCGAAGCATGGGCTTCGTTATTTTCTGCGACCTGCCGAGCGGCTATTCCCTTGAGGAATGCGGCCGGGAAGATCGCCTTGCCGGAGGGAATGGCCTGACGATGAGCGAGGAGACGAAAGATTTAAGTGCTTTGCGGCGTTCGATGGACATGTTGGACCGCCGTCTGATCAAGATCGCCGAAGAGATGGAACGCTCGCTAATGGCGGATTACGTCAATTTGCTTAACCGTCCCTGGTCGCTTATTTGGCGCAATCTGTTGGCAGGTACTGCAAAAGGCGTCGGTATTGCCATCGGGTTTACCTTCTTCGCCGCAACGATCCTCTACGTGCTTCAGCTGCTGGGTGCTTTGAATTTGCCCATTATCGGCGATTATATTGCAGATATTGTCCGGATCGTTCAGCACCAGCTGGAGTTCAAGGGTTATTAATTGTACCCGTCCGCGGCATCGTCATCCGATTCCAGCCCATTGTCGCCTTCCGATTGCTGAATATAGTCGTAATAGGCACGGTTTCGGATGACGCTGACTGTGGTTCCGGTAATATCCGTTGCCAGGAAGCTTTCGATCGCTTCGGTGTAACCGTCGGGATCGTCGTATTCGATGCCGACGGCTTCATAGGAGTCGACGTCCGTATTTTCCGACATGGCCGGCGAATCGGAATTGCCCCAGCTCTCGACGATCTGCCAGGCGTCTTCGCCGTCGAAGCCGTTATAACCTTCCTCTTCATCCAAGCTTGAACGGCCGAAGGGAGGGGCAAGAAATTTTTCTTCCACGGGACGCCGTTCCGAGATATCCTGTCTCGGCGAATGATCCAGGCAGTACAGTGTGTCCGGCAGTGCCTCCAGCCGTTCGGGAGGAATCGCCTTCCCGCATGTGAGACAATGGCCGTATTCGCCGTTGTCCATTGCATCCAGAGCAGAATCGATTCGGCTCAGCCGTAAGTCTTCATGCTCCAATAAGGCGATATCTTTGCCGCGTTCGTATGTCTCCGTCGCCATATCGCCGGGATGGTTATCGATCGCGGACAGCTCGCCGGACCCTTCCCGCTGAGAGCTGCCAAGGCCATAATGATCGCTCCCTGTCAGCCGCCGTTCGATATCGGACTTCTCCGCTTCAAGCCGGCTGCGCAGCTTGCGAAGCTCTTGTTCGGTCAAGTTTGTCATTGGAGCAGGTCCCTTCCTTCTATGCATTAATGAATACCGATGCCGTTAGTGTGGGCTCCTTCGGCCGATTTTACAAAGCGTACGGCACGCATGTTCAAGGCAGCGGTTGCTTATATTGCTAACCGGTGTAACTGTTAACGGTTCTGCCATGGGATTCGCTGGTCAAGAAAATGGCGGATGTGCTACAATGTTTGGGATGAAGGGAAGTGATGAGTTGCGGTTTTATTACTATTGGATCGCATTATTTGTATTCGCTATCGATTACGTCACCAAGAAAATCGTTGAAACCCAGATGGAACTTTACCAGGAAATAGAAATTCTGGGCGGCTTCTTCGTCATTACGTCGCACCGGAACAAAGGAGCGGCCTTCGGCATTCTTCAGGAGCAGACGACGTTCTTTATCATCATCACGCTCCTCGTGGTAACCGGGATTGTCTGGTATATCCAGAAAAACCGCATAACGGGCAGTCGCATGCTGCTCATCGGACTCGGTCTTGTACTGGGCGGCGCCTTCGGAAATTTCCTGGATCGGGCGCTGTACGGCGAAGTCGTAGACTTTCTGCAATTTACATTCGGCAGTTACGTGTACCCGATCTTCAACCTGGCCGATTCCGGTATCGTCTGCGGCGTTGCTTTGATTTTGATCGACTCGCTTCGATCGATTAAGAACGAGAACGGAGAAAAGAATGGATCAACTGGACAAGGACAAGAAGGGCAGCAGCCTCAGCAGCCTGCGCAATAATAATGAAGATTCGCTCGCGTTCATCGTCGACCCGGGTCAGGCCGGCGAACGTTTGGACAAGTATGTAACGGATAGCATGGAGGACGGTTCGTTCTCCAGGACGCAAATTCAGGATTGGATTAAAGCGGCTGCGGTACTCGTGAACGGGAAGCCTGCTAAAGCCAATTATAAGCTCGCTGAGAACGACATCGTCGACGTGGCCGTTCCTGATCCGGAGCAAGCTGTTATCGAGCCCGAAAACATTCCGCTCGACATCGCCTACGAGGACGCGGATGTCATCGTCATCAATAAGCCGAGGGGGATGGTCGTACATCCGGCGGCAGGACATGCTTCGGGCACGGTCGTGAATGCGCTGATGTATCATTGCCGGGACTTGTCCGGAATCAATGGGGTCATGAGGCCCGGTATCGTTCACCGGATCGACAAGGACACATCCGGGCTTCTCATGGCGGCGAAGAACGATCTTGCCCATGCTTCTCTGGCGGAACAGCTCAAAGCGCATACGGTAACGCGGAAGTATCTGGCGCTTGTTCATGGGAACATGCCGCATGATCACGGAACCGTCGATGCGCCGATCGGCCGCGACCCGAATGACCGGAAGCTGTTCACCGTTACGGAGCGCGGCAGCAAGCATGCGGTAACGCATTTTGCCGTTGTGGAGCGGCTGGGCGACTATACGCTTCTGGAGCTTAAGCTGGAAACGGGACGTACCCACCAAATCCGGGTGCATATGAAATATATCGGCCATCCGCTTGCGGGCGATCCGATGTATGGCCGCAGCAAGACGATCGGCATGAAAGGACAGGCGCTGCATGCGGCTGTACTTGGCTTCGATCATCCGAGAACCTGCGAATATATGGAGTTTGAAGCGCCGATCCCCTCAGATATGGCTCATGAATTGACGATTCTGCAGCAGCGCTGATTGCCTCAATAAACGTTGAGTCGGCATTTTTGGGCTTTGGGGTAACCGAATAGGAAGGCAACTTAATGAAGATGGTGAAAAGTGCAAACTTTTCACCATTTTCTTTATTAAGCTCGCCGGTCAACTACGCTATGATTATGGCAACTGTTGAACCATAAATATCATCGTTCCGAAAGGTGAGTGTATGTTCGAATGACACAAATCAACCCCAACTATACAAATTTGCAAGGAAGCTATCTGTTCTCGGAAATTGCCAAGCGCAGGACGAAATTCATGCAGGAAAATCCCGCTGCCCAGATGATCAGCCTCGGAATCGGCGATGTAACGCGGGGACTTCCCGATGCGGTTATCCAAGCGATGCATAAAGCGGTGGACGAGCTCGCCGATCCCGGCACGTTCCGGGGCTACGGTCCTGAGCAGGGCTATGATTTTCTCATTCAAGCGATTATCGACAACGACTACAAAGCTCGCGGCATCGACGTCCAGACGAATGAAGTCTTCGTCAGCGACGGTTCTAAATGCGATGTCGGGAACATTCAAGAAATATTCAGCCAAGATGCAGTGGTGGCCGTACAGGATCCGGTGTATCCGGTCTATGTGGACACCAACGTCATGGCAGGCCGTTCCGGCACATTCAATGCGGAGCGGAACCAGTATGAGAACATTGTGTACCTTCCTTGCCGTGCGGAGAATAACTTCACGCCGAGCCTCCCGGACCGGAAGGTGGATCTGATCTACCTGTGCTATCCGAACAACCCGACCGGCATGACGCTCTCCAAGGAAGAATTGAAGCGTTGGGTTGATTACGCGAAGGCCAATGATTGCATCATTCTGTACGACTCCGCCTACGAAGCCTTCATTCAGGAGAAGGATGTACCGCGCAGCATTTACGAAATCGAAGGGGCCAAGGAAGTGGCGATCGAATTCCGCAGCTTCTCGAAGACGGCAGGTTTTACCGGGTTGCGCTGCGCGTACACGGTCGTCCCTCGTGAACTGAAAGCGAAGGATGAGAGCGGCAATGCCGTATTGGTCAACGACCTGTGGAACCGCAGGCACTCGACGAAGTTTAACGGCGTTTCTTACGTGACGCAGCGCGGGGCGGAGGCGATCTTCTCGCCGGAAGGCAAAGTGCAAATCGCATCGGTCATCGATTATTACATGACCAACGCGGGTATTATCCGTGACGGCCTGGCTTCCCTTGGCCTGCAGGTATACGGCGGCGTGAATGCGCCGTACATTTGGCTGAAAACGCCGCAAGGCCTGGATTCCTGGGCATTCTTCGACAAGCTGCTGTCCGAAGCTAATATCGTAGGAACCCCGGGAGTCGGATTCGGCCAGAGCGGCCAAGGCTATTTCCGTCTTACGGCCTTCGGCAGCCGAGAGAATACCGAGAAAGCAGTAGAGCGCTTCACCAAGCTTAGTCTGTAATTCCGACAAAATTCACCTTCCGTGGTCTTGACATCAATTGTCGAACGTGGGATAATTCTTGTTAATGAACTCAGTACCTTTAACACAGTCCAGAGAGGCTGGCAAGGTAGCGTGAATAGTTGAACTTCAGGCAGTTTGGGGAGAAGACCGTTTGAGCAGCAGCTGCTCAAATTAGACTTGTCACCATAACGGCTCTCGGTTCATGTACTCGCACTCCTTGCGCATCCCGCAGGGAGTTTTTTTTATGGCTTCGGAGCAACCGGTAACTTTAAGGAGGCGGAGAACGCATATGAAGGAAGGCCGTATCATCATGGACGAAACGGCGATCCGTCGGGCACTCACGCGAATCGCGCATGAAATTGTCGAAAAGAATAAAGGAATAGAAGGGTGCGTGCTGATCGGTATCCGAACGCGGGGAATCTACATCGCGGAAAGAATCGCGGACCGCATTCGCGAAATCGAAGGTTTGCCGGTGGAAGTTAACGAGCTGGACATTACGCTGTACCGCGATGACCGGGGCAAGGATTCGGGTGCCGCTAAGGACGACGGCAGGCAGAAGCTGAACGTACAGGACAAACGCGTTATCCTGTTCGATGACGTGCTCTACACCGGGCGGACGATCCGGGCCGCGATGGACGCCTTGATGGACTGCGGCAGGCCGCAATCGATTCAGCTGGCTGTCCTGGTGGACCGCGGACACCGCGAGCTTCCGATCCGGCCGGATTACGTCGGCAAGAACGTGCCGACCTCCAAACAGGAACAAATCATATTATCGCTGCTCGAAGTGGACGATGAGGATAAAGTAACGATAATCCATTAAGGGGGCAGATGAATATGGCGACTATCACGACTTTGAAACAACGGAGCCTGCTCGGACTGAAAGATCTCGACAAAGAAGAGATCGTTTCGATACTGGACCGCGCGGCATACTGGGAAGGGCAGGCGGACAAAGTGCAGCCGGTCATTCCCGGCAAATTCGTTGCCAACATGTTTTTTGAGAACAGCACGCGAACGCGCTTCTCGTTCGAGGTAGCCGAGAAACGGCTGGGGGCCGAGGTGCTCAATTTCTCGGCAGCCGTATCGAGCGTACAGAAGGGCGAATCGATATACGATACGGTTCGGACGCTGGAATCGATGGGAATCGATGTGGGGGTAATCCGGTTGAAACCGATCGGCGTACTCGCCGAGCTGGCGACGAAAATCAAAGTGCCGCTCATCAATGCGGGAGACGGCAACAATGAGCATCCAACGCAGGCGCTGCTCGACTTGTATACGATGCGCAAACATTTTGGCGAGCTGAAAGGGCTGACGGTTTCCATCATCGGCGACGTTCTGCACAGCCGAGTAGCGCGGTCAAACCTGTATGCGCTGCGGAAATTCGGCGTCAACGTCAAATTTTGCGCTCCGGGCAACATGGCTTCTGCGGATTTGGACGCGCCTTACGTCTCGATAGACGAAGCGCTTCAATCGGATGTGGTCATGATGCTGCGCGTGCAGCTGGAACGGCATGAGCATGGAATCATCAAGTCAGCCGAGGATTACCGGGAACATTACGGTCTTACGGTTGAGCGGGCCAAACGTCTTGCGCCGCATGCCATTATTATGCACCCGGCCCCGATCAACCGCGGCGTGGAAATCGACGATGAGCTGGTAGAGCATCCGCAATCGCGCATTTTTCCGCAGATGCAGAACGGCGTTCCGATTCGAATGGCCGTTATCGAGCGCGCGCTCAGCTAAAGAGATCATATATGACCGGATAGAGCCGGAGGTTGGGATAGCGAAAGGAGATTGACATTATGGCATTATGGATTTTGAATGGCAAGCTGTGGGACGAATCGGCGGGAAGCCTAGCAACCAAGCATATACAAGTTGGCGATGGCGTCATACAGGCGATTGTGGACGGTGAAGGCGGTCTTCCGGAAACGGCAGGACATGATACGGTCGATGCAGCCGGAAAGCTGGTGTCCGCAGGGTTTATCGATATGCACGTCCATCTTCGCGAGCCCGGCTTCGAATATAAAGAAGATATTGCGAGCGGCACGCGTTCCGCTGCCAAAGGCGGGTTCACGACCATCGCCTGCATGCCTAACACGCGCCCCGTGGCGGATACGCCCGATACGATCCGGTACATACTGGACAAAGCGGCGGCCGAGGGCGTTGTGAAGGTGCTGCCTTATGCAGCCATTACGAAGAACGAGCTCGGACGCGAGCTGACGGATTTCGCCGCATTGAAGGAAGCCGGCGCGATCGGATATACGGACGACGGCGTAGGCGTTCAGAATGCGCAGATGATGAAGGATGCCATGAAACTGGCCAAGTCCCTCGGCATGCCGGTCATCGCCCATTGCGAGGACGACTCGCTGGTCAAAGGAGCTTGGGCGTCCGAAGGGAAGTTTGCGCAGAAGCACGGGTTAAAGGGAATACCGAATGAGTCCGAGGCCATCCATGTCGGCCGCGACATTCTCCTCTCGGAAGCGACAGGCGTTCACTACCACGTCTGCCACGTCAGCACGGAGCAATCGGTCCGGCTCATCCGGATGGCGAAGCAAATCGGAATCAACGTGACGGCAGAGGTTTGCCCGCATCACTTGATTTTGTCGGATGAAGATATTCCGGGATTTGACGCCAATTGGAAAATGAACCCTCCGCTGCGGACGCCGCGCGATGTTCAGGCGGTTATCGAAGGCCTGGAGGACGGCACGCTCGATATGGTCGTCACCGACCACGCGCCGCATAGTGCGGAGGAGAAAGCGCGCGGCGTGGATCTGGCGCCGTTCGGCATCGTCGGCTTCGAAACGGCGTTTCCGCTCCTGTACACGAAGTTCGTACGGACCGGGAAGTGGACGCTCGGGTTTCTGCTGAAGCGGATGACCGAGGATCCGGCTCGCGTATTCGGCCTTGCGCAAGGCAGTATCGCCGTCGGCAAGCCTGCGGATCTGACCATCGTCGACCTGGAAGGCGAGCGCGAGGTGAAGCCGGAGACGTTCTTATCCAAAGGGACGAACACGCCGTTCGGCGGGTGGAAGCTGTATGGCTGGCCGGTATTCACGGTAGTTAACGGCAACGTCGTCTGGTCAGAGTAATAAGAGACGAATGACAATCATCAAGCTATCGCAGAAAACGGAATAACGCTTCCGAAGTGATTGTTCTGCTTGCCTGAATGTTTAATGAACGTAAGTTATGGCAGAAAACGGGGCGAACGCTTCCGAAATAAGTTTTCTGCTCTCATAGAAGTCAATGCTAGTCAGTTACCGCAGAAAACGGAGTAACGCTCCCGAATTGAGTTTTCTGCTTGCCTGGAAGTTTACGAACGTATGTTATCGCAGAAAACTTTTACAAGGAGTGAGACGGATGCAAGCAAGATTGTTGTTGGAAGACGGAACGTTGTTCACGGGCCTCGCTTTTGGTGCGGAAGGGCAGTCGAACGGTGAGGTGGTGTTCAACACCGGCATTACGGGCTACCAGGAGGTGCTCTCCGACCCGTCGTATTGCGGACAGATCGTAACGATGACCTACCCGCTGATCGGGAACTACGGCATTACACGGGATGATTTCGAGTCGGTACGCCCGTTTATTCACGGCTTTGTCGTACGCCGTCACGAGCCGGTGCCAAGCAACTGGCGCGCGGAATATACGCTGGACCGGCTGCTGAAGGAATACGGCATTATCGGAATCAGCGATATCGATACCCGCATGCTGACCCGTATTCTTCGCCATCACGGTACGATGAAAGGCATTCTGACAACGGGAGCGGAGCGTGTGGAAGAGCTGCAAGAAAGGCTCTCGGCATCGCCGCTCATGCGCGATCAAGTTGCCCGCACATCGACGCCTAGCATCTTCTCCAGCCCGGGCGAACGCGAACGCATCGTTCTCGTCGACTACGGCGCGAAGAGCGGCATCCTGCGCGATCTGACGAAACGCGGCTGCGATGTTGTCGTCGTCCCTCATGATACGACGGCTGAACAAATTCGCCGCTTGAATCCGGACGGCATTCAGCTCTCCAACGGCCCCGGGGATCCGAAGGATGTTCCGCATGCCGTGAAGATGATCCAAGAGCTGCTTGGCGAATATCCGATCTTCGGAATCTGCCTTGGCCATCAGCTGTTCGCCCTCGCTTGCGGCGCCGACACGTCGAAGCTGAAATTCGGCCACCGCGGAGGCAATCACCCGGTGAAGGAATTGAAGACGAATCGCTGTTACATCACCTCGCAGAACCATGGCTACACGGTTCTGGAGGACTCGGTCAAGAACACGAAGCTGGAAGTTACGCATATCAACAATAACGACCGTACGATTGAAGGGCTGAAGCATACCGAATATCCGGCCTTCTCGGTGCAGTACCACCCGGAAGCGGCGCCCGGACCTTTCGATTCGAGCTACCTGTTCGACGAGTTCCTGGAGATGATCCGCGAACACAAGAAGAATAACCCGCAGAAACCGCGGCAAGCCCAGCTTGCAGAGTCATTGAGAGGAGAGCTGCAGTATGCCCAGAAATAATGAACTGAAAAAAATTCTCGTGATCGGCTCCGGCCCGATCGTTATCGGACAAGCAGCGGAGTTCGACTACGCAGGAACGCAAGCATGCCAAGCCTTGAAGGAAGAAGGCTATGAGGTCGTCCTCATCAACAGCAATCCGGCCACGATTATGACCGATACGAACATGGCCGACAAAGTATACATCGAGCCGATTACGCTCGATTTCGTCACTCAAATTATCCGCCAGGAGCGTCCGGACGGCTTGCTGCCGACGCTTGGCGGGCAAACCGGCCTGAATATGGCCGTTGAGCTGGCGCGTGCCGGAGTGCTCGAGCGGGAGAATGTCAAATTGCTGGGCACGCAACTGTCCGCCATCGAAAAAGCGGAGGACCGCGATTTGTTCCGCGACCTGATGCGCGAGCTGGAGCAGCCCGTACCGGAGAGCGTTATTGTCACCAACGTGGAAGAAGCGGTCGATTTCGCCAATGAGATCGGCTACCCGATCATCGTTCGTCCCGCCTATACGCTTGGAGGAACAGGCGGCGGCATATGTACGAACGAAGAAGAACTGCTTGAGATCGTCGCATCGGGTATCCGTTACAGCCCGATCAGCCAATGCCTGATCGAGAAATCGATCGCCGGCATGAAGGAAGTCGAATATGAAGTCATGCGCGATGCGAACGATAACTGTATCGTCGTCTGCAACATGGAGAACTTCGATCCGGTCGGCGTTCATACCGGCGACTCGATCGTCGTGGCGCCGAGCCAGACGCTGTCCGACAGAGAGTACCAAATGCTCCGCTCGGCATCGCTGAAGATCATTCGCGCATTGAATATCGAAGGCGGCTGTAACGTACAGTTCGCACTTGATCCGCACAGCTATCAATACTATGTCATCGAAGTTAATCCGCGGGTCAGCCGCTCATCGGCACTCGCCTCCAAGGCAACGGGCTACCCGATTGCGAAGATGGCGGCCAAGATCGCTACCGGCTATACGCTGGATGAGATCGTCAACCCGGTAACCGGGCAAACCTATGCATGCTTCGAGCCAACGCTGGACTACATCGTATCGAAGATTCCGCGCTGGCCGTTCGATAAATTTACTTCCGCTAACCGGAAGCTGGGTACGCAGATGAAAGCAACAGGGGAAGTCATGGCAATCGGCCGCACCTTCGAGGAATCCATTCATAAAGCGGTCCGCTCGCTGGAGATTGGCGCCCACCGGCTTTATCTGAAGGAAGCAGCTTCATTGGATGAGGAAACGCTTCGCAACCGTCTGCAGAAGCCGGACGACGAGCGGATGTTCCTGGTCGCAGAAGCCTTCCGCCGCGGCTATCAGCTGCAGGACATTCAAGATTTGACGAGCATCGACTGGTGGTTCCTCGAAAAAATCGAAGGTATCGTCCGGTTTGAAGATGAGCTTCGCCGCTCTGCAGCTCTGACGGGCGAATTGCTCTACAGCGCGAAACGCAAAGGCTTCTCCGACCGTTCCATCGCCGAAATTCGTCAGGAAGGCGGTCATTCCACGCTGATCAATGAGCATGATATTCGTGCGCTGCGTCTGGAGCAAGGCCTGAAGCCGGTATACAAGATGGTTGATACTTGCGCTGCCGAGTTCGAAGCGACGACGCCTTACTACTACTCCACTTACGAGACGGAGAACGAAGTAACCGAGACAACGAAGGAGAAAGTGCTCGTGCTCGGCTCGGGCCCGATCCGCATCGGCCAAGGCATCGAGTTCGACTACTCGACGGTTCACGCGGTATGGGCGATTCAGAACGCGGGGTACGAAGCGGTTATTATCAACAATAACCCGGAAACCGTATCGACCGACTTCTCGACTTCCGATCGTCTGTACTTCGAGCCGCTCTTCTTCGAAGACGTGATGAACGTCATCGAGCAGGAGAAGCCAATCGGCGTTATCGTTCAGTTCGGCGGCCAAACGGCGATCAACCTGGCTGCGCCGCTTACGAAAGCCGGCGTTCGCATTCTCGGCTCGGACCTGGAGAGCATCGATGCGGCAGAAGACCGCAAAAAATTCGAGGCGCTGCTGCGTAAGCTCGAAATTGCTCAGCCGAAAGGCAAAACGGTGACCTCGGTAGGCGAAGCGGTCGAGACGGCGCAAAGCCTGGGCTATCCGGTTCTTGTCCGTCCGTCGTACGTCCTTGGCGGCCGCGCGATGGAAATCGTCTACTCCGACGATGAGCTTCTGACCTATATGGAGCAGGCCGTGAAGATCAATCCGGAGCATCCGGTACTGATCGACCGCTACATGCTCGGCAAAGAAGCGGAAGTCGACGCGATTTGCGACGGCGAGACGGTGCTCATCCCGGGCATCATGGAGCATGTCGAGCGCGCGGGCGTTCACTCGGGCGACTCCATCGCGGTCTATCCGCCGCAATCGCTGTCGGATGAGCTGAAGCAGCAGATGGTCGACATCACCATCAGGATCGCGAAGGAACTGAGAGTAATAGGCCTGGTCAATATCCAGTTCGTCATCTTCCAGGACCAGGTGTATGTCATCGAGGTTAACCCGCGTTCGTCGCGTACCGTGCCGTTCCTTAGCAAAGTAACGAACATTCCGATGGCAAACCTGGCGACGAAGGCCATTCTCGGTACGAAGCTGGCATCGCTCGGCTACTCGGAAGGCCTATGGCCGGAAGACGAATATGTCTCCGTCAAGGTACCGGTATTCTCGTTCGCGAAGCTGCGCCGCGTTGACCCGACGCTGACGCCGGAGATGAAATCGACCGGTGAAGTTATGGGCCGCGATATGCAGTATGCGAAGGCGCTCTACAAAGGTCTGGTCGGCGCGGGTATGCGCATTCCGCCAACCGGCGCAATCATTGCAACGGTAGCCGATAAAGACAAGCCGGAAGCGCTCGAAATTCTGCGCGGCTTCTACGAGCTCGGCTACAACATTATCGCCACGGGCGGAACGGCTGACTCGCTTGAAGAAGCCGGATTGCGCGTGAAGCGCGTGAACAAGCTGAGCGAAGGCTCGCCGAACATTCTGGATCTCATTCGCGACGGTCAAGCTCACTTCGTGGTCAACACGCTGACGAAGGGCAAGACGCCTGAACGGGATGGCTTCCGGATTCGCCGCGAAGCGGTTGAGAACGGCGTCGTATGTATGACTTCGCTGGACACGGTCCGCGCGCTGCTCAACATGCTGGTAACGATCAACTTCTCTTCGCGTCCGATGCCGGTCCAGCAGTAGAAGTAACCTATGAAGCGCTGATCTAGCCTTAACCGGCTGCGAAAGCCTGCCCACAAGCAGGCTTTCGCCATGTATAAATAAGCAACGAAATTTAGGAGGCGTTAGGATGGACAACCTGACGAGGGAAGCGGCGGCAGGCCGTATTATGGTCGCGCTGGATTATCCGGAAGCTGCTGCTGCCGAAGCGCTGCTTGGCGCACTGCAAGGAATTCCCTGCTACATGAAAGTCGGCATGCAGCTGTTCTATGCGGCTGGTCCGGCATTCGTGGCAGGGCTGAAGGAGCAGGGCTATAACGTATTCCTCGACCTGAAGATGCATGATATTCCAAACACCGTTAAAGGCGGCGCGAGCAGTATAACGAAACTGGGCGTGGATATGTTTAACGTACATGCAGCCGGGGGCCTTCGCATGATGGAGTCGGCACTGGAAGGGGTAGAAGCGGTTCTTCCTGCCGGAGCGAAGAGGCCGGCCGTCATAGCCGTTACCCAATTGACGAGCACCAGTCAAGCCGTGCTGAATGAGGAAATCGGAATAAGCGGTTCGACCGAAGCAGCCGTCCTCCGTTATGCGGCGCTCGCCAAGCAAGCCGGCCTGGATGGTGTCGTCGCCTCGCCTCAGGAAGTGCAAGTCATTAAAGCGGCATGCGGGAGCGCCTTCCAGACGGTAACGCCCGGCATCCGGCCCGCCGGCGCGGATGCGGGCGACCAGTCGCGAATTATGACTCCGCGTCAAGCTCTTATGCAAGGCACCGATTACATGGTCATCGGAAGACCGATTACCGCTTCCGCGGATCCCAGATCGGCATTGGAATCAATCATTGAGGAGCTGATATAAGATGAGTATACCGACACTAGCGCAATTGCCGCACGAAATCGCTGCAGGATTGTTGAAGATCGGAGCCGTTGCGCTGCGTCCGAACGAGCCGTTCACGTGGACGTCCGGATTGAAATCGCCGATCTATTGCGATAACCGTCTTACGATGTCTTATCCGGAAATTCGCGAGCTGATCGCAGAGGGCTTCGCCGCCGTGATCAGGGAGCGTCATCCTGACTGCGAAGCCGTTGCAGGCATTGCAACCGGCGGCATTCCCCATGCAGCTTGGGTGGCGCAGAAGCTGAATCTGCCGATGCTGTATGTGCGGGATAAAGCAAAAGGACATGGCAAGACGAATCAAATCGAAGGCCACTTTACGAAAGGACAGAAGGTGGTCCTCATCGAGGATTTGATTTCGACCGGCGGCAGCTCGCTGAAAGCGGCCGTCGCTGTTCGTGAAGCCGGATGCGAGGTTCAAGGCGTCGTGGCCATCTTCACGTATCAGTTCCCGCATGCAGCCGCGGCATTCGCCGAGGAAGGTATTCCGCTGGATACGCTGTCCAACTATACGGCGCTTATTGAAACCGCCGTACAGCAGGGCGTTGTCAAAAGCGAGGACGTTGCGCTGCTGCAATCCTGGCGCGAGAATCCGCAGGCATTCGGCGTGTAAGTGATCTATATATAATGCAAGGAAGAGGCCAGCCGGGCAATGATTGCCGGCGGGCCTCTTCTTTTTTTTGATTCAAACGGGATCGGCGGGGTAAATAAGAATAGTCACTATTCGACGAATGCGAGGTATCTCAATATGCAAAGATCGTTTGAACAGCTTTTCAAATCGACGGGAGATCTGCTGCAGCACGTTCATACGTATGATAAATATTCGATATATAAAGAGACCCTGATGGCAATGGACGAAACTTATCGCGTGATCCAGAAGGCACAGTGGCTGCAGGACAGCGAATTGTTCCGGCAGTGGACGATCAACCGTTTAAGAAGAATGGAATACAAGCTGCTCACAATATTGGAAGGGTTTACATATCATCTCAGAGAACGACAGGGCTCATTGACCTGACATTTGTTTATCAACATGACGTGAGCCAAGACCGGCGATAGATGTCATTCCTACATGGATATGGTTCAAAATGAATAGCGGTTCGCGATGATCCGTCTAAACAGAAATGTCTTGCCAAACAATTGCTCCGATGGTAAAGTGTAACATCAAACGGAAGGGTTTCTAGGGATCCGAAGATGACTCGGCTGCGAAGAGTGATCGGTTCGAACCAAGCGAAACCGGCTAAGGACGAAAAGTCATGCTACACCGTGGGGATAAAAGACCTCCGGCAAGTTCCGCCTAATATGGCGCGGCTGCCCGAGGTCTTTTTTGCTTTACCATAATGAAGCGACAGAGGGGAGAAAGGAATATGATCGCACTTCGGACAGCAGGGCTATGCAAATCGTTCCAGGTCAAACGCAAGAGACCCGGCTTATCCGGCAGCATTCGTTCTTTGGTTCGGCCGGAATGGGTGGAGAGAGCGGCGGTAAGCGACGTTAATCTGACAGTTCAGGCCGGCGAAACGGTCGCTTTCCTGGGACCGAACGGAGCGGGGAAATCGACGACGATCAAGATGCTTACCGGCATTCTGCATCCGACCTCCGGTAACGCCGAGGTGCTTGGCTATACGCCATGGCGCGAACGAACGAAGCTGGCCTACCGGATCGGCGCGGTATTCGGACAGAAATCCCAGCTGTGGTATCACCTCCCGCCTATAGACACGTTCGATTTAATCAGCCGGATCTATGAACTGAAACGGAGCGATTATTTGGCGCGGAGAAAGGATCTGATTGAACGGTTCGAGCTTGAGACATACATGCACACACCGGTCCGCAAGCTTTCCCTTGGCGAGCGCATGCGCTGTGAAATTGCCGCATCGTTCCTCCACAGGCCGCAGCTGCTGTTTCTCGATGAACCGACGATCGGCCTCGACGTTCTGGTGAAGCAGCGCATCCGCGAGCTCATTCGCGAATTGAACGTCAAGGAAGGCACCACCGTTTTCTTAACCTCCCATGATGCCGGTGACGTGGAGGAGCTGTGCTCGAGAGCGGTCGTCATTCATCATGGCGGGATTCTCCTGGATGCGAGTGTGGAACAGTTGAAGCGCGGCATTTTGAACCGGAAGACGATTACCCTCACCTTGAAACCCGATTCGCCAATGTCCGTTCAAACGGCTGCTATACCCGGCACGGAGATCGTATCGAAAGAAGGACGGAGAATGAAGCTGTCCGTAGATCTCAGCAATACCGACATGGATACGGTTCTCGGTGCGATCGTCGGGAAAGTGAAGCTGGAAGATGTTACGGTCGAGGATCCGCCGCTGGAAGAAATCATTAAGCACATTTACGGCTTGCGAAAGGGCGGGCTTGGATCGGAAGACGAGCGTGATGCATCGTTTCAAGCCGGAGCCGGTGCAGGAGGGAGAAGCGGATGAGTGAACGGCTGCAGCGCTGGTCGGCGAAGGGACGGAAGATCGAAGCGATTTATCGCATAACGCTTCGGCAGCAATTGGCCTATAAAGCCGATTTCATATTAAGAGCTTCATTTCTACTGCTGATCCTCTACGTGTTCATCCAGCTGTGGACCGCGGCATATGAGGGAGACGGGGAGCGGCTGATCGCGGGATTTTCGCTCAAGCAGATCATCTGGTATTTGGTTTTTACGGAGGCGCTGACGATGGCCAGCCCGCACCTGTGCATCCGGATTGAGGAGGAGATGAAGAACGGAGATATCGCATTGCGGCTCATTCGACCTCTCTCTTATTTAGGCTATCATTATTCATCGTATATGGCGGAAGCGCTGTTCCGCTTTGGCATCCATTTGGCCGTCGGCAGTTTCATCGCCTGGCTATTCGTCGGGCCGCCGGCATTCGGCCTTGGCTGGCTGGGACTATTGTCGCTCAGCGCTGGCGCGCTTACGATTGCTTTTCTGCTGAACGGCATCGTCGCGCTGTGCGCATTCTGGATTGAAGAGACGCGCGGGCTGGAATTTGTGCTGCAGAAGCTGAAATTTACCGTCGGCGGCATGCTGCTGCCGATCGATCTGATGCCGGAATGGCTGCAGCGCATCTGTGCCTGGCTGCCGTTTCAGGCCGTGCTTTATATTCCCGCCCGTACGGCGGTTGCTTATGAAGAGGCGGCTGTTCTCCAATATTTTGCCCTGCAGGCTGCCTGGATCATTGTGCTTGGCGCGGGGATTATGGTTATTTACCGGAAAGGGGTGTCGAAGCTGCATGTTAACGGAGGCTGATGGACGTCGTACAGGTATACGGGCATGGGTCGTGCTCCGCTTTCTGTGTACCATTTGGAAGGTGAATCTCGCTTCTTCGCTTGAGTATCGGATCAGCTTCCTGCTGATGGCCGGCATGATGTTCATTAACAATTTGATGTGGCTCTTCTTCTGGGGGCTGTTCTTTCATCGCTTTCCTGTCATTAACGGCTGGGAATATAACGACATTATGATGCTGTGGGCCGTAAGTGCAGGCGGTTTCGGATGGGCGAATATGCTGTTCGGCAACTTTCACCGGATTCCTTCTCTTGCCGCGACGGGACAGCTGGATGTTTATTTGACGCAGCCCAAGCCGGTTCTGCTTCACCTGCTTGCCAGCCGGATGTCGGTAACGGCGATCGGCGATTTCGCGTTCGGGCTAGCGGTTTATGCTTGGGCAGGCGATCTTACGATCCGGGGATTTCTTCTGTTTGCGCTCGGCCTGACCGTCAGCGGCAGCATCTTCATGTTTCTCATGATCGCGGTTGGCAGCCTTGCTTTCTTCATCGGCAATGCGGAGGGGATCGTCCAACAAGCGTTCAACAGCTTCGTCTCGCTGACGACCTATCCGGCCGATATTTTCAAAGGTATGGCGAGGATGCTCTTATTCACGATCGTCCCGGCCGGCTATATCAGTTATTTGCCGATTGGACTGCTGCGGGACCAGAACCCCTACTTTGCGGCCGGGGCGGCGGCGGTGACGATTGGACTGGGCGTCTTAAGCACCATCCTATTTTATATCGGTCTTAAGCGGTATGCATCCGGCAATGCAATAATAATGAGAGGATGAATGGCATCCACTTTATTTTTGAGGGGAAACGGTCGATATATCGAGTAGGATAAGTGATCCGGCTATCCTATACGACTCAAGAAAAGGTGATCGCATGTTTACATCCAGAATGACATTGTCTTTGCGCACAAAACTGCTGCTTCTCATTTCATTTCCAGTTGCTCTCTATGTATTTAGCTCGTTCTTCTGGATAAGCCGGTATGAAACCGATGTGGAACGATTATCGAAGACGCTATTCGAAACGACAAATAAAGTAAGTACGCTCGTTCTGAACGGGGACCGGGATCTGTATCAATCGCTCTCGGCCTTTCAATTCGTTGAATCCGGACAGCTGGATGATGAAGCCGTCAAGCTCATGAAAGCAGAGATGGAGACGAATGCCGAGCAGGCGATCAGCCGTGTCGAGGAAGCTTACGGTCATATTGAGAAGGAGGGATTAGCCGAATTAACGAAGCAGGACGGCGGCGATTCGATTCGGACGATCGTTGAAGGATTCCGCGGCGAATTCCCGAAATGGGCCGATCAGGCCCGGCTGGAGATGGATAACGGCCGGATTGGCAAGAATCAGTCTGCATTGACCGCGCAATTCGATAAGGCCCGCGAGGATTTGAATGTTATCGGTGAGATCATGGAGGAGTACGCCGCTTCCCGAACTGCCGAAATCATACAAGAAGCGGATAAGATGAAACGGATGAGCGTCATCGGCATCGTCGCCTTTGCCGTCGCGGCTTGTCTGATTTCCGCCATCACTGTTCGCGGCATCTCGAGAATGGTCCGTTATGTCGTTGCATTAGCGGCTGCGGCAGCGGAAGGCGACCTGAAGGAGCGTCCTGCCGTACGGCACAGCCGCGACGAGCTTGGACGGATTGCCCAATCCATCGAAACGATGATCGCCGGCCTGAGACAGCTCGTATCCTCGATCTCCCACAATTCGAACAAGGTCGGCGCCGCCTCTGTTCAGATGCAAGAAGCATCGCAGCAATCGGCGGAAGCGGCGGCCTACGTTGCGGACGATATTCAGATCGTGAATAACGGCATGGAAGTCCAGGCCCGCGCTGCTGAAGAAACGTCGCGTTCGGTGGAAGAAATGGCTGCCGGCATAAGCCGGATGGCAGCTAATACCGCTTCCATTTTCGAATATTCGAGCTCGACCTCGGCCAGCGCCGGGCAGGGCCAGAGCCAGCTGGACGAATTAGCCAGTCAGATGAACAACATCAAGGCGGTCATCGGTCAATTATCGGGTGTCATAGCGACGCTTCATGCACGGTCGAAGGAGATCGGCATGATTGCGGAGAACATTACAACTTTCTCGAATCAGACGAACATCTTATCGTTTAATGCTTCCATTGAAGCTGCCCGGGCCGGGGAGCACGGACGCGGTTTTACGGTCGTGGCGACTGAAATCCGCAATCTGGCGTCACAATCGCTGAAGTCTGCCGATGCGATCAATGAGCTGGCCAGTGCGACGCAGGACGAGATGCAGCATGCCGCTCAGGTGATGGAGACGACGCTGAATGAAGTGAATCAAGGAAGCCAATTAATGACCGATGCCAGCGCAAGCTTTACGCTGATCCGAGGCTCGATTCAGCAAATTGCGGCTCAAATTCACGATAATTCAGCCATTGCCCAGCAAATGTCGGCCGGCTCGGAAGAGATTAGCGCGGCGATGGAGCAGTCGGCTCATATGGCGCAGGAGAACATGGCCAGCACCCAAAGCGTTGCTGCGGCGACGGAGCAGCAGCTTGCCCTGATGGAGGACATCGCCAGCGCTTCGGAGCATTTGCGTTCGATTGTCCTTGAGCTTGACAAATCAGTAGCCACTTTTAAAGTAAGCTAGACCGAATATATGCCGATAAGCTCCTGACTGCTGAAATTACGGCTTTGCCGTATGCTCGAATCAGGAGTTTTTTTGCAGGATGATAATTAAAATGCTTTGAACCAACACTTCTCTGAATCTTGTTCAGGGAAGAAACAAATTCAGCGCGGAGAATGACGAAATATGTTTTTTCTACATTTGCCGTCTTTATGAAATATTTATAATTTCAATCCAAATAATGTGTAACTTTTTCATGCCGTGTACCGTCTATACGATATATGGAAATATGAAAAAATTTTAATGGAGCAGGGGGTCAAGATAACCGGTCATGGCATGGTGGAAACGTAATGCAACACAAACGGCCGTCGTTGATGATCAGTCGGACGCCGATATGGAGACTGCCGCTGCTGTCGAACCGGCAGCAGTAGTGTCGAATCAGCCTTCTGTCGATCTATCGATCCCGGCAAGCGGACCGCTGCTGACCGTCGAGGCTGTTGAACGAACATTCCAGGTCGGCGGGCAGCCGCTGCATGTATTGAAGGGAATCAATATGGAGCTGAGGCAGCGACAGCTCGTCATGCTGCGCGGGCGCTCAGGCTCCGGCAAGACGACGCTGCTCAATATGATCGGCGGTCTGGATCAGCCGACGAAGGGGCATATTTTTTTTCAGGATTTGCCGTTCCATACGATGAGCGACAATGAGCGGACGCTTGTGAGGCGCAAGCAAATGGGCTTTATCTTCCAGGCGTTCGCCTTGATGCCGCTGTTATCCGCCTATGAGAACGTGGAGCTTTCGCTCCGGATGGCCGGCGTGCCGGGCAGTCAATGGAAGGAACGCGTTACGCATTGCCTGGATCTAGTCGGTCTCTCGAAGCGGATGAGCCACCGGCCTTTCGAGCTGTCCGGCGGCGAACAGCAGCGCGTTGCGATCGCCAAGTCCATTGCGCATAAGCCGCGTCTGCTGCTCGCGGACGAACCGACTGCCGAGCTGGATTCACAGATGGCCGCACAGATTATGTCGGTATTCCAAAATATCATTCAAACCGAACAAGTTACAATTTGTATGACAACGCACGATCCTACGATTTTGGAGGTTGCCGATCATGTTTACGAAATGGTTGACGGAAGGTTCATATAAACGGATGGCCGCAGTTGTGCTGGGCGCATCGCTGGTATTTACCAGCGGCTGCTCGCTGCTGCCGAAGGAGGAGGAGGAGGAAGTGCTGCCGGCGATTACGCCGCCTGCCATATCGAAGAAGCCGGAATATGAAGTTACGACCACGACGCTGGAAACGAAGGTTCAATCGATCGGCAAGGTCATCTCAATGCAGGAGGAGACGTTATATTACACGCTGGACGGCAAACGTCTCAAGACGTTGAACGTCAAGGTCGGCCAGAAGGTAACGGCCGGTCAGGTCATTGGACAGCTGGATGTGGAGGATCTGGAGAAACAGCTCCGAACGGATAAGCTGCAGTTCAAGACATTGGAAGTTCAAATGAAAGAAAAGCTCCGCAAGCGCGACGAGATGGATCCGGTCGAGTTCGAGATGGCCGTCATTGATTTTGAGCAGAAGCGTCAGGATCTGGTCGACAAGGAAGCCGAGATTGCCAAGGCGACGCTGAAGGCTCCGTTCACGGGTACGGTCGTCTCGCTGAACGTGCTCAAGGGCGACTTGATCAAAGCGTACGATCCGATTTGCGTTATAGCGGACAGCGGCAGCATGACGGCTGCGGCTAAGATGACGCTTGACGAACTGAAGGGGGTAGCGGTCGGCATGCCGGTCGTCGTCGACATCACGAATGTGGGCGAAGTGAAGGGCAAGGTGAAGCAGCTGCCGATCGTGCAGGAAGACGAGAATAACGGAAACGGCGGCATGCCGGGTGGCGGCAACGGCGCCCAGAAGCCGGAGCGGCCGGAAGACTTCCTGATCGTCGAGCTGGATAAGAAGCCTGCAGGTCTTATTCGCGGTACACCGCTCTCGATCAACATTATTACGAAGCGCAAGGAGAATGTAATCGTTATTCCGCCATCTACGCTTCGCACAATCGGATCCCGGACTTATGTGCAGGTTATCGACAGCGAAGGCAAGCGCGAGGTGGATGTGGAGGTCGGAGAACAAACGTCGACGGAGATTGAAATCCTGAAGGGCTTGACGCCGGGACAGAAAGTCGTAGGTCGATAATCGATGGGGATGCCGTTATTTCGTTTTTTGTTCCGCAAAATGTGGAACACCCGCTGGCTGACGCTTAGTTCGCTGGCCGGACTCATCATTGCAGTGGCGTTTGCGACGAGCATCCCAATGTATGCTGACGGCGCGCTGAAGCGGGTTGTCGCGGAAACATTGAAGGAAGAAAGCACCGGATTGCCCGCCGGCTCCCTGCTGATGGGGTATCAGGCTACGGGCGGCAAGACGGATCCGGTAGCATTGACCGAGGTCGCACGCTATATCAAGGAAGATGTGCCAAGCGAGATCGGGTTTCCGTTCTCGACCTTCGTGCAGAGCATGATGATCCGCAGCACGGAGATCGCGCCGGAGGATCCGACGAAGGTGGATCCGAGCCGGGTTCGGCAGATGTCGCTGATTACGTTATCGGGATTAGACAAGAAATCCGAGATCGCGCAGGGCCGCTGGTTCAAGGATGAAGTCGGATCGGACGAAACGTTCGAAGCCGTCATGATGGAAGAAGCCATGTACCGAAGCGATCTTCATGTCGGGGATGTTCTTCTGTATCCGATCTATGGCGGCCTGAACATGACGCTGCGGGTAAAAATCGTAGGTGCCTATAAGCCGACCAGCGATACCGACCCTTATTGGTACAAAGGTATGGAAGGCATCATGAATACGCTTGTCATCAGCGAGAAAGCATTCCAGAAAGAAATTGTAACGGATCGCAAGATCCCTGTGCATACGGCCAATTGGTATTATGCCTTTGATTTGAAGGAGATCAAAACCAGCCAGCTTGCGCCGCTCGGGCGGACGCTGGACCGGCTGAACGTCGAGCTGTATCAGAAGCTCAAGGACACGAAGGTCGAGATTTCGTTCCAGAAGCTGCTCAATGAATTCCGGAAGCAAAGTTTGCAGCTGCAAATGCTGCTCTTCACACTGGCTGCTCCTATGCTTGCGATGGTGTTCTACTTCATTGCGATGAATGCGCGCCAGTCGCTCGACAAGCAGCGAAGCGATATTGCGGTGCTCCGGAGCCGTGGCGCAGGCACAAGGCAAGTTATATGGATCTATCTGCTTGAAGGCTTGCTGCTCGGAGCGGTGGCGCTTGTGATCGGCCCGTTAATCGGCTGGTTTATGGCCAAGAGCATCGGATCCGCCAACGGGTTCCTCACCTTCGTCAACCGCAAATCGATCCCGGTCGGCTTCTCGACCGAAGCGATCATTGCGGGCGTAGGTGCCGTATTACTCGCCGTATTGGCGACGGTTATACCCGCGATCCTCTATGCGCGCGCATCGATCGTCAATTATAAGCAGCAGCTTGCCCGATCAGACCGGAAGCCGGTCTGGCAGCGATGGTTCTTCGATGTGCTGCTGCTCGGCGTAGCCGGATACGGCTGGTATTTGTTCAATGAACGCCAGATGATTTCTTTCAAGAGCGGAATGACGACCGACCAGCTGAACGTTCAGCCGTTCCTGTTCTTCGTTCCGGCTATCGCGATCTTTTCATTAGGGCTATTCTTCCTGCGGGTGTTTCCGTGGATATTGAAGCTGTGCAACTGGCTTGGCAAGAGATTGCTGCCGGTACCGGTATATTTGACCTTGACGCAGCTGTCGCGCTCATCCAAAGGGTATTACCCGCTCATGATTTTGCTTATTCTGACGCTCGGGCTCGGCGTGTACAATGCTTCGGCTGCCCGGACGATCGACTTGAACTCAACGGAGCGGACGCTGTATAAATACGGAACCGACGTTGTGGTCAAGACCGTATGGGAAGGCCAACCCGAGACGGTCGAAACGGGCAATCAAGGCGGAAACGGCGGCGGTCAAGGCGGAGGCCAAGGCGGAGGCCAAGGCGGCGGTCAAGGCGGTCAGGGCGGAAATGGCGGAGGCCAAGGCGGCGGTGGCGGCCAAGGCGGAGGCAGGACGCCGACCCGGGTCATCTTATCGGAGCCGCCGTTCGAGATATTCCGTCAATTAGAAGGCGTAGAAGCTGCGGCGAGAGTGCTTCAAGCCAAGGGCAATGTCGTCGTATCCGGACGGTCGGCTGGCCAAGGGACGCTGGTAGGGATCGATAATGTCGACTTCTCGAAGGTAGCCTGGTTCCGCTCCGATCTGTTCCCGGTACATCCTTTTAATTACTTGAACAATTTGGGGCTATACGAGCAGGCGGCGATTATCCCGTCAAAGATTGCCGAACGCTATCAGCTCAAACTGGGCGATGTGGTTTCCGTCGGGTTGACCGAAGGGATGATCGACTTTGTGGTTGTCGGCATCGTGCCGTATTGGCCGAGCCAATATCCGGACAAATCGCCGTTTATCATCGCGAATCTGGATTACATCTACGATCAGGTTCCGCTCTTGCAGTATGACGTATGGCTGAAGATGAAGCCGGACGCGAAGACAGGACCGATCATTACCGAGCTGCAGAAGCAGGGCATCGAGCTTGCATCCGTCGAGGACGTTCGCCAGGAGCTGCTGACGCAGTCGAAGCATCCGACCCGCGGCGGCGTGTTCGGTATTCTAAGTCTAGGCTTCTTCGTCTCGATCATTGTTTCGCTTGTCGGGTACGTGCTCTACTGGTTCTTCAACCTGTCGGGCAGGACCGTACAGTTCGGCGTTCTGCGGGCGATGGGGCTATCCCGTAAGCAGCTGACAGGCATGCTGCTGCTGGAACAGATTTTCACTGCCGGTCTCTCTATCGTTCTGGGTATTGTCATTGGCAAGATTACAAGTCTGCTGTTCCTGCCATTCCTGCAAACGACCGATAATGTGGCGAACTCCGTTCCTCCGTTCAGAGTCGTCTTCGACTCCAAGGATACGATGCAGCTGTATATCGTCGTAGGATGCATGATGCTGATGGGAGCGTCGCTGCTGTTGATCCATATCCGCAGGCTTCGTGTCCATCAAGCAGTGAAGATGGGAGAGGAGCGGTAAGCGGCTATGATAGAATGCGAAGGTTTAGTGAAGATTTACAAATCGGACGATCTCGAAGTCGTCGCTCTGCAAGGACTGAACCTGTCCGTGCAGGACGGCGAGATGATGGCGATCATCGGGAACAGCGGCAGCGGCAAATCAACGCTGCTTAACATTCTAGGGGGGCTCGATCGCCCCTCCGCCGGTACCGTTCGTGTCGGCCCGTGGGATCTGCTCAAAATTACGGATGAGCAGCTCGTGGAATACAAGCGCGATACAGTCGGCTTTATATGGCAGAACAATGCGCGCAACCTTCTCCCTTATTTGACGGCTCTGGAGAATGTCGAGATGCCGATGATGCTGTCCTCCAAGCTGGACCGGGCTTATGCCAAGCAGCTGCTCGAATGGGTTGGATTGAAGGAGCGGATGCATAACAAGCTGCATCAGCTGTCCGGCGGCGAACAACAGCGGGTCGCCATTGCAATCTCGCTCTCCAACCGGCCGAAGTTGCTTCTTGCCGACGAACCGACGGGATCCGTCGATACGCGGACATCGGATATGATCATGGACATCTTCCGGAGGCTGAACAGAGAGATCGGCATTACGATCGTCATCGTCACGCATGATTTGTCGCTGGCGGGCAAAGTGGACCGCGTCGTGGCCATCCGGGACGGTCTGACCAGTACGGAATTCATTAAGCGCAATCCGAACCTGGATGCGGAGGGCGGCGGGCTGCAGAGCGGCATCAACAGCGCGCATGAAGAATATGTGGTCGTCGACCGCGTCGGCCGTCTGCAAATACCGAAAGTTTATCTGAGTGCTTTACAAATTACAGATAAAGCGTCAATGGAATTCGACGGTGAGCGAATTATCATTACGCAACCAAAATCATTGGAGGGGTAACAACCGTATGAAGAAAAAATCATCTTTCGGTTCCATCTTGCGAAAAGGCGCGATGTTATGCTTGTCGCTAACCTTAATGGGATCTGTGCTGGCTGCCTGCAGCAAGGGGGACGGCGGCAGCGGCACGGAGAAACGCGTGCTTCGCATCGGGTTCATCTATTCCAGCCCGGATAACGAGCAGTATCTCCGTCAGCTGTATACCGACGGCTATGAGCTGCTTCATCCCGAGCTGGACATTCAAATCGTCGGCGCTGTGAACTATGACGACATGCGTTTCCAGGAGCAGCCTGAGGACGGCAAGCCGGTCAAGCAGCCCGATCCTTACGAGAAGCTGACTGAGATGCTAAACGGCAATAATCCGGTTGACGTCGTTGTTCTGGATTCCAACTCGAGCTATCTCAAGCGTCTCGTACAGGACAACATGCTGAAGCAGCTCGACCCGCTGATTCAAGAGCATGAGTTCGACATTGAAGACTTGGTTCCTTCGGTGATCGACGGCATCAAGGAAGCGGGCGACAATTCCATTTATGCGCTGTCGCCAACTTTCAACGCATCCGCTCTGTATTATAATAAGAAGATTTTTGCCGATGCTGGCATTGAACCGCCTACAGACGGCATGATGTGGGATGACGTATTGGCCAAAGCGAAGCTGGTCTCCAAGGGCGAAGGCAATAAGCGCATATTCGGCTTTTCGTTCGGTCGCTGGGGCGGGGATCCATTCTGGGATATGCAGAACAGCTATCTGCCGGCGCTTCAGCTGAAGGTTTACGACGACAAGGGCGAGAAAATGACGGTCAATTCGCCGCAATGGGCGAAAGTGTTTACGACAATGGCTTCTATTTATAAAGATAAAATCGTTCCGACCAACCAAGATATCAATAGCGGAATGGATGAGGGTACTAACGGTAAGCGTATGTATAATCCGTACCAAGGCGATTTGTTTATTAACGGCAGAGTGGCCATGACGGTCGGCGGCTACGACTATGTGACGGAGCTGACGCGTGCGAAGCAGCAGAACGCGAAGAACAACAAGGTTCCTTCCGTAGATTGGGACGTTGTTACGATGCCGCAGCACGCCGATAATCCAGGCATCGGCGGCAATGTATATTTGAGCGGGCTGATGGGCATCAATGCGAAAGCGGCGAACAGCGAGGATGCATGGGATTTCATCGCGTTTAACAACGGCAAGGAGTGGGCGAAGCTGAAATCCCGCAGCTTGTATGAGATGGTATCGCGCAAATCGCTGCTTCAGCCTAAGGATGGCCAGGACTACAACATGGAGGCGTTCTACAAGCTGAAGCCAATCCCGCCGTCCAGCACGGATCAAGAGAAGCTGTACCGTGAGAAGCCGGGCATTGAAGAAGCGCGTTATGTCGGCCAACAAATATTCCAAGAGGTCATCGACGGCAAGAAGAGCACCGAGGATGCGCTTAAGGAATGGGAAACGAAGGGCAATGCGATCCTTAAGAAAATTAAAGAAAACCCGAATGGCGGATTGAATCCGGCTGAAGGCGGCGTAGCCACCGAAGTATACGCCGGATAATAATTAGCTCTGCGGCCGTGCATGAATATGCATGAAGCCGCAGAGCTTTTTTTCTGCCAAGAGGATGCTTGCATTTGTCTATATTGGGGTAATCTAAGCAAAACGGCGATGGAGGGATTCGTCATGCGTTGGGTATATTGGGTGAGGCTGTATGAAACGAAATTTCAAGCAGGCTGCCTCATACAGCGAATGGAAAATGATTGGTGGGTGTACGGTTATGAATGCCCCCGGGAGATCGAAGTCTTTCAATCTCGCAAAGGACGATACGGTGTGAGATTTTTACCATAACATTTAAAATTTTGGTTGACTTTCGATTCCAACCTGTAGTATATTTACTTTTGTCGCCATTCAATGACGTGTTGATGAGATGGTACTTTCGCGGGGTGGAGCAGCCCGGTAGCTCGTCGGGCTCATAACCCGAAGGCCGCAGGTTCAAATCCTGCCCCCGCAACCAAACCAGCCTATCGATTGCATTCTTTAGGGCCCTTAGCTCAGTTGGTTAGAGCGGTCGGCTCATAACCGATTGGTCGGGGGTTCGAGTCCCTCAGGGCCCACCATTATCACAAACGTCATCATCATGCCGGGGTGGCGGAACAGGCAGACGCACAGGACTTAAAATCCTGCGGTGGGTGACCACCGTACGGGTTCGACCCCCGTCCTCGGCATACCTCGAAATTACTGGCGTTTTAGCCCGTTGTATCAACGTTATAAAACGCATTTGCAAATCAAACGATCCTACGCGTTATGTGACGCAAATGGAACTGAAACAACACCTTATAGCCACGCAATATTCGTTGAGAAGCGAATTAGTGGAAAGGTGTTTTTTTGTATGCATGATACAAACATAATCCCGGTCATGAAGCTGTCGAGCTGCCGACAGTAGCGGCTTTGAAATGAATTGGAGATTAATTCTAAGGCCCTCCAGGAGGAGAAAATGCGGTTTGGAATCATTATCGACAATATCTAGGGGGATTTGCTGAACAGCGCGAGGAGGGCTTTCAGGGGCTTAGACGCTGCATTAGCTTTAGTATAATCGGGACAGGTCCAGTGTATAGGAATCATATGATGAGGAAGTTGAAGAACGTTTATTTTTGTCCGCATATAAAGGAAGGAGGACGCATGAAGAGCGTCCTCTTTATACGCTATGCATGGTTAATGAATGGAAGATTTCTCGAAGTTTCCGCCGAGCACGTCGGACACATGCTCGATTGCAATGAACGCATTCGAATCAATTTCCTGTACGATCGCTTTCAGCTTGGCAAGCTCCAGACGGGTTACGACACAATAGATAACCTGCGTGTCCTCTTTGCTGTATCCGCCTTTCGCATAGAGAAACGTGGTATTCCGTCCCAACCGCTCCAAAATGGTCTCGGAGATCTCCGCATATTCGCTGGATATAATGGTGACCGATTTCGATTCATTCAAGCCCTCAACGACGATGTCCATCACTTTGGAGGCAATATAGAACGTAAAGATGGAATACATGGCCGAATCCCATCCGAATACGAAGCCTGCCGCTGCGAAGATGAACACATTGAAGATCAGGATGATTTGTCCTACGGGAACTCTTATTTTCTTGGAGATGAGTATCGCTACGATTTCGGATCCGTCTAACGAACCGCCATAACGTAATACCAAGCCTATTCCCAAACCGAGTATAAGACCGCCGAATAAGACGGCTAATATTTTTTCATTCGTAAAAGGTTCAACATGGTGGAGGAATGCAGTCATGGATGACATGACGCCGATACCGTACAGAGTGGAGATTGCGAATGTCTTGCCGATCTGCTTATACCCAATGAGCAGGAAGGGTAAGTTGAGGATGAAGATGAATAAACCTAGCGGCATTCCGGTCAGGGTCGAGACTACGATGGATATCCCCGTTATGCCTCCATCGATAACTTCGTTTGGTACAAGGAAGACTTCCAGAGCGACGGCCATCATTACAGCCCCGAGCGTAATGAAAAAGAATCGTACAAGATAATCCCAGGGTGTGAGCTTTTTGTGCTTTTTCTTTGCCATGTACAGAACTCCTATCGGTTTAATACTATACACTTTACCCTTTCCAGGCAGATGTGACAAGTTTACGACGGTCGAAAGTGACTGCTTTTTTGAAGGATGATTAATCACGTGACATCGAAACCCCGTTGCGATATGATATTTTTATACATAAGACGGGCAGGCCTACAGCTCTTTTCCTTCGATGAAGGAAAGGCGTTTTTTGTGCTGGGGCAATGCCCGTCAGTACAGCAGGAGGGTTCATATGCGTGCTATTTTTAAGAACGATTGGGCGACTATCTTAAATGAGGAGATGGAGCAGCCTTATTATAAACAATTGCGTGCTTTCTTAGCTGAACAATACCGGCATAAAACCATTTATCCGAGCATGCATGATATTTTTAACGCGCTTCATTATACGTCCTATGAGGATACGCGTGTCGTCATTCTGGGTCAGGATCCTTATCACGGATCGGGTCAGGCTCACGGGTTCAGCTTCTCGGTCCAGCCGGGCGTGAAGTCGCCGCCGTCGCTGCAAAATATTTTTAAAGAGCTGAAGGAAGACCTGGGATGTCCGGTTCCCGACCATGGGTATCTGCTGCCATGGGCCAAGCAGGGGGTTCTGCTGTTGAATAATGTGCTGACGGTAGAGGCTGGCTTAGCGGCATCGCATCAAGGGAACGGCTGGGAAAGGTTCACGGATGCCGTTATTGCCGCGTTAAACGAGCGCGAGCGGCCCATTGTATTCATTTTATGGGGCAAGCATGCGCAGGAGAAAGCTTCTTCGATCGATTTGGACCGTCACTGCATCATCACATCCCCGCACCCGAGTCCCTTCGCCGCGCATCGCGGCTTCTTCGGCAGCCGCCCGTTCTCGCGGACGAACGCCTTCCTGCGTCGGATCGGCAGTCCGGAGATCGATTGGTGCATACCGGCGCTGGCTTCTCTTGAAGCAGCTGCGGATAGCTCACAATAATTTATTGCTCCCTCGCGGCGTTGAGGCGGTCTGTGACAGGAGAAGAAGGATAGGAAGGCCATTTGGTGGATTGAAAAGCAAAGAACCCTTAGAAGTGGCTCTACAGCTTCTAAGGGTTCTTTGCTGATTGGTTTATCGAGCTTGAGCGGAAGTTTCGATTACAGCGGGCGAAGCTGCTGAGCTGCCGTTGGTGCCGGAACCGTTCGATGAGGAAGAGGTACCAGCATCTTGGAGTACCGGTTTGAAGGCGGAAGCGACATAAGTCGTTGCTTTCACCTCCGTGATGACTTGCGGGTACATGCGGTCTTTATCCGGATGAACGGCTTCAACCTGGATGTATGCCTGATCGCCAACGAATGTGATGGAGGCGATGCGCAGCCCGTAGCCAGGGTGAGGTGCCATGGCCGTTACCGTTACCTCTTGAATTTGCTCGTTAACGGCTTTTGTCGCAAGCTTCAAATCCGTATAGGGAAAAGGCTCCGGCTTGGTTCCCTGGTCCGGCTTCAGCGCATTCTCCTTCACGAAGACGATAGCGTCATGGAGCCATGAGGCTGCTTCTCCGCGCTTGATGGCTGTCTTCGGATAAAACTTGCCGTTCTTATCAAGTTCGGCAATCTTCGCAATGAGCAGCTTCTGAATGCTGTCCATATAAGCCGGCGTTACGTCAGCTTCATCCTTAAGCTCCATGAAAATTTCGATAAACGCATAATCGCCTTTCTCCATCATGCCTTGAAACAGATGATGGGCAAATTGCTCCCTGGTCATGAACGCAGCAGGATCGACGTCTCTGTCGATATCCAGATTGTTCAGGCTTGCGACGATGAAGGCGTCGGAATACCAGGCGCCGTCTTTGACCTTGGTGAAAGAATCGCTCGCTTCCGGCTTCTTAACAAATTTAATATGGTCGATATTCAGACCGAGTCCTTTAACGAGCATCGTTACGCCTGCAGCGTAGGTCAGCTTGTCTTGCGGCTTGAACGATCCGTCCTTCTCGCCGGCTATGACGCCCTGCTTCTGCAGCTCGTTAATTTTCGCTTCATTCGGATCGTTCTTCGTATCCGGGAACGCCCAAGCATTCTGTCCGACTGCAAGAACAAGAAGCATAATTACTGCGGAGAGAAACCATCTCTTCCTCATTCCGATCACCTCTGGAATAGATTGTCATGCGTATGTATCCTTCAGACGGACCGGCGGTCCATTTTGTTGCAGGATGGATGACAGGGAGAAGCTTCATCCGCGGACTGTCGTTTATGACGCAAAATAAAGGGACTGCCGGGAGGCAGTCCTTGCAATGGTACTATAACGGCATTGTCCAAACAATCTCGGCAATCCGCACACAAGCTTGCCGTCTGTACTTGACCTGGATTTACTTGAGCAGGGCTGACCTGACCGGTATTGTATGGGTTCAACATTCACCACTCCTTGAATTAGGTTCGAACCCGTCTTATGCGGCTGCCCAATTCCAGGAGTGGGCGTTTACCCGTATCGTATATAATTCAGTTTCATTGTATGAAAAAAGACCCGCGTGCAGCCGGGCCTTCTCGTCGTGATGGAGATGTACAGTCCAGCGTAGGAGGAACATCTTGAAGGCGCTTAGTCCTCTAGAAACGCATGCAGCTGCAAGCGACGATCACCAACAAGATAAAAAGGACCAGGATCGTTCCCGTGTTTGTAAAAGCACCACCAACACATCCGGACATTTTTCAATGCACCTCCTTGCCTGCAGGGTACATGATAAGTTATGCTCGGCGGTTGTTGAGCGATTGGGTGTACGTATTCGAAATTAATTGAGTTTCATTTGAAAATAGGGGATTTTAATCAAATCTATTAGACAAGCATACATACAATGGCAGCTTCTTCTTCATATTGATAGAGTAAGCCGTTTCTGGGGTCAGCATAGAGACCTTAAGGGAACCTCGGTAACCTCCATAACCACGACCGGAGTGGGTAAGATACGGAACCTGGGCGCTTCCGGCGTGCGCCAATAAACGTCGGGCTAAGAAGCAGGAGCGTATACGTCCTTGCTTCTTTTCTTTTTGGGCACCGCCCGCGGCATCTAGGACGAACGTTTATAAATAAACAACAAAAAAACCCTTGATTATCAAGGGTTTCAGCTTTAGAAGTATGGTGATCTGTAGTGGGCTCGAACCACTGACCCCCACCCTGTCAAGATGGTGCTCTCCCAGCTGAGCTAACAGATCATGTCGCAGTGACAAGTAATAATATATCAAGTATGAATTGGAAAGTCAACACTTTTATCAAAAAAAATTATAGCGAAAAATGAATCCTTCTCCGGAGAGGCTGTTCGAGACTATTTGATTCGCGCGAATCATATCTTGTTGATAGACGCAGTCGGATGAGGGGGAGGGGTCATGGTGAACGAAGCAGCTGATTTGGCTGTATGGCTCGTTGGTTTATTCGGTATCGTCGGGATCTTCTCGATGTTAGCGTATAACATGGTCGTGAAGGATTCATTCACGTACGATGAGCGGTTCGTATGGAGACGCAAGCTGCCCAAGGAAGCAAGACCCAAATGATAGGAAGATGACGCTTCCATGTGTTTATCCTGATGATCCTAAGCACATACTATACCCATCGTCAGAACATGAAGGCTGGGGATGGTTGAATCGTGAAAAAATTAGCAGTTCTTATTGGCAGTTTGCTTCTTTGTTCGGGATGCGCGGGCTTGCCGGGAAGATCAATGGAGGCCGTTCAAACGAATACGGTCATGATGGAGGTATATTCGGAGGGAGAAAGCGAATCGGTAATGGGCAGCGTATATGAACCTTCAGAATCAGTGCCGCTAAAGCCTAAATTGCCGGATACGGCAACGGATCCATATGCGGCTCCACTAACCGATACCTGAATAAGCCGTCCGGCGTTTCAAGCCGAAACCCGGACGTATCCCATTATTCGTCTTCCCACTTGCGCGAGTAAGCTTTCTTAGTGACCCACAGAAATAAAGCAGTCAGTACGATGACCATTATAATTGAAATTACGTAAACCGACGTCACGTCTTCGCTTCAGCTCCTTTCGACTCCCTGTACTTGTCTATCATACCTGAACAGTTCGAATAATAGAAGGGCATAGCGGGCATTCTAACCCTTGTAAAGGACAAGGAGGCTTAAGCTATGAACACATTGGAGCAAAGCGGAGCAGATAACCGGGAATCGATCGTGGCCGTCCAGAAGAATGGCGACGGAGACTTGACGGCCTTTCAAACTTCCACGGGACGCGTCCTGCAGTATGCCGAGGCGCTGCAAGAAGTGGAAGCGGGCCGTATAGCGGGCGTGAATGCCTTCAAAGGAAGAGATGGGGGCACATACATCCGCGGCGATGCGGATGGCGATCCTTCGAACAATTTGGATCAGCTGCCAACGTTCTAATCCGGGCTCAAGGGAGCCGTTATAGAAGCAGCACAAGAAGGCACAGCCGTTACGGCTGTGCCTTCTTGTGCTGCTTATTGAATTTAGAACGAATACACTTTATGCTGCTCCACGAATCGTATGCATCCGGTTCGACCCCCATACTTGGGCATCGTATCGTCATATTGGATAAGCCAAATTCGTTCTTGAACTAGCTCCGGCAGCGAATATAAAGAGACCGGCCATCAAAATATGTCGGATTTACTATGGGCAAATGCGGATACACGAACGCCTGCTTCATCATAGGATAATCTGTACCGAATGATGCGATGAGGCAGGAGTGAGGGCAGCCATGAGCAAGGCCAAGGCAGTCAAGAAGAAGAAATCCCCGTCGGACCGTAAACAAGCTGTAATGAAACTCGTTCTATCCAATACCTGTGCAGTATGCAAAACGCCCTGTGCGAGAGGAATCCGCTATTTGGAGGGAATGCGGAAACCTGGTGCGGTAGGCAAAGGGGTACCCTGCATTTTGACGCGCACATTCGTGTAAACGGTCTTGGACGCCTTCGGATGGCCACAGGCTCGGGATGTGAAGATACTTCGCGTCATATCCCGGGCAAATGATGCGATCAACACGATACGACAAATTTCTGCACAAAAAAGTTTGGCCGCTTACGCAACTTTGAACAACTGAGGGAGTATAACCTTACATCCAGACAATCGGGTGGAGGGTTTGCGAGCATGAAATTCAGAAGGCTTCTCATCTTGCTGCTGGTCATGTCATTATGGGGCGGTACGATGATGTTCGCCGATTCGGCGGCACAGAAAGTACGAGTTATCGTTAATGGAGAAGATCTTAGTGACGCAGGGCTGTTATCCGACGGGAAAACCTATTTGGCGGTACGGCAATTGGCCAACTCGCTGCAGTCACTGGTCGTTTGGGACGAAACTTCGAAGAAGGTCACGGTTTACAAACCGAACGTTCATATGTTTTTGTTCCAAGACAACACGATTTTCGGCAATGTGAACAAGGGGAACCGCTACACCTTCAAGGTGTTTGCGCAGATTGACAATCTGAAGACCGACGTTGCGGCGGTCAAGGTTTCGATCTTTGATCCTTCCGGCAGCGAGAAAGTCATACAATCGCAGAACGTATCGTTGAATAACAAGGACAACTTCTGGTATCGAACGGACGACATTAAATATAATTTTGACTCGTCTGGCAAGTATGCGGTTCGTTTCTTCATGAAAGTGAACGCAACCGACGAGTGGAACCTGGTATCCGAAAAAATAATAACCGCGCAATAGGTCGGTTTAAATTCCCTCGCCGTGCTGATTGGCGGGGGTGTTTTGTTTGACCGGCCATGGATCTCATGTTACGATACGAAGGAAAGTCCATAGATGAACTGAAATGAGGGTATCCCATGAGTGAACACCAACACGGAGACAATTGCGGTTGTGGGCATGACCATGATCATGAGCATGAAGAGCATGTATTTCTAGTGACGGACGAAGAAGGCGTAGAGCGTGAGATGGTCATGGTTTACACCTTCGAATCGGAAGAGAAAGCCTATGCAGTCCTGCTGGATCGTAACGATCCGGAAGCTGACGGCGTTATTTTCCGGATTGAGGAAGAGAACGAGGAAGCATTCCTTGTCGGCATCGAGGACGATGCGGAATGGGATCGCGTTACGCGTATTTATGAAGAAATCGCCCAAAGCGAGAACGAAGCTTAGAATAGCAAGCGTCTTGGAAGCAAATACAAGCTCCGGAACCTGTCCCAGGTACCGGAGCTTGTTTGTCGTTGTTATTTGCGCGGGTTGTAATAGATCGTCCGGCCGTTGAACATCTTCAACTCGGCCTGCAGCTGCTTGGCCATATATTTGCACAGCTCGTTGCCTTTCGCCTTGTCGCCATGGGTGGCCGAATCAGGCAGAACGACCTGAACATAGGCCCGTTCGCGGTCGCCGTCTTGCTTTGTTCCGACTCCGAACAGGATGTAGTTGTACAGTGGGCTTGTTCCCTTCAAATAGAACCAGCGGTCTTCCTCTCCGGGTTTCGTCTCGACCGTATACGGAAAGGCGGCCTCTGTGTAATCCCATCCAAGCTGCCTGCCTGTCAGCGATGTTTGTTCACAGTAACGATTCAGTTGTGTTTTCACCTGGTCGAGATCAAGTCGTTCGACGAGAGAGCCGTCCGTAAAAGTGATGTAAGCGCTTTGACCCAATGTAGTCCACCCCCTTCAACATCATAGCATCCCTGGCTAAGATTGACAATAACTGCCTGTCACCGTTGACAACGGTCAGCGGGGGCGCAAGTAGAAGAAGGCCGGGGATCGCTCCCCGGCCTTCTCGCGTGTGGCAGATTATGAAATTGCCGTTTCCTCTACGATCACTTTGACGAATTGGATGCTGCGGTCCTCAGGCCCTTTGACCGGCAGTCCGATTTCAACATGATCGATGATGTAATCGATATTTTGCTGAGAAATGACCTCGCCTGGAAGTAGAATCGGGATGCCAGGCGGGTAAACATATATAAACTCGGCGATAATGCGGCCTGCGGATTCTTTGAACGGGACAATTTCCGTCTCGGCATAGAATGCGTCGCGAGGTGTGAGCGAGAGCTGGGGAATTTCCGGGATCTTGACAACCAGCTCCTTCGCTTCGTTCACCTTGTGGTGCGTCTGGGCAAGGTCGCGCAGTCCGGCCAGCAGCTTATCGATCGAATCGCGAGTGTCCCCCGGCGTAACCAGACAAAGAATATTGTACATGTCGCTCAATTCGACTTCGATATTGTAGTTGTCGCGCAGCCAATTCTCGGTTTCATATCCGGTAATGCCCAGATGGCGCACGTGAATGGTCAATTTGGTCGGATCGATATCATAAGTCGCTTCGTCGCCCAGTATTTCTTCCCCTACGCAGGACAAGCCCGGTATCGTGTTTATCTCATTGCGGGCAAGCTGTGCAAGAGCGATCGTCTGCTCTGCGATATCGTGACCGTTCAGTGCCAGATTCCGCCGGGAGGTATCCAGGGAAGCGAGCAAAATGTACGAAGTCGAAGTGGTTGTGAGCATGCTGATGATGGTCTGGATGCGATGCGGGTTAACGCGTCCCTTGCGGACGTTGAGCACGGAGCTCTGCGTCATGGAACCGCCTAGCTTGTGTACGCTGGTTGCAGCCATATCCGCCCCTGCCTGCATGGCCGACATCGGAAGCTTCTCGTGAAAATGGATGAGAACGCCATGCGCTTCATCGACAAGCACGGGAATGTCATAGCTGTGAACCAGATCGACGATTTCTTTGAGATTCGCACAGATGCCGAAATAAGTCGGGTTAATGACGAGAACGGCCTTCGCGTCGGGATGCCGGTCCAGCGCCCGCTTGACCGAGCGGGTTGTAATGCCGTGATCGATGCCAAGATTCGAGTCGCGTGCAGGCGAGATGAATACGGGCCGCGCGCCTGCGAAAATAATCGCCGACATAATCGATTTGTGCACGTTCCGGGGGACGATGATTTTGTCGCCGGGAGCGCAAACCGATAGAATCATGGTCATAATGGCTCCGCTTGTTCCTTGTACCGAAAAAAAGGTATAATCGGCTCCGAAAGCGTCGGCTGCCAATTTTTGTGACTCCTCGATAACGCCTGTAGGCTGGTGTAGATCATCCAATGGGGCAATATTGATCAAGTCGATCGACAACGCATTATCGCCGATAAACGATCTGAATTCAGGATCGCTGCCCAGACCTTTCTTATGTCCGGGAATATGAAATTGAACCGGATTGTGAGATGCATGCTCGCGTAGAGCGCTGAACAATGGGGTACGAGAATGATCCATCGTTATTCTTCCCCACCTTTCGTCAAGATTCGTTAACAAACAAGGATGAGTATAGCAAAAACAGGGGGGATTGCAAGCGGCATTTTTGTAGAAACTAGAGAAGAGTGGAAGTCTTGTTGTTAAAGGGAAAGGAGCGCACCTATGAAACTCGCTAACGGCTGGGCCGGCAAAAAAGTGCTGACATCGCCTTTTGTCGTCCAATTGCTGACCATCATGTTCTTCGTTGAATTTGTAAAAGGAGCTCTTCTCATATCCATCCTTCCCGTATACATGGGAACGGTACTAGGCCTGTCCGCTTATGCGGTTGGATGGGCGTTAGCTCTGCAATATATCGGCGATAATGCCTTCCGCAGCCCGCTCGGTTGGATCATCGACCGGATTGGATACCGGTACGTGATGCTGTTCGGCGTCTTATTTACGTTTGCTTCCGTCGCGATCATATCGCTGACTTCGGCCTTCGGATGGGTCATTCTCGCATGTGTACTATTAGGAGTCGGAACATCGCCGCTCTGGCCTTGCGTCATTACGGGGGCGACGGCTGTCGCCGGGAATGAAGCGAGCGGCACCATTATGAGCGTCGTCTATATGGCTTGGCTGATCGGGGTCGGTTCCGGACCGATCATCATTAATTTCTTTATTGTAGATAATACGTATGCATCGGCCTTCCGCATCCTGATCGGCATGATGATCGTTGTCGTGATGGTAGCGTTCTTTCTGCCAGGAAGACAACGCTCGATGGAAATCGAAGGGCGTCAGGAAACCGGAGCGGCGGCGAAAAGAAAACGTTCGAAACCTTCGCTTAGCGTTCGAATTTCCGGTTATTTCGCGAAAGTCCGTCGTTCCATGCATGCCAGCCGGCTGCTGTATCCGGCCATGTTTACACAAAATTTCGCTTTAGGCCTGTTAACGCCTGTACTGACCTTGTATGCCCGGACGGTGCTTCATCTGACACCGCAGCAATACAGCATGTATTTGGTTGCCGGCGGGGCGATTACGGTTCTGGGGCTCATCCCCGTCGGAAAGTGGGTCGACCGTTTCGGAACGAAGTGGTTCCTGCATGTCGGCTTCCTCTTATCCGCCGTGGCGCTGCCGGTGCTTGGCTACACCCGGTCGCTGCCGTATGTCCTCGTTATTGTCGGAATCATCGGCTTAGGCTATGCGCTCATCATACCGGCTTGGAACGCGCTTATCGCCGAAGCCATTCCGAAATCGGAACGCGGTGCGGTCTGGGGATTCTTCCTGACGATTGAAGGGCTGGGCATGGTGTTCGGAAGCATCATGTCCGGCAAGCTGTACGATATGTTCGGGCCGCACGCCCCGTTTCTCGTGAGCGGTTCCGTCCTGCTGCTGCTGTTTGTTCTTCATTTGTTCATAACTAGACGTCCGGCAGTTGTGGTACGATGATAGGTGGAGGGAACTAATGATGAGAGATAAACGGCTTGGCATCGTTATGATGATGCTTATTACGACATTTATCGGTTTCGGGATTATTATTCCTGTTTTACCCGAGCTTATTAAAGAAGCGAGTCCGGGATCGGTCGAGTTTCATACCGGGATGATGCTGTCGATTTATTCGGCCATATCCTTCGTGCTGTCTCCGATATGGGGCGGGCTGTCCGACCGGATCGGACGCCGGCCGGTAATATTGATCGGCGTGCTAGGCTTCGCCGCGAGCTTCCTCGTATTCGGAATTGCGGACGGGAATTTAACGCTTATGTACGTCTCCCGTATTCTTGGCGGCTTGTTCTCGGGAGCGGTAACCTCGGTAATCGTCGCGTATGTGGCGGATATTACGCCGCCGGATCAGCGCACGAAAGGGATGGGGCTGGTGGGCATGTCTATCGGTCTCGGCTTTACGATCGGCCCCGGCTTTGGCGGCCTGCTTAGTCTCGTATCGCATAATACGCCGTTCTATGCAGCCGCAGCTCTTGCGCTAATTACGTTCGCGCTGGCTTTCGCCAAGCTGACGGAATCGTTAACGCCGGAACAGCGTGCCGCTTCCCATGGACGGAAACCGTCCCGATGGACAGCCTTTACAGGCTCGTTGAAATATTTATACATACTTGCCCTGTTCGTATCGTTGTCGCTTGCAGGACTGGAAGCGACGCTTCAGCTCTTCGGGATGAAGCGGTTCGACGTTACGCCGCTCCAGGTCGGCATTATGTTTCTGGTCTGCGGTCTGGTTGGCGCGCTCATTCAGGGCGGCGTCGTCCGCCGCAGAATCCGCAAGGGAGAAGAGCCCAAGTATATTGCAGCGGGGCTCGTCATTTCCGCGGTCGGCTTCCTGCTGCTGGTTACGTCGCATTCATTATGGACGGCAACGCTGTATCTTGCTATCTTCGGCATCGGCAATGCGCTGATCCGTCCGTGTGTAACTTCGCTAATTACCCAGAAGACGACCGTCGGACAAGGGGTTGCATCGGGTCTAAGCTCATCCATGGACAGTCTGGGACGGATTCTGGGCCCGTTGATGGGAGCATTCTTGTTCACCGTCGATATCGAGCTGCCGTATTTAATCGGAGGCTTCCTGTCCCTGGCCGCGCTGCTGCTGCTGCTGCGGTTTCGGATGCTGGACCGCGGCGCCCACGAACAGACGAATTCGAGCTCAGTGTAAGAAGGGTACAAGCATGAAAGAGATTGATAGGCTCGAAAGCCGATTTCGGCCGTCCCTAACGGACGGAAGGGATCGGCTTGTTTTTTTGAGGAGGCATTGGCGATGAATATCGTATGGGTAGAGGATGAAGAAAAGCTGCTGGCGGAGTGTATCGCCTTCTTCGAGCAGGTGGGCTACCGCGTGTACGGCGTGTCGACCTACGAGGAGGCGGTGGACTGCATTGAACGCGCCTTGCCGGATTTATTGATTGTCGACTGGATGCTGCCCGGCGGCGGGAGCGGCATTGATTTGTGCAAACGGAACGAGCGGCAATGGAACCTGCCGATCATTATGGTAACGGCAAAAGGCGATGAGTTTGACAAAGTGCTCGCGCTCGAGCTTGGAGCCGACGATTACGTATCCAAACCATTCGGTTTACGCGAACTGGCTGCCCGGATTAAAGCCGTTATGAGGCGTTCGCGCCGGCCGGTGCCTGGGCTGGAGTCAAGCGAAGCTGCAGAGGGAGTCATTTACCGGGGGGACCTGGTAATCGATTCGAACAAGTATACGGTATCCCGAGATAGCTTGAAAGTGGACTTGACCCGCACGGAATTCATGCTGCTCCAGAAGCTTGCTTCACATCCGGGGAGGGTCTATACACGCATGCAGCTGATGGACGAGGCGCTGGGCGATGCTTATGTCGGCTTCGAGCGCACGATGGATTCCCATATTCGCAACTTAAGGCGCAAGCTTGAGCCGATACCGGCCGAACCCCGCTATGTTCTTACCGTGTATGGAGTGGGCTATGCATTCAACGAAGAGGTGTAACGTCATATGCTTAATCTGAGCAAGCCTGCAGCGGCTAAACTTCTGGGCGGGTTCGCGGCTATGATGGCAGCGTTTATCGTCGTCTTGATCGGCTGGTCCATACAGGTCAGCGGCGGACGCGACACGGAGGAGCGCCTGTCGCTCTATTGGAGCCGGTATGCCTCTGTCTATTACGAAAATCACGGGAGCTGGGAGGGGTTCGCCCACGTCATGGAAGCGGATGGGGCCCGGTATCCGGAGCGTGTTCCTTTCCGTGCGGCATTCAAGGACGAGCAGGGGAATCTGCTGGCTGCATATGTATCGCATGACGAATTCGGGACGGACGCGGGCGATGCCGGGATGTCGAAGCCGTTAATCGTGAACGGGCGGATTGTCGGTTACAGCGTAACGGAAGCCCGGTTCGATTATAGCCCTGGCTTGCCGGTCTGGCTGTCAGCGATTCTGCTGGCAGCCGTCGTGTACGGGTTATTCTTGTTATGGCATGCGGGATTCCAACGGGAGTTCCGCCGCAAAATGCAGCATATCTCGGTATTGGCGCAGCAGCTGGCGGAGGAGCGTGCCGATATGGGCGGATCTAAGCCGCAAGCGCCCGCTTCGGATCCGGAAACGGCTATGCCTGCAGTGGAGCTTGCCTTGGAACGCGCCCGCCTCCGCTTGCGCAGACTCGAGACGGTCAGACGGACGATGGTCGCCGACATCGCCCACGAGCTGCGGACGCCGCTGGCGGTTATGCGCACGCAATTGGACAATGCGATCTATGCAGGCGAGCCGCTGCCCCTTGCCAAGACCTCGGCGTTATATGATGAAACGATTCGAATGTCCAAGCTGGTCCGCGACCTGCAGGAGCTGGCGCTTGCGGAAACCGGGCATCTGCCGCTCGAGAAGCACTGGTTCTCGCTCACGGAGCTTGTGGAATCGGTCGTGGAAATGCTGTCGGCGGAGGCGGAGGAGAGAAGCGTTAGCATTCGATTCCGATCGGATGGCGAGATCAAGCTGTTCGCGGATCAGGTGCGGATCAGGCAGGCCGTCGTCAATTTGACGGGCAATGCGCTGCGGCATGCCCGCCAAGAGATTCGGGTCAAACTTGAACTGGATGCCGGCCGGGTCGTCTTCGAAGTAACGGATGACGGATGGGGAATCGAGGAAGAGGAACTGCCGCATTTATTCGATCGGTTCTATAGAGGCAAACCGATCGAGTCCTCGTCGCAGCAAGGACGGAAGAGCACGGGGCTCGGACTCGGCTTGGCGATTGCGAAGCAGTATGCCGAGGCTCATGGCGGACAGATTACGGTAAGCAGCCAGTGGGGCGAAGGTGCGCGCTTCGGGCTTATCCTGCCGGTAATAGCGGAGTAAGGGATCGGCGGGACCTAAGAAATCTGCATCAGTTCTGCATATTTGCTCCATGATGGCTGCACACGGGTTTGATACGTTATAGGCGACCCATTTATATACTGAGGTGAGACGCTGGAATGATACGTATCCAAGGATTAACGAAGACGTTCGGAACGGGAGAAGCGGCTACCCGTGCACTCAAGCAGGTTAGCTTCGACATTCAGCAGGGCGAGACGGTATCGATTACAGGCCCGTCCGGCTGCGGCAAGACGACATTATTGCATCTGATGGCAGGCATCGAGCAGATGGACGCAGGCGAAGTCTGGATTGGGGATACGCCCATTCACCTGTTGAAGGAACGGGAGCTGTCGCGGTTCCGGCTGGAGAAAATGGGCTTCGTCTTTCAATCGTACCATCTGGTACCGGTTCTGAGCGCTTGGGAGAATGCGGCGCTGCCGCTCATTGCGCAAGGCGTGAAGAGAAAGGCGGCCAGGGAGCGCGCCATGGACGCGCTTATGCGCGTCGGCTTGGCTGACCGGGCCAACCGCTATCCATCCGAGCTGTCGGGCGGTCAGAATCAGAGGGTGGCGATAGCCAGGGCGATCGTCGGAGAACCGCTCATTCTGTGGGCGGACGAGCCGACGGGGGCGCTCGATACGGATACCGCCGAGCAGGTCGTCGGGCTGCTCGATATGCTGAACAACCATTATAGGACGACGATCGTTATGGTCACGCATGATCCGCAAATTGCCGCACGTACCCATCGTACGATCCGCATGCAGAACGGGCGAATCGTTCATGACGGAGGCGACAGGTCATGATCGGCAATCGTCTGGTATGGAAAATGGCATGGGAAAACATGCGCAGACAATGGAAGCAGACATTGCTCACGACTGCCGCCGGAGCGATCGGCGCCCTGCTCATTACGGTCTCGTTCGTCAATTACCAGTCTGTGAAGCATAGCGGCGACGCATGGATCGCCGCACGCTTCGGAGCGATCGACTGGGAGCTGAGACCGATGGACGGAGATCAGCGGGCATTCACGGCCGAAGCGGCCGACTCGATAATGGCGGCTTATAAGAAGGGCGGGGCTGATGTGCGGTTCCTGCCGGTCGTGGAAGGCGATACGACGCTGATTGCCGGAAGCAAGGAGCAGCAGCGGAGCAAGACCGGCATGCTGGCCATCGGATTGTCCGCCGACCGGGCCGAGTCATTCGATTCCACGCAGCCCGATGTCTGGAGCAGCAGCCTTCGGCCCGACGAAGCGGTTGTGGATGAGGAAACCGCGGCTGATTTGAACATCCGTCAGGGAGACGGGATTCAATTGCTTGACCATGAAGGCAAGCAGCGGCTGTTTCAAGTCCGGCACGTTGCCCGGCAGACGGGATTGACCGGTTACCGGGGCGGGAACGCTGCGGCGGCGGGGACGGTTATCGTCAGCGAAGAGGCCGCGCGTAAGCTTGTCGGCATGGAGCATGACGGCTATCATTCGCTGCTGGCCGGACGAATGGATCCAAGCGATCCGGTGCAAGGATTTTCCTATTTCGAGAATGCCGATTCGGAGCCGTTTCAGCTGCGCATGTTGAAATATCATGCCGAGAGCAAAGCCAATAATCTAAGTGTGTCATTCATCGTCTCCATGATCAGCGGGGTGGCCATCGCATCCAGCGCGCTTCTGATGCGGCAGGTGCTGGTCATGATCGCCGAAGGGAGACGGGGGATGTACGGCGTGCTGCGCGCCATTGGGATATCCCGACGTCAGATTGGCGGCATGTTCGCAGCCGAAGCGCTGCTGCTGTCGCTGTTCAGCGCTGCGGCGGGAACGCTGCTTGGCACGGCGGGCGGGTTCGCGCTCGTTAAGCTGTTCTATGGCGTATATTCCGAAGAGCTGTCGAGGATCAGCGGGGCGAGCATTCCGGTTACGCCTTACGTGAGCATAGCCGGCTCCGTTCAATTATTTGCGGTCATAACGCTCTTCTTGGCCGCTATCGGCCTATTGGTTGCGCGGAAAGCCGGCCGTATTCGGATCGTAGAAGCGCTGCGCGATTCATCGGCCGCATCCGTATCCTCATACAAGGGCGGAAAAGGCATCCGTCAGCTTGCTATTGTTTGTTTATGCGCGGCTGCTGTCTTTGCGCATCTGTATCAGTCGCTCATCGATATCCCGGAACTAAACGGCAGCCGCATGGGATGGATTCTATTCTTGTGGCTGACCGGCTGCATTGGAACGGTGGTCCTTGCGCTCCGGCTTGTATCCGGCGGAGCGGGGATATTCGGTGCTATTGCCAGACAGCTGCGATTCCCGGATGTATCCGTGCTGCTTGCCGTCCGATATCCGAACGTGCACCGGGGCCGGACATTGACGATTGCTCTCTTATTCGCATTCGTCATGATGACGCTAACCTTTATGTCGAGTATATCATCCATGCTGCAGAGGGCGAATGACGTGGACCGGACCAACCAGACGATGCTGGGTTTCGGAGGGTATGTCGGGTACGCCGCCCCCGAACAGAAAGCGGACATTCTATCGATCGTGGAGAATGACCCTCAGATCGCGGAACGGGTTGCGTCTGTAGCAACGGTAGAGCCCTATATGCTGCTAATGGAGAAGCAGGGCAGCGCCCAAGCGATTGTTCCGGTCACGGATAAGCTGGTTAGCGGCGGCGGGTTGAAGCTAATCGAGAGAGACGAGCGATTCGGCAGCGATGAAGAGGTGTGGAAGGCGGTCATGAACGATCCGGCCTATATTGTCCTGCCCATATCCGATCGGTACGAGCCAGGGGGCGAAGGAAGCGGCGAAAGGCGGGAGATTCGCATTAACGCCGGCGATCGGATTACGCTGCCGATCTATGAGAACAAGCTTAGGACACTCCAGGAGGAGTGGACGCCATTAGCGGAACGGACGTTTGTAGTTGCCGGATTTGCCGATGAGAATTCAGATGATAAAACCAAGCTTCACGTATACGACGCTACGTATGTGAACGAATCCGTTCACCGGGAGCTGCGGGGCTATGGTTTCAAATGGACGAATCAGCCTGAGCTCGGATTCGTTCTGGTCCAGTTCGATTACAGGGATGTAGAGGCCGCTCAGAACCTCAAGGACAGATTCGTCGTGAACGGAATCATGACGTTCACCTCGCCTTATGCGGACAATGCGGCGGAGCAGCTCGTCAATCTCCAATTGTTCCGCGGATTTATCGGGTTTACGGCATTATCCGCGCTAATCGGGCTTCTTGGCCTTGCCGTCGTACAGTTCCGTGCGGTGCGGGAGAGAAGCAAAGCGATCGCGATGATGCGCTGTATCGGCTTATCCGGCAAGCAGATCACCCGAATGTTCTTGCTCGAAGGGACGGTTGTGGCGGTGGTGGGTTTGTTAGCGGGCTGGGCCATCGGTACGACGGGGTCGAACCTGTTCATTCATACCGTCGCCCAGGATGTGAAGCCTCATGAGGAGCCGATTCCGTTTCATTACCCGTACGATTGGATCATTCCCATGTTGATCGGACTGCTGCTGGCTGCCGTATTGATCAATATCGGGCCGGCCCGGGCGGCTCTCAAGCTGACTCCCGGGGATGCTCTCCGGTCATCCAATGAATGATATCGGTGCAGCGCGCATTCGATAGTCGCTCCTTCTCCATGCCTGCTCATAATGGCAAGAAAACGGTGACATTTATCCATTATTCGGTTAATCTTGTTCTGATGTCTAATTCATTGATCCCACACAAACCGCTGTGCAGGCTGAATGTTCGTCGTTTCGTTCATTCATTCAATCGTAATCAGCCTTAATAGGGAATGCCGAAGCCGCCAGCGACCGGATAAGGAGTGATTGAGGATATGGAACCTGTCTTGGAGCAAATGATTCGCAAGTATCCGGAGATGGAAATCTGTCTGCCCGATATTGGAATGGCTGTCGAGCTGCTGCATCGCACGTATGCCAACGGAGGCAAGGTGCTCGTCTGCGGGAATGGCGGGAGCGCCTCGGATAGCGAGCATATTGTCGGTGAATTGATGAAGGGCTTTATGCTTCGCCGTCCGGTGAACGATTCGGTCCGCACCCGGCTGAACGAAGCGTTCCCCGAGAATGGCAATTACTTGGCGGATCATCTACAGGGCGCTCTTCCCGCCATCTCGCTTGTGAGCCAGTCGGCGCTGGCCACCGCATTCATCAATGATGTCGAGCCGGATATGGTGTTTGCGCAGCAGGTGTTCGGCTATGTCAACGAAGGAGATGCCGTCATCGGGCTCAGCACGTCCGGCAATTCGAAGAATGTCCTGCATGCCCTGCAGGTGGCCAAAGCCATGGGCGCACATGCGATCGGCTTGACTGGCCGCAGCGGCGGTCTTATGAACGGCGTGTGCGATACGGTAATCCGCGTGCCGTATGACAGCACGCCGGACATTCAGGAGCGGCATTTGCCGGTCTATCATGCGATATGCATGATGCTGGAGGAGGCGTTCTTCACGTCATGAGCGTCTTGGCCGGAGTCGATATTGGAGGGACCAAATGCGCCGTATGTCTTGGCCGTGAGGCGGGGGACGGCGTGGAATTGATCGGCAAGCGGATGTTTCCGACGCCGTCATCGCCCGAGGCGGCGATCGGGGAGTTCATTCGCAAGCTGGACGAGCTGATCGCCGAGCATGGCACCGGACTGCCCCGCGCGATTGGCATCAGCTGCGGCGGTCCGTTGGACAGCAAGGCCGGAACGATTCTATCGCCACCGAATTTACCGAACTGGGATCGTATCGATGTCGTTACTCCGCTGCGTGAGCGTTACGGCGTGCCGGTCGGCTTGCAGAATGACGCGAATGCATGTGCGCTTGCCGAATGGAAGTGGGGGGCGGGCAAGGGCAGGGCCAACATGATCTTTCTTACCTTTGGCACCGGAATGGGCGCAGGTCTGGTGCTGAACGGCAAATTATACAGCGGAACCAACGATATGGCCGGTGAAGTGGGACATGTCAGGATGGAAAAGGCGGGTCCGGTGGGCTACGGCAAAGCCGGCTCCTTCGAAGGCTTCTGCAGCGGAGGCGGCATCGCCCGCTTGGCCCGGGATATGGCGGAAGCGAGGCTGCTGGCAGGGGACAAGCCGATGTTCTGCCACAATGCCGAGGCGCTGAATGGAATTACGACGAAAGCCGTGGCGGAGGCTGCCGCGGCAGGCGACGAGCTGGCTTTGGAAGTGTTCGGCATCGTGGGGCGCAAGCTAGGACGCGGGCTGGCCATCCTTGTGGATATTTTGAATCCGGAGATCATCGTCATCGGAAGCATCTACAGCCGGCAGCTTGGGCTGCTGGAGGAGATAACGATGAACGAACTGCGGCAAGAAGCGCTGCCGCTTGCAGTGGACGTCTGCCGCGTCGTGCCTGCCGCGCTTTCGGAAAATATCGGAGATCTGGCGGCGCTTTCCGTTGCGCTTAATACGCTGTCCTAGCCGATTGACGGGGACATATGACGATTCATAATGGTAGTGATTGCGACCAGAAGCTGTCCGGGCGGCTTTAGTTATCGCATTATAATAGTCAAAAGGGAAGCTCTCTTCGAGGAGAGCTTCCCTTTTGACTTTCATCGGCTTTTTCGAAGCCATTCGAAGCAGCCTGACTATTGCCCGGTACGCAAGCAGGATCAAATCGCCCGGTGTTTACGCAATGCAGCTATGTTTAACAAAGCGAATACGGCAGAGAAGCCGAGCAGCACATAGACGTCGGTCTGTATGCTTCCCCAGCCTTCACCCCGCAGCATAATACTCCGCATGGCATCCGCCCCGTAATAGAGCGGCATCACATAGCTTAGCTTCTGCAGCCAGGGCGCCATCGCATCCAGCGAAAATAACCCTGAGAAGAATACCTGCGGGACGATCACAAGCGGAATGAATTGAATGATTTGAAACTCGCTGCCGGCATAAGAGGAAAGCAGCGTGCCAAGCGTCAATGCCGTCAGCGACAACAGCAGGTTGATGAGCAGCACGAACCAGATGGAGCCGTCCATATAGAGACCGAGGATATCGATGGCAAACCAGGCGATGAGAGCCGCTTGCAGCAGCGTGAACAATCCGAAGCCGGACAGATAGCCGGCGACAACTTCAGAGCGGCGGATCGGCGTAGCCAGCAGCCGCTCCAGCGTGCCGCTGGTGCGCTCCCTCAGGAAGGAAACGCCCGCAAGCAGAAAGACGAAGAAGAAGGAGAAGAAGCCAACCAGAACAGGACCGAAAGAATCGAAGGAGGTCATCTCCTCGCTGCCGTGCAGATAGGAAACGGCGGGCTGCACATTCGGCGACGCCGCTTGCATCGTCCGTTGAAGCAGCATGAGCACGGACTTATTCTTCGCAGGGTCACTGCCTTCCAGCTGGATGGAAGGCTTGCCGTCGCTTAGCGTCAACACCGCGTCGAGGTCGCCATCTGCAAGCGCGGCGTCGGCATCGGCCTTTTCCTTGAAGTCGGTTAGCGCGGCACCGGATTGCGCTAACCGGTCAGCCATCTGCGCCGGAACGTTCACCACGCCAATCTGCGGCTCTACAGTCTGGCCGTTAAAGACAAGCTTCATCAGCGTCAGGATAAGCAGCGGCGCCAGAAACAGCAGAGCCAGCGTCCGCTTGTCGCGTACGAATTGGCGGATAATCCGGATAGCCAATGCCCGTATTCTCATGCGAGCCCACCTCCCCCAAGCACGATGAATGCATCCTCGATCGTCGAACGGCCGGTTCTCGCCTTGAGAGCTTCAGGCGAATCGACCGCGGTCAGCTTGCCGTCGCGGATCAGGCCAAGACGGTCGCATTTGTCCGCTTCGTCCATCACATGCGTCGTTAGTATAATCGTCGTGCCGCGGCTGCGCATTTCGAGCAGCTCCGCCCATATCGATTGCCGAAGCACCGGGTCGATCCCGACTGTCGGCTCGTCGAGCACGAGCACTGCAGGCTCATGAAGCAGCGCGATAGCAAGCGACAGTCTCCGTTTCATGCCGCCCGAATAGGCCGACACCGGCTTATCGAGGTGATCGAGCAAATCGACGACAGACATCGAGGCTTCAATCCGTTTCTTCCGCTGCGCTCCGCTCAGTCCATATAGGGACGCAAAAAACAGGAGGTTCTGCTTGGCGGTCAATTCGCTGTATAGCGCGTCAGATTGGGCCATATAGCCGAAGCGCTGCAGCATGCGGAGCTGCGGCATAGGCTCGCCCAGCATGCGGACGGTTCCGCTATCCGCACGGTCGATGCCGGTCATAATCTTGATGAGCGTCGTCTTGCCGGAGCCGGACGGCCCGAGCAAGCCGAACAGCTCGCCTTGTTCCACGTTAAGCGATATGCCGTCCAGAACGGTATGATTGCCGAATCTTCGCGTAATCTCAACGATGTCGATAACTGGCGGTGTCCGCACACCGGCCGTTTCAATGAGAGAAGAAGCCGTCATCCACTATCACGCTCCTCATATAGGTGAGATCACTGTACTCCATTTTAGGATAGCAGTATTTATACCGTTGTAAACAATCAATTGCTTGAGGGTCCCCCTCTATGCTCCTTCACCTTGAGGCTGATGAGGCCTCCTCCTCAAGTCGTAGTCAAAAACTGGACTCCAGCCGTTTTTGGCCTGTGGCAGAAACAGGTAAGCTTTATCAAGGAGTTCAAGGGAGAGTCATATTGAAGGGAGAAAAGAGTCATGCAAGGATTTACGAAGTGGGCGTTCAATAACAAAGCCGCGATGAAAATCGTCGTGCTAATGGCGCTGGTTATGGGGGTGATCAGCTATTGGAAGCTGCCGATGGAATTTCTGCCGGAGGCGGACAATCCGATGGTAACGGTCGCGGCAATCGGGCCGGGTTACGATGCCAAATCGATGGAAACGCAGGTCACCGCCAAGCTTGAGGATGCGCTGCAGTTTACGAAGGGGAAGAGCGGCATGTTCTCCACCTCGGGCAACGGTTACACGCAAATTAATATGACGTTCGAATCCGGCACGAATATGAAAGACGCGAAGACGGAAGTCGAACGCTCCGTAAGCGCTGTTCAGCTGCCGGAAACGGTGTCTAAGCCGTTCGTCGTCCAGCTGAATACATCGATGATTCCGATCTCTTGGGTAACGATCGGCTTCGGCGACAGTATGAGCGAGGCGCAGCGCGAGCAAGCCGAGAAAGAGATCATCAACGAATTCAAGCAAATCGACGGCGCCGGCGAAGTTACGCTGTCAGGCAAGTCGACGCCGAACATTTCCGTTATTCCGAATACTGCCAAGCTTGCGGAGAAGGGCATTCCTTTCCAAGCGCTTATGGGCGTGCTGCAGGGACGCGGAACGACTTCGTCCGTAGGAGAGAAGACGATTGACGGCGCATCGGGAAATATCAACGTACGATCGGATATTAACGATATCGAGACGCTGCGCAAGCTGCCTGTCCTGCCGGGCGTCACACTGGGCGACGTTGCCGAGGTGAAGCTGGATAAGCAGCAGGAAAGCATCAGCAGCATCGATGGAAGCGATGTGCTCATGCTGACCATTTCCAAGTCCGGGAACGCGAATGCGGTATCCGTCGGCAAGCATGTCGAAGAGACGGTTGATCGCTTGAACAAGGACATGACGTCCATTCAGGCCAAGGTGCTGCTCAGCACGTCCGAGCAGGTCGTCAGCTCGGTCAATTCCATGCTGAAGGAAGTTCTGATGGGCGCCCTGTTCGCGACGATTGTCATTCTGCTCTTCATGCGCAATTTGAGAGCGACGATCATTACGATCGTATCGATTCCGCTCTCGCTCGGCATAACGCTTTACCTGCTGGATCTGTCGGGCGTAACGTTGAACGTCATTACGCTTGGCGGCGTCGCCGTTGCGGTCGGCCGACTGGTCGACGACAGCATCGTCGTCATCGAGAATATCTACCGCCGTCTGCAGAAGGAGCCGTTCTCGACCCAGCTGATCATCGATTCGACCAAAGAAGTGGCGACGGCAATTACGTCTTCGACGCTCGTAACGGTAGCCGTCTTCCTGCCAATGGGGCTGCTGCGCGGTTCGCTTCAGGATTTCCTGCTGCCGTTCGCCTTAACCGTATCGTATTCGCTGCTGGCTTCGCTGATTGTCGCTTTGACGGTCGTGCCGCTGCTTAGCGCGGTTCTTCTTCGCGGGACGAAGATGGTCGAGCATGAAGGCTCCAAGCGCTTCTCCGGCTTCCTGTCCTGGAATCTGAAGCATAAATGGGTGCCGCTGCTCATTTCGGCCGTGCTGTTTGTAGGTTCGATTGGCGCTTACGCTGTCATGCCAAAGGCGGCGCTGGACAGCTCCAGTGCATCTACCGTGAACGTCACGCTGGAATATCCAAGCGAGACGCCGCATGAAGAAGTTATCGCGGCCGGGCGGAGCCTGGAGAAGTTTTTGAACGAACGAAGCGATATCGACTGGGTGCTGATGATGAACGGCAATAATGCCGACAGCGCCAAGTACGGCGAGGTTTCCTCCCCGACGCTGGTCACGTATATGGTCGACATGAAGGAAGGGGCGGACGCCGAGAAGCTGATCGAAGCGGTCAAGGCGCAGCGTCCGACCTATAAGGAAGCGGAATTGAACGCGGATGCGGCCGATATGATGACGGGCGGCGGCTCCTCGCAAATTACGATCGATGTGACGGGCGACGATCCGGAGGAGATCGCCAAGGGCGCCGATCAAGTCATGGCGGCCATCAAGCCGATCAAAGATGTCATGAAGGTCAAATCGAATCAGGAGCAGAAGAAATCCGTCTATACGTTCGAGCTTGATCCGGTCAAAGCGAAAGGACAGGAAGTGGCCATGCAGCTGCAGGGCCTGCTTAATCCGGTGCCGATCGGTTCCATCAAGGTAGAGGACAGAGAGACAGCGGTTATGTTGCAGCCGTCTGTCAATCCGAAGACGGAGTCCGACCTGAACAATTTGACGATCATGACCGACAATGGTCCTGTACCTGTATCATCGGTGGCGAAGCTCGTCAAGAGCGAGGAGTCCAGCGTGTTCTATCACAAGGACGGCAAGCTGTACGTCCGCGTTACGGCCGACGCAGAGCCTTCGCAGCTGTCGGTTGTCGGCAGTGAAATTACGAAGAAAGTTAACGGTCTGAAAGCGCCGGAAGGCGTCGAGTTCGTCATCGGCGGGGCGTCTGCGGATCAATCCAGCGATTTTGCCGATCTTGGATTAACGGCATTGATCTCCATCGGGATCGTATACCTCATCATGGTCATTACGTTCAAGACCATCCGCGCTCCGCTGGCGATCATGTTCTCGCTGCCGCTTGCGGCAATCGGAGCCATCGGAGGTCTGATCGTTACGGGGATATCGCCTGACTTCACGGCCATGTTCGGGGCGCTTATGCTCATTGGAATTGTCGTCACGAACGCGATCGTGCTGATCGACCGGGTGAAGCAGAACGAGCAGCGGATGCCGATCCGCGAAGCGCTCATCGAAGCGGCATCCACCCGGATGCGCCCGATTCTGATGACGGCGATCGCAACCATCTGCGCCATGCTCCCGCTCGTGTTCGGCACATCGGAGAGCGGAAGCATCGTCTCGCAAAGTCTGGCCATCGTCGTCATCGGCGGCCTTGCCATCGCGACCTTGCTGACGCTGATCATTATTCCGTGCATCTATGAGCTGTTCTTCTTCCGTAAATCTAAGAAGCAGCGCATTGAAGGGAAGTTTGAACAAGCGGCGTAATAGATTCGTTTCAGCGGCAGTATTGATACGTTAAACAACAAGCACCGCCTCCGGTACAAAGGAGACGGTGCTTGTTTGTATGCTAGCATTCGCTGCAGGCAAGAGCAGCACTTAGAATGCCATCTTGTATAGCGGGAGAACCGTGCGGAAGGTTTCTTCGGCCTTGGTGACGAAGGCTTCGCCGTCCAGGAGAAGCGGATCATTCCGGTCGATATTAATGCCGCATAGCGCTTCGGACGCTTTGACCGTCTTGAGCCGTTCCAGCAGCTTGCGCAATCCTTGCTCGCCGAGCTCGCCCTGCCGATCGCCGCCTGGGACCATATGATTGCCGGACCAGATGTAGTGGGCTGGAATATGCTTGGCAATGTCATCCAGCTGATGAAGCGCATGCTCCGCGAACACGGATTTATTCGTCGACTCATAAATAATCGCGAACTGGATGAATACATGGGAGCCGAACAAACCGATCTGAAAATGGGGATGCGCTTTATATCCGCGTTTATTCGGCGCGAAGGCAACCCATGTATCCACCGGCGGATTGATCGTTCTGCGCGCATGCTTGGCGACATGGGGATAGATGGTCTCTCCGCACAGTCCGCTCAGCATGGGGGAGAGGCGTTCGCCTAATTCATTCAGTTTTGGCCGGATGCGGTCAATCAGCTGTGTCATTCTCGGCTCCAGCCCGGGAACGGCGAAGACGTCGAAATCTTCTTGCGTAAAACCGGGGAATGCCCGTGTAGAGACGGGGTGTGGTTGCTGTGTATGTAGGGTTGTCATCATCATTCGTTCCTCTCTGTGGGCGCGGCGTCCAAACGATTACGATTCAGGCATCGGCGTATCGGTCGGCGCAGCTGCCCGTCCGTCATAGCGGGTATGAATGGCGTCGCGAATGTCCTTGATGCTCTTGCCTTCTTCGTGCATGGCGGCAGAGATGATGGCCGTCTCCATGCATACGCCGCAGCGGGTGCCGTGATCGTCCCATACGACGCTGCCGTCTTCCTTCGTTTCGTTAATGAAGCACTGCAGGTTGCTGCGATGACCGGCGGATTCCCCGCAGCCGCAGTAGCATGGAATGCTTTTCAGCAGATCCCGGTTCGCTGCAGCTGTCTTGTAGGAGACGACAATCATCTCGGAAGCTCCGTCCAGAAAGGCAGGCAGCGTCTCCCCATTGCCGGTTGTCTGCTGCATATCGCCGTTGGGCAGATGCACGGCATCAGCAGTCTGACCGGCTGAATGCTGCTGAGCGTTCGCCTCCTTCGAGGATGGAGACTCGCTGTTTCCGGAGCAGCCGCTCATTACCGCAGCAAGTGCAACCGCACATGCGGCGAGAATCGGCCCTCTGCGAAGAATATACGAGAAGCTTTTATTCATATTTCGCTCTCCTTTGTTCATAAAGATGTCGGTTGCATTCCGCCTCGCGATCGTTTACAGTCTAGTCTAGTCGAACGATATCGGTTTGTCGAGGCGTTGGGCGCAAGTACGCTTTACACTGATTATAGTTCATTCACGGAAATGTGTTTGGGAGGTTTGTGACAATGTATTGGCAGCAAATATGGTTTGTCTTGAATATGATCTTCGTGGCGCTGCTCATCATGTTTATGTTTAACCACCGCTCGGTCACGATGGCGCGTCAGGAACAGGATGTGCAGCGGCTTCGCTCGGCGACCCGGATGCGGGGGATCGTCGGCATTCTCACGATCGTCGCTTTCATTGCCATGATTACAAGCTTCTTGATCAATATGCGTGTAAACGGCTGAAGGCGGCTGCCGGATTAGCAGGCGAAAAGCATACGGCGGCGCAGTATTTACTGCAGCTTACAGATGCCCTGAATGAAGCAGGCACAAGCATCCGTTAATAACGGAAGCTTTGTGTCTATTTCTTGTCGCTTTGGCGAAAAACCGCAACTTTTAAGGGTGGTGCAGCGTTTAACAATGGTGTATGACAGACAGCACCAGGAGATGCTGTTTAGACGCAGAAAAGGAGACGGAGCATGAAATCATTGAAATGGTTATTAGTGTTATCGCTATTTTTTGTGCCGGTGAGCGGCGCACTCTCCGATACGGCCTCCGCCGAAGGAGCAGCTGCCAATCAACTGACTGTGCAGCTTGACAGCAAGACGATGATTCATAACGGAAATTCGTATTTATCCGTTCAGCCGTTGACGCTGAAGAACGGATCGACGTTCATCGCGTTCCGGTCCGTTGCGGATCGTTTCGGTTATAAAATTTCCTATGACGCGAAGACGAAAGAATCCGTTGCAACGAGCAGCGCGGAGGAGATCCGCTTGAAACCGGGCAGCTTGATCATCAAGCGGGGCAAGGAGGTGCTTAAAGCGCCTGTAGCTCCTTTCGCGATGAACGGCTCGCTGATGGTGCCGCTGCGTACCTGGTCGATCGCGACGGACAGCAAGCTGACGCTATCCGGCAAGACCATGACGCTGACATGGAGCAACCTGCCTACGGCAACCTTCGCGGTATCACCGGAAAAAATTTATGCCGGCGAGACCGTGGTTACCTATATCGACCGTGCGACGAGCCCGACCGGCCAGCCATTCGTCGACGAGCGTTGGGACGGGAAGATGGATGTGTTCCCGGAGCCCGGCTCCTATACGGTTACCAGACAAGTCCAGGATGCATCGGGCGAATGGAGCGAGCCGTATTCCGTAACGGTGGAAGTACTCGCGCCTAATATGCCGCCGGTTGCGGACTTTAAGACCGAGAAGGAGCAGTACCGGATCGGTGAAGAAGTCCTCTTCACGGATCTGAGCTATGACGACGAGAATGCGATCGTCAAACGTACATGGTCAGCAGAACAGATCGTAAACGGCGTTGTCATCAAGACATGGAAGAACCAACCGAAGGTATTCTTCGAAGCGGGAGACTATCAAGTGACGCTCGAAGTGCAGGACGCCCATGGGCTGACGCACATGGTGACCAAGACGGTTACCGTCACGAGTGAAGTGCTGTATACGGAGGATCAATATAACCGGCTGTTCACGAAAGTCGGCGACAAGTTTACGATCAACGGGGCATCTGTCCTCGATATTCCAGCCGTCCCCTATAAGCTTCAATCCGACATGGCACAGTTTGTGAGGAGCAACAGCCCGGAGATCTTCATCAACGAAGGGATCGCTTACGAAGATCAGCTGACGGGACCGATCCGGTTTCTGTACCACAATTTCAACTCGATCGGATACCCGGTCAAGATGTACCTGATTGCGACGAATAACAGCAACACGACAGTCAACGTCAATACGAGCTCGTTCGGCATCGGCGGACCGGATCCATTCGTGGAGAATACCGGCAAGCTGTCTACCGTCCGGTACTTGAAGTCATTGGCGGAGAATCCGACGCCGAAGTGGACCGCGATCAAACCGGGCCAGTCGGTTAATCTGATGCCTGAGCTCTCCAAGTTTCCGATCAAGCCGAATCAAGTGATCTCCGCTTACGGGGATGTCTATGCCGAGCAGGAGCTGCAGTTCAGAGTCGTGGTCGTAGCTGAAGGCAAAGATCCGATTAAGGAACTGCCTTCGCTCTCCATTATGGACCGTTACGACATTCACGTAAGGGGTACGTTCAACAGCGCGAACCGGTCGATGGAAATTAACGAACCGCTTGGTTACGAAGACAAGCGCATCGTGCTGGGCGACACGAAATTGGATTCCTACCTCGTCGGCTACGATGCCACGAGCGGCAAGAACGAAATCAATGTCGGCAACTTTGGCGTCGTCTACACGATGAAGCTGAATCACGTGGCGCCGAATACGCTCATCACAGTAAACCCGCGGGGCGGTCATTATACAGGGGCGTTCCTAGTCAATGGCGAGCTGGTGACCGTAACGAATAACAGCATTCTGCAGGATAATACGCAAGCGGGCGTGCTCTACCGGACCGGCGATACGGAAGAATCGGTCGAGATCGTCTTTACGCCCGCATCGGGCAGCAACCTGCCGATTGCGATGCTGTTCCAGCAGATGCCACCGCTCAAATACTAATTGAAGCATTGAACGTATGTTAAAAAAGGCTTCCTGCATCAGCGACTTGAGTCGCCGGCAGGAAGCCTTTTTCTATAGCTATAAGTATCTAACCGGTTGCTTTATGGAAGCTCGATCGCCACTTCGCGCTTGCTTTCGGCAGAACGGAGCACGCCGTCGATAATGGCCTGCTGGATCAGAATTTGATCGCCTGGGATCGGTGCCGGACGGTCTTCGCGAACGGCTTCAACGAAATCGCGCACCTTCTCGAAGAAGAGATCCTTCTGATGCTCGATGACCGGTACTGGCGTCGACGTCTGCTGTCCCATGAAATCATGGAAGAGCGTCATGTTGCCGACTTTGCCGTCCCATACGCCGGACCAGTTGCCCGTGCCGTGCGGATTGACCTTCAAGCCGCCTTCGCTGCCGAGGAACATCGTCGAGCCAAGGGAATCCATATGCATCGCCCATGAGATTTTGAACTGAAGCACCAGATCGCCTTCGAAGCGCACTAGCGCTACGCCGAAATCTTCCACCTCGAACTGACTGGCTTGCGGGTGGTAAAGCGGATTCGTGCCAAAATAGTTCGAAGTATAGGCCGATACCGTAAGCGGTTTCGGATATCCCATTGCGTTCAAAGCCATGTCCAGCGAATAACAGCCGATGTCGGCCATTGCTCCGGCTCCCGCCAGCTCCTTGCGGATGAATGTGCCGCCAGGCATGCCTCTGCGGCGGCCGCCGCCGGTTTCCACATAATACACCTTGCCGAGCTTGCCGGACTGTACAATGTCTTGGACGAGCTTCATGTTGGGGTCGTAACGCGGCTGAAAGCCGATCGTCAGCATCTTGCCGGACTCGCGCTGCGTTTCCACCATGTCGATAGCCTCGGCCAACGTAACGGACATCGGCTTCTCCAGCAGGACGTTCTTGCCAGCGCGAAGCGCGTCGACCGTCGTCTGATGGTGAGAGACGTTAGGCGTACAGATGCTGACGCCGTCAAGATCCAGCTCGAGCAGCTTGCGGTGATCCTCGAAAGGCTGTGCGCCGCCCAATCCTTGCGCCTCCACGAATTGTTTCGCCTTGCCGGGCACAACGTCCGCAACGCCTACAATTTCCACATCGGCCAGCTTCTTATATTGATTGATATGAGCATGTGCAATGCCGCCGCTTCCAATAATACCGATTCGCATGGTTTTAGTCATCTCTTATCGATCTCCTTTAGGATCAGATTTAGGATCAGATGTTGACGCTAACGTACCGCCTGAATGACGCTCTTTGTACTGCTTCGGCGTCATGCCGAAGCGTTTCTTGAAGACGTAATAAAGGTAATTGCCGCTCGCAAATCCGTGTTCCAGCGCGATCTGCTCGATCGGTCCCCGACCTTCCACGATCGCATTGCATATTTGGTTTAACCGGTAATTCTCCAAATAGGTGCTGAACGATTCTGCGCCTTGCTCGCGAAAGATGCGCTGCAGCTGCCTGCCGCTGATCGGAATCCGCTCGGCGACTTCTTTCAGAGACAATGCAGATGCGTAGTTGTCATGAATGAACTGTGTCGCCATCTGAAAACGGTGCTCATTGATATTGCGCCCTGGCGGCTCATAGGTAACGCCGGGAAGCAAGGACATGCGGGAAGCGCGCAGCAATATTTGTATGATGGCTTGCTTGATGGTCGAATAGGCGCCAGGCTGTCCGTCATGCCATGCACGGTAGGCGGTTAAGAACCAGGCCATTGCGTTGTACTGATCAGCCAAGGGCCGAAGGGGGAGCGCATCGAGCGCCTGAATGCACGCTTTCGCTTCCCTTTCTTCCCAGGACTCGCCCCAAGCCTCGGAATCGTCCTTGTCCAGGGGCGTAATCACGATGTGAAGGCACAGCTCGTCCATCGGATCTTTGGTGTCCGCTTCCTGCTGATGCAGAATTCCGGGGCCGGTCAAATAAAACTGGCCTTCATGTACCGGATATTCGCCTTGTTCGAAGCTGATCGTGCCTTTGCCGCGCGGAATAAAATGAAACTCGTATTCCGAATGTTTATGGAACCGGATTATTTTGCCTGGCGGAAAGGACGTCAGGTGGCAGCGAAGCACGCGAAATCCGTAGCTGCCCCAGCGAAAGCGGATGTCGAGACGGTCGATAGCATCCGGTTTCTCGGTCATAAGCGCGTAAGCAAACGGTTTACCCATAATGTTTCGATCCTTCCTGCCGGCGGAATTAGTTTTGCAATTCTGAGATGCGGACGTCGCGTTTCTCGGCTGCGGAAATGTTGGCGGCTTCCATCAGTTTGGTCAGATCGACGGCAAGCTCGATGTTCTCATCCGCGTTCGTGCCGCTTAGGATGTGGCCAACCCATTGATCGAATGCGGACTGGCGGTTAGCCGGAAGCTCATAGGTTACCCATTCATTCGATTCCAGTTTGCTGCTGCGAACCTTCATCGTTGCATCCGGGAATCCAAAGAGCAGCGAACCATCCGTGCCGTGCAGCTCCACGCAGAAAGGAGAGTGGCTGTTAACGAATCCTGCTTCGACAATCCCGACGGCGCCGTTGTCGTATTTTAGCGTAGCTACAGCGTTGTCTTCGACATCCTTGCCGGTAATAAAGCCGTAGGACGCGTTAATGCTCTGCGGCAGACCGAGGAAGAGACGGTTCAGGTACATCGGATGACAGCCGAGATCGATCAGAGCCCCGCCGCCGCACTGCTCCAAGTTGTAGAAGTGCTCAGGCAGCCAGCCTGCTGTAGCGCCGTTATGCGACAGGCGTACGCGTGCTTGGGTGAGTCTGCCCAGCAGCCCTTTGCCAATCACTTCTTGAGCGGCAAGCGTGTAGCCGTCATTCAAGCGCGGCAGCGATACGGTCAGCTTGACGCCGGCTTCGCGTACGGCCGTCAAAATTTCATTCGCTTCTTTTAAAGTAGGCGCGACAACTTTTTCGGTGAAAATATGTTTGCCAGCGCGAGCGGCCTTCACCATGACGTCACGATGGATATTCGTCGGCGTGTCGACAACGACAGCGTCAACGTCCGTACGTGCGAGCACTTCATCCAAATCTGCGACAAAAGGAACGCCAAGCTTTTCTGCATTTTCCTTGCCTCTGCTAGGTATTTCGTCCCATACGCAAGCAACTTCCGTTTCACTATTCGCCAGAACCTGATTTGTGTAATCCCATGCATGTACGTGCCAGTAACTCAGCATTGCAACTCGAATCATGATTATATTCCTCCTGGGTATGTTACTCTAATTATGCGACACAACGATAAGGTAACACAAATGGTAATGGTCTTTAATCGATTTACATGACAACCCGACTGTAAAATTACGACATCATTTCTGTCGCGATTCGATAGTATGCCTCTTGAATTGACGTGACCCCCGTTTTCGGGCATTATGGAATGAAAGAATGCACATGCGGAGGGTACTCAAGGTGTTGACAACGGAAGAAATCGTCGAACGGATGTCTGCTCAAGGATTGCGAATAACGGATCAACGCAAGACGCTGGCCAAGCTGTTTGCGGACACGCCCGGATATTTGTCTCCTAAAGCCGTCTATGAATATATGGAAAAAACATATAGCGGGTTAAGCTTTGACACGGTCTACCGCAATCTGCGCGTAATGGAAGAGCTGGGCGTCCTGGAACAGGTCGTGTTCGAGGAAGGAGTGAAGTTCAAGCTTCACTGCCGGGAGAATCATCATCATCATCACCTCATCTGTTTGAATTGCGGCAAAACCTATCCGATCACATTTTGCCCGATGGAAAAAACGGAGGTTCCGGAGAACTTCAACGTGGTGAAGCATAAGTTTGAGGTTTTCGGTTATTGCGAGGCCTGCGGCTGATAAGTATCCGGCGCGAATTCATTCGATCAGGAGGGACCGCCGATGCGAAAAGTTTTACAAGCGCCCATTCACGTCTATCGGCGCTATATATCCCCGCTTAAGCCGCCGACCTGCCGGTTCTATCCGACCTGCTCCGAGTATGCGCTGCAGGCGATCGAGAAGCATGGCCCGCTTCGAGGGAGCTGGCTGGCCGTCAGGCGCATCAGCCGCTGCCACCCGTTTCATCCGGGCGGGATCGACTACGTGCCGCCGACGCGCGCGGAACGTCAGGCGCAGCGGACGCAAGAAGCCGAAGACCGGGAGACGCAGCCATAAGAAGTCAAGCGGGAGGATTCCCGATTCGCTATACGAAACCTATCCTTAATAATGGCAAGCATGGTCTTTCGAATCGGCTGTTCAACCGTCGCTGACCGGAAGCGGCGGGCTGCCCTTGACAGTGAAGCGCCGGATTCGGTATAGTTTGGAGCAAGAGCACATTCACACATAATCAACCCTTCGATGAACGGATGAGTACAGAAGCGTAGCCCTTATCAGAGAGCCGGGATTGCTGAGAACCGGCAAGGCGCATCTTCTGGAATATGGTCCGGGAGAATCCGCTTTCGAACCGGCAGCTTTTGTCCGCTGCGGCTTAGGGGGCGGCGCGCGGCCGCGTTATCCGCCTGCTGCCGTCCTTGGACGGCGCTTAATGAAGCTTTCGCCGCGCTTGCCGCGGCGGGGGGAATTTGGGTGGTACCGCGTGAGCTATGAAGCTTTCGTCCCATAGTGGACGAGGCTTTTTTCTGTTTTACTTACAAAAGAAGGACTTTGTCCATGCTTGCAAGCGCAGTTCAGCCGTTCTACCACTAATGAAGGGGGCTCTCTCATGAGCGAAGCGAATAAAACGTTCTATATTACAACGCCAATCTATTATCCGAGCGACAAGCTCCATATCGGACATGCGTATACGACGGTAGCGGGCGACGTGATGGCGCGCTATAAGCGCCTGCTTGGCTATAAAGTCTGGTACTTGACCGGAACGGACGAGCATGGCCAGAAGATCGAACGCAAGGCCGAGGAGAAAGGCAAGACGCCGCAGCAGTTCGTCGACGATATCGTCGTGACGATCAAGGAGCTGTGGAGGAAGCTGGACATCTCCAACGATGATTTTATCCGCACGACCGAGCAGCGGCATAAGGACATCGTCGTGGAGATTTTCGACCGTCTCCTGCAGCAGGGCGACATCTACAAGGGCACGTACGAAGGCTGGTACTGCACGCCATGCGAATCGTTCTTCCTCGAGCGTCAGCTTGTGGACGGCAAATGTCCGGATTGCGGACGCCCGGTGGAGCTGGTGAAGGAAGAGAGCTACTTCTTCCGGATGAGCAAGTATGCGGACAGGCTGCTTCAATACTATGAAGACAATCCCGGGTTCATTCAGCCGGAGTCCCGCAAGAATGAGATGATCAATAATTTTATCAAGCCAGGACTCGAAGATCTCGCGGTATCCCGGACGACGTTCGAATGGGGAATCAAGGTAAAGGGCGATCCGAAGCATGTCGTATATGTTTGGATCGACGCCTTGTCCAACTATATAACAGCGCTTGGCTACGGTTCTGCGAATGCGGAGAAATTCGATACGTTCTGGCCGGCTGACGTGCATCTGGTGGGCAAGGAGATCGTTCGCTTCCACACCATCTATTGGCCGATCATGCTAATGGCGCTGGGGCTCCCGCTTCCGAAGAAAGTCTTCGCCCATGGTTGGTTTCTGGCGAAGGACGGGAAGATGTCGAAGTCGAAGGGCAATGTCGTCGACCCTGTCGTATTGATTGACCGTTATGGGCTGGACGCGCTGCGCTATTTTCTGCTTCGCGAGGTTCCGTTCGGCGCCGACGGCATGTTTACGCCGGAGAATTTCGTCGAACGCATCAACTTTGATTTGGCCAATGACCTGGGCAACTTGCTGAACCGTACGATTGCGATGATCGGCAAATATTTCGATGGAGCAATCCCTGCCTATAACGGCAGCGTAACGGAATACGATTCCTCGCTGTCCGCGCTTGCAGCCGGAACGGTTGATCAGGTTGAAGCTTCCATGGAGAAGATGGAGTTCTCGATTGCATTGACGGCTATTTGGCATCTGATCGGCCGTACGAATAAATATATCGACGAGACGCAGCCTTGGGCGCTCGCGAAGGATGAGACGAAGAAGGAAGAGCTTGCATCCGCGATGTACCATCTGGCCGAATCGCAGCGGATCATATCGGTGCTGCTTCAGCCGTTCCTGACGAATGCCCCGGGCGAAATCCGCAGACAGCTCGGCATACCTGAAGGCGGATTGTCCACCTGGGAAAGCACAAGAACATTCGGACTTCTGCCGGGCGGGACGCAAGTCTCGAAGGCGGAGCCGATCTTCCCGCGGCTTGACGTTGCCGAGGAGGTGGCTTATATCGCGGCTAGCATGACCGGCGGCACCTCGCCGTCCGAGGAGGCGAAGGAGCCTCAGCAGGAGGGTGCTGCCGCACCGGCAGTAACCGCGGCGCCTGAGCTTAAGGATGAAATCACCATCGATGATTTCGCTAAGGTACAGCTGGTCGTGGCGCAGGTTATTGCCGCCGAGCCGGTCAAGAAGGCCGACAAGCTGCTGAAGCTCCAGCTGGACCTGGGCTATGAGCAGCGACAGGTCGTCTCCGGTATCGCCATGTACTATACGCCGGAGCAGATGATCGGGCGCAAAGTGATCTGCGTCACGAATCTTAAGCCGGTCAAGCTGCGCGGCGAGCTGTCGCAGGGAATGATTCTAGCCGCCTCCGTCGGCGATCAGCTGACGCTGGCAACGGTTCCCGAGAACATGCCGAACGGCGCTATCGTGAAATAAGCTTGTTTGAACGACAAACCGACGGCGCGTCATGCGCCGTCGGTTTGTCGTTGACAGGCATGCCTGCTGCCGATATAATCTATAACGTAATAGTTACGATTACGAATAAGAGGAATGAGGAGTAGGTTCAACATGCGTTATCAACGATATGGAATAGCGGCGATCATGGCACTCGTCATCATGACGACCGTGCTGACCGGCTGCGGTAGCGGCAAACAAAGCAAGCTTGTCGAGGGGAAGACGAATGTCGTGACAAGCTTCTATCCGCTTTATTTTCTGGCCCAGCAAATCGGCGGCGATCAGGCGAATGTCATTAATCTCATACCGGCCGGCGTAGAGCCGCATGATTGGAGTCCGAAGAGCCAGGATTTGGAGACGGCCTCCAATGCTCAGCTCTTTCTATATAACGGGGCGGGGTTCGAAGGATGGACGGATGACTTTCTCGAAGGATTGCGCAAGGACAGCAAGCTGGTGACGAAAGAGGGTAGCGAAGGAATCAAGCTGATCGAAGCCGATGGCACAGATGAGCATGAGCATGAAGACCATGACGGGAAGGATGCCGGGGGGCATCACGATCCGCACACATGGGTAAGCCCCAAATCGATGAAGATTATGGCGGCCAATGTGCTGGCTGGCTTGAGCTCCGTCGACCCCGAACACCAAGCGGAATATGAAGCCAACTACAAACAATTGGAGTCGAAGCTGACTGCGCTGGATGACGAATATACGGCTAAGCTTGGCGCGGCTCCAAAGAAGGATATCGTGGTATCCCATAATGCCTTCGGCTATTTGGCTCGCGATTATGGGCTTCGTCAAGTTTCCATTATGGGACTGTCTCCCGATGCGGAGCCGAAAGCGCAGGATCTGCTTAAGATCGCCAAGTTCGTGAAAGAAAACGGCGTCAAGTATATTTTCTTCGAAGAGCTTGTATCGGATGAGCTGGCCCGTACATTAGCGCGTGAGGCGGATGCGGAGACGCTTGTGCTTAATCCGGTAGAAGGGCTGACGCCTGACCAGGAGAAGAACGGCGACGATTATTTCTCGCTCATGAACGCTAATTTGCAAAATTTGCTCCAAGCATTACAATAGAAGGAATGAAAACATCGTCCGGAAGGGAGGAAGGATAGCGTGGCAGCCGAAATCAATCCAAACCATCAGTCAGCATGTCATCAGAATATTATCGAGTTGGTCGACGTATCCTTCGCGTACCAGCAGAAACCAGTCCTCGAGCATGTCAATTTCAGTATCCAGGAACGGGATTTTGTCGGTCTGATCGGCTCGAACGGAGCGGGGAAGACGACCCTGCTGCGAATGATCGTCGGACTGCTAAAGCCTGAGAGCGGCATGATCAAGCTGTTCGGCGAGCCGATCGGGCAATTCCGCGACTGGCACCGGATCGGCTACGTACCCCAGAAGAATGCGTTCAACCCGTTATTTCCGGCGACGGTGCGCGAGGTTGTGCTGTCCGGACTATACGGCCGCAGCAAGCTGTTCCGCCGGATTTCGAAGGCAGATCAGCAGAAGTGCGAAGAAGCGCTCCATGCGATGAATATCGAGGATCTGGCGGGCAAGCGGATCGGACAGCTCTCCGGCGGCCAGCAGCAGCGCGCTTTTCTGGCGAGGGCATTGATCAATAACCCTGCGCTGCTCATCCTGGACGAGCCTACGGTCGGCATCGATGTCGAAACCCAGGAAGGCTTCTTCCATTTGATCAAACATATGCACCAGCATCATAATATTACATTTCTGATGGTCTCTCATGATATCGACATGATCCGTTCTTATATCGGCGAGAAGCCGAAGAGCGAATGCGGGAAGCTTAAATTTTTCGTGAAGCATTCGCATGATCTGGAGGATTGCGTGGAGACGAATTTGGCGCACGGCTTATGGGGATTGCGTCAGTTGATCGAGAATGAGAAAGTGGGCGCAGCGGGTTGGAAATCATAACGAGCGAATTTTTTCAAAGGGCATTGATCGGCGGATTGCTGATTGGCATTACGGCCCCGCTGATGGGACTCTTTCTTGTGCTTCGGCGGCTATCGATGATCGGGGATACGCTTGCCCACGTATCCATCGCCGGCGTTGCGCTCGGCTTCCTTATCGGCGTATATCCGATCGGCGTCGGGCTGGTATTCGCGCTGGCGGCCACATTCGCGATCGAGAAGCTTCGCAAAGCGTACAAGACCTACGCCGAGCTGTCGATTGCGATCATCATGTCGGGCGGCGTCGCGCTCGCCTCGCTGCTGTTTACGCTTGGCAAAGGATTCAATGTTAACGTTAACGGCTATTTGTTCGGCAGTATTTATACGCTTGACGATATTGATCTGATCATGATCGCCATCGTGACGGTCATCGTGCTGCTGGCTGTCGCTCTGCATGCCAAGGAGCTCTTCCTGCTTACCTTCGATGAAGATGCGGCCTCGGTCAGCGGCTTGCCGACCAAATATTTTAATATGATGATCAGTATTCTAACGGCGCTGGTCATTAGCGTATCGATCAAAATTGTGGGCGCTTTGCTCGTTTCGGCACTCTTAACCATACCGACTGCCTGCAGTCTGATCATCGCTCGGAGCTTCCGCCAGAGTATCGTTACAGTCGTCATCATCGCCGAACTGGCGGTAGTCGGAGGCTTGCTGATCGCGGGGGTATGGAACCTGGCGCCTGGCGGCTCGATCGTGCTGCTCTTGATTGCCTTGCTCCTGCTGCTTCTAACGTTCAGGCGAAGGATAACCACATGAGTTGAACCAATGATTGGAGCATAGCCCGCTGCGCAGGCAGAATGTTTATTGGAACTAAGTCGACCGCTAACGCTTCTCCAATCATTCTTCCTGCTCCGCTCGTCGTGCTTTCTGGTTCAACTTTGCTCGAATTCGCTCCTTCGGAAGCGAATAGTGCTCACAAAACTTTTAGCGTATGCTTCCGAGGCCAGTTTTGCTCGAATTCGCTCCTTCGGCAGCGAATGATGCTCACAAAACTTTGAGGAGGGTTGTCATGTCGGACGTGAATGTGGTGATCGCGTTCGGGGCCGGTATCGCTTCGTTTATTTCGCCCTGCTGCCTGCCTCTGTATCCGTCTTACCTGTCCTACATAACCGGCGTATCCGTAACCGATTTGAAGAGCGAGAAGCCCGGCAAAGAAATAAGGATCCGTACCATGACGCATACCTTATTCTTTATTCTGGGCTTCTCGGTTGTCTATTACACGCTGGGCTACGGCACGAACGCTTTCGCGGATTTATTCGCCAATTATCAGGATCTAATACGACAGCTTTCCGCTGTTCTCATCATCCTGATGGGTCTGATTCTGATCGGTCTGATTCAGCCGAAGATGCTGCTCAAGGAACGCAAACTGCCGCTCAAAATGAATAAGTCCGGCTATCTGGCTTCCTTCGTATTCGGCATCGGCTTCTCCGCCGGCTGGTCGCCGTGTACCGGCCCGATCCTGGCTTCCATTCTGGCCCTGGCCGCATCGGAGCCGGGGACTTGGTTCCAGCTGACGACGGCTTATGCACTTGGCTTCGCGATTCCTTTCTTCGTGCTGGCCTTCTTCATCGGCTCGGCGCGCTGGATTGTACGGTATTCGTCGATCATGATGAAGATCGGCGGCGCAATAATGCTGCTGATGGGCGTTCTGCTCTTCACCGATCAGATGACCAGAATTACCGTTTGGCTCAATTCCATAACGCCGGATTGGCTGAAATTCTAAGTGAAATAATCAATAGTGGAATCGGGAAAATACTCGAAGATGCGCTCCGAGATAAACATGCGGAGCGCTTTTGCTTGCTCGTCGGGGTATACGTATTTGCCTTGACCCCAGCGGCCCCACTTGTATTTCCGCTTCTCGATATCCATCTCCAGCTTCGTTCTCGGATAGCGCTTCTCGATGACGCCTTTGGCCGTCTTCGTGAACCGGTGCTGAATAAGCTCGAACGTCAGTCCGCTTGACGCATCCTTCGGAAGTGCTTTGTGGAGCGATTCGAACAGCTCGGTATAGCCCGCCTCCCAGCCATCATGCCAGATGATGGGAGCAATGATGAAGCCAAGGGGGTAGCCGGCGCGTGCGACTTTGGCCGCGGCCTCGATCCGCTGCTCGAAGCGGGATGTTGAAGGCTCGAAGTGCCGGATGATATATTTGTTGTTCAAGCTGAAGCGGATTCGCGTATGCCCGTTGTGACGCGCATCCAGCAGCGAATCTACATCATGGAATTTCGTGACGAAGCGGAGGCGGCCGTATTCCTGACCGGCCATAAATTCGATCAGCTCGCGCAGGCTTCCGGTGATCGGCTCTAACCCGACAGGATCGGAGGTGCAGGCTGCTTCGAAGCGCGTTATTTCCGGAATGCGCTCATCGATATAGGCCTTGGCCGCGTCCAGAATATCATCCATATTCACATAAACCCGGATGTATGGCTTTGCGCCCAAAGTGGTTTGTAAATAGCAATAATGGCAGTGGCCCATGCAGCCGGTTGCGATCGGAATGGCGTATTCGGCAGAGGGCTTGGACGTATCGAACTTCAACGTTTTGCGGATACCGACTACGAGCGTCCGTTTGGCGATCTTATACTTTTCCTGCTCCGTATTCCCCGGCAAGTCCGTTATCCGGTTATGGGAGGTCGTCATCCGGTACGGAATATTCCTTTCCTTGACCCATTCCAGGATACGCTGTCCCTTCGGATAGTCGAATGCGGCCGGATCAAAGTAGACGAGCTCCGGGACAAAGGATGCATGGACGCTTCGGCTGCCAGGCGGCGCATTCAAGGTCGTGCTCATTATTGGTGCCTCCTTATGAGGATACTACCGTTTTTTCTTAACCTAGTTTGTACCCGGCCTTCATCAATCAATCATGGAAAGTTCCGTGTACAGGTTGCGGCAGTACGGCCCATCAGTGTATGATACTAAAGAGCAACACGCGGTTGAACTTAAGATCGGGCTGAAGCAGAAGAATAATCAGCAGCATCTCGAATGTTGTAAGGTGGAATGGAGGTTCTTTCGATGCCGACGCCTAGCATGGAAGACTACTTGGAACGAATCTATAAACTTATTGACGAAAAAGGATATGCGCGTGTATCCGACATTGCGGAAGGACTTGAAGTTCATCCTTCATCCGTGACCAAGATGATCCAGAAATTGGATAAGGACAACTATTTGATATATGAGAAATATCGTGGACTCGTCCTGACAAACAAAGGGAAGAAGATGGGCAAGCGGCTTGTTGACCGGCATCAGCTTCTCGAATCGTTCTTGACGATCATCGGTGTGCAGGATGAGAATATTTATAAGGATGTCGAGGGCATTGAGCATCACTTGAGCTGGGACTCGATCACCTGCATCGAGACGCTCGTGGCCTACTTCCAGAAGGATGAGAGCCGAATGGATGAGTTGAAGGCCATTCGCGCGGAATTGGATAACGAATAACAGCGCATGGCGAACCGCCACCTGATCAAGGGGGGCGGTTTTTCATTTTCCAGCCGATCCTTGGGAATCCGAAGCCGGAGGGCTTAGTCAAGCAGGTGCCGCATATACATCAGCAAGCGAAAGCGGCCGGTACAGAGGCTGTCAACCGCACAGGAGGGGTGCAATGACGCCATGACGAGTATAAATGCGGTGTTTGAGGGCGGAGGAGTGAAAGGCATATCGCTGGTAGGCGCAGTTTGCGCGACAGAAGAGAGGGGAGTTTCGTTTCACCGGCTTGCAGGCACGTCTTCCGGCTCGATTATTGCAGCTTTGCTTGCCGCTGGATACAGCGCGATGGAGATGAAGGAAATCATCGAATCGACTCCCTTCCGTGCTTTCCTTAAGCGCGGAGGGCTCTATCGCATCAATGTGATCGGCCCGGCGATCCGCGTGTTCGTCAAGCGGGGCTTGTACAGCGGAGAGGCGTTGACGCTCTGGATTACGCGCCTGCTCGAAGAGAAAGGGGTGCGTACTTTTGCCGATTTGCCAAAGGATAAGCTACGCATCGTGGCATCCGATATTACGAACGGCAAGCTGCTCGTTCTGCCCAATGATATGCGGAATTACGGGCTTGACCCCATGCGCATGTCGGTGGCGGCCGCGGTCCGCATGAGCACGAGCATCCCTTATTTTTTCGATCCTGTCCGGATCCGGATGAATGAACGAAGCATGCTGGATAACGGGAAAAAGAATGTATGGGCGTATATTGTCGACGGCGGATTATTAAGCAACTTTCCGCTATGGATGTTCGATACCGAGCAGCGCGGCGCGAATCAGCAGATCCCGACCGTCGGGTATCAGATGGTAGGAAAAAACGAAACCGAACCCCGCATTATACGAGGTCCGGTTTCGATGTTTCAAGCGATGTTCGAAACGATGCTTCAGGCGCATGATGAACGCTATATCGAGAAGCAGAACAGGTACCGCACGGTGAAAATTCCGACCCTTGGCGTTCGTACGACGGATTTCCAACTCTCCAAAGAGGAGAGCGACGCGCTGTATTGTTCCGGCTATGAGGCAGCTCGCGAATTCTTCGACGCGCCTGACTGCATTGCGTTCAAATCCAATCAGTGATACTTCGGCAGATTGTCGTCATCCTTGCCGCCCTCAATGACGCGGAACGGTACCGTCTTTCGCGACTTGGGCTTGCTTTGGGGCTGCTCGCGGCGTGAGGCGGATTTCGTCCGATGTTTCACATGCGGTCCCCTCCGCTGAAGAACATAGGCCATGAAGATGACGCCGAGCACGACGACGGGAATTAGAAGCCTGCCAGGATAGTAGATCAGTTGATACACAAGACCCAAACCGGCTAGCGTGAGAATGAAGATAGACAATGGACTCCATTTTCGAGGCATGACCCTCATCCTTTCTTTCCGATACTTGACCAGGTCTTAAGCTGACTTGCCCATGCCCATCTGACGGTCGATCTCGAGCATCCTTTTGAAAGAAGCGATGGATACGGCTACTTGCTCGTCGGTCGGTTCTTTCGTCGTGAGCTTCTGCAGCCACAGGCCAGGGTAGCCGAGTGAACGTAAGAGCGGCATGTCGCGCATCGCATTCGTGAAGCGCAGCGTTTCATAGGAAACGCCCAGTACAACAGGCAGCAGCAGAACTCTCAAATAAATGCGTTCCCACATCGAGTCCCAAGTAAAGATAGGGAGCGAATAGATCACGACGCCGACGATGACCGAGAATACGATAAAGCTGCTTCCGCACCGGTAATGAAGGCGCGTGAAACGTTGAACGTTCTTAACGGTCAAATCGACCCCGCCTTCATAGGCACTAATCACTTTATGCTCGGCACCGTGATACTGGAACAGCCGTTTGATAAGCGGCGTCAAGGAGATGATGTACAGATACGAAAGCAGGAATGTGATTTTGATAAGGCCTTCAATGAGGTTGTTAACTACTATATTCACTTTGTCATGTCCAAAGATCAACTCTGTAATAGCTGCCGGCACGACGGTAAACACAAGCTTCCCGAAAATAAAAGAAAGCACGCCCGCGACCGCAACGCCTACGATCATGCTCAGGCTCCAGCCGCTCTTCTCCTCTTTCTTCTTTTCGGCCTCTTCTTCTTTGGCATTTTCGTCCGGATATTCGTCCTCCGCGTAGGCTTCCATCGAGAAATTCAAATGCTGCGAGCCTTTGGCGCTCGATTCTAGGATACCGACGATTCCGCGAAGCAGCGGTATTTTCTTCAGCTTTTGAATCCAAGGTTTCGTAGTGCGTGGTACTTCATAGAAGACGATCTCGTCGTTCTTGCGGCGAACCGCCGTAACGTTTACATGTTTGCCGGCAAACATGACGCCTTCGATGACCGCTTGTCCCCCATAAATATTTCGTGCGTCCTGCGACAAGGGCGAATCACCATCCTTTAGTAAAATTAAAAATTGCATGAGGCAATCTACAATCATTGTACTTGATTCGCGGCCTGAATGCGAGTGGCTTCGTTCGCGCGGCATCATCAGCCCGGAGGCGATTATGACGGCAGATTTTGCGCATACTAGGACGGATAGGCACTTTCATGCCGCATACATATGGAGGATATTCGCGATGCAGCTAACGAGCAAACGCATCCGGCATAAGCGGAAGCACCGGACGAACCGGGTGCTTTACGGGCTTAAGCTGGGATTTTTCGGGGGACTGATCTGGGGGGCGACCCATTGGCTGCTGTACGCCATCCATTTTACGAAAGTGATCCCGGGTTTTCTTATCGAGCCTTTTTTTCGCCATGCCTTTTTGAAGACAGGCTGGGGTCAGCTGGCCGGATTAGGCAGCTTTGTCATCTTTTCCATCGCAGCGACCTACTTGTATATGCTGATACTCGGACGTTTAAGAGGGCCGCGTTGGGGAATTTTATATGGGGGCGTATGGTGGCTGGTTATCTTCATCTGGCTTGGTCCGCTAATCGGTATTACAGAGCCGTACTACAAGATCGGATACGATACGCTTGCGACGGAGCTGTCGATCTATTTGCTGTGGGGGCTGTTCATCGGATATACGATCGCATTCGAGTTCCATGACGAGGCGACGAGGGAGCCCAAGGAGGCGGCCGGAGCGTACTGACGGTACGGGACGCCCCCTTGCGCTGCTACTTCTCAAAGCGTGGGTCTTTGTGGTAAAATGTCAATTGACTTATGCGCCGGGAGGTAATTATGCATTCCATACTCGTCTTGAACGGACCGAACTTGAACATGCTCGGCGTACGCGAGCCTGGTGTTTACGGTACGGCGACGCTCGCGGATATTGAAGCGGCTGTGAGGGAATCGGCCGCATCCCTTGGCGTCGAAACGTCGTTCTTTCAATCCAACCACGAAGGCTTCCTGATTGACCGTATTCATGAAGCTTACGGCAGCGTGTCAGGGATTCTGATTAATCCCGGCGCATTGACGCATTACAGTTACGCTTTGCGCGATGCCCTCAGCACGGTTGCCATTCCCGTCGTCGAAGTGCATATGTCCAACATTCACAAGCGGGAACCGTTCCGGCACTTATCCGTAATCGCACCCGTTGCAGTCGGACAAATTGCGGGCTTCGGCGCACATAGCTATGTGCTTGGACTGTCGGCACTTGTGCAGCATCTTCAGTCGCAGCAGAGCGAAGGGTAAGCAGCTCTTCCTCTAGCCGCGGTATGCCGAAAGGGTGGTTGTATGTCGAATAAACGTGTGTCAGCGATCAGAAACAAGCTGATGGAGTTAAATTTGGACGGGCTGTTGATCGGAAGCGCGGTGAACAGGCGGTATGTAAGCGGGTTTACAGGCTCGGCAGGCATGGTCTTGCTGACCGCAGCGGACGGCTGGCTCGTAACGGATTTTCGTTATGGCACCCAGGCCGCTCAGCAGGCGCGCGGCTTCACCGTCATTGAGCACGGTATCCGGGCGATCGATACGATCGCGGAGCTGGCTGCAGCAGCCGGTATCAAGCGCCTTGGATTCGAACAGGATCATGTCGTTTTCGGCGAGTACGCCAATTGGCAGCAGAGCTTAAGCGGGCTTGAGCTTGTGCCGACCTCCTCCATCGTGGAGCAGATCCGCATGTTCAAGGACGAAGACGAGCTTGCCGTCATGCGCGAAGCAGCCGCCCTCGCCGATGAAACATTCTCGCATATTCTGGCGTACATTAAGCCCGGTGTCCGCGAACGCGATATCGCGCTAGAGATGGAAATGTTCATGAGAAGCAGAGGGGCGACATCCTCTTCCTTCGAGACGATCGTTGCTTCGGGCGAACGGTCCGCGCTGCCGCATGGCGTTGCAAGCGACCGGATCATCGGCAGCGACGAATTCGTCAAGCTGGATTTCGGTGCGTATATGAACGGATACTGCTCCGATCTGACGCGTACGGTCGTGGTCGGCAGCCCGTCGGACCGCCACCGCGAAATTTATGACATTGTGCTGGAAGCGCAGCTAACCACGTTAAGCGGTATCAAACCCGGCATGACGGGCAGGGAAGCGGATGCGCTGGCGCGCGACGTTATCACCCGGTACGGATACGGCGACCGGTTCGGTCACGGGACGGGCCATGGGCTCGGAATGGAAATTCATGAAGCGCCGCGGCTGTCCAAGACCGGAGACATCGTCCTCCAGCCGGGAATGACGGTTACGGTTGAACCCGGCATTTACTTGCCCGGATTCGGCGGCGTACGGATCGAGGACGACATTGTCATTACGGAGAGCGGCATCTCGCTGCTAACCGCATCATCGAAGGAACTGCAACGAATTTAGTCAAAATTTTGGTTGGACGCCACACATGCGCCACTACTTCAGCTTATGCTTCCGAAGCAGTTTTGTTGTGAAGATGTCCAGTGAAGCAATGCTACTCAAAACTTTTAGGAGGAATCTTAGTGATTTCAGTCAATGATTTTAAAACAGGCCTTACCGTTGAAGTGGATGGCGACATCTTTACCGTTCTAGAATTCCAGCATGTTAAGCCAGGTAAAGGTGCAGCGTTCGTCCGCTCCAAGCTGAAAAACCTGCGCAACGGCAATACGGTGGAAAAAACGTTCCGCGCCGGCGAAAACATCGGCCGCGCTCACGTAGAGAACCGCGCCGTTCAATACCTGTACAACTCCGGCAACGAATATACGTTCATGGATAATGAAACGTTCGATCAGTTCAATCTGGATCGCGATCAGCTCGAGTGGGAGCTGAACTTCCTGAAAGAAAACATGACGGTGAACATTGCCAGCTACCAGGGCGAAATCATCGGAATTACGATGCCGAACAGCGTGGACCTGAAGGTCACCGAGACCGAGCCCGGCGTTAAAGGCAATACGGCTCAAGGCGCAACGAAGAGCGCTACGGTCGAAACAGGGCATACGCTTCAAGTGCCGCTCTTCATTAATGAAGGCGACGTGCTGCTGATTGATACCCGCGAAGGCAAATATATCTCGCGCGCCTAGGATTGGTGCGCTTCTGATGAACCGTCCGGGCGGCTGCCCGGGCGGTTTTTTCATATTCAAACCGGTAAAAATGTGCTATAATCTTATTTTGTGATGGAATAGAATCATTGGGGAGTGGATCTGCGTTGTCGTTGATTGTAATGAAGTTCGGCGGCAGCTCCGTAGGCTCGACCGAGCGGATGCAGCGTGTCGCCAGACGGATTGCCGATTATAAAGAAGCCGGTCATCGAGTCGCGGTCGTCGTTTCGGCGATGGGGGATACGACAGACGATCTGATCGATCAGTCAAAGCTGCTTAATTCTAACCCGCCGGCACGCGAGATGGATATGCTGCTCACGACGGGTGAACAAATATCGGTTGCCCTATTATCCATGGCCATTCATCAAATTGGCCACACCGCCATGTCCTTAACCGGCTGGCAAGCGGGAATTCGTACGGAAGCCGTACACGGTAAAGCTCGCATAACGGATATCGAGCCAAGCCGGATATTCAAAGCTTTCGAAGAAGGCCATGCGGTCATTGTCGCCGGATTCCAAGGGATGTCGGACGACGGCGAAATTACGACGCTCGGACGCGGCGGCTCGGATACGACTGCCGTAGCGCTGGCTGCGGCGATTAACGCCGACGTTTGCGAAATTTATACCGATGTGGACGGCGTTTATTCGACGGACCCGCGGATTGTGAAATGCGCACGCAAGCTGGATGAGATTTCGTACGACGAGATGCTGGAGCTCGCCAATTTGGGCGCGGCCGTTCTGCATCCACGCGCGGTGGAATATGCGAAACACTATAATGTACGTCTAGTCGTACGTTCAAGCTTTACGCAGAACGAAGGGACGAGTGTGAAGGAGGAAACGGTCATGGAGCAAGGGGTCGCCGTTCGCGGTATCGCTTATGACAAGAACGTAGCAAGAATCAGCATTCTGGGCGTAGAGGATATTCCCGGAGTTCTCGCCAAAGTATTCGGCGCGCTGGCAGCGAGTGAAATCAATGTGGACATTATCGTGCAAAGCGGAGTCCAGGACGGCAAAGCCGACTTCTCATTCACCGTCTCTCTGAGCGACAAGGAGAAGGCGATCTCCGTGGTGGAGAGCATCCGCGGCGAAGTGCCTTTCCGCGAAGTGAATTCCGAAGAGAACCTGGTCAAGGTATCGATCGTGGGCGCCGGAATGGTCAGCAATCCGGGCGTTGCGGCGAAGATGTTCGACGTTATCTCGGGTCTTGGCATCAGCATCAAATTGGTGAGCACATCGGAAATTCGCGTTTCGTGCGTCATTGCCGCCGAGCAGGTACAAGAAGTTGTCCGCGCACTCCATACCGCTTACGGTTTGGATACCGCGGAGCAGGTTTTCGTAGGTGGTCCGCAGGATCGCCGTTAATCGAAGATCGGCACGGAAGAGAAAAGGGAAGGCTTGGGGAAGCAGATGATTCTGCTCTCCGAGCCTTCCCTTTTCTTCATTCTTAATACGATCTAGCAAACCTATTCACGGTCAGGCCGTTTACCGCTTCCGATTTGCTCCCGAACGATCCGCCAGCCCTGTCGATTATCACGCGGCCTAGAACCGGCTTGCAATGAAGCTGAACAGCTTGAATAGAATCGCCGTAATGCCTGCGGCCATCAGAGGACCGACAGGTATGCCGCGAAAAAACACGATGCCGATAATGGAGCCCACCACGAGACCGACAATAAGCTGGGGATCGAACTTGAGCATCTCCAATCCTTTGCCGTTCACATACGTGGCAAGGGCGCCGCCAGTCAACGCAAGGATCCCCGGCCAAGAGGTCAGTGCGCTTACGATTTCCTTCGATTGAATCCGCCCGGATGCGAAAGGAACGAGCACGCTAAAGGTAAGAAACAGCAGTCCGAGCTCCAGTCCCCGTCTTTCGATCGTCGGCAAATACCGCTCCAGATGGACGAGCTGGACGACAAGGAGTACGCATGCCGCCGTCGAGATGATCGGCGAGCGGCCAATTAATCCAATGATAATGAGAACAACCAATACGATTTGCCCATTCATGCTTGTCTGCTCCCCCGAACTGTTCAGCATCGCCGCGCTTATCCGATGCGGCGTCCATACTCCATTGTATGGAACAAGCTCCCCCGATATGTCATCCGAGCACAAGTGTATCGCCTTGAAGTTTGGGGACTACAGCGCAGCAATCCGATTTGGCGCAATGATCGATGTCGCGGGCATATCCCATTTTCACGAGCCGCCTGCCTGTCGTGCTTCCCAGCAGCGCATCCGTTATGCGGCCTGCCGTGTTTCGATAATAACCGAGCATGGCGGTGCCAAAGTCATCGATCTCGACATTGGTTGATGCGAACGCCAGCAGACGGTCGATAATGAACCCGGCGCATAATCCGTCCTCCAGCGCGAATTCGTCGTGGCTGCCGGAGCAGATCAGCACAATATCGCGCCTGAAATCGATGGCTGCCTTGGCGCATGCCGAACCGTTCGTCAGCGACCCGGCCAGGACGGTGTCGGCGCGAAGCGCTTTCTGCATCGCTCGGGTTCCGTTCGTCGTCGTCAAAATAATACGCCGGTTCTTGACCGTTTCCGGTATGAAGTCCGGAGGTGAGTTCCCGAGGTCGAAGCCTGCGATTTTGCGGCAGAAGCGCTCGCCGGCGAGCAAGTCGGACGGCCGCTGCAGCGTGCGGGCTTCCAGGACCGTTTCGACCGGCAGAATGCCTGCCGACCCGGCTTCCAATGCCGCGACAATCGTACTCGTGGCGCGCAGGACATCGATGACGATGGCCGTCCGGTGCGTGATCCGGTCAGCCCTCGCCTCATTTACGTTCGAGATGACTTCAATACGCATGTTTGCTCTGATCCGCCTTCCTCTTTCATCGTTGCGGGGGCGAGCCCAGCCTCTTAGATCATGTAGTGCAGCCCTTCCTCTTTCCGCAAGCCGAATTCGAACGTATCCGAGCGCAGGCCGCGCCGCATCGTCTCCAGAGCCAGAGCCTCTGAAGGCGGGATATTCCCCAGATGAGCTTCTGCCCCGAACGTCTGAAGCAGCAGCACCTGCTGATGCTTGAGAGGCGCTTCCCACATAATCAGTTCGACATTCGGAAGCACTCGGCATAACCTTTCGAGTACGTCCTCCCGGCATCCGCCTTGTTCGTCGAAGAGACCGACGCCGACGCCGGATTCCCGCGCTTCGACCGTCACCAGCTTGGCGCCGGCAATCAGGTCTGCTTCAGCGGTTAACGCGAGGGCGGTTGCATCGACGATGGTTCCCGAAATCTTCTTTCCATATTCTGTAACGACCCGGAGACCGCACTTCACGCCCTCCCGAATCAATTCCGTCCGCATTTTACGCGATAGCTCGATTGTTCCGTCCGATACTTCGATGCCATTGAAGCCAAGCCGGCAGACGGTTTCGAAGAATTCGGACGTCACGCCCTGCTGTACGGCCGTTTCCAGCAGAGTGCCTCCGGGCATGACGATAATGCCGTGCCGCTTCGCCAGCTCGATCTTGGTCAGCAGCAGCTCGGTCGGATAGAGAGGGGCAGTGCCGAACCCGAATTTAATGCAGTCCGTATAGCTGCCTGCCGTTTCAATCAGGTCGGCGAATGCATGCCTGCCCAGACCCTTATCGATAATCATCGTTTGCCCGCGTCCGGCGGACCGGTCCGCGTCGTTCTCGTAGTTGGAGACGTGAGGCATTACGCGCCTTCCGCTTGGATCATTCAGCGCTGCCGGCCACGTAGCTCGGGGGAAGAATTTCATGTTGATCTCCTCGCTTATCGATTCATTCGTGGATTGTCATCGGAATGACTAGAGCAATATATGCAGATGAAGCAGGGCGTGTGCCCGGGTCGCGGTCATCTTCAAACGATTATCGGCAATGGGCATGAACCGCAGACAAGCCCGCATAGGCTGTACTAGTGAAACTTTGATGAAAGGAGAGAGGGAGATGCTTAATAAAATCGTGCTTACTATGGCCTCGCTTCGCGTCTTATCCGGAACCATCGAAATATGCGCGGCACTGCTCATGCTGCGCATGAACCAAATCGATAAAGCGCTGGCGGTCAATGCCTCGCTCGCCTTGGTCGGCCCGCTCATTCTGATTACGACGACGACCATCGGGCTTGTCGGGATGTCGGATAAGCTGTCGTTCGAGAAGCTGGCCTGGATCGTGGGCGGGGTCGCATGCTTGTTAATCGGCATTCTCAAAGAGTAGGGAGAGTTTCTAGTAAGAGAAGCCGGCGGAGTCATATTGAACGGGTTGTCCGCATAGAATTGGTAGCGGATAGGCCGTATTGCGAGTATTGGTCTATGAAACTTGCAAATAAGCGGCAAAGTCGAATTCCGGGAGGGTTTTCTTATGCTAGTGCGCGTCGTTCACCTGCTGCCGTCTGAGCTCGCATCCATACTCGAGCGCATGCCTGATCGGGTGAAGGATACGGTCGAAGAGATTCGCATACGGGAAGGACGCCCGCTTGAAATTGGCTATGAAGGCGGCTTTTCCTTCGTCGGACAAGACGGCGGTCTCCATAAACGTCCAGAAGAAGCGTACAAGCCGGCAGGCGATATATGCCGCAAGCTGCTGGAAAGGGTGACGAACCATTCTATCTACGCAATGGAAGAAGAGCTTCGCCGCGGCTTCATAACCGTAGCCGGCGGGCATCGGATCGGCATTGCCGGAAGAACGGTGCTGGAGGGCGGCAGTGTCCGGGGCATTCGCGATGTGGCCGCCTTCAATGTCCGGATCGCCCGCGAAGTGCCGGGAGCCTCGGCCAAAATATTGCCCAGACTGCTTGATTTCGGACGGAGGTCGGTGCTGCCTGCGCTTATCGTCGGTCCGCCGCAGCAGGGGAAGACAACCGTTGCGCGCGATTTGGCCCGATCGGTCAGCGCCGGTGATTGGGGCCATCCGGCAGCTGCAGGATGGATCGGCCGCAAAGTCGGGATCGTAGATGAACGATCCGAAATTGCCGCGTGCGTCCGAGGAGTGCCGACCTTCGACGTCGGTCCCCGAACCGATGTATTGGATGCATGCCCCAAGGCGGAAGGGATGATGATGATGCTTCGCTCGATGTCGCCGGATGTGCTTATCGTGGACGAGATCGGCCGGCCGGAGGATGCCGATGCGATACTTGACGCTTGCCATGCGGGAATTACGGTCATCGCCACTGCGCATGCCAAGGATGCCGATGAGGCGAAAGGGCGCCCCGTGCTTAAGCGATTGCTCGAAGCAGGCGCATTCGCGGTATGTGTCGAGCTGCAGCGGGGCCCGGCTGGGCTGACAAGCCGGATTGCGGCGGCGCGGCCGGGCGGGCGGTTGCCCACGGCAAGAGAACCGACTTCCAGCGGGGGCGGCGCCTATGGTTAAGCTAATCGGGGCCGTGCTCATCTTGTTCGCCGGAACGATGATCGGTTTTCATCAAGCGTCGAGATTTGCCGCCAGGCCGCGTCAAATCCGCCAGCTTATTCAAGCGCTGCAGAGGCTGGAAACCGAGATCGGATACGGATATACGCCGCTGCCTGAAGCGGTGACGAGCTCCGCCGCTCATCTGCCGGAACCGGTCGCCGGACTGCTGCAAAGCGTAAGCCGGCTGCTGGCCGAGGGCGAGCGTGAGGGGAAGACCTTCCGGGAGTGCTGGGAGGAGGCGCTGACGATGCACTGGCCGGGCACGGCGATGAAGAACGCCGAGCAGTCGGCGCTGATCCGGCTGGGTTCGGCGCTCGGAATAAGCGACCGCGATGATCAAGTCAAGCATTTGCGGCTTGCCGTACAGCAGCTGAAGGCGGAAGAAGATGCGGCCAGGGACGATCAGTCACGCTACGAGAAGATGTGCAAGAGCTTGGGTGTCCTCGTCGCCGCGCTAGTCGTCATTTTGATCGTTTAGTGGGGTGCCGGTTAAATGAACAACATTGATGTTAGCGCCATATTTCAAATTGCGGGAATCGGCATCATTATCGCAATGATTCATACCGTCTTGAAACAGATGGGCAAGGAAGATATGTCGCACTGGGTCACGTTAATCGGATTTGTCGTCGTTCTGTTCATGGTCGTCCGGCTGCTCAGCGACTTGTTTCAAGAGATAAAGTCCATTTTTCTGTTTCAGTGAGAAGTCCCGTCCAGTCAAGGCAGGTGAATCCCGAATGGAAATCATTCAAATCGTCGGTCTCGGATTGATCACAACCATCCTCATTCTCGTCGTTCGGGAACAAAAGCCGATGTTCGCTTTTCTGCTTGCCGCATTTACCGGATTATTCATCTTTCTGTACATGATCGGCAAAATCGAAACGGTGATCACCGTGCTCGAGCAGCTGGCAGACCGATCAGGCATACCGTCGATTTACTTGAAGACGATTCTGAAAATAATCGGTATTGCTTATATCGCCGAATTCGGAGCGCAGATTGTGCGGGACGCAGGTCAGGAAAGTGTCGCTTCAAAAATTGAATTTGCCGGCAAAGTGCTTATTCTTGTCATGGCGGTTCCGATTATCGGCGTTATCGTCGAAACCGTGATCGGCCTGCTGCCGGCGGGGAGTTGAAGGCATGCTGCAGCGTCTAATCCGGGCCCTGGCGCTGCAAGCGGCGCTCTGGATCGCCATTCTCGCGTTTCTTCCCGGATCCGTCTCAGCGCTAGCCGATATGCCGGAGCGGGAGCAGCAGCCTGCCGGCGGAGCGCAGTCTGTCCAGCGGGCCGGATCCGTAACGGACAACCTGGCCGAAGGGCAGCTGCGCGAGATCGATACGACAGCGGTAGAAAGCTACTGGAACAAGCTCATGAAGGAATATGGCGGCCTGTTTCCCGACAGTAAAGTGCCCAGCTTTATGGAGATGATCGTTCCCGGCGGCGAAGGGCTAAAGCTGACGACCGTCTTGACCGGACTTCTGCGTTACGTCATGTATGAGGTTCTATATAACGGCAAGCTGCTCATTACGATCGTCATGCTCACGGTGTTCAGCATGATTCTCCAGACGCTGCAAACGGCGTTCGAGCGCAATGCCGTCAGCAAGGTCGCCTACAGCATCACATACATGGTGATGATCGTCCTCGTGGTGAACAGCTTCAATGTCGCGATCGGATATGCGAAGGACGCCATCAGCGGCATGATCCAATTCATGATGGCGATGATACCGCTGCTCCTTACGCTGCTGGCAACGATGGGGAATGTGGTGACGGTCACGGTTCTGCACCCTTTGATTGTGTTTATGATCCATGCGGTAGGGTCGGTCATCTTTACTATCGTCTTTCCGCTTCTGTTCTTCTCGGCCGTCCTGCATATCGCCAGCGCGCTGACGGACAAGTTCAAGGTGACGCAGCTTGCGAACGTCCTGCGCAATTTCGGGGTTGGCGTGATGGGGATCATGCTCACGATATTTCTGGGCGTTATATCCGTTCAGGGGGCGACAAGCTCGGTTACGGACGGCGTCACCATGCGGACGGCAAAGTTCATCACCGGAAACTTCGTGCCGGTTATCGGCCGGACGTTCTCCGACGCGGCGGACACGGTCATGTCGGCCTCCATGCTCGTGAAGAATGCGATCGGGCTTGCCGGGGTCATTATCCTCATCTTCTTATGTGCCTTTCCGGCCATCAAAATATTAACTCTGGCCTTGATATATAACGTATCGGCGGCCATTATGCAGCCGCTTGGCGACAGCCCGATCGTCGACTGCCTGCGGACGATAGGCAAGACGCTCATCTATGTGTTCGCTGCGCTGGCTGCCGTCAGCTTAATGTTCTTCCTCGCAGTCACGATCATATTGACGGCAGGGAACGCTGCCGTGATGATACGTTGAGCCTTAGGAGGGAGTGGGCAAAATGCTGGCATGGCTCGCCGCGTGGCTGAAACAAATAATAGCGGTCGTGCTGCTGGCCGGTCTTATTGATCTGCTGCTGCCGAACCAGACGATGCAGCGCTATGTGCGGCTGATCGCGGGCCTGATCATTCTGCTGACGCTGTTGTCTCCGATCATCCGTCTGCTGCAGGGCGATTACGATACGCAGCTGAACGCCAGCTTCGACAACTGGCTCAAAGCCTCGCCCCCAAAGGAGTACAGGATGCCCACGCTGGAAGATATACAGCGCGATGCGGAGGCGCTGAAGCGGAAGCAGGAATTGGCGGCCGCGGCACTGACAGAGAAACAGCTGGCCTCCGCAATGAAGGAAGCGCTGGAGCGGGGAACCGGCCTGAAGGTATCATCCGTGTCGGTGCGGCTCGCCGGAACATCCAAGACGGATGCGGCGTCTGTGCAGACGGTTGAAGTTACGCTGGACAGCATGGGGGGCGCACCGGACGAGTCCCCCGGAGCTGCTTCGGGGGGCGAAGGCGAAGCTGGGACGGCATCAGGGGGCGAAGGCGATGAAGGGAAGGCATCAGGGCTTGAAGGCGGCGCTGACGCCGGCGAAATACAACCCGTCGAGTCTGTCGATTCGGTGTCCGTATTTGTCCAGGTGGACACAAATCGCGTGAACGGTTCCGATTCCGGACAGCCGGTCAGCGAGGGATATGCGCCTGTTGAAGGAAGAGCCGCCGAAGCGGTAAGGCGGGTGCTCAGCGAAGGCTGGTCGGTTCCGCCAGGCGTCGTCAGTGTTCGCATGGCATCAAGCGATGGAGCCGGAGCCGGGGCGGCCCCGGATTAGGAAAGGGGAGAGAACCGTGGCCAAGTGGCTGGAAGGATTGGAAAAGCTCGTAGGCGGAGGTCCGTCGGGGCCGAAGCGGGTGAAGACGCTGCGGTGGCTGCTGCTCGTAGGAGCGCTTGGAATCGCGTTGATGCTGCTGAATTCCTTGCTGACCCTTCAAACCGTCGAGCCTGATCCGGAGCAGCCGGCCTCCGTCCCGTCCGATCAGACAACCTTTCTCGGCGGGAAAGACGCGGAAGGCTCTGCGTTCGAATCGATCGAGCACCCGCTGGAAAACCGGCTGAAGGAAATATTGGAGAAAATCGTAGGGGTTGGATCCGTTGACGTGCTGGTCAGCGTCGATTCAACAGAGGAGGTTGTCGTCGGCCGCAACGATAAGGAAACCCAGCAGATAACCGACGAGAACGACAAGAACGGCGGCAAACGCCATATCACATCCATAACAAAGGATGGGCAAGTGGTCTTGTATGAATCGGCCGGCGGCCAGTCGCCGCTGGTGACCAAGCGCATCAAGCCGAAGGTTCGGGGGGTTCTGATCGTCGCCAAGGGCTCCGAGAACGGAACCGTCCGGCGTCTCATACTCGATGCGGTAGAGAAGGGGCTTAACGTGCCGGTCAATCGCATTTCCGTCGTACCGAGTAAGCATGCATCCTAAATCAAAACGAAAATGGAAAAGGGAGGCTTTCACTTTATGAACACGAAAAGACAAACGGTTTGGCTCGTATCGATGCTCAGCTTGATGGTCATTTTATCCGCGTACTACTTGTTTACCGAAGATGTCGACACCCCCTCTGATATGCTGACCGACGGTACGCAGCAGGAGCAGATGATTCTCCCTAATGCGACAGAAGCGGCGGCCGGCGGCAGCTCGCAGGAGAACGGCATCGTCGTTGACAAGGTGGAGACCGGGGGCGGTCAGGAAACGAAGGAAACAGCCTCGGCGGGAACGAAGGCCGAAACGAATGCGGACCAGCTCTCCAAGGAGGATCAGGAAGTGCTTCGCAAAGTAGAGGCGGAGGGAATCGCAAGCAGCAGCGTATTCGACGAGCTTCAGTACAAGCGCGACCAGAAATTCTATGAAGAGAACAATCGTCTGTACAGCGTTATCTCCGATACGAAGCAGAACCCGGAGGAGGCGACGAAAGCGATTGACCAGCTCGATCAGCTGGAGGAGAAGAGCGCGAAGATCACCGGGCTTGAACAAGAGCTCGGCAAGCAGTTCAGCATAGCGATCGTCTCGCCGGAGCCGAATGATAAATACAAAGTTGTCGTACAAAGCGAGAAGCTGGAGAAAAGCCAGGCCGACAGCATCGTCATGCTCGCCATGAAAGAACTCGGCTTGTCCGCGAACCAGGTTTCCGTTCAGTTCATTCCTTAATCCGGCCATAATGCTGCAATTATACTGCCCCTTGTACGCCGTCTCGGCGTCCGAGGGGCAGTGCGTTTTAAAGCTATGAGAAGATGCCGGCTTCCTGCTGCAGGAGCAGCAGCTATTTCCAATTAGGCTTGCATAAAAAATGGGTTCGTGTTCAGCTGCGTTTGTGCTATAATAGTTCTGTTATGTGCAAGTTTTGGCATTCCCGATATATTCGGCAAAGCCGATATGAAGCAGCACAGAAACCTTTTAGGAGTGAAACCATGTTCAAGCTGAGTGAAATCAAAGAATTGATCAAGCTGGTCGACCAAACATCCGTCCACGAGCTGGAAATCGAAAACGAAGGCGCACGCTTGTCGATCCGCAAGCCAGGCAAAACGGAAGTGGTCCATGTGCAACCGGCGTCAATCGTCCCTACATATACCCAGGCCACTCCCGACCCCGGCCAACAAACGACTGTCGCTCCCGTCCCTGCGGTTCAATCCGCTCCCAAAGCGGACAACCTGCACCAAATCGTATCGCCGATGGTCGGTACGTTCTATCGCGCATCTTCACCTGACGCCCAACCGTTTGTAAGCGTTGGCGATCGCGTGAGCGAGAAGACGGTCGTGTGCATTCTCGAAGCGATGAAGCTGATGAACGAGCTTGAAGCGGAAGTGCGCGGCGAAATCGTCGAGGTGCTCGTCGAGAACGGGCAGCTCATCGAGTTCGGACAACCCTTGTTCCTGGTCAAGCCGGAATAATCCGGCTAACGCGTAGCAAGTTCAAGAACAGTGCGCACGAAAGGGGCTTTAAGCGTGAAATTCAACAAAATATTGATTGCCAACCGGGGAGAAATCGCCGTACGGATCATTCGCGCCTGCCGCGAGCTCGGAATCCAAACGGTGGCCGTATATTCCGAGGCGGACCGGGATTCGCTGCATGTTCGTCTGGCGGACGAGGCTTACTGCATCGGTCCTGTCGCCTCGAAGGACAGCTATTTGAATCTGACGAACATCATGAGCGTGGCCACGCTGACCGAGTGCGACGCGATTCACCCGGGTTACGGCTTCTTGGCGGAGAACGCCGATTTCGCGGAGATTTGCGAATCATGCAACGTGACGTTCATCGGACCGTCTCCGCTGGCGATCAGCAAGATGGGTGACAAGGCGGTCGCCAAGCAAACGATGAAGGAAGCCGACGTGCCGGTTATTCCCGGTTCGGAAGGACTTGTCGAGGACTTGGACGAAGCCATCCGCGTAGCCCGGGAAATCGGGTACCCTGTCATTATCAAAGCGACGGCAGGCGGCGGCGGGAAGGGAATCCGGATTGCGGAGGACGAAGCGACGCTCATCGCCCAAATTACAACCGCTCAGCAGGAAGCCCAGAAAGCGTTCGGCAACGCCGGCGTCTATCTGGAGAAATATTTGACGGGCATGAAGCACGTCGAGATTCAAATTATCGCCGACAAGCACGGCAATGCCGTGCATCTCTTCGAGAGAGACTGCTCCGTTCAGCGCCGCCGCCAGAAGCTGGTGGAGGAAGCGCCTTGCCCGGTTCTCAGTCCCGCCTTGCGGGAACGGATGGGTCAGGCTTCGGTGCGTGCCGCCAAGGCCGTTCAATACGCCGGCGCAGGTACGCTGGAATTCCTGCTCGGCCCGGACGGCAGCTTCTACTTCATGGAGATGAACACGCGCATTCAGGTCGAGCATCCGGTTACAGAGATGATTACCGGCGTCGATCTCATTAAAGAGATGATTCACGTCGCGGAAGGCAATCCGTTGTCCTTCACGCAAGCGGACGTCAAGATTAACGGCTGGGCCATCGAATGCCGCATTAATGCGGAGGATTCGGATCGGAACTTCATGCCGTCCCCGGGCCAGATTCAATTCTACCTGCCGCCGGGCGGACTGGGCGTCCGCGTGGATAGCGCCGCTTATCCGGGCTACACGATATCGCCGCATTACGATTCGATGATCGCCAAGCTGATCGTATGGGGAGAAACGCGGGAGGATGCGATCGCCCGTATGAAGCGGGCGCTTGCCGAATTTGCCATCGACGGCATCAAGACGACGATTCCTTTCCATATGAAGCTTCTCAATCATCCGAAGTTCGTGAAGGGCCATTTCGATATCAAGTTCCTGGAAGAGAATGATGTGAACAATCCGGATCCCGATGATAGCGAAGCCTTCATCGAAGGGTAACAAACACGGGCTAACGGCTCCTGACAGGACGTCCAAATTAAGCCCTTAAGGTTTGTCATATTTCTCTCTGAATGCTATAGTATAAGAATAAGAAGCGGATGAGCCCCAGGCGAAAGGCCGGAGCTACGCTACTTTACGGGAGGTGTTAGAATAACCATGAGCACGCTCGCAGCGGATTATGAGAAAACGGACATGGGTACCATTCAAATCGCACCCGAGGTCATCGAAGTCATTGCAGGGCTGGCTACGATCGAGGTACAGGGCGTCGCAGGAATGAGCGGCGGATTCGCAGGCGGTATCGCCGAGCTGCTGGGCCGCAAGAACCTGTCCAAGGGCGTCAAAGTCGAAGTGGGACAGCGGGAAGCGGCAGTTGACGTATCGATTATTGTCGAATACGGCAATCGCATTCCAGAGATTGCGGCTGATATTCAGCGTAATGTTAAGCGTTCGATTGAAACGATGACTGGACTTCATGTCGTCGAGGTCAACGTTCATATCCACGACGTTCATTTCAAGACGACGGAGAAAGTAGAAGAAGATGAAACGCAGAATCGTGTGAAGTAATTGAACGCGAGGACTGCGAATAATTGCGATACCCCCTTGTCAATGGGCTTGCCGCTCGGCGCTAGGGGGTTTTATTCAGTCCGCCCCAAGGAGGAATCTCACGTTGATCAGAGTGTTGGACAAGCTTCTGTTGTTTATATATAGCCTGGCAATCGGGGTCGTATCCGTTCTTGCCTTTAGCGCGGCTTTTCATTGGCTGCCCGAGAAATGGATTAACGATATGACCCGTGATTTATATGGCAATGTCAAGTGGCTCCAGGTGACGGTCATTGCCGTTTCGGCGGCGCTGTTCCTGCTAAGCGTGCGTTTCTTCTATGTCTCGCTGCGCCGGAGTCATGCATCCGCGCCATCCATCGATCAACGGACAGAGTTTGGGGACATTCGCATCTCTCTGGAAACAGTTGAGAACCTGGCCTTGAAAGCGGCCGGACGCCAACGGGGCGTCAAGGATTTGCGGGCGAGAATTCATCTGGGCGAAGCGGGAATCGATATCACGATTCGCGCCATCGTGGACGGCGAGACATCCATTCCGGTCATTACGGAAGACATTCAGAAGTCGGTCAAATCTCATGTGGAAGAAATTACAGGGATACCGGTCTCGGTCGTAACGGTTTTTGTGGCGAATATTATCCAGACGGCAAACTATAAAAGTCGCGTGGAATAGGGGCGTTGCCGATGTGGAGAGAAATTTGGGTAACCTATGGAGGACGGATCGCCGGTGTAACGACAGGCATCGTGCTCGGAATTCTCTATTTTATCGTAGGATTTTGGGACATGCTGTTTTTCGGACTTTTATTGTGGATCGGCTATACCATAGGCGGCTTCAAGGACAGCGGCAGCGGACCGATCATTCCGTGGAATCGCCTGACGGAATGGCTGATGCAGCGCTGGCGGCCCTTCAAATAGCACTGTGATCTCCTCCGTACCCCGGACGAATGCGTTTCTTTCGGGGCAGGGAGGAGATCATATTTTTGCCACGATACCAACTGTTTAACAGCCGGGTTTGCTGATTTGCTCCGGCACGATTCGATTTACATCTATAGGAGGACCCATGAAACGAAGGCTAGCACGTGAAATAGCGGTACAGAGCTTGTACCAAATGGAAATGAACGAGGTTACGGCCTCGGATGCCGTAGACATGCTGATGGATGAGGCCCGCAACGAGGAGAACGAAATGGGCGCCAGCGCGTCGGATGTTAACCGTGTAGACCAGCATGTCCGCGATCTTGTATACGGGGTAACCGAGCACAAAGCAGCCATAGACGATATGCTGCAGCAGTATTTGACCGGTTGGCAGGTGGACAGGCTGTCGCGCGTTGACCGGCAGATTCTGCGGCTATCCTGTTATGAGCTGGTTTTTCGCGATGACGTCCCGCCTAAAGCGGCCATTAACGAAGCGATCGAAATCGCCAAGCATTTTGGCACCGAAGAATCAGGGAAATTCGTTAACGGTGTCTTGGGCAAGCTGCTCCAAGCATTGGATGAGATTAAGCCTAAAGGCATAACGCCGGGTGAACATAATTAGCCGATGCTTCCGAAGCGAGTTTTGTTTCGAAGCAGATTCTGTAAGTTACCCTCAACAAAACTTTTAGGAGGCTTGCACGTGAGCGCACAACGAATTGAAGGCAAACAAATTTCAGACGCGATTCGCGCGGAGATCGCGATCGAGACGGCGAAGCTGGCCGAACAGGGCATTATTCCCGGATTGGCGGTCGTGCTCGTAGGGAATGATCCGGCATCGAGCGTCTATGTAGGCAGCAAGGCCAAAGCGTGCGAACAGCTCGGCTTCTACTCTGAGGTTCACCGGCTAGAAGAACAATCCTCGCAGGAAGACTTATTGTCGCTTATCGATCAGCTGAACAAACAATCGAATATTCATGGCATTCTGGTTCAGCTTCCGCTGCCGAAGCATATTGAGGAAAAGGCGGTTATCGATGCCATTAGCGTGCATAAGGATGTCGATGGCTTCCATCCCGTGAGCGTGGGTAATCTCGTAATCGGCGACGACAGCCTGCTTCCATGCACGCCGGCCGGCGTCATCGAAATGATCAAGCGCACTGGAATCGAAATCGCCGGCAAGCACGCCGTCGTGATCGGCCGCAGCAATATTGTCGGCAAACCGGTTGCCATGCTGCTGCTGCGCGAGCATGCCACCGTTACGATCTGCCATTCCAAAACGGCGAACATGGAAGAAATCGCTAAGACGGCCGACATTCTCGTTGTCGCAATCGGCAAGCCCAAAGCGATCGGAGCGAGCTTCGTGAAGCCTGGCGCCGTTGTAATTGACGTCGGCATTAACCGTCTGCCAAGCGGCAAGCTAGCCGGAGATGTGGATTATGACGATGTGCTGGACACAGCAGGATACATAACTCCCGTACCGGGCGGGGTAGGACCGATGACGATCACGATGCTGATGCTGAATACGCTGAAGGCTGCCAAACAAGTAAACCGTATCGGGGAGTGACTCGAAGATGGCGTTAGAGTCACGTATATATTCGATCAAGGAAATTAACCGTTATATACGAATGAAGCTGGAGTCCGACAATCTTCTGGGAGATGTCTGGCTTCGCGGCGAGATTTCGAATTTCACGCATCATTCGAGCGGGCATATGTATTTTACGCTGAAGGATGCCGACAGCCGCTTGAAATGCATTATGTTCGCTTCGCATAACCAGAGGCTGCCCTTTATGCCGAAGGAAGGCACGAAGGTGCTGGCAAGAGGCAATTTTTCCGTCTATGAACGCGACGGGAATTATCAGTTCTATGTGACGCAGATGCAGCCGGACGGCATCGGCAGCCTGTACATGGCCTTCGAGCAGCTCAAACGGAAGCTCGATAGCGAGGGGTTGTTTGCAGAAGGCCGCAAACGACCCATTCCCCGCTTCCCTAAGGCGATCGGGGTGATTACTTCCCCGACGGGCGCGGCCGTTCGAGATATCATCATTACGCTGCAGCGCCGCCATCCTTCCGTGCCGGTGCTGCTTTTTCCTGTTCTTGTACAGGGCAAGGGAGCCGCTCCGGCAATCGTGAAAGCGATTGAAAATATGAACCGAATGGCTGAAGTCGACGTATTAATTGTAGGGCGCGGGGGCGGATCGCTGGAAGAGCTGTGGGCCTTTAACGAAGAAGCGGTTGCCCGCAGCATCGTCGCATCGGCTATACCCGTTATCTCTGCGGTCGGCCATGAGACGGATTTCACCATAGCGGATTTCGTCGCCGACCTCCGTGCCGCAACGCCAACGGCGGCTGCCGAGCTCGCCGTTCCTAATATCGAGGAGCTTAAGGGCAGATTGTCCCAGCTGCGGACGAGGCTGTATCAATCCCTCCGGACATCGGTGACAAGACGGAAGGAACGGCTCCATCGCGTCAGTCGTTCGCCCATCTTTATGAATCCAAGAAAATACATGCTGCAGCAGGCTGAACGGCTGGACCGGTTGAAGGATCGGCTGGAGCAGCGGACTGTACGCCAGGCAGAACGCAGCCGGGATAAGCTGCTTCGGCTCCAAGGCGCTTTGGCAGCGGCTCATCCGGGCGAGAAGGCTGCATTCGCGGCGAAACAGCTGCAGGGCGCGACCGGCCGTCTTGAATCCGCAATGGGTGGCCTGATGAAGGAACACCGCATGCGGGTGGCTTCCGCCATCCGGCAGCTGGATGCATTGAGTCCGCTGAAGGTCATGTCGCGCGGCTATAGTCTTGTATACGATGAGAAGGAAAACCGGCTCATTAAATCGATCGAGGACGTGCAACCCGGCGATTTGGTGACAGTCAAACTGACAGACGGCCAGCTTGACTGTCAGGTGTGGGCGATGAAAGGGGAGACGTAACAGATGGAAGAGCAGCAGTTGAGCTTCGAAGAGGCCATGGAGCGTCTGGAAGCGATCGTCAGCCGGCTTGAGAACGGCGATGTTCCGCTTGAAACCGCGATTGAGCTATTTCAAGAAGGCATGAAACTGTCGCAGCTTTGCGGAACCAAGCTGGAACAGGTAGAGCGTAAGATAGAAGTGCTCATCGAAACGGAGAATGGCTTTCAGAAAAAACCGTTTGCGCCGTCAAACGAAGATAGAGGAGAATAAGACCTTTGAACGCTTCAACATCCATAAAAGAATTTATTTCCAGTTCGGCGGCGGAAGTCGAAGCCGCCCTGCGCGAGTCGCTGCCGGCCGGCTGGAATATACCGGGCAACTTACGCGAAGCGATGATGTATTCGCTTGAAGCGGGCGGGAAACGGCTTCGGCCGACACTCGTGCTGACGGCAGCGGAAGCCGTAAGGGATGACCGCCGCGCTTGGAACGCCGCTATGCCCGTAGCCTGCGCAGTCGAAATGATCCACACGTATTCGCTTATTCATGACGATTTGCCGGCCATGGACAATGACGATTTTCGCCGCGGCAAACCGACGAACCATAAAGTGTTCGGCGAAGGGATGGCTATTCTTGCGGGTGACGGCTTGCTGACGCATGCGTTCTATGCCATTACGCAAACGGCCCGGCTCGGCGTGCCTCCCGAGACGGCGCTTGCCATTACGTCCGATTTGGCGCTTCTTGCCGGTATTTCCGGCATGGTTGGCGGCCAGGCGGCCGATCTGCTCGGAGAGCAGGGGCTGACGACGATCGAGCAGCTTGAATACATTCATTTGCGCAAGACGAGCGATCTTATCGTCTTTTCCGTGACGGCAGGGGCCAGGGTCGGAGGCGCTAATCCCGCTCAACTGGAAGCATTGGGCGAGTTCGCGCGCAAGCTGGGGCTTGCTTTCCAGGTGCAGGACGACATTCTGGATTTGACCGGGGACGAGGTTAAGCTGGGCAAGCCGGTACAGAGCGATGTGCAGCAAAGCAAGGTGACGTACCCTTATCTGCTAGGGCTCGAAGAAAGCCGGGCGCTGGTGCAGAGGCTTACGGCTGAAGCCAAACAGGCGCTGGAGAAGGCTGACTTGACACGCCCTGAACGGCTGCTGGCCATCGCTGACTATTTGGTAAGCAGGGATCACTAATCGGACAACTGTTTTGGGCAACGTATAGGTTCTATGTTATAATTGTTCAAAACGTTATACGTTTATTGGACAACGGCTATCCGTTCGTCCGTGAAAGCGAGGAAATCACGTGTTGCTCGAACAAATTAACGGGCCGAAGGAATTGAAAGCATTATCGATTCCCCAACTTGAAGAGCTTGCTGAGGAAATCCGCAGATTTCTAATTGAGAAACTTTCTGCTACGGGCGGACATCTGGCTCCAAATCTCGGCGTTGTGGAATTGACGCTGGCGATGCATTATTTGTTCGACAGCCCGACTGACAAGTTTATATTCGACGTGGGACATCAATCCTACGTTCATAAGATATTGACAGGACGTATGGGACAATTCGATACGCTTCGCCAGTATAAGGGTCTCTGCGGCTTCGTGAAGCGCTCCGAAAGCGAGCATGATGTTTGGGAAGCCGGGCACAGCAGCACGTCGTTGTCCGCTGCCATGGGCATGGCGCTCGCAAGGGATCTCAAGGGCGAGAATAACGAAGTCGTCGCCGTGATCGGGGACGGTGCGCTTACGGGGGGCATGGCGCTCGAAGCGTTGAACCATATCGGCCACGAGAAGAAGAAGCTGATGGTCATTCTGAATGACAATGAGATGTCCATCGCGCCGAATGTCGGTGCGCTGCACCATTACTTGGGCAAGATTCGGACGGATCGCCATTATCAAAAAGCTAAAGAAGAGCTTAATCAGCTTTTAAATAAAATTCCGGCCATTGGCGGGAAGCTTGCCAAAACGGCGGAGCGCTTCAAGGACAGCGTGAAATACTTGCTCGTCAGCGGCATTCTGTTCGAGCAGTTCGGGCTGACTTATTTCGGTCCTGTGGACGGCCATGATATGGAACAGCTGCTTGATGTTATGGAGCAGGCACGGAACGTTAACGGTCCCGTGCTTGTGCATGTCATAACGGTCAAGGGCAAAGGTTATTCGCCTGCAGAGGCGGACTCCTTCAAGTGGCACGGCATCTCGCCGTACAAGATCGAGTCCGGGCAGGTTCTTAAAGCGGTCGGGCCCCCGATGTATACGCAAGTATTCGGCGATACGCTTATCGAATTCGCTGCGAAGAACGACCGTATAGTTGCCGTCACGCCGGCCATGCCGGGCGGCTCCGGACTGCTTGATTTCGCTGCCCGGTTTCCGAATCGGATGATCGACGTCGGCATTGCGGAGCAGCATGCGGCCACGATGTGCGCGGCACTCGCCATGGAAGGAATGAAACCGGTATTTGCCGTGTATTCTACCTTCCTGCAGCGGGCTTACGATCAAGTTGTTCATGATATATGCCGTCAGAATTTGAACGTCGTGTTCGCGATCGACCGGGCCGGCTTTGTCGGACCGGACGGAGAAACCCACCAAGGCGTATACGATATTCCGTTCCTCCGCCATATTCCGAATATGGTGCTGATGATGCCGAAGGATGAGAACGAGATGCGCCGGATGATGAGAACGGCTTTTGAATACAATGACGGACCGATAGCGATTCGCTATCCGCGCATTAACGGGCTTGGGGTAGAGATCGACCAGGAACCGCTGCCGATCCCGATCGGAACGTGGGAAACGGTCCGGGAGGGCGATTCGGCCGCCATTCTGGCGATTGGCCCGATGCTGCAGGTCGCCAAAGAGGCAGCCGAGCAGTTGAAGCGCGAAGGACTGAATGTCAGGGTGATCAATGCGCGGTTCATCAAACCATTGGACGAATCGATGCTGCTTCAGCTGGCTCAGGAAGGAATGAACATGATCGTTCTGGAAGAGAGTTCGGAGCTAGGCGGATTGGGAAGCGCCATGCTTGAATTCTATTCGCTTCAGAATGTGAAGAATGTATCCCTTCGCATTATCGGCGTGCCCGATGTATTTGTGGAGCATGGGTCGATCGAAGAACAACGCCAGGAAGCGGGCTTGACTGCCGATCGCGTAGCCGGCGAATTAAAAGCGATGATGCCGCGAGCCCGCAAGCGTGTTAACGGTCCTGCTTAAGAAACGGGAGAAACGATGAAGATCGAGAAAGAACGAATCGATATTTTGTTAGTGGAGCAAGGGTATTACGAGAGCAGAGAAAAGGCGAAAGCCGCTCTGATGGCGGGTCTCATTATCGTCGACGGGGAACGGATCGAGAAGAGCGGCACGAAAGTGCCGCGATCCGCATCCATCACGGTAAAAGGAGCGCTTCATCCTTATGTCAGCCGCGGCGGCTTGAAGCTGGAGAAAGCGATCCGCGCCTTCGAGCTGGATCTGACCGGAGCCGTTATGCTGGATATCGGCGCTTCAACCGGCGGCTTTACGGATTGCGCGCTTCAGAACGGCGCCTCCTACGTTTATGCCATCGATGTCGGTTACAATCAGCTGGATTGGTCGCTCCGTCAGGATGAGCGGGTAAATGTCATGGAACGCACGAACTTCAGGTATATGCAGCCGGCCGACCTTCAAGGACCGCAGCCTACATTTGCGACGATCGATGTTTCCTTCATTTCGCTAAAAATTATTTTGGCGACGCTGGTGCAGCTGCTGCACGAAGGATCCGGTGTCGTAGCGCTGATTAAACCGCAATTCGAAGCGGGGCGCGATAAGGTGGGCAAATCCGGCGTCGTGCGCGACCCGGCTGTTCACAGAGCAGTCCTCCGGACGATCCTGGCCTTCGCGGCCGAGCAGGGCTTGTCTCTGCGGCAGGTTACATTCTCCCCGATTACAGGAGGGGAAGGGAATATCGAATTCCTTGCGTATTGGGTGCTGGAGCCCGAAGCGGCGGCCGCGGCGCCGGGAGACGACTTCCTCGCCAAGCTTGTCGAGGAGGCGGGCCAGACCTTTGCGCAGGCTTGAGAACGGACTAAAGCGACTGTTATAATGAGATGGATGCGTCCAGAACGAAGAAGCCTTTCATTGCGGTTATGACCGGAATGAAAGGCTTTTTTTGCCGGAAAGATGCTTGTCCCCCTTTTCAGATTCAGAAATATTTGTTAAACTAGAAAAACCAAACAAGCGTTCGCTTATAAATATAGCTGCCGAACAAGGAAATTTCTTCTCTACCGCGAATGATATGGATAACGTCTGCGTTAGTGGAGGGATCGGGATGGGGAAATACGGGGACTGGCTTATCATGCTGATTGCCGGCAGTATTATTATCTACTGGCTGTACCGCGTGTTTTACCGCTGGCTGCACGAACCGCCCGGAGTCAATTCCAAGCTGCTTCTAAGCGAAGCCGAAGATGTCAATGATGAAGATGATAATGTGCGTTACCTGGAAGCAAACGGGTATGATGTTACGCACGGCAAGTACAGGGTGCCGATCACGATCGACCTGGACGGAGAGGAATTGTACAGCAGGCTGTTCATCGATATGATTGCCGAGAGAGATGGCAAACATTATGTCGTCAAGACCGCGCGGGACCGGATGCCGATCGATTGGACGGGCAGCGGGGTGAGAGACAGGCTGCTGGTCTATGCGCTGCTGTTTCCGGAATGCGAAGGCGTCTTGTTCGTCGACCAGAGGGAACGGATCATAAAGACGATTACGTTTCACTTTTCAGATACTAACCAATAAGGCCAAGGCTGCCTAGGAGGCTGATGGAATGAAGAGCGTCAGGCATATGAAAATCAGGGAATTAATAACCGGCCAGATTATAGAGACTCAGGAAGAGCTGGTCGAGGCATTAAGCAATGGAGGCATGCAGGTCACGCAAGCAACGGTCTCCAGAGATATTAAGGAGCTTCAGCTCATTAAAGTGCCGGCGGAAGACGGCCGGTATAAATACTCGCTGCCGCTGGAGCAGCGAATGAATCCGATCCATAAATTAAAGCGGGCGCTGGCCGACAATTTCGTCCATATCGATCATACGGATAACCTGGTCGTGATGAAATGCCTGCCGGGAACAGCTAATGCCATCGGCTCTTTGATCGATAACATGGAGTGGAATGAAGTAATGGGAACGATTTGCGGCGACGATACGATTCTTATTATATGCCGCACGAAAGTACAGAGCAGCGAAATTATCGACCGGCTGCTCGGTTACATGAATTAAGGCGACTTGCGCTGACTGCGCCCCAGTTATAAGGAGGAGAACAAGCTATGCTTCGCGAACTGTCCATACGCAACTTGGCTGTCATTGAATCGGTTACGGTACGTTTCCACGACGGATTTCTGGTGCTTACAGGCGAGACCGGTGCTGGGAAGTCCATTTTGATTGATGCGCTCAGTCTGATCGTAGGTGGACGCGGTTCTTCGGATATGGTCCGTTACGGCTGCGACAAAGCGGAAATCGAAGCGATGTTCGAGCTTCCGCAGGGACATCCGGTATGGAAGACGCTGTCTTCCTTCGGAATCGACGCCTCGCCGGAAGAAGCGCTTATTGTTCGGCGCGAGCTGTCCTCCCAGGGGAAGAGCGTCAGCCGTATTAACGGGCACATCGTCAATATGACTATGCTTCGTGAAGCAGGCGAGTACCTCGTCAACATTCATGGCCAGCATGAGCATCAATCCTTGTTCAAAACCGAGAAGCATATCGATTGGCTCGATTTGTATGCCGGCGAGCGTGTCACGAAGCTTCTGGAACGGTATAAATTTACGTACCGCAATTTCGAGCAGGTACGGCAGCAGCAGAAGGAGCTGGAAGACTCCTCCAGACAGAATATACAGCTGCTTGATTTATACCGCTTCCAGATCGAAGAGATTGCTGCAGCCAAGCTTATCCCGGGTGAAGATGAATCATTGCAGGAAGAGAAGCAAAAACTAATGCATGCGGTCAAAAGACGCGATTCGGCGGCAGAGGCCTATGCGTGGATGAGCAGCAGCAAAGGCCTTGATGCCTTCAGCAGGTCCATCTCCCGGCTGGAAGACATCCGCGATTACGATCCGGCGGTCCTTGGGCCTTTGCTGGAGCAGCTGCAATCGGCTTTTTATCAATTGGAGGATGCTTCATTTCAAATTCGCGACTATCGCGACGGTGTCGAATCCGACCCGGAACGATTGGCGTATATCGATGACCGCATTGATCTGATTAATAGCTTAAAACGTAAGTACGGGGAGACCATTCCTGATATTTTAGCCTATTTGGACAATATTCAGTCGGAAGCGGACAAGATCGAGAACCGCGACGAGCATCTGGAGAAGCTGCGCAGAGAACAACAACATCTATACTCGGAAGCGCTTCTTATCGGCAAGTCGTTATCCGATATGCGGCGCGCTGCTGCAGACCGGCTCGCATCCGCTATCGAGGCGGAGCTGAGGCAGCTTCAGATGGAGCGTACCACCTTCCGTGTCGAGCTGAGGCAGCATCAGGAGGGTGAGTCATACCGTCTGCTTGCTAACGGGATCGATGAGGCCGTGTTCCTTATTGCCCCGAATCCCGGTGAGCCGCTCAAGCCGATTAGCAAGATCGCTTCCGGCGGCGAGATGTCGCGGATTATGCTTGCGCTCAAGACGATATTCGCGTCGATCGATCAAGTCCCTACACTCGTATTCGACGAGGTCGATACGGGCGTCAGCGGAAGAGCGGCCCAGGCGATTGCGGAGAAGATGTCCCGTTTGTCTAATCAATGCCAGGTATTCTCCATTACTCATTTACCGCAGGTTGCCTGCATGGCGGACCATCATTATGAAATCCGAAAAGCGGTTATAGCAGAACGCACCTCCACGAATGTCGCGGAATTGGAGCTGGGAACGCGTATCGAAGAGCTTGCTCGCATGCTTGGCGGCGTTGAAGTTACGGAAAAAACAAGGCATCATGCACAAGAAATGCTTGACTTGGCGTATCGCCAAAAGGGGGCGTAATGTAAGGCAGTCAGGGAATGTTTTTGGCGACATAAAACATAAGGGGCAGGGATACCTTATAGGTACGCAAATGGCGAACACCTTTCTCGTCAAGCGGAGTAAGCTCAGGGAGCGTGAAGTCATTGAATGCCAATCGGCGTAAGCGTTGGCTCGGTCTTGTTCTCGTTTTCTTCGTTTGCGTGCTTGGTCTTTCCTCCCCTATTCAACATTACGCCGCATTTCCGAACGAACTTCGTTTGTTCACCGGCCAGTTGAAGCAGTTAGACTATGGCATGCCTGTTCATGCACAAGTAACCGTTGATCCAACTATGATTCAAGTTAACGGCTCGAGCGACCGGTCGTTGTCCGTCGATTTGAACAAGCCGCTTTCGATTCAATCGCAGCAGAGCGGCGAGACGACCATGAAATTGAAGCTCTTCGGCAAGATCCCGTTCAAAACCGTTAAAGTAAATGTTGTCCCTGATCTTAAGGTCATTCCAGGCGGACAGACAATTGGCGTTAAAGTGAAATCCGCCGGCATTATGGTTGTAGGCCATCATCAGGTTGTCACATCGAAGGGAACGAAGGTTTCCCCTGGGGAAGCCGCTAACCTGCAGTTAGGCGATCTAATTGTCCAAATTAACGGGAAGCATATTAACGAGGTCCAGAAAGTCGCCCAGCTTGCAGAACAAGCGGGAACGGATAAACGACCGCTACAGCTAACGGTAAAACGGGGCGAACGGTTGTTTCAAACGAAGCTGGCCCCGGTGTACGATCAAGAAGATCATGCTTGGCGGCTTGGGTTGTACATCCGCGATTCTGCTGCAGGTGTGGGCACATTAACATTCTATGCTCCTGACCAAGGCGTCTATGGCGCACTGGGACATGTTATTACCGACATGGATACCCAAACGCCAATCGAAGTCGGTGAAGGGCAAATTCTTCAATCCCACGTCACGTCCATCAATAAGAGCCAGAATGGGGAACCGGGCGAGAAACGAGCCCAATTCGTTAAGGAAAGCAAAGTACTCGGCAATATCGAACGTAATACACCGTTTGGAATATTCGGGAAGATGACGGAATTGCCGTCGCATAGCTATAACCAAGAGGCATTGCCTGTTGCTTTCGCTGAAGAAGTAAAGGAAGGACCCGCACAAATTCTTACTGTTGTCAACGGACAGAAGGTCGAGCGTTTCAATGTGGAGATTGTGCATGTAACCAATCAGTCATCCCCTGCCACGAAAGGGATGGTCATTAAGATTACAGACCCCCGATTAGTGGAACGAACAGGCGGCATCGTTCAAGGCATGTCCGGGAGTCCGATCATTCAGGACGGAAAACTAATTGGAGCCGTGACGCATGTATTCGTCAATGATCCGACATCCGGTTATGGATGCTTCATCGAATGGATGCTGCAGGATGCCGGTATCCTTCTCAAAACAGCAAGCTCAAATCTTAAGGCGGCTTAACGCCCCCTTAGGATTTTCTTTTTTACGCTTTGTCGAAAATGTTCGAACGGTGATGGTTGTTGTAGTAAATTTTTAATTATAAATCAACCGATTAAAAAAATAAAGAAAAAGATTATTCGACAGAAGGAATTTCCTTTCTTGTGTCGAAAATGTTAACTTAGACAAGAAGGGCAGACGCTCGGCGATATAAATGATGCATTCATTCTCGGATGAGTCTAAGGAGGATATTACTTTGCAAAGAATTGAAGTATTGTTAGCTGACGACAACCGTGAGTTTACGAATCTGTTATCGGAGTATATCTCGGAACAAAGCGATATGACGATCACGGGAATTGCCTATAACGGTGAAGAAGTTCTCCGATTGCTTGAAGAAACAAGGAAACCGCCAGATGTGTTAATTCTGGACATTATTATGCCGCATTTAGACGGTCTTGGCGTGTTGGAACGTCTGCGCGAATTGAACATAACTCCTATGCCGAAGATTATTATGCTCACTGCCTTCGGGCAAGAGAATATTACGCAGAAAGCGGTTCAGCTGGGAGCTTCATACTACATACTTAAACCATTCGATATGGAGATTCTGGCTAATCGGATCCGCCAACTGGTGGGCAATACGACGGTCGTTTCCAGCTCCGCATCCGCTAATTTTACGAGCAGCTCCGCCATTTCCAAATCAAACGTGGTGCCAATGGGCAAAGGTAAAAATCTGGATGCCAACATTACAAGCATCATTCATGAAATCGGCGTTCCTGCGCATATCAAGGGTTATCAATACTTGCGCGAGGCCATCACGATGGTCTACAACAATATCGAAATATTGGGTGCCATCACGAAAACGCTTTATCCGGCAATTGCCGAAAAGTTCAAAACGACGCCGTCCCGCGTCGAACGTGCGATCCGCCACGCGATCGAGGTCGCCTGGACGCGCGGCAACATCGACAGCATTTCGCACCTGTTCGGCTACACGATCAACATCAGCAAGTCGAAACCGACGAACTCGGAATTCATCGCGATGGTTGCGGACAAGCTGCGGATCGAGCATAAGGTGAGCTAGAAGGAATGAGATGCAGCAAGGTTTGACATAACGTGACGAGAAGCAATTTTGCATATTTTCATACAAAGAAACACTAGAGCGCTTGCTTTGGTGTTTTTTTGCTGAGGAATTGAGGATGCTTCAGGGGCGAATGGGGCAATTTAGAGCGGGAGCTGCCGAACCAATCATGCTTTACGAAATCAGTATTCCTGCGGAAAGCTCTGAGGAGGAATATATACATTGACTTTGCTTGCAAAAATGGATGATAAACAGCCGCCCATGCCGGAATCTTCGCCCACACTCGGGCAGTATCTGTTCGACTGTCTGAAAGCGGAAGGCATTACCGAAATTTTCGGCATTCCCGGCGATTACAATTTCAGTCTGCTGGATACGTTGGAGCGATATGATGGAATCCGTTTCATTAATGGACGCAACGAGCTGGGAGCGGGTTACGCTTCTGACGGTTACGGCCGATTACGGGGCTTGTCGGCGCTAATAACGACTTTCGGCGTCGGAGAGATGAGCGCTTGCAATGCGATCGCGGGAGCAAGCAGCGAACATGTGCCGATTGTGCATATCGTCGGAGCCCCGAAATCGATGGATCAGCAGGCGCATAAGCTGGTGCACCATACGCTGCTGAACGGCGATTTCGATGTATTCCGGCAGATGTATGGACACCTGTGCGCCTATGCGGTGATATTGACGCCAGAGAACGCCGAACAGGAGATTCCGGCAGCTATACGCATAGCGAAGCAAACGCGCAAGCCGGTCTATCTGATGGTCGCCATCGACCTGGTCGCCAAGCCTATCGTCAGACGCGCTGTTCCGGAGAAGAAGCAAGGCGCGACAAGCAAGCCTGCCCTTGAAGCGGCGGTTCAGCATATAAGCGGACTGTTGAATGGAACAAGCAATGTAGTGCTGCTGTCGGATGTGCTAACGCTCCGCTTTGGACTTCGAGATGCCGTTCAGCAGCTGGCGCTGCGCTTCAACATGCCGGCCGCTTCGCTCATGCTTGGCAAGAGCAGCTTCGACGAACGGCATCCGAATTATATCGGCGTATACGGCGGAGCGTTCGGCAGCGATCAGGTCAGGAACATCGTCGAAAGCGCAGAGTGCGTCATTGCGGTCGGTATGATCTGGACCGACATCAATTCGGCGAAAGATACCGCGAAGCTCGACCGTCTTCGCCTCGTCGACATTCAGCCGGAATTTGTACGAGTCGGGGAAGCGAAGTACGAGCAGGTGATGGCGGCGGATCTCATCGCAGCCTTGATCGGAACCGGTTGGACCCGAAGCGGAGCTGTGCCTCCGGTTACCTTTCCTTACGATATGATATCCGGCGAGCCGGATGAGCCGATCCGCGCGGCATCGTACTATCCGCGCTTCCAGCGGATGCTGAAGGATAAAGATATTGTTGTCGTTGAGACAGGAACCTTTGCTTACGGCATGTCGCAGGTACGGCTTCCGGCGGGAGCCGATTATATTGGCCAGCAGGGCTGGCAGAGCATCGGCTATGCAACGCCCGCTGCGTTCGGGGCTTGCATGGCGGCGCCGGACAGGCGTGTGCTGCTGTTTACGGGGGATGGGTCGCTGCAGCTGACGGTTCAAGAAATCAGCACCATGCTCACGGGCGGCTGCCGTCCGATTCTGTTTATTCTGAACAATAGCGGCTACACCATCGAGAAATATTTGAACGTCAAGACGTCCAATCAGCCGTACAACCAGATTCCCGCCTGGCATTATACGCAGCTGGCTGAAGTCTTTGGCGGACAGGCGTTCACGGCTCAGGCACGCACCAACCGGGAGTTGGATGAGGCAATTGCCGCGGCAGAGCAAGCGCAAACGAGCCGGCTTTGCATCATTGAGCTGATCGTTACCGACCCGCTGGATGCCCCGGATTATTTGATCCGGCTCCGCAAGCATCTGGAGCGGCAGGAACGGCTGAAAGGGTAGATCGATGGTTTTCCTTCAAATGCGGAAATGAAAAGCGCACTCCGGGAGTGCGCTTTGCGCTGTGTTCAGCATTATATTCATCCAGGTTTAGCTAACATTCTTCGCTGCCCGTCCATGTATCTCGGCAACTTCTCCAAAAAGACATTGCCATTGGCGAGTTGTATCGCTGGTTTTTGAACGGATTCAATCAAGAGCCGGGAACCGCTCAATGATTCCATTCATTCTTTAGAATGGAGTACAGCTTAACATTCACGTATCTTCCTTTAACAAACATTTGCTCCCGCAAAAGTCCTTCGTATTGCATCCCGACCTTCTCCATGACACGCTCCGAGCCAATATTTTCAGCTATGCATCTCGCTTCAATCCGATTTAAATTCAACTCATGGAACCCCAAATGGAGAACTTGCTTCACCGCTTCGGTTATGATCCCTCGATTCCAATGCTTTCGGGCAAGAGCATACCCGATCTCCGCCCGGCGGTGAGTTTCATTGAGGTAGACCCATCCACATGTACCGATCAGCATATTCGTTTCTTTATAAACAATGCCCCAATCGCTAGGCTGATTGTTTTCATATTTCTGCGTAACCATGTTCAAGAAGGTCATTGTATCTTCAATGCGCTTGTGATTTTCCCAAGTGGTGAACCGAGAAACCTGTTCGTCCATCGCATAATTGAAAATATCAGCCGCATCGCCTACCGCTAATTTTCGTAATAGCAGGCGCTCGCTTTCTAAGCTTTTATTGATTGGGAAGGCTTCCGTCGTTATTCACCTCGGATAGAATGGCTAAGTCTTGTTAACGAAAAGCACCGTTTCGTAACCTTTATTATACTATTTAGTATAATAGAGGTTACATCATTAGGCAAAGGAGAACGAGCTTGAAATTAAAATTGCGGCTGCTTCTAGTTTAAGTATGGCTCTGTTCATTGCGAGTTCGATAGGTAATACGACGGCTGCCGCTAACAGCCTATTGGTTAAGGAGTATGCCTTGACCTGATAGGCTGTAGCTAATTCGGTTGCTCTTATCGTACAAATGGCATCGCTTTGGTTATACGGTCATTTCTAAAGTGACGCATTTTGCTGCCAACCGCTTGAAATTATCAGCCTTTACCCATTCGCAGCCATACGGCGGCAGCATATGTCTGTTAAGTGAATCAAATATGACCATGATCGCTTTCATTTACTCGCTGGTTTTCAAAAACTCATTCAGGCAAATAACCAGTCGCGGGCTGACGTAAAACCGCTGCGGTGGAGTTGATTGGAAGGTGGCTTCCGATTCCGGTCGTTGGAAGGGCCATACACGATTATCAAGGTGACGGGCAAGGCCTATCCTTAGCGATTGTATGGATGGGCGAGCGCCTAATTTGCGGCGATACAATTATTTCCTCTTGCATAGCGAACATACATTCGGTATATAATAGGATCATACGTTCGTATCGGAGGGGTTGCTTATGTCAGTCGAGAAGTATGTCGGCCGTATCGTTAGAATCGTGTACATGGACCGCCATAGCCGAATCAGTGAGCGGATCATTCAAATAAAAGCGGTGCGCGACGGCCAGATCAAGGCGTATTGCATGACGACCGGAGGCCCGCGCGTATTTCATGTCCATAACGTGCTGGCTTATGAAGTGGTGCGTCATTATGCCGTCTGACCGGGTTATTATGCTGGCCGATTGCCAGTCTTTCTATGCCAGTGTGGAGAAAGCGGCACATCCGGAATATCACGACCAGCCCGTCGTCGTCGCCGGCGATCCGGAGCGGCGCAGCGGAATCATTCTCGCCGCATGCCCGATTGCCAAGAAGCAAGGCGTCCGGACAGCGGAAACGTTGGGCCAAGCGCTTGCCAAATGCCCCGAACTCGTCGTCATCCGCCCGCGGATGCAAACGTATATTGACATATCCTTGTTAATTACCAAAACATTCGAGCAGTTTACCGATTTAGTCGAACCGTTCAGCATCGACGAGCAGTTTCTGGATGTAACGGCATCGTCGGAGCTGTTCGGCTCTCCTGACGAAATCGCATTTCAGATTCAAACGCGAATTCTTCTGCAGACCGGCGTCTGGGCGCGGGTGGGCATAAGCTCCAACAAGATTCTCGCCAAGATGGCCTGCGATCTGTTCGCGAAGAAGAATGCATCCGGTATCTTCACGCTGCCGACGGACCAGCTCGAGAACGTGCTGTGGCCGCTGGGGGTTAGCGAGATGTTCGGCGTAGGCGGCCGGATGACGGCGCATTTTAACCGCATGGGGATGCAGACGATCGGGGATGTGGCGCGAACGCCGCTGCCCCAATTGAAGAATAAGATGCGTGCACGCTTCGGCAAGAATAGCGACATCAATGCGGAAGTGTTCTGGCGTACCGCTAACGGAATCGATCCTTCCCCGGTTACGCCAAGCACGCACAATCTGCAGAAATCAATCGGTCATGGCATGACGCTGCCGCGCGATTACAGCCGGCCCGATGAGATCGATACGGTGCTGCTGGAATTGAGCGACGAGGTGTGCCGCCGCTGCCGTGCGAAGCGGTATATGGGCAGCGTGATCGCGACAGGTGCGCAGGGGGCGGATTTTGACCGCCCAACCGGATTTTTCCGCCAGATGAAGCTTGCCGATCCGACGAATATCGGAAGCGAAGTGTACGAAGCGGCTAAAGTATTGTTTTATCGGCATTGGGATGGCCTGCCGGTCCGCAAGCTGGGGGTTACGCTATCGTCGTTAACCGACGACAGCGAGTATCAGCTGACAATTGGAAACCGCGAACGGCAGCGCGACCTGGACCGGACGGTCGATGGCATCAAGCGGAGATATGGTGTATCTTCGATATTGCGGGCTGCGTCGTTGAAAGAAGCGGGGCAGGCGCATGACCGCGCCGCCAAAATCGGGGGTCATTACAAATGAGCAAGAAACTCGAAGGAAACGGACTATGGGAATCGAGTCGTATGATGCTGCCCGAGCACCGCGAGCAATTGCTGAAGCACCGGAGGGAAACCGCGGAGACGCCGCAGCCCATCATCAGGAAAAACGTGCCTACGCCGGAGGAAATCAACCTCGTTCGCGATTATGCGATTCTTCCGATCATTCTGTCGATCGTCGAGAGTAACCGCCGGTCCATCGAGGACTCCACCTACACGCTGCGTAAGCTGTATGTCTGCGCGGCGAATGCGCTGCTCGATCTCATTCATGCGGACCTCGCACGCGTACGGAAGACCTTGAAGCAGCGGAATATTAAAGTGTACGAAGAGGAGCGGATCGACAATACGATCCAGTTCCGGTTCAGCTGCCGCGGCTATGAAGACCAGTTCACGATGATCCGGGATATTATTCGGGCGGAAGCGAGCGTTCGAATTACAAAATATATAGCAGTATTATTCCAAAAATAAATAATGACGCAGGTTCAAACCGCCCGTGCGCGAAAGCGCAGGCGAAGTTTCGTGGAAGTGCCCCGTATCCTTGGAGCGCGTTCATTCGTTTACCATATATGAAGCGAGGAAGGAGGTTCAGGACGATGTCGAAAAGCGACCAGCTCGTGGAAATCGAGCAGAATATGACGGTTCTGTATCGTTATTGCCTGACGCTCACCCATTCGGCGTGGGAAGCGGAGGATATTGTTCAGGAAGCGTGTCTAAGAGCGCTGCCGCTTCTTAAGGGAAAGCATCCGCATGCCAATCCCGCCGCCCTGCTGAAGCGGACAGCCAAGAACATATGGATCGATCAGGTGCGCCGCCAGCAGCTCGGCGACCGGTTGATGCAGCAGCTGGCAGGCCGCGAGGCTTATGTGGATGAACACAGCTTCGAGGTCGAGCATATTTTGAGCGCGCTGGTTCACAGGCTCTCGCCGCTTCAGTTAACCGTTTTTCTGCTGCGGGATGTATTCCAATATAAAGCTGCCGAGGCAGCCGCGCGATTACAGATGACGGAAGGAGCGGTCAAGGCCGCCCTGCACCGTGCAAGAAAGAGCATTGCCTCACTGAGGCAGCACCTCGATCCCGAGGCGGGCACGGCCCCCGCCGGCTGCGTGGACAGCGAATGGTTCCAGGCGTATTTATCGGCATTCCAATGTTCGGATCCGGAAGCTCTGATTTACTTGGCGCTCGTTCAGGATCGCTTGATCGAGCCGGTTCAAGCGGTCGGACAATTGACGGGAGCCGTTCAATCCGCCAAATCAAGCACGTCCGCCTTCACCTCGCCGATTGCGATGTACGCCGCTTAGCGGAGCGAAGCAAGTTTTGTTGCGAAGCCAAATCAAGGGAGCAATGCTCCACAAAACGAGGTAACGCTTCCGAAGCAAGTTTTGTTGCGAAGCCAATTCAAGGGAGCAATGCTCCACAAAACTTTTAGGATGTGAAGGTGCATGACTCTTGTCCCTTATGTCGTGGAGCAGACGAACCGCGGGGAGCGCAGCTACGATATTTATTCGCGGCTGCTCAAGGACCGGATCGTCATGGTCAACGGCGAAATTGAAGACGGGATGGCGAACGCCATCGTTGCGCAGCTGCTGTACTTGACGGCGGACGATCCGGATAAGGAGATCCAAATGTTCATTAACAGCCCGGGAGGCTCGGTCACGGCTGGATTCTCCATCTACGACACGATGCAGTATATTAAGGCCGACGTCTCGACGATCTGCATGGGGATGGCGGCAAGCTTCGGGGCGGTGCTGCTGGCCGGGGGAGCGAAGGGCAAACGGTTTTCGCTGCCCAACAGCGAGGTGATGATTCACCAGCCGCTCGGAGGGGCACGCGGTCAAGCGGCTGATATTCAGATTCATGCGAAGTGGATTCTGAAGACGCGCGAGAAGGTCAACAGCGTGCTGGCCCATCATACCGGCCAGTCTCCGGAAACGATTGAACGCGACTCGGATCGCGATTACTTCATGAGCGCGGCCGATGCCAAGGCTTACGGCTTGGTGGATGCGATTATCGAGCATGTATGAATGAAGCAGGCAGCAAAGAAGGAAGACCCGTTTGGGGGGTCTTCCTTCTTTTGTTATTCCCGATTGGAACGAAGGCTCGCAGCCCCTTGATGCGCACGCGGCATCAGGATTTGGAGGACGATTCGGGACCCGGCGAGCTGGGGCGCTTGCCGCGAAAGCGCGGAGACAAATAATTCTTCTTGCGGTCCCGAAAAAAAATCCAGCCGGCGATAAAGGCGATCCCGACCGCGAAGAGCAGAAGTCCCAGAAGGAATGGCAGCCATTCGAAATTAGGTGTAAGGTTATCGTTACCGAACGAAGCGAAATAGTGAAAAACAGCATCCTTCATGAGCAAGAACCCGTAGGTGGCGCCGAGCCCGGGAATAACAAGCAGCATGATGGCGATGAAGCGGGCGATAATCAGTTTCATGAACGCGAAATCCTCCTGTAAGAAAAAGCACGGATACGCTCATAATCATACTCTTTTCCGGAGGACCTGTCCATTTGCGGACTTGCGCGGTTTTCCCGGGAGGCGAAAACAGGTACAATAGGAGGGTGAAGGTAAAATCGGCCGTTGAGGAGCGACTAGAAATTATGACGATTCCATGCGATATTGCCGTTCTCGGGGGCGGAATAGCTGGTTATACGGCCGCCATTCGGGCGGCGCAAGCGGGCAAGAGCGTTGTTATCATTGAACGGGATAAGCTGGGGGGAACCTGCCTGCACCGGGGCTGTATTCCGAGCAAGGCGCTTCTGCGCAGTGCGGAGGTCTATGCCACGCTGCTTAAAGCCGGGTCCTACGGCATCCAAGTGGACGGTGCGGTGTCGGTCGATTTTGACGGCGTGCAGCGGCGCAAGGAGCAAACCGTCGAACAGCTCCATCGCGGGCTGCAGCATTTGATGCGGAAGAACGGAATTACGATTATCAATGGGAGCGGCCGGGTCATAGGACCATCCATCTTCTCGCCGCGCAGCGGTAGTGTGGCCGTTGAGCTGGCCGACGGGGAGATGGAGACGGTAGTCCCGACGAATCTTCTGATCGCCACCGGCTCCCGTCCGCGGATGCTGCCCGGGCTGGAGGCGGATGGAACGACGATTATGACAAGCGACGATGCGCTCTTGATGGAGCGGCTGCCAAGCTCAGTGCTGATTGTCGGCGGCGGCGTCATCGGCGTTGAATGGGCGTCCATGCTGGCCGACTTCGGTGTGGAGGTCACGATCGTGGAGACGGCCAAGCGGCTTCTTCCGGGCGAGGATGCCGAGATATCGGAGGAGCTGGCCAAAGAGCTGCGCCGGCGCAAAGTACGCATCCTGACGGGCGCTACGCTGCTGACGGACACGTATGCGCATACGGATGGACAAGCTGCGGCGATTACGGCGGAAACGGCGGAAGGCAGTGTCGTTCTGACGGCGGAGAAGCTGCTTGTGTCCGTGGGCCGTCAGGCGAACGTCGAAGGAATAGGGATCGAGAATACGGATATCCGTCTCCACAATGGCGCCATCCGCGTCAACGGTTATTATCAGACGACCGAGCCTCATATTTATGCCATCGGCGATGTGAACGGCGGGCTTCAGCTTGCCCATGCTGCGGCGCATGAGGGACTGACGGCTGTCGCCCATATTCTGGGCGGCAAGGAGCAGGCTGCAGACGAATCGCGCGTGCCGCGGTGCATCTATTCCCGGCCGGAGGTCGCTTCCGTCGGGCTGACCGAAGCCGCGGCCCGCGAGCGCGGCCATGACGTGAAGATCGGCAAGATCCCCTTCCAGGCCATCGGCAAGGCTTTGGTGCTGGGCGAGCCCGAAGGGTTTGCGAAGGTTGTTGCGGACGCCGCAACGAACGATGTGCTTGGCGTTCATCTGATCGGCGCGCATGCGACCGATCTAATATCGGAAGCTGCGCTGGCGCTGCTGATGGAAGCCGCTCCATGGGAGGTCGGCCACGTGATTCACCCGCATCCGACCTTATCCGAGGCCATGGGAGAGGCGATGCTGGCGGTTGACGGCAAAGCGATCGTTTATTAATTCATGCGAAGGAATGGGGAGATTGCGGTCGCTGCGCTTTCTTCTCATTTCTTTTTAAAGAAATCTCAGTTATAATAGAATCAAGTCTTAGTACCAGGTTATAAGAGCAGCTAAACAAGGAGGGAAACCCTATGAAGCAATCCGGATCTGTTCGGCAATTGTCCAGACACGAGGAGCTCGGGCTGACCGATGAACAGGTTATCGATATGTATGCCAAGATGCTGACGGCAAGGCGTTTCGACGAAAGAAATCTTCTTCTGCAGCGGGCGGGTAAAATCATCTTTCATGTGTCCGGTATCGGCCAGGAGCCGGCTCAGGTAGCGGCTGCCTATGCAATGAACCGGGAAATCGATTATTTTCTTCCCTATTATCGGGATTATGCGTTCGTCTTGACCGTCGGCATGACGCCTCGCGAGCTGATGCTGTCCGTATTCGCCAAGGCGGAGGACCCCAACAGCGGCGGCCGCCAGATGCCGGGCCACTTCGGCAGCAAGCGGCTTCGCATCGTAACGGGCTCAAGCCCGGTTACGACCCAGGTTCCGCATGCCGTCGGGTTTGCGCTGGCGGCGAAGATGAAGAAGAAGGACTTCGTATCGTTCGTCACCTTCGGAGAAGGCTCCAGCAATCAAGGCGATTTTCATGAGGGCTTGAACTTCGCGGGCGTACATAAGCTGCCCGTCATCTTCATGTGCGAGAACAATCAATACGCCATTTCGACGCCGGTACACAAGCAGCTGGGCGGCAATGTGTACGAGCGTGCGATCGGCTACGGGTTTCCGGGTGTCCGGGTCGACGGGAACGATCCGCTGGAAGTATACCGCGTCGTGAAGGAAGCGCGCGAGCGCGCCGCTGCCGGAGAAGGCCCGACGCTGATTGAAGCCATGATGTACCGCCTGTCGCAGCACTCCACCTCCGATAACGATCTCGTTTACCGGACGAAGGAAGAAGTGGAGGAGCACCGCGGCAAGGACGGCGTACCGAGATTCAAGCAATATTTGGTCGACTGCGGCATTTGGGATGAAGAGCGGGATGCGGGGCTGAACAAAGAGATTCGGGCGATAATCGACGATGCGACGGAATATGGCGATAAAGCGCCTTTTCCTGCACCGGAGGACATTCTCCTTCACGTTTACGCGGGCGACGATACTGCGGAAGGAGGACGTTAAGATGGCCATTATGGAATATATCGACGCTATACGTCTGGCGATGAAGGAAGAGATGGAGCGCGACGAGGATGTCTTCGTTCTCGGCGAGGATGTCGGCCTTAAGGGCGGCGTATTCACGACGACCAGAGGGCTGCAGGAGCAATTCGGCGAACAGCGCGCGCTCGATGCGCCGCTGGCGGAATCGGCGATTGCCGGCGTTGCGATCGGAGCGGCGATGTACGGCATGAAGCCGATCGCGGAGATGCAGTATTCGGACTTCATGTTTCCGGCGACGAATCAGATTATTAGCGAGGCCGCCAAAATCCGTTACCGCTCGAACAACGACTGGAACTGTCCGCTTGTCATTCGCGCGCCGATCGGCGGCGGCATATTCGGCGGATTGTATCATTCGCAATGCCCGGAGTCGGTTTTCTTCGGAACGCCGGGGCTGAAGATCATCGCGCCGTATACGGCATACGATGCGAAGGGGCTGCTGAAGGCGGCTGTCCGCGACCCGGACCCGGTTCTCTTTTTCGAGAATAAAAAATGCTACAAGCTCGTGACCGGCGACGTGCCGGAAACCGATTATACCGTACCGATCGGTAAAGCAAACGTGCTGCGTCAAGGCGACGACATAACGGTTATCAGCTACAGCCTGCCGCTCCACTTTGCAATGGAAGCGGCCGAGGAGCTGGCGCAAGAAGGAATCTCCGCGCATATCCTCGATCTGCGTACGCTGCAGCCGCTGGACACGGAAGCGATTCTCGAAGCGGCGCGCCGTACCGGCAAGGTACTGATTATCCACGAGGATAATAAATTTGGCGGCGTAGGCGGCGAAGTATCCGCTATTATCGCGGAAGAGATGCTTTATGAGCTGGACGCCCCGATTATGCGGCTGTGCGGCCCGGACGTTCCGGCCATGCCGATCAACCCGCCCGGCGAGAAATTTTTTATGCTTAATAAAGACAAAGTGAAAGAATCGATGCGCCATCTCGCGCTCTACTAATATCCAAGCGGCATTTTCTGCCTGGAAAAATGGAGTTGATAATCATGAAAACCGTAGTGGAAGTCATCATGCCGCAGTTAGCGGAATCGCTCGTATCGGCTACGATCGAGAAATGGCTGAAGCAGCCCGGCGACCCGGTCGACGTCTATGAGCCAATCGCGGAAATCATTACCGACAAAGTCAATGCCGAGCTGCCTTCTACGTTGAAGGGAACGCTGGTCAAAATATTGGTCCGCGCCGGCGAGACGATTCCCGTCGGAACGCCGATCTGCCTGGTGGAGACGGAGGAGGATGCCGCCTCCGGCGATCCGGTTCAGGCCGGCGGCCATCAGCAAGGCGGCGCCGGCCAAGGTGCCTCGGCGGTCTCCGCCGAGGCGGCCGGTTCCGCAGCAGCCGGCGAGAGCGACACGAGCATGCGCCACCGCTACTCGCCCGCCGTACAGCAAATTGCCGCCGAGCACGGCGTCAACCTGACTCTGGTGCCGGGTACGGGATTGGGCGGCCGGATTACGCGCAAAGATGTGCTGGCTTATGTCGCTTCCGGAGCTCCGAAGCAGGCTGCGCCTAAGACGGCGCCTGTTCCGTCGGCTGCTTCGTCCGATCAGCTTAACATGGATTCGAGGATGCCGGTTCGCTCAACCGGAATCCATCTGTCGGAGACGCCGCGGATTCCGCAGGTTGAGGTCGAAGGCCAGTCGATTCCGGGCAGCGGCGAGACGTTCGTGGACATTACGCCGATCCGCAACACGATAGCCCAGAAGATGCGCCAGAGCGTGACCGAAATTCCGCATGGCTGGATGATGATCGAGGTGGACGTCACGAATCTCGTCATTCTGCGCAACAAGCTGAAGGATGAGTTTAGAGCGCGCGAAGGCGTCAATCTCACCTATCTTGCCTTCTTCATTAAGGCAGTCGTCAATGCGATCAAGGAATATCCGATCATTAACTCGGTATGGGCCGTGGATAAAATCATCGTGAAGCGGGACATTAATATTTCATTGTCGGTCGGTACCGAAGACTCGGTTATCACGCCGGTAATCAAGAATGCCGACCAGAAGAATATTGCAGGCATCGCGCGTGAAATCGACGTATTGGCGCGCAAGACGCGCGAAGGCAAGCTGAAGCTGGACGACATTCAAGGCGGAACCTTCACCGTGAACAATACCGGATCGTTCGGCTCGATTCTGACTCAGCCGATCATCAACTACCCGCAGGCGGCGATCGTGACATTCGAATCCATCGTGAAGCGCCCTGTCGTCATTAACGATATGCTGGCGGTACGCTCGATGGCCAATGTATGCTTGTCGCTCGACCATCGTATTCTCGACGGCGTCATCTGCGGCCGGTTCCTGCAGCGCGTCAAGGATACGCTCGAAGGCTTCGATCAGGACATGAAACTGTATTGAAACGGGGCATGACTTGCGATGACGAAGAACCATTTAAAGCAGCTTGATGCAAGTTACACGCCAATGATCGGCTATGCCGAAGCCTGGGATTTGCAGAAAGCCTACGTGAAGGAAATTGACAAGGAGGAGCGGCGCGAGACGCTGCTCCTGCTTCAGCATCCGCCAACCTATACGGTCGGCTCCCAGCGTCATCCGGAGCATCTGCTGTATTCGGAGGAGCAGCTGGCCGAGCAGGGAATTCAGGTGTTCAATATTGACCGGGGCGGGGATATTACATACCACGGTCCCGGACAGCTGGTCGGCTATCCGCTCCTGTATCTCGATGCGGCAGGCTTGGATTTACATGGCTACTTGAGACAGCTGGAGCAGGTTATTATCGACTGGCTGGAGGGCTATGGCATCGAAGGCGGACGCAAGGCGGAGTATACGGGAGTATGGGTAGGCAATGCGAAGATAGCGGCAATCGGAGTGAAGTTTAACAAATGCCGGACCCGCCGGGGATTCGTGACGAGTCATGGCTTTGCGCTCAACCTGAAGGCCGGGATTGGCGAGGAAGGCTTCCGGGGCATTGTGCCTTGCGGCATTCAGGAGTATGACGTCACCTCCTTCGCGGATTTGACGGGCATACACCTGAGCGTCCGGCAGGCAGCCGAAGAGCTGGTCCCGTTCTTCTGCAGAAGCTTCGGATTCGAGAATGCCGATCTGACTTGATCAGACGAATCTATTCGAACACCCAGCCGATACCGATGAGCAGGGTGGACAGAAGCAGGGATATGATAAGCAGCCAAACGACAATTCTCATGATGCGGTTCATGCGCATGGAAACAGGCTCCTTCCGGATAATATTTAATGGATATACTAGACTATTGTAAACGATAGAGAGGGACGGAGGAAAGTCCATGGTTCAACAGCAGCGGTTGATCGAGCAATTTATGTCGCTTGTCCGGGTGGACAGCGAGACGAAGAATGAACGGCAAATGTGCGATGTGCTGACAAAAGAGTTTACGGCGCTGGGGTTGTCCGTCGAAGAGGACGATTCGGCCCGGATAACCGGACATGGTGCCGGCAATCTGATTGTGAAGCTGAATGCTAACGGCGCGGAAGAGGCGGAGACGATCTTCTTCACGTCCCATATGGATACGGTGACGCCGGGCAACGGCATTAAGCCGCAGCTGGATGAGGACGGCTATATCCGGAGCGACGGGACGACAATTCTCGGCAGCGACGACAAAGCCGGGCTCGCCGCGATGCTGGAAGCGATCCGGATCCTTAAGGAGCAGGGCATTCCGCACGGCCCCGTGCAGTTCGTCATTACCGCAGGCGAGGAATCGGGGCTAGTCGGCGCAAGGGCGCTCGATCCGGCAAGGCTGGAGGCCAAGTTCGGGTATGCGCTCGACTCCAACGGCGAGGTCGGCGATATTGCCGTCGCGGCGCCGTCCCAAGCGAAGATAACGATCAAGATCCATGGCAAATCGGCACATGCCGGCGTCAATCCGGAGAAGGGCATAAGCGCCATCCAGGTAGCCGCCAAAGCGATCGCGCGGATGCCGCTCGGCCGCATTGATCACGAGACGACCGCCAATATCGGCAGGTTCGAGGGCGGCGGCGCAACGAATATCGTATGCGATTTCGTCAAATTGGACGCGGAAGCGCGCAGCATCGCAGGGGATAAGCTGGACCGCCAAATTGCGGCGATGCGCCAAGCGGTGGAGGCCGTTGCGGCGGAATATGGCGCTGAGGCGGATTTCGAGAGCCAGATTGTTTATCCGGCGTACGCGTACGAAGACGAAGACCCGGTCGTAGAGCTCGCGAAGGCCGCCATTGCAAGCATTGGCTGCACGCCAAGGACATTCCATTCCGGCGGCGGCAGCGACGCCAACATTTTTAACGGTCTGGGCGTTCCGACGGTTAATCTGGCGATCGGCTACGAGCATATTCATACGACGAAGGAACAGATCAAGGTGAAAGATCTCGTCAAAACATGCGAGCTTGTCGTCGAGCTGATCAAGCATGCGGCGAATAAGCAGGCATAGCCGGCAGCGGACCTGCGAATCGGACCCGGCACAAAGAAACCCGTCAGGCGTCAAGCCTGGCGGGTTTCCTCGTATCCATGGTTCGATCGAATCCATACGGTTTTAGCATGCAATGACGGTTTTCTTCAGGAGAGGATGATTCCTCAGGGGATATGACGGTCTTATCATTACGCTGCTTGAAGACGGCCGGTTCTTCTTGATCTATGTGCACCCGCCACTTGCTGTAAGTCTGTTATTCGGTCTTACAGCCGCATTCTAGTGCGTGGCCGGTCTGTAAATCCCTTTTTCGGCCTTACAGGCGCGATCAGCCTGGCGGATGAGTGGACTGCTAACGGTTTAAAGGGCGTCGATGCTCGAGATATTCGCCCAGCGTTCGGCTTGCATTCTTCTTGCGGGACGAAGCCTCTCTGGCCATGAGCCGGAGCTGGTGGCGGATTTCCCACGCTTTGCCGACAAGCGTGAGCCGGGTGGAAACGGAGTACTGCTTCATGGCATATTCCCCCTTTAGTTGGTATTCATCGTAAATTCATTTTTTGAAAGCGCCGGTTTGATATAATGAAGCATATGCGGAAGCCGGACAAGTTATGCCGCGTCTTCCAGGGAGCTGTTACAGAACGATATATGACGAGGAGAGGCGCCTTATGTTGAAGAAAACGGATGAATACCGGGAACGGACCGTCCACACGGAACCGGTCTTTCAAGGGAAAATTATTTCGCTGCAGGTGGATACGGTTGAGCTTCCGCACGGGGGAACGGCGACGCGCGAAATCGTCAGACATCCCGGCGCGGCTGCAGTGCTGGCGATCATCGACGGCAAGATGCTGGTCGTGGAGCAGTACCGCAAGCCGATGGAGAAGTTTCAAGTGGAAATCCCCGCAGGGAAGCTGGATGCGGGGGAGGATCCCGGCATAGCGGCAGGCCGCGAGCTGGAAGAAGAAACAGGCTATAAAGCAGGGCGGCTGAAACCGCTCACCGCATTCTATACTTCACCGGGATTTGCCGACGAGAAGCTGTTCCTATATTTGGCGGAGGATCTGGTGAAGGGAGAAAGCCGTCCCGACGAGGATGAGTTTCTGAATGTGGAAGCGATCACCCTCGAGCAGGCGCAGCAGTACATCCGGGAAGAGCGGATTAGCGACGCCAAAACGATATTGGCCGTATACGCGTGGCAGATCTACAGACTGACGGGAGAAATTTAACGATGGGAAGCAGGGAGCTTGACCGGGTTTTCGCCGATCTGCATCTGCATATCGGCAGCACGGAGAGCGGCGACCCGGTCAAGATCAGCGCCAGCCGAAGCCTGACGTTCCGCAGCATCGCGCATGAAGCGGCGCATCGGAAGGGAATCGGCCTTCTGGGCGTCATTGACTGTCATTCGCCGGGCGTTCAAACGGATATCGCGCGCCTGCTCGATACCGGCGAGATGGAGGAAATCGAAGGCGGCGGTATCCGTTACCGGGAGACGACGATCGTGCTCGGAGCCGAAATCGAAGTGAGGGACGCGGGCTTCGGCCCTGCGCATCATCTCGTCTACTTGCCGACCTTTGCGGCGATGCGTGATTTTACCATCTGGATGTCGCGCCATATGCGCAATGTGAATCTCAGCTCACAGCGCATCTACGTGCCCTCGCGCGTGCTTCAGGAGGAAGCGAAGGGCAGGGGCGGATTGTTCATACCGGCGCATATTTTCACCCCGCATAAGAGCTTATTCGGCAGCTGCTCGGACCGGATCGGTGATACGCTGGATCCCGCAAGCGTCGATGCGGTTGAGCTGGGACTCAGCTCGGACACGGCGATGGCGGGATGGATTCCGGAACTTGACGAGCTGCCGTTTCTGACGAATTCCGATGCACATTCGCTGGCCAAGATTGGCAGGGAGTACAATGCGATCCTGCTGAAGGAGCCGTCGTTCACCGAGCTCGCTCTTGCGCTCAAGGGTGTGGACGGTCGGGCCATTGCAGCCAATTATGGCCTGAACCCGCTGCTGGGCAAGTATCACCGCACATATTGCTTGAGCTGCGCGTCGCTTGCGGGCGCCGAAGCCGCTGCCGAACGGTGCCCGTCATGCGGCAGCACGAAGCTTGTGAAGGGCGTGATGGACCGCATCGAGGAGCTGGGCGCAAAGTTCGGGCGGATCCGGCCGCCGGCGCAGGACAATCGGCCCCCATATATTTATCAGGTGCCGCTGGAGTTCGTGCCGGGCATCGGGAAAGTGACGCTCAATAAGCTGCTTGCCCGGTTCGGAACCGAGATGGCGGTGCTGCATGCCGCCTCGCGGGAAGCGATAGCCGAGACCGCCGGCGAAGCGGCGGCGGAGGCCATTGCGGCAGCCCGGAAGGGGGAGCTGCCGCTGCAAGCCGGCGGCGGCGGGCGATATGGCACCGTAGCGCGGATGGAATAAAGTGCGGACGAGCATGATCGTCATAGCGGTGCAGGCTTGGACATACACTCTACCATGGAAGCAGCTTCTCATCGATGGGGCTTTTGCTTTCGCAAACGCAATAGTGGAGGTATGCCATGCGTTCGTCGCCGCTGCATCAATCGCTGATGAAGGATCAGCTGACGCTTTATGTGTTCGTCTCGGTTTTGTTTGTCGTAGGCGTTGTCTTCGGGGCGCTGCTCGTCAGCGCTCTGACGCTTGATCAGCAGCAGAATTTGGCAGGGGACGTGCAGCAGCTCGTTGCCCGCATCCAGGCCGGAATCGGTGCGGATGGGGCGGAGTCGTTCTGGGACCGCGTTTTTTTTCATGGCAAATGGCTCGTACTCATCTATGTGCTCGGGCTGACGGTGGTCGGGATGCCGCTCGTGCTTGCGCTTGATTTCCTGAAAGGGGTGCTTGTCGGGTTTGCCGTCGGCACGCTGGTCAGCCAGCATGAATGGAACGGGCTGCTGTTCTCGCTGGTTTCGGTGGCGCCGCCTAACCTGATTGTCGTTCCCGCTCTGCTGATCGCAAGCGTCTCCGCCGTATCGTTCTCTCTCTACATGGTGCGGAACCGGATTATGGGAAGGTACGGCACGCTGGGAGCGCCGTTCCTGTCCCACACCTCAACGCTCGTTACGTTGCTTCTCGTGATCGCTGGTGCCGCTTTACTAGAAGCGTTCGTTTCCCCAGGCCTGTTGAAGTGGGCGGCGCCGCTGCTGGACGGGGCTGCCGGCGGATTGTAATCATTCTAAAAAGTTTGACTTTCCTCGCAATGTGACTCTATAATAAAAACAAGTGTTTCCGGCGATGGGCATGAGCCACGTGCGAGGGGGGAAACCATGGAATCGCGGATTGATAAAATTAAGCAGCAGCTGCAGTCGCAAGGGTACAAGCTCACCCCGCAGCGCGAGGCGACGGTACGGGTGTTACTGGAGAACGAGGAAGACCATCTGAGCGCCGAAGATGTGTTTATGCTCGTGAAGGATAAAGCGCCGGAGATCGGCCTGGCTACCGTATATCGGACCCTTGAGCTACTCAGTGAGCTTCATGTCGTGGAGAAGTTGAATTTCGGTGACGGCGTGGCCCGGTACGATCTGCGTACGGACAATAATAAGCACCACCATCATCACTTGATCTGCGTACAATGCGGAACGATGGATGAGATTTTGGAAGATTGGCTCGGACCGCTGGAAGAGCGGCTTGAGAAGGAATATGGCTTTACGGTCATCGACCATCGTCTCGATTTTCAAGGCATCTGCAGACGATGCCGCCAAAAGAACGATCAACAATAACTCCCGCGTGCAGCGTGAGTCATCCTTGTGATGACTGCGCCCGCACGGTGGGAGTTTTTTCGTGTGCCCGAAAGGAAGCGCTAGATGCGCATGCGCTTCCCGCGGCGCTTGGGCTGCGGGCAGCGGCAGCTGATTCGGGAGCTCCTGCGCGCCTTGGCTCTGCTTCTGCTTAGGTAGAGCGCATCCGCCACCTGCAGCAGACCCGATCCTTGCGCGGAAGAGGAATAGCCGGACAGCCTGAGCGCAGAGGAACGGAGCCTGCGCAAAACTTGCGAAGGCGACAGGTCCGGATCCTGGCTCAGCAGCAGCGCGGCTCCGCCGCTTACATGCGGACAGGCCATGCTCGTTCCGTCCATCGTCTGATAACCGCCGCCGGGCGCGGTTGATCGTATGCCGGCACCGGGCGCGGTCACATCGATGCCCGAGCCCCGGCTGCTGAACGAGGCGATACGGTTATCCCGCGTGGAGGCTGCGACGGCAATCGTCTCCGGGTAGCTGGCCGGCTCGTCGATCCCGCCGCTGCCCGGTCCGCCGTTCCCCGCGGAGGAAACGACGAGGATTCCTTTGCTGCGCGCCCGCTTCACCGCATCGCGAAGCGCGGAGCTGGATGCGCCCTGCAGGCCCATGCTTAGATTAATAATACGGACGCCTTTTCTGATGCACCAGTCGATGCCTTCCACAATATCCGATATAAATCCTTCTCCGCGGGCGTTGAGCGCCTTCACGGCATACAATTTGACACGCGGAGCGACGCCGGGTATGCGGCCGCGGGTCCCGAGGGCGGCGGCGATACCCGCTACATGGGTGCCATGCCCGTTATCGTCGCGATATGAGGACCCGTTAATCGTGTTCACTCCGCCCGCGATCTTCAAGTCCGGATGATTCGCGATGCCGGTATCGATGATGGCGACGGGAATGCTCTCCCCGCGCGTTCTGGACCACGCTTCCGGAGCCTGCACACGGCAGACGTTCCAGGTGACGCCGTCGGGGCAGGATGCGGCGGCAATCGCTTTCCCCTTCGCCGGACAGCGTGTAAGCTTCTTGAAGACCCATGGTCTGGATTTCCCCGGGCTTGAGCGCGTACCGCTTACCGACGGCTTCCCGCGAAGGGGGATATTCCGTCTAGCTGCGCCTGCTTTATTGCCGGGATAGAGGACGGGGCGCGGAGCCGGAAGCATATGCGCATTGATAATGAAATCCGGTTCTACATATTTCACATGCGGATGTGCCATAAGCGAGCGGAACCGCCGCAATTGCCGGCTGTCGATATTGAAGCAGATGATCCGTTCCCCTTTAATGCTCTTGAGCGGCCGTATGCCGTGCTTCCGAAGCTCCCTCAAACAGCGCGTATAATGGCGGCGGTATTTGAACCTGATCATTTGCCGGATTGTACGGCTGGATATGCCGCTGACCTGACAGCGCCGAACCAGTTGTTCCACCTTCTGCAATTCCATGTCCTCCTTATGGGCGTCTCAAAGGCTGTTCATGCGTGTAATTCAGTGTATGAGCGCGAACTTGATCAGGCATGGGTAAGTGCCGTTCCTACACATATTTTACGGTTCTGGAGGAAACCGTATCGCGTAAGGACTGTCAAGTTCGTCCTTCATTGCATATGTAGGTACGAGGAGGTAATTGCGTATGATAATCGGCGTGCCGAAAGAAATCAAATCAAGCGAATACCGTGTCGCGCTCACGCCGGCGGGTGCAAGCCAGCTTGCTGCGGCAGGTCACGAGGTGATCGTCCAATCGGGTGCAGGCGAAGGAAGCGGGTTTACCGACGACTTATATGAAGCCGAAGGGGCCAAGATCGCTCCGGAGGCAGGCGATGTATGGGCGAGGGCAGATATGATTATGAAGGTGAAGGAGCCGCTGCCGGAGGAGTTCGGCTTCTTCCGCGAAGGGCTGCTGCTGTTCACCTATTTGCATCTCGCAGCGGCGCCTGAGCTGACGCAGGCGCTGATGGACAAAGGGGTAACCGGCGTCGCGTACGAGACGATACAGCTTCCGGGCGGCAGTCTCCCCCTGCTGACTCCGATGAGCGAGGTGGCCGGCCGCATGGCCGTTCAGGTTGGCGCTCAGTTTCTGGAGGCTTTCTACGGCGGGAAGGGTATTCTGCTTGGCGGCGTTCCAGGCGTTCCGCCGGCGGAAGTCATTATACTCGGCGGCGGCATCGTCGGGCTGAATGCCGCGAAGCTTGCACTCGGAATGGGGGCAAGCGTCGTCATTCTTGAACGGAGCGCAGAACGGATGCGTTACATCGACGAGGTGTATGGCGGGCGGATCCGTACGCTGATGTCCAATCCTTATAATATCGCGAACGCGGTCCGGAAGGCGGATCTGCTCATCGGAGCCGTGCTTATTCCAGGTGCCCGTGCTCCCCATTTGGTCACCGAAGAGATGGTGCAGACGATGAAGAAGGGCTCGGTCATCGTGGATGTTGCCGTCGATCAGGGCGGGACGATCGCGACAATCGACCGCGTCACAACGCACAGCAATCCGGTCTATGAGAAGCACGGCGTGCTGCATTACGCCGTCGCCAACATGCCGGGCGCCGTGCCGAGGACCTCGACCTATGCGCTGACGAACGTAACGCTGCCTTACGCGCTCGAGCTGGCGGACAGAGGGCTGGAGGAGGCTGTGAGACGTAACGAGCCGCTCGGCAAGGGCGTGAATACGTACAACGGGCATATTACGCATCCGCAGGTAGCCGCGGCGCTGGCGAAGCCGTACAGACCGCTTCAGCAGCTTCTGGAGCGCTTGCCGATCGATGAGCAGGGGCATGTACTGGACTGACATGAATCAGCCGCCGTTCTCATAAGGTGTTGTAAGGACAAACCGCCTGCGGCGGTTTCTTCAAGCTGCACATGGAGGAGGGCGGTGGCTGTGGTGCTATCGGCTCGCAAATGGCTTCGAAGGACGTTATTCATCATACTGGTAGTGCTCTGCACGACGATCGTTTATGACGGTTGTCAATGGCTTGCGGCATGGCTGACACCGGCGGACCCGTACCGGGTACCGCAAGGACAGGCGCTCAAGGTGTCCGGCATGGCGGAAGGAACGGCGGATGACGCTACGTTCGCCGAGCGGCTGCGGCTATTCTACTGGTACGGGGAATGAGACTTGCGATGCGTTTCTGGCAATAATGTCGGAGGATTCGACAGCAATTCGGACGGTTTGGCAGGAAAAAAGGGGGGCGTTGTGGAATATAGGCATCTTGGCACCATTACCGGGAGGGAAAATTCCATGAAATCTTATCTTCAACCTTTTATCCAATACTTGTCTACCGTCAGGAGACTCTCCCGGAATACATTGGAATCATACGAACGGGATTTGACGGCTTTTCTCGATTATGGCGGGCAGCAGGGCTTGACTGCGCCCCAGGACGTGCATAAGCACCATATCGCGCGCTATTTGCTGGAGCTGAAGCAGCAGGGACGGGCGGTTGCGACCGTGTCCCGCCATACCGTATCGATCCGCTCCTTCTTTCAATATTTGACGAGAGAGCGCCACATTCCCGGGGATCCATCCGCGGAGCTGGAGACGCTGAAGCAGGAGAAGCGGCTGCCGCTTGTGCTGACGATTGACCAGGTGGAGCGGCTGATGGAGGCGCCGGATACGTCCACTGCCGCGGGCGCACGCGATAAAGCGATGCTTGAGGTGCTGTATGCGACAGGCATCCGCGTAACGGAATTGATTTCGCTGGAGGCCCGCCATCTGAATCTGCCGCTTGGATTTATCCGCTGCGTAGGCTCCGGAGAGAAGGAACGCATCATTCCGCTTGGCCGGATCGCTTGCGATGCGATCGCGGCTTACTTGGGCGGAATGCGGGACAAGCTGCTGAAGGACAGAGCGGATGAGCAGGCCTTGTTTCTGAACCAGCTGGGAACGGGAATGTCGCGTCAAGGTTTTTGGAAAATCTTGAAAAAGTATGCGCAGGAAGCCGGCGTCGTTCATGACATTACGCCGCATACGCTTCGGCATTCCTTCGCCGCGCACTTGCTGGAGAACGGGGCGGATTTGCGCTCGGTGCAGGAAATGCTCGGCCATGCCGACATTTCCACGACGCAAATTTACATGCAGGTGACCAAAGCGCGCATCAAGGACGTATACAACCAGGCGCATCCGAGAGCCAAGGTGAAGTAGCGGGGGTTCTCGGCCGCATGCAGACAGGAGTGATGGAGGATGCGATTCGAACGAATAACGTTGATTGTACTCGATAGTGTCGGCATAGGCGAACTGCCGGATGCCGCTTCCTTCGGAGATACGGGCTCTCATACGATCGGACATATTCTGGAACGGATGCCTGCGCTGGCTTTGCCCCATATGCGCAGCTGGGGGCTCGACCGGATCGCGCCGCTGGGAGACTGGAAGCCGGAGGGAGATGCGAAGGCCTATCACGGGAAGATGGCGGAGGTCTCTGTCGGCAAGGATACGATGACCGGCCATTGGGAGCTTGCGGGGCTTCGGGTCACCGTTCCATTCCGCACGTTTCCGGATGGATTCCCGCGCGAGCTGTTAGATGAATTCGAAGCGCGGACCGGCCGCGGCGTGCTCGGCAACAAGCCGGCCAGCGGGACGGAAATCCTAGATGAACTGGGCGAAGAACAGATGAGAACGGGCAAGTGGATCGTATATACGTCCGCGGACAGCGTGTTTCAGATTGCCGCGCACGAAGATATCATTCCGCTCGAAGAGCTTTACGAAGGCTGCAAAATTGCGCGGGAGCTGACGCTGAAGGACCCGTATGCCGTCGGCAGGGTGATTGCCAGGCCTTACGTCGGAACGCCGGGAGATTTTCGGCGTACGCCGAATCGCCATGATTACGCGGTTAAGCCGCCCGAGCCTACCGTGCTGAACGCGCTGAAGGAAGCCGGACGCGATGTTATCGCCATCGGCAAAATTAACGATATTTTTAGCGGGGAAGGCATTACGGAAGCCGTGTCGACCAAGAGCAACGATGATGGCGTCCGCCAGACGTTAGCGATGCTGGAGCGCCCGTTCCAAGGGCTTCTGTTTACGAATCTGGTCGATTTCGACGCGCTCTACGGACATAGGCGCGATCCGCTCGGCTACGGGGAAGCGCTGGAAGCCTTCGACCTTGCGGTTCCGGAGCTGGCAGGGCGGCTTGGCCCAAGCGATCTGCTCATCCTGACGGCCGACCACGGCAATGACCCGACCTACACGGGAACGGATCATACGCGGGAATATGTGCCTCTGCTCGTGTACGGGCCTTCGCTTCGGTCACACGGGTCTCTGGGCACCCGGGCGACGTTTGCGGACATTGCTGCGACGATTGCCGATAATTTCGGCGTCTTGCTTCCGAGGAACGGAACGTCGTTTCTGAACGAATTGATTTAAGAAGTTCATTATATCGAAGTAAGCGGCTGGAACCTGCCGGAACCGGCCGCTGGAGGAGGAATTGGACGATGAATACATTAACGGCGGCGCAAATTAAAGAGGCGGCTGACCACATCATGGTCAAGGCTGCCATCCAGCCGGAGATCGGGCTTATTATGGGGTCGGGGCTTGGCATCTTGGGCGATTATATCGAGAATCCTGTGACGATCCCGTATCAGGATATCCCGCATTTTCCGATATCCACGGTAGAAGGCCATGCGGGCGAGCTCATGATCGGACTGCTGTCCGGCCGGCCCGTCGTGCTGATGCGCGGAAGATTTCACATGTACGAGGGCTACGGTCCCGAGCTGACCTCCTTCCCGGTGCGCGTCATGAAGGCGATCGGCGTCAAGACGCTTGTTGTGACGAATGCGGCCGGCGGTATTAATACCGGCTACGAGCCTGGCGATTTAATGCTCATCAGCGACCATATTAACTTGACGTCGCGCAACCCGCTGATCGGGCCCAATGACGACGAGCTTGGCCCCCGCTTCCCCGACATGTCAGAGGCGTACAGCCGCCGGCTGCGCGGGATCGCCCGCCAAACGGCGGAGAAGCAAGGATTTTCCCTTCGTGAAGGGGTATACATCGGCGTTCTGGGACCTTCGTATGAAACACCCGCAGAAATCCGCATGATGCGCACGATGGGAGCGGATGCCGTCGGCATGTCGACGGTAGCGGAGGTCATTGCGGCGCGCCATTCCGGCCTCGAAGTGCTTGGCATTTCCTGCATCAGCAACATGGCATCGGGTATTCTGGACCAACCATTGTCCCATGCCGAGGTAATGGAAACGACGGAACGAGTTAAGTCCCGGTTCCTTGGGCTTATAAACGGTGTCGTTCCGCTGCTCTAAAAACGTTTTACTCCTTCGTTGTAACAAAATTGTAACAATTAGCTCGACCGATTGTGACATTCTTTGTTCGGCGGTCGTCGTATAATGTCCGTGATAAATGACGGAAAAAGGGGATTTACATGGACAACCAAACCAATCGCCGGTTGGAGTGGCTGCGCGGCGAGCTCGTAAACGAAGCGATTCGCAAAGATGATTTGCTGCATCATGACGTGCTTGTATTAAGCCAGTCGCTCGACCGATTAATAGTAGAGGTGCAGACGGAGAAACGCAGATCGCTTGAACGTGTAAAGTGACCTGTGCGCCCGTTTGCGCCGGCAGCTTGAGGAGGTTCCATCGATGCGTACGGTCGATCTGATACAGAAGAAGCGAAATGGTGGCGAGCTGACTTCCCGCGAGCTCTCGTTCCTCGTGGATGGATACAGCCGTGGAGACATCCCGGATTACCAGATGTCCGCATGGGCGATGGCGGTTTACTTTCAGGGCATGAGCGCCCGGGAAACGGCCGAGCTGACGCTGGCGATGGCGCGCTCGGGCGATCAGGTCGATTTATCCCCCATTCATGGGATCAAAGTGGACAAGCACAGCACCGGCGGCGTCGGGGATAAGACAACGCTCATTATCGGGCCGCTCGTCGCTTCCCTGGGAATACCGGTCGCGAAGATGTCCGGCCGGGGACTCGGGCATACCGGCGGGACGATCGATAAGCTTGAATCGATCCCCGGGTTCCGCACCGAGCTGTCGCAGGAGCAGTTCTTCGCACAGGTGAACGGGATCGGACTTGCCGTGATCGGCCAGAGCGGCAATATTACGCCGGCGGATAAGAAGCTGTACGGGCTGCGGGACGTAACCGCAACCGTGGAGTCGATCCCGCTGATTGCAAGCTCGGTCATGAGCAAGAAAATCGCGGCCGGCGCCGATGCGATCGTGCTGGATGTGAAGACCGGCGGCGGTGCATTCATGAAAACCGCCGCCGATGCCGAAGCGCTGGCCAAAGCGATGGTCGATATCGGCACGGAGGTGGGCCGACAAACCTCGGCTATCATTAGCGATATGGATCAGCCGCTCGGCTTTGCCATCGGCAATGCCCTTGAAGTGCGGGAAGCGATCGCGACATTGCGGGGCGAAGGGCCGTCTGATCTGACCGAGCTGTGTCTTGCGCTCAGCGCGCACATGGTCGTGCTCGGCGGACAGGCGCCGGACCTCGCGGCGGCGGAAGCGATGCTTCGCGAGCGGCTCGCGTCGGGGGCGGCGCTGGATAAGTTTCGGGCTTTCGTAGCCGCTCAGGGCGGAGATTCTTCCGTCGCCGACGATCCGGACCGGCTCCCGCAGGCGGCTGCGATCATCGAAGTGACGGCAAGGCGCAGCGGGTATGTCCAGCGAATCGACGCCGAAGAGCTTGGACTGGCGGCGATGCTGCTGGGGGCCGGCCGCGAAACGAAGGATGCGGTGATCGATTATGCCGTAGGACTGACGATAAGCCGTAAGGTCGGAGAGCGGGTAGAAGCGGGAGATCCCGTCGCCTTGCTGCATGCGCGCGCGGATGACGGGACCGCCCGCCAGGTCGCAGAGCGGACGCGGGACGCCTTCGTCATTGGGGAGGAAGCCCCGGCTATGCAGCCGCTTCTGCTGTCGGTCGTTACCGCGGCAGGAGTGCAGCGCTTGAGCGGAAGTTAACGTCATCGATAACCTCAGATGCGGCTGGGTATGAGCCGCCTGAGGTTTTTTTTTGCGTACGACAGGTCATACGGATGTTTCCGGGTGGCCTGTTTTTGTGCTTTTTTCCCGCCATCTATAATTTCACGGGCAGTCTTTGTCTAAAGTGGAATAATTTAACGCGTGTCGGTCGACACTAGGAAGGAGATTTTAGCCGTACTTCGGACTTGCTATAATGCGGGCCGGATTCAGGAGGGGAACTTTACCGATGACAATGAATCGACACTGTAAACGACTAATTGTGTTCATGTGTGCCGCTCTAATGGTAACACTTGCTCCCGCCGCTGCAGGAGCTTTGGAGGAATCGCCGTCCAAGAAGGCCCCGGTCAGCCAGGCGGAATTGGCCCCGTCTGCGCGTTCCGCCATCTTGATGGACCAGGGAAGCGGGACGATCATCTATGAGAAGAACAGCCATGACCGGCTGCCGCCTGCCAGCATTACCAAGGTGATGACGATGCTCCTTATTATGGAAGCTCTCGATGAAGGCGTCATTAAGATGACCGACAAAGTGACGACAAGCGAATACGCGGCATCGATGGGCGGCTCGCAGATCTTTCTGGAGCCCGGCGAGGAAATGTCCGTCGAGGAAATGCTGAAGGGAATCGCGCTGGCCTCGGGCAACGATGCTTCCGTGGCGATGGCCGAGAAAATTGCCGGGACAGAAGCCGAGTTCGTCAACATGATGAACAAGCGCGCCAAGGAGCTTGGGCTGAAGAACACTCATTTTGCCAATTGCAACGGGCTTCCTGCGGAGAACCATTACACATCCGCGCATGATATCGCCGTCATGTCCAAGGAGCTTCTGAAGCATGCGGAAATTACGAAGTACACCGGACTCTATCAGGATTATCTCCGGAAGTCGTCGGAGAAGCCCTTTTGGCTGGTAAATACGAATAAGCTGGTCCGTTTCTATTCCGGCGCCGACGGCTTGAAGACGGGCTTTACGAGCGAAGCGAAATTTTGCTTGACAGCTACCGCGAACCGTGACGGACTGCGCGTCATTGCCGTCGTCATGGGCGAACCGAATACGAAGACGCGCAATGCGGAAGTGTCCCAGATGCTTGATTATACGTTCGCGCAGTACATGAACCATTCCATCTTCAAGAAAGGCGACCTCATGGGAACCGTGAAGGTGGAGAAGGGGAATGTGCCGGAGGTTTCCTTGACGGCGAAGCATAATTACAGCGTGCTGCTGAAGAAGGGAAGCACGGTGAAGGACATCCGGCACGAGCTTCAGCTGGCGCCGCTCAAAGCGCCGGTTAAAGTCAACGAGCCGATCGGGAAGCTCATCGTCTATCAAGGCGACCAGGTGCTCACGGAATTCGCCGTCGACGCCCCGGCATCGGTGGACAAGGCCGGCTGGTGGACGCTATTTAAGCGCTCCTGCAGCAGTCTCTTCTCTTAATTAGGCAGTAGGGACGTAGGGTGAAACGGTAAAAACCGCGTCGTTTGCGCTTTTTTGTCAGCTCTTAGCGTCCTGCTTCTAGTTTTGTCGGGAGGCAGGAAATGGTTCAAGGCTCGTAGAAATGCTTGTTCAGAGCCGCTTAAAACGGCCGACGTTTTCGAAGCCAGTGGTTGCAGAGCTACGCAAAAACGTTTAGGAGTGAACAAGCTATGAGTTTGCAGGTAGAACTGGAGCATTACCGCAATGTGCTTATCGTAAGGCTGCGCGGGGAACTGGACCACCATACGGCTGACGCTGTCCGCTTCAAGATGGAAGAGGCTATACTGCGCGGAGGCAGCGATCATGTCATTCTTAGTTTGAAGGAGCTCCTGTTTATGGACAGCTCGGGTCTGGGCGTCATTCTCGGCCGGTACAAGCAGCTGAAGGCGAAGGATGGCAAGATGGTCGTCTGCGACGTCAATCCCGGCGTCTACCGGCTGTTCGAGCTTTCCGGGCTGTTCAAAATATTGCCGATTCACGAGAATGAGCGGCTCGCGCTCACTAGTCTGGAGGTCGTTTCATGAACGGAACGAATGAGATGAGGCTTACGTTCTCCGCACGTTCGGAGAATGAGGCGTTCGCACGCGTCGCAGTCGCCGCTTTCGTCTCCCAGCTCGATCCGACAATGGAGGAGCTGAACGATTTGAAGACGGTCGTCTCCGAAGCGGTGACCAATGCCATCATTCATGGCTATGAAAGTGATCCGGGCGGCATGGTCACGATCGAAGCGATGATTGAGGGCGACACGATCACCCTTATCGTTAAAGACAACGGCAGCGGGATCGAGGATTTGGAGTTGGCGCGGCAGCCGCTGTTCACCTCCAAGCCGGAGATGGAACGCTCCGGCATGGGTTTTACGATCATGGAAAATTTCATGGACGGATTCGACGTGTCGAGCGAACCGGGTAAAGGAACATCCATTGCAATGACCAAGCGTATCGAATCGAAAAAAGCGCTGTTTAATTAAGCGCGTAGGGGTTGGACCTCATGGAAGTCGATATGAAAAAAACGGCGCAGCCTTTTTTGGACGATTCCGAAGTGAAACGGCTCATTGCGCTCAGTCAATCCGGCGATTCCGTAGCCCGCGATACGCTCGTGCACTGCAACATACGATTGGTCTGGTCGGTCGTGCAGCGGTTTATGGGCCGCGGTTACGAGCCGGAAGATTTATTCCAGATCGGATGCATTGGTCTGCTGAAGTCGGTGGACAAGTTCGATCTGTCGTATGACGTGAAATTCTCCACCTATGCGGTGCCGATGATTATCGGCGAAATTCAACGGTTTCTCCGGGATGACGGAACGTTAAAGGTAAGCCGGTCACTGAAGGAAACAGCCAATAAGGTGCGCAAGACGAAGGATGAGCTGTCGAAGGTGCTGGGCCGGCTGCCCACCATTAAAGAAGTGGCGGAGCAGCTTGGCATCAGCCCGGAGGACGTCGTATTCGCACAGGAAGCGAATAAACCGCCGACCTCGATTCACGAGACGGTGTTCGAGAATGACGGCGATCCGATTACGCTGATGGACCAGATCTCCGACGATTCCCAGGAGCGCTGGTTCGATAAGCTGGCGCTTAACGAGGCGATCGGCGGCTTGTCGGAACGGGAGCGGCTGATCGTGTTTCTCCGTTATTACCGCGACCAGACACAGTCGGAAGTGGCGGCCAGGCTCGGCATTTCCCAAGTGCAGGTGTCAAGGCTGGAGAAGAAAATATTGCAGTTGATCCGAGACCAAATTGCCCAATAGGGCGATTTGGTCTTTTTGCATGATTATCCTAGCCCTTCTTATCTCATACTAACGGAGGATACAGCAGGAGAAATAAATTCATCGAAGGAGGGATTCGCGTTGACGGAAGCGAAGTCTTCGACCCTCTATTTGCGTTTGCGCAAACGGATCGGCATCAAGCCTAATCAAATAGTCACGTTAGGAGCGGCTGCGAGGCTGTTTGCAGCCGATCCGGAGCTGGAGCAGCGGCTTCATTCGCTCGTGCTTCACCGGCACCGCCCGGAGGACGGCAATCGCGTCGTGATCGACATGCTGCAAATCGTCAAGGCCATACACGACGCTGCACCCGATGTTGAGGTGGAGACGTTCGGCGATCCGCAGATGCTCGTCATTGTCGCGGATACGCCGCCCAAGCCCCGCATTGCCGTGCTCATTGCATCATGGCTGCTGCTGTTCTTCGGGGCTGGCCTAGCCATTATGAACTTCCATACGGACGTCAGCATGAAGGAGGTGCATCAGCGGATAACGGAGCTCGTGACGGGAAAGAAGGCAGAGCACCCGTTATGGTTCCAAATTCCGTATTCGCTGGGCATCGGGATCGGCATGCTGGTGTTCTTCAATCATCTGTTCCGCAAGCGGCTGAACGAAGAGCCGAACCCGCTGGAGGTGGAGCTCTTCATGTATGAAGAGAACCTGAACGCTTACGTCATTGCGGAGGAAATGCGCATGAAGAATGCGCGCGGCGAAAGGAAGAACCAATGATAAGCTGGGCGGGTTACCTGTTTATTATCGTGCTCGGATTAGCCGGCGGCATCGCGGTTGGGAGCGGCCTGGTATCGCTTCTGATCGTCCTGGACTTGATTCCCCGGCTGGCACAGCTGGGGCAAGCCTTCCGGAAGTCGGCCTGGTTCGAAACGGCGGTCGTCTTGGGCGCGGTTTATTGGTCGCTGGCTGATTTTATGGACTGGAACATTACGCTGCCGCGGATCGCGACGCTTCTCATCATCGGTTTGCTTGACGGCATATTCGTCGGTATGCTGGCTGCCGCGCTGACCGAGGTGATGAATGTGCTTCCGATCATGGCTAAACGGCTGAGGCTGCAGGCTTTTCTCACCTCGTTCGTCATGGCGATGGTGCTCGGCAAGGTCGTCGGCTCTTTATTCGACTGGCTGGTGTTTCAATGGTAGACCGGGTATTCGGAAGGGATGCATATCGAAAGGAGAGGGTAGAACATGGGCGGTAGCGACAACGAAACGGGCGAGAGGGAAGGAACGAAATTCAAGAAGCCGATTCAGATCTTCACTCATGAGGCGCAAGAGGCGGATCCGGTAGAAGCTGCAAACGAAGAGACCGGCAAGGATAAGGTGGAGGCCGAAACCGCCGAAGAAAGCCAGGCGCAGCATGAATTCGGCGAAGAAGCGGAGAAGCATGGCACGTTCATCGAAATTGAGGAGATCCCGATTATCGCTCATGTCAAGAAAGACGGCAGGAAGGGCAAAGATCAGAGAACGGACAAGCCGGAGCCGGTGCCGATCCCTGACCGGATCGAAGATTATATCGAGAAGCTGGAAAAAGAAGCCGGGTATAAAGTGAGCTTCGACGTCATCGTTCGCGAGATGACATTCGGCGAGAAGCGGACGGCGCTGTTCTTCATGAACGGCTTCGCCAAGGATGTGGTTCTAACCGAAGTCTTGACGCGCCTCACTTATTTGCAGCCGGACGACTTGTCGGGGGACGCCTTCCGCTCGTTCCTGGAACTGTACGTGCCTGCCGTACAGGTGATGCAGGAGCATGATTGGAACGAAATGATGACGGAAGTGATGGCCGGTTCATCCGCGCTCTATATTGACGGGGAGCCGGCCGTTCTTATTATCGATGCCAAGATATTCCCGAGCCGGGGGCCGGAAGAACCGTCGCTGGAACGCGTCGTGCGCGGCAGCCGCGACGGTTTCGTCGAGACGCTCATGATCAACGTAACGCTCGTCAGACGCAGACTGCGGGACAAGCAGCTTCGATATGAAATCATGCGAGTCGGCGAACGAACGCAGACCGACGTCTGCATCGCTTATATCGATGATATCGTGGATAAACAGCTGGTGGAGTCGATTCGCGACAAGATCTCGCAAGTGAAGCTGGACGGCTTGCCGCTTGCGGACAAACAGCTTGAAGAGGCGACGGTACAACGGGGGTGGAGCGCATTCCCGCTCGTGCGTTATTCCGAGCGGCCGGATGTGGTGGCCGTCCAGCTGTTGGAAGGGAATGTGGCCGTCTTCGTCGATACGTCGCCCAGCGTCATGATTTTGCCGACGACGTACTTCGATCATGTCCAGCATGCGGAAGAAAACAGGCAAACGCCGTTCATCGGCACCTATTTGCGGTGGGTCAGGTATTTTGGGATATTGTCGTCGCTGTTCCTGCTGCCGCTCTGGTTTCTGTTTACGCTTCAACCGGAGCTCAAGCCGCCTATGCTGTCTTTCATAGGCGCGGAGAAAGCGGGAAAGATACCGATGGTTGCGCAGTTTCTGCTTGCCGAGGTCGGAGTCGATCTGATGCGCATGGCGGCCGTGCACACGCCTGCGCCGCTTTCAACCGCAATGTCGCTCATCGCGGCAATCCTGATCGGGGATATCGCAGTCAAGACAGGTCTGTTCATCAACGAGGTCATCCTGTATATGGCGATTGCGGCCATCGGCATGTTCGCAACGCCAAGCTATGAGCTGGGACTAGCCAATCGGATCGTTAGGCTTAGTCTTATCGTGGCCGTCGCCCTGTTCAAGGTTCCTGGCTTTATGCTGGTCACGACGCTGATTATGATTAGGCTTGCGACGGGGCGTTCCTTTAATCGTCCGTATATGTGGCCCTTTATCCCTTTCGACCTAAAGGGGATGATGGGCGTCATGATCCGCATGCCGGTGCTGTATAACAGAACGCGCCCGAACCTGCTGAAGCCGCAGCAGCGGGATAAGATGCCGAAGACCAAGGGGCGCTGATCGCCTGACACAAATAATGCAAATGAAATGCGAATTTATCCATTTATCCGGGCGGTCATCCTGTTGTATACTGATGTTCAATGGTGCAAACTAATCAGTGGATAACATGGAGAACGACGGAGGGAATACGATGTATTTACACGGTACCAGCAAAATTAACGCGCAAGGGCATCTGGAAATCGGCGGCTGCGATACGACCGATTTGGCTAAACAATACGGAACGCCGCTATATATTGTGGACGAGGCGCTCGTCCGCCAGCGCGCGCGCGAATATGTAGAGTCGTTCCGGGCATCCGGCCTGAAATTCCAGGTTGCTTATGCAAGCAAGGCATTCAGCGTCATGGCTATGTGCGCCATTGCCGAGCAAGAAGATCTGTCGCTGGACGTCGTGTCCGACGGCGAGCTGTACACGGCGCTCAAAGCCGGTTTTCCGGTGCAGCGCATTCACTTCCACGGCAATAACAAGACGCCGGACGAAATCAATATGGCGCTCGATGCCAACATTGGCTGCTTCGTCGTGGATAATTTCGTCGAGCTGCAGCTGCTGAACGCGCTGGCCGGCGATAAGGGCAAGAAGGCGAACGTGCTGCTGCGCGTGACGCCGGGCGTCGAAGCGCATACGCACGACTATATCTCGACAGGCCAGCAGGATTCGAAGTTTGGCTTCGACCTGGCGAACGGCTCGGCCTATCGCGCGATCCAGGAGACGGACGCGCTTACGAACCTGGAGCTGCTGGGCGTTCATTCCCACATCGGTTCGCAAATTTTCGAGGTGGAAGGATTCCAGATGGCCGCGGCCAAAGTGGCGGAGTTCGCCGTACAAATTCGCAGCGAGCTGGATGTGACGTTCCGCGTCATCAACTTGGGCGGAGGTTTCGGCATCCGTTACACGGCGGAAGATAAGCCGCTTCCGGTTGCGCAATATATTAAAGCGATCACGGATGCGATCAAAACCAACTTCTCCGAAGCCAATTATCCGCTTCCGGAAATTTGGGTTGAGCCGGGCCGCAGTATGGTCGGCGATGCCGGTACGACCTTGTACACGATCGGCACAAGCAAAGATATTCCGGGCGTCCGCAAGTACATCGCCGTCGATGGCGGTATGACGGACAACCCGCGTCCGGCGCTATATGAGTCCAAATACGAGGCGGTCATTGCAAACCGCGCGAATGCGCCAATCGAAGAAACGGTTACGGTTGCGGGCAAATGCTGCGAGAGCGGCGACAAGCTCATCATCGACTGCGAGCTGCCGAAAGCCGAGATCGGCGATCTGTTGGCTGTATTCTGCACGGGCGCGTATAACTATGCAATGGCGAGCAACTACAACCGGATCCGCCGCCCGGCCGTCGTCTTCGTGAAGGACGGACAGTCCGATGTGGCTGTCAAGCGCGAATCGCTGGACGACATTGTCGGCAATGATGTGATCCCCGCCCGCATGAAGCAAGCCTCGACGGCAAAATAAAAAATACGAATATCCAATTGGAGGACGCACGTCCCCAGTCATGAGGTCCCCTGGATCGCGACGGCAGGTCGCGGTTATCCAGGGGACAAGCTTTTATTATGGGAAACGTTCATGGTATAATGACCGTGTTTGCCTTAAGGGGCTTGAAGAAATGCAGGGCGGAACGTTAATCAAGAGCTGAGAGGATGGATTACAATGGCAAAACAAGCGAATATTAAATTGGCGAACGGAGCCGAAGTGACGATCGAGCTGTTCGAGAAAGATGCGCCAAACACGGTAGCGAATTTCGAGAAGCTGGCGAATGAAGGCTTCTATAACGGTTTGACTTTCCACCGCGTTATTCCGGGCTTTGTCGCACAAGGAGGCTGCCCGCAAGGTACAGGCACGGGCGGTCCAGGCTACACGATCAATTGCGAGATCAACCCGAACAAGCATGAGCGCGGCACCTTGGCCATGGCGCACGCCGGCCGCAACACCGGGGGCAGCCAGTTCTATATCTGCTACCAGCCGCAGCCGCATCTTGACGGACAGCATACGGTGTTCGGCAAAGTGACCAAAGGCATGGAGCATATTGATGCGGTACAAGGACGCGACAAGATGGAGAAAGTCGAAGTTGTCGAGGTTTAGACCGTAGAAGGTTAACCGCTCATAGAGATAGCCCGCGCTGGCGAAGATCCGGCGCGGGCTATTTGTGTTTTAACCGGAATGGGTTCGTTGTAATGCATGTCTGGCGAGCCGGGCATGCTTCTTATTTCGATGGTTTTGAAAATAAGTTGCAATTTTCATGGCAGAGTGGTAACATTTTTTCAAAGTATCAGCAGCTTTCCTTCGGGGTCGGGTGAAATTCCCAACCGGCGGTGATCAAGGGCGACGGTCCGCTGCATGTCGACAGACATGCGCAGCCTTCGCATTTGTCAGTCCGTGACCCGGGCCGCATCAGCCATTCGCCATAAAGGCATTGGTTCGTGCGGAACGGTGGACCTGGTGAAAATCCGGGACCGACAGTATAGTCTGGATGGGAGAAGGAGACGGCTATTGTACATCATTTTTACGTTCTGCTCGCTTTGTTCATTTTTTCACAAAGCTTGGGCGGTTTGTTTGAATGCGTCTTTAGTCATTCCCTGACATCATCACCCCGTCGGCATTTTGCGGCAAGGGGTGATTTTTTATTTCCTTGGAAGTGATGAACGACGCTTATTATATGCGTTTAGCCTTAGATATGGCATCCAAAGCAAAGGGACAGACCGAGATTAATCCGGTTGTCGGATGCGTAGTCGTCAAGGAAGGGCGAATCGTCGGGCTGGGCGCCCATCTGAAGCGCGGTGAAGGGCATGCGGAGGTCCATGCGCTGCAGATGGCCGGACGCGAAGCGGAGGGCGCGACGGTTTATGTCACGCTTGAGCCCTGCAGCCATTACGGGCGCACGCCCCCGTGCTGCGAGCGAATCATCGAGGCCAAGGCTTCGCGTGTCGTGGTGGCCTGTCTCGATCCGAATCCGAAGGTCGCCGGCCGCGGGGTTGCGCGTCTGCGGGAGTCCGGCATTGAGGTTGGCGTAGGGCTCCTGGAGAAGGAATCGCTGGCGATGAATGAAGCGTTCAACAAATATATTACGACAGGCCTGCCGTTCATAACGCTGAAGACGGCCATGACGCTGGACGGGAAGATCGCCGCCAAGACCGGAGACAGCCGCTATGTCAGCGGTTCTGAAGCAAGGGAGCGGGTCCATACGATGCGTCACCAGCATAGCGGCATTATGATCGGCGTCGAAACGGCGCTCGCGGATAACCCGGAGCTGACGACAAGATTATCGGTGCCCGGCCTGCATCCCGTACGCATTGTCGTCGACTCCCAGCTTCGTCTTCCTCCGGATTCGCGCTTGCTGCTGGACGCATCCGCGCCGGTTATACTGCTGACGACAGAAGGAGCTTCCCAAGACAAGCGCGCCGCTCTGGAAGCCAAGGGCGCAAGCGTCATTGCATGCGGGCCGGGTCCACGGGTAGACTTGGCCTACGGAATGAAGAAGCTCGGCGAGCGCGAACTCGGCTCGGTATTGCTTGAAGGCGGCGGAAGGCTTAACGGGTCCATGCTGGAGCTCGGGTTGGTCGACAAGATTGTGCTGTTCATTGCGCCGAAGCTCATTGGCGGTCAATCTCCCGAAGCGTTCACATTCGGCGGATTCGATCGGATGGCTGATGCGGTGCCGCTTAGGCATATGACGACCGAGCAAATCGGCGATGACCTATGCGTAAGCGGCTATCCCGTTTATGCGACCGTGCAGACGGAGCAAACCGGCGGCTAGTCCTGCGGCAAGATACAGGCAGTAAGGAGGGAATCATCGTTGTTCACAGGTTTAATCGAGGAAATCGGAACGTTGAAGCGCGTTTATAAACAAGGCGAGGCGATGATGCTGACAATCGGGGCATCCCGCATTCTGTCCGATGTGATGATCGGGGACAGCATCTCGGTTAACGGGGTCTGCCTAACCGTCACGGAATATAATGCGGCCTCATTCACCGTCGACGTTATGCCGCAGACGTTCCGGCATACGAATTTGAAAGATATCCGATCCGGCGAGAAGGTCAATCTGGAGCGGGCGATGAAGGCGGGCGGAAGGTTTGGCGGCCATATCGTGCAGGGGCATGTCGACGGAACGGGAATTGTCGAATCGCGGACGGCGGATGCCAATGCGGTCGTATTCACCATTCGCCCGCAAGATTCGGGGCTCATGCGATATATCATTTCACAGGGCTCCGTTACGATTGATGGAATTAGCTTGACCGTTACGGAATGCCATGAAACGGGCTTCTCGATCTCGATCATTCCGCATACGCTGCGCGAGACTGTGCTGCAAGAGAAGCAGACGGGGAGCGTCGTTAATATCGAGTGCGACCTGCTCGGCAAGTATGTTGACCATCTGCTGCATTATAAGGGTGCAGGTCCGCGCAGCAGCGGCGGAGATTCCGCCGGCGCCGCGGGTGCAGGCGGCGTCAGCAGCACGGGCAAAGGGCTGACAGCCGAATTCTTGGCAGAGAACGGTTTTCTATAAGCAAGTCAACCAGGTTGTACGATAAGGAGGGGATATCATGAACCACCAAGGACAGGAAGACGAATCAGTTAACCAGCTTGGACGCGAATTCGACGCGATCGAGGACGCCATCTACGATCTGATGCTTGGCAAGCCGGTTATCGTGGTCGATGATGAAGATCGAGAAAATGAAGGCGATTTGATCGCATTAGCCGATAAAGCAACACCGGATGTCATCAATTTCATGATTACGGAAGCCAGAGGTCTGGTGTGCGTTCCGATTACGAAGGAGAGAGCGGAGGAGCTCGATCTGCCGCAGATGGTCGCGCGCAATACGGACTATCATGGAACAGCCTTTACCATCTCGGTGGACCATATCTCGACGACGACCGGCATCAGCGCATACGAGCGCTCCCAGACGGTGAAGGCGCTGATCGATCCGACGACCAAGGCGGAAGACTTCCGCCGTCCCGGACATATCTTCCCGCTGGTCGCGAAGAAAGGCGGCGTGCTCCGTCGGGCGGGCCATACGGAGGCTGCTATTGACCTGGCGCGCATGTGCGGCTCCAAGCCGGCTGCGGTCATCTGCGAAATTATTAAAGAGGACGGCTCGATGGCGCGTCTGCCGGATCTGATCCAATTCAAGAAGCGTCATGGGCTGAAGCTGATCTCCATCCGCGATATGATCCATTACCGCAATGAGAAGGAACAGCTCGTCGAACGCGCGGTGGATGTGAAGATGCCGACCGACTTCGGCATGTTCCGGGCCGTCGCCTATACGAACGAGGTGGACAACAAGGAGCATGTCGCCCTTGTCAAGGGAGAGATCAATCCCGATCAGCCCGTTCTCGTCCGCGTTCACTCTGAATGTCTGACAGGCGACGTGTTTCATTCCAACCGCTGCGACTGCGGACCGCAGCTGGCTGCGGCTCTCAAGCAGATCGAAGAGGCGGGCAGCGGGGTACTGCTGTATATGAGGCAGGAAGGACGGGGGATCGGACTGATCAACAAGCTGAAGGCATATGAGCTGCAGGAGCAGGGATTCGACACGGTCGACGCGAATATTAAATTAGGCTTTGCGCCCGATTTGCGCGATTACGGCATCGGCGCCCAAATCTTGAAGGACCTTGGCGTACGCAAGATGAAGCTAATGACCAACAATCCGCGCAAAATCCGCGGGCTGGAAGGGTACGGCATCGAGGTTGTCGAACGCGTGCCGATTCAGATGGAAGCGAATGAGAGTAATACCAATTATTTGCGCACGAAGAAGGCAAAACTCGGCCATATGCTTGAATTCGAGATTTAATTATGTTATTAATGAAACTCGGCAGTAACTAAGACTAGTGAACGAAGGAATAGAGCACATAACACTTCGCAGGCAGAATGTACTTTCGATCGCTCCAGAATCATTCTCCCTGTCCGCTCGTTGTACCTTTCTTTCGTTCATTCCATAATCATGTACAATATGCTTGACCTATAAAAACAACTTATGGAGGAATATAAATATGCCGCATGTATATGAAGGACACTTAATTTCGCAAGGGCAGCGTTACGGAATCGTAGTCGGACGTTTCAATGAGTTTATTTCGAGCAAGCTGCTCGGCGGTGCGCTGGACGCCCTGAAGCGTCACGGCGCCGCCGACTCCGATGTTCACGTTGCCTGGGTTCCGGGCGCTTTCGAAATTCCGCTAATCGCGCAAAAGATGGCGGAGAGCGGCAAATACGACGCAGTCATTACGCTCGGAGCCGTCATTCGCGGATCAACGCCTCATTTCGATTACGTCTGCAGCGAAGCAGCCAAGGGGGTTGCGGCGGTTAATCTGAAGACGGGCATTCCAACCATCTTCGGCGTGCTGACGACCGATTCGATCGAGCAGGCTGTTGAACGCGCCGGTACGAAAGCGGGCAATAAGGGCTGGGAAGCGGCTGTAACGGCAATTGAAATGGTTAACTTGACCAAGGCGCTGCAAGAATAGATCGCAGCCTTGGCAAGTTATGATTAAACAAGCATAGGAGGACCGCACCATGACGGTGACGTACAAACTGGAATCGTTCGAAGGTCCGCTTGACCTGCTTCTTCACCTGATCGATAAGGCGGAGATTGACATTCACGAAGTGTCCATCAGCGAGATTACCGACCAGTACATGGACTACTTGAATGCGATGCAGGAGCTGGAGCTCGAAGTGACCAGCGAGTTTCTCGTCATGGCGGCCACACTGCTGTCCATAAAGAGCAAGCAGCTGCTGCCGAAGATGCCGGTCATCGAGGACGAATACGACGATATGTGGGAAGACGACGGTCTCGACCCGCGCGACGAGCTGATCGCCAAGCTGATCGAATACCGGAAGTACAAGCAGATCGCCGAGCAGCTTCGGGATAAAGAATTCGAGCGCAGCCTCGTGTTTACGAAGGAAGCGGAGGATCTGACCCCTTACATGGGCGTCATTCAAGAAAATCCGGTCAAGGGGCTGCATGTGGACGATCTCATCCGGGCGTTTCAGAAAGCGATGCGCAAAGCTTCGCGTCGTAATATCGTGGCGACCGTGCATCGAGACGAAATATCGGTGAAGGATCGGATTCGGGATATCGTCGGGGTGCTGCGCGAGTTTGAAACGGTCCGCTTCTCGAAGCTAATCCGCACCGAGATGAGCCGGCATGAGGTCGTGGTCACGTTCCTCGCGCTGCTGGAGCTGATGAAGATGAAGCATATTCGCTGTTTTCAGCATCAATTATTCGACGATATCGTAATTCATTGGAGAGGGGAAGCGGCGGAAAGTGGAATTCTCGAAGTTGAAGACAGTTATTGAAGGCTTGCTGTTCATGGCAGGTGATGAAGGCTTGAACGCCAAGCAGCTGGCCGATATTCTACAGCTGGATGCCGCTGTCGCCGCGGATATCGCCAAAGATTTGATGCGGGAGCTGAAACGGAAGAATCGCGGCATTCAGGTGGCGCTGGTGGCAGGCTCATTCCGATTGACGACGAACCCGGAGCATTCGCCTTATTTCGAACGGATGGCCTATACGCCAACCCGGTCGAGCTTATCCCAGGCGGCATTAGAGACGCTGTCCATCGTAGCATACCGGCAGCCCATTACGCGAGTCGATATCGAAGAAATTCGCGGAGTCAAGAGCGACCGCGCCATTCATTCGCTTGTGATTAAAGATCTAATCGAAGAGGTGGGCCGCGCGGAAGCGATCGGCAGGCCGATTCTATACGGCACGACGAAGTCGTTTCTGGATTATTTCGGCCTTGCCGGGCTTGACGCGCTGCCGGAGCCGACGGCGGTAGACGACGATTCGCTCGATGAACAGACGCAGATGCTGTTCGAGAAGCTGGAGAACCGTCAAATTACGATGGACGAGATGCCCGTCGAGGCGGAGGACGACGGCGACGTAATCATCGATGAACGTGTCATTGAAGAGGCGCCTGGCAGCGAAAGCCGGTAAGCGCGAATGCATGCGTCAATGCATGAGATCTGTACCTAAGGTCATACTATATCCGACCATAAACAGGGAAATGGGGGAATGAGGCCCATGCTTGGTTATCCGTACGGGTGGTTGATCGGGACAGGTCTCTTTTTTTTGCTCGTTGTTACCGCACTCCTGTCTTCACTTGTATTTAGCGCCCATGTGAAACGAATCGGGGACAACGATCATGCCGAGCTTCGCGTGCGCGGCTTGTTTGGTCTTCTTCAATATCATCGGGAACTGCCCGATATCCGCTTGAAGGGCTTCATGATGGAAATGAAGAGCGAAACGACGGAAGAGAACATCGGCGACCGCAATACCGATTCCTCCAAGAAGAATGTGAATAAGGATACGATCCTCAAGGCGCTGGAGCAATCCCAGAAGCTGCTCAAGGAAACGAAAGGGCTGCTCGGATGGGTTAAAACAACGCTTGGCCATGTGCGTCTGACGGAATGGAGCTGGCATACCGCAATAGGCGCCGGCGATGCGATGTGGACGGCGATGCTGACCGGTACGGCTTGGTCTGTCAAAACAACCGCAATCGGCGTCTTGTCCCAGCTGGTGCGCTTGCAGGCGAATCCGAAACTGTCGGTCGTACCGGTGTACCAGCAGCCATGCTTCAATACGGAATGGCGGGTAAAGGCGAAGATCAGGCTGGGCTATGCGATAATCGCCGGATTTTTCCTGCTGCGGAGCAGCTCGAATTTAAAAGGATTGAAAAAAGATTTATTCCTCTGGGGGCGGATTTTACTGAAGAGCTAAGACCAGCCGTACCGCAAGGATCGATACATACTCAACCCTCATTGTGAGCACAATACAGAAAGCGTAGGTAAGTCCTTATCTATATCGCTACCCGGGCATATGCCTTGCGAAGTTCAATTTTGCTGCGATGACGGTAGTATGAGCGTCGCTTCACAACACGGTTCAGGAGGAATAAACAATGGCAGAACATCCGATACAAGGTCTTATGCAAACCGCAATGGAAAACATCAAGGGCATGGTTGATGTGAACACCATCGTGGGCGATCCGGTGCAAACGCCGGATGGCAGTGTCATTATGCCCATTTCAAAGGTTGGTTTCGGATTTGTTGCCGGGGGCAGCGACATCCGGTTTGACGGAAGCGGCAATCAGAGCTCCATATCGTCGAACGACGCGCACAATGCAGCGGTCTCCCTTCCGTTCGGCGGCGGCAGCGGCGGCGGCGTATCGATTACACCGATCGCCTTCCTGGTCGTAGGCACTCATGGCGTTCGCGTCGTGCCGCTTGACAACCAGACACATCTGATGGAGCGGGTCATCGACTCGGCGCCCCAGGTGTTCGATAAGATTCAGGAAATGTTCAACCGCGGCGGACGGTCCGTCGACGAAGTGCTCATTGAAACGCCCGATGGCCATTTGATCTAAAAAAAATGCTGCACAAAAATAAGCCGGGTTATGATAACCGGCCAAGCAAGAGGGAAAACTGCTCATCAGAGGGCAGTTTTCTTTTTTTTGCATGCCCGCTCGTCAGGGCTCGGACATATCCGCGGGCTCCGTTCATATAATGGTACAAGACCCGGGCCATTGTTGCGCCCCGATTACGAGGAGGAAACGTGCGAAATGAGGCTCGATCGTAAATGGATGCGGCTCTTAGGAGCGCTCATCATGGGATGGATTGCTTGGGCTATTCCCCTTGGTGCCGAGGCGGTTGTCGACAAGGGTACTCCACGGATCGGCACCGATGCCAAGGCAGCTGCATTGATTGACGTGGAATCCGGCCGTCTGCTGTACAGCAAAGCGGGCGATACCCCTATGCGGATCGCCAGCTTGACAAAAATAATGACGGCGATCGTTGCCATCGAACATGGCAAGCTGTCCGACAAGGTGAAGACGAGCAAGCGGGCTTTCGCCAAAGAAGGGTCCTCCATCTATTTGAAGCTGGGCGAGGAGATGAGCCTGCAAAATATGCTGTACGGCTTGATGCTGAGATCGGGCAACGATGCGGCAACGGCAATCGCCGAGCATGTCGGCGGATCGGAGGAAGGGTTCGTTCATCTGATGAATGAGAAGGCGCGCATGCTGGGCTTGACGAACAGCCAGTTCATGAATCCCCACGGGCTTGACCAAGAGGGGCATTACTCATCCGCCAACGACCTTGCGAAGCTGACGGCCTATGCCTTACATAATCCGACGTTCAAAGCCATCGTGAAAACACCGGTGAAAACAGCGCCGAATCCGAACGACGAATGGGAGTACAAGTGGAACAATAAAAATAAAATGCTGCATATGTACGAAGGGGCGGACGGAGTCAAGACGGGGTATACCAAAATGGCGCTGCGCTGTCTGGTCAGCTCCGCAACCCGCAACGGCCAGCAGCTGGCAGCCGTCACGATCAACGACCGCAACGATTGGGTGGATCACTCCAAAATGCTGGATTGGGGCTTCGCGAACTATCCGCTTGTGGAAATTGCCCATAAAGGCCAGCCCATCAACGGTTATCCGCTTGCCGTAGGGCGGACGGTTCGCTATCCGTTCGCGGCCGGCGAGAAGGAGGAGCTTCGTTCCAAGCTGATCTTAATCCCGCAAAACTCGGCCTATTATACACTGGGAGAACGCGGAACGATCGAATGGTATGTCGGAGATAACAAGATCGGTTCGACAATGGTGTACGAGCCGGCAGGTGTCCGTATGTCGGTGCCGGAACGCGACACGGCAACATGGTCGGACGCGTCCGCCGCGGACTCGTTTCAACCATGGGCCCATACGTTTGGCGGCGCGTTGAAACGGGTGCTGTCGGCATTATTCGGAGGGATGGAGGGGGCGTAATGGTCAACTGGATCTGGTTGTTTTTTATCGTGGCCAGCTTTATCGCAGCGGCTCTGACGGGAAGAATGGAGGCGCTCACCGAAGCGGCCTTCGAAGGGGCGAAGAGCGGAGTCACGGTCAGTCTGGGACTGATCAGCGTCATGGTCTTCTGGCTCGGCCTCATGCGCATCGCGGAGGATGGCGGTCTTCTCAGCAAGCTGGCATCCCTGCTTCAGCCGGTCGTCCGGTTTCTGTTCCCGGATGTGCCCAAGGGACATCCGGCTCTGGGCTATATCATGAGCAACATGAGCGCGAATATACTGGGTCTGGGCAATGCGGCTACGCCGATGGGAATCAAGGCGATGCAGGAGCTGCAGAGTTTAAACCCCGACAAATCGACCGCAACGCCTGCCATGTGCACGCTGCTTGCGCTTAACACGTCCAGCATAACGCTGGTTCCGACTACGCTCATTGCGATACGGATGACGTACAGCTCCGCTCATCCTGCGGAGATTGTTGGGACGACGCTGGCAGCGACGCTGATTGCGACGGCGGCGGCCATTCTGGCGGACCGCTGGTACCGGTCACGGTCGGGTCCGCCGAACTGGAAGGATCATAGCGGCAAAGGGAACCGTTCGACGACGGAACGTCCGGAAACATCTCTGACCTTGACCGGCGGCAGGGCCGGTCCTGCGGCAAGCGTTGATGGAGGACTGACTGCAGGCGGCGGAAAGGGTGAGGCTGTTGTATGAATGGATAACCTTAATATCCGCGTGGACCATTCCGTTCATGATTGTCTTTATCCCGCTATACGCGGCGTTTAGGAAGGTTCCGGTTTATGAAACATTTCTGGAGGGCGCGAAAGGCGGCTTCGATACCGCCATAAACATCATTCCGCATTTAGTCGGGATGATGGTGGCGATCAGCATGTTCCGCGCTTCCGGCGCGATGGACATGCTCTCGGGGCTTATCCGGCCTTTGTTCGATTATTTCGGCGTGCCCAGCGAGGTGCTTCCGCTTGGAATGCTGCGTCCGTTAACCGGAGCGGGTTCGCTTGCGTTCACAACGGAGCTCATCAAGACCTACGGGCCCGATTCTATGATAGGACGCATCGCTTCTACTATACAGGGAAGTACGGATACCACGCTGTACGTATTGACGGTTTACTTCGGAGCGGTCGGCATCCGCCGCAGCCGCTACGCCCTGAAGGTCGGTTTATTCTCCGATCTCGTCGGATTTGTCGCCGCCATTATCATTTGTTTGTTTGTATTCGGATGAACTCATCTATTCACCGCTTTTAAGTCTATCGGATTTCAGTGTCGATTACGTCGAGACGCTGAAGCCCGGTAGACTTATTTTTTGACAAGTTTCCTTATTTTCCGATTTTGGGGTATGATGAAGAGTGAGGTGAAATCATTGGAACGATTACAAAAAATATTAGCTCAGGCCGGTGTCGCTTCGCGGCGCAAGTGCGAGGAGCTCATCCTTGCCGGACAAGTCCAGGTGAACGGAGAACCGGTGACGACGCTGGGGGTCAAGGCCGACCCTGCGGTAGACGTCATAACGGTTAACGGCAGGGCGATTCGAAACGAGAAAAAGCTGTATCTCATGCTAAACAAACCTAAAGGGGTTATCACGAGCGCCAAAGATCCGCAGGGACGCAAGATCGTATCGGATTATCTTCCCGGTATTAAGGAACGGGTATATCCGGTCGGGCGTCTGGATTACGATACGGAAGGCTTGCTGCTGCTGACGAATGACGGCGAATTCGCCAACCTTCTGACACATCCGAGCCATCACGTGCCGAAGACGTATATGGCTACGGTGAAGGGGGTTCCTCACGGCACCTCGCTGGAGAAGCTCCAGAACGGGATTCAGCTGGAGGACGGCATGACGGCTCCGGCCGAGGTAGAATACCATGATGTCGACACCGATAAGAAGCAAGCGACGATCACGATCACGATCTATGAGGGGCGGAACAGGCAGGTGCGCCGGATGTTCGATGCGATCTCGCATCCCGTAACCCGCTTGAAACGGATCAAATTCGGCGATCTGCTGCTGCAGAATCTGGCACGGGGTACATACCGGCATTTAACGGAGAAGGAAGTTCAGGAGCTGCGCGACATGGCTCATAAGACACATAAAATTCAAAAATAACGAACGGCGGCAATCTAATTGCCGTTCGATTTTCGTTATAATGACAATTGTGAGTTTAATAAACAATGTTGGGCGGTGACATGTACAGTTGGGAAAAAACCGCAGAACGATACAAATTGTCATTTTGCTCGGCGTCTTGCTGCTCGGAGGTTATGCGATCGGCAAGACACTTTTTGTGAGCGATGAAGGTCTGCCGAAAGCGGGTGAAGCGCCGCCTGACTTCGCGCTGCTTGGGACGGACGGACAAGTCCATCGGCTTGCCGACTATAAAGGCAAAGCGCTTGTCATTAACTTTTGGGGTACATTCTGTCCGCCCTGCGTCATTGAAACACCGGAATTTCAACGGCAATACGAGAAGTGGAATGGCCAAGGCAAGCCCTTCGAAATTGTCGGCATTAATCTGAGCGAGGACGACTTGACGGTCTCAAGCTTCGTGAAGGAGTACGGCTTGACGTACGATATCTTGCGCGACCAGCGCAATAAAGTCGAGACGCTGTACGGAGTGAGATCCTATCCGACGACCTTCTTCATCAAGCCCGACGGAACGATCATGGACATCTACGTGGGCGGGATGACGGAGAAGGACATTGATGAGCGCGTCAAGAAACTGCTTCAGTCCTAAGCCAGGGAGGTCAATCCTTTGTTGTCATTTGAAAATACGAAATGCGAGTGCGGCCATCAGAACCCGGTCGGAACCGTACTCTGCGAGAGCTGCGGGAAGCCGCTGGATGCAAACGAGGCGGCTTCCGACGCTCCTCTTGAGATGAGATATGACGGGGTCGCAAGACGCTCGCAGAAGAGCAATCCTTCGATTATCGATCGGGTATGGAACTTTTTCTCATCGGTCAAAATTGCGGTTCGGATTATTATCATCACGCTCCTCGCTGCTATCGTCGGCACCATCTTCACCCAAGAGAACGCATTCGTCTCCTTCGATCCTTCGACCTACTACGAAGATAAGTACGGATGGATTGGCAAGTGGTATTATAAGCTCGGCCTATCCAACACGTATGAATCATGGTGGTTTATCGGTCTCCTGGTCATGATCGGCACCTCGCTCGTCATCTGCAGCCTTGACCGTGTGCTGCCGCTTTACCGGGCGCTCAGCAAGCAGCAAATCCGCAAGCATCCGCAGTTCATCAACCGCCAAAAAACGGTATACTCCGCCGATCTGGGCAGCGATTCGGAAGCATGGGTCGATCAGATGGAGGAGCAGCTTAAGCGGAAGCGCTACCGCGTTCACCGGGATGGGTCGGCGCTGCTCGCGGAGAAGGCGCGCTTCAGCCGTTGGGGACCGTATATCAACCATATCGGCCTGATTGTATTCCTGCTTGCCGTTCTTCTGAGAACGATCCCAAGCTGGTCCATGGATAACTACGTATCCATTCCCGAAGGAGATACGGTCTCGATTCCGCACACGAATTATTTCATTAAGAACGAGGATTTTACGGTCGATTACTATAAGGATGAAGAATTGCCTGAGGAGTTGAAGGGAACAAGCCGAGCGAAGCTCTACGAGACGAAGGCAGTCTTGTATACGTGCAGCGAGAATTGTGACGACCCTTTGCTTGAACCGAAGCTTACGGAGGTCACTCAGCACGACATTAAGGTCAATCATCCGCTATCTTACAAAGGATTGAAGATCTATCAATTCGGCTACGACGACAGACCGAAGCTAAAAGCGGTCAAGCCGGTGCTGATCGACAAGGAAACCGGACAAACCTACGGGCCGTTCGATTTGCCGATGCTCGATCCGGAGCTTACCTACAAGCTAGGACCGTACACGCTCGAATTGAAGAAAAAGTATATGGATTTCGTCATTAACTCCGCCGGGGAGCCTGCGACGCAATCGAGGGAGCCTAACGCCCCAGCCTTCGTCTTTCTGCTCACGGGGCCGGACCTGCCCAAGGAAGGCGTGCCGTACATGTACTTCCCGAAACAGAACGACAAGATCCGCTTCAGTCAGGATGCCATTAACGGCGACATCGGCAAGCGATTCGAAATTAAAGTCCCGAAGATGGAAGACATAACCTTCGCGCCTGTCGTTACGACATTGAACGTGCGTGTCGATAAAGCGATGCCATACATCTGGGTCGGAGCGGGTATTTCCATGCTTGGCCTGCTGCTCGGTTCCTACTGGCAGCATCGCAGAATTTGGCTTCGGGTGGATAATGGCCGGGTTGCGCTTGGGGCACATACGAATAAAAACAATTACGGCATGCGTGCCGAGGTCGCTGCCGTACTGGGCAAGACAGGCATCGATGTAGAGCCGAAGTCGCTCGATAACGGGGGGAACAAATCGTGAGTTTAGTTGATTTCAGCAGCGACGCGTTTATCGTCGCATTCTTTCTATATTGCTTTGGATTTCTCTTCTACGGCGTTGCGATCATCGGCCGCAAGTTCAGCAACCGCAACCCGGATGAGCATATGCACAAATGGGGGCGGATCGCATTCATTACGTCCGTCCTGGGCTTCATCGCCCACCTGACCTTCTTCTTCACGAGATGGGCGGGCGGGGGGCATATTCCGACCAGCAACATGTATGAATTTATGACATTTCTGGCGATGATGGTCATGCTGGCCTTCATCGTTGTCTATGCGATCTACCGGAAGCCGATGCTTGGCTTCTTCACACTGCCGCTTACCGTCATTATCGTGGCGTTCGCGGCCGTGTTTCCGCAGGAGGTGCAGCCGCTCATTCCGCCGCTGCAATCGATCTGGCTGAAGGTTCACGTTACGACGGCGGCGCTCGGCGAAGCGTTCTTCGCGGTCGGATTCGCGGCGGGTCTCATGTACCTGCTGCGTGTCGTCGATTTTAACTCCAAGGAGAAATCGATGCGAATCCAGCAGCGCTGGGTTGAGTTTACGCTCTACGTGGTCGTGATCATCATCGCCTTCATCGGTTCCGTGTTCGCTTTCCGGGGAATGGGATATGAAGCGCACTTTATACAGGAAACCGTCGAAATCTCCAGTCAAGGGGTGGAATCGACGACGACGGATGACGTGAAATATTCCATGCCGCCTATTGTGAAGCCTTACAACAGCCAAGTCCAGTCCATGGATAGTTTCCTAGGCATGAAAGAGCCGCTGTTCGAAACGCCTTCATGGATGAAGGGCGTCGATGCGGCACGGAAGCTGAACACCATCGTCTGGTCGATCATTAACGGGACGATCTTGTACGGCCTGATCCGCCTCGTCCTTCGCAGACGGATCGGAGCGGCTATCCATTCCGTCATGGATGGCGTAGACCCGGAAGACTTGGATGAAATCAGCTACCGTGCGATCGCGATCGGCTATCCGATCTTCACGCTCGGCGCGTTGATCTTCGCCATGATATGGGCTTACATTGCTTGGTCGCGCTTCTGGGGCTGGGATCCGAAGGAAGTATGGGCCCTTATTACATGGCTGTATTATACGGCATACCTGCATTTGCGTTTGTCACGCGGCTGGCACGGCAAGAAATCGGCATGGATTGCGGTGATCGGGTTCGTCGTCGTGATGTTTACGCTGATCGGGGTTAACCTCGTACTCGTTGGTCTGCATTCTTACGCAGGTGTATAATAGATTTATGATCCGCCATTGAAAGGAGCGTCTCTCGTATGACCGAACAGATACACCGCATACTCATCGTTGACGATGAAGAACGGATTCGCAGGTTGCTTAAGATGTATTTGGAAAAAGAGGGCTATATGATCGAGGAAGCCGAGGACGGGGAATCCGCCCTGCGATTGGCCTCTAACAGCGATTTCGATCTTATTCTGCTTGACGTCATGCTTCCGGGCATTGACGGCATCGAGGTCTGCTCACGGCTTAGACAGGTCAAAGCGACACCGGTCATCATGCTGACGGCAAAGGGCGAAGAGATGAACCGGGTGCAGGGCTTCGAGGTGGGCGCCGACGATTATGTCGTGAAGCCGTTCAGCCCGCGCGAAGTCATCTACCGCGTCAAGGCGATTCTGCGCCGTTCTTCGGCAACGGCATTCCTGACGAAGGAAGCGTTGACGAGCAACAATATCGTGTTCCCGCATCTCATTATCGAGCATGACGCTCACCGGGTTATGGCCGGGGGTCAAGAGGTCAGCCTGACGCCCAAGGAGTATGAGCTTCTTCACTATCTGGCAATATCGCCGGATAAAGTGTTCTCTCGCGAGGAACTGCTGAAGGATGTATGGAACTATGAATTTTTCGGCGATTTGCGAACGGTCGACACGCATGTGAAGCGGCTTCGCGAGAAGCTGAACAAAGTTTCGCCGGATGCGGCAGCGATGATCACAACCGTTTGGGGCGTCGGGTATAAACTCGAAGTGCAGAAATAACCAATGATATGGCGCAGTGTAGTCGGCAAGCTGTGGATTACCATTATTTTGCTCGTAGCCGTTGTGCTAATCATGCTGGGGATGTTCCTGCTGCAATATATTGATATCGCGTTTACCAACTCCCATCAAGTGAAAGTGCTGTTCGTCTATACCGGGATCATCGGATTTCTGCTCTCAACTTTCTTTGCGTTCTTCCTATCTACGAAAATAACGCAGCCGCTTATTCAGATGAAGACGGCGGCCGATCTGATCGCTCAAGGAGAGTACCGGACACGTGTTCCGATTCGGTCCACGGACGAAATCGGAGACTTGGCGAACACCTTCAACCATATGGCATCCGAGCTCGATACGCTGATCAAGGATTTGAATCATGAGAAGGATCATCTGTCCAGCGTATTGCGGAGTATGGCGGATGCCGTAATAACCTTGGACGCGAACGGTCAAGTCATCCTGGCCAATCCGCCCGGGCAGCAGCTGCTCAAGCGCTGGAACGAGCTGGAGTGGACGGAGGATAGTATGGAGCAGCCGTCCCGGGATGCTTCGCAGGTGCCTGAGCCGCTGTACGAGCTCTATCGCACGATTCTGCAGGATGGCCGCGATATGACCGACAAGGTGCATGTGCAAAGCGCCGTCTGGTCGGTCGTCATGGCTCCGCTCAAATCGGATGATACTATTCGGGGCGCCGTTGCGGTTATGCGCAATGTAACGGAAGAATCGAAGCTGGAGAAGCTGAGGAGCGACTTTGTCGCGAATGTGTCCCATGAGATTCGGACGCCGCTCTCGATGCTGCAGGGCTACAGCGAAGCGCTGCTGGACGATATTGCAGCATCGCCGGAGGAACGCAAGGAACTGGTCCAAGTCATTCATGATGAGTCGCTCCGGATGGGGCGCCTCGTGAAGGATTTGCTGGATTTGGCCCGGATGGAAGCAGGCCATATTGAGCTTAGGTATGACCAGGTCAACCTGACAGCGCTAATGAAGCGGGTGCACCGCAAATTTTTGGTTTACGCCAAGGAGCGCGGCATTGAACTAATCATTAACCTGCCGGAGTCGGACTTGTATTTACAAGCCGGAGACGAGGATCGTCTGGAGCAAGTGCTGACCAATCTGCTGGATAACGCGCTTCGCCACACGCGGAGCGGAGCCGCAATCAAGATTGCAGCCCAATATGGCAGCGTAGGGGGCAAGACCTTCGCCGAGCTCAAAATTCAAGACGAAGGCCAGGGGATTCCCCAGGAAGATCTGCCGTACATCTTCGAACGCTTCTACAAGGCCGATAAGGCGCGCACGCGAGGGGCCTCTTCGGGCGGAACCGGTCTTGGACTTGCTATCGTCAAGAATATTATCGAGGCCCATCGCGGCCGGATTGATGTGATGAGCGTCGTTGGCAAAGGTACAACATTCACGATGCTGCTTCCTGTCGAAGCACAATAGATTCTGAAACAGCGTTCCCCATGGGGACGCTGTTTTTGTTGAAGGAAGCCGACAAATCTTGTTGTTCGTGAAACAATTGAGCTGCTCAGCGCAGTGCGCGCGTGAAATAAATAAGCACCGTCCGATTCGGACGGTGCTAAAAAGTTACAGGAGGATAATCTCTTTGGCGCTGTTCAGATCCGCGACCTTCACAATTTCGGCCAACGTTTCTTTTGGAACGACTTTGTCGACCGTAAGCACCATAATAGCTGATCCGCCAACAAGATGACGTCCAACCTGCATCGTAGCGATGTTGACATCGTTGCTGCCGAGCAAGGTGCCGACGCGGCCGATAATGCCAGGCTTATCGTTATGCGAGATCAGGATGATATTGCCTTCAGGCGTCACATCGACAGGGAACTTATCGATCTGTACGATTCTTGGGCCGTAGCCTGTCAGCAGCGTACCTGCGACTTGACGCTGCTCTTTCTTCGTACGAAGCGTAACCGTTACAAGGTTCGTAAAGTCTTTCGACTCGTGAGATGTCTGGCTGACGATCTTGACGCTCCGTTCTTTGGCCAGGTGCATCGAGTTGACGACATTGACCTGCTCAAGACCGAGATGATGAGCTAGAACGCCGCGAACGATATAGCGTGTGAGCGGCTGTGTGTCGACTTCTGCCAGCTCGCCGGAATAGCTGACGGTAATTTCCTCGACAGCGGAATCGGTAAGCTGTGCCGCGAAGCTGCCGAGCTTCTCGCCCAGGCGGAAGTATGGCTGCAGCTTGTTCAACACGTTTGGCGGAATCGGCGGCATATTCATCGCGTTCGAGAACGGCTTGTCGCGCAGAATGTTCAATACTTGCTCCGATACGTCTATGGCAACGTTCTCCTGCGCTTCTACGGTGGAAGCGCCGAGGTGAGGGGTGACGATAATTTTCGGGTGCGTCAGGAACGGATGATCCGCAGCTGGAGGTTCAACCTCGAATACGTCAAATGCGGCTCCTGCGACGATGCCTTGATCGATCGCTTCAACGAGAGCCTGCTCGTCGATCAGACCGCCGCGCGCGCAGTTGACGATCCGCATACCCTTCTTCATCACTTCGAATTGCGGACGCGAAATCATATGGCGCGTCTCCGGATTCAATGGCGTATGAACGGTCATGAAATCCGCATTGCGCACGATCTCGTCGATCGTAGAGAAGCGGATGCCGCTTTTCTCTGCCCGCTCTTCGGTCAGGAACGGGTCATAGCCCCACACTTCCATACCGAAAGCTTTGGCACGCTTGGCTACCTCGCTGCCAATGCGGCCGGTTCCGAGAACGCCGAGAATTTTGTTGCGCAGCTCAACGCCAAGAAACGACTTGCGGTCCCATTCGCCGCTGACGGTTTTTTGGTAGGCTTGCGGAATGTGGCGGGCGAGCGCCATCATCATCGCGAAGGTGTGCTCACAGGTCGTGATCGTGTTGCCGTCTGGTGCATTGATAACGATAATACCTCGTTGTGTTGCGGCTTCCAGATCGATATTATCTACGCCGACGCCTGCGCGTCCGACGACTTTAAGCTGCTTTCCGGCATCCATGATGCGAGCCGTTACACGCGTTTGGCTGCGCACGAGAAGAGCGTCATACTCGCCGATGATGGCAACAAGCTCGTCCTCGCTGAGACCTGGCTTTTTGTCAACGGTAACGTCTGCTGCGTCAACCAGCTGTTGGATACCGAGATCACTGATCGGGTCTGAGACCAATACTTTAAACATGATGGTAGTGCCTCCTAAAAGTTTTGTGTAGCTATGCTTCCTGAAGTATCGTCGAAACAAAACTTGCATCGTAAGCATAAGCCGAGTTTTGTGTAGCTATGCTTCCTGAAGTATCGTCGAAACAAAACTTGCATCGTAAGCATAAGCCGAGTTTTGTGTAGCTATGCTTCCTGAAGCATCGTCGAAACAAAACTCGCTGCGAAGCATAGGCTGTTATGGGCAGCCATGCTACCTGGAGTATCGTCGCATCAAAATACGCTTTGGAAGCATAGATCATGAACGAAAATGGATATCGTTTATGTAGAAGCGAAAAACCCTCGCCTACCGCTCAGTTTTTAAAAGCAGCGGGACGAGAGTCGATTCTTAATCAAAACGGTTCTGATCCGAAGCCGATGAGGCGACCGATGTTAATCTATCCTATTTTATAGCAAGATTGCGGAGGAATGCAATGCTTAAAACTTGCCCAAATGTGAAAATTTCGTTATGATCAAGGGCAAGAATACGCAAAAACCGGGGTGTTTTCAATGGAGCGATGGAGCGATATCGATCCGGGATCATTCGTCCGCATGCTGGATAACGGCGAGCTGGAGGCTTCTCAGATTATCGATGTGCGCGAACAGGAAGAATGGGACTATTACCACTTGGAACAATCAACACTTATACCGATGCAAACCATTCCAAACCGGGCTGGAGAGCTGCCGGCAGACAAGACGGTCTATGTCCTATGCGCCCATGGGGTCCGCAGCGTTGCCGTTTGCCGCTATCTCAATGACAAAGGCTATGGAAACCTCCGCAATGTATCCGGCGGTATGGCTGCCATAGCCTCGATTTATGGATTTCAATACGATTGAAATCCATTATGTATGACGGTTATTATTGCTCCGTATAGAAGAATGGCAGCTGCGGCAGAATTTCATTGGCGTAAAGTCGCGCCTTGCTGCTTGTAAAATCGCCTGAGCGGATGGCTTCCGTGCTGATCAGCAGATCAACGATGGAGTCGACGGTTTTCATTTTCATTTTGGAAGCTTGTCCGGAATGGATAAATTCATCCACGCGAGCCGACAAATCCTGCGGGTAATAAGCGGCGAACTGCTTGCGGACGTTCAATTGATCGGCCATCAGCTTGTTTTTTACGGTAAGCGAGAGCGACTTCCACGTATTAATTTGCAGGACTGGCGGCGAATCGTATTGATACGGTATATTCGGATCGATGGAACTGCTCCACTTTAACATTGCGGTGTAATAGTTAAGCTGGCCGGCCATCGCCTGTTTGACCCCTTCAACATAATAAGCGTCCTGCATGAGCGCTTCAATCAGCTCTTCCGTCTTCATGCTCTTGGTAGATCCGGCACCGCGGGAGGCGGCTTTGCTGAACAACTTCAGGCTCTTCATATACTGGATCTGGGATTGCTCGAGAAGCGGGGACGACGCAGGAAAGCTGCTGCGGCCTGCCTCGGAATATTTCTGGTCGGCCAGGCTGGTTAATTCCTTTAGCGCAGAAGCGGAATCGGACAACTGGCCCGTCGACATTTTGTTCATGGTTTGAAACCATTCAGCTTGAAATTCACGATAAGGTAAAAATACGGTATGATAGAAAGAGACGAGATCTTGCTGCTGGTAAGCAGTTGCGTTCTTTACATTGCCACTGCTCAGATGTTTGGTCTGCTCAATAAATTTGGCTTCGGTCTTGTCCGAGCCGATCTTGACTCCGTAGAAGAATGCGCCCACTGCCAATACGAGCATAAAGAGGAAGCCAAGAGTAAAGAGCATTTCGGTACGTGACAGTCGTTTCTCCATAATGATCTCCTTCATTCCAAATATCGTCAAAAACTGAACCAATTGTCCTATAAGTATAGGTTATATTAGCATAAAAGAAAATATTAACCTTCTCGAATGGCGGTAAAGTATGAAAAAATTCGACATGAGCAAATTCAAGCTTCGCAAAGTTACGATTGATGAGCTGGATGACCGCATGCTGCTTATTAATTTGTATGCGACACAAGCCATTACACTTATTATCGGTTTCGTATGGATATTATTTCAGCACAGGAATCCATTTTTATTATTTGCCTTACCGCAAAATTCGACATTTCTCCTATGGGGAATAGGTCTTGGGATCCTTGTCATCGCGGTTGATTTGCTTATTTCGCGGTTCGTGCCGGAGGAAGTAGGAGACGACGGAGGCATTAATGACCGTATTTTCAAAAACAGGCCCTGGTGGCACATCATTCTGTTATCGTTCATCGTCTCCGTATGTGAAGAAACATTATTTCGGGGCGGCATTCAGCATTCCTTCGGCCCTTATTGGACGAGTATCATTTTTGCAGTCATTCATGTCCGTTACCTTAAGCATTGGATACCAACAGGCCTCGTATTCTCGATCAGTTACGGCTTAGGATGGATATATGAGCATACCGGTACGCTCTGGGCGCCGATCATCGCGCATTTTCTGGTCGATATGATAATGGGCTTTGTTATTCGTTACCGGAGGGAAACATGAGCAGGATCGAGAAATTCGGACGACGCCGTCAAGCAGACGCATCGGCGGCGAAAAATAGCAGACAATCAGATGTCCGCGATGGCTTGGCCGAAGGCGGGCTGCCGTCCAGGCGTATAATACATCCTTCAAATAAGAAACAGATGACGCAATGGTTATATCGGGTGCAGATCTTTATCTATTTATTGCTCGTTATCGGACTTCTGATGTGGGGGAAGAGAATGTATGGGCTATGAAATCGGGATCGGCTTGACGGGAGTCGCCGTCCTCGCCGCTGCTGCTGTCTTGTTCATGATCGGCATATCCTACCGGTACCGGCTGGACCGGCAAAGCATCCATGTCGGCCGGCTTCCGGCTTCATTCGACGGGACTCGGATCCTCTTCCTGTCGGATGTCCATCGCCGCGCCATACCCGATGCGATCATGAAGCGGTGCCAGGATACTGGCGGCGTTGACCTTGTATTAATAGGCGGGGATCTTCGCGAGAAGGGCGTGCCGCTCGAGCGCAGCCGGGACAATGTCCGTAAGCTTCGAGCCATCGCCCCGGTTTATATGGTGTACGGCAATCATGATTACGATGAGGATATTCGGGCCTTCGATGTGATGTTAAGAGATGAAGGAGTACGGGTTCTCGTGAACGAGTCCGTTGTACTCGAGCAGGGGGATGGCAGCCTGATACGCTTGATCGGCGTTGATGATCCCCGAACAGGCAGAGACCGGCTGAAGATGGCCGTTCAAGATATGGAGGGAGAAGCTGAAGCTGACTTCACGATACTGCTTGCGCATGATCCGATCATTGTAGATAAGCTGCAGCCGTCGGACCGTATCGACCTGGTCTTCTCAGGTCATACGCACGGCGGGCAGATTTCGCTGCCTATCGTCGGAGCGGTCTTGCGGTCGCCATACTGCAGAGGCTGGTATACGGTGGACCATCATGCGACAACCGGGTCGGCCCTGGCCTCCCGGTTGTTCGTTAGCTGCGGCTTCGGCACCTCCAGAATGCCTCTTCGCTTAGGGGCTCCGGCCGAATACCATCTTTTTACTTTGCGCCGCCCGGCTGCAGCTCAAGGTCAATAGCAGCGGGGTCGATGAATCCGTATCCCTTCTGCTCGAGCTTCGTAAGCAGCGAATCGAGCGCTTCGGCTGTCCAAGGCAATTCATGCATCAGAATATTAGCGCCTGGATGAAGCTGCTCCAGCACATTCTCGATCACCTTGTCCGGCTTGTCTTTCGTGCTTTTATCCCAATCCAGCGACCCGTTGGACCAGGTCATGAACAGCATGCCGTGATTCTTCACGATTTTCTTGACCTCATCGCCGCCTGAGCCGAATGGAGGCCGGAAGAAGACCGGCGCTTTTCCGACCGTGTCCTTGACGATCTTCTGAACGTCGCCGACTTGCTTCATAACGGATGCGGATGTTTCTTTCTTCAAATCAATATGGTCCCACGAGTGATTGCCGATCGTTTGCCCGCGATCGGCAATTTTAGTGAGCAGCTCCGGATTCTTCTTGACGCGGTACCCATTCACGAAGAAGATCGCCTTTGCCTTATGCTTATCCAAGGTGTCGAGCATGGAGGTTAGCATCGCGTCATCCTTGGGTCCGTCATCGAAGGTCAGCAGCACCACTTTCTCGGGCGCTGACGATTTGTCTATCGGGACGAAACGGTATACCTTGTTCATCTTGTACAGCTTCTTCTTTTCTATATCCGCTCCAGGCTTCTGATCCGCCGTATTCGAACTTGGCGTTTTCGGATCGGCAGCCGTTTCTCCTCCGCCGGTTACCGGTTTTGCGGCATCGGGCTTGTCTGACGGCGCTACCGTTCCTTCCTTGCCGGAATTCGGATTCCCGTCCTCTGCAGGCGTCTTGGTCGCGGCTTCCGTATTGGCCGTACCCGGCGCGTTCTCTTTTGCCCCGCATCCGGCCAATAAGCTGACTGCGGCTGCAGTAATGATGAAGCTTCGCGTGAAAGGCTTTAAGCGCATCTCTATATCCTCCTATGCCGGTGTGTAACGCTGGTCTAATTGTTCTCTTCATTGTAACATAGTCCCCCGCTGGCAGCATAAGCGGGACTTCCTGCTTTTGGATAGGGATGACTCGGTCCGGGCAAGGTCAAACTAACATCGGATCCAAACTCATCACAAGCGCTGTTCTTCCGATTACCCGTTATGGCAGGGTATAACACGAGGAAGATAAGCTCCACTACACTTATAAGGAGGATTTCCGATGAAATGGAGCGGATTTATCATTGGCGGCATTGCGGGAATTGCGGCGGTCGCGTATCTGTCGAAAAGAAAGCCGAACTGGGTCGCATGGGCGGGTACGGCTGCCGGAGAAGTTATGACAGGCATGAAGGGGAAGGCGATCAATGCCGTCATGAACCGTAAATTTGGTCCTGTACCGGCTGCGTCCGCGCCGAAACGTTCGAGTGCCTCTGCAGGCAAGGCCTCCGATGCATGGGGACAGATCGAAATGATTATGAACAGCGATCCGGCCGTCAAACGCGAAGCCGAGCAAATCGCATCGCAGAGCCAATCGCATTGAAGGTAACCATTAGAATCGCTTGACCGTCCATTTCGAACGCAAAATGGATCGTTATAGCGATTCTTTTTTTCGCGATCTAGTGCATTCCAGGGACATAAATGATAACATGGGTACATAGCACGATTTAAGCACACATCGTTATCTGCTTCATACGCTGTTTATAACAGAAACTGCCGCGTTACTTGCGCTTTCGAAGTCTGTTTTGCTCCGTAAACACGAAGCGGATACTTTCGATAAGGAGGATCCTATCATGAAGATCGAACGACTCAATCAAGACAAAATACGAATTTTCCTGACGTTCGACGACTTGCTGGAGCGTGGGATCCAGAAGGAAGACATGTGGCGCGAAATTCCGAAGGTACATGAGTTGTTCAGCGAGATGATGGATCAAGCCTATACGGAACTGGGGTTTGATGCAAGCGGCCCGCTTGCCGTCGAAGTGTTCGCGCTTCCTGCTCAAGGCATGGTCGTCATCGTAACGCGTGGCAAAGTACACGGTAAGTCCGACGAACGGCTGCAGGAAGAAGATCATGATGAGGACGAGTATGAGCTTGAGGTTACGCTTGAACAGAGCGACGTCGTGCTTTACGCATTCCGGGACATTGAAGACGTCATCTCCGCATGTAAGCAGCTGCATGCAGCCGATCTTACGGAGGACGGACGTCTGTACGCATACAACGGGAAGTATATGCTCGCTTTCGAACCGGTCGGTTTGGAACTAGCCCGGTACCACGCCATTATCGCCCTGCTCGCTGAATATGGCGAAGCGGCGTCTGTAACGACAGCTGTATTGGACGAATACGGAAAAGTCATCATGCCTTCCAAAGCCGTCTTGGAAATCTGCACTCATTTTTAACTGCTTAAATTGTGAGAGCATCAGCTGCGGTAATACCGTGCGCGGGATGCTCTTTATTATTTGAATCGAACATGGCAGGAATGGCCGATGCACGAGGCTCGTGTACGGTCCGCATAGCCCGCCAGTTTCCCGCCCATATTATTCATAAGGTGGTGACGGTTCTGATGAGCATCAAAGATTCGAGCGATATTCTGAAATCGACGCAGGTGATTATTGAGAAGGCGCTGAGCAAGCTTGGATACGGCGAAGATATGATCGAATTGTTGAAGGAACCTATGCGTGTATTGACGGTTCGCATTCCGGTGCGGATGGATGACGGCAAAACGCGGGTGTTTCTCGGATTCCGCGCCCAGCACAATGATGCCGTGGGTCCGACCAAGGGCGGCGTCCGCTTTCATCCGGATGTCAACGAGCTTGAAGTGAAGGCTTTGTCGATCTGGATGAGCCTCAAATGCGGGATAGCGGATCTTCCTTACGGCGGCGGCAAAGGAGGCATTGTTTGCGATCCGCGCAAAATGTCCTTCCGCGAGCTTGAACGGCTCAGCCGCGGCTATGTTCGCGCGATAAGCCAGATCGTGGGCCCTACCAAGGATATACCCGCTCCGGATGTAATGACTAACTCCCAAATCATGGCATGGATGATGGATGAATACAGCCGCATTCGCGAATTTGATTCGCCTGGCTTCATTACCGGAAAGCCGATTGTGCTCGGCGGCTCGCAGGGAAGGGAAACCGCTACGGCGCGGGGAGTAGCCATTATGATCCATGAAGCGATGAAGAAGAAGGGGATTGCGCTTCATGAGGCACGGGTCGTCATACAAGGCTTTGGCAATGCAGGCAGTTTCTTGGCCAAATTCATGTATGAGGCAGGCGCTAAAGTTATTGCTATTTCCGATGTGCACGGAGCATTGTATAATGAGAGTGGACTCGATATCGAAGATTTACTTGAACGGCGCGATTCGTTCGGCATGGTAACGAATCTGTTTCGCGAGACGATTACGAATGAAGAACTGCTTGCACTTGATTGCGATGTGCTCGTTCCGGCGGCGATCGAGAACCAAATAACGATCCATAACGCGCATGATGTTCGCGCCAAGATTATCGTAGAGGCTGCCAATGGACCGACGACGCTCGAAGCGACGCGCATCGTGACGGACCGGGGCATTCTTTTGGTTCCGGATGTGCTTGCAAGTGCGGGAGGCGTCATCGTCTCCTATTTCGAATGGGTACAAAATAATCAAGGCTACTACTGGTCCGAGGCCGAGGTGGATACGAAGCTTCGCGATATGATGGTGCGCGGGTTTGATCAAGTCTATGAGCTTCATCAAGTCCGGAATGTGGACATGAGATTGGCCGCATATATGGTGGGCGTAAGGAAGATGGCGGAAGCCGCTCGTTTAAGAGGATGGGTCTAACGCGAATGACGTCAGGTTAGGTTAATATTATATTTTGCTAAAGATGTCATAAAGAAAAATCAATAAAGATCAGTAATGGGGCCGTTGATGATACAATTTATCGAGGCAGCGACCGCAGCAGGAGGTGATGAACAAGGATGATGCTGGTTTTATCCATATTGACGGCGGCAATTGCACCTGGCGTAGCGCTGCTTACTTATTTCTACCTCAAAGACCGGTACGATGCGGAGCCCGTTCATGTGGTCGTCAAAGTATTTTTCCTCGGCTTCTTGATCGTCCTGCCGATTATGGTCATCCAACGGGGGCTTGTCCTGTGGTGGGGCGATAATCCGTTCGTATTCTCTTTTATCGTGTCGGCCGGGGTTGAGGAACTGGTCAAGTGGTTCGTCCTGTATCATATTATTTATAATCATACGGAATTTGACGAGCCGTATGACGGAATTGTATATGCGGTGGCGGTATCGCTCGGCTTCGCTACCGTCGAGAATGTGCTCTATGCCGTTAATCAGCCGACTTCATTCGGCCCGCTGCTTATACGGGCGTTCCTGCCGGTATCGGGGCATGCCTTGTTCGGCGTAACGATGGGTTATTACTTCGGCAAAGCGAAGTTCGCGAGCGGAACCGGAATTCGCAAGTTCCTTCTGCTCTCATTTATGCTGCCTGTGCTGGAGCATGGGGTCTATGATTGGATTATGGGCTCCGGAACCGTTTATTGGATCTGGTTCATCGTGCCGCTCATGCTGTATTTATGGGTGAAGGGCTTGCGGAAGATGAACCGGGCCAATGCAAGATCGCCATTTCGGATTCTGGGCCGCGAGGAAGAGGTTAAGTTATAGCGTTCCCGTCCATAATAAGGAAGTCGGGTTTTTCGAAAATTAACGGCTTTCGCATTAGGGACGAGGAGGTAATGATGAATTCGCCACGTGTTAAAGTAGCGATCCGGTGCCGGGCGTGCGGCGAGAAATTTGTGCTGCGCGGCCGCCGGGAGAAGGGTCAGATCGATACGGGCTTCAAGCAGTGCATCTGCAATAACACCCTGGATTTCGAAATCGAAGAGCTGGCACTATAGCTTCGGATCACGAATTCCGCCCCAAAATCAAAAAAACATGCATAAAGCTCCTTTCGGCAAACCAAACTAACACCAGGTTTTGCACAAGAAAGGAGCTTTTGTCTTATGTACCAACGATTAAGCGCGGTTTTGTTTCCCGTCATGTCGCTGCTTTTTATTGGCTCCATATATTGGGGATACCAAGAGCATCAGGAGAAGAACTCCATCTTGATCAAAGCGGAGAACCAATACCAGCGCGCATTCCATGGCTTGACTTACCATGTCCAGCAGGTGAACCGGGAGCTTGGCAAAACGCTGGCGGTTCATACAGCCTCACAAGGGTCCCAGCGCAAAGGACTCGTGAATGTGTGGCGAATGACGAGCGAGGCCCAGAGTGAAATCAATCAGCTGCCGCTCACGCTGCTGCCGTTCAACAAAACGGAAGAGTTCCTGTCCAAAATGTCCAACTTCGCTTATAAAACATCTGTGCGCGACTTGACCAAACAGCCGCTTTCATCAGATGAATACAAGACGCTGAAGACGCTCTATGCGAATTCCGAGCAAATTTCCAAAGAGCTGTCAGGCGTGCAGAGCACGGTGCTGGCCAACAATCTGCGCTGGATGGATGTAGAGCTCGCGCTCGCGTCGGAGAACTCCAACATGGACAACTCCATTATCGACGGGTTCAAAACCATGGATAAAAAGGTAGGCGAATATCCGGAGATCAACTGGGGGCCGTCCGTCTCCAGCATGTATCAGAAACGATCGGCGCAAATGCTTGGAGGCCCGAAGAAAACGCCGGAGGACATCAAGAAGCTGGCTGCTAAATTTACCGGCACCCAGGACATGAAAGCCATTCGTGTCGTTGAGAATGGGAAGGGCACCGAATTCACATCCTACACCGCGACGGTCCAGCAGCCGCAGTCCAATCGTACGATCCAAATGGACTTTACGCAAAAGGGCGGCCAGTTGATCTACTATATGGATCCTCGGGACATCGGACAGAAGAAGCTGGGCGTGAAGCAGGCTGAAACCAAAGCGATGGAATTCTTGGGCCGGCACGGTTACGATGGGATGAAGGCAATCCAATATGACGAGTACGACAAGGTCGCAACCCTCACATGTGTCGCTGAACAGAACGGCGTATTGATCTATCCGGAGAAATTAACGGTTAAGGTTGCATTGGACAACGGGGAAGCGATCGGCCTGCAGGCAGCGGATTACATTTATGAGCACCATACCCGCAAAATACCGAAGCCGAAGCTTTCCTCGGCCGAAGCCCGTAAGCTCATCAATCCAGATTTGAAGCAGAAAACAGAGAATCTTGCCATGATCTTGAATGAAGTTGGCGATGAAGTGCTCTGTTACGATTTTACCGGCTCTATCAACGGGGCAGATTATCGAATCTTTATCAATGCCGAAACAGGCATGGAAGAATCGATCGAGCAGCTGCCCAAATAAACGCAAGCATGAACCAAACAATGGCTGAACAGGCGCTCCAACCTGTTCAGCCATTTTCGTATTCCATCCTCTGGAAAAGACAGCGCCTCATTCCGTCTTCCCCATAATTCGACATCCTGCTATAATCTAGAAATGGAAGGGGCGAGGGCCATGCTGCCGAAAGTAAACCAAATCATATACCTGCAGGTGGCTTCATCCGACGAAGAGGAAGCCGCACTGGAGTACAAGTCGAGAATTGCAGACGGGAGCGATAACGAGCTTCTGATTGAAATCCCTGTTCTGGAAGGGACGGGGCGTTATAAACGTCTGTTTCTCGGCGATGAGCTGTCTGCTTATTATTTGACCCATGACGGCGTAAAGCACTATTTTAACTCCCATGTGCTTGGTCTTAAGGAGGATGTCGTCCGGCTCGTCCGCATACAAAAGCCGGATCCGGATTCGATTACGAAGATTCAACGCCGACATTTTCTGCGAGTTGCGTCGGAGCTGGAGATCGCGATCAGGCTTTCGGACCATGTCCGCTTTCTTGGCATGACGGACGATGTCGGCGGCGGAGGCATCTCTTTCCTATGCGATGGCAGGTGGCCGATCAAACCGGAGACTGAGCTTGATTGCTGGCTGCTTGTGCCTTACCGGAACGGCTCGATCGAGCACACGCAGTTCAAGGCGGAGGTCGTCCGGGTCAAGAAGCTGGAGACGGGACGGATTCAAGTGATGGCCAAGTATGTCAGTATTACGGACGGCGAGAGGCAAAAAATCATTCGGTATTGCTTTGAACGGCAGCTGGATGTCCGCAAAAGATAGCGGGATATAAATACGTGTGATTTTGCCGGGGCGCATAAGGAAGCGTTTCATGGAAAAACTATCCCCAAACGATAGAAATGGGGAGTTCTTATGAACGTGAATCGTCTGAAGCCGCGCAAACGGCGCCCGGCGGATACGCACTCGAAACGGCTCGCGAAGCTGTCCGACGACGTAACCGAAATATTGAAAAAAATTGTCATAACGCTTCTGATTGCAGTCGTTATCAGTCAGGTGGCCATGCAGTCCGGGGCGGTTAGAAGGTGGGTAACGGGCGTGGACCGGCTTGAAGGAACCTCCTTCCAGTAGGTTCGCGTTCTTTGCACTTCCATGTCCAGTGTGGTATAATTTTCACAACCGCAGGCAGAGCCTGCTTTTTTCTTGATGCTTAGGAGCCAGGCTCTTCAAGGCTTAGGCTGACAAGCCGTTTTCGGCTTTCGAGGAGGTCACACATCGTTGAGCAAGGATGAAAGACTTTGCAGCGTGCGGATGAACGTGGCGATCGACGGGCCTGCAGGTGCAGGCAAGAGCACGGTTGCCCGCAAAGTCGCCGAGCAACTCGGCTATGTTTACATTGATACCGGCGCGATGTATCGTGCGGTAACGCTTGCCGCCAATCGGGCAGGTGTCGATCCGGATGAACCGGACAGGCTGGGAACGCTGATTTCCGGGCTGGATATCCGGCTGGAGCCGGGCGTTAACGGCCAAACCGTGCTGTTGAACGGTGAGAATGTGACCGAGGAGATTCGCTCGCGCGACGTTACGCTCCGCGTATCGAAGGTGGCCTCGCATGAGGCGGTTCGCGCGAAGCTCGTCGATTTGCAGCGCAAGCTTGCTTCCGCCAAGGGCGTCGTCATGGACGGCCGGGACATCGGTTCGAATGTGCTTCCGGATGCGGAATTGAAAGTGTTTCTTACCGCAAGCGTGCAAACCCGGGCATTGAGAAGATTTCAGGAATTAACAGAAGACCAGAAGGTACCGCTCGCGCAGCTGGAGCAAGAAATCGCCGACCGCGACCGAAGCGATGAACAACGGGTGCATGCGCCTTTGGTTCGCGCCAAGGATGCCGTCGTCGTGGACAGTACGGATTTGACGGTCGACCAAGTCGTTGAAGTTATTATAGACTTGAGCCGAACCAAAACGGCGGAGGCGAAGTAAACTATGTTATACAGCATTTGCCGCAGCCTGCTCCGTGTCATCTATGCCGTGCTGTACCGATTCGAAGCAAGCGGGCTTGAGAATATTCCGGCAACCGGTCCGGTCGTCCTCTGCTCGAATCACATTAGTCTGCTGGATCCTACGACAGTAGGGACCAAAGTGAACCGCAAGGTTCATTACATGGCGAAAGCGGAGCTATTCAAAGTGCCGCTATTCGGACCGTTCATTCGCGAGCTCGGCGCGTTTCCCGTCAAACGGGGAGGGGTCAGCAAGGAAGCGATCCGTTCTGCGATCGCCCTGCTTCAAGAGGGCGGCGTGATGGGGATCTTCCCGGAAGGCACGCGCAACGCTGCCACCGGTATGGGCAAGAAAGGCGCTGCCATGATTGCGATGCGCAGTCAAGCGACCGTTATTCCTGTAGCCATCATCGGCGATTATCGTCTGTTTAGAAAAATGCAAATCCGTTACGGCCAGCCGATCGATCTGACAGCTATCATAAATGAGGATTCTTCTACCGATGTGCTGGAGCGTATTACAGATGCCATTATGGACAATATTCGCGAAATGGTAAAAAAGGGATAATGTTGGATTGTTTTAGACGGTGCGTGAAACTGAACTGATTCAAGTTTGTGAGCGTACGTTTAAATAAAGTTGGGGTATGAATTGAGGAGGTATTTCAAATGTCAGAAGAAACAAATGTGCAAGAAACCGCAGCAGCGGAAACGATCAGCCAAGAAGCAATGGATAATTTCGTGTCCGTTAAGAAAGGCGACACGGTAAAAGGTACGATCGTCAAGATTGAAGATAACCAAGTGTTTGTTAGCCTTGGATATAAATATGACGGCGTCATTCCGCTTCGCGAATTATCCTCGATTCAGCTGGACAACGCAGCTGAGGCTGCTGAAGTCGGCCAAGAAGTCGAGCTGAAAGTGGTAAGCATCGATGACGAGAAGGAGAAGCTTGTCCTTTCCAAACGTCAAATCGATGGCGAGCGCGCTTGGGACGAACTTCAATCCCGTTTCGACAACGGCGTAGTGTTCGAAGTAACAGTAGCCGACGTCGTAAAAGGCGGACTCGTCGCGGATATCGGTGTTCGCGGATTCATTCCTGCATCCATGGTTGAGCGTCACTTCGTAGAAGATTTCAGCGATTACAAGGGGCGTACGCTTCGCGTAAAAGTGAAAGAAATCGACCGCGAGAACAATAAAGTGATTCTCTCCCAGAAAGAAGTGCTCGATGCCGAATTCGAGCAAAACAAGCAAAAAATTATGAGCGAGCTTCAAGTAGGCCAAGAGCTTGAAGGCACCGTGCAGCGTTTGACGCCATTCGGCGCATTCGTAGATATCGGCGGAATCGACGGACTGGTTCACGTTTCCGAGCTTTCTTGGCAGCATGTTGCGCATCCGAAGGACATCGTTTCCGAAGGTCAATCGGTTCGCGTGAAGGTTCTGAAGGTAGATCCGGCATTGGGCAAAATCAGCCTCAGCATGAAAGCAGCCGAGCCTGGTCCTTGGGAAACGGCTGGCGACAAGTTCAATACCGGCGATATCGTTACCGGTACGGTCCGCCGTATCGTAACGTTCGGTGCTTTCGTTGAAATCGCTCCTGGCGTCGAAGGTCTGGTACACATCTCTCAACTGGCTCACCGCCATGTGGCAACGCCGCATGAGGTCGTTACTGAGGGTCAGGAAGTTAAAGCGAAAGTTCTCGACTTTAACCCGGCCGAGAAGCGCGTTAGCTTGAGCATCAAAGAAACGGAAGAAGCGCCTGAACAAGCGCCAAGAGCCGAAAGAGCTCCACGCGGCGATCGTGACCGCGACCGTGGACCGAAAATCGAGAAAATCGACAATCCGAACGTAAGCCTGAGCAACGAAGGCATGAGCTTCACGTTGGCTGAACGTTTCGGCGATAAACTGAGCAAATTGAAATAATTGGTTGAGCCGTATGAACGGCTTGAGCCGCCAATGGAGCAGATATCTGCTTCGTTGGCGGTTTTTTTAATGGCTCCTTGCTTCTATTTTCTTCCGAAGACAACCCAATCTCCGTCATGTGGCCAAGCCCGTAGTTTCTTTTTGTTTTTATCGATTAGGGGAAGGGGATGATGCGCATAATAGGGAAATCGTGAGGTGATATGCAGATGAATGAGGGATTTATCGCAGTCTGGCTGCTGTCGATCGGACTCATCTTGTTTTGTACGGGCTGGCAGCGCCATGTGGCCGGCCGGATTTCGGGGCGGTCCGTCTTGATCTATCTATGCGTCGCCGCCATTCTACATCCGGTATTCATACCGGTCGGCCCGGATATTATGCTGCGGGGCAGCGCCGGGTGGGCGCTTCTTACGGCCATTATTGCGGTTGTATCCGTCCGGAATACGATGCAGACGGTATTCGTCATCTTATGCACGATGCTGGCGGGTACCGTATGGCTGTGGATTCGTACGATGTACGCCATGGATCCTGTCTTCATCCTGATGAATCCGAAATGGGACGGTCCGCTGATGGCCGGATTGCTGGCGGGCCTTCTCACCGACCGGTTTCGTTACCATTATGGGATCGTAACGCTAGCGGCGGCGATTGCGGAATTCAGCAGCGCTGCAGGACGGCATACAACGGTCGTCACGCTCGGGTCAGCCGCCTGGTGGGACGGTGTGGCAATTGCGCTTATCACCGCGCGTATGGTCTGGAATTTGAAAACCGGATTTCGCCGCGGCCCAAGGCGGGCTGCAGAGGGCTATTGGCAGCGGCGGCAGCGGGGAGGGAGTTCGTAAATCATGTGGAAGTCATTCATGTCCGGTCAGCCGCATCATGTGCTTTACGGCATATTGCTCGGTCTTGCATTCGGCACCATATCACGGCTATTCATGCTGCGAACGGATTACCGGCAGTATCCGACGTATCCGCATGGGCGGATCATTCACATCTCGCTTGGCGTAATCGCCGCAGCCCTTGGAGCGGTTGCTGTTCCGGCACTGTACAAGAAGGACTATACAGCCATAACGTTCCTCACGCTGGCTGCTCAGCAATTCCGGGATGTCCGCAAGATGGAGAGGGAGACGCTGTCGAAAATTGATAGCCAAGAGCTGGTCCCGCGCGGAGCGACCTATATCGAAGGCATCGCGATGGTGTTTGAAGGGCGCAACTATTTGGTCATCTTGTCCGCATTACTGACCAGCCTCGCCTCGATTTCGTTAGGCGTTCTGTATGGCGTGGCAGCCGGATTGCTCTCGCTGCTCATCGTCCGAAAGCTGAGAGCAGGTAAGACGATATCCCATATTGCCCGCGTGGATACAGCCGCGGTACGAATCGATGGCCCCGATTTGTTTGTCGACGATGTTTATATCATGAACGTGGGGCTGTCATCCAACCAGGATCTAATCGCAAAGCGGGGGATCGGTTTGGTGTTAACGCCCTATAACGCGAACGGCAAAGCAACGCTAAGCAATTTGGGCCAGCGGCAAGCGCTCCTCTATGATTTGTCTACGATACTCGGCGTGTTCCGTGATGACGGAGAGCCGGCTCTCGTTCCGATGGCGAAGCTGGATATGAAAGATGGACGTCTGGCGATCTTTCTTATACCGCAGGAGCAGGATGCAGAGAAGGCGAAAGCCGTGGCGCAGCGTGTCCCTATTTTGGAGTCTGCCGTCCGGATGCCGACAGAGGCGAGCGTGAATCAAGGGGAGGAGGGCCAAAATGGCTAGAATTGTGGCTATTGTCGCAATTGACGGGGGTTCTGTGGGCGGCGGGGCCCCGATCTTTGTGGAAGCGGATGCAAATAAACGCGAATCCACCGCCTTTTTGTTGGAAAAAATATTGGATGCGACCACACATGATTTGAAGAACGGAACGTTTATTTTGGTTGATCATAGGCAGGAATGAAATGTTAGCCAAGGCCGCTGTTTTTTGCTATGATGGTAGTCGTGAGTATTTTGATAAACGTTCGTTACCGTTAGTCATGTGCAAGCGAGGGGTCGTTATGCGTTCCTTGCGGAGCTAGGCTTTATGATACGATTACGTTTACGCTTGAGGAGTGAAGTCGATGTCTAGACCCATTATCGCCATAGTAGGGCGGCCGAATGTGGGGAAATCTACGATTTTTAACCGTGTGATCGGCGATCGGTTAGCGATTGTGGAGGACAAGCCCGGCATCACACGGGATCGTATTTACGGTACCGGAGAATGGAATGGCAGGGCCTTCAGTATTGTGGATACCGGAGGCATTGAAATTGATGGTGAAGATGAGATTATGAAGTCAGTCCGCATGCAAGCGGAGCTGGCTGTCGAAGAAGCAGATGTCATCATTTTCATGGTTGATGCCAAAGCCGGGTTGACCCACGCGGACGATGAGGTCGCGCAGATGCTGCTGCGATCCCGCAAACCGATTGTTGTCGCTGTCAATAAAGTCGATAATTTGAATCGACATGACGATATTTACGAGTTCTATAGCCTGGGATTCGGCGATCCGATCCCGATTTCCGGCGCGCATGGAATGGGTATCGGCGATTTGCTGGATGCTGCGGTCGCGCGGCTGCCGGAGCTTGAAGAGGAGCATTACGAAGACGATGTGATCCGGGTTGCTTTGATCGGCCGTCCGAACGTCGGGAAGTCCTCGTTGGTGAATGCGCTTCTCGGCGAAGAGAGAGTGATCGTCAGCGATGTAGCGGGTACGACGCGGGATGCGATCGATACCCCGTTCGAGCGCGACGGCCAGAAGTACGTGCTTATCGATACGGCGGGCATGCGCAAACGCGGCAAGGTGTACGAGACGACGGAGAAATACAGCGTCATGCGTGCGCTGAAGGCGATTGAACGCGCAGATGTCGCGCTTATTCTCATTAACGGTGAAGAAGGCATCATTGAGCAGGATAAGCATATCGCCGGTTATGCGCATGAAGCGGGGAAAGCGTCCGTTTTTGTCGTGAACAAATGGGATGTCATCGACAAGGATGACAAGACAATGCAGCAGTTCACGCAAAAAATACGCGACCATTTCCTGTTCATGACCTATGCTCCGGTCGTCTATTTGTCCGCCAAGACCAAACAGCGCCTGCATAAGCTGCTCCCCGTTGTGAACCATGTTTCGGAGCAGCATAGCCTGCGTATTCAAACTCATCTGCTCAATGACGTCGTATCCGATGCGATCGCGATTAACCCGCCTCCGACGGATAAAGGCAGACGCCTGAGGATCAATTATGCTACGCAAGTTGCGGTGAAGCCGCCGACGGTCGTGTTGTTCGCCAACGATCCGGAGCTGATGCATTTTTCCTACCAACGCTACTTGGAGAATAAAATCCGCGCCGCCTTCGATTTCGAAGGCACGCCAATCCGGATTTACACCCGAAAGAAATCGGATGAGGATTAGGCGCAGGAGGCTTTCACTTACGGAAGTTTCGGCTACAACTTAGGCTTCAGGTCCAATGGGGTTCTATCCGCTAGAGCCCTTTGGGCGTTTTTTCGTGGGGATAAACGTGAATTCACGGATTCATCTGCAGGTTCGCTATGGTCCAGGGGGAGAGAACAACGGTGTTGACAGTCATCGGGATTGTGATTAGTTATTTAATAGGTTCGATCTCATTCAGTATCTTAATTGCCAAATGGGTGAAGGGCATTGATATTCGCAATCATGGCAGCGGAAATGCAGGTGCGACGAATACGCTCCGCATTCTCGGCAAAGGGCCGGCTATTGCCGTGTTTCTGCTCGATATTGCGAAAGGCGTGGCCGCGGTTACGATCGGAAGCCTGCTTGCCGGGGGCGAATGGACGCCGGTGCTGTGCGGGCTTGCAGCCATTGCAGGCCATAATTGGCCGATTTGGTTCGGTTTTAAGGGCGGCAAGGGAATCGCGACGACGATCGGCGTGATTGCGTCACTCGCATTCGTGCCTGCATTAATTGCCGGCGTAATTGCAATTATATCGATTGTAATCACCCGTTTCGTATCGCTTGGTTCTTTGATTTTTGCCGCGCTTACGCCGGTCTTTATTTGGCTCTTGGACAAGCCTATGCCGTTATTGTGGGCAAGCCTGATCATATGTCTATTCGCTTTCTGGCGTCACCGGAGCAACATCGTGAAGCTGATTCAAGGCAATGAGAACAAGCTCGGTGCGCGAAAAGGGTAAGGGGGTGTACGCATGACAAAACGCAAAGCGGCCGTATTGGTCGCCGGCAGCTGGGGAACGGCATTGGCTACCGTGCTGACGGATAACGGTTTTGAAGTCATGATGTGGTCTAGAAACGAAGAGCAGGTTAGGGAAATCAATGAAGACCACACGAATCATAAATTTTTTACGGATGTGACGCTTCCGCATGCCATACGGGCAACGACCCTCATGGAGGACGCAGTGACAGGCGCTGAGCTTGTGCTGTTCGCCGCTCCCTCATCCGCCATGAGGCAGGTGGCGCAGCAGGCGGCTCCATACATAGAGCAGGATGCTCTTTGCGTTCATGCTACCAAAGGGTTCGAAACGGGAAGCTTGAAGCGGATGACGACGGTTCTTGCCGAAGAATTGAAGACCGATCCGATGAAGCTCATCGTTATTTCGGGTCCGAGCCATGCGGAGGAGGTCGTCAAGCGGCAGCCCACTACAGTTGTCGTAGCGTCCGCATGCCAGCAATCGGCCGAACTAGCGCAGGATGCGTTCATAACTCCTTTCTTCAGAGTGTATACAAATCCGGATGTAATCGGCGTGGAGGTCGCGGGCGCCATCAAGAACATTATCGCATTAGGCGCAGGACTGTCGGACGGTCTAGGATTCGGCGATAATGCGAAGGCTGCACTTCTGACCCGGGGACTGGCTGAGATTACCCGGCTTGGTATTGCGATGGGCGCTAATCCGCCGACGTTCGCCGGACTTGCCGGCGTTGGCGACCTGGTGGTTACCTGCACAAGCAAGCACAGCCGCAACTGGCGTGCAGGCTCGATGCTCGCGGAAGGGCTGCCGCTGGACGAAGTGCTGGAACGAATGGGCATGGTTGTCGAAGGAGTGCGGACAACGAATGCCGCGCGCGAATTGTCCTCGGCTTACAATGTCGTGATGCCGATCACCGAACAGCTCTTCAGCGTCCTGTTCGAGGGCAAGCCGCCGCGGACGGCCGTCGAAGATTTAATGGGCCGCGGAAAAACGCACGAAATGGAAGATATTGCGGCTCCATAAGCGCCTACACCAATCGCTTTCTCTCCTCATATGATGCTATCAGCACTTGTTAGGAGGGGAAGTATGAGCGACAACAAAAACTTATCTAAAGATGTCTTGAACGCAGTGAACAAGAAAACGGGCAATACGATATCAGAGAATGCCGTCAAGAAGCTTGCCAACGGCGTTACGGCGGATACGATAAAGAACGAAGCGGAGCTCCGCCAGCTGATCAAACAAGTGGCAGCTGTGGCTAAAGTGCCGGTAGCGGAAAGTACGATCAACGACATTGTCAGCGCCGTGAAGAAAAGCGGTATAAATATGAGCAATATCGAATCGCTGATGAAAATGATGATGAAATAAGATGAAATAATGATGGATAAGGACATAAAGTCGAAGGCATGCCCGGCGAATTGCCGTCAGCAACCGCTTCTCGCTGATGTCCTTTTTCTTTATTCAACTCCTCTGCGCTGCCATCTATATTCAGGATACAGGGCTAAAAGTAGCCGAATGTAACGGACAGATGCTATAATAGAACGAATATTCATCGGACAAGGTGGCGTGAATCAACGTGGATGCAATGACAAAAATGTGGGTATCTTTAATCGGGATCGGGTTAATGGCGTTAGCGGCACTTCTAATCACATGGGCGCGATATAAGTTTAAGGGCGTGATTCGATTTATTATGTCGTCCGTCGCTTTTGTTTGTCTGATCGTCGGCGGGATTCTAGGCTTTATATCCATTATATAAGCAAGCGCCGAATCTACATAAGGAAGGCATGACTGATGCCCGTACAGGGCAGACCTTATATATGAATGCAAAGGAAGTGAAGCGGGTGGAAGGAACAGAGTCAATCCGCCAGGCGCTGGCCGTTATAGCCGACGCGGCATCTCGAACAGATGCGGTATGGCTTGTCGGCGGCAGCGCAGGCTTGATGCTGCGCGGGCTGAAGCTGGATGTGCCACCCCGCGATCTGGATTTATATGCCGATAGCCGCGATGCCGCGCTGCTTCATGAAGCGCTGCGGGCGTATGCGATAGATGAGCCCAAGGTAAGCATTAGTACGTTATACCGTTCGGAACTCAGTCATTACCTGATTCACGGCGTACAGGTCGAATTGGTTGGCGGCTTTGTCGTAACAGCCGCCGCAGGCAAATATGTTGTTGAAGTAAGAGAAGAGCTTCAGGAGCTGCAGCTTACGCTTGCTTGCATGGAACGGAGAATCGGCATCGTTCCGCTCGCGCATGAATTGTGGTTCAATGTACTGCGACAGCGCAATGACCGGATCAAGCTGATCGCGGATGCGGTGCGAGCCGAGCCGGAAGCTCATATGAGCGCATTCCGGCAGATCGAAGCGCGTAATGCATTCACGACGGATATGGTCAAGCTTGTGCATGCTTGGATAGGCCAATCAGGAACGGAGGAGCTGCAGTGAATGTTGACATCACGTTTCTTCCATCCGGCCGCAAGGTTGCGGTACGCGCAGGAACGACTGTGCTCGATGCTTCAAGGAAAGCAGGCGTCGCGATTCGTACGCGATGCGGCGGCAAGGCCGCTTGTCTCATGTGCAAGATCACGACGAACGGAGCAGGACTGTCTCCGCTCAGCGAAATCGAACGACGCAAGATAGCCGGGCTCGACAAGCAGGGAATGCGGCTTGCCTGCCAGACGAAGATTACAGGCCGTGCGACGGTCGAGGTTCCCGAGGACCCGCTTAAGGCTGCCGTCCGGAAGCAATTGATGCGGCAGGCCGAAGAAGATGAATTGTGGTAAATAGGAGGACGTAAGAATGTTTCGAATGAAAAGCGCGGTATCTGCGCTTCTGATCGCCATCATGTCAATCGCGCTTTCCGGATGCTTGTATCCGGACGATCAGCTGGAACAGAACCAGAGACCGGCCAAGGATGCGATTCTGAACGTACAGACCGTTATCGATCAATATCAGAAGGATACCGGACTGCTGCCGATCCAGAACAGCAAGCCCGATACCCCGCTGTATGAAAAATATTTGGTGGACTTCGATAAGCTGCAGCGGATGAAATATATAAGCGACATTCCGACCACGGCCTATGAGAAGGGCGGCAGCTACTATTATTTGATCATAGACGAAGAGAAGGATCCTACGATCAAGCTTATGAATCTCGTTATCTATCAACGGATAAACGACGTTCAGATCGCTCTCAAAAACTATGCGGACAAGAACGGCGGCAAGCTGCCGGTGGGAGAGTCCGTCTATCCGGGCTTCAAGCGCATCGATTACAAGAAGCTGGGCACGAGCGAGCCCGACATCCGCAGCGTATTCTCCGGTCAGACGCTCGGAACGATGATGGATGCGGAAGGCAAGGTATATGTGGATTACGGTATCGATATTACCCAAGCGTTAACGAAGCTGGAAGGCGCAAAGCCAGGCCCTGAGCAGGACCTGCGGGAATTGCTTGTCGAGAGCTCCGATTTCGTGCCGGTCAAGTCGGCTGCCTATTATCTTGTCGACGGCGAGCCTCAAGCAGTCATAAACGAATAACGCGGTTTCTTATGTTCCCCCCGTACGCGGACCGTGCGGGGGTATTTTGTTGTGCTCTTATATTTTTGGCATAGGAGAGCCGTTTCTCTCATATATCTCAATCTTGGAAGGGGCGGAGCCTTAAGGAACGGGGAAGAAACGAAAGATTTCAGGAACAGTCGTCATATTTGGGACATTCGCGCAATAAGCTATTACTAGTCCAAATTCATGTACGAGTTGCGTCGCCGCCCTGCTTAAAGAGCGGCGGTTAGGCGGCGGACCCTGACGACTACACAGCAGGAGGCAACGCGGCAGTAACGGTACGTCCATGTACTGGCGAAATTCGATTGGGAGGGGATATCAGTGGAGAAAGTGGACATTTTCAAGGACATTGCCGAACGAACCGGCGGGGATATTTACCTCGGCGTTGTCGGTGCGGTCCGCACAGGCAAATCAACCTTCATCAAACGGTTCATGGAGACGGTTGTTCTGCCGAACATTACGAATGATGCCGATCGTGTGAGAGCGATTGACGAACTGCCGCAAAGCGCGGCAGGCAAAACAATCATGACGACGGAGCCGAAATTCGTACCGAACCAGGCTGTGCAGCTGAGGGTCGCCGAAGGCCTCGACGTGAACATCCGGCTCGTGGATTGCGTTGGGTACGCAGTGGAAGGAGCCAAAGGCTATGAGGACGAGAACGGCCCGCGGATGATTACGACACCTTGGTTCGAGGAGCCGATTCCGTTCCAGGAAGCAGCCGAGATCGGCACGCGTAAAGTCATTCAAGAGCATTCTACGCTGGGGGTCGTCGTCACGACGGATGGCACGATTGCCGAAATCCCCCGCAGCTCTTATGTAGAAGCCGAAGAGCGCGTCGTGAATGAGCTGAAGGAAGTCGGCAAGCCATTCGTTCTCATCGTGAATTCCACGAGACCGCGGAGCGACGAAGCGCTCCAGCTTCGCAACGAGCTGCAGGCGAAATACGATATACCGGTAATGACGATGAGCGTCGCCAGCATGGGTGAAGAAGACGTAATGTCCGTTCTTCGCGAAGTGCTCTACGAGTTTCCTGTTCACGAAGTGAACGTCAATCTTCCGAGCTGGGTCATGGTGCTGAACGACCAGCATTGGCTGCGCAGCAATTATGAGCACTCGGTTCGGGATACAGTCAAAGATATTCGCCGTTTGCGTGACGTCGACCGGGTCGTCAGCCAGTTTATGGAGTATGACTTTATTGCCCGGGCCGGACTCAGCGGCATGAATATGGGGCAAGGCGTCGCGGAGATCGACCTCTATGCCCCGGACGAACTATACGACCAGATTCTGATGGAAGTCGTGGGCGTCGAAATTCGAGGCAAGGATCATCTGCTCCAGCTCATGCAGGAGTTCTCGCATGCGAAACGGGAGTACGACCGGTTCCAGGAAGCGCTGGAGATGGTCAAAACGACAGGCTACGGCATCGCGGCCCCTACGCTTGCGGAGATGGAGCTCGATGAGCCGGAATTGATCCGTCAAGGCTCGCGCTTCGGCGTCAGGCTGAAAGCGACGGCTCCTTCGATTCATATGATCCGTGTCGATGTCGAATCGGAATTCGCGCCGATCATCGGAACGGAGAAGCAGAGCGAGGAGCTCGTCCGGTATCTGATGCAGGACTTCGAGAACGATCCGATCAAGGTGTGGGATTCCGATATGTTCGGCCGCTCCCTCCATTCCATCGTAAGAGAAGGCATCCAGGGGAAAATCGCGATGATGCCGGACAACGCGCGCTACAAGCTGCAGGAGACGCTTGGACGCATTATTAACGAAGGATCGGGCGGCTTGATTGCGATCATATTATAAGTTTATGACAAGGGGTGCGCCGAGGGGCGTGCCCTCTTTTCGATTGTTTGGGACAGGGATCGACAAATCTTTCTCCGATCCTGGCATACGACATGAAACCGGGATAATACGATAAGGCATTTATGATTGCTATATTTACAGGCAGCATAAACTTTTCCCTGGTCCTGACCGATATTCTATTTTAGGCGATATTTTGAACGGCTAGCATCGTGAGGATATCGATTTACACATCGGTTCGGTTGATTGCCATTGGAATCCTTCAACACGTACGCTGCTTGATCAACCAGCTTAAGGACGAGGGCCGTTTGAACTGCTGCCGATACTCCATTTATTCTTCTTGTATCCAGAAGCTGCTACTTTCATCCATTTGCACCGTAAAAAGACGTGAAAATCTAGGTCTGACGCGGTAAAAACGGCTCTCCCTCTTGAAATTCTAATATGTCTGTATTACTATAAGTTTGTTCATGGTTCAGCAGGAATGGATTTCACATCGTACCATTTTCTGAATCATTGCCCCGGTGAGTATCGCAATCATCAGGCAACGAATCGCTTCTTCCGGGACTTGAAGGTATATTTTTGTACGTTTCGGTTAAACAGAATGATAATGAAGCGCTGTAAGGGGAGGTGAATGAAAATGAACAAAACGGAACTAATTGCGAAAGTGGCTGAATTGACCGACCTTTCCAAGAAGGACGCTTCGAAAGCGGTTGACGCTGTATTCGATGCGATCTCCGACGCACTGCAAGGCGGGGACAAAGTTCAACTCGTCGGCTTCGGAAACTTCGAGGTGAAAAGCCGCGAAGCCCGTAAAGGACGCAATCCGCAAACAGGTCAGGAAATCGACATTCCAGCGAGCAAGATCCCTTCGTTCAAAGCGGGTAAGTCGCTGAAAGATCTGGTATCCCAATAATTGTCTGCGCCGCTGGCGCCGCTAACGTCCGAATGCCTATGCATTCGGACGTTTTTTTACCCGAGACTATTGACATCGGGATGCAAATCCAGTAGACTCATCCTTGCAGTTCTCGGGAATCCAGCGTAAACGTACGCCGGTCTATATCCCGGTTCTTGTCGGGTGTTAGCTCAGCTTGGTAGAGCGCTACCTTGGGGTGGTAGAGGTCGCCAGTTCAAATCCGGTACACCCGACCATGCATACAATAAGCCATAACTGCCGTCCGGATGATTTGTTCGGGAGGCAGTTTTTTTAAAATGTAACGTGATGAGAGGAGATGTGTTCATGAGTGCTTCGGAAAGCGACTACATCGTGATTAAGGCCAAGGCGCAAGGCGTTCAAGTCATCGGCTTGACACGCGGTACGGATACGAAGTTTCATCATACGGAGAAGCTGGATAAGAATGAGGTATTGATCGTTCAATTTACGGATCATACGTCGGCTATCAAAATTCGCGGCAATGCAACCGTAACTACGAAACATGGAGTCATTGAAACCGAGACCTAGATGCCGTTGATAGCAGCCGCATAACACGTTTCCTGTTCCGTTCGTCCAAGCAGGCATAGCCTGCTTTTTTTCTTTGTACAATAAGAGTGTAGGACATTCGATGTACGGAGGCGTTCAGGTTATGCGAATAGGAAAGAGGTTCCTGGCGGCGGCGATGGTCGCAGCGGCTGCAGCCGTACTGCTGACGCTAGTGCCGTTCGCCGAACAGCGGAAGGATAAGGACCGCAGCGAGGTGGCCGTCTTTCATGCGGCGCCGATTACGCGGCTCAGCTCCGGCAATTTGGTCGATTCGATGATCGGACTCCAATTACAGCTGCCGATCCGGAAGGTCGATTGGAAGCAGGGGGTTCTATCCCTTGATTTGTCGGTGAATGGCAATGCGGAGGATTCGCAGGACTGGATGGCGGATTTGGAGCGGCTGCTGTACCTGGCATTCGTCCAGACGGACAATGTCAACCGGGTGCTGGTCCGATATATTGCCGAGGGAGACCCGACAAGTGAACCGGGGAAGCTGCTGCTTCAGGCGGCCGTCGATGTGCGCCGAACCGATCCATGGATCGGGACGGAGTTGTCCGAATTGGATAAAGCGCAGCCTTACACCGATTACATATGGAGACAGCGGCTGCGCATGTCATTCGTCCAGGACAATGGAATGTGACCAGGCACGCGGTCAGGACGGCTTTCGTTCCCTAATTCTGCTGGAATTGAGCCGTCCCCGGCTTGTAGCGCAATGAAATACAACATGCTATAATAATTTAGATTATAGAACAGCAAGACTTTCGCTGCTCTGCCCGGAGGCTTGACGGATGAAACCGAACAAAATATACGAAATGGCAAAAAAATATGTAGAATACGACATGATCCAAAAGCATACCGAGCTCCCGGCCTTTCCCGATTCGCGGATTCGGCTGCTTTTCGCTTTTTTGGCCAATCAGCGCACGCCTCTGCTGCACAGCGAACTGTATTCTCTTGTTGTATCCCTGGTTCAGCTCGGTATGGATACCCACGATCGGATCGACTCCGATTCGGGACGCGTGAACGAACGCGAGATGCGCTCCCGTCAGTTGAAGGTGCTAGCCGGCGACTACTTCAGCAGCCGGTTTTTTCAGCTTCTGGCGCAAGCCGGGCAGATCGATATGATTCGTCTCATCAGCGATCGTGTATGCGAGGTGAACCGGCTGAAGATCAATTTGTATATGCGCATGAAACAGCTGAAGTTAAGCGCGGATGAATATTTGAATCAAAGCGCCATGGTGAAGACAGAGGTTTTCCACGCCTTCACCGGCATTCTGGACGACAAGTTCGTAAAGCCGTGGTCGGAGGCGCTTTTCAGCGTAGGCCGCTGTGAAGCGGTTCTGGAGGAGCTGGCCAAGAGCGACAAGCCCGAGATGTTTACAGGGAGCTGGGGCTACTGGCATGTGCTGTGCGAAGGAACGGAAGAAGAGAAGCGGAAACTTGCGGAGAAGAATAGCGAACCGACTTTTATTCAATTGTTAGTAACGAAATACGATATCAGAAGCCAATTAGCCGAGAAGCTGAAGCATTCCGTTACAAGCATTCAAGCGGCGGCGGCGCGTCTGGATTCCGATAAGCTCGTCCGTGAGCTTGCGCAAATCGGAGAAACATTCATGCGTCCGCTTATGCCGACAGCACCGGCGCTAGGCGAAAGAAGGTGAACGAACAGATGCAATCGAATTCGAAGGAACAGCATGTCCACTCCGTATTTCAAAGCATTGCGCCGAAGTATGATTTCATGAATGATCTGATGAGCTTTCGCAGGCATAAAGCATGGCGCAAGTTTACGATGCGCAAGATGGGCCTTAAACAAGGCGACTCCTCCCTTGATCTTTGCTGCGGCACCTGCGACTGGACGATAGCGCTTGCGCGCGCCAGCGTGAACGGGCCGACCGTCGGCCTCGACTTTAGCCGCAATATGCTTGATGTGGGACAGCTGAAGGTTGAACGTGAAGGATTGGAAGGCCAAATCTCTCTGATCCACGGCAATGCCATGGAGCTTCCGTTCGAGGATAACCGCTTTGATTATGCAACGATCGGATTCGGTCTTCGCAACGTACCGGATCTGGTTCAGGTGCTTAAAGAGATGAAACGGGTTGTCAAGCCCGGCGGGCAGATCGTCTGTCTGGAATTGTCCAAGCCGCTTCATCAGCCGTTCAAGTCCATATACTACTTTTATTTTGAACGTATCTTGCCGCTGATCGGCAAATTGGTCGCCAAGCGCTATGAGCAGTACAAGTGGCTTCCGGAATCATTGAAGACATTCCCGGATCTTAATGAGCTTGCGGAGATTTACCGCAAGATCGGTCTCCGGAACGTACAGGCTTATCCGCTTACCGGCGGTATTGCAGGCCTGCACATCGGAACGAAGGGGACGGACGGAGCATGATTCGCAAACTGCGTATTTTTCTGGAAATGATCAAGTTTGAGCATACGATCTTCGCCCTGCCGTTCGCCTTTATGGGAGCGCTGCTGGGAGCCGTCGTCATGGAGAACCGGCTGCCGGAATGGGGAGAGATCGGATGGATTCTGCTGGCGATGATTGGCGCGAGAAGCGCTGCTATGGGTCTCAACCGAGTCATTGACAGCGCGATCGACAAACGGAACCCGCGGACGGCGATGAGGGCGATTCCGGCCGGACTTCTGCGCGTAAGCGAGGTTCTTCTATTCAGCGCGGTATCATTCGTATTATTGTTCTTGGCATCATCTCGCCTGGAGCCCATCTGCATACAGTTAATGCCGATCGCGGTCTTCATGCTGGTGCTGTATTCGTATACAAAGCGCTTTACCTGGCTCTGCCATATCGTGCTGGGGCTGACGATCGGCCTTGCGCCTCTTGGCGCGTGGGTAGCCGTTACCGGTTCATTCGATACCGCGGCTTGGATCCTCTATATCGCCGTCGTGTTCTGGCTGGCCGGCTTCGATATTATCTATGCTTGTCAGGATTTCGACTTTGACCGGAAGGACGGCGTTCATTCCATTCCGGCTCGTTTCGGGCTTCGGAACGCGCTCAGAATGGCCCGCGGATTTCACATCATTACCGCGGCGGGCTTCTTCCTCCTGTTCGCCATGACGCCGCTCAGCTGGGGCTATCTGGCAGGTACGGTCATTGCGGCAGGAATACTGTTCTACGAGCACTGGCTGGTCAAGCCAAGCGATATCAGCCGGGTCCAGACAGCCTTCTTCACGATGAACGGCTGGCTCAGCACGGTATTGTTCGCCTTCACGCTGCTTGACTTGGTGGTGCTTCGTACATGGTAACGCGGACGGAGTCCCGTTGGGCAGTAGGCATAACGGGTGCCAGCGGCGCAATCTATGGCATCCGTCTCATCGAGATGCTTATCAGCTCCGGGATCAAAGTTCATCTTGTTATTACGGATGCCGGCTGGCGCGTATTGAAGGAGGAGCTGGGCTGGGTAGCGGCCAAGCGGCAAGCGGCGCTTGAAGCCAGATTCGGGGATGCCATGGCATCCGGCTCGCTTATATATCATCCGAATGGAGATATAGGCGCTTCGATTGCGAGCGGATCCTACCGCGCGGAAGGCATGATCATCATGCCCTGCTCGATGGGTACGCTCGCATCGATTGCGCACGGGAGCTCCGATAATTTGATGACCCGGGCTGCGGATGTTATGCTGAAGGAAGGCCGCAAGCTTATGCTTGTGCCGCGGGAAACGCCTCTGCATGCCATTCACCTGGAGAATATGCTGAAGCTTGCCAGGCTGGGCGTCAAGCTCATTCCGGCTATGCCGGCATTCTATTATGGTCCGCAGTCGATGGAGGATATGATTGACTTTCTCGTCGGCAAGGTGCTGGATCAAATACCAATAGATCACGATTTGTACAGAAGATGGGGAGATGAGCAGCATGGGGCTAAGTCGCCCGATCACCATCGGACGGATTGATTATGCGAATGTATGGCCAATTTTTCATTATGCGGAGGACAAGCTGCCGCAGGAACGCTTTGTTGTTGTTAAACGGGTGCCGTCAGAACTGAATAAGGCGTTTCGCGAAGGAAAGCTGGATATTACGTCGATGTCTTCCTTCGCATATGCACAGAACGCGGATGATTACTTGCTGCTGCCGGACTTGTCCGTGAGCGCCAAAGGCAGAGTCAATTCCATTCTATTGTTCACGCGTGAGCCGCTCGAGCGCGTATTGCAAGGGCGGATCGCGTTGACGGCAACCTCGGCCACGTCGGTCAATCTGCTGAAAATTATTATGTCTTTGTATTACAAAGCCAATCCATCCTATATCACCATGGAGCCAACGCTTGACAAGATGCTGGAGCAGGCTGACGCTGCGTTACTAATCGGTGATACGGCGATAAAAGAATCATGGCGCAGCGAAGGGATGACTGTTATCGATCTCGGCGAGCTGTGGAAAACCTGGACAGGTTTCGGCATGACCTTTGCGCTGGTTGCCGTGCGCAAAGAAACGGCGGCAGCCGATCCGGAAGCCGTTGCTCAAGTGCTGCGGGCATTAACGGGCAGCAAGCGGAGAAGCTTAAGCGATCTCGCTCCGCTTATGAGTAAAGCTTGCGAGCAGCTTGGAGGCTCCCTCTCGTATTGGAACCGCTACTTTCACGAGCTCCACTACGATTTTGGTCCGAGCGAGCAGAACGGCTTAGCATTATACTTCGATTATGCGAAGCAGCTCGGACTGTTGGACACGACGGTCCGGATGCAGGTTGTCGAAGACCAAACTGCCATGCAGGTGAACGAATGAAACTACTTGACTTATATGCCAAAATGAAAGGCGATCTCGATGTTATCGAGCGTGAGCTAGCGCGTACCGTCACATCCGACCATGCGCTGCTTACCGAGACATCGACGCATCTGCTGAAAGCGGGTGGGAAACGAATCCGCCCGGTCTTCGTGCTGCTTGCGGGCAAGTTCGGGAACTACGAGCTGGAGGTTCTGAAGAAAGTGGCGGTCCCTCTGGAGCTGATCCATATGGCGTCGCTCGTCCATGACGACGTCATCGACAATGCGGATACTCGCCGGGGACAATTGACCGTGAAGTCCAAGTGGGACAACCGGATTGCCATGTACACGGGCGATTATATTTATGGCAAGGCGCTGTCCGTCGTTACCGATCTGGGCAATCCGCTGATCCATCAGATTCTGGCCAAAGCGATGGTACAAATGTGTATCGGCGAGATGGAGCAGATCCGCGATTTCTTCAACACCGAGCAGTCGATCCGCGAATATATGCTTCGCATCCGCCGCAAGACCGCGCTGCTGATCGCCATCAGCTGTCAGCTGGGGGCCGTCGCCTCCGGCGCCGAATGGACCGTTGCGAACCGGCTGTACCGGTTCGGTTACAATGTCGGGATGGCGTTCCAGATTCGCGATGATCTTCTGGACTTGCTCGGGACGGAGAAGCAAATCGGCAAACCGCCGGGTTCCGATATTAGACAAGGGAATATTACACTTCCGGTGCTGCTCGCACTGCGCGAGAATACGATTCGCGGACCTCTTCTAGAGGAGATCAAACGGATTCGCGAAGCGGACGGCGAAGGGGATACGAAGCCGGCCTTGAAGCTTATTCGCAAGAGCGAAGGCATTCAATTCGCGGAGGCGCTGGCGGACCGCTATATTACCAAAGCGATCTCGGCGCTGGATGGCTTGTCGCATATCCCGGCGAAGAAGAATTTAACGGACATCGCACATTTCGTAGCAAAGCGCAATTACTAGTCACTAGTGACACAGGGAGGTTTTTAATCGTGGAAAGAACGTTTCTAATGATAAAGCCTGACGGCGTACAGCGCGGACTGATCGGTGAGATCGTTTCGCGGTTTGAGCGTAAAGGATTGCAGCTCGTTGCAGCGAAGTTTATGATGGTTACCCCTGAAATTGCCGAGCGTCATTACGCGGAGCATGTCGGCAAGCCGTTCTATCCGCCGCTTGTCGATTTCATAACGGCTTCTCCCGTATTTGCGATGGTGTGGCAGGGCGACAATGTCATCGCTCTGTCGCGTGCGCTTATCGGGAAGACAGATGCGCTTGATGCTGCGCCGGGTACGATCCGTTCCGATTTTGCGGTACATACCAGATTCAATCTTATCCATGGTTCCGATTCGGAAGAAAGCGCCGCCCGCGAAATCGGCATCTTCTTCAAGCCCGAAGAGCTCGTGGATTACAAGCAAACGATACAGCGCTGGATTTAACTGCTTTTAAGCTTAGCTCTATCGCTGGCAAGAGCAATGGACATCATGGGTCGGCGGAGGGATTATCTCGTGGAAGACGTGGATTTCGGACAATTTATTAGGAACATCAAAGCGAAAACCGATATCGATCTGTCGCAGTACAAAGAAGCTCAGATGAAACGGAGGCTCACAACGCTCCGAATGAAGTATGGCTTTACTTCATTCGCTGCCTATTGGGATGCGATGCAGCGCGATTCGAAGCTGTTTAACGAGTTTCTGGACCGCATGACAATCAACGTATCGGAATTTTGGAGGAATCCAAACCGGTGGGAGACGCTGGAGCGTAAATTTTTGCCCGACATGATCAAACGTTCAGGTCGCTTGAAGATCTGGAGCGCTGCCTGCTCGACCGGCGAAGAGCCTTACACGCTGGCCATGATCGCCGCACGTCTGGGCATACTGGATACGACGACAATATTGGCGACGGACCTGGATAACCTGGTGCTGGAGAAAGCGAGGCAAGCTCAATACCACGAACGTTCGGTCCGCGATGTGCCGGCTGCCTATTTGGGCCAATATTTAATCCGGAAGAATCCTGATCTCTATGAGGTCGACGCCCGGCTAAAGAAAATAATAACCTTCAAGCAGCAAAATTTATTGAAGGATACGTTCGATACGCAATTCGATTTAATCGTATGCCGCAATGTTATGATCTATTTTACCGAAGAAGCGAAGCAGATGCTCTATCACAAATTTGCCAAGGCGCTGAAGCCAGGCGGATTGCTCTTCGTCGGCAGCACCGAGCAGATTTTCAGCCCTTCCCAATATGAACTGGAGTCCGTGGAAACCTTCTTCTACCGGCGCAGCATCTAGAGCGCAGCGTATACGGATTTCCAACTTCTCCGATACTAAGCATATTATGATGTATCTGGAGGGTGCTTATGGACAAGCGGCAAGTGATCGCGGCATATCGCCGGGGCTTTATTACCGTGCAGGAATGCGCGCAAATATTGGGTCTTGATATCGGACAACTATCCAGTCTGCTGAATGATCCATGTATGGATGCCGATTCGCAGGCGAAGCTCGGCAAGCAGTCGGTCAATGGATAGTTGGGGCAATTTACAAGCTGTCGAACGTGCGGAAATCTGGCACCAAGACAGCTTTTTTCTATCCTTCGCCTGCACGGAGCACGGATGTAGGCAAGGGTGGGAAAGCTTGCAATTCCTTGTCAAACCGGCAAGGCTATACTATAATGAGCAAAGATGTTTGGGTATATTTATACGTAATTATACATAGTGGACGGATAAGGCAAGGAACGGATGGAAGGCTTGGAAACGACCGCGCGAGCGGGTGGTGCCGCCCCATTGCGGGACTGGCACTGCCGTTAACGCTTGGGAGGAGCTTTAGCGTGAGTTTACGTTATTTGACAGCGGGAGAGACCCATGGACCGCAGCTGACAGCTATAATAGAAGGATTGCCGAGCAATCTGAAGCTGGACTTTGAAGAGCTGAATTTTCAATTGCACCGCCGGCAGAAGGGTCATGGACGGGGCAAGCGCATGCAGATCGAGAAGGATACGGCGGCGATCGTAGGCGGCGTTCGGCATGGCAAGACGACGGGCGCGCCGGTCGCGCTTGTAGTAGCCAACAACGATTGGAAGCATTGGACGACGGTGATGAACATCGAGCCCATCGAGGGCAGCGACGAAGAGAAGCGCCGCGTTCATCGTCCCCGCCCCGGCCATGCCGATTTGAACGGCGGATTGAAATATAATTTAAAGGACCTGCGGAATGTACTGGAGCGTTCCAGCGCCCGCGAGACGGCAGCCCGTGTGGCCGTCGGCGCCGTAGCGCGCCAATTTCTGGCCGAGTTCGGAATTAAGGTTGCCGGACAAGTCATTCGAATCGGCGAGATCGAAGCACCGCCGAACGATCTCCCGGTTGATGAGCTGATTCGCTTGACGGAAGAGTCGGCTGTTCGGGTCGTCGATAAAGAAACGGAAGAGAAAATGACGGCCTATATCGACCAAATCAAAGCCGATGGCGATTCGATCGGCGGGATTGTTGAGTGCATTATCGAAGGCGTGCCTGTCGGACTGGGAAGCCACGTTCAGTGGGACCGCAAGCTTGACGGCCGGATCGCGCAAGCGGTCGTATCGATTAACGCATTCAAGGGCTGCGAGATCGGAATCGGTTTCGAAGCCGGACTGCTGCGCGGCTCGCAGGTACACGACGAAATTATGTATTCGAAGGAGCGCGGCTATTACCGGGCAAGCAACCGTCTTGGCGGCTTCGAGGGCGGAATGACCAACGGCGAGCAAATCGTCGTGCGAGGCGTCATGAAGCCGATCCCTACGTTGTACAAACCGCTGCAGAGCGTCGATATCGACACGAAGGAGCCGTTCACGGCGCAGGTCGAGCGATCCGATGCTTGTGCGGTGCCGGCGGCAAGCGTCGTCATGGAGCATGTCGTGACATGGGAAGTGGCGAAGGCGTTTCTTGAGAAATTCGGCGGGGACTCAATGGAAGAAATCCGTGCCAACTACGACAACTATTTGAAACAGATGGAGCAGTACTAATGGGAGAGCATCGGACGTTAACTGTACAGCTGGGGGAACGCTCGTATCCGATCTATATCGGCGAGGGCCTTATTGATCAAGCAGGTCAACGATTCATCGAGCACGGAATCAGCAGCAAGTCTCCGATCATGATCGTGACGGATGAACATGTAGCCGTGCAGCAGCACTTGGTCCGCCTGGAATCCGTTCTGAAACAAGCGGGCTTCACGGTTAGTTCGGCTGTAGTGCCTGCAGGCGAGACCTCGAAATCGCTTGCTGTCTTCGAAGAGCTTGTTACGAAGGCGCTGCAAGCGGGTCTGGACCGGAAATCGACGATCGTCGCGCTTGGGGGCGGCGTAGTCGGCGATTTGGCCGGTTTCGTCGCAGCTTCCTACATGCGCGGCATTAGATTCGTCCAAGTTCCGACGACGATTCTTGCGCACGACAGCAGTGTCGGAGGCAAGGTGGCGGTGAATCACCCGCTCGCCAAAAACATCATCGGCGCCTTTCATCAGCCGGAGATGGTTCTGTACGATCTGAGCACGCTGCAGACGCTGCCTCAGCGCCAAGTAAGAGCAGGATTATCTGAGGTCGTAAAGCATGGCCTCATCTGGGATGCAGAATTCGTCGCTTGGTGCGACGAGAATGCGGACAGGCTGCAGGCCCTCGATTCGGATGCGCTTGGTTACGCCCTCTTTAAGGGATGCAGCGTGAAAGCAGCGGTCGTATCGAAGGATGAACGCGAGAACGATCTGCGTGCGATCCTGAATCTCGGCCATACGATCGGCCACGCACTCGAAGCCGTAGCTGGTTATAACCAGCTGCTGCACGGTGAAGCGATATCGATCGGCATGGTTGGCGCCGCCCGGTTGGCAGTCAAGCTAGGGGCGCCCGAGCAGGTATATACGGTGACCAAGCATGTCTTGTCCAGAGTCGGATTGCCGGTCCGTTTACCGGAAGAGCTGGATACGGATTTGATTATGGATGCCATGAAGCATGACAAGAAATTCCAAGAAGGTTCGATGACCTTCATCGTGCCCGTCGCGATCGGTGAAGTCGAAATCAATCATACCGTCTCCGCATCACTAGTACGCGAAATTGTGGAAGAATTAAAACAGGAGGCATAGAAGCCCATGAGTGTTCGAGGTATACGCGGTGCCATTACGGTGGATGTCAACGAAGAACAACCCATCCTGGAGGCAACGGCTGAACTGCTCCATGATATCGTCAAGGCAAACGCCATTCTGCCGGAAGATATTTGCAGCGTGCTCGTTACCGTAACGGGCGATCTGGATGCAACGTTCCCGGCGCGCGCAATCCGCTCGATGGAAGGCTGGGAGCTCGTTCCGTTAATGTGCGCATTGGAAGTTCCCGTTAAAGGAAGCCTTGAGAAATGCATACGTCTGATGGTACTGGTAAATACGGACAAATCGCAAAAGGATATCGAGCATATCTATCTGGGCCACGCTCAGAAGCTGCGGCCGGATTTGGCTAAAGCCTAGAATTGCGCTTTATCGGAGGACTTATCCATATTTTGTATTCCATGAGAAGAACGGTTGACGGATTCGACCGTGCTAGTGTATAGTGTTCACATACTTAAAGAACCGTTAGTAGAGATGAGCCGAGTTAGCAGCGTTTGTGACTTGAGATGAGATGAGACTAGTTTAGTATAGCCGAGCGTAAGCCAAGTGAAGATGGAAACCGGGTGCAGGCACCCGCCGATTGTTATGCCCTTACGGCAAATCTCGGCGGATTTGAGCTTGCTGCTGATTCCGATCTTTCTGTCGGCACTCTTCTTTATCTTATTGACATGAACACTCCTGCCTCGGCGGGAGTTTTTTTATTTTATTCGATTGATAAGAGGAGTGGGCAGGCATGAATAACGAGCTGCAGCAGGTACTTCGGTTAGCAGGTAGCTATAATCTGATTCCGGTCGCGCGACATGTCATGGCAGATACCGAAACGCCGATTCGATTGTTTCAACATTTCTCTCGCGAGCGTCACGCCTTTCTGCTCGAGAGCGTCGAAGGCGGAGTGAAGTGGGCTCGGTATTCCTTCATCGGAACGGATCCATTCATGATCATACGCGGTCAAGACGGCGAGATGATCATTGAGCAGCACGGTGAGAAACGGATATTGCGCGACAAGCCGATTGAACTGCTCAAGGCGCACTTGCGTTCTTTCCGCAGCCCGTCAATCGCTAACCTGCCGCCTTTCACCGGGGGTGCAATCGGATTCTTCGGGTACGATCTGCTTCAATATTACGAGAAGCTGCCGGCCCATCGTATCGATGATTTGAACATGAATGATCTGCAATTTATGTTCTGCGATCAAATCATCGTATTCGATCATTTCAAGCAGCAGATTCAGGTGATCGGCAACGTTCACATCAAGGATGGCGCAACAGATTCAGACATCGAAGCTTCCTATAATCGGACGATTGCCCGCATAGAGGAGATCATTGAACGGCTTCAGCAGCCGATGCCGGCCTCGTTCATGTCCGGCGGCGCTGTACCGACCGACCCGGATCTTGGAGAAGTTCACTCCAACGTAACGAAAGAGCAATTTCTGTCCAATGTGGACAAAGCGAAGGATTACATTCGCGCGGGCGACATTTTTCAAGTGGTATTGTCGCAGCGGTTCAGCATTGAGACGGAGGTCGATCCGCTCCATGTCTATCGCGTACTGCGAACGATGAACCCTTCACCGTATATGTACTATTTGAAAATGGATGATGAGGTGATCGTCGGCACGTCTCCCGAAGCGCTTGTGAAGGTCGACGGCGACCGCGTGGAGACCCGTCCGATCGCCGGCACGCGGCCTCGGGGCAAGACGCCTGATGAAGACTACGCCCTGGAGCTGGAATTGCTCGCCGACGAGAAAGAGCGCGCGGAGCATCTGATGCTCGTGGATCTTGGGCGCAACGATATCGGCCGCGTCTCGGAGTTTGGCTCTGTGCATTGCGATTCCTTTATGGAGATCGAACGGTATTCGCATGTGATGCACATCGTTTCGAACGTTTCGGGCAAGCTGCGCGAGGATAAAGATTTCTTCGATGCGTTCATATCCTGCTTACCGGCCGGTACGGTATCAGGCGCACCCAAGCTGCGGGCGATGGAGATTATTGCGGAGCTGGAGAACGAGGTGCGCGGCGCATATGCCGGGGCCATCGGATATCTCGGCTTCGGCGGGAGCCTGAATACGTGCATCACGATTCGCACAATCATCTTCAAGCACGGCAAAGCGTATGTTCAAGCGGGGGCGGGAATCGTATGGGATTCCGTTCCGGAGAATGAATATACCGAAACCGTGAATAAAAGCATGGGGATGCTCAAGGCGATCCGGGCTGCCGAGATTGCTTTTGCACCGCAGAAACGGACAGTTAACATGATTAACGTCGATTATTATGCGAATGCGAGAGGATGAGTGAAGATGATTAGCGAAGCGATGACGATACAGGGTGCGCTGACAGCCATAATGAGCGGTAAAGATTTGACGCGCGGTGAAGCGCGGGCAATCATGGGGATCATTATGAACGGCGAAGCGAGTGATGCGCAGATCGCCGCGATCGTGACGGCTCTGCGTATGAAAGGCGAAACCAAGGACGAAATCACCGGATTTGCCGAATCGATGCGCGCGCATTCGAACCGCGTGCAGGCCAAGCAAGAAGGGCTGCTGGATACTTGCGGAACAGGCGGCTCAGGCATTCATAAATTCAATATCTCAACCGCCTCCGCGATGATCGCATCGGCGGCCGGCGTACGCGTGGCGAAGCATGGCAACCGCGCAATGTCCGGTAAAGCGGGAAGCGCGGACGTGCTTGAAGCGCTTGGCGTGAATATTACGTTATCTGCGGAGCAGGCTGCGAGCTGTCTGGAATCGATCGGGATTTGCTTCATGTTCGCCCAGCTCTATCATCCTTCCTTGAAGCATGCGACAGGCGCCCGGAGAGAAATCGGAATCCGGACCATCTTTAACATGCTGGGGCCATTGACGAATCCGGCCGGTGCGGATCGGCAGCTGCTAGGTTTGTACGACCGTTCGCGGACATCGACCGTCGCAGAGGTTCTCGGCGAGCTGGGCCTTAAGCGGGCGATGGTCGTCAGCAGTCATGACGGACTTGACGAGATCAGCATTTCTGCACCGACTCAAATCTCGGAGCTGCAGGACGGGATCGTGAGAACGTATGATATTACACCCGAATCGATCGGCTTAAGCACACGTCCGCTGTCCGAAGTGATTGGCGGAGACGCTGCCGTGAATGCGCAAATTATTCGCCGCATCTTCAGCGGAGAAGAGAAAGGGGCCTACCGTGAAATCGTACTGGCGAATGCGGGTGCGTGCATCTATGTCGGCGGAATGGCCGCATCGCTGCGGGAAGGCGCCGAGGTCGCTGCCGCTCTTATCGATTCCGGCCAAGCGGCGGAAAAGCTGAATCAATTGATTGAAACGACAGGAGAGGTAGCCCATGTTTCTTGATAAAATCGTAGCAACCAAACAAAGCGAGGTCGCCGATCTCTCCGGACGCTTCTCGCTAAGCGAGTCTGAACGGCGTATTGCACAGATGCCGCAATGCCTGGGCTTTGAACGGGCGATTACAACGGCGCGTAAGCGTTCGGTCGGCCTCATTGCGGAGGTGAAGAAGGCCTCGCCGTCCAAAGGGCTCATCCGACCGGATTTTCATCCGGTCGAGTTGGCGCAGACCTATGCGTCTGCCGGTACGGACTGTATCTCGGTGCTGACCGATACGGAGTATTTTCAAGGCTCCAACGCTTACTTGACGGCCGTAAGGGAAGCGGTGAACGTGCCGCTTCTTCGCAAAGATTTCATTATCGATTACCGCCAAATCTATGAAGCCAGGGAAATCGGCGCCGATGCGGTATTGCTGATCGCGGCTATACTGCGGCAGTCCGAGCTGTCGGAGTTTTATGATATCGCAAGATCGCTCGGGATGGACGTTCTGGTCGAGGTTCACGACCGCGAAGAGATGGAGACGGTGCTCGAGCTGGATAAAGCTACGCTCATCGGGATCAATAACCGCAATTTGAAAACCTTCGCGACTGATCTGGCAACGACCGAAACCTTAATACATTTGGTTCCACCGGGGATTGCCGTCATAAGCGAAAGCGCGATCTCGAAACCGGAGGACATCGCATATGTGCAAGCCGCCGGAGCGAAGGGCGTGCTGGTCGGCGAACACTTCATGCGCCAGCCTGACGTAAGGGAAGCGGTCGAGCAGCTCATGGGCCCGGTAACCAATCATTGAGCGGCTCCGTGCAGAAGAAACGGTCAGACGTCCGTGTGAAAATATGCGGACTGCAGGACATCGCGACAATACGCGCGATGGACGGATTGCCCGTCGACGAGATCGGCTTCGTCTTCGCGAAGAGCCGGCGGCAGGTGTCGCCTGAGCTGGCAGGCTCGCTGATTGCGGAAGTCAAGAAATTGAATACGCCGTCGGGGCGACCTCCTCGCACGGTCGGCGTATTCGTCGGAGGCGGGATCGGCGAACTTCGAGAGCTGTTGGAGCATGCCCCTATTGACGTCATACAGCTTCATGGAAGCGAATCGCCTGAACTGTGCAAAGCGATCAAGCTTGAGTTAGGCGCCGAGGTGTGGAAAGTTTTTTCCGTCAGTACGGATGATAATGGGGATGAAGCGATCGACCCGTCAAGCCGCTTGAATGCGTACCGCGGAGCGGTGGATGCCGTTCTGATCGATACGGCGGGCGGAGGGACAGGGAAAACATTTGCCTGGCATGTGGTCGGCGACTATGCGAAAGCGGCGCATGCGATTGGCGTTCCATTGTATGTGGCCGGAGGCCTCTCGCCGGATAATGTCAGGGAATTGCTCGACCATCATCCCGCAGACGGCGTAGACGTTTCCAGCGGCGTTGAGACTGACGGCACGAAGGATTCGGAGAAGATCAACCAATTTGTGAAAAGGGTGAAACGCATATGAATAAAGTCCCGGACGAGAACGGGCGTTTCGGTAAATTCGGAGGGCGTTACGTTCCGGAAACGCTGATGAACGCACTACTGGAGCTGGAAGAAGCTTACCGCCATTATTCCAAGGATCCGGAATTTATTGAAGAGGTTCGTTATTTGCTGCACAAGTATTCCGGCAGGCCGACATCGCTTTATTATGCGGAGCGGCTGTCGGACCATCTGGGCGGCGCCCGGATTTATTTGAAACGCGAAGATTTGAACCATACCGGTGCTCATAAAATCAACAATACGATCGGCCAAGGCGTTCTCGCCAAGCGGATGGGGAAGACGAAAGTCATTGCCGAGACCGGCGCAGGCCAGCATGGCGTCGCTTCTGCTACGATTGCCGCGCTGCTCGGACTGGAATGCAAAGTGTTCATGGGCGAAGAGGATACGAAGCGCCAAGAGCTGAACGTATTCCGGATGCGTCTGCTCGGCGCAGAGGTCGTGCCGGTCTTGTCCGGTACCCGCACGCTCAAGGATGCTTGCAATGAGACGCTTCGTTATTGGGTCAGCAATGTGAACGATACGTATTACATTCTGGGTTCGGTTACAGGGCCGCATCCATATCCGATGATCGTCCGCGATTTCCAGCGTATTATCGGCGACGAGTCGCGCGAACAGATCATGAAAGAAGCCGGGAGGCTGCCGGATTACGTCGTGGCTGCCGTTGGCGGCGGCAGCAATGCGATCGGCATGTTCTACCCGTTCATCGAAGACGAGTCCGTGCGTATGGTCGGTGTCGAGGCGGCGGGCAAAGGCGTGGATACGGAGGAGCATGCTGCGACGATGACTAAGGGCCGCCACGGCGTCTTCCAAGGCTCGCTCAGCTACGTGCTGCAGGATGATTATGGACAGGTTCAGCCGGCTCATTCGATCTCGGCGGGGCTCGATTATCCCGGTATCGGACCGGAGCATGCTTATTTGAAGGATACGGCTCGTGCCGAGTACGTGCCGATTACCGATGCCGAAGCGCTTGAAGCGCTGCAGCTGCTTTCCAAGACGGAAGGGATCATTCCTGCTCTGGAGTCCGCTCATGCGATCGCGCAAGTCATGAAGCTGGCGCCGACGCTCAATAAGGATCAGATCATCGTGGTGAGTCTGTCCGGCCGCGGCGACAAAGACGTACAGGCTATTATGGGGTATTTGGAGGGAACCGGACATGAATCTCATTGATGCGGCTTTTGAGCAGCTTCGCAATAAGGGAGAGACGGCGCTTATTCCGTTTCTGACGATTGGCGACCCCGATCTGGCCACCTCGGTCGAGATCATTCAAGCACTGGAGGAAGCGGGCGCCGACATGATCGAGCTTGGCGTGCCGTATTCCGACCCGCTGGCTGACGGGCCTGTCATTCAACGGGCATCCGAGCGGGCCTTGAAAAATAAAGTGTCCATTGTCGATTGTATTCAAGTGGCGGAGAGTGCGCGACAAGCCGGCGTTAAGCTGCCTTTCATCCTGTTCACTTATTATAATCCGGTTCTGCAATTCGGTCTCAAGCCCTTCTTCGCGCATATCGTCGAGAAAGGGATCAGCGGCCTTATCATTCCCGATCTTCCGATCGAGGAGGATGCGGAAGTGCGTCAATTGGCCGAGTCGGCCGATATCCATCTGATTCCGCTGGTCGCGCCTACGTCGAATGACCGCGTTACCCGTATTGCGAGCAATGCGCGCGGCTTCGTATACTGCGTCTCCTCGCTCGGCGTAACCGGCGTACGTACTGATTTTCATCAAGGTATCGAAGATTTCCTATCCACCGTCCGAAAGGCGACGAACACGCCGATCGCGGTCGGATTCGGCATATCCAGCAGGGAGCATGTCGAGCGCTTCGCCGGGCAGTGCGATGGCGTGATCGTCGGCAGCGCGATCGTGCGCAAGATCGAGGAAGTACTGCCGCTTCTGTTGTCGGAGAGCACGAAACCGGAAGGTTTGGCTCAAATCCGGACGTTCGTCAGCGGACTGAAAGGCTAGCGCTGATCCGACTCGTCGTGGGCTCCATGTATGTTCGCTGCAAGTGGCTGTTTGCCAAAGGGCGAGTAAATGGCAATGAACGGCTTGCTGTTCTACATCAGTTGAACGAATTTATAGCAATGCAGAGCTGGAGCTGGGAAAACCGTATAGGAGAAGTGCAAGCATCCGGAGAGCTGGCGACTCAACCTGATTGAAAAAGACTAAGGCTATGGCTTTGGGTATGGCTATGTGCTATGGATATGGCACTCGCACTGGCTCTGGCACTGGTCTGGATATGGCTTGTGGATATGGGCATGTCTGGTAATGACAATGCTTTAGTAATGTTGTATTTTATACAACACCGGAAGTGCAAAAACTCCGACAATAAGGAATTGTTGCACATTCTGCAAGAATTTTCTTAGCAAAGCGGCTAATCCTTGATTTCATAGCCACATTGTTGTATAAAATGCAACAATTCGGCCAATGGGGGCTACATCATGGAGTTTTGTTGTACATTTTACAACATCAACATCCATAGCTGCATTGGTTGAACGAAAGAGCAGATAGCATGCCAGAACATCCGGCTGCATCATCGATCGTTCGAATGAAGAGCTAACATGCCAGGCAATCCGCCTACAGCATCGATCGTTCGATGGAGAGCTATCATACCAGGTAATCCGCCAACTGTATCGAGCGAACGAATGAAGAGCTAGCCTGCCCAATAATCCGGTACTGCATCGATCACACGGGTCGGTGAAATACGCAAGCAAGCTCCTACGGGCTTAGTCCCGCCAATTGGTGCGATCGTATGTCGTCTGGTTATTAAGTATACAGAGTTTGGTTAAATTGATATGAAGTGTCCCATAGAGAAATTTAAAGGCTGAGCAGGCATTCAAACCTGCACAGCTTTTTCTATTCGACGGGAATGTCTCTGTTTCCGGATCGGAAAAACCTACGCCCGAGTAGTCCTGTTTAACCGTTTCATATGGATGATGAGGAGAATGCGCGTGAAACACTTTAAAACGCAGACAAGATATGAGACAATGTTTATCGTAGATTTTTTGTGAAGAATAGCCCATATGTCGAGGTGACGATTAATGCAACCAAAGAACAGTATCGTACATTTGCCTGTATACCAGCCCGGTAAACCGGTTGAAGAAGTGAAACGCGAGCTTGGCTTGACCGAAGTCATTAAACTGGCTTCCAATGAAAATCCGTTCGGATTCTCCGAACAGGCGAAGGCTGCCATTCAGGCGGAAATTGCGAATACCAGCATATACCCGGACAGCTTCAGCACGACGCTGGCAGCCGCTGTAGCGGACTACCTGCAGGTGGACCGCAAGCAGCTCGTATTCGGAGCAGGCTCCGACGAAGTCATTCTCATGCTTGCGCGCGCGTATTTGGTGCCGGGTGATGAAACCATCATGGCGGATGAAACATTCCCGCAGTATAAGCATAACGCCACGATTGAAGGCGCGACTTCCATCGAAGTGCCGCTTAAGGACGGGAAGCATGATTTGCCCGCCATGCTGGCCAAAGTGAACGAGCGGACCAAGATCGTATGGATCTGCAATCCGAACAATCCGACCGGCACGATCGTCGGCAAGGACGAGCTGGAAGAATTCATTCGCGCCGTGCCGTCGAATGTGATCGTGGTACTGGACGAGGCTTACGCCGAGTACGTCATGGATGCCTCCTATCCGGACAGCATCAAGTATCTTAACGATTTTAAAAATGTTATCATTCTGCGCACCTTCTCCAAGATTTACGGACTTGCCTCGCTGCGTATCGGTTACGGCGTCGGTCACCCGGATGTGATTCATTTCATCAATCAGGTGCGCGAGCCGTTTAACACAACCCGGATCGCGCAGGCGGCGGCTGCGGCGGCAGTGGCCGATACTGCGTTTATTGAAAGCTGCCGGGACCGCAACGCTGAAGGGCTCGCCTATATGATGGCCGAGTTCGACCGTCTGGGCTTGAGCTACTTCGAGCCGCACGGCAATTTCATCATGTTCGATTCGAAACTGCCGTCTCAGCAAGTATTCGATGGGCTTCTCCGCAGAGGCATCGTTTCGCGCGCACGCTGGACGTACTACCCGACGCATATCCGTATCACGGTCGGCAGCCGGGAGCAGAACGTGAAATTCATCCAAGCGCTGGAAGCCGTACTCCAAGAAGCGGCGGTGCTGGGGTAACATTATGACGAAAATAGCGATATTCGGCGTCGGATTGATCGGCGGCTCCCTGGCCCTCTGCTTCAAGGGCAAACCGGGCTTGACGGTCGTCGGTCATTCGGTACGCGAATCATCCGTGGCGAAATACGTTGCAAGAGGCGTCGTGGATCATGCGACGACGTCCATGCGTGAAGCGGCAGAAGACGCGGATTTTATTTTTCTGTGTGTGCCTGTCGGCATGCTCGAAGGGTACTTGAACGAGCTGAGCCAGTTCAAGCTGAAGAAAGGCTGCATCGTTACCGATGTGGGGAGTACGAAAGTATCGGTTGCTTCTTGCGGCAGAATGCTTCAGCAGGAAGGCGTTACCTTTATCGGCGGTCATCCGATGGCCGGCGGCGAACGTTCGGGCGTGGAGGCGGCATCTTCCTATTTATTCGAGAACGCTTATTATGTGCTAACCCCGGATCCTTCAACGCCGCAGCGCGAAGTCGATAAGCTGACGCAGCTGCTCAAGCACACGAATGCGCATATCGTGCACGTGAATGCCGAGCAGCATGACGAGATTGTTGGGGCTATCAGCCATTTGCCGCACATTATCGCCGTAGCGTTAGTGAACCAGATTAGCCGCTGCAATGAATCCGATCCATTATACAGCGTTCTGGCGGCCGGAGGCTTCCGGGATATTACCCGCATTGCGTCGAGCGATCCTATCGTCTGGCGCGACATTCTCATCAACAACCGGAGTATTCTGCTGAAGCTGCTCCAGGACTGGAACGAAGAGACGTCTGCATTCATTCGATTGCTCGAGGAGGAAGACGGGGACGGAATCGCGCGTGCCTTTCAGGAAGCGGGTGCGTTCCGCAACCAGCTTCCGGAGCGGCGCAAAGGCATGATTCATTCCTTATACGAATGCTACGTCGATGTGCCCGATCACCCGGGAATCATCGGTAAGATCGCGACAGAGCTCGGCAATGACCGGATCAATCTGAGCAACATGCAAATTATCGAGAGCCGTGCGGACATACCAGGGGTACTGCGGATGTCGTTCCGGACGCAGGAGGACCTGGATCTGGCGGTGACCAAGCTGGGTCAGATCGGCTATCCGGCACATTTTTAACAAGCTGCATGCATAACAATACCGCGAACAGGCACACTCGCCTGCTTGTCTAACAGGAAGCCGGTCTACAGGCAGTTCAAAACTGCCGGAGGCCGGCTTCTTATCATGAATTCCGAAAAACGTCAGGAAAAATGAAAACGCTTATTGACAAAATGAAAACGTATACATATAATAAAGGTACAGTATGGTTTCTCTCCACTCCTATCCAAATCTAACGCACGTTGTGCGGGCCGCCTTTTTAAGGCGGTCTTTTTTTTGCCCTTCATGTATATACGTTTCAGGTAGGGAAGCCATTGAACCGAACTTTTTTGGAAAATTTTTAACCGCTATACCGCGCCGGCATGGTACAATGATTTCATGTCTGTAAATATATGGGTAATATAGGATATGTCGAAATAGGCAGGAATTTGAGCTTATCTCGCGAATTTAATCCTATTGGACGGACGAATACATAGGTCATAAGCTTTTTGTACGGAGAGCGCAACTTTTTCTTTTCGGTTCGGTACAATTATATACCGGACTGGGATGGACTCCGGAGGCCAAGGAGGGTCGCCCGTAATGACCGATTCCCAGTTAATACGCGAAATCAAGGACGGTAATGTACAGCTCTTCTCGGAACTGATGCGGCGCTACCAACGTAAGATCCTTGCCTTTATCTATCACATGCTGAAGAGCTCGAAGCTGGAGCTGCTGGCGGAGGATATGTGCTCGGAAACATTCTATAAAGCGTATCGCAGCCTGCACTCGTTCCGCGAGGTAGATGCTTCATTCTCCACATGGCTGTACACAATAGCGAGAAATACGGTGCTTAGCGAGCTTCGCAAGCAAAAGACGGGCAACGTCTCTCTTGACGAAATGACGATAACGCCGATCGCCTCTTTGGACTCCCGTCCAGAGCATCGGCTGCTCCAAAGCGAGAGAATGACGATGGTGCGTGAAGCGATAAATAATCTTCCGGAGAAACAGCGTTCGGCGCTCATTTTACGTGAGTATGATCAATTGGACTATCAAGAGATCGCAACGATACTAGGCCAAACGGTCAGCTCCGTAAAGTCGCTCCTCTTCCGCGCACGAAACAGCGTGAAAGTCCAGCTGGAGCCGTATTTTGGCGATACGCCGTTTCTGGAACAACACGAGGGGATGAAAATGCGATGAAATGCCTGGATGTTCAGCAATCTTTCGGCGTTTATTGGGATTTGCCTGAGGATGATTCGGAACGGCAGGCTGTTGACGACCATCTTTTAACCTGTACAGAATGCCGGAATGAATTCCGCATATGGGAAGAAAGTGAGCAGTTAATACGCCGTTTCTCTGAGTATGAAGATATATCAGGGCCTGTCGATCATTTGAACCGGGAAGTCATGGACCGGATCTATGCGGAACAATCCTGGTTTATGCCCGTTCAAAGCCGAAGCTACCAATTCACCAAATCCTTCCGCCGCAACACGGCTGCTATTATAGCGAGCTGCATGGCGATGTTCATATGCGGTTTATTTTTCTTGCTGCTCGGCAGCAATGATCCGGGTTCGATCGAAGTCAGGAAGCTGACCGGGCTGCTGGAGACGGCGAATGCCGCCAGCGATACCTCGTTAATCGGGAATGATTTCTATGCGGACGTACCGGTTGCGAGCATCAGCGATCCGATCGTACTCAATGTTGTTCCGACCGTACCGGAGTACTGGATTGCCTTATCATTACTCGGCATGGTGATGACGCTCCTTATTCTCAATTGGCTGGCGCGGACCCGTCACTGACCGTATGCTTGATTTGCGTTGCTCCAGCAGTCCGCTGCTGGAGATTTTTCAACTTTATCGAATTGATATGCTTACACGATGTGCTAATTCTATTTCGTCTAAGGGGAGAAACTAATCTCGACGCCACGGATGGCGCGAGCCGCTTCTTCTTGTTTTTGCTTGAGCGAGGGGGATATCTAATGAGAATCGGATTAATCCGACACGGCAAGACAGACTGGAACGCGCTGGGCAAAATTCAGGGACAGACGAATATCCCGTTAAATCAGGAAGGGATTCGCCAGGCGAAGGCCTTGGCGGAACGATTGGTTCAAGAGCCGCGGCAGTGGAATGCCGTCATCTCCAGCGACCTGATGCGTGCCGCCGAAACAGCGCGCATCCTTGCGGATCGATTGGGGATTCCTCAGCTCCCAAGCGATGAGCGTCTGCGCGAGCGGTATTTCGGAGAAGTCGAAGGTACGACGGAGGAAGAACGCTTAGCCCGTTGGGGGAAAGATTGGCGCTCGCTAGATTGCGGACAAGAAACCGATGAAGAGGTAAGGAAACGGGCGCTTGGGTTCATCGACGATATCGCAAGGCGGATGCCCGACAAGAATATTCTTGTCGTCACGCATGGAAGCTTGCTCGCCCAACTGCTTCGTGCGATGTGCGATAAGCTGGAGGATAAACCGATCGGTAATTTAGCTTACTCCGTCATGGAGCGCTCCGGAGATCGCTGGGAGCCGCTTCTTCACAATTGTACGCTGCACCTGGAACAACCTCAAAGCCAATAAGCTATCCTTTTATAGCCGCCTGACGCATTCATGCGCCCGGGCGGCTATTTTTTTTTGTATTGTTATTAAATCCCTTGAATCTTCCCATAATGGTGGTAAACGTAATTGAAACAAGAGGGATTGGAGGATGGCGAATGAACTTGGCGGATATGCTCAGCTATGCGGACATCGGTCAGCTCAGCCGGATTGCGACGACTTACAGCTGCGAATGTAATGGGCATTCCAAGAATGAGCTGATTCAATCCATACTGCAGGCGGTTGGCCGTAAAGAGGTGTTCGAAGCGCAGGTCGGTTCTATGAAGCTGGAAGAGCTGCGGTTCATGAACTCGCTGCTGTTCGATCCCCGTGATTCCTTCAGTCTGGAAGAGCTGATCGCTAGAGTTCAGCAAAGTAAATTCGGCGAGCCGCAGACGGATGCAGAGCCCGTTAAGGCTCAAGGCGCGCATGCTAAGGAACCGAAGGCGAAGCGTCCGGGCTCGAAACGAACGAAGGCTGCAGGCAGCGAAGCCGCTCCCGAAACCGGGCCGCGGGCTACGATTACCCGGTTTAAGCAATATGGCTGGCTGTTCAACGGGTTTTCCGGTCCAAACCGCTATCTATTCCAGGTGCCCGCCGATTTGAAAATCCGCTTCCGCGAAACGTTGGAGCGCAGATTTATGGGCCAGCTTACCTATGCGGCAGACGATCCTCAGGCTTACCGCGACGAGCAGCAGCTGCTTGGCTGCGACGTGTCAGAAATGCTTACCTTTATTTATCAAAACGATATTCCGCTTACAGCCGAAGGTGCGATGTACAAGCGAAGCGTACTGCAGATCATCGACCGGCTTGGCGTGAAGGAGATGCTGCCGGCGCGCGGCGAGTGGCGGTTCGGATATGGCAGAAGGATGAAGGAATATCCGAACCGGATGGCGTTCATCTACGACTATTGTTACTTCAACGGATGGATCACCGAAACCGGACCTTCGCTCGCCCTGACGAGCGAAGGGATGCAGCGGCAGGCCCAGCGGAGACCCGAGCAGCCCGACAAGCTTTACCGATTCTGGCTGAGGCTGTACAAGAATGCCGTTCCGAATCTGCGTTCACTCGTCCATTGGATCGATAAATTATCCCCGCGATGGGTCAGCGCCGAATCATTGAAGAACACGTTAAGCCCGTTTATTAAACCGTACTATTACGACAATGCGGAAACGATCTTTGAACAACGGCTGAGCGGTATGATGCTGCACCTGGGGCTGATCCGGATTGGCGAGCATAACGAGCTGGGACGAGTGATCCGCATGACGCCCCTCGGACGGGCTGTCATAGCCGGTCTTAACCTCGAGGATGAGGAAGCTATTGTATTGGAATAAGACGAGGGCGCCCGCCGGTCTGACGCCAGGCCAGCTATGGGCGGGGACACATTCCTTGTCATCAGGGCAATCGTACGCAACGGCCGGATTCCAGAATGAATATGATTTACTAGAGGCCGGTATGTCGGACGGTATTGAACCTTGAACCCATGCTTGAGCCTATATGCTTTCACTTGCAGCGCCTGCTAAAGTCGGCTATGAAGAGGACACCAAGTCGACGGCCACCCGTGGGAGAAGGACGATGAGAAGCTTCTGTGGCGCAAGGAAATGAATATAGGACCTCTTTAAACGAATTGCTTGGAGGTGTATCCTATGGACAAAATGAAAGTGTCGTATGAAGCGATGCTTGGACTTGTTGCAGAAATGGTGCTGGATGAGGCTGTCTTAAAATATCGAACGGACCGGTTGTATCAGGCGATTGATAAAGCATTGGCATCTGGAGATAAGGATACGTTCCATCGGTTGACAGACGAGCTGAAAACGCTGAATGCCTAGCCGCACATAGAAGACCTGCTTTTCGCCGGATTACGGTCCGTATGCGAAGAAGGTCTTTTTTTTGTGCAAAGTAGTGTGATAGGATTAGAGAATGCAAGGACAGGATATGGAAGTTGACTGATGCAAAGGACAGGTGAATATGAAATTTAGCGAGCTAACTCCCGAACAATGGGCGGAGCTGCAGCCCTATCTGGATACTGCGGTGCTGCCGGTCACCGGTTTGACAGGAGACGAGATGCCCTATCAAGCGACCGAATCGCTCGAGCGGCTGCGGGATGTGCTGTACCCGATCGAAAGCCAGTTTAAAGGGAGAATCGTCACGTACCCGGTATGTCAATACGGCCTGTTAACCGACCAAGCCGGCGGTCAAGTGGAGAATATTTGCGCGAAGCTGAAGCAAAGAGGCTTCCGGTATGTCATTGTGGCGGCTGCGTTCCCGGTAGAGACGAACAGCAGGCTCATCCCATCGGCGGATCTGCTGATCGGCACGGATACGGACGGTACTCCTCCGTCAGCAGCAGCCGTCAGCGAAGAAATTCGAAAAATATGGCTGGGTCAATAAGAAGCATTCGGTCAATCGGTGCATAAGCCGACAGCAATTGGGGAAAAACAAATGCCAGACGAGGTCAAATGTGACAATTTGATAACAAATTTAAAAACCGTTTTTTTCCGTTGTGATTATGTGCCACCGTATTCTTGACGCTCAAAACCACCTAGGCTATTATAGGTAATGTCCTAGTTCGTCATACGTTTTGCCGATGGGCAAGACGCAAGATATGGTTGGCAAAGGGGGTAGAACAGAAGATGAGTAACCACGAACAACATGAAACAGCGCATAAATCGATGAAACGGAAGGAAATGTCCCGGCGTCAATTTCTGTCGTATACGCTCGGAGGTGCAGGCGCTTTCATGGCGGCAGGCATGTCGTTGCCGATGATTCGCTTTGCGGTTGATCCGATCTTGAAAAAGAAAGAAAGCGGTACATACATTAAAGTGGTCGAGGAATCCAAGATCACGAACGAACCGCAGGAGTTCAAGTTCAAAATTCACCAGGTCGACGGTTGGTATGTGAGCGATCCCGAGCTCGCCGCATGGATTTCCAAAGACGAAAAAGGCGATTTCTTTGCGCTGTCGCCTATATGTAAGCATCTAGGCTGCACAATTGGCTGGAACACGAATAAGAACAACGAATACGTGTGTCCTTGCCATAACGCTCAATACACGAAAGACGGCAAGAACTTGACCGTGGCACCGAAACCGCTTGACGAGTACGATCTGAAGCGCGAGAACGGCTGGATTTATCTCGGACCGGTCAAGCCTAATACACGGGTAAAATAAAGGAGGGCGTAGGCTCAGATGTTTAAAGGTGTTTACAACTGGATTGATGAACGTCTCGATATTACGCCGATGTGGAGGGACGTGGCCGACCATGAGGTTCCCGAGCACGTTAACCCTGCGCACCATTTCTCCGCATTCGTGTATTGCTTTGGCGGGCTGACGTTTTTTATCACGGTCATTCAAATTTTGTCCGGCATGTTCCTGACGATGTACTTCGTTCCGGATATTATCAACGCATATAAGAGCGTTGACTACCTGCAGCACAAGGTTGCCTTCGGCGGAATCGTCCGCGGCATGCATCACTGGGGCGCAAGTTTGGTTATCGTTATGATGTTCCTGCATACGCTCCGCGTCTTCTTTACAGGCTCTTACAAAGCGCCTCGCGAGATGAACTGGGTGGTCGGGATGCTTATTTTCTTCATTATGCTCGGTCTTGGCTTCACGGGTTACCTGCTTCCGTGGGATAACAAGGCGTACTTTGCAACGAAGGTCGGCATTCAGATTGCAGAATCCGTTCCATATATCGGCGTTTACATTAAAGAATTGATGCAGGGCGGCGAAATAGTCGGTGCAGAAACATTGACGCGCTTCTTCGCGATTCACGTCTTCTTCTTGCCGGGTGCGCTGCTTGCGCTTCTAGCGGCTCACTTCTTTATGATCCGGAAGCAAGGCATTTCGGGACCACTATAAGACGAAGGGAGGCAAATTGCGAATGGCACACGGCCACAAATCGAATGAAAAAGTCGTATACGTCGGCGATTCCCGGGTTAAGAAGAAGGGCGGCGGATACGATACGGTACCGCCGGACTATTCGGCGTATCCAGGCAAATCGGAAGCGTTCATTCCGAACTTCCTTCTGAAGGAATGGATGGTCGGCGTCGTTGTCCTCGTCGGCTTCCTCGTTCTGACGATCGCAGAGCCGGCACCGCTCGGCTATCCGGCGGATCCGACGAACGCGGCATTTATTCCGATGCCGGACTGGTACTTCTTGTTCCTGTATCAATTTCTGAAATACCCATACGTATCGCAAGATTACGTTGTGCTCGGAACGATCGGCATCCCGGGTATTGCATTCGGAGCGCTGCTGCTGGCGCCGTTCCTGGATACCGGTAAAGAGCGCCGTTTCTACAAACGTCCGATCACGTCGATTCTTATGTTGTTGTCGCTGATCTCGCTGTTCTATCTCACGAAGCAATCATGGGATCATTACACCCATGAGCTTGAGAAGACGAACACGATTCCTGAGCATCACCTTCGTGAAGAGAAGGCGCGTGAGGCGGCTGAAAAAGGTCAAGGACAGGGCGGCGCAGTAAAAGAACCTGCTGCCATACCTATCGTGGACAAGAACGATCCGGCCATGGATATCTTGCAAGCACGTTGCGTGGCTTGCCATGCAGTCGACCTGAAAGGCCAAGAAAGCGCAGGTTTTCCTGCTCTTGTAGGTGTTGGTGATCGTTTATCCGAAGATGATATCCGCGATATCGTCACGAACGGCAAGAACGGCATGCCGGCTCAGAAAGACTCGATGTCTCCGGAAGAGATCGATCAAGTCGTCACTTGGCTGGCGAAGCAAAAAGCGCCTGCTGCTGAATAATCAAAACGTAAAGCCTGATCGTATTTATGCGATCAGGTTTTTTTTAAGGAGAGTCGCCGATGTCGTCAGTATCATGGTTGTGGAGCCGGGCGCTCCTTACGAACAAATCGTTTTTATGGCTGTTATTTATCGTTAATGCTCTGGGTACGGTGTATGGATATATTTGGTATGGGGATCAGCTGATCGAAACTTATGATCATAACCCGGCTTGGCAGCTTATATTCGTACCGGATAGTCCAACGGCAAGCCTGTTTTTTACGCTGGCCTTGCTATACCTGCTCTTTCCGCCGAAACGGGAATTGAAGGGACCGGCGAAATGGCTGCGCTCCGCGATCGAAGCGTTAGGTGTCGTAACTTCTGTGAAATACGGCATTTGGGCTGTTGCCATGATTATCGCGGGTGCAATGAAGGGCACGCCGATGGTATGGGAAAATTATATGCTGATCGTCTCCCACCTGGGCATGGCCGTCGAAGCGCTTCTGTTTACCCGGTTCTTTGCCTTCGGAATTGCCGCGGCTTTCGGAGCGGCATGCTGGCTGTTTTTGAATGATATGATCGATTATTCTTATTACGTTTATCCTTGGCTGCCGCAAGTATTGGATGATATTTTGCCGGATGTTCGGAACTTCACAGTGGGCTTAACGTTATTCAGCTTTTTGTTGACCGTGCTTGCTCTCCGTCTGGCCGAGCGCTCCAGAGGTCTAAAATAGGACATCCCCCCATACGTTAAGTATGGGGGGATGCTTTGTGAGAACGTCGATAGTAGCTTTATTACTCGGAGCGCTATTAACGGTGGCGGCCGGCGGTCACGGATGGGACAAGGCTTCGGCAGCTGCCGGCATACCGGCTTCGAAGGAAGCGGGAGCGACGAATGCCGGAGCGGAAGTGTCAGTCGTTCAGCTGGCGGACCGATTATATGCGGCAGTAAATGCCGGAAACCGGCAGCTGGCCTATTCTACGATCAACCGCCTGCAGCAGGCCGCCGCCAAGCCGGTTATCCGCCAAGCCGGGAAGCAGCCGGGCTGGGCGGCATTTGACCGCAGCATACTTGATGCGAGACAAGCGTTAAGCGAAGGCAAGGGGAATGAGGCTTATTTGCAGGCAGCGCGATTGAAGCTGGCCGCGGATGCTTTGTTTCGGAAGGCGCCGCTATGGCTGCAGTACCGCGAAGTGTTGAAGAATGATATGGTTCGCATTCGGCAAGCATGGCATTCGCAAGGCGTGAATCCATCTGAAGCTGCGCTGGCAACCCTCAGCGTTCTTCAGCTTCATGCCAAGCGAATTGAGATTGCGGCTCTCATGGGACAACCGGAGAAACAGGTGAGCGCGTTATATGACCAAATAAAACGCACGGAGCGCACGCTTGTCTTGGCTTCGAATACGCAATCGAACAAGCGCTTGGTCGAGGGCAGCTTCTCAGCGCTTGAGAAGACGGTCGATGCTCTGTTCGGAAGCGATGGAGCCGCTGCGGTCGATGCTCTGCTCAACTCAACGCTGCCGCAGACGATCGGCGAATCGCGAAGAGGCCGTGAACAGCTGGCCACCATGTATATTTCGGCTTTCATTCTGGGCGTCCTTGGTTATGTCGGCTGGCGAAGGTACAGGTTCGATCAGAATCATGGCTCATCTTATCCGCCTACCGACGGAGTCCGCCGGAATTAATGCTTAATCGGCCGCATGAACAAGCTGCTGCTGAGGCATTATTCTTCCTTGAAACCTTCTCCCAGCACATCATGCACATCGTTAATAACAATGAATGCAAGCGGGTCTATACTGCGTATCAACGTTTTCAGCCGTCTGATCTCATGACGGGCGACGACGCAGTAGAGGACCTGCTTTTTGTTGCCCGAATATCCGCCTTTGGCTTCGAATAACGTCGTTCCCCGCTCCATTTCCTTCGTAATCAATGCGGACATCGGCTCTCCATGATCGGTAAAGACGGAGAACGCTTTGGTCGCATATGCGCCTTCCTGGATAAAATCGATCATTCTTGAAGCGATGAAGACAGCTACCAGCGTATAGAGCACTTTTTCCTTCGGGATGTACAACAGCGATGCGCCGATAATAACGACATCAAGGGTAAGGATAACTTGGCCCATGCTCCAGCCGCGCATTTTGGAACCGATCCGTGCCAGGATGTCCGCTCCCCCCGTCGTTCCGCCGAACCGGAAGACGATGCCAAGACCTGCGCCAAGCGTAACACCCGCGTACAAGGCGGCCAATATAAAATCGTTCGACGTTTGGAACGGAACGATCCAGCCGGCTTTAATCCATTTCTCGATCAAGGCAAGGAAGAAGGAGAGCGAGACTGTACCATATATGGAATAGCCCATAGGACCAAGTCCTAATATCTTCCACCCGACAAGGAATAGAGGAATGTTCAGGACCAGGGTAGATAGCCACAGCGGCCAGCCGAGAGCATAATTCAAGAGAACGGCGATTCCCGTAACGCCGCCCTCCATTAATTGATTCGGAAGGATGAAGTAGTGAAGGCCGAAGGCGTAAATGGCGGTGCCCACCGTTACCTGCGGCAGCGTCCGCAGCAGTGCTGATAATTGCTTGTTCACGATGGCAAGAGCTCCTTTCTTCAGATGCAGAAGGTATGTAAGGCTTAGTATGGCTGATTTGCGGCCAATCGAAAAGAATTGTTTTCGATGTCGCTTTACGATAACATATGGAGTGAATATGAGGATAGAAAGGACTGCGACCTATCATGGCCGAAAAATCGCTTGCGGAGATACAGCGTGAGGTGGACCGTTATATTTCACAATTCAAAGAGGGGTATTTCAGCCCGCTTTCCATGCTGGCCCGCATGAGTGAAGAAGTCGGCGAGCTGGCCCGCGAAGTAAACCATCAATTTGGCGAGAAACCGAAGAAGCTGGATGAAGCGGAAAATTCGATCGAGATGGAACTCGGCGACATTTTGTTCATTGTATGCTGTTTTGCCAACTCGCTGGGCATAGATATGACGGAAGCGCATAATCAGGTCATGAACAAATTTGCCACCCGGGATGCGAATCGCTGGACGCCAAAAAACGTCGAACCGTAAACGTGCTCCTTACATATGCTGTACCATCAACCTGTGTACAAGGAGGGTGGGCAGATGGTCGGAGAAAGCAGTTTGAAGAAGGCTTACGAAGCCATCCTTAACGGTGATTACGAGCTCGCCGTTTTACGGTTTGAAGAAGCGATTGCGCTGGAGCCGCAGCAGGCGGATTATCATTATAAATGCTCGATAACGTGCGCCCGAAGCGGCAAATGGCAGAAGGCGATCTATCATGCCGAGCAAGCCGTCATGCTCGATTCGGATCATGAGGAGTACAATTATCATCTTCAGACGGTACAAGCGAAGCAGCTTGTACTGGAATCGGAAGCGCTGCTGGGGCTTTCGCCTCCGGACTCGGAGGGCGCTATTGCTAAGCTTCGCCTCGCAGTCAATAAAGATCCACTGAATCTGGAGACCTTCTTATTGCTCGGCGCGCTGTACGATTCGCTCGCGCAATACGAGCAGGCGGCAGAATTTGCCGAAGAGGCGATCCGGCTTGACCCGCAGCATTCGGCTGCACAGAGGCTTTACGCCGATGTGACGCAGAAGCAGCGTCGGAGCAAGGGACAGGGAGCGAATAGAAGAAATCGAAGAAAGAACAGGTGATGATCATGGCAGATACGATAAGAGTGGCGGTTATTGGGGCCGGAGGCCGGATGGGCCGCGAAGTGGTTAAGATGGTGCTTCAGGATGAGAATATGACGCTGGCCGCCGCAGTCAGTCCTTCCGCAGGTCCGGTTGACGCGGGATCGATGGTCGGCGTCAACCCTTGCGGCGTTACCGTTTCGGCGGATTTGGAGACCGCTCTGTCCGATGCGCGTGCGGATGTTCTGGTTGATTTTACCGTGCCTCAAGCGGCTTACGGGAATACGAAAACAGCCATTCTCCATGGCGTTCGCCCGGTAATCGGGACGACGGGATTTACGCCGGAGCAAATCGACGAATTGGACAAGCTGTGCCAAGAACGGGGGCTCGGAGGGCTTATCGCGCCTAACTTCTCCATCGGCGCCATTCTCATGATGCAGTTTGCGGCGCAAGCGTCCAAGTATTTTCCGCACTTGGAAATTATCGAATACCACGGCGACCAGAAGCTGGATGCGCCTTCAGGAACCTCGATCAAGACAGCCGAGCTTATTGCCGGCGTCCGTCGGGAGCTGCGGCAGGGCAACCCGAATGAAGAAGAGACGATCGAGGGCGCACGCGGCGGCTATTACAACGGATTTCGCATACATAGCGTAAGGCTGCCGGGCGTCTTTGCCCAGCAGGAGGTCATATTCGGCGGATTCGGTCAAACCTTGAAGATCCGTCATGATTCCTATGAGCGCGCGGGCTATATGCCGGGCGTGGCGGTCGCCGTAAAAAAAGTAATGACCTACACTGGACTTATCTACGGTTTTGAGCACATTATGGATTAACAGAAATTTGACCGTATTTTCAAAGAGAGGGGATCTACATCATGAATATCGCATTCATCGCACATGATCGAAAAAAAGAAGAAATGGTCAATTTCGTGATTGCATACGAGCCCGTTTTTGTCGGGCATACCTTATATTCAACCGGCACGACAGGGAAGCGCATAATGGAGAATACGGATTTATCGATTCATCGTTTCATGTCCGGACCGCTCGGCGGCGATCAACAAATCGGAGCGCTTGTCGCACAGAACGAGATGGATCTGATCATCTTCCTGCGCGACCCGTTGATGGCCCAGCCGCATGAGCCCGATATCATCGCACTGCTGCGGTTGTGCGACGTTCAGGGAATTCCCGTCGCAACGAATGTTGCGACGGCCGAGCTGCTCGTCAAGGCGCTGCAGCGCGGCGATTTCGCATGGCGGGAGCTTGTACACAAATACAAGCCGGGTGAAGTATAATGGACGGATCTGTCGATATAGCAGCCTTCGGTGCGCATCCCGACGATGTCGAAATCGGTATGGGCGGAACGATAGCCAAGCATGTGGATGCCGGTTACCGGGTCGCCATCTGCGATCTGACGGAAGCGGAGATGTCGTCGAACGGCACCGTAGAAACAAGGAAGCAGGAAGCAGCCGAAGCCGCTTCCTTGCTTGGCCTGGCGGATCGTTCCTGCCTGGCGCTGCCTGACCGGGGCTTGACGGGCTCCGCGGATCAAATCGAAGCGATCGTGCGCGAGATCAGACGCTTGCGGCCCCGTATCGTATTTGCTCCGTATTGGGCGGACCGCCATCCGGATCACGGCGCCTGCAGCAGGCTGGTGGAAGAAGCGGTGTTTAACGCCAAGCTGCGCAAGTATTTGCCGGAGCTCCCTCCTGTCAACGTCGAGCAGCTCCTCTTCTATTATATTAACGACAGCGCGGACGTCTCGCTTATCGTCGATGTAAGCACGCACTATGACCGCAAAATAAGTGCGCTGCGCTCATACCGTTCCCAGTTTGAGAAAGTGGGAAGCGGAGAAGACCGGGTTCAGACGCCGCTGACGGACCGCTACGTGGAGCGGGTGGAAGCCAGAGATTTGCTGCTTGGCCAGACGAGGCAGTTGGCGTACGCCGAAGGTTTCGCCATCAAACGACCGCAGCCGGTTCATTTATTTTAACGCTGCGTCAGAATTCGTCATCGGACGCATATAAATTACACTAGAGAGCGCAACTGGAGGTGGTTATATGACAAGACCTCTAAAGATCGGCATTACTTGTTATCCGACTTTAGGCGGTTCCGGCGTCGTGGCGACGGAGCTGGGTAAGCTTTTGGCCGAGAAGGGACATGAAATTCATTTTATTACCCACAGCGTCCCGTTCCGGCTGGGGCAGTTTCATAAAAATATTTTTTACCATGAAGTGGAAGTAAACGATTATTACGTATTCCGTTACCCGCCTTACGACTTGTCGCTGGCGAGCAAGATGGCGCAAGTAGCCAAGATGCAGCAGCTGGATCTGCTGCATGTTCATTACGCGGTTCCCCATGCCATATGCGCGTTTCTCGCGAAGCAGATGGCGGGCGATGGCTTACGTACGGTAACGACGCTCCATGGTACCGATATAACGGTTCTGGCACAGGATGAAACGTTGAAGGATCTAATCCGCCTGGCCATTAACTCCAGCGATGCGGTTACGGCCGTATCGAATGATTTGATTTCCGAAACGCGGGAGCTGCTGGATATTGTCAAGCCGATCGACCTGACCTATAACTTTGTCGACAAGCGCATTTATTATCCGCGCAGCTGTGCGTCCCTACGCAATGATTACGCCGGACCCGAAGAAAAAATATTGATGCATATTTCCAACTTCCGCCCCGTTAAGCGGGTTAGCGACGTCGTCGATATTTTCGCCAAGGTGGCGGAACACGTGCCCAGCCAGCTGCTGCTGGTCGGCGAGGGCCCGGATCTTCCCAAGGTCCAGCACAAAATCAGAAGCATGGGATTGGAACACCGGGTACACTTCCTGGGCAAGCAGGATGATGTCGCCCATGTCATCTCGATTGCGGATTTGATGCTGCTCCCTTCCGAGAAGGAAAGCTTCGGACTCGTCGCGCTGGAAGCGATGGCCTGCGGCGTTCCTACCATAGGCTCGCAGGCAGGGGGCATACCCGAGCTCGTCACGCACGGCGAGACCGGCTATTTGTCTCCGATTGGCGACACTGACGACATGGCCGAGAATGCGATCCGGCTGCTTCAGAACGAACGGCTCTATGAGCAGTTCCGGGATGCTTGCTTGAAGAGGGCGCGCACGCAATTTTGCAATGACTTGATTACGGCGGAGTATGAACGTATTTACTATCGGGTGCTCGGAATCGAAGCTCATATTCCGCAGCCGGTATGCGACTAAGAACACATTAGAGTCGAAGGAGGGGGCGCCATGCGCTGGAATAAAGCTTTGCAGGATGCGCTCCCGGTGCTTCGCTTATTGAACGAGCAGGGACATGAGGCGGTATTCGTCGGCGGCTGTGTTCGGGATACGGTCATGGGGCGCGAGCTGAAGGATGTCGACATCGCAACGTCTGCGGAACCGCAGCAGGTCATGGCGATTTTCCCGCGCCATGTGCCGACCGGCCTGAAGCACGGGACGATTACGGTCATGACCGATCAAAGCGTTTATGAGGTGACGACATTCCGCAAGGAGTCCGCCTACGAGCAATTCCGGCGGCCCTCCGAGGTTCAGTTCGTGACCGATCTGGAGGCGGATTTGCTCAGAAGAGATTTCACGATCAATGCGATGGCTATGCGCGCTGACGGGACGCTAGTCGATCCGTTCGGGGGTAAGGACGATCTGCGCCAGGGCGTGCTGCGATGTGTCGGCGAGGCCGATGCAAGATTTCAGGAGGATGCGCTGCGCATGGTACGGGCCATACGGTTCGCCGCGGAGTTCCAGCTGCAGATCGAATTACAGACATGGCAAGCCTTGAAGAGGCATCGCATGCTCCTTAAGCATGTCGCCATGGAGCGGGTTGGCGCGGAAGCGGATAAAATGATGAGCGGCAGCCATCCGGAGCGGGCTGCCGCTTTATTTGCAGCAAGCGGACTGCTCGGCCATACGAAGGTGCTGCTTCCTCAAGCGCTCCTTCAGCTAGGCGCGGAGGACGGGAGCGGTGAGGGAGCATTGCTGTCTAAGCCCCGTGGAGAGCTCGTAATGGCGCTGGACGAGCTGGTGCAGCTTAAGGATGCCGATACAAGATGGACATCGCTTTGTCTGGCTGTCGGAATGAATCCGGATGACGCTTGGCAATTGGCGGATGCGCTCAAATTCTCCAACGTACGCAAATCGGCGATAGCAGCTGCGGTGCGCATTGGCAATCTTATGGAACCCGCCATACATCGCTATTTGAAGCAGGAATGCTCGGAGGAAGAGCTTCGGCATGAATGGCTGGATGCGATTATTCAAGAAGGCAGGAAGGATGCCGGCAGGTGGTTAACGGCAGTGCGGACGATTCCGCTGCTGCTGGCTCCGCCGAATGACCAGCCATTCGACCTCGTGAAGGCTGCACCTGTGGCGGACAAGCTGGAGCAGTGGCTGGCAGCCATTCCGATCACAGCCATTCGGGAGCTTGCGATCGGCGGCAAAGATGTCGTCCGGCTGCTGCAGAAGCCTGAAGGGCCGTGGGTAGGTCAGCTGCTTCAGCAATTGCTTCGTGCCGTGGTTCACCGGCAGGTAGATAACGACCGGGATTCACTGCTGGCATTCTTGAAGGAACGACCGATCGACAATGGAAGCGAGATGGAGAAGACATGAGCAACCGGATTATTGAAATGCTGGAACAGCAGGAAGGGCAATATGTCTCGGGCGAAGCGATCAGCCGGGAGCTTGGGATGAGCAGGACGGCGATCTGGAAAAAGATGAAGAAGCTGGAGGAGCTCGGCTATCGGATTGAAGCGTCGCGAAGACTCGGATACCGACTTGCCGGAAAGCCGGCCAAGCTGACGGTGTCCGAGCTGCTGGGCAAGCTTCAGGACAGCTCGTTCATCCGTACCGTCAAGCTGTTCGACGCGGTGGATTCAACGCAAAATATTGCCCAGAGGCTCGCCGAGGAAGGCGCCCCGGAGGGCACGCTCGTCATAGCCGAACAGCAGACCAACGGCCGCGGCCGCATGGGACGCAATTGGATTTCACCCCCTGGCAAAGGAGTCTGGATGAGCCTGATCCTCCGGCCAAGCCTCCCTCTTCAATTCGCTCCCCAGTTGACGCTGCTTGCCGCCGTTGCCTTATGCCGTGCGCTCAAGGAGCTTGCGCCGCTGGATATTGGAATCAAGTGGCCGAACGATCTGCTCGTCGGAGGCAAAAAAATTAGCGGCATCCTGCTGGAGTCTTCGGCCGAAGACGAGCGGATCCGGTATGTCGTTGCCGGTATCGGGATCAGCGTCAATTTGACGGAGGACGATTATCCGGAGGCGCTGCGGGATACGGCTACATCGCTCCGGATCGAGCTTGGGAACGAGCTGGACCGAACGGAGATCATCGCGGCTTTTATCCGACATTTTCAACAATTATATACGTTGTACCAGCAGGAGGGCTTCTCGCCGATTCAATCGCTGTGGGAAGCATTGTCGGTTACGCTGAACAAGCCAGTGAAGCTGTTGACGCCGGCCGGGCAAGTAGAAGGAACGCCGATTGGACTGAGCGAGAGCGGAGCGCTTATTGTGCGGAAGCCGGATGGTGCCCAGACGCTCGTTTTTTCGGCGGAATCAAGCGGACCCCCGGATGCGCGCGGATAGACGAAAAAATGTTTTTTATGCTATACTGATCGTGATTAGAGGCCTCTTACGGGTGGTATCGCAGCTGCGAACCACACCTATTGATGGAGTGCCTTTAGAGTAACAGACCCGTTATTTCGACATACTGGTAGTAGCAAGGCATTGCGTATTCTGCTCTGAGCCGTTAGGGACCGAGACAGAAGGAAGCTTGCAAGCGCGAGGGTTGTTCCTTTTTGGTTTGGGACCTTTTTAGCGGCGGCTAAAAGGTTTTTTTGTGTTTATCCTAACCCACAGGGGGACGAGACGATGAAACAACCGTTAACGATTACGAAAATGAAAAAAATGAAGAAGAGCGGCGAACCGATCTCGGTACTGACTGCCTATGATTATCCATCCGCCAAGCTGGCCGAGGAAGCGGACATCGACGTCATACTCGTCGGAGATTCGCTTGGCAACGTCGTGCTTGGCTATGATACGACAATACCGGTCACATTGGATGACATGGTGTACCACACGCGCGCAACAGCGCGCGGAGCGAGGCAGACATTCATCGTTGCGGACCTGCCCTTCATGACGTATCGGTTGGGCAAAGAAACAACATTGAGGAACGCAGCCAGATTGATGCAGGAAGGTCATGCCCATGCCGTGAAGATGGAGGGCGGGGCCGATATCGCGGAGGAGGTTGCGGCGCTCGTACAAGCCGGAATTCCGGTGATGGGCCATATCGGTCTGACTCCTCAATCGGTACACCAGCTCGGCGGATATAAAGTGCAGGGCAAGCTTGAGCAGGAAGCCAAGAAATTGCTCGAGGATGCGAAGGCACTGGAAGCGGCTGGCGCATTCGCCATCGTTCTGGAGCTTGTCACCGAACCGATAGCCGAGGCGATAACGTCGGCTTTGCAAATCCCGACCATCGGAATCGGGGCAGGACGCAGCTGCGACGGACAAGTGCTTGTCTATCACGATATCCTTCAATATGCTTCGCCATACCGCGAGAAGCGTTTCGTCAAAACGTATGCCGATCTGGGCTCGACGGTCCGAGACGCGATCAGCGCTTATGTTTCCGACGTGAAGGCGAAGACCTTCCCGCAGGAAGAGCACGCCTTCCCGATGGAACAGGAGCTCGTCAAGCATTTATACGGCGCCGGTTCTGCAGCCGGTGACGGAGGCGCGAAGGCATGATTGCCATAACGACGATACAAGAGCTGCTTCACCATATGCGTACGCGCCGGCGCGAATATCCGGACGACCGAATCGGCCTCGTGCCGACGATGGGCTATTTGCATGAAGGCCATGCTAGTCTTATGCGCAGATCGAAGGCCGAATGCGGCTTTTCCGTATTATCGATCTTCGTCAACCCCCTTCAATTCGGGCCGAATGAAGATTTCGACCGCTATCCGAGAGATGCGGAGCGCGATCTGGCCCTAGCGGAGCGGAACGGCATCGATCTCGTGTTCATGCCTTCCGTGCAAGAGATGTATCCTTCGAAGCCGCTCACGAGCGTCATCATTAGCCAGGTAACCGACCGGCTGTGCGGGGCGTCCCGTCCGGGACACTTCGACGGCGTAGGAACGGTGGTCAGCAAGCTGTTTCATCTGACCCAGCCGGACCGGGCTTACTTTGGCATGAAGGATGCGCAGCAGGTGGCCGTTATACAGCGAATGGTGGATGACTTGAATATACAGGTTGAAATCGTGCCTTGCGAAACGGTGCGGGAATCCGATGGGCTTGCCATGAGCTCCCGCAACGTTTACTTAAGCCCCGATGCGCGGGCACAAGCCGTCGTACTGTCCCAAGCGCTGACGGAAGCGGAGCAGGCGGTGAAGGAAGCGGGAATGACCGTCAAAGAGCTGGAGGCGCGCATACGCGAAACGATTGCGAAAGCGCCGCTTGCGGATATCGATTATGCTGAAGTATTGGACTATCCGGATTTAACGGTCCCGTCAGCGGAGGTTGATTTATCGCAATACCCGAACAAGCTGATCGTCGCTCTCGCCGTAAAATTCGGCAGCACGCGGCTGATCGACAACCGGTTATTGGATTCACACGGAGGTGAAAGACATGTTTAGGACAATGATGAAATCCAAGCTGCACCGCGCTACCGTGACGGAAGCGAACTTGAATTATGTGGGCAGCATTACCATTGATGAAGATTTGATGGAGCTAACGGATATTTGGGCCAACGAAAGGGTTCAAATCGTCAACAATTATAACGGAGCCCGGCTTGAAACGTATGTCATTCCAGGTCCGAGAGGCTCCGGCGTCATCTGCTTGAACGGGGCGGCCGCTAGGCTGGTACAACCGGGCGATAATGTCATCATTATTTCATACGGCATGATGTCGGAAGAAGAAGCGAGCCAATACAAGCCGAAGGTCGTCATATTAGATGAGGCGAACCGTCCGGTGGAAACCATGACGGAAGAAGTTCACGCCACCATTAAATAGCGGCACGGCCACGGCAGATTTATGATCCCAAACTTGTGTAACGATTGCCATGGAGTATGAAAAACAGGCCCCGCGCAAAGAATGAGCATAACAATTTACTCAACTTTGGCGCGAAGGCGAGGTGCAGTCTATTGTTCCGGCATGTATTCGCAACGATGCACGAAATGCTTGACGACATTATGGTTCATTATCCGCATGCAGCATTTGAACAAAAGAAACAATACACCGAGCAACTTTCCATGTTAAAATCATTAAGTGACACATTCATTGAAGAATGGCTGCAGTTTGAGGAGAAGATGGCTGATTTTCGGGAGCTTCAGCATGAGTCGGCCGAAAAGTCCGTTCAGGAGCTCCCGCAAAACCATAAAGCACAGCAGAAAATGCCGGGTTTAGTTGTCCAAACGGCTCCTGTTTCTGCCCCGCCCAATAAGGCTGCTGCATCGCCAGCGTCGGAATCAAGCGACCTGGAGGCGACCCTGCTTACGAAAGGGCAAGGTTATTTCAAGCTCTTTATGTTCCGGCATGCCGCGGCGCACTTTCAGGAAGCGGTCAAACAAGCGCCCGACAACAATGGTGCGCGTCTCTTCCTGGCCATGACGTACATGCATTTGCAGGAATGGCTGGAGGCGCAGCGACATTTTCAACTACTTGTAGAGCTGACCGATCATCCGAAGTGGCAGGCGCTCGGGTATAACGCGCTGGGCTGCATACAAGCCGTGAGGATGAATCTGGAGCAGGCGGAGAGATATTTCTTGAAGGCTCATGAAACCGACCCCGCCTTTACCGACCCGCTATCCAATTTGAATTCATGCAGGCAGCATGATGATGGGCACTTATCCTTATACTTTGGGAGCGGGCAGCTTTAGAATTTGGGAGAGGATCAATAATCGGATGAATTATGCGGTATTGGATTTGGAAACGACCGGACACAGTGCCGGCGATGAAATCATACAGGTCGGGCTCGTGCTGCTTGACGAGGATATGCAGACGATTCGTACGTACAGCAGCTTCGTCAAGCCTACGATTCCGATTCCACCCTTTATAACACAGCTAACCGGTATCGACGAGTCCATGGTCGCAGACGCCCCGCCTGCCGAAGATGTGCTGCTCGAGTTGATTCCGCTTTTGGATGATGCCGTATTGGTCGCCCACAATGTCGGTTTCGATGCGGGTTTTCTGAACCAGGCACTCGACCGCTGCGGGTATATGCCGTTCGCCGGAAGACGTCTGGATACGATCGATCTGCTGCGCGTGCTCTATCCGATGCTGACCACCTATCAGCTTGGCGCGGTTACGGAGCAGTTCGGCATCGAGCATGATCAGCATCACCGCGCTGACAGCGACGCCATCGCGACCGGTGAGCTATTTGCGCTCTGCTACCGAAAGCTGGAGCAGCTGCCGCTGCTGACGCTGGAACGACTGGCCATTCTGCTTGGGGATGAAATCGACGATTTGGGCTGGTTCGTCCAGCAAATAGCCGTCTCGAAATCATTAACTTCTTCCATAGATCCAAGCGCATTCTCGTATTTCCGCCAATTCGCCATGAAAACCGGCGATTGGACGGATGAGGAGCCTCCAAGAAGCGGAGGAGAGGCAGAGTCGGTAGACGCTTGGACGTTCCCCGACTTTCTTTCCCACATGAAAGACAGTCTTCGGGCCATAATTCCGAACTACGAAGAACGGGACCCGCAGAACATAATGTTCCAGGAAGTGCTTGAGGCGCTCGAGCAAGACAAGCATCTCATGATTGAAGCCGGCACAGGTACAGGCAAGTCGCTCGGTTATCTTATTCCTTCGCTCTATTACGGGGTGAAGAACGATAAGAAAATCATTGTCAGCACCCATACCATCAATCTTCAGGAGCAGCTCAGACAGCGGGATCTGCCGCTGCTGCAATCCGTACTCCCTTATCCATTCAAGGCCGCGGTCTTCAAAGGGCGCGGCAATTATTTATGTTTGCGCAAGTTCGAAGGCAAAGTGGTGACCAAGGATTTCAGCTCACCGAACGAGGATCGGATCACAGCCTCGCAGATGGTCGTATGGCTCGGAGAAACCGATAACGGCGACCAAGAGGAGCTCAACTTCGGCAACAAAGGAGCCGATTTCTGGTCAACGGTTGCGAGCGACGCGGACTCCTGCCTGAACCGGAGCTGTCCTTGGTTCAAACGATGCTTTTATCATAGAGCCAAGCAGGAAGCCAATTTAGCCGATGTTGTCATAACGAACCATTCCATGCTGTTTACCGATATCCGCGCCGACCACAGGCTGCTTCCCGGATACGAGCACCTGATCGTAGACGAAGCGCATCACCTGGAGGAAGTAGCGGGCAAGCATCTGGGAACGCAATTATCTTATCATTCCGTTAATCATCCCGTTGCCCGATTGTGCAAGGACGCCCGCAACGGCCTGCTTATTCAGCTGAAACACAGACTTAGCGGCGAAAGCGCGGAGAAGAGCGAAGCGTGGCGGGAAACGATCGACGATGTGGTGCCGGTATTCGGCGATCTTCGCGATGATTGGGACAAGCTGTTCGAATTGCTGTTTGCCATCATGGGAAGCGGCGCACAGGATTCGACCGCCGAGGCGGGCCAGCTGGTGCTGCGCCTAAGATCCGGCAAGCTTCCGAACCAATGGAAGGATGCCCAGATCGTCGAAGAAGCGGTGCACGGCCATCTGAACAAGATCGTCCGTTCCTTGGACAAAATATTTACGGAAATGAAGGATGACCTGGACGATCAGTCGATTGTAGCGCTTGTGACGGATTTAAGCGGCACGGTCAAAGATCTCATGAGGGCGCGCGACGATCTCCGTTCGTTTATGAAAGCGGACAAAAAGGAGTTTGTTTACTGGCTGGAGGCCAATAACAATTTCCGTGCGAAATCGGTTCATCTGTATGCGGTGCCCGCAGATGTAAGCGGTCAGCTCCGGACGTATTTCTTCGACGCAAAAAAGAGCGTTGTCCTCACGTCGGCGACCTTGTCGGTACAGAAGTCGTTTCAATATGCCGCCGAGCAGCTCGGGCTGCAGCAGGATGAGGAGCAAGGACGGCTGAAGACGGTCCAGCTGCCTTCGCCGTTTAATTTCAGGGAACAGGCTCTGGTCTGCATCCCGCGCAATTTCCCCGTATTGAAGGGTGCGGCGGGCGACTCGCAATTTAATGAAATGCTGATTCGTTCCTTAGCCGATGCCGCGGCGGAAACCAAGGGGCGGATGCTTGTCCTGTTCACCTCGTACCGTATGCTGAAACAGGTTTACGACCCGCTCAAGGAAGCGTTGGCGCCAAGCGGTATCCAGCTCCTTGCGCAGGGGATCGACAGCGGCAACCGGAGCAAGCTGACCAAGCGGTTCCAGCAGCAGACGGCTTCCGTCCTGCTTGGGACGAGCAGCTTCTGGGAAGGAGTGGACATCCCTGGCGATGCGCTGACCTGTCTGGCCATTGTCAGGCTGCCGTTCCAGCCGCCCAATCATCCGCTGGTGGAAGCGAAATCCGAGCTGCTGCAGGAGCAGAAGCAGAATCCGTTCATGAAGCTGTCCATTCCTCAAGCGGTCATCCGGTTTAAGCAGGGCTTCGGCCGGCTTGTCCGGACGGCTAATGACCGCGGAATTGTACTCATCTACGATACCCGCGTCATCGATACGTATTACGGCAAATATTTCTTGTACTCCCTGCCTGGCCCAAAAATCGAGCATATGCATCTAGATCTAATCGTACCGAGAATCAGGGAATGGTTAGCGGTTGAAAGAGAGGAGAGGTAAGCCATGAAGAAAATATCCGAAGCGGTCGTGCGCAGGCTGCCGATTTACCTGGTGGTGCTGAACGACCTGCATAAGCGGGACATTCAGACGGTTTCGTCACAGGATCTCGGCAATAAGCTGGATCTTAATCCGGCGCAAATCCGCAAAGATTTGGCTTACTTCGGCGAATTCGGGCGCAAAGGCATCGGCTATGACGTGTCGTACCTCATCGAAAAAATAAGGCAAATTCTCAAGCTCGATCAGCCTCTGAGCGTCGGGCTTGTAGGCGCCGGCAATCTTGGCCGTGCGCTGTGCAATTACAATACGTATTTGAAGGATAATATGAAAATCATGGCTGTATTCGATGCGCATCCCTCCGTCGTAGGGACGCAAATCAACAGTCTGACGGTTCAAGCGATGGATGATTTGAAGGAGAAGGTCGAAGAGCTTCATATTGTAATCGGCATTATTACCGTTCCCGCAGTCGAAGCGCAGAATGTAGCAGACCGTTTCGTCGATGCGGGCGTGAAAGCGATATTGAATTTTGCCCCGACCATATTGCGCGTTCCCGAACATATCCGCATTCATTATGCCGATTTTACGAGGGAGCTGCTAAGCTTAGCTTATTATTTGGAGAAGAATGAGGAGGAAGACGATGAACCGGCTGTGGATTGAGAACGGCACATTCGTAACGATGGATGATAGCCGTCCCGTATTGAAAGGACATATGGTTGTCGAGGGCGACCGTATTGTCTACTTGGGCGAAGAGCCGCCTAGCCCGGCCCCGGAAGGTGCGGAGCGATTGAACGGACAAGGACTTGTCTTTATGCCGGGCTTAATCAATACGCACGCGCACTCTGCGATGTCACTTCTGCGCGGGTATTCTGATGACGAAGCGCTTCAAGTATGGCTGGAGCAGAAGATGTGGCCGATGGAAGCGAAGTTTACCGATGATGACGTCAGATGGGGGACATCGCTTGCAGTGGCTGAAATGCTAAAATCGGGTACAACGACATTCGTCGATATGTATGACCGCATGCATATTGTTGCCGAAGTTGTCGAGCAGTCGGGTATTCGCGGCGTCTTGACCCGCGGCGTCATCGGCTTGTGCCCTCCGGACGTGCAGACCGAGAAGCTCATCGAAGCCAAGCAGTTCGCCAAGGACTGGAACGGTCAGGCGGGAGGCCGGATTACGACAATGATGTCGCCTCACGCGCCGTATACTTGTCCGCCGGATTATATCGAGCGGATCGTTGAAGCCGCCCATGAGCTGGATGTGCCGCTTCATACGCATATGTCCGAATCGCTTGCCGAAGTGGAGCAGAATGTGAAGGATTACGGACGCCGTCCGGTCGAGCATCTGGACAAGCTTGGCTTTTTCTCCAAGCCTGCGCTGCTTGCCCATGCGGTTCATCTCAATGACGAAGAAATCGCTTTGCTTGCCGAGCGGGGAGCGGCTATTTCTCATAATCCGGCAAGCAATTTGAAATTGGCCAGCGGTGTGGCGCGGGTGCCTCAGCTGCTAAAAGCGGGCGTTACGGTATCTCTTGGCACGGACAGCGCGGCAAGCAATAACAATTTGGATCTATTCGATGAAATCCGTCTCGCAGCGCTTATCCATAAAGGCGTTTCAGGCGATCCGACAGCGGTTCCGGCTTCCGAGGCGCTGAAGCTGGGAACCGTTTACGGTGCCCGCGCTTTAGGCAAGCACTCGCTCCTTGGCGTATTGAAGCCCGGTATGAAGGCCGACTTTATCGCGATTGATGCCGAGCAGCCGCATTTCTACCCGCAGACGGAAATGGTATCGCATCTTGTTTACTCCGGGTCGGGCCGGGATGTTAAGCATGTATGGATTGACGGGCGTCAAGTGGTGAGCTCGGGTGAATGTCTGCTGATCGACGAAGCTAAGGTGAAGGCCGAGGCGCAGTCCTGCTTTGAAAGGCTGCTGGCACGATAATGCGTGCTTCACGCCGCAAGCGGCCGTCCTCGATGACGCCGGCGCGAATAGCTGCGGTTGTCATCGCAAGCATAGTTGTCCTGTTGATCGGAGCAAACGGTTATTACCGTTATGTCCAAGCCCCGATGTGGAACGATCAGACGAAGTTGGAAGAGCAGGCTATGAAGATAGCCGGCTTGCAGGAAACTAGCGATTCTTACACGTACGTGTGGGATGACACGATATGGATTGTGGAAGGGAAAGACAAACAGGGCGACGAAGTCTATGTTTGGTTGTACGAGAATCCGAATGCCATGCAGCCTGTCATCCGCAAGGTGAAAGACGGCGTAACCAAGGAGCAGCTGAAAGAGAAGCTCCTGAGCTCGAAGCCGGATGCTAATCTGGAGCATATCAAGCTCGGATGGAAGGATAACGAGCCGGTCTGGGAGCTGTTCTATTCCCGCGATCAATCGGGAACGGACTTCTATTATTACGATTTCTACCGGTATAGCGACGGCGGCTTTATCATTACATACAGCCTGCCGAAGCAATAGCGCCGAATGTGCGGTTATGCCGCGCGTTAACCAGTGCTGCCATCTATTACACACCCCCTTATGCAAGTCGATGTGATATACTTTTGTATAGCAAACGGGTATACACTTGTTGCGATATAAAAGTGACAGCATCCTTGAAAGGGGGCTTTTTGCATATGAAAATCCGGGTTATTCCCACCATTATAACGGCTATAATATCCGCAGTCCTTCTTATCGGAGGCTGGTATATGTACCGGAACTTTGCTGCCGTGCAGCCGCTCGAGCATATTGTTCAAAGCGTCCCCGGCGTCGAGAAGGCAAAGCCGGTCATCGATCGTGATTCCGTTACGATGGAACTGACGTTGAATAATGAAGCGAATATACGGAGTATCTATGATCAGATTGTGCGTGAAGGTGCGTCCGTTATCGGAAGCAAGCAGCTGCGCCTTGATATCCAGGGAGCGAAGGACGATTCCAGCTTGAATGATGTATGGGCATCCGTTCTATTCGATGTCGCTCAAGCGATGGAGACGCGGAAATACACGGAAATTCCAGCTGCGATGAAACAGATCGAGACGCAGTATAAAGGCGTCCAAGCAGTCTCGGAGATGGACGATGTGAACGTATATATTACGTTGAAGAATGGCGCCGATACCAAATATGTCGTTTTGCCTCGTACGCCTGACAAACTGGGGGTATGGCCGAATGCGTAAATATATGAAAGAAATTGTTATCGGCTTCGTCCCGGTTTTGCTCATTTTTCTCCAGTTTTTTGTCGAGGTGAACGTCATACCGATCATTCTGGCGGCCGTCATTCTCGGCGGCTTGCTGTTCATGGTCAGAACGCGGGGCAATTTAGCGGCAGTTGGCGGCGACCGCCGGACGAAAGCCCGGCCGACTGTCCAGCTCTCTTTCGACGAGATCGGCGGTCAGGAAAGGGCCAAGCAGGAGCTGATCGAAGCGCTTGATTTTCTCGTTCATGAGGAACAAATTAAGAAATTCGGCATTCGCCCGTTGAAAGGGATATTGCTGACCGGACCTCCGGGAACGGGGAAGACGCTGCTGGCCAAAGCCGCCGCGCAGTACACCAATTCCGTCTATGTGACGGCATCGGGGTCGGAGTTCGTCGAGATGTATGTCGGCGTGGGCGCAAGCCGCATTCGCGATATCTTCAAGGAAGCCAGACAGAAGGCGACGAAGGCGGGCTTGGGAAGCGCAGTCGTCTTCATCGATGAAATCGATGTTATCGGCGGCAAAAGAGACGGCGGGCAGCATCGCGAATACGATCAGACATTGAACCAGCTGCTCACCGAGATGGACGGCATTCATACGTCGGAAACGCCGCGAATCCTCTTAATCGGGGCGACGAACCGCAAGGAGATGCTGGATAACGCCTTGCTGCGTCCGGGCCGGTTCGACCGTCATATCGCCGTCGATTTGCCCGATAAAAAGGGCCGCTCGCATATATTAAACATTCATGCCCGGAACAAGCCGCTAGCCGACGATGCGGACCTGGACAAGGTTGCTGCGGAGTCGTTCGGCTTCTCAGGCGCACAGCTTGAGAGCGTCATGAATGAAGCGGCAATTTATGCGATGCGTGACGATACGGAAGCGATCTCGCATCGGCATCTGTCGATGGCGATCGATAAAGTGATGATGGGCGAGAAGACGGACCGCGAGGCGACGAAAGAAGAGCGTGAGCGTGTGGCCTTGCACGAGCTGGGGCATGCTATTACGGCCGAGCTTGTCAGACCTGGCAGCGTATCGCAGGTCGCGCTGTCCCCGCGCGGACAGGCGCTTGGGTATGTGCGGCATAACCCGCAGCAGGACCGCTATCTGTATACGCGCGAATTTCTTGAAGGGCAAATCATGATCGCCCTCGGGGGAGCGGCGGCTGAAGAAATGTTCTACGGCGGCCGCAGCACGGGCTCCCGCGGAGATTTCGACCAGGCGATGAGCATCGTCCGGACGATGGTCGAAAGCGGATTGACCGAGATGGGGATTGTTGACAATTCGATGATGACCCCGGACAAGTGGGCGCATGTGAACGGCGAAATACTGGACGGGTTATTCGACCGGGTCAGACAGCTTCTGGACGAGCAGCGTGTCGTGTTCGAGAAGTCGCTGGACGTGCTCGTACGGGAAGAAACGTTAGGCGGCGACCGGTTCAGGGAGCTCCTTGCATCCGCCGGGACGCCAGTCAATCAGGCATCGGCGTAAACGGATGAGAGGCGGAGTCACACTCCGCCTTTTTTTTGTATATGAATTGTCACAATAAGCCTGTCCGAAGACCGGAAGAATGCGGTTTCATCCAGGTTTCTCCCTAGCCCCGATATTACAAACACGGTATAATAAGAGATGTAAATTGAAGACGGATGAGCTTCGATTTTTATTTGCGCACATGGGGGATGACACAATTGATAGTACGTAAAGTAGGCGTTATCGGAGCCGGTACGATGGGCCAAGGTATTGCGGAGATGCTTGCCTTTCATGGGTTGGATGTATATATATACGAGCACTTGGAGGATCGCCAATCACATGCTTTGGCTATGATTGAGCAGAGCCTGGACAAGCAAATCGAGAAATGGGCGATAACCAGATCGGAGAAGAAGCTGGTCACCAGCCGGCTTCATATCGCAGAGAGCCTCTCATCCATGCACGATTGCGAGCTTGTGATCGAGACGATAACCGAGGATCTGGACAGCAAGAAGGCTGTATTCGAAGAGCTGGACCGAATATGCGGTCCGGATGTCATCCTGGCCAGCAATACTTCGACGTTAAGCTTGACGGAGCTTGCCAGTGTTACCGCTTACCCGGAAAGAGTAATCGGCATGCATTTCGTCTATCCGGTCATGAAGACGGATCTCGTTGAAATCGTGCGCGGGCTGAAAACGTCAGACGATACTTTTTCGCGGACAAAGCATTTTGTCGAGGTTATCATCCAAAAGAAGGGCGTCATGGTATTCGAATCGCCTGGTTTTGTAACAACGCGTCTCATTTGTCTATTTATCAATGAAGCCTTGCATGTGTTGGAGGAAGGGGTTGCTTCCGCCGAAGATATTGACAGCGCAATGAGGATCGGGTATTCCTTCCAGAACGGGCCGTTCGAGATGGCCGACCGTTTCGGACTCGATTCGATCCTTGCCGCACTGGAGCGGATGTTCCGCGAATACGGGGAATTAAAGTATAGACCTTCGATCGTATTGAAGAAGATGGTTCGTGCCGGACAACTCGGCGCAAAGAGCGGAGTCGGATTTTTTCATTATGATAAGGACGGGAATCGCATATGATAATCTTGGTTATGAATGCCGGAAGCTCATCGCTTAAATATCAGCTCTACGACATGCTTGACGAAAGCGTGCTCGCCAAGGGCAGGGTGGAGCGCATCGGCTTGGACGCCTCCATTATTACGCATGAGCCCACGAATAAACCGGAAGTCAGGCAAGTAAAAGAAATATTGGATCATACGACAGGGGTCAAACGGGTGATCGAGCTGTTGACCCACCCTGAGCACGGCGTGCTGAAATCCATGAACGAAATCAAGGCAGTCGGACATCGGGTGGTACATGGAGGAGAGAGCTTTAAGCATTCCACGATCGTAGACGATAATGTAAAGCTTGAAATCCGCAAGCTGTTTGACCTGGCGCCGTTACATAATCCGCCAGCGATGATGGGGATCACCGCGGTTGAAACGAACCTGCCGGACGTTCCGCAAACGGTCGTCTTCGATACGGCCTTCCATCAGACGATGCCGCAGGAAACCTTCCTGTATCCGATCCCGATGGTGCTCTACCGCCGCCACAAAATCCGCCGGTACGGTTTTCACGGCACTTCGCATGACTATGTGAGCCGGCAGGCGGCGGCTAAGCTCGGCAAACCGCTCGAGTCGTTGAAGATGATCACCTGCCACATCGGCAACGGGGCGAGCTGTACCGCTATTCTGCACGGCAAGTCCTACGATACCAGCATGGGACTTACGCCGCTGGAAGGTTTAATGATGGGAACACGCAGCGGAGACTTGGATCCGGCCATCGTGCCGTTCACGATGGATAAGGAGGACCTGACGCTGAACGAAGTGAGCTCCATGCTGAACAAGCATAGCGGGCTGCAGGCGATTAGCGGCCTCAGCAGCGATATGCGGGAAATCACCGAAGCGATGCAGGAGGGCAACAAACAGGCGAAGCTGGCCTTCGATATGTATATGTACAGACTTAGGAAGTATATCGGCGCTTACGCAGCGGCCATGAACGGCGTGGACGCGCTGGTCTTCACTGCGGGTGTGGGAGAAAACTCCGTCATCACCAGGCAATCGGTATGCGAAGGCATTACGTTCCTCGGCATCGAGCTCGATCGCGCCCGCAATGAAGAGCGCTCGAATGAGTCGCGCCTGATTTCGACGGATGAGTCGCGCGTCGCTGTGCTGGTCGTTCCGACGAATGAAGAGCTGCTCATTGCGAGAGATACGTATCAGATCATGATGGAGCAAGGCAAAGACAGCGGCATCGTCGAGATTGAAGCATAATGTATAAGAGGTGCTGCTGCGCAAGCGTGGTTTGACATTCGATTGCAACCAAGCGATCCGCGCAAGCAGCACCTTTGCGTTTATCGAACAACCGGTAGGATCGAGCCGAAAGGACGTGATTTCACAATGAAAACGTTAAGGACAATCAAGCAGGTTAGCGAATATGCCGGAGAACAGGTCTGGATCGGCTGCTGGCTGAACGGCAAACGTTCCAGCGGGAAAATCCAGTTTCTGCAGCTGCGCGACGGGACGGGATATATCCAGGGCGTTCTTGTCAAAAGCGAAGTGTCCGAAGCGGCATGGGAATCGGCTCAGCAGTTGACGCAGGAAAGCTCCCTGTATGTTAGAGGAACGGTGCGCGAAGAACCGCGCAGCCCGTCCGGCTACGAGCTTCTCGTGGAGGAAGTCGAGATTATCCAGCTGACGGAGGACTATCCCATCACGCCTAAAGAGCATGGTGTCGACTATCTGATGGACCGCCGCCACTTATGGCTGCGAACGCCGAAGCAGCGTGCCATTCTCGTCATTCGCGCGCAAATTATCCGCGCCATTCAACAGTTCTTCGACGAGCGCGACTTTACGCTCGTCGATCCGCCCATTTTGACGCCTTCTTCTTGCGAAGGCACGACGAATCTGTTTCACACGAAATACTTCGATGACGATGCGTACTTGACGCAAAGCGGACAGCTCTATATGGAAGCTGCCGCAATGGCGTTGGGTAAAGTTTATTCGTTCGGGCCGACGTTTCGCGCGGAGAAGTCGAAGACACGCCGCCACCTGATCGAATTCTGGATGATTGAGCCCGAGATGGCGTTCGTCGATCTTGAAGAAAGCCTGCGCATTCAGGAGCAGTTTGTTTCGCACGTCATTCAATCGGTCCTTACGCATTGCCGCAAGGAGCTGGAGACGATCGGCCGCGATATAAGCAAGCTGGAGGCTATCCAGGCCCCGTTCCCCCGCATGACGTATGACGACGCGATCAAGCTGCTTCAAGAGAACGGATTCGATGTGCCGTGGGGCGAGGACTTCGGAGCGCCTCATGAAACGGCAATCGCCGAGAAGTTCGACCGCCCTGTCTTCATTACGCATTACCCCGCTTCAATTAAGGCGTTCTATATGAAACCGGACCCGGGCCGGCTGGAGGTCGTTCTGTGCGCCGACATGATCGCGCCGGAAGGCTACGGCGAGATTATCGGCGGTTCGCAGCGGATCGACGATCCGCAGCTGCTCGCGGAACGGTTCGGCGAGCACGAGCTATCGGAAGAGGCGTACCAATGGTATTTGGACCTGCGCCGTTACGGCACCGTTCCGCATTCGGGCTTCGGTCTCGGACTGGAGCGGACGGTCGCCTGGATCTGCGGCTTGGATCATGTGAGGGAGACGATTCCATTCCCGCGCTTGCTCCACCGGCTCTATCCATAAAGCCGGCTCTCGTAAGCTTCCGATGGATTTTGTGAAGCATCCGATTTCCTAAAGCGCATTGGCTCACAAAACTTTTGGAGGGTAACTGGATTGAAACAAGAAATGTGGAAGTCTTATTCACGGGGCATGGCTGCCGCCATGAACAGCGGCAGCGTCGTCATACCGGCAGGCTTGCTGCGGGCGTACAAGGCCATCGGATTATCCGATGCCGAGTTTCTGCTGCTGCTGCAGCTTCTCATGTTCCGGCAGCTCGAACAAATCGATTTTCCGACGCCGGAACAGCTTGCCGACCGGCTCGGCGTTACGCCCAAGACCGCTCACCAGCTTCTCGGGCGTCTGATCAAGGAAGGCCTGCTCACGATTGACGAGGAGGTCGATCCGCTGACGGGCATCCGCTCGGAATGCTATAACTGGGACGGCTGGATGCTCCGCTCGGCGGAGTGGCTGTCCGACACTGCCCGCGAAAGCATGCAGAATCATCGCGAAGAGCGCGATCCGGAGCCCAAGGCGTCCGATCTTTTTACCGTGTTCGAGCAGGAGTTCGGTCGCCCCTTGTCTCCAATGGAATGCGAAACGATCAGCGCTTGGCTGGATCAGGACAAATACCCGGACGAGCTGATCCGGTTTGCGCTGAAGGAGGCCGTTTTCGCAGGAAAGCTTCACTTCCGCTATATCGATCGCATTCTGATCGAGTGGAGCCGCAACCGCGTGACGAATACCGACGAAGCCAAAGCGCATACACAGAAATTTCGCGGCGGCCGTTAGCGGCTGGCGGTTCATGAATTAGTCCATCTGTAGGATGGCAAGCGAATGATCCGGGTATAAAAGAGTGGCAATTTACCTGACAAGTGCTATAATAAGCTTTGCGACGAACTGAATATGACAAGGGGAGCTGGAGATTGGCCGGCTGAGAGGGGATCCGATGAATCCCGACCCATTGACCTGATCTGGATAATGCCAGCGTAGGAATTGCGCGTCAAGCCGTGCCGCTTTCGCCTGTAAACTTAGGAGGAAGCCGTGCGGGACAAGAGAGCAATATCGAAGCGTCTTCCACTATCGGGGGACGCTTTTTCTTATGGAATCATGGTAACGTCTATAGTTGTCGCTCATCTGGCAATACGGAGAGGAGCAGTTGGATCATGAGGATCGGCAAACGAAGCACTACTTTGGCAAAATGGGGGATCGCACTCGTCATCATGCTGCTTGCGCTCACGGGCTGCGGCGCGAAGGAAGCGAACGAGCAAAATGGTGAACAGGGCGCTGCCGGGAATAACGCGGAAACACCCGCAGATAACGCTGCGGACAAACCGCTGACGAAAGTAAAGGTCGTGCTCGACTGGTCGCCGAACACGAATCATACCGGCCTGTATGTGGCGCGGGATAACGGATTTTACAAGAAACACGGACTGGATGTCGAAATTATTCAGCCTGGCGAAGCCGGCGCCGACAAGATGGTCGCTACTGGAGCGGCTGAGTTCGGCGTCAGCTACCAGGAGGGCATTACGCAAGCGCGCATTCAGGGCGTGCCGATCGTTTCGATTGCAGCAGTCATTCAGCACAATACATCGGGTTTCGCATCCCCGGCGGACAAGAACATTAAGACGCCGAAGGATTTCGAAGGAAAGACGTACGGCGGCTGGGGATCTCCGGCCGAAGAAGCGGTTATTGACTCGCTGATGCAGGAAGAGAAGGCCGATGCAAAGAAGGTGAAGATCGTCAGCACGGGGGACGTGGATTTCTTCACGGCCGTGAAGAAGAACATCGATTTCGCCTGGATTTTCTATGCTTGGACGGGTGTTGAAGCTGAGCTCCGCGGCGAGAAGCTGAACATGGTCTATTTGACCGATTACAGCGACAAGCTGGACTACTATACGCCGGTATTGGCGACGAACGAAAAGATGATCGCGGAGAACAAAGACATTGTGAAGGCGTTTGTGGCAGGCTCTGCCGAAGGCTATAAATACGCGATCGAGCATCCGGAAGAAGCGGCGGAAGTGCTGATCAAGGCGGAGCCGGAATTGAAGCCGGAGCTCGTGCGTGCCAGCCAGAAGTGGCTGAGCCCCAAATATCAAGACGACGCGCCGCGCTGGGGCGAACAGAAGCTGGAAGTCTGGACAAACTACGCACAGTGGATGTTCGATCACAAGCTGCTGGATAAAGAGCTGGAAGCAGATAAGGCGTTTACGAACGAATTTCTGCCGGAATAAAGCTATTCATATCCGTTTTCACAAGTCAAATCAAGTCACAACAACATACACCTGAAGTTGAGAGGAGAACGAACATAATGGCCAACACGCTGCTTAGCATTCAAATCATACCTCATACGCCCGGAGGCGAAAGCGTCATTCCTTATGTGGACCGCGCCATCGATATTATTAAAGCATCCGGCGTTCCTTACCGTGTGGCACCGCTCGAAACGACGATGGAAGGCGAGCTCGGCGAGCTGCTGGCGATCGTGCAGCGGATGAACGAAGCGATGACCGAGATGGGCTGCCCGTCGATTATTTCCCAGATCAAGGTGTACCACAATCCGGGAAGCGGGGCTTCTATGGACCGCCTGCTGGAGAAATATCCCGATGGGCAATAGATGGTTCAGCCTGCGCAAGGCAGGACCGCCTGCAGCGGTTCTCGCCTCGCTCATTGTCATCTGGCAAGCGGCGGTTATGCTGTTCGGTATCGAAGACTATGTGCTTCCATCGCCTCTGGATATTGCGAAGGAGTTCGTGTCCGTTGCACCGCGGCTGTTCGAGCATGCATCGGCGACACTGGGCATTACGCTGCTTGGATTTGCGGCGGGATCGGCGGCGGGCATGTTGCTCGCCGCTTTGCTGCATCTGGTTCCCTGGGTGAAGGCCGGCTTCTATCCGCTGCTCGTGCTGACTCAGAATGTTCCGGTTTTCGTGCTGATCAATTTATTCGTGATCTGGTTTGGCTTCGGCATGATGCCGCGGGTGCTGCTGCTTATGCTCGTCTGCTTCTTTCCCGTGGCTGTGGCCATGCTGACCGGACTCACCCAAGCGGATCCGAAGCTCGTCAATTATATGAAGATGATCGGCGCGACCAAACGACAGCTGTTCTGGCGGCTGGAGCTGCCGGGTTCGATCAGCTATTTGTTCTCGGGCCTGAAGATTGCAGCCAGCTACAGTGTAATCAGCGCTATCTATGCAGAGTCGAACGGAGCGGATAAGGGGCTGGGCAAGTTCATTCAGCTCGCTTCGAACGGCTGGCAGACGAGCCGGCTGTTCGTCGGCATCGTCACCATTATTACGATAAGCCTGCTGTTGTTCGGCGCTATTACGATTGCAGAGAAATTATCGGTACGCTGGCGCGTACGGAGCGATGAGGAGGCGGGACGATGACGCATCATGCTTTGGAGATCACCGGGGTTTCAAAGACCTTCACGTCGGGCGGCAGCTCGAAACTTGTACTGGAGGACGCTACCTTCCATGTCAAGGAAGGCGAATTCGTCTCGCTGATCGGCCCGTCCGGTAGCGGTAAATCGACGCTCTTCCATCTGATCGGCGGGCTGGAGAAGCCCGGTTCGGGCGAGATCCGGATCGGCGGGCGGCTTATCGCCCCAATGGAACGCGGATTAATCGCCTATATGCCGCAGAACGCCTCATTGCTCCCATGGCTGTCTGTTGCCCGGAATATCGAGATGGCGCTTGAGATTGCGGGAATCGATCGCAAGGAGGCCCGTAACATGGCGCGCAAGTGGCTGACCCGCATCGGACTGGAGCGCGACGCGGATTCCTATCCGCATGCTCTGTCGGGTGGCATGCAGCAGCGGGTTTCGTTTCTCCGGGCACTGCTGTCGCCGCAGCCGCTCATGTGCCTCGACGAGCCTTTCGGTTCGCTCGACGCACTAACCCGGCAGCATATGCAAACATGGCTGCTCTCGCTGTGGGAGGAAGACAGACGGTCCGTATTGTTTATTACGCACAGCATCGAAGAGGCGCTGCTGCTGTCCGACCGCATTCTCGTACTCTCTACCGCGCCGGCGAAGGTCATCCGGGAGATTGAGGTGCCATTCCCCCGCCCACGGGGTGAGCAGCTGTGGAGCGATCCGGTATTCAACGAGCTCAAGCGTGAAATATACGGCCTGCTCACGCCGGCAGTGCAGACGGGAGGGCGCGTATGAGCAGCCGGAACCGGAATATGGATGACGCCGATCGCCGGGACCGCACTCCTGAAAGAGGTCCGGTAACGAATCCGCAGCCTGCTGCGGGGAGATGGTTCGATGCTCATCTGCATGTGGACTTATATCCCGAGCAGGAGCGGGAGCCGCTGCTGTCCGAGGCGTTCTCCGGCGGTACAGCGGGCGTGGTTGCCGTATCGATGCACTTGGAATCATCCCGCTTGAATCAGACATTGGCAGGCCGGTTTCCCGGCCGCGTCCTGCCTGCTTACGGGTTTCATCCCGAGCAGCCGCTGCCGGACGATGCCTCGATTCAGGAACTGCTTCGCTGGATTCGCGTTCGCTTCGCGTCCGGCGAGCGGCTTGCCATCGGCGAGGTGGGACTGCCCTATTATACGCGAACGGAAGCAGAAGCGGCGGGGAAGCCGTTCGCCCAGGAGCCCTATATCGCGCTGCTCGAGAAGTTCGTCAGGCTTGCTTCCGACATGCAGCTGCCCATCGTATTGCATGCCGTCTATGAGGATGCGGATACAACGCTCGATCTGCTGGAACGGCATCATGTGCGAAAGGCGCATTTTCATTGGTTTAAAGGTTCGCCGGACACGATAGAACGAATGATTGCAGCCGGGTATTACATCTCCATCACCCCCGATGTCCTGTATGAAGAAGAAATTCAGCAGCTTGTGAAGCAGTATCCGTTAGAGCTGATGATGACCGAGACCGATGGTCCATGGCCGTTCGAGGGTCCATTCGCCGGAGAACGGACGGAGCCGCTCATGGTTCGGCATGTGGCGGGCAAGATTGCGGAACTGAAGGGGATACCGGAGGATGCAGCGGAATGGCGGCTGTATCGAAACGCGGCGTCTTTCTACGGGTTTTCTACCGAAGGGTGAAGTCGATGCGCGACTTATACAGTCCGGTGTCAGCCGGCAGGCGCGTGCAAGGGCACGATAAGAGCAAGAAGGCTGTACCTCAGTACCGTCAGCAGGCGGGATAGAGGTACAGCCTTTTCGTCATCTAGATGAGAAAGATGGCGACGATCGTCGTAACGGCAAGACCGATGAGCACCGGCTTCAAATTCCGCCGAGCCAGCTCGAACGGATTAACGCCGCATATGGCGGCAGCGGGGATGAGAGCCCAAGGAATAAGCGTCCCGCCGCCTACCCAAATCGCGGCTACCTGACCGAGCGCGGTCAATGTATCGGCGCCGGTGCCGATGGCGGAGGCGAACAGCTGCGCGACCGAGCCCGCCAGCGAAATGCCGGAGAAGCCGGAGCCGTCGAGTCCGGTAATGGCTCCGGTTACCGTCAATGTGACGGCGCCGATTGCATCGTTGAGCGGCACATGGTTAGCAAGCGCGACACCCAGGTCGTTCACGATGCCATGAGAGCCGTCCGGCAAGGTCTTGCCGAACAGTTCCGTGAACGCCGCATCGCCCAGATAGAAGAAGGCGGCAATCGGAATAACCGGACCGAATACCCGAAATCCGAATTGAAAGCCTTCGATTAAATAAGCGGTTGTCTGCTCAAGTCCGCGATTGCGATGCGCGATCAGCGTGACGGCAATTAAGATGAGCACCGCCGTACCGCCGATGAGCGCCGTCGCGTCGCCGCCTTGCAAATCAAGAACGAACATGGCGGCGACATCGGCAGCGAACAGAAGCGGAATAATTACTGCAAGCCAGCGTTTCAACTGCTTTGGCAGACGGACTTGCGCAGATGATTCGGTGCTGCCGGGACCCGTTCCGACGCCGGACTCTACCAGTCCGTCCCTCCATGTTCCCCTCTTCATATCCCGTCTCATCATCCAGAATGCAACCACTGTGGTTACAAGGCCCATAACAATAACAAGCGGTATGCTGGCCTGCATGACGTCGGCGACCGGCAGCCCGGCTGCGTCGGCCGTCAGCTTCGGCGCGCCTTGGATAATATAATCGCCCGACAAGGCGATGCCGTGACCGAAGAGGTTCATCGCCATTGCCGCCCCAAGCGCAGGAAGACCGACGCGTACCGCAACCGGAAGCAGGACCGCTCCGATCAGCGCGACTCCAGGAGATGGCCAGAAGAACCATGAGGTGACCATCATGATCAATCCGATGCCCCAGAAGGCAAGCGCAGGCGTCCGGATAAACCGGGTGAGGGGAGATACCATCATTTCGTTGACGCCGGTTATGATCAGGATGCGGCTCATCGCGACGATAATGGAGATGATGAAGATCGTGCCGATCAGCTCTTTGGTCGCATAAATAAAGCTGTTGAATACGCCGCTGACCGACCCGCTGAGACTTTCCGTTGCAAGCAGGCCAAGCGTAAAAATGCCGACCACGCAGATGAGCGACGTATCCCGGCGTTTAATGAGAAGCGTCATAATAAACACAATGAAAGCCAGATAAACCCAGTGCAGCGCCGTAAGCTGAATGTCCACTTGGGAAACACCCTCTCGTACCTATAGGAATGGTCCTACATCCTATGCGGGAGAGCGGGTGGGCGTTCGCACGGTTGAAGGCGTTCTCATGAATGGCGGAACGCAGTCCGGTAAGCGGAAGGGCTGCAGCCGGAATTGTTCTTGAAAGCGCGGCTGAACGTATGCAGATTCGGATACCCGAGCGCTTCGGACATCTCCTGCATCGACAGCTGGGAATATTTCAGCAGGTTCTTCGCCTGCTCCATCCGCATTTGCTGATGGTATTGAATCGGCGTCTGGTCGAAGGCTTGCCGGAAAAGACCGATCAGATACCGTTTGTTCATATGAAAATGGGCGGACATTTCGTCCAGCGTAACGGTCCGGTCTGCGTGCTGATTCAAATATTCCTTCATATTCATCAGCTGCGTGACACGATCAGGCTGATCGTAGCCCGCATGCCAATGCGATTCGCGAAATAACGTTACGAGCAGATCGAGCATGAGTCCTTTCAACCTCAGATCCGCGTACGGTGCCTGTGCACGGAATTCGTGAATGATCGTAAACAGCAGCTTCTCGAATGTTTTGGGTGAGCGAAGCCGAATGCGGTTAGGCAGCTGCAGCTCGGGCCCCGACAACAGATCCTGCCGAAACCACCCCAGCTCGGTTTGATCCATCTCTTCCTCAGGCTTGAAGGATACCGGTATCAAGCGGCTGTCCGGGGCTTCGATTATATCGAAATGGACATGGGGCTGCTCGACCGGAGCCTGTCCCACAACGCTGATCGAATGCCGCTGCTTCGGTTTGAACAGGAAGACATCGCCTTCCGCGCCGCGGTAAACGGCATCCTCGACCGTCACTTCCAGCTCGCCCTGCTTCACGTATAAAAGTTCATAATCCCATATGGCTCTGTCGGGGATATAAGCGTTCAATTGCAGCCAATGATCCATGGCAACGCGAACGTATGGCGACAAATGGCGGAGCAAATCCATCCCTCTTTTTTCGTTCAAGTGATTAAAAATTGATAAATGAAACCTTATTCGCGGTATGGCTTCATTGTATTCGTATGACCTGTGAAAAGAAAGAACCACTTCCAAAAATGTGCCGAAAAAAAGTGAACTTTTGCTAAATTAATCAAACTGATTGCTAAATCCAAACGGATGGAAACCTTCTATACTGGCTACAGGAAGAAGGACAACCACATACGGGAGGGCACAAGATGACAGCGTTTAACGGAATTGGGATGGGACTCGGTAATTTGGCCAGACTATCGGATGCGAAGACGCGTTCGATATCGCCTGAGAATTTCACGGGTGAGAAGGGAAAAGGCGGCATGGCCACGGAAGGGACAGGCCTGTCCGCATCGGGTAATCTCGGTCAAGGCTGGAAAATATCGCCTTCGGTCTCGCTTCAGGCGAATGCTTCCTTCACCATGGCGGAAATCGACGGTCCCGGCGTCATTCAGCATATTTGGCTGACTTGCCACACGGATTCATGGCGCCATCTGATCCTGAATATCTATTGGGACGATGAAGAATCACCGTCCGTCCGCGTACCGGTGGGGGATTTCTTCTGCAACGGCTGGTGCGAGCGGAGCTTGGTCAATTCGATGCCGGTATCGGTTAATCCCGCGAACGGATTTAACAGCTATTGGGAAATGCCTTTCCGCCAAAAAGCCAAAGTCGTTATGGAAAATGTCAGCGACCATAACCATACCCTGTATTATCAAATCGACTACACCTTGACGGAAGTACCGGCCGATATGGCTTATTTCCATGCACAATGGCGCCGCAGCAATCCGCTCAAGTATAAAGAAGTGCATACGATCGTGGACGGCATCAAAGGAAAAGGGCATTATGTCGGTACTTACATTGCCTGGCAGGTAAACAGCAACAATTGGTTTGGCGAGGGCGAAGTGAAGTTCTATATGGATGGCGACGGCGAGTTCCCTACGATCTGCGGGACGGGAACGGAGGATTATTTCGGCGGTGCCTGGAACTGGGATATGAGCGGCCAATACGTTACTTATTCTACCCCGTTCCTCGGCATGCATCAGCATATCAAGCCGGACGGTCTGTATAAAGCCAATCAAAGGTTCGGCATGTACCGGTGGCACATTATGGATCCAATCCGGTTCGAAGAGGATCTTCGGGTTACAATCCAGGCGCTTGGCTGGAGGTCGCATGGCAAGTATTTGCCGCTGCAGGACGATATCGCCTCGGTGGCATTCTGGTACCAGTCCGAGCCGCACCAAGCCCATCCTGCGCTCCCGGATGCATACGGTCTTGAAGTCATATAGAACAGTCTGATTCGTATTAGCTAGTAAACTGTACGGCACGGCAACAAGGCATGCGTTCTTATGTACAGACAAAAGAGCAGCTCCGTTCTCCTCGTGAGGGCGGGGCTGCTCTTGCTCTATTTTCATGAAAAGCATCGTGTGTGCATTCTATTCATCATATTCGTTCTGGTCGTGATTCCGGTCACTGTTCTGATCATTGGATGCATCCGCTTGATTGTCTGCCGCCGGTTTCGATGGTTTCTGGACCGTCTCCGGAGCAGCCTGCTCATCGGCCGTTTTCTCTGCGGCTTGTCCGTTTCCTGTAATGACCCGGCGTGCCGTCGTATAATGGTCGCTCCACCATCCGGTGTTCATATCGGTTATCGTTACGCCGGGCTTCCCGTACGTATGAATCACTTTGCCGTTACCCATATAGACGCCGACATGGTGAATCGGCGAATAGAAGAAAACGAGATCGCCCGGCTGCAGCTGATCTTTCGGTACATAGGTTCCGACCGTCGACTGCTCCTTTGACGAACGAGGCAGGTCGATTCCGTTTTGTTTGAATACATATTGTGTGAACGAAGAACAGTCGAATTGGTCCGTCCGCCCTGTTTTGGCTCCGAAATGATACGGAACCCCCAGGAACTGCTGCCCGTCCTTCAGGATGCTGTCCGCGACTGTGCCGGATGCAGCTGCGGCATGGGCCGCTTGTGGTGTCACCAGCATGCTTCCAGATATGAAGACGGAAAGACTTATCGTGACGCCCGCAACTAATTTTCCAATACGCTTTGTGTTTATCATTTCGGTCTGTTCCCTCCATTTGCTTGTTAGAATGGCTAAGGCGATTACCCGAAATCAATATAACACATCAAACACCGCCTAATACTTGCTAAGACCGAACCAACGTAAGGCGTGGCGTGCTCTGCGGTAAAATTATTAGAACTTGCTTAGAATAAAAGGTCTGTTTTTACTTGACAGCTGCTTTCGCGGTACAGATGAAACCTTCCCAATAGCAAAGGCTTGACGGTAATCGGGGGATGTGAACAAAAAAACCGGGGCCCTCTTTCGAGAGCCCCTTTTCATGGGAGAGGAGAAACCGGACGAAGAGCTTATGGGGAAACGTAAGTCTTCTCCGCGGTTGTCTACGGCACCTCGCGATGCCGATATGATAAGGATTGCCAGATCGCGGCTATTTATACATGGGTGCGAAAAGATCCTTATTCGGCCTTCGGGGCCGCCGGTTTCAATCCTGCTGGACATGCAGGCTCCGGCGGGTCTATGATTGCGTAAAGGAGTGATGCGTTGGCGGCGCGGCGATGCACCTGCAAACGCTTCATTCTTCGTGAATGGGTGCATGGTAAGTTAAACTACGGAACATTGGAGGATGATCAGTCATGAAAATTGTGATATTAGATGGATATACGCTCAATCCGGGCGATTTGTCATGGGAACCCTTGAAGGCGCTCGGAGACGTCACCGTACACGATCGGTCGTCAGGAGACGAGATTTTGGAACGGTCGTCCGGAGCGGACGTGCTGCTGACGAACAAGACGCCGCTTAACGCGGAAACGATCCGGCAGCTCCCCGGGTTGAAATACATCGGCGTGCTGGCGACAGGCTATAACGTCGTGGATACGCAAGCGGCTGCCGAGCAGGGTATCGTAGTAACCAATATTCCGGATTACAGCACGCACTCGGTCGCGCAGCTCGTGTTCGCTCTTTTGCTGGAACAGTGCAATCACGTGGCTGCTCACAATGCAGCCGTTCATGCCGGCCGCTGGTCGGCCGGACCGGATTTTACCTTTACGCTGCATCCGCTGCTCGAGCTCGCGGACAAAACGATGGGGATATTCGGTTATGGCCAGATCGGCCAACAGGTGGCCAGATTGGCGCTTGCTTTCGGCATGAAGGTAATCGTTCATACCCGCACCGAGAAGCGCGTCGAGGGGCTGGAAGAGGTTCGGTTCGTTTCAGAGGATGCGCTGTTTGCCGAATCGGACGTCATCTCCCTTCATAGCCCGCTGACGAAGGAGACCTCCGGCATCGTCAACAAGCGTACGCTTGGCTTGATGAAGCCGACTGCATTTCTCATTAATACGGCAAGGGGCGGCCACGTCGTCGAGCATGATTTGGCCGATGCATTGAAGGGAGGAAGGATTGCAGGCGCTGCGCTGGATGTCTTGTCGGCGGAGCCGCCTGCGGCAGATCATCCGCTCATTGGAGCGCCCAATTGTATCATTACGCCTCATATCGCATGGGAGACGGTCGAGGCGCGCCAACGGTTAATGGAAATTGCCGCTTCCAATTTGCGGTCGTTCCAAGACGGAGAAGCCGTCAACCGGGTAAACTGAGCCGGCTGCCGCGCGCTGCCAAAATACCTGAAGGAGATGCGGGGAATGAGGGGATTCGTCATCATCATCGGATTCGACGGTTTGGGTTGGCTGCTGCATGAGGGAGCGGGCGTACCGCTCCCTTCGCATGTATTGGGGCTGCTGCTGCTGACGCTGGCGCTGTTCACGCGCCTTATTAAGCTGGAATGGGTGGAAACGGCTGCGACGGTGCTAACCCGTCATATGATGTTATTTTTCGTGCCGCTCCTGGCGGGAGTATCTGTATTTATCCCTATGCTCAGCACGGCTTGGCCTGCTATTGCAGTCAGCCTTATTGCAGGCACCTCAGCAGTCACGCTGCTTACGGGCCTGGCGATGCGTCTTCTCATTGGCGGACATAAGGAGGTAAAGGCTTCGCATGAGCAGCAGCACTCTGTTTTCTAACCCGCTCTTCGGTACGACGGTGACCGTACTTGCTTACGCGCTTTCGGTTAAGCTTCATGCCAAGGTTCGATGGCTGCATCCCTTGCTGTCGGCGCCGCTTCTGGTTTACCTTGTGTTACTGGCCGGTTCCATTGACTATGAAGCTTACAATGCCGGAGGAAGTATCGTCACCTTCTTCCTTGGACCGGCAACGGTGGCATTGGCGGTGCCCTTATACAAACAAGCGATGCGGCTAAGACCTATGCTTCGCAAGCTGCTGGCCGGCGCGTTAATCGGCAGTGTGCTGGGCATTGCGATCAATGCCCTCTGCGTGATTGCGATGGGCGGATCGAAAGCGCTGCTGCTCGCTGTCCTGCCGAAATCCGTTACCGCTCCCGTAGCGGCGGATTTGGCTAATTGGCTTGGAGGCTCGCCGGAGCTTGCTGCGGCATTGACCGTGTTGACGGGGTTGATCGGAAGCATCGCGGGTCCTCCGCTGCTGCGTCTGGCGCGGGTGGACGATTACGTTGCTTCATCCATTGCCATCGGCGCTTCGTCGCACGGGATCGGTTCGGCCAAGCTGCTCGCGGATTCGGAAGAAAAGGGCGGGATCAGCAGCTTCTCGATGGCGGCATGCGCCATCTTTACCCCTTTGCTGCTCGTGCCGGTCAATTGGTTTATTTTGTAGCGGGCCTGAAGCTTTTTTATCTTCTCTTAAGGTTTTGCCTGTTCGCTTCTGATATAGTGACTGCATACAGATAGACAAGCTTGTTGGCAATTACATTTCGGAAGGGAGTTTTTTAGTTGAACGAGAAAGACGAGCAGCAGAAGGATTTAGAACTTAATAAAGCAGGGGGCAATAAAGAAGAGACGAAAGCGCCGGATAATCTGCCAGGTGCGAATGAAGTGGCCGCTTCGCAAGAAGAGCCGGCCGCCAGGGAAGAGAATTTGGATTCCCCGGCATATACCGGAACTGAAACGGATGACGATCGTGCGGCTGAAGACGATAAGGTTGAGAATAACGGCGCGGCTGCGCTTGAGTCCGGGACCGTCCCGTCAGAACCCGCTGCAACGGGCGGCAAGAGCGGTAAAGGATGGATGATCGCAAGCATCGTTCTGGCTGTCCTGCTTGCGGCTGCACTTATTAAACCGCCGTTCGGCGGAAGCAACGAGGTCGTCGCACAGGTGAACGGCGTTGATATTAAGAAGGATCAGCTGTTTGATTCCATGGTCGAGCTCGGCGGCGATTCGATTCTTGAGAACCTGATCAACGAGGAATTGATTAACCAGGAAGCGAAGAAAGCCGGCATTACCGTTACGGATGAGGATATTAATAAAGAAATCGATACGCTTAAGAAGAACTTTCCGTCCGAGGAAGAATTCAACGCGGCTTTGATGCAATCGAATATGACGATTGACGATCTGAAGGAGCAGATGCCGATTCAGATTCAAATGCGCAAGCTGCTGGAGCCGAAGGCGAAGGAGAGCGTGACCGACGAGCAGGTAAAACAATATTTTGACGAGAACAAATCGATGTACGATACCGAGGAACAAGTTCGCGCATCCCACATCTTGGTAGAGACCAAGGAAGAAGCGGAAGCGATTATGAAGCAGCTGAATGAGGGGGCGGACTTCGCCGCGCTGGCGAAGGAAAAATCGATTGATCCCGGTTCGAAGGATGCCGGGGGCGATCTTAATTTCTTCCCTAAAGGAGCGATGGAGGAGCCTTTCGAGAAGGCAGCCTTCGCGCTGAAGTCCGCTGGCGAGCTCAGCCCGATCGTGCAGACAAGCCATGGCTTCCATATCATTAAATTTACGGAGCACAAAGCAGCGGCAGCCGCGAAATTTGAGGATCATAAAGCGGAGATTCAAGAGTCGTTGATCAACAGCAAAATCGGCGAGCTGTCCCAAACCTGGATGGCCGATCTGAAAGCGAATGCCAAGATTACGAATCATCTTAAAAAAGATACCGAAGCTGATGCGGACGGTGGAGCGAACACCAATCCAGCAGCAGGCTAATCGCGAATAGAACCGGCCGGGGGAGCACCTCGGACCGGTTCTTTTATTACGATATCATTCCCTTCTGCCCTTCATCCCCGCTTGAAGAGGCTTCTTGCGATGAACAGAACGTTGGCCGGCCGTTCGGCCAATCGTCTGACGAAATAAGGATACCAGCTGCGGCCGAAGGGAACGTAGCTTCTTACGGTGTACCCTTCGCGCGCCAGCGCCGCTTGCAGCGGCGTCCGTATCCCGTACAGCATTTGGAATTCGAAGGCGGTTCGCGGTATGTTATGCGTCCTTGTGTACGATTTGACCCAGCGGATGATTTCCTCGTCATGTGTCGCGATAGCCGTATAAACCCCGCTGTCAAGCCGCGTTCGGATTAGATGTCGCATGTTCGCGTCGACCTTGCGCTTCGAAGGTATGGCGATGCTGGGCGGCTCCTTGTAGGCGCCCTTGACCAGGCGCAGATTGATCCCTTCCGCCGATAAGGCTCTTACATCCTGACGGCTTCGGTATAGGCAGGCTTGAATGACCGTTCCGATATTCTTGTATCCTTCCGCCTTTAATGTACGCACAATGCGGAGGGTTGCATCCGTCCAAGGGCTGTCTTCCATATCCAGCCGGACGAACAAGCCGAGGCAGGCGGCTTCCTTCGTAACCTTGCGAATACTGGCCAGGCAGCTGTCTTCATTAATGGCCAGACCGAATTGGGTCGGCTTTAACGAGATATTGCCATCGATGCCCGAGGCACGGATAGCTTGGAGGAGATCGAGGTAAGCGAGCTCGCAGCCCTTCGCCTCTTCGAGACTGCTGACGCTTTCGCCCAAGTAATCGAGCGTTACGGTTACGCCTTGTTGATTGATTCGCTTGGCCTGCTCGATGGCCGCTTCCATTGTTTCGCCAGCGACGAACCGGCTTGCGCCAAGCTTCATTCCGTACCGCTCGGAGAACTTTCTTGCCACGCGGTTACCTGCCAAACCAAGCAGAGCAGATCGGAACAGCCGCGTTCCGACATCCATATGATCACGCTCCTTCATCTGCAGCTTTGCCTTAAGGCCAGGCGAACAAGCTTCTGACAAAAACCGCCATCCTTTTATATATAGGCGGCGATATCCGGACTCATGACTAGGTTCCCGTTCAGGCCAACCCTGTTGAAAGTTTATTGTTCACTATGCATGGCCCAATCTATTGAAAAGGCAGGGGAGCGGAAGGGATGCTGTCGTATGCTTTAACTAGGGCGGACAAGTGTGGTAATATATCAGCAGTTGAATGCCAGAGAGGGGTCAGCACGGTGAGAGTCATAGCAGGGACGGCCAAAGGCCGTGCTCTTAAGCCGGTGCCGGGCATGAACACGCGGCCGACGACGGACAAGGTGAAGGAAGCGATCTTCAGTATGATCGGTCCTTATTTTGACGGCGGCCGGGCGCTTGATTTATTTGCCGGGACCGGAGGCTTGGGAATTGAAGCGTTGAGCCGCGGTATCGGACATGCGGTATTCGTGGATTTGGAGCGTCAGAGCATTGAGGTTATCAAGCGGAATGTTGAAGCCGCAAGGGTTGCCGAGCGGGCGGAAATTTACCGGAATGAGGCTGGAAGGGCGCTGAAGGTGCTGGAGAAGCGGGGAACGGCGTTTTCGCTCGTTTTTCTCGATCCCCCTTACAAGATGAAGGACATGGATGCTTTCATGCAGGAGCTCGCAGAGCGGGGGCTGCTGGAAGCCGGCGGAACAGTTGTCATCGAGCATGACGCCGAGCATGTATATCCCGTAACAGCAGGAGCATTCGAACAAACGAAGCACGCCCTTTATGGGGACACGGCGGTTTCGATCTACCGCTACTTCCCTTCCGAAGAAGGCGGCAGCACGCAAACGGAGGAGTAAACACACATGCAATTATCGGACAAGCAGCGCAAAGGGGAGCGAATCGCTGTATATCCAGGCAGCTTCGACCCCGTCACGTTCGGCCATCTTGATATTATCCATCGCGCCGCGAAGCAGTTCGATCATTTGATTGTCGCGGTATTGAACAATTCCAGTAAAAATCCGCTGTTCTCGGTCGAAGAACGCAAGGAGCTGCTTACGGCGGTAACGCGCGATTTACCGAATGTGTCCATTGACAGCTTCCGCGATCTGCTGGTCCGCTTCATGCGTTCCCGCAATGCCCAAGTAATCGTCAGAGGCATCCGTTCCGTGACGGATTTCGAATATGAACTTCAGCTTGCCTCAACCAACCATCAGCTGGATGACGGGATCGAAACGATCTTTATGATGACGAACCCGAAATATTCGTATTTGAGCTCCAGTATCGTCAAAGAAATCGCACACTTCCAAGGGAACGTGAAGGATTTGGTGCCGCCGGAAGTCGACCGCGCCATGTCGTTGAAATATACACAGCGCAAGTAATCATTCAGCGTCCGTACGGACGGTCTCGTCTGGCGGCGCCTGCCGAAATCAGGCAAAGCAGGACAAGGATACCCGCGAACGTTAGCAGCGCAACCGGCATGTGGGGCCAGATGTCCGGCAATTCGGAAACCCGCCACGGTCCGGTTCTCTTCTCATGCGAGCCGTTCTGAAGCATAGCAGGGGACGAGTCGATTACTGCACCTGCATATTTGACGATCAGGTTTGTCACGGTAAGCGACAGAATGAATGCGAGTATAGCTTGCAGCAGACGATGGACAGCCAATCTCCAAACGGACAGATCGGTGCCCCCGAGTGCGCTTCCGGCTTGCAGCAGCGAGCTTAAGCCGCCCCAGCTCAAGATGGCGGTTATGGCCGCTATATTCCACGGTTGACCGCCGGGGATCTGTGCAGTCGCTGCCGAGAAGGCGCCGATATGGCTCTCGAGCAGACCGGTGAGAAGAGGGGCAGGTATAGCGTTATTCAGCAGAGTTTCAACGAGACCTGCAATAACGGCGCACATCATCATAAACCCGCCAATTGCCATCAGCTTCGCAACCGATACGGTGACGGCATCGCCAAGCGTCTTGCCGAACGAACGCCCGTCCCGATTCCTTGCATCTGCCATCGCAGCTGCCGCACGGCGGAATAATCCCGTATGCCGCGGCTGCTCTTCCGCCATCTGCGGCTGCTCGCGGCTGAAGCGGGCAAGCACGAGAGACGACAGCAGCCCGGTCAGCCACACCGTGCCTGCAATGGCGAGACCCAGCTCCGGGCGATTCAGGAAACCGGCGCCGACAACGACGATAATAAAGAGGGGACTTGGCATATGAGCCATCTCGAGCAAGCGTTGTCCTTCACTCCGCGTAAGGAGTCCTGTCTTCCGAAGCGCGGCAGCCGATTCCGCACCGGCGGGGAACCCGCCTGTCCAGCCTAAGACCAGGGCAAAGCCGGCTTCGCCCGGCAGGCGGAACAGACGCCGCATAAGGGGATGGAGCAGCGTTCCCAAGGCGTGAACCGCGCCGAATGCGAGCATCAGCTCAAGCATCGTCAGAAAGGGAAGCAGGCCTGGAAAGACGATGTTCCACCAGACAGTAAGCCCTTGTAAAGACGCTTGGAACGCTTCTGAGGGCCTGTAGATGATGGCCGTTACAAGCATAAGGGACAGAGCGGCGAACGTTATCGTACGCAGCATATCATTATCAACTCCAGTGCTGGTTAATAGGGCGATGCCGCATCAGCACTACATTGTACGCTTGTCTTGACTGGGATAGACCACTATTTGCGAAGGCGGTGACCGGCATGAACAAGCAGCGGAAGCTGAGGAAGCTGCCTGCTGGAATAGGCGGGATGTGGAAGTGGCCGGTCTGCGCAGCGATTATTATGACGCTGCTGCTATATGTCCCGACCCCCTTTGCTGCATATGAGCCGGGGATCGCCATCTCGACCAAGCCGCTCGTGCAGGCGGTAGCGCCCGATTCCCCGGGGGAAGGGACGTTTCTTCTGACGACGGTGAAGCTGACCTATGCTAACTTCTGGATGGCGATCCGGTCGGCATGGGATCATAATATCGAACTATTCATGAAAAAGGATTTGCTGAAGGGAAAGACTGCGGGCGAGTACCAGCAGCGGTTATCCGTCGTAATGCTCGGCTCCCAAACCGATGCGCTTGAAGCCGCCTACCGCAAAGCGGGGATCCCCTACAAGATCGCGCCTTATGCGCTTGTCGTCAGCGAAGCCGGCCCAGGCGGCAATGCCGCCGGAAGCAGAGGGCTTCTTACGGGTGACGAGCTAATCGAAGTAGGAGGGGTAGCGGCAGGTAGCATGTCAGAGCTTATCGAATCGCTTGATGGATTGAAACCCGGTCAAGAGATCGATGCTTCCGTCGTCAGGAATGGCAAGCAGGTGACGGTGCATATTAGACCGCAGCAACCGGCGGACATGGCGGGAAGCGCTGCCGATCAAGCGGCCGCGGCTCTTGGCGTGAAGCAGTTAACCGAGCTGCGCCACGTCGTGCCCGACGATTCGACGCGTTCGGTTGCCATCGATGCCGAGGGCATCGGCGGACCGTCGGCAGGGCTGATGTTTGCTCTGCAAGCACTGGATGAGCTAACCTCGGGCGATTTAACCGGCGGCTACAAGGTAGCCGGAACAGGAACAATCGATCCCGAAGGCAGGGTTGGGGCGATCGGAGGCGTTGGACATAAGGTGGTAGCAGCCGACCGGGCAGGAGCGGAGCTGTTTCTCGTTCCCGAACGGAATGCCGCCGAGGCTGCCGGCAAGGCGCGTGAAATAGGCAGTGAAATCAAGGTTATTCCTGTCGCCACGCTTGATGACGGGGTTCTGGCCTTGAAACGGACGTAATGAATCCTTTATTTTCTGCATGAATTGCAAATGATAACGGGAAGCAAGGCTGCCAAGTACGAACGGCTTTGATTGAGCATCCGGCCGCATAAACGGATGATCGTAAGGGCTCCTTGCCGCCAAACATGAACTTGCTGCGTGAAAATGTTGACAAAACGATTCAAACGTCGATATAATAAACTTTGTTTGTTTGGAGTGATCTTATGGAGATTCATATTCAAGAACTGGCATCCAAGGGAACGAAAACTTCGATCCGTAAGAGCTTGAACGCCGGATGGCTGCAAGAGGTTCGCAAGGATATTCTGCATGTGGGCCCGATGGAGGTAGAACTCGAGGCATCGGGACAGAATGGCATCGTTCATCTTGACGGCGAGTTCTCGCTCGATATTGAGATGGCCTGCTCTCGTTGTCTGGAGCCGGTTAAACAGCACATTGCCGTTCCGTTTCATGAACGCTTCAAGCCTGCCAACACCCGCAGCGGCGAGGCAGCCGAAGAAGATGAAGTGATCGTTGTCGAAGAGGACAAGTTGGATCTGGAACCGCTCATCGAAGAGTCGATGATGCTTTCCCTGCCATTTGTTCCGCTTTGCGGTGAAGACTGCAAGGGGCTATGCCATACTTGCGGCGCCAACTTAAACGAAACGGATTGCGGCTGCACGCAGGATCGCATCGATCCGCGGCTTGCCGCATTGAAAGATTTATTCAAGGAATCGTAAGAAGCAGCTTGGATCCGAATTCTGTGAAGGAGGTGGGAAATATGGCAGTACCACAACGAAGAACATCCAAAACCCGTCGTGACAAACGCCGCACGCACTTCAAACTGGCGGTGCCGGGTATGGTGAAATGCGAGCAATGCGGAGAGTTGAAATTGGCTCACCGGGTATGCAAAGTGTGCGGAGTTTATAAATCAAGAGAGATTATTAAACAATAGTTTCTTTCGTTTCTTGTGCAGCGCCTCACCACTCGGTGGGGCGCTTTTTTTTATGAAGGCGGAGGGCGTATCCGTCAGTAAAAATCACACATGTCATTGATTCCGGCTGTTATCTCTTATATACTGTTAGTACCTGGTGATAATAGCTGCTGGTAAAAGAATCGGTTTTAAGCCGACTGTCAGCAGCAAGCTCATCTTCGGATCATGCTGCCACCAATCGGCTTAGGATGCGATGAATTGCAGCTGCAATTATGACAAAGATTATATGACAAAGGTTGTGCGGACCATCGAACGCGTTCCGAAACGTCAGCGGCATCAGCAGCTTTCCCGGCTAATCGAAGAAAATCCGTTCATGACGGACCGGGAGCTCACGCGGCAGCTTAAAGTAAGTATACAGACAGTTAGATTGGACCGGTTGGAGCTTGGCATTCCCGAGCTTCGCGAGAGGATGAAGCTGATGGCGGAACGGTCTTACGACTCCGTCCGTTCATTGCCGCTGCACGAAGTGATCGGCGACATCGTTGATCTTCAACTTGACCGAAGCGGAATTTCGGTATTTGAAATACGGGAAGAGCATGTATTTTCTAGAACGGGTATCGCCCGCGGACACCATATATTCGCGCAAGCGAATTCGCTCGCCGTAGCGGTTATTAACGACGAGATCGCGTTAACCGCCGCGGCCGACATTCGTTTCGTCCGTTCGGTCAAGCTTGGCGAGAAATGCATCGCCAAAGCTTACCTGAGATCGATCTCGGGCGAACGAAGCAAAGCGAAGGTGGAGGTTTTCACATACGTTGGCGATGAGATGGTTTTTCAAGGGCATTTCATCATCTATCGATCCGCGGGAGAACCGATCATCGAGGGAGGGAACGAACGTGCGGATCGCAATTGATGCAATGGGTGGCGATCATGCTCCCGAGCAGATCGTTCATGGCGTGCTGGAAGCGGCGGCGGAATGGCCGGATACGCAGCTGCTGCTGGTGGGGGACACGGCGCAAATCGAATCCCACCTGAACGGCAAGAAACCGGCCAATTTGACGGTCGTTCATGCGGACGACGTTATTAGTCCGGACGACGAGCCGGTCAGAGCAGTCAGACGCAAGAAAGGCGCATCGATGGTCGTTGCCGGCAAGCTCGTGCATGACGGCGAGGCTCAGGCGATGATTTCCGCAGGCAATACGGGCGCACTCATGACGACCGGGCTGCTCGTCGTCGGCCGCATAGACGGCATCGAACGGCCGGCGCTGGCCCCTATGCTGCCGACAATGGACGATGTCGGCGTTCTGGCTTTGGATCTTGGCGCCAATATGGACGCCAAGCCGGAGCATTTGCTTCAATACGCTATTATGGGGAGCATTTATCGCTCCCAGGTACATGGATTGAAACAGCCGCGCGTCGGGCTTCTGAACGTCGGCACCGAAGCAATGAAAGGCAATGAGCTGACCAAAGCGGCCTTCGAGCTGATGCAGTCCGCTCCGATCCATTTTATCGGTAACGTTGAAGCTCGTGATGTCCTGATTCGGAATTGCGATATCCTGGTATGCGACGGCTTCGCAGGCAATATTATGCTGAAGGCGATGGAAGGCACGGCAAGCGCCTTGATGCGGGAGGTGCGCAATGCGCTGACGAGCAGCTGGATCACGAAGCTGGCCGCGCTGACCGTGCGTCCGAAGCTGCAGCAGCTGCGCGCGAAGATGGATTATAAGGAGCACGGGGCGGCCCCGCTGCTCGGTGTTAACGGACTTGTGCTCAAATGTCACGGTTCCTCGGACAGCAAGGCGGTCAAGAATGCGATCGGCAGAGCCCGAACGGCTGTACAGAACCGTCTCGTAGAGTCAATTGCAACGGAATTCAGCAGGAAGTGAGAGTGTCATATGCAATTACATCCCGTAGGTATTCTCGGAACCGGTAAATATGTCCCGGACCGCATCTTAACGAACCGCGAGCTGGAGCAGATGGTGGAGACGAACAACGAATGGATCGTGACGCGAACCGGCATTCGCGAGCGCCGGCTCGCGGCGGACGATCAAGCGACGTCGGATCTCGCTTACTATGCAGCCGAAAAAGCACTTATTGCAGCGAATGTAGCTGCCGAAGATTTGGATTTGATCATCGTTGCAACCATTACGCCGGATAAGTTTTTTCCATCGACCGCCTGCATCCTTCAGGATAAATTAGGAGCGAAGAAAGCGGCGGCATTCGATTTGTCTGCAGCCTGCTCCGGCTTTATCTATGGGCTTGCCACAGCCTCCAGCATGATTGCTTCGGGCATGTACAAACATGTACTCGTCGTTGGAGCGGAAACCTTATCGCGGGTAACGGATTATACGGATCGCAACACTTGCATCCTGTTCGGTGACGGAGCCGGCGCGGTTGTGCTCGGCCAAGTGCCGGAGGGCCGCGGATTCAAGTCGTTCGAGCTGGGCGCCGACGGAGCAGGAGGCGACTTGCTCTGCATTAACGGCGGCGGCTCACGCTTGCCTTCGACCGAACAAAGCGTCGCCGATAAGAAGCACTTCATTCACATGGCCGGAAGCGAAGTATTCAAATTCGCCGTACGGATTATGGGCGGAGCCGCGGAAGAAGCGCTGCGGAAAGCCGGTATGGATAAGAGCGAAATTGATTTGCTGGTTCCTCATCAAGCTAATATTCGCATCATTCAATCGGCGCTTAACCGGCTTGATCTTCCGGAAGACAAGTGCATGATCAATTTGGACCGGTACGGCAATGTATCTGCCGCTTCCATACCGATCGCGCTTGCCGAGGCGGTGGAGCAAGGCCGCGTGAACGAAGGCGACCGGGTCGTGCTTGTCGGCTTCGGCGGAGGCTTGACTTGGGGCGCAGCCGTATTGGTTTGGTAAAGGATTTGCATTGCAATAAGGTTAGGTTGGGAGTTGTTCGATAATGGGCAAATTGGCGTTTGTTTTTCCCGGTCAAGGCGCGCAAGCGGTCGGGATGGGGAAAGACGCATATGATTCGATTGAAGCTTCACGTGACATATTTACGCGTGCCGATGATGCGCTCGGCTTCAAGCTGAGCGATATTATCTTCGACGGTCCGGAAGATACGCTGAAGCAGACGGCTTATACGCAGCCTGCGCTTCTTACCGTCAGCATCGCTCTGCTGGAGGCGTTCCGCAGCAGCGGAATGAAACCTGATTATGTAGCAGGCCACAGCCTCGGGGAATACAGCGCGCTTGTGGCGGCAGAAGTGCTGACGTTCGAAGACGCGGTGCGTACGGTGCGCGCCCGCGGTGAGTTTATGGAGCAGGCCGTGCCGGGCGGGGAGGGCGCCATGGCGGCGGTTCTCGGTTTAGAGCGCGAAGCGCTTGCCGGATTATGCGCCTCGGTCACATCGGAGATTGGCGTCGTCGAGCTTGCGAACGTAAACTGTCCCGGTCAGATTGTCGTGTCTGGTTCGGCCAAGGGCGTTCAGGGCGTTGTGGAGCGGGGCAAAGAAGCCGGCGCCAAACGGGTGATCCCGCTGGAAGTAAGCGGACCGTTCCATTCCTCGCTTATGAAGCCGGCCGCAGAGCGCCTTGAAGGGGTGCTTGCGGAGGTTGCATTATCCGATGCAGCCGTGAAAGTGATCGCCAACGTGACGGCCAAGCCGGTAACGGAAGCTGCGGAGATCCGCCGGCTGCTCGCCGAGCAGGTCTATTCGCCGGTACTGTGGGAAGATAGTATCCGTTACTTGATCGGAGAGGGAGTCGACACCTTCGTGGAAATCGGCTCGGGCACGGTTCTCGCCGGACTGATCAAGAAGATTGATAAGAGCGTCAGCGTAATTTCGATCAACAGCTTATCCGCTCTCGAAGCGGCAGCAGCGGAATAATACAGCGACAGCCGATCATGGGCAGGCAAGATGCCGAAGGATACAGCTCCTCGGTTTCAATAATGGATAACGAGAGGGGGAATTTCGGTGTTTGGATCCTTAGCAGGAAAAACAGCGCTTGTGACGGGGGCGTCCCGCGGAATCGGTCGCGCGATTGCGGTAGCGCTGGCAGAAGCCGGAGCGGATGTCGCGATCAATTATGCGGGAAGCGAGGCTGCAGCGGCTGAAACCGCACAAGCGGTCGAGGCGCTTGGCCGCCGTGCGATCGTGCTCCAGGCGAACGTCGGCAAGGCGGACGAGTTCGAGTCGATGGTGAAGCAGGTCGTCGATACGTTCGGTACGATCGACATTCTGGTGAACAATGCCGGCATTACGCGTGACAATCTCATCATGCGCATGAAGGAAGAAGAGTTCGATCAAGTGATCGAGACGAACTTGAAAGGCGTGTTTAACGGAATCAAAGCCGTTACCCGGCCGATGATGAAACAGCGCTCCGGCCGCATTATTAACATTTCATCCGTTGTAGGGGCTCTGGGCAATCCCGGTCAGGCGAATTACGTAGCGGCGAAAGCCGGCGTCATCGGATTGACCAAAGCAGCCGCCCGTGAACTCGCTTCGCGGAGCATTACCGTCAATTGTGTCGCGCCGGGATTCATCGAGACCGACATGACGGACAAGCTGCCTGAGGAAATGCGGGCGAAGCTTGTGGGTGACATCCCGCTTGCCCGTCTGGGTTCTCCGGAGGATATTGCCAATGCCGTCCGGTTCCTTGCCTCCGATGCAGCGTCGTACATGACCGGGCAGACCGTGCATGTCGATGGCGGTATGTATATGTAATTTCAGGCTCCGTCCTGTGCTTGAACACTTGTATTTATGGGCTTTATGTCTATAGATTACGATGGCTGCGGATGTATGGCAATTTGTCCGCGATTCTCGTATAATACCTTAGGAGGAGGTGAACCGGATGTCCGATGTTTTGGAACGTGTTAAGCGCATCGTAGTGGACCGCCTTGGCGTGGAAGAATCTGAGGTTACGATCGAAGCGTCGTTTAAAGACGACCTTGGTGCAGATTCTCTCGATGTCGTCGAACTCGTCATGGAGCTTGAAGACGAATTCGATTTGGAGATCTCTGATGAAGATGCAGAGAAAATTACAAGTGTGGGAGAAGTAGTTAATTACATACAATCTCATACCTAAGGAGGACAAGTCCCGTTTACCGACGGGACTTCTCTCCATCTGCTCTTGCGCTTAAGAAGTACCCTATGAATGAAGCAGCGCATTTTCGCGTTTTTATAGATGATTAGCGTTATAAAAGTTGTCCATCAGAGGTGAAGAGAATGAAGCAAAGAGTCGTTGTTACAGGCATGGGGGTCATGACTTCGCTTGGCTCCGAGATCGACCAGTTTTGGGGCAACTTGATGGAAGGTAAATCAGGTGTGTCTCATATCGAGGCGTTCGATGTATCGGAATACCCGACGCAAATCGCCGCAGAGATCAAAAATTTCAATCTAGAGGATTACGGTATCGACAAGAAAGAAGCGCGCCGTATGGACCGTTTCGTTCAGTTTGCCGCCGTGGCAAGTCTTGCAGCCGTCAAGGATGCTAAGCTGGAAATCGGGACTAACGTCGACGCTGAACGTGTCGGCGTCATGATCGGTTCGGGAATCGGCGGGTTAGGTACGTGGGAGGACCAGCATAATCTATTGCTCGATAGAGGTCCCAAGCGGGTTAGCCCGTTCTTTATTCCGATGATGATCGCGAACATGGGCTCCGGCCAGGTATCGATGCTGACGGGCGCCAAAGGCCCGAACAGCACGGCGGTGACGGCTTGTGCGACCGGAACGCATTCCATCGGCGATTCCTACAAAATGATTCAACGCGGCGATGCCGACGTGATGATCTGCGGTGGAGCGGAGGCGACGATTCGCCCTACGGGACTTGCCGGCTTCTGCGCGATGCGCGCGATGTCGACGCGTAACGACGCCCCGGAGAAAGCAAGCCGTCCGTACGATATCGACCGGGATGGCTTCGTCATGGGCGAAGGCTCCGGCGTTCTTATTCTTGAATCGCTTGAGCATGCGCAGCAGCGCGGCGCCCATATCTATGCCGAGGTAATCGGCTATGGAATGAGCGGAGACGCCTATCATATGACCGATCCGGATCCGGACGGCGCAGCGCGCTGTATGTCGAAGGCATTGAAGGACGCAGGTCTTGAGCCGACAGATATCGATTATATTAACGCGCATGGCACTTCGACCGGAATCGGCGACAAATCGGAGACGTCCGCGATCAAGAAGACGTTCGGCGATCATGCCTATAAGCTTGCCGTCAGCTCGACCAAATCGATGACGGGCCATCTGCTGGGCGCAGCCGGCGGCGTAGAAGGCGTCATTATCGGACTAACCCTTCAGAATGGCATCATTCCGCCTACGATCAACTTGGACAATCAAGATCCGGAATGCGATCTGGACTACGTACCGAACAAGGCACGGCCAAGCGATGTTCGCATCGCGCTGTCCAATTCGTTCGGCTTCGGCGGTCACAACGCAACGATCGTGATGAAGAAATATGAAGCATGAACGGTTTGAGGAGCTTCAGCAGCGACTGCAGCTTCGCTTCCGAAAGCCGCGGCTGCTCCGGCAAGCGTTCACTCACACCTCCTATGTGAATGAACACCGGCAGAGCAATGCCGAGCATAACGAACGGCTTGAATTTCTCGGCGATGCCGTTCTTCAACTGACGGTTTCGGAGTATCTGTACCGTTCATTCCCTGAACGGCCGGAAGGCCAGCTGACCCGCATGCGGGCGTCTATCGTCTGCGAGCCGTCGCTGGCGCGTTTCGCCGAGATCATCGATCTTGGCGCGCATGTATTGCTGGGCCGGGGGGAAGAGCAGCTGGGAGGCCGGCAGCGTCAAGCGCTGCTGGCCGACCTCTTCGAATCCTTCGTCGGCGCGATCTATTTGGATCAGGGGCTGGAAGCCGTTCGCGCTTTTCTGGGATTGCACATGTTCCCGCATATCGATAGCGACGGCGGATTGCTCGTCAAGGATTTCAAATCGACTCTGCAAGAACGCGCTCAGCACAATAATCTCGGCGCGATTGAATATCGGATTGCGGAGGAACGCGGTCCGGCTCATGACAGGGAATTTGTGGCGGAAGTTCAAATCGGCGATCAGCTTTACGGGACGGGAGTCGGCCGGACGAAGAAGGAAGCGGAGCAGCAAGCAGCTGCCGAAGCATGGCGCAAGTTGTTGGACGAGCGCGGAAGAAATTAAGGATGAATCCTGGGATGCGGTTTGCAGACCGGGATTTTTTGTGTCAAAAGCAGCAGCTGCGAATCAAGCGGGCGCAAGGGGGAGAAAGCTGTATAACGCTGTCGCATCAAGGGGTTTGAGAGATTTCGACATGTCCTTTTCAGTTAAGTATGGTACAATAAGCGTTGAGGTGAAGGTTAATTTATGTTCCTGAAAAGGATTGAACTTGCAGGTTTTAAATCTTTCGCCGATAAGACGGAGCTGGAATTCGTCCGTGGAATTACGGCGGTCGTCGGTCCGAACGGCAGTGGAAAGAGTAATATCAGCGACAGCATCCGCTGGGTGCTGGGCGAGCAGAGCGCCAAGAGCCTGCGCGGCGGGAAGATGGAGGATATCATTTTCGCCGGCAGTGACGGGCGCAAGGCAGTTAATATCGGCGAAGTGTCGCTGACGCTGGATAACAGCGATAACGCTCTTCCGTTAGAGTATAACGAGGTCACGGTTACGAGACGCGTGCACCGGAACGGCGACAGTGAATATATGATCAATAAGCAGCCGTGCAGGCTGAGAGATATTACGGAATTGTTCATGGATACGGGCATCGGGAAAGAGGCTTATTCGATTATTGGACAAGGCCGGATTGAAGAGATCTTAAGCACGCGGTCAGAGGACCGCCGCGGCATCTTCGAGGAAGCCTCCGGCATTGTGAAATACAAGTCCCGCAAGCGCGAAGCGCAGAAGAAGCTGGAAGAGACGGAACAGAATTTGGTCCGGATTCACGACTTGGTATCGGAGCTGGAAGACCAGGTCGAGCCGCTGCGGGTGCAGTCGGAAAAGGCTATTCATTTTAAGCAGCTGAAGGAACGGCTGAAGACGTCGGAAATCTCGATGTACGTGCATAATATTCAGACGGTGCACGCTTCCTGGACGGAAGCCAGCGCGAAGCTGAAGAAGCTCAATGAGGAGCAGCTGTCCCTCACAACCGTCGTCAGCAAGCATGACGCCCTGTTGGAGAAGGACCGTTTGAAGCTTAAGGAGCTCGAAGAGTCGCTGGACCGCCTTCACGAAGCGATGCTGCAATACAGTGAAGAGTATGAGAAGTGCGAAGGATACGGCGAAGTTCTGAAGGAACGCAAGCGCAATCTGGAGCAGAACCGCGCCCAGCTGGAGGCATCGCTGGCGGCGCAGACGGAACGGATAACCGGTCTAGCCAAAGAAGAAGCGGAATTCCGCGTTAAAGCGGCCAACCTGGAAGGCGAATTGACCAAGCTTCGGGACCGCCTGATCCAGGAGGAGGCCCAATTGCTCGGGACGACGGCCTCGGTGTCCGGCGATGCCGTGGAATCGCTGAAGAGCGAGCTTCTTGATGTGTTGAGCGCAATGGCGCAGCTGCGCAATGAAATCAGGTATGCCAGCCAGCAGGAAGAAGCTTTGCAGAAGCGGATCGAGCGGCTTGGCGACGAGCAGACCAAGTGGCGTGAGCAGCATGAGAAGCTGGGCGCAAGGCGCAGCGAGCTGCAGGAGCGGCTGAACAAGACATTGGACGCGATTGCTGCGGTGCGAAACAAATACATAAACGAAGGGGAACAGCAGCAGACAGGCCACAAGCTGCTGGAGGAAGCCCAAGCCGCTGCCCGCAAGTGGGAGCAGAAGCTGGAGGCGCTTCGTTCCCGCCGCGACACGATGAAAGAAATGCAGGATGATCTGGACGGGTTTATGCAGGGGGTCCGCGAGGTGCTGAAGGCGTCACGCCGTTCGTCAGGCGGGCTGGAAGGCGTTCACGGCGCCGTGGCAGAGCTTGTCCGCGTACCGGAACGGCTGGAGCTGGCAATCGAAACTGCGCTGGGGGGAGCGCTTCAGCATATCGTCATGAATGATGAGCGAAGCGCCCGAACCGCCATTGCGTTTCTGAAGCAGCGCCAGCTCGGACGCGCAACGTTCCTGCCGCTGGATGTCATTCGCGGACGGAGCATACCCGAGCATGACCGGCGCATGATCGCGACCGTCGAAGGGTTCGTCGGGATTGCGGCCGAGCTGGTGTCGAGCGAATCCAAGTACAGCTCGATCGTCGAGAATCTGCTTGGCAACGTGCTGATCTCGGAGAATCTGGAGCAGGCGAACCGGATCGCAGCGAAATGTCACTACCGGTTCCGGATCGTCACGCTGGAAGGCGATGTCGTGAATGCGGGCGGATCGATGACGGGGGGCAGCATTCAGAAGAAGGGTGCGAATCTGCTGGGAAGGAATCGCCAAATCGAGCAGCTGGACGGCGATATCAAATCGACCGAAGGCCAGCTCGTGACGCTGCGCGACAGGATCGGCGATCTCCGCAAGGAGCAGTCGATCCGAAGCCAGAATATCGACGATCTCCGCAATCAGGGCGAACAATACCGGATCGAGGAGCAGCACATCCGCGCGGAGCTGCAGCAGCTCGATAATGAGCGGAGGCATCTTGAAGAACAGAAGCAGCTGTACGAGCTGGACCATGAAGGCCAACGGGCGGAGCGCGAACAGCTGAAGCTCTCGGCGGCAGATGCGGCGAAGCGGCTGGAAGAGAAGACCTTCGAGGAAGCGAAGCTGCAGGAAGCGATACGCAGCGCTGAAGACTACCGGAAAGCAAGCGAAACGGCAAAGGAGCAGCTTCAGGAGCAGTTAACGGACCTGAAGATCGCCGTCGCCAAGACCGATCAGGAGAAGCAATCGTTCGAGGATCAGGCCTCCCGCGTCCGCTCCGATGTCGGACGTGCCAAGCAGGAGCTGGCCGGCTTGCGTGATTTGCTGGCGAGGCAGGAGGAAGAAGCCGATTCGCACGCGGAAGAAAGCATAAGACAGATCGAACAGCTCAACCAGCTGCGTCTGAAGAAGTCGACCTGCTCCGAGCAGACGGATCTGAAGCGCTCGGAGCGCGCGGATATGACCCGCGATCTGGAGCTTGGCGAGAACGAAACGAAGGAGCAGCGTGCGCAGCTGCGCGCCGTCGAAGACCAGCTCCGGCAGACCGAAATCGCCTCAAACCGTCTTGATGTGGAGCTGGACAACCTGCTTCGCAAGCTGAGCGAGGAATATGAGCTGAGTTTCGAGCTGGCCAGGGAACGCTACCCGGTTCCGGAGGACGTTATCGCCACGCAGAACGAGGTCCGCGATTTGAAGCGCAGCATCTCTTCTTTGGGCGAGGTCAACCTTGGCGCAATCGATGAATACGAGCGGGTGAAGGAACGGTATACCTTCCTGAGCGAGCAGAAGGACGATCTGATTGATGCGAAGACGACGCTCTATCAGGTTATACGCGAGATGGACGACGAGATGTCGAGGCGCTTCCGAACCACCTTCGAGTCGATTCGCGGCCACTTCGCCATCGTATTCGCCAAGCTGTTCGGGGGCGGGCGCGCCGATCTCGTGATGGTCGAGCCCGACCGCGTGCTGGAGAGCGGGATCGATATCGTTGCGCAGCCACCGGGCAAGAAGCTGCAGAATCTTCAGCTGCTGTCCGGCGGAGAACGCGCGCTGACTGCGATTGCCTTATTATTTGCCATTCTGCAGGTGAAGCCGGTCCCATTCTGCGTGCTCGACGAGGTAGAGGCGGCGCTCGATGAAGCGAACGTCGCACGGTTCGCCCAATATCTCCGGGAGTTTTCCGAACTTACGCAGTTCATTGTCGTCACGCACCGCAAGGGCACAATGGAAGAAGCAGATGTGCTGTACGGCGTTACGATGGAAGAAGGCGGCGTCTCCAAGCTCGTATCCGTACGGCTTGAGGAGGAAGATCAGGTTTCCGCATAAGCGCTGCTTATGGCAATCGCAATATACAATGAAGCCGGTGACGGGCTGCTTGGCGCTCGCTTTCCGGCTTTTGCCAATAAAGAGATGGAGGGATAACGCTTGAGTTTCTTCAAGAAGTTAAAGGAAAGCATTTCGCAGAAGACCGAAGCGGTTACGAATATTTTCAAGGAAGGGTTGACCAAGACCCGGACGGCGTTCGTCGAGAAGGTCGAGGAGCTGATTACGCGCCGCAAAAAAATCGACGAAGCCTTCTTCGAGGAGCTGGAAGAGATTCTGATTGGCGCCGATGTCGGCGTCAATACGGTCATGGAGCTCATCGACGAGCTGCGCGCGGAAGTGAAGAAGCGCAAGATCGAGAGCGCATCGGAGCTGCAACCGATTCTCTCCGAGAAGCTGGTCGGGTTATTGAAGGGAGAAGGGGACAAGAAGCTCCGTATGGCGGACAATGGTATGACGGTCATTCTCTTCGTCGGGGTGAACGGCGTAGGGAAGACGACGACGATCGGGAAGCTTGCCCACAAATTCAAAAGCGAAGGCAAGAAGGTTATGCTGGCGGCAGGGGACACGTTCCGGGCGGGAGCCGTCGAGCAGCTTGAGGTATGGGGCCAGCGGGTAGGCGTCGATGTCATTAAGCAAGGGTCGGGCGCTGATCCGGCGGCTGTCATGTACGATGCCGTCCAAGCGGCCAAGCAGCGGAATGTCGATGTGCTTCTTTGCGATACGGCTGGCCGCCTGCAGAACAAGTCGAACCTGATGGAAGAGCTGAACAAGATCTTCCGGGTCATTCAGCGCGAAGTGCCGAACGCTCCGCATGAGGTGCTGCTGGTGCTTGATGCCACGACAGGCCAGAACGCGCTCAGCCAGGCGAAGCTGTTCGGCGAGAAGAGCGGCGTGACCGGCCTTGTGCTGACCAAGCTGGACGGAACCGCGAAGGGCGGTATCGTCATCGCGATCCGCAATGAGCTGAACTTGCCGGTTAAATTCGTCGGTCTCGGCGAAAAGATGGACGACCTGCAGGAATTCGATTCCGAGCAGTTTGTCCATGCGCTGTTCGCGGGCCTCATTCAATCCGCTGAAGCTTCCGAAGCGGCTGAACAATAGCTTGTTTTTGGTGACAAGGGAAATCACTTGACAGGGGATATCCGCTGAGCTATTATAGACGAAGTGGTTAAGGTGTAAAGGAATTTCCCTTGACGGTAGGGGGTTGCACGGTGACAGCCTATGAATCCGATGCCCTGGCGAAGACGAACCGAATCAACATGCTGTTCGATTTCTACGAGGCGCTGCTTACAGAGAAGCAGCGGACGTTCTTTAAATATTATTTTCACGACGACTATTCCCTTGGCGAAATAGCCGCTGAATTCGAGGTTAGCCGGCAGGCGGTATACGAGCATATCAAACGGGCGGATTCCATGCTCGAAGGCTATGAAGCCAAGCTCGGGCTGCTGGCGAAGCATGAGGCGACGGCCAAGTGGCTCAGAGAGCTTGAGATATGCGCGTCATCGGCCGGCACCGAGGCGTTCGCCCGGAAGCTAAGCGAGATCGCGCAGGGACTGCGGGATCTGGAAGCGATCGGCTTCCGGGCGGAGCCGGAGTCCGATATAAGCAAATAGGATTGAGTTTCATAGGAGGTGACGGTCATGGCGTTTGAAGGATTGACAAACAGGCTGCAGAGCGTATTCGGCAAGCTGAGAGGCAAAGGCAAGGTGTCGGAGGAAGACGTTAACGAAGCGATGCGCGAGGTTCGGCTTGCATTGCTGGAGGCCGACGTCAACTTTAAAGTCGTTAAGGAATTCATCGCCAAGGTGAAAGAGCGTGCGGTTGGCCTGGAAGTGATGAAGAGCTTTACTCCGGGCATGGTCATCATCGATATCGTCAATAAAGAGCTGACGGAGCTGATGGGCGGCACGCAGAGCAAGCTTGCCAAGTCGAACAAGCCTCCGACCGTTATTCTGATGGCAGGCCTGCAGGGCGCAGGTAAGACAACATCTTCCGGCAAGCTTGCCAAGATGCTCCTCAAAAGCAATAATCGTCCGCTCCTCGTCGCATGCGATATCTATCGCCCTGCTGCAATCAAGCAGCTGCAGGTGCTTGGGGAACAGATCGGCGTCCCAGTCTTCTCGTTAGGCGATCAAACCTCGCCGGTTGACATCGCGCGCAGCGGTCTCCAGCATGCGAAGGATAACGGCAATGATTACGTCATTATTGATACGGCCGGACGTCTTCATATCGACGAAGCACTTATGGATGAGCTGCGGCAAATTCATGAAGCGACCAAGCCGGACGAAGTGCTGCTTGTCGTCGATGCAATGACCGGACAAGAGGCCGTCAACGTGGCGGAAAGCTTCCACAGCCAGCTGGAGCTGACGGGTGTCGTCCTGACCAAGCTGGACGGCGACACGCGCGGCGGCGCCGCGCTATCGGTCAAAGCCGTAACCGGCTGTCCGATCAAATTCGCCGCAACCGGCGAGAAGATCGAACCGCTGGAGCCGTTCCATCCGGAGCGGATGGCTTCCCGTATTCTCGGCATGGGCGATATGCTCTCGCTGATTGAGAAGGCGCAGTCGAACATCGACGCTGACAAGGCGGCCGAGATGGAACGCAAGATGCGCAACGCGGAATTTACATTCGAGGATTTCCTCGAGCAGATGGAGCAGGTGCGCAAGCTTGGCCCAATCGATCAGCTCATGGATATGCTGCCGGGTATGGGCAAGATGAAAGATATGAAGAATATGAAGGTGGACGACAAGCAGATCTTCCGGGTCGAAGCCATCGTGAAGTCGATGACCAAGGATGAGAAGCGGAAGCCTGAAATCATAAACTACAGCCGGCGCAAACGGATTGCCACAGGCAGCGGAACCTCCATTGCGGAAGTAAACCGGCTCATCAAGCAGTTTGACGATATGCGCAAGATGATGAAGCAGTTCTCTTCCATGATGGGTCCCAAGGGTCCGAAAGGCGGTATGAAGGGCTTGAAGGGCATGCTCGGCAAAGGGAAGAAATTCCCGTTCTAAGCCCGGAGGGCAGCTTCGCATTAATTGAAGGAGGTGAATTATCATGGCAGTACGTATTCGTTTGAAACGGATGGGTGCACACAAAGCGCCGTTCTACCGCGTTGTTGTATCCGACTCCCGTTCCCCGCGTGACGGTCGGTTCATCGAGGAAATCGGCACTTATAACCCGGTTGCACAACCGGCTCTAGTGAATATCGATGAAGAGAAAGCATTGAAATGGCTTCAAAATGGAGCTCAAGCTTCCGACACTGTTCGCAACCTGCTCTCCAAAGCAGGCATCATGACGAAGTTCCATGAACTGAAGCTTCAGAAATAATCATTTCTTTAGCGGAGGGCCTTGAGATGAAAGATTTGATTCTTGTCATAGCGAAGGCTTTAGTGGATCACCCCGAAGATGTGCGCGTCGACGTGAAAGAAGACGATCGCGGCACCGTTTACCAGCTTACCGTTCACCAGACCGATGTCGGCAAAGTGATCGGCAAGCAGGGTCGGATTGCGAAAGCGCTCCGGACGGTCGTCACTTCGGCGGCTGTTAAATCGGATAAACGCGTCATGGTCGACATTATTTCGTAGCGATCGTACATCGAAGCAGGGCTAGGATATCGTTGTCCTAGCCCTTTTTCGATGGAAGAAAAGCATATATGAAGGGGGTAAATCATAGATGGAGCAAGGGTGGCTTAAAGTAGGCAAGGTGGTCAATACGCATGGAATCCGCGGCGAGCTGAAGGTCGTGTCGCAGACGGATTTTCCCGATGAGCGCTTCGCGGCCGGGAGCCTGCTTATACTTGAGAATCCGGAGCAGAAGCAGCAGCTCGAAGTGGAAGTGCAGAGCGCGCGCGAACACAAAAATATGTTTATTGTGAAGTTCAAAGGATACGACAACATTAATGATGTCGAGAAGTATAAGGGCTGGATGCTCAAGGTCTCGAAGGATAACCGGTCCGATCTGGACGACGGGGAGTATTATTACTTCGAAATTATCGGCTGCCGCGCAATAACGGAAGACGGCGAGGAGCTAGGGACGATAACAGAAATATTAAGTCCCGGCGCGAACGATGTCTGGGTTGTAGAAGCGAAGAAAGGCAAGCAGGTGCTTCTTCCCGTTATTGATGAAGTCGTGCTGCAGGTGGATGTCAAGGAAAAGGTTGTTACGGTCCGCTTGATGGAAGGGCTGATCTGACCGATGAGAATCGATGTCCTGACGCTGTTCCCGGAGATGTTCGATGGCGTTTTCCGTTCCAGCATTCTCGGCAAGGCGCGCGATAAAGGAATTGTTCGGCTGAATGCGGTTAATTTTCGCGAATATGCGAATAATAAGCATAATACGGTCGACGACTATCCCTATGGAGGCGGCGGCGGGATGGTGCTCAAGCCTGAGCCGTTGTTTGCCGCGGTGGAGGATCTGGTGCCGCAAGACGGGCCCCCTCCCAGGGTCATTCTGATGTGTCCGCAAGGCGAGACGTACAGTCAGCGCAAAGCGGAAGAGCTTGCCCGCGAGGAGCATCTCGTGTTTCTGTGCGGACACTATGAAGGCTATGACGAGCGGATTCGTGAGTACCTCGTCACGGACGAGCTGTCGATCGGCGATTATGTACTAACCGGCGGGGAGCTGCCTGCCATGACCGTCATCGACAGCGTCGTCCGGCTGCTGCCCGGCGTGCTTGGCAATGAAACGTCGGCTATCACCGACTCGTTCAGCACGGGATTGCTGGAGCATCCCCAATATACCCGTCCGGCTGTATTTCGCGGCTGGGAGGTGCCGGAGGTGCTCATGTCCGGTCATCATGCCCACGTAGCGGCCTGGCGGCGAGAGCAGTCTCTGCTGCGGACATGGAACCGCCGCCGGGACCTGCTGGAGTCGGCTGAGCTTACGGATAAAGAGCGGGCTTGGCTGGCGCAGATGAAGGCCCAAACGAAGTCTCCATCGACAACCGAGTAAGACGTTTGCTGGAATATAAATAACTAGCAATTAAAGATTGTATTTTGCCTCTCAATGTGGTAAAATTTCTGGTGTTGCTTTTGTAAAGTCGGGCGGTCCGCTATACGATGTTGACCCGGTTCAATAGGGATCCGGAGAGTTGATATGAACGCCTGTGTGGAAGGAGTGAGTCAAAGATGAATTTACTTCAAACGATTGCTCAGGAACAGCTTCGCACCGATTTGCCGAACTTCCGTCCTGGGGATACGCTCAAGGTACACGTTAAAGTTATCGAGGGTTCCCGTGAACGGATTCAGCTTTTCGAAGGCGTTGTGATCAAGCGTCGCGGCGGTGGCATCAGCGAAACTTTTACGGTTCGTAAGATTTCGTACGGTGTTGGCGTGGAAAGAACTTTCCCGCTGCATTCGCCTAAGCTGGAGAAGATTGAAGTGGCTCGCCGCGGTAAAGTCCGTCGCGCTAAACTGTACTATCTTCGTAATCTGCGCGGTAAGGCTGCTAGAATTAAAGAGATTCGCTAATGAACGACAGGAGGGGCTTGCGCAAACAAGTCCCTTTTCGTTTTTTATACGGTTTCTTTTCATACGGTATAGAAAAGGGTGGATTTAATGGATCAACAAGGTCGGAAGGACGAACCGAAGAATGGCTCGGAACTGACGCAGGAGACCGATCCGCAAACGGAAGCCGGTGAATTGTCCGAGAAGGCCGCAGGACCAGCCAAACAGGGCGGCAGCAAAGCGCAGAAAGAGGTTTTCGAATGGGTGAAGGCGCTCGCGATTGCGGGACTGCTCGTGTTTGTCATTCGCTGGTTTCTGTTTGCTCCGTTCATTGTCGACGGCCCCTCGATGGAGCCTAACTTTTATACGGACGAGCGTCTGATCGTGAATAAACTGATCTACGACTTCCGGGCCCCGAAGCGCGGCGAGGTCGTTGTCTTTGAAGTGCCGGAGGAAGGACGCGATTTCATTAAACGGGTTATTGGCGTTCCAGGCGATAAAGTGAAATATGAAGGGGATAATTTGTACATAAACGGCAAGAAGGTCGAAGAGCCTTATTTGAAGGAATCGATCGAGGCGGCCAAAGCGCGAGGCGAAATTTTCAACAGCGGCGGCTATGACAAAGATTTCCCGAACGCGAAGGTGCAATCGGATGTCGTGCCTGAAGGTACCATCCTCGCCTTCGGCGATAACCGCCAGAACAGCCGCGATGGCAGGGATATCGGTTACGTGTCGTTCGATCGGATTATCGGACGGGCGGACGTTATCTTCTGGCCGCTCGATCAGGTCAAATTGGTCAAACACGGATGAGGTGGGCAGCAGCATGAGCATTCAATGGTTTCCTGGTCATATGACCAGAGCAAGGCGGCAAATTCAGGAGAAGCTGAAGCTGATCGATCTGGCGATCGAACTGCTGGATGCCCGGATTCCGCTTTCAAGCCGAAACCCGATGGTTGATGAAATTTTGCTCGATAAGCCGAGGCTTATCGTATTGAATAAGGCGGATTTGGCGGATGCCAAAACAACCGAACAATGGATGGCGGACTTCAAGGCTGAAGGACATGCCAGCATTGCCGTGGATTCCTCCACCGGTACGAAGGTGAATGAAATTCCCGTTATGGCCAAACAGATTCTGCACGAGAAAATTGAACGGCAGATTGCCAAAGGGATGAATCCGCGGGCGATCCGGGCACTTATCGTCGGGATTCCGAATGTCGGCAAATCCACGCTCATTAACAGGCTTGCAGGCCGCAGTATTGCCGAAACCGGCGACCGTCCTGGCGTAACGAAGGGGCAGCAGTGGATCAAGGTTGGCAAAGAAATGGAGCTTCTGGACACGCCGGGCATTCTATGGCCGAAATTCGAGGATCAGCTGGTCGGTTACCGCCTTGCGATGACAGGGGCAATTCGGGAACAGATTCTTAACGTGGAGGATATCGCATTCTTCGCGGTCAAAGAGCTGGTGAAACGTTATTGGGCGGCGCTTGCCGAGCGGTTTGACTTGGACAAGCCGCCCAGCGATCCGGACGATTCGGATGAAATCGTGCGCGTGATGGAAGAGATCGGGCGCAAGCGCGGCTGTCTGGTCAGCGGGGGGCGCGTGGACCTGGAGAAGGCATCGGGCATCATTCTGCGCGAACTGCGGGCAGGCAAGCTGGGTCGGATTACGTTAGAGACCCCTGACATGATGTAGTCGTCAAGGAAGCAAGTGGTTGCTAGTGACCGCGGGGAATGGGGGAGACGCGGAATGCTAACGTACGAAAGGCCGTTATGGGAACAGGGCTGCCGCCGGATCGCCGGCATTGATGAGGTCGGCCGCGGCTGCCTGTTTGGTGATGTGGTGGCGGCTGCCGTCATTTTGCCGGAAGGGCTGAAGATCGAGGGCATCAATGATTCGAAGAAGCTGTCGGAGAAGAAGCGCGAACAGCTCTATGAGGTGATCCTGTCCGAGGCGGCAGCATGGTCCGTGGCAAGGGTGGACGCGCGGAAGGTCGATGAAATCAATATTAAGCAGGCCGCCCGGCTCGCCATGAAGCAGGCTGTCATGAAGTTGGACTTGGAGCCTGACTACTTGCTGGTCGATGCGGAGAAGGTAGAGTGTGAAATTCCTCAGCTTGCCATTATTAAGGGCGATGCGCTGAGCCAGTCTATCGCAGCGGCTTCGATCATAGCCAAAGTGACCCGGGACCGTCTGTGTACAGGGGAATGGGACGTCCTGTATCCTGCATATGGCATTGCGATACATAAAGGATATGCGACCAAGCTGCATCGGGAGAAGCTGCTCGAATACGGGCCGAGCCCGATGCACCGAAAGTCGTTTCTGGGTAAGCTTCAGTTGGAACAGCTGCAATTATTTTAATTAATAAAAACGTGCAAGATGAAAGGCCGGTTAGTCGGAACTGCGTTGGAGTGAACGCAGAACGGCTTTTCCGGCCTTATTGTTTTTCTTCTAGGAGTATACGACGTAAGAGCGGTGATTTATCATTAACGGAAAATGGGCTGCGGACCGATAATAGAGCTAAAGGGAACGGTACGCTGCGGACAAGGATCATCTGAACGAGCGATTCGAATTGTAACGGTAACAGGGGAAGGAGTGGCGGCGTAATGAATATCGGACAGCTGATGCGCGGCTTGCTCGGGGAAGCGAAGGCATCGGACGGAAAAGCGCTGGAGCTGAAGGTCGGTCAAATCGTTCGAGGCTTGATCGTGCAGATGATGGACAATCAGGAGGCGATCGTTCAAATTAACGGGACGCAGATCCGGGCCAAGCTGGAAACGCTGCTGCAGGCCGGTCAATCGACGCTGCTGCAGGTTCAGCCGCAATTGGCAAACGGGCAGCTCGTCTTGAAGACGGTCGATCAGCAGGCCGCTGCAATGCCGCAGGAACGATTGATGGAATGGTTGAAGGCGCTCGGGCTCCCCGATCAGAAGTGGGCCGGCGATCTCGTCCGTGAGCTTCGGCGCGACGGCATGACCTTGACGCGCGAGCTGAGCAGCCAGTTTCAGCAAGCGTCTGCCGCCAAACCTGCTGGAGCCGATGCGCAGTCCTATATGCAAGCAGCCGCGATTGCGGTGAAAAGGGGGCTGCCGATGACCGAGGCGACCATCGTGGCGCTTCGGCAAGCACTTGCAGGGCCGCCGGCACACGTATTGCTGGATACGCTGGAGCAGGGGCTTACAGCGTGGCGGGGATCGGCCGATGGCGGCGGGGCGCCTGCAGCTGCACAAGCATTAGTGTCGCGTACGCTTACTTTGCTTGCAGAGGGGGCGGCATTCATGCGCAGCGCGGCCGCTCAGAGCGAAGCCTTGCAGACGGGATCCCTGAACCAGAACGCTCCCCAGACGGGTGGAACCGGGGCCGGACAGGGCTTGGCGGCTTCCCAGTCAGCGGCTGTAATATCTTCCCGAGCCGGGACGGCTGGAGGAGCTGCTGCGGCCGCTCAGGCGGCCGTCGCTGCGCTTGGAGCGGCCGCTGAGCTGGCATCCGATAACCCGGCTGCTGCGAACCAAGGAAGCAGGACGGCAGCGGCCGCTGAGCCTGCCCGCTCTTCGGCTGCCCTGCCGGCTAGCTCCGGCGGTGGCACTCAAGCCGCTGCACCGGTCTCAGAGCTTCTGCAGGGAACCTCGGCAGCAGCAAGCTTGTCCGGTGCTTCGACGAACTGGATTAACGGGCTTATGAAATGGCTTGGCGTCGATCACGAGCGGATGCTGGCTCAATCTGTTCTGATCTCCGGATCGCAGGGCGAACAGCCGGGAGATCCGGACAGCGGGAGAACCCAAGCTGCGGAAGGAAGAATACTTGCGCAGCACGCTGCAGGAGGGACAGCCGGAACCGCATCTCATGCTGAGAGGGGTGCCGGGCATGTTCAACAGCAGGGCGAGCGTGCTTTGACGCCCGCGGCAGTAACGCCACCGCTTCCACAGGCCGCTGCGGAGGGCGGCGGCAGTCTGCCTGATTCAGCACCCAAAGGAGCTGCAGAAACGCTAAAGAGCGCGCTCCTGTCGCTAGTCAGCAGTGATAGTTTACCATCGTCTCTAAAGGATACGGCGCAGCAGCTGGTACAGCAAATCACCGGTCAGCAGCTGCTTCTGTCACAGGAACGGACTTCTTCCATGTTCACACATGTCACGATGTTCATTCCGCTGAAAGACCAGGACGGCGCCCAGACCGCATCGGTTCATATTCAAACCCGCCGCGGTAGCAAAGGGGAGCTGGATCCGGATAACTGCAGGCTGCTGTTCGATTTAAATATGAAGACGCTGGGGAGCACGGTTGTCGATGTCCAGGTTGTCGATAAAATCGTCAGCTTGAATTTATGGAATGATCATCCCGCCATGCCTGAACTGATGGATGCGTCCCGGGAGGAAATGACCGAAGCGCTGCGGCAGGCAGGTTATCAGCTTCTTACGCTTCGTACGACTCCGCTGCCCGATCGGACCGATGCGGGCTTGCCCACAGCCCAAACGTTCGGGCCTGGCGCGATACCTGCGGAATGGTCCGCCAAGCCGTATAAAGGAGTCGATTTCCGCGTATGAACCAGCAGCAAGGAAGCTTTGAACAATCATCGAAGGTTATCAATCCGCAGAAGAAGGCCGTTGCGCTTAAGTATGAACCGGGTGAGCAGAACGCGCCAGTCGTCGTCGCCAAAGGCCGCGGCAAACTGGCCGAAGCGATTCTTGAGAAGGCGGAAGAGAATGGCGTTCCTGTACAGCAGGACAGCTCGCTGGTTGAAGTGCTGTCCAAGCTGGACATCGATCAGGAAATACCGCAGGAGCTTTATTTGCTCGTTGCCGAAATATTAAGCTTCGTCTATCGTTCGGATAAGAAGGCGGGTGACGGGGAGACGTGAATGCATCATCTTCATCCGGGAAGCCGGATTTCCGTAGGGCTATAGGCTCGCTTGGCGAGACCTATGCTGCGGACAGGCTGACAGACGAAGGCTTCGCTATACTTCACCGCAATTGGCGCTGCCGGTCGGGAGAGCTCGATATCGTCGCCGAACATCGGGGCACGCTTGTCTTTATTGAGGTGCGGACACGTACGGCAGGAGGACGCTTCGGGACGGCCGCGGAATCCGTCGATCCGCGCAAGCGGCGGCAGGTCCGCTCGATAGCGGAGATCTATATGCAAGCATTCCAATACCGGCGGATGCCCGCCCGATTCGACGTTATCGCGATTACCATCGAGCGCAAATCCAACGCCATTATCGAATATAAACATCTTCAAGGAGCGTTCTAGAAGACGCTGCTTGCGCATAACCGGCAGTCTGATAAGTTTGCAGCCACGTTTGCCAATCTAATTTGAGATATGTTATCGCATATAAAAATAAGCCGCTTCCTAGCATTTCGCATATTGCGTCTGTGCACAGGAACCGGCTTATATGAGTTGGAATGGAGGGGGTTATTCGTTCGCTGCAATCGTCTGGCGGTCGAGACTGCGATATCCGATAGCCTCGGCAATATGCGGAGCTTCGACGGTATCACGATGCTCAATGTCGGCAATTGTGCGTGCCAGCTTCAGAATCCGGTCATGGGCGCGCAGACTGACGCCAAGCGTATCGAAGGCTTGCCGGAGGAGCTTCTCCGCTCCGGCAGTGAGCGCGACGGCCCGCCTTAAGGAAGCGCCAGCGAGTCCGGAGATATGGCAGCCGTTAAGAATGTATCGGGCTTGCTGCCTCTGATGCGCTTCCTTAACGATCGCGCGCATCTCGGCCGAGTTCAGCCCCGGCTTTAAACCTGCTATTGCGCCTGGACGCGGCACCTCAATGTGCATATCGATTCTGTCCAGCAGCGGGCCGGATATTTTGGCGCGGTATCGGGCGATTTGGGAAGAGCTGCATTGGCAGCGCTGGTCTGGCGTATCATGCCCCAAATACCCGCACATGCAGGGGTTCATCGATGCTGCAAGCAGGAAGTGAGAGGGAAAGCGGAATACGGCTCTGGAACGGGCGATCGTCACCTCGCGATCCTCCAGTGGCTGGCGGAGCACTTCAAGCGCCGCACGCGAAAATTCAGGAAACTCGTCGAGAAACAGTACCCCGCGGTGCGCCAGCGTAACCTCGCCGGGACGGGGAATGGAGCCGCCGCCGATGAGGCCGGCTGGCGAAATGGTATGATGCGGCGTCCGGAAGGGACGTTCCCTCATGAGCGATACGACACCGTAAGGAAGCTTGCCTGCGGCGCTGTATATTTTGGTAACCTGCAGCGCCTCCTCCTCGTCAAGAAGCGACATAATGCCGGGAAGCCGGCGGGCAAGCATCGTTTTTCCGGTGCCGGGAGGGCCCGACAGCAGAACGTTATGGTTTCCGGCTGCTGCGATCAGCAGCGCCCGCTTCGCATGATGCTGTCCGAGCACATCACCGTAATCGCCATGCCCGGAAGATGAGAAGCGCTCGTCGCCCGCATCTCCATGAGCCTCGGAGCCGGGATGATACCGCAAGGATTCCCATGCGGCATCCGATTGATTGCAGGCAGCCAGCTGGTGCAGGTGAGATACGGCGAACAGCTCCATGTTGTCGATGAAAGAAGCTTCCATGGCATTGCCCTTCGGCAGCAGAACGCGCTTCATTCCCGTCAGCTTGGCCTGCTCCACCATGGCCAGTACGCCGGGTATCGACCGGATCTCACCATTCAATGCGAGCTCGCCGAGGATGAGCGTATCTTGAAACGGCCCGGACTGAAGCTGGCTGCTCGCCGTCAGAATGGCCGATGCGATTGCAAGATCAAACGCCGTGCCCTCCTTGCGCAAATCCGCAGGGGCCAGATTAATCGTAATCCGTTCCAGCGGAAACGTGAACCCGCAGTTCTTGACAGCTGCGCGGACCCGTTCCACTGATTCTCTTACCGCCGGATCAGGCAGCCCGACCACGTTCACTTGAGGCAAGCCGCTGGCAATATCGGCTTCGACTGCAATTAATCTTCCTTCGACTCCAAACACACTTCCGCTGTAGAGACGCGTATACAACAAAAAACACCTCCATCGTTATCGGATGAAGGTGCTTCCTCACAGATCCGTTCGGTTAAATAACTAGTGTCATCATAGTACGGCCGTGCGCGCGCTGTCAATGCTTGTTCAGAAACGATTTGATTTCGCGCCGCTGCTGTTCGTCATAAGGCACGAAGCCTTCCAGATAACCGGCTATCGTAAAGAGGCTGCCGTCTCCGTCGACATGCTCCTTAGCGATATTCTGCCCGGAGAGGGCTTCAATCCGTTGAATGATTTCCGTCCGGCAAGTGATAGTCTCGTCGATCAGCTGCTGCTGAGTGAGCTGCTGGGCATAAGGAGCAGCACCGGCATTGAAGGAATCGTAATCGAGGTGCGTACCGACATTATCACGCTCATCAATTTTCGGGCAATATATTTCTAAAGTTTGGATATAATACAAGTTGGCTCGAGGCTGTGTCGATAACAAGGTACAGCTAATACGCTGTAATGAGATGAATTCATTTCATTCAATCTCAAATTGAGATGAAACCCATATCAAAAAGGAAGAAGTAATTCTGCGTAAAAAGTTTCGCAAATATGTTACAATGATATCGGTTTGTGTTCACTTACGTAGGATTTGACTGCGGATAGGAGGATTTTCGTTCATGAATATCCATGAGTATCAAGGCAAAGAAGTGCTCAAGCAGTATGGTGTAGTTGTTCCGGAAGGAAAAGTGGCCTTTACTGTTGATGAAGCGGTTGAGGCAGCTAAACAGCTGGGCACGCAGGTTGTCGTCGTGAAGGCGCAAATTCACGCAGGCGGCCGCGGTAAAGCGGGCGGCGTAAAGGTTGCCAAAAATTTGGACGAGGTTCGCGCATATTCCGAGGAGATTCTCGGTAAAACGCTCGTCACCCACCAAACGGGTCCGGAAGGCAAAGAAGTGAAGCGCCTGCTGATCGAGCAAGGCTGCGACATTAAGAAAGAGTACTATATCGGGATCGTCGTTGACCGCGTAACCGGCCGTGTCGTTATGATGGCCTCGGAAGAGGGCGGCACGGAAATCGAAGAGGTTGCGGCGCATACACCGGAGAAAATTTTCAAAGAAGTGATCGATCCGGTTGCGGGTCTGCTTCCGTTCCAAGCGAGAAAGCTGGCGTTCGCGATCAACATTCCTAACGAGCTGGTCAACAAAGCGGCTAACTTCATGGTTTCCCTCTATACAGCTTTCGTTGAGAAGGATTGCTCCATCGCCGAAATCAACCCGCTCGTCGTTACCGGCGACGGCAATGTGATGGCGCTTGACGCCAAGCTGAACTTCGATTCCAATGCGCTGTACCGCCATAAAGACATTCTGGCGCTGCGCGACCTTGACGAAGAAGACGAAAAAGAAATCCAAGCGTCCAAGTTCGACCTGAGCTACATCGCCCTTGACGGCAATATCGGCTGCATGGTTAACGGAGCCGGCCTGGCGATGGCGACGATGGATATTATCAAATATTACGGCGGCGACCCTGCGAACTTCCTCGATGTAGGGGGCGGCGCTACGAAAGAGAAAGTTACCGAAGCCTTCAAGATCATTTTGTCCGACGAGAAGGTTAAAGGGATTTTCGTTAATATCTTCGGCGGCATTATGCGTTGTGACGTTATTGCCGACGGTGTTATCGCAGCTGCGAAAGAGTTGGGCCTTGATCGTCCGCTCGTCGTACGCCTGGAAGGCACGAATGTTGAGCTCGGCAAGAAGATGCTTAACGAATCCGGATTGAACATCGTGGCCGCTGACTCCATGGCAGACGGTGCACAAAAAATCGTCGCGCTCGTGAAGTAACTTCTTCACATATCAACGAACATACGCTTAGCGGCACACGAATTCATATAGGGGATGTGAGTTTCTGAGATGAGTATTTTGGTAGGAAAAGATACTAAAGTCATCACACAAGGCATTACGGGTAAAACGGCTCTGTTCCACGCCAAAGGAGCCTTGGATTACGGTACTCAGATGGTCGGAGGAACGTCGCCGGGCAAAGGCGGTACGAACGTGGATATCGTCCTCGAGAATGGCGAAACGGTTTCTCTGCCGGTCTACAATACGGTTGCTGAAGCGGTAAAAGCAACAGGCGCCACGGCTTCTGTCATCTACGTACCGCCGGCATTCGCTGCAGACGCGATTATGGAAGCGGTCGATGCCGAGCTTGAGCTCGCGATCTGTATCACGGAAGGCATTCCCGTTCTGGATATGGTGAAGGTCAGCCGTTACTTGGAAGGCCGTAAAACTCGCCTGATCGGTCCGAACTGCCCAGGCGTTATTACGCCAGGCGAATGCAAAATCGGCATCATGCCGGGCTATATTCATACGAAGGGCCATGTGGGCGTTGTTTCCCGCAGCGGCACGCTGACGTATGAAGCCGTTCATCAGCTGTCTACACGCGGCATCGGACAATCATCTGCTGTCGGTATCGGCGGCGACCCTGTCAAAGGTTCCGAGTTCATCGACATCTTGAACATGTTCAATGAAGATCCGGATACTTATGCGGTCATCATGATCGGCGAAATCGGCGGATCGGCCGAAGAAGAAGCGGCTGAATGGGTCAAAGCCAACATGAAGAAGCCGGTTGTCGGCTTTATCGGCGGCGCAACGGCGCCTCCGGGCAAACGGATGGGCCATGCGGGCGCGATCATCTCGGGCGGCAAAGGAACAGCTGCCGAGAAAATCGCTACCCTCGAAGCATGCGGCATCGAAGTCGCGCCGACGCCTTCCGAAATGGGCTCGACACTGGTTCGCGTTCTTGAGAAGCAAGGCATGCTCGAGAAGTGCAAAACGCACTGAACCTCTGCTTGATATCAATCGAATAAGAGTGGGCATAAAGGTAAGCAACCTTTCGTACTTCCAATTTATTGGGACGAAAGGTTGCTTTTTTTTATCAAAATATTGAGTGCGGCTTGCATTCTGAATCCTCGTCAAGCAAAATAAGGGGAAGGAACAGGCCGCCCTTCGAGGGGACGTGTCTAATATAATGAAGAAACACGATCAAGAAGGCTTGAATCGGGATATCATTATTGCCTTGCATGAGACAGCCGGGATCGGCTGGCATACGATTCGCAAAGTGGTTGAGTATGGCGATTGGCCATCATATATTCGCTACGAGCCTGATGCCTGGCGCACGCTCGGCCTCCGTCCGGAGCAGGCGGCTGCCGCTGCGCGGTCGCTTCGATTGTTGGATATGAAAGAACACGAAGCAAGAATGAGCAAGCTCGGTATAACGGTCATCACCCGATTCGATTCCGGATATCCGGAGCTGCTCCGCTATATTCCGCAGCCGCCTTGGGTCTTATATGCGATCGGGCGATTGGAGCTGCTGCCTAGCGTCTGCATCTCCATCGTAGGGACGAGAGGACCGACAGCCTATGGCCGAAAGATCGCCTCAGAGCTATCTGAAGGGCTCTCTAAGCGCTGTATCACCGTTGTCAGCGGTTTGGCCAGGGGGATTGACAGCGTTGCTCACGAAGGCGCGCTGCGCGGCGAGGGAGGGACTATCGCCGTCTTAGGCACGCCGGTTAACGTCATCTATCCGCCGGAGAACCGGGGGCTGTATCGGACGCTTGCCGCTCAAGGGCTGATTCTCTCGGAAGTCCCCCTAGGCACAGCGTTTCATCCCGGGCACTTTCCGCTTCGCAACCGGATCATAGCGGGTCTGTCGATCGGAACGGTCGTCGTCGAAGCTGCGGAGAAGAGCGGTTCGCTCATTACGGCCGATCAGGCGCTGGAGATGAACCGTGAAGTGTTTGCCGTGCCCGGCCCGATTTCATCTCCTAAGAGCGCGGGAACGAATAAACTGATTCGGGAGAGCGGAGCAAAGCTCATATCGAATGTCGAGCATATAACGGAAGAGTTTATTTGGCTGCCTGCACGGCTTGAAACCAAGCCGGAAGCAGAGCCGCCGGCCGATGAGCCGCTTACCGGCGAAGAGGAGCTTCTGTACCGGCTGCTGCTGGATCAGCCCCGGTCGACCGATGAACTTCACGAGCTCTCATCGCTTCCGTTTGGACTTTTGCATTCCGTTCTGATAAATTTATCTATAAAACGAAAGATCGAACAGCAGCCGGGTTCAATATACAGGGTAACGTAAGCAAAGCAACAGAGAGGAGGACGCATAGATGGCGGCGGATTCATTAGTCATAGTGGAGTCACCGGCAAAGGCGAAGACCATCGGAAAATACCTTGGCAGCAAATTTATCGTCAAGGCATCGATGGGCCACATTCGCGATTTGCCGAAAAGTCAAATCGGCGTCGAGGTTGAAAACGACTTTCAGCCCAAATATATAACCATCCGCGGTAAAGGCAGCGTTCTGAAGGAATTGAAGGATGCGAGCAAGAAAGTGAAGAAAGTGTACCTCGCGGCTGACCCGGACCGCGAAGGGGAAGCGATTGCGTGGCATCTTGCTCATTATTTGGAAATCGATGATACAGAGCCCTGCCGTGTCGTATTTAACGAGATTACGAAACAGGCCGTGAAGGATGCCTTCAAAACTCCGCGTCCGATCAACACGGATCTTGTGAACGCCCAGCAAGCGAGGCGGATTCTGGACCGGCTCGTCGGGTATAAGATCAGTCCCCTCTTGTGGAAGAAAGTAAAGAAGGGGCTGTCCGCCGGACGCGTACAATCGGTAGCCGTCAAGCTGATCATGGATCGCGAGAATGAGATCGACGCCTTTATTCCGGAGGAATATTGGACGATAACGGCGCAGCTGAAGCATGGTTCCTCATCGTTCGAAGCCAAGTTCTACGGCTTGAACGGGGAGAAACGCGACCTTGGCAAAGAGCAGGATGTTCAGGATGTTCTGAAGGCCATGGGCTCCGGCCCATATACGGTATCCGATGTCAAAGAGAAAGAGCGCCTGCGCAATCCCGCGGCGCCGTTTATTACAAGCTCGCTGCAGCAGGAAGCGGCACGCAAGCTCGGTTACCGCGCGTCGAAGACGATGTCCGTCGCGCAGCAGCTATACGAGGGCGTCGATCTCGGCAAGGAAGGGACGGTCGGTCTCATTACGTATATGCGTACCGATTCCACGCGTATATCCCAAACAGCGCAGGACGATGCAAGAGAATACATTGCGGATAAATACGGCGCGTCATTCGTTCCTGAGCAGCCGCGCGTCTATGCGAAGAAGAACAGCAATGCGCAGGATGCGCATGAAGCGATTCGTCCGACGTCCGTACTGAGGGATCCGGAAGCGATGAAGCCTTTCCTGAGTCGGGATCAGTTCCGGCTATACAAGCTTGTATGGGAACGGTTCGTGGCGAGCCAGATGGCTTCTGCGATTCTGGATACGATGACGGTGGATCTGACGGTCGGCACGGCTACGTTCCGGGCTGTAGGCTCGAAAGTGAAATTTCATGGCTTCATGAAAATTTATGTGGAGGGCAATGACGACGGAACGACGGAGGATGAAAAGTTTCTTCCGCCTCTCGCGGTCGGAAACATCGTTGAACCGGAATCTGTGGAGCCGAAGCAGCATTTCACGCAGCCGCCGCCGCGCTACACGGAGGCACGCTTGGTTCGTACGATGGAGGAGGTTGGAATCGGCCGCCCAAGCACGTACGCACCTACGCTGGAGACGATTCAGAAGCGCGGCTATGTGGCGATCGAGGAGAAGAAGTTTATCCCGACGGAGCTCGGGGAGCTTGTGATCCAGCTGATGGAGGAGTTCTTCCCGGAGATCCTCGATACGGAGTTTACGGCCCATATGGAAGCCGATCTCGACCATGTCGAAGATGGCAAGGAAGATTGGGTCCGCGTTCTCGGCTCCTTCTACGAGTCGTTCGAGAAGCGGCTTGAAGTAGCGGAAGAAGAGATGAAGGAAGTGGAGATTCAAGACGAGATCTCCGATGAGACATGCGAGAAGTGCGGCAGTCATATGGTGTACAAGATGGGAAGGTTCGGCAAGTTTCTGGCTTGCTCCGGGTTTCCCGATTGCCGCAATACGAAGCCGATCGTCAAAGATATCGGCGTTCCATGTCCGAAGTGCGCGGAAGGCAAGATTATCGAGCGCCGCAGCAAGAAAGGGCGCATCTTCTACGGCTGCGATCAATACCCCGGCTGTGATTACGTATCCTGGGATAAGCCGACCGGGAAGCCGTGTCCGGAGTGCGGCAGCATGCTTGTGGAGAAGCGCAACCGCAACGGGGTCCGACATCAATGCACGCAGTGCGATTTCAACGAAGAAGTGCTTGAAGAACCGGAACAAGCTGATATATAACGTCGTATTCGCTTTATGGGGAAAGGTAGGGAAAACAATTGTCCGATCAACAACGAGTGACCGTTATCGGCGCCGGCTTGGCCGGCAGCGAGGCGGCATGGCAAATCGCTTCGCAGGGCGTGCCCGTTACATTGTACGAGATGCGCCCTGAGACTAAAACGCCGGCACATCATACGAATCAATTCGCCGAGCTCGTATGCAGCAACAGCCTGCGCGCCAACGGGCTGACGAATGCAGTCGGCGTCTTGAAGGAAGAGATGCGGCGGCTGAATTCCATCATCCTGGATTGCGCGGACCGCAACGCGGTACCGGCCGGCGGCGCGCTAGCCGTAGACCGCGACGGATTCTCGGGCGATGTGACGCGGCTGCTGAAGGAGCATCCGCTCATCGAAGTGCGCTGCGAGGAAGTTACAGGCATTCCGGAAGACGGGATTGTCGTGATCGCGACGGGTCCATTGACCGCACCGCGGCTCTCTGAGCAGATCCAGTCGCTGCTCGGCCAGGAGTACTTCTACTTCTATGATGCGGCCGCGCCGATCGTAGAGAAAGACTCGATCGACATGAGCAAGGTATATCTTGCCTCCCGTTACGATAAAGGCGAGGCTGCTTATTTGAACTGCCCGATGACGGAAGAGGAATTTAACGTTTTCTATGATGCCATCATAACGGCGGAGACAGCCGCGATGAAGGAATTCGAGAAGGAGCAGTACTTCGAAGGCTGCATGCCGATCGAAGTGATGATGCAGCGCGGCAAACAGACCGCCCTATACGGACCGATGAAGCCGGTCGGGTTAATCAATCCGCATACCGGGAAGCTCCCGCATGCCGTCGTGCAGCTCCGGCAGGATAATGCCGCAGGCACCTTATATAATCTGGTCGGCTTCCAAACCCATCTCAAATGGGGCGAGCAGAAGCGGGTATTCTCCCTTATTCCGGGTCTGGAGCAAGCGGAGTTTGTCCGCTATGGCGTTATGCACCGGAATACGTTCATCAATTCGCCGAAGCTGCTTAAGCCGACCTATCAAACGATCAGCCGCGATACGCTCTTCTTCGCCGGACAGATGACCGGAGTAGAAGGCTATGTGGAGTCTGCCGCTTCCGGACTCATTGCGGGCATGAACGCAGGAAGACTCGCTCTCGGACTCGATCCGCTCGTCTTTCCGCAAGGCACGACGCTTGGCAGCATGGCGCAATATATTACGACCGCAGACTTCAAGCATTTTCAACCGATGAATGCCAATTTCGGCTTGTTTCCGGCATTCGAGAAACGGTTCAAGAGTAAGAAGGATAAGAACGAAGCGATTGCAAACCGGTCGCTGGAGCAATTGGAACGATTTCGTGCTGATAAAGGGGCGGCAGTGAACACGGCCTCGGAGTAACGCGATTTTGAAGGACACAACGGGTGCGGCGGTATCGGATGCAGCCGCTGTTCCCTTTTTTACATAATAGCAGCGCAAAGTAGGAGATGAAGGAGGACGCGTTCATGGAAATGCAATTTCATGCTACGACGATTTGCGCCATACGCCATAATGGCAAAGGTGCGATCGCAGGTGACGGTCAAGTAACCTTCGGCAACAGCATGGTGATGAAGCATCATGCGAAGAAAGTTCGTAGGCTATACCGGGGACAGGTCATAGCAGGCTTTGCCGGATCGGTGGCCGATGCGATAGCCTTGTTCGAGAAGTTCGAAAACAAGCTGGAGGAGCATCATGGCAATTTGCAGCGCGCGGCTGTGGAACTGGCGAAGGAATGGCGATCAGACCGTGTTCTTCGTAAGCTGGAAGCGCTGATGATCGTCATGGATAACAGCGGTATGCTGCTCATCTCGGGCGGCGGAGAAATTATCGAGCCGGATGACGGCGTTCTTGCAATCGGCTCTGGCGGCAGCTTTGCATTAGCTGCAGCAAGGGCGCTCAAGCAGCATGCTACAGAGCTTGAGGCGAAGGATATGGTCAGGTCCGCGCTGGAAATCGCTGCGGATATTTGTGTTTTTACGAACCGCAACATCATTGTTGAAGAATTAGAATAATGTCTCTTACACGAGCGGAGGGATAGACGATGAAGAATGAAGATTTGACGCCCCGGCAGATCGTCACTGAACTGGATAAATATATAGTCGGACAGAAGCAGGCGAAGCGGTCGGTTGCGATTGCGCTTCGCAACCGTTATCGCAGAAGCCGCCTGGATGAAGCGCTGCGTGATGAGATTGTCCCCAAAAATATTCTAATGATCGGGCCGACGGGGGTCGGTAAGACTGAAATCGCCCGCCGCTTGGCCAAGTTGGTCAATGCCCCTTTCGTTAAAGTAGAAGCGACGAAATTCACTGAGGTGGGCTATGTCGGCCGGGATGTTGAGTCCATGGTAAGGGATTTGGTCGAGACCGCGATCCGGATGGTCAAAGCGGAACGGACCGAGAAGGTGCGTGATAAAGCCGAAAAAATGGCGAATGACCGAATCGTGTCCATTCTCGTTCCGTCCGCATCTAAGTCCAAAACAGGCAAAAATCCGTTAGAGATGCTGTTCGGCGGCCAGAACGCGAAGGATGCCGCGGAAGAAGAGCCGGAATTGGATGCTTCGATCGTCGACCGCCGCAAGCAGGTCAAGGAGCAGCTGGAGGCAGGCAAGCTGGAGCAGGACTTGATTGAGATCGAGGTTGAGGATACGTCGCCGAGCATGCTGGATATGCTGTCCGGTCAAGGCGGCGATGGCATGGGCATGGGGATGAATATGCAGGAGATGTTCGGCCAGCTGATGCCGAAGCGCGCGAAGAAACGCAAGCTCCCTGTGAAAGAAGCCCGTAAAGTGCTTACGCAGGAAGAAGCGAATAAATTAATCGATATGGACGACGTGATATCGGAATCTGTCAGCCGCGCCGAACAATCGGGTATTATTTTCATTGATGAAATCGACAAAATCGCTAGCTCCTCGCGCGGCAACGGTCCCGACGTCTCGCGTGAAGGCGTGCAGCGCGATATTCTTCCGATTGTGGAAGGGTCGGTTATTATGACCAAGTACGGCCCTGTTAAGACGGACTATACCCTGTTTATTGCGGCAGGAGCATTCCATGTCGCCAAGCCGTCGGATTTGATACCGGAGCTGCAGGGCAGATTCCCGATTCGGGTAGAATTGACGAATCTGAGCCTGGATGACTTTGTCAAAATATTAACGGAACCGAAAAATGCGCTAACCAAACAGTATACGGCGCTGCTGGAAACAGAGGGCATTGAGATCGATTTCACCGAGGAAGCGATTCGCGAGCTGGCTTCCATTGCGGCGGACGTCAATAAGAACACAGAGAACATTGGAGCACGGCGTCTCCATACCATTTTGGAAAAGCTGCTTGAGGATTTATCGTTCGAGGCGCCGGAATTGTCGCTTGACCGGATGACGATAACGCCCGAATATGTGAGGGATAAGCTGGGGAACATTGCCAAGAACCGCGATTTGAGTCAATATATTTTGTAATGGCACGGAGTGGAAAGTAGGAGGCTTAAGCATGATTTTACTTGCAAAGACAAGAACGCTAAATCGGCTGCTGCAGCGCGCAGCCGGAGGAGCGCTCAATTTTCGGGATATGGCGGAGGTGCTTTGCACAACGATACAAGCGGATATCTTTGTCGTCAGCCGGCGGGGAAAGGTGCTTGGTTGTGCAGCCGTAAGCCCTTTTCATCATGAACAGCTGCGGGCTATGTCCACCGATGAGCTGCGTTTCTCAGTGGAATGCAATGAACGTTTTATGAACATGCAAGAAACGGTCACAAATGTAAAGCCGGATGAGGGAATTCATGAGGCGTTCCCATCGATGGCCGAGCAAGAGATGATGACGGTTGTGCCGATTGTCGGAGGAAGAGACCGGTTAGGGACTTTAGTCCTTCTTCGAAGCGCGGATCCGTTTGGAGACGATGATCTTATATTGGCGGAATACGGCTCGACGATTGTCGGGATGGAGATCCTTCGGGAACGCGCGGAGGAAATCGAGCAGGAAGCAAGAAGCCGTGCTGTCGTTGCCGTTGCGGTCGGATCGCTATCCTTCAGCGAACAGGAGGCGGTCGAGCATATTTTTGATGAGCTTGAAGGCAAAGAAGGGCTGCTGATTGCATCAAAAATTGCCGATCGGGTCGGCATTACAAGGTCTGTCATCGTGAATGCGCTCCGCAAGCTCGAAAGCGCCGGCGTCATCGAAACGCGTTCCTTGGGCATGAAAGGAACCTATATTAAAATTTTGAATTCTCAGCTCATATTAGAGCTTGAAAAGAAAAAAATATAGTTAATGACATAAAAATGGTACCATTTTCCTCTTTACTAGTCCTATCTGACCAAAAGATAGGGCTTTTTTCTTATTGTAATATATTAGTAAGTTGCGGATTATAAAACTAAGTGAATTTCGACACAGTTCTCTCATTTTTTTAATAATGTTTTGTCGAAGAAAGAAGGGATGAGGAAAATTCTGTTGAATAACTAGGATGGATCAAGAGTGAAGGTGGGGATATCAATGAACCTGCTGAATGGCCCGGTATTCAAGCGGCTGGAAGGTGCCATCAGTGCTGCGGAGCTGCGTCAGAAAGTCGTCTCTAACAACGTGGCTAACGCCGATACGCCGAATTTCAAGCGTTCAGAAGTGCTATTTGAGGAACTGTTGGCCCAACAAATGGGAAATCAGACTTCCCAAATCAATGGAAAACGAACCGATTCTAGGCATTTTGTCATCGGTCAATCCGATTCGGTTCCGGGAGCGTCAATCGTGGCGGATGCGAATACAGTCATGAACAATAACTCGAATAATGTCGATATTGAGCGGGAGATGGCGCTTCTGGCGAAGAATCAATTAACTTACAATTATTACATCCAACAGGTTAATCATGACATGAGAATGATTCGTACGGCAATAGAAGGGAGAGCTTGAGCGTGAAGCTTACAAACGGATTTAATGTCAGCGCATCGGCATTGACGGCACAGCGTCTCAGGATGGATGTCATCTCCTCCAACATTGCCAACGCCGAGACGACCCGCGGGAAATTCGTTAATGGCCAATATGAACCTTACAAACGGAAGATGGTTGTCATCGAGCCGATACAGCCTTCTTTTTCTGACGTTCTAAATGCGCAAATCAGCGGATCGGAAAGAGCCGCGGGGGTTAAAGCGACAAGAATTATCGAAGACAGCTCGCCGTCGAAGCTGGTTTATAATCCGAGCCATCCTGATGCAGACGAAGCAGGATATGTCAAATTACCTAATGTTGACGTCATGAAAGAAATGGTGGATATGATCTCTGCTACGCGGTCTTATGAGGCGAACGTAACGGCCCTGAATGCGACTAAAGCCATGTTTGTAAAGGCGCTGGAGATCGGGAAGTAGTACATAATACGCGGGGGGATATGAGTGATACAGCAAATCGTGATGAATCCGGTACAGGCGCTGCGGACCGTTGAACAAGGACAGGCTGCGGATAAAACGCCGGCCGAGCTGACGCAGAGCTTCGGTAAATATTTGAATAAGGCGCTGGAGAGCGTCGACGCCCAAGAGAAGAACGTTCACGCGCTTACCGATCAGTTTATGCTGGGGCAGGTTGATGTAACGAAGGTGATGATTGCTTCTGAACAAGCGCAGCTCAGTCTGCAGTTAACCTCACAAGTCCGCAACAAAGTCATCGAAGCTTATCAAGAAATCATGCGGATACAGCTGTAATTGCACTCTTAGACACAGCAAAGCGATAAAGTGAGGTGAAATCGTGAACGAGAAATTGAACCAATACAGAGGCAGGTTGTCTCAGTATTGGAGTGGAGTAGGGAAGAAGCAACGAATCTGGCTTGGAGCTACGGCAGGGGTATTACTTATATCTGTCATTCTGCTAACAGTAATCTTCTCCAAGACGGAGTATGAACTCGCGTTTCGCGATTTGGACAGCACGGATGCAGCAGCGGTGATGAGCTATCTGGATGGCAGCGGTATTCCTTACAAGCTGTCTGATGCGGGAACAAGCATTTCGGTACCGGCAGCCGAGGCAGCCAAAGCGAAGGTGGAGGCAGGCTCGCAAGGCCTCATACAGAATGGTTCAATGGGCTTCGCAGCCTTCAACGAGGGCTCATCGCCGTTCGGTGCGACGGACCGGGAGTTCGATGTGAAGTACCGCAGCGCTCTCAACGGTGAAATTCAGCAGCTGCTGAACGGCATGCAGGGCGTACAAAAATCTAACGTTCTTGTTACACTCCCTGAAGAAAGCGTGTTTCTCTCGACAGAAGAACAGGAACCGGCTTCCGCGTCGATCATGATTACGTTCAAACCGGGATATCGTCCTACACAGAAAGAAGTAGATGGGTATTATAACCTAGTCAAAACGGCGGTCCCTAAGCTGAACGTTGCAGACATTACGATATCGAGCCCGGAAGGCGAGCTTATCGCCTCGAACGAAGTGGGCGGGAACGGCAGTGCGATGGCATTGGAAACCCACTTTCAAATCCAGCGCAAATACGAGAATGACCTGAAACGCAACATCCAACAGTTTCTAAGTCCGATGGTAGGCATGAATAATCTCGTCGTCAGCGTTTCGAGCTCGATTAATTTCGATAAGAAAATGACGGACGAAGACCTGGTAAAACCGCTTGATGACAACAATAACAACGGCATTATCATCAGCGAACAGACAAACTCCAAGACCGCTACCGGCTCGAACGGCGCCGGCGGGGTAGTCGGCACCGGCGAAACGGATGTGCCCGGCTATCAGGCGGCTGACGGCAGCGGCACTACGAACACCGAAGAAAACTCGCGTACAACGAACTATGATGTCAATCGGATCAAGAATCAGATTCAATCCGGCCCTTATGTCATTAAAGATTTATCCATTAGCGTTGCGGTTGAAAAGTCAAGATTGAACGATGAAGCCAAGAAAGACATTAACGCTTACTTGACGTCCCTTGTCCGTTCGCAGCTGGTCGAATCCGGTCAGAATGTTACTGATGACGCACTAGTCGCCAAAAAAGTTTCACTCATCGCACAAACATTCGCGGAAGGAAGCGGAGCAACCGCTGTTACGGGCTTGTCCACGCCATGGATGATCGGAATCGGACTCGCCGCACTTGCTTTAATCGGCGGTCTCGGTTTTGTCGTGCTTCGCAGGCGCAAGCGAGCAAACCAAGAGGAAGAAGTCATCGTTCCGGGCAAATTGGAATATCCGACGATCGACCTCGACAGTGCAAATAACGAAAGCCAAGTGCGTAAACAGCTCGATACATTAGCAAAACGCAAGCCCGAAGAATTCGTCAATCTTCTTCGCACATGGCTTGTCGATGAATAGAGGAGAAGCGAATGGCTAAAGTTGCTCAAGGTTTTAGCGGACGTCAGAAAGCAGCCATATTGTTGATTTCGCTTGGCCCCGAAGTTTCCGCCCAAATCTTCAAACATTTGCGAGAAGAAGAAATCGAGCAGTTAACCCTTGAGATTGCTAACGTGCGTAAAGTGGATAACGCCGATAAGGAAATGATTTTAAGCGAATTTCATCAAATATGCCTCGCTCAGGAATACATCTCGCAGGGCGGCATTGCCTACGCCCGTGAAATTTTGGAGAAAGCCCTTGGTGAGCAGAAGGCCGTCGAGGTCATCAACCGCTTGACAGCTACCCTGCAAGTTCGTCCGTTCGATTTTGCCCGTAAAGCGGATGCCAGTCAGATTCTGAACTTTATCCAGAATGAAAACTCGCAGACGATCGCACTCGTGCTTTCTTACTTGCAAGCCGATCAATCCGCCCAGATCTTATCTTCCCTTCCACAGGAAAAGCAGGCGGATGTCGCCAGACGGGTTGCGCTCATGGACAGCACTTCTCCAGAGGTGATCTCGCAGGTCGAACGCATACTCGAACAAAAGCTCTCTGCTACCGTTACTCAAGATTACACCAGTGCGGGCGGTATTGAATCCATTGTTCAAATATTAAATGGTGTAGACCGGGGGACCGAACGTACGATCCTCGACGCACTGGAAATTCAAGACCCCGAATTGGCCGAAGAAATCAAGAAGCGGATGTTTGTTTTCGAAGACATCGTCAACATCGACAACCGTTCCATACAGCGAATTATCCGCGATATCGAGAATGCCGATTTACAGCTTGCGCTTAAAGTGGCAAGCGAAGAAGTCCGTGAAGCGATCTTCCGCAATATGTCCAAGCGCATGGCGGAAACCTTCATGGAAGAAATGGAATATATGGGACCTGTCCGCCTGCGCGATGTTGAAGAAGCTCAAACGCGCATCGTAGCGACGATCCGCAGACTCGAAGAGTCCGGCGAGATCATTATCGCACGCGGTGGAGGTGACGATATCATTGTCTAGCCTTTACAAGTCTTCTCAAGTTGTTTCCGCTCATGATTTGAAACGGCTGGAATGGTATAACCAGCATGCCGTTCAACCGGAGCCTGAGCCGGAGCCGGCTGGGCCGGATGAAGAAACCGTCTCGCTGCAGCAGCGGATTCTCAATGATGCCGAGATGTTCGCCAAGCAGCGTCTGGAAGAAACCGGACAGCAGATCGAAGCGATGCTCGCTTCCGCGAACGAGCAAATCAATAACTGGTGGCAGGAGCGTCGCGACCAGGACTTGCAGCATTTCGAGCAAATCCGGAGCGAAGGCTACCAGCAGGGCTACAACGAAGGAAAGACCGAATCCGAGCAGGAAGTTTGGCAGCAATGGGAATCGGCTTTAACCGAAGCCAAATCGATCCTGGATTCCGCTTATCAAATGAAAGAGCAAATCATCCAGGAAGCCGAACCGTTTCTGGTTGAGCTCAGCGCTGCGATTGCAGAGAAAATCATCGGCAAGCAGCTGACGGTTTCGCCGGAATGGTCGCTCGAACTGATTCGCAAATCGCTTGAACGAAGACGGGAGCAGGGTGTCATAACGCTATGCGTTGCACCAGGGCATCTAACGTTCGTACAAGCGGCCCGAGAAGAATTGAGCCTTGCGATCGATTCGCAGGCTGAACTGCAGATCGTCCCCGACGTATCGGTCAAGGATAACGGATGTGTGATCCGTTCGGCATTCGGAAGCATCGATGCCCGGATCGACACGCAGCTCTCGGAAGTCAAACGCGAGTTGATCCAGCTGGCGCTTCAAGCTGAAGAGCGGGGGCAAGCCGATGACAGTCACTAAGCTGGACGCTCAAAAATATATCGAGCATCTCCGCCCGATCGATCCCGTTCGAGTGAACGGAAAAGTGACGCAGGTTATCGGATTGACCGTCGAATCCGAAGGGCCCGATGCCAGTATCGGAGACTTATGTTACATCTATCCGGTAAAGACGGCAAAGCCATTAAAGGCGGAGGTTGTCGGATTCCGCAATAATAAAGTCATCTTGATGCCGCTCGGCGAGCTGACCTCGATCGGTCCTGGCTGCGACGTTGTCGGAACAGGCAAACCGCTTACGGTACAGGTCGGATCCGACCTGCTCGGCAAAGTGCTCGACGGGCTTGGCCAGCCGCTCGACGGCTCGTTTATTCCAAGCCGGATGCCGCATTATTCGACGCAGAGCGCACCGAGCAATCCGCTGATGAGACCGAGAGTCAAGGAGCCGTTAAGCATTGGCGTACGGGCAATCGACGGTCTGCTCACCGTAGGGCAAGGGCAGCGCGTCGGCATCTTCGCAGGCTCCGGCGTCGGCAAGAGTACACTGCTCGGCATGGTGGCCCGCAACACATCAGCCGATGTGAACGTCATCGCGCTCATTGGCGAACGGGGACGCGAGGTTCTCGAATTTATCGAGAAGGATCTCGGTCCGGAAGGGCTAGCCCGTTCCGTCGTCATTGTAGCGACATCCGATCAACCGGCGCTTATCCGTATGAAGGGCGCTCTGATCGCCACGACGATTGCCGAATATTTTCGCGATCGCGGGCTGAACGTCATGCTGATGATGGATTCCGTAACAAGGTACGCCATGGCGCTCCGCGAAGTCGGCCTGGCGATTGGAGAACCGCCGGCTACAAGAGGCTATACGCCTTCCGTTTTCGCGAATTTGCCCAAACTGCTGGAACGTGCCGGCACAGGGCCCAGAGGCTCCATAACAGCCTTCTATACGGTACTGGTCGACGGCGACGATATGAACGAGCCCATTGCGGACGCCGTACGGGGCATCCTGGACGGACATATCGTGCTAAGCCGGGATTTAGCGCACAAGGGCCATTTTCCGGCGATCGATGTTCTTTCCTCGGTTAGCCGGGTTATGAAAGAAATCGTGTCCGAAGAACAACAGGATGCGGCAAATGAATTAAAACGTTTGCTTGCTATTTATAAAGATTCGGAAGACCTGATCAATATTGGGGCGTACCAACGGGGTTCCAATAAAGAAATTGATCGCGCCATCGAACAAATCGATCAAATTCGAGCATTTACCCGGCAGAAGACGACGGAAAAAGTGGATTATCAAGAAGCGCAAGCGAAGCTCGTTAACGATTTTCATAGGAGTTGATTCCTCTCGTGGCTAAGTTTCTGTATACCTATCAAAAAATCGTGGATTTGAAATCCAGTGAGAAGACGCAAGCCGAATGGCTGCTATCCTCGGCAGTCAGCAAGCTGCATGAGGAAGAAGCGACTCTGGAAGGGTTGTTACAGGAACGTTCCGAATGGCTGGAACGGCTTCAGGAAGCTTCGGAGAAGGTTGTCTCGCTCTCCAGTATTCGCGTCGTGCAGCTGTATCTTGAGTTTATCGAGAGCAAAATTGCATCGAAGCGTTCGGACGTAAGGCAGGCTAAGCAGGAAGTCGAATCCAGCCGTTCTCACTTAACGGATCGGATGATGGATGAGAAGGTATGGTTGAAAGCGAAGGATCATGCTCGGGATAGATACCGCGTTCTCACGCTGGCGAAGGAACAGAATGAATTGGATGAAATGGCGACGGTCCGTTTTGTCGCTCCAGCCCGGTAATTCGAAATTAGGCTTGACGAATCGGGTGCAATTGCCCGAGGAGGGGATAATCATGGCGGATTTAGATATGGAAAAACAAGGCTACAGCGGGTTTGAACGGTTTATGTTTTTTGTAACGCCCATCTTATTTACGCTCATACTGCTTGGTGTGCTGCTGACACTGTTCGATTTCGATCTGCGCAACAAAATGCTGAGCCTTGGGAATTCGATTCCTGTGCTGGAGAAGGTGCTTCCGGATCCGGCAGCGCCTGAGCTGTCGATGGATGAAGAGAAGCTGAAGAACGAGAAAACATCGGCTAAGGTTGCCGAATTGACTTCTCAGCTCACCGCGAAGGAAGCCGAATTGAGAAAGCTGACCGAAGAAAGCGCGAAGCAGACGCAGCAGGTGAAGGATCTGCAGGGTCAGGTGGATCAGCTTAAACGCGTGAATAGCGAGCAGCAGCTGGAAGACGAGCAGTACCAGTCGAAAATCGGCGAGCTTGCCGGCATGTATGCCAAGATTACGCCAAGTAAAGCGGCCCCGATCCTGGAAAGCATGGAGCTTGAAGAAGCGGTTCTTGTATTGGACGCGATGCGTCCGGATGACCGGGTCCGCATCTTGGAGAAGATGACGCCGAAGAAAGCGGCAGATGCGACGGTCATGCTCAAGGATGCCGCAACGGCGAAGGATAGACAGATCGCTGCGCTGCAGGCAAGGATCAAGAAGCAGGATTCCGCGAAAGCACAGCCGCAATCGGTATTGGATACGACGCAGCTGAAGGATACGTTTGCCAATATGGATGCGAAGAGTGCAGGCGAGCTGCTCATCAAGATGTCCGATGTCAGTCCGAGCAAGGTTCTTCGTATCTTAAATGCGGTCGACAGCACTTCGCGCTCGAACATTCTGGCGGAAATGTCGGCTATTAATAAAGGCATCACGGCACAATTAGTCTCGAAATTGATGTCCGGGAAATAAACGTTCGTTGGTGGACTGTACTATGAAACAGATCGGAAAGGAGGTGAACAAATATGCAAATGGCAGTCTCACAAACGCCCACAGCTGGCGTACAGGCTTTGGCAAACGGCAAAGCAGCCAAAGGGGCGGATGGACAAGCCTTCGGACTTGCTTTAAATCAGACGATTAACGGCGGAAGCGGAAATGCCGGACAAGCCGCACAGCAGTTGAATGCCGATACCGCTGCAGCTGCAGCGACGACTGCATTGACGAATCTGCTGGGCGAGAGCGTTACAACGGCCGATCTGCTCGCTGCGATCGAAGGCTTGTTGAAGCAGCTGGATGAAATGGGCGGCGACAACGCCGAGACGAACGTTACGGAAGCGGATTTGAACGAAGCGCTGGCCGAGCTTGACAATTTGCTCGCTCTGCTAGGTGCCGTACCGGCCCTGCAGCCATTCATGAATCAAACGGCGGTTCAATCCGGTCTGACGAATCTGGACGCGAATGCCGAAGCGGATTTATCGTTGGATTTGGACGCAGTCAAGGCTGTGATGAACAAGGCGTCAGCGTCAGTCGAGAATCTGACGGCTCAGATGCAGATGGCGGCAAAGCCGGAGCAGTCCGGCGAGAATTTCGCTGCCATTAAGTCCGCGCTGGAAGGTGCATTGACCGATCTTCGTTCGTTCCTGCAGCAGGGCAAAGGCAATGGAGCCGTGAACGAACAGAATGCGATCATCAGCAAGCAGCTTCAAGCTGTGAAGCTTGTGCTGGGCGGCGCATCGTTATCAACTGCAGAAGCGGATGTAACGGATGCAGAGACGCAGGTTGCGAACATGCTTCGTTCGATGTCGTCACGGCCGGCAGCCAGCACGCACCTGCAGCGATTGGGCAATCAGCTGTTCCATGCGGGCTTGATATCGGTCATTCCTACCCAGGAGGAAGCTGGCATCAATCTGACGGAGGAGCCGGTTCCTGCACCGACTGCGGTGTTGCAGCAAGCAGTAGGATCGCAGGAGGTTCTGCGGCAGCAGCCGGTGAAGACGGTTATCGTTCAAGCGGTTCCGGTTCAACAATTTGCCGAGACGATGGAGAGTTTGGTTGTCAAGCAATTTAATGTAACGTCCGCGAATGGAATGTCGGAAGCCCGCATCTCCCTTTATCCGGAGCGATTGGGTCAAGTTGATGTCCGTATTACGGTACATAACGGTCAATTGACGGCTATGTTCGTGACGGATACGGCTTCAGCACGAGACATGCTGGAGAGCCAGATGGCGCAGCTTCGTTCGGCTTTGCAATCTCAAGGTCTGCAGGTTGACAAACTGGAGGTCTCCCATAACTTGGAGCAATCGAACCTCTTCCAAGGGAGAGAAGGCTCAAGCAACCGCGAACAACAAGCGGCGAAGCGAAATAAATCCGAAGGGGATTCCTCATTCGACAGCATATCATTCGAAACGGAAGATGAACTGGCTATTGAACAAGCCGTTGACCGAACGCTCGGCTTTGGCAGAGGTGTGAACGCAAGAGCATAGTCTGGCAGCATACTCTTAGCACCATGCACGAATGGAGGTGAAGTGTGTAATGGCGTCAGATAGCGTATCTACCCGTAATGTGTGGCCGTATTACGACAAGAGCAATGTACAGATGGCAGCGGAGAAGAAGAAGGACAATAATTCGCTTGGGAAAGACGATTTTTTACGTATCCTGGTTACCCAGCTGCGGAACCAAGATCCGATGCAGCCTCTGCAGGATAGCGACTTTATCGCGCAGATGGCGCAATTTACATCTGTCGAGCAGCTGATGAACATGTCTAACGAAATGACGATGCTGCGGCAAAATCTCGGGATGGCCTCAAGCATGATCGGCAAAGAAATCGCTTGGTACGATTACACGGAAACCGGCGAGCTGGTTCCTTTCTCCGGCAAGGTGGAATCCATTCTGATCAAAGATAACGTACAGTACGCCATCGTAGGCGAAAGCCAAATACCGCTGGACAAGATTGTGTCGATTGCCGAAGGCGGTGAAACATCAGATGGATAATCGGATGACGATTGCTCAGCTCCGTCTGACAAGCGCGAATGCCCAGCTTCGCAAACAAGCGGGGACGGAACAATCTGGCAGCAGCGCTTCATTTAAAGATGTACTAAACCGCAATGTGCTCAAATTCAGTCAGCATGCCGAGCTTCGCATGCAGCAGCGGGGGATTTCGTTTAAACCGGAAACCATTCATGAAATCGTGAGCGCGATCGACCAAGCCGCCGCCAAAGGGGCCAAGGATTCGCTCGTGGTTTACCGCGATGTGGCCATGATCGTGAATATTCCCAGCAGAACCGTTGTAACGGCGATGGACGGCAAATCGCTGCATGGGAATGTGTTTACTCAAATCGATAGTGCCGTAATCGTCAATTAATGGGCTGGACCTCGGATGAGGAAGCCATAGAGCTGTGGATCGACTGATACAGCTCGCAAATAACGGGCGAAGCCCGCAAAAACTTAAGCTGATGCTTACGAAGCAGTTTTTGCTTCGCAAAAACTTTTAGGAGGTCAAAAAACGCATGTTAAGATCGATGTACTCTGGTGTTTCGGGTATGCGCGGATTTCAAACGAAGCTCGACGTAATTGGGAATAACATCGCCAACGTGAATACGGTAGGCTTTAAAGCCGGACGCGTGATGTTCAAGGATATTCTGAGTCAGACGGTATCCGGCGTTTCTACCCCTGAGGAAGGCACCTCGGGCGGCGTTAATGCGAAGCAGATCGGTCTGGGCGTAGCGCTTGCCTCTATCGATACGGTACATACGCCGGGCAGCGCGATGACGACGAATAATCCGACGGACGTTCGGATCGACGGCGACGGATTCTTTGCGGTCTCGTCTGGAGACGGGGCCGAGGTACCGTATCTGACTCGCGCAGGCAACTTTACGTTGGATGCGGCTGGACAGCTTGTGAATGGAGACGGCATGTTCGTTCTGGATTCCGGCGGAGCACCTATTGTCCTTGATCCTGCTGAAGTTAAATCTTTCTCGATCGCTCAGGACGGCCAGATCATCGCTGTCGGTGTTGACGGGACCAGCGCTCCGACAGGCATTATGCTAGGTATCGTGAAAGTGGTCAATCCGGCCGGCCTCGAGAAGCTGGGCGGTAACCTGTACCGCGTAACGCCGAATGCGAACCTCGATGGCGAGGTTGCAATCACGACTGCAGGCGATCCTGAAGCCGGCACCGGCGCCATTATTTCCGGACAGCTGGAAATGTCCAACGTTGACCTGACATCCGAGTTCACGGAGATGATCGTTGCACAGCGCGGCTTCCAAGCAAACTCGCGCATCATTACGACCTCCGATGAAATCCTGCAGGAAGTCGTTAACCTGAAACGATAGGCCATTAACCGCCGGTGAGGCTTCACCGCCTCCCGGCTAGGTTTAGGAGGTAACTCATGATTGCTGTAACGCGTTTGAACGGCAGTACCTTGCATATCAACGCGCTGCTTATCGAGACGATCGAGGAAACGCCTGATACGCTTCTGACGTTAACGACGGGCAAGAAATGGTTAGTTAAGGAAAGTGCGGCGGAAGTCATTTCCTCCATGCAGCATTATCTTCGCTCCATCGGCGTCCATGCGGCGACTATCAAGAGCGGACAAACGGAGGGACCCTCAACATGAAGAAGATGTTACCTTGGTTAATTACGATATTGCTTGCCATTACATTGATTGCGATCGTAGCCATCATTCTCTTGAACAACATATTCGGTGACGATAAGAACAGCGATTCGAAAGCGGCCGATAGCGTGAAGAACGTTCAGGCGGAACGCATCAGCGCCAGCAAGCGCGTTGATGTGACCAGTGAAATCAAGGAGATCCGAACGAACCTGGTCGATCCGGAATATATTGTCGATCTCGATTTCGCTTTCCAGCTGGAAAATAAGAAAACGAAAGAAGACTTTGAGAAAATTAAAGACATCGTCATCAAACCGATCATTATCAGCACGCTGGGCGACATGACGCCTGAGAGCCTGAACGGGTCGAAGGGGAAAGACGAATTGAAATCGAAGCTCCTGAACTTGATCAACCAGAAGCTGCAGGAAACAACGGAAGGTAAGCTGGTTAATGTTGACATCACGGACTTCATCATTGCACAACTGTAAGAACATGCCGCATTCCTTCGAAGGGGGTGAGATAATTGGTTGATGTTTTATCGCAGAATGAGATCGACGCTTTGCTTGCTGCTTTATCATCCGGAGAGATGGATGCTGAAGAACTGAAGAAGGAAGATACGCAGAAGAAGATTCGCTCATATGAGTTCAAGCGCGCGGTACGTTTCTCGAAGGATCATATCCGCAGCTTAACCCGGATCCATGAAAACTTCGCGCGATATTTAACAACCTATTTCTCTGCGCAGCTTCGTACGTTCGTACAAATCAACGTCGTTCAAGTCGAACAGCTGCCGTATGATGAGTTTATTCGTTCCATCCCTAAGATGACCATTCTGAACATCTTTGAGGCGGAGCCTTTGGAAGGCCGCATGGTGCTTGAAGTGCATCCGAATGTCGCTTACGCCATGCTGGACAGACTGCTTGGCGGACAAGGAATGGCGCCTTCGAAAATTAATGCATTGACGGAAATCGAAACGACGATCATGGAACGAATCTTCAGCCGGACCTTTGAAAGCCTGCAGGAGGCGTGGAAAACCGTCGTCGATATATCGCCTCGGCTGGAGGCGCTGGAGACCAATCCGCAATTCATGCAGATCGTCTCTCCGAATGAAACGATCGCATTGATTTCGCTTAGCACCAAAATCGGCGATACGACAGGCATGATCAATCTCTGTATTCCGCATGTCGTCATCGAGCCGATTATGCCGCGACTGTCCGTCCATCACTGGTTCGTGTCGCAGAAGAAAACGCGCGCGCCGGAAGAAATGGAAGTGTTGAAGCAGCGGGTAAGCAAGGCGAAGCTCCCGATTATTGCCGAGCTTGGACAATCCAGCATTTCAATTCGCGAATTCCTGGGACTTGCGGTCGGCGACGTCATCTCGCTGAACAAGCCCATTACTGAAGGTTTGAACATTAAGCTCGGGGAGAAGCTCAAGTTTAAGGGCAGTCCCGGATCGGTCAAGGACCGGTTGGCCATACAGATCGATGAAGTAGTCAGTGAAGGAGTTGAAGAAGATTATGACCAGTAAAGACTACTTGTCGCAAGAAGAAATCGATGCCTTGCTGCGTCAGTCCTCCGATCAGCCGGATATGCCTTCGGCAGATGAGACAGGGGAGCTAAATACATATTTAAACTCCATGGAGCAAGATGCGCTTGGTGAGATCGGCAATATAACCTTCGGCAGTGCGGCAACGGCGCTGTCCACCCTGCTGGGGAAGAAAGTCGATATTACGACGCCGGAAGTATCTCTTATTCGCAGAGACCAGCTGGATAATGAATTTCCGAAGCCGCATGTGGCCGTATCCGTTCATTATGTGGACGGCTTTCAAGGGATCAATTCATTAGTGATCCGAACGGCCGACGCGCAAACGATAGCGGATTTGATGCTGGGCGGCGAAGGAAAAGTGCTGGGCGACGAATTGAACGATATTCATATCAGCGCCGTTCAGGAAGCGATGAACCAGATGATGGGTTCTTCCGCCACCTCGATGTCAACGATATTCAACCGCTTCGTCAACATTTCGCCACCGGGCATTGACATACTGAATGTTTCGAACGGTGAGGGCATCGACAGCCTTCCGCCCGACGATAAATTCATTAAAATTGCTTTTCGACTCCGAATCGGAGAGCTGATCGATTCGACGATCATGCAGCTGCTTCCGATTAAGTTCGCCAAAGAAATGGTCGATACGCTGATGGGCGGTACGTCTGAACCGGCCGCAGCGGAAGCTCCGGCACCAAGCGTGCAAGCGCCTGCCGCAAGCGCGCCGTCCGCGCCTCCGGTATACGCCGAAGCGGCCATTCCCGCACAAGCGCAGCAGGCTCCGCAGGCCTCGTATCCGCCGCCTATGCCGCCTATGTCGCAGCCCTATGCTGCTGCGCCGAGCGTACCGCAAACATATGGCGGGCTGCCTGGCCGAAACGTCAATGTACAGCCTGTACAGTTCGCGAATTTTCAAGGCGCGCCTTATGTGCAAGCGGAAGAATCGAACCTTAATTTATTGCTCGACATCCCGTTGAAGGTAACGGTAGAATTAGGAAGGACTCAGAAGCAAATTAAGGATATTCTTGAGTTGTCGCAAGGATCCATCATTGAGCTGGACAAGCTGGCCGGAGAACCGGTCGATATTCTGGTCAACAACAAATTAATCGCGAAAGGCGAAGTTGTCGTTATCGACGAGAATTTTGGCGTCAGGGTCACCGATATTGTCAGCCAATGGGACAGGATCCAAAAACTGCAGTAAGCCGCAAGGATCAGGGGAGTTAGGCAACACCAAAACACAGATAGGAATCTAGGAGGAACACACGATGGCAAACCGCATTTTGATCGTAGACGACGCAGCTTTCATGCGAATGATGATTCGCGACATTTTGACGAAGAACGGGTACGAGGTAGTCGGAGAAGCGCAGGACGGCGCCCAGGCGATTGAGAAGTTCAAGGAGTTGAAGCCGGATCTGACGACAATGGACATTACCATGCCGGAGATGGACGGCATCGTCGCGCTGAAAGAGATTAAGAAAATTGATGGCAACGCAAAAGTCATTATGTGTTCCGCAATGGGACAACAGGCTATGGTGATCGACGCGATTCAAGCAGGAGCGAAGGATTTCATCGTGAAACCGTTCCAGGCCGACCGCGTGATCGAGGCCATCAAAAAAACACTCGGTTAACGAGCGATGAAACAACGGCAAACTTTACGGCTTGCAGGACTTTCCTTCGTCTACTGGCTGATGACGGCAGGATGGGCTGCAGCAGAAGAAACAGTGGATTCACCAATGAACGACAAGCCACCGGTTATACCAGCCTCCAGTATAACCGGTTACTTGATCTGGGTCATATTCGCACTGCTGCTCGTCATTGGCCTGATTGTGCTCGTCATTAAGCTGCTGTCGAAGCGCAGTCGCGGATGGGGAGCTAATCGCTCGCTGCGCTCGCTTGGCGGCATACCGCTTGGCCAGAACAAGTCTCTGCAGGTCGTTGAATTATCCGGACGAATCTATGTAGTCGGCGTGGGCGAGAACGTGTCCTTGCTTGACAAAATCGATGACCCGGTTGAAGCGCAGATGGTGCTGGACGATATGCAGCAGCAAACCGGCCAAGTATGGAACGCCACATCCTTGAAAGATATGGTGGGCCGATTCCGCAACCGCAATACGGATTCTTCTGCCGGGCCGAATGATGAACGGTGGCAGGAGTCAGAGTCTTTCCAGACCTTGCTGAACAATCGTATGAAGCGTCAAGCGGAGAACAAACAGAAGATGGAAGAGCTACTCAAAGAGCAAAATCAAAACGATCGGTTGTTGGACGAATGAATAAAAAAATCGTAATTTCACTTGTTATGCTTCAGCTTGTCGGGCTGGTACTCGCTTCCCATACGTTCGCCGAGCCTCTGCCCAATGTCAGTGTGAGTATTGGCGGTGAAGGGGAGCAGCCGGGAACGAGCGCATTGTCGCTGCTTCTCATTATTACGGTATTGAGCGTAGCGCCTGCCATTCTCGTACTGATGACCAGCTTCACCCGGATCGCTATCGTCCTCGGCTTTGTCCGGACTTCGCTCGGCACGAATCAGATGCCGCCGAATCAGGTGCTGATCGGGCTGGCCATGTTCCTAACGTTCTTCATCATGGCCCCTACATTCGGACAAGTAAACGAGGTTGCGCTTCAGCCCTACTTGAAAGGGGAAATTACCCAGACGGAGGCGCTGGACAAGGCGGCCGATCCAATGAAAAAGTTTATGTTCAACCAGACGCGGGAGAAAGATCTGCTGCTGTTCATGAACTATACGAAGACAGAGAAGCCCCGTACATATGAAGATATTCCGCTTACAGTACTGGTGCCTGCTTTTGCGCTAAGTGAATTGAGAACAGCCTTTCAAATGGGCTTTCTGATCTTCATTCCGTTCCTGATCATCGACATGGTCGTATCCAGTACGCTTATGGCGATGGGGATGATGATGCTGCCGCCGGTTATGATCTCCCTGCCATTCAAGATTTTGCTTTTTGTTATGGTTGACGGCTGGTATTTGATCGTGAAATCGCTGCTGCTCAGTTTTAACATGTGACGACCCGAAAGAAGGTATCAAAGTGAGTTCGGACTTTATCATCGGTTTAGCAGGACAAGCGGTTTACACCGTGTTAAAGGCCAGTGCGCCAATGCTTGTGCTCGGTCTTGTAGTCGGCTTGCTGGTTAGTATTTTTCAAGCCACCACCCAAATCCAAGAACAGACCTTGGCGTTTGTTCCTAAAATCGTGGCGGTTTTACTTTCCATACTACTGTTTGGACCATGGATTCTAAACACACTCGTCGATTTTACGTACAATCTGCTGAACAATCTGTATAAATACATTGGATAAGCTGAGGGTAGAAATCGATGGCGCTTTTTTTACAGGGGTTTCCTATTTTTTTGCTTATATTTTGTCGAATAACTGCATTTTTCGTCGTCGCGCCGATCTTTTCGGCTCGAAACGTGCCGACGGCGTTCAAGATCGGGTTCAGCTTTCTGATATCATTGCTCATCTTCCTTACATACGGATTAAAGCAAACCATCGTACCGGACGCTGAATTCATACTCTCGATCATCCGTGAAATATTGGCCGGTATTCTGCTGGGTTTTGTCGTCTATCTGTTCTTCACCATCGTGCAGACCGCAGGCGGATTCATTGACTTGCAGATGGGCTTCGGCATGGCGAACATTATTGACCCGATGACCGGGGCATCGACACCGCTGCTTGGTAATTTCAAGTATATGATCTTAACGTTAATTTTCTTATCGATGAACGGTCATCATCATCTGCTGATGGCGCTCCTGAAGAGCTATGAGTGGATCCCATTATCAAATTCGCTTTTTAGCCAAATTTATAATGGAAGCATTTCCGACTTTCTGGTTAGAACCTTTGCAGATACATTCATGCTTGCTCTGCAAATATCGGCACCGCTTGTCGTCGCGATGTTTCTAACCGACGTCGGGCTCGGTCTGCTTGCCCGGACGGCACCGCAGTACAACGTGTTCGTCATCGGCATTCCGCTCAAAATTCTCGTCGGATTTCTTATGCTGGCGATCATTATGCCGGGATTCGTTACCTTGTTCGAGTATCTATTCGCAGAGATGTTTACCGCAATCGAGAAGCTGTTCGGAATCGTGGAAGGTTCCGGTACCCAATAGGAGGACTGCTGACATGCGAGCTTACCGCTTCACGCTCGATTTACAGATGTTCTCCCAGGAAAAAACGGAGCCTGCAACGCATAAGAAACGGCAGGAAGCAAGGCAGAAGGGCCAAGTGGCAAAAAGCGCAGAGCTTCCCGGCGCATTCATCCTGCTGTTCACGTTCTTAAGCTTCATGATGCTGGGAGGCTATTACAAAGAACGGATCTTAACGCTTTTCGGCTTTATTTTTGAAAACAGGCTGAACCTTCAGCTGTCGACAGGAAACATAGTTACGTTATTTACGGATATCATGCTGCAATGCTTCATGCTGTTAGCCCCCATATTCGCGATAACGCTCCTGCTCGCTTTTCTCGGAAGCTATCTGCAAATCGGGTTTTTGTTTACCGGCGAGCCGATCAAGCCGAAATTAAGCAAATTGAATCCGATCAACGGGTTCAAGCAAATTTTTTCGATGCGGTCAGTCGTCGAATTTTTGAAAAATATTATCAAGCTCGTCATTATCGGCGTGATCGTGTATATGACGCTATGGAACGAAAGGCATCACATCATGCAGCTGGCGAGCGTTCCTGTTGAAACGATGTTCTCGTATACGGCAGGACTTACAGTCAAGCTTGGCCTTGAAATAGGCGCACTGCTCGTTGTGCTGGCGATTGCAGACTATATCTACCAGCGCTATGAACATGAGAAAAGTATCCGAATGTCCAAGCAGGACATCAAGGATGAGTTCAAAAAGTCGGAAGGGGATCCGCTGATAAAAGGAAAAATCCGTGAGCGACAACGGAGAATGGCACTGCAGCGCATGATGCAGGAAGTGCCCAAAGCCGATGTCGTCATTACGAACCCGACTCACTTCGCAATCGCCCTGCAATATGACGGTTCCAAGATGGAGGCGCCGACCGTAATCGCCAAAGGGATGGATTTCGTGGCGCTTCGCATACGGGAAATTGCGAAAGAGAACGGCGTTATAACGATGGAAAACAAGCCTCTGGCCAGAGCGTTATATCAACTGTCGGAGATCGGTGACACGATTCCGGCTGATCTATTCCAAGCTGTGGCTGAAGTATTGGCTCATGTATATAAGTTAAAAGGTAAAACGAAATAAGAATGTCACATGCACTGGAGGAGGGACAAAGTTGAAGGCAAAGGATTTGACCATATTAGTAGCAATTATCGGCATCGTTCTCATGATGGTCATTCCGATACCCACCTGGCTGCTGGATGTGCTGCTCATCATTAACATCTCCACGGCGCTTATGATTTTGCTCATCTCGATGAACACGAAGGATGCGCTGGATTTCTCCATCTTCCCGGCGATGCTGCTTATTACGACATTGTTTCGGCTCGCCTTGAACATCTCGACCACGCGCAACATCCTCCAGTATGGAGAAGCGGGTCATGTCGTAGCAACGTTCGGCAATTGGGTGGCCGGCGGTGAAATCGCGATCGGCTTCGTCGTGTTCTTAATTCTGGTCGTGGTTCAGTTTATCGTCATTACGAAGGGCTCGGAGCGCGTTGCGGAAGTTGGAGCGCGATTCACGCTCGATGCGATGCCCGGTAAACAGATGAGTATCGATGCGGATTTGAATGCCGGGTTGATCAACGAGCAGCAGGCGCGGGAACGCCGTCAAAAAATCGAACGGGAAGCGGATTTCTACGGTTCGATGGACGGTGCCAGCAAATTCGTCAAAGGCGATGCGATCGCTTCGATCATCATCCTGCTTATCAACCTGATCGGCGGATTTGTAATCGGGATGGCGATCCACGGCATGCCATTCGGCGAATCGCTCAGCACCTTCTCCGTACTGACGATCGGGGACGGCTTGGTCAGCCAGATTCCTGCGCTGTTGATTTCCACGGCAGCCGGTCTGATCGTCACACGCGCTGCTTCGGAAGGCAATCTCGCTTATGACGTGACTAACCAGATGTTCCGGTATCCGAAACTGCTCTATATTGTAGCCGGAACGATAACGCTGCTTGGAATCGGCACTCCGATCGGCATGCTGTCCACGCTTCCGCTTGCAGGACTTCTCGTCATTGCCGGTTACCGGATGCAGAACACGCTGGCCAAGCGCCAGCTGCAGGAGGAACAGATGGAAGAGGAACAGCAAATCGAAGAGGTGCGCAGCCCGGAGAGCGTGATCAGCCTCCTGCAGGTGGATCCGATCGAATTCGAATTCGGTTACGGATTGATCCCGCTGGCCGATACGCAGCAGGGCGGAGATTTGCTGGACCGGATCATTATGATTCGCAGACAGTGCGCTCTTGAACTCGGCCTAGTCGTTCCCGTCATCCGAATACGGGATAACATTCAGCTGAAGCCGAATGAGTATGTGATTAAAATCAAAGGCAATACGGTCGCAAGAGGCGAGCTGCTGCTGAATCACTATCTGGCTATGAGCCCGGGCTTCGACGATGATTCGGTCATCGGAATCGAAACGACAGAGCCTGCCTTCGGACTTCCGGCGATCTGGATCGATGAGGTTACGAAGGAGCGGGCGGAGCTGTCGGGGTATACGGTCGTTGACCCGCCTTCCGTCGTCGCCACGCACTTGACCGAAATCATTAAGCGCCATGCGCATGAATTGATTGGCCGGCAAGAGACGAAGACGCTTGTCGAGAATGTCAGGGAAACCTACCCGGCGCTTGTGGACGAGCTTATTCCTTCCATCCTTTCCTTCGGCGATGTTCAGAAGGTGCTTGCCAAGCTGCTGCGCGAGAAAATATCGATTCGCGACATGGTAACGATCTTCGAGACGTTGGCCGATCATGGCGTCTATTCGAAAGACCCGGATATTCTGACCGAGTATGTCAGACAGGCGCTGTCGAGACAAATTACACAGCAATTCTCGCAAAACAACGATACGATGAAGGTGATTACGGTCGGCCCTTCGCTGGAGAAGAAAATTGCGGAGTCCGTTCAACAATCCGATCAAGGCAGCTATCTGGCGCTCGATCCGATCGCCACGCAGACGATTTACCAGAAGCTGAACGAACAGGTCAGCAAGCAAATTCAATCCGGCTATCAACCAATCGTATTGGCTTCGCCGACGATCCGCATGTATTTGCGTCAAATTGTAGAACGGACGATGCAGGACATTCCCGTACTTTCCTATAGTGAGCTCGAGCCTAGTGTCGAAGTTCAAAGCATTGGGGTGGTGAATCTATGAAAGTGAAACGTTACGTCGTCAATGCGCTGCCGGAGGCGCTTCCGATGATTCGGAGCGATCTCGGGGTCGATGCCATCATATTAAATACGAAAGAAATCAAAGTCGGCGGATTTCTGGGGATGTTCGGGAAGAAAAAAATGGAAGTCATAGCCGCCGTTGAGGCGGAAGGAAGAGCAAAGCCAGCTCCCAAACCGGCCGCAAGACCGGCAGCGAAACCGGTATCTCCCGCAAGAACGCAGCCTGCATTGGCCTTGGCTGACGAGAACGCGTCAGCGGTTGCGGCGGTGTTCGCGTCTTCCTTGCAGCGACCTGCAGCCGCTCCTCAATCTGCCGCGTCGGCGGATCCGGCTGCGAATGAAAAGCCCGCCGCTTATAATGGCGGACAAGCTTCAGAGCTTTACCGGGCACAACGCGAAGCCGTTCCTGCTTCAGCAGGAACGGCTTCGAAAGAGGATGCGAAGACGGGCAAGGCGATGTCTGAGGATGACCTGTTGAATGAAATTAGAGACATGAAGCAATGGATCGTTCGAATGACTAAGCAGCAGCATGCCGCCGAGCAGCCGGAATCGATACTGGCTCTGCAAACGAGACTGGACGAGCAAGAGGTACATGGCGATATTACCGAGAAGCTGATTAACGAAATTGAAGCCCGGTTCGAAGGACAGGCGGCTGAGCTCGTTACCCGGGAGAAGGTTTGGGATGCTGCAGCCGAGATATTGACGGGATGGATGGCAGGCTTGGAAGACGAAGGGATACATCGGGATACGCGCGTTGTTCATTTCGTTGGGCCGACCGGGGTAGGCAAGACAACCTCCATTGCGAAGCTTGCTGCCGAGCAGACGCTCAAAGCCGGGAGGAAGGTAGGGTTTATCACTTCCGATACTTACCGGATCGCAGCCGTCGATCAGCTTCGCACCTATGCGACGATTCTGAACGTACCGCTTGAGGTGGTCTTCTCTCCGTCGGAGGTGGCACGGGCATTCCTTCAGCTGGAGGATCGGGAATTGATCTTCATGGATACGGCCGGACGCAACTTCCGCAACGAGCTGTATGTATCGGAAGTGAACAGCCTGCTGCAAACGAAAGACCGATCCGAGACGTATTTGGTGCTCAGCCTGACCGGTAAATTCAGCGACATGTCGGTGGTAGCCGATCATTTCGCCAAATACGGCGTTCAGAAGGTGCTGTATACGAAGCAGGATGAAACACATGCAACCGGAGCCGTGTTGAATTTGGCAATCGAGCAAGGGATGAAGCCCGCTTATATCGCATATGGACAAACGGTACCTGACGATATTGCGCCTTTTCGCAAGGAAGCGTATGTCAAGCAGCTATTGGGGGCTCCTCATCCATGAACGATCAAGCGGAAGCGCTTCGTCATCTCGTTCGGAAGCACGATCGGCGCGAAGTGGAGAAGACAACCCGCGTAGTAACCATTACGAGCGGCAAGGGCGGTGTCGGCAAATCAAATTTCAGCTTGAATTTTGCGCTGGCGCTGCGTCAGTTTGGCAAGAAGGTGCTGCTGTTCGATGCCGATATCGGAATGGCGAATATCGATGTGCTGATGGGCATATCGTCTCCCAGCAGCCTCTATCACCTGCTAAAGCAGCAGAAGACGATCTGGGACATTATCCAGGAGGGACCGACGGGAATCCATTTCATTGCCGGCGGTTCGGGGTTCATCGATTTGCTGGAGCTTAGCCCGGAGGAGCTTGCGTATTTCTCCGACCAGATCGGCAAGCTTCACGGGGAATACGACTATATTTTATTTGATACCGGAGCCGGTTTGTCGAAGGAAACCGTTCAATTTATAACCGCCGCGGAATTAACGATTGTCGTCACGACACCCGAGCCAACGTCGATTACCGATGCCTATGCCCTCATCAAGATGGTGAAGGCCATGGATCATGATGTCCCGTTCAAGCTTGTCGTGAACCGGGCCGAGAACCAGAAGGAAGGAAAGGCGACGGCCGACAAAATCGCGCTTGTCGCAGAACGGTTTCTACAAACGTCATTGCCGCTATTGGGCATCATCCTCGATGACTCCAATGTGAGTAGAGCTGTGAAACGGCAATCGCCTTTCCTTCTCTCATATCCAGGAACAGCAGCGTCACGGGATGTTGCGGCCATTGCGCGGCAATTTTGCAACGAACCCGCACCTGTGGCAGGAGCAAGCGGCGTCAAAGGATTCTTGCATAAGATGTTCAGGCTAACCAAATAAATCCTTTGTAGAGTAGGAGGCAGCTGCCCATGACCTCTTATCGCGTACTTGTCGTGGATGATTCCGCGTTTATGCGAAAGATCTTTAGTGATCTCATAACAGCGGACAAGCAATTCGAGATTATCGCAACCGCAACGAACGGTCAAGAAGCAATCGAAGCCGTTGAACGATGGAAGCCGGATGTCATTACATTAGATTTGGAAATGCCGGAGATGAACGGGCTGGAAGCGCTGGGACACATCATGCGCAAGCGGCCTACGCCGATTATTATGATGTCCAGCACGAGCGACGACGGCACGCGCGAGACGATCAAGGCACTCCAGTACGGGGCGTTTGACTTTATCCGCAAGCCTGCCGGACCGCTCTCTCCCGATATACATAATGTTGGGGAGCAGCTGCTGGAGAAGCTGAGGATTGCCGTTCTTACCCGAAGACCGGCACCGTCGGCGGATACGGCCGTTACACGGCCGGTCGCACCTGTTCCGAACGTGAAGCCGGTCAAGAACGAGAAAGTATCTAAGCCGGCCAAGCGGGATGCGGCGATCGTGAAGCCTGCGGCACCGAAGGTAGAGCCGGCCCATGCAGCCCGGCAAAATAAACCGGAGACGCCGCCGGCCAAGCCGGTCAGAACAAGTCCTGAAGATTTGTTTGCCGAGCCGGCAGAGCCTAAGATGGCGAACAAGCCCAAGCCGACGCCGGTTTTCCGGCATCTGGTTGCGATCGGCACGTCAACAGGCGGCCCGCGCGCGCTGCATGAAGTCTTATCGTCACTGCCCGAAAATTTTCCTGCGCCGGTACTCGTCGTTCAGCATATGCCGCCCAAATTTACCCATTCCTTGGCTCAGCGGTTGAATACGTTCAGCGCTTTGCATGTGAAAGAGGCCGAAAGCGGCGAGCGGGTATTGGCCGGGTTTGTATATATAGCTCCAGGCGGCTTCCATATGGAGCTTGCCAAGGACACTTCAGGATATTACATACGGCTCACGCAAGATGAGCCCCGAAGCGGACACCGTCCATCGGTTGACGTCATGTTTGAGTCATGCAGTCCTTATCCTGAGCTGCAGCGCCATTCGGTTATTATGACCGGCATGGGGAGCGACGGCGTCAAAGGAATGAAAGCATTGAAGGACAGCGGATCGCAGAGCGCTATAGCGGAAGCCGAGGAATCATGCGTCGTATTCGGAATGCCCCGTTCCGCCATTGAAGCGGGTGTTGCTTCTTCGGTCGTTCCATTGAAAAAAATCGCTCCAAAGCTGGTCGATATGATTATGAAGTAACGATGTTAGTTGACCAATGGAAGCTGCAACGAGCGGAGCAGGAAGAATGATTCTGAAGAAGCGTCTGCGCTCGCCTTTGTTCCCGGAATTCAACCAATAAATCTAATTCAAAGAAAACTGGGAACAACAGCGATCGGAAGAACATTCTGCCTGCGCAGCGGGCTGCGTTCACATCGTGGTTTCAAACTTATATAGATGAAGCAACTCATTTTGCAGGAGGTGCACGTAAATGGACATGAACGCCTATCTGTCAATGTTTATCGATGAATCCAACGATCATTTGCAGTCGCTGAACGAGAATTTGCTGCGGCTGGAAAGCGAACCGGAGGATTTGAGCATCGTCCAAGTCATATTCCGTTCCGCCCATACGCTTAAAGGAATGTCGGCGACAATGGGGTTCGAGGATCTGGCATCCTTGACACATGAAATGGAGAATGTGCTGGATCTTGTGCGCAACGAAAAACTGAAGATGGACAATTTTATCTTCGATACGTTATTTAAAGGTCTGGACGCATTGGAGTCGATGGTCCAGGATATCATCGGCGGAGGCACGGGAAGAGCGGACGTATCCGCCATCGTCGCCCTTCTCCAATCGATCTTCAAGGGCGAGTATAAGAACGAATCGGCTTCCGCTGCTTCCGCAGCATCGGCTGACGGATCTTCCGGGTCCGAAGGAATTTTGGATGAGTTTCAATCCTCCGTTCTGCTCCAATCGATTGAAGCGGGTCATTCCGTCTTCCATACGGTCGTAACGATTCGAGAGGACTGCATGCTCAAGGCGGCGCGGGCATACATGGTCTTCGACTTCCTGGAACGAAGCGGAGAAGTGGTGAAATCGCAGCCAAGCGTTCAAGATATCGAACAGGAAAAGTTTGAACGCTCCTTCACCGTGTTCACGATATCGTCCATCAATCAGGAGGAGCTCAAGAACGGCATCGAATCGGTTTCCGAAATCGAAAGCGCCGTTGTCACGCAGCTGGATAGCGAGTCGTTATTCCAGCTTGGCGGACGACCGACAGGCGCGTCTTCGCCGGCGGGCACTCAGAGCGCCGCATCGGCGGCACCGGCGCCTGCAGCAGCTGCAAGCAGCGATGCGAAGGCAGCAAAAGCGCAAACCGCTGCTGCATCGGCAGCGCCATCCGGTCAGGGGGGATCGGCTGCCCTCTCGCGCACGATTCGCGTCGATATTGAGCGTCTAGATGCCTTGATGAATTTATTTAGCGAGCTGCTCATTGACCGCGTGCGGCTGGAGCAGCTGGCCTCCGAGATTCGCCGGACGGAATTGAGCGAGACGGTCGAGCATATGTCCCGCGTAAGCGGCGACTTGCAGAATATCGTGTTGAAGCTGCGCATGGTACCGGTTGAATCGGTATTCAACCGTTTCCCCCGCATGGTCCGCGATCTTGCCAAATCGCTGGACAAGAAGATCGATCTGGTCATTACAGGTGCGGAAACCGAGCTCGACCGTACCGTCATCGACGAAATCGGAGATCCGCTCGTCCACCTGCTGCGCAATTCGCTGGATCATGGCGTCGAGCCGATTCCGGATCGGATAGCGGCCGGCAAAGAAGAAACCGGCACCGTCCATCTGCGGGCTTTCCACAGCGGCAACCATGTCTTCATCGAAATTGAGGACGACGGGCGCGGAATCAATAAGGAAAAAGTAACGCAGATCGCCATTAAGAACGGCGTCATTACGGCGGATGAAGCTACCCGCCTGACGGACAACGAAATCAACATGCTTATCTTTGCCGCCGGCTTCAGTACAGCGGACAAAATATCCGACATCTCCGGACGCGGCGTTGGTCTGGACGTCGTCAAAACCAAAATTTCTTCGCTGGGCGGCCATGTCACCGTTGAATCCGTCGAGGGGAAAGGCTCCAAGTTTTCGATTCAGCTCCCGCTGACGCTCTCCATCATTTCGGCGATGCTGGTCAAGCTCGGAACGGAGAAATATGCCATTCCGCTCTCTTCGATCGTGGAAACCGGCATGGTCCGGAGAGAGCACATCCGCAAGATTCATGGCAACCTCATGATGGAGTTCCGCGGATCGGTCATCCCGATCGTATCGCTCAGCCAAGTGCTTCAATCGCCGTCATACAGCGAGGCGGACGAAGCCGAGACCGAAATCGTCGTCATCCGCAAGGGAGAGAAGCTCGTAGCCGTTATGGTGGACGAGTTTATCAGTCAGAGCGATATCGTGCTGAAATCGTTAGGCAAATATTTGACAAACATCGAAACGATATCCGGAGCAACGATTCTTGGCGATGGCCAGGTGGCCTTGATTATCGATCCGAACGCACTTATCAAATAAGGAGGGGTTACATATGGGAGAGGAAATGAAAGTCATTGTCTTTGGGTTGGCAGACGAAGAATACGGCATCGAAGTGGACAAGGTGCGCACCATTGAACGGATGCTTCCCATCACGCGCGTTCCGAAGACGCCTGCTTTCATTAAAGGGGTCATCAATTTGCGCGGAGTCGTTCTTCCGGTCATCGATTTGCGGGGACGGTTTGGTCTGAGTGAATCGGAGCCGACGGAAAACTCGCGAATCATCATTGTGGCGGCCAATGACCTGGAGGTCGGCTTTATCGTCGACGCAGCGAACGATGTCATTGATATTGACAGTGACAATATCGATTCGCCTCCTGAAGTGGTCGGCGGCATCAAAGCGAAATATTTGCGAGGCGTGGCCAAAATCGGCGACAACCGTCTTCTCATCATGCTGAATCTGTCTGAGGTTCTGAACAAGAATGAGATCATCCAGCTCGAGCAGCTTGAGGGATAAGCAGTGAACAATCCACTACATAAGCTCGAAGGGTTCAAATTGGACGTGCTGAAGGAAATCGGCAACATCGGAGCGGGTAATGCGGCTACAGCATTATCCTGTCTCCTGGACAAGCCGGTAGATATGAAGGTGCCGACGGTCAGCCTGATTCCCTTTGAACAAGTTGCCGATAAAGTGGGCGGCTTCGAGCAAGTCGTCGTAGCCATCTACTTGCGGGTGGAAGGGGACGCCCCGGGCAATATGTTCTTCCTGATTCATGAGGATTCCGCGAAGAAACTGCTGAAGAACTTGTTATCGATCGATGTGCAGGAGGATGCCAGCTATTCCGAGATGGAGTTTTCGGCTTTATCGGAAATTGGCAATATTTTGGCCGGCTCTTATCTTTCCTCATTGGCCGATTTTACCCGGTTGTCGATGTCGCCGACCGTACCGGCCATTGCGGTCGACATGGCTGGCGCCATCTTGAGCTACGGCTTGATGCAGTACGGCGAGATGGGCGATTCGGCCCTGCTGATCGATACGAAATTCATGGAAGACCGGGAGTCGCTGGAAGGGCATTTCTTCCTCATTCCCGATCCGGACTCATTTGATAAATTCTTCAACGCCTTGGGAGTACCTACCGAATGATAGAGCAGAACTTGGTGAAAGTGGGCATGGCGGATCTGAATATCGCAACCGAAGGAGCCGTGCTGAAAACGACGGGTCTGGGATCATGCGTCGGGCTGACGCTGTTCGACGAACGAAGCAAAGTGGCCGGGATGGCGCATGTGATGCTCCCGACATCCGATATCGCGCGCGAAGCTTCCATTAATATTGCGAAATATGCGGATACCGCCATCCCGGATCTGATCGAGCGGATGAAGAAGGCGGGCGCTGCAGCCGATCGCCTGATCGCCAAACTTGCAGGAGGAGCGCAAATGTTCGCTTTTGCCTCGCAAAGCGAGGCGATGCGTATCGGTCCCCGGAACGTGGAGGCATGCAAGAAGGAGCTGGCCCGCTTCTCGATCCCGATCCTTGCGGAGGATACGGGCGGCAATTACGGCCGAACGATAGAATTTAGCAGCATTAGCGGCTTGCTTGTCGTCCGAAGTGTTCAGTTTGGTGTAAAGGAGATCTAATGATGATTGGGACATGGCGCTGGAATGCTGTGCTCGGGATATGCGGAGGGCTGCTTACGTTCATTTTTTCATTGAGCAGCAATGGGCTGACGATCACCGCGATGCGGTTCGTGTATGCATTCGCCGTATTCTTTGCCCTTGCTTACCTGTTTCGCGCGGTATTGGCATTGATACTGCGTACGCCAGCCGTAACGATGCGGGAAGAAGAAGCGCCGGATGTTACCGAAGAGAAGGGAAGTCTTGTCGATCTGTCAACCCCGGATGAAAGCGATGAGCTAAGCGGGATGTTAAAGCTTCAGCTGGAAGGCAAGCCGAAGGCGGAAAACCAGCAGCCGGCGCTATTCAAACCGCTGCAGCCGGAAAAATTAGTTTCGACGCCGAATAAAGAGCCGGATGAGCTGGCCAAAGCAATTCGTCACCTGACAGGAGGGTGAGAAAGATGATTGTGCAGAAAACGCCTCATTTGTCTAATATGGAGATATGGCAAAAGTGGAAAGAAGACGGGGATATCGAGGCCAAGAAGCGATTGATCGAGTATTACTTGACGTTGGTCGACTTTGTTAGCAATCGAATGGCGATCGGGCTTCCGAAGAACGTTTCGAAGGACGACTTAGCCAGCAATGGGGTTATGGGTCTGATCGATGCCATTGAGAAATTCGATTATACCCGCGGACTCCAGTTCGAAACGTATGCCTCATGGCGGATTCGCGGAGCCATCATCGATGGATTGCGCCAGGGCGATTGGGTGCCCCGTTCCGTTCGCGAAAAAGCGAAAAAAATCGAAGAGGCTTATCAGCATCTGGAGCAGCAGCTGCTTCGCTCGGTCTCGGATGGGGAGATAAGCGCCTACCTGGATGTCAGCGAGAAGGAATTTCAGCATATGCTGCACGAAATAGCGGTCACAACGGTTTGTTCGCTCGAAGATCCGATTCGCGAAGAGGAGTCGGAAACGAGGCTTTCCTTGCTTATTGACGAGAAGGCCAAAAACCCCGATCATAAAGTACATGAGTTCTTTTTGAAAGAGTCGCTCGTACGGGGGATCGAACGGTTGACTGCGAAGGAGCGGACGGTCATTTCATTATTTTATTACGAAGAGCTGTCGCTCAGCGAAATCGCCGAAGTCATGTCATTGTCGCCGTCGCGCATATCGCAGCTGCACTCCAAGGCGATCTTGAGACTAAGGGGAGCGCTGGATAAACAGAAGGACCAGTTAATGCAACATTAATTGTTCGACAAGGAGGGGTGGCCATGACGATTTCCAGTCGTAAAGTATTGGAATCATACTTAGTTATCCAACCGTCGCAAGACAAGCTCACGGCCTATTTGAAATTCAACGTGGCGGATGATCAGTTTACGTGTACGTTTAGCGAGCTGGAGGCATTCGTCAGGAGCAACGGCATCCAATTTGGAATCGATACGGTAGTATTGGCCAAAATTGCGGAGCAGCCGAAAGCTTTCTTTCATACGCAGACGGTCATCGCCCAAGGACAGCCGGCGGTTAACGGACAAGACGGGACGATCCGGCTCGCCTACAACATGGAGGAAGAGGATCGCCGTCCAGCCGAGCTTGAGGACGGAAAAGTCGATTTCAAAGAAATTTCGCAATTGAAAAATGTCAAACGCGGACAGCTTATCGCAGAGAAAATCGCGGCAACGGAAGGCACGCCGGGCAGACTTGTGACCGGAGACCACCTGCCCGGGAAGAACGGCAAAGAAGCCTATTTCAAGCTGGGCAAGAATGTTGTATTGAATCCCGAAAAAACGGCTTTATACGCCGCTATCGATGGGCTTATTACAATGACGGACAAGAGCAAGATCAATGTTTTCCCGATCTATGAGGTAAACGGCGATGTTGATTATAAAATAGGAAATATCGATTTTGTGGGAACGGTCGTCATTCGGGGCAATGTGCTGACCGGCTTTCGAGTCAAAGCATCCGGCGATATCCGCGTCATCGGCGGCGTAGAAGGCGCCGAGCTGGAAGCAGACGGCTCGATCGATGTAACGGGCGGCGTTCTTGCCAGCAATAAAGGCTACATACGGGCAGGCAAGAATGTGAAGAGCTCCTTTATTCAAGACGGGAACGTGACGGCTGCCGAAGACGTCCTCGTCTCGCAGAGCATCATGCATTCGCACGTCCGAGCAGGCCGGAAGGTTATTTGCGCAGGGGCGAAAGGGCTGATTGTCGGCGGCTCCATTCAGGCAGGGGAGGGCGTATCGGCGCGGACGATCGGCAATACGATGTCGACAGCCACTTCCATTGAGGTTGGCGTGCGGCCGGAGCTCCGGGCGGAGCTGCTGGAGCTGAGACAACAGCTTAAGACAACGTCGGGAAATCTGGATAAAACCGAGAAAGCGCTTGTATTGCTGGACCAGCTTGCCGCCGCAGGACAGCTGACTTCCGATAAGATGGCGCTGCGAATCAAGCTTAACGCTACGAAGCGTCAAGCTGCCGATGAAGCTGCCGCAATCCGCGAGAGAATACTTGAGATCGAAAAGTCGCTCGAGGAAACGGAGGCCGCTAAAGTCGACGCGATCAGTTGGATTTACGGAGGAACGAAGATCGTGATCGGACGGTATACCCGTTTTGTCAAAGATCCGACCCAGCGCGTATCCTTTCGGTTTACGGACGGCGATATCGTCATGCTGCCCTATTACTAAATCATTCACAAGCCGGGGATTTACCCATGCAGTGAGGGGGAATAGCGGATGACTTTTCGGTCAATCGATTTGCAGGTATCGGTGCAGCGGTCTCCTGAAGCCGGTACGATCCATAATCAGATGATCCAGAAACCGGTGATCGAACAAACGAAACTGGAGAACGAAGCCGTCAAACAAACGGAGCTTGCACGCACGCAAAACGCAGCAGTTGAGGAAAGCAGCAAGCTGGACATCCACGAACGTCAGCAGGATGCCGGGTCTCGGAATCCAAGCAAACGCAATAAACCGGGAAAGGACAGCCCAGATGCGCTGGAAACGTCCTCCCAAGAGGCTGCACACCCCTATAAAGGAAAGCATATCGATATCTCGTTATAAGATTGTAGGTGACAGTTAGATGGATCCATGGCATTATATCGTGCTTCTGGGCGCGGTAGTGGTCGTATTCGGTTTTATTCAGCCCAGAAAGCACGCGCCGGCCCCAGAGGACAACATGGCGGTACGTAATATGGAGACGGCTCTTGAGCAGTTCATGGAGAACATGGAAGCGGACAACCGCGATATGGTCAATCTGGTAGCCAAGGTGCAGCAGGACAGCCAATCGCAAGCGAAGCTTCGGGAAGCGCGCATCGATCAGCTGGAGAGTCGCTGCGCCGAATTGGAACAGTCGTTATCGCAATACACGCGAGAATCGGCATCACAGCCTGCACCTTCCGGCAGCTTGGAGAAGCTCGCGTATACGGCCGAAGCTCCGGAAGAGTTGCCGATCCTTCGGGACGAAGCTCAGGTCCAGGATGCGGCGCCGACGATCCGCACCCGTTATTCGGAGCTGTTCGAGCTTTATGACAGCGGCAAATCGGTTGAGGCGATCGCCAAGAAACTGTCGTTGAACAAGGGAGAGGTACAGCTTATTCTTCAATTGTCCAGGCAGGAGGAAACGAACACAAGATGAATAAACGGCCATTTTTGATGGGGCTGGGCATCGGTCTCATACTGGGTGCCATGCTGCTTCAGCTGATGATCGCCGGTCAGCAGCAGAAGGACAAGCTGACCAGCCGGGAGCAAGACGGGCAATCCGGCACGGCAGTCATGCCGACCTATACCCAAGAGGAGCTGGACAAACGTATTGCGGAAGAACGCGAACGGGTGACCAAGGAGCTGCAGGACCGGAATGCGAATCAGGATAAGGCTGCGAAGAGCCCGGCAGCGGATGCCCCGCCTGCAAGCAAGCCAGAAGCAAGCCAAGCGGTCCCTCAAGCGGACAAGAGTGCAGCCGGCTCAGGCAAGACCGGCCAAACAGCGGAGCAAGGCGGAACAAAGACGGAGCCCGCCTCCAAGCGGATTATCGTCCGAATCGAGCCCGGCTCCAGCGTGACGGAAGTTGCGGAACTGCTTGCGGACAAAGGCATTATCAGCAATAAGAAGGCGTTCACGAACCTGATGCGTACCACCAAAATACGCGCGGGTTATTTTCCATTTGAAGGAAATATGACCGTTAACGAGGTTAAGAAGATCATTACAAGCAAACCGCTTTCGCCTGAGCTGGCGAAGAAAGAAATGTCGCCTTAGTCAGGGCTGAAGGCAAGATTAACAGAAACTTAGCAGAATGTCCCTGTGATGTTGTTGCGTGCCGTAATTAGATATGTTATAGTAATTGACGGTGTTAAAATCACACGCCGATTAATTTCGACAAGGGTGCTTCGGCCCGGCCGGAGTTTTGCCGAAAAATGATATTGGCGGAGGTACACACAAAAAACCATTACTAGGAGGTGTTGTGAGGATGGCGGTTATTTCCATGAAACAGCTTCTTGAAGCTGGTGTACACTTCGGTCACCAAACTCGTCGTTGGAACCCGAAGATGGATCGTTATATCTTCACTGAACGGAACGGCATTTACATTATCGACCTGCAAAAAACAGTTAAGAAAGTCGAAGAGGCTTACAACTTCGTACGCTCTGTAGCGGAAGAAGGCGGTACGATTCTTTTCGTCGGCACGAAAAAACAAGCACAAGATTCGGTTAAAGAAGAAGCTGAACGCTGCGGTAACTTCTACATTAACCAGCGTTGGCTCGGCGGCACGCTGACCAACTTCCAAACGATCCAGAAGCGTATCGATCGTCTGAAAACGCTGGAGAAGTGGGAAGAAGACGGCACGTTTAACGTACTGCCGAAGAAAGAAGTCATCATTCTCCGCAAAGAGAAAGATCGTCTTGAGAAATTCCTGGGCGGCATTAAAGGCATGAAAGGTCTGCCTAGCGCGCTGTTCATCATCGATCCGCGCAAAGAGCGCATTGCGGTTGCAGAAGCTCGCAAACTGGGTATCCCAATCGTTGGTATCGTAGATACTAACTGCGATCCGGACGAAATCGACTATGTCATTCCGGGCAATGACGACGCAATCCGCGCAGTTAAGCTGCTCACAGCCAAGATGGCTGATGCGATTGTCGAAGCGAACCAAGGCGAGCAAACGACTGCTTAAGTCGTTCACGATATAGTCAGCATGAAGGGTGGTCTGAAGGTGTATAACCTCTCACCGCCCTTTTTTCGAATGTAAACATACGATGAACCTAGGAGGTCTCTATAATATGGCGGTTAATGCGAGTGCAGTTAAAGAATTGCGTGAAAAAACAGGTGCAGGTATGTTGGACTGCAAAAAAGCACTGGAAGAAGCGAATGGCGATCTGACGAAAGCCGCTGAATTGCTTCGCGAGAAGGGCCTTGCGGCAGCAGCTAACAAAGCTGGCCGTATTGCGACGGAAGGCGTCGTTGAATCGTACATCCACGCTGGCGGCCGTATCGGCGTTCTTGTCGAGATTAACTGCGAAACCGACTTCGTTGCCAAGACGGATCAATTCCGCGAATTCGCGCGCGATATCGCCATGCAAATCGCCGCAGCTAATCCGAAGTTCGTTGCCCGTGAAGAAGTGTCCCAAGAAGAGCTGGACAAAGAGCGCGAAATCTTGAAGGCTCAAGCGCTGAACGAAGGCAAGCCGGCTAATATCGTAGAGAAGATGGTTGAAGGCCGTCTTGGCAAATACTACGAAGAGTTCTGCCTGCTGGAGCAGTCTTTCATTAAAGATCCGGACAAAACCGTGTCGACGCTGTTGAAAGAAAAAATCAGCACGATCGGGGAGAACATTTCGATCCGCCGTTTCGTACGTTACGAGCTGGGCGAAGGTTTGGAGAAAAAAGAAGACAACTTCGTCGCTGAAGTTATGTCGCAAGCAAAACTGTAATCCGAACACGCTAGGCGGGGCGGGGCTTCCGCCCCGCCTTTTATGTTATTATATCTAGAGATGATAGAACAATAGGATGCGGCCTTTCACAAGGTCAAAGATGGAGGGAAACCACGTTGCAAAGTCCCGTATACAAACGGATCGTACTCAAAGTAAGCGGTGAATCGCTATCAGGCAATAACGGATACGGAATCGATGCCACGATGATTTCGTCGATTGCGGAGCAGGTGAAGGAAGTTGTAGAATTGAACGTCGAGGTGGCCATCGTCGTAGGCGGAGGCAACATCTGGCGCGGCATTGCGGGTACGGCCAAAGGGATCGACCGCGCAACCGCCGATTATATGGGGATGCTTGCCACGGTCATGAACTCCTTGGCACTGCAGGACGCGCTTGAGCAGATCGACGTTCCGACGCGCGTGCAGACATCCATCGCGATGCAGCAAATTGCGGAGCCATACATACGGCGCCGTGCAATCCGTCACCTGGAGAAGGGGCGTGTCGTTATATTCGCCGCCGGGACAGGCAACCCGTTCTTCTCCACGGACACGACTGCCGCGCTTCGGGCTGCCGAGATTGAAGCGGAAGTCATCCTGATGGCGAAGAACAAGGTGGATGGGGTATATTCGGCCGATCCGTTCAAGGACGCGTCAGCGGAGAAATTCGAAACGTTGACTTACCTGGAAGTGCTCAACCGCAATTTGGGCGTCATGGATTCGACCGCATCATCCTTATGTATGGACAATAATATACCGCTGGTCGTTTTCTCGATCACGGAGCAAGGCAATATTAAACGTGTTGTACTTGGAGATAAAATCGGAACCATCGTGAAAGGAAGTGTAGACTAGTGCCTCAATCCATTAAAAAAGATGCAGAAGAGCGTATGGAGAAAGCGATCGGCGCCCTGAAGCGCGATTTGACTTCGCTGCGTGCAGGCCGTGCGACGCCATCTTTGCTCGACCGTGTACAGGTGGAATATTACGGTGCGATGACGCCTGTCAACCAATTGGCAAACATTAACACGCCGGACTCCCGGACGCTGATGATTCAGCCTTGGGACAAATCGTCTCTTGCTTCGATCGAGAAAGCGATCATGAAATCCGACCTGGGACTCACGCCTTCGAATGACGGCAGCACGATCCGTCTGGTCATTCCGGCTTTGACCGAGGAGCGCCGCGCCGAGCTGGTCAAGCTGACGCGCAAGCTTGGCGAAGAAGCGAAGGTCGCGATCCGCAACATTCGCCGTGACGCTAACGATGACATCAAGAAGCTGGAGAAGACGGACATCTCTGAAGATGAATCAAGACGCTACCAGGATGACATTCAAAAAACGACCGATAAATTTATCGCGGAAGTCGATAAAGTGCTGGCAGCGAAAGAGAAAGAAATCATGGAAGTATAATTCGTGCTCACCGCCCCTCCGACAGGTGGGGTTTGTTGCATAAATCGACATTAATGGTGGGGGGCAGGCGTATGTTTAAGCGACTGAGAGCGAAATTCGGTAAAGCGACGGCGGCGTCGCCTTTGGCGCTGGATACGGATAATATACCGCAGCATATCGCCATTATTATGGACGGCAACGGGCGATGGGCGAAGAGCCGCGGACTTCCGCGCATAGCCGGCCACCATACGGGCATGAAGGCCGTCAAGCGGATCACGATGGCCGCTGACCGGCTCGGGGTCAAATGTTTGACGCTGTATGCATTCTCGACCGAGAATTGGAAACGCCCCAAAGCGGAAGTGGAATTCTTGATGAAGCTGCCTCAAGAATTCCTTTCCATTGAATTAAACGAGCTGGTGGAGAAGAACGTGCAAGTCCGGATGATGGGCCATAAAGAGGGTCTTCCTCCCCATACGCTTGAAGCGGTAGAGGAAGCAATCCGCCAAACGGCCGGCAATACCGGGCTTGTCCTTAACTTCGCTTTGAATTACGGCAGCCGCAAAGAAATGATTGAAGCTGTGAAGCAGATCGCGGAATCGGTTCGCGAAGGACAGATGGATCTGGAGCAGATCGACGATACCGCATTCTCCGAAAAGCTGCTTAGCTCCGGACTGCCCGATCCGGATCTGCTGATCCGGACGAGCGGCGAGCTGCGGCTCAGCAATTTCATGCTGTGGCAGCTGGCATACAGCGAGATGTGGTTCACGGACGTCTACTGGCCTGAGTTTACGGAAGAACATTTTCATGAAGCCGTAAGGGAATACCAGCGGCGGGCTCGCCGCTATGGCGGATTGTAGCTTGCCACGGCTTCATCTGGAGCGTGTTAGGTACATTGAAGCAACGCATCGTAACCGGGGTAATTGGCGGATCGGTCTTTATCCTGCTGACGGTTCTCGGACAATGGTATTATTATGGACTTCTGTTTGCGCTGGCCTTTATCGGATATTCCGAATATGTTCGCATGAACGGGGTCAGACGGACGCATCCGGCCGCGCTGCTCGGGTATGCCGGCATGCTCGTGCTGATCGTGCCTTGGCAGGAGCTCGGCATGAGTTCTCTCTCGGCCTTACATATGCTGTGGCTGCTCATGTTCCTGCTGCTGGCGGTCACGGTCGTTACGAAGAATGAGATAACGATCGACGGAGCGGCATTGCTGCTTCTCGGGGCGCTGTATGTCGGATACGGATTCTATGCGATGTATGAAGTGCGCAATGCGGATTCGCATGGCTTGGTCACGACCTTGATGGCTTTTGGAGCGATATGGGCCTCGGACATCGGCGCTTATTTCACTGGACGGGCGATCGGCAAGCATAAGCTGTGGCCTTCGATCAGTCCGAACAAAACGATAGAGGGCTCATTAGGCGGGATATTGTTGTCCCTTTTGGTCACGGTCGCTTTCTCGCTGGCGGCTCCGGATGTGATCGGTATCGGCCGGGCCCTGTTGATCGGCCTTATAGCCGCGGTTGCCGGACAGTTCGGAGACTTGATTCAATCCGCCTACAAGCGCGTGAGAGGCATTAAAGATACGGGTAACCTTCTGCCGGGCCACGGGGGCGTGTTGGACCGTTGCGACAGCTGGCTCGTCGTATTCCCGCTGCTGCTCATGACAGGGCTGCTGCCGTTGAATTAGAGATAGGGGGAACGAGCATGACGAAGAAACTGACCATACTCGGTTCGACAGGCTCAATCGGAACGCAAACGCTAGACGTCGTGGCCAATGAGCCCGACCGCTATGAGATAGAAGGACTGGCTGCCGGCAATAATACTGCGCTGCTCATTGAGCAGGCGAACCGGTTCCGGCCCCGCTGCGTATGTTTGTCGACCAAAGCGCTGGCCGATGAAGCGGCTCCTTATCTGCCTGCAGGCACCAAGGTGCTGTACGGTGAAGAAGGACTTGTGCAAATTGCGGCCGACAATGACTCCGACACGGTCTTAACGGCTATCGTCGGCAGCCGGGGGCTGGAAGCAACGCTTGCGGCGATCGAAGCGGGCAAGCATATCGGACTTGCCAATAAGGAGACGCTCGTAACCGCCGGCCATCTGGTCATGAAGCGGGCATCCGAGAAGGGCGTCGCGATTCTTCCGGTCGACAGCGAACACTCGGCAATCTTTCAATGCTTGAATGGTGAATCCCGCTCCGCGGTCAAAGCGATTACGTTAACGGCCTCCGGCGGATCGTTCCGCGACCGTACGAGAGCGGAGCTGCACGGCGTAACGGTCGAGCAGGCGCTCAGCCATCCGAACTGGTCGATGGGAGCCAAGATCACCATCGATTCGGCGACGATGGCGAACAAGGGGCTTGAAGTCATCGAAGCCCGCTGGCTGTTCGGTCTTGATTATGATGACATTCACGTTCTGGTTCATCCGGAGAGCATTATCCATTCGTATGTCGAGTTTGTGGATCACAGCATCATAGCCCAGCTCGGATTGCCGGATATGCGGGTGCCGATCCAATATGCGCTTACCTATCCGGAAAGAAGGCCGTCACCGTCGGAATCGTTAAATCTGGCGAAGCTTGGCGCCCTCCATTTCCGCGAGATGGATCCGGATCGCTATCCTTGTCTTAGGATGGCCTATGAGAGCGGCCGGATCGGCCGTTCCGCAACAACCGTGTTTAATGCGGCTAACGAAGTGGCGGTTGCGCGCTTCCTGGAAGGAGCCATCACATTCCTCGATATCGAGCGCGTTATTGCGGACGTGCTTGAGCGCCATTCCGTAACCGATGTGCCTGACGTAGCGGCGATTATGGAAATCGATGCATGGGCGAGGAGCGAAGCGGCGGCTGTTTGAAGGACTGGTTCTCTTGTAACGGACGGGAGAATAATGATAATCTAGGTACAGGCCGTTTCGAACAGGAGGCACTATAACGATGGAAATGATTCAAATCGTCTTTATGACCGTGCTGGTCTTCTTCGCGATCGTAACGATCCATGAATGGGGTCATTTCTATTTCGCGAAGCGGGCAGGCATTCTGGTCAGAGAATTCGCTATCGGCTTCGGCCCCAAGCTGATATCCATTAAGCGCGGGGAAACACGCTATACGCTGCGGCTCGTTCCGGCAGGCGGATTCGTCCGGATGGCGGGCGAAGATCCGGAGCTGGTCGAAATACAGCCCGGTCAGACGATTGCCGTACGATTGAACGATAATCGGGTAACGCGTCTATACTTGGATCGTCTTGAAGAGCGCTCCAATGTCATTCGCGGTGAGGTCGAAACGATCGATCTTGAAGACCGCCTGAAGATTACGCTATCGGCTGACGGCGTCAGCGAAACGTATGATGTCCACCCGCAGGCGCTGATGATCGCCAAAGGAAAAGAGACGCAAATCGCGCCGAAGGATCGCCAATTCGGCAGCAAAACCGTCGGACAGCGCGCTCTGGCTATCGTGGCCGGCCCGGTTATGAATTTCGTTCTCGCCTATGTGCTGTTCTTTCTCTACTTTCAGATGGCGGGCGTGCCGATGGAGAATCCTGACAAGCTGTTGATCGGGAATGTATCGGAGGGCATGCCGGCATCCGAGGCCAATATTAAAGTTGGCGATGTCATCGATTCGGTCAATGGCGTGAAGATCGGTACGGATTTTGACAAAATGATTTCGCTTATCGGAAAATCTCCGAATAAGCCGATCGAGTTCAAGGTCATCCGTGACGGCGCTCCGATTACGATGACCATCACACCGCAGCCCGATAAGGAATCGGGTGAAGGCAAATTGGGCATATCCGCGGCTTATCCGACTCGGGCGGCTGGGATTGGAGAGACCTTCTCCTTGTCGGGCATAGCCATGAAGAATATGACAGTCAGTATTTTCGAAGGCTTCAAGAAGCTCATTCTCGGCGATTTCAAGCTGGACGATTTAGGCGGGCCTGTACGTACAGCACAGGTAACGAGCGAAATCGCCAAGCAGGGGATTGCGAAGCTAACCTCATGGGCTGCACTGTTAAGCTTGTATCTGGGCATCTTCAACCTGCTGCCGATACCGGCGCTTGACGGAAGCCGTCTTATATTTCTGGGCGTGGAAGCATTGCGCGGCAGACCGGTCGATCCGAACCGGGAGAGTATGGTGCATTTCATCGGCTTTGCGATGCTAATGCTGCTTATGCTGGCCGTTACGTATAACGATATTTTGCGATTGGTTAGAGGGGAGCAGTAGTCGTTCATGTCGAAGGATAAACAATTTGTGACCGAAATTACGCCGCAGGGCGAGGATTTTTCAAAATGGTATATTGATGTGATTAAAAAAGCGGACCTGATGGATTATTCGCCGGTTCGCGGCTGTATCGTGTTCAGGCCGGAAGGCTTCGAGCTGTGGGAAAATATTCAACGCGAGCTGGATCGCCGGTTCAAGGAAACGGGCCATCGAAACGCCTATTTCCCGTTATTTATTCCCGAGAGCTTCTTCCAGAAGGAGAAGGAACACGTAGAAGGCTTTAATCCGGAGCTGCCATGGGTCACGGAAGCAGGCGGCGAGAAGCTGGAGGAGCGGCTTGCGATTCGTCCGACCTCGGAGACCATCATCGGTCATATGTATTCGAAGTGGATCCAATCTTACCGCGATCTGCCGGTGCTCATCAATCAATGGGCGAACGTCGTGCGTTGGGAGAAGCGCACGCTGCCGTTCCTGCGGACGAGCGAGTTTCTGTGGCAGGAAGGCCATACGGCCCACGAGACGGAAGAAGAAGCGCGCCATGAAACGATGCAGATGCTGAACATCTACCGCGAGTTTGTCGAAGACTTCCTGGCCATTCCGGTCGTCGTCGGACAGAAGACGCCTTCCGAGAAATTTGCCGGAGCGGTCGATACGTATTCGATCGAAGCGATGATGAAGGACGGACGCGCGGTACAAGCGGGAACGTCCCACTATCTGGGCACCAACTTTGCGGTTGCCTTCGATATTAAATTTCTGGACCGCGGCAACACGCTGCAGTTCGCGCATACCACTTCCTGGGGCGTTTCGACCCGGTTGATCGGCGCCCTCATTATGGTTCACGGCGATGACCGCGGACTTGTGCTGCCGCCGAAGATTTCGCCTACGCAGGTGGTCATGATCCCGATCGGACCGCCGAAGACGCGCGATCAGGTGATTTCCAGAGTGGATGAGTTGTACGCCGAGCTGAAAGGGGCGGGCATCCGTGTCAAGGTTGATGACCGCGCAGACGTCAGCCCGGGCTGGAAGTTCAATGAATACGAGATGCGCGGCGTGCCGATCCGCATGGAACTTGGTCCTCGCGATATGGAGAATGGACAAGCGGTGCTCGTCTCCCGGATTACCGGAGAGAAGCGCATCGTGGCCCAAAGCGGCATCGTCGCTGAAATTGAAAAGATGCTGGAAGAGATTCACCGCGATATGTTCGAACGGGCGCGTCAATTCCGTGCCGATCATTCCAATTCGGTGGAAACGCTGGATGAGATGAAATCGCTGCAGGAAGAGAAGCGCGGATTCACGCTGGCCGGCTGGTGCGGCTCCGCTGCCTGCGAGAAGCAGGTGAAGGAAGAAACGGGCGCAACGAGCCGGAATATTCCGTTCGAGCCGGAGGAGAAGAAATCGACATGTCTCGTATGCGGAGAAAAGGCTGAGCATACGGTCGTGTTTGCAAGAGCGTATTAATAAGCCGGAATAGAACAAGTGCGCGCCGCGATGAGAATCGCGGCACCGCTTTTTCTGGCAAAGAATTTCATGCTTCGGGGGAGGAAACGATGAGCCACACCGGGGAAAAACGGCATCGCTTCGAGCTGCTGATGAAGCAGGCGGAGCTGCCGCAGCAATTGATAGAAGAACAGTTCAAGGACGGATATATCGAGAAAGTGACCGTAAGCCGGAACAACCGGGAGTGGACGTTTTGCATCGGCAAAACGTCTTTAATCTCTTTAGCTGCATATGGTGTTTTTTGCCGCTCCATTCAGTCGAAATTCGCTCATATCGCGGCCGTATCATTCGTGATCCGTTATGAGGAGCTTGTCAGGACCGACGAGATTTTGTCCGAGTATTGGCCGGCTTTCGTGGAATGGGTCCAGCAGCAGAACGCTTCAGTGAACGGCTGGCTGGGCAAATCGAACTTCGAGGCGAAGGACGGGCTAATTTCGCTTGCGATGCTAGATGAGATGAGTCTGGAGCTGGCGCGCAAGAAACGGATCGACGAGCTGGCCTCAAGCTTCTACGAGCAGTATTTTGACCGGTCCTGCCGCATGAAGATGAGCGTTATGCAATCCAACCAAGAGATCTATGAAGAGTTTGCCCAGAAACGGGATCAGGCCGAGCGCGAGGTTGTGGAGCAGATGATGAGCAGCGCCGCCCTGGAAGCTCCGCCGGTTGAAGAAGGCGAGGTCCGGCTCGTGATCGGCTACGACATCCGCGAGGAGCCTGTTCCGATCATGAATGTTCTTGATGAAGAGAAGAAGATTACCGTTCAAGGAACGGTCTTCGGCCTCGAGGTGAAGGAGCTGCGCAACGGCAGCACTTTGTTCACGTTCAACGTGACGGACTTTACCGATTCGATCGCAATGAAGATGTTCGCCAAGACGAAGGATGACGTCAAAGTATTGAATCAGCTCTCCAACGGCAAATGGATCAAAGCGCGCGGGCGGGTTGAATATGACCGCTTCATGATGGAACCGGAGCTTGTCATGATGCCGTCCGATCTGCATGAAGTCGTAGCTCCGCCGGAGCCGAAGGACGATGCGGAAGAGAAGAGGGTCGAGTTTCATCTTCATACGACCATGAGTACGATGGACGCCGTTACCTCCATCGACGCCTATATCAAGCAGGCGGCAAAATGGGGCCACAAGGCGATCGCGGTTACGGACCACGGCGGCGTGCATTGCTATCCGGAAGCGGCGAAGGCGGCGAAGAAGAACGGCATTCAAGTTCTGTATGGCGTCGAAGCCAACGTCGTCAACGATGCGGTTCCGATGGTCATGAATTCGCGCGAAGAAGCGCTGCAGACAGCTGAATATATCGTGTTTGACATCGAAACAACCGGTCTATCGGTCATCAATAACAAGATTATCGAATTAGCCGGAGTCAAAATGAAGGAAGGCAAAGAGATCGGAAGGTTCGCCACATTCATCGATCCGCATGAGGATATTCCGTATCATATTCAACAGCTGACGAATATTTCGAATGAAATGGTGAAGGGCGCTCCGGAGCTCGAACCGAAGCTTCGCGAATTTGTCGAGTTTGTCGGCGATTCGATTCTGGTCGCGCACAATGCGCGATTCGATATGGGCTTCATACAAGCGGCATGCAAGGCGCATGGAATGCCGGAGCTGGACAATCCGGTGCTCGATACGCTCGAGCTGGCGCGCTTTATTCATCCGACCATGAAAAATCACCGCTTGAACACGTTGGCGGACAAATATAAAGTCAGCCTGGAAAGTCATCACCGCGCCATCGACGACTCCATCGCGCTCGGCGGCGTGCTCTTCGGACTGATCGGCGATGCGGCGAAACGCAACATCACCGGACTTCACATGCTGAACGATTATGTGGGACTGGATATTTCGAATATGAGGCCGTTCCACTGCTGCATCTACGCATTGAATGCCGTCGGCAAGAAGAATCTGTTCAAGCTTATATCGATTTCGCATACCGAACACTTCAAGCGGGTTGCTTGCATTCCCAAGAGCAAGCTGACCGAAATGCGCGAAGACCTGCTCGTCGTCTCGGGCTGCGAGAAGGGCGAATTTTTCGAAGCGGTGCTGAACAAATCATTCGAGGAAGCCGAGGACACCGCCCGCTTCTATGACGTTCTGGAGATACAGCCGGTCGGATTCTATATGCATCTGGTCGATAAGGGACTCGTAGGCAGCCGCGCCGAAGTGGAGCAAGCGCTGCGCCGCGTGTGCGAAATCGGCGATAAGCTGAACAAGCCGGTCATCGCGACTGGCAACGTTCACTACCTGAAGCCGCGGGACAAGATGTTCAGAGATATTACGATCCATGGAATAACGGGCTTCAGCCCGCTCAAAGATCTCAAAAAGCCCGACGCACACTTCCGCACGACGAAGGAAATGCTGGAGGAATTCGCTTTTCTCGGCGAAGCGCGCGCTTATGAAGCCGTCGTGAAGAACACGAGCGAGCTGGCCGACCGGTTCGAGACGTTCGAATTGTTCCCGAGAAAGGGCGGGCCTGGAGACAACGGTCTATTCACCCCGATCATCGAAGGGGCGGATGATGAAATCCGGAGCACCTGCTATGATACGGCGAAGCGGCTATATGGAGAGCCGCTTCCGGATGTCGTCGTTCAGCGGCTGGAGAAGGAGCTCGTGCCGATAATCAAATACGGCTTCTCGGCGAACTATTTGATTTCCGAGAAGCTGGTGAAGAAATCGAACCGTGACGGGTATTTGGTCGGTTCGCGGGGCTCCGTCGGCTCGTCGGTCGTCGCCACCTTCCTCGGCATCTCCGAGGTAAATCCGCTGCCGGCCCACTACAGCTGCCTGAATGAAGCGTGCAAGTACAGCGAGTGGTTCCTGGACGGCAGCTATCCGTCGGGCTTCGACCTTCCGGACAAGATTTGCCCCAATTGCGGCAAGCCTCTGAAGGGGGAAGGCCAGGATATCCCGTTCGAGACCTTCCTCGGCTTCAAGGGCGACAAAGTACCGGATATCGATCTTAACTTCTCCGGAGAGTACCAGCCGATCGCCCACAACTACACGAAAGAGCTATTCGGACCGGAGAACGTCTTTAGGGCGGGGACGATCGGGACCGTCGCGGAGAAGACGGGCTACGGCTATGCGAAGAAATACGAAGAGGATCACGGGAAGAAGTGGCGCGGGGCCGAGCTGTCGCGGATCGCGGGCGGCTGTACGGGCGTCAAGCGCAGCACCGGGCAGCATCCCGGCGGTATCGTCGTCGTGCCGGAATACATCGAGGTGGAAGACGTGACGCCGGTGCAATATCCCGCGGACGATGTCAACGCGGAGTGGAAAACGACTCACTTTGATTATCACGCCTTCGAAGAAAATCTGCTGAAGCTCGATATTCTCGGCCACGATGACCCGACGATGATGCGGATGCTGCAGGACTTGACCGGCGTCGATCCGACAACCATTCCGATGAACGATCCGAAGGTTATGAGCATGTTCAACTCCACCGATTCGCTCGGCGTCATGCCACAGCAAATCCGCACATCCGTCGCGACTTACGGCGTACCGGAGATGGGGACGAAGTTCGTCCGCCAGATGCTTGAGGAGACGAAGCCTTCATCGTTCGCCGACCTGCTGCAAATTTCGGGCTTGTCGCACGGGACGGGCGTTTGGCTCGGGAATGCGCAGGAATTGATCAAGAACCGCACCTGTACCATTAAGACCGTTATCGGCTGCCGGGACGATATTATGCTTTATTTGATCTACAAAGCCGGCATGGATGCGGGGCTTGCGTTCAAGATCACGGAGAGCGTGCGGAAGGGCAGAGGACTTACGCCGGAATGGATCGAAGAGATGAAGCAGTGCAAGGTACCGCAATGGTATATCGATTCCTGTCTCAAGATCGAGTACATGTTCCCGAAGGCCCATGCGGCCGCTTACGTTATATCCGCAGTCAGAACCGCATTCTTCAAGCTCTACTATCCGATCGAATACTATGCGACTTATTTCTCCGTACGCGCGGAGGACTTCGATCTGGAGCTGCTGTGCCAAGGGTACGACGCCATTATGCGCAAATTGATCGAGATTGAGGCCAAAGGATTCAACGCGACGCCGAAAGAGAAAAACTCGGTATCGCTGCTGGAGATGGCGCTTGAAATGACTGCCCGCGGATTTACATTCAAACCGATCGATCTCTATCGTTCGGAAGCGACGCGCTTCATCGTGGACGGCGGATCGTTAATTCCCCCGTTTGCCGCGATCGCGGGCATTGGAGACAATGCCGCACGCAATATTGCGGGCGCTCGCGAGCATGGCGAATTTCTATCGATCGAGGACTTCCAGCAGAAGTCGAAGGCATCCAAGACGATCGTTGAAGTGCTCGGCACTATGGGCTGCTTCCGCGGGCTGCCGGAATCCAATCAGCTATCCCTGTTTTAAACCGGCATTATTCAAGCTTTTTCGACATACTAGACTATGCTTTGCATCTAAACTCATTGTTGTCACCACATCATGGTTATGGTATAATATTTCTGGCAATGCTGATGATACGACCTTTCGCAGAAGAGTGGGGAAACCCACTCTTTACGTTTTGTCCGCACCTTTTTAGGTGTGACCGGTCTCCATCGGCTCTCAGATATGAAGTCTGCTACCGTGCAATGCGCCAAGCGCTTTGCGCGTTCCAGCAATAATTTGAATTTCGGGTTGTATTCAAGACTGACAACCGACTGCCCGCTTATCCGGGTTAACGGCTGCAGTAGGGAGGAACAAGTTTGAGCACAGCAAAAATCAAAACCGTTGTCGAAGAGGCGGTTCGCCCATTTCTCGACAGCAATGGATTTGAATTGGTTGACGTTGAATACGTGAAGGAAGGCAGCAATTTCTTCCTGCGCGTATTCGTCGACAAGGAAGGCGGCATCGATATCGACGAATGCGGCCGGATCAGCGAGTTTTTGAGCGAAAAGCTGGATGAGAACGATCCGATCAAGGATGCCTATTTTCTAGAGGTCTCGTCGCCCGGAGCCGAGCGGCCGCTCAAAAAAACGCAGGATGTGGAGAAGGCAGTGGGCAAGCATGTCTATGTAACCACTTACGAGCCCATCGATAAAAGCAAAGAGTTCGAAGGTAAACTGATTTCGTTCGACGGGGAAGTCATGGCCATCGAGATCGGTAAGAAAACACATTTGATTCCTTATGCCAAAGTAGCAAGCGCCCGATTGGCTATCGTTTTCTAAAACGGTGCAGCCCCATTGACGCTTCCGCCTTTATAAGTAAGGAAATGATTCGAAAGGGGGAGCTCATTCCGATGAGCATGGATTTTATTGAAGCATTATCGGAGATCGAAAGAGAGAAGGGCATCACTAAGGATGTGCTGCTAGAGGCCATCGAAGCTGCACTGATCTCAAGCTATAAGCGCAATTTCAACACGGCCCAGAACGTTAGGGTCGATATCAACCGTCATACCGGGGTTATCAAAGTATATGCCCGCAAGACCGTCGTTGATGAAGTACTCGATCCTAGACTGGAAATATCGGTTGAAGCTTCGCGGGAAATTAATCCGCACTATCAGCTTGACGATGTAGCCGAAATCGAAGTGACGCCACGCGACTTTGGCCGCATTGCCGCTCAGACGGCGAAGCAGGTCGTGACGCAGCGGATACGCGAGGCGGAACGCGGACTTATATACAACGCCTTCATCGATAAAGAAGAAGATATCGTTAATGGAATTGTGCAGCGCCAGGATGTGCGCAATTTATTCATCGATCTGGGCAAGGTCGAAGCGGTTATGCCGCTTACCGAGCTGATGCCGACGGATAAATTCAAGCATGGCGACCGCGTGAAATCGTTCATAACGAAAGTGGAGAACACGACGAAAGGTCCGCAAATCTTCCTGTCGCGTACGCATCCCGGCTTGCTCAAACGCCTGTTCGAGCTTGAAGTTCCGGAGATTTACGACGGCGTGGTCGAAATTCGCTCCGTCGCGCGCGAAGCCGGCTTCCGCTCCAAAATCGCGGTCCATTCACGCAATCCGGAAGTGGATCCCGTCGGTTCCTGCGTCGGCCAGAAGGGAATGCGGGTACAAACCATCGTTACCGAGCTGAAGGGCGAGAAGATCGACATCGTCCGCTGGTCGGAGAACGTAGAAGAATATGTAGCGAATGCGCTCAGCCCTTCCAAAGTGCTCGAGGTCATCGTTTATGAGCAGGAGAAGATGGCGCGCGTAATCGTTCCGGATTATCAGCTTTCGCTTGCGATCGGCATCAAAGGGCAGAATGCGCGTCTCGCGGCTAAGCTGACCGGATGGAAAATCGACATCAAGAGCGAAGCGCAAGCAGAGCAGGAATACGGCCGGCCTAAATCGACAATGAGCGCTATGCATCAAGATTCCGTCTCCATCGACTAGCGGCGTCAGCTTGAGCCGTTGCTTGCGAAGCGTTTTGCCAAGGCTTCGTTAAGTTTAGAAGGAGGGGTGCATAAATGAGACCAAGAAAAATACCTTTACGTAAATGCGTAGCATGTCAGCAGATGATGCCGAAGAAACAACTCATTCGTATCGTACGTACGCCCGATGAAGCGATTCTGATCGACTTGACAGGCAAGAAAGCGGGACGCGGCGCTTATTTATGCGGCAAAGTGGAATGCTTCAAGCTGGCCAAGAAGACGAAGGCGCTGGACCGGGCACTCAAACAGCCAGTGGGTGCGGAAATTTACGACCAGCTCGAAAAGGACTTCATCGAAGTCGAAGAGACGTTCATCGCCAACAAGGAACGGGAAGATGACGATGAATAAATCTTTGTCTTTACTTGGTATGGCGATGCGCGCCGGCAAGCTTGTAACGGGCGACGAGACCGTGCTCAAGGCGGTGCGGCAAGGAAAAGCGAAGCTTGTCATCATAGCCGGGGATGCATCGGACAATACGAAGAAGAAGTATCGGGACAAATGCGGCACATACGGCGTGCAGGTGGTCGAAGCGCTTGATCGGGCAGTTCTCGGTCACGCTATCGGTAAAGCGGAGAGGGTGCTTATCGCCGTAACGGACGCAGGGTTTTCGTCAAGTATACAACGGAGCTTAAGCCAATCTTCGGAGGTGGAGTATATTGACTAAACAACAAGACAACAGCAAGGATAATAAAGATAAATTGCGTGTCTATGAATATGCGAAATCGCTCAATATGAGCAGTAAAGAAATCATTACGATTTTGAAGCGCCTGAATCTTCCGGTCAACAATCATATGAGCGTGATGGAGAATGAGATGGTGCACAAAGTCGAGGGTTTTTTCCGTGACATTAAAGCGAGCGCAGCCGCCAAACGCGCACAAGAGAACGTAACGGTCTCAGCATCAGCGTCCACATCAAGCCGTCCTTCCAACCAGCAGGGCGGAGCCAAGCCGCAGTCAAGCCACGATCAGGGCGCTGCACAGCAAGAAGGCGGAGAGCGTCCGTCGCCGCAAGCAAGTTCGCAAAGTCAATCACAGGCGCAAGCCCAGGATAACAAAAATACAAACCAGGATCGACAGGGGAATATGAACATAACTAAATCTAATACACCAACCAATACTAATCATTCATCCGCGCAAAGCGCACAGCAGCGTCAGGGCCAAAGCGGCCAAGCCGGAGCACAATCCGGACAACGCAATCATAGCCAAGGCGGACAACGTCCGAGCCAAGGCGGTCATAACGGACAGCGTCCGTCAGGTCAAGGCGGACAGCGTCCGAACGGTCAGGGCGGGCAGCGCCCGTCAGGTCAAGGTCAAGGCGGCGGACAACGTCCGGGCGGCCAAGGCAATCAAGGCGGTCAACGTTCCGGAGGACAAGGCGGACAACGCCCGGCAGGTCAAGGTCAAGGCGCATCGCAGAACCGTCCAGGCGGCGGCCAGCGTCAGGATCAGAACCGCAGTACGCAAGGGCGCAGCTTCGAAACCCGCACGTCCAATGCCGGAGACGACGCGAATAAGCCGAATAATAGAAAGACGAAGCCTGCAGGCAAACGCTTTGACGATGCGAGAGTCAGCAGCTTTAAGGGCAATAACCGCGGAGGCAAGAACAATCGCGGCAGAGGCGGCCAGCAGCAGGAGCGCCGTGAGAAAATCGACAATACGCCTAAGAAGATTATCGTTCGCGGCGAAATGACCGTAGGCGACTTGGCGAAGCTCCTTCATAAGGATGCTTCCGAAGTCATCAAGAAGCTGATTTTCCTCGGCGTAATGGCTACGATTAACCAAGAGGTCGATCTCGATACTGTCCAGCTGATCGCTACCGAATACGGTGTTGAAGTGGAAGTGAAAATACCGGTCGAGGAAGATCAATTCGAGACGATTGAAGAGAAGGACGAAGAAGAGGATCTCATGACGCGTCCGCCGGTTGTCACGATTATGGGACACGTCGACCATGGTAAAACAACGCTGCTCGATGCGATCCGCCATACGAGCGTAACAACCGGAGAAGCAGGCGGAATTACGCAGCATATCGGTGCGTACCAAGCGGAGATCAATAACAAGAAAATTACGTTCCTGGACACGCCGGGTCACGAAGCGTTTACGCTTATGCGCGCACGCGGCGCCCAAGTAACGGACATTACCATTATCGTTGTCGCAGCCGATGACGGCGTCATGCCGCAAACGGTCGAGGCCATCAACCATGCGAAAGCCGCAGGCGTGCCGATTATCGTCGCTGTGAACAAGATCGATAAGCCGGAAGCCAATCCGGACAAAATCAAGCAGGAATTGACTGAATATGAGCTCGTTCCGGAAGAATGGGGCGGCGACACGATTTTCGTCAACGTATCTGCGAAGCAGCGTCTTGGACTGGAAGATTTGCTGGAAATGATTCTGCTCGTTGCGGAAGTCAACGACTACCGGGCGAACCCGGACAAACGGGCGCGCGGCACGGTCATCGAAGCCGAGCTGGATAAAGGCAAAGGACCAGTTGCCCGTATTCTTGTCCAGCACGGGACGCTCAAGGTTGGAGACGCATTCGTTGCAGGTAACTGCTTCGGCCGCGTACGTGCCATGGTCAACGACAAAGGCCGCCGTCTTAAGGAAGCGGGTCCGAGTACGCCGATCGAGATAACAGGCTTAACGGAAGTGCCTCTTGCAGGCGATCCGTTCCTTGTATTCGAGGACGAGCGCAAAGCCCGCGCAATTGCGGACCGCCGCGCCATCAAGCAGCGTCAAACCGAGCTCGGCGCGAATTCGCGCGTTACGCTGGATGACCTGTATAAGCATATTAAAGAGGGCGAAGTAAAAGACTTGTACGTCATTATTAAAGCGGACGTTCAAGGTACCTCCGAGGCACTCAAGGGCTCGCTCGCCAAAATCGACATTGAAGGCGTACGCGTGAAGATCATTCACAGCGGCGTAGGCGCGATTACGGAATCCGACATTAACTTGGCATCGGCTTCCAATGCGATCGTTATCGGCTTCAATGTTCGTCCGGAGCCGCAAGCACTGGCAACGGCTGAGCAGGAGAAAGTAGACATTCGTCAGCACAATATTATTTACAATGTGATCGACGAAATTGAGCATGCTATGAAAGGGATGCTGGATCCGGTATTTAAAGAGGTCGTTATCGGCCAAGCCGAAGTCCGGAACATCTTCAAAGTTACCAAGGTGGGTACGATCGCAGGCTGTATGGTCACTTCAGGCAAAATCACCCGTTCCGCGAAAGCCCGCTTGATTCGTGGCGGAATTGTCGTATTCGAAGGGGAAATTGAATCCTTGAAGCGTTTCAAGGACGATGCCAAAGAAGTCGCTCAAGGTTACGAATGCGGGATTACGCTGGATCGTTACAACGATTTGAGAGAAGGAGACACGATCGAAGCCTTCGTTATGGAAAAAGTAGAGAGGTGATGAACCTATGGCGAAGATTCGCGTAGGACGTGTCGGTGAACAGATTAAGAAAGAACTCAGCCAGATTATTCAGACGGAATTGAAGGATCCCCGCATCGGTTTCATTACCGTTACGGGGGTTGAGGTGACAGGCGATCTGTCGCAAGCGAAAGTTTTCTTGAGCGTGCTGGGCAATGACGAACAGAAAGAGAGCACGCTTAAGGCATTGGCGAGCGGGAGTGGATTTATCCGCTCCGAGCTTGGCAAGCGGATCCGGTTCCGCCATATTCCCGAGCTCGTGTTTAAATTCGACAGCAGCATCGAGTACGGCAGCCGGATCGAAACGATCCTCGAACAAATAAACAACGGAAGTACAAGACAATGACGGCAGAACACACGCCTCCAGTTTCTTATTCAGAGAAGCTGGAGGCTGCTCTCGCCTTCATGCGCGATGGCGAACGTTATTTAGTCGTCTCGCATGTACAGCCTGACGGCGATGCCATTAGCTCCACTGTCGTTACGTATTGGCTCCTGCGTCAATTGGGTAAGCAAGCGGTCCTGATGAACGAAGGAGCCGTTCCTTCCCGTCTGGGTTATTTGGCGTTCGCGTCATCGATCATAAATGATAGTGAAGAATCGGTGCAAACCGGTTTTGACCGGATTATAGCGGTGGACTGCGCGGATTTCCGGCGCATCGGTCTCGTAGCCGAGCGCTTTGCAGAAGGCGCGCAGCTGCTCAATATCGACCACCATCCAACGAATGATCACTTCGGTACGGTTAATCTGATCCGGACCGACGCAGCGGCGACGGTGGAGATTTTGTACGACTTGATCGAGCATGCCGGAATCGAGCTGGATCTGGATGCGGCAACGGCGGTGTATACCGGGTTATTGACCGATACGGGCGGATTCCGGTATTCCAACACGACGCCGCGCGTCATGCATATCGCTTCGGCTATGCTAGCGCTTGGCGTGCCTGGTCACGAGTTGGCCGATCATCTGCTGGAGCGGATGACCAAACCGCAATTATTGCTGCTCCAGCGCGGATTAAACCGGCTTTCCTTCACAGATGACAACAAGGTGGCATGGTTGTACGTGCCGTATGCCGACATGCAGGAAACCGGCGCAACCGGCGAGGATCTGGAAGGTCTCGTTAATTATGCGCGCAATGTCGAAGGGGTCGAAATCGGTCTGTTGTTTAAGGAAACGGAGAACGGCCAGGTGAAGGTAAGCTTGCGTTCCTCGGGCAAGGCCGACGTCGCCGCCATTGCGAAGTCCTTCGGCGGAGGCGGGCACGTACGTGCCGCCGGTTGCCGGCTGGACGGGGCGATTGCGGATGCCGTTACCCTTGTGGTCGGCGCGGCAAGAGAGGCGTTGAAGGCATAATGGACGGTATTTTGGCAGTATGGAAGCCGGCGGGCTGGACGTCGCATGACGTCGTTGCCAAAGTAAGAAGAATTGTACGGGTCAAGCGAATAGGGCATACCGGAACCTTGGATCCTCAGGTGACGGGTGTCCTGCCGCTCTGTATCGGACGTTCGACAAGAGTCGTCGAATACGTTCAAGAACGTCCCAAGGCATATGAAGCCGTGCTGCAGCTGGGCATTGCGACCGACACGGAGGACTTGACCGGTACCGTTGTGCAGGAACTGGCCGAGGTTCATGTCACCGAGGCCGAGATTCGCCGGGTGCTTGAGTCGTTCGTCGGTCAAATCGATCAGATACCCCCGATGTATTCGGCCGTTCGCGTAGACGGGAAGAGGTTGTACGAATTAGCCCGCGAAGGTCAGGTTATCGACCGGAAATCGCGCAAGGTTACGATTCATGAGCTGAATCTGCTGAGCGCGGACCTGGACAAGCCGCATCCTAAAATCCGGTTTTCCGTCGTATGCTCCAAGGGCACCTATATACGCACGCTGTGCGTCGATATTGGAGAAGCGCTCGGTCTGCCTGCAGCCATGGCGGAGCTGGTGAGAACGATGTCGGGCGGATTCAAGAAGGAGCATTGCTTGACGCTGGAGCAAATCGAGGAGCTGCATGCATCCGGCGAGCTGGAAGAGCGCCTGCTGCCTGCAGAAACGGCTGTAGATCATTTTCCAAGGGGAAATGTCAGTCTCGCAACCGCGAAGCATGCGTTCCAGGGCAAGCACATCGCCATGGATCGTGTCGACATGAAGCAGCCGATCGATGCGGAAGGCTTGGTCCGGTTATTTGCAGAGGACGGCATGTTTCTGGGATTGTTTGAATTCGACGCGAAATCCGATTCGTTGAAGCCGGTGAAGGTGTTTACGCCTACCGAGTAATAGTGAAGACCGTAAAGCAGGTGTGAGAATTGTGGAAATCATTACGATAAATTACCCGTTGCAAGGACTGGAAGACAAAGGCCCGATTCGTCCGAAGACATTGGCAATCGGCCATTTTGACGGGGTTCACAAGGGTCATCAGAGCGTGATCAGACGTGCGGTGGATGTTGCGCGTGCAGAAGGGCTGGAAGCAGCCGTCATGACGTTTCACCCCCATCCCAAGGAAGTGCTTGGGCGCGGTTCCGAATATACAACCTGTCTGACGCCTCTTGAGGACAAGCTGGAGCGTTTCCGTTCGCTTAGAGTCGACATCGTATACGTGGTCACTTTCAACCTGACGTTTGCCGCCGTGTCGCCTGCAGCCTTCGTTGACGAAATGCTCCGTCCTCTGCAAGTGAAGCGTGCAGTGGTTGGATTCGATTTCTCATTCGGCGCTAAAGGCGCCGGCAGAGCGGAGACGTTACGGGAGCTGGCCGGTTCGGATATGAAGGTAGATATCATCGAGCCATTGATGATGGACGGCGATAAGGTGAGCAGCACGCTGGTACGGGAGGCGCTCGCAGGCGGCCGGCCGGAAACGGCCGAGCAGCTGCTGGGCGTACCCTTCTCGCTTCGCGGCACGGTTGTAAAGGGTGAGGGCAGAGGACGTACGATCGGTTATCCGACTGCGAATATCCAGCTGGCGGGAGCATACGTCACGCCTCGCTTGGGCGTCTATGCCGTTATGGCGGAGCTGAGCGATGGAGAGCGGTACTCCGGTGTCTTGAATGTCGGCGTAAAGCCTACGTTTCATGATTCTCTGCCGATGCCTGTCATGGAGGTTCACCTGTTCGATTATGAAGGGGATTTATACGGAAGCACGGTCCGGATCAGCTTCATCTCGTTCCTTCGTTCCGAAAAGAAATTCGCTTCGGTCCAGGAGCTGATCGAGCAAATCGGGGCGGACGCCCTGAAGGCACGATCGGTGCTGTCTGCATTTAAATAACAGGACAACATTTACTTCTAGCTGTCCGATGTGCTATACTACTAAACGTTGCGTAAATCATACGATGCACGCAAGTGAACCTATGCTTGGCATGCGCGATCTCACCGACGGCTTGCGAGGCATATGGCGATTATGATAAAGGAGGTGAACAAGGATGGCACTTACACAAGAGCGTAAACATCAACTGATTGATGAGCACAAGACACATGCGAACGACACCGGATCTCCGGAAGTTCAAATCGCTATCCTGACGCAAAACATCGTCAATTTGACAGATCATCTTCGGGGGCACAAGAAAGATCACCACTCCCGCCGCGGTCTGCTCAAGATGGTCGGTCAGCGCCGGAAGCTGCTCGCATACCTGAAGAACAAAGACGTACGACGTTATAGCGCTTTGATCGAGAAACTCGGCCTGCGCCGCTAAGATGCGATGATAAGAGCAACCCGGTTGTTCAGCTGTCCGCCAATTACCGGACAGGCTGCGCTGGGTTGCTTTTGTAACGCTAAGGGACGTTTCTCCCATACGAAGGTATGAGGGGCCGGGAAACAAGAAAAGCTACATATAATGACGAAAGAATACGAAATTGCAGGAGATTGCCTCAACCGTGAGCGAAGCTGATGCGAACTCGTATTCCTTCCTTCGAACAGCTCCGTTCTACAGGAGCTTTTCTTTTATCATCTTAAAGAGCAGGAAATACCATGAAAGCTGTCGAATGCAATTCGTAAATAGTGCTGCCAAGGCCATTTATGATAAGGGTCTATGACAGAAATGAGGAGGGATTTAAGTGCTGCATCGTGTTGAAATGACGCTCGGCGGCCGTCCGTTGATTTTGGAAACGGGCCGACTGGCCAAGCAAGCCAATGCGGCGGTTACCGTACGCTACGGTGAAACCGTCATCCTATGTACAGTCACGGCGTCCAACGAACCTAAAAATTTGGACTTTTTCCCGTTGACAGTGAACTATGAAGAGCGACTTTATGCAGTCGGCAAAATTCCGGGGGGCTTCATTAAACGTGAAGGCCGTCCGAGCGAGAAGGCGATTTTGGCGAGCCGTCTGACGGACCGTCCGATCCGTCCGTTGTTTCCGGAAGGATTCCGCAATGAAGTACAGGTTGCCAATATCGTCATGAGCGTCGATCAGGATTGCCCGCCGGAAATCGCGGCTATGATCGGTACATCGGCGGCGCTTTCGATCTCCGATGTTCCATTCAACGGTCCAATCGGCGGCGTTATTATCGGCCGGATCGACGGAAAGTTCATTATTAACCCAACCGTCGAAGAAGAGGCCAAGACGGATATCTTCGTTACGGTTGCAGGTACGAGAGATGCCATCATGATGGTGGAAGCCGAGGCGAACGAGGTTTCCGAAGAGGTCATGCTGGAAGCGATCATGTACGGCCATGAAGAAATCAAGAAGATCGTTACGGTAATCGAAGAGCTGCAGCAAATCGCCGGCAAGCCCAAGATGGAAGTGCAGCTTCATGCGGTGGACAATGAAGTGGACAAGCAGGTGCGCGCCTATGCGGCGGATCGTCTTGTAGAAGCCGTACGCATCCATGAGAAGCATGCGCGTCAAGATGCGATCGATGCGGTGAATGCGGAAACGGTCGCTCACTTTGAAGTGGAATATGCGGAAACGCCGGAGCTTCTTGGCGATGTCAAAGAATCGCTCTATGATATCGTGAAAGAGGAAGTGCGCCGACTGATCACGCACGATAAAGTGCGTCCGGACGGACGGGGATTAAGCGAGATCCGCCCGATCGAATGCGATGTGGCGCTGCTGCCTCGTACGCACGGATCCGGTCTATTTACGCGCGGCCAGACGCAAGCGCTCAGTATTTGTACGCTTGGTGCGCTTGGTGATGTGCAAATTTTGGACGGCATCGACCTGGAAGAAACGAAACGGTTCATGCACCATTACAATTTCCCGCCGTTCAGCGTTGGCGAAGCAAGACCGCTCCGTCCGCCGGGACGCCGCGAGATCGGTCATGGCGCATTGGGTGAGCGCGCGCTGGCGAAGGTCATTCCATCCGAAGCGGAATTTCCGTACACGATTCGTCTCGTTTCCGAAGTATTGGAATCGAACGGCTCGACGAGCCAAGCGAGTATTTGCGCAAGCACGCTGGCGATGATGGATGCGGGCGTGCCGATTAAGGCGCCGGTTGCCGGCGTGGCGATGGGACTTATTAAAGATGGCAACCATGTATCGGTTCTGTCCGATATTCAAGGGATGGAAGATCATCTTGGCGACATGGACTTTAAAGTAGCGGGTACGGCCGAAGGCGTAACAGCCATCCAAATGGATATCAAAATCGACGGCATCAGCCGCGAGATTCTGAGCGAAGCGCTGGAGCAGGCACGTGAAGGACGCATGCACATCCTCGGCAAAATGACGGAAGTCATGCAGGCGCCTCGGACAGCTTTATCGCCATATGCGCCTAAGATCGTGATCATGCAAATCAATCCGGACAAAATCCGTGACGTTATTGGCGCCGGCGGCAAGATCATCAATAAGATCATTGAAGAGACCGGAGTCAAAATCGATATCGAGCAGGACGGCAAAGTATTCATCGCTTCCTCGAATCAAGAGGCGAACGAGCGTGCGAAGCAAATTATTGAAGGTATCGTACGCGAGGTCGTTGTCGGCGAGGTTTACCTCGGAACGGTCAAACGGATCGAGAAATTCGGCGCATTCGTTGAAATCCTTCCGAACAAAGACGGTCTGGTACACATCTCGCAAGTTTCCACTGAGCGGGTAGCCAAGATCGAGGATGTCCTCAAAATTGGCGATCAAATTACGGTAAAGGTTACCGAAATCGATCAGCAGGGCCGCATCAACCTCTCACGCAAAGCGGTATTGGCTGCGCAAGAGCCGGCCAAATCTTAAGACGGAATGCTTCGGCATTTTCCAAAAAGGCAAGTAGAAAGAGCCAGATTTCATCTGTCTCTTTTTGTTTTGTCTATCTCCGGCTGCGAAACGAACGGTGCTCCTACACAGAAACTTCTCGAAGGATGAATAATCCAGCCGCGAATTGCGAACGCTCAACTTCGAAGACCTTGGATGAGGTTTACCTCACATAATGTTGGCCGAGCCATAATATGATGAGAAGAAGAAGGGTGGGACGAAGCGATGATGCTGAAGAAGGCGATTGTGATGACAGCAGTCATGGGAGCGCTGCTTCTTGCCGTTCAATTCAATGATGATTTATCGGCTTACGTAAGCGGCTTGAAATCTGGCAAGGCCATAAGCACGTTCGGGACAGCCTTCTTATCGGGGGATGAGGATCAAGCGCTCCGATTGAGGATCGAGGAAGAATCGGCGAAGCGGCGAATCGCGCCGATCGATGCCCGGGTGGACCGGGTCTGGAAGGCGATTCCAGGATATAACGGGATCGAGGTCGATGTGAAGAAGACCTACCTGCATATGCGCAGCGAACCGGCCGATGCTCCAATCAAGTTCTTCTACAAGGAGATCCAGCCGAAGGTGGGGTTGGATGATCTCGGAATTGAGCCGATCTATAAAGGCAATCCCGAAAAGCCGATGGTTGCGTTGATGATTAACGTGGCATGGGGGAACGAATTTTTGGAACCGATGCTCGAAACGCTCAAGAAAGAGAATGTCAAGGCCACTTTCTTCTTCGACGGCTCTTGGCTGAAGAAGAATGCCGAAGCTGCCCGTCTCATCCAGTCGCATGGCCATGAACTGTCCAATCATGCCTACTCGCACCCGGATATGAGCAAGCTTGACCGAACCTCGGCTTATAATCAAATCGCGAAGACGGAGGCTTTGTTGAAATCTACGCTCGGCGTCTCGAACCGTTTCTTCGCGCCGCCTTCCGGCGCATTCAATCGCATGACGGTGGAGGTTGCGGCGGAACAGGGATTAAAGACCGTCCTGTGGACGCTGGATACGGTCGATTGGATGCACCCGTCTCCGGATTCGATCATACGCAAAATCAGAAATCGGGTCGAGCCGGGCACCCTCATTCTCATGCATCCAACCGATTCCGCAAGCGGGGCGCTGCCCGGGATGATCAAAGCCATTAAGCAAAAAGGGCTGGTGCTGGGCACTGTCAGCGAAACCTTATCTTCGGACCGTGTCAGGTTAGTTGAGGCGGGGCTATAATTTTGATATAGTGTTATCATTGATTTTCAGCTCAAGCACGACATGGGAATCGAGCGCATGCTTTCGAAGCTAGTTTTCCGCTCTGAAGGGAAGCCGGTTTGAGATGATGCAGAAAACTTTCAGGAGGAACTGCGGTGAATAATTATACCCTTAGCAATGGGCTTCGCGTCGTAGTCGAATATATTCCTACCTTCCGGTCGGTCGCGTTCGGTATTTGGGTAAAGACGGGATCGCGCAACGAAACGCCTGAGAACAACGGGATTTCACATTTTATCGAGCATATGCTCTTCAAAGGCACCGCGCGCCGATCGGCGAAGGATATCGCTGATTTATTCGACGGGATCGGCGGCAATGTGAACGCCTTTACGGCGAAGGAATATACGTGTTATTTTGCTAAAGTGCTGGATCAGCATTTGCCAATGGCCGTCGATGCCTTGGCCGATATGTTCTTCGAATCGCAATTCGACGCAGGCGAGCTCGGCAAGGAGAAGAATGTAATTCTGGAAGAAATCGCGATGTATGACGATACGCCGGACGATAAAGTGCATGACGAGGCGTCGCGGGCTGCATACGGCGATCACTCGCTCGCTTATTCGATCCTTGGCTTGGAGGAGCGTCTGACGGCGATGACCAGCGATACGCTGCGGGGTTACATGGCGGATCATTATCGTATTGACAACACGGTTATCAGCGTTGCCGGCAACGTGGAAGAGAAGGCGCTGCTCGAGCTGCTGGAGCGTCACTTCGGCGGCTTCGCCAACACCGGAGCGGAACAGCCGGTTTCGGCTCCAGTCTTCAACGGGACTTATCTGTTCCATAAGAAAAAGACGGAGCAGAATCATATTTGCCTGTCGTTTCCGGGCTGCTCGATTGCGGATCCGCAGCTGTACGCGATGATACTGCTCAACAATGCGGTTGGGGGAGGCATGAGCTCAAGGCTGTTCCAGGAAATCCGCGAGAAGCGCGGTCTTGCCTATTCGGTCTATTCTTATCATACCTCTTATGCGGATAGCGGCTTGTTCACCATCTACGCCGGCACGGCTCCCAAGCAGACGAAAGACGTGCTCGACTTGACGATGGAGATGCTCCATGAACTATCGGCCAAGGGTCTGACGGAAGCCGAGCTGCATCGGGGGAAGGAGCAGCTGAAGGGAAGCCTCATTCTCAGCCTGGAGAGCACAAGCAGCCGCATGAACCGGCTCGGCAAGAACGAGCTGATGCTCGGGCGGCATTATACGCAGGATGAATTGCTGAACCGGATCGATAGCGTAACGATGACAGATATACAGGATGTCACCAAACGGATGCTGTCCGTGCCGTTCGCCGTGGCGATGGTCGGAAGCAACGATAAGGCAGCATCTACACTGGGGAGGGATAGCCTTGTATCAAGTAACCTTTAAACGGCTTCCCGGCAATGAAGACATTCAGCTGCCGCGCCGAATGTCCGAGCTTGCAGCGGGCTTCGACGTACATGCGGCCGTGAGCGAGCCCGTCCTGCTTGAGCCGGGAGAGCGGAAGCTTATTCCGACCGGCTTCGCTATGGCGATGCCTGCCGATCTGGAAGCCCAGATCCGGCCGCGCAGCGGGCTGGCATTCAAGCACGGCATTACTTGCTTGAATACGCCCGGAACGATCGACGCGGATTATCGGGGAGAAGTTAAGGTGCTGCTCGTCAACCTGGGTACCGAGGCATTCACGATCGAGCGCGGCGAACGCATTGCGCAGATGTTATTCCAGGTCGTACCGAAGGTAACGATCGAGGAAGTCGATGAATTACCGGAGACCGTTCGCGGTGCGGGCGGATTCGGCCATACAGGCGTATAGAGCGCGATTGGGAACAAGCAGGTAAACAGCGGACTCAATTCTGTTATATAGAACGATAAATAGGTACAATGAATGGTGCAGGAAGAAGGTTGCCGCAAGGCTGCCCTTAATTCCTATACCGGCCCGGAGCGATGGCGCTCCGGGTTTTTTTCATTGTGATCTTCCCGTGAAGAGAAGCACCCATTGTGGGCGTTCGCATACTATGGTCTATATCCAAGTGCGCAGACTGACAGCCGGGGATAGCGGTGTAATGCCGTTAACGGTTGCAGTGGGAAAGGAGTGGTTCCCCGATGCTAACGGGGGTTCAGGTCGTGCTGCTCGGCGGAGACGCACGCCAGCTCGAGGTCATTCGCAAGCTGACCGAGCTAGACGCTTCTGTGACGATAGCCGGCTTCGACCAGCTGCATACACCGCTCGACGGTGCTGTGCGGGCAGATATGAACGTAGAGCTGATGAAGACAGCGGACGCTGTTATATTACCTGCTGTCGGGACGGATGATGACGGCCGGATCATGACGGTATTCAGCGACCAGGAGCTCATCCTGTCGGAGGAGCTTTTCGAGGTGCTGCCTAAGCATTGTATCATTTATGCAGGCATGGCGAAGACCTATTTACGCGATTTGTGCAGCAAGCATATGATCCGTCTCGTCGAGCTGTTCGATCGGGATGACGTGGCCATTTATAATTCAATCCCGACCGCAGAAGGCGCGGTTATGATGGCGATTCAGAACACCGATATTACGATTCATGGCTCTTCCTGCATGGTCCTGGGACTTGGACGGACGGGGCTCACGCTGGCCCGGACGCTTCAAGGGCTCGGTGCCAAGGTCAAGGTGGGAGTCAGGCGCGAGGAGCACTATGCAAGGGCGTACGAAATGGGGTTTGAGCCCTTCTATATCAAGGAACTCTTGCAGAATGTGGGGAATATTGACTTGCTTTTTAATACAATTCCGACTATGATAGTCACAGCGCAAATTATTGCAAATTTGCCCTCTCGAGCGGTCATTATCGACCTTGCTTCCAAGCCTGGCGGAACGGATTTCCGCTTCGCAGAGAAGCGGGGTATTAAAGCTTTGCTCGCCCCGGGTCTCCCAGGAATCGTCGCACCCAAAACCGCTGGACGCATCATTGCGGATTGTTTAAGCCGATTGATTAAGGAAGAGACCAGTAAGCGGGGGAATGAGCAATGAAATGGCAAGGTAAAACGGTCGGTTACGCGCTGTCCGGATCTCACTGCACCTTTGCGGAGGTAATGCCGGTCATCAAGCGCTTTGTAGATGAGGGAGCCAACGTGGTGCCTATCGCCAGCCAAACCTTAATGACGACGGATACAAGATTCGGAACGTCGGAAGATTGGCAGCGGCAGCTGAAGTCCATCACGGGCAACGAGTTGATTTCGACAATTGTAGAAGCAGAGCCTCTGGGCCCTTCGAAGCTGCTGGATGTCCTGGTCATAGCGCCCTGTACGGGCAATACGACAAGCAAGCTGGCGAATGCCATGACGGACAGTGCGGTATTGATGGCGGCCAAGGCGCAGATGCGCAATCAGCGTCCGCTTGTGCTGGCGATTTCGACGAATGACGGATTGGGCTTGAACGCGGCTAATATCGCCAAGCTGCTCGTCTGCAAGAACGTCTATTTCGTTCCATTCGGCCAAGATAATCCACTGCAGAAGCCCAATTCGCTTGTCGCGAAGATGGATCTTGTGCCGGAGGCTTGCGAAGCGGCCTTGAAAGGTCAGCAGCTGCAGCCGCTTCTTATTGAGCGCACTCAATCATAACGAACAAACAAATAGCTGTACTCTAAGTATGCAATTGGAGCAATCCTTGACATAAGTTTCATTTTGAGGGGAGACGACGACATGTCGAATCAGAAATTGTTTAACGTCGCGGTTGTAGGCGCGACAGGCGCAGTAGGGGAACAAATTATCGGTCTGCTCGAGAAACGGAACTTTCCGATCGGCGAGCTGAAGCTGCTTTCGTCCGCTCGCTCAGCCGGTACGAAGATCATGTTTAAGGGTCAAGAACATACAGTGGAGGAAGCGACTCCAGACAGCTTCAACGGAATTGAGATCGCGCTGTTCAGCGCAGGCGGGGACGTAACCAAATCGCTTGCTCCTCATGCCATCGAACGCGGCGCGGTTTGTATCGATAATACGAATGCATACCGTATGGATCCGAATACGCCGCTTGTGGTGCCGGAAGTAAACATTGACAAAGTGAGCGAGCATAATGGGCTTATTGCCAATCCGAACTGCTCCACGATTCAAATGGTTGCGGCGCTGAAGCCGCTTCAAGACCGTTACGGCATCGCGCGTATTATCGTGTCGACCTATCAAGCGGTTTCCGGCGCGGGCAGCCGTGCAATTGACGAGATGCTGCGCCAAACCCGCGAATCGCTCTCCGGGAATGATCTGAACCCGGATATTTTACCGGTAGGCTCGCTGCCCGTCAAACATCAAATTGCGTTCAATGCGATTCCGCAAATCGACAAGTTCACCGATAACGGATATACGCTGGAAGAGATGAAGATGGTTCGCGAAACGAAGAAAATCATGGGCGATGAATCGATTGACGTCACGGCTACCTGCGTACGCATTCCGGTCGTTTACGGCCATTCGGAGTCTGTCTATGTAGAATTGAAAAATGATTACGACCTGGAAGACGTCAAGAATCTGCTGTCGGACGCACCGGGTATCACGCTAGTCGACGACCCGGCGAACCAGTTGTATCCGCTGGCTACCGAAGCCGCTGGAAAGCCGGATGTATTCGTCGGACGACTGCGTCGCGACCTCGGATCGGATCGAGGCTTGAACATGTGGATCGTTTCGGACAATCTGCTTAAAGGCGCAGCGTGGAACGCTGTCCAGATCGCGGAATACATCGCACTTCAGAAGAAGTAACATTTTAGCAGCAGGGTTGTCAGGGCGATAACGGTTCGGCATTGTCTTTCGGTCGAATACGGAGGTTAATCATGCCCATCCTCGTTCAAAAGTTTGGCGGGACTTCATTGTCAACCGAACAATCGCGACAGTATGTGCTAAGGCACATCGAGAGAGAACGGCAGCGGCACTATCAATTGGTCGTTGTCGTTTCGGCGATGGGGAGACAAGGTGATCCGTATGCTACGGACACGCTACTGACGCTTGTCCGCGAGAACGGGGGCTCGCTTCCCCCGAGGGAGCGGGACCTGCTGCTTGGCTGCGGAGAAATTATATCCGCGGCCACTTTGTGCAGCATGCTTCAATCGAATTCGATACCGTCAGTCGTTCTGACCGGCGGCGGAGCGGGAATCGTAACGGATAACCAATTCGGGCGTGCGCGCATATTGGAAATCCGGACGGAGAAGATGCTTCGCCATTTGCAGGAAGAGATGGTTGTCATCGTAACCGGATTTCAAGGTATGACCGAATCCGGCGACATGACGACGCTCGGCCGAGGCGGCAGCGATACGTCGGCGACAGCGCTTGGAGCTGCTCTGCGGGCAGAGCGCGTCGATATATATACCGACGTCAACGGTATTCTGACTGCAGATCCGCGTATCGTACAGGATGCCAGACCTTTGTCGGTAGTGGGTTACGCAGAGATATGCAACATGGCGCGGCAAGGCGCGAAGGTCATCCATCCGCGGGCTGTAGAAATTGCTCAGCAGGCGCGGATTCCGCTCCGCGTCCGGTCCACGTTCTCCGATGATGAGGGGACGCTGGTTACGGATATTTCAAGCCCGGCTCAAGTGGCGGCGGTCAAGGATCGGTTAGTGACCGGAGTTGCTCACGTCAGCGGGGTAACTCAAATTACGGTACATGCGCGTGAAGGAAACACGGACGTTCAGCTGCAAGTGTTTCAAGCGATGGCGCGTCATCATATAAGCGTCGATTTCATTAATGTTACGCCGGGAGGAGCGGTATACACCGTCTTCGACCACGATGCCGTTCAGGCGGTCGCCGTATTGAAACAACTCGGATATGAGCCGGTCGCTGTCGGCAGCTGTGCGAAAGTATCCGTCATCGGCGGGGGAATGAACGGCGTGCCGGGTATTATGGCCCGTATCGTGGAGGCGTTAACGGAGCAGGGAATACCGATCCTCCAATCGGCGGACTCGAACACCACGATTTGGGTGCTTGTGCGTGAGGCGGATATGGCCGGCGCTCTTCGAGCGCTGCACGCAAAGTTTTCTCTTCATGAATAGGAATGACGGCATAAGCGAGGATAGGCAGCTTATCGCAGCTATCGGTTCTAAGCTACGACAATGGACGCGCGATAAATACGGCAACTAAAGGGTTGCAGTGTAATAGGAGGAGCCAATATGGAATTCGGTAGACTGATCACCGCAATGGTAACGCCATTCGATACGAACGGCGTTATTGATTGGGATGCGACAGGACGGCTAATGGATCATTTGATTGATTCGCAGCAAAGCGACAGTATTGTGGTTTCCGGGACGACAGGCGAATCGCCTACGTTGACGGACGAGGAGAAAGAGGCATTATTCCGTTTTGCTGTCAAACATGCGGACGGGCGCTGCAAAATCATTGCGGGAACAGGCAGCAACGATACCGCCCATTCGATCCACTTAACCCAAATAGCGGAAGAATGCGGCGTTGACGGCGTGCTGCTTGTAGTGCCTTATTATAATAAGCCTAGTCAAGAAGGGATCTTTCAGCATTTTAAAGCAATTGCATCATCCACGAAGCTGCCTGTTATGCTGTACAACGTTCCATCGCGAACGGTAGCGAGCATGACGGCAGAAACGACATTGCGGCTTGCGGCATTGGATAATATCGTAGCGACCAAGGAATGCGCTTCGACGGATCAGGTAACCCAAATCGTAGCGGGCGCACCGGAAGGTTTCCGGGTGTACAGCGGGGATGACAGCGCAGCGCTGCCCGTTCTGGCTGTCGGCGGGTATGGAATCGTCAGCGTGGCCAGCCATATTATCGGCGCCGATATGAAGCGCATGATACAAGCTTACTTGAATGGCAGCGTTCAAGAAGCGGCCGAGCTCCATCAGAAATGTCATCCCGTATTCAAGGGTTTATTCGAGCTGCCTAACCCGGTACCGAATCCCGTACTCGTTAAAGCTGCTTTGGCGCTGCGAGGGCTGCCTGTCGGCGGTGTCCGCCTCCCGCTCGTCGGCGCAACGGAAGCCGAGATGGCCTCGCTTCGTGAATTACTCGCGTAGCATCCGACTTGCACTCGCGAAAAACCGGTGCGCATGCATCGGTTTTTCTTTTTGTCATCGCCTCATTTTAGCTTACTTGTGTTTCTTAATTTCAATCATGTATAATGTTCTCAAGAGACGGTGTGCGGCAAATTTTTGAAAAAGGGAAAGGTTTGGAGCGGCGTCAGAATCCGAAAGGATTATAAAAAACGAAATTGTCCTCGAATATAGGACGAATTTCTATACTATTATGGAAAATTATAGGAGGTATAGATCCACTTGTCGAAAAAAAACAACCAGGATAAGTTGCTTATTTTTGCTTTGGGCGGCGTCGGTGAAATCGGGAAAAATATGTACGTCATTCAATATGGAAACGATATCGTAATCGTGGATGCAGGATTGAAGTTCCCGGAAGAGGACATGCTGGGCATTGATATCGTCATTCCGGACATTACATATTTGACGGAGAACCGCGATAAAGTCAGAGGCATTCTTATTACCCATGGCCATGAAGATCATATCGGCGGATTGCCTTATGTCTTGAAACATCTGAATGTTCCTGTCTATGGAACGAAGCTTACGCTCGGACTCATCGAGGGTAAATTGAAGGAAGCCGGGCTGCTCGGCGAATCGAAACGCATTCTTATTAATGCGGATTCGGAAGTTCAGCTGGGATCGATCCGCGCATCCTTCTTCCGGACGAATCATAGTATTCCGGATTCGGTCGGTGTATGTCTGGATACTCCGGAAGGCATCGTCGTTCACACGGGCGACTTCAAGTTCGATCATACGCCGGTTAATAATCAATATGCCGATCTTCAGCGTATGGCGGATATTGGCAGAAGAGGCGTTTTGGCGCTGCTTTCGGACAGCACGAATGCGGAACGCCCTGGCTTTACGCCATCAGAGAGCAAGATCGGCACAGAACTGGAAGATATCTTTCGGAAGGCAACACAGCGCGTGGTCGTCGCGACATTCGCTTCGAATGTTCACCGGATTCAACAGGTTATCAACGCAGCGATGGCCACCCGCCGCAAAATTGCCGTCGTTGGCCGCAGCATGGTGAATGTCGTTACGGTCGCTTCGGAGCTCGGCTATTTGAACATCCCTGAAGGGATGCTGATCGAACCGGAAGAAATCAATAAATTAGCAGCAGACCGCGTCGTCGTTCTATCGACCGGCAGCCAAGGCGAGCCAATGTCCGCATTAACGCGCATGGCCCGCTCAACTCACCGGAAGGTTGATATTTTGCCGGGTGACACCGTTATTATCGCAGCTACACCTATTCCGGGTAACGAGCGCTTAGTAGGACGTACGGTAGACGAGCTGTTCCGGCTTGGAGCTAACGTTATCTATGGTCCCGGCTCGGTATCGGGCGTACACGTATCCGGTCACGGAAGCCAGGAAGAGCTTAAGCTTATGCTCAATCTGATCCGGCCCAAATACTTCATCCCGATTCACGGCGAGTATCGGATGCTGCGTCATCACGCACTCCTTGGGGAAGCGGTTGGCGTCGAGAAGGAGAATATCTTCCTGATCGATAACGGCGATACGGTAGAATTCCAGAACGGTGTTGGACGCAAGGGCAATAAGGTGCCGGCAGGAAATGTTCTCATTGACGGTCTTGGCGTTGGCGACGTAGGCAACATCGTTCTGCGCGACCGCAAGCTGCTCTCGCAAGACGGCATTCTGGTCGTCGTAGTCACGTTAAGCAAGCAGGACGGAGCGATCTTGTCAGGTCCGGACATTATCTCCCGCGGATTCGTCTATGTGCGTGAATCCGAAGGTTTGCTGGAAGAAGCGAACCGCATCGTATCGTCGACGCTTCAGAAGCTAATGAACGACAAAGTGAATGAATGGGCATCGCTCAAGACGAATGTGAAGGATGCGCTTGGACGTTTCTTGTACGAGCAGACCCGCCGTCGTCCGATGATATTGCCAATCATTATGGAAGTATAGCTCATAGGAAGAAACAGACGGTTTTCTTTTTGCCCGACCTGCGGGTAGAGAGGAAACCGTCTTTTTTGCGTTGCTTGCTTTTGCATAAATCCATTTCTCCATTCCATACTATGCAGAGCCGGGAATTACAGGCCGATAGATGGCGAGGCGAACAGACAATCTGTGAGGAGGCGTATCACATGCAAAACAACTTACAATATCAAGGCAATTCGGAGCAGCAGGAGCCGGAAGCCGAACGGAAGCCGGTCAATCCCGTCGTGGACACGATTCAACAGCTGGGGCAGACCGTTACGCCGGCAACGGAATCGAACGTATTTTGCATGACGATTATCGGTCAGGTGGAAGGTCATATCGTCCTGCCTCCGCAGAACAAAACGACCAAGTACGAACATATAATTCCTCAATTGGTAGCGGCCGAGCAGAATCCGAAGATTGAAGGAATCATTATCGTCTTGAACACCGTCGGCGGCGATGTGGAAGCGGGATTGGCGATTGCGGAGATGATCTCGTCCTTGAGCAAGCCGACGGTAACGCTGGTGCTGGGCGGGGGACACTCGATCGGCGTGCCGATCGCCGTAGCCGGGGTCAAATCCTTCATAGCCGAAACCGCCACGATGACGATCCATCCCATTCGGATGAACGGGCTAGTAATCGGAGTGCCGCAGACATTCGAATATTTAGAGAAAATGCAGGAGCGCGTCACCCGGTTCGTAACCTCTCATTCGAAGATGAGCGAAGAGCGCTTCAAAGAGCTGATGTTCAAGACGGGCGAGCTCACCCGCGACATCGGGACGACCGTGATCGGTGCCGATGCGGTGAAGGATGGGTTAATCGATGCGGTAGGGGGGATCGGAGATGCGCTTCGCGAGCTGAATCGCATCATCGAGGAGAGCAAACGAAACAGAATGGGAGGACTGCCGCAATGACAATTTACTCGAGCGTACCGTTAGAAGTCGTCTTGAACGGGTTGAATGAGCAGCCAGGACCGTTCGTTGACATTGCCGTCGGAGGAATCCGGATGCAGGTAGAGCCGTTATCGCCGGGCATCGGACGTATTGTCCGCCTGCTGGAATGTCCTTTAGAGGCTTACTTAAAGCCTGAATATACGCCTGGAACGGTCATCGCATATGGCGCCCGGGAGACTTAATTGGAAACCGGTCCAATAGGAACATTTGTCCACCTATGGTATAATAACAACCAGAGGTGACTGATCTTGGCGAAACGAAAAAAGAAAAGAAAGAGCTCGCTTGGCGCGAACTTAAAATACGAAGTGTATGGCATTCTGCTTATTACGCTCTCGGTTATAGCGCTTTCCGGAGAAGCGACGGTCGGACGTTCGTTGTCCAAGCTGTTCGGACTCGCACTCGGGAAGTTCTACTTTGTCCTGGCACTGGTCGGCATCTATGTCGGGCTTGCCGTCATGATTAAACGCAAATGGCCATCCGGGTGGTCGAACCGCAAGTCGGGGCTGCTGCTTCTGGTTCTTGCCCTAACGCTGTACAGCTCGATTGCCGTCATGGACAAGAAGACGGAGCCGACCGGCGGGCTGGATGCCGGTTATATTCTGCAGGAGCTCGGAAGCGACATCCGGGAAACGCTGCTTAGTCCGGCTCCTGCACCCGGCAGGGACGAGCAGGTGGCGGGCCAACCGGTCAGCGGCGGGTATGTAGGGGCTTTCCAATACACCCTCTTATACTTGCTGTTCGGTTATTTCGGCTCCAAATTCGTAATGATCGTCATGTTCGCGATTTCATTTATGCTGATGACCGGCAAATCTTACGTGGAGCTTGCCGGTACGCTTCGCCGGCGCGGCGGGAGACTCCTGTCGCTGCTGTATGCAAGGCTGACTGCCGGATCGGGCAGGAGAACAACGCTTGCGGCCTCTTCAGCCGGCAAGGGCGTCAATCCGGGCAGCGGCCCTATCGTGAATGACGACCGCTTGCTAGACGATGACGACGAGGATTATGAACAAACGCCGAAGCCGCGCGTTAAGGCGAAGAAGCTGCCCTTTTTCTCGTGGTTTAACGATGCTGCGGTGCAAGAAGGGCATCCTTCATCCAGAGACGGCGAATGGCTGCTGGAGGACAACGAGCAATTGCCCTCGCGGACGGGGAAGGATCGTTACCGCCGCCAAGAATGGATGGACGACGATGAGGTTGGCGAGGACGATTGGCGGGCCTACCCGGTTAACGAAGAAGACAGCACGGCGAAAGCAGGCTCCGAGAAGGAGCGCTTGCCATGGGAAGAGGATGAGCCGTCCGATTCGTTAGCAGGCCATAGCGGCAGCGCATCGGATTCGGATCATGACGACTACATAGAACAGACTCACTTGCAGGCATTATCGGAGGCGGATGAGGAGCCTGAGAACGAAGCATTGCCGGCATCTACGGCGATATCAAGCCCTGCGCTGGAACAAGCGGATGAGAATTCGGCAAGCCCTGCCATACCAGCCGCTGTCAAGCCGGAGATGAAGCCGTATCAGCTCCCTCCCATGAGTCTGCTCGCGAAGCCGGCCAGCTCAGGCAAGTCCGGAGACAGCGCTGATGCCGCCGATTCAAGAAGGAAGCTGGAAGCGACGCTGGAGAGTTTCGGCGTAAGGGCGAAAGTGCTCGACGTTGTCCGCGGTCCGGCGGTGACGCGTTACGAGGTGCAGCCGGCCACAGGCGTGAAGGTGAGCCGGATCGTCGGCTTGACGGATGATATTGCGCTCGCTCTTGCGGCGAAGGACATTCGCATGGAAGCTCCGATTCCAGGGAAATCGGCCATCGGAATCGAAGTGCCGAATATGGAAGTGTCGACGGTTACGATGCGTGAAGTCATGGAAACACCGTCATTCTTAAATGCGACATCCAAGCTTTCCATCGCTTTCGGACGCGACATCTCCGGACAGTCCATCGTCGGAAACTTGGCCAAAATGCCTCACTTGCTCGTGGCAGGGGCGACCGGCTCCGGAAAATCGGTCTGCATTAACGGTATTATTACGAGCATTCTGTACAAGGCTCGTCCGGATGAAGTGAAGTTTCTAATGATCGACCCGAAGATGGTCGAGCTGAACGTTTATAATGGGATTCCCCATCTGCTGGCGCCGGTCGTTACGGATCCGAAGCGGGCATCGCTTGCTCTCAAGAAAATCGTTGTCGAGATGGAGAAGCGATACGAGCTGTTCTCGAAATCGGGCACTCGCAATATCGAAGGCTACAACGGTCTGGTTGCCGATAATCCGGCGGCGGTGCTGCCGTTTATCGTCGTGATCGTGGACGAGCTGGCCGACCTGATGATGGTAGCCGCCAATGATGTGGAAGATGCGATATGCCGCCTGGCCCAGATGGCACGCGCCGCCGGCATCCACCTTATTATTGCGACGCAGCGCCCGTCGGTAGACGTCATTACCGGCGTTATCAAAGCCAACATACCATCCCGCATTGCTTTCGGCGTTTCGTCGCAGGTGGACTCCCGTACGATTCTCGATTCGGCGGGTGCCGAGAAGCTGCTTGGCCGCGGCGATATGCTCTTCCTGCCTGTCGGCATGTCGAAGCCGATACGTGTGCAGGGAGCGTTCCTCTCCGATCCGGAAGTCGAGGCCGTCGTTACCTATTCCCGGGGACAGGGAGAGGCGGAATACAAGGAGGACCTCGTACCGGAATTGGACGACAGCTCCGAGGAAGAGCTTGAGATGCAGGATGAGCTCTTCGATCAAGCGGCCCGTATTGTGCTGGAAGCCAAGCAGGCCTCCGTATCCCTGCTTCAGCGGCGCATGCGTATCGGTTATAATCGCGCGGCAAGATTGATCGATCAGTTGGAGGCCCGCGGTATTATCGGCCCGTACGAAGGAAGCAAGCCCCGCGAGGTTCTTCAGACTATCGATCAATACGACGCCGGAAAGATTAGTTCCTGAGGCAAATTCGTGCATAGAAGGCAGCTTCGTTTCTCATACTAGGTCTAAGCTTGCTTGCTCCCTTAAGAATCCACTTGCAAGAGAAAGGCAGATCCTAAGGATGAGAAAACGATTAATCGCGGTGACCTTCGTCATCGTCCTTCTGTTGTTCGGCGCATTCACGCTGATGCATGCGGGCGGAGGCCGGAGTGCCGAAACGTTCAGCAATGCAACGTTAAAGGTCGGCTCTTCCGGTAAAGACATTCTTGAGCTTCAAGGACGCTTAAAGTATCTCGGTTATTTCAACGGCAAGGTGGATGGCCACTATGGTCCGGCTACCTTGAATGCGGTCAAATGGTTTCAATGGAAATTCGGCATGAAGGCAGACGGTATTGTCGGAGCGAAGACGAAGCTCAAACTCTGGGAAGCCACGAAGCAATGGCGGCCTACCGGTAATGAAGCTACCGGAGGAACCGGCAATGCGGAGAAGCCGAAAGAAGAGACCTCGGGCGCTCCAAGTTTGCCGAAGTCAAATAAGCTTGGCTTGTCGGCCAACGACTTGAAGCTGATGGCCAATGCCGTATACGGGGAAGCCCGCGGCGAGCCGTATGAAGGACAAGTCGCCGTAGCGGCTGTTATCCTCAACCGGGTGAAGTCGCCGAACTTCCCGAATACGGTCTCCGGTGTAATCTTTCAGCCGCGCGCATTCACGGCCGTGGCGGATGGCCAGATTTGGTTAACTCCGAACGAGAAGGCGAGTCGCGCCGTGCAAGACGCCATCAACGGCTGGGACCCTAGCGGCGGCTGCGAGTATTACTTTAATCCGGAAACGGCAACCTCCGCATGGATTTGGACGCGTCCGCAAGTCAAGACGATCGGCAAACATATTTTTTGCATGTAGCCGCCGCATAGAAGCAACCCGCTGCTTAGCGGGTTGCTTCTTCCATTTCCAATCGGGTAGAATGGAATAGACTTCAGCTGATTGGAATAGATTTACTTTATAAACTAGAGCGGAAGGGGAAGCCAGACGTGATCAAATCCCGATTCGAACGAGGACAATTAAACCGCATCCGGCTGCATGTAATGCCGACCAAACGGTTTAAGACGTTTTCTATTTCTCTGTTTGCGGGCCTGCCGCTTGCCGAGGATACAGTGACACCGGTTGCCTTAATTCCGTTCGTTCTTCGCCGTGGTACGGCTTCGACGCCGGAGACCATCGCTTTTCGCGAACGATTGGATGAATTGTACGGTGCAGGTTTCGGCTTCGATGTCTATAAACGAGGAGATTCGCAGATTATCCAGTTCCGCATGGATGTTATTAACGATCGGTTCGTTTCCTTCGATAAGCCGCTGCTCGCAGAGTCTCTGAAGCTGCTTGGCGAAGTATTATCGAACCCGGCTGAAGAGGCGGGGAAGCTCCGCAGCAAGTATGTGAATGCCGAGAAAGAAACGCTTCGCAAAAGATTGGAAGCGATTATTAACGATAAAATCCGCTATGCCGCGGAACGCTGCATTGAAGAGATGTGCCAAGGGGAGCCTTATCGGCTTCATGCGCTGGGACAACGCGCGGACATACCTGCAATAACGGCGGATTCACTAACGGCTATGTACCGCAAATGGCTGTCGGAAGCTGCATTCGACTTATACGTGGTCGGCGATACGACGCTTGACGAGGTACAAGCGCTCGTGGCCGATGCTTTTCGTATCGGAGAAGGTCAGCCGGCCTCATATGTCATGCCTTCGGTCTCGAAGCCGGTACATAATGTACGAAGCGTCGTGGAACGGATGGATGTTAACCAAGGGAAGCTGAACATGGGGCTGCGCGTTCATACGTCCTATGCTAGTGATGACTATCCCGCGGCTCTGATGTACAACGGCATATTAGGCGGCTACCCGCATTCGAAGCTGTTCCTTAACGTACGCGAGAAAGCGAGCCTGGCTTATTATGCGGCTTCCCGTTTCGACGGCCACAAGGGGATATGCACGATTCAATCGGGCATTGAAATCGCCAATTACGATCGGGCGACGGCGATCATCCAAGAGCAGCTGGAAAGCATGCGTTCCGGCAAATACAGCGAATTGGAATTGAATCAGACCAAGGCCATGATCGCGAACCATCTGCGGGAGCTTCAGGATTCCGCTAACGAAATGATCGCTTACGACTTTAATACGGTTCTATCGGGTAAGGAGCGGACAGCCGATGAGCTGCTCCGGCAGGTGCAAGCGGTCACCGCCGAGCAAATCGCCGCAATAGCCCGCAAGACCGAACTGGATACCATCTATTTCCTGCGTGACGGGAAGGAGGAGTGACCGATGCAAACCTTATCGTACCCTGGCGTACAAGAAACCTTATATCGCGAAGTGATGCCCAACGGGCTTGAAGTCGTCGTGCTTCCGAAGGAAGGCTTCAGCAAGACCTATGCGACGTTTGCAACCCGTTACGGCTCGATCGATAACCGTTTTGCCGTCGGCGATCAAGCGCCGCTGTCGGTCCCGGATGGTATCGCCCATTTCCTTGAGCACAAAATGTTCGAAGAGCCGACAGGCGATATATTTGCCACGTTCGCTTCGCAAGGCGCGTCCGCAAATGCGTATACGAGCTTCGATCGGACCGTATATCTATTCTCGGCTACGGAGCAAATCGACGCCAATCTGGAGACGCTGCTGGATTTCGTTCAGCATCCTTATTTCACGGACGAGAACGTGGAGAAGGAGAAAGGCATTATTGAGCAAGAAATCAACATGTACCGCGATAACGCCGATTGGCGCGTTTATTATGGATTGATCGATGCCTTGTATCATGTGCATCCGATCCACATCGATATTGCCGGAACGGCGGAGTCGATCCGTAAGATTGACAAGGAAACGCTGTACAGCTGCTACGAAACATTCTATCATCCAACTAATATGTTCCTGTTCGTGGTTGGCGGCGTTCAGCCGGACCGGGTGATGGAGCTTGTACGGAACAATCAAGCCCGCAAGACGTTCGCAGAGCAAGGAAAAATCAACCGCTTCTTCGACGAGGAGCCGGCCGCTGTCAAGCAGCAGCGCAAAACGGCGGTTCTTCCCGTATCCTTGCCCAAATGCTTGTTCGGCTTCAAGGAAGACCTACCGAAGATGTCCGCCGATCAGCTGCTCCGGACGGAAATCACGACAAAGCTGATGCTGGATACGCTTCTCGGTTCAAGCTCTCCGGTGTATCACGAGCTCTATGACGATCAATTAATTTCGGATGGGTTCGGTCATGAGTTCAACAGCAGTCCGGACTATGCGTTCTCCATCATCGGCGGTGAAACCCGCGATCCCGACGAGCTTATCAGCCGGATCCGCACGGCTATTGAAGCCGCAAAGACCAGCGGCTTGAACGAGCAGTCCTTTGAACGGACCAGACGGAAGCGTATCGGCGGATATCTCCGGCTTCTCAATTCCCCTGAAGCGATTGCCGGCGAGTTTACGCGCTACAGATTCCGGGGCGCGGATCTGTTTCAATTAGTGCCGATTTTTGAAGACATTACGCTTGAAGAAGCGAATCAACGGCTTCGGGAACATTTTAATTGGGAACGAATGGCCGCTTCGATCGTCGCGAAAGATCCGATTTGAAAATGCTCAAGGAGATGACGGTGCTCATAACCGGGGGAAGCCGCGGAATAGGAGCGGCGATCGCACGCCGCTTTGCCGCGGAGAGCATGAATATCGTCATCCATTATATGAAATCGCATGAATCAGCCAATGAAACGGCACGCAGCTGTATGCAGCTGGGTGCTAATGTTATGACCGTTACGGCCGATATTCGTTCCAGGGAGCAGCTGCTCCGCATGCGCGAGAAACTGGAGCTGCACGGGATGGTTCCGGATATTGTCGTGAACAACGCGGGTATCGCCCATTACGGCATGCTCGCCGATGTGACGGAAGAGGATTGGGACGATGTCATGTCCGTCAATTTGAAGGGGATGTTTTTGTGCACCCAGATTTTTATGCCGCAGATGATTGCCCAGCGATACGGACGAATCATTAATGTTTCTTCCATCTGGGGGATGTCCGGTGCCTCCTGCGAAGTGCTGTATTCCACGACCAAAGGCGGCATGAACGCCTTCACGAAGGCGCTTGCCAAGGAGCTTGCGCCTTCCGGCGTAACGGTTAATGCCGTTGCGCCCGGTGCCGTGGACACCGTCATGCTGGACAACCTGGATGCAGATGAGAAGACGGCGCTGGAGTCCGAAATTCCGGTCGGCCGTTTTGCGCAGCCGGATGAAATCGCGTCGCTTGTCTATTTCTTGTCACTCCCAGAGTCCGCTTACATAACAGGCCAGATTATTAGTCCCAATGGCGGTTGGCTTACTTAGAGGATGACTCCATCTTGGTTGAAACTTTTTACGGATCTGTTTCGTCGAATAAGAAAGGTCTATTGCGTGCACAATACGACTGTTGCCGTCAACGGTCAACACGCAAAAGGAGGCCTTCACAATGACAACTGTCCTTTCTAATTTCGAAACATGGAAACACTTTTTGGCTGAACGAGTAAGCCAAGCGAAAAAAATGGGCTTAAGTGAAGACACGATTTCCAATCTTGCCTATGAAATCGGCTCCTTCCTGGATGAGAAGGTCGATCCCAAGAATGAGCAGCAGCGCGTGCTCAAAGATATTTGGGATGCCGGTGACGAGGACGAGAAGAAAACAATCGCCAGGCTGATGGTTAAGCTTGTCAAGTAAATCGTAGCTTTCACCCGCGAAAAGCCTCCCAAATGGAGGCTTTTCTGCAATGTTTTCCTGAATCACATTGCAGGATTATGACGAATATTGTAGAATAATCTTTCTAAATGTAATAGCGGATGTAGGGATCAAATTCCCTAGAACGGGGTGTCTCATGGAATACAAACAGTGGTATATGGAATATCGGATACATAAGAACCGGCCGGGCTTGCTCGGTGACGTCGCGTCCCTGCTCGGGATGCTCGAAGTAAACATTTTGACGATCAACGGCGTGGAGAACCGGACGCGCGGCATGCTTCTCCAAACCAATGACGACGAGAAGATCGAAGTACTCGGCAGAATGCTCCAGAAGGTCGATAATATTACGGTTACGAAGCTTCGGGAACCGAAGCTGGTCGATATATTGGCCGTACGGCATGGAAGGTACATCGAGCGGGACTCGGATGACCGGAAGACGTTCCGCTTTACACGGGACGAGTTGGGCTTGCTCGTCGATTTCCTGGGCGAAGTGTTCAAGAGGGACGGCAATCAGGTGATCGGGCTGCGCGGCATGCCGCGTGTCGGCAAGACGGAATCCATTATCGCGGGCAGCGTCTGCTCGAACAAGCGCTGGACGTTCGTATCGTCGACGCTTCTTCGTCAAACCGTCCGCAGCCAGCTATCTCATGAAGAGATGAATGCGAATAATATATTCATCATTGACGGAATTGTCAGCACGGTACGCTCGAACGAGAAGCACCATGCGCTGCTGCAAGAAATCATGGCGATGCCTTCCACGAAGGTGATCGAGCACCCGGATATTTTTATACAAGAATCCCAATACGATCTCAGTACTTTTGATTATATTATCGAGCTTCGCAACACGCCGGAAGAAGAAATCAACTTCGACTTTACGGTTAACTATAACGAATTGTAAACCAAGGGAGGTGTGGTCATGTCGGATTTAGGCGCATTGCTCCGCAAAGCCCGTGAGCAGCGCGGTTTATCGCTTGAAGATATTCAAGATTTAACCAAAATACGAAAGCGTTATTTGGAAGCGATCGAGGAAGGGAACTACGCTGTCCTGCCAGGAAGCTTCTACGTGCGCGCCTTTGTCAAAAACTATGCGGAGAATGTCGGGCTGGATGCCGATGAAGTGCTCCGCTTATATCAGAAAGAGATTCCCCACGCTGCGCCCGAGCCGGTCGTCGAAACCGTTCAGCGTCCACGCCGAGCCCAAGCGCAAAGCTCGGATCGATGGAGCCGATGGGGATTCCGTTCGCTCATGTGGCTGTTCTTCATTCTGATCGTCGTTATTGTGTACGTATTCTACATTAACAATCCTGTTAATAAGAAAGTGGATACGGCCGATGACGAAACCAAGATCACCGATGAGGCGAAGCTGCCGGAAGAGAATAAAGATAAGACAACACCGGGTACGGACGGTCAAACCAATACGCCGGATCCGGGGAACGTTACACCCGATCCCGAACCTCCTGTAACGCCGCCTGCGACAACAGTAACGTTCATTCGGTCAACCGGCAAAACGAATTATTATGAAGTTTCGCCTGCTGCCGGCACGCATAAGATTGAACTGAAGGTCGCTGGAGGAAGCAGCTGGGTCGGCGTAAGCGAGAAAAATGTGGGTGGCAAGTATTTGCTCACGCAAACGTTGAAGGACGGAGAATCGGTATCGGTCGATGTTACCGTTCCGGTCTATATCAATATCGCGCATGCGAATATGGTCGAGGTTACGATTGACGGTGCGCCGATCGATGACGGCAACAAGAAAGGCTCCCGCAAGATGCAGCTTGATCCGGCCGAATCAACCGGTACGGACACAGGAACGGGTCAAAATACGGGAACCGATACGGCGGGGACAGATACATCGAATTCAGACGCCGTAACGAACCAATAGATAGCTATCATACGCAGGGAACGACGGGATAAGGCATTCCAGCCAAGATGACTTGGGGGTGTGCCTTTTCTTGTGCGTGAAGATCGGTTATAATACGTGACATGAAAGAGATGGAAAGGGTGTCGTTAATACATGAGCTCAGAGAATTCATTCGACATAGTATCGAAGGTCGATATGCAGGAGTTGTCGAACGCCATTATACAGGCAGAACGTGAAATCGAAACACGCTTCGATTTTAAGAACAGCAAGAGCACCATCGAACTGGACAAGGGCGAGCTTCTCATCGTATCCGACGATGAGCTGAAGCTTAAGAACGTGATCGATATTTTGACCTCGAAGATGATTAAACGCGGGGTTCCGACCAAGAACCTGGACTATGGCAAAGTCGAGCCTGCAGCTTCTCAAACGGTCAGACAGCGGATTAAGCTCAGACAGGGCATCGAGCAGGACATCTCCAAGAAGATCAACATCCTGATCCGGGACTCGAAGCTTAAAGTTAAGAGCCAAATTCAGGGCGATCAAATCCGGGTTACAGGTAAAAGCAAGGACGATTTGCAAGCCGTCATGACACTGCTGCGCGGCGCCGAGCTGCCGATCGATTTGCAGTTTATGAACTTTCGCTAGTATCTTGCACGTGCACAATCATAAGGCCCTCTCCACGACTTGTATTTGATTCAGAACAGGACTTTCGCTGTTTTGACACTGTATAGGCCTTGTATTATACTGAAAAAAGTAGCTTTTCGGAGGAGTTTTTGGGACCATGACAGAACGAGTTAAAGTGGTAACACTAGGCTGCGAGAAGAACATGGTTGATTCCGAGATCATGTCTGGACTCATCCATGAACGCGGATATCAGCTTGTCGAGCAGGCTGACGATGCGACTGTCATTATAGTGAACACATGCGGGTTTATCGATGCGGCCAAGGAAGAATCGGTGAACACCATTCTCGATATGGCGGAGTATAAGCAGACCGGACGTCTGAAGGCGCTTATCGTATCCGGCTGTCTAACGCAGCGTTACAAGCAGCAGCTGATGGACGAAATGCCCGAAATCGACGGAATTGTCGGTACCGGCGATTTTCATCACATCAATACGATTGTCGACGAAGCGCTGAACGGCAAGAAGCCGATGAAGGTCGGCAATCCTGCTTTCGACTATGATCAGAAGCTTCCAAGGCTCGTAACAACCCCGCGATATACGGCTTATGTCAAGATAGCGGAAGGCTGCGACAATGCTTGCACATTTTGTTCGATCCCGATTATGCGCGGTAAGTTCCGCAGCCGCTCGATTGAGTCCATCGTGGCAGAAGTTGAGCTGCTAGCATCGCAAGGCGTGAGGGAAGTCAGCTTGATCGCACAGGATTCGACGAATTACGGAACGGATCTGTACGATGCATTCATGCTGCCCGAGCTCCTTAACCGGGTGAGCGAGGTCGAAGGAATCGCATGGGTTCGGCTGCATTATGCGTACCCAGGCTTCTTCACGGATGAATTGATCGAGACGATAGCGGTTAATCCGAAGATCTGCAAATATATCGATATGCCGCTTCAGCACAGCGAAGATATCATACTCAAGCGGATGCGCCGCCCGGGACGGCAGCAAGATGCCCGCGAGCTCATTAACAAGATTCGAACCCGTATTCCGGATGTCGCGCTTCGCACATCGATTATTGTCGGTTTCCCGGGTGAAACGGAAGAAGATTTCAACCGGCTGTGCGATTTTGTCCGGGAGATCAAATTTGATCGTTTAGGTGTCTTTACATACTCCTCAGAGGAGGATACGCCGGCTGTACGGTTGCCGAATCACGTACCGGACGACGTGAAGGAATGGCGTTCGAACACGCTAATGGAAATACAGCGCGATGTATCGAAATATAATAGCAGCAAATATATAGGACGCGAAATCGACGTGCTTGTCGAGCGATATGACGGGCGCAGTGATGTCTATATCGGGCGTTCAGAATATGATGCCCCGGAGATTGATGGCGAAGTCTTCATATCGAATTGTCAAGCGGGAATCGGTGAAATTCAGAAGGTGCGGGTAACGCACGCCTATGAATTTGATATGTCCGGGGAGGGGCTCTCGTGAATTTAGCTAACAAAATAACACTCGCCCGAATTTTTTTAGTACCGATCATCATGTTTCTGCTGTTGATCAATGTGAACCTCAAGCCGCTTACATTCTCGGACTTCTCCATTACGTGGAATCAGATCCTGGCGGCGCTTATCTTTATCGTTGCCGCCAGTACCGACGGGCTTGACGGGTATATCGCACGCAAGAACAAAATCGTTACGAACCTTGGCAAGCTGCTTGATCCGCTTGCGGACAAGCTGCTTGTAGCGGCGGTGCTTATTTCTCTTGTTGAAATGGACAAGGTGGATGCATGGATCGCAATCGTGATCATCAGCCGGGAATTTGCCGTAACAGGCCTCAGACAAATTGCGCTGCTGGAAGGCCGCGTGCTTGCCGCTTCGAAGTGGGGAAAATGGAAAACAGCCGTTCAGATCACGATGATTATTGCACTGCTGATTAACAATTTCCCGTTTGCCCTTGTGGATTTCCGTTTCGACCTTGTCGCCAGCTGGGCTGCTGCGTTGATTACGGTTTACTCAGGTGTGGATTATTTCGTCAAAAACAAAAACCTCATTCCTTTGTCAGAATGAGCTCTCGTTCGTTCATAAAGCATCATTCCTGATTCGAAGGGATGATGCTTTCATTCATCCTGCGATTGGAGTTGTATTATGCGAGCTGAAATTATTGCAGTCGGAACCGAGCTGCTGCTCGGCCAAATCGTCAATACGAATGCGACTTATTTGTCGCAGGGGCTTGCTGAAATGGGAATCGATGTCTATTTTCAAACCGTTGTTGGCGATAATGCGGCAAGGATCAGCCAGGCCATCGAGCTGGCCCGGTCACGAGCTGATTTGATCGTGTTCACGGGGGGACTCGGCCCGACGCAGGACGATCTGACCAAGGATGCGCTGGCCGCTTATTTAAACCGCCCGATCGTCATCCATCAACCGTCCATGGAAAAAATCGAATCGATTTTCTCTTCGCGCGGCATACATATGGTGGAAAGCAACCGCAGGCAAGCGCATATGATTGAAGGGTCCGTTCCGCTTAAGAATGAAGCCGGACTGGCGGTTGGCGACGGGCTAACGGCCGATGGCACCCATTACATGCTTCTGCCTGGACCGCCCCGCGAAATGAAGCCGATGTTCGACGGACCCGGCAAGACATGGCTGCGTTCCGTCGCGGGCGATACGCACAGGCTGTTCTCCAGAATATTGAAATTTGCCGGTATCGGAGAATCCAGCCTGGAACAGAAGCTGATCGATTTGATCGATGCTCAGTCCGATCCCACGATAGCGCCCTATGCGAATGAAGGCGAAGTGGCGATCCGGCTATCGACCAAATCGCAGTCGGAGCAAGAAGCGAACGCAAAGCTGGACCGGACCGAGGAACAAATTAATCAGATCGTAGGCAAGCATCTCTATGCGCGCGAAGACATCCCTCTGGAGGCGGCGGTCATTCGCCTGCTGCGGGCATCGGGGCGCAAGCTCTCAAGCGCTGAGAGCTGCACGGGAGGCCTTCTGGCCGAGCTTGTGACGAACGTACCCGGAAGCAGCGGCGAGTTTGTCGGCGGAGTAGTCACGTACACGAACATGATGAAGCATAAGCTGTTGGGCATTCCAATGTCGCAGCTGGAAGGCACCGGAGCGCCGGGGGCAATCAGCGATTCGACGGCCGCCTTGATGGCGGAGCGGGTAAGAGAACGGACAGGCAGCGATTTCGGAATATCGCTCACCGGTGTGGCTGGCCCTTCCGAATCGGAAGGCAAGCCGGTCGGGCTCGTGCATATCGGGATCGCGAGGCCAGGCATGCCTCCTGCCGTTCACACCATCCACTTGAGCGGCAGCAGGGAGATGATCCGCTTGCGGGCGGCGAAGTCGGCACTCTACCGGCTGTGGCTGGAGCTTGTGGACAATAGTTGACAGCTGCATGGACAGAAGGCCTAGGTATGAAATAAGGCTTGTCGAAAGAGCGGACTTCGTCTATAATCGTACTTAGTTGACGGAAGAACCGTGGCGAAGAATACTTTGCTGCGGTTCTTTTTTTGCTCATTGGCCAATGAGAAACAAGGGATAAGAATATATGTTCGTAAAAAGTCTTGTCAACGGAAGAAAAACAAGGTATCATGAATGTATAAATAATAACCGTGAAGGAAGTGGATGCGTTGTCAGATCGTCGCGCAGCTCTCGAGATGGCTCTACGTCAGATCGAGAAACAATTTGGTAAAGGTTCGGTTATGAAGCTCGGTGAATCTGCTAACATGCAAGTCGAAATTGCATCCAGCGGATCACTCGCATTAGATATTGCTCTTGGAATCGGCGGATATCCGAAGGGCCGCATTATTGAGATTTATGGACCGGAATCATCCGGTAAAACAACCGTCGCGCTTCACGCGATCGCACAAGTGCAGCGCAATGGTGGACAAGCTGCATTTATCGATGCGGAGCATGCGCTTGACCCGCTTTATGCGAGTAAGCTGGGCGTCAACATTGATGAACTGCTGCTCTCGCAGCCGGACACGGGCGAACAAGCGCTAGAGATCGCTGAGGCTCTTGTACGCAGCGGCGCGGTCGATATTATCGTAGTAGACTCCGTCGCGGCTCTGGTACCGAAGGCGGAGATTGAAGGCGAGATGGGCGATTCCCACGTCGGTCTGCAAGCCCGGCTGATGTCGCAAGCACTTCGCAAGCTTTCCGGTGCCATCAGCAAATCCAAGACAATCGCGATTTTCATCAACCAGCTGCGTGAGAAGGTTGGGGTTATGTTCGGCAATCCGGAGACAACGCCGGGCGGCCGCGCATTGAAGTTCTATTCCAGCGTCCGGCTCGACGTACGTCGGGTCGAGTCGATTAAACAGGGGAACGACATGGTCGGCAACCGGACGCGGATCAAGGTCGTCAAGAACAAGGTAGCACCTCCGTTCAAGCAAGCGGAAGTGGATATCATGTACGGCGAAGGCATCTCCAAGGAAGGCAGCATCGTCGATATCGGGGTCGAGATGGACATTGTTCAGAAGAGCGGCGCCTGGTTCTCGTACAACGGCGACCGTTTGGGACAAGGCCGCGAGAATGCGAAGCAGTTCTTGAAGGATCATCCGGAGATTAGCGATACCATTGAACAACAGATTCGCGATGCCAATAACCTTGCTGCTGGTGCATTGAACAGCGCAGCATTCAGCAATGATGACGATGAAGACGAGGACGAATTGGAACTCGAATTGAATTAAGTCCGGTTTCGTCGGGACCAAGGGATTCAAAGCACCTGTAAAGGTGCTTTTCTCTGTTTCTACGTGTATGAAGGGGGAGGCTGAACACGAATGAAGGATGGGCAGCAAGATGGAATGCTGACGATAACAGCGGTGGAACAGGACCGCAAGGAACGTTACCGGTATCAGTTATTCGTCAATAACGGCCAGGAAGAACCGTACTTGACGGTTCATGAGGATATTATGATCCGCTTCCGATTGCTTAAGGGGCGCGAGATTCATACCGATGAGCTGAAGCAGATTATCGAGGAAGACACGCAGCACCGCGCTTATGCGCTTGGATTGGTCTACTTGGGTGCCCGGCAGCGGACGCATAAGGAAATCGCACGTTATTTGTCGCGTAAAGGGATCGATGAAGAGTCGAGCGAGAAAGCGATCCAGCGTCTCATTCAAGAGGGATTTGTCAATGACGCGGCCTTCGCCAAGCAATTTGCTTCCGAACGGGTGCGCAACCACATGAAGGGACGGCTCTTGCTGCAGCAGGAGCTAAGACAGCGCGGTATTCCCAAAGAGACGGTTCAAGAAGCCCTCAAGCGGATCGATAAGACGGAGGAAGCGGAAGCTGCGATTCGCGCGGCATGTAAGAAATGGCCCTATATCAAGGGCGAACCCATCGATCGAAAGCGCAAGCTAGCCACATTTTTACTGCGCAGAGGCTTTCCCGGCAGCATCGTGAAAGAGGCTATTCAGGCTGCAATTACACAAGAAGAGTTAGCCGAAGAGTGGCATATGCTTGACAATTGATTTTCACAAAAGATAAAATGAGTCTGTATTCTTCTTTATTGAATCGATTTTCCTTCCAAAAATTGATTCAAGATCATTAAATTTTTTTCACGAAAAAATGGTTGATTGATGAAAATCGGATTAAAAACCCGGCTGAAAACCAAATATGTCCCAAGCGTTTGACTTGGTGAAAGCAACGAGGAGGTGAGAAGATGCAGTGGTATATCTGGCTCCCGATCACGGTCCTTGTTGGTTTGATTTTCTTTGTGCTAGGCTATTTTATTCGAAAGTCGATCGCTGAGGCCAAGATTTCAAGCGCTGAGCAAGCTGCGAGTCAAATTGTTGACAACGCGAAGAAGGAAGCAGAAGCGCAGAAGAAAGAAACGGTTCTCGAAGCGAAAGATGAAGTCCACAAGATCCGTACTGAGGCCGAGAAGGACATTCGCGAACGTCGTAATGAGGTACAGCGACTTGAGAGACGACTGGTTCAGAAAGAAGAGTCGTTGGATAAGAAAATAGAAGCGCTGGAGCGCAAAGAAGAACAAGTGGCCAACAAAGAGAAGCGGATCGAGGAAACGCAAGAACAGATCGATTCACTCTATAAGCAGCAGCTTAGCGAGTTGGAGCGCATTTCGAACTTGACGATGGAAGACGCGAAGCAGATCATTCTGCAGAGCGTTGAACAGGAAGTCAGACACGAGACGGCGCAAATGATTAAAGAAATCGAGCAGCAAGCCAAAGAAGAAGCGGATAAAAAAGCGCGCGACATCATCTCGCTGGCCATTCAGCGTTGTGCGGCAGATCATGTAGCGGAAACGACCGTATCGGTAGTGGCATTGCCTAACGAAGAAATGAAAGGCCGTATCATCGGGCGTGAAGGCCGTAATATTCGCGCATTGGAGACGTTGACCGGTATCGATCTCATCATCGACGATACACCGGAAGCGGTCATATTGTCCGGATTCGATCCGATTCGCCGCGAAATCGCACGTACGTCGCTGGAGAAGCTGGTTGCGGACGGACGGATTCACCCGGCAAGAATCGAAGAAATGGTCGAGAAATCGCGTAGAGAAGTAGACGAGCGTATTCGTGAGTACGGCGAACAGGCGACATTCGAGGTTGGCGTCCACGGTTTGCATCCAGATCTGATAAAAATTTTAGGCCGATTGAAGTATCGGACAAGTTATGGGCAGAACGTGCTCAAGCATTCGATGGAAGTTGCCTATTTGACAGGTTTGATGGCAGCCGAGCTTGGCGAAGACGTTACCCTGGCGAAACGCTCTGGATTGCTGCACGACATCGGCAAAGCGCTTGATCACGAAGTGGAAGGCTCTCACGTCGAAATCGGCGTCGAGCTAGCCAAGAAGTACAAGGAGCACCCGGTTGTCATTAACAGTATCGCATCCCATCACGGGGACTGCGAAGCAACATCGGTTATTGCCATGCTGGTCGGCGCCGCTGATGCCTTGTCAGCCGCTCGCCCGGGCGCTAGAAGAGAAACGCTCGAGACGTACATCAAACGTCTGGAGAAGCTCGAGGATATTACCGAATCCTTCGAAGGCGTGGAGAAATCCTATGCCATTCAGGCCGGCCGCGAGGTTCGCGTCATGGTACAGCCTGATAAAATCGACGATACGGAGGCTTTCCGTCTTGCACGCGATATCACGAAGAAAATCGAGAATGAACTCGATTATCCGGGACATATTAAAGTGACCGTCATTCGTGAAACCCGTGCGGTGGAATACGCCAAATAATGAATAGAACGACACTCGTAAAGTGGCTGCGATGCAGCCACTTTTCTAGTCGTAAGAGAGGGTACAGATCGTATGAACGTATTGTTTATTGGCGACATCGTGGGCAATGTCGGACGCACCGCCGTGAAGAAAGTGCTGCCGGCGTTACAGAGCAAATACAACCCGCACATCATTATCGCGAACGGCGAGAATGCTGCGGCTGGACGCGGAATAACATCCGCCATCGTGAAGGAGCTGCTGGAATCAGGCATACATGGAATCACGATGGGCAACCATACTTGGGATAACAAAGACATTTTCGAATGGATCGATGATCAGCCGCGGATGGTGAGGCCTGCGAACTTCTCCGAAGAAGCGCCGGGACGTGGCAGCGCAATTATTAAGGCGAACGGCAAAGAGCTGGCCATCGTCAATTTACAAGGGCGCGTATTCCTGCCGCCGATCGATTGCCCCTTCCGCAAAGCGGATGAGCTCGTCGATGAATTGCGCACGAAAACCAAATGCATTCTAGTCGATTTCCATGCGGAGGCGACCTCCGAGAAAATCGCAATGGGCTGGTACCTGGATGGACGGGCATCATTGGTCGTCGGAACCCATACCCATGTACAAACCAATGATGATACGATTCTGCCGGGCGGAACGGCATACTTAACGGATGTAGGGATGTGCGGTTCAAAGGAAGGCGTTCTTGGAATGGAGCGGGGCGCGGTGATTCACAAATTCAGGACACAGCTTCCTGTCCGTTTTGTCGTGGATGAAGGGGACTGGCATGTTCACGCCATTCTTGTTGAAATCGACGAAGCAACGGGTAAAGCGAAGCGTACGCAAAAGATTCGCATGACGGAAACGGATTGGCTGATGCTGTAAACGATTGTTATGAAACTTTGAAAATTCTCACAATTCGGAAATATTTGCATAGTCTCCATGAAGAAAGCAGGAATTTTATTACCGCTCTCGAATACTATTTAAATAGTGGTATCCATCATTCCCGAGGAGGTACTTTCCATGGATGTCTTAAAAGTTTCAGCAAAATCCAATCCAAATTCCGTTGCTGGGGCGCTTGCAGGTGTACTGCGTGAACGCGGTGCTGCAGAATTGCAGGCGATCGGGGCTGGTGCGTTGAACCAAGCGATCAAAGCAGTCGCCATAGCTCGTGGATTTGTGGCGCCCAGCGGGGTGGATCTCATTTGTATTCCGGCATTTACGGACATTGTTATTGATGGAGAGGATCGGACCGCAATCAAGCTCATCGTCGAGCCAAGGTAGCGTTACCCGTCCAACGTAACATAACCCTTTGAACGCTGAACCTGTTTACGTCGTCGTAAACAGGTTTTTTTGCGCCTGTAAGCGATTAAACCGATATCATATGAAGGAGGAAACGCGATGAATAGTCTGTCCTCGGTCGATTTTCACTGCGATGTGCTGTGGAAGCTGCTTGAACAAGGGAATCGGAGCTTTTTGGATGACCAGACAGGTAAACTGGATGTTACGTTTACGAGGCTTCGCCAAGCGGGTGCCAGCCTCCAGACCTTCGCGATTTACATTCCGGATAGCATGGATAAATCGATGACGCCCATTTTGCAAAGCATCGATTTATTTTACAGAAAAATTCTCGCCGTTCCCGGAATACGATTTGTTAAGACGGCTGGAGACATAGAGCGCATTCAGAATAGCGGAGAGATCGGCGCCATGCTGTCATTGGAAGGCGCAGACGGTCTGCAGGGGAACCTGGGCATGCTTCGCATCTTATTTGAGCTGGGCGTCAGGGCGATAGGGTTGACATGGAATCAAGCGAACTGGGGCGCGGACGGGGTAATGGAGCCTAGGCAGGGCGGTTTAACGGGAAAAGGGCTTGCCTTTGTAGAAGAATGCAATAGATTGGGTATACTATTAGATGTCTCTCATTTGAGCGAGCGGTCGTTCTGGGATATGGTCAACCGGACTCATAAACCGCTCATAGCATCGCATTCGAACGCCAAGGCGGTCTGCGATCACCCTCGCAACTTAACCGACGATCAAATAAGAGCTATAATTGCCATGGACGGCAGAATAGGCATCACCTTCGTGCCGCCATTCATCGTGAAAGGCCGGCCGGCGCAAGTTGCGGATGTAATCAAGCATATCGAGCATGTATGCGAGCTTGGGGGAGAGAGGCATATCATGTTCGGATCCGATTTCGACGGTATCGATACCCATGTGGAGGGACTATCGAATCCGGGCGAACTTTCGAATTTGGAAGAGACGCTGCTGAAGCTGTACTCGGACGAACAGGTGACTTCGTTCTTTCACGGCAATGCGAATCGGTTTCTATTAAATAATCTGCCGCGCTGAATCGGACAAATTCAATCTCATTTTGATATGGGTTCAATCGAAAACCGCTATGTGTATAAATAACGGTTATACCTTGCTTTTTAGTATCTACAGTCATAAAATTTTAATTGACTGTTGAGAAATATTATTATTTGGTAAAAAAGATGCCGGAAGACATCGCATGTTCGTCAAAAAGAGGAGATGTTTATTTTGATCAGTCAATTGTCTTGGAAGATCGGGGGACAACAGGGAGAAGGGGTCGAAAGTACGGACCGTATCTTCTCAACTGCATTGAACCGGCTCGGCTATTACTTGTACGGGTATCGTCATTTCTCATCCCGTATTAAAGGCGGCCACACGAATAATAAAATTCGGATCAGCACGAATCCGATTCGCGCCATATCCGATGATCTGGATATACTGGTCGCATTCGACCAAGAGAGCATTGATTTGAATTCCCATGAGCTTCGCCCCGGTGGCGTCGTCGTTGCAGACGCGAAGTTCAATCCGAATCTGCCTGAAGGCGTTAATGCGAAGCTGTTTGCCGTACCTATCACATCGATTGCGGAAGAGCTCGGGACCTCGCTAATGAAGAACATGGTCGCATCCGGAGCTTCTTGGGCGCTTCTAGGACTGCCTATCGAAGTGTTTAACAAGGCAGTGGAAGAAGAGTTCGGCCGCAAGGGTCCGGCAATCGTAGAGAAGAACATCGAGGCGGTTAAGCGCGGCTCGGAGTTTGTGCTGGAGCAAGCCGGGGGTCCGCTGGATGAATTCAAGCTCGACCCGGCTGACGGCAAGCAGAAGCTGTTCATGATCGGGAACGAAGCGATAGCGCTTGGTTCAATTGCTGCCGGCTGCCGTCTGATGTCCGCTTATCCGATTACGCCGGCTTCCGAAATCATGGAATATTTGATTAAGAAGCTGCCGAAATTCGGCGGAACCGTCGTTCAGACCGAAGACGAAATCGCAGCGGTTACGATGGCGATCGGCGCTAACTATGCCGGCGTCCGTACCATGACCGCGTCTGCAGGTCCCGGTCTTGCGCTCATGATGGAAGCCATCGGACTTGCGGGCATGACGGAAACTCCGCTCGTTATCGTGAATACGCAGCGCGGGGGGCCGTCAACAGGCTTGCCGACCAAGCAGGAGCAATCCGACCTTAATGCGATGGTGTACGGCACGCATGGCGAAATACCGAAGATCGTAATTGCGCCCGCATCGATCGAAGACTGCTTCTACGATACGATTGAAGCATTCAACCTGGCGGAAGAATATCAAGTTCCGGTTATTATTATGACGGATCTTCAGCTATCGCTGGGCAAGCAGTCCTGCAATACGCTGGACCTGAACGAAGTTCCGATCAAACGGGGCAAGCTCGTTCGCGACTTGCCTGCGCTGGAAGAGAACCAATATTTCAAACGGTATGAATTCACGGGAGACGGCATATCGCCGCGCGTTCTCCCTGGTGATAAGAACGGCATTCACCATGTAACCGGCGTTGAGCACGACGAGGTAGGCCGGCCATCCGAGAATGCGGTCAACCGCCAGAAGATGATGGATAAACGGTTGAACAAGCTGAACGGATTAACGATCCGCGATGCGGTCCGTGTTGACGCGCCTCACAAAGAAGCCGATCTGCTGATCATCGGCATGGGTTCGACAGGCGGAACGATCGATGAAGCGCGCAGACGCTTGAGTGCGGACGATGTGCTTACGAACCATATAACCATTCGTCAGATCCATCCGTTCCCGACGGATATCGTTCAAGCGGAGCTTGCGAAGGCGAAGAAAGTCATTGTGCTTGAGAACAATGCAACGGGTCAGCTTGCTTCCCAGGTAAAGCTGTATGCTGGCGGCGCGGACAAAATCAAGAGCGTGCTTAAGTACGACGGCAACCCGTTCCTCCCTTCCGAAGTGTATAAAGCTTGTAAGGAGCTGAACTAAAATGGCAACATTCAAAGAGTTTCGTAATAACGTGAAGCCGAACTGGTGCCCGGGCTGCGGCGACTTCTCCGTACAGGCATCGATTCAACGGGCCGCGGCGAACGTGGGACTGGAGCCGGAACGTTTGGCGGTAATCTCAGGGATCGGTTGTTCCGGACGTATTTCCGGTTATATAAATGCTTACGGCCTGCATGGCATTCACGGCCGCGCGCTGCCGATCGCACAGGGCGTCAAGCTGGCTAACCGCGAGCTTACGGTCATCGCTTCAGGCGGGGACGGAGATGGCTTCGCGATCGGGATGGGTCACACCGTGCATGCGATCCGCCGCAATCTCGATATCACGTATATTGTCATGGATAACCAAATTTATGGTTTAACTAAAGGGCAGACTTCACCGCGCAGCGCGGAAGGGTTCAAGACCAAATCGACACCGGAAGGTTCGATCGAGTCGACGCTGTCTCCGCTTGAAATTGCGATGTCAGCAGGCGCTACTTTCGTTGCGCAGTCGTTCTCGAGCGACCTGAAGCAGCTGACGGCACTGATTGAAGCAGGCTTAAATCACAAGGGCTTCTCGCTGATTAACGTATTCAGCCCGTGCGTAACGTTCAATAAAGTGAACACTTACGACTGGTTCAAGGAGAATATCGTCAACCTCGACCAATTCCCTGACTACGATTCGTCTAACCGTATTGCCGCCATGAATAAGATCATGGAGACGAACGGGATGCTGACAGGACTCATCTACCAGGACACGGTTCGGAAGTCTTACGAGGATCTCGTAGTCGGTTTCGGCGAGCAAGGACTTGCCAATCAGGATATCCAAATGTCCCAGGAGCAGTTTGACAAACTGCTGACGGAGTTTAAATAAGACTGTACCGCTCAAACCCATTAAGGCATACGGACCAAACGGGCCCTATGCCTTTTTATGTTTTTGAACATTGCGATTTCATTGCTATAATGGGATGGAACCAGAAAGGATGGAGACTGCATATGAAAATCGTACCTGTCGGTGTGTCGGCAAGACATATCCATTTATCCAGTGAACATGTCGAGCAGTTGTTCGGTAAAGGGGCTCAGCTTACGGAGATGAAGCCACTCTCTCAGCCCGGTCAATTCGCAGCGAATGAGACAGTAGAAGTGGTCGGTCCCAAAGGCAGCTTTTCCAAAGTGCGAATATTAGGTCCCGCAAGGAAAGAGACGCAGCTGGAAGTTTCCAGAACGGATGCGTTCTCCCTTGGAATCAATCCTCCGGTCAGAGAATCCGGTCATATAGCCGGTTCTGCAGGGATTACCATTAAAGGTCCGGCGGGTGAAGTGAAGATCGAGGAAGGCGTCATCGTAGCAGCGCGTCATATTCATTTTCATACGAGCGATGCGGAGCGCTGGGGGATTGAGGATAAGCAGCGTCTGACGGTCAGGCTCCAGGGTGAACGCGGACTGATCTTGGAGAATGTCGTCGCACGCGTGTCCCCGAACTTCGCCCTCGACATGCATATCGATACGGATGAAGCTAACGCTGCAGGCGCCAAAACAGGCGATTCTGCCGAAATTATCGAAGCTTTATAGATTGAACGACAAAATTAACAAAGCGCGGTGCGGGTACAACAGCGTTTCGTGAGAGAACATTCTGTCTGCGCATCGGTTCATGTTCACAACATGCGTTCAACCTGCGCAGCAAGAGAAGTGAAGAAGCCTCATCGGTAAAGGAGCTGCTGCAAGCATGCCTCCTCATCGGTGAGGCTCTTTTGAATGGATTTGAGGTGAAGGGCAGCTTCCCCATCATAGACTTCCGGATAAGTTGAATGAGAGCAAGGCATTACGAGAAGGATGAGGTAGCAGATTCAGCCATGCCAGCAGATTGCGTTCAAATATGGGTTTAAGCCGATAGCGATCTTTCGAATGGATATGCCGTTGGTAAAATGTTATAATGCGATCATGGATGACATGTAAAAGGAAGTGAATCAGTACGAATGACTAAGGGGAATAACAACACTTCGGACATGCAGCCCGGCGAGGAAACGAAGGACTACTCCAAATATTTTGACTTCTCGGGCGCGAAGATTGTTAAGGAAGAAGACGGCAGCACCACATACCGGATTAAAGGCCGCGATATTACCATTAATTCCACGCCCAGCTATAAAGACGAGAAGCGCCGGGGCAAGGAAGATATTCATGTTCACTATGAATTTGCGATACCGGATGATATGAAGACGTTCGGCAAAGGCAAATCCTATTTGATCTATACGTACGGCTGTCAGATGAATGAGCATGACACGGAAGTCATGAAAGGCTTATTCGAGCAGATGGGCTACGTATCGACCGAAGACCGGAACCAAGCCGATGTCATCTTGCTCAATACTTGCGCGATCCGGGAGAATGCCGAAGATAAAGTATTCGGAGAGCTCGGACATCTCAAGCATCTAAAGACCGAGAAACCGGATCTCATCCTCGGCGTGTGCGGTTGTATGTCGCAGGAGGAATCGGTTGTCGGCCGTATTCTGCAGAAGCATTCCTTCGTCGACCTGATCTTCGGCACGCATAATATTCACCGTCTGCCGCATCTGCTTCAGAACGCGATGTTCAGCAAAGAGATGGTCGTTGAAGTATGGTCCAAGGAAGGCGACATTATCGAGAATTTGCCCAAGAAGCGCGAAGGGATGCGGGCTTGGGTCAATATTATGTACGGATGCGATAAGTTCTGTACGTACTGTATCGTGCCTTACACGCGCGGGAAGGAGCGCAGCCGGCGTCCGGAGGACGTGATCGCTGAAGTCCGCGAGCTGGCCCGCCAGGGCTTTAAAGAGGTTACGCTGCTCGGACAGAACGTGAACGCGTACGGCAAGGATTTTACGGATATCGAATACCTCTTCGGCGATTTGATGGCCGATCTTAACAAGATCGATATTCCGCGCATCCGGTTCACGACGAGCCATCCGCGGGATTTCGACGATCATTTGATCGAGGTGCTGGCAAGGCGCGGCAACCTGGTGGAGCATATTCATCTCCCGGTACAATCGGGCAACTCCGCCGTCCTCAAGCGGATGAGACGCAATTATACGAGAGAGATGTTTCTGGAGCTGGTACGGAAAATCAAGCAAGCGATTCCGGATGCAATGCTGACGACGGATATTATCGTGGGCTTCCCGGGCGAGACGGAAGAGCAGTTCCAGGAAACATTATCGCTCGTCAGAGAAGTCGGGTTCGCCTCGGCTTATACGTTCATCTATTCCTTGCGCGAAGGGACTCCGGCTGCGAAATTGGAAGATAACGTCCCGATTGAAGTGAAGAAAGACCGTCTCTATCGGCTGAATGAACTGATTGGGGAGCTGAGCCGCGCCGACAACGAGGCGCAGCGCGGTGAGATTGTCGAGGTCCTCGTCGAAGGAGAAAGCAAGAACAATGCGAACGTTCTGTCGGGACGTACACGGACGAACAAATTGGTTCTCTTCGAAGGGCCGAAGGAATGGATCGGCGAATTCGTTCACGTCAAGCTGACCGAACCGCAAACCTGGTATATCAAAGCAGAACCGGTCCGCGCACCCGAAAGGCAAGAGGCCGTTTCTTAAACGAAGCAAGGAGAGGGAAGCAGATGGCTAACGAACAAACAACGACAGCGAAGCATTCGCATGAGCATGACCACGAGCATGGCGAAGGATGCGGGGTAGTAGTACACCATACGGAGAATATCATCGTTCGCGAAGATATCATGGCAAAAACGAAAGAGCTGGCAGCAATGCTGTTCACCTCCGAAGAGGTGCAGCAGTATCGCCGTGCCGAGCAGCAGATCCAAGGCAATGAGAGGATTCAAGATATAATTGCCAAGCTGAAGAAGAAGCAGAAGGAAATCGTCGCATTCGAAACGACCTTCAAGAATGCCGATATGGTCACGAAGATCGAAACCGAGATCGAAACGCTCCAGGACGAGCTCGATGAAATTCCGATCATTACGGAGTTTCAACAAAGCCAAGCCGATATCAACTACCTGCTTCAGACCGTCGTATCCATCATACGCGACACGGTTGCGGAGAAAATCAATATGGAGGATGCTGCTCCGGCGGCTCCGGAGAACTGCGACGTCTAATGATCCGAAATAAAAAGCCGTGATGTCTGCTTATTGCAGGGCGCCACGGCTTTTTGCAATTTAACGCGGGATACCACCGTGCTCCCGTAAGGCAGCTCGCTTCCACCATAGTGTGAGCAATAGCGCCGCCAAGCCGATGGCGCCGCCCAGCCAGAAGCCTCCCTTCAAGCCGAAGCGATCGCTGATGAACCCGGCAATGAACGGTCCCGCAAACATGCCCGCGGAATAAACGGCTTGGTAGAAACCCATGGCCGTCGCGCGTTTGGCCGGTTCGAACGGCTGTATCGCCAGTCCAAGCAGCAGCGGGAAGTATAGGCCCTGTGCGAAGCCGTTGAAGGCCTGTGTCAGGCCGAGTAGACCAAGCGTAGGCGAATACGGAATCGCAATCGTGAACAAGGCGCTGAATGCAAAGCCGACTGCAATGACATTCCATATGCCAAAGCGGGGGGCCAGATAGCGTCCGGTTATGAGCGAGACGAGCGCATGCGGCACCATAAAAGCAATGACGATCAGAGTCAACTCGCCTTTATCGGCGCCTAGCTCGGTTGCCTGAAGCGGCGTGAAGCCGAACATCGTAATGAACAGAATGCCGTGTGCCAGTATGGATAAGGTGGAGACTTGGACGAGCGTCCGCTCGCGGACGATTTCTCCCAGAAAGGCTAAGGAAATTGGAGCACGGGCAACGCCTTCCTTAGGTTCTTTGACGGCGAATGCGAGCGCGAGCCCGATTACGCCGAAAACGATACCGGCTATGAAGGCGGCGTTCCAGCTGTAAGCCCCCGCCAGCCAGCCGCTGAGCGTCATGCCAAACAATTGGCCCGCTACCGTCATGAAGCTGATGTTGCTCATGGCTCTAGTCGCTTCCCCATTCGCAAAATAAGCGGCATACAAGACGGTGAATGCCACCCAAGCGGAGGCGCTGACTCCGGACATGATTCGTCCCGCGAGCGGCCAGAGCCATGAACCGGGAACGGTGAACAACAAGCAGCTGAGCGCACCCGTCAGCAAGCCTAATATTAAGAATGGCTTGCGCTTATTAAGCTTGTCAGACAGGAGTCCAAGCGGAAAGCGAACCAGCATCTGGGTAAGGCCGTAGCTGCCCAATACGATTCCGATGAGCGCCGCGGAATGGCCGCTTTCACTCATAAACGGAGGCAGAATAGGAACATAGACATATAAGGTCGACCAATACAGCAGCGTAACCGCAATAAAGATTACGTGATCCGCCCGGCCCGTCGCAATGGAAGCGCGGTTAGGGGCGGCAGCAGGCTGAGTCTGCACGAGTGCCACTCCTTCACATTGATAATCGTAAGTCTCCTAACTTTATCGCAAGCGAACTGGAGCGGCAATCTTTTTCTCAAAAAGTAGGACGCATTAGAAACTTTATGACAATGACAAGCGTATGTATGTGTGAAATGTAACGAGGGCCGCATCGTCTCTCTAATTGCGGAAGGAGTAGAAGGTTATGAATAAAGAAGCCGAAGAACCGCGCATTCCAAGAAAGAATAGCTGGCTGAAGGAAGTCCGCGAGTGGGTATTGTCATTATCTGTAGCCGTAATCGTGGCGCTGCTCGTTCAGAATTATGCGTTCGCACAGACGGAAGTCAGGAACGTATCGATGCAATCGACGCTGTTCGCCGGACAGCGGCTGATCGAGGATAAGATTACGTATCGGTTCGAGCAGCCCGATCGGGGCGATATCGTCATCATTAACGGACCGGAGAGCGAGCAGCGATTGATCAAAAGAGTCATAGGCTTGCCGGGTGACGTGATCGATATGAAGGACGGACAAATATATGTGAACGGAACATTGACGGAAGAGTCTTATGTCAAAGGCAGTACATACCCAAACGGACTGGAGGTTCCATATGAGGTACCGGAGGGCAAGCTCTTCGTGATGGGAGATAATCGGGAGCACAGCACCGATAGCCGCGAATTAGGCCCGATATCCGTGTCGAGCATCGAAGGGCGCGCCATATTCCGCTTATGGCCGCTCAGTAAGTTCGGGACGCTGGATTAAATATGAAGGGCAAGCCTGCGGCGAATAGGGAATTGCTTCCATAGGAACAATACTACCGTTACTTAAAATTAACGGAGGTGTTGTTCGTGAAAATCGGAATTAGAGCGCTCGTTCTCTTCGTTCTATTCAGTTATGGCCTTGGAGTATCAGGCGCGAATGTGGTTATAGCAGAGCCTGATTACGCCAAGTGGGGAAGAATTGCCATGCAGGAGACGGCCAAGCGATACCGGGCCGACATCGTCGACTACAAGCATCTGGGCAGAAAAACGGATCGTCCCGGGATCGTCTCCGAATCTTTCAAGCTGATTCTTAATAGCGGCACGCGCCAGTTCGGAATTAAAGTTCAGATTTGGTTCGAGCAGGAATCCGAGCGCATCACGCAAATTCAATTTACCGAGGAAGGCAAGCCGTCCGGCTCTGCAGGATCGCGGTACAGAATCATTTGAAACTAGCATCGATCCATAACCGTATATGGATTATAATGAAGGGGAGGAATAAAAATGATATTTACAACAACACCTACGATTGAAGGAAGACCGGTTCTGGACTATCTTGGCGTCGTTACCGGGGAAGCGATTATGGGGGCGAACATCGTCCGGGATATTTTCGCATCGATTACCGATATCGTGGGCGGACGATCTGGCGCCTATGAGATGAAACTGAAGGAAGCCAGAGACGTTGCTTTTAATGAAATGGGCGGTCAGGCGGCGCGAATGGGCGCCAACGCTATTGTAGGCATCGATGTGGATTATGAGGTTGTCCGCGAGGGGATGCTCATGGTAGCGGTTAGCGGAACGGCCGTCCGCATCTAGAGGAATACCCCGCAAACAGCATCTGTTTTCGACGGATGCTGTTTTTTTGTTTATACATTTCTTGCGAAACTTTTCAATTGTCATTGTCGTTAAAGAGAGGAAATCAATTGCAGAGAGGAGAACCGCACGTGCTGTCTTTCAGACGAACCACCACTTATGTTGCTTTGCTTGTCTGCTTGCTGACGATCTGGGCGCTTCCGATTGCGGGCATGCCGACAGGGAGAGTATATGCGGAATCGAACGGCGCCAAGAAAGGCATCGACATGCAGGCTTCCGTCGGGTATCAAGGAGTAGTCAAGGAGGGGCGATGGTTCCCCGTATTCTTCACATTAACGAATCAGACCGCTAACGATATTAGCGGTGAGCTGGTTATGTCGGTCAGGTCGCAGTGGAGCGGTCAGATGATCAACTACGCGGTCAAAGCCCAGCTGCCCAAGGATACGCCAATCCAGCTGTCCATAGCGCTGCCGGGGATGCCGCTGGCGAAGAATAACCATCATATCCGCTTTTATGAAGGTTCCTCAGAAACGGGCAAGCAGATCGCACTGACAGGTACGCAGAGCTATCTGACGAACACGATGACCTCGAACAACACAATCGGCGTCCTGGCCAGAGACCCGGATACGCTTAATTTTATGCCGACGCTGAACCAGCGGGGCTACAATATTCAAGTTTTGCCGATCGAACCGAATGAGCTGCCTGAAGATGCGCAGATGCTAGACGCGCTTGATATGCTCGTGCTGAATGACGTTTCATCCGACAGCTGGAGCCAAGCTCAGGTTGAGGCCATTACGAAGTGGGTCAAGCGCGGCGGAACGCTTATTGCAGCCGGTGGAGCAGGTTTCAGCAAGACAGCCGGTCCCTTAGCCGAGCTTATTCCTGTAACCGCTAACGGAACGCGCACGATTACATCAACGGCGGGATTAGCCGCCGCATCCGGAAAACCGCTCAAGCTGTCTTCGCCGCTAACGGTATCCGACGGAACAGCGAAGGAAGGCAGCCAGATTCTGCTGGAGGAAGAGGGCGTCCCGCTGGCCGTCAAATGGCCTGTAGGCACCGGCGAGGTCATGTACGTAGCCTTCGATCCTTCTCTGGAGCCGATGGCATCGTGGAGCGGAAGCCCGGGTTTGTGGGCAAAGCTGCTGCAGCATCATTTGCAGGTGCTGCAGCCTGGCGTCGGGTTTGTCCAGATGGGAGGAAACTCGTTCTGGGAGCTGCAGACCGTCGCGGACATGTTCCCTTCCATCAAGATGCCGCGTTTCTCGATCCTGTTCTATTTATTTCTGGCTTATCTGTTGATTGTGGCACCGCTGCTGTTCATCATGCTCAAACGTATGGACCGCCGGGAATGGGCCTGGTGGATCATTCCGTCCATTGCCATAATCAGCTCGGTTGCGATCTTCTTTATTGGCGCGTCGGACAAGAACAGCACACTGACGCATACGGTACGGACGGTCGAACTGACGGGAGCCGGGGATGGACTTCAGTCGGGCGTTACGGCCGTATTCTCCCCGGCAGGCGGAACGGTGAATGTGAAGTTCAATGAGGCGCAATCTCTTGTTCCCTACCCCAACGACAACGGATTCGGAGGATCGGGAGGCGGCGTTGACGACAATGCGCTGCAGACGGTATATTCCGGTTCGCAAAATGCCGAGGTCAAGTGGCTTGAGGTGCCATTCTGGTCGACGCGCAAAACGTATACGGACCGTGCGCTGGTGACGGATACGGGGCAAATTCAAACCGTCTTCGATTCCGAAGGGCAGAATAGCAAAATCAGTTTAACGAATAAGACGGCTGCCGACATGACCGACGTTCACGTGCTCTGGAACGGGCTTTCGTATAAAGTCGGCGATTTGAAGGTAGGCTCCTCCGGGTCGGCCGCCGTAAGACCTAAGACCACGCCATACTCAGGCGGGTATGTCGATTATGCTTCGATGATGTTCCCATATCCGACGAACGGCCGGAACGATCAATATGCGCGCGAGCGGAGACTTGTCAATGCTTACCTCAATGACAGCACGAACAAGGGAGGAGCCATGCTCGGGTCGAATCAGCCTGTCATAATCGGATTTACGGAGAGCACGCAGCCTTGGTTCGAGGTTAACGGCAAGCAAGTGAAGAGCGACACCTTAACGATGTGGGTGCAGCGGATTACGATCGACCCTGTGAAAGGCGACCGGATTACGCTTCCATACGGAATGCTTCCGCCGAACATCAAATCGACGACGATGGCCCAAACGGAAAGCCGCTCCGACGGCTGGATGGCGCTGACCAAAGGCGATCTCCTGTTTGAATATTCGTTGCCGGCCATTCAAGGCGCGGCATATGAGAAGCTGAGCATCGCGATATCCACGGTGAGCGGGCAGAATCAGCCTGCCTTGAGCATATGGAACGAGCGGGAAGGCAAGTGGGCTGCCGTGACGGGCGGCGGCATGAATTGGGAGATGAAGGCTTCGGACTACGTAACCGCCGCAGGTACGATAAACATGAAATATACCGTTAGCGGCGATATGAGAGTCGAGACGGTCATGCCGCAAATTGCGCTGGAAGGGAAGGTGAAGAAGCCATGAATACGACTTTGGGAGCGAATGCAGAAACCGCCCTTGACCAAGAGCCGGTTAAGCCGATGATTGAGATCCGCGGACTGACGAAAACATTCGGTTCATTCCAGGCTTTGAAAGGTATCGATCTCATGATTCCAAAAGGATGCGTATTCGGCTTCGTCGGGCCGAACGGGGCGGGCAAATCGACGACCATGTCGATTCTGGCAACGCTGACCGTGCCTACTGCCGGAACGGCGAAGGTGGACGGCTTCGATGTAACCGTTCATCCGAAGGAAGTTCGCAAGCGGATCGGTTATATGCCGGACTTCTTCGGCGTCTACGATCAGTTCAAGACGACGGAATATTTGCACTTCTATGGAGCAAGCTACGGCATTCCGAAGGCGGAGCGGGATGAATTGATCCCTCAGCTGCTGGAGCTCGTGAACTTGAGCGACAAGAAGGATGCTTATGTCGATACACTATCAAGAGGGATGAAGCAGCGGCTATGTCTGGCCCGTTGTCTCGTACATGATCCGGACTTGTTGATTCTGGACGAACCGGCTTCCGGTCTCGATCCGCGGGCGCGCATCGAAATGCGCGAAATTTTGAAAGAGCTTAAGTCGATGGGGAAAACGATCATTATCTCGTCGCATATTTTGCCGGAGCTGGCGGAGATGGTCGATGAAATCGGCGTTATCGAGCATGGGCAGCTCGTGGCGAAGGGCAACATTGCCGATATTCAAAGCCGTCTGCGCGTGAACCGGGTGCTGTATATCCGATTGCTTGGCGATCTGGAGGAAGCGGAGCGCTTCCTAAGGGAGCAGCCGCATATCGGCCGGCTGATGCGTGACGAGCATGGCATCCATGTCCACTATGAAGGACAGGACGAGGAGCAGGCCGGTCTCATTCGAAGCCTGGTGGAAAACGGCTTCCGGGTCGTTTCGTTCAGCGAAGCGCAGACGAACCTGGAGGATGTATTCCTTGAAATTACGAAAGGGGGCGACAGTACGCAATGAGCCGGAACTCAATAGGCGGAGGACTGCGTAGTTGGCGCAGCAAACTGATTAACCCGGTGCTCGATAAGGAGTTCCGGCTGCGCATGCGGACCCCCCGTTCGATGTGGTCGTTATTCTTCTATTTGTTCGTGATCGGCGGCCTCGCGTTCGCGTTCATCTACGTTACCACCGTGCTTTCGAACCGGGGAAGCTCGGTCTTCGATCCCGGCCAGAGCCGGATGATGTTCTATTTTATCAGTGCCGTACAGCTTGGTTTGATTGCTTTCATGGCTCCAGGCCTAACGGCCGGCGTCATCAGCGGGGAGAGGGAGAAGCAGACGCTGAGCCTGCTCCTTACGACGCAGCAGAGCTCGGCGACGATCGTTCTGAGCAAGCTGGCTTCTTCGCTAAGCTTCATGCTGCTGCTCGTTACGGCTACGATGCCGGTATACAGCGTCGTCTTCTTGTATGGCGGCATTTCGCCTCGGCAGATGGCGATCGTGTTCTTGTTCTACGTGTTTCTGATGGTGACGCTGGGCTCGTTGGGCATGCTGTTTTCCACGCTGTTCAAGCGTACGATGGTATCGGTCATCGTTACGTACGGCACGACGCTGTTCATATTTGGCGGAACGGGCTTCATCTATTTGCTGGTGGAGCAGATCATGCAGGAGCTGAACCGCGGCAGTGCCACCTACAATCCATCCTCTTACGGCTGGGTCGGCCATATAGCGGCATGGAATCCGATTGCCGCGCTGCTTAGCATCTTTGATACAGGCATAACGAAACAGGTGTTTCACCTGAATACCGGTCAGAAGCGCCTGGATCTATGGAAAGAGTTCATTATGATATACAGCGTTATTTCGGTCGCCGCCATAGCGCTCAGCATTCGGTATATCCGTCCCGTCTATAAACGGAGCAAGCGAAACAAGTAACATAAGTTGAATCGATGACAGATACTTGGAGCGGAGCAGGCGGAGTTAACATAAAGACACGGATTTGAAGTTTGAAGGAGGGATTGCGGTGGAAACAGTCCAGCGGTTATTGGAGAGCATGAAGCGGGTAAGGCGCCGGCTGACGCTGCTTCGCGTTGTTCGTTATGCCCTGCTGGGCTTGGCTTCCGGCAGCGCGGCAGCGCTTCTCGTTCTCGTTCTGAGCCGGTTCATACCTATGCTGCACGCTCGTTGGATCGCGCTGGCACTGCTTGCCGCCGCACCGTTCCTCGGTACGGCGGCTGGTTTCTTTCGCCGGATAACGACTGCCGAGGCGGCGCGAACGATGGACCGGAGCACCGGAGATGCGGTTGGAACCGCACTAGGGATGTTGGACAGCGATTCGCGCATCGCTGCGATGCAGCGTGAAGATGCAGCCGCGGCTGCAGATGCATATACGGCGGCATTGAAGGAGCATCTGCCGCTTCCAAGGCTCGGAGCGAGGAATCCCTACGTGTATGGGACCGCTGCGGCCTGGGTGATCATGGCCGCGTTATGGCTGATTCCCGGCGCAATGGATGAGAAAGCGGAAGCGATAGCGAAAGCGAAGCAGGAGCTCGCCCAGCTGGAGGAGAAGATCGAGGAGATGACCGGCAAGCTGGAGTCGGAGAAGCTGCCTGAGCAGGTGAAGCAGGAGCTCGAGGAGCCGGTAAAGGAGCTGAAGGAGCGGCTGGCGAAGCTGGACGATCCGCAAGAGGCGCTTGAAGCGCTGGAGAAGGCGAAGCGCGAGCTGGAGAAGCTGGCCGCGGAAGCTGACGATGCGGCGAAGCGGCTCGGCGAGGCGGCGGCTGCGCTGCAGAAGGAGCCGCAGCTGCGCAAGCTGGGCGAAGCGTTAGAGAAGCGCGACGCTTCGGAAGCATCCGCGGCGATCGACAATCTGCGATCGGCGGTCAAGCGGCTGTCGCCGCAAGAACGCGAAGCGCTGGCGGCGGCGATGGAGCGTGCAGCTGCGCAGCTCCAAGACGAGAGCGGCGCGCTCAGCAAGGCGCTGCAGGACGCGGCGAAGCAAGCGCTTGGCGATAGCGAGGGCGCAGGCGACGGCGATGCGCTCGCTGCGCTGGAGCAGGCGCTTGCAGGCGAGCTGTCGCAGGGCGATGCCGCTGCGCTGGCCGCAGCAATGGCCGGCCAGCTCGGTGGCGGCGACCAGCCGTCAGGCGGAGCGATAGCCGGGGCCGGGGGCGCGAGCGGCGGCACTGATTCGGGATCGACAGGAGCGGGATCCGGAGGCACCGACGGGCAGAGCGGAAGCGACGGAGCCATGTCCGGACAAGGCACAGGCGGTGAGGGCGCCGGGGAAGGCAGCGGCTCAGGCGAGGGTTCGGGTTCAGGCAGCGGAAGCGGATCGGGTTCAGGCACGGGCGCAGGTATGGGCCAAGGAGGAGCCGGTCAAGGCCAGGGCCAGGGAGCAGGCTTCGGCAACGGCAATCGCGATCTTGTAACAACCCCTCGTTCACTCGCCGGATCGGGGAATGTGCAGCAGGATGGAGGCCCGGCGACAGGCGGCAAGATGGAAACCGGCGGTAAGTCGCCTATGGTCGACGGCGTATCCAGGCCTTACGCGGAAGTGTACGCTGAATATGCGACGGAAGCGAAGGAGGCTCTGTCGCGCAATCAGCTGCCGCAAAGCATGCAGCAGCGGGTTCGAGATTATTTTGAGGAAATTCAACCGAATCGATAGAGATGAATCGTAAATACGCGGTTAGGAGAGGTGAAGGCATGCTTGAAACGAAAGCGCAGCTCGGGGAAGCGATGGAGACGATAAACGCGATCAAGCGGGAAATCGGCCGTGTCATCGTCGGTCAGGAATCGAGCGTCGAGCAGCTGCTCTGGGCGATCCTTGCAGGCGGACACGCGCTGCTGGAAGGGATACCGGGCCTCGGCAAGACGATGCTCGTGCGGACGGTGGCCGATACGCTCGACCTGCATTTTACGCGTATTCAGTTCACGCCGGATTTGATGCCGTCCGATATTACAGGGACGAATCTGGTGGAGTTCGGCACCCAAGGACAGACGTCTTACCGGTTCCAGCAGGGACCGATCTTCGGCAATATCGTGCTTGCAGACGAAATCAACCGTGCGACCCCGAAGACGCAAAGTGCCCTGCTCGAGGCGATGCAGGAAAAGACGGTGACGGCAGGCGGGCAAACGTATCCGCTGCCCAAACCATTCTTCGTGCTGGCGACGCAGAATCCGATCGAGCAGGAGGGCACTTATCCGCTGCCCGAAGCGCAGCTGGACCGATTCCTGCTAAAAATCGACGTGACTTACCCGACCCGCGACGAGCTGAGGCTGATCGTGCAGCGGACGACGTCTCCGAGCCAGGATACGGCGCAGCGAATCGTATCTGCCGAGCAGCTGACGGAGCTGCAGGCCTTTGCCAAGGAGGTGCTCGTCTCGGAGGACGTGCTCGACCGTGCTGTGAAGCTGCTCATGATGACGCATCCGGAGGAAGCGGATGCGCCTGACATCGTGAAGCAGCATGTCCGCTTCGGATCCGGACCGCGCGGCATTCAATCCGTCATTGCGGCCAGCAAAGTGAGAGCGCTGGCTTCGGGCAGACTTCATGTCTCGTGGCAGGATATCCGGGTAACCGCCGTTCCCGCGCTGCGCCACAGAATTGTACTGGGGTACGAGGGACAGGCAATGGGGATCCGGACGGATGATATTGTAAACACCATTCTGGATGCGCTGGAGGCCGTGCGATGAACGGGCGCAGCTCCGGCGACAAAACGGATCAGTCGCGCGGCGTTCAATCGGGACTTTTATTGGAGTCATCCGTTATACGGCTTCTTGAGCGGCTGTCCGTCTCAGCTAAAGGGCGCATTCGCGGTACGATGCAAGGAAAACGGCGTTCACGTTCGCTCGGCAGTTCGCTGGAATTTGCCGATTTTCGTCCCTACGTACCGGGCGATGACATTCGCCGTATCGATTGGAACGTATACGGCCGGTCCGGAAGAGCCTTCGTCAGGCAGTATTGGGACGAGCAGGAGCTGCAGGTTCATCTGATGGTCGACGTTTCACGTTCGATGAGTTTCGATGCACAAGCCCGGAATACCGGAGGGGACGGGAGACACGCAGCGACAGCCGTCGCGTCTGCCGGATCGTCCGGATCGACGAGCAAGCTTTATTATGCGCTCCAGCTGGCAGCCTGTGTCGGTTACACGGCACTTGCAGGCGAGGATCGCGTCTCCGCCAGGCTGTTTGCCGATACGGCGAGGGAAGAGCTGCCGCCGCTGCGCGGCAGAGGCAGCTCACGGAGGCTGTTTCAGTTTTTAACCGATGCATGGACTGCCAGCCTTCAAGCACAGGAGGGAAAGACGGCGACCGGCAATGACGATATGTCGAGCGCCTTCAACTCGCCGTCCAGTCTTCCGCGCAGATCAGGTCAGACGTGGTTGTTTACAGACGGCTTATATGCAGAGGGGGTCGACCGCGTGCTCTCCGCGCTGACCGGTGCCGGACAAGAGGTGGTGTTCGTGCATCTGTTATCCCCCGATGAACTGCGCCCGGACTTGTATGGGGAGCTGCGTCTGATCGACAGCGAGCTTCAGACAGGCAAGGACGTGGCGTTAGGGACAGGTGTCATCGAATCCTATTTGCAGGCATTGGACGCGCACAGGAATGAAATCCGAACGCTATGCGGCAAGCGGGGAGCGGGCTATTTATTCGTCGATACCGGCATTCCGCTGGAGCGGACCATACACGGCGTGTTCAGAGCTTCGGGTTTATTGCGTGGTTAACATCAATATGTCTAGGATTGCAAGGCTGCACGGCATGCTGGAGGAAAGGAGGGGAATGACATGTTCTTTCAATCATTAGGCTCGCTCTGGTTTGCGCTTTCCCTGCCTGCAATTGCCTTGTTATATATGCTGAAACGGACATACATCGATACACCGGTATCCAGCCACCTGCTATGGAATCGGGCGCTCAAGGAGCAGGAGGCGAACCGCCCGTGGCAGAAGCTGCGCCGGTCGCTGCTGCTTCTGCTGCAGCTGGCTTGCGCGCTGCTGCTCGTCCTGGCTTTAATGGAGCCTGGCTGGTGGCGGAGCGCTGCAGCGGAAGGGCATGTCGTTCTTGTCGTCGACCGTTCCGCCAGCATGACGGGGCCTGCTGCCGGCAAGAATGGAGAGCCATCTGGCGGTACCAAGCTGGAAGCTGCGAAATCGGCTGTGCTGCAGTGGCTGGACGAGCAGAAGGGGGACGGCACCGCGGTCTCGATTATCGCTACTGGCGGCGAGCCCCGCATAGCGGCACTGCGCGAGCGCGACAGTTCCAAGCTGAAGGAAGCGGTACGTAGTCTGCAGCCGGCATTCGGCGAGAACGACGGTACGGCAGCCGTATCCTTGGCGGATGCGCTGCTGCGGGAAGACAAGGAAGGCTCCGTTATTGTGGTCACTGACCGCGACTGGACCGATGCGGCATCAGCGGAGCAGCTTAAGCTGCAGTCGCCTGTGACGTTGATGGATATAGCGGATGGCGGACCGGCCGAAGGGGCTGCAGTCGCCGCTTTCGGCGTGAAACGCGATCCGGCGAAGCCGAAGACGCACACGGCTGTCGTCACGCTTCGCAATGACGGGAAGAAGCCGGCGCTCCTTCAAACGGATATTTATACGGATGGGAATAAGAGTCCGGTCGGCACGGCGTCGGTCCGCGTTCAGCCGGGCGAATGGGAGAGCGTGACGATTACGGATCTTCCGGAGGCCAGCGTGTACAAAGCACAGCTGACCAAGCCGGATGAACGATACACGGCCGATGACGCGTTATACCGCTTCACTGCATCATCTGCCCAGAAGCATGCGCTGCTTGTCACGAAGGGCAATCTGTTTCTGGACAAAGCGCTTCAACTCGCGGGAATCAGCACCGTTATAGCGGATCCCGCATCATTTGAACCGGGAGAGAAGACAGCCCAGTCCGTCGATTGGATCGTTCTGGACGGCATTCAGAGCGAGGAGCTCCAATCGAAGGCCTGGCAGGATCTTCTAGCCGCCAAACCGGTCTGGAGATTCGAATCGGCAGCTGACGGGGATCGTTCAAGAAGCACGGCTCCTAAGAACGGGACGGTCCAAATTGCCGATCATCCCGTGACCAAGTATTTGTCTTTCGAGGATATCCATATATCAAGACTTGTCCAGCAGTCGAATATTACTTGGGGTAAGGCTGTCGTCACCTATGGAGGCGTTCCGGCCGTATACGCCGGTCAAGAAGGCGGCAAACCGATGCTGCTCTTTACGTTCGATCTGCATGATTCCGATTTGCCGCTTCGGCCTGAATTTCCCGTTCTTGTCATGCAGGCTGCCGACTGGATGGGCGGCAGCGCCAAAAGTCAGCTTGGCGAAGCGTTGTCCGGGTCGCCAAAGGACATCGACTTCTCCCCCAATACGGCAAGCGCCTCTTGGATGCTCGTCGAAAGCGCGCCCGGCATGGCTCGGTATGCGGATACAATGAAGCCGAATCAGCCGGAAGCAAGCGGCGGCGTACTTGCATCGAATCAGACCGTTCCCGATGTGCCGGGGTTGTACCGGCTCAAGGAACTGGATGCGCAAGGCGAAGTCGTTGCCGAGAGGCTGCTGGCCGTTACCGCGGATACGAGAGAATTCGCTTCAACAGGCGAGAGTCGTCTCCTCACCTTGAAGCAAGCAGCGGCTGCCGATGGATCTTCGACCAAGCAGCCGCCTGACGGAAGCCCTGCAGCATCCGGCATGGACGTGCAATCGGCAGATTCGCTGATCCGCTGGATCGCCCTTCTTCTGCTGGCTGTTATTGCATTGGAATGGGGGGTGTACCGACGTGGGCGCGCAATTTGAACACCCTTGGTTTTTGCTGCTGCTTCTACCATGGGCTGTTATGCTCTGGTGGATGTACAAGGCGACGCTTCGGTTAACCGGCTGGCGCAAGCCTGCGGCGGTCGGCATTCGAGCATTGATCATGCTGCTCGTTATCGTCGTCGCGGCGGGGATCAACCCCTACGTCAAGGTAGAGCAGCGGAATGTCGTATTCGTAGCGGACCGGTCCGCCAGCTTGGAAGCGGACGGTTCCATGGGAGACTGGATCGCGCAAGCGATCGCCGGCAAGGAAGACAAGGACCGCTCAGGCGTCGTATCGGTTGGGCTGAACGCGGCTGTCGAGCAGCCGCTCATCGCCGATCCGGTATTGGAGCAAGCTTCGGCATTCGCCTTCCGAACGGTTGTTGGCGAATCGTTCAGCCATCTTGCGCAAGGGCTTCAGCTGGCATCGGGTCTCCTTCCAGGCGAAGGAGGGCGTGTCGTGCTGCTGTCTGACGGGGAAGAGAACGTAGGCGATCTGCTGCGGCAGGGTCGTCTGCTGCGCGATCAAGGGATCGCGGTGGACGTTCTTCCGATTACGCCCCGCGAGCGGAAGGATGCGGCGGTCGAGCGGCTCGATCTGCCGAAGAGCTTGCATCAAGCCGAGAAATTTGCTTTCGAGATCACGCTGAGCAGCACGTTCGCGGGCGATGCCGTGCTTCGCCTATACGAAGATAATACGGAGATTGCTCAGCAGAAGGTGCGTCTGGAGCGTGGCGAGAACCGGTTCGCCCTGCAGAGCGTGGCGACCTCGCCGGGCTTTCACCGATACCGGGCGGAGCTCTATGCGGACGGTGACGAACGGGGGCAGAACAATGCCGGCTTTGCTTACAGCCGGGTAAGCGGCCCGCCGAGGGTGCTGATCGTGGAAGGCAAGGCTGGTAGCTCCAACAATATCGTGTCGGCACTGGAATCTTCGCTGATAACGACGGAGACGATTCTCCCGGAGCAGCTACCGCTGGAGCTGGCCGACTATTCCCGTTATGACAGCATCGTGTTGAATAATATACCGGCGACGCGTATCGCGGCGAAGCCGATGGAATGGCTTTCCAAAGCGGTATCCGATTTCGGCGTCGGATTGGTCATGGTCGGGGGCGAGGACAGCTACGGACTGGGCGGTTATTTTAAAACGCCGGTCGAGCGCGCGCTGCCTGTCTACATGGACTTGAAGGGCAAACGGCAAATTCCTTCTCTCGGTCTGGTTCTGGTCATCGATAAATCGGGGAGCATGTCGGACGGGAAGATCGAGCTCGCGAAGGAAGCCGCGATGCGGACGGTCGAGCTGATGCGCGACCAGGATACGGTCGGGGTTCTCGCCTTCGATTCCTCGCCGTGGTGGGTCGTCGAGCCGACCAAACTGAATGACCGCGATGCTGTCATGACGGGCATCCAAGGTATTCAGGCCGACGGCGGCACAGAGATTTATACCTCCCTGGAATCCGCTTATCAGGCATTAAGAGAAGTTCAGGCGGAACGCAAGCATATCATTCTGCTGACGGATGGGCAGTCGGCGACAAGTCCCGGCTATGAACCGTTGACCGCTTCCATGGTGAAGGAGAAGATGACCCTCTCTACTGTCGCAGTCGGTGACGGCTCGGATACCAGGCTGCTTCAATGGCTGGCTGAAGCGGCCAAAGGACGATATTATTTCACGAATGACCAAAGTACGCTTCCGGCCATATTCAGCCGGGAAGCCGTTATGATGTCCCGCACTTATATCGTGGACAAGCCTTTCATTCCGTCGATCGGCCAGGCAGGCAGCTGGTCGCCGTTATTTGCGCAAGGCGTCCCCGCCATACAAGCGTATATTGCCACCACAGCGAAAGAAACCGCGGAAACCGCTCTGCTTACACCCGACGGCGATCCGCTGCTTGCCCGTTGGCAGTACGGCTCCGGCCGGTCGGTTGCCTGGACGAGCGATCTTACAGGCAAATGGTCGCATGATTGGACGCTTTGGAGCGATTTTCCAAACATATTCGCATCGTGGGTGAAGTGGACCTTCCCCCAATTTGTCTCCGAGCCTTATGAAGTGACGGCTGCTCTGGAGGGCGGAGAGGCGCGGCTGCAAATTGCGCAAACCGGGGCGGATGATGGAATCACGGGCGGTATTCAAGTTGGCGTGACCGACGATAAAGGGAAGAAGAGCGACCTGTCGGCGCTGCCTGTGAAGCCTGGCGAATTCGAAGTCCGGATACCGGCGGCGGAGCCGGGCGCTTATATGACCCGCATTGCCGCCAAATCAAGCAGCGGAGCTTCCTCCGGGGACGACGCGGAAGAAGGCATTATGGCCGGCTTCGTCATTCCCTATTCCCAAGAATACCGGATCGCGGCCGGCGACGGGACGGAGAAGCTGAACAAGCTAGCAGCCTTGACCGGAGGCCGGGTGCTTCAGTCGGCCAAGCCTGAGGAAGCGTTCATGTTCGATCCAACGGTTAGCCGTGAATATACGGATATCACGCGGCAGCTTCTTATCGCAGCACTACTGCTGTGGCTGGTCGATATCGCACTGCGCCGGTTAGCGATTCCTTGGCACCGGATCGGAGCGGTTATTAGCGCCCTTGGCCGATCACGCGGCCGCACTCCGGCACGCAAGTCGCCCGCCGAAGCGGGAGGGACACGCATGGCTCAGCTTCAGCAGCGAAAGAAACGAACCGATTCGTTCTACGGCAGCGGCACGGAGGAGCGGAAGCATTCAAAACCAGCAGCTTCATCCGTAACGCCGAGCGAAACAGCCGAGATGCAGAGCAAGCCCGTCATTCCGACCCGTCCTGCGAAGCCAACCGGCGGATCTGTCGAGCGGTCTCGCGCGGTTCATGGAAGCACTGCCTCCTCGTCTGTCCGTCAGGCCGGAACGAATCCGGTACCCCCGGCACCGCCGGAACCGGATAATTCCAAGAACACCGCCGGGGAGAATGGAGCAAACAGCGGGATCAACCGTCTTCTCGCAGCTAAGAAGCGTACGCGCCGCTAAGCGGAATCCCGGCTCTGTCAGCCCCGCTGGACACAATCGATCCTCCATTGGTAAAATGCAAATTGAGGCACTTCTCCCGGCTGCCAATTGACGGATAACTGCATGCGATAAGGAGGGCGACAGCGGTATGGACATATTTACACGCATTGCGGAAGACCGGATCAAGGATGCGTTATCGCGCGGAGATTTCGAGCAGCTGCCAGGCAAGGGAAAACCGCTGGAGCTCGAGGATCTGTCGCATGTCCCTGAGGAACTTCGCATCGGTTACAAGCTGCTGAAGAACGCGGGCGTTATACCCGAGGAGATGCAGCTATCCAAAGAGATGGTGTCGCTGCAGGAGCTCATTGCGTTATGTAAAAGCGATGAAGAGCGCGTGCCGCTGCAGAAGCGGCTTAACGAGAAACGCATCCGGTTCAGGATGCTGCTCGAATCGCAAGGGTTGGCCGATTCGGCCGTATTTGCCCAATACGAACAGAAAGTGCGTACCAAACTCGAAGGGGATGGATAACCGTTGTACGATGAAATAATGGCCAGCGAGCTGGAAACCAAGCTTCGCAATGGAGAGAAGCTTCAAGTGATCGATGTCCGGGAGCTGGACGAATGGCAGGACGGTCATATTGCGCAAGCCAAGCACATCCCTTTATCCGGACTTGTAGCGCGTCTTGACGAGCTGGATAAGAACGATAAACCGATCTATATGGTCTGCAGAAGCGGTAACCGCAGCGGCAAAGCATGCGACTTTCTGTCAGCGCAAGGCTATCAGGTCATCAATATGCTCGGCGGTATGATGAGCTGGCCGGGCGAGGTTGTCGAGGGCGATTAATTCGGTCCGTTACATGCTTTAACAAGCGGCGATCCGGGAACCATCGAAGATGATACCGGATCCCGCAACGTATTGACACTGGATTCCGCAAGGTATTGATGCAGGATCACAAGAAACCGTTCATTCGTTAATGGAGGAGTAATCCGCCATTGACGACAGGAACGGTTTCTTTGCTTACTTCGATTATAGGACCCTCCTGCACAGCGAATGAAACCGGAACGAGCGAATCCTGCACCCGATCAACAGCGTGAAGGCGAGATGTATGTATGCGGCTTGGATGCGCTGCAAGCCTTAACCCGCAACTTCGTCCGAACTTTTATCATGACGGGCCGCCTCAGGTCATATAGTGAAAGGAAGGACATCTTGTTCACCCGGAGGGACGATCATGGGCGAAAATAACGGCAGTGCTATTCTGGATATGTCGATTCAAGGCATGAGCTGTACGGCGTGCGCGTCCCGAATTGAGAGAGCCATTGGCAAGCTGGACGGCGTTTCCGGCGTGTCGGTCCATTATGCCGGCAAATCAGGATGCGTGCAATATGCTCCCGAACGGGTGTCGCCAAGCCGGATTATGGAACGGATCGGTGAACTCGGCTTCCAGGCGTTCCCCTATGGCAATGAGAAGATAGGCAATGAGACGTCGGCATTGAAACTTCGGTTTATCTTATCTCTGCTGCTGACGGTTCCGCTATTAGGCGCGATGATCCATCATTATAGCTGGTTAAGCGGCGTGCCGGTTCCGGCTTTTATCTTGGATCCCATGCTGCAGCTGGTGCTGGCGGCCATCGTTCAATTCGGTCTGGGAATGCCCTTTTATTTCGGCGCTTATTATGCACTAAGGGAACGAACGGCCAATATGGACGTTCTGGTGGCGCTTGGGACGACGGCTGCATTCGCCTACAGCTATTATGCGATGCTGACCTCTCAGCCGCTGTATTTCGAGACGTCGGCGGTCGTCATTACGGCTATTCTGCTGGGCAAATGGCTGGAGTCCGCCGCCGCGGACCGCGTGATGCGCGAAAGTGACGGTTTCGCATCGCTTCTGATGAAAGAAGCGGTGGTCGTGAAGGGAGGGACGCGGCAAGCCGTTCCGGTCCAATTCGTACGGACGGGCGATATCGTTCTCGCCGAGCCGAAGCTGCCGATCGCCGTCGACGGCATCATTCTGAACGGCTATGCGGAAGTGGACGAGTCATTCTTGACCGGAGAAAGTATGCCCGCTGCCAAAGGTCCCGGCGATGTCGTGTATGCGGGAACCGTTCCGGTGGGCGGAGAGCTCATCATACGAGCGCAAGCTTCTGCCACGGATACGATGCTAAACCGAATCGCCGTATTGACCCGTCAAGCCCAGTCAACGAAGTCTTCGATCGGGCGGAAAGTCGATCGGCTGGCTGCCGTTTTCGTCCCGGTCATGATCGGCATGTCTGGCCTGACGATGCTGATCTGGCTGACAGTGCTGAAGCCAGGAGATGTAGGCACGGCATCCGTGCATGCGCTCGCTGTGCTGCTAGCCGCTTGCCCGTGCGCGCTCGGTCTTGCGGCGCCTATATCGCTCGTGCTCGCATCCGGGAAGCTGGCAAGGCGGGGAATCGTCATGAAAGAAGCCGGGACGCTTGAAAGATTAGCCCATCTGGACACGATCATGCTCGACAAGACCGGCACGCTTACCGAAGGAAAGCCTGTATTGACAGAGATTTATGGGGTCGCCCCGATCACCCCCAGCATGCTTCTGCGACTCGCGGCTGCCGTCGAGAAGGGTTCCGCGCATCCTTATGCCAGGACGATTGTAGAAGAAGCGAGGCGTAAAGGATTGGTCATTCCGTCAGCCGAAGAATTTCGGGCTATACCAGGCAAGGGCGTGGAAGCGGTCGTCGATGGCCAGCACATTGCCATTGGCAGCGCAAGACTCATGACCGAGCGGGAGTGGCGGATCACGCATGCCGCAGCATCCTTTGCACAGCGGAAGGAGGCCAGCGGCGCGACCGTTCTCTACATTCATGCGGATGGCCGATGCTTGGGCGCTATCGCACTGAACGATCCGGTCAAACGTTCTTCGCGCGAAGCGGTTCGCATGCTGCGGGAGGAAGGGGTTCATGTGCTGATGGCAACGGGGGACCATCCCGCGGCTGCACGTGCTGCCGCGCACGCGGCCGGGATCGGTCAAGTGGAGGCTTCCATGCTGCCTGAAGACAAAGCGGCGTTCGTCCGCAGGCTGCAAGCGGAAGGGCGGCAGGTCGGGATGGCCGGTGACGGCTGGAATGACGCTCCTGCTATCGCGGCGGCGGATGTCGGCATCGCCATGGGAGATGGAACGGATGCGGCTCTCGCCGCAGGACATGTCGTCCTGATCCGGCCCCGTTTAACCGGTATTTGCGATTCGCTCCGCATCAGTAAATTGACCGTTCGCAATATTCGCCAGAATCTGACGTTTGCATTTGTCTACAATGCGATCGTCATTCCGTTCGCCGCTTTCGGCGGGCTTGAGCCTTGGATGGCCGGCACGGCGATGGCATTCAGCTCCGTTTCGGTCGTAGGCAATTCCCTGCGCTTGAACGGACAGATGAGCCGGGCATTGAAGCGCCCCGACTGATACGTTGCCCGAAGGAGGAACTACATGGCCGCGCCCGAGTGGGGATTAATCGCATTGACAGGTCTGCTGAGCGCCCCCCATTGCATGGGCATGTGCGGGGGCATTATATCGGCTGTGACGCTTCAGACAACGACAACGCCGTTTCGTGCAGTCGCGCTGTACAACACGGGACGGATTCTTTCCTATTCCATTCTGGGCGCAGCGATGGGGACGGTCGGCTCGTTCGTGAATCTTGCAGGCAAGCTTGCCGGCTTGCAAGGACTTGCATCGATCATTGGCGGCCTGTTTCTGCTGTTCTGGCTGTGGCGGAGGTTTCAACTGCCGTTCATGCAGGCTTGGACATCATTTCTGCATCGGAATCTTCTTCGCGGACGCGAATCAACGTCCGGCAAAGAATGGCTGCACGTGCTTGCAACGGGAGTATCGTTCGGCTTCCTGCCGTGCGGACTCACCTATGCGATGCAAATGAACGCTGCCGCGGCGGGTTCTGCATGGGGAGGCGCAGGCGTAATGGCATTATTCGGCATGGCGACATTCCCGGCGCTTGCATTCGTCGGATTGCTTGCAGGCCAGGCGGGCAGGAGCTGGAGGCGGATTATGGGGAAAGCGGGTACGGTAACGGCAGCGCTTGTCGGAGTATTAGCCATCATGCGGGGGCTTGCTTCAGCAGGATTTATCCCAAGTATTTCTCCTTGGTTATGGTGAATTTGAACCATTCAATAAAATGGTGCTTCAGGACAGGAAGGATTTTGCCAGATCATAGCGAATTCTCAGGTGAATCGTTCCTTTCATAATAGCGGAGGATGAGCCATGAGAAGTCGAGTCACCTATTTGAACAATAAACGTGTCGAAAATTTAAAAAGCACCATGCTGTTTAATCCGCACTGTCTACTCACCGAGAATATCAAAGGACTTCTGGAGAATTACTTAACCGGCGTCTATTTGGTTCAAGAAAACCGGATTATCTATGTAAATCCCCGCCTTACCGAAATGTTCGGTTATACCCAATCGGAAATGTTGAGGATGGAGCCTATGGCATTCGTCCATCCGGAAGACCGGCAGCGGATGATCGAGGAAACGAACAGCAGGCTCAGAGGCGAAGAGAAGACGGCGAATTATTGGATGAGAGGGCTCAGGAAGGATGGCAGCTGCTTCAATTATGAGACACATGCGTCGCTTATTACATATGGGGGTAAGCCTGCCTTAATGGGGACTTTGCTCGATATGACCAGCCAGAAAACGGCCAGAGACCTGATGCAGGAACAGGATCTCCGTTATCAGAGGCTGATCAAATATTTGCCCGAGCCGATTATCGTTCACGACAAAGGGGCGATTATCTATACGAACAACGCCGGACTAAGGCTGCTCGGCGCCGATAACCAGGAGCAGGTTCTGAGACTGAAGATCACTCAGATTACGCACCCGGATTATCATGATTCTATGAGAGAACGTATGGATAAGGTGGTTCTCTCCGACGAGCCGCTGGATTTCGTCGAAACGCTGCTTCTCGGTTTGGACGGTCAAACCATCGAGGTCGAGGCATCGAGCATTCGCATACATAACTTTCTGGGCAGAAAAATCGTCGTCCAAACCGTATTCCGGGATATTCGCGACCGCAAACGGGCCGAGGAAGCGCTCATTAATTCCGAGAAGCTGTCCGTAGCCGGTCAGATGGCGGCGGGGATCGCGCACGAAATCCGGAATCCGCTGGCTTCCCTGAAAGGGTTTTCACAGCTGTTGAAAACCAAATTCGATAAACATCACGACTATTTGGACATTATGCTGACCGAGCTTGACCGGATCAACGGGATCGTTCAAGAGTTTATGGCTCTAGCCAAGCCTCAGGCCCATGAATTTTACGAAGATCACGATCTGGTCCAAATCATCCGCAGTGTCATGAGGCTGCTGGAGACGCAGGCCATTATGAACAATGTCCAGATCAAACTAAACATTGGAAGCGATTTAACGATAACGCGATGCGAAGGGAATCAAATCAAGCAGGTCTTCATTAATTTATTGAAGAATGCCATCGATGCCATGCCCGGGGGCGGAGACGTTGAAATCGACCTTCAGCCTCACCGTAACCAGACGGTAGCCATTACTATAAAGGATCACGGGGTTGGCATTCCCAAGGAGCAGCTTGAGAAGCTGGGCGGTCCCTTCTATACGACGAAGAGCAGCGGTACCGGTCTTGGCCTGATGATCTGCAACCGGATTGTCGAGGCCCATCATGGTACGATATCGTTCGCAAGCGAGCTGGAATCCGGTACAACCGTAACCGTCGTGCTTCCTGTCACAGAAAAGTCGATTTAAGCGCCGGCCTTTAGTTTGCGGTTAAACATAACGGTTCTTTCGCCATTATCGGCTTCAACGGCGGCATCCCATATCCCAGCCATTAGCGGCACCGCATCTCCGTTATATACACCGGGTGCAATCTCCTTCAGCTCGAAGCTAACAACTCCGCATACCATATTCGACATGGATAAGCGAACATGGAGTTTATAGCTGCTTGCAGGCATTCCGTCCGGTTTCGATAGCTTGACAGTAAAATCGTTGCTCTGAAGCCGCTTGACCGGATAGGTTCCTAGCGTCATCTCAGCCTTCAAGCCGTCAACAGTCTGCAGGATGGTCGCGGGCGGAGCTTCTGCCGCCCATCCGGCTTGTGTCCGAATAGCCGCTGCAATTGCGATGACGGCTATAAGGGCTGCGATCCATAATCCGATTTTCTTGTTCAACGCATTCATTAACGTCGCTCCTTTTGCAAAATTCCGATTCGGAATCAGAAGCAGCCCTCCTTAATGAGAAGGGCGTTACCTTACCTATGAAGTATGCAAACAATCGCTTTTCAAGACCCTTTGCATGGCGTTTTGTTTAAATATCGAAAAGATAATTTTCGCGATACGCTGCTTCTATATCCTGAAGGAAGATACCCGGTCGGCTGCCTATGACGTTGTCTGCTGCTTCTTATTGGTAGACAACCCGAGCAGGGGGATGATATAGTAACAGATGCACAATTGCATACTCGTTTCAGGTGCCGGCTTCGTTTGTTTGTCGTTTTGGGAGAACGGAGTTTTCGGCTTAAAAGGGAAGACCGGTGAAAAACCGGCACGGACCCGCCACTGTGAGGAGCGTCAAGGGGAGGCAGCTTTCATGCCAGCCATCCCGTTGACAACGCACCAGCTTAAGTCACTGAATGGCTATCATTCGGGAAGACGTTGGCTGCGCATGCTCTATAGTCAGGAGACCTGCCTGTGACGTTAGAACGCGCTACCTACGTGGTATAGGAGGTGTTGGAATGGCTGTGATACGATTTTGGGGACGAATACCGCCCGCGAGGCGTAAGTCCATACAGCCGCAGTTCTTCGGAACGTAGAGCATTTCCGGCACGTTATGCCAGGAGATGCTTTTTTTGTTGTCCATATTGGATAGCTGGCAGCACGGCTTCGTTTATGATTTTTGCTCTCGGGGCTAGTTTTGCTGCGAAGTAATTTCAATGAAGTATAGTTCCACAAAACGAAACCTATGCTTCCGAAGCAAGTTTTGTTATGAAGTAATTTCAACGAAGTATAGTTCCACAAAACTTTTAAGGAGTGCTTGACCAATGAAACAGAGACAAAGATTTACGTGGTTCAAAATGGGGATGATGGTCCTGCTGACTGCGATGCTGCTCTTGACGGCAGCCTGCGGCAGCAAAGCGGGGGAGACGAACGATACTGCAGGCAGCGGAAACGCGGTTAATACACCGGCAAATACGAACAAAGCAGATGATCCCGCAACAAGCGGCAATGCGGGCAGTTCGTCCGCCGCAACTGTATATCCTTTGACCGTGAAGGATGCGACCAATGTAGAGATAACCTTTAATGCCGCTCCGCAGAAGGTCGTAACGCTGGTTCCGAGCGAGACTGAAATTATGTATGCCATCGGCGCAGGCGATCAAGTGGTAGGCGTGGACGATTATTCCAACTATCCGGCGGAAGCGGCGGAGAAGACGAAGATCGGCGGCATGGAAGCGAACATCGAGGCCATCGTAGGCTTGAAGCCGGATCTTGTGCTGGCATCTTCAGGGATGAACCAAGCCACCATCGACAAGCTGAGAGAATTGAAGCTGAATGTCTACGCATCCGATCCGAAGACATATGACGCTGTTATCGAGAAGATTAATCAAGTCGGCATCATTATGGATCAGAAGGCGGAAGCAGAAGAAGTGACGAAGCATATGCAGGATGTTAGACAGCAGGTGCAGGATACCGTGAAAGACGCGGCGAAGCCGAATGTGTATTTGGAATTCTCGCCGGGCTGGACGGTCGGAGCAGGAGAGTTTCTGGATGAGCTGATTGCCACCGCAGGCGGGATCAATATTGCGGATCAGAAGGGCTGGTACGAGATCGATCCGGAGCAGGTGATTAAGTCCAATCCTGAAGTCATCATCTATGCTTCTATGCCCGTGAAGGAAGGCGAAGTGAATCCGATTCTGGATCTCATTCAGAAGCGGCCGGGCTGGGATTCGATTAATGCCCTTAAGAACAAGCAGGTTCACGAAGTGGATTCAGATCCGCTTGTACGTGTAGGACCTCGCCTTGCAGATGGTCTGCAGGATGTAGCGAAGAAAATTCATCCGGATCTATTCAAATAGATGCGTCTCAAACTATACGTCTACGGAGGAGCAGCCATGCTCCTCCTTGCCGCATCTATCGTCATTAGTTTGTCCATCGGTTCCGCCGCTTTGCCGCTCGGAGAGGTGTGGGGGATTCTTCTGGATCAGCTGCCGTGGGCCGGTAATGGAGATGCGAAATGGGATGAAAGCTCCGTAGCGATCGTTACACAGGTGAGGCTGTCCCGCATTCTGCTGGCGGTACTCGTCGGCGCCTGCTTGTCTCTGGCGGGTGCCGGATTTCAAGGGGTGCTGCGCAATCCGCTTGCCGATCCGTTCACGCTTGGCGTTGCGTCGGGATGCTCCGTTGGCGCGGCTTTTCTCATTCTGTTCGGTTATCAAACCATCTTGGGTATATGGAGCATTCCGATCGTCGCATTCGCTACCGGAATGGTTACCCTCGTCATTGTGTTTACGCTTGCCCGCGCGCGAGGGGAGATGAATGTGGAGACGCTCATTCTGTCGGGCGTCATCGTGCAGGCTTTTCTCGGCGCCTTCGTTTCCTTCATGGTCTCCTTGTCATCCGGCGTCGTGAATGAAATTATGTTCTGGCTGATGGGGAGCATAAGCGGCCGGGGCTGGGAGCATGTAAAGGTTGTACTTCCGTTTCTCTTCGTCGGAATACCGATTTTGATCCGTTACGCTCAACCGCTTAACCTGTTTATTTTCGGCGAACGTCATGCGTCGCATCTGGGCATTCATGTGGAGCGTACGAAGCTGATTGTCCTTCTAACCTCGACTCTTCTAACGGCAGTTGCCGTATCCATGACCGGCGTTGTCGGATTCGTCGGACTCGTCGTCCCCCATCTTGTCCGGCTGCTTGTGGGGCCTGATTACCGCTTGATCATTCCTCTCTCGGCTATAGGCGGGAGTATATACCTGGTCTGGGCGGATACATTGGCTAGAACGGCTTTGAGTCCGAAGGAAATACCGTTAGGCGTCGTAACTGCCTTAATCGGAGCGCCGTTCTTCGCTTATCTCTTATACCGGAGGAAGATGAAGCAAGGAGGGTCGATATGATAGAAGCTCGCAATGCGGCAAGAACGATTGACGGCAGTGTCATCCTGGATTCGTTGACCTTCACGATGGAACAGGGCGGGATGTATGGAATCATCGGGCCGAACGGCGCCGGCAAATCGACGCTTCTTCGTCTCATGTCCGGCGTGGATTCCCCAACGTACGGCGAGCTGCTCCTGGAAGGAAAAGCAGCATCGGCATATGGCCGCAAGGAGCTGGCGAAGTGGGTCGCGGTTCTGCAGCAGGGCGGTCTGGACCCGGCGAACTTTACGGTACGCGAGGTGCTGGCATTCGGGCGATACCCGTTTCAGAACTGGCTGGGCGAAGAGAAGCGGGACCCAGAGCCGCTGATTAACCGGGCGCTTGCGCTGATGGGGCTTACCCATCTGGCGGAGCGTAAGATCGACCGCCTCAGCGGCGGCGAGAGGCAGCGCGTCGCGCTGGCCAAGGTTATGGTACAGGAGCCGAGATTGCTTCTGCTCGACGAGCCGACAACCTATCTGGATATCGGGTATCAGGTTGGCTTGCTCGATACAGTCAAGCGCTGGCAGCAGGATGAGCGGATTACGGTTGTCGCGGTTCTGCATGATTTGAATTTGGCCGCACATTATTGCGACAAGCTGCTTGTTCTGCATGAAGGGCGCTTAGTCGCATTCGGAGCCCCATCGGAAATTATCGAGACCGGCTTGATTGACCGCGTATACGGGACGAAAGCAGTCGTTGTCCCCCATCCGGTCACAGGTGTGCCGCAGCTGCTTCTGCAGCCGTCGGCAGACAGCAGCATCGTACAAACGAGAGGATGATGTAATAATGAACGATCGGAAGCTGATGACAACAATAGAGAGCATTCGTATGCCTGACCGTGAGGCCATGGATGCCGCGGAACGCCATTTGAACAGTCTGACCAAGCCGCCGGGCAGCTTGGGGAAGCTGGAGGCCATCGCTCGCCAGACTGCGGGGATTACCGGAGAGCTGGTACCGGATCTGTCAGCCCGCGCGGTTATCGTCATGGCAGGCGACCATGGCGTATGCGAGGAGGGGGTAAGCGCCTTCCCATCCGAGGTTACGCCGCAGATGGTTCATAATTTTCTGGCGGGAGGCGCTGCCGTCAACGTGCTTGCCAGGCAGGCGAATGCAGGCGTATTCTGCGTAGATGTCGGCGTAAATGCCGAACTGGCGCATCCGAAGCTGATAAGCCGTAAAGTAAGGTTCGGTACCGCAAACATGACGCGCGAGCCTGCGATGAAGCGGGAGGAAGCGGTAGCTGCCATTACGGCGGGGATTGAGACGGTGGAGCAGCTCTACAGCGAGGGCTACCGCATGTTTGCTACCGGAGAGATGGGCATTGGAAACACGACCGCAAGCGCAGCTCTGTGTACCGTATTGGCCGACATGCCGATCGAGGAGGCCGTCGGACTCGGTACCGGTATCGACGAAGGACGCCGTCAGCATAAAATCCAAGTTGTGGAGCGGGCGCTCGCCGTGAACCGGCCCGATGCAGCCGATGCCATCGATACGCTCGCCAAAGTAGGCGGACTGGAGATAGCCGGTCTCGCAGGCGTTCTGATCGGTGCGGCATCGCTTTCCTGTCCGGTTATCGTGGACGGATTTATTTCGACTGCCGCCGCTCTTATCGCTTCGAAGATCGCCCCTCAATCGGTGCCATATATGCTTGGCTCGCATTTGTCGCATGAACAGGGTCATAGACAGCTGCTGCAAGCAGTCGGACTATCGCCGATTATTCATATGGACATGCGTCTTGGCGAGGGTACGGGCGCTGTACTTTGCTTTCACTTCGTTGACGCCGCGCTGCTTATCATGCAGGAGATGGCGACATTTGAAAGTGCAGGCGTCTCGCAGGCGTAGGATGAAGCAAATGGTTGGGGTAGCAGGACAAACCGGATGATACCTGCCGTTAAGCAGCTTCAGCTGCGATTGAAAGAGACAATGCGACAGAATATGCTTGGCTCAAAACGCATTATCGGCAGCAAAGCATTCACTAATCGTTGAGGAGGATCATGAATGGCGGTTTTTATTACGGGCGGGGCCCGCAGCGGCAAGAGCGACTTTGCCGAACGGTACGCGAAGCAGCTGTCCGACAGCGGTGTATATCTCGCCACTTCTGAAATCAGAGATGACGAGATGGCAGAGCGGATCGACAGGCACCGGCAAGCCCGCCAATCCGCCGCATTCCCATGGCGGACGATTGAAGAGCCTTATGATCTTGCCGGCAGATTGCGAGAACTTGGCGCGCAGGAAGGAGATGCAGCCGCTCAGTCTGCCGTACTCGTGGATTGTCTGACGCTCTGGTTGACCAATTGGATGCTGCGTCTCGAGCCTTGGGAGGAAGATGGCATCCTGCATCGGCCGCAGGATGATCGTTCTCTCGACGAGGTCATCGACGAGCTGCTGGCTGTTGTAGCGGCATATCGCGGTCCGCTGCTCCTTGTTACGAACGAGGTAGGAAGCGGCATCGTGCCCGCCTATGCGCTTGGCCGCCGTTTCCGCGATGCGGCGGGCAGAATGAACCGCAAGCTGGCTGCCGTTTGCGATGAAGCCTATTTGGTCGTGGCTGGCTTCCCGCTGGATCTGAAGGCACATTCCTTCCGGCTGGATAACGAATGATCTTCTACTCGTTACAGGAAATACTGCTTATCGTCGCAGCCGCAATCATCATCGATTGGATCGTGGGCGATCCGAAATGGCCGACGCATCCGGTTATCTATATCGGCCGTTTCATACGGTTGTTGGAAGCACGGCTAAGGCCGGGTGGCGAGAGCTTGGCAGCCAGGCAATTAAAGAGACGCGGTGTTGTGCTGACGGCTGTTACGACGACCGTCTCTTTGTGTATTCTATGGGCCGTAATCATGCTCGGGAGTATGATCCACACATGGCTGGGTTATGCGCTGTCCGCTTGGTTCATATCGACGACAATTGCCGTGAAGGGCCTAAAGGATGCCGCGATGCTCGTGTATCGCCCCCTTGCGGCAGGAAATTTGGAAGAGGCAAGGAAGTATGCCGGATACATCGTTAGCCGCGACACCTCCGTCATGGACGAACGGGATACGGCCCGGTCGGCGATCGAAACGGTCGCGGAGAATACGGTCGATGCCTTTGTCTCGCCGATCTTCTATGCGCTTCTTGGAGCGGCGCCGCTCGCGATGCTGTACCGATCGGCGAACACGCTGGATTCCATGGTCGGGTATAAAAACGAAAACTATATTCACTTTGGCTGGGCTTCCGCACGGTTCGACGATGTGTTGAATTTCATTCCTGCCAGGCTATGCGGGCTGCTCCTTACAGCGGCGGCGTGGTGTATACCAGGTTTATCTCCGTTGAGAGCGTTCAGATCGATTCGCGAGTTCGCCCATCGGCATCCGAGCCCGAACAGCGGCATACCTGAATCGGCTGCGGCCGGGGCGATCGGGATCGAACTGGGCGGCCGCAACGTCTATTTCGGTACCGTCAGCGAGCGGGCCCGTCTGGGCTGGCCGCTGCGGCCGCTAGAACGGCGGGACATTTTGAAGACCGTTCAGCTGCTGTATGTCACGAGTGCAATCGTATTTATGGGGGTGCTTATCGGATGGCTATTCGTGCGCTAACCGGCTTGCTGCAAGCGGTCGGATCTGCTTTTCAACTCCTTACCCGAATCCCGGTTCCGGTCAACATCCCGTTCACACCCCAAGTTCTGGCGAGAAGCACGGTCTGTTATCCTGTCGTCGGGCTGGTCATTGGCGGAATCACGGCTTCGTCGGGATGGCTTCTCGAATCGTATGTACCGGCCATGCCCGCCGCGGTCATTATTCTGCTGCTGTGGGTGGCCTTAAGCGGAGCGCTTCATCTGGACGGACTCATGGACACGGCTGATGGCGTCCTCAGCCATCGGTCGCGGGAGCGTATGCTGGAGATTATGAAGGATAGCCGGGTAGGCGCCATGGGGGTTATAGCCGCAGCAGGACTTCTTTTGTTCAAATTCGCCGTTCTTTCCGAATTGCTGCTGACTGACGGGTTCCATCACGGTGCCGTACCGTTATTAACGGCTGCCTGTGTATGGAGCCGGACTTGGATGATCGCCGCGATTGCCATATGGCCGCAAGCCCGCAAGAATGAAGGGCTCGGCGCGCTGTTCGCAGGTGTGACGACGAAGCATCTGGCATCCGGGACGATGCTGCATGCCATCATTCTGGTCGCGTTATTCAAGCTGTATGGCTACAGCTGGACGGTAACGGGCCTTCTTCTTGGCGGCGGCGCGGCTATTACGCTCGTAACCGGATTGATTATGGCGATATGGTTAAGCAGAAAGCTCGGCGGTTTGACCGGCGATACGTATGGCGCTATGAATGAGGTGCTTGAGTGCATGCTGCTATTCGCAGCGATGATGTGGATTTGAATGGCAGCAGAGAGGAGTGTACAACATGCTGGAAAGATATGGACATGGCGGAGATTTGCGCACGGCACAGGAGCTATTCGGCCTTCCTGCAGATCAGTTTCATGATTTCAGCGCCAATATGAATCCATACGGCCCGCCTGCCTGTGTGGCGGAGGTCCTTCGTACGTATACGGATTCCATCGACCGTTACCCCGACCCTTCCGTTCGGGAGCTTCGGCGCAAGCTGGGCATTCATCATGACCTAGACCCCTCATGCGTTCTTGTCGGCAATGGGGCGGCTGAATTGATCGATTTGGCCGTCAGGGTATATCGACCGGAGGTTACGGCGGTGACAGGCCCCAGCTTTGTGGAATATGCGGATGCTGCACGCAAATGCGGCAGCCCGATCCACGTTCTGCCTCTTTATCCGGAGAATGACTTTCGTCTGACAGCCGATACGATAAGGCGAGCTCTTCTTGATTTCAGGCGAAGGGGTATTCAACCCGGCCAAGCGTTATGGTTTCTGGGGTCGCCGAATAATCCGACCGGGCAGCTCGTGGAGCCTGCAATCATTCGGGAGCTGCTGCTCGAAGGGGAAAGGGTCATCGTCGACGAGGCTTTCATGGATTTCGTGCCGGATGCGGCGAATTACAGTCTACTGAGAGAGGCTGAAGTGAATGAGCGGTTGACTGTCATTCGCTCGATGACCAAATTTTATGCAATTCCGGGTATACGCCTAGGCTATGCGGCGGGATCACCGCAAACGATCGCTGAACTGGGCAGGCTGCAGGTGCCCTGGAGCGTCAATTCGCTCTCGCAGCAAATCGGATCGGCCGTATTGGATGAGAAGCAGTATGCCGAGAATACGCTGACGTGGTTGAAGCAAGAGCGGCCTTGGCTTGAGTCGCAGCTGTCAGCGCTGGGGCTGCGGGTCTATCCCGGCGAAGTGAACTATATTCTCTTCTCCATTCCTGCGGAATTCAACCTTACTTCCAAAGAGCTGCAGCATGAAATGGGCGTCAGAGGCGTTCTTATCCGCGATGCTTCTGGATTCGATGGTCTTGATGAGACCTTCTGCCGGATCGCCGTCCGCTTCCGGGAAGAGCATCTGCGGCTGCTTGATGTGATGAAGAACGTGCTGGCTGACCCGAGCCGGCCATGAAAGGGGCGATCATGATCATATGTTGAACGAGAAGAAGCAGAAGCTTGCCCATACGATTATGGTGCAGGGCACCGCTTCGGATGTCGGCAAAAGCATTATTACCGCGGCTTTATGCCGCATTTTGACCGAGGACGGGTACCGGGTGGCGCCGTTTAAATCGCAGAACATGTCCTTAAACTCTTATGTGACCTGGGACGGCAAGGAAATTGGGCGAGCGCAGGGAATGCAGGCGGACGCATGCGGAGTGTTGGCCACAACGGATATGAACCCGATTCTATTAAAGCCGAAGAAGGATATGATTTCACAGGTTGTTATTCATGGAAAACCGCTCGGCGATTATGCTGCGAAGGTGTATCGCGAGGAAATACTGGCCGAGGCCGGCGATATTGTCACGACATCGCTGGCCAGCCTGAGATCCGAATACGATATCGTCGTTCTGGAAGGCGCGGGAAGTCCGGCGGAAATTAACCTGAAGGACCGGGATATCGTCAATATGCGGGCTGCCGCATGGGCGGATGCGCCGGTCGTGTTGGTTGCGGATATAGATCGGGGCGGCATGTTTGCTTCCATCGTCGGAACGCTGGAGCTGCTGGAGCCCCACGAGCGGGACCGTGTATGCGGATTTATCGTCAATAAATTCCGCGGCGATGTTTCGCTGCTGACACCCGGACTGGAATGGCTGGAGGCCAAAACAGGAAAGCCGGTGCTCGGTGTCGTGCCTTATCTCCCGGAGCTTGGCCTGGAGGATGAAGATTCGTTATCGCTCGACAGCAAGCACGGAACGGAGTATGAGTCAAGGAGCGGCACGGATGACAATAAGATCGACATTGCTGTCATACGGCTTCCGCATATTTCCAACTTTACGGACATTGATCCTTTCTTCAGGGAAGAGGATGTCAGCATTCGATATGTTGCCAATCTTCAGCAATGGGCGAATCCGGACGCAGTGATCATTCCCGGGAGTAAAAATGCCGTAGACGACCTTCACTTTTTGCGCGAGAGCGGGCTGGCTGATCGATTGGAACGGTTCAAGCAAGACGGCGGCCATATCGTCGGCATTTGCGGCGGGTACGAAATGCTCGGCCGAAAGCTCCTCGACCCTCATCATGCCGAATCGGATCAGGATCAGACCGACGGGCTCGGCTGGTTCCCGTTCGACGTCGCATTCGCTGCGCAGAAAAGAACGGTCCGTGTAGAAGGAACGGCTGAGCTGCCTGGGCTAAGCGGCAAGTTCGCGGTGGAAGGGTATGAAATTCATATGGGTACCGTGCATCTAACCGAACCTGACATGGCTGACGGAGACCGCATCCGTTCCATCCCTTGGACAAGGCCTTTCCGCTTGCGGACAAAAGGGGATGCAAGTGCCGTTCCGGAAGGAATTGCTTCTGCAGACGGTCATATTTGGGGTACTTTCCTGCACGGTGTTATGCATAACGATGAGCTTCGCCGGTCGTGGATCAACCGGCTGCGCGAAGGCAGGGGATGGCAACCGCTGCCCGTAACGGTGCGCATGCGGGATCAGCGCGAGCAGTCATTCCGGCGTCTGGCCGATCATGTTCGCTGCTATGTTGATATCGATCGGATCAAACATGCCATGGGGATAACGGAAAGGAGTCCGTCATGAGCCAGCCATTCCGTCAAGGAGCCACGGTTTATCTCTCTCATGTATGGCCGGACTTAACGATCGAATGGCATGAAGAGCGGATCGTAGCGAGCAGCAAGGCGCCTCTGCAGACGCTGAGCAGTGCGGTATACGGGGGCGGATTTGGCGCCGCGGAGCGGTTCGTGAATTGGAAGGTGCCGCTGACTTATGATTGCAGCGATCCTGTGGCGGATTTTCGCGGCATGTTTGGCGAGTGGGGCTATCCGGATGAGTCGACGATCGGTTTCATGACGGCCGCGAAGCTCACGCATGCATCGGTCATGGAAGAAGCCGGGGATCAATTCGCCATCGTGTGCGTGACGACCGCAGGGGTCAGCAATGCCGCAAGAGCGGGTATTGGCAGGCCTTCATTCTCGGCCTATGCGGCCGGTACGATCAATACCTTTATTATGATCGACGGCAGAATGTCATCTTCCGCAATGGTGAATGCCGTTATCGTGGCAGCTGAAGCAAAGGCGGCCGCTCTGCAAGATTTGGGCATTGAAGATCCGCTCCACGGAGGACACGCTACCGGAACGACGACGGATGCCATCCTCATCGGCGCAAGCCAGTCCGATCGCTATGACAGCCCCCACTTATATGCCGGAGCGGCTACGACAATCGGCAATGCCGTTGGCCGGCTTGTTTATGAAACGGTATACGAATCCGTCATTACACGCGATGAGCCATGAAGAATACGAGCGATATGCTGATTAGCCGCATCAGCCCGTAAGCTGGCGAAGCATTGCATCCGTTACGGTTATGGGCTCCTTCGGTATACGGTCAAGCCGGAACAGTTCCACAAGCTCGTCCGGGCGTACCGGTTCCGGCCGATCTAACAATCCGCTATGCGCTGCGATCCAGCCGACGATATACTCGGCGCGGATGCCGTTTGCCCGCATAGCGGCTATTGCCATGCCGCCATGCCGCTTGGCAAGCCGTTTGCCGTCCTCCCCGAGCAGGAGCGGAACGTGGGCGAATCTTGGCGCAGTCAGTCCCAGTGTTTCGTAGAGAAGCAGCTGCCGCGGCGTGGAGTCGAGGAGATCGTATCCCCGCAGCACATCGGTTATGCCCATCGCGGCATCGTCGACCGATACGGCTAGCTGGTAGCTAATGATTCCATCCGCGCGTCTGACGACAAAGTCGCCTCCGGAGCTGGATGGAAACCGCTGCGGACCTGCAGCGAGGTCGTCGAAGCATATATCATGGCTTGGTGCGGCGATTCGCAGCGACGGCGTCTTATCCTTTCTTCGCTCCTCGCGCTGCTCTTCGGTCAGCATGCGGCATGTGCCGGGATATACCGGACCTTCGCTGCTCAGGCCGTGCGGGGCGCTGGCAACCATTAGAAGCTCGGCTCTGCTGCAGAAGCAGGGATAGAGTCTGCCCTCTTCCTTGAGCTTCTCCAAGGCCTCATGATAGAAGGACTCGCGTTCGCTCTGGACATAAGAGGCGAAGGGTCCGCCGATATCGGGACCTTCATCCCAATCCAGCCCGAGCCACCTGAGATCGGCAAGCGCCTGCTCCGCAAGCTCCGGCCGGCAGCGCGGCTTGTCGATGTCTTCCATGCGCAGGACGAACTGGCCTCCGGCACTGCGCACCTGTAGCCAGGCCAGCAGAGCCGTCCGCATATTGCCGATATGCATAAGCCCCGAAGGTGTCGGGGCAAACCGTCCTCGTACCGGAGGTTGAGACATGGCTAACCACTCCTAAAAGTTTTGTGAAGCTTAACCTCTCGACAATCATCGCAACAAAACTTGCTTCGGAAGCATAGGCTTCGTTTTGTGAAGCTTAACCTCTCGAACAATCATCGCAACAAAACTTGCTTCGGAAGCATAGGCTTCGTTTTGTGAAGCTTAACCTCCCGAACAATCATCGCGACAAAACTCGCATCGTAAGCATAGGCTTCGTTTTGTGAAGCTTAACCTCTCGAACAATCATCGCGACAAAACTCGCATCGTAAGCATACGCTTCGTTATTTGGATACATAGCAGGGAGGATAAATCGACAAAAAAAGAGCAGGGACGCTTGCGCCCCTGCTCCTTAAATTCGGCTCGTATAAGTTGATAATGGCGGAGCTGACGGGATTCGAACCCGCGGTCTCCTGCGTGACAGGCAGGCATGTTAGGCCTCTACACCACAGCTCCGCGAATGAAAGACAAACAAACTTTATCACAAACAGCTTCCTGTTTGCAACTATTAATTTCTATATTCATAGAGGCACGCGATCCCCCGCTAACAGCAAGGATGTATACTGCTGGCTGCGGGCGTATCGGGGTGTTCGCTTGACTCAACTATCTTTTGATCGTTATCGTTACTATAATGAAGAGTGTGTCCGCGGCGAAGAGGCTGCGGCAAGGAACAGCCGACAGATTAAGGGGAAGAAGAGATGGGACAATTACCGATAGATGCGATACTCCCGGAATTGCTGGACCGCTTGACAGGTCATCGGAACACGGTGCTCGCAGCCGCACCGGGCGCAGGAAAGACGACGCGGGTGCCGCTGGCAATGCTGGAAGCGTCCTGGCTGAACGGGCAGCGTATCGTCATGCTGGAGCCAAGACGGATCGCAGCGCGATCGGCGGCCAGATTTATGGCGGCTCAACTTGGAGAGCAGGTTGGCGATACGGTTGGCTACAGGGTGCGTATGGACACCAAGGTGGGACCAAGAACGCGGATCGAGGTCATTACCGAGGGCGTATTGACGAGAATGCTCCAGTCCGACCCGGCGCTTGAAGGGGTTGGCATCGTAATATTCGATGAATTTCACGAACGGCATCTGCATTCCGATCTGGGACTGGCCCTTTGCTTGCAATCGCAATCGCTGCTCAGAGAGGATCTGCGGCTGTTGGTGATGTCGGCGACGATCGATACCGGACCTGTCTCGGAGCTGCTGGGCGGAGCGCCTGTCGTAATGAGCGAGGGTCGGGCTTTTCAAGTCGAAACGCATTATACGTCAGGTCCGGCCGCAGGCCGGATCGAAGATGCTGTGGCCCGGGCAGCAGCAGCAGCTCTGCACCGTCATGAAGGAGATGCGCTTGTGTTCTTGCCGGGTGCAGGGGAAATCCGCCGGGTGCACGGTATTCTGGCGTCGATGTCCTTGGGTGCGGATATCCGCATAACCCCGTTATACGGGAATCTTACGCCCGAAGCCCAAGACCGGGCGGTGGCCGAGTCAGCCCCTGGCGAACGAAAAATCGTATTAGCGACTTCTATCGCAGAGTCCAGCATTACCGTGAGAGGCGTTCGCATCGTTATCGACAGTGGCCTCAGCCGGGTGCCGCGCTTTTCTCCGCGGACCGGGATGGCGCGTCTGGAGACGGTGCCCGTATCGCTCGCTTCCGCCGACCAGCGGCGGGGCCGCGCGGGCCGCGAAGCGCCAGGGGTCTGTTACCGGCTCTGGTCGGAGCAGGAGCATCGGCAACTGCGGCCGCAGAGCGACCCAGAGCTGATGAGCACGGACTTGGCGCCGCTGGCGCTTGAGCTTGCTGCATGGGGCATCGCCGATCCGCAGGAGCTGCAGTGGCTGGATATTCCGCCGGCCGGCGCATACAATCATGCGTTAGAGCTGCTGAAGCAGCTTGGCGCGCTTGATAATCGGCAATCCGGCAAGCTGACCGGCCATGGCAAAGCAATGGCCGAGCTGGGCATGCATCCGCGCTTGTCGCACATGGTGCTCAAAGCTGCCGAGCTTGATCTTGGCGCCGAGGCATGCGAGCTTGCGGCATTGCTTAGCGACCGCGACCTGCTGCATGGAAGCCGCAGCGTTGATATCCGGCTGCGCCTGGAGGCGCTGCATGGCGGTTATTCGTCCAAGGATGCAGACGAATCGGCAGTACGCCGTATCGCCAGCGAGGCTGGGCAGTGGATGCGCGCAGCCGGCATTCGCGAATCCGAGAGCATGAGAAGTGCGAATAGCTGCGGCATTCTTCTGGCGATGGCCTACCCGGACCGGATTGCGCAGCGGCGCGGCGATGGCCGGTTTCTGCTTCGCAACGGGAGGGGAGCGGTCATACAGGAGCTCCAGCCATTGTCCGGATCGCCATATCTGGCAGCGGCCGAGCTTGAGGATAGCGGAACGGACAGCCGGATCCGGCTGGCTGCTCCTATCACGCAGGAGGAACTGGAGATCTACCTATCCGCACAATTGGATACGGAACTGGAAGTGAAATGGGACCGTGCTTCCGAATCGGTCCGTGCCCGCCGCAGGCTGCGTATCGGATCGATCGTGCTGAAGGAAGGGCCGCTTCAAGATCCGGATCCGGAGCTTGTCATGCAAGCATTGTTGGACGGAATCAAGCTGCATGGATCCCCGGTTCTGCCGTGGACGAAGTCATCGAGACAGCTGCAAGCACGCATTGAACTGATGCGTCATCATAATCCGGAGTGGCCGGATGTATCCGACAGCCACCTGATGGATACGCTGCCGGAGTGGTTGGGCCCGTATATCGGCGGCATGAGAAACCGTGCAGATCTGGGCAGATTGAATCTGTTCTCCATACTGGAGAGCCTGCTGACCTGGCAGGAACGGGAAACGCTGGAGAAAGAAGTGCCAACTCATATAACGGTGCCAAGCGGATCCCGCATACCGGTCGATTACAGCAATCCCGAAGCGCCCGCGCTTGCCGTCCGGCTGCAGGAGCTGTTCGGCTTGAGGCAGTCGCCGCGGATTGCGGGCGGCAAGCTGCCGATCACGATTCATCTGCTTTCCCCGGCGCATCGGCCGGTGCAGGTGACAAGCGATTTGACAAGCTTTTGGGAACAGGCTTATTTCGACGTGAAAAAAGATCTGAAAGGCCGTTATCCGAAGCACTATTGGCCGGATAATCCGCTGGAGGCCGCGCCGACAAACCGTGCCAAGCCGCGCTCATAACCCGAATTAAACAGGAGGCGGAATTCCACACATGTATGCGATTATTATCTATCTCGTATTAATTAACGTTGCAGCATTTACCTTGATGCGCATCGACAAAACCTACGCGCTCCATCGCAAACGGCGGATATCGGAGCGCAGGCTGCTCACGTATGCTGCTGTCGGAGGCTCGTTAGGCGCATGGCTTGCTATGCACCGCTACCGCCACAAGACGAAGCATCCGAAGTTTTCCGTCGGACTGCCCGTCCTGCTGATCCTTCATATTGCGGGGCTCATTTTATTATTCCGCTGGACGATGGAGAAATAGATGATCGGCAGGGCCGTTATTGCCCGGAGGACCAAGCAATGATTTTTAGTGGGTATTGACTGCCCCTCTTGTCCTATGGTATATTGATCATTCGCGTGAAGCACGGACCTGTTCATATTCGCTATGAAACGATGCGTTCGAGGCTCACTCTATATCTAAACCTTAAGCCGCATGCGAATGCGGCTATCGGTTTCTTATCATATCCATATGGGGGGTAACTGAAATGACGATTCAAAGTGCCTTTCAACACGAGGAGAAGCGGCTTGAAGATGTATTGTCGCATATCCGCATTCAACTTCGCGCAATCGGTCCGCGCTATACCGGCGATGATTTTACCGAGCAAATGATCGATTTGCAGACGGAACAGCGCAGGCAGCGCCTGGAGGTATCCCATCGGGAGCCGTACTTTGGCCGGCTTGATTTTCAAGAGGATGCGAAATCCGAGCCGACACCGCTCTATATCGGCAAGGCCGGTGTAGCGCACGAGCAGACGAACGACCTGCTCGTCATCGATTGGCGTGCGCCGGTTGCAAGTCTTTTCTATGCGTTCAGCGGAGGGGAAGATCCGGTAACTTACGAGTCGCCCGATGGAGAAATCGGCGGCACCATTCATCTGAAACGGAACCTGATGGTGCGTGAGGGGAAGCTCGACCGATTGGTCGACAGCTATGTCCGGGGGCAGGAGGATGAATCCGTTACCGACGAATTTCTGCTCTATCGGCTCGGCGAGAGCAAGGATAACAAGCTGCGCGATATCGTATCGACCATCCAGCAGGAGCAGGATCGCATAATCCGCACCGATAAGAATAAGGCGGTATTCATCCAGGGCGTTGCCGGAAGCGGCAAAACGACCGTCGCGCTGCACCGGCTGGCCTATTTGCTGTATCAATACGCCGACCGGATCAGCGCGGAGCGAATGGTCATTTTTGCGCCGAACCGGATGTTCCTCGATTATATCTCGGGGGTGCTGCCGGAACTTGGCGTTGGCGATATTAAGCAAACAACCTACACCGAATGGGCAATCGAGCAGCTGCAGAAGACGGTCCGTATCGATGATAACGCGGATTCGCTAGCCTATTGGTTCGAACAGCCGAGGAAGCGGGAAGAGATGGAGCGCTCGCCCGGACGTTTGAAAGGAAGCATGCTCTTCAAGCAGGCCGTTGACGCCAAGCTGGAGGCTGTGGAGGCGACGCTGCTGCCGCAGCAGCCGTTCGAGCCGATCGAAGGCATGGTATTAACGCCGGATACGGTTCAGAGCTGGATGCTCACCGACGAGAGCAGCGAACCGTTAATGCGCCGCCGCACCCGACTTGTCAGCCGCTTGAAGCGCTGGTTCGAGTCGGAGTGGAAGAGCCGGCGGATGACCGACAGCAAGCTGAAGGCCAAAGCAAACGCCAGGCTCAATGCCTTTAGCAAAAAAATCCCTTCTTTCACAGCAACTCAGCTATATGCTTCGCTCATGGACGACGAATCGGTCGCGGCGCTGCTGCCGGCCGAGGACCGGACTTCGACGAAGAAGCGGATGAAGCAGGGAACGGCTGCACCCGAGGATTTGGCGCCGCTCGTATACATCCAGCTCCGTCTATTCGGTTCGGATCAACCGACCTATGATCATGTCGTGATTGACGAAGCCCAGGATTATTCGCCGTTCCAGCTGGAATCGCTGCGCTTGTGCCAGCGCCGACCGTCGATGACCGTGCTTGGCGATTTGCAGCAAGGCATACACGGCTACGCCGGCATACACAGCTGGATCGAGCTGACGGCGCTGTTCGATCTGGACGACAGCGGATACTTCGAGCTGGACCGCAGCTATCGTTCGACCATGGAGATTATCGAGTTCGCGAACCAGGTTCTCCGGGGAATGGGAGACGGTGTGAAGCCTGCGACTCCGGTATTCCGCAGCGGTGAGCCGGTAGAAGTCGTTTCTTGCGAAGAAATGGAACGCCTGCGTCTTGTGAAGGATTCCATTCAAGCCTGGACCGAAGATGGAGCGTACCGGACGATTGCGATTCTCGGACGTACGGCAAAATCCTGCGAAGCGATCTGGGAGCATCTGACGGCCGCAGGGCTGAAGGCTTCCCTCGTCCGCAGCAAGCAGGAAGCCTACGGCGGCGGACTGACGGTTGTTCCGGTCTATTTAGCCAAAGGGCTCGAGTTCGATGCCGTGCTCATTGCCGATGCCGATGCGGCGTACTATGGACCCGATGACGCCAAGCTTCTGTATGTCGGATGCACCCGTGCCCTGCATAAGCTTAAACTGCTGCACGCAGGAACGCTAACGTCGCTTATCCAACCGCAAGATTAATCCGCGCGCTGTTCCTCTGTAGAGTCTATTCATCAATTAAAATCTGCCCGCCTTAAGGCGGGTTTTTCGCATTTTGTGCATCCTAACGGTAGCGTTATCCGTACGAACACGGAGATAGGATGAAGGAGCTGGGAGACGATGGAAGATAACCAATCAACGAAACAAGATCCGCAAGCCGATATAAGGCCTCAGCCAGTGCCGACCGCGGGCGATCCGGATCAGGTGCGGGCTGGTGAACCGATCCGAGAACATCTGCGTGTGCCGGAGACGAAAGAAGAGCTGACCGATGCGCTGCAGGTCGTATTAAAATGGGAGCGAGAGCAGAAAGATATCTTCTTCTGGGAGAAGCTCGGCCGTCTTCCCTTTATGCTGCTCGACAAGCTGACCCCGCGTTTTCTGCAGCAAAAGGTTGGCCAAGCGCTGGACGAGGTGGGCAGCTTCCTGCAGACTGGCGGCAGATATATCATTTCGGAGCGCGAGGTGCTGCGTAACCTTGGGGTACAATCGCTCGGCGAAGCAGCGGTGCTGCCGCTGACGAGCATGAACAAGACGGCGGAGGAACTTTCAGAGAGCCGCAAAACGTACGCGACCGTCCAAGGCGCGACAACCGGCTTCGGCGGCTTGTTCACGCTTGCCGTCGACATTCCGGCGCTGCTCGGATTATCGCTCAAGGTCATCCAGGAAATCGCCATCAGCTACGGCTATGATCCGAAGGAGAAAGAAGAACGCGTTTTCGCCGTCAAATGTATGCAGTTCGCCTCCTCCGATATCGTCGGCAAACGGGCCATTCTGGAGCAGCTCGCGCTGTTCGGGCAACCGGGGTCGCATAATCAGATGGCATCCCAAATCCAAGGCTGGCGCGAAGTGATGACGACCTATCGGGACAATTTCGGATGGAAGAAGCTGTTCCAGATGATCCCGATCGCCGGCATGCTGTTCGGGGCCTATATCAACCGGGGGACCCTGCAGGATGTATCCGAAGCGGCGAGAATGCTGTACCGGAAGCGCCGCTTGCTCGATCGGTTGAACCAGCTGAAGCAGGGCGAGGCCGGGATCTACTAATGGCAAGCAAATAATCGGAAAGCCGGTATCATATCCGCATGAAGCGGGTCGATATCGGCTTTTTTTGGGGATTAATGATCGCTTCGGCTGGGAAAGGGACTCGCAGTCAGCTGGCAGCTCAGTGCGGTCATTGACCGACTTTCCGGTAGGATGATATTTATTGGATACTGGAACACCTCTCAGATGGCACGGAGGACAGGTACTCATAGCCGCACATTGAAGGAACGGCAGCTTCAAAGCCATCTTCCGTACCGGCGGCATTTCCTGTCAAAGCATGTCGCAGGAGCGGCAAATGTGCTATGCTAATGGTCACCGATCATGAGCAAAGGGGAAGCCTCATTATGGATTTTACCGTGCACTATTTATCGTTCTTCGTGATCCAGACGGAAGGGCCGGACGGAGCATCGAAGACGTTCAAGCATTTTCAAACGATAGACCAGGATGAATATGCCGAAAGTGAATTGAAATCATTCCTCGACGGGGAATTTCAACGGATATGCAAGCGCAAGGCGGAACGCCACCCGAACACGGAGGCTGCCCCGACGAAGATCGGGCGATTTATCGCAGAGCCGGGCTACGATCTGGACAGCAATCCGAATTATAATCTGATGCAGCGGCTGCGTTCGTCGGACAGCAAGGAAGGCTTTCACGGTTATGCCGACGAGCTTGTGCGGATGTATATGGACGCAGCGGCCGTTCGAGGCGGAGCATTGATTATTGTACAAGCGACGCCTGTCAAGCATTCAAGCGAGCCGCTTCTGTTTGTGTTAAAATGCGATTTCGAGCCGAAGATCGCCCGTATCGCCGATGAGAAGAAGCTGATCTCGCATGTTGAGATGGCCATCAGCGCCCGGAATATGAAATCGATCCAGTATCCGTACATGCCGGAGGAAGGGATGCTTGAGCCGTGGGAGCTGAAGATCCATCAAGCTTCCCATGCCCGCTACTTTGAAGATTTTCTCCGCTATGTCAGCTACGAAAAAGCGATGCCCGAGCTAATGACGGAGCATATGCTGACGATCGTATCCGAATATATGGAGGAGAAGTGGCAGGGGCAGGAGGGGGAAGAGCGGGAGCAGGAAGCCAATGTGTACGAGCTGTGGGCGCACAGCGAGAAGCGCGAGCTGCAGGAGCAGTGGTCGGAAGAGCAGGTCGCGGTTGCAACGGAACGGCTCGTAGAGCAGCAGCCGAATCTGAGCTTGACGTTCAAGCTGGATAGCGTATCCGTGAAAGCGCCGTTAGCCGAATTCGGGAATTCGGTTCATTTTGCCGTTTATAACGGTCGCTATGTAGCTTTGATCGAAGGAGAAGGCTTCCAATTCGATCGCAGCATGCTGCCTGTCGAGCTGCTGCAGCCGCCCGATTTGCTTGAAGTATTGGAGAAGGTGGGCAGCAAGAAGCAGGAGGATGACGAGCCGCCGTTCTGATTATGTGAGCCTGATCCCCTCCGGAGCAGGTGATTGGCCGTTGGGCCAAACGGGAACGTTAATGGGAAATTTATTAGATGCCAGGGGAGGTCAAGTCGAATGGAACAGTTATTTTTTGTGCAGCTTGGCATGGGGACCGATTTGCACGGACAGAACGTGACCAAGGCCGCGGTACGGGCCGTTCAAAACGCGATTCACCATAATTCGATGCCAGGCTTGCCGTCGATGCTTCCGGAGAGAAGCTTGGATCGGATGAAAGTGAACGTGAAGCTGGCAGTTCCGTGCGATCATGAACAGCTTGATCATGAGGCCGTGAAAGCTGTACTGCCATACGGTGAAGTAACGATCGAGGTCATCGATGGTGGAATGCTGACCACAAGCGGTATCGTGCTTGAGGACAAGCATGACCGCAATGATTTGATTTACGTTGTCGTCGCATCGGTTGAAGTGGGCTGTTGAGCAGCAGCAGGTTCAGAAACGACTTGAGTTTATATACGAGATAGATAAGATTAAGCAGTATCCGGCATGCAATGAACGCGGCTCTCGCGATAGGCTTTTCTGTGAAGAAGGCCCTCGCATGAAGTACCGTCGATTTATGCAGGATGTTTAGAGAGCCTCCCGATATTCGGGAAGCTCTCTTTCTTTTATGTGTACCTGCTTATATGGTATGTGTTGGTGTATAGTCGTTCAATGTATGCAGGTTCGGTTCGACTCACGGTGGAGGGTAATGTGGTAGGTTAGCCGTTTCGGGATGATGTCCAGGAAGTGGGATGACGATGGAACGATCTTCGATGATAGCCTGCTCCGTTATGTGGCGATGTAACAGAAGCTGGTTGCATAGATGGAGGAATGGCGTTATGCATCTGCGGAAAGCGGGAGGTTAAGCCGAGAATGCAAACTGTAAGACCCAAAATCGGCGTTACAGCCAGTCGAAGGCTGAACGGACGAGCTGTAAGGCCGGAAAAGGGACTTACAGCGCGCCGAATGCAGCTAGACTAGAAAGTGGACACACCGTAGTAGCGACCTGTTACAATAAAACTAACAATAAGGGTCGAGGTGTGTCATGGGAGATATTCGCCAACATTTTGATGATGAGTTCAAACGTCAAACCGTAAAGCACATGCAAGAAACAGGGAAATCCCCGTCTGAAGTTTCAAAGGAGCTGGATATCCCGGTAAGTACCATCCGCGCCTGGAGAAAGAGGTTTGCCGATACTGGGGAGAAGTCCCAGTTATTCGTCGACTACGAGCGTTTGAATAAACTTGAACAAATGAATCGCGAGTTGCAAGAAGAGAATGAAATCCTAAAAAAGGCGATGCACTTCTTCACGAAAAACCGAGACTGATTTACTCATTTATTCATAAACACCGCTTCCAGTTTCGTGTTGAGAAGATGTGCAGTGTCATGAATGTATCCCGAAGCGGTTATTACAAGTGGGTCAAGCGAAAACCAAGCGAGCAGGAGAAACGCCGTCAGAAGCTGAAGAAACGCATCAGGCACCACTTCGATGGCTTCAAGCAACGTTATGGGAGCGATAAGATCGCTGAAAAGCTGCGCGAAGAAGGCTGGACAGTCTCCACCAAAACGGTGAGTCGTTACATGAAGGACATGGGACTTCGCTCGATTACAGTGAAGAAGCAAAAAGCAACAACGAACTCGAAGCACAACATGGCCGTGTTTGAAAACGTGCTGAATCGTGCGTTCAAACCGGATGCACCCAATCGAGTTTGGGTAGCCGACATCACCTACATTGCCACGCGGCAAGGCTGGGTATATCTAGCGAGTATTATGGATCTTTACTCTCGCAAGATCGTGGGCTGGTCGCTTGGCGAACGCATGACCAAGGAGCTGGTGCTAGACGCCTTTGACAAGGCTGTCTTACATCGAAAGCCGCCGAAAGGGTTAATCCACCACTCGGACCGAGGTTCACAGTATGCCTCGACGGAATACTGCGAGCGACTGGCGGCGAATGAGATGATTGGAAGCATGAGTCGAAAAGGAAATTGTTACGATAACGCCTGCATCGAGGCCTTTCACAGTGTCCTTAAGAAAGAACTCATCTACCAAACCACCTTCAAGACCCGCAAGCAAGCATACGATGCGATTTACGAGTACATTGAACTCGAGTACAACCGTATCCGGATCCATTCGTCCATTCACTACCTGACCCCGCATCAGTTCGAGAAAAGATACTATGAGCAACTCCAGATCGCTTAAAAACTGTGTCCACTTTCTTGACAGAGATACAGAATCATGGATGGAGGAGCGAAACCGAAGTTGAGTGACCGAAAAAGAGCGTAACAGCAGTTGGCGCAGCCGTTGAATGGTCTGTACGTCCGTTTTCCGGCGTTTCGGCTTCGGAAGAAGCGAGGTGGCCAGCCAGGTCGGATGAAGACGACAAATGTGCGCCATCCGCATGGTGCATTCGAGCGCGGCTGGCAGTCGCAGGATAGTGTGACAACGTAAGAGGAACGCCGCAATGCAATAGTCGAAATGGGAGAGGTCAAGCCAGACATGCAAAGCGAAATGACAAGCGAAGCGAATCAGCAAACCAACGAAATTGGAAAAATATAAAAATAATATTGACAATGATAATCGTTATCAATAAAATAAAGAAGTCATAAATGATATTGATTATCATTACTAATAGGAGGCAGGGGAAATGTTTCGTAAAGCTTTGGTTCATGGTTTGTTGGCTGCAGCGGTGCTGCTGTCGCCGGTTGCGACTGGGAAGTGGGGGGCTCCTTCAGCATCTGCGGCAGGAAGCTCGATCAAGGTCACATTGGATGGGAAGGAGCTTTCGCTGGACACGCAGCCGCGAATCGTCCATAACCGGACAATGGTTCCGTACAGCGGCATCGTGAAAGCACTCGGAGGGAAGGCTTCGTGGGATGCCAATACGAAGACGATCACGGCAAATCGGGATAGCGTGAATGTGAAGCTCACTGTCGGATCCACCACAGCATACATAAATGGCGTACGGACAGAGATGGATGCGGCACCGGTCTTCGTGAACGGCAAGACGTTCGTTCCCCTCCGTCTTATTTCCGAAGCCTTCGGCAATTGGGTGAGTTATAACAAGAACACCAGCACGGTACAGCTTAGCAGCACCCTGACAGTTAAGACGAGCACGGGCTCCTTTACGTTAAAAAAGAAACCGAGCCGCATTGTGACGCTATCTTCGTCAGACACGGAAATCATCTACGCTCTGGGAGGTAAAGTCGTTGGCCGTCCAACCGCCATCGGCAAGGTGATTCCGGCAGCAGCCTCTTCCGTGCCTGAGGTCGGCAGCTCGCATGGCGTCCTGTTCGAGAAGCTGGCAACACTGAAGCCCGATCTCGTCATTGCCAGCCCATCGCTGAAATCGCAGCAGGCGACGATCGAGCGGCTCGGTGCGCAGGTGATGTTCAACTCGCATAATTCATACGACGAAATCCAGAATTCCATCCGCCTGTATGGACGCGTTCTGGGTCAGGAGAGTAAAGCGGAGCAGCTGATCAAGGGAATGGACAATAAACTGAAATCCCTTAGCAAGCCGAAGGATAAGCCGAAGGCGCTGATCGTCTACGGATCGCCCGGAAGCTTTGTCGTCGCGCTGCCTACGAGCTATCCCGGCAATTTCCTGGAATTGGCGGGCGGCAAGAACATCGCGTCCTCATTCCCTAAGATGGATACGATGCCTCAATACGCAGAACTCAGCATGGAGCGGATTGTTGCAGCGAATCCCGATATTATTCTATTGATTACGCATGGCGATGCGGATGAGGTGAAAGCGAGCTTCAAGAAGCAGTTCGAGGGTAATGCCGCTTGGAAGAGCCTCGGTGCGGTCAAGAATGAGCAGTTCGAGGTGCTGCCGTCCGATTTATTCGCCGCCAACCCTGGATTGAGAGCGCCGCAAGCGATTGAAACCATGAATAAGCTGCTCCTTCAGGTGAAATAGAGGCAATGGCTATCGTAGCGTTGAAGCCGGCGGCTGCTCAGCAGGAAAGAAATCCTCGAATGATCCGCAATATGATCGTCTGGATTGGCAGTGCGGCACTGCTTCTGCTCGCAGTGCTCGCAGGCTTGATGTCTGGCTCCATTCCGATCCCTGCGGGCGAAGTATGGACAGCTCTGACACAGGCATCCGACACGGAAGCCAGACAAATCGTATGGAACCTGCGGCTGCCCCGGGTATTAACCGGGATGCTCGCAGGTACATGCCTTGCGATTGCCGGCGCATTCCTGCAAGGGGTGTTCCGCAATCCGCTCGCGGATCCGGGCATTATCGGCGTCTCGGCCGGGGGAGGACTTGCGGCGGTTGTCATTATGATCTTGTTCCCTGAGCAGATCGCCTTGCTGCCAATCGCCGCATTCACAGGCGCATTGACCGCAGCTGTTATCGTCTATGCGCTCTCCTGGAAAGGGGGCGCGTCTCCCATGCGGCTTATATTGGCAGGCGTTGCGGTCAATTCTCTGCTTGGCGCGGCTATGACGGCTTTGATGATTCTGAACAGCGAGAAGGTGCAGGCGGTTCTGCCTTGGATGTCGGGGAGCCTGAACGGCCGAAGCTGGCCGCATTTTGAAACCTTGCTTCCTTACACTGTCATCGGTGTTATCGCGTCGGTATTCTTGATCAAGCAGGCCAATTTACTGGTGCTTGGAGACGACGCGGCAAAGGTGCTGGGCAGCAAGGTGGAGGCCGGGCGGCTGCTCATTATTCTACTCTCGACCTTCCTGGCGGGGGCTGCTATCAGCATTGTCGGCATGGTCGGCTTTGTTGGACTTGTCGTCCCTCACATCGTTCGGCTTCTGGTGGGCGGCGATTATCGGATTTTGCTCCCGATATCGGCTATTGGCGGCGGGATGCTCGTCGTTGCGGCAGATACGGCTGCGCGCAGCTGGTTTGACCCGATTGAGTTTCCGGTAGGCATTCTGCTGGCATTGCTCGGAGCACCGTTCTTTCTCTATTTACTCCGAAGGGGGATCAACAGATGAGCGTGGCGTTGCAAGCATTCGACCTTAAATACGGATACCGGGCAGAGCCTGTCGTCGATGGATTCGATCTGACGGTCGCAGCCGGCGAATGGCTCGGCATTGTCGGTCCGAACGGTTCCGGCAAGTCCACGGTGCTCCGCATGCTGGCCAGACTGGTTGCCCCGCATAGGGGGGCCGTAATGATGGACGGTCAGAATCTGGCCGGAATGAACACCAAGGATATCGCGAAGCGGATGACGATGCTGGCCCAGACGCAAGAGTCTTCACTGGATATTACCGTCCGCGAACTTGTCCGCAGAGGACGCAATCCGCATTTGAAGTGGTATGAAGAATGCAGAGGCCAGCATGAAGAAGTAGTGAATTGGGCGCTGCGCGTAACCGGTATGGAGCTGCTCCAGCATCGCTCTCTCCTGGAGCTGTCCGGCGGCGAGCGGCAGCGGGCCTGGCTTGCGATGTGTATGGCCCAGAGCCCCAAGACGCTGCTGCTTGATGAACCGACCACCTATCTCGATATCGCCCACCAGCTGGAGCTGATGGAATTGATTCGGCGGTTGAACCGTGAGCAGGGGATCACCGTCATCATGGTGCTGCATGATCTGAATCAGGCAGCCCGCTATTGCGACCGGATCGTTGCCGTTAAAGAAGGTGCGGTCGTGAGGGAAGGAAAGCCGTCCGAGGTGTTTCAGATCGAATTTTTCCGCGAGGTGTTCGGTATTGAAGCAAAGGTTCATGACGATGATGGCGTGCCGGTCTATCTGCCATGCGGGGTCGTGAAACAGCCGTCCCGGGTCGGAAACGTCTCATAATGTGTACGATATTCAGTCTTATAACGCATCATCCGGAGTCAAAAGCCAGAATCGATTTGAAAATCTTTGCAAAGCAGCATTTCAAATTTAAGCTATGTCGGGAGGATGGAGTTAAATGGCAGGAACGAGCCTTAGTACGGAGCTGGTAAGACAGTTTGTAGGGGCGGCACACGCGGATTTGAATAAAGTGCAAGCGCTGCTTGAACAAGAACCGGGGCTGCTGCATGCCTCCATGAACTGGGGTGGCGACGATTGGGAGACCGCATTGGGTGCGGCGTCCCACGTAGGCAGGCGGGATATCGCGGAATGGCTGCTCTCCAAGGGGGCCCGAATGGACGTGTTTGCTGCGGCTATGCTGGGCGAGTTGGAGCTGGTTCGGGCGATGCTGGATAAATATCCGCATATGGCGTCTGCGACAGGCCCGCACGGGATCCCTTTGCTCCAGCATGCTCTTATGGGCGGCGATCAGGCCAAGGAGGTCGCCAGTTATTTGAAATCGCTGATCGAACCGGAGGAGGAAGTGAATAAAGGTATGATTATGGTCGAGAATCTTATCGAAGTTCGTGCCGGATACGCCGAAGCGGTTATGGAGCGGTTTCGGACACCTAAGAGCGTGCATACATTCCCCGGATTTATTCGGATGGATGTCCTGCATGCCAAGAATGCTTTAGGGAATGAAGAAATTCGTGTATGTACGACATGGGAGAACGAGGAAGCCTTCCACGGCTGGTCAAGCAGCGATTCCTTCCGCCATGCTCATGCCAGGCGCGCTGAGGCTGAAGCCGCACGGGCAGGAAACCAGGAGAGTTCCACCCAGACTTCGGCAGCAGGCAGCGGGAACCCAGGTGCGGTGCATGGCAATCATCACCAAAGCAATCCTGCCGGTCACAGCGGTCATCCATCCCATGCTGCGCAGGGCGAGTCATCCGCACACGGCCCGATCCTCGGCAATAAAGTGACGATTTACGCCGTAGTGGCGTCGCACTTGCCGGCTGCACCTTCTGTACCGGCTGTGGAAGTCGGTTAATAGGCGCCAGTGTTAGCATTAACGGCAATACGAATAGTCCCGATTAGAGCTGAAGCAGCCTCCAATGCAATTGGAGGACTGCTTCAGTATGCATAATCGTACCAATTATTCGAAATCGCCCGGCTCCATACCGCTGCTGATTCCTAACCGGTTCCAGCTGTTTATCGTATTGATAATAAAGATAAGGTCTGCGATCTGTCTATCATTATAGTACTCGCTAACGGACCGATACAGCTCGTCGGTAACTCCGCCGTCTCCGATGCGGGTGACAGCTTCGGCAAGCGATAATGCCGCTTTTTCTTCAGGCGTGTAGAGGGAAGTCTCCCGCCACGCGTTCAACAGGTAAAGCCGCTGTTCGGTTTCGCCTCGTTTGCGCGCATCTTTCGTATGCATATTGATGCAGAAGGCGCAGCTATTGAGCTGCGAGACGCGGATTTTGATTAATTCCTTCAACGCGGGATCGATTTCGATTTGGCTTGCGAACTGCTCCAATCGTAGCATGGCCTGGAAGACTTGCGGATTGGCTTCGCGATAATTGAATCTCATTTCATCTTCACTCCTGTTCGGTTGGTTGTTGATTCGATCCTTACATACACAAGACCATTGAACATGCGGTTTTGTGACACCGTCTTTGAAAAAAGATTTTATATACTTGACCTTGACGCTGCGTGAACGCTTATCGTTCCTGTATGAAGCCGTCCGGCGGCTATCATATTGATTGGCCGGATAACAAATTCTGTAAAGTAGAGGATGCAATCCGGCAGGGAGGACGATGAGAGAATGAGAACTTGGATACGAAACGGCTTGTTGGCAACGATGGTGGAGGGCGAGGCACCTTATTGCGGCGATATTCTGATCGAGCATGATCGCATTGTTGAGATCGGGACGTCCGTTCACGCTTCCGAAGAAGACAAGGTAATCGAGGGAGACGGCTTCGCTGTCATGCCAGGCTTCATCAATGCGCATCAGCATTCCCCCATGAGCCTGCTGAGAGCTTTCTCCGACGACAGGAAGCTGATGGATTGGCTGGACCGCAAGATGCTTCCGGCGGAAGCGAATATGACGCCCGAGGACATCTATTGGGGATCGATGCTGGCGATGGCGGAGATGATCCGTTCCGGGACGACTTGCTTCGCAGACATGTATATTCATATGGATCAAATCGGCGAAGCCGTGAAGAGCGCCGGCATGCGGGCTTCCCTGACACGCGGCCTCGTATTCCTGCAGGACGACGGCGGGAAACGAATGGGCGAAGCGATCGACTTGGTCGAGCGCTGGTCGGGTGCGGCGGATGGCCGGATTACGACGATGATCGGGCCCCATTCGCCATACACATGTCCTCCGGAGCCACTGAAGGAAACGATTGCGTATGCAGAATCCCGCAAGCTTCCTATACACATCCATTTGGCGGAGACGAAAGAAGAGGTTGTGAAAATCCGCGACCGGTACGGCGTTACACCTACGGAATATTTGGTCGATCTGGGGATGTTCGACCGCTCCCATGTGCTGCTTGCCCATGCGGTCCATCTGACTCGCAAGGATGTTCGATTATTGCACGGCATGAGAGGCGGAGTTGCGCATAATCCCATCAGCAATTTGAAGCTGGGATGCGGCATCGCGCCCGTAACCGAGTGCATCCGGCAAGGCATTACGGTGGGGATCGGGACGGATGGAGCCGGCAGCGCGACGACCCTCGATATGTTCGAATCGGCAAGGGCGGCGGCATGGCTGCAGAAGCTGGACTATGGCGACCCAACGATGCTGCCTGCAGGACAGGCGCTGCGAATGGGGACGCTGGAGAGTGCCAAGCTGCTGTGCCTGAATCGTGAAGTCGGCACGCTGGAGAAAGGGAAGAAAGCTGATTTGATTCTCGTTGATCTGAGAAAGCCGCATCTTCAGCCGAATCATAACGTCGAATCTCTGCTTGCCTATGCAGCAAAGGGCTCGGATGTCGATACCGTTATGGTGGACGGCAGATTGCTTATGCAAGGAAGGAAGCTGCTGACGATCGATGAAGAGGAGCTGTTCGGACAGGTTCGTCACCGGGCAGCGCGGATTGTACAGGGGATCTAGCAAGGTCTTTATCAATACGATGTACCTTATTTAGGCCATCAAAATACGGATGCCGGCAAACATAATTGTAAGAAAATAGCGATTTACCCATTGACAGAAAAGCAGTGATCGTATACATTCGTATACAATAAACTTGTATACGAATGTATACGTGAAAGGGGGCGGCAAATGAGACCCATCCATCATGGCAGGCCGGAAGCAAGGCATATTCCGCCGCTTGACGAACGCGGAAAGGAAAGAGGCCCGGGACGCCGCGGGGAGCATCACAGGCGGCGGGGCGGCGAGCCGGGAGCAGGCGGCGGTGCGCAGACCTATAGAAGAGGGCGAATCTTAACCTTCCTGGAGCAGCTGCAAATTAAGCGCGCAACGTTGGCGCGGCAGCTGGGAGAAGCGGAATTTCAATCGATACAGCCTGTTATAAGCGGAGAGCTTAAAGCGATTGAGCAGGTGATCAGCGATTATATGTATTTATTCGAGCTTCGTGAAGAAGACCGGATAATGCTGGAACCGGGCGAATCTTCACCCGAGGCGAACAAAGAAGATTAATTTATGGACTGATCCTGGAGAGTGATTTTGCGTGCTGCGCCGTTTTTTCTCGTATTATCGTCCTTACAAGGGACTTTTCTTTTTAGATTTTTCCTGTGCGATTCTAGCCGGGCTTCTCGAGCTTGCCTTCCCGCTTGCGGTTAGCGAGTTTATTAACGAGCTGCTGCCTGGCGAGAACTGGACGCTCATCGTACTGGCCGCAATCGCCTTGTTAGCCATCTATGCATTGAATACCGCGCTCCAGTATATCGTTACCTACTGGGGTCATATGCTGGGGATCAATATAGAGACGGATATGCGCAGAAAGATGTTCGAGCATATTCAGAAGCTGTCGTTCCGTTTTTTTGACAATCATAAAACCGGTCATCTGATCGGCCGGATCACGAACGATTTGAATGATATCGGCGAGGTGGCCCATCACGGCCCCGAGGATGTTTTCATTGCGGTCATGACGCTAGTCGGCTCCTTCACGCTTATGGCTTACATTAATTTGGAGCTCGCCTTGCTGACCTTCATCATTATCCCGCTAATGGCGTGGCTGATTATCGTGTTCGGCGGCAAGATGACCAAGACTTACAGACGCTTGTTCGGGGATGTCGGCAACTTCAACGCGCGGATCGAGGATAATGTCGGCGGAATCCGCGTCGTTCAATCCTTTGCCAATGAGGCCCACGAGAAGAAACTGTTCGCCGTCGATAATTACAAATATCGCGATACGAAGCTGCTCGCCTATAAGACGATGGCCAAAAGCATATCCGTCAGTTATATGATGATGCGGCTCGTTACCGTATTCGTCATGGTTTGCGGGGCCTGGTTCTTTATCCGGGGAAAAGTGAATATGGGCGAATTTATGGCCTTCCTGCTGCTATCGAATATCTTCTTCCGTCCCATCGAGAAAATCAATGCCGTCATCGAGAGCTATCCGAAAGGAATCGCCGGCTTCAAACGCTATATAGAAATCATCGATACGGAGCCGGACATCGCAGATGCGCCTGACGCCATCCGGATGGACGCAGTCCGGGGTGATATTCGATTCGAAGGCGTTACGTTCGGCTACGAGCCGAACCGGAAGATATTGCGGAATATCGATCTGACCATTCAAGCGGGGGAGACCATTGCGTTCGTAGGTCCGTCGGGTGCCGGGAAAACGACGATCTGCAGCCTGCTGCCGCGGTTCTACGACGTGAATGAAGGAAGAATTACCGTGGATGGAGTCGATATCCGGCAGTTTGAGCTCCAATCGCTTCGCAAACATATCGGTATCGTACAGCAGGACGTATTCCTCTTCTCCGGAACGATACGGGAGAACATTGCATATGGCAATTTGAAGGCAACGGATGAAGAGATTTGGGAAGCGGCCAGACGCGCTTCACTGGAGGAACTGATCCATAAGCTGCCGGAAGGGATCGAAACGGTTATCGGGGAGCGCGGCGTCAAGCTGTCAGGCGGACAGAAGCAGCGGCTGTCGATTGCAAGGATGTTTCTGAAGAACCCGCCGATCCTTATCCTGGACGAGGCAACCTCCGCGCTGGATACGGAAACCGAAGCAGCCATTCAACAATCGCTATCCGATCTGTCCGTTGGAAGGACGACGCTTGTTATCGCCCACCGGCTGACGACGATCAAGAATGCGGATCGCATCATCGTCGTTAACGAAGACGGGATCGCCGAGCAGGGCAAACACCAGGAACTGGTTGCTTCCGGCGGCATCTACAGCCGGCTGCATCATGCGCAATACAATAGATAGGCAATAAACCGTCCCGGGGTCATCAGCGGGACGGTTTATCTTTGTTTCCTATGGGGATATAGGAGCTCTAATTCCCTAATCCATTGTTATTCTTTTCCTGAAATAATCCTTCAGGAACTTTTCCTTCCCATGCGGCGGGAGCATCCAGCCGCAATGCTTTCGCAACAACGGCAGCCGTATCTTTGATTTGCACGGCATCCGTGATTACAGTTCCCGGTTCGATACCTTTGCCTTTCGCAGCCCAGAAAATCGTCGTGTCAAGAGGGTCCGTAGTGGCATGCGTATAATTGTGCCCGCCATGGTCGGTCGACATGATGATGAGACTGTCTTCCATTAACCCGGCTTCCTCAATGGCATCCAGAATAATCCCTACATTTTTATCGGTTTTCTCATATTGCTCATAGTATTTAGCACTGCCGTAATCGTGGGAATGACCGGCTCCGTCAATATCATCTAATTGAATAAAGGTAATCTGAGTATTTTTTCCTTTTGTCTTAACATATTCTGCAATTTTTTGCGTGATCGCGTTGTCACCGGCAGATTCATTATATACATCGGCTGAACGCTCGATTAATCCGTTGTAGATTGGATTCCAGTTCATCATGGCTGCCATTTTTGCCGCAGGGCGTTCTTGCTTCAGCAGTTTGAAGAAAGAAGGGTAAGGGACATTTTCCGCAAAAGGATTGCCGATCGTTGCATTGTCTTCCTTATGCGTATTGAAGCCTACGCCATGCAGCATTGCGCCCCATGACGGTGCGCTTGATGAGTAATCTTCCGTTTTTGCATGGAAGGTAACGGCACCTTCCGAGAAAAACTGTTTCATTCTGGGCGCATTCGCATGCTGCACGAAGTTCCCGGCTCCATCCAATCCGATAATGAACACATGCTTATAAGGAATATCGTTATGCTCCTTCAATTCTTCCTGAATCAGCTTGACATCCTGGCCATTTACTTTGCCATCACCGTTAATGTCTGCTTTGGAGGATTGTTCCCATTTATGGTCTCCCGTTTGGGATCCTGACAATTGGCCTGTTAAATGCATATCCTCTTTCGTAAGGTAACCGTCTCGATTGACATCCATAGAGTTGGATACTTCCACTTCAATGGTTTTTTGTGACTTTTCATTGGACGATAAGGCGGTAATCGTCGCTTTGCCTGCTTTTAAACCCGTCACTTTGAAGCGTTTCGCGGCGTTTGGATACGGCTCTACTTTTACGATGCTGTTATCGCTCGAAACCCAGTGGATGTTCGGGTTTAAGACGCTTGCCGGCGTCCAGTTCAAATCGATAAGATCAAAGCCGCCGGCTTTCAAGGAAAGCGTGGAACGATCCAGCGTGATTTCTTCCGTTTCGAAAATGTCAACCTTTTTGATGGACGGCTGGGTGATTTCGACTTCCTGGCCTTCAATCGTCGTGACGGAAAGATTCGTAAGCGCTATGCTGCTGGAGCTTGTCACACTATCTTTTGTTTTTAGTTTAAGGTTAACAATCGGAGTTTTGATGCCGGCAGATATAGGCTGATTGCTTGAAAAAACAAGCTTAACCTTTCCGTTATCCAAATGTTCAATGGGGCCGACGATTACTCCGTTTTGCAGCGATGCTGCACCGATGACTTCAAATTTGCTCGGGTCATATTGAATAACGGCGCTATTGGGCAGGATTTGGTCCAGATTGCCGATATAACTAAGTTCAAATGCATTCTCAGAACCGGATACCATACCAGACGGACCGGACAAGCTCATGAAGCTGGAATCAACGACAATTTGGGCATTTTCCATGACGACATACGAATTTTGGGATTGCGGATTTTTATCTCCCGTTACGCGTACTTTAACCGTATGCGTGCCGGATGGCAGCTCGGGACTCGTGAAGTAGATTTGATTTGCCCGGGCGGAGGCATATAAGTCAACCATCGTTTCGGGCCCGCCGTCGATGGAGATTGCAGCGATTCCATGAGCCTTGTCTTTGGCCCCATACAGCTGCACTTGCTTGCCGGTAAAAGTCAACTCGAAATAAGCATCTTTTTCATTCGTATACGAATCGCCGCCATGGGACCAGCCGCCGGTAAATTTCAATTGGTTTAAATCTTCGCCGCGATTGGAATTCGGAATTTTATAAGTTCTGGCTTGAGCGGTGCTTTGTTCCGCAGCTTGAACAGCTGCATCGGATTGAGCGAAGGCTTGGGGAATCGTCAATACGTTCGGCGCACTGCCCATGAGGGTTAAGCTTAGTGCCAAGGTAACCACCTTTTTGTTGCGAGTAGAAGTCATCATCAGCTCTCCTTTAATGATAAGATTGATTAAACCAATAAAAAACAACTAAATAGGTTTGAATGTTACTATTATTAGATGTTTTTAATTGGTAACGCATTAATCATAACGATCAATTATTAACGTAGACTCAAATGAAGATTAAGATAATATGAAGAAAAACCCAACTATTTGAGTAAACAGGTCATTAAGCGAGGCAGCCAATTTGTCTTATTTTATTTACAGGGGATCGTATGTTCGGTATATTATTGGGTGTATTCGTTAACATAAGGGCACAGGGAGAGGGTATGAATGATGAATATAACGATTGTGAATGACACACGGGAATTTCAATTGTATGGCGTTTCCATGCAGGCCGAAGGCAATGCCAGCATCCCGGAAGCAATGAAGAAGCTGCTGGATGAGGTTTGGAGGGAAGTGCGGGGGAAGAAGCTGCCTCACAAAGGCATCAATCATGTTCTCTATGACCGCGACCGTATTCTGTTCGCAGGCGTCGAGCTTCATTCAACACCGGATGCCGGCACTGTGCTGGCGAGGAAGGATATCAGCTTTCAGCACTATGCATACTGGAAGCATATTGGGCCTTACAACCAATTAGGCGCTACTCATGAGAGCATGCGGCAAGCGATTCGAGCGTCAGGCAGACAGCATACATATCCTTACATGGAAATTTACGGCCATTGGGATGAGGATCCATATAAGCTGCAGACGGAGATTTTATATCCGCTTCAACTAGTGAAGCCGGGAGAAGAATCGGCAATAGCAGGCGCACGGCTATAAAATGACATACAAACAAAACAGCTGACCGCGTCATATGGACGACAGTCAGCTGCTTTGCGTTTCACGGGCAGGCCGGTTCTCGCTTGATCTTCATCCGTGCCGGGGTTCATCCGTCTCAGCTAGCGCGTTCTGGCCTTATACTTGCCTGTGTGAATAATCTTTATCTTGACGGTTATCTTGTTTAAGGTATCCTCTTTGAGCGCGATTTTTCCCTCCCTATTCAATTTATGGTACATGTCCGGTTCATTGCGGTGCAACAGCGCCAATAATCCGTAAATATCCGTTTGCTTCCGGACCCCTGTCTTATAGGTGTGAAGAATTTGACCGCGAACGACTGCTGCCGCTTGAGCTTCCAGCTTATCGATGGTAGTGTCGTGCGTCATTTCTTCTATATTGCCCTTCATATACACATCAATATTAAACCTGACTGCATTGTTCGCGACAAACGGTTTGATGCGATAGCGGGGGTTGGTTAGAATGATCGCCGTGTGAGGGGGTTCATTGGGCGGAACATTAATCAGAAATCGTTTCGTCCGTTCCTCCAGCCATTTATAGCCAATGAGGTCATCCAGCGAAAACCAGCCCTTTAACTCCTTATTCTGTACAATATAGGCGCCGTTATTAAGGAACATCGGTTTTTTCTTTTCATCCTCAATCCAGCTTTCTTCCGTTATCGCGAGTGTAGGAAGCAACGTCGCGCGCAGCGGTTCGTTGACCTCCGAGATGACTCGAAATCGGTATTGAGGCGGAAGCTCGGATTGCTGTTTATAGCTCTCCTCAGGCGAATCCAGGATCGTTTCGAGAGGAGACAGGTTCAAGATCGCCCGCTGCGTCAATACTTTGGGCATCGCTTCTTTCGTCACATAGACGAGGATGTTATAGCGGATCTCCCGGTACCGGTTGAGCGCATCGTAAGCCTGCAGCTGCGCATGTTTATTTTTGATAAAATTGTCGGTGAACACAATCGCCCGTACATGCCCCCAAAATATACGGAGCTGCGAGGTTCGATAGAGGGAAGAGAAGGCTTCGGCTACGGTTTTCCCTTTCCCTTTTCCTACCCAGATCGGGATGCTCTTCCCGATTTCCAACGTTTCGGTCTTGGCAACCTGGGAGAAGCTTAGCACTTGTACGTACGAGTGAAACAAGCCGTCCTTGTAGTCAAGGCCGATCGCCGTTGCGTAATCCATGCTTTGTATCGTTTTGGAGCCCCAACAACCGGTTAGAGCGAAGAGAAGCGTCACACCCAGACATAGCTTGGCTAACCGAATCATGCTACTCCTCCTTAAACCGGTCCGGATCGATAGGGCTAAGCCCTTCAGGCCGCTGGCTCATCTTCCGCCATGGGAATCGGAGAATCGATTTAAACAAGCCGCTCCAGCTGAAAACAGGCCCCATACCAGACATATAAGGCAATCCAAAGGAACGAAGACTGCCCATATATCCGACAAGCAGGACAATACCCAGGAGCAGGCCATACATCCCGAGAACAGAGGCGATGAAGAAGAGCAGCAAACGGATAATGCCCACGGATTGGCTCAAAGACTGATTGACGAGCGTCACGCCGGATACGGCCGTCAAGGCTCCGACGACAACGACGCTTGGCGAGATCAGGCCCGCCCGAATCGCCGCATCGCCGATGACCAAGCCGCCGATGACCGTCAAGGTCTGACCGATCGAGCTGGGCAGGCGCAGGCCGGCTTCCCGGAAGATTTCCAGCAGGATGAGCAGGATAAACAGCTCGAGCTGACCGGAGAACGGAAGGCCTAGTCGGGATGTGGCAATGGTCGCCATTAATCGGAAGGGCAGCTGGTCCGGATGATAGGATGACAATGCCACCCATGCGCCCGGCATCAGGACCGTGATTACAAAGCTTAACAACCGAATTAAGCGGGCGAACGACACATATTCGTAACTAAAATGCAAATCCTCGGGCGATTTCATCAAGAGCGAGAAGCTCCCCGGGCCGATCAAGACCAGCGGGTTGCCGTCGACGATAATGACAAAACGTCCGGCTAGCAAGCTCGCTACAACCTTATCCGGTCTCCCTGTGAAATCGAGCAGCGGAAATAAGGAATATTTGGAGTCGACGATCATATCCTGGAGCTGGTTAATGCTGTACAGACCATCGATATCGATTCCGTTTAACCGTTTGCGCACCTCTTTAACGATATCTGGATTGAGGATATCCTGGAAATATAACAAGGCCACCTTTGTCCTCGTTCGTCTTCCCAGCACGAAGGTTTCGTTGCATAAGGATTGGCTTCGGATCCGTTTGCGTACGAGCCCCACATTCGTCAGAATATCCTCAACGAAGCCATCTTTGGGGCCTTTGATCGTAATCTCCGTGCTGGATTCCTCGGGCGAACGTTCCGGCCGGTTGCAGATGCTCAATCTGAATATAGCGTTATCGGATGCCGGAAACACAAGAAGCAGATCTCCCTGAAAGATCCATTCCGAAAGCTTATTTACAGAAACTTCCTCTTGGGTCGGAATTAGCGGCAGTGTGCCATGAACGGGTCGTTCATGCAGCGTGGAAAAGCCCTGCGAGCAGTACAAGCGCTCCAGCTCCGGAAGAACGGATCTGCTGATCATGGAAGAGTCCGTCACGCCTTCTCCGTAAAGCAAGACAACCTCCGATGAGGCTTCCTCACTCAGCTGAAGTCGTCTGACCGTGACGTCCGAAGCATGAATGAACAGCTTCTTAAGCTTCTCGAACGTCCATTTCTCCGATCGTTGGGGATTTTGATTTATACCGCTCATGTAGGCTCCTCCTTCGGTTTTTTGGTTAGTAGCGAGATGGCAATGCAAACCGCGGATACAGAGAAAGCCGATATCAGGGATAGCGGAAAATAATAATGAAGCATCCATTGGTAGAATGCATCCTGTTCGATGGGATACATGGATATGACAATGTAACTGACAGTCGTGCCGAGGATGAACCAATCACGCGCCCTCTTTGATCGGAAGGGCAGAAGCTCCGCCAGAATATACTGAGCGAAGCTGACGCGGATCACGGCGCCCGCCATCCATTGGAAGACAGACAAGAAATCGACATGCTCAAGATCGTTGCCCAATTTCACGAGCCGCCACTGCTCATAGGGGGACTCAAACTGCTTGGCGGCTTCTTTATAACCGAATTCGGTTATAGCTCCAATTACAGGCCCGATTGTGATGTAGACTAGAATGGCGCCTAATAATATAATCTGCCACACCTTGGGCTTTGACTTTATCCGGTGCTGGATCGTAAGCAGCATGATGAGCTCGACGAATCCCCCTCCCGCATAGAGCATGCCGTGAACGGCCGGCTGCCATCCATGTTCCAGTATAGGTTTTAACAAAGTAAAATCCTTGTTCGGCGTATTGGAGAAAGAGACAAAGTAACCGAGAATGATAACAAAAGGAAGCAGTATTCCGGCACTATAAGATATTACGCTAAGACCTGATCTGGCAAAATAGAAGCAGACCAATGCCAATGTGAGGACTAATATGTATTTAGGCGTTTCAGGCAGATAGTAGGTTAAGGTCCAGGTTTCCGTATGAATGATCGTCGTACCCCCGATGGAGTATACTTGAATGAGTATAGGGAGGATCAGGATCCAGGATACGAACGGCGTCGTCCGGCGTGCCAGCCAGGGCTGAAGCTTCTGCTTATCCGATTTCCTCATAAAGACGACGAGAAGCGCGCAATAGGGAACATAGCATACCCCAGCCAATAGAACGGCGATCCATGCATCTCTGCCGGAGGCATCCAATAGCATGGGATTGAGAATAACATGATTCGTAAGTCCGATCGCTAGCATCAAAATCAGGCAAGCTTGAAAAAAACTGATTTTTGAACCTGTCATCATTGCAATGATCACCCAAATCGTTATAATGTCATGTAATATTGTTCCAAACAAAATAGGTAATATACACGTTACTTGGATGTTATTGCGGTTGACTTTCCAATAATGGGGCGACGTTATTTGATGTGCCACCTTAATCGTAGACTAAGCGGATACGTATCCTCATATATAGTTTAAGGAAAGGATGTGCAGCTATGAGAATCTTTATCGCTCACGATACGGATACTCTGCGAACGGTCGCTCGACAATGCAATGTCGAACTAGAGTCGTTGATTTCACTTAATCCGTATATCGATCATCCCGATTCGAATATTGCGGGCATGTCAATAAAGCTGCCCGACTTGGCAGCGGCAGCCGATAACAGAACGAACGTCCCCTCATGTCCGCCTGCCTCCCTTGATTTCAACGAGCAATGGATTCCTCTAACAACGCTCGAGGAGATGGAGCGGACGGATTACGATGTCCTCATCGTGGGTTCCGGGGCAGGAGGAGGCGCCGTCCTCTGGAGATTGGCCGAACAGTTAGGGACAACCGGCACAAGGATCGCTGTCCTTGAAAGAGGGGGACTGCTGCTGCCGACACATGCGCAGAACATCGCAACGATGGATATAGAACGTGTAGAGAAATATTTTCACACCGTCTCTAAATCGCCACCCGGTTATCATTCTTCCCAGACTTTTGCCCTTGGGGGCAGAACCTTGTTCTGGACAGTGGCCTGCCCTCGAATGCCTGTTTCCGAAATTGCAGGATGGCCTGTCACCCTTAAAGAAATGGATTTCTACTACAACCTGGCGGAGAAGGCCATGAACGTCACACAGAACTTTACGAAAAGCGCCTCCATTACGCAGATTCTTCTGCGTCGGCTTCAGATGAACGGTTTTTCCGATGCCATAGATGAACCTCAAGCCATGAACCTGGAACCGGCGTCGCAATATGGCGTGATCAACTCCAACGCATTCTTCAGCTCCATTGTTTTCTTCGCTCAAGCCTTGAATCGCCCTTTCGATTTAGCCGTTAACGCGCGCGTCGTTCAGGTTCTCACGGAGAAAGGAAGAGCCGTGGGCGTCAAGGTGATGTCTCCTGACAAGAAATCCTATTTTATTAAAGCAAAGAACGTTGTGCTGGCGGCAAGCACGTTTGGAACGCCGCAAATCTTGCTTAATTCAGAGATAGAAGGAAGGGCGATCGGCCATTATCTAATCAATCATTCCAGAGTCATGGGAACGGCCATCTTGAACCGCAGCGAGTTCCCGGAAGTGTTGGGGCCGCTTCGTATATTGGTCCCGGGCAACGATCGTCCTTATCAAATACAGATTTTGGGTCCGGGGCCATACTACTGGGTTCAATATAAAGTGCAACCGTTGCAAGAGAAGTGGGAGATCCTTCTTGCCGCTTCCGGCAAAGTCGAAGCGAAATATGATAACAAAGTTAGCCTTGACCCTGTCAAGCGGGATGCGTATGGATTGCCGGAGCTGCAAGTCGATTTTTCCTTCAGCGAGCTTGACAAAGCCGTCATTCAAATTATGGGAGAAGGGATGCAGCAGGCCGCCTCGGCGATGAACACCCCTTTGATTTCAAGAGACGGCCAGCCTCCCCTCTGCTTGGTCGAACCAGGTTTGGAGAATCATGATATGGGAACCTGCCGCATGGGTGAGGACCCCTTTACTTCGGCAACCAATCAATACGGTCAAATTCATGGCATACAAGGACTCTATGTCGCCGACAATAGCGTCATTCCCACCAGCGGTACCGCGAATCCTACCCTTACCTGTGTCGCACTGGCCATTCGCACGGCAGATTATATTGTCCAGCAGCTGAAATAAGGTACATCATTTGGCTTCACATTGGAGGCACATTCCATGAAACTCGGTGTGTTTATCAGTTCCGTGTTTAGCGAGCTGTCCTTTGAGCAGATGCTTGATTTCGTCCAGTCCGTCGGAATGGAAGCTCTGGAGCTTGGAACCGGCAATTATGCCGGCAATGCTTTTGTCAAGCTGGATGAGCTTCTTGCAGACGAATATAAGCGGAAAGCTTTCCTTCATGCCATTGAATCGCGAGGACTTTTTATAGCTGCTTTCAGTGTGCAAGGAAACCCTTTGCATCCTGACAGGACCATTGCCAAAGAACATCACGAGACGTTCATCAAAACCATTCAATTGGCAAACAAAATGGGAGTGCCGATCGTCAATAACTTCTCCGGTCAGCCGGGAACGCCATATCCCGGAATATTTCCGAACTTTGTCACCGTGTCCTGGCCGCCGGAATATCCTCAACTCAATGAATGGCAATGGAATCATGTCGTGATCCCTTATTGGAAAGAAGCAGGAAGGTATGCTGCCCTTCATCAGGTGAAAATCGGAATCGAACTTCATCCCGGCTTTGCGGTCCACTCCCCCGCAACGCTGCTGAGACTGCGCCATGCGGTCGGCGATGTGATCGGTGCAAGTTTCGATGCCAGCCATCTGTGGACACAGGGTATCAACCCCGTTGAAGCAGTGAAAATTCTTGGCTATGCAGGGGCGCTTTATTTTGTATCGACCAAGGATATGGAGTTTAACGAATTCAACATGAATATGTACGGAATTAACGATATTCAACCGTCGGATTCGATTCGAACTCGCGCATGGATCTATCGGACGGTAGGCTACGGACATGATATCAAAATTTGGGCCGATTTGATCAGCGCATTGCAAATGACAGGCTACAGCTACGTATTCAGTATCGAGCAGAATGATCCGCTGATGGATATGCTCGAAGGCGTTACGAAGGCGGCTAACCTAATGAAGGAGTGGTTGATTCGAGTTCCATACCGGCCAAAGAGGCCGTGAGAAAACAATAGTCCTGTTCCAGCGGAATAATAATCCGGGGAAAGGAGACGACCGGACCCTCTAGTTCGCCTTCTTCTTGAACATTGTAACCGCTGTGACCAGGAGCAATGGAAGGACGGCGACGACGAAGATGAATAACGGCCAGACCACAAGGACGGCTTCGACAAACTCCGCTTCATTCTTATACATCGTAAGCGAGAGGAGCAGAGCGGCCAGCGTTATCGGAAAAACAAAGCTCTTCGCATCCTTGACGGCCAATACATGCGACAACATCTTGTTAAGAATAAACAGCATGATGGTCGTTTTCATATAAGAGCCGACGATCAAAGTCATGCCGATCACGGATTCGATCCGCTCGATGAACTCTTGCACATTAATTAGACGAGCAAGCTGAAAGAGGGAATATTTCAGCTCTCCGGCGCGGGGGCCCAAAGCCATAACCGAACATATGATCGAGACGAATAAAAGGAAACCGACTGTCAGAAGAGCGGCAAACATGAATTTATTCAACGAGCGGCCGTTTTCCTTGGAAACAAGCGGAAGAAGCATGGAAAACAGAACAAGCTCGGCGTATGGGAATCCAAAAACGATATACGCGCCATGGATAACCGATTTGTACCCGCCCGACAGCAAGGGAACCAGATAGTCCACTTGATAATAAGGCAGCACAAGCGATAACACCAGCAATACGGAGGCGATCATAACGAAGAGCAGCAAAACGAACATTCTGGCCATCACTTCAATTCCCGCCCTTGCCGTCAGGGCAGAAGTCAAAAAAATGAGGGAATGCGTCATATATACGGGAGTGCTCCTCATCAACGTGCTTTTAAAAAAACCTCCGATATCGATGACGATATAGGAAAGGTCGACTAAAACAAGAATCAACAACGGAATGAAAATGAAAACGGATAACCACTTTCCAATCGCTTGGCGGGTGTAATCAACAAAAGTCAATCCGGGATAACGTCTGTTTAAATAGAGAACGCAAGACAGAAGAAGCATCGCGAGCCCGTTTGCGATCAGGACCGACAACCAGGCCCCGTTCTTCGCGGCCCCCGTCAAAGGGGCAGGTATATTCACGATGGCCGAACCTGCCATAAAAGAGAGAAACAGCGCCGCCATTTGTCCTGAACTGACCGTCTCCGTTTTCTTCATTAACATTCACCTCTGCAAATCAATCAGAAGGGTTACGACGGGAGCTTGACCGATTCCACGATGCTTCTCGCCGGGCCGGCAAAGAAGGCATTAAGTAGATCATCGAGGTTTGGCAAGCTCCAATCCGTTACATAGATCACGCTCAGATAACCGGCTGCGATTACGATCATGCTGTAAGCGATCCGCTCCAGGAGCCCGAATTCCTTCCATTTCGGACCGTCAGCGACAATGATCGAAACATATAAAACAACTAAAAACAACAATTTTACAAGCACATAATCGCCCCCTGTTCGAGGTTTGACTCATTCGACATATGGCTTTCCGATATCCATTCCCGTGGATGTCACATTCACCTTGACATCGACTTTGAAAGGAATGCGGGCGAAACGCTCTTCCCAATCCGGTTTCCAGCGCTTCCACAGTTCCGGATTTTTTGTGTAAACCAGATCTCCGATTCCGATCGCGTCCAGCTTTTTTTTCTGCAGAAGCTTAATGGTTTTCCGCAGCTTGCGCTCCACGCTCTGTTCGACATGATCGACGTAACGCTTGTACCCGGCCTTGTCCTTCAGAGAATGGCAGACGAGTTCGCCGACAATTCCGTCGATTTTGACCGACACGTGAACATCGACGGAGTCTCCCTTGATTTTAGGCGTTATTTTTGTCTTTAAGGAATCGGCTTCCAGCGTTTCATATTTCTTCGGATCCGGACAGTCGGTTTCGATAACTCCGTTATCATATTTGCCTGTCAGGACAATCAAAGATTCCGTATCCTCCTTTTTCAGCAGTCCGGCCATTCTCCCTTTTTTGATTAGCGCGGTTCCGGCTACGGGCACGGAGTTGGGATTATTTCTTTTGTCGCGAGTAATGTACGGCAGCCTCGCAATGCCTGTTTCGCTCTTCATCTGCAAAGACAAATCCATTAAATTGGTTTCAACCGCCTTTGCGGAATAACGGTGAGCGAGCCGGGTGATTTCCCGCAGCTCCTGCGCTTCGGTTTTCTCGATATACGGATCGACTTCCAAATAATTACCGGCTTTGTCCTTGCCAATCAGGATATCGATGGTAGCTCTCGGTTCATGGTCGCGTGAAAAAAAATCGAGGATCTCGCCTATGTTACGCTTCTTAGCCAACTCTTCCCCGATTAACAAGACCCGCATGTGGCTCCATTGCGCCTTTCGTCCCATATGAAGCGTAAAGTCGCGAATCGCTTCAAAAACGGACTCATTGGTCACGTGTATATTAATGTAATTTTTCATCCCCTGCGCTCCGCCCGGCGTCCCGCCACCGCCACCGCCGCTCGGTTTATAAGTATGGATGGTCAAGTCGATTTTTCCTTCCTCGGTTTCGTCGATTGCAACCGCTTGAACAAACGCATACTCGTCCAGTTCCATTTTATCCCAGCATCCCGACAAAAGCAGACAGCACGCAAACAATATAACCGCAGTTATGGTCTTCATCATCGTTCATCCTTCCTTCTCCGTTATTGAAGACGATTAGCGTGAATGCCGGCTGCGCGGCGAACGGAACAACGTTTTCAATGGAGCGCGAACGAACACATCGAGCAATTGCCGCAAGTGAAGGGGAGCGAGCGGCGAAAAATAAGGCTGGCCTAATGAACGCAAGCTCGTCAAATGCAGCAGAATCAAAAGGTATCCGATCATCAGACCGAATCCTCCCAGCGATGCGGCAAGAATCATTAACGGAAAACGCAGGATCCGCAGCGCAATGGCGATATTGTACTGCGGGATGCCAAAGGAAGCGATCCCGGTCAGCGCCACCACGACAACCATGGCAGGGGAGGCGATCCCTGCATTGATCGCCGCTTCGCCGATAACCAGCGCCCCCACGATGCTCACCGCGGAGCCGATCGGCCGCGGCAGGCGAATCCCGGCTTCGCGGAGCAATTCAAAGAAAAATTCCATAATCAACGCTTCCACGAAGCCGGGGAACGGAATCCCTTCGCGAGTGTTCAGTATCGCTAGCAGAAGAACCGTCGGAATCAGCTCGGGATGAAAAGTGGTCAAGGCAATATAGATGCTCGGCAGCGTAAGCGAGATCAGGAAAGCGGCGATCCTTAACAGACGAATCATGGAAGAATAAATCGTTCTCTCGTAATAATCTTCACTGGATTGCAGGAATTCTGGAAATAAACCGGGACAAATCATTATGGACGGACTGCCGGATACCATAACGATAATCTTGCCATCCAACAAAGCGGCGACTGCCGTATCCGGACGTTCCGTGAAACGAAACTGCGGAAACGGAGAATACGTCCAATCCTCCAGAAGCTCCTCGATATAAGAAGATTCCAATATCTCCATATCCTTGGCCTTGACGATCCGTTGTTTAAATTCGGCCAACGTTTCCGGGTTCACGGCGCCTTTCAAATACCCGTACGCGATTTCGTTATTCGTTTTGCCTCCCGCTCGGAAGAAATCCATTTTAAAGTCGGCGTTCATTAGCCGCGCACGAATCATGCCGACACTTTTTTTCAGATTTTCGACCGTGCTTTCATGAGGTCCATTAACGACCGGCTCCGTGATCGGTTCCGTCACTTGTCTCGACTCAACGGATATCGCGTTGAAGCTGAGTGCTTTATTCCATTTATCAAAAAATATGACAACATGCCCGCTCATGACGTTTTGTTCTGCATCGCGGATTTGTTCGAGAACCTTCGCGGTATGAGCGGAAACGCCCTGACGTCCAAAGAAGGAGATAATATGGTCGGGCGTAATCTCCAATGTTGACCCAAGTTCATGCGCCACAAGATCCTGCAGAGCCGATTTTAAGAAATTCACCTTCTGGTCCTGCACAAGCGTTTCGCAATGAACAACCAGTGCGGAATGCACGAGATCGGGTCCATAATGATACGGATGAAACACGACATCCTTGCAATCCGCGAAAATCGTTTCCATTCGCTGCTTGTTGGCCGACAGGTCGGGAGAGACCAGTTCCTTCTTATGCGATTGCGGGTTATTGCTAATCGGATTCATCGTCTCTTCCTCTCTCTCTCGCACGCTGCGGTTACTCCGCTTTTTTAAGTATCATTTTTCCGATTGGCTCAAACACGATCTGAAGGGGGATGGTAGGACTCGGGATTTTTATTCCCGCAATCAAGAGACATCCAATAATCGCTGCCAGTCCCATCAAGCCGAAGTATACGATGGTTTCCCTCTTCCGTCTTCGTTTGAAGAGGGATTTCATTTGAATAGAAGACAAAGTGATGATTACAAGCATGAACCCTGCAATTCCCCACATAACCGATCGCCTCCATGACCTGTATGAGTGGCCGAACCGATAACGATCTAGACCTTTCCTTTGACGCGCATGGAATCGACAACCAATAGAGCCAATGGGATCAGAAAGTAGGTGATCCAGACCGTAATTGAAAGGGTATGGATGCTGAACTCCTGCATTTGCTCATAACCGGAAAATGACCAATAAACCTGCAGCACGGAAAGCACGCTGAGCGGAATGACGATGTCCCGATAGTCTTTCAAGCCGAACAGCCGGCTCACGCTATGGCAGAAGGCGTACAGAAATATGCTATTTTTAAGAAAATAGCCCGACAACCATACGAACGATATAATGATATCGATTCGCTCGAAAAAATCGCCGATGTTGATCATGCGGACAACGTTGTAAACCGGGTATGTCATTTCGGAAGTAAAAGGCCCAATTACGGTAAGCGTGTGTGCGGTAATGACGACAAGCAGCAGTACGCTGAAACCGACCGAGTACAGGGAAATCGTCCGGCCTGCAGGCAACCGGCCCAAGAAAGGCAGGATAAATCCTAGCATCACAAAGCTCCCCTGCAAAATCCAAAAAGACGGCAACACCGTTCCTTGCAGAATCGGCAATATGTCATTTCCCAAGACGGGCTTTATCAGATCAGGCTTCATGTTCGGGATCGAGAAACATAAAACGAGAACGATAAACAGCAGATTGATCGGGACGATTAGTTCGGCGCATCGTCCTTGAATTTCGATTCCGGCCAGCACGGCAATGGCGCATACGCTCATGAAGATGCCGGCAATGGCAAGGCTTGGCGTCTGCGGAAGCGAGTACTGCTTAACGAAGGATGTTAGCGATTTGAGATTCGTGGCAACATTCAAAAACATGGAGTAGGATAAAAAGACCGCAAGAAGGAGTCCACCCCAGCTTCCAAGAATCCGGTATCCGATTTCCACGATAGACAATCCGGGATACCGATTTAACAGAGCGGTCATCAACATAACCATGAAGATCCCTGGCAGAATGGTAAGGGCCATGGATAACCAAGCGTCTTGTTTGGCAAACATGCTCGCGTGTCTGGGGGCGAACAGAATTTCCGAGGCGGTGACAACGACGATCATCAACAGGCCGAATTGCCATGCGCTGATTTTCTGCAGCGTCTTGTTCAACAATGAGAGCTACCCCCTTGCCGCTTATATGATTTTTTTAAATGCGACTTAATATGCTATCATTGGTTATTTTGCCTGAACCTTGCATGTTTATACTCGAGGGCTGCTTTGCTTCAAGAGCGGGAAAGCTGGTGTCGTTGTAGACGGAGACAGTAAGCGGGGTATGAGGGGGGAAATGCTGAAATCAACCATGTGATTGCGTCCGGGGGCAAGCTCACGATAGGATTCGCCTCCGGCGATTTCAGGTGCTTATTGTGCCGCGTCCGTGCCGTTATTATGGGGCAGGAAACCGGCTTCAGTAGCGGACAGACATGGGGAGACTCCGGCCCGAAATAAATAAACGCCCTCCCGAATTCCGGTTAGGAATCGAGAAGGCGAATGCAGTTGGATTTCATCATATAGATAGCGGATGGATATTGAACTTTAGAGCGAGGTTTGATACAATAAGAAATGGTAAATAGATAATTCTTTTAAAGCGAATTATCCCAAATTAATTATATCACAATGAATCGGAGCGTGTCAACAAGGGCATTCACCTTGTTTTTCGTTACTTACCGATTTCAAGCATGCATATTATAGTGAGAGGAACGTTGTCGAATGTCTGAAGCGACTCAAGAGTGGAAAAGTGAACAGCAGCGGGTCGATCAGGTTGTTCAGGAAATTGACAGCCGAACGGTTACACTGGAGCAGCAAACCTCCGAAGCCAGAAGCGAAATGGTTGAAATCCGTAAAAATTTCTGGGAAGACGTCACCGTCAACTTCGAGGATGCGGCAGAGATGGCCGAAACCGCCGCAAGCCTAAAGCAGCAGGCCGAGATGCTCTTCGACCGCGAGCACGCGCACCGTCAGAGCGACAAGCAGCTGCGGACGTTAAGAAAGCTCCGGCAGTCACCGTATTTCGGACGAATCGATTTTGCCCTGGAAGGGGAGTCCGCGGCCGATCCCATCTATCTGGGCATCGCTTCGCTGCGGGATAGCAGCGATACTGACTACCTCATTTATGATTGGCGTGCGCCCGTCTCCAGCCTGTATTACGACTATCCGCCGGGACCGGCGCAGTACGAAACCCCCATGGGAATAATCGGCGGCGAATTGAAGCTGAAGCGCCAATTCGTCATACGGGACGGCGTCATTACCAGCGTATTCGATACCGGTGTTACGATCGGCGACGAGATGCTTCAGGAAGTGCTCGGCAAGCATTCGGATGCGCAGATGAAGAGTATCGTTGCCACTATTCAGCGCGAGCAAAATTTAATTATCCGTAATGACCGCAGCCGGCTTCTCGTTGTTCAGGGAGCGGCCGGGAGCGGCAAAACCTCGGCAGCGCTTCAGCGGGTCGCTTATTTGCTGTACCGGCATAGAGGAACCCTGAGTGCCGACCAGATTGTCCTCTTCTCGCCAAATCCGATGTTCAATAGTTATGTATCGACCGTTCTGCCTGAGCTGGGCGAAGAGAATATGGAGCAGACGACCTTCCAGGACTATTTGCACTATCGGCTGAGCAAGTCGTTCCAATTGGAGAATCCGTACGAGCAGCTCGAATACGCTTTAGCCGCAACAGATGACTCTGGTTATGAGGCCCGGATGGAGAGCATCCGATACAAAGCATCCCGTACGTTCGTGGAATTAATGGAGCGTTATCTAGCCTCTTTGAAGGAAGGCGGGCTTATCTTCCGAAACTTGTCCTTCCGCGGGGAGCCCTTCATTCACGCGAGGGATATACACGATTATTTCTACTCGCTTGATCGTTCGATTCCGATTCCGAACCGTCTTCGGCTCGTCGCCGAGCGGTTAATGGAGAAGGTAAAGGAGCGTCAGATAGCCGCGCTTGACGAGAGCTGGGTTGAAGATGAAATCGAGCTGCTGGATAAGGAAACCTATCTGAACATTTATCAGCAGTTAAGACGAAAGAAACGCTTCCATAAAGAATCCTTCGATGATTTCGATGCGGAGAAGGCCATGTTGGCTGAGTATGTCGTACGTGATCGGTTCAAGCCGCTTCGCGAGCGCGTCAAGCGGCTGAACTTTATTAATCTGAAGGCTGTGTACCGTCAGCTGTTTGCCGATCCGGCGTTTGCCGCGGCCTATCTGGAGGATGAGGATACGCTGCCCGCAAGCTGGGATGCCATCTGTGCCCGTACGTTGGAAAGGTTAGACGATGGCGCAATGGCCTATGAGGACGCCACTCCGTTTCTGTATGCCGTCGAGCGCATCCGCGGATTCCAGACGAATGTGTCGGTGCGTCATATCCTTATTGATGAAGCGCAGGATTATACGGCTTTTCAATTTGCATATCTGAAACGACTGTTCCCGCGGGCCAAAGTGACTGCGCTTGGCGATATGAATCAATCCATCAATGCGCACGCTTCTCTCGGCGGGAGCGGATTCTCAGCCATTGAAGCACTGTTCGATCCGGAGGAGACGGAGAAAGTGACGCTGATGCGCAGCTATCGTTCAACGCGTCCGATCGTCGAATTTACATCTCTTCTGATTCCTGGCGGAGAGGCGATCGAGCCGTTTAACCGGAGCGGCGATAAGCCGACGCTCACAGCCGTTCATAATATCACGGAGCTGAACAGCCGCATTGCAGCACGGATTGAAGCGCTCCAAGCGGAAGGCTATCGAACGATTGCCGTGATCTGCAAGACAGCGGCCGAAAGCCGAACGGCATATGAAGCACTTCAGGAGAACATCGATATTCGGCTGATGGAGAGAGAGACGACCGATTTCGAACAGGGCGTTGTCGTCATTCCTTCTTACTTGGCCAAAGGCGTGGAGTTCGACGCCGTGATCGTATATGACGCTTCTGCTCGCTGTTACGGTAGAGAAAGCGAGCGAAAGCTGTTCTATACCGTTTGCACGCGCGCTATGCATGAGCTTCATCTGTATGGGGTTGGGGAGTGGAGCCCGTTTATGACGGACGAAGCCAAGCAGTGCTGCACGCTGGAAGAAGAGTAATCTAAATGTAGAAATGCACCGGAGCGCAAGAGGTCGAGGTGGATGAATAACAACCACTTTAGACACAGCGGCAGCAGCAGCAGCCGCTCGCGAGGTGCATTCTTCATATTTGCGGCGTATTAACGAACGGGTCTGATGCGAGCTGAAGAACGCATCGATTAAATGAGTAAAGAGGTGCTAGCTTACTTATGAAGCTATTGTTTATTTGCAGCCGGAATAAGTGGCGGAGCTTAACGGCCGAGCATCTGTTTCATGGCCTTAACGGGTATGACGTTCGGTCTGCCGGGACGGAAGCGCAGGCGAGGTATCAGAGACAATCGAAGTACCGGAATAGCAAGCTAAATACAGAGGGGCTCTGGAACGATAAAGGTAATCGATCAGAAAAGCTTGGGTCAAGCAGCGGCTGTATCTCCGGCTCCTGAATGTTTTTTTTAATAAAACAGCGGTAAATGTTTGCTTTATGAATTACGTTGTGTTATGATTCGGTTATAGCAAATCTTGACCTTGAATTCACATATTGAAAAAGGTGATCATTTGTGTAATGGTACCTTTCTCAATATGTGATTTTTTGTTTTAACTCAAAAAGTAACATGTTAATAAATTTGTGGAGGTTTTCTCAAATGGAAACAGGAACAGTTAAATGGTTTAACGCAGAAAAAGGATTTGGTTTCATCGAAGTTGAAGGCGGAAACGACGTATTCGTACACTTCTCCGCTATTCAAGGCGACGGCTTCAAGACGCTTGACGAAGGTCAACGCGTAGAATTCAACGTGGTACAAGGCAACCGCGGACCACAAGCTGAGAACGTTGTAAAACTGTAAGTATCAGCAGCAGAAACTGCCCTTAACATTTTGTTAAGGGCAGTTTTTTTATTATTTCAGCAGTGGGAAGAGGTTGTGATCAAGCGATCAGCCCTGCTATGTAAACCAGAGATCCTTAAACCGCACCCAGCCCAGCGATTCAAACGATATGCCGCGGATCGAAGGATGGAAGGCCGTCTTCAAATGCTTCCGGTATAGAAACAATAAGCTGTGCCTGTCCATCAGCAGCCTTTCGATCTTATACAGGATTTCCGTTCTGCGGCGGACATCCGGCTCCGATAAAAGCAGACGAATGCTGTGTTCTAGCGATTCACGCATATCCGAACGCCCATGCTGCTGCATGCTCTTGAAGAGATCGATCAGCCGCAGCTCGCGATGCTCATCGAGCATGATGGCAAAGAGCAGCAAATCCGCCGTCATGCGGTCCTGTCCCTTGAACTGCTCGGCGGGAATAAGATTGACCGATAGCGCGATGCCGGATGCAGCACAAACCTGTTGAATCAGCCTGGCATCGGCTTCATACTGAGGAATTGTCGCCAGAATAAGCGTTTCCCCCCGATACCCGGCCGCCTCCAATTTGCTTGCGGCCTCATTCGGGCTTCCCGGCGATCGATACCGCTCTGCGAGGTCGTCATATTGCGGCCAGAAGCTGCTGCCCTCCTCAATAACGTCGCCGGATAGCAAATCCACGAGGTGGTGACGGTCAATCGCGTAATCAATCGCTTCACGCACGGCAATATCGCGAAGAGGGCCGTCCTTCGACTCGTTAACGGTCATAAATTTGCATGTCATGCCCGATTGCCGGATCTGCTGCCACCCTCCGGCGCTTTGATCGGTCAAGCGCACATTATGCATCACCTGAAAGGGCGGTAGAGGACTTGCGGCTTCGCTTGCGCTTGCTTCGGGCAGCGACCATACTTCAACCCGGTCAAGAAATCCTCTGCCTTGAAAATAACGGTCGAAGGCTTCCAGAATCCACACCCCTTGCTGCTGATCCGCCAAGCGGAAAGGACCGGTACCGACAGGCGTTATGCCGAATTGCGCACCATCGGTTTCGCACGCATCCTGCGGAACGATGGCAGCCCGGTTGGTCGTCAAGAATGCAAGGAAGGTTTCGTCCGGCTCAGCCAAATGAATATGAATCGTCGTATCGTCAGGCGATTCGATCGATGTTATTCCCGCATAGACCCAGCTGTACAATCCCCGCGAAGCAAGCCTCTTCAGCCGTTCCAAGGAATACTTCACATCGGATGACCGCATCTCGCGGCCATGATGGAACATGACCCCTTTGCGCAAATAGAACGTCCACTTGGTCCGGGTAGGATCGATGTCCCAGGCGTGGGCGAGATGAGGCTGTATGGAAGCGCCCTTCGGATCCATACGAACCAATCCGTCGAACAGCTGATTCACGAGATGGGATTCTCCGGCATAATGAATGGCAGCCGGATCTAACGTGTGAATCGTCTGCTGCAGCGGAAATCGCAGTGTGTCGGTCCGCCGTTTGCCCTGGAGCTCCGAATGAAAACCGAACCTTCCCGAAAGCCATTCCTGAAATTGCTCCTTCAGCGAAGCAGCTTGCTCCATCGATTGGATGAGCGCCAGAGCGGCTTGCAAGTCCTGCTTGGCGACCAGCTCCTGCGCTTCCAAGAGCGCAATGTGATCCCGGCGGGCCAAGAAGAGCAGGGTGGAACGGTTGCCGCGTCCCTTTCTTGGCGTCCAGCTGATCCACCCTTCCTGCTGCATTCGTTTCAACAGCAGCACCATGTTGCGGGGGGTGCAGTCCACCGGCATCGCGAGCTCCTCTACGGTTACCTCAAGCGGCGTTTCTTCCTGAACGTGAGGGAAGGAATGCCGCAGCGTCAAATAATGGCGCCGGAGTTTCATAGCCAATATCCTCCTGTATAAAAACATGAAATTTCATGGATCGAATTTGCACTTTTTCTTCTTGTTTTCTAGGTTACAATAAAAAGGAGCCGTTAACAAATAAGACGTTGATATTATTTTGGGAGTGAAGCGACTTGAGAGATCCGGCGCCTTGGCAAAAGAGGTATGAAAGGATGTGGATACTCGCTCTCCTATTAGGGCTGGCAGGCCAATACTTATTCGTTGGAAATGCCGCTGGAATATCGGTCGTTATATTCGTGCTCGGGTTCTATGGACTGTTCTTCTATGCGGTACAAGGAAGAATGGGCGGGTTTGACAAGTGGGAGGGACAGTCAGTCTCAGGCTGGCTTCTCTTGATTCCGATCGGCCTGCTTGCGATGACGTATGCTTTGTACGCCAACCGGTTCTTCCATCTGTTGAATGGCATGGCGATTACGATTATGATCGCTGCGCAGACGATCATGCTCACACGCAGCAGCGCGCACCCCTGGTACAAGGCCGAATTTTTCCCGGATCTGATCCACCGATGCATAGTAAAGCCATTCAGCCATCTATCCGTACCGTTCGGGATTGTAAGCAATCTGGTGCTTCCCAGCGGTTCCGCCGGTCCGGCAAGCGGGAACCTGCGCAAAGTCGCGCTCGGCTTCGTGCTCGCGGCGCCGATTCTCGTCGTGGTGATTTCGCTGCTGGCCTCTGCGGACCAGATATTTCTATCCTGGCTGACCGAAATACCGGGCTTGTTCCAAGGACTTTCTGTCGGCGAAGGGTTCATTCGCATCATTACCGGGGGCGGAATTGCACTTTATTCGTTCTGCTACATATGGGGATTGCTGTTTCCTAGGCGGACGAATACGGCCAATGGCGCAGCAGCTGCGAACGGCGCGAGCCTCTTCGATGGCGGTGAAGCGGAGCGGAAGCCGCAGACGCAGATGGATCCTATTACGGCGTGCACATTGTTAATCAGCGTTAATGTTGTCTATTTCCTCTTTGCGCTTATTCAATTCTCGTACTTATTCGGCGCAGCGAACGGATTGCTGCCTGACGGAGCAGCTTATGCGGAATATGCGAGAAGAGGATTTACGGAGCTGGCGCTGGTCGCTCTGATCAACCTGTTGCTGCTGTTGAGCGGGCTGCACTTCGTACGTCGTGAAGGCGTATGGATGGAGCGGATCCGTAAAGTCTCGCTCAGCTTGCTCGTTGGGTGTACGGTCGTTATGCTGGTCTCTGCGTATAGCCGCCTTTCCTTGTACGAGGATGCTTATGGCTATACGCAAACCAGGCTGCTCGTTCATGGATTTATGCTGGTTGTCGGCATCTTGACGGTAACGGCATTCATTCGAATCTGGCAGGAGAGGCTATCGTTATCGAAAGCCTATATCTGCTGTGCGATCATCGCCTATCTGATCATGAATTATGTCAACTTGGATGCACGGATAGCTGCCAATAATATTGCGCGGTATGAGCGAACAGGTATGATCGACATGGCCTACTTAGGTACGCTATCAGCTGATGCTGCGCCCGCTCTGCTCAAGCTGCAGGCTGAGCATCCCGAAATGGAATCCATAAGCGTGGCGATCGATCAGATTAAGGAGCGGTCCCGATTGAACGATAAGTGGCCCGCCTGGAATCTATCCAAGCAGCGGTTAAAATGAAGCAGTCGGCTTCATAGCAATTGTCAGCATGAAAACAGGCGGTGCAGGAATAATCTCCTGCACCGCCATTCATTATTCTACCTTATGAAAGCAATTCCAGCTCAATGACCGTATTCTTCTTGTCCGGCAGCGGATAGGTCAGGTGCTCGGGACGGGCGAAGCTGACAAAGGCATCCTCCTCGAATAGTGCCGCGCTCCAAGGCCGGTTCAGGAACAGCTCCGATCCGTCGGCGAGCAGGCGCGCCTTCTTGACCTTCCCGGCAAGCCCGACCAGGTTGACCGGTCCGATGCTTTCCTCAAAGACGTGCGCATAGAGAAGATTACCCCTTTGCGTGTAGCGTCCCCATTCCGGTTTGGGAAAATCGGCTTTGCCGCAGCCGTAGATGCTTGCCCCGTTCTGCTTTATCCATTGGCCGACTTCTGCCAGGATGTCGAGCGATTCTTGCGGAATTTCTCCTTTGGCTGTCGGACCGACGTTGAGCAGCATGTTTCCGTTCTTGCTGACGCATTCAACCAATTTGCGAATGACCGTCGTCGGCGTCTTATAGGAACGGTCGGCGGCCGCATAGCCCCAGTTATTGTTCAGCGTAATGCAAGCTTCCCATGGAACAGGGTTGCCGTTCTCGTCGGTTACGCCTTCAGGAGGAATGATTTGCTCCGGCGAAGCGAAGTCACCGGCATAGACGGAAGGATTGCTCGTATACAGGCTGCCGCCCTGCTCGCCGCTTCCTTCCAGACGGTTATCGATCAGAATATGCGGTTGAAGGGAGCGAATCATGGTCATCAGCTCGGTTGCTTTCCATGTCTCGCTGGCCATATTGTCATATGAGAAATCGAACCACATGATGTCCAGCTTCCCGTAATTGGTCAACAGCTCGCGAACCTGGCCGTGCATATAGTCGAGGTAACGGTGGAACGTCTCGGGATCCCGCTTATAGGCTTCATTATTCCTCATCGGATGATGCCGGTCCCCGTATGCGGGGTAATCCTCATGATGCCAATCGATAATGGAATAGTAGAGGCCCACTTTAATGCCCTCTGCACGGAATGCTTCCAGAAATTCGGCAACGAGATCGCGGCCTGCTTTCGTATTGGTCGCTTTATAATCGGTCAGCTTGCTGTCGAACAGACAGAAGCCGTCGTGATGCTTGGCCGTCAATACGGCATATTGCATGCCGGCATCCTTGGCCGCTTTCGCCCAAGCCTTGGGATCGTAACGGTCCGGATCGAACTGATCGAAGTAAGGCTGATAATCTTCTACGGTTATTTTCTCAAAGCTGCGTACCCACTCGCCTCTGGCAGGTATGGCATAGAGCCCCCAGTGGATAAACATCCCGAAGCGGTCGTGCTGGAACCAGCGTGTGCGTTCGGTTCGTTCTTGTATGAGATCTCGTTGAACGTTTTCCATTAAATAACCTCCATATGAGTGGAATGCTTGTCTAACTGCAATAAAGTTTATCAATGATATGCTATAATAAACAGATCCACTCTTAACCTTGACGGGTATAAAATTAACTTTAGCAGGTGATGAACATTGAGCGCTAATTATGCCGACCGTACGAAACAGACAGCCATACATGATATCATTCGCAATATGCAGGTTCACGTGCTGAACGCCCAATATACCCAGTGCTGGCCGGAGTGGAGAGAGCTGGATTATACGCCGGCTTACAGCAAGCTCTATTATATTAAGGAAGGGGAGGGTTGGCTAAAAATAAACGGACAATCGTTCTGGCCGACGCCGGGGCAGCTCTTCCTGATGCCGGCCCATGTCGAGCAATCCTATTCCGCGATCAGCGACCGGCCCTTTCTTAAGTATTGGTGCCACTTCACCGCGACTGCGGGCGATCTGGATTTCTTCCAGTGGCTGGATGTTCCGTACCGCTACGACTCGCTGGATCCGGACATGATGACGGACTTGTTTCATGAGCTGTATCTGCTTCACCAAGAGGCATCCGTACCCGCACGACTGAAGGAGAAAGCGATTCTGCTCGATATATTATCGCAGCTGCTTACGGCATCGCCGCTTCAGATCCATCAGAGCCGGAAGCCGGAGATCGAGCGCCTGACGGTCATTCAGCAGTATATCGACGCCCATCTTCACGATGAGGTGACGCTGGAGGCCATGGCGGCGCATCTGCACCTGCATCCCAACTACTTCATCAAATATTTCAAGAAGCATTTTGGCGTATCCCCCCTCAAATATGTAATCCGCAAGAAGATGGAGAAGGCGAAGATTCTCCTCAAGACGACCTCGCTCAGCATCAAGGAGATCGGCGTCCGGACCGGCTTCGATGACGCAAATCATTTCTCCAAGACGTTCCGCCGGGAGATCGGCTACAGTCCGACCGAATACAGGACCAATTTGTAGCGCTTCTCCCGAAGCCATCTTAATATTGTACAAAAACTAAATAGGATCGTGCATGTTAGGAACAGGCATGAATGTTCTATGATCAGGTGTAGGAATAAACAAGAATCATTTTTGAATGCGCTTACATTAACCTTTTTTGAATTTGCTTGTTAAGGGATGATTCCGATGAATAGAACATGGCTGCGCAGAATGATCTGGTCTTATATTCCGATATTTTGCATCATCTTCTCCTTTGTTTTCTTTATGTTCTTCCAAACCCTCGTGGAGCAAAACAATGAGAATACGAAGGAATCGAGCAAAGTGTTTACACGTCAGCTGCTTCAATCGATCGACGTCTCCTTGAAGTCGGTCGACTATATGATTATCCGCGAGATTATGAATAATAAGCTGTTCAGCGATTTTTTTGGCGAGAAGGACAGCAGCAACGTATATCTAAACTATCAGGTGGTCAAGAAGCTCGAAGCGCTGAAGCAGGAGGTCCCGTTCATCTCTTCCTACTATCTCGTCCGCAACAGCGACCGGCTCGTGTTCAGCGGCAATGTCATTCGAAACCTGGACGATTTCGAGGATGCCCCGTTCATACGGGACATGCAGAGCAGCGATTCGAAGTCGCCATGGACGGACCTGAGGATGTATCGGGAGTTTTCCTTTCAGAAGCAAAAAGAAGTCGTCAGCCTCGTACACAAAGTTCCCCTCAGTCAAGGTTCGGAAGGACTCTTCGTCGTCAATATCAGCGTAGCATCCTTGCAGGACAATATAATGGATATGTACGATCCGCAAACCGCCTTCGTCAATCTGTATGACCGGAACGGTAATACGCTGTTTAAGCAGGACGGCCTGCCGGAGGAAAGCGAAGTCCTGGCTCACGTGTCATCGGAATATACGAACTGGACGGCGGAGAGCGGCGTCTATAACGGGAAGCTCGTGAACGTCGTCTCGAACTTTTCCGGCGTCTGGCTGCTGTTCGGCCTGCTTGTGTTTGCTGCGGGCGTCGTATCGATCATTTATGTAACGCGCAAAAATTATAAACCGCTGGAGGAGCTTGTCGTTCGCATTAACGACAATCTGTTTCAGGATAAGCATACGTTAGGAAGGGTGGCTGTTAACGAGTTTGCGTTTATTGAATCTGCCATAAACAATTTTGCCGAACAATCGAAAGCATTCAAGAGAGAATCGGAGCTGGCTGCGCTTGAACGGAGAAGAACGTTCTTCACGCAATTAATCAATGGCGAGAGCAGCTCATCTGAATTAACATTTCCTCCTCACAGCCTCATCCAAGTATTGATTATCGAAATCGACCAAGCGGAGCAATCCTTCAATCGTTATCAAACGCGGGATCAAGCTTTATTCAAGTTTGTGCTCAGCAGCGTAACCCATGAGATGATGTCCCGTCCCGAGGTTCACATCTGGCTGGAATGGACCGCTTCGCTGCAGCTGACAGGCATCGTATTCCTGGAAGATCCCGCAGCCCGCTTGGACGAGGTATGTGAAGGGATTGTCTCCTGGTTGAATAAGAACCTGGCGTTCACGGCAACGATCGGAATCGGGGAGTCCACCGATTCGCGGCACGGTATATCCGAATCCTACAAGGAAGCGCTCGAATCCCTGAAATTCAAAGCCGTTATGGGCAATAACCGGATCATTCGGCTGCAGGAAGCCCGCAGCGTCTCGGATAAGGAGTCCAGCAAGCATCTGAAAGCAATCCACAATCTCGTGCAATCCTTCCGATGCAGCAATGATCTGGATTGGCGTGCGGATTATCTTCAATGGTTTGACGGTATACGCAAGTGCTGCTTGTCCAAGAGCGAGATCGTCGAGCAAGGACGTTATTTCATGGCACATATGGATCTTCATATGTCTCAGATCTCCAAAGATTATTATGAAATTTGGACGGCCTCCGCACTTCCGCAGGCAAGGCAGTCTATCGGGGAGTTCGATACGTTGGATGAACTGCAGCAAGCGCTCCTGGGCATATTGGAGAACTATTCCGAACGTATGGCCGTGCTTCGCGAAGAGAGGCAATATCACAGCTCCATGAAGAAGGTACGCGAATATATTGAACGCCACTATGCGAACCCGGAGCTGTCGCTCGATTATTTGAGCGATCAATTCTCCATTAACGCCAAATATTTAAGCCAGCTGTTCAAGGATGAATTCGGCGAAAATTTTCTGGATTTCCTTGCAGAGGTGCGCATTCGGCATGCGAAGCGATGGCTGCTGGAGCAATCAAGCTCCATACAGGATATCGGCGAACGTGTCGGGTATGTCAATGCCGCAACCTTCAGAAGAGTGTTTCGCCGGGTTGAGGGCGTCTCGCCGATGGATTACCGCAAGCTTCATACAAGGGAGCAAACGGGCTAGGCGTTCGCTGCCAGGGACCGCGTGAGGCGGTTCTTCTTGAACAAGAAAGGGGGAATGACTATTGAAGGCAAGATGGATGAGAGGAATGATTCTGCTTGCTGCGGCGCTTGTCGTTACCGCTTGTTCCCAGCTCTTCGCAAATCCCGTGTTGAAGGATCGGGAGAAAGGGACGATCGAAGCGAACGTCGTACGTCCGGCTGGCGAATTCCCGATTGCGGACAAACGGATCAAGCTTCCCGTTTATGCCGTGCCTCCGGTGGAGGTCGAGGATATTCATACGAATAGGTTTACGAAATACATCGAAGACCGGCTTAATATTCAGTTCGAATTTATGACCGCAACGCCCGCAGCCAAGAAAGAACGCAAGCAAATGCTGTTTGCAAGCGGAGAATATCCTGCGGTTATCATGAGCGGGGATTTTACGCCCGACGAGCAGATTAAATACGGGATGTCCGGTACTCTGCGGCCTCTCGACGATTTAATCGACCGGTACGGATTGAACATCAAGCGGATTTTAAGCGAAAATCCAAAACTGCGGCAGGCGATTACCGCCCCGGACAATCACATCTATTCGCTGCCGGACATTAATGAATGCTTCCATTGCTGGTATTCGCAGAAGCTGTGGGTCAATACCGAATGGCTGGAGCGGCTTCAGCTCCCTATGCCCCGAACGACAGAGGACTTTTATCAGATGCTTAAAGCGTTCAAGACGCAGGATCCGAACGGGAACGGTCTTCAGGATGAGGTTCCGCTCTCGGGCGCGACAGACTCCTGGCATACCAAGATCACCGGATTTCTCATGAGCGCCTTTATCTACAATACGGACGAGAATTATTTCTATGTCGAGAATGGCGAAGTGGGGATGGCAGCCGCACAGCCGGAATGGAAGGAAGGACTGGCGTACATTCATCGGCTTTATCGAGAAGGCCTGATCGATCCCTCTTCATTCACCCAGACCTTGGACGGCATGATCCAGTTAGCCAGTAATGAAGATGCGAATATACTGGGCAGCGTATCGGCGGGTCATATACGCATGGCGTTCAGCGGGCTCGATAACGAGCGGCATAAACAATATGACACGATTGCACCGTTGATCGGTCCGGACGGGTATCAGGCCGCCGGTTATTTCAACCGGGTGGGAAACGGGCAGTTTGCCATAACGGACAAAGCGACGGAGACCGAAGCGGCCGCCGCCATCCGGCTTGCGGATTTTCTGTATTCGGAGGAAGCGGCCATACGCAACGAGTTCGGACCTGAGAATATTTGGTGGCAGAAGGGGAAGCAGGGGGATGTCGACGAGCATGGCAGACAGGCCAAATACAAGCTCAACCCTGAATACTGGGATCATCTGACGCAAAACGATGGCTGGAGCCAGATGGGAATTCTCTATCGCAACCGGGACTTGCGCGAATCATGGGCTGTGCCGAAGGATGCTTATTCCAAGGATGGATATGAGCATCGTCTCTATTTAGAGACCGTTGAGAACTATATGGGCAAAGAACCGGCTGAAATTTTTCCGGAGAATGTCTATGTCGATCCGAAGGATGTACATGAAGCGGCGCGACTTCGCGTACAAATGAACGATTATATCGAATCCAATATGATCCAGTTTATTACCGGAGCGAAGCAGATCGATCGGGAATGGGGTTCCTATATCGAAGGGTTTCAACGATTGAAGCTGGACCGTTACTTGCAAATTTACCAGAATGCCTATGATAATTACACCCAAACGAACCAAGCTTCGCCGTAAGCCAATATCGGTTGATATGAATAAGGGGTTGTCCGTCGTCATGAAGTTGACTGATGGACAACCCTTTTTTTAATTTGGCTGCTTTGCTTACGTTCGCAGGAGGTTTGGTTTGCGGTCGAAGCGGGTTGACGGAATATTGTGCGCTCACGGAAAATTGCGCGCCAGGCGGTTTTTCTGGAAAAGTAAGCGGTTACGGAATATTGTCTCCTGGTTGAATACTGATCGTTGACCCTCCTCCCCGTATTCCTTTATCGTTATCAGCAATCCGTCAGTGATCACCGAATATTGGAAAGGAAGTGAGTTTTCGCGCATGCAGTCAACAGGGGTGCTTGAAGCCAAGAAGAAGCGGGCGGACAGCAGCAAGCCGCTTCTCATGAAAGGTCCGGCCAAAAAGATGAAGCGGCATTGGCAGCTGTATTTGCTCATCCTGCTTCCGCTCGCGTACATCATTATTTTTAAGTACATTCCTATGTACGGGGCGCAAATCGCTTTTCGCGATTTTAGTCCGGTAAGGGGGTTTACCGGGAGCGAGTGGGTCGGGCTGAAGAACTTCTCCGATTTCTTCAACTCTCCGAATTTCTGGATCCTTATTAAGAACACGTTGATTATTAGCTTATACTCGCTCGCTGTCGGATTCCCGGCACCGATCATTCTGGCGCTCGCCTTGAATGAAATTCGCAGCATGAGATTCAAGAAAGTGGTTCAGATGGTCACGTTCGCTCCCTATTTCATCTCGACCGTCGTCATGGTCTCGATGATCATTCTGTTCCTGTCTCCGCGCCTTGGCTTCGTGGATCTGATTGTCAGGATGCTCGGGATGGAATCGATCAATTTCATGGGGATACCGAGCTACTTCAGCAGCATATTCGTGCTTTCCAATGTATGGCAGGGAATTGGCTACGGCGCCGTTATCTATCTCGCTGCGCTTGCCGGCGTCAATTCGGAGCTCTATGAAGCAGCCAAGGTTGACGGGGCATCGCGATTTCAGAAGGTCATTAACATCGATATTCCGGGTATTATGCCGGCGGCTATTATACTTCTTATTCTCAACGTCGGACAAATTATGAATGTCGGTTTCGAGAAAATCTATTTGATGCAAAATCCGCTTAACACCAGTACGTCGGAAGTCATCTCGACCTATGTGTACAAAATCGGACTTTTGGGCGCAAACTTCAGTTTCTCCGCAGCCGTCGATTTATTTAATTCGGTCATCAATCTCATTCTGCTTCTGTCCGTCAATTATTTCGCCAGACGCGTCTCGGACAGCAGCCTATGGTAGCGGAAGGTAGGGGGACGTTATGAATAAATCGATAGCGATCAGAGAGTCGCTTGGCGACAGACTATTTCTTTTCCTTGTGTATGCCTTTCTGGCGGTCGTTCTCATCATTGTACTCTACCCGCTCATCTACATTGTGAGCTCGTCCTTCAGCTCTCCGCGAGCCGTCATCAGCGGCAAGGTATGGCTGTTCCCGGTGGAACCAAGCTTGGCGGGGTATAAGGCGATTTTCTCCAATCCGCAAATCTTGACTGGATACGCCAATTCCTTGTTCTATACCTTCTTCGGCGTCTTGATTAATGTATCCATGACCGTTATGCTCGCCTATCCGCTGTCCAAAAGCACGTTCTACGGTCGCGGATTCATTATGCTGCTGCTTGTCATTACGATGATGTTTAGCGGAGGGTTGATTCCCTATTATTTGACGGTCAAGTCGCTCGGAATATTGGACACCAGATGGGCGATGCTGCTGCCCGGCGCTTTGGCGGTATGGCAGGTCATTATCGCCCGCACATTCTTTCAGTCGACCATTCCGAAGGAGCTCGGAGAAGCATCCGAATTGGATGGCTGCAGCGATTTCGGATTTTTATGGCGGATCGTGCTTCCCTTGTCGAAGCCGATTCTGGCCGTACTCGTTCTGATGTATGCGGTGGGGCACTGGAATGCCTACTTCGATGCGCTCATCTTTCTGAAGTCGCAGGAATTGTTCCCTCTTCAAATTATTTTGCGCAACATTCTCATCTTGAATTCAATCGATGCGAGCATGATGGTCGACGCCAATCAAATGGCGGCGATGCAAGGGCTTCGGGACCTGTTGAAATTCTCGTTGATCGTCGTTGCGACGCTGCCTGTACTAGCGCTTTATCCGTTCGTGCAGAAATATTTTGTCCAAGGCATTATGATCGGATCGCTTAAGGGCTGACCGCTTTGGAATATGAGCCAAAGCGGCCGGGAAGAGAGTAAGTGCTTCTTAGATCGGCAGGATGCCGGGGTTCCCCTGAAGAGAGTTGTGCTGATTGATACCAAGCCAGGAGGTGATCGGGGGATTTTGGTTGTCCGGAAGATGAAGCAGATTACTTCACCGCAATCCTGTACGCAAAATTAAAGGAGGAGTCGGCATTGAAGAAAAAGAAGAGAAAGATCCTGATCGCGATGGTTCTCACATTATCCATGCTGTTATCGGCATGCAGCAGCGGTAGCGATTCGGGCGGAAGCAGCGGGAATGAAGGGAACGACGGCGGCGAGAACAATGATGCCGTTACGATTAACGCTTACATTGTCGTCCCGCCACGGATCGAGGATATCAGCACGAATACGGTAACGAAATTCATTGAAGAACGAATGAACATCAAATTTAAGTTTGATGCAACCCCGCAAGCCAATGCGGCCGATAAGAAGAAGCTGATTATGGCAAGCGGAGATTATCCCAATGTATTTCTATCGGGGGGATTCACGCAGGCGGAACAAATCGATTACGGCAAGCAGGGTATTCTAATTCCGTTGAACGACCTTATTGACAAATACGGGAATGAAATCAAGAAGGCATTCGACGAGGATCCCGATCTGAGGGCGGCCATTACGGCACCGGACGGCAATATCTACGCGCTTCCTCACATCAATGATTGCTTCCACTGCTGGTACTCGCAGAAGCTGTGGATTAACAAGGAATGGCTGAAAAAATTAAATCTTGAAATGCCGACCACGACGGATGAGTACTACGAAGTACTGAAGAAATTCAAGACGATGGATCCCAATGGCAACGGGCAAGCGGATGAGGTACCGTTATCGGGAGCATTCAATACTTGGCACGGTCTTCCGTCCAACTTCTTAATGAACGCCTTCATTTACGATAACGACGAGGATTTCTTCTATATGAAGGACGGCAAAGTCCAACTGGCTGCGAATCAGCCCGAATGGCGTCAAGGCCTGGAGTATGTGAATAAGCTGTATAGCGAAGGGCTGATCGATAAAGAAGCGTTCACGCAAAATAACGATCAGATGATGCAGGTCGGGAATAAAGAGGGCGACAATATAACGGGAAGCGTTACAGCCGGACATATCGGCATGTACTTCAGCATGGTGGAGGGGCAGAACCGGCATAAAGAATACATTACCGTTCCGCCTCTCAAAGGACCGAACGGAGTCGCATATTCCGGCTATTATAAAGCTTATGGCAGCGGGCAATTCGCCATTACGAACAAAGCTTCTGAGAAAGAAGCGATTGCGGCGATCAAGCTCGCGGACTACTTGTATTCCGAGGAGCATGCGATCACGAACGAGTACGGCCTTGAAGGGAAGTATTGGGAGAAAGCCAAGGAAGGCGAGAAGGACGTGCATGGCAATCAAGCCAAATACAGCCTGAAATCCGCTTATTGGGATATCGGCACGACGTTCAACGATACATGGGATCAGATGGGCATTACCCGCAGAACGCGGGAAATCCGCGAGTCCTGGGCCGTACCGGAGGATCCGTTCTCGCAAGTCGGCTATGAATACCGTCTGTATATGGAGACGGCGAACAATTATGAGAACAAGCAGCCGGAAGAAACATTCCCTCTGACGATCTTCATGGACGCGAATGACGCGAAGGAAGCCAACCAGCTGCGCACCCAAATCAACGAATATGTCAGGTCGAACATGGCTCAATTTATTACTGGTTCCAAGAAGCTCAATGACAGCGAATGGGACAAATACGTGAAGGGCTTCGACGGGCTGAACCTGAGCCGTTATCTGGAAATTTATCAAGCGGCTTATGCTAATCAGAAAAAGTAAGAAAGTGAAATAAAGGTTCTGAATTCCGGTTAAGCCTGAGCCACCCTCCTGCAGCTGAAGGAGGGCGGCTCAGGCTTTTGTCGGTTTGAATGTCTCTGGTAATCGCAACCGAATGGAAGGGGGCACTTGACGAACGATAGAAATCAATTTATAGTATCTATATACCCATACGGGTATGTGTATTAACGAAATCGACTGATTAATTGAACAAGAAATAACAGGAGGTTATGCAGATGTCGATCCGTGTTGATAAAACAGTGGATGCGAAGGGGCTTGCCTGCCCGATGCCGATTGTCCGAACGAAGAAAGCCATTGAAGAATTGGAGGCCGGACAAGTTCTGGTGCTGCAGGCTACGGATAAAGGATCTCTGGCGGATATACAAAGCTGGGCGAAAACAACCGGACATCAATATTTGGGCTCTACACAAGAAGAGAATGTTCTGCATCATTACTTGCGCAAATCAAGTCCGAGTGAAGTCAAGGAAGCGCAATCGCATCCCTACACGATATCGAACGATGAAGTGAAGCAAATGCTGTTAGGCGGTTCCGCTCCCGTCATCATCGATGTGCGCGAGCCTGCGGAATATGCGTTCAACCGGATACCCGGCGCGGTATCCATCCCGTTTGGCGAGCTGGAGCAGCAGATCGGCAGGCTGGATCCTGAGCAGGAGCTTTATCTGATATGCCGGACGGGAAGCCGCAGCGATATGGCTGCTCAGCTGCTGGCGCAGAAGGGCTTCCGCAGCGTGAAGAACGTAATTCCCGGCATGTCGGAATGGAATGGCCCGACAGAAAACAATTAATTCTATTCATGGATAGTGCCGATTACGCTGACGTTTCGCTGACAGACTAATTACATCAGGGAGAGTGAAATCGATGAATCAGACCGGGCTTAAAGGCATGGCCGCCGGAGAATTGGCCGCGAAGGTACTGAGCGAGGAGCCGATATTTATATTGGACGTCAGGAATGAGTCCGACTTCCAGGATTGGAAGATAGAAGGCAAGCAAGTGCAAATCCTGAATAAGCCGTATTTCGAGTTGCTCGACGGCGTTGAGGAAATCATCGGCCAAATTCCGGACGACCGTGAAGTATTGGTTGTCTGTGCGAAAGAGGGTTCGTCCCAATTTGTTGCCGAGCAGCTCATTGAACAAGGAAAACGCCAGGTTGCCTACCTGCTGGGCGGCATGAAAGCTTGGAGCGAGCATCTCGAGCCGGTCAAAATCGGCGATCTGAAGGACGGAGGCTCGATCTATCAATTTGTCCGCCTTGGCAAAGGCTGCCTGTCCTATATGGTGTTCTCCGGTGGCGAAGCGGCTGTTATCGACACGCTGCGGATGACGGAGCAATTCGAACGCTTTGCAGCCGCGCATCATGCGGTGATCAAGCATACGCTGGATACGCATCTCCACGCGGATCATATCTCCGGCGGGCGCAAGCTGGCTGAAGATGCCGGCGCGAAATACTGGCTGCCGCCTAAAGATGCGGATGAAGTCGTGTTCGACTATAACCCGCTTATGGAAGGGGCAGACATCACCGTCGGCCAAACGCGAATCGCCATTCAGCCGCTATACTCCCCGGGGCATACGATCGGCAGCACGTCGCTAATCGTAGACGGGACGTACTTGCTCTCGGGCGACATTCTATTCGTGGCATCGATCGGGCGCCCGGACTTGGCCGGGAAAGCGGAGGATTGGGTTAGCGATCTTCGCGAAACATTGTACGAGCGTTATAAGCAGCTGCCTGAAGATTTGATTGTGCTTCCCGCACACTTCGGCAGCATGTCCGAACTAAGCAAGGATGGAAGCGTATCGGCACGGCTCGCAGACCTGTACCGCGATAATCCGGGGTTGAATATGGCAAGCGCAGCCGAATTTAGAAGCACGGTTACGGAGAAGCTGCCGCCGCAGCCGAATGCGTATCAGAAGATTCGCCAGACGAACATGGGGAAGATTATGCCCGATTCCGATGAGCAGCGCGAAATGGAAATCGGACCTAACCGCTGTGCGGTTCACGACAGATAATTTTGAGGAGGATATGACCAATGGAGATTACGAAAGTAGTGGATACGAAGGGAATGGCTTGCCCAATGCCGATCGTCAAAGCAAAGAAAGCGCTCGACGCGCTGGAATCCGGTCAGGTGATGGAGGTATTGTCGACGGACAAAGGATCGCTGAATGATTTTCAGGCGTGGGTGAAGCAAACGAATCATGAGCTGGTGAAGCATGAAGAGGACCAGGGCGTGTACAAATTTTATGTAAGAAAGAAATAGGCTGGAAATAACGCGGGCGCCTGTCGTGCCCGCATTATTTCAAATCGCGATATACGATCCGGACGCCCAGGTGGCTGTAGGTTTCTTCCCGATAATGTCCATGAGAGCATGTCTTCACATAGCCAAGATGATGATCGCTATGCGAAAGAGAATGGCTGCAGGACGGGCACTCATTCGTGAGGAGAAGCCGTTTCATGAGAGCAAGCAATAATATCACCCCTATATCCTATTAAAATACTTGGTATTAATATTATATTCATTTTTTGGTCATTTGCAACTGGTTTATAGGACCGCCGGGATGCAATCGTAGCTCCATAACTTTAGCGGGATAAGGAGGTTGTTATGGACTGGATGCTATATCTGGTGATGGTTCTGCTGGGCTTTGTCGGCTCATTCTTCTCCGGTTTACTCGGCATAGGCGGGGCTATCATCAATTATCCGATGCTTCTGCTGATCCCTTCCGGGCTATCGCTGGCAGATTTTACGGGTCAGCAGGTGTCTTCGATCAGTATGTTTCAAGTGTTCTTCGCTTCATTGGCGGGAATGCTGGCGTTCCAGCGGCGCAAGAAGACGGATCCGAAATCAGGGACATTCATTCACCGGGGACTCGTCGTCTATATGGGCAGCAGCATCTTGGCCGGGAGCCTGCTGGGCGGTATTGTATCCAAGTTTATGTCCGGCGATACCATCAATGTGGTGTATGGCGTACTTGCGATATTAGCCGTTATCTTAATGCTCATACCGAATAAAGGACAGGAGCAGCGGTTGAATGCCGACATTGCGTTTAGCAAATTCATTGCCATTCTATCGGCGTTCATCGTCGGCATCGTTTCCGGCATCGTCGGTGCGGGCGGGGCATTCATTCTCATTCCGATCATGCTCACCGTACTCAAAATACCGACGCGCACCACGATAGCGTCATCCTTAGCGATTGTTTTTATATCCGCCATAGGAGGCATCATCGGCAAAATAACAGCAGGGCATATACCGATTATGCCAACGTTATTTACGGTCATCGGCAGTCTGCTGGGCGCGCCGCTTGGATCCCGAATGAGCGCTAAGCTGAACGTTCGCATGCTGCGCTACGCTTTGATTGTACTCATCGCCGGAACGGCGATTAAGATATGGATCTCAATATTAGGATAAGGAGAGGGTAACGAATGACGGAGAAAAAAGAAAAAACGACGATTGTGCTCTTCAGCGGCGATATGGACAAAGCGATTGCGGCCTTCATCATTGCTAACGGCGCTGCCGCGTACGACCACGATGTCACGATCTTCTTCACGTTCTGGGGGTTGAATACGATGCGCCGGGATGAAGTCGTAAAAGTGAAGAAGGGCTTCCTGGAGAAGGCGTTCGGATGGATGATGCCGCGCGGAGCGAAGAAGCTGGGCCTCTCCAACATGAACTTTATGGGAATGGGTCCCAAGATGATTAAGCATGTCATGAAGAAGCATAATGCGCTCACGCTACCTCAACTGATCGAGCTTGCTCAGGAGCAGGGCGTCAAGCTCGTCGCGTGCACCATGACGATGGATCTGCTGGGCCTCCAACAGGAAGAACTCATCCCGGGGATGGAATATGCAGGGGTTGCCGGTTATCTCGGCGATGCTGTGGATGCCAAAGTCAACTTGTTCATCTAAACTTGTCCGGCCATTATTTTTTGGTGTACATTATACCTATACAGGTATAGGAATTGTAAGCAGCCACACTTCCGATATCGTTATGCTAAGAGGCATCCGGTCATAATAGGCTTTAGACAACTTTGAGGAAGAAGGGTTCGGTTATGAGCTACAACTACACGGAGGATATCAAAAAACGGCTTCGACGGATCGAAGGGCAGGTTCGCGGCGTGCTCCGTCTGATGGAAGAGGAGAAATCCTGCAAGGATGTCGTCAGTCAGCTGTCGGCCGTCCGCAATGCCGCAGATAAGGCAATCGCACAGATCGTGGCCGAAAATTTGCAGCAGTGCATTCTGGAGGAGCAGGCCGCCGGAAGAGATTCGAGCAAGCTGGTGAAGGAAGCCATCGAGCTGCTGGTGAAGAGCCGCTAACATGGAAGCAGGAGGGAATTCATGGACGCTAATCAATGGATTACCGTGATCGTTGTCGCGGCTCTGGTATGGTTCATCTATTCGAGGATGGCACCCGTTAAAGGGTTAAATAATGTGAATGCAGCTGCTTTCCAGCAGGAACTGTCGGACTGCGCCGACAAGCTGCTGGTGGACGTCCGCGAGAAGAACGAATACAAGACGGGCTTTATCCCGGGAGCGATCAACATTCCTTTATCGCAAATCCAGAGCCAAGCGGCGGAAATCCCGAAGGACCGGCAGATTTTCTTGTACTGCCGGAGCGGGATGAGGAGCAGGCAGGCTGCCGCCGTGCTGAAGAAGAACGGATTTACGAAAATAACGAATCTTCAGGGCGGCATTCTATCCTGGAAGGGCAAGCTGTCGAAATAGCCGCCTGGCTCGTTATCAGATCTTGATAAAGAAGCCAGATCACATACGGGGATTGCCGGAAGAAGGATATGCCACACAATCGCCGCTTCATCTGAGGGCAGAATAGTTAGCATGGTGAGCTGCTGCGTCAGCCATTACCGGCACTCGATAGGATCATGCAGTTCGTGCGGACGGAGTTGGTTAATGTTTCGATGTCATCAGCATAAGGAGGGAAGGCAGATGCTGGAGCATTATACGGTAGAAACGGCTCAATCGGTGGATGAAGCCATCAAGGTGCTTGACCGGAACTTAAAGGAGGCCGGGTTCGGAATTCTTTGGCAGATGGACATTCCGTCGAAGCTTCAAGAGAAAGGCGTGAATTCATACACGAATCCATACCGGATCCTGGAGGTATGCAATCCAAGGGAGGCAGCGCGCGTACTGAACCATAATGAGCTGGCAGGTTATTTTCTCCCTTGCAAAATTACGGTATACAAGTCAGGTGAGGTAACGAAAATCGGCTTGATTAAGCCGTCTGCATTCATGCGCATGCTGGATGATCCGGAATTGACGGCAACGGCACAGGAGATTGAAGCTGTATTGATTCAAGTGCTGGACCAATCCAAATAATAACGGTTAAAGGGCACTCCAAAAAAGGGAGCTTTTCGTATTAAGGTCAGCCATAATGATCCGGTTGGCCTTTTTTTTATGGGCGATCGCGCCATCATCCACCGATCGGCTCACGCATAATTAACCTTGGAGGGGCAGATAATTGTTCAGAGTCGATTTATTCAATTAACCAAGGAGGCTGGCAGGTATGAGCAATAAGATTGAAGCGATCCGCGCGGACCATCAAAATTTTCTGGACGAAACGGAAGACGAGGTTAAGGAAGTGGCACAGAGCACTCAGGGCGGCGAGGCTGTAGAAGCGATAACGGCTCACATCAATAAGTACGACGAACCCGAGGAAGCGGAAAAGGGGTAACGCCGGAAGGCGAGAACGTCCATTTGACGACGAAAGAAGGTCTCGATATGGAAAACATGGATGCCGGCTTGAACCCTTCTGCGAAGACGCGATCCGATACAGAGTATCCGGCCTCGGGTGAGACGCTCATTGAACGGTTCAAGCGCTACTATTGGAGCTATCGCCAGACGTCGGACACAGATGCCAGCTTTAATTTCGCCTACCAAGCGCTGCTGCTGTCCCTGCTGGACGGGGTTAGCCGTTTCGCTGATGATGGCGATCTGGACGGTATCCGCAATCTGATGCGCGAGATCGACGAGATCCGTCATTCCGTTCAAGGAAGCAACGATTCCGTCAAAGAACGGTTCGAGGCGGAATACCGTCAGCAGTATCCGGTTTCTTAAGTTTGCGACGCTTTACCGGACATATGAAATAGCCCGTCAACCGGCCCTTCTCGCTAATCGTCCGGCTTGATCGGGCTTTTTTGCGTTGATCGCACAAAGCGCTTTACTAATAAGAAGATAAGGTTAATAATGGTAGGGCAGAGTAATCGAATAGTTATAGATTCCTATGGAGGTGTATACGATGAAATTATCCAACATCGCTGCCCAGCTGTACACGTTAAGAGATTATTGCAAGACGGCGGAGGACTTGAAGCAGTCGCTGCACAAAGTAAGGGAGATCGGATACGAAGCGATTCAGCTGTCAGGCATTGGCCCGATCGACCCGAAGACGGTCAAGGAGATTGCCGATGAAGCCGGATTAACGATATGTGCGACGCATATCAGCTATGACGATATGAAGAATAATATCGAAAGCGTGGTTGAGCAGCACAAGTTGTGGAACAGCTCGTATGTCGGCCTTGGAGGTATTCCGGGCGAATATCGGACAAGCGGCGAGGGTTATGCGGCTTTCGCCAAGGAAGCCTCCGAGGTTGGAAGACGCTTGAAGGAATACGGCCTGCAGTTCATCTATCATAACCACAAATTCGAATTTGAAAAGTACAACGGCAAGAGCGGCATGGAAATTTTGCGGGACGAGAGCGATCCCGAGGCGTTCGGGTTTGAACTGGATACCTATTGGGTTCAAGCCGGGGGAGCGGATCCGGTGGAATGGATCCATCACGTGAAAGGGCGCATGGGCGTCATTCACTTGAAGGATATGGCCATTGTCAATGATGCGCAGGTGTTTGCGGAAATCGGCGAAGGCAGCATGAACTTCAAGAACATTATTCAGGCTTGCCGCGATACAGGCGTCGAATGGTATGTCGTCGAGCAGGATCTCTGCCGCCGCGATCCGTTCGAAAGTCTTGCGATCAGCCTGCAGAATTTGAAGCAATTATTATAACGATTCTTAATGAACGCACCAAACAAGCCGAAGCCCCGTACAGAAGGGCTCCGGCTTGTTGTGCGCCAGTCTATCGCGATTCCGGTAAGGGCCTCTTCTGAATCATCCGCAGGCGAATGAAGAAGCCGATCGTGGCGAAGGTCAGCCCGGCTGTAATGCCGACCCAGAAGCCGTACGGGCCTAAGCTTGTGTAGGCGGACAGTGCGTAACCGGAGGGAATCCCGATAATCCAATAGGAGACGAAGGCGACGATAAACGGTATCGTCACATCTTTATACCCTCTGAGCACGCCCTGAAGGGTAGCTTGCGATGAATCCGACAGCTGGAAGAAGATGGCGAACAATAAGAAGATCTTGATCATCTCGATTACATCCGCATTCTCGGAATACAGCCAGGCTACAGGTCCGCGCAAGAAGAACAGCAGTATGGCCAGCATCCCCATGAGACCTACGGCCATGCTCACGCCAAGGACGCCGTATTGCTTGGCATGCTCCCTGCGCCCGGCGCCGACTTCATAGGAAACCAGTATCGTCAGCGCCATGGACATACTGAGCGGGATCATGAAGAGCAGGGAAGTGAAGTTCAATGTCGCTTGATGCGCCGCGATCGTCGCGGTATTGAACATAACGCCCATGAATAACGTGACGACCGCAAAGATGCTTGCTTCAAAAAAAGTGGATAGACCCATCGGAATGCCGATCGACAGCTGTTCTTTCCATTTGGCTAAGGAAGGCTTGTACCAGCGGACGAACAACTTATGCTGCCGAATTTCTTTCTTCCTGAAAGTCATCCATACGCTAGCTATTAATATGAACCAGTATGTTATCGAGGTGGCATAACCGGATCCGATTCCGCCTAAGCGCGGAAATCCGAAATGGCCGAAAATTAGCCCATAGTTTAACAATCCGTTAATCGGGACCGCAACCAGCATAATTTTCATCGTGGTGCGGGGGAAGCCTTGCGCCTCGAAGAAATATCGGATGACGTAGCTGGCAAACAGCGGGATGAACCCAAACGATAATGCGATCAGGTAGTGCCTGGCGATGTAGCTGACGTTCGGATCCAGCTCCATTGCCGTTAAGATGGGATCAAGGGTGAACACACCGACGACAATGGTCAGGACGGCCATTACGATGGATAAATAGATGGCCTGAGTGGCGGGATTCGCAATCTTGTCGCGGTTTCCTCGGCCGATCAGATGTCCGATAATCGGCGTGACGGCAAGCAGGATGGCGTTGATCCCCGTCATAAGCGGCATCCAGAGACTGGACCCGACCGCGACCCCCGCTAAATCATCCGTTCCAGCCCGGCCTGACATCATCGTGTCCAGGACGTTCATCGCGATATAGCTGATTTGGGTGACGACGATGGGGCCGAGAATCGATAAGAACAAGAACAGCTTCTGTTTCATCGTTTGTGCATGATACATAATTAAAAATTTCCTCCAGTGGAGCCGGTGACAGCGGAACTGCAGCTAACAGGTTGACTGTGCTTGCTCAATTATCTTTCGTCTATCCTTCATACGTACAGGTAAGTTTTCTTATTGTATCACAACCGTTCCACTTCTCGTCAGTCTTGTTATAATATCGTATTGATCAGCATGTTAATGGAGGTATTACGGAGTGAAGAGAGACGAACAGTCGAAATCGAAACAAACGCTAGTCGTCCATGATGGGCATGATGAACGCCATCATGGTGCGGTAACCTTCCCGATTTATCAGAACAGTTTGTTTACCTTTTCCAGCGTTGCGGAATATGAACAGGCGACAGCCGATCATGTGAACCGGCATCTCTACACAAGAGGGAACAATCCGACCGTGAACGAGCTGGAGAAGAAGCTGGCGCAGCTCGAGGGCGCCGAGAAAGCCAGATGCTTCGCCTCCGGTATGGCTGCGATAAGCGCTGCGATATTATCCGCGGTCCAAAGCGGCGATCACATCCTATGCATCGATCAGGCGTACGGACCGGCAAGATCATTCATGAGCACCTATTTGCGCAAGTTTGGCATTGAAACAACGTTCGTGGACGGCACGTCGCTGGAATCAATACGCACGGCTATTCGTCCGAATACGTCGCTGCTCTACCTGGAAAGCCCGTCCAGCATGTTCTTCCAGCTTCAGGATATAACCGAATGCGCAAGAATCGCGCATGAAGCGGGCGTTCTCGTGCTGATCGATAACACGTGGTCGACGCCGATCTGCCAGAACCCGCTTCAGCTTGGAGCCGATCTGGTCATTCATTCGATTTCCAAATACATCTCGGGTCATAGCGATGCGCTCGGCGGCTTCATTGCCGGCAGAGCGGAGCTGATGGACCGGATTTTTCACAATGAATTCAGCTTAATCGGAGGGATCATGACGGCACAAACAGCCGCGCTTGTCATGAGGGGCTTAAGGACGCTGCCGGTGCGCTTGAAACAGCAGCAGGAGAGCGGACTTGCGATTGCCCGGTTCCTGGAACGGCTGCCGTTTATCCGACGGGTGAATCATCCGGGCCTTCCTTCGCATCCCCAGCATGAGCTTGCGCGGAAGCAAATGAGCGGTTACAGCAGTCTGTTGTCATTCGAAGCGGATTTGGCGCCGGAACAAATGAAGGAGTGGGCGAGCCACCTGGCCCTGTTCCGGATTGGCGTAAGCTGGGGAGGGTACGAGAGCTTGGTGCTTGTTCAAGCGATGGCGCCGAAGGAAGGTTCTTCATACGTAAGGCTATATATCGGATTGGAAGAACCGGATGATATAACGGCAGATATGACGGCGGCATTCGAAGCGATCGGCGCGTACGACGATAAGGGTTAAGTGGAATGAAGAGGCAGGGAGAGGGGCGTTCTAGCGCTTCTCTCTCTGAATTTCATGCTCTTCTATATAGTTTCGATATGTACCGCCGGCATAATAATCGAGAATATCTTGCGTAATTTCGGGATACAGCCGGATGCTGTTTAACTGGGCAAGGGGAATCCATTTCACGCCGGTCTGATGGGAATCCGGACGATCGGGCTGTCTTGGCACCGAGCCTTCCTTCCGTTTACACGCAAATGTAATTCCGACCGAGTGAACATCCCCATAGATGTAATGATTTTTAGCGGGTTGATATTCATAAACAAAAGCAACGGGTCCGACCTCGATTTCTACGGAAGCTTCTTCCTTAGCCTCTCTTATCGCAGCCTCCACCAAAGTTTCACCGGGCTCGACCCCGCCGGCCGGCAAATTGTAATGCACTCCTTCTTCCTCATCGTTGTTATATTCCACAAGCAGTATAGCTTCATTCTCAATGATGAGCGCAGCAGCCCGCAGCCGGATTTTCTCCATCTTGACTCAACTCCTCTTCCTTGTATGAATGCGTCCATCTATCATTTCTTTTGCTCATTCTACCTAGTATAGGATGAAATCTATGATTTGGAAAATAGTACCCGTAAGCCAGTAAATTATGCCCGGTAACAGGACTTGCGCCGCTTATTCGACAGAGGATCGTCCTATTGAATTTCCCGGCTGTACGTATCATGGAGTCCGGAAGCCGTTCATATACTAGGATACGCGCGGATATCGTCGAACTTTGTCCACCCGCTCCGAGCCGCTCAATTCAATGGTTGAGGAGGGATGGAGATGCATTTTCATTGTTCCGAGGAACTAACGTTAACCCGGACCATGGTATCGGAGTTTGCAGCGAACAGAATCGCGCCGGGAGCGGGGCGGCGCGACGAAGACGGACGGTTCGACCGGAGACTGTTCGAAGAGATCGGCCTGCTGGGCCTGGCAGGCATCCCTTGGCCGGAGCGGTACGGCGGAGCGGGCAGCGATATGCTTACCTATTCGGTGGCATTGGAAGAAATATCGAAGGCATGCGCATCGACCGGGGCTGTCTTGTCTGCGCATGTCGCCCTCTCGGCATGGCCGGTCTACATGTTCGGCTCCGAAGAGCTGAAGCAGGCGTACCTAGGCGCGATGGCAAGCGGTACGGTGCTGGGGGCGTGCTGTTTTCCCGTTTCCGGCTCTGGCGCTAATGGTTCCGGCAGCGGAATTACAGTTGGCTCGGAAGATGACGTATTTATCCTGAATGGGAGCAGTTCCGATGTCGTGAATGCGGAGAACGCGGATATTTTCGTTGTATTCGCGCAAGAACAATCAGGCAGGCGGGGCAGAAGACGCAGCGCTTTCGTCGTGGAACGGGGAACGCCCGGACTTGCGCAGGGGAGGAACATCCAGGCTCTGGGCCTTCGATCATGCGGAGCGGGCGAAATCCGATTCACTCAATGCCGAATACCGAAGCGAAACCTGCTTGGCAAAGCCGGGCAGGGAGGCAAGATTGCGGCATCCGTTCTGGATCTCGCTCATCTGAGCGCCTCGGCCCAAGCAGTCGGCATCGCGCAGGGGGCGCTGGATGCCGCCGCAGCTTATGCCAAGGAACGGAAGCAATTCGGCCAGCTGATCGGCCGTCATCAGGGGATTATGTTTAAACTGGCGGACATGGCTGTCCAAATCGATGCTGCGCGGCTGCTTGCCCGCCAGGCGGCTTGGCGGCATCCAGCAGGCTTATCGCTGCGTAAGGAAGCCGCGCTCTCCTGGCAGTTTGCTTCTCGGACGGCGGTCGGCGTCACGATTGAAGCGGTTCAAGTGCTTGGCGGTTATGGCTACATGCAGGAATATCAGGTCGAGAGGCACATGAGGGATGCGAAGTGTCTGGAAGCCGGTTACGGAACGGGAGGAGGACTGGCGGGGCTTGCGGATGCGGCTCGGTGGATGCTTGCCGATTCCGAATCCGATTCATAAGCTGGATTCGGCTCTCTAGCAGCATCCGATACCAGGAGGCGATGCCATGCGCGAGACGGTTATTGTAAGCGGAGCAAGAACGGCATTCGGCAAATTCGGCGGGGTGTTCAAGGGCGTGAGTGCCGTACAGCTTGGGGCGGCGGCCATCGAAGGCGCGCTCCTGCGGGCCGGTGCCGATTCCGCCAAAGTCGACGGCGTTCTGATGGGGATGGTTCTGCAGGCGAGCGCCGGTCAGATTCCGTCCAGGCAGTCTGCACGGCTAGCCGGCTTGGACTGGAACGTCAAGACGGAAACGATTAATAAAGTTTGCGCTTCTGGCCTCAGGGCGATCACGCTGGCAGATCAAATCATCCGGGCTGGCGATGCGGATCTCATTGCCGCCGGCGGGATGGAAAGCATGAGCAGTACGCCATACGCCGTCCCTTCGGCCCGATGGGGCAGCCGGATGGGGGATGCCGGCCTGATGGATCTAATGATCCATGACGGCTTATGGTGCGCGTTCGAGAATGTGCATATGGCCGTTCATGGCAGCCGCAGCGCCGCAAAGCACGGAATCAGCCGGGAGGAACAGGACGAATGGGCGCTGAGAAGCCATGTGCGCGCAGCGGCTGCCATGCGGCAGGGCATGTTCAAGGATGAGATCACTCCCTTCACTATCGCTGCACGCGCAGCGGTAATCGATACCGACGAATGTCCCCGTTCCGATACGGATGCCGGCAAGCTTGCTTCACTGAAGCCGATCTTCGAGCCGAACGGGACGATAACCGCAGGCAATGCGCCCGGCGTGAACGATGGCGCGGCTGCTCTCATCGTCATGTCGAAGGATGCGGCGATGCAGGGCGGCCGCGAGCCGATGGCGTCCATTATCGGCCATGCGGCTATCGGCACCGAAGCGTCTGAGCTGGCCGATACGCCGGCGCTAGCGATCCGCAAGCTGCTGCAGCAAACCGGCTTCGCCTTGGAAGACATCGATCTGTTCGAGGTGAACGAAGCCTTCGCAGCGGTTGTTCTCATAACCGGACGACTGCTGGGATGGGACGAAGAGAAGGTAAACATCCATGGCGGGGCCATCGCATTAGGGCATCCCATCGGAGCCAGCGGCGCGCGAATCGTGCTTGGCTTGATCCACGCGCTCAGGCGCCGCGGAGGGGGACTCGGCATTGCAGCCATATGCAGCGGGGGTGCGCAAGGCGATGCCATATTGATCAGGGTGGATCCCTAGCTTAAGGCCGAGGTGAGGATGGTGAACATTCGAGCATTGACGATCGTTGGTGCCGGACAAATGGGCAGCGGTATTGCCCAGACGGCTGCGCAGAGCGGCATATCGGTTATGTTATACGACTCCGATCCGGAAGCCGGGAAGCGGGGGCTGGCTTCCATCGGCCATCAATTATCCCGTTCCGTTGACAAAGGGCGCATGACCAAGGATGAGATGGAGCGAACGCTGGCTCTCGTCCGGTTATCTGCGAAGCTGGAGGATGCCCGTCCTTCAGACATGGTCATTGAGGCGGCGCCTGAGGACAGGGCGATCAAACGGTCCATATTCCGGGAGCTGGACCGCATCTGCTTGCCGCAAACCATCTTGGCGACGAACACATCGTCGCTGCCGATTACCGATCTTGCGGCGGCGACACATCGGCCGGAACGGGTAATCGGCATGCATTTCATGAACCCCGTTCCGGTCATGCCGCTTGTCGAAATTATCCGGGGACTGGCGACTTCATCCGATGTGCTGGCAAGCGTCCGCGCATTGGCGCAAGCGATGGGGAAAACCGCGGTGGAGGTGCGCGACTTCCCCGGCTTCGTATCCAACCGCATTCTGATGCCGATGATTAATGAAGCGGTCTATACCGTCTACGAAGGGGTAGCGTCACCCGAAGCGGTAGACCAAGTAATGAGGCTGGGCATGAATCATCCGATGGGGCCGCTTGCGCTCGCCGACTTCATTGGATTGGACACGTGTCTTGCGATCATGGAGACGCTGCATGAAGGCTTCGGCGACTCGAAGTACAGACCGTGCCCGCTGCTGCGCCAATATGTCAGGGGCGGCTGGCTGGGACGCAAGACAGGACGGGGCTTCTATGTATACGAGTAATGGGGGAAGCGGACAGACGAAAAGGAGTGTCGGACGTTGGAGCTCCGGTTGACGAAGGATCAGGAGGCGCTGCGGCGGGCGGTTCGGCAATTCGCGAAGAAGGAGATCGCCCCTGCCGTGTCCCGGATGGAATCCGAGGGCGAATTCCCCGGCGAGCTCATTCGGGCGATGGCGCAGAGCGGCTTGATGGGTATTCCCATCTCCCGGGAGTTGGGCGGCGCAGGCGCGGATTTCATCTCGTATATCGCCGCGATTCATGAAATCTCGATCGTAAGCGCAGCGGTCGGCGTGATTCTGTCCGTCCATACTTCGGTCGGCACGCTGCCGATTCTGCAGTACGGCACGGATGAACAGCGGTCGGTTTATGGTCGCATGCTGGCTTCCGGCAAAGGGCTGGGCGCATTCGCCTTGACCGAGCCGCATGCGGGCTCGGATGCCGCCTCGATACGCACGACGGCGGTCCGCAGCGGACAGGAGTATCTGTTGAACGGAACGAAAATGTTCATTTCGAATGCGGGCGCAGCAGATACTTATATCGCTTTTGCCGTGACGGATCCTAGGAAGGGCTCCCGCGGCATTACAGCTTTTATTATCGATAAGGATACGGAGGGGCTCCGGATCGGCAGAAGGGAGAAGAAGATGGGGCTCCACGGATCGAATACATGCGAGCTGATCTTTGATCAAATGGCCGTTCCCGCAAGCCGCAGGCTGGGGGGCGAGGGCGAGGGATTCGCGATTGCGAAGGGAACGCTCGACGGCGGCAGAATCGGCATCGCCGCTCAAGCGCTCGGGATCGCGGAAGCGGCCCTAATGGAAGCGAAGAACTGGATGCTGCCGAAGACAGCATTGTCATCGCCGGCGAAGCAGCCGCTAGGCAAGCGGCAAATGAGACAGACATCTGATCGAGAGCGGCTGGCGGAAATGGCCGCCCAGGTTGAGGCTGCGCGGCTGCTCGTCTACCGCGCGGCGTGGATGCGTCAAGCAGGGATGCCCTGTACGAAGGAGGCATCGATGGCTAAGATGTTCGCTTCGGATACGGCGGTTGCGGTTTCGGGGGAAGCGGTACGGCTGCTGGGTCAGCGGGGATGCTCCAAGGAGCTTCCGGCCGAACGATTCTACCGGGATGCCAAAGTGACGCAGATTTATGAGGGCACGAACGAAATACACCGGATTGTCATTGGGAACAAGCTGCTTAGCGAGTGATCGATAAAGGCGGTGATGATATGAATCAATCTCCGGGCAAGCGGTTTCGCGAGGCATTAGAGGAAGAAAAGCCGCTTCAGGTGGCGGGCACGATCAATGCTTATACGGCCATTATGGCGGAGCGCGTCGGGTTTCGCGCCCTGTATATTTCCGGCGCAGGTGTCGCGAACGCTTCATATGGTCTTCCGGATCTCGGGATAACTACCCTGCAGGATGTGCTGGAGGATGTCCGCCGCATTACGAGCGTTACGGAGCTGCCGGTGCTTGTGGATGCGGATACCGGATTCGGCGGAGCCCTGCAGATTGCGCGCACGATCCGGCAGATGAGCAGGGCGGGAGCGGCGGGCGTCCATATTGAGGATCAGGTGATGGCCAAGCGCTGCGGACACCGGCCGAATAAGGCGATCGTCGGCAAAGGGGAGATGGTCGACCGGATTAAAGCGGCGGCGGATGCGAGGGACGAACCGCAGTTCGTCATCATGGCCCGTACCGATGCGCTGGCCGTGGAAGGGATGGAAGCGGCCATCGACAGGGCTTGCGCCTGCGTCGAAGCGGGGGCCGATATGATTTTTCCGGAGGCGGTTCTCAATCTGGAGCAGTATAGGCGCTTTACCGAGGCCGTGGGCGTACCGGTGCTGGCGAATATAACGGAATTCGGGAAGACGCCGTTATTTACGGTGGAGGAACTGGGGGGCGTAGGCGTCCGGATAGCGCTGTATCCATTGTCGGCTTACCGTGCCATGTGCGCGGCTGCTCTGCAGGTATACCGTCTCGTCCGATGGGAAGGAACGCAGAAGAATGCCGTCGGGCTTATGCAGACGCGGGATGAGCTGTACGACTTCCTGCATTATTACGATTACGAGCAGAAGCTGGATCAGCTGTTCGGGGCGGATCGGAGGGATCTGCCGTGACGAATAACAGAACCGGCGGGCTCGCTGACGTGATTGCCGGGCAAACCGGGATTTCAACAGTCGGCAAACTTGGCAGAGGCCTTACTTACCGCGGTTATTCCATCCATGATTTGGCGGCTAACGCAGCATTTGAAGAGACCGCGTACTTGCTTATCTACGGCAAGCTGCCCAATGAAACGGAGCTGCGGCTGTACCGGTCCAAGCTCGCCGGTTTGAGGGCATTGCCGGACAGTTTGCGCGTCATATTGGAACGGCTCCCGGACACAACCCATCCGATGGATGTGCTGCGAACCGGCATATCCGCCCTTGGAGCCTTCGAGCCGGAAGAGGGGCGAACGCAAGCCGATATCGCCGATCGGCTAATGGCTTGCTGCGGGGCGATACTGCTGTATTGGCATCATTATCATACGAACGGAACACGAATCGATACGGAAGCGGGCGGCGACAGCATCGCCGGCCATTTCCTGCATCTGCTTCACGGTTCCCGGGCAAGCGAGCTTCATGAGAAGGCGATGGACGTTTCGTTGACCCTCTACGCGGAGCATGAATTCAATGCATCGACTTTCGCGGCTCGCGTAACGGCATCGACGTTATCCGACTTTTACTCGGCCATTGCGACCGGCATCGGGACGCTCCGGGGACCGCTGCATGGAGGTGCGAACGAAGCGGCGATGGAGCTTATCGACGCCTTCCATAATCCCGACGACGCCGAGCATGCAATCCTTCGGATGCTGGCGTCAAAGCAGCGGATCATGGGCTTCGGTCACCGGGTCTACACGGTTTCGGATCCGAGATCCGATATTATTAAGGAATGGTCCAGTCGGCTCTCCTCGGATGCCGGGGATATGAGATTGTATGTCGTATCCGAACGGATCGAGCAGGTCATGCGGCAGGAGAAGCAGCTTTTTGCGAATTTGGACTTTTACAGCGCTTCAGCTTACCGGTTCATGGGCATACCGACCAAATTCTTTACGCCGGTCTTCGTCCTCGCTCGTCTCAGCGGATGGTCTGCCCATATTATGGAGCAGCGAGCAGCCAACCGGCTTATCCGGCCAAGTGCCTCTTATTCCGGTCCTGAGCCGAGAAGCTGGCTTCCGATTGATCAGCGTACCTGATCGCTCTTGATGCCGGCGATAATTGCGGCAAAGCCAAGATAGGCCGCAAACAAGAACTCAGCAAATTCTAGCTGCGCATAACGTTAGGAAGGAGTTCCCTCATGACGATGCCGATCAGCAACGACAGGCCGGAGCCCGATCAGCTGCTTGCGGCGATTGCCGCATACGTTGCGGAACGTGAGATTGTGAGCCCGGAAGCATATGAGACAGCGCGTTTATGCCTGATGGATACGCTCGGCTGCGGGCTGCTTGCGCTCCGCTTTCCCGAATGCGCCAAGCATCTGGGTCCGATTGTGCCGGGAACCATCGTACCTGACGGGCCACGCGTGCCCGGTACGATGATTCAGACGGATCCGGTCACCGCGGCATTCAGCATCGGCTGCATGATCCGTTGGCTTGATTACAACGATACATGGCTGGCTGCCGAGTGGGGGCATCCGTCCGATAATTTGGGCGGTATTCTTGCCGCTGCCGATTACGTGAGCAGGAAGAACGTGAATGAAGGCAGGTCCCCGCTTACGATGCAGGATGTTCTGACGGCGATGATCAAGGCTCACGAAATTCAAGGCGTCCTCGCGCTCGACAACAGCTTTAACCGTGTCGGGCTCGACCATGTCATTCTGGTGAAGGTCGCCACGACGGCTGTCGTAACCGGGCTGCTCGGCGGTACGAAAGAAGAAATCGCGAATGCCGTCTCGCATGCCTGGATCGACGGTCATCCGCTGCGCACCTACCGGCATGCGCCGAACACGGGCCCGCGCAAGTCCTGGGCTGCGGGCGATGCGACAAGCCGGGGGGTCAGGCTGGCTATTATGGCGATAAAGGGGGAAGCCGGCTATCCTTCCGCATTGACGGCACCGGCCTGGGGCTTCCAGGATGCGCTGTTCCAGGGCAAACCGTTGGCTGTGAGCCGGCCATTCGGAACCTATGTGATGGAGAACGTGCTGTTCAAGGTTTCTTTTCCTGCGGAATTTCATGCTCAGACGGCTGTCGAATGCGCCCTGCAGCTGCATCCGCTTGTGAAGGACCGGCTGGCGGATATCGACCGCATTCTGCTTATGACCCATGAATCCGCATTGCGGATTATCGATAAGACAGGACCGCTTCACAATCCGGCGGATCGCGATCACTGCCTGCAGTATATGGTAGCCGTCGCGCTGCTCTACGGTACGTTGACGGCGGATCATTATGAGGATTCCGCCGCAGGCGATCCTCGGATCGATGAGCTTAGGAAGCGGATGGTCACAGCCGAAGAAAAGCGCTATTCCGTCGATTACCTGGATGAGACGAAGCGCTCGATTGCGAATGCGATCCAAGTGATGTTCCAGGACGGCACGGCGACGGATAAGATCGAAGTGGAGTATCCGCTCGGGCACCGGCGCAGACGTATGGAGGCCATTCCGCTGCTGGAGGAGAAATTCGAAACGAATCTGAGAAGCCGTCTGCCGGCCAAACAAGCGGGCCAAGTTCTGGAGCTCATCGCTAGCGGCGACCGACTGGCAAGGATGCCGGTTCATGCATTTACCGATCTGTTTGCGATCTAAGTGAGGGGCTGTTCGTTTGATGATACAACCAGATCTAAAGTGAAGGTGGGCTTCGCATGTCCAACCAGACGAATCCCCCGAAGCACCGGCTGCTCGGGTTAACGGACGATCAGGCGCTGGCTATGTACCGCTGCATGCTGCTAGCCCGTAAATTGGACGAACGGCTTCACCTGCTGCAGCGGGCGGGCAAGATCAACTTTCACGTATCCGGCATCGGACAGGAAACGGCGCAAGCTGCAGCGGCCTTCGCGCTTGGGGAAGAGATGAACTATTACTTGCCTTATTACCGCGATTACGCGTTCGTCTTGGCTGTCGGGATGACGACCAAGGAGCTTATGCTCTTCGCCTTCTCCAAGGCGGAGGATCCGAACAGCGGCGGCAGGCAAATGACCGGACATTTCGGCAGCAAGCGGCTCCGTATCGTAACGAGCTCCAGTCCTGTGGGCACGCAGCTGCCTCACGCGGCGGGTATCGCCCTGACGATGAAGATGAAGCGGCAGGAACGGTTAACCTTCGTTACCTTCGGCGAAGGCGCCAGCAGCCAGGGGGATGTGCACGAGACGTTTAATTTCGCGGGCATCAACCGGCTGCCGGTTATATTCATGTGCGAGAACAATCAATACTCGATTTCGATTCCTGCACGCAAGCAGGTTGCCGGCAGTGTATCCGGACGCGCCGCAGGATACGGTTTTCCGGGCATTCTCGTCGACGGAAGCGATGCGCTTGAGGTCTACCGTGTAACGAAGGAGGCCAAGGAGCGGGCGCTGCGGGGCGAGGGGCCAACCTTGATCGAAGCGAAAATGTACCGGATATCGCCGCATTCCACGTCGGACGACGATATGGTCTACCGATCGAAGGAAGAGGTGGAGCTGAACAAGAAGAACGATGGCATCCTGAAGCTTCGCAGCTATCTGATGGAATTAGGCATTCTGAATGAGGAGCTTGAACGCTCGTATGCCGAAGCCATTATGAACGAGTTAAACGAGTCTACCCGATATGCGGAGAAGGCGGCCTATCCGAAGCCCGAGGATGCGCTTCTTCATGTCTACGACAGCAAGGAGCCTCTGCCGAAGCCGAGCGGCGCAATGATCGATCGGAAGGTTCAAGAGGCTGGAGACGAAGTGATCCCGTATTACTCGCCGGCTGTAATGCGCCTTGCCGCCGCAAACGGACTCGATCTGCGAACCTTTAAGGGGAGCGGTCTGAACGGCCGCGTAACGAGGAAGGATGTACGTGGCGAGATCCGCGTTCGTGAAGCTAAGACCGCATCGAATGCCAACGAACAGGCAAAGACGATACTAGGGACAGATATAGTATCTCCCCGGCCGGTTCGGACCGCAGCCGGCAAGGATTCAGCGACCATGCTGGTCGAGGCGGATGTCACCAATCTGGTTCAGCTGCTGCGAAAACATGAAGAAGGCTTCTCGCGTAAGGAAGGCGTGAAGCTGACTTATGTCCCCTTCTACTTGAAGGCGGTCGTGAATGGTTTGAAGGAATGTCCGGCTATGAACGCAGTCTGGGAAGCCGGTTCAATCGCGATGAAGAAAGAGATTCATATCACGCTCGTATCGGATACCGGGGTGTCGACGGTCATGGAACATGCGGATGGAAGGAGCGTTGCAGGATTCGCGATCGAGCTAGGGAGAGAGACGAACGGGAAGAGTTGCGTAAATCCTCGCCAAGCGGCGGATAGGAGCGGAACCTTCGCCCTCCATGCCGCAGGTTCAGATGGAGCGGTGACCGCCCATCCGTCCATCCCAGATTCGCATACGGCTGTTCTATATATCGGTCCGGTTGTCCAAAGGCCGGTAATCAAGCAGGATACGATTGGCGGACGATCTATCGTTCATCTTTGTTTAACGCTGAATCAGCAAGCAGCCGGTCATTCTGTCTGCACTGCGTTTCTGAACAGCGTGAAGCAAACGCTGGAACGGTATGATTCGAGTACGCTGCTCTATTAATCGGCAGATGGATATGAACCGTCAACTCTCAAGAATAGCATAAGACAGAATGAACAGCTCACGAGGCGCTGCAGCTTAGGGAGCTGTTCTTCTATATTTGGATCATGCCGGTTGTAATCGATTTTTCTGCATCGTATCCATCTATTATGCTGTAAAAGGATATGTTCAACCCTCTGTCGATATATTATAATACAAGTTAGATACAGGTATCTAAATCATACATTTCATCTGCAGGAGGTGGTATGCTCATGGATGATCATCTGCTTGCCATGCATGGCGGGCCGCGAAGCAAAACCGTTCCGTTCGGTACGGGACGTAGGTTCGGAGACGAGGAACTGCTGGAGCTGAAGGAAGCGCTCGAACAGAATACGCTGTTCTATCATTACGGCCAGAAGGTCAAGACCTTCCTGACCCGATTTAATGAGCTGTATGGCGTTCCTTACAGCGTCGCTGCATCATCGGGAACGGCTGCGATTCATATCGCGCTCGGCGCAGCCGGAGTCAGTGTCGGCGATGAGGTGATTACGAGTCCGATAACGGATCAAGGCACGGTCGTAGGCATCCTGTACCAGAATGCGATCCCGGTATTCGCCGATTTGGACCCGCACACGTATAACATGGACCCGGTATCGATCGAATCGCGGATCACCTCCCGGACGAAAGCGATCGTTGCGGTTCACCTGGCCGGGAATCCGTGCGAAATGGATCCGATTATGGATATCGCACGCAAATACGGCTTGAAAGTGATCGAAGATTGCGCGCAAAGCTACTTGACGCGATATCGAGGCAGGCTGGCCGGTACGATCGGGGATTACGGCTGCTTCAGCACGAATGACTTTAAGCACATCTCGACCGGTGACGGCGGCATCGTAACGGTTAATTCCGGCCGCGAAGCAGACTATCATACCGCACATGCCTTCGCGGACAAAAACTATCGCCGGCTCGGCCAAGACGTCATCCGCGATTTGCACGGAATAGCGCCGAATTACCGGATGACGGAGCTTCAAGGCGCAGTCGGCATCGCGCAATTGAGCAAGCTTCCGGGAATTTGCAGCTCGCGGAGCCATCACGGGCAGCGGCTGACATGGGCGATCGCGGGGCTGAACGGGATAACCGCCCCCCAGGTCAATGCGGGTAACGAAAGCACCTATTGGTTCTATATGCTGCGAGTGGATGAAGGAGTTCTGGGCGCTTCAAGGGAGGAATTTAGCGAGGCGCTGGCGCAAGAAGGCATTCCTAACGTTCCCGGTTATATTCCGGAGGTCGTCTACATGCAGCCGTTGTTCCAGAAGCGCGAAGCCTATGCAGGCTCTCACTTTCCGTTCGATCTGACGGGAATCACATACGAAAGAGGGATCTGCCCGACTGCGGAGGGAATTTTACGTACGGCGGTGAGACTATCGATCAGCGAGTTTTATACGGATCAGGATATCGACGAGATGGGAGCGGGGATCCGCAAGGTAGCAAATTACTTCTATAGCCGGAAGTAGATAGAGAGGGGCTGCGAAGAAAATCCTCCGCAGCCCGTACCTTCATCAGGCTGCCGAGTCAAGGCTGCGCATGAAGCAGGTCCAGAATTCGATTCGTCGTCGCTTCGGCGGACTCCAGTCCGAGCCAGAACAAACCCATCTCGATATCCATTTCTTCCATGAGATCGAAGTCCGCGAATACCTCCGACAAGAAATAGCTGTTCTCGAATCTTTCGTTGGCGATATGGAGCGAATCGAGCGTCGGTTTGTCCCACATGCGAGCATTGACCGCTTGCTGGACCGAGAGAAAGCGCCGATCCCTGCTTATTGCCTCCTGAAGCGAATCGCCGAGCGTAAATTGGAGAAACTGCAGCGCAAGTTCCCGGTCGCCGCAGTCTGCGGGAACCATGAAAGCATTCGCGATGATCAGCGTCGATTTGTTATCCCCGAATGGAAGCGCGGCAACCTGGGGCTCGAAATCCATCCCTTCGTTCAGCCAGCCGGCCAGCTCAATGGAGGTGGTGAGCACCATCCCTGCCTTCCCGTGAATGAATCCTTCCGACGAAGGGCGGTGGATGGGAGACAGCTTGGCGATCCGGTAGCGGTACAGCAGATCATGAAGAAAGGTCAGCGTTCTTAAGACAGCCTGGCGGTCGGCCGCTCCTTCAAAGCTGACGCCGTTCTGCAGGGCGAACACCGTCCACCGGCTGAAGGCAGAGGACAGGGATAGTCCGTATTGATCCGTGATGCCGTCTCCATCCGTATCGACGGTCAGCTTCTGTGCTGCCCGGATGAAATCTTCCCGGGTCCAGTCCGGCTTCGGAGCGGATAATCCATACTTCTCGAATAGCCCCGGATTATAAGCCAAATACACGGGCGAGAAGGTAACCGGGGCAGCGATGATCGAATCCTCGCGGCGAAAGGCGTTCATAATCCGGGGATATTGCTTGGCGAAGCTGCTTGCGAGCGGTTCTCGCAGATCGAGGAATGACTCGGGATGTTCAACCTCGAAGCACTGCCGGTCGGATATGAAGATAAGGTCAGGCTGAAGACCCAGCTCCGTGCTTGCCTGAACCGAATCCCAGAAATCGAGGACAGGCAGGCTTAAATATTTCACTTCGATCTGGGGATTCTCCAGCTCATAGGCTTGAATCATCATCTGCATGCAGTGATCCGCAAAGTATGAAGGGGCAGTGCCCACGATGCGAAGCGTCCGGCGAGGGTTGTGCGGAACCAGAACATCGGGGGAGACGATCGTGCCTTGTCCCATTTTCTTCACGATCAGGCCTTCCTGCAGCAATCGGTCCAATGACTTGCGGACCGAGGTACGGCTCATTCCGTAATGCTTGCACAGCTCATTCTCGGATAACAGATATTGGCCGGGCTTGATGTAGCCCGATAAGATTTGTTCGCGTAAAATATTCGCTAATTTGGAATACCGGAATTCGTTCTCTCTTCTCATTCTTCATTCATCCAATCACGCTAGTAGTCGTTGAATCCATGAATTGAACAAAACCCGCCGTGCATGCATACTGTTCGGACGAACGGTTAGCCGCACCGCATACATCGTTCCTATTATATAGCAGCTCGCTGGACGATAAAAGTACAAGTATGATACCTATTACGGACCGACCGCGGAACAATCCCGGTACGCGAAAGGATGAAGCATGAAATGAGAATGGCTCATGTTGGCGTTCTGCTCGACCGAAAGGCCGCAGAGCGCCGTTGGCAATACGGACTGAACTCGTTTGAATACTATATGGAAGAAGTGCTGCGGCATGCAGGAGTTCCGTTCGAACGTCTGGAACATATCGAACTCCTCCCCGAGCGTTCCTACGATATCGTCATTGCGGCACTCGCTCCCAACGATGCGGCTGCGGCTTCCCTGCTGTGGTCATACGCCGAACAGGGGGGAACTGTTATCGCCTGTGCCGGACTGAATGCGATGGCCGCAAGGCTCGGTGCCGTTCCGCACCGGTCGTCCGGCCCGGGTTATGCGTCGTTCGTGGATTGGCGAGCCATCCCGGTTCGTTATTCGCAAGCGGCACCATGGAAGACGGAACCCGGCAATCCCAATTTGATTCAAGAAACCGGCATGCTGATGAAGGATCATCCTGCGGGAGCCGCTCAGGGACCGGCACGGCAGACGTTCCGGATCGGCAAGGGGCTGCTGGAACGATGGGCCATCGATATATGCGGCACGATCGTTGAACTGCAGCAGGGGACGGGTCCGGTATTGGACGACGGTGAACCGGCACCGGATGGAACGGCGGCGGTTAACGAAGGGATATTGAAGGCCGATGACCGGATTGCGATGGATTGGGAGCACGACAGGCTTCTGACGGAAACAGGTTCGCCATACTTCGCTTATCCCTACGCCGATTATTGGCGTGATCTGTTCATCGGACATCTGCTGCAGTCGGTCCTGTCTCTGGAGCTGACGCTGCCTGTCGTAGGCTGCTGGCCAGATGGCATAGAACGGGTCGCCATGATATCCCATGACAGCGACCTTAATCAGGATATCCATGCCGAGTCGGCGCTGGAGCAGCTGGGCGAATGCGGCATCCGCTCCACCTGGTGCATGATTGAGCCGGGTTATTCTCCGGGCATTTATGACCTTGTGAAGGCGGCCGGCCATGAGCTTGCCTTCCATTACAATGCGCTGGATGAGCAGAACGGGAGGTGGGCAGAGGACGAGTTCGAGAGACAGCTCGACTGGCTGAAGCAAGCGGCTAACCTGCCAGCCGTTACCTCGAACAAGAATCACTACACCCGTTTCGAAGGCTGGGGGGAGCTGTTCGAATGGTGCGAGAAGGGCGGCGTGCAGAGCGATCAGACAAGAGGTCCGAGCAAGAAAGGGAATGTCGGATTTATATTCGGAACGTGCCGTCCTTACTTTCCGATCGCCTGGGCGGGAGAGAACAACCGGATGTACGATGTGCTCGAAATCGGATTTCTGACGCAGGATCTGGATTTGACGACACAATGGTCGGACAGCAGCGTAATCAACCCTTTCCTGGATGAGGTCGCCCGGATGAACGGTGTCGCTCACTTTCTGTTTCACCAGGTTCATATTCACAACTCGGCGTCCGTGCGCGCTGCTCTGCGGCGGGTGGTAGAGGAAGCGCGGAGCCGCGGCTTCACCTTCTGGACCGGGGAGCAAATCAACCGTTGGGAGCGCAGCCGGCGCAACATATCGCTTGACATGGCAGCGGACGGTACGGTCATCGTATCAGGGGAAGCGCCGGAAGGCGCAGTCATATGGATACCGGTTCCTGATGGATATGAACCGTCTGAAGACGAGGAGCTGGCTGATCAATACGGCGTGTCTTGCCGTAAGGAGTCGGCGTCAGGACGGGTCAAGCAAGCTTGAGAGTTCCCTGCGAAGCAGGGAGATGGGCTCCGGAGGAGCGCTGGCGGTCTGCGCAGAAAGAACTGCGACCGGAAGACCTTCTATTCTGCTGAGCAGATGATGCGACCGGACCTTGGCAGCGACAGCGACTCCGGCCGGCTGGCGATATCGGCTCGAATCACGGCTCGAATCTCGACATGCCCCTGCCGGTCAGTCTGTATTAACGGGCCGGGACACGCATGAGATCGTGGAAGGGATAATCAAAGTATGGAAGTCTGCCGTTTCCTTGATTGCCGCAGAGGACGCTATGATGAAGCGAAAGTAGTGCGAGTAGCCGCCGCGTAGGCGGGGAAATGTTCCAAATCGCTGCCGCCGGCGGATAATTTCATCCGTTGGGGCGGCGATTTTGTGTTAGAATGAGTAAAACCTCATTCGGCCGACAAAGGAATGCTCAACGATGATGAAGCTGCGATTCACTTCCCTATGGCGAAAGCTGCGACTGCCTTATAAGCTTGGACTCGTCTATACGCCTCTTATCCTTCTTCCTGCGCTCGCAGGGATCTACTATGTCACCGACAGCTATACCGTCGCTTCCAAAACGAGCACGGCCAAGTATGCGACGGATTTACTCAGCCTCATGGGGCAAAAAATCGACGATCGCATGCGCAGCTACCAGCTGCTCAGCAAACAAATTATGACCGACGGCGACCTCATCAGGGCCATTCAATCCGATCCGGTCTCGAGCTATGAACGGTTCCGGCTGGAAGGGATCATTAACGAGAAGCTTAATGTCTTATGGCTGGGCGCCGATCAGAACGAGTACATCCGATCGATTATAGTGGAAACGCCTTCAAGCCTGTTTACGTACGGAAAATCGGATTACGGACACTACGGTGTTGACGATAGCGGGTACCGAAGTCAGGTCCGGGAAATGAAAGGGGCCGCCCGCTGGTTTGAACCGGAAATCTATGATGACGGTTACAATGCCGTACATGCTTTCCGTCTTGGCCGAACGATCCGGGATGCCAAGCTGAATGAGCTCGGCACGCTAACGATTGTGATTCAAGTGGAAGCGTTTGCGGATATTTTCAGCCAGACCCACTTTCAAGAAGACGCCGCGCTCAAGCTGCTCTCGGAGTACGGCACCGTACTTGTCGATAACGGTGTCGAGATCGGTCCGGGGGAGAAGCAGCTGCTGTCCTTCTCGGAGGACAAGCTTCAGAACGGATGGAAGCTGTCCGCGCAGCTCCCCCTCCAGAATCTGTATGAGCCGATCTACAATAACGTCCGGCTGGCCGTCTATTTCGTCTTTGTATGCATCGCATTGGGCCTGATTGTGACCCATCTGCTGGCATTGGATTTGGTCATACCGATCCGGCGATTGATGATGAACATGAAGCTGGGAATCAAGGGCGTCCGACCCGGCCAATTGAAGCACTTCAAAGGTGCCGTGGAGGTCGTGGAGATGAACGATACGTTCATCTCGGTCATGTATGAAATCGAGCATCTGATCGAAGAAGTCGCCAAGCAGGAGAAGAAGAAGAAGGATGCCGAAATTCGGGTGCTGCAGAATCAGCTGTCACCGCATTTCTTATACAATACGTTGAATTCGATCCGTTGGATGGCGATGATTCAGAAGCAGGACAACATCAAGGAGATGGTAGATTCGCTAAATCAGCTGCTGACCTATGCGCTTCGAAGGTCGGGAGATCCCGTTACGTTAGCGGATGAAATCGCCATCCTGCATAATTATGCGGCGATCCAAAAGGTGCGCTATCAGCATTTTGGCTTCGCGACGACGATTCCGTCCTCGCTGGAGAATGTGCTTGTGCTTAAGTTCATGCTTCAGCCGCTGATCGAGAATGCGCTGATCCACGGTTTGTCGCCATCCGATCATCCCGGCGAAATTCGAATCGAGGCTTGGGAGGAAGACGGAAAACTGATGATCGCAGTAAACGATAACGGGATCGGCATGACGCCGGACCGATTGAAGGAAGTGACGGGCGGATTAGTAAATCCGGAGCAGCACTTTGGACTGCACAGCGTTCATGAACGGATTCAGCTTCATTACGGACGGCATTATGGGCTGACGATAGAGAGTGAAGCGGACATCGGCACAAGGATTACGGTGATGGTTCCGCTGACTCGGGCAGAAGAAAGCGGGGGGAAAACATACCATGCGTAAAGTTATGATCGTCGATGACGAGTCGCTCGTCCGGATCGGGCTGCAGTCGATTATCGAATGGGAGCCGCGCGGCTATCTGATTGCCGGCGTATTTAAGAACGGAGAGGAAGCGCTTGCTGCCGCAAGGCTGCAGAGCTTCGATGTCGTGCTGACGGATATCCGGATGCCCGGCATGGACGGGCTGGCCCTAATCAGGGAGCTGAAGCTGCTCGACCCGCAGCTCAAATTTATCATTCTGAGCAGTTATAACGATTTCGATTATATGCGTCAGGCTATTCAATTGGGCGTGAAGGACTATATTTCGAAGTATGAAATGGAACCGGAGGAACTGCTGCGGGTGCTCGATTCGCTTCAATTTACCGAACCGTCTTCGTCCGCAGGCGAATCCGTCAAGGAAAACTTGCCTGTGCAAGGGGCAGTGGAGAGGCTGCTGGAAGAGAAGCGGCAGCTGCTGAAACAGACCGCCGGGGAAAGGTTCGGCGCTTCAGAGACGAACTTCCCGGCGATCCGCAGCCGGTTTGGGCAGCAGGGTGAAACGGTCAGATGGATTTGCCTCCGCCCTGTTCCAAGAGAGAGCGGGTATTCGCAAGCCGAGCAGAAGGCCATGACGCTGCAAGCTGAAGAGATATTCCGCCGATTAAAGCATATGGAGTTTATCGGAGAGGACGCAGGCTGCATTCACGGCATAGGTGTTATTGCGGAGGAAGCGGCTCCAGCAGAAGGCTTGCGGGAAATGCGGCAGATGGCGGAGGAGCTGACGGCGGCCTGGGCCAAAAATCTGAATATCGGACTAATCGCGGGCATCAGCTCAAGCTCGCATCTTGCCCATATCGGACAGCTGAGACTAGAGGCGGAGGAAGCGGCATCGCTTTCTTTCTATCAAGGCGCCGGCATCTATGTCAGAGACGAATACGAGCTTGCCATGATTGCCGATCAAGATTGGCTGGAATGGTATAAGCATGTCAAGAGCCGGATTCAACACCTGCGCTTCAAGGAGCTGATCGATGAGCTCGATGACCGTATCGATCGAACGGGAACCCGGTTCTATCCTTCGGAATGGCTCCGTCTGGGTGAAACCGTCGCCGTACAGCTAACGGACCTGCTAATTGAACGTTACGATCTGGATGTCGACCGGATCCGCAGCCGGTTCGGCTCCTTGTGGCCGCTTCCGGCTGCGGTCAAGCGTGCCCGCAGCCGTACCGAATTTATGGCGGTATTGCATGAGTTGACAGCCAAGACTCAGGATACGGTCTCCGCGATGCAAGTAAGCCGGGGATGGGTGCTCCAGGTCAAGAAACACGTGGAGAGCTCATATGGAGAGCCGATCCGATTGGAGGATATGGCGGAGAAGGTAAATTTCAGCCCCAATCACTTCAGCCAGCGGTTTCGCCAGGAGACCGGGGAGGCATTCTCGGACTATGTAGTGCGGATCCGGATCCGCGAAGCCATACGCATGTATCGCGAGACAGACTTTTCGACCGATGAAATCGCGGTAAGGGTCGGTTATACCAATCCGAATTACTTTATTAAAGTATTCAAGAAGGTGACCGGACAGACGGTCAAACAATTCAAGCAGCGCTTCTAGGTCGTAAGGATTGGAATGAGGATCGTAAGATATGGAACATGGGCCCGGAAGACAGCGATGTCTTCCATTTCTTTTGGCATCTTTTCCATACCATCCTGCATGGGTCTCTCGGAGGATATCGCTTACAATGGTATTGATCGCGATCGCAAGTGGATGTTAACGACTGTGAATATTGGAGGGGTTATGTGTGAAGCTGCGAAGATTCGTACTCATACTGGCGCTTGTCGCCATGTTCGGAGCGCTGCTGCAGGGCTGCGGCGGCGGCAATAACGGAAATACCGGCACGAAGGAGCCGGCCGGGAACGCGGACAACAAGGGCGGCACGGGCGATAAGCAAGTCACGCTCAAGGTTTGGGGCGATCTGGGCAACCAGGGAACGCTTGAAGAGTCGTTCAAAAAGATAAATGCGGCTTTCCAAGACAAGCATCCGAACATTAAGCTCGAATATGACTTTGCGCAGAACGATCAAAGCTTGAACGTCGCTCTGCAGGCAAACGAGCTGCCGGATCTGTTCTGGGTGCAGGGCGACAAAACATCGAAGATGAGCGAAATGGTCAAGAACGGATTCATCAAAGATTTGACCTCGTACAACATGGATCTGTCCCGGTTCTCCGACGCCGAGAAGGCATACTGCACGATCGACGGCAAGCTGTATTGCTCGCTTCCATCGTTCTTCGATACGAACGTTGTGTATTACAACAAGGATCTGTTCGATAAGAACGGCATTCAAGCCCCGGCTAACTGGGACGAATTCGTCCAAGGGCTCGATAAGCTGAAGGCTGCAGGCGTTACGCCGATCGCGCTGGCCGGCAAGAGCGAATGGGACCGCGCATGGCCGATCTTCGCCCTGGCACCTGCCTTGTCCAATGAAGCGCTTGTCAAAGCGCAGAAAGGCGAAGGCAAGCTGACCGATCCGGCGATTGCGGAGATGCTGCAAACGTTCCGCGATTTCACGGATAAAGGCTACTTCGGCAAAGACTTCCTGGCACAGGATTACGCGGCTGCGCAGCTGGCCTTCACGAACGGCAAAGCTGCCGCCATCATCGACGGGACATGGGCGAATGCGACGTATGTCGATTCCGGCCTGAACCTCGGCCGCTTCCCGATTCCGAACAAGGAAGGCAAGAAGATCGTACAATCCAGCTACAGCAACTTCATGACATATGCGATCTCGAATGATTCCAAGCATCCGGATGAAGCGGTCAAATATTTGGAATTCCTGAATTCGCTGGAAGCCCAGCAAATCTTGGAAGATTCCGTAGGACTGGTACCGACGATTAAAGACATCACGCCAAAGGACGAAGGCATTAAAGAGCTGGCCGTATTCGACGAAGCCGGCGTGAACATCTACTCGGTGCTGACGGCGCTCTCCACACCGGAATCCAATACCGCCGACATCCTGATGAAGGATGTTATTCCGAAGCTGATGACTTCGGCCACGACGGGCGAGGAAGCAGCAGCCGTCCTCGACAAGGCGGCTAACTACCCGGCGAAATAAACAGCTGAAGCAGATTATGAAGGAACGGTCAAGAGACGCGATGCTGACGTCGCTTGGCCGTTTCGACTAGCAAAGAGGTGCATGAGGTTGACTTGGATGAGAAAACGACCGTTTCTGTGGTTTATATTGCCTGGATTTGTCTTGTATACCCTTTTTTCCGTCTATCCGATCTTTTCGGCGCTGCAAATCAGCTTTAACCGGTGGGATGGGATCGGCGAGAAAACGTTCGTGGGGTTCGACAACTATATCGAGCTGTTTACGAATAAAGAGCTGTTCGGCCAGCTAACCGGCGCGTTCCGCAACAGTGTTACGCTGTTTCTGCTCAATGCGCTGGCCGTCCTTCCGGCCCAGCTGTATATGGCCTACCTGCTCTACAGCGGAATACGGGGGCACCGCTTCTTCCAAGCGATGATCTTCTCCCCGCAATTTATTGCTACGCCGGTGATCGTGTTCATGGGCACGCTGATCTTCGACGGCAATATCGGCGTCTTTAACAAGCTGCTGGAGACAGTAGGGCTGGAGGCATGGACCCGGCCATGGCTCGGTTTGCCGGAGCTGGGGATCTTCGTCGTATGGGTGATGGTCGCCTGGTCGGGGATCGGAGTCGGCATGATCTTCTTCCTGGGCGCCATGAAGATGATCTCGCACGAAGTCATGGAAGCCGCCTATTTGGAGGGCGCGTCTTACTGGCGCAGATTCTTCAGCATCGTACTGCCGCAAATTAAAACAACGGTCTTGAATATGCTCATTCTGACCTATATTTTCGCCATGACGATGTTCGATTTCAGCTTTATATTGGGCGGCGTTTCCGGCGGCATCAACCGCAGCGTCGACGTGATGGCCTTGTTCTTCTACCGGATCGCTTTCGGAGATAACAGCGCCGTCGGGGGAACCATGAATGTGAATGCAATGGGAATGGGTACGACGATAGCCTGCGTGATGTTCGCCGTAATCTTTATCGTGGCGCTTATCCAGGTGGTTCTCACCTACCGCCGGACGGAGGACTGAACATGAATTTGAGACCGAAGAGAACTTATGTAAGCTCGACTATCTTATGGGTTTATTCATCATTTACTTTATTCCTGCTTGCCTATATGACCTATCAGGCGTTCCGTTCCAAGAAGGAGCTGCTGTCGAATACGTTCGGCTTGCCGGATACGTTTAATTTCGCCAATTATAAGAAGCTGTTCGTCGAGGCGGACTTTCTGCAGTATTTTCTAAACAGCACCTGGATTCTGGTCGCGACGCTCATCATCGTGATCCTGCTCGCTTCGACGGTTGCATACGGTATCGGACGCTATCAATTCCGTCTGAAAAGCGTCGTATTGCTCTACTTCTTGATCGGACTTATGTTCCCGGTTCAGCTCGGAATCGTGCCGATCTTCCTGCTTATCCGCGACATGGGGCTGCTGAACTCCCAGTGGGGGGTTGTGCTCGTGCTGGGATCGGGCTTGTCGCTTCCGGTGTTTCTGCTGACCACCTTCTTCGAGAAGCTGCCGAAGGACTTATATGAATCAGCCAAAATCGACGGAGCAAGCGAATGGACCACCTTCTTACGGGTGATGTTCCCGCTGGCTAGCCCGGTTATATACAGCATCTGCATCATTATGTCGGTTCAAATATGGAATCAATTCTTCGTTCCGCTTATTATGCTGCAGAGCGACAGCAACAGGACGATTCCGCTCATGATTATGAAATTCACGAACAATCTGATGTTTAACCTAGATCTGGCTATGGCTGGTTCGGTGATGGCGACGGTGCCGATTCTCATCCTGTTCTTCATCTTCTCCGGCAAGGTGCTCGAAGGGGTCGCATCCGGCGGCGTAAAAGGATAAGAAAGTCTTCGCATCTAACGTGGTTCACGATGCAATGAAGCATGTAGCTCGGTTCACCACCGAAGGAATGTTTATGTACGAATGGAGGAGCAGATTTGGAATTATTAACGGCAGGGCGGCTGCGTACCGAATATTTGGACGATCCGCTGGGGATCGATTCGGCCGCCCCACGATTAGGCTGGATCGCGCTTGCGGACCGGCGCGGTGCGAAGCAGACCGCTTACCGGCTCTTGGTTGCGACCAGCATAGAGCTGCTTGATCGTGACGAAGGAAACCTGTGGGACAGCGGGAGGGTAGCTTCTGAAGAATCGCAGCATATTGCCTATGAAGGCTTGGAGCTTGTATCCGGTCAACTTGCATATTGGAAAGTACGGCTGTGGGATGAAGTCGGCAACGCCGGAAATTGGAGCGGCACAGCATGGTGGTCGATGGGGCTTCTCGAGCGCGATCAATGGCAGGGCCAATGGATCGGATGGAAGAACGACCATAAGCCGACGAAGGAGCAGCCGAAGCCTTCGATCTATTTGAGGCGCGGCTTCCAAGTAGGAAAGGGCGTGAAGCGGGCAACCGCATATGCGACCGCTCTTGGGTTATACCGGCTGTACTTGAACGGGCGCCGTGTCGGCAGCGATGTGTTCTCGCCGGAGTGGACCGATTATCATGTCCGGACTCAGTATCAGACCTATGATGTGACCGGCCTTCTGGAAGAAGGCGATAATGCTGCGGGAGCCATATTGGGGCAAGGCTGGTATGCCGGTTATATCGGGATGTACGGATACCAGAAGTACGGCATGGATCCGTCGTTCCTGCTGCAGCTGAACATCGAATATGAGGACGGAACGACCGACCGTCTCATGACCGACGGCGATTGGAAAGCTTCGCACGGGCCGATCGTATCGTCGGATCTGCAGATGGGCGAGACCATCGATGCCCGCAAGGAGATGCCGGGCTGGAATATACAGTCCTTCGACGACTCGTCCTGGACTCCGGTCGATATCATGTACGATTACCGCGGATGGCTCGTTTCGCAGATGTCCCGCACGATCCGGGTGACGGAACGGCGGCAGCCTGCCGAAATCCGGCCGCTCCCGGATGGAAGGGTCATCATCGACATGGGACAGAATATGGCGGGCTGGATTGCCGTAACGCTGACCGGCGAGGCCGGTGCGCGATGTACGTTCAGATTCGGCGAAGTGCTGGACGACAGCGGGCAGCTGTATACGGATAATCTGCGCCTGGCCCGGCAGACCGATACGTATGTTTGCAAGGGAGGAGAGGAAGAAACCTTCGAACCGTCGTTCACCTATCATGGATTTCGTTATGTGGAAGCGAGCGGAACCGGATTTGCGATTAAATCGGTTACGGGTATCGTCGTTCATTCCGATTTGCCTATGACCGGCGAGCTGGAAACGTCGAACCCGCTCGTTAATCAGCTGATCTCCAACATCCGCTGGACCCAGCGCGCGAACTTCATGAGCGTGCCGACCGACTGCCCGCAGCGGGACGAACGGCATGGATGGACAGGCGACGCGCAGATTTTCGCTTCCACCGCGGCTTATAATATGGATGTCGCGGCCTTCTTCGCGAAGTGGCTCGTCGATCTGGAAGACGCGCAGCAGCCGACGGGCGCGTTTACGGATTTTGCCCCGTTCATCTTCGGGCCGAAGACCGAATTCGATAATGATTTTACGTATACGCATACGGCATCGTCCGGCTGGGCCGACGCTCCGATTATCGTGGCTTGGTCGATGTATGAAACTTATGGCGACAAGAAGATTTTGAGCAAGCATTACGAAGCGATGAAGAAGTGGGTGGCGTTCAACTGGAGGCAGTTCCCGGACGGTATCCGCCGAGACGTTCCACAATACGGGGATTGGCTATCGGTGAACGAGAGGCCCTTCGACGAGGTTATCGCCGAATTCGGCCGGATGGTGAGCCACCATTCGACGACGCCCTATGATATTTTCTCCACCGCCTACATGGCCTTTAATGCGAAGCTGCTGTCGGATATAGCCGGGGTGCTTGGCAAGAAGGAAGACAGCGAATTATACGCGGGCCGATTTGCCGCAATCCGGAAGTCGTTCATTGAGCATTTCGTCGATGAGCAGGGCCATATCAAGGGGGATACGCAAACGGCCTATGCAATGGCCCTCGAGATGGATTTGCTGCCGGAACAATTGCGTCCTATCGTCCTCGAGCGTCTGGTCTCCAAGATCGAGCAGGCTGGGGACATGGCGACAACCGGCTTTCACGGTACCAAGTTTCTCATGAGCGTCCTGACGAAGAACGGTCATGAGGCGCTTGCCTACCGGCTGCTCCTGCGGGAATCGTATCCGTCCTGGCTGTATTCGGTCAACCAAGGAGCGACAACGATCTGGGAACGGTGGGATGGCTGGACGAAGGAAGGCGGCTTCCAGGACCCCGGGATGAACTCGTTCTCGCACTTCGCCTTCGGTTCGGTTGGGGAATGGCTGTACCGGAATGCCGGAGGCATCGGCCGCGATCCTTCCGAGCCGGGCTACCGCAAGCTTCTCATTCGTCCGCGGATCCGAGGAGGGTTAACCTCGGCACGCTGCAGCTATGATTCCCTGTACGGCCTTGTCAAGACGGATTGGAAGCTCGTAAACGGAGAACTTCATCTCGGCATAACCGTACCGGCGAATGTGTCGGCAACGGTATACGTCCCATCGGTAGAAGGCTCGGATGTGCTGGAGGTCGCTTCCCCGGCTGCCGCTGCAAAGGATGTCGAGCTGCTGGGCCGCGAGGACGGCTGCTGCGTTTACCGCATCGGATCGGGGAGATACTGTTTCATTTCCGTTTATTGAGTTGAGATGAAGATGTCGCCCAGACAGGTAGAACCTGATTTCGCTTCGCGCGGAATCAGGTTTTTATTTTTTATTTGATGGAGAGGGGAACTAATTGGCCGAAGGCATTGTCTAATCAATGGAGGTGATGATGTTGGAGCTGAAGCCGGAGGAATCCCATTGGAAGCACTTAACGAACCTGGACGCGGGGCTCTTGCGAAGCCTGATGGAGCAATACGGGCAGGATGTGTGGAGCTTGGCTTATATATTGACGAAGCGTCATGATTTGGCTGATGACGTCGCGCAGGATGTGTTCTTGAACGCATACCGGAATATTCAATCATTTCGCGGCGAATCCGCCATTAAGACATGGCTGCTCTCCATGACGCGCAATACGGCGATCAATTATACGCGCACGGCTTTTATGCGGCGGGTGACGCTTACGGCCTGGATCACAAGCAAAGCGACGAGCCCCTCGGCGGAGCATGAAGCGATGGAACTGGAGCTGTCGGACGACATCTGGCGAACGGTCCTGAAGCTGCCGCTGAAATTTAGAGAGGTGCTTATTCTGCACGGCAAGTATGATTTATCGGTCAAGGAAATAGCGGAAACGCTCGGAATCTCGGAAGGCACGGTAAAGTCCCGATTGTCGCGCGCACGCCATAAGGTATCGGCTTACTGGAAGGAGGAAACCGCATATGAACGACTTTGAACCGGAATGGTACGCGAAGCTGAAGTCCGGTCCGCATAAGCAGCGAACATTCACCGCCGCCAAGATGCAGGCAATCGAGAAGGAGGCGTCAAGGATAACCGGCAAGCAAGGCAGGAAGAAGCTGCGCTGGATCCCCGCTGCGTGCGCATGCATCGCTGTTAGTATCGTTGTTATGGGCCTACTGCCGCAGGGGTCATACACGGGTTGGATTCGGAGCCTGATCGATCGCACTTCCGAGCCTATGGTACCGACGAAGCCGGAACCGGCACCGACGCCTGAGCCGCCCGTGGACGACCCGCAGCCGGAGGATGATGCTCCGCTGACGGGATATCTCAAGGATCAGCTGCCGTTCAACACGGAAAGCACTGCCTTAACATTATCGGTGCACGATAGTTTGAACAATAAGGACATTGAGATCCCTTCCGAAAGGCAGTATGTGATCCTGCAGAACTTTAATTGGCTGGAGCTGGAGAAATCCAAAGCCGCTGAACTGGATTCCGCCGCGGACGGCCTCCGTTCGGATCGGAGCGTTACGATTCGTATTCAGGAGAACGACGAAACCTATGAAATCCCATACTGGCCGAATACGAATACATTCGAATGGCGGGGCTCTCACTTCTATGCGGACAGTCAGGTGCTTCGAATGATGAGCGGGCTGCTTGAGCCGGATTCCCAGCTTGGCCGGATCGATCGGATCGAAGAGCAAGCGCGTATGGAGATGGAGCAGCATGGGGCGGTCAATCACGAAACCGTTTATAAGAGCGACCGCTTAGAGGTGAACGGCAAGGATATCAACGGCTGGGAATCTGAACTAATGAAGCAGCAGACCGGACGCCAGAGCGGCTTGAAGTATTATGACGACAGCTTGCGGAAGATCGCCGATGTCCGGGAAATGAACGAGGATATCATTGCGTTCGGTGGCGCGGTGTTCTTCTACAGTGACCGATATGCAACGAAGGGCGGGGTTAAGGTTGGCTTAACGCAGGCCGAAGTGCTTGATAAGCTGGGCGAACCCAACAGCAAGACGACGAGCAAGTGGAGCTACCGGATCGGCGATTATTTGAAATTCCATCTCTACTTCGATCAGGGCAAGGTTGTTTATATCTCGCTGCTGTTGCCGTTATAATCGGAATTGAGATGCAATTGGAAAGACAGGCTAAAGTGAAGGCCTGTCTTTTTTTGCGTTTTTGTGTATTCTTTTTAGTAGTACATTGAAGGAATTGTGACCGGAGCAGGAAAAACGAATAGCCGGGGCGAAATGGATTTAAGTGTGAATCGTTATGGATTGCCCGCTTTCGAATACGAGAGGGTCCGAATCCGAAAGTCCCTTAGCAGGGACGCTGTCGAAAGTAGAGATGAACCTGCTTCACGATAATAATGGATCAAATTAAAAAGGAGAATCGATCATGAGTTCATTCAAATTTTCATTAAATGCTTCTACGCTGTTTCCATTCAAGCTGTCCGTACTGGATCAAATACGGATCGCCGGCGAGGCCGGCTACGACGGCATCGAGCTGTGGGTAGGCGATATCCAGCAATTCTTGAAGAGCGGCGGCACGCCCGAGCAGTTGAGAACCGAATTGCGGAAAGCCCGGGTTGTATTTGCCAATGCCATCGCATTCTTCAAATGGGCGGATGCCGACGCGGATGTGAGAGAAGAGGGATTCCGACAGGCGGAGGAAGAGATGCGCATGCTCAAGGATCTTGGCTGCCTGGCTGTCGCCGCACCTCCTTTCGGTCAAGTGAAGGACGTCTCTATCGAATCGATGGGCGACGCTTACCATAGACTGGTTCAGCTTGGCCGTTCGATCGGAATCGAGCCCTATCTCGAATTCTGGGGCAGAGCGGAGCAGCTGTCCACGCTGGAGACCGCGCTGGCAGTCGCCGAAGCAAGCGGCATCCGCGATTCGCAAATTCTGTTAGATCCCTTCCACATGTATACGGGAGGCACCGAATGGACCTCATTGGAGCAATTAACGGGGAACCGGATCGGCATCGTCCATATCAATGACTATCCGGAGATTCCATCCAGGGCGGATATCGCCGACCGTGACCGGCTATTCCCCGGCGATGGCATCGCTCCTCTGGAACGCCTTAGAGACCTATTGGAACAGGCTAATTACAGCGGTTATTTGTCTCTGGAGCTCTTCATCGAGGACTATCAAGGACAGAGCGCCTTGGAGGTCGCCATACACGGATATCGGAAGATGGCCGATATCTTCAGAAAGAATAGGTGAATGAATCCATGAGCCATAACGCTGGGCAAGATTTGCCGGATCAGCCTCCCGCTACCCAGCTTGTCATGATCAGAGAGGATTTAGCGTCCATTCCGCACCTGGAGCTCCCTGACGGTTATCATGCGCGCAGCCTTCGGGCGGGTACGACCGATGAACAGGGCTGGGAGCATATCATACGCGAATCGTTCGGCTTGAAGGATATTTCCTTTAAGAAGCATATGGAAGCCGATGAGCCTTACAAGCCGGAGCGCGTCTTATTCATCTGCGACGAGGCGGGTGTGTCCGCTGCTACGGCATCGGCATGGTATAGGCCGCAATGGAATGAGGATACCGGTTATCTGCATATGGTCGGCATTGTTCCGGAGCAAGGCGGGAAGAAGCTGGGATATTATGCGAGCCTTGCCGCCCTGCACCAGATGCTTCGTGAGGGCAGAACGCGTGCCGTTCTGAATACGGATGATTTTCGCGTTGCGGCGGTCAAGACCTATCTGAACCTGGGGTTCCTTCCGCAGCTGGATGCTCCCGATCATCTGGAACGCTGGAGCAAGCTTGCCACACTCCTTAACCGTCGCTTAATAGCAGTGGATCCTTCGGGAAACGAAGTCGTGCTTGATCCATCGGAGTCGGTTGAATAGCGTTGTTTTTCTGTAAGATCTCTTTGACCATTTTTATCAGCCAGCCGGTCAACATAAATTTTTGTCGATTGAGAAACAATATGCCGGTTGAATGAATTTGATTTCGAAGGGAAGCGGACATGATGAGCAATGTAAAATTGGCAATTGTGTATTATAGCATGACGGGGACGAACTACAAGCTGGCGCAGATGGCAGCCGAAGGCGCTGCGCAGTTCGGTGCCGAAGCGAAAATTTTCAAGGTCCCGGAGCTGGCGCCGGAAGCTGTTATTGCCTCAAATCCGGCTTGGAAGGCTCACGTCGATGCGACCGCGAACGTGCCTGCTGTTACGACGGACGACATCGTTTGGGCGGATGCGATCATTTTCAGCACGCCGACGCGGTTCGGCAATATGGCTTCTCAGATGAAGCAGTTTCTCGATACAACCGGCGGCATCTGGTTCCAAGGCAAGACAGTTAATAAAGTGGTGACCGCGATGACTTCCGCGCAGAATGCGCACGGCGGGCAAGAGGCGACGATACTCTCGTTATACACGTCGATGTATCATTGGGGGGCGATCGTCGTAGCGCCGGGCTATACCGATAATTCGATCTATTCAGCAGGCGGCAACCCGTACGGGACCAGCGTTTCCGTCGATCAAGACGGTAACTTGAAGGAAGATGTGAAGGGAGCCGTCATTCACCAAACCAAACGGTTGCTTTCCGTTGCAGAGATGGTGAAGAAAGGTCAGTAATACCGTGATATTAAGCACGGTTATACCCGATAAAGGCCGTCAGCCAAGAGCTGACGGCCTTTTTGCCATGATGGGAACGTATACGTTCTACTCTAATCTGATCATATTCAGGGGAAGAAACTTAACGAATTCACTGAGGACGGGAAAAGCCAATATAGTCGCTAATAGTCGCTATTAAAACCGGTGAGAGAATGGGTAAATCCGCCTTCGATCGAATAAAAGCGCCTCATACGGGAAACAATCAAGCAGACTGCTTAATTTTTCCTAAAACAATATTCATCGGAGGCTCCTATGGTTTCTTATAACGAACAACTCTGTCAAAAGGCGAGAGAACAAGCGCTGGAATATATCCCCGCTCAGCATAAGAAAGTCGCGAGAACGCTGCTCGGCGTGTTTGACGAGGACATGAACCGTCTGCAATCGTTCGTGCGCTTGCTGCAGGAAAGCCCGCCGGGATGTTCTCAGAATGCCGAAGAGTGGCTGCTTGACAATGCCGAGTTTCTGGAGGAGCAGGCATACGGCATCAAGGACGAGCTAATCGATCTTGATCTGAGCCGCTATCCTGTGCTCCGCAGCAAGAACGGGACGATGCTGCGCGTGGAATCGGTAAGCGGGTCATACCTGGAAGCGGCTGACGATATTTTTAATGAGCAGACCTTTGTCAGCTATATGAACGCTTACCAGGAGGTATCGGTTCTGTCATTGGCTGAAACCTGGTCGCTCCCGCTTATGCTGCGTATTTCTATGATCCGGCAATTGGCCGAGATTATGGCGATGGTTCGGGAACGCAGGGAAGCATGCATGGAGGTCGACCGTTTATTGAAACGGCTCGATTCGGCCGCCATGAATCCGGATACGGTCCGAGGCGCGTTGGAGGAAGCGGGGCAGCAAGCGCCGATATCCGGTCCTTGGATCGTTCATCTGATCGGTCATCTGCGCGAACGTGCGGAGGATTCCTCTGCTGTACATGAGTGGTTAACGTGCCGGCTTGAGAACGGCACCGACGACCTGAACCGGATTATAACCTACGAGAGGCAGCTCCAGGCCGGTTATCAAACGAAGGCAGGCCATTTGATAACGGGTCTGCGGCTCGTCGAACGGCTGGATTGGAGCGAGCTGCTGGGACGGATCAGCCTGGTCGAGCAGACGCTCCTCCAGGATGGGACGGGAATCTACCCGATGCTGGACGGGTCAAGCCGGGATCAGATAAGAAAGCGGGTCGAGCGGGCTGCGCGGCGGATGCATGTACCGGAATCGCTCGTGGCGAAGCAGGCCGATAAGCTTGCGCAGGACGTACAGGCTATGCAGGCTGTTCAGGCACAGAATAAGGCAGCTAAGGTATCGGAAGACGTTCTCGAACGGGGAGCTGGCGCTCCCGAGCCTCTTCCGCGAGAAGCGTTCCTGGCCTATTACGTTAGTGAACCGGCCGGGCTGAAGAAGCTGCAGCAAGCACTTCATACATGCAGCAGTCCGCGGCAATTGCGGGGAGCCGCCTTCTCTTCGCAGGCAGCCGGCACCTATCTCTCCCTACTTACGGTCCTCACTGTTCTAGCCGTAGTCATCTTCGCCGCCTGGATAGGCAGCGGAATGGGTTATACGCTGGCAGGAGGCTTGGTTGTCCTGGTCGCACTGCTCCTGCCTGCAAGCGAATGGGCGGTTACTTGGCTGCACTATGCCATCGGCTGCGTGACACGTCCAAGGCCGCTGCTCCGATATGACTTTTCGGCTGGAATACCGTCTGATGCCGTGACCATGGTGGTTATACCGATCATATGGTCAAGCATCGAGGATGTGCAGGAAACGGTTGACCGGCTTGAGCTGCATTATTTGGCCAACCGGGATGCTCATCTTCAGTTCGCCATACTGGGCGATTACAAGGACGCACATGAAGCCGTCATGCCCGGCGACGAGCTGCTGTTCGAAGGTGCCAAGAAAAGAATCGGGGCGCTCAACGCCGCCTATCCGAGCGAAGGGAAGCCGATCTTTCATCTGTTCATGCGGAGGCGGCAGCATAACAGCTCCGAAGGCGTATATATGGGCTGGGAACGGAAACGCGGGAAGCTGGTTGAATTCGTCGAGCTGCTTAAAGGAAGCACGGCGACGAGCTACCATTACCGGTCAGCAAACGATACGGAGCTTGCCGATATCCGGTATGTCATTACGTTAGATGCGGATACGCAGCTTCCGATCGGAAGCGCTCAGCGAATGATCGGGACGATGCATCTTCCCTACAACCGGCCGAGACTGAATCAATCGCGAACCCGGATTACGGAAGGATACGGCATGCTACAGCCCCGGATCGCCATGAGCTACGAGGGAGCCATGCAGTCCCGTCTGACCAAATTATGGTCGGGCATACCGGGTATCGATCCGTACGCGTTCGCCGTATCCGATCCTTATCAGGATGCGCTCGGTCACGGGATATTTACGGGCAAAGGCATCTTCGATGTCGATACGTTCGCCAAGCTGCTCTGTGACCGCATACCAGAGAACCGCGTCCTTAGCCACGACTTGTTAGAAGGCGGTTTTCTGCGGACCGGCTTATTGTCCGATATTGAGCTGATCGACGATCATCCGGCCAAATTCAGCACGTATCAGAAAAGACAGCATCGCTGGGTCCGTGGCGACTGGCAGCTGTTATGCTGGCTGCTGCCGAAGGTATGCGACCGCCAAGGCACGCCGCAGCCGGTCGATTTGTCCGTCGTTTCCCGTTGGCAAATGATCGATAATTTGCGCCGCAGCCTTCTTCCCGTTGCCTATTTTGTCCTGCTTGCTCTCGGGCTGACTGTCCTCCCTGGATCGCCGGGTCGATGGCTGACGCTCATCCTCCTGTCATTCCTGCTGCCGGTCATCCGTCAATTGGCCGAAGCGCCGAGGGGCGCTTGGCAAACGCGTCACCTGACAGCAAGCCTGTCTCATGTGCTGGTTTCGTTCTGGACGCTTCCGTTCCAGTCCGTCATGCTCGCCGATGCGATCGGAAGGACGCTCTATCGGCTGTTTATTAGCAAACGCAAGCTATTGGAATGGGTCAGTTCAGCGGATATCGAGCGGCATAATCGGAGGTCGGGATATCCGGCGATGCTGGGAATGCCCGGCGGATATACATTGATTGCGGCTTTTGCTCTTCTGGTCACCCTTCAGGATAACGCCGGATGGCGCTTGACCGGGTGGGCGCTATGCCTCGTATGGGCACTGGCCCCTCTATGCGCGAGATGGCTGGATCAGCCGATCGTTCAAGAGGAACGGGCGATTGCTCCCGGGAATAAGGAGAAGCTGCATCGATTAGCGCGGCGGATCTGGCAGTTCTATGCCGATTATGCCGGGCCAGCCGATCATTATTTGCCGCCTGACAACGTACAGCTCGATCCGCCTAACGGCGTTGCTCACCGTACGTCTCCGACCAATATCGGCTTCTTAATGACGGCGATCTTAAGTGCGCGCGACTTTGGCTTCATTGACACGCCAGAGCTTATTGACCGTCTGGAGAAGACGGTCGGCACGATTGAAAGAATGGAGAAGTGGAACGGCAACCTGTACAACTGGTATGATACGGTCACGTTGGAGCCCCTTCCGCCGCGCTACGTATCGACGGTGGATTCCGGCAATTTTGTGGCAAGCCTGATCGCGGTGAAGCAGGGCTTGCTGGACTGGATGGGAACTGCGTTTGCCGGAGAGGCTGCACCGATTCGGGGTCTTGCGAATGCGGAATTTGCCGTGGAGCTGACTCACGGACGGGCACAAGCCGCTGAGTTTCCGCAAGCCTATTTGAAGAAGCGCGCGGATAATCTGGTCGCGCGTATCGAGTCGCTGATTGTCGGTACGGATTTCCGCCCTCTCTATGACGACAAAGCAAAGCTGTTCGTACTGGGATATAACGGGGATTCAAACAGACGCGACGATATACTGTACGATCTGCTCGCCTCGGAAGCGAGACAGACCAGCTTCGTCGCTATCGCGCTGGGTCAAATTTCCGTTTCCCACTGGTTCCGGCTGGGACGCTCCGTAATAAAGCAGGGGACGCACGCCACGCTTCTCTCATGGTCAGGCACGATGTTTGAATATTTGATGCCGTGGCTTCTTATGCGCACGTACAAGGATACGATATGGGATACCACGTATCAGGGCGTCGTGATGCGCCAGATCGATTATGCCCGCGAACGCGGGGTGCCGTATGGCATCTCGGAATCCGGCTATTATGCTTTCGATCACCAGATGAATTATCAATACCAGGCTTTCGGCGTACCTGGTCTTGGATACAAACGCGGATTGGAAGAAGATTTGGTCGTAGCTCCGTATGCGGCGGTCATGTCGCTCCCCTTTGCCATGGAACAGGGCATGGATGCCTTGAAAGATATGGAGGACATTGGAGCGCTTGGCGAATACGGCTTCTATGAAGCGATTGACTTCACGCCGGAACGGCTGCCGGAAGGCCAGCACTTCATGATGGTTCGCAGTTATATGGCGCATCATCAAGGGATGAGCCTGCTGACGCTTGCCAATCTGCTGCTGCCCGAGAAGATGTACGACCGGTTTCACAGCGATAAACGCGTCCAGGCGGCTGAGCTGCTGCTCAAGGAACGGATTCCGGCGCGGCATGCCTATGTAAAACGCCGGATTCCGATCCGTACGATGCCGCTCCGAACGTCAGCCTGGCAGCCGGAACCGGTCCGGGAATTTACGGGTGCGGATACGCTGACGCCGGAGGTAGGCGTATATTCGAACGGCAGCTATATGACGATGGTTACGAACAGCGGAGGCGGCTTCAGTCTGTACGAGGGCCTGGCGGTTACCCGCTGGCGCGAAGATCCGATAGCGGATAATTGGGGCAGCTTCCTATATATCCGCGATGTCGTGGAGGATCGGCTGTGGTCCCCGTCCTATCAGCCGTGCCATGTTTCTTCGCCGGAGCAGCGCGTCCAGTTTGCGCTCGATAAAGCAACCTTCTCACGAGTGGACGGCGTGATACGAACGAAGATGGATATCGGGGTATCGACAGAATCGAATGCCGAAATTCGCCGGATATCGCTAACCAATACAGGCAATGTCGAACGGTTGATGGAAGTAACGACCTATCAGGAAATCGTTCTGACCAGCCAGATTGCCGACGAATCGCATCAAGCGTTCAGCAAGCTGTTCGTCGAAACCGACTACGCCGCTGAGCATGAGCTTCTGCTTGCGCGCAGACGTCCCCGCGATGACGGCGAGCGACCCGTGTGGGCGTTTCATAAGCTGCTTGTTGGAGGAGGCTCTGTCGGTCCCGCTGAATTTGAAACGAGTCGAAGCCGGTTTATCGGGCGGGGGAATAAGCTGTCCCGGCCGGCAGGTATCGATGCCCGGCTCATCGGTATGGTCGGCGCCGTTGCAGATCCTGCATTCGTCATGCGCCGCCGGGTTACGATCGCACCTGGCGAGACCCTTCAGCTGTTTGCCGTTACAGGTGCGGGCTATAGTAAGGAGGAGCTGCTGGAAACGGCAAGACTGTTGTCGCAGCCGCAGCAGGCCGAACAAGCCTTTCAGCTGGCCTGGACGCATACCCAAATCGAGCAGCGCCATCTGCAAATTACGGCTGCGGATGCGCTTGCCTTCCAGCAGCTAGCCGGACGAGCTTTGTATACGGCGCCTTTCCCCCGCGAGCGTACGGCTGGCATTCTTGAGAATCGCAAAGGGCAGTCGGGGCTGTGGGCTCATGGCGTCTCCGGCGAGCGCCCCGTTGTGATGGTGCGGATCGACGATGCGGTAGGCCTGCCTTTTGTCGTCAAATTGTTTCAAGGCCATGAGTATTTGCGTCGTATCGGGCTCTCCATAGACCTGGTCGTATTAAACGAATCCGAAGAGGGTTACCAGCAGGACCTGCAGGAGAACCTTCGCCGGGCGCGTGAACGCATTAGCGGCCAGCAGGATGGCAGGCCAGGGAAGATTACGGTCGTTCCCGCCAGCCAGCTCACGGAAGAGGAGCGGATTCTGTTCGCCGCCGTTTCACGCGTGACGTTAAGAGCGGACGGTCCGAGCTTGAAGGCCCAGCTTCGCATTTCACAGCCCGATGAACAGCCGTCCGGTAAAGTTGTCGAGCTGAGGTCAAGACGGAAGGCTGCTCTACCTGATGAAGCAATCGAAATGGCGGACTCGATCTCCGCCGCCCAGGTGACGGAGAGCAAAGACGCTGCTGCCCGCAGCGAAGCGATCGGGCATCGCGAAGGGATGGATGGGCTTCAATTCTTCAATGGCTGGGGCGGATTTACAGCCGATGGCCGGGAATACCGGATATCCGTGAAGCACGGACATTATTTGCCGGCGCCTTGGATCAATGTGATGGCCAATCCGCGTTTCGGCTGCTTGGTTTCGGAGCTTCACACCGGGTATACGTGGTGGCGCAACAGCCGCGAATGCAAGCTAACGCCATGGTCGAACGACCCGGCTTTGGACCGGCCGGGGGAGGCTTGCTTCCTGCGGGATGAACAAACCGGGGCGTATTGGCCGTTTGCAACGGAGCGCGGCAGCGAAGTGCCGGCCTATCAGCTTTCGCACGGACGCGGTTATACGAGGTTTTATCACGAAACACATGGTCTGCAGCAGGAGATGACGGTCTATGTTCCGGTTGACGACCCTGTCAAGATTATCCGGCTAAGGCTTCGGAATACGACACCGTCGGAGCGGCGCTTATCACTCACGTATTATGCCGAATGGGTGCTGGGCGTTCGGCGTGAAGGCAGTGCGCCGTATATCGTTTCCGAATGGGATGAGGCGAACGGCATCATGACGGCGCGCAACCATTACCAGGAGACGTTCCGCGATGCAACGGCTTTCTTGGCTTTCGGCTCTCCGGCTGCAGGAGAGTGCTCGTATACGGGTGACCGGCTGGAGTTTTTGGGCCGCGACGGTTCGATGGACAGCCCGGCTGCGATGGGAAGAACGCGGCTCTCCAACAAAACCGGTCCCATGTACGACAGCTGCGGCGCCGTCCGCACGGAACTGGCGTTAGAGCCCGATGCGGAACGAACGGTATATATTCTGTTAGGCTGCGAAGCCTCCCAGGATGATGCTGTCGGGCTTGTAAGCAAATACAGGCAGAATGAAGCATGCGAGCAGGCTTATGATAAGCTGAGGCAATATTGGGACGGCATATTGGATCAGATTCAAGTAACAACGCCGAGCCCCGAGATGGATCTGCTGATCAACAATTGGCTGCTGTATCAGACGCTCGCCTGCCGGATGTGGGCACGGACGGCATTCTATCAAGCGGGCGGCGCGTTCGGGTTCCGCGACCAGCTGCAGGATTCGCTCGCGCTGCTTCACAGCCGCCCCGAGATGACACGCCAGCAAATCATTCTCCATGCATCGCATCAATATGAAGAGGGCGATGTCCAGCATTGGTGGCATGAGGAGACGGAGCGGGGGATCCGGACGCGATTCTCGGACGACCTGCTGTGGCTCCCTTATGCAGTGTCGCGATATATTGAGCATACGGGGGACGAGGAGCTGCTCGACGAGCTTGCGCCGTACTTGTACAGCGGGCCGTTAGATGTGCATGAGCGCTACGAGCCGACGGTTCTATCCGGCAATGAAGGCCCGATCTACGAGCACTGCATCAGAGTTCTCGAGCGAAGTATGCAGTTCGGGGAGCATGGGCTTGCGCTAATCGGAGGCGGCGACTGGAATGACGGAATGAGCCGCGTCGGCGTTGAGGGACGCGGCGAGAGCGTCTGGCTGGGATGGTTTCTTATCGATGTGCTGCAGAGGTTCGCCAAAATATGCGAGAAACGGGGCGATGCCGAACTCGCGAGCCGATACAGGTCCGTATGCGAGAAGCTGGCGGCCGCTCAGGATAAGCATGGCTGGGACGGACAATGGTACCGGCGGGCCTACCATGACGGAGGCGTCTGGTTGGGCACGGCACAAGCGGCGGAATGCCGCATAGACGCAATCGCTCAGTCATGGTCCGTCCTATCGGGAGGCGCGCCGCGTGACAAAACCGTTACGGCAATGCAGTCCTTCGACCGTGAGCTTGTTGACCGCAGCTACTCGATTATTGCGCTCTTGACGCCGCCTTTCGATCAGAGCGATCCGAGTCCGGGCTACATTCAAGGCTATCCGCCGGGAATTCGCGAGAACGGCGGCCAATATACGCATGGCGTCCTTTGGAGCATTGCGGCATGGTGCGAGCTGGGCGATGGGGACAAAGCTTTCGAGCTGTTTCACATGTTGAATCCGATCACGCACACGTCGACGCCGAGCGAAGTCAGGCGTTATGCGGCAGAGCCTTATGTAATGGCGGCGGATGTCTACACCTCGTCGCCCAATAAGGGGCATGCGGGATGGACCTGGTATACAGGCGCTTCAGGCTGGATGTACCAGGTCGGGCTTGAATGGATTCTCGGCATCCGGCGCAGAGACGACCGACTGATGATTCGTCCAAGCATCCCGCGGGAGTGGCCGGGATTTACGATGAAGTATCGATATGGCAGCGCGGAATACAGGATCTCGGTCGAGAATCCGAACAAGAAATCGTCGGGGCTTACGAGACTTGTGATCGACGGGAACGAAGCGGATGCGAACGTATTGGCAGCTGCATCTGCTTCGCAGGAGGGGCCGTTCGTCCCGCTGCTCGACGACGGCCGCGTTCACGAAATACACATGACGCTTTAACTATTGAAGGGCTGTCCCTTAAGCTTATGCAGCTGAGGGACAGCCCTTCATGCATGTATAGGTCAGCCGACTTGCTGAGAATCATCTTATGAACGCCGATTAAGACGGCGATAGTCCCGCGGTGCCAGTCCGGTATTCTTCTTGAACACAGCCAGGAAAAATTTCTTGTCCTGGTAGCCGACCTGCTGGGCGATATCTTGAATAGGCTGCTTCGTCGTCATCAGCAATTCACAGCTTTTTTCGATCCGTTTGTTTTGGATGTAGGCGGTGAAGGTCAGACCCATCTGCTGTTTGAAGACGCGGTGAAAATGTCTTTCGCTTATCTTGAATGCACCGGCAATAGCCGTGACCGTAATGGGTTCGGCGAACATGCGGTCGATATATCGAATCGCTTCATCAAGCGAATCCGACGCCGTGGAGGAGTGGTCGGCCGTTCTCCCGGCATCGCCGGCAAGCTGTCGTTCCAGCATAACGGCAAGCTCGATGAACAGTCCATATAGCCTGGGAACAAAGCCTGGCCTGCGCTGCAAATATTCGCGTACCGCCAGATGGAACCAGTCTCCGACTTGACCGTCCCGGTCTTTGAGCTGGTGCCAGTTATGTTCGGCGTCCGGGCTGAGCTGAAGGAGCCGCAGTGCGTGATTCAAGGTGCCGGCCCCCGGCATGGCAGTCAGCTCGGCAGCAAGCCGGTCGGGTTGGAAGGTGCAGTTATAGACGATGAGAGGGTGATCGGGCCGGGTGCTTGCAGGACGGAAGACGTGAGACGTGCCGAGCGGCACGATAAACCAATCGCCTTTGGCAACCGGGATGACCTTCCCGCCGATATAATGAAAGCCGGAGCCTTCGGCTACGTAAGCCAGCTCCATAAAATCATGGCGATGCATCTGCAGATGAAAAGATTCGCTTACCCGGTTAAAGAAGAAGGGGAGCGAATTCTCGTCGAATTCCGACCATTGCGTCAAATCGATAGGCGTTTGGATCATTGTTGGACTCCTTTGCTAATTACGTTAATGGAACACTACTTGCGTTGTAGCCGAAATTAGCGTTTTTTTGCGTTTTGGCGCTGTTCCTGGTGAGGGTGGTGTGGACTGTTATACGAAAACATCTCATGTGTGACATTATACCCCCTTATTTATGGCAGGAACAACCGTTTATTCTCGTGACCAATCCCTTAAAATTGATCCTATAACCTATTTCTATTGCACATAACAGGATCGAACAGAAAGGTTGTTGAGAGTATGGAAAGACAATGGATGGCCGATTGGATTTGGGCGGGGCAGGTCGAAAGCCCGCGCAACGAGTGGCGGTGGTTCCGCCAGACGTTCGACATTCCGAAGGAGCTGAAGGAGCTTGAGGATACGCAGCTTCGCATTACCGCGGATTCACGGTACGTGCTTTACGTGAACGGCACCCAGGTCGGCCGCGGGCCTGTAAGGTCATGGCCTGCCGAGCAGTTCTACGATACTTATGATATCGGGCACTTGCTCAAGGCGGGACAGAAGAACGCCATCGCCGTGCTTGTCATGCACTTCGGCGTATCCAATTTCTACTATCTCCGCGGACGCGGCGGCTTGATCGCCGAGCTGACGGTTGACGATAAAGATGCAGGACGGAAGCTCCTGGCAGCAACCGATGCGACTTGGAAAACGAAGAAACCGGAAGGGCAATATACGGGATCTCCGAGAATGTCGTGCCAGCAAGGCTTCGCGGAAGTCATCGACGCAGCCAAGTGGGACACCGATTGGGTGCAAACGCATTATGATGATTCCGATTGGGCTCATGCGGATGCGATCGGCGCAGTTGGCACCGGTCCGTGGAAGTCGCTCGTACCGCGGGATATCCCATTCTTAACGGAAGAGAAGATTTATCCTTCCCGGATTCAATCCATCCGAAAAGTGAAGGCTCCTTCGTGGACAGCCGCAATCGACATTCGCGCTGCTTTTATGCCCGATACGGCAAATCATGCGAACATGGTCAACTATTCCGGGTATATCGCTACGAAGCTGATTCTGGAAGAAGCGGCTGCTGTTTCCATCGGATTTCCTGGTGGCGGCCGGCTGAGCAACGTGTGGGTAGACGGCGTAAAATGCGAACAATGGTATGGGGTGCTGCCGGAGCGTTATTGCGATTTGGAGCTGGAAGCCGGCGAGCATTTTATGCTGGTCGACATCACGGCGAAGGATCACGGCGGCAGCTACCACATTGCAATCAACAGCAAGGCGAAGTTCGAGCTCGTATCGCCGCTGGCGGGCGTTCTTCCCGGAGAGCCGCCGATTGCGATGATCGGGCCATTCCATGAAACCGTGGAAATCGGCTATATTGAGAAGCCTCCTCTGAACATGCAGCAGCCGGATTATTTGGCTGCGGCGGGAATTTCCAATGAAGAAGAGCTTCAGTCCTTCTCGGCTTGGACGAAGCCTCTATCAGCTGAATTTTATTGCGAGCATGATGTTTTCGGCGCAAGCGTATGGCAGCCGGAAGCAAGCAAAGGCAGCGTTACGCTTGATCTGATCCTCGGGATAACGGCTTCTCCGGAACCTGCGGTCATACCGCTTGCGCAAGGGTATGACACCGAGCTGCTTATTGATTTTGGCAAGGAATGGTCCGGATTCATTGGCTTCGAGCTCGAAGCGGACGCGGGAACGGTCATCGATCTGTACGGTGTGGAATATGTTCGCGACGATTGGCGCCAGCATACGTACGGACTGGACAATACGATCGGATATGTGAGCAAAGGCGGAAGACAGCAGTATCTTTCACCGGTCCGCCGGGGCTTCCGATACTTGATTCTGACCGTCCGCGGTGCGGTAAAGCCCGTGAAGTTGTACGAGGTTTACGTGAATCAGAGCAACTATCCGGTGACGGAGGCCGGCTCATTCCAGAGCTCGGATCCGCTTCTGAATCAAATTTGGGACATCAGCCGCCACACGACAAGGCTCTGCATGGAGGATACCTTCGTCGATTGTCCCGCTTATGAGCAGGTCTTCTGGGTGGGAGACAGCCGGAATGAGGCGCTGGTCAACTACTATGTATTCGGCAGCTTGGACATCGTTAAGCGCTGTTTGAACTTGGTCCCTGGCTCCAACGATATGACGCCTCTATACTTGGATCAAGTGCCGAGCGCCTGGAACAGCGTCATTCCGAACTGGACGTTCTTCTGGGCTATTGCCTGCGAAGAATATGTCGAGCATACGGGCGACAAACAATTTGCCGCATCGATTTGGCCGGCGGTCCGGCACACGCTGCTTCATTACCTGCAGAAGCTCGATGGATCGGGTCTGCTAAATATGAAGGGCTGGAATTTGCTTGATTGGGCGCCGATCGATCAGCCGGATGACGGCATCGTGACGCATCAGAATATGTTTCTGTGCAAAGCGCTGCTCAAAGCGGCCGATCTTGCGAAGACGGCAGGCGTAGCCGAGGAAGCGGCGGAATTCACGAAAGCCGCCCAGTCGTTGAAGGAAGCGATCAATCTTCATCTCTGGGATGACAAGCGTCAAGCTTACCTGGATTGTATCCATGCGGACGGCCGCAGATCGGATAACTTTAGTATGCAAACCCAGGTTGTCGCTTCATTGTGCGAGGTTGTCGAAGGGGAGCGCAAGGAACGTCTCGATTCCTACCTGCTGAACCCGCCTGCGGGCTTTGTTCAAATCGGCAGCCCGTTCATGTCTTTCTTCTATTATGAAGCCTTGGTTCACTCCGGACACTTCGAACATATGCTGACCGATATCCGCAAAAATTACGGATTCATGATCGAGCACGATGCAACGACCTGCTGGGAAATGTATGCGAATTTCTCCGAGAACCGGGCCAATTCCGATCTTCTCTCACGCAGTCACTGCCATGCATGGTCGGCGGCGCCGGGTTACTTCCTTGGGACGAGCGTGCTTGGCGTTACGAGGACTGGAGAAGGCTGGAGCCATGCCGCCGTCAAGCCGCAGCCGTGCGGGTTAAGTTGGGCAAGAGGCCGGGTGCCTCTGCCTCAGGGCGGATTGATTGAAGTGAGCTGGCGCGTAGATGGAAATGCTATGAAGCTGGATGTATCCGCTCCGCATGATGTCGAGCTTGATATTCAGCTTCCGGAAGGCATGACCGGCGAAATCTCCGTTGTCAGGACGGAAGCAGGAAACATAGCTGCATGGTAACAGGATGGGAAAGTAAGAGATTGGAAGTATAGCAAGATAACGGAAATTATACAAGCGGGCGCCCCGGAATGACGGGAGCGCCTGTTTGCTAATTCCCTTCATGAAGAAGACCGATTGAACGGTTCGTACAGATAGTTGGTTATGAAATCCGTGATATAATGGGACATAGCCAGGATGACGGAAGGAGGAGACGAGGATGGAGTCAGCTCTGCTGCACAGCGAGGTTATTGAAGTCGAGCGGGAAAGATCGGAGATGCTCCGGCAAGGATTAACGCCGGAAGCGGCCCGTGATCGGCTGGAAAATAAATACCGGATCTATTCGCGCGAGAAGGGAGCTTTCACCTGCTCCTGCTGCAGCAGCCGTGTCGTTATGGTACTGTATGCCGACCGTGCGATATTTCGCCATTATGATAGCGAAGCATGCGCCGGGGAACGGAACTATATCCATTACGCGGCCGGGCGCGAGAAGGCGCGCGAGCTTGCCGACAAGCATGCGGAAGGGAAGGAGCTGCTGCGCCGGACCTTGCAGCTGCTGCAGGATGAAGGAGATACGTTCGAGGACGGTTACTTGTACAAGAAGGAGCTTCGGTATGTGCCTGACTTTCTGCTTACGGCACGGAACGGGGAGCGGTGGGCGATCGATTATATCGTGTCGTTGAAGGGCGATGCGGCATACCGCAGGAAGCTCCGGAACCGGCTTGCCTGCTACAGGTCGCATGATTTCAAGCCGCTCTTTCTCATCGACCGGTCCTGGCTGGCCGTAACCGAATCGGCTTATATTTCGTTCAATCACTCCGAGCTGGATATGCGAACGCCGGTTAACCCGTATGATGAGCGATGGAAACGGGAATTGGCCCTGCCGCCGCTTACGATGCAAGAGCCCGTATACAGCCTCGTCTATCTGGATGTCCCGCAGGAGCAGGCGGTGTTAGCCCGGTTTCAGATGAGCGGCGACCGGTGGGGACGTCTGCTGTTTGAGCCCGAGGCGCTGCCATTGGATCATCTGCTTGCTGTAGACGGTCAATGGCTGGACATGAACGGACAGGCGATGCTCCAACTGTTCAAGGTGAGGGAGCAGAAGACGATCCAGGATTATTGCCAGCGGCTGCGCCGCATTTTGCTGGAAGAAGAGCAGGATCGGGCGGAGGAAGAGGCGCGGCGGATCGCGCTTGAAGAGCGGGTGAAGGCGCTGAGGGAAGCGGGTCGGGCTCACACTCATACCATGATGACTCAGGCTGGCGAACCCGGGCAAGCTGCGGCCGCTTCCGCTCCGGCAGCTCCGGTCAACGAAGGCATGGCCAGGCTGATTGATTTGCTGCGGCGCTGCAAGCAATCGCCGCGCCGAGCGGACTATCCGGGGCTGGAAGACAACTTGGCGCGGGCGGAAGCGCTGATCGAGCAGGCTGGCAATGGGGAGCTTGACGCGCCGCAATGCTACAAATCGGCGTGGAGCATACTGCGCAATGTCAGTTATCCGCTGCTGGGCGAATAACTGCCGGCTATGCGTAACGATCCGGACTAACCGGACTAACCGGACTAACCGAACTAACCGAACTAACGAAGCATTCGTCCGGTCACTTTCTCGAACCACTTCCATGGCAGCAGCGCTTTGCCGAACAAGGACATTCTCGCTCCATTGCCGACCGGATAACGCAGGTTTGGCGCGCTATGCTCAGCGATGCGCGCGATGAGTTCCGCTACCCGCTGCGGATCGGGCGACGTCTCCGCCGCTTTCCGGGAATAGCGGAGCACGGCTTCCATCCCGGCCCGGTAAGGTGAATCCGGTGCCTTGTAGATTTGCTCGAAGCCCTTTTGCCAGATGGAAGTTTTGAAAGCGCCGGGCTCAACCAGAACGACATGAATGCCGAAGGGCAGAAGCTCATGACGCAGCGCTTCGCTGAACCCCTCGACGGCATACTTAGATGAAGCATACGGGGCATAGCCCGGAAAGCCAAAGCGGCCGCTTAAGCTGCTGATATTGATGATCCGCCCGCTCCGCTGCCTTCGCATAATTGGAATAATGGCCCGGCTAACCGCCACGAGTCCGAAGAAATTCGTTTCCATCTGGGCTCTCCACGCCTCCATAGGAACCTCCTCGACGTAACCGCCGACAGCGAACCCTGCATTATTGACGAGCACATCGATGCGTCCGAGCCTGTCTGCAATCTCTTTGATTGTCCGTTCTACCGCCTCATGGTCGGTCACATCCAGCTTAACGCAAATTACGCGGTCTGCGATCCCGTGCAGGGCAGCGGCATCCAGAAGAGGTCCGCTTTTGTCCGGATCCCGCATGGCCGCCGCAACCTGATATCCTGCTCGAGCCAGCGCCACCGCTGTGAGCAAGCCGATTCCGCTGGATGTTCCCGTTACGAAAGCGACCTTGCCTCCAGCTCTGTGCGTACTTTGATTCCTGTTAGGCATCGACCAGATTCTCCTCCTCTCAATAACGACCCGCTACAATTTCAAGCGTCGAATAAGCGGCACCCCAATGCCTTCAAGCAGACCGCTGAGCAGCATCCAGCCCGATCGCCTGTAGAACGGCAAATGCTTATCGTATACGGCACTATATTCGATCTCTACCGCTGCTCCCCGATTTCGTTTGAACTGCGCGGCCCCCGAGCTCTCATGCAGCAGAAGGCCGTTCTCGGCGGCAATCCGAAGCAATACGGCGGAGAGCATCCGATACAGGCCAAGCTGCTGGGGCAGCGTAGTGTCATAACCGAATAAAGGCGTCGTCATGACGCCATCGCGGCAGAAGAAGCCAAGAACGGCGTCCAGCCGCCCGTTCTTGCGAAGCCCGTATAACGACAGCGTGCCTTGCTCCCAGGCCAGCCGTATGAAGGACTCCTGGAACTGCGGGTTATAGAATGAATATTTATGCAGGTATAATGCGTTATATAGCTCTACGATGCGCGGCAAGTCGCTTTCCTCGATCGCTGCAGGTTCCATAATATCGTAACCATGCTTGTGCAGGAGGGCATAATCTCTCTTGACCAGCCATCGCGATTTGGCATTCATGGAGGCAGGATCGTGAGGGCGGAGCAAATAGATTTGCCGGCTCGGCACCATGCGGCAGCTTTCCCTGCGTAAGGTTTCCAGCAGAGAAGCTGTCGTCGTCGCGTTCAGCGAGCGAAATACGATGGCATGCGTTGGAAACCGCTTTTTAAGGAAGCGCAGCACAGCTGCCGCCTGATCGTCTGACAAGTCCGCATACAAGTTCGTCGAGAGCAGCCAATTGTTGAAGTGGACGATCTTGTTGATCTTCGACGCCTTGAGCAGCAATCCGGTACAGGATAACAAGCCGGAAATTGCGCCACGGAGAATTCGGCTGTGAAGCAGATTAAGCTCTTCCTCCGCGTAGCTGACATAATGCGTATACGGGGAACAGACATAAGAATTGTCATATTCATTGTCGTTCACTGTCAACGGAAACACAAGCCCCTCCATGACCAGAACATAGAGCTCCGTACGGGCATTCGCGATATAATCGTCCGTCGATAGCGACAGGAGAGGAAGAAGATAGCGCTTCGCATAGCTGCCCGCTTCCGTGTCCGGCCATTTAATGTCATGAAATATATGGCGGTCATAAAGCTGGATGCCGGTTTCCTGAGAATATCCCTCCGCTGCCAGGGGCTTCCCCTTAGAAGCTGCTGCTGTAGTTGCTGGCGTCATGGTACGAAAATCTCCTTTCGACCCGCCGCAGCTTCCGATAGGGAATTGCGCTTTCTTCAGCTTCGTACGGCGAGAAGATGATCTGGGGCGGTCTGCAGCTTGTCTTCTTGAATAACGCTGTCAGCGAAGCTCCAATCGCCTCGACCGTTTGCGGCCATTCGGCGTCTTGTACGCTCAGCTTCACTTCGATCGAAACCGGCGAGTGCTGGATGGCTTTGTAGGCCGTCACCTCTTCGGAAGCGGCTATGATCGCGCGTCCGATAAAATCGGGAAATACGGGCACGAGCCGCTCCGCATCCCGCAAGCCGGGAAGGTAGAAGCAATCGTCGCACCGGCCTTCAATCGAATGAATGGCCGTAAACACGGAGCCGCACCGGCAAGGTGGAGCTTCTGTCAAAATGTCGTCGAGCCGATAACGGACGATCGGCTGGGTGAAACGGGTAAAATCGGTTACGATCGGAACGAACTTGCCTGCCTTAGCGTCAACATACTCCTTCTGAACGGCGACGAGGTCTTCGTTCAGATGAAGCGTGCCATATTTGCAGGTATAGGCGAGGAATCCTTCCGTACACTGGTACACCTGATGGACCGGCTGCCCGAAGGCAGCTTCGATGTGCCGGCGGTCAAGAGGGTCTAGCACTTCTGCGACCGAGATCACCTTGCGCGGCATGTTTGGCAGACGAAGCCGGCCTCCTGCGATGGCATCCGCGAGCATCCGCAGCATGGATGGCGGCGCGACGAGCAGCGTCGGCTCATATTGTTGAAGCCGCGCCAGATGCCGTTCCTGCGGATCGAGCAGATCATAGAAGGCGAACTGCAGTCTGCGGCCTTGTACGGATTGGTAGAGATTGCTGTCGGCACGCAGGAAGAAGGCTACGCGCTCCCGCTGCAGGAGCGAGCCCGGCAGCAGCTTGGCAAGCATCGTGCCCGCCCAAGCATGCTGTTCATGCGGACTGACGAGAAAGAGGCCGCGGTTGCCGGACGTGCCGGAGGACAATCCGATGGTGACGCCGCCCAGCGTAGGAGCGAAATCCCGCGTCGTCTCGGCTTTCAAAGCGATAGCGAAGGCCTCATCCTTCTTGACGCCGGCCGTATTCAGCCGATCGAAGTAAGCCATCATCGACTTCTTGTTGATAAGCGGGAATTCGCGCCACTGCGCAGTAAGGAGATCTCCCCAGTGATTCCGGTAAAATGGCGATGCCGCCCTGACTTTGTCCAGATGCCGGACAATCCGCCGTTCCTGCCAGCGCTCGAATGCTGCGCGATTCGGCCAGCGGCGGAAATATCTCGCAGCCGTATAATGCTGCAGAAATGTTGCGATTCGATTTAGTCGGCTCATAGCTGCTCATTCCTTTGTATATACGTTCTCCACACCTCGCCGCAGTGGGAGGGGATGATCCGCAGACCGGGGAAGCGCTCCGCAAGCAGGCGCAGCCGCGTGAACGTCTGTTGGTACTGCCGGCGGCTTGGCATAATCAAGCCGGCCATTGGGTGGGGAGGGCGGTTCTCCCGAATCGCTTGGCTCGACCAAGATGCGTCGGCGCATAGAAAATAATCATGATCGGCGGTGGACAGCAACAGCCCCATCTGTCCGGCGGCATGGCCGGATACATCGACGCCGATCAGACTGCCGTCGCCTAACAGATCGTACCCGCCGTCCGGGAACGGCCAGCCCTCGGGCAGCGGCACGCGGGCGGAAGGGGGAACGGGCGATGAGCGGAATCCGAAATCTTCCGGCATCAAATCCGGGAGAAAGCCTGACCGGACTGCCGCAAGCCCCCGGAGTCCGCGAACGGCTTCAAAGGCCTGCGGCAAGTACATGAACCGGGCATTAGGGAAATCGCGCAATCCGGCCACATGATCCGCGTGGAAGTGGGAGAGGATGATCAGACGCACTTCCCCGGCATCAAGCCCGTACAGCCGTTTCAGCTGCGCCGCTGCCCCTTCGCCCGGATCGTGCACGACGGGAGTCACCCGTCTATAGATGGAATAAGGGAAAGATGACGCCGCATCGAAGAATCGGGCGGCATATCCGGTATCGAAGAGGATCGTTCCGTAATCTTCATGCACGATCCGGGCGAAGCCGGCCGGGATCTGAATGCTCCGCAATGAACCTCCCCGCATCGTCACCCATTCCGGATGGGTACAGAATCCGGTGGCGTGAAGCGATAACTCGACTTGCTTCCGAACGGTCATGACTGGCCTCGCCACCAATCTGCGAATCTTTCAATGCCTTCGTCGATGGTAATGCGCGGCACATAACCGAGCTGCTGCCGGGCAGCAGAGATATCCAGCGTCTGGCTCTTGCCCAGCAAAGCGACCGTATAGCGGGTCAGCTGGGGCTCGGGCTGCCCTGGCAGCAGCCGTGCCGCGAATTCCATCGCGCCGGCAAACGCGTATCCGGCAGGGTAAGGAATGGCGCGGCCGCGCATCGGAATGCCGAGCCGGTGAAACAGCTTCTGCAGCACATCGGACAATCGGACCGGCTCGCCGTTGGTAATGTTGTATGTCCTGCCCATTGCGGAGGCAGGCGCTTTGGCAGCAAGGACGAGCGCGTCTACGGCATTGTCGACGTAGGTCAGATCAAGCACGGCAGCGCCTCCGCGGAACAAGGGGACGCCGGTCCGGTTATTGGCTCGGATCAACCGCGGCAGAATCGCCGTATCGCCCGGTCCGAATAGAGCTCTGGGCCGCAGGCTCACGCTCTCGAAGCCTTGATTATGGGCAGCAAGCGCTTCTTCTTCAGCGATTCGCTTCGTAGCCGCATAAGCATTGGGCTGGCGGGACGGCAGCGGATCCGCTTCGCGGATCCCGAGCCGGTCGGTAAAGTCAAAGTAGAGACTCGGCGTCGAGACGTTCACAAGGCGGCGGACGCCCTGCTGCCGGCAAGCCTCGATAAGATGCCGCGTCGCTTCGACGTTGCTGGCGTAGAAATCGCGATAACGGCCCCAAGGGGAAGACAGCGCCGCGCAATGAAACACGGTATCGATCATGGAGCAGGCGTCGATTACGGCGTGCCGGTCTCTCAGGTCGACGGCCTGAAAGCGGATGCCATCCGCCGCCAGAGCCTTCCCGGCCTGCGTATTCCGCCCGGTCCCCGTCACGTCCCAGCCGTCTTCCCGCAAACGCCGGGCGAGATGCCCGCCAAGAAATCCGGTTCCTCCGGTTACGAGTGCTCTAGCTTCTGTCATAATCACCATTCCATTCAATATCGTAAGTTGTTGCCGCAAGCAAGGAGATGCCTTGCCGCTTGCTGATGCGCCGGGTTTCGCTAATTGTGCGAAGCTGCTCCCAGAAGGGGCGCGGGTCCTGCCGCCGGTAGACGACATCCCGCGCCCGTCGAAAGTCTTGCCGCCACCGCTTCCATCCATGAAGTGAACGGCTGCTCCATAGACCGAAAGAAAGCATAGCCATGCCCAGCATCGATCGGGTGGACGGATGGGGCAAGGCAATCTCACCCGCGGCTGACGCCGGATCCAGCAGCGCGGGCACAAGCCCTTGCCCGGCTCCGAATAAATGAACGCCGCTCGTTGTGCGGGGATTGCATTCGATCGGGTACAGCACGCCCTTATCGGTCTCGATAAAATCGAAAGCGAGCTGTCCGGTAAACTGAAGCTTCCCCGCGAAGGTCTTCACCCAATCGACGATGCCGCGATGCTCGATCGGTTCAAAATAAATGCTCGCGCCGAGACCGGCCCTGTAGGTTGTCTGGTAAGCGGCATGTGCCGTAACGCTTCCGTTATGGCATACGCTATAGGTACAGATCTGTCTGCCATCGATGAATTGCTGCGCAACCCAAGGACAGGCTTCGGATAAAATCGGTATGAGTTCGGTCAGCCTCTTGTTCTTCAAATCGGGATCGTTCGCCGGATCCAGAATGATGACCTGGGATGCGAACCGGGAATAGACCGGCTTCAGGACGAATCGGCATTGATAGAACGCCGAGCTGCCATCTTCCAGAGACGATATCAACCGCTGCCAGTCCGCCTCCGATGATAAGCGCATTGTGGGCGGCGCTTGCAAGCCGAGTTCCTCGATCAAACGGATAAAGGCGTACTTATTGTGAAGCCGGCTGAGCACCTCCAGCGGCTCGGCGAATACCCGGCAGACATCCTGGAGCCGGCTTAGGCCCATCGATACATACATGATCTCTTCGCAGGTCGGAAGAAGAACGTCAATCTGGTAGATTTGGATGAGCGTGCGCAAGGACTCGATGAAGGCTTCGGGTTCGCGGCTGGGCATCGGAACCCGGAAGCTGTGCACGATGGCGCGCGATACGCGGCAGAGATGATAGGGAGCGCTCTCTGCGACGAACACCCGGTGCCCCGCATCGGCGAATTGGCGGGCAAGCTCAAGCGCTGCAGGCGCTCTTCCGCCGGTTAACAGAATATTCAAGCCGTTCCCGCCGTTCACTGCATTCGCCTTAGTAGTCAAGAATGACGCCTCCAAGCGATACCCCCGCCGATGTGCCGAGCAGCAGAATGCGGTCGCCGCGTTCGATTTTCTCGAGGCGTATCGCTTCATGCAGTCCCATTGGAATAGAGGCTGCAATGGTATTGCCATGGTCAGGCGTAATGTACATCAATTGATGCTCGGCAATCCCGAGCTTCTTGCGGATCAGCCGCATCGCCATCGCGCTGCCTTGATGGGGAATGACAAGCTTGAAATCCTCGATATGAGTACCGGACGCCTGGAGCATCTGCTCGACGAAATCCGGCAATTTTCGCGATGCTAACCGAAAAATTTCGCTTCCGTTCATATCGAATAGATAATGATCCATTGATACAGAGCTATAATTTTGCGCATGACGCTTCGTTCCGCCGCCGCGTATTTCCGATAAATGGGCGCCTTCGCTGAAGGTTTGCATCGCGGCGTGTACGATTCTGGACTTCCCGCCGGGCTCCGTTCGGCCGAGCACAACTGCTGCCGCGCCGTCGCCGAACAGCGCGGCACTTTCCTTCTGGCTCCAGTTGAGTCCGATGGAGGCAATTTCCGTGGAAATAAGCAGAATCCGGCGGTACCGGCCCGCATCTAGCATATATGACATGACATCCAGCCCGGCTACGAAGCTAAGGCAGGTAGAATTAATATCAAATGCGGGGACTCCCGAGGCTTCCTGTCCCATCGCTTTCTGGATCAGAGCCGCTGTGCAAGGGATGGGCTGTTCCATCGTGCCGCTCGTGCAGACGAGGCAGTCGATATCGGCGAAAGTAAGTCCGGCTGCATCAAGCGCCTCGTAGGCGGCTCGCGCCCCCATCTCCGAAGCGGTCTCATCTTCGACGAAGTAGCGTACGGAGACGTCGGATTTTTTAAGCACCCAGCCTTTCTTTACACCTAATAACACATCCATATCGGAATCGGTTACCCGCTTCTTCGGCAAATACTTGCCTGTGCCTAGCACGCTTACATTACGCTGCTGCATGAGATCCCTCCTGTTCGTCTTGTCAGCGGAGCTTGCAGGGCTCGCTTATCATTGTACTAGACTGCTGAATTTTAGGTAGTACCAAATTTTCATGGTACCTGCAGCAGTTCATGACGGCATTGAGCTCCGCTTGCAAGGGCGGAAATAAATGATCAACGGCGAGCGGATTTCCCGGGAAAGCGCAGAAGTCGACACAATCGGACGCAATGCGGCCATTCGTCAGCGTGAATCGTCAAGAACGGCATCCTCTAATCGGTCAGCGGCGGAGAGATGTACATCGGAAATCAACGCAAAAAAAGCACAGTCCCCCAATCATATTGGGAAAGAGTGCTTCGCTTCTTGATCGACATCGTAAGGGAAGAGTGCATGATTGTCCATATGATATTGCATGAAGGATAGAAATAAATCCTGCCGTTAGACCTTTCTGTCTGCCGTACTGCTATTGCATGCGTACTATTTGCTGTGACTCAAAAACCATTCGTACAGCTCCGGATTGTCGTATGTTTCCGACCATGAATTATGGTCGACTCCGGGATAGACGGTGAAACGAACATTTCCGCCGGCACTTTTCAAAGCTTCGACCATCTTCTCCGATTCGGTAACAGAAATCACGCTATCTGCGTCTCCGTGAAAAACCCAGGCAGGCACGTCTTTCATGAAATGCGCGCTTCCCGGATCTCCGCCGCCGCAAATCGGCGCCACGGCCGCAAACAGCTGAGGGTAGTTCGACGCCATCTCCCATGTGCCGTAGCCGCCCATGCTTAACCCCGTTAAATAAATCCGGTCCGGGTCTGCCTGATGCGTTTGGATGATGTCATCAATCAACGCTTTGAGAGCCTGCTTTTCAACAGGCCAATAAGATGTCAGCGGGCATTGGGGGGATACGGCGATGAACGGAAAGTCTTCCTGCTGCTCGACGATTTTCGGAATGCCGTGAATTTTGACCAATTCCAGATCGCTGCCGCGCTCTCCTGCTCCGTGAAGAAACACGATCACGGGCCATTTCTTATCCTGCGCGCTGTCGTAGCTCTTAGGAAGATGCAGCAAGTAATCGAGTTTAACCTGAACGGCAATCGTTGCTTCGAATTTTTGCGCTAATTGGGTCATTTTCTCGCATCCTTTCGTTATTGGACGTACGGTCGGCAGGACCGCAGCTACAGTGCAGATCCTATCTCATTATAGAATAAGTTGGCAGTGAATGGACAGGTTAAGGTAAAATGTTGGAAGGAGATCGGCTGGCGAAGAGACAAGGAGGATGTGCGATGTCGAATCAGGAACCGTTTTTGGAGCAGGTAAGACAGCTGTGCTTGTCGTTTCCGGGCACGAACGAGCGAATCAGCCACGGAGCTCCGTCTTTTTTTATCGATGACAAGAAGTCTTTCGTTCAATACCGCAGCAATCATCATGGGGATGGAAAAATCGCCTTATGGTGCGCAGCGGCACCCGGTCTTCAATCGTTGCTCGTCCAAGCCGACCCCGAGATTCATTATGTGCCGGCATATGTCGGTCACCTGGGATGGATCGGCATGCGCCTCGACCGGGGAGCTGAGTGGGAGCAAATTGCAGCCGTAATCGGCGATGCCTACTTGGCCAGAGCGCCTAAGAAATATTTGAAGCTCGTAACGGAAACGAAGGCCGATAAGCGATAGCCGCCTCTAATAACAGCGTACGATGAGGGGAACGCGAAGGTCGAGTTAACCGCTTAACCGAAGAGGAGTCGTTGTTGACTTCAGCTGGCAAATGGATCATACTGGTAGCAATTAGGCGAGTGTGGGAGATGTTCAGTGATGATGCGGGAGCGCCGGGCAAGTCAAGCCTTGCACCAGGCTTCCAGCACATGAATGCCGCGGGTGGACATTGTTCGCCTGCGGCTTTTTGTTCTCCGCGTTACACGGCTGCCGCTGCAGGGTGAGAACATGCCCCTGCCAATCGCGAATAGGAGGATTACGATGCCGAGAATCGTATCGGTTTACTCAGAGAACAATGATTTTCAAAGATTCGAAGTGTTGAAGAGAAATAGAAACAAGCGGCATAAATATAATGAATTCTTCGTCGAGGGCGTTCGGAATATTAATGAGGCCGTCCGGAATGACTGGGTGATTAACGGCTTGCTGTATGCCAAGCACAAGCCGCTATCCAACTGGGCGAAGGATATCTTGTCGAACTCCAAGGCTGCTGTCCATTATGAGCTGCTTGGGGATTTGTTGGAGAAGCTGAGCGATAAAGAAGATACATCCGAGATTATTGCGATTGTATCCATACCGAAGGACGATCCTACACGCATTAAAGGCAATGAACAATTGCTGGTGGCCGTCTTTGACCGTCCGTCCAACCGAGGGAACCTGGGAACCATTATCCGTTCCTGCGATGCGCTGGGCTGTCAAGGTCTGATCCTGACCGGACATGCCGTCGACTTGTACGATCCCGAGACGATTCGGGCTTCGATGGGTTCGTTCTTCAACATCCCGATCGTCCGGCTGCATTCGCCTAATGATGTCCAGGAATGGGTGAATGAGTTGAGACAGAAATATGAGGGGGTGCAAGTCGTCGGTACAAGCGCGCAGGGGAGCAAGGAGGTGTACTATTGCGATTTTACGAAGCCAACGGTTCTTCTGATCGGCAACGAGACAGACGGATTATGTCATAAGTATAAAGAAATGAGCGATACGATGGTCAAAATACCGATCGGCGGATCGGCATCTTCGCTGAATGTTGCTTGCGCGACATCGATTATTTATTACGAGATTTTAAGGCAGAAGAATCTAGGCTCCTATCATCAATCGGCGATTTGAAAGCGCTAGCTTGGTAGATATTTCATATGCATCCAGGAGGTCGAGATCATCCAGATGAACGTATTAATATTGGGCGGCACGAGGTTTTTTGGCAAGAAACTGGTCGAACGGCTGATCGGCGAACAAGCCGATATTACGATTCTGACTAGAGGAAGCACGACCGACTCCTTCGGAGATGCGGTGACAAGGCTGCAGGCGGACCGGACCGATTCCGCAGCGCTAGCGCATGCAATAGGAAACCGTTCTTATGACGTCGTGTATGATAATATTTGCTACACGCCTGCGGAGGCGGCCGAGGCCGTTCGATTGTTTGCGGGCAAAGCAGGCAAATATATTGTGACATCCTCGCTTAGCGTGTATGCGTTCGGGGAGCCGCGCAAGCAGGAGGGCGACTTCGATCCATTCAGCTATCCCATTCCGAAGCCCTATGCAGCTCAAGCGGAGTATGCGGAAGGCAAACGGCTGGTGGAGGCGGTCTTCTTCCAGGAAGCATCCTTCCCGGTGGCAGCGGTCCGGTTCCCGATTGTGATGGGCCATGACGATTATACGAGGCGTTTGCACTTTCATGTGGAGCATGTGCAGCACGGTGAGCCGGTATGCATACCGAACCCGGAAGCCAAGCTATCCTTCATCAACGCAGACGAGGCGGCGGATTTTCTTGCCTGGTTGGGACGATCCGGCTTGGAAGGACCTGTCAATGCATGCTCGAAGGGCGAAATCTCGCCCGGGGAGATCATGTCGCTGATTTCGAAATCGACAGGCAAACCGGCCTTTGTAACGGACGGATCGGAAGATGCGGACCGTTCGCCTTACGGCGTTCCTGAGTCCTGGTATATGGACACCGCCTATGCGGATTCGGCCGGGTTTACGTTCAAGCAGCTGAACGATTGGCTGCCGTCATTGATCCGCGAGATGGCGGAATCCGAGTAACCGTTACGTTCGCTTATATGCATAAAAACAGGCGCAGTCCCGGTTGGGTCTGCGCCTGTTCGATGGCTGCATTAAGGATTCTTGCGGATATAGGAGTCCAATACGAAAGTGCCGAATGGAAGAAAGGACGCGATGAATGCCATAACGACGCGGAGAAAGGACCACTTTGCTGCGATCCACGCATGGATCAGCGCAAGTACATATAAGACGAAGAGCCCGCCGTGTATGGCTCCGACGATTGTAACGGGCGATGGAATATCGGCCCAGTATTTGAGCGGCATGGCGATAAACAGAAGGACGAGGAAGGAAATCCCTTCGATCAAGCTTACCAACCGAAAGCGTCCGACAGCAGTTTTTAGCATCTTTGTGAGACCTCCGTATCTGGTATGTTTCAACTATGTCTTCTAGTAGTATACCTTAAGAGGGACGGCTCAGGAACAGGACGACCCGTTGACTTGTATGACAATTTGATGTATTTTAGATAAAACTATGCACTGAATAACCATAATCAAGGAATTGAACTTTAGACGCATGCTTACGCAAAGAGAAGGAGTCCCTGGCTGAAAGGCTCCTCGTAACGGTCAAAGTTTCCCGCCTTGTAGTTGCCGCAGGGAACGATAGAAGTCCCCAGTATCTGCGGCCGGGAGTCCCCCGTTATCGATGAACGAGAGGATCGTACGCCGTATATTATTGCGGCTGTCGATTGAAATTTGGGTGGTACCACGAGCGCGCTCGTCCCTTTGCCGGGGACGGGTGCGCTTTTTTTCGTTCTGCAGCCGGCTGTCCGAAGCAGTGAGCCTCTGATCGCTCAGCTTCGGAGACGACGGAACAATCATTGGGATTAAGGAGAGGATTTACGATGAAACAACGACAATTATTCGTCCCTACGCTTCGCGAGGTTCCTGCGGAAGCCGAAGCGGTTAGTCACCGCTGGATGGTCAAGGGAGGCTTCATCCGCCAACTCGCTTCTGGCGTTTATACCTTCCTGCCGCTTGGACGCAAGGTGCTGCGCAGCATAGAAGCGATTATCCGGGAGGAGATGGAGCGTGCCGGAGCGCAGGAGGTGCTGATGCCGGCGCTGCAGCCGGTGGAGCTGCTTCAGCAATCCGGCCGTTATGACCTCTATGGACAGGATCTCTTCCGTCTGAATGACCGCAGCGGGAGAGAATTCGCGCTCGGACCGACACATGAGGAGGTTATTACCTCGCTGATCAAGCAGGAGATTACATCCTACCGGAAGCTGCCGGTGACGCTCTATCAGATTCAGACGAAATTCAGAGACGAGAGACGTCCGCGATTCGGACTGCTGCGCGGCAGGGAGTTCATCATGAAGGATGCATACTCGTTCGATGCGGATTGGGAAGGGCTTGCCCGTAATTATGATGCGATGTATGAAGCGTATCACCGGATCTTCTCCCGCTGCGGCTTGAATTTCAGAGCCGTTGAAGCGGACGCGGGCGCCATCGGAGGCGAAGGCGGTACCCATGAATTTATGGCTTTCGCCGAATCGGGCGAAGATATTATCGTTTCCTGCGAAGCGTGCGGCTATGCCGCCAACCTCGAGAAAGCGGAATCCGCGCAGGCAACAAGCGGCGATATGACAAACTCGATTGGCCGCCAGGCGGAATCCTATCTCAAGTTTCATACGCCCGGCTGGAAGACGATTGAGCAGCTTGTGGAATCGGTCGGCTGCAGCGCCGGTCATATTATTAAGACGCTCATCTATATGGCGGACGGCCAGCCGGTCGTCGTTCTAATTAGGGGCGACCATGAAGCGAATGAGACGAAGATTAAGAACCTGATCGGCGCAGAGGTTATCGAGCTTGCCGATGCGGATACCGTGCTCGCGGTGACGGGTTCCCCTGCCGGCTTCTCCGGCCCGGTCGGCTTGACGGCACCGCTTCTGGTCGATCATCATGTCGACGATATGAAGGAAGCGATAACGGGCGCGAACGAGCTGGATTATCATTTGAAACATGTCGTGCCAGGGCGGGACTTCACCGCCCATCTAACCGGCGACCTGAGGAATGTACAGGAAGGCGATGCATGTCCTCATTGCGGGAAAGGGCTGACAACCGCGCGCGGCATCGAGATCGGCCATGTATTCAAGCTTGGCAACCGGTACAGCGGCAAGCAGGGAGCGTCCTTTGTCGATTCCACGGGCAAGGAGCAGAATTTCGTGATGGGCTGCTACGGAATCGGCGTAACGAGGCTGATGGCTGCTATAATCGAGCAGCATCAGGATGAGCACGGCATGATTTGGCCGCTGTCGATTGCGCCCTACCACGTGCATATTATCGTCATGGCTATGCAGGACGATGCGCAGCGGGAAACGGGTCAGAAGCTGTATGATGAGCTGCGTTCCGCAGGCATTGAGGCGCTGCTCGACGATCGGGACGAACGGCCGGGCGTGAAGCTGAAGGATGCCGATCTTATCGGGCTCCCGCTGCGGGTTGTCGTCGGCAAGTCAATCGTGGAGGGACTTGTCGAGCTTAAAGCGCGGACAGGTACGGTCGAACGTGTTCAGGCGGAGCAGGCGGGAAGTATTATACGGGACCGTCTCGCCCAATTAAGCGGCACAGGAGGCTGACATATGAAACCCTATCAAGGTAAAACCGTGATGGTGACCGGTGCCGCAGGCGGGATTGGGCGCCGCTTGGCAGCGGCTTATGGAGCTGAAGGAGCACAGGTCGTTGTCACGGATCGGGAAGGATACGGCGGGGACGAAATCGTGAAGGACATCGCAGCAGCGGGCGGAAGCGCGTACTTCGCAGCGGCTGACTTAGGCCGGCCCGAAGAGATCGTGCAGCTGTTCGCTAACGTGGATCAAACGTACGGGGCGCTTGACATTCTGATCAATAATGCCGGATTTGGCATCTGGAAATCGCCGCTCGAGCTGTCGGTGGAGGAGTGGGACAGCGTCATGAACGTGAATTTGCGCGGTACCTTCCTATGCAGCCGGGAGGCGGCGAAACGGATGAAGGCACAAGGCGGCGGGCGCATCGTCAATGTTGCATCGACAAGAGCGGCCATGTCCGAGCCTTCCAGCGAAGCCTATGCCGCTTCCAAGGGAGGCATCGCATCATTGACGCATGCTCTCGCCGTTTCACTCGGGCCTGACGGGATTACCGTCAACTGCATTAGTCCGGGTTGGATCGAGACCGGCGATTATGACGCGCTTCGGCCGATCGATCACATGCAGCATCCGTCAGGCCGTGTGGGCAAGCCCGGGGATATCGTGCGGGCATGTATGTATTTCACATCGCTGGACAACGACTTCGTGACGGGCACGAATCTGACCGTTGACGGGGGAATGACGCGCAAGATGATCTACGAACCCTAAATCCGGTCATGATCGGTATCCATGACTAGGGCTCGGCCATAATTCGGCAGCGGCTAGGATTCCTTGAGGCGATCGATTGCCTCCGCCATCGTACGGTCCGTTAGATGCGCATAGATTTGCGTCGTTTCCGGAGAGGCATGGCCAAGCTGCTCCTGCGTCTTGTACAGGTCATTGCGCAAATAATAGTCCGTGGCGAAGGAATGGCGCAGCTTATGGACGGACAGGTACGGCTTGCCGAACCGTTTGGCATATTTGATGACCATCTCTTGTATGGCGCGTTTGGTCATTCGCGAGCCTTCTTTCTTGCCGTTGGCGATGGCGAGGAAGAGGGCTTTTTCCCGCTTAGGCGCTTTGTACTGCGACTCTCTCTGATTCAAGTAATGCTCGAATTCGCGGATCGCTTCCGTCCGGAAGTATACGGGCGTCTTGAACGTATCGTCGTTCTTGCCTTTGCGATAGACGTACAGCAGCTTCTTCTTGAGATCGAAATCGTCCATGTTCATATTAACAACCTCGGACACGCGCAGGCCGGAGTTCAGGATGAGGCTGACGATGCAGGTATCGCGGATGCGGTTGAGCGTGTAGGCGTACATCGCCTGCTTGTTCGTCGCAACATCGGTCCCGTAGTCCTCGTTGATGTAACGGATGAATTCGTCGATCTCCTGCTCCTGCAGCAGCTTGCCTTCCAGCTTGGCCGCGGTATCTTTGGGCTTATGGGCCCGCTTGATCGATACCTTAGCCATCACATTGCGCTTCAGCAGCGGATAGAACTCCTCGTCCTCCGCGATCTGGCTCAAGTAGTGGAAGAGCGACCGCATGGAGGCGAGCTTGCGCGAAATCGTTGTTCTGGCATTCATATGTTCCGGATGGGTAGCCAGAAACATCTTATAGCTGTCGATGCTGTCCATGTGCAGCTTCTCCAGCTCGCTTAGCGTAACATCCTTCAGCGAAGCCGCTGCGGACAAGCCTTCCGCCATGAGCCAGGAGAAGAACGTCTCGTAATCTCTCACGTATTCAAGCAGAGAAGACGGCGACAGGTCGGGCAGCTTGTAATTAATGAATTTCTCAACATACCAGGGCATCGACGGCGTCTTACGGTCGAGCTCCTGCCGATCTTTCACTTTAATAATGTTCATAACCGGTTCTCCTTCCGCTTAGCGTTGATTGAGTTCGCTCGTATCCGCAATGCTTCTATTGCTTCTATTGTAGCAGAGCAGAGGAAGACATGGAACGTGGAACCGGTTGTGGGCATGAAGTATTTACAATCACTGCCTTACATGTTAAAATAGATAACCATTAGCAGCTCGCATTATTGCAAATGTTTGATGTAAGACCAATGCTTGTATTAGATGTACGAAGGAATCAGCTGCGATCCGATCGCTGTCTGCCATGAAATAAAGAAAGAAGGCTGCACGTATACAGCCTTCGCAAGGTCGCTGCCATTAAGGATTGTTGCTATGCTGCTTCGTGGGCAGCTTAGACGAGGGCGTGCCTTTACCGCGATGCTCCCGGTTTTTCTTATCTTTCTCTTGCGTGTCTTTCGTCTTCGCAACAAATTCACCCGTTGATTCGTTCATCTCTTGTCTCACGACCTCCAAGCCTTGGTTGATATCACTTTCGCCTTATGTCCCTATAGTCCAACGCCATGCCGGCGCCGTTGCCTTACTAGGATGTCCCAAACGGTTTACGTTTATTTTTGTCTTTGTCGTCGCCTTCTTCGTCATTCTCTTCTTTATTATTCTTATGCTGATGAATTTCGACTGGAGATTGCCCGGTTATATAGTCGAATGGCGTGTACCGGCTGTCTGGAATTTCTTTCATCGCGATCATTTTGGCAGCAATGATGGCAAGCAGCAGAACGATTGGCGTTGCAACGGACATTATGAGCAATAATCCGAAATCCATCGTGTCACCTCGACATGGGAACAGGTGTCCATGCACCTTTTCCGCAAACTTTGAAAATGTTTAATACCAATTTAACATAGAGTTGTTACTTGTTGCATAGAATCGGTTAAGAAAGAGTTACGATCATGAGCTGCAATGGAACAAGTGGCGCTAAAGAAAGGAGCAATATCAATGATGATGCATAATATATGGAACCCGACGCATGAAGAAATACGAGAGTGGGCTTACGAGGGAAGCAGCCTGCCGCATACGCATTGGGCGTTAACTTTAAATGATTTCAACAATCTGCCTGTCTTGATCGAGCTGGCCGGCGACAGCAATTGTCCGAAACGTTCGTTCTTTCTTGATTGCCTCTACAAGTTTACGGAGGAAGTTATCGAGAGAGACAATATGCATGAGCTGGTTCGCCTGGAGACGACGCTCGAGAAGCTGGAGACCTATATGCAGGCCGCGAATATCGAAGCATGGATTCACGATTCGCAGAAGCTGCTGAAATCCGAAGCGTATTCGGTACCTTTCTATAAAGGGATGGACTTGTATTGGTCTGCCAACTGGCCGTCCAACGCTTAATGGACGAGAAGGCCAGAGGCGTTCTCATAGTTTAATCTTTCGTATCGAACCGGTGAGCCTGAAGGCTTTCCGGTTTTTTCGATTTTTGTGGATTTGCGCTCGGCTTCCGGTAATGGAATGCAAGGCTGCTTCTCTGTGGTATAATCATCCCGAAACATGTTGTAAGGTACAAGAGTCTAAATTCAAAATACGCTAACCGCCTTTGTCATAGATTGCGGCCTACTCGAAAAGCTGAGGCGCAACAGCGTCTTTATGCAGGATATCCCTCATAAAGCTGTTGTGTTCAAATCTTATGTTCAGCTTTTATAATGTGAAAAGAATTACATGATGAAAAAGGAGCTTCCTTGTGTCAAGTCCTGTTGTCATACATAAGCGAAATGTCATTATTGCCGTTGCGATCGCGCTGTTTGTGCTTGGCATGGTCGCTATGCTGCTGGTAAGACTGCCAGGTGAGGGGCCCGTTGGACCAACCGGCTACGGTTATCAAAGTTACGAAGCGGATAACGGCGTGAAGCTGCATGTCATCCTGACAAAGCCATCCAATGTCACGCTTACGGCTATCGCGGATAATGTGACGGAGACTGCTCATTTCGGCATCAATGGCGGCTTCTTCTATGAGGGAGCGCTGCTGAGTATCGCGGTTGTGAACGATGTGCCGGTCAAAGGCGGCTTGAATGATTACGGATCAGGCGGTCAGAATGCCAAGTATGCGAGAGGAACGCTTGTGTGGGACGAGGCGACGGGAAATCTCAGCGTACAGGTCGTCCAGCGGACGGAGCAAATTATCGTAGCGGACCGCAGCCGCTTTTGGGCGCAGGGCGGAGTCAGTATGCTTCCGGGAAATCAGACGGCCTGGGAGCGTCAAGCCGCAGCGGAGATGCTCCCTGCGGCAGACGAGAAGCGCTTACGCACAGGGGCAGTATTCGACGAAACGCAAAGCTTGTATCTAATTGTCAGCGAGACGAAAGCGACGGCGGATGAATTCCGCTCCGCCATACTGGAGATGGGCGGGAAGGACAAATGGGTCGATGGCATCTTCCTGGATGGCGACGGATCGTCACAGATGAGATGCGCCGAGGCCATACTGCCGGGAGACCGCCGAGAGGTGTTCCAGATGATCAGGCTTCTGGAATAATGATGACGGCATCCAAGTCCGGAAAGGTGTGCGATGATGATGGAACATACAGACAAGACAGCGATCGTGATCGGTGCCGGAATAGGCGGACTAAGTGCGGCAATCGCGCTTCAGCAGATCGGATGGCGGGTGAAAATATTCGATAAAGTATCGGAGCTTGCGGACGTCGGAGCTGGGATTGTGCTGGCCGCCAATGCCATGAAGGCGCTCGAACGCCTCGGAGCTGCCGAGCAGGTCCGCAGAAGAGGGGCGGCTGTCGGTAAAGCTGAAGTCCGCACCTGGGACGGGAAGCTTATTGTCGATCTGCCTACTGCCCGCCAAGCGGAGCGTTACGGAACGCCGGGCTACCTGATCCACCGCGGCGAGCTGCAGAAGGTGCTTCTTCAGCAGCTGCGGCCGGAAACAGAGGTGAAGCTTGGTTACAAGCTTGTCTCTTGGGATATGACTGGATCGCAAGTAACCGCATGCTTCGAGGACGGCAGCAAGACAGAGGGCGCGCTGCTTATCGGCGCCGATGGCGTGCGATCTGCCGTCCGCGAACGGTTGTTTGGTTCCGAACCGCTGCGTTACAGCGGATTTACCGCTCTGCGGGGAATCGCCGCCTATGACGATCCGCATTACAGCGCTGAGCTCGGCGGCGGCTTCGAAGCGTGGGGGCCGGGGAAGAGGTTCGGCTTCTCTCATCTAGGGCAAGGACGCGTTTTTTGGTTCGCGGCGATTAATTCGCCGGCTGACGCGCATGTTGCGCGGGGGCTGCGTAAGCAAGCGGCCTTGCAGCATTTTCAAGGGTGGTATAATCCCATTGAAGCGGTCATCGAAGCAACCGAGGAATCGGCCATCCTCTCCCATCCGATCTATGACCGGAAGCCGCTGAAGGCATGGAGTACCGGTTGTGTCACGCTGCTTGGCGACGCCGCCCATCCGATGCTGCCGAATCTGGGTCAGGGAGGAGCGCAAGCGATGGAGGACGCTGTCGTGCTGGCTTTCTCGCTTCAGAGCGCATCCGGCATACCGGAGGCGCTTGCCATGTATGAACGATTGCGGATCGGCCGCACGGCCCGCATGGTCTCGCAATCGCGCAAGATGGGACGGATGGTGCAGCTGGAGAATCCGCTTGCGGTTGCAGCTCGCAACGCCCTTCTGCGGACGATTCCGGCCGGATTCCAAGTCAAGCAGCTGGATTGGATTATGGGAGAGGATGTGTATAATAGATGACGTTACGTATTCGGATGGAAACGGCTGATGATCGGGATAAGGTCAGAGCGGTGCTCGTGCAAGCTTTCGACAATCGGGAGGACGAAGCGCTTCTCGTTGAACGGATTCGCAGATCGCCGGAATTCATTCCCGAGCTGTCTATCCTGGCCGAGACAAGCTCAGGTGAAATCGCCGGACATCTCTTGATTAGCAAGGCGGTGGTCGTAGAGGGCGATCTTCGGCATCCCGTCCTGGTGCTTGCGCCCCTTGCGGTGAAGCCTGCCTGCCAGAAGAGCGGGATCGGCAGCCGGCTGATGGAAGAAGGGCTTCGAATCAGCCGTGAGCTTGGCTATGCCGCAGTGATGCTGATCGGGCATCCGGCCTATTACCCGCGTTTCGGGTTCAAGCCGGCGCGTGCCTACGGGATCGAGCTGAAGCAGTATGAAGTGCCTGATGAAGTATTTATGGTTTGCGAGCTGAACGGATTGGAAGGGATATCCGGCGAGCTTCGGTATCCCGCCTCCTTCGACGGGATATAGCGATCAGATCTTGCATTTTCAACGTGGATGTATGTAATAAGAAAGGATGTGTGTGTATCACATGAATAGAACGAAGACAACCGTTGCGGCGGGGGAGCAGGAGCTGAAGTCGGTCTATGCGATTCGCAGAGCCGTCTTCGTACAGGAGCAGGGGGTATCGGAGGAGGAGGAGTATGATGAGCATGAAGAATCCTCCGACCATGTGCTGGTCTATTATGACGGGCAGCCGGTTGGGACGGGAAGACTTCGCGTGCTCGACTCCAAGGCTAAGCTGGAGCGGGTATGCATCCTGCCCGAATACCGTAAATACGGTCTTGGAAGAGAAGTGATGACGGCTCTGGAAGAGGCTGCCCGCAGCAAAGGGCTGTCCCATGCGAAGCTTCATGCCCAAACGCATGCCCGGGATTTCTATACGAAGCTGGGGTACGAGCAGGTATCCGAAGAATTTATGGAAGCGGATATTCCGCATGTGGCCATGGTAAAACCGTTATAAACCCGGATAAGGAGCGGAAGCAAGAGATGACAGATATGCACAAGATATCGGGATCGGGAGAACGCCCTGTCCACGATTACTACCGGCATGCCGGAAAGGCGTATGCCCTTCTTCCCGGTACGATCGACCGGCTTCGTGAGCTTAAGGAAGCCTTGGGACAAGCGGATGAAGACTTCCTGGCGATCGAGCTCAGAACGATGCTCGAACGTCTGGAAGAGATACGGGAACTCATGGAGGAAGGACCGCAAGGATAGTGTTTAATCATGCTGGCCTTTTGGGTGACAGCAGTAACCGCATTAGATGCTCATTAATATGAGAAACTTTTAATATCATTAAATGTTTCTAGTAATGGATATACAAGTCTTTCCTGCGTGCTAGAATGTTCCGGACTACGAATATCAGCATAGCGGAGGGATTATCGCATCGTGATCAAACATTTGAGAATTCTTGTATTATGTGCTCTTGTCGTTACGATTGCGGCTGCTGCAGATCAAGGCAGAGCCGAAGCAGCTGCGCCAGCTACTTTGAAGTATGGAAGCACAAGTCCTGACGTACCGGATCTGCAGTACAGGCTGCAAATTCTCGGCTACTATAAACCGGCCATAACGAAGATCTTCGGGGTATCGACTCAAACCGCCGTCAAACAATTTCAAAAAAAGTACGGCCTGTCCGCGGACGGCATTGTCGGACCGCGTACATGGTCCGTATTGAAGAAGGTTTCCGTCAGCAAGCCTGAGCTCTCGAAGCTGGCGCGCGTCATTTATGGCGAAGCCAGAGGAGAATCGTATAAAGGACAAGTCGCCGTGGGAGCTGTCGTCATGAACCGGGTGCAGTCTTCCAAATTTCCGAATACATTGCACGGCGTCATCTTCGAGCCTTCGGCGTTCACGGCCGTTAACGACGGGCAGTATTGGCTCATTCCTGATGCGACGGCGTTCCAAGCGGCCAAGGATGCTGTCAAAGGCTGGGATCCGACAGGGAATGCCTTGTTCTACTACAATCCAGATACGGCAACCTCGGATTGGAGCCGATCCCGTACAGTCAGCAAGAAAATCGGCAATCATGTATTTACCTATTAAGCAGTGGGCGCTCGGATCATTCGATTCGAATGCGGCACTCCACCTGAAGAAATCCGCGGATACCGCGGATTTTTTCTTTTTGCAGATCAGAAAGTATACGTTCTACGCAGAGGCTGTTCTGAACTTGTACTGAGGAAGAAATATACTTCGCCGCAGCGGCCGGCGAAGTATATTTCTTTTCACTCGAGCTGCAACCCTTTCGCCGGATTTGGCGTCATGAGAATAAATGGTTCAGTTAGTCAAATTTGCTCGTGTACGACTGAGGGGGATGAATGTGCAGCTAGGTTGGAAAGCGCTTATCGTGATTAGTCTCATCGGTTTGCTCATAGGCTGCGAGACGAAGGCAGGGAATGAAGTGGGAGGATTGGAGGCTATCCCAAGCCCCGACCGCAATGAAGTGCCGAGCTTGAAGCTTTCAATCGGTTCGAAGTCGGTGCCGAAAGTTACAGGAGGCTTCGAGTGGACCGCCAAACATGGCAATACCGAGACTACGACCAAGACCGATGCCGAGCCTGTACGAAGCGGCCTAAAGAAGCTGGATGCGGCGAAGGCTGATCCGGGAGCATTGTTGAACATCGATTTCGACTACAAACCGCAGCGGTTGAACGTTTACCGGTGGGAAGGGGAGGGCGATGTCATTCAAGTACCTGTAGAACAGGATACGGTCACGCTGCCTTCCGAAGCTGGCGTGTATATGTTCAAGCTGAAGGCGGAATGGGAGGAGGGAGATCTATCATTCGGTACGAAAATCGAGATTGTCGAGTCTTCTTCATCTTCCGGGAATGAAGTTGTATCCGGCGGCGTCATCGATATTCACGGCAATGTCGAGAATGTTGAGCTGTTGGATTCGTTCCTGGCCGGCGGGCTGGAGCGGCTGAGAATCACGCATTATACGAAAGAAGGGGATCCTATCTATCATGATTTGACCGCATCACAAGACGGGATCGAGCTTCGGTATGACACGACCGAGGATAAATTCGGTTCTCCGCAGGTGCATACCTATTCATGCGGCCGGCTTGAACGTGCCGAGTCGGATACGGCATTAACCTACACCATGAAGAACTGTTCGGGTAAACAGAAGGATATCGAAGTGCTTCAGATTGATTATGACCTGTCGAAGCAGGACTATTTTGCCTTCGCGCTTCAATATGGCGTGGGGGAGCGGAATGTGATCGATACGATCCAGGGCAGGCTGGTGAAAGATTTGCAGAACGGAGAGGTGACGGAGGTTTCGGATTTCAAGCTGAAGCCCGATCAGATGCAGGCCATTTATAAGCAGCTCAAGCTGTCGAACTTTCTCGGCGAGAAAAAGCTCTCGACGGCTTGTAACCGCAAGCCTCACGTCAGCTATTCGCTGCAGGTCAAAATAAACGGCGGCTCCGCCGATTTCAAGTGGTCGGAATGCGATGAGAGCAAGCATGGGAATCAGATGACGAAGATCGCCGAAGAGATCGCCGCCATGGTGGCTTCGACGGACACCTACATGTAATTGCCGGAAGTGAGAGGACATTATGAATAAATCGCCTTCCAATACCCCCATAAACTGGTAAAGTGAAACGAATCTTATTTACGAGACAATTCGGATTCATTATTTATCGAGAGGAGCGATGTTGAATGAAGAAGTGGTTAGCCGGTTTTCTCGTAATCATGCTGCTATTATCCGGCGGTACGGCTGCGATGGCACACGGGAATTCGGGGAAGAAAGGGGATCACGGGAATAAGCATAAACACGGAGACAAGTGGAAAGACGATTGCGATGATGTCGTAAAGGGGTTGGAGCATGCGCTTAAGAAAGTGAAGAACGAGAAGGCGAAGGCTGCGATCAAGCAGAACATCGAAGCCCACAAGCTGAAATGTAAAGGCTACGAAGATGATGACGACGATGACGACCATGACGATGACGATGATGATCGTCCTGCATTAACGGATAATCAACGCGTAACCAATGACAAGACGGCCCTTCAGATCCGATATCGTAATGGCGATTCCGCCAGCCGCGTAACGGGGCCAATCGTACTCGATACGAAAGGAAAATATGGATCGAGCATTCAGTGGAGCTCGAATAAGCCCGAAGTCATCTCCAATAATGGTCAGAACGTCAAGCGTCCGTCCGGAACGGATGAAACGGTCGTCATGACGGCGACGATTCGCTATAAGAAAGCACAAGCGGTCAAGTCGTTCACGCTGCGGGTTGCCGCAAACGCCTCCACATTGACAGATGCCCAAAGAGTCGAGCAGGACAAAGCCGCGCTGCAGATAGCGTTCAACGGCTCGGATTCGGCATCGAGTGTCACTCAGCCGCTCAAGGAGCTGCCGGTCAAGGGCAAGAACGGATCGACGATAACATGGCATTCAGGGGCGCCGAACATCATTTCAACCGACGGGAAGACGGTTAACCGTCCTGCGGCAGGCACAGGCGATGCGCTTGTGGCGCTGACGGCAGTCATTCAGTATCAAACGGCAGCCGACGTCAAGATGTTTCAGCTGACCGTCAAGCCGTACATGAATGATGCAGACCGGGTGGCCGCCGACAAAGCGGCATTGGCGATCGATTATGGCGGGAGCGATAATGCCTCGAGCGTAACCCGTCCATTCGACTCGCTGCCGGCAAAAGGAGTGAACGGCTCGGCGATTGTCTGGACTTCGAGCGATCCGGCCGTCATCTCGCATGACGGCAAGACGGTGCGCCGTCCTGTGAATGGCGCCGGCGATATCGGCGTCGTCCTTACGGCTGCCATACATGCAGGGAGCATAACGGATTACAAGATTTTCGTTGTCACGGTGAAACAGGAATTTACGACTGCAGAGAAGATTGCAGCCGATAAGGCGGAGCTTGCCATTGTTTTCGCCGATAAGGATTCCGCGGTCAGCGTTACGAAGCCGATCGGTTTGCCGCCGAAGGGGTATTATGGAAGTACGATCGCGTGGTATTCAAGCAATCCGTCCATCATGTCCAATACCGGATCGGTTTTGAATCGTCCGGCTAAAGGTCAAGGGGATGCGACCGTTACGATGACGGCTGTGATCAGCAATAACGGGATGACGGATTTGAAGTCTTTCGTAATCAAAATCAAACAAATGTCCTAATAAAAGAAATGAGCATTGGAGCCCGGGCTACCCTGGCTCCTTTTTTTGTGCAATGTAATGGTGCAGTTCACGGTTTGCAATCCGGAGTTCACAGTTCACAGTTCACAGTTCACAGTTCATAGTTCGAAGACTATCTCCCATTTCGCTGTTTGATCAGATCGGACGGAGCGTGGCCCGCAATTTTTTTGAATACCCGATTGAAGTACGGCGGATCGCAAAACCCGAGAGCATCCGATACTTCGGTTATCGTCATGTTCGTCTGCAGCAGCAAGTCGCGGGCGGTTGTGATCCGGATATGATGCATGAATTCAATCGGCGTTTGCCCCATGGTCTCTTTAAATATCGTCGTGACATAGTTTGGCGTTCGGTTCACCAGCTGTGCCAGATCCTGAATACGAATCTCTTCCTTATAATGACGGACGATGTAATGCTCGATTGTCCTTGCCATTGCCGCTTTATGCGCGGGAACGTCACGCTGCTCCAGCTCCTGCATTAACATGCCCAGCAATTCCATCAGAATGCCGGCGCATATCATTTCGCGGAAGGCCGATGGACTCAGCCACATCCGATATAACGACGAGAACCGCTGCCGCAAATATTCAAACCCTTTGGGACGAAACAGCCGGTATCCGGCACCTTCCATGATCGGGATGAAGGGAGCTTCATAAGACTCGGGGAGCTGAAATATTGCCGCGTACTTCTGATGCAGCACGGCGGGGTCGTGATATCCGGCACGAACGGTACCCGGGAAGATCAGCAGCACATCACCCTTCGTCAAATCGACGGACGTCGAATCCAACTCGTAGGTTAAGCTGCCGCCGGTGACTAACGCCAATATCGGATCCTCGGTCATACGGCTTGAAACCTGCCAATGCTCCATTCGGTCATCGAAAAAGACAGCTTTGAGTCCCATCATCTTCTGTTCACCTCTGCAGAAATAACGTTAGCCTTGAAAGCATTATCATTGTAGAATCATCCAACTCATTGTTGTTTTATTTATGGTCGTTGTCAAGTGGAGGACATACGATAGATACATAAAGATGAGGCTGCCTTACTAAGGGGGATGTGGAAGTGAGTGTTCATTTCGTGGCTGAAGTGGAAGAAATCCCGGAAGGCCATCGGAAAATCGTGCAAGTGGGGAAACGTTCAATTGGGATTTTCAATATCCGGGGGGAGTATTACGCGCTGCTCAATTATTGCCCTCATTACGGTGCCGAGCTGTGTAAGGGAATCGTGAGCGGAACGACGATGGAGTCGAAGGTGTATGAATACATTTACGGGAAGGATCAAGAAATAATCCGCTGTCCATGGCACGGCTGGGAATTCGATATTAAGACAGGCTGCTCGTTGTTCGATGAGAAGGTGAGGGCCAAACGGTACGAGGTTATCGTACAGGAGGGCCGAATCGGCCTCGTGCTTGGAGCATCGTCTTCCGAAGCGAAAGGAGAACAATAGAATGGCGAAACAAGGGATCGATATTATCGATTGCGATGTTCATATCTCATTGAGGGGCGGGCATGACCTGCTGCCGTACATGCCGGATGCCATGAAGAGAAGGCTGCTCGAGTCGGGAACCGGCGCGCTCTACAGCGGGTATTATTCGCCGGTCGGCGTGCCGCGCAAAGACGCAGCTCCCCCTGGCGGCGGTCCGGCGGCATCGGATCCGGATTTTCTGGTCGAGCAGCTCATCGATCAGCATCAAATCGATTACGCGCTTCTAACCGGCACCATGTACGACGTATCCAGCGGTCATGATGCGGATTATGCAGCGGCAATTGTTTCCGCGTACAATGATTATGTGCTCGATCACTGGATCGGCAAGCATCCCTCGTTCAAGGGAACGGTCGCCGTCTCGACGATCGATCCTCAATTGGCAGCGAGGGAGATCGACCGGCTGGGTCAGCATCCTGATATGGTGGCCGTCATTATGTCGAGCGCGGCGCGCATGCCCTTTGGCCAAAGATTCTATCATCCGATCTACGAGGCGGCGGAGCGGCAAGGGCTGCCGGTCATGATTCATCCCGGCACGGAAGGGGCCGGCAGCACGAACGGCCCTACGGCGGCCGGTTATCCGAGCTATTATCTGGAATGGCACACATGCCTCTCGCAAACCTTCATGGCTCATTTGGTCAGCCTCGTGTGCGAAGGGGTGTTCGAGAAATATCCGAAATTGAAGTTCGTCCTTGTCGAAGGCGGCGTCGCGTGGCTGCCTCACCTGATGTGGCGGCTGGACAAGAACTACAAAGCGCTTCGCTCGCAAGTCCCGTGGCTGAAAAAAATGCCGAGCCAATACATCCGCGAGCACTGTTACCTAACAACGCAGCCAATTGAAGAACCCGATCGTCCAGGCGATCTTATAACGCTGTTCAATATGATCGATGCCGAGAATATGCTGTTGTTCTCATCGGACTATCCGCATTGGGATTTCGACGATCCGCATGCGATTCTGCGAACGATGCCGGCCGATATGAAACGTAAAATTTACTACGAGAATGCAAAGCAGCTGTTTAAACTGTAAGGAGCGCTGAGAATAGAGGTTGAGCAGAGGGATTACGCTGTTCAACCTTTTTTGCGTCCGCGGTGTCAATACGGATCGTCGGACCATGCGGCGGCGTTACGGCAAAGATAACGATATAAGTGGAACCAAACACAGCATGACTGCAAAGGCAGGAGTCGTCCATCTCCATACGATCGCATCGATTTGCTGGAGCATTTATAGTCGACCTACCGCCATCATGCGGCGAAACAGCGCATATGGGAGCTGCCCCGCGGTGCGAACTGCCCGGAGGAGCCTGCGTAATTCACCGACCGGTTGCTGTTGTCGTCGGATTGCTAGCATGCAAACTTTTTTATTGGAGGTAAGATTCCTGCAGAATGTTCAGGCCTGTCGATTAACCATAAAAAAGAAAAAATCTACCTATTTGGGTAGTGATTGTAGCCCTTCAAACAAGCCGACGAATGATGAAGTGAGAGGATCTGATGTCCGGATAGTTCGTCTCCTATCAGGTGTTTGTCACAGATAACGGATTCCATGTCCGTGTACCGTGTAATGTAGGGGGCTGGACTTGTAACGGACACCAGAGACGTTATTGTTGAAAACCGAGCCGAATTGGAAAGGTTGCGGACACCAGAGACGTTATTCATGCGTTTATCGGAGGGAATGCGGTCATTTGGTGCGAATAGCGGATCTGATGTCCGGATGGTTCGTCCCTATCAGGTGTTTGTCACAATTAACGGATTCCATGTCCGTATAGCGTGAAATGAAGTTGGGCTGGACTTCTAACGGACATCGGATGCGCTATTGTCGAATACCGAGCAGAATAACCAAATCCAATCAGAGGAGCCCGCTAGCACTGCTCTAGAACGATTCTTCCAGCTCTGTTCGCATTTAGTTCGACTTATTTAGTGAACTCATGCAGTGAATCAATATACCCTTCTGGCCGTGAAGGCATGGGTGCAATATACAGAACGCAAGCGGGATAAAGTGCAGGCTCATTCCCGAAACTGAAATAGACGTGCGCATAGGGGTTGATTTCCGAATAAATAATGTTACAATAAAAAAGTATGTTACTTAACTTCAGGAGGTATCACAAGATTATGTCTAAAGATTTCAACACTGCATTGAAGCAGCGCCGCTCTATTTATGGAATCAGCAAAGAAACGGTCATCTCCGACGAACGGATCCAAGAAGTGATCTCCGATGCCGTCAAACATACGCCATCTTCCTTCAACTCCCAAAGCGCGCGTGTAGTTGTCCTATTGGGCGAGCAGCACGATAAATTCTGGAGAATGACGACAGAGACGCTCCGCAAGGTCGTTAATGATGAAGAGAAATTCGTATCGACGGCGGAGAAAATGGCTGCTTTCGAGAACGGATACGGCACGGTTCTGTTCTTTGAAGACCAGAAGGTAATCCAAGGCCTTCAAGAGCAGTTCGCCCCTTATAAAGATAACTTCCCCGTCTGGGCCGAGCATTCGAACGGCATGCTTCAATTCGTAGTATGGACATCTCTCGAACTGGAAGGCTATGGCGCATCGCTGCAGCACTACAACCCGCTGATCGACGATGCAGTGAAACGCGAGTGGAATCTTCCGTCTGAATGGAAGCTCATCGCTCAAATGCCGTTCGGCAAGCCGACGATGCAGCCGGGCGAGAAGCAATTCCAGCCAATCGATGCGCGCATGAAAGTATTCAAATAAACATAACGGTGTACTGTTATTGAAAACCGGGAACTCTCATAGGAGGGGATCCCGGTTTTCTGCGGTTCCGAATTACCCGATATCGTTAGCCGCATGATGAATGATACGTTATATGAGAAGATAACCTATAACCGATCTAGTATTGAGATGAATCAGATCGAATTTAACTATTTGTAATATGGTAGGATCTTTCTTAAACTTGTTAATTGACTGGTTCCCGACCGGTACAGCGATTTTTAGCAATTATTTCGCGGTAGTATGTATGATCGGAGATGGAATTGGTTAATCAATAGATGAACTATTGTAAGGTTATGACAATGATAAGGCGGAGGTAAAACGTACATGACGGCAGATATTTCTAACCGCCAGTCGCCCTGGCAGCTCTACTACGGTCCTAACTTGGGTTATATTCAGGAGCAGTATGAGCGGTACATGGAAGATGCTAATTCCGTAGATCCCTCGTATCAGACCATGTTTCGTGAGTGGGGGGCGCCACCGGCGCTGCAGCATAACGAAGCGGGTCGGCAAGCGGGATTGCAAGCGGCTGGCGGGAGCGGCACGATCGCGGCAGACCCCTCTTTTTATAAAAAGCTGGTGGATGCCGGTAAGCTAGTGCTTAATATCCGGACGTATGGACATTTAGCCGCGGATACCAATCCGCTCGACATGAGAGAGAAAGCGGACACCCGCTTGCTGGAGCCGGAGACCTTCCGATTGACGAAGGAAGATCTGACGAAGATTCCCGCTGCGCTCATATGGGAGGATGCGCCTGCATCCATTCAGAACGGCTGGGAAGCGATCCAGGAGCTTAAACGTATTTATACCGAATCATTCGGTTTCGAATTTGGTCACGTGCATGCCGAGGACGAGCGCTTATGGCTTAACCGTCACGCTGAATCCGGCATCGCAACTAAGCCGCTCAACTTGAAGGAACGCCAGGCGCTTCTATACCGGCTTATCGAGGTTGAAACGTTCGAGACGTTCCTGCAGAAAACATTCGTCGGCCAGAAGCGGTTCTCGATCGAAGGCACGGACACGCTTGTTCCGATGCTGGATGAGATCGTCCGTGAGATCGCGCACGACGGTGCGAAGAACATTATGATGGGCATGGCGCACCGTGGACGCCTTAACGTGCTGGCGCATGTGCTCGGCAAGCCTTACGGGAAGATATTCTCGGAATTCCAGCACGCGCCGAATAAAGATTTAATGCCATCCGAAGGATCTTCCGGTATCAACTTCGGTTGGACGGGAGACGTTAAGTATCATCTGGGTGCGCATCGTTCGGTTAAAGAAGGAGAAACGATCGAGACCCGTATCACGCTTGCGAACAACCCAAGCCATCTGGAGTATGTGAACCCTGTCGTTCAAGGCTTTGCCCGGGCAGCGCAGGATGACCGTAAGGAACCAGGATATGCGAAATCGGATTTTGGCTCCGCAGCTGCGGTACTTATGCACGGAGACGCTGCTTTCGCAGGTGAAGGCATCGTTCCGGAATCGCTTAACTTCAAGAAGCTGGTCGGCTATCAGAACGGTGGGACGATTCATATTATCGTTAACAACCGGATCGGGTTCACAACGGAAAGCTCGGATTCGCGTTCCACTTACTATTCAAGCGACTTGGCAAAAGGTTTCAACATTCCAATCGTCCGCGTCAACGCCGACGATCCAGAAGCATGTTTGGCCGTCATTCGGATGGCCTGCGAATATCGTTACCGCTTCCAAAAGGATTTCCTGATCGATTTGGTCGGATACCGCCGTCACGGCCACAATGAGACGGACGACCCGGAGACGACTCAGCCGATTCTATACAGAAAGCTGCGTGATCACAAAACGGTAAGCAATCTGTATGCCGATCATTTGATAAGCAAAGGCTTGATCAGCCAGGAGCAGTTCGAACAGCAGAAGAAGGAAGTGCTCGGACGGCTTCAAAGCGCGCTGGATGAGGTGAAGAACGCCGAGGAGCGCCAGGAGCCGGCCAAAATTACGCAAACGGAAACGAAGCGCCGGAGCCCGGAAATCGTTACATCGGTACCGCTGCCTAATCTGCAAGCCATCAACCGCGATCTGTTGAAATGGCCGGAGGGCTTCAAAGTATACGGCAAGCTGGAGCGTATTCTGAAGCGGCGCGAAGGCTCATTTGACGAGGGCGGCAAAGTGGATTGGGGCCTTGCGGAGACGATGGCATTCGCAACGATTCTCGCTGACGGCAAGCCGATCCGCATTACCGGCCAAGATTCCGAACGCGGCACGTTCGCGCATCGGAACCTGGTTCTGCACGATCCGGAAACCGGAGGCAAGTTCTGCCCGCTGCACACGCTGCCGCAGGCGCGCGCTTCGTTCTCGATCTATAACAGTCCGTTGTCCGAGGCATCGGTACTCGGATTTGAATACGGGTATAACGTTTACTCGCCGGAAACACTAGTCATCTGGGAAGCGCAGTTTGGCGATTTCGCCAATGCCGCACAGGTGATCATCGACCAATTCATCGCGTCGGGCAGAGACAAGTGGTCGCAGAATTCGAGCCTTGTTATGCTTCTTCCGCACGGCTACGAAGGTCAAGGGCCGGAGCATTCGAGCGCAAGATTGGAGCGTTTCCTTCAGCAAGCCGCGAATGAGAACTGGACCGTTGCGAATCTCACATCGGCTGCGCAATATTTCCACCTGCTCCGCCGTCAAGCTGCATTAACGCAGACGGAGGAAGCGAGACCGCTTATCATTATGTCGCCGAAGAGTCTGCTTCGCAATCCGCGCGTGGCTTCGGATCCGCAAGCGTTCAGCGAAGGGGTCTTCAAGCCTGTAATGGAGCAGCCTGGTCAAGGCGATACGCCGGATCAAGTGGAACGGCTCATTCTGTGCAGCGGCAAAATCGGGATCGAGCTGGCTGCAGCGATGGATCAGAGCGAGCAGCGCGATTGGAGCTGGCTGCATGTGGCTAGGATCGAACAGCTGTATCCATTCCCGAAAGTGGATATCGAACGCATTATCGGACGGTTCCCGAACTTGAAAGAAATCGTTTGGCTTCAGGAAGAACCGCAAAACATGGGCGCTTGGAACTATATGGAACCAAGAATCAACTCTCGTGCGCCAGGCGCTACGAGGGTCCGTTATGTGGGTCTGCCGAAGCAGTCTAGTCCGGCAAGCGGATTTTCTGAAATCCACCAGCACGATCAGCAGCGTATTATAGCGGAAGCAATGAGCCGTTAAGAACCAGGACGCGATCATTCCTAACTACGAGGAGGGCAACGGCATGAGCGATATTAAAGTACCCGAAATGGGCGAATCAATAACAGAAGGCACAATTGCAAAATGGGTTGTAAAGCAAGGTGACCAGGTCAAGCAGGGGGATGTTCTTGCTGAACTGGAGACCGATAAAGTCAATATTGAAATCAGCGCCGAAGAAGACGGCGTTCTGTCCCAAATTCTGAGACAGGAAGGCGAGACCGTACAAATCGGCGAAGTGATCGCAACGATCGGCGCATCGACCGGCGCTCCGGCAGCAGGCAGCGTGAGCGCTGAGCCGAAGCCAGCCGAGAAGCAGGAAGCGCAGCAGCCTGCAGTACAAGCCGCCGCAGAACCGAAGCAGGATAGCGGCTCGTCCGACGTAGCAGCATCTCCTGCAGCCCGCAAGCTGGCAAGAGAGCTCGGGATCGATCTGAGCAAAGTCAATGCTAACGATCCGATCGGCCGTATTCGTCAGGAGGACGTGAAGCAGCACACCGACCGTCCTCAGGCAAGCAGCCAGCCGGCTGCACCTAAGGCAGCGGCAGCTCCGGCTCCTGAAGTGCCGGGTAAACCTGTACTCAGGCAGCCAATGTCGCGCCGCCGCGCAACGATCGCCAATCGCCTGGTTGAAGCGCAGCGTACGGCAGCCATGCTGACGACGTTCAACGAAGTCGATATGACGGCGATTATGGATGTCCGCAAACGCCGCAAGCAGTCGTTCCAAGAGAAGCACGACGTTAATCTTGGCTTCATGTCCTTCTTCACGAAGGCTGTTGTCGGAGCGTTGAAGCAGTTCCCGCTGTTGAATGCCGAGATTCAAGGCGAGGATATTCTCGTGAAGAAATTCTATGATATCGGGATTGCGGTTTCGGCCAAGGAAGGTCTTGTGGTACCGGTCGTACGCGATGCTGACCGTCTCGGCTTCGCCGAGATCGAGAAGCAAATCGTCGAGCTGGCGGGCAAAGCGCGCTCGAACAAGCTTGCGCTTTCCGACCTGCAGGGCGGCACGTTCACGATTACGAACGGAGGCACGTTCGGATCGCTTCTTTCCACGCCGATTCTGAATGCGCCGCAGGTTGGTATTCTCGGCATGCATAAGATCCAGCTTCGTCCGGTCGCCATCGACGCGGAAAGATCGGAGAACCGGCCGATGATGTATATCGCCTTGTCGTATGACCACCGTATTGTCGATGGATCAGACGCGGTTCGGTTCCTGGTTACGGTCAAATCGCTGCTGGAAGACCCGGAAACCCTGCTTCTTGAAGGGTAACGCCTGAAGCGAAGAGAGAATTATAACGGTTCCTGCGTGCTTACCGGCAGGGACCGTTATGTGCTCATAATAGGAAAGAAGCTTGCCGCCTTGCCCGCGGCACAGCTTCTTTTATTGTTGTTTGGTATCGATATTTTTCCGATTTTTTGCAGAGCTGTTGCAGTCAGATTTAGAATTCATTACAGTAGAAACAACTTCTGCGTAAAGAGTATCTTTCTTACGATTCGCCACGGTTACAAAGGATTAGGTTATGTACAGGAAGGTGTCAGTGAACGTGACAGCAGAAGAAAGCAAACCGAAGTTATTGCCAACCAAGATTTATAAATGCAAGGATGCTGAATGCAAAGCCTGGGTAAGGGAAGAATTCGCGGAGACGAATCCTGCCTGCCCGATATGCAAAGGCCCCATGCACCGGAGTATGCGCCATTTGCCCGCCCTCCAAAAGAAGATTAAGAGGGAGCCTGCGAAGAAATCTCTCTTCTAATTCATATTAGGAAAAGTGCTTGGGCTTGCCAGGCTGAAAGCTGCGGCAGAGCGGGTTTACCGGGCGTGAAGTCATGGTTCTTGTGTCGCCGCAGCGGTTAATGGTATATTGAGTTATCGATAGGTTGTCCATGAGAGAAAGGGGCTTTTGAGATGTGGAAGGAAATCACTACGCTTCAGGAATGGGAGCAGATGCTCCAGCAATCGGGCGAGAAACAGCAAATTATTTTTAAGCACAGCACCGCATGTCCGGTAAGCGCAAGCGCGCTGGAAGAATATGATGAGTATTTGTCCAAGACGCCGAACAAGGACACGGATTACTATCTGGTCAAGGTGATCGAATCCCGTCCGGTATCCAATCAAATCGCGGAAGATCTTAGCGTGAAGCATGCTTCGCCGCAAATTATTCTGTTCAAGGACCAGAAGTCGGTGTGGAATACATCCCACTGGTCGATTACGAACAAGCATATTACTGCTGTCTTAGATTAATCTCGTGTGACCCGGCAAGAAAACTCAGGGCCATTGGATCAGTTCATGATCCGATGGCTTTTTTTTGTTGAAAAAAGGGTCCAGCGGCATAGGGTCATGTCCCTATTTACATTTACTGGAACGAAAATCATACTAAGCATGAAATTATTAAAACTAAAAATCTAAAGGAGGTAAATAATGGAATTTATTGTCCGAAAAAGATGGTTGAGAGTCGTAATGTCATTGATTATTGTCGTTACAGCAGGAATGCAATTTTCAACAGAACGGGCTAGCGCACTTTCGGTTCCACGAATTACGGTGGATTTTCCGGCAGGCGGCACCATCATTTCGGATGACTTCTTTCCCCGCGTCAGTGTCTACTCGCTTGATCCCGTCTCCAGTGTATATGTCCTGATCGGAGACAAGCGGTTCGACCTGCCCAAAATCTCGACGGTCTGTTCGACAACCTGTCAATACGGCCAGGTGTTGGACTTGTCCGACATGCCAAGAGGCCAGCTGAATGTAGGTTTTCATGCGGATAACGGGATCGATGGGGAGCTGGCGGTAACGTACACGCTGAATAATCCGCCGAACATCCGTCTTACATCACCCATGCCCTTTGCAGCCGTCACGCCCAATGCCGCATTGTCCGCATCTTGCGAGGATGATGTAATAGGCGGCTGCCGGGAGATGAAAGCGAAGATTGGCAGTGCCGTACTGGCGACCGGAGTGGACCGGCTGGATCAGGCGCTTGATCTCACCGCCTATGACGGGAAGAGAGTCGACCTTCGTCTTGAAGCTGTGGATCATCTAGCCCAGGCAACAGTGAACAGTCATCCCGTCTATGTGGAGAGCAATCCTAAGCTTGAGCCGGTCGAGCAAGAAAAGGGCCTTCTGCTCGATGCAGATGAGAGCCGAATCGTCTACTGGGATGCCTATTACCACCGCATCGTCGTGAAGGATCGGAATACGGGCGTGGAGAACGTATTGCCGCTGCTCGTTGCGCAGCAGTGGAATTTATCCGTGCGGTTAACGCCGACCGGTGTGATCGGGACGGCATGGGATGCAGCCGGATCTCCTTATTTGGTCATCAAAGACGGCTATATCGGCAACGGACGCGATCCGATGGGGAAATTCCGGGCTTTTGAATGGCGTCCTGAAGGATTGACCGATTTGCCGCTTACCGGGCTGCTCGTCAACGGAACTTTCGCAGCTTACAAGCAGACCGACGATAAGGGAATGGACACGAACCGCCTCATGATTCGCGATCTGGTGACAAACGAAGAGCGAGAGGTTGATGAGACGACAGACCCATCCTATACCTTGACCGGCCAAGGCGAGCTGCTCTACGTCAAATCCGGCAAGATCTATCGCTATTCCTACGCTTCCGGCCAATCCGAGCAAATTAGCCAGGCTGACAATGCGCTGTATACATCGCCGGTTGCAGATGGAGATACGGTTCTGTATACGAAGAACGGACGGGACGTCATCGTCCTGAAGGATGGACAAGAAGCTGTGCTTGAAGGCACGGACCGATCAGTCGGTTATTTGACTAGCGGCGGCTGGATCGCATTCGTCCGGAACAATGAATCGGGCGCCCGACAATATTGGGTTCGCTCTCCCGAAGGGGCGGAAGCAGTCGCAGCCACCGTGAAAACGGGCAGCAGCCGGCTTGATGCACTAGCACCGGACGGGAGCGTGACGTTCACCGACAACGGGACGCTGTTTATTAGCCGGATCGGTCAAGAAGGACGCATGGAGCAGGAGCGGCTCACCATGGATGCGGCTAAGAGCTTCTATCGCGACGGCTGGAATGTCTTCCTGGGGGCGGCTTGGTATACGGCTGGCGGCAAACCTGTGGAGCCGGAGCCCGTGCTGAAGACTTTGCGCATGAATGTACCGGATAAGATGCAGCTGAAAGCAGGGGAGTCCATCGCACTGAAGGTCGAAGGCCTTTATTCGGACGAGCGTACTCAGGATGTCACCTTGGACAGCAAATATGAATCAGCCGATGCATCTATCGTCTCGGTATCGCCGTTAGGGGAGCTGGCAGCAATCGCCCCGGGCGAGACCGTTATTACGGTCTCATTCGGCAGCCTTACCTCCACTGTCAGTGTTGTTGTGCCTGAGCCCGAGATACCGGGGCCATCCGATCCGACCGCTGATCTGGACGGAGACGGGATCGTAGGGCCGAATGATTTAATTGAATTTATGAGAGCCTTCGGAACAACGAAGCATACCTCCATGCACTACGATGTCCGAGTCGATTTCGATCTTAACGGGGTTATCGATATGAAGGATGCCGCTGTTTTTTATCTGCTGTACAGGGAGCGCAGGTAAGCTATTTATCCGCGGAATCGATAGAAGATTCATGATTGTATTGAAGAAGGGAAGGCTCCAAGCAGGATCTTGGAGTCTTTGCTATTGTTTAGCAATGGCGGAATTTGGGTTATTAAATACCCGACTACATAATATACATGCGAAAGTTAGTGCAATTCATGATAACCGATTGCTTGCCGCTAACTTTCCGCTGCAGCTGTAACGAAATTTTGCTCAAACGGAGGGATGCCATTGATTCATTTTAAGCGGGTGAACAAACACTTTGGCCGGTTTCATGTTCTGAAGGATATCGAGCTGGACATCGGCGAAGGAGAGGTTGTCGTAGTCGTTGGACCATCCGGCTCCGGCAAAAGCACCTTGCTGCGCTGCATCAACCGGCTGGAAACGATTACGGACGGTGAATTGAACGTCGGCGGGGTGACGGTGAACGATAAAGCGACGGACATCAATAAGCTCCGGCGCAAAATCGGGATGGTGTTTCAGCATTTTAACTTGTATCCCCATATGAAGGTGATCGACAACATTACGCTGGCCCCAATTAAAGCACTGGGACTGCCGGAGAAGGAAGCTAAGGAAACGGCGATGTATTATCTCGAGAAGGTCGGGATTCCCGAGAAGGCCGACGCCTTTCCTTCCCAGCTCTCGGGAGGTCAGCAGCAGCGGGTAGCCATCGCTCGCGGTCTGGCAATGAAGCCGGATATTATGCTGTTCGATGAACCGACGTCTGCTCTCGATCCTGAGATGATCGGAGAAGTATTGGATGTCATGAAATCGCTTGCGCATGAAGGGATGACCATGGTTGTCGTCACGCATGAGATGGGCTTTGCCCGGGAGGTGGCGAACCGGATCGTCTTTATGGATCAAGGCAAGATCATCGAGGAAGCGGAGCCTGCCGACTTCTTCGCACAGCCGAAGGAGGAGCGCGCGAGATTGTTCTTGAGTCGTGTCATCAATCATTAAACGAAAGGGGTATGATGGAATGACGAACATACGAGCACGGGTAATGGGATTGGTGCTGCTGGCATTCATGCTGCTTCTTGCCGGTTGTGGAAACAATGGAGGAGATGGCGCTAATACCGCTAACGCTAACACCGCTAACACCGGCAGCGGGGATGAAGGGGCGGCTGCGGAGATTAAGGCGCGCGGCAAGCTGGTCGCCGGCGTCAAATTCGATACGAAGCTGTTCGGGCTGAAGGATCCCGGAACCGGCGAGGTTGAAGGCTTCGATGTCGATATTGCCAAGGCGATTGCGAAGAAGCTGCTGGGTGATGAAAGCAAGCTGGAGCTGAAGGAAGTGACGTCGAAGACGCGGGTTCCGATGTTGAATAACGGGGAAATCGACGTCATCATCGCGACGATGACCATCACGGAGGACCGGAAGAAGGAAGTCGATTTCTCGGATGTTTATTTCAAGGCGGGTCAATCCATTCTCGTGAAGAAAGGCAGTCCGATCCGAAGCATTGACGATGTAACGAAGGATACGAAGGTTATTGGCGTCAAGGGGGCAACCTCCATTAAGAATATCGAGGAGAAGGTCTCCGGGCTGAAGGTTCAGCAGTACGAGAATTATCAGGAAGCGTTCACGGCACTCCGGGCGGGCAAAGGAGAAGTGCTGACGACGGACAATTCCATTCTGTACGGCATGATGAAGCAGGACCCGAACTACGAGGTGGTGGGCAGCACGTTCACGGATGAACCGTACGGGATTGCCATCAAGAAGGGAGAAGCCGGCCTGGTGAAGCTTGTCAACGAAACGCTGGAGGAGATCAAGGCGAGCGGTGAATACGACAAAATCTACGAGAAGTGGATCGGCGAGAAGCCGGCCGATGAATAAGTCCGTATGATCGATATCACGGTCCTGACCGATCATTGGGATTCCTATATGATTGGCCTGCGGAACACGCTGTTTGCCAGTCTGATGGCATTGGCAGGCAGCTTCGTTCTGGGAACAATCATAGCCGTCTTCCGGATTTCGCCCATTGCGGCACTGCAAGTATTCGGCACCGCCTACGTGGAGCTCTTCCGAAACATCCCGCTGCTGCTCGTTGTGTACATGTTTTTTCTCGGACTCCCTGCGATTGGCATTGCGCTTGACGGCTTCGTGTCCGGGACGCTCGGCCTTATGGTCTATACATCCGCTTTCATCGCGGAGGCCATCCGGGCAGGAATCATGGCGGTCCCTCAAGGACAGACAGAAGCCGCCCGCTCTTCCGGGCTCACCTATATGGGGACCATGCGCTATGTCGTGCTTCCGCAGGCGGTGAAGATCGTCGTGCCGCCCATCACGAATCAATTTCTCAATCTCGTCAAAAATTCATCGATTCTCGGCGTCGTGGCCGGGCTTGATCTGATGTATTACGGCGATTTGGTCAACGCGGAGACGTATAATACGGTCGATACGTATGTGTTTGTCGCCTTGTTTTATTTGATTATGACGCTGCCGCTTGCTTATGCTTCCCGGCTGTTGGAACGCAGGCTTGCAAGAAGCGGTTAGCATGACCGGCCGCCGGCATGCAGCGTCATACCTGCGTGAAGAGGTGCCGCGCGCGGTGCAAATGAACCGGAAAGGAGGTCGACTATGGATTTTGGGCAGGCTTACTCGCCGGACAATCTGCGTTTTCTCATGGAAGGACTGGGCATGACGCTTCGTCTTGCGTTTGTAGCCATTATTCTGAGCTTCATCGTCGGGTGTCTGCTTGGCGTGATCCGTTATGCGAAGATGCCTGTCGCATCAAAGCTGATTGGCTTGCTCGTCGAAACGATCCGCAACTTGCCGCTTCTGCTGCTGATCTTCTTCGCGCGTTTCGGATTGCCGGAGCTTGGGATCAAGCTGTCTCCATTCTGGGCGGCGATCGTAGCGCTATCCGTATTCGAAGCGGCGATGATATCGGAAATCGTACGCAGCGGGCTGAAGTCCGTGGAGAAGGGAACGATCGAAGCCGCCAGGGCTTCCGGGCTGACCTACATACAGACGCTGCGACATATCGTGCTTCCGATCGGGCTAAGGCGGATGGTGCCTCCGATTGTGAGCCAGTTTATTTCACTCTTAAAGGATACGTCGTTGGCGGTAATCGTCAGCTTGGCTGAACTAACGCATAACGCGAATATCGTCATGGGCCAGGATATCGCCATCGTGCTGCCGACCCTGATGCTCGTCGCCGCGATCTATTTTACGGTCAATTATGTCCTGTCGATCATTGCGCGCCGATTGGAGTCGAGGCCAACCTGATATTGGCCGGTACGGAGAGTATGCTTGGAGGCGGCCGGGAAGGTTACCGGCTGCCTTCTTATATGACGCTGCGTCCGGGTGAAGCGGCTAACGCAATGAAATGGAGCGTTATGCCCGGCGTTGCTTCTGAAATAGTCTGTTCTTCTTCGCGCTGCTTCCGTATAATGGGAGAGGCATGTCTATTATTTATGAAGAGCAGAGAGGAGTCGGGACGAGATGTACGAGCATTTGGTTTCTTTTCGATTTAAAGAAGAATTGACGCCCGAGAAAGAACAGGAGCTGCTGGATTCGCTCTATTCCTTCAAAGGCCGCATACCAGGCCTGATCGACGTCACCGCGGGCATCAATATCAAGGTAGAACCGGAGAACGCTCATGGCTTCACGCTCGGCTTGCGCGTTACATTCGAGACTCTGGAAGCGCTCCGCGCGTACGGCCCGCACCCGGCTCACCAGGAGTTCGTCAAGAAGCTGGACGGCATTCTGGATCAAGTCGTCGTCATGGATTATGCCGTAAGCAGGTAGGATTGGAGCCTGGGAGACGTGCTGAGAGCAGTTGAATAACGGGTCCGGACGGATAATGTTGTTATTGTATGCTATGATTCATGCTAGAGAGCCGAGCTCTGGAGATTACTCCTGTGCTTGGCTTTCTTGCGTTAATTTTACTATACACCAGTTCCGCTAGTGCCTGCGCAGACGATGAGCGTTGCAATGAAGAGCGCAGCGTCAATAAGGTGGCGGGTTCCGCAGACGTTGAAGATTAATATCTGAAAATCCGGGAACTTTTTTTCAAGTGGCGGGTCTTATTTTATAGAGGTGATCAATGTTGGATCGGCATTACTTACATGATTTGGCTCCGGGTTACGATCGTAATCAAGTATTGAACGATCTCATGACGGAATACGGGGAAGATGTATGGAATTTCGCCTTCTTCCTGACACGTCGTTCCGACGCGGCGGACGATATATCGCAGGATGCGTTTCTGGCGGCTTACAAGCAATTATATGCGTTCCGGGGAGACTGCACCGTTAAGAGCTGGCTGCTCGGCATCACCCGGAATAAATCGCTCAATTATTTGAGAAATGCATTCATTCGCAAGGTAACGCTATTAGAAACGGTGCGTCCTCCATCCGGCAGCTCCCCATCGGCAGAGGACATAACCTTCAAGAGCATGGAAGCCAAACAGCTGTGGACCCGGGTGATGCAGCTGCCGATCAAATTTCGCGAGGTTATTATTCTGGATTACCATTATGGGCTGAGCATCAAGCAAATTGCAGAACTGCTGGGCATTTCCGAAGGTACGGTGAAGTCGAGGGAAAACCGCGCGAAACGGAAAATGGCTGCTATGTTAAACCATGAACGTGAGGGAGGGTGATCGTATGAAGCAGGATCGTCAGATCGAATCATGGGCGGAGCAAATGGGAGCAGCGCCATTCGCAGAAGAGCATTTTACAAATGAGATGAAGAACCGGGTGCTGGATAAGGCTAATGTGCTCACGACAAAAGGGAAGTCACGCCGCGCGAGAACCCTGGTGATCGCTTCTCTGGCCATTGCGACAGCGTTGATTATTGGATTGACGGGATTATTGGAACGACTGTCGCTGAACGGCGACTCGAGAAACGGCACATCATCCGTGAAGGAGGAACGGCTCTCTTATTACGAGGATGGGGAACTGAAGCTGTCCGTCTTCCCGGATCCGGAACTGGCTGCCGGCAGGCTGTCGGGATACATCTTTCACATGACGGCGCCATTCGAGGAAATAAAAGGCCGGATGCTTGCCATACGGGCCGAACATCTCGATACAGGCCAACAAGAGGTCGCCGTAGCTCCGGAGGAAATTTTGAAGCCAAGCAGCGGTTATCCAGGACTGGAACGGTATACGGCCACAATCACGCTTCCGTTATCCGGCATGTGGCGTTATGTGGTTGAACTGGACGGCGAGCCTTATGGCGATGTGATCTTAAACGTACCCGAGCCGTCATGGGAGGTCAGTCCGGAGTTTAAGTCCGGAGCCTATTGGTTGAGGGGAATAGAAGGGAATGTCGGTTTTATCGACGCCGGCTTTCTTGCAGGCAGTCCGCAGAAATATATGTGGCACTTCTGGCAAGAGCGGATTAAGCTCGAAGGCGCATTTACGGTTAGAGCGGTGAAGCAGGGCGAGAGGCAAATGATCGATATCTTTTCGCGAGATGATCTTGGCGGACCGATAAACGGCGCAGACCATAATGCCGTCTCGACGATGACACTGCCAGAACCGGGCAAATGGATGCTGCTGCCGTACGTAGGCGATCGACTGTTGGGCAGTATCGTCGTGGAAGCCAAGTAAGGCAATCGAAGCGAATACCGGAAAACATGCAGTATGCAGGAAGCGCTCGATGCGGCAGGCATGACGACAGCAAACGCTGGCGAACAAATTGCAGCGTATAAGTGGAACCAGCCCTTAGAATGAAGCTCCAAATCGGTACAAAGAAGAGCATAACCTAAACGTATAGGGAAGCGGTCAACGATCTGACCGCTTCCCTTGCTCCATCTCAAGGACGTATGGTGACTCGTGTGTGAATCGGCACGAGGCCGGACAGGGTGAGGACGTCCTCGTTATACATGCGGATACAGCCATGGGAAACTAGCTTGCCGATCGATGACGGATCGTCCGTCCCGTGAATGCCGTAATGAGGCTTGGATAATCCCATCCATAATACGCCGAACGGACCGCCTGGATTAGGCTGTTTGTTAATGATCGTATATTCGCCTGTCGGCGTCTGAGTCACCATGCGGCCAATACCGACGGGAAAGGCGCGAACGACGGTATTCACGTCGAGCAAATAGAGCTTCCGATCGGACAAATCGACGATAATGCGATACCTGGGCACATGCATCCCTCCTCTAAATTTAAGGTATGCGCCTCACTGCATAGGATTGATAATGATTGGAATCTGAGGTAAACATTAACGTAGTGAGAAAATTCTAATCCTATCGCCACCCTTTATTCCTATAAAATAATCGAATAGATATGTAAGAGGTGAGTGATCTGATGGATATGAAACGTTGTTTATTTTGCGACCAGCTCGTACCTGTACGGATTCAAGGGGATTACGAGTGGTTCGACGGATGTTATTGTGCGACGGGGGCTTTTTATGGGATTCAGAAGGATAGTTACGACAAATATAATGAACTGTCCTATCAAATCAAGGCGCAGATGTTCCCGATTATTTCCGCCTATATATGTGAATTGACGGATTGCGAAGAGACGGTAGCTCTTTCGTTCGAGGATTTCGAGACGATTCGGCAATCGCCTCGGATCCCGATTACGATCGATGATAAAGGCAATCGTCTTCTTCATTATCTGCACCGCCATTCCAAAGGCCCTAATGAGCCTGTTGTCATTCACCGGCTTCCGGTCCGCTACAATTTAACGTACTCGCCGAACCTGCAGGAGCTTATCTATATTATCGAGAGGCTTCGGGAGATGGAGATGATTGAACGGGCGGGCTCTACTTTCAAGCTCACGGAGCGGGGCTGGCGGGAAGCGGTTGCGACTGCGGGCGGAAAACGCTTGAAGCCTTGCTTCGTTATGTTCCCCGATCACGATGATCTGCGGGAGGAGTGGAGCGAGAAGGTGTTTCCGAAGATGGAGCAGTGCGGATATTTGCCGCAGACGCCCGAGCCGACGGACAAAGAACAATATGGCGACCATATTATCAGACTTGTATCCGAGTGCAAGCTGCTCATAGCGGATTTGACGGAGCCGAATCCGGAGGTGTACTATGCGGCCGGCTTAGCGCTTGGGCTGCAGATTCCGGTCATCTGGACGATGAAGCGGGGAGAAACGAAACAAGAGGCGCTGCCTTCCAAGCTGATTCGTCCGGTCGTTTGGGACAATGGCGAAGATCTCGCCGCCATTCTAGAGCATCGATTGACGGTGTAGCAAATTCTGCTGGCGGCTATCACGCAGCACGGAGTCTATTTTCGATAGCTGAAACATGAATACCTTAACATAAAGCAGCGATCAACCGTCATGGGAAAGCATGACGGTTTTTTACTTTAATTAAGTAGGGTGGAATTCACATGAATGACTTTGACTTCCTCGGTAATATTGTTTAAACTTAAACTAATTCTAAAATTAATAATCGGGTGGGGGGATTGAATATGAGCCGAAAAGGACAGCTTACAACGCCCAGACGAACGATATATGAAATTGTGATCGATTCGTCGGATCATCCTACCGCATCGGATATTATGGACCGGTTGAAAAACCGCGGCTGCCAATTTGCCTACGCAACCGTATATAACTCCTTGCGCTATTTGACAGAAGAGAAGATGATTCGCGAATTGAAGCTCGAAGGGGATGCGAGCCGATACGATGCGCGTGTGGAGGATCACCAGCATATCGTATGCTTAACCTGCGGGAAAGTCGATGAAGTCCTGGTTGAAGCGCCGAAGGATTGGCTGGAACGGATTGCGAAGGAAACCGGGTATGTCATCGAAGACGAAGAAATTCTATTCAAAGGGGTGTGCAGCGAATGCAGAGAGAAGAAAACAGCGGTGCAATGAACGGCGGTCTTCACCTGTCTCCACCTGCCTTGCCCCATGAATTCGAAACATTCGACGAGGGGGCCTTCTGCGATTCGACGCTGCGGATCGTCGTCGTGAGTCCTCTGCCGGCTTCTCTTCGGGCGCTGGTATCGGCCTTAACGACGCGCTGCTACGACGTGCTTGTGTTCCATAATGAGAATGATCCGATTCTGGCAACGATTCAGGCCGATCTCATTATTATTGATCGGCGAAAGAACGTTGTAACGGATAACAAGCCTGTTCGTGGTATCGGCAGCGAGTCCGCTCTCCTTCTCCTTATGAATGAACGTCCTTCAGCACCGGTAGAAGGGGAGGTTCTTGTGTGGCCAAGTCCGGTTGCTTCAGCGATGGTTCAGATTGAGGAGCTGGCGAGCAAGAGCCAAGCTAACGCCGCCCTTAAGCCTTCTGAGGTATCGTCTGAGGACCAGCTGTTGATGAAGGATATCCGGATGGACTTGAAACGCATGACTGTGCAGCGCGGCGGGCGGCCTGTCAGCTTAACGAAGACGGAATTCGATCTGCTCCGAATATTATCCGCCAGCGGCGGCAGCGTCATGTCCCGGCAGGAAATTATGGAGCAAATCTGGGGGGACGGCTATTTCGGAGGCAGCAATTCCGTCGATGTGCATATCAAGTCGCTGCGCCAGAAGCTTGGCGACGATCCGAAGAATCCCCAATATATATTAACCGTTCGCGGTGTCGGCTACCGGTTTGCCGATTCATAAGCCATACACGAGAACCTTCATGAGATCTTCATGAAGGTTTCATTGTATCTTCATCTTCCGTTCATCGTTCCTTCATGATCATCGTGCGCAAGGGTGATATGATTTATGTATCGAGCAAGAGATGAACACCAATTAATTAAGGTACACGACGAAGCGATGACATGGATCATGAGCAAAGGGGATGACAAGATGTATAAAACAATCATTATCGGTACGGGCCCAGGCGGACTTACCGCAGCAATCTATTTGGCAAGAGCGAATCTGAACCCGCTCGTTATTGAAGGACCTGAACCGGGCGGGCAGCTGACGACGACGACCGAGGTGGAGAACTTCCCGGGCTTTCCTGATGGCATTATGGGACCGGAGCTCATGGCTAACATGCGTAAGCAGGCCGAACGATTCGGTGCCGAGTTCCGCACGGGCTGGGTGAATTCGGTGGATACGTCGAAGCGTCCGTTTACGTTGACGGTGGAAGGGATGGGCGAGCTGCAAGCCGAATCGATCATCGTCTCCACGGGTGCTTCCGCCAAATATTTGGGTATCCCCGGCGAGAAGGATAACGTCGGACGCGGCGTAAGCACTTGTGCCACCTGTGACGGATTCTTCTTCCGCAACAAGAAGATTATCGTCGTCGGCGGCGGAGATTCGGCCATGGAAGAAGCCAATTTCTTGACGCGCTTCGCCTCTGAAGTCATCGTCGTGAACCGCCGCGACGAGCTGCGCGCATCGAAAATCATGCAGGACCGCGCCCGGGGCAACAGCAAGATCAGCTGGGCATTAAACCGTACGCCGCTCGAAGTGATCAGCGATGACAACGGCGTGCGCGGCTTGAAGGTCAGAAACAACGAATCGGGTGCCGAAGAGACAATCGAAACCGACGGGATCTTTATTGCGATCGGCCATACGCCGAATACCGCATTCCTGGGCGGACAGCTTCAGACGGATGATCACGGGTATCTCCTCGTGAAGCCGGGCACGACCGAGACGAATATACCCGGGGTATTCGCTTGCGGCGACGTACAAGACAGCCGTTACCGTCAAGCGATCAGCGCGGCCGGAACGGGCTGCATGGCTGCTCTGGACTGCGAGCGGTATCTGGAAGCTGTGGAAATCAATGAAATCCAGCATGTATAAAGATGTATAGAATAGCACCGACAAGGAGAGATTGAACATGTCTGTCAATACGAACGTCATCTTATATTCGAGCACGCACTGCCAATATTGCAAACAGGTGAAGGGCTTCCTGGAAGCGCGCGGCGTGAATTACGAGGAACGCAACATCGATACGAATGACCAGTATGCCGAGGAATTGTGGAACACGGGCATGAGATCCGTTCCCGTCACCGTTATCGGAAGCACGAACATTCTAGGCTTCAATCAAACGCAGCTGACCAAGGCTTTAGCAGAAATTCAAAACTAACGAACCAACGATAAACTACACATCAAAGGAGATCTCTCATCATGACTCAAACTGAAGTTACGGCTTACAACGCAACGTACCCGTATGCCAAAGTAGGGCTTCCTGCCCCTGATTTCAATATGCTGTCGACTAAAAACATGGATACGCTGGAGGAAAAAGTGTCGCTTGATCAATACCGCGGCAAGTGGCTCGTATTGTTCTTCTGGCCGTTCGATTTCACCTTCGTATGTCCGACCGAAATACTCGCATTCAGCGAAGCATATGAAGAGTTTCAGAAGCTGGATTGCGAGATCGTAGGCGCTTCTGCAGACAGCGTCCATACCCATCGCGCATGGACTCAAACGCCCGTCGACCAAGGTGGTATCGGCAAAGTGAAATTCCCGATGGCATCCGACTTTACGAAGGAAGTCGCCACCGCCTACGGAATTCTGGAAGAGCAATCGGGCGCCGCTCACCGCGGACTGTTCATTATCGACCCGGAAGGCATTCTGCGCTATCAAGTGGTCACCGATATGAATGTGGGCCGCAGCGTGGACGAGACGCTTCGCATTCTGCAAGCTCTTCAAGCCGGGGGCTTATGTCCGGCCAACTGGAGACCGGGACAGAAGACGCTGTAATTCAAGCCGGTCGTGATATAATGACGAAAAAGAACCGTCCCGTGTACCGTGAACCGTGTACATGGGGCGGTTTTTTCTGAGTTCGAGGAACAGATGCAGCGGCGCGGGTGTCAAGCATACACGGTCAAGAACGCGTAAACCCTTCCTCGGTCAAATATTCTTCCGCTTCCTCATATGTTTCGAATGCCATCTCCAAGTTCAAGCCCGTATAGAGATACCACAAATCATCTTCGAATTTGAGCTCGAGCACTTGCTTATCCGGACCGGACCAGCGTTCCGTTCCGTTCTTGGGCTTGCGGCGCTTGGGCGCTGCTTGAACGGCTGCCGGCGGCGTGGACAAGTATGCGATCGATGCTTCGACGGCTGCTCTCAGCTCCTCTGCGCTGTACGATCTGATATTAACGAAGCCCTTGTCGTCAGGGGCGTATCCGGGCGTCTGTCCGACATAGACATAGCCGTTGCCGTTCTTGTGCAGATGATAAACGACATTCTTCTTATCGTAAGCACTGTCTTCGTAATGGTAATTGGTCCGTCCGAGGGAGACGTCCTTGCGCTGCAGCTCCGGAAACGTATCCAGAATTTCAATTTTCTGTTCAAAGGTAAGCATATGGGCCTCCACGGGAATATGATGATAGGGCTGGTCGGATTATATCATACTGCTGCCGATCGGACAAAATCAACTTATACGCCATCCTATGGTATACTAGGGATACGAAAAAAATGTCTTGAAGGAGGTTTCCAATGGCCCTCACCCATACATACACCCGCAGGGAGGAAGTCGCGAACGCGATTACGCACGGGATCGGCATGCTGCTCAGCATCGCGGCGCTCGTCGTCTTGATCGTCTTCGCCAGCTTGAAGGGAACGGCTTGGCATGTCGTCAGCTTCTCGATCTTCGGTGCGACGATGCTGCTGCTCTATACGGCTTCGACACTAGTCCACAGCTTTCCCGAAGGCAAAGTGAAGGATCTGTTCGAGATCCTCGACCATAGCTCGATTTATCTATTCATTGCCGGAACGTACACCCCGATTCTGTTCGGCGTCATCCGCAGCCCGCTGGCTTGGACGCTGTTCGGCCTCGTCTGGGGCATTGCCATAGTCGGCGTAGCCTTCAAAGCGTTCTATACGAAAAAATTTCTGGTAACCTCCACGCTCTTCTATGTGCTGATGGGGTGGCTCATCGTCTTTGCCTGGCGGCCGCTTACCGAACATTTTGCAGGCGGCGGGCTGTTCCTGCTTGTGCTGGGCGGCATATTCTATACGGTAGGGACGGTGTTCTACGTGTGGCGCGGATTTCCCTATCATCATGCAGTCTGGCATATGTTCGTGCTGGCTGGCTCCGCGTCTCATTTCTTCGCCATTCTGCTCTACGCACTGCCGACCCAATAAAATCATTGCATTCCTGAATCCGCGAGCTGATCGCGGATTTTTTGTTTTTTTCGAGGCCTCGCAAGACTAGACAAGTGACAATCGAAAATTCTCGATTGCAACACTTGCGGACTGCCGACAAGTGACAATCGAAATCCTTGATTGTAACACTTGCGGACTGCCGACAAGTGACAATCGAAATTCTCGATTGTAGCACTTGCGGACTGCCGACAAGTGACAATCGAAATTCTCGATTGTAGCACTTGCGGACTTCCGACAAGTGACAATCGAAATTCTCGATTGTAACACTTGCGGACTGCTTATGAATTATTTACGTTTGGGAGCTGTCCGGAAATAATAAGGAAGGTAATTTTTACGAAATAAGGTTCATATGCTAGTCTTGTAAAGACTTTTTCTTATCAAAATGCCGATATAACGAAAGAAAATCTTTCGTTTTTATTTTATTCCACAACAGGCTGCACATTTGCGGAAAGTTCTTCGTGACCGGAGGTGATCATGAGCTAGTTTTGTCTGATAGCATGAAGAGCTCGTAATATCGAAACGGATCAAGGTCGTGTGGAGGAGGGACATGAGTGCAGGAGTATGTAATGAGCATCGATAGCGGTGGAAGTAAAGTGCTGTGCCTGATTCAAAAGCAGGATGGCGGACTGGTCGGCTGGGGGCAGGGAGGAGCTGCGAACAATATGACGGTCGATGAAGCTGCCCGCTCATATTGGACGGCGATTCAAGCAGCATTGGAGACCGGCGGCATACGGCCGGCATGCATAGCCGATACGTTCCTGTCCATTCTTGGCCCGGTGCAAGCGCTGTATGATGCAATGAACCAAAGCGGTATTGCGTGCCATTCCCATCACTGCAGCGACACCAAGGCAGCGCTTTACGCTTCCACGATGAACAATTGGGGCATCGTAGCGTTAAGCGGAACGGGATCATTCGTATACGGGAGGAATGAAAGCGGGCATTCCAGGCTGATTGGGGGATTAGGCGACTTGCTTGGCGACGACGGCAGCGGATATGAGATCGGCTTAAGCGGGCTGCGGGCGGCATTGCGTTACCTTGAAGGATGGGGAGAGCCTACATCACTTGCGGAAGATATCGCCCGGACGTGGAACATGACCGCTCCTGGTGCTCAGCTTACCGATGAAATGAACCCGCTTACCCGTCTTATGTCCGATGCAGCAAGGAAGCATTTGCCCGACAATTACAGGCATTTCATCGCCAGACTAAGCCGGAATGTAGCCAGCTGTGCGCAAGATGGCGACCAGGTCGCGCTTGCCATATTGCAAAATGCGGGTGAAAAGCTCGCCGACCAGGCGGTTTCGTTATGCGACTATATCGCGTTCGGTATCGAACCGATCCCGATCGGCCGGGCCGGCGGCAGCTGGAAGATCGGAGGCCGGCTCCAGGAATCCTTCGAGCATAGGCTGTTGGAACGAATGAAGCATCGCTGCGCGGTAATGCCTAGCGGGCTCGAACCGGTCTTCGGCGTTTTCCTGGCTGGTCTGGAGGTACTGCATATCCCCTGGAACGAGGCTATGTTGGCACGTATAACGCGCGCAAGTCACGAGGTAACGGAGTCGATTCGATAATGATGACGATGGTAACGGCGATCGTCGTCGTATTTTCATGCCTTAGATTCAAGGATGGAGGCGATTGCCCGGTTTGCGATGGAACGATTCATGATAGCAGGGTCCAATAAAGAAGGAGGTTGACAGGTATGAAGAAGAGAAGAACGTTACCGGTCTTTCTATCCGTGCTCCTCACATTTTTATTCGTTATTACGGCATGCAGCAGCAATGACAGTTCAAAGGGCAGCGAAGGCGTCAACGCAGAGAATGAACAGCAGAAGGGGGACAAGACGAAACCGGCGAATGAAGAGACCGAGAAGGAACGGAACAATCCACCCGCTGACGAGAAGAAAGAGCCCGTGACGTTAAAGCTGATTACTTGGAACGTAGGCTTGTATCAAGAGGCGTTCGATATGTTCCATGCCAAGTATCCGTGGATTACGATCGAGCCCATTCTAACCGGAGGCTCCGACGCGGCATTGATCGAGAAGGCCGCCGCCATGCAGACGGCAGGCGATCCCGCCGATCTGACCTGGCTGCAAGGGCTAAGCGACTGGACGAAGGATGGCTTGCTGGAAGACCTGACCCCTTTTATCGAGAATGATCCGACGATTCAGAATGCGGAAGTCGTGGATGGCTTCACGGATGCATTCCGAACAGGCGACAAGATCTACGCGATGCCCTTCTCCCGCATAGCGGCCTGGATCGTCGTGAATAAAGATCTGCTGAAGAAGCATGGCATGGAGATGCCTTCGAACGATTGGACGTACGATGATTTTCTGGAGATGGCCAAGAAAGCGACCGACCCGGCTGCCGGAGAGTTCGGCATCTCGTATGATCAGACGATGTACTATTTCCTCAATTGGATCTATCCGGTAGCGAACGGCAGCGCGGAGAATCTGATTTTCATGAACAAGGATTTGACCCAGAGCGTCGCCCAGACGCCGGCTGTGATGGCCGATCTTAAGTGGCTGCAGGATCTGACGACCAAGTGGCATGTCAGGCCGACGGCAGCGGAAGGCGAGAAGCTCGGATGGGATAGAGGAAATAACTTCCTGACCGGTAAGGTTCTGTTCTCGATGGGTCTGGATTGGCTGCTTCCAGGATATCAGAAGGAGGCGAAGTTCGAATGGGATATTCTGCCGATGCCAAGAGGTAAAGCGACGCAGGCTACGCTGCAAATTCAAGGGCCGACAGCCATTCTGAGCGCGTCCAAGCATAAGGCGGAGGCGTTCTTGTGGTTGAGCTTCCAGTATGAACTGGAAATGCAGAAGTGGATGATGCGCAACGGCTCGAACACGTGGGTGATCCATCCTGAGCTGGATAACTATATCGACCAGGTACCGCTCTGGCAGGGGAAGAACAAGGAAGCGGTCAAGATGACAACGACGATGTGCTGCGGAATGCCGGGCGCATCCGTTCCGGATTGGAGCGAATATCAGGGGACGATCGATACCGCGCTTATCGGTCCGATGTATGATGGAAGCGATCTGAACGCGATCATACCGAAAGTGGAAGCCTTCAATAAGAAAACGCTGGAAAGCCGTAAGCTGCTGGGCTGGTAATGATCCCATCATCTTTACCTGGGGGTACTTGGCAATATTGGATCCGCCTGGTACCCTATAGGTGTCTATAAACCCAATCTATTAGAGGATGGTGGATGCAGTGGCTGACCAAAAGCGATGGATAGGCGATTTATTCCCGGTCGGGATATGGGTGACGCCCCCGGTAGATGAGATTTCATCCGACCGGTATCGGGAAATTCGGGAAGCAGGCATAACGTTCTTGTCCGGTTTTGTTGAATGGACCGGCGGCTTGGACGTCATACGCAAGTCGCTCGATATGGCGCATCAGAATGGACTGAAGTTCATCGTCGCGGATCCGCGAGTCAGGCAAGCGATGGCCAAGGATGCTGACGACCTTCCTGAGATTCTGCGTGATTTCAGCAGCCATCCCGCTTTCATGGGCCATAATGTTTGCGATGAGCCGTCGATTGCCCAATTCGCGGAGCTTGCCTCCTTGGCCGAGAGGTACAGAACGCATCTGCCGGAGGCGCTGCCATTCGTCAATTTGTTCCCCACCTATGCAACCGAGCAGCAGCTGGGAGGAACGTATGCCGAATATTTGGAGCAATTCATGTCCCGTTACAAGCCGGAGGTATTATCGTACGATCATTATCCTTTTCTAGTCATGAAGAGCAGCGACAGCCCGGATATAAGTCCTCGATACTTCTATAACCTGCATCTTATTCGAGAGCAGGCGCTTCTGCACGACGTTCCGTTCTGGCTGTTCATTCAGACCTTGCCATTCAACAATACGAACCGGGATCCCGTGGAAGAAGAGATCCGTTGGCAGGTATACACAAGCCTGGCTTACGGGGCGAAGGGCATTCAATATTTTACATATTGGACGCCTGAGAACGGAACAGAAACGTTCGGCGATGCCATGATTGACCGCGACGGGAACAAAACACGTCATTATGGCGAGGTTCAAACCGTCAATAAGGAGCTGCATGCCATCGGGTCGACCTTGCTGGGCCTGCAATCCAAGGGAATCGTGTTTCACGGTTATGAGCCGGCGTTTATACCCGCACGTACCGGATCGATTGCGCCCCTTCAAGCGATTGACGGAGATCCTGCGCTTATCGGCTGTTTTGAAGATGCGCAAGGCAAGGCGAAGCTCATCGTGGTGAACCAAAGCTTCCGCACTGAAGCCACGGTCGGCTTGAGCCTTCAGCCCGGGCCTGGACGTCAGGCAGCGGTATGGACGAAGGGCAGCAGAGAGCTGGTTGGCATCGGTTCGGACGGCATGCTCGAATTATCGCTGCAGCCGGGCGAAGGGAAGCTGGTCGAGCTTCTATAGGTATGACCGAGTCTGATTAGGATGGGAGTGGTTGTTCGTGTTGCGGAGAAAATTGGCTGTATCCTTCATTTCGATCAGCTTATTGCTGTCATCTCTTACAGGTGCCGTTGCTCTAGCCGGGGAACCGGATGTACGGTCTGCGGCGGATACGTTCCCGATCGGCATCTTCTGGCCTCCTGGCCCCCAAGAAACCTCATTTGGCAAGTACGAAGAAATTAAAGACATGAATGCGAATTTCATCGTGGCCGGCAATGGGCTAGTTGACCCCGGAGGTATCGATCCCGCATTGGTGCAAGCCGATGCTAACGGTCTATCGATGCTGGTTGGCGACTGGAATTTATCCTGGCGCTCCGATTTCGTCAAGCAGCCGGATACCGACAGCTTCATACCGATCAGCAATCACGATACTATTGGCCAAACGTTCACCTCCCCAAGCGGGACAGGATACTATCTGGGGTATGTTGCCCTTACAATTGAGCCTGAAGCGAGTCCGGCTAGCGGTACGCTCACGCTCAAGCTGTACGACAATGCGGCGAAGACGACCCAGCTTGGCAGTGCGCAGATTCCGGTTCCAACCGCATCAAGCCGTGCCGTGTTCGGTTTCGGGATTCCCGCAGCCGGGAACCAGTCCTACTACATGGAGGTAACCGAAAGTCCAGGCGGTACCTATGGGAATGTCGCCATCCAATCGAGCGATGTCTATTCCGGCGGCGAAATGTATACGGGCGGAGCTGCATTAGCCAAGGACTTGGCTTTCGAAATACACTTCGAGCAGTTCGCTTACAATGACGGCAGAAGACCGTCGGATGCGACTTTGGATGCCATTGCCGCCCATTATAGCGCGAAGCCGGCCGTTCTCGGCTATAGTCTCTACGATGAGCCGAGTGCCGATAAGATGGCTCGGCTGGAGGAAATCTCACGACGCCTGCGGGTGAATGATCCAAATCGGATCTCATTCGTCAATCTGCTGCCGAATTATGCTTCCTACACCCAGCTCTTCGGTACGACTCCGAATGACGGGAATTGGGTGACAGCAAGTAATACAATGGGTCAGACATTCAAGACGGGCGTGAACGAATCGTACATTTCCACCATTCAGCTATGGATCGATCCTGTTCAGTGGACGACGGATGAGCAGCTCACGCTTACGCTCTGGGATTCCCCGGCCAAAACGGCGGCAGTCGCCACGACTACGATGTCGGGAACAGGCTACAGTTGGCCTCAGTTTACGCTGAATACGCCGGTCACGCCGGATACGAGCTATTATATGGAGCTGACGCATGCAGGCGGAGGCGACGGGTCGGTAGGCTGGGTCGTCCATTCGGGCATCGGGAACAAAGCTTTTTACAACGGTACGGCTTATATCAATGGATCTTCCATTCAAGCGGATTTATGGTATACGATCAATCAGAACCTTCAGGCCGGGACGTATGAGGATTATGTTTACCGATGGGTGAGATCGAATCCGGATGTGCTCGTCTACGATCATTATCCGTTCCGCGTCAATAACGGCTTCAGCAGCGGGTATTACGAGAATATGGAAGTCGTAAGACGGCAGTCGTTAGCCGGAGATGTTGATTTCTGGACGTATATTCAATCGGTCGGGATCGACAATTATTTGCGCCCTCCGACGAAGGCGGATCTGAACTATCACATCTATACCAGTCTGGCTTACGGGGCCAAGGGGTATATCTATTTCACCTATACGACCCCTCAGAATCAAGGTGCGGAGCAGTTCAGCCAAGGTCTGATTTTGCCGGATGGCACCAAGAATATCTCCTATGACTGGGCGAAGGACATCAATGCGGAAGTGCTGAATCTTGGCCCGACGCTGCTGAAGCTTACATCACAGGATGTTTATCACGCGGAGACTGATGTACTTCCGGCAGGAACGACCGCGCTGCCGTCTGCATTCTTCTGGCAGCCGTCCGGCACCGATGAGCGGATGCCGATGATCGTCTCCTCCTTCCTTGATGAGAATGGCCGGCAATATGTGATGGTGGTGAACAAAGATCTGGAGCAGTCCCATTCGCAGAGCTTTACGCTGTCGAACGGCGCTCAGACGGTCACAGAGGTTTCCAAAGCTAGCGGTCTTGAAACTGCAACCGACTATGATACGGCAACCGGAACGTTGTCCTCCGGGTTTGCACCGGGAGAGGGCAGGCTGTATGCACTCGATTTCACACCGGTAAGCAGCGGTCCCGAGGCCTTGTTAACGGGCACGGCTCCGGTTCAAGCAGGGAAGAAGTTCACGCTTGCTTATGAACTTAATAGCTTGTCAGAGGATATATTCGCTCAGGACGTGAAGCTGCATTACGATCCGTCTGCCGCTCAGTTTGTCTCCGCAAAGCCGGCAGCGGATGGAGTCAAGCTTGTCCGGACAGTCAAGGAGCCAGGTGGTAAGCTTCGTTTCATTCTGGCTAGCGAAGGAGCCAATCATCCGGTTACGGGGCAGGCGGCGATACTGAATCTGACCTTCAAAGCAAAGAATAGCTTGTCTTCATCCGCTGATTCCGTATCGCTGTCAAGCGCAGTGCTGGGAAGCGCACAGGGGACCGAAATCCAGGCGGCAAAGTCGTCGCCTTCTGCACAGGATTCGGCGGAACGGCATCGGAATTCGGATGCCGACATCAACCAGGACGGAATTGTGTCCGTCGGCGATCTTGCTATGGCAGCAGCGAATTATGGGAAGAGCAAGAGGAGCTCCGATTGGGAGCAAGTGAAGCGAGCGGATGTGCGTAGCAACGGAAAGATCGATGAGAAGGATCTGGAGGATATTGCAAAATCCATGGGTTAATAAGAAGGGTACGGCCTGCGCTTAGACAGGTCGTACCCTTCTTCTTCATTCACCGGTGCTAGAGAGGGAACTTGATCGATTTCTTGTAAAGGGGATACAGCCACTTGACTCCTGCGGGCGTCAAAGTGTCTGCAATCAAGTGCGATAGATAGCCTGCGGTAGCGACAACCATGATCCCTTCCTGTTGAAGGTGATTCTCCAGTCCGGAGCCGATCGCGGCCCAAGCCGCCAATGCCCAGACGGTATGGGTCATTCCCCGATGGTTCAGCCAAGGCACCCAGGCTACAAACAATCCAAAGCCCATTAACCAATTCAGCTCCGTGACCCAGCCCCAATAGAGCAGCCCGGCTCCGATTAGGCTTACGAGAGCGTTGCGGATGATGCCTTCCTTCGTAATGAAGCCGAGGAGGAAGGCGATTACGGCAACGAGAGCGAGCTCGCGGTGAAACACTTGCTGCGCGTAATAGTAGTAGGCGATGCCAAGCGCCAGTAGAATTCCGCCCCACAAGCCGAATTCACGCAGCAGCTTGGATGCTTTGCCCAGCTTGCTGCTGAGCATGTTCGTCCCGTCCAGATCCGCACTAAGCGCGGAGAAGCCTGCAACCGCTACATATAAGGCCGCGCTCTTGGGCGTGAACGGGTAATAAGCCGCTGCGGCCAGTCCGATCACGACGCCTATCGTTAGATGCGTTGATCCTTTCATACCTTCCCTATCCTCCGTATCTCCTGTTGTTCAAATATAAGTAAGTATAAGTTGCCGAGATACTTCGCTTATATTTCTGAAAGATGAAACGCAGTTCGCCGCTTATGACGGCGTCTGCCGTTTCTTCTCGTTCGATGCAAACATATGTTTGCTTGGTTATTATACCTACTTGGTCCGGCCAAGACAATACGCTGCAGGAAAAATGAGCACAAACGACTATTTGTTACGAATGAACGCAGCATGGACAACCTGGTTAAGGAAACTGCATTCCGTGTATAAATCCTTTATCCGATACGGGTTTCGAGCTCTGACAGCGGATGCCCGACGTACTGAAAACGAGGCTTTGCTGCGAACAGTGTATTTTAGACATCAAGAGCCGTACAGATCTGCAAATGGGGGACAATGAGATGCAGCCGAAAGGGAACATTCCCGAAATTAAGAAGCAAAATACAACGAATCCAATTGTCAATCGGGGAGGGAGGAAGAGGTCCGGTAGGAAGAGGGCCGGAAGGAAAAGGCCGGCATGGCAGACCTTCTTGTGGGCAGCTGCGATCCTCGGAATCGCTGCTTTGGCGGCTGGTTGGATCGCCTTCCGTATTCTGGTCGGGGCGCAGGATGTCAGCCAGCTCGACGAGCCCCTTCCTGCATCGACAGTATTATATGACCGCAGCGGCAAGGAAGTCAGCCGTCTTTCGCCGAACGAGATTCAAGCCGTAGCCTACGATAAGATGCCGCAGACGCTGATCGATGCCGTGACGGCGGTCGAAGATAAACGGTACTTCGAGCATCAGGGGATGGACATGTGGGCGATCGGCCGCGCATTTTATGCGAATCTGACAGCAGGCGGAACCGTTCAAGGCGGGAGCACCATTACGCAGCAGCTGGCGAAGAACGTCTTTCTGACCCATGAGCGTACATGGACCCGCAAGTGGAACGAGGTTCTCTTAGCCAAAAAGATCGAAGAAAATTATGATAAGCGCAAAATCATGGAGCTCTATCTCAATCAGATTTACTTCGGCGAAGGAGCATGGGGGATTAAGCGCGCTGCCGAAACCTATTTCAACAAAACGGTCGATCAGCTGACGCTTCCCGAATCGGCCATGCTGGCCGGTCTCATCCGGGCACCGTCCGCTCTGACGCCTTACAAGCACCCCAAGAAAGCGAAGGAACGGCGGGATCTTGTTCTAAGCCTCATGCATGAGCAAGGGAAAATTACGAAGGCTGAATATGACATTGCTTCCCGTGATCCCGTGAAGCTGCGCGGCGTGAAAGCGAATAAGTCAGGTGCCATGAAATATCCGTATTACGTCGATCAAGTGATACGAGAAGCGGGTGCCTTGTATGGATTGACGGAGAATGAAGTGCTTCATGGCGGACTGAGGATCTATACCGCATTGGACACGGGCATGCAGGAGGCTGCGCAGAAGGTATATGCCAACAAGGCTTTGTTCCCGCAGAGCAAGCCGGATCAATTGATTCAGAGCGGCACCGTTCTTGTCGATCCGCGCGATGGGGGAATACGCGCCATAATCGGCGGCCGGGGCGATCAGCCTTTCCGCGGCTTTAATCGCGCATCGCAGTTAAAACGTCAGCCCGGTTCGACGATGAAACCGATCGCCGCCTATACACCTGCATTGGAACGAGGCTACCGTCCTTCCGATACGCTGGTGGACGAGCCTGTCGATTTCGGCGGCTATCGGCCGAAGAATGCCGGAGGTACGTATCATGGCGAGGTATCCTTATACGAAGCGCTCGTTCATTCTTACAATGTACCCGCCGTTAAGCTGTTGAACGAGATTGGAATCGATGCCGGATTGGAAGCGGCGGAACGGTTCGGAATCGAGCTGACCGACGGGGACCGCACGCTGGGGCTTGCCCTTGGCGGCTTGCAGGAAGGCGTGTCGCCGCTGGATATGGCAGAGGCATTCGGCGTTTATGCCAATGAAGGGGCGCGAATTCCGGCCCATACGATTATTCGCATCGAATCTGCGGACGGGGTCGTACTCGCAGATGCCGGCGGCCTGGCCGCAGAGCAAGTCATCGAACCTGAGATTGCCCATACGATGACTGCGATGCTTGAAGGGGTTGTACGCGAAGGTACAGGGCAAGCGGCGGCTATTGCCGGCCGGCAGGTAGCCGGTAAGACAGGCACGACGGAGATGCCTGGTACAAGCGGCAGCGGGGCGAAGGACAACTGGTTCGTCGGGTATACGCCCCAGCTTGTGGGAGCGGTATGGATCGGCTACGACAAGACCGATAGCGCTCACTACTTGACGACAACCTCCAAGGCGGCGGCCGCTGTATTCCAGGCTTTGATGACCGAAGCGCTTGACGGGGAGCCTGTACTTGCTTTTCCTGCCGCGAAGGGCATGAACGTCAAAGGGAAGAAGGATGGCGCTAAGTACAATGACGATGACGATGATGAGAAGCAAGAGAAGAAAGACAAGAAGGACAAGAAGGACAAGCATAAGGACAAGGAAGACAAGAAGAAGGATAACCGCAATGATAAAGACAAAGAGAATGGCAAGGGCCGGGATAAGGAAGACCGGTCCGATCGAGGGAAGAAGAACGACAATGATTAATGGTTGATCGGCGGCATCGATGTGAACGAAGGATTGGCATATATCGATGTAAAGAATCGGAGCCCAATTAACACCGGGCTCCGTTTTTTATGTCCGCTATCTGATTGGAAGAGCGTATTCTCCGGTGCACTATTTAATAGGTTTGATATGGTGAAAAACAACAAGTTGAAGCCTTAATCCGCATTCCTTACGTCAGTAGACTTATCTTCATAGAACCTAACCAACAAGGAGTGTGCAGAATGAATGCTTGACATGCTTACGGACATGAGAGCCGTTATTTTCGATTTCCAGGCCATTATGGAGAGTGTTGCGGACACCAGATCCGTTATATGGACCTGATACCGGCATCATTGGCGGAATTCAAGCGAATAACGAATCGTATGTCCGCAGCGGCGGTCATACAAAGGAAGTCGCGCAAATTAGGGATCCAATGTCCGTTAGGCCATTCGTTCGAATTAGGTGACTCAGCATTCAGCGAAACGTTTTATAGCGGATGAACATAATCGTGCTGCTTTTTTCTTGAATTCGTCTTGATATATTTGTATAATCCCTTTGTTTGACTAGGGGGGGGCGATGTGAACTGGAAAGCAGCTGTAGCCGCGGTTCTGGGATTGCAATTACTCGTTACGCCTGCCATGCAGGCATGCGCAGCCAGTTTGAACGCAAAAGAAGTGACGCTTAATACGATGCAAATCAATAACCATCCTGCAAAATATGAACCGCAGAAAGGGACTTTTTTAGGAGCTTATATCCTTCAAGATGAAACCATTCGAGCTGATATCGGCACTTTCACCGAACGGACGGACAAGCAGCATGCCAGCTATTTTCGCAATGTCGGCTACGGAAAACCCTTTCCGAAACAATGGGTGGAACAAGTAAAAGCGGCGGGCGGGTTTCCTCATATTTCCTGGGAGCCGGACGATGGGTTAGAAAAAAGTCCGTAATGATGCTTATTATTCCTTAACAAGCAACCCTAGAGTATTAGAAGCGTATAAGCAAGTTATTGCTAATCCGCATTATCTTACTAATCGATAATCTACCGGTACCCTTTCTTGTGGGTGCCGGCTTTTTGTTATACGCAAGCTTGCTGGGCAGCCGCAATGTCCTGTGAAAAAGGAAATGATGTCCATTTGTCGAATAAAGGGTAGATGTGTGCAAACTTACGACTTGGGCTTCGGGAAAGGAAGAACATATCGAATGATACGAGCATGTAACGAACGTGATGTGGAGACGATCTATGCGATTATCAATGACGCGGCGATTGCTTATGATGGCGTAATTCCTGAGGATTGCTACCATGCCCCCTATATGGGCTTAGAGGAACTGAAGAGGGAGATCAGTGACGGTGTCCGGTTTTGGGGCTATGGGGAAGATGGAGAGCTGCTGGGCGTGATGGGAATGCAGGAAAAAGGCGATGTCTCGCTAATCAGGCATGCCTATGTGAGAACGAAGAGGCGGGGTGGAGGGATCGGCGGTCAATTGCTGCGGTCAATCGTCAGTCAAACCGATAAGCCTATCCTGATCGGGACTTGGGAAGCGGCTGCTTGGGCAATTTCCTTCTATAAGCGTAATGGATTTCAGATCGTCTCCAGCGAGGAGAAAGAAGTGCTGCTGCGCAAATATTGGAAGGTCTCAGCGCGGCAAATCGAGACTTCGGTGGTATTGTGCAATAGCTCCTTCCATAACGAAATGAGGCAGTCTTGATGCGGAAGAATCTTCCGATTCGAACGGCTGCCCGTGCTGTAATCATTCGTGACGATAAGCTGTTAGTGCTTCGAAGATCAGGTATTCAAGGAGAGTTTTTTGTCCTGCCAGGCGGGGGCCAAGAACATGGGGAATCGATACGGGAAACTTTAGTAAGAGAAGTATTCGAGGAAGTAAGCCTTCGTGTAGAACCTGAAGAGCTGCTCTTCATTAATGAGTTTATTGGAAGCAAACACTCGGCTTTCCCCGAACAAGAACGCGACGTACACCAATTGGATTTCACGTTCTTGTGCAAGGTTGAAGGTAACGAAGAGGCCAAGATCGGACAGACTCCAGATGTGCATCAAACAGGAATCGCATGGATTCCATTGTCCGAAATTATGAGTTACGATTTGCACCCTAAGGAAGATCTAAACTTTATCATGGGAGCACCGACTCGGGATGTATTAAAGGCATGGCTAAGCAACCGGGAGAGGTACCAACCCCCAATCTTGATCTGATTCATCGCACAGCCACTCCGATTGATCACAGCGATGGGAATAAGGTATCCGTCCGAATTGATCCAACAAGGGATGGCCAATCAGATAAAATAACTATTAATGTCACATGTAAAGACATAACGATTAAGACGGAACGTACAGAAGAAGGAACTCGAAAGGTACTGGAAGCGCAGCAATGCGATGGCGACCAGACCGTTGAGAAGTTTCGAATAACGACTCTCGAAGTAGAGTGATTTTGGAGAATCGCCGGCGATTGCTTTTATTTCCCCTATTGGTCCTGGATGGAGGAGAGCCCATGCTTACATATTCAATCAGACCCATTAATGAAGAAGATGTGCCCTTTCTATGGGAGATGCTGTTTGAGTCGCTGCATGTTCGAGATGGCCAAGAGCCCTTCGGCAGAGAGGTGATACGAGAACCGTCCTTGGCTAAGTATGTTGAAGGCTGGGGGAGAGAAGGGGATCTCGGCTATATTGCCGTCAATAGCGAGGGTCAATCGATCGGTTCAATAACTAGCCGATTTTACAAGGAGCAGAATCAAGGATTTGGATTCATCCGTCATGATATACCCGAACTGGGCATGGCCATTATACCGGAATATAGAGGCAAGGGAATCGGGACCGCTTTATTAAGCAGACTTTTCGAGGAGCTGGCGCTAGCAGGAATCAAGCAGGTATCATTGAGTGTTGATCCAACGAATCGGACAGCCGTAAAATTATATCGACGGTTCGGGTTCGTCGAAGCCTGTATGGTGGATACATCCATTACGATGGTCGCATACGTGAATGGTTAGAGAGTGCAGCGGAGGCCCTGCATGATTCCGATCGAGGAGTTGAATGAATGACAATCGATCTTTCTTTTATAACAAGCGTGAAACATCGGGGTATTCTGGAGAATCTCCTTGCAGCCATACTTGCCGATCACGATATCATTGGCATGATGGTTATCGGCTCTCATGCACGCGGGGATGCACTTCCGGAATCGGATCTGGATCTAATGTTGTTTTTGAGAGAGGGCAGGTCTAGGGAATTCCAAGCCGTTACCATCGATCATATCCTGGTCGAATACAAGTATGCAGATCTGAACAAAGCCAAGAGCCGGCTTGAAACGAATCCGATGGAAGTATATGCATACCTGGACGGGCAAGTATTGTTCGATTCGGACCAGATCATCGAAACCTTGATGGGCGAGGCAGCAGCAAGATTCGTTAACTATCGTATGGATGAACGGGAAAGAAAGGCCATCCATCACTGGCTAAGTTCGGCGAAGATCAAGATACAGGCGGCCGTTCAATCAAGAGACGGCTTGAAGGCTTCATTCGTAACGGCATCGACTTCATATAAGATCCTGGAAGGATTATGGACCGTATGCAAGAAGCCGCTGCCGCCAGCAGGCTCCATCATCGCCCATTTGGACGATTTGAAGGACGACGTGCCCGGCATCCGGACTTTATTTCAGTTATTATTTACAGGAACTCCAGATGAACGGGCAGATACGGCAATCGAGATGATCGAATGGATCGACAGCAGGATTTTAATAGACTGAGGGACAGGGAGATCTAAAGGTAAGGAGAATGGTTGCCTTGAATATTCGATTAGCCAATCCAAGTGACAGCGGCGGAATAGCGCGAGCGCATGTGGACAGCTGGAAAACCGCCTATAAAGGGATCATTTCCGACCGATACCTGGATAACCTTTCGTACGAAGGCCGGGCAAAGAATTGGAAATGGGTGTTTGATCATCCGCAACCGGACGAAGTGATCTTCGTGGCTGAAGAACGGGGAGCCATCGTCGGTTTTATAAATGGCGGCAAGAGCAGAGAGTCCGCACTGGACTATGACGCCGAGCTCTACGCTCTATATTTAGTGAGAGATGCACAGGGAAAAGGATATGGAAAGCTGCTCTATAACAGCTTAGTCGAGCACATAAAAAAATCTCGTTATCAGTCGATGATGGTGTGGGTGCTGGAGCGCAATCCTTCCATGGCATTCTATCAAAAGCTTGGGGGACAGTTTGTCGGGCGCAAAGAGATCCGAATTGGTGATGACGTATTGTTCGAAGCGGCTCTTGGTTGGAAGGAGCTTGGATAGCCGTATGGCACGCCGTTATACATATCTATGCCGAGCTCATTGCCAATTGGTTGGTTAAAAGGGCGTTTCCCGCATGGTTCCCGGAAGGAGATTGCAATGAAAATCGTCATTGAAGGCCCCAGCGCAGTCGGTAAAACCAAGCTATGTCGATCCATTGAAGCTGAGTTCGCAGCATATACGGTGCAAGAAACGATCGTTGAACCGATACCGGGTTGTTCACCCGCGGAAGAAGCGATCCATTACCTAAATCAAGAAGTCCATCGATGGCAAATCTCTGAGGAGATGGAGCGGAAGCATCCATTGGTTCTGCTCGATACCGATCCATTCAAGTCCTTATGGTTTAATAAGGCATTTGGTTATATGAATTGTATGGGGCTGCAAGAGCTGGACATTTTTTTCGGACCCCTTGTTGCTGCGGGCGAACTTCGTTTCCCCGACCTATATATTCTCTTGGATGCGGACGAGCATGAATTACAACGGCGCAAAGAACAAGACTCCCATAGAGAAAGGCATGAATTCGAATGGGTTTCTCTTGCGAATGAAATGAGACGCCGCTATTACAGGCAAATCAATCATTTGCTTCCGGGGAGCGTCTGGTTCATTCATGCCATAGATGCGGATGCGACCGTACGGGAAGTGTGCCGCCGCATTCCGATTCTGAAACCCGGCAAATTAAGTTACGATAACTATGCTTCCATGATTCGATGGTTAGCAGTGCATAATTAAGAGATCGATAATCAAGGGGGATATCCGATGTCGACAAGTAAACCTATTAGCAGAAGTACTCATGAAGAAAGCAGTTATGTAAGAAACAAGTTGATTGAATTCAATGCCAGGCATGTACCGGATGATTTGCAGAATAACTATCAAGAAATCAATCTCGTCATGAAGAATGAACAGGATGAAATCGTGGGCGGTCTGAACAGCGTGTTTTGCTGGGACTGGATCGAAGTAGACATATTGTGGGTCGATGAATCGTACAGAGGCAGGGATTATGGCACCAGGCTCTTGAAGGAGATCGAAGAGATCGCCAAAGACAAGAAATGCACATTCATCAAATTGAATACATTCAGTTTCCAAGCGCCGGATTTTTATAAAAAACAGGGGTATCGGATCATCGGCCTCATTGAGGATGCCCCGAGAGGACATACACACTATTACTTCAAGAAGGAGATCTAAGTCGGTCAATCTAACCGTTCAATCCAATTACTTGAGGGAGACCCCAATGATAAAGCCGGGATTCAATCTTGCAGAGCTTCAGCAGTATATTAAGAATAAGGATTACCGTCCGGATCAAGGAATGAATTATTTCTATAAGCTGGTCGAAGAAGTCGGCGAACTGTCCGAGGTATTAAGAAAGAATAGACGCATGACGGAGGAGGGGAATATTAAAGGCACAATAGAAGAAGAGTTATACGATGTGTTGTATTACGTTGTCGCTATTGCCAATATTCATGGGATAAATCTGGAAGAAACCGTATTCATGAAAGAAAAAATAAATCAGGTGAAATGGAATCAGACATAAGGTCGGCTGTTATGTCTTGGAGGAGAGTACTATGCACAGAAACGTAATGCTTATTAAACCGACGATCAGCCTGCAGCAGCAATATTTTTCGTTCTATCGGGAATGGAAAGCAAGCGGTGAGCCTATGGTGCCTTGGGTGATCAGCAAGGATCCATCCGACTTCGAAGGCATGATTCTAGCTCTGGCGGAAAATGAGAAAGGCGACAATCTGCCCGAGGGCTGGGTACGTGATTCTACATATTGGCTCATTTCGGAAGACAAGGATGTTATCGGGGCTGTTAATATCAGACATCAATTAAACGAGAAGCTTCTATACAGCGGCGGGCATATCGGCTACGGGATCCGCCCTTCCGAACGAAGAAGAGGGTATGCCACGGAATTGCTGCGCTTATCGCTGGCAAAAGCCAAGGAATTAGGAATTCATAAAGCGCTTGTGGTATGCGATGCAGCGAACGTCGCTTCAGAAAGAACGATTCGGAATAACGGCGGAATACCGGATACGGATTATATTGAAGAAGATGGCAATGTAATCAAAAGATTTTGGTTGGATACTTAGTAGCAGGAGATTTCAATTCCATGAAAATTATAATGATCGGATCCGGCGGATCCGGCAAATCGACGTTGGCCAGGCAGGTGGGTTCGATACTCGGATTGCCCGTATATCATCTGGATGCCTATTACTACAAGTCAGGGTGGGTACCGACTCCAAAGGAGGAGTGGGATGAATTTCTGAGGCGGCTCATAGCGAAGAACGAATGGATTGTAGACGGTAACTATGGGCGAACCGTTCAGTTACGTATGGACGCAGCCGATGTTATCATCTTCTTCGATTTACCGCGATGGCTAACTACTTACCGGGTAATAAAGCGCCGAATCCAATATCATGGCAGAACCAGGCCTGATTTGAATGAAGGCTGCCCCGAAAGACTGGACTGGGCTTTTCTGAAATGGGTATGGAATTACAGGAAAACAAGCCGCAGCGGGATATTGGAGAAGATGCAGGCCTACAAGGGCGAGAAGACCATGATTGTGATCAACAAGACAAGCCAGGTCAAGGGATTGCTGAAACAGCTTGAGCTTGGAGGGAAGGATTATTTGCTGAATAAAGATAAAGGGCAATAGCAGGCATGATAGCCGGGCTCCTTGAATCCCCCGTCTACGAAAGATCGGCATGAACCCCATATCGGCTATCCTCGCCAACGGCCCGCTGGGCTACAAGTAAATCCATTCAAAACCTAGATGAGTCAAGGTAATCGCAGCACATGTTGCACACACCCTGTATAATATGAGGCGGAGATTTCGAATGTCAGTGGACTCCATCCTATCCATCCAATCCGTAGTGTGGTTAGTGACGATGAAGCAGCTCTTGATGTATGCTCCATCGGGAACTTTTACGGATGTTGCAATTGTACAATGCTTAGTCTGAAAGTGTCCAAGATGATTAGGGGGCTTTTTTGGAATGTTGTACAACGTGCAACAATACTCCTATTTCTACCCTCTTAGTGTCCATATTGTTGTACTTCATGCAAAAATGTGGATGGTTTTGCCGCTCAGAAGCCGGAATTGTTGCAGGATATGCAACAATATTCGATTCACAAGGTTATTAATCGCCAAGTGTTGTATTACATACATGATTACGATGTCATTACGGTAATCTGTCATGGCGGCAACACTTTACCTGAGCTCTTCAAGTTCAGTCTTTCACTGATTCAACCTATAAATATCCGCCGCGCGGGAATCAAGGAGCAGATTCATGTATACCTATCGAATAGGTGAGCAGAAAGACCTTTCTCACATTGTAAATCTCTCGAAGCGATGGGTGGCAGAGGACATAACCGCCGGCTATGAGAATGTACAGTGGACGGAAGCGAAATTAATGAATCGCCTGAATGAATATTTCTACGTTGTTGAGGCGGATGGGAGAATAATCGGATATTCGTTCGGAGAAGTAAGGGCGGGTCAGGCGAGTCCCGTTATACCTCAAGCGGAGTCTTATCTGGAAATATTCGAAGTATACATTCATCCGGATTATCGGTCGGAAGGACTCGGGAAGAAGTTAGTCGGACGATTAATGGAGCAGGCGGAGAAGAACGGCGTGACGAGATTATTGGTCGGATCCTCCAACCGCAGGTGGAAAGAGACGGCGATGTTTTACGAGGAACTGGGATTTCATATGTGGTATTTTCAAATGTATAAGTAACTCATTTCCGGAGGTGCAATCATGATTCAAGTTTTCTTCCAATTGATTGATAACCAAGGAACTGTCCGTGAACCGGATGTGAAGCCTTATGAATTCGATGAGGCTGCCGTTCAAGCTCTCATGAATAGCGACGAGGTCTTCTATCCGGAGATTACGAAGCTGCATGATAATGGCCAGAGAAGGATACGTAAAACGGCTGTCATAGAACATACGGTGCTTGATCTGATGGACGGCATACCTGTGCTAAGAGTTACGCTGAGGGAGAAAGCGCCTAAGAATAAAGTAATTTAATATTGAGATACACCTTAGACATGGAGCTGAGAAGGTCAATGCTATCAACACTGCCGCATATGAACTGGGATCGAATTTATGCCGTGCTGACAGATGAGATGTGGTCGTCTGCCGGCGCTATTCTAGGAACAATCGGCGTCTTTCTGGGTGCTTGGTTAGGCGCCAAATTCGGGTATAAGCAGAACGTCAAGCTGCAGAATAAGCAGATGCTGGAGAACAAGGAATCGTATTTATCTCTGATTCGGTCCGAGCTCTCAGATAACGGCCACTTTCTGAAAGTATCGACGGATCTGTTCGATAAGAAGCAGAACCACCTGGAAGATCTGAAATTCGTATTCGAAGGTCTGCTGCTGGCAGCCGGCCATGTCAAGTCGGATAATCTCGAAGCTGCTATAAGGGCTAATGTGATCGCTATGCTGCCGGTTGAATTGCAAGGGAAATTAAGGGGCACATACTCCTCAGTATCACATGTCTGCTTCTTCATGAGGATGGAAGCCCATAAATACAATCGTGATCAGAATTTATCCTATAAACAGTCCTTGGAGAATATTAAGGAGCTCATCCATGCCTGCACGGAACTGATTGATGGCTGCATACAAGCGTTGGATGAACAGGAAAGGTAATACAGGGAGGGTCAGCCAACAATGGAGCTGCGTCAGATGACGACCGCGTTTCTGCTTAATCGACAGAATGAAGTGCTGCTCATGAAGAAACAAACAGGCAGACTGTTCGACTTCAAGCACTGGAGCAGTGTAGGCGGCCATATCGAACCCGAGGAGATCCATGATCCGATGAGCAGCTGCTACCGGGAGATATTCGAGGAAACAGGGATCGGGCAGCACGAAATAACAGATTTGAAACTTGCCTATATCGTGCTTAGGAAGAAGGAGGATGAAATTAGGCAGCATTTCATCTATTTTGGTAGCACGGAGCGTCAAGATGTTGTAAGCTCGGAGGAAGGCGAGCTCCACTGGATTCATCTTCAAGATATCGACAAGCTGATGCTGCCTTCAACGATAAAGCATGTATTCAAGCACTATCGCGTGAGCCCGCGCCTGCAAGAGGTTACAGTCGGAATTGTAACGAAGCGGCATGACGGGGTGTCAGCCATGCAATGGATGGAGCTGACCGATCCAACCGTCTTCTAACGATCGTCCTATTCATGCAGCCAATTATGCCGGTCAAGAGAGGAATCTGATTCATGTCCGCTGCTTCCGCTAACAAATGGGGAATTTTACATATTGTCAATATGGGGACGCTCATCTCCACGCTCGATGTCGGGATCGTCAATGTTTCGCTGCCGATAATGGCGAAGCAATTCTCGGTATCGCTCGCTCAAGTTCAGTGGGTGGCTACAATCTACCTGCTCACGATGGTCGTATTGCTTCCGTTCATGGGGAAGCTATCGGATCGGTTGGAGCGTCGTAAGGTGTACAGCTATGGTTTTCTTATCTTTGGGATCGGATCATTATGTATCGCCGTATCGCAAGGCTTCATCGGTCTCCTGCTCTCCCGCTGCTTGCAGGGGATTGGCGCCACGATGATTATGGCGAACAGCCAAGCGATGGTGCGCGAAGTGTTCCCTGACCATGAGCGCGGCCGTGCCCTGGGCATCAATGCTGTCGTCATATCGGCAGGCACATTATCCGGGCCAGCCATTGGCGGACTCATGCTTGAATTCGTCGACTGGCCGTGGCTGTTCTGGATTAACGTGCCGATCGCACTCGCCGCATGCGCACTAGGCTTCCGCTGGTTCCCGCGGTTCAAGAGCGCCGGGGCCAAAACCCGGTTCGATGTGGTCGGTACGGCGCTGCTTGGTGCCGGAACCTGTCTGCTGATGATGGCTGCCGAATCGGTGAAAGAGGGCGGTGCGTTCTCCATCTCCCCGGAGGCATGGATCCAAGGATCCGTCGGGATCGTACTTCTCCTTGCTCTGTGGCTGCAGGGACGGCGTATCGACTACGGCATTATTGACCGTGAACTATTCCAATACCGGAAGGTCTGGCTGGGCAACGCCAGCTCCTTCATGATTAATCTCGCACAGACGGCCACTCTAATCCCGGTCACGTTCTATCTGCAAAATCAGCTGGGCTACTCGGCATGGACGACAGGCGCGCTTCTAATGCTCCAGCCTCTCCTGATGGGCATCGTCGCTCCATTCGCAGGCTGGTTCCGCGACAAGTACGGCGGTTCGTTCCCGATCGCGGGCGGCGCGTTTCTTTGCGCATTGTCGATGCTGTTCGTGGTGTTCATGCCGACTGTCTCCGCAATGAGCATCGGCCTGCAATTGGCGGTCTTCGGCATCGGCATCGGGTTGTTTCACGCTACGAACAATGCCGAAATTATGAGCGCCGCGCCAGCATCCAAGAGCAGTCTCGCCGGAAGTCTGCTTGCGCTGGTACGCTATCTCGGCCAAATCGCAGGCATCGGCATCGCAACGCTGCTGGTCGGCTCTATGGGTATTTCGGGTGGCGAAGGGGAGTCCTTCGGCATCCCGATTCGGATCCTCTTCGGTCTTTGCTTCGCATGCTGCCTCGTTGTTGCTGTGGCAGGCCGACTGCTTCCGAAGGAAAGGCCGGACTCGAAAGCAATATCGGCATGACGATTCGATGGAAATCGTGTGTGAAATGTCATTGAAAGGAAGGAGAGATTCCGATACAATAGGTTTTTGATTCGAGGATCCAGGAGGAAAGCGCATGAAGGCGATAGATGTACAACAATTAGTGACCCGGTTCTCTCTAGAGGTGCTGGCCGGAGAGACAGAGCTTCATCGGAAGATCACCAAGTCGCGCGTGTATCGGCCGGGGCTGGAATTTGTCGGTTACTTTGAATTCTTTCCGCAGGAGCATATACAAGTGCTGGGCAAGAAGGAAATCAATTATTTGCATACATTGACGGAAGAAGAACGGAATCTTCATATCGGTAATATCGTCAAGTATCATCCGCCATGCTTTATCGTTACGGCAGGTCAAGAAGGACTCAAGTACTTGAAAAAATACTGCAATGAGGAAGGCATCCCTCTTCTCCGCACAAGTTCATTAACGACGGATTTCCTGGGGATCATGACCGCATATCTGACAAAGACGCTGGCCGAGGAAATAAGCGTTCACGGCGTGTGCGTCAACGTGGCCGGGATCGGTATTTTGCTGAGGGGCAAATCCGGCGTCGGCAAGAGCGAGACGGCCCATACGCTGATTAGGCGGGGGCACCGGTTAGTGGCGGACGATATCGTCGTCCTGAAGAAGCTCAGCCCGCAAACCTTGTTGGGGACGCATGACGGGAAGACGAAGGAATTTCTCGCGTTACGCAGCATTGGACTGGTTAATGTCAGCCGGCTGTATGGGCGAAAGGCCTTCCAAGATGAGACGAGGATCGTTCTCGACATTGAGCTTACGCAATGGCAGAATAATTGTCTGAATAACGAATTGGAGCTTACGCCAAGATTCTCGGAGTATATGAACGTAAGCATTCCGCATATTGAAATTCAGCTGCAGCCAGGCAGGGATGTGGCCGGACTAATCGAAGCCGCCGCCAACAACTGGTATCTGCGCCAGCAAGGGTACAGCGCGGCGGAGGACTTCATGAAGCGTCTGGAGATGGACTAAGCTCAGCGGCGCACATTATAGATATGAGAGAAGCTCCTGGAATCGGAATGATCCTAAGGAGCTTCTCTGTCCTCACTGTCAGGATGCAGATCAATCAAGCGTGTATTTGCCGGTGTTAATGATGTATAGATTTTTCAGCGGATAGCTGCCGCTCGCATATTTGCGCGCACCGGATTCGAAGCTGATATAGAGCTTGCTGCCGGCCAAAGCAATGCCTTCGGACATCGGCGGCATGGTCAGCTGTTTGACCAATTTGCCGCCTTCACCGCGCGTATATACGAGCAGCTTGCTGGAGTTATAGCGTCCGCACGACTGGCTGTACACGACGCGATCCGCGGTAAGGGCCATACCTTGAATGCGGTCGGGCGTGCTCCATATGTACGATGCTTCCGGATGAGATGATAGACTATCCCTAGCATTCAATTTGTATCCGTACACCCGACCCTTGGGACCGGCCGCACACATCATTATTCCTTTATCCTTGCCATCCATATATTCACCCACCCATAGGACGCCATTCGAATAAGAAGCATAGGAAGCTTTATGGCTGAGATCGTACTTCGTCATGACGACATTGCTGAAGTCTTCTTGGCTGGCCAGCTTGCTGAGCGGGATCTGGTAGACTTGCGTGCCGGAGGCGACCCATAGATGGTTCCTGCTCGCCGCCAGTCCGCCAACATGCCCGGTATGCTTCTTGCTGCCGCTTTCGTATAGATAGAAAGTCTTTACCCGTTTATTGGTTGCCGTGCTCGCAATCGAGATGACGCTGGCGTGATTCTTGCCGGATCTGCCCCAATAATGCGATACGATCACCCAATTTCGGCTGGATACCAGGGCGAGCCCCTGCGGTACCCATTCCTTGGTGCCCGTCAGTCCGGGGATTGCAGGCCCTTTAACAGATACATGATGAAAGCTGCTGTAGCTTGATTTAATTGCCGCCGCTTCCGTTACATCCGGAGTTACCGCCGCTGCCGAGCCCCATATTAAGGCGGTCCCCAGGAGGGCGGCAGCGTTAAGCTTCAACGATTGCCGCAGCAACACATCCAGCCCTCCCTTCATGATGAGCAGATCTTAACAAGAGTGTTATTTCGCGGTTATTTACAGTATCGCATATCGAAGGAATTACATACCTGGAGCAGGAATCTTGTGGTAAAATGTTTCGAAGCAGCGAGCGGGGGAGTGAATCCAATAACGATGATTTATCATGAAAACCGGTTTTTCAGTCTCGATTATTTATCCGTGGGCAATGACAGGCAGAAGCATGCCTATCGAGTATTGAATGAGCTCGGGACTCTTGAAAGCCTGCAGCCATACCATCCTTTGTTAGTGGGCACAGTCCCGATCGGCATCGACATTGCAGGAAGCGATCTGGATATCATCTGTGAAGCACGGGATATGGATCGGTTCGAGGAAACCGTGAAGCAGCTCTATCAAACCTATGAGAACTATCGTCTCCGCAGGAGGAGCGTTCATGGAATCGAGCGGATCGTGGCGGGATTCACCTATGAGGGGTGGCCGATCGAAATCTTCGGACAGCCTGTGGTGACGACGCATCAGAATGGATTCAGGCATATGGTCGTCGAGTACCGGATATTAGAGGCTCTGAATGACGAAGGGAAGGCACGGATCCGGCAGCTGAAAGAAACGGGGCTTGGAACAGAGCCGGCATTCGGTGTCTATCTGAGTATCCAAGACGACCCGTATCCGTTTCTGCTCCGCATGTATGATTGGGAAGATGAAGAGCTATTGGCGTTCTTGCATAACCTTTCGAAGGATATGAAGGCGTGAAATCCTGAAAACGGATTCGCAGCAGGATTTCACACCCGATCCTTCAGCATTCCGCGTTCGTCAGTTCATTCGTGAAGATCCGTTTGTATTCCTCCATGCCCAGCTTCGCGACCGATTCCGGCGCGTAATGAAATTGGAGCGCACGTCTGCGCTTCGGAGAAAAGTTGTAAGGCGTTCCGTGATAGAGAAGCCCATGGAAGAATAGAATGCCGCCGGGCTGCAGGGGAACGGCGATATTGCGCTCCACAGGCACATTGGCATCGCAGATCTGCCAGTCGCGCAAAGCGTAATGGGGGGTGGCGCCATCCATATGCGAGCGTGGAATGACATGCATACAACCGTTGTCAATACCGGCTTCGTCAAGGGCGATCCATACCCCGATCACCGACTTATTAAATGCCAGCGGCCCGTAAGCCATGTCTTGATGCCACGGTTTTTCACCACCGCCATGAGGAGGCTTGAGCAGCGCCATATCCTGGGCAAGCTTCGACGGTTCGCCAAGCAGCTGCTCGACGATGGACAGTATTGTCGCATGTTTGGCCAGCTCGCCTAACCGCTCTTCTCCGTCCACGAATTTATATACTTTTCTGACGGCTAATTCCATCTCTTCCTGTGTCCGCAGCTCGCTTCGGGGCTTGGTGAATTCTACGAGGCCCTTCATATCTGGATTGGCGATGATATCGGAGAGAGCGCACTTGGCTGATTCGATTTCTGCAGCCGATAGGATGCCTTCAATGGCAAGGAAGCCCTGCTGGCGAAACAGCTCCTTATACTCTACTTTCCATTCCGATGGTGAAGCCAGCGGTTGATGAATGCGATAGATCGGATATAGCCGCTTATTGATCTCCAGCGGTTCGGCGGATAATTTGCTCATATGCCTATCAACTCCTTGATTAGGATTGGAATCTTGCCGCTGCTTTAAAGATAACGGATTTGGGATGCGATCTAGAATGGCGGAAGAAGGGTTGTTTTTGTAGGAAGCTGCACAGCAGGCAAGGTTGGGCAGCGAGAAGGAGGCGCGGGATGGACGAATTTGCCAGGCGGATTGTAGACTATCAATTGCGCAATGGTCATGATTGCGGAAAGGCGATTTGCGAACCGGAATGGATCTGGCAGCCACGTACCCCGATGAAGGATTACGATATCTGGTACGTGATGAACGGTCATGGTGATATTCAAGTCAATGGCGTACTATACGCCGTATCCAAAGGGATCTGCATGCTTCTCCAACCAGGGGATATCGTTGAAGCTCGCCACGATCCCGAAGACCGGCTTACGGTCATCTATCTCCATTACACCATGGTGTTGCCCGAAGGACAGCTTGTCCTGGAGAAGAGGATGCCACGTTACGTTCGTCTTGAGGACCCGCAATGGCTGGAGCATTATTTGCAGCGGCTGTTAGAGGTCGACAAGTGGGTGACAAGGTGGAAGGAGGAAGAGTTCGATCTGCTTCTGAAGCTGACCTTGATCAGGCTGGTCAGGGAAGCTGAGCAGCAAGAGCAGGAGCCTTCCGTTTCCCGAATGAACCGCCAGCGGATTCAGCAGGCGTCCGATTATATCCGTCAGCATATGCGCGAGAAGCTGACGCCTAAGCAGATCGGAGATGCCTTCGATTGCTCGCCGCGCTATCTGAGCAGACAGTTCAAACAATTTCTCGGAATTTCGTTGAAAGAGTACATCACCCGCGTGCGGATGGAGCGGGCGACTGTGCTGCTTGCCGAGACGTCCATGACGATTACTCAAATCGCGGAGGCCGTCGGCTACTCGGAGCTGTTCTATTTCTCCAAGCTGTTCAAACATGTCTATGGGGTCTCACCGCAATATTACCGTTTCAAAGGGGTATTATCGGAGAAACATCCCGGTCCAGCCGATCGTTCATAAATGGAAGGAGCGTTCAAGCATGAATCTCTATCACTTCAGTGAAGAGCCCGATATTGCCGTCTTCAAGCCGAGAAAGCTGGAATACCGGAGCGACGAGCCTGCAATGGTATGGGCGATCGATGAATTTCACGCGCCTCATTATTACTTTCCTAGAGAATGTCCCAGGGTATGCATATGGCCGAAGGAGGATACGACGGACGCTGACCTGCAGCGGTTCTTCGGCCAGTCCGGAACGACACGCATCGTCGCAATCGAGACAGCATGGTATGAGCGTATGAAGAAGGCGGTCATTTACCGTTATCGCTTCAATACCGATTCGTTCTCCTGCCACACCCCTGATGCCGGATATTACATATCTTTGAATACGGTAGAGCCTTATTCCGTTGACCGGCTTGACAGTCTTCCGGAACAGATCATCGCACTCGGAATCGAGCTGCGGATCACCCCGTCATTGCGTCCCCTGCAGGCTGTTATTCCTTCGTCGACCGTAAACTTTTCGATGATTCGAATGAAGAATGCCACTCCATAATTAAATCCGAAGGCCGGTGAAGGCATGTTATTCGATTTGACGACTGCCACTGGACCAATCAGCTATAAAGGAGCTGCTCCCGACTAATTAGCTGACTAGTGTGCTCGTGGAGAGCACACTTTTTTGCCATGCAGGCCGTTTAAATGGTTTCTGCCTGGCAGCGGCGGAAGGAAGCGGTTATTCCGCATAACGGCACCGAAGTAACGTATGCGATAATGACACTGTGTTAAAAGTTTCTCATAAAACCCCAAAACCCGGTCATTCATTCGAATCCTTGTAGGGATACGCCCGCTCTAGCACGGCAGGCCATCAAGAAAGGAGAATTTTGAATGAACCCTGAGCAATCGAATGCAAGCATACGCAACTTCACGCTGTCCAGCGAAATTTTCATGCATGCCAACCTGGACATCTATTCCCAAATGACCTATATCGTACTCAGTTCTTATATGTCGGAGTCGAACAGGCCGAGTTTGGCTGAAATCGCACAGAAGGGCCGGATGAGCACGAAGCAGGCGATGAATTCTATGCAGCGGCTTGTCTTTCACAAGCTGATTCCGCATAAATTCTATCGTCAGATGATCAATGAATTCCAGGATGACCGGTTGTCCTGGTCGGCCAAAGGACTGCTCACGTATTGTAAGGAGAATACGGTAACAAGTATTGATGAGCTGCTAGTCCTCTGCGACCAGACGGATGAAGATGAACAAAGCATCCGCAAAGCGCTGGACGAGCTTAAATCGGCGGGCTACCTGGAAGATTATCCTGAGCTCAATAGAATCGTCAGCTAAAGCGGCGCTTGGACGCCGAATGTACTACGGGACGACTGTTTTGCCCGAAGAGTTGAATATATCTAGTTACGTGTTATAATGGATTTAACTTTTTCGAGGAGGTATCCAATTAGACGCGATGTGGACCTAATTCTACAGTCAATCATGAAATTTGATATGAATGACAAAGTAGAGGCTCTGCCCGTAAGCGGAGCGGAATAGGATACGTGCGTCTAAAGGGGAATACTCCTTAACCATGGATTATGCGAGGATGAGGATTGGAATCTTGCATAGAACCCAGGTTTGTCACCGCTTCTTTACCCATCACCGGGTATGGAAGGAGGGGGCTTTGTACGGTTATATTCCGTTTTTCCGACGCCGCCGGCAGCAGCCAGCGGTGTTTTTTTGTATTCGATTTCGGATTGGACTCGTTCAGGTTATTGTCGTTCGTTCAGCGTAAGCATTCATGGCGGCGTACAAATGAAACCTAAGAGGTGATCCTATGACATTGATCAATTGTCGCAATTTAACGAAAAGCTTTGGAGACCTGACGGTTCTCCGGGATGTGAATCTGGATATCGCTCAAGGGGAGCGAATCGGACTGGTAGGGATGAACGGGGCCGGCAAAACAACGCTGGCTAACATCATCTTCGGGAGCCTGCAGCAAGATCGCGGTTCGATCACGCGCTACCACCGGGGGATGAAAATCGGCTATTTGCTGCAATCCACGTCCTATACCGTCCATACGTTCTCTTCCATGGCGGATGATTATATAGAAGATGGCGGCGTAGCGTTTCTGGAGCTGGCCAGCCATCTTGGTCTGAAGAAGGTGCAGGATTGGGATGCAGGCCGATACGAAGGCTTGAGCGGCGGCGAGAAGACGAAGCTGGCGATCGCCCATATTTTTGCCTCCAAGCCGGACATTCTCATTCTCGACGAGCCGACGAATCATCTGGATCTTCAAGGCGTCGAATGGCTAGTCAACGAGCTGAAATCATTCGGAGCCACTGTGCTGATCATTTCCCATGACCGCTTTTTTCTCGATCAGTCGGTGGAGCGGATTATCGAGCTCGAGGATGGCGTGGCTCACGCTTATCCGGGCAATTACACCTTCTATCGCGAAGAGAAGGCGCGAAGGTACGAGAGTCAGCTCCATCACTACATCGAACAGAAGAAAGTGGAGCAGAAGATAGAAGCGGAGATCGATCGTCTCAAGAATTGGTCCTCGAAGGCCCATCGCGAAGCGGGCAAAGTGGGAAAGATGGCCGAGATGCGGGGGGTAAAAGAGTTCTACCGGACGAAAGCGAAGAAGATGGACCAGCAAATCAAATCACGCATCAAGCGGCTGGAGAAGATCGAGGTCGAAGGTGTTCAGAAGCCTAAGGAGGAAGCCAAGATCCGCTTTGAGGTCGACAGCCCGGATAAGCGCGGCAGACGGATCGTTGAAGCGAAACGGATGAGCAAGTCATATGGCGACCGGGTATTGTTTCACAACAGCTCCTTTGCCATTCAGCGCGGTGACCGGATCGGGCTTCTCGGACCTAACGGCTGCGGCAAAACTACGCTGATCCGCATCATGACAGGCAAGGAGACTGTCGACGAGGGGGAATTATGGCTGAGCCCGACTGCCAAGGTGGCTTATCTGACCCAGGATGTAACGGATCTGAATCCCGAATGGACCGTGCTCAAGCTCATTGAAGACGAATACCACATTCGCAGCGATGCCGGCAAGGCTCGTACGCTTCTGGCCAATATGGGGTTTGAGGAGTCGATGCTGAAGAAACCGATCAGCCAGTTAAGCTTAGGCGAACGGACGAGGGTAAAGCTGGCTCAGCTTATCCTGCGGGACAATGATGTTCTCATACTCGACGAGCCGACCAATCATCTCGATCTAGCCAGCCGGGAGCAGCTGGAGCAGACGCTGGATTCCTATCTGGGCACGCTGATCGTCGTATCGCACGACAGCTATTTTCTCCAGCGAATCTGTCAGAAGCTGCTTGTATTCAACGAAGGCGCCATACGCAAGTTCGAGAGCGGCTTCAATGATTACATGGATAAGGGAAAACAGAAGAAGCCAGCCCCCGGAGAGGATGCGCAGCATCTTGAAGAGCAGAAGATGATTATCGAGACCCGGATCGTATCCGTCCTCGGAGAGCTAAGCAAATATACCGTGAACGACCCTCAATACGAGGCGCTGGATAAGGAGTTTCAGATGCTGATTCGTAAGAAGAAGCAGCTGTCTCAGGCATAGCTTATTTATAAATCTTCACTTGCAAGTTCGATCTTCAATATAACTGGTTAACAAAGAAACCTTTCCTTGGTTTGTGTCGACTCACACGAACAGGGAAAGGTTTCTTGTTAAAGCTGTAAAGTAAATGTTCCAGCAATAAAAGGTCAGGTGATACTGTAGGGATAGTCTTTGTAATAATAAATTCAAGGGTATCCAGGAACAACAGCGATCGGAAGAACATTCTGCCTGCGAAGCGGACTGGTGTTCAATCTTTCATTCCATCAAGGTAGTCCTTACAGATTGTTAAGAAAAACCATCCCATTCACATAACGTCGGGCGAGAGAGTGGAAGCTTGCGGTATGAACGGCGATAACCGCAACGTGAATTGCATTCTTCAGCGCATCCTGCTGGCTGGACGATAGATTGCCGCGGTCCTTGGCGCATTCATTGGAAAGCTCGTTGATCATTTGATCCCACTTGTTAATGAAATCCATCCGTTCGCCTGTGAAATTCCGGTACCGCTCATCCAGAATCTCATATAGCTCCGAATATGCGGCATAGAACGCCATAGGAGAAATGGAGAGCCTCTGATCCGACCAGGTCTGGCCGAACATAAGTTCAAGCAGCTTTCGAATGGAATCATAATCGAGCGTAGAGCGCAAATCTTCTATGATGAAGAACAACGCGACCTGCTGAAGCGAGTATTTCTTGCCTTCCGCGGGCTGCCCGATAAAATCCTTGAAATCCCGTTTAACCCAGTTTTGGATCGAAGTGACGCTGAATTGGGTATACTCGATTTGTGTGCCAAGAGAAACAATATCGCTTAAGGATAAGGCGGGCTTAACCTGAGCTTTAATCATCCGCTCGATAATCGGCGGCAGAGAAGTTGCAACGAAGGCGGACATCGAATTGCCTTGATCGAAAGCCTGCTGATGATTCGCGCGCCAAATATCTTGAATGATGGCAAGCGGCGGGCGATCCGATTGTCCGTTCAGAGCAAAGAGGAGTGCAGCCATATCTCTACGGGTTAATGTTAAAAGTTCCATCTTTATCACCTCAATTGCTGAACAGTTCTTATGAACCAATCATAAAGTGCCCCTGCAAGGATGTCAAAAGGAAATATTCCATAAGAATGAGGTATTGATGGTCAGTTTTGGGCAAATCCAACCTGAAATAACCGTTTTTAAACGCATACCGCAGTTGAGAAGTTTGGGTCGGTTTATTAGAATAGTTCATATGAACCTATAGTAAGAACAGCTCAAATTTCTAGTAGAGGGAAGGTCGAAATGGTCTTTAATTTGTTTTTGGTCGCTGTACTTATTCTGTTAACCGCATTTTTTGTCGCAACTGAGTTCGCCATTGTTAAGCTGCGTTCGAGCCGGGTCGATCAGATGGTTGCGGAAGGTACGAAGAACGCCCTTGCTGTTAAGAAAGTCACTTCAAATCTGGATGCCTATTTATCGGCGTGTCAGCTTGGAATTACGATTACGGCGCTCGGTTTGGGCTGGCTAGGCGAGCCGACCGTCGAGAAGATGCTGCATCCGTTGTTCGAACGCTTCGCTTTGAGCGAAAGTGTGAGCAGTATTCTGTCGTTCGGTATCGCATTCGTCGTGATGACCTTCCTGCATGTGGTGCTCGGGGAATTGGCGCCGAAAACAGTAGCCATCCAAAGAGCGGAACAAATTTCGGTGCTTACCGCGCCGCTCATTATTTTCTTCCATAAACTCATGTATCCTTTCATATGGACATTGAACGGATCGGCTAACGCTTTCGTCCGCATATTCGGCATGAAGCCTGCCAGCGAGCATGGGGAAGCCCATTCGGAGGAAGAAATCCGCATCATTCTTTCGGAGAGCTATGAGAGCGGTATGATCAACAAGACGGAATTAAGCTATGTCAATCGGATCTTCGCATTTGACGAGCTGCTCGCAAGAGAAATCATGGTTCCACGGACGGATATGGTTTGCTTGTACGCCAACCATTCGCTGGAAGAAAATATGAACGTCATTAAAAAAGAACAATATACCCGATTCCCGGTGGCATTAGGCAATAAGGACAATATTATCGGGATGGTGAATACGAAGAAGTTTTTCCTAAGCTATGACAATAACCCCGATTTCGATTTCAACCAGTTATTGCAGCCGGTCATGACCGTTCCTGAAGGAATGCCGATCAAGTCGCTGTTGAAGAAGATGCAGCAGGAGCAGGTTCAAATGGCCTTGCTGCTGGATGAATACGGCGGAACGTCCGGATTGATCACGTTCGAGGACATCTTGGAAGAGATTGTCGGGGAAATCCGCGATGAATTCGACAATGACGAGAAACTTGAGATCGAGCCGCTTGACACGAACCGGTATGCCATCCTTGGCCATACATTAATCGACGATGTGAATGAAACGTTGGGCTCGAATCTGGATCATGTAGAAGTGGACTCCATTGGCGGCTGGCTGTTCAGCCATCAGCCGGAGCTGGAGAAGGGGATTCCGTGGCAATATGAGAATCTAACCTTCACCATTCTCGAGAAGGACAAGCATCGCATCCGCAAGATCGAAATCGTGAAGGAAGAAAATATAGAATCAATCAACGAATAAGCACTCCCGCGCATAGTATAACGCAGGGTGATCAGATGAATAAGCTGTTTGAATACATGTACCTCAATTTATGGCTTCTGCTGCTGTGGGCGACCTTAGTGACCCACCAGGGAGTCGTGCAGCCGGCGATCGGCAGCGTAATCGCGTATTTCGCGATTATCGGACTCATCAAGATGCCGAGGATTAAGCAGTACATGCTGAATGAGAACAAGGGGCAAGAGGAATCCGATTCGAATTCCGCTTAGCTAAAGAGGCCTGAAGGAAGCTGCCGCTTCGCTTGGGCCTCTTTGTCATTTCAGGACGTAAATTGAAGCAAATGAAAAATGATTCCATGAATGGCTCCCGCCTTTTATTGACATCATTATAGTCAAAAGGGGGAGAATAATGAGCATTCGGTTATTGAAAATGTTGGTGTACGTGATCATCTGGGCTGCGGTATGGCAGAGCAGCACTGCTAATGCCTATGCATATGCAGCCCCTGCAGCGGATTCGGCAAACGAGCAGGCTCGTATAAGCGTGAAAGCTTCTCCGGCTGCCGCCTACGAATCCAGCCTCCCGCTTGATGACGCCGCCTGGAGCAAAATGGTTCGCGAGGGCATTGCCCGCAAAGCTCAGGAATATCCAAACTCGGATACATATGTAACGGTTCATCATAAAACGTATGTCGTAGACGCGTCTTACAATCTCTACGACCCGGCGGAAGCGGTGTCGATCCAGCTAGAAGATGCTGGCCGTCAGCAGCTCCGTGCCTTCATGTGGCTTCTGAGAAGCACTCATTACGGGGTGAGCATTCCATGGGAGCAAGCGAAGCGCCGTTTCCCGTTAAAATCCACCTTCACGATTATGGATGTGGAATCAGGCTTGCGGTTTGAAGGCCAGCGAAGAGCAGGGAGTACGCATGCCGATGTACAGCCGCTAACCAGGAAGGATTCGGGCATCATGAAGCGGATCTATGGCGGGAAGTGGAGCTGGAAGAGGAAAGCGATCCTGGTCATCAAGGATGGACAGGCGGTCGCGGCATCCATGCATGGCATGCCGCACGGCGGTGACGGAATTCCGGATAATGGCTTCAGCGGTCACTTCTGCATCCACTTTCCCGGCAGCAGCACGCACGGATCGGGTCTCGTGGATCATGACCACCAAATCATGATCTTGAAGGCTGCAGGCGCGCTGGAGCATTATATGACGCAATCGTCCCCTAGCGATATCGTCGAGCTGTTCTTCACTTCCATTAATCAGAAAGAACCCGAATTGATGACGGCGATCTTCCCGCACCGCGCGCATGAACAGCTGGCCTCCGTCAAACAAGAGGTATCAAATATTACCGCCATACGCAGAATAACGGATTATGACCGGCATGCGTCAAGCGATATGCTGGTCAGCGAAGCTGCCGTACGGGCAACGATCCACAGAACAGGCTCTCGGAAAGAAACCCGGACGATCCTGTTTCAGCTGAGACGCAGCGCAGTATGGCAGCCGTGGAAGGTGGAATCTGTCGTCTTCCATAAATCGCGAACGTAACTTATATGAAATGCAAGGAGTGCGCTGCATGAAATGGCTGCTGTTAGCTGTTGCAATTGGATTATTTCCGCAGGGTGAGGTTGGCGTTGTCGACCGGCTGTCGATCGTACACAAGGGTCATCCGGTCGGCAGCCTCAATCGGGTGGAATATGAAATTCCAGCGTCATCGCTGGTTGATCTGGACAAATTCGATTCCTATCTGAATGAGCTCGATAAACGAATCATTCAAGCTCCCCGGAATGCCGTCATTGGCGATCATGGAGGTATCATTCCGGAACAGACGGGGTATAAGCTAAATAAGCGAATATTTACCGACAGGTTCTATGCCTTCTATTACGGCAAAGGATCTTCCTTCATCGATGCGCCGTTGACCGCGGTGTATCCCCGTGTAGACAGCGAGCTGCTTGCGGACATCAGAGTGAAGCCAATCGGCCAGTACGTCACTTATTATAACTCCCGGAACAAGAACAGATCCCATAATATCTCTCTTGCGGCGAAGGCGATAAATAATGTCGTCGTATTCCCGGGTGAAAGCTTCTCCTTCAACCAGAGCGTAGGCGAGCGCACGAAGGGAAGAGGGTATCTGGAGGCCCCGGTCATCGTAAGAGGCGAGCTGTCGGAAGGGATCGGCGGCGGAATCTGCCAAGTATCCTCGACGCTGTACAATGCCACAGACCGTGCGGGCCTTCAGGTTGTGCGCCGCTATTCGCACAGCAGGAACGTTCCTTACGTGCTGCCGGGCCGCGATGCAACGGTAAGCTGGGGCGGACCGGATTATTCCTTTCAGAATCAATATAACCAACCGGTTCTCATTCGCGCATCGGCAGGCAGCGGAATGATGTTCGTCGGCATCTACTCCTCCGATGTGATCGAATACAAGCCGCGGGAAGTGCCGGGGATGTCCGATCAGCTTCCGGAAGAGATTTCGATTGAAGCGAATCAGAATCAGCTGACCGAGCAGTAGAGGTTCGAAAGAGGGCAGCTGGAACTGCCGCCCTCTTTCCGGAAGTATATGTTTTGTAAGCGATTTATTAGGGAATTCGCGCTATTTACACGGAATGAAGTAATTTCGACAGAGGATTGACAAGTGCTTTATTTCCTACTAAATTTATAATTATTGTCACCAAAAATAGAGGAGTGGAGTACGTGAAAAAGTGGACAACCCTGGCTCTTGCGTTAGTGCTTGTGGTTTCTCTTATTGCCGGTTGCGGCGCTAAGAACAATAACGAAGCCGGGAATAAGGGGACGACGAACAATACCGGATCTGCGAATGCGGACAAAGGGACTGATCAACCGAAGAAGCGTGTGGCATTGGTAACGCCCGAGAAGATCGGTGTCAATCAGTTCTTTACGCAAATGGTTGAAGGACTCGACAAAGCAGGAGCGGAGTTCAATATCGAGACGAAAGTCATTGAGTCCAATGACCCATCGCAGGTCGAGCAGAACCTTCGCGCCGCCGTGGCGGAGAAGTATGATCTGATCATTACCGCGGCCTATACGGCTGCAGACGCTCTTCTAAAAGTAGCAAACGAAAACCCGGATCAAGCTTTTGCCATCATCGATACCGTCGTTGACGCCAAGAACGTACGAAGCATCGAGTTCCGGGAGTATGAAGCGGCGTACCTGCTTGGCGCAGCAGCAGGCCTGGCTACGAAGACGGGAACTGTCGGCGCTGTCGTTGCTGTCGATGCTCCGATTCTGAGCAAGTATACCGCTGGATATGAGCAAGGTCTGAAGTCCGTTAAACCGGATGCGAAGCTGTTGCTCAATTATGTGGGCGGCTTCACGGATCCGGCTAAAGCGAAGGAGCTTGCGCTGCTTCAATTCTCGAAAGGCGCCGACTTCATCGCAGGTATGGCGGCCGTAGGCGACTCCGGCGTATTCGAGGCAGCCAAGGAGAAGGGCTTCTATACAGCCGGACAAGATACGGACCGCACGGGTGAAGATCCGGAGCACGTGGTCCTTTCCCAGTTGAAAGAAACCGACACCGTAGCCTATGAAACGGTCAAAGACTTTGCCGAAGGCAAGTTCACTTATGGAGCGGTTAGCTACGGTCTGAAGGAGAATGGTGTAGGCGTTACATTCGTAACTGCAGAATCCAAATCGGCCTTGAGCCCGTTCATCGGCCAAGAGAACGTGGACAAGCTGAAGAAAATTCGCGACGATATCGTTGCAGGTACGGTTGTAGTGACTAATCCATTGGCACCCTAATAGTTAGTGTGCAATAGCGAATCGAACCGGTTGCCGTCAAGCAGCCGGTTTCTCGCTTTACAGCCCTGCTATTCGCAGGAGATGGAAGAAGGGAGTGCTGCTTGTCATGCTGCTGCAAATGAAAGGGATTACGAAGCGATATGGCAGCCTGACCGCGAATGATGACATTCATTTCACATTGGCGGAGGGGGAAGTTCATGCGCTGATTGGGGAGAACGGTGCAGGCAAATCGACACTGATGCGGATTCTGTACGGCGAGGAGCAGCCGACGGAAGGACAGATTTTGATCGCGGGGCAAGAGCAGTCATTCACGTCGCCTTCGGATGCGATCCGCGCGGGAGTGGGTATGGTACATCAGCATTTCATGCTCTTTCCTTCGTTCACCGTTGCGGAGAATATCGTGATCGGCCGGGAGCCCCGTGCAGGGATGGGCTTCGACCGGAAGGCGGCGGCCGAGCATGTTCGCGCATTGTCCGAGAAATACGGGATGCCCGTCGATCCATGGGCCAAGGTGGCGGATTGCCCGGTCGGCGTTCAGCAGCGCATCGAAATATTGAAGGTGTTGAACCAAGGCGCCAAGATCGTCATCTTGGACGAGCCCAGCGGAGCGTTGACGCCGCTTGAGGTCGAATGGCTGCTCAAGGCGATCAAACGGCTGGCCAAACAGGGAATCAGCTTCATTCTCATCAGCCATAAGCTCCATGAAGTGATGGATTCCTCGGACCGCATCACCGTTCTCCGCGACGGACGCGTGACCGGGACGGTCAGGGCGGAAGAGACGGATGCGGTCAAGCTATCCCAGCTGATGGTCGGACGGGAGCTCGCCTTAACGGAGAAGAAGCCGATCGTTCCGGGTAAGAACATACTGGAGGTCCGTGAGATAACGATACATGGAAGCAAGGGCGGGAAACCGGTTCTCGATCATATCGGCTTCACGGTACGCGCCGGGGAAATTGTAGGCATAGCGGGCGTGTCGGGCAACGGGCAGTCCGAGCTGCTGCAAGCGATCTCCGGTCTTCGCGGTATCGACGAAGGAAGGGTGCTGCTCGACGGACAGGATGTAACAGGCAAGACGTCGGGGACGTTCAGGGAAGCCGGTCTTGCCCATATTCCCGAAGACCGGTACATGTGGGGCTCGGCCAAAGAAGAGACGGTAGCCGATAATGCCATCATGGGCCATATGCGGAGCTTCAGCCGCGGCGGTTTGCTGCGCAAAGGGCTGATCAAGGAAACGGTAGCGCAATGGATTGATGCCTATAAGGTTAAGACAGGCTCGCTCGATACGAGAGGGAAGCATCTGTCGGGCGGCAATATGCAGAAGCTGATCGTGGCCAGGGAGATGGCCCACGGCACGCCGTTCGTTATCGCGGCGGAACCGACGCGCGGCGTCGATATCGGCGCAATGGAGACCATTCACGATGCGCTGCTGAAGCGCAGGGAAGAGAATGGGGCGATCCTGCTCGTCTCTTCGGAGCTGACCGAGATCTTGAAGCTGTCCGACCGCATTCTCGTCCTGTTCGAGGGACGTATCGCCGGCGAGCTCGGCGCTGAGGAAGCGACCGAAGAGCGGATCAGTATATTGATGGCGGGAGGAACAGGCGTTGAGACGAATTAATTGGACGGAACATGCTAAGGCGCTGCTGAACCCCTTAATCGCCGTACTGCTCGGTCTGCTCGTCGGGGCAATCGCGATTTGGGCCGTAGGCGGTTCCGTTATCACCACGTATGCCGAGATGTGGAAGGGCGCTTTCGGCAGCTTTTACTTTACGACAAGCACGCTTACAAGGGCGACTCCGATCATATTGGCGGCGCTTGGCGTATCGCTTGCCTTCCGGGCCGGATTCTTCAATCTGGGCGCCGAAGGCCAAATGATCTTCGGGGCGCTGGCAGCCTCAATCGCTGCCTTGTACGTGCCGGGTCCGGGTTTTGTCAAAATCATATGCGCCATTATTGCCGGCATGGCGGCAGGCGGATTATGGTCGGCATTGGCTGGGTGGCTCGATACTCGGTTTCGGATGAATTTGCTTATTACGACGCTGCTGCTCAATTATATTGCTGCGTTATTTGCCGGCTACATGGTTTCTTTCCCGCTGAAGGAGAAAGCAGGTTCTGGCGGAGCGCAGACGGCTATGATCGATAACAGCGCCTGGCTGCCGAAATTGTTCCCGGGCATGACGCTGCACGCCGGATTTATCGTTGCTGTCCTGGCAGCGATTCTGCTGGCACTGTTCTTCCGTTTCACGAACAAGGGCTATGAAATTCGGATGCTCGGCAGCAATCCGCTGTTCGCCGCTTTCGGCGGGATCCGCCGCGGCAAGCTTATGCTGCTCAGCATGCTGCTAAGCGGCGGATTAGCCGGTTTAGCAGGCACCTTCGAGGTGCTGGGTACCCAATACCGTTATATTGATAATATGCTCTCTGCGCCAGGCTACGCTTGGTCGGCCATAATGGCGACGCTGCTGGCCGGATCAAGCCCGCTGGGCGCCGCATTCGCAGCCATTCTGCTGGCCGCGCTGCAAACCGGCGGCATGGGCGTGGAACGCAATACCGAGGTTCCCCTGGAGATTTCAAGCGTCATACAAGCAAGCTTAATCTTGTTCGTATCCGCGAGAGTGACAATCTCCCTTATTAAACGCAAGAAAGCGAGGACTGTCGATGGAAACCATACTTGATTGGTCCCTGCTGAACTCCATGTTCCGCGTGGTTGCGCCGCTGCTGCTTGCCGCGCTGGGCGGGGCGCTCTGTGCCAGAGTGGGCATTTTCAACGTCGCGCTGGAAGGGATGATGCTGACCGGCGCCTTCTCGGCGATCCTCGGGAATTATTGGTTTGGCAACGTTTGGCTCGCGCTCTTGTTCGCATGCTTATGTGTTGCAGCCGTATCTCTGTTGTTCGGTTATTTATGTATTCATCTGCAAGCTAACGCCATCGTCGTCGGCGTTGCCATCAACTTTCTCGCGACCGGGCTGACGGCCTTCTGTCTGTTCGCCATCTTCAACGTCAAAGGCCAGTACTATGACAAATCGATGACCGGCCTGCCGAAGTGGAACATTCCATTCATTCAAGACATTCCGGTTGTCGGCCAGATCATCTCCGGACATACGCCGCTTGTCTACCTGGCCTTCCTGTTGGTAGCCGTTCTCCAGTATGTGTTATTCAAGACCGTGCTGGGCTTCCGCTTGAATGCGGTAGGCGAGAATCCGGTCGCAGCGAAGAGTCTGGGGCTTCGCGTACGCCGCTACCAATACGGTGCCGTACTCGCCAGCGGCGTGTTATGCGCCCTTGCGGGAGCGCAGCTATCGCTCGGTCAAGTTACGCTGTTCGCCGAGAATATGACGGCGGGACGCGGCTTCATCGCCCTCGTCGCGACCATGCTCGGACAGAGCAATCCGCTGGGCGTCATGGGCTCGAGCATGCTGTTCGGGTTAATGGATGCGCTCAGCATCAGGCTGCAGGGCTTCTCGCTGCCGACCCATTTCACGATGATGCTGCCTTATGTCATGACAATTCTCGTGATGCTGTTCGTCAAGGACAAATCGTATTTGCGCCAATCCGGACGTATTGCAGGTAAATAAGGTACAGGAGGTAACCGTCATGCACAATAAAGCTGATAAGCTGAAAAAGTCTAAGGCGCCCCAGGCTAAGGTGGACGAGCGGATCAAGGACCGCGTTCCGCCGGGTCAGATGGTGACGGAACGCTTCCCGATTCTTCATGAAGGGGAAGTGCCGGTCTATGATCTAAGCCAGTGGCGGCTGCGCATATTCGGCGAGGTGGAGACCGAGAGAACCTTCACGCTGGAAGAGCTTCAGGCGCTGCCGCGAACAAGCGTGACATGCGATATTCATTGCGTGACGCGCTGGTCCAAGCTTGACACGACATGGGAAGGCATCCGGTTCCGCGATTTTCTCCAGCTGCTTGATGTTAAGCCGGAAGCGAACTACGTGATGTTCCATGCCGATGAAAATTATGACACGAATGTGCCGATGGAAGACCTGCTTCATGACGATGTGCTGCTCGCCTTTAACTACGACGGCAAGCCGCTCACGGATAAGCACGGTTATCCGCTGCGCATGGTCGTCCCGCACTTGTATTTCTGGAAGAGCGCCAAATGGCTGCAGGGTATCGAATTTATGAAGGAGGACCGGCCGGGGTTCTGGGAACGGAACGGGTTCCACAATTATGCCGATCCATTCCGAGAACAGCGGTTCTCCGGCGAGGATCTGCCGATACCGGAAGACGAATGGACGAAGAAGGAGTTTGATTAAAGATGTCGCTATTGCCCATATTACGAGTCGATCCAAAGGATATGCCGGAGCTTGCCATTGTGTGCGGCGATCCGTTCCGGGCCGAGATTATTTCGCAGCAGCTGGAGCAGGTTAAGGAGCTTGCCTATTCCAGGGAATACCGGACGTTTACCGGTGAATATAAAGGCGTACGCATCGCCGTAGTGAGCCATGGCGTCGGATCGCCGGGAGCCGCGGTATGTTTCGAGGAGATGGTCAAAGCGGGCGTCAAGACCATCATTCGTGTCGGCACAGCCGGTTCATTGTCAGACCGTTATAAGACGGGCAGCTTAATCATCAGCACGGCTGCGGTCCGGGAAGAAGGGCTGACGCGTCAATTGGTTCCGATCGCATTCCCTGCGGTTGCGGACAGCAAAGTGACGGATGCCTTGTACGAAGCCGCACTTGAAGCGAACGCTCCAGGCGCCGTGGGCAAAGGCATCACGCTGACGATGGACGCGTTCTTCAGCGGCGTTGTCGAGCTGCCTCATGCCATATACCGCCAAGCAGGCGTTCTTGCGGTCGAGATGGAGATTGCCGCGTTATACGTCGTAGCACTCCTGCGGGGGATACGGGCCGGAGCGATTCTAGCCTTGGATGGCGATTCGACAGCGGTCGATGAAGGCTATGACCCGCATCGCAGCATTGTCGCCGAAGCGGTGGATGCAGAAATCCGGGCTGCGCTGGGTGCGTTGGTGAAGCTGGCAGAGCAGCCGTAGATCGGTTCTGTTATCGTCACATGGTAAGTAAAGTAGGATGGATGAAGGCTCTCCCATGCGCGGCTGCTGCAGCGGGAGAGCCTTTTTGTCATGAGCGAGCAGCACGCTGGAATCCGGAAACAACAACGGCTGAGAATATTCTGCCTGCTCAGCGGCTTATGTCCAAATTGTTCCTATAGAAATGATATAATGAACGCTGTGTATTTATTATATAGAATATCGACATCCGGCTTAAGGAGTGGTCCTGCAATTGAACAGTTTAAAATGGGTGACAGCCGGAATCAATGTGTGCGTCATCATTCTCGTATTATGGAAATGGGAGCTTATTCTCGATTGGGCGCAAGTGCGCGACACGGCTAATCTGCCCGCCGTGTTTCTCCTTGTCACTTTGCTGGCGGCGATACCGGGAGTTCCGTTCGGCATCGTCGGGGGGATCATGGGCGCCAAGTACGGCATATGGTTGGGGAGCCTTCTTAACCTTGCCGCATCGACAGCGGCTGCCGGTATCGCTTACCTGGTCTTCCGGTATCTCTTCCGGACATGGGCAAGCGCACTAACGACCCGTTCGACAGCATTGAAGCGCTGGAATCAAGCGTGGGAGAAGCATGCCTTTCCATTCATTCTGATCGCGCGCATGATCCCGATTCTGCCGGCTTTTCTCATCAATCTCAATGCGGGTGTAATGAATCTGCCGTTCAAACCGTTCCTGCTTGCCACCTTGCTTGGAAAAATTCCGGTTATGGTCGTGTTTGCTTACATAGGCAATCAAATGAAGAATGGCGTCTGGACGTGGATGATCGTTGCGGCCATTTATGGGGTTTTCTTGGCGGTCGTCTACCGGTTCTACAAGCTGTATAGGAAGAAAAGCAGAGCTTAGTTATTGCTAATTAGAACTAATTTGATCTAGATTCCATTTCCAAGCAGAAATTGACAGTTGAATTACCATATGGTACCATGTTATTGAACTGACTGGTCAGTACAACTAATATAAGACGAAGGATCGATCGCATTGAGCAAAGACAAGATTATAGCGGCAGCCATCGATGTGTTCTCGGAATACGGCTATCACCGGGCAAGCATGGATGAAATCGCGCTAAGCGCACAAGTTGCGAAGGGAACGCTATACTACCATTTTCCCGGGAAGGCTCAGCTGTTCAAGACGATCGTGATGGACGGATTCCAAGTGATCAGCGATCGCATCCGCTCTGAGATGGAGGCCTGCCTCGCGTTGGAAGAACAGATTCAGCGTATCATCCGCCATAATCTGGATCTGTTTCTGGAGTCCCGCGGATTCGCCCGCATCGTGTTCAATGAATTGTCCAACGGAATCGATTCGGATGTTCTGGATGAATTGAAGGGATTGAAGGAGGGGTACATCGATTTTCTAGCCGGCCTATTAGAGGAAGGGCGCAAGGACGGGGTGCTGCACCCGGTTAACTGTCAATTGGCCGCAGCCGGGATAGTCGGGCTGCTCGACAGCTCATGCAATTATTACATTTCTCACCCTGATGCGTTTGATCGCGAAGGTCTTGAGCAATTTCTCTATACGATGATTACAACCGGTTTGTTCAAGAATATCGATAACCGTTGAGGGGCAGGATACACATCTCTATGAAAGCGGCGGTGGTTGTATGAATTGGGGAACGACAGAAGAATTGATTCCATTATCGTGGTTCAAGCATATGCGTGCGCATTCGCCGGTTGTTTACCATGAGGAGCAAGGATACTGGGATGTTTTCAACTATGAGGATATTAAGTCGGTGTTCGCCGATCATGAGCATTATTCCTCCGTTACGACGGACAATGTAACGGATCCGATCGATGCCAGTATTCTCAAGCTGGATCCGCCCAAGCATAGACAGCTGAGGAAGCTCGTGTCGCAAGCCTTCACACCGCGTGTTATCGAATCGTTAGCGCCGAAAATCGAGTCGATCGCACATGAATTATGCGATCTGGCGGAAGCCGGGGGACGGATGGATGCCCTTCATGATTTTGCCAGTCCGCTCCCCATTATCATCATTGCCGAGATGCTCGGCATTCCCGCGGAAGACCGGGAACGGTTCAAGCTATGGTCAGAGGCGCTGGTAGGTGACGACTACGACGCATACCTTCAATGCCAGGGCGAAATGAATGCCTATTTCAGCCAAATCGCAGATCGAAGACGGCGTGAGCCCGTGGATGATTTAATCAGCAATCTTGTTCATGCCAAGGTCGATGGCGAGCAGCTGAGCGAATTGGAGCTTATTGGGTTCTGCATTCTGCTGCTGGTAGCCGGGAATGAGACGACAACGAATCTGATTACGTCCGCTATCCTTTGCTTGGACACCAGCAAGGAATCGAAGGAGCAGCTTATCGAGAATCCTGGCTTGGTTCCGCAAGCGATCGAGGAGGTCCTTCGCTATTGCTCGCCAGTGCAAATGATGATCCGGAGGGTCAAGCAGACGACCGTCCTTCGGGGCCGCACCTTGCAGCAAGGGCAAATGGTTCAGGTTAGAATCGGTTCCGCCAATCACGATGAAGAGCAGTTCGATCATCCGGAGCGGTTCGATATTCATCGCAGCCCGAACCCGCATCTTGCTTTCGGATACGGAATCCACTTCTGTTTGGGCGCCCAGCTTGCGCGGCTGGAAAGCCGAATCGCGATTCAGACGCTGCTTGCCCGGTTTCCGCATTATGAACGCGACCGCTCGCATCCGCTCGAGCGTATGAAGAGCTCGATTATTTTCGGGGTTAATCGCCTGCCGCTTATCTTGCGATCGTCGAATTAACCGATAAGAATGATCTTATACTGACATAATCATATATATTGCACAAAAAAAGAAGAAGCTTACGACCGATATTCGATCGTAAGCTTCTTGGCGTTTAATAATAAGGGGAAATCAGCAAATATACGATTACGCCGGTGCCGCTGACATAGAGCCAGACCGGCATGGTCCAACGGGCAATTCTTCTATGCTTGGCAATCTGCATGTTGAAGCCTCTCGTTACGGAAATCAAGGCCAGCGGTACATTCACGATCGCCAGCGTCACGTGCGTGATCAGGACGAAGAAATACGTATACTTCATCGCTTCGCTACCGCCGAATTTCGTCGGCTCGGTCAGGAAATGATAGATCACATACGAGACGAGGAACAGGGCGGTCGTCACGAATGCGAGCAAGATGAAATTCCGGTGCATCGGTATGTTCTTCTTCTTAATAAAAACAAGGGAAATGATAAGAAACGAAAAGGTGAACAGATTAAAAATGGCATTCAGCAGCGGGAATATCGTGACATCCATCTGGACTTCCCCGTCATATCCCGGAAGAAAGAACAGCAGTGCGATAACGCCAATCAGAATGACAGAAAAAACAAGGATTAATGGAGTGAAATTGCGTACTTTATTCATTGGTTACCTCCCGACAGATCTGCAGCATCACATTTGCTCTTATTCAACTAGAATAGACAATCTTAGCCGTAAATACAACCGGATACGGCGATTGGATGTCACAATTTATTGAATCTTGGGCCGAATGCTGCAGGTGCTGCGGATGCGTCAAGAGCCAGTGGATCTGTATCGGCGGACGCCGAATTGCCATACGAGCAGGCAGGGAAGGATGAAGACGAACCCCGCAAGCGGCGCCAGTACGTAGAGATCGCTGTCCGAGCCGGTTTTCCCGAGAATATAGAGAAGCGGCAAATAATTGACGCATCCGAAGGGAATCACGAACGTAAAGAACCGGGACACCCATTTCTGATAAATATTAAGCGGATACTGGGCCATCTCTCTGCCGCCGTCCGTGAAAATATTGGCCACCTCCAGCCCTTGGATCGTCCAGAAGCACATCGTGGCCGCCAGCATATAGATGCCGGTAAAGATGAAGACGCCGCTGGAAATCATCAGCAATAAAGTGAGCCCCTTAAGGAGGGTCCATTCTATGGGCAAATTTGCAAGCGCATAGACGAGGACGATGATGCTTTGAAGCAGGCGGCCAAAGCGTGTAAACTCGAATTTGGAGCCGAGCACTTGGACGACGGTGGAACGCGGACGAACGAGCAGACGGTCGAAATCACCGTTCACGACAAGGCTGGAGAACGCATCGAAGCCGCGGGCGAAGCATTCGCTTATCGCAAACGCCATGTGAATGACGGCAAAGCATAGCGCAACCTCGAAGAAGCTCCACTCCTTGATTTGTCCGAAGCGTTCGAACAGAAAGTACAAGCCGGCGAAGACCGAGAAGGGGATAAAGAACTGCCCGACCGTCAGAAGCCAGAATGAAGTCCGGTATTGCACCTGCGATTTGAACAGTATGGCTAAATATTTGAAATAAAGCTTCACATCCTTATCCTCCTTGTACGACGACTCTTCGGAGCGCTCTGCGCATGGCGATGCTTCCGAACCCGACAAGCGCGGCGAGCCATATGAGTTGAGTTATAATTCCCGTGAGCGCCTCTTCCTTGGGGATATGACCGGAGTACACCCGAAACGGGAAATCCGCAGCCAGATGGAACGGAAGCAGGTTGGCGATCTGCTGCAGCCATGTCGGCATAAGCGGGATGGGAATGACCATTCCTGCAAAGAACTCACCGATCACACCGAACATAAGCAGTGAACCGACTGGCGACATGGTTACAAATACAGAAATGTAAATCAGCATGGAGATCGACACCAATACGAATAATCCCAATATCAGTGTGATGACGAACAGCAGCAGCGTGGATGGATCGGGTGGAAGCGATAAGCGGTAGGGCTGAGGCAGAAAAAAGGCGACGATCAGAATCGGAAGACTGCGCAGCATGGCGCTGGCCAACCGTTGAGCCAGCAGCTTGGCGTACCAGAAGCCGTATAGATCGCTGGGCCTGCATAATTCATAGGCAATATTGCCGGTTGTGATCAATTGGAATAGCTCGTTATCCCGGAACCACAGCATGATGAAGGCCAAGAAGGATTGCTGCAGCCATATGTAAGTAATTAACTGTTTAAGTGAGATTGGCGCACTGCCTGCAAGCTGGCCATAGAACGCTTCAAAGACCATGATAATAATGAATCCCCAGAAAAATTGCGTTGCGATACCGGCCAATGCCGCGGAACGATACTGCAGCCCATTGTAGAGTCGGAGCTTGAAGACCGAGGCGTACATCTTCATGAGATTTGGTACTCCTTGTACAGCTGGACGATAATGTCTTCGACCGGCTGAGTATCGATCGCCACATCGAGCAGCTCCACTTGCTGGGAAAGCGTGGTGAGTACGTCGGATATCATGACTTGCTCCGTATCCACCCGGAGTATAGCCCGTTCCGATGACCACGACATGATCGATGCTCCGGGAATCGCAAGAGGCGCGTCAGTATGGCTGTAATCGGCGGTTATCGTCTTATGCGTACCGAATCGGCTGCGCAGCGATTGAAGATTTCCATCATACAGCAGGCTTCCCTTGCCGATCAGAATAATCCGCTTCGCCAAGGCTTCGATATCATTCATGTCGTGCGTGGTCAGAATGACAGTTACGCCTTTCTCCTTGTTGATCGTCTGAATAAATTGGCGAACGGCAATCTTGGATACGGCGTCGAGTCCGATGGTCGGTTCATCCAGGAAGAGAATTTGCGGACTGTGAAGAAGAGAGGCGGCGATTTCGCAGCGCATGCGCTGGCCGAGACTTAGCTGTCTTACCGGGGTAAGTACGATTTCGCTGAGATCGAGCGTTTCGATGAGCAGATTCAGGTTGGCCTTGTATTCCGGCTCCGGCACCTTATAGATATCCTTCAGCAGCTGGAAGGAATCCATGACGGGCACATCCCACCACAGCTGAGAGCGCTGTCCGAACACGACACCGATGTTCTTGACATAAGAAACTCGTTCCGTCCAGGGCGTGTAGCCCATAATCGAGCAGCTTCCCCGGTCAGGGACGAGAATTCCGCTCATCACTTTGATGGTCGTTGATTTGCCTGCCCCATTCGGTCCGATGTAACCGACGATTTCACCGGGCTCGATCGAGAAAGAGATGTCCCGCAATGCCTCAACCGTCGTGTACTCGCGATGGAAGAGGCCCCTAAGCGCATGCCGGACTCCCGTCGTTCGCTTCGCGACCTTGAACGCTTTGCTTATTCCGTTAACCTTGATCAACGTCTTATCCTCCGTATTTGATTTAATGTGAAAGGAAGAAGATATTACCATTGTTTCAAGGCAGGTGTCAATTATTTTCGAAGAAATTGCTGCGCAGGCAGCATATATTTGCAGACGCTGTTGTTTCTAAACGGGCATGAATCAGTGTTAGAAGGTGATTTATGGAGTTAAGGCGAGGCAGCTGCATAATGAATGGGCTCAGTGATATGTGGATGAATGAAATAATGCGAAACTGTTCTAATCGCTTCGCTCAGTAGGCGGCAGGCGATTATGCGTCAACGCAGATGGCGCAGCGGATCAAGAGCGATCTGCGCGGTATAGGTATCTGGCGCACCGTACTCAGCTCCCAGCATGGTTTTTCGGGGCACGATGGCGGTCGGCCGGCCACATGCATGACTTGTCTTTAACAGGAACTGCGACACCAGTCTCTGTGCTCACTACGATAACGGATCTGGTCATTCAATCTTCATGCGGTTAACGCTGCTTGCCCCCGGTCAAGCGCTTCTTTGACGACTTCCATTCGGATTACATCAAACATGTTGGGTTTGACTCGCATGACGACCTCCAACTAAGTTCAATTGTACAATGCTTAGCTTGAAAGTGTCGAAGATGATTAGGAAGCTTTTATGTAGTGTTGTACAATATACAACATTATCGGCTTGATTCCGTACCTATGGCATAATTGTTGTACGTTATACAACAATGAGGAGATGATTGCTTCCTGACAGGAGGAATTTTTGCAGTTTGTACAACAATATCCATCTCATCATCGCTTCTGCCCGTCAGGAGTTGTAGAATATACAACAATACGAAAAACCGTACCATACAACACGCGGCAATATCACGTACTTGGATCCTCCCGAAGACTTGGCGATGACGCGAATACGATTAGATCGTTCGAATTGCGTCAGACCTTCTAATAGCTTTGCAAGAGCGAAAATGACTGAACACAGGAGAACACAACGTCCCGGAATCATTCTGCTGCCGTGCTCGTTCCTTCGAAGCAGCCATAGCTAAACAACAAGGCGGTGAGATTACATGATGACGATGAAAGGGCCGGATACGGAGTGGGATTTTTATTTGCTTGCAGGGGTAGCGTCGACGCTGACGCTGTTCCGCAATTGCAAGCAAGAGCTGGAGCGGAGGTTTCTTGAGACAGGCCGCGAGCCTGTAATACGCGAGCTGTTTCCGTATGGCGACCATACGCAGAAGCTCCTGCGTCAAATCATTGATGTGCGGGGAGACTTGTCCCGGCTGCGCAGAGCGGGAAGATCCGGCGGCAGAGCGGCCGCCGAGCAGATTCGCAAGCTGTCGCCCGGCCGGCCGGTCATGCTGATTGGCCACAGCGGAGGAGGCGTCGCTGCCTATCAAGCAGCGGTTATGCTGCATGATGAAGGGACGATTCCGGATTTTCGCATCGTGCAGGTAGGCTCGCCGAAGGTGTTGATACGCACACAGGACCGCGACCGGGTCAGCTATTATACCGCTGTTGACGAGCAAGGGACATTGCGCGATCCGATCAGCCGTATCGGCAGCTGGGGAGGATGGAGCCGCAGCCGGTACGGATTATGGTATTGGAACAAGCGAAAGTATGCCCCCGGACATATCGGGACGATTACGCTGCTGGGCGGGCATCCGCATTATTTTCGCAACGATGCCTCCTACATTCATCCGGACCGGGGTTCCAATCTTTCGGTTACGCTGGACGGCCTATGGGACAGGATGATGGACGTATAAGGTTTCCAAAAAAAGAGGCAGCAGGTGGCATAAATAGACCGCATCAGATTCATTCTGATGCGGTCTTTGTTATTTCAAGGACAAGGAGCCGTAGTACCGCACACTTCAGCGGCACGTTCAGATCGTTGGTTTACCGTATAAGGCGGAGGCGATCCATTTGCCATTCATCTCGTAACTCGCGGCCCGTTCAGGCCATAGGGGAGAGTCCCGTTCGTCCTTAAACGCGTGGCGGAAGCGGTCGATGCTGCAGCCGGAGAGAGGAGCGAGCCTACTCTTATGAAGTCAGTCAATTAGAATGATGGTAACAAACAACCTCCAGCCCCGTATGCCGGGACCGGAGGTTGTTTGTGTCGGAGTTAGGCAAGCCATCGAACCAGCCAGTCATAGGCTTTCACCCCGCTAATTTCATGGGGGCCTTCAAAAATATCGCTGTCCAGCTTGTCTTCTTCGCCAAGGAGCCGGTAGACGGCACGAATGTGACGCTCGGCATCCCTTGAAGCCTCGATCGGAAATATCGTATCCTGCGTTCCCATCTCCAGCAGAAGCGGCACCGGTGCGATCAGGCCGACAAGATCGGGCATCTCAGCATGCCGGTTCAAGCCGGGTATGTAATTGTCGACGCAATGATGTATCGCAAGAATACTATCTTTGAACGTGTTTACATAGCCGCTGACTACGGCGGCCTTGATCCGTTTGTCAAGGGCGGAAGTGAATGCGGCGACTAAGCCGCCTCCGGAAATGCCCATGCAGCCGATGCGATCCGGGTCTACGTCTGCTCGCGTTTGCAAATAATCGATGACTCTCATCGTTTCGTAAATGCGGTGACCGGCCATCGTATACCCCATCTGCAGCAGGAAGGTTGAAAGGGCATGACAGGAGTTGGGCGCGTTCCTCCCGGCATCCATGCGCAGCCGCCTGCTGCCGAAGCCGAGAATGTCAGGTACTATGACAATGAAGCCGCGCAAGACGAGCTCGATAGCGAAATTCTTCTGATACCCCGGTTCCGTAGCGCTTGTTATTCCGTCTGGCTGTAAGCCTACCAGCTCCGTACTTCCTTCGCCATGTCCGTGGCAAGCGATAACCGCCGGGAGACGATCGCTTGGACTGCCGGTCAGGGAAGACCGCTTCGGAACGAGAACATAGGCCGGCATGACAAGTCCGGGATACGTTGTAAATTCGACGAGCTGCCGGACATATTCGCCGCAGTCGGATTCTTCGAGGAGCGTCGGATCGAGTGCCGCGGCTTTGCCCGGGAATCCGCCCAAGTCCTGAATGAACTGTCTTGATAATTCGTCCTGCCACGCACGCCATTCCTGCTCATTGCGTGCGCCAAACCGGTATTCTGGGGTAACCTCCCGGTACAAATTCTCCAAGTATTGATCCGGATGCCACTTCTCCCTCGCTGACATGTCCAACCCCTCCAGAAGCTATAGAATAGTCACAATCTACGTTTAGATTAAAGGTTCTATCCCCATTAGTAAACGATTTTATTGGCATTGGGCTCCATTGGGTATGGGAACGCAAGAAAGCTGCCCAAGCAGCTTCGATTGCGCTGACAAGGACAGCTCCATGTTCCATCGTGATGGTTGTGTCTACAAGCGAAGACTGCCCGGATAAGCGAGCTCATGCAGCTTGCGGCCGGTAATGACGGCTGTCGGGATTATCATCGCCTCCGCGGTGCGATCATTGCCCTGCGAATCCCGGAATACACGACCGGGCACCGGTTCGTCCGATATCCGGAACAGGGTCGCTTTCTCCAGAATGCCATCCAGCCTGCACCATTGTTTCAAACGAAGCACTTCAGCAGGAGCGATCGTAACAGCGGCTACGATGTCCTCAAGCGTCATTCCGCAGGTTAGAAATTTACTCATCGTTGTCGGTAGATCGTACACGGGACCGCCGATGTTCCCGATATGAATGTCCGTGCTGATCGAGAAAGGCGGGTAGCCTGCATCCAGCGCGCGCTGGCATACATCAAAGTTAAAGCTTGCGGCACCGTGCCCGACATCCAGCAGCACGCCTCTTGCCAGAGCGCGCTCTAAGGCGGGACCCGGACGGCCGCCCGCTTCCCACGGATGGCCAAGCTTTCCGTGAAAGCAGTGCGTGATGACATCGCCTTCCCGAAGCAGGTCCAGCACATCCTCGATTAATGGCGGGGCTTCGCCGATGTGAACCATCATCGGCACGCCGGCTTCTCTGGCTGCCAGCAGCGCCAGCTGCAGCGGCTGAATCCCCATCGTGCCGACGATCATCCCGCTCGAACGAACCTTCACGCCGCAGACGAAGGGGCGGTTCTCCAGGACGGCTTGAACCGTTCGATCCACGTTGATCAGACTAAGGTCGGAAGCCTCCCTCAGGTGGACCAGCCCGATCGAGCTGATGTTGAGCCAGGATACGATCTCCGTATGAAAGCGGGGTGCGACATATTCATACAGTCCCCTAATGGTCGCTTCGCCGGCGCTGCCGGCATCCGCAACCAGATGAACGCCTGTATTCAAGCCGACGTCATCAACGGGAATGCTCAGAGGCGTAACGCCGTCGTAGATATGCGTATGAAGATCGATCCATCCCGGACTCAAGAAGAGATCCGGCGCCGAATCGCCGGTCGATAGAGAAGTTCGTTCCAAGCGGCATCCATCGTCTTGAGAAATCAGCTGTGCCGGATAGACGCTTTTGTTCAGCGGGTCGATGACCCGGACGGCCAGCGGCTGCATCATCTTCAATCCTCCCAGGCATCAAGGCCGAGCAGCTTGCGACCCAGCTGCGTTAAGACAGGCGGGCTATCGAACCGCGTCTGCTCCCACATGCGCGGATCGCCGGGGAATGCCGCCCCCTTGGGGTGATCGCGTTTCTGGTACTGCTCGATGCGCGCATTGCGTTCTTCGACGCGATGGTATCTTGCCGGACTCATGCTAATGTACTGCGCATACCGCGGACTGTCGGCATAGTTATGACCATTGCCATGCGGAAGGAGTATATCCCAGATCACGAGATCTCCCGCTTTGCCCGGGATGGCCTCGACCTCATAGCCGGTCAAATCCGGGACGGACGGATTACGGCCTTCCGGCTGGGTCTGCAGGTATTCTTCCAATACGCGATAGATGCCGGGAACGCATTGAAAGCCGCCTTGATTAACAGCGGTATCCGCCAAGTACAGCACGCCTTGGACGCCTAAGGGCTTGCGAAGCGGATTCGGCAGCTTGGACGTATCGGTATCCCAATGGATGAATCCGGCCGACAGTTCCTTGCGGTCGCTCCGGACCGGCGGCTTCATATTCACCCGGTCCAAGGTGACCCACAGCTTCTCCTCGCCCAGCAGCTCGGCGAACGCTTGATGGACTGCAGGGTGCTGGCGGTTATCCCACATCGATTGATGATGATACATCTCGACCATGCCGGCACTGCCGAGGACGCCCTTGGGAGGATCATACCAGTTGTCGGGATTGGAAGGGTCATGTCCCAGGCAGTCCCAGATCGCATCGATGACGCGGTCACAGTTGTCTTTGGGCACAACGCCTTCGATCTTGACATAGCCATTCTCGCGGAAAAACGCCACATGCTCTTTCGTAATCATTGTCATACCCCTTTCTAATGGAAAGTTCGAATGCTGACAGCCCGGCGAAGACGGAAGATGTCCGGCGCCGGATGTCATGAGCGGGCCTTCGAGACAATCGCTGCGAACCTTTCGATCTTCTTCGGTTGGTTACCGGAGGTTACGAGTATGCGTTTCCAAGCGGAATTCATTGACGGTTTGCATAACTTTCGTATCAGAATAATAAGGTAAATAACCCGAAGGTCAGAAATGGTGTCGATTAACCTTCGGTTGCTTTCGCTACTGCCATATCCTATTATTTCTTTCGATTATTTATGTCTTGAGGAGGGCTTATCCCGTATATGCTGGCGACACAACGCAAGAAGCAGATCATTCGGATGCTTGAGGAAAGGGGGTTTGTTGAAGTTTCTGAAATGAGCAGACTGTTCGACGTCTCCGAGGTCACGATCCGGTCCGATCTTCGCGAATTGGAGCGGCAAGGCCGGGTCGAAAGAAAATATGGCGGCGCCGTATGGAAGGATGAGGAGACCGTACCTTTCCCGCGATCCAATCTGCTGCTCAGCAGCCGGAAGAAAGCGATTGCACACGCAGCCTTGTCTCTGATCGAGGAAGGGGACAGCATCTTCTTGGACTCGAGCTCTACCATCTCGCATTTGGCGCTTCAAGTACGCAAGCTGTGCAATGTAACGACAATAAGCAATGCGATCCCCGTGTTCGAACTGTTTAAAGACTACGATGCCGGCATGCTGATTGGCATTCCCGGCATTCTGAATCCGCTTACGCAATCATTCGTCGGATCCTTCGCCGAGGAGATGATCGCCCGGCTGTACGCAACCAAAGCGTTTATCTCACCCAAAGGCATTCTGCCGGAAGGGCTTCGCGACAACAGCATGCTGGAAGCTTCGATCCGCAAAGCGATGATCGCATCCTCCTCGGAGACCATTCTCATGGTCGATCACAGCAAATTTCTGAACAATCGAACGCTGTTCGGCATCGATGATTTCACATCGGTCAGCACGATTGTCACCGATCGCATCCCTCCGGCCCCTTTTCTGGAGTTGATCGAGAAGCATCGGATTCGTTTGATCGTCGCAGAGCAAACGGGTTGATCTATGTTGGAAATGGAATAAAAAGGTGGTGCAATAGTCATACATTGGACTGGTTCTAATGTACGAAAAACTTATCGAATTGTCGTATGCTGAACCGGATCCGCACATAGGATGTACTAATTCAAACGAAAGGAATTGAAAAAGAAAACGTTAGCAATGATCATTATCCATACTGTCACCCGCAAAAAATCCATGAAAGAGAAAGGGAGGAAGTCGAAGATGAGGAGAATCTTCTTGATGCTCACATCGGTACTATTCATTGCAGTAATCTTTCTAACCAGCTGCAGCAGTAACTCGAACAACGGCAGCGGTTCGGAAGCACTGTCCGATGAGGATCTGAAGAAGTACGAGAACATCGATTGGAACAGTGATGAGATTGCGTGGAAGAAGGCCACATCGCCGGTTACGTTCACCGCTTATCTGGATTTCGATTGGTACCCGATTGACACTTGGGGCAAGGATGACGTATCGAAGGAAATAACGAAGCGAACCGGCGTATCGCTGGAAGTAACGAAGAGCTCCGATCCGAAGCAGCTTCAGGTGCTTGTTGCCGCCGATGAGCTGCCGGATCTGATCTTCACGGATAAACAGGTGGAGCGGTTCTACAACTCCGACCTGGTGTGGGCGTGGGATGAGCTGATCAAGAAGTATGCGCCGGAATTCATGCATCTGATCGATCCTGTGGAAATTGTCAATAATACGGCGGATGACGGCCACTTCTACACGTTGAAAACGCACTATAACAATGAACAGGCATGGGCAGATCCGCGCAATCTTCCGTCGCCGGGGGATCCCGGTTTCTATGTTCGCGAGGATATCCTGAATGAGCTGGGCAACCCGGACTTGAATTCCTTCGAAGACGTGCTCAACATTTTTAGAATGGTGAAGGAAAAATATCCGGATATGATCGTTTACCAGCCGCACCCGACATGGACCAGCGCGTTCATGGATTTTCTTGGCTTGAGGTCGGCGAACCCTTATGAGGATGAACAGGGCAATGTCCGCTTCGGCTTTATGCATCCGGATTTTGAGGAATATTTCAAGTTTATGAATCAGCTGTACCGTGAGGGGTACTTAAGCGCGGAGAGCTTCGCCTATAAGCCGGAGCAGTTCTTCCAAATCGTCCGCAGCGGCAAAGTGTTTGCAGCCTCTTATAACTCGGGGCTGGCTGACGAAACGAATAAAATCTTTGATGAAAGCGGTGTCAAAGGCCGCTTCGTCCCCGTCACCAAAGCGCTCACGTACAAAGGGGAGGACAAACTGAAAATTGTCGATTCCTCGGTCGGCTGGGCAAGCTTGTTTATCTCCAAGAAAGTAAAGGATCCGGCAAGGGCCATAAAATATATGCAATTTCTGAAGAGCCCCGAAGGCGACATGCTGACCCAATGGGGAATCGAGAACGTGCACTATAAGTTGAACGACGACGGCCTGCTCCAACGCTCGGAAGATTTCTACAACAAGAAAGTCACCGAGACCGGCATCGGCCCGTGGTACTTCCAGGCCAGCGGCCTTGGGGAAGGCGTAGCCGTCTCTTCCGGCGCTTTGAACAGCAAGTATCACAGCGGCGTGGAGCTGCTCAAGTTTAGAAAAACCCGCTACGTGCGGAATCCGGCGCTTTCGTCCACGAAGCCCCAGGCCGATACGGACGAATTCAATATCAATGTGAAGCTAACGGAGCTCTACACGAACTCACAGGTTAACATTATTACGGCGCCCAACGAGGATGAAGCCATGTCCAGATATAAGAAGATGCTCGACGACGCGAAGAAGATCGGCGTCGAGAAGCTGGAGAAATATATGACAGAACGTTATCAGAAAGCCAAAGAGAAGTATGACGCCGTAGAGTAATTTCATTGGGACCAGGCGTTTCAAAGCTGCAAGCCGGCAAGGGTGAGGGGCATCGACTTTCTTTGCCGATTGGCTGAAATGAATAAGAACAGAACTGAACGATAGTGAAGTACAAAGAGCGAAGCAGGAAGAATGATTCTGAAGAAGCGTCAGCGGTCGCCTTTGTTCCCGGATTTCAACCTAAAACCGCGATTCAAAGAAGTCCGGGAACAACAGCGATCGGAAGAACATTCTGCCTGTGCAGCGGGCTGTTGCAAGCATTCCAATTGAATGAAAGGGGGGAGCGGCCGTTGCCGAATTTTTGGAGCCGTTTGAGAGGACAGCTGTTTTTTCAGATCTGCGCGCTAATGGGCATAGCTTTCCTGCTTGTATTTGCCTATACGCCGATGGTGGGCATCATCATCGCGTTCAAAAATTTCAAGCTATCTTCCGGCATACCCGGCTTCATCACGAGTGAATGGGTAGGGTTCAAGTGGTTCGCGGAATTTTATAACGACATCTATTTCTGGCAAATCATCCGCAATACCGTCGTGATGAGCCTGCTTAAGCTCGTCTTTACATTCCCGATTCCGATTCTCTTCGCATTGGTGCTGAACGAAGTGCGCAGACAGGCCATGAAGCGGTCCGTTCAGACGGTGAGTTACCTGCCGCACTTCATCTCCTGGATCGTCGTATCGGGAATGATCTTCTCGTTCTTCAACGAGCAGACGGGCGTCGTGAATCATTTTCTCGTGTCCACGGGGCTCGCGGACAAACCGATTTCCTTTCTATCCGATCCCGCTTATTTCTGGCCGATGGCGGTCTTAAGCGATATCTGGAAGGAGATGGGCTGGTGGACGATCATCTTCCTGGCTGCGATTGCGGGCGTCGATCCTGCACTCTACGAGGCTGCGGTCGTGGATGGCGCAAGCCGCATGCAGCGCATCTGGTTTATTACGCTTCCAACGATCAAGGGAACGATCATTATCGTGCTCATCTTGAGCATAGGCAATTTGTTCGGGGGCGGCCTGGGCGGCTCGAACTTCGAACAATCCTATTTGCTCGGCAATCCGGTGAATAACGGAGTCTCCGAGATTCTGCAGACGTATACGTTAAAGATGGGGCTGGCACAGGGGAGATATTCCTATGCAACGGCCATCGGGCTCATTCAATCGGTCATCTCGCTTATGCTCATCTACTTAAGCAATTATTTCTCGAAACGATTCTCGGGTATCGGGTTATTCTGAAGGGGGCTGCGCCATGAAGGCAAATGGAATTAGACGAACGATGGAAGACAATGTCATTGATATCGTCATCTATGCCATCTTGATCGTTGTCTTCGTCATGACCGTATATCCGTTCTATTATTCGCTGGTCATCTCATTCAACCACGGCATTGACGCGTCCCGGGGAGGGATCTACTTCTGGCCCCGCGTGTTTTCATTGGATAACTACAAGGCGGTCTTCTCCAACCACGCGCTGCTGAACGGCTTTGGCATAACGATTTCCCGCACGGTAATCGGCACTTTCGCAACCCTGCTGTTTACCGGGCTGTTCGCATATAGTCTATCTTATAATAAATTGATGTTCCGGACGACTTACATCACGCTGTTGATCATTGCCATGTACTTCTCCGGCGGGCTCATTCCCTATTTCATCCTGCTGAAGAAGCTGCAGCTCATGAACACCTTCCTGGTGTACATTATCCCGCTGATGCTCAATGCATTCTTTACGATAATCATGATGAGCTTCTTCAGGGAGCTTCCCCACGAATTGAAGGAATCGGCGAAGATGGATGGCGCAAGCGAAATGAGGATTTACTTCAGCATCGTGATTCCGATCTCGGCCCCCGTGTTTGCGACGATTGCCTTATTCGCGGGAGTCGAGCACTGGAACAGCTGGTTCGATGCGGCCTTCTTCGTAACGGATAAAGATTTGAAAACGATTTCATTCATGCTGATGGAGCTCATTAATAAAGCGAATCTGACGGCTGTCCAGGGCGGCGGCGGCGATGTCGAACGCGCGGCAACTTATGCGGCGCAAACCTTCACGGCCGAGACGATCCGGATGGCCACCATGATCGTGGTCATCATTCCGATCATCTGCGTCTATCCGTTCCTGCAGCGCTATTTTGTAAAAGGTATCATGGTCGGTTCCATTAAAGGATAACGTTGATGAAGCAAGAGGAGGTTTCAGGTGGATCAGAACCATATTTACAGCCGGCTGGGGGTCCATCCGTTCATTAATGCGGCTGATTCCTATACGACCATTGGCGGATCGCGCATGCCGCCGGAAATTATCGAGGCGATGAGGCAGGCTGCCGAGCATTTCGTGGAGCTGGACGACCTGCATGACCGGATCGGCGAACGAATTGCGGCGCTAACCCGCAACGAAGCGGCAATGGTGACGAGCGGAGCGGCGGCCGGACTGGCTATTGCTGTCGCGGCATGCATCGCCGGCGACGATCCGGTGAAGCGCCGGGCTTTTCCCCGTCTGAATGGTCTGCGCAATGAAGTCATCCTACATCGCTGCCAGCGGAACGGCTTCGATCGGGCGGTGGCGCAGCTGGGCGTTACGTTCGCGGAAGTCGGGGGCGATGCGGGTACATCCGTCTGCGACCTGGAAGAAGCGATCGGTCCGCGCACCGCATGCATCCTCTATTTCGATACGAGCGCCTTCATCCGCGGAGCGCTGCCGTTAGCCGAGGTGATCCGTATCGGCAGGCTTCACGGTATTCCGGTAATCGTGGACGCAGCGGCACAGCTGCCGCCTGTCGACAATCTGTGGAATTACACGCAGCAGGGCGCTGACCTCGTTATATTCTCCGGCGGGAAGACGCTTCAAGGGCCGCAATCGTCCGGGCTGATCGTCGGGCGCAGGGAGCTTGTCCGGATGTGCCGGATGCAGGCCGGACCTGCGTCTGATACCGTAGGGCGGCCGATGAAAGTAGGCAGAGAAGAGATGGCAGGTTTATTGGCGGCGATTGAGCGCTATCTGATGCAGGATCATGAAGCTTTGCGATGCCGTCATGAGCGGGTGGTGGAGACGTTCTGCCGCGAGCTCGCCTCTCTCGGTTACAAGGGTGTTCGCGAATACCCCGGACCGACAGGACAGGATTACGCATACGCGATGTTCGATATGCGCGGGGCGAGCCGCACGGCCGAGACTATTATGCGGCTTATGAAAGACGGCGATCCGGCCGTTCTGATCGGCTTGGCCAGAGACGGAACGGATCAATTCTTCTTAAATCCGCTCCATGTGAAGGATGAGGAGATTCCGCTCATCATTGAGCGGTTCAAGGCGCTTGGGTAACAGCTTAATCAGCAACGATCATCCTAGTTGCGCCGGCTTGACCATACCGTTTATCGAATAACGGACAGCTGAATGAGCTGCAGTTATCGAGAGTCAGGCGTTATCCCGCCTGACTCTTTGCTCTGTTTGCAGCGACGCTTTCCAATCCTTTAGTGCAGATTTTGTCCGATCATATTGTTCGTGCCCTGATCCAGAATATTGGCGCTGTGGAGCGCAATGAAGATATGGGAATGCAAGACGGGCCATAATCGCCGAGGATTGGGTGAAATTCCATGAGAACGATCAGGATTCTGAGGGAGCTAGATCGTCCGATGCTTTATATTTTCCACGATCCGAAGCGGGAACGAAGTCATGGACGGAGCGGCAAGCTGCTATGGGGGCGGAGCTCCATACAATTGCACGAGCGCCTCGGATTCAAGCAGGAAGGCCGTATACGGAATATGATCTATACCAACGGGCAGCATTACGATGAGTAAATATACGGTTTGTTGAAAAGCGAATACGAGGAATATGGTCATACACAATAGCTCCTTTACGGATTTCTCGTGTAACTTTCCTGGATCATAGTCTTCAGTATCTGGCGTAAAACGGGCCCCGATCCATATCGACAGTAATCCGAATAGATCATCGAGTTTATCGTAATCGCAATGTCGCTCTACGATTACCGTAACGTTTGACAATCCGTTCATTAGAACTTATCGTAATGAGATCACATGGAGAACGGGGATCGGGATGGAGGTCTTCGGACAGCTTGTACAGTATTAGGAGCGATACAGATGAATCGGGAGAATGTGCAGCAGGAATCAACGGGAATACAGGATTCGGAAGAAGGTTTTTGGCAAGGGGTAAAGGATTGCGTCCCAACATTGCTTGGTTATCTCAGCATAGGATTCGCCGCGGGCGTCGTGGAGAAAACAGCGGGACTAAACGTGATCGAAATTGCCTTGATCAGCTTATTGTTATATGCGGGGTCGGCTCAGTTTATCGTATCGGGCATGCTTGCGGCAAGCAGTTCAAGTATGGCGATCATAACGACGGTGTTATTCGTGAATTTGCGGCATTTGCTGCTGAGTGCGGCCTTATCGCCGTATTTCCGCCATCTCAGCCCGCTTAAAAATATGTTAATCGGCTCGCTGCTTACCGATGAGACATTTGGCGTTGCCATCAACGAAACGGCGAACAAGAAACGGATCAGCGAGAAGTGGATGCATGGCTTGAACCTAACCGCCTATTTGAATTGGTTCGCGGCTAATATGGCCGGTGCCTTCTTCGGTCAATGGCTGACCAATCCGGAGAAATACGGCTTGGACTTTGCCCTGCCTGCGATGTTTATCGGTCTGCTTGCACTCGCGATGGCAAGCCGGAACAATCTCCGGCTCGATATCGTGGTAGCGATATCGGCTGTCGTAATCGTCGTTGGCGTGGGCATGTTATTGTCGGGCAGTATGGCCGTCATAGCGGCAACTGTAATCGCGGCAACGATAGGAATGGTGATGGATAAATGGAAGTAAGATGGGATATTCTCGTTATTATATTCGGAACGGCGATCGTAACTTTTATACCAAGGGTTCTGCCGCTGATGGCGCTCAGCCGAATCGAACTGCCGGATTGGGGGCTGCGCTGGCTCAAATACGTTCCGATCTCGGTCATGGCTGCCCTAGTCGGACAGGAGTTGTTTACGCATAACGGGGACATTGCTTCTCTGGCAAGCAATTTGAAGCTCTTTGCCGCCCTGCCGACGCTGCTAGTTGCCGTCAAGACACGAAGTCTGTTGATGACCGTCATAACGGGCATCGTGAGCATGATGCTGCTGCGTCTCTTTTTTTAGGCTCTTTTCGATCGTATTGTTGCTTCAAATAAATGCGTTTTTCATAATAAAACCCACCAATCAATGGCGGGTTTTATTATGTTATTCGTATCGTTCCAGTTAACCGATTGATTTCAAATGTTCAACTGATGCAAAGTCTACCATTTTATACTTTCCGTTTCGATAAACTAGTGTTGTTATCGAACATTCGGGAACCAGCTCGCTATTACAAACGTTCACCTGATTGCTTTGCTGAATCGCCTACGGGTGGTATATATTCGGGTATACCGCTCCCACATTGCAACAAATTCATCAAATGTTTGTCCAGGCAGGCCCCCCCAATTAGCACGTTCCCGCAAACGACTATCCACAAAGCTTAAGAGCAAGGCGCTATCAAACGACGTTTGATGGTAATGCTTCCTGGTAAAACCGGGCAATCGGAGGAGGATCGAATCTCGTCCTGTTCTCACTTCGAACGATTCGAGCTATACGTCAGAATTTGTCATCGATGGGGGTCTGGGCGCTCAGTAAAAAGCAGGTGGATGACGTGGGTCGTCTCTCGGGGGAGTAATAGGCCCGGGGCGGCCTTTTTCGTTTGACGGGAAAAATAAGTTTGACAGAAAGGCCTTTTTGTACTAATTAATTGGTAAAAAAATAAACGAGGTACGATATGGTCAGACTCAAAGATCAGGACATCGGTTCCTCCAATCGCAAGGATCAGAAACGCCCCCGTTAATTGAGTATATACCTTCACAAGAAATTATAATTTTCTCTGAAAGCAGGTTTGTAGGTGCGTACCTCGGCCAATGAAGAAGCAGAACGGCAGGAAAGTAAGAGAAGCGGCACCTTTTAAATTGAATGAGCTCGAAACTCGAATTAACGATTTATATTGATAAATGCGTTATTGAATTATTTGCAAATGACCGTCAGGCCATCGCAAGGCGGGTTTACCCGAAACGATTGGATAGCACAGGTGTCTACCTCTTCTGTGAAGGCGGCGATGCTGCATTGGATATGATTAAAACTTGGGAAATGATGCCTTCAAATCGTTATTGATAAGAAGAATATTGCATTCCTGAAGATAGGAATGGATACAGCCAGTTTGCCGCGCTGAACCTCTGTCCCAAACAACGAAGTGCACCCATTGGATGCCCTTTAAGTTCGTCTTTTGTTGTTATTATTGTCGATATATATTTTTGACAGAGTTTCTTGCAATTAATACGGGTTCGAGCTTTATGGTGGAAAGTTGATGCTCTTGCTTATCTGTATTCAATTTTTTAAAAAGTGTCGAAGTAATATGTTGACTTAGTCTTTCGATCGAATGACTTACTACTGTAATGTCGTTTAAAGAAATCCATTCATTGTCATCATACATTATGATACTTAAATCTTTAGGTACGTTTCGATTCAAGTTTTCGCATATTTTCAGGATGTATGAAGAAATCACGTTATTTCCCGAGATGATTGCACTGGGATTTCTAGTTTTTATGGCTTTTGATAAATTATCTTGAAATTCAAACCCTACTGGCAGAATAATTATATTATTGGGATCAAATGGGAGGTTGCTTTCTAACAGGGCTCTTTGATAGCCATTAATTTTTACTCCGTTGGGTTGATCCGTCATGATGATCTGGGTATGGCCGTGATCAATTAGATGTTTGGTTGCCATATAAGCGCCATATTCATCATCATTAACAATGGAATCCAAATAATCAAACAAGTTTCTATAGGTCTGGATAATGAGAATATTCTGGTCCCTTAATTTGTCGATAAAATCTTTATTTGTGCGCGATGACGGCGTGAATATAATTCCGTCCACTCTGGATGCCGAGAGCAGTTTGAGACATTCCAGTTCTCGTTCAGGATCTTCATTGCTAAAAGTTATGAGCAAGCGATAACCTGCTTTTTTTATCTCGTTCTCAACAAATTTCGTGATTTGAATGTAGAAGCTATTCTCAATATCAGTAATAATGATGCCAATTGTATGGCTCTTATTGCTTTTTAAGCTTTTTGCCATATGGTTGGGAGTGTAGCCAAGTTTAGAGGCAGCTGCGAGAACTTTGTTCTTTTTTTCTTTACTGATATAAACATCTTCGCGAAAAGCGCGGGAAACTGTGGAAACGGAAACATTGGCAAATTTTGCTACATCGCGACTTGTAATCATATCATTCACCTCAATAATCTTTACGATATGTCAGGTTTTGGGAAATGTAAATTTTTAATAGATCGACGCATAATTAGACTGGTTTCCATCTTAAGTGTTATAGGATCGGTTGAAGCTGTGACAGCGTTTATGCGATTCAATAAATTGTTGCAGATTGCGCGTCCTATCGTTTCTTTTGGTTTTTGAATGGAGGAGAGCCCCATTTGATTCAGCCATGCGCTATCATCATGGGCAATGATGCTTATCTGATCGGGAATTTTTAGATTCAGTGATTTACAAACCTTCAGTACGTCCAGAGTAATTCGATTATCATTGGCGATAACTGCAGTGGGACGATTTTCGACAAATGTGCGGGAAATAATGTCTATTGCATCAGCGTGGGAAGGAATCGTCAAAATATTATTTTTCCCGACTTGTAACCCGTTATCTGTAAAAGCTTGCGTATATCCGTCCAATTTGATGACATTTCCTTCTCCTTGAACGCTAATAATATTGACATGTCCATTATTTATCAAATAGTTTGTTGCCAAATAGGATCCGTTATAGTCATCGATAATGACAGAATCCAAAGCCTCATACTGTCGGTGGAAAGCTTGCAGAATTATAATGTTTTGGCGAATCAATGCATCGATATATTTTAAATTCGATTTTGATTTTTGTGGTTTAACGGGAATTAGAATAATTCCATCCACTCTTGAAGATGAAAGTAATTCCAAACAATTGCGTTCCTGCTCTAAGCTTCTGTCACTATAAGTAACAATAAGTCGGTAGTCTAATTTTCTTAATTCCATTTCAATGTATTTGGCGATATCTGAATAGAATGTGTTATCTATGTTAGATATGATCAAACCAATCGTTTTGCTTCTATTATTTCGTAAACTTCTGGCTAACAGATTTGGGGTATAGCCTAGTTTATGAGCGGCCTCCAACACTTTAAGCTTCGTATCATTGCTGATGTATCCCTTGCCTTGAAAAGTGCGTGATACGGAGGAGACAGAAACATTGGCCATTTTTGCTACATCCAGGCTGGTGACCATTAATTACCTCCTGCAGAAAATGTGATAACGTAATCAGAATAATTATAGCAGGGAGCTTATAGCATATACAAGTGTTTAAGGCTGTGAAGGTTAAGTTGATGAAGTACTGCTTGTTGAGAGTCTAAAAAACCGTTGACAATCCAAATGACTTTAATATAATAAAGTCATGTGACAACGTCATTCATATTAATTCATGAATTTAGTCTCTTAGTTCGATGAAATTTGCTTAATTCATTGGAACTAAGCAGATTTAATATTGAAATAATAATGATAACGTTGTCTTTGTCATATGTAATTAAAAATCATTTACTGGAGGTCTTTTTTTAAAACATTTTCAACTCAAAAAAGTGTGGGTATTGTTGGCGTTGACTGTATTGTTGATTGTATCCGCTTGCAGCAGTAATGGGGGGGAATCGGCATCGAACAGTGATAACGCACAAAAAACCACTGCTCCAGACAATGAACCAGCACCTACCGAGGCACTGTTGAACCGATGCATATTCCGGAAAATTACACGATAAAGCTGAATACGCTTGCAACATCCAACCAATTGCCAGATGTAGGTTATTTTATCGAGCAAGATATGCCGCCATGGGTAGAGAACGGGAAAATTGATGGATTTAACTCCTCTTTACAAGGATGGAAAAATAGAAAAAAAGTTGGACCAAATAGCTTTTAATATTAATGGTTCATTCGCTGGAAACAGTGCTTGCAACGAAGTGGTAAGTCTGTTTTACAATAAGGGTATAGCTCGGATTGGAATTTGATTATGTCCGCTTCAACAGTGATGATCCTTCCGGTTATTGTTATTTTCGCAATAGGTTAAAAGTATTTTGTTGAAGGAATCAGTTTGACTGGAATAAAAGATTAAAGAGGAGGATTCTGATTGACTGACAACATAGCTGACCATATTCCCAAGGATTCCATCATTACATTGGAGAACGCGTTTATTTCTATAGCATTATCAAGATCAGGATGTCTTCAATTTATTGAAAACCGCCTTTCAACGGAGATTTATTCGATTGTGGATGATCAATTTATCATTAAGACAGATCATGGAATGTTCACTAATAGTAACGGCATCCTCATAGATACACAATACTCATCGGGTGAGGCTTCATTTATTTTTACCTATCCCCCTTTATTTGAATTGACCTTAGTCTATAAACTTGGAATACATTCGCAATATGTGGAGAGAAATCTTTCCCTTAAAAACCTGCATGCTGGTCTACACCTGTTTGGGGTTGAGTTAGGCCGGACGACGTTTGAGCAGGGCCCGCAGGAATCGATCAAATACGATACCTTTTGGAATGCACCGACGGTTCAATTTTTAAGATGGGAAAAAGGGGGGGTGTTCTCTGGTATAGAAAATCCTTTCTTCGAAGTGAACATAGACGAGGATACCCATATTTTTTCCTTTGAACCATCATTAGTTTTAGCAGAGAATGAGGCCTATTGTAGTGAGCCGCAATTTATTGGGGTTTACCGGCGAAGTTTCGACTATATTATGAATCATGATTTCGCCAATGCTTCTGAAAACAAGAAGAAATGTTATCCGCGATTTCGCAATCCTTCAGGACATATTCCGATAGATCTAAATGAAATCAAGGCGATGCGGCATTTTGCCTCAGACTTTTTGGAAGTTAAGAGCGAGCAATTCTTGTTTATTTTATATTGCTATTGGTTTCCTCTTCCGCAATTGCCTGTCAATGAAGAGCAGGAAAATTTATACTACAAGGTCATTGATCAGTTTAAAGAGCTTGGCGGTGACATGATTATTTTTACGCCCCTCGCGCAAGCGAAATTGCCAACTGCAAGCCCGGAGAGCTTTTTCGAGCTTGCCCCGAAGGATTCGGCGGCTGAACGAATCATGAATTACACAAGAGATAAGGGGCTCAAATTTGGCTTCTATATGGGAGTTGCTGCTAATAACGCAGCCTTTTGCAACAGTTCGGTAACGACCTATTCTGAACAATATCCAGAATGGAAAAAGATTGATATAGAAGGGAAGCAATCCAAAGAAAATTGTATGGCTTCTGATGCATATGCGACATGGTTCAGTCAAGTGCAGGACAATACAATTGCCCAATATGATTTATCCAATTGGAGTTGGGATCCTGGACCCGGAAACGGCTTCTTTTGTTATTCCGATAAGCATGGCCACATCCCCGGTAATGGGGCTTATAAAGGATGGCGCAATGCAATGGCACTGATTGCCGAGTTAAAAAGCAAACATCCGGATCTCTTTATCCAAGGATTCTATGGAGTTAAAGAATACGGATTGTGGGGATTGAAAGGAACGGACCAGCATGAAGCTTACTGGGAGCAGCAAGTGGCCTATTTAGCAACTGTTTATCCTGAACTGTCCTCAGAACGGATGAATGCTGATGGGATAAGATTTCAAAGCTGGTGGAATGAGAATTTTCGCTTCCTTCCGACAGAAACGAATCACGCACTTGTACATCGAATTACTCAGGTTTGTTTAGATGATCCTGAATTAACGAAGGTGTGGGATCACTTTGGCTGGAAATATGGATTAATGTCCGGGATTGCTGTAGCGGGAAGTGTGACAGCCTGTATACTACCCCATGATTTTGACAATGTTTATGGTCAGGATTTCAAGTCCTTCTATCATAAATGGTTGAAATGGGCACGGGATCATTATTCTTACGTTCCTTACCAGATCGCTTTCGGTCAACAAGTGGAGATAGGCGGAATTGATGGATATGCGAGAATAAAGGGAGATCATGGATTTATATTTCTTTGTAACCCAGCGCCAAGAAGAACGACAACTAAGATTGTATTAGATGAAGCAATCGGATTTAAAGGAACTGGGCAATATGTTTTGAAGGAGCTATATCCGGCCTCAAATGTTTATTTTTACGATGACAATGCAGATAAAGGGATTTATTCACTAGGGGACTCAATTACAATCACCGTTCCTTCGTTTGAGGTAGTGCTATATGAGTTGATCATTTTGGACGATTTGGAATTGCCTCTACTATTTAATGTTTCAGGAGAAATTAGATTAAATAATGGGACAATGGCGATTTCAGGCGTGAAAGGCATAGCGGGAAGTCAAACAAAGCTTAGCGTTTTGCCCGGAAGTGTTCCTTTAGAAGTAAGCGTAAACGATAACAAAGCATTCTTTCTGGAAATAGGCGACTATTTACATCTTCCTATTCGATTTGAGGGCCAACGCCTAGCGAGAGAGTTGGATCAATGGTGTCTACCGGATGGAGTGCGGTTTGAATTCCCTAATCATCAAAGTATGGAACACTTGCAAATTTGCCATTCCTTTTACGCAGACCCAGCGATCCAAGTGTTATTAGAGCAAGGGGAGTTGAAGAATCAGAATGAAGCCGAACATTTGGTGGAAAAATGGATTGATTCGGGCTTTCCTGATTCATTCGCCTGGGCTTTTCCAAATAAGCTGATTTTAGTTATTCCTTTCACGGATGGGGAAGCGGTGCAAGAGGTCGGCCTGCAGATAAATGATAAACCCATTAAGGTCGAATGTTATACAACAGGGGGCAAGAATGCAATAGGCTTTGTGAACAATAAAGTCATCTATTATGTAGATATAACCGAAAGGGTCATCTGGGGTGAAGAAAATAAACTGGAGTTGATTCTGAGCCAGCTTGAAGAGAATCAATTTCTAGGTCCTTACTTGGAATACCCGCCTTCACCAGTCATTGAGGAGATTAGCATAGACCATTCGATCCAAGTTGATGATGGGGTAATCTATACAAGGCCAGTGATAGCTACTAATTCGAACGCTGACATGGCGATGACAAATCATCGGTCGATTCAAGTTGTTAGCGCATGGATAACGCCGGAGTACTTAAGCGAGAATAGTGATTATTGCTACTATGCCACAGTAAATATCCCATTCTCTAATGTAGAAGGGGTATATGTATCTACTATGGTTGGGGGAGGAGTCTACAAAGACCATCGAATGACTTTTAATCGAGAAACAGAAATTTGGAGTCTGCAATTAACTATACATACCAGGGTTTCTATCATTCTAGATTGTAAAGAAGCTTTTATATGGGTTGTTGACAAACACGGTGGAATAAGTGAATCGCGGAAGGTAAAACACAATTGGCTATTAACATGATTTCATCGGATTGGACATTTTCGGAGATTGTAATTTGAGGGAGAGATAAATATGGTAAATATTGGTAATATGTCAGATTCCATTCAGACAACAAGAGAATTTAGAATGAAGCTGCTTAATGATCGGTATCGTCCATCTTATCACTTCGCCATACCTGAAGATCTGGGTTTACCTGGCGATCCAAACGGTGCTTTTTATGCAAATGGAAGATATCATCTTATGTATCTCTATGACAACAGGAGCGACGGATTTCGTTGGGGGCATATATCGAGTCTTGATCTGATACACTGGCGACATCATCCTGATGCAATAATCCCAGGCGGAGGGGATGGAGGCTGCTTTAGTGGAGGCGCTTTTGTGGATGATGATAATACGGTATATCTCACCTATTGGGGGCTGCCTGTTAAAGATGAAGGTATGAGCGGTTCAGGTATATGTATTGCCAAGAGTTCAGACAGGCATTATGAAAAATGGGAAAAGTTCGATTCTCCTGTATTACAGTGCAATGAGGATGGCATACACGAAACTGTTGATAGTAAAGGGGAAAAGCTGTATTTAGGCTGTGCGGATCCGAGTAATATTTGGAAAAAAGATGGCGTTTATTATATGCAGACAGGAAATCTTTGTGTATTGAATAAATACGGTAGAGACGAGACTTCTTCTCCTAAAATGAAAGGAGATTGGGTCGATCTATTCCAATCAAAGGATTTAAAAAAGTGGGATTATGTAGATAGATTCTATCAAAGAGATATGTCGAATAAATGGACGGATGAAAGTGAAGATGATATGTGTCCAAGTTTCCTTCCGCTTCCCGTCTCTAGACAAGGAGGGAGTGAAAGTGGAAAACACCTGCAGCTCTTTATATCACATAATAAAGGCTGCCAATATTATATTGGCTCATATACGGAAGATGAACTTTTACTTGAAACGCATGGACGTATGTCATGGGTGGATAATACTTTCTTTGCTCCAGAAGCATTGATCGATGATAAAGGTCGACAGATCATGTGGGCATGGCTACTAGATAATCCAGCTGATGAATTGCAAAACGGATGGTCTGGTGTATTTGGTTTGCCAAGAACATTATGGTTAGGAGAAGATAACACCCTTCGGATGGCACCCGTCGATGAACTTAAAACGCTGAGATACAATGAAAAAAGGTTTTCTTCCATGAGAATCAATGATGGGGATAGGGTGGAACTTTCTGGGATAAATGGTGAATCTTCTGAAATAAAGCTTGTAATAACGCCTGGATCAGCCAAGAAAATGGGATTGAAAGTACGAGCTTCTGCGGATGAAGAAGAAGAAACGTTGCTCTACTATGATACAGAATCAAACCAACTTGTGTTTGATTCAACAAAAAGTGGAGTTATGGGGAGAATGGTCAGTGAAGCGGCCCCATTTAAATTGAATGCGTTTGAAAAACTCGAATTAACTATTTTTATTGATAAATCAGTAATCGAAGTATTTGCAAATGATCGTCAGGCCATAACGAGACGAGTTTACCCGGTTAGGCTGGAAAGTACAGGTGTTTACCTCTTTAGTGAAGGCGGCGATGCAGCATTCGATACAATTCAAGTTTGGGAAATGATGCCTTCAAATCCTTATTAAACATAGTAACTTGACAAGGGTCGGCCGCTCCGGCTGTTCTATATACTTATGTGGAACAGCTTGCTCCCTTGCCAATTGCCGTTTTTTCTAACGGCTCAGAATTTGTTTTTGCTAAAGAAAGGGCGCCCATGATTCGAAATGAGCTGCTTTCTTAAAGGTTAGACCTCATTTTAATATGCTGATTGATATTGATTGGGAGGAATTTTAATTGCTGGTACAAAGATTAATATTCAAAACCGCGCCCCTCTGAAGAAGACGCCTTTTAATGAGCTCCCGCTCGGTGCGATTCAACCTGCAGGTTGGCTGCGCGACCAGCTGGAAATCCAAGCACAGGGACTAACCGGAAAACTTCATGATCATTGGGAGGATGTCGGACCGAACAGCGGCTGGCTGGGAGGCACAGGAGAGAATTGGGAACGCGGACCGTATTATCTGGACGGATTGCTTCCTCTGGCGTATCTGCTGGGAGATCAGGCTTTGATTGAAAAAGTGCAGCCGTGGGTTGAATGGACTCTGAACAGTCAACGGGAGGACGGATGGTTCGGTCCCGAGAGCAACAAGGATTGGTGGCCCCGGATGGTCATGCTAAAGGTGCTAATCCAATATCAGGAAGCAACCGGTGATGAGCGAGTTATACCCTTCTTGACCAGGTACTTCATCTACCAGTTTGCATATCTATCGGAGCGACCGCTTACCAGTTGGGGAGAATCCCGCGGAGGGGAAAATATCCTCTGCGTTCAATGGCTTTATAATCGTACAGGTGATGAATTTTTGTTGGAATTGACGGATTTAATCCATCGGCAAACTTTGGACTGGACCGGTTTGTTCACGGATTTTCCATTCTGGCGTTATCAGACCCAGTTCGATCACCGCAATCACATGGTCAATGTTGCGATGGGTATCAAAGATCCTGCTTTGTATTATTTGCGGTCAGGGGAAGCGATCCACCGGGATGCGGCCGCAAAAGGAATTCGCAGCCTGACGTTCAGTCGGGATGGTAAAGTGAAGCGAATCACCAGCTCTAAGGAGGATAACTACATCTATGAAGGACTTTCATTTCCTCCTTTGCGTTCCGAAGCCATTTTAAGACCGAATCCATAGAAGAGATGGACAAGAGAATGATTGAAACTAAGAAAAAGAGCAAGAGCCTCCAAATTTCGGAGGCTCTTTTTGTAGTCTTGTCTCCGAAGTCCTTTGCCGCTAATTCGAAGTTGCCGCTAGTATATAACGGTTCACCTAACGCGTATCTAAACAAGGCCACTCTTATCAATGACTTTATTCAACTGACGTAGGAACGATAGTTCAATTAACCGCCTTTTTCAGAAGGCGGTTTTCTATTGGTTGAAAATCAACATTAAGATTTAACATAGCCTTACGAAAAGAGCCTGTTTCATACATACGGCTTAAACGAAGTGGTGCATGAAGCGATGCATCGCTTTTTTGCTTCGAACCACCGCTTGGCAGGGAGAAGACTAGGCTCTTGAAGCTTGCGGAAGCTGCATCTCTATAGTCCCGTACTCACGCGACTGCGAGGGCTCGTCTCAACGGTATGGACATGCTCGATGGCTTCAATAACATAGCAAAGGTATGGCCAAATGTATGATTCGTACTTCAGGGGAATTGTAGGTAGGAAATCTCGCTATTCCTGTATTTCTTAACGGGTCGGGTCATAAATGAATCGACGGATAAATATGAATTGACTGATACATTCCATACGTTATTAACGCGAACAATCGGATGACGAACGCCAGCATACGGAATCGACTAATGACTGGGAGATGATGGACGATGGAGGATCAACGCGGACCGGAGGGACAGCGACAGAAGCAAGGACAAGGGCAAGGGCTGGAGCATAGACACCATCATAAGTCAGTGGATAACGGGGCAACGAACGACGGGGATGGCAGGATCAGCAGAAGACAGCTGTTGAAAACAATGGGAACCGCGGGCATCGCGGGGATCGGGATGTACGCCGCGGGCTCGGCGGGTTGGCCGAAGACCGCCGCAGCTGCAACGAGCGTCAATTCGTATTACGACGTTATGGACTATGGTGCTGCCGGCAACGGAATGACAGATGACAGAGCCGCGATACAATCTGCCATCAATGCGGCGCAAAGCGCGGGTGGGGGAGTCGTCTTCCTGCCGAAAGGAACGTATGCGGTCAGCGGCACCTTGACTATTACTGGACACAATGTCGGCTTGGCAGGCGTCGGCGGGTCAAGTGTTATTCAATGTACTTTTGCAGCGGGCAATATTATCTATTTCGGAGGGACGTCAACCAATACAGGGACGATTAACAACTTCTTCAAGGATTTTACCATCACCTCTAATGTGAAGAAAACCTCGGGTGCAGCTATATTCGGCGAGCATGCGCAGCGCAGCGTGATCGAAGGCGTTAAGGCGGACGATCCGGGGATGACCGGCTTTAATCTATATGACGGATTCTACTTCCGATACTTCGATAATTGTCTCGTTTCCAATGTGCAAGTATTTTGCTCTCACAGCGGGATCACCGCAAACGGAAAAACCGATCAAACCTGGGGGGCTAATCTGTGGATTACGAACGGCTCGCGAATCAATACCAATGTAACGGCCGGCAGTGTCGGCCTGTATTTTGGCGGGAGCTGCGGCGGAATTGTCATTGAATCGACAGATGTCATCCTTTGCGAGACGAATGCCTTGATCGATACGACGCTGTCAGGCGTACTCAACCGCGAAATATTTTTCAATGAATGCTTCATTGACAGTGCCGGGAAGCATGGCGTTCATGTCAAATCGAACGGTGTTGCGCTGCTGCATTTTAACAATACGTGGCTTGCTTCCAGCGGCACAACAGCCTCCGGCGGGTACCCGAACGGGAACAATCTTCACTATGAGAACACCTCGGCAGGCTTGAACGATATTATGATGAGCGGCTGCCGCGTCTTCAACGCATTCGGATCGGGTGTATATTCCAAGGGAGGCAAATGGACCATCACAGGAAGCAGCTTCCATAATAATGGCAGGGGAGCAAGCGGCGGACACGGGATTATACTGACCGATTCAACGGTGCAGGGAGCCAATATTTCGAATAATACGATTTCATTGAACGGCAATTCCACCCTGGGCCAAGGGATTCGAATCCATACCGGGGTTAACCACTACATCCTCACAGGAAATCTCGTCAGAGGCAACCCGACCGCTCAAATATCGGACGGCGGATCGTCGAATAAGGTCGTTGCCAATAATTTAACAACGTAGCATAGAACATAATACTTCACGCGATCATATGGACTGTCCAATTACCAGTGTGTGCGGCGAACGAAGTCGTACATTCGCGATCCGTCAGATTAAAATCGTCGCTACAGGGGGTTCGTGTTTACACTCATCGGTTAGCCATAAAGCGGCGGTGCGGGCGTTTCCCTATCGCATCGGCAGACGGGTGACGGGTAACGGTTGGCGTAGCAGGCGCTCCCCTGATCGGATATGGTTATGGCATTGTAATCATGTATGTTATACAACAATGGGCGGGCAAAAGCCTTGATGATACGGATATTGTTGCACATTCTACAATAACTCCCTCTGCATAGCGGCTAACTCATGATTTCATTTCCATATTGTTGTATAACGTACAACAAAACGGCCTCTGGCGCTGAATAATGTAGAAATTGTTGTACGTTGTACAACACCCTCCGAATCTTCATTGATCAAATACAAGGCAAATGGAACAGCATCTCTTGTTAAAACCAGCCTAAGGGAGCGAATCGATTGAAAGCAGCTGTTGCATGAAGAAAGATCATTCATGGACGGGCCGCCTCTGTTCCCGGGTTTCAATCTTCCAGTTCCATTCAAGGAAAACCGGTAACAGTGTAATGATCGTAAGAACCTCTGCCTGTGCAGCATGCATTGTCAAATAATTGGTTCAACTTATACAGATCCCCTCTTTACGAGTGTTTCTACCGTTGCGTAGAGATTCCTCTCATAGAAGGGTTCTTTTTTCGTTCCTGGAGAAATGGCGGATACAGGGTGCAGGCCATCTCAATTTTGGAAGCAGCTTGTCGCGTAATTGTAGAACTTTGTGAAAAATTATGCTTGTTGTGAGCTTGGTCACTAAACTTTTGACCGAATGCCTCTATACTTTCTCTATAGACCAGCAAATCAGAGATTTTCGAGGAGGCTCCTGCTATGACCCCTAGTAAAGAAAAGCTTGTCATCATCGGCAACGGAATGGCTGGCATCAGTACGGTAGAACAAATATTGAAATTGACGTCGCGTTTTGATATTACCGTATTCGGCAGCGAACCGCATCCCAACTACAATCGCATTATGCTCTCTTACGTCCTGGATGAAAGCAAAACGATTGACGATATTGTGTTGAACGGATGGGACTGGTACAAAGAGAACGGCATAACGCTTCATACCGGGACGACGGTATCGCATATCGACGAAGCAAGTCATGAGGTTGTGACGGAAAGCGGGATACGCGTCCATTACGATAAAGTCATTATTGCAACAGGGTCGACACCGTTTATGCTGCCAATACCCGGCTGCGACAAGCAAGGCATTGTCGGCTTTAGGGATATTTCTGATTGCACGCAAATGGTGGAGGCGGCCAAGACTTACAAGAAAGCGGCCGTTATCGGCGGCGGGCTGCTGGGACTGGAGGCGGCCAAAGGTCTGGTTCATCTCGGCATGAACGTAACGGTGGTCCATCTGATGGAAGACTTGATGGAGCGACAGCTTGATCATCAGGCCGCGTTGATGCTGAAAGCCGAGCTGGAGCGTCAGGGCATTCAGTTTGCAATGGGGGTCCAAACGGTAGAACTGCTCGGAGACGAACGCGTCGCCGGTCTTCGGTTCTCGGACGGTACGGTGCTGGAAGCCGAGTTCGTCGTCATGGCCGTAGGCATCAAGCCGAATGTGGCCGTGGCGCAAGCGAGCGGGATCATAACGAATCGCGGAATCTTAGTAAACGACTACTTGCAAACATCAATGTCGGGCGTTTATTCGGTCGGTGAATGCAATGAACACCGCGGCGTCTGCTATGGACTTGTTGCTCCGCTCTTTGAGCAGGGGATGGTGCTTGCCAAGCATCTATGCGGTGTCGAAACAGCTCCTTATGAAGGCTCCGTCGTATCGACGAAGCTAAAAATATCGGGCGTTGACGTTTTTTCGACAGGTGAATTTATCGAAGGACCGGAGCATGCCGTTATCGTGCACAAAGATGAATGGAAGCAAACCTACAAAAAAATATTGCTGAAGCAAAATGTGATAGCAGGCGCGGTGCTCTTCGGGGACATCACGGATTCCGCCCGTCTGCAGAAGCTCATTAAGGAAAAAACGGCGATGACCGACGAAATATATGACTCGCTGATGGGTACAGGCTGCTGCAGCGGCGGAGCCAAAAACCCGGCTTCGGTGGAAGCCATGGCTGACGATGAAATTGTGTGCGGCTGTAACGGAGTGACCAAGAGAGCCATCGTGGATGCGATTGCCGATAAAGGAATATCCACGGTGGAGGAAATCAAAGCCTGTACGGGCGCAACGCGTTCCTGCGGCGGCTGCAAGCCCGTTGTGGAGCAAATCCTGCAATACGTCCTTGGCGATGGCTTCATGACCTCCAAGAAGCAAGGCATATGCGCCTGCACAACGCTCGGCCGCGACGAGATTGTCGCGGAGATCAAGAGCAAAGGGCTAACCACGACCAAAGAAGTCATGAGCGTACTGGACTGGAGCCATCCGGAGGGCTGCTCCAAGTGCCGCCCCGCGCTGAACTACTATTTGACCATGATCTATCCGGACACCTATGAAGATGAGAAAGAATCGCGTTTCGTCAATGAACGATTGAGCGCTAATATTCAGAAGGACGGCACGTATACCGTCGTTCCAAGGATGTATGGCGGCGTCACAACTCCGGAAGACCTGAAGAAGCTCGCAGACGTGTCGCTGAAATACGATGTGAAGTGCGTTAAAGTGACGGGCGGACAGCGGATCGGACTTATGGGCGTGAAGAAAGAGGATGTTCCCAAAGTATGGGAAGAGCTGGATATGCCATCAGGCTATGCTTACGCCAAATCGCTCCGGACTGTCAAAACCTGCGTCGGATCGACCTATTGCCGCTTTGGCACCCAGGATTCGATGAGCATGGGCGCATTGCTGGAACGCAAGTTTGAACGCTTGGATTTGCCGGCCAAATTCAAGTTCGCGGTCAACGGCTGCCCGCGAAACTGCGCCGAAGCATGCACCAAGGATATTGGCATCGTCGGCAATGATGGGGGCTGGGAGCTGTTCATCGGCGGCAACGGCGGGATTACGGCGCGCCTGGCTGATCTGCTGTGTAAAGTGAAGACGGATCAGGAGCTGATCGATCTGTGCTCGGCAATCATGCAATATTACCGAGAGACGGGAATCTATCTGGAACGGACATCGGATTGGGTGGAGCGCATGGGGGTGGAAGCGATCCGCAAGGCAGTTGTTGAAGATATGGACAACCGCAGAGCGTTGGTGGAGCGGATCGAGTTTGCGCTCCAGCAGGTTGAAGATCCATGGAAAAAAATGTTGAACGACACGGATACATGTACGGCGCTGTTCCAAAGTCATGAGCCTACTGCCAGTAAATGAACTGCATTATCACGAATAGGAAGGGGTACGGATGTATGAAGGAGCGGAAAGTATTTGATCCGATCGGAGCGCTTGAGCAGTTTCTGCCGCAGATCGGGCGCACCGTGAACTGGAACGGATGGGAAATCGCCGTTTTTCGAACTTCGGCAGGGGAGGTATTCGCGCTGGAAAATCGCAGTCCGCATCCCAAAGGCGGGCCGCTCGCAGAGGGGATGGTATCGGGGTGCTTCCTGTATGAGCCGCTTCATGATTGGAAAATCGATTTGAGGACAGGGCTCGTTCAGCTGCCTGATCAGGGGCAGGTTCTTTCGTTCCCGGTTAAGGTAGAGGGAGATCAGGTTTACATCGCGGCGCCTGACGTCCATCCGGCATCAACTTGAATCAATCGTTCAATCGATCAGCATCGAAGAGAGACCGGGGAGGATGACCATATGTTTACACCAAGTGTAGAAGCGATCATAGAAACCGCTGTAAAAAAGAAAGAGAAAATGAACAAAAACGTTGCGCGCTATGCGGTGTCGGCAATGCTTGCCGGGGCCTACGTAGGGTTTGGCATCATCTTGATCTACTCCGTAGGGGCGCCGCTTGCGGCTGCGAATTCGGCATTCCAGACCATGGTCATGGGCATGTCCTTCGGCCTGGCGCTTACGCTTGTCGTCTTCGCAGGCTCGGAGCTGTTTACGGGAAATAATATGTATCTTACGGCTAGCACGCTGGCCGGCAAAACGACGGTGAGCGATACGTTGAAAAACTGGAGCATCGTATTTCTTGGCAACTTGGCCGGCGCCTTATTGCTCTGTCTGCTTATCGTTGGCGCTGGCCTGTTCAAAGGGGCTGGGCCGGAGCATTTGCTCTTCACCGCTGCCGCCAAAAAAATGGAGCTGTCTTTCGGAGAGGCGTTTTTCCGCGGCATTTTGTGCAACTGGCTCGTTTGCCTGGCTCTATGGACGGCCGGGAGGGCGAAGGAAGATATCGCCAAACTCGTGCTCATCTGGTGGTGCCTGTACGCCTTTATCGCCAGCGGCTTCGAGCATAGCGTTGCGAATATGACGCTGCTCAGTCTCGCTTACATGCTCCCGCAGCATCCAGAATCGATTACGCTGGCCGGCTGGTTGAGCAACATGATACCTGTCACGCTCGGGAATATCGTCGGCGGAGGAATCTTTGTCGGGTTCGTATATTGGTTCATCTCTCCTGTGCGAAGCAAGCCATGAGTGAACTTACCTGCAGCTTTTGTAGTTGCTCTAATAAGCCCACGTTCAACAGGAACGCGGGCTTTACTGTTTCTGATGAAGCTCTTGCGTGCGCGATGCTGCTGACATTGAGTGGCTTTGGGATATGGGGGAAAAGCCCAGTATTTATCGGAATGTAACGCGAGCGCTGCGGAGTTACTGTGCGTCTATTTCAATCTGGCACTGTAAGTCCCAAAAAGGGCGTTACAGCCGAGCTCATCACAACGAGCGCAGACTATAACCCCGTTATTGACCGTTACAGCCTCTGACCCGCCAGATACACCATACGAAGCTAACGGCGAGCGGACTATTCCGTGTCCTGAACAGGAGCTGTCCATGCCGTGCCGCCGCTGCGCTCGTGATAGAGCCGCGAGCGCACTTTGAACCATTGGAAGCCGTGGGACATGACGACCTTCAATACAGCATAGCCTGGGACGGCTAATAAAATGCCGACAATGCCGAATAAATTGCCGGCCGTCAAGATAACGAAAATAATCGTAACCGGGTGGATATGCAGCGTCTTGCCCATGATTTGCGGCGAGATGAATTTACCTTCGATCAGCTGCACGATCGTCCAGATCGCGATCATCTTCAGCAGCATCGCCGGAGAGGTGACGGTGGCGACGATGAGCGCAGGCGTAATGGCAATTGCAGGCCCGAGATAAGGAACGACAGCCGTACAGGCTGCTGCGATAGCGAGAACGAGCGAATACTCCAGACCGATGATGCGGTATCCAATATAGAGCAGCGCGCCGATACAGAAGCTTACCAGGACCTGACCGCGAATATAGGAGCTGATTTGATGATTGGTTTCTTCCAGAATCCGTCCTGTTTCCTGGCGCAGGGACGTTGGGACGTAAGATAGAATAAACGCCGGCAGCTTCCTGCCGTCTTTCAATAAGTAGAAGAGGACGAAGGGGACGGTGACGATGGCCAGAATCGTTTCCGTAACTGCGCCCAGCACACCTCCGACCCGCTGCCAGGCATTCTTGAATAATGAGGAGGCCTTCTCGCCGATGCTGCTCATCAAATCCATATTCTCCAGGCCGAGCGCCGCTTGGGCATCATTGAAGAACGTGCTGCCGATCAAGCTTCGGAACTTCTCTTCAATCTCGCGGGTATAGGTTGGAATGTTCTCCACCAGACTCGTCAACTGGACCCGAATAAGCGGAATGACGGCAATAATCAGCAGAGCCAGAACGCCGATAATGAACAGATACAGGGCAATGATGGCGTAAACTCGCTTTATTCTGTTCCGTTCCAGAAGATCGACCACGGGCTTCAACAAGTAGTAGACCACTCCGGTTAACAGCAGCGGGAGGAGGACCGTCTTGAACAGGACGATGAACGGCTTGAACACGAATGAAATCTTGCTTAACACGAATATATTAATGGCGATTAGAAACAAGATGAGCAGAAACAAGACAAATCGGTTATTAAGAAACAGAATTTTGAATCGGTCTGACCAGGCGCGCACATTGTTCATGATGGCATTCCCCCGTTGAGAATTAATAGTAGCCATTTTTTCCAGAATGGTAATCCTTCAATCATGATCTGGAATTGGAGTGTGCCGCGTAGGATGGATATTCATTCACAGATGACGCGAATTCGACAAATTCTAAGAAAAAATTAACTATTCAACGGTTGACTATACCCTTAAAATGGATAGGTATTCCCTACATTGATTATTATGGAGGAGCTTATGTCCGTCACACGATCCAGAAAACAAATCATTGTCCGCAGAATCATGATCGTCGTACTCGTGGTGCTGGGATCTACCTTAATCGGAGTTGGTGCCTATGCCGGGTATTTATATCAGAAAGCAGACAATGCCATACGCAATATCGCCGCAGATCCACAGCCGACACAAGACGGGCAAGAAGATAATACCGCGAATCAGGAGGAAGCGGACAAGGCCGATGAGTTGAAGCCGATGACCTTTCTGTTAGCCGGGGTAGATAGCCGCGAAGGCAGCGGAGGCACCATGAATTCCGATGTCCTGATGGTAGCCAGCTATAATCCGGCCGCTCATTCGGCAAGCCTGTTATCCATCCCTCGGGACCTAAGGATTGAATCCGAGGAAGGCAGAGCCCATAAGGCGAATTACTATTACGCGCATTATTCGATTGAAGACAAGACGACCGCGCTGGCCAACACGAAGCAGATGTTCTCGGAGCTGTTGGACATTCCGATTACGCATATGGTCACCGTCGATTTCGACGGCGTTCGTCAAATCGTGGATACGGTCGGCGGACTTGATATCGACGTCGATATGGATATGAAATACATCGACCGCGCGGACGGCACGAACATCGATTTGAAGAAGGGATATCAGCATCTGGACGGGAAGCAGGTATTGGATTTCGTCCGTTACCGCAAGTCCAATCAGGGTACCGGCGAATCCTCCGATTCGGACCGCAATGTCAGACAGCAGCAGGTGCTCCAGCAATTGCTCGATAAGCTTGCCTCGTTCGAGGGCGCTGCCCAGTGGGGGAAGGTGCTGGATATTGTAGGCCAGAATATGAAGACGGACATCCCGGAAGCGGAACTTAAAGATTGGATTATGAACTACAAGGATATGAAGCCCAATCAGATCACCTTCCAGCAGGTGGAAAGCGTGTGGGATAGTCCTTATATGTATGTGAATGAGCAGCAGTTCAAAGATGCGCTGACCAAGCTGAGAACGGAAGCGGGTATCGTCTCGGAATCAAGCGAAGTCAGCGATCGGATCGGAACGGTTGAGACAACGGAAGAATAGGACAATGATTGCCGCGAGGGTGAAGCTCTCAGCGGCTTTCTTATTCCACATATGGCATACAGGTATGTAAACATGGTATGCTAGCACAACCATCGCAAGTTATGAGTCGGACGGGCAAGAAGTGCGGAGGCGTCTATTTTACGCATGATTGAATGGGCATTATTGGGGAGGAATGAAATATGGCTAAGGCAAAGGTACCAAAGAGGCCGACGCGGGATGAATTCGTGCTTGAGGAAATCGGCAATCAATTGAACGAGGCAAAGCTGGAGAATTCAGAAATCGTTCTGACGGTATGGGGAAAAGAGGAGCCCGTGCGCGGTCAGATCGTGCTGATGGATCCTCGTACGGGCCGGGTACATATTGAATGGAACGGAGTGACGACGAAGGTCCCTTTCATGGATATCATGCGGGTGGACTATCCGAGAGATTAGAGAATGCAATCATAGATCTAGAAGACGAGGCAGAAGTCGTGTGAAGCACGGCTTTTTTTGTTTTCATACTAATCTGCCAAATATGGGTTGAATTAGAGGAGTCGCGCCTTTTCTGTGGAATCCACTAGGGATGGTTGAAAGGACCGCCGCAGGACCCAACATGAAGATAGAGGAGGACATGAATGAAAAGGACCGTAGTTGTCGTTGACGATAAGCCGCTTATCCGTCAATCGATTGTGCAGACGATTGATTGGGACAAGCTGAACTGCATGGTCGTCGGCCAAGCGGAGGACGGTATCGAAGGCAAACGGCTGATCCTCGAACAACAGCCGGATATTCTGATCACGGATATTAAGATGCCCGGATTAAGCGGTCTCGATTTGGCTGCTTACATGCATGCGACCTTTCCTTTGTCCAAAACGATATTGATCACCGGGTATCAGGATTTCGAGTATGCACAGCGGGCTGTCCGCCTCGGCGTCTATGACTTTATTGTCAAGCCGGTCCGGAATGAAGAACTGCAGCGGGTGATCGGCTTGGCCGTGGAAGAGATGGAGGGCAGGGACATGGAGATTCATCATCTCGAGCAGATGGCCGTCGCTTGTACGTGGCTGGAAGCGCGTCATCAAAGCTCGCTTCCTTCGCTGCGAAGCAAATTTATAGCCGAACTCATAAGCGGAAGCGTGCCCCTCGAGCCGGATCTGGATCAAACAGCAGCCGATCTCGCGATTACTGGCGTCCGCAATGCGATTGTTATTGTCCGGTCGAAGCAGACGGCCGCAACCGTACAGGGCGTCGACAGCACCCGAATCCATTCAGGCATTCATAGAAGCCTTACCGAGATGGCGCAAGCAGCCGCGGCGAAGCGTGAATTTCAGATTATAGAATCCTACCCTCGCGATGACCTCGTATTCGCATGTCTATTCCCCAAAGTATTGACGCCGCGCGAGCTGAGAATGAAGCTGCAGGGCTTCTGCCATGATTTTATCGAGCTGGTCCGTCTGCGGCATGGCCTGCACTGCTGTATAGCGGTCAGTTCGGCGTATAAGCTGCTGCCGGAGCTGAAGCCGGCATTCGCGGAGGCTTCTGCCCTCATGGAATCGAGCTTCTTCCGCACGGAGGAGCCAGTCCTCTTCCCAGAACCCCGCCATCATTCGATCGAGGGCGGCAAGTTCTCGATTATCCGCGATTTGGAGCAATTCAACCAGATGCTTGAGCATGCGAGCAGCGAAGAGATGATCGCGCATCTGGAGCAATTCCTGGAGCAGATCCAAGTGTATTGCGAAGGCAATATTCTCGTTGCCAAGGGGCTGCTGTCCGATGTTTGTCTTGTGGCGGCACGCTATTACTTCCGTGTAACCGGTGACGAATTCGGCTTGAACAAGAGTATTGACGAGATCTTGGAGGACGTCTACCGGCTGCCCAATATGAAGGAAGCCTCGGACTATCTGGCTGCTTTCGTCAAGAACATCAAGGGCAAGCTGGAAGGCAGCGACAAGCAGTACAGCCTCGTGGTGAAGAAGTCCATCGACTATATTAACAGCCACTTCTCGGAAAATATTAGCTTGACCGCCGTCGCCGAGCACTTCGGCTTAAGCCCGAGCTACTTGAGCCGTCTGCTGCGTACGGAAACCGGCATCAATTTCGTCGACCTGGTCTATAAGGCAAGAATTGAAGCGGCAAAGCGGCTGCTGAAGGACCCGAAGCATAAAGTGAATGAGGTCGGGGAAATGGTCGGCTACAAAGAATATGCGTACTTCTATCAAGTCTTCAAGAAAGTGGAGGGCATATCCCCGAAGGAATACAAGAACAGAAGTAAAGAAAGCTAATATAACCGTAAATTTGCCCGATACTATGCGGTGCCGTTCTGTCTTATGGTGAGATTTGTATGATATACATCATGACCGTCAATCATTATGGCAGCGGTTACATCCGGTAGACAGAGGAGGAGAAAGTCAAATGAAAGCCATTCGATTGCAGCGGGAGCAAATCGAAACCTTAATCGGCAAGGTCATTACCGGCATGCAGAATCTGACGATTTCCATCGAGGAAGACACCCCTGTCAGCATTATTAATATGAACAAATGGGATTGGTCCCAGGGCGTAGGGCTCTTCTCCTTATATTTGTATTACAAGGAAACGGGCAACCGAGGCGTTCTGCGTTATTTGACGGAGTGGTTCGATAACCGGATCCGGGAAGGCCTTCCGGCGAAAAATGTGAACACCATGTGCCCGCTGCTCACACTCAGCTACTTGTACGAAGAGACGAACAATCCGCTGTACTTGGAAATTTGCGAGGAGTGGGCCAGCTATGCCGCGGATGAAATGCCGAGAACGCCGGAATTCGGCATTACGCATGTGACCCTCGATAGCGCCAACGAGGGCGAGCTCCGTGACGATACGCTGTATATGACGGTGCTGTTTATGGGCCGGATGGGCGTCCTGCTGAGGAAGGACTTCTATGTACAGGAGAGCATGCGCCAGTTTCTCGTCCATCTGAAATATTTGACGGATACCGAAACAGGCCTGTTCTTCCACGGCTGGTCATTCGTGCGCAAGGACAATTATGCCAGGGCGTTATGGGGGCGGGGCAATGCGTGGTATATGGCCGGACTGGTGGACTATCTCGACATCATCGAGCTTCCGCTAGGGATCGAGCTGTTTCTCATCTCTTCTCTGGAGCAGCAAGCCCGCAAGCTTAGCGAGCTGCAGACGGAGAACGGCATGTGGCGGACGCTTCTGGACGATCCGGAAGCCTATGAAGAAACGTCGGCGACAGCAGGCTTCGCGTATGGCATTCTGAAGGCGGTGCGTAAAGGCTATATTAGCGAGACTTACAGAGAAGCGGGAATCCAGGCACTTCATGCGGTCATTCGTCATATTGACGACCAGGGAATCGTTCACGGCGTATCGTACGGCACCCGGATGGGGCTCACACGGCAGTTCTATAAGGAGATTCCGCAATGTCCGATGCCTTACGGCCAGTCGATGACGCTTCTCATGCTGGTCGAGTATCTGCATCACTTCGATGACGATTGTTATTCTTAAGATGTGGGTGAGTTCATGCGCAGAATCAGCAGCTTCTTTATGAACATGAAGCTTCGCTCGAAATTTCTCCTCTCGTTTACAGCGATCATTTTCGTAACGGTTCTTATGATTAGCGTCGTTAATTATGTCGTCTCCATCGGGGCGATCAAACGAAATTCCGGTGAATTCTCCGAATATCTGATCGGGCAAATCGGCATCAATCTGGAGAAGCGCACCAAGGATATCGAGGAGATCGCCTTCCAGCAGTTTCGCAGCTCCAGTCTAAGCGAGCGGCTGAGCCAGACCGATACGTCCGAAGAGACCATTTATTTCCGCAATAAATATATTAATGATTTTATGAGCGAGCTTATGTTTACGAAGGAAGATTTCTTGGCCGTGATGATCATCGATGTGAATGAGAAGCCCTATTTGGTGCAGCGGCAAACGTTCCATCAATACGATCAAGAATTGCTTCAGCGGCTCGATATCGATGCCGTTCAGCAGAAACGCGGCAAGCCGGTTTGGTTTCAAGGGGAGCATGGAACGGTATTCATGGTGCGCGCGATGTTCGATATTCCGACGGCCAAATATGTCGGAATGATTGCGATCGGGCTGGACAGCAGCTATATCAGCAGCATTATAACGAATGTCAATCAACTGATGGACGGCGATATTCTCATTCTTAACGAGAATAATGAGCTGTTCGTGCCGGACCTGAAGCATAGCGGCGTCGCGCATTTTTTCTTGGACAACAAGCTCTACCTGGCGAATGAATCGAAGAACAGCCTAGCGTATAATGGCAGCCAATATATATCGACGGTCGTATCGACGTTGTATGATAAATGGAAAATCGTACAAATCATCGATGTGAAGCAGCTGACGCGAGATACGGACAGCATTAAATATTGGACCATCAGCACCATATTGGTATCGCTGCTGATCGCCTTCCTTATGGCCGTGTTTATCTCCAAAAATATAACGGAAAACATCCGGCTGCTGCTTCAGAGCATGACCAGCTTCTCGCTCGATTTCAATCATCATGTGATCGTCCCGAAGAGCCGAGACGAGGTCGGGCTGCTGGCGGCCAAATTCAATTCCATGGCGGACAAGATCAATGACCTGTTCAACTCGGTGTATCGGGAGAAGCTGCTGAAGCAGAAAGCGGAATACCGGACGCTTCAGTTCGAATACAAAGCGCTGCAGGCGCAGATGAATCCGCATTTTCTATATAACACCCTGGAGTCGGTGTACAGCATGGCCAAGATCAAGGGGGAAGAAGAGATCGGCGAAATGATTTACCTGCTGGGCAAGCTGCTGCGCGAGAGCATCGGCAAGAAGGGCGACGTCCTTACGCTGCAGGAGGAAATCTCGTTCATACAAAGTTATCTGTCGATCCATAAAATGATTTACGGCGACAAAATCGAAGTCGTGTACCGGCTTGACGACGAGCTTATGGACTGCCGCGTACCGAAATTCATCTTGCAGCCGCTGGTGGAGAACGCCGTCATCCACGGCATCGAAGCAAAGCCGGGCAAAGGCGTGATCCATATCATCTGCCGTGCGGAAGAAGAGGATTTGATTATCGAAGTGGCAGATAACGGAATCGGGATGGACGAGGAGATGGTGGAGCGGCTGCTCAACCCCGAGCGGTACGGTACCATCATTGATTCGAACAAGCATACGAATGTCGGCATCATAAGCGTTCACAAGCGCGCGAAAATCTTATACGGGGATAAGTACGGACTATCGATTCAGAGCAAATCCGGCGAAGGAACGACGGTTCAAATCCGGCTGCCGATATTGGATGGCGGACATAGCCGAGACTAGATGAGGGTGCCCACGACGGCAGCATTGCAGCGGAGCAGGCGAATAATTCCGTAATGCCGCCGCGATCGGAACATCACTTCGCGCAGCGAATGAGGACAGTTCAATCGTCAAAATAGCTAATATAACAGCAAGATACTCCAATAGAAAACGTCCGATATTCTTGTAAAATAAGTACCAACCTGGGCGAAGGAGGAGTTAAACGTATGCTAGGCACGATGAGCAAGGAATTGACCGAAGATGCGATCGCTCGTGTCCTGCAAGGCATGAAGGATTTGAAGCCGACGATCAAAGAGAATGTCAAGGACAGCATTATTTCGATGGATGTATGGGATTGGTCGCAGGGCGTAGGCTTGTTCGCCATGTATTTGTATTATAAGGAAACGGGCAGCAAGGAAATACTGGGCAGCCTGACAAGCTGGTTTGACCGACATATCGAGAAGGGCTTGCCGGGGAAAAATGTAAATACGATGTGTCCCCTGCTCACAATGAGCTATCTGTATGAGGAGCTGAACCGGCCCGATTACCTTGACATTTGCTTGGAGTGGGTCAAGTACGTGTATGAGGAGATGCCGCGAACCCCTGAAGGCGGAATCTCGCATTTGACGGTCAGCAGCGCGAATGAAGGACAATTATGGGATGATACCTTGTATATGTCCGTTCTGTTTCTCGGGCGGATGGGCGTGCTGCTGAACAAGGACGAGTATGTGCAGGAGAGCGTCCACCAGTTTCTCGTCCATCTCAAATATTTAACCGATGTCAAGACAGGATTGTTCTATCACGGTTGGACGTTTCTTGGGAACCATCACTTTGCCGGCGCGCGCTGGGGCCGGGGGAACGCCTGGTATACCGCGGGCTTAATCGATTATTTGGATATTGTGCCGGTGCCGGCCGGAGTCAGGAAGTTTCTTCTTACATCCTTGGAACGCCAGGCGGAAGCTCTTGTCTCCCTTCAGACAGAGGAGGGAATGTGGCGGACGCTGCTGGACGATCCCGACTCCTACGTGGAGAGCTCGGCCACGGCCGGTTTCGCTTACGGGATCCTGAAGGCGGTCCGCAAAGGCTACTTGCCTGAATCCTTCCGCGAATGCGGCTGCAAGGCGCTTCGGGCGGTCGTCAGCCGCATCGACGAGGCCGGGATGGTGCAGGACGTATCCTATGGAACCTGTGTCGGAGATACGATGGATTATTACAAGAAGATATCCGTCTGTCCGATGCCGTACGGCCAGGCGATGACGTTATTGATGCTGGTGGAAAGCCTGAAGCATCCGCAGATGAAATAATGGAACCCGAAGGGAGCAGGGCGGTATGAACGTTACGATGCGGTTGGTGGAGGATTGGCAAGCCGTTCGCGAGAAAATCAAATCGCATTCATGGGCGGAGCAAATCGTGAATCAAATCAAGCCCCAAACCGACTGGTGGGCAGCGCATTATGAGGATGACCCTGCCAGAGTCGCCGGATGGGGGCATCATTATTTCTGCGACAAGTGTTTTGCCTCACTGATCTTCGATCCGGAGAAGCCCAATGAGCACCGATGCAGCGGATGCGGACAATTGCGCGAGGCACAGGAAGCGGACGATGCCTGGTGTTATATTTACCGGTCCACAGTCGGCTCCCAAGTGTTTCATGCGGCGGTTCTTTACAACATCTATGAAGATCCGGCCTATCTGGCCTTCATCCGGAAAGTATTGGCCTTCTATTGCGATCATTACGGCACATTCCAGGTCCGGACGCCGCCTGGCCAGGAAGGAATGTTCTCGGGGACCGACTTAACCGACGCGGTAACCGTCATCGCGATGCTGAAGGGGCTTGAGCTGGTTAAGGAGGAGCTGACGGGCGAAGAGCTGGAGACCTATAAGCATCGGTTCTTCCTGCCGGAAGCGGCGTTTCTTATCGAGAAGGTCGGCTGTACGCCGAATATCATCTGCTGGATGAAAGCCGCCGCCGGGATGATCGGCCTGTTCTTCAATGAGCGAATATGGTGCGAGCGCGCCGCGGAAGGGGAATACGGCATCAAGAAGAAGCTCTCAGACGGCTTGCTGCCGGAAGGCTTCTGGTACGAGGCGTCCTTCCACTATCATTTTTATTGTGCGGACGGACTTACGTATTATCTCGCATTCTGCAAGCTTTACGGATATGATTTTCCGGAGATGGAGGATGCGCTGCTTCGCATGTACCGGTATCCGGTCCGTTATGCGTTCCCGAACGGGGAATTTCCGAATCCGAACGATGGCTGGCCGCTGCTGAGCTTCGACAATTACGCGCATCAGTACGAATGGATCCGGCAGATTCAAGATGAAGCGCCGTTCCGGTACGCGCTAGCGCATTGCTACCGGACAAGTGCAGCAGACGGCAAGACGGCGAACATCGGAGGGATCGACCGGCTGCTATTCGGACGGGAATGGGGCGGAGTGAAGCTCGCAGAAGGTCATCTTGATCGGTATCTTCCGGACGGAAAATCGACATTCGACCCGGATATCTATTTCGGCCTGCTGCAAAGCGGCGAAGCTTCCGTGTTCCTGAAATACGGGTTTGTACTGCGCGGTCATTCTCATGCGGATATTATGAATATCGAGATTTTTCTGCAGGATGAGGTTATTTCTCGCGATATTTCGAACAGTGGTTACGGCTCGGATCTGTTTCGCGAATGGCAGCGGAAGACGGTGGCTCATAACTCGGTCATGGTCGACAAGCAGACGCAGCCCAATCGCCCGACAGGACAGATGGTTGCATTCGATCAGGAACAGAACAGCTGCTTCGCATCCGCGAAGGACGTCTACCCCGGCATAGACTTTGCCAGACGTCTTCAATTATTCCCGGATCGGCTTGAGGATGAATTCGAGGTGCAAGCTTCTGGCGATGATCAAGATGAACATGTAATCGATTGGCTGTTCCATTGTTCGGGCGAGGTAGAGTCGAAGCTGGCTTTCGCAAAGTCCGCACAGCCGGGCGATGCGGATGGTTATCAGCTGATGCTGGATGTCAGCCGCTGCGATACCGACGAGGACTGGGAGGTAAGCTGGCGCTTGCCAGACAAGACGCTGACGCTGCATATGGCTGGCTCTCCGGGAACGAGCGTATACCTCTTCAGAGGCTATGAGCACCGTCTTGACCGGACGCGCTGGGGCGTATTGGTTCGCCGCACCGGCAGGAGTACGAGCTTCAATGCCGTTCACCGGTTTGCGGTATCGCAGAACCATTAAGAGCGAACGAAGCGAGAAGGCGACCCGCCGTGAAGCGCCGGGCGCCTTTTCTTTCACATATAGGGCAGTAATCGTTATCGTAAACATTAACTTATAATCTGAGGAGAAAGCCTGCTTCGCCGTCATGGAACGGTGTGAGCAGCTTCTGCTTGCAGGAGGCTATCTAATGGATGAGAAGAAACGCGAGTTCGTAACGAAGGAAGATATTTGCACGCATTACGGCGATGAGTATGACCGGCATTTAGGGGCTATTGTTCCCCCTATCTTCCAGAATACGCTGTTTACGAGAAAGACGATGAATCATGGGTACACGTACACCCGCGTCTCGAATCCGACTACCGAAATCGCGGAGAAGAAGATCGCGGCGCTGGAGGAGGGCGAGGAGGCGCGGTGCTTCTCCTCCGGAATGGCGGCGATAACGGCGGCATTGATGCATGTATTGGAGAAAGACTGTCACATCGTCTGCCCGTCGAACGTCTATCCGCCGACGAGAGGGTTTCTGGAAACCTATATGTCGAAGTTCGGCGTCGAGACGACATTCGTAACAGGGGAGAGCTTAAGCGAGATCGAACAGGCGCTGCGTCCGGAGACGAAAGCGATCTATCTGGAAACGCCGCTGTCGAATCTGTTCACCCTTCAGGATTTGAGAGCGGTGGCGGATATAGCCAGGGCGAAGGGGATCGTTACGATCGTCGACAACACGTGGGCAACGCCGCTCTACCAGAATCCGATTGCCCTGGGGATCGACATCGTCGTGCATTCGGCGACCAAATATATGGGCGGACATAGCGATATTCTTGCCGGTGTGATGATCGGGCGCCAATCGGTCATGGACGAAATTACACATCGAGAGAGAGGCATGTTCGGCGCTGCGATGGATCCCCATCAGGCATGGCTGCTGATTCGCGGCCTTCGCACGCTGCCTGTCCGGATGCGCCAGCATCAGGAAAGCGCAATGAAGGCCGCGGCCTTTCTGGAATCGCATCCGATGGTTCAGCGCGTATTCTATCCCGGTCTCGAAAGCCATCCGCAGTACGAGCTGGGGCGCAGCCAGATGTCCGGCTATTCGGGCTTGTTCAGCTTCGTGCCGAAGGGGAATCGGGAGCAAATTACCGGGTTCATGAAGTCGCTGAAGCTGTTCGAGGAAGGTCCGAGCTGGGGCGGATTCGAAAGCTTGATCAATTCGCCGGGGCTGTGGCTGGACGAGGAAGCATCGGCGCGGACCGGTATTCCGCAAGGTCTGGTCAGGCTGTCGATCGGTCTGGAGAACACGGATTCGCTGCTCGCCGACCTGGATGACGCCCTGCATAGGATGAAGCGGTTCTAATATTCGAGGTCAAGAAAACTAATAAAATGTAAAAATCAACGCATGTAAACCGCTTTCAATGCAGGCTACAATTGGTTTATCCCACAAGGAAAGCAGTGAGCTTATGAAAGCGCAAACAAAATCGCCTCCATTGGTATCCCTGGACTTGCCCGCTAAGCGTGACCGCAGCCGTACCCGTTGGAAACGAATTCGCAAAAACTGGGATTTATATGCTTGTTTGTCACCCGGCCTGATCTATTTCTTCATCTTCTCGTATATCCCCATGTTCGGCCTGTTAATCGCATTTAAGGACTACAACATCTTCCGGGGCGTATTCGACAGCCCCTGGAATAACTTCGCGTATTTCAAGGAAATGGTTCAGCTCCCCGACTTCTACAAGATCGTGCGCAATACGCTGATGCTCAACGTGCTTGGCCTCGTCATCGGCTTTCCCGCTCCGATCATTCTCGCCATCATGCTGAACGAGGTCGGCAGCAAATACTTCAAGCGAATCTCGCAATCCTTGTTATACCTGCCGCACTTTATGTCATGGGTCCTCATGGGCGGCATGATCTATGCCCTGCTGTCGCCGAAATTCGGCATCGTGAACCTGGTCCTCCAATGGATTGGCCTCGAGCCCATCTATTTCATGGCGAGCAACAGCTGGTGGGTTTCCGTATTTATCGGCTCCGGCATATGGGCCGGCGTCGGATGGGGAACCATTATCTATCTGGCGGCCATGACGACGCTGGATCCGCATTTATACGAAGCCGCATCCATCGACGGAGCCGGCAGATGGAAGAAAATCGTGAACATCACCATTCCCGGCATTATGCCGACGATCGTGATCCTGCTTATTCTGAACATCGGCCATATGGTGTCGATCGGCTTCGAGCAGCCTTATGCCTTAATGAATCCGCTCGTTATGGACGTTGCCGACGTTCTTAGCACCTATATCTACGAATTGGGTATCCGGCAGGGCGGATTCGGACTAACGACGGCAATCGGCATGGTGCAGTCGATTGTCAATCTGATGCTTATTATCGGCGCCAACTATGCCGCCAATAAGATGGGCCGCGAAGGCATCTGGTAAACAAGGAGCGTAAGGATCAGTTGAACCATTGAAATACAACCCGCTGCGCAGGCAGAATGTTCTTCCGATCGCTGTTGTTCCCGGATTTTCTTGAATTCCATTTCTTGAGGTTGAAATCCGGAAACAAAGGCGACCGCTGGCGCTTCTTCAGAATCATTCTTCCTGCTCCGCCCGTCGTATCTTCATTTGTGATTATGCTTCCGAAGCAAGTTTTGTTGCGAAGTAAAATCCAAGAAGCTTAGCTTCACAAAACTTTTAGGAGTGAGCCTATGGCAGAGGAGACCCGATCGCCTGTTGCAAGATATATCCGGAGACGAAGATACTCACCCTGGGATACATCGTTTCACGTCGTCAATTACACGCTCATCGCGTTGATTTCATTTATCTGTATTTTTCCGTTCGTCAACACATTCGCCAATGCCTTCAGCAGCAGCCACGCCATCCAGGCCGGCAAGGTCGTGCTCTGGCCGGTGGATTTTCAGATCGACGCCATGAAGTCCGTCTTCTGGGACGATAACGTCATTCGCTCCCTGTTCGTGACGATCTTCGTTACGGTAGTGGGAACAGCCATTAATATGGTTTTCACCATTCTGATGGCCTATCCGCTGTCTCGCCGGGATCTGGTGGGCAGAAAATATTTTCTGAACTATATGATTTTCACGATGATGTTCGGCGGCGGTCTGATCCCCAGTTATTTGTTAATTAAGAATCTAGGTATGTTGAATACGCTGTGGGCCATTATGATTCCGGGAGCAATCAGCGCGTTCAACGTCATCATCATGAAATCATTCTTTCAGAATATGCCCGATGAACTGCGGGAAGCGGCCATCATTGACGGCTGCGGCAACATGCGCTACCTGCTGCGCATTGTGCTTCCGCTCTCCGGCGCGGTCATGGCGACGATCGGCTTGTTCTATGCGGTTGGACATTGGAACAGCTACATGGGGGCGGTTATTATGATCGACGATCCGGATCTCTACACCCTGCAGGTCCGGTTGCGAAATATATTGCTGCTTTCTCAGCTCGATACATCCCTGGAGGTCATGCAGCAGGAGGGCAAGCTGCAGGTCATCGAGGAATCCTTGAAGGCGGCGACAGCCGTATTCGCTACGGTGCCGATTCTCATCGTGTATCCGTTCCTGCAGAAATATTTTGTGAAAGGCTCCTTTCTCGGTTCGGTAAAAGGGTAATGGAGCTTCAGCAGCGGTTGCTAACCAGGACAGGGCCGGTCGGCTGCATGGCAGCCTTCCCGTATATAGATCTATAAGTTGAGCGTGAGAAAGAACGGACGGAAGGACATTCTAACTCGTTCGACTTATATCGATTCCTGTAAACGAATTATGAGGGAGGAACGAACGTGGCATTTCGTAAAAATGGGATCACCCTGTTTATTGCAATCATCCTATCCTTCTCGCTTCTATTGGCAGGCTGCAGCTCGAACAATGATCCAGGCAGCGCTGGGGGCAGCACGAACAAGCCGGAGTCGGAAGACAAGGGCGAATCAGTTAACAAGGAAGAACCGGTCAAGAAAGAAGAAGAGGTCAAGCAGGTGAAGCTTCGCGTCATGATTTACGACCGCGGCAATACGCCTGAAGGCATGAAGCTGACGGAAGCGCCTCTCGTCAAGTGGGCGCAGGAGCAGGTGAAGCCGCTTGGCATCGATCTGGAGATGGTCGGCGTACCGCGCGGAGAAGCGGAGAGCAAGCTGAACGTCTGGCTCGCCTCCGGCGAAGCACCGGATATTATCTACTCCTACGATTCCAATACGTTGTTCAAATATGCCGAGCAGGGCGGGTTGTGGGAGCTGGATGAGCTGCTCGAGAAGTACGGTTCTCAAATCAAGACCAATAATCAGAAAGCGCTGGACCTGGCTGGCGTATACAAAGGGAAGAGATATGCCATACCGGCAATTCGAGCGAATCCTTTCGGTGGCCCGACGATCAAGATCCGTCAGGATTGGCTGGATAAGCTGAATATGAAGGCACCGACGACGGCGGATGAACTTTATACGGTGCTCAAAGCGTTCAAAGAGAAGGATCCGGGCAATGTAGGCAAGGACAAAGTGGTGCCGTATGCGTTCCCGGCGATCGGCAAAGCATTCATGTATAACCTCTCCGGCGCGTTCGGCGTTAGTCCGCAGCTGGTGGGTAACGGAACGGATATGTATGGCGGCGTATGGCTCGACGGCAAATATGTATCGAATATCGCCTCGCCGGGTGCGCGCGATATGTTCAAATTTCTGAATAAGCTGTATAAGGAAGGATTAATACCGAAGGAATTCGGTACGGACGTGAACAATCAGCAGTTTAACCAGTATATTGCGCAAGGCGTAGCCGGCTTCATGGAGAATAATGACTCGAGCTTGGCTTCGACCGATTCGTCCAGAGGGGCGGTTCCGGAAGCGAGATGGGTGCCGGTGGAGCCTCTCATCGGACCGGACGGCAAGCGGTACGCTGCAGGATCGGCCGACTACGGAATGCTCATTATGGTTCCGAAGGCAAGCAAGGAAGAGCAGGCGATTGCAGCGATGAAATATTTGAACTGGATGGCTGACCCCGATGTCATCCTGACGATGCAATCCGGTATCGAGGGCGTTCATCGCAAGAAGGCGGAGGACGGATCATGGGAAAATATCGATCAGGATAAAACGGCCAAGGAAGTCGCCTGGTATGCAGGTCCCGGAGACCTCTCCCTGATCCAGCAGGGGCAGCCGAAGATGACCTATGAGCAGCTGAAGAACGCCGCGATCAAATCGGAGGTATTCGATCCGGAGTATTACGCGACGACGATAACGAATTGGTGGAAGATATTTGAAACCTACACGCCGAAGCATGTCATTCTGTCGGAGCCAAGACCGTTCGCACAGAAGAATCAGGATACCATTGCGAAATTCATTAACGAATCGATTACGAAAATCATCGTTTCCTCTGATCCTGACAAAGAGTATGATGCGATGATCGCTGGATGGAAGAAGCTCGGCGGCGAAGAATTCGACCGGGAATTGACGGAAATCTACACGAAAATAAACTACCAGCCATAAGGGCGAAGGGACCGCTGAATTGCTCAGCGGTCTTCTCTAATGAACCGAAGATTCGAAGGAGGAGTAGAAATGAACAAGCAAACGTATCTGGACTATATTAAAGCGGCGGTTATCGAAGGCCGGACTCATTATGATGCCGGTATCGAACAGTGGCGGCAGTCGTACCGCCCGGATCAATTTCTGGGGATGTACGCCCCTCCCGGAAGTATTCCGATTCTGGCGCAAACCGAAGCTTTTCTCTATCACGTGACAGGCGAAGCCGAATACGGCGAGCAGGCCAGACGAATTCTTCTTGCGGTCGAGTCGTTCAAGGATATCGTGCCGGACTTCATCAAGGAGCGGCATCCGGAATATGCGGAGGGCATCACTTCCTTCGAGCCTCTCTTCCAGGGCACACATTACATACAAGGCTATCTGTTCATGAAGGATTCTGCACTCCTATCGGATGATGACAAGCGGCAAATCGAAGGATCGATCCGCAGCTCCGTGCAAGCGATGCTGCATTATCCGGAGTGGGGCGCTCATAACCGTTCCATGCTGCGGGTCTTCACGCTATCGCTGGCAATTTCGGCGCTTGGAGATACCGAGGAGATACGGGAGTGGGCGAAGCTGCGCGACTACTTGGCGGAAGAATCGTATGGCGGCTGGTCCATCGAGGATGCCGAGCTGTATTTGCCGCTGTGGCTGATCTCCTGCATCATCTATGCGGAGATGACCGGGAAGGAGTCGGAATACTTCGCAATGCCGCAAACCAAATATTATTTTGATTATATTACGCATGCATTAATTCCATATGGACAGCTGCCGGACTTCGGGGATTCGCATTATAATTCCTGCTGGTACTTGTGGCTGGCATGTCTGGAGAAGGGAGCCGCCCACTACCGGTGCGGATATATGAAGTATGCCGCCAGCAAAATATACGAATACTTCCTTGCCAGCCATGAAGGGCCGCCTTCCGCTTATCTCGCCGCCTATTTCTCCAATGCCTATTTATGGTCGGACGACGAATTGGAGCCGGTTCGGCCGGACTGGCAGAGCGAAGAACTGCTGGAGGATGTGATCGGGAAGAAGATTGTGTACCGCGATGGCTGGGAGGACGATTCGACGTACATGCTGCTGAATTACCGCGACGAAGGGGATTATGCGTATATCCCGAGGGAGTATTTGCGGCGGACGATCCATGCTCCTGCCGAGAAGGCACACCACGGCCATGCGGATGAAAACTCGATCCTATTTCTAGCCAAGAAGCAGAATATACTGCTGCATGACGGCGGATACCGGGACGGCGCGCCCAACGGACGGTATCGCGCGGATATCTATCATAATCGTCTCGTCTTTCGGGATGGCGAACCGGGTAAAAACGATTCCATCTTCGATTTTATTCATGATGACGGCACCTACAAACGGGTCTCCACGGAGAAGCTTCACTTTCAGCGGTTCGGCGAGCTGGTCTACGGCCGTACCCGGTTGAGGGAGCCGTTTCACCAGATCCTATGGGACCGGGCGGTTACCTACCTGCAAGAGGAAGGCGTATTCATCATCGTCGACTGGACCCAGTCACAGAGCGAGAGCGATAAGCTGCTGAGCACCTTAAATCTATGGCATCCGGGAAGCGTGCTAGCATCAGGCGAGCAGCACTATGTCGGTCAGGTTCAGCGAATTCATCAAGGACCCGGCGATACGAACCCGATTGTGAATCGTACCGAGCTGGCACTGCTAATTGAATTTCCTGGCAGCGCGAGGCGGACCGGCCAGGAAACGATCAAACGCTGCTATGCGGATAGTGAGATGGTCTATGAAATGGATACCCGCCGCGTTACGAAGGGATCGATGAACAGCTTTGTAACCGTGTTGACGCCATTTGCGCTCACAGACACAGCGGATCCGGTACGGGACCGGGTGCGGATCAGCCGGGACACACCCGAGCATGACCGTCTGTCACTCTCTTATACGGCCAATGGGAAATCGATTCATCTTACGTATAAGCTGGATCTGGATCAAGGCATTCTGGAAGGTGAGGGTTATCCTAAATATAAGTGGGAGCAGGGACGCCTGAATTACGGGCCAATCGATACGGACGCGGACTTCTCGTTCGTCCGCGAAGACGGCATCGGACCAAGGCGGTATGGTTTCGTCAATGGCTGCGGCATTGAATTTAACGGTTCGCTGTTGTTCCGGACCCCTCAGATGTCCGCCTATCAATTTCATTCTTCCTCCTTCTTGACTTCGGATCATAAGTGGAGAGCGTGGGACGGCTCCTTCGGATAATTGGCAATTCATTTGCATGTCATTTTTGATTTCGTATACTTGGAGATTAAAGAAGCGGATCGCCTTTGAGGCGTCCGCTTTATTTGCTGACCGGGTATTGAGGCTGGCTCTTTTTGGCCAATGGAGAAGGGTTGAAGAAGGTGCGCTCCGCATAGACGACAGCGCGGTACACGATTTCCACGATCAGAATGCCGCCAATGACATCCAGAATGACATGCTGCTTCACAAACAATGTCGATGCGATGATGAGGGAAGACATGCCGTAAATGATAATCTGATTCCACTTGTTGCGGAAGCCGCTGGTATACAACGCCTTCATGACCATATAGCTGGAGAAGCAATGGATGCTCGGAAAGCAGTTAAACGGCTGGTCGCGATTATAAATAAACTGGGTTAACGCGGTAAATACATCGTCACCTGTAAGTGTGGGCCGGGCAACCGTCGTTTGGAAGACGGAGTAGATCCCGTAGCAGAGCAAAGCACACAGGGTGTATGTCAGCAGTGAACGGTAATAGAACCTCGAATCCTTGATAAAGAAATAGATGAGACAGGCGTAAATGTAGAAAATCCAGATTGAATACGGCAAAGCGAAGTATTTGACGAATGGGATCGCCCGGTCGATGCCAAGCTCAAGGCTGTAGACGGTCTCAAGCGGTTTATTGAACATCGCATACAGCATGCCGAGAACGGGAAAAACAAGCATGGTGGACAAAGGCCAAAATCTTTTCATTCGCATAAGCATAATCATCAATCTCCGTTTATGATGTCGTCCAAAAAACACACGCAGAAGCAATTATAATATAAATTCGTTTCTGCAAATTGTGAACATTTTACGACATCGATGCCAAGAGCCTGGCAAACCAGCGTGAACCATAGGTTTGCGCCCGCAGTCATGCCCGGAAACAAGTTCACGCCTGAACCGATTAAAGGATAAAAACTTGGATAGAATTCATATAGCGTGTACAATGATGACATAGCATGTTGAGAAGCAGTAAAGAGTGAAGAAGTGAATGCACCAGCAGAAGTTTTTGTTGGAAATTAAGGAGGAAATTCCGTTGAACGACAAAATTGCTATCTTTACGGGTTCGTCGAATCCGGAGTTAGCGGAACTGATTTGCCAGCAATTGGACCAGCCGCTTGGGAAGATGAAGCGCTCCCGGTTTAAGAGCGGCGAGATCTATGTGCATTATGAAGAAGGCATTCGCAACCGTGACGTATATTTGATCCAAAGCTTTTCCCATCCCATTAACGAGCATTTTGTCGAACTCCTCATCATGATCGATGCGGCCAAGCGGGCTTCAGCAAAGACGATCAATATCGTCCTTCCATACTTCGGATATGCACGGCAGGAGCGGAAGAGCGCGCCGCGCGAACCGATCTCGGCCAAAATGCTGTCCGACGTCCTCACGACTGTCGGTGCAAGCCGCGTCATTACGCTCGATTTACACTCGCCGGCGATCCAGGGATTCTTCAACATACCAGTCGATCATCTCACCGCGCTCGATCTGATCTGCGACTATATCAAATCGAAAAACATTTTAAATCCGATCATTGTTTCGCCGGATGCGGGACGTGCGGAAACGGCGGAGAAGCTGGCGAATTACTTGGATTATCCGTTTGCCATCATGGTTAAGAAACGTCCGAGTCATAACGAGTCGGTTATTACGCATGTGATCGGCGAAGTCGAAGGACATACTCCGATCATCATTGAAGATCTGATCGATACGGGATCGACCATCGTGAATGTTGTCGAGGGACTGAAAGAAAGAGGCGCCCATGATTCGTACGTGTGCGCGACCCACCCCGTTTTCTCGGGATCGGCTCTGCATCGGCTGAAGCATAAGAACATTAAAGAGGTTGTCATTACGGATTCGCTTCCGCTGCAGGAGCCGTGTCCGGATTACGTTAAGGTTCTGACCGTCTCGTCCTTGCTGGCCGAGGCGATTCGCACGAACATTCATGGCGGTTCCATCAGTTGTCTGTTCAAGATCAAGAGTGTATAGCATGGCGTAAGTAAGCTGCATGGAGTAAAAGGTTCATGCGCTCTACAGCACGTTAACAAGCAGCGGGGGCGGTCTCAAGCCATAATGGCAAGGACCGCCCCCATTTGTTGTGGTTTTAAACCTCGATAATGATGGGGAGGATCATCGGCCGTCTTTTTGTATAGGAGTACACGAACCGTCCGACCGATTCCTTGATCGTCTGCTTGTAGACCCCCCATTGGCTAACATCCGTATCCTGCAGCTGTTCGATCGCCTTCACGGCGATCCGGCTGACTTCATCCAGCAAACCCTCCGATTCGCGAACATATACGAACCCGCGCGATATCACGTCCGGTCCCGATAAAATATGACCATCCATCTTGCTCAGCGTGACGATCACGATCAAAATGCCGTCTTCCGCCATGAGCTTGCGGTCACGCAGAACGATGTTACCGACATCGCCGATGCCAAGACCGTCCACGAACGTATTGCCGTTCGGTATTTTGCGGGTTTGAAAGGCTTTGTTGTGCACGATATCGACGACATCGCCGTTGTTCACGATGAAGATGTTATTCTTGTCCACCCCCACGGCTTCCGCTAACAGACGGTGCTGATGCAGCATTCGGAATTCACCATGGATCGGGATGAAATATTTCGGCTTCATCAAGGACAGCATCAGCTTCAGCTCATCCTGACTGGCATGACCGGATACATGCATCCCTGTCACGGTTCCTGAACCATAGATTACCTTCGCCTTCAGCTGATATAAATTATCCACGATACGCGCTACGTTCCGTTCGTTGCCGGGGATGGATGTAGCTGCAATAATAACGGTATCGCCCGGATGAACTTTAACCTGGCGGTGGCTGGAGCTGGCTAATCGGGAGAGGGCGGCCATTGGCTCGCCTTGACTCCCCGTACACATCACGACAATCTTCTCGGGCGCATATTGATTGACTTCACTCGCTTCGACCAGCATTGTATCCGGAATACGCAAATATCCGAGCTCGCTTGCAATCGATACGACATTGAGCATGCTTCTGCCCAGCAAGGCGACTTTACGGCCCGTTTTCTCTGCCGCGTCGATGATTTGCTGGAGACGGTGCACATTGGAAGCGAAGGTGGAGATAAAGATTTTTTGCCGCGCTTGAACGAACGCTTCTTCAATATGCTGGCCTACGAGCCGTTCGGACGGGGTGAAGCCGGGACGTTCCGCATTCGTGCTCTCCGACAAGAGGGCCAGTACGCCATTCATGCCGATTTCAGCCATCCGGTGCAAATCCGGGTATTGCTCATTCACAGGAGTCAGATCGAATTTGAAATCGCCCGTATGCACAACGGTGCCTTCCGGCGTCGTGAACGCTATGCCTAAGCAATCCGGGATACTGTGGTTGGTCCTAAAGAATCGCAGCCCGATCTCGCCGATATTGAACTGAGATTCGGAATCGATGATGATTAATTCGGTGCTGCCCGACAGGCCGTGCTCCTTTAATTTGCTCTCGATAAGCCCAAGCGTTAACCGGGTGGCGTATACCGGTACATTGAGCTGCTTCAGGACATAAGGAATTCCTCCGATATGATCCTCATGGCCATGCGTGACGATCATCGCTTTCACCTTGCTGTGGTTGTCCAACAAATAGGTGATATCCGGAATGATTAAATCGATACCTAGCAAGCTTTCGTCGGGAAATTTGGAGCCGCAGTCAATGACGATAATGTCATCCCCGTATTCAATCACATACATGTTTTTCCCGATTTCATTCACGCCGCCCAAGGCAACGATCGACAATAACGTTTCCTTTGTTTTCATGGCGCAACCCCTCCCGTATTCCGTGTTTTGAAGGGTATTATTTGCTTGAAGGAGCTTTTTTATGTCGATTCGTCGTGTATAGAAAAGCGGTAAAGGGATATTCTACTTACAGTTCACACAAGGAGGTTAATTGATGAGAAAAATTGCGGATATTATGTCGTCAGACTGTATCACAGTCAATAGTCACAGTTCCATTCATGACTGCGCTGTAATCATGCGCGACCATGACATCGGTTTTGTTCCCGTTATCGACAACCGCTCATTGATCGGCGTCGTTACGGACCGTGATTTGGTCATCAGGGGCTATGCGGACAATCACCCCGGTTCTTCTTCGGTCAACGATGTGTGTTCGAAGGACGTTCGAACCATTACTTCCGGGATTTCAATCGATGAAGCGGCCAATATTATGGCTTCCGAACAAATTCGCCGACTTCCTGTCGTAGAGAACGGTCAATTGCTAGGGGTCGTATCGCTCGGCGACCTGGCTGTCCGTGAAATATTCGTCAACGAAGCAGGGGAAGCGTTAAGCGGAATTTCGGAGCATGAGTCAGGACAGGCGTTTCATTGATTCATCGGGGCGCGTACCACCCGGGATTGCACCGAATGAGTCCGTCCCCAACCGGTAACGAAGAAGCCTCCAACGATCACTGTCAAAGTGATTGTGGAGGCTTCTTCGTTATTCGATACCATTTCAATGCTACCGTATTGCTGGGCAAGACGGAATTAACATATACTTTAGTGGAGGACAGCGATGCCTTAGATGAATCTAATCGCTTACGATCAGCATTCTGGCAATTTCCTGCTGAATCTTCTTCTGGATCTGATCGACAATGCCGAAATCCATGGCCTGCACATAGATGTTCTCCAGTTCATCATGACAGGACTTGGCCTCGGCAAGGAAGACGACGGACTGCTTCATGCTGGCCGCGTATCTTTCCTTCACATCCCGGAGAGCATCTGCATGAAGTTCATCCGTTCCAGGCGTAATGCACCGTTCGTACATATCGATGATCTCATCCGTGTCCCGATCGGGAAAATATTCATGAGGCGCCGTACTGTCAAAGATAGCGACACTCAGCTCCCTGAGAATGACCATATCCAGGCTGTTGGAGTCGAACCCGCAATGGTAAATTTCCACGTCGAAGCCCCGTTCGATGGCTGAAGCGGCGAGTTTCTTCAGGAAGGTGGATTTTCCCGATCCGGCCCGGCCTTTAATAAAATACCTTTTGGCCAAGCCTTCCGTCAGATTCGGAACAAAATCAACCGCTCCTCTAGGCGTCGCAGCCCCGAGGAACCGGCGGTCGACCCGGCTTTGCTTATCCTGCTGCTTGATGCCAAAAATAATTTGCTCGTATTCCAGCGTTAATTCGTCGGCAGCCGCGTAGTTCATGTTGGCGATGTAGATTTTTTCCCAATCGTCGTGAATCCGCAGCGTTTCGGCAAAACCGGCATAGGCGCGCTCGTAGGCCTGCTTGATTCTGCCATTCAATTGTTCGATTTCCTGCCTGCGGTCACCGAGTTGATCGGCATCCCAAGCCGCGCCCAAATTCACATACTGCTCGACGGCGCCAGGCAGCTGAGGCTCGATGACATGCGGAGCTGTTCCGTCAACGATTCCGATCTTCAATTCCGGAACAATTAATCCGTCGAGCGAGTCATTATCGGACGCGCAGTGAATAAACCATATATTATAGCCGGCTTTGACCATCTTGTTCCCGATGGTTCGAATCAAGCTCGACTTCCCTGTCCCGGGGCCGCCCTTCAGAATGTAAATCCGATCGAGCCCCTGCAGCGATGAATCGAACAGGTTCGTAAAACCCTGCGCGGTATTGCCGCCCGCATAGAAATTAATGATGTTTCCCGTCATCTCAAAGTCACACCTTTCTAGGCTAATGTCATGGTGTTTTAATCCATTGTATGGAAACTCTAATGCAAGGGTGCATCTGAGGGGAAATCGAAGTCGCGAATTTATGGATCGAACGAAAGGTGAGAGGACAATGAATAAAAGAACGGTCATCATGTTAATCGCCCTTATTCTTATTAGCGTATCCTTAACGGGATGTGTGCCCGGCGACGGCAAGAATTCGGCGGATAACCCGGCTGGCTTCTTCTGGGGAATCTGGCATGGATGGATCGCGCCAATCTCATTGATTATCGGTATATTCAAGGATTCGATTCGAATTTATGAGATCCATAATACGGGATGGTGGTATGATATCGGGTTCTACATCGCTGTCATTAGCGGATTCGGCGGGCTGTCGTTGACAAGGCGCAAGAAGCGCAGTGAGCATTAAGTACCGGCCAATTTGGATGATGAGCAGAAGTAAAACGGTCTCGCTTCGGATGGATATCCGCAGGAGACCGCTTTTTGCTGTATAGGGGTTACAAATCGCTGCGTTTGCGCCGGAGGAGCCAATTCGTTACCGCTTCTTTGTTGCGCTTGAGGACTAGAATGACTGCCGCGCTCGAAGCGATTACAATAAATGCGACAAGGGAATACCGGGAAAATTGATGCAGCAGCTGCTCGATGTGTATACCGAAGAAATGGCCAATCGACACGTAGCCCAATACCCATACGAAGCCGCCTATACTATTGTACAGCAGTAAAGTGCGAAAACGGATTTGAAGAATGCCGGCTGTGTAACCGGTGAAATGTCTCAGGCCGGGGATGAAGTAGCTGACCAGAATAAGCTTAGTGCCATATCGGTCAAACCATTGGGTCATCTTATCCAGCCGCTGCCTGTTCATAAACAAGAATTTCCCTTTGCGTTCGAATAAGGAAGCACCCAGTTTGGAGCCCAAATAGTACGTGACGACCGTACCGAGTATGGCTCCAATATAGGAGATCAGAATAATTGCCGGTAATCGGAAGTTTCCTAACGTGCTCATATGTCCGGATACCGCCATCGCCAATTCACCGGGAAAGGGCAGCGCCAATGATTCGGCAAACAGTCCAAGAAATAATACGTAATAGCCATATTGTTCAAAAAGGCCGCTAATCCATTCCATAATCTCGCTCCTCACCGAAAAAACAAAACGTTAGATATGCATCTAAGTGTAGAGGAGACAGGAACGGTTCAACACTGTCCGGAGTTTAGGATTCGTACTGGACTTTGGTCAGAGATCGGTTAAGACCCAGAGGGTTGAATATTGGATGTCGCAATAGGAATATATTACATCATAAATAAGGGGGTGGACATCAAATTTGACTGCGTTATCGTGAATTTAGTCCGGTGAAATAACCAAAAATGATTTAATGATGGTCAAAATAGATTTAAATAGTGTATACTATATTAAATAGTACACACTATATAGTGGTATGGGGAGGAATTAAGTTGAATATTGGCGTGGGGATTAGCGGTATGGGACGAATCGGAAGACTGTTAGTCAGAAAAATATTCGATGAAAAGCAGCAATCGGTCAATTTACAGGCGATTAATTGCAGCTATCCCGCGGAAACGATTGCTCATCTGTTAAAGTATGATACCGTACATGGAAGATGGGACGCCAATATCGCCGTCAGCAACGGCAAACTGATCATTAATGGAACTCCAATTCAAATTGTATCCGAACGCGATCCGTCGCGTTTGCCCTGGCGTAGCCTCGGCGTTGACCTAGCAATCGATGCGACCGGCAAATTTAATGACCGGGAAGGAGCAGGCAAGCATATTGAAGCCGGCGCCTCCCGTGTTCTAATCACAGCGCCCGGCAAACAGATGGATTTGACCATCGTGATGGGGGTAAATGAGCAGCTCTATCATCCGGACCAGCACAAGCTGGTATCGGCCGCGTCTTGCACGACGAACTGCTTGTCCCCGCTGCTGTACATTCTTAACGAAGCATTCGGCGTTCGGAGCGGTTGGATGTCGACCATTCACTCCTTCACGTCCGATCAGAACCATCTGGATAATCCACATAAGGATCTGCGCAGAGCCCGTTCCTGCACATCATCCATCGTGCCTACGTCGACAGGAGTCGGTAAGGCGCTCGTCGATGTGCTGCCAGATTTGGCTCCGCATATTCAAGGCATTTCCCTGCGCGTTCCGACACAGGATGTATCTCTTGTGGACTTAACCGTTAGCGTATCCCGCGCGAGTTCCTTGGAAGAGGTGAAGGCTGTTCTGCGAGCGGGAGCCGAATCGGCCCGGTTATCGCCTTATGTCAGCTATTCCGACGAACCATTGGTATCGGCCGACTATATCGGCTGCCCCAAATCGGCGGTCATCGACGGCCCATCGGTCATGGTCATGGAAAATCAGATTAAAGTGTTGGCCTGGTATGACAATGAATGGGCATATGCCAGCCGTGTTATCGAATTGGCGCAGCTCATGCTGGAGAAAGCCAAATCCCCGCAGCTTGTGTAGTTTAACCAGCCTGAATGATTGGGAGATTGGGATATTGGAATAGAAGATGAGAAGCTGAGAAGATGAGAACCGCGTGCAGACGCGGTTTTTTCTTATGGCATAAATTAAATCTATATCATCATGGCGATATTTTGATTTCATTTATTCCAACCGGAGATCTATACTGGATCTATAAAAGTGATCAAAAGAAAGTTAAAGCGAGCAGAGCTGGAAGAATCGTTGATGAGAAGTGCAAGCGGGCGCTCCTCTGATTGGATAATCCTATTTGGGTAGTGATTTGTACGCCCACAACAACCGACGGAAGATGAAGTGAGCGGATTTGATATCCGGATGGTTCGTCCCAATAACGGATTCCATGTCCGTGTACCATATGAATGTAGGTGGGCTGGACTTGTAACGGACACCAGAGACGTTATTGTTGAATACCGAGCCGAATTGGACAGGTTGCGGACACCAGAGACATTATTCATGCGATTATCGGAGGGAATGCGGTCATTTGGTGCGAATAGCGGATTTGATGTCCGGATGGTTCGTCCCTATAAGGTGTTTGTCACAAATAACGGATTCCATGTCCGTGTACCATGTAATGTAGGTGAGCTGGACTTGTAACGGACACCAGAGACGTTATTGTTGAATACCGAGCCGAATTGGACAGGTTGCGGACACCAGAGACGTTATTAATCGGAGAAATGATATCAAATACAGGCCTATTGATTAGGCACAAAATGGTAGATGAATATTTAGCGAACAACCTAGCCTTACCGTGCCCACTATCTGGTTACTCAAAAGGTCTGCACATTTTACAACAACATCAACATTCCAATATCTGCATCGATCGCTTGATAGAAAAGATAGCATGCGAGGTAATCCGGCAACAGCATCGATCGCTCGATAGAAAAGATTACATGCCAGGTAATCCGGCAAACGCATCGATCGCTCGATAGAAAAGATAGCATGCCAGGTAATCCGGCAACAGCAGCTGATCGGTGAAATACGCAAGCTCCATCCGGGCTAAGCTCCAGAAAATCGATGCGATCGTAGGGACTTCTGACTGTGGAGCATGTTGTGTTTGGTTCAGCTTATATAACTTTTATCGGTCTAATCATTCATTTCGGGAGGCAGACATCATGGCAGGAAATACATTCGGAGAAAGCTTTAAAATAACGACCTTCGGCGAGTCGCACGGAGCGGCAGTAGGTGTCATTGTAGACGGCGTTACGCCAGGCGTTGAAATCGACGAGCCCTATATTCAAGTTCAAATGGACCGGCGCAAGCCTGGACAATCGTCGGTCACGTCACCGAGGAAAGAATACGATAAGATCCATATTATGTCCGGTGTATTCGAAGGAAAGACGACAGGCACGCCATTATTCATCATGCTGCACAATACCGATATGAGGCCTGAAGCTTACAGTGATATTCAACATTCCTTCCGGCCTGGACATGCCGACTATACGTACTTGATGAAATACGGTATTCGGGATCACCGCGGCAGCGGACGGGCATCTGGAAGAGAGACGGCGGGCAGAGTCGCGGCGGGGGCTGTTGCGCGCAAGCTGCTTGAGCATAGAGGCGTCAACGTTGTTGCTTATACGAAGGAAATCGGCGGTATTCGATGTGAATCCTTCGATGAGGACGTTATTGAGCGCAATCCGGTCAGAGCTTGCGATCTTGAAGCCGCTGGACGTATGGTGGAGAAAATCGAATATTTGTCTTCCATAGGCGATAGCTGCGGCGGGATCGTGGAATGTAGAATACGCGGGGTGCGTCCCGGAATCGGCGAGCCGGTGTTCGATAAGCTGGATGCGGAGCTGGCCAAGGCGATGCTGTCGATCGGAGCGATTAAGGGCATTGAATTCGGGGCAGGATTTGCGGCAGCAGGCATGCTGGGAAGCGAGCATAACGACCAAATGAACGCATCCGGATTTCTGACGAACAATGCCGGAGGAATTGTAGGAGGCATAAGTACAGGAGAGGAGATCGTGTTCAGAGTTGTCGTGAAGCCGACTTCCTCCATTACCGTTCCACAGCAAACGATGAATACCGCAGGCGAGGAACAAACGATAATAACGGAAGGAAGACATGATCCGTGCATCTGTCCGAGAATTATTCCCGTTGTGGAGGCTATGGCCTGCATCGTATTGGAGGATCTAATAAAGCGGCAGGCAGCTATGCATGATCGTTAAGCGGGGGAAATAGAAGTTCACGACAAGTCGAATTAGAAGTAAAATATATCCATAGACTCTTATGAAGAAATGAAGGTGCGCGAGATGTCTTGGGTATGGATTCGACGGCTTGTGTTGACCTTAACCGCTCTGTTTATGCTGCAGCCTATAATCGTGAGCGCGAACGGAGGACCGTTAGTCGATCCTGCCGGAGGGTATGGATTGCTTCAGCTGGATGACCAGTCGAATATAAGCTTGATCCGGGAGCAGGTTACGTTCGATATTGGACAGGGAGTTACGCCTTATGAGCGGGAAGCGGAAGTATCGGTGTTGTATGAGCTTCATAACACGAACGATAGTCCGCACACAGTCGCTATTATTTTTCTAACCCCTGCGCAAGGGGAACTGACGGTTACAGAAGGATCGAAGCCGGTTCCCACCGCGGAAGTGGACGATCCAAGGCTGGTCAACTGGGCGCCTGGCATGAAAGCTGCCGTTACAGAGCCGATAAGCGGCAAGCCGCTGCGGATGGCGAATAACAGCAGTGGCCAGGAAGCGGCCGGAAATCGGTTCACTTTAACGTTCGGGCCAGGCGAGACGAAGTCGATTACAATCCGATATGGCGACCGTGGGGGAATGTACGATAAAGGTGTTATCAATACGATTTATTCACACCTCTACTATCTGTCGCCTGCGAAGTTCTGGGAGGGAGAGCCTCTCGTGGAGCTTGAGGTTCGTCTGCCGGATTCGGGGAATCGGCTGCACTCGAACCTTCTGCTTGAGAAAGCGGATGACGTCACCTACAGAGCCACTCTCAAGCAATTGCCCGAAGAGGAATGGTATTTCTCATTCGCGGATTCGAGCCGGATTCTCTTCCCGACGAACCGGGAGAAAGATCATAACCTAATGGTATTAGGCACTTCGTTTGTTGGCGCGATACTTGCGGCAGGAGCAGCTCTTTTCTTTAGAAAAAGCAGCTTTTTCCTCGTTAGTGCCCCTTTCATACTCCTGTTCACCGTGTATTACATCACGAAGATGGGCGGGTATCCGTTCAACGATATATTTGTGGCTATGACCGATGTAGTGGTGGGGTCGTGTTTACTCCTGTGCTATATGTGGATAAGACGAAGAAATAGCCGCTTACTCCGAAAGAATGCCGAGGAAATACCGACATAGGGAACAATCCGATGATGCCTTTGTGAGGCATCATTTCTTTTTTGGCAGCAACTATGGTAATCTGAATTATTGAATCCATATTATAATCATAGCTTTGGTATAAAGCCTTATTTTAATCGAGAAGGGGATGGCAAGTATGTCACAAGTCGATAAAGTCAAGCTGACCAGCCTGTCGAGCAAAGGGGGCTGCGGCTGCAAGATCGGGCCGGCCGATCTGTCCCAAGTCCTTCGCAATCTTCCGGCGGCGGAGCCGAATCCTAATCTGTTAGTCGGACTCGATACAAGCGATGACGCAGGTGTTTATAAACTGAACGATGAGATGGCCATTGTACAGACGGTCGACTTCTTCACGCCGATCGTGAATGATCCGTATGATTTCGGACAAGTGGCTGCGGCCAACGCGATCAGCGATATCTATGCGATGGGCGGCAAGCCGCTGACGGTGCTGAACATCGTCGCTTTTCCCATTCATACGCTGGACAAGCAGATTTTGACCGATATTTTGCGCGGCGCGGCGGATAAGGTGAAGGAAGCGGGAGCGACGCTGGTTGGCGGGCATTCCATCGATGACAAGGAGCCGAAGTTCGGGCTGGCTGTAACGGGCCTTGTTCATCCGGATAAAGTGAGAACAAATGCGGGCGCGAAGCCGGGCGACAAGCTTATCTTGACGAAGCCGATCGGCGTCGGCATTCTGACGACCTCGATCAAGAATAACAAGCTGTCCGATGAGGAAGTCGCCGCGGTCACCAAGGTCATGACGACGCTCAACAAGACGGCGGCCGAGACGATGGAGCCTTATAACGTTCATGCCTGCACCGACGTGACGGGCTTTGGCCTGCTGGGCCATGCTTCGGAGATGGCGAAGGGCAGCGGGGCCGGCATCCGGATTTCCCAATCCCTCGTGCCTGTACTGCCTCGCGTACGAGAGCTCGCCGAAGCAGGGCTGGTACCCGGAGGAACGAAGAATAATTACGCCCATCTGGAGGGCTCGGTTACGTTCGCTGAGGAGCTGGATCAGATCGACCAATGGATTCTATGCGATGCGGTCACTTCAGGCGGGCTTCTTATTGCGGTCGACCCGGCGCAGGCGGATTCGCTCCTGGGCGATCTGCGCGGTGCCGGCGTGAATGCGCATCTGATCGGCGAGGTGACGAACGAACAGCCAGGACATATAACGGTAACGGCCTAGGGCTATTCAAAAGGAGCTGTAAACGAAATGTTTCAGGATCTCACCATAGAGGAGCTGCTTGAGCTTCAACGCAAAGGTGAAGTCGAATTAATCGATGTGCGCTCCCCGTCCGAGTATGCGGAATCAACAATACCCGGCAGCGTGAACATCCCGATCTTCGACGATGCGGAGAGGGCGGAGGTTGGCACGCTGTACAAGCAGGAAAGCATAGAAGCAGCTAAAGATAAAGGGCTCGAGATCGTCTCGCGCAAGCTGCCTGCGTTTATTCGGGCCATCAGCGACACGGAGCACGCGCGCAAGGTCGTCTTCTGCTGGCGGGGAGGCATGCGCAGCAAAACATCCGCGACCCTCGCTTCCTTAATGGGCCTACGAATGTACCGCTTGACAGGCGGTTTCCGCGCCTACCGCAAGTGGGTGGTCCAGAAGCTGGAGGGGATCTCGGAGCTGCCTCCTTGCTATGTGATCAACGGGTACACAGGTACCGGAAAGACGGAGCTGCTCAATCGGCTGGAGCAGCTCGGTTATCCGGTCATCAACCTGGAAGCGATGGCCCAGCACCGCGGATCGATATTCGGGCATATCGGCACCAGGCCGAATAACCAGAAGTCGTTCGAATCGCTGCTGATTCAAGCGCTCATTCGTCTGGAGAATGCGCCTTATCTGATTGTAGAGGGAGAGAGCAAGCGGGTTGGGAAGGTCGTTCTGCCTGATTTTATCATGAAAGCCAAGGAGAAGGGGACTGCGCTGTTTGTCGAAATTCCGTTCGAGGCAAGAGTGGCCAATCTGATTAACGATTATAATCCGAAAGACTATAAGGAAGAGTATCTCAAATCCTTCGCTCGGATCGAGAAACGGATTCACACGCCAGTCGCAGCCGAAATCCGACGCTCTCTGCAGGAGGAGCAGTATGACGATGCGGCAAGACTGCTGCTTGAGCATTATTACGACCCCCGCTATCAATTCGCCATGGAACAGTATGATCATGGCCGGATTACGGTTCGGGCAGTGAACACGGACCAAGCGTTGAAGGAGATTATGAAGCAGCTGCCGAAGCTGCCTTGACCGGATGAAAGAAGAGCCGCGCATTGCGCGGTTTTTTTTGTAGGCGGGGGATGGTGCTGTACATACGGCATGTACAAGCGGCCCGAAGCAGGAGACCGGTCGTCGATCCAGAAGAAATTTACAGCAGCTATTTCTTGGATAAGGTGGGAATGATGGCAGTAAACAAGAGGCGTAATCAAGGCCGAAGTCCGATTCTCCATGCCAGGAGCGCGAATTATTTCTGGAAGGGCAAGGGCGCATTATCTATCAAAACATTTAAGAATGGCCGGGCGTACTATCAAGCCGGTCATGGACACTTCGCAGTCGATGAAGGAAACTATCTGCTGCTGAATCAAGGTCAAGAATACTCGATCACCATTGAGTCCGAGGTTCCGGTGGAATCGTTCTGCATCTTTTTCCCCGAGATGAAGGTTGAAGAGGTCTATCATAGTTTGACGGCATCCAATGAGCAGCTATTAGATGACCCTGTTCCGCCCATCCATAAGTCAGTTGAATTTGTTGAGAAAACGTACGATGACAAGTGGCTGGCCGCCACTTTGTTTCAAATAAAGGCTGAATATGCCAATCGAAATCTTGATGCAGCATGGCTGGAAGAGAAGTTAGACGAATTAGCCAGCGGGCTCCTCGGGGTTCATCGGCAGGTTAATAATGAAATCATGAAGCTGCAGTCCATAAGAGCCTCGACGCGCGAGGAATTATATAAACGCGTATATATTGGCCATGAGTTTATTTCGGCTTACTTTGGTCAACCCATCTCCTTGGCGGATGCAGCGGCTGCGGCCTATCTGTCGCCGAACCATTTTCTAAGAAGCTATAAGCAGTTGTTTGGCATATCTCCGCATCAATTCCTAACGGAAAGAAGGCTTCGGGAAGCAAGAAGCTACTGCTTCAAACCGATAAGCCGATCACGGATATTTGTTTGGAGGTTGGATTCCAGAGCCCTAGTTCGTTTAGCGGCCTATTCTCCAGACGCTTTGCCATGAACCCTTCGCAGTTCCGTCAAAAAAAGTGATTTTCGATAAGCAAAGCTTCAATCCGCCGTTATAATTCTAAGTACACCCGAATTTACATAGCAGGAATATTCGAAACGGAGGAATAATGAATGGAGCTCAAGCAGCGTATTGCAGATGTATTTCAAGCGGTTCAGCCGGGGGATGCTTCTCGCCTCAAAACAATTCTGGATGCTCATCCGCAGCTTTCAAATATGGAAAATGATGAGGGGCTTACGCCGTTGGGTTACGCGGCGCATCACGGGAACAAGGATGCCGTGCAAATTCTGCTGGATCATGGTGCAGATGTGAACGCGGTGTCTCATTCCAAAATCGCCTTCATTCCGTCGAATACCGCGCTGCATGCCGCAATTGCGGGTGAACGCAGCATGGATGTGGTTAGACTGCTGCTTGCTCATCAAGCGAATACCCATATTTTCGACAGCAACGGCCATACCAGTCTGCACACGGCTGCATTCCATGACGATAATCTGGAAATGATACGATTATTAATTGAACATGGAGCCGATGTTAACGCAAGAATTGAAGGCGGAGATACGGCATTGTCTCTAGCAATCAAACAAGGGAATCATAATGTGGCGGAGCTTCTTCGGGATAATGGTGCGTTGAGCTAAGTATCAGGGCTATGACGATCGCAGTCAGGACTCGCGTCGCAATGACATTCTGAATGCGGAATCGTGCAAATTACTTTCGCCGGGTTGCGGGTTGACAATCCGTTATGAAGTAACTACAATGGTTACAACGGTGGTGATGCTAGTGAAACAGATTAGTAGCAGATTCTCCATTGCTGTCCACATCCTTTCTCTAATTGCCGTTAGCTCCAAAGATTGCACCGGCGATTTCATTGCGGGCAGCGTGAATACGAATCCTGTTATCATCCGCAGAATTATGGGAATGCTCAAGAAGGCGGGTTTGGTGGACGTACGTCCCGGGGTGGGCGGCGCTACCTTGCTTAAGGAACTCGATGAGATTACGCTGCTGGACGTTTACCGCGCCGTGGAAGTCATCGAGGAGGGGCAGCTGTTTAATTTTCACGATGAACCGAATCCCGACTGCCCGGTGGGCAGAAACATCGAAGCCGCGCTTCGTTCAGAGTTGGATGCAGCACAATCCGCGATGGAACAACGGTTGGCTCAAGTCAGTTTAAGCCGGCTAATCGCTCAGTTTGAATAAAAAAAGCTCTTAGAGCTTTTTTTACGCCTTTGTTATAACCAAAGTCGTTATAACGACAGGGTTGGAATAAATTCGACAATTGGGAGGAATTACGATGAAAATCATGGTGACAGGCGGAACGGGGAAATTGGGATCGATGGTCATGGAAACGTTATTGGAAACCGTGCCGGCCAAGGATCTGGCCGTCAGCGTCCGCAACTCGGAGAAAGCGGAAAGTCTTCGCATTCGCGGGGTCGACGTTCGGCTTGGGGATTTCGACCGACCGGATACGCTGGATAAAGCGTTCGCGGGTATCGATCGCCTCTTGATCGTCTCCACGGACGGCGACAACGAAACGCGGATTCGCCAGCATGCCGCTTCCGTTGCGGCAGCTCAGCGCGCTAATGTCGAATTCATTGCGTATACAAGCCTTGCGAATGCAAGCGAGAACACGATTTTCCTAGCGCCGGTGCATCGTGCCACGGAGGAGGCCATTGTGAAAACAGGGATTCCGTATTCCTTTCTTCGCAACAACTGGTACTTGGAGAACGAGACCGGCAGCATTCAAGCGGTCCTTGGAGGAGCGCCTTGGCTGACTTCCGCGGGCTCCGGCAAAGTAGGCTGGGCGACCCGCCAAGATTATGCCCATGCGGCAGCTGCGGTACTGGTTGGCGAAGGCCACGAGAATACCGTTTATGAACTGTCCGGCAAGCTTACGACACAAGAAGAATTGGCAGCGGCTCTAGCGGGGGTCTTGGGCCGGGAAGTTCCCGTTCAACAAGTGGATGACGCCGCTTATGCCGGCATCATGAGCAGCGCTGGCGTGCCTGAACCGGTCGTGCCGTTTCTCGTCGGGATTCAGAGCGCGATCCGGGAGGGCGCATTGGAAGTCGAGAGCCGCGATTTTGAGAAGCTGCTTGGACGTCCGGCTGCGCCTATTGAAGAGGGTCTTCGTGGAATCGTCAGCGAAATTCAGTCATGATGGAGTGCGCGATGCAGTTATAGAGGCTGTCCCGGAAGGTCTGTATATGACCTGAGGGACAGCTTTTTTACGAGTAAGCGGCATGATTCATCCGATTCATTTTTTCCAGAAATGGCAGGCAACTGTTTGGCTTGTATTCGATAAATATTTGAATAAGAGCCGAGGAGCTGCAGCCAGGCGACCGGATCGTCGTCACCATTAAACGAGTGGGCATTAACGGCGATGGGGTCGGCTATTACCTCCGAAAGACGGTTTTCATCGATGGCGCCATCATTGGGGAAGTGGTGAAAGCCGAAGTGTCGCAAGTCGACGCTTCATCTACGTCTCCTTCAACCCGTCGACATTGGCGAAGGATTGCAAAAATGCTGATCGAAGGCGGCTATGAAGTCAAATGGGTGCAGCCCGTGGATATGTTTCCGAAGACGAGCCATGTGGAGTCGTTCATATTGATGGTTCGAAAATGAGATGTGACAGTATCGCTCAAATGTAATGTTGATGAAGTTTTAGGTTGCTGTACCCTTTGCCGCATCCGGTGAAAGGCCTAAATCAATCGCATTATCGCCTGAGTTATTTACTTTTAGATGCTATACTCCCTAGCAACAAGGAAATTAATATGACCAATAATGCCAACCACGTCTTTGAATCGATCTGATCTCCTAATAAAACTGTACCGAGAATAACGCCAATCACGGGAACAAAATAATTGGTCAAGGATGCAAAGGCCGCTCCGGATTGTTGAATGAGCAAATTAAACATCATATATACGATTCCTGCATGGAAAATTCCAAGAATTAGAAGGCACAGCATTTCTGTGGAAGTAAGCCTGATGCTTAGCGGGCTCTCCAATATAAAGCTAGCTGGAATCAAGACAACAGATGCGATAAAAAGTATATTTCTCATTGCCAGCACCGAAGACATGGGCGGCAGTTTTTCAATCAGGACCAAAGAAATCGCAAAGCTTAATGAAGCAAAAATCAAAGCGGCCATTCCCCATAAACTTTGATTCGTAATATCGATCGTTAAAGAGGGAAGAATGATAAGGAGAATACCAACAAAACCAACGCCAATACTAATAAAGTGCATCAAACGCAATCGGCTGACTTTAAAGAAAAATAAGATAAGCAGCGTGAAAATAGGGATTGTTCCCATAATAATAGAAGCCATGCTGCTGGATACTCTTTGCTGTCCCCACCCAATTAAGAAAAAGGGAATAATCGCTTCAAAAAATGCTATGGCGGCATAAAGCAGCATTAATCTTTTCCTGGGATATCTTAGAAAAATCGGACTTTGCTCTTTCTTGGAAAATAAAATATAGATTAACGTTAGTGTTATTGCGCCAACAAATGCTTTTGCTGCAGCAAGTGTAACAGGTGACACACTGGAAATAATGATATCCGTAAAGAAAAATTGTGAACCCCAGATGAAGCTAATTCCTATTAGAAATATAACTCCTTTTATTTTCATACGAACGATCTCCTCGACTATTTACATTCGACTCGTTTTAGAATGCAATTGTTTTTTATTCGTACCCAACACTCCTGCGATGATCATTAGGGTACCGATCAAATGGTAAATCGTAATATGCTCCTTTAAAATTAAAGCACCAGCCATGATGGAAATTAGCGTCGATAAATTACTGAACACGCTAACTTTAGAAGCTTCGAGCCGTGATAATGCAAAGCTTGATAAAAGTGTGGTTCCTACAGAGGATATTACACCTAAGTATAGGAGTGCGATCACATAAGCGGGTTGAGTAAACGGCTGAAAAAATGTATACATTGTTCCTGCCGCTGTATGCCGAACGAGCGAAGCGGCCATGAATACAATAAAGCCCATCCCCATTGTTATGAAGGTGATCTCCATCGGCGCGTATTTTTTGGCAAGAGGACGGGCCAAGACGCTATAACCTGCAAATGAAAGCGCAGATAAGACCAGTAAGGAGATGCCGCCCAGATTCGTTGTACTCAGACCACTCCCACCTTTCATGACGAAAATCAATACGACGCCCGCCACAGACAGGAACAAAGACAGCTTCTGTATTAGGCTTGTTCGTTCTTTTAAGAAATAAGAAGCGAGGATCAAGGTAAAAATAGGAACGGTTGCCTGAATTATACCTGCCTCCGATGAAGAAGTGTTGATTAATCCATATGTCTGAAAGGCGAAGAACAACACAGGTGAAAACAGGCCTAAAGGAATGATTCTCCATATGTCGCTTAATGAAAACCGAAGATGAACCCAACCGAACAAAAAAGGAATGCTCACAGCAATCAATCCGATAAAAAAACGATGAGCCAGCACATCCAAAGGATGAGCTTCCGTAACGGTTAGTTTAACAAACAAAAATGAAAATCCGATAATGACCGCATAGGCAATCGCCGCCATGTAAGCGGCAAGGTTTGTTCGTTTTACGTTTTTCATGGTCTGCCTCCTCACGTATAGAATGACTTTCCGCTATCCAATTTAAACATGAGGAACCTGATGCTACAATAAATAAAAAGTGCATCTGTACCGATACAGATGCACGTGGGAGCGAATGAAGTGCATAAATTTTTTCTTATCGTTAAGGAATTAGATTGTTAGCAGAACGTCCCAAATATCAAAGGAGGCAAAAACATTATGAAAATCATTGTTACCAGTATATTCGTTCAAGATCAAGACAAGGCATTGGAGTTTTATACAGAAACGCTGGGCTTTGTAAAAAAGCATGACGTTCCCGTCGGAGAATTTAGATGGATAACGCTTGTTTCCCCCGATGAGCAGGACGGTATCGAGCTTTTACTCGAACCGAATAACCATCCTGCCGCCAAAGAGTATCAAAAGAAGATATTTGCCGATGGCATCCCGGCAACAATGTTTGGCGTTGCGGATGTTAATAACGAGTATAAACGGTTATTGGAAAACGGCGTGAAGTTTACTATGGAGCCGACAAAAATGGGCGAACTCACAATAGCTGTCTTCGACGATACATGCGGCAACCTTATTCAGATTGCGCAGAAGTAACTTCATGACGAAATGAAACAACTTGATGTTAACCCCTGGATGGGGTTATACCTATATAAGGTCTAGAATGAGGTGGCTCATTCTTTGGAGAAAATCGACATTAACAGTGAATCATGGTAAGAGCAGTTTGCAGTGCGGGCTGTTCTTTTTCTAATGGAATCTCTAAAAGGATACGAGATATATTGATGCCGGGAATCGGTAAAATGAGAAATTGAGTTTTGGCACTTCCGTTATGGATTGTATGGTTTAATTAAGGGTAAACCTCCAAAAAGTAGGAAATATTAAACCGAAATGTGAAGTGGACATTCGAACCTCAGTTTTGATGCCGCGGCAGTATGATCGGTATAAGATTCATAGAGAACAACCGCAGAAAAAGGGGGAGAATTGAAAGCTCATTCATTGGAAATATTGTTTTAAGGAACCACCTGCTTTAACATTGCGATTGAGGCTGCATAAGAATGTCGCGCAATTTGCAATTATTAAAGTTCTGAAAAATTCTTAATGTCGGCAAAGCTCGCTTTTAATTGAATGGGTTTGCAGCATTATGCTACAGTATTGGGGCGCAGCATACGGATTGTAGCGGCCTATAGCCGATCTGTATCGAATCGGTTCGGAATGCATGGCCGCATTTTATTTATAATTTGGTTTGTAGCCAGAAGGGAAAAGATGAGAAGACGTCAGTTCCTTCGCTTCATCTTCATGTTCTCCTTTATTCTTCTCCGTAGTGCGCTCCTAATCAAAAAAAATGCACGAGTTGACGACGATTTCGGGTTAACCCCCTGAAATAAAACTTCACTCCGAATGCTTATATATAACATTGCTAGTCATACAACAAGATTACAGACATGAGGAAGATTGCAATGAAAAAGTTATTCAAAAGCGGTTTTGTCAAATTAGGACTTATTGTTGTAATTGCGGGTGGAGCAGCCGCTTATTGGTTGATGCCGCCTGTTGCCAAGGTAGAAAGCGCCGAACTAGGTGAAGGCTTTAATGTGAAATTTAAAACGAACGGGACTCAAATCGAACAATTTCAAAACCAATCATGGAAACCTTATTTTGCCAAAGGGGTCAACATGGGAGCTGCCGTTCCAGGACATTTCCCCGGCGAACTTGAGATTTCGAAAGATGACTATATGAGATGGTTTGAAATGATTCAAGATATGGGTGCCAACGTCATTCGCGTGTACACTATTCTAAAACCGGAGTTTTACGAATCTTTGGTCCGATATAACGCTAAGCACCCGGATAATCCGCTCTTTTTCATTCAAGGGGTATGGAGTCCGGAAGAACAATTGATTGCAGGTCAAAACGCCTTCGATCCGAAAGTCAAACAGAAGTTTGAAAAAGAGGTTCGAGAGGCTGTAGAAGCGGTATACGGAAATATCGATCTTGAAGCTGAGGCGCATTCCGGAAAAGCCAGCGGTAATTATGTATTTAATGCAGGGCCCTATCTCATGGGATGGATCGTCGGCACAGAATGGGATCCGGTTATGGTGGATAAGACGAATAAGAGCAATCCGGGTGTAGCGGATTATAAAGGAGAACATTTTCAAAGCAAACCCGGGGCGAATCCTTTTGAAAAATGGCTGGCCGAGATGGTCGACATAACAGCCCGAACAGAAGCTAAGCACGGATGGCAGCATCCGATTGCATTCTCGAATTGGGTGACCACCGACCCGCTTGAGCATCCAGGCGAGCCATTGGTTGCTGAAGATATGGTCAGTGTCGATCCGACGCATATCGAAGCCGTAGATTGGGATGCCGGTTATTTTGCTTCCTATCACGTTTACCCGTATTACCCTGATTTCTTTACCTTCGACAAATCGTTTCAAACGATGAAGAACGATCAAGGTGAAGTGGATAGCTACAAAACCTATCTTCACAAGCTGAAGAAATACCATAACGATATGCCGGTTATGATTACCGAGTTTGGCGTTCCCGCCTCGCAAGGCGTTGCCCATACAGGCATGCTGGGACGCAATCAGGGAGGGCACGACGACAAGACGCAAGGGGAAATAGATGCGGATATGTTCCGTCAAATCCATCAGGAGGGATACTCCGGCGCGATCTTGTTTACATGGCAGGACGAGTGGTTCAAGAAAACCTGGAACACGATGCACTACGATATTCCTGACCGGCGGGCTTATTGGTATAACGCGCTCACGAATGAATCCCATTTTGGGGTACTCGGCATGTATCCAAGTAAAGATGATGTGATTCACATTGACGGGGATGCTTCGGACTGGGACAAGCTCGATAATGGGGATAAAGCCAAGCTTGATATGCAAATCGAAGGTTTTAATGAAATATGGGCCACGCATGATGAAGGATATTTATACCTCTCGGCCAAGTTATCAGAACCTTTAGATTTATCAAAAAATTCCATCTATTTCGGATTCGATACTTTAAAGGGCGGCAATCGCCATGCGCCTCAGCTCCAAGGAAAGACGCTGGATGAAGGATTGGAAACTTTAATCGAACTCGATAACAAGGATAAAGGGCAGATGATGATTGCCTCCAATTATGACTTCCATACCCGATTCTATGGCAAGCTATCGAACATATTGGCCTATGATCCAAAAGAATTGCAGGACGATAGCGGACTCTTTAATCCATGGAAATTGGTCGTCAATTATTTGCTCGAATATCCGGATTCCCGCGTCGATCATCCCTTCGGCGATATTGAAGTAGGAGACTTGCTGAGAGGAACCAGCGATCCGCAAGATCCGAACTATAATTCAAAGGCGATGTGGCAGGCAAAAGGGAATGTACTGGAAATTCGTATTCCGTGGATGCTGCTCGGGTTCAGTGATCCAAGTTCGCTCAGTGCCATTAGTTACAAAGATACGGGAACGAAAGAATTTGAATCCGTGAAAGTCGAGGGCGTTCGCATTGTTCCATGGATCGTCACCAAGGATTCGAAGGAAGTCATCGGACTCGAAGGCAGCAACCCCTATCCGGTATCGAAGCTTCCGCTTTACACGTGGAAAAGGTGGGAAGATATCGACGTCAACTATGTGGAACGCCCAAAACAAAGTTATTCGATTATGCAAAAAGCGATGCGCGAAGTGAATCAACCGGCATCCGAGTAAAATGAATGAAGGAAGGATTCTAATTGTGTATATCAACATCGAAGTGGCGATCAAATTTCTATACGTACTCATTATTTTGAACATTATATTCGCCGTCGTGGTTTATGCCATGAAAATCAATAGTATGATACGAACCGGAAAGGAACGCAGGTTTGAGGTCAAAATCAAAGATTACTTCACCTATGTCCTGGTCAATATCGAAGGAGAAGAACCTTTGAACGTTCCGCCGTTTCCATTGAACAAAGTCGAACAAGAAGTGATGCAAGAACGCTTGAACGATATGATCGAAAACTTTACCGGAACGCCTCGCGAAAAATGCATGGAGCTCTGCAAACGCTTGGGACTGGTACAAGTTCATCTGGACCGTTTGAACAAAGGTTCTTATGCTGTGAAAATCGATGCGGCCTATCACTTAGGCTGCATGAGAGTTCAGGAAGCCGTTCCGGATTTGCTCAAGCTTCTCCAAACGCATAAACGGAATTCTACCCTCTTTGTCATCGCCCGTTCGATTGCGAAATGCGCTCGCGATGAACAGGATGTCAAGGAAATGGTTCAGATTCTTCTGAGACATAACAAAGGGTTTTATGATTTGCTTGTCGACATGGTTAAAGAAGCGGATATCGACCATGGAGCTCTGTTTGCCGAATTCATTCAACGGGAAAGCAATCCTTTCATACAAATCGGGTTGTCCGGATTGAAAGACTATACCGAGCCGACGGTGGCATCAGCCGTCTATCGTCTCATCGATTCACCGGACAGAGCCATTCAATATAAAGCCGTGGAAATCTATTTGAAATCGGTGCACTTTATACCCAGAAACGTCGTTCAAAAGCTGCTTCAGCATCCGATGGATGAAGTGCGTGTCCTCACGGTCCGAGCGATTGCCGAACTGAAACTGGTTACGTATATCGATGTCATGAGAGACGCATTATTGGATGAAAGCAAGCGAGTATCCGATGCCAGTGCGAAAGGATTATTGCTTCTTGGAGAAGAAGGAATTGCCGAATTGTGCGGAGTCACCGCAGAAGTAAGAGGGTCTGAGCAAGGGGGATACCTCCAAATGCTTATTGAGGAAGAAATCAAATCTCTTTCGATGCAGCTCCATGACCTTGATCAACTAACACGATACAATTCGCTCGCTTACCATTACGAAAAAACACTCGGCAAGAACAAACGAATCTATCGTGTTGTGTAGCTTATCGGTTTAGGAGGAAACAAAGAATGAGGATGCTGGATTATTATTTGCAGCAAGCAACGGACTTCTTACGAGAATTTTTATTGGGATACGGCTACTTCGCCATGTATTATTCATTGATTATTACGTTCATTTATTTCCTGATCTTCGGTCTATCGATTCGTCATACGTACCCTCTCCAAAGAGGGATCAAATATAATCGCGTACAGAAGTTATCCGGTTCCGAACACGTACCGCCAGTGTCATTATTAGTCCCGGCGTATAACGAAGAATTAATGATTAAAGAAAATGTACGATCCTTATTGGCCTTGAACTATCCGGAATATGAGGTCATCGTCGTTAATGACGGCTCAAAAGACGATACGGCCAAAATCATGATCGAGGAGTTTCAGCTTAAAGAAATCAAGCCTTTTGTTGCCAATCATATTAAAACCGAAAAGGTCAGAGGCTATTATCACAATCCTGAATATCCGAACTTGTATTTCATCGATAAAGAAAATGGTGGGAAAGCGGACTCCTTGAATGCAGGGATTAACCTTTCCCGCTATCCTTTGATTTCTACGATTGATGCGGATTCGCTTTTGGAAAAGGATGCTCTGACAAGAATCGCCAGAGTGTATATGGAAAACCCTGAAGATACCGTGGCGGTCGGCGGAAATGTCCGGATCGTTAACAGTTGTACGGTAGAAGACGGAATGGTCAAAAACATCCGATTCCCCAAAAAAATGTGGCCTGCTCTCCAGAACGTGGAGTATATCAAAGCTTTCTTAGGCGGTCGGATCGGCTGGAGCTCCATTAATGGATTGATCATTGTATCCGGCGCCTTCGGCGTTTTTCAAAAGGATAAAGTGATTGCCATAGGCGGTTATCGTGGCGGATACCCCGGGGAAGACATGAATATCGTCATCAAGCTGCATCGTTATTGCCTGGAGAACAAAATCCCTTATCATGTCGCTTTTTGCCCGGATGCCGTTTGTTGGACACAAGCGCCGGATACGTACCGGATTCTAAGCAGCCAGCGGATGCGTTGGGGCCGCGGTAACTTGAAAAACATGATCGAAGAAGGACGCCATATGATATTCCGCCCCCGTTACAAAGTGTTCGGATTTTTAACGCTGCCGTATAACATCCTGTTTGAGACCTTAAATCCGTACTTCCGCTTGAGCGGTTTAATCGCCATGATCGGTTATTGGCTGCTCAATATGGCGGATTGGAAGACAGTCGTTGTCTTTATGCTGGTGAACTTCTTCTCCTGCTTCATTCTTAGTCTTGGCGCTTTATTTATCGAGGAAAAAGCTTTTAGCCGTTATCCTAAACTGAGTGATCTCCATAAAATGATGCTCTACTCTTTCCTCATGTTTCTCGGTTATCGTCAAGTTGGCGTACTGTGGAGATTCTTGGGACACATCGACTTCTTCCGCAACAATAATTCGTGGGGAACGATGGTTAGGACCAATTTCAATAAATAATTTCATATATATATAGACTAAAGGAGTGGAGAATATGGCCGTTGTGATTCGCAACAGCATTCAGGAAATCACGCTGCAGCTTTTACAATTCATACATTCGGCGACCAAGAAGAGCGCTTCGTGCGGAGTCATTGTGGCTCCTTGCGCGAATATGAACCAAAAAACGCTCGAGCAGGCGAAAATGCTTATGAGCCAAAACGATGCCTCTCATTCGGTCCAACTTTTCTATGACGTTCCGAATCAGGTTCTGTGCGCTGTTTTGGACGGCGGGACCATGGGCAGTACCCATTATGCGTCTCTGGTATTAAAAGATTTTCTCCACAATCAGCATCTGCTGCAAGGGCAATTGATTGTATCCAGCTTTCCGGAGAGCGGAAACCCGACCGAGTCTGCGATCGCGAAATTCATTCAACAGGCGATCCAGAGCAAAGGGAACGAAGGAGACATTCACTTCTTTTCGGAGGCCAATGCTGCGACGTCCGTACTTATTGTCGATACCGACGATGTCGTTCGCGAATTCATCAAGATCCGACTGGAGTTAAAGGGGTATCGCGTGTATGAGGCCAAAGATGGACAAGAGGCTTACAATATATTCGTTCGAATATTGCCGGATCTGGTCATTACCGAATTGAATTTGCCTATCATGGATGGATACCAACTCATCCGACAGATTGGGCGTAATGATGCGAATGAAGGCAAGGTGATCGTTTTGACGGATAAGCAGCTCTCGGGAAACATGAGTCGCGCTTATGAGTCAGGGGCTGCCGACTACGTGACCAAGCCGCTTTCGATCTCTGAATTGGAATGGAAAATTAAGAGATTGACTACCAACAATTAAAATTGTGATTTCGAGGAGCGGATCTAGCATGCACTACAACATTTTAAAAGAAAATCTGCAGAATAAAACGGCGAAGGTGGGCGTCGTCGGTCTGGGGTATGTAGGATTGCCGTTAGCGATGGAAATGGTGAAAGGCGGTTTTACCGTTTATGGCATTGATTCGGATAACCGTAAAGTAGAGTCCCTTCTTGATGGAGAGTCCTATATTCAAGACGTAACAGGTTCTGTGGTGGCCGATTCCGTGGGCAACGGGAAATTTGTGCCAACCAGCCGATACGAAACCATTCGGGAATTGGATACGATCAGCATTTGCGTACCGACTCCACTCAGCGAAAACCAAGATCCGGACACTTCCTTTATCGTGAGCGTTGTTGATGAGATCAAGAAATATATCAAGAAAGGAACCTTGATCGTCCTTGAGAGCACGACGTATCCTGGAACGACGGAAGAATTAATTCAATTTGAGCTTGAGGCTCTGGGATTAACGGCAGGCCGGGATTTCTTCCTATGCTTCTCGCCGGAACGCGTGGACCCGGGTAATCCCAACTACAATACGTACAATACGCCCAAGGTCATTGGCGGGACTACCGAGAAATGCAAAGAGCTAGGGGTAACGCTTTACAATAACGTGGTCAAAACCGTCGTTCCGGTTTCTTCTCCTAAAGTAGCGGAGATGTCAAAGCTGCTTGAAAATACGTTTCGAAGCGTCAATATCGCTTTCGTCAACGAATTGGCCATGATGTGCGATCGAATGGCCATCGACGTGTGGGAGGTCATTCGAGCTGCTTCTACGAAACCGTTCGGATTCATGCCCTTTTATCCGGGGCCGGGAATCGGCGGTCACTGCATTCCGCTGGATCCGATGTATTTGTCTTGGAAAGCCAAAGAATTCCGTTTCTATAGCAAGTTTATCGAATTGGCCCAATCCATTAACGATAATATGCCGGAATATGTGTTGAACAAAACGGCTCAAGTCTTAAATGTATATGCAAAATCGATCCGCAACTCGAAAGTATTGCTATTAGGCATGTCCTATAAGCCGGATATCGACGATCTGCGAGAATCTCCCGGCTTGGAAATCTATGAATTATTCAAAAAAAGCGGTGCGAAAGTCGAATATTACGATCCGTATGCGACTTCGTTCAAAGACGAGCATGGTCATATCGTTCATACGGTAAAATACGATCCAGAAGCATTTTCGGAGTATGATTGCATGGTGTTGATCACCAATCACCGAAGCTTCAGCTATCATGAGTTAGCGGAGATGGGCGTTCCGATCATTGATACGCGCAATGCTTTTGCAGATATTAAGTCGGATAACATTCACAAGCTGGGAACCGGAATCAATCAAAAAGTTGTGAAAGTTCTTGTTGGTGCTTAAATCTCCAAGAAAGGTGCCGTTTCTTAAAATCATCATGATCGCCTTGCTGTCCTGCATGGTGATCGCAACGGTTCTTATGCTGAAATGGGGATACGAAGATCCGGCTGTCAAAGCAACCTGGGTATGGGATACAAAAACTTTGATGAAAGACAAAAGCAAAATACTCGCTTTTGCCGAAGAGCAAGGAGTGAACGTGATCTTCCTGCACATCGACCGCAAATCAAAAGACTTTGAACCGTATCGAGCCTTCGTCGAGGAAGCTCACGGATTAGGTATTGAAGTCGAGGCGTTGGGAGGAGATCCGACCTGGGGATTAACCGGTTATCGAGAGGAAATTGCTTCCTTTATCGAATGGATTGAAGATTATCAAAGTGCTGTAGGCGGACGAGCTGCATTTGACGGCATACACGTGGACATTGAACCCTATCTGCTGAAGGAATGGGAACAGGATCAAGACGATGTCGTACGCCAATGGACGGGGAATGTGGAATATTTGGTCAAAAAGGTGAAGCGGGACGTATCCTTGCGGGTATCGGCCGATCTTCCTTTCTGGATTCATAAGATTCCTGCCCGCCAAAGCGGGAGCGTAGGTGCTTGGATGATCGAGCAGCTCGACCGCGTTGTGATCATGGATTACCGGAATTTCGCCATCGGAAAGAACGGAATTATTGACAATGCTCTGCCGATGATTAGAGAAGGAACTAAAGCAGGGAAGCCTGTAATCATAGGTCTGGAAACGGCCCCTACGAATGAAGGGGAGCACACCACTTTTTTTGGACAGGGCACCTCTAGCTTGCATCGGCAAATGCGGTTGACCCATATTTTCATGCGGTGGTATTCCGGATATCAAGGCTTTTCCATCCATGACTACAAAAGCTGGAAAGAAGCCTCGGAATCGTAAGAGAGAAGAAAATGAACGAGAGAGAAATCGATCCAGCCTGCAATCACGAAAGGAAGGTACGATACGTATGGGAAACTATTTTGGTACGGATGGGGTACGAGGCGTAGCAAACGGGAAGTTAAGCCCTGAATTGGTATTTCGATTAGGCCGATTCGGTGGATATGTGTTGACTCGGAATAATCAAGGGACCCGCCCTAAAATCGTAATCGGACGGGATACCCGCATTTCGGGTGAAATGCTTGAAGCGGCACTTGTTGCAGGTTTATTATCGATCGGTGCCGATGTTATACGTGTAGGAGTCATCTCTACGCCAGGCGTGGCGTACTTGACGAAATTAAGGGGAGCGGACGCAGGGGTGATGATTTCCGCTTCTCATAATCCTGTGGAGGATAACGGGATTAAATTTTTTGGAGGCGACGGATTTAAGCTGTCGGATGAAATGGAAGCGGAGATTGAATCGCTCCTTGATACGGATGAGGATCGGATTCCTCGCCCGATTGGTGCCGATGTGGGTGCGGTACAGGATGATCCCGAAGGCGGGCAAGCCTATATCGCTTATTTAAAGTCCACGGTTCATCATCGCTTCGAAGGGCTCAAAGTGGTCGTGGATTGTGCCAATGGGGCGGCTTCGATGCTCGCACCCCAGCTTTTCCGCGAATTGGGTGCGGACACGGTTGTACTGGCCCATCAACCGGACGGGTTGAATATTAACAAAGACTGCGGCTCTACGCATCCTGAAGCGGTTCAACAGGCTGTTTTGGAACATCGGGCCCATTTGGGCCTATCCTTTGACGGGGATGCGGATCGGCTCATTGCCGTCGATGAGAAGGGAACCATCGTTGATGGGGACCACATCCTCTTTATCCTGGCCGGATTCATGAAGAATAATCGTCGACTGAATAATAATACGGTGGTCTCCACGGTGATGAGCAACCTGGGCTTCTATAAGGCGCTGGAGAAAAACGGAGTGAAGGCCAAACAAACCAAAGTCGGGGATCGCTATGTATTGGAGGAAATGGTACAAGGCGGATATAACCTGGGCGGGGAACAGTCAGGTCATATCGTGATGCTGGACTATAATACAACTGGTGACGGCATGCTGTGCGCGATCCAGTTGATGGATGTGATGAAGTCCGTATCCGAGCCTCTAAGCAGGCTTGCCGGGTGCATGACCAAGTACCCGCAGTTGCTGGTGAATGTTCAAGTCGAGGACAAATCGAAGCTGGAAGGGAATCAAAAAATCGAAGAAGCCATCCGATCCGTAGAGAAGAAGATGGGCGGGAGCGGAAGAGTGCTGGTTCGCCCTTCAGGCACGGAATCGATTGTGCGAGTCATGGCAGAGGGTCCGAATGAGCAAGAGCTTGCAAGCTTTGTAGATCTTATTGTCGATGTCGTTAAGGATGAATTGGTATTCAGTCTGGTTTAATCGAACTATAGTGATCAGCCACTTGAATTGACGGAGAAATCGGAACCGCCAATGACGGTGGCTTTTTACTTAACCGTGAGGTGGTAGAATATGAAAAAATGGCTAATCTGTATGTTGATTATAGCCCTAAGCGCAGCTGTCATTGTACCCGCTGTTCTTGCTGCTTCCCAAGTCCAAGTCATCGTGGATGGGCAGCTTGTGGCTTTCCCGGATGAACCTCCGTATGTCGATCGCAAATCCAACCGTACGATGGTACCGGCTAGATTCGTATCCGAAAAACTGGGTGCAAAGATGAAGTGGGATGGAAAATCAAACCAAGTGACTTTCTCGTATAAAGACAAAACGATCGTCTTAACGATAGGTCAAAACCATGCGCAAGTGAATGGTAAGGCGGTAACTTTCGATACGCCGGCGGTGATCAAAAATAACCGTACGATGATTCCGCTTCGTTTTATCAGCGAAATCTTTCAAGCTCAAGTGGAGTGGAATGCGAAACGCAATCAGGCCGTCGTGAAAACATCGAAAATTCCCAAAGGTACGTGGATTTGGGATAGCAGCATCATCGAAAAGGATCAAGATAAAATATTAAGCTTTGCGAGCGATCATGATGTGACGGCCATTTACCTTCAGATTAATAGGGATATTGCGCCTAAGGTGTATAAAGATTTTGTTCGAAGCGCCAACGAAAAGCAGATCAAAGTGGAGGCTCTGGCGGGCCGTCCCGAATGGGGTTTTAAGACGAACCAGGACCAAATTAAGAAATTTATTGAATGGACCCTGCAATACAATGCGTCCGTTGGATCGAAAGAACGCTTTGATGGCCTGCATTTTGATATTGAACCTTATCTCTTAGACGAATGGAAAACAAATAAGAAGATGGTTCTTGAAAATTGGATACATAATTTGAGATTTATAGATGATAAAACCAAAGGAAGCGGCTTGAAGGTCACGTTAGATGTCCCTTATTGGCTTAATAGCGTTAAGGTACCCAATACCGATTATAGCTTTAGCGCATGGTTATTGGAGAAGTTCGACTGCCTGGTGATCATGGATTATCGCAATCATGCATTAGGGAAGAACGGGATCGTCGAAAATGCCATTGCCATGTTGAGAGAAGCATCCATTCTTAACAAGCAAGTGATCGTTGCAGTGGAAACCGCTAAAAACACAGAAAGCGATCGAACTTCGTTTTATTCCAAAAGTGTAGATTTCATGGAACAAGAGCTGCGAACCGCCCATCAAAAACTTTCTCGATATGCCAGTTATGCTGGAATGGCTATTCACGACTACAAAAGTTGGGTCGCAATGGGCGGAAAAGCCAAGTGACCGGGTATGATGAACGTGAATGGATATACGGCTTCTCCAGTCATGGAGAAGTCTTTTTTTATACAGCGGATTCCGTATCGAATGACATATACCTATCCAATGTGCTGAAAAAATGTTATATAAATGAGTAACGCACTTGAGGAGTGAGGCACGATAGTCTCGCTTCACAGCTTCAAAGGAGGTAAGAAGAAGTTGATCCCCATTTCCCAACATGAAATCCCACATGTGCTGCTAAATAAATTAGGTGTTATAAATAAAATCGCATTCCCTCGGCAGGGGTATACCTCTGATGTCGGAATAATTGATTCTGCGAAAGGAACTGTTGTATTAAAAAGAACGAAGGGGAAACCATATAGCGAATGGTTGAGAAGAGAATCGTACATTTTAGAATGTTTGGCCCAAACCCATCTTCGCGTACCTCAAGTCTATCAATTTATGCAGCATGAAGATGATAATGATGATATACAGTCTTGGCTGCTAATGGAATGTTTGAGAGGGGAAACCTTGCGCAGCGTCCTGACCTATGAAAATGATTCGGCGGCGAGGTACAAGATTATTTACGATTTCGGAAGATGTTTAAGGGAACTCCATTCAACGCCATGTCCGGAAGGTCTTAAGCAAAGCGGACTTTGGCTGGATTATATGCTCAAACAAGCGGAGTATAATTTGGAGCATTATGAGGTTGATGGAAATCCGGCATTACTTGAAAAAATAAATACTCAGAAGCCCAAAGATATCGGGCAAACCCTCATTCATGGCGATTTTACCATTGATAATGTCTTAGTGCATGAGGGCCGGATATCAGGAGTTATTGACTGGAGCGGCGGAGCCTACGGAGACCCTCGTTATGATGTATCCTTAGCCATTCGGCCGAAGCCTAATATTTTTCAATCCGTTAAAGACCGCAGCGCTTTCCATGAGGGATATGGCGCAAAGGTCATTTCCAGTGAAGAGTACGACTATTATGTAGAGGGTCTCAACGCTTTCTTCTAATGTAAGCTCGGGGAGGCTACGAACTGTAAAACAGTATGTTCAAGAGGGCGTCCTTAGTCGGATGTTCTTTTTTTTGTGAAATCGCCTGTTGGTCACAAAAAGCAAGCTTATCTGCACCTTGACCCGGTTCGGAATTTATTTGCCTATTTTCCCGTTAACTACTACATCTGTCGTAGTAATTATGTTATACTGCAACTACTACGACAGATGAAGTAGCCGAGGGGGTACCATTCTTGATCAGCAGTGATGTTATACGTGGCTACAATGATACGATGATCCTCTATATGCTGCTGGACGGGGAGTCCTACGGGTACGAGATTTCCAAAAATATTAGGCAGCTGACGCGGGAGAAGTACGTCATGAAGGAGACAACGCTGTATTCCGCCTTCTCCCGGCTGGAGAAGAACGGGTACATTGAATCCTTTTACCAGGATGAGAGCCTCGGCAAGCGGCGCACGTATTACCGGATTACCCCGCTGGGTCTCGCCTATTACAGGGAGAAATGCGAGGAATGGAAGGTTACGCAAGAGGTTGTAAATCAATTTATCAGGGAGTGGTGACAGAGCAGGGAGACGATCATCGTATATCTATGTCTCCTGATTGTGAGAAACGCAAGTTTACTTGTAGAATAGAGAGCGTAGGAGGAATATATGTCCTGGAGCAAATTGAAGCAGCAGCTGGAGAGCTTTCTCAGTCCAGCGTTATATGGAAGGGTCGAATACCGTGCAACCGGCTACCGTTATTTACCTGATAAAGCAGGACTTTGTTATATTGCGGTAGATAAAAAGAATGTGCTCAATATGAGTGATGCAACGACCTTAATCAGATGGTATCAGACGGAGCTGGAAATTAAGAATGATTCAACTATCCAAATTCCTATTCACAATGAAGAAATTGAAGCGGTCAGAAAAGATACCAAGGGGAAGGTTCCGGAGGATCGTCTAAAAGTAATGGCAAGAAGTAGAAAAATATCAGAATATGCAAAGGAGCTTTTGTCAGCACAGTCATCATTAAGTAAATCAAATTTCATCGTTGTAGCTAATAAGTTTTTATCCAGTTCTATAGAGGAAAGCATAGAGAGCAAGGATATCTTATTGAATATTCTAGCTTTGGTGGACAGGCGGGTTGGTAAAAAGCGAATTTTAAACATGACCGAGAAGATGAAGTTAAAGCATCCAATTGTGCAGTATTTTTATGAACTACGGCTTAGTACGTTATAAAAATAAATAACTCACTCATTGAAATATATTAGCGTCTCAGCAGGTGTCAAGAATCGATGAACGAAGAAGCTTGGAGGCCTATGTATAAATAGGACAACCAGAACATGCTGGTTGTCCTATTTGTTATAGATGCACGATTGCAATGAGATCTGTCCGTTCGCGTCTCGTGCTTATTAGGAAGCGTTGGTTACGTGATCCGGCTTCACTTTCCTTACATGAACGCTTTGGCGGCCGTCCACGCTTACCGGCACTTCGCCGTTTATGGTAACCCTGCGCACGACGCGATGCTGATCACCGTAATCGAGGACGCCGTAATGTTGCGTGGCGCGGTTATCCCAGATGGCGACGTCGCCGACGGACCATCTCCATCGCACGGTATTTTCAATTTGCGTGATATGGTTTTGCAAGAGCGAGAACAATTGAGCAGAGTCGACTGAAGAGAGACCGATAATCTTTTTGACGAAATGGCCAAGCACTAACGTACGCTCGCCAGTTTCGGGATGTACCCGGACGAGCGGATGCTCGGCTTCGATCACAGACGATACAAAGCCGCCATCCTGGTAACGGGCAGGGTCCTTGTCGGTCTCCTCCAGATTATGCCGGGCTGCATAGTCAAAATCATTGGTATGGAGCGCCCAGAGACGATCGACTAGGCTGCGCAATTCCGCAGGGAGATTCTGATAGGCGGCCGCCGTGTTCGCCCACACGGTATCTCCGCCTGCCGCCGGAATGACAACGCCGCGCAGGATCGAATATTTCGGATAGGCCACGTCGAATGTGACGTCGGTATGCCAGGAGTTTGTGCCGCCGCCTCTGGAGGAATCAAGCTCCAGCAAGTATTGCGAACCCTTTTTGGAATAGACCGTCGGATGAGGTACCGGCTCTCCCAGAAGGCTGGCAAACGCCTCTTGTCCAGCGTCGTCCAGATGGGATTGAGCACGGAAAAAAACAACTTTGTATTTCAATATAGCTTCGCGAATGATAGCAAGCTCCGATTCCTCCAGATCCGCCGAAAGGCGTACCCCGCTTATTTCCGCACCGATTCTGCCGGCTATGGGATGAATTTCAATGCCCTTGTCCGTATCGTTATACACGTTCTTCTCGCTCATATTGCTTCCTCCTTGTAGGATCACTACGACCCGTGTGATAGTGTGGAACATATTCCTGCAGATTCCGTCTTAATACGGCCGGTCTCCGTGAATGGCGACTCGTTCAGCGACGCGCCGGTGAGGGTAATAGTCCGATGTGGCATAGTGCTGAGTGGCACGATTATCCCAGAAGGCGATGGAGTTCGGCTCCCAATGGAAGCGCACCTGATATTCGGGAGTGAGAAACTGTTGAAACAAAACCTGCAGCAGCTGCTCGCTTTCCTCCGGCTCAAGGCCGATGATGTATGAGGTGAAATCAGAATTGACATATAGCGTTTTACGGCCTGTCTCGGGATGAGTTCGAACGACCGGATGTATGGCTGCCGGAAATTCCTGCTGTTTAACGGCCAATTGCTCCGGCGACAGACGCCGGCCGAAATTATGGGTGAAATCATGAACGGCTTGGAGACCATCGATACGCTCCTTGATTTCATCCGGCAAGTTGTCGTAAGCGGCCGCCGCATCGACCCAGAGCGTATCGCCGCCAAGCGGTGGAACTTCGATCAATCGCAGTACGGCTCCGAACGCAGGCTCGAGCCGCCAAGACACGTCGGAATGCCAGTTGTTTGCCCCGCCCCTCCTTTGCTTGTCGGAGATGAACCGGACGACATCCTGTGTATCGCCTGGAGGGAGAAACGGGTGAGTCTCAAGCTCTCCCCAAAGCCGGGCGAAGTCCTGCTGCTGCTGACTGGTGATCGCTTGATCGCGGAAAAAAATCACTTTCCATTCCAGAAGAGCCCTGTTCAGTTCGTTATGAAGCTCTGGTGAGACAGGCTGACTCAAGTCGACGCCTGCAATTTCTGCCCCGATGATTGGACCGAGCGGTTTAACATTAAACAGCATGTAAGGCTGTTCTTCTTGATTGTCCGGCAGACGACGCAATTGATAGGTGCGATGGATGCCTCGTTCAGGCGTTTGAAGCGGTCTGTCTGTTGCTGGTATTGTGTTGGTCAATTGACAAGCTCCTTTCATACCCAGAATTTTAATTTCAACAGGTATTGGTGTTTCTAGAGAACTAGTCAACACTTGTAAATTCATTATTCCAATTAGAATACTTGGGAATAATGTGGTAAGGTAATCATATGGATGAACAAAGTGATTTGTCAAGAGCCGAAATTCGTGTGCCTAATATTTATTTTTAGGATTGACATGGCGTTTCACTTGTTGTTATGATCATTATCATTAATCCCATGCGATTAATATGAATTAAAGCTCAGGATTGACTGATAGGGCTGTCTACCGGATAACTGGAGACGCAGATGCAACGATAAAGTTGCCTGTGTCTCCTTTTTTTATTTAATTTTTTTAGACAGGAGTGAAATCGAAAGATGTCGGTGACCAAAGAACAGCTGCTTGCCTTGCCACATGCGGAATCTCAAGCACCAATAAGAAGCGAGAAAAAGTCGGCGTGGATATCGATTTGGCGTCAACGCTACTTATATGTCATGCTGCTTCCGGCGATTGTTTATTATGTCTTATTCCACTATTTGCCCCTGTACGGCGCCACGATCGCATTTAAGGATTTCAATATTATGAAAGGGATACTAGGCAGTCCATGGGCAGGTTTCAAGCACTTCGAGTACTTATTCGCCTTGGATAAATTTTGGGAGGTAATCGGAAACACGCTCATCATCAGCTTTTCCAGACTTCTCGTTGGTTTCCCGTTTCCCTTGATTGTCGCGCTGCTCTTAAACGAGGTGAGACTTGCGGTATTCAAGAAGAGCGTGCAGACCATTATCTATCTTCCGCATTTCATCTCGTGGGTCATATTGGGTGGGCTCATGTACAATGTTCTGTCGCTAGATGACGGCGTGATCAACAACTTGATCAAATCGCTTGGCGGCAACCCCATTGGATTCATGACCGATGAGAAGTACTTTCGCTCCACGATGGTGTTTTCGATGGTATGGAAGGAGTTCGGGTGGAATTCCATCATCTTCATGGCTGCATTGGCCGGCGTGAATCCGCAATTGTACGAAGCCGCTACGCTGGACGGGGCTAACCGCTGGCAAAAAATAGTGTCGATCACGCTCCCGTGCATCCGCAATACGATCGCCATCCTGCTGATTCTAAGGCTCGGAAACATTATGGAAGCCGGGTTTGAACAAATATTCGTCTTGTACCATCCGGGCGTTTATTCGGTAGCCGACATCATCGACACGTATGTGTACCGAATCGGTTTGGCGGAAGGCCGTTTTAGTCTTGCTGCCGCGATCGGGCTGTTTAAATCATTGATCAATTTTATATTGCTCGTGATCGCCAATCGAATTACGAGAATGATGGGTGAACAGGGCGTTTATTAGAGAGGAGAATAGCGTGGTGAGACTACTAAGACGGCAAGGACTTACATTCGATGTGATCAACTATTCGTTTCTCGCTTTTCTGGCTTTTATTACGTTGTATCCATTTTGGGATTCGTTTATTGTTTCCATTATCCCGATGGGGGAATATCTAAGTTCGAGTTTACATCTTTATCCCAAAAGCGTGACGTTCGAAGCTTACACTTATTTATTGTCCATGAAGGAGCTGTGGAATTCGTACGGCGTCACTCTGATCATTACAGTCGCAGGCACATTGATCAATATGCTGCTGACGATTATGGCGGCCTATGCGCTCTCCGTGGAGGAATTAAAAGGCCGCAGGATCATGATGTTCTTTATCGTATTTACGATGCTGTTCAGCGGAGGCGTGATTCCTACTTACATCATCATTAAAGATTTGGGCATGATGAACTCGCTGTGGGCGCTCATGATTCCCAGTGCGATCAACACGTACAATCTGATCGTATTGCGAAGCTTCTTTCAATCGATTCCGAGTGAGCTGGAGCAGTCCGCCAAAATAGACGGCTGCAGCGAGATGGGCGTCTTGTTCCGGATCGTAATTCCGTTGTCTCTTCCTGGCATAGCGACGATTACGTTGTTTTACGCGGTTGCCCATTGGAATGAGTTTTTTAACGCCATCTTTTATATTTCGGATAAAAGCCGTTACCCGCTTCAGCTGTTTTTGCGAGGCATGCTGTTCGAGAATGAATCTACTTACTCGGGCGGCGGAGACAGCCCATACCTGTTAGGGCCTGCGATCAAGATGGCTGCGCTGATGGTCGCGACAATTCCGATCCTGCTCATCTATCCGTTCTTCCAAAAACATTTCGCTAAGGGGGCGATGCTGGGCGCTGTGAAGGAATGAGGCTCGAGGGGATAAATCATTTTAGACGATATCGTAACATGGAGGAGTATGTCAGATGAGAAAAAGAAAACAGATTATTTCCACGGTGGTATTCATTTCGATCCTAACGCTGTTGCTGGCCGCTTGCGGAAGCGACAAAGACAAGGAGAATCAGGCGGCACAGAATGGGGAAAAGCAAGCCGCAAATAAAGAAGAGCCCTATGAATTGACCTATTTGACCACCGGCGATCAGGCCGCGAAACCGCTGCAGCCGAATGACCGGATCATCGCAGAAATTAACAAGCGGCTTAACATCAAATTGACCGTGAAAATCGTTCCCGAAGGCTCCATAGATAAAATTAACGCTGCTTTCGCCTCAGGGGATCTTCCGGATGTCGTATCGACCTATTTCCCAAAGAACGCCGTATCTCAATGGATTGATGAAGGGATTATTATCCCTCTGAACGATTACCTCGACGATATGCCTACATTCAAGAAGGATATCGAAGAGCTTGGTTTGCAGTGGACGGCAGTTGACGGCAAATATAACGGCTATCCCTTTGTAAGCGGGATAAACAAATCGAACTATGCGGTGCAATATCGCGGAGACTGGCTTGAGAAGCTGGGGATTAGCCCGCCAGAAACATTGGACGATTTCTACCATGCGCTTAAAGCCGTAGCCAACAAAGATACGTATGGCTTCACGACGAATAAACCGAATGCCGGCGATCAATTTGGCGCATTTAACTTCGTGTTCTTCGCATATGGCCTGCCATACGGCGACTATGCCCTTGACGGCAATGATAATGTCATTCCTATTTTCGAACACCCTGCATTCAAACAGGGCATTGAATATTTGCGGAAGCTGTGGGATGAAAAACTGATCGATCCGGAATTTATGGCCATTGACCGCCCGACTAAAGAGCAAAAGTTCTTTCAAGGCAAAGCCGCATTTATGGACGGCCCTTTATTCAGACACTTGAACCGGATCGAAACCGGCGTTCAGAAGGTAGACCCGGCTGCCAAGCTGGCTTGGATCGCGCCTCCTGCTGGACCGGACGGCAAACGCGGCATGCCGCAAAAACCGAAGGGCGGAATTTTGACGTCCGTCACAACGGCAGCCAAAAATCCGCAGAAGGCAGCCGAGTTCATCGAATTCCTACTTTCGCGCGAAGGCAAGGACCTGCTTGAGCTTGGGATTGAAGGGCTTCACTATACGAAAGACGGCGATACCATCCATTACAAGGAAGACGAACGTGCCAAAGACGGATTTGCCGAGAACGGCTGGGCCCATCCGCTGGCGTGGGGTAACGTAACCTGGCCGATCGACGATGACTATCTGCCGCAAACCGAACCGCAAAGAGAACGTGCGGTGCAATCGGTTGAAGAAGCCTCGCAGTATTTTGTGCCCAATCTAGTGGAAAGAAGAACGGCGGAAGAAATCGAACTCGGATCGACCGTCAACGACATTTATAATCAGTACTTTCTGAATCTTGTCAACGGCAAGCTGGATATCGATAAAGGGATCGCTGAACTGAGCGGGAAGTGGAGGCAGCAAGGCGGAGACAAAATACTGAAGGCCGTTAATGAAGCTTACAAGAACAGCAAGAAATAATGAAAGAGGAGGTCGCAAGGGCTTGAGTTGCGAATCAATAGGCAGCCGTCTTATCCAGAAGAGACATTTCCTTTCCGTGAGCTGGAATGGGAATGTCTCTTTGCCTTGCGACGATAGCGATGAAGGAGGAGCAGCAGCAGATCCTGAGCGGGCTGCCCTTATTTGCAGTAAAATCGGGACAATGCTATATTTTTTATAGCTCATTAAATTATGATATACAAGAAGAGCTAGTGCAGTTGTCGATATGCTTACATCGCATCCATCCCCGATCTAACCGCAGGAAGTAAAATTGCTATACGCATTAATAGAAACCAAGAGCTGCGGGAATATTGGGCTCGTGTTTGAAGGCCTGGACTTTTAGTACAAAACCTCCCAAAGAAGGAAGTGTTACATAATGAATGTCGAAATGGTTATGCAGGAGCTTGAAGCTCTAGGCAAAGAACGAACCAAGAAAATGTACGGATCCAATGGCGCGCACGAACCGCTTTTTGGCGTGGCTACAGGCCATATGAAGCCCATCGCCAAGAAAATTAAAAAAAATCAACCTTTGGCTGAGCAGCTTTACAACACAGGGAACTACGACGCCATGTACTTTGCCGGCGTCATAGCAGACCCAAAAGCAATGACGGAAGCGGATTTTGATCGTTGGATGGATACGGCTTACTTTTATATGCTGTCCGATTATGTGGTTGCCGTAACCTTGGCAGAAACAGATATTGCGCAAGAAGTTGCCGATAAATGGATCGCAAGCGGCGAAGAGCTGCGAATGTCTGCGGGCTGGAGTTGTTACTGCTGGCTTTTGGGTAATCGACCGGACACTGAATTTTCGCAAACCAAGCTTGCCAATATGCTTGAACTTGTCGTCAATACGATTCACGATTCGCCTGAACGAACGAAATACGCCATGAATAATTTTATTTACACAGCAGCGGTATCCTATTTGCCGCTCCATGAGAAGGCGATCGAGACCGCAAAGGCAGTAGGCCCAGTAGAAGTCAATCGGGACAAGAAAAAAAGCAAGTTCCTGAGCGCTTCCGAAAATATTCAAAAGGCAGTAGATAAGGGGCAAATTGGTTTCAAACGCAAATATGTAAGGTGTTAAACAACAGCCTCGCCTCGCGATTTAGCCCTATATAGATGTTGAATCAGTGAAGAGCAAGCAAAGGGATGATCACCTAAGCATTCGAATGCAATGACAAAAAAGGCTGCCAGGCAGCCTTTTTGTCATGTGAGTATTATCTTATATCCCGATAAAAGTAGGATCCGATGTTGATTAACCTTTTACCGAACCGATCATTGCGCCTTTCGCAAAATATTTTTGGATAAAAGGATAAACGATCAAAATTGGAAGTGTCGCAACGACGATCGATGCCATCTTTACCGTATTCTCGGAAACGTTCCGTTGGTAGCCAATCGATATGCCCTGGCTTTGAAGAGCAGTGGATGCGTTGCTTACAATATCTTTTAGAACAGCTTGCAGGGCCCATTTGTTCTTGTCGGTGATATACAGGATCGTGGAGAAAAAATCATTCCAGTAGTAAACAGCCGTGAACAAGCCTATCGTAGCGAGCACCGCTTTCGACAATGGCAAAATAATCCGGAAGAAAATCGTCAGATCGTTTGCGCCGTCAATCTTAGCTGCTTCTTCCAGTTCATCCGGAATGCCCAGAAAAAAGCTCTTCATAACGAGAATATTCCAGGCGCCAATGAGACTCGGGAGAATTAAGGACGCATAGGTGTCAAGCATGCCTAGATCCTTGATAAGTAGATAGCTTGGCACCATGCCGCCGTTAAAAAGCATCGTAAACAGAATGATAAAGGAGAAGAACGTTTTGCCTCTCAGCCTTTTCTTAGAGATGGCGTAAGCAGTTGTGGCTGTAAAAAAGACGGAAAGTATCGTTCCGATTACCGTGACGATCATGGAAACTCTAAAGCCACTTAAGAAAGAAACGTTGCCGATGACTACTTTATACGCAGCCAGGGAAAATCCTCGCGGTACGAAAAACATGCCGCCGCTTGCAGCCAGTGTCGCGTCACTGAGAGAGTACATGGTCAGGTACCAGAACGGGTAGAGCATGGCAATGGTTAGGAGGATCATGAACGTGACATTTAGAGAATGAAACACTTTTTCGCCGAGCGAGGTTTTGATCATAACAGCTCCTCCTTACCACAGGCCTTCATTGCCGGTTTTTTTGACGAACTGGTTTGCAAGAACGATTAGGACAAGGGCGATAACGGATTTGAATATACCCGCCGCAGCACCCAAACTGTAATTGGACTCTAGAATACCTTTCCTATATACGTAGGTGTCAATGACATCGGCTACGTCGTAAACAAGCGGATTATAGAGCAGGAAGATCTGCATGAATCCAGCCTCTAGAATGTTGCCTAAGCTCAGGATGAATAAAATAATGATGACCGGACGAATGGAAGGGAGCGTGACATGCCACATTTGTTTCAAGCGGTTGGCGCCGTCCATTCTGGCAGCCTCATATAGATTCGGATCAACGCCTGCCATTGCGGCCAAGTATATGATCGTGCCCCATCCGATTTCTTTGTAAATATCAGAAAAGACAAGGATCCAGCGGAAATAACTGGATTCGGTCAGGAAACTGACCGGTTTGGCGCCGAACATACCCAGGACATAATTGACGATCCCGTCAACCGGATTCAAGAAGATCGTAATAATGCCTGCAAAAATAACCCATGAAATAAAGTGAGGCAAATAGATAACCGTTTGCGTAAACTTTTTGAACATCCTATTTTTCAATTCATTAAGCAGCAATGACAGAATAATGGCCGCCGGAAAACCTAGCAGCAGCTTCATCGCGCTGATAATGAATGTATTCGCGAAAATTTGCCCGAAATCGGGAGTGCGGAATAAGCGTTCGAATTGTTGCAAGCCTACCCAGGGACTGGCGGAAATTCCGGTGAAAATGTTGAATTCCTTAAAGGCGATAATCAAACCATACATCGGATAATATTTAAAGATTAGGAGAAAAACGATCCCAGGAAGCAGCAATAAGTATAAATATTTATCGCGGATCAAATCTTTTATGAAACGTTGCCGATGGACTAATGCTTTAGGTGCAGAAGCGTGGGATCCCGTGTCCAAATTCAATCCTTGTTGTTTCATAACCGCTCTCCTCTCGTTCGCAAGATATATAGTGTTCTTCCAAAAGAGCTGGTTCCCATCTGAGATGGGAACCAGCTCTCCACCATTTATTTGAAAGGCTCGATTTCTTTTGTATACCACTCTTCGTATGCGGCGAACTCTTCTTTCTGCTCTTTGTACAGCTTGTTGGCTTCTTCTTCAACTTGTTTGCCGCCGAGTTTGTAGTACTGCTCGACAAATTTGTCGAATTCGTCGATGCTCAGTTTGCCGGAGATGATGCCGTAGAACGTTTGGTCTCTCAATTTGGTAAGATCGGCGTTATATTCGATAAAAGCTGGTCTATCAAGCGATTTAAACTCTACAGTCAGATCTCTTAGCGGTTGTGAAGTTATTGCGCGCTTTTTGAACAACTCGTTAACTTCAGGGGTGTTCTTGATGTTCGCTTCGTCTTTGCGGGAAATGTACCAGCCGAAGTTACCGAGGCCGAGTTTATCCGATTCATCAGGCGTCACGAGCGACTTGAACTCACCGTTCTCAATTTTATAATGCTCGCCTTCTTTGCCGAAGTTCACCAGTTTGTATGTTTCAGGATCCGCCATTTGGTTTAGCACGGACATAACGCCCGCAGAGTCTTTCTCTTTGTTGGTGATGGAAAGGTAAGACCATCCGCCGACATCAGAAGGACTATCGGATGAGAAGCCATCCGGTCCTTTAATCGGTTCGATGTACATCAGTTCTGCGCCAGGTGTGTTTGCTTGCAACCCGCGGACGATGTTATTGCCTGGATTGAAGTAGTCAACCCACCGATAAATGGAACCGACTTTCCCTTGCTGCAAAATTTCCTCGAATTTGCTTCCGTCCGTTTGACCAACCAATATCATGCGAGGATCGATCAGGCCTTCTTTGAACATATCCTGCAGAACTTTAAGAGCTTCCTTCGTTTGCGGCAGTACGGAGCCATATTTGACTGTTCCGTCTTCCGTTATCATGAAGCTGTCCGGATTCGTTTTATAAGCGTACAGGATAGGGCCAAAGCTGCGTAATTCGGCTGGGCCGGACAATCCATACGTATCGTCTTCGCCGTTGTCGTCCGGATCATTCTTAGTGAACGCGCGAAGAACATCGGTATACTCCTGCAGGGTAGTAGGCGTTTGCAAATTAAGCTTATCAATCCAATCCTTGCGGAGAATGGTCGTCATTGTTCCTGCTTCAGCGATATCGGCCGGAACGCGGTACATTTTACCGCTCTTATCCCACGAATAGAATAAGTTCTCTTTCGAATAGTAGTCGAGAATGTTTTTACCGTTCTTTTGCAGAAGAGGAACCAGATCCGCAATAATCCCGGATTCAGACCAAGTCTTGTATTCTTTGTTCATATCCCAATACCATAGGATATTCGGCATTGTTTTCTTATCGCTCATAATCAGATTGATTTTTGTCTTTGCCTGATCCCAGCCTGGAAGCATAAGGCTATCAATATCTACATTTCTGTTTAGTTTGGATGACAAATCCTCTTCTAAAGCGCTTTCAACCCATGCCTTAGGAGTTTTCGGCCCAGCCATCAGTGTCATTGTAACTTTGAGTGGGGACGTATCGGCCGCAGCAGGTTGGTCTTTGTTCGTTCCGCTTTCGCCAGCATTGCCATTGTTTCCGGTATTTCCTCCGGAGCATGCAGCAACCGTCAGCATGGCCGCCAGAGTTAAAGTAGTCAGTACCTGTTTCTTCATTTTGTTATGCCTCCTTATGTATTGACAAATAACCTGCTCCAATAGGATGAAGCGCTTTCAATGGGTGCGAGCATAAAGATATTTTACAATTGGTGCAAAATACCAGGTGCAAAACTTACATTTGTGATACTTTTGTAATGAATACGTTTACAATAAGGCGATTATATACTATGTCAATGTAAAATGTAAATAGTGCTTTTTATGGGTTATCCCCCCATTTAGGAGAGGATAGGACTGCGGATATCTTCAAATTCTACTTATTCCGGGATCATATTTACCTTTCCCGTTGACAAAACTGACGGTTTTCATAGTATTATAAGAAATGGCTATTATGGTAAAGGATGAATGTGCTTGTGAAGAAAATAACCACTTCCGATATTTCGAACTATTTGGGTATTTCGCGAAATACGGTTTCGAAAGCGCTTAACAATCATCCTGATATTTCGGATGAGACCAAGCAAAAAATAATCGATCAGGCTATAAAAATGGGCTATAAGAACATCAAGCTTCCTCCTGCAGTTCTCCCGGAGACGGATACCAGCAGAACGAAGAGCATCGCCTTTATTACAAAAAGGGATGTTGGGATTGAAACGTTCTGGATGAATGTGATGAGCGGAGTGGAAGAGCTCATCAGCGGCAACCGCTATGAGATGAAGTTGAGCTTCATCAAGAATGAAGATATCGATTCATTGCTTATCCCACAAATTTTAACCAGCGGAATCGACGGTTTCATTGTAGCGGGCAGTGTGAACAAAACGTATAATGAAAAATTGATGAGCGTATCACTTCCTAAAGTGTTTATTGACATTCATTCGGATTTTTCATTTTCCGAGTTGAATTCTGATATTGTCATGATGGAAAGTGAAGGTAGTATCTATCAGATTACACGTCGCTTGATTCAAGAGGGACATCGAGACATCGGTTTTATCGGGGATCTATCCATAAGAAGCTATATGGAGCGGTGGCTTGGTTTTATTAGGGCTCATTACGAAACCGGTTTGATGATTAATCCGGATTATTGCATCACATCCAATGATCCAAGGAATTATCAATATTATGAAGATGTGGCGGAGCGGCTCGGCGCGCTGAAGCAATTTCCATCTGCATTCGTTTGCGCCAATGACGTCACCGCAATTATCGTTATCAGATATTTCAGAAATGCAGGCATGTCCATTCCAAGTGATATCGCCGTATCCGGCTTTGACAGTATCAAAGAAATCGAGTTTCTTGATTTTTCACTGACTACGGTGATCAATGATGAATTCCGGCTAGGACTGCGTGCTGCGGAACAATTGTTGACACGAATGCGCGAACCGAATCGCCTTCCGGAAATCATCCGTCTTCCCACCAAAGTGTTGTTTGGAGAGAGTACAACAAGGCCTGCTCCTGCAAAACTGTAACCAAACAAAACCGCTGTCTAACGCATTTGTAACAGGAAGTGACGTTTTGTGAATTTATGTAACCCGATGATACTATTGAGAGAATGAATAATCTTTGGGGGAGGCAGTATAGGAGTTCGTTTATAATTGTTCTTAATAAAAGAAAGTCATCAGGCACCTGCTGATGACTTTCTTTTATTAATTTACATACAAGTAAGCACCAAATACTTCCCACCCATAGCCGCCATATCATACGTTTCGAGCACGGTCGCCACATTTCGGATGCTCTTTTTCGCATGTCTAGGTAAGCAGAGTAGTCGTTAAATTTCTCGTCCGACATGCATGCCCGTTCTATACATTTTTTCTGCTTCAATAGGACTTTCTTTTGCCGTCACATGGTACGGAATTACCCGGCACACTTGAACCGGACCGCCAAATACAGCCGACCGATACTTGTCAACATGCTGCTTTGACAAGGGGCGGTTATAATAGCCGGGTACATATTTATTGATCATTTCCTGAAGTACATGGGTGGCTTCATCCAATTCTGTGATCGGCTCAGCTTGTCCAAATATCATTACGCTCATATAAGCCGTATCCGTTTTGGCAGGTACCGGATCCGTGATGGTTCCGTATTCCTCACATACCGTAAAACATACTTCTGGATTTTCACTCATGACCTGATTACGTCTTCCATCTCCCGCTCCGTGAAAATAGAGCTTCCCTTCCGTCCATACATAATTAAGAGGTACAACATAGGGCAGATTCCCATCAACCAACCCAAGATATCCAATTCTCGCTTGGTGAAGGAAACTTTCGATTTTCTCTTGATCCTGGCATTCCCGGATTTTGTAACGAACTGAATCCATTTTAAAATTTCTCCTTTCACAAATAAGATATTAATCCATCCCACTTGAAGTGTCATAATACCGATATTCTACTAGAGTGCGGTAACGACCATATTGCAAATCTCAACGTTATTACGGTAGTATAGCAGTGAATGGAGTGTTCATAAACATCCAAAGTTCACGATTATAAGCAATCCATAATTAGTATTTTTTGATTTGAGCTTCTATTTGGGGGTGTGCACGATGTTGAAAGTAAACCGGAATGATCACAGACCGATCTGGAAGCAATTGCTTGATCAAGCCATTCATAATATTACAAGCGGAATCTGGCCCCCAGGAGAGTTGCTGATTCCGTCCCGCGAACTCGCTCACCTGGCAGGTGTCTCTCGCTCAACGATACAGATCGTCTATGAGGAATTGCTAAGTCGAGGCTATACGGTTACATCTCGCCGAGGAGGAACGCGAGTTAGTCAATGGAAGCAAGTCACTGGGTCAACGAAGGAAATAATAGCAGATGGTCCCATCCCCCCAACACTTCCCTTGTTGAACTCGGCGATCGATCAATTACATGACTGGTTCAGAGGCAAAGAACATCGAGAAGTGGATATTGATTATAGTCCCCATGAACCCTATTTGGATGGACAATTTCAAAAAAACTGGCGACAATCGCTTCTACACGCATCCGCTGCAATGGATTTATCAAGCTGGGCTTACGGTAATCCCTATGGTTTCACACCATTACGTGAGCAAATTCAGCGTTATTTATCACTAGAACGAGGAATCCATATCCAAACCGATCAGATTCTGTTGACTTCAGGATCTCAGCATAGCATTGACTTAATCGCACAGTTGCTTTTATCTGAGGGGGACACTGTCTCTGTAGAAGATCCCGGTTATCCAGCTGCCTGGATGGCGATGAAATATCGGCGTATGAATGTGGTGCCCGTTCCCGTTGATGAGTATGGTCTTATGGTTGAGCGTATTCATCCACAATCCAAACTGATCTTTGTGACCCCTTCGCACCAGTGCGCGACAGGGGTCGTTATGTCGGAGCCGCGTAGGCAACAATTGCTGCATAAGGCCGTTCAAGAACAATTCTGGATCATTGAGGACGATTATGATAGTGAATTTCGATATCGTGGGGAACCGCTTCCAACGCTGTTTAGCCAGGCATCTAATAATACCTTGTACCTCATGAGTTTTTCTAAAATGATTGCTCCTGGCATTCGTATTTCGGCTATCGTTGGATCTGTCGAGGCAATTGCTCAACTAGCCAGGGTACAGGAGCTGACTTACCGTCATCTTCCGATTATGGATCAGCTAACATTAACCCACTTCATCAAGAATGGGCATTTTATGCGCCATATGAGAAGAGTCAGAAATGTGTACCGACGAAGGCACGAAGCCATGACAAAGGCTATTATGGCTAGCGGTATAGGGGAGCGTTTCACACTAAGTGGAGTAGAAACGGGATTGCATATGTTCCTTGAAGCTGAAGAGTCATACGACGAAGAAACCGTGACAAAGTTAGCCCTTCAAAAGGGAATTCGAGTGTACCCTCTTGGACCCTATTGTTTGGAAAGCAAACGAAAGGGATGGGTGTTGGGGTTTGCAAAAGTAGATGAAGCATCGATTGAGCAGGGGATTCATCGTCTTGCGGAGTTGATCTTATAGGGTTATCTCTGTAAGCAAATTAGTATGAAATAATTTATGGAACGGGTACGGCGCGGCACCGTGCAAGCCCCCTCCCTACTGCCGAATGCTGCGGGGAGGGAGGGGCTTCGCTGCAAAATCGGCCTCTAGGCTAGTTATCATTCTTCCATCGAACCGAAAAAAGCACACCCTCCCCGGTATTGGACAGGCTGTATTCCGACTGATGGATATTCAGTATGGTATTGACGATATACAGCCCCAGGCCGCTGCCTCCGGTCGTGCGGCTCCGGGATCTCTCAATGCGGTAGAACGGCTTGAACAGCTTGGGAATTTCGCTTGGCTCTATATACGCCCCGGTGTTCAGCACGCTTAAGCGCACATGTCCCGCATCGGCATGCAGGACGATCCGGATTTGCTCGCCGCTCCGCGTATAGTAGACCGCATTGCTCATCACATTGGAGACGGCCTTGGACAGCAGACGTGTGTCTCCTGTCACCCATAGGCCCTCTGCGAGGTCGGCCTCCAGCCTAATGCCGTTCAGCTCGCATACGTACTGAATCTGCTCGGCTGCTTCCCGAATGAGCGCGGACACATTCACAGCGGCCATGCTCGGCTGAAAGTGATGGTTCTCCAGCCGCGAGATATCCAGAATTTCGTAGACCAGCTTCTCCATCTCTTTCAGAATGTGATGGGATTGCGCCAGATATTTGTCCCGATCCCGATAAGGCCCGACATTGTGCAGCATCGCCTCAAGCTGTCCAGATACGGCTGTAATAGGTGTTTTCAACTCATGGGAGATCATGGCCATAAATTCCCGCCGCAACGCCTCCTCTTCCTCCTTCCGCTGAATATCATCTTTCAGCTGCGCATTGGCTTCGGTAAGCTCCTGCATGGCATGCTGCAAATTCATGGAAAGCTCGTTCAGAGAGCGGGAAATATCGCCGATCTCATCTCGGGAATCATGTCGGGAGCGCTCCGAGAAATCCAGTTGGGCCAGTCGCTTGGCTACTTGGCTGATGCCGATCAGCGGACGGGCGATCAAGCGCGTGTACACAAGCGCCCCCAGTACGGCAATCACCAGAATCATAAGCGCCATATGCGGGAGGAGCCGCAGGAGCATTCGCGTCGCTTCATCAATCGGCTGCAGGGAAGCCAGCACAGACAACGTATAACCGCTAGATTCGTATCCGGGCAAGGGGAGATTCGTACGGGAAATCATCTTCGGCGCTTCAGTCAACTCCGGAGTAGAAATGATGATGGTGGAATCAAAGCCATCCTTTTCCGTGGCCGTTTCAAATTCCACACGCGGAAAGGAAGGCCATATGGGGAAGGCAGGGTACACCCATTTGCCCGAGCTGTCTTGCACGGACAGGGAGGCATTGTAACGCAAGGAGAATTCATCCAGCCGCTTAACGGCTTCTGTCCAGTCTTCTTGCGGGAAGGTCTCCAGCAAGCGAGTGATGCCCTTATCCAAGTCGGCGGATTTGTTCTGCAAATAAAAGGACGGCAAAATAAAATACAAGGTTACATACAACAATAGCGCAAAAGCAACCAGGACGAGACTGGTCAGCACAAAAATTTTAAAAGCTATGCTTCTATGCTTGCTCATGCCAGCCGTCCTTCCATTAAATAGCCGATGCCTTTAATCGTTTCAATGCATGAGATCCCCATTTTTTTGCGAATGTTTTTGATATGGGCGTCGACCAGCCGCGTATCGCCGAAAAAGTCGTATCCCCATACGCGATCCAGTATCATCTCGCGGGTAATGGTTCTCCCTGCATTTTCAATCAGATAGGCAACAATAGAGAACTCCCGAACGGTCAGTTCAACGGGCGCGTCATCAACAAAGGCCTTATAGCTGTCGCAGTCCAGACGAATGCGGCCATACAGCAATTCCCTCGGTTTCGATTCCGGGCGCGATCTTCGCAAGACCGCCTCGACCCGCTTGACAAGCACATTGAAGGAGAACGGCTTGGCAATATAATCATCGGCCAGAAGCTCGAAGGCCTGCAATTGATCCTTCTCCTCGCTTAAGGCGGTCATCATAATAATCGGCGTCTTACACTGGTTGCGAATCATTCGGCAGATGGAGTATCCATCCATATTCGGCAGCATAACATCCAACAGCACAAGATCGAATGTCCTCTCGGCAAACTTCCGATATCCCTCGGCTCCGTCGCTGGCGACGTCCACATCGTACCCCTGCGCTTTCAGATATTCCGCGATCAACTCCTGAATATAGCGGTCGTCTTCAACGATCAATATGGCTTCAGACATAAGGCACCTTCTTTAATTGGCGATTTTCTTTACCAGATCATACCACGTCGATATGAATTCTATATGAAAATGGAGCCGGACAACCATCTTCTTGTGAATTTCAAACGGTTTTCATACGAATTTCACACGACCGCCGTATGATGGGTTCCGAAGGGGGATGCCCATGAGGAACATAGTGAAAACGAGATTAAATCGCGAGACGAACATCGCCCTGTTATTTCTGGCACCCAGTCTGGCGGGATTTGCCCTGTTCTATTTGCTGCCGTTTGGCGCCGGGTTTTATTATTCCCTGATGGACAGTCCCACGCAAGGTTCGTTTGTCGGCCTGGCCAACTACAGGGAGCTGTTACAGAGCGATTCCTTCCGCCTTGCCGCACAGAACAGCGGTCTGTTCACCTTAATGGGCGTACCGCTCGTAATGGCGATCTCACTGGCGCTGGCGATGATGCTGGGTCGCGCATTGCCGCTGCGCAATTGGCTCAGGGCCGCGTATGTCATGCCGCTTGTCGTGCCGGTGGCTTCGATTGTTCTGGTATGGCAGCTGTTGTTCGATCGCTCCGGTGCAGTCAATGCGCTCTGGACGCTATGGGGAAGCGCGGCCGCAGACTGGATGAACTCGCCTTGGGCCCGCGTCGTTGTGCTGCTGGTCTATCTGTGGAAGACGATTGGCTATAACATGATCCTGTTTCTGGCCGGATTGCAGAACATTCCGAAGGACTACTACGAGGCGGCCGGTCTGGATGGCGCCGGGCCGCTCCGGCAATTGTTCTCCATTACACTGGTTTGTCTGACGCCAACGACGTTTTTTGTTGCGATCATGTCGATCATCAGTTCATTCAAGGTGTTTCGGGAGACGTATCTGATTGCGGGGGATTATCCGCATGAAAGCATCTATTTTCTCCAGCATTACATGAATAACATGTTCCAGGCTTTGGATTACCAGAAGCTTACCTCCGCGTCCTTCCTGATGGCTGCGGCGATTATCCTTGTGGTGATGATCCTGTTCCGTTTCGAACGGAAATTTCACGATAGCGTGTCGTAATGGAGGGACGCATGAAGGAAACGTTGAAAACAGGCGCGCGCTTCTCCGTTCTGCTCATCCTGGCATTGATCATGCTGTTTCCGCTTGTGCTTACGGTCAGCAATTCCTTTATGACAGAAGCCGAAATCCGGTTTAATTACAGCATGGAAGAAACAGATGCCGGTTATGTCAATCTGAAATGGATTCCCGACCGGGTCAGTCTGGAGCAGTACAGGTCGCTGTTGTTTGAACGCATGCAGTTTTTGATCATGTTCTGGAATTCCTTGCTGCTGGTGGTGCCTATTGTGGCGGGACAAGCCGTCGTGGCGACCATGGCGGCATTCGGGCTGTCGCAATTTCAATTTCGCGGCAGAGAAACGTTGTTTTTCCTTTACATCATAACGATGCTGATGCCTTTTCAAGTGACGTTGGTGCCGAATTATTTGGCCATGGACTGGCTTGGCTTGCTGGACAGCCGCGCGGCGATTATTCTTCCGGGCATCTTCTCGGCCTTCGGCGTCTTCCTGATCCGGCAGTTCATGATCGGAATTCCCCGCTCCTATGTGGAGGCCGCGAAAATCGACGGCGCCGGTTACGTGACCATCTTCGTGCAGATCATTGTCGCCATGTCTCGTCCCGGCATTGCCGCCCTGGTCATTCTGGCGTTCGTTGATTATTGGAATATGGTGGAGCAGCCGCTGATCTTCTTGCATGACGCGTTCAAGCAGCCGTTGTCCATCTATTTGTCCCGAATTAATGAAGGGGAGCTCGGGCTGGCATTTGCCGCAGCTGTGTTGTATATGCTCCCGATGGTGTTCGTCTTCTTGTATGCAGAGAACGATTTGATTGAAGGCATTCAGTTATCGGGTGTGAAAGGGTAGAAAGGCAGGTTGAATAATGGAAATCGGGAATGTACTTCGTGACAGGCGCAAACGAAACATCCGCATCGCCGCATCGCTGTTCTTCGGGCTGATGCTGCTCGTGACCTTCTTCTCCAACACCTTACAGCAGTTGACGTATCCGAAAGTGCAAACCGTGAAGCCGGTGTTTCAGCAGTTGAACCATGTGATCAAAGGTGAAGGCACGCTGACGCCGCGAGCGATCGAAAAGGTATACGACAACTCCGGTTGGAAGGTAGCGCTAATCGAAGCGGAGGTGGGGGATGAGGTGAAGAAAGGGCAAAGGCTGCTGACGCTTGATACAACCGAGGCCCGCAACGAGCTGCTTGATGCAGAGGTGCAATACAAGAAGAACCAACTGCAGCTGGAGACGATGCAGAGCGCGTATCAGACCGCGTATAAAGCGGCCGTCCACGATCAGTCGTCGGATGCGAATCTGCTTCAGGCGCGAGTGAATATGGAACATCTGAAGCTGGATATGCAAATTCAGGAGCGAAAACTGAGGATTATGCGGGAAGCCTTAAGCAAGCAACAATTTGTGGTTGCGCCGAAGGGCGGAATCGTGACCGAGGTAAATGCCGATCTTGGAATTCCCACTGATCCTAGGCAGCCTGTCGTCCAAATTGCGGATCTGAGCCAGGGTTTTGGCTGGACGCTGGCAGTTGCGAATGAACAGGTTCGCGGACTGAAGGTTGGCGAGGAGGTCGAGCTCTATCTGAACGGGAACCGGCAACACTTGATTCGAGCCACCGTGGCCGACATCAAGGATGCGGAAGCAACCGAGACTACCGCAGCCGGGAAACAGCTTTCCTTTCATGTTACCGCTACAAAGCTGAAAGGGGGTGAAGCTGTAGGTATTCATTGGGAGCGAAAGTCCGGACTAGCGATGGCGACGGTGCCGAAGGAAATCGTGGATAGCGATGCGCAAGGCCATTTTGTATACATTGTGGAAGAACGGAGGGGGCCGCTTGACAATCAATTTACGATCCGGAAACGTTATGTCACGCTTGGAGAAGCGGATGAGCAGAACCAGGCGATACTGGACGGATTGATGGAAGATGACAAGGTTATGACGGAAAGCAACGAGCCTGTGAATGAGGGCGATCTAGTCAGAATGTAGGTTGAAGAACAGGAGAGGAGAGGAGTTTGCGAGATGAGAAGATGGACTTGGGTGATTGGGCTGATTGTGCTCGCTGTCACCGCAACGGCTTGCTCTAGCTCGAATGTTAAGAATGAGGTCGAGGTCGGCGGGAAAAACGTGGCGAGCGGATCAACCGGGGGGAAAACGGTCGTGACGATTGCCGTTGTGCAGAAAGACCCGGGAGGGTGGCTGGAGCAAGCCGAGGCGGCTTACGAAAGCAAGAATCCGGATGTGGATATCGTCATTAAGGAGTATGTGGCGCTGCCTGAACGATCCCCCAACACGACTTTTAATCCACTGGAAGGGTTCAAGCCGGCTGACCTGGAGAAATATCGGAACGCGATAAACACCGATCTCATGTCCGGCAAGGGAGCCGACATTGTCTCTGTCAGTGAATTGGATTATCAGAAATATGCGGACAAGGGAGTGCTTGCCGACCTTGGAGCCCTGATGGAGAAGGACCCGGGATTTGATCCCGCGAGCCTGTTTGGCAATGTCATGGACGCGGCCAATGGTGGGGGCAAGAAGGTGGTCGCACCGATCTGGTTTGGCATTCACACCGTGAGCAGCGGGCTGGGGCCGGAGCAGTTGAAGGTGGATGACGCGAACTGGACGTGGAGCGATCTGCTGCAACAGGGGGCGAAGCTCGCGAAGGAGCTGCCGGGCGATCTGGAAATTATGGGGGCAATTACGCCCACAGCGCTGCTGCGTATGATCGTGATGTCCGACTACGATCGTTACATCAACCAGGAGGAGAAAACGGTCAGCTTTGATACCGGGGAGTTTGCCGGGCTCCTGAATCAGTTGAAGGAATTGTACGGAGCGGGAATGCTGTCCGACAACTATGTCAAGCTCTTCGAAAACCGGGATGTTTTTCGCATTGATATGTTTGCCTATCCCGCGTTTGCGTTGGAAACGCTGCAGTCCAAGCGGCAAATCTGGAATCCGCCCGGGAGCGGCAAGCAGGCGGGATTGCGCTTCTCATCCAACCTGATGCTGGCGATCAACTCCAAATCCGGGGTGACCGATGAAGCGTGGAAATTTCTGAGCTATTTGCTGTCGGAAGAGGCGCAGTCCAATCCGGGCATGTTTATGTGGTTCCCGATGAATAAAGCTGCCACCGCCGGTAAGCTGCAGGGAGCCGGATCGGGAATGATGCAGCCAACGGAGATGGAGTCCATGGAGTCCATGCCCATGGAGCCCATGGAGCCCACAACCACGGGTGCTTCGAGTGACAAAGCGCAGGAACCGGCAGAAGTCACGGCACAAGAGGTGGAACAAGTGATGGCCTACATCGGGCAAGCCGGGTATTTCCATGGCAGCGATCCCCGATTGATGGACATCGTGGAAGCCGAGACTGCCGCATTCTTTGCCGGAGAGAAAACAGCGGAAACCGTCGCGAAGCTGATTCAGAATCGGGCCAAAACCTATTTGAACGAGTAAGGGCAACCGGATCATCAGACAAAGCCTATTCGCGAGTTTATCTGCGGAACAGGCTTTGTTTCTGGATTATGGAGGAGGATGCGAAAGCGGGAATGCTAAGCACAGTAATAAATCGCGTAGTTGTAAATTTAGTAATGATTCGATCGGAGCAGCCTTTTAGAGGTTGCTCCGTTTTTTTTGCGTGCACGTTGAATTGGCGATGAAACGGCTGCAGGGTCGACCGTTCGGACAATCATGCGCTAAGTCAGTCGCTAGTCGTATGACCGAACCTTATCAGCAAAACTGAAGAAGCTCATATATCTCCTTTTGGCGTTCCCGAGTCATGGTACATGGAGACGAAAAAAGCGGAAGCGGCGGCAAAATCAAACTCATTCTGGAGACCGAAGCCAAAATACATCGGGTGCAGGAAGCAACTTCTTTCGTTTGGTATATGATGGAAGCAATGCGCGATTCCTAACTGATCTCAGACCTGGGTGCCCGCCTTCAAAAATACTATGCGAGGAGTTGTAAGAAGTGAAAAAGTTAATCGAATTCAAAAAAGTAACGAAAGAATACAAAATAGGAGAAGTACTAATCAAGGCCCTTGATGGTGTTGATTTTTCCATATCAGAGGGAGAATTCGTCGTTATATTGGGTGCAAGTGGTGCCGGTAAAAGTACGATTTTGAATATACTTGGCGGTATGGATACGGCTACCTCAGGTCAAGTGTTTGTTGGTGATCAAGAAATAACAAGAATGGGCGAAAAAAAATTAACAGAATATCGCGGTGAGAAAATTGGCTTTGTATTTCAATTCTATAACTTAATTCCGAATTTAAACGCTCTAGAAAATGTTGAATTTGCCACTGAAGTCTGTAAAAACCATCTGGATGCAAAAGATATTTTACATAAAGTTGGATTAAAGAGTCGTATCAAAAACTTCCCTTCCCAGCTCTCTGGAGGAGAACAACAAAGAGTTGCTATAGCGAGAGCTGTTGCCAAAAATCCTTTACTTTTACTCTGTGATGAACCAACCGGAGCTTTGGATTATGTTACAGGTAAGTCCGTTTTAAAACTTCTTCAAGATTTGAACAAGGATACGAAAAAGTGCGTCGTTTTGGTCACACATAATTCCGCGATTGCTCCTATGGCTGATAAAATTATTAAGGTTAAAAGCGGGATGATCGAAAGTGTTACGATGAATCATGAAAAACAGGGTGTTGAAGGGATCGAGTGGTAATGAAGAAATTATTTTTAAAATTACTAAGGGATATTAGACAATCTATAGGGCAATTTATAGCCTTTGTTTTGGTTATCGCAGTAGGAGCTTTTTTCTATGCGGGGCTGGTCACGTTAAGCGATAATCTTAGCGCTTATACGAAGGTTTACTTTAAAGAACATAATTTAAGCGACTTGAATGTATATTACAGCCAAATTTCCAAAGATGATGCGGCTGGGTTAAGCGAAATAGAAGGTATAACTAGAATAGAAGGACGTTATACCTTTGATGCCATGCAAGCCTTTGAAGATAATAAAGCTTCATTAACCGTTCATTCGATTCCTGTAAACAATGAAATCAATTCGCCTACGATGATTGAGGGCAGGTTCCCTCAAAAAAAGGATGAAATTTTACTAGATTCCCATTATGCAAAAGAACATCAGTATCTAGTCGGTGATCCAATCAGCATAAGTGCGAATGAAAAGATTTTGACGTTTACCATTAGCGGCTTGGGTGAGAATGTTGAACATGCAAAAAAGAACGAAATACAAGACCATAAAACCTACGGAGTAGCTTATATTGCCGAAGAGACAATACCTGAAATCTCAGACGGCCTTTTCTATAACGAAATCATGATTGATGCTCAAGACGGTTACGATATTGACAAATTAGGTCAATCCATTGAAGCACAATCCAAAGCACTCTCCTATGTAAACCAAATTAGTAAAGAGCGGACGTTCAGTTATTCTCAACTGCAACAAACGATCCATAATAATAAATTGATGAGCAGGGTTATCCCGTTGGTCCTCTATATGATTGAAGCGATTATCCTGTTTCTCACCATGTCGCGGATCATTGATTCTCAAAGAAATCAAGTAGGTATTATGAAGGCTTTGGGGGTAAAAAACAGAAGCATCATGCTTCATTACATGGGATACCCTGTGCTGGTAGGTATCATAGGCTCCATCCTAGGTTGTGCCATTGCCGCTATTGTATTTATTCCATTAATAACGGCGTCGAATGCAAGGGCCTACTCGCTGCCTGACATTACCTTCTCCCTATCCTTATTTTCTGTTATTCCTCCCATCATTTTCTCTAGTGCTTTCGGAATCCTGTCCTGTTACTTGAGTGGCAGAGTCATACTACAAGAACGGGCGGCTCAGGCTATGCGTCCCAAACCGCCAAAGAAGATGAAAAAGCTGCTCATAGAAAGAATTCCAGGGATCTGGAGTCATATTTCCTATAGCTACAAACTTATTTTGAGAAATATTTTTTTAAATAAACAAAAAGCGTTAGCGAGTTCCGTTGGTGTTGTGGTAAGCACGGTTTTATTGATCACAGCTTTCGGCACTCAAACGGCCTTGCAAAAAGTAGCTGACCAGATTGAAGAGGTGAATACCTATGATTTAAGAGTAGATTATGCGAGTGGAACAGCTTCGGATACGTTACAACAACCCGCCGGCATTAAAAATAGTTATGATTTATCCACCTTTCCCGTGGAATTCATAAAAGGTGATGACAACGAAAATGCTACGTTAGTTGTTACGGAGAAAGAAAACAATCTTATTCATTTCTTCGACGAAAATGATAATCGGATCACTTTGGAAGACAATGGTGTGCTGGTGCCCCAATCATACGCGGACAACTATCATATTGCAGAAGGGGACATCATCCAAATCAAGTTCACAGCACCAGAGCTTGCTAATAAAACGGCCGATATGAAGGTTTTACAACTATCTACCCAGTACTCGAATCCGTCGTTTTATATCACACCAGCCTATTTAAAGAGCTTTGACATCGACTACAATCCGACCTCACTGTTAGTTGAAGCAAATAGCTCCACAGATCTTACAAGCGTTCGTAACTTCTTTGAACAAGATCAACATGTAGATACAATTGCAGATAAGAATGATCTAAAGCAATCAGCTCAATATATTTTGAAACAAAATAGTTTTATTTTTATCATGTTTATCATTTGTGCCGTCATACTATCCTTTGGCGCCATATATACGATATCTTCCATAAACATTTATGAAAGGAATCGTGAGCTTGCCACACTTAAGGTATTAGGCTATCAAAAAAATAAAATAAACAGACTTATCTTTTTTGAAAACATCATACTAACCACATTTGCGGTTATTGTAGCTTTACCGATAAGTGGCTATATGTATACAATTATTGTAAAGGCACTGTCTAGTCCACATCAGCAAATCCCAGATAAATTAAATATTTTTATCATATTGGTATCTGTTATTCTCGCATACTTACTTACCATTCTGTCTAACTTACTACTTAGGAGAAAAGTAACCAAAATAAATATGATCGAATCATTAAAAAGTATAGAATAATGGAGAAATAGCCTAACAAGCCCCGATCTCGTTTATGAAACTTATTAATAGCCTCTTGTAAGGACGATATGTTGCTTATTGAATAAAGACAAGCTGGACCGATCTCTTGTATGCGGGAATTCTAAGAGCGGACCATAATCGGTGGGTATTTATGATCGAAAAAAGTAATTTCACACTATTAGTTAGCATAACTAATAGATAGAGAATGACGCATCGGCCAAATAACGGCGATTTCATTATTGAATACGAACGAAAAGAAATGTCGAAGGGAGTGATCAATATGACAAAAAGAATGCGGTTTATTCAAATCGGCACCGGAGGATTCGGTTCCTACTGGTGCAGCGCCGTACTGCCTTATATTGTGAAGGAGCTGGGTATAGCGGAGGCTGTGGCCGCAGTCGATGTCAATCCGGAAGCTCACCGCAGCATCATCGACTCTTTGGGTTTACCGCCGGACAAATGCTATACCGACGTCCACAGAGCGTTTGCCGAGAACGCGGCAGACTTTGCTATCGTCGTCGTACCGCCGGCTTACCACGAACAAATGGTGGATATCGCCCTTGCGCATGATTGCCATATCCTTTCCGAGAAGCCGATCTCCGATAGTATGGAGAGCAGCTGCCGGATTTATAAGAAGGTGAAGCAAGCGGGCAAGAAGATGGCCGTTACGATGAGTCATCGATTCGACCAGGATAAACAGACGCTGGAGGGCCTGCTGCGATCCAAAACATATGGGGAATTGAATTATATCGTCAGCCGTTTTACATGCGAATGCAGGCAATATCCGGCATGGGGCGCTTTCCGGTACGGAATTGCGGATCCGCTCTTAATTGAAGGAACGGTTCATCATTTTGACATTCTGCGTTCATTAAGCGGTTCCAATGCCAAGACCGTATACGCCAAAACGTGGAATCCCGGCTGGAGTGATTTTTCCGGCGACAGCACCGGCTTCATTACGATCGAAATGGAAAATGGGGTAAACGCTTTCTATGAAGGGGCAAAGGCGAACGCGACGACATTGAACGGCTGGACAGAAGAATATTTCCGGGCGGAATGCGAGAACGCAACGCTTGAATTGAACCGGCGGGAGATTACCGTCAGGAGCCACCTCGGCTATCCCCACGCGGAGAATGCGACGATCTCAATGAAAAAGCAAAGAGCATGGAAGAATCCCTGGTTGGCCGAAATGTTCGTCAACTGGATAAACGAAGGAGAAGCGCCGCCAAACAACCTGGACGACAATCTGCAGTGCACCGCGCTGTTGTTTGCTGCCATCGAAAGCGCTCACACCGGTCAAGTCGTCGACGTTCAGAGCTATTTAAGGAAACATCTGAATGGGGACTAAATTTACGTTACGGTTAATGTGATGCCGGTTTCGATTGGCGAAGAGGGCTCTTGCGGGTTTGCAGGAGCCCTTCATCATGGAGAAGAAACGGGGAATTCACCCCTCGAATTCGTCAGGAAGACGTTCGGTTAGCCCAAAGTGATGCGCAATGATTTGCGCGATCCGTCTGGACGCTTGACCATCCCCGAAGGGGTTTCCGGCATTGGCCATGATATGATATAGCTTCGGATCGGTGAGAAGCCTAGTAGTAATGTCATAGATGGAGTCTTCCTCCGTTCCCGCAAGATAGACGGCATTCGCCGTAACGGCTTCCGGACGTTCGGTTGTATCGCGCATCAGTACGAGCGGTTTCTGGAATACGGGCGTTTCTTCTTGTAGGCCGCCTGAATCGCTTAATACGAGATAGGAACGGGATATGAGATTGATCATGTCCGGGTATTCAATCGGTTCCAGCAAATGGATTCGGTCATGTCCGGAAAGAATCGTATTAGCTGCATCACGAACGGAGGGGCTTAGATGAACGGGATAAATGACAGAGACATCGGGATGCTCATCGGCGACCCGGCGGATGGCGCTAAACATCTGTTTCATCGGCAATCCATAGTTTTCTCTGCGATGAGCCGTTACGGTTAGGATTCTCCCTTGATGCCCAATGAGATCATTTAATCTTGCTTCTTGGAAGGCATAATCTTCTCTATTGGTCAAAATAGCAGCGTCGACGGCCGTTTGTCCCGTGATATAGATTTGTTCAGCGCCATAGCCTTCCCGCGTTAGGTTATCTTTGCCCACCGATGTGGGCGCAAATAGTAAATCCGCTACGACATCGACAATTCTCCGATTGACTTCCTCAGGCCAAGGCGAGTATTTGTTATGGGAACGCAAGCCGGCTTCAATATGTCCAACGGGGATTTTGTGGAAAAAGGCAGCCAATCCTCCGCACATGGCGGTTTGAGTATCGCCGTGTACCAATATGAGATCGGGCTTGTCCTCCGTCATGATCCGATCGAGCCCCGTAATGGCGGAAGAGGTAAGATAAGCAAGGGTTTGGTTTTCCTTCATAAGTGATAAGTCGACATCAGGCTCAATCGAAAAGTGACGAAGCGCTTGATGCAGCTGTTCCCGATGCTGGCCTGTAACGACGACTTTGGTTTCAAACCATTCCGAATGACGATGAAGCTCCTGCACCACCGGGCACATCTTGGTCGCTTCCGGCCTTGTACCGAAGACAACCATAATCTTCTTCTTAATTGCGTTCAACTTCGAAGACCCCCTTAGTATCAGTTTCTGTAAAAAACCTACCTAATATTACCATAATGATAGGGTAATAGATACATGAACCCAAATCATAGAATGGCGCCGTTGAAATCATTTACATGCCGACATCATTTAGCTAATATGGGTCTAGATACCAAGTGAATGAAGGGCTTCTTTCGCGGGACAGCCAAGGACGTTGGCCATATAATGTTTCATCTAGGAGGGTGAAGGCTTGATTACGCGGACATTGAAGGAAATCGAGCGGATGACGGGAGGCGGCGGTCTGCAGTCCAAATGGGATGGGATCGAGATTCGAGGCGTCTCCATTGATTCGAAGAGCGTAGAACCCGGAAATCTCTTTATCCCGATCGTCAGAGTGAAGGATGGCCACGACTATGTTCCGGAAGCGATCGCAAGCGGTGCCGCGGCGGCTCTCTGGCAGACCGACCATCCGAACCCTCCACTGCATATTCCGATCATCTTCGTCGACAGCGGCATGGAAGCTTTGCAATTGCTGGCGGGCGCCTATCGTGCCCAGCAGCCCGTGAAAGTGATCGGCATTACCGGAAGCAACGGAAAGACGACGACGAAGGACATGATTGATTCAATTCTTGGAACAACCTATAAGGTTCATAAGACGAAGGGCAATTTGAACAGTCAAGTGGGCGTTCCGCTGACATTGCTGCGGATAGCTCCGGATACGGAAATCGCCGTGATCGAAATGGGGATGAGCGAACGCGGGCAAATCGAGCGTTTATCCCGAATCGCGAAGCCTGACCTGGCTGTGATTACGATGATTGGCGTCTCGCATCTTGCAACACTCGGATCACGCGAGGAGATCGCTGCCGCTAAGCTGGAGATTGCGGTGGGAATGCCTCCCGAAGGCGTACTCCTTCTTAATGGAGATGAACCCTTGCTTTTGAATGGTATAAAGGCTCTGCCGCAGCCATTACAATGCCTATGCTTCGGGGAGCAGGAGTCCAATGCGTACAGGGCAGATGCCATAACTACAGGTGCTGCGGGAACAAGATTTTCTCATGGCGCAGCTTCGTACCAGATCCCTTTACCCGGGAAACATAATGCACTTAATGCTATAGCGGCTATTGCCGTCGCTGAACTTCTATCCGTCGGTGAGTCGGATATACGTAGAGGGCTGCAGCAGCTATCTGTATCCGGCATGCGCATGGAAGTGATCAGAACGGCGGCAGGGTTCACCATTATTAACGATGCCTGGAACGCAAGTCCGGTATCCGTGAAGGCAGCCATAGAGACCTTCGAGGTACTTACTGAATATCCATGCAAAATAATCGTGCTCGGAGACATGCTGGAGCTCGGCGTGAATGAACGAATCTTTCATCGGGAAATCGGAAGGATAGTCAATCCGGGGAGAATCGATTATCTGTTTACGCTGGGAGTGCTTGCACGGGAAATTGCGGAGGAAGCAGCGAGCAGTTTTCCGAAAGGTCGGGTGAGGGCGTTTACTGACATGCAGGAGCTTATCCAGGAGATCAGGAATACGATCCAGCCGACCCCGACCGGTGCGATTCTGATTAAAGGTTCGAGAGGGATGGCGTTGGAGAACATCGTAACTGCGCTCGCCTGATCGGTTGTGCAGCGATGAATGTGTGTACGACCCGGAACATGGCAAATAGGCGCATGCGGAGCCATTCTCCTGCATGCGCCTATTTGTTATATTAATCGAACGAAGTTACGGCCTTCAACAGCGAATTGTCCGTCCGTTTGACCAGCTGGACCAACAGCTCCTTGGCGGCATCATAATCATCGGTATGCATAATGGAAGCAGAGGTATGGATATAGCGGGCACAGATGCCAAGCGCGGCTGTCGGTACACCTTGTCCGGAGAGATGTACCCGACCGGCGTCGGTCGCTCCCGGCGAGATGAAGAACTGATAGGGTATCCGGTTCGTCTCGGCGGTATCCAGAATAAACTCGGTGAGCTTGCGGTTCGGCACAATCGAACTGTCCAGAATCCGAATGAGCGTACCGCTTCCGATCTGGCCGAATGCATTCTTGTCGCCGCTCGCATCGTTGGCAGGACCTGCATCGAGCGTATAGCAGATGTCCGGTTGGATAAGCGCGGCGGCTGTCTGCGCTCCGCGAAGCCCGACCTCCTCTTGAACGGTTGCGCCGGCATAGAGCACATTAGGCAGAGCTTCTCTCTTCAGCTCCTTGATCAGCTCAAGAGCCAGTCCAACACCGAAACGGTTGTCCCAAGCCTTGGCCATAATCTTCTTGCCTTCAGCCAGCGGCGTGAAGGGGCAGACAGGTACTACGGCGTTGCCGGGCATAACGCCCATCTGGACAGCATGCTCGCGGCTGTCGGCGCCGATATCGATGAACATGGCGGTGATATCGACAGGCTTGCTGCGCTGAGCTTCATCGAGAAGATGAGGCGGCGTTGACCCGATTACGCCCGGAATTTTCCCGTTCTTGGTGATGATATCGACCCGCTGCGCGAGGAGAACCTGGCTCCACCAGCCTCCGAGCGCTTGAAACTTAAGCATACCATTGTCGGTAATCTTATTTACCATAAACCCGACTTCATCCATATGTCCGTTGACCATGACCTTCGGACCCGCATTATCGCCGCGTAAGACGCCGAAGATACTACCGAGCCGGTCCGTTACGATTTCTTCCGTGTGCTGCTCCAGCTGCGCGCGTACGTAACGTCTGACCTCGTCCTCGTAGCCCGGTGCCCCGGGCAGCTCGGTCAGAATGCGAAACATCTCCATCGTTTCCTGTCTCATTCGTATCCTCCTTTAAATAGGTACTGTATATGCTCCTACCTTAATCATTCCTAATCCGCCTGTCAATGCGATGAAGCAGCGCGTTGTCCCGATCTTTAAAAAAGAACTTTCCATGTTACGGCAGGAGCAATGTAGATTGAACATGTCCACGTATGTTATCATAAATGAATAAGCAAAAATAATGAACGTCAAGATACTTTTTTGGAGGGAATTCTCATTACTAACGTCGTCCTGAATGATGCAATGACCATGTTACAGAAAACGAGCCGAACGTTCTATATTCCGATCAGCCGCATGACGGAAGGTCTGAAGGAGGCGGTAACTGCCGCATATTTGGCCATGCGGGCTATAGATGAAATTGAGGATCATGAGGAGCTGCCCGATACGTTAAAGGTGGAGCTGCTGAAGGGAATCCGCGATGAGCTTCATTCCCCGGATCCCGTTAATGGGATACACAAGCTGCTGTCGCCGCATGCGGCGGTTTTGCCGGCCGTTACGGTGCAGCTCCCGGAATGGGTGCTTCTCTGTCCGCCTTCGATTAGGCCAACCGTTATCCGTTACACGGCGAAGATGTCTGAACAGATGGCCGATTGGGTCAGCAAAGGCTTCAGCATCAAGACCGAAGAGGATCTGGACAAATATACGTACAGCGTTGCCGGGATGGTAGGCGAGATGTTATCCGAGCTGTGGCATTGGTTCGACGGCACCAAATCGGATATGGTGAAGGCCGTTGCATTCGGCAGAGGGCTGCAGGCGGTCAATATTGTTCGTAACCGGGCGGAAGATTTGAAGCGCGGCGTGGATTTCTTCCCTGACGGATGGGAATTTAAAGACATGCTGGCTTATACGCGCCGTAATTTGAAGCTGGCTGACGAGTATACGAAAGAGCTGCCGAAGGGTCCGGCAATGGATTTCTGCAAAATCCCATTGGCGCTCGCACATGCGACAGTGAAACTGATCGCTGCAGGAGGCAACAAATTGACAAGAGACGCAGTGTTGAAAATCGTCAGCAAATTGAATTAAGCCGATCTGCAGGCAAAAGGCCGAGACTCTTCCCGGAGTTTAGGTCTTTTTTTGTATGCAGGCTGCTGTAGAGGGTTCCGGAATTCAGAAATCAACTACAGCAAACTGCCTGCGCAGCGGGCTGTGTTTAGATAGTTCAAGTTCACTGGGGATTTATGCTATGATAAAGCGGAGCTGTGAACGCTATCATGAGCAGATAAGACAGACAATCCCGAGCGGCTCGACAGGCGGTTGGAAAGGAGAACAGCATGATAATCAGACAATTGGAAGCAAGCGAGAAGCCTCCGATGGATCTACTATTATTAGCCGACCCATCGGAGCGGCTGGTTACGGCTTATCTTGAACGAGGACAATGTTTCGTCGCCGAGAAGGAAGATGCGTTGATCGGGGTATATGTGCTGCTGCCTACAAGGCCGGATACCGTCGAGATCGTGAATGTTGCCGTCGATGAGAGCTGCCATGGTCAAGGGTTCGGCAAGCGGCTGGTCAACCATGCCGTTCAGCAGGCCAGGTCGCTGGGGTATAAGACCATTGAAATCGGAACGGGAAATTCCGGCGTCGTACAGCTTGCCCTGTATCAGAAATGCGGGTTTCGAATAACCGGTATCGACCGGGATTTCTTCATCCGGCACTATGACGAGGAGATTTACGAGAACGGCATCCAGGTGATCGATATGGTGCGCCTTTCACAAGACTTGTAAGGCAGGAAGGGGATCATCCGTATTGCATCCGAGAGTCGTAACGTATGATCGGTTCGGCGAACCGGCCGAGGTGCTGCAGATTGAGCACAGAGAGCCCGCCAAGCTTCTTACTGGCCAAATACGTGTCCGCATGAATGCGCGTTCGATTAATCCGTCGGATTGGATCCCTATCCGAGGGGCATATCCGCACCGGACACCTCTGCCTTCTATACCGGGCTATGAGGGCGTGGGTGTTGTTGAAGAGATCGGACCGGCTGTTCCGCACGCGCTGCTTGGACAACGCGTCCTCCCGCTGCGCGGCGAGGGAACGTGGCAGGAGTTGGTTGCAGCTCCGGCACAATGGGCGGTTGCCGTTCCTTCTTCGATTGAAGATGACGCAGCGTGTCAATTGTACATAAACCCTTTGACCGCTTGGGTATTATGTGCAGAAGTTATGGCCTTGCAGGCGAAGGATGTTGTAATCGTCAATGCAGGCGGATCTTCCTTCGGACGCATATTCGCGCAGCTTTCCTCCAACTTTGGTTTCAAGCTGATCGCATTGACACGAAGCGATGTTCATACGAAGGATTTATTATCGCTGGGTGCTTTCTCGGTGGTGAATACTTCCGATACGAAAGTTTACCAAGCCATTATGGAGCTAACGGGAGGACGGGGTGCAAGCGCTGCTGTCGATTGTATCGGCGGCGATGAAGGCGTGGCATTGCTACGAAGCGTGCGGCCCGGAGGGATGCTGGTCAGCATAGGCCTCTTATCGGGTAAGCCGGTGAATTTAGCCCGGCAGGCACTTGGTACAGGAGTGAATATCAAGCTGTTTCATCTCAGAAATTGGCTGCAGACCGTATCGGCAGAAGAGTGGCAGGGCGCATTTCGAGCCATCATTCAATTGACCGAACGCGAGCAGCTTCGTCTTATGAATATTAGGGGACGTTATCCGCTTCATGATGTGGTTAAAGCCATGCATGCTGCTGTATCATCAAGTTCAGGCGGTAAAATTGTTTTGACCAGCTGATTGAATGCGTTGTCAACGTATCATGCAGGCTGACGGCCAGACGGAACGACCCCATTGTACAATAATAAGCTTCTACTATCGGAGGAGGTCAAGTTTCATGGAGATTAGTGTTTGTTCCTTCAGTTTTCACCGGTTATTGGCGGCAGGCAAGCAGGATATTTTTCAATACATTATCGATAGCAAGAATCTGGGATGCACCCATCTGGAGCCGTGGAACGCGCATCTGGCCAAGATCGACCAGGGGCAAGACGTTCTCCATGCCGGATCGAATCCGGACAAGTCCCACCATCTGACAGCGATGGACGACGGATATCTGGATGAAGTGAAGGCGGCTGCGGATGAGGCGGGATTGCCGTTCGGATGCATAGCCGTAGACGGTGCCCATATCTATGAGCAGGATGAAGAAGCGAGGAGAACGAACCGGGCGAAGGCTTACCGCTGGATTTCGATTGCCGAGCGGCTGGGCGCATCGCATATCCGTATCGATTCGGGCGGTCCGGATGCGCCTGATGACGCTGCTTTCGAGATCATTGTCGAAGGATATGAGGACGTCATTCGGCGCGCTCATGATTCCGGAGTCAAAATCATCGTCGAGAATCATTGGGGACCGACGAGGTTTCCGGATCAGGTCGTGAAGCTGCTGGAAGCCGTGCCGAAGCTCGGGCTTCTTCTCGATTCATGGAACTGGGCTCCGGGGAAGCAGGCTGAAGGCTGGCTCAAATGCGCGAAATATGCGGAAGCCACGCATATCAAGACCTTCCATTATACCGAAGAAGGTCAAGAGCTGACGCAGAATATTCCCGCATTCATTAAGCTTCTGAAAGCGAATGGCTTCCAAGGTATATGGGGCGTGGAGAGCGTACCTGCTGATGGAGATGAGATTGAAGGCGCTCGCAAGGCGATAGAGCTCATTAAGAAGTATGCTTGAGGAAAGCGCATATGCTGAGAAAGAAGGCGGGATCTTGTGATCCCGCCTTTGGCTCGTTTATGCGGTAAGATGAACCGCTGTCGGATCATTCGCATCAAATCCTCGTCGCCGATCGCATCGTACAACTACGAATGCCGGGGTGGAAAGGATTGCTGGATCATTTGAATGTCATTCGATTGCATTGAATCAAGCCGACATTCCCGGGGAATGAATGATTAGACGGCCAGTATAGACGGGTTGGTTCAACCGGCTCACTTTGGCGTTAACAATAATCATCATTCGATATACGAAGGAGTGACAGTTCGTTATGGGAAATGAACAAAGCTTGAATGGCAAGGTGGCGGTTGTAACCGGCGGCGGCTCCGGTATCGGGAAGGGAGCTGCCCTCCGTCTTGCGCAGCAGGGGGCCGCGATTTGTTTTCTGGACCGTACGCCCGACAATGCGTTAGAAGTCAAGAAGCAGATTGAACGTTCCGGGGGGCGCGCCGGGGTGTTCAAGACCGATGTTTCCGTACCGGAAATGGTCGAGAATGGGATCAAGCAGGCGGTGGAGAAATTCGGCCGGCTGGATATTGTATTCGCCAACGCAGGCATTAACGGCGTATGGGCGCCATTGGAAGAGCTTACCGTTGACGATTGGGACACGACATTAACGATCAATCTGAGGGGAACTTTCCTGACGTTGAAATATGCAGCCCCGTATCTGAAGAAGAACGGCGGCAGCATCATTATTACCAGCTCCGTCAACGGTAACCGCATCTTCTCGAATACTGGCGCGAGTGCATACAGTGCAAGCAAGGCAGGCCAAGTCGCCTTGATGAAGATGACGGCCTTGGAGCTGGCGCCTTATAAAATCCGCGTTAACGCCATTTGTCCGGGCGCAATCGAGACGAACATTGGCGAGAACACGGAAATTTCACCCAATCTCGACGAGGTGAAGATTCCGGTCGAATTCCCGGAAGGCGATCAGCCGCTGTCGGGACATCCCGGCAGTATCGAACAGTGCGGCGATCTTGTACTGTTCCTCGCTTCCGATGCCTCTTCTCACATAAGCGGCACTGAAATCTACATCGATGGCGCGGAATCGTTGTTACGAGGGTAGTCGCACATAAGCTGCAGGATCACATGACCATTCATGACGATGCGAGTTGATTCGATGTGCCTTTCCTTAGCTGCCGCGGCAATGCCCCGGCAGCTTTCGTGTTCTGGAGGCGGGACATTCTAGGTTAACTTGAACGCCTTATTGGGACACTTCCTTCCTGTATTACTCGTTATACATGGCTTCATATCGTTAGTTGGCGATGATGTCAGATTTTATAGGACGGTCAATACAATATTGGGAGAAGGAGGAACATTCAGTTCTAAGATCACGTCTGAGGTTTAAAGGGGGAGGGGGGTCTTATGATGAGAATAAGGCGGTTGTTTCTGGTGACCCTTGCAATTGTTCTGCTTAGCGGCTGTGCACAAAATCCGTTTGCCGGGCAAACGACCATTGATTGGATCGACTTCGTTAAGCTCAATGGAAAGATGTATACCGGGTTTCGCGAGAATGTTCTGAGGAATCCGGATGACGTTATGGTGGAAGCAATTATCGGAGAAGTCAAGTTTAATGTAGTGAAAGTTTCGAATAAGAATTATCGAACCAAGAACGGCGATGCAAGTTACTTAACGAAGGGCGACAAGCTGTATCGTGTGAAGGGATTTAAGGAAAAGCACTTAATCGCTGCCGAGGATGACAAGTCCATCGGCGGATACCGTTTATATGCGGGCGAGAGTTATGAAACCAATTTGGGATTGCATTACGGAGAGTTGGATATGAAGAAGGTTGATCAAGTCGAGCTATATCGGCAGAATAGTCTGAAGCCCAATAAGACGTTAACCGGCAGCGAGATGGATCGATTCATACAGCTGCTCGGGAGCGGAACCGATCAAGCAAGGTATACGCCCGAGCTTAATGAAGGTTACCCCATAACGTATACGATGGTTTTCTACACGGAAGGACCTTTGGGCTATGCGTTCTATCTTTTTGATGACGGGACACATGTCTACTTGGAACACGATCAAACCAGACTTTTCGACCAAGCCATACGTACATTCCTGGAATAATGTCATTATTTTTGATTGCTATGTTATCGATCAATGGTTATACTGCGCTTTATAAGCTGCGGCAATGACACGTGAGGAGGAGTATTGTAGTGAAGCCAGTTGTTTTTATTGATAAAATCGTTCCTGCTGAGGTTGAAGCCTACATTGCCGAATATTGCGAGATCGACAAATGGACCTCCGAAGCCCCGATTCCCCGTGACGTTCTGCTGAATAAACTCGAGAAGGCAAACGGGCTGCTTACCTCAAACGCCAGAATCGATGCCGAGCTGCTGGAGCATTCGCCTCAACTCCAAGCCGTGAGCAGCATCAGCGTCGGATATAACCACTTTGATATCGCAGCTATGCAGCGGAGGGGCGTAATAGGCACGAATACGCCTCATGTGTTAAACGATACCGTGGCAGATCTGGTACTTGCCCTTATGCTGGGCACCGCCAGAAGAGTCGCCGAATTGGACTGTTACGTGAAAGAAGGACGATGGAAGCCTGGAGACGGCGCGACGTTGTTTGGTACGGATGTACATCACGCGTCTCTGGGGATCATCGGAATGGGCCGGATTGGCGAGAGCATCGCCAAGCGGGCGAGGTTCGGGTTCGATATGGATGTAAGCTACTACAATCGCAGCCGGAAGCCGAATGTCGAAGAGCAGCTGGGAGTCCGTTATTCACCGCTGAACGAGCTGCTGGCAGAATCCGATTTCATCGTATTGATGGCACCTCTTAATGAGGCGACGCAGCGAATGATCGGACGCACCCAATTTCAGCTCATGAAGCCGTCCGCAATCTTCATCAATGCTTCCCGCGGCCAAACCGTCGACGAGGAGGCGCTGATCGAGGCGCTGCAAGAAGGCTGGATCTCCGCGGCGGGACTGGATGTCTATGAGAAAGAACCGCTCGATCCTGCCCATCCCTTCCTGAGCATGCCGAATGTGCTCACGCTGCCGCATATCGGCTCTGCTACCGCTAAGACGAGATTCGATATGGGGATGCTCGCAGCCCAGAACCTGGTTGCCGCCTTAAACGGCTTAACACCGCCCAATTTGGTAGAAGAATTTCAATAGAGACGGAATTGACTGATAACCGCGCCCTGCGCGATAATACAAGCTCGATATCCGGATACGGATACGCAATTGAAACTTGGGGCTACAGCAGCTTCAACTATGTAACCTTCACGAACGGCAAGGTTTCGCAAATCTATACAAGCTAACGTACTAAGGGCATTGACAGCAGCACTTAACAGAACCGGTCTTAGTGGCCGGTTCTATTCTTCTGTCCGAGGATAATTTGATTACAAGAGTTCTTTCCCTATCCGCCATCATGCATTAGGAATTACACTTAAGCCGTAGGTTCAAGCAGCAAACCTAAAGCGGAAAAGAGGAAATTTTGATGGCAAAAACAAAGCGAGGCCGTGCACTATGGAATCTCCCATCGCGCGGACGGGGCACTTGTCCGATTTGCAGCGCAACCCGCATCAAACTGCTGTACCCGCGTGCTAAGACAGACGGAACACAGCTCAAAGTGTGCAAGAGGTGTATAAATGCGACGCAGTTCAAAGTAGACGCCATATCGGGATAAGTGAGATCGGTGCACGAAGGACACTCGCCTGCACAGGGGGAGTGTCTATTTATCTTTATGCATTCGGACAGCCGAGCTTGTCGAAGATGTCGCCCAGGTCCTCCAACGAGTTGTGTATGCTACAACTCTGGACGGGCAGAAGCCTCATCCGGGAGGAGCAATGAAGGCTGAAAGCAACTTTCGTCCAACCACGCTCGTCATGATGATATATTCGCATGGGGGGTAATGTTGGTGATTATTTGGATTAATGGGGCATTCGGATCGGGCAAGACGCAAACGTCCTACGAGCTGCATCGGCGCATCCCGGGATCGATCGTATTCGATCCTGAGAATGCTGGCTACTATATCCGAAAGAACATACCGAAAGCAATCGCAGAAGACGACTTTCAGAACTATACGATGTGGCGTGAGATCAATCATTCGATGCTGACCTATTTGAATCGCGAATATGAAGGAACGATCATCGTACCGATGACGGTTGTCAGCCCGCACATCTTCGAAGAGCTCATTGGCAAGCTTAGGAATGACGGCGTGACCGTTCATCATTATACATTGTGGGCTTCCAAGGAGATTCTACAGCAAAGGCTGCGGAGCAGGGGAGAAGGCAAACGCTCATGGGCATCGCAGCAGATCGACCGTTGTATGGAAGGGTTATCCGGAGATGTCTTCAAGGAGCATATACCCACCGACCGCTTGACGACGATCGAAACGGCAGAGAAGATTGCCGGAATGCTCGGGATAGAATTACAGCCGGATCAGAGAGGACCTATCAAGAAGGCGCTGGACCGGTTGACTACGCAAGCTCGGCACATCCGATTTTTCAACTAACCGTTGACTGACAATGCTCTCCAAAAGAATACAATTATAATGATTGTTATTAAATAAAATGTATTGTACAATATGGGCGAAATTATAGCGCTTCCAAAAGAGATAGGGGGACCGTATCTGGAGCAGGCCCATTTGTGAGGACAAGTCAACGAGCTGGACGGTGGTCTTCGCTTCAAACGAGGAAACGAACGAAGAGGAAAAAAGATGATAAAATTATCAAAATTTCTCTTTTATGGTACTCGCAGAAGGTGTATGATTGGTTGTGCCGGATTTTTAAAAAAACCAATTTGACGGTTGGAGAGATGATGAAGATACTTCCAAATGAAATTTCCACCCTATTGCAGAAAGAACAGGTATCCGAGAAGGACATTGTGTTCTGGATGGTCTGCGACCGGACTCCGGACGGCGGATTTGTCGATACCTACCTGATCCTGTGCCGCGACAAGCTGCTCATAGTCCGCAGCGGCATGAAGCCTCACACGGAAAAGGTGTACAAAGGGTATGCGATGTCGCAGAAGATGAAGAAGCGATTGGAGCCTGTCCAGTCAGGGGAATGGACGCTCGAGTCCGTCCCGCTTGAACAGATTGAATCCGTTTCCATTGTTAATCTCGTCGCTTCGGGGATTATCGTCATCAAGGAGACGGAGGAACGAATTGCAGCTGCTTTCACCAACGGACATATGGGAAGGGCAGCCAAGCTGGTATCGCTTTTCTCGAAGCTGAAGAAGAATGAAGAATTGAACAACGAGGATCTGGACGATGAGCAGGAGCATACTTCCTGTCCGAAGTGCGGGATGATCTATCCCGAGGAAGGCAGGCAGATTTGCCCGAAGTGTATGAAGAAGCATGCTATATTCGCTAGGCTTCTGTCCTTCGCCGGCAAGTACAAAGGCTCCATGTTTCTTATCGTCCTTTTCATGCTGCTTAATGCCGCAACCGGTCTTGTCATTCCTTATTTGCAAGGCACTGTACTGTTCGACCAGGCGCTGGGAGGCAAAGGAGACTTCGCCGGGCAGATTGGCCTCGTCATTCTGCTCATCATCGCATTCCGGACGATATCCCTCGTATTCGGGGTCTGGTTCGGCGTCATCAACGCCCGGTTGGCGGCGAACGTCGCTTTCGATCTGAAGTCAAGCGTCTTCTCGGCGATGCAGCGGCTGTCGCTCAACTTCTTCCAGCGAAAGCAAACCGGGCAGCTGATGACCAGGGTTAATAACGATGCCACGGAGCTGCAGTTCTTCTTCGTGGACGGCATGTCTTATTTCATCGTCAACGCGATGAACATTATCGGGATTACCGCCATTTTGCTGTACATGGACTGGAAGCTGACACTGCTGTGCTTTATCCCGCTTCCGCTTGTTTTTATCATCGTGAACAAAGTGTTCCCGAGGCTGTGGCGCTTGTCCTGGAGACGGCACCGCAAAGTCAGTGCGATGAACTCCATCATTAGCGACACCATACGCGGCACGCGGGTTGTGAAGGCGTTCGGGAAGGAACAGAAGGAGATGGAACGGTTTCACCGGTCCAATATGTCTTACTCCGATGCGGAGCAGACGTTCAACAAGCTTGGCAGCACCATCTTCCCGGTACTCAACTTCCTGACGCAGACGGGCGGCATTCTGATCTGGGCGTTCGGCGGCTGGATGGTGATGCAGGGCGAATTCACATTCGGTAAAGTGCTGACGTTCGTTAACTACATGTATCTCTTGTATGGACCCATTCAATTCATGAACAACATTGTGAACTGGTGGTCGTACTGCATGTCGGCGGCTCAGCGGATTTTTGAAATTCAAGATACGGTGCCGGAAATCGCCGAGAAGCCCGATGCAATCGAGCTTAAGACGATCAAGGGCGATATTAAAGTTTCGAATATCGTGTTCGGGTACGAACCGAATAAGCCGATTATGAAGAATGTCACGATGCACGCCAAGCCAGGTCAGATGATCGGGGTCGTCGGACATTCGGGGGCCGGGAAATCCACGCTTGTGAACTTGATCTCCCGCCTGTATGACGTCTCGGAAGGCGAAATCCGGATTGACGACATCAACATCAAGGATATGACGACCGCGTCGCTTCGCAAGAATATCGGGATCGTATCCCAGGACGTCTATGTATTCTCGGGAAGCATCGCAGAGAATATCGCTTATGCGGATCCGGAATGCACGGTAGACGACATCATTAACGCAGCCAAGATAGCCAATGCCCATGATTTCATCGAGAAGCTCCCGGACGGCTATGACACGATCGTCGGAACGGGCGGGCATAATCTGTCGGGCGGCGAGAAGCAGCGGTTATCCATCGCGCGGGCTATTCTCCATAATCCGAGAATATTGATTCTGGACGAAGCGACCGCATCGCTCGATACGGAGACGGAGCTGCAGATTCAAGAGGCGCTTGATTCACTCATCAAGGGCAGAACGACAATCGCAATCGCACACCGGTTATCGACGCTCCGTAATGCCGATTACTTGGTCGTCATGGAGCATGGCAAGGTTGTGGAGGACGGTACGCACGACCAGCTGATGGAAAAGGAAGGCATCTACCACGGCTTAGTGAAGAAGCACGATGAGGCGCTCAAAATGAACGAGGTGGTTATAGCATGATGCAATCGGTTGCCAATCCGATCGTGAATGAGGAAGTGAAGCCGGAGTCGGATCTGGCCGAAGCGGCCAAGATTCGATATCTGTCGCCAGACAATACGGTGTTCAAGAAGACGCCGGGTAATATGCTATCCGTAAAAGTAGGCGAGGAGGAGCACCCGATCGTCTACGTGCACTGCTCCTTTCCTCATACGAATAAGCGAATTTATATCTCCGTCCGAACGATAGAGAATAAAGAAGTCGGGATGATTCGCTCGCTTGACGATTTTCCTAAGGATGTCGCGGATCTGCTGGAGGAGCAAGTCCATATCCGCTACTTCGCGCCGGAAATAACGAATGTGGTTACAATAAAGCAGGAGTTCGGCTATTCGTACTGGGAAGCGGAGACGACCGCAGGATTGTGCCGATTTACGGTACGGGACGGCGGAGGCAACGCGAAGCTGGTATCGGATAAGCGTCTTCTGATTACGGATGTGGACGGGAACCGCTTTATTATTGCCGATCTGGAACGTCTGAGCGACAGGGAATACCGGATGGTTGAGATGTGCATGTAGCTTAGGCTGCAGCGCCTTTCAAATAAGGGATGGAGGATTCGATGAATCTCAATTTTACGCTGTCAGAGCAAGATTTGCGGGCAGCCCAGCGAGCTGTTGGCGAGGATATCCGATATGGGGTTCCTGCCGACCTGTCGTTAACGGGGAACAGAACGCCCGGTTATTTTGTCATCGGGCAAGATAAGTGGGCTTACGTGGAGCATGGCGAGGTTCTGGAAAGCGGACTGATTGGCGCCATGCATGATTACAAGATCGTCCCTCTGATCGGCAACGCCGTACTGGAAGCCGCGGAAGGTACGAACAAACGAATCGTGGTCAGGATTACGATGCAGCATGCGGCCAGATATGGCTATATCGCACAGATTCTGAACGACATGTCCGCTCAGAGAAGGATCCAGATCTTCAATAATGAGGAAGAGCCGGTCTGTACCAAATGCGGCGGATCGCTCGTTCACGGCACCAGAGTCTGCCCAAGGTGCATGAACAAAGCGGCGGCCTTCAAGCGGCTGTTCGCCGTCTCCAAGTCGCATTGGAAAGCGATGAGCTTAGGCCTCGGCGTGCTGATCGCTTCATCGGCTGTCGCACTAATCGGACCTTATTTGCAGAAAATATTGATCAACTCGTCCTTGCAGCCGCCGGAGGGCCAGGACGCCAGCAAGCCGATATTCTTTTTCGCCTTGGGCGCGATGCTGATTGCACTGCTGCTCGGCGAGCTGTTCGGCATCGTTCGAGGACGCATTATGGCCAGTGTCAGCTCCGGGATTGCTGCCGATCTGCGGAAGGTCGTCTATGACAAGCTGCAGAATTTGTCGCTCGGCTTTCTGACATCGCAGCGTTCTGGCGATATAATGAACCGGATTACATCCGATACGGACCGGATCCGGCATCTCATTCAAGAAGTCTGCACGACGGCGATCTTTCAGCTGATCATGCTCGTATCGGCAAGCATTCTGTTGTTCAACGCGGATTGGAAGCTGGCGCTGGTCGTTCTGCTTCCCGCTCCGATCGTCGCGTACATGCATAGGTATATCTGGAAGTACGTGCTATGGAAGCTGTTCCACAAGCAGTGGCGGGTGTACGACAAAGCCAACTCGTTCCTGCATGACGTGCTGAGCGGCATACGCGTGGTGAAAGCGTTCGGCAAGGAAGACGGCGAAATTCTGAAGTTCCGGAAATACAACAGCGAGTTCAGGGATGCCGCGATTAAATCCGAGAAGCTGTTCAGCATTCTGTCGCCGATCACGAACTACTTGATTCAATTGGGTCAATACCTCGTTCTTCTGATCGGCTGCAACATGATTCTGGATAACAAGATGAATTTAGGCGAGCTCATCCAATTCAGCAGCTATGCCGGAATGATTTTCGGGCCGATCGCTTGGATGATGTTCATGCCGCGCTGGGTGGCCAATGCCGTTATCTCGATTGACCGGGTGTTCTCGGTCATCGACGAACAGCCCGAGGTTCTCGATAAGGAGCTTTCCAAGAAGCATACGATTCAAGGAACCATCGCGTTCGACGATGTTGTCTTCGGATACAAGTCTTATGAGCCTGTCTTGAAGCACATCACGTTCGACGTGAAGCAGGGAGAGATGATTGGCTTGGTCGGCCATTCAGGCTCGGGCAAATCAACACTGATCAATCTATTGTCCCGCTTCTATGATGTTACCGATGGCTCGATCCGGATCGATGGGATCGACATCCGGGATATTAAGCAGGAGGATATGCGATCGCAGATTAGCGTCGTGCTTCAAGAAACGTTCCTGTTCAGTGGAACGATCATGGAGAATATCCGTTATTCGAAGCCGGACGCTACGCAAGAGGAAGTTATCCAAGCCGCCAAAATCGCGAATGCCCATGACTTCATCATCAATTTCCCGGATGGGTACGATACGAAGCTGGAGGAGAACGGAAACAATCTATCCGGCGGCGAGAGGCAGAGGCTGGCTATTGCGCGGGCAGTGATGAACAATCCACGGATTCTGATTCTCGATGAAGCGACCGCATCGCTCGATATCGATACCGAGATGGCGATCCAGGAGGCATTGAAGCGGGTAACCAGGAACCGGACGACCATCGCCATCGCGCACAGGCTCGCTACGCTGCGGAATGCGGACCGGCTGCTTGTACTGGAGAAAGGCGAACTCGCTGAGATCGGCACCCATACCGATTTGATGGAGAAGCAAGGCATTTATTATAATCTTATTATGGCTCAGCGCGACATGTCCAAGAAGACGGAGCAGAAGATCGAGCATGCCGTGCAATAGGAAGGGGCTGACCCGGATGCCGTCTTAGATGGCGAGGGGAAGCCTTTTCTTACGATTCGACTTGTTCAAATAAGAACGGCACTGTCGTCTGTAACCAATCTAACCTTTCCTTGTTCGAGTGAAGTGGCGACGGCCATCGACCAAGGGGAGGTTTTCTTTATACGATGGGATGATCCGAGACGCGTGAATCAAAAAAAGCGCAATGCCCTTGGCATTGCGCTTACTTATAGGAGTCGATGATTTTGACATAGATTAATACAACTCAGGCTTCCTCGCCTTCCATAATAGTAGTATAAATGTCGGAAAAGGATAAGTCTATACCTTTTCAGGAAATTCCTATATTTTTAATGATGAAACTTTCATTCGATCAAGGAGGCCGGGTATGTTCATTCGATTAGACAGATCGCAGATCAGATTCATGTATGTCTATCTGAATAATCATCGCGCACAGTTAGTGCTGTTACTGCTGTTCATATTAGGGAGCATCGCCCTCCAAATCTACAGTCCGCTGTATATTCAACAGTTTCTCGACCGTGCGAGAGCAGGGGAGGAAACATCCGGGCTGCTGAGAATCGCGTTCCTGTTCCTGGGACTGACGGTTCTCAGACAAATCGTCGTCATCGTTCTTCAGTTTATTACAAGCGATGTCACCTGGAAGATAACGAACAAGATAAGGCTCGATGTGACACGGCAATGCTTGAATTACGACATGTCCTTCCACAACCGACATACGCCGGGGGAGATGGTGGAGCGGATCGATGGAGACGTCGGCAAGCTGAACAATTTCATGTCTGTATTTGCTCTGAAGGTCATTAGCAATAATTTGTTGATCGTGACGGTCGTCATCATTATTTTCACCATTAATGTCAGTATGGGAATCGTTGTAACGCTTTCTTGTGTCTTGGGATTGTATGTATTGTCCCGAATGGGCAGATTCGGTTCGAAGACGATTCGAAACTATCTGTCGGAATCAGCCGATACCATCGGTTTTCTGGATGAGCGGATAACCGGGAGGGAAGATATTCGAGCATTTAACGCGGTTTCCTATACCTTGTATTCCTATTACACAAGATTGAAGAGGTTATTTCGGACCCGCAAGCAAACCGGTCTGCGGATTGCGACTGTGCTGAACATCGGGGAGATGGTGCTCGCCATCATTATGGCGGTCACGTTATTGTCACTGGGGATCATTCATTTGCAGAGTGCCGATCTAAGCATAGGAACATTGTTTCTCATCTATTATTACATGACGATTCTTCTTATCCCGCTCAAGAGTATGGTGGCTGAAGTCTCGGAACTTCAATACGTGCACGCCGCATTGCTGCGGTTGAATGAATTGCTCTCTTATTCCAGCAACGTGAAAACTACCGGCTGTGCACGCATCGAAGACACCGCGCTGGAGATCCGGTTCGACAACGTATCCTTTCATTACGGAGATGAGGAGCATAAGGCGCTGCGCAATATAAGCTTTCAACTGCCTGCGAACACGACTCTCGGACTGCTGGGGAAGACCGGAAGCGGCAAATCGACGCTGGCCCGATTGCTCTGCCGGATGTGCGATCCTCAAGAAGGATCGATTACCATTAATGGATCGGACCATATGGAATTCGAGCTGGACAGCCTGCAGGAGAGCATGGGTATTGTGTCACAGAACATTGAGTTGTTCGAAGGCACGTTACGAGACAACATCACGATGTACAAGGATCATATTACGGATGATCAAATTATGCGGATTCTGGATCGGCTTGCGCTGCAGGAATGGATAAGCGGTATTCCTGAGGGGCTGGATAAGAGAATTGAACAGGGCGGCCGCAATTTGTCAGGAGGCGAAGCGCAGCTTATCGCATTCACCCGGGTATTTCTCCGCAATCCTCAAATTCTTATACTGGATGAGGCCACTTCGCGCATCGATCCTGCAACGGAGAGACGACTGGATAAGGCGATGGCGGTTTTAATGAAGAACCGGACCTGCATCATAATTGCCCACCGTTTATCGACGATCCGAAAGACGGATTATACGCTTGTGCTGCAGGAAGGGCGTGTATTGGAATTCGGGGAGACGAGAGCGCTGGAACAGGATCCGGAATCATCCTATTCAAGCATGATTGGAGAAGGGGAGGCGGAATTACATGCGCGAAGTCTTGACCGTTCTTAGAAGGATCTTCATGTACTACCCCTTGAATTATTCGGCTGTTTCCTTGATTCGGATTGGCGGGTTTGCCGGATTGGGCATTCTCCCAGGCTTATTGATTCAACGCTACTTCGATCAAGTGTCGGACCATACGCTTACTTCGAACGGCTTGTACATCATTACCGCGTTATTGATTGCCGTTCCCCTTGTACAAGCGGCAACCTATTACATCGATCTGTCGTTAAGCTACGGCTGGACCGAAATTATCCGTTCCTATTATCGCCGCAACATCTTTCGGGAGCTGCTGAAGCGGCCAGGCGCAGCCCCTCTGCCCGTTCATCACGGGAAGCTCATGAACGTCATCCGTTCGGATACCGCGAATCCCGAATCGCTGATGTGGGATATCCCTTACTTCCTGGCCTATGCGATCTTCTCCTGCTGCGGCTTGATTATTCTAGCTTCCATTGATTGGGCTGTTACGGTCGTCTTATTCACGCCACTGCTGCTGGCGATCGTCGTGACGAATTGGTTTAACAAGAGAATCACCGTCTATTATGAGGAGCAGCAGAAGTCATCGGACAAAGTCACCGGACTGATGTCGGATATATTCAACTACTGGCAGGCGATTAAAATCAATCATGCCGGGCATTCATTCTTGCAGCGGCTTACGCGGTTCAATGATGAACGGGCATCGGCAAGCAGGCGCAATGATGTATTTAAAACCGCCCTGGATTCGGTCTATGACAATATCGTCAGCATTGGAACGGCGTTGCTCTTGCTGCTCATCAGCCGGAAAATCCGCGACGGACAGTTCACGCTCGGCGATTTGACCTTGTTCGTCTACTTCTTGGGCTATGTGTCCAACCTGACCCGGTTGATTGGCAGGACATGGGCGGGATTCAGAAATATGGCCGTTTCGCTCGCCAGAATTCATGAGGTCATCGGCGACAACCATATTCATAAGCTGACGAACAACGATACGCTATATCTAAAGGAAGAGCCGCCACGGTATGATGAAGGGAGCATCCGGAGGGAGCGGCTAGAGAGAATTGAAGTCTGCGAGCTTGGGTTTATCTATCAAGCTTCGAAGCAAGGGATCCACGATATTACGTTCTCTCTGCCAAGGGGTTCGTTCACCGTTATCACCGGCAAGGTAGGATCCGGCAAAACCACGCTGCTGCGCGTCATTCTCGGGCTTCTGCCCAAGTCTTCCGGTGCCGTCTATTGGAACGGAAGTTGTACGGATGCCGAGTCGGATTGGCTTAAGCCGCCGAATACAGCCTACACCCCACAAGTTCCTCACCTGTTCAATGAAACGATCCGGGAGAATATAAAGCTGGGACAGCAAGCCTCCGAACAGCAGCTCCTTCATGCTGCGTATTTGTCGGTGTTGGATGACGATCTGCCCTTTTTCGAAGAAGGCTTCGATACTGTAATGGGTACGAAGGGATCCAAGCTATCAGGGGGACAGCAGCAGCGGGTTGCGGCTTCCCGTATGTTTATCAGGAACGCGGAGCTGCTCGTTATGGACGATGTTGCAAGCGCCCTCGACATGAACACCGAGCAGCGCATGTGGGAAAGATTGCATCGTGAGAGGCAGACCAGCGGGAGTACCTGTCTGGTCGTCACGCATAACGAGTATGTCATGCAGGCTGCGGATCAAATCATTGTGCTGGACAATGGGCGGATCAAGATGAGAGGGACTTATCGGGAGCTAATAGACAGTGAAGGCAGCGAGACGGTCCGAAGTCTGCTCAGTTGAGAGAAAATAGAACGAAATGCGCCTGCCGAAATATTGGGTTAAAACGATCGTTCACCTACTTGCGACCGATGCATAATCTATCGTATCGTGTAGCATATCGATGCCAACACTCGTATCAGAGCAGGTTCTCTGCCCGCTCCGGCGTCCGCGGCTAAGCCGTGTTCCATCTCCATGCATGAATAGTCCCTGCATTGTTCGGCCAAGGAACAACGCAGGGACATCATCATTTCCTATTCCATTCTACTATCTTAGGAACAAACAGCCGCAGGATACGACTACCAGCAAGATGAACAGAACGAGGATTGTTCCTGTGCTCGTGAAGGCTCCGCCAACAAATCCGGACATTCAAGCACCTCCTTTCGTTAGGGCACACATTGGCCCGCAAGCTAAATTTCAATCCGTAAGCAACGGCAGTAGTGCTTGTTGATTCCTCTAACTGATCCTGCATGAATGAAAAGTCCCGGTCCTGCTCGGCCAAGGAACAAGGCCGGGCCATTATCCTTTTCATATTCCTACTGGCATTAAATGAATCTCAAACAGCCGCAAGTTACGACCACCAACAGAATAAACAGAACGAGAATTGTCCCTGTGCTCGTGAAGGCTCCACCGACAAATCCGGACATTTCAACACCTCCTTCCGTTAGTGTACACGTTATATTATGTGCATACCTTTCGTGTTGATTGGGTATTCGTTACACAGACAATCAATATGGTTCGTTCGCACAGCCGGTAGACGGCTCCTAAATCGTTACCGAGCAGGTCTCCTATACGGCGCCGGGACTTCCAGCATAATTTACGTGCTGCAGGAAATTCCCGGCTCTTCTTTTGTTGGACAAGGGGGACAGACATCCATTTCTGCATCCGTGTCTAGTCAACATGCCTCAAACCTTCATAGATTAATAGAGAAGAAGATTTTCTTCTAACGCTTCTTAATCGAGGGAGGGAAACAAATGGCCGTTACAAGAAAGCAAGTTGAAAAGCTGTACGGGAAAAAGGTTTATGCGGTTAAAAAGGATGGCTCGGTCGTTTCGGGAAAGCTTGTGCGCATACAAGGCAACAGGTTAATCGTAGAGATGGATAAAGGGAAGAAAGTAAGAACGAAAGCTTTTATTCCTTTGGTTCTATTCGATTTGCTTGCCATCGGCACTTCTCCGTTCGGATTTGACGGTTTTGGTCCATTCGGCGGATTTGGAGGATTTGGAGGATTTGGAGGTCCAGGCTTTTTCTAAACAAACGGCTGCTCTCGCGTATTCCGCCGGGAGAGCAGCCATCTTCCTGGTCTAGCCGATTCATCTTTTAAATGCGCATCTGAATAAATAACATCGGGATAAAACCGGCTTCGTGGTTCAAGCTGCTTTCTACCTCTTCTTTGGCGTGCGTCTGGATGGAGATCCTTGTCTTGGTTGCGATCGTGATGGTGACCCGTGTCGTTGATGCGATCGTACAGCCGGTTTCTTCCGCTCATAACCGGAAAAACTCGTCACGGAAGCTTTGGGCCCCATGAACGAACCGAATAATTTAAACATGGGACTAATCTGCCTGAACATTCCGACAAGCTGCGATATTTTGCTGAAAATCGATACGATGCCGTCGATGCCGCCGAAACGGTCAAATGCTGACAGCGGGGAATTCTGCTGACCGCCTTCCGGGCTTAGGCTGCCTTCCGGCGCTGCACCGGATGAGAACGGAGATTGTTTCACGTGAACGGTTCTTTTTCTTTCCACTTTCACCATTCCTCGACTCCTTTATTCTGAACCTACATACGTGTAACTGGAAATCTATGCTTACGTCAAGATATGTCCAAACAACCAATTTGGTTGGGTCTAAAACTACGTCCGTACAATATGTGTCCCCGTCTATAACAAGATCATTGGAAATTTCCTGTTCGATCCGTATAGTTTGCAGTCAAGGAACAGAAGCTAATGGATATTATTGTTAAACGATGGAGGGCAATGGCTAATGAGCAGCCGTAAGCTGCAAGAAAGACTCAAACTAAAGAGCGTCGAGACGATTCATGGCGAGCAGTTCAATGATCTGCTGCGTTACGTATTTCAAGTCACCAATCGCGATTTGCAAACCTTCGGCTGGGAGAATCGAGAGATCGCGAAATCCAAGCTTCCCGTGCTGCAGCATGCGAATGTACTGGGCTGGTTCGATGGCGATAAGCTGATCTCTCAGCTGGCCGTCTATCCTTTTCAAGTCAATTTGTTCGGCCGCATTTATGAGATGGGGGGACTGACCGGCGTTGGAACCTATCCCGAGTATGCGAACATGGGACTCATGAACAAGCTCATGCTGCATGCACTGAGAAAAATGCGGGAACGCAAACAATCGATATCCTATCTGTATCCGTATTCGATTCCGTATTATCGGCGCAAGGGCTGGGAAATTATATCCGATAAAATATCGTTCGAGGTCCAGGACACGCAGCTGCCGAAGCTTAGGACGGTGCCCGGCAACGTGGAGCGTGTGACGATTGAGCATCCGGACATCCGAACGGTCTATGAGCGGTTTGCGATGCAGACTCATGGTGCGATGCTCCGGAATGAATTGGCTTGGGAGGAGTATCTGCGCTGGGATCTGGACGATATGACGGCTGCCATCTATTATGACGGCGACGAAAGGCCTGCAGGGTATCTGCTGTATTGGGTGGCGGAGGAGATCTTCCATATGAAAGAGATGGTGTATCTTCATGAAGAGGCGCGGACAGGATTATGGAATTTCATCAACGCGCATTTCTCGATGATCACCCTCGTTAAGGGAGATATCTATAAGAACGAGCCGCTTGCGTTCATATTGGACGATGGCGATATTAAGGAAACGATCGCTCCTTATTTCATGGCGCGGATAGTCGACGCCAGACTGTTCATCGAGCAATACCCGTTCAATGTGCAGGAATCGGATTGCGAGCTGGTACTTAGCTTGCATGATCCGATGTTGGAATGGAACCAGGGGACCTTCACGTTATCGGTTGATAAAACAGGCAAGGGCAGCTTGAAGGAAGGCGGAGATCAGCCGTCCGTCGCTGCCGATATCCCTACCTTGACCACAATGCTCATGGGCTATAAACGCCCCACCTATCTTGCGCGAATCGGCCGTATTCAATCCGACGACGAGAGCGTCCAGCTGCTGGAGAAAATCATCCCGAACGAGCATCCTTATTTCTCCGATTACTTCTAGAATAAGATAGGCAAGAGAATGAACGAACAAACCTATCAACCGGCTGCTGGCAAGCGCCGGTTCGTTGGCGTTCGAACAAGCGACGGCGAGCGCGGCGGACCGTTCCTGAAAGAATGTTCATCGGAGAAAAGGGGAATCGGCAGGAGATGTTGAAGTAAGGTAAGCACTGTTTATAAAATTTGTCCTACTAGGGGGGATATTCCGTATGCGGCTATACATCATCCGTCACGCAGATCCGGACTACCCGAATGATACCATTACGGATCCGGGCCATCTGGAAGCGAAGGCGCTGGCACAGCGATTGAAGCGTGAAGGAATTGATCGCATCTACAGCTCTCCTGTGCCGCGGGCGCTTCATACGATGGAATATACGTCGAAGCTGACGGGACTTACGCCGACAATCGAACCATGGATGGCCGAGCTTGGGGGCTGGCATGTCGATGATGCGAATGGGCAGCCGAAGGCGGCATGGAATGTGGATGGCGAAATTGTCCGCGAGTGCGAGCCGTTCCCGCAGAGGAGCAACTGGTGCGAGTTTGGGCCTTTCGTCAAGCAGGATTTCCTCGCCCGATATGACGATCTGAAGGGGAATTCGGACCGGTTTCTGACGTCGCTGGGGTATGAGCGGGAGGGGGGACGATACCGCATTGTACAGCCGAATCAGCAGAAGATCGCCATCTTCTGCCATTTGGGGTTCGGTCTTACATGGCTGTCGCATCTGCTGGAAATTCCGGTGCCCTCGATGTGGACCGGCTTCTGGAAAGCGCCAAGCTCGGTTACGACCATTCTGATGGACGAGCGTTCGGAGCGGTGGGCGGTCCCGCGCTGCTTGGGCTTAGGCGACACTTCGCATTTGTTCGGGTCTGAATTGCCCACCAGCAGTCAGGGGATTATTGCGAACTTCGATTAATACCAGCGCTTGATATGCAAGTTGGAATGCTGACGAAAGGAACTTATAACGTATTATGTTCACATTGGTGTATGTGCTGCTGGCTCTATTCATTCTGAGCCTTCTGGCAGGAATTACAGCTGCCATTAGATTTAGAAAGAATCGATTCCGCAGTATCGGAAGTATACTTCTCGTTCTCCTTATTAATGTACTTATTTGGTTTGCGATTTCATATGCATATGATCAATCGCCGGGCCTAGGCATCAGCGGATTCGGGGAGAAATGGATATTCACCGAAAGTAAAGACCCGCAGCCTGACGTACCCGTACAACCGCCTCAAGCGGAGGAGTCCGTTGTACCGGCAGTACCGCCGGTCGATCAATCGGAAACAGGCAGCGAGCATGAGGAAGACGTCGCTGTTGGAAGCGATAGAGACCATGACGCTGAAGCCGGGATCGAGGAGGAGACGGTCATTAAGAAGCGTCAGCTGCCTAAGGGCTTCGTCTATCTGGATGAGGTTATCCCTTCCGCTCTCTATGATATCCGCTATTATAGCGATTATAATTTCGTCGGCAAACCAATAGAGGGATACAAGGCGCCGCTTGCCATTATGTCCAGCAAAGCGGCCGAGGCGCTGGCTGCTGTCAATCAGGATCTTGAGGACCAAGGGTATGTGCTCAAAATCTATGATGCCTATCGTCCGAAGAAGGCAGTCGAGCATTTCATAAGATGGTCCAAGGACAGTCAAGATTCGGCGATGAAAGAAACGTTCTATCCGGATGAAGAGAAAGAAAGCCTGTTCAAGCGCGGCTATATTGCCAAGCGATCCGGACATACGAGAGGCAGTACGGTCGACCTGACGATCGTTGACAAGGAGACCGGCAACGAGGTCGATATGGGAGGCGTCTTTGATTTTCTGGGCGATATCTCCGCACATGGTTCGAAGCTGATTACGGCGAAGCAGGCGGCCAATCGGAACATACTCAAGAACGCGATGGTCAAACAAGGCTTTGAGCCATATTCGAAGGAATGGTGGCACTACACGCTTCACGATGAACCGTTCCCGAAGCAGTATTTCGATTTTGACGTTGAGTGAGCATTCAACTGCTGCATTCGTATAGACATTCGTGACTAACCTGAATGCAGCAGACTAATGCATGGAAGAAGGAATATCCGGGGAAGCGTGGAATGTATATTGCGAATCGAATTGTAAAAAAAGGGAAGGGGATACGCAGATGACGAAGAGATTGACATTCTCAAGTCCGGAAGCCCATCGGGTGTATCAGCGGGATGAGCGGAACAGAGCGGACATTACGTTCTCGGTACAGCTGCCGGACCAGGTTAAGGGACGTGTGGAGGCCCGGATATCGGCGGGGGCATGGCGGACGTTGGGGCTGGCCAATGAGCCGGTATTCGAAGGTGTTATGGAAGCGGTTCCGGTAGGCGAGCATTCGCTTTATGTACGGGTGTTAGCTTCCGACAACAAGGAACTGTTGGCTGAAGGCGAGATCGGACCGGTATTCGTCGGTGATCTATGGATTATTGCGGGACAATCCAATGCCGAAGGCTGCGGGAAGCTGATCGATATCGAGGAGCCTCAGACTGGCGTAAGCTGCTTCTATATGGGCGACAGATGGGACCTTGCGGTCGAGCCGTTGTGCTGGGTATTCGAATCGCCCGACCCGATCCACTGGATGCATATTCCGGAGGGAGCTTCCGTATCCGAAGAGAGGCTGAAAGAATATGCAGCGGCTCATCGCCGCGACCGCGTGCAAGGAGCGGGCTTCGGCATTCCGTTCGGCAAGATGCTGCTGCAGCATACCGGAATTCCAGTCGGTCTGCTCATGGTTGCGCATGGCGGAACCTCGATGAGTCAATGGAGCGATGAGCTGGCCGATGAAGGAGGACACTCCTTATATGGCGCAATGCTGCGCGTGATTCAAGCAAGCGGCGGGAAAGTAAAGGGCTGTCTATGGTACCAAGGGGAGAGCGATGCCGATGAATCGGTTGTCGGACTCTATTATGACCGGATGATCCAATGGGTCGCGAGCCTGAGACGGGACCTGGGAGATCCGGAGCTGCCTTTCATCTATGCGCAGATTGCAACCGTCATGAATTGGGGAAGCGAAGCGGCGTGGAATCGCATTCAGGACGAGCAGCTTCGCTTGGAGAGCAAGCTTGGCAGGGCGGCGCTCGTACCGACGATCGACTCGGTGCTGGCCGATGCGATTCATCCCGATGCCTCGTCGCTGCGCGATATCGGACATCGTATGGCATGGGCTGCACTTCGGCTCGTTCACGATCGGCCGCTTAACCAGACCGGGCCTAGACTGGCGTATGCGGCTTGGAATGGCGAGCGAACGGAGCTTACGCTGACATTCACCGGCGTGAACGGACGCCTCCGGCCTGTAGAGCGGGCTTTCGCCTTCCAAGTCACGAACGGGGAGCACGTTCTGCCGCTGACGGCTCATCTGGACGCAGAGGGCCATCATATCGTGCTGAGGCTTGAACAGTCGGCGCCTGAATCCTGCGAGCTGCGTCACGGACGCGGGATTAATCCGACCGTAAACGTGCGGGATGAGCTGGGTATACCGCTGCCCGTCTTTGGTCCTTTGCCGGTGTGATCGATATCGGGTATGCATGAATCGACATGCTGCTGCAGACCGTAAAATTGGCTGAACAGGCCCTCAAACCTGTTCAGCCTTTTTTCATTATCGGTCTAGTACTGCCATATTCATCAAAAGCAGAATGTAGGAAACAACAGCGATCCGAAGAGAGCGTTCGTCTGTGCATTTTCGAAAAGTGGTCTAATAAAAAGCCGAAAAATCGGATCTATAATCGTACCGCGATTTCCGATATTATTGCTTTCACATCGATATGGAAAGGAAGAGGAATGATGATGATCGAATCGGTAACGCTGACAGGCCTTCGTGCCAAGCTTGTCCCCTTGACGATGGAGCATGCGGAAGGGCTGTATGAAGCGTCGAAGAGTCCGGCAATCTGGACATACCTGCCAACCAAAATCCATACGTTAGCGGATACCCGCTCCTTTATCGAACAAGCGCTCTCGAACAAGGAAGCGGGGACGGATATTCCGTTTACCGTAATGGATCAGGATAGGAATATGATCGTGGGATCGACACGTTTCTTGAACATTGCCAGAGCTGACCGGAAACTGGAAATCGGCTGGACCTGGTACCATCCTTCGGTGTGGCGGACTAGAATCAATACGGAATGCAAGTACATGATGCTAGCCCATTGCTTCGAGGAGCTGAAGACGGTACGCGTCCAGTTTATTGCCGATATTCGCAATGAGCGATCGAACGAAGCGATCCGGCGGCTCGGCGCCGTACAAGAAGGCGTCTTGAGACGCAACCGAATTCTCAGTGACGGCTATGTGCGCGATGCATGCGTTCACAGCATCATTATGGAAGAGTGGCCGGATGTGAAGGCAAGGCTGGAAGGTTTCCTTTCGAATTAGTAGCCGCATCCATTCCGATCGAGAACTTGTAATGGCCATTCGCATGCTCCAGCCAGATTTGTCCCCCGTGCAGCTCCACGATATTTTTCGCGATCGGAAGACCAAGACCGGAACCGGATGGCCAATTGGCATCATTCCGGGAGGGCTCCATCTTATAAAACCGCTCGAATAATTGCTGCTCCTGCTCAGAGGTAATCGGATTGCCGAAATTCTCAACCGATAAGATGGCTCGCTGTTTGACCATGGACAGCCGAACATGAATTTGACCGGGCCGGGCGGAGAACTTCATCGCATTCGTCAACAGGTTGTCAATGGCCCTAACCATCTTCTCGCTATCCAGCCGCAGCATGACGGGAACGGGTTTGATATCCGACAGGATCGCTATATGCTGTTCCTTCGCAACCGGTTCGAATTCAGAGATAATTTGTTCGAGCAGGCTGGTGAAATCGATCTCTTGAAAGACAAGAAGCGCGTCCCCGTTCGTCAAACGCGTATATTCGAATAAGTCGTCGATCAGCTTCTTAAGCTGCTGCGTCTTGTTGTAGGCATTGCCAATGAAGCGTTCTTGTTCCTTCTCGGTGAGCAGCGCAGGGGACTTCAGCAAGTCCAGATAGCCCATTATGCTTGTCAGCGGAGTCCGCAGATCATGGGACACATACGTAATGAGCTCCATCTTCGACTTTTCCAATAACCGTTCCTTCTCCAGCTGCTGATTCAACTGCCCCGCCATATGATTGACGTTTTGCGCAACATTGCCAAGCTCGTCTTGTCTTGCGAGCGGAATCCGATAGCTCAGGTTCCCGCCGGCGATCGACTTTAATCCGGCCGTAATCGTTCTGAAGTAGCTCATGATGCGGCGGGTCCAAATATAGAAGAAGAAGATAAAAAGAAAGAAAAACAGGGCGGTAGACGCAAGCGAATAGAGGAAATCAGTCAAATAGGCGTCAAGCACGAGATTAAGGAGATAGCTTGAGATAAGGGTGAAAATCAGGCTCAGCACATAAGCCCACAGCATCTGGATGCGGATGCTTCTCCTGCCGATCAGGAAATTCCAGATTCTATTTCTCAATCTTATAACCCACTCCCCAGACGGTCTTGATATACTGCGGCTCACGCGGGTTGATCTCGATCTTCTCGCGAATGTTCCGGATGTGGACCATGACCGTATTGTCCGAGTAATAGGCGTGCTGTTCCTTCCATACGCTCTGATAGATCTTATCGATATTGAATACATGTCCGCGATGGGCGGCCAACAATTCCAATATGGCAAATTCGATCGGAGTCAGCGAGATCTCGGTCCCGCGTACCGTCACGGCATGCTGTTCTTTGTTAATCACAAGATCGTCAATGACGATTTCCGCTGCGTTAACGGCCGGTTGGGCGGTGGCGAAGCTTTGTCTGCGCAATTGCGCTTTCACGCGGGCGATTAGCTCCAGCGGATTGAACGGTTTCGTTACATAGTCGTCCGCTCCCGTGGACAGTCCGGTGATTTTGTCCAGGGGCTCTTCCTTCGCCGAGAGCATGATGATCGGAACGTCGGATTCACTCCGAATGCGGAGGCAGGCCATAATGCCATCTACATGAGGCATCATGACATCGAGTATGATAAGATGCACTGACTCATGCTGCAGCATATCCAGTGCTTGCTGCCCGTCCTCGGCTTCCATGACCCGAAAGCCTTCATTGCGAAGATAGATATGAAGCACATCCCGAATTTCCGGATCATCGTCGACAATCAAGATCGTTTTACTCATGACGCAGCAGTCACTCCTAAGATTTATCAAAGTGATGATGAACAATATAAGCGGATCTCACTACGGTGGTGTTCAAGAGAGCCTCAGGCGCTCGCTTTATTCTGTTATTATAAATCAGCGGCACTATGATTAGTGTGAAAAAATGCGGGGGCAGCCATTAACGGTGCGAGGAGTGGGTCTGCCCTGCGGACGGCAGACGTTCATCTCCTGCGGCTTTCACGGTCTGCCGGGTTCTATCCCTTGTAATGAGCCACTTGCGAACAATGGCGTACAGCACTTCCGCTACAACGATGCCTCCCGCGATGTCCAGCCAGACATGCTGTTTCACAAACAAGGTTGAAACGATGATGGACCATGACGTAACAATGACTCCGAAGCGGAAGACTCTTGACCCGAACGCACAATCCGACATTCCCTTCAGCATTAAATAGCTGGTCAGGACATGAATACTGGGAAAGCAATTATAAGGCTGGTCTGTCTGGTAGATCAGCATCACCAGCTTATGGAGCAGTCCATCTTCCGTAACCAAGGGGCGCTCGACCGTCGTTTGATAGAAGAAGTAAATGATATAGCATGTGATAAGCCCAAGACATAAGGTGAGAAGCGTGCGGTAGTACACGTTGCGATCCTTCATGCTGAAGTAGATGAGCATGCCGAAGATAAAAGGATACCAGATGATATACGGTATAATGAAGGCCGGAATGAAAGGAATCCATTCATCCAATCCGGTCATTAAGCTCCGAACGGTCGTTTCTCCGTGATTCAAGACCATGTAGAAGATATTCAGGACCGGAATCGCCAGCAGCCATAGCAATGGAAGTAACCGTGCGATCTTCTGATTCATTCGAATGAACCCCCTTTATTCTGACATATATATACGAATGCCGGCGGAACGTTCATCGTAACAAATTGTATATCCTTCATGATAAAATGCTCACACAATTGACTCTTCATCTGCTGCGAATATTGAAAGGCGATGAATAATCCGCCAGGCTTGAGCGACAGCCGGATTTGCTCGATCAGCTTACTGCGAACGGCCCTGGGGAAATTGAAGAAGGGCAGGCCGCTCAGAATGCAATCGAGCTGCTCAATCCCTTCGCTGCGCACCGCAAGCTGCAGCTCACAGCCGTCCGCATAGCATGGAAATTCCGGGTATTGCCGTTCTAATTGCGTCCGCAGAAAAGCGTCCTTTTCGAAGAGGAGCACCTTGGTAGATGTCCTTGCATAACGAGGAATATACTTCGTAATCGCTCCTGTACCGGCTCCCAATTCGGCTATTGCGCTAGCATCTTTCCAAGGGACGGCCTCGATCATTTTTTTGGCCAGAAATTTAGAGCTTGGCGTCAGGCTTCCAATCTGCCCGGGAGCTTTGATGAATCGAGAGATAAACAACAACCGCTCTTGAAGCTGAGCTTTAATATTCGATGTCATAAGAATTCCTCCCCCTGGTTTACACCTTCTATAGTAGTTTGCAAATCTGCGGATCAAGGGAGGATGATTCTGAATTATTTCTGAAGAAAAGGTGAAGAAGCCGAAAGCGGCTGTCCTGGATGGAAGAGGGCACATATGGTAAGGTAGGAGTAACATTTCGCCGGAGGTTCTATGAGGAAGAAGAATAAACGAATATTAGCGTTCATCGGCCTATTCGCAATCGTTGTATTTGTTGCAGGATTCTCGTATGTCTATCTTAGCGATCCGCTGCGGGTGGACGGGGTAACGAATTATGATAACGAGCGGAAGAAGCTGCTCCTGTCTGTCGTCAACGAAGGGAAGGGCAGCCTTCATCTGAAAAAGGTTCAGGTGAATGGCAGTGCAGAACCTCAGCAAGCGGAGCTCGGGATGAGCTATTCGATGCAGCTTGTCTTGGGCGGGATCGAGGGCTCGCCGCAAGCGGCGTTCGTTGGACTTGATGAGGAACCGATAACGCCTGCACGTAAGGCGAAGGACGTTCGGGACATCATCGACAGCAAAATGGCCAAACCGATCCATTATGGCATTCGTATCGTCAATGACACCAATATGAATGATGTCACCATAACCTATCGGTATTTCGGTATAACCAAAACCAAACGCATTGATATTACGCAATAAGAAGGAGACGACCGGATGGCCGCCTCCTTCTTATTGTTCGATTTCATTTATTTAGCTGGAGCCGTATTCAAATTGGTATCAAGCCCGTCCTGCGCCATCTGCTTCGAGCGCTGCAGCACCGTTTCCGGCGATTCGCCTTTCATGGCGATCGAGCCTGTGATTTCCCCGAACAATCCGCCGAGCGGAAGGAAGACCGGCTGTACAAAGTCCGTAATGTTCATCATGAGCTCGATATCCTTCTCGCTGGCCAAATTTTGCTTCTCGGCATCTTCCCGCTTCAGCTTATCGATGCGGTCCCACAGAATGAAATCCTGCCAGATCGTGGCCACTTCCTTCGGCTTCTTGGCGTTCGCAGGCATATACCACATAATAAAGTTCGCAACGTTATTCACATATTCGGAAGCCTTCGGCCCTTTAGGGAAATAGACGAAGCCTTGCTCGTCCGTCATCGTCTTGCGCTCGGCGCCTTCCCACAGCTCGCCGGTGACCATCGCCGCTTTCCCGCTGCTGAACAGAGTCTGCGATTCATTGTAATCATCGTTGCCGTCATTCGGAGCGATGACCTTGTGCGTGTTGAACATATCGCCCATGAAACGGAGCGCTTCAATCATGTTCGCATTCTCGGCGGGGAACATCCATTTGCCGTCCTTCTGCTCCATCATCGTCCCGTTATTCGCATAGATCATGATTCTTGCCAATGTGCCGGCCTCGTTCGCAAGCCCCCATTGATCGATGACCCCGTCGCCGTTCGTATCCTTGGTTGCTTTCTTGGCAATATCAAGGAAGGTGTCCCAATTCCACTTATCCTCGGCGATCAGGTCGTGCGGATCCGGCAAGCCTTCGCGTTCAAACAGCGTCTTGTTATAATACATTCCTGCGCTGCCCGTGACGCGTTCCGTGAATCCGTACATCTTGCCGTTCCAGGAACCGAAGTCCTTGATTCCCTTCGGCCACTTGCCCTCATTGAAGTCGAAATAATCATCGATCGGCTGCAGCAGTCCTTGATTAACGGCGGGGATGGCGTGATATCTGTCCAGCGCCACGATATCGGCGACCGGCGCTCCCGAGAGGGCGGCAGCCGTGATCATCTGGATCGGTTCGCCCCAAGGCACCTTAACCCACTCGATCTTCGTATTATACTTCTTCTCGATTTCCTTCTGTCTGGCGATTACGAGATCGCCTTCTTCCGTACCGGCCACCGGCTCGCCGTACCACAGCATGATTTTGATGGATTCGCCCTTCATATCCAGAGCCGGCTGCTCGGGCTCGGCCGGCGGCTCTTCTTGAACGGGCGTCTCTTTATTTGCATTCTCCGCTGCCGGTTTGTCGGCGGGCTGCTCCCCATTGCCATTCTTGCTGTTGGAATTGTTGCTGCATGCGCTTACAAATAAGAGAACGAATATAGCTAGGAATAGGAGCATTGCCTTTGTCTTTTGCACGTATAAACCCCTCCAGTTTGATTAATGGCCTCTCAGACTCTTCGACATAGGGCGCACATTCGGCATGCACCCGGATAGCGTCGACCACCCCTTTCATTCCACTTACAAAATCTTAATACCCGTAACATAACAACTGGGCAGGGAGGGTGTAAATAACGGGATTTATCCTGTTTGTATCCATATTCGTCAGAAGGCGGGAAGATGAATTGGCGGAAACCTTTTTTATTAAATATTTACAAAAAAAACTTCTCTATTTAATAAAAACAAAATACGCTGCTAGTAGTATGGATGATGTACTTCTAAATCGTTGATAACCGGGAGGAGAGTAAACATGAAACTGGTTCTGATGGGCGACTTGCATTATCACGATATCGATGACGGCATTCCGGAATGGTCCGCGGCGCGTGAAGCTTATTATCAAACGGTGCTGGCTCGATTTCTCGATGTCGCGGCGGATTATCACATCTCGCTGGGCGATTTGACGAATTTAGGATCCATCACGGAGCTTCAGGATGTCTACCGCATGCTTCGCAGTGAAGACCGATCGTTTATTCATGTATTGGGCAATCATGATTTGTACGCTCAGCCAAGATCGGACGTGCTTGCCATAACCGGCGGCCAGCGTTATTACGCCATAATGACGGAGCGAGCGATGCTGGTCTTCCTGGATACTTGCCTGGAGATGTCGCCGGAGGATTGGAGCGGCTCGGTTGATGAGGAGCAATTGGAGTGGCTGGAAAGCATGGTTCAAGCCTCCGGAACGAAGCCGCTGCTTCTCTTCGGCCACCATCCGGTATACAACACGACAGCACGGTCAGAGCTAAGCAAAATGTCGATCCGCCCGGAAATCGATATGTGGCGCATCTTGAGCCAGAAGCGGGGCATCGGGATTTACTTCAATGGACATACGCATGCGGATTCGATCGTCGAACAGAATGGCTGGCTGTTCGTACAGCTGTCGGCCTGTCTGGACCAGCATGGGTTCCGTATGGTTGAATTTACGGATGAAACGATTGAAATATCGGCAATCGATCTGGAGGAAGAAGGCTTGCTGGATCATGCGGAAACGTTATATTCCCATATGAAATACTTTTCGCCTAACCCGAACGCGCGGGGGAAGGATACGGATCGGGGCTGCCGGATTCCTCTCATGCAAGCGAAGCTGCCGGAATGAGGGGGGCACGATGAAGAGAAGCAGCATGCACGACAATTTTTTCAGAGGGCTTGAGGCGCATCGAATGATCGCTTCCATCAAAGAACCGAAGCATATCGAGATCGCTTTGGCTCATCGCCATCGTCTGAGCGGCGTGTTTCTGCTGACCGGCCACATAGGCGTCGTGAAGGGCTATGTCGACGTATTCAAGGAGCATCAGCTCCCGGTGTTTCTCCATCTTGAGAAAATCGGCGGCTTGAGCACGGATTTCTACGGTTTGGATTATTTGGCCAAAGCAATCAAACCGACCGGCATCATCACGACGAAAACGAATGTCGTCAAGACGGCGATGAAAATGGGGCTGCTCACGATCCAGCGGTTCTTCCTGATCGATACCGAAGGGCTGGAGAACATCTCCAAAAGTCTGTGCCAAGTAGAGCCCGACATCGTCGAGGTGATGCCTGCGCGTATTCCGGAGATGCTCAGGATGGTGAAAGCATTCACGCCGCTTCCGATCTTGACCGGCGGATTGTTATTCGAACAGGGACAGGCAATCGAATGTCTCAACAACGGGGCGGTTGCCGTCACGACCTCCAAGCCGGAGCTGTGGCAGCATTTGAATGTTTCACAGGATAAGGAGCCAAGCATGAACCGCAGCAAGCTCTGCAGCAATTTATAACCGAACCGTACACATGCAAATTCATATAATCTTATCAATCCGGTAACACGGAATTAATAGTTCTCTCTTATGATGATGATGAAAAGTAAATAGCACGGGTTGGAGCATTGGAGAAACCTTATCAAGCCATGGACGAACATGTCCGCGGCTGGATTAAGGTTTCTTTTTGCTGCGACCGCACAAATTTATCGGTGAAAAGGTGGAGGGAATGAAAATGGTCAAGAAGCTTATGTTACTCTCGCTTTCAGTCATGATGGTTGTCGTATTGGCGGCATGCGGGGCAGACGGGAAGAACGCGGGGGCGAAGAACACGACCGGCACGAGCGGCTCGACCGATTCAGGGGCTGCGGATGCTGCGCCGGCGAAGAAGATCACCATTAAGTATTGGTATGCTTTCGGCGAGAAGATTGAGGAAGCCAAGCAAAATATGGTGAAAGCGTTCAACGAATCGCAGGACCGCATCGAGGTGATCGCCGAGCATCAAGGCAATTACGATGATTTGCATGCGAAGGTGCAGGCTGCATTCGCGGCGGGCGACGCTCCTGCGGTCACGGACCTCGAAATCGCATCTACCGGCGTGTTTGCCCGCTCGGGCATGCTGCAAGAGCTGACGGCTTTCGCCGAACGCGACAAAGACAAGCTTCAGCTGGATGATTTTAACCCGGGCTTGATGGGGAACGCCTATGTCGATGAGAAGCTGTACGGTCTTCCTTTTATGAGAAGCACCCCGATTCTCTATAAGAACGTTACGCTGCTGAAATCAGTCGGGCTGGATCCGGAGGGTCCGAAAACATGGGACGAGTTGGAGCAGTACTCGCGCGTCCTGAAAGAGAACGGAAAACTCGGCATGACGCTCCCTGCGGATATTTGGTTTTACGAAGGATTGGTCGCGCAAAGCGGTGGTACGGTTCTGACCGAGGATGGCAAAGCGGCAGCGTTCAATTCGCCTGAGGGCGTAGCGCCGGTGGAATTCTGGAAGAAGCTGGCCGCAGAAGGACTGATCAAGATTCCGGTAGGCGATGAAGCGGGAGCTACGGCGGACAAGGACTGGGCCAATCAGATGTCTGCATTCAAGTTCGCCTCTACGGCCGGCGTATCGGGAAGCTTGGAGATTGCCAAAGGGAATGGCTTCGAGCTGATGACGGCATTCATGCCGGCTAACAAGAGCTATGGCGTTCCGACCGGCGGCTGTCAGCTCGTCATCACATCCAAGCTCAGCGACGAAGAGAAGGAAGCGGCATGGGAATTTATCATGTTCATGACTTCGAAGGAAAACACCATCTATCAGCATAAATATGTCGGCTACCTGCCGACTCGCATGTCTGCCGTAGAGAGCGATGAGATCAAAGCACACTTCGAGGCCTTCCCACAATACAAAGTAGCCGTCGATCAATTGGAATACGCCAGACCGCGTCCGATGGAAACGGCGTATCCGGAAGTAACGAAGATCATTAAAGAAGCGATCGAGAAAGCGATCCTGGATCCGAAGGTGTCGCCGCAGGATGCCATGAATGCGGCGGCGGAGAAGGCCAACAAGCTGCTGGGCAAGTAACAGCCATCATTGGTGTGCGAGAGATAGCCTTCGAAGGCGGAGGGTTATCTCTCAACCCAAGTTGAACATAAAGAGAGGTGTGCAGCATTGAGCAACCAGTGGCTGTCGGCGGTAAAGGTCATCCTGTTCGATATGGACGGTACGTTGTATCAGGAAGATACGTACTTGGAGCGCTATATTCGCTATTTGTTGGAAGGAACGGCTCATGAGCTTGAAGCGGATGCCGCCATGTATGTGGGAAGATCGATTCTGTCCGGCGAGCATGCTTTCCAGATCGGACATTTCTATCACAAGCCGACAGATCGGATCTTCGTCCGTCAAGGGGATACCTTCCTATATAGCTTGTCATGGGAGGGAACGAGAACGGCGCCGTTCCATGTCGACGATGCTTATCTTCGGTCGCAAGCGATATTCTCGGATATGATCCACCTTGGCGATCCTTGGTGCATCGCAGCCGTCATGAGCCATAAATACGGAATCGGCAAAGAGAAATTGGAGCAGGCTTTCCGGCGGGTCCGCAAGGAAATGATTCTCGAGCCCTATCGGTTCCCGTACCGGAGCGAGTTGTTCCAAGCTCTTGGGGAGCTGGACGCGGTGGACAAGAAAATCGTCATGACGAACACGTATCTGGAGTCCGGTCTTGAATTTCTCAACTATATGAATATCCATCATCTATTCGATGAGGTTCATTGCGGAGCGGAGAAGCCGGACGGCATCGAACGGTACATGGAATCATTGCTCCAGCAGGGCTATCAGCCGCATGAAATCCTATCCATCGGGGATAACACATGGAACGATCTGCATCCGGTTAAGCGGCTGGGAGGCAGAACCTGCTTCATATCTCCTTACAACAGCGCGGATACGGAGACATGGGATATGCAGTTAACGACGCTTCAGGAGTTGGAGCAGCTTCTGCGCAGCATCCAGCAATTGAAAAGTTTGATTGCGAAGTAATCTTTCGAAGTAGGGGCGCTGCGCAGATAGAATGTTCTTCCGATCGCGGTTGTTCCCGGATTTCTCTGAATCAAATTTAAATGGTTGAATTCCGGGAACAAAGACGACCGCTGACGCTTCTTCAGAATCATTCTTCCTGCTTCGCATGTTCGGGTAGCTGTGCACAACAAAACTTGTAACAGGAGGGAATTGCAATGGCGCAGATCGAGCTGAAAAATATTAGCAAGAAATTCAAAGACGATGTCGTTATTGAGGATTTGAATTTGACGATCAAGGAAGGATCGTTCACGGTTCTCGTCGGTCCGTCCGGCTGCGGCAAGTCAACGACGCTGCGGATGATCGCAGGTCTTGAGAAGCAGAGCGGCGGCGAAATCTGGATTGGCGGCAAATGCGTGAACGATACGGCACCCGGTCAGCGGGAAGTAGCCATGGTGTTTCAAAACTACGCCCTGTATCCGACGATGACGGTTCGCGGCAATATCGAGTTCGGTCTCAAGAATAAGGGGATCCCGAAGAAGGAGCGCCATACGCTCATAAGCGATATCTGCGAGATCGTCGGCCTTACGCCCCATCTGGACAAGAAGCCGCAGAACCTCTCGGGTGGGCAGCGGCAGCGGGTTGCTCTTGCCCGCGCCATGGTGAAGAAGCCCGAGGTGTTTATTCTGGACGAACCGTTATCCAATTTGGATGCAAAGCTGCGGAATCAGATGCGGACAGAACTGATTCAGCTTCATAAGCGGCTGGGCACCACATTCGTCTATGTGACGCACGATCAAGTGGAAGCGATGTCGATGGGCGATGAGATCGTCGTCATGGACAAAGGCGTTATCCAGCAAGCGGACTCCCCGCTTAAGCTCTATCACGATCCGGTGAATTTATTCACCGCCCAGTTTATCGGCACTCCGGCGATGAATGTGATGAATATCCAGGATGCTGACGGGCTGGACATCGAATCCTCCATTCCAGTCCGTTATGTCGGTTTCCGGCCAGAGCAAGTGATGATCGGATCCAATAAGCACTCGGACGGATATATCCTGGAGGGCGAGATTATTACCCGCGAAAGCTTGGGCGCGGAGAATATCTATCAAATTCAAGCTCGCGGCGGCATGTTCTTCGTGAAAAACTTCCTGGAGCCGATCGTGAAGGCCTCACGGGTGAGCGTCGTAATTCCTTATGAGCATCTCTATTATTTTCGGGCGGACGGGGAACGGATTCGCGAGGTCTTTGTACGTCCGCAGCAGCTCGTGAGCGCCGGAGGTTTGTAAAATGACTGTTTGGGAAAAGCTGCGGCCGTACAGCATGGTCGCGCCGTCGATCATTATTTTCTCCTTATTTTTTATTTATCCGATCTTCTACATGATCTATTTGAGCATGTTCGACTGGAATTTCGTCAGCCCGACCAAGACCTTCGTTGGACTGCAAAATTTCAAGGACCTTCTGCTGGACGCCGACTTCCGGAAGGTGATGTCCAATACCACGATTTATACGCTGCTGACGGTTACGTTAACGACGGGTTTGGCTCTGCTGCTCGCCCTTTGGCTGAACAGGAAAGGAGTATTCCATGCATTCGTGCAAGGGGCGATCTTCAGTCCGCATATTATCTCCCTGGTCTCGATCTCGCTGCTGTGGAGCTGGCTGATGGATCCGGAATACGGTCTATTGAACTGGGTAATCGGGCTGGTAGGCTTCGGCAAGCTGCAATGGCTGTCCCATCCGAGCACGTCGCTAGTTTCGCTCGTGATTGTGGCCGTATGGAAGGGGCTCGGATATAACACGCTTGTCTTCATAGCCGGCTTGCAGAGCATTCCGAAAGATATCTATGAAGCGGCCGCGCTAGATGAATCGAAGCCGTGGACCACCTTCATGAAGCTTATGCTGCCGATGCTGTCCCCGACGATTTTCTTTCTGGTCATTATCAATATGATCGGCTCCTTCCAAGTGTTCGAGACGATTGCAATCATGACGCAGGGCGGCCCGATCAACTCGACGAATACGCTTGTCTATTATATCTACGAATATGGCTTCCGTTTCTTCAAAATCGGTTACGCATCCGCGGCGGGAGTCATTCTGCTGTGCATCGTCGGCGTATTAACCATCATCTATTTCAAGCTTCTGTCGAAGCGCGTCCATTATCGGTAGGAAGGGGGACCACTCATGAAAACAGTAAACGAAACCGCCGGCGTCACCGCAAATCGAGCAATTATCGGAGGATCAACGGCCGGTATACATCATAAGCGGGCGGTATGGAAGTCGGCGGCAGCTTATCTGCTTCGTGCTGCCAATATCCTCTCCTTGCTCGTCTTGGTACTCATCTTTGCCCTGCCTTTCGTCTGGATGATATCGACCTCGCTGAAAACGATGCCGGAAACGATGATATTCCCGCCTGAGTGGATTCCGAGCAATCCCGTATGGCAGAACTACATCGATGCTTGGAATACAGGTCCGTTCATGAAATACTTCACGAACAGCGTCATCATAGCGGTCGGAATTCTCATTCTGCAGATGGCAACGATTATACCGGCGGCCTATGCCTTCGCGCGCTATCAATTCGCAGGATCTAAGCTTCTGTTCGGGATTGTCATGGTCACCTTAATGATCCCTGCACAGCTCATATTTCTGCCCGTCTATCTGGAGCTAAGCGCCTGGAAGCTTCTCAATACCCATCTGGGCCTCATACTTCCGTTCGCCTCAAGCGCCTTCGGAATCTTCCTTCTCAGGCAGGCGTTCATGCAGATTTCCGAGGAACTGGTTGAAGCGGCGAGGCTGGATCATGCCAAGGAATGGAAAATTATCGCGAAAGTAATGGTCCCGCTTGTGAAGCCGGTATTGGTTACCTTCACGCTGTTCAGCTTCATTGCCCATTGGAACGATTATTTCTGGCCGCTCGTAATGACGACGAACGAGACGGCGCGTACGCTGCCGCTGGGCATTGCGAAGATCAGGGAAGTCGAGGGCGTTGCCACATGGAACATTCTCATGGCCGGCAATCTCATCCTGGTCGCCCCGATTCTCGTCGTGTTCTTCTTCTCGCAGCGGCAAATTATTCGCGCTTTCGTATACAACGGCGTCAAATAATAGTCGAAAGGATGATATGGAATGACGACAATCGTTGCGCACCGGGGATGGTCGGGAGCTGCGCCGGAGAACACGCTAGCCGCATTCAAGCTGGCTCTATCGGATGCAGATATTGCTTGCATCGAATTAGATGTACACTTATCCAAAGACGGCGTTCCTGTCGTGATTCATGACCATACGCTGGACCGCACGACGAACGGAACGGGCTTCGTTCAATCCTTGACTTATGAAGAGCTGCGCAGCTTGGATGCTGGCAGCTGGTATGCGCCGCAATATCACGATGAGAAGCTTCCTACCCTGGAAGAGGTGCTCCTGCTTACGAAAGGGCGCTGCAGGCTCGCGGTAGAATTGAAGAAGATTGGGAACATGTACGAGGGGATCGAGCAGAAGGTCATCGATCTGATTCTCCGATATGAGATGAAGGAGCAAGTCGTGTTATCTTCATTCGATCATGATTCGATGAAGAAAGTAAACGAGATTGATTCATCCTTCATGACCGGTCTTATTTTCCTGGGTAATCCGACGCTGCTGCTCGAACAGCTTCAATATACGGGAGCAAGAAGCATTTCCATCCATCATGCTTTTATAACCAAGGCATTAATGGATCAGATGACCGAACATGGGATCGATGTCGGGGTATGGACGGTGGATGACACGGCGATAATGGCTCGAATGATGGACCTCTATCCCGCCGCGCGCATTACGACGAATTACCCGGACCGCCTGCTGAATCTGATCCGGGGCGAAGCTGCGCTTAGATAATCGGATGGAAACGCCAGCATGGATCACCAGCCGCGCATTGCGCGGTTTTTTGCTGTTAACTTCTCTATTCAGAGACGACCAATCGCTTTCCTTCGTAACATTCGTTCCTGCGCTCAGGGTTGCGTTTTACATGTTTACCCCTATTATGCAGCTTATTGAGTCGAGCCGCATGAGATTGCGCAATAGGTACAAGTGTGCTTAAATAGGTGCCATATCGATTGCGATAAAGCAGGAATCGGACTTATTAAGGAGGACTACGATGCAAGTACATACTCGCTTATGTGATGTGTTGGGGATATCCGCACCTGTCATACAGGCCGGGATGGCGGGCAATATTACTTCGCCTTCATTAGTTGCCGCCGTATCGGAAGCGGGCGGATTGGGGACTCTGGGAGCGGCCTATATGGGCAAAGACGCACTCCGGCGGGCAATCCGGGAGATCAAGACACTGACACGGCGTCCTTTCAGCGTTAATCTGCTCCTATACAACCCGCCTGAGAAGCCGTTTGCAGCGGACCCGGCTTTAATCGAATGGGTCAATCTGATGCGATCCGAGGTTGGACTTACGACATGGGATGGCCGTATTCCAACGGATGAAGAGTCGCTTGACGAATGTTTCGACGTCCTTATCGATGAGCAGGTGCCGGTGTTCAGCGTCGCGTTCTCCTTGCCCGGCAAATATGGAGCCGCCGCAAAATCGGCGGGGATGAAGCTGATCGGGATGGCAACCACCCTGGATGAGACCCTTGCATTAGAATTGGAAGGCGTCGATGCCATCGTTGCTCAAGGGGGTGAAGCGGGCGGACATCGTGGAACGTTCGCAATCAAACCCGGCAGCGATGGGGAGGTTATCGGCACGCTTCCTCTCGTATCGCTGCTATGCGAAGCGATGCCGCATATTCCGATTATCGCAGCGGGAGGCATCATGAATGGGCGAGGAATGGCAGCCGCGCTGCTGCTTGGTGCAGACGGCGTACAGTTGGGCACGCGATTCCTTGCCTGTACCGAAAGCTTGGCTCATCCGGTATATAAGAGCAGCTTATTGAACGCCAAGGAAACCGATCTCACCCTTACGCGCGCATTCTCGGGCCGCCCAGCCCGGGGGATTGCCAATCGAATGACGCAATCATTCGAGGAGCGGAGGCTGGACCCGCTGCCATACCCGCTGCACAATCAACTAACGCGCGAGATTCGCGCCGCGGCGGGCAAATTGTCGGCACCCGGCCACATGTCCCTCTGGGCGGGGCAAGGGGCGGCACAGTTAAACCGGGATGACGAATCCGCCGGCGATATTGTGCGCAATATCGTCCGTGAAGCCAAACAGCATTTGTCCGGTGAGAGATTTTGAGCGAAGCTTGTCCAGTGTGGAACAGAGTGGAGGCAGTGAATGAATGGCTACGTACAGAGGGAATGAGATAGAATTCCGCAAAAACAAAAAGAATGCTAACCTAATGGGTTTCGCATTCCTTTTTGTTTGCGGGTTGATCTTTCAGCATAGCCGTTTCATCCGTTATTAGCGGCCGCCAGGAGCTTAACATCGGCTCGGCCGGGACAATCTCGATTCTCGTGTGCGTTGCAATGGGAACGCACTTCCTGCAACGAGTTTCGATACCCGGTTGCAACAGATGAATGCAGGTGAACAGCTCAACCCCCTTGGCGTCAATCGCACTTACGCACAATTCGCAGTCGAGGCTCTGCCCCATTTCGGTTTCGATCCACAGACGACGACCGGTAAGCTTATAGGAAAGCGATCCTTGGAGGGTAGCGATGTTACCTTCACCTTCTTCCAGTATATTGCCGCAAAGGCACCACTGGTAGTCAACCGGGAAGGCCATCAGTTTGGGCCAGGCTTCGAACTCGCCGCACCATCGAACTGGACTGGAACTGCAGGAAGAACAGTCGGGTCTAATGAATTCGGTTACTTGACCCCGTTCACACACCGACCAACGGTCCAGAATATCGAGCTGGGGAACCGGCGTATCGTAGGTTATCCAATCCAGTTGCAGCTCGCCTCCCGTGAGAATAGAACGCCAAGCTCGCACTTTTGCGTAGCGGCCTTTCGTGGTGCGGATGCCGAACACGACCTCTTCGTGTTCAAGGAATGGGAAGAATGGAGGCAGGACAACCGGAATGAGCTGCAGCGGAATGTCGCGTCCTGAGAGCGGGAGCCTCGAAATCTGCACCGGCGTTAATGCGTCGAACGAGGTCCCGGTAATAGTCAAGCCCGTCGGACCGTTCGTTGAGAGTCCCATGGAGGGATTCCAAATCAGGTCGGTTTCAGGGGAAACGTTACTGCGGATCGTTCCGGAATCGAGATCGACAGTAAAACCGGTGAGCGAGGAGTACGACCCTTGATTTTTCACAGGAACAGAACTCGATCGGATGATGGAGCAGTGAAGCTCCAGATCATCGAGAATCACCGAGTTGAGAGTTATCCCGCCTCCGATCGGTCCGAGCGGAATTGCCGGCAAGTTATACGGAGCGCTGATCACGCCGGCAATCAGATGATTCGCGATGCCTTCGCCCAGCGTTTCTAAGATGGACAGAACTATCGCCGCTACGATCGCGCCGATGATTCCTCCGAACAAGTCACCGAGTCCCAAGGACACCAGCCACACCCACCATTCGATGTCGATATCGGTATCGACAGAAGGAGTCGAAGCGGTAATGGTGATGGAGCCATTGCCTAGAGCGATATCTACAAAGAAAGTAATGTTTGATACCGCCGACCAACCCGTACCTGAAGCCATGACCTGGCAATCCACGCGAACGCGGTTCCCTTCTACTCGCGCCTCCAGCTTGGTGAGCGTTCCCCGGCCACCCGGCGCGGGTATATGCCGGTTCAGACGGAACGGGGTATCGAAGTCAGTCACTGGCCGATTGAGAGCTTCAGCCACACGCGGCCGCAAAACCTTGGCCAGCAGCCAAAAGTTACTCATCATCACCAGTGACTGGCTGCCAGCCGGGATGAAGGAGCTTGTAACGCCGCCGATGTTGCCGCCTGAGTCATTCGCCATGCGAATGCCGAAGGTAATACAGTCGCGATCGATAGCCGTGGTGTCGTTGACGGTGGTAACCTCGATGCTGAAGATCGTGGTCGGATTCGAATCATCCACGACAGGAATCGGCGGCGTTAGATCGATACGGCGGATTGCGGTTTGAAGTTGTTGGACCACCGTGCCCGCCATCATGTTCTGCGTCTGTAGAAGGGTCAGTCCGGCAGTTGCCAGGGCCGGTGCCAAAATGGCTTGAGAGGCCGCATCGAATTCCAACGTGACGATTGGCGCACCGTTGTTGAAGTCCAACGCAGCAATACGGTTCCCCATTGTGGCGATCATTTCGATGTTGTCGACGATGGTGATGATACCGCCCAGCGGCTCAAGCGTTAAAGCGACCGGTGCTGTGATCTGAAGCTGAGAGTCTGCAAAAGGAACGGTCAAACCCATTTGCGTCGGGGGCCGATCCAGGTCGGCGACAGGAGTGTTAAAGTTCAGGTTGGCCGTCCCTACAATGCCATTCAAATTGATCGGCATTCTCATGGATGACGGGAAGAGACCGCCGGCAAGGAAGGCTGTTTCGAGCTGGTTGTTCAACTCTTCCTCAGAGATTTGGACAAGCATGTCGAAACCAGATGTTCGATCAAGTGCCATGAAGCGTTACCCCTTTCCCGTCGGTCCGCAGCCGTAAACCTCGTTACGACCGTCTTTTACCTTTGGAGCATGTCTAATGTCTCCCACTTTGCCCCCAGGATATGCTGAGGCGGATAAGTCTACGATTTTAACCCCTGGGCCAATTAAGCTCACCTCTTCTACCGCACGGCGGGATCGTGAGAGCATTTTTTGCTCCGCGCGGGACAAGCTCACACCGGCATGAATCAGGCTCTCAACGGGCTTTGCAAAGAAAAAATGTGCATTCGCCGCGTCCTTGGCGAGCCAGTCGATGACCGTCTTGTTGGCGTCTTTCAGTTTGTCGAGCAAGCTTTCCGGTAAGGCAACCAGCTCGACGTCCCGATTATTCGGTTTTTGGAAGAGGCGGCACCGGTCAGCGTCTGAGGGGATTTGGAATTCAGTCCCCGGAACGAACCGAATGTTAATCTTTGTTTCGTAGCCCTGTGGCACCTTGGCAACCATCATTTTGTTCCTGTCGCTTGCGCCTGCGTTGAATGCCGGGTCACTTATGGCAGGATTTACTTCCGTATACATGTACATGCCTCCTTGGCTTGGTCTCTTTGCTAGATTGCTCAAGATCCCCCTTCATTTTTTACAAATCAGATTACCTTTATCCAACATGATAAACATTCGTTTCCATTTCGTCTCGACTCAAGGGACTATCCAAATCACAGATGTACCCTGGCATAAAATAGTGAATCGTGAATTCATAGACCAATGTTCGGTTTTTTGTCATGCTTAGACGGACCAAAAAAATATATTTAGAAATTTAGCATAATCTGAGAAACTTTTGAGCCGGATCTTACGTTAAAGAATCAGAATCCGAGCTGTTCAACTGAAAGTAAAAAAAAATGGAGGATGAACCTATTGAAAAAGACTCTGTCCACGGTTATTGCTTTTGTCATGATGTTTACTTTATTTCTTCTACCGCAGGCACAGGCTGCTTCCGCAATAAAAATTTACATTGATGGGGAACTCCTTGCAACAGACCAAGCGCCGGTAGCAATCGGCGGACGCACCTTCGTCCCGATGCGCAGCATTTTCGAAGCGTTGGACGCGACCGTTGACTGGATTCCTTCAACGAAGACCATTTCCGCAACTAAAGGAGCCATAACGGTTGTCATGAAGCTCGGCGCGACAACGGCTACGATTAACGATCAGAAAGTGACGCTCGATGCCCCGGCACGCGCGATGAATGGACGGACACTGGTGCCGACCCGTTTCGTGAGCGAGGCGCTGGGAGAGGAAGTACTGTGGGATCCTAGCTCGCAGAGCGTCATAATTACGACTTCACGGTCGCATGAAGTTTCCCCCGTTCAATATGTAAGCGCGGGAGCAAGCAATCAATACGGAGACGGGCGCGATCTGTACGTCAGCTTCACACCGCCGTCCAACCAGTCGAATGTGAGCCATTATCGGATTCTGGTCACCAAGGCTGGGAATGCTCCATCCTTCGATCTGGCGAAAGCTCAGCTGGTACGTTCATCCAACTACACCGTCGTCAAAACGAATAACGCCGGCCAAAGCATCTCGCTCACTTCGCAAACGCGCGATGTGGACGGAGCGTTATTATCGGCTAACCAGTCCTATCGGGTATTCGTCTTGACAGTCGGCAAGGATAGCTACGCATTGTCGAATTCATCGCCTACGGTTACGTTGACGAATTCAATCGTGAATGCCGCAACGAATGTCAAGATCACCGACGTGAACGATAACGGAGACGGCCGCGATCTCTCGGTCAGCTTCAACAAAGCCTCGAACGACAGCAATATTACCGGCTACCGGGTCATGATCGTGAAGAGCAAGGATGCGTCCAAGTTCGATCTGACCGCCGCGAATGCCGTCACGAGCGCTTATTACAACGCGGTATCGAAGAACAATAACAGCACGCTGACGACCGTATTCAACTCTACTTCCAGAGATACTTCGGGCGAGCTCATCAAGAACGGCGTATCTTATGTGGCCTACGTTCTGTCCGTGAGCGACAGATCGGTCGCATCGCTGAACAGCCTGTCGTCCGCTTCAGCCGCAGTTACGCTCGGCATTTCTACGCAGGCGCCGGTGATCACGAAAGTGGCCGATGTCAGCAATTACAATAACGGCCGCGATTTGCAGGTTTCCTTCAACAAATCTTCCGATGAGTCGCGCATCAGCTATTATCGGATATTTGTCGTCAGAGAGGGAGACTATTACAACTTCAATGTAACCGAGGCGAATAAAGTATCTTCCGGCAGGTATCACGACGTCTCGAAGAACGGGAACAACATCACCCTGACATTGCCATCGGGCATGAGGGATGTGAAGGGCAACAGCATTACGAATGGCGTTGCTTATCGCGTGTTCGTAATGGGGGTCGTGAACAACAATGCGTCGATTCCGAATCTGCTGTCCGTCGCTTCGCCTAGCATTACCTTGTCGAATTCAGGTGTTGGTACGGTATCGAATCTATACGTGAACGATATGACGGATTTTAACACGGGCCAAGATCTGTGGGTATCCTTCACCAGACCGGCGGATGAGACGAATATTAATAGCTATCGCATCTTCGTCGTGAAAGCGGCGAATGCCGGAAGCTTCTCGCTGGCAACGGCGAATGCGATTACGAATTCGAACAACTATACAACCTTCTATAAGAATGGAGGCAATTTCAGCCAGGCTCTCACCTCCAGCGCGCGCGATGTGAATGGGGCACTGATTACGGAAGGCGTTAAATACCGCATTTTCGTCATGTCCGTAGGCGGAGGATCCTTCAGCGGCAGCAATGCGCTGTCCGCCCCTTCGGCCGAAATTACGCTCTCCGGCAGCAGCATCGCAGCCGTAACGAATGTCGTTGCAAGCGATGTGAGTGATTACAACAACGGCCAAGATTTGAAGGTTTCCTTCACCAGAGCGGCGAACGAAACCAATATCAACCATTACCGCGCTTTTGTCGTGAAATCGGCGAATGCGAGCAGCTTCAAGCTGGCGAATGCGAATGCGATCACGAATCCAAGCAATTATACGACCATCCCTAGGACGGGAGGCAATATTGAACAAGTGTTGTCATCCACGGCAAGAGATGTCAATGGCGCATTGATTAAGAATGACGAGAAGTATCGCGTCTTCGTCCTATCGGTAAGGGAAGGCAATTATTCCGGCTCGAATGCGCTGTCGGCCGCATCGAACGAGATTACGCTGACGAATAACGGCACGGTTGCAGCCGTCCGGAACGTAACGACGACGATCGTCGATAACAAAGGCAATGCCAGCGATGTTCAAGTGACTTTCAGCAAGTCGACGACGGAATCGCTGGTGAGAGAATATCGCGTGATCATCGTGCCATCCAGCCTGGCCAATACCTTCGACGTGTATGATGCCCAAAGTGCTGTTGCGAACGGATATTCCCAGTATGTCAGCAAGTCGGACAACAGCGTGCGATTGGCGGCGAACCTCAAGGATTCGCAAGGCAATGATCTTGGCAGAGGCGCAGGCTACACGTACCGTGCTTTCGTCCTTGCCGTAAGCAATACTAACGGATCGTTGGATGCATTATCGGCCGGTTCATCGAATATGTTCTCCTTGGCCGCTCTGCCAACCGTATCGGCCCCAGAGGTGCAGAATGTAACGGCTAATCAGGCTGGAGCATCGTCTTCTATAAGTGTTACCTTCACCAACTCGGATGAGAACGGGGTCGCGCACTACGCCGTCCTCCTCGTACCGCAGCCGGCAAACGGCTTGACGGAGGCCGAAGCAACGGATTATTACAAGAAGGGCAACTATACGCAGGTTGCTAAATCATTGAGATCCGTCGACCTCTCGAGCGGAAGCGTCGATGTGAACGGCACGCCGCTTGAGTACAACGTGACTTACAGAGTATATGTGCTGACCGTGGCGGACGGATCGAAGGCAACCGTGAATCGGCTGTCCTCTTCCGCGCCTACCGTGACGCTGTTCGAATCATGATGGGTACCGTCGAACACAGGCGAGCAGCCTGCAGCGACATGACCGAACGATAAAGCAGTGAAATCGAGGAACCTGAGTGCCGGCATGTCCGGCAATCGGGTTCCTCTTTCATTATGGCTGGAAGAAACGGAAAATTAACGAAACTGTCCCATATCGTCCATATCTCTATTGCTTTATGGATGTAAGGTTTGGTTATACTGTAGGAGTGGGCGGATGTAAGGACATCAAATCATTAACAGAGGTGATTGTACAGATGGCGAAGAACCAGACCAGTGTCATTATTGAAAATTCCTTGCTCAACTTGCTGGAGGATCCCGCATTCTTACCGACTTTACAGGAGGAAGCCAGAACGAAAGCCTTTCATTCGTTGGCTTCTATTCTATCGACACCGAACAAGATTCATAAGTCCTTCCTGCGCATTCCGCTTGATAACGGCGAGGTTGTGCGGATTCCGGCTTTCCGGACGCAGCATAACGATACTTTGGGTCCGTACAAAGGCGGCATCCGATTCCACGAATCGGTCAATGAAGAGGAAGTCATCAACTTGGCCGCGCTGATGACGCTGAAGAATGCCCTTCACGAGGTCCCGTTCGGCGGCGGCAAGGGCGGCGTCGCGATTAATCCGCGCAATTACTCGGCCCGGGAGCTTTATTTGATCTGCAAAAAGTATGTCCAGTATTTCAGTGATATTCTCGGGCCCGACAAAGATATTCCCGCACCTGACGTTGGTACCGGACAGCGCGAGATGGACTGGATGATGTCGGAATATAAGAGCATTAATCCAGGCAAGCCTTACCGCGGCAGCTTCACCGGGAAAAGCGTCTTGAACGGCGGTTCGCTTGGAAGAAGAGAAGCTACGGGCAAAGGCGTTTACTTGACCTTCCGTTATTTGATCCATGATTTCGTTACGAAGCATCAGCGCAATTTGGCAAGCGGCAATAATGCCTTCGGACATACGGCGCTTGGCTATATGAATCGTCCGTTGACCATGGCCGTGCAAGGCTTCGGCAACGTGGGTTCGGTTGTGGCGCTGGAAGCTTCCCGCTGTACATATCTGACGAATAAGGTCGTTGCCGTCAGTGACCGTAATATTACGTTATATAATCCCGATGGGCTTGATATACCTGCTCTTATTTCGTATGCCGGCACCCATAACGGCGATCTCCCTACCACGCTCGAGGGGATCTCGGAAGCGGGAGTAACGGCGCAGATTATGGGCCGGGAGGATATTCTCTACATGAATGTGGACGTATTGGTCCTGGCTGCTCTGGAGGATCAAATTCGAGTCGATAATGTCGATCGTATTCAAGCTAGAATCATCGTGGAGGGCGCCAACGCACCTGTGAGCGGAGAAGCGGATCAACGGATAACGAATAATGGAGGAATCGTCATTCCGGATATTCTGGCGAATGCAGGCGGTGTTATCGTCTCTTATTTTGAATGGCTTCAAGGCAGGGAAACCCAGTTCTATAGCGAAGAACAGGTCTTCGACCTCTTGAACAAGAAGATGCAATCGACGATGGATGCCGTGTATCCGTCCTATTTCGAAAGCGCCCGTTCTTTGCGCCAGACTTGTTACAATTATGCGGTGATGAAGCTCTCGACTAACTTGTACATCCAAGGGAAATTGTATTAATGTCTCACGGCGCATGCTAACGCCGCTGAAGCAGCAGAACTTTCTCGCAGCCTCCGGATCCGATGGATTTGGAGGCTTTTCGATGTTCGCGACAGGAAATGTGTACAATCCGTGGAATCGTCATCACGGTACATGTCGAAATTTGCCGAATCCAATAAATATGTATACCCGGAAGCAGACGGATTGTTTTATAATAGAGGGAGATGAAGATGTAATTTTTTTCACAAACATATGGAAGGAGGTATGCATTCATGGACAGGCTCAAGCTGTGGATGAAAGCCTCCCGGTTTCGCGTGCTGCCGGTCATGGTTATACCGGTCTTTCTTGGCGGCTTAGGGGCATATGCGTGGAATGGAACCTTTCACCCGCTGCTGTTTCTCATCACGCTGCTGGGTTCAGCTGCTGCTCATTTATTCTCGAATATGATCAACGACCTCTGGGATTTTCGCAGCGGCGTCGATGTGGCTGCGAAAGAAACGGCGGCCGCCATCTCGACCAATTCGGGTTTCCTGGCTAACGGTACCATGTCGGAACGGGCATTCGCTTTCGTAACCTGGCTGTTCTTCTTCCTTGCTCTCGGAAGCGGCGTTGCCGTCAGTCTGGCAAGCGGCTGGTGGGCACTCTTATTCGGCGGTCTGGGGGGATTGATCGCCTATTTCTATGTCGCCCCGCCGCTTAAGTTCGGTTATCGCGGGAAAGGCTATAGTGAAATTGCCATTCTGCTTTCCTTTGGTATTTTGCCTGTAATGGGAACTTATTATGTGCAAGTCGAGCAGTTTGGATATCGTCCGCTGCTGCTGTCGCTCCCGGTCGGACTTTTGACGACGCTCGTTTTATTCAATCATCATTTTCTCCATTGGCAGGCGGACCGCCAAGCCGGCAAACGAACGCTCGTCGTGGTATGGGGCCCGCGGAAGTCGCTTGTGTTTTCTAGAATGCTGGCGATATTGGCCTATGTCTCGTTAATTGCCTGCGTATTGTTCCAGGCGCTGCCTTGGTATGCTCTCATTGCTTTAATAACGATCGTACCGCTGTTCAAGGTTTACGGATCCCTTGGCCCGGAGAATGATTCAAGAGCCTATCTCCCGCTGATGGGCGCGTCGCTCCAAGCCTCCGTGCGATGCGGGGGCATTACGGGTCTTGCTTTGCTGGTGCATGGACTGATTCAATAATCATCATATCGATCATGACAATCATGATTAGCAACAAGAAAGAGGTGCTTCGATTATGGAAAAGCAGCAAGTGTTTGGCGATTTTCATACGATTCTATCCGAAGGCGAGGTTTGGAAAATCGGCGGCTTTCCGCTGCCGGACGGTACATTCTGGTCCTATCGCGAGCCGGACGCGGTCGTCATTGTCCGCAATGGCATTCTATACGTACGGGCACCGCTCAGCCGGTCGAATGATCAAATCCAAATTCTCGACAACGCGAAGCATATGTACTACTCGGTTGAGCAGGTTGAAGTGCCGGAAGAAGGCGAAGTGAGCTTCGAGCTGCAAATCCGGGCGCGTTCGCAGAATACGGCGCCAGGCGATCTGTACGACGGTTACGTGTCGCTGAATCTGCTTGATTTTTCGACGGGCGCTGCGCTTGACTTCTTTGCAGGCAATGACAAGTACGCCAGTGTATATGCGGTTCTGCCGTTCCCTGGCGTTCAAGTGCCGCAATCGGACAAGACCCGATATTTCTGCGTCTTCAAGGAAGATACGAATTTCAAAGCAAGAGAATTCAACACCTATAAAATTACGTATCATCGGGGCAATGATGAGGTCGTCTTCTATGTGAACGGGGAGGAAGTGCGCCGGGAGAAGGGTGTGCCGATCAAGTTCAACCGCTTCACGATCGCGCTTGGCATCATGACGGAGAAGGATCTGACCCCGGAGGGCAGCGTGTCTGTCCATGGCCAGACGGTAATAGGCGAATGGTCGCCGGTAACGGTAACATACAAGGATTAGCAGCTTAGCTTATTCATTGGCGAATGTCTGCGCAACGAAGAGGGCCGCAGAATGCGGCCTTTTTTTGAAAGCATATAAGCGTTCGGAAGAATACGGGCGGGATGGGGGCTGGAAGCAGAGCTTTCGGTACAGACAGCATGAAGGGAGAATTGCAGACATGTCTCTATTTGAAGCCATCAAAAACAAGTCCATAATCGAACTAATTGCAGTTATAAATCAATGCGAGCCGGATGATCTCAACGTGCAAGACGCATTGGGCAGAACGCCGCTGCATTACGTCATCACCCAGAAAGCGCCCATTGAACTTCTTGCGGCACTGCTTGAGCACGGGGCCAATCCGGAGCTTCAAGACAAGCTCGGCCTGACGGTTCTGCAGAAAGCGATCAAGTTCGGCAATTTAGGTGCCGTCGATCTGCTGCTCTCCCGCGGCGTGGAGTTTAATCATCCGGCAGGCATTATGCATACCTATTGGTTCCAAGCCAGACATTATCCGCTGATGGCTGACAAAATGCTCGCAACCGAAGGCTCGCTGCGGTTAACCTTGACCCGGCTCGAGAAATCCGTCATTGAAGAAGCGATATATGCCGAGCACGAAGAACGCATGGCGCTGATGTCTAAATTGGATACGCCGGAGCTCCTGCATGCCTTTGTGCTTCATTTTAACTGGGATGATGCGATCGAGCCGCTGAAGGTCATTATCGATCACCCGGAATGCAAAGAAATTACGGCCTATGAAATGTTTGATTTGCTGGAGGGCGATTACTGGCTGAAGAAAGAGAATGTCGCTCAGCACGAGCGTGAATACCTCGAACTGGCGAACGCTATTCTGGCCAGATTTCCGCGTGTAGGCGGTTTGGGAAAGTGATCCGTGAAACGCAAAAACGGGATCGAACCGGGTGAACCGGTGCAATAGGGGGGCTATGATGGTTGTTTTGGATACGGATGCGGGAGTGAAGCTTATTCTCCTGCCAAAAGGCGCGAATACGATTGAGGTATTCCTCATACAGAAAATTGCCGCCGGCTCGGGTGTACGTTTTGAGCTGAAAGATACCTTTCTCTTCCCCGACATGGAAGCGTTCATCGCATTGCTAGGCAGACAGCTTAAGGGCGATTGCGATTATTTTGTTTTCCCGGCCAGGGAGCAGGAGCAGGATTTGACATGGGAGTTCGATGGCTTGGGTGTTTCCGGTTATTTGGTCCGGGTATATTTCTATAACGATAAAGTAAAATGCTCCTTTATCATCGACAAGGACACTCTGAAGCGGTTTTATGATGATTTACGGCAGGAGTTTACCCGTTAATTCTGGTCAGGAAGCTTAAGTGTATACCAGCAACAGCGGTGAATATTGGAATAACTTAAAATCCAGTGGCTGGCGAATAATAGCTGACGAGCCATTTAAGGGCGTTACAGCGGCGGTCCGAACGGAGAATAAGTCACAAATCGTTGGTTATTTGTGTGATTGTAATCACAAGGGCAGCAGGGCCGCGTTGAGTATACTTGGTTCATACCAAGTCAAGCGAAAGCGGGGAACGATCATGCTAAACAACAATACGATCGCCGTCATCAAATCGACGGTTCCGGTTCTGGAAGTACATGGGACTGCAATCACGAAGCGTTTTTATGAAAGAATGTTCAAGTCACATCCTGAATTATTGAATATATTCAATCATGCGAATCAAAAGCAAGGCAGACAGCAAACGGCGCTCGCCAATGCGGTCTATGCCGCCGCCGCGAACATCGATAAATTGGAATCCATCCTGCCGGTGGTAAAGCAGATCGCCCACAAGCACAGAAGTCTCGGCGTGCTGCCTGAGCATTATCCGATCGTCGGCGAGAATCTGCTGGCTGCCATAAAGGAAGTGCTAGGCAGTGCAGCTACGGAGGAAATTCTTGAGGCCTGGGCGGATGCTTACGGCGTCATCGCAGATGCATTCATTGGCGTTGAAGCGGAGATGTATAAGCATTCCGAAGAACAGGCCGGAGGCTGGGCGGGCTATAGAGCCTTCATCGTAGAGAAGAAAATCAAGGAAAGCGACGTTATTACTTCGTTCTATCTCGTGCCGCAGGACGGGAAGGCCATTGCCGGGTTCGAGCCGGGACAATACGTTAGCGTCAAGATGGATATTCCGGGGGAGCGCAACACGCATATCCGTCAATACAGCCTGTCCGACGCCCCGGGAAAACCGTATTATCGGATCTCGGTAAAGAAGGAAGCGGGCGAACCCGATTGCCCGGCAGGGAAGGTTTCTGTTTACTTGCATGAGCAGATCAATACCGGTGAGACACTTTGGCTATCAGCGCCAGCAGGAGATTTCACACTCGATCAGAAGGATGCGCGCCCCGTTGTTTTGCTTAGCGGCGGCGTAGGGCTGACGCCGATGATCAGCATGCTCAACACGCTGGCAGAGACGGCTCCGGATCGTCCGGTCACCTTTATACATGCCGCACGGAACGGGAAGGTTCATGCGATGAGAGAGCATGTGGAGCAGCTTGCTCAGAAGCTTCCTCAGCTGTCGGTTTATTGGGTATACAATCTGCCGACGGAAGAAGATGCGGCAAGCGGAGCGTTCCATAAAGAAGGCTATATTGATCTCGAATGGCTCCGGAGCAAGGTGCCGGCTTCAGATGCAAGCTTCTATTTCTGCGGCCCGGTTCCATTCATGAAAGCGATGAACCAGGCGTTGAAAACATGGGGGGTTGCCGAGGCGGATATTCATTATGAGTTCTTCGGTCCCGCCGGAACATTGGATTGAAGCCCGAACCACGCTCAAACGGTGCAAGCGAAATAAGCTGCTTGACTAATCGCCGGCCGTCTTTTGCGCGCGCAGGAGACGGTTCACCGTTTCGCGGCGAAGACCGATGAATTGTCCGATTTCGTCTTGTGTCAGGATATCGGTTATGGTTTCTGGCTCGATATAACTCCGGAACCACGCTTGCAGCTTGAGCAGCTTGTCTGCGGGGGCGACCTGCGTCAGTTGATCGATCCGCTGCTGCATCATGCGCAGCTTCTCTTGAAGCACCAGAGCGAGGTCGCGGCACTTGCGCGGATCCTCTTCCAGCTGCCGGTACCAGTCCGATGCCGGCAGAATGTCGATCTCGCTCGTAACAAGCGCGATCGCGGTGCCGTAATACGGGTTTGGACTGATAAGGGAATGATGCGGGATGACTTCGCCAGGCGTAATAATATTGACCAGAATCGCAGTGCCGTCTTGATGAATGCGCATGATCTTCAACAGACCGCTTCTCAGATGAAAGAGGGGACCGGCTTCGCCTTGGCGGAATAACGTCTCGCCTTTATGCAGGATCATGATGGCCGTGGCCTCCTTCGCAACGAATCGCAAGTCCCTCATGAACGAGGGGCTTGCTTTTTTTTTGATTGTATTACAGCAATTCCGAAAAGTCGAATGATCCGGCATTGACTATACCCTTTATTTCCCTATAATCATGGTAAAGGAGTGATTGTGTAATTGGCGGTTAACGGGAATCGGCTCATGTTGGATGAGCTGGACGACATGGCTCTCGGGACGGCATGCTTCAAGCCTCTTATCGATGCCTTCAAGGAAGTGCGCATTCAAGGCGGCGACGAAAGCAAGTTTTATGAAAATCTTACGGCCGGGCAGCAGACGTTATTTATTTTTCGAGTATACTACGATCACGTAAGCAAGTCTCCAGTCGATTTGTATTGGTGGAGCGCCTATTTCTATGCACAGCCTGCCAGATGGTCATCACTGAAGAGCAGATTGCATATGCTGAAGGATAACGAGATGATAACGCTGCTTCATGAAATCGAGCGAGAGCTCGCGATTAGGACTTACCCGCGAAGCCTGGTCGACTTTAAACCCGCAGCCAGCGATTTGGAGCAAGACTCCGACTTGTCCTTTCTGTTCAGCGCGTTATATGCCAGACTCCATTCCGTTACTTCATTAACAATTGAACGGCTTGCCCGGTACATTCGTCAGCACCCGCATGAGTTCATCCCTTTCATCGGTGAGGGTAACACCAGGGTGTATCAGCAATAACCAGGTTATTTACTCTCCATCCATATGACGAAACCGCCTGCGAGGGCGGTTTTTTGTTCAAATATAAGAAAGTATAAGTTTTCCTTCCTACTTTGCTTATATTTCTAAGGGAAGAAACTTGCATCGCCGCAGAGGACGGCGACAGCCGTTTCTTCTTGATCTGCCTGGTTTTGCATGTTGCATTGGCTTGATCAATCTTCCGTTGCTTCGTTCTTCGTTCATTCTCGATCAATCTTACCGACGAAAGGGTGCGATCATGATGGCTGAGATGGATACGAACCGCTTGACGGAAGCTCAGCGGCATGCGATACAGCATGTGCGGGCAGCGGCGAAGTCCAGGCGGGATCGGGACCGCCGCAGAACTGAAGCTATTCTATCACGTTCTGGGGTTCCGGGTGCCGCTTGGATGGATTCGGCTCTGTCTTGCATCGCCGCATATTGCTGCGTGACAGTCAACTTTCATCCGGATCGGGTGCTGCCCAGCGGCATTACGGTTATCGAGGGGCTTCTTCGCGAAGGCCGCTATCGCAGCCAGTTCGAAACCTTCGTCTCGAACGGAAGCCGGACTGCATATCCCGGAGGGGATCGCGACCGATGGGAGGAGTTGCTCTTCGGCGGTGCGTATCATACGCCCGATGTGCCCCATGATGAGAGACCGAAGTACGGTGCGCTCAATATAATGAATTATGGGGACGGCGCCGCCCCCCGATTTGGCTCTTGCTACCTCAAGCTGCGCCCGCAGGTCTCGGATCGCTGCACCTTTACGTTCGGCGACAGCCACTTGGGTCCGGAATGCATAGGAACGGGCGATATCTTCGAGCCGCTGCTTGCTTCGGTAGTGGATGTAATGGTGTCCGAACGCATGGCGCTTGGCACTCCCATTGCGGACCTGAAGTCGTTCACCGAACGGATTCTTCATCTGCAGACAACGGATGGATTGCCGTTCTCCGGTATTCCCGGACGGGCACTCGACAATTACATCGAAGCTCAAATTCATGGGGACATCGACCTGATGAATGATGTGGCGGCGCTTGTCGCAGACCCGTCCTTCGCCGGAACGGTGATCGGCGATGGGCTGTTGAGGCTGTGCTCTCATTACGGCATTGGCCTTTATTGGCACTCCGGATTCCAGCTGGAGACAGAAGCTGTGCCGGATGACTTTCGAGGCCCGGCAATGCCGCCTTTGGCCCGGCGGCTGGACCAGCAATTTACGAGTCCCGCAGGATTTGTCGATGCAGCGGCGATAGGCAGAGCCGCTGCATCCCTGCAGGCGCATCCTCAGCAATGGCGAGACTGGGGGTCGTACGAAGAGACTTTACAGCACTTGAAGCAGCTTTGGCATGTCCTTGTTCATTTCGGCAGGGCTTACGAGCGGGTGTGACAGCCGGTTCCAAATCACCACAATAGCATAATAATCGGGTATGGAAACGGTTTACGAAACCTTACCTGAATAAGGTATAATATACAAACGGTCAAAAATCGATATGGGTGGTCAGGATTCTTAAGGTATCAAACAAAATGGAGGCCATTATTGAACGAACGAGGTTGATTTAGCGGTTCTCCGGGCGTCAGGAGGAATGGGAATGGGCATAATTTTCACTTTTCTAAAGAAATACCGGGTTGCGGCAATTGTAGCTTTAGCCATGCTGCTGGTTGAGCTTAGCGTAGAGCTGGTTCAGCCCCTGATGATCTCGAAAATAATCGACGATGGAATCATGAAGCAGGATCTCTCCGTCGTGTGGCTCTGGGGCGGGGTGCTGACGGGGAGCGCCGTCTTCGCCTTCGCGTGCGGAATTGCAAGCTCCTTCTATGCTTCACATGCCAGCATGGGGTTCGGGTACGATCTCCGGGACAAGCTGTATGAGAAGATGCAGTCCTTCGCCTATCCGGTATTTAACCGGTTCGCGACCTCATCGCTGATTACCCGATTAACCGGCGATGTCAGCCAGGTGCAAGACTTGGTATTTATGAGCCTGCGCTTTATGACGCGCGTACCGCTCATTGTGACAGGCAGCATGATTATGGCGCTGATCGTTGATCTGAAGCTCGGGCTGCTGATGGCCATAACGGTTCCGTTTCTTCTCTTGTTCATCGCGTGGGTGATTAAGAAGTCGGCTGCGCTGTTCCGCACTGTCCAAGCCAGGCTCGACACCGTCAACGGCGTCATTCAAGAAAATCTGACGGGGATCAGGCTTATCCGGGTTTTTGTGCGAATGAGCCATGAAGTCGGCCGTTTCGCCCAAGCAAGCGCTAATTTAATGAGGGGAACGGTATCGGCGCTTCGTTTGACGGAAACGACCATGCCGTTTATTTATCTTATCGGCAATGCAGGGATCATCGCGATCCTGTGGTTCGGCCGGAGAGATATTGCAGCCGGCAGCGCCTCGGTAGGCGAAGTGGTTGCCGTGGTCAACTATTCCTTACGGACGATAGGAGCGTTGTCGGCCATCTCCTGGCTTGTCGTGTCCTTCTCGAAGGGAAGGGCTTCCGCCATACGGATCAACGAGGTGTTTGCCACTGACAACAATGCAGATGAGCACAAACGTGCTCCGCTTAATCTGCCGCGGATTCAAGGCCATGTCGAGTTCCAGCAGGTGGGCTTCCACTATCCGAATAACGGGATCAACGTGCTAGAAGAGATTTCCTTCACTGCCCGTCCCGGAGAACGGATCGCCATTCTGGGGGCAACAGGCTCCGGAAAAACGTCGCTCGTGCAGCTGATTACCCGCCTCTATGAGGAGAATGAAGGAACCGTAAGAATCGATGGAGCCGATGCCCGTAAGCTGGACGCTGCGGCGATTCGCGATGCAATCGGGTATGTCCCTCAGGAGGTGCTGCTCTTTACAGGCAGTGTGCGCGACAATATTGCTTGGGGGCAAGAGAACGCGACGATGGAGGAGATTCAGGAGGCCGCCAAGCGGGCTCAAATCCACGACACGATTATTCATTTGCCGCAAGGCTACGATACGATGCTTGGCCAGCGCGGAGTCAATCTATCCGGCGGGCAGAAGCAGCGCATCTCCATCGCCAGGGCGCTCGTCAGGAATCCATCCATTCTTATTCTCGACGACAGCACCAGTGCGCTTGACGTCAGGACGGAAGCCGCCTTGCTTAATTCGTTAACCGATCTGTCCTGCACAACATTCCTCGTCACGCAGAAAATAAGCTCTACGATGTCAGCCGATCTCATTCTGCTGCTGGACGAAGGACGGTTAATCGAGAAAGGCAGCCATGAAGCGCTATTATCCCGTTCGCCGCTGTATAGACAGATCTATCAATCGCAGTATGGAGAGGAGGCGCAGCATGTTCAAAGAGCTTATTGAGCCGTTTCGCCATCCGTCTCCACAGCTGAATCTTCGCGCGGCGAAGAATCAGGAAGGGCAGAAAGCGAAGGCGAAGGCCAAGAATTGGACGGTCACGCTTGGCCGGATATGGACCTATCTGGCCCGGCACCGAGGGAAGCTTACGCTGGTGCTGGCCATGGTGGTCCTCAGTTCGGCGCTTGCGCTGCTCGGACCCTATCTCATCGGCGTTGCGATCGATGATTACATCGAGGGTACGGGAGGTCCGTCCTGGATACAATTCCTGCTCGTCCTCTCATCGGTCTATATTCTGTTCTCGCTCGTGAGCTGGCTGCAAAATATATGGATGATCGGGATCGCGCAGGAGACGGTCTATCGGATGCGAACCGATCTGTTCGCCCATCTGCACCGGCTGCCGATCCCGTTCTACAGCAAACGCCAGCAGGGCGAAATCATGAGCCGCGTGACCAATGATATCGAGAATGTGAGCGGGACGCTGAACAGCTCGGCCATCCAAATCTTCTCCAGCGCGCTGACGTTGGTCGGAACGCTCTCCGTCATGCTATGGCTCAGCCCGCTCCTAACGCTGCTTACCTTTACCGTAGTTCCGCTCATGGCGCTCGGCATGCGCTGGATTACGCGCCGCACAGGTCCGCTGTTCAAGCAGCGGCAGCGCAACTTGGGCGAATTGAACGGCTACATCGAAGAGACGCTGTCCGGCCAGCGGGTCATTAAGGCCTTCTCGCAGGAAGAGCGGGTTATACGCGGTTTTACCGAGCGCAATGACCAAATCTATCGCTCGGGCTTCTGGGCGCTGACGATCTCAAGCTTCATTCCGAAGCTGATGAACGGCTTGAACAACTTCAGCTTCGCCATCATAGCCGGCATAGGCGGAATAATGGTGATCAAGGACTTCATTACCGTCGGGGTGATCATCATGTTTGTGGAATATGCGAGACAGTTTACAAGGCCTCTCAACGATCTGGCGAATCAGTGGAATACGTTATTATCCGCCATTGCTGGCGCCGAGCGGGTGTTCGAGGTGCTGGACGAGGATGTGGAGACCAAGGACGAAGGTACGGCCGTCACACTGGATCATGTTGCTGGAGCGGTGAGCTTCTCCAACGTCTCCTTCTCATACGAAGCAGGCGGCGCTACGCTTGAAGAGATCAACTTCGAGGCGAAGCCCGGCGAGATGATTGCGCTGGTCGGTCCGACAGGAGCCGGGAAGACGACGTTAATCCAGCTGCTCTCCCGTTTCTATGAGCCGAGCGGCGGTAAGATTACGATCGATGGCCGGGAATTGGCTTCAATCCGGCGAGAGAGCTTGCGCTCAAATATGGCCTTCGTTCTGCAGGACTCCTTCCTATTCGAAGGCACGATCCGGGAGAACATCCGGTATGGCAGGCTGAATGCGACCGATAGCGAGGTGGAGGCGGCGGCCAAGCTGGCAAATGCCCATTCCTTCATCGTTCGCTTCAAGGAAGGCTATGACAAACGGCTTAGCGCCGACGGGAGCGGCATCAGTCAGGGACAGAAGCAGCTGCTCGCGATCGCCCGCGCGATTCTGGCCGATCCGTCGATACTCGTCCTCGACGAAGCGACCAGCAGCATCGATACGATAACGGAGATCAAGATCCAGGAAGGACTGCAGCGGCTGATGAAAGGGAGGACGAGCTTCGTGATCGCGCACCGGCTCAATACGATCCGGAAGGCGGACCGAATCCTGGTGCTGAAGGATGGACGGCTGCTTGAGCAAGGGTCGCATGAAGAGCTGTTGAAACGGGAAGGCTTCTACAGCAGCTTGTACAAAGGGCAGCTCAAAGGCGAATCGATGGGGCTCGGAACATGATCGATTTGAAGTGAAGTGAAATGAAGTGAGGCTGTCCGGTCAACGGACAGCCTCTTTGTTTGGTGTGCAAATCTGATTGCAATCACATGGGACTGTCATAGAAAATATCCATTCTTCATAACTTGGGTGTGCGGATACATGAGACGTATACGGTCGGCAATCGGGATCAGTTCAATCCCTTGCCGGGCTCATCGCAGCGAGATCGTCAAGATCGAAATCAGACATCGAGCAGTCGGGGGCAATCAAGCCTGGGCGGAAAAATATTTCACCGTAAGGGCGGTCAAGCAGCGAGGGCGCATCGAAAATGGTTAACCCGAACCGTGTCCGCGGTAGGAGATGCCTTCGCGGAAGATGCGAATAAAAAAAGCTTGAGCGATCAAGCTTTTTATTCGCCCATTAATAAACTTCCGGTACGGAAGGCTCGCGCCCGCGTCGCATAAATCCAACATATTTCTCTTAAATCCAACTCGCTTTGCACTCGCTGTCATGGCTCCTTGTCCCTATTGTGATCAAGCCGATTGCTCTGATAAGATGGGGGATGAATTTGCCGCGTCATCCTAGTGATTCATTGCCTCAATCATCCCGCAGCATCCTCCCGCATCTCAAGATCGTACTCACAATACCCGCATTCTGGCAAGACTTACGATTCGAATGACAATTTGAATAGGGCCGAATGATCAATGTCTGTTTCTGCAGGAATCATACACGTATTTGCTGTGCCCTAAAGCTCGAATGGCCGCAACAATCCGGCACCCAGATTCGACAATCGACGGGAAACCGTTTATTTGCGTTTCATACCGGTACAGGCGATTAGCCTGACCACGAGGGGGAAGACGATGAAACTTCCAGGCCGACAATTAACGAAGAATGTTCAAAACTACGATGTCAAGCTGCTGCAACGGGCACTGGGCAAACTTAAGTTTACGGTATCCGAACAGGAGCATACGCTTGGCATACTCGGCGAGTCGACACAGCTAGCCGTTGCCGAATTTCAGAAGACGCATCGCCTGCAGCAAACCGGGGAGCTGGACGAACCAACGCTTGCGAAGCTGAAAGAAGCTATGGCTGCGAGAGAAGCCGGTAAGCCTGCACAGTCGGTAATCAAGCATCTGAAGGTCGATCATTTGAACGATATAACGCGGATTCGTTACCCGATGCGGCTTAATATGGCGAAGGATGCGGTCGAGGAGCTTCAGAAGTCGCTCAGCTTCCTGAAGATGGATATCGACATAAGCGAGGCTGAGCAGAAACGGTTTGGCAAAAGCACGATGGAAGCCGTCAGGAAGTTTCAAGAGAAGCACGGTCTTGCCGTAACGGGGGAGGTGGATCGCGGGACGGCGGAGAAGCTGAACCAGGTCATTCATGCCGGGAATCCCGCTCCGCCTGAACGGGAAACGGCATTCCGCATCCGCGGTTCCATTCGCAACGAGCTGTGGCAAGGACAGCAGGGCATCAAGGTTCAATTGTACGAAAAGTCGATCCGCGGCGAGAAGCTGTTAGGAGAACAGAAGTCGCTTGCCAACGGCTTCTACGATCTTAAATATGATCCGCCCATGAACGGCAAGCAGGTCAAGCCGGTTGTCGTCAAGCTCATTGATCCGCATGGGAATGTATTGAAGACGGAAACGATCGCCAATCCCGGTAATGTCGCATGGGTCAATTATACCGAAGGTAATCTGCCGTATGTCGGAAGTTCGGAGGTTGAGATACTGACTAAGGCGCTGAAGCCTGAGCTTGGCGAGCTGAAGCTGGAGCAGCTGGAGGAAAGCGCGGTCCATCAGGATCTGACGTACTTGGCTAAACATACGGGGAAATCGGCGGACGATATCATGAAGCTTGCGCTTGCCAGCCGGATGGGAGCCAAGAGCGGATTGGCGCCGGACGTGTGCTACGCTTTTCTGCGTCAGAACCTGCCGGTCAGCCTGCCGGGCGCATTGATCGAGAGCACGCAGCAGTGGCAGTTGATCGACCGTTTGGTCGACAATACGCTGGCCGGCGTTATTTTCATGGAGGAGGCGCTGCAGAAGCAGGCGATTGAATCGGCGATCCGAAGCAATTATGTTCCACGCACATGGCTGGCGAATCTCGACGCCGTTATCGCGCAGTTAAATCAACTGCGTACGGCTTATGCGCTGAATAGCGCTAATCTTAGCGGCAATGCCAGCTTGAAGACTATTCTTGAGAATTCCAAGCTGCCGGTTACCGGGTTCAACCGATTCTCCGAGCTGTATACGGCACATCGCGGGACGACGGGCGAGTTCTGGGTTGCCCTTGAGAACGAGGCGCAAACCTTCTCCGAACCGGTCTTAACCGACTTGAAGAAGACGTTTGCCGTCGCGGCTGTCGCGAAGAACCATATGCCGACGGTCAATTATATGAAGCAGATCGTTGCAGATCCCCGCGACTTGGCGAAGCTGAGCCATGAGGATTGGGTTGCGCATATTCAAGCCAACATCGCAAGAGGCGGACAGGGCTATCCCGACAATGTCGATGGCGCGAATCAGACGGAGAAAGTGAATGGATTCGCAGCGATTATGAAGAGTAAGACCGAGGATCTGTATCCGACCGAATCGTTCATGTCGGCGGCGGCCAGTCCTGTCGTCGCTTCGATTGAGCACGGCGACGAACTGGTGCGCATGAGCGATAAGCTGCCGGAATTCGACCTGCGCCGGACGAACATCGATCAATTCCTGAAGGAGAAGGGCGCTGAAGCCGCTCTGCGGGGAGAAGCGGTTGCGGAGCTGAAAATGATGCAGCGAGCATTCAAGATGGCCCCGAGCGTGAATACGGGAATTGGGCTGCTGAAGCAAAATTGGCATAGCTCGGCACATGTGTATTTTCAAGGCAAGAGCCGGTTCGCCGAGAAGTTCGCCGCGCAGGGCTTCACGAAGCTGGAGTCCAAGAAGGTCTATGATCTGGCTTCGCGGAACTATGCCATGCTGCTGGCCAAAGCAAGCGAGTATCGAGCCGAGTTCCAGCAAATGACACCCAGAGCGATATTGCCATGGACGGCGACGCAGGAGCAGCGGAAGCAGATCCAGGAATTCCCCAGTCTCGAGGCGCTGTTCGGCTCGCTGGATTATTGCGCGTGCAAGGATTGCCGCTCGGTGTACAGTCCCGCGGCCTATATGGTCGATATTCTCCGCTTTCTGAATGAGAAGGACGCGGTCAAGGCGGGCGAGAGCGCCAAGCACGTGCTGCTTCGAAGACGTCCGGATATCGGGGAACTGGAGCTCTCCTGCGGCAATACCAACATCGTTCTGCCCTATATCGACCTGGTGAACGAACTGCTGGAAGAGGCAGTCGCGCCGCCTCCGGCATTCGCTCCGTTTGGTCTTCCAATCGGATTGGCTGCATCGCTGGATGTGAAGGAGATAACGGCTCCGCTGCGAAATGCTTTCGTGCCTCCGCTCTCGAATGCGGCTTCAATCGAGGTGAAAGAAGCAGGCGCCAGATGGATGATTGCTGAATCTGCCTTCCGGTATCAAGTGAAGCTGAAGGACGGCGCGCTTCGCGTCATGTCCCGCAGCAGACAGACAACCGGTACTGCAGCGGAGCTTGCGGCTAATCCGCAATATGTCCATCATGATGCATACCTCAAGCTCCTGTCTCAAGTTTACCCATGGAACCTGCCGTTCCATCTCTGGCAGGAGGAGACGCGCGTCTATCTTGCTCATCTGGGCACAAGACGGGACCGCATGGCTGAAGCATTCTCAACGCATGACAAGCGTAATGCGATGTTGAACGATAAGCATTTCGCGCGGGAGTATCTCGGCCTGACACCCGTATCTTGGGCGGTCATAACGGGAAATCGCGCTACTGTCGATGGCGTGAATTTATCCGTTGTCCCACCCTGGGCGTTCTGGGGCTTTTCCTCAGAGACTGCATCGCTTACCGATCCGGTTGATCCGGATACGACGCTGACCGGCAAGTGGCATCAGCTGATCACAAGAGTGGATCTGCTGCTGAGGCGGTCCGGATTCATCGGGGGACAGAATGACACCGGCGGCGGTTATAAGAAATTGCTGGAGCTGCTCGATACGGATTATGTTAATCCGCCTGAGTCGCCTCATTCACCGGTTCGCCAGCTCGTCATCGAATCGCTGGATCCGGCAGATCCGCTGACCTGCACGCTCAGTAAGCTGGTGCTGAAAGCAGCCGCAGCTAACGCTGCCGAGCGCGAGCAGCGTATCGTTGCCGCATTCGACAGGATGCACCGCTTCGTCCGTCTGGCCGATGCGGCAGGTTACGGGTTCCGGGAGCTCGACCGCATCATGCGTGTATTGATGCAATCGGATGGAATAAGCGACCCATTCCTTATTCGGCTGTCGCATGTGAAGCGGCTGCAGCAGGAATGGAACGTTCCGCTATCCACGCTATTAAGCTGGTGGAACAGCATGGAGACGGTTACCTATAAGGCTATTGACGGAGAGCCGGTAGAATCGCCGCTGTATGACCGGCTATTTCGCAGCAAGGCGGTGTTGAACCCGCCGGATGAGGCGTTTGAGCTCAATAGCGCACGCACCGAGCTGCTTCATCCGCATTCGGCCGGGAATGCCAATCCGCTGACAGCCCATAAGCCTGCGCTATTGGCTGCCTTCGGATTAACCGAGCCGGACCTTCTGCTGCTTATGAAGAGTACTCAGGTCGCCGATGAGATGAATCTTGGCAATCTATCCATCCTGCATCGACATGTCTCGATGGCGAAGGCATTGAAAGTATCCATCCGGGATTATATAACGTTGCGCGAGCTATCCGCGATCGATTCGTTTGCGTTCCCGAACATCGCTTCGGCCATCGAATTCATGGAACAAGCCGATTATATCCGGCGCCAATCGGGATTGAGCGCAGCGGATCTTGACTGGCTGCTCCGGCATAAGCGTGCATCCGAATCGTCTGCCGCTCCAACCAACGGTCAAATCGGTTCGGTATTGCTTGAACTGCTTCGGGCGCTGCGCACCATTGCAGATGACAATACCGATGAAAGCGGCGCGGCCGATCCGAACGGGGACATCACGCGCAAAAAGCTGGAGCAGCTGGCGTGGAGCCCGGCGGTAACCGATCCGATCATGGCGATGCTGGGGGATGCCGCCGTGTTCGAGGCGCCGCTTGAAGCATTGCCTTCAGAGGCGGCGATCGACAATGATATCGGGGTCTATGAAGTGAACCTCCATGCGATGCCGCCGGGAATCGCGATTCCGGAATCGCTGCAGTCGCGGCTGCGTTATGACGGTACTATTCGTAAATTGCGCCTTACCATGGCGTTGAAGCCGGAAGAGAAGCGGCAGCTGCTGGATGCGTCGGCTGACGCTCCCTATCGGCAGGCGATCGAGGACCTCGATTCTGAAGCTGCAAGATTGCGCGGAGCGGTCGCTTATGATGCGGCAAGCAAGAAGCTGCGGATAACCGGCGTGATGACGGAGGTCCGCCGCGCGTACTTGATCGAGAAGTCTGCGGATGCCTCCTATCGGACGGCCGTTCAGCAGCTTTTCCAAGAACCAAGGTCCTTCGTAAGACGGAATTTGCGCAGCTTCCGGTTGACGCAGTATGCGGCTTTCCTCGAAGAGAAGCCTGCCGGACTCGTCATCCCGGCTGCGCTTCGTTCCAAGGTGTATTATGATGCGCAAGCAAGCCAGCTTCGATCGGCAGGGGCGATCGGAGCTGCGGAACGGTTGAAGCTGCTCGCCCTGTCATCCGACGAGAATTACGCACGCGCCGTCATGCAGCTTGAGGCTTGGCCGGATTCGGGGGGCTTCATCCAATCCAGCGTCTATCTCGGCGAGCTTCCAAGCAGTGTAGTCGTTCCCGCTGTGCTGCAGCCCAGAATGCATTACGACCAAGCTGCCAAGCAGCTGCGTTTTCTTGGCGTCATGACCGATGCGGAGAGGAATGTGCTCCTCTCGCTCGCGCAGCCGGGCGAGAACGCATACCGCTCGGCGGTCGAAGCGCTTCAGGACAAATCGATGGAGCCGCAGGCCGCGGAAGAGCCGTTCCTGACGGAAGGCGACATAACCGGCCTGTTCAACGGCAGCCTGACGCCGGCCGATCGCTACGTTTATGTACTCGCCAAGCTGCTGCCGCATATCCGAAGCTCGTTTAGCGAATTGACGGTCAAACAGAAGCTTAGTGAAGCGTTGAAGCTGGACAGCGCCATGACAGAGCTGCTGCTCACGCGATATGTTCAATCGCCTACGAATCCGGGAGCGGATCCGGCGGTGAGGCGTCCCGCAATCGCGGATTTTCTGGCTCCGTCCTTCGTGGAGAGCAGTCCGAATATGCGTCTTACGCCGGAAAGCCATCCAGCCGTGTTCCAAACCTACACGCTGCTGGTGAAAATTGCTTCTATCATCCATCGGTGGAAGCTGACGCCAGAGCTGTTAACGGTCGTTTGCGACAAAGCGACGGCCGGAGGATGGCTTCATCCCGGCAGTCTGCCGGTATCTGAAGGCGGAACGACTGCGGCGCAAGCTGCAGCCGCGTTCGCGGCATGGCTGAAGCTTAGCGCGTTCATGGAGGTGCGGGACCGCGTTCCGCTGACGAATGCCGAGCTGGCAGCGGTCATGACGACCATATTTGCCTTGGATAGCGGAGCATCCGAAGCCGAGAAGGCTGCCGCGAAGCGCAGCTGCCATGGCATGCTCGCGAAAGCTGTGGGATGGCCGGCTGCCGATCTTGGGCAATTGCTTGGCGAACCTGGCGATCTTGCGGATACCGGCATCCTCGGTATCGCCTTTCCGGCAGGTTACCGGGAGGGGGCAGCGCTTCTGCGCTTGAGCGAAGCGATGCTATGGTCGAAGAAGCTCGGCGTCGCGCCCGTGACAGCCAAATCCTGGACGAATTCGAACCCGGGTCCGCTGGAAGCCGCATCGCTGAAGCAATCGGTCAAGGCGAAGGTTGAGGACGGCCAGTGGCTTACGTTGGCCAAGGCGCTTAAGGATCCGCTGCGCGAGAAGCAGCGCGATGCCCTGGTATCTTATCTGATTGCGCATAACCCGCTTGCTTGGGATCATGTGAACGACCTGTATGCGTATTTCCTGCTGGACGTGGAGATGGGCGCGCAGCAGATGACGTCGCGCCTGAAGCAGGCGATCAGCTCCGTGCAGCTGTTTGTGCAGAGATGTCTGATGAATCTCGAAGGAAGCGAAGTGACCGCCAAGGAGACGGACGGATGGGATCAATGGAAGTGGATGAAGAATTACCGCATATGGGAGGCAAACCGCAAAGTTTTTCTCTATCCGGAGAACTGGACGGAGCCTGAGCTGCGTGACGACAAGTCGGAATTTTTCCAATCGCTTGAGAATGATATATCGCAGAATGATATTACCGAAGACCATGTCGAAGCTGCTTATCTGACCTATCTGGATAAGCTGGACGAAGTGGCACGGCTTGATATTTGCTCGATGTACCATGAGATTGAGGGCACCCGCAACATCGTTCATGTCCTCGCGAGAACCAAGGCGACGCCTTCGGTATATTACTACCGTCAATACATCGACAATAGCTACTGGACCGGTTGGGAGAAAATCGACCTGGAGCTGGAAACCGATCATGCGACGCTCGCGGTCCACAACCGGAAGCTGCATATTTTCTGGCCGGTCTTTACCGAGATGCTGCCTAAGCGTCATACTCAGCCGCCTGCAGTAGCGGAAAAATCGCCTAAGAGAGCGCCGGAATCACCTAAATATTGGGAAATTAAACTTGCCTGGTCCGTGAAGAGGAACGGTGCCTGGTCGCCGAAGAAAATATCGAAGCGAAAGCTCATCCATCCTTGGGAGCGTCCGACGACGTCGTACCACTTGAAGCCTCGCCTGCGCAGCGGATATCTATGGATGGATCTCTTTATCTCCACCTCGCTGGAATTCAACGATACGGAATTCTATTATCCGGAAGAGGACAAATGGGCGACGAAGACCAGTACCCGGTTCAACGAAACGACCCGCCCGTGGCATTCCTCTTCATTCGTCTATAACGGCGACGTCATCGATGTGTATATGAAGAATTTGACCGGCTCCGTGTCCGAGGGGATCAACCGGCACTTCGGCGAAGATGGACGCCTGATCAGGGTGCTCGGCTATTACGACCGCAGCCCTCACCAGCTGCTGCCTGCAGGCATGCATTACCGCAATACGCATCTGGTGAACAATACGCATGTGCTGAATCTGGACGATTTGAATGTGCTGACGAATCATGGGCTGCGCGTCGACGACGGAAGGCTGCTGGACAGCGCAAACGCGCCGTTCTCGCTTGTGATTACCCAGCAGGATATTCAGTTTGATTCGGCAAGCCGGCCGTTCTTCTATCAGGACCTTGAACGAGCTTACTTCATCAAGCCAATGATGGAGTATAAGGCGGGCAATTATTTTACAACCGATTTGCCTTCGGATCCGGGCAGTACGCCGTATCGTATCCGGTATACGATGTATCCGTTCTACCATCCATATACGACGCTGTTTATTCGCGAATTGAACCGGACGGGTATTCCGGGACTGCTGAGCCGCAAGGTCCAGACCGAGCCGCAGTCGATCCCGCCGGCGAATTCATTCGATTTTGTAAGTGAATATCGGCCCTTGGCAACGACGGCTCCGGGGGAAAGCGCAAGGAAGGAGATCGTCGATTTCTCCATCGGGGGCGCCTATGCGCTGTATAACTGGGAGCTGTTCTTTCATGCGCCGCTCATGATCGCGACAAGATTGAGCCAGAACCAGCGTTTCGAAGAGGCGATGAAGTGGTTTCATTATATCTTCGATCCCACATGCACCGATAATCAGCCTGTCCCGCAAAAATATTGGAAGATGAAGCCGTTCTACGAATATAATGCGACGGATTATCACAACCAGCGGATCGACAATCTGCTCAAGCTTGTCAATGCCGGAAGCCCGGAATACGAGAAGCAGGTGGAAATGTGGCGGGAGAACCCGTTCAAGCCGCATCTCATCGCCAGACTGCGGCCGATTGCCTACCAGCGGACCGTGGTGATGAAGTATATCGATAATCTCATTGCTTGGGCAGATCAGGAGTTCCGCAGAGACACGCTGGAATCGATTAACGAAGCGACGCTGCTGTACGTATTGGCCGGAGAAATATTAGGCAGGCGTCCGCAGCGTGTCCCTTCGGCCTACTCGGTCGAAGATATGACTTATGCGGAGCTGGAGTCGAAGCTGGATGCGTTCGGCAATGCCTTGGTCGAGGTTGAGAATCTGCTGCCGCCTTCCGTGCAGATGACGCCTGGCAGCGGCGGGGCCGAACAGCTCCCGAGGATGGAGACGTTCTACTTTGGCATCCCGCATAACGATAAGCTGGTGGAGTACTGGGATACGGTGGAGGACCGGCTGTTCAAGATCCGCCACAGCCTCAACATCGACGGAAAATTCCGTCAGCTTCCGTTGTTCGAGCCGCCGATCGATCCCGCGCTGCTCGTGAAAGCGGCGGCCGCCGGCGTCGATATCGGCAGTGTTCTGAATGATCTGAATGCGCCGCATCCGAACTATCGCTTCCCGATCATGTTAGAGAAGGCAAAGCAGCTGTGCGAAGAAGTGAAGTCGCTCGGTTCTCAGCTGCTCGCCGTGCTGGAGAAGAGCGACGCCGAAGAGATGGCTCTGCTGCGCATGTCTCATGAGATTAAGCTGCTGGAGCAAATCCGGGATGTGAAGGCGCAGGCGGTGAAGGAGCAGGAGGCGACGCTTGCAAGTCTCGGGAAATCGAGGGAGGCCGCCGATCAGAAGATCGCTTATTATACGAACTTACCGTTCATGAACGCATGGGAAATTACCGCTCTGTCTCTCTCCGGCGCATCGACGCTATTGGATACGGCCATTGCGGCGGGCTATATCATGGCGGGAGGCTTGAAGCTCATCCCGAACTTCACGATCGGCGCGTCCGGCTTCGGCGGTTCGCCGACGGCGACTGCGGAGACTGGCGGCGATAAGATTGGCGATGCCGCAGAGAATGCGGTGAAGACGATGTCGGCGATATCCAACGCGCTTGATAAGATGGCCAGCATGGCTTCGACGGTAGGGAGCTATCAGCGCCGCAAGGAAGAGTGGGATCATCAGAAGGAGCTCGCGGTTACCGAAGGGGCGCAGATCGATCAGCAAATGGAAGCTGCGCGCATCCGGATCGCAGTGGCTCTGCGTGAGCTTGGCAATCATGACCTGCAGACCGAGCAAGCCTTATCGGTACAGCAGTTCATGCACAGCAAATATACGAATGCGGAGCTGTACCATTGGATGAAAGGGCAGATTGCAACTCTGTACTTCCAAAGTTATCAGCTGGCCTATGATATCGCGAAACGCGCGGAGAAAGCGTTCCGGTATGAGCTGGGACTGCAGGACTCCTCCTATATCCAGTTCGGCCATTGGGACAGCTTGAAGAAAGGGCTTCTTGCCGGCGATAAGCTGGCCCATGATTTGAACCGTCTGGATGCGGCTTATTATGAGCAGAACGCACGGCAGCTGGAAATCGTCAAGCATGTGTCGCTGGCCGTCACAGCGCCATTCAGCTTAATGAAGCTTAAGGAGACCGGAGCCTGTCTGGTCGAATTGCCGGAGTGGCTGTTCGATCTGGATTATCCGGGGCATTACATGCGTCGCTTGAAATCGGTCGGCATCAGCATTCCATGCGTAACCGGTCCGCTTACGAGTGTGAACTGCACGCTCTCGCTCGTAAGCAGCAGCACCAGAATCAGCGGTACGGCGGGAAGCGCTTATGTCCGTACCGGCATCGAGGATAGCCGGTTTACGGATCAGTATGGAATGTCAAGGGCGATTGCAACGAGCAGCGGAGATCATGATAGCGGGGTGTTTGAGTTGAATTTCAAGGATGAACGGTATTTGCCGTTCGAAGGTGCGGGTGCGGTCAGCCTGTGGCGAATTGAGATGCCGCATGATTGCAACGCCATCGATTTCAAGGCGGTATCGGATGTCGTGATGCATGTCCATTACACGGCCCGTGACGGCGGGGCGGCGCTCGCCTCGGCAGCCCGCGGCGGATTGCAGACGATCCTCCCGCAGCAGGGCGTTCGCATCTTTAATATGAAGCAGGAATTTCCAAGCGAATGGTACCGGTTCCTCCATCCGGTTCAGCAGGGAGCGGACCAGCAGCTGAATGTTACCTTCGAGGGCAAGCATGTACCGTTCTTTGACCGCAATAAAGAAGTCAGGGTAACCGCGCTTCATGTCATTGCTCCTTGCAAGGGCGATACAGGATATACGCTGTCGTTTCTGCCGCCTTCTGCGGCGGGCATGGATACAATGACGCTTGCGCAGGATTATTCATACGGTACGGCTCATCATGGCGAGAAGGCCTTTGCATCCGGCAGCGAGCCTGTGCTTAAGGGAGCCTGGACATTCAAGCTGAAGGCGGACGATGCCGAGAACGACCGCTCCCTTCAGCCCGACGATGTAGACGGCGTGTATTTGATTGTTCAATACCGGACGAATTAATAGAGCAGTTATGATCTGAAGTGTTAGTGCCCCGAATCAGGTTGAATTTGTCGGTCTGACGGCCTGGAAACCTGATTCGGGGCATCTCTGAATAAGGGGGCCAGTGAGAATGGTCATGGAACGAGTGATCGACGGCATGGTGCAGAGCGTTGTCAAGCATTGCAATCCCGAGCAGATCGTCCTGTTCGGCTCCTGCGCCAAAGGAACGTTCAGGCAAGACAGCGATATCGACCTGCTTATTCTGCTCGATACCGATGTTCCCCGCCCGTATCGGGCTATTGAACTGAAGCAGCTTTTTCTGGAGTATCCGGTTGCAGTGGATCTGGTTATCCTCACCCCCGAGGAGTACGAGGAGGAGCGCAGGAAGCCGTATTCATTCGCTTATTCCGTCTCGCTCTCCGGGCGTGTCCTATACGAGAAGCAGAATGCGGATTCGGCCGCACGCTGAAGGCGATACGATGGAGGGGTAAGTCATGGGAGATGAAAGGAAGACGAGCGGGAGCTCCGAAGAGACGGCGGCTCTGTCCGCCCCTTCGATTACCTTGCCCAAGGGCGGAGGCGCGATACGAGGCATCGCCGAGAAATTCGCCGCCAATACGGTAACCGGGAGCGGATCCATGACGGTGCCGCTCGCCGTAAGTCCGACCCGCTCGGGATTTGGGCCTGAGCTTGCGCTGACGCATGACTCCGGAGCCGGCAACGGCCTCTTCGGTTACGGCTGGTCGTTATCGATCCCCGCCATTACCCGCAAGACGGATGGGGGCTTGCCCCAATACCGGGACCATGAAGAGTCTGACCTGTATATTATGTCGGGCGTGGAGGATTTAGTCCCCGTGCTAATGGCGGATAGCAGCCGGCATAAGTACTATAACGAAGCGGAGGGCTTCGTCATTCACCGTTATCGTCCGCGGATCGAAGGCCTTTTCGCCCGGATCGAACGATGGACGGAAACAGCAACAGGACGCATTCATTGGCGGTCGATCACTGGCGATAATATAACCGCCGTATATGGCAAGACGGACAACAGCCGGATTGCCGATCCGGAAGATCCGCAGCGCGTTTGTTCGTGGCTGATATCCGAAAGCTACGACGATAAAGGCAATGCGATTCTATACGAGTACGCAGCCGAGAACGATATGAATATCGACCGGTCGCTGATCAGCGAGAGCGGCCGTGACTGTACCGCGAACCGTTATGTGAAGCGAGTTCACTATGGGAACAAGGTTTCGCGTTTCATCCAGCCCGATCTGTCTACGATGGAATGGATGTTCGAGGTCGTCTTCGATTATGACGAGAATCATTGTGAAGAAGCCGATGGGACGAATCATTCGTCTCTTGATGACGGCTCGGAGCTGCTGATGCGCGCATCCTCATCGCCGGGCCGTTCTTGGGCAGCCCGCCTGGATCCGATGTCGTCCTACCGGTCCGGCTTCGAGGTGCGCACCTACCGCCGCTGCCGCATGATGCTGATGTTTCACCGGTTCGATGAATTGGGAAGCGAACCGTACCTGGTGCGGTCGACTGCGTTTGATTATGCGGATTTCGATTATTCGCAGCCGTTCACAGCGAAGGAGGAGCTTGCGCATCAAGGCAGCACGCGGTTCGCATCATTCCTGTGCGCGATTGTTGAGGCAGGCTATATTCGTGACGACAAGATTGAAGCAATCGTAAAGGGCGGCGCCCGATATATGGCGTATCGCCGGAAATTAATGCCGCCGCTTGAGTTCGAATACAGCAAGGCGGCAGTGGACGGCATGATTCGCGAGCTCGATGGCGATAGTCTGGATAATTTGCCTGCAGGCTTATTCGATGCGGCAAGTCAGTGGGTGGATCTGGACGGAGAAGGCATAGCGGGTGTCCTCACGGAACAAGCGGATAACTGGTATTACAAGCCGAATCTGGGCGGCGGCCGTTTCGGACCGCAGCAAGCTCTTGCCGCGCAGCACTCGCTTGCGGATCTTAGAAGCGGCCGCGAGCTGCTTCTGGATCTTAACGGCAACGGGCAGATGGATGTGGTGCGGCTGTCCGGACAGACCTCGGGGTACACGGAGCGTTCGCAGGACGGGAATTGGGAGCCGTTCAAAGGCTTTGCGCAGTGGCCGAACCTCCCTTGGCAGGAGAAGAATCTGCGGTTCATCGACTTGAACGGGGATGGTCTTGCCGATGTGCTGCTCAGCGAGCAACATGCGTTCACCTGGTATCCCTCGCTTGGCGAAGAGGGCTTCGGCGCAGCAATCAAGGCCGAACCGCCGCTTGACGAAGAACGCGGCATACGGCTGCTATTGTCCGACGATACGCAGTCCATCTACCTGGCCGATATGTGCGGCGACGGATTGACCGATATCGTACGGATCCGCAATGGCGTGATTTGTTATTGGCCGAATCTGGGTTATGGCCGATTCGGTTCCAAGGTGACGATGGATCATGCGCCATGGTTCGATTATCCCGACCAATTCAATCCTAGCCGCATCCTACTGTGCGATATCGACGGTTCCGGTCTCACTGACGTGATCTATATGAACGCCGGGGGAATCCATCTCTATTTCAACCAATCCGGCAACCGCTGGAGCGACTCCTGCCTGCTGACTCACCTTGCTGCCCCGGATCATCTTTCATCCCTGACTGCCGTCGATTTGCTGGGGAATGGGACATCATGTCTGGTGTGGTCGTCCCCGCTGCCGAGTCATTCCCGCCGGCCCCTATGCTATATCGATCTGATGGGTGGAAGCAAACCGCACTTGCTGGTAAGATCGAGCAATAATTTCGGGGCGGAAACGCGTGTCAGCTACGTTTCGTCGACGACCTTCTATCTCGCTGACAAGGGGGCTGGACGTCCTTGGGTTACAAAGCTGCCGTTTCCCGTTCAAGTGGTTGCCCGCGTGGAGAAATATGATCACGTCGGCCGCAGCCGATTTACCACTCACTATACGTACCATCACGGATACTATGACGGCAAGGAACGCGAATTTCGCGGTTTCGGCATGGTCGAGCAGCGTGATTCGGAGGATTACGAGGATTATGCTGCCGGCGAGACGAACAGCGGAGGAAACGGGGAGCTGGCACCTGAATTCTATCAGCCGCCGGTGACCACCCGCACGTGGTTCCATACCGGGGCATCCATCGGGCAGGACCGAATCATGCATCAGCTGCACAGCGAATATTACTTGAACGCCCCTTATGTTCCGGCGTCCAAGCTGCCGGAGGATCTGGAGGATTCAGAATGGGAGGAATGCCTGCGGGCGTTGAAGGGCTTGCCGCTGCGCCAGGAAATTTACAGCTTCGACGGGTCTGAGGTGCAGGAGCATCCCTACCGCATCGTGGAGTACAACTATGAGATCAAGCGAATCCAGCCCCGCGGCGGGCAGCCTTATGCGGTCTTTCTTCCCGTAGGCAGCGAAACGGTCACGCTTGATTGCGAACGCAATCCAGGAGATCCGCATATATCCCATCAACTGAACCTGCTCATGGATCGGACGGGGCATGTTCTTCAATCCTGCACGGTGGTATATGGTCGCCAAACCGCGGACTCTGTACTGCCGGCCGAAGTTACCCGCGATCAGCAGAGACTGCATATCGTATGCCGCGTCATTGATTATACGGCAGAGATCGATCGGGAAGCGCCGGCAGACTATCGGCGGAAAGCGTCGTATGCTTCCAGAAGCTACGAGCTGACAGGACTTGTACCGGCGGAGAAGCTTTTTACAATAAATGAGATTCGGGGCGCTCTGAACGATGCGGAGGAGGCGCCATACGATGAAGAAGTGAGTCTTGGCTCTTCGAAGAAGCGTCTGATGACGCACAACCGGGTTTCGTTCATGGATAATCAATTGAATCGTCTGCCGTTCGGGGAGCGGGATACGCTGGGACTCGTATATGAAAGCTATCGCCTTGCTTTCACGTCAGAGGTGCTGGATGTACAGTATGCGGGCAACGTAACGCCGGCCGAGCTGGGGCAGGCGGGATATGTACAGCTAGACGGCGAACCCGGCTGGTGGATTCCGTCGGGAACGGCAATCTACCCGGTGAATCCTGCGGATCATTATTATGCATCCATCGGAACGAAGGATCCGCTTGGGATGGAGTCGATCGCTTCCTTCGACCGATACGACATGCTCATGGAGCAGGTGCAGGTCAAGCAGGCGTCATGGAACGTTATCCGTGCCCATAACGATTACCGGACGCTCAGCCCTTCGACGGTCATCGATCCGAACGGTAACCGTTCAGCTGTCGAGGTCGATTCGCTGGGGATGGTTGTGGGGACGGCTTTCATGGGCAAATCCGAAGATGGAGATGGCGATACGCTGGCCGATCCGACGATCCGTCTCGAATACAGCCTCTTTCAATGGAGGAAGGAGCGAAAGCCCAACTTCGTTCATGTGTTTGCCCGCGAGCGGCACGGGGCGGCCAACCCGAGATGGCAGGAGAGCTATGTCTACTCGAGCGGAAGCGGAACGATTGCGATGATGAAAGCCCAAGCTCATCCGGGGAAGGCGCTGCAGCTTTCGGATGAAGGCGTTGCTGTCCTGGCGGATGTAGATCCGAGGTGGGTAGGCAGCGGGCGGACGGTTCGCAATAACAAGGGGAGCCCTGTCAAACAATACGAGCCTTATTTTAGCGCGACAGCGAAGTACGAGGATGAGAAGGAGCTGCGCGAAATCGGCGTAACGCCTCACATGTTCTACGATGCGATCGGCAGGAAAATCAGGACGGTCTATCCCGACGGCACGTTGTCGAGGGTGGAATTCGACTGCTGGAGCCGTACAGCTTATGACAGGAATGATACGGTTCTGGAGAGCAGGTGGTTCTCCGACCGCGGCAGCCCGGATCCGGCGAACGAGCCGGAGCCGATTCATGACCCGCAGAGGCGGGCGGCATGGCTGACCGCGAAGCACGCCAACACGCCAGGCATCACGTATCTCGACAGCCTGGGCCGTTCCGTGTACTCTGTGTCCGATTATGGGGAAGGCAAGACGGCGGCCGTACGCTCGGAGAGCGACTTATCGGGCAGGTTCTCCCGGTTGATCGATCCATTGGGGCGCGAAGCGGCAAGCGGATTCAACGGCATGAGCGGGATACCGGTGTGGAGCGACAGCGCGGAGAGAGGGCGCCGGTGGAGCTTCTTGAATGTAATGGGCTCGCTGGTCAAATTATGGGATCAGCATGGACGCAAGTTCCGTACCGAATACGATACCTTGCACCGGGCGGTTGGTATTTTCACGCAAGAGACCGGTAGTGAGGAGCGATTATTCCGGTTCATCCTGTACGGTGACCGTCATCCCGATGCCCGGCGGCTTAATTTGCTTGGCGTAACTCATCAAATCTACGATCAAGCGGGCAGGATCGAGGTTCCGGAAGCCGACTTCAAGGGCAATCCGAAGCGTGTGGAGCGAACTTTGGCGAAAGATTACAAGGGGACGCCGGATTGGAAAGCAGCTTACGGGCAAGCCGATTATCATGCCGTTACAGCCGCGGCCGGCTCAACCTTGAACTTGGGTGAGGTGTTTGCTTCCTCAACCGAGTACGATGCCTTGAACCGTCCGGTTCGGATGGAGCTGCCGGATGGATCTGTCGTACTCCCCGAATATAATGAAGGGAACTTCTGGGAGAAGGTTCGCGTGCAAATTCAGGGGCAAGGCGACTGGAGCGAATTTCTGAAGAGCCAGGATTACGATGCGAAGGGAAGACGGCTGTCAGCAAGATTCGGCAATGACATCGAAACCCGCTATGAATACGATCCCGAATCGCTCCGCATGACCGGCATGCTTGCTTATCGGGAAGGGAATGATCCCGGGCTTCATGCCTTGCAAAATTTGCGGTTTACCTTCGATCCGGCCGGCAACCTAACCCATGCGGCGGACTATGCTCAGCAGACCCATTATTTCAACAATGCCGTAGTCAAACCGGAATACCGGTATGAATATGATGCGATTTATCAATTGATCTACGCAACGGGCAGAGAGCATGCTGGCCTGGCCAATGATGCGATCCGCAGCGAAAGCGATCTTGACTACAGGCAGCAGCTGCCCGATTTCAACCAGGCCGAGGCGCTGCGAACGTATACGGAGGAATATGAGTACGATCTCCTTGGCAACATGACGGTCATGCGGCACCGGTACAAAACGCAAGCGGGGGTAGGCAACGGCTGGACGCGGCACTACCGGTATATTCATGAGGAGCATCCGGCCGATCGTACGAACCGGTTGAGTTCTACAAGTCTCCCCGGAGATGGCGAAGCAGGACCTTACAGCGCATCCTATCACTATGATGCCTATGGCAACATGACCCGAATGCCGCATCTTCAAGCCCTCGTCTGGAATTGCTTGGATCAGCTGAGTGAGGTGGATTTGGGCGGGGGCGGCAAGGCCTATTATGTCTGCGATTCGGGAGGGCAGCGGATTCGCAAGGTCATTGAACGCCCGGGCGGCGCGATTACCGAACGTATCTATCTGGGTGCTGTCGAGATCTACCGCGAACGATCGCAAGATGCCATCCATCTGGAACGCATATCGCTCACCGTATCTGACGATACAGGGCCAATCGCACAGGTGGACACGAAGACGAGGGATGACCGCGGACGGGACCCGGCGAATCCGTTGAACATGCCATTGATCCGGTATCAGCACGGCAATATGATAGGATCGGCTGTCATTGAGACCGATACGAACGGGGGCATTATTTCATATGAAGAATATCACCCCTTCGGCACCTCAGCCTACCGTTCAGCCAAGCCGGGCTACGACATCAGTCTGAAGCGTTACCGGTTCTGCGGCAAGGAACGCGATGACGAAACCGGACTGTACTACTATGGAGCCCGGTATTATGCGCCATGGTTAGGGAGATGGTCAAGCGCGGACCCTGCAGGATTCGCAGATGGCGTGAATCTCTATATCTATTGCCGCAACAGTCCGGTTGCCCATACTGACCCTCATGGGTTAACGACAAGGGATATTCCCGGCACATCCAACGATCACTTGACCGAAAAGTCGACGCCGGCAGACCGGGAAGCATTCGCCAGACGGCACGGCTTCCGGATCGTTGACCCGCATCCCGAACAGCAGCGTTGGACCGGGTCTAAGTGGGAGCTTAGTCCGGAAGGCCGGTTCGAGCGAATCCGCCCAGGCGAGGAAAGCGGAGGCGGTTCAGGAGGGGCAACGGCGAACGAAGCTCCGGTAAGCACACCGCCGCCGGAACCGGCAGAGGAGCCGCCATCAGCCCCGCCGCCGGAAGAGCAGTCGGCGGATGGCGGAGAGTCCCCGGCGGAGCCCGCTGAGGAAACGCCTGAAGGCTCGGGTGAAGCAAGCGAAGGCTCCGGCGAGAGAAGCTTCTTCACGAGCAGCTTCTTCAAAGGGTTAGTCGTCGGCGTTGCCGTTACGGCTGCAGTAATCGCCGTTGTCGCAACCGGCGGCGCTGCCTTGGCGGTCATCGCCCCAGCCGCTTCCGCCGCAATCTCCGCTTCAGGAGTAGGAACGGCGCTGGCGGTAGCCGGCGGCGTGTTAACGGCTGCGAACATCACCCAATCGATCCGTCAGCGGGATTTGATGAACAATCCGATCTCGGAAGAACAAGCGAATTACAATCTCGGGCTCGGAATCGGTTCCTTGGCGGGCGGTGCGCTGGCCAAACCGATTACCTCGGCTGTTACGCCGATCGGAAGAGGATTAGGGCAAGGATTCAGCAAATTTGGCGAGAATATGTCCAACGGGTTGTTAGTACCCGCAGTTCCGATGGGGCCGACGGGCGGCGCCATATCGGTGCCGGTAAGCGGAAGCGTAACCTCAACCTCGGCCGTAACCGCGGCTGGCGTAGGCGTGGGCGCGAACGTGCTGATGATGTCTCGGGGGGGCGATGACGACGACGGGCCTTCCTTCGAGAGGACATCCGGAGGGGGAAGGAATCGGCCGCGGGGCAATCAGATGCAGAACAAGCAGTTTAATGATATTGTCAAGAAGTACGGACTATCGAAGGATGAGAGGCAGCAGCTCCACCGGGCCATACAAGGCGAAGATCTGGATTACCACGGATTGGAGGAAGCGGTTCGCATGCTGTTTCCTCATAAATTCCCATAAATTCTAGCAGGAGGAAACGAGGGTATGGAAATCGTCCGGAGCATGATCGGCGCTGCGGTCAATGAAGTCATCGCAGGCGGATCGAACGGCTCGATGGTCGTCATCGAGCTCGATCATAACTATGTACTATTTCTCTATTGCTGTTGGCGGATGAACGATGCGGATTCCGTCCTGTGCGGGTGGAACGATCAAGAGAGCTGCCTGGTTCGGATTAAGGAATTAGAAGGCGATACCGTTCTGACGGTTGATGTGGGCGCATTCTACGATATCGTCATAAAATTCGCTAGCGGCAGAGAGCTTCGGGTGATGTGCGATATCACGCCCGGATGCGAGGACGGCCAAGAGGAGAACTGGTCGATTTGCAATAAGCAGGCCAATATCTGTTATGTCGTGGATAAACAGTTTCAATTAATCGAAACGAAGTTCTCGTAAGCAGGTAAGTCAAGGTGAAATAAATAATGGAAAATAAGTAAAAATAAGTTGTTAAACAAGCCGAAGTGACATATAATTGAATCAAGTGAAGCGACTTATGGTGTTTCTATTATGGGTGAATTTTGGCGAGGAAAAGCAAAATTGGATCATTAAAAAGGCTTCCACTTACTTGAATCACAAGAGCTCCCCGGACCTTACGGACCGGGGGCTTTTGGCTTTGTGTGGGGATGGAAGGAACCCGATATCGTCTCAGGCGCTGTTATTTTAATTAGTTGTGCCCGATCATATTCGTTGATGTCGAGAAGGGCATGCTCGAGAGAATATCTCTTGAGCATGCCCAAACGAGTTGTACTTCTTATCTGGCAGCCTTTTTTATTCAAATTTGCCGTAGAAGGCGTTGCGGTATACATCGGCAAGTTCCGTCACCAGCGGCAAGCGCGGATTGGCGGTTGTACATTGATCCTCGAATGCGCGGTCGGCAAGCTGTTCTACGTTGGCTTCGAACTCTTCAGCATCGAAGCCGAGCGCCTGGAACGATTCCGGAATTCCGAGCGCTGCATTCAACCGGCGAACAGCTCCAATCAGACTGTTGACGCCTTCTTGCGTCGTAGCAGCCGGCAGTCCCAGCAGTCTGGCGATTTCCGCGTAGCGCTTGTGGGCAACGAAATGGCCGTATTTCGGGAACGAAGCGAATTTCGTCGGCTTGCCGGCATTGTACTTGATGACATGCGGCAGCAAAATCGCGTTAGTCCGGCCGTGAGCGGTATGGTAGCGGCCGCCCCATTTATGTGCCAAGCTATGGTTGATGCCGAGGAAGGCGTTGGCGAATGCCATGCCGGCCATCGCCGAAGCATTGTGCATTTTTTCTCGGGCGTATTCGTCGCCAGTGCGGAACGAGTTCTCCAGATGCTCAAATACGAGCTGGATGGCTTTCAGTGCCAAGCCGTCCGTATAATCGTTGGCCATAACCGATACATAAGCTTCGATGGCGTGGGTCAGTACGTCCATACCGGTGTCAGCGACCTGCACTTTCGGCAGGCTGTACACATATTCCGGGTCAATGATCGCAACATGTGGCGTCAGCTCGTAATCTGCCAGCGGATATTTCGTGTTGCCATTTTCCTTATCCGTAATGACGGCGAAGGAAGTGACTTCCGATCCGGTACCCGAAGTCGTCGGAATGGCGACGAATTGGGCTTTGTTGCCGAGACGCGGATATTTGTAGATCCGTTTGCGGATATCCAGAAACTTCTGTTTGATCGAATGGAAGCTCGTTTCGGGATATTCGTAGAACAGCCACATGGCCTTGGCCGCGTCCATCGGGGAACCGCCGCCGAGAGCAATAATGCAATCCGGCTTGAATTCGTGCATTATCCGGGTGCCGCGTTCCACCGTATCTACCGACGGATCCGGCTCCACTTCTGAAAACACTTCGATGTGTACAGGCGTTTTCCGTTTGCGCAAGTAATGCTCAACCTTCGCGGCATATCCGAGCTTGACCATTGCAGCATCCGTGACGATCATGACGCGCGAGATATCCGGCATTTTTTCCAAATACTGCGTTGAGCCTTTTTCAAAATAAACTTTTGGCGGAATTTTAAACCACTGCATATTCACCGTCCGGTAAGCGACCCGTTTCACGTTGATCAGGTTGACGGCTGTCACGTTCGAAGTCGTGGAATTATGGCCGTAAGAGCCGCAGCCGAGAGTCAACGAAGGCAGGTTCGTATTGTAAATATCTCCAATCGCGCCATGCGTCGAAGGTGCGTTGACGAGGATGCGACCGGTTTGCAGGCGCGCGGCGAAGGCTTCGACGACTGCTTTGTCGTTGGAATGGATGACCGACGAATGTCCCATGCCGCCAAAAGAGACGACTTGCGCTGCGCGCTCGATGCCTTGCTTGGCATCCTTCACTCTGTAGCAGGCAAGCACAGGGCTGAGCTTCTCGGCTGATAGCGGATATTTTTCTCCGACGCCTTGCAGCTCGGCTACCAGAATTTTGGTCGTTGTCGGTACCGTTACGCCTGCCATCTGGGCGATTTTGAAGGCCGATTGACCGACGATCGCTCCGTTGACCGCGCATTTCTCCGAGTTGATAACCAGCTTGGACACGAGTTCGGTCTCTTCCTTGTTCAGGAAATAGCAGCCAAACTCCGTCATCAATTTCTTAGTTGCATCGTAGATCGGCTCGTCGATGATGACCGCTTGCTCCGATGCGCAAATCATGCCGTTGTCGAACGTCTTGGAAAGGATCAAATCTGTAACCGCCCGCGTCAGATCGGCTGTCCGCTCAATGAAGCATGGCACGTTGCCCGGGCCGACGCCGAGTGCAGGTTTGCCTGTGCTGTAAGCGGCCTTTACCATCGCGGAGCCGCCTGTAGCGAGCACCAACGCAATGTCAGGGTGGTTCATGAGCAATTGCGTTGCTTCAACGGAAGGATTCTCGATCCATTGAATGGCATGCTCCGGACCGCCATGCTTAACGGCTGCTTCAAGGAGTGTCTTAGCTGCTGCCACACTGCACTTCTGAGCGGAAGGATGGAAAGCAAATATGATCGGATTCCGCGTTTTGGCGGCGATCAGCGATTTGAACATCGTTGTGGACGTCGGGTTCGTAACAGGTGTAATGCCGGCGATGACGCCAACCGGTTCGGCCACTAGCTGATAGCTCTCAAATTCGTTCTCCTCGATTAGGCCAACCGTCTTGTAAGTCTTGATATTGTGATAGATGGATTCGGTGGCGAACATGTTTTTCGTGATCTTGTCCTCGTATACGCCGCGTCCGGTTTCTTCCACGGCCAGCTTTGCCAGAACCATATGCTGATCCAGCCCCGCCAGCGCCATCTGTTGAATCATGTCGTCAACCTGCTGTTGGTTCATTTGCAAATATTCCTGTTGCGCCTGCTTGGCTCTTGCCGCCAGGCGGTCAATTTGTTCGCGGGCGGAAATTGCTGTCTCCGGCTGTATCAACGGTGCAGTCTTCTTCGTTGTCATGTGTGCATCCTCCTACTCGATCCTGTAGATTTGTTCTTCCGTATGACGTCAGTGACATAACCGCATCACTCCGTCATGTGGACGTTCCTGACACCATACGTAGTTTCAGGAATTTTGATGGGATGGGGGCATTCGCTGCATCTTGTAACACTTTGTTACAAACTTAGTATGACGCGTGAACGGCAACTTGGAATATGATACAAGTCACACTTTTAGCAAATGTAGGTATAAAATTTTCAATATGAAAATGTTGGTTCAAATAATAGCGATATTTGCAAGAATGTATCAGTTCGATATTTACACCTTGGAGGATGAAACACGATAGGGCGCGAAATCCTTCTGCCGCTGGGGGGGGGAGAGACTGATAGGGGGATAGACTAACGGGAGATAGACAAATTAGGCGATAGACTAACGGGAGATAGACTAATAGGGCGATAGACTAATGGGGCGCTAGCTTCTCTATCATGCGATCAAAGTAGATGGATGGATGATGATGTTGTATAAAGTACAACAATATTTCATCCTATAGCCCCCATTGGCCGAATTATTGTACTTTGTACAACAATTCGGCCATGAAATCAGGGATTAGCCGATATGGAGGGGGAATTCTTGTACAATGTGCAACAATACCCGCATTACCCGTGTTTGGCCTGGCCCGGTGTTGTATAAAATACAAAATTACAGATCTTCAACCACATCCACATCCACATCTAAATAATTTGAACGAGAGTTTGGCATGTTCGAACGGCCAGCTGGCATGAGAGGATCGGCGGCAACCCGTACGGAGAGCGTATGGTTCGTTACGGACCGTGAGTACGCTATTTTACCGAGTCGACCCTTATTGCTGCCCTTGCGGACACTCAGTCCTCTATTGGCCGGGAAACGGCCCCGATCCCGCTCATGTACGCCGAATAACGGCCACAGGGTCCGCAACACCTATTAATAGTCGGGTTTCCTGTAAAATAGAGGACTGTATGTCCGCATCATATCCAATTGCTGCATAACGATGGCCGGTCGACCACAATCAGGTGAGCTCCCGCTAGCACTTCTCCTGAAGATTCATCCAGCTCTGCTTGCATAAACTTTCTTTCGTACAACTGATATAGAACTTCTGATTGAAATTGATTTACTACGAACGTGCGCATTATTAAGTTAATAAGAAGAACCGCCATATTAGGCGGTTCATTCCGAGCTATCGTCCCCAGTTGTTCCCAGTTTAGCGGAATAGACTTCCATCTTTTGCAGCCTGCAATCATTAGAATCTAACTTCACGTTAGTTTGTTGAGTTCCAATAGGCTGACACAACGCCTGCCAAAGCTTGCTTATAATCGTTATTATTATAAGAAGAGTTGTCCACTTTTCTCTTGTTTATTATTAAGCCGTTAAAAATTTCTTCTTCAAGCTTCTTCCTTGCTTGCAGAACCTGCAGAGTTCCTTCTAACCCTTTGTAATTCTGCTTTTTTCCATACCCTTGACTCGTATAATATTCAATAAATCCCTCTGACCATTCTGGAGGTCTTTCCTTCACAGCCTTTCTGAAGGAATGACTAAGATCGTTCTGGTCTACGTAAATCAACAATGGATTCAGTCGCTCCACAATGGCTGCCAATTCAAACACATAACGAATAACGTCTTCTTTCTTTGCATCATATTTAATCATCCCCATGGTTACAGGATTTTGTATAAAACAACAATCAAAAACAAAGGTCTCCGCGCCATGCAAAGCACGCTCAACAAACTTTTTCCATCGTTCTGTTACCAGTCTTCTGTTTTGATCTAGCGATAATTCATAGATATCATGTTGGACAACTTCTTGCAGCAATTCATCTGGAAAAGCTGAGCCGTATTCATTTTTTATTTTTCGATATTCGAGGAAGTAATCGCGACCTTGTTTAATCATGAGATTATTCAACAAATCTTTAACCTTTTCATGGGTACCCAATAATGCATCGAATTCATTTTTATTAAAAAAGGCGACTCCTTCATAATCAGCAGGATGATCCAGATTTCCCTCTAAAAACAGCTGAGATTTGATGTTCATTTCCGTAAGAATTTCATGAACGAGTTGAGCAGTTGTTGTTTTCCCGAATCCCGGCAATCCCTCAATCAAGACTAACTTCGAACTCAACGTATAGCTCCTCCTTCGGATAGGCAGGTTAGAATCAATAGAGATGCGGTTCCTTATGAAAATAAAAGCAGATACCGGAAACCCTACTATTTGACCGCTATGACCTGTCCTTGTGTCATGGCAGCCAATTCCCGCGGCGTTAATTCGAATACGGCTTTCGGGTGGCCTGCTGCTGCCCATAACGTATCGTATTGGAACAAATCCTCGTCGATAAGAGTCCGGATCGGTTCCATATGACCTAACGGGGCAACCCCGCCGATCACAAACCCGGTCCGCTCGCGGACAAAATCGGCGTCCGCCTTGCCGAGCTTGTCCTGCACCACTTCGGAAACTAGCTTCTCGTTAACGCGGTTGATTCCGCTTGTGACAACCAATAAAGGCTTATCCGATTCCTTCATTCGGAAAATAATCGATTTGGCGATTTGCGCGATTTCGCAGCCGATCGCATCGGCAGCTTCTTGCGCGGTTCGCGTGCTGTCCGGCAATTCGACGACCTTGTTCTGGTGTCCGAGCTCCAGCAGTTTATTTTGCACCCGTTGTGCGCTTTCTTTGAGCGATTGGTTCATCGTGTGTTCCTCCTTGAATATTACTTACCCCCAGGACTCTGCATAATGCATCGTGACATGCAGGGTCGTTGTATCCTCGGCATGATTCATATAGCGATGCGGCACATTGCCTGCGAACCGTATGGACTGACCCTCTCGCAGCGTATAGGTTTCATCCTGAATCCGAATCTGGAGCATGCCCGAAACGACTGTAATATACTCCTGAACGCCTTCGTTATGCGGAGTAGAGTTACAGCTGCCTGCGGTCTCCAGAATAATCGTGTACATTTCGAATCGGGTTTGCGGGTCGAACGGAAACAACATAAACAATTTGCATCGCCCGTTGTCTTCGGTTACGTCGGGTTCGTCTTTTCGCGTCACGATAGACACCGACGTCTCATCGTCCTTCAGCAGATCGGAAAAGGAAATATGCAGCCCGGTCGCGATCTTCCAGACTGTCGTCACCGTAGGCTGGATCACGCCGCGTTCGATCTGGTGAAGCATGCCTTTGCTGACGTTCGTAAGCTGAGCTGTTTTTTCCAGGCTCAGTCCTTGTTGTTTTCTAATTTTTTGCAAGTTGTGTCCGATTCGGATGTGGATATAATCCATGGGAAAAGATATCGCCTCCAATCTTTCGTTCATTATAATATACGTTTATAACATTATACAATACGGCGATTGGTTCGTTGGAGTTTGAGAACAGAGGAAGAAACGGCTATCGCTGCCAGTGGGCGGCGATAGCCGTTTCTTCGTGTGGGCTAAAATTTATATCTGCCCTGCGTGGATTCAGACGATATTGCTTCGGACTCATTCCGAAATAGGCGCCAAAGTGCTTAGTGATGGGATGTATGGACGTATCTCCGAGTCTATCCGCGATCGCGGTTACGCTAAGTGCTGCTAGGTGAAACTCCTTTAACACATGGCAAGATTGTTCGAGAGGGGAGTTTTACCTATATCCCACAAGTGGATGATGCATCCGTACAAGAGGTTCAAGATTACGCTCTAATGGGCAAGCTGGGTATTGACAGTTTACTAGCGGAACATATGAGCGGTGGAGAAGAAACACGGCTCAAGATCGCACAGGCTCTGTCGGGAGAGGCACATGGTATCTTCGCCGATGAACCGACGTGCCACCTGGATCGCGATGGCATAGACTTCTTGGTAAACCAGCTGAAATATTACAACGGCGCTTTGCTTATCATTAGTCATGACCGCTATTTCCTCGACCAAGTCGTCGATAAGATCTGGGAGTTGAAAGAGGGGAAGATTACCGAGTATTGGGGCGGGTATTCCGATTACTTGGCTCATAAGGAAGAAGAACGGCAAAGCCAAGCTGCACGGTATAGGTATAAGCAGTTCACTGCCGAACGAGACCGGCTTGAGAAAGCAATCGCCGAGAAGAAGAGCCAGGCTCAGAAGATTGACCAGAAGGCGAAGGGAGCTCCAAGAAAAAACAGCTCGGAAAGCGGCGGACGTCTTAGTCATCAGAAATCGACGGGCAGCAAACAGAAGAAGCTCCACAATGCCGCCAAAAATATGGAGCATCGAATCGAAGCGCTTGGCGAAGTGAAGCCTTCTGAAGCGATTCGTTCCATTCAATTCCGACAGAACAAAGCTTTGGAACTCCACAATCCATTTCCGATTACGGGGAAAGAGATCAACAAGCAATTCGGGGACAAGGTCATATTTGAGCAAGCAACCTTCCAATTTTCGCTCAGTGCCAAGATTGCGATAACGGGTGCCAATGGCACAGGGAAAACAACGCTGTTCAACATGATACTTGATCGTGAAGCCGGCATCACCATATCGCCAAAAGCGGAAATCGGATATTTTGCCCAAAATGGCTACAAAATTGACCGCAATCAGGGTGTTATGGAGTTCATGCTGGAAGACTGCGATTACCAGGTATCGGAAATTCGCGCCGTACTGGCGTCTATGGGTTTTTCTCATCATGACGTACGCAAAGGGTTATCTGTCTTAAGCGGCGGCGAAATCATTAAATTACGGCTTGCTAAAATGCTTCTGGGGCGGCATAACATCCTGCTTATGGATGAACCAAGCAATTTTCTGGATCTTCCTGCAGTGGAGGCATTGGAAAATTTGATGAAAAACTACGCAGGCACAATCGTTTTCATATCGCACGATGTTCGTTTGGTGGAGAATACTGCCGATACGGTCTATGAAATCAAGGATCAACAAATCATTAGGAAGTCGTAGCGGCGCCAGGCTGGATAACGGTCAATGAATGATCGTACTTGCAAAAGAATTAAACGGAGATGCCGCTCCTTGAGCAGCATCTCCGTTTTTTTGAAATCAAGTTATCGGCTTGGTTTGACGTTATCGATCAATTTGGACTTGACCAGAAGCTGCTGAACGATGCGAGCCGCTTCCGCGCGTGTTAGCGTGTCGGCCGGCAGTATGCGCGAGTAGGAACCGGCAACAATCCCGTGCTTCACGGCGGCGGCGACCGGTTCTCTAGCCCATGTGCCGATCGCTGCGCTGTCCGAAAACTTAGCCAGCACGGCATCAGCTCCAGAGGCGCTGATGTCCGTTCCCAGACCTGCAAGCTTCATTGCCCTTGCGATGACCGTGATTGCTTCCTGGCGGGTGATCGTCTTCGCCGGGCGGAAGGCTCCGTCCTCATATCCTGCAATGATCCCGTACTCGTAGGCTTTCGCCATCGCGCCATTATACCAATCGCCGGATTTCACATCGGTGAAGCCAGCCTGGCTCCCGTCATCGGCCAGACCGAGCGCCCGGACGATGATCGCCGCGAACTCCGCGCGGGTAATCGCTTCATTCGGCCGGTAGTGCAGCGGATCCACTCCGTCAATGACCTTCCGGGCTCCCAAGTCGTTCACCGCTTCTTTGGCCCAATGGCCTTTCATATCCAAGAACGCGATGGAATTCTCAATGATAGCGTATGTGCTATTCGTCAAGCTGCGGATAACCGCGTAATGCTTCCCGTCGCGCGATTCCATGGAAGTCGGTACGTGTCGGAGGATTCCGTCTGCTTCCAGTACAACTGCGGTTGTCATCCTGCTTGGGTCCATATTGTCCGGGAGTGGGATTTCACGTGTTACGAACTTGTTAAATTTATCCAAGATCACCTTTTTGTCGCCGAGCAAGGCGGTCACATTGAAATCGATAGGCGGTACGATGACGGTAAACCGCTCTTGATCCGTCATATTTTCCAGAAGCTTCATGATTTCGGGAGAGCTCTTCGCTATGTTGATTTGCACGGAGATGTCGGACGGCTTCACGGACTCGCCAAGCCGCTTCGACAACGAATCGATTTGAATTTCCGCCGCGGGCAGCCTGTAGCTTCCGTGAGGCGTTCTCACTTCCAGAACGGCTTGCTTGTTTTCCAGTGCTTTCACGATATCGCCTGTTATCGTTAAGATTACGTTATCCGAGCTGGAGGTTACCGGGATAACGACGCTTGCATTGTCTTTCGCTTGGGCAAGCTTCTCCATCAATGGATTGGAGACTACGTTCACGGTGATCGTAGTCCTGTCGTCTTTGCGTGATGAAGCGGCTTTGGCGATCTGATCGAAAGCCTTCCCGTCGATGTGAATGGTGAGCGGCACCGTATGATTATCGGTTGGATTTGAACTGACGTATGGCCCGCTATACGAACTGCCAGGGTTCGAGACGGCGGCACGAGTCACCGCAATCTCATACGTCTTAGAAGCGCCGTCCTCCGCCGTGACGACGACTTTAATCTTATTGACTCCCGCGCTAAGCTGAAGCGGGGGAGAAGCCTCTGCGCTGTTTAGGGTGAAGGGACCGCTAACCAGCGTACCGTTGTTATTGTACATGCTGGCCGTTACACGCGCACGCTCCTCATCATAGACGGACGCGGTCACCGTCATAGACAGTCATAGACGAGATACTGCTGCCGACATTTGCCGTGTAGCTGGTCGTATTGGCCGAGAAAGACGGGCTTAGCACGCTGTTAGACACAACCAAAGCGCTTAAGTCAATGCTGCTCACTGCCGTCCATTTCGCATATAGCGTCAAATCCCGGGTAATAGGGGCTGCAAAATCGAACAGCTTTGTCAATTCGCTGTCGGAATACCAGCCGGCGAAGCGATATCCGGCTCGGACGGGATCCGCCGGCTTTGATGCTGCAGTGCCGTCATTGACCGTCAGACTGCCGATTGGCGAACCGCCGTTGCTGTTGAATGTTACGGTATGCGAATCTTCTCCCGGATCGGCAATCGTAAACGGAATGGATTCGGTGTATTCATTGCCGGCATGATCGACAACCGTGAAATGGACGGTATGGGTTCCTGGTTCATCGACAGCGAAGGAGCCGGAACTGCCGTTAACGATGACGGTTTTGCCGTCGCCCAGCCGATGCTTCACAAACCGCACGCCAGATGGATCATCGGATTCATGGTCTGGATGATCATCCGATGCATGCCATTCTATGGCAACCGGCTGCGTGTAGTTTTCGCCGGAAGTGACGCCGCTCACCGAGAGAGTCGGCTTAAGAGTGTCGATCGGCACCAATCCTACATGCAAATCAAGCACCGGAGGCGGTACCGATACGATGCGGCTTGTAGCGGGTTCAAACCCGGGCCGGCTTACAACCACCCGGTATTGTCCTGCCGCGGTATCCCAAGCGAATCGGCCGTCTTCACCGGTAATCTGCGGGTTCGTAACGGGTTTGAATCTGCCTTCGTACTGAGCCTCGTTCATATCCGCCCATTGTCCTTTTTCGCCCAATTCAGGATCATAATATTGCAGGATTACGGTCGCGCCAGGAAACGGCCATATTTCGTAACCGCCTTGATTCGCATTGTAAATGATCCCGCTGGGATCGATTAAGGCCATGCCGTATTTGATCGACGGACCGATGCCGTTGTTTGAATAATGCGGGATAATTTCAAACGCCAATGGCGAAGTCACTAAACCGACTTGATCGGGCGTAAAGGTATGGGACCAGTTTTCGTCATCGATCGTACTCATCTGGGCCTCATAGCGGCGGCCTCCGGCATCCGATGCAATTAACGTCACTTTGACGGCCTTCGGATTATCGAAGAAAGCGGTTATCGTTATCTCGGCTCCTCTTGCAGCCACGGGGGTATCATCCGTTAAAGCGCCGATCGTGCCTATAATCCCGACGTTAATCGGGATATAGGGGATTAAAGTAAAGACTTCCAGGGATCCAAGCCCTTCAACCGGCCCGGGAACATTATTTTCTATAAAAGGAGCGCCCGATTTGCGTCCGAGCTGATAGCTGGTATTTAAGGATCCCCAGGACCAGACGGTTCCGTCCCGCTTGATCGCTAGCGTATGATCCGTACTGGCGCTAATGGATACGACCGATTTCATCAGGAGACGTTGAGCGGTCTTGTACTCCAGCTCGAATGTCCCGTCTCCCAGATGGCCGAAATAGTTATATCCCCATCCCCGCAATGTTCCGTTTTTTAACGCGGCATACGATTGAAACGTTCCTGCCCCGATAGAGGTAACGCCCTCCAATCCGGCATTATTATTGGCAGTTAATACTCTTATCGGGACGCTGCTGTCGTCAGCGCTCAATCCTCCTCTTCCATTACCGAGCTGGCCGTGTACATTATCTCCCCAAGCCCATACGGATCCGTCGCGTTTGAGCGCCAAGATGTGGCGGGAGGCTGACCCGGTTGTAAGAACGTCTACATTATTCAGATTAGGCACTTGACGGGGTACAGGGTTGTTCAAGGGGGTGCCGGTTTCATAGCCCAGCTGCTTATCCGTGTTCTTCCCCCAAGTCCATACGGATCCATCGGGCTTCAAGGCGGCGGAAAAATCCAGTCCGGCCGTAACGGCTTTGACTCCGATTAGAGAACCTGCACGGCCGGGCCGGCTGCTAAAGAAGCTGCCGGGCGTTTCGTAGCCGAGCTTGCTGTTCTCGCTGTTTCCCCACGCCCACACGGTTCCGTCCCGCTTCACGGCGAGAGTATGATTGCTTCCCGCGGCAATCGCGATAACATCGGAAATTCCTTCTACCTGGACGGGGACGGGACTGCGGTTATTGGTGCCGCCGGTGCCGCTGCCAAGCTCACCGTTGGCGTTATTCCCCCAAGCCCACACGGTTCCGTCATTTTTCAAGGCAAGCGTAAAATCCGAACCGGTCGCGATGGCTTTGACGTAGCACAAGTCGGGAACCTGCGCAGGAGCGACTTTATCGCCGTATGTTCCATTGCCGAGCTGGCCGTATTCATTGTTTCCCCAGGTCCAGACGGTACCGTTGCTCTTCAACGCGGCGGAATGCTTGCCGCCTGCGGCGATCATCGGTTTCGTTCGAAACGATGTCGCAGCCGTGCAGTCGACAAGCCCTTCAAAAACTTGGCCGGGGGTATCGGAAGGCCCGTATACGGTGCCTTGAGCCGGCGTCTTGCGTCCAAGCTGGTATTTCGCGTTTTCTCCCCAGGTCCAGACGGTACCATCGTTTTGTACGGCCATGGAATGGCCTCTTCCCGCTGCCATGGATACGGCGGCGCCGCTTAGATTGACCTTGGCAGCGACTAAGCGCCAGCCTGCGGTCGTTCCGTCGCCGATCTGCCGGACGGCGTTAGAGCCCCATGCTTGCAAGGTTCCGTCGCTTAATAGCGCGATCGTATGCTCCGTACCCGCTTTAATCGAAACGACATTGTTCAGCTCTGTGCGCGGATTGGCGGCCGCGAGCACCTGTTCCGGGCTATTGGCCGTCGTTCTTGTTCCGTTGCCGAGCTGACCGAGGCCGTTATAGCCCCAAGCCCATACAGTTCCATCTTGTAACAGAGCGACGGAAAAGTTAAGCCCTAGCGATACGGAACGAACTTCGCTAAGGCCGCTCACTTGTGCGGGAGCTGATTGATAACTGTTCGTCCCGGTAGCGCGGCCGAGCTGGCTGTACGCGTTATCCCCCCAAGTCCAGACGCCGCCTGTGCTGGAAACGGCAGCGGCATGGTTGAATCCTGCCGCAATGGATGCGATCCCGGACAGGGTGTTTACTTGCCGGGGAACATAACTGGAATTGCTGCCGGCCGTATCGTATCCGAGTTGTCCGGAAGCATTATATCCCCACGTCCAGACGGTACCGTCTTTTTTCAATGCAACGGTATAATAGGCTCCGGCGGCAATAGCGGCAACATCGGTTAAATTGCTCACTTGGACAGGAACCGGACTGCTGCCGGTTGTCCCGTTGCCGAGCTGGCCGAACGCGTTATTTCCCCACATCCATACCGTTCCGTCGCTTTTCAATGCGGCGGCATTGGCCAATCCGGCCGAAACAGCGATGGCATCGCATAATCCGGTCACCTGCACTGGGGGGCTGCTGTCCGCTGTCGTGCCGTTCCCGAGCTGCCCGAAATTGTTTTCGCCCCAAGTCCAGACCGTCCCGTCATTCTTTAAATATACGGAATGGTTGTCGCCCGCGGAAACCATGGGCTGCGCCGTGAAATTCGGCGTGCAGCCGGGCATTTGGGCGGATGCGATAATCGGCAAGGAGGTGCAGAGCAATGTAAGGATGAAGAAGAGTGAAAGTATGATTCTGATTCTTCGCCGGGTACTTCTCCCCATAAACAAAAATCAGTCCTTTCAGTGGAATAAAATCTTCCATCATATAAATTTATTGTAATTGACAGCAGGCATGTTTATTGTCAAACGAGGCGGCGGAAACGTGGATATGAATAAGAAGTTTTGTCGAATAAAAGCGATGGGGATGAAACAGGCCATCCCGCGGAGGATGGCCTTAGAATTATAGCGTTCCAGATACGATATTGCCTTGATACATCACCGCTTGCCGCTTCGCTCTTCGAGCAACCGCTTCCGCGGAGCAGCTAGCATGAACGAATACGACGCTTGCTTCATCGCCGACGACTGGCCAAACTCGTTGTCCATCCCGATTCAGAGGGGTACGTCCGCCGGTAATGAAACCGAGTGCCTGAGACAAGGGGAGTTCGTCAATATAGCGGTATATTTCCGCCAATCGTCCTGCCTTCTCCAAGTTATCGCCGATACCAAGAGGTGACCAATGATCCGTAATGCTGTCGTTGCCGAGTTCAACCTTAACGCCTTTATCATGCAGCAGCGGAATCGGCATCGTTACCGCACCGGTCGGAACGGTGGATGTAATCGAAATACCGAGTGCGGCAAACCGCTCCGCAAGCTCGGCGACCGCACCTTGCGGGACGCCTGCAAAACCGAATGCGTGGCTCACGGTTACCCGTCCTTGCCAGCCGGCTTCCTCCGTTAGCGCGGCAAGTCTTTGCATCGTGAACATGCCTAGGTGGTCCCGGTCGTGAATATGGACATCGATCCCTGCGTTAGCTTCGACGGCAATGTCCATGATGGTTTGCAGCGATTGTTCGATATTCTCGTCCACGGTAGCCGGATCGACGCCGCCGACGAATGTCGCGCCCTGCCGCATGGCTTGTCTGGCCAAATCGACGACCTGGGAACGCAGCAACCCGTGCTGAGGGAACGCGACGACTTCATAAGAGATTTTGCCGGAGAAGGTCTCCAGCGCCCGCATGGTCGCTTCCAAGTTTTTCAGTCCGATCATAGGATCGATGTTGCAGTGCGTGCGGATATGCGTGGAGCCGAATCCGAGCATCAGATCCAGCATCTTCTCAGCCCGGTCCTGCGCGGTAGGCAGCTGTCTGGGGAGCAGCTCCCGTTCTTCTTCCATTCGCCCGAATATGCTCGTGAACGGTTTGACTGCTTTCCAGGGCCCGCCGTAATAGGTTTTATCGATATGGATATGCATCTCCTTGAACGATGGCAGCATCAACAGCTGCCTGGCATCCAAGACTGGAAGATTGCCGGTTTGCGGAGGCGCATCCGTTACGATTTGCGCTATTTTCCCGTTTTCGATCCGAATATGGCAAATTTCCGTTTCAGTGCCCGACACTCTGCCATCCTCGTAGCGATAGCCGCTCTCCAAACGTACATTTAACAACCAATAGCCCAAACTCATATGTACAGTCATCCTTTCCTAAATCGCCGGTATGATCCCGATCAAGATTGCTAATCGGATTTGGAGTCAAAGCTTCCTGAAACGAGCTTCCCTTTGTACATCACAGCGGGACGGCTTGCCCTTCTGGCCACAACTTCAGCCGTGCAGCTGGCATCCGCGAATACCATGCTTGCTTCGTCCCCAACGTTCGGCCAAACACGCTGTCCATCGCGATTCAATGGCGTGACACCGCCTGTGATGAATCCCAGTGCCTGAGACAAGGATAGCTCGTCGACCCAGCGGTATCGTTCGGATAGCCGCCATGCTTTCTCCAAGACATCGCCATTTCCGAAGGGAGCCCAGGAATCGTAGAACCCGTCGCAGCCGAGCGCAACCGCAACACCCTTATCCCGGAGCAGGGGAACGGGCGGGATCGGCCGGTTAATAGGGGCGGTGGACATGATGGAGATCCCTAGCTCCGCCAATACTTCCGCCAATTCTTCCGCACGTTCATCCGGCACTTCCCCCATGGCGAATGCATGGCTGACCGCTACTCTGCCTTGCCAGCCGGCTTCCCGTGTCAGATCGGACAGTTTCATCATGGTGTACCAACCCAAGTGCCCCGGATCGTGCAGATGCATATCGATATCCGCACCGGTCTCTACCGCAATGTCCATCATTTGATTCAAGGACGCTTCGATCCGGTTGTCAATTCCGGCAGGATCAAGCCCGCCAACCAGCGTTGCGCCCTCGCGCATTGCTTGTCTCATTAAGCCAGGCACCTGTTCGCGAAGCAATCCATGCTGCGGAAAAGCGACGATTTCATAGGTAAGCTTATCTTGAAATTGTTCCAAAGCTTGCCGCACGTATTCCAAGTTTTTGAGGCCGATATACGGATCTATGTTAACATGAGTGCGTACATGATTAACTCCGGACGCTACGAATAGGGTGAGGAGCAGCTCCGCCCGTTCCTTCATCGTCTTAAGCAGGACAGGAAGCTCCTTGGCCTCCAGATCCAGACGTTCAACCAAATTTTTGACGGGCGTACACGACCTCCAGGGACCGCCCAAGTACGTCTTATCCAAATGATTATGCATTTCCTTGAAAGGAGGGAGGGCCAATAGACCTTTCGCATCCTGTACGGGAAGTTCCGTATCGACAGCTTGCGCAGCGGATAGGATCCGGGTTATCTTGCCTTCTTCAATGAGCAGGTGGCAGGCTTCTGTCTCCGTTCCCGCAATTATGCCTTCATCGTACCGATACCCGCTTTCCAAACGAACATTCGTTAACCAATAGGTGCTGGTCTGCATGCGAATTTGACCTCCTTGTGCGATATAACCTATAACTGGCCGAGTGACCCTGCAACAATATTCCCTTTGTACATGACAGCAGGGCGCTTCGCTCTTCTCGCCACCGCTTCCGCGGAGCAGCTTGCCTCGGCAAACACCATGCTCGCCTCGTCGCCGATCTTAGGCCAGATCCGCTTGCCGTCCTGGTCCATCGTCGTAATGCCGCCCGTGATAAAACCCAGCGTTTCAGCCAGCGCCTGCTCCGTGCTTCTTCCGAAACGCTCCGCCAAACGTCCGGCGCGTTCCAATATATCTCCGTTCCCGAAAGGGGACCATGAATCGAAAATGTTATCGCATCCCACAGCTACCGGCACCTGCTTCGCATGCAGGAAGTTCACCGGAGGCATCGTTCGGCTAAGCGGCACGCTTGTAATGACCGTAATTCCCAGCTCCGCAAGCATCTCCGCGATTTCATCCGCTTCTTGGCCGGCCATATCTCCTAGTGCGAAAGCGTGACTCACCGATACTCTTCCTTGCCACCCGGCATCTTCCGTGAGCGCGGCAAGCCGCTTGATGGTCGCAAGTCCCAATTGCCCTCCGTCATGCAGATGCAAATCGACGTCTGCGCCTGCTTCCACTGCAAGCTCCAACATTTGCTGCAAGGACGCTTCCATATCGCCGTCCACGGTAGCCGGATCGACGCCTCCCACCAGCCCAGCTCCGCGGCGCAGCGCTTCCCGAACCAGCTCCGAGCAGTTGGTGCGAAGTAATCCATGCTGTGGAAACGCCACGATCTCGTAAGATAACTTGCCTTCATAGGCAGCCAGTGCTTCTTGAACCGCTTCCAAATGGCGAAGCCCGGATTCCGGATAAATATCGACATGCGTACGAATATGGGTCGAACCGGCTTGAAGCAGTATGCCGAGCAGCGTCTCGGCCCGCTCTTTCATCGTTGTAGGCAGAGTTGGAAGGACATGCTTCTCAATGTCGAAACGTTCGAAAATACTGGAAGCCGGAGTTATAGCTCTCCATGAATCGCCCAGCAGCGTTTTGTCGAGGTGGCAGTGCTTCTCAATGAATGACGGCAGCGCCAGCAAATTGCGTGCATCTTGTTTCGGATGATCATCCGTTAATGCGGCAGTATAGGGCACAATTTGCGAAATGATACCGTTTTCAATCAACAGATGGAATCGTTCGGTCAGCGTTTCTGTCACAAACCCCGACTCAAACCGGTATCCGCTCTCCAATCGTACGTTTGTCAACCAATAAGCTTTGTGCATGCTGCTGCGCTCACCCTTTCGCGATAATCGTTGTAAATAACACCTGGTTAGGCAGGGTCGATTTTGACCCTGATCACCATGCATTATTTTTTCAAAAATACCGGAATAAATCAAGCTATATAAAAAAAGAAGTCACGACCCTCCATGCATTTCGGGAGGGAATTCGATGCTCCCTTTATACTTCTTGCGGTACTCCGACGGCGACATCCCCTCCGCACGGTGAAACGCCCGCGTAAAGTGATGCTGATCGTCATATCCGATCCGCTGGGCGATGTCCTTCATCGGATTCGACGTCATAAGCAGCAGTTCCCTGGCTTTCTGAAGCCGGATGCTGGTCACATATTTCATGGGAGAAAGGCCAAGCTCTTTCTGAAATAGAAAGCGCAGATGCTCCTTGCTTAGCGAGGCGCGTGCGGCAAGCTCCTCCAACGTAGTCCGCTCACGCAAATGTTCTTTAATATAATCGCATATTTCATAGACTCGAATATCATACGTGACCGGACTTTCCGGCAGCTGCTGCCGCAGCAGCTCGAACAGCTGGTGGATCCATAGGTTGCCCAAGGAACGAATCTTCAGATATTGGATGGTTTGCGATGTATTGAAAACAAAGAGTGGATCCGCTTGATTCACATCCTTGCCATTGAAATTGCTCAGCAGCCGGTAAAATTCATTCGATAACTCATACCATAGGGCGACCAATTGTTCGAAGGAGGCAGGATCGTCAAGTGTCGCATGGCAGGGAAAACGGTACATCCGTAGCAAATCGAAGGAGCCGACCCTGGCCTCGCAGGCGAGCGACAAATAATGAAACGGCTCTTTGTCTCCGATCGAGATCCATCGATGGAACGTCTGGGCGTGAAGCGCGATAATGCTGTATTTGTTGATCTCGTAGACCTCTTTGTCGAATTGCATGGTCGCGCTGCCGGACAAAGTGAGCCAGAACGTGTTGTAAGGAAGCGGTCCTTCCGCCAAACGCTCGCTCGAATTCCGCTTCCACTCCTTCATCCAGCGGAGGTTGATATGCAGTTGATCCAGGGAACTGCGGTTGCTCATTTCCATCTGCAGCATCGAAAAGCACACCTCTTCAACAGGTTTTTATTGCCTATGATTAATTCTACGCCAGAATGTGATTTCCTCCGCACCTAATAGACTCATCTGCATTTTTGATACATTTTCACATGCTGCGGGTACATACCGTGTATCGCCCATATGATAGAGTTAAGTAAGCAATAATATACAAATAGGCAGGAATCGTCCAGACGTCATCTGGATTTTAGTCAACTGGAACCACAGGATGATCGGACGAATCCTGACAGAGCTGAGCGCTTCATTGTTCGCCTTCGGTTGATGCGGCTGCGCCAAGCCGGAGATGATGCAGGAGGCGGACTGTCGAAGCTACTTCGAAATATGAACATAAGGGAGAGTGGATATTTTGTCTGCCAAAAGACCGAATGTCATTTGGATACTAGGCGACCAGCATCGCGCACAAGCATTGGGCGTCAACGGAGATGTTAATGTCAGAACGCCTCATATCGATAACATGGCGGCGATGGGCCTTAACTTTCAGCGTGCTGTTTCGGGCTTGCCGTTGTGCTGTCCGTTTCGCGGATCCATGTTAACAGGGAAATATCCTCACCATTGCGTTCCGGGACACGAAATTGCAATGCCGGAAGGTCCTACCATTGCGAATGTATTCAGCGATAACGGATATCGTACTGCATATATAGGCAAATGGCATTTGGACGGTCATGTTGCAAACTGGGGAACCGAAACCTACCATGTTGTCGATCGGGAACGGCGCGGGGGATTCCAGTATTGGGTCGGTTATGACAACAATAACAGCCAATGGAATTGCTATGTTCATGGCGACTGCGACTTGTCCTCCGGCCATTATGTTCTAGATAGAGAGGGCGATCCGGACAATACCCCTTATCGCTTAGATGGATTCGAAACAGATAAACTTACCGATATTATGATTGATTACATACGGGCGCAATCAAATGAGCAAAATGCTGTTCAGCCATTCTTCGGCATCTTGTCGGTTCAACCGCCGCATGACCCTTATTTTGCGCCAGCCGAGTATCGCCGTCATAATCGGGAAACGATTCAATTCCGTCCTAACGTACCGGATGTTCCCCGGATTCGGGAAGAGGCTGGGAGAGATCTGGCCGGATACTATGCGATGATCGAAAATTTGGATTTCAACGTAGGCAGAGTTGTGGATGCGCTTAGGGAAGAGAATTTGCTCGAGAACACGCAAATCATATTCTTCGGCGACCATGGCGACATGCATGGATCGCATGGACAATTCCGCAAAACAAATCCGTATGAAGAATCGATCCGGGTTCCTTTTATCATTGGAGGCCACTATGTGGGTGAAACCGACTATAACTGCGGCGTAACCGATGCGCTTATCAATCATGTCGATATTGCGCCAACGACGCTTGGTCTATGCGGAATAACACCGCCGGACTGGATGGAAGGTTTCGACTACTCGTTTCTGCGGAAAAGGGGACTTGAACGCCAAGAGCTTCCCGATTCCGCGTATCTTCAGAACATCATTCCGACCTGCCACTGGGATAGCGTCGATCAGCCCTATCGGGGCATTGTAACGCGCGACGGCTATAAATACGTAACCTTTGAAAGCGTGCCGTGGCTGCTCTTCAATCTCAACGAGGACCCGTACGAGCAAGTCAACCTCGCCTATAACAGCAAGTTTTGGGAATTGCGCAAACGGCTCCACGACCGCTTGCAGCGCTGGATTGACGAAACGGGAGACAAATTTAATCTTCCGCAGGTATAACGAAATCATTTATAGAGGAGTGAATGCGGAATAACGATAGATTTGCCGAATGGGATAGAGAAGCCGATTACAGCTGCGTAATCGGCTTCTTCATGTTGTCGTCCTTGTTTGCTCCATAACCGATACGGAAATTCACATCGGGTTCATATCGTCGGCTGTATAATAGGACTGAAATGGAGGCTGTTGTGGAACGGGTATGGCGAGCAAGTTCTTGTAACCGTTCTCAATGCTGCTTGTCTGTCATCTGCTAATCATCAAAAGAACATTAGGGGGTGTATTTATGAAAGCTAACAATCAAACCCGTTTAATCCGTTTCATGTTTGCCGCTCTGCTCATTATGATGACCGTATTAGCCGGCTGTTCTTCTTCGGACGGGAATACGAAGAAGAACGAATCCGCTCCGGTTCAGACGAATGCAGAAGAAAAAGGAACGGAGAAGGAAACGAACGAGGATGCGGGTATGGCTGTGAAAGACAAGACGGCGATCCAAGGGGACCTGAAGGTGCTGACGCCATGGGGAACGGGGTTCACGGAGCAGTTCAAGAATCTGATTGCCGATTTCAACAAGGAATACCCGAAGATCAAAGTCACTTATATGGATCAGACGACGGCCGATCTGGCCACGCTCATTGCGGGGGGAGAGGCGCCGGACCTTATCAGCGCGCTGGGGCTGGCACCCGATCTGACGAAGAATGATATGATTGAAGACCTGACTCCCTATATTGAGACGGATGGCGAAGTGAAACCGGAGTTATTCTACGATTTCGCCTATAAGCGATCCTTATCGCCGGAGGGCCAGGTTTGGGCGCTGCCATGGCATGTGGAACCTGCGTTTATTATGATGTACAACCCGGAAATATTGGAGCATAACGGTTATACCGAAGTTCCGGAGTTTGACTCGCTGCAGTCCTACGGGGATTTCTTGCGACAGTTTTGGATCGTCGAGAACGGGGAGCAGGTCATGACGACCTACTTGCCTCACGAAGTCTACGGTCCGATGAACAGTCTGACGACTATCGCTTATTTTAACGGGGCGGATGCTGCCAGTTTCTATAATCCGGCGGACAACAAGGTGACGTTCAATGATCCGAAGATCGTCGAGGCGCTGGAATGGATCGTCCGGTTCAAGCGTGAGAATATTGACGACAATCGCTTGAGCCGGCTCCAGTCCAGCTTGCCGGAGAATACGGATAGATTTCTAGCAGGGAAATCGGCGCTGCAGCCGGAAATCGCCCTGCACCTGCGCAACTACCACAAGCTGAACCCGGATATCAAAGCCATCCCGATGCCGCCAGAGTCTATATACATCGGCGGCTGGTCATTCGCGCTTACTAAAGCCGGGAAGAAGGAGAACAAAGAGGCCGCTTGGGAACTGTTGAAATGGATGACGTCAACCCAAGCCGGCGCCGAATCGCAGCAGAAACATTTTGGCTGGCTCTCGGGCATTAAGAACAATCCTTATTTTGAAGAAGAAACGAAGAGGGATCCGATCTCGAAAGCGGCTTACGACGTGCTGCAAAGCGCGACGAAGCTGCAGCCGTTCATGCCTGTCGATTACGAGCCGGAATTCAATGCGAAATGGGCGGAGGTCATGAGCGGGGAACTTGAGCCGAAAGCCTTTCTCGATCATATGACCGTTTATACGCAGAAGCTGATCGACGAGCAATACAAGCCGTAAGCGGTTTTCGCGAATGCCGGGCACGTCATTTGAGGATTTAGTCCTTTAATATTCCTGAATGCCGACCGCAGTATCGATCTTTAATACTTGACGAAGCAGCCGCAGTCGTACTTTAGGACTGCGGCTATTTGCTTATTTTGGAATATTTACATGAATTTATGATTCCGATAACATTTTCAATGATAATAACCTCTAATCTAATAGTGAAAGCGGCTATTCCATAAACTTTCGTAGGAGGTATGAAGGTGATTGGCGATCATGAATTCAAGAAGATGGACAGGAAGGAATTTCTGAAGAAAAGCGGCTTGGGCGCCTTGGCGCTTACGGCGGGAGCGACCGGTCTAACTTCAGACCTGTTTGCAGGCAAGGCTTTCGCAAATGGCAAGGACGAAGATGACGATCATGGGCAAAAGGACGAACGGCGATTTGGCGAGACCAAGCTTCATTTCGATTCGGATGGCAAGTTCAAAATCGTGCAGTTCAATGATACCCAGGATGATGAAGATATTGATCCCCGCACAGTACAGCTGATGGAACGGGTGCTGGATGCGGAGAAACCCGGATTTGTCGTCATGAACGGGGATAACATCACGGGCGGAACCGATACGCCGGATGAAGTGAGGAAGGCGATTAACAATATCGCCATGCCGATGGAGGAGCGCGGTATTCCTTGGGCAATCACCTTCGGCAATCATGACGAGGATTCCCTCGCGAACAGCGGCATGAACGAAGAAGCCATGCTGGGCATTTATCGCGCTTACAAATACAACCGGAACGATGCCGGCGCGAAAGGGATCACCGGTACGGGAAATATGAATCTGTTGATCGGCGGCGGACGCGGCGGCAAGGATCCGGTCTTCAACATGTGGCTGCTGGATAGCGGCCGATATGCGCCGAAGGAAATCGCCGGGCAAAATTTCCAAGGCTATCCGAGTTGGGATTGGCTGAGAATGAACCAGGTTAACTGGTATTACGAAACGTCTGTCGCGCTCGAGAAAAAATTCGGACGGAAAGTGCCGTCGCTCATGTTCATTCATATCCCGTTGTGGGAATACCGCTTCATGTGGTTCGCCAGCGTGGACGGCAGGACGGAGGCGGATCATGCCAGAGCCGTCATCAAGCACGGCATCATTGGTGAACGGAACGAAGATGAGTGCCCTGGTCCGATTAACAGCGGTATGTTCTCCGCCATCCTCGACCGCGGGGACGTCAAAGGCGTATTTTGCGGACATGACCATGTCAACACCTACTCCGGCAATTACTACGGCGTCATGCTCGGATATTGCGGCAATACCGGATTTGGCACTTACGGTCTGAGCGGGGCCGAACGGAACCGGCTTCGCGGCGCCCGTGTGTACAATCTGCAGGCAAACGGGGGCGACGTGAACGTCGAAACCCACATGGTGTTCGCGAAAGACTACGGCATCGATCTGATCGATCCGGTTACGCTGGCGCGTAACGCCGATCCGGGGCTCGTCCCGGATGAGGGTCGGAATATATTGAAGTAATATGTAGTGGAACCAGCATGAGCATGGGAAGAACCTTATCCCCATATATGCTATAACGAATAGATTCGCTGGGGCGGATCACTCAGACTGTCGAGAAAGCTCTCGACAGTCTGTTTTTGTTGCAAGTTTTCATTTAATTGTTATATTTCCAGATGTTGTTCGGAGCTGCACATGATATGAGCCATCACCGGTTTGCCCCTGCGTCTTTCGGTTATTTTGCTGAAGATTATCCAGAGGAATAACAGCAGTTGTGAGGATGATTATATAAGATTACGTTATGTCAGGATCAAGCTATAATTTAGCGAACCTTTTTTTCAAAAAGCGCTTGAAAGTGACGCAACGTCATTTTGTATAATGAACCCAATGAGCAGGGAGAAGAGATGAATGATACAAAAGGGATGATGGATATGAAACAAGGAGATATCATTATTTATGCATGCGTCATAATCGGAGCAGGGATTGGACTTGTGCTTGATCAAGCATTACCTGGAGTATTAGTCGGATTAGGGCTGGGATATTTAATTAAATATGCTGCATACAAAGATAATGAAAATTAATATTTATCAATCGTTGGAGGTATCTGGAATTGATTCACATTAATGAAGTCGCGAAACAAACCAAGATCACGGTCAGAACGCTTCGGTATTATGATCAGATCGGATTATTGACAGCCTCATCCAAAACGGAAGGCGGACATCGCTTATATTCGGAGGAGGATTTAAAAAAGCTTCAATATATTCAATTTTTAAAAGGAATGGGTTACAGTTTGCAAGATATTATAGGAATGCTATCCGACTCGAAATGGAATTGGTCGAATAGTTTGAAAGGCCAGCTAGGCTATATCATTGAAGAGCATAAAAGATTGAAAAGCATAGAGTCATCTCTGCGGGAATTAATAAATGGCATTGCAATCGAAGGCGGGGATGAACGTCTTGCGGTACAGAAGCTTATTCAGTTATCGAATCAAAATAATAAAAGAATGCTGACCTTCAAGGAGAGCATGTTTAACGACAAAGAAATGGAGAACTGGACAAAGCTTCCAAAGATGAATGGAGAAGATCCAGATTCGATGGAGTGGATTGCTTTGCTAGGTCAGATCAAACGGCTTATGAAGGAGAAGGACGATCCTGCCTCATCAAAAGTGCAAAACATCATACGGCGCATGCTGGAAAAGCAAGCGGAGGAATTCAAAGGTGATGATGACTTTATGGATAAATTATGGGAATTAAGGAAATCTCCGAAGCAATCGGAGATGCTCGGTCTTTATCCGATTGAAAAGGATATTCTTGATTTTATGGAACGAGCGTTTGATATTCACATTGCTTCCCGGCAAGACTCTCCCATGCAAGGAGGAGAGTCATGAGTCTTGAAATGATTGTAATGGTAGGGGGATTGGCAATATTAGATACGCTCAGTCCGGCAACGTTGGGGGTAACCGTATATTTGCTTTTAACGGAAAGAGAACGATTATGCTCACGATTAATGATTTATTTAGCAATGGTTGCGCTGTTTTATTTTTTTGTGGGTGTTGCTTTCATGCTTGGCTTGGATGCTTTACTGGCTGCTTTCTCGTCCATCTTTCATAATCGCGTCGTGAGCTGGGTAATGTTGATTATAGGGGGGATTCTATTTATAGCCAGCTTTTACTATCCGAATAACAAACGATCGGAATTGCCAAGGCCGAAGACTAGAAGCAAGGCATCCATGATTGCACTCGGGTTGACGACATCATTGATTGAAGTGGGTACGGCAATTCCTTATTTTGCAGCGATCGGTCTGATGACTACCTCGAATTTAGCCGTTTATCAATGGCTCCCGATTCTAGCCGGCTATAATTTCATTATGATACTGCCGCCATTAATCGTGTTTACATTGCACTTAATATTAGGGCGATTGATGCAAAGACCATTGGAAAGGCTTCGAATCAAGCTTTCGAAGCATTCAGGATCGGCTATTTCGTGGATCATGTGTATCGTCGGATTGATTATGATTGTGAATAGTCTGGACTATTTGTAAGAGTCGGGTACAAGTGGTGCATATATTTGGAAGTCTTTGTTGTGATGTTTTTTAAGCTGAATTGGTGTAAAATCAACGATGGCTCTGACACGTTTGTGAAGCAGGCTGATGGGTGTTAGTTCACTTTTATTCCGATCACGCAACGAAACACGGATAGCGGGTTTTGCGATTAAGTCCTCCAATTAGAGGACTTTTGTCTTTTCTGGCGCTGCGGCTCAAAGATGACCTGGGACTGTACGGTGAACCATACAAAACGGGAAAGTCACTTTTGGATAAACCCGGAAATGGGGCATACTAGAGGAAAAGCAGCGTTAGGTAAAGGGTATTGGCGCATTTTATCGTTTGGAGAGGAAAGTAACATATGGACATCAAGAACAGTCAGAAGAAACAAGAAAAGAAACAATTAGTGCGCGGGTTGAAAGCCCGCCATATGACGATGATTTCGCTTGGCGGATCGATCGGAACGGGGCTGTTCCTGGCAAGCGGCGGCGCAATTCATACGGCGGGACCTGGAGGAGCGCTGCTAGCGTATGCGGCGATTGGGTTTATGGTGTATTTTCTTATGACCAGTCTTGGCGAAATGGCGGCTTATATGCCCGTGTCAGGCTCATTCAGCACTTACGCGGGAAGATTCGTCGATCCGGCATTCGGTTTCGCGCTTGGCTGGACGTATTGGTTTAATTGGGCGATTACGATCGCCGCGGAAATCTCGGCTGCGAGTCTCATCGTGAAATACTGGCTGCCCGAGACGTCTTCACTGCTCTGGAGTGCCCTGTTTCTCGGCATTATTGTGTTTATCAATTATTTGTCGGTCCGGGCATTCGGCGAGTCGGAATATTGGTTCTCCATCATAAAGGTCGCAACCGTCCTTATTTTCATTGGTGTCGGGCTTCTGATGATTGCAGGCATTATGGGAAATCACGAAGCGGGATTTCAAAATCTGACGATAGGCGATGCTCCCTTCCATGGCGGCTTTATGGCGATGCTGGGCGTATTCATGACGGCAGGATTCTCATTTCAAGGAACGGAGCTGATCGGCGTTACCGCAGGGGAAAGCGAGAATCCGGCGGAAAATGTGCCGAAGGCGGTCAAACAAATTTTTTGGCGCATCCTGCTGTTCTACATCCTCGCGATCTTCGTGATCGGCACGCTCATTTCGTATCAAGATCCGATGCTGCTTAATGCGGATATAACGAATATTTCCGTCAGCCCATTCACGATTGTCTTTGAAAAAGCAGGCTTCGCCTTCGCGGCTTCGGTGATGAACGCGATCATTCTGACCTCCGTCTTGTCGGCAGGCAGTTCCGGTTTGTATGCTTCCACCCGTATGCTGTGGGCGCTGGCCAAGGAGGGCAAGGCGCCTGCTTGGCTGAAGCGCCTGGATCGACGCGGCATTCCAATCGCTTCACTGGTCGTTACGGCTTCGATCGGGACACTTGCATTCCTTGCCTCGCTGTTCGGGGAAGGCGTCGTCTACATCTGGCTGCTTAACGCTTCCGGCATGTGCGGGTTCCTCATCTGGCTTGGGATCGCGATAAGCCATTACCGGTTCCGCAAAGCGTTCGTCGTCCAAGGCTACAGTCTGGACGAGCTGCCTTACCGGGCCAGGTGGTTCCCGTTCGGGCCGATCGTAGCGTTTGTCATCTGTGTGATCGTGATTGTCGGTCAGGGTTATTCCATGTTCCGAGAGGGAAATGTTAATGTATATGGACTAGCCGCGACGTATATTGGGCTTCCGCTGTTTGTCGGCGTATTTATCGGATACAAAATGAAGCATCGTACGCGTCTGATCCCGCTTCGGGAGTGCCGGATTAAGGACGAATACTAATGCTTGGCCTGCTGCAGCGGTTGAAAAGACCTCTAAGACCTCCGGTTTTAGAGGTCTTTGTTATACGAATCGATAGATTGGCGTGTGAAGCGACGAACGGCTGAGCGACGGGCGCAGTTGTAGGCTGGTACAGCCAGCAGCAGACGATAAGCATCTATAGTGATGAGTTTATGAAGGTAAAGGGAGTTGCCAAGCCGGCTGCGCAAGCTGAAGCGAATAGAGGCGTTCCAGCCGCGGGCAATCAGCTTCCCCGATGGCGGGCTTGACGCTCTCAACTGCCCAGGGATAAATGTTTGACCTATGAATCGAGGGAAACCAGCTTCTCCTGAGCAATGGTGAAACGTATTCGTTCAAGGTCAACTCGGCAACCGAACTGGAAATTGGCGGAGATGAATATACGAAAAAGTATAAGGATGGAACAACCAAACAATATCTGTTCTTCTTGCCCGAACAGCCAAACGTTAATATGCTGCGCATTGGCGGCCGCGATTATTTGATCGAGGAAGCGGATGGAACCAACGGCAGCACCGGCTCTAAGCCGCAGGAGCAGCAGCCTTATCCGGATCTTCTGACGTCGGAGAAGATCGCCCAAAAGAGTGACGATGCGGCTCTCCAAAGCTGCTTGGAAAGAAAGCATGGTGCTGGCTCGTTAAAAGGGAGACCTCAATGATGAGGGCTCTCTTTGGTTCTTAATCCGGTCACTGTAACAGCTGCGCGCAAAGGAAACGTCCGGAGGCTAACAGGGGACAGGCTATGATGGTGAATTTTATTTTAAATATTCCTTTACAGGAATATTCCGAGTAGTGTATATTTAAATCAACCGGAAGATGAACCTAGTGATGAAGGAGATGAGATTATACCGAGTGACCATCACATAACGAGGTGAACGGCATGTCAGGGAAGTATCCAGGCATGGACATGGCAACGCTGAGCGCATTGGCAGAACCGAACCGCATGGAAATCGTCGAACTGTTGCGCGGCGGTCCTCTGACCGTGGGAGAGATCGCCGATCGGCTGGGGCTTCGCCAGCCCCAAGCCTCGAAGCATTTGAAGGTGCTTTGCGACAACGGAATTCTGGAAGTGAAGGCCGAAGCCAACCGGCGGATCTACAAGCTCCGGCCCGAGCCCTTCCAAGCGCTGGATACATGGGCGAAATCATTCCTGCGCGTCATGGAAGACAGATTCGACAAACTGGAAGACTACTTGAAGGAACTGCAGAACAAGGATGAATCCTAAAAAAACTAATGGCTGAGGAGGAGTAACAATGTCTGACAATGCAATGGTTTCGAGGGTAGAGAACGATCGGGTGCTCGTGCTGGAGCGCGTGTTCGACGCGCCGCGCGAGCTCGTGTTCAACATGTTTAAAGAGGCGGAGCATCTCAAGCATTGGTGGGGAGCGAAGGGCTGGGAGCTTCCGGTTTGCAACATCGATTTCCGTCCGGGCGGCGTATGGCATTACTGCATGAAGTGCATCGATCAGAACCTGGGCGAGTATTACGGCATGGAATCTTGGGGTAAAGGCGTGTATAAGGAAATTGTCGAGCCGGAGAAGATCGTCTATACCGATTACTTCTCGGATGCCGAAGGCAATGAGAACGAGAATATGCCATCGACCGTAATCAAGCTTGAATTCATCGATCTGGGCGGCAGGACGAAGCTGGTCAACCGCGCAGAATATGCGTCCGCGGAAGCCCTCAAGACCATTACGGACATGGGTGCTTTGGAGGGCATAGCCGAAACTTGGGAGCGTCTGGAGAAGCGCTTGAACGAGGTCAAGTAAGGAAAGTTAGGGACGGCCGCCGGGCTTGAGAGCCGGCGGCTGTTTTTTGTTGGCACGACGCACCTCTCTGCTCCGTGGAACGAGGTTTTCCCGGAGCTTGTTCGTCCGCCGGCGCGCCGCGGTTCATCTTGGGCCGGTATAACCGAATCTTGCGGAAATTTCTGCGGAAGCATCGCGGATCATTTCCCCGATTTCGACAACGCGTTCGTTGGGTAGCCGCCACTTTGGACAGGAGACGCCGAAGGAGGCGATCGGTTCTGCCTCGACGAGCGAGATCGGGAAATAGGCAATAATCGCTTTGCCGACACCCGTGCAGTACAGCGGATTGCACAGCCCGCTCTGTCAAAAATTACAAAATATTCAAAATAGGATAACGTATATTTAATAAAAGTATCCTAAAATATTCATGTATTTAAGAACAAAGGTGGTGATAGAAAGAAAATCTTACTTGTTTTTAAGATTGTTAACTATATTAATCATAGTATAGGGAGTTGATGAAGATGAAGAAAAAACAAGCAATGTTAGCAGGCGTTTTGTCGGTTCTTGTCTTGGGAAGCACTCAGTTACCTTATGAAACAAGCGCAGAGAAGAATTCAAACGCCGGTTCCTTTTCTGCGGAAAGCCCTTTTGTGCTCCCCAAAGAGTACGAACAAGTGTGGATTATGAATGAAAAAACGGATGGAGACTTCCTCGATTTCCCGGGTATGAACGTGTTAAATGAAACAGGCGATCAAGCAGGCCGGTATCTTTATCGAACCCACCAGCTAAACCATAACGCAGCAGTTAGTGTCACTGATTTATCAGGCCGAGAAGAGACAAAAATTATTTTCCAAAGAGAAGATTTGGAAGAACTGGATGAATTGGTATGGACGCCATGGGGCACTGTGCTTACAGCCGAAAATATATCAAACGCAGCACATCCGGATCCGAATGTTCCAAATGCCGTGCACGGTCTGATATATGAAATAAACCCTGCTGACGGATCGGCCAAGGCACTGCCGGCACTGGGATCCCTTTCACATAAAGGAATCCAATTGGATGCAAACGGGAACGTATATTTGACCGATTATGATCGTAAAGGCACAATCTATCGGTTTGTTCCCGAGCAACCTGGAGACCTTACAAGCGGACAGCTTTATGCATTGCGTACCGTTAAAAAGCAGAAGGACAAGGATATTACTGCTGAATGGGTAGCGCTTGACAAAGAGCAGGTCCTTAAGGATGCGCGTTCTGCAGCAGCAAAGCTCAAAGCGGCAGATTATAAGTTTCCAGGCGATATGGCGATCAAGGAAAATACACTTTATGTCGCTATTACGGGAGAAGATCGCGTTCTTTCCATATCGCTTGATGAGATGCCTATTGTGCACAACTTTATCCAAGCTGGTGATATTACCTCCAAAAAAGATTTTCATAACCCAAGCTACCTGACACTCGATAATGAAGGCAATCTATGGATAGCGGAAGATAACGAGTTCGCTGATGTATGGCTTGCCAAGTTTGATGATAATAACGACGGAACAGCCGACAGTGTTGAACGATTCGCTTCGTTGTCCGATAAGAATGCCGTTCCCACAGGTTTATACTTTGATCCTGTAGGTAGCTTCGCGCCCTCCGATAGTCAGAAGCTATTCTTGAATATTAAAAATGCAAAGGATGGGAATGACAAAACATTCGTCATTCGAAAAAAACCGAATGCCGATCTTCAACCTGAGCCGACCCGATGGATGAATGCCGAAATGCCGGATCAAGGGGCTGCGGATCCCATCGTTTCCGCGCATCGCGGGGCACCTTGGTTAGCGCCTGAAAATACGCTCGACTCCTATCGGTACGCTTTTGCATACGGCGCGGATCTGGTCGAGGTCGACGTCCGGGAGACGAAGGATGGCAAACTTGTTTCGTTCCACGATTCAACGGTCGACTCCAAGACGGACGGCACCGGTCGTATATCGGATATGACTTATGACGAAGTCCGCGCGTTAAATGCTGCCGATAACGATCAATGGCTGGGAAGCGAGTACGACCCTGCCCAAGTCGCATCGATTGAAGAAATCCTGGAACTCGCGGAGCAAGTCGGCGGTGGAATCGAGTTCGACATTAAAGAAATTAGCGATCCGGGAAAATTGGCGAATCTTGCGGCGCAATACGACGGGGTTATCGAACGCTCGATCTTTAACTCAAGCGATATTCGAATTAAACAAGCTCAGCCAGAGGCGAAACTAATCTATAATCGAAACCGTTACGAGACGCCGGGAATGTTATATTTGCTAGGTTCTTATTATTCGGTGTATGGATCCAGATTGGACGAATATACGCCTGAAAGCATCATTGCGATTCACGATGCCGGCGGTATCGTAATACCTCACTCCTACGATTTCGGCCCGGAACTGGAAGGCCAAACCTTTTTGAACGGACGCGCCATAGGAATCGACGGGGCACAAACAAATCAGACGGATGTCATACTGGATGTGCTTGATACACCGGTGGTTACATCGATTTCAGTCGAAGGCGGAACGTTAACGGCCCGTCTCACGAATGCTTCCAACGGAATGGGGATTCCTCTCAAACCGCTCATCGTGGAGAAGGGATCCGAAAGAATCGAACTTACCACTTCCGTTGGCGGAGCGATCCATCTGCCGGAAGGCTGGAACGATGCGCGAATTTCATTTGCAGGCGATGCTACCGCACAACCTAGCACATTTGATGGGAGCACGCTATAAGTTGTTCATACCGCTGATTCAGCACGAATCGAAAACAGGCTGCCGATATGCTCGGCAGCCTGTTTGACATGGCCAGATATCTATACCTCAAATCCGATAACGCAAAAAAATTTCGGCTCTTCAATTTGAACCATTTACACTATTTTGAAAAAATGTATATATATCATCATTTCTGATATGCCATTCATTTGTTTTTCCAATTGCTCATTCAGCTTCTGAAGAGCCACTTTGAAGGAGCGTTCAATCGAAGTCAGATCATGTATCTCTAAAGCTTCAAGCAACTGTTTCATGCTTTCAATGAAAAAGACGGTTTTCCTTAAACTGCTTAGCACAATAATCTTTTTTAATTCCCTCGATGTAAAGACTCTATATCCGTTTTCCGGATTCCGCTCAGCGCGAATAAGCCCCTCCTTTTCCCAATGTCGAATAGCGGATGGGTTTACACCAGCGATAACGGCGATCTCACCGATTTTCATTTCATCCGTGACCTGAATATTCCTATACATGGAGAAATCAGTTTGATGAATGAGGCTCATGACCTCCTCGATTCGTTGCTTCTCTACCTGAATGTTGTACTGTTGTAAATTGATCATCCAAAGTGCTTGTTCAACGTGACCTTTTTTTAATAAGTTCATGACATCGTAGGCGATAGGCAGATCGAATCCTTTGATCAAGGACCGTAAAGCAAGGAAAGCTTGAACATGCAACGGAGTATAATATCTTCTATTACTGGCTGTCCGAGGTACGTCAGGCACCAAATCGAGACTTTCATATCTTCGCAAGGTTGTGGTGCTGACATGAAGTCTCTTGGCCATCTGTTTCGGCGTAATGGTTTTGTCCATCTGCGACACCTTCCTTAAAGTCAAACTCTAAAGTACGGCAACAATATTATAAGAGGCAATAGCCGTCCACACAAGGATTCTGGTTATATCAAATGAAATCTTGCATGAATGTTATATGATCGAAGTTGGAATGAAAAACCGAGGAGGAAAACTTAATGGAAAAGGGTCATTTTGCTTTAACGTACCGGAACCTAAAGCCCGGCAACTTCATTACGTTCGGCACGTACCCGCAGTCTGCAGACGGTAAAGAACTGGCGATTAAATGGCGTGTTCTACAAAAATCAGGAAGCGAGCTGTTTGTTTTGAGTGAGTATATTTTGGACTGCAAGAGGTATCACGGCAAGAGCGCGGATCTGAAGTGGCGCGATTGCATGGAAATTACGTGGCATGACTGCGATTTACGCGAGTGGCTGAATGATGAATTCTATAACGCCGCATTTAATGCCGCCGAAAAGCAATTCATAAAGACGACTCCTTGCGCGGACAACGGAGAGGGCTGCCCGGATACGGAGGACAAGGTCTTTCTGCTTAGCGCTGCCGAGATAAGATTTTTATCTGAGATCCACGGCAAGGATTTGAGGCGCGCTGTTGGAACCGATTTTGCCAAGACGAAAAAGCCCGATGGATGCAGCTTATATGTATATGATAAAACGAACAAAGATAACTATATCATCAGAGACGGCGAAGAAGTTGGCTGTTCCTGGTGGTGGCTGCGAACGCAAGGAAACAAGCCTTCACGTGCGTTTTTTGCAGGTCCAGGTTGCAGTATTCGCAGCTATGGGAATAACAGTATAGACGGTTATGGTGTGCGTCCTGCTTTACATATGAATCTTCCATGATAAAGATGGAAAACGAGAAAATACCCAGCCAACCATGAATGTAAAGTGGAGGAGTAGGTCTTGTTTTCAAGGAGGTAAGACATGGATTGCATTTTACCGAAAGAAGCGGCGTTAAAGGTGAAACGGTGGCCTAAAGATACCATAGCTGCGGGTCGTCGTCATACCGTTGGTCTTAAATCTGACGGAACGGTGACGGCTGTGGGTGATAATAAATATGGCCAATGTAATGTAAGCAGCTGGCGCGGTATTGTGGCGGTCGCGGCTGGTAATGTTCATATGGCGACGAACACGGGTAATGCTCATACAATCGGGCTTAAATCGGACGGCACGGTGGCGGCTGTGGGTTGGAATAAGCATGACCAATGCGATGTAAACGGCTGGCGCGATATTGTGGCGGTTGCGGCGGGTTGGCGTCGTACCATCGGGCTTAGATCGGATGGCACGGTGGTGGCTATGGGTCGAAATAATGAAGGCCAATGCAATGTAAGCGGCTGGCGTGATATGGTGGCGGTAGCGGCAGGTGACTGGCATACCGTCGGGCTTACATCGGACGGCACGGTGGCGGGTGTGGGTAATAATCGGTATGGCCAATGCAATGTAAGCGGCTGGCGCGACATAGTGGCGGCAGCGGCGGGTTACCTTCATACCGTCGGGCTTAAATCGGACGGCACGGTGGTTGCTGTGGGCTGGAATAAGCATGACCAATGCGATGTAAGCGGCTGGCGCGGTATTGTGGCGATAGAGGCGGGTAGTAGTCATACCATTGGCCTTAAATCGGACGGTACCGTGGCGGCTGCGGGTTGGAATGAGCATGGCCAATGCAATGTAAGTGGCTGGCGCGATATTGTGGCGGTTGCAGCGGGTTGCGCTCATACTCTCGGCCTTAAATCGGACGGCACGGTGGTTGCTGTGGGTGATAATGAATATGGCCAATGCGATGTAAGCGGCTGGCACGGCATCCAACTGCCCGGCAATTAGTTTTCAATATTAATAGCTCAACTTTCCAAGCGGAAAAATGGAAAAAAAACGAATACCCAAAATTTTTATATGACCAGTCACAAAAACGGAAATGGCACCCGAAAAGGTGCCATTAATTATCTTTTACGATTGAAACAATTGATCCTGATATTTCTGAATGTCTCCGGCTCCCATAAACACAAGAATGGAATCGTTGTAGGTGGACATATCGGCTGCGATATTATCGGATAATAGGCGGGCATTCGGAATTCGCGATTGCAAGTCGCCGATCGAGACCGATCCGTTGCCTTCCCTCGCCGATCCGAAGATCTGGCAGAGGTAGACATCATCGGCGTCCTTCAACGAGAGGGCGAAATCATCGATCAGTTTTTCCAAACGGCTGAAGGTGTGGGGCTGGAAGATGCCGACTATCCTTTTGGAAGGATATTTGCTTCTAGCCGCTTCAAGCGTTGCTCTTATCTCGGACGGATGGTGCGCATAATCGTCGATAACAACGTTGCTGCCCCATTGTTTCTCGGAAAATCTGCGCTTTACGCCCGAGAATGTCGCCAGCTGGGCTTTGACGAGATCCATATCGCGGTCCAATACGAGTGCAACGCCAATAACGGCCAGCGCGTTGAGCACATTATGCTTTCCGAATACGGGGATCTTGAATTGTTGGATATTCGTATCTTTATAGTAAACATCGAATGTGACGCCGCTGCTATCCACGACCAGATTGGAGGCTCTCAGCTGGTTGTTCATTCCGAAGCCATAATACAGCGTGTCTGTATGGGCTCGCAGAAGACGGACCTGGGGATCATCCCCGCATGCGACGATATACTTGCCTGTCAACGAGGCCATCTCTTCAAAAGCTTGTCTAACGTCGTCAATATCCGCGAAGTAATCCGGATGGTCAAAATCAATATTCGTAATGACCGCTATGTCCGGCCGATAGGCAAGGAAATGGCGCCGATACTCACAGCTTTCGAACACGAATAAATCCGCATCGGGATTCCCCTTGCCGGTTCCGTCGCCGATCAGGCTGCATGGCGGCTCTTGGGCATGAAGGGCGTGCACCAGCATCCCCGTCGTCGTTGTTTTGCCATGTGCTCCTGTAATTGCAATACTTGTGTAGCCCTTCATCCATTCGCCCAGGAAATGGTGATAGCGATGAACGGGAATTCCAAGCTCCTTGCATTGAAGGACGGAGGGATGGTTGTCGTCATAAGCATTTGAGGCAATGACCGTCATGTTAGGCTTCAACGGTGCGTCTCCGAAAGCGTAAAGCGGAATATTGCGCGAGTCGAGCGGCACTTGGGTGAAGAGATGCGATTCGATGTCCTCCCCCTGAACATGATGTCCAAGGTCGGAGAGGATTTGTGCCAAAGCACTCATTCCGCAGCCTTTTATACCGATAAAGTGAAAGTTGTCCATAGTGACCTCCAGAATACGTAATCGTGATAGTATATGTCGTTAAACCGAATGTGCGAATGCCCATAAACCAATTATACAAGTCCCTCAAATAATTTCCACTCGGGATCAACATAAGAAAGGAAACCGGACGCATCCGATTCCCTCTCCCTTCGTGCTCAGCATGGTTTCTATGGAGTCAAGTGGGTGAAAATAATAGTGTCAACCATCCATTTATCTTGGATATATTTCACCGTGATCATCCGTTCGACACTATTCGCAGCGATGTCTTTAGGCGAGCCATATTGCGTAACGGTGCCTTTCTTCTCATCGGAATGAATATAAGCGACATCCGTGAACGGAACGTTAACGTACAATCCTTTATCTTGAATGATTTTATTGATGAAGGCGTCCGTGAAATAGGGTTTGAAATGTGCCCGGATTTGTGAATAGGCGGCCAGGTTGGTGGCTTCGTTGACTTTCTTGATCAAAGCGTCGACGGTTCTTTGCGGAATTCGGGAATCGTTGAACGTGGACTCCGTAGTGATCCGAACGTGTTTCTCCCCCAATGTAACGTCGGCCGTCCGGCCCAACGAATTCCATGATACCGTCCCTCCGAGAGACTGACTGATAAATCGGAAGGGTATATAGGTTACCGGCTGCGACATAGCGTATGGGTACCAGCGTACGTTCTTGGACCACTTTGCCTTTAATCACGAAGGGCTGATCGTTTGCAAAGCTTTGACCTGGCAGGAATGCTGAAGCAGTCAGGACAAGACCCAGAAAGGCTGCAGCAATCTTCTTCATTCTTCAGAATCCTCCATACCGCATGAATGTGTTATTGATCGTGATACAGCATTAGACGCCTCGGATGTGAAAAGGTTGCTGGATACTTTCTGGGAATACCGTCGAGGGCGATCTAGTGTCCGTCAAACCGTGATCATAGGAGGAACTTGTAGGATGATGTCACACCTATTGTCAGACGCTTCCCGACTCGTCATAGGCGAGGAATAGTCTATAAACCCTTTATTTGGCGAATAAAATGAATGGTCTAATAATCAATATGTATGATATGACTTAATGTGATTCTCTCAAAACAACGCAATAATCGACGAAAACACCATATTTAATAAGGAAATGATCGCCAAAAAATGACTTGACTAATGTATTATTGTATAGTATCGTCTTTTGTGAAAAGGCTTACATAAAAGGTTCAAAAAAGAAGTAATGGATAATATTTATATTTTTTAAATACAAATAATACAATAGGAAATCATGCTTGATGCTGACCATTCATGCGAGTACCCCAGCGATAGACGGTCGGGAAGCAATGAAAGGAGCGTAACCATGACATGGGCAGCTTAAGTTGTCGGCACATTTACAAATACTATAAGGGCGAGCAGCGGCCGGCTGTGAAAGACTTCAATTTGGAAGTGTCCGAAGGCGAATTTCTTGTACTGGTGGGTCCTTCCGGCTGCGGGAAGTCGACGATGCTTCGAATGATTGCAGGGCTTGAGCCGATATCTGAAGGGGATCTGTATATCGGCGAGCGATACGTCAATTATGTATCGCCGAAGAATCGGGATATCTCCATGGTATTCCAGAATTACGCCTTATATCCGAATCTGTCCGTGTATGAGAACATCGCCCTGGGGCTGAAGCTTCGCAAGGTTGCGAAGCATGAAGTGGAGCTGAAGGTGAACCGGACGGCGAAGATACTGGAAATATCGCACCTGCTGGATCGGCTGCCCAGTCAGCTCTCCGGGGGGCAGAAGCAGCGCGTAGCTCTGGGAAGGGCCATCGTTCGTGAGCCGCAGGTGTTTCTTATGGATGAGCCCTTGTCTAATCTCGATGCGAAGCTGCGAGCGCAGACCCGGGCGGAAATTATGAAGCTCCATAGCCAGCTGAAGACTACGACCGTCTATGTGACTCATGATCAGACGGAAGCGATGACAATGGGGACGCGGATTGTCGTCATGAAGGACGGGGAAGTCCAGCAGGTAGCACCACCGCAGATCATGTATGACCATCCCCGCAATTTATTCGTAGCCGGCTTTATCGGGAGTCCCCAGATGAATTTTATTCCAGGTGCCGTTACGCGCCGGGAGGACAGCTATTGTTTTGAAACCAAGCGTATCCTGTGGGAGCTGCCTCAGCGGTATGTGCCGTCGCTGAAGTCGGCCGCCTCTAATCTTCGGCAGGTTGTGCTCGGCATTCGGCCGGAGCATATCGGCGCCGACGTGGAAACCCGGAACAAATATCCGTGCGGAATAACGGCAGGAAAGATTGAGATGATTGAGCTCATGGGCTCGGATACGTTCCTGTTCGTGAATATTGGCGAGTCAACCGTCATCGTCCGAACGGAAGCGGGCAGCTCTCACGCCATTGGGGACCAGACCGAAATTGCCTTCCGGTTGGACCGGATTCATCTGTTTGACGCCGAACAGGGAGGCAGCCTGACTTCGCAAGGAGTAACAGGCCTATGAGGTTCGTACGAAACAAGAAGCTCGTCATTGCTGCAGCAGTTATCGCTGTTTTCGCACTCTTCATCCTATACCGCTTATTCTTCGTAACGGGGGAGCATTATCCAGTTCTCGCAAGCAGCGTGATTGAAGAGCACGCGAAATCCGATGGAACGCCCAGCTATTACACCTATCAGAAGGAATGGAAGGATCAAGCCCGATCAACGGCATCTACTAAGAACATTATGATCGATGCCGCTTCCTATTCGAACAAATCCGATGATGCACCGCTATCGACAGCCTATCATGAAGAAGCAGGGAAGCGGGTTCTCCAGTGGGAAGGCGCCGCAGGATGGGTGGAATGGGTGGCGGACATTCCGGAAGAAGGCCTGTATACGCTGAGCATTGCCTATGTCCCATTGAAAGGCAGCTATTCCGGCATTATACGCGGCATACAAGTGGATGGGGAATACCCCTTCGCCGAAGCGGAACGAATTCTGTTACAGCGCAATTGGAAAGATGCGGCATATCCTTACCAACGCGACAAGCTTGGCAATGAACTGCGTCCCGTACAGCTCGAGCTGGAAGGGCTGAAAACCGAACCGATAACCGATTATTCTGTCTCCTCACTGCCATTAAGATGGCACTTCACCAAGGGCAAGCACATCATTCGGATGATTGGCTGGCGCGAGCCGGTTGCCTTGGATACCCTCACACTAACACCAACGCATGACATACCGGACTATGTCCGCTACTCACAGATGCATACCATCGCAGCAGAAAACAAATCATGGTTTCAACGATACGAAGCAGAAGGGTACAACCGCAAGTCAGACCCGAGCATTCAGACGTCCTCCTACTCGGAGCCGTACATCTCACCGGACCCCAAGGGACGCATTGCTTACAACGTCATTGGAGGCGACCGCTGGAAGAAAGCCGGCGAGTGGCTGGAATGGGGCATCGATGTCCCGGAAGACGGCTATTACGAGCTGGATATGAAATATCTGCAATCCATGCAGCAGTCGAGCGTCTACCATACGTTCACGATCGATGGGGTAACGCCTTTCAAGGAGCTGCTTGGCTATGAGACGCCTGCCAATTCACACTTTCAGCTGCATACGCTGCAGGCGGAGGATGGTACGGCCTACCGGTTCTATTTGACGAAAGGAAGTCACACGCTGCGGATTACGGCCGATGCTTCGCCGGTCACGCCAGCCGTCTATGCGCTGCAGAATTTACTGCGGGATCTAAGTGTCCTCGATAAGAATTTACGCCGGATTACCGGGAATTACAGTGTGACCGGAGCGGATCAAGACTTGAACCGGACATGGGAAATCAAACGCTATGATCCGGACATCGAGCTGAAGCTTACCTCGTTAATCGAGAAGATGGAGGCGATATCGGCCTATGTGAATGGCTTGAGCGGACGCAAGACCGCCGTGTCTTCTATCCTGAATACCGCTTTGTATACCTTCAAGGACATGAGAGATGACGTCAACGAAATTCCGAATCAGATGAAGGAGTTTTCCAGCACGCAGAGCAGGCTTGGCGCCTGGCTCACGCAGATGGCCGAACAGAAGCTGATGCTTGACTACATTGTGCTTCGTACGCCGGATGCGGAAACCGGACTGAAGATTTCGAATGCCTTTACGAGAACGGCGTATATGGGGATGAATTTCTTCCGTACGTTCTATATGGATTACAGCCGAAAGTCGCTGAACAAGGATCAAGCGCTCACCGTATGGGTAAGCAGAGGCCGGGACTACGTCGATATCATGCAGGAGAAGATCGAGCAGCAATTTACGCCGCAGACGGGCATTCAAGTCAACGTCAATCTCATGCCGAACCCGAATGCGCTCATTCTGGGCAATGCCGCAGGGGATCAACCTGACGTAGCGCTCGGAATACCTTCCGAAACAGCCGTCGAATACGCCATGCGCGGAGCGATTGCGGATTTATCGAAGATGGAGGGCTTTGACGGGATCGCGAAGCGATTCCATCCCGGAGTGATGCTGGCTCATCAATACGACGGAGGCACCTATGCGCTGCCGGAGCTTCAGAACTTTCAGTTGTTATACTACCGGACCGATGTGTTCGAACAACTGGGCATTCAGCCTCCGGATACGTGGGAGGATGTCTTCCGGATCATGCCGACGCTGCTGGAGAAGGGGATGACCTTCTACTACCCGCCGGGCGACTTCACGACCATCTTCTATCAGAACGGCGCCGAATTTTGGGATGAGACGGGGATGAAGAACAAGCTGGGGGACGAGAAAGCCGTGAAGGCCTTCAAGCAGTGGACCGACATGTTCGTCAAGCACAGCCTGCCCTTGGAAATACCGGCATTCTTCGAACACTTCCGGCTGGGCGATCTGCCTATTGGCATTGGCGACCTGAGCACCTATGTCCAGCTTTCGGTTGCGGCCCCGGATATTGTCGGCCATTGGAGCGTCGCGCCGGTTCCAGGCATTCGCCAAGCGGATGGTGCCGTAGCGCGCTGGCAGCCGCAGGGCGCGGTGAGCGGAATGATTATGAAGAAGAGCGACAAGCAGAAGGAGGCATGGGAATTTCTGGACTGGTGGACGTCGGCTGCAGTTCAATCGGAGTTCGGCAACAGCATGGAATCGTTGTACGGCTTGGAGTATCGCTGGAATACCGCCAATGTGGAGGCGATGGCGACTATTCCATGGTCGGCTGCCGAGCTTGATACGCTTTATGAGCAAGGCCGATGGGTGAAGAACGTGCCTCTGGTGCCGGGTCATTATTTCCTCGGGCGGGAGCTTGGATTTGCATGGAACCGTACCGTTCTGACAGGCATGCCGTACATGGAATCGTTGGAGCAGGCCCGCATTGCGCTGCAGCGCGAGATGAGACGGAAGCAGGAGGATCTTGGCATACCAGTCGATACGGATCTCAATCTGGAGCCATATGTGAAGCCGTACCGGTATAAGAAGGGGGGAGAAGGAGTTGAATCAGCTGAAGACAGCCGTCCATAACTCAAGGTCCGCCCCCCTGTTTGTCCGGCGTCTGGAGCGAATGATCGGCAATGTTTGGCGGGATCGGGTTGCTTATTTCTTCATTGCGCCCTTTCTGATCTGCTTCGCGATCTTCATCCTGCTGCCCGTTCTGATGGCCGGATTGCTGAGCGTCACCTCATTCAACGGCTTCTCGTTCCCGAGGTTTATCGGATTCAATAATTATATTTCCTTGGTGACGCAGGATTTCGTGTTCATGAAGCACGCGCTGCCCAACACCTTCAAATTCGCTCTGCTCGTCGGTCCGGGCGGCTATATGCTGTCATTCATCTTCGCCTGGTTAATCACCCGTCTGCCCAAGCAAATTCGGGATGTATATACGCTGGCTTTCTACACGCCATCGCTGGCGGGCGGCATTGCGCTCGCCGTTGTCTGGGCGGCTGCGTTCAGCGGCGACAAGGTCGGCTATGTTAACAACCTGCTGCTGCGGCTCGGCATTATCGATTCCCCCCAGCTGTGGCTGGCGGATCCCAAATACTTGATGACGATCATGATTATCGTCAGTCTATGGACCAGCTTCAGCGTCGGCTTCCTGGCCATGCTCGCCGGACTGCAGACCGTCAACCCCGAGCTGTACGAAGCCGGGAAAATCGACGGAATCAAAAACTCGCTGCAAGAGGTGTTCTATATTACCGTTCCTTCAATGAAGCCGCAGATGTTATTCAGCGCGGTCATGACGATTGTAGGAACGTTGAAGGCAGGCGCGATATCGACACAATTGACCGGCGCGGTGATCACGCCCTCTTATGCCGGACATCTGTTCATCAATCATATTGACGATTATGCCTTTATCCGATTCGAGCTTGGTTATGCGTCATCCCTCTGCGTCGTGCTGCTGATCGTCAGCTATGCCGTGATGAAGCTCTGCTACCGATTGTTCGCGCCGAAGGGGGATGAGTAGTCATGCGGCTTAGTATGAGAAGACTTTCGCTATCGGGCGTGCTGCTCACTTCCGGCTTGACCGGACTTGCGCTGTTTATGCTCATTCCGATCGTGTACATTTTCAACCATGCCTTCAAGCCGCTCGACGAGATGTTCCTGTTCCCGCCCCGCATTCTGGTGCAGGAGCCGACGACGGTCAATTTCGAAAAGCTGTTCTTTGCCACCTCCGGCGATGTCGTCCCGTTTACCCGGTATTTGTTCAACAGCATCATGATTGCGGCGGTCACGATCTTGTGCGTCATTACGGTCAGCTCGATGGCCGGATATGCGATTGCGAAGCTGAGATTCGGTTTGAAGGGGCTTATTATGAGCCTGATCTACGTCTCGCTCATGTTCGCCGCAGAGACCGTATCGATTCCAAGGTATCTGATTATCAGCGGGCTGGGCATCAACGATACGTATTTCGCTCATATTCTGCCGTTTCTTGCTTCGCCGGTCGCGGTGTTTCTCATGATGGCGTTCATCGGCCAAATCCCGAATGATCTGATCGAAGCTGCTAAGCTCGACGGGGCATCCGAGGCAGCCGTCTTCAACCGGATCGTCATGCCGCTTGCGGCGCCGGCCATCGCCACGATCGCGATTCTGACCTTCCAAAGCGTGTGGGGCGATGTGGAGGCATCGACATTGTACGTTCAGGATGAGGCGTTGAAGAATATCGCCTACTATGTGCAGACACTCGTCAGCGGGGCTCAGAATAATGTCGCCGGCCAAGGCATGATGGCAGCCGCATCCTTATTGATGTTCCTGCCCAATTTGCTCATCTTCCTCATCTTCCAGAAGCGGGTTATGCAGACCATGCTTCATTCCGGTGTCAAATAACGCAGAAATTGGATGAATCTACTGGAGGAGGTGGTATTCAAGGTCGCTGATTTACGGATTCAGGATAATCTATTTCAAATCCAAGGATTGGGGGAGTAAGCATGGCTTTCAATAAAAGAGTCGTCTTCCTGCTCTGCGTCTCGATGCTTCTGAGCGTCTTTCTCGCAGCCTGCAGCGGGAATAATAAGCCGGCTAATACGGGTACGGCAGCGGACAACAAAGAGCAGACGCAGACGAATGAACCTACAGAAACGACTGAGCCCGATGAACCGGAACCGGTTGTAGAGGAGAAGCACGATCCGGTTACGTTAACGGTCATGAACTGGGGGGGAGACCTCGACTTCTTCACCACGCTGTATGAAGAGTTTACGAAGAAGTATCCCTGGATTACGGTGAAGGCATTCGGCTCCGGCGGCGGCGATGTCGAAGGGCTGTCCAAGCTGGCGGCGCTTCAGTCATCAGGCGAGCCGCCGGATATCGTATGGCCGCAGGCGATATCCAAATGGATGGAAGGCGGCAACCTCGAAGATTTGAAGCCTTACATGGAGAATGACGCCATTCTGCCTACGCTCGGCATTCAAGATGGATTCCTCGAATCATGGGAGATGGACGGGAAGATCTATGCGATTCCGTGGACGGATGATCCATGGCCGATCGTGATCAATAAAGACTTAATGGAAAAGCATGGCATGGAAATGCCGCCGAACGATTGGACCTATGAAGATTTCCGTGAAATGGCGAAGAAAGCAACCGACCCGAGCGCAGGCGAATATGGCGTATCCTTCAACGGCATATTCAAGACAGCCTTCACGAACTTGCTGCCGGTTGCCAACGGCCATGCCGGAGCCCGCGACTTTATGAACGAGGATTATACGCAAAGCATGCTGAACACGCCTGAAGTATTGGCCGATCTGAAATGGCTGAAGGATCTGTTTACCGTCGACAAAGTGATGATGGACGTTGAAACCTTCAATAAATCCGGTTATGCCGATATGGCGGATTTCCATGCGGGCAAAGCGCTGTTCAGCATTGCCCAACCGCTCAAGCAGCTCGATGATATGGTCGAATTCGAGTGGGATATTCTCCCTGCACCGCGAGGGACGGTTTCCCAGCCGGGGATCCGCAACACTTCACCGCTGGCGATGCTAAGCGCGTCCAAGAACAAAGAAGCGGCATGGCTGTTCATTCGTTTTCAATTCGAATACGAAGCCAACAAGTGGAGAATCGAGAATATCGGGTTCCCGTCCATGGTGAAGAACGAGGAGCTGGATAAGCTGCTGGAAAGCAAATATGAGGGACAGAATTACGAGGCGCTGACCATAAGCACGTCTTCTTGTTGTACCGGAATCGGGCCGGCGATATTCGATGGTCCAACCTACAGCGGAACGGTGGATCCGGCATTAATCGCGATGTTCCATGATAATAAAGATATCAGCTCTATCGTACCGGCTATTGAGGATTATAACAAACGTGCGGCGGATTACTGGAAGAGTATCGGCGTTATGAAATAGACAGGCAAGTAGGCAGGGGGTATGTACGGCAAGACCATGCATCCCCTTGTCTGCTATTCTTGGAAATCCATTCATTGCAACTGTTTGTGCATCTATTCATTGAAGGGGGAGCTTCACATGATGTTCCCGACCCGCCATTCCTGGAAACGGCGCAAGGATCGCAGCGGGCGGCAGGAGCCGGGCCGTAAGCGACCGGGGAGATGGTTGATCCGCCTGGTGGTGATGATGAGCGCATGGATTGCGGCAGGCATTATGGTATCGGCGCCAGTATTGGCGATGATGCCGTATGAAACGGAGTATTATGATTACAACAGCGGCGAATGGATCGATGTGCAGCCCATTTATGTACCGCATCTGTATATAACCGGCGCAAGCGATCGGGGGCCGTCGTTCTCCGGACCCAGCGATCTGTACATAACCGGTGACGACCGGGTATATGTAGCGGATACGGGCAATAGCCGGATCGTCGTTCTGGACCGGCAGGGGGATGTCCTTACGGTCATCGGAACTGAAGAAGGACCCGGAAAGCTGAAGGAGCCGGAAGGCGTATTCGTCGACCCGTCCGGTCAGGTTTATGTCGCGGATACCGGGAATAGCCGGATCGCCGTTTATGATCAATACGGTAATTATGTTCGCGAGTTTGTGCGGCCGGAGTCGGCGCTTCTTCCGGACCCGAGCCAATATTTCTTCGTACCCAGCAAAATCGTCGTTGATTCGCGCAAGGTGATGTACATTGTCGTGAAAGGTTCCTATCAGGGCATATTCCGGATGAACGCAGAAGGGGAGTTTACGGGCTTCTTCGGGGCGAATAAAACGCCGCTCACAGTAATGGACCGTCTGAAGAGCACCTGGATGTCGAAGGAGCAGCTGGAGAAGGAAGTGGCCAAACGGCCGCCCGAGGTGCGCAACATCGCCTTGGATTCGGAAGGATTCATCTATACAACTACACAGGAGCAGTACGCCGGCCAAGTGAAGCGGTTGAATGCAAGCGGGGTTAACATGCTGTCCGGACCTCCTCTTGCCAATGCTTGGCTGGTAACCGATGTTGCGATTGACGCTAACGGCATGCTGTATGCGCTGGACTATGATACGGGCAAGACGACGATCTACTCCCCGGCGGGTATGCCCTTGTTCTCCTTCGGAGACCGTCAGAACACGACGATGCAGTTCGGCGTATTGAGCCAGCCAACCAGCATAATCGTAAACAGCGGCAGCGACGTATGGATTGCCGATTCCCATCTGAATATTATCGAGGTGTTTCGGCCTACCGATTTCGGCATGACGGCTCTGCAGGCAGTCAAGCATGATCTGGACGGCAATTATTCGGCGAGCAAACCGCATTGGCAGGAATTAATCAGCCAGAACGACAACCTGTCCATGGCATACCGGGGGCTCGGTCATTCGTTAAATCGTGAAGAGGACTATAAGGGTGCACTGGATTATTACCGGATCGCCTACGATGCCAAGGGATTCTCGAGCGCATACTGGAATATACGGCTCCTGTGGATACAACAGTATTTCGTCTATTTGGCAGGCTCGCTCGTCGTAGGCGGATGGCTGCTGATACGAGGCGTACGGCTGATCAAGGGTTGGATCGCGTCCCGCGAATGGTCGCCCAAACTTGCTCGTTACGGCTCTGAGATTAGCGCAGCCGGCTACCTGCTGTTCCATCCCTATGAGGGCTTCTATCGACTGAAGGACCGCAAAATATCATTCGCGGTGCTGGCGATGTTTATCCTGCTGACAGTCGGGGTGCATCTGGCTTCCACCTACGGGGTCGGATTCGTATTTAAGCCTGTCGACCGCAGTCAAATCAGTCTGGTATGGACGTTGGGCTTGTTCATCGTACCTTGGATTACCTGGGTTATCGCCAATTATTTGATCAGTACGATCAAGGACGGTGAAGGGCGGCTGTACGAGGTGCTGCAGACGAGTATCTATGCGATGGTGCCCTTCATGGTCTGGATACCGCTGCTCACGGCGATCTCGCATATTCTCGTTCTTGAGGAGCGCGTCATCTATGACGCAGGCGTACAGATCGTCTGGTATTGGGTCATCCTGATGTTCTTCGTTATGACGCAGGTCATCCACAATTTCGAGTTTATGGAGACGGCGCGAAACATGGTCATCAGTATTGCCACCATCCTCTTGATCTGGTTGTTCGTGACGATCATGGCCGGACTCGGCTACAACCTCTTCGATTTCTTCGGCCAGTTACTGAGGGAGGTGAAGCTGTATGATTAAACGTCTGTATCATGTGAGACGGTCGCGATGGCTGCTTGCTGCGGGTATTGCGTTAATCGTGTTGATTGTATGTCTGCTCCTCCTTCCGCAGAAGCGTCTCCCGACCTTGGCTTCCCTGGGTTTGGAGCTTCCTGCTCCGGTCTTGCTGCCCGTCTTGTCAGGCGGAAACGGGTTGCCCAAGCAGGCGTTATCGGATGAAGAAGGCTATATAATGGCATTGGAGAATAAGCCGTATCGACTCTGGCTGCACCCGAAGACGGGTCAGATCGCGGTGGAGGAGAAGGCTACGGGATTGCGCTGGCGAAGTAACCCGCGGGAAGAAGACTTGTCCGGCGAGACGGTGAAAGGACTTCTGCTGTCCAACCTGAAATCGACCTTTACGTTCGAGTACGCCAAGGACGGGAAGACGCAGCGGGAAATCGCCAATAGTGTGAATAAAAATATGGAAGTCGAATATATCGCGGGCGACGGCATGGTACAGGCCACATACCGGTTCACGAAGCTGGCGCTTGGCATTGCGATTCAATATGCGCTCAATGAGCATGGACTGGTCGTCCGGATCCCGAGCGCCGGAATCGAAGAGTCGGGAGACAGAAAGCTGTTAACGCTCAACCTGCTGCCGTATTTCGGCGCAGCGCCCGGCAGCTCGAAGGACGGCTATTTGTTCGTCCCCGATGGCCCGGGCGGGCTGATCGTCTTTAACCAAGAACGGACCGTAGCCGAAGGAAAGCGATATACGCAGCCGGTCTACGGCTTCGAATCCGCCAACCGGATCGTTACGGAATCGCAGCGTGAAACGATCAGTTATCCGGTATTCGGACTGAAGAATGCCGGGCAGGCCTATGCCGCAATTATTAGCGAAGGCGAGATGACGGCTAACATTAAAGCGATGCCGTCGGGCGAAGTGTCGAGCTTCCATTCTGCGAACGCGGAATTTGTATACCGCCAGGAATACGGTCAGCGGCTGAGCCGTTTGTCGGCACCGGTATCGATGATCCAGAAGGAACGGATCAAAAGGGACCGAGTCATCGAATATCGGCTGCTCAGCGGCCAATCGGCAGGTTATGTCGGCATGGCGCAGGCTTATCGCAGCTACTTGCTGGAGACGAAGCAGCTCGGCAAGCCGCTAGCGCCGGCGAAGAGCATCCCGCTCGAGCTGACTTTGCTGGGAGGCAATGCGCGCAAAACGGCCTTCGGAACCTCGTTCGTTCCGGTTACGACGTTCCCGCAGGCGTCGGAAATTGTAGGCCGGCTCTCAGAAGCCGGTATAGCCGACCTGCGGGTAACCTATGCAGGCTGGCTGGCTAATGGGGAATATCGAACCGGCACCGCGTTCGCCGTAGAAGATAAGCTGGGCGGCTACGCCGGTCTGAAGAAGCTTTCGTCGTTCTTCAAGGATAGGGGAATTACGACCTTCCGCCTGGAAGCGGATCTTGTTGATCTCATCAACTCTCGAACAGGGGCGCTGGCACGCGGGGAAGGGATTCGCAGCATTGATGGAACCGTTTATTACAACGATAATGGACATTTCCTCCTGAATCCGGTCCAAGGCATACGGCAGGCTGCCGATTGGTGGAGTGAGCTGCGCGGGCTTGGCGCGGACGGGATTCATTTCAATCAGATGGGCCGGCAGGTATTCCGCGATTACAATACTGATCAGCCGTTAGAACGCGAGGATACCGCTTTTTTATACATGGGGCTCTTCAATCACCTTCAAGAAGAGGGGGCCGACGTGTCGGTCAGCAGGGCGAATGCTTATGCGCTATCCGGCGTGGATCATATAGCGAATATGCCGATGAGCTCCAGCCATGATTTTATCATGGATGAGACGGTTCCATTCCTGCCCATCGTACTGCATGGATATGTGACTTACAGCGGAACGCCGGGAAACATGCGCGATTTGTTTGAGGAGGAGCGGCTCAAGGCCATTGAATATGGTGCGGTCCCATCCTTCCTTCTTACCTTTGATCCTCCGCGTCTGTTGAAGAATACGCCGACAAGAGGCATCTACAGCAGCGAATATGCGACTTGGGAGAAGCGGGTGCAGGAAGAGATGACGATGTTCGAACAGCTGGCTCCGGTTCTGAATCAAGAGATGACCGGTCACCGGAAGGCAGGCAAGGATGTGTACGTCACAACATATGCCGATGGTACCGAGGTTGAGGTTAATTACAGCAGCGGGTCATTCGAAGTGAGAGGGGGGAGCGTTCATTGAGTGCCGATCGGATCGAGGAGCTTAAGCGCAGGCGCCGGCAGCAGTGGCTCGAGGTGCTGCGTGAGCAGGGCTTGGGCTACCTGTTTATGGCGCCATGGGCAATTGGCTTTCTTGTGTTCATGGCGATTCCGCTTGGATGGTCGTTATACCTCACCTTTAATAAAGTGAAGCTGACTCCGGAAGGGTTCGATTACGCATGGCGGGGGCTGGGCAACTTCCGCGATGCCCTGCTGCTGGATCATGTGTATCCCGTCAAGCTGCTGACCTATATACAGGAAGTTATTCTCATGATCCCCATTATCGTGATCTTTGCTCTGTTCGTCTCGCTTCTTCTCAATCAAAGCTTCCCGGGACGCTTCCTGTTCAGAGCGATCTTCTTCCTGCCGGTCATATTCGCTACGGGCCAGGTGTTGACGGAGCTGTTCAGCCAAGGAGCGGGGGAGCTGCCTTTCATTGACCAGTATAATGTAAAGCCGCTCGTCCAGCAGTATTTCGGGCCGCGGTTTGCCGAGCCGATTCTGGGTATTCTTGGCAAGGTCGTCATTATTCTATGGTACTCGGGCGTGCAAATTCTGATCTTCATTGCCGGCTTTCAGACGATCTCCAAATCGGTCTACGAAGCGGTCCGGATCGACGGCGCGACGCCGTGGGAAAGCTTCTGGAAAATTACGCTTCCGGGTGCCGTGCCGTTCATAGGCTTGAACGCGATCTATACGATCGTGGATCTGTTCACGTTCCCGCTCAATCCGGTGCTGGAGGAAATTAAGAGCAATATGTTTAAACCGGATACAGGGTACGGTTATGCAAGCGCGCTGGCGTGGATCTATTTTACCATCATATTTCTTCTGTTGAGCGTGGTTTTCCTGCTGATCCGCAAGGCTGCGCTTCGAAGGAGGCGGGTGTAATGGTTGAGCTGGTTCAACGTTGGTCGGCGGCCAAGAACAAGATCCGCCAAGTATGGATCGGCCGTAAAGCGCAGAAGGTGAAGCGTCTCATCATCGGCCAATATCTCAACGACGGCTTGATGGCCAAGGCAGTCATATGCATGATGCTGTCTTTCATTGCCTATTTATATTTGCAGCCGCTGCTGTACATGGTCACGACGATGGTGAAGCCGCTCAGTGACCTGCTCGATCCGACGATCAAGTGGATTCCGCGGAGCCTTGATTGGTCCAATCTGAAGAAGGCGTGGTATGGGCTGCAATACCCGGAGGCCTTCCGCAATACGTTGATCATCGCTCTTATCTGCTCGATCTTCCAAGTCTGCATCTGCGCGATTACGGGCTATGCGTTGGCACGGCTGCGTTTCTTCGGAAGGAACTTCGCTTTCTTCCTGATTATCTTATCGTTCATGGTACCGCCGCAAATCATCATCATCCCGCTGTACAGCATCTATGGGGAACTGGGATGGCTGAACACGCCGCTCGTTTTTCTAATTCCGGCGTTATTCGGCCAAGGGCTGCGAAGCGCCTTGTTCATCATTATCTTTCGCCAATTCTTCTCCACGCTTCCAAAAGCATTGGAGGAGGCAGCCAAGGTGGATGGCGCATCGGGATTCTATTTGTTCGCACGGATCATGCTGCCGTTGGCCCGGCCCGCGGCACTAGTCGTCTTTCTGTTCTCGTTCATCTGGTATTGGAACATGTATTACGAGCCTTCGATGTTTCTGAACAGCAGCTTCACGCCGCTGTCCATTCGCCTGAATAATTTGGAGGCGGTCCTGCTCGGGCCCGATATGAGCGGAGTGAAAATCACGGCGCAGAATCCGATCACCGAAGGTACGAAGATGGCAGGGGCATTCATGATCATTGCGCCGCCATTACTAGTGTATATGATCGCCCAGCGGTGGTTCGTCGAGAGTATCGACCGGACTGGGCTGGTGGAATAGAACCGCGCCGACGAACGAGAGGCTTGGCAAGTCGGCGGTGATCAGGCAAGCGACGAAAGGGGGGACGTTCGTAACGGGATGGAGCGCACGGACGGGTACCGGCAAGAGAGGTATTCGTCCGCCGAACGGCGAGAAATCGCCCATATGAGGAAGGAGGCATCCCTTGTACCTGCGGCCTGGACCGCCCGCGCAAGGGAATACGAACAAGGGAGAGGACCGTTCAATTTCTCGATGACGGCGTCGCCTGGGGACCGTCTTATCCGTTCTCCTGGTCGAACGGCGTCTGACCGTCGTGACGTAATTCGTCCCGACAAGCGGCGGCGGCTAGATGAATCATGCGCCATTACGAATAATAGGAGGATTGTCAAAGGATGAGAAAATGGATTTCTGGCTTATTGGCGGCGATGCTGCTTGCGTCGCTGTTCGCCTCGGCCGCGCTGGCCGACGATTCGGGGAGCGATACGGGCGCACCGTCCGTGATTCGCACGACATTTCAAACCCAACTGGGCTACACCGATCAATACGACGTAAAGTCGGACGCCGTTATGGTGTATGCGACCAAAGCTGAAGGCTTGGCCGAGCTTATCCGTTCCTGGAAGGACAGAGGCTACCGCGTGGATGCGATGATCTCGATCAGCCACGACTGGGAAGGGATCTACGAGCTCGGAACGCTGAGCGGCGAGCCGCATCCGGAAGTGGTGCAAACGCGCAAGGACGGAAGCGATTTCCGCCATGTCGACCCTCGCACCGGTTACGTGACGCCGACGCAAGGATGGAATGATTACGTGCTCGACATCGCGAAGCGAACGGTCGACGAGGGCGCCCACGCGATCGTGTTCGAGGAGCCGGAATATTGGACCGAAGCCGGCTACGAAGGCGCCTTCAAAAGTGAATGGCAGGCCTACTACGGGGAACCTTGGGAGGATCCCGCCTCGTCCGAACAGGCGAGATACAAGAGCGAGAAGCTGAAATCGTATTTGTATACCCGCTCGCTTGACTATATCTCATCGGAGCTGAAGGCCTACAAGCCCGGCATCGAAGTATGGGTCGCTTCGCATAGCACGGTCAATTACAACAGCTACGGCATCGTTGCCGCCAACATTGCCTATTACGACCTTCCCGGCATCGACGGCTTTATCGGCCAGGCCTGGTCGGATACGGCCCGTTATCCGATCCCGTTCGAAGGCGCACAGCAAGAACGCGTATTCGATTCGGCTTATCTGGAATATTCGTCTCTGAGCGAGCTGCAGACGCCCGGGGACGGCAAATCGTTCTACGCGCTGGCCGATCCGAAAGCGGACGACCCGAATTTGGCGAACGGCTGGGATCAGGTCGAGTCATACTATAAGCAGACGATTTCCGCCCAATTCCTGCAACCGAAAATCGAGAAGTTCGAAATCATGCCGTGGCCGTCCCGCGCGTTCGTGCCGGCGCCGATGGCCTACAAGACGGTTCAGATGAACATATTCGAAGCGTCCAAAGCGATTCACGGGCAGCCGTACCGGATGGAGGCCGGTTCGCCCGGCGTCACCTTCTTGATCTCCGATACGATGACGTATCAGCGCGGCGCTGCGCCGACAGCGGCTTCCGAGGCCATGTACGGCCCGACGGCGCCGCTCGTTGCGAAGGGCATCCCGGTCCGGGTGCTCCCCGTCGAACGGGTGTCGGCAACGGCGCTGGCCGATACGAAGGTGCTCGTCATGAGCTACGATTCGTGGAAGCCGTTGAAAGCGTCGTACAATCAAGCGATCGCCGACTGGGTGAAGCAAGGCGGCGTGCTGCTCTATTTGGGCGGCGAGAACAGTTTCCAAAACGTCGGCGAATGGTGGGACGACTCCGGCATCGGAAGCCCGCAGCAGGATTTGTGGAACAAGCTCGGGTTAACGATCTCGAATCCGACCGCGGAGGCCGTCGCGCAGCGTGAAGCGACGCTTCAGCCGACCGCGGCCGCGCAGGCGATCGACGGGGGGCAGACGGCGAGCATCCCGAAGCGGTACGCGCTCACTTCCTACGCGTTGTCTGGCGACGCGGAGCCGTTGTATACGCATGACGGGCATACCGTTTCCTTCCGGCAAACAGCCGGACAGGGACAGGTTATCTATTTCGGCGCGTCGCCGGGATACTTCTCCTCCAGCGACAAGGCGGCCCGATTGCTGCGCGGCTTGACCAAGTACGCGCTCGGCCAAGCGGGCGCCGCCTATGCCGAGTCGAATACGATGACGGCTTACCGGGGTCCGATCGTTGCCGTGCAATCCATGGAGCAGCCGGCCGTCATTCCAGGCCGCTATATCGATTTGTGGGATCCGCGGCTTGGCGTCGTCGACGACAAGACGATTCTGGCCGGTTCCAGCGCGTTGTTGTACGACATTGCCGACATCGATACGTCCGCGGCACCCAGAGTTTATTTCGCCAACGGGGAAATAACGAACAAACGGGAGACGGCTGCCGAGACCGTGGTGACGGTGTCAGGGCCGAAGGATGCGCAAGCGGCCGTGAGATTGGGGTCGGCCAATCGGTATCCGCAGCAAGTGACGGCAACCGACGCCGAGGGACAACCGGCAGCCGTTCGCGCCGAATGGGAGAACGCCAGCCGTACGCTGCTCGTGCAGTTCGAGCATCAGTCGAAGGGCGTAACGGTGCGCGTCGATTGGTCGACGCAGGCGGTCCCCGATTCGCCGCAACAGCAGCTCGGCGAATTCGTCATTCGCACGAACAATGGCAACGAGGATGCTCCCTACAAGGGCACCTTTGTCGGCGAGGTCGGTTCGACGAACGAGTTCCGCTTCGCCGACGGCACGAGCAAGATGGTCTACAGATTGAACTTGAACGAATTTCCGCAAGGCGAACTGATGCTGGAACTGGCCAACAACTTCACGGTCGAGCTGTCGCCTGACGGGGCGGCCTGGGAGGAGATACTGAACGCTCAGGCGATGACGGGACACGATGAGCACAACATGGGCAACCGGGATAAATACGCGGTCGATACGGAGGGGCATACGGCAGCCGATGGAACGATCTATGTCCGCATCGGCGATGCTTCAACCGGCGACGGATGGGGAGGCGCGCTGTTCGGCATCTATGTTCGCTATATGCAGCAGGTGTCTCCACTCGGCTTGTCGCATCAGCCGGACCGGGCGGATTTGACCGGTGAACGGCCTGCGCAGATGAACGTGCTCGTGACGAACCGGAGCGGGCAGACACAGCAGGTCGAGCTGGAAGCGATTCCGATTGTTCAGCCGATGGAGCTGGTTTCCTTCGTTCCGGGTACCGCGGATGAATCGCCTTATTTGATCAAGGACCATCAGACTGGCGTTAACGCGGGCAACTTCCGCTTTACCGACGGAGAACGGTATGCGATCTATAAATTCGTCTTGCCGGAAGGGATCAATGAACCGAGACTGTCCCTCGATATCGGCAATCAGTTTGAGATCGCGTTCGCAAAAGGCTTGACCATTCAGCCGGACGATCCGCAGTGGGCGCTCGTCGCATCCGATTGGACGGTCGCGGATCGGGAGCTTCAGCCGGTGACCGATCTCGGGAACCGCAAGGTACGCAGCTACGACGTCGGCGATTATGCGACGGGCGATCGCGTGCTTTACGTGAAAATATCTGACAGCTTCCCGGAAGACGGACATGGCGCGCTTCTGTCGAAAGCGGCCCTGTCCGGCGAAAGGACGGTGCCGCTGGATGTGACGGCAACGCCGTCGCGGTTCGAGCTCGGCTCCGCTCAATCGAAAGTCGTCGCGGTTACGCTGGCGGCGACGGACGATACGCCTGCCGGAGAGTACAGGCTGAAGCTGAAAGCGACGTCCGGAGCAGGGGAGGCGGTCCACGCGCTGCCTGTCGGCGTCAGGCAAGGGGTACCCTCGTATAGCGCACGTCAAGCGGAAACGGACATCGCGATCGACGGCGTCGTTTCCGCCGGCGAATGGGACGGAGCCGAAGAAATCAATGTATCCCCCGAATCGCCGGCCGTGAAGAAGCACGGCAAAGTATGGGGAGCCATTGCGGACGGCGCCGATTTGACGAGCCGCTATAAAATCAAATGGGATGCCGAGTATCTGTATTTGCTGGAGCAGCGGACGGACAACGTCATCCATTTCACGAATACCGGCGCGCAAATGTACTTGTCGGATGCGACCATGCTGTTTCTGGATATCGATCGCAATAAATCCGGCAGCGGATATCGCGACGGCGACTTTGCGATCATGGTGACGCCGGGCGGCGTCAAGGGCGCCGAGAATCCGCATGTCTTCATCCGCGAAGGTCATGACAACGGCGTTCGAGAGTATGCCTACGATGGCGGCGAGGTCGCCGCGCAAGCGACGGACGGCGGTTATACGCTTGAACTGGCGATTCCCTGGAGCGACTTGAACGTTTATCCGTTTACGCCGAAGGGCGGCGCCGCGATCGGCATGTCGCTGCTGGCGACCGATAACGACGATCAGGATGGCAATGCGAAGTGGGGGCAAGCGATGTGGGCCGGCGACGGTGACAATCAGGCGCTATGGGCGGATATGACGTTCAACGGCGCTGAGAGGCTGGAGATGACCTTGCCGTCCGAGCTGGCGGTCGGCGCAAGCGCCGATGCCGCCTTGCAAGTGGTATTCAGCGACGGAACCGTAAAACCGGCTGCCGGCGAGCTGACCTTCGTCAGCAGCGATGCGGGCGTGGCAGCTGTTGACGCCGCAACCGGCAAAGTGACGGGCGTCAAGCGGGGCGAAGCGGTCATAGCGGTTACTTCATCTCGCTACCTGGGCCTGATAGGAGAGTTCCGAATCGTCATTGAGCCCGTGCTGCGAAGCATCAGCATCCAGCTGCCCTCTCCTTTGCAGGCGGGCAGAAGCGACTATGCAATCGTAATCGGCCATTATAACGACGGTATCGACAGCCGCATCACGGAAGGGCTTGCCTTTAGCAGCGAGAAAACAAAAGTGGCGACGGTGGATGCCGATACCGGCCTGATCCGTGCGATCAAGCCCGGCAATTCGCGCATAACGGCGTCCGTTATCGGCATAGACGCCATGAAGGCGACCGCCAAGCTGCTCGTCCATCCGGCGAAACCTTGACAAGGAGCTTTCCCGGTTGAGCCGGCGCCAATCGCCCAGTCGTAGCGAATCGCTGCCTTGATCATCATTCCATGATCTGATCCGAACGGAACATGTATGCAACCAGCCGAAAATGCGGGGCCTATTCCATCGGAATAGCGCCCCGCTTTCTTCTAAACTATTCGATGATCAGCCCGGTCTTAACGGTAACCCATCAGATACATCCGTCTCATCGCAGTACGGACATCGTCCAATGTTCCGGCGATGAAGCTTGTATAGCGGATGCCTCGTTTCATCGTTCATGTGATATCATTATGAATTAATGGATGCTGCGCAATAGATCGTATACTAGAAAATCTGACTCATAGAGCGAATTGAAGGGTAGTGGAGTTTTTGAACGAAAGATTGCAAGACGGCAGTTTTAGAGAGCATCATAGACAGGCGATTCTGAACTTGGTTGACCGCATACAGAGCGACTCCGATTTCTTGGCTGTCATTATTTCGGGTTCGGTGGCCAAAGGGATTGCGCGCGAGGATTCCGATGTGGATTGTTACTTGGTCGTGACGGACGAAGTCTTCCGGAAACGCCAGCAAGAGGACAATTTGTTCTACTATACGACAGAGGGCTGCGATTATCCGGGCGGTTATTATGACGGCAAAATCATTACCTTCGATTTCGTTCGGGCGGCGGCTGAACGGGGCAGCGAGCCCACACGAGCTTCATTCGAAGGCGCATTCGTCGCCTTCTCCCGTATACCGGAGCTAAGCGGGTTCGTGAGCCGCATTCCCGTGTATCCGGAGCATCAGCGGACGAGAAACTTCGAGGATTTCTATGCTCAAGTAGATCTATACGGGGGATATTTTGCAGAACGGGCATTAACGCTGGACAACAGCTATTTACTGTCTCAAGCGGTCAGCCAAGTTGCGCTGTTCGGCGGAAGGTTGATCCTAGCTTATAACCGGATTTTATTCCCCTGCCACAAGTCGTTGATGCAGACGCTGGAGAAAACGCCGGAGAAACCGGAAGCTTATATGGACCTGATGAAGGCCATGCTTGCCAATCCGACGTTGGAAACCATCCGTGCGTTTACAGAATGCATCAAGTCCTTCCATGATTGGGGACTTACGCCGGGCCAAGCGTTGAGCCGCTTCGTTGAGAATAATGAATGGAACTGGATGGAGCATGAACCGCCGTTAAGCGACCGGTAAGCAAGGTTTGATGGCAATGATGAGGGAGATAAGCGAGAGCTATATATGATAGTGAACATGATGCCTCTTGTACCTGGTGCGGTGCAAGGGGCTGTTTTGGTTTTAATACGGGTTTCGGTGTATAATTAACGCTATTAAATATGCTATGTTACATTGAAGCGATAACGTTTACTCGAGCTATGGAGGGATACGATGAACTGGATTGCGATACAGCCCTATTATAAAGTGGTTAGAGAAGTAATCGGCCAGGAGCAGACGACCGTCACCCAAGATCGCGAGATGTATCTGTATCATGATCGGATCATAACCCGGTATAGGGAGTTCGGAATCGTGGACGTCTTCGATCTGTCCTACCGGAGAATGGGCAGCGGAGGCGGAATTTTCTATCTGCATACGAATCGAGGCGTGTTTTCCTATACCGTAAATACGGATCCTTCGAGCTTTATCGAAGCATTCAAAGGGTTGAAGTAAGCGGCAGTAGCACCTGACGGGATTAAGGAATCCAATAAATTAGGCGTAAATTTTTTATACAGGTGATTAATAGTTAATAGTATTAATTAATGTGGCGGTAGGAGTGCTGCCTGGGACAATCGGTCTTTCTCCCAACAAGCGCAACCTTCTCTAATCGCGCGGACTGAGCATACCGCTTCGGACAAATTTGATAAGAGTAAAATATTGCCTGGAAGGGAACCCTATACCACAAAATACCTGGTATAAGGAGCGAATGAAGCATGTTTAAATACCTGGTGAAATGGGTGTTAAACAGTCTGATTCTGATTTTTATGCTTCAGTTTTACACGGGAATCCCGATCTGGACGGCGTTCATGGCTTCCGCCTTGTTAACCGCTATAACGTACGTCATCGGCGATCGGCTCGTCCTCAGAGAGTATAACAATACCGCCGCCACGTTAACGGACGGATTGGTGACACTGCTCTTCCTCTACATGGCCGAGGTATGGTTCGCTTGGGGATTGTCGAACGGCAATATTTTATTTATCTCGGCTGTCGTTGCGGTAGGAGAGGCTTTCCTGCACCGGTATATTTTTCAGGATGAACTTAAAGGAGCCTATAAGCCCTGAGATAAGGGGGAGCTGCCGCTTAAGAAGCAGCTCTCCTTTTTCATGTTCTCGCAAAGCATGAACTAAACGTTTTGCCCCTCGTACCAGAAAAGCGCATATTCGGTCATAACGGATGCATAGCTCATTTGGCGCAGCATAGCCGTAATATTTCCCCGATGGTAGGTACCATGATTCACAATTTGCAGGACGATTTCGGCTAAGCTTGTTTCGCGTATACCGGCATATGGATTATTTAGTGTGATTAATTGTTCCATGTTCTCTTGTCGATGCAGGGTGGATTTGAACTGTCTGGATAGGTCGGTGTATAGGTTTTCGATATCGTCAAGGGGCAATGATTCGGTCTGTGCGGTTATTTGGCGGGCTGATTCCATCGCAACCATCATGCTGTGGCCGCGGAGAATGTCCAGCCAGGTGCGGTCGGCCAAGTAGATGTGCGCGATCGCCTTCGAGATCGTGGGAAACACGCTTTGAAGCTCCTGCGTGTATACTTCCTGAGGCAGTTCCTTTAACCGGTTGATCAGCGTCTGGTTCGCCCAGACATGGTAATCATACATTCGCAAAGCGTAATGAGTCATTGTTCATAACCTCCTGATTGATATGTAACGCACGCGCTGGCAGATGGTACATCCGATTTGCTGATCCTCTCATACCAAACAATCTATTCTAATGAGTTATCATGCTTTAATCATATGCCAACCTCCCTGACAACAGGGTGTCAGTATATTTCATGCTAGATAAATAAAGTTGAAGAGTGTCATTCAATCAAAGAACTTGACATTGTTAGACTACAAATGTAGTATGGACTAACGGATTACATATGTAATCTATTCGTGAAATAAGGAGGGTAGTCTAAAGAAGTGCCTGCATTTGTATTTTTAACATCATGTGAAAGGGGGATTGTATTTTGAAAACCATAGGTGGATTTATATTTCGAACGAACAAGATAAAATATATCGTATCAATCTTTTTGATCGCTATTCTGCTGCTAACCGGTTGCGCACAGACTGGAATGCCAACGGCTGACGTCCAGAACAAAGAGACGTCGCCGACGGCTGAATCGGCCGTGACCGATCAAGCGTTTAAACAACTAGAGAATGAATTCGACGCCAGGCTCGGCGTTTTCGCAATAGACACTGGAACGGGGCGAACGATCGCTTATCGGCCTGATGAGCGGTTCGCTTATGCGTCTACATTCAAGGCTTTGGCAGCAGGCGCTGTGTTACAGAAAAGTTCTATCGAGGAACTCGACAAAATCATTGCATATTCCATTGACGACTTGGTTACATATTCGCCCATCACTGAAAAGCATGTATCGACCGGGATGACGCTAAGGGAAGTAAGTGAAGCTGCGGTTCGCTATAGCGATAACACGGCGGGCAATCTGTTGCTCAAAAAGTTGGGGGGCCCCGCCGGCTTCGAAACGATTCTGAAGCAAATCGGAGATAACGTCACCCAAGCGGAGCGCTACGAGACTGAGCTGAACGAAGCCGTCCCTGGAGACGACCGTGATTCAAGCACGCCGAAGGCTCTTGCCGCTTCGCTCCACGCTTTTGCAGTCGGAGATGCGCTTCCGGCAAATAAACGTGCGATTCTCACGGACTGGATGCAAGGAAACGCAACGGGTGACGAACTGATTCGCGCGGGCGTACCGGATGGCTGGGCAGTCGGCGATAAGTCCGGCGCCGGGAAATATGGAACGCGGAATGACATTGGCATCGTTTGGCCTCCGAATGGCGATCCCATCGCCATGGCGATATTATCCAGCCGCGATACACAGGATGCCGACTATGACAACTCGCTCATCGCGCAGGCAGCCAAAGTCACATTGGACGCCTTAATGCGAGAGCCGTGAACGCCTCGTCACGGTGATTACAGTAAAGGCTCGCAAATTCCTTAAACGAAGTTAGCGAGCCTTCATTTGTTTCCATTCAAGAAGAAGAGGTGTCTTATGAAGAACGTGCTTTTTTTCATCTGCCTTTTATTATTCCTATTTATCCTGCCGGGATGCAAAGAGGAGAATCTTAAACCGGAGAACGTCTTCGCAAGCTATATCGGATATTGGCAACAAGGACGCTACGAACAAATGTACGAACTGATATCCGAATCTGCTAAAGTCGCTATTACGAAGGAGGAGTTCGTCACTCGTTACCGCTCCATTTACGAAGGGATCGAAATGAGCAACCTCACCGTTGCCGCCGTTCCTCACGTCGACGAAGGCAAAGGTGGCGCGTCGGACATCAAGAAGTTCCCTTACCATCTCAAGATGGATACCGCGGCAGGACCAATCAATGTCGACGGCGCCATGCAAATCGTAAAGAACAAAGAAACGAATCAGGAATGGAAAGTTGCATGGAAGCCCTCCCTGCTATTCCCGTCGATGGACGAAGGGGATAAGGTGAATGTTCGTACACTGAAGGCGAAAAGGGGGAGCATCTATGACCGTGTTGGCCGGGAACTTGCCGCGAACGGCAGTATCGAAGTGCTTGGAATCGTTCCGGGCCAGCTGGGGGATGCCAGGGAGGAAACAATCGCCAAGCTCGCAGAGAGACTTGCGGTTCCGGAGTCGTTTATTCAGGAAAAACTCGATGTTCCTTGGGGCAAGGATAATGTGTTCGTACCCATCGTCAATATATCGGAAGAACGGCTAGAACTTGATTTCAGCGATTTACAGGGGGTAACGAAAAGAGAGAAAAGCGCAAGGATATACCCATATGAAGAAGCCGCCGCACATTTGACCGGCTATATTCGACAAGTTACTTCTGAAGATATCGAAAAGCATCCAGAAAAACGGTTCGACCCCAACGATGTTGTCGGGAAAGCGGGAATGGAGCTCATTTACGACGAGCGATTACGAGGGCGGGACGGCAAACAAATCGCGATTGTCAAGATAGACGGGCAGGAGAAAGAAACGCTTGCAAAGATCGAGCCGGTGAACGGAGGGGACATCCATACGACGATCGACGCGCAGCTCCAGGATTCAATTTATCGAGCATTGGAGGAAGATGTGGGAACAAGCGTGGCTATTCACCCTCGGACGGGCGAAATTTTTGCGTTAGTCAGCAGTCCAGCTTATGATCCTAACCTGTTTATTCAGGGGTTATCTTCGGAACAATGGAAATCGTGGAATGAAGACCCCAAGAAGCCGCTGTTAAATCGTTTTACAAAACTGTACGCACCCGGTTCCGTTTTTAAACCGATCACCGCCTCTATCGGATTACAAGTTGGAGTAAGCTCGGTTGACGAAATCAAAACCATCGATGGATTGCGGTGGGCGAAAGATGAAAGCTGGGGCAGCTATTATGTAAAACGGGTGAGGGATGTTCCCGTCGAGAGCCTCATGGACGCCATCGTAAACTCGGACAATATTTATTTGGCTCAAGAAGCAATCGAAATGGGTGTAGACATTTTCAGCAGGGAGGCAGGGAAATTCGGGTTTGGAAAGCCCTTGCCGATCGCATACCCGTTTCCGCAAGCCAGTTTATCGAATAACGGTATAACGAGTGAAATCTTGTTGGCCGATTCCGCCTATGGACAAGGAGAAGTCGCTATGAGTCCCCTGCACCTGGCCTTATCCTATACTCCGTTTATCAATGGAGGGGAACTGATAACACCCGTAATGGAGCTTATGGACGACGAGAAGCCTCAAGGGGAACCATGGGGAGACCCGGTTCTGGCTCCGGAAACTGCTGAAGCGATAAATCGCATGCTGCTTGAGGTTGTCGAAAATCCGAGGGGCACAGGACGCGGGGCGTATATAAAAGGCAGCAGGATTGCGGGGAAAACCGGCACCGCGGAGTTGAAGAGAAGCAAAGAAGAGAAAGGTCAAGAGAACGGTTGGTTCGTCGCTTATGATGCGGAACGCGCTGATTTATTGATGGCCATCATGATCGAGGATGTGCAGAATCGCGGCGGGAGCGCTTATGTCGTACGCAAAACCGCACCTGTTCTCAGAGCGTACATGGATGGCCGATGAATACAACTGTCTAGATTGATAAATCAATATAGAAATGCGATAGTTAGTAGTATGTTTGTAAAGGTTGAAGGAGGGAAATAGACAGCATGTTTTTTTCTATGTTTGTTATAAGCTTCATTGTTTCTTCTTTTTCAGCCGTTGGTATTATGCTAATCAAAGCAATCTTCCGAAAGCAGCTTACTGTAAAATGGCACTATAACTTATGGTTTTTATTGATGGTGGCATTAACGCTGCCGTTTGTCCCGAGCCGTTTTTTTTATTTCGGAACGGCTTTTACCGGATTCGACGTAAGTGGATACAGCGGAACAGGCGTTTCCGTAACCGGCTCATGGACTCAAGAACCTGGAAATGCGAATTGGCTGCAGGACTTTACGATTTCGGTAAATGACTCAACACCACCATTTCTGCAGATAATTACAATTATCGTTTGGTTGGCCGGAGTATTCGCTTTTGCAATTGTAACCGTGCTTTCTTGGCTCAAAATCAAAGATATGAAAAATAGCTCCCGTTACTTTTTCAATAAAGAAATTTTAGACTTGTTGGAGCGGTGCAAACAGCATCTGCATATCCATAAAGATTTGATTGTCTTGGAATCGCCGCTTGTAAAATCTCCGATGGTGTTTGGTTTATTTAAGACTTATCTTGTGTTTCCGGTCCAATTTTCCGAATGGCTTTCTCGGGATGAAATAAAATATATTTTCCTGCACGAATTGAATCATTTGAAAAATAAGGATAACATAACGAATTATTGGATCGTAATGTTTCAACTCCTATATTGGTTCAACCCGCTCGTTTGGATCGCATTTAGAAAAATGAGATTGGATCGTGAAATTGCCTGCGATATCGCTGTGTTGCAATCATTGGGCCATGACTGCCATGCCGAATACGGCAATACGATTATAAACTTTGCGGACAGAGTGTCACGGCCTATGAATCTCGCGTTGGCAAGTCAACTCGTCAGTCCAAAAAGCCAAATCAAACAACGCATCAAAACGATTGCATCCTTTCGAGCAGAATCAAAACGGTTGAGAATAAAAAGTATCGCTGTTTTCTTGCTTGCAGGACTCTTGGTTTCCATTCAGATTCCATTCGTTTCAGCGATGGCCGGCGAAGATCAACGCTATTCCTTTACTGGAGAGCGTACAAGTTATGAGAATCTAAGCGCCTATTTTTCTGGTTATGAAGGATCCTTTGTATTATATGACATGCAAGCTGATCAATATCGTATATACAACGAACAGAACAGCACATGGAGGGTTTCCCCGGATTCCACTTACAAAATTTATAGTGCTTTGATTGGTTTGGAGTCCAACGCCATTGAGGCTACTAATTCTGAAATTGAATGGAGCGGCGAGAAGTATCCCTACGATGCCTGGAACAAGGAGCATAATTTGTATACGGCGATGAAGTACTCGGTAGATTGGTATTTTCAGAAGATGGAGAGCAGGATTGATCGGAAGCATTTGCAGCAATTTGTTAAGCAAATTGATTATGGAAATGCCGATATATCCGGTGGGCCGGCGCCGTATTGGCTGGAATCTTCATTAAAGATATCTCCGGTTGAGCAAGTACTGTTATTGAAGGCATTTTATACAAACCATTTCGGATTCCAGGAAAAACATATCCAGACCGTCAAAGACGCGATTAAATTGGAAGAAAAGGATGGCGCGCTGCTTTCCGGCAAAACAGGTACAGGCGCTGTAAATAATAAAAATACAAATGGTTGGTTTATTGGATATGTAGAGGAAAATGGGAATACCTTCATTTTTGCAACGAACATCAAAAGTGAAGATCATGCGAACGGGAGTACGGCAGCGGAACTAACATTAAAAATTTTAAGAGATAAGGGCATATATTGAGGGGATGATGGAATGTCTAAACAAGTGCCAAGAATTTCGGAAGCAGAGTGGGAAGTCATGAATGTGCTTTGGGAAAAGGCTCCACAAACGGCTAACGAAGTTATTCGCTCCTTGCAGGGGAAGACAGATTGGAATCCTAAGACGATCCGCACTCTACTGGATCGTCTGGTCAAAAAACAGGTTGTCGGCGTCAAACAGGATGGGCGGGTTTATACCTTCTTTCCTTTATACACGCAAAGCGAATGCCAACTCGCCGAGGCCCAGTCTTTTCTTAAACGAATTTATGCCGGGACGATCAATACAATGCTGGTTCAGTTTTTCGAAGAGCAATCCCTAACCGACGAGGAGATCAAAGAACTGCGTTCCATTTTGCATGAGAAATCCGATAAGAAAAAACGATAATGCCAAACGCAGCTTGCATTTAAGTGAGCTACAGGAAAGTAACTTTCTTGTAGCTTTTATTTTTTATATAGGAACGTTATTAAATATCTCGAACCGTTGTAAAGCCGTAAGATTGTGTGGATAAAGAAAGAAGTCTCCAAAGTAATCAGTAAGCTTGAAAAGGCATGAGTTTAACGCCTCGAAACTGCATTTCTGGTCTTGCTTTACATAAACCCTGGGAACGCGTGCGCTAATACCGCAAACGGCCTCGTAATGGATGGTTAGGCTGATGCGTGCGATATCGTCGACGGTTAAAGTGAGTTTGCTTGTATTCATAAATGGGAGGGAGGAAGCGGTAAAATCCCAGATCTTCATAAAACGGAGGAATGATCGATCCTATTAAAAAGCATGTACAATCATATCTAAGTGCAATCATCATGGACGGCCTTGCAGGAAGATCAGCGAACCAGGAAAGCTGAATTATCGATGCCAAAGCTCATTTAATTGCATCTGTATCATCGATCACTAATACCGATCACTAATAATATTGCAAAAGGATCCGCCGCGGCGGATCTTTTTTTAGATTGCTAACGTAACCGACAGCTTGAAGTAGCTGCTTTTATTCATGCCCGTTATCCAAGGACTTTCTATATTATTCAAAGGTTTTCTTAAATATCGTTGTAGTTCGGGATGTCCCTTTCCCTCTGTGGCTAATGCATAAGACATGTCGCTTCGAAAAATGTTTGGCCGTTGAAAACGGTTTATTGTGCGCCCCTCTTCCTATAATATACTTTCCTCAACATCCACAGACTAGACAGGTTGCAAGGCGTTATTTTGCGAGGGAGGAAGGAGAATAGAGTCTTTGAAAGTGCTAAACATAACTGCAAAGATCAGAAGGATTTATTAAAACGATCGGGATGTAACGGCCAACTTTCACGAATCAGAAAAATTATAAGGGGAGGATTTCCACTTGAAAAAGTTTGTCGTAAGGAGACGTACTGATCGGTTATTTCGAGCCTCTTAAAGGATTAACGAAAGAAGACTTGAAAGAGCTTCCATCGAAAGCTTCGAAATTCTTTATGATTATGAATGGATTGACGGCAGGTGGGGAAAACGGAACATCGGATAATACACAACAAAAGATAACGCTTAGCCTTGATAAGAATAACATGAAAGAGTCCTTGTCAACCCCCTAACCAAACCCAATCCAAGATGTTACAATGGACTCGATTGGTAATTTATTCATACTTCCTACATACAAGGAGGGGTGCCGAATGCTATCTAGTCAACGTATACATCATGTAAGCGTGTTTGCGAGGGATCTGGAAGTTTCCACTCGGTTCTATACGGATGTTTTAGGCGTGCGAAGGATTGAACGTCCACCTTTTTCGAATGAAGGGACATGGTTTGAGGTGGGAGAATCCAAGCATCAGATTCATCTGATGGCTCTGCCGCAGGGGTCGGATGTGCTGGATCGGCCGCAGCATTCGGAGCATTTTGCGCTGTGGGTGGATAGTTATAAGAAGACGATAGCATGGCTGGATCAATGCAGCGTTCCCTACGATGCTTATCCGGATAGCGTGGCAGGGTTTGCCCAAATTTATATACGCGATCCGGACGGCCATCTCATTGAGCTTTCTTGCGATTATAACAGCTAGCGAGGTTAGCAAGGTTGTTGGGCAATCATCGAACATTAATCATCTCATCCTGCCACAACCATCACTCTTGTAAAATAGCACGGCTGACGTTCTCCGCCCAGCTGTGCTATTTCTTTATTCCAGAGAGTGAGAAGAGAATTACCATTCGTTTTCTTCCGCAAACATTCCGTTCCATTGCCGGCGAATCTCATACCAGGCAGAGTTTAGACATTTTCGGTGCAGAAAAAGCTGCAGTGTGCGATAATAACGAATTGAGAAAGGGCTTTCATTGAAAGAGGGGGAGAGTTTATATGCGCTTACAATCGAAAGTAGCGATCATTACGGGCGGCGCGTCCGGAATCGGCAGAGAAACCTGCCGGCTGTTTGCAAGGGAAGGGGCCAAGGTCGCTGTCATCGACGTCAATGAGCAGCAGGGCATGCAGACGGTCGATCTCATTAAGGAGAGCGGCGGTGAAGCATTCTTCGTTCGCTGCGATGTTTCCAAGGAAGACGATGTCATTCGGATGGCGGCCCGAGTCGTGGAACGTTATCGGAAGATCGATGTGCTGTTCAATAACGCGACGTGGTACACCATTGCCGCTGCAACGGAGATGCCGCTTGCCGATTGGCAGAAGACCCTGGATATCAATTTGACGGGTCCGTTTCTATGCTGCAAATATGTACTGCCGGAGATGATGAAGAACGGCGGTTCCATCATCAACACCTCATCCGTCGGGGGCACGAGCGCGTTCTATAAGCATCCCGCATATAACGCGGCGAAAGCCGGCGTGAATTTGCTGACCAAAAATCTGGCGCTCGATTACGGTAAACACCAGGTTCGGGTGAACTGCATTAGTCCGGGCATTATTGAGACGCCGCTAACCCAACAAGATCTGCAGGATCCCGAACGTGCCGCCAAATTAATGGAAAGATGCTTCACGGGCAGAATCGGCCAACCGGCCGACATCGCTTACGCTGCTCTGTATCTGGCTTCCGACGAATCGACTTTCGTGACGGGCAGCAATATGATGGTGGACAACGGATGGACAGCGAGATAGCATGCATAATTGGAGCAAATGATTGGAACAGCTCGGACCGTCAGCCGCTGCGAAAAACAGTATGCTACTTCGATTGCAATTGTTCCCGGATGGATTCAAATCAGCGAGAGAGCGTAGAAATCCGGGAACAAAGGCGGCCACTAACGCTCATCCGTATTTACCTAGATGGCCCCTAACAGAGGAACGCCTCTTTTAACCGTACTTAGCTCCGAGATCGTCTGAATAAATTTGCGCTCCGCTTCCCCGAGATAGGCGTCCGAGCGTCGTATATAGATGAAGCTGACATGCCGGTAGGGCTCCGGGATGTCGAATAACCGCACCAAGCCTTCTCGTTCCAGCTTTTCGACCGAGGCGCGCGACAGAACCGTCACGCCAAGTCCGGCAACTACGGTGCCGATAATCGTCTCCAGCGTACCGAACTCCATGATCTTCATCGGAGCCAGTCCCTCCGATTGCACCCACCGCTGCAGTCTTGCCCGGTATCCGCAGCCCTGATTGAACACAAGCATCGGCAGGTCGAGCAGCTCTCTTCCGGATCGTGCGGCGTGAGCTTCTTCACGAACGGTTCCGCACACGAGCACAAGCTCTTCCTCGAACACGGGAACTTGATCAAGAATGGGAGCATCGACAGGGCCCGCAACGAAGGCTCCGTCCAGCTTCCATTCCAGCACATCCTCGATCAACCGGCCGCTGACGCCAATGGCAAGATTAAGATCGACCTGCTTGTACCGGCGATGGTAGGCAGATAGAATGTCGGGCAGTCCAACCACGGTCTCGACTAATCCGATCCGCAGCAATCCCGCAGGATCATCCCCGTCTTGAAAAGCTTTGTTCATCTCGTTCATCAATCGCAACAACTGTTCCCCGTACGTAACCAGCTTGCGGCCTTCGACATTCAAGGTCATCCCGCGGCGGTGCCGATGAAATAGCGGCCGGCCGATCTCCTGTTCAAGCGAACGAATGCGCGCCGTAACATTCGACTGGACATACCCTAATTCTTCTGCAGCACGGCTTACGCTCCCATGCTCGACCACCGCCATAAAAATCCGTATATCGCCAATATTCATCATCGTTTATGCTCCTGACCGTAGGGGATCGCGTGCTATCAATTTCCCTCATATAAAAGATCACTTCTAACTATTTTACAAGATACCATAGAGGCGATAAGATAGTCACGGCTCAACTTTGAACGATAGGCGGGCCGCATAGAGAAAAATCAAATAGGAGTGTTCGAGCAGCATGGGGAAAGCCGGGCTATGGTTAGGTGCTTTATATTGTTTTATCGCCGCAGTGGCGTGGGGGGGCGTTTTCCCGGTTGCCGAGCTTGCGATGCGTCATATCGATCCGTTCTGGATAACGACATTCCGATATGGCATCGTGGCTCTCTTATTAGGAGCCATACTGTACTACAAAGAAGGCCGCGGCGCCTTTAAGCTCGAACGCGCCGGACGCAAGCTTGTCTTATTCGGCACGTGCGGTTTCACAGTGAATAGTATGGGTCTGTTCTGGGGTCAGAAGCAGCTGGGTTCATCGGGGGTTCTGCTGTCCTCCATTATGGAATCGTTCATGCCGCTCCTTGTCGTGCTGCTAGTTTGGATCATGACGCGACAACGGCCTCATGCCGGAACGATCGCATGCATCGGATTGGCGTTTGTTGGTGTACTGCTTGTCATCACAAAGGGAGATCTCAGTATGCTTGGCAGCCGCGATTTGCAAATCGTTCCGCTGCTGTCGCTTTTTATCGCTGTCATTGGCTGGGTGGTCTATACGGTGGGCAGCGGAGAATTCAAAGGCTGGTCGGCGCTGCGGTATTCCGCGATGACCTGCATATTCGGATCGCTTGCTTCGCTCCTCGTGAACTGTGCCTTGACATGGTCCGGCGTACTTAGCTTCCCGACGAAGGAGCAGGTGCTGCCAGCGTTGCCACATTTGTCTTTCTTGATCGTGATCGGGGGAGTGGCTGCCCTTCTAGCCTGGTTTAGAGGAATTGAGCTATTAACTCCGATTAACGGGATTCTGTTCATCAATTTCGCACCGGTGACGACGTTCTTAATCACCGCTGCCAGAGGCTATCACGTAAGTCCGTTGGAATGGTGGGGGATGGCGTTGATCATTGCGGCTGTAGTGGCGAATAATGTCATGAGCCGCAGGAGCAGTCTGCTGCAAGCGAATATTTCGGCTTAAGTAGAACGGCGGTATTTGGAGCTTTTCCGCAGCTGCGCAGCAGCGAGTGTGTTCCTTTTATGGCTATATTTTCAATCAAAGAAAAAGGAAAAAGAATGTAATTCCTCGAATGAATTATCAGCGGCTAAATGCCGAATCTTCGAAGGAGTGATCGATTGTGGAAGTTCGTATCGTTGAGAAAGATGCAATCCGGCTTATTGGCATGTCCACGCAAACAACGCTTCAGGATGCCGGCGAGAAGCTTCCTCGGTTGAACGACAGCTTTAAGGAGCGTAAAGCTGAAATTGCCGGCAAGGTCGATTCTTCGCTCGACTATGCGGTCTCGATTGATCCTCTTGATTATAAAGTGGAAACGGATGCGTTCACGTTCATAATCGGAACGGAAGTCGAACGCATCGAACACCTCCCGCAAGGAATGGCAGCTCATGAATGCCCGCCATACATCTATGCATGTGTGGAGAAAACAAATGATTCAACCTTTGAATATTTACTCCATTGGGTGAATGCATCGGATTATGAACTGGCGGAGACTTACAGTATCGAAGAAGTCGATCATATGAAGGGGACGATCACGTTGATGTTTCCCGTCCGGTTGAGAAATTAAGGTTTAGCGGTCGAAAAAAGGTTGCAATCGCTTCCAAGTATGTTACGATGATTCTAAAGTTAAGTTTTGATTATGGGATGTAAACGATTGGATAAATGGAATATGAAGTGGTTGTGTCATGCTGTTCATAAGTACGCAGCTCGCCCGAGATGGATCGGTTGAAGAAGGCTAGGGCAGGCAGCAAGGTATAGTTTGCTGAATGACGGTATGCATATTGAACGGTTTCGACCCGCTTATGGAGCGGGTTTTTCTTTTCTTTGTCTACCATCAGAATAATAGTTTCGGGAGGAACGCCGTTTTGTTGAAACGATTGAATTCCAATTACTACATTGTAATGCTTGTTGTATTCGGCGGATTTCTTATTTTTGGTTTCTCTGAAAATATTAAAGGCCCCGCGATTCCCAAGATGCAAAATGACTTTCAACTGAGTGAGGGGCAGCTGGGACTGCTGCTCGCTCTGAATTCGCTGGGCTATCTTGTTGCCTGTTCGTTCACATCGGCCCTGGCGAATCGAATTGGGATCAAGTGGACGGGAATTGCCGCCTTCGCATCGATGGCTGTTTCAGGCGTTCTCATGTACCAATCGACGAGCTATACTTCTTTGTCGGCATCTTATTTTCTCATGTATATTGGCAACGGCATGCTTGAGATCGGTCTGGCGATCATGGCCGCTCGAATTTTCATCAAGAATACGGGGACTATGATGAATTTGGCGCATTTTTTCTATGGACTCAGCTCCACGGTAGCGCCGATCTTCGCCGCATCAATGATGGGCTGGCAAGTGTTCGGAGGAGAATTAGGCTGGCGGGGGATGTACCTCATTATGCTATCCTTCTCGCTCCTGCCTATCATTCCGTCTCTCATAGGCAAATTTCCGCCAGGAGCCCAGGAGACAGGGGAGCGTATCTCGTATAAAGAAATCAGCCGCGATCCCATCGCCTGGCTAATCGTAACCATTCTATCCTTCGGCGTGGTATCCGAGCTTGCGATCGGGAGCTGGCTCGTCAATTTCTTGGAGAAGGCGTACGGATGGTCGATTGAAGATGCATCGGGCATGCTGTCGATCTTCTTCCTGTTCTTCATGCTCGCCAGACTTGTTCTTGGACCGATAACGGATAAAATCGGCTATACGGTCTCCATCATGATCTTCGCGGCATTCTCCGGATTATGCAGCTTGGCAGGCGTTCTGATCGGGGAAGCCGGAGCGATATTGTTTGCCTTAGCCGGTATCGGTATTGCTCCGATATATCCAACCATTATGGCTCTGCTGGCAAAGCGCTATCCGAAGGGAACCGATACGGCCATCACCTTTACGGTTACGCTGATGGGAATCGCAAGCGTCATCGGCAATGTGCTTATTGGCTTCATCATCGAGGGCGTAAATAAGCTGTTTGCGAAGCAGGGAGCGGCGGAAGGGCCGATTATCGGCCTTCAGGCCGGCTATGCCTTTATCGGTCTGCTGGCTTTGCTTAGCTCCGCGTGCTGTTTCGTCATGTACATGAAGCTCCGTGCACGCAATGAAGTCCTGTAAAGGCTGCATTGAAAATAATTCGGTTATGACTCACGAATCTGGGGATATGACCATACAATGCATCAGTTACAGGCTAAGGAGTGAAAGATCTTGACCAAACTGACGTTAGATGCAGCGAAAATGTTGATTGCGGCGGGTGAAAGAAAAGCAAGAGAGCTCGGGTTGTCTGCAGATATCGCCGTCGTCGACGATGGCGCTAATCTTATTGCGTTCCACCGCATGGATAATGCGAGGATCGCCGGGATCAACATCTCGCAGAACAAGGCATGGACGAGCGTGGCGATGAGGATGCCGACCGCAAATTTGGCGCAATCCGCACAGCCGGGGGGGCCAACGTTCGGAATCAATACGACGAATGACGGCCGGCTCGTCATTCTCGGGGGAGGAATCCCGCTCGCACGAGACGGCGTCATCGTCGGCGGCGTAGGTGTCAGCGGCGGCACTAGCACACAGGATATCGAGATTGCGAATGCTATGGTTCAAGCTTTTGAGAGCATGCGCGCATTGGGCGGATCACAGATTGCAACGGTTCGAATCGGTTCTTTCAATCCGTACAGCGAGATGGGTAACGCGTGAGGCGCTAAGAGGAACAAGGATAGGGCTGTATACAACACTGAGGTCGACGGCGAATCGCCAGAGACCTCGGTGTTTTTTATATGGAAGAAATAGTTAACGAATTCGTTGACGACTATGGCTTATAAATTGTATACTTTATATAAATATTGTAGACTAATTTACGTGATACTCTTGTTGGTTGTCATTATGTTTCGTTCGAGATTCATACTGGAGTAGGACGGATAGTGAACCAACCCTGTTAAGGAAGAATTGACGGAGCTGCCGAGAGGTCTGTCATGTAGGCAATTCACTACCATCCTGAAGGGACAGTATTTCGAAGTCATGATTCGCTGTGTTATATGTCGCTTCATAGAATCGATTATAAAGGATGCCATTAATGAAAACGGTTGCAGATCGATGCAGAACGGGTATCTTGCAGTCATTCACGAAGCTCGCGGAATTGCGGTCATTCTGATTCACAAGCAGGAGGAGAAGCCGGGAAGGTTCCGGGAAGCAGCATACAATCGATTAACAGCGTAAGTATGGAGTATGTACGGTAAAGGCTGAAGGAGGAACGCCCGATGGAATTTCAGAACAAGATCGCAATGGTAACAGGCGCGGGCAACGGTATTGGCAAATCCATAGCCGGAGCATTCGCCCGGGAAGGGGCAACGGTGATCGTCGTTGATATCGATGGAGATGCCGCAGTTCGAGCCGTTGAAGAGATTACCGCTCAAGGACAACAAGCATTCGCTTATACGACTGATGTTTCTCAAGGGGCAGGAGTCGAGCAGCTGGTAAGCAAGGTGAAGGAATCCTTCGGCAGAATTGATGTATTGGTTAACAATGTAGGCATGACCATCCGCAAGCCGATCGTGGATTTTTCAGAGGATGAATGGGACTATATCTTCAATACGAATTTGAAGTCGCTGTACTACTTTGCCAAGGAGGCCGGCAGAATCATGCTGGCGCGCCAATCGGGCGCTGTTGTGAACATCTCGTCGATTCACGCCTTGGGCGGCATACCGCGCAGGCTGCCTTATTCCGTATCGAAGGCAGCCGTCGACAGCTTTACGAGGACATTGGCCTGCGAATGGGCACTGGACGGCATCCGCGTGAATACGGTCACGCCGGGGTATATCCTGACAGACGGGCTCAAGTCTGCATTCGAATCAGGGGCTCTGGATCAAGAGGACATGGTCCGTAGAACGCCGGTCGGTCATCTCGGGACGCCTGAGAATATCGCGGATGCGGTTCTGTTCCTGTGCTCTCCGCGCGCTTCTTTTATTACTGGAACCACGCTTTATGTCGATGGCGGCTATGCTGCGTATCACGGACCGGAACGATTACCTTATATTCGGCCGCAGGAGTAGGCATCGTTAACCTGCTCTTGCCAGGGTGGGTGATCCATTGCAATTGGGGGAAAGGTAAACCTGTTTTCTCAGCAAATTCATCCTTCTATGTATAAGAACGTCCCGCGGCGACCCTGAAGACGAATCTTGTTCGAGTTCAATTCTTGCTAGATTACGGGAGTAAGGTAGCTTCTCTGTTCCGGAAAGCTGCCTTGCCAACCTCAATCCTATCATACAGAAGGAGGTCCATATGTCGACGAGTGTTGTGATTCCATCGCTTGGCTTGACGATGGAAGAAGGAGTCATCGTGGAGTGGCTGTATCAAGAAGGCGATCAGGTACAGAAGGACGAACCGATTGTGGCGATCGAAACCGACAAAGCCGTGATGGAAGTTACTGCGCCGGCAAGCGGTCTGTTAGGTTGTATTACAGCGAAACCGGGCGATTCCATTCCTGTCGGTGAACAAATTGCAATGATCTATTCCGAGAACGATTATGCAGCCGTTCAAGACCATGCGTCACAATCCGCGAATGCCGAAGCCTCCGCTGTCGCTGCTCCTATTCTGGGCATGTCTGAGATGCAAGCTTCAGCAGAAGCTATACATTATGCGATAGCGGATAATCAGGACGAATACCAAGAAGAGGAAGGATTGATTAAAGCTTCTCCGGCTGCGAAGAAGCTGGCTAGAGAAGGCGGAATCGATCTAAGCTTGGTGACGGGAAGAGGTCCGGGCGGAAGAATAATAGAGTCGGACGTTCTCGCCTATCAAACCCATATGCCGAAAGCAGCTTCGACAGATGTACAGTCGCCGCAGTTCTCGGAGTATACGAACCAAACGGGGGTCACGGGAATGAGAGGGGCGATTGCCAAGCGGATGGTAGCCTCGCATCTGACCACCGCACCGGTAACGCTGTTCATGGAGGTGCGCATGGATGAAGCGGTACGCTTGCGGACGCAGATGAATGCCGGACTCAACCGGAATAAAGCTTACACGATCTCCTATGATGCGATATTCGCGAAGGCGTCAGCGATCGCACTGCAGGATCATCGGATGCTGCAAGCCCAGTGGAAGGATGACCGGTTGTTCCATCCGGATGGAATCCACATCGGGATTGCGGTTGCGCTGCCGGATGGTCTTGTCGTTCCTGTCGTGCGGGATGCCGATAAGCGTTCGCTATTCTCCGTCGCCAAGGAGGTCCGGAGCTTGGCCGATACGGCCAAGAAGGAACCGCTTCGTCCGGAAGCGACAAGCGGGGGCACGTTCACGATTACGAATTTAGGCCAATATCCAGTTACAGGCTTCACGCCGGTTATTAACCATCCGGAAGCCGCTATTCTCGGAATCGGGGCAATCGTCCAGAAACCGGTTATCGATCAAGACAAAATTGTAATCGCATACATGGCAGAGCTCAGCTTGACCTTCGATCACCGGATCGTCGATGGCGCGCCTGCGGCAGCATTCCTCGAGCAGATCAAAACCTTGGTCGAGCAGCCGTATCAATTATTTCTTGAGCATGAATGAATCGCGTTTCGGTAGCGATCTGCCAGGAACGTAGGCTGATTAAGCACAGGCTTCCGAAGCTAGTTTTGTTTCGAAGAATCTCGAGGATGCATATACTTCACAAAACTTATGCGTAAGCTTCCGAAGTTAGTTTTGTTACGAAGAAACTCGAGGAAGCTTACACTTCACAAAACTTATAGGAGTGATTCGCTTGTCTATCTCATCCCAAGATGCCCGGCAAGAGGGACGCTATTCTTTCGATTCATTCGATTCGCAATTGCTGAAGCGGTTTCTGAAGGAAATGCTCCGCATCCGCGTCTTCGAGCAGCGCGCGGAGGAGCTGACGCTGAGCGGCAAAGTCGTGGGCGGCGTTCATCTTGCCATCGGGCAAGAAGCAGTTGCCGTCGGGGTCATGATGGCGCTCAAGGAAGAGGACTATGTCACCGGACCGCACCGCGGACATCATATCCTGATTGCTAAGGGTCTGGAAACGTCCAAACTGATGGCCGAGCTGCTGGGCAAAGAAACCGGTATCGTCGGCGGCCGCGGAGGAAGCATGCACATGGCGGATGCTTCCAAGGGGATGCTTGGCGTCAACGGCATCGTCGGCGCATCCATCGTCATAGCTACCGGCGCCGCCTTTACCGCGCAGTATCTGATTCGCGACCAAGCGGCGGTTGCCTTCTTCGGCGACGGGGGAGCGAACAAAGGCCAATTCCACGAAAGCCTCAACATGGCTTCGATCTTCAAGCTGCCGGCTATCTATGTCTGTGAGAATAATCAATACGCCGTCGAGACGTCCGTCGAATACTCAACGGCTGCCGAGCATATTGCCGATCGCGGTGCCGGATATCGGATGCCGGGAGTGATCGTCGACGGCTTGGATGTTCTGGATGTTTATTCGGCTGCCAAGGAGGCGCGCCTTCGTGCAGGGAGCGGCGAAGGACCGACCTTGATCGAGGCGAAGACCTACCGGTTCAAAGGGCATTCGATCGGCGATTTAGAGAATTACAGAACCAGAGAAGAAGTCCAAGAGTGGATGAAGAATGATCCGATCATAAGACTGAAGCTGAGTATGGAAGAATTGGGCTTGCTGGATGAGAACGGATGGAACGCCATGAAAACCGAGGTTGAACAGGAAATCGAGGCTGCCGTTCAATTCGCGGTGAACAGCCCTGAGCCAAATGTGGAAACGGTCATGGACCATAATTTCTCGGCGGAGGTTACTGAACATGCGTGAACTAACATATGCATCAGCATACGCGGAAGCGATTCGAGAGGAGATGGAGCGGGATCCGAATATCTTCGTGCTCGGGACGGATATCCGCATCCGCGGCGGGCATTTCGGTCAATTGAAGGATATCGGCAAGACGTTCGGACATAAGCGTGTTGTCGATACTCCGATATCCGAGGCGGCTATGGTCGGCATGTCGCTGGGGGCTGCGCTAACCGGACTTCGTCCGATCTGCGACCTGAACTTCGAGGATTTCTATCTTGGCGCGATGGATGAGGTCGTGAATCAAATTGCGAAGGTGCAGTACAAATTCAACGGTCAATTCAAGTGTCCGGTTATTATCCGCGCTTCAAGCGGCGCAGCCAGATCGACCGGTCCGCAGCATTCTCAATCCTTCGAAGCCTGGTTCGCGCATACGCCGGGACTGTACGTTGCCATGCCTTCCACGCCGGAAGATATTAAGGGTCTGATGAAGACCGCTCTGCGCGGCAGCAATCCGGTTATCTTCTCCACGCATAAGATGCTGAGCAGTCTGAAGGGCCATGTGCCTGAGCATGACTACGCGATCCCTTTCGGTCAAGCGAAGATCGTGAAGCCGGGGAGCGATGTGACCATCGCGACCTATTCGATCATGGTCTCCAAATCGCTGCAGGCAGCGGCGGTATTGGAGAAGCAGGGCATATCCGCGGAGGTCATCGATCTAAGGACGATCGCCCCGCTGGATCTGGATAGGATCGCTCAATCCGTGCGAAAGACCAAGCGCCTCGTTATCGCACACGAAGCGTATCGCCACGGCGGTATTGGCGCAGAAATCGCCGCATCCATCGGCGAGACGGTGTTCGATTATTTGGATGCTCCGATAATGCGCGTTGGCAGCAAGCATTCTGTCATGCCGGTTTCGCCGATTCTTCAGGATGCCATCACGCCTAATCAGAATGACGTTATCGCAGCCGTAAACTCTGTCATGGAAGGCGTGAAAGTATGAAGATCGTCTATTTGAACACGAACTACGAAGATTCGCATATTGAAGAGAAGCATATCCATGCAGCCGGTATGCAGCTTCACGTTCATAACGGCTTGAAGCCAAGCGAATTCGCACCGGCCGTGGAAGATGCCGATGCCCTCGTTGTTGCCTTGGAGAAGGTTGACCGTAACCTGCTTGACGGCATGCCGAAGCTGAGGGTAATCGGCAGGATGGGGGTCGGCATCGACAGTGTGGACATTGAAGCTGCGAGCAAGCGCGGCATTCCGGTCATTAATGTGCCGGATTATTGTATCGAAGAAGTGGCGCTGCAAGCCGTCAGTATGATTCTGGCCGCCCACCGTAAGCTTGTTCCCGCTCAGACCATCGTGAAGGACGGACGGTGGGACAATAATGAGCTGAAGCCGATTCAAGCGTTGTCGGGATTGACGCTCGGCCTGATTGGAATGGGCCGGATCGGCAACAAGGTCATTGAATACATGAGAGCATTCGGCCTTCGTATCGCCGTTAGCGATCCTTTCTTGCGAGCGGACCAGGTACCAACAGGGGTAGAGCTCTTATCCTTCGAGGAACTGCTTAAGGAAGCGGACATCCTGTCCATTCATTGTCCGCTTACACCGGAGACGAAGCATATCATTAATCGCGATACGCTAGCGTTAATGAAGAAGCAGCCGATTATCGTCAACGTTTCGCGCGGCGGCATGATCAATGAGCAGGATTTGGCAGAAGGCTTGGATAACGGACAAATCCGTTATGCGGCACTCGATGTACTGAATCAAGAGCCGCCAGATATCGGCCATCCGCTTATCCATCATCCAAAGGCGCTCATTACGAACCATATAGCCTGGTATTCCGTGGAAGCCGAGATTCGTTTGCGGGAAATGTCGGTTACCAGGGTGATCGATTATTTGGAAGGCCGTCCTGTCCCGACGATTGTCAATGCGAAGGGATTGGAGGCACTGAAGTGAGGCAGCTCTTGCCGTGGAGGGCAGGGCATCCATATCTAGTCTAGGAAGGCGGTGTCATCATTGGGAGAATCGATTGTCGATTATGAGACGCTGACTGATTTATGCATCAAAAAGTTTATGCAGCTCAACGTGCCTGCCGATCACGCCCGGATAAGCGCCGAGGTTCTGGTGCATGCCAATTTGCGCGGCGTGGATTCCCACGGCATTATGCGTATGGAGCACTATATCAACAAGATCACTCAAGGGGGGATAAAGCCCAATCCGCATATTACGTTCCAAGAAACCGGACCGGTAACCGCGCTCGTCGATGGCGACGACGGTTTGGGACATGTCGTAGCTTACAAGGCGATGGAAGAAGCGATTCGGCTTGCGCAGGAGAAGGGAGTAGGGATGGTTGGCGCCGTCAACAGCAGCCATTGCGGTGCGCTGTCCTACTTTGTACAGATGGCCGCAGAGCATAATCTGATCGGCATCGTCATGTCCAACACGGATAAGGCTGTCGTTCCGTTCGGCGGCAAAGCGAAATTCTTCGGCACGAATCCGATGGCATTCGGGTTTCCGGCAAGAAGAAATCCGTCCATCATATTGGATATGGCGACGAGCACGGTAGCTTTCGGCAAAGTATTCGATTATAGGCTAAGGAACGAGCCGATCCCGCCGAATTGGGGAGTGGATAGAGAGGGCAGATCGGTGACCGATCCGCATCAGGTCGAATCGATGCTTCACTTCGGCGGCGCCAAAGGCTTCGGACTGGCGATGGTCGTGGACATTTTCTCGTCCATATTGCTCGGTGCGGCCTTCGGCCCCCATGTGAGTCTGATGTATGGCGGGGATCTGTCGCAGCCAAGAAAGTTAGGTCAATATTTCTGTGTCGTCAATCCGTCCTTCTTCACGGATCTGGAAGGCTTCCTGGATCAGATCGATCAGATGATCGATGACATCCATGCCGCGCCTCCCGCGGAGGGCTACACACGTGTAATGGTCCCCGGCGAACCGGAAACGAGGCAAGAAGCCAAACGCAGGGAGCACGGCATTCCGATACCGGGTGAATGTTTCGCCTATTTGAACGGTTAACCGGATAGGGCAAGCGATGAAGCAGATGAAGACTGCTTTATTGCTTGCCCTTTCTATTTTTCACATGGCTGTATTAGTGTTCAAGCAAATATTCGCAGCATGATTGGATCGGGTTCCGTGACGTGGTCAGCAAGGGATAGAGAATACGGCGTCGAATAAGACAAATATGCTGGTCGCTTCCTGCCTGTTGACTTTACTTTAATGAGGTGTCGGAAATAAAGAGAATTCTCATATTTCTGCTTCTATTGCTTCTATTTTTTGTGGGAAAGACTTTTTTGAAGGATTTGATATGGCTCTTGCTCCTGCTGGAGACGAGTATCGCTAGTTATGTTGTGTACGCTATTGTGAAAAGTATTATTCGTTATAAAAATAACAATAGGACTCCGAACCGTAATTTACTTGAGGTTATGAGAACGATACTTGAACCGAAGTTAGGAAAAGGTTTTCTCTTAGAAGCTGTCCTAACCGAACTTGGTGTTTTGTACTATTCGATCGTCGTGTGGTTTCGAAAACCTCGTGAAGAAACGCAAGGCGTCTTTACGTATCATAAAACTTCACAGATCAAAACCGTTATTATCGTATTTTCAATCCTGATCGCTGGAGAAGGGATGCTGCTTCATTTCCTAATACAAAGATGGAATGACGCTGCTGCTTGGATTCTAACCGTACTGAATTTTTACGCTTTATTGTACATGATCGGGCTCTATAATTCAGTCAGATTCACGCCCCATGTGATTAAAGAAGGGAAAATAATGATTCACCAAGGTTTTCAAAGTCGCATTGAAGTGGATATTGAACATATCAAAAGCATACATAAAGCGAAAGAAAGCGAATTTGGGGTGAAAATTCCGGACGATACCTATTACGCTTTGTTTAAGATCGATTCGCCACAGATTGAACTGATGTTAAAGGAACCAGCACGAATGAGAGCAGCTTATGGTCGAAATAAATATGTAACATCGATTATCTTTAGGGCAGATGAGCCGATTAAAATGATGGATGAGATACATTCGAGAATGAATCGCGATCATTCACTAGATGCAAAGAAACACGATCAACGATCGGGTGCATGAGTCGAGGTTTATTCGTTTACTGAATAGGCAGCGGGAATCTCTCCATCCGAGTAATAACGGATTGATTTCCCCTTCCTTTGAGCGTACTCGATTTCTTTTCTCGTGCTGCTGCCGATGTAGCCATCAACGTCAATAACGTATATATCGTCGGAAATATCGATTTTTCTCAAATGGAGCTCGCCCAATAAACCAGCTTGTTCTTCCGTTAGTTCGAAGCCTTCGCTCTGTTCAAAGAAGGCCAGGCTTATCACGATGTTACCTTGAAGCGTAAGAAAAGCATTGGCTTTCTCGAATTGTTGCTTGAATTTGGTGGATCCGCATAACGTTATCACGCGCATGATGATATCCTTTCTCTGCTAACCGCAATATGAATTTGGCTCTGTTTTCATTTCTTGTTGATTTTCGACCAAAAGAAAACCGCCCACTGAAAAGGCGGTTAATCCAACTATCGTTTCCGATGTTCAACGATTTTGTGGTGCGGATCGCCGCTCTGTAAGAAATGGGAAATTTTTTTTGCGATATTATACTAAAAATAAGAATTGACTTAAAGAGGGTGTTTGTATAGTTCAATCACATTGCCATCGGGATCGCATAAATGGGCAACTCTGGCATTCCAGGCTCGCCGATCGTGAGGCTCGTGAAGGAGTACCGCCCCTTTATCTTTTAAACGGGAACAAACGTCATCGACTTGGTCAACAGAAAAAGCAAGTAAAAATTTCGATTGTGATGCTCCATCGGTTGGAAGATTGTTTTCTCCAATCACTTCTGCCATGTTTTCACGGGAAAAAATTTCGATTTTGGTTTCGCCGGTATTAAACGATGCGAACTGCATCTCCTCAGAGGAAAATCCCAATGGAAACTCCATCACGTCTCTGTAAAACGCTACACTTTTTTCAAAGTTTTTTACCAATAGTCTAACTTGCGACAGTTTCACCTTCCCACTACCTTTCTGTACAAAATGGGGGCAACCCGAAATTACAAGGGTTTCCTATATTTCCTATACCCAGTTTAACATAATCATGAAAACCTATATTGTAATAACACGACAACTTGCCTTTTTTTTGATGTTCGGTTCCCCGAGGTTGTCTCAACTAATCTGCCATTTAGTTAAGGAAGAAAAAGAAGTTCTGCGAAGATTGGTGTTTGTCTCATTTACAATAAACTGGCAAGGTGCGACCAGCATATTTTCTTATCCGGCGTTGTGTTCCGCCTTATTATGAGGCGGTTTTTTATTGTCCCTGCCTATCGATGCGGCCGCTGTATCGATATCTTGCTGTTACGTGATTGAAAGCATACAACAAGCCGTATACAAGGGTATACTGTGAAGAGGAGTTCATGTCTAGCAGCCAAACAAAATGTAGGCGGGGAGGAAATGCTCTCTTGAGAGCATGACGCGATTGTTATGAAAAGTGAGCTTGTTTACAAGATTCCCAAAACGCTGCTAAATAAAGGTACGGGCTTTCTGGCTAATTACAGCCATTCTCTCAATCCTTACGCCGGTTGTGCATTCGGCTGCTCCTACTGTTATGTTCGCCAGATGCCGGTGGCGACTTTCCGCAAGCAGGAATGGGGAACATGGGTCGATATTAAGCAAGAAGCAGCCGAGCTGCTTCGCAAAGAGCTTCATCGGGCTAAGGCTAAAGGGAAGGTTACGATATTCATGTCATCCAGTACTGACCCGTACCAGCCTGTCGAGCAGAAGGAGAGGGTCACCCGATCCTTATTAGAGGTCATGGTTGAAGATCCGCCTGATTTTCTGCTCGTGCAGACCCGGAGTCCGCTTGTCCGAAGAGATATTGATCTGCTGCAGCAGCTTAAGGATCGGGTGCGGGTCAGTATGACTGTCGAGACGGACCGGGACGAGATCAGGAAACATTTTACGCCCGGTGCACCTCCGATCAAGGTAAGATTGCAGGCATTGCAGTTGCTGGCGGACGCGGGGGTGCCGGCTCAGGCCACCATCGCTCCAATATTGCCTAGCAGCGAAGCGTTCCCCCATCTGCTGCTCCCCTTGGTCAGCCGTGTCTGCGTGGACGACTATTATATGGGCGACGGCAGCGGCGGCAAGCGGACGAGCCGGCTCGGCATGCATGTATTATACGAGCAGCTCGGCTTGTTAGAATGGTATGATCCGTCCGCCTACCGAATTGTGTATGACAGATTTCAACGCGTCTTTCCCGAAGGACAAGTTCTCCTTAGCCAGGAGGGCTTTGCTCCATAGGAATTGATATGATTAGAGTGCCGGCAGCAGGTGAATACTATCAGGGAACAGTCCTCCTTGAAGGATTGTTCCTTTTCTTCTCTTATGTAAATTCTTGTATTCCTATTTAATGAATAAGAGGTTACAATTCGGATATCCCGTTTGATCGTTGAAGGAGGAATTAGGTGACGACTGGCAACCGTTTATATATTTCGGGGTATGTGCTTGCTATAGTGCTATCCGTAGCCGGCGAATTGATATGGCTGGGCGATCCGCTCCGATGGAGAGGACTATACTGGATCGACCAAATCCAGTGGCTGGAGCTCCTGCTGGTATTGATTCCGCTTCTATGGTTATTGGGAGCGCTCGCCGGACTTGTCACCGACCGCAGACCAAGCTGGCAGAAGCAGCTGCTGCGATGGCTGATCGTCTGCGGCAGCACGCTGGTTGCCGTATATCTCGTACGGGATCCGTACTCGTTGATCACGAAACCGATTATTGCCGGAGGCACCTTGCTGCTGTCCTTGCTGGATATCGCCGTGGAAGAGAAGCAGCGAAGAGCGGGATGGCCGTGGAGAAGTACGACACTGCTAGCCGTTATCGTCATCGCAGGTGTTGTATTGTTCTGGCCGACCAGCTATGAAGTTACATCGCCTGGCTTTACGCTCAATATGAATCGCTACGCAACTGTGGAAGACGGTGTGCCCAAAGGATCGATCGATGGCGTTCTCGTCATTGAACGGCCGGCGTTCCCGGTCGACTGGCTCTATGCTTCCTTGCTTCCCCATGTGCAGCTGAAGAAGAGAGATACGAGCATCTCCATTGGCGAGATTCAACAGATCGTCCGTCAACAACGCGTTGGCGCCAATCAGATCGGGAGTGCGGTAGCCTTTCAGAAATTGGGGATCGGGCGCGGGGTAATCCCCAGCGGCGTACAGGTTGTTAAGCTGATGCCGGAAAGTCCGAATTCCGGAATCATTGAACCCGGGGATATCATCGTAGCTATGAATGACAAGCCGATTGCATCTTTAGCCGAGCTAACCGAACGAATGAGCGGCGTTGAGCCAGGATCTGCCGTACACGTAACACTCGTACGCAGCGAGCAAAAGCTTCCTGTAACCATGAAGACCATCGCCAGCGATGACGATCCGAATCGGGCGATCTTCGGAATTCAAGTCGAGGATCATGTGCAGGTCGATCTCCCTAAGGATGTGCATTATCGCTCCTATCTCGTCTATCAGGGAGGACCTTCGCATGGAGCTGCTCTGGCCCTCACTATTATGGACCAGTTAAGGCCAGGCGGTGTAACCTATGGCAATCGGGTTGCGAGCACAGGTACGATTGACGCTAATGGCAATGTCGGTCCGATCGGCGGAATCGAGCAAAAAGGCTTCACGGTTGAGCGAACGAATGCGGATGTTTTTTTCGTGCCGGCCGGACAGGAGGATGAAGCGCGCAAGGGGGCTTCCGACTTGAATATCGTACCGGTGCATACGCTGGACGAGATGCTGGAATGGCTGAAAGCCAATTCCAAGTGGAAGCGATCATGAAGGCTTGCCGGGCGAATGGGTTAGAACGATGGAATAACGAACCTGTCTTAGGGAGAGGCGTATTAGACGGATGTTGAACGAGAAGCAGGTTCCGGACATGGGATCCCTAATTCTCGAAATTGCTCTCGATTTCTGAATGATGCGGACATATGATCCGTTATTTGTATAAAATCAATAGATTTTGGTTCTTTTTTCGCAAATAAGGGCTGCTATGTCCACATAACTCAATAACCTCCAATATTTCATCCATAAGCGGATCTAATGTCCGATGGCTAAAGGGCGCACGTGCTGCAAGCCAAGAAACCGGTAGGCGAGAGCTGAGAAGGTGAAAAAGCGATTAAATGCGTCATCGGCGATCAGAATAATCATCTAGCTAGCAAGCCCGATCATTTTCATAAGTTCAAGGGAAGGAATTCAAGCCCATTAGGCACATCTATAGCACAAACGCAACCTTGTCAGGTTGCGTTTGCGCCTAGTAGGGCTTGTATTCAAGCGTGTTGAAATTGGGTTTGGTACAATTTCGCGTATAAGCCGCCCAGGTAGAGAAGCTCCTGATGCGTACCGGTTTCAACGATTTCGCCTTGATCCAGCACGATAATTTTGTCGGCTCTTAGTATAGTGGATAGACGATGAGCGATGACCAGCGTGGTACATTCCTTCATTAATTCCTCCAGAGCAGCTTGCACATAAGACTCCGCTTGCGAGTCCAGATGAGCCGTTGCTTCATCAAGTTGTGTACAATAAGAAACCCGATTCCACTGGGAATCGGGTTTCGCTAACGCATCTATGGCAGGTTAGATTTCTTCTGCTTCTTCTTCATTCTCATAAGACTGGTTCTCCGTAAAGACCTCAGCTGCTTCCTCCGCGGAAAATTCGGTATCATCCGCTCCAGGAACAGGCATCTTGTTCGCCTTTGTCGACTGCACTTCCGCTTTGGTTGGCTGATTATCGCGATGGGACATCGTGAACCCTCCTTCATTATTTTCACAACAAGGGATAGTTTGCCACCCGATGAAAATTTTATGCAGCATTTGTAGGCGAGTTTACATAGTATTGAAGTAGGCGACACAAGATAAGGGGGAATAGATGAACAAAGGCAGGGGATTAATATCCATCAGCAAAATGAACGCATCCAAGAGCTTCTTGAAGCAAGCATTCAAATTACGGAGCATATGCATGAGAGCGGAATTACCCAGGAACAGGTCGAACAAATCAAGCAGGGGCTGCGCAATCAGGTCGATCGGATTTCCAACGGGGCTGGAATCACGTCAGAATTCAGCAGTGCTTTGGGCCAGCTGGAACAAACCGTGGAACAGCTTCGGCAGACGGAGGACGATTCCTACCGAATCGAAACGGACAATAATCCGGCTCGGTACGAGTCGCAATTTTTCGAGGATCAGCTGGAGCAATCGCAAGCATACCATCAGAAAATCGATTTCAAGAGCTTGGATAAAGTAAAGCGTAACTTGGAGAAGGTCCGCAATCTCATTAATGGGTGATCGTGAAAATAAGCGATAGAATAGGAGCAGGATGCTAAGGCGTTCTGCTCTTCTTCGTCTTGTGAAGACGCGTGGCCGTTCCGATACATTGGAGATTCCGGGCGGACAAGTGGAAGAAGGCGAGCCTCTCGACCAAGCCGTGATCAGAGAATGTCTGCGACGGCATGGAAGGTTATCGAAGCCAAGCATGCCTGTTTCGATTATTCCCGGATCGAAGCGAGCGGTGCGGAGCATATGCACGTAGAAGATGTATCTCTTGCCGGAACCAAGATCGCGAATGCCAATATGAGCCTGCTCGAGATCGATGGTGCTCAGATGGGCGGCGCTTATATCCGTAACATTGGCATTCCGAAGGAAGGCGATCCGCATTATAATCCGGACACCGCCAAGCTTCCCATCCGGTTTGAGCATTGCGAGTTCAGAGGCGGGCAATTTGCCAACTGCGATCTAAGCAGCGTCGAGCTCGTGGATTGCGATGTGAGGGGAATGAAGATCAATGGATTTCTTGTGGAGGATGTACTGAAACTTGCTTCGCAGAAATAGGTGATCTTCGAAACCGAAGCGACCGGTAGTTCCCTTAATATGAATAGGCTTGTATGTCAAAGTCTGCACCCCAGCGAGAGGGATGCAGACTTTTTTGTTATGTTTGACGAACATGCATAATTAAAAACCTTTGTATTGCGGTTCCTCATTCTCCAGCTGCTGAACACGAGATTGTACCTGTTGTACGATTTGATCGGTTTGGCCAGCTGCATTGGTGAACAGCGTCTTGGCTTCTTGGTTCTCGGTTGCCAGAGCGAATTGCTCCAAGCTAGCCTGCGCGCTCTTCAACGAGGCGAGACATGTTTTGACATCAGAAGATACGGTCATATTCACACCTCCTTTCCCTTAACCGCGCACGGTTAGAATCACAAAAAGTAACTTCCCACATTGATGCGGATTGTATGCATGGCTGTTGATTTTACAGCAGTCCCAGCATCGTGCCAAAAATGATATTTCTTCACCGTTATGGCAATTGATCGACCGTGTTGGTTTTGCAATTATGACGCACAATGATTGTATGATCTGACACGAATGGAGGAGGGATTCGATTTTGCCGGACTGGATTATGGTCGCCTTACGTACCTTGTTAGCCGTGGTTGCCCTCTTTTTATTGACGAAATTGCTCGGGAAACGCCAAATATCCCAGCTGTCCTTCTTCGAGTACATCACGGGCATTACGATCGGCAGCTTGGCCGCTTATATTTCGCTTGAAAGTGAACAGCAATGGTACTTGGGCATCATATCACTCGCTGTCTGGGTAGCAGTCTCGCTTGGCATGGAGTTCCTGACGATGAAAAGTAAAATCATGCGCGACTTCATCGATGGCAAAGCAAGACTGCTGATTAAGGATGGCAAGGTGCTCGAAGATAATTTAATGAAGGAACGTCTGACGGCAGACGAGCTGATGGAACAGCTTCGCAGCAAGAACATTTTCAAGGTGGCCGATGTGGAATTCGCGCTTATTGAACCGAGCGGTGAAATCAATGTCCTGCCGACGCGTGACAACCAGCCTTTTACCCCGAAGCATCTGGGCATTACGGTCGGGCCGGAACAGGAACCTCAAGCTGTCATTATTGACGGTAAAATGATGGATGAACCGCTGGCTACGATAGGGCGCAGCCGCGCTTGGTTGAATACCGAGCTTGAGAAAATCGGCGTGGCGATTGAAAATGTCTATCTCGGACAAGTGGATACTTACGGTCAATTATATGTCGACTTATTCGACGATCAGATCAAGGTGCCGAAGCCGCAGGCCAAGGCAAGCCTTTATGCCACGTTGAAGAAATGCGAAGCGGATATTGAGTTGTTCGCGTTAACGACCGATAACCAAGAAGCCAAACAGATGTATGAAGAATGCTCGAAGAGATTGCAGCATGTGCTTGCCAATGTCAAACCATTATTGCATCGATAAGGAGGGAGCATCGTATGTCCAGCAGCAAGAAGAAGAAATTAACGCCAGTTCAACAGGAATATCAAGAGCTCGCCAAGAAAAGGGAGCCTGCGCGGCCGATCTGGCAAAACTGCTTCCGGGCTTTCATTACGGGCGGTTTCATCTGTTTCATCGGCCAGTGCGTCTCCGAGATGTTTGTCCACTGGGCCGGCTTTGATGAAATCGAAGCAAGTAATCCGACTGTCGCCGTTATGATCTTGATCTCCGTTATTCTAACCTGTTTCGGCGTATACGATAAAATCGCCCAATGGGCTGGCGCCGGTTCGGCTGTCCCTGTAACCGGCTTTGCCAATACGATGGCATCGGCTGCGCTTGAGCACCGCAGCGAAGGCTTTGTTCTTGGCGTTGGCGGAAAGATGTTTAAGCTGTCCGGTCCGGTTATTGTGTTTGGTACGGTGGCGGCATTCTTCATCGGATTGCTGCACTGGATCTTCAATCCTGGTGAAGCTGGGGGGCATTAACGCATGCTGAAAGGTCATCAAAGCTGGTTATTCGAGAAGCGCCCCTCAATCGGGGGTGCGGCTACAGTCGTCGGACCCTTCGAAGGGCAAGGCCCGCTCGCGAATGATTTTGATATTATACACGGGGATATCAGGCTCGGCCAGGACAGCTGGGAAGAGGCCGAGCGAACGTTATTGGAGGAAGCGGCAAAGCTGGCCATCGAGAATGCAGGTCTAACGAAGGATCAGGTCAACTTTCATCTTGGCGGCGATTTAATGAACCAAATCATCAGCACCAGCTTCGCGGCAAGAACATTGACGATTCCGTATCTAGGCGTATTCGGCGCTTGCTCCACTTCGATGGAAAGCCTGGCAATAGCTGCGAACCTGGTCAATTCAGGCTCTGCCAAGCATGTATTGGCCAGCGCATGCAGCCATAACGCGACCGCCGAGAAACAATTCCGTTATCCGACGGAATACGGCTCCCAGAAACCGCCTACGGCGCAATTCACGGTTACGGGAGCTGGAGCATGCGTGGTTGCCTCGCATAAGGAAGGGCCATTCGTAACATCGGCGACGATCGGCAGGGTGATCGATATGGGCATCGCCGACCCGTTCAATATGGGAGCAGCCATGGCTCCCGCAGCTGTAGATACGATAGAAGCCCACTTCCGCGATCTGCGCATCGGACCGGATCATTACGACCTGATTATTACGGGCGACTTGTCCAAGGTCGGTTACGAAATCGCCAGCGACCTGCTCCGTAAACATAATATCCCGATGCAGAAAACGGAATTTAAAGACTGCGGCATGATGATTTACGATTACGACAAGCAGACCGTCCAAGCCGGGGCGAGCGGTTGCGGCTGCTCAGCTGTCGTTACTTATGGTCATCTGCTCAAGAAACTGCGCAATAATGAATTGAGCCGAATCCTGGTCGTGGCCACCGGGGCGCTTCTATCCCCCATCTCCTTTCAACAGGGTGAAAGCATTCCATGTATTGCGCATGCGGTATCAATTGAAAGCGGGGTGGAGCGATGATCTTCTTGTGGGCTTTTGTTATTGGCGGAGCAATTTGCGTGTTCGGTCAAATATGCTTCGATGTGTTCAAGCTGACGCCCGCTCATACGATGACCTTACTCGTCGTGTTGGGGGCTGTGGCCGATGGCGTGGGACTATACGATCCCTTCATTAAATTCGCCGGAGCCGGCGCATCGGTTCCGATCACAAGTTTCGGTAACGCCCTTGTCCATGGGGCCATAGATGAGCTGCATAAGCATGGCGGAATCGGCATTCTTACGGGCATATTCAAAGTAACCAGCGCCGGTATCTCCGCCGCAATCATCTTTTCCTTCCTGGCGGCCTTGTTTGTGAAGCCCAAAGGTTGAGCTTACGCGATGGGGCAGGATTATTTCGTGAAACTTATCGTATTTGCACGACGCAGGACTGCAGCGAATGAACGCTTGCAGTCTTTTTTGTTTGCTTCCTTCCGTTCATGTATCGTACAAGATAAAGAAAAAGGAGCCCTGTTACAGGCTCCCTTCCGACGGTGTTTGATGGTTGAGTTTCTTCATTTATCACACTTCGCTTTATCAGAAAAACTTGGGCACCGCTTGCTCACTGCTCCGTTATGCACGAATCAATGATGGGCGTGTGTGTTTCAGAAATGCTCTGCAGCACAACCCCTCGCTTCCTAGGCTAAGTGATTAACCGCCAACCGAGCTCCGATAATAATCGAAACTAGCGGTTGAAGTTCATAAATTCCTCATGCAGCCCTTGCGCCAAATAGCCCAACGGAACCACACCTCTCTTCACACCGTCGATATCTATTTTGCACGGAATTGCTCTGAACATGCGCCCTTGAAGCAGGAAAAAAGTGGATGGCGGTTGAATTACGCTAAGTGAAGTCAGAATTCGCGTACGAGGGCAAAATGTGATCAAGCTCCGTCGTACCGTGCCGTACCGCGAGCGGATATAAGTTGAGCGAGGGGCGAAAATTAGCGGAGGGGGCAATTGCTATGCGGTTAAAGGAGCTTGCGGATTTATTGACGATCGCGGAATTACAAGGCGAAATGGATATCGGCATAACGGGCATTCGTATGAATTCTCAGCATGTACGGCAAGGCGATTTGTTCATATGCATTCCCGGTATTCCAGGATTTCAGGAGGACCGTCACCAATACGCGGCGGATGCAGTGAGAAGAGGGGCAGTCGCCTTGGTTGTCGAGCAGGAGGTCGGATTGGATATGCCAACCATTCGGGTGCCGGACGCCCGTTATGCCATGGCGCTCTTCGCCGCGCATTTGAACGGTTATCCGAGTCATGGTCTTCAGCTGATCGGAGTAACGGGAACGAACGGGAAGACGACAACGTGTCACATGATTGAATCCATCTTCATTCATGCGGGCCACCCTACGGGATTAATGGGTAATCTCGGAACGAGGATCGGCACGACCCTTATGGAGACCGAAATCAATACCCAGGAGCCGCCGGAACTGCAAGCGAACTTGAAACGAATGACTGATGCCCGGGTGAAATATTGCTTCATGGAGGTAAGTTCGCAGGGCTTACATATGGGACGCGTATTGGGCTGTGAATTCAGAACCGCCGTATTCACGAATTTAACGCAGGATCATCTTGACTATCATGGTTCGATGGACAATTATATGGCGGCTAAAGGATTGCTCTTCGCAAGACTTGCGCAATCCTTCGTGCCGGATCCGGCCAAGCGCAAATACGCCGTTCTTAATGCGGATGAAGAAGCTTCGGCCGTATTTAGGAAGCTTACAGCCGCTCAGGTGCTGACGTACGGCATACGAAATCAGGCCGACGTGATGGCGAAGAACATCCGATTAACTTCGCAAGGCACTTCCTTTGACTTGGTATCCTACGCCGGAACGGTAACGATCCAATTAAGGCTGGTCGGGACCTTCAATGTGTATAATGCGCTGGGTTTTATACTTCTCGGCTACCGGGTACCCACGATTGCAAAGCAAAAACACCCAATGGAACCGCATGCCTTTCACGGTTCGCTTAGGTGTTTAGTGGGTGGTCTACTGAGGGATCCAAATCTTCATCATCAAAAAAGCATCTTAATTGAGGTCCAGTCAATAAGACGCAATTTGATGGTTCATAGCAAGGTCCCTACGACGTATATCCTCATTGTCTCGCTTGCTTCAGTCTTCACTCTCATGGACGACTCCATAAGCATTACTGCAGGGTATTCAGTCGATCATACTACAGAATGTTTTGAAATCAGGAACGGAATTTAAATCATAATTACGAACAGCGCGGACAATTTTTTCTGTAGTAACTTGTTCATAATCCTTTGCTTCGGAATAGGAAGGGACCTGGAGGTTTTACGAATTGAGGGGTAAAAATTGTTCAATTATTTTCCTCATCGCATCCCGGTCTCCATATTGTGCATGTTGAACGAGAAAATACAACTCATTTTCAGTCATTTCTAATTCCCACCTTTGATTGTCATTGTTTCTTTCAATTCATAAAGCATGCTTGTTAGCGAGCGACGAATCACCGTTCAAGCCAGACACACATGTCGTGGAGAAGTTAGTCGGGCATATGATGACGCTGCCGTTCTATTGGTAAGATGGGGCAAACATTAATCGTCGGTTGCCAAGGTGCCGATTTCGATCAGCCGACAGGTTTTGCCGGCAAATGACCCCCATTCAGGACTCTCACCCTAAAGATGATGCCCATACTGGGCGTACTATAACAAAAAACGCAGGCTAAAAAACCTGCGTTTTTTCTATTCTAACCAACTATAATTCCCTGTACCGCTGGTTCTTTACCACATATTTGGGTCGGGATCCGGCGACTTCGGTACTCGCTGGCAAACAAAAGCCACTACAACGACTCCATTGAAATTGAACGTCTCTATGACCGTCTCCGGTGCCGTGTCCGGCGGGTTAATTGGGAAAACCGCTAGCAATGGAAGTCCCAAGATCGGATTACTAACCGTCATAGCCTCCATGGCAGGTTTGAAGTCGCGAATTCGGACCGGTTGCATCATGGTTTCAACAGCCCATGGCCTATGATTTTCAATCCGAAAGAAATGAACGGGTTCCCTTGTCAAGTTCAGCTTTTGGACGGGGACGATATTTAGAATCGGTAGGATATTGGCTTTCGCAGCACTGGCCTTTTTCTTCGTCACCGTGATGTTCCTCACTACAAGAAGACCGGTAATATATGCCGGTATCCGTCCCTGGCGAGGTATTCCGCCATCGGAAATAACGCTCTCATCGGGCATTTTCCAAAGCCGGCTTTGGAAAAATTCAGGCCTGAACCAGGAGCGTTTCACACCGACGTATTTGTATTCCAAAGACATCGATTCGATATCCTCGTTGCTTTGGTCGGAGCTGAAAATCCCCTTTAATTCAATAGGGGCTTGTTGTATTAGGCTATCGATCTCATCCTTTATCAAAGGCACCTGAATCCACGGCTGGTTCAGGTCGAAAGCATCACGGGGGTTAAAGAACGTTGCGCAGAATGGGATTCCTCGAGCCTCCGCATCCGGAACTTCAGAGAGGTCGATATCATTGAGGTAGTCTTGTCTGTATAAGACCGGATACTTTTTGACCTCCAAAATGTTCCGCATCATTTGATTAGACTCGACTTCGTTTTTTAACCCCAAGTTAATCCAATTCTGCATCGCTTGATCCTTGATATTACGCAACTGCTGCTCGCGGCCGGATTCCCAAAAGTTCTTAAGCCTTTTCCCTTCGTCTCCGGTGGCGTTTTCAACGGTTAATTTCTCGGCTAGATACGCTTCGTTGGCTTCCTCGTAAGCGATCTTATATGTGGTGTACACCTTTACCTTATCCGAAGGTACAGTTGTTTTCGTACCGTCGGGCTTAATTTGTTCATCGGTAAGGAAGTCTATAGCCTCCGCCAACTGCTTCACCTCTTCAGGCGACAACGTACTGTTAGCGAATTCAGCGTTGATCAAAATATCTTTCATTTCATTCCACAAGAATGATCCTGAGGGTGAAAAATGAGGCTCTCTATCCGAAGGGATGTAATTTATCATCCGAGCGAAATCAGCCATATAATGCAGCCGTTCCAGTGCAGACAGATCGCTCTGCTCCTTCATGAAGTCCAACGAGCGATAGGAATATGTAAGTCCCATTGGAAAGCTTAAAAACTGATCTTCTCTGTCGTAGATCTTCTTCAGCTTAACAGCCAAAGCGAGAGAGATTTTCTCTTCCATAACGGACCTCCCGGTAGAAGAATTTTTTCACCCGGTACCTAACGATTCCGACTTCTCAGTTACTGGGAGCCACCGACGAACTCTTCCGGCTTGATTTCCGGGTTCGGATTTGGAGATTTCGGAATAATATTGTTTATAAACCCAATCAGTTGGATGCCATCAATAACGATGGTTCCGCCTTCCAAGTGAGCCTTGTGATCGCGGCTTTCATGGCCCCAAGAATAGGAGCCTCCTGCGCTGAATGGTCCCCAGCCAACCCGCCCACCGGCCTGAATTTGCGAATTCATGTATTGCATCTGAGAGTCAGCTTCAGCAAAAGTAAATTTTACGTTACGTACGAATAACGCAGTCACTGGGTAAGCGACGAGCCGCCCAACCGGCTTTTCCGCCCCGTCTGAAATTTTCTTGTCGAAATTGAGGTCCCAAAGCTTATCAAGAGTCCAAGCCCTCATATTGAAAAAACCAGGTTCGAACCATGGACGACTGATTGGGATTTGGACGAACTCAAATTCCGCACTAAAATTCGTGGATTTTTGATTCTCCGAAGCCTCAATCCTAGAGCCGCTGGCCTGCGCACCAATAGAAAACAAGCCGAACGAAGCGGAGGCGCCACCGCCCCACTGATTGGTTTTCTTGTCATTAAAGGTTTCAAAATCCCCTTCATAATAAGTAAAGCGCGTCCATCCCGGACTCGTTGCGAAATTCCCTGGGAGCAGGGTTGTGTATAAAAAATCACTACCACCGTCTACTGGACTTGTTAGGAGACCGTTTTTGAATTTATTGATCAAATCCTCCTTGTACAATACCATACTCTTTGAAGTCACTTGTTCGATGTAGCTAGTGATATCCTCGTAATCATTCTTAAAACCTTCAGAAACCCAAGCCAGGTAGGCCGCTTCCATTTTTTTTCTTTTCGCCTTTGACTTGTTTGCAAACTCGCTGACTCTTCGGATGGCCTCAGGATCACTCCCACGAGAGCTTTGGGCGTTGAGCAAAAGATCCATGTATTCGTCTACTTCATCAATGTACTTAGCCATAAGCGTATTATAGGCAACTGTCAAGGGTCCGGGTTCGGTGACGGTCTTCTTATGTCCGGCAGGGGTGTCCACTTCCTTGGTTACAGTAAGTTGATTACGGAATCGCTGCAGCTTTTCCTTCTCCTCATCACTCAACTCTTTGCTAACAACGCGACTATACTTTAGAACATCCCCGTAAACCGAACTGATACTGTCTTGGGTCGAAGTGAAGATGGTCTGCTGCATGGAGGCGTTGAAGAAGTCGTTGTTAACGTCCGGAACGAAATCCAGCAGTCGGGAGAGGACAAAGGCTTGGTGGTAGCGTTCTTTCGTTTTGTCTGCATCTTCAGCGATCAAACCTTGAGCACAGTAGTCGAAATCGTTCGGAAGAAACGGAATTCCCGGAAGCAACCAAGTAACAAATTTATTTCTAGGTATCTTGATGTTCTCGTCTTCACCGGTCACGGTAGCGTAAAGCTTAGCAATCAAATTTCGCATGAGATCTGCAGAATTGTCTTTTGGCATACTTAGTCCTCCTTGGTTGAATACACTCAGCTAATTTTCTAATGTTTTTATTGGATGATAGTATGTTGCTATGAGAAAGCATATTTTATTCTTATTTAAGTCGCTTTCAACCTCCCTTATGTCAAGCAGGTGATCGTACAGGAAAATGAACCATCTGAATCCGTTCTGAAACGATAAGCGGAAAACGTTCTGAACGTTTCTTCGAATCAATGCCCTCCAGCAGGATCAATTATGCGAAGCAAGGTTCCATCCGGTGTGCCGTCTCCTGAAATTCCCGAAATGATCCGGGCATGGATCGAAAAATTGGCTGTCGGGTCTTCATCTGTTGTTGCCCATAACGGATCGTAAAGTTTTAACAAATACTCGATACCATCGACGGAATAATTCATAGGGGCTTCACCTAATAACCCGGCTGCTGAAAGGCAGGTCGTTTTTTTTCGATGCACTTAATCCTTCATTATTTAAAAAAATCCTTCGATAAATCTCGCCGACTGTGTTCATTGCATCCTCGATCGTATGGCTCGTTTGATCTCTCCAGCTGATCAACATCGTCGTTACTGTAGCCCAACACGTCAAGGATGAAGGTTAAGTGATCTCTGGTATAATACCTAGTACCTCATAATCAAACATTTCATTCGCTCCTTTTTAAATGAATACATAATTTTCGCCCCGATATTTACTTTTAATAATATTTTATGCATTTTAATGATAATTGCATGATTTTAAAATAAATGTAAATAATTTACTGAAAAAGTGTTTTTAAAGGAGTGTAAATAACCGATGCAAACTCGCTCAGACGAGAATGTGAAAGGGATTGACGTATCACATTGGGAAGGAGATATTGATTGGAGCAAAGTGAGGTCGGAAGAAGTTCAATTCGCCTATATAAAAGCGTCCGAAAATACAACAAGCATAGATCCCAATTTTTCCAAGAACATTGAAGAAGCTAAAAAAGCCGGTTTATTGGTCGGAGCGTATCATTTTGCCAGACCCGAAAAGTACAGTGCTGAAGATGAAGCAAAGCATTTCGTCAAGTTATTAAAAAGTAATCCAACCGATTTGATGCCTGTATTAGACCTAGAGTCGCCTAAAGATCCAAACAAGATTAGCGTTTCTGATCTTGTTCAATGGGTCCGTACGTTTGTAGATTATGTAAAAAAAGAAACTGGCCGGCAGGTAATGCTTTACACCGGCAATTGGTTCATCGATCTTTATCAGCAGTTTCAATACGATTTATCCGATCTTCCAATTTGGATTGCTAACTATGGCAATATTTCGGCACCGCCTGACGGCGGGGGGTGGACGCAATGGACGGTTTGGCAATATACCGAAAACGGTAAAGTGGACGGAATCGATGATAACGTCGACCTAAACGCAGCGGTTTCATTAGTTGCACTTAAAGGTTAAACCTACTGGATGTTACATTCGGTACAGCTCACATAGAGAGATCACCGACCCGGCAGCAGGTGAATATGCAGAAGATCACTACCGTATTCGGCTGCGGCGGAGACCGGGACCGTACGAAACGGCCTGTGATGGGGAAGATCGCAGCTCATTACAGCGATTATGTTATTGTCACGTCCGATAATCCGCGCTCTGAGGAATCGGGTCAAATCTTGGCTGACATCGAGGAAGGGCTGCGCGAAGCCGGTTATCCAGCGGATCGATATGAGCTCATCGAAGACCGGAAGCAGGCCGTATGGAGAGCAATACAAGCCGCCGAACCCTCCGATGTCGTTCTTCTTGCAGGCAAAGGTCACGAGACGTATCAGGTTCTGGAGGACACCACCGTTCATTTTGACGACCGAAAGAAGAGGCACGGGAAGCGATTCGCGGGTCGGCGCGCGGATGGGGGAAGGAAGCTAGAATATAACGACTAACGTGGATACGTTACGGACATGAGATCCGCTGGTATAGTATATTCTTGCGGACATAGGATCAGATCCGCTATTCGGCTGATTATAAGCTGATTCCCACGATTTCATTGCCAATAACGCATCGTATGACCGTAAGATGTCAAGTATGAGTTTTTTTAAGGATTAAGCGTATCTTGTGTCCGTTAGCAAAAGCAAACCAATTCGATCAGCATGCAGCGCAGCATCGTGCGCTGGGAGCCGCGTGCAAATGATTTTGAGTTTTAGTTACCGCTGAATGTATCCAGTGAAAAAAGACGGACCACAGGTTCGTCTTTTTTCATTCATGCGATTGAACAGCTGCATGGAATAGAGCTGCGATGACGATTATGGACACGTGAGTAAACTTAATCATAGCAGATACATAGGCACATATTGATTAACTTTATGATAAGATTCACCGGCAGACTGCATAAACGAATCCGGGAAGGGGATTATACCAGATAATGTATAACCCTGTATCCTGGAGGTATGTCAGTGGAGGTATCCTTCTCTAGACTGCAACTAATTTTTTTGTTGCTGCTATCGCTTGGAATATCGAATCATGTTCTAATCATTCCCCATCTTATCCAAGCCGCGGGACGGGATGCCTGGATCAGTATCATCGTCGCTTACCTGGTCTTGATTGGCTGGAGTGTGATCTTATATGTGATCTTAAGATCGATGCGGACCTCACCGCTCGACAGTTGGCTAATCGAGAGAATCGGAAAGTTCGGAAGCCGGATCGTGACCGGTGGGCTGGCTTTCTATTTGCTCATCGCAGGGACGCTGATTATTTTCGACACCGTCAAAAATATTAACATTTATTTTCTGCCGCATACGCCCAATCTCGTTATAACACTCACCTTCATCCTGCTGTCTTATAATGCAGCCCGTTCGGGTCTGAAAACGTTGATTTACTTATCTGCCGCATTGCTGCCGCTCGTATGGATATTGGGATTCGGCGTATCGTCCATGACGATGAGCAGCAAGGACTATGGCATGCTGTATCCCGTCTTTACGGAAGGCATTCTCCCCGATATTAGAGGCGGGGCGATTGTGTTCGGCGGGAGTATGGATTTGCTGATCATTCTGCTCTTGCAGTATAAGTTGAAGAAGCCGTTGAATTACGGCACCTTGTTCGTACTGCTAACCATCTTGATAGGTTTGATTATGGGGCCGACGATTGGAGCCACTGCAGCATTCGGCCCTTTCCAGGCCGGAAATATGCGCTTTCCCGCCTTCGAGCAGTGGAGGCTGGTCATGCTCGGCAGGCAAATTTCCCATGTCGACTTTCTGGCCGTATTTCAGTTGATGTCCGGGAGTGTGCTAAGGACGGCGCTTATTATACATTTAGTGTCCGAGACTCTCGGCGGCAGATCCATCAAACCAATATTCCGACAATCGTTAATGCTCAGCGTGACGGCTATCATGTCCTTGCCGACGCTTATGGAGTTGAGCGACATCCTGGTGCAGAAGTTAATTCATAATTACTTTTACACGTACTCGCTCTGGTTTGGAATCATCATAACGGGTATACTCCTGGCAGCAGTCTGCCTGCCGAAGAAGAAGAAGGGAGGGAAGGCGAATGAATCGGTCACCTGAGGAAGACGCCCTCTATACGGAACTGGACGCCCGGCTGCACAGCGGTAAATTGACGGTTGCCGAGCTCAAGACAGCATTCTCCCGTTATTCGGACATCAGCTTCCCGAATCTTCCCCAAATGGAGGAGAGGGATAATCTGACGGCACTCTATTGCGAAGGTATGATCGATAAAGTTCAACTAAACGAGTACCTCGCAAGGATGTGCCAGTACGCCGTCAATCAGTCGTCGCCCAATGAAAGCTTACGTTCGGCCTGTTCGGATGAATTGCCTTTATTCGATATTAAACATACGATCGGCGATATGGTGACGAGATTGTTTACGGGAAGCTTGATCGTTTATCGGGAAGGCGATACCTCCTTCTGGGCGTTCAATATTTCCGACGTCCCGCAGCGAGCGCTGCAAGAATCCAATACGGAGATTTCAATCAAGGGACCTAAGGACGCTTTCATGGAAGACATATACACGAATATGTCGCTTATTCGAAAACGGATGCAAACCGGTTTGCTGTATAGTGAACAGTTCGTTCTCGGGAGCTTGAGCAAAACCCGTGTATCGCTTCTCTATCTAAGCCATAAAGCAAATCCGGACATCATAGCCGAAGCGCGTAATCGATTGACTACCTTCCAGGCCGAAAGCATTGAAAGCAGCGGACAATTGGAGCAATGGTTGTCGGACCGGTCGTTCTCGCTGTTTCCCTTAATCGATTATATCGGCCGCCCCGACTTTGTCATCCAAACGCTGCTGCGCGGACGGTTCGCCATTATTGTCGACGGTTCACCCATGGTGCTAATCGGGCCAAGCAACTTTCTGGAGCAATTAAAGACCCCTGAAGATGTCCATTTCCCTTACTATTATGTGATGTTCCAAAGGTCCCTTCGAATTATAGGCCTGCTTCTCAGTATTTTCTTGCCGGGTTTCTGGGTCGCTATTGCAACTGTGAATCTGGATCAGATTCCGTATGCCCTCTTAGCGACGGTCGTCACTTCGCGTCAAGGCATCCCTCTTCCTACGTTCCTTGAGGCGCTGCTGTTGTTATTTCAGTTCGAGCTGCTTCGAGAAGCGGGCATTCGACTGCCCAAGGCCGTCGGACAGACGATCGGAATTGTCGGAGGCCTGATTATCGGCGATTCCCTTATCCGGGCAGGGCTTGCATCGCCAACGCTTCTGGTCGTTATTGCCATATCGGCCGTCGCGACGTTCTGTTTGGTGAATCAATCGTTGTCGGGAACCGTCAGCATACTCAGGGCGTTCATTCTGCTGGTATCTTCCTATCTCGGCATCTACGGGTTCTTCCTAAGCATGTTTGCGATCCTGATCTATCTATGCCGGCTCGAATCCTTCGGACTAGCCTTTCTTGAGCCGATCGCTTCATTGAAGCTGAAGGAGTGGCTGGGCGGATTTCTAATCAATCCGTTCAGAAGATCCCGGATCCCATCGTCGATGATTAACAAATGGAAAAGGTGATCGGCATTGAAGCATAAGTCGGTATGCGTATTGGCATTGACAGCGGTCTTGATGCTAGGTTCAGGCTGCGCTACAGACGTTCATGATATTGAGAAGCTGGTTTATGCGTCAGCCATCGGAGTGGATTATAAAGACGGCCAATATTACGGATATGTTCAGTTCATCGATTTTCAATCGGTAGCCAAAACGACGGAAACCCAGAAACAGCCGGCAAAAACATGGGTGGGCGAGGGGAAAGGGGAGTCTTTTGAGGAGTCGTTATTCGATATCTACCGGTCGGCTCAAGAGAGAATCTATTGGGGACACGTGACTGCGATTTTAATAAGTGAATCGGCATTCAAGCAAGGATTCGCAAACATCACCGACAGTATCAGCCGGTATTACGAATTTCGGCTGACTCCTTGGGTCTATGGAACGAAAGAACCGATAAAGGATATTTTTTCCACCTCCGGATTTTTCGGGAGATCGCCGCTTGCGACGATTCTGCACGAACCGGAAGGAATCTATACGCAGACATCCCTTATTAAAGCCGTTAAACTTCACCGATTGATCGCTCAGACCTATGAACCCGGGTTTACCTCGTGCATACCGACACTTGCAGTGAACAAGGAGCAATGGTCCGAGAAAGAGAAGACGGATCCGAAACTTATGATTGACGGTGCGATCTTTCTCAAGAACGAATCGTATCGCAGCTATATCGGTTTGAAAGATTTGGCCGGACTCCGCTGGGTGCAGAAAGGTTCCGTACGCGCCGGCATTCCTGTTCCCAGTCCGTCGGAGCCTAAGGTTCAGCTTGTCTTCGATAATCCGAAATCCAGGCTTAAGCTGGTTCACGGGGGTTCCGATCCGAAATACGATATTAGTTTGAAAGCGACCGGCTACATGGTAAACCGGAACGGCAACGACATGATGGGACTTCAACAATTAACCGATAAGACGAAGGAAGCGATCGAACGGGAAATAAGAAAGACGTACCAGGCGGGGAGGAAGAAAAAGACGGACGTGCTGAACCTGGAACATAATCTCTACCGGAATCATTACCCGAAGTGGAAAGCCATGTCGTCGGTAGAGGATAAGCTGCTTGCCGAAGATACGATTCGAGATATCCATCTCGATATCAATATCACGCATACCGGCTCGGAGAAAAATAAACACATCAAACGCATCAATTAGCGGATATCGGACCGGGTAAGGAGAATCCGATCAAGGCGGGTTTCGTTGAACGATAGGTAAAAATTGGTTTATACTGGCAATCGACGCTTCGGCTGCATCGGGAGGAGGAATTCGTTATGCGGTGCTAAGAATTAATCCGCTCCCGGCAATGTCTGGATGCTAAACACTGCAAGGGATCTCTCAACGATCCCGCGGCTGTTTATGATGTAGACCTTGCCGCCTTAAAATGAACATTTAATTTTAAGGGGTGGAGCATGATGAAATATGTGAAAGCAAATGCGATATGGCTTGAAACGCTGGTCAAAGAAGTCCAGAAGTACGTTCAAGGTGAATTCTTGTATATACCGAATCCTCAAGGGATACGCAAGCAGTGGGGCGAAAACTCCGGTTACAGACAGTATCTTTGCGACCGCAATGAGGAGATCCGGCGCGAGTTCAAGCTTGGTGCTGAAATCGAGCAGCTGTCCGACCGGTATTGTCTTTCCTATGACAGCATCAAGAAAATCGTATATTCCAAACGCTCGTGACCGTATCAAGAGACCCGTCGGTTCCTAAGGTGAACGGACCGGTCTTTTTTTTGCGTGCAAGAATTGGTTATAAAACGTTCTTTATCTATATATCGTCTGAACCCGTTTCTATACTCATGGTATAGGTCTTGACATGAATGGAGGGATACACCTTCAAGCGGCCAAGCACAATTTGGTTTCATTCCCTTATAACAAAAGGTATTGGCAGATGTTCGTCTTCGACTATTTCGAAGACAACCGGGATCAATACCGGGTGATTGAGAGGAATGGCGATCGGCTAGGCGTATTCGTGCACAATACTTTCTGCGACGGCATAATGGGGACCTATATGATGGATCTGACGGAAGGCGTGTCATGGATGGAAGTCGTGCCTTACGTCAACGGCTATTTGATCGATTATGGTGACCGTCTCCTCGCTGATCAAGGGCGCGAGGTTGGAGCCGTAACGTATTCCCTGCGCGAGGGGCAATCCGGTCTATGAAATAATGAAGTCCTGTTATAGCAGGAGCCGTCCTGCGGAGCAGAATTATTACCGCATTGCAGATATGAGTGCGTTTCTGCTGCGGATTGCTCCCGTGCTGGAACAGCGGCTTGCCGGCTCCTATATTTGCGGGTACACCAGAAGCGTCACGTTACAGCTGTTCGAATACAAGAAGGTGCTGAAGATCCGGTTTCATCAAGGCCGCATCCTGGATATAACGTGGCAGGACAATCCGGATTACCTTTTCCAGGACATCCATAAGCCGCTTGAATATTTCATGCATCTGCTCTTTGGGCAGCATGATATCGAGGATTATTTGATGTATTACCGCGAGGTGGGCAGCTGGAACGACGATAGCGGTCTGAATAATGAAATGCGCATACTTCTGAAGGTGCTGTTCCCGAAAAAACCAAGCCATATTAACCATCCTCTTTAAGGGGGAAGATGGGGTCGGAATAATACGATACTGCCGCCCGAAAAACAGCGGGCGGATAAGGAAGCGGAGCTCTCTTCAGGAGAGACTCCGCTTTCTTGCATTGCGGATAATACGTACATCGTCTGAAGTTCAACCACTGGCTTCGGGGTCCGGCATAAACCATGAAATATACGTGCATTTCGTACAGGTCCGTATCGCTGCCGATTTGTGCAGCTGTCTGATAATATGAACTGGAAACCATCAAATAGATTGGAAGGGGGCTCGGAGATATGATGAATGATCAGCGCGTATAAGGTAACTGCTTGTCAGTCCCCTTATGATGGTCAGATATTCCGATTTCGTGTTCAATAGCCTATTCATAGGAGAGTGAAGCGCGATGGCCGGTAGCAAACGGATGATGCCAAGCCGGAATATGTCCATACGGCTTGCCGTGTACTTGTTTATTATGAACGGCTTCATTCTAGTCGTCAGCAGTACGGCTGGTTACGCGTTCACGAGCAGTGTGATCAAGAAGAATACGGCCTATTATGCGGAGCATTACATCGGTTCGATGAATAATGAGCTCAACTTCTACTTTCGCGACGTAGACCTGATGACGAATTCTCTTTTCTATTTGAGCAAAAATCTATTCGATGGCCTGGAGCTTGACGACCGTAAGCTGCAATTGCAGAACGATTTGTCCGGACTGCGCGGCGGCAGAGACTACATCGAGGACATTCTGGTGCTCAGCAATGATCTGCAAGCTGCCGGCACTGCGCCGATCGATATGGGTCAGCTTCAGAGAGCGGATATTTACCGCAAAATCATGGGCAGTGAGGGCGAGCTGGTTGTTTCACCGATCGGTTATCCCACCTTCGTTTTTGATCCATCGAAAGCGAACCGGCCGGTTCTGTTTGCAGGACGCAAGATCGTTTCCGGCCATACGAGCCGAATGGAAGGAATCATCATCGTCACGATTAAGGCAGAACGTATCACGGATATTGTCCAAAAACGGGAAAAGCATTATGATGAGCAGCTGTTTCTCGTCGACAGGCAAGGAATATTAATGGAACCGGCCCGAATCGGGGAGATGCCCCATGATGGAGAAGAAATGCTGAAGGAGGCGGGCGGAGAACGCGCGTCGTTTATACGCTACGGCCATATGATCGTATCCGGCAATGACCGGCGGATCCAGCCGATGAACATCGTCGGCATTATACCGGAGAAGGCTTTGCTCAAGGACGCCGCTGCCATACTGAACCTGCAGCTGGCCTTGAATTTTGGCTTGCTCCTCATAGGCATGACGCTCGCCCTGGTGATCGCATACCGGTTCCTAAGGCCGATTGTCAGACTGGCCCATTTCATGAGAACCGTAGGCAATCAACAGCTCATCACCTACCGGCAGCGCGAACGCGGCAATAATGACGAAATCGGCTACTTAATCATCAGCTTTAACCGGATGATCCGGAGGCTCAGGCGGTCGTTCCGGCACATCCATGACGAACGGGAGAAGCAGAAGAAGGCCGAGCTGCGTGCGCTGCAGGCGCAAATCAACCCTCATTTCATTTATAACACCCTGAACAATGTCCGCTGGCTGGCCAGAATGGGGCAAACCGATTCGATATTCGACATCTTAACCTCGATGAATATCGTCCTCGTCAGCGCCTTCCAGCTGGAGAAGCCGATCATCACGATCGGTGAAGAATTACAGCATTTGGCCGCGTACATTACCATTCAAACCATGATCCATCCCGGCAAATTCGATGTTGTCTATGAAATGGACGATTCCATCCGTTCAGCGCCAATCGCCCGCATGAGTCTGCAACCGCTGGTTGAGAATGCGATCTTCCACGGTGTGCTGCCCAAGAGCGGGCACGGCCTGATTACGATAAAAGGCTGGTACGAGAGGGACCGGATTATGCTGCAGGTTGCCGATAGCGGAGTTGGAGCCGCGGATGAAACGGGCCTTCAACGCGACCCGGGCGCCGAGCGGAGAGAGCATGTCGGCATGCGCAATGTGGACAAGCGGATCAAGTTATATTTCGGCAGCCAGTTTGGCGTGGATTGGAAGAGCGAAAGGCATGTCGGGACGACGGTTACCGTAGCATTGCCAAACAAGCAAATATAGGGGGCAAGTAGCATGAATGTCGTTATTGTGGACGATGAAGCGATCGTACGCCATGGCATTCGGCACGCGGTCGACTGGACCGCACTGGGTGCTGATCAGGTGGAGGAAGCATCGAATGGGCGGGAGGTGCTCGAGCACTGGCACGAGTGGAAGCCGGAGCTTCTTGTAACGGACATCAAAATGCCCGTCATGGACGGCATATCCTTGATTCGCGAGGTGAAGAAGCGCGATCCCGGCTGCATCTGTATCGTGCTTAGCTGCGCCGACGAATTCGAGCTTGTGAAGGAAGCGCTGCTGCTCGGCGCCTCGGATTATTTGTTGAAAATGACGGTCCGGCCGGAGGAACTGATGACTTGTATCCGTAATGCGGCGAACCGGCGTACCATCGAATGGTCACGATCTACCCGTTCCAGGCATGATACATTGAGCGAGTCAGCCATGCTCTATGGACTCAGGCCCGGACTTGAACGGTTTGCGTTGGCCGTGATGCAGGTGAATCCGTGCATCGCTTCCCGGCATCGGGCGATCCTGGAGATCAGCCTGTTACTTGAGGAGGAGAAGAGCGTCGAGTTGGACTTGTTTCAAGCGGAGGAAGGGGAACTGGCGCTATTATTCGATTGTATGCCGGGAGAGAGCGTTCATGATTGCTTGAGCCGAGTGAAAAGCCGTTTACAGCGGATTGGCGAACATGTCGTGAAGCGAACGGGGCATGAAATCCGTTTCGGCGTCAGCGATTTCTGCGAATCTCCCAGCCGTTTGCGGACGGCATACGCCGAAGCGAAAACGGCAGCCAATGATCAGTTTTTCAGTGCGGCGGATGGAATCCGGTGTTACAGCGACTGTAGGAAGGAGCCTTCAGCCGAAGCCGATGACCAAATCCGCGCCATGTTTAACCATTCATTCCGGACAAGCTTGATACAGGCTCTTCTGACAGGAACGGAAGAGGAAGCGGCACAAACGGTCCATCGCTGCTTCGAGCTGTTGAACCGTTCCCATTGTTCATTGGCAGCCGCATACGATTGCGTCGATAAAGCGGCCTCCATTCTCCGCGTTGCGGTCATGGAACTGAGCGCCTTGGCCGGAGGGGCGGTGTATGAAGCGCTGGAATCGTTCGACGGCCAAGCGTTTCAGCTGCAATGGAGCTGTCAGCGTACGGCAGAGCGGATGAAGGATTATTGCCGGTATATTTTCCGGACCCGCAGCAATTTACAAGGGCGAAGCGGGAGCAAGATTGTCCATGAAGTCCAGTGTTACCTGATGAGCCACTATCGGGAGAAAGTATCGCTCGAAAGTACGGCTGCCCGGTTTTTTCTCAATAAAAATTATCTCTCCCAGCTGTTTAAAGCCGAGACGGGCACGAATTTTATCCGCTATCTGAATGCGATCCGAATCGAGAAAGCGAAGGAGCTCATCGTGAATACCGCGGAAACGATTCATGATATTGCAGAGCAAACGGGCTTCGGCGATTTTCGCTATTTCAGCCGTGTCTTTCGCAATCATACCGGACTGAGCCCGACCGAATTTAAGACGACGAGGTGCTGCAAATGACGAGCTTATGTCCACCTTGTTCTGAAGATCGTCCACGCCGGCAGCATGGGCAGCCCGAAGCGTTAGAAGAATGTGAAGAATGTGCGGCAACATCCGAAATCCGGTCATGGGCTCGTGCCGAAATGCGCTGTACAATGCAGAAGAATCGCTATCGAAGCTAACGCTTGACGGACGGTGCTCCGGATAACCGATAGTCCCTGTACGGCTCGTTTGCTCCGATAGAACGAATTGAATAATAGATTAAGGAGGTCTCATCATTTTATCGTCATACTCACAATTGGAAGCGCATTCGGGGAACCGTCCGTTCAAGCGGCGCATGAGGTTTACCCGGACCGACTGGGTAGGCTACGGGTTCAGCGCGCCGCTCTTAATCGGTGTCCTCACATTCGCCATTTATCCGATGCTTGCCGCGCTGTACATGAGCTTTCAACAGACAAGCGGCAGCGGCTCGATGGCCAAATGGGTCGGACTGAGCAACTACAGCTACATCTTGAATGACCCGATCTTCTGGAAGTCGTTGTATAACACCGTTTTTATGGGCGTTCTATCCATGCTGTTTGGCATCGGGCTTTCCTTTATTACCGCAAGTCTGATTAACAGTCTGAAGTGGAATTTCGGCAAAAATTTCTTCAAGGGCGTCTACTTTCTGCCGAATGTGGTCTCCGCGGTAGCAACCAGCTTATTGTTCTCGTTTCTGTTCTATCCGGATCAGGCCGGGCTGTTAAACTATGTGATCGGCTGGCTTGGCATCGAGCCTGTCGGCTGGTTTACGAATTCGCAATTTTCCCGTTTCAGTATCGTGATCATGAGCATGTGGGGGGCGGTTGGGTACAATACGATCATTTTTCTGGCCGGCCTGCAAAGCGTTCCGCGTGATCTATACGAGGCGGCGGAGGTTGACGGAGCAAGCGGGATCCGCAAGTGGCGGCATATTACGATTCCGTACCTGCGTCCCATCTTCGTGTTCATGTTCATTATGGGAACGATCGGCGGCATGAAGAGGTTCTCGGACGTTTGGCTTATCGGGGGTACGGCGGGCAACCCGGATGGCAGCTTGATGACGTCCGTCCTGTACATCTACCGCAGTGCGTTTCTTGCCTCGCAGATGGGCATGGCTACGGCAGCCTCTTACTTGTTATTTGTCATCATCTTGATTCTGACGATGTTCTTGTTGATCATGAATCGCCGGAAAAGCAGTTTCGACTAGCAGACAAACCGGAAAATGCAAGTCCGAAGCGGATACTGCGTTCAAGAGCAGGCCGCTGCACAGGCAGAATGTTCTTCCGATCGCTGTTGTTCCCGGATTTCCTTGAATCTAATTTAAAGGTTGAACTCCGGTAACAAAGGCGACCGCTGGCGCTTCTTCAGAATCATTCTTCCCGCTTCGCTAGGCTCCAACAAAACGAAGCGTATGCTTCCGAAGCAAGAAATAAAGAGCAGGCCGCTGCGCAGGCAGAATGTTCTTCCGATCGCTGTTGTTCCCGGATTTCCTTGAATCTAATTTAAAGGTAGAATTCCGGTAACAAAGGCGACCGCTGGCGCTTCTTCAGAATCATTCTTCCCGCTTCGCTAAGCTCCAACAAAACGAAGCGTATGCTTCCGAAGCAAGAAATAAAGAGCAGGCCGCTGCGCAGGCAGAATGTTCTTCCGATCGCTGTTGTTCCCGGATTTCTTTGAATCCAATTTATAGGTTGAACTCCGGTAACAAAGGCGACCGCTGGCGCTTCTTCAGAATCATTCTTCCTGCTCCGCTAAGCTCCAACAAAACGAAGCGTATGCTTCCGAAGCAAGTTTTGTTTACGAAGAGTAAACAAAGTAGTAGAGTTCCAACAACACGAAGCGTATGCTTCCGAAGCAAGTTTTGTTTACGAAGAGTAAACAAAGTAGTAGTGCTCCAACAAAACGAAGCGTATGCTTCCGAAGTCAGTTTTGTTTACGAAGAGTAACAAAGGAGTAGTGCTTCAACAAAACTAAGCGTATGCTTCCGAAGTCAGTTTTGTTTACGAAGATTATACAAAGGAGTAGTGCTCCAACAAAACTTTTAGGAGGAAAGTGATGTCACAACAAGTCGCACTCGCTGCTGTACCGAGAAAGAGAAGGGGATCGACCGGGCAATGGGTCATCACGCTTGTTCTCTTGGCCGGTTCTCTCGTTATGATCGTCCCTTTCCTGTGGATGGTTATGACCAGCTTCGACTGGGGAGCCCGGTTGAACATTACCTTTCCGCCGAAGCTGTGGCCGGAGGAACCTTCCATCAAGCCGTACCGGGCAGCTTTCACCAACATTCCGATGATGAACTATATCTTCAACTCGTTTCTCGTTAGCGTCGGCGTCATCCTGGTGAGCGCCATGTCCGCGCTTCTATCGGGCTATGCGCTGTCCAAGCTCCGGTTCAAGGGCTCGAACGCCGTGCTACTGCTGGCGCTCAGCACGATGATGATCCCGTTCGAAATGACGATGATCCCGCAATATCTGCTGTTCAGCAAAATCGGCTTAATCGATACGTACTGGGCTTTTTACCTGCCTGCGCTCAATTATGCGTTCGGTACGTTTCTGGCCAAAGCTTTCATCGACCAGCTGCCGTCTGCGCTCCGGGAAGCGGCGATCATCGATGGCGCTCGTGAAATCAGCGTATTCTGGCGAATTTATCTGCCCTTATGCACGCCGATCATCGCCACCATGATCATCCTGTTGTTCCTGGGGGTATGGAACGACATGCTGTGGCCTCTCCTCGCACTCAAATCGGCTTCCAAATACACCATCCAGATTGGACTTGCCATGTTTACCTATAATAACGGGCTGAATCAGCAGCCGGCGATTATTATGGCCGCCACGGCGGTCAGCTTGATTCCCATTGTCGTCGTCTACCTCTTCCTGCAGCGTTACATCATTGAAAGCATCGCGTTATCCGGTATCAAACAGTAATCGGTTCAACGATACGAGAGTCCATATGAGAGGGGTAGTGTAAATGAGAAAATGGTTGCTGCTTGTTCTATCGTTCGCACTGGTCATGACGCTTGCTGCTTGCTCTTCCAATAAGGAAAACGAAATCACCGGAGGCGCTAATGTCGAGAAACTATCGGATTTGAAAGGGACCGTACGGGTAGCGTTGGCGGGCTGGAAGCTGGAGAACGGCATAGATCCGCTGACAGGCAACGAGACTACGGGTCTAAACGACTATCTTAAAGCGACGTTTAACAAGATGTACCCGAACATCAAGCTGGAAGTGTATCAAATTCCATGGGAGAACGCCAAGGCGAAGCAGTCTGCGATGCTGCTCTCCAAAGATGTGGATGTGTTGTACACGGGAGGAGCTTTTGCCTCGCAGTGGTACCAGGAAGGGCTGCTCCGCGATTTGGACGATCTGATCGGAGCGGACCCGTCATTCGATCCCGGTATTTATTTGAACGGCATCATGAATAACTCTTACAGCACGAAGTCTCCGGACGGTACGAAGCAATTCGGCATTCCGGTAGCGCTTGGGCGCCGGATGGTCGTGTATGATACCAAACTGTTCGAAGACTGGGGCGTTGAGCCGCTTGCCAAGAAGCCTACGCCGGACGAAATCCTGGAGAAAGCGAAGAAGATGACGGGCAAGAACCCGAACACGGGCGAGCCGAACTACGGACTCTATTGGAGCGGCAACTCGCTGAACGGATCGACCTTCGTCGCACTGACGCTGGCATTCGGAGCGAAGGGGGCGGAAGGCAGCTTGAACGATATTAAGAATATCAAGTGGAAGCTCAATACGCCTGAGATGGCGAAGGTGTTGGAATGGCTGAAGCAAGCCTCGCTGCTGCCTCCGAAAGGATTTATAACCGCGCAGGGGGCCGAGAACTTCGGGCTCGATAAGAATAATATCGCCATCGGAATCGATCAGAGCGGCGGCTCGACAATGAGCGAATACTTGGCGAAGAAAGACGAAGGCCTGCTCAGCCGGTTCGAGCCGGTCATGAACGTCGGGCCCGAGGGCGAAGGATGGGTGGCCGTGGATCCGTTCATCATGTCGAAAGAGGCTAAGGACGTGAAGGCTTCGTGGGAAGTACTCAAATTTTTGTCCGGTTACGAGACTCAAAAGTATTTGTACATGAATTTTGCCAACACACCGACCTTGAACAATGCCGATTTCGTCGATAAGAAAGACAAGTTCGTGCAGATGGCGCTCGATATCGCCGCCGTCGGCCATTCGGAGCTGATGGACGAGGCGAATCCGTTCTTCATGAGCGACATCATACCTGCCGTCAACGGATTCATCAGCAAGGCGGCGGCGGGCAGCGCTCCCGATATTCCAACCTTCCTCAATGACTTGCAGGACCGGGCCGAGAAGTGGACGGCGAACTTGAAGTGATCGAAGCTTCGCACCTGCGGTTCCTTAATCTTTTCAATAAGAAGAATTGTGCCCGGTTTCCGCGCACAATTCTTTTTTTTACCATTGCGGTATCTCCATTAGCCGTATTACACTTTATTCGCCGCATCAAGCGGTGTGTTATTTTCCGATTTGGGGGTGAATATACGGATTTCGAAGCATTTTTCGTAAGCGCTGTCATCAAGAAGATATAATGATTGTACCCGCCGTCTACGTATTCAGCCCACGACCGAGAGGAGAAAAGACTATGCGCTTTCGCCGATTTCATTCCATCGTTGTGCAGCTCTTCTTGCTCTGTTTTATCGGGATGACGCTGCCCGTGCTCGTGATGGGCTTGCTGTCCTACAACAAGTCGTCAACCATCGTCGAGGAGCAGGTCAGTAAAGTGGCTTCACTCACTATCACGCAAGTGAGCGACAAGCTGAACCTTTATTTCAAGAAGCTGGACGATTCTTCCATGATGGTGCTGAACAGCAAGGTCGTTCGCGAAATATTGGAAGAAGGGGATAAGAACGAATATAATAAGGAGCTCAAGGTGCAGGAAGGTCAGGATTTTCTGACCTCCATCATGATCAACTCGCCGGAAATTCTCGATATCTATATCCTTGACGTCAACCGTAAATATTCGCTCCTAAGCTCCGATTCGCTGATGTCGGTTCCCGATCAGTGGGATTCCGATTGGTACAAAAAAATAACGGACGCTAACGGCAACACGGTCTGGTTCGGGATGTCCAGCAGCTCTTACGTGAAGAAAACGGATACGGGGTTTCCTATTTTTGGTCTGGGCCGCGCGATCCGAAGCTTCGATACCGGCGAAACCATCGGCGTCATGTTTTTCGAAATCGTGGGAGACGCGCTGATTCAGGAGCTTAACCGCGTCCAGTTCGGCGATACCGGCTACATGTATGTCGTCAATGACGATAACCGTTATTTCTATCACCCGAGCCCGCTTCAATACGGGGTACGTTCCGAGGTACCTCTGCCTGCACAGACTTCGGAGATCCAGATTGGATCCAAGAGTACGCTCATGATTCCCGAGCGGCTGGACAATGGATGGCATGTCGTCGGCGTGGTGCCGCTGGCTGAGCTGACCGCTGATTCAGCCAGCATCCGTAAATTCACGATGTGGATCGCGCTATGCTGCATCATTCTGGCCATCGGGATGGGCTATTACGTGACGCGCAAGATCGGCAATCCGCTCGTTCAATTGAGTCGGCTCATGCGCAGGAGCGAAGCCGGCGATTTGAATGTCCGCAGCCGGAATGTCGGCCGCAACGAGATCGGCCAGCTTGGGCGAAGCTTCAATAAAATGATCGAACAGATCGATTTGTTGATTCATCGGATCGCGGAGGAGGAGAAGGAGAAGAAGAAGGCCGAGATTCGGGCTCTCCGCTATCAAATCAATCCGCATTTTCTATACAATACATTGAATTCGATCCGTTGGATGGCTAAATTGAACCGGACCCATGACGTGGACAACGCCGTCACCACGCTCGTTCATCTGTTGGAGGGAAGCCTGGAACGCAATGGCGTTTTTATCCAGCTTGGCGATGAGCTGGAGCTGCTTAGGAAATATATGATTATTCAGGAATACCGGTACGACAACCAGATCCGCTTGAACATCGACTGTCCGGATGAGCTGCTCCGCGTGCCGATCCCAAGGATGCTGCTGCAGCCGATCGTCGAGAATGCTATTTTTCACGGCATTGCGCCGAAAGACGATGATGGCGTCATCGACATTGAAGTCGTGCAGCAAGGATCGGATATTAAGATGACCATTACGGACGATGGGGTCGGAATCGAATTAGACCGAATCGAAGGACTGCTAGCTTACGATCGGGACTGCAATAACCGGGGAATGACCAATATCGGTCTTAATCACGTTCACCAGACCATTCAGTTATACTACGGAACGAATTACGGCGTCAGCGTCGAAAGTGAGCCAGGTAAAGGAACGCAAATTCGCATCATCATCTCGAAGGCGAAGGGTGATCAACATGTGCAAAGTGCTGCTGGTTGACGACGAGAAAATGGCGAGAATGGGGATGCGTGCCGTACTGGACTGGGAGAATAACGGGTTCGAGCTGGTCGGCGAAGCTTCCAACGGGGAGAAGGCGATGAACTGGATCCGCGAGAAGCGGGTAGATATTCTAATCACCGACATCGCCATGCCGGTTATGGATGGTCTTGAGCTTACCCGTAAAGCCAAAGAGCTGTGCCCTTTCATCAAAGTGCTGCTGCTCAGCTGTCATAACGACTTCGATTATGTGCGGGAGGGCATCCGCCTCGGCGCATCGGATTATATTCTGAAACCAACGCTTAATGCCGATTCGCTCTTGACCGCGCTGCATCAGATGCGCCGCAAGCAGGAAGAAGAACGGGAAAACCGGCAAATCGTCGAGCTGTTCAAGGATCATCTGCATGTAAGCAAACGGAAGGAACTGGAGAAGATGTTCTGCAAAGCGCTGCGTGGAGACCGGGATGCAATCGGGCGGCTGCAGCACGCTTATCCGGATGAAAAATACCGATTCGTCGCCATCGGCGTGGATGTATTCGCGGAATCCGATACCGACAAAGCCGAGCTGCTGATCGAGCAGACCGAAATCATCCAGACACAGCTATACGAGAGGTGCCGTTCGTACGTTGCGGTGCTGCATCGTCCGGATCTGGTCATGGCCGTACTCCCCGCGCTAACACCGCTGGAGTGCAATCCAGCCGAGCTGAACGAATGGCTCAGCGGTCTCCGAACGGGTTCCAATCCGGAGCATATTCATATCTCCATCGGAATCAGCGGCTATTGTGAAGGGTTCACAGATATCCAGGAATCCTGCCTGGAAGCAAAGCGTGCACTGGACCATGTATTCTTCAGCGGTCCGGACAATAAGTTATCTGTAATTGATACTGCCGCAGATGAACGATTATCCGCGCAGGATTACAACTATGCCTCGGTATTGAATGAACTGAAGGAATCGTTGACAATGGGCTATCATGCCAAAGCGGATGAACAGCTTGGGATCATTGTGCGCCATTGGAATCCCGGAAACCGTACGAAAGCGGAAGTTCTGCAGGAGGCGGAGGAGTTAATGACGCTATTCCTGCTCTGTAAGGACGTCAGTACGGTGAATGTTCGACGGATCCGCCGGACAGACAAGTTTCGTTATGCCGAGGATGTCATCCGCCATGTGTTAGACTGCTTCGAGGAGCTTCGGGATGGAGACGGGCTGCTGAAGCCGGATACGACGCTGCATCAACGAATCGTTAAGGAAGCGATCCGCTTTTTGGGGGATCACTATACAGAGGCGATCAGTCTGCAGCAGGTGGCCGATGAAGTGAATGTCAGCCGGAATTATTTCAGCGAAATGTTCAAACGCGTCACGGGTCAGAACTTTATCGACTATGTCATCGCTCTGCGCGTGAAACATGCCAAGGAGCTTCTTCAAGTTTCAAAGCTCAGGGTATACGAGGTGGCGGAGCAGTCCGGCTTCAATGACGTCAAGCATTTCAGCAAGCAATTCAAGAAAATCGCCGGTCTCTCGCCGGCTGAATATCAAGGCATGTGGCGAAAATAACGATCCATGCTCAAATTGCCGAAAACAAAACACCCTTTCGGAACATAAACCCTACTCAGACACATTTCGTAAATTCTATAATTAAAGCGTTTACAAGATGTGCAGCAAGAAGGATACTCCCACTAATCTTGTGCTTCACTGGAATCGATTTGAATTCAATCCGGTTGGAGCGTAAGCGGTACATTACTATCTGAGGAGGAGAAGAGAACATGAAGAAGCTCAAATGGTCCTTGTTTGTCCTGGTATTGGTTTCCGCAGTATTTCTTCAAGCTTGCGGGTCGAACGGCGGCGGGAACGGGGGAGGAAACAACGAAGCATCATCCGGGGGAGAAAGCGGTTCAAAAGGGGAGAAAGTCAAGATCAAATGGGCGACTTGGGGCAACCCGGGCGAATTGACACGGTTTCAAGAATTCACGAAGGACTTCAACGCCAAGCATCCTGATATCGAAGCGGAGCTTATTCCGATTCCGGGCGAGTACGAGCAAAAAATATTGACGCAATTGAGCGGCGGAACGGCGCCCGATGTTTTCTATGCCGGCGATGCCACCATCGTCAAGCTGATCGAGAACGGCAGCATCGAGGAGCTTACCCCGCTGATGGATGGCGGCGGAAGCGCTATCAAGAAAGACGATTTCTTCGAAGGCTTGTGGGGGGCAGCGCAGCGCGATGGCAAAATTTTTGGCGTGATGGTCGACTGCAATCCGATGGTGCTCTGGTATAACAAGAAAGTATTGAAGGATGCGGGCATTACCGAGATGCCGGCGGAATTGCAAATGAAAGGCGAATGGACGTGGGAAGCGTTCCAGATGATCACGGATAAAATCAAAGCAAGCGGCAAATACGGTTATGTACTGGATAACGGCTGGGCCAGCACACACAGCTGGGTATCCTCGAACGGCGGCAAGGTGTATGACGAGAACGGCAAATATGTAGCGTACACCGATCAGAAAGCGATGGAGACGTTCCGTTTCTTATACGACAATGTCCAGAAGAAGAACTTCACGTTCTCCGGCACGCTCCCGAAAGGACAAGGCGGCGATGCCATGTTCATGTCTAACCAAGTCGGCTTTGTAGGAGCCGGACGCTGGTACCTGCCTTTATTCAAGAAGAATGAATCGCTCGAATTCGATGTCGTTTCTTGGCCGACCAATACGGGCAAAAAGATTGAACCGGCCGGCATCCCGACGGCATACATGGTGCTCAACAAAGCATCGAAACAGAAGCAAGCAGCCTATACCTTCCTCTCCGAATTCGTAAGCAAGGAAGGACAGACGTACCGTCTGCAAGGGGGCGGCAACGCCGTTCCGTCGATCGCAGGCGTGGACGAAGTCGTTAAGGAAGGCAACCTGCCGGAGCACGCGCAGCTATTCCTCGATGCACGCGAAGTCGGGTTTGCGTTAACGGCGTTCGAAGCCGGCGTTCCCGGATTGAGCAAAGAAATCGATTCCAATTTCGAGAAGCTCTGGCTGAAGAACGAAGATTTGGATAAGACGATCAAGGATATTCAAGAGATAGCGAATAAGAAGATCGATGAATACAAGAGCAAATAAGGAATCCGCAGGGCAGGCACGATAACGAGTCTGAGAAGGGGAGGGGTTCGAGCAACCGGACTCCCTTCCCGCTTAGGATGAACGAGGAAAGGCGGATCGCTATGAATGGGAAACTATCCGATCGCGCGGGAACCGCTCCCGCTCTAAATCAGGGAGAACCGAAAAGAACCTTCTTGAGCACGAAGAAGACAGATGCCCTCTGGGGAGCATTTTTCATCGCGCCCCAGATGGTAGGGCTGATCGTCTTTTCATTAATACCGTTAATCATGGCGTTCGCGATCAGCATGATGAATTGGGACGGCTTCGGCGCGAAGACGTTTGCCGGGTTCGACAATTTCGTCTCGCAATTCAATGACGAGGATTTCCGCACTGCGATCGTCAACACGCTGTACTATACCGTACTCACGGTTCCGACCGGGATTATTCTCGCTATGCTGGTGGCGATTGGCTTAAATAAAGTAAGAGGCAAAATCATCTATCGTTTGATCTATTTCATGCCCACCATTACGATGTCGGTTGCGGTGTCGGTCGTGTTCATGTGGCTGTTCAACGCCGATTTCGGCCTGATTAACCTCTATTTGAAGGAATGGTTCGGGATTCAAGGCCCGAAGTGGCTGACCGATACGCGCATCGTCATGCCTTCCATCGCCCTGCTGAGCATATGGATGGGGCTAGGCACCAACATGGTACTGTTTCTGGCCGGGCTGCAGGGCATATCCTCCTCCTATTATGAAGCGGCGCAAATCGACGGGGCGACCAGATGGCAGCAAATGAAGAATATCACCATTCCGCTTCTGTCGCCGACTACGTTCTTCGTCACGATTATGTCCATTATCGGCTCGTTTCAAGTATTCGACCAGTCCTTCGTCATGACATCGGGGGGCCCGGCCAAGGCGAGCTATACCATCGTCTACCATATTTATGAGACGGCATTCGTCGAATTCACCTTCGGCAAGAGCACGGCATCCGCCGTCATCTTATTTATTATGATATTGTCCGTTACGTTGTTCCAGATGAAGATGTCCAAGCGCTGGGTGCATTACGAAGATCAATGATGAATGGGAAGGGGAAGAATCGATGCGGACAACAAGAATAAATCCGGCCGCAATTGCGCTGCATATCGTACTGATCATCGGGGCATGCATCATGGCGGTGCCGTTCGTCTGGATGGCTCTAAGCGCGATGAAAGATTTATCGCAAGTGTTCGTCGTGCCGCCGAAATGGATTCCCGATCCGTTCGTATGGTCTAACTTTAAAGACTCGCTGACGGCACTTCCGTTCGGCCAAGCCTATATCAACAGCTTCTATATTAATATTATCGTTGTAGTCTCGCAGCTCATTACCTGCTCGATGGCGGCGTATGCGTTCGCCAAGATCCGCTTTCCGTTCCGTGAGCCGATCTTTATCATGTTTCTGGCCACGATGATGGTTCCCGGTCAAGTGACCATTATTCCGCTCTACCTGATGATGAAGAACATCGGCTGGCTCGATTCGCATCTGGCGATCATAGTGCCGGCGTCGCTATTGAATGCGTTCGGCGTGTTTCTGCTCCGGCAGTTTTTCAGAGGCATACCGAAGGAGATGGAGGAGGCGGCAATCGTTGACGGCGCCGGGCGCTTTACGATCTATACGCGCGTCATGCTGCCGCTTATCAAACCGGCGCTGTCCGCACTCGGAATTTTCACCTTTCTCGGCATGTGGAACAGCTTCTTCTATCCGCTTATCTTCCTCAATACCCCTGAGAAGTTTACCGTTCCGATGATGCTGAACCTCTATCGCGGGATGTATGCGACGGATTGGACGCTGATGATGGCGGGAGCTTCGATCGCGCTCATCCCCGTGCTCATTGTCTATATTATCGGGCAGCGTTATATTATTGAAGGCGTTACGCTCTCGGGAATCAAAGGGTGAGATCGATAACCACGAGGATAACGATTAAACCAGAACTGTGCAGTCGAATGATCTTCCGATCGCTGTTGTTCCCGGATTCCTTGAATAATATGAAGAGAGGTTGGATTCCGGGAACAAAGGCGAACGCTGACGCTTCTTCAGATTCATTCGACCTGCTCCTTTCTGGTGTAACCCATCATCCTTTTGGTGATCGTAGCAGGGGACGAAATTAAAAATGGCTGAACAGGTTTTGTATAAACTTGTTCAACCATTTTTTTTGTTTTTCAATACATGGAGTCAATTTCGCATCTTAGTGTCGCTTGTGCGATCACATGATGCGGAAGAGCTTGCGCTGCGCATCGGTGTACCGTGAGAGCGCTGCATCGGTTATGAATTGCGGCTCGTCCATGGTGGCGATATTTTGCGACATCATCCAGGCAGGCCCGTAACCGACATGAAGCGTCTTGCGTGTTCGTTCCGAGCGGTTGGTCAGTCCGCCATGGCGAAGATGCTCCGTAAATAAGATGGCATCGCCCGCTTCGACCTCTAGGCCGATCATGCCGGGCTCGTTATCGGGGTTGCTGTCATACGGGGAACGCCGATTCGTCTTATGTGTGCCGGGAACGACGCAGAAGGCGCCCTGCTCATTCGTAACCGGCTGCAGAAAATAAACCATGCGGACCATCATGCAGTCGATTCCGTTTTCATTATAATTGTAACGGTATTTGTGATCGATAGGGCCTCCCATGTGCGTGCCGGACGCATTCCCTGTATAGCGGATCCGAATTTCCGAATTGTTAATGCGGATTGGACCTTGTACGATTCTTCGGATGTAGGCCATCGTTTTCTCATGATCGACTAGGCAATCAAACACCGGATCCGTGTTGAAAAAGTCTTCGATGACCAATGTTTTGCCTGAAGCTTGTTCGCCATAGGCGTGATAATTCATTTCCTCATTGTAATGATGCTCGGAGCCCCAGCAGCTTAGCTTGCGCGGCGGGAGGTGTACATGCTTGGCTGCATGCGCTTCCAATTTGTCGACGGCCTTCAACATATCCGCGGCTTGCTCCGGGGTAATCAAGTTCTTGATCACCAGATAGCCGGACCGGTCGAACTCGTACTGTTCAATATCATTCATGAGTGTGCTGCCCCTCCTTTAAGTGCGGCCCGTTGGACCAGTCATACGTCCAGCATATAGGTGAAAGCGGCAGAAGTCTTTGCTTCAAACTATCCGTCTTTTGTCTGAAATGTTTCGAACAACTCTACAGATTGGCTTCGCTTCACTATTCTACTTCTGCGGTGGCAGACGAATGGACGAGTGAGCGATAAGCTCCCGGCGATGTGCCAACCTCGCGTTGAAACGAATGGTAGAAGGAGTGGATGCTGGCGAAGCCGGTCTCGTCTGCAATCGTCTTGATTGGTTTGTTCGTATACAAGAGCTCGATCTTGGCTCGTTCGATTCGCTGCTTCATTACATATTTGATCGGAGACAGCCGATATACATGACGAAAGCATTTGAGCAAATGCGACTTGCTCATCTGCGCGGCCCTTGCGACATCGTCCAACGTGATCGACTCGTGCAGCCGGGAATGAATGTAGGAGACCGCCTGCGCGAGATCTCTTTCATATGCGCCTTCGGAAGAATCCGAGGCGTTCTGATTCTCGGTTTGTCTCCACAGCAGCGCTAATAATTCCAGCATGGCGGATTTCGATTGGAGCAGCGCGATTGTGTTCGTTTGTCCGAATCGCTGAAGGATGCGCAGGAACAGCTGCTCGTAGGTGGCCGTTTCGATTAGCGGGATAGAAGAAGGCAAACCCGCGGCAGGCATCTGCAGATCATCCGGCAGGCTGTAGGGAAGCGGCGACCGCTGCGGCTCCCCCTGCTTCGGGTAGGGAGAAGGGACCGAGGCGCTGTCGTTCTGCTCGATGAGATCGAAATGAAGGTTGTACATATGAAACCGTGTTCCCGGGTTCGCTGAGAAGGAGAAGGTAACCGCGGGGCGGATCAGGAAGAGCGAGCCCGGCCGGATGATCATTCGCCTGGTTCCAACCATATATTCGCCTTCGCCTTCTTTAAAATAGTGAAGCGCATGATCAACGATGCGGGTCGGGCCAATCCGCATATTGTCCGCGGTATGAAAGTCGTGGGCGATCCGGATGTATGGAGATACCATCGATAAGGGGTGAATGTGGTTCATTATGGTAGAATGCTCCCATTAATAGATTCGAGACTCTCATGACAAGTGGATTACTTCCATTCTAAGCAGGAATATTCATGGGCAGCAATACATTTTTCACGAGAGTGGCAAGAATCTGCAACATTATGGATGTCAGGTTCGTAGATTCTATAAGTTTATGGAAGGTGCAGGGAAAACCCGCGTCATTCGAAACCTTAAATTTTACTAAAGGTGGTGCTTTCTTAGCCGTTGTGGAGTCATATGGGTATGCCGCGTTCATAGAATAATACGGTGATTGACGCCGAGGAGAAACAGGATAGGGGTGCTGAAAGTTGGGGAAGTCATGGAAACGTTGCATCATTGCAACACTCGCTTTTATGTTGTCGGGGATCGGTGTATTTGCAAGCGCAGCGAACGCTGCCAGTTCGAAGACCGTGGATAGTCAGCTGATCGTGGTCAATAAGAAAACGAACCAGCTTGCTTTTTTCGAGGATGGTCAATTGGTCAAAACCTTCAGCGTGGGTACAGGGAAGACGCCGGAGCTTACGCCGGAAGGGAAGTTTAAGATCGTTAACAAAATCAAGAACCGCCCTTACTATAAGGAAGGGATTCCAGGTGGAGATCCGAGTAACCCGCTGGGTGACCGCTGGATCGGATTGGACGTAAACGGAACGAAAGGAACGACCTACGCCATTCATGGGAACAATAATCCGAAATCGATCGGAAAATATGTAAGCGCAGGCTGTATTCGCATGCACAACGATTCCGTCCATTGGTTATTTGACCAAGTGAAAATAAATTCGTATGCCGTTGTCACCTCATCCAAGAAGTCGTTTGAACAAATTGCGGAGGATAACGGCTACCGAGTCGGCGCAAAGCCGTTCAACGGATCCGTCTACGTGAACGGCGCCCTGCAGCAATTGAAGAGCACGCCAATCCTGGTGGACTCCCGTATATTCATACCAATGAGAGAGTTGTTCGAGCTGCTCGGGGCAACCGTGGTTTGGGATAACAAGACGATGACGGTTACGGCCTACGCCGGAGATCGGATTATTGTTCATAAGCCGAAGACAAGTGTCGCAATCGTCAATGGGGAGAGCATAAGCATGACCGAATCCCGTTTCGATGGCAATACCGTGATGCTGCCCCTTAGGGATATATCCGCCTTATCTCAGTATGGCGTAGAATGGAACGGGGCAACGAATTCGATTTATCTAACCTCGGCTGCGCCTCAAGATACATTGGATGCATCTTGATTCAAGATGAATAGGTTTGTAAAAAGCTTGAGCAATCAAGCTTTTTTTTCTTGTATATTGTAATCGATTATCAGCGAACTATCTTTGGAGTCGGTTCAAATCATGCTTGACGCTGACACTAATGTCATGGTTTATCATAACCATAAGCCATTCTCAACGACCCGGGGGATTGTTATGAAAATCGGCGAATTATCACGCAAGACGGGCGTTAGCATCCGTTCACTGCGTTATTACGAGAAGCAGGGATTAATTACGCCTGAGCGCCTTACGAACGGGTACCGGGATTTCAATCCGATTACCGTGAGTACGGTGCATACCATCAAATTGTATCTGAACCTCGGCCTATCGACCGAGCAGATCGCAGGTTTCCTGCACTGCGTGCTGCAGAATGAAGAGACCTTCTGCTCCGAGATCATGCCGGTCTATCGCCTGAAGCTGGCGGAGATCGAGCGGCAAATTGACGAGCTGAACCAGCTGAAAGCCAATCTGCTGGATCGCATAGCCTATGTGCAGAGGGACACGAAGACAGACCATGATTAGGAGGATGGCGAGAAGATGTCGCTATTGAGAGCGGAAAGCAGCGATATGCTGCATGAACTGGTTCGGGAAGGTGTCGTGCTTGTCGATTATGATTCGATGTGGTGTCCGCCATGTAAAGTATTGGTGCCCATCTTGGAGGAGATCGGCCGGGAATTGACAGGCAAGGTAAGAATGGTGAAGGTGGACTGCGATGAATTGCCTGAATCCGCTGCTGAAGCGGGAGTGATGGGGACGCCGACAGTTATCGTGTTTAAGGACGGGGAGCCTGTCGACAAGCTCGTAGGTCTGCGGCCCAAATCGCAATATATCGCTGTTCTTGAGAGGCATATAACATAGCCCTCTAACTGCTGATTTACGTATGCAAAAGGTGTATGGTGAGCCGGGCATTTAGCACGAATCCACTGTTCGCCAGAAGGGAACCATCAATATTCGTTTACGCTAAAAAGGATTCGCTGCGACGGATCCTTTTTTAGGCGAATGGCTTTTTTATTCAAGGAACGTGGTCAGCAACTTCAACCAGCCCGAAGTTTATATTTGCCTGAATGCAATAGATGAACAGTTACTTCAATTCGTTCCAACGAGTCTTTATCCAATAAGAACGACTCTCCACGGCGCGTATTACGCCACAATTTGGGATTATACCGATATAGATGCTCAGTAAGGTTTAACACATCCGCCTTGATGCTCAGTCCCTTTTCATAGGTAGCCCTAATTTGTTTTTCAATTACTTTAGCGGATTGTTCTTCAATATCTTTCTTGGAGAGGTCTCGTACCAGCTCATCCACATAAGCTTGGATTGATAGCTTAATAGTATAAAACGTCTTTCCATTTCGAAAAACATATTCGATTTTGGGTTTCGGCTTTATCAATACAATCGCTGCATCAGGATGTGAATTATCCGGAATGTTAATCGGAGAGCGCATCAAATCTTTTTCAATCCATCGATAACCCGAGAGGTCCTGTTCGGAAAGCCATCCTCTGACTTGATTGTTACTCATCAAATACGCGCCATTGATACTGAACATGGACTTCTTTTTCTTATCCTCGGTCCACGATTTACGATCAATGGAGAGCGAGGGAAGCAACACAGCACCTGCGGGTTCATCAATCAGAGACTTAAATTTGAAACTATACGTCGGTAATATATATGAGCGCTGGGAGTAACCCTGCGTGGGGTTGTCCATTATCGTTTCAAGCGGGGACAGATTTAGGTTCGATTTTTGCGAAAGTATATCCCGGATCGGTTCTTTCGTCCCGTAAACTAAGATGTTGTACCGTATTTCCCGGTAACGGTTGAGCATATCATACGCTTCTTTTATTACGTGTTCTCCCTTTTTCAAAAACCGTTCAGTTACGACAAGTGCCCTTACGTGCCCCCAGAATAATCTTAACTGTGAGGTAGTGTAAATGGAATTGAACGATTCGGTTAAGGTAAAACCTTCTCCTTGTCCGATCCAAGTGGGTATATTTTTGCCAATTTCCACGGATTCCCCTTTGGCTACATTGGAAAAGTTAAGTACTTGAGCATAGGTAATATATTTTCCATTCTCGTAATCACACCCGATAGCAGTAACATAGGCCATGCTCTGTATATCCTTAGAATTCCAACACGCGGTCAACAGGAACAAGAAGGCGGCGCACATCAGCGCTAATTTCCCTTTTCTTCTCATTGGTTATCATCTCCTTGATGATCCGGGTCGATCGGATGTATCGCTTTCGGACGATATCGCATTTTACTCCATGGAAGTCGCAAATATCCCCTCAAAATATCTCTCATGTAAGGGGGGGATAACGGGGCTAAATAAGGAACACCAAAGGACTTTAATCTGGACATATAAAACAACAGCAATATAATGCAGAGTATGAGCCCGTACATTCCAATAACCGAAGAAACGATAAAGATGGCAAGACGAAGGACGCTTAAAATGGTACTAAGCGTTTGATTGACTAACGTAACCCCCATTACAGCCGTTATTGCGCCAACAACGACGACGGAAGGAGATACGAGCCCAGACCGGATAGCGGCATCGCCGATGACTAGCGCACCAATGACTGTTAAGGTTTGGCCGATTGAAGTGGGCAGACGTACGCCTGCCTCCCTAAAAATCTCTAGAAGCATGAGCAAAATGAACATCTCCATTTGGGCTGAAAAAGGAAGGCCGAGTCGGGACACTGATATAGTTGCCATCAACCGGAACGGTATTTGATCCTGATGGAATGCAGATAAGGCCACCCAGAAGCCAGGCAGCAATAAGGAAAGCCAAAAGCTAAGAACGCGAATCAACCGAGCGAATGAGACGTATTGAAAACTAAAATGCACATCTTCCGGTGACTTTAATACGAGCCCAAAAGATGCCGGGCCAATTAAACACAAGGGATTACCGTCGATAATAATGACAAACCTTCCGGCTAACAAGCCGCTGACTGCATAATCCGGACGTCCCGAGAAATCAAGTAACGGAAATAACGGGTATTTAACATCTGAAAGAGCTTCTTCGAGCTGATTAACGCTATATAAGCCATCTACATCAATTTTGTTTAAACGTGCCCGAACCTCTTTTAGAATGGTTGGCGACAAGATGTCACTGATGTATAATAAACCGACTTTCGTTCTTGTTCGTTTTCCAAGTATAAAGGATTCGCAGCATAGGGAAGTGCTGCGAATTCGTTTCCGAATCAAGGCAATATTGGTCAGATAACTTTCCACGAAACCATCTTTTGGTCCTTTAATTGAAATTTCGGTACTTGATTCTTCGGGCGAGCGATCCGGGCGATGACTCAAATTTAGCGAAAAAAGGGTATTAGTATTTAGGAACACCAGAACGAGGTCACCTTGGAAAACGGCATCAACGATATCCTCTTGTGTACCCCCTTTTTCGAAAGGAATAAGTGGTAAAGGGCCGACGGATTGTCCTAATACAAAAGATTCGAAACCAACTTGATGGAAAACACGATTCAATTCAGGCTGTACGATCTTCACGATTAGGGAACTATCGCAAAGTCCTTCTGAGAAAATCAACATTAAATCAGATGATTTATCCAGTCCTTGAAAATGAAATTTTTGGAGTTTTACGTCGGTCGAGGTATCGAATAATTGACGCAACTTTTGCTCCGACCAACTCGAACCAAGTTCTATAGTTTTTCTATTCATGGTATTTCCCCCTTGGCAGGTTTGGCAAACCAAGCAATGATGGTCCAAATTAGAGTTAAGGTTAAGGTGACCCATAAAGATAATGTCAGGTATGTTTCAAACATATCCACGTAAAACGTGTGATGGTGACTTGTTATTATAGTTAATGTAATATAACTTAACGTTAGAAAAGAAAGAAACCAGTTACGTGCTTTGGGGGTTCGGAAAGGGAGTAAATCGGTTATTAAAAATTGGGCAAGACTGATCCGCACCGTTGCACCGGAAAGCCATTGAAAGACCGATAAAAAATCTACATGCTCAATATAATTCCCTATTTTCAAGAGACGCCATTGTTCGTAAGGCGAAACCATTTGCTTTGCTGCCTCTTTGGGTCCGAATTCGGTAATCGCCCCTACGATCGGGCCAAGGGTTATATAAACGAGCACTAGGCCCAATAGCATTATTTGCCATGTTTTAACATTCGTTTTTAACCGATGTTGAAGCAGCAAAAACAAGGATAATTCGGCAAATGCGCCCCCGGCATAAATCATCCCCTTGAATGAGGGTCCCCAACCTTCTTCCAGAAAAGGACGAAGCAATAACCAATTCTTTTCTGACATATTCCCGAACGATACAAGATAACCTAGGCAAACTACGGTAGGAAGCAACAAACCAGAACATATCGCAATGGCACTTAACCCATACTTGGCTGCAAAATGGCAGACAAGAACCAATACGACGATAAGCACATATGGAGGTGTTGCCGGCAAGTAATCGGCTACCGTCCATAGTGAGGTCTGCATAATGGTAAGACCACCAATGAAGTATAGTTGTATGACAACTGGCACGAGTAACAGCCACGAAAGAAACGGGGATGTTTGTTTGGCTAACCAAGGCTGAAATTTTACCCCTCCGGATTTTTTCATTATAAAGACAAGAAGGGCACACCAAGGCATATACAGTGCTGCTGTGAGCAAGACCGATATCCATGCGTCCCTTCCGGAAGCGTCAAGCATCAACGGATTTAGAATGACATGGCTTAATAATCCATTGAACAGCATCATAACCATAAAAATTTGCAAGAAGCTGACTTTTCCAGTTGAATTTTTCATGATATTCTCCGACATGGTTAATCTTTTGTAAAAATTTAATCCTTAACATACCCTTGTTGTCAAAATATATGCACAAATATCAGATAATGGTATTAGGGTGTTCATGAAACTAAAGTTGGTGAGAAGGAAACTGCCGCGCGGTGCTAATATAGGGGATTCTATCAATAGTGAAGGTATAAACCACCTTTTTGAAAATATCTAAATCGTCTCCATTCATAGGGCATTTGTCGAGTGACAAGAACATACTTCTAAAAAAGTCGCATAGCTGCACTATTAAATGAATAACTATGAGCGCTCATTTCCAACTCAACTGAGATGGAATGCCTGTTTTTATCGGGATATAGCAAGGAAACCCGCCCGCAATTGGAATGAAACTTTGTGAAATGACCATGTCTATACTATAAACCGCCTGCCGGCGGGTAAGTGAGTTTGCTTACCGACTGGCAGGCGGTTGTTGTTTGTGAGAATCGGCCGTGCTTATTATTGCACAGGCATCTCGTGCAATACAAACCACATGAACAGGTTTAAGACGATGCTGCAAACAGCCAAATTTCTTCCTACGCGTCCCGGGTTTCCGCCGACCCACATATGTGATTCGACGGTGGCATATCGGCTTTTATGTCCAAGAACGCAAGAGACCATCGCTATGATGATGCCTCCGATCGGATACATGAAGAGGAAGAAGGAACTAAACGAAAGCAGGACGGATACGACGGCCATGATGTAACGGTCTTCATTCAAGCCTATTCACCTCCATCAGTTCAACAAATTCTATTACCTCTATGAAATAGATTTCTTCTTCATCCCTTAAATACCTCCATATGGAAAAGAACAATTATTGAATGATAGGAGTACAATCCGCTGCGCAGGCAGAATGTTCTTCCGGCCGCTGTTGTTCTGGATTTCTTCGAATTCCCCAGCTCCTACTTGTTTGGCTTGTTGTCGACAAAAGTAGAAACAAGCCATGATTTTGGAAGTTTTGTAAATTGCAATGGTAGTAGAAGGATATTTGTCTTTTTTAGAGAACTTGTCGGAGGAAAGATCCTTTAATAATAGAAATGGTCATATTTCGCTGTCAAATGATGAAGGGGGTGAACGATGCGTCGAACGCCGCATTTTGTAGAGATGGAGTAGATTGAACACGACTCCATCTATGGAATTCGCAACAAAACTAGGAAAGGCCGTGAATGAGACTAACAACAAGAGTATATCCATCCAGCAGTTGACACTACAAACCATGGAGGGAATTTTGAGGAATGAGAAGGAAAATAATATCGACTCTACTAATGGTTTCTTTGCTGTGCACGATGTTCTTCCAAACCGGGTTAACGGCTGCCGCGGAAGAGAGCGTTGAGCGTGTTGTTCCGGAACGCACTTCGCTCAGCATTCAGAAGACGTTAACTGCACCGGTTATCGACGGGCAGCCCGATGAATCGCTGTGGAACGTCACGCAACCCATGCCCATTCAAATCGGAGAAGGAGCGGTTCAGCCATCTTCATTCGGCATGCTGTGGGACTATTCTTATCTATACATAGCAGTAAATGTCGAGGATGACGCTCTGGTTCATAATGCTAGCGGATACTGGTTCGATCAGGATCACATCGGCTTATTCTTCGACCCGACGCTGCACCGGTCGGCTCCCTTCATGGGGAATGACTTGCAGATCGGACTCGTCTATCAGCCGGATTCGACAACGCCGGAGTTTCATTTTGGAGCGGCGCCGAATCATGTGGGCAAGGACGAGAAGAAGATTCTGCGCGCTATTCGGACTACGTCAGCTGGCTGGTCGGCCGAGGTCGCCATTCCTTGGGATATGCTCGGCTTCGATCCGGTCAAGCAGAAGGAGATCGGCATGCAGATCGGCGTTACGGATCGCGATGCCGAGGAAGTGCCGGCTGTGAGCAGCATGTGGAGCAATTATAACTCGGTCAATTCCTTCTGGAATGATACGAGCGGATACGGCACTATTCAGCTGGACGAGACCAGCCCGGTTGACGGCCAGGTCAGCGACGTCCTCTTGGAGGAGAACTTCGACAGTTACGCAGCCGGTGAAACGCCGTTCGGCTGGATCTCAGACGTCAATGCAGGCAGCCAGCCGATGACCGTCGTACAAGGTGTGAACGGAGAGGGCGGCCAGCTCGTGTTCGATGGCAGCGGGGCCGGCAAACAGGGGAGGATTACCGCTCCCGTGCAATGGGACAACTATACCGTAGAAGCGGACGTCACGTTCCAAGCGGTGTTAGACTCCGCCCGGTGGGTAGGGTTGATGTTCCGGGTTCCCGCCAATGGCAAGCATCCCTATAACCAAATGGCGGTCAGACAGAATGGAAGCTACGAGGTTGCTTACCGGACACCGGAGAACGGATGGCTGGTACCGGTGAAGGGCTCATGGGGTTCAGCGCTTGCCTTGAATTCAGCCTATTCGTTGAAGCTGCGCGTTTATGACAATAACGTCAAGGAATATATTAAAGCGGCAACCGATCCAGACTACACGCTGCTGACCGAGAATTCCCTGGACAGCAATCTTCTCTCCCGGGGCAAAGTCGGCTTCCAAGCCGACCAAAGCAAAGTGGCGTTCGATAATGTGAAGGTAACGCGCATTACCGTCTCTAACTTCGAAATGACGGCACCGGAATCTCTTGAGGCGTTGAGCGGTGCTGCTCCGGTAACCTACGCGGCCACCTATTCGGATGGCATTAACGAGGCGGTAGCGGCTAACCGGGTGAAGCTCTATTCGTCGAACGAGAACGTGATCCGTATTGTGAACAATCAGATCATTCCGGTTCGAGAAGGCGAAGCGCAGGTAAAGGCCGTTTACGGCAATGCGGCGGCGGAATCGACGATCATCGTGACGCCTTCCTCGATCGGCGGCGCCAAGGTCGTCAAGCTGACGCATGAGAAGGGCTATATTCTGGCGAATGCTGGCGAAACGATCGATCTGGCCGCACTCGCATTCAATGCGGAACTGAATGATCTGTCGACGGATACGCTGAACGGCGACGCGCTGACATGGTCCGCGGTTGATGAGGGCGTTACCATTGCCGATGGACTGCTGACGGGCACCGAGCGGGCAGGAATCTTCAAGGTGAAGGCCGAGAAGGATGGAGCGGCCGTCGAGATGATCGTCGTCGCGAAGAATCCGGCCGATGAGGAATATGTCTTGTATGAGGAGAATTTCGATGCCGTGCCGGAAGGTACGCTGCCGGCAGGCTGGAAGCGGATTGAAGGAACGACAGGAGCCAAGGCGGCCGTAGTCGGCGGCGTCCTGGAGCTGGATGCGCGGACAACCCCGGACAATCCATCCCGGCTGCTGCTTCCCGATTACTTGGGCTTGTTCGGCGATTACCGGATTGAAGCGGATGTGACGCATCTGGCGGCGAACGATTCGTCGCGTTGGCACTCCTTCATGTACCGGATACAGCAGAACGATTATCCGTATTATCAAAGTGTCGTGAGGCAGAATGCGACGGCGGCGAACGGGATCGAGTTTGCCGAACGGACGCCTGCCAATGCCTGGAATGTAATGGAAACTGCATCGTATGGCGAAGCGATCAGCGCTGCCAAAATGTATCACTATCAAGTTATCGCACGGGATAACAGGGTGCAGCATTCGATTGACGGTACCGTTCTGATCGATTCGGAGGCGGCCACCGCGTATACCTCCGGCAAAATCGGACTTCAAGCGAACGGCAGTCAGATGAGAGTGGACAATATGAAGGTAACCCTTCAGCTGAAGCCGCTGCCGCCGATGCCAGCCGACCGGTTCGTCAATGTGACGGAGCCGCAGACCTCGATTTCGCTTGCGCCTTCTGTCGTTGCAACGGTTAATCAAGCAGACGATATCGCTCAACTGACAGGCGATGCAACGCCCGCTACCGTCATTCTCCATGTGAATGAAGCATTGAACGTGACCGATGCGGCCGGCAGCCATGTCATTGGCACCGTTGCGGATGTCGTAGCGGCAATCGGCTCCCGCATCATTCCAGCGTTCTACGTGAAGGATGAAGCGACAGCGGATGCGCTTGTCGCCTGGATGAAATCGCAGCAGCTGGAGGATGCCTTCATTGTCTCGGATCAAGGCGAGATCGTGAAGAAAGCGAGACAAGCTTACCCGATTATTCGCGGCATTGTCGATTTTCAGGCGTCAAGCTCGTTGACCCCTGAAGCGCTAATGGATATCCGCCGCACGACGAACGCCAGCTTGGCCAAGATCGCGCTGCTTCCTGCCGATGCGGCCTCGCGTGTGAACGTATCCTATTTGCAGGAGCGGTTGATCACCGTCTGGTCGAAGACTTCCAATGGGGCTAACACCGCATTGGATATGCATGAGCTTATAACGGCCGGCGTGAACGGCATCGTAACGAGTGATCCCGCAGCAGCTATTCAGGCGCTCGGTGTCTACAGCAATCAAACGACGCTCGTTCGCAGGCCGCTCATTATCGGACACCGGGGTATTCCGGCGCTAGCTCCGGAAAATACGATTGAAAGCGCGGAGCTTGCCTTCCAATACGGAGCGGACATCGTCGAGAACGATATCTACCTCTCGAAGGACGGCCATATTGTGATCATGCATGATCCGACGCTTGACCGTACGACGAACGGCACGGGCAACGTGGAGGACTATACGCTGGCTCAGCTGAAAGCATTCAAAGCAAACAAGCAATTCCCTGCGCAATATCCGAATGCGCAAATTCCGACCCTGGCGGAATTCTTCGATGCCTATAAGGGGCAGGATGTGCTTCATTTCGTGGAAATCAAGAGCTATAAACCGGAAATCATCGATGCGCTCGTCACGCTGATTAACGAGAAGGGCGTCGAGGATCAGGTTGTCGTGATATCGTTCAACGGCACGCAGCTGCAGCTGCTGGGCCAGAAGATGCCGGGCATGTCGCTTGGCTATCTGACGGGCGGCTATGCGAACGAGACGAATGTAAGCAAATCGCTGCGGTCGACGCTTCAGGCGATTCAGCCGATCAACGCAACCTTCAATACAAGCTATCCGGGGCTTGGCAAGAACTTCATGGAGGCGTCCAAGCACCGCGGAATAACGATCTGGCCGTGGACGTACCGTGATCAAGGTTCGTTCGTGCAGTACTTCCAGCTCGGCACGTACGGACTCACCACCGATTACGCGAACTGGTCTACGAACTGGGCGGCAGAGCTTGCGCCCAAGCAGGAAACGGTCGAATTAACGGTTGGCGAAAGCGCGGACTTGACTGCCATTATGGAGACTTATAAAGGGGATAAAAGCGAGGTTGCGCCAACTCTAATCGCTGTGGATGGAGAGGATCTGGCAGCTGTTAACGGCGGCAAAGTGACGGCCGTCAAGCCGGGCACGGCGCATGTCCTGCTGCGCTATTCGTTCACGACTGATTTGGGCAACAGCTACGATCTCTATACGAAGCCTGTCGCCATCCAAATTAAGGATAAGGAACCCGAAGCAAAGTATACGATTCAAGGAAAGATCGACGTTCCGAGCTACCATAAGCTGAATGATTTAAGCGGGTTTAAGGTTCAGTTGAAGAAAGGGCAGAGAGTCGTTGCCGAGACGGTTACGGATTCTCAGGGCCATTATTCGCTGAAGCTTAATGAGCGTCAAGGCCACAAGCTCGAGATCAGTGCCGATTTCTACGTGAAGAGCGAGATCACTGTCGTGCCGGGCAAGAACGATACCATCGTTCCGGTGAGTACGTTGACGATGTACGTCGGCGACTTCAACGGCAATGGCCGCATCGAGCAGTCGGACGTCAGCGCAATAGCCAATGCGGTCGGCTTGGAGCCTGCTGGCGACAGTGCCCGCTATGACATCGACAAGGACGGCGACATCGACGAGAATGATTTGACGGCGGTACAGAACAATCTGGACCGCAAGTAAGAACGCAAATCCGGCTTTCGCGGTTTCCATGCCGCGGAAACTCATCGGATACGGCACGCTATGATGAGAAAAAGAGGCCGCCAGTTTAGCTGGCCGGCCTCTTTGCTCGCTACGGCATCTTCTGCTGAGCGGCTTCCTTGGCTTTGCGGGCCAATTCGGGCAGATGCGCCTGATTCTCTTGAATTTGACGGAGATGCTTCATCCGCTCGGGTCCGGCATTGTTAAGGACAGCTTCACCATGAAGCTCTTCCACCCAGTATGGAGCGAATGTGCTGACGTATTGATGGAGCTCATCCATATGATCTTCCGTATAATGCCTGGAGAAATTGATCAGCAGCACCCGACGGTTGTTGCCGCCTCCGAAGGAAGCATGCTTCAAGTAATTATTGAATACTAACAGATCGCCGGGACGAATATCCAGCGGAATCGCCGGCAGCTCCGTCCGATCTACCCCCCATTGCTCCATCATGTCGGGCGTATGGATCTGTTCCTTCAGAATCTCCGTATATTGGTCGCCGATAAACTGACTTCCAGGCAGCACGCGCAGTGCGCCGGTTTCCTTGGTTACCGGATCCAGATAGAAGGAGAGATTGATGCTCTTAATATTGCCCGGCCATGTTTTGTCCATGGAGGTGTCCGAATGCCAGCCTGTTTCCCCGACATACTTATTTCCTGCACTCGTCAAGTAATTATAATCTTCGCCTAAGAGAGTTGAACAAATCTCGATCACTCTCGGGTCGTCCAGGAGAGAAGCCAGCTTCTCGCTGTGGCCGAGGAAAGCAACGATCGTCGAGGTCTTCTTGAAATCATGCTCCTTCCCATTGTAGTTGCCGCCCATCTTGTTGAAGACGGCGTTAAACTCTTCGGTAATTTCCATGATCCGATCCTTCATGAGTCCGCGAAAAACCAGGTAGCCGAAGGTGTCGAAGAATGCTTTCTGCTGCTGTGTCACTCGGAATTGTTCCATCCGCAATACCCCTCCAATAGGTATACTTTAATCTATGTGAAGACACCCTGATTATACTATAGTTGTCGTGATTGAAAAGTACTAATTTAACATTTTCGAGAATGCCTTGATTAGAAAAATAAAATCGACTCCGCCTGGCGGCAGAGTCGATGGATGAGAAGGTATGAAACAATTGTTAGGACTGACTGTCGGTATAGATGAGAAAGGTGATGCCGAACTTATCGGTGATTTCGCCAAATGCGGGACTGAAATTCGTTTCCTGCAGCGCCATTTTGACCTGGCCGCCTTGCTGCAAGGCTTCGAATACTTGTTTGCTCCTGCCGATGCTGTTCAGCGTAATGCATACCGTTATATGATTCCCCCTCGATAAGGGAGCACCCGGGAATGAATCGCTCAGCATAAGCTCGGATTCGCCGATTTGAAGCAAGGCGTGGGCAATTCGGTCTTTGGCGCCTTCAGGAATTGAATCGGGATTGTCGGTCATTTCGGCAAAGGTCAGGATTTCGAGGATTTTGGCTTCTAACGTTTCCTCATAAAACTGGATCGCCTCTCTGGCATTGCCGTCGATCGTCAAGTAGGGGGTTAAACGCATGCAGGGTCAGCTCCTCGTAATTGGATTGGTTCACTACACCGAATGTTATCATGCCCATCATCGATGCGTTTCTTCTCGATTGCTAACTTGCATGGGTTCAAACTATTCTTTTCGTCTCCATGGAAAAAGTTGAATGGGGAGCGACACAATAGCAATCCATAAGAAATCTGTTTCTGAAGAACATGGTATGCTTGAAGTAGATTTTGAGGTTCATATAATAGGATGAGGTGATCGATAATGGCAACGCAGGCAAATATGATTTTTGTAAATTTACCGGTAAAGGACTTGAATAAATCCATCGATTTCTTTACGAAGATGGGGTTTGAATTCAATCCGCAATACACCGATGAGAACGCAACTTGCATGATCATCAGCGAACATATTTTTGCCATGCTGCTGGTCGAGGATTTTTTCAAGACGTTTACGGATAAGGAGATTGCGGATTCAACGAAATCGGCGGAAGTCATCGTTGCTCTATCGGCTGAGAGCAGGGAACGGGTGGATGAGCTTGTGGACAAGGCGCTCGCCGCCGGTGGTTCGTTTTCGAAAGAGCCTCTGGATCACGGCTTCATGTACAGCAGAAGCTTCCAGGATCTTGACGGCCATCTGTGGGAATTCATGTACATGGACGAGAGTGCGGCGCAGGCGCAGCAAGGTTAACCGCGAACGGTTTACATCGCTTGGGAGTGGTGGCTCAGAGGATGATCTCTGCGCTGCCACTTTTTTTGTGCAATCCTGCTCAAGCTCCATAACAATCTTCTTAGCCGCAATAGTGTATGAGTTGCGTGAAGCCGTTAAGATTTCTTCGCTCAAGAACGATAACGATATTCGCCGACGCTGGTCGCAGTGCGGATTTATGCCGTTTAACAGCGGGAAATAGTGGAAAAACTAAACGGGTGATGCACAATTTATTCGAATGGCGGTGATCTGTTGGCGCATGTATGGGAAGTGGTCGCTAGATCCGCAGCAGCGTTTGTAATCATGATGGTAATCGCCCGGATACTCGGAAAGTCGACGATCGCACAGATGACGTATCATGATTTTGTTGCTGCGATTACTTTAGGCGCGATTACGGCAAATTTAGCTTTTAATGTCAAAATGAACCTTTGGGAACTGTTGGCCGCGCTGGTAACCTTCAGCTTCATTGCTTTTATATTGATGGTGATTTCACTCCGAAGCCGTCCGCTGCGCAAGTGGATCTCCGGCCAACCGACGATTGTCATTCAGGACGGTAAGATTTTAGAGAACAATATGAAGAAATTGAAAATTACGTTGGATACCTTGAATCAGGAGCTGAGAGAGAAAAATATTTTTGATATTGAAGAGGTTCAATATGCGATATTGGAGCTGAACGGAAAGGTTTCGGTTCTTCGAAAGCCGGATTATTTGCCTGTGGTTCATAAAGACCTAAACATCTTATCGAAAGTGAAGCAGGCATTCCCTATCGAACTGATCATGGACGGTCGATGGATTGAGGATAATCTGCAGCAGAACAGCATTGACAAGCAATGGCTGTTATCGCAGATCAAAATGAAAGGCAAATCGGTACACGAGATCAGCTATGCGGTTATGACGTCCAACAATCAATTGTTCTTCGATTATTATGAAGACCGGATCGGTCATCCTGTAGACAAAGAATGAGCAGAAGTCGGGGCGGGATGCGGGGCCTAAAGCATACAAAAGGAGCTGTTCTCAGACAGCTCCTTCGTTGTGCCTCTTTATGATTTTGAAGCGGGATTCCAATTCTTGACTCCGTTATCTTCAATGATCCCAAGCGTGACATCCGTGATATCCGGATCCTGCAACAGACGATCGCGCAGCTTAAACTTGATATCGTCCGCATCCGCGAGCGACAGTCCTTTCTTCAGCTCGACCAATCCTTCAATATGGTAATAACGCCCTTCTTGCAGTACGCGCATCTGATAGATATCGGTTACGAAAGGATCGGACATGATTACTGCCGCCACTTTATCTTCAACGTCTTGCGGGGCAGCTACGCCGATAAGCCCGACCATGTTATCGTAACCGACTCTGAAGGCGACAACAAACATAAGGGAGCCGATCAGCAATGAAACAATGCCGTCAAGCAGCTTGAAATCGGTAAGAGCGGTGAATACAACGGCAATTAAGGCCAGTAAAGCGCCGGTCGTGGCTACAAGATCTTCATAGAAAACCAATCTGGTTGGAGGGGCGGCGCGCCCGATATTCCGGAAAGCGGATGGAATGATTCCGATTCCCGATGCTGCCGCTCTTGATTCATGAACGACTTCCTTCATCGCTTTGAACAAAATGATGCCGTCTACCGCAACCGAGGCGAGCAGGACGATCAGATTCAACCAGAAGCCATCGCTCGATTCCGCAGGATGCGCGATGAGGTGCAGTCCCTCCAGAATCGTTTCGTAGGCCATGATCGTAACGACGAGGACGGCAATCATACAGAAGATATTGATAACCCGGCCGAATCCGGTCGGAAACTTGCGAGTCGGCTTCTTTTCCGCCAGTACGCTTCCCGCAAATACAAAGCCTTGGTTGACCGCATCTGCAAAGGAGTGCATCATGGAGGCAAACATGGCACCGTTGCCGGTGACGAAGTAGGCGATGCCTTTCAGGATCGAGAGAAAGGTGTTTCCGATCGCCGCGGCGGCGGATGAGGTGTTTCCTTTCTTGAGTAAGCTAATAAACGATTCTTTCTTCGGTGCGGCTTCCATGTACGTTGAACGACCTCCATGCGGAAATTTTTTCCTGTTCATTTTATCATGATAAAAATAGAACAATCAATGTTCATTATGTACCCCATGTCGAAATTCAACATCTATTCAGATCAAATCGATTTTGCTAGATTAGATAGAGAAGATCACGATACGTTTCGGTAGAAGGAGGAACTATATTGAGTCAGTTGGATTATCGGGAATTTGTTGATTTGGTAACGCAATCCGGCATTCTGCCGTTCTCGGATTTTGTACCTGAATATCCGGCGCTTACAACCGCAGCATCGCATAATAATTGGCACACAGGAACAGATACTGATCCATGGCTATGGAGAATCCGGATCGTTCAAGATGGCGCTGCGGCATACGGCAAATTTTTTGGCACGAAAGCATCGTTTATTCATGTTGATTTCTTCCCGGTCGTCAAGACGATTCTGGCTTCCGACCGTACGGTTGAAGAACGGTATCAGGATGGCCTGCTATCAGCTTCCGCATATCGGATTTATAAAATATTGCGGGAGCAAGGGAACGTGGATTCGCGTCAATTGCGGAAACAAGCGGGGTTAGATACGAAAGAAAGCAAGAAAGAATATGACAGGGCTCTGATCGAGCTCCAAAATCAAGGGGATGTCGTCATAACCGGCTCGCAAGAAAGCGACAATGAATCCGGCTGGAGCAGCATGTGCTATGAATTATCGGACGATTGGATGAAATCCATACCAGGCAGCGGACGTTCTCTTACTATTGAAGAGGCCAAGGAGCAGCTGCGAGAGAAATTAACCAAGACGTGTTCGGGTCCTGCATATAAATATTTCGCCAAGAAAATGCAGCTGTAACGATGCAATCATCTTTGGATGAGACTCCATGCTTCTATCGAGTATCGGTTATGAAAAAAAACAAAGAAGAGGACAGCCGCACAAGCTGTCCTCTTCTTCATTTAGAGAGTTGCCTCTTCTTCCTCGGCGTTGTCACCGACTGCCTGACCACAAGAGCCGGCTGGACCAATATTTTGTTGCAGGGGGATTCGCGATCGTCTTGACGCCACAGCATCAGCTCAACCGCTTTCTTGGCAATGTGCTCACGCGGGTAATTGACCGAAGTAAGCGGAGGATACTGCCACTGGGATGAATCGAGATTGTCGAAGCCGACCATCGATATATCGTCAGGCGTCTTGAAGCCGCGTGCGTTCAAGCTGTTGTTCAAGATGTAGGCGATCGGATCATTCGCACAGAAGAAGGCGGTCGGCAAATCGTCATAATCGATCTGGGTTACGATCGGACTGAAGTCAATATTCCCGAATGCATCCTTGAATCTCATATCGTAGATATGCTTGGAATTGGCCTCCAGCCCCCAATATTCCAATGCGTCGATAAAGCCCTTGTGCCGGTCGTGAAAACCAGGAGACAATCGCTTGTCGCCGATATAGCCGATTCGATGATGGCCGGCATGGACCAAGTGTTGCACCGCCGTAAAAGCGCCTTGATAATCGTTGGGAAGAACGACATCGACATTCAATGCGGGGTAATCGTAATCGATGACAACGGTGGTCTTGCCGGTATCCTTCAGCTCTTCGGCAAATTTCTGCGAGAATCTCCCGAATAAGAAGAGAGCCATCGGGTTCTCCCGTGCAATGGAGTCGAAGATCGCACGGTCGCCCCCGTCCATTGGAACGCCATGAATAGCAACCTCCAAGCCATGCGCTTTCATCGCATTCGTTATAAAAAAATAAGTGGACATCGTATGAGGCTCCGTTAATTCCCGGCGGTCTACGATGATGAACGAACAGGGAGCAGTCTGCGCGGCGCTCTCCGCTTCCGGTATGCCGCGATACTTCATTGCATGAGCGGTTTCGAACACAAGCTTGCGCGTTGCTTCGCTGACGCCTTGATGCCCGCGCAGCGCCTTCGATACGGCCGCTGTCGAAAGTCCGAGCTTCTCCGATAAATCCCGCAGCGTGACTTTTTTCTTCATCTCGAACCCCTTCATTATTGGTGATCATATTCATCCATGTTAACATTCAGATTAAAATTAATCAACGTCGGCCATGTATGAACGCTATAATTCGATTGACAAAATCAGGTTATACAAATAAAATATTTCCGAATAGAAGTTAATTAAATTAACTTAATTAACTTAAATATTAACTGAGGGGGCGGTGCGTTCATTAATTCTACGCAGTCTGAACAAGGGTACATGGGTTGGAATCGTGGAATCAGTCAGACCTCAAGCAAAGCATTGTTAAGGAGGAAATAGAATAATGAGAAAAATGATGATGTTCGCGCTCGCATCCGCACTTGTCATGGTAATTTTCGCACAAGGCGTCAGCAATGCAGCGGCAGGCATGCCCGACAAGCCAGGCAAGAAGCAGCAGCTGGGCTTGCAGGTGAATAAAGGCGGGAAATTGATTAAAGACGGCAAACCGTATAGAGGAATCGGCGTCAATTTCTTCGATGCTTTCATACGGGGATTGGATGATAACAACAACACCAGCTACCGCGAGGGGTTCGAGGCGCTGGGAGAATACGGCATTCCATTCGCGCGTTTCTCAGTGGGCGGATATTGGCCGGTTCAATGGAAGCTGTATAACGAAGATAAGCAACGTTATTTTGAAATACTCGATGATGTCGTCAAAGCTGCGGAAGACAACAATGTCGGACTGATCCCGTCCTTCTTCTGGTCGTTCGCCGCCGCGGATTTGGCCGGTGATCCGATGAACCGTTGGGGGATGCCTGAAAGCAATCTTCATCAATTCATGAAGACGTATGTGCGCGAAGTCGTCACGCGTTACAAGGATTCGCCGGCTATCTGGGGCTGGGAATTCGGCAATGAATACAATTTATCCTCCGATCTGCCGAATGCCAGCGATTGGCGTCCGCCGGTCATCCCGGAGCTTGGCACTCCAACCTTCCGAACCCAAGAGGATGAATTGACGCATTCCATGATACGCATCGCGTTTACGGAATTCGCCAAGGAAGTGCGCAAATATGATCCTGACCGGATCATCATATCCGGCAACAGCATTCCGCGGGCTTCCGAGTGGAATCAAGAGCAGCATTTGACATGGGATCAGGATACAGAGGAGCAATTCGCCGAGATGCTGAATAAAGACAATCCGGATCCGATGGATACGATCAGCGTCCATATTTATGATAAGGAAGAACGGCGCTTCGCCAGAACCGTACCCGTGGAAGAGCTGCTGGAGAAGTTGATGAAGATTTCGAAGAAAGCGAAGAAGCCATTGTTTGTAGGCGAATTCGGTGCAGGCGAAGACCAAGGACACGAAGTGGCGAAACAAAACTTCGAAAGGCTGATTACAGCCATCGACGATGCCCGCGTTCCTCTGTCGGCTGTGTGGGTGTTCGATTTGTCCAATCAGCCGACCAACACGATTACGACTACGAACGAAAGATCCTATCAGCTGGATCGGATTCAAGAGATCAATGAATCGATGAGCGATGATGATTAAGAGGGGTACGAGATACGTACATCACGAATGAAAAGAAAAAAAATCGTCTTCAAGACATTCGTCTTGAGGACGATTTTTTCGTGCTGCCGCCCGGGCACACTAATCCTTCACTACGGCAGGGTGTTCCAGCGTGTTAACATTTATAAGCTGCATGTTGTATAAGTTCGCGTAGGTGCCGTTCATTGCAAGCAATTCATCATGCGTTCCTTGCTCATCAACTCCGTTGTCGGCCAGCACAATAATTCGGTGCGCATTTCGCACGGTGGATAAACGGTGCGCGATGACGAGTGTCGTGCGGTTGTGAGTCAATGTCTCCAATGAATCTTGGACAGCCTTTTCACTTTCGTTATCCAAAGAGCTTGTCGCTTCATCAAAAATAATGATAGGCGGGTTCTTTAAGAAAACGCGCGCAATGCTCAGCCGTTGTTTCTGGCCTCCGGATAATTTCACGCCGCGTTGACCGATATCCGTATCGTATCCGTCCGGCAGTTCCATGATAAAATCATGCGCATTGGCCTTTTTGGCTGCTTCGACGATTTCATCCATGGTTGCGTCCATCTTGCCGTAGCGGATATTGTCCGAGACGGTTCCGGCGAACAAGTAGACATCCTGCTGAACGAAGCCTATGTTCCGCCTTAATGAACGTAAGCTAATCTCTTTAATATTCCTGCCATCAAGAAGAATGGCCCCTTCGTTTAGTTCATAAAATCGGGGGATCAACGAACATAGGGTTGATTTGCCGATACCTGAAGGCCCCACCAATGCGACGTATTCCCCGGCTTTAATATGAAGAGATACGTTCTTGAGGACAGCGTCGTCGTTAACATTGTACCTGAAGCTTGCATCGATAAATTCCACATGACCGTGAACGTGCTTCAGTTCTATTGCGCCCGGCGTGTCTTGGATATCCGGCTCAACCTCCAAAATATCCATAAACCGGTCGAATCCGGTGATCCCTTCCTGATATAGCCTTGCAAAATTGACTAACCGCTGAATCGGCTCAATCAGAATTCCGATGCATAAGAAGAACGTGAGCAGATCTGCAAGATCCATCGAAGCATTCACGATCGCGGCGCCGCCAAAGACGATCACGGCTATGGTGATGAGCTGCGTGAACGCGATCAAACCTTCATGAAAGAGGGTCTCGCTCTTATAGCCTTCTCTCCGGCTTTGAACAAAACGATTGTTTTCGTAGGCGAACTTCTTCTTTTCGATCTCTTCGTTTGCGAACGACTGTACAACCCTGATGCCCGATAGCGTGTCTTCAACCTGCGCATTAATATCGCCGATCCGGTCTTTGCTTCTTCTTAGCGCAGCATTCATTTTGTTATTATAATAAAACGCGTAAACAGCCATGATAGGCAGAAAAAGAAGCACGATTAAGGCAAGCTTCGCGTCAATATAGAATAGAATCCCGAATGCGCCGGCGAACTTCAGGACGGATATAACGATATCCTCGGGTCCGTGATGAAATAATTCGGTAAGCCCGAATATATCATTCGTGGTCCGCGTCATTAACTGGCCTGTTTTTTGTCCATCGTAAAAACGAAACGAAAGCTTCTGATAATGATCAAACATTTCGCTTCGCATGTCGCCTTCCATCTTAGCCCCCATCATATGCCCCTGATAGGAAATAAACATATTGAAGATGGTATGAATGATAACCAGCGCAAGCATGACGGCGCCCATCATGTAGATTTGACTTAACGAATCGGAACTGTTTTCCTCTAATACATTGACCGTAATGTATCTGATGCATAGCGGAAGCGCCAATGTAACGGCCGATACAATAAACGCGCAGGCGAGGTCTGCAGTTAACAAGCCTAAATAAGGCTTGTAATAAGAAAAAAACTTCTTGGTTCTGGATTTCAAAATAAGCTCTCCTCCATTGGTAAGGAGGGTTATACGATCGTAGCCCTCCAATATTCATTTCGAGTTTGGAGTTCAATTGTTTTTCTCATTCTCAACACCCATTTCTGAAGTTTTATGAATCGCATCCGAAGCTTGCAATGGAAGGTGCGATTGTCATTATTTTACCATTTGGTTACCGTTTCTGTCTCGAATAGAAGACTTATTGGGACTGGTAAACTTCAGTTATAACGATTTTGTATCAGCGCCGGGCAAATAGTGTCTATTCTATGTACGGGGAGCAATTTCTGGATTAGAATAAATAGAGCGGGAAACCAATATATGGGAGGTTATTGCGCGCAAGATGCTGTTTATGCATTTCATCAGAATTCATTACTTAACTTGAATGGAGCAGCTGAATGACAACGAGAATTGGATTTGTGCGGCACGGAACGACAGATTGGAATGCCGAGAGAAGAGCCCAAGGCCAGAGCGATATACCGCTTAATGCCGCTGGCCGTATACAAGCACATGCATTGTCAGAACGATTGAAGAATGAGCAGTGGGACGTTATTTTTTCCAGTGACCTGTCGCGGGCGAAGGAAACGGCCGATATTGTCGCTGCGGCGCTCGGAGTATCGATACATACAGATCCGCGGCTAAGAGAAATCCATAAAGGCGAGACAGAGGGAACCACTTTGGAAGAACGCGTAACGAGGTGGGGAGAGCACTGGGAGAAGATGCCCCTCGGGATGGAGGATGAACAGTCCGCAGCAGCAAGGGGGACATCGTTCATCGCAGAGATCGCAGAAGCCTTCCGGGGAAAGAGCATTCTTGTCGTTAGCCATGGAGCGCTGATCGGCTTAACCGTGAAGCGTTTAATCGCTTCGGTGAATATCGAGGTGCATTTTCATAATACCTCCATAACGGCCATCCATTACAATGGTATCGAATGGAAGTGTGAGTTGTTTAATTGTGCCAAGCATCTCGCTTGACAATAATAGCTACAAGCTATAGGTCACTTCTCTGCTGGAGGGCGGCCTTTTTATGATAAACGAGTGGGAAGTATTGCTCTCAATCCGATACAATAGTCAGGCCGTGTGAAGCGGGAAGTCTCTGAACTCGTATGTGGAAAATATTTCTTGAAAAGAGAACGTATGTGCGGTATTCTGGTGATGAATGGCCCAATCGGATTCTGAAGTTTCGATAAACAAGAAGGAGGCAAGCTATGAACGGTTTCCTTAGTAAAGTCGAACAAACAGACACCTATCCTATCCCTGCCATACTTTTCGATGGGGGTACGATTAATGTCACGCTCGAACGGCATGAAGAAGCGATCGCCTGGTGCCGGCACGTGATGGGGGTGACCGTTGTACGGCAAGAGAATTGGACACCCGGTCCCGATGCAGTCGAGGGGAAGATGACTCATATGGGATGGGGACTGTGGATTGAATCCGGCAGGGCCGCAGACGGAACGCCTGCGCCTGCGGCGGGCCGCGAGCCTGTCGATACGACGGTTCATTGGTATTGGCGTGTCCGCAGCTTGCGGCAGAAGCTTGACGAACTGCAGCGGATAGGCGTGGAGACTTCCGCTGTCTATACCGATCCCGAAGGCAGAGAAGCGGCGGATTTCCGGTTCATGGATTCCGGTACATGGCTAACGGCCATTGAAGATGCGACATTGGAGAATGATTCCTTCGCCGACGCGGATGTAACGCGGATCAGGGTCAAGAATCTGCAGCACGCCATTGCGTGGTATAAACAATATTTGGGTATGCAAGAAGAGCCCGGCCGATCGAATGATGCATGCTGTGTGATGACCTTAGGAATTAACTACAGCACAGACGGCCGATCCGTATGGTTATTGGAGGAAGATCCGGACTGGTCCGATCATGGCCCGCTCGACGGATTGTTCCGGACACGGAGCTTTATAGCGGATCGAGAGGCATTCTTTAATTACTATCAATTTCTGAAAGACAGCGGGAACCTTGTTTCGGAGATGGGCGGATACGTCGAGCGCGGAAGAGTGTTCTTCCACGTCTATGATCCGGATGGCAATCGGTTCGACGTCAGTCATTGTTAAATGATCATGCGAGGGCGGTGTTAAGTGTGAGTGGACAAGTCATAGAGAAATTCGTTGAACGTATCGATGCTGTTTTCCTGCCTGTGCGAGACCTTCAAGAATCGTTGACGTGGTATCAGGAGGTATTCGGATTTGAATTACGCTGGAAGAACGAAAGAATGGGCGGGCTTGCCATTGCTCCGAATTGCGGATTCCATCTGGTGCAAATCCCTGATTTCCAGCCGATCAATCAATATACGCCGTTCAATTTCGTGGTGCAGGACGTTGAACAGATTCGAACTCGATTACTGGATCGAGGCGTTACCGTCTCGGATTTAAGACATGGCGAGCCCAAACGGTTTGATTTGACCGATGTGAACGGCAATATGATCAGCGTGATTCAAGTGTAATTCACTCTTCTTACTACGTCCGGAGGTGTCTTTTCGTGAAAGAACCCGTTGCTCTGATTCATAATCACTTGAAGTACGCATCGCAAGTGCTGGTAGTGAAGGATTTGTCAGAAGCTCAGCAATATTACAGGGACGTGCTGGGATTCACCATCGATGGCGACTTTGTAAGACGGGACGGCGTTCATTTTCTGTTCAAAGAGAACCGGTCCGTAGGAGCGGTTCGGCCGAATTCTCATATAGACGTGGTGCTGGACACTTATATATGGGTTGAGGATGTCGACGCAATCTACGAGGAGCTGAGGAAGAAGGGCGCCAACGTTATATTCGGACCGATGAATATGGATTACAATATGCGGGATCTATTGATTGAGGACCTTTACGGGTACAGACTTTGCTTCGGGGGGCCGATCAGAGAAGGTGCAGACGTTTATTAAAGCACCAACAGGAGGTTGATTATGTTAACGGATGGCACAGGCATTATTATTCTCGTTACAGGGATCATGGCGAGCGGCAAATCGACAGTAGCACAATTGCTTTCTGAGCGGTTCGAGCAATCCGTCCATTTACGCGGAGACCTGTTCCGGAGAATGATTGTCAATAATCGCAAAGAAGTAGAGCCTGATGCAGAAGATCATGTGCTCGAACAATTGCGGTTACGGTACCAATTAGCCGCCCAAGCTGCAGATACGTACTGTAAGGCCGGATTTACGGTCGTTGTTCAGGACGTTGTGATCGGTAAGATGCTGAATGATTTTGTGTCCTTCATCCATAGCCGGCCTTTCTATGTCGTCGTTCTATGCCCGAATACGGCTGCCGTAGCCGAGAGGGAAGCGAACCGTACCAAGAAAGGCTATGGTTCCTGGACGGTGACGGCCTTGAACGATGTGCTTCGCAATGAGACGCCTCCAATCGGATTGTGGCTGGATTCTTCAGCTTGGACGCCGGACGAAACCGTTCAAGAAATTGTGAAGCGACTAGATGAAGCCAGAATTTAGACACCTTCCGCATATAACCGATATTTCAGTGGCGTGACGCCCGTCAGCTTCTTGAAATCCCGGATATAGACGTTTACGTTCTCGAATCCGACTTCGAAGGCGACTTCAGAGACCGGCTTCGCAGACTTCTTCAGCAGGTGCTTGGAACGATCGATTCGAAGACGGATCAAGTATTCCTGCGCCGACGTTCCAGTCATCCGTTTAAACAAACGGGAGAAGTAATTTTCATTGAACCCCGCATGCCGCGCGATTTCCGTGACGCTGAAATCAGCGCGGCCTATTTGATTTTCCATGAATCGAACGGCGTCATCAATGACCTGACGATGATATTCCGACTTGCGGGTATGCTGGTTGTTCCGATTCAAGGCAAGCTCGGTCAGAATGCGCATAATGTGGACGGGGATGACCAGGTCGCTTCGAAGATCGCCTTCTTCCACATAAGCCAATATTTTTTGAAAACAGTAGTTAAATTCAGATGAATGGGCCAGCAATACGGGCGTCAAGCCGCTCTGATTGATCGTATCGTAGAAAGCCGGGCAACCGCCTCCATTGATATGCAGGAAACGGTACTTCCATTCTCCAGCCGGACCTGTGCAGTAGTGATGTTGTTCGTTGCAGTCGATCAGAATAACGTGATTTTTCTCGAGCGTGTATCGTTTCCCTTTATACGTCAGCAATCCGCTGCCTGCATCCGTATGGATGATCTGGTAGTTTTGTTGTCCTTCCCGTTGGGTGTAGAAATCTTGGGCAAAATGCACATACCCGATCGTGCATAACTGATAGGGCAGTTTACTGGAGACGGGCAGAGGTGTAAACGGTATCATGACAGGCTCCTCGATATTATCGAAGTGGTATCGGGTCTTCATATGAACCGGCCTCCAATAAAGTCATATTTCGTAGATTTAAGGTAAGATGATGTACATGACAATGCAAGAATACGCAATACAATAGAAGTATATCACGTGGAAGTTAAACTACAATTACGGTTGAGCGTCCGTATGATGCAGCGCCAGCCGGCATTGCGCTGAGTGGACGCGACATGTCGGACGGGACGTATCCAGGACGGGCGTTCGTGCGTGCTCGAACGCATCGATTAAACGAAGACGAGAGGAGCAACCGCCATTATGTCTACGCCTATACGAATTCATCCGGACAATCCAAAATTGTTTGAATTTCGCGGCAAGCCGCTCGTATTGCTCTGTGCAACGGAGCATTACGGCGCGGTTATGAATCGCCCGTTCGATTATGCGAGCTACTTGAAGGATGCCTATGACAAGCAGCAAACGTTGACCCGGCTGTTTGTGCTGTTCCGCGAATTGCAGAGCGCGATGAATCCTTACTCGACCTGCAAGCCGGAATCCCCCGATTATATCGCGCCTTTCGCTCGGAGCGGCCAAGGAAAGGCTTTGGATGGGCAGCCCCTTTACGATCTCGATCAATGGAACCCGGAATTCTTCGAACGCTTGCACGGGTTTATGTCGATGGCGGCCGAATATGGCATCGTCGTGGAGCTTGTCCTGCTGAGCAACACTTACGGGCCGGATGTATGGGCATTAAATCCGCTAAACGCGAAAAACAATACCAACGGTACGGAGGAGATCGAATGGCCGGATTATATGTCATTGCGGCATCCCCAATTACGCAGAAGGCAGCTTGACCATGTCCGCAAGATCGTTGAGGAGACAAACAAATACGATAATTTGATTTATGAGATTTGCAACGAGCCTGGCGGGGCTGTCGCCGCCGATGCCCGTAATCCCGCGCCGTCCGAGGTTAACGAGTGGCAAGCCGAGATTGCGCGAACAATCCGCGATACGGAGGCAAGACTGCCGAACAAGCATCTCATCGTGGGGCAGGAGGCGTTTACATATACCCCTTGGGAGCAATCGTCGGATCTTTCCTTCCGCGGAGAATTGTTTGATACCGTAAATATTCATCCGCTGCCCAATACGACTTATGACGGCAAAGCCTATCATATGGGTGAGTTTATGTCCAAGCAGCTCAAACTGCGTCCGTTTCGCGACTACTGCTTGGCGGTTTACGGCGAACGTAAGCCTCTGAATATGGATGAGGACAACATTGCCAGCCAGTACAAGGATCCGGATGGCTGGACGATTCACCGCAAGCGCGCATGGACTGCGCTGCTCAGCGGCGCTCATTACGATGTTATTGATTTCTCCATCATCAATTATTGTCCGACAGGAACGCCTCAGTCGCAGCAGCATCTCCGCTCGTGGATGCGCAACCTTTCGGCCTTCGTTCATTCTATCGATCTCTTGAACGCTCGTCCGTTAAGCTCCCTTGTTACACGAGCTCCCGAACATGTATTGGAAATCGTATTCGGTGTTGAAGGCAAAGACATTGCCATCTACTTGGCGGACGAACGCGAATTGAATGAGGGGACCGGCGAACCGGTTCGAGGGGGTAAACTTGCCTTAGCGCTGCCTCAGAGCGAGTATTCTGCGGTCTTCTATTCACCGGTATCAGGGTTGTATTCCCCGGCTGTGACGGTAAGGGGCGGTGACCTTGTTCTTGATCTGCCTGAGTTTCAGCACGACGTGCTTGTTCGCCTTACGCTGATCGCATAGATGGGTCAAAAACCATTATAGTTATTTTGGAGATTGCTTCCAGATATAATCTGATGTAGCATGTAATATATCTTCTTGTGAAGGGGTGATTGGCATGAAACGCCGGGCTATTACTGCGACTGTTACTGTTAAGGTGATCATGAACTGAATACCGCTGGCAGGCTTGCCGAGTCTGTCACTTCAATAGGATATCACTGCTTATCATTCCTGTAGGAGGATTTTGTTTGCCATGCAAACCTATTCTCCCGTTAGATTATGGACCGCAGGCGCATAGCCTTGCGGTCTTTTTGCGCGCAAAAATAGACCTACACCACCCGTAGAGGAGCTGCATGTCAATGTTGAAGCTGAAATATCTTTTTAATAATACCGATTTAGCCGAGATGCTGTTGGGCAATTGGGAGTACGATCCGGAATCGCTAGACTTATTTCAATATTATCGCATATCCTCGAATGCGGTGTATCCGTTCCAATGTCAAGGAAAGACCGAGCTGCTGCGGTTTACACCGGCTGCGGAGAAAGTGAGAGAACACATTTTAGCCGAACTCGACTTTACTGCATATCTGCGAGCGAACCGGTATGGCGCATTGGAACCGGTATTATCCAAGAAGGGAACTGAATTGGTTGAAGCCGAGACGCCGTGGGGGGCATACTATGCAACCGTATTTAAACGTGTAACCGGTGTACAGATGAACGATACGGACTTTAGCGATTCGATCGTATTCAGCCACGGGCAAGCCTTGGGGAAGCTGCATTCGCTATCCAGTCGTTACGAACCCGGCAAATACAAGAGATGGTCCTATAGCGATGTATTAAAGTGGATTCAAGATACGATGATCGCGTTTCCTCATCAAGAAGGGGCGATTAGGGAAGCCCGGCTGCTGCAAGACTATTTCGCAACCGTTCCGGTCACGACGCTTAATTATGGACTGATCCATTATGATTTTGAATACGACAATGTGTTCTATGATGAAGAATCCCGCAGCTGTAATGTGATTGACTTCGACGATGCCATGTATCACTGGTACGGAATGGATATCGTGCAGGCATTGGATAGTCTGCAGGACTGCATTCCCGTGGAACAATATGAGCTTAAGAAGCAATGCTTCATGGATGGATATCGCACGGAATACGAGATAGCGGACGATATGCGAGCCATAATGCCCGCGTGCAAGCGATTTGCCGCATTATATGGATATGCCCGCTTGATCCGATCCTCAGCCGAACAATGGGAGCATGAACCCGAATGGATGCTTCGGCTGCGCGAAAGATGGGTGACGGGACTGAAGGAAGACGCCTTGGTATTTGGAACAAAGCTGTAATTCTTTGCTGATTTCATAAGGATAAACAGGCTGCCGTTGGCAGCTTGTTCCTGAATGTTTAAACGTAGAGCGAGCTTCGATATGCGCTTATGCGCCTGCGTAATTTATGTATTTACAGGTTGATAGGAGGGCTGCACATGTTCATGGATATTTACCGGGCTCAGCCGAAGGACAAAATACTCATTCAACGAATGCTTGAATTATATACGCATGATTTCACGGAATTTCTGGATATCGACTTAGATGAGAATGGCTTATATGGCTATCCGTATCTGGATTTGTATTGGATAGAACCGGGCCGGCATCCATTTCTAATCCAAGTGTCGGGTAAGCTTGCCGGATTTGTCCTGGTGAGAACCATTTCTTCGGATGAGGATCCGATTCATACCATTGCCGAGTTTTTCATCGTTCGCAAATATCGCCGACAAGGTATCGGTAAACAAGCGGCGCTCAAGATATTTCATTTATTCCCTGGCAGGTGGCGCGTGGATCAAGTGGAGAGAAACTTTCCGGCGCAAACTTTCTGGCGGTCCGTCATTTCATCGTTTACGGATGGCAAGTTCATTGATAAGGTAGAAGATACGAAAACCGTGCAGGAGTTTAAGTCCGTATAAAAGAGGAGAAGTGCGTATGATCCGATACCCATTGTTAACAAAAGGAGCAACGATAGGTATAACAGCCCCCTCATCCGGATTATCGGATGAATTGCACCCGCTGCTAAAGCTTGCCTGCAGCCGCATGGAGAGCAAGGGATTTGGGATCACTTGCGGCGATACGGTCTGGACGCATAGCAAAGCCAAATCGTCGCCGGCCAAGAAGCGCGCAGCCGAGTTCAATCGCATGATGCGGGACGATGAGATCGGGCTCATTATTCCACCGTGGGGCGGGGAGTTATTGATCGAGATATTAGAAGAACTGGATTTTGAACATATGAGCGCGAAATGGATCATGGGATACTCGGATACCAGTGTGCTGCTGTTCGCAATCACCTTACAAACGGGGATAGCTACGGCGCATGGAGCAAACCTCATTGATATGCGGGGAGAAGATCAGGATGATACGACAGCCATGTGGCAGAAGGTGTTGGCAACGGAAGCCGGCGGATCGATCGAACAGCATTCCTCAGCGAAGTACCAGAAGGAATGGCAGTTTCATAATCCATCGCCCTGCATCTTCCATCTAACGGAGGAAACCAGCTGGCGCACCATCTCCGAACAGAACGTTAGCATGAGCGGCCGGCTGCTTGGCGGATGCGTGGATGTAATCCGGCATCTGGTCGGAACGCCTTACGGTGATGTGCGCGGCTTCATGAAGCAATACATCGACGGGGACCCGATCGTCTGGTATTTCGAGAATTGCGAGCTATCCACCACGGACTTGCGCAGATCGTTCGTTCAGATGAAGCTGGCCGGGTGGTTCGAGCATTGCGCAGGCATTCTAATCGGCAGAAGTTCTGCTAACCATCCCGTTGATGGCTATACGGCAGAAGATGTCTATCGGGATCTGTATGATGAGCTGAAGGTCCCCATCGTCTATGACATCGATTGCGGTCATGTTCCTCCGCAAATTACATTGATTAACGGCGCATATGCCGAAGTTCATGTGGAGGACGGTAAAGGAACAATTACGCAGCGATTTTTATAGTAAAAAATCAGAAGTCAATTCCTATTAATGTATGAAGCGAGGCGGGTTCTAGATTGAACACTAGTCTATATGAATTCCCTTCATTGGTGACAGAACGAATAAGCCTTAGGCTTCTCACGTTGGAGGACGCTGAGGAGGTATATCGACACTTCTCGGATCATGAGGTAACGAAATATATGGATATTGAACCGTGCAAGAGTCGGAAGGAAGCTGAAGAGATTATCCGGTATCATCTGGAGGATGCTGGCTGTCGATGGGGGCTCTATGACAAGCAGAATCAATCCTTCTTGGGCACTTGCGGATTTCATTATTTGAGGGATACGGATCATTCGTTTATGGCAGAGATCGGATTCGACTTGACCAAACATCATTGGGGCAAAGGGCTCATGAGTGAAGCCATGCAAGCCGTTATTGAATACGGGTTTACAATCATGAAGCTGGATGTGATTGACGCTACGGTCGAACCGGCGAATGAGCGGTCCATACGACTCATGAAGCAGCTTGGATTTCAACGGGAGCGCGAGCTTAGAGAAGAGCTGATCTATTATTATTTGAACCGGCCGTGATATTCTAAGTTCAGAACATTGCAAAGGACGCAAATTACGATCTCGTAGCTTGCGTCCTTTGTCGTGGGACGGTAGTGAAGTAATTAAAAGAACATCCTTTAAAGTTCCAATTATGGTAATATAAATGTAACTATAGCGAAAGCATGTACAACAATATATATTGAACCAACACAGCATGCTGCACAGACAGACGTCCGTACGATTGCATGGATTTGCTGGAGCTTAGCAGGAGGAGCTTGCGTATTTTTCCGACCAACTGCTGTTGCCGGAATTACCTTGCATGCTATCTTTTCTATTGCGCCGAGTTGCTGTTGCCGGTTTACCATGCATGCTATCTGCTGCGAGCGCTGAAGATGTATGGATGTTGATGGTGTTGAAGATGTACAGAGTGTTTGTCACAAATAACGGATTCCATGTCCGTGTACCGTGTAATGTAGGTGGGCTGGACTTGTAACGGTCACCAGAGACGTTATTGTTGAAAACCGAGCCGAATTAGAGAGGTTGCGGACACCAGAGACGTTATTCATGCGATTATCGGAGGGAATGCGGTCATTTGGTGCGAATAGCGGATCTGATGTCCGGATGGTTCGTCCCTATAAGGTGTTGTCACAAATAACGGATTCCATGTCCGTAAGGGATCGTGCCGTACGAGACACAATCGAAGTGTATTCTTTCATATCTAGCATCGAGAGGGTTATGGAATCTATTCACACATAGTCATGCTCATATCTGAGAATTTTGAACACAGCCGGCGTAGGATTCGCTGCTATAATGAAAAGCAAGACTTCATGGGAATTGGGTGAACGAATGAGCGGCATTGAATCCGTGCAAAGAGCGATCGACTATATCGAGGACCACCTTGAGGAAGAGATGGATCTCTCTGCCATTGCAGATGAAGCGTATATTTCGGTCGCTCAGTTATACCGCGTGTTCTATGCACTTACCGGACATCCGGTCAAGGAGTACATCCGCAAGAGAAGAATGAGCGTCGCGGCCAACCATCTGCGGAACTCCAACCAATCCGTCGAGGAACTGGCGTGGTGCAGCGGGTTTGAGTCCTATCATTCATTCGCCAAAGTATTCAAGAAAATCGTAGGCGTGACGCCAGCCGCTTATCGAAATGCCGACTTCTTCTACAGCTTCGAACCGATCCGTCTTCACGAGCGAGTCGTCTACTTGGAGGACAGAGAACAAACGGAGCTGTTCCCGGATGTTAAGGTGATCCGGCTGCTGCCCGATAAGATGCATGCCTATCTGCACGTCTCCAAGCAGGAAGCCGGGATGGAGCACGAAGCCTACCGGATAGTATTTGAGAAGCTCGGGCTGCATGAGAAGATGAGAGGATCGAAGCCCAAGCTGCGGATCTTCGGAACGAATGTCGATCTTCCGGATGAAGATGGAGAGCCCCGGTTCGGCTATCGGGTGTTAATCGCTCATTTGGCGGATGGAGAAGAATGGACCAGAGAGGGGACATTTACGGAAGAACCTTTCCCTGGCGGACTGTATGCAGTAAGGAAGATTGCAGCATCTCCGCCGGAGGTCGTCCAGGACGGATGGGATCGGCTGCTCTCCGAATGGCTTCCCAAGAGCACCTTCGAGATCGGGACGCATCCCTATATCGAGGAATTCATCGCATACAATGGCAAAATTACGAGAATGAATCTGTTCTTGCCCGTACAACGCAAGTATCGCAACGAACCGATTGAGGTCGTAGAGCTGCCGGACATGCAGGCGTTCTTCTCCCGTGGGTACGGCGCTATGGCTCAAGCGTCTGCCGAACGGCAATTGATAGAGTGGTTCACGAACGCCTCTGATTCAGGCAGGCTGGCAGGACAAGGGAAGTATTACATGTCCTTTCATTACGGTTGCAGTGATTCCGATGAATATTGGTGGGAGAACGGCCTACTCGCTCGTGAATCCGATCTGCTGGAAGCCGAGAGGTTGAATAGGAAGCGATTCGGCTCCGGAATTTATGCCTGCTGCGTGTCTAAGACATATGGTTTGTTATCGGGCGTTCTGGATCAGATGCACCGCTGGATCGCAACGAATGATACCTATGAGCTGGATGGCACGCGGCAATGGTTCGCAGAATATCACACCTTCGACGGCATGAATGTGGAGCGGGACACCATCGTGAAAGTTTATATTCCTGTCAAATAAGGAGAGTGCTGCATGTTAAACAAGCCGGCCGGACAATTAAGCGAAGATAACTTCAAGCCTCAGCATATCACGAAAGCTTTCAAAGTAATCGCGGGCAGCAATGAAGTCTCGTCCAATCCTATACAGCTGCCGACGACAAGCCTATCGAACGGACTCGAGACCGGTATCGATCTCATGACGCTGGTGCAGCTGCCAACCCGAAACCTCAAGCGATCCGTTATCTTCTATGTTGACGTTCTAGGGCTGCAGCTGGAATATCCGGAGCGGCCGGTCGAGAATCATGCCTTCATCCAGACGATACCCCGAATCGGGCCGGGCCTCCATATACTGGAAACCCCGAGTTCCGAATTCAGGCATCTGCATGGAAGAGTAAATGAGGTTATGGAAGCGTATGCAGCCTTCTATGTCAAAGATCTGGCTCAGCTTTACGAACGTCTGATGCAAGAAGGGGTCGAGATCGCAACGGCTCCATCATACGGATACATGTCCTTCTTCGATCCGGATGGCCATCTTATCGGGGCTTATGAACGGACGGACTCCGAGCTGAATGCCCGGATCGAATCCAATATTACCGGATTCCGCCATGTTCAGATGCATGTTATGGATCCGCAGCATACAGCCGCATTCTTCGAACAGGCACTCGGGTTCGAAAGAGTCCTCTCTCATGCGGATGCGATCGATATGAAAGTGAAGAGCGGCGAAGTGAATCAGCCGATGATTCGATTGGTTCAAGCCGCGGACACGAATCACCCCCAGCTTATGCACTGGATGCTGGACGGTCTTCCCAAGCATGCACTGGAGCTGCACTCGAAGAATATCGGGGCGTTGAAGGAGATTGTGACCGCAAGCGGCGGGCTTGTGAAGGAAGAACTCGAATTTACCGGATGCGGCGGTTATCTTAAATTTTACACACCTGACGGCCACTACATCTGGGTCAATCAAGACCGCAGGTACAGCGGATACTAAGGGGGGCATGCAGGTGGGACATCAAGTGAAGCGAACAGGTTACCGCCCGAACCGAGTTCCTCAAGTATTGAATTGGATTCAACAGAAATCGAAAAGCGAGGAGCGCGCCATGGTGTCAGAAGATATGATTCCGTTTATCGTTGAACATCAAGAGTTAAAATTAATCGGCATCCCTTGTATCAGCTTGAATGATATGGGCGGAAAATACCAGCATGCGAAGGAAGCGCTGTTATCCTCTACGAAGCATCTTCCGTCCGTGAAGAATCCTTCCTTGCAGTTCGGCATATGGCCCCAGGCTCCGTCGCAGCAGCAATCGGACCTGCATGCTTATATCCTATGCGTGGAGGTCGGATCCTTCGACGAGATTCCCGAATGGTACTTCAAGACGACGCTGCCTCCGCAGAGATGCGTGGTCGTGTCCAATAAGAACGGCGACTTCGATGCGGCCAGCAGTGCCGTCGATCAATATATTCACGAGCAAGGCCTGCAAGTTGACGCGAATGACCGGAAGTACATCATCTGTGAGCGTTATAACTATGAGGGTGAGGGCTTCGCCCGATATTCGCTTCCGATTCAATCGGCGGATTCTTCTCAGTAAGATTGGGGATATGGGACCACAGCCGCACTACGGCACATTAGCATGATGTCTATCCGGGGGGGAGCGACGTCTCAACCATCGCAAGGGTTTCTTGTTTCTGATACCGAAGCCGTTTATAATAATTGAATTGGTAAAGAGGTGCATACCGGTTCGTATTTCAACTATCCAGGCTAATAGTCTGCGTGCGAGCCAGTATGAACATCACTACATATTTAAGGAGATTACCCGGAATGAAAATAACAGTAATGACCCTGAATTTGCGCATCAATGTTACGAGCGACGGCGATAACGCCTGGCCTCACCGTCTGCAAGCTGTCTCGGATCTGATTCAAGAGTCGAATCCGACATTGCTTGGAACGCAAGAGGGCTCGTATGGAATGCTGCAGGACATGGACGGTTTCATGCCTGCATACAGCCGAATCGGCGAAGGCCGGCTGGGCTTGGACAGCGGCCAAGCCCCGCATGATGAGTGCTGCGCAATCTTTTATAAGCATGATGAACTTACCCCTGTTAAGCATGGACAATATTGGTTATCCGAGACGCCTGAGTTGCCCGGAAGCAAGAGCTGGGACAGCAGCTTGCCAAGAATTTGCACGTGGGTTTGCTTCGAATTGAAGCAGCAGCCCGGAACCCGCTTCTATGCCTTCAACACTCACTTTGATCATATGGGACAAGAGGCTCGTGAAGAAAGCGCCAAGCTGATTATGGACCGTATCCGCCAAATTCGCGAACAAGAGGAGCTTCCTTCTCTGCTGATGGGAGATTTCAACGCCCATCCGGACAATATCGCCATTCAACTGCTTCAAGAACAATTTAACGATGCATACTCGCTCTTGAACGAGCCTGTCGGCTGCACGTTTCATGCGTTCGAAGGCGGCAGGGAGGGACAGCCGATCGACTTTATTTTCTCCGCAGGAGATGTCGAGCTGTCCGAAGTCGTTGTGGATCGCGAGCAGCGTCACGGCAAGTATCCATCCGATCACTATTCCATCGCAGCAACCGCAACCCTGACGTAATACTGGGGCATAGCTTCGTTCAATAAGAGAACCATGATCATCTTTCATTCGCTGAAAGATCGGTCATGGTTCTTCTTTATATTAGTGCAGGTTTGAAATTAAAAGATATGGATTGCGGTTAAGCCTATAGGGGAAGCTCTTCACCTTTGTTGTGACGATATTTCTTGGAATACTGCAGCGGCGTCAGGTTTGTAATGCGATGAAAATCCCGGTAAAAGGAAGAGGAGCTTTGAAACCCGCATTGCTCGTATACTTCGGTAATGGACAGCTCCGTTTGTGACAGCAATCGTTGGGCAGCTTGCACCCGGAACTGGGTTAAGTAGGTTTTATAGCCTTCACCCATCACTTCCGTGAATAGATGACGCGCTCTGGAGGAGCTGAGAGACATCGCCTTTGCGACATCATCCAGATTAATGTTCTCGTGATAGTGAGATTGAATATAGGACAGGCCCGATTTAAGCATCGTATATTTGTTATACATATTACGCCATGCCGCATCGCTCTCAACGTAGTAATGCCGCAGCAGCAAGGAACAGATGTGGAGCAGCATACTTTTTACGATTTGGCCGTATGCCGGCTGCTGCCTGGCCAACTCATCCTGCATCTCCTCGATCAGCAATCCGATTTGACGGGCAACCGGCAGGTCCGCCGCGATTCGATGGCTGAACTGATTGCGGTCGAAGAAGAAAGGACGAAGCAGATTGAAGTCGGTTTGCTCCAGCGTCGACGGGTGAATGAATAGGAATAAATTGGAGCACGTCTCCCCCCAATAGGATTTGGATGTGTGCCGCTCTACGTTGTTTACAATTACGAGGTCGCCCGGGGTGATATCGTATTGCGCGTCTTTAAAATAGAAGACTCCACGCCCGGAAAGGCAATAACAGATCTCCAAGGCATGGTGCCAATGGGGGATTTCCGGAATGGTCGCAAGCGTCCACGGAATGAGGGCGACCCCGGTGTCCGGATGCGTCTCATGGGAGATATGGATGGCTTCAACGGTTTGTATGATATTCATTGGATCACCTTCCTACATGAATTCATTATAGAATATCGGATGGATCCATGGTTCCTTAGATTAATCATATAGCCGTTTCCGGGAATAAAATGGACATTACTGTTATTGTTTCGGTCCTCGAATGACCGTAATATGGGAGTAATCCAAACGCACAGAAAGGGGTTTTGAACATGAACAACACATCCATTCTACCTTACCGTTATGAGTTTCACCAGGATGAGCTGTCCGAGATTCGGGCCTGCAACGAGCAGCATGGATTCGCCATTGTCAAGAACCTGCTGCCGCCGGGAATGGTAGAGATGTTAAAGGCCGAGGTGCGCCGCATCCTGGATGACCAAGCCAAATCCTCGAATGAGGCCACGTTCGTATCGATCCAATTCATCGAAGTCTCGCCCGTGTTTGCCACGCTCATGACTTTCGAGCCTTTTATGCGCATCGCCCGTGAGCTTCATAACCACGAGCCGATAACTTTAAACCGTACCGCTGCTATCTATAAGAAGCCTGGCGCCGGTCCGATGGGGTGGCATACCGATTGGTCGCCGGTGAAGCATCCCTTCGGAGCGGACGCGATTCTTAACAATTCAGGCGCTTCCTCCATGTGGTTCTACCTGAACGGGATCGATGCTATGCGCGGGGGGCTGGCCATCATACCCGATTCCCATACGGAGAATTGGGAGGCGCCGGAAGGCTTCACGTTTACCGTCAATAGAAGCTCGTTTCATAAGTTGGGCACCCAGCCGAGAGCGCATGACAATATGGAGGATGTACCTGGAGCAATGCCGGTGGTCGCGGATCCTGGGGATCTGATAATCTTCGCGGAACGAACGTACCATGGGGTCTATCCGCATCGCGGTTCCATGACCAGATTGAGCTGCGGCATGAGTTTCCGCAAGTCGAGCTATAAGCCGGAACAGGTCTGGCCGCTGCCGGAATCGGCACAGCGGTTTATTGAATCGAGCGCTGACGAAGTCGAGCCGTTGGTTGAACAATACTGGGGCATCAACCGGGGATGGATCAGCAGCGGGGATTGAATGATCGGAAGGAAGTATGCGCTTACATTTATCACGTATGATTGAGGTGAATCTATAGATGGATGAACGACTGAAGCAGCTGGAAATTCACTCGCTCGGTGACTGTACGATCCGTGAAATAACGGAGCAGTGGAACACCGGTTTTAAGGAATATTTTAATGATATGACCCTCTCGATCGAGACGATGAATCATAGACTAGGCAAATTGAATATTCAGCCGGAGCTTTCGGTAGCGGCCTATATCGAAGGCGTTCCCGCCGGATTCGTCATGATCGGTATGGCGCATGCGGGCGGTCGCAGGCTGGCATGGAACGGCGGCACGGGCGTGAATCCGGCATTCCGCGGGCTATCGCTGAGCAAAGTGCTGCTGCAGGAAGCGATCCGCAGAACGAAAGCGGCGGGTGCGGACTCGTTATCGCTGGAAACGCGTACCGATAATGAACGCGCCATCCGTTCTTATCTCGGCGTAGGCTTCCGGATCCGAGAGACACTTCAGATCATGAGCAGGGAGGGGGCATTCACCAGCATGCCTTTCATGCGGTCTCACAGCGCGGATTACCGGACCGTCCCGGTTACGCCCGATAGTACCGGAAGTCTGGCATTCTATCCGGACACGGGGCATTCTTGGACGACGGAATGGTTCAATGCGGAAGGCCGGGAAGCTTCTGTCGTGCTGGACCATAGAGGCGTGACGGTGGGGTATGTCATCTATCGAAAAAGCATCCGCGCGGATGGAACAATAGAATGCGTAGAGCTGACGCAATGCGAAGCGGATCCGCAGCGAAGCGACCGCCGCGACATCGTGCGTCATCTGCTCAATGAAGTGTTCACGCCGCTGTCAGGTCCATACCTGCGCAGGGTTCATTATTTGAGAGAGAGCAATGACGCAGCTATGGATGCATTACGCGAGGCGGGCTTCCAGACCGTCTTCGCCGAACATTTGATGGTTCTGGACTTTCAATCCAAATAACAAATCGGGGGCGTTATAGGTGGACAACAACACGAAGCACGAACTTGAAGTAAGCGTTGATAAAGGGAAGGCGACGGCGTTTCGGCAAGGATGGGCGCAAGCGGATATTACCCCTGACCAGCCTGTACAGCTTGCCGGCCAGTTTCATATGAGGCTGTCCGAAGGCGTTCTGGATCCGCTCTCCGTAACAGCATGGGCCATCGAATCTGGCGGAGAGCATGCTGTCTTTGTCTGCTGCGACCTTGTATCCATTCCGGATGAATTTCGCGATGCGGTCCGGGCTCGGGTATCGGAGCATGCATGCGGGTTAAACCCGTTGAAAGTCATTATCCATGCAACTCACACCCATACGGCGCCGGAAATCCGAACCTCTTCCGAGACCGCCGATCATATGGTCAATAAAGGCTCCGGGGTTGACATCGAGCATATGCCGATCGAAGAATATAACGAGTTTGCCATTGGCCGAATTGTAGATGCAGTTATGCAGGCTTGGGGATCACGGGCGCCGGGAGCGGTTGCATATGGCTGGGGAAATGCCGTCATCTGCCGCAACCGCCGCTGGGTTGATGCGGATGGCAATTCGATCATGTATAACCTGGATGCGTCCATCAACAGTCCATTCCGCCACATCGAAGGCTATGAGGACCACAGCATAAATCTGATGGCGACGTATGATTCGGAAGGACAGCTAACCGGTCTGATTATTAATATTCCTTGCCCATCGCAAGCAAGCGAGCACTTATATGAAGTTAGTGCGGACTGGTGGTGCGAGACCCGGGAGCAGCTTCGCAGCCGCTTCGGCGAGAATTTATATATACTGCCGCAGTGCAGCGCCGCGGGCGATTTGTCGCCTCATCAGCTGCTCGACCGCGCCGCATATGAGCGGATGCTTACGCTTAAGGGAAAGACGATGCGTGAGGAGATCGCTTGTCAAATCGCCGATGCCGTCGGCGATATCCTTCCCTATATCGCATCTACGCGCGATTCCAATCCTTCCATGCAGCTGCATTCCGTCCAATTGGACCTGCCGGCGAACAAGCTGAGTGAGGAGGATGTCCGCCATGCCGAGCAGGAAGCCGGGAAATTGATGAGAGACTACGAGGAAGAGCTGCGCAAATTCGAAGAACAGCCAGAGCTACGCAACGTAGCCCGCTGGTACGTGATGGCTACCTATACATACCGCAGACGAAACTGGTATTTGAATGTTGTTAGCCGCTATGAGCATCAGCAAACATGCAGCACGCTGCCTGCGGAAATTCATGTGCTGCAGCTGGGCGACGTTGCGTTCGCCACGGTTCCGTATGAGCTGTATCTGGATTTCGGAAGCCAGATCAAAGTGCGCAGCGCCGCCAAGCAAACCTTCCTCGTCCAGCTGGCGGGAGCCGGGACGTATCTCCCGAGTGCAAGATCCGTGGCTGGAGGCGGCTATGGATCCGTACCGGCCAGCAATAACTTAGGCCCCGATAGCGGTCAAATACTAGCCGATCATATCTCGGAAACGATTCAAGCCTTGATGGGGGAAGGACAAATGGTCAAATAGACTCACATTCGCTGTCGTTTCCGGATTTCTTGCCTCTCAAGCTGGAGGTTAAATCCGGGAACAGGGCGGCCCATATATTCGGTACGGGAACCATTATTCTTGCTTCACGTGTTGTATCTATAGTAACAGAACGTTCTAGCTACGCTTCGGGTAGATGCGGCGCAGAATGGGAACCTTGCCGAAGTCGTCTTTGTTCATCGCATCCGTCCATAACAGCCCTGCCAGATATACGAGCAACGAGAGTGCAATCGAACCCGCGATGGCAAACAGGTAGGGGATAGCGGCATATCCGTGCAAGTATAGCCATGCATAATGTCCGCTGACAGCCATTAATAACGAACATAGCGCGACCTTCATGATCATGCGGATTTCGATTGACAGCCCGATACTGCGCGACACGGAATAGAAATTAAATAACGTCAATAAGCTAATGCCAATATTGATCCCCATAATAACGCCGACAATACCGAGCTTCGTCCCGAATAGGACGATGCATCCGATCTTGATCAGCGTCGATAGAATGAAATTAACCATCGTCGTTTTGGCTTTGCCAATCCCGAGAAGAACCGCATGCAGCGGACCTTCAAAATAATGAAGGATAAATATAGGGGCGATCAGCCTCAGAAGCTTTCCCGCTTCGGGAGCCTGATATAGCATTGTCGTAAGAGGATCGGCCCATACGAACAGAATGACCGTACTGGGAGCGCCGACGAGAAGCGATATACGGAGAGCTTGTTCGACCCGATGATGGATTAATAGACGATTATTCTGGGCTTTGGCTTCGCTTATCGCCGGCAGCAACGCGGTCGAGATCGATTGGGTAATAAAGCTGGGCAGGAACAATAAAGGGAATGTATACCCAGCCAGTAATCCATATGTTTTAGTCGCCATCACAGCACTTGAGCCGGAAATAATTAAACTCTTCGTAATCAATATGGGCTGGAATGCTCTGTATATGGAATCGATGATGCCGTTGCCTGTGGTAGGCAATCCGATTCGCAGCAAATCCAGGAATGTCCTCCGCCCTTGGTGGAGGTGAGTGAGCAGCCGGTCGCCGGATGGCTTCTTTACCCTGGACAGCTTGAACATGGATATCAAGTAAAGCAAAGCAAATCCCTCTCCAATGACACTGCTGACCATAGCCCCTGCTGCAGCGTATTCTATTCCATAGGGGAGTAGAAGATGTACAAGTCCGATAATAAAGCCTATGCGAAGCAGTTGTTCAATGACTTGCGAATAAGCTAGCGGCTTCATATTCAATCTTCCTCTAAAATAACCTTTCAGCACCGAAGAGACAGCCACGATCGGCGCAATCGGCGTAATCGCCAGCATCGCGTAATAGGCCCGCTGATCCGTTAATAGGTGATGGGAAATCAGCTTCGCGCCAATAAAAGTGAGAAGGGTCAGAAGCAGGCTTAAGGATGCCGTAACGGTTAAGGACACGACGAGAATCCGTTTCACCTTATGGGGATGCCCCTGCGCCTCGGCTTCAGCTACTAATTTCGATATCGCGACAGGCAATCCGAGACAGGTTAGCGTGATCACGAGCGGGATCAGAGGCTGAGCCATCATTAATAAACCGATGCCCTCGGTTCCCAGCATTCGGGCCAGTATGATTCCATTGATGAAGCCAAGAATACGGCTGATGAATGCCGCGCCCGTCAGAATAAACGTTCCCCGGATAAAGGATTGCCTCTGCATATCATCTATCAACTCGCTTTCTTGCTTATATATACTCGTCTATGAATCAATTAATGAATAAACATGAGGTTATGTTTGTAATTAGTAGGGAAGGTCAGCGGCTATTAAAATGATAGATGGGTGAGTTAAATGAGGGTGTCGACCTGGCTTTGTGTGACGACGTTCTGACCGGAAGGCCAAATAGACCCTTACGTATAAGGGTCTTCATTGGCGTTGTCCGCGATGGGCATTATTGGGCCGTATAGCCCCCGTCGAGAATGACGGCCTGGCCTGTTACGCCTTTGGCTTGCTCGCTTGCCAGAAACAGGGCATAATCGGCGACTTCTTTCGTTTCCAGTAATCGGCGCTGAGGGACCAGCGGGTAGATGACTTCTTCCAATACTTTATCCAGCTCCACCTGGCGGGCTCGTGCGAGCTCCTGCAGCTGGCCCCGAACCAATGGGGTATCCACATAGCCTGGACATAGCGCATTCACGGTAATCCCGAAGGGGGCAGCCTCCAATGCTGCCACCTTCGTTAAGCCGATGATTCCGTGCTTGGCGCTGTTATAGGCGGCTTTCCCCGCGAAGCCGACCAGCCCGTTGATGGAGGAAAGATTCAGAATTCGGCCATACCGCTGCTGCTTCATATAAGAAAGCGCATGTTTAATGGCGATGAAGGGGGCAGTGAGCATGATCTTAAGCATCAGCTCGAAGGTTTCGGTTGGAAAATCCTCGATCGGAGCAATATGCTGAATCCCCGCGTTATTAATGAGGACATCCAATCGCCCGAAACGCTCGATCGTCTGATCAATGAGGCTGATGACATCCGCCTCCGCGGTCATGTCCGCCTGTATGGCGGCAGCGCTGCCGCCTGATCGTAAGACCTTCTGCAAGGCAGCCTCCAATTGAGGCGCATTGCGGTCCGATAATACGACAGTTGCGCCTTGCTCTGCGAAGGATTCGGCAATGCGGCAGCCGATTCCTTGAGCAGAACCCGTCACGATAACTACACGGCTCGTGTAAGAGCCGTTCATTAATAGGCCTCCAGAAGGACATGTTCCGATACACGCAGTTGAGGCTCTGTCGCACTGCGGATATCATCGATTGTATAGCCATGCGCGACTTCTGCCAGGAGCAGTCCTTCACTCGTGACATCGATCACGGCCCGGTCTGTAATGATCCGATGCACGACTTTTGCACCGGTCAAGGGCAGGCTGCACGTCTTCACTATTTTCGGCTGTCCGGATTTGTTGACATGGTCCATAATAACGACGACTTTCCTGGCCCCATGCACCAGATCCATCGCGCCGCCCATGCCTTTGACCATCTTGCCGGGGATCGTCCAATTGGCCAGATCACCCGCTTCAGATACTTCCATGCCTCCCAGAATGGCAAGATGTATATGTCCGCCCCGGATCATGGCGAAGGAATCCGCGCTGTCGAAATAGGAGGCGCCCGGAATGGCCGTCACCGTTTCCTTGCCCGCATTGATAAGATCGGGATCGACTTGATCGGGAGCCGGATATGGACCGATACCAAGCAGGCCGTTCTCCGAATGCAGAACGATCCGTTTGTCCGGCGAAATATAATTGGCGACTAAGGTAGGAATGCCGATACCAAGATTAACGTAATAGCCGTCCTGCAATTCTTTTTCCGCTCGCATCGCGATTCGTTCCCTGATTCCTGGCCGTTCACTCATTCTTCCATCTCCCCCGGACACTTATTTGGTGTGCGTAGTAAGCCGTTCAATTCGTTTCTTTTGTTCGCCTACGATCATGCTCTGCACATAAATACCCGGGGTATCGATAGAACCGGGATCCAAGCTGCCGATCTCCACGAGCTCCTCGATCTCGGCAATTGTCACTTTGCCGGCACTGGCCATCATCGGATTAAAATTGCGGGCCGTCTTGTTATAAATCAAATTGCCCATCCGGTCCCCCCGGGCAGCGCGGATTAAGCTGAAATCTGCCGTTAAGGCATGCTCCAGAATGTATTCCTTGCCCCCGAACATACGGGTTTCTCGTCCCTCAGCCAGAAGAGTTCCGACACCCGCAGGCGTATAGAATGCTGGAATGCCCGCACCTCCAGCCCGAATGCGTTCGGCCAGCGTTCCCTGCGGCACCAGCTGTGCCTCGACTTCCCCGCTGAGAACTTGACGCTCGAACTCCTTGTTCTCGCCAACATAAGACGCGATGATCGTGCTGATCTGCTTGTTCCGAAGAAGCAGGCCGAGCCCCCAATCGTCAACGCCGCAGTTATTGGAGATGACGGTCAGATTACGGACTCCGCTGTCGGCCAAGGCTGTAATTAAACCTTCCGGAATGCCGACAAGGCCAAATCCGCCAACCATGATCGTTGCCCCATCCGGAATGATCTTGACCGCATCGGAAAATGAGTTCATTATGGCTTTCATAAGGAATCGACTCCTTACCTCATGTAGATTTGCCTTGCTTATATGCGCTCGACAATGGCCGCGATCCCTTGGCCGCCGCCGATGCATAGGGCAGCCAATCCGCGTTGCGAGCCTCTGCGGCCCATCTCATGGAGCAGAGTGACAAGGACGCGGGCGCCGCTTGCTCCGATCGGATGGCCGAGTGCTATGGCTCCGCCATTCACGTTGAATTTATCGGAATCAATGTCAAAATGCTTGCTGTAAGCCAGCGCCTGTGCGGCGAAGGCTTCGTTGACTTCCAGCAGATCGATGTCGTTCATCGTTAGAGCGGTCTTCTCCAAAGCCCGTTCAGTCGCCGGAATCGGACCGGTTCCCATCATCGAAGGATCGACGCCTGCCGTAGCGTGTGCAAGTATGGTCGCGAGCGGTTTGATCCCAAGCCGGGCTGCACGGCGTTCAGACATGATCACCAATGCGGCGGCACCGTCATTGATACCGGATGCGTTGCCAGCGGTCACCATTCCGTCCTGTCTGAAAGCGGGCCGCAATCTCGCGAGTCCCTCCAATGTTGTATCGGGGCGGGGATACTCATCCTTGCTAACCAATTGCGTTTCGCCTTTCTTCTGAGGGATCGATACCGGGGTCATTTCGTCATCGAATTTACCGGCATCCACAGCGGCTTTGGCTTTCTGTTGGCTCTCCCATGCAAATCGATCGAGCTGCTCGCGCGTGAACCCATACTGTTCACTAATGTTCTCGGCGGTAATTCCCATATGGTAATCGTTCGCGGCGCACCATAGGCCATCTTGAATCATGGAATCGACTGCGGTCTGATGCCCCATTCGATAACCGGAACGGGCACCATGCAATAGATAGGGGGCTAAGGTCATATTTTCCATACCGCCGGCAACGATAATGTCGCGCTCGCCGCAGCATATGGCGTTGAACGCAAGGCTGACGGCCTTCATTCCTGAGCCGCATACATGATTAATCGTCATTGCGGGTGCATGAATGGAAAGACCTGCCGACAGAGCCGCTTGCCGAGCGGGGTTCTGTCCAAGGCCTGCCTGAAGAACGTTACCCATGACAGCCTCGTCTACTTCCTGGGGATTAATGCCCGCGCGCCGTACGGCTTCTGCGATGACGACAGAGCCAAGACGAACTGCGGACACGTCCTTATACAACCCATTCAAGCTGCCAATTGGCGTACGTACTGCGCTTGCGATAACCACGTTGTTCATCGTCCGTGCTTTAACCCCCGTCAAGACAATCACCCTTCCTGGTGAAAATTCGATTTGAGTGTAAGCAAGCGCTGCAGGCTGCTCCGAAGCCGATCTGCAGTACGATATACATCATCATATTCATAGAAGCCGCGTCCGCTCTTAACGCCAAGCTCACCGCGGCCTGTTTTTTCAACGATGGACTGCGGTGCTTCGATGCTGTTAGCCAGTTCCGGGAAGAGATGACCGGTCACTTTGGCCCAGATGTCCAGTCCGCCAAGATCTGCGACCTCGAACGGACCTTTGAATGCCCAGCGCAAGCCGAGACCTTCTCGAACTGCCGTGTCGATCTGGGCGGCATCGGCAACACCATTTTCCAGCAAGTAACATGCTTCTCTCATTAATGCGGCTTGCAAACGGTTGGCGATAAAGCCGGGAATGTCCTTGTTCAAGACTACAGGTGATTTTCCGCATCGCTGCAGCAAGGAGGCGACTTCACATACTATGCTTGAGGATGTTGAAGGCAAGGCGACAATCTCTACCAGCGGAATGTAATCGGCAGGATTGAAGAAGTGGGTGATGAGCATGCGGTCACGGATCGCTAAGTCCGCAGTCAGGTCATGAAGCTGGAAGGTCGATGTGTTGGAGGCGACGATCGCTGACGGTTTAATGAGTTTGTCCAGCCGACCGAATATTTCACGCTTAATGTCCATTTGTTCGGGAACGGCTTCCACAATCAGGTCCGCTTCTGAAACCGCTTTCTCAAAATCGTTTGCCAAGACAAGAGAGGGTGGAAGAAATGGGTCTGATAGCGGCTGTATATTCGGGTCGTATACGGTCACCCGGCAGCCGTGACCGGCAAACAGCCGGGCGATTCCCAGTCCCATCGTTCCTGCTCCCAATACGGTAATGGCTGTAATCATAACAAGCCTCCTTGGCGATATCATTAATCACATTGTACTCGCGGCATTTCTATGAGTAAAATACATATAAGGCATACTATTTATTCCATTTTTCAATAGATAAAGGGTGTGGCAGGACGATGGATTTACGGCAATTAAGCTATTTTCTCGAGGTCGCTCAGCACGCGAGCTTCTCTAAGGCAAGCCAATCGATTCATCTCTCGCAGCCCACGCTAAGCAAAATGGTGAGGAACCTGGAGAATGAACTGGGCATCGTTCTCTTCGACCGATCCACCCGTAGAGTCGTGTTGACGGAAGCAGGCAAATTGGTTCAGACGCACGCGCAAGCAGTCATCAATGCCAGGCAGCAGCTGTTAGCTGCGGTAGAAGACTTAACGGAGATGAGAAGGGGACAATTTGCGTTGGGACTGCCTCCGGTCATCGGGGCAAGCTTCTTTCCGAAGGTCATTGCGGATTTTCATCAGCTGCATCCTGACATCGCGATCCATATCGTGGAAGAGGGAGGCAAACGGATCGAACAGCTTCTCCTTGAAGGGAAGATTAATCTGGGGGTCATCGTGCTGCCTGTCGATGAAGGATTATTCGACATTATCCCAATCGTGCAGCGGCATCTGAACCTCGTTCTCCCCCACGCGCATCCGTTGTCCAGGAAACGAAAGGTTCGGCTTGCGGACCTGAGGGATGAGCCATTCATCCTGTTTCGCCAGGAATTCAATTTGCATGACCGCGTGAAGGCAGCCTGTATTCGGGAGGGATTCGAGCCCCGGGTTGTCTATGAAAGCGCGCAATGGGATTTCATCTATGAGTTGATCTGCGCGAACCAGGGTATCTCCCTCCTTCCGGAGACGATATGCGCGAAGCTCGATACGGGCAAGGTTCGTGTCATCCGGCTGATCGAACCGAGCATCCATTGGGATTTGGCTATCATACGGAAGAAGGGAGGTTACATCTCTCAGGCGGCTCAAGGTTGGATTGAGTTCGCTCAGCATGTGTTTGCGAATCGTCAGTAAAGCTCATTTTGTATTCTGTCGAGGGAGGGAACGGGGATGGCTCATTCACAATCGCTATCAGTAGGAGGCGTGTTGGTTAAAGACGGTGAAGTGTTATTGGTTCAAATCGGTTACGGAAACAATAGAGGGCAGTGGATGATACCGGGAGGACTCGTGGACCCGGGGGAGTCATTAGAGGAAGCTGTCGTACGGGAGGTTCGGGAAGAAACGGGATTATCCGTTCAGCCGAGCCGGATCATTGCAATCCGCAGCGGGGTAGTACGCTTCAAGCGTCTGGAGCTCCTTATTGACATAGGGGTAACGAGGCCAATAAAAAAGACACCTTGCCGGTGTCAGTTGTTGTTTTTGGGTGATTTTAAATTAAGGGGCACCTATTCCGGCTCCCTATAATCGTATTATAAACGGCGGTTTAATATAAGTCTATACTTGTTGGAAAAAATTCTATATCCTATTTCATGCCGGATTAAATATTACCTAGATCGGCATGAGGGGGATGGATATTACGAAGTATATACGCTGCTTCTTGGATTCAGCATCGATCTTGTACCGGGTGGAACGTTCGCCTGTTCTCGTATTGGCCGTCATGCTGCTCTTGGGTACCTTCATCATGCCTGTGGAGCTGTGGCTGGTCAAGACGCTCGTCGACCGCGTTCAAGCATGGGCTGCCCCAGCCCCGATCGGCCCTATACTTGCAGCAGCTTCTTGGTTGGCCGCGCTCATGATCATCAACAATATCGGATTCGTCCCTGTCCCGCTCGCCATGACAAGATTGAGCGAAATTGGCACGCTCGAGGAACAGCGGCTTCTGCTGTATAAAACCTCCAAACTTCCTCTCACTCTGGTTGAAGCGCCTCGCATGAAGGATCTCCGCGAACGCGCGCTGCAGGTCTCATTATTTACCGTTTACGATACAGGCTGTCAGCTGCTGCAGGTTTCGCTGCAGTCGGCGGTATTAATTGCACTCATGCTGGCATACGGCCAATGGATCCCGGTTATCGCGATCAGCGCGGCGGCACTGCTCCAAATGTACGTTATGGGGAAGTCAGCTGCAAGCCTCGAGCGGTTAAGCCGCGAGCAGACATCGGGCAGCAGACTGCTCCGGCATTATGCAGCGCTGATGACGAAACGCGAAGCGGCCAAGGAAATCCGTCTGTTCGATATCGGAACGATCTTGTCCGGACGCTGGTTAGAGCTGTACCAAAGACAATCGCGTGAAAAATGGACCATCGTCCGTTCCTCCGAGCTGCGCAAGATCGGACCGGAGCTGCTCATGGTACTCGTCGGTGGATTGCTCGTCTCGCTGCTCGTATTGCTGCCGGGAGCAAGCAAGCTTACCGCCGGTGAATTCACGTTGTTATTCATGGCTTTGACGCTGCTGTTGTCGCAGTTGAAGAGCCTGATCGGTCATGCAGCCTCCATGCAGACCCAATATATGAGATGGGCAGATTTTCGAGCCTATATGAATCTTGAAGAAGATCATAGATTCGAGATTCACCATGCATTGGAGGCTCGAAACACAGATACGTCAGGTAAGGCTGAGACCGCTAATATTGGCACAGTCATAAGAAAATACTCGGACAGCATTACAGAGAGTCCACCCAACGAAACTGTGCGCGGGACGTCATTGGAAATCCGCAAGCTTCATTATCGTTATCCCAACACTGAACGGGAGACGCTGCACGATATCAGTCTGACGATTCCTTCGGGCTGCAGGGCTGCTCTGGTCGGCGAGAACGGATCGGGCAAATCGACGTTAATCAAGCTGTTGACGGGGATGTATATGCTGGATCGCGGCGAAATCGTCTGGAGCGGCGAAGGGGGAAGGAGCTTGAAGGATGGGAAGCCCGGAGAAGGTTCAATATCTGCGGTCTTTCAAGATTTTACCCGGTTGTTTGTCACGCTGCGGGAGAACGTTGCGCTTGGCAACCTGACGGAGATGCATCATGATGCACGATTAAGGAATGCGCTTCGATCGGCGGGCAGCCGGCTTGGCGACTTGGACATGCAGATCGGTTCGCCCTTTGGCGGAATGGAACCCTCCGGCGGGCAGTGGCAGCAGATCGCAACTGCCCGCGCGCTTCTTCGGGATGCGGGATTCGTATTCTTCGACGAGCCGACGGCAGCCCTCGATCCTCAGACGGAGAAGAAAGCCTTCGATCTGTTCCTGCGCGTAACCGAAGGGCGTTCGGCTCTGCTTGTCACTCATCGGCTAGGGGCCGCGAAGCTGGCGGATGTCATATTCGTCCTCAAGCATGGCCGGCTCGTGGAGCAAGGAACCCATCAGGAGTTGATGAAACGAAAGGGGGAATACAGCCGAATGTTCCAGCTGCAGGCTTCATGGTATGCGTGAACGAGCTGCGTCGCAGTGAAGCAGATGGCATAAAGATTTGACTACCCTCTGCTCGCAAATTATAACGATACGCTGGGGTGAATGGATGAATATTACTACACGTGCTGGGACTGTTCGCAGTATCGGACAACTGATATGCCGGATATCGAGAGCGATGCCCGTATTGACCTTGATTTGGCTCGGAATTCCGCTGCTGCTCGGCGTTCTCATCATACCGGGGTATGCGGCCCAGAAGGATTTGATTGATTTGTTCATTGGCGGTTCGGACGGACGAGATTGGGAATCGATGCTCAAGGAGGCGCTGCTGCCGCTCATTATCTTTACGGGTGTTGCTTTGATCCGATCCCTGCTTGCCGCATGCCAGAACGCAGCCGATCCCATGCTTAGCGACCGGGCATCGATGCTCCTTCAATCCGAATTGCATCGTCGGGCGATCCGTGTTCCGTTAGAAAGAATGGATCAATCCGACTATTATGACCGGCTGCAGCGCGCCGAGACCGTAGCGGGTGGGGACGTGCTTGGCATCTTGAAGAATGTAATTGTTTTTCTTACCCTTTTGTTTGAATTGATTGGCCTCCTAATTGTGGTATCGCTTGCCCATCCCGTCGTTTGCATTCTGCTGGTCATCGTCTACGCCATATCCTTCATCATCCGGCTGGAATCCGATATCGTCGTGCGCCGTATGAATCGGGACCTGACCCGATCGGGGCGGCAATCCGATTACCTGCGCGAAGTCGTGACGAAGCCGGAGACGGTGAAGGAAATGCGGATATTCGGCTCGATCGGCTATTTGATTGATAAGTGGCATGATACGATGCGTCAGTCGCTGTCACTGCGGATGAATGCGCGGAGAAGAGAAATCAAGCGGGGTATGATCATATCGGCTGTTCAGATTGCGGGCTTGTTCGGAGCGATCATGTGGATGGCATTGAATCTCGGTTCCGGCGGCTTCACGGCGGGTACGCTCGTCATTGTGTTTCTGGCGATGCGGCAGGCATACGGCATATCCGGAAGAATGGTTCATCCCATCAGCAAAATCTATATTCAGAGTACAAAGATCATGGATTTAAACGACTATTTGAAAGAATCTTCGGCGGGGGATGAGGCTGACAAGGAGGGGATCGCACCACCGCTCCCGAATCCGGGGACTTCGTGTTTAATCGAGTTTGACAACGTTACGTATCAATATTCCGGTGCGCAAGAACCGGCATTGCATGAGATTCGGTTGACGCTGAACCCTGGCGAGACCGTGGCGCTGGTCGGCGAGAACGGGGCTGGCAAATCGACGCTCGTCCGTTTGCTGCTCGGCTTGTATCAACCAACTAGCGGGCGAATAATATGGGACGGAGTCGATATGAGAGCGTTAGACCCGGTGAAGCTTAGCAGCTCGATGTCAGCCGTCTTCCAGGATTTCGTCCGTTACGAAACGGTACTGCGCGATAACGTCGGCTTCGGGTTCCAGGAACAGCTTGGCAAGGACGCTTATTTGCGCCGCGCCCTGCAGGCAGGTGGGGCTGGCAGTCTGGAAAGCGAATGCGGCGGACTCGACAGTCCCGTTGGATTGCTGGCGGAGGGCGGAAGAGAGCTAAGCGGCGGACAATGGCAGCGTCTGGCCATCGCCCGGGCAGCTCTGCGCAGCCCCAAGCTGCTCGTGCTTGACGAGCCGACGGCGGCGCTCGATCCGCAGCATGAGACCGAGCTTTACCGGTCGTTCCGCGAGTTGGCGCAAGGCCGCACGACTTTGTTCGTATCGCACCGTCTCGGCTGGGCGCGCTACGCGGATCGGATTATTGTCATGCGGGGAGGACGGATCGTAGAAGAGGGCTCGCACGAAACGCTGCTGAAGGCAGATGGCGTATACGCGGCCATGTTTCGGTCGCAAGCGGAATGGTATTGCAGCACTGCGGGGGAAGGGGAAGGCAGGGTTAGCGGGAATATAATGCGATAAAATGGAATTTATTGCAACTTTAAGGGGCGCGATATCGTTCAGAATGATGAGTCTATCATCATTAGGAGGTTTCGTTGAATGCCAATACAATTCAACATACTTAGCCGCAAGATAAAAAGGACTCATCCAGCTTGCGGCGATTATGCTGCTCATTATATACAGGCAGGTGACCTTCATTGAGCGTTGATCAAGAACGACGCGCAGCCGATGATCCGGCGGTTCGAGCAGATATCTTTAAGCATATTCAGGAAACCTTCGGTATCCATATTTACGGCTATACGCCGAATTTCATCGGCTGGTATAACTTGAAATGGATCATAACGACCGATGCGCAGCAGCTATTCGTCAAGTGCTACCATCCCATGCGATATCGGTTATCTGAGTCTCGACGCCGGTCAAGAATTGGGCGCTCGCTATTCTTCCAGCACTTGCTGCATGATGAGATTAACGTCTGTCCAAACGTATGGAGCAAGGATGGCGAGTTCATATTCAAGACGGAATCGGGACATTTCTACGTTATTATGGAACATTTCGAAGGCCGTCCGCCCATTGCCGGCCTTCTGGATACGAACACCCATTATCGGTTAGGCAAAGCGGCCGGAAGCATGCATCGCGTCCTGTCCCGGTTTTCGTTAGACGGCGAACCGTGGACTCCCTCAATACCGGCTATGAAACAACAATGGGCTGCTAATTATGAATCAGCGTTAAAGCAGCCTGTTCCTAATGAAAAGGCGATCCGGTATTTGGAGATCCAAGGCCAGATTTTATCCGAGATGGATCTATCCTTCGTGAATAGCCTTGAACCCGGGTGGGCTCATTGGGATTTATGGGCGGATAATATCCTGATCGGGACAGATGACCGTGTTCGCTTCGTCGATTTCGACACGGTCCAATTCAGTTATCCGGAGATCGATATCGCCCGGACGCTGTTGTCTTGTGCGCTGCACCGTGGAGAGCTGAGAGGAGACGCGATTCATGCGTACTTTTGCGGCTATCGGGAGGAACGTTCATTCCCGAGAGGTCAGTTCCTTCTCGCGCTCAAACTGTTATGGTGCAAGGAAGCGGGCTGGTGGCTGAAAGCCGAAATGGATAAATTTAGCGGCCCCCCAAGTCGTTTCACAGAGGAATTGTGCTGGTTAACCGATCAATGGGATGAGTTGGAATACCTGTACGGGGATTTGTGAGAAGACCCTGTAGTAGTACTCATTCAGAAAATATTAAACTTACTGTCAGAATCTGCGAAGCCGTGGCATCCGAATATATATAGGGACGGATCAGAACAATTGCGGGGTGTGCGTCATGGCTGAAATGGCTGAGGATCGACAGGCTGTACAATTGGAAAAGGTTAGCGATGAAGTGCTTACGGAATGGGCGCGGCAGGGTGACGCTCCGGCATTCGAAGAACTCGTTCGGCGTCATCGGGTGAAGGCATTCTCATGGGCTGCCCGGATATCGCGGGATCCGCATATGTCGGAGGATATTGTTCAGGAGGCCTTGATCCGAGCGTTCTTAAAGCTCGACACGCTCGTGCGCAATGATCAATTTGTGGGTTGGCTCAGAAGCATTGTGAGAAACCAAGCCCTCATGAAGCTGCGCAGAGGTGGACCGTACGGCCGCGAACTGCCGGTATCATCTTATCCACTGCCGCAAGCAAGCGAGAATACCGTCAATCTTTACGATATCAGCAGCATTATGGATTTCTTGATCGCCCGCAGCGCTTGCGCTCATGAAATTGCTAATGCAGGCCTATACAAGGATCCACAGCTGCACCTGGAGCGTCAGGAATGGTACCGGATCATTAAGGACTTGCTGCGGTGCTTGAATCCAAGAGAGAAGAGCATCTTTGAAAACTACTTCTTTGAGCAGTGTTCCCCGCAGGAAATCGCCGAGATGTTCCAGATCAGCGTCGGCAATGTGTATAAGATTATTTCCAGATCCCGTCAGAAGGTTCAAGAGGAACGCCTTTCATTTCTGATCCGCACCCATATTCAGCGAAGAAAGGAAGACGGCTTCATGAAACGAAACGAGTTGGATCCATCACCGTTAAAGGAGGCGGGCGGGTCGCTCTTGAGCGGCACTGAAATGTTGTACCGGTTTGTCCGATCGCGCTATCCTCATCTCTCTTTGTCCTATGTGGACGGATTTCTATTAGGCGCCTTCATCGTAAACATTGAGGAATCCCGGGTCGATATGTCCAGCACCAATATGATCGACCGAAATTACTTGATCATGAACGGTATGCTTAACCTGGGTATTCGAGTGCGTTATGTGGAAGCCTTCGATTTCGAGCCGCCAGATCCGAGGCTGATGACCGAAGCGATTGCATTGGCCCAGAGCTCGATCGATTCAGGGATGCCGGCCATGGTGTGGGAGCTGCTGCACAGCGAATTTGGCTTCATCTACGGGTATGATGATGACAAGCAGCAGTTCAATGCCTTGGATACGCAAGCGGATGGCAGTGTGTCCTATGACCGATTGGGTCGTCTCCAAACGCGTTCCTTATTCTTGCTCGGGGTTGTCGGTGAGCAGCCGATTACGCCATCCGATGCGCTATGGAGACTTTGCCGAATGATCAGCCGACATGCAAGGGGAGGGGATGAGACGTTCACCGGATTCGTGAACGGGCTCGCCGCATATGACACTTGGTTGGAGGTATTCCGGAAGCGGGCTATCGATCCTATCGGACAGGCCTACACCATCGGCATTATCCGTCAGAATCGCAATAACGCTGTGTTATGCTTGGAGGAGCTGGCTGCGGAATGGGAGAAGCCGGGCGATGAATGGCGACTGCAAATTCACGATCTGTTACGCCAAGCCTCGCAGCATTATGCCGACGTCGCCAAAGGCTTCGATGAGCTGGCGACGATGTTTCCGCCGCCATCGGGAGGCGAGCCCAACGATCCGCATACCGCCCGAACTGCGATGGCTGTACTCGAACGCATCCTGGCGTCGGAAGAATCAGGGGTTCAAATTCTGGAACAGATCGCCGAGCGGCTTGAAGAGCATGCTCCGCGCGGACATGTTCCGCCGATCATCGAGCATCCGCCGCGGGCTTATGTCATGTAATCAAACATCCCAATCCATCTGATGGATTGGGATGTTTGCCGTAACGAAGTATTAGCATGTTTTTGGTTCAGGTACGGCGGCACCTTCATTTAAGGCTGTAATACCGAAATCTCTTGCCATCTTGTAATAGTGATCCCTCTCCGCGTCATCCGCGTGTCCATCGGCAAAGAGCTCCCAATGAAGCAGCTGCAGCCTGGAACGGCGAATCCGTTCACGTGTATGTTCGTTGCACGAGAGAGCCTCTGCCTGATCCCACCATGATTTCGCCTGCTCTAAATCGAATAAATCGGGAGGAAGGATCTCAGCAGGAGTGCCGCGAGCGCCGGGTTCCGATTGCAGTACAATATCCTGCACATCATCAATAAATTGCCTGATGAAATGCCAGCCTGGGCCATAATAGCCCTGCAGGAACTCATTCATGTGCCGCTCGTAATCCGATTCGGTCATGTCCGGCTTCCACATCAGTTGGGCCAGCAAATAGGTGCGGAGCTCGCCGAATTCACCGCTGATCGACTGGTAATTGCCTTGTTCGAAGATGCCTTTGGCATTGTTGGCGACAAATAACCGCATGTTCGGCAGCAGCGTATGGAAGTTGGGGAACGTAACCATATAATCGCTGAAATTGGTAGTGTAATCCCAGATATAGATTCTGCTGCAGATGTTGCTCCAGATCTCCAGCGATTCCTTGATGTGCGGCTGTTCCTCGTGCATTCGGGAAATGACCGGGCTGTAGGTGCAAATCCGTATGGCTACATTGTCGCGCGGTTTGGTTATCTTGGGCGGGGTAAACGTATGCTGATAAGCCAGCGTATCGATGATGACCTTGGGATAGTGCTCTTTGACGGCATCTGCGATGGCATTGACAAAGCGGAGCAGGGAGCCCATGGGGGAGCCTTCTTCTTGATGGATACGCTCGCAGGCATCGCAGCGGCAATAACTATCGCTTAAGTAGCTGTCATCCTGCGAAACAGAGACGATTCCTGCGTCAGGTTCTTCTTCTAAACAGTTCAATACCTTATTCGTCATAATGCGCAGCACATCCGGATGCGAGAGGCAGAGCTGCGTATACAAGTGCTCGCCATTTCTTCTGCCATCGTGCAGGGCATAGTATTCCGGATGCTCGGCGAAGTATTCGCTGATGGGCATAAATACATTAAAGGTATGAACGAAGGAAGGTCCGCCATAGCCGATTCCGCCGCCCCATTCCTCCCGAATCGAACGGCTGCATTCTCTGTTCTTGATCGTGCTGTTTACCTTTAATTTCACGGCCCAATTTTCGTTGAAAGTGGAATACCAGTAGGCGTCTCTATATTCTACGGCCGGTATGAATTTCGCATCGATCGAATCGGGCAGCGCCACGTCACCTGAGAAAATAGTCCGCTCCACGCCTGGGGCGAACCATCGCCAGCCCAGATAATCTTCCAGAAATGTATACACGCCGTATAGCGTTCCGCGGACAGGGCTTCCTGCAATGTAAAGCTTGGACTCTTTCACTTGCAGATAGAAGCCGTCATCACCGAGAGTCGTGTAGCTTACATCCAGGTCCTGTCTGCGGTTGGTGGTTCCTACAACGATTTCATAAGGAGATGCCGCCATGGTGTCGCTGGCGATTGACAGTTTCGCACCGCAGCTTTGCCCGATGTATGTTTGCAATTCTTGCACGGCTGTCATCTCGGAAGGGGTGCAGCGCTCTCCATGAATAAGGATGTACTTGCTGATTTCTTCGCCGGAAAGCGTTATTTTTGAAATTGGACAAGAAGTTTCAGTCATATGAAAACCCCTCCATAACTGCTTCATAATGGCTTGTTTACTGGGGTCAGTATATCATGGCGATCGGGTCCCAACAACCAAATAATAGGAGATTCCGGTCGACATCGCACTGCTGTTCAAGCTCGTTTACAACCTCGTCTATCTTTGATAGATTGGGATTATATAGGACCTGTAAATTCAGCTCACCCGAAGAGGAGTGATGATGGTTATGGAACAGCGGGGGAAGGTCGTCCTGGATTTGCGTCCCGGTCCGGGCAATCCGAGGAATAGCGAAGGCGCTTTCCTGGATTTGCGCGACGGGCGGTTAATGTTTGTCTACAGCCGCTTTATAGGCGATTCTTCGGAAGACTTCGCGAAGGCAGGCATCGCGGTTCGCTACTCGTCCGATGATGGCGATACGTGGACCGATGAAGCTTTCATCGCGCAGCCGGAAGACCATCAAGCGCTCAATATTATGAGCGTATCAATGCTGAGAATGAATAACGGCGATGTCGGTTTGTTCTATCTGCTGCGGTATGGATGGCATGATATGCGATTGCACGTGCGCCGATCGGCGGACGAGGGCGAGACTTGGAGCGATCCGGTATGCTGTGTGCCTGGTGAAGGCTATTATGTCACGAACAATGATAGAGTCATCCGGTTGTCGAGCGGCAGACTGATTGTCCCGGCCGCGATGCACCGGATGAAGTCAAGCAATACGGAATGGGGCAGCTTCGACGGGAGGGCGATCACGTTCTTCTTCTTGTCGGACGACGATGGCCGGACATGGTTCGAAGCGCGGAATTTCCTTTCCATCGGGGCGCCGAATTCGATGAGCGACCTGCAGGAGCCGGGAGCCATTGAGCTTAGCAATGGGGCAATATGGGGATGGGCACGAACCGACCTTGGCTGCCAGTACGAAATGTTCTCTTATGACAGCGGTGAATCATGGAGCAGTCCGATGCCGTCTACGTTCACCTCGCCATGTTCACCGTTATCGATGAAACGCAATCCGGCGAGCGGTCATCTGCTTGCGGTCTGGAATCCTATACCGGTGTACAATACGCGTCGAGTCGAGAATCATAGCTGGGGACGGACGCCCCTTATAGGAGCGATCAGTCAGGACGAAGGGAAGTCATGGACCGGACATTTTGCAATCGAACGGGAAGAGGACGGCAACGGCTGCTGCTATGCCGCGATTCATTTTATCGAAAACGCCGTATTGCTGGCTTACTGCGCGGGTGAAGCGGAAGACGGCATATGTTTGGCCCGGCTGAAGATCCGTAAGATTGCGCTCTCGGAGTTGAATGCTTGAGCGAGGAGGAAGCAGCGTGAAACCGTATCAATTCCCAGATCCATCACGGCATCCGGAATGGACGCCGCCGCAAAGCGAAGCATTCTATTCGCGGTTGGTTGAAGAGACCGGGGAATACAAGTATCCCTGGAATTCCATCTTCGAGGAGCCAACTGCAGAGACGATATTATATCGGACGATATGTTCGAATCTATCGGAACAAGCGAGAATTCTTGATGTAGGGTGCGGTCATGGCGAATTTACGCATCGGGTTGCATCCAACGCGAGAGCAGCTGAAGTGATCGGAATCGATATTACGGAAGGCTTCATTCATACGGCGAACAGGAGCAGGGGTTCCGGGAAAGTGAGGTATCAGCAGGTCAATGCCGATGCCGACTTGCCATTCGCCGATCATGAATTCGATGCGGCCTATACGAAGAAAGGTCCGACAGGATGGTATCAGGAGGCCAACCGCGTTGTCAAACCCGGCGGTCTTGTCTGTGGGCTGTATCATGGCGGAACGGATGGAGGTCTGCGGAAGCTCTTTCCCGGTTTATACGTTCCAATGGTATACGAACCTGATAAAGCCGCTGAAGGCTTAGTACGAAATTTACGGCTAAGCGATAGCGGGCTAGCGGATATTCAAGTTCAACCTATAGAAGAGATCGAGTATCTTGCGGCACCGGAGGATGTGTTAAGGAAGAAATGCTTCGGTCAAAGCAAGCTGTTGAAGGAGTTCGTGTGGCGTGAATGTCTGCAGCAGGTTGAAGAGATTTTCCATCATCACGCAACATCGAAGGGGTTGAAAGTCATCAACTATCATTATTTCGTTACCGCAAAAGCAAGGACCGCATAAGAAGGATGGGCGAAGGAACGGGTACGGGAGAGATTCTGGGCGAAAATTAAGAATAGAATAATGTACCATATATTAGAAAAATAAGATGCCCATGGTATTCTCGATAAAGAATGACATATTCTTTATTGAGAACGAAGGAGAGGCGTGAATGCTTGGGCTCCGAACAAGTTTATGAAGCTGGGTTTGGTTGTACTGCCGCTGCTTTCAGCTCTGTCGCTTGCGAAGACGAGACCGTTGTTTGCGGAAGAGGAGAACCCGCCGTATTTATCATGGACGACCTGTTACAATCCGCAATAAAAAGTCAACTTCTGGCATTTGATAAGCTTCATCTTCATGAATACTCAATGTCATAAGGGCAGAAACGACCGTAAAATAAGCGGAAATCAGCTTCCGGGGATCTCCCTGTGCAAATTCGCCTACTTTCTGCCCTTCAATGAATAAGGGCTCTAAGATATCGACAACATAGGAGTCCATGGAGTACTGTGCAATAAGCTGTTTTGCTTCCTCAGGTACTCCGTCTGATGTACGTGCCTGGTGAATCAGCATAAAATAAAGCTGTCCCTCTTGATCGAGCTGAGTCATTCCTCTTAATTTTTCAATAGGCGATCCGGGTAATTGGTAGACGCTCTTCATACCGTCTATTGATTCTTGAATAGCCTCCTGAATAAGTATAATGAAAAGCTCGTCTTTCGATTTAAAATAGTGGTATAGAAGACCTTGACTAATACCCGCTTCTGTGGCAATCATGCTCAACTTTGTCCCAATGATGCCTCTCCGTGCAAAAATCTTAAGCGCCGCTGCCATAATCTGTTCTTTTCGTTCATCACGAATATGTTGCAGTTGTTCTTCGTTCATCGGTGACAATGTACGTTTCGCTCCTTTTTAGTTGCTGCCTTTGTTTTATGGCTTAATTTTATGGCTTAACTTTCCGGTGGAAATGATACAAAGGATGCTCCAGAGAATGAAGGTAATTGATCCAAATATTCATCCAATGTCTGATCCCTTTTTTTAAAAAACTCATGAAACCATTGTTTGTCAGCGGTAGATGCATCAGCAAGAATAGAGCTTACCATATGTTGATCGATCATTACCCGCGGGGAGAACAATAATGAATTTACACCCCAATACAATAAAAATTGCTCGAAATTTTGTTTCGTAGTTGCCTCTTGTAGAAATAAATTAAAGTATTTTTGGGCAAAATCAATCCCTTCCAAGGGTTGACCCCTATATTCAACGCCGGACCATTGTAAATCAGACACGCAATTCAACCACCAGGCAGGCTCAATCGCATCCTGTAGTCTTTGAAGTACTTTTTGTTCAAAATGAGGGGTGGGATTTGCACGTTGCTCTATTAAACATTGCTCCAACATTTCCGCTTCTATCGCTGCCATGGTCATTCCCAGACCATAAATCGGATCAAAATTGCACAATGCGTCTCCCAAAACTAATAATCCGGAGGGCCATTTTTCCATTTGTTCGAAGTGCTGACGGCTCAATTCGGATATTCGATAACCTCGAGGGGAAGTGAGAGGCTCGAGTCCCTGTAAAACTTCTGCAATGAACGGGTCTGCAAGGTGAGCAACGGTTTGTTCAAACTCTTCAGCTTTCGTAGAAGGGTAGCGTCCACCCGCACCCCAAAGCAACATTTCTGCACGGTTATCTTCAACAATGGAAAAGACCCCTGTGAATTCCTTCTTTACGGGATTCCCATCTACTCGAATAACATCCCATTTTTCCGCCAGATGGGAGGGGATCCGATAATGGCGAGTACTATATCCAAGAGAGACCTTTAAAATGTCAGGTCTGGGTATTGTATAACCTAATTCTTGAAGCCATATCACCAGCTTGGAAGAACGTCCGCTTGCATCCAATACCAGATCCCCTGCGAATGTTTTCTGCTGTCTTGATTGACCGCGATCCCGTACAGTGATCCCTGTGACAGCTGTCTGTTTCGAATTTGTTAATAAACCAATTACGTCCTGTTTGAGAAGAAACCGAACATTTGGAATCTTTTTCACGCGTTCACGAAAAACCCATTCCAGTAAGGCTCTGCTAAACGTCGCTTCATCCTCTGGGTTTGGCATCGCGTGGCTTCCATATGGATTGCTTAAATGAGCGATTTTGTTGAGTGACGAGGGTGCTCCACTTGCCAGTAAATCATTATTAAATCCAGGAAAGAGGCGATTCATAATCATACTCCCGCGCGGTGTTAAACGATGTGGCTGAAAATCCTGAGGAGTACCGGAGCGATTCTCAGGTTTTTCAGGTAAATCATCTTTATCTACAATCAATACCTCTCCGTAGTACCCGGAAAGAACTTTAGCAGTCAGTAATCCGCCTATTCCTCCCCCAATAATAATAGCACGCTTTGAATTTCCTTCTGTAACTGCTAAATTCGTTTCTGTCATGAAAATTCCCCTCCAATAATGAAAATGAATTCTCGCTATCGCTATTTTATTGATTGTTGATCGGTTGAACCGTTCAATGAAAGAATAAACCAATTTATGTAAGCTGTCAACACAATTAACTGAAGAATGCATTGACCACATTCATGTCACCAAAAACGCCGCGATTTACGCGATTTGTTATGGGGTCACGGTTGGTACAATATGTCTTGGTGGAGTTTACTGCAGAAGATGAAGAGAGCTCGCTGCCGTTGACGGTCGATCCTCCTATGTTAGTCAGTACGGAGGAGGCCAATCAGCTCATTACGGGCTACGCAACGAATGCTGCCGGATTGAGAGGCTACGGATCGGTTTCCATCTCGCTGGATAAGACAGTCCCACGACTACAGCCGCGGTAACGCCATTGACACAGTGCCAAGGCGGTTGGCATAACGAAGCCGTTCGGATCACGCTTGTTTCATCCGACAATTTGTCAGGTGTGGCGTTAACGGAATACAGCGCATGGACGGCGGTACGACCTGGCTGCCATATGCAGGTACCGTATCGTTGGATACGGATGGCCGTTATAACATGCTCTACTGTTAAACGGACAAGGCCGGGAATGTGGAGCAGGCACGAACGTCCGTCATACAGCTGGATCGGACAGCGCCGATCATACAGGTTTCAAGCGATGCAGCCGCAATGCTGCTCCGTGATGCAGTTGCCATACGCGATGCCTTAACTGCGCTGGTCAATCAATATACCCTCTATCAATTTAAGCAGGCATCGTTATCCAGAGATCTGCTGCGAGATATTCAGAAAGGCAATCTGAATAGTTTTGCCCGAACCGTAAATAAGCAAAGCGGCAAGAAGATCACCGCCGCAGCTGCGAAATCATTGCTGGCAGGGTTGGAGCACCTTCTCTAGCGGTCATAGTGTCCTGGTTATGCTATTGCCGCTATAAATTGAGATGTATTGAGCCGCGGAAATTTCGGTTTCCGCGGCCTTTTACGATATTAGCTTGTCATTTGGTATACACAAATTACGGCTTGTATTACGATATAAATCGAAGGGGAGCGACAAGTTTCTGTACATGTCCCTATCATTCATATTTACGGAAAGGATACGTGCTTTTCATGGTGAAATTGAAACGCGCGGCGGTTGGTCTGATTGCGGCAACCATGCTTGCGGGAGGGACAGCTTCGGCACAGTCGTCGATACCGGACAGTACAATAGAACGGGAGTGGAAGGGGTTACGGGTTCAGCCGTCAGACCTCGATGATCATTGGGCGGAGCAATTGTTTCAATGGGCAATAAGAACGAACATCATCAATGGCTACCCGGATGGAACCTTTAAGCCGGATAAATCGATCTCGGAGGCCGAATTTCTGAAAGTCATGTACCGCGCTTTCGGTATTGCTCTACCTAGCAGTGTTCAATATAACTGGACCGAAGGCGCGTATCGATTAGCTGCATCTTGGAATCATCCGGTGCTTGGATCCGCTGAGCCTGAGCTTCGGCTTGCGCCAATCAACCGCGGAAGAGCAGCAGAAATTATTGCTGCCGCGCAGGGTTTTCATTATGAAGGCCGAGATGCTATTGTTTATGTGGTTGGCAATGGGCTTGCGAATCGCATCACCTTAGCGACGGAGAAGGGTTTCGATGCGGATGGCACCTTGTCACGGGCAGAGGCGATTCAATGGATACGCCGTCTGATCTTGAAGGGCATGGTGGATGTCAAACCTCGTCCGAAAGCGCTCTCTGACCACAGCTTGCTGCCGGAACTTCCGGTTGAAGAAGCGGTTAGAATGCCTGATTTCAGCACTGAACCGATTACGAAGGAAGATTTGAACCTTTTTGAGGGGAATTCAAAATCTTTATTGAAGCTAGGTGATTCCAGGGAATCGATCGGAAGCCTGTATGGCACATCCGCCGGGCTGGATGTTTTCGATAGTGAGACATACCCTTCCTTCTCCATTCATTTCAATGAAAATGGTAAGCTCGATTCGTGGAAAATCGATTTGGATATTCATGAGGGTGACGGGCTTCAAACGAAAAAAGGCATAGTCCTTGGTCAAAGCACACTCTTCGACGTTCTGAAGAAATATGGAACCGCAGGCTATGACGGCGACGGAGTGGCGAACTATTATTATGAGGTGATGCAAGACGGGACGATTCGATCCTTGACCTCTTTTTATCAATTGAACAAAGCCGACAACGTGTATGTGATCTCGTTCCTATTTGATAAACAAACGCTTACCGTCAACTATATCAATGTTTCTTGGTATCCTTTCGCGCGAGGCGATTTCTTCTGAAGGAATGCGCTGCCGGTCGATGGTTGAAAGGTCATAGGGGTGTGAACAAGAATGATTAGGGAAGCAGTGAAGGACGATTCTATTATACTAAATGGATTCTACCGATCGTTAGCTCCGGCGAGCAGGAACATCAACGTTCTGCCGGAGAGGATCGAGCAGATCAGGCAGGATCCCAACAATTTCTTATTCGTCTACGAAGATAACGGAGATCTGCTGGGAACTATATTTCTTACATTGTGTATGGATCCGGCGTACGAATTCAGACCCTATGGAATGGTAGAATACATATTCGTAATTGAGGAAGCTCGCGGTAAAGGAATCGGCCGTTCATTGCTGGCGCACGTGGAGGATTTATGTGTATCCAGGCATTGTACCCGAATTTGCTTGATGAGCGGCACTCAAAGAGAAGAGGCGCACCGCTTCTTTCAGCGCGCAGGCTATAACGGCACCGTTAGTAAGGCGTTCAAGAAATATATAAGGGTTGTACCGGTGGACTGGACGAACAGTTAGCATAGGAGGGAGCGGTATGGGATGGCCGGCCGAAAGAGTAAGATTTGGTCGCGGAGGCAATGCCCCAGAATACGGTCTGAAGGGACTTGAGTCGGCCGCACAACGCATCCCTCCGCCGCCTTCATGCGCTGGTTCAGCTGTTATAATATTGAATTGTGGAAGTTATGGTGACGGATTGGCCGTGAAGCGGATCGCTTTGACGTCAGTGTAGGCAGTTTGTATGCGTGCACTTGTTATTTTATTAGCAAGTACTAGGAGACTACTAGATAGGCTTTGCTGTAAGTCCCTAAAAAGGCGTTACAGCCCGAGCACTGGCGGTTGATCTAGCTGTAAGACCCAAAAAAGGCGTTACAGCGCCGGAAAAGTCCACGCACATGATCTGATTGCTGCTGCTTCGCCTTCTATACGAGTTTAACTAAGCTCGTAATCTTACAAGACATGCAGAAGAAACCAATTTATGGAGATGATGGCATGCTGAAAGCAGGAGCCGCCCGCGCGGTTATTAATCCCCCGTTAACGATGGCGCAAGGAGGCTGGGGGGCGCAAACGCATATAACGCCTACTCATATTGAATCGGATTTCTGGTGTACGGCTCTCGTTCTCGGGGACGGTCAAACAGCTGCAGTCGTATTGGACCTCGATCTTTGTCTTCTATCGAACCTGCAAGCGGATCAGATTCGAACTGCCATCGCGGCAGCACTCCGCATCGACAAGCTGCAGGTCCGCGTCTCCACCACGCATACCCATGCGGGGCCCGTTGTCGGCGACGCCTCGCATGCACCCAATCGCGATCTCGTCGAGCTGTACGTCCGCTATCTGATCGAGCAGTCCGTCAGCGCTGCCGTGGAAGCTGCCAATCGGCAAGTAACCGTCTCGGTACATGCGGAATACGGCGCCTGCTCCATAGGCAAGAACAGGAGACAGACGCTGGATAGCGGCAGAATCATTACCGGATTCAATGAATCCGGAGAGACGGATCCCACCGTGTCTATCGTGCGATTCGACGATGAGGAGGGCAAGCTTGTGGCAAGTATCGTCCATTATGCGGCTCACCCGACGACACTCGGTTATACGAACCAAGCAGCAAGCCCCGATTATCCCGGCGTAACCAAACGTTTCGTCGAACAAACTGTGGGCGGGATTTGTCTCTTCCTGCAGGGGGCAACGGGCGACATCGGTCCGGGTCCAGGCGGCTTCCTCGATCGAATGGATGTCGTTCAAGACATGGGCACCATGCTGGGCTGTGCAGCATCGCAAGCGCTGCTTGAAGCGAGAAACAAACAGTTCCGCTACAGCTTCTCCGAGGTTGTCGAGTCTGGAGCGAGCCTGGGGATATGGTCACGTACACGCAAGCCGCAGGACCCGGTTGCTTTTCAAGTCTTATCGCACAAGCTCTCACTGCCCGTAGGTGATCTTAAGCCGACAAATGAATTGGAGAAAATCAATACAGAGCTCGTCGACAAACTGACCGCTCTAAGAGACGGTAACGCTCCAGCAGAACAAATAAGCGAAGCAAATTTCCAACTGAAGCGTAATAATATGGCGCTCCGGTATTCAAGGAATTTTTATGGCAAACCGTTCGCGGAGATCGAAGCCCATTTCATTCGAGTCGGCGATACCGTGTTGATCGGGGTACCGTTAGAACCGTTTACTGCAACAGGAAAGCGAATTCGAGCGCACTCCCCATTCCCATACACATTGTTCAGCGGATATTCCAATGGGGCCAACGGTTATCTTGCGACGGCCGAAGCCTTCGCTGAGGGTGGCTATGAAGTTCTTCAAACGGCATTCGCCCCCGAGGCGGCTGATCTGCTTGCGGATCAAATTCTGCAAGTCTTAGACAGCTTGTAAGAAACATAAGCCCCTCTCTCAGGAAGGGCGCTTGTGGTCGATCAATCGCCATCTTGCAGCGAAACGCCTTGCGCTGGGAGCTCCGCACGGTACGAAAAATATCTGTCCTACAGCCGCGATTTTCGCGGTTTTTTTTACTTATGATCCGTGATCGAAACATATCCAGTAAATGATGGAACATTATCCTCTCAGGCAACGTTAGAGATTACAAATGCACGCGAGGTGATTGGGATGAAGGCTTCCATTTTATTAGGGTTCATGTCCATATTGATCTTCATAACAGGCTGCGGTTCCAAAGAAAAACAGGAGTCAGAGGATCCCGGAACAGTTAAGGTTGACATTCTAAATAAGCAAAATGCGGTGACGGCCGATGGCGATTTTATTTATCGTCTTGTCACGGAGAAGGCAGAATACAGCTTAGGCGAAACCGTCAAGATCTATGCAGAGTTAGAATATATCGGGGAGCAGGATTCGATCACGATTTATCATGCCGCATCGCCGTTCTCCTTTCCAATTGAAGAGAGAACGCGTGGTTACAGCATAGGCTATAATATGAATACGCCTTTGTTGAACACAACGCTCAAGAGAGGCGAGCCGCTTCGAGAAGAATATAAGAACAGCGGGGGCTTTGGAGAAACCGACGAACGGGCTTATATCGATTTTATAAAAAGTCTTTGGGCGGACGGGTTTCCCGCAGGTTATTATGTCGTAGACGGGTTTGCTGATTTCTATGTGGAATCGAAAGTTGACGGCGAGGACAAGGAAGAGGATTATACGATTAAATCACAGATTGATTTTACGGTGACGGAATAGCGCCAACGGCGGCTCGTCGTCACCTCCAATGATAAAGGAGCAGTTATGATGAAGTTGAATCGTCTACTCATGTTTACGATTATTACGATGCTCCTTACCACGACTTGTAATAGCGGTAAGGGCTTCGGCCTGTCCCAAATCGAACACGCATTAGCTGCGGTACCTAATTACGAGAAGACCTCCCATTATGAAGTCAAGGATGAAGGGATATTGGCATTTAACATGATGCAGGACGGCTTGATCTCCATTCATTATCTTGAACAGACCAAAGGCAATTGGAAAGTTATTGATGGCGTCGGCTCGTTAAGTCCCGATGAATACTCGTACATTATTACTGGAAAGACGAGTATGCCTTTCAGCATGACGGTCATAACGACATCTAATCCAGAGGTGGATCGTATTCAAATCCTGGAAGAAGAAGCGAAGCACATACAAGTTGAGGGCATTGACCTATGGATCGCTTATATCGGGCAGAATGTCAATGCGAATGACATTAAAGTCTATAACAAAACCAATACAGTCATAACTCCGTGATTGGGCGTTCTGGGACGATATTTTCACTTAAAAAGCTGCTTACATCCAAATGAAGGCGACTGATGAAAGCATCGGTCGTCTTCTTGCCTGTGGCTCGTACCACATGTAGGGGATCGGGTGCGAAAAATTGCAAGTAAGTGCTGATGGATTCTTGGCATTTCTTTGTCCTTCAAATGGAGGATTGACAACTTTTGGATGTTCCATTATTCTCTAATTGTATTTATCGATAATACAATTTATACATGAGGAGTGATCGAAGTTGACATTCTACCGGTTGACGGAACAGCAGAAGAATGACTATAAGCAAAATGGTTATTTGCTTGGATTGCCTGCCGTATTTTCGAACGAGGAAGTCGAAAAACTTCGAGAAGAGCTTCGGGAACTGGAGAAGCTGCTTGTGCCGGGGGAGCAAATCATTCATATTCGCGATTGGCATATGAAAAGCAAGTGGATCTACGACATCTGCACTCACCCGCCAATACTAGACTATGTGGAAGGAATCCTCGGTCCGGAATTCTTCATGTGGGGAACCCAGTTTTTCGGTAAAGCTCCACATTCCAAGGATACCGTCGCATGGCATCAGGATGCATACTACTGGCCGCTCAAGCCGCACAATACCGTCACGGTCTGGCTAGCTTTCACAGATGTGGACGAGGCGAACGGCGCCATGCAGGTCATTCCCGGCACCCATAGAGCAGGACTGATCAAACATCGCCGCATCGCTACCGATTCAATCCTTACGCTAGAACTTGAAGAAGGCGCTTTCGACGCTTCGCAAGCGAAGTCGCTTTGCCTTCAAGCCGGCCAATTGTCATTACATGACGATAATATCGTGCACGGTTCTCCTGCAAATGTTTCTGATCGTTGGCGAATCGGCATGACGATCCGCTATTCTGGAATCAATGTGCGGCATACAGGCGGCGACGACAAGTTGAATATCTATATGATGCGAGGCGAGGATGCGCCTGGCTTGAACCGTCAAGGCCAGGTGCCCGTCGAGCGTTACGCCCGGCTCGCGACCGACTTCCATAAGGGAGATGAGGTCGTCAAGCCGAAAACGAAGTAGCGTCGGGGGCTGATTTTTATCCTATAATCCGAGAAGTCCCCCCACCTCTAAACTTCCTAACTCACGTAGTGAGCGTGTAGGTGGGGGATGAATCAGTGTTTTTAGTATTTTGTTTGTCGATAATATACGAACATACATTCCTTATTTGTGGTATAATCAACGAATAGGGGTGATCACGTGAATAAGGCTTATCGGTTCAGAATCTATCCCACAACAGAGCAAGAGACGATGATTCGTAAAACATTCGGCTGTGTTCGGTTTCTCTACAATCGGATGCTGGCTGAACGTCAAGTCAAGTACGAATATTATAAAGTGGATAAACAGCAATTGAAGCGGCAGAGGTATCGGACACCAGCAGCGTTCAAGATGGAGTTCGACTGGCTGCGAGAAGTGGACAGCCTCGCCTTGTGCAATGCGGAGCTAAACCTGAAGACCGCCTTCCGGAACTTCTTTCGGGACAAGCACATGGGGTATCCGAAGTTCAAAAGTCGGAAAAACCCGGTTCAGAGCTACACAACCAATAATCAGAAGGGGACGGTTCGAATCGCAGCAGACGGGAAGCATGTCCGTATCCCTAAACTGGGTGAGATCCGAATCAAGCTCCACCGGCAAATTCCGGATGGACATGAAATCAAATCGGCAACGATCAGCCGCAATTCAAATGGGAAATACCACATTTCGATCCTGACCGAGTATACGGCAGACGCAGAACATACGATCCCCCGTCGTGAAAAAGTACTGGGTCTGGATTATAGTTCAAAGGCGTTATATATCGACCACACCGGGACATCCGCGAATTCTCCGAGATATTTGCGCCAGATGGAAGTTCGGCTGAAGAGAGCCCAGAGAGTCCTCTCCAGAAGGAAGAAGGGTGGCTCGAACTGGAGGAAACAAAAACTTCGGATAGCCCGTCTCCATGAGAAAGTATCCAATCAGCGGAAAGATTACCTGCACAAAGAGAGTCGGCAGCTGGCTGAAGCTTGGGATGCAGTCGTTGTGGAAGATCTGAACATGAAAGCCATGTCCCAATCCCTATCACTCGGAAAAGCAACGATGGATAACGGAAACGGCATGTTCAGGGCGTTCCTTGGGTATAAACGGGCTGAACGTGGTAAGTCGCTTGTTCGGATCGATAAATGGTATCCTTCGAGCAAGCTTTGCAGAACGTGTGGTACGATCAACACGGAACGGACACTTAAGGATCGAGTTTGGGTCTGTGAGGGTTGTGGCACGCTCCATCAGAGGGATGAAAATGCTGCCGGAAACATACGGGCCGAAGGGATTCGATTGTTAGGTATGGCATAGATGAATAGAGAACCGCCGGGCAGGCGGAGATAGCCCAGTAATGATATCTAGGTTATTAGGTATGTCCTGGGAAGCCCCCACTTCTATAAGTGGTGGGAGCATGTCACATGAAAAAGTTTATAGGGCATGCGAGTCTATGTTCCATCAGTGAACTTATTTGGAAAGGTGATCGGCATGTCCTTGTATGACGGCTTAAAAGACGAGATCGTAAAAAAAATAATTCAAGGCGAATATCCGATTGGCGGCGTTCTGGCGACAGAGCAGGAACTCTGCGAGCAAACGGGCCTAAGCCGGGTGACGGTCCGGAAAGCGTTGGACGAATTGAAGCGAGAGGGACTTCTGGAAGGGGTTCCGCGTCAAGGAACCCTGGTTCGGGCACGCAAAGGCGGATTTTCCGGAAACATGGACTTGATCGCGTTGGTGGCAGCCGTACACGATCCGTTCTTCGCCCTGTTCATGGAGCATTTCGAACAAACTGCCGACAAGAACGGATCACTCATGCTGTTCAAGCAGGATTACGAGGGTAAAGCGCTGCGTTCCGACAAGCTCTTCTTCCGCTTTATCCAAAAAGGGATACGCAATGCGGTCATTTGGCCGCAAACCGACGATATCGACTTCGGCCTGCTCATGCGTCTCCAGACGGTAGGGATGAACTTCGTCATCTTCGACCAGCAGTTCGATACGGACGTTGCCGATATCGTATGCCTTGATCATTATCACGCGGTGTACTCCCTATATGAGGATATGCGCTCCCGTTTTGACGGTACCATAGTATTTATCGGCTTTGAAGGGCTGACTCTGTCCAGCGAGGTGCTTCGGGAAAAGGCATTCATGGACGCCAGTGGAGGAAGCGGAACGATCCTCACGATTGGATGGAACACGAATGTCGAGGCTGAAACGGCACTGTTGCTGGAATCACTTCATTTGAAGGCTGATGAGCCCCTGGGAATCATTTGCATTAGCGGCGGCATCGGCCTTGCCGTAGCCCGGCATATGCAGCAAAGAGGGCTGCAGCATTTTCCCCTCGCAACGGTCGACTATTTGACCGAGATGTCCGACTATCCGATGACGGCTTACGAGCAGCCGATGATAGAGATGGCGGAAAAAGTTTATCAGCGCCTTGCCGCCCAGAACAATGAAGGAAGGAATTGGCGAGCCGGCCGATATTTGCTCCGAGGTCGGCTGGTGAAATGCGGTTTCGAGAGAAATATGTAGCTAGAAGAGAAGATCGATTGTCATTCGTCAGGTTCAGTCCAGCTTGATCGGAGATGAGCGAATCGCCCTGTAAGCCGCCATCATGGCATCCTGCAGGGCGATCCTTGTAGCGCGTTGTTTTTTGCCCGGGTTCGCCATCAGCATCTGCTGGCTTTGTTTGCTTGATAGCCGGTAAGGGATGCCGTCGTGTCGCACGGCTGGATTCGGTGCTACGCGGAATCGGCGCTTCTATAATTATTTTACATACATACAGTATGTATGTTAAAATAAACATCATCATTCAGAGGAGCTGTTGCCCGTGCATCTATCGAGTTTCTATCCCGTTATTCTGACGGACAAGGTCGCCATTAGCGCTGATTTTTACAAAAATTATTTTGGGTTTGAAACGGTATATGAAGCGGACTGGTATGTAAGTCTCCGATTGAATAACGGCGGGGCAGCGTATGAATTGGCAATCTTGGATGCTTCGCATCCGACAATACCCGACATATATAGAAGAAAGGTACAGGGTCTGATCCTCAACTTTGAAGTCGACCACGCGGATACGGAGTTTAAGAGACTCATTGAGGAGGAAAAGCTTCCGCTTGAGCTTGAGCTTCGAGATGAGGAGTTTGGACAGCGGCATTTTATCACAAGCGATCCGAACGGTGTACTGCTGGATATTATTGAGATTATTCCTCCATCGGAAGCTGAGCGTGAGCAGTATGCGGAGAAGGTGTGGTTGAATACGGGAGATGGTGAGAGCGAATGAGTTCATCCGTGAAGCCGTTGAAGCTCTATTTCGGGAGCGAGCTGGCTGTTCGGCTTGCCAATCTCATAGAATCTCATTATCCGGATTTCCCTGCCTGCAAATTTATTGCCGCGATAACCGAGCGGGTGGAGCCGCTTGAACTGAAGGGCAGAGTGGCTGTCATTGCCGATGAACTGAGAGAAGCTTTGCCCGACCGTTATCCAGAGGCAATAAGCATTCTATTGAATATTCTTGGTCCGGAGAATGAAACCGAAGAAGGCATGTTCAACAATGGCTATTTTCTGATGCCTGCTGCCTATTTCGTCGAGAAGTACGGCCTCAAGCATTACGAAATCTCGATGCACGCCATGTATGAGATTACGAAGCGGCATACCTCGGAATATGCCATTCGTCCTTATCTGAATATATATCCGGACGCAACGATCCGGCAGCTCAGAACGTGGACATGCGATCCCAATCCTCACGTCCGGCGCCTTGTCAGCGAAGGGACCCGCCCCCGTCTTCCTTGGGCGAAAGGGATTCCGGTTATTAAGGGTGATCCTGCACATAATCTAGCTTTGCTGGGGCCATTATGGAATGATCCTTCCTTCTATGTGAGAAAATCAGTGGCAAACCATGTGAATGATTTGACGAAGGACCATAAGCAAGTCGCGCTTGATTGGCTGCATGACCGGTTGAACCGCGTTGGGCCGTATAACCCCTGGATGGCACGTCATTCTTTGCGGACGTTGACGAAATCCGGCGATTCGGCAGCGTTGAAGTTGCTTGAATTATGCTAATATAGGAAGCAGCGATATCGACAGGAGACCATAGCGTTCATGAGAAGAAACAAAGAAGAAACCAATGAAACGATTCAGAAGCTGATCGAAGTTGCGAGAGCACATTTCACCAAGCTCGGCTTTGCCGATTCAGCCCTTGAAGAAATTGCGAAGGAAGCCGAAGTGACGCGCGGGGCGCTCTATCATCATTTTAAAAATAAGAAAGGACTCTTTCTTGCCGTATTGGAATCGGTACAGAAAGAGATCGCGGAGCGGGTAGAAGCGGAGGCTGCCAAGTCCGATGACCTCTGGGAGCAGCTGCTGGGGGGATGTCTTGCATTCGTTGCGGCAGCCGTTGAACCGCATTGCAAGCGCATCATGCTCGTCGATGGCCCAGCCGTACTTGGTTGGGAGGTATGGCGCGTGATGGACGAGAACAATTCCATGCGCCTATTGAGGGGACAGCTCGAAATCATGGAGCGGGAAGGAAGCCTTAAGTCTGTATCGATCGAAGCTATGACGCACTGCCTATCCGGTGCGCTGAATGAATCAGCGCTCTGGATTGCTCAGATGCCGGACTATGAGCATGCATTGGAGCAGACGACGATCATTATCTCCAGTATGCTGGACGGATTTAAGAGAACGTAATTCAAGTCATGAACAAGACCGGACAAGCGTGCTGCTTGTCCGGTCTTCCTTGTTCTCTCCGAGCAGAGAATACATTATATATTATATAGAAAATTCAACAATCCTATCGTATACTGATCTAGAAATTGCTCTAAAGGGTTGCATCCCATCTCGTGTCAGACATCATTCCCGAAAGCGCGAAGGCCAATTCGGAATAAGGTGGAGGTTCGTACATGAGTGACAGCCGTTATGAGAAGTGGATATGGATTGAGTTAATCGGATTCGAAAACAAAGCCAGCGACGATTATGGAGTAGAGGCCTATCTGAATACGGTCGGTTACGTGCCCGATACGGTCTCGCTCTTGCTGTTTACGCCGGATTTCGTTCACGCACATCCGGGAATGTCGGAGGAGCACGTGCTCCCGCCCGAGGTATGCTCCTACAATGCGCGTCCTTACGGCAAACACCGGAACCGGCAGCAGTGGACCAACTATCAGCTGAAGGGATTGATCGGGCAGCTTCAGAAGCATGGCATTGCGGTATACTGCGCCTTCTTTGACATGTTTCATGTTCATAATCCGAATGAGCTTCGTCCTTCAGAATGGTGCGGAGCACATCCGGAGCTGTACGAGATGAGGATGTCGGGTCATGCGTACGGCGTTATCAATCCGCTCAAGCGATTCAAGGACGGAAGCTATTACGAGGATTTGTTTATCCATGATCTGATGACTGTGATGCGAGATTATCATTTTGACGGCTACCATGGAGCCGATGGCTATACTAGCTCGCGGCTCAGCATTGCTGAAATCGATTATTCCGACGATATGGTCGAACAATTCGTCCGGTTCAGCGGAGACGAATTAGGGCAGGAGATCGTCATGAACTGCGATCATGATGCACATGCCGTGAAGCAGCGCGGCGAATGGATCTGGCACTATAGACGGATGGATTGGATACATTTTCACGCCGCAAGGTGGGCGGGCTTCTGGGAGAAAATTATGACAGCCATCCGGAAGGAAGGGAAGAAGGCAGTCGCGAACACCACATGGACACGCGATCCGTTCGAAGCGCTGTATCGTTACGGGGTGGACTACAAGCTGCTTGCGGCAACCGGGATTGACGGGTTTGTCGTCGAGTCTGTCGCAGCATCCTTATCGGCCGGGGCGGATGGCATGGAATATGAGCCAATTACCGAATTCATGGCGATGCTGGCAACGATTAAGGCGTATGTGCCGGATGTGAAACTGATTTGCCTGAACGCCATCCAGGACACGAATGAACAATGGGACACGATCAGCCATGCGCCTACCGTTCTCGAGAGGGATATCTACGCCTTCTCTAATCTTTACATACAGGAAGGCGGCGAGCTGAAGCGCAGTTCCGCAGGCTTCATGGCCTGTCTGGGCGATGGGATAAGCCGCGACGGCTGGAAGTGGCTGTCGGATCGCTGGGAGCTTGGCTTCAGCGGAAATCCGGAGCGTGCGATCGGAGCCAGTCTTGTATGGTCGGATGCGGCTCTGCAGACTACATTAGATGAGTTTATCGTGAATCGCAGCTGGCCGGTTCACCGGTTCATGGAGCAATGGCTGCAGAGAGGAGCGCCTCTCCATACGATGGTCAACATTGAAGACCTGGACCGCGCGCAAGGAACCATTGTTGTCGCGAACCTGCATCTATTGCCGGATAACGAATTGGCGCTCGCAGCCGCTTACCGGAATGGACCTTCGATTCTAATCGGGAAGATGACCGAGCGGCTGGCTCGAATTGCAGTCGCAGTTGGATTGAATTTTCCTTGTGAGCCTGATCATTATTTCTGCATGACGCGTGATGCGAACGGCACACTCATCGATAGCTTCGTCATGGAGCTAGAAGATACTTCGGTGCAGCAGCAGTCTGATAAGATCAATGATGCGATTTCTTGGGTGAAAGCATTGTATTTCAAGCCAATGAATGATGATTTTCTGCTTCGATGCGTAGAGACGATGAAAGCTGCTTCAGGCGTACCGGTTGTGATCAAGAACAGTGAATTCATCCGGATCTCGGTATTGGAGATGAACCCCGGCAGCTGGCGGATTCTGATTCACAATCTTTATTATAACTACAAGTCAGCGAGGATAGATGCAGGTCGAAACATATCTTCGATACGCGTACTGACCGGGTTTCCCGGCGTGCCGGTCTTCCCGGAAGGATCTCAATTCAGCCTATATGTACCTGGCCGCGGGATGGTTATCGTTGAGCTGAAGGTCTAGAGCATGATTGATAGTGTAATATTAGGAAGGACGTATTATCATAGATATGATAGCGTCCTTTTTTCTTTGGAATGGAAGGAGTGTTCTCTATTTACGACATGATTCAGTTGGAGGGAGAGGGGGAGGGGGAGGGTGAGCTTATGGAGCAGTACCGTTATCCGATTGGAAGATTCGAGCCGTTCCCCGCACCGACCCCAGAAGATCGTAACCGCTTGATGGAGGATATTGCTGATGCTGCGTCCCGACTTCGCGCAGCTGTTCAACATCTAACGATGGAGCAATTGCAAACGCCTTATCGTTCAGGCGGCTGGACGATCCAGCAGGTCATTCATCATATGGCCGATAACGATATGAATGCTTATATTCGCTTCAAGAGGGCACTGACTGAAGAAAGCCCGACAGCGACGTCCTACCGGGAGGATATATGGGCTGAGATGAGAGACTACCGGGAGCCGGTGGAGCTTTCGATCACGCTGCTGGACGTCCTTCACAGCCGTCTTGTCGCCTTGCTTCGTTCGTTAGCCCCGGAGGATTTCCGCAAGACGTTCACGAGTCCCACTCATGGCATTATGAGTCTGGATCTCGCCATGCAGCGATATGCTTGGCACGGCCGGCACCATACCGCACAGATCGTTTCCCTCAAAGAACGCATGCGTTGGGAATAGAAGTATCGTTTGTACTTCCGTACATAGCAGTAATAGCTTACTTGAAGCTGTGTTAAACGGGCTATGCAAAAGGCCGGATATCGATCTGGTTGCCGTACTGCGGCGGTTGAAGAAAACGTCGGAACTGGCCATTCATGATGAAGATCATTCACTTTAACATGGCATCGGGATAACCTGAAGGATTATTATGAACGCGTGTTTCGCTGGTTTGGAAGCGATGTTTGAACAAATAAGGGAGCGGATTTGAGTTGAGAAATTTTGCGGATAAGCTAATAGAAGAAGTCAGCAGGAAGAACAGTGCCCTCGTTGTCGGGCTGGATCCTGATCTGGAATATTTCCCGGATTATTTGCTAGAAGACGTTGATTTATCATCGGATGAAAGTATTGCAGATGCAATATTCGAGTTTAACAGAATCATCATAGATGCGGTGGCGGATGAAGTCATCGCCGTCAAGCCTCAGCTTGCCTACTATGAAGTATATGGCAGCTTCGGCATACAGGCGTTGGAAAGAACGATTGCCTACGCCCGATCGAAAGATCTGATCGTGATCAATGACGCCAAAAGAGGGGATATCGGTTCAACCTCGGCAGCCTATGCCCGCGCTTATCTGGGGAAAGGTACCATGGCAGGCGATATGGTCACCGTCAATCCTTTCTTGGGCAGCGACGGCTATATGCCCTTTATCCAGGCAGCCCGGGATAACAATAAAGGATTGTTTCTCTTATTGAAGACATCGAACCCTTCGTCTCATGAATTGCAAGATCTCCAGTTAGCGAATGGAAAGGTATTATACGATATGCTGGCGGAGGAAATCGAGAAGCTGGCGGGTGACTCAGCCGGCGTCCACGGTTATTCCTATATTGGCGCAGTGGTCGGCGGAACGTATCCGGAGGAAGCCGCCAAGCTCCGACGGGCATTGCCTCACTCGATATTTCTTGTTCCCGGGTTCGGTATCCAAGGCGGACGAGCGGAGGATCTGAGTGAATTCTTCGATGACAAAGGCAACGGTGCTGTCATCTCATCCTCACGGGGAATTATTTATGCGTATCGAAATCAACGGAGTGACTGGAGTAGGATTGTAGAATCAGAGCTGATCCGCTATGTTAGAGAGGAGGCATCGACGGCCAAGGAGCAAATTAATGCCGTTCGATTCCATAAAGCTACCCGATGAGGAGGAGCATCATGTCCAACAGCTGGTTAACAAACGTTCGGCTTGAGAAGGGTTATATTTATGAGGATGGTGCCGTATCCGGGACCATGACGGATATCTATCATATCCGTATACAGGATGGAGTAATTGCCGAAATCATTCCTGCGGATCAAGCGTTAACCGATGATCTCGTGAAGGTAGATGCCAAACGTCTTCTCATGCTGCCTTCATTCAAGGAAATGCACATCCATATCGATAAAACTTATTATAGCGGGCCATGGAAGGCCGTGAAACGCGTCAATGGTATTTTTGGCCGAATCGAAGAGGAGCGAGAGCTTCTTCCCAAACTTCTGCCAACCGCTCAACATCGGGCTGAGAGCATTCTGGAGACGATACTTGGATTCGGCTCCACGCATGTACGGACGCATTGCAATATCGATCCGGTCATCGGATTATCCAATCTGGAAGCAACGATGCAAGCGCTGCATAACTTTTCGGACAAGCTATCCTATGAAGTGGTTGCCTTCCCGCAGCATGGGCTTCTCCGCTCCAATGCCGCTCCACTTGTTCGCGAGGCGATGAAGCATGGAGCAACGTTCGTAGGCGGCGTAGATCCGGCTACTGTCGATGAGAATATCGAGAAATCGTTGCAGACGATTATGGAAATTGCCGTTGCGTCCAATGCAGGCGTCGATATTCATATTCATGACCGGGGGGAAGCAGGCTTAACGACGATGAGCCGGCTTGCCGACATGACGGAAGACGCGAAGTGGCATGGCAGGGTGACGGTTAGCCATGCTTTCGGTTTCGCAGGGATTGCTTCGGGAACAGCCTCCGAGCTTGCGGCACGCTTTGCCGAGCTTGGGATGTCCATTGCTTCGTCTGTACCGATTGGCGGTCTTGTCATGCCGATTCCGCTGCTTCATGATCATGGCGTAACGGTTGGGCTTGGGACCGATAGTATGACCGATCATTGGTCTCCATTCGGCAACGGAGATCATTTGGAGAAGGTTGGACGCTTGGCGGAGCTGTATGGGTACAGCGACGAGCAATCTCTTTCCCAAGCATTAGGCTACATTACGGGAGGAATTACACCTCTTAGCAAGGAAGGCGAGCAGGTCTGGCCGAGGGTCGGCGATCCCGCGAACCTGGTATTCGTAGAAGCGAGCTGTTCTGCCGAAGCGGTTGCCAGAAGAGCGCGAAGATCGGCCACGTTATATAATGGGAACTTGGCTTCGGGGGCTTTCTAGAAATAAGGAAGAGGGCTAACCGGGTGTACGGCGGCGGTGAATAAGCGTGGTGCACAGCGTCGTAAGAGCGAGCTGTGCACCATTGCATGACGGAGCTAGTCACTTGAAGTGTGTCCTGTCAGTCGATTTAACGAAGGAAGGCAATGACTTCTTCTACAGGGAGAGCGCGGACCGTTCTTCCGTATTGGCCATGGGTGGTTTCAGCCATGAACATGGAGTTGCCGATGGCTTCTTCGGTTGCTTCCGCGACAGCCCGGAAGCACTGCGAGATGACCTCGCCATCCTCGCGGATCACGTTCATAGTGAGAATATCCTTGTCAGGCGAATGAGGGATCAGGTTGCCGTTGCTGAAGGCAATAACAACATCGCCGCTTCCATGATGGGCGATCGAGCCGGTACGGGCCAGGCCAATTCCGGCCCTCTTGGCGATCTTCTTCAATTGCCGGGCATCCAGCGGGAGGTCTGTCGCAACGACGATCATGATAGAACCGTCGTCCTGCTGCCGTTCTGTTGAACGATGAAGGAGCCTCTCGCCAATCGGTTGTCCGAGGAGGAGAAGATCATCCGGGTTACCGAAATTCGTCAGAACGAGTACCCCGATGTGGTATGGATGACCTTCAGCGTAAATTTTCCGGGAGGAGGTGCCGATGCCCCCTTTCCAGCCGAAGCATACCATTCCGGTTCCCGCGCCAACTGCGCCTTCGGCAACAGGCTGCCCAGCTGCTTGACGGGCAAGCCGAATTGCTTCTTCTGCATGCTCGGGTCGAACGTGAAGCCCGCGCATGTCGTTCAGATGCTTATCGTTGCACTCCCCGGTTACGACATTAAGGGAGCTGGTCTGGTCACCAATTTCATGGTTCTCGTTCATCATATAACGCAGCGTTCCTTCCGCGACCGCCGGGACGCTGAACGTATTGGTCAGCATAACGGGCGATTCCAGAAACCCAAGCTCGTCCACCTGGACCAAGCCCGCGGTCTTGCCGTAGCCGTTAATGACATACGAGGCGGCTGCTGCTTTACTGCGGAACCAATCTCCTTGGTGCGGCAGTATGGCGGTCACGCCCGTCCGCACGGAGCAGCCGGGAGAATCTGAATTCAATGTGACGTGGCCGACGGATACGCCAGGGACGTCAGAGATGCTGTTGAGTGTACCGGCCGGAAGCCAGCCGACGGACAAGCCGTATTCTCGCATTCGCTTCTTGCTCATCAGGTTTTCTCTCCATTCAAGAAAAGTGTGATTATTATCGCTTTCATCTCGCTGGTTCTATTATGTTCTCTTTCTTTCTATGATGTCCACTGATCTGTAGGCTCGTCGGTGTTTTCGCTGAGCGAATAATTGGATAAACTGTACGAGTAACGATATCAAGTGAGTGAAAATAGCTGCGAAGGAAGGAAGTGCCCATGGAATGAACAGAAAAATCGGGTTTGTTACGATATTAGTCAAGGATTATGATGAAGCCATCCAGTTCTACACGGAGAAGCTGGGGTTCGAGCTGCTTGCGGACAACGCCTTTGGCCATGGAATGAGATGGGTTGCAGTAGCCCCTTCGGCCAGCAACGAAACGGCGATTGTATTCGTTCAAGCGGATACAAGCGAGAAGGTGGCGCGGCTGGGAAGCCAAGCGGCTAACCATGTTTTTCTTGTGATCCATACGGACGATTGCAGGCGCGATTACGATGCCATGAAAGCAAGGGGCGTTCATTTCTTCGGTGAACCGAGCGATGTGCCATGGGGCGTGGAAGTCGTCTTTGAAGATTTATATGGCAACCGATTCGATCTGGTCCAGCATAACGGATTTTAGCTATCGCAAGGTTAAAATGAGTGGAACTTTCAACATAGTGAAGATGATGAATTATGAATGGCACATTCGTCTCGGAATCGAATGCTGTCAGAAAATTGAGACAGACGACGTGTCGTGCGAGACTTCCAGGTTATGGTATAATGGACGCAGAAGGTAGCCCATACATGAATTGGGGGTCGGTATTCCCATGCATATTGGAGTAGATTTGGATAACACCATTCTGGATGCCACTACCAGTCATTTGCGATATTATAATTTGGCGTCCGGATTATCGTTCACGCCCGAGGATGTAAATGATTTTTATATTTATCGTTTGTATGGGTGGGATCATGCAGAGCGAGAAGCGGTGTATACGAAATATGGGCATGATATCCATTGGAACTCCTCGCCTTTACCGATGGCAGTCGAAATTATGCAGTACCTCTACGATCGGCATCAGCTGTCTATTATTACGGCCCGGCCGATGCTATTTCGCGAGGTTACCGTGGAATGGCTGAAGCGCTATAAAATTAACTACCACAATCTTACCCTTATTGAGAATAAACTCCAGGCTTGTATTACATCCAATGTGGATGTGTTGATTGACGATGGCCCTCACTATGCTGAGGAGTTTGCTCTCCTTAACAAGCCAGTGATTCTATATGAGCAGCCCTATAATTTGTCCGTTACTCATGAATTCGTATACCGCGCATCAAACTGGATTGAAGTCAAACAGCATATTGATTACTTGGAATCCCAACAAACCAGTGGTAAAGGAGCGGCATTCCGAAAAAAATACTGGCGGGCCAGCGCAGTCCGATAGCGGCAGTTCTGTCGGTAAGGAAGACTACTCCCGCGGCAGTGACGTCATATGTCCGACTAACTTCTCACCGACATGTGTGTCTGGCTTGACCGGAGCCGCTGGATAAAACAGGCGCCGTTTTTCTTCAAAGAGAAAAACGGCGCCTGTTCACGCAATGTCATTAAGTTAAGGCTCCGGTTCAAAAATCAAGAAAAGAGCAGGTTATCGAAAAGATAGCCCGCTCTTTTTTTGCACGAAAAAGAAAAATCGCGGCCCTTGAAAAACGAGGAGGTTTCGCAATGAATGAGTACGTGAATTCGCTAAAAGAAACGCTGACATCCCTTATGCGAGAAATGTCAGCCGCACCAGCACCTTATGTCAAAAACCCGGAAAAAGATTTTACCCGAAAGAAAAAGCTGCCCTTTGAAACGGTTATGCAACTCCTGATCTCCATGGGCGGCAACAGCATATATAAGGAACTCTTGGAATCGCAAGGCTATGACGTAAACACCGCAACCACGTCTGCTTTCGTCCAACAGAGGAATAAAATCCTGCCGTCCGCTGTGGAATTCTTGTTTCAGAATTTTACGCAATCGTATACGGATCTCAAGGACTACCGCGGGTATCGATTACTCGCCATTGACGGCTCGGATTTGCATATCGCAACGGACGCTGCGGACACGGACACCTATTTTCAAAGTCAACCGAACACGAAAGGCTATAACCTCCTGCATTTGAAAGCAGCCTACGACTTGTGCAATAGACTTTACATGGATGCCATTGTTCAACCGCGAAGGTTGTGCAACGAGGGAAGGGCACTGGCAGATATGGTTGATCGTTCCCCCATCAAAGGCAAAACCAGTGCTACTGCCGATCGAGGTTATGAAAGTTACAACAATTTCGCGCATATGGAACGCAAAGGGTGGAACTACGTCATACGGGTAAAGGATTTGGATTCCAATGGTATTCTTTCGGGCTTGCGCTTGCCCTCTGGAGGAGAGTTTGATCAGGACGTTCATCTGACACTCACCAAAAAACAAACCAAAGAGGTCAAGGCTAATCCCGAGATTTACAAGTTCGTCCCTTCCACGTCTACCTTTGATTTTTTGGATTTGCAGGAGAACTTGTTTTATCCGATGTCCTTTCGGGTTCGGTTCCATGGACATTTTTTAAGCGGATATTCCATCCGCTTTGTTTGCTGTACGCTTTTTCCTTGCTTGCACAAAAAAACAAACGGCACAGGGCTTTTTCCCATGCCGTTTCGGATTCCATTTTAACTTAATGACATTGCTTTTCGAGGGGGTCATTTTTTTAGGAGGGATTATATGCGAACCATTAAAACTTGGCAGGACGTCTTCGACCTATATAGTGCCAAAACCATCCCCGAATCATTAGTTGAACACGTTGAAGGGTTAACTATATGTGCTTCCTAGCCATTTTGGATACGACTATGCCTAAAGGTTAAAGCTTGCGACAACATAACATCAATCTTTTTCAAAGCATGCGCGATCACTCACTGGACGTATGTTGTTTTTGATCAAAGGTTCCTTCGTAGGTAGTCAAGGTGAGCAGCCTGTCGGCGTGCTGTGTTAACAGACGGTCCATTGCACCTTATCAACTGGGTAGCTGTTTGTGTTGACAGTAATGATCTGCCCGGTTGAGCTAAGCTTTAGCGGGTCTGTAGGTTACCAAGAGGGAACCTACCTTAAGTGTTTTGACGTCCACGAGATGGAATTCCTTCTGCTCCTTAAGATTGTCAAACAAATGCTCACCTACGTTGACCACAACCGGGTGCATGACTATCTGATATTCGTCAATAAGATTTGCATTTGCAAGTGATCGCACGAGCGTTGGACTACCGAAAATAACAATGTCGCCACCGTCACCTTTTTTTAGGTCCTTAATTTGCTCTTCTATATTACTGCCGGTCAATTGTTTTGGAGCTTCAAATTCTCCCCATTTTAGCTTGTCGAGCGGGCGGGCGCTTGTTACAACTAGTTTGTGGGCGTTGTTTATCTTATCACCCAGGCTTGAACCTCCATCGTCCCGTTTGGACCCTCGACTAGTCGGCCACTTTCTAGAGAGGTCTTCGTAGGTTCCGCGGCCAAGCAAAATGGTATCAGCTGTCTCGAAAATATTTAATAGATACTGAGAACCTTCCTCAATGCCAGCGCTATTTCTCCAGACCGCCCAGTTGGTTTTGTCCTCGCTTGGGTCGCCAGTGACAACTCCATTAAAAGTACTGTGAATGAATAGAATGATTTTACGCATGAACTATCGTCCTTTCTATCTTTGATAATCGTAATTTTGTTTCTCATTTATTTAGACGAAATTAGATTACGATATTCATCGGTGTATTTGTGCAGGAAGCCCAAATCGGTAAAATAATTTTGTATTAATGAAATTTTGGACGTGGTATATTTGCTTGTCCTTTATTTCAATAATGTGAATACCCCAGGGTACCAAGTAGGAGTCTTCACCGCTTGGCACATACTGTGCGAAAGCAGGATAACCCCCATTCGCCGTAATCGGCAAAAACCGGGAGCCCTCACAATGCCAGCGTGTAAGCGAAAAAAACTTGAACAAATCGTCTTTGCCGCGTACCCACATTGCGAAAGGCGGCATTGACAGACGGCCTTCCTCATGAAACAACGCTACCAGCGCATTGATATCAAATTGTTTGAAGGCTTCCACATACCGTGATAGCAGCTCACGATCAGGTTCGACATCCATCATGCTAAACTCGTTAGAATGAAGTTTCGCTCGGTCCATCGTTTCTCTGGCTCTTTGCAGGGCGCTGTTAACCGCTGCCGGCGATATTCCTAAAGTTTCTGCGATCTGTTTGGAGGACCATTCGAATACATCCTTCAAAATAAGAACCGCACGTTGACGGGGGGGTAAGATCTGTAAGAGTGTAATAAAACAGAGTTCGAGGGTATCTTTGCGAATGAAAATATCTTCCGGACTCCCCGAGAAATCAGGGGCAGGCCAAATCCAAGCTGAGTCAGGAAACTTTTCGCGGAGTTCAACGATGAGTACCGCTGGGTCGGATAGGTCAACGGGACGCGTGCGGCGTTTGGCTTGTCTTAGCTTGTCCAGGCATAAGTTTGATGCAATACGATAAACCCATGTTTTGAATGAGGAATCCTGCCTGAATGAATGCCAACTTTGCCAAACACGAATAAAAGTTTCCTGAACAGCATCGTCGGCGTCATCTATGGATCCTAGCATTCTGTAACAGAACGATGTTAACTCAGGCTTTAAGTTCTCAAATAACTGAAGCTCTAATGCTGTTTCGTTCATCTTGGCCTCCTATTGACGGGCGAAACACCCTTTTCACACACGCCACAGAACCGATCGTCTCCATTTTATAAGCCACTTATTCGTCTTTAATAAAATGAGAAAGCACTACCTGAATAATGGGGGGAAACTTCCTCACGGATCTCTGAATATAACGGTAGCTTCGTCTACAGAGTAGCATAATTCGGTTCCCATGAACATTTTTTAAGCGGATATTCCATCCGCTTTGTTTGCTGTACGCTTTTTCCTTGCTTGCACAAAAAACAAACGGCACAGGACTTTTTCCCATGCCGTTTCGGATTCCATTTTATTCTCGGTGGTGTCTCTGCGCTTAACTTAATGACATTGCCTGTTCACGTCTTTATTTTTTTTTGCCTTGAAACAGTCCTGCCGGTATTTTCGCATCCCAATTTTCCGGAATCTCCAAACGCAGCGCATGAGCGACTACGGCAGCCGTATCGACTACCCTCACTTCGTCTGACAATACGGTGCCGGCAGCGATCGATGTTCCTTTCGCCAACCAGAAAACCGTCTGCTCTTCCTGGGAGCTTCCGCCATGTCCGGTCCCTTTCCCGCCATGGTCCGCGGTAAGGATGATGAGCGTATCGTCCGTCAGCCCTTTTTCTTCCAAAGCTTGGATGATTCGACCGACATTTTGGTCCGCTTTTTGCAATTTCTCGTAAAATTTCGGGGTATAGTAGCCATAGGTGTGCCCGGCGCCATCCACCTCGTCCAGATGGACGAAAATGTTGCGCGCGTTTTGGCCTTCCGATTTAATATAGTCGACCGTGTTTTGCGTCGTCGTTTCATCATTCCCTCCGTTTGCTTTATAAGCGCCAGCGGAATCCTCGATGATGCCCTTGTTGATCGGCGACCAGGTGGCGAACGATGCTTGCTTGAGCATAGGACGCTCCTGCTTCAGCAATTTCATATAGGACGGGTAGAGATTGTTCTCCGGGTAAGGCTTGCCTGCCGCGACGTCATTGGTCAGCCCATGCTTGGCCGGAACGACGCCATGCAAGATGGAGCCCCAGTTTTGCGCGCTGATCGTCGGCAGCATCGCTTTTGCTTCGTACGTACCCGCACCTTCGCTCATAAGCTTCCGAATGTTTTCAGCATTGGCTTGCGGGTCCTTGACGCCGTTCCCGGCACCGTCGATCCCGATGAACACGACGCGTTTGTAGAGAAAATCGTCCTTGTAAGGAGCCAGCCTGTCCCTGACGATTTGCACATCGTCGTGATCGACTTTGCGATCGCCGTTAATATCCGCGGTTTGCGCCCGCTCCCAGCGATTGTCGCCCTCCCGGCTGTTCTGGTTTTTCAGGACGAGATTCAGATCCTCCTTCGTCAGCAGCCCGTCTCCCGATACATCGATGGAATTCGTGACGCGAACGGCCGCCGTCGCCGTTTTGCCGCCGTCGACGGTTTTGACCGTTATGGTCGCATTACCGGCTTTGCCGGTCACGACCGTCGTGCGGCCATCGATCGTCTCCACTTTGGCCACCGCTTCGTCGCTGGACGTCCATTTCACTTCTTTATTCGTCGCATCGTCCGGATATACGGCTGCCGCAAGCGGCATCGGCGCACCCGCTTTCAGGTTAAGCTCCGTCTGATCCAACGATACGGATGCGACCGGAGCGGGCGGAAGCGGAGGCGCGCTATCGAACATGGCTCTAACTTCCGCATCGGTTAACGCATTCCTATACATCTGCAGGTTGTCCACTCGCGCGGTCAGCGTAGAGCCGTATTTGCCCGTGCCGTCCTGACCGATTTTGGTTGTGTACGGGGAATCGAGCGTGCCTTTCATGCTGGAGATATCGACGGTTTTCACCAACGCACCGTCTTTATAGAAGCGCGCGATCCCGTTGGCGCGGTCATGCGAGACGGCGATATGATGCCAGGTGTTGTCGGCAATCCCCGGCACTGTGGTATCCATTCGGGCGCTCTTGGACGTTTTGTAGTTCCACACGAGATTGCCTGATCCGTTTACGGCCAGAATCCACCCCGTGTTGCTTCCGGAATTCCAGTCTTTGTTCGAGATGATGGAAGGATCGCCCGTAATTCCCGACGATTTGAACCAGAAGGCGATGGAGAAATCTGCGGCATCGCCGAAGCGGAACTCGTTGCGATCTCCGAGATCCACGTATTGGCCCCGCGTTTGGAGTTGGATCGCTTGTCCGATCCGTCCCTGGACATATTCGGGATTCCCGTAGATGGTTGCGGAGACCGCGCTTGCCGAGCTATCGGTCGCATCGTTGTCGAATTTCAGGTCGAGAATGGATGGGGAAAGGGCGGTCACCTTCGAGAACGCAGCGGCTTGAACTTCTCCCGAAGAATGGCTTTGGGCATAGACGGGCAGCACAGAAGCCTGTGCTGATGCGAGCAAAACAGTGGCAGAGATCGAGGAGACGGCCAATCGTTTCAAATGACGGTTCATCAAAATTCCTCCTGGTCAGATGGATTATACCCAACTAAATACAATAGATTTAAGTGATATTTATTGCTTTTGTATGGGATTGATATTATTTTACGGTTAGTTTGTAAAATCAGATCCCGAATAAATTAAATAAATTATTAAGCGGCTCTTTTCTTTTTACAGAATAAATAAGATCGAATCGAAAATAATCGAAAGTTTAAAAGAAATAATATATTTCATTAATGGCATTAACGAAAGTTTAAGGGAAAAAATATGTTTACAAGCGAAATTTTAATTGTTATTATTCAAGTAAATACAAGAGATTCTTGAAATAACGAAAGAATAACTTTCGATTATATTTTCGAACTCTCTTGGAAGCGGTTACGTAAGGGTGTTGTTGCGATGAGCGCCCGTACTTAGGAGGTGGTACAGGAAGGTTGTATGTTCATTCACTCATGATGAATCTATAAAAATCATTGTAGAGGAGAGCGTTATGTCATGAAGAAAAAGGCGAGTATTCTGCTCACCACTGCCATTGCAGCTACGCTGCTTTTTGGGCAAAATGCATCTGTAGCGGAGAAGCAGACGATCCCACCAAGACCCGATGGTCCGGTACAGCGGATGGATGTCTCGTTCCCGATCGGGGTATTCTGGATTCAGCCGGCCAGTCAGATTACCGATGAAAGTATGGAAGAAATTAAGGATATGAATGTCAATTTTCTGGTCCCGCATAATGGAACGAACAGCTTCCCGACGCATGATCGCGTGATGGATTTTGCTGAAGCGCATGATTTGAAGGTGATGATGTTCGACGAACGATTTAATTATCAATTCACGAACAAGAGCGGCCCTCTATCCGAAGAGGTCCTTGCCGCTCCTCAGGACATTGTCAACCATTATAAAGGCCGGCCGGGTTTGCTGGGATACAATATCATCGACGAACCGACCGGCTATGACTCGATCGATAATGCGGCACAGGTGCAGGAACTATTCAGGTCGTTTGATCCTGAGCATATGACCTTCGTCAATCTTACCGGTTATTGGGAAAATTATAATCATACCGGATATATGAAAGACGTAAACGGGGAATACGCGAGACCAGACGCCACACTTGGTCAAACCTTCCGGACGCAGCCAGGCGAGCATGAAATTACGTCTATTCAAGTATGGCTGGATTTCAACCAATTCAAGGATGACGAGAAACTAACGATGAGCATCTGGGATTCCCCGGAGAAGCAGAAGCTGATCGATAGCAGCACGCTTACGGCGGAATCGGCCCGGCTGTTCACAACGTTCACGTTCGATGCGAGGGTGAAGGAGAGTACGGATTATTATTGGGAAATCATTCATGAAGGCGGAGGAGACAATGCCGTCGGCTGGATCGTACGTTCGAAGGATGGAGAGGATTGGTACCCGCAGGGAACAGGCTCTTTGAACGGGGCTGCCTTGGAATCGGATTTCTTCTTCTTCGTCAATTCTTCGTTCTATGAGAACTATGTCTCCCAATGGGCGAGCAAAAACCCGGATATGCTGAGCTTCGACACTTATCCGTTCAGTGTTAACGGCGGTATTGAACCGCATACCTATCGAACCTTGGAAATCGTACGCCGCCAAGCCTTGAAGCATAATCTGGACTTATGGTCTTATATGCAAACGGTCGGGATCGATGTGCTGCGCGAGCCGAATGAAGGCGAGATGAGGTACAATCTGTATACCCATTTGGCCTATGGGGTCAAAGGAATCATCTACTTCACTTACGGCACGCCGCCAATTCCCGGTTTCCATGACGGTCTGCTCAACTCGAATAATGAGAAAACAGAGAAGTATTACTATGCAAAGCAGAATAACGCGGAGCTGCTGCAGCTGGGCGAAACGTTGAAGCAATTGACTTCGGTTGCGGTTTACCATACCGGAAGCACGATCCCGGACGCAACGAACCGTCTTCCTGCCAAATCGGCCGTCCAGCCCGTTGACAGCAGCGAACCTTATATCATCTCTTATTTCGAGCATCAGAACGGGGATCCTCATGTGATGATCGTGAATCGAGATTACGACAATGCCCGGGAAGGTACATTCACATTCAAGCATAAGCCGAAATGGATTCAAGAGATTTCGAAAATAAGCGGTGATGCCGTTGAGACGGCTTATAGTCTAAAAACCGGCCAGCTGACCCTATCCTTCAAGCAAGGGGAAGGCATCCTGCTGAAGCTGCCTTCAAATTACAAACTCGATTAAGCGTTATGGAGACCGCGTCACACGGCTAGAATCGGTTCTCTCAGGATGGACCTGGGACGGGCTCCATTCCGGAGTCGGTCCACCGCGTCCGCAGGGCGGAGTAATGACGTCCGAGCTCTTCATTTTCTCGGAGAGGACTCGTCAGCAAGAAGACGAGCGAACCCTCGGAAAGAAGCCCTCACGGGCTTTTTTTCGTTCGGACCGAGGTTAATTGAATGGAGCGAATATGCATACTCATTACTATTCCATCCGGATCGAATCTTTACGATTCATTCTCAGCATCTAATGGTATAATAAATAATGGATATACTTGGAAGCGAAAGGGGAGTAGTATGGATAAATTAGCAGAGATGTTATTTAAAACGAGAGAGCGGTTGTTACATGAGGTTTCCTCTTTAAGTTTTGATGATTTCAATCGACGGGTTGAGATGAATAAATGGAGCATAGCGCAGGTCTGTCATCATTTGTATATTACTGAAAAGTTGTTCGCAAAAGCCATCGCGTTTGGGCTTGCACAAAAGAATCCAGCTGAAAAAGAACACATACCGGTTCATTTTGTGTCAGATCGGTCCAACAAGATTCATGCGCCTAAGATTTCAGAACCAGGTTCCGAACCCTTTCAAGTGCTGCAAATCGTTCAACTATTAAGCGATTCAAGAATTAAATTAATGGACGTACTTCGTACTATTGATGATAAGTCCGTTTTAAAGACAATAGCAGTAGAACATCTTGTTTTCGGTTACCTGCCATTAGATCAATGGGTTGAACTATTGTATTTACACGAGCAACGACATATCGAGCAAATAAAAGATCTGAAAGCAATGTGCTAGCGGACAACGTTAATTGACTTCATTTCTAGCAGCGATTACGTTAACCGGATCCCTTTGATCCGGTTTTTACTTATTAGTAAATAACACTTCTAATGCTTGGAATAACCGGTTCACTGGAAAGCAGGTGTACGAGACCCTTCTCGGTTAATCTTCTCAACGTATCGAATACGTATGGATTGTCCTTCTGTAAGATGAATTCCGCAATAACGCTCAATATAAATAGCATTTCGAATGCTTCAATGGTGACGATATCATAATGACTAAGCTTGCGTATAGAGTGATAGCCTGTAATCATTTGTACGAGTATGTTGCTGTCGTCACCTCCCATATGCGCGCACATTTCTCCCAAGTCATAAAGAAGGTAGCCATAGACACATCTTCCAAAATCAATCGGAATCACGTTCTCCCCATCATATAAAAAGTTAGCGTCACGCAAATCCGTATGTACGATTCCGGTGTAATAAGCGTTCTGATCCATCTCGTCCATTCTTCGAATGATGAACGTCAACGCTTCCTTGACGATAGCATATTGAGCGGTTGTAATCGTACCGATATCAATACCTAGCTGTATGGTATGTATTATGTTTCGTACATATTGCTGCTTATGAACCGGTCTGTTGCTGTATTCACTCTGCAAGTACAGATTGGAGCATTGATGCAGCTTAGCAGCTGCTACGCCTGCTTTGTAGGCTTGGCTTACATACTGTTCGGAGCCTTTTACCAGTTCAATTCCGGCTATAAAATCTCTTAACAAGCATTGTGCACTTGTTCCATTAACCGTAATCGAAGATAGGAATAGGCCATCTTTGTTTTTGATGGGGGATGGAGATTTTAGTTCAGGGTACTTCTCGTTCAGTGTAGTTAATATGCGCACTTCAGATGCGATAGCTGCAGGAGTATTGTATTTAGCGTTATCATCATTTGCTGTGCTGCCTTCTGTTTCTCTTGTTACATATATATCAAAGACGTACGCTTTCTTATTTGTACCATAAACCTTATAAACCATTTTGCCGCTGTGTGATAGGAACTCAATTTGTTCAGCATCCACTGAATATTGATCCAGTAATAGATCCTTAATTAGGTTCTCGTACATGCAGCTCACCTCGTCTATGAATTCCGTCTCAGTCTATTTGCGAACTTCCTAAATACTCCATACTTGAAGTATTCGGGAAGTGATTATACTTTCCTGCATGTTCGAATTTATGAGGTTATCATAGGAACCCTTCCTCATTCGTAATACGGCTAAATAGGAAACAAATGTTAATCAATCTATTGAACTAGGGTGGCAAAGGTGCTATTATCAAGCTGAAAAATGAAAGCGAATACATTATATAGGATAGATGTTTGTGATATCGGGAGGCGAAGGCGTCGAAAAGCAGAGATTGCAATCGATCTTGAATGCGCTTTTCACAAAAAAGTGATTTTCCAGGGGTAAGCATGTAATCAACGAACGGCATCAATCTTTCCAATTTGAAGGGATGGAAGCTGAAGATGAAAATTACTTCAATCGATTCGTTTACAGTCAAGCTGGCTGACACACAGCCGGATGACCATCGCATTACCAGACTGGGAATTACTCGCATCCGAACGGATGAAGGCATTACCGGCTACGGGTTTCAAGGAACAGACGAGACTGCTCTTGAGAAGCGGGTCAGGCCGATCCTCATCGGTGCGAATCCGCTCGATATCGAGCAGCATTGGCATACCGAGGCGCTGTACCGGGTCGCCGGCGTTGAACATGCGTTATGGGACATCGCCGGCAAAGCGGCCGGTCTTCCGGTAAGAACGCTGCTCGGCAGCACGCGGGAACGTATCCCGTATTATCTGACATGCGTATGGGCAGGCGCGGCGGATCAATCTCATGTGAGCATCAAGGATCAAGCCGATCAGCTGGTCAGATATTACGAGATGGGGCATAACCGTTTCAAAATCCGCGGCTGGCGGCCCGATCCGCTGGACGACGTTAGAGTGCTGGCGGAAGTGAAGGAACAATTAGGCGATGTTGATGGCCTTGAGCTCATGATTGACCGTACGGCTCATCATCCGGGCTGGTTCTGGACTTATGAGCAGGGTCTGCAGGTAGCCCGGGCGATGGAGTCCATCGGCGCGACCTGGCTCGAAGAGCCGTTCGCCCGGGAGGATATCGAATCGTACCGCAGACTGCGGGATGAAGTTGACATTCCGATTACCGGCGGCGAATTCGGCTATGAGATGCATCACTTCAAAGAGTACGTGGCGGCAGGCGCCGTTGATATCATTCAGCCGGACGGCGCGCACAGCGGCGGGATTATGACCTGCCGCAAGGTCGGCACGCTTGCCGAGGCGTTCGACATCTCGTGTATCTTGCACGGCACGATGGGACCGCACTTGGCTGCTTCCTTGCAAGCCGCGGGTGCCATAGCGAGCTGCCGCGTGATGGAGGTATGCATCGTTCGGCCGCCGTTCACGCCGCAGGAGATGTGGGAGCCGGTGAATCGGATCTTGAAGTCGGATTCCTTGTTCACGCTGAAGGATGGATACATCGAGCTGCCGAAAGGCCCGGGGCTTGGCGTCGATATCGATGAGGAAGCGCTGGAAGCGTACAGAATATAGTACAGACAGCCCCATTCCATGAATCAGGAGTGGGGCAATTCGTGTAATGGAGGTAAAGATGGGTAAACCTTTATTGCGGGCGGAAGGCATTATTGTGGATGACCGTAACATGAAAGTGCTCGTACAATGTGATGCAGAAGAATCGTTCTACCGTTTTCCGGGCGGTGCCGTGGAATTCAGGGAGACGGCCGCTCATGCGATTATAAGGGAGCTTATGGAGGAATTCGATCTGCCTGTCGAGGTGGGCAGGCTGGCTGTCGTTAATGAAAGCATCGTCGAATACGACGGCATACAGCGGCATGACTGTACGCTTCTCCATTGGTGCTCGCTCATTGACGAATGGGAAGATACGGACGCCATATGGCATAGTGAACATCCGGATATTAAATTGGTGTGGCGTACATTCGAACAGCTGGAATCTCGGCCCGTCTATCCCGAAGGCATCGTGGACACGATATCGAAGGTTCGGCCGAACACAATCGATCATCTGGTAACCATTATAACTTATTGACCCAAAAGCCGCTTAAAGCGGCTTTTTATATTGCAGCCATAACCGGGCGCGCGAATCAGCTTTCATACAAAATGCGGCCTGTAAGCGACAGATCGTAGCCTGCCATTGCCTCGAGCTCTTGCTTGAATGCGTCCGACTGCACGATATGCAGCAGCTCGTTAATCCATGCCTGATTCTCTCGGTTCTTGATCATGACAAGATCATATCGTTCCTTGATTAAAGGAATGAACCCGATCTGATTCACGATCGAAGCCGTTTTCTCAATACCGACTCCAATATCAGCTTCGCCCAATGCAACCTGGGCGGCTATCGAGAGATGGTTCGTCTGTACATGGTCATAGCCGGTAAGATGAGAGGGCTTGATTCCGTGAAGACGAAGCTGTTCGTCGAGCAAGACACGGGCGCCGGAGCCTTTCTCGCGGTTGACGATACGCAAGCCATGGCGGCTCAGATCCGACCAGCCTTTGATGTTGAGCGGGTTGCCGGGCGCAACATAGAAGCCCGCATATCTGGATAATAAATTAACGACCAAATAGGAGGAGCCGACCAGCAGCCTGCGGATATACGGAAGGTTATACTCGCCGGTATCGCCATCCAGCAGATGTGTGCTAACGATATCGGATTCACCTTTATACATGCTGATCAGACTATCGAGACTGCCGGCATGGGATCGCAGCGGACGCAGGCCGGGCGTTCTGTTCTCCAGATGCTTGGCTAATATATCGAGACTCATGTCTTGGCCTGTAATCACAAGGGAGCGAATCCCATGATGGACAGCCGCAGGGGATGGGGAAGGATAAACTGGCGGCTCCTGCGCAGACTGTGCGTGAGAGCCCCCCTTATTTCTTAGCTTATACGCTTGGAGATCCGCGGCGTCCACACGCATTTGCTTGCCTACCCGATAGGAAGGAAGCTCGCCTTTCTTAATCAGGTCATAAACGGTAAGCTTGGAAATCTTTAATAGCTTCGATATTTCTTCTGCTGTATAGGAAATGTCCTCTGGCATCGTCAACCACCTCATAGGAGCTCATCTCAAGCAAACTATTCGTATTGTAACATATTTTAAGGTGATAATTGAACGAAAGGATGTACACAAACCGCTCCGCAGGAAGAAGGTTCCTACGATCGCTGTTGAAACTATTTTTCTAGTTTACTTTCAATGTGGATTCCCACTATAATTATATCTAGTTATAATCAAACCATACATAAAAGAACTGTGAGGGAGAAACTTGTTAAGAATAGTTAAAACTAGATATGCATTAATTGGGATCATCATGTTGCTGTCTGTTCTATTGAGTGCATGCGGAAATTCGGAACCGCAGGCGGGGGCGGATTCCAACAAACCGCCAGCTGCTTCGCAAGGAGATGATTCATCTGAAGAAGCCGTCGAACTGACGATCTCCGCTGCCGCGAGTTTGACTGACGCCATGAATGAGATTAAGACGATGTACGAATCGAAGAATAAGAACATCAAGCTGGCTTTCAATTTAGGGGCGTCAGGCGCGTTACAGCAGCAAATTGAACAAGGCGCACCCGTTGATCTGTTTTTATCGGCTGCCACCAAGAATATGAAAGCGTTGGTGGACAAGCAGCTGATCGATGCCAGCCAGCAGCGGAACTGGTTATCGAATGAGCTTGTCGCCGTTGTTCCTGTCGACGGAAAACTGAGCATAGCAAGCGAGCAGGACTTGAAGCAAGAGGAACTGAACAAGATCGCGATCGGAATTCCGGAGAGTGTTCCGGCGGGCAACTATGCCAAGGAAGCACTTACGTATGCCAAGTTGTGGGATAGTCTGCAAAGTAAGATGGTACAAGCCAAGGATGTTCGGCAAGTACTCCAATATGTAGAGACAGGCAATGTGGATATCGGGTTCGTCTACAAAACGGATGCGTTAACGTCATCGAAAGTGAAAGTGGCGTTCAACGTTGATCCTAGCAGTTATTCGCCTGTGAATTATCCGATGGGTATTGTGAAAGCAACCAAGCATATGAAAGAAGCCGAACAGTTCTATGACTACCTTCAAACGGAAGAAGCGCTCAACGTATTTATCCAATACGGATTCTCCGTTCCACAATAAAGAAAACACCAACATATAGGGAGAAGGACGCTATCGATAGCGTCCTTCTTTGTTTATGGGAACGGCTAGGGATAGATCAGATATCATTCTTAACTCTCAGTCAATAATTGTTGCAGACGATTATGAGGTGTTGAAGATTCCGGGAATAGTAGAACCGTTAATTCCAGTAGTCTAATCGCATCCTCGCGGTTCCCTTGATCGAACAACATATTAGCGGTGCAGACAAACTCATCTTCCCATACGTAATAACGTTCGAGTCCGTTATCCTGTAATCGGTTAAACGCCTTCAGTGCAGAATCGACCCCGCTAGCGGTTGTAATCTTCGACAGGTGGTGAGCCAGGGAGCGTTTAATAGAAGGCGGATATAATCCCAACAAACTATCGAGAATTGCAGTATAAACGCTGTTAAGCCAGACATAATCACAATTCGTCATCACGGCCACGGCAATTCCCGTATCGGGCAGCAGAATCAACTTGCTCTGAAAACCCGTGTCCATGCCAGAATGCGAGACGATCCGGAAGCCTTTGTACTCGCCAATAAACCAAGACAGTCCTATGGCGGACGATTCGTCGCCATGTCCGGTAAAGTCATTCGGTTTCCACATCTCGTCATAGCTTTGCGGACTCAGAATAGTCTGACCTTCAGGAGTAAAGCCGCGATTTAAATGTACGATCGCATAGCGGCACATATCTTCGGCGTTCGCGTACAACGTGGAGCTTGGGCCATGTGCGCGGTTATAGGGGAAGATCTCGCTAATGCCACCGCCGTATCCATTCTCTACACGGAGAACATGTGGTGTCGCCAGATGTTCATCTGCTTCATGCTTGAAGAAGGTGCTGCTTCGCATCCCTGACGGTTCAATGATAAATTTCTTCATATATTGCTCAAAGCTCATACCCGTTACTTTCGCAATGATATCTCCCAGAATCTCATAGCTGATATTACTATAAAAGAAGTGTTCGCCTGGATCGCGCAGCAGGCTGCGGCTGCTGATACTTCTCACATACCTCTCCAGGCTAAGATCGTCATATTGCGGGCGATCCCATTCATAATCATCTTCATCCGGCATTCCGGATGTGTGATTCAGAAGCTGTCGTACCGTAATAAGCCGGAACCTCTCATCCGCCATGATGAAGTAGGGAAGGTAAGTCGTGACTGTGGCATCCAGATCTATCATCCCGCGTTCAACCAACTGCATGATACCTGTTCCGACTGCCGTCTTGGATATGGATGCTTGGTGGAAAAGCGTATTCTTGTCAACCGGATCTCCGGTTTGGATGTTTCTGACGCCGAAGCCTTGGGTATACAGCACCTGGTTATCCTTAACGATACCTACTGCTAAACCCGGCATTGCCTCAAATTGAACATATTCTGATAAAATGTGCTCCAAATGTGCAATCATTTGCTCGTTCGTGTTCATCATGATCTCAACCTCCGAACATACTTTGATCCTCTATTTTGAGTTGTATAGCAACGACATTTTCTTTCGAATCATACCATGTCTTCCCAGGTGAAGAACGATTATAACGAAACGTTATTCGTTAACAAGTATAAGTTCAGGTGGTCATTAGCCCATACCCGGACAGCTACTCACCACATATGCTTAACTAGGTGAGTATCCTGATTGAGGAGGAGTTAGTCATAAAGTATTATTCATCACCATGGACTTCAGATCCACGGTTCCAATTTTCACCTTATCCGATCGTTTATTCGGGTACCTATCCGTACCACTATAACGGTCAAGTGAATTGTCATCCTCGTGAGACTCAGTCAAACCGGTTCATTAGAATGAAGTCTGGTCATGAGCATAAAGCAGCATGCATCAGCAAACATGAGATGGCATTAAATCAGGCATTCCGGATGCTGTGGGAGCAGCATGTTGCATGGACCAGGATGTTGATTATCAGCATAGCAGAAGGACTGCAGGATGAAAGTGCCGTCACGGAACGGCTGTTGCAGAATCCGTCGGATATGGCTGCGGTATTCCGACATTATTATGGCGATCAGATTGCATCGCGATTTAATCAATTAATGCGGGAGCATCTCTTACTTGCAGATCAACTTGTTAAAGCGGCGAAGGCTGGAGATGAGCAGGCAGCTGCTGATGCGGAGAAAAAGTGGTACGCCAACGCGGATGAAATCGCAGCTTTCTTGGCCAGCATCAATCCTTATTATTCGGAGTCAGCTCTAAGGAACATGCTGTATGATCATCTGCGAATGACCAAAGAAGAAGCAGTGCTCAGAATCTCTAAGAAATATCCCTCCGACATCGAGAAGTATAATCAGATTGAGAAGCAGGCATTGGAAATGGCGGATGCATTTACAGACGGGATCGTGAAACAGTTTCCTGCCATGTTCCGCATTTAAGGTATTGGGAGAATAGGAAGGGCGGCCGCAAGGCTGTCCTTCCTTGTCATTTTCTCAAGGCGTAAATGGCGATATCACGATAGACGAAGCGGCGAGCAGCATCAAAGCGAAGGGCAGAAGCTGTTATCGAATGAGAACATGAAAAAGCCGTAGGAAATACGGAATTCTTCGAGCGCAAGAAGAAAGGTTGGATTTAGTCAGATCACAAGATGATTGCCCGCTTAGCGAAACGGATTTCTAAGCTCTTGATCATCAGCGGCGGGCGCATGGAATATGGATATTTCGCACTTATTTAATGACATTAATTTATGTCATTCTGGCTTGCCGTGCAACGATCATTAATCTCATTAATTAAATTTGCAATTACGAAATTCAGTGGGGCTTACGCCGCCATGATGCTTGAAAAATTTAGTGAAATATTCCGGATGAATCCCGACATAGTCGGCAATTTCGTTCATATTCAGCTTCGTTGACAGCAGCAGGGTTGCCGCTCTTTCGAATCTTAGCTTAGCGATATACTGCATAGGTGAGCAGCCCATCATCGTTCGAAACATCGGAATGAAATAATGAGGGTGAAAATGAACCAGCTTGGCCAGATCCTCAACCGTTAATTTATCGGCGAGATGCTTATCGATGTATTCCAGCACGTGTGTCATTCTTTGAATGGAAGGGTGGCTGTATTCATGCAGCGTGACCGTGGGATTGTTCTCGATAAAATAACAAAGCAGCAGATTCAGAGCTGTCTTGGCACGCAGCGCAGATGTGATTCCGGTACCCGAAAAGTGACGATTAAGCTCTTGAAACTGCTCCTCTATTAATGATGTATCGCGGACCTCGATCGATCGCGACGTATGAAGGAGATCAAACAGCCGGCTTCCGCCGATCGCTGCGGTAAAATGGCAAAAGTATTTGGCAAAGCGCTCTCCGTTATAAGATTCGGCGGAGATATCGGCTCCGGCCGGCAATAAGATCAGATGACCGGCTGAAGGGGTGAGCTGTAAGCCATTGACCCTGATCCGACATCGACCGTCGACCATGAAATAGAGACGGTTGAAGTCGTCCTTCACATTCGGATAAGACCATGCTGCACCAAGCTCACCGTAAGATGAGACGAGGATACCTGTCTGAATATTAGCGAGATAGTTCCCGAAGCTGTCCATTGGCCGATTCCCGTGCATGCTGACAACCCCCTATATCTGAATATTTTACTAATAAGGGCTGAATGGTTTCCATATGTATTATAACGGATTCCCTATATAGTAGACATAGATGGAAGGGAGTATTAAACAAGCGAAGGGAGCTGCCCTAATGACAACGATTAGACCTGTGCGTTTGGCAGTAATAGGAGGGAACCGCGGATTCCTCTATACGAAATCGATCGATTTTCTGGAAGAGAAGCTTGAACTGGCCGCCATATGCGACCTGAATGAGGAAGTATTGTCCAGATGGAAGGAGAAATACCCGAATATTAAGACAATCGCCGATTACAATCAGGTTCTGGAAGATCCGGCGATTGATGCGGTGTTTCTGGCTACTCCGATGATGCTTCATGCCCGGCAGGCCATAGCGGCTATGAAGGCAGGCAAGCATGTTCTATGTGAGGTGGCGGCCGCTCATACGCTGGAGGAATGCTGGGAGATTGTCGAGACGGCGGAGCAGACAGGCATGATCTATATGATGGCGGAGAATTTCTGCTATTTCCGTCTGAATATGATGATCCGCAATATGACGGAACAGAAGATATTCGGCGATTTGACCCATGCGGAATGCGGATATATTCATGATCTTCGAAGTGCTACGCACGCTCCTGACGGGAGCTTGACGTGGAGAGGCGAGATGCTAAGGGATTATAACGGCAATAATTACCCGACCCATTCACTGGGGCCGGTAGCGCAATGGCTTGGCATTCACCGCGGCGACGCCTTCGATTATATGATGACGATCGTGTCGAAGCCCTCGTCGCAAAGCGGATATTTCGCCGAGCTATTCGGCACGGAGCATCCGGGGGCCGATCCTGCGTATTGGAAGCAGGGCGATTCATCGTTAACCTTGATTCGAACTAAACAAGGGGCCGTCATCTACCTGCGCAACGACTTTACCTCCGCAAGACCGTTCAATTATGCCCATTATGCGCTTCAAGGCACGAAGGGTGCATTCCTATCTGCCCGCCGATTTTCGGAGGATCCGCTCGTATGGCTGGATGACCGGTCGCCCAATAAATCGTATACGGGCAAGGTGGAATGGTCATCGATTTGGGACTATGCGGAAGAATTCGAGCATCCGTCATGGAAGAGGGACCGAAGGAAGGCGGAAGAAGCGGGGTTCGGCGGGGATTATTTCTGTATGGAAGAATTCGCCTCCGCTATTCTCGAAGGACGCCGTCCCGAGATCGACGTCTATGATTCAGTCGCAATGAGCTGCGTATTCCCGCTGTCCGTCCAATCGGTCGAATCGCAGGGCAAGCCGGTTTCATTCCCGGATTTTACGAAGAACAGATCCGTTTATCGCTATGGATGAGAGATTAGTAGGTACGTACCTCCGTAATAGGAGGGAGGATCCGCTTCGGCGGATCCTTTTGCATTTACTAGGCTTTTCTAATTAATAGCATCCGCCATTGCGAGAGCAAGCTAGGAGCATAAGAATGCATGATAATACCATTTTTTAGTTCAAGTTCGTGCAATGAATTTTTCGGCGATGCACGAAAGATATACGGCTCAGTTAGAAGGATATATATAATGCTGGAAGAATTAATATGATAATGGTGATATATACAAAATGTTTGTTAAATGATCTAGCCATTGGACGGCTCATGCAAATCAAGGGACGATGGACCGTGCACATATCTGCTGATGCTGATGCGATGAGATCAAGAGAGGGGGTGATCGCCGAGGCGTATAACCGCACATCAAGAATGCGTCGGACAGTTCAAGCTTGTTCTCAAGACAACCAGACCTTGACATGACAGAAGGATGGAAGCAGTCGACAGAAACAGTGAGCGTCATCGACCGGATCAAATTATGATGTGAGGAGAGAGTTGAAGATGAACAGGAGTAGCAAAGCTTTCAATGTGCGGCTGCTTATTATCAGCATGCTGCTGACATTGATACCGTCAGGCTTGGTTCAAGCCGATGCAGGCGGAGCAGCAATTAATTTGGCTTTAGGGAAGGAGGTCACGTCTTCCTCAAGCTATGAGATGTCCAATGAAGGATGGGCAAGAGTCAACCTGGTGGACGGTTCGAAGACGGGACCGCGACCGCCGGGTTCTGCGGAAAATGGCTTCTCGACCCATCCTTTTGCGGGGGCTCCCACAGACGGGTCGCCTGCCTGGGTGATGATCGATCTTGGCAATGTGTACAAAGTCGATCAACTTGTCCTATGGCCGCGCAATGATAATGGAGAGATAGCTAAGGGCGGCGGATTTCCCGTTGACTTCATAATCAAGATCTCCACGGACAACGCGAATTGGACGACAGTCGTCGAGCAAATGAATTATCCCGTTCCCGCAGATGCGGCTGAACAGATCTTCGATATCGATACGGCCGATGCCCGCTATGTTCGCTTGGAGGCGACGAAGCTTCAGGAAGCCAAGGAAGTGGTCATGCAGTTCCGGGAGTTTGAGGTGATCTCATCCAGTCACGGACTCAGCGAGGAAGACATCGTTGAACAGGACGCTCAATCGTTGGAGGAGGAGTTAAGCGGCAAGACCGACAATATCGCTGCGAGTCTGTCCTTGCGTAAAGTCGGCAAGCTGGGTTCAACGATTAGCTGGGTCAGCTCCGAACCGGAAGTGATAGACGCCAGCGGTAAGGTGAAGCGTCCTCCGGCCGGTCAAGATATGGCTTCCGTCACACTCACCGCAACGATTAAGCGGGGGACTGCGGAGTTGATTAAGGAATTTACGGTCACCGTAAAGCCCCACAAGCCGCGCGAAGAAACGGAAGAGGAATTGTTGATCGGCATCTTCTGGCCGCCGACTTGGGAATATACCAATTTGGAGCAGTATCAGTGGATAAAGGATGCCCATGTGGATGTGGTGCAGAACGTGCTCGGCTCCGGTCTGGATACAGAGGAGCGCAACATGACGATGCTCGATTACGCCGAACAGGTCGGTCTGAAGGTAAACGTTGCGGATCCTAGAATTCGCGGAAACGAAGACCAGATCAAGGAAGTTGTCGAGACGTACAAGGATTACTGGGCGACAGGCGGTTATTACATACGGGATGAGCCCGGTATATTCGAGATCGCCAATGAAGCGCGTATCTATAAGGAAGTACTTAAGCATGATGCTAGCAAGAATCCTTACGTGAATCTATTTCCCAACATCTATGGCGATCTGTACGAGTCCGATTATGTTCGGGCATGGGTAAATGCGGTAGGGAAAGACGGGGCCGGCGAGCCTAATTTGAAATATTTGTCCTATGATAATTACCCTTTCCTGAAAGATACATTCGACAACAATTACTATGACATGGCGGATATTATTCGTAGAGTTGGCCTGGAGAACGGCATCAAGACGGCGTCGTACCTGCAGTCCATCGGTTTCGGCAGTTCACCTGAGAATATGCACCACCGCAGACCGAGTGCGCAGGATCTTTCATTCAGCGCTTATTCTTATTTAGCCTATGGCTTTAAGTACTTGACGTGGTTCACCTATTGGACGCCTACCAATCGCGGCGAAGAGTTCACGAATGCGATCATCGATCCGTCCGGCCGGAAGACGGACTTGTATGAGCCGTTTCAACGGTTGAACGGGGAAGTCAAGCAGCTCGGCAAGACGCTTATTCATTTGGACGCTCTGCATGTGTATCATTCCGGCACGGAGATGCCGACAGTGAAGCCGAAGCGGGTACCGGATGATTTTCTGCTTCGGCCTGCCGATGTCAATGATGAGCTCATCATCTCGTACATGGTTCATAAGGACACGGGAAAATCGTATGTGATGGCGGTTAATAAATCGTTAACCGATTCGCGAGCCGTCACTTTGCAAGCCGATCCTCGTGTTACGGATGTAATGGAAATATCCAAGCTTACCGGAGAACCCGCTTCAGCTGGTTTTGATCCGGCTGCCGGCAGCTTAATGACAGAGCTGCTCCCTGGGGAAGGCCGTTTGTATGCATTGGAAGGCACCTTCCCGGGCTATGGAGGTCCGCAGAAGCCTGAACTGCTGCCGGAGCCTGCGAAGAGTCGCCATCCGTTATCCAACTTGGCTCTTGGTCAAACGGTCGATGCATCCAGTGATGTAGGCAATTGGGGCTGGTCAAAGGCAAATGCGGTCGACGGCAAGCGGATAGGGTCCGACGAGAGCATGGGATGGAGCAGCGCACCGATCAAACCTCATCCTAATCCTGATACGCCGGCTTGGATTCAGGTGGATCTCGGCCAGGCGTATCCCGTTAAGACCGTTACGCTTTGGCCGCGCAACGATAATGGTAAGAACATAGGCGTAGGCTTCCCGAAAGCGCTGTCCGTGAAGGTTTCAATGGATGGAAAGGAGTGGAATACGGTTCTCTCACGCAGTGAAATCGCTCTGCCTTCGGATGGCAAACCAGCTGAATTGATATTGGAAACAGCTGTGCCGGCGCGTTACGTAAGGGTCGAGACGAATCAGATGCGTCCGGATCCGAACAATGCTTTTGCCTTCCAATTGGCTGAGCTTGAAGTGTATCAGGATGCAACCGAAAAACGTCTTGATGTACAAGTCGAAAGCACGGATTTGATTGCAGGCCAAACAACTAACTTGAAAGTCGGGATTTGGCGTGACGATGACATGGCCCTTCATCCGGTACAGGAAGCGACATTCACTAGCAGCGATGTAGAAGTTGCCAAGATTGATGCGAATGGTAGCTTAACCGCGCTGGCTGAGGGTGAAGTAACGATTATAGTCGAAGCGGAAGGAAAGGATGGCAGAACCGAGCGGAAGGAGATCGCGTTTATCGTCCGTAAGCTGCCTGACCCTTGGAGCTTAACGGCCTTCGGGGATGTGCATGCCACCGTTATTCCGGATTCCGAAGCGCTTCTTCTATTCTCAAGCGGCAGCGGGATCGGGGAGCAGGAGGACTCGTATGCGTTTCTCCATCAAGCGATGGATTCAACCTATAATGAACTTTCTGCTGCATTTAACTCCTTCGCAGTTCCGGCCGGAGCCGGCGGTTTGGAGGGAAGAACGGGACTCATGTTCCGCAATGGAACGGAGGAGGGCACTCTGCTAGCCTATCTCTCCATCAGTCCCGAGGGGCGCATGGAGCTTAGCACACGCAATGGTCAAGGTGCTGTTGAAACCGTCGTTGAAGGTAGCTATACCAGCCTTCCGGTATCCCTGAAGCTCGTTCAGCAGGGTGACCGCTTCACCGGTTATTACAGCAAGGGAAGCGGCTGGTATCCAATTCATCTCAATGAGGCTGCGTCCACGGTTCAGCTATCCGGTCAATCCGAGTGGCAGGCCGGGTTAGCCTCGTTCTCGAAAGTAGCGGGCAGGCAAAACAGAGCGGCTGTTCAACAGCTGCAATGGAATCCATTGAATCAAGAAGCGGCAGATGCGGCTGCAGCTGCAATAACGCTTGGAGCTCTGTCCTCCGTTGTAAGTGACATTCAGCTTCCGACAAGCGGGCTGCATGGTACAACGATATCATGGAAGAGCTCGAATCGTGCTTTCATGAGCGATAGCGGGAAGCTCTTGAAGCGACCTGCTGCGGGACAGCAGGATCAATCCATTACGCTGACCGCTACGGTTACCAAAGGGGATAAGAGTACGGAACGAGCATTCACGGTAACGATCAAAGCCGAGTCTTGGTCAGGAGGCCCGATCTATTCCTATCCTACACCCCCTACGAATCCAGTAAAACCTGCAGAACCGGAACAACCAGATGATAATAGTGGAGGAGAAGGGACGACTCCAACAGAGAATGGCGGCAATGAACCAAATGTTCATCTCACGGATATCGCCGGTCACTGGGCACAGGCTTCCATTGAGCGCGCTGTTCAGCTGGGGATTGTGACAGGCTATGCGGATGGCACTTTCAAGGGCAATCGTCCGGTAACCAGAGATGAGTTCATTACCATGCTGATGCGTACAATGAAGCCGCCAACTCAAGGGGGAAGCAGCAGTATCCGGTTTACGGATGCGGACAGCATTCAAGAATGGGCCAGGGAAGCAATCGCCCGGGCATTGAAAGCCGGCATCATAACAGGCTATGCGGATGGAACCTTCCGGCCGAGACAGGAGATTACCCGGACTGAGCTGACCGTCATAACGGTACGCGCTCTGGAACTGCTGCTGGAGAAAACGAACGACCTGCCATTCGAAGATGCCGATCAGGTGCAATCATGGGCACTGCAATATATTAACGCTGCTTATAAAGCCGGCCTGATAACGGGCCGTCCAGGCAACTTGTTCGCTCCGCAGGGTCAAACCACTCGTGCCGAGGCTGTAGCCTTGTTGATCCGAATGCTTGAACAGGAAGAGTAATGAACTCATATTGAAATAGGTGATTGACGATGCTGCCATACCTCCCTGAATGTTGGGGGGATGGCAGCGCACATGCTGAAGATTAGATTCGGATATTCTGCAGGCGGAAGAAAATACAGATCAAACCATGATTTTTTGTTTATCATGGTTTGGTCTTTTTTTTGGTCCAAAAATGAAGTCTATCCGGTCCTGCTTGGTTAAAAGAAGAATATTTTCGGATATTGAGGTAAATATATCCTCATACAGGAATCGGTGGTGAGTTGGATTGCCGGGTAAAGGAAAGCGAGAAGAGAAGACAGACGTTCAGTCGATTGAGCACTATAAAGAGGTTCTTATCGATCCTTCGATTAATGAAAATAAACGAATGCTGGAAGACATCTTCCGCGACAGCTCGGATGCCGTCATCCGTGAATTTACGATGGAGAACGGTCCGGAAGCGCTGATCTGCTATGTGGACGGGATCGTGCTCAGCACTGCCGTCGACGAAGTGTTGAAATCATTGATGGTACTGCAGGGCAATGAATTCGATATTGCCGAGATTGCGAAGAAGACGCTTCCGGTCGTACAGACGTCGTCGGCTGAGCACTATGGCGACCTTCTTACCGCCGTCTTATCCGGCGATACGGTCTTGTTTGTAGAAGGCAGTACAATCGCTCTCGTCCTTGGACTCCGAGGGACAGAGGGGCGTACCGTTTCGGAGCCCGAAACCGAGACCGTCGTTCGCGGACCCCGCGAAGGCTTTAACGAGCATCTGCGGACAAATACGTCACTGATCCGAACCAAAATTAAATCGCCGCGATTGAAAATGAAATCGTTCGTCGTCGGAACGGAGACGATGACAGATGTGGTCGTTTCGTATATGGACGGGATCGCCAACCCGAAAGTGGTTCAGGAGGTCGAAGACCGCATAAAACGCATATGCATCGATGGCGTGCTGGAAAGCGGCTATATCGAAGAGCTGATTCAAGACAGCAACTACTCGCCGTTTCCGCAAATTCAAAATACGGAACGACCGGATACAGTTGCGGCGGCTTTGCTGGAAGGCAGAGTGGCCATCCTCGTGAACGGGACGCCATTCGTGCTGTTGGCGCCTTTCGGCTTCTGGCAATGGCTGCAGGCGAGCGAGGATTATTACGAGCGGTTTCTGGTGGGCACATTGCTGCGCGTGCTCCGATTTCAATTCCTGTTTATCGCGCTGCTCACACCCGCACTTTACATCGCCGCGTCCACCTATCATCCCGAGATGATTCCGACCAGTCTGCTGCTTAGCATTGCTGCTTCCAGAGAAGCGATACCGTTTCCTGCGGTCGTGGAGGCGCTCATTATGGAGGTCGCATTCGAAGCCCTTCGGGAAGCGGGCGTCAGACTGCCCCGGACCGTCGGTCAAGCGGTTAGCATATTGGGAGCGCTGGTCGTCGGCAATGCCGCCGTTCAGGCGGGAATCGTATCGGCGGCGATGGTCATCGTCGTCTCGCTGACAGGTATCGCTTCATTCACGCTGCCTCGTTACAATGCGGCCATCTCGGTCAGGATGCTCCGATTCCCGCTCATGCTGCTCGCTTCGCTGTTCGGGCTGCTCGGTATCGTAGTCGGCATTATGGCGATCATAGGCCATATGGCGAAGCTCCGGTCGTTCGGCGTTCCGTATCTGGCGCCGGTTGCCCCTGTTTCCTTCAGCGACTGGAAGGATATTTTTATTCGCGCCCCGTGGCATAAGATGAACCGGAGGCCTGCCTATATGAATGCATTGGATCAACAACGTCAACCGATTACAGGCTCGAGCGCTGTCGACAAGGGGGACCAAGCATGAAGACGCTGCATGGCTATATTCGGCGTGTGCTGCTATCATCTGTAACGATCGGCTTAGTCATTCCGCTGACGGGTTGCTGGGACCGGAGGGAGATCAATGACGTCGCCTTCGTACTGGCTAGCGCAATCGATAAAGAAGGGGAAGACGTCAAGATCAGCGTCCTGATCCCGCTGCCCGGTAATATGGGCGGAGCGACAGGCGGCGGCGGGGGTTCGGGAGGGAAGAAACCTTTCGTCATAAAGGAAGAAACCGGCAGCAGCATAAGAGAAGCCGCAGCAAAGCTGCAAAGAGGACTGCCGAGGAAGCTGTTTCTCGGACACCGCCGCGTATTATTGATCGGCGAGGAATATGCCCGTGAGGGCGTGGACCAGATGATCGATGCCGTCACGAGATTGCCGGAAAATCGGCTGACCGTATTCGTTGCGGTGACGAAAGGCAAAGCTGTCGACGTCCTTAATGCGGATACCCGGCTGGAACGATTCTCAGCCGAAGCGATTCGAGAGACTCTGCAGTCCGATTCCAGCCTCCGGGTGTCGTTGAAGGATGTTGCCGGACAGGTCATCGTGACCGGCAGTGATGCATATTTACCATACTTACAGTTGAAAGAGACCAGTTTGGCTCGGCAGCAGGCAGAGGATATAACGGTGTCCGGCTACGCTTTAACCCACAATGGAAAGATGACGGCTGTCGCCCAGGAGCGGTCCGCCATCGGCCTTCGGCTGTTAAGCGGAAAATTCAAACCGTATATTCTGACATTGAAAGGAAAGAACGATGTGAATACGACGCTTGGGATCACGTCGGCGGGCGTTCTTATTACACCCAAAAACAAAAACGGCGAACCGAGCTTTCGGATCGAAGTCGTTTCAAAGGCCAGCATCGAGGAGGATATGCATTTACAAAGGAATTACGACGATATCGAGCAGCGCACAGGAATCGAGCGGCAGGTGGAAAAGAGCATGAGAAAGGACATCGAGCAGGCGCTGACGCTTATGCAGGAAACGAACAGTGACGTGTTAGGCTTCGGACAGATCTTGAACCGTACTTACCCGGGCTTATGGCAACGAACATGGAAGCAAAATTGGGAAGTTTTGTTTCCCCGCTGCACCTTTGAAATTCATGTCAGGAACAAGCTGCATCGGATTGGGATGAACAAAGAAAACTTGGCCAAGAAGGAACAATAGCATGCATAACCCGTTCTTGATTATAGTCTTCGCGTTGTTTATCGTATCCGTTATTGTCAATTGGAACAAACAAGACGGAGCTTCATGCAAAGTCATCTTTGTATGTACCGCATGCCTGACGATCGCTCTGATCGTGCTCTATATTATGCCTTTCAAATTCTCTTTGATCGAGCAGACGTTTCTGTATCATTTCGTGAAAGCAACGATGAATTTCATGAAAGGGTGATGAGCGCATGAAGGACCGGATGACGATCGGCAGCTTTCAGCTTACGCTGCTGATCTGCTCGTTTCTAGCCATCTCCAGTCAAGCAAGCTTGCCGATGGCGCTAACCGGCGCCGCAAAACAGGATGCGTGGTTGTCCTATTTTGTTCCCATCGTATATGGATGCGGAGTCGGCATGTTCTTCTATAAGTTAGTGCAGAAATATCCGGGACAAAATATGTATGAAATCGCGAATGCGCTGTGCGGTAAGTTTGTGGGAGGGGTGCTGAATGCTCTCTTCATCCTATACTTTATCGTCGATCTGTCTGCGCAGACGCGATTATTTACCGATTTCTTCAGCTCGTCGATCCTTCTGCGGACGCCGCCTGAGCTTATCATCATGATCATTACATTGCTGATTATCTATTATTCGACCGGGACGATGGAGCATTTGGTCAGAACGAACGTCGTGTTTATTATGTGCTATACGATCGTTCTGATGTTCCTGCCCGTCATCCTCATGAATGAAATCGATCTGCGTAAGCTGATGCCGGTTCTGAGCAGCGGTATCGTTCCTCCGCTGAAAAGCAGCATTATTTCAGTGGCTTCATTCGGAGATATCTTGGCAATCGGAGCTTTTCTCCATCATGTTAAAGGGCCTCGCGAAATTTACATGGCGATGAAATTAGGCGTTGTGGTCTCTTCCTTTCTGCTGACGCTCTGGAACTTCTGTTTAGTTAGCGTTGTCAGTCCTGTATTTGTTTCCAGGCTAATCTTCACCGGCTGGATTCTGGTACAGCAGATTCATGTCACCGACTTCCTGGATCGTGTCGATTTGTTGGTGTTTTCTCTATTCATGCCGCTTATTTTGATTAAACACTCCGTACTATTCTTCGCCATTCTAACGGGGCTTGCATCTTATACGAAGAAACGGCGCATTTTTGGCAATCTGATGGTGGGCTTGCTGGTCATGATGTTTTCTACCGTAGCTTTTGATGACACGGATGAAGTGATATTGTTCAACAACTACGGGATGATTCCGCTAACGCTTATGATCCATATCGTTTTCTTCGGCTGCTTGGGCGTTGGAATCGCGATAAGCAAATGGACAGGAAGAACGAGCACGATCCCGGATGCGAAAACCCGACTTTACAGCGGGCCTGCGAGAGCGATGCTTATCGGCTGTGGGGCTTCCATCGCTTTCGGTGCTTATTTCGGCAGTAAGCTGGGGTGGTATGGCATCATCAGCGCGGGATTATTCATCATGTTCCTTCTTCTGTGCGTGTACTTCACGCTCCTGCAATATAGGAAAACGATTATAAATAAAGGGTGAATCGTACAATTCGAGGGTTATAACGTTGTAATTGGCATGCAGCAGGTTGAAGGTCGGGAAGTCTGATCAGACTTCCCGACCTCTTTTTATTAGGTTCAATTATTGGTTATTTGAGATATAATTTGGAAAGTGGGTTGGTGCTTACGAAATTAATCCTGTGGTAAAACAGGAAACGTTAATGACATTACAGCAAAGTAAGAATTGAAGGTGATTTCAGTGAAGAAGTGGGAAAAATAAAAACTAATAGACATTGTACAAGATATTTCTGCTAGGGATGATGAAATAGATGATGCTATTATGGTCTACGACTCGGCGAGACCGATGGTTACGATTGATCGTTATGCAGCTTAAGCCCGTGAGGGTTCGTGAATGCAGAAACGTTATGTGACATTCGAGAGAGAAATATTAAACCAATATAAATCCTTTTTTAATATCGAGTTGATGCCTCGCCATTATTATTGTCGTACAAATTTGATAGATACTTAAATCAAAGTTACTTTTAAGATCATGCTCCCAGATTCTTACTATAGCCCATTTTTTATTAATATAATATTGAGTTACTTCCAGATCTCTTTCAATGTTACGATTTATTTTCTTTATCCAATAATCAGGATTCTTAGAAGGTAATTTAAAGTGGCTCTTACAACCATGCCAGAAGCATGAATCAATGAAGATCACTACTTTGAATTTTTAATTGCTATATCAGGCTTACCATATAATGAAAGAACATTTTTCCGAAATCTAAACCCATTATTCCACAGAGCCTTCGAGACGGATTTTTCTAGTTTTGTGTTCTTACCTTTTATTTTTCCCATCAAATTACTTCTAAATTCTGATAGTTCATTTTTTTTAATATCAAACACACTCCTATCACGAAGTAAGAACATGCGTTCTTATTATTTTACTCTTAAATCTGTTCTAAAGCAATTAGGGAATAATGAAGATTATTCATTGATGCCACGAACGTCATATAACAGCTAATTCTCGCTGCGCGGCGCAACTGTCAGAAGTGATTTCGAGGAATCGGAGTCAGCCGGACTGATAGCAGACCCGTTCACTTAAGGCTCTCGGGTTCTTGAATACAAGAACGTTATATGCAATTGTTCTAAAGAAAGGATGAGTATTAGTGCCATTCGAAATTGAAAGTAAATTCGTAATTGCTGTAGCCTCAAGTGCTTTATTTGATCTTTCAGAATCCGATAGAGTCTTCAGAGAAAGTGGAGAAGAGGCATATAGGAAATATCAAAGAGAGCATGATGATGAAGTGTTTGCAACGGGGGTTGCTTATCCACTTATTAAAAGACTATTGAATGTAAATACTTCACAAGAGCAACTTGTGGAGGTTGTGTTATTATCTCGAAATGACCCTGATACTGGTTTAAGAGTTTTTAAATCTATAGAGTATTACGGATTAACAATTAGTAGAGCAATATTTGTTGCCGGTAGTAATCCATTTCAATATATGGATGCTTTTAACGCTAGTTTGTTTTTGTCAGGTAATCCCGAAGATGTTAAAGAGGCTGTAGAACGCGGTTATCCTGCAGGTTGTATTTATCCAACCGACTATGTTGATGACGAAGATGATAAAGAGCTTCGATTAGCGTTTGATTTTGACGGAATCATTGCTGATGATTCGGCTGAATCAATTTTCCAAGGAGGCGCCTTGGAAAACTTTCATTCACATGAAAGGGAACTTGCTGGTGAACCTTTACCTGCTGGTCCACTCTTACGTTTTTTCACAGAGATATCAAACTTACAAAAGAAAGAAATTACAAAAAACCAAAGCAATCCGAACTATAAACCAAAAATTAGAATTGCAATTGCAACAGCAAGAAATGCCCCTGCGCATGAGAGAGTAATTACAACTCTTAGAAAATTAGATATTAGAGTGGATGAAGCTTTTTTTCTGGGGGGAATTGAGAAGAAGAGGGTATTGAGTATATTTAAGCCACACATCTTCTTTGACGATCAGGTTGGTCATATTGAAGGAGTAGCCAGAATACTACCATCTGTTCATGTGCCATTTGGAGTAACTAATAAGGAATAGAGTTTTAGCAAACAACCCCTGCATTGGCCGGGTCCGTCGGACCCGGTCGCATTCGCTCCTTTAAGCAAGTGAGATTAGGGTATGGAAAAGAAGCCATGCTAAAAGCAATTGAGTATGTTAGGGCGTTTCCGCTTGGAAAAGCGAAAATAGTAGAACTTACATACAAATCGGAAAACGTAGTAGCAAAAAGAATTTACGACGCACTTGGTTTTGTGGAAACAGGTGAAATTTTGTCTTGCGGCGAAGTGCGCGCCAAACTTGTTTTGTAATATTAACAATCGGATAAAATGTGATGTATTTTGCTCGATCTACTAGTGAGCCAAGACTATCCTCTGAAACCGAAGGTATCATTTTATTAAGTGAGACAGAATTGATTAAGCTATGTAATAGTGAAGTATATTATATATTACAACCTCTAGGTCAGATGAAGTTTCTTGCAAGATTAATCCAGGAACGACCAGATATCGTGAATAACGTTTATAAGTAATTCGTGGATAGTATTAATTCAGTATTAATTTAACAGTGAATAAATAGTAAGTCAGAAAGGGGAGTACATCAGTGGAGAAAGGAAGAATTGTCTTTTTGAATGGTGTGACAAGTTCTGGGAAAACATCGATAGTCGATGCCATTCAATCTAAATCTGAAGATTTTTTTTATGTTGTGGCCAATGACCTTTTTGAACAAATGATAGGCGATAAATATCTGCAAGAAGATTACTGGAAATATTTAAGCGAAGTTATTGTTATGATGTATCATACGGCAAGATTATTTTCAGATTGTGGTAAGAATATTCTAATTGATGGAGTACTAGTTGAAAAACCTGAGATAAGACCACATTATGAAAAGGTCAAAGAGATTTTCAAGGGATATCCCTTAGATATAGTTGAGGTGTTTTGTCCCTTGGAAATATGTCGCAAGCGTAATATAGAACGTGGTGATAGAGCAGAAAACCAGTCAGATTGGCAAAACAAAATGATGGCTGAAAATATTCAATATAGCTGCTCAGTCGATACCAGTTTGAATACACCAGATGAATGTGCCGAAATCATTATTGGAACATTATTTAACAAACCCGTAAAATGACTTTTTCTTCAATGACATTATAATGAAGAGAACAATGTGAATTAAGATTTCGCTGACTGAATGGAGGAGTTATATGAAGCATGCTTTAGTTGTAGGTGGTTCGGGGATGCTTGCTAAAACTTCAATATGGTTAGCTGATAATGGCTATAAGGTATCTGTCATTGGTAGGGATCGTTACAAGCTGAATAAGTTAAGCGAAATGAGCGACAACATCATCCCGATTTCAGTTGATTACTACAATGAAAGGCTGTTTAGATCCAACATTCGCAACGCAATTACTACAAACGGCTCGTATGATCTAGTTGTTGCATGGATTCATAGTAAAGAAAGAGAAGTAATCGATATGATTAGCAGTGAAATCACTACAGTCAAAGAGTGGAGTCTGTTTCATGTGCTAGGAAGCAGCTCGAACCTTGAGAATATATTGAATGAGATCAATTACAGCGAGAATTGCGATTATCATCAGGTTCAACTAGGTTTTGTTATTGAGAATAATAAATCAAGGTGGTTGACACATGATGAGATTTCTAATGGCGTAATAAACTGTATTCGTACAAATGCTAAGAAATATCTTGTGGGAACTTTAACACCATGGGATAAAAAACCTTAAAGTCAGATCGGTTTAAGACTAATAGATGATGGGAAGTCCGAAATTAATAGCATAGCGGATCTTGAACGTTAGACTGCCCGCAAAACGAACAGAGCTCCCTCAGGCGAGGGAGCTCTTTTATGAAAGTGCTAGAATTATCGATGCTTGTGCAATCCTTTCCCATAATAGAACGCGACGAGAATGGCGTACCAGATCGGACCGATAATTAATGAAACGCGCGTTTCCGGGAAGTAGGCCATCAGCCCGATTACGCCAATCAGGAAAGCAAGCGTGAGGTATGAGCTGTAAGGAGCCCACGGCATTTTGTACGACAATTTGTTTATCTCATCTTTGTTCAGGCTTTTGCGGTATCTCAGTTGGGAAACGAGAATGATTGCCCAAGTCCAGATGGCGCCGAACGTCGCGATACTGGTTAGCCATGTAAAGACTTTCTCGGGCACCAAATAATTGAGCGCAACCCCGATCAGCAATGCAGCACCTGATGCTAATGTGGCCATACCCGGAACGCCTCTTCTCGTAACCCGGCTAAAGCGGGCGGGTGCTTCTCCCTGCTGGCCCAGATTAAACAGCATGCGCGCCGTACTGAATATCCCGCTGTTGCAGGAAGAGAGCGCTGCCGTAATGACGACGAAATTGATAATGCCGGCGGCGAATGGAATGCCTATTTTTTCAAATGTCATAACAAAGGGGCTTCCCGTTGCTCCGATTTCGTTCCATGGATAAATCGACATGATCACGAACAGCGCCCCGACATAGAAAATGAGAATGCGCCAGAAGACGGAGTCGATTGCTCGGGAAAGCGACTTCTTCGGATTTTTCACTTCGCCTGCGGTGACGCCTATCATTTCAATGCCAAGATAAGCAAACATAACCATCTGCAAGGACATCAACATTCCGGTGAAACCGTTTGCAAAAAAGCCGCCATGGCTCCATAAATTGCTGATGCCAACCGCCACGCCCTCGTTGCCGAACCCGAATAGAATCATCGCAAGTCCGAAACCGATCATCAGAACGATCGTGACAATCTTGACGAGCGCAAACCAGAATTCCAGCTCTCCGTAGGCTTTAACGGCAATTAGATTCACCAACGTCATGATGATCAGAGCGGCCAAAGCCCAAATCCAGCGGGGAACGTCGGGATACCAGAATTCCATATAAATGCCGACCGCCGTAATTTCCGCCATGCACGTCACAATCCAGAGAAACCAATAGTTCCAGCCCGTTAAATACCCGAAGATAGGTCCAATATATTCTCTTGCATAGCGGCTAAAGGAGCCCGCTACCGGATTTTGGATCGCCATCTCGCCTAACGCCCTCATAATAAAAAATATGGCTAAACCGCCTAGCGCATAAGCTAACAAAATGGCCGGACCTGCAAGTTTGATGGCCGAAGCGGAACCGAGGAACAATCCGACGCCAATCGCGGCCCCCAACGACATTAAAGTAATGTGCCTTTGTTCAAGCCCCCGGTGCAGCTCTGTTTCATTTTGATTTTTCATAAAGAATGTCTCCCCCTAATGAAAATAATCTTTTCTGGAAGCGCTATCAAAATACCTGTGAAATCATTCCTCTAAATAACGAGGCAACCGGATGACGCATAAATTTGCGGTCTGGAGCCAAACTTAAACAACCGCGAAACTTATGGAGTCATCTTATCACAATCGTCTTTTCCTGTTTTTGTTCTATTTGCAGAAATAAATTCGTTTTCTTTGTTATAATCGACAATAAAAGGCTCAGGAGAGGCCTTCAAAAGGTGTTGTTCATCTTGAATGAGAATCACGATCCCTTTAACAGAAGCTTCGAAAGCCTGGAGGCGCTAGCCGATACGATCAGCGAAGTCCTGCATAATCCCGTTACGATCGAAGACGACAATCACCGTCTCATCGCCTATAGTTCTCACGAATCCCAAACCGATACCGCGCGTGTAGCAACCATCATAGGCCGCCGAGTTCCCGAGAAGGTCATTCGAGCTCTATGGCAGGATGGAATCATGCAGCGGATTATGGAAAGTGAAGAACCGGTCGCCATTTCTGCAATCGAGTCAGTCGGTTTAGGCGATCGGTTGGTCATGGCCATTCGCAAGCAGCATAAAATTCTCGGCTATATTTGGGTGCTGGAATCGGACAAAAGGCTGGGCAAGGAAGCCTTCGACAAGCTGAAGAAAGCGGCGCATGCAGCCACGACGAAGCTGCTTCAGCTTCAAGTCAAGAAACGCAAGGAAGAGAAAGGACACGAGGATTTCTTCTGGCAGCTGCTGACCGGACATTTGTCGACAAGCGCCGAGATTAGGGAGAAAGCTGCTGCGCTCGAAATCGAATTACCGCGACTATATCGAATCATCGTCTTGGAATTCGGATCGGAAATTCAAGACAAGCAGCAGCAGATCGAATATATGCTTACGACGACGCAGCGGGTTTCCATTTTATTTCATACGATAAAGCATAATCAGCTCATTTTGCTGACTGGGCTAAATCAACGCCAGTACGACAAGGAATCTGATTTCGGTCATTTCGAATACTTGTTCGAACAAATGCAGCAGCGGTTCGGCTTCTCGCCCTCCGACGGGGGAAGCGGCTCCGTTTACGACGATTTCATCCTGGTGGAGCGAAGTTATCGGGAAGCGCTGACGGTGCTGCGGATCAAGATGCAATTTCCTCATGAAACCCGGAATGTTTACGATTATCCGACGCTCGGCTATTACCGCTTTCTTCCGGCTTTACTCGCCGAAAACCGTACTCACCCCATCGAGAATCAGTGTCTGAAGAAGTTGCGGGAGTACGATTCGGAGCACAACGGCAACTTACTACATACGTTGGAAGTGTTTTTGTCCTCCGACAGCAACGTGAAAGCCGCAGCGGAAGCGCTGCACGTTCATATCAATACGCTGAGTTACCGGTTGAAGCGAATCGGAGAAATCGGCGGCATCGATCTGGATAGCATGGACCAGAAGGTGACCGTTTTCCTTGATTTCAAAATAAACAAGCTGAACGGGGCGCCGCTTTTGTGAATCCGCACAACCGTTTCCGGTCAATTTGTTATTCCCGCACAAAGTAAAAAAGCGTTTTCACCCTTATACTTGGCTGTGAAGTCCAGTAAAGGGGGAACAGCAGATGATTATCGGCGTACCGAAGGAAATTAAAAATAATGAAAACAGGGTGGCGATCACGCCCGCAGGCATCATCTCTTTCGTTAAAGCCGGCCACACCGTGTATATTGAACGGGATGCCGGCATCGGCAGCGGATTCACAAACGAAGATTATGCGTCCGCGGGAGCGATTCTGCTGGAGAAAGCCGGCGAGGTGTGGGCGAAATCGGATATGGTCATGAAGGTGAAGGAGCCGTTGCCGTCGGAATATGGCTTTTTCCGTAAAGATCTCATCTTGTTCACTTATTTGCACTTGGCGGCAGAGCCTGCGCTTGCCCTAACTCTTACCGAAGCGGGAGTGACCGGCATCGCTTACGAAACCGTCGAGGTGAACCGTACGTTGCCGTTGCTCACGCCGATGAGCGAAGTGGCGGGGCGAATGTCTACCCAAATCGGGGCGCAGTTTCTGGAAAAAATTCATGGCGGCATCGGCATTCTGCTCGGCGGCGTGCCGGGCGTGAAGCGCGGTAAAGTGACGATTATCGGCGGCGGAGTCGTAGGCACCAACGCAGCCAAGATCGCCATCGGGCTTGGCGCGGAAGTGACGATGATCGATTTGAGCGCGGATCGGCTTCGTCAGTTGGACGATATTTTCGGTTCGCAGATCAGTACGCTGATGTCGAACCCGCTAAATATCGCCGAAGCGGTAGCCGATTCGGATCTCGTCATCGGCGCCGTGCTGATTCCGGGCGCTAAAGCGCCGAAGCTTGTCTCCGAAGAGATGATCAAAGCGATGAAGCCGGGAGCCGTCGTCATTGATGTGGCCGTTGACCAGGGAGGTATTTTGGAAACCGTCGACCGTATTACAACCCATGATGATCCAACCTACGTCAAGCACGGAGTCGTTCATTATGCCGTCGCGAATATGCCCGGCGCCGTCCCAAGAACATCCACTATCGCGCTTACTAACGCTACCGTGCCCTATGCATTGCAACTGGCCAACAAAGGCGTATTGAAAGCGATTCGGGATAATCATTCCCTGATGCTGGGAGTTAATACCGCAGCAGGATTCGTCACTTATGAAGCGGTAGCCAAGGATTTGGGATACGCCTTTGTTCCGGCCTTGCAAGCGCTCGACAACGCGCTTTCCGCGGAATAACCGGTTACTCTTATGCATGTGCCAAGCTATAGGGATACTTGGGCGGAAATTTCACTGGATGCGATCGCTCACAATGCCGCATGGTTTAAAGCTCATATCCGACAGGGTTGTCTCCTTATGGCCGTCGTGAAAGCCGATGGCTACGGGCACGGCGCGGTCGAGACGGCCAATGCCGCTATCGGGGCGGGCGCGGAATATTTGGGCGTTGCTTTACTGGATGAAGCCCTTCGGTTACGGGAAGCTGGCATACAAACGCCGATTCTTGTTTTCGGTTACACGCCGCCGCGTTCCGTTGAAGCGGCGGTTGCCCGTGATATTACGATGACGGTATTTTCCCGCGAAGTGTTGGAAGAAATCATCTTATGTTCAGAACGGCTGAACCGTCCGGCGCGAATTCATATCAAAGTCGATACAGGCATGTCCCGAATCGGTGTACAGACGCCTCAGGAAGCGTTGGCGCTTGCCGAGCTGGCGCTTTCCTCCCGTTACGCGTCGATTGAAGGATTGTTCACGCATTTGGCTGACGCCGACGGCGAAGATGAACGTTATACACGGAAACAGTTTCAATCTTTCATGGCATTCGTCGAAGCATTCAAGCAGAGAAATGTCGATATTCCGATCAAGCATTGCTGCAATAGCGCTGCTGCTATGCGTTTTCCCGACATGCATCTGGATATGGTGAGGGTCGGAATCGCTTTATATGGGCTGCACCCTGCAAAAAGGCTGCAACGTGAGGATTTCCCCGTTCGGCAAGCCATGAGCCTGAAAACTCGGCTATCTGCGATAAGGCGTGTTTCCCGCAATCAGCCCGTGAGCTACGGTTGCACCTTCTTGCCCGAACGGGACAGCGTCATCGCAACGATTCCGATTGGCTATGCCGACGGTTTGTCGCGGAAGCTCTCGAACAAAGGAAGCGTGTTCTTGCGTGGACAACGCGTGCCGATCGCCGGCCGGGTCTGTATGGATCAGACGATGCTGGACGTAACTTCACTCTCCGATGTAGAGGTTGGCGATGAAGTTACGTTGTTCGGCCAATCGGGTGGCAGGCTACTTTCCATCGATGAAGTGGCCGACTGGATGGACACCATTAATTATGAGGTCGTTTGTTTAATCGGGAAACGAGTGCCGCGGGTTTATGTCTGACGGATTACCTGATCGAACGGAAGCTTTAAGGCCCCTTCGCCATTACGGCGGAGGGGCCTTTGTTGTACGCGTAGCATGGGCGCTACGTAAGTACGGGACGCCAGAAAGCGGAAGGGCCGATCTGAAAGGAGAGAGGAAACCGATGCGTTCGATCGTAGAGCAAAGGCAGCCGAATATCCCGCAAGGGAGCTGCCAGCAAAGAGAAGCGGTAAGCCGTCAGGGTATGCTGAAGCGCCGAGTTTTTCGTCGGCACAACTCGCCCCTTGCTTACATTGTAATCTCATTACACCCACAGGATACTCTCCCGAATGTCTGGGAACGAATACAATTCAGCGCGAATGCTATTAATAAATATGACTCGCTAAAAATCTCAGATCTTGATAGTATCGAACAAGACAAAGACCCGTTTCGAAACGGGAATTCAGAGTTATATGTTGCAGCCTTATATAAGTTTAAAGAAGAAAGGTCATGCGACAGTAATAATCTGTTTTATAGTAAAAATAAGAAAAGTTTAGAGGAGAAAGACGATAATCTCTTGGTTAGTGGTTGTATCAAAAAGATATTTACCTAGTTATGAGAAGCTAAAGGGGAATGTAAAATGTATCATTTGCAGCAGGCCGATAAAAAATTAATAATAGCAAAACAGATATTGCATGATCTAAATTTACTTCATTTATGGAGCGCTGTGGGGGAACCGAAGTTGGTTGGGGCAATAGCATATAATTTAATTGTCAATCCGGATATTGATATGGAAATATACTGTGACAGGCCGGATGCAGCTTCCGGATTTCAAGTCCTTGAGCAATGTGTTCGAAATCCCCATGTTATTGCAGCAAGATACTCTAATCATCTTCATAATGAAAATCAGGGCATATATTTTCAATTGAGATATAAGCATGAGGACGATTCGATATGGAAGATCGATATGTGGCTATTGGCACATGACCATCCGGGGCCTTGTGCAAAAGATTTAGTAGAGCCATTGAGTCGCGCGCTAACGGATGCAACGAGAGAAGCCATTCTTACGATTAAAGAGCAGATCCGATTGAATGGAGATTCTATTGCTTCCATTCGGATATATGAGGCTGTGATTGACTACAACATAAGAACATATAAAGCGTTTATGGATTGGCATTCAAAGAATAACGACCAAGGTCTGACGATCTGGAAACCGAGGTAACAGGGGAAAGGCATTGCAATACCGAATAAGTTTATGAAACGTAGTGATGTATAGCCGCGTAAGTCGTACATAATTCAATCGATGAAGAGGTGCAAAATGATTAAATCACTGATATTTGATTTTGATGGGACCATAATTGATACCGAGACGCCGTGGTATTACGCATTCAAAGACATTTATCAAGAATATGGGGTCGATCTCCCATTGGAGTTATGGAGTAAATGTATTGGCACATCCTTCGATCACTTCAATCCATTCCAGCATTTGGAACAATGCTTAAATCAACCAATGAACCGTGAAGAGATTGAAATCCGATCCAAAGAACACTATAAAAAATACATAAATAATGTAAAGCTAAGAGATGGTGTCGTACACGTCCTTTCGGAAGCAAGATTGAAAGGCCTCAGTATAGCGATCGCTTCAAGCTCTACGAGAAGCTGGATCGTTCCTTACCTGGAGAAGCACGAAATCCTCCATTATTTCGATTATATTGTTACCAAAGATGATGTTTCTCAGATTAAGCCTAATCCGGAATTGTACGTCAAAGCCATTGAATTATTAAATGTCAAACCAACGGAAACCATTGCCATAGAAGATTCGTTGAATGGATTAATCGCGGCGAAAGCAGCCGGAATTTATTGCGTCGTCACTCCAAATGAGGTTACGAAAGCATTGCCGTTCGAAGGACATGATCTGATCCTGAGCTCTTTACAAGAAATCGGTTTTGACGAATTAATTACATGTTACCGTAAATGAGGGGATTAAATCATGAGCGTTTGAAGTGCTCAATGGACAATGATGTTGTTCAAGAAGCATGACATTCGACTCCGCGGCGCGCTCGAGAAAGGATGAAAATATGTCAGAGCCTATCGTTATTATGCCCTATCGATCTGAGTGGAGAGATGAATTTTTCGTTATGGGTGGCCGGATTCTTGCCGCTCTTGAAGGAGCTGCAATTCGGATCGATCATATTGGTTCTACATCGGTTGTCGGGCTGGACGCAAAACCTGTCATTGATATTCAGGTCTCCGTTCAGTCTTTCGATTCTTTTGAAGCTATTAAGAATTCACTTTCTCATGCTGGTTTCATTTATAGAGCGGATAATCCTGATCTAACGAAACGATATTTCAGGGAAGGAGCGGGTATGGGAAGAACCCATATTCATGTCAGGGAGCATGGGAGCTTTTCTGAACAGGTGTCTCTGTTATTCAGAGATTACTTGAGAGAACATGATGACGAAGCAAAAGAATATGCAAGGATGAAGGTTGAATTAAGCGAGATATATAAGGAAAATCGAGAACGTTATGTTGAAGGGAAAGATCCTTATATATGGGATATTCTGAGAAGAGCCAGTAGGTGGAGCCAATTGGTCGGATGGAAACCCAGCAAACCTGATTTGTATTGATTCAAATAAGACGCGCGTCAGACGAACGAAGTCACGGCGCGTTTTTTGTTTTAACAAAGTGTAATGTCTTTCATTCTGAAGTGGTATATACTACCAAGTGAGATATAAAAATCGGTTATTAGAAGAGCAAAGGGAGGGATATTTTGTTCACATTTTCAGCCTTAGAAGGAAACCGAGTAAAGTTAGTTCCACTTGAAACGGAGCATATCCAACCTTTATTCGAATGTTCAAGAAATCCTGACATATGGATTAATTATCCTTTCTCAATAACAACAACTCAAGAAATGCACGGCTTTGTTACGAAGGCTTTAGAAAGCCGGGAACGAAATGAGCAATATCCGTTTGCTGTTTTTGATAAAGAACGCAATGAGTATGTCGGATCAACGCGATTTTTAAGGATATCCAGATTAGGAGCGGTGAAGGAAGGGCTGCTAAGAAAGAAGTATTATAAGATGGATTATTTTATCTATGGAATCATAGATCGAGAATGGAAAGAGATAAGAAACAGGCTTGAAGGATATCTCGGAAACGAGGGTACTTAAACCATTGAATAACCATTGTGAATAGGAGGAAATTATGAGTCAAGATTTTTATTGCGATGAAGTTCTGAATGGAAGAACAGAAGTGATGAAAGTGATGGAGACTGATATCGTTCTGGCATACCACCACACGAGACCTTCTTATGAACATCATATTGTAGTCATTCCTAAGATTCATGTACAATCTCTAGTTTCTGAAGAGGAAGAAAATAACGATCATCTTCTGCTGGAACTCATGAAAGTGATTAAAAGAGTCGCCTCGGATATGATGTTGAAAACTGGATCGGCCAAGATCATTACAAACTTGGGAACATATCAGGATTCGAAGCATTTTCACTGGCATGTTGTAAGTGGCGAGAGGAGAAACGAAGAGTGAGGGATACTAATGAAACCATTAATTGGAGCCAAACTAAACGGTGTGATGTTATATGCACAAGACTTGAGAAGAGCTAGTACATGGTATTGCGATAACCTTGGACTTCAACTTGCAGAGCATCATTTCGATGATTTTGCAGAGCTAGCCATAGAAGGTCAGTATGTCATGCATCTATTTAAAGTTTATGATCTGACACCTATATCGAGAGCTGTGTTCTCATTTCAAACAGACGATATTGATCATGCATATCAAACATTAGTGAACAATGGGGCAGAAGTTTATTCAATTGAAGTCTTCGGAGATCATAAGAGCTTTTGTTTTAAAGACTGTGAAGGAAACATGCTGATGATGTCTCAATACGCATAATAAGCATTTACTGCTGCGCGTCTGTTGCGAGCTATAATTCTTAGATCGGAGATGAGCGGCTTGGATATCGAGTTAGCAATATCAATTGCTCTTCACACGCATAAAGGCCAACGAGATAAAGGTGGAAATCCATATATTTTGCATCCAATTGCCGTCATGAACAGAGTGGGTACGATGGAAGAGAGGATTGTTGCCGTATTGCATGATGTTATCGAAGATAGTGATGTAACACTTCAACATTTAAGAGAACAGGGATTCTCTGAAGAAATCATTGAAGCGATAAGTTTATTAACGAAATCAGAAGATGATCGTTATGAAGAATTCATTGAAAAAACACTGAGCAATCAAATAGCAAGAAAAGTCAAGATAGCAGATATAAAAGTAAATATGGATCTATTAAGAATCAAAGAACCAACTCAGCATGACTATGAGAGACTTGAAAAATATAGAAAAGCAATTGAAATTTTGGAGAATACTTAATTCCATACGACCTTGGCCCATACCTGACTTAGAAGGGTCATTCCCCGTGAGAGGTAGATGAATGATTTGATTTCAACTATCCTGTGGAAGGACAAAAGTAAAGATCTCCTATCATTGTTAGTAGAAGATGTCCTGAAGAGCGTATCTCCAATCGATTCTGGACTAGAGGCAGATGTATTTCAAGTCAGTACGCCGGAAGATAAGTTCTTATTGAAAGTATGGAACCGGGATTCGAAGCCGGATATATCACGTCAGTATAAGCTGTTAGAGGAATTGTATGCTCTAGGAATAGCCGTTTCCAAGCAATATGGCTGGGGAATTGACGAACACAGAAATCAAGTATTATTAACGAGTTATGATGGTACGCCGATCAACAAAGTGAGTAAACTAAAGCTTACCGAAGTTGCCAATATTTAACCTGAAATCCGAGAAGTCCCCCACCTCTAAACTTCCTAACTCACGTAGTGAGCGTGTAGGTGGGGGATGAATTGGTGCTTTTAGTATTCTGTTTACCGACAAATATGCGAACGTACATTCCTTTTTTTGTGGTATAATCGATTAAGGGGGTGATTACGTGAATAAGGCTTATCGGTTCAGAATCTATCCCACAACAGAGCAAGAGACGATGATTCGTAAAACATTCGGCTGTGTTCGGTTTCTCTACAATCGGATGCTGGCTGAACGTCAAGTCAAGTACGAATGTTATAGAGCAGATAAACAGCAACTGAAGCAGCAGAGGTATCGGACACCGGCATCGTTCAAGATGGAGTTCGACTGGCTGCGAGAAGTGGACAGCCTTGCCTTGTGCAATGCGGAGCTAAACCTGAAGACCGCCTTCCGGAACTTCTTTCGTGACAAGCACATGGGGTATCCGAAGTTCAAGAGTCGGAAAAACCCGGTGCAGAGCTACACAACCAATAATCAGAAGGGGACGGTTCGAATCGCAGCAGACGGGAAGCATGTCCGTATCCCTAAACTTGGTATGATCCGAATCAAGCTCCACCGGCAAATTCCGGATGGACATGTCATCAAATCGGCAACGATCAGCCGCAATTCAAATGGGAAATACCACATTTCGATCCTGACCGAGTATGCGGCAGACATCGAACATACGATCCCCCATCGTGAAAAAGTACTAGGCCTGGATTATAGTTCAAAGACGTTATATATCGACCACACCGGCACATCCGCAAACTATCCGAGATATCTGCGTCAGATGGAAGTTCAGCTGAAGCGAGCACAGAGAGTCCTCTCCAGAAGGGAAAAGGGTGGGTCGAACTGGAAGAAGCAAAAACTTCGGGTAGCCCGTCTCCATGAGAAAGTATCCAACCAGCGGAAAGATTTCCTGCACAAAGAGAGTCGGCAGCTGGCTGAAGCTTGGGATGCAGTCGTTGTGGAAGATCTGAACATGAAAGTAATGTCCCGAACCTTATCTCTCGGAAAAGCAACGATGGATAACGGAAACGGCATGTTCAGAGCGTTCCTTGGGTATAAACTGGCCGAACGTGGTAAGTCGCTTGTTCGGATTGATAAATGGTATCCTTCGAGCAAGCTTTGCAGAACGTGTGGTACGATCAACACGGAACTGACACTTAAGGATCGAGTCTGGGTCTGTGAGGGTTGTGGTATGCTCCATCAGAGGGATGAAAATGCTGCCGGAAACATACGGGCTGAAGGGATTCGATTGTTAGGCATGGCATAGATGAATAGAGAACCGCCGGGCAGGCGGAGATAGCCCAGTAATGATATCTAGGTTATTAGGTATGTCCTGGGAAGCCCCCACTTCTATAAGTGGTGGGAGCATGTCACTGGAGATTCATAAGTTTCCGTTGGATAGTGCTGATGATCTGACAATACCCAGATATGATTTTATAAACTATTTCTTCCCTGGAATTGAGAATCAGCGAGATATACAAGAAATATTGAACTGGCTCGTCGGAAGTTCGGGAATGGAACAAAAATGTCTAATTCATGGGGATTATAATTTGGGCAATATCCTTGAATGCGATGGGAGATATACGATTATCGATTGGACGAATGTCCAGCTTGGCGATCCAAGATACGATATGGCATGGTCGATCATACTAATGTGGATTTATGTAAGTGAAAAGAACAGTTCCTATTACCGCTCCGTATTTTTAATGAACAATACGTACACATCGGATGAGCTGGAAAAGTTTGAGGCCATAGCTTGTCTGCGATGGATTCTGCTTAACAGAATTGCCAATCTTCCAAGACGGAATAACACAATTTCAACCGTTAGAACAATCCTCAAAAAGAATAAGTACTTGGATGAAGCATTACTTTAGATATTAAACTTGCCTAATTGGAAACAAACGGAGGTGAGCTCATGATCCGACAAGCGGATCTTTCGGACCTTAATCTGCTGATTCAAGTAGACCTTAAGGATGAAGGCATTACTTCAACTACAGCAGCTGAGCTGTCTGAAGAAGATTTATTTGACCATCGCACGAAAATTATGAAATTTATCACCGATAAAGATCGCGGGGTATTCATTTATGAGGACAAGAACAGTAAGAAGCGACTTGGACTCTTAATGTATTCCATCGTCAATAGGGATGCCGTGTATCCATGGAAGACTATATTCCATGAATTAGATCGTCGATTATTTCAGGTAGATGGACGTTTTATAGAGATCTTTCAATTATGGGTGGATCCTAATCATCGAAGATTGGGCATTGCGACGGAATTAAAGCAAACCCTTGAAGATATAGCAAGTAGCCACGATATCCATTTGATCTATACGCATACGGAAGAACAAAATCTACATGTTATTGAGCTTAATTCGAAGCTGGGATACAAGGAAGTTAGACGAGGACCGATTTGGGATGAAGTTATTCGAGTAAGCTTAATTAAACAATTATAGATAAAAGAAGAAAGGAAAAACAGCATGAATACATCCTTGTATATTACACTCTCAACGAACGAGAATATTGATGAAGCAGCAAGCTTATTTGACGAATATAGAGTCTTCTATGGACAAGATTCAGATCTAGACGGAGCCAAGAAATTCATTGGGGATCGTATGGAGAACCGGGAGTCGGTCCTATTTCTTGTTATGGATAGGAGTGAAAATCATGCAATCGGTTTCTGTCAGTTGTATCCCTCTTTTTCGTCGATATCCATGAAGCGAACATGGATTCTAAATGATTTATTTGTTCGAGAAGCCTATCGAAGTCGCGGTGCGGCTAAATTGCTTCTTGAGGCTGCCAGAATGTATGGGGTACAAACACAAGCAAAAGGCATTGCATTAGAAACAGCCATGACGAATGACATTGCACAAAAACTGTATGAAAAGAACGGCTACGAGAAGGATACGGAATTTTTTCATTATTTTTTGAAGATTTAAGCTGCGCGGCGATTTGCTGCAAGCCGTTGAACGATTTTATCGGACATTATGATTCCAAGGAACGTGGCCACTAGGGGGGATCGATGATGTTGATTCTAATTGCAATACTACTTGTTATCATAATTATCCAACTATTCGATATTAGTAGTAAATTACCGAAACGAGACAATGTGAAGGAAGCGATGGAGAGGGATCAGAAGAGAAAAGAAAAGGAATAAGCTAGATGTTTGGGCTTTTATTCCAAGGGCATCTCAGCCGCAATCGCTTACTCTATTAAAGGAGACGCGCCTGCATAAGCGCGAAGAAGCACTTCTTCGACGCCGCGGCGCGTTTTTTTATACAAATCGTGATACCATTAACCCAAAAAATGGTATATGCTTCCAGGTGAAGGTAGTGGATATGGGGTTCGGAAATAGATGAGACTTTGTTTGTTGAGGTGATTGTTATTATAGCGTATCTATTCATTTTCCTTTTATTCATCCTGATTAACATCTTACTCTCGATTTTCACCGGAATTCCAGGATTACTAATATTTAATTTCTCACTCCTTGCAGTACTTCTCCTTCGAATAAATGACAAGATAAGCAAATTTACAGAAAAACGTGCTCGTAATAAACCTAAGAATGACCAGGAACTCAATCAATTAATGCATGAATTAGAGCTATCCAAGCGTGAATTTGATGAGAAAGATTTACCCAGCAAGAAGGAAATTAGTGAATCGGCCGAAGAGACGAAGGATTAATGTATCTTAATCGCCTGCAAGCTTTACCAGTCGGTATACTACAATGCTTGGAATTGTTTGGAAGGTGGCTTATGCACCATACAAGAGCATAAGTGATTAAGATGAAAGGCAGGAGATTAGAATATGCTTACGATTGTGAAAGGACCCTATTTGCAATGGCCAACTGAGGATTCCATGACGATTATGTGGGAGACATCAGAGCAGGCTTCATCGAGAGCGGATGTCTTAATGGCGGAACGAATACATAGTGGCTATCAGGGAAATTACAAGAAACCGGAGCATGTCGTGTCAACCGTTTCTAATAAAGGCTATTGTACAATCCACCAACTTACGGTGAAAAATCTGGAGCCGAGTACGATCTACTTTTACAACATATACTCCGCATGCGAGAAAGGTGAAATCGAATCCGGCCCACATCCGCTTAAGACGGCCGTGCGGAAGGGCGAACCATTTTCGTTTACGGTGACAAGTGAAACCGGTGGGTACAGCGGCTTCGACCAGTCGAATGGCCGGATTAATAGAAACATTTTTCATCAGATGCAGCGCTATAGACCAGACCTAACCTTATTTGTCGGTGATCTCGTCAATGATGGGCAAAATTATGATGACTGGGAAAAGTACTTCTTCCGTCCTGGTAAGGACTTCATAATAAATACGCCGTTCTATAGCTGTCTAGGAAATCACGAACGCAATGCTTCTTGGTATTATGATTTTTTTGCTTACGATCCACCAAAGAACTATTATTCGTTCGATTACGGCGATGTCCATTTCATTTGCCTCGACAGTACTGATTTTATTAAACCTGAACATTATCCGAATAGCGCAGGGGAGATAAGCTCGGGGAACGCGCAATATGATTTCTTGGTTCAAGATCTGGAGGCGACCTCTGCAGCGTGGAAAATCGTCTTTTTTCATTATCCTCCTTATATATCAGGCGGTTATCAGGTAGAAGAGCTTAGGAAACTAAGCCCTGTCTTGGAACAGTATGGAGTGGATGTCGTATTTAACTCCCATACGATTGTATATGAGCGAAGTCATCCGATCCGTGGAGGCCAGATCGATGAGAATGACGGTATCGTCTATATCGTGGCGGGTGGAGCAGGGGCGATGCCGGATTGGTTCCTTCCGAAGCGGGAATGGCATACTTCGCAATCTTTGGCGGTTCCTCATTTCGTGCAGGTAGTTGTGACTTCGAATCTTCTGGAATTGCGTGCCATCGACGAAGAAGGCAGACTTTTTGATGCCCTGAAGATAAGGAAAGGAACGAACGGCAGAAAAGAATTTCTGTAAATGCAAACCACCAACGCAGGTTTGAATGTGTATCCCCGTTATCAAGCTGCAAGGTTCTTACCCTTCGTATCCTCTCGTGTATAATAATGGAAGAACCGAGGAAAACAAGATGCTAATCGACCGTAAAGTAAAAGAAGTTCTCGATGACTATATCAAGATTGAAATAGAACAACATTCCAGCTTGGAAGCAATCATACTATGCGGATCGCAGGCAACAGGAATGGCGACTGCTCACAGTGATATTGATCTCTGTTATATCGGCCAATTTCCTTCATTCAAACGGGTGAACAGCACCTATAAAGACTATGATGTACAAATCATGATTGCTCCTTGGACGTGGTATGAGGAAGTAATAAGGTCCTTTGAGAGAAAGGGCAATATTGGGACCATAACAACGATGCTGGCAGCCGGTATATGCCTTTGGAGTAAACGAACCCTCACTAGTAAGTGGAAGGAGCTTCAGGACGAAGCGAAGAGGTATTACGAAGCAGGTCCGACGCCAGCAGCTCCAGAAGAATTGATCCGAATGAAACGTAAAATAATCGAACTATGGAATAATTATAAGGATGCGCACGACGAATGGAGTTCGATCTGGCTCAGGAACACGCTTGTTCAGGATTGCATAGAGGCGCATTTTATCATTCAAAATTGGTGGGCTGTGAAGCCGAAGTATCTCATCCGAACCTTGCGGGAACGAGACCCGGTATTGGCTGTCAATTTGCAAGAGTGTTTAGGTTCAAATAGAGAATCGAATGTCAGACGCTTTGCGATTATGTGTTAAGTCCTTTAGGCGGATTACAGAAGGAATGGTAATCTTAGTATGAGCTAGCCGTTCGGATTGGAGAGATCATGTTGGAAACGAATATGAATTGGAAAAGGAATGTCACGCTTTTCTTGGTTAGCCAAACCGTATCGCTCTTCGGATCGTCCCTCGTTCAATATGCGATCATGTGGTACATCACGATAAATACGCAGTCCGGTGTTATGATGACGATATCCATCATTTGCGGTTTTCTGCCGACCTTCTTTCTTTCTCCATTCGCCGGTGTATGGGCTGACCGGTATAACCGGAAGAAGCTAATCATGATATCCGACTCTTCGATCGCACTGTCAACGCTACTATTAGCGATATTGTTTCTAATGGGTTACGATGCCATTTGGCTGCTGTTTGTTGTGTCTGCCATTCGAGCACTCGGAACAGGTATCCAGACGCCTGCAGTCAGCTCCTTTCTTCCGCAGCTTGTGCCGGGCGATAAGCTTACGAAAGTAAATGCGACTTACAGCAGCATACAATCGCTCGTCATGCTGGTGTCGCCGATGCTGAGCGGAGCCCTGCTAACGCTGGCTTCCATCGAATCCATCTTCTTCATCGATGTGATTACAGCAGCGATTGCAGTGTTGATCCTGCTCTTCTACTTAAAAGTACCGGCTCATGCCAAAGCATTACAAAAGCAAGATCTCAGCTATTTCGAAGATATGAAGAAAGGCTTCGTGTATATTAAAGATCATGCTTACGTGAAGACATTCTTTATATTTTCCGCCGTCTTCATGATATTGGCCACACCGGTTGCATTCCTAACACCGTTACAGGTCACGCGCAGTTTCGGCAATGACGTATGGCGCTTGACGGCCATCGAGATGACGTTCTCGATCGGCATGATGGCGGGTGGAATCATCATGGCTTCCTGGGGCGGCTTCAAGAATAAGGTGCACACCATGGTATTATCCAGCTTTGCAATCGGAATTTGTACGTTCGCGCTAGGACTAATTCCGATATTCTGGATTTATTTGCTTGTCATGGCGTTCTCGGGTTTGACCATGCCGTTCTTTAACACGCCATCGACTGTCATGCTGCAGCAGAAGGTCGAGGAGAGCTATTTGGGCAGAGTCTTTGGCGTATTCAGTATGATCGCCAGCAGTATGATGCCGCTCGGGATGCTTGTGTTTGGACCTTTAGCGGATATCATCCGAATCGAATGGCTGCTTATCGGAACCGGACTGCTGATGGTGGTTCAGAGCCTCTTTATGTTAGGTAACAATGTATTGATCAAGGCCGGCGCGCCTGCTCCAGAGGTAGAAGTGAAACCGTAGTCTGCGATAAAACGAGAATTATCGCACGTTTCATCTCCGCGGCGCTTTGTTTGGGGATGAATCGTGTGTCCGCTATTTCGATCTTGTAAAATATCAACTATGAATAATTCTACTTAGGGATGAGGCAGGCCAAACATGCAGATTACAACAGATCGACTCACGATCAGACCCTTTGTGGAAGCGGATTTAACCGAATTCGAGAAGCTGCTTCAAATCCCGGAAGTACCAGGTTGGCAGATGCAAAGGGAGAATGCCGTCGGATTTCTGAAATGGCAGATCTCCAATTACGAAGCAATGGATATTATTAATGGTATCGTTTGTTTCGGGATTTTCGATAAGGTTCATGGCCATGTGTTGGGCGCTGTCGGGGCAGGTGAGCATGATGATTTGTACGAAACCGAAATATGTTACAATCTGCTGCCATCGGCAAGAGGACAGGGGTATGCATGAAAAACGGAGGTAGCGATAAATTCAACAACCTCCGGATTTTACATCGGGATATACACAGGCTCGTAGATGCATCGACTGACAAAACTATTCCTATTGTGGTTTAACGCAAGGACGATCGTGACCGTTAGTGCGATCATCGAGACAATAATGAAGGTGAAGTCGAACCGTTCATCCGTTATTCGAACCGCCAACTTCTGAATAAATCCCGCGCCTCTTAGCTGTCCGCGCTTGACATATTTTACAATGCAGTATATTATGAAGGTATAATTATATTTCGGATATCGAAATATTCGCAGGAGGAATCAATGTTGGAGCTTAACCGTCTTCTGGACTTGGTCTTCGCGCATATGCGCAAACTGATGTTTCCGGAAGAATGGATCGACTTCGATCTCGCGCTCTCGAAATCGGAACTGTTCGCTTTGCTGGCGCTTGACCGGCACGGCGAGATCATGATGAGTCAGATCGCCGAGCACCTCAGCGTCCCTATGAGCACGGCATCCGGCATCGTCGACCGTCTCGTCAAAAACGGGCTAATCCGCCGGGACCGCAGCGAGTCGGACCGCAGAATCGTCGTCATTCGCCTATCCGAGAATGGCAGTGCGCTCGTGGAAGCATTCAAAGACCGGCTGACCTTTTACCTAGAGAAAATCGATCGCGCATTGACCGAGGAGGAGAAGACGGTTCTGTTGACGATTGCTGCCAAGATCATCGGCGCGCTCGGCGCAAGTCCGGTCGATCCTGCATCGCGCGGGCAGGACGACGGCTCCGTCCGCAAAATCGAAATCGAGTAACGCTTCGGCCCACTTGGTGGGCTTTCTATTCGCTCAATATTTCGACATTCGAAATATTCATAAACTGAAGTATGGGAGGAAGCGCAATGAGAATCATTTTGTATACGGGGAAAGGCGGCGTCGGCAAAACGAGCGCAGCGGCGGCTACGGCGCTCAAGAGCTCGGATCAGGGATTGAAAACGCTGGTGATCAGCACCGATCCCGCACATAGCTTGGGTGATTCGTTCGACATGAAACTGTCCCCCGAGCCGATCGAAATCCGGCCGAACTTATGGGCACAGGAAATCGACACGATTCACGAACTCGAGCAAGGCTGGGGCAAAGTGCAGCAGTATATTACTACCCTCCTCACCTCCAAAGCCGTGAAGGACATTACGACGGAAGAATTGACGGTGCTGCCCGGCATGGAAGATCTGTTAAGCTTGATGAGAATAGCGCGTTACCATAAGGAGAATGCGTTTGACGTCATCGTCGTCGATTGTGCGCCGACAGGCGAAACGCTGGCTTTGCTCAGTTACCCGGACGTCATGCGCTGGTGGATGGAGAAGCTGTTTCCGATCAAAAAAGCCGCGCTGAAAGTGTTGCGTCCCGTGGCGAGTCCACTGCTCGGCATTCCCATGCCCTCAAACGCGGTCGTCGACGAAATCGAAAACATTTACCATCAGTTGGAGGAAATCCGGCAAATTATTGCCGATCGGGAAACGACCAGCATTCGCATCGTCGTCAATCCGGAGAAAATGGTCATCAAAGAAGCGCAGCGCAGCTTTACCTACCTGAATATTTACGATTACAACGTGGACGCTGTGATCGTCAACCGCGTCATTCCCGATCGCGTATCCGACGACTATTTCAAAGCTTGGAAGGAAGTCCAGAAACGTTATCAAGAAATGATCGAGGAAAGCTTCGCACCGATCCCGATCTACCATGCGCCGCTTTACGAACAGGAGCTTGTCGGCATCGAGATGCTGTCGCGGATGGGAGAAGACCTGTTTCCTGACGATCCGGTCGAAATCAAGTACAACGTCCGCACGCAGCAGGTGCAAAAAGTCGGAGACGAATACGTGTACAGCATTTACATGCCCTTCACCGACAAAAACGATTTATCCCTGAACCAGAAGTTCGACGAGCTGATCGTGAAAGTCGGCAGCGCCAAGCGAACGATCGGCCTGCCGCGAACGCTGCAGGGGTTGTCCGTTAAAGGGGCCAAATTCGAGCAAGACACGTTGAAAATACGATTGGGGAGCGGATCGTAATGGACGAGAAAGCACTCGTGCAAGCCATGGAATGGAAAATTCGGATGGCGCAAACGTCGATCGCCGAACTACCCGAACCTCTGCGTTCGCTGGCGCAGGAAGCGGGCGGCAGGTTTTTGCGCAGCCTTCATGCCGCGACGAAGGCATATACCGCGGAGCAGCCGCCCGCTCGCGAAGAAAGCGCGGTCAAGCCGATCTCGATCGACTGACGGCTGCCCCCTTGCGTCTCGCTAACAGAACCCCCCAAAAAATTATTGACTCCGGAAGATAAAGTAGAATTATTCAGGAAAGTAAATTCTCGTTCCAAACAGCGCGGGGAACCGTACCACATGTCATTGATCTAACGGGAACGACAGTTCAATCTCCAATTAAGACTAGGCTACCGACATTGATCGGTAGCCTAGCTCTGTAGGCAACGATGGATAACGGGAATGGCATGTTCAGAGCGTTCCTTGGGTATAAACTGGCCGAACGTGGTAAGTCGCTTGTTCGGATCGATAAATGGTATCCTTCGAGCAAGCTTTGCAGAACGTGTGGTACGATCAACACGGAACTGACACTTAAGGATCGGGTTTGGGTCTGTGAGGGTTGTGGTACCCCCCATCAGAGGGATGAAGATGCTGCCGGAAACATACGGGCCGAAGGGATTAGAATGCTAGGCATGACATAGATGAATAGAGAACCGCCGGGCAGGCGGAGATAGCCCAGTAATGATATCTAAGTTATTAGGTATGTCCTGGGAAGCCCCCACTTCTATAAGTGGTGGGAGCATGTCACTATTCCTGGTATGTGAAGGGGAGTAGTAGTGTGGAATGCGATATTCGCAATATCTAGTATGTAGAAATTTTACTCGATGTTGAAGTCGTGAAGCAATTACAATTCCATGGCAAGAAATACACGTACATTGCGAAGATCGTCGGCGGTACTGAGGGGACAGACCCTGCCATTACAGGGAATGAAGATATCATAGAGATCGCATGGAAATCTATCCGTGATGAGATGTATTTGATTCCTATACTAAACCGCTTATAGAACTTATTACAAGCGAGCCACTAGAGATTCCTAGCCTCTAATAAAAAGTGGAAGAAAATACTTCGACTATATTTTTTTGTAGCCACAAAGAACAAGCCAGCCAGCATGTGCTTCTTAAGCTCATGCTGGCTGGCTTGTTCTTTGCAATTCACTGTAATGATATGGATCAAAGCAAGACTTTATTGGACGACTGATGATTAAACGATGTCATCGGAATACGCAGCCGGTCCGAAACGATATGCCCCCGCTCCGTTAGAAGCCACTTCAAGGACGCATGATTCGGTTCCGAGAACGCGAATTGAATAAGAGGCAGCAGTTGGTTGAACAGCTGATTGGCTTCTTCGACTTTGGTATCCCGGTACAGCTCGTAGACTTGCACGAATAGCTCGCTGTCCAGATTCGCGCTAGTCAAGATCCCGCCTTTCCCGCCGCCGCATAGCGAAGCGAAGAACAGCTCGTCTTCACCGCACAAGACGGGCTTGGTCATCGACCTGGCAAGCTTGTAGGTTCGCGTAATATCGTCGATGCATTCGTTCAGTCCAATAACATGGTCCATCTTCATAATGGCTTGTACCGTCTCCAGCTCCATGGATGTTCTCGTACGGCTCGTATGATCAACCGCAATTACCGGAAGCTCGGCTTCGGCCAATGCTTGAAAATGTTGAATGATACGCTGCTGTGAAGGACGACTATAGTAGGGGCCATAAGCAAGCACGGCATCCGCCCCAAGCGATTTCACCCACGCGGTTCTGCGAACGGCCGTTGAGGTGCTGCTTGAACCGATCCCAACGATCACTGGTATGCGTCTTGCCGCTTTGCGTGCGGTGGTGATCAGAGTTTCCAGCTCGTTGACTTTCAAAATCGCGGCTTCACCGGTCATCCCGTTTACGACGAGACCATGAACGCCATTGTCCACCAAATGCGTAACAAGACCCTCAAATGATTTTACATCCAAATTTCCGCGGCGGTCAAAAGGCGTAATCACGGGTACGATAACGCCGTGTAAAGTCTGTTCTGTAAGCACAGCTGTCAACTCCAATCTCTCAAGATGCGATTATTCTAAGATGCTTCTACTCCGCTTGATTCATAATCGAGGCGATTTCCTTCAGTAAAGCTGCATTTTCCTCCCTGGTCCCCACAGAAATACGAAGATAGTGCGGCAGGTTCCAAATTCCCCCGAAGCGTACAATAATGCCTCTGGCTAGCAGTGTTTCGTATACCCGTTTGGCATCCGGTCCAATATCCACCAGAACAAAGTTGCTCATGCTTTCCACGCAGGACAGTCCCAACTCTTGAAAACCTTGATAAAGTTGAAGCTTGCCGCGGTTATTTGCCTCTAGTGTCAAGCGCACGTGTTCCGTATCGTAAAGTGCGGCTGCAGCCGCAGCTTGAGCTAGTGCATTCACGTTGAACGGTTCTTTGACCTTGGCAATTTGCCGGATAATCGTCTCGGGAGCAGCGCCGTATCCGACCCTTATACCGGCCAGACCGTATAGTTTAGAGAAGGTTTGCAGCACGATGACCGGATATCCGGCCCGGACGAACTCCAGTCCGTCTGTATAGTCTGATGCGGTGGCAAATTGGCTATATGCGGCATCCATAAGTACGACGATATGCTTGGGCAATACGTCCAGCAGATGGTGCAGAATCCCTCTAGGCAAATAGGTGCCGGTCGGATTGTTCGGTGAACAGAGACAAAGCAGCTTGGTGAGCTCATTCACAGCTCCGACAATGGCATCTATATCGAATTGAAAATTCTCGCCAAGAGGCACCTGTACGACCGTTGCTCCCATCAAATGCGCTCCGAATTCATATTCGCTAAATGATGGCGTGCATATAATCACTTCGTCGCCGGTCTCAAGGAATGTTTCGGATAGAAGGGTAATCAGTTCATCTCCGCCGTTACTGATGATGAATTGATCGGGACTCAGCTCCAGCTTAGCTGCCAGAGACTGCCTTAGGCGGGAAGTGCTTGCATCCGGATAGCGATGAAGATCATGCAACGAGCCTGCAATAGCATCAAGTGCTCGGGGCGATGGTCCAAGCGGATTCTCGTTTGAAGCGAGCTTGATAATATTCGGCAACCCTAGCTCGGCTTGAAGCTCCCAAATGGGCTTTCCTGGTGTATACGGAGTCAAATGCTGAAGCGTTTCACGCGCTTTGACATTAAACTTAATTTCCATGGTTCATCCCCGCTTCTATATCAAGAATAATAATGGTTTGGGATGAATATAAGGGGTTTCGGCCGAAAAGTAACCCTCCAATCCTGCATGCTTTTGACCAAGCCGCTTCCGGCTGAGAGAACCGGCTGGTGCGCAAAAGCCGACGAATGGATGGTTACGCGGTCAGGCATAACCGTTATATTCGGAATAATTTATAGGCGAGAAAATGAAACGTGTTGTTCTAAGAAGCATACGTTTGATCGCGAACATAGAAAGGACAGAGAAGTATGGATCATCATAGAACGCCGTTGTTTACGGCTCTTCGGCAGCACGCCGCAAGCGACCCGCTGCAATTTCATATACCGGGACATAAAAAGGGGAGAGGGGCGGATCCGGAATTTCGGGCGTTCGTGGGTGATAATGCGTTGTCGATTGACTTGATCAATATCGTTCCGCTAGACGATCTCCATCAGCCGGGCGGCGTTATACAGGAGGCCGAGCAATTGGCGGCAGATGCCTTCGGAGCGGATTATACGTTATTCTCCGTACAAGGAACGACGGGCGCAATTATGACGATGATTATGTCCGTGTGTTCGCCTGGAGACAAAATCATCCTTCCCCGCAACGCGCATAAATCCATTCTATCCGCCGTTATCTTTGCAGGGGCGATTCCGGTCTGGGTGTATCCGATGAAGGATGAACGGCTCGGGATCGAGCATGGCGTCACGCTGGAATCCATGCAGAATGCGATTCGAATGAACCCGGATGTAAAGGCCGTGCTTCTCATTAATCCCACTTATTACGGGACTAGCATTAATTTGCGTCAAATGGTCGAGTTTATTCACGGCTGCGGGATTCCGGTTCTGGTTGATGAAGCGCACGGGACGCTGCTTCATTATCATGATCAACTGCCGATGTCGGCGATGCAGGCGGGTGCGGACATGGCGGCAACCAGTGTCCATAAGCTTGGAGGATCGATGACGCAAAGCTCGATATTGAATGTGAAAAGCAGTCTTGTCGACATCCAGCGAATACGTACGATCATGAGCATGCTCACAACGACCTCAACCTCGTATCTGCTCCTAGCTTCACTGGATGCCGCCAGAAGGCAGTTGGCGCTGCACGGGCAAGCTTTGGCAGAACAAACGATACGCCTGGCCCGGGATGCCCGTCGTCAAATTAACGGAATACCCGGCCTCTACTGCTATGGCGATGAAATCTGTAAGCAGGAAGGCGTCTATCATTACGACCCGACCAAGCTTTGCATACATCTCGAGCAGCTGCCTCTGACCGGTTTTGCTGCTGAAGCGTGGCTGCGGGAAATCTACAACATTGAAGTGGAACTTAGCGATTTGACGAATTTATTATGCTTGATCACGCTGGGTGACACGGAGCATGAAGTGAACCGGCTGATTCAGGCGCTGCGGCATATGTCGGAAGAGTTCCTTCCTGGCGAACAGCACGCTGATCGCGTTACCGCAGCGCCGGTGCCGGAAGCATCAAGCTTCCTGCTGCCGCCAAGAGAAGCCTTCTATGCGCCTTTTGAACGTATCGAGCTGCAGCAATCCTGCGGACGCGTATGCGCGGAGTTCATTTATGTATACCCGCCTGGAATCCCGATCTTGATGCCCGGACAGATTATATCTTCCGAAAGCATCGACTATATTATGCGTCATGTTGAAGAAGGGCTTCCGGTTAAAGGACCTGAGGATGCTGCATTGAGAAGGATTAAGGTCGTCAAGAACGTTCACGAAGATACACAGCCGCTATACCAAGATATCTAACAGACGGTGTGCGGTAATCCAATATTCATTGAACTCATCGAACTCTTCAGTACAATCTGAAGAGTTTTTATATTTCGAGTTATACCAATTTTGTTGCGAAATGTTGAACATGGCTGGTTATATGTTGAGGTAAACGGCTGGTGACACCTTCATCGTTCTCTTATAAAGTGAGGAAGGTTCAAGAACGAATGGAAGTCGACAGGAGCTGAGAACTTTGAAATTATCCAAAGCTTACAAGCGGTTGGCGCTCGTTGCGATGCCAATCGTCCTGCTGCTTATGACCGGATGCACGAATAATATCATCGTGCTCGATCCCAAGGGGCCGATCGCCGAGCAGCAGAGAGATTTGATGGTGATCTCAACCATACTGGGAAGCATCGTCGTTGTACCTGTTCTGATCATGACGGCGGTGATCATATGGCGTTATCGCGACCGGGAAGGCAGGAAAGCGGCCTATACGCCGCGATGGGAACACAGCACGAAGCTGGAGATCATCTGGTGGGGCATCCCAATTATCATTATTTTGGCTCTGGGGGTCATTACGGTAAAGGGTACTTACGCTCTGGAGCCATCCAAGCCATTGGAATCGGAGCAGAAGGAGATAACCGTGCAGGTGACTTCTCTGAACTGGAAATGGCTGTTCCAGTATCCGGAACAAGGGATCGCGACAATTAATGAGCTGAAGATTCCAAACGGTGTGCCTGTCAGGTTTGAAATTACAGCGGATTCACCGATGAATTCCTTCTGGATTCCGCAGCTTGGCGGACAGATGTATGCAATGTCGGGCATGGCCATGACACTTTATTTGCAAGCGGATGAGGAAGGGGAATATTGGGGCTCCGGCGCCAACTTCACGGGCAGACATTTCGCAGATATGTACTTCGACGTGGAATCGATGTCGCAAGAAGAGTTCGATCAATGGGTCGATGAGATTAAAGCGACCTCGCCTGCTCTGACATTGGACGGGTACAAGAAGCTGGTAGAACCATCGACATCGCAAGTACTGGCCTTCTCATCTTTCCCGGATCAGCTATTCGAGATGACGGTCACCAAATATGCGACGTCCCATAACCACGGTTTGTCTACCGGAAAGCAAGATAAGCCTCAGGGACAACAAGAAGAAGAAGAAGAACCATCGATGGATCATATGGGTCATTAAGAGGTAAGGGGGAATTGCTCATGTGGGAGAAAGTGCAGAACTTTGCTTCCGAATTTTTTGTTACGGGCGATCCGTTAATTTATGGAGCGGATGTCAGTATCGCAGTGACGCTCATAGCGGTCATTACCGTATTAACGTATTTCAAGAAATGGAAGTGGCTCTGGAGTGAATGGCTAACGACCGTCGATCATAAGAAGATCGGGATCATGTATATCATATCCGCCTTCTTGATGCTGTTCCGCGGTGGCGTAGATGCGCTGTTAATGCGGACTCAGTTGGCCGTGCCGGAGATGAGCTTCTTAACGCCGGATCATTATAACCAAATCTTTACCACGCACGGCGTGATCATGATCTTGTTCATGGCGATGCCGTTCATGTTCGGTTTGTTTAACGTAATCGTTCCGCTGCAGCTCGGAGCAAGGGATGTCGCGTTCCCGTTCTTGAACTCGCTTAGCTTCTGGCTGTTCTTCTCCGGGGCGATGCTGTTCAACATCTCCTTCGTTATCGGAGGTTCGCCTGATGCGGGGTGGCTTGCTTATCCGCCTTACTCGGAGCTCATGTATAATCCGGGCGTGGGACAAGATTTCTACATCTGGGGTATTCAAATATCCGGAATCGGCAGCTTGATGACCGGGATCAATTTTATCGTCACAATTCTGAAAATGCGCGCACCCGGCATGAAGCTGATGAAGATGCCGATGTTCTCGTGGTCGGTGCTGTCGAGCTGTATCGCGATCATCTTCTCATTCCCGATTCTGACGGCAACGCTTGCGCTGCTGTTCCTGGACCGTTATGCCGGCGCGCACTTCTTCACGCTGGATGGCGGCGGCAATCCGATGATGTACATCAACCTGATCTGGATGTGGGGGCACCCCGAGGTGTATATTATCGTCCTGCCGGCCTTCGGTATATTCTCCGAGATCGTTGCGACCTTCTCGAAGAAGAAGCTGTTCGGGTATAAATCGATGGTATATGCCATGATGATTATCAGTATCTTGTCCTTCCTTGTATGGGCGCATCACTTCTTCACGATGGGATCGGGGGCCGACGTTAACGCCTTCTTCGCCTTGACGACGATGCTGATCGCGATTCCGACCGGCGTCAAGGTGTTCAACTGGCTGTTTACGATGTTCCGGGGCAAGATAACGTTCGAATCGCCGATGTTGTGGACGATCGGATTCATTCCTTGCTTCATTGTCGGCGGCTTGACTGGCGTACTTCTGTCCGTAGCGCCGGCAGACTTTCAATTTCATAACAGCTACTTCCTTGTCGCCCACTTCCACCAAGTTATTATTGGCGGCGTCGTATTCGGTTACTTCGCTGGTCTATATTACTGGTGGCCGAAGCTATTCGGCTTCAAGCTGAACGAGCGTATCGGCAAATGGGCGTTCTGGTTCTGGAACATTGGATTCTATCTCTGCTTCATGCCGCAATACGTACTTGGTCTGATGGGTATGACGCGCCGAGTCGTCTCTTACGGATGGGATAAGGGATGGTATGAAATGAATCTCGTTTCCACCATTGGCGCCGTTCTGATGGGGATTGCGTTCCTGTTCCAAGTATGGCAGATCGCCCATGGGGTGAAGCATCGCAACGCCAATTTGGATACGACAGGCGATCCATGGAACGGAAGAACGCTGGAATGGTCGATACCTTCGCCGGCGCCGCATTATAATTTTGCCGTGCTGCCGCAAGTAACCGACCAGGACGATTGGTGGGAGCGGAAGCTGCGGAAACAAGAAGGGCATGCGACGCCTGCGCCAGCGAAGCTGGAGCCGATTCATATGCCGAAAAATTCGGGCATCCCGATTATTATGTCGGCCTGCTGGTTTGTCGCCGGCTTCGGATTCGTGTTCCACTGGACACCGTTTATTATCGCGGGACTTGCAGGAGTAGCAATTAGCATGCTGGTGCATTCATTTAACTATAAGACTGATTACTATATTCCGGTTGACGAAATCGTACGTACGGAAGCGAAGAAAGGCAGGGTGACGGGCTAATGGCACATACCAAAGCATCCGGACCGGCACATCAAGCCGATTTGCATTCGGAGCAGCATGACCATCATGATCTGGAAGAAATGCGCACCTTAGGTTTTTGGATTTACCTGATGACCGACGTTATTATATTCGGCACATTCTTTGCGACGTTTATTGTTCTTCAGGGCAGTACGGCGGACGGGCCGCTGCCTGCGGATCTGTTTGATATCAATGGAATTATCGTTTCAACCTTCATATTGCTTACCAGCAGCTTTACATGCGGCTTGGCGCTGCTCGCGATGAACAAAGGCAGACTGAAGGCACTCATCGGCTGGCTTGCAGTGACTGCCTTGTTGGGAGCGACCTTCATTGGACTCGAAATCAACGAGTTTGTTCATCTGATTCACGAAGGTGCCAATATTGGAACAAGCGCATATTGGTCGGCATTCTTTACGCTGGTCGGTACACATGGCTTGCACGTGCTTATTGGACTGGTATGGATGATCGGGCTGATGATTCAATTAGCGAAGCGGGGAATTACGCCGGTCACGAAACGTAAAGTGAACATTGTAAGCTTGTTCTGGCATTTCCTCGATGTCGTCTGGATCTTTGTTTTCACGATTGTTTATTTAATGGGGGTGAGTTAGATGGCACATACGGATTCGACGCATTCGCATGAAGAATCGCATGGCTCGCTCAAATCGTATACGATCGGCTTCTTGTGTTCAATCGTGCTGACCGTTATTCCGATCCTGATCATCAAGAACGAATGGCTGGAGGGAACGGCAAGCGGAGTTGCGCTGATGATCGCCGCCGTCCTGCAGTTTATCGTGCAATTGCTCTTCTTCATGCATCTGCGCGAAGAGAAGAAGCCGCGATATAATCTGATATCTCTTATCTTTGGATTAATCATTCTGCTTGTTATCGTGGCCGGTTCGATGTGGATCATGATGTACAACATGGTGGCCCACTAAGTATATAGGAAAAAGAACAACCGCGGAGTATGATACTCCGCGGTTGTTCTCATATATATATAACTTCGTACCGAGCGCAGCTCCCGGTTCGCGATGCTGCGCTACATGATGGCGGTGGGTAAGCTGCTAAAGAGCAGGCTTTTCACCAATTAACTCACGCAGCGCTTCCGCAAATTTTGCGATTCCGGGACCTATTTCCTCGGCTTTCGCCCGGGCATAGGTAAATCGAATGTAACCGGAATCCGAGCCGTAGACGCTCCCGGGAACGAACACAACGCCTCTGCGAATGGCCTCCTCCAGCAGCTTGCCGTCATGCACCTCGGGGATTAGCTTGCACCATAGATGCAATCCGCCTTGAGGGATGGAGAACGTGACCAGATCCGGGAGCTCCTTCTGCAGCGCTTCGATCAGCAGGTCCCGCTTGAATTGGAGCTGCATGCGCAGCCGTTCCAGGTGAGGAACGAAGTGATTCGAATTTAAGAACTGCGCGGCCACCTGCTGAGGAATAACGCTAAGTCCGAAGTCCATCTGCTGTCTGGCATCCGCAAGTCTCTCCACAATGGAATTCGGAGCGACCATCCATCCGATCCGCATGCCGGAAGCGGCGATCTTGGAGAAAGAGCCGATATATAGGATGGAGCCGATCATGTCCATCGATTTCAGCGGAGAGGGCGGTACCCCGTCATAAGCGGTCAGGCTGAATGGATCATCCTCCACGATGGGCAGCCTCAATTCGCTGGCTAAGTCGAGCAGCTGCTTGCGACGCTCGGCATCGAACACCATACCTGTTGGATTCTGAAAATTCGGGTTCATAAACACCATCTTAATGCGATGCTTCTTATATAAGGCGCGAATGTCTTCCGGCCGGATCCCCGAGCTGTCAACCGGAAGCCGGAACAACCGGAGACCGGCCGATTGAAACATGGGCAGCGAATAGCAATAAGAAGGATCTTCAATCGCAACGGCATCGCCCGGAGACAATAAGCATTGGGTGATCAAATATAATGACTGCTGAGAACCGGATGTGATCAGAATCGACGATTCGGTCGTATGGATGCCGCGATGCCGCTCAAGATACGAGACCAACGCTTGTCTAAGCGGTACGTAGCCTTGCGGATTGTCGTAGCCCAAATAGGACGTATATTTATGCTCGCTCATTAGCTTGGTGATCTCATCATTGGGAGCCAAGTCGGCCGACAGCTCTCCGCTTGCGAAATCAATTAAGGAAGGATGCTGATGCAGCGCTTCCCGAATTCTTCGCATAAAGGGCGGGTTCGGCAGGAAGCTGCCGCCTTCGGCATACCGGCTCCAGTTCGGCGTGTGCTTGGGCGTAGCTCCCCATTTGGTTTTGCTTACGCGGGTTCCGCTGCCCGTACGGCTTTCAATAATGCCCATCGAACGTAGCTCTGCGAATGCCAAAATGACGGTGCTCCGGTTTACCCCCAATTGATCGGCTAACTTCCTTTCGGATGGAAGCAGGCTGCCGGGCGGATATTCGCCGTACGATATTCGCTGCTCCAGGTGGTCGGCGATTTGTTGATAGAGAGGCTTCTTGCTTTGACGATCAGGTATCCACATCTTATCACTTCCCTTGATATGCAAATAAAACAATTCTGTGATTTTTATCATACCACTGATTTTCAGAAATAGACGCACGTTATTCATCCTAACCGTGACAAATGTTTATCCATTCATTGAACATGGATGGTACGCAGCGAATGCCAAGTGGATGGTAAGTGGATGGTTGAATTCAACCGGGTTTGGATGGTTTATTTTTGAATGCATTCTTTTATCATAGTGATTAAGTCGGAATTGATATTTGGAAGTGAGCGCGATGACAAGTACGGAGCATAGCCGGAGTAATCATTGTCAACGAGCAAATAAGTTTATGGGGGTGGAGGAATGAAGAAGCGGGAAGTGAAAGTGGCTGTCGTACAGTCTGCACCTATTCTGTTCGATAAGCAATCCGCCATGGACAAGATTGACAGCATGTCACGGGAAGCGGCTGGACAAGGGGCCGAGTTGATTGTTTTTCCTGAAGTGTTCCTGCCAGGATATCCGCGGGGGCTGAGCTTCGGCGCACGTGTCGGAAGCCGTACGGCTGACGGTAGAAGGGATTGGGAACGCTATTGGGAAAGCGCCATTAACATACCTGGCGACGAAACCGTTATATTTGGCGAGCTGGCCAAAGAACTCGGGATCTATCTCGTTATCGGAGTGGTAGAGCGCGATCAGGAATTCAGTACGGGGACTTTATTCAATTCGATGGTGTACATCGGGCCGGACGGGAACCTGCTGGGCAAGCACCGCAAGCTTGTGCCTACAGGTTCGGAACGCCTCTTATGGGGACAAGGAGACGGCAGCACGCTTACCGTAATCGATACGCCGCTGGGCAGGATCGGCGGTTTGATCTGTTGGGAGAATTATATGCCGCTGGCTCGAACCGCCATGTATGCGCAAGGCATTGACATCTATATTGCTCCGACTGCAGATGCCCGCGATACGTGGCAGTCCACGATCCGTCACATCGGTTGCGAAGGGCGCTGCTATGTGATTTCTTGCAATCAGTATGCAACCAAGGACTCCTATCCTGCTGATTTGGCCTGTTATGACGACATCAAGGAGGATGCCGATATTCTAAGCAGAGGCGGTAGCGCCATTGTAGGTCCGCTTGGCGACTATGTCGTTGAACCGCTCTATAATGAAGAAGGCATTCTGATCGCGACGCTCGATCTCGCCCAGGTCGTACAGAGCCGATTTGACTTTGATGCGGTTGGCCATTACAGCCGTCCGGACGTCTTTCAACTGGTCGTTAACGATCAGAAGCAAGACATCGTTCGTAGAAAGTCATGATACGCACAACATGATCGCCTAACATAAATGTAAACGTCGAAGAACAACTTGCTGATTGAACACTACACTTCCTTTCGAGGAAGTGTTTTATTGGAAGAAGCTGCAATGAGGATGTCAAAGATCATGCCCCCTTAATCTGGGAATATGAAGAGATGATGCATGTCTGGCCCATATTCCCCGTGCCTGAGTCTGAAGAGGGTATCAGTCGAATACAAAAAATGATTGTCTTGGATAAACACCACATTGAAATGCTCTGTTATGCAGGGAGAGTAAAACCCGGCTACACAGGCATCAAAATCATCAAGAAACGACCAACCAACTTAATGTCGAATTGATCGCTTCTTGATTAAATTTTTAGTTGGTTTTTGGGCTCAAAACCGAAATCAGTGCTTGACGAAACAAAAGGAAAATGAAGCTACAAGCGAAAGCATACTCGCATGAAGAATATGCGGACACCAGAGACCTTATTTGCTTCGATTCTCTGCTTTTTGCAGTACTTGCGGACATGGAGGACCTTATTTGGCTTCAACTGTCAGGTGTAGGGTCCGTTTCACCTCTATAACGGATTCTGTGTCCATTAGAATCCAGTTTGGACTTTAATCATTGTAAATAGCGGCTTCTAGGTCCGTTGGGGTCAAGCCTGAACCCGTCAAGCACTGATTTTGAAGGTTGAGCCGATTTTTGTACGGATAAATTAACGAACTCCACTGAAAAGTCCAGCCATCGTGAAAGGGGCATTTTGGTCGATTAAGAATGCAACAAGAGTTGCAGTTTCAGTCACCTGAAACGGAGGCAGCTGGGAATTCGAATCCGTTATTGCATCACCTTTGATAAGGCTATGCTCACCTACTTGAACTGCTCCTTCCATAATATAAACCCAAGGAGTCAGGCCCTGCAATGAAGGCACTTCAATAGTGTCACCAGATTGTGGATGAGCATCGTATATATAAATTTGTTGGTAAATGGTTAAAGGGGCGTTACTTTCTTCGGGCCCTCCAATCAATTTCCATTCACTGTTTCTAAAGTCTAGAGGTCGATCGTAAAATTGTACGCGTGGGGGAAGATCTTTTTCTCTAGGACGAATGAATATCTGAAGCATTTCAACTTTTTTTTCGGGAACCGCTTCTTCGTGATAAAAACTGCTACCCGCGTTCATCATCATCAAACGATTAGGTGAAATTACTACTTCTTGTCCCGTTGAATCCCTGTGTACCATTTCGCCTTTCCACATATAGCTCAATATTTCATCATTACGATGCAAGTGCATAGAAACCAAAGCCCCAACCCCTAAATTGGCATGATCAATTCTGCTGAGGGATCCAAAAGCAGAATCATCGAGGGGCTTATGATGAATTTGACCTGGTCTAATCATACGAAGCTTAAACGTACCACCGCCCATAATAGGTGTATTTGAAGATTTTAAAATTTGTATCATACAGGTTCACATCCCATTCTGATTTGATACCATACTATATATTGATTTTTTGATGATCTATATATACGAGCACCTTTATTTCATATCTTTATTTTATAGTTGTGCAGGTCCATGAGAACACTGTACTCAGGGAAGTGCTCAGCATAAGTTTGAGCGAGAGCTTGACCAGTAGGCAAAGACCAGTCACGCTGCAGTTCGGCAGAAAGCGAAACCCAAGTCGTGAGCTTTACACCCGCTTGGCTCATTCTGAGCATAGCGGCCTGTTCAATAAGAGCGTTCCAAGTACCGGAAGCATCAAGAACGCCGTAAACATCATAACCGTCAGCCGTAGCGGCAATAGCTGGAAAAGTAAGACAGACGTCAGTTGAGATCCCCGCCATAAGCACGGTCAAAAAATTTATGAGATTGAGACATTGTAAGATACCTCCTATAGTTTTGTTAGTTGCTTTATTTATCTTACGACGTTTATTATGAATCAAGTAAGACAAAATAAAAAGTAGGTACATTTAATAATCCAGGTAAACGATATGTTACCGTAAACTTGAGAGGTATATAATGACTTCTGATGTAGATACAAAATTTTGTGAAGCAATGATTGCCTTAGACGTAATAGTTGGTAAGTGGAAACCGATTATTTTACATCAATTAATTCAAAAAGGAACGCAAAGATTCAGTAACTTTCAAAAATTAATTCCTGATATTAATAAACGCACTCTGTCTATAAAACTTCATGAGTTAGAAGAGCAAGAGCTTGTAGAAAAGGCAATTTATGCGGAAGTCCCACCTAGGGTGGAATATTCAATTACCGAATATGGACGTACATTAGAATCTATACTTCAAGATATGCATAATTGGGGGGAGTCCCACTTAGTATACTTAATTCAGAATAACGTTAGTTCCGATCTACCTGATTCTTATACAAAATGGTGCAGTGCTCTAACGGCTGTAGAAACAATTGTAGGAAAATGGAAACCTGTTATTTTATTCTATCTATTAAAGCTAGGAACCAAACGATTTGGTGAAATACAAAAGCTCATACCAAATATTTCAAAGAGAATACTTACTCTTCATTTGCGCGAGCTTGAAGAAATGGGTGTTATCGGGCGTACGGTGTATGAAGTCGTACCTCCGAAAGTGGAATACTTTATCACTGATTACGGACGAACATTGGAGCCAATTTTAGAAAAAATGCACGATTGGGGGGAGAAGCATCGAAACCATAGGATCCAAGTGCGAAAGTAATCGTTACGGTTGGTTCTCAGGTCAAGCTTGATTTTTGCAAAAAGATAGGGCGGATGTTGCTGCCTGAATAGCATCGCAGCAGAAGACAGATGGGTTGTGATCGGCAACTATTTACTTCACATTACGAAGAGTTATCTTTATCACTTTAACATTTGATGGTTCATCGTCATGGAGCTTTGACCTTTATACATCCCAATACAGTAATAACTGCAAAAACACCTCCAAGATTATGTCCATATCAACGATATGGTCAACCTGTCTTGAAGGTGATTTTTGTTTATGTTGGTAAGTCCTTGAAATTAAAACTTATTTGGAGTTATGCAGGTCCATGAGAACACTGTACTCATGGAAGTGTTCAGCATAGGTTTGAGCAAGAGCTTGACCAGTAGGTAAAGACCAGTCACGCTGCAGTTCGGCAGAAAGCGAAACCCAAGTCGTGAGTTTAACACCCGCTTGGCTCATTCTGAGCATAGCGGCCTGTTCAATAAGAGCGTTCCAAGTACCGGAAGCATCAAGAACGCCGTAAACATCATAACCGTCAGCTGTAGCGGCAATAGCTGGAAAAGTAAGACAGACGTCAGTTGAGATCCCCGCCATAATCAGGGTAGTACGTCCAGTTTTCTTTACCGCATTAACAAAGTTTTCGTCATCCCATGCATTGATCAGAACACGATCAATCACTTGAACATCAGGGAACATATCAACGAGATCCTGCATCAAAGGGCCATTGGGTCCATCGGCATTGCTTGTAGTCAGAATAACAGGAATATTGTAGGCTTTAGCTAATTTGGCAAGCGCAAGTGTGTTGTTTTTCACGGCAGCACGATTCATGGATTCTCCGAGAGTAGAAATAAGACCAATTTGGTGATCAATCAGCAAAATAGCTGCATTATCAATAGAAGCACGGTCAAAAAATTTATGAGATTGAGACATTGTAAGATACCTCCTATAATTTTGTTAGTTGCTTTATTTATCTTACAGCCTGATTATGTACCAAGTTAAAAAAAATTAAAAGTAGGCACATTTCATTACCCAGGTTTATTTTATGTTACCTAATGTGGAGTTGGAATCATGGTTTAGCCGCTCTGCAAGCATAATTACTGTAGAAAATACAACAAAACCCGTATCATCAGCGTTATTGCCTGTCCATTGTAGTATGATATACATGATTACGACTGATCCATATTCTTCCATTCAACAAATCTGATCAAGTAAGGCAGCCCAGCTCGGTAATCTGGAGTGAAAAAATCATAATAGATCGAAAGAAGGTCAGACATGAGACGAATAAATGTTGTTTATTCATTGATCACCGACGAGACAAAATCGAAAGTCCTTATGGTTAAAAATGTAGGTCGCGATAGTTGGTCTCTTCCGGGAGGGGCCGTTGAGGAGATGGAAACGCTAGAGGAAGCGGCGATTAGAGAAGCCAAGGAAGAAACGGGATATGATATACGCGTTTATGGTATTGTCGCTCTCAACGAAGCAAAACTGAGGAAATACGAGGCGCATGCTCTATTCATTACATTCCGCGGTGAGATTGTTGGCGGAAGCCCCGAGATCACGAGACCTGAGGAGATCGGCGAGATCCAGTGGATCGAAATCGAACAGGCTGACAAGTTAATGCCCTATTATCAAGAAGGATTAAGCGAACTCGTAACGAAAAATACGGAAATTACCTACTTTGATGAAGGAATTGTATGATCGCTCGGTCATATCACAGTGTAGGGGGGGCTGATGGAATACAAGTATCCGGTTCAAAAGCCGCTAGCAATCATAAGAATGACAAGCGATTGGATAGCGGAAGCTAGTATGCTCCTTGCCTTACATATTGAGGGCGATCATTATAGCGAAGATTTGTTCGAAAAATGCAACCAGGCTTTGGAACGCTTAATCGGATTCGACTCGGCTGAACTATATTTGGTGAAGAATGCGGATGCCTGCATCGGATTTGTATTGATTAATTGGGGATTTTCAACAACGACAGGCTGGCCTATACTAAGAATTCAGGATCTTTTTATTTTGCAGTCGAGTAGAAGAGAGGGTGCCGGTACACTATTATTAGAACATTGTATCCATTTGGTAAAATTACAGGGTGCGAATCGCATCCAGCTGGATACGAATGTCATGAACACCGCGGCGAGGAGCTTTTACGAACAAGCCGGTTTCGAATGTTTCCCAGAGAAACTGATTTATATGAAGTTCATCCATGAAACCTGACAACAGGAGGCTATTATGACAGAAAGAATGAGAATCTCGACCGGATCGCCATGGGAACCCGTCGTGGGGTATTGCAGAGCGGTAAGGGTCGGTAACATCGTCGAAGTTGCAGGGACTACCGCAATGAAGGATGGGCAAGTAGTCGGTCATGGAGACGCTTATCTGCAAACCAAGCAGATCCTTTTAACCATCGAGGATGCACTTAAGCAGGTCGGAGCAAAGATGGAACATGTCGTCAGGACCCGAATGTTTGTAACGGACATTTCCAAGTGGGAAGAGATCGGAAAGGCGCATGGAGAAGTGTTTAAGGATATCCGGCCTGCCGCTACGATGGTAGAAGTGAAGGCATTGATTGACCCGGAATTACTGGTCGAAATCGAAGTGCAAGCCATCATTTGAGCCGGTTTATGCTCATGATGTTCATGATTACTCAAATTTACTATCCGAGGAGATCAAGTGTTGAATATTCTTCGAGAAGAACAGGATATTGCATGGCTGCCGCTGCCGAATACGATGCAATTCGTACTGTCGGATCGGATGCCGGAACAACAATCCATAACGAGTGCCTTTGTTCTTGCCTTCCAAGGGGATGAAATGATATTAACCGATCTGCATAGCCGAGGATGGGACATTCCAGGCGGACATGTAGAAGAAGGGGAATCGCCGGCTGAAGCTGCCCGGAGGGAATTATATGAGGAGACAGGTGCCATTGTAGATTCCGTCGAGCTGCTAGGTTATGTACGGATCAGACTGCTTGGCGAACGGCCTCTGAACTATAAGTATCCTTATCCGGACAGCTGCATGGTGTTTTATTGGGCAAGAATTAGCCAGCTCGATGATATTGAGAGTAATGACGAGATCAGGAGCAGAGGGCTGCACAACCCGGAACAGGCACGTACGATACCGTGGATTCAAGATAACTACGATTTTTATGAGGCTGCCTTAAGCAAGGTAATAAACAGAAAGTCGGAATAAGAGTGGCCCATTAAGACAGATCGCCCAACTGGACGAAGGATCCCGCCGGCGCAAACTGCACTGCTGGGCCAGACCAGTCAACGGATTAATCTGATCGTCCGCCAATCTCATCCGGTGGCGAAGACAATCCAAAGTTTTTTTGAAAATTTGACCAAACTGAAGGAGCAGGACTATACATGTACATGACTGAAAAAGAAAAAGCAAAAAAAGGTTATTTATATGACAATAACAATGATAAACAATTGGTCGAGGAGCGTCTTCACGCTAAAGAGCTGTGCTATGACTATAACCACCTTCGTCCAAGTATGATAGCAGAGCGAGGAGAAGTCATTAGGAAGCTTTTTGCAAAAACGGGAGAAAACTTTTTGATTGAACAGCCTTTTGCATGCGATCAGGGATATAACATTGAGATTGGCGAGAATTTTTATTGTAATCATAATGCGGTAATGCTGGATGCAGCCAAAATTACCTTTGGAGATTATGTGTTTATCGCGCCAAACTGCGGATTCTATACCGCCGGTCATGCCTTCGATGTCGAACAGCGCAATCAAGGATTAGAAATTGCTTTTCCCATTACCGTAGGAAACAATGTATGGATTGGGGGAGGAGTGTCTGTATTACCAGGGGTTACTATCGGAGACAATACGATTATCGGAGCCGGTAGCGTCGTTACTAAAGATATACCATCAGGGGTAATTGCAGCTGGGAATCCGTGCCGGGTCATTCGTGAAATTACGGAAGCGGATAAGGATCGATACCCGCGGTATAGTTCGAAATAAGAGCTATACGTGGCATATAATAAATATGCTGGAGCCTCTTTAGTCCATCTAGTATTCCATAGCATCGCTTGTAATACGGGATCAACGTCCCAACCAGCCTCGAACAGTTAAGTGACAGTTATTCAAGCTAGAGAGATCTTATTTATTGAACACTGGACTATGCTTGATGGAGACGATAGTGCAATTGACTACTGGCTATCGATACAACTGCTGCCGGAACACTTTGCAGCAATCACAATGAGAAGTGGTCAGAAGTTATGGCCCGAATTGAGTGCAGCCGCCAATGAAGGCGGCTTTTTTTACTTTAACGCTTAACGATATTTGTACGTGTCTAAGGTCAAGGACAAGAACATATATCGTTTGCCGAAGCAGACTAGAACCTAAATGTGGGACATATAATGACCAACAGGGACTGAAACTGTCCCTGAACAAAGGAGGATTTCACATGAACTATCCCGAAATCGTCTTACCTCGCCTCAGGTATCAATATTGTCCAAAGTGCCGTACAGAACTAATTAAAAAGGTAATTAACGATGATAATATTGAACGTGTATGCTGTCCCTCATGCAACTGGGTACACTTTCCTGCAAACGCAATGGGAGTAGTAATCTTGATCACTACAGAAAATGGTATTGTTTCAATTTTACCTCCAAATGCACCAAAAGAATATCCTGCCGCTCTTCCAGGAGGCCATGGAGAATATGGCGAGTCTCCAGAAGAGGCAGCTATTCGAGAAGCATTTGAGGAAACAGGATTTAATGTTGAGATTACTCATTTCCTTGGATGGGAATTTAAGAAGAATATGAGTTACCCAGGTCCAATGATTAATTTTTATTTTGAAGCAAAAGCAATCGCTGGAGGTATAAGAGATAGTGAGGAAGGTCGAGTGAAAATTTTTGCTCTCGAAGAATTCCCCCCTATATCACCACAACGTGGCGGCAGTAAAAAAACAATGGAATTATATTTAGAAAGAATAAAGAATTAAGAATATTGAAACTTAATTCTATTTGATGGGAACGATAGCTCAATAAGAACAGAAGGATCCGCCTTGGCTGATCCTTTTTAAGTCCTCCGACGACCAATACAAAACCTTGATACATAAGACTGAATCCGATTATTGTACATCACACCCACTGCGTATGGATGGGGCATGGTTTCCTCCCATAATCCAATATTCTCTCAAAAAAACCAGAATGTAACCGCTAAATAAGAGAGCATCTGTTCTTCCTTTCGTTGTTGTTTGTGATAACTTACGAGAGTATAGGAGGAGCAGATGTTTTTTGTTACGTCTCTTAGCTCTTAACAGTATAATAATGGTAGTTATGTATGTGGAAGGTGGTAGATGTATGACGTTGAACGTTCTCCAACCCTTGTTCAATGAGATGATAGAAGAGATTACATTACTTGATCCTGGCTATTCCGGGCATGCCAGCGACGTATGGTCGGTGAAAACGGCGTCGCAAGAGGTTATCGTACGTTCGTCAAGGCTGCGGGATGAGCCCAATCGTGAATTTTGGTGGGGCTGTAAATTCTTATTTGGGATTGATCCGAGACAAAAGCTCTACTTTCAAGAGAATGCTAAGCTTCTGAACAGGATCTCCGACATCCCCGTCCCTAACATTATCGCCCATCATATCCTGGAGGACAGGGAGTTTCTCATCGTAGAGAAGATGAAAGGAACGGTACTTCAATCTTTCACGAACCAACCTGCAGAGCTCCTGTATCATTACGGGAGATGGCTGGCTAAGGTGCACGCGAATACATACGGCTTCTATGGAAATCTTGCCAATACCCGGTCAGAGAGCAAGGGGGAGTTTCATTACGCATTAGCACAAGCCATGAGGCTGTTGGTGCAGCGGGATTATCAGCAGGATAGCCCAATCAAAGATCGATTGGAGCCAATCCTGGAGGAATTAAGGGGACTTCCTGTTCCTCCATCCTTCAGCCCAATCTTAGTGGATATGGACCCTTCGCAATTTCTGGCCGATAACGGTAAGCTATCCGCTATCGTGGACATTGAAGCGTATGTAGTGGCTCCTCGGGAATTGGATTTTGTTGGACTTGAGTACATTTTAGATCACGAATCGTCAAAATCTTTTGTCAGCGGCTACACGACGATTCTTGACCTGCCGGAATTATCGAGTCACAGGAGGGTATACCGATATCTTTACCGGCTGCTTGGCGTTCAAGGATCGGTATCGTTAGATAAGTGGCTCGCGCAGCCGGAGCTGTTCTAATTCGTATACACATATTCCGCCGCGCAGATGCTGAACAGATGGGGGAGAATGATTTTATATGACGGAGAGGGGTGAATACGATGCAGCTTGATCACATGAAGGAAAAGCTGGATTCGTTCTTTGGCATCAATAGACTGGATAAAGACCCGGCATTCAGTCGATTTCTGCCCATGGTGTATGACCCCCTTCAATTTCGATGGCAGGACAAGTTCGAAGCGGATTTTAATCATCGATTCAATGGTCTGATGATAAGCGGCAGTCAAGAAGTCGAAACCATATATTTGGCTGTGTTTCCGACGGATGAAGTCATTAGGCAGTTTATTGAAGATGCCTCTGAAGGCGACTTGTTGTTCATGCATCATCCCATCCCCATGGAATGCGGCGATCCGCGGGGGAATTGGGGCAGGGGCTTCGTACCCATACCGACCGAATTAATAGATAGAGTAATCGAAAGGAAGCTCTCGGTTTATACCTGCCACGCGCCGCTTGATTATAATCGCGAAGTCGGCACAAGCGATGCAATCGCAGAAGCCTTGGAAGCTCAGATCATAGATGAGTTCTGCAAGTATGGGAATGGCTATGCCGGGTTAATCTGTAAGACTCGTTCAACAAGTACGAAGGAACTTATTGCCCGTCTGCTAGCGTTGTTTGAAATACCTTATGTGGATTTTGAGGGTAAAGAGCATGAGGAGATCAGCAGAATTGCAATCATTGCCGGATGCGGTGACGTCGTGTCCGATATGAAATATGCGGCGAGCCTGGGAGCTCAAGCCTATATTACGGGAGAAATTCATTGTCACATCGATAATGATTACGGCAGACAAAGGTATCGAGTGATGATGGACTATGTTCAGGAGACACCGATGTCGCTCATTGGGTTATCGCATGCTGCTTCAGAGTTTTTTGTCATGAAGACTCAAATGAAACGATGGTTGGAGAAAGAAGTAACGTCAAACATCAAGCTGTTAAGACAGCGTAAATGGTGGTTCTAAAACAATCATTCGTAAAGCTGTAAAATCTAATTATTTGAATCGACGGTTGTCATAGCTGCAAGTCAGTCAGGTCACGATAATGAATTCTCTCAAAAAACCTTTTTTTCCAAAAAGAGGGATTAAGGCGTACGGATGACGAACATATAAGGGTCGGATCATTCAGAACCGATAGATCACTTGCATTAGGAAAGAGAAGGAGGAAAAAGTCCAATGATTCATAACGTTAAACAAAATGCCGTTGTTGAATGGACGTTTCAATCCGAGAAGGATTACAATGATCCGTTCCATGATGTAAGATTCGAAGCGCTGGTGACGGGACCTGACGGTCAGGTGCGCAAGCTCCCCGGCTTCTGGGCGGGTGGAGGGAAGTGGAAGCTTCGTTATTCATCCCCCCTGATCGGCATGCATCAAATCAGGACAATATGTTCGGAGAACAATGATTCTGGCTTACATGGGCAGACCGGCAAAGTACAGATTGAACCTTATGAAGGAGATAATCCCCTCTATAAACATGGAGCCGTGCGAGCGTCGGAATGCCGCACATATCTGAAGCATGAAGACGGCACGCCGTTCTTCTGGCTTGCCGATACATGGTGGATGTCGCTCACCAAGCGGCTCCAATGGCCGGAGGATTTCCAGTGGCTGACCCGGGACCGTGCAGGAAAAGGCTTTACCGCGATTCAACTCGTAGCCGGATTATATCCGGATATGGCGCCATTCGACGAACGGGGGGCGGCTGAAGGCGGACAAGCTTGGGAAGCAGATTTCGCGCGAATCAATCCCGCCTTCTTCGATACGGCTGACCTGAAGATCGATTGGCTCGTTGAGTCAGGACTTATGCCATGCATAGTCGCCTGTTGGGGCTATTACTTGGATTTTGCCGGGAAGGACAATATCAAGAAGCATTGGGAATATCTTATTGCGAGATATGGCGCCTATCCGGTCGTATGGTGCATGGCCGGCGAAGCGACGATGCCGTTCTATCAATGGGATTCGTTCAACGACGCTGAGCTCAAGAAAGCCTATGTGGAACGTCTTCGTAAGGAATGGACGGATATCGCCGGTTACATTAGTGAGATCGATCCTTTCCGGAGAGCGCTTACGATTCATCCGACCGAATATGGACATGACATGGTAGAGGATGCTTCGGTGCTCGACCTGGATATGCTTCAGACAGGACATTCAGGTATCATTACCGTCGGCAGTACGGTACAGAAAATCCGGGAATCGGTTGCGCGGGAGCCGAGAATACCGGTCATCAACTCCGAGGTTTGTTATGAAGGCATCGGAGGGACGAGCTACCAAGAGGTACAGCGTATGCTGTTCTGGAACTGCATGCTGAATGGGGCATGCGGCCATACCTACGGGGCCAATGGAATATGGCAGGTCAATGACGAGAAGCAGCCGTATGGGGCTTCGCCTACCGGGATCGCATGGGGGCATACGTTCTGGAAGGAAGCGGCGCAGCTGGCGGGTTCCAGACAGGTGGGACTCGGGAAGAAGCTGCTGGAGAAATATCGCTGGTGGGAATTTCAGCCGCGCCCGGAATGGCTGAACCCTGTTCCAGAGGGTGCGGACGTCTATTCCAGAGTATACGCGGCGGGGATCGAAGGCGAAGTCAGAGTCATCTACGCGCCTATGCATTTGGCCTTCTCCGGTGTGACGGTTAGAGAATTAGAACAGGATATTCCATACCGGGCTTATGCGTATGATCCGGCAACAGGAGATGAGTACGACATGGGGCAAATTGTTCCGAATGAAGAAGGGGCTTGGTCGACGGGACGATTAAAGATATTCCAGGATTGGGTGCTGGTGATTGAAGCCATCGCTTAACTTCTTGAACTTGTTCGGCTGTAACATCGGACACCGGAGCACTCGTTCCGGTGTTTATTCTTATCTTCGAGTGCCCGATAACAGAGCAATTTAATATCTGTGAATGTAAGCTTTATTCGACAAAAGATGCTATTGACATCACTAAAAGATGGCAGTAGTATAACCCTATCCGATCACGTAATCGATTACATTTGTCATCAAGAAATCTGGTTTTATCGCTCCGACTGACTCGAGATATAGAACCATAGATAGTGGAAACGATGCGGTAAGACAATGGTCTTGTAACCGACATTCGATAGGGTTTATTGTGGCAAAGGGGGCGCATCCCCCTCACATACATGCTAATAGATGCTTGGAGGTACGAATAACGATCCTTCTCCATCGAGGGATCGTTATTTTATATTGATGCAATCCTGACCGATTATGGTAAAATATGAGCTCTATCACATTCATCAGAAGAACATTAGCGAGGAGGTTACTTCATGGCAGACAACTCGATTCGCACCGTCATCCCTGGGCTGCAGCCAGTCAACTGGTCTGACCCCGCCAGGCAGAGCGAGTATGGCTGGAGTGTCGTATCCGCTCTTCATCAACTTGGGGAAACAATAAGTTATGAGGATGTAATCTGCCTTTCGGGTTCGGCATTCAGAGCCTCGATTACATCATCAGGGTTTAATCCAGGCGATTATCATGTCGTACACAATATGGAAATTGTTCCGCATACCTTCAGAATGCTAGGATATGATGTGACGATTCATGAACCAAGCGATTATGAAATCGACAAGAAGCGAATTATGAACAGCATCGACAGCGGCTATCCCGTATTGACCTTGGAAGGTGTAATTACCTGTTCAGACTGCTGCATCATAGGCGGATATGATGAAGGCGGCGAAGTGCTGCTTGGCTATAATCCCTTTATGGATCAGCAGGATGACCATAATGAGCCGCATGACGTCACCGGTTACTTCCGGAAATCGAATTGGCATCATCGCGATTTTCAAGAATCAGGCGGCAAATATATCATTATTCATGGCCAGACCGCCAAGCTGTCGAAGAGAGACATGTATCTGGATACGATCAAGCTGGCGTGCAAGCTCATTAAAGGCACCAAAACAGGCGAACATCTGGACGGTTTCGCAGGCCACACGAGATATGCTGAATTATTATGCGAGAAACATGAGGATCCGTTCGGGTTGTACCTCAACATCTTGTGCCAATTAAAGCTGTATAACGATAAAATATACGTATCGACGTTCTTGAGAGGAATGAAGGATGAATTTCCCGAGTACGCAGATACATTGGAGAAAGCGGCGAATTGCTATGATGAAGTATCTTCGCTCCGATGTGCGCTTAGCAAGATCATTGCGGAGGATTTCACGCCCTTCAACAAACCACTGGAGTACCGGCAGCTGTCCCGGTATGCGGATGTCATTATACAAATAAGGGATTGGGAGCAGATGGCCAGAAATTATTTGATTATCGATTTCGACTCATAACGGCAAGTCAGAGCTTCCAATCATGCTCGTGAACCAGTTCATGAAGGATTCGAAGACGCCTGTCAAAATATGCCTCGCTCAGATTTCCGTAGGACCATTCATCGGCATGCTGACAGTGGAGCCCGACAAGCCATAGCTGCCGCGCAGCGACAAAATAGGGGATCGATGCCAGTTCCATCTCTGATAAGGGCAGCACGTGCTGGTAGGCATCCAAGTATGCTTGCCACAGCTGCCTTGCATAGTGCCGGTCGGACATATCGCGAACGGACCAATTGAAGACAGCTGCGTCATAAGCTGGCCATCCCGGCCCTTCACAATCGAAGTCAAAGAATGTCAGATTGCCTTCATTATCGGTATGACAATTACCGCCGTTCAGATCGCCGTGGCACATCCCCCACCTCAAATGAGGAGCTATGCTGTCGAGGTGTTCACGAAGGAATCGCCACACGCGGTTGACGAACAGCTGGTCTTCGGGCCTGTGCTCGAGTAACGGCAGAATCCAAGGTACGCGGTCATCCAACAGATGCTTCAGATCAATCTGATAACGGCGGTGCTTCGATACGAACGTATTCATGATTGCGTGGAGCCTGGCAGCAGCTTGTCCATACCGGCCAGCTGTTTCAGGCGATAGCGGAAGCATATGACCGGGAGCATAAGCAAACAAAGCAGCGTAACGCGTTCCTTCAGGTGCTTGAATCTCCGTTGCATATTGGCCGTCCAGCCGAGTGAGAGGAGCTGCAACGCCAATGCTTCTCGAATGCAGATACTGCAGCAGGTCTAATTCGTGCCGAATATCCTGCAAGCTGCGGTGTCCATGTCGATAAGCCCGCAGTATATAGCGTGTGCCTTCCGAATGAACGAGATAAGTATCATTCATGCCTCGAACGAGCAGCCGGCATTCTGACGGCGATCCCCCAAAGTAATGCGGTAATACTTCAGCAGCAAGAGCACGCTGCGATAAAATTGAATGCGTGACCGGAAACAACGCCATGTTATCGTATTCCTCCCCATAATCCCCAATAGGACCGTTTTCTGCTGTACCTTGATTGTCTCATAAATAACATATAATGTCAGTATGTATGGGTCACGGAAGCCGGTTGACATGCGGAAGGCCCGCGGACCGGCGGGCCTTCCATGGAATATATGAGGATAAACAATTCCGTGTTGCATTAGTTTGTTCGATGCTGCTTAGTAACCGCCTTTGCCGATTCCGCCGACTCCACCGCAGCTGCCGCCAAATCCGCCTACGAGGCCACCCATACAGCTACATGCGATAATCACCAGTAGAATGAACAGAACCAGAATCGTTCCTGTGCTTGTGAATGCTCCGCCAACAAATCCAGACATTGTGCATTGCACCTCCTTGCGTATTGGGTACTCTGTAAGTTATGCATGATTCATGCCATGTGATTGGGTGTCTGTACCCGAGATATGTTTTCCATGTCGTTCGCCTAATAATGAATAGACGGGCAGAAAGCAGCTGACGTAATGCAGCTGTTCATTGTACCTCAACAGTGACATCGTTCTTTATTATAGATGATTGTTACCTCGACACTTTTCATTCCTTTCCTTATGCTAGGGGTGAGGTGAGGAGATTGGCATACGGGAAATGTGCTCTATGGCCTTGACAATGAGATACGGGCAGTGATGGATTTTGATTTTATCCAGCTAGCCGAACGGCTGCATGATGTTGCTTATATGCTGTGGGCTCTATTGCGTAATGGTAGTGGTCAACAGCTTGGCACGGCTTTCCTGGATGGTTACGGCGATCTTTCTTTAATGGAACAGCCATTACTTCCGGTTGCCATTGCGCGAGCCAGCTTATTCTTTATATGCACATCTTCCTTTAACTCGGATCCCGTCGAAGAGTTGATGAGGCAGCTAGAGCAGCAGGAGCCGTTCATAGAATGGATTCTTTCGAAAGAAGGGCTTTCCGGATTTTTTAAGAAGCTGGCTTTGGACAGGCCATGAAGTTAGAGAGGAGAGCAAATGAACACAGTGATCCATTCCGATTTGAACGACAATATTTTCATGATCGCGTGTGAAAATATTATATTACGAGAGTATAGATACGAGGATTTGGACGCTATCCATGCGCTTACGATGCAGCCTGAGATCATCGAATTCTTGCCTGACTGGAATGTTCCTAAGGAACAACGGCGCGATTGGTTAGTAAATTACGAATTGGTTGACAATAATCGGTTCTTAGCAGCAGCTGCAGAATCCGGCAATGTTGAACAACTCCGCCTGCGGCTGGGGATTATTTTACAGGCTACAGGAGAATTTATCGGTTGGTGCTGCACCGGCATCAAAGAGGAGCTGCCGCCGCCGAGCAGAGAGATCATGTTCGCGATATCCAGCGAGCATCGAAACAAAGGCTATACGACTCAAGCGGTGCAAGGATTAGTCAAGTATTTGTTTGAGAATACCAATGTAGAAGAGCTTAACGCGATCGCTTTGCCGCGGAACCTGTCTTCGAACAGAGTCATTCAAAAAAGCGGCTTCGATTTTCTAACTATCATGATGATTGAAGGTGAGGCGTACAATCATTATAAGCTTGTTAAACGAAAAGATTGATGGACCGAAAATTAATGCCGAAAAACCAATGGATGACGCAGTCTCAAGTACAGATCACATCCAATAAATAAGAGAGGAGCTGCCGCGGCAGCTTCTTTTTGTTTCTGCACAGAATTAGAATGGATGACATGTGCGCGTATAACCGAAACCTAGACGTACCGTTGATAGAAACTTTGCTGCTAGTGCTGCAACACTAAGGGCACGATGTTTTGGGTTGAAGTTGTGTTATTATATTCATATATTCAAAAGTTAGCTATCAAGTGCTAGTCAAGGAGACGTACGCTATGAATCCGAACATCCAACAGTTTAAAGCCGATTTTTTTAAAGCGCTGGCGCATCCGATGAGAATCCGTATTCTTGAGGTTCTGAGCGAAGGAGATCGAAACGTAAACGAATTGCAGAGTATTCTGGGTTCGGAAGGTTCGGCCGTGTCTCAACAATTGTCGGTATTACGAAATAAAAATGTGGTTACGGGCATAAAAGACGGAACCTCGGTCATTTATTCGTTACGCGACCCGTTGATTAAGGATCTGCTGGCTGTAACGAAGCAGATCTTCGATAACCATCTCGTCGATGCGATATCATTACTTGAGGTCATCCGGAATGAACCTTAACCGAAAAAACAAGGCATCCTGTGAAATACCAAGGATAACCTTGTTTTTTTGTTTTTCAATCGGGATCTTAGTGGATTTTAGCGATTGACATTGTTCGGGGGCAGGAGTACCATTTCATATATATTCAAATAATCAAATATATGAAAAAAAGAAGGTATATCGAATGAAATGGACGGGAAGATTTGAAGGGTACCATACAGCCGCATTTCGCAAGGATCTCATTTCAGGTCTGATTGTCGGCATAATCGCCATTCCATTAGGAATGGCGTTTGCTATTGCCGTTGGGGTTAAACCAGAATATGGAATTTATACAACCATCGTCGCAGGTATATTAATTTCCTTGTTCGGCGGCTCTAAATTCCAAATTGGCGGTCCAACCGGCGCTTATATTCCGATCCTCTTCGCTGTCGTCATTCAATATGGATACGAGAATTTATTGATTGCCGGATTTCTGGCCGGCATTCTCCTTGTACTTATGGGGGTATTTAAACTTGGAGCGTTGATTAAGTTCATTCCCCGCCCGGTGACCATCGGATTTACCGCCGGCATCGCCGTGATTATTTTCAGCGGACAAATTGCCAACTTTCTAGGTCTGAGCAGCATCGAGAAACATGAGAATTTCCTCCCCAATATGAAGGAAATCGCAATTCATCTGACAACCACGAATATCTACAGTGTCATTACAGCCGTGCTTTGTCTTGTTGTCATCCTCCTTACGCCCAAATTTCTGCCGAAAGTTCCAGGTTCCTTAGTTGGCCTTGTTGTATCAAGTGCAGCGGCTGCCGTGTTCTTCAAAGGAGACGTAGCAACGATAGGATCGGCATTCGGAGCCATCCCAAGTACATTGCCTCAATTTCAATTTCCGGAAATAACGTGGGATCGCATTGAAACGTTAATCCGGCCAGCTTTCATCATTGCCATGCTGGGCGGTATTGAGTCTTTGTTATCGGCCGTTGTTGCCGACGGCATGACCGGTAGCCGTCATAACAGCAATCGCGAGCTTATCGGACAAGGCATTGCCAATATGGTGACACCGCTCTTTGGCGGCATTCCGGCGACCGGCGCCATTGCACGGACAGCAACCAATATCAAGAACGGTGCTGTCTCGCCGCTATCGGGTATCGTGCACGGGATTGTTGTTCTATTGGTCCTTATGATGTTCGCGCCTTATGCATCTGAGATACCGCTTGCAAGCATGGCTCCGATCCTGATGCTGGTGGCTTGGAATATGAGCGAACGCAAAGAATTTGTTCATGTCTTGAAAACAAGAACGGGCGATTCGGTTGTACTCGTCCTTACCTTCTTGCTGACTGTATTTACGAATCTAACTACCGCGGTAGAAGTCGGACTCATTCTAGCCGTCATCTTGTTTGTGAAGCGAATGAGCAGCGTAATGAGAGTGGCCAAAGTGCTGCCCGATCCAATGGCTAAACACGAGAAAGTTATGCCGCATATGGTAACCGAAGGCCATGATTGTCCTCAAATAAGTATCTATACCATTGAAGGCCCTCTCTTCTTCGGTGCCGCTAACATGTTTGAGAAGTCGATCATGGACACCATACATCAACGACCGAAAGTATTCATTCTACGGATGGGCAAAGTGCCCTTGATGGATACGACCGGCGAATCTCATCTGGCCAGCCTGGCAAAACACTTCATGAAATTGGGCGGAATGCTTCTTCTATCGGGCGTTCAGCAGCAGCCTTTGGATGTTATGAAGAGAACGGGTTTATATACGTTTATTGGGGCTGGTCATTTTTTTGAGCATACGGGTAAGGCGATTGACTACGCATTACTTCAACTGGACTCCAATAAATGCCTGGGTTGTCAACACTTCGCTTTCCGTGAATGCACCTCATTATCTGACAAGGATGTCACAAGGGAAGGGGATATCCAACATCGTTTTATTCCTGATCCAATGAAAACGCATCTTTAAATTGGCAGGCGGACAATAAAGGTGGCGCCTACTCCCGGGGTGCTTTCAACGTGAAGATCGTAATTGTACCGTCTTGTGGCGAGCAACGGATCGCGTTGACAATGATGTTGCGAAACACTTGTGTCATCCGGTTCGGGTTGATGTGTAGCGCACGAAACCTATTGCCTAGGCACCTAAATGCAGGTATAATCTTCCATACCAAAATCGGAGGAAATGAATATGGGGATTATTACGGATGCAAAAGGAAATATTTTTTTGGAATTTAGGACCATGCAAGAGGTTGAACTTGATAAAATATCACTAGATGCGCCATTGTGAATTGGATAGCCTGGTTGATTTTATTGAAAATGACGAGGCAGAATCGATTATTTTATGGGACGGCACATCGGATATAGGGTATATTGAAGAAATCGATAGAGAAATTATCGAGCTGGTCTGACATGCGATTGAGGAGGGCGAAGAATGAAAGTTGGAGTAGCGAGAGCGAAAGCTCAAGAATGGATTGCGAAGCACGCCAGCCTAGAGCCTGGTTTCTGTGGGGCGTATTTCAGCGGTTCAACGGTCGGAATGTCTGACGATGCGGAATTGGCGGCTGCCTCGGATATCGATGTCGTCGTAATCACGTCCGACACGGAGCCCGCGCTCAAGCTTGGCAAGTTCATCTATGAAGGCGCATTAATCGAAGTGACGTATTTGTCATCGAATGATATTGCATCGGCCGAAGAAGTACTGGCATCCTACCATCTAGCCGGAAGCTTTCGCATGAACACGATTATTGCGGATCCGACCGGGCATCTCAGCAAGCTTCAAGCAGAAGTATCCGACAGCTTCAACAAGCGATTATGGGTAGATCGCCGATGCGAGAACGTCCGCTTGAAGATTGAGAACGGACTGCGTTCGATTAATCCTTCAGCACCTCTGCATGATTTGGTGCAATCGTGGCTGTTTCCGACAGGCGTCACGACACATCTCATTCTTGTAGCAGCTCTTCGGAATCCCACCGTGCGGAAGCGTTATGCTGCTGCCAGAGAAGTGCTGAGCGAATACGGTCTTGCACACGTTTATCCTGAGCTGCTGGCGCTGCTCGGCTGTACACATCTGACATCCGAGCGTATCGAGCATCATCTCGATGAGCTAACCAGTACCTTCGACGCTGCCGCCGCAGTGGCCCAGACACCCTTCTTCTTCAGCACCGACATCACCGCATCTGCGCGGCCAATCGCCATTGATGGCAGCCGTGAGCTGATCCGTTCCGGCTTACATCATGAAGCGGTCTTCTGGATCGTCGCGACGTTTGCCCGTTGTCATAAAATCTTGGCGGCAGACGCGTCAACGCAGCTGCAGCTTGCTCATAGGCCTGCTTTTGAAGCGATTATCTCTGATCTTGGCTTTACTTCTACAGGCGATTTCATTCCTCGTGCCGAGGGTGTTCTGCAATATTTGCCCAGGCTTATGGACACGGTTGAGACCATCCTTCATAAGAATCCAGCTATTCGAACCTGATTCGGAATGGTTCGCAGCAAAAGGGCTGCAGCGGAAACGTGGTTTAGGCTATCGGGTAACGGTTATGAAACCGCTCTTAAGGAGCGGTTTTTTTGTGCGAATAAGAAAAAACATCGAGAAGCCGCCGGAATGAACATGGTACGCTACTGTCATGGCGTGTGCACCCCGATTACATATTCATACTATTGAAAGGTGTGGCGATTTGAACGCGTACGAAGAGGTATGTCATTGGGAGAAGACCGAGGCAGCGGAGATCATGAAGCAATGCGGAGTGACAGCTGGCATGACCGTCATGGATTTCGGATGCGGCCATGGGCATTATACCATTCCAGCAGCTATTGCGGTTGGCTCAGAAGGCAGAGTATTCGGAATCGAGAAGGTGAAGAAAATCGCGAAGAAAGCCTCGCAAAGGCTGGAAGCGGCCGGTATAACGAATGCCGAAATACATCATTGCGATCATCATGGACTCCATGCTATTGCCGACGAAAGCGTAGATTTTGTCATGATGTATGATGTAATCCATCATGCTCCGCATCATGAGCTGATCCAAGCGATGAAAGCTCGTCTCAAGACGAAGGGAATTCTATCATTCTTAGCGTTTAAAGATATTTGCGGATACAAATCATCCGAATTAGAACCGACGCTGGCGCGGGTCACGGCTGACATTGAGCGTGCCGGATTTGTACGGATGAACCCTATACCGAATACCGGCGTTCATTTCGATCACTTCCATAGCACCTACCATTGGAAGCGATATGGCGAAGTGCGATTAAGCTCGCTGGAACGCGGCACGATTTATAATTTTCAGAAGATTGAAGCCAGCTAATCGGGAATTGTATTCTATCACTGCAGCCTTATTCGATAGGAATTCTTGGTTGATCGGAGCAAACCCGAATGATACGATGCTAGATAAGTATCGAAATCTTAAGGTTGGGAGAGTACCGCCATGAATTCCATTATTGAAATTAAGGACGTGACTTGGAGAAGAGACGATAAGACGATTCTTGAAGATGTAAATTGGAAGGTGAATCCGGGCGAGCATTGGGCGGTATTGGGATTGAACGGTTCGGGTAAGACAACGCTGCTCAATATGATCAATGGCTATATTTGGCCCACGAAGGGACAAGTGTCCGTATTGGGGCATCGTTTCGGCGAAGTGGATCTGCGCGATCTGCGCAAATCGATCGGATGGGTCAGCTCCTCGCTGCAGGAACGAATCTATGCGAATGAACGTACGCAGCATGTTGTCATAAGCGGCAAGCACGCCTCAATCGGCTTGTATGAGAAACCGACCGAGGACGATTATGCCCAAGCGGTGATGTGGATGAAGCAGCTGGGATGTGCCCATCTTTATGACCGCGTATATCAAGGCTGCTCTCAAGGGGAGAAGCAGAAAATCCTCATTGCCCGTGCGTTGATGGCTTCGCCGAAGCTGCTTGTTCTGGACGAAGCGTGCAATGGACTTGACTTTATCTCGAGAGAAGCTCTGCTCAAGAGCATCCAAGAGCTGGCTGTATCGCCTGATGCGCCTCATATTCTGTTCGTCACTCATCATATAGAAGAGATCGTTCCGGACTTCACGCATACGGTCTTAATTCGACGGGGCACCGTATTTGCCTCAGGCCGAACTTCCGATGTATTGAGCAGCTCCGTGTTATCGGATTTTTTCGAAACGCCGGTTGAAGTGAATTGGCGGAATAATCGGGCGTGGCTTACGGCTGGTAATGATTCCTCGAACATCGAATGATTGCATGAGAAAACATATAGATTATATTAAAGCTGACCGATTCTGCCGCGGTTAGCTTTTTTTTGAATCTTGCATCCCTCCATTAACTGGTAATGATATAATGGAACGGCAATATTCACAGCCTACGTCTATCGGACCATGCCGGTTATACGGCTGAGGTTGAACTTATTCGCGATCCTCGCCATCCTGATGACGATCAACGCTCTTGGTATGCCATGGTTCCGAAGAATGCGGAACAAGAGCTTACCTTCACCGGAATCGACAACAACGGCGAGACGGTGACGGAGAGGAAGCTGAGGCGTGACGATTTCGTGAGCAAGAAAGAATAGAATAATAACCATTTCCTATCGAGAGCGAAAAGGGAGACATGCCGAAGATGGATGCATCGAAAGTATTGCTTGAACGATTAATCGCAACCAAAGGATTAGCAGTAAGAAGCAGCAGCAAGCATGATATCTACTGGTATACGTCCAGCATACCGGGTCCGTTCTATTTCAACACTCAGAACATCGCCGGAGAACACGCTGCGGGACATATTTTAGAGAAAATAACAAACATCCTCAAAGATACAACAGCCAGAGATTTGCAAACGAAAGCAATCGCTGCAATCATCAATCAAGCCGTAATGGAGGATCCGTTATATCGTGCATCGATCGATGCGCTTGTCGATTACTATCGGTCACAGAGCAATAACGTTCCGTCCATGAGGGCGAATCCTTGAATTGTAACGTGAATGACATGAGGGTCTTACATGTATCTGATATTATTAATCAGGCGAGCAGCTATGTTAATCGATGGATCCCAATCTTATCTCATGCCGGAGTCAGTCTTCGTGAAACAATTACCGTAGCGGTTCGAAGTCAATCCGGCGTGGAGCGTCTGGCAAGCGAGCAAGTTCACATCGTTGCTCCTCTTAACGTAGATAAGGATTTGTTTCAACAAGCTTATAAGCTGGGATTGATTGATGCATTCGCTTATAACGAGATTATACGGTTCTATGATTCACCCCAAGAGTGGACCCGACTCTATCTCTCTGAAGCGAATCTGGAACAGTTCGACGACTGGGATCCAGTCAAGAAGGAACGCTTAAACTTCTTCAGGAAAAACGATATCTATCAATTGAAAACTGAATTTCCGTGGTTCTTCAATGGCGGCGTATAAGGATAAGATTGCTTCAGAACGCATGTTCTGGTAATCTGGTATAACTACGCACGGCTGGAGGAATCGAGATGGGTCATAAACAGAAGGATAAAGAATTGAAAATAGAAACGCCTAGAATACCGCAAAACTTGTCCGAACTGATCGTCGAAGATATTCAATCCGGGGATTACTTCGAAATGGGTGTCATTCAAGATGCGTTTCTTGACAATCGAACGGCGAATAAGGTCTGCTTCGATAAAGTTATTTTTCGTCATATAAATTTCACAGGCACCTCGTTTCATCAGCTCGAACTTACCGATGTTATATTCGAAAAATGCGATTTGTCGAATGTCGATTTCAGCAACGCGATTATTCATCGGGCGGAATTCAGAAACTGTAAGCTCGTCGGCATCGACCTGTCCCATGCGACGATCATGAATGTTCTTTTCAACGAATGTATGGGCAATTATGCTACCTTCCGGTTTGCTCAGCTGAAGCAAGTGATCATTCAGGGAAGCTCGTTTCAGAGTGCGGATTTCTACACAACCAAATTGAAGAAGATAGCTTTGCACAGCACCAATATCAATAAGTCACAGTTCTCCGGCACAAAGCTGGAGGGCATCGATTTAAGCGATTGTGAATTCAATGGGCTAGGCGTTGAGGTCGAGGATCTCAAAGGTTGTCTTATCTCCCGTGAACAAGCTTATGTATTTGCCAATCTCTTCGGACTAGTTGTGAAAGAATAACGATTATATTCCCGAGAACGGATCCTTGAACCTCGGATGGAGCGTGATGCACGTTGATTTTGACTTGCGAATCGAATTTTTGGGATGATTACTTGGCAGAATCGGACGAGGTGGACTATCGTCATGATTCCATTCAAGAGATAGCTACCGAATTATTTGCCGCATCAACGGACGAGAATGATTATGTGAAGAGAGCCTTTGAATTTGTTCGTGACGAAATCAGCCATTCATGGGACATCCAAAGCACGCGAATTACCAGGAAAGCATCTGAAGTGCTGCTCTATAAGGAAGGGATTTGTTATGCCAAATCCAATCTCTTATGCGCGATATTACGTACCAAGGGCATACCGGTCGGATTTTGCTATCAGCGGCTTACAATTGGCGATACGCCGGATACCGGATACTGCATACATGCTATGAATGCGGTCTTCTTCAAGTCGCATGGAGCGTGGAAGCGTTTGGATGCCCGCGGTAATAAAGCTGGAATCGAAGCGGAATTCAATTTGGATGAAGAGAGACTGGCTTTCCCGGTAAGGCAGGAATATATGGAAGCGGATTATCCGGTTATTTATATGGACCCGAATCCCAACACGATGAATACGTTGAAGCAGCATACCGACTGCTTAACGATGTACCTTCATGGTTTACCTACTCATTTATAAGAGAATCAACCTTCTTGACTGGCTACTCGTCTTATAATAGAAAATCGCCGGAGATTGGAAGGTTTATGTCACGACCCAGGATGGGCATGTTATGAACATTGGAGTAAATGCGGGCCAATACTGACGGTCGAGAACCTAGTTATAAACACAGGTCCATGTCATGCCATAATTGTATGGTCGAGAATCGAGTTTTGAATACAGAGCCCTATCATGGCGTCTTATTATGAGACGGATTTAACGATGAAGGAGAGATAATGATGTGCAGAAATATTAAGACCCTCTTTAACTTCGACCCGCCAGCGACTGAAGATGAAATCCAAGCAGCTTCCCTGCAATTCGTAAGAAAGCTGTCTGGCTTCAATTCGCCTTCGAAGGCTAATGAAGAAGCATTTAATCAGGCAATTGAAGAAGTAACAGAGGCTGCCCGCAAATTATTGGCTTCACTCGTTACCAATGCCGAGCCTCGGAACAGGGAAGTCGAAATCGAAAAGGCACGCGTCAGAAATGCCATCCGATTCGGAAACGAAAACCAGGTGTAGGGGGGGAGAGCCAATAGTGATCCTATGAACACTCTACTAGCATAGCGGTTGTGTTCCACCAAACGTTCTATCCATATCGATGTTGATGTCGATGCCACTCCATTTCGGGGTGGCATTGTCTTTTACGCTCGATTCGTATCGTAGAATGGAGACAAAAATATCTTTTTGTTGACACATGTCGGGTATACCTTTACATTCAGCATATGGCATTTTTACGGCGGCATATAGCGAAACATGTGATACCGCATTTGCAATCAAATATAGATACATATATTTATCGGAAATCAAGGGGGAAGAACATATGTTTTTGTGGAACGGTGAATTGGTTTCGGAAGAGGAAATACAAGTTTCCTATAATGACAGGGGCTATTACTTCGGGGATGGCGTTTACGAAGTATTTCGTATTTATCGCGGACAGCTGTTTGAGAAACAAGCCCATATGAAGCGGCTGTATCAAAGTATGCATCTTGTACGAATTCATGTTCCATGGGATGAGGAGGCATTAGCCGCCAAACTCGACGAATTAGCTGCGGATTTCGGCAATGGTGACGGTTATCTCTATTTGCAAATTACGAGAGGCGCAGCGCCGAGAACGCATACCATCCCGGATCAGATCGATCCTGTTATGCTCGGCTACTGTGAACCCTATGCGAGTCCTATCAGTCAAATAAAGCAAGGAATCCCGGCGATGACGACAGAGGATATCCGGTGGCATCAATGCAATATCAAATCGCTGAATCTGCTTCCCAACACATTAGCCAGACAGCAAGCGAAAGAAGCCGGGGCGGAAGAGGCGATCTTCATCCGGGAAGGCATGGTAACGGAAGGAAGCGCATCGAATCTGTTTATCGTTACCGGCGGGGTCATTCGCACCCATCCTGCAGACCGGCTGATTCTGGAAGGCATCACGAGACAAGTCATTGAACGGATCGCGGAAGAGGAAGGGATCCCGTTCGAGAATACGGCATGCTCGCAGGATGAGCTGATGGCTGCTGACGAAGTATTCCTCACAAGCACGACGAGGGAAATTACCCCTGTCATCTCCATCGACAACCAGCCGATCGGGTCAGGAACGCCAGGACCGGTAACGAGACAATTACAGGAAGCGTTCAATCGCTTTAAACTAGTTTTTGATCGGAAGAACATTCTGTCTATACAGTGAGAGGCTGCCCTACGTCATCTATGACGTAGGGAGCCTCTTCTTTTTTTGCAAGAAAAAACATCGAGAAGGATGAAAATCATCATGCTACAATGATGCCATGGAGGTGCACATCCATGCATTATCGTCAACGCATCCAGCACGTACTTGAATATATCGAAACCAACCTGTATGAAGAGCTCTCCTCGGCGAAGCTGGCCGGTATAGCCGGGTTTTCCAAGTCCCATTTTCTCAAGGTATTCGAAGCGTTGGCAGGTTACACCATTATGTCTTATATACGCAACCGACGGCTTCATATGGCTGCTGCGGAAATTAACCGAGGAGTCAAGCGGATTGCCGATATCGCATACGATCACGGTTTCGAATCCCATGATGTATTCGGCCGCGCGTTCAAGCGCGCATACGGGATTACGCCGGAAAGCTATCGGAAACGGCAGTTCGTGCTTCCTGATTTCCACAAGATTAACCTGGAAACGGAAGATAGTGAGGAGATGATCGACGCGGTGGAAGCATCGGCATTCGTGACGATCCCCGAAATGAAGTTAATAGGCATTGAGCGCCGGATCGAGGAAGGCAGTCTATCGCCGGCCGAATTATGGCCGTATTATTTTGAGAATTGGGAAGCCCTCTTCAAGGACATCGCCAAGTTGCGAATAGAACCGGAGAAGGATATCGATTATGCATTGACGGTTGACCGCGATGAGGAAGGGTTTACTTACTTTATTGGAATCGAGGTCTCTAGCGTGGACTACATCCCCGAAGGAGCCGCTGCGAGAATCATTCCAAAGACCAAGTATGCGAAGTTTACAGCGGTCGGGCCGGTTCACGAATCCATTGCCAGAACCTACGGATATATTTACAAGCATTGGTTTCCTCAATCCGATTATCAACTGCAACTGTCAGCCGGCCCAATAATCGAATATTACGACATGCGCTGCGCGACGCACATCGGAATTCCGCCTGAACGGCATGAGATGGATATCTACATTCCCATTGAGCCTGTAATAACGGAAGCGAAGGAGGTCGTCGAGCTTCCCCCTTACAAAGCAGCCTACTATAAGGCTACAGGAGCAGCGGGGAATAAATGGAAGCAGGTGAAGAAGGAAGCGTTCGACGTCATGATCGAATGGACCAGTGCCAGGGCCAGTGGCATCGATGCAGCGATCCTTCCCATTCGTACCTGGAATAATGGCGGTGTGGCGGACAAGGATTTTTACTATGAGGTATTCATGGACGTTACGGGCCTGGATCTTCCTGCTTCAGGCGATGAGCGCGTTCAAATGATCGAGATGGCAGGAGGATTGTATATGGTCACTCCAACCCTTCATCGAACGCTGGAACCGACAGGTAGAGCAGCATGGAATTGGTTCGAGAGCAGTCATGAATATGCATGCGTTCACTGTGAAGGCTTCGAGGAATTTCTGATCGTGGATGACAAGGTCACACTGGAAACCATGATCCGGATTCATATCCGGGCTGAGCGGAGGTCCGTACCTGGAAGCGTAGACTCTCCATCAGCGGCGGTGCCGACAAGATAGGTTAGGTGACAAGGGAAGTGCGTGGTAGTTCGAGTCAGCGTTCTCTGCCAACTATTGAACAAGCTGCGGACATACGATTCGCTTTTACTGGATTTAGGCCAATTTGGAACTAGTTGCGGACACCAGATCCTTTATTTGCTCCAAATCCGACTGATTGGGGGCGTTGTTGCTCAAATTGCGGATCACACGTCCGATAAGGCTCACAACCTCCCCATTGATTTCAACAATAGCGGATCTCATGTCCGTTAGGAGCACAAAACGTAACATCACTGCGCACTGTTCGGTTAGAGCGGATGTTGCGCCCCTAATTGTGAACATTTAGCGGCACCGACTATGGAATTGATTCAAATGAATAAAAATCACTGTTGCCCTTGACGTTACGTCAAGGGCTATACTTTGTGTAGGGAGGCGGATGAGATGGAGAAAGAGAAGGGAAAGCAGAGTAAGCTGTATTCGATCGGTGCATTCGCAAAGCTGACAGGCGTTACGGAACGGACGCTGCGTTATTATGACCGACAGGGGCTGTTGAAGCCTTCCATCCGGAATGAATATGGGCATCGCTTCTACACGAATCATGATTTATTTCTGCTGCAAAAGATATTGACGCTTAAATTTTTAGATTTTTCACTGGACGATATAACCGACTATCTGAATAAACCGGGCGAACAGTTTCAGCAGACGCTGGCGTCCCAACTCGAGCTGCTGTTGAAGAAACGCCAGCAGTTGAATAAAGTCATCGATACGATTGAGCGCATGCAGTATATGATGCAGGATGCAGGAACGGTGGACAGCGACCTATTGCTCGTCTTTATGCACGCGATCCAGCATGAGGAGGTACAGAAGGAATATCTGTCCGGACAGCTGCCCAGCTCTCTTATTGATGCGATCTATATGGAGGGGAAGGAAGAAGAGCGTCTGGAGATTGAGCGTACCATTGCGGCCAATATCGTGAAACTGAAGCAATTCTGCAAGGATGGCAGGGATGCGAAGGATGAAGAGGTACTGGCCTGTGGCTGGCAGCTGCTGTCGATTGTAGAGAAAATCGTCGGCCCCTCGATGGAAGAGATGACTGAGCAGCAGCTGGAGCAGCTTGAGATGGGGGATGCGCTCGATCCCGTATTATTCCCGAATGCGTTCACGCCGGAGGAAGAGGCATACTTCAAGGAACTGTTCGATTACATGGAAACGTTGAAGAAACAGGAAGAGGCGGGTGGTCGCGGTGGAAACAACGAATGATGCCAAATCTATGAACGAGCAAGAAGCTTTGGATGGAACCCAGTTCTTTCGCCTGATTATGAAGCATAAACCGTCCAACCTGCTGCTGATCGGAGCGGTCGTCCTCGGGCTTGGAGAGACGCTTCTCTCGTTGATCATTCCGCTGCTAACGATGAATATGGTCGAGCAGCTGACGGCCTCGAGTCTGAAAGCGATGACGATCGTTCTGCTTGGCGCCGTATTTCTGCTCCAGACAGCGATGGCCGGCTTCTCCGTCTATACGATGTCGTATGTGGGACAATATGTTGTGGCCGGCTTGCGCCGGGAAACTTGGGAGAGGGTGCTGAAGCTGCCGGTATCCTTCTTCGACCGGAATTCATCGGGTGAAACCATGAGCCGTGTTACGAATGATACGAACGTCATCAAGGATTTCATTACAGGCCATGTGATTTCGTTCGTGAGCGGGATCGTATCGGTCATCGGGGGAATCGTGCTTCTGATCACCATCGATTGGAAAATGACGCTGTTCATGCTGATCGCCGTCCCGATCGCCTTGCTCGTATTGTGGCCGCTCGGTGCCAAGATGTTCAAGGTATCGCGCTCCATGCAGGATGAAACGGCCTTGTTCCAAGGAGACCTCGGGCGAGTTCTCTCCGACATCCGGCTCGTGAAGGCATCGCTCGCCGAGAAAGTAGAGCAGCGTCAGGGGGACAAACGAATTTCCAGCCTGTTTACGTTCGGCCTTCGTGAAGCTAAGTATGTCGCGATCGTCACGCCGATCATGATGAGCATCATGCTGCTTATCCTTGTATTGCTGATCGGATACGGCGGCGTGCGGGTTGCGCAGGGCTCGCTCAGCGGCGGCGAGCTTGTCGCAATCATATTATACATGTTCCAGATCGTCGTTCCATTCACCCAAATGGCCTCATTCTTCACGCAATTCCAGAAGGCGAGAGGCGCTTCGGAGCGCATTCAACAGCTGCTGAATGAATTGCCGGAGCAATCGGAGGTGCAGTTATTCGATAAGATTAATACAGCGAAGGGTCATTCCGATGAGTCCGCGGCGCAGCCGCTAATCTTCGATCATGTTAGCTTCGGTTACAGTATAGACCGGCCATTGCTGTATGGACTTTCCTTCCGTGCAGAGGCCGGACAAATGACCGCCTTCGTCGGACCGAGCGGAACGGGAAAGACGACGTTATTCTCCTTGATTGAGCGTTTCTACGAGCCGACATCTGGAGCGATTCGGTATGGCAATAAGCAGATTGCCGACTTATCGCTGGACGAATGGCGCCAGCGGATTGCTTATGTATCGCAGGAAAGTCCGATGATGTCCGGTACGCTCCGCTACAATTTGACTTATGGTCTTGCCGTAGTGGACGAGGAGCTGATGAAGCGGGCGGTCGACCAAGCCAATTTGACCGCATTCGTGGAGTCATTGCCTGATGGCTATGAAACGGAGGTGGGAGAGAGAGGCATTATGCTGTCCGGCGGCCAACGGCAGCGGTTTGCCATCGCGAGAGCGATATTGCGGGATCCGGATATACTGCTGCTGGATGAAGCAACGGCCCATCTGGACAGCGAGTCTGAGCAGCTCGTGCAAGAGGCGCTTCAAGAGCTGATGAAGGGACGAACAACCTTGGTTATTGCCCATCGGCTCTCGACCATACGCGGAGCAGATAAGATTATCGTGCTGGAGAAGGGGGAGGTAAGCGGACAAGGCACACATGCCGAGCTGATCGAATCCCACTCTCTATATAATAAGCTTGTGCAGCTGCAGCTTATTACGGATTACCATCTGCAGAAAGAAGGAGCCTAGACAGCAGGACGATATGACTCGTCCGGCCGGCAGGAAACCAAGATAGTAAGCGAAGAAACCGCGGATAACGCGGATTTTTTGCAATTATTAAGAACGTGATTCCGCTCTCTTAGCGGTATAGTTAAACTCTACCTTTATCCATCGTGCAGACTGGTATATGATGTTGTTAAACAAGTTAAAGGGGTAACGACGCCTCCATGTACACACAACCATTAGCTTTACGATCCGTGCTGGATCCCAAATATTTAACGCACTGTTTAAGCAGTCATTATGATATCGGAGCGTGGAGAGAAGTCTTATTCTGGCTGCGGGGACTAAATGATACTTATCGGGTAAGAACCTCTAAAGGATATTATATCCTTCGCATCTATCGTCACGGTATTCATGAAAGCGACGTATCGTATGAGCTGGCCTTATTGAAACAACTGCAAGCGATCCTGAGATCCGAACGCACCAATGTCGCCGAGCCAATCGACAAGATCGATCGCAGCGGCTATACCGTTCTAGATGCGCCAGAAGGAAAACGGATCGCCGTTATGTTCCGATTTATTGATGGAACAGAGAATGGTCTCGTGGATGAGAAGGCTTGTCATGCATTCGGTCAGTCTGCCGCTGAACTGCATGCCGCAATGGATCAAGTGATGCTGAACCAGCGCCGGAACGATTTGGATACCCGGTTTCTTATCGATCAACCGTTGGAACGGATTATGAACTACATAGGTGAGAAAAGCGAAGCGGCGCCATTTTTGCAGCAATTTGCGCATCAATTGAAGGAGCGTATCATCGATGCATCCCATCAAGGGTTGGATTGGGGAATATGTCATGGCGACATGCATGGGAATAATAATGCCTTCCAAGAAGGCGCCCTGTTCACCCATTACGACTTCGAGTGGGCGGCGAAAGGCTGGCGTGCCTATGACTTGGCGCAAGTGAAGGCAAGAAAGCGGCAAACGGCCGATAATAAGGAAGTACTGTGGCAGGCGATTCTATCGGGTTATCGCTCGGTTCGAGATCTCTCAGCTCAAGACGAATCGGCGATTGATTTATTTATAGCTGCCCGAAGATTATGGGTAATGAGTCTTGATGTCGCATTCATTCCTAATGATATGGGAGCTCTTGATTACGCCGAAGATTGGCTAAGCGGTTTTATGGATGAATTTCGCAACATTATCCTTGTATAATGAACCTTATCAGATGACGCAGTCAGGAGATGAGAAGCATGAAACAGAATAAATATGACGATCCCGGCTTCTTCAGAAATTACAGCCAGATGCCGCGTTCAACCGGCGGATTGAATGCAGCCGGGGAATGGCCTGCCTTCCGTGCGCTATTTCCCGACCTGCGCGACAAGAATGTGCTTGATCTTGGCTGCGGCTTCGGCTGGCATAGCCGGTATGCCAGCGAGCAGCAGGCCAGATCGGTTCTTGGAGTCGATCTCTCTGCGAATATGATTACGCGTGCAAGGGAGCTTACAGACGATGCCGCGATCGAATACCGTCAGCTTGCGATCGAAGACATCGACTTTGCCGCCGGACAATTCGACGTGGTGATCAGTTCGCTTGCACTACATTATGTTGAGAGCTTCGATAGCATCTGCCGCAAGATTCATCACTGCCTAACCCCAAGGGGAAACTTCGTGTTTTCGGTTGAACATCCGATCTTCACCGCGCTTGCCGCACAGGATTGGTATTACGGACCACAGGGCGAGCGTTTGCATTGGCCCGTCGACAATTATCAGGATGAAGGCTTGCGGCAGGCGAGGTTTCTTGACAACGACGTCATCAAATATCACCGTACCATCGAAACCTATATGAATGCGTTAATTGACGCCGGCTTCCGGATCGTCAAGGTATCCGAGCCAGAGCCGACCGAAGAAGCGGTGGTCCAGTATCCCGAGATGAAGGACGAAGCACGCCGTCCGATTTTTCTCTTGATCGCTGCGGTCAAGGAATAATGGTTGGCCATTTGGATCCGATCTGTCGCGCGCCCTTCGTCTATCGTTCATCCATTCGTAATTTCTACAGGACTGCCGGATACATCGGTGGTCCTGTTTCTATTCATGCCAGCAAATAACTTGTTCAAGTGAGTCGAAAGCTTGTGTTATATTAATCATACCAATTAACCTTATCATGTAAGGGAGTTTTGTACCGTCAGTCAGCTGGAGCATTCCTTCATAACTCAACTAAAAGGACGATGGCCTATATGTGCAAAATACTCATTGTGGACGATGAGAAGTTTGAAAGAGAAGGCGTGAAATTCCTCATCGACAAATATAACCTGGATCTGGAGGTATATGAAGCGGATAGCGGGGAGAAGGCTCTTGCTTATATGCAGCATAATCCGGTCGAAATCCTGTTCACGGATATCCGCATGAAAGGAATGGATGGGCTGCAATTAGCCGAGCAAGTGAGGGAAATGAAGCTGCCCGTCAAGGTGATTTTCATGAGCGCCTACGGAGAGTTTGAATATGCCAAGCGGGCAATCGATTTGAAAGCGATTCATTATATATTAAAGCCTGTCGAAGTAAGCGAATTTTTGAAAGTGGTTTCAGAAGTCATTGAGATGGTTGAACAGGAACGGAAGGACAAGGAAGAGCAGGAAAGGGTCCAGGAAATTTACGGCAAGGGGCTTCGCTATGAACGAAAGATAATTTTTTCGCAGCTGCTTCACGGCGGGAACCATGATGCCGAGGATGAACAGGTAGAGCCGTCTGGACCAGCATTTAAGTTTACCGGTTCGAAGCCGGTCCGAATGATGATGCTGGATACCCGGGAACGGTTCTTCGATTTGACCGGTTCCGAATTTGACGCCTGCCTGGCAGATCTGCTCGACAGGCCATTCGACGCAGTGAACCTGAACGAATGCCAAAGTCTCTTGTTTATTGAAGTTTCGGAGGGAGAGAGCGATTACGATCTGGAGTCGCTGGGCAATCGCTTGATCCAATGGTTCAAGGAAACCTACATCCGAGACGTATATATTGTGTGCAGCGGCCACATTCAACATGTCGGGCAAATACGCGATGTTTATAATGAATTCGAATCGATCCTGGAATGTAAGTTCTTCAATGAGCAAGGGATCTTCATGTTTACCGGCAGCGCATTGTCGGATGACGGCAGTTCAATCGATGTGGAGCAATTGTTGGATGAAATCAGGAATGACGTGGAGAGGAATGAATATAGTTCCGTTCGGACACGATTTGAACGGTTGTATGACAGCTTGCAGGGGGGTAGACAAGTATCTTCAATATACTTGAAATACATCTGCATGGAAATCGTGAAAAGCATGTACGGCGCTTCATCGAGGAAAGACGCGAACAGCTTCAAGAATAACGTGCAATTAATCTACAATACGAATAAATTAAGCGATTTGATTAAAATTATGATTTCGGTGATCGACAATAGCGAATTTACGGACAAGAACGCTCCGGATTCGATACGCAAAGTGATCGATGACGTTACGAAGCTGATCAGAAGTGAGTACCATCGGGATCTGTCGGTCGAGGAGATTGCCGAGAAGGTTTATTTATCCCCTAATTACTTGAGTCATTTGTTCAAGAAGCATAGCGGCGTAAGCATTATTAAGTTCATTACGTCGACACGGATGGAGAAAGCCAAGCAGCTGCTGACCCAAACGAATAAGAAGGTCGCCGACATTAGCGAAGAAACAGGCTACAGCAATGTGGCTTACTTCTGCACCTTGTTCAAGACGTATCACGGCAAGACGCCGACTCAGTTCAGAGAAGATCTTGGCGTATGAAAAACATGCTGTATCGATGGATCAACCGGATCCGGTTGAAGCAGAAGCTGTTCCTGTCCTATTTAATCGTCATTATCATTCCCATTACGGTGCTGGGCATCTATAATTACTGGCAGTCCAAGCAGCTGCTTGGCGTTCAAGCCGAACAGTCACTGGAACGCAGCGCGGATACGATCGCCCAGAATATGAACTTCAAGCTGGAGCAGTATAGGAATACCGCCAACATTATTTTGTATAACAGCGCCATTCAAAAAATTGTAAGCACGACGTACCTCGATTATGTCAATTTGCGATGGGATTTGGACCAGTATTTATACCAGCAGTTCAAGATGATCGTTGCTTTGAACAAAGAAATCGTGCATCTTACGATTTATACAGAAGCGGATATACCGGAATCCGGAACAGCGCTTGTGTCAGCCACGCGTGTTGCCAACGAAGCCTGGTACAAGCAAGCGGTCGGCCATTCGGCGCCGGTATGGGGGTGGGATTCCGGTCATGTTTACCTGGCTAGTCCATTCCCAAGCTTAATGGTCAATGGGAAGAACAACGTATTATACATGAATATTGACTATGACCAATTCTTCGCTCCCATCAGCCAGCTAACGAGTGATTTAGGAATTATCGTGGCTGATACTGCCGGGGAAATCATCTATTCGAATCAGGGGCAAATCGATGACCGGCTAGGCATGGCTGATATGAAAGAGCAAGATATCATCAAGTCCGATGGAGGCACATCCTTGATCGGCGGCCAACGTATGCTTGTCGTGAAGAATGCCATCTCTCAGGGCAATTGGTTCATGTACACTTACGTACCCGTGAGCCAGGTTTCTCCCGACGCCGGCAACATCATCAAGGCGACGCTAATCGTAATCGGACTTTGCCTATTGCTTCTGATCGGCATTATATTACTTTTATCCAACACGATGATTAAGCGCATTCATCTCCTGCTGACCTGGATGAAACGGGTGGAACAGGGCGAGCTTAACTTGCAAATCAAAACCACATCGACCGACGAGATCGGAGATCTGACAGTTCGTTTCGGCAATATGCTGCATCGTCTGAACAATCTGATTCAGGAAGTATACGCCAATACGATCGTCCAGAAGGAAGCGGAGCTGCGGGCGCTGCAAGCGCAAATCAGTCCTCACTTTCTCTATAATACGTTATCCTTTATCAACTGGAGGGCGCTAAGAAGCGACGAACATGAAATCAGTCATGTCGTCACCTCCCTGTCCAAATTTTATCGGACGGTATTGAATAAAGGGGATCAAATCATTGCGGTGAAGGATGAGATCGACAACATCAAATCTTACCTGGACATCGTCCGGATGATGAAGGATAACAGCTTCGACGTCATCTATGAAATTGATGAGCGGATCTATTCCTACCGGATGATCAACTTCATCCTGCAGCCGCTCGTCGAGAATGCGATTCAACATGGCATCGAGAAAGATGATTCGGACAAAGGGATACTGAGAATTACGGCTTCGCTGGAGCAGGACACGATCCTGTTCACGGTAGAGGATAACGGAGTCGGAATTCCGGAGGAAATCATCGGAGAGCTATTAACAGCACAAAGCTCCGGTTATGGATTGAAGAATGTAAACGAACGCATTCAATTGAAATTCGGTTCGGAATACGGCATCGAAATTAGCAGTCAAATCGGGAAAGGCACGGTCATGAAGGTTGTCATTCCGCGCATTACCCGATAGTAGATGGTGATCCATGCAGTCTCGTCTCTCCCTATGTGAGAGAGGGGCTGCTTTTATTTTCGTAATCGGGGGATGAAAATAAGGTGCGAAGAAAATTGAAACAGATCGAAGATATCTGATAATTACCCTCATTTCATGGCATGGTATAGTCAATTACATGAGCTGGCCGAACATCATTGCCGACTGGAAGGAGGGACACACCATTGAATGAGATCGTTTTCAAGCGTGACCGAAAGAAATGGAAGCAATATCGCGTACTGTTTATCATGCTGATTCCCGGAATGATTTATTATCTGATCTTTCATTACATTCCGATGTACGGTGTGGTCCTGGCTTTTAAGGACTACCGATTGCTGGAAGGGATTATGGCGAGTCCATGGGTCGGGTTCCAACATTTCGAGAGCCTCTTCTCGGATCCGTATTTCTACTCCGTTCTGAAGAACACGATCATTATCAGTTTCTACAAACTTATTTTCGGATTCCCGATACCGATCCTGTTCGCCTTATTATTGAGTGAAATTATGAGTACGAAATTCAAGAAAGTCGTGCAAACGGTTTCTTATTTGCCGCACTTTATTTCATGGGTCGTATTCGCAGGCATATTCTTCACGATCTTTTCCTTGGAAGGACCGATTAACTCGATTGTTCAAGCGTTTGGCGGCGATGCGGTTCTGTTCTTGGCCGATGACCGGTACTTCAGGACGATCCTCGTCATCACCAGCATCTATCAAGGATTCGGCTGGGGCTCGATCATTTATTTCGCGGCCATCTCCAATATCGACTCGCAATTATATGAAGCAGCTATTATTGACGGAGCAGGAAGGTTCAAACGGATGTTCTATATTTCGATTCCGATGCTGCTCCCGGTCATATCCATTATGCTGATTCTATCGATGTCAGGCGTTCTGGATGCCGGCTTCGACCAAATCTTTAACATGTACAACACGCAAGTCTACAGCGTTGCGGACATCATTGACACGTATGTTTACCGCCAAGGGCTGGTGGAGATGAATTACAGTACGGCTACGGCGGTCGGGCTGTTCAAATCGCTGGTCGCTCTGATCCTCATAATCGTTGTCAACAGTATCGTGAAGCTGATGGGACAAAAAGATCATGCTTTGTGGTAGATTTTCTGGAATTGGGAGGCAGCACATGTGATTAACGTAAAAAAATCGCCGGGAGACAAAATCATTGATGCCGTATTGTATCTTCTGATGACTGTGATCATACTGGTGACGTTGTATCCATTTTGGACGCAAGTGGTCATTTCGCTCGATGGTTCGGGAGCGAAAAGCGCGGCGTATTCATCCGGTTTGGTTCTGTTTCCCAAAGAGATCTCTTTCGGAAGCTACTCGCTTGCCTTTCAATACGATGCGTTGTGGAGCGGCTATTGGAACACCATCGTACGTACAGTGCTAGGCGTCATTTTGGCGGTGACCTTCACCTCTATTACGGCATATCCGCTAGCCAAGAAGGATTTACCTTATAATCGGGTCTTTACCGGAATCATCTTATTTACCATGCTGTTTGGCGGCGGGTTAATTCCGACTTACTTGTTGATTAAAGAGCTCGGCATGTATAACACGGTATGGGCACTGGTCGTTCCGGGCATGATCAGCGCATTCAACGTCTTGATCATCCGCAATTTCTTCCGGGCGATTCCAGAGGAATTGGAGGAGTCGGCCCGGGTGGATGGCGCCGGTTATAGCCGGATTTTCATCCAAATCGTGCTTCCATTATCGAAGCCGGTTCTGGCAACGATTGCCTTGTGGGTAGGGGTAGGACACTGGAACGCCTGGTTCGACAGCATGATCTATATTTCCGATCCCGATAATCAAGTGCTGCAGATGGTGCTTCGAAAAATCATTATCGAGAACAATACGACGGACTTGACGGTATTGATGCAGAACCTGTCGAACCAATCGGATTTCTCGGGCAGGCAGCTGCAGTCGACCATCATTATGTTCTCGATTATTCCGATGCTTCTTATTTATCCGTTTATCCAGAAATACTTTGTTAAAGGTGTTATGATTGGCGCTGTTAAAGGGTGATTTCAATCCAGTTGGGAGAATCCTTCTAATAGAATGTTGGACTTCATAATAAAGAAGGGGCTGGTTAAGGTGAAAGGGAACAAGGTACTTATTAGCGGGGCCATATGCCTTGCGATGTTCACAACCGTTCTTGCAGGATGCGGAAACGGCAATCAGAAGGAGGATTCATCCGCTCCCGGCAATACGTCGAACAAGACGGCAAATTCGGAAGCAAACGCCCAGGGAACGCCGAAATTAACGTTCTGGTCATTCAGTCCGGAGCGAATTAAGGAGGATTCGCCCGGGGTAACCGCGGTGAAGGAGAAGTTCGGCGTCGATGTCGAGTTTGTCCCGACCACAAGCGATTCGAATCAAGAGAAGCTGAATCTGATGATCGCATCCGGCGACGTTCCCGATTGGATGAAGGAACCGAAGCCGGCCGAGTATGAGAAATATATTAAGCAAGGTGTGGCAGCAGAAATACCGCAGGAACTGATCGAGCAGAATATGCCGAAGTATATGGAATGGATTAAACGCTTTATCGATAAAGACAATCCGTTCAAATATGTGAAGCGCGACGGGAAAATATACGGTTTGCCAACGGTTTGGGATTTGGGCATCGACGGTCTGCAGCTTGGCTTCCGTCAAGATTGGCTCACGAAAGTCGGCATAACGAAGATACCGGAAACCATTGAAGAAATGGAAGCCGCATTGACGAAATTCCGCAATGACGATCCGGACGGCAACGGCAAGAAGGATACGTATGGAATTACGGGCACGGCCGAGAATTTGTCCAGCATGTTCAGCTCCGTGTTCGGCGCATATGATGCTTTTCCAGGCATTTTCCGTGAGAAGGACGGTAAAATTGTCAGAGGCGAGATTGAACCTGGCGCAAAACAAGCTTTGGAAGTGTTGAACCGCTGGTATAAGAACGAATTGATCGATCCTGAGTTTGTCGTGAACAAAGGCAACAATTTCGAAGATAAAATGCTTACAGGAAAAGCCGGTGCAGGCGAATATTACTGGTGGGTGTTCATCCCGGGCAACGCTTTTCTCGGCGGAGAAACATGGTACGACAAGCTCCATAAACTGGATCCTAATTTCAACTGGTTGACTACCGGCGGCGTGAAAGGTCCGGATGGAAAATTCGGTATTTCGCAAAGTCCTCCGGGATCGGGTACGGGTCTCATGTTCGGCAAACAGCTGGAGAAGGATCAAGAGAAGCTGACCAAATATTTGCAAATATTCGAAGCGACTCAGTTTGACCCTGAAATTTATGAATTATTGAATTTTGGCGTCAAGGGCACCCATTGGAATTTGAACGACAAAGGTATCGTAGAGTACATCAAGCCATACGACGATCAGAAAGAACGCGATAAGCTTGGCATTGCCGGCGGCTATTCGATGTCTGGATCCTTTAACGATTATGATTTCCAAACGTCGTATACTTCCGATAAGTCGCTGCGCCAATTAGCCAAGGACACGAGAGCGAAGGGCACTCAAATCTATGATATATTGAACGCTTATCAGAAACCGGTCTTAAACGAGTATCAGGACAGACTGACTCAATTTACGCTGCAAAACTACATCGATTTCATTACGGGACGCAAATCGTTAACCGAATTCGATCAATATGTTGCAGAGTGGAAGAAGATGGGCGGAGATAAAGTAATGCAGGAAGCGGAAACGTTGTATAATCAAAATAAGTAATAAATGCCAGCACATCTCGCACAGAAGGGACATCATAAGCAGATGTCCCTTCTGTGCTGTTGTAACGGAATACCCGCTGGCTTCGTCCTACTTACCGGCACCGGTGACGTATAACAGAGTGGAAAATACGCTTTGAATGAGGTGAATACGATGTGGAATATCGTGAAAGGCGCTGGACATTGGAAGGCGGCGGAGGAAGCGATCGAGTTGAAAGCGAATGGTTCCGATACGCTGATCGTGAATGTGAGCAGTCCCGCATTGGCGGATGGCGAGCTTGCTTTTACGCTCACGCCATTGAATCCGCAAGGAAAGATTGGCGCGCTGATTCGATATGCTTCGCCGGAGTCCTGGGTATTCATCGGCTGCGACAAGCCGATGGACCCGTTTGGCCAAAGCACGTGGATTTGGTCACTCCCAAGCGGTGAGCAAGGCATTCTATTTAAGAGAGATCCGCTGTATGAGGGGAAAGCATACCGGATCAAGCTTCGGTATATGGGCTCGCTGCTCACGGTATGGATCGACGATTATCAGGCTTATCATGGGCATATTCCTCAGATGAAACAGGAGACGGGACGCACCGGGTTTCGGGTATGGGCTTCTGAGGCAGATCGGGAGCAAGATGAAGGATATGGACGGATAAGCGGGATTAAAGAAGACGCCGTTTCAAGTTTATTCGATGATCGTGCAAATTCAGACGATGTAGAGCTGCAAGCATGCGATAACGTCTTCCATCACATCCTTGCGTCGGAAGAGCTGGAAGTACGTGTGGATGATTCGTTTCCGAAAGTGCTGGAATACCGGTGGAGGGCAACAGGCGCTGTGTTGTATGGTCAAGATAAGCGCCTTGCCTGCTTGCTGATCAACGGCGATGGCTACGAGCCGGTCGTAAGATTCCACATGAGCGGGAATGAGGCGTCATATCGGCTTTCCTTTCCTGAGATTCAAGTGGACATGACCGTGATCTTCAAGGTTAATGACACCATGCTTGAGATGAGCATAACCGATATTCGAGAAACGGGCGAATTTCGGGTCATGACGATCGAGTTTCCCCATCATAGCCTCGTATCCGTACGAAGCGTGCAGGAGAGAGCTCATGCCGCTTGTGCGGAAGGCATTAAAGGCGATCATCTATTTGCTGTTAACGGGCAAGAAGAAGCTCCGGTTCATGCGTATTATTCCATTGCCATTCTCAATACGAATGAGCTGGCTGCGACCGTTCTAAATAACGTGCTGACGAATCGCAGACGGGTCTGTGTTCGAACGGTTCGCAAGAACGGCTTTATGGAGACCGGACTATGGAACAGTTATTGGACGTATCGGGGGCCTGACGGCGAAGTAGTCGGAGAGCCTTGGGCCAAGGTTGTCATCACGTCCGACCGGAACGGTGACGGAATCGTCGATTGGCAGGATGGAGCAATTGCTTATCGGGAAGTGAAAGGCACGATACCCGGCGCGGAAATGCTGAGAAACAGCTACGCGCATATCGCCATGAATTTTGCCAGCATGGCTCAGAATCCGTTTCTACGCATCTTGGATCATGTGAAGAAGTTTTACCTGTACTCAGACGGCTTCGGTCAGATGATCGAACTGAAAGGCTATCAATCGGAAGGCCATGACAGCGGGCATCCCGATTATGGAAGCATTAATGGCAGGGCAGGCGGTATAAGCGATTTGAATCTTCTCGTTGACCGATCGCTCGCGTATGGCGCTGCCATTGGCGTTCATATCAATCACAGCGAAGCATATCCGGAAGCGGAAGCGTATACAGATTCCATCATGACGACAACGCCGGGGTGGAGATGGCTGGATCAGTCCTTCTATATCGATCGAGAGAAGGACATCATGTCCGGCGGATTCGATCGGCGGCTGGATGAGCTGAGAGAGAATGTGCCCAATGTCAGCTTCGTGTATGTCGATACGTATCGGGACGAGCATTGGGCTGCTTACAGACTGGTGAAGAAGCTTCATGACAATGGCTGGGTCATATGGACGGAAGAGGCGGATATGCTGGATCAGCACGCGATATGGACGCATGACAGTACCGGGGACAGTGTGGTTTCCAGATTTATACATCATACGGATAAGGATGCTTACGACGTTCATCCATTGCTCAAAGGCGGATATACCCGTGCCGTTGATAACGGCTTTATGGGCTGGCAGCGGGAGCGGGATCTTACCGCCGCCATTGAATCCTTCTTCACCAAACAGCTTCCATACCGCTATCTCATGCATTTCCCGATTATGAAATGGATGGATGCCGAAATCATTTTAGAAGGGAATGTGATCTCACGATTAGAGGACGGGGAAGCACATCTTTACCGTAACGGCATCAGGATGGCATCGGGCAATACCGTCTTCATACCATGGGACCCCCATAAGGAGGATAAAATATATCATTGGAATCCTGCTGGCGGCGAGAGTACATGGACCTTGCCGGAGAGTTGGCAGAAGCGGGTGCAGGTGACGGAATCTGATCATAAGCAATCATGGAATCATGTGAAATTGTACAGATTGACGGATTTGGGGCGTGTGTTTGTCAGCGACCTGCCGGTAACTGAGGGGACGGTTACAATTAGCGCCGAAGCCCGCACACCGTATGTTATCTATCCTTCGGAAGCTCCCCCGCTGGCAGAGATAATCTGGGGAGAAGGCAGTCCGGTTAAGGACATGGGCTTCGACAGCCACGGGTTTATATATTGGAAGAAATCGTCGACGTCACCAAGTACGGATCATATTTCGATCCGGAACACCCGTTACGGTCAATCCTATTTGCACATATCCGGTAACGGCGGTGCAGACGCTGAAGTATCGCAGGAGATGACGGGATTGGAATACGGGAAAACATACTCCGCTTCCGTATGGGTGCAAGTATCGGAAGGCAGATCGGCAGCAATAATCGTTGCCCAATATGGCGGACCCGACGTGATCAAGGAAATTAACCGGACCGCAGTCGTCAATTGGGACATCGACTCCGGCAGGCGGGAGACGTATTATCAGAGGCTTCGTTTGACCTTTACGATCCCTGATGCTGCTGTTGGTGTCGATGGAACGCGTCCCATTCTTGTCTTGAGAGCGGGAGCGGGTGATACGGATTCCTATGTCCACTTTGACGATGTCCGGGTAAGGGAACTTGGGAATTCGATCCAACAGGATTGTGATCGAGACCATTACTACTATGAAGATTTCGAGGATGTGGATGAAGGATGGGGCCCGTTCGTAAGCTCTAACAGCATGATCGGAAAAACCCATCTATCCCGGCGGCATGCCGGATACACGAACGATACGATCGGCGGGGACTGGTCGATGAAGACGATGGATGAGAGGTCCGGCGAACTGTTCCGGACATTGCCCTCCACGGTGCTCTTCGATCCTAATCAGAGGTACCGGATCATGTTCGATTACAAGGCAGACCATGAAGGACAATATACGGCCGTTATCAGAGCTGTGGATGGCGATACGTTAATGGAATGCGCCAGTACAGCCTTGAAGGAAGGATTACACCGCTTCGAGATGGAATTTATGACTAATCGCGGGCAGGATCATTATTTTGCCATCGTTAAGAACGATGATGCCCGGGGAGCGCTAGTGTTGGACCATTTTACCGTCGATTACGGCTAAGAGGAGAGGATCAGTCTATTATGCAAACCCAAATCAATGAACTTCCCTATAAACAGCATCAATCGTATTCGTCTGCGAATCCGGATTGGCTTATTCATCCTGAATCTTACAAAGCCGGCATTTACCGTGGCGAGCATGATCATGAAATCGTCATGACGAACGGTTTGATTAGCCGAACCTGGCGGATAAAGCCCAATGCAGCAACTGTAGCTTTCCACAATCTAATGACGGACGAAACGATAATCCGCGGCGTGAAGCCGGAAGCGATATTGCGAATATCCGGAGAGGATGTCGCTGTTGGCGGTCTGGTCGGGCAGCCGGATTATGCGTACCTGCGGCCGGAATGGGTGGATGGTCTGACTTCAGACCCGACTGCATTCCAATGCACCGGCTTCGAGACGGACCTGACCAAAGAGCGGTTCCCGTGGAAGAAGAATCATGTCTCGGCGAACAGGCCATGGCCTGCACCCGGTGTATCCTTGGTCTTTCATTACGAATCCGCAGCGGAAATAACAAGCGGCCTGTCCGTAAGCGTTCACTATGAGCTGTATGACGGCATACCGCTTCTCTCCAAGTGGCTGCAAGTTCATAACAATGGCAGCAGTTGCGTGAAGCTGGAATCGTTCACGAGCGAGCTGTTAGCCGTAGTGGAATGGGAGTCCCCCGTCGAGTCTCCGGATCGATGGGAGTATCCGAACCTGCATGTCGAGAGCGATTATTCGTTTCAAGGAATGGCGCAGAAGAAGGCGAACCGGACCACGCATTGGGTACCGGATCCGGACTACAAGACTCAGATCAACTATGATTGTCTGACGCCAGCCCTGTTGGAAAGCCGTCCCCCGATCGGTCCGAATGTGGAGCTTGAGCCCGGGGAGACGTTCGACACGTTCCGTACGTTCGTGCTTGTCCACGACAGCACGGACAGGGAACGAAAAGGGCTTGCCCAGCGGAAGATGTACCGTACCAATGCCCCGTGGATCGAAGAAAATCCGATCTTTATGCATGTCCGCAGCATGGATCCGGCTGTCATTCGCGAAGCGATCGACCAATGTGCGGAAGTCGGGTTCGAAATGGTTATTCTATCGTTCGGCAGCGGGCTGAATATGGAAGAGGAGGATCCCGCTTATATCGCGGCCTTGAAAGAACTGGCGGACTACGCGCACGGCAAGGGGATCGCGATCGGCGGTTATTCGCTGCTTGCCAGCCGTTCGATTAGCCCCGAGCACGATATCGTAAATCCGGATGGCGCCTATTACGTGCATTCGCCATGCCTGGAGAGCCGCTGGGGACAAGCGTATTTCCGCAAGCTGCAGTCTTTCTTCGAACGGACGGGCTTCGATATTCTGGAGCATGACGGATCTTATCCGGGCGATATATGCGATTCAACCGATCATCCGGGACATCATGGCCGGCATGATTCTCAATGGAAGCAGTGGAAACGGATATCCGGTTTTTACCAATGGTGCAGAGGCCAAGGTATCTACTTGAATGTTCCGGACTGGTATTTCCTGTCCGGATCCAATAAAGCCGGGATGGGCTACCGGGAAGTCAACTTCGCGCTGCCGCGGGACCGGCAGGTTTTACTTTCGAGACAAAATATATACGATGGGACATGGGAGAAAGCGCCGAGTATGGGATGGATGTTCGTCCCATTAACGGAATATCACGGCGGCGGACCGGAGTCGACTTTGGAACCGCTTAGCGAGCATCTGGACACTTACGATGCCCATCTCATGAATAATTTCACGGCAGGCGTGCAGGCGAGCTATCGCGGGTTCCGGTTGTATGATACCGAGGAAACCAAGCAGGTCGTTCGCAAATGGGTCGATTTCTATAAGCAATACCGCGGTATTTTGGAATCGGATCTGATCCATGTAAGAAGGCCGAGCGGACGGGATGTTGATTGCATGCTGCACGTGAATCCGATGCAGAAGCATAAGGGAATGGCCTTTGTCTATAATCCGTTGGATAAGGAAATCGAGCAGACGTTGGAGCTGCCGTTATACTACACAGGGATAAGCACCAGAGCTATGATTCGGGAGCAGGAAGGGGAGCTTCGAGAATATGAGCTTGACCGTAATTATCGCGTACAGGTACAACTGTCCATCGCTCCGAAGAGTATGACCTGGTTCGTGATTGAAGGATCAGTAGGAGGTTGAGAGAGTAGCATTAGAAGGCGGACAGGTCGTCGCTGACGCAATCAGGCATGTAAGTGTTCTCATCAACTGGCTGTTCACCAATGGCGGCATGCATGGCGGGAATCGATGGGCAAAGGCAGTCTGTGGGGCGACGAGAAGTAATAGCGGAGGAAGTCGTCGTCAGCGGGGCGCTCATTGAATTACGGTTGAGTCCCGCTTCAACAAATGACATAAGAGCCTCCTGCAGCGTGCATATTCGCGCGAAGCAGGAGGTTCTTTCTTTTTTTTTGAGAAATTTGAACATAATAGGAAGTTTGCAATTTGATATAATGGAAACCAAGACAGCAGGAGGGCGCAGCAAGGAATCGTTGTTGGGAGGGAATAGGTGATGGGCCAGAATGCGAAGCTCGGACAGACGGATGAGAGAGTTTACCCGTCACGAAGAAATCCAAGCAGCTACAGGCCGGTTCGGGTACCCGCCTCACTCAAGGTATACGCTCGGGGAACGACAAACTGGAATAAAGGAGATATAACGATGGATCCTACTAAAAGTCCGATCGATAACGCAGTTGATAGCGTCTTCATTCATGTATCCGATCTTCGCCGATCTGCCGAGTGGTACAGTATGGTCATGGGATTGCCGCTATTGGAAGAGAGGTTGAACGGCGGCAACGTATATTGGATGATGCTCCAAGGCGGGACCGGCATCATCCTCGATGATAATCGGAGCAATACGTCGGAGACGCCTCATGTCAGATACATGTACCCGACCTCGGACATTGAGCAAGCGCATCGTCACTTGGATAACCTGGGCGTACTTTCTTTAACGCCGATCGATCGGCCGCATTCGGGCTTGGCTTTCTTCCGTTTCTCCGATCCGGACGGGAATTCGCTAATGGTGACCCAATCCGATTATGTATCCGATGTGGTGGAGAAATTGGAAGAAACGGATAGTCCGATTAAGAACCGGATCTGCGGCGTCTTTCTGAATGTGACCGACATGAACCGGGCCATTCGGTATCACAGCGAAGTGCTGCGCTTGCCCTATCATGAAGTCGGGTCAGGGCAGGAGAATTCCATCTATGATCTGCAGATGAAGAGAGGCAGCGGCGTGCTGCTCGACGACAACCGTTTCCGGCAAGGAGATGATTACGAGACGCTCTTCATGTTGGCAACTCCTGATGTGGACGGCTCGAAGGCTTATCTCGAAGCGAATGGCGTGCCGGTCTTCACCGACATCGAGAGACATGGCAGTGAACTTGCTTTCTTTACCGTCAAGGATCCGGATGGGAATGTGATTATGATCTGCTCCGAAATGGAGTAATGGAAGTAAGCTGCTCTTTGAACCTGTTGGCGGGCAAAAGCATTAAGATGGACTGGATACGCTAACTTATCAAATAAAGGTGGTGGATATTCGTGAGTGAACAAGTCGCTGCATTTCATTTTCAATGTACCGATGTGGTAAAGGCACATCGGTACTTAAAAGAGAGCGGCGTAAAAGTAACTGATATTTCAGATGATGGTCACGGGTTTGAATTCTGGGATACTGAGGGTAACAAGTTACATACAATGTCGATATAAATTGGGTAAACGAACGGAAATCATAGCTGAAGAAACAAACCGCCCTAACAAGGCGGTTCTTCTTATGCCGAAAATCTGCATTCCAATTTAACATAGGCTTGAATAAAATAGCTTTACACGCGAGTAACCGCGGGTTATATTATAACCAACGGTTAGTAACCGTTGGTTATTTTTCATGAGGGGAGATTCATGATGAGCTTTATCGTATTAATGCTTTTGTTTGCAATCAGAGCGGGATGGTTGGATGCCAAAGCCAGATTAACCCAACAAGGGAGTGTGAAATAGTATGTTTGCAGGTCATTTCGGTTTGGCTGCAGCCGTAAAATCCAAGTCGCCGGAGGTGCCGCTTTGGGCGCTCGTCGTGAGTACGCAGCTGCTTGATGTGTTCTTCGTTCCGCTCTTTCTGTTAAAAGTGGAAACGACGGAAGGCAGCGGCTATGGCGGATTAATTATTCATGCCGATTACACGCATTCATTAGTTGGGGCATTACTGCTGGCGGTTTTGGCCGGATTGCTTTCGGGGCGAATATGGGGCAAGAGAGGCGGCCGTATCGTGGCAGCGCTCGTATTTAGTCATTGGCTGCTGGATTTAATCGTGCATCGGGCGGATATGCCGATACTGCCAGGGAATATCGGAAGTTTGCCGTTGCTCGGCTTTGGCGTTTGGGAGCATTCGTACGTAAGCATCGCATTGGAAGCTGCGCTCATCGGAACCGGACTATTTCTATATACGAGATCCTTATTAAGAACAAGTAAGAACAAAGGATGGGCGATCGGATCCGGAACTGTTATGGGGATTCTGCTGGTTCTATCTTTAGTTGCAGATCTATGGAGTGTCTAATAATGAAATGAGGAATATGTGGTGTATGATGAGAGGGTCATTCTTTGTCGCAAAAGGGGGAACATGATATGGAATGGGTGAAGTATGCCAATCTTGGATTGCGTTTTATCATGGAGCTGTGCGCTTTATTCGCCATCGGGTATTGGGGGTTTCATACCGGAAGCGGATATGTAGTGAAGATAATACTCGGACTTGGATTGCCTATGCTCGCAGCCATTATTTGGGGAATGTTCGTCTCTCCTAAAGCATCCATTCCAACTACAGGCTTCATCCGACTTCTGTTAGAAATCGGGGTTTTTGGGGCAGGCGGAATAGCGCTCTACGCGGAGAAGCATTACAAGCTTGCCCTCATCTATGGTATCGTGATGATCGTTAATCTGTCGCTTACTTACTTTTGGAAGCAGCATGCTGCATAATTGCCGATGCATTCCAAGGTATGATTCGAAGAACGGCTTCGGCACGTTCCATATCTATGATCCGGATGGCAATCGGCTTAATTTCTGGCACAATTAATCGGGACGGTTACAGGCGCGAACAAGGCGATTACAATTTGTGTATCGCCTTATTTGCATGCCTGTGCAATCGATCTTTCCCTGTCGAAATATTGCTATCCTATCTTGGCGCACTACTACTGGGATGAAGATTGGCTTATACTGTGGAAGTGAGGTGAGAGGAATGAATGAGCAATTATTTGACCTCGTTTATCAATCCGTCGTTAACCGGGATTCGACCTACGACGGCGTATATTACACCGGGGTGAGGACAACGAAGATCGTCTGCAGGCCGACATGCCGGGCCAAAACCCCGCACGCCGCCAATGTGACGTTCTACCGATCGCTGGATGATGCGCTGCAAGCGGGCTTTCGGCCTTGCAAGCGATGCAAGCCCGATGAGAACGGAGCGCTTCGTCCGGATGCGGCGTTGGCTGCGCAGGTCGATGCAATCATTACGGCGCGATTCAGCGATAAACTGACGCTGCCGCAGATTGCCGCCTCGCTTGCCATTAGCCCTTACCATCTGCAGCGAATCTATAAGCAGGTGACAGGACTTTCACCGGCGGAGAAGACCGAGCATATTCGATTAACGCACGCGAAGAAGCTATTGGAACAATCCGATCTGACAATCGCGGAGATTGGTGCGGAAGCGGGTTACGGCAGTCCGTCCCATTTCACATCCTGGTTTCAAAGGAAAACGGGGCTTTCTCCGACGGCATATCGGAATGGACATACAGGAGGAGATTGAATTGGCAGCCAAAGATAATCAATTCTATCGTCATACGGTCATCGGCATGAATCAGCCCTGGACGATTATCGCGAGTGAACAAGGCATCAGCCATTTGCTATATCCGCCTCATCTGGAATCATTGGCACCTAAAGGGTTGAATCATGAGTTGATTCGCAATGAACGAATCGTTGAGAACGAGAGCTTGTTTCATGAATTCGGCATCGTGGACTTGCTGGAGCAGTATTTCGCAGGGCACCCGGTCAGCTTCGATAAAGTCCCGTTGGATGCAGCGGGCACGCCGTTTCAACATAGCGTCTGGACGGGGTTAAGCCGAATCCCGCATGGAGAAGCATGGACGTATAAGCAGCTTGCGGAATCCATTGGCAAACCAGCTGCGGTGCGGGCTGTAGCTGCTGCCGTCGGACGCAATCCTTTGCCGATTGTAATTCCTTGTCATCGAGTGGTCGGATCGGACGGTACGTTAACAGGGTTTAGAGGAGGCCTCCAAATGAAGAAAGACATCCTTGCATTGGAAGGGATAACCAATATGAAGGCGGTTGGACATGAGCGTTTCCGGTTTTGAGCTGCCGCTGCCGAGCCCGTTCGACTTTCAGCAATGCTTGAAGTACATGGCCCGTTCACCGATTGAATGTTTGTATACGGCAGACTCCGAAGGGGTTAATCGGCTGCTGCGGGTCGGAACCTCCCAACGTTTAATTAGACTGTCTTGCCGTAATAATAATGCCATGCAGATACAACTGCTGCGGGGCGATGCTCTAGCGATTCGTGAGCAAGAGGAGCTGGCGCGTTATATCAGAGACTGGTTTGATTTGGACCGGGATCTTGAGCCCTTCATGCAGTTATCCAAGGGAGATCCGTTCTTGTGGCCGCTGGCAGAATCCTTTTACGGATTACGGGTCGTCGGCATCCCCGATCTATTCGAAGCGCTCTGCTGGGCAATCGTCGGCCAGCAAGTGAATCTTACCTTTGCCTATAAGCTCAAGCAGCGGCTGACGGAACAATACGGAGAAGCTGCGGAGTGGGAGGGCGGTACATACCGTTTATTCCCGACCCCTGAGCGGTTCGCCAATGTAACGATAGATCAATTATGCAGTTTGCAGCTCACCAGGAACAAAGCCAGAACGATAATAGAAGTGGCATCCTGCATGACGAACGGGGATTTGAGAAGAGAGGAGCTGCTCACTCTCCCCGATCCAGAATCGGTTGACAAGAGGCTCACGGCAATCAAGGGCATTGGTCCCTGGACAGCCCAATATGTGCGAATGAGATGCTTGGGCGATCAAACGGCCCTCCCCATTGGAGATGTCGGGCTGCAGAATGCAGTAAAGCAGATGCTGGGGCTCGACAGGAAGCCCACTCCCCGTGAATTACGCGATTTATTCGAGCAGTGGCCCGGATGGGAGTCGTATATCACATTCTATCTATGGAGAACGTTATATTAGCGGAATTCTAAACGAATGATTCATATCGAAATTGTTGATATTGGGGCCGAGGATGGCTCTTTTTTTTTGATCAAAATAGCCAAACCGAATAAATCACTGACATACTGCCGTCAACGTTAGACGCTACAATGGTTATAGAAACTGCGAAGTAAAAGATGCGTTTGAAAATAGGTGCGAATATAAGGAGGAAATCGATTATGAACAACTCAACAACATTGCAAGGGTTCGCTACCATCAGTTATTGGGCAGCTGATTTGGAGGCGGCAAAGAAATGGTACGCCGAGCTGCTTGGCATTGAACCATACTTTGTCGTTCAAGGTTATGCAGAGTTTCGCATTGGCGAGTATCAACATGAGCTGGGCCTGATCGATAGCCGCTACGCACCCAATGGCGCGATAACCGGACCGGGTGGCGCGATCATGTATTGGCATGTCGACGATGTGTCATCAACGCTTGAAAAGCTGCTTGCGATGGGGGCGACAACGTATGAAGCGATCACTGAGCGCGGCGAAGGCTTCATCACGGCTTCCGTAATCGATCCCTTTGGGAACATACTGGGCATTATGTACAACTCACACTTCTTGGAGATTCAGAAGTCTAGAAAGTCCCGAGATTCCCGATAATAACGAGGCGACATCCCGTAACGCCTCTTGAATGCTTTCGAGAAGTGCGAAGCATTCGCAAAACCGCAATATTCGGCAATGAGATCGAGCTTGAGCTCCTGCGTATCAAGCAGCTCCCGTGCCTTTTGCAAACGAAGATCAAGCAGGTATTGATGCGGCGTGACTCCGAAATGGGCGTTAAACAGCGTGTTAAAGTGAGATTCCGAGTACCCCGCATGCTTGGCCATCATTTCCACCGTAATCGGGGAAGACAAATTGAAGGATAAAAAGGCGTTCATCTTGGCGACTAACTGCTGATGCTCGAAATCTGCGGATCTAGAATGCTCGCCGTCACCGAGCAGAAGCTGCAGGAGCTCCGTCGCGAGCTTCTGTACCTGCAGCATGCTGTGAATGTCGTTATGTTTGAATGCCTCGATCATGCGATACAACGTATCTTTCAGCTTCCCAGGCTGCCTGGGTACCAGCTTGACCGGAAGGTTGACCAAGGGAAAGTCGATAAGCCGAGGCTGAAGAAGATCGGCGTAACTGTCCAGGTTGGTCTGCCCGGGGGTCGTGACGAAGCTGCGCTCCCGTTCCTCGTTATAGAAAAAATCCAAATGAGCGTTAGGAACCACGCAGGAACCAAATCCTCGTGTCGTGAATAAAACGCCCGGCTGAATGAGGGCGAATTCCCCCGGTAAAATCTCGTATTCAGCTCCGTCCACTTGGAGGATGTAGCGCCCCTCCTCCAGAAATAGAATCAAGTAATCAAGCAGCCGGCGTTCCCCTTGGAAGAAATCGGCAGCTCTAAACCGGTAGCAAAGCCGGATATAAGGCAGTACGGGGTAGTCCTTCCAACTCTTATCCTGCAGGTTCATCGCCGCATCGCTCCCGGTCATTATCTTCTCTTTAATTATATGAAGACCGTGGTTTTTGACAAGTGCATCGAAGTTTTGAACAGGATTGATCGCTGAAAGCAAGGTACAATCAAAGCTGAAATCGTGAAATGGAAGCGGAGGATGATACCAATGGCAGACATATCCAAAACGGTTCAAACCATGAGCATTCCGTTATTTGTCGGGAACGGCAAGATCGAATACGGGGAGGAGGAAATACCGGTTCCTGGAGCAGGGCAGCTGCTGCTTCAGGTGAAAGCGAATGCGCTATGCGGGTCCGACCGCGGCCAGTTCAATGGGGGAACGAGTACGACGCCGGGTCATGAGGCATCGGGGATCGTGGCGGTTGCAGGGCCGGATACGAATACAGCCGTCGGCACGCCGGGCGTCGTCTTCTTGATGGGTTATTGCGGCAAGTGTCCGAATTGCGAGCAAGGATACACCAATCAGTGTCTGGACAAGCGTGCGGATTACGGATTCAGCCATGACGGGGGATACGGTCCATTCATGCTGATTGACGAGAACGTGTTCTTCGCCATCGATAAGTCGATTCCGATGACGGAAGCCACCATGCTTCTGGATATTATGGGTACGGGAGGACATGCAATCAAACGGGCATCACTCGTACGACCCGATATCCGTTCTGTTGCCGTTACAGGTGCAGGACCGATCGGTTTGGGTGTGCTGGCAATGGCGAAGCTGCTTCTAGGCCACGAGACGCCGGTATTCATCACGGATTTTGTTCCGTATCGCCTGGCATTGGCGGAGCGTATGGGCGCAGTTCCAGTCAACCTGAATGCCGGCTCGCTGGCGGATGCAGTTGCAGAAGCAGGCTTAAGCGGAACGGATATTGCCATTGATACGAGCGGCCAATCGGAGGCGCGCCGCTCAGCGCTAGAAGTGCTGAACAAAAGGGGGGTTCTCGTCTGCGTCGGTCATGGACAGGATCTGCAGGTGACGAATGTATCCCATGATCTGATTGCGACTGAGCGGTCGGTGCTTGGCAGCGAATATTTCCGATATGATGAATTTGAGCCGAACCACAAGTTAATGCTTGATCATCTGCCTTATCTCAGCCAAATCATTACCCACCGATTCAAGGCAAACGAGATTCAAGAAGCCTATGAGCTGTTCTTTAATGGCGAAACGGGCAAGGTGGTCGTCGAGCAATGAGAGAGCAGAGGATTAAAATGGCATTAATTGGCGCTGGCGGGTGGGGCTTGCAGCATGCGCGAATATTGCGCGATCGAGCCGATGTCGATTTCTGCGCAATCGTAGGCCGACAACCGGAGAGGACGCTGGCGCGTGCCCAGGCTTTCGGCACGAATGGCTATACGGATATCGATGAGATGCTGGAAAAGGAACAGCCGGATTTGGTCAGCATCTGTCTGCCCAATCAAGACCACTATGAAACCACGCTGAGGGTCATTCAGGCCGGATTCCCGCTTCTTGTCGAGAAACCGCTTGTTTTTGATCTGAAGGAAGCGGATAATCTACTGAGCGAAGCGGCTAAGCGCAATCTGTTCTTCGCCATTAATTTCAATCACCGGTATGCAAAGCCGGTTCAGCTGGCTCGCGAGGCGATCCTCGCAGGCAAGCTTGGCGATCTCACCTTCGCATCATGGCGATTCGGCGGGGAAGGGACGAGCAGCCATCCTCATGCCAATCTGATCGAGACGCAATGCCACGGTTTCGATATGCTGGAGTATTTATGCGGACCGGTCGATTCCGTGATGGCCGAAATGACGGACATGACAGGCGGCGGTCAACGGACGATCGTACTGGCATTGCGATTCGCGAGCGGTACGGTTGGCAGTCTGATCGGTACATACGACTCCTCCTACGCGTACCCAGACACGCACCGGGTCGAGCTGGACGGTACGAAAGGGCGGGCAGTCATTCACGATACGGTCAGGCGGTACACCTATCATCCGAGAGGCAGCGAGCTTGGAGAGGTATGGGAAGCCGGCTATTTCAATGACATGGACCGTGAATTTCACCGTACGTTCGATAAGCATGTCGATGCACTCCTGGCTGCCTTCAAGGCAGGCGAGCGTCCGCCGGTACATGCTGAAGCCGGAATGAGGGCGCTCAAAATCGCGGATGCGGCCATACGGTCATGGAAGACCGGGGCAAGAGTACGCGTTGATTGACGGGTAACCCTCGTTCATGGCGAAACGAACAATAAGCGAATGCTGGTTTACATCAGAGGGATGAATTTGTTATTATAGATCCAATATTCAAACGCGATGATGAGAAGAGTAAGGAAAATCGTTCTTATACAGAGAGCTCCGGCAGCTGAGAAGGAGCAAAGAGCGTATTCCCGAAACAAGCCTCTGAGCAGCAGCCCGGAACCGCAAGGGGGATGGTCTGACGGGAGCTCCCGTTACAGAGATAGAGTATAAGCATTGCCTGCAATGCCGTACTTGAAGAGGTTAATATGGCGACATATTAATGAACCTGGGGTGGTACCACGAAAATTTCGTCCCCAAGACTAGAAGTCTTGGAGGTGGGATTTTTTTTTGTATCTAAGTACCGCGAAATCACGTTCATTAGGAGGAGTCGCCTTGAATAACGAGGGAAATTTTCTGGTCAAACAAATTAGCGAGGAGCTGTCGCAGAATCCATTCGGCAGGGGGATGTGCACGCGCTTCCCTCCCGAGCCCAACGGTTATCTGCATATCGGCAACGCCTATGCGATTCATACGAATTTCACCATGGCAGAGCGATTCAATGGTTCGTTTCATTTGCGCTTTGACGACACGAATCCGCTTAAGGAGGATATCGGGTATGTGAATGCGATTATCGACGATATCAAGTGGCTCGGCTATGATCCGGGCGAGCATATTTACTACGGTTCCGACTATTCGGAAGAAATCTATAACGCAGCGGTCCGTCTGATCAAGAAAGGGAAAGCCTATGTTTGCGATTTGTCACCGGAGGAGCTGACGCATTATCGGGGGACATTGACGGAACCGGGCAGGAACAGTCCTTATCGCGACCGTCCTGTCGAAGAGAATCTGGAGCTCTTCGTGAAAATGAAAGAGGGCGGATTCCCAGCCTCCTCGAGCGTTCTCCGGGCCAAAATCGATATGGCTTCGCCCAATCTGAACCTGCGCGATCCCGTTATCTATCGGATCATCTATGCGGAGCATTACAGAACGGGCCATGAGTGGTGCATCTATCCGATGTACGACTTTGCCCATCCGATTCAGGATGCGATCGAAGGGATCACGTATTCATTATGCTCGATCGAATTCAAAGACCATCGGCCACTGTATGAATGGGTTCTTAAGGAGCTGGATATCCATGAACCTCCGAGGCAAAGAGAGTTCGGGCGGCTAAGCATAACAGGCGCTGTTACAAGCAAACGTTGGTTACGACAGCTGGCGGAAGGCGGATACGTGGATGGCTGGGACGATCCGAGGCTGCCCACCCTCCGCGGCTTAAGAAGACGGGGCTACACGCCGGCAAGCATTCGCCGCTTCATCGAAGAAGTCGGCGGCATCCGCAGCCAGAGCACGGTGGACATCTCGCTGCTGGACCATTGCCTCCGTCAAGATCTCAAGGCATCGACAGTCAGCGTCATGACCGTACTGCAGCCATTGAAGGTCGTTATCACCAACTATCCCGAGGATGAGACAGAGCTGTTGATGATCGAGAATAACAGCGAGAACGAAACGATGGGGAAGAGAGAGGTGGCATTCTCCAGAACGGTCTACATCGAGCGCGAGGATTTCATGGAGCAGCCGCCCAAAGGCTTTCACCGTCTGAGTCTTGGCGGAGAGGTAAGGCTGAAGGGGGCTTATTTCATCCGATGCGAGAACGTGATTAAAGACCCGGATACAGGGGAGATCACCGAACTTCGCTGTACCTACGATCCGCTTACGAAGAGCGGCAGAGGATTCACAGGCCGCAAGGTGAAGGGGACGATCCATTGGGTCTCGGCTGATCATGCCGTAACGGCCGATGTCCATTTGTACGACAGTCTATTGCTTACGCAGAAGCTTCCGGATGAAGACAACGGGGACTGGACCGCAGCAATCAATACGGATTCGCTTGCAGTGGTAAGCAACTGTCTGACGGAACCATTCGTCAAGCATGCCGGGCCGGAGCAAAGATTCCAGTTTTTGCGCCATGGTTATTTTTGCGTGGACACCAAGCATACGACCGAAAATAAGCTTGTGTTCAACCGAATCGTTCCATTGAAGGATACCTGGAATAAACGATGAATTGCTGAAGAAACCAGTCTGCCAGCAGACTGGTTTCTTTTTTGACCAAACAATGGTGAGATGCTTGTCCCCTATCAATTAATGCCACTAAATAACATCATAAATTAATGACATTAATTATCGTGAGAGATGACAGAACAGATAAACTGCATGAACGGTTCAGGAGGCTTGGCAATCGCAGCTCACCGCCACTGGGCTCGTGAAGGATGAGAAGGATTTACGTTCGTCAGATGAATAGCGATGTGGAACGGAAGATTGTCGGAAATGCGAATTAAGAGGTTACTCCGACATCGTCCTGAATTAAGTGAGTGATGTCTGCAATGCTATGGACGAAAATATGATTGTCCTGAAATAATATCCGATGAATACAGCCATTCGGCTGATGAATCCGGATTTTTTCAAACGTAGGCATACCAAGAATGGACTGCAGGATCATCTGATTGAGCGTTCCGTGGAGGAAGATCGCAAGCCGTTTCCCCACATAGCGCTCCTGCAGCGCCAGCACTAAGCGATCCGCCCTGCGCCGCGCCTCGATCAGATTAAGATCGCTATTATAATGCCAGCCTGCTGTTTCCATGTCATCCCCGAAAATCGCCTCCGGAAACGATACGCACATCGTGTCGATCGATGGGCCGATATAAGGGGGACCTGTGCGTACTTCGCAGGCTTCCTTCCAGACCTCAATGGGCAGCCCCAGCTCTCTTGCGGCAGGTGTCGCCGTTTGGAGAGCCCGATGAAGCGGACTGGCTGCAAGTATATCCGGCTTCAGCGCCGCGACCGCACGGCTTACGCTCGCCGCCTGCTGCTCACCGAGCGCGGTTAGCGGCGGATCCGGCATATCAACCGTGCTTATATTCCCTTGAGACTGGCCATGCCTGACGAGAATTAACTCCATCCGTATTCGCTCCTCATCTTCTATATAGACAAAGAGAAATTGAAATATCAGCCGCTTCGCAGGCAGAATGTTCTTCCGATCGCTGTTGTTCCAGGATTTCTTGAATTCCCCTCATAAGGTTGAAATCAGGGAACAAAGGCGAGCGCTAACGCTTCTTCAGAATCATTCTTCCTGCTTCGCTCCGGATTCATAACAATTCCGTCTATATAACTTTTTCACTCATTATACAAACTCTGCCAAATTAGAGCAATGACACGAACCGTATCACCTGCCTTTAACTGATGAAATGACGCTCGCTCACAAAGAATTCATTCCATCTATTAATATGACATAAGATGACGTGATTGCAGGTCTATAATGGACGAATAACAAGCGAAAGGAGCAATGATGATGAAGCCTTTGCATGGCAAAGTAGCTTTGGTGGCAGGAGGAACGCGCGGCGCCGGGCGCGGTATAGCGGTCGAATTAGGGGCGGCCGGTGCCATTGTATATGTGACCGGACGCACGACGCGAACACAGCGCTCCGAGTATAACCGACCTGAAACCATAGAAGAAACCGTAGAACAGATACAAGCGGCAGGAGGTGAAGGCATCGCTGTTCGAGTGGATCATCTTGAACCCGGTCAGGTTCAAGCTCTGATCGCCCGCATCGAGAAGGAGCAGGGAAGGCTGGATATCCTTGTCAACGATGTGTGGGGTGCCGAGTATATGGCGGAGTGGAACGTCCCCGTATGGGAGCACTCCCTGGAAGGGGGGCTTCGCATGCTGCGGCTTGCGGTTGGCACGCACATCATAACCAGCCACTATGCACTGCCGCTATTAATCCGGAATAAACATGGATTGGTCGTTGAAATGACCGACGGGACGGCCGCGTACAATGATCATAACTATCGTCATTCCTTGTTCTATGATCTGGCCAAAACCTCCGTTACTCGCATGGCGCGATCGTTATCACATGAGCTGCTGCCTTATCAATGCACGGCGGTTGCCTTGACCCCGGGCTGGATGCGTTCGGAGATCATGCTCGATCATTACGGTGTAACGGAGGCAAACTGGCGTGATGCAGCAGAGAAGGAGCCTCATTTTATCATATCGGAAACGCCGCGATATGTAGGACGTGCCGTCGCCGCTCTGGCCGCAGATCCTGAGGCTGCAAGGTGGAGCGGTCATTCCGTGTCAAGCGGTCAGCTTGCACAGGATTATCATTTCTATGATCTTGACGGCTCACAGCCAGATTGCTGGCGATATGTGGTCGAAGTGCAGGATGCAGGGAAACCGGCCGATGCTTCAGGGTACCGGTAATCTAACCTTAATGAATACCTGTGTAAATCGGACAAGAATAGCATATCCTTCGCTTCGCATTGCTGGTAAAATAAAACCAGATAATGGTCGATATTACCATCATAGAGACTGCCAATGAAATGTAAATAGGAGGAATACACATTGGTAAGTATTGAACAGTTTACACAAGTGCGAAGCGAAAAGCTTGAATCTGTTCCGTTAATGGGGTTTCTCGGCGAAATCCTGGCTGATGAGCGTCAACTATTCGACCGGCTGAAGCAAAGCATCGACATGTTGTTTTCGAACCGGAGCGTCGATCAATACTTAGTCATTTTGCCCGGACTCCGGCCGCTTGCAGCTATTGAAGCGGTAGACTCGCAGACGGTTCCTGAAGGAATGACGTTGTTCACGATACCTGAGGACAACTATGTCATTTTTAGATTCGAGGAGAAGTTTGTTGGCGATTTTTGGAATACGGTATGTACGAGCGAGAACCAAGCCAAATACAGAATTGATTTATCCAAACCGCGATTTGAACGCTTTACAGCCATGCTACAGTCTATAGGAATAACGGAATGGTATATTCCAGCGATGAGTTAATTACATGACTATATATTCCAATGTCCAAAAACCGCGTAAATCGCGGTTTTTTTTATTTTTTCGTCCTGCACGGAGAGCAAACTCATTCCGATTAATTCACACCTAATTCATACCTATATCATTATATTGAATATAAGCAATTCGAAAGGTGGAGGATGGCTCATTCAAAAGAGATTATAACTCGAACCAATGATAAGCAAGTAACCTCAAGGTGGTCTTCGAAAGGACATGTGTCTGAAAATGCTGCATGATCGCAGAACGAATTCTTTTCCAAGGGAGGTAATATTGTGAATCATCGTCTCTACCGATTCTTTGTCGTACTCGTCATATCAGTATTTGTTGTCACTGCCTGCTCATCCAGTCCGTCCTCTAAAGAGGAAGAGGGTGGAGAGAAGAAAGAAGCAGTGGAGAAGGACAAAGAAAGCTTTGTTGCCGACATCAAACTGCTGCGCGCCTGGGGCGGTATCGAAGAATTTAACAAGCTGGTCGAGGACTTCAACAAGGATTATCCGAATATTAAAGTGGAGGTCATGGAGCAGGCCTATACCGATTTGCCTGCATTAATCGCTGCCGGTATCGTTCCCGATCTCGTAGGGATGGTCGGACATATGCCGGAGTGGGTGGAGAACGGCGTTCTGGAGGAATTGACGGATTATATCGAAGTCGACCCGCAAGTAAATCCGGATACGTTCTACGAAGTGGCCTATAAGCGATCCATAACGCCGGACGGGAAAATATGGGGTCTGCCTTGGCTGGTCGATCCGAATTTTGCCTTGATGGTGAACAAAACGATTCTCGATGAGTATGGGATTACCGAAGTTCCTGAGCTGAATACATTGCAGGATGTCGGAAATTTTCTGCGCAACTTCTGGGTTGTAAGAGACGGCAAGCAAGTGATGACGACGTTTAAGCCTCATGATGAAACCTATAACCCAGTCAATAGTTTGCAGACATGGTCCTATGCCAATGGAGCTTATACCACTACTTTCTATAACCCGGAGACACGCAAGGTGAGCTTTAATGATCCGAAGATTGTAGAGGCCTTGGAGTGGATCGTTCAATTCAAGCGGGAAAATATTGACGATGCGCGTCTGGCGGAGATTCAATCCTCATTGCCGGAAGGGATGAACCGGTTTCAAGCGGGCAAAGCTGCCGTCATGGTGCAAACAGCGGGCGACCTGCGAAACCACTACAAGCTCAATCCGGAGGAAATCGAGATTATTCCGATGCCCAAGCAATCCATATGGGCCGGCGGCTGGAGCTTCGGCATGACGGCCGGAGGGAAGAACAAGGAAGCGGCTTGGGAGTTTTTGAAATGGATTACGGCAACGAATGAAGGGGCCGAATCGACTTTAAAGCACTTTAGCGTCCTTTCAGGCAAAGCCGAAAACCCATATTTGGATGAACAGGCCAAGACCGATCCTGTATATGCAGCCTTCAAGGATGTGCTGAAGTCGGCGGAGCGCGGCCATCTATGGACATGGATCCCGGTGGATTGGACAGGGGAGTTTATTGCGAAGTGGAGTGAAGTGATGAACGGTAATTTGGAGCCGAAAGCGTTCTTGGATCATATGACAACTTACATTCAAGCCTTGATTGATGAGAAGTATAAACCTTAATATGAATAAAGGACGGTAATCAGTCATCCATGAACAATTCCAGCAGGGAGGTATGTTAAGGATGTTATCGCAGGAGCAGGTTCGCTTTTTTCAAGAGAATGGCTATCTGATTGTCGAAGATTTCTATACCCGTGAACAAATCGCGGCGTATAAAGAGGCGTTGGAAGAAACAAGACATGCGAAAGGCGAGCATTCATTCGTCCATAACCAAGGCGGCCCTTACAGCATGTATGAGCAGAAGGTGAATCTGTGGCGAGATTTCCCCAGAATCCGCGAGCTTACATTTGATCCGAGACGTGCGGAAATGGTTAAACAGCTGACAGGTTCAACGGAAATCCGATTATTCCACGACCATTATTTGATCAAGCCTGCGATGGATTCCCGCGCATCCAACTGGCATCAGGATCAGCCCGTTTGGCCAATGTCTGAAGACGGTCCAGTTAACTGTTGGATACCGTTCCAGGACGTGACCGTACATAACGGAGCCATGGCTTATGTTGCAGGCTCTCACCGGTGGGGAACGGTCAAATTTAAGGCGAACCGCGAGGACGAGCAGATTGAAGTGGAAGGCAAGACGTCCGGCGAAACGAAAATCGTGCCGGTTCCGATCCGAGCAGGCAGCTTCCTGCTTCATCATGGCATGACTTTGCATTATGCTTATCCGAACAAAAGCGAGGAGCCGAGATATGCCATGACGGTCATCTATCTTCCCGAATGGACGACGTATAACGGCAATAAGCATCCGGTGACAGAAGGGCTCAGCCTGACGAAGGGCCAGCATTTCGAACACGACATGTTTCCTGTTCTGACTAGCGCCGGTTGAGCATGCATGTAAGCGGTTGCCGATTCTGCATCTCAATTGGGCAGGAGAGCGGCGGCCGGAGCGTGGTGTTAACAGGTAAACGGTGCGTATAGGGACGGGTAACCGATTCCGCAAGCAAAGAAACACAAACCGCTCAGATGATGAATCTGAGCGGTTTGTATGTTATTCCGCTGGGCCGTATCTTACCATTCCCAAGGCATCTTCACGGGGTAGCCGATTTTCTCGGTACGAAGAAGCTGACGGGAGCGTTTTGGCAGCTTGTCGTAATCTTCCTTCGGAATTTGGATTTGATAGCCGCTGCCGAACCAGTCTCGGTTGTAGATCAGGGCGATGTTGGTTCTGCGGTAGTCCGACCGGTTAGGCGTGCCGCGGTGCCACATGCGGATGTCGCGAATGACGATGGAGCCGGCGGACATCAGTACTTTCTCGGAATGCATGTATTCGGCCGCTCTTACAATATGCATGTGGGGATTGATTACGCCGCCCAGCGTATCTTGATTCGCGCGGTCACCGTGCATATGCGTGCCTCCCGGCCAAATTTCCAGCGGTCCGTTCTCTTCCGTCGTATCCACAAGCGGAATGTTCATCACGAGACAGAACACCGGCAGGGGAGTGGACAAATCCGGGAATAGCGGGTTAATGTCGCAATGAACGGCTTGATAATCCGATCCGGGCATCGGCGTGTCGGATGCGAAGTAGGTCAGCTTGCTGTACTCGCCCAGCAGACCGTCGATGATGGACATTGCGATGGGATGCTCAATGATGGATGCATCGCTGAATGGCGCTTGGAACGGAAGATGCATTTGGGCCCGTTTCGTGCCGGTATTATAGCCTCTCTTCTCAATATATTCATCAAACATGGGGTCGAATGCGGCACGCAGCTCAGCCATTTGCTCGTCGCCGTAAACTTTATCGAGTACGATGTAGCCGTTTGCTTTTACTTGCTCAATGGCAATCTCAAGTTTCTCCGGATCCAGACGTCCGTTTTTGATTTCTTCTGGCGTCAACGTCATTTTCATGATTCGTTACCTCCATAGCCCTTTAAGGGTTCGTTATTGTTATGTCTTCTTGGAATATGCAACAGGGAAATACTCATTGTCAAACACTTGGCCTTCTTTCGGCCTTGGGCCGAGAAGTCGGATATTGTCTACATTAAACCCGCGGTTCTGGTAAGCTGTACCGTGAGGCATGAGATGCGCGACGACGGACAGGCGCGGCTCTTCGGAATAGTTCTGTCCCGAACCGTGAATCGTTAAGGAATGATGGAAGCTGACTTGCCCCGCCTTAAGCAGCATAGGCACTTCTTTCCACTCCTTGCCCGATTCTGCGGCAATCCTTGCTTTGACCGACTCCAGATCCCGATTGAAGAAAGCGTCGCTGCCTTCGAGAAGTCCCCATTCATGCGAGCCGGGAACGACGGACATGCAGCCGTTCGTAAGATCGGTATCCTGAAGGGCGATCCAGGCCGTCACCAGATTCTCAGTATTGGTGCAGCGCCAGTAAATATAGTCCTGGTGCCAGCCGACATTCCCCGATGCCTGGGCATCTTTATCCTTAATGCCGGTGCCCGGCTTATGGATGACTTGGTCATACCAGAGCCGGGCTTCTGAGCTTTCCATCAGACCGGCCGCGATGCGGCCAAGTACAGGGTTCGTAACCGTTTTCCGAATGGTATCGTTAATCCACCAAGAATTGTCGATCTTTCGAAGCAGCTTCGGATTGTTGCTCGGACGCCATTCATCCAGCGGAAATCCGTCTCCGTCATAATCGAATGACCAGATGCGGTCATGGGCTTGGCGCATTTCCTCGATTTCTTGTTCGTCGAACAGTACCGGACTGATCCAATACCCATTCGTCTTGTAAAATTCGATATCTTCCTGCGTTATTTGTCCGATTGAATCCTTCATGCTTCACATCCCTCTTCCAGATCGTCATTTCTTATCAACTCAGATTGTATTATAATTCGATTTCGGTCTGCCGGATTGTATAATCAATTCGCGATTTGTATAATTGTAATAAAAAAAGTGGTGGATATGATTGAGAGAGCAGCAATCGAATTCGGTTTCACATTTAAGGGCGCTCATCGAATTATTCGATCTGGAATGGCACAGGTTTTCTTTTCCTTCCTACGGATTCTGGCGAAACAGGGGATGGGAGGGGCCAAGCTCAGGGTGTGAATTGAATTTCTATACCCGGGGAGAGAACACGGTCACGCAAGACAATCGAACGATATCCTTTAAACAGGGCGATCTCTTCTACGCGCCGGATACGATTCGCCTCAGCGCTTGCAGCGACGGATCGTTCGACTTGTATTACTTAGGGTTTCAGTTTGACTCTGAAGATTTGAATGAACGAATGCGCCATTTATTAGATCAATTAGATATTGGGAAGGTTCCGCTATCGATGCCAGGGCTCCAAGCCGACTTCCGCGTTCTGATGACCGAGCTTCGCATGAATCGTGAAATCTCGATTATGGCGAAGCTTTATTTTCTTCAAATCTTCATGAAGCTATATACGAACCAAGTCCAGAGCACTGGATCACGCAACAAGAACGAACAAATTGTTCGTCAGGTCATCGAAGACATCCAGGAGCGGGTGGACGACGGAGGAAAGATATTGCTGCCGGCCATAGCCAAACGCCATTCACTTAACGAACGGTACTTGAACCTGATTTTCAAATCGGTGACGGGTACAACGATCGGCAAGTATATCCTCTCTATACGAATTGAGAGAGCGAAGCGTCTTCTCGAAACCACATCGATGCCGATCACGGAAATCGCGATCGCCACCGGCTTTTACGACGGCGCGCATTTCTCCAAAGCATTCAAAGCGAGCGAGAAGGTGACGCCGCAGGAGTACCATAAGCAGCATGCTTATTTGTAAATCTCTTCTATATGGTCAAGAAGTAGGGTTGCATGAAATCGAACTTCTATATAGCATTTGTGGACAAACTGGGCGTTGCTGCGTGTTGCGCCGTTTCCGCTGGTATAACACGGGAATCGGGCGCTTCAGATGCAAGCCCGGTTTGTTCCCGTTTGTCCGCCTTTTTTCATGTTACAATTTTACAAATGATGCGCAATTATACAATACTGTGACCGAAATGTGAACTATAATGCGAGCAGGTATAAGCTAGATATCCTCATCGAGAAGGAGCGTAGAAATGTTCAAGGGCAAATACGATTCTCATTTTGTTAAGCGCTTACAATTTCAAGCGAAGTAAAGCTTTAGCAGCATCCATGGAAGACAAGACAATACGTATTGCCGCAGTAAAGAATAAAGAAACGGGCCGATGGGCTCGTACAGGGGGAAATCCGCATGAATAAGAAGATTTTCGTTAAGATGATTACTATTGCAGGATGTCTTTCGTTAATGCTTACATTGGCAGCTTGCAGCGGCGGCAATTCCGAACCAGCTCCAGCAAACAACTCCAATTCGTCTGCTGAAATAGCTAAGCTGCTGGATCCAAACGCGGAGCCTGCGAAAGATCCTTATGGCAAGTTCGATCCGCCGATTGATATCACGGTCGTCCATACCTCCAATGAAGTTGCCAACAATCTGAAAAACGGGGATACGATTGAAAAAAATATTTATACCCGCACATGGCTCGAGAAGCTGGGGATTAATATGAAGTTCAAATGGACATCGCCGGGTTCGCAGGGCGAGGAGAAAATGAATCTGATGATCGCAAGCGGCGATTTGCCCGATTTTTTCTATGTTTCCCCAGCGCAGTTCGAACGTCTTGCTTCCACCGGCCAGCTTGAGGATCTGACGGAAGTGGTGAAAAACTACAGCTCGAAGTATACCAAGAAATATCTGACCGGCGATTATGCAGGTCTGCTGGAGGGCGTGACGAAGAACGGCAAGATTTATGGCATTCCGAACGGTCAAACGTATCACGATTCCGGATACATGCTATGGATGCGTTCGGACAATGTGGACAAAGCGGGTCTGACCATCCCGAAAACCGTCGATGAGCTCGATAAAATTCTAGAAGCCTTCAAGAAGAACGACTACGACGGCACCGGAGGGGAGAAATACCCGATTGCCCTTGCGGATGCAAACATCCCTTCGAATTATTGGGGGATCGGGGACGCCTTCTTCAATATGTTTCACTCTTATCCTAATATTTGGGTCATGAACAGCAAGGGAGAGCTGGAAGACGGCATGTTCGGTCCCGAGCGCAGAGAGCATACACGCAAGGCGCTGCTCAAGCTCCAAGAGTATTTTAAGAAGGGATACATTCATCCGGATTTCGCTACGTTCGACGATACCAAGTACAATGAACTGATTGTGAACAACCAGTCCAGCATCGTGTTTGGCGGATTATGGGATGCATGGTGGCCGCTTAATCTGAATATTGAGAAGTATCCTCATGCGAAGTGGCTGCCAGTAGCGATCCCTTCAGCGGACGGAGAGTTGGCCAAATCATCCGTTACGGCTGCGACGGTGCTCGGCATCAGTGTCGCCCGGAAAGGCGTGGCAAATCCGGAAGCGCTTCCATTGATGGAGAATCTGTTTCATGATTTGAACAACAACCCGGACACGATGCAGTTCGGTAAATATAATACCGACCCGGTCGATAATGCAGGTATTTTCCTTGCCTATCCAATGCCGATCTACAATCCGTCGTTCAACTACGAAGCCTATGAGGCGGTTAGCGGTGCATTCAAAACCGGCAAGTCCGATGAGCTGTCCGAAGCTTACTCGCTGTTCTACAAGCAGGCCAAATCTTATGCCGATTCCAATGATAAGGCAGGCTTCCCGTCTTATCTGTCTTATTCGGATCAAGGAAGCTTGGCGGTTGTCGACAGCTACATCACGCGCAAAGCATTCCAAATGAACGAATATACGGCTATGCCGACGCAAGAGATGATCGATAATGCGCCAATTATTAAGAAAGCGTACGATGTCATGTTCCTGAGCGTCGTCACGGGGGGCGATATTAGCCAGTACGACGACTTCCTGAAGCAGTATGACGCGTTGTATGCTTCCGCCGTCTATCCGGGCGTTAATAAGTGGTTCGAAGCCAAGAACAAAGAGAGTATTCAAAAGTGGTTTGAGAGCAAATAAAGGGCGATGCCGCCAGCCGAGACTGCGGGTGCATATGCATATGCGTATCCGCAGTCTGTATTTGAACGATATTACTCCAGGTCAATAAATAGGGGCGAAGTTATGAAGGCCATAAAAATTCCGCGCAAACAGCTCGCGCTATATATCATGTTGATCCCGCCGGTCTTGGTTTTATTTATATATGCTTATCTTCCGATGCTGGGCGTCGTCATGTCCTTTCAGCGGTTTGAGCCGAGTCTTGGCTTCTTTCGATCGGAATGGGTAGGGCTTGAGAATTTCCGCAGACTGCTGTACATTCCCGACGTAAAGGGGGTCGTGTTGAATACACTGTTCATTGCCTCCATGAAAATCGTCGTCGAAACGGTTGCCGCTATTCTCGTGGCGATATTGTTGAATGAGATCGTCTCGAAGGTGTTCAGACGTTCGGTGCAGACGATTATTTATTTCCCGTACTTCCTGTCGTGGGTCATTCTAGGGGGCATTTTCCGGGATATGATGTCCAGGGAAGGTTTAATTAACGTGCTGCTCGGCAAGCTCGGGTTTGAACCGATCGTATTTCTTTCTAAGGCGTCGTTGTTCCCTTACTTGCTTGTCATTACTGAAACATGGCAGGTTACCGGCTTCGGAACGATCGTATTTCTTGCTGCTATTACGACGATCGATCCGACGCTATACGAAGCGGCCGTCATGGATGGCGCCAGCCGTTTCAAACAGATCATCCATATTACGATCCCAAGCATCAGAACGACGATTATCCTGATGGTGACATTGAGCCTGGGCTATATTCTTAACGCCGGTTTTGAGCAGGTGCTAATGTTATACAGTCCGCTCGTGTATTCGACAGGCGACGTCATCGATACCTGGGTATACCGGATGGGGCTTCAGCAGTCGCAATATTCGCTTGCATCGGCAATCGGTCTTTTTAGGTCGGTCGTCAGCCTGATTCTCATATCGGCTTCTTATTATTTTGCGCGTAAATTTTCCGATCATCGAATCTTTTAAGAGGGGCAGGCTGGAAAGACATGGTGGACCGTTCCATAGGAAGACGCATGTTTACGACGATCAACGGATTGTTCTTTATCCTATTTTCTCTGAGCTGCCTTGTTCCGATGATTTACGTATTGGCCGTTTCATTAAGCTCAAGCACTGCTGTTACGGCCGGAGAAGTGATCCTTTGGCCAGTAAACTTCACTTGGAAATCGTATGAATACATACTGAATAAAGGTGAATATTGGCGCGCGATGTGGATTTCCGTGCTGAGGGTTGCTCTAGGTACAGGCGTCAGCATGATGTTAACGATTCTGATGGCTTATCCATTATCCAAGAGCAAGAGTAGCTTTAAGCATCAGCCGGTATTCGCCTGGTATCTAATCATTACGATGCTATTTTCCGGCGGGCTTATTCCTAGCTTCATGATGGTAAAGTATACAGGGTTGCTCGATACCATCTGGGCATTGATCTTGCCGGGTGCGGTTTCGGTATTCAATGTTTTGCTGCTTTCGAATTTTTTTCGTCATATTCCGAAGGAAATTGAAGAGTCGGCTTTCATGGACGGGGCAGGACATTTCAAAATTTTATTGAAGCTTTACTTAGCTTTATCGATGCCGATCCTGGCGACATTGATCGTATTTATTGCGGTAGGGCATTGGAATGCCTGGTTCGACGGATTGATCTATATGAACGACCAGACGAATTATCCTTTGCAATCATACTTGCAAACTATTCTGGTGAAATCCAATTCGCAGGTCATGACACAGGCGCACGCGAAGCTGTTAAGCATGGTGTCAGATCGAACGATCAAATCGGCTCAAGTTTTTATTGCCTCTATACCCATTTTATGCGTGTACCCGTTTTTGCAAAAATATTTTATATCGGGCATTATGCTCGGTTCCGTGAAAGAATAGATAGGTCAACGCAGAAAGAAGCAGCCAAGTAGCTGCTTCTTTCTTTATCATACTGCCACATGAAATTACAATTTGATTTCAACGCCCTTGGCGGATGATTCACTGGTAGCGAGCAGCGCCTCCAAGGTGTTTAAGTTGTCGCGGCCCGAAATAGCCGGCTCGCGTTCTTCCCGGATCGATTGCGCGAATTCGGCAAGCACGCCATGAATGCTTTCTTTCTCCGGAACGACAAACGGCACACGGGTTTTGGTCTGCGCGGCGTCAACGACATATACACCGTATCCTTCGCCCAAATCATCCATATAGACGGAGCCTTGCTCGAACTGGATTTTCCACACGCCTTCCCATGGCACGGGGATTCCTTTGGCCAGCAAGCTTGCGAGATAGAATACATTAATCCCGCTCTCGGTTTGATAGACCGCATTTACGTTAGGATCGCCTTTGTAGCCGCTATCTGGATAGTTCCAGGTTTTGCCCCAAACGCTTGCGATATTGCTGTCCAGCAAGAAGCGCATCATATCGATATGATGGACGGACATCTCCAGGAGAATATAATTGTCCATCTCACGTTGATAGCCTTTACCGTTATGATCGAAGAAGAATTGAGACTGAACAAACTGTATGCTGCCTAATCCGCAATTCTGGATCGTCTGTTTCAATGTGGCCACGCTCGGAAGATAACGATAGTTTTGGCTGATCATCAAGCTCCGGTTTCGTTCGGCCGCCAGCTGAACGAGCTCCTTGGCATCTTCCATTGTCAGCACGAAAGGCTTCTCGATAAGAACATGGAGGTTCTGTTCCAACGCTTCCTTGGCGATCTGATAATGAACCGGCGAGATTGCAGTGATAAATACGGCATCGGCGTCCAGTTCACGGAAGGCCTTCTTGTAATCCGTGTACAGGATTTGTTTGGAGAGCGAAAACTCTTCAGCGTACCCTTCCAAAACTTCAGCATTCAAATCGACTAACCCGGCGTATTCAAAATCGGGGGATGGCATGACAAAGCTTGCGCCGACACCTCTTCCATGCATGCCTAAACCGACTTGAATGATCTTCAAGCTCATTGCCGTTCCCCCTTATTGCGATATAAATATCCGATCTTGCCGCCCGGCGGCAGGACGCCGTAGATATATACAGCTGTCATTTCCTCGGTTACGATCAGAGAGTGCTCCTGTCCTTGCTCCGTCAATACGATATCTCCCGGACCGATTTCATAGGTGTCGCCTTCGGTTGTGCAAATTCCTCTTCCGCTTACGATGATCCAATATTCATTGCATTCGTGATAATGCAGCGGAACTTCCTGTCCCACCTGCAGGTGATTAATCCCGTAATGATTGATCTCGCTCCATTGTGGAAACAACTCCAGATCCTGCTTGTCTACGCGAATGACCGGCATAATAACTGCACCTCTCCATCCTAAAGTGTATGAGCCCAGCAGTTCTAACTAGAAGTATGGGCCTAATATATATATGGTTTCGCTACTATACTACAACAAAGAGAGAAAATCATCAAAGTAAGTTCTCCGTCGATAGATGTGTTGACTTAATTTCAATTTTCCGTATACTGAAAATATGAAAAATTTAAATTCCAAGTCAGCTAATCTAGCTAAATACATTGCAAGAGAATTAATGAAATGCGAGGTCGGTTCCAAAATACCGACCACGCCAGAATTGGCGGGCATGTTCTCCGTCGGGTTCGGTACGGTGGATAAAGCGATGAACGCTTTAAAAGAAACCGGAGCCATCAAGCTGCAGTCCAAGGGTCAGCTCGGAACCATTATGCTGGAGAAGAATGCTGCCGCATTATGGTCCATAATCGATCAGGGGCCGCTTGTCGGATCGCTGCCGCTGCCCAAAACAATTGAATACGAAGGACTTGCTACCGCACTGATCGAGATGTTTAACGCGAAGCAGGTGGAATGCAATCTGACCTTTAAGAATGGGGCGACATTACGGGTTAACCAGCTGCTGGAGCAGCAATGCGATTTCATTATGATGTCGCAGCTGTCTGCTGAACAGGCCTGTGAGGAGTACTCGAATCTGCGATTCATCAGCATTGAAGGCGATAACAGCTATTACAGCGATCTGATCGTCCTGCACCGGAAAGACAATTCGCCTGACATGGAGCAATGGCGAATCGGTCTGGACCCGGCGTCTTACGATCATATCGCTTTGTCGGATCAGCTTTTCTCGTCCAACGAGAAAATAAACATCCATTACGGCAACATTCCTTACTTGATTGCAGACGGCATCATCGATGCCGCAATATGGCATAGCAGCCAGCTTGTACCAACCTCATTGATCGAAATACTTGCGGTCAAGAGAGTGGATCAACCGCAATCGAATTCAGATAAAAGCATGGCGGCCGCTATTGTGATCAATAAGGAACGGAAAGAAATCCATGCATTGTTCGATGAGCTATGTGATGTTGAGCTGATCGGCAAGATTCAGCAGGAAGTCATTACGAGGAAACGGTCGCCGATCTACTAAGTTAGATCGGCTGCATCCGAAGACCTATGAAAGGAATTGTTTACATGATTAAAACGAATACAGAAATAACCGATGTTGTTGTACTTGGAGGGGGAGCTGCTGGCGTGATGGCAGCTGCGGCTGCAGCGCGAAATGGCGCTAAAGTTCTTCTCGTGGAAGGCCAGAACTGCTTAGGCGGTTCCAGAACGGCTACGGGGGTAGATACCTTCTACGGATTCTTTACACCTGGCAAGAGCCCTAAGAAGATTGTGGGCGGGATTCCCGATGAAATCGTAAATCGGTTAAAGGAAGAGAACAAGCTGTTCGAAAGACAAAATACATATGGTGCCGGCACAGGGCTTACTTATGATGTAGAAGCGCTCAAGATTGCTTATGAAGATCTGGTGCAGAGCTCGGGTTGTCAGTTGTTGTTCCATACAACCGCTTGCCATGTTGAGGCTGAAGACGGAAGAGTGAGCAGCGTGTGGCTGGCCAATAAAGCCGGGATCACGGAAGTGAAGGCCAAATATTTCGTGGATACAACCGGTGACGCCGATATCGTGGCACGGGCAGGCGGACGATTCGATGCCGGTTCCGAAAGCGAGCCGAACCAATCGCTCAGCACGATCTTTTTTATGGGGAACGTCGACTTGGAGAAAGCGAAGACCGTTAGCCATGAGCAGATGGTAAATCTGATGAAGGAAGCGAACGAGAGCAAAGAGTTCCAGCTGCCGAGGATTGATGGCTCGTATCACCGGACGCCTAATCCAGGCGTTATTCAAGCCAATATGGTGAGAGTGAAGAACATTGATGCAACCGATCCTTACTCGTTAACGAAGGCGGAAATCGAAGGCCGGAAACAGGTTCAACAGTACGCTAATTTCTTGAAAGCGAAAGTTGCCGGCTTCGAAAACGCGTTCCTTATGAGCACAAGCCAATACATCGGCGTACGCGAAACGCGGAAAATCGAAGGACATTATGTGCTGACTGAAGACGATGTGGTCAGCGGTCGCAAATTCAAGGATTCCATTGCATGCTGCGGCGCTCCGGTTGAAGATCACAATCCAGGAGAGGGTACGCGTTGGGTATATGTAGCCGATGAAGGACATTATCACATCCCGTATCGCTCATTGGTACCGCAGAAGCTGAAGAACGTCATTGTGGCAGGAAGATGCTTGTCAGCTACGCACGGCGCTCAAGCATCCGCCCGAAATTCAGCTCAGGCCATGGCCATGGGTCAAGCAGCCGGTACGGCTGCGGCCATTGCGTTCGCAACGAACCGTGATTTCGCCGATGTGGACATCGACAAGCTGCGGCAAACACTAGCACAGCAGCATGCAATCATAGACTAGTTATTATGAAGAGGTGATTAAGATGGGACGAGTCAGAACCGTATTAGGAGATATCGACTCCGCGGATTTGGGTAAGGTGTATTCTCACGAGCATCTTATCATTTCCGGCGGACTTGGCGTTATGAAGAAGAAAGACCTCCACCTGAACAGTGTGGAGGCGGCATGTCAGGAAATCGAAGATTGCAAGCAGTATAATATCAAAACCTTCGTCGATATGATGCCTTTAGATTGCGGCAGACATCCTGAGTTTTTGGTTGAAATATCGAAGCGCACGAATACGAATATCATTGCTGTAACCGGATTTCATAAGCCGATGTACTATGACGATATTCACTGGATTTATAACTACTCCGAAGAGCAGATACGCGATTTGCTCGTTGCTGATGTAATGGAAGGCATGGACCGCCACAGCTATAACGGTCCGATCGTAGAACGGATTTCGGCTAAAGCGGGGCTATTGAAAGGCGCTTCGGACTATAACCGGATCAGCCCTGTTTCCAAGAAGCTGTTTGCTTCCGTTGCGGAAGCGCAGAAGATGACTGGCGCTCCGATCTCCACGCATACGGAAGAAGGCACGATGGGGCTGGAGCAAATTCAATTGATGACAGACATGGGCGTTTCGCCGCAGTCCATCATTATTTGTCACACGGACCGCAATCCTGATCTGGATTACCACATCTCCATGCTGGAGAGCGGAGTCTTCTTGGAATATGACAATGCTTCCAGAATCAAATATTGGCCGGACAGCATGATTATCGATCTGATCGTAAAAGTAGTCGCAGCCGGTTATGAAGACCAGATCCTGCTGGGTACTGACTTCGCGCTTCGTTCCTATTGGAAAGCATTCAACGGCGGTCCGGGAATGGCTCATTTGGCAGCTTCCTTTATACCGCGCCTGATGAAGGCGGGACTAAGTGAAGAGACGATTGAGAAGTTCATGGTTCACAATTCGGCCCGTGCGTTTTCGTTTCAAGAGGTATAAGGTAAACGAGGGGGATTGTCGATGAGTGAGGAAACCTTCCAGCTGGATTATATCCCTGGCATGTGTACGAACACGAGTTACCGGATTGGTATTATCGGCAGCGGATTTATTATTAGGGAATGTCATCTACCGGCATACAGGGAAGCAGGATATCAAGTTGTTGGCATTGCATCGCGCATGAAAGCGAATGCGGAAGCAGTCGCTTCCGAGTTTGGAATACCGAAGGTGTACGACACCATACAAGAGCTTCTTGACGATCCATCGGTTGATGTTGTCGACATCGCCGTACCGCCTCACATGCAGCCGGAGCTGATTGCAATGGCTGCCAGGGCAGGAAAGCATATTCTGGCCCAGAAGCCGCTTGCGGTCACGTATAAGGAAGCGGTCGAGACGGTCAGGATTTGTCAGGAAGCCGGCGTTCAATTGCTCGTGAACCAGAACGGGCGCTTCGATCCGGCTGTCATGGCGGCGAAGGATTTGATTCAGAAGGGTATCGTAGGCAAGCCCGTGTACGCAACGATCGAGCTGAGATACAAGCCCCATTGGCAGGAATACCAGAAACAATATGAACGGCTGATGTTCTTGTTCATGGGTATCCATCATCTGGATCAATTCCGTTATTGGTTCGGGACTCCGGAGCGCATCTTCGCTAGCTCAATTCGTCAACCCGAGGGTGAATTTATTGGTGAGTATTCATCCTCCTACATATTGGAGTATGAGAATGGGCTGCTGGCTTCGGCCTGGGATGATGGATTTACTTGGGATGAAGAAAGCTTCGGCGTATTCTATAAAATCGAGGGTACGGAGGGCGTCGTAAGATTGAACATCGGATGGCCGTCCGGCGGTCCAAGCCAAATCTCTTATATGTCCAAGAAGCTGGATTCCCAGTGGCACTCGCCGAAGCTTAGCGGAAGCTGGTTCCCGGGGGCGTTTAAATACACGATGAACGAGATGTTCCGTTCCTTGACGGACGGGAACGAATCGATGATATCCGGCAGAAACAATCTGGAAACGATGGCCATGATGGAAGCCTGTTATGCGTCGATCGAGAAGAAGCGTTCGATTCAGATATCCGAAATCATACAATCCGCTGCATGGCAGTGAGAAGGGGGAGCCAATGACTAAGAATGCCATTATTATAGGCGGTACGAGCGGAATCGGTTTGGCTGTAGCCAAACTATTTCTGGAACAAGGCATGCAAGTTGCCGTCACTGGAAGAGATGAAAGTAAAGCGAATGCGGCTGAAGAAGAACTGCGTACGCTCGCTTCAAGTCCTAGTCAAGTTCAAGCCTTTAGCGCCGATGCGTCCGATCGTGCTTCCATGGAAATGATCTATAATACGGTGATGGAGAAATGGGATACGCTTGATATCCTGGTTCACGTTGCCGGTATTAGCGGTCGCAGGTGGGGAGACGGTCCGCTCGACGAGTGTACCGAAGAAGGCTGGAACGTCGTTATGACGAATAACGTGACCAGCGTGTATCATAGCAATCAATTGGCGCTGCGCTACATGAAGCGTCAGCAATCAGGCTCGATCGTGAACATCTCATCGATCCTCGGGATGCTAGGCGCGCAAGACCACTTCGTTACGCATGCTTATGCAGCAAGCAGAGGGGCCGTCATTTCCATGAGCCGATCTGCAGCCGTATACTATGCCAAGGATGGCATACGGATTAATACCGTATTGCCGGGATTGCTTGATACGCCGATGTCTCAGCGGGCCATTAACAATGATGTGATCCGTGAGGCGCTAACCTATTATCAACCGCTTGCCCCGCATGTCGGTTATCCGCAGGATGTTGCGGCTGCCGTTGCCTTCCTCGCTGGGGATGAAGCCAAATTTATTACAGGCATCGCACTACCGGTGGACGGCGGTTGGCTGGCTCAGTAGATGCTATACGATTACAGCGTTATACGATGAAAGGAAGATGAAGAAATGAGCAACACTCTGGTAAATATTGAATTCGAAACGGATTATTTGGTCGGTGCCCGTAAAGTGATCGATAAGATTGAAGCGACGCAGATGAATGCAATCGATAAAGCGGTTGAAATTTGCTTGAACAGCATGTTGAACCAGAATGTCGTCCATTTGTTTGGAAGCGGTCATTCCCGTATGGCGGTTGAAGAGATGTATCCGCGTTACGGAAGCTATGCCGGCTTCCATCCCATGGTTGAGCTTTCGCTAACGAATCACCATGCCGTTGTAGGTTCCAATGGACAAAGACAAGCCATGTATCTGGAGAATGTCGAAGGATTCGGCAAGGTGATTGTGAACAACTTCCATTATGGCAAGCATGACAGCATCATGATTTTCTCACACAGCGGTACAGGAAACGTAATCATTGATATTGCGCTTGAGATGAAGGAAAGAGGCATTCCGATTATTGCGGTTACATCCCTTGCTCACAGCGAATTGTCCAAGTCGAAGCACTCATCCGGCAAGAAGCTCTATGAACTGGCCGATGTTGTCATCGACAACTGTGCGATTCCTGGAGACGCGATGGTGAAGATCGAAGATTTGGAAACACCGGTAGGACCAGGATCGACGATCGGCAATACGGTCATCGTGAACCTCATCAAGTGCAAGCTTGCCAGTAAGCTGACGGAGAACGGACAGCCTCCTAAGGTTCTCACAAGCGGCCTGATTGTAGGAGAAGAAAAGTCGAAGCAGCTGTTCGAAGATTCATATGAAGAGTACTGGGCCAAAACCCGTTACCTATAATATTCCGTTGAACAAGACACGGGAGCGTCGGCGTGGTGCAGCAAGCTGCATGTTAGCAGCCCATGCCGCCTCCAGGCGTCTTGTATATTCACCGGATAACTAGACGAGGAGTGAAGAAGATGAAATTAGGTTGTATCAATTCTGCCTGGTTTGGGACGCCTGTCGAGTATTTTGAAGGAATTAAGAAAATCAAAGAAATCGGATTCGACACGATCGATATTTTCCCGCAATTCTCCTTTAAGTCCTATGATTTGAAGCGCATTAAAAAAATGTGCGAAGAGATGAACATGCCAATCTCCTCCATGGTGTCGGCATACCCGGAAATGATCTCGATGGAAGAGCATGTCCGCCGGTTCGCAATCGACTGCTACAAGAAGCTGCTGGATATGGGCGTCTATATGGACGCGAAAAACTTGATCATCGTCCTTGGTGAATACATCTGGGAAAAAGTGGTCATCAAGCCGGAAGAACAGTGGCAGCTTGCCGTCGATGCGGCTAAAGAGCTGTCTGAATATGCGGCCAAATGCGATATGAACGTACTTGTAGAATTGGAACCGTTTCATTATTCGCTCGTGAATGACGTCGATACGATGGAGAAGTTTCTGAATGACGTCAATATGCCGAACTGTCTGGCCAACGCGGACCTGGGCCATCTGCATCTGAGAGACGTTCCTCCTGAAGAGCTTCGCCGATTGAAGGGCAGAGTCGGCGGCGTCCATTTGTCCGACAATGACAAAACCATTCACAACGATTGGCCGCCAGGACGAGGTAACGCTGACTTGGAAGGATATCTCAGAGTTCTGCACGAGATTGGCTACGATGATGTCGTATCGATCGAATTGGAGTTCAACGAGGATCCGGCGAATAGTGTCGCATGGGTAACGGAGGCTTACGAGAAGACAGCCGAAATAATGGATAAATTAAAGATCCGTTCGTAGGGTAATAAGTCTATCAAGCACTATTTAATGAAGATAAGAGGTCGATATCAATGAGATTTTATTTAGTTGGCGCAGGTGTCATCGGCAGAACGCATGCCGAAGCGATCCGTAAGCTTCAAGGCGAAGAAACGTTCGAGATTAAGGTTGCAGACCCGAATCCTACGGCATTGGCCGGTTTCGCGGAACGTTTCCCTGAAGCGGTTACTTTTTCCGATACCAAAACAATGCTGGCAGAAGCTGCTGAGGAAAATGATATCGTTATCATTGGCACGCCTCCATTTACGCATTTCGAATTGTCCAAGCTCGCCCTGGAGTCCGGACGCCATGTTCTATGTGAGAAACCTCTTGTTATGAACAAGGCGGAAGCGGAGGCACTTCGTGAAACCGCTGCCAAATATAATCGTCATCTTGGCTGCTGCAGCGTCCGTTTCTTGGGTCTTCCGAAGATGGAGGAAGTCAAGAAGCTGTTGAATTCCGGAGCGCTGGGCGACGTATACAAAATGACCTTTGTATTCCGGGGTCAGCGTGGGCGTCCGGGTGTGGAGTACCAGCCGGAGAGCAAATGGTTCCTGGATCGTTCCAAAAGTGCCGGCGGTATCGTCATGGACTGGGGCCCGTACGATTTCTCCGTCATCAATGATCTCTTGAAGCCGAAGAACGTAGACGTGACTGCAGCGTGGACAAGCAAGCCACAGACGCATATCGATCCTGTCGATACGGTGTATGACGTCGAGGGTCATGTCGGGGCAATGTTGAAATATGAGCTAAGCGACGGCAAGCCTGTTTGGGTTCATTATGAAAGGGCTTCCTGTACGCATGGAGAAGCATATTACCATGTTGAGATCGAGGGAACGCTTGGAGCCGTGAGATGGTCGCCATATTTCGAGACGGATAAGATTGTCTTCACGCGCGATAACAATGGTGAAGTTGAGTCCATTGAGAGCGACGGAACGAACCATAATAAATTTAACGCCATGGATCACCCGGTATACTTCTTCTATCGCAAGGTAAAAGGGTTGGAGTCCCAGGCGGTTGTCAATGACCAGGCCGTATTCAATTTCCTGTGCCTGCAGGCGATCTATGACTGCGCTGAAACCGGCGTGCCGCAGCGTATCGGATAATAAAAAATGATTGTACAGGTGGAGAAAGGACGGAATACTCATGAACATTAAAGGCTTTTCCACGGGGATGTACGGCTGGCAAGCCAGGTATTGGAAGGACGGCAAGGAGCCGTCTTGGGATGAAATGTTTCGCGATTGCGCCGAGTCCGGAATGGATGCGGTAGAAATCGATCCTACGCCAGAGCTTGCTGCAGCAGCCCAAGCACACGGGTTAACGATATCCGGCACTTATGTAGGGCTGCAGCTGCACGAACCGTTTGAAGCACTTAAGATCGAGGAATCCGTCCTGCCTTCCGCCAAACGTTTGGCGGAAGCAGGGGGCACGGATTTGGTCATAAACGCGGACCCTAAGGGAAGCTGGGAACATCCGGAGCTCAAGACGGAAGAAGAATTCAAGCGTCAAGGCGATAACTTAGCCCGTATTGCAGCAGCTGTCAAACCGCTCGGACTAAAGGTGAGCCTGCATAATCATGCAGCGACCAAACATAATGCAGAAGGCGATCTGCGTTCCGTAATCGATTATTCAAGCCCGGAAGTAGGTCTGTGCATCGATACGGGCTGGGCGCATGTTGCCGGCATCAATCCAATCGATTGGATCCGGAAATATCCGGAGCGGGTGGTTGCCTTCCACTTTAGAAATCAAAATGGCGCAATCCCTACGGAAGACTTGCTTGAAGGTGAAATCGATATGAAAGAATTGATTTCTGCACTCGATGCAATCGCTTACGAAGGTTGGTTGACATTCGAGCTGCTTCATCAAGACGATATGCAAATCGAGCGCACGATGGAGGAAGATGTCCAACGCTCGGTAGATGGCTTGAAGCAGTGGATCGAGATGCGCTAAGTCACATACGTTTCACCAGAAATTAGGAGGTTTCCCGATGGCTTTACTCAAAAGCGCGGTGCCGAATCAAAACATCTCTGTAAATCCAAAGAGAAAAAAGAGTTTGCAGAAGCAGAATATTTGGGTCTTATATGTATTTTTGATTCCAGCTGTCGTACTTACATTAATTTTTGCCTATTTACCGATGTTCTCTAACTACATTGCTTTCTTGGACTATGATTTTAATAAAGGATGGTTCGGATTTGGCAGTGAGTTTGTCGGATTCGACAACTTCGCTAAATTTCTTAACGACGATAAGTTTTATGAGCTGATGGGCAGAACGCTGCTTTATAGCGTGACCATGATGGTAACAACCTTTCCTGCTCCGCTTATTTTAGCGCTATTGCTTAATGAATTACGAGGACGGCTCTTTAAGAAATTTGTGCAGACGACGTCATATATCCCGCATTTCGTATCATGGGTAACGGTTGCAGGCTTGTTCTACATGTTCTTGACGGTGGATGCCACCGGTATTGTCAATAATCTGCGTCAATTGATTGACCCTAGCGCAGAGCGTATTTCGTTTATGCAGGACGCTTCAAACTTCCTTCCTGTTCTAGTCATTTCAGAAGTTTGGAAAGAAACAGGGTGGGGAACGATTCTCTATCTCGCGGCGCTTTCCGGCATTGACCCGCAGCAGTACGAAGCAGCGCAAGTAGATGGAGCTAATCGTTTTCAACGCTTGCTATATATTACGCTGCCAGGATTAATTCCGACGATGTGTATCCTGCTTATTTTCCAGTTAAGCGGATTGTTCGCAACCAATTTCGACCAAGTGTTTAACATGCAAAATAAGATGATTCGTCTGGATACGGATACGATCGGCGTGTATACCTATTACCAGGGATTAGTGAGCGGACAGTATTCCTATTCCGCCGCAGTCGGTCTCTTTCAAGGCGTAATATCCTTTATTTTGATAATGCTTACAAACTACACAACGAAACGCCTTAGTAATGTAGGCATCATATAAAGGGGAAGAGAGGTTACTTAACAAAATGAAAGTTAGTGCAAGCAATGTTCTCCCTAAGAATAAGATTAAACGAACGAAGGGCGAACGAGCATTCGATTTTGTCAATGTTTCCATTATGGTTTTTTGGGCGATTGTTTCCGTTTATCCATTCTGGTACATCCTGGTCATGTCTTTCAATACAGGTGCCGATGCCGCAACAGGGCCGATCTGGTTCTTTCCGCGTGAGTTTACGTTGGAGAACTATGCCTATGTTCTTCAGTACGATAGGCTGCATTCCGCGTTTATCGTGACCGTGCTGCGTTGTCTTATAGGTCCTGCTATTTCGGTTATCGTATGTATGCTGGCGGCATTCACATTATCTAAGCGGTTTCTGCCTGGACGAAAGACGCTGCTCTTTTTCTTTATGATTCCGATGTTTATCGGCGGCACGATCATTTCCAATTACGTTGTTATGGCTAACTTTGGTCTGCTTAACAATTTCTTGGTCTATATTCTTCCGGGTGCTTTTGGATTTTTTACCATGATCATCATGCGTACGCATATTGAGCAGCTGCCGGATGAATTGCAAGAGTCCGCCATGATGGACGGTGCAGGATATGTGCGTATCTTTTTTCAGATGATCCTGCCACTCAGCATGCCGGTCATTGCTGCATTTGCGTTCTTCGCCGTAGTCGGCAACTGGCTTGATTACTATACCAACTTGCTTTATGTAACGGACCGTAATCTTAGTACTCTGCAATTTGTGCTGTATGAAATCATCAATCGTGCTGAAGCAACACAGCTGATCGATTTTACGAGTACATCAAGCGCTTCACAGCGCAGGCTTATGTCGATGCAGAACAATACCGTTCCAACGCCTGAAGTTATCAAGATGACAGTCATGGTCGTTGTCACGTTTCCGTTGCTTTTCGTATACCCGTTCTTCCAGAAGTATTTTGTTAAAGGTATGCTGACTGGAGCAGTAAAGGCTTAATAGCCTCTGCAAATATAGATTGATTGATAATAGGGGAGGATTTTGTTCAATGAAACGCAAAGTTTTGGCACTCATGTTAGCTGTTGTTCTAACAGTTACGCTTGTTGGGTGCAGCAGTGGGAACGACAAGACAAACAAGCCAGCTTCAAATGCTCCAGTGTCTGATGATCCAAAGGATTTTAAAGAAATCAAATTGGAAGTATTAAGCCAACTGCCTACAAATCCGCGTAAGCCTGTAGAGGATCGTTTGACTCCGATCTGGCGCGAAAAAACGAAGGTCATCCCGGAGTTCATCGAAATTCCGGCAGGCCAAGACATTAAGAGCTGGCTGCAAATGCAAATTTTGGCAGATACAGTTCCTGCTATTATTGCGAACCAGGGTGGTATAGCTGATACACCTGATAATATGGAAATGCTTAAAAAAGCAGGCATGGTCCGCGAAATTACGTTGGATGAATTGAAGAAGTATATGCCGCTTACTGCTGAAAGACTCACAGATTTAGGCGTAACGATGGAACAATGGTACGAAGCTAGCGTCGATCCGACCGATGGCAAGCTCTGGGCGATTCCTTCGCTTCCGTATCCGCTTCTCAAAGAAGAATACCGTAATACGCCATACGGCGATCCGCGCCTTGGCAACGGCGGTTACGGTGTTTGGATCCGAGACGATATCTTGAAGAAAATCCATCCGGATGCGATGAACGAAGCGGAGTTTAAGAAACTGGCTGTTGAAAATAAAGGTAAGCTGACGCTTGAGCAAGTGATGGATATTCCGATTAATAACCTGGATGAGCTGTACGGTTATTTGAAGAAAGTAAAGGATCTCAACCTGAAAGAGAACGGTCGCCCGATTATTCCAGGCCACCTTCAATTTGAGAACACGAGGGCAGCATTGCAATGGTCTTTGTTCACTGCAACAGGCACGTACATCTCGGCATTCCCGCTTGTCATCAATGAAGCCGAGAACCGGTACGAGGATTTCCAGCTGACGCCGGAGTGGAAGAACTACATTTCCTTTATGAACAAAGGCTTCAATGAAGGGCTGTTCGGCCAAGAATTCTATATTCAGAAAAAAGAGCAGCGCGAAGCGAAAATCATTAACGGTGAATATGCAGTCGTTAATATGTGGCATCCAATTGCTGCAAACCAGGAGAAGGTCCGCAAGGAAGGCAAAAACTATGGCTGGAGATTCTATCCGATCTTTGCTACTGAAGCAGACCCGAATTACCAGGATTCGACGAATCAGTACTTTCCATTAATGACAAAATGGAACTCGAAAGCGATTAATCCGAAGAAAGTTACGGATGACATGATCCCGCAAATTCTTCACTGGCTCGACTGGAACTACTCGATGGAAGCGGCGGAACTGCGCGCATGGGGTACGCCGGACATGTATACAGGCGAGGGTATGGAGCGTCGTTACAAGCCGGAATTCAAGAAAGTTGAAGAATATATGCTGCATGGCAAGCAGGATGAAACCGGCGACGGATGGTACTACGGGATTCAGGGTCAAGATGGCACGATGACGAATCCGGAAGTTTACGGCTTCGCTATGGCGGACGAAATGAACTATGTGTACAGCCCGTCCGTTGTATATCCGTTTAGCGAAAGCAATTATAATCAGGAAGCCATCGTTAATACGGCTTGGCAGCAGCACAATATGAAATCGACGACTATTTATGCCATGCTGCCGGTTGACGAAGCAACGCTCAAGGCGAAAGCCGAGTATGAAGCGGCGACAAACGACTTGAATAACAATCTTGTCGGTCCGCGCAGTGACGAGCTGGATAATCTTATGGTCAAGGCCATTACCGGTCCTGTAGATAAGTTTGAAGGTAACTATAAGCAATATACGGATGTGCTCTCAAGCAAAAATATTGCTGAAGGCGTAACGAAAATAAAAGATACGTGGATGGAGTATTACAAGCAGCGTGAGAAATTCCTGAAGAAACTGAACTAATGGAATACACATTTTGCAGGCTTGAGCCGTGATCATAATAGATCACGGCTTTTATCATGGTAACACGTATTTATACTTATAATTCATTACATTAAATATAAATGCAGTTTAATATAATGATCCTCTATATTAATTTGCGCCAACAGGTAAAAAACATTTGAAATCGTTTACTTAAAGGTACATAATGGAAGGATAGTTCCCTATTAAAGGAGGCCCCCACATGTTTGATATTATCGTAATCGGGGCGGGACCGGCCGGCGGAAGCGCCGCGCTGTTCACCGCTAAAGCTGGCAAGAAGACGCTGCTTATCGACAGCGATCAGAGCGTCACGAGGAAGGCTTGGGTTAAGAACCACTACGGATTGGCCGAAGTTAACGGCCCGGATCTGGTGGAAATCGGCAAACAGCAAGCTCAGAGTTTCGGAGCCGAGCTCGTAATGACGAAGGCGGTTTCGATCGCAAAAACGGACGATGGCCTGCGCGTCGAAACCGAGAGCGGAAGCTATGAAGCGAAGCATGTCATTCTAGCAACCGGATTCTTTAACGACTTGGCAGAGAGTTCCGGCATCACGACGAAACCGGGAACCGAGCCTCGCGTGAAGACGATCATCGACACGGATGCGTCCGGCAGGACGAACGTGGAAGGCGTATGGGCGGCCGGAACGATTGCGGGCGTCAGCGTACATACGATCATTACAGCCGGGGACGGCGCGAAAGTTGCCATTAATGTCATCAGCGAACTGAACGGTGAGCGTTACGTCGATCATGATGTACTGAAAGCATAATTAGACGAGAATCAGCCCTGCTGCGGTGTATTACCACAGCGGGGCTTTTTTGTTTTCTGGCCGATGCGTCAAACCTCGAAATGCTTGGAATTCGCACATATGCCAACCGTTTAAAGCCCGCTGAGACGCGGGCTTTAAACATTTGCGAAATCGTCACTTTTTTTAATTTGTAAAACTTGTCAAAGACGAATCGGACGATTATAATCAACATAAATCTAATAGTAAACGAGTGATCACTAATGCAAATTTTAAAAGAAGGAGTAAGGAACGCCATTGTTGAAGCCGCCTTTGCCGAATTTCGCCAGTATGGCTACATGGATGCATCCATGCGCCGTATTGCGGCCGCCGCAGGCATGACATCTGGCAACATTTACCGCTATTTTCGCAGTAAGGAGGATCTGTTTGATTTCATTGTGGGCCCCGTGTATGAACAGTACAGCAGCTATGCGAAGGAATATCTGCAAAGCGCGGACATTCTATATACAAGGGATAAGGCGACCAGAGTGACCTTCTTTGAAGAGTTGCAGACAACCCTGGTAGGCCTGCTTAAAGCATCCGGACCGAGGCAGATGCTGATGGTATGCCGAAGCGAGGGTTCCAAGTATGCAACTATTAAACAAGAGCTGATTCAATTCTCAGAAGGCTTGCTGCTTAAATTGTTTGCTGCCGCAAAGCCGGAGGGTCAGCCGCTCAACGCTTATGAACAATCGGAAGTCAGCATGCTGGCAACTACATTGAACGAAAGTCTTGTTCTGATTATTGGCCAGCATGATGATCAGGAAACGCTTGGATTGCTGATCGATCGGCTAATCGCTGTATACTGCACTGGGATAGGGCAGTTGCTAGAAGAGTATAAGAAGAGATAGAAGGAGAAAACGTCAATGCAGAAAATCATTCGCTGGCGCTGGCCGCTGCTTGTCCTCTGGCTGGCCTTGACCGTAGTGCTTACAATCATTCAGCCTGACATCAATGCCATCCTTCATGAGCGGGGGCAGAATCCGCTGACCGCAGACAGCCGTTCCGTCGTCGCCGGAAAGCTGCTGAAGGAGATGACGAAAACCGAAGGCAACAGCGACCTTATCGTTTTTACGAGCGATAATCCGCTGTCCGATACCGAGATGAAGAATCTGGAATCCGGCATACAAGAACTGAAGGATAAGCAAGCAGAGCTCGGCTTTACCGATCTGATCGATCCATTCACCACCCCGGAAGCCAAATCGACTCTTGTCTCCGAGGACAACACCACCGTAATGATTCCCTTTACCCTTGATATCAAGGGCCGAAGCGTAGACGATATCCAGGAGCAATTCGATATAGCGCTTAAGGATGTTACCGTTCCGTATTACCTCAGCGGTGAAGACTTTATTCAGAATGACTATCTGAAGGCTTCTATTACAGGGGTCGAGAAAAGTGCCGCACTCACCATTATTTTTATTCTAGTGGTGCTTATTCTGATGTTCCGTTCGATCATTATTCCATTCGTATCGCTCTTGGCGGTAGGCGTATCCTATCTTGTCTCCATGGGGATTGCCGCGCAAATCATCGACAAGCTGAACTTCCCGGTGACCAGCGTCACTCAGATGCTTCTAGTTCTGATATTGTTCGGGATCGGGACGGACTACAACATCCTGTTATTCAACCGGTTCAAGGAAGAATTGGCTCACGGCAAATCAACGGATGAAGCCATAATCACCTCATACCGTACAGCAGGCAAAACGATTGTTTACAGCATTCTTACTGTGTTCTTTGCATTCGCCTGCCTTAGCTTCTCTAACTTTGGAATTTATAAGTCGGCTAATGTCGTGGCCATCGGCACGGTTATACTGCTTCTCGAGATCCTGACGCTTACGCCATTCATAATGAAGGTGCTGGGTCCCAAGCTGTTCTGGCCTTCCCGCAATGTCGACGGCCACAAGGAAAGCCGCTTGATGGGCGGCCTGGCTACTTTCTCCGTGAAGCGTCCGATCATAACGGTCGTTGTGATCGCGGTGCTGCTTATTCCCGTTCTCCTCACCGGCGGGCAGAAGCTCTCTTTTGATCAAATCGAGGAATTAGGCACCGGATATCCGTCCACCAAAGGCTTCAGCATTGTCGCCGATAAATTCAGCCGCGGTCAAGCGCTGCCTACGACGGTTGTCATTCAGGGCAAAGAGGCGCTCGACAATAACGATGCGTTCGGTGTCATCGACGAGCTGACGAATGCCATCAAGGACATACCCGGCATTAAGTCCGTGTCCAGTATCACCCAGCCGGTGGGGCAGCCGATAGACGATTTCTATATCAGCGGCCAAACGGCTGAAATAACCAAAGGCATCTCAGCTTCCAGAGACGGGATCAACAGCATAAAGGGCGGTCTGGACCAAATGCAGGCCGGGCTGACGAATGCGGACTTCTCGCAAGCGGATCAGCTGGCAGCCGGTACGGCTCAAGTAAAAGACGGCTATGAGCAGATATCGGCGGCTCTAAGCAAAGTCGCTTCCGGAATAGACGGCGGCGCCAGCGGAGCTAAAGAGCTGCAGAGCGCCATCGACAAGATGCACGGCGGTCTCTCGGAAATCGCTACGCAAACCTCCAAGCTTTCCGGGGGACTCGACAAACTGCAGAAAGGCTACGTATCGGCACAAGGCGGTTTCGACGAGCTGGTGGGAAATCTTCCGAATATCCAAGGCGGACTTAAAGCGATGAACGGATTGATCGGCAAGCTTGGTCAAAGCCATAGCGAGTTGAGTGAAGATGCCGATTATACAACGCTCCGGACGACCGGACAGCAGCTGTCAACCGCGCTGGCTTCCATCAGCAGCGGATTCACGAAGCTGCAAGGAAACTATAAACAGCTGAATACATCATTCGGCAGCACAACCAGCGGATTAAAGCAGCTGGCTGCAGCGCAGACGCGAATTGTGAGCGGATTAAATGAGCTTTCGAAAGGGGCGTCCCAATTATCGGCGGGCCTCAAGCAGGGCAGCTCGGGCAGCAGGGAGCTTGCCGCTAACCTGAAGAAACTGAATACGGCGCTGGCCGGCATACAGGACGGACAGGAACAGCTGAATACCGGTCTGGGCACATTGACTGGCGGATTAACCGAGCTTAAGACCGGACTGCAGAAGAGCAGCCAAGGACTTGGCGACATCTCGGACGGCCTGGACAAGACCGGAAGCTTCTTGACGCAAATGGGCACGACGAAGACGTTCTTCATCCCGAGCGAAGCGCTGCAGGATCAATCGTTCCAGCAGGCAATGGATACGTTCTTGTCCAAGGACCGGAAGATTACCAAGATGATTGTCATTCTAGATGAGGATCCTTATTCTTCGGCAGCCTTAAACGTGGTGGAGCAAATTAACGAGAAGCTCGACAGCGGACTGAAAGGTACTGTACTGGACGGAGCTGTGCACGGGGCAGCAGGGCCAAGCTCGACAACGTATGATATGAATAACGAGCAGCTGGCTTCCTTCAACAATACGGCCGTTATTGTTATCATCAGCGTGTTCCTCGTGCTGCTGCTCGTTATCCGGTCATTCTTGCCGGCCGTTTACATCGTGTTGTCTCTGCTTGCAGCGTACTTTGTCGGAATGGGCGCATCCAAGCTGGTCACCGCTTATATCATCGGAGCTGACGGATTATCCTCATTCGTACCGTTCTTCTCCTTCATCGTCATAGTGGCGGTTGGCGTAGATTACGGCATCTTCCTGATGATGCGTTACAAGGAATATGGCGAGCTCAACCACAGTGAAGCCATCAAGCGCGCGGCACGCAGCGTAGGAGGCGTCATCATCTCCGCGATGATTATTCTCGGAGGCACCTTCGCCACCTTGATCCCTTCGGGCCTGGTGCTGCTCATCGAGCTGGCCACCGCCGTGATCGTAGGATTAGTCGTGCTTACCTTTGTCCTCCTGCCGATGCTGGTACCGGCCTTGATGGCACTGCCGGGCGCTTTGCGCGACAGACGCAAGTAAGGGATACTGGGACGGGGCTTGCCACTATGTTTGACGGATACGAAGCTGAACTAGCTGATGCGGATCATGGGCAGCTCGACCCATTTAATAAATCACGACATTGCGGATTACTTCCACCATGTCGTGATTTTTTCTGTATTTTTACACAAGCTGGTAGTCCTCTGTGAGCGGAGAAGGTTACGGACATGAAATCCGCTAATCGCGATAATATCGTCAGATTGGAGACTTAACGGACATTGGTTCCGCTATTCCTCAGAATTCATGCGGATTACATCTTTTTTAGAGCCAATAGCAAATCGTATGTCCGTTAGCAATTCGAGAATAACGAATATGGAGCAAATATTGTTTCTGGTGTCCGTTTACTTACCTCACTGTGTTCGTTCTGCATCAATCTCGGCAGGGGATCTTAATGCACCGGAAACGTTATTACTCGCTTTGGAGGGGATCGATGGCCTGTTCTTAATTACATTCAGCGATGAGTCGAATGCTTCGCTGCAGACTGAGCCTCAAGTCATTGATTTGGCGGAAAATGCGGGTGTAAAACAAGTCGTCGTCTTGGTGGGGCAAGACTCAATTGGCGTGAGCAGGGCTATGGGGGGGAGGATATCGAATTTTTTGTCCTTATGGGCAAGAATCCTCCCTATCGGACATACGGTTGTCCCGACTGTTAAGCAAGTTAACGGGCGGCCTGCAAGAACGCTTGCCGAGTGGGTTACGGAACACAAGAACGAATTCTTGTGATTGTTATCATATGGTTTCTGTGTAGAAGCCTGTCCCGTTATTGTTTACTCGTGCGGGGCAGTTTTTTTGTTGATGTGTCGATTCTATTATGTTTTGTTCGTTATGTATGGATTGCGTACATCAGATGAATCAAGTTAAAGATTCAATCTCTGCATTATAAATAGAGGAGTGTTTCAGAGCTTATTGAATTACTACTACACACAAACATACAAGGAGGAAGTATGAGCAGCTTATTATTGAAAAACGGTACGGTTATTGGTTATGAAAAGAAGGGCAGGGGGCTGCCGCGGCGCTGCGGTTAAGCATTTTATGAGAAAAAGGGTGGGCCTGGCCATGACGGAAAATCCTTGGCCTGCAGTAACCGTTCCGACTCTCGTGTCGGTTGGCGAAAAGAGCCTGGCTTGGAAGCGAAATGCGATGCATCCATTTGCAGTTCCATTTTGATGAAAAGGGTGATTGGATGAACGAGCACGATATGCAGCATCAGCTACTGGTCCAGAAAGCGACTGCTTCTGCTGAGCAAGCTCATGAAAGCGTATCCGGAGATTATTATCGCCAAGGCTTTCACATTATGCCTCAAGCCTATTTTATGAATGATCCCAACGGACTCGTCTATTATAAGGGAGAATACCATGCTTTCTTCCAGCATCTTCCCTTCAGCGTTCACGACGGGGAGAAGGTATGGGGGCATGTTAAGAGCAAGGATTTGGTACACTGGGAATACCTCCCCGTGGCGATTGCCCCAAGCCAGTTTTATGACCGGAACGGCTGCTACTCGGGGAGTGCGGTCGACGATGACGGCATGCTGACGCTTATCTACACCGGATATATAGAGCGGGAAGGAGAGCGGACGGCCATCCAGATGCAGAATATTGCTTTTAGCGAGGATGGCATCGTATTTCATAAATATGATGGCAATCCGGTCATAAGCGACCCGCCTGAAGACGGATCGCTGGCAGACTTCCGCGATCCCAAGGTATGGAAACATGAAGATACATGGTATATGGTCGTCGGAAGCTCCAAGTACGGTTATGGAAAAACGCTCATGTACCGTTCCAGGGACCTGCGTCAATGGGATTACATCGGGGTAGCGGCAGAAAGTGACGGTTCCATGGGGCAGGTGTGGGAGTGCCCGGACATGTTCCCGTTCGAGCAGAATACGCATGTCTTTCTTACCTCTTCGCTCATTATTGAGAATGGCGCGATTACGGGCGGCAAGAACTTGTACATGGTAGGGTCGCTGAACTACGAGCAAGGGAAGTTCACCAGCGAATACGTTGGCGAGACAGATTGCGGGTGCGACTTCTACGCCGCCCAAACGTTGCACGACGATCAGGGCCGGCGCATATTGATCGGTTGGATGGACTGGCATGCCGCACCGCGCATTGAGGCGGCAAACAACTGGTTCGGATCGTTGACCATACCGCGAATCATGACCTTACTCCCCGATGGAGGCGTCCAGTTCACCCCTGTACCGGAACTGCAGCAATTGCGTGAGGGACATCAACGCTTCAAAGACGTCACGCTTAGGGAAGGGGTACGCGGTGCGTTAGGAGATATAAGCGGCGATTGTCTGGAGATCATAGCCGAATTCGAGCTTGAAGACGCGGAACCGGCAGCGGAGTTCTTGATTGCTTTGCGCCGATCCGAGCTTCATGACCAGGAGACGATCATCTCCTATAACAGCGAGACGGAAACCTTAACCTTCAATCGAGACAAGTCGGGCAATGATTTCAAGGGAAGCAAGTCATGTTCATTGCCGCCGATGTCGGGCGGGCGGATTAAGCTGCACATCATAATGGACCGTTCTTCCGTTGAGATCTTCATGAATGACGGCCGGCTTGTCAGCTCGAATCGGATCTACCCGCATCCGGACAGTCAGGGCTTGGACGTGTATGCTTCGAAGGGGACCGTCAAGCTCAGACAATTGGATTTATGGAAGCTTAAGCGCGTAATGAGGTGAAGGAACGCTGTCATTGAACGGAAATAAGTAACGGCAAGAGGAGCAGCTTGGGGTTCGAATCAGCGGCGTCAAAACATGGATGGAATGATTAAGGCAGCCTGGCTCTATTTATATAGGGCTAGGCTGTCTATTTGGATAATGAGGGCACGAATAAGAGCACGAATAAGAGCTGGTGGGGATTCTGCCTGTCTTCACAGATTGCCTTCGATCACGACAAAGAAGCGTTATCCTGTCGTCAGGCTGGCGGGCAGCTTCACCGCATGCAGCGTCCCTCCGGTGCGAACATAAATCATATTGCCGGACTTCAGCGTCGACTCGAAATCACGGGCACCCGTTTTTACGCTGAACACGGGCTTCAAGGCTGCGAAATTATATGCTTCCAGCGTACCGTCGACGCGGGCGACGAAGAGACCATTGCCGTACAGATCGGTCTGCACGGACGGAATGCCGCTTGGAGAATGAAGAATTTGGCCGTTCGCCGTCTTTATTACGCTGATCGAATTATTGTGCAGGCTCTGATAGAGAAGTCTCCCGTTATGGACGCGATAGAGAGGCTGGTAGTCCCGCGGATTCGGCGTAACCCATCGTTGGACTGGTTTACCATCCGGGGTATAAGCAGAGAAGTTATATTTGGCGACGACTTGATCCTGATAGATGTACAGGTCATTGCCGTCTAAGAAAGCGGATCCATATGCGCCGCCGAAACTATACTGGCCGGGTGCTTCTGGCTTAGCCGTCCATTTGTAGACGCGCTCGCCCTTTTTCTCGCCGGTCTTCAAGTTCAAGACGGCGATATGCAAGCTCTTATTGACGGGATCATCATCGCCAATCATGAACAAGTCCATGACGGAATAGACGATTCCATCCTTCACGGCAAGCGGCGTCATCTGGCGGAACGAGGTCCACAGCTGCTTGCCCGTCGCTTTGTCATAGGCATTGATCTGATTGGATGAGAGGGCCCCTTGAACATAATACATGCGAAGAACGACTCCGCTGTTTTCCATAACGTCGGTCAACCCGGCTGTGTAGGACCCTTCCGTCTCCGTTACCTTCCAGCGCAGCTTGCCGGTCGCGCGGTCCAGCGCGAAGAGCGTCAGATCCTGCGTCACATAGACCGTGTCGCCAATCGGATTGATGCTGTCCGCCTTATCCGCTTTAATCGGGGCCGTCCATTTCTTGCTGCCGCCAGCTGAGACGGCGTAGACGTAGCCTTCTTTAGTAAGGCCGTACACGATTCCTTGATCATATACGAGCAACGGCTTCAGGCCGGCTCCGTATTTCCATAGCCTCTTTCCGCTGGCGCCGTCATAGGCGGCAAGCTGGCCTCCCGTCACAAGGGCAAAGACGCGGCCTTCTTCGACAATGGCAGCCGTAAAGGATCTTCCGTCCTGATTGAATTTGGCAAGCGGCAAGCTCCACAGCGGCTTGACAGCGGGAGCGGATTCCGACCCGTATACCGGACTTGATGTGGAGAGAACAGGCTTCTCGGCGTGCACGACCGCCGTTCCCGGTATACCGGAGGCCAGTACTGCAGCCGAAATGCTCAAAGCGGCGATCATTTTCGCAGGTTTGGATCCCATTTTACGCATATGCACCATCCAATTCATGAAATATGTTGTCTTTTTTTTATAGGTACAATCTTCTTATTCAAACGCAGGGCTGCTTACAAAAGTTGCAAGCGGCCGGAAGTACCATCCATCTAAATGTTAACGCCCCTGACCGGGAAGCCGCCAGGGGCGCTGCTGCGCAATGGGGAGACGAGTTACTTCTTGGCCGTGTAGCGGTAGTTGAACCGGTTGTTCGGCGCGCTGTCGCCGTTCACCGTGAATTCGGCGATATCGTATTTCTGGATGTTATCGGTCCACTTGAAGTCGAATTGGAACGTCCGCGCTTTCGATGGATAACCGAGCTTGGTGAGCGGTATGGCGAGTTCCAACTCATTGCTCTTGTACCGGAAAGAAACGTTGGCAACAAAGGTCAGCGTGCCGTCCGCGTTCATCCGGTGAAGCGAAGTCGTCGTGGCGTTGACGCTACGGTCGCCGACCACGTAGTCGTAACCGTTCCATCCTGTCGTATAATCGCTATCCGTGTTCAGGAACAGCTGCATCCAATGCGGATCCGTGTGGCTTGTCAGCGTATCCTTCGTCTTCACGTAGAAGTAGGCATTGTCCTTATCATGTGTGACGCGCTGCTCGACAAGGTCGTTGCGGCCCGTTTCATTGACGTAGAACAAATTGCCATATCCTCTATTGCTGCGGTGCATCGTATCGCCGTAATCGTCCTTATAGCTTGTGCGGACCGCATTCCATTCGCTGAACTTGCCGTCGATCCGCGCACCGATTGCCTTGGCAGCCGGCTGAGGAGCATTGGTGCCTTTGAACCTCGCAATGTTGGCGGCCAGCTGATAGTAGTAATTGTCGGTATGTCCGCCGACCATCGGTTCGATGTCGCGGCTGAATTCCTGATTGAACTGGTCGACGAACATAACCGGCAGACGGACGCCGTTGAATTCGGCGAAGCGGCCTGCCGTCCATTCGTTCCAGCCCGTGACGAAGACGAATTCCGGATCCAATTCGAACGCGCGATCCCACTGCTCCTGGAAATTGAGACCCTGTTCGGTCGGAAAAGGCTCGGAAGGCGATTGACCGTTATGGAAGCTGCGTCCGGTCGCACCCGCTTCCGTGAAAGTCGACAAACGGCCGTTCACGGAATTCTGCGCGACGCCGACGGTCATTTCTTCGATATTGCCGTCCTCGTCATAGAAACCATGCTGCGGCGCCACTTCCAGCCACCCCCACGAGTTAGCCGTTTGCGGACCTGCGAAATAGCTCGGTTGAGGTCTGCGCACCGTGAAGAATTCCTTGTACTTCGCATCGATCGAGTCTGGATTGGCCATGATGATCGGCTTGCCGTCCCATCGGAACCACAGATCAGCAAACAGCCCCGCTCCGTACAGGTTCTCATACAACTCCTCGACGACCTTCGAAGAATTGCCGAACGGCGTCAGGAAGATAACCTGAGGCGTCTTGCCGCCTTCCAGACGAATCTCGCGGTAGACGCGCAGCAGCTTCATATAGATAGATTTGTACGAGAAATTGTTGCTCTCGTCAAAAATGACCGCGTCGACCCCGATATCGGTCAACATCTGGGCATGTTTACGGATAACGTATTCATCGTCGGACAGATAGTAACCGAACACCGATTCTCCCCAATGATGAGGCGTATGCATCGGTCCCCACAGCGGACTGTCCGGGTTGGTGATCGCGCTTGGATCCTGAGCTAATATTTTGCTAATGTCGTATGGGCCGCCCGAGCCGTGCTGGCCATGCCAGGTATGGTAGAAGATTCCGACGAACTTTTCCTTCTCCTGATCGCTCGAGGTCGGGCTGCCGGATGTCTGACGGCCCAATTCATCCACCGCAATCCAGGAGCCGCTGTTCGTATCCCATTCCGCCGCGGGCTCACTGGAACGCGCATAAGCGAGAACCATATCGTGACCGGTCCAGGGCTCGCCGTACCGGAATGCTTCGCCGCCCGCATAAGTATCGCTCGCGATTGGGAAACGGGCGGTACCGGAACCTTTGCTGCTGAACTCGACATAGAAGCGTCCTGCCGGTTGATCCCCGACGCGAACATAGGCCCATTTGCGGCTTAGCCTCTCCAGCTTCGCATTAATCATGAGTATATTATCGTTCCGATCTTCCGTTCCCCGGTAATAGAGCTGAACCTGTACGTCATCGGTCGATAGGTTCTGAAGCGGAACGAGCAGCTGATTGAACGGCTCGATAGCCTCGAAGGTCTGGCCGAGTGTATTGCCCACTTCATGGACACTGCTGATGCCCCGGTCAGCCCCAGGTACGATTGTACCGTTCGAATAAGCTGTTCCCTGAGCATATACGTCGTTGTAAGTCATCCATCCGGCGCTGCCCTGCGGCATGCTTAGCTCCACATAATAACGACCTTCCGATTGAGGCGGGAGCATGATCGTTCCGTCTGTGGACTGCGCGTCAACGGTTCCGCAATAAATAACCGCGCCTGTTGGTCCTCCTTGTCGGACGGTGAGCGCGGCACCTGCTCCGTCCAGCGAAGCTTCCAGCTTAATGCCGGTGAAAGGAGAGGCGGCCACAAATTCTTGGCCGAGCGAGCTTTCCGCGCCAACCAACTCCGCAGAACCCGTCTGTCCGGCCGGAATGATCGTCCGGTCGGAATAGACCGGATCGTCCGTAAGATCGAATGCGGACGTGCCGTGATTTGCCAGCAGATGAATCGCCTCGTAATGGCGGGGAAGCTTCACGGAGGGACCTGCCACGGATTCCGTGCCGTCACCCGAGCGGGAGGCAATATAATCGGCGGTATCGTCAGCCGCGAGGTCAGCCAGCACATCATAGCTGGCAGCTTCCATCGGCGTGGTGTGCTGCGCTTCGCCGTTCTGCGGTGCGTTCGGCGCAGCTGCGGCACCAGCTTCCGGAGCTGGGCAGACATGCGGCACGAACGGCGGCTCTTCGGCGGTCGTCTCTTCTTCGACGAGGCGGGATACGATCGCCCGGTCCGCACCGGTCAGGGCGCTGCCGTCCTGGTAGGCAATGCCGCCCGCATAAGTATCTTCGTCCACTTTCGTCCACCAGCCGATTGTCCCGACCGGATTGCTCATCTCGGCATAATATCGGCCGGGCGGCTGCTCGGGGAGGAACAGATCGGTCCGGTTGTCCCGCGCGTTACGGACGTCGGTTGTGAAGACCGGCTTGCCGGTCGGACCGTCCTTGTAGAGCGTGAACGTGAAGCCCGAGTCCGATGTCGTCCAAGTCGGAGCGGCCAGCGTAAGCTGGTTGAACGAGCGTACAGCCAGGAAGTCCTGGCCGAGCGTCTCGCCTTCGACCAGCATGACCGGGTTCATCGAGCCGGCATGCGGGACGAGGACATCTTCATAGATGAAGTCGACTGGGGGCTGCTCTCCACCTCCACCGCTTCCGGTTGTCGAACGCAGGACGATCGAGCGGTCCTGGTTCGGAACAGCAGCGCCGCCGGAGAACGCCGTTCCGCCTGCATACAGGTCGGGCTTCGTCCACCAGCCGATTTGTCCGACCGGATCGCTCATCTCGGCATAATAGGTGCCGGGCTCCAGCTCCTCCGGAAGCTCGACGGCGGTCTGGCCGTCTACAGCCTTTGCGATGACCTGCGTGTAGAGGACGGTTCCGTCCGGACCGTCGCTGCGAAGCGTGAACGTAAATCCGGAATCGTTCTTGTTCCAGGTCGGCGTCGAGACGAGCACGACATTAAATGCCCGAGGCGCCGTGAACGACTGCCCCAGCGTACCGCCGTTCTCCAGCTGGACCGGCGTCCATGGATCGCCGGTCGGCACGATAATATCCTCATACGCCGCATTGGCCGTAGGTGCTTGCAGCAGCGGGAAGGCAAGCGCAATTACAAGCAGGACAGCTAACCATTTTTTACGATTCACTCGTTATGAAACCCCTTTCATAATAGGATGTGGCGAAAAACGTTTTAACCCGTATTCGCCCGATTCCACTATATTACATGACACAAAGAAGTGAATATAGGCAAAAAGACCATATTTAACCAATGCATTAAAGACATTTTCCGAGTTCTTCCGACAGAAACTCTTCATTATTTACAAAGTTAGTCAAACAACTGCAAGGATGAAGAGCGAAAAACGTTTTAATAGACCGAGATCCGTCAGTTTGCTCTTACATTTTATTTCCGTTAAGTCGATAAAAAGGAGAAGGCAATCGAACATTAAACAGCATTCGTACACCGGCTGGTTAGGGGCAGAAGATGATAACAGACCTTATCGACAACCAACATGCCTGTCAGGCATTGGATGCATCCTCGATCATATCCATTACGGATGACAATGGGATTATTACCTATGTGAACGATCTTTTTTGTGATTCGTCCAAATATGACAAGACCGAATTGATCGGAAGCAGTCATCAGATCGTCAACTCCGGGTTTCATCCTCAAGAATATTTTACTCATATATGGGATACGCTCGGCCGAGGGCAGGTATGGAAAGGTGAAATCAAGAACCGGGCGAAGGATGGCAGTGAGTATTGGTTGAATTTGACCATCGTGCCTTTCGTGAACGAGGAAGGCTTGACCTATCAGCATATGGCGATCGGAACCGATATAACGAAGCGCAAGCAGAATGAAACGGCATTGTTGCAGTCCGTTGAAAATTTGCGCGATATTGAGAATGCTTTGGATGAATCCTCGATCGTGGCCATTACGGACGACAAAGGGGTCATTACCTATGTGAACGAGAAGTTCTGCGAGATATCCAAGTACAATCGATCGGAGCTCATCGGAAGAACGCATCGGGTAATAAACTCAGGGTACCATCCGAAGACATTCTTCAGGGACATGTGGGCCACGATCAAGCAAGGGCGCGTATGGAAAGGCGAAGTCAAGAACCGGGCCAAGGACGGCAGCGAGTATTGGATGAATACGACGATCGTTCCCTTCCTGGAGAGCAGCGGAAAACCCAGACAATTCATATCGATCCGTTCGGATATTACCGATCGGGTCAAAGCGGAAGCCGCGCTCGCCGAACGTACGGAACAGCTTGCCAGAGCTCGTGACGAAGCGATTCGTGCCAGTCTGATCAAAAGCCAGTTTCTGGCCAACATGAGTCATGAGCTTCGAACGCCTCTTAACGCCATCATCGGCTACAGCGAGATGCTTCAGGAAGAAGCGGAGGATCTTGGAGAGTCGGTCTTTGTCGAGGATCTGGCAAAAATCAGCAAAGCCGGCAACCATCTGCTTGCCTTGATTAACGATATTCTGGACATCTCCAAGATTGAAGCCGGCAAGATGGAACTTCATCCGGAAAACTGCAGCTTACCTGAACTGATTCATGATGTAATGACAACCATTCGGCCATTAGTCGAAAGCAAGGGCAATCACATTCAAACGAGATGCAAGGAAGAAGATGTTATTGCAGTCGATGTGACGAAGCTGAGACAAATCCTTATTAATTTGCTGAGCAATGCGAACAAGTTCACGGAAGCCGGATCCATTCATTTTGAGGTGTACAAGGAAACCCGGTTCAACGCGTCCGGATACAGCTTCCGCGTTCAGGATACCGGAATCGGCATGACGCCGGATCAGCTGAGAAAAATCTTCCAGCCCTTTACGCAAGCGGATGCTTCTACGACGCGGAAATATGGGGGGACAGGGCTCGGCCTTGCTATCAGTCAACGGTTCATTCATTTAATGGGCGGAGACATTCGGGTGGAGAGCGAGTTTGGAGAGGGAACGATCTTTACCTGCTGGCTGCCGGTCTTGTCTGAAGATCCCGAAGTGCTGCCGCCTTCCCCGATGGAAGAATGCAAGCAGGCAGCGGAAGAAGCGGGACAAACCGGCATTCTTCTCATTGACGACGATGCTTTCAATCGGGAATTGATGGAACGTTACCTGGCCAGAACGGGCTGGACACTAGCCTACGCGGATAATGGTCCGGAAGGGTTGAGACTTGCAAAAATACTGCGTCCCAAGGTCATCTGCCTGGATATTCTCATGCCTAACATGGATGGATGGAGTGTGCTGACAGCGTTAAAGAATGATCCTGATCTGGCGGATATTCCGGTTGTGATCTGGTCCATGACGACCGACAGGCAGCTGGGCTATACGTTCGGAGTCTCCGAATACTTGACCAAGCCTGTTGAACGGGACCGTCTCATCAAGGTCATGGAGAAGTACATTGTGAAACGTGAAGAGCAGCGGATTCTCGTGATCGAGGACGATGCGACATCAACCGAGTTCATGACGAGGCTATTGCAGCGGGAAGGGTATTCGGTTGCCCATGCAGGCAACGGCCGGCTCGCGCTCGAGCTGCTGTCCAAGGAGATCCCTTCGCTAATTTTGCTCGACCTCATGATGCCGGAGATGGACGGATTCCAATTCATTGCTGAATTGCGCTTACAGCAGGATTGGAGCGCAATCCCCATTGTAGTCATGACCGCCAAAACGATTTCATCGGAAGAGCGGCAAATATTAAACGGTTATGTGCAAAACATCATGCAAAAAAGCTCTATCGATTATAGTGTGTTCATGGCGGAAATTCGAAGATTTATGGAGACTGTGAGAGTCATTTAATAGGAGGCATTGTATGTGATCACCGTTCTTCTAATCGAAGATAATGAAATGAACCGCGATATGTTGTCCAGACGGCTTGCGCGTAAAGGGTACCGGATCGTCACCGCCGTAGACGGCAGCGAGGGAGTTAAGCTTGCCGGTGAGTTGAGACCCGATCTGATCTTGATGGATTTGAGCCTGCCTATTCTGGATGGATGGGAAGCGACCCGATTATTGAAAGGTTCTTCGGAAACAAAAGATATACCGGTCATTGCACTAACCGCTCATGCCATGAAGAGCGATGAAGAAAAGGCGTTCCAGGCCGGGTGCGACGATTTCGACACGAAGCCGGTTGTTCTGGACCGCTTACTTGACAAGATGAGGAATGTTCTAAATCAATGAAGGATGATATCATGCTTTCCAAAATATTGATCGTCGACGATCAAGAATTCAATATCTCCCTGTTGGAGCGCATTCTCGTGCGGGCGGGCTTCAAACATATTTCCAGCATACAGGATCCTCTCCGGACTCTAGCGGTATTTACGGAAATCGAGCCTGATATTGTACTTCTCGATATGCATATGCCGGGGATGGACGGCTTGCAGGTGCTCCGGTTGATCCGTGAGCACACCGCGGCTGACCAATACTTGCCAGTGCTCATGCTCACGGCAGATGTAACGCCCGAAATGAAGAAACAAGGGCTGCAGGCGGGAGTCAATGACTTCTTGACGAAACCTTATGATCGGATGGAAGTCGTGCTGCGCATCAATAACTTGCTGAAGACGAGGCAGCTGCATAAGCAAATTCAGCAGCACAAGAACACATTGGAAGACCGGGTGCGCGAGCGGACGGAGGAATTGCAGAAGGCAAAGGTGGAAATGCTGCACTTGCTCGGACGCGCAGCGGAATATCGCGATGATATGACGGGAAGTCATACGCTTAGGGTCGGGAGACTATCCGGATTAATAGCAGAGCGTCTGGATCTGTCCAAGGAGCATGTCAAAATGATTCGAATGGCTGCTCCTCTGCACGATATCGGCAAGATCGGCATCCCGGACGAGATTCTGCTGAAGCCCGGACGGTTCAAGCCGGAGGAGTTCGAGCGAATGAAGACCCATACCTTGATTGGAGCCAGAATATTGGAAGAAAGCTCGTTTACGCTTCTGAAGCTTGCCGGTATTATTGCTCAATCCCATCATGAGAAGTGGGACGGGACAGGTTATCCTCATGGGCTGCACAGAGAAGAAATACCGATTGAAGCAAGAATTGTGGCTCTCGCCGATTTCTACGATGCGCTGACGCATGAACGACCCTACAAGAGAGCTTGGACGCCGGAGGAAACGATTGCCGAAGTGAAGAAACAGTCCGGTATTCACTTTGATCCCCGGATCGTGAATGTATTCGTTCAATTATATGCAGAGGGGTTATTGGCGAAAGAAACGATGTCTTCATAAGCGACTTCGTTCAGGCGCAGTCGTTTTTGCTTTATCATCCTGAATGGACCTTGTTGTACTGACGATTTGACCGTACGCGACTGCCAGATAGCAATCGAATCAAGACGAGCAAAGGGAGTTTTATATCGTGATTAATGTTGCTGCAAGGAATAATGTGAAGGTGATTGGGAAAGGGGAGCGGACGGTTGTTTTTGCGCATGGGTTTGGGTGCGACCAGAGTATGTGGCAATATATCGTACCTTCATTCGCGGACAAGTATCGAATCGTTCTCTTCGATTATGTTGGTTCGGGAAATTCGGATCTTACAGCTTATACAAGCGAGAAGTATCGTACATTCCGCGGCTATGTGCAGGATATATTGGATATCATTGAATCGCTAAGGCTCGACAATATCATCTTTATCGGTCACTCTGTCAGTTCGATGATCGGGATGCTCGCATCCATCGAGCGGCCTGATTACTTCGACCGATTGATCATGATCGGACCTTCTCCGCGTTACTTAAATGAAGGCGAAGAGTACTGCGGAGGCTTCGATCAGAATGATATTACCGAGCTGCTGGACATGATGGAAATGAATTTCGCCGGATGGGCCAGCTTCATGGCTCCGATTGCGATGAGTAATCCGGAGCTTCCGATGCTGTCGAAAGAGCTGGAATAAAGTTTTATTTCGGGGGATCCTGCGATTTCCCGGGAATTTGCCGAGGTCACTTTTTTATCCGATCATCGGAAAGCGTTGTCCAGCGCTTCGGTTCCTGCGCTCATTCTGCAATGTTCGGAGGACAGCATCGTACCGATCGAAGTCGGGCAATATTTACATAAACATTTGGCAAACAGTACGTTCCGGTTAATGGAGGCCAAGGGCCATTACCCGCATATTAGCCATCCGCAGGAAACGGTTCGTTTAATCAATGAATATCTCCGTGATCATGAACCCGATGGGGCCGACTTGAAAGGATAGACGATAATGGATGAGCGTTTAAAATATGCACCGTGCGGTTATGTTTCCATTACACATGAAGGAATTGTTATCGATGCAAACCATACATTCCTGGATAAGATGGGATATCAGCTGGAGGATCTGGTACAGAAGCATATCGAATCGATCATGTCGACGGCCAACAAACTGATCTTTCATTCGTACTTTTACCCGTTTATTAATCTGAATGGACTTGTAGAAGAGTTGTTCATCAGTTTAAAAGATTCCAAAGGACAGCCGATTCCTTACATCTTAAATGGGAGACGGTATGAGAATGCTGGCGTCGAGATCATCGATTGCGTATTGGTGCAGATGGGCAAACGGATCGATTATGAGCGAGAGCTCCGGTCGGCTAAGAAGCAAATTGAAGAAGCGTACTGGGAGAAGGATCAAGCACTGACGAAGCTCCAACAAATCCATGCGGAAATTGAACGGAAGCAAGCCGAGCTGATGGAGATTAACAAGATCTTAGTCGAGCTGTCCAATACCGACAAGCTTACGGGATTAAAGAACAGAAGGTACTTTCAAGAGAAGCTGGAGGAGCAGATTGTCCAATACGGCAATACGCATGAGCCCTTCTCGGTATGTATTGTCGATATCGACCACTTTAAAAAAGTGAACGACACGTGGGGGCATCAGACCGGCGATGACGTACTGGAGAAGTTGGCGGAACGATTAACATCCCAATCACGGAAGACGGATATTGTTGCCCGATATGGCGGGGAAGAGTTTGTGCTTATTTGGCCGAATCAGGATATAGCGGAGTCCAAGGCGAATGCCGAGAAATTGAGGCAAACGGTAGCCGAATCGACTTGGCAAACGGGCAGCATCACGGTGAGTATAGGGATCGCGACGTTTACCGAGGCGGATTCCGATGCAACCGTATTGAAGAAAGCCGACCAAGCGCTTTATGCCTCCAAAGAAAACTGTCGAAATCGCGTCACGCACATTATGGATTTGAATCAATAGGAGAAAAAGTGAGTCGGCTTCCAAGCCGGCTTATTTTGGATCTTACGGTTCTTCCGTAAAGATTGTTACTATGCCCCCTTTCTGTTTTAACGAAAGGGAACGTATGTTTGCATTATGGGGATGGCTGCTTGAAAAAGGGAATTAATGTCGCACATATGACAAATACGGAAGAGAAAGCGATTGTTTGACTAACGGACACGATACTTGAACAACATAATAAAACCCGCCATTTATTGGCGGGTTTTATTATGTTACAGCGCATTTTTATAAAGAAACCATATTGTCGATAAGAGCCTTATATACACTGGACTAGGAGCAACTAGAAGACATAGCTGAAAAACTTATCCGCATTGCTCAAGCTGGTCCAAATGTCGGGGCTTTCACCGCCTGCATACCAATATGCAAAGCCTGCAGCGGAACCATCGACTGCCAATTTATACTTGGCGCTCAACGAACGTCCTTCTTCCACCCATATGGAGTGCCGAAATCCGCTCTGCGTGTAATTAACGGTATACTGTCCGAGGTAGGAATCCCATACTAGGCGCGAGGAAATAGAATGAATCCGGTCGTTTTGCTCAAGCAGCGACATGAACGATGTGGAGATGATTTCCCCTTGACTGCTTAAGGTCCAATCTTTATTAAATAAAGGCAATCCGAGTATGACCTTACCATGAGGTACCGCGGCAAACAGACGGTCAAGGCCTTTCTTCACGAAAGGCAGCGAAGCGTTGGATCCGGCTTGAGGGCTTCCGCTATAATGTTCGTCGTAACCCATCAGAATGATATAGTCCGCAGACTTCCCAAGCGCGCGATAATCGAACGCCTCTGTCCAATCCGTTCCTAGATCCGGAGAAACATTAACCGCCAGGACAGCACCGACTCCATGAAGCTTCACGCTTAATTCTTTCATGAAAGCCGTTAACGCCGAGCGATCTTCTGGAGCGACATTCTCGAAGTCGATGTCCAGCCCATCCAAACTGTATTTCTTGACAAGTCCCGTTAGATTGTTAATTGCAGCAGTCCTTAACGAAGAGTCCGATAACATAAGATGCGTAAGGCGGGCATCGCTTCGATTGCCGACCATCGCCCATACCTTCTTGTTGTACTTCTTCGCCCAAGTGATAAGCGAACGATCCGTCCCATCTGTTATAGTGCCCGATTCCGCCAGGAAATACCACCGCGGGGACAATGTATTGACATTGGATTGTAAAATCGTACGTTCATACTGTTCGGTCGTCTGGTTGTACTGCCATCCCAGTTGTACTTTGGGGCGCGCCTTGGATTTAAGCGCTGCAGCCCATTTATCGTTCTGCAGGACGCGATCAATCATGACGGCCGTTTCCTGCCGGGTTATTGGAGCCTTCGGATGAAACCTTCCGTTATCGTCGCCTTTCACCAAACCTAGCCTCTGCGCTGAAGCGACTGAAGGTTCAGCCCATGCGGCGATTAGGCTAGTATCGACAAAATCCGCTGCATGAGTATTATCGGCAGCGGATTGTTTCATTGCGCGTATGATAAGTACTGCAGCCTCTTGCCTTGTTACCTGCTTCTCGGGAGCGAATTTGCTTGCGCTTATGCCTTCCGCCAAGCCAAGCTGTACCGCGGCTTGAATCCAGCCATAATACCACGCGTTCTTCGATACATCTGTGAACGAACTGAGGGAACTGTTCACATACTGAAGACCAAGCAGCCTATTAAGTATGGTTACGAATTCCGCGCGGGAGATCGGTTTGGTCGGTGAGAAGGTTGTAGCCGTCGTGCCTGTTATAATATTTTTCTCGTATAAACGAATGATTTCTTTCTTCGCAAAGCTTCCCGATATATCGTTGAAAGGCGATGCGCTGCCTGCCGAGACTGGCTGCAGGATACTGCCAGCCAAGCACAGCGAAACGATCGCCGATACTGTCGTTCGAATCCAATTCACTACTATTCTCCTTCTGGTCGGTAGAGACCCTAACTTTTCTATCTTATCAAAGAACCTTCTACCGCTCATGGATAAAATATTGGAAATTGAAAAAAGGAGCCACCAAAAGCAGCCTTTGCTGCTAAAGGTACGCTCCTTTTTTCAGGAATGTCCACCCGATCGATTATTGTTCGCTGCGTATATTCGTGTCAACGTTATTTTCTTCAATGAATAGAATGTTATATCATGCCTTTCAGAACGCGTTCCATCCGCAATCGATTGTCGATGATTGGAACGAAATCAGACACCGGATACGATTTTCAAACTAAAATGTCATTGCATGTTGAAATCAATCAAATTAGACAAAAAGATGAAATAATGGAAACTATAGGGCAATATTTCCGTATCAGTATTTTATTTAAAACCTTATCGTGCAGCGGCTGCGCAAGACATCCGTACAAACTAGCTTTTCCTATCGGGGGTAGAGGAGGTACACGTATTGAATGATTCAAAATACATAAAACTTCTTGGAATTATTATTGGCGTAGCGGTTGTGAATATCGCAGTGTTTTCTCCGGGATTTATAGGCGTGGCGATCGGCGGGAATGCACTCACAACAGCTTTTGGAGTAACACTGCTATTCGCCAGTGCGCTGGTGCTGCTTTACGGGAGTTATGCTTTACTGTTCAAGGCACCCGTTGTTCTGCCTGTCAGACAAATCAAATCGCACGACGACTTCGTGGAGGCACTGACTCGCTACAGACGCATTAAAGCGCTGGCAGATGATATGACGCTCGCCTTAGAACAGCTGGATCGGATGAGCAAGAGGAAGGAGACTTTGTTCAATGTGCTCCATCAAAGATTCGATACGACGGAGTTAAGCTACCAGAAATTCGCTTCCGTCACTCTGGAGGTAGAGAAATTATTCCACCTCAATGTCAGGAGCATTCTGAATCGGCTTCAGGTTTTTGATGAGTCGGAGTTCGATCATGTAGTGAATCATAAGTCATCACGCTTCTCGGGGAAGCTTCTTCAAGAAAAAATAAACGTGTATAACGAGTTCCTGTCTTTCATGAAAAGCTCGCTTGGTACGAACGAGGAGATCCTATTAAAAATAGATAAGCTGCTGTTGGAGATATCCCGTTTAGACAGTTTTGAACCGGGAGATATTGAGAAGATGCCTTGCATGCAGGAGATAGATTCGTTAATAAAGCAAACCAAATATTATAAACATTGAGAGGTGCAAACAATGGCAAAGCAGAGCAAGGTTTTCCTCCTATTCATTATTCTCGTTGCATTCGTGTTCGCACTCGTATATTTCGGAATAAATCTGACTTCTAACTGGGGGAAAACGAAATCGCAGGTAGCTTCGGAAGACGCCGATAAGCAGTTAAGCGAGCTTTACTCCGATATCTCGATTACGACTGCCGAACCGGTGAAGGGTCAGATCGACCTTAATCCAGCAGACGTGGCGGAGTCGCTGCCGGATATCGCTAAATTCCCGATAACCGTTGACAACACCACGGATCAATATGTAGAGGTATTCTCTTCTACCGAGAAATCGGGCACGGGAGTCGACGGGTGGTTGACAGAGGTAGCAAACGAATTTAACAAGGCGAATATCGTTATTAACGGGAAGCCCGCTTCTGTGAAAATTCGGAATATCGCTTCCGGCACAGCTGCAGATTATATTAAATCCGGCAAATATGTCCCTGACGCCTTCACGCCTTCGAACGAATTATGGGGTGAAATGGTAAAGGCGAGCGGCGTTAAGACCGCGCTTATATCGAAGCGGCTTGTTGGAAACGTCCCTGGCATTGTTATAGTCAAGGCGAAGTACGATGCCCTGGTAGACACCTACGGGGCGGTGAATGTCAAGACCGTTACGGAAGCATTAGCCAATAACGAGTTCGCTATGGGATACACGGATCCTTTCGCCAGCTCCACCGGGCTAAACTTTCTTGTAACTGCCCTCAATACGTTCGATAGCGCGAATATTTTGGGTGACCAGGCCGTTCAAGGGTTTGAAAAGTTTCAAGCCAATGTGCCGTTCATTGCATCGACTACCATACAAATGCGAGACGCGGCGAAGTCCGGTATGCTTGACGGGTTTGTGCTGGAGTACCAAACCTACGTCAATGCGGCCGACTTAAAGAATGGTTATGTGTTCACTCCCTTTGGTGTAAGGCATGACAGTCCGCTGTACGCGTTAGGCGATGTGCCCGCTGAGAAGTTAGAGATCATAAAGAAGTTTGCCGAGTTTGTCGAGCAAGGCGAATATCAGACGCTGGCAAAGAAGAACGGCTTCAATAATCTTGACGACTATAAGGCGGAGCTAGAAGCTATCGATGGCAGTCTACTGTCTGCCGCGCAGAAGCTGTGGAAAGAAAAGAAGAACGGAAATAAACCGATAGCGGCCGTGTTCGTAACCGATGTTTCCGGAAGTATGGCGGGTGAACCCCTGAACCGCTTGAAAGAGTCGTTATTGAAAGGCCAGAAGTTTCTGGGGAAGGAGAACAGTATCGGTCTCGTTTCCTATTCCGATGATGTAACGATTAATCTTCCTATCGGGAAATACGATACGAATCAGCAGTCCATGTTTGTGGGGGCGGTGAACAACCTTCAAGCCAGCGGAGGTACGGCTACTTTCGATGGAATCTTAGTGGCGTTGAAAATGCTTCGAGATGAGGCAGCCCTTCATCCCGATAGCAGACCGATCATCTTTGTCCTAAGTGATGGCGAGACGAATGAGGGTTATTCGCTTAAAGATATTAAAGGATTAATCGAGAACTACAAGGTTCCGATCTACACGATCGGATACAATGCCAATATTCAAGCGCTTCAAAGTATTTCGAGTATCAATGAGGCCGCCAGTATCAATGCAGATACGGATGATGTTGTCTACAAAATCGGGAACTTGTTTAACGTTCAGATGTAATTGAAACCGGGGAGGAATACCATGTCATTCACAATGGAAGTGCCCAGCCAGGAAGAGATCAAGGTTGCGATCGAAGAGCAGGTTAAACCCGTTCCCGAAGAGGTGGTGAAGCTTAAAGAAGCCGCGGAGAGCAATGTAGCAGCGATCATGGAACTGGATATCGAGTCGCTTGAGAAGCGTAAAGAAATACTGCAGTCTATCGATGCTTATGGGATTCATACAATGAAATCATCTTCGGATAAAAACGCTCTGCTGCAGGTTTCGGTGGGGAATCTCTCCAAAACGGGTGATGATGGGGGGCAGGTAGCCAAGGGTCTCGCGGAGCTGCATAAGCAGCTCAAGGATTTGGATCCAAGCGTAGTCGACTTTGCTAAGAGAGGTTTCCTTGGCAAGTTATTCAATCCGCTCCGCGCTTACTTTCTCAAATATGAAAAGGCTGATGCAGTTATTGCGGATATCGTTGTTTCTCTAGATAAGGGGAAGATCACCCTCAAGAACGACAACACGACGCTGGAGATTGAACAGCAGTCGCTCCGGGATTTGACGAAAAAGCTTCAGAAGGAAATTCAGCTCGGTGTACTAATGGATGAGTCAATCGAATCGCAGATCGAAACGGCGAAACTGCGTAACGAAGACACTGACAAGATCCGATTCATCACCGAAGAAGTATTGTTTCCTCTACGGCAGAGGGTAATGGACTTGCAGCAAATGTTAGTTGTCAACCAGCAGGGAATCATGGCAATCGAAGTGGTCATCAGGAATAATAAAGAATTGATTCGAGGGGTAGACCGGGCCAAGAATGTTACGATATCGGCGTTGAAGATTTCCGTAACGGTTGCAAGTGCTCTCTATAATCAGAAGATCGTTCTGAGAAAGATCGAGCTCTTAAACCAAACCACGAATGAACTGATCGCCGGCACATCCAGAATGTTGAAGAATCAAGGGGCTGAGATCCACAAGCAATCGCTTGAAACGAGCATTTCAGTAGAGACGCTCAAAGAAGCCTTTACGGACGTATTGTCGGCACTGGATTCGATCAGTACTTATAAACAGGAAGCATTGCCGAGAATGCGTGAAACGATCACGCAGTTCCGGGAGTTGGCAGATGTTGGCGAGCAGCAAATTCTGCGTCTGGAGAAAGGTCATAAGTTAGGGCTGTAATATGTACACATGATCGGATAACGATTAATGGCATTAATGAAATACAGCTGAATCGAAAACTCGTTATGTGGGAATAAAGAGAGCCTAGCCGCGATCAGGCTCTCTTTATATTTCACTGAAAAGGCCATTCGTGGACATCCGTTGAACGTGACGGATGTCCAATTTCTTTCCTGTTCAAAATCAACAAGCTGAATTAATTACTGCTCCCAATGACGAAGCGACTTAGACAGATTGATTGAAGACTTGGAACATGGTAGTCTGATCATGAGGCAGCTTAATGCCGTGTAACGATACTTCTACAAATGAGTTTATTGCTGAGAGGAGCGAAACGTAAATGTCATTGATTTATACATACAATAAGAAGGTTATACAAATTGAGGAAACAAAGAACGAATCGGATTTTGAATTTGATATCAAATTTATTGAGGATAAATACATGGCAGGGATGAAGCAGATTCAGAAGGGCTTTGAAGAGAATAAAGTATACACCGATGTCTTATTCTATCCTTACGACAGTCATCACTACAGAATTATCGTACGTCAAGATTACTATGTGGATTTTGTTTTGGCGTTATTGAAACATCAACTATTAGTTAGCGTGGAGTGGAGTTAGTCTTGGCTCGAAAAATAGTAAATCACACGATAAGGGGAAAGACGAATCGATGCCGGAAACAGAAAAGGCAGGCTATAAATCGATAGCTCTTGATATCGCACAAAGAATCGTAAGCGGAGAATTTCTTGTATCCAGTAAGATTTCAGGACGTTCACTCCTGGCAGGGCAGTACCATGTATCTCCCGAAACCATTCGTAAAGCCATTGGATTATTGAGGGAAGAGAATATCGTATCCGTCTCTCAAGGGAAAGAAATCACCGTCTTGTCTAGTCACAACGCTTATGAATATATAACGAAACACGATTATTTGAAATCCGTGTATTCCCTTAAACAAAATTTGCAGCTCTTGCTTCAGGAAAAACTAGCCATAGATCAGAAATTTGAATCACTCCTTACGGAGATTATTGATGCTTCTGACCGGTTGCAAAATCTTAAACCGTATAATCCCATCGATCTAAAAATATCACCGCATTCACATGTGGTAGGGCAAACGATCGGCAATCTGCAATTTTGGCAAAATACGGGTGCTACCATTATCGCGCTGCGTAGGGGAACGCATGTCTCCATCTCGCCGGGACCGCATGTTGTGTTAAGAGAAGACGATATTCTGGTTGTTGTTGGAGATGAGAAAATTTTTGAAGTGACAGGGCAATTCATAAATAAGCCTCGAATATAATCAAAATCAATGGAGCGGCAGGGGAGGAGTCCCTTGTCTATTTTTTATTCCCTTTTCTTTCGCTCAACTAGTGCATGGTTAGCATTATTAATGTTTACTATTAATTTACAAACAACTTCAATATTATCAATAGGTTGTCAGAAGGAGAGGGATCTGTTATAGTTTAATTAGTCCATTTGAAGTTCTTGCTAGTACAATTTCATATCGAACTGCTTAATTTCCGATATTCCGGAAAGCGGGGGACCCATTATCAGGGGCGAATCGATCCATGAGGATCGTAGGGAACCATCTATCCCGAGTCCGTCAGCTAACCTCGTCAGCCTTAGATGGGTCATTATTCTCTGTAGAGCGATAAACTCTGCTTGTTTCTTGACCCGTGTTAATGGGTCTTTTTTTGTTGTCATAATACATTTTGAAGGAGGAGGTTCTTATGCCACAACCGAAATACATGACGGACATCGGCAAATTGACGAATATTCCGGAGAAAGAACGGGAGAAATTGAAGCTTATTACGGACAAGTTCGTTTTTCGAGTGAATGATTATTACTTGAATTTAATTGATTGGGATGATCCGAACGATCCGGTCCGTAAGCTAGTCATTCCAAATGAGGATGAACTTGGGGAGTATGGGCGATGGGATGCATCGGACGAAGATACGAATTATGTCGTTCCAGGATGCCAACACAAGTATAATTCGACGGCACTTCTTATTGTATCTGAGGTATGCGGTGCTTATTGCCGATATTGTTTTCGAAAGCGGCTTTTCCGTAATGACGTTAAAGAAGCCGTGTCGGATATAGAACCAGGCTTACAGTATATTGCACAGCATCCGGAAATCAGTAACGTTCTACTGACCGGTGGCGACAGCCTGATCCTTGGAACCGCGAAGCTGAAGATTATCCTTGAACGCTTAAGAGCCATTGAACACGTGAAAATCATTCGCCTAGGTTCGAAAATGCCCGTATTTAATCCGATGCGGATCTACGAGGACGAGGCGTTATTGGAGACGTTTAAGGAATATTCAACACCTGAGAAAAGAATTTATGTCATGGCACATATTAATCATCCGCGCGAGATCACTCCGGAAGCCATTCAAGGATTCACGGCCCTGCAGAAAGCGGGGGTGATTCTAGTAAACCAGACACCAATACTTCGCGGTATAAATGATGATCCGAAAATCCTGGGGGAGCTGCTCGATAAGCTGTCCGAGGCTGGGGTAACCCCGTACTATTTCTTTATCAATAGGCCAGTCGCGGGCAACAACGCTTTTGTTCTGCCTTTGCGGGAAGTTTACGATATCGTCGAGCAAGCTAAAGCGCTAACGTCTGGTTTAGGCAAGAGGGTTCGCTTGTCCATGAGCCATACCTCCGGAAAAATTGAAATTCTTGCTATCGAGGAAGGTAAGGCTTATCTGAAATATCACCAATCAAGAGACGGCCACTATGGCCGATTCATGATATTGGATTGCCCCGAACAGGCGACATGGTTCGATGACCTTCCGGGGAATGAGCAATATTGGAGAAAGCCTGTGAAAAAAACAAATGCGGTAGTTTCCGTTAACACACTAGCGGATATGCCTGCGGCATCAAGAAAAGTGAAGAGATTAAATAGCAACCATTAGTTTGAATCGTGACGCGACTTCTTTACGGGACGATCCAATCGATTGCAAAGGATGCCATTCATATCGTTCTGCTAGCCAATACAAACAAGTTATAATAAGCGAGCCTAAATGGGGTCGCTTTTTTATGTTTATCGAAATATAGCGATTTAGATCGATATTTTGTCATATATTATTAATTACATGAATTTAGATGCAGTTATCTTTAATTATCTCATATTTACTTAATAGGAAGCGATATATCTTCAAGTCGAACTGGGTAGTATTCGGGAGAATAGGGGAGGAAAAAGCTGGATGAGACTGGTCAGATCCCCATATCCTTGCTGAGCGGACCTGAGCTGACGTGAAGGGCTTATATCAAGGGTGAGCCTTATTGGTTACTCATGTTATGATCATTAACGTGTTCAATAACGAATCCGAAAGGAGTGAGGAAAATTGAGGAAATGGATTCATGCTGTTCTTTGCTTAATGTTGATCGGTTTCTTGATGGGATGCAGTTCAGATGAGGACAAAGCCAACGAAGGAACTAACACGAACGAACCCGCTGCTAAGGAGACAACATTAGCCAAAGCGCAGCGAGAAGGGTATATTACCGTGGGGTTCGCCAATGAACGACCTTATGCCTATGCTACACCAGAGGGCAAACTTACCGGAGAAGCTGTTGAGATCTCACGCAAGATCTTAACTAATCTAGGCATCGAGCAAATGGATGGCGTACTTACTGAATTCGGTTCTCTTATCCCGGGGCTCAAAGCCGAGCGTTACGACATGATCACGGCAGGTATGTTTATTACTCAAGAACGTGCGAAACAGGTGGCTTTCGCCAATCCGGAGTATAGCATAGGCGAAGCTATAGCGGTGAAGAAAGGAAATCCATTGAAATTACATAGTTATGAGGACATCAAAGCAAATCCTAAAGCTAAAATTGCCGTCATGGTCGGTGCGATCGAAGCGGATTACTTGAAGAGCGTCGGCGTATCCGAATCGCAAATCCTGTCGGTTCCGGATCAGCCTTCTGCCATCTCCGCCTTACAGTCCGGACGCGCCGACGCAATCACGATGACAGGTCCATCACTGCAGTCCATGCTAGAGTCCGCAAAGGATGATAATCTCGAGCGTGTCATGGATTTCGAACAACCGATCGTCGATGGTGAAAGCGTTAGAGGCTATGGGGCGGCCGTATTTCGCATAGGCGACGATGAATTCAGAGAAGCATTCAACGCGGAACTTGAGAAACTAAAGGAATCCGGCGAACTGCTAGAAATTCTAAAGACATTCGGATTTACAGAGCAAGAACTTCCGGGTGACGTTACGACAGAGGAACTGCTAAAGTAATGGAATGGCTATCACTGGATTTGCTGCCGCCCTTGCTTACAGGATTAAAGACCACGTTACTCTTAACTTTCTATAGTATTATCGTTGCTCTCTGCTGTGCCTTCCTAGCGGGGATTGGCCGATTATCGCGCTCTCCGATATTACGAGGCATCATCACGGCATATGTTGAAATCTTTCGTGGAACGTCGCTGCTTGTACAGTTGTTCTGGATCTACTTTGCGCTGCCGATGCTTCTGGATATACGGTTGTCAGCGATGACCGCAGCTGTCCTTGCCCTTGGGTTGAACTATGGAGCCTACGGTTCGGAAGTGGTAAGAAGTTCGATACTCGCAGTTCCCAAAGGACAAATCGAAGCTTCGATCGCCTTAAACATGACACCCTATCAACGGATGAGAAGGATTGTCCTGCCGCAAGCTTGGGCAATGATGCTGCCTGGATTCGGAAATTTACAGATCGAATTGTTAAAAGGAACTTCACTTGTCTATCTCATCACATTGATGGATGTGACCTATCAAGGAATAACGCTGCGCTCGTATGATATTTCCCGGACCCCTGCCATATTCGCGTGGCTGCTGATTCTATATTTTATAGTGGCATATGCGCTAACTTTAATCATTCGGCTCGCTGAACGCAAAGCAACCGCAGGGAGGGGATAGCCGATGTGGGATTGGCAATATGCAAAATCAATCTTACCCAAACTGCTGGAAGTGATCCCAACGACGTTGGCTGCTACATTTGCAGGTTTTATCATCGCTTGTCTGCTTGGCTTACCAATCGCGCTGGCCAAAAGATCTAGCAGCAAATGGATTTCTTTTCCGGTTATTGCAGTTACGGAATTCATTCGAAGCACACCGCTGCTCATTCAATTGTTCGTATTGGTTTTTGTCCTGCCGCAAAGCTTAGGCATCATCTTATCACCCTTTCTGGCCGGCATATTGGGTATGGGCATCCATTACAGTACCTACCTGTCCGAAGTATATCGATCCGGCATTGATGCTATTCCTAAGGGTCAATGGGAGGCAAGCATCGCACTGAATTTCAGCAAGACTCGTACATGGACCCGTATCGTGCTTCCGCAATCCATTCCTCCGACAATTCCCGTTATGGGCAATTATTTGATCGTCATGTTCAAAGAAACGCCTACCTTGTCAGCGATCACGGTTGTGGAATTGCTTATGACGGCGAAAGTTGTGGGCTCTGCGTCATTCAAATATGTCGAAGCGTTTACTTTGGTTGGTGTGATCTTCTTCCTGCTCAGTTATCCTTCCGCCCTTCTTGTCCGTGCGCTGGAACGACGTATGAAACGAAGAGAAAGGAGAGGTTTAGCTAGATGAGTCAGAATATTCGGAAAATAAAGTCGGACAAACCGATTGTGAGTTACAGGAAAGTAACGAAATCTTTCGGTGATCATACGGTTCTTAAAGAACTGGATTTGGATATTCTTCCGGGTGAGAAGATTGCCTTAATCGGACCTAGCGGTTCCGGCAAGACGACGATTGCACGTCTTCTAATGACCTTGGAAGCACCGACTTCAGGTACTATCGAGGTCGATGGCGAAATGTTGTGGCACATGCAGAGTAGAGGTAAACTGGTAGCCGCAAATGAACAACATTTGCATCAGGTACGCAGTAAAATAGGAATGGTCTTTCAGCATTTTAATCTATTTCCTCATATGACTATCCTTCGTAACGTTACAGAAGCGCTGGTCCATGTTCTTAAGATGCCCAAGGCCGAAGCTAAACAGCGAGCAATGGACATATTGGAGAGGGTAGGTTTGAAGGAGCATACAAACCACTATCCTTCACAATTGTCTGGCGGGCAGAAACAACGAGTCGCGATCGCAAGAGCACTTGTGATGCAGCCGCAAATCATGTTGTTTGACGAGGTAACTTCAGCGCTTGATCCAGAATTGGTTGGAGAGGTGTTGGATGTGATCAAGGGGATTGCCTCCGAAGGAGACATGGCTATGATTCTCATCACGCATGAAATGGATTTTGCCCGCGAAGTAGCCGATCGTGTCCTATTCACGGACGGAGGGGTCATTGTCGAACAAGGAAAGCCGAAGGAAATATTCGAAAATCCGGAAAGCCCCCGATTGCAATCTTTCTTAGCCCGATTTTTAAAGGGGCAATCCGATCATGAAGCCGATCATCGGATCGCGGCAGGTACAGAATGATACCTGCTGACAAGAATATAGAGGCAGTTCAATGTCGGCTTCCAAATATCGGCGATGGCGCGGAGATTTGGAGGATGGTACGGGATTGCGGTACGCTGGATCTGAACTCGCCGTATTACTATTTGACGATGAGCCAGTGGTTCTCGGAAACCTGCAGGCTTGCGGAGGATCGAATATTGAAACGCCTCATCGGCTTGTTGACTGGATTTCGACAGCCATCTAATCCCGATACCCTGTTCGTCTGGCAGATTGCGGTTGACAAACGTTATCAAGGAAGAGGGATTGCCCGGAAACTTCTCGATGAGGTGACAGACCATCCGGAAATAAGATACCTTGAGGCGACTATTGCACCTTCCAATCATGCCTCACGGCGTTTGTTTGCAAGCTGGGCTTCCTCAAGAGGCGCTTCTATCGTTACTTCTCCCGGATTTGACGAGACATGTTTTCCGGATGGGGAGCACGAGCGAGAAGACTTATACCGGATTGGTCCTATTAAGTAAGTTATTATAGATGGGAGGAATTGAGAAAAATGAATGATTTGATCCAGGTAAGCGATCGTTTGCAAGTGTTCGGGAATCTCGAGTCGAATGTAAGAAGCTACTGCCGTTCGTTCCCCGCGAAGTTTAAACGTGCATCGGGTCATCAGTTGTGGGATGCAGAGGGAAGATCTTATATCGATTTTTTTGCCGGCGCGGGTGCGTTGAATTACGGCCATAATCCGCCGGAAATGAAAAAGAAGCTGATTAAATACCTTGTTGAGGACGGCATATCGCATAGTTTGGACATGGCCACGGAAGCTAAAGAACGGTTTCTTACAAGATTTAACGATGTCATTCTGAAGCCGCGAGGATTGAATTATAAAATCATGTTTCCTGGCCCAACGGGGACGAACTCCGTAGAAAGCGCTTTGAAGCTGGCCCGTAAAGTGACAGGCAGACAAACGATAATGAGCTTCACGAATGCATTTCATGGCATGACTTTAGGAGCTCTAGCAGTCACCGGGAATAAATTCAAGCGAAGCGGCGCGGGAGTTCCTCTGAACCATACGTTATCAATGCCTTATGACGGATATATGGGGCGAGACGTGAATTCAATTGATTACATTGAAAGTTTCTTGAAAGACAGCGGAAGCGGAATATCGCTTCCGGCTGCGGTTATCGTGGAGACGCTCCAAGGTGAAGGGGGGATTAATGCTGCCTCTGACGAATGGTTAATCGGCTTGGCGAATCTTTGTCAGACATACGGTATGCTGCTCATTGTTGACGACGTACAGATGGGCTGCGGCAGAACCGGAACATTCTTTAGCTTCGAGCATTGCGGGATCGTTCCTGATCTTGTATGCATGTCCAAGTCAATAGGCGGTTATGGGCTTCCTATGGCCCTTACACTAATGAAGCCTGAGCTTGATCTTTGGGAACCGGGTGAGCATAACGGTACTTTCAGGGGCAATAATTTAGCTTTCATAACCGCTGCAGCAGCGCTGGACTATTGGGAGAGCCAGGCTTTCTCTCATGAAATCGAAGAAAAAGCCGAGCTCGTTTGCAATGCGCTTGTAGAAATCGTGGCCAGCGTGCCTGAACTCAAAGGAGAAGTCAAGGGAAAAGGGTTGATGCAAGGCATTGCTTTCGAAGCAGGCATCGCCGAAAAGATATCGGCACTTGCATTCGAGCGGGGGCTAATCCTGGAAACTTCCGGGACGGACAGCGAGGTCATTAAGATTATGCCTCCACTAACGATCGATAGAACGGGTTTGGTTTCGGGATTGCAAATACTTAAGGACTGTATATTCGATATAGCCGTCGATGTTAACTTACTCGTAAGTCATCCATAATCAGACAAGGAGGCTGCAGCATGATTGTAAGATATCTAGAAGAACGTATAGGTACCGAATATGATGTCGTCGCACCAACTTGGAATAGTAGGAGGTTACTGCTAAAGGACGATGGCGTAGGCTTCTCTCTTCATGATACTCGAATTCATGCAGGGACTGAAACCATGATATGGTATAAGCATCATGTAGAGGCTGTCTATTGCATTGAGGGAGAAGGAGAGATCGAGCTGGCGGAGACCCGTGAGAAGTTCCCGATTCGCGCAGGCATGCTGTACGTGTTGAACGGCCATGAGAAACATTGGCTAAGAGGAACGACTGATATGAGAATGGTATGCATATTTAATCCGGCTTGCAGCGGACGGGAAATTCATGATGAAGAAGGGGCTTACGAGGCCACGTCATAAATCTTCAAATAAGGAGAGTGTGAATAATTGTCGAAAATGATTGATCATTATCCTACTAGGATGCTAGAAAATCCGACATTCTTGGAACGTATAGACCCTGTCGTATATAACCATAAATTAAATCAGAAGGAAATCGAATTATCGCACCTTGCGTTTTATGAGGAGAACGGTTACTTGTTCTTGGAGCGTTTCTTTGAAGAAGATGAAGTGGAACGATTTAAATCCGAAACCCGACTTCTTTTATCGGCCAGCAGATCTGCTAAGAATCCCGAAGTTATTCTTGAGCCGGACGGAGATGAAGTAAGATCCGTATTCGCCGTTCATGAGAGCAATCGATTCTTCCACGACCTAGCGGCCCATCCAAGACTCCTGGCGGTTATTACTCAAATTCTAGGCAGCGATGTATACGTACATCAGTCGAGGGTTAATTTCAAACCCGGATTTACAGGAAAAGAATTTTATTGGCACTCCGACTTCGAGACATGGCATGCCGAAGACGGTATGCCTAGAATGCGGGCACTAAGCTGTTCTATTGCTCTCGAAGACAATACGCCATTCAATGGCGCATTAATGGTTATTCCAGGATCCCATCGGCTGTTCGTCAGCTGCGTCGGACAGACCCCTGTCGATCACTACAAAGACTCCTTGCGCCGTCAAGAGTACGGAGTGCCGGACCAAGAGAGTTTGACGCAACTCGTGAACGAAGGAGGTATCGAAATGCCAGTCGGGAAGGCGGGATCGGTTCTTTTGTTTGATTGTAACTTAATGCACGGATCGAACAGCAATATTTCCCCCATCCCTCGCAGCAATGCTTTCTTTGTTTATAATAGCGTATATAATCGACTTCAGGATCCGTTCTCCGCAAGTAAACCAAGACCGCAATTCATTGCTTCCAGATAGCTTAATGCATACATTGAATACAGCTGTTGCATTCCATGGAGTGTAACAGCTCTTCTTAGTTCGCCCGGCAAGGGCGCTATTTCTAGGGTTCAAGTCCGTAGCCATTAGCTCAAGACAAGGGTATCGATCGCGAAGTCGAATCTGAAGAGACAGCGCTTTGAAAACCGGTATGAGGGGGCTGAATGACGTACAGAGCGATTTCGCGAATCAGCTTTCCGGCCTCAGCATGATCCGCAAGCGGCTTGATTATTTCTATGCCGGAGACTTCAAGTTCTCGGTCGAGTCGGCTGCGGGGACAGGCACGAATGTGCGTTTGTCGGTGCCGATTACCGAGCATGAATAATAGGCGGCGTAAGCGCTGCTTTTTTGTGTTCGTTTTTCAGGAAAGCGTTTCCTTTTATCGGATGTCATAGGCAAACAAGGCTGATATAATCAAACCAAACTTGCGAAAAGGGCTAACGTCAATTTAGAGTACTGGCAATTCCGGTCGTCTATTACGGACAGCGCTGCAGAGTCGGGATCATTCCCGAATTAGCGACCATTGGGACACGAAGGCTAAGATATTGGCCGAACACCGCAGCCAGGTAGGGGATTGACTGAACGACCAATATGCCGTGTCTCATGCGGAAGGCAGGAAAGCACACAGCGTAACCGGTGGAGGGACTTACATCCCCCGAGCAGGAGATTGTAACGGTCGATCTATTTACTGGCACTGAGTTCAAGTTGCATTTCTAATCATTTGAAAGAGGAGCGATACAAATGAATCCAAAAAAATGGTTTCACGTAGCAATGGTCTTAATGCTCATGCTTTCTCTGGCATTATCGGCCTGTTCCTCCGGCAAGTCCGCAGATGAGGGAGAGAAGAGCACAGACAAGCCGGATGTGAAGCAAGAAGAACCGGCAGCATCCGGCGAGAAAACGACCATCCGCTTCTCCACTTGGTATGGCCCGGGAGATATTGATATCTGGAAAGAAGTCATCAAGAGATTCGAAGCCGAAAACCCGAATATAACCGTTAAATTCGAACCGTTAGATTTCGGCGCCTATTGGCAGAAGCTTCCTACACAGCTTGCTTCCAAATCAGCTCCTGATGTTATCGGCATGCACGTAGGGATTGTATACGGATACGTAGAGAAAGATCAGTTGGCGCCGCTGGACGACTATATCAAGGTTGGCGGCAATCAGGATAAGCTGCCCGAATCGATTACCGCCGAAGGGCAGTGGCCGAAGGACAGCCCGCAGCAATATGCGTTGCCGTGGCGTTTCACGGGCGGAGCGTTGTTCGTCAACTTGACGGCGTTCAAGGATGCCGGCGTCGAGTATCCGGAGAACGGCTGGACGATCGAGCAGTTTACGGAAGCCGCTAAGAAATTGACGAACACCAACAGGTTCGGATTACTGGCCCCGGGCGGCTCGATGCAAGCCGGATTGATGGGCGCTTTCGGCACTGAACCGACGACCGCCGACAAGCTGCACAGCAACTACAACACGCCGGAAATGCTGGCGTTCAAGACGTGGGTTCACGATTTGATCTGGAAAGAGAAGGTCGCTCCGAACCCGAAGGATGTCGACAGCAAGGTCGATCCGTTCGTCGCCGGCAAAGTGGTTATGTCCATCGGCGGTGCGTGGAATTTCCCGGTATACCGGGAAATACAAAATTTCGAATGGGATGTCGCGCCGATGCCGACCAAAGACGGCAAGTCCAAGACGTATGCGGGACCGGATATGATGAGCGTGACGAAGGACAGCAAGAACAAGGAAGCGGCCTGGAAGTTTGTCGAATTTGCTGTCTACAATCAGAAAGCCCAGGAGCTGTTAAGAACAACCGGACTTCCGATGTTGAAGGAAGATTTTGCCAACAGCGCTCTTATTGATGAATTTGCCGCTCAAAAGCCTGCGCATTTTAAGGTGTTCCTGGATGGCGCTGTAAACAACGGGATCGGATATGCGTTTACGAAGAAGTATTTCGAGACTGGCAAGCTGTTTGGCGATTCCGACGTGAAAATAATGCAGAGCCCGAATTCCGACATCAAGAAGGAGCTTGAAAGTCTTCATGTGCTCGTCAACAAAGAATTCGAGAAACAGTAACGAATACAGGGGGATAGTTCTCGACAAACTATCCCCCATTTAAGGCGGTGAATCGGATGCGCGACGATCAAGCGCGGGAGCTCCCGCGAAAACCTGCGAAGAAAAAGCTGATGGGCCAAGACGCGTTATGGGCTTTCGTTCTGTTGATCCCTTTGGTTGTGGGCATTGGGTTGATTTATTTTTCGGCGGTATTCGGATTTGCGATGAGCTTTACCAGCTGGGATATTGTGCGTAAGGCACAATGGATCGGATTGGACAACTACAAGACGCTCGCATACGATGGCCTCGTCTGGAAAGCCATGTACAATACGTTGATTTTCCTGGTCATATCCATCCCTGCCAAACTCATTATCAGCTTTGCGCTGGCCATTTTGTTAAATCAGAAATTAAAAGGCATCAAGCTGTTCAGGCTCATTTACTTTTTTCCTACCGCCTGCTCGGTCGTGGCCATCGCGCTTGTCTGGGGATACCTGTATGGTACCGACGGTTTTCTGAATACGCTTCTGCAGGATATCGGGCTTCCCAAGGTGTATTGGATGGATGAACACAATGCGATGGGCTCGATCGCGATCATGGGCGTGTGGGGCAGCATGGGGTTTATTGCTTTGCTCTTCCTTGCGGGACTGCAGAACGTTCCGACGGAATACTATGAAGCAAGCCGGGTTGACGGGGCGTCCAGATGGCAGCAGCTATGGAATATTACGATCCCTCTGATCACCCCGACGACCTTCTTTATTCTGATTACGCAAGTCATCGGCGCCTTCCAGATGTTCGGAGAGGTGTACTTGCTGTCGGGTCCGCTCGATTCGACGCTGACCATCGTTCAGTATATCTTCAACGAAGCGTTTCAGGGCTTCCGGATGGGCTATGCCTCGGCTTTATCCTACTTGCTGATTCTGATCATCTTCATCATTACGGTCATCCAATTGAGGCTGCAGAAGAAATGGGTGCATTATGATCTGTAAAGAGGGGAGGGGAATGTGATGGAACATACGACCCAGCAGGCGATTAAATCGGTTCAATATATCATTTTGCTCGCACTGAGCGTTGTCATCTTATTTCCGTTTGCCTGGCTGCTGCTGTCGTCGTTCAAGGATAATTTTGAAATCATGTCGGGCAACCATCTCATTCCGAAAAATTGGACGTTTGACAATTACGTCAAGATCATGACCGAAATTCCGATGTTGACCTTTTTCAAGAACAGCGCATTCATAGCGGTGATGGCGACGATCGGCGGAATATTTGCCAGCGCCATGTCGGCGTTCGTGTTTGCCAAGCTGCAGTTCAAAGGCCGCGACACGCTGTTCACGATGGTGCTTGTCGTCATGATGATTCCCGGAGTCGTAACGATGATCCCTCTGTTCATCATTATCAAGTCTGTCGGTCTGATGGACAGCTTGTGGGCGCTTATATTGCCGAATTGGACAGGGGCCGCATTCAGCGTATTTTTCTTGAGGCAGCATATGATGTCCATCCCTCACGATCTCTACGAGTCGGCCAAGATGGAGGGCTGCAGTCCGTTCCGGATTTTTATGACGATCTATCTTCCCCTTGTCAAATCGGCATTGGCGACGCTTGCCGTGCTTAATTTCATCGGCCATTGGAACGATCTGCTCGGACCGCTCATCTATTTGAATTCTCCGGAGAAAATGACGATCACTGTAGGCATTTCGTACTTCCGCGGGCAGTATGTCACCGACTATCCGGTCGTACTGGCCGGCGTCTTCCTGAGTTTGATTCCGACCGTAGTGGTCTTTATGTTCTTACAGAAATATTTGACAAAAGGCATGTTGATTAGCGGTCTGAAATAGGATACGAATACATTGCATGTTTACGGAGGGAAAACGTATAGTTTTCCCTCTTTTTCGTGTGCGCCACGCTTGGCGAATAACTAGGCGGTGAAAGTCCGCTGTGGGGTGACCAACCACTAGCCAAGAGCAAGGGTGTCCATCGCGAGGTGGAATCTGAAGGAAGCTGGAGGCAATATTCCGGCCCGAGGAATACGAACATCATCAGGCATAAGGCATGGGATGAGGTTGCACGACAAGACGAAGTCCATTGAGGGGCTAGCCGCCCCCTTCTACTCGAAAATATCAGGTAATTAATTCCCCTCTGTCATATACGTTGAAACGTCTTTCGAAACACGGAAGGCCGCACGCCGGTTTTCGTCTGAAACAAGTTGGAGAAGTAATGCGCATCCGAATACCCGAGCCGGTCTGCAATTTGATCGATGGTTAGGCTGGTTTCCATCAGCATCATTTTGGCCGACTCTATTTTTTTATCGAGTAAATAGCTGTAAATCGTCGTGCCCATTTCTTTCTTGAAATTGCGGTTGAGCTGTTTGCTGGAGCATCCGAGCTCTGCCGCAAGCTGCTCCATGTAGAACGGCTTCAACACCTGATTATCGATATACACCTTGATTTTCTGTACGGGAAGCGATAACAGCTCCTGTCGTTTCCGCATGATTTGCGATAATTGAACGACGATTTGCATGAAAATGATTTGCAGTTCGCTGCTCATATCCTCGATGGTTTTCGTCTCCGCCCATTCAATTCCTTGTTTAAAGTGATGACCGACCGTGGCGTCGGATACGACGACAGTCGATAACAGCCGGTACGCCTCCAGAACTTTGAGCGCCCAGCTTCCTTCGATATTGTACCAAATGTAGGTCCATGGTTCGGCTTGCGCGGGATCGGCCGTCACTTCATGATAGCTGCCGCTGCGGAGAATAAATACATCCCCTTGCTTCGGCTGATAGGAGCTATTATCGACACGTACATTTCCTTGTCCGGCCAGCACATACGCAAGCACCGTCAGTTGGGCGGATATTCTTTCGTTACGGTAAGTGGGCAGGCAATGGTTGATGCCAATGAATGGAATGTTGATCGGATGGTCTGCGTCTACCTTCGGAAAGTGATAGATCGGTCCGTATTTGTCCATTATGCTCACCTTATCTGTCATAGTATGCAATCCCTCTGGCCTTAGCAGGCAGGAGAATGGCTCATGATCATTGTATCACGTTTATACTGCCGGAATAGGTGTATCGCCTAACAGATTAATTGATGTCCGAAATCCTCACCAAATGGTCCGGAATCTCCATTCATTTCATAACCCTTCTATAAGTATGATCTTCCTATCAAGCTATCGAATCGAACGAGGAGGGCTCCCTTATGGAACAAAGTAAGAATGGCGGTAAGCCTAATTTGATTTACGTATTTGCGGATCAACTCCGTCTGTCATCCTGCGGCTTCGCCGGAGACGAGATTGCAATGACACCGAATATCGACAAACTGGCCGGCGAGAGCATGAACTATACGAATGCGATATCCGGACATCCTGTCTGCGCGCCGTACCGTGCTTCTTTATTTACCGGCAAATATACGACAAGTACCGGTATGGTCATTAATGAAATCCGCATGAATCCGAATCATCGCAGCTTCGCTAACGTTCTGCAGGGGCATGGCTATGATACATCCTATATCGGGAAATGGCATCTTTGGGCGAATGAGCTGGGGAACCATTACGACCCGCGCAATTCCTATGTGCCTCCGGGCAGCCATCGGCTTGGATTTGACGGGTTTTGGGCCGGTTATAATTTCCATCACGAATACTATAACATGTACTATCATACCGATAGCCCGGAGAAAATCGTCATCGAAGGCTATGAGCCGGACGGTCAGACGGACCTCGCCATAGGGCAGTTGGAACAAAAGACAGCCGCGGGAAAACCGTTTGCGTTGTTTCTATCGTACGGTACGCCGCATGATCCTTGGGATCCGAATAACGTCCCGCCGGAGTATTATGATAAGTTCAAGAATACCGACTTTACGCTTCCGCCCAATTATTTAGAAACGAACGATCCTTATGCGGACGATTGGGCGAAGTTAACTCCCGATATGAGAGAGCGCATTCCCGAATGGCTCCGCGTTTATTATGCCATGACAGCCAACTTGGACTGGAATGTAGGGAGGCTCTTACATGCTGTGCATGAGCTTGGAATTAGCGACAATACGATTTTTGTATTCACGTCCGATCATGGCGAAATGTTCGGCGCGCATGGAAGAGGGGGGAAAAACATATTTTACGAGGAAGCCGTTCGCGTTCCGTTCCTCATTCGCTGGCCGCACAAGATTCGGCAGAGCGCAACGACGGATGTATGTCTCAATACATGCGATATTATGCCTACGCTGCTGTCCTTGATGGGGATGCCTGTGCCAAGCGAGGTTGAAGGGAGCGATTTGAGCTTTGCGGCGCTTGGAGAAGACGGACAAGAGCCCGAAGCTGCATTCCTGCAAGGGACGGGCGCTACTGCAGCTTGGTCGGATGGTCATGAATGGAGGGCTTTAAGAAGCAAGCGATATACGTACGCGATTTACCGGATCGACCGTAAAGAACTACTGTTCGATAACAAAGCCGATCCGTTTCAATTGAATAATTTAGCCGAAAATGACGCATACCGGGACGTTCTTGACCGTTTCCGTGATATGCTCGAACATAAAATGAAGCAGCATGGGGATACGTTCGAAAGCTGCTCCTGGTACAGGGATCATTGGACGGAGGACAGGAAGATTGTTAGGACGGCCACGATCCATAGTTGATGTTTATACCGAATGTTCTAAGGATGGCGGTTAATTTATGTGTAGGTCGCGGACCTATGAAGGCGAGTAGTAGGGGGCTTGTCGCCCCCTTCTTGCCGGATGTTAAGCCTGCATGCAATTCCGGTTATACGGTCTATTCTTCATTATGATTCATGTCCATCTGCTCATGATTCATGTTGTTCATATTATTCGAGTTGCTGTTCTTATTGTCAGACTCCGAGTTGCATCCGCTTGCAAACACAACAGTCAACGACAAGACGCCAAGGATAGCCATGCGTTGAATCGTTCTCATTATAATACTCACCCCCTATGATGATGATTCAATAAGATACTATGATATGTGGTTGATGATGGCAAGACAATTGAAGACGTCCCTCCTAATCACAGCACAGCCATGATGTGAATTGGAGGTTTATTTTGTATGCATGAAACGGAGGCTCTAGACCATAGAAAGTTCCTCTTGACAATTCGCCTATATATTTCCATTCTAATTATGAAAGATGGAACTTATAGGTGAAAACCAAATAAAATGGAGGAATGATGATGTCGGATCTGGTCATGGGGACTCTCGAGGGGTTTCCATCAAGTCGCGAGAAAGCAATGATTAATAAATTATTGATCGTTGAAGTGCCCGTGTCCAGTATGAAGCGGGCGATTGAGTTTTATGCAGGACAACTTGGTTTCTTTATTGATCTCAAGAAGAATCCTCCGTCAATCTGGGAAGACAGCAGGGAGGTCTTCATGTACCCAGCCGAAGGCATCAAAATCATGCTTTGGCAAACCGAAGGGACCGAACGTTTGGGATTCACGCGAGATGGGAAGCCGCATCACTTCCTAATCCTGGAGATCGTCGAATCCGCAGAGGTCGTGCGAAATAAACTGATGGAGAACGGCGTAAAGGTCGGAGAAATTTCAGGGGAGATTGCAGACATGGGCGGATGCGGTAGAGCATTCGATGTTTGGGACCCGGATGGCAATATTCTGCGGCTTTGTTATCGGCCTAGTTAATATCAGATAGGAGCAGGCGCCGCGGCAGCCTGCTTTTTTATGGCGATAAGGCAGTTATCAGGTGCAATTTGTACTTCTCAATCGAACATTTGTTTGGTAGAATAAAAGGGAAATCTTTACACATATAGCGGAACTAATTGTTAGATGAGGAACGAATGAGGTCATGGATGATGGCGGAGTCCGAAGTTCTATAATGAAACATTGCAGCATGTCAGAATTTTAGCACCTGATGGCATCATACATATGCAGGCCAAATATTGAAGAGGAGGGTTCGAACGGATTTCAGCGAAGCGAATGAATGGATATGAAGCGACAGTTTCTACTCGAAAGGATGAGAAACAATAATGAACATCGATATCCAATCAAATGTTCACAACACAGTCGAGACCGTGTGGAACAAGTCGAATCCTAATTTGATGAATCTCCTCTGCTTATATCTTCCCGCCAAAGATCCCTATGCAACAACAAAGTGGTATTGCGATGTCTTTGAGCTTGATCCTTCCGTTCTGGACAGAGGGAGCCCCGACGGCTTTGTCAATGGGAACCCGTATACGACTTATTCCATGTATTACTTGCTCTCCCAAGATGAGCTCAAGCTCCACTTCGAGGCTAACGGATCTGTTCACACTTCGATCAGGCTGAAGGTCAATCATATAGACAACGTGTATCGAAATATGATGCAATCCGGTACTGAAATATTAACCGATGGTATTGTCAGAAGCGATGACGGTGATTGGATCCGTTTCAAGGATATAGATGGACGTCTATTGGAAGTTGTCCATACACAAATTAATTTACCAGAATCGGAACAATCGGTATCTCCGTCAACAATTCCATTGCTGTATGGACTCCAAAGACTTTCGTTACCGGCTAAGGATCCATACTTCACTTACAAGTGGTACTGCGATGTGTTTGGTTTTGAGCCTTCAATGAACGATACAGATGCGGATCTATGTGTGCTGGATCATCCGAATTTCGGGTATTCGCTTCATTTCCTGCGTTCGGACAATCAGCTTCAGCATCAATTTCACAATCGGGAAGGGTATAATCACACCTATCTTTTGCTCCAGGTTAAAGATATCGATCAGATATTCGCCAGCATGAAATCGCTAGGAGTCGAAATCGTGAACGATGCCATTAATGACCGTGGCGGATGCGGACAAGAAATTCGCTTCATCGATCCGGACGGGAGAACAATTGAGATTAATGATTACGGCACCAGATAAATAACTTACGATGAATCGAGGATTAAAACACTGGCGAGAGCTATACGCTCAAATACGCCATTTTCCCGAACTCGGCGAAAGAAGCCATGATCACGGCCTTCTTGGCGACGGCTGGGACAATTGTTATACATTATCCTCCACCGAGGCGGATGATTTCACTTACAGGCCAAGATATGTATCGTCCATGCAGCAGCGGCAGCGGTAGTGTTCAGAGCCGATTCCCGGGCAGAACATTGTTATTGTGCTTCTCTAGTTCCCGGCGGCTTCATAAAGCTTGGGACGCTAGATCATGTCATTGCAGAAACGAATGCCGATATCCAAAGAATACGGATTATTACGTAAAGGTGACTGCGATTAAGGATCATATCAGCATCTATCTTGACGGTAAGTTAATGATCGACGTCTGCGATAGCACGTATACAAGAGGATATATGGGCTTAAATGTATTCTACGGGACAGCGTAATTTCAACAAGTAATCTATCAAAGTGTATAGATGATTTTGCTTCACAAATGGTATCGAAATTATCATTTAGGGAGGTAATGAAACATGACGAACAAACTAGCGGTAGTAAAAGATTTTACGCTTGAAATTCCTGTTCAAGATATTGAACAATCGGTGGAGTGGTATATAAGACATTTGGGCTTCGAGTTAATCCCCCCTGCAAAAGGAATAGCCGAGCTGAGAACGGCTTCAGGCTTCAGGATCTGTTTGTTCCGCCCCGATCAAACGGATGAAACAAGCTATTGGTATGTTAAAGATGTGAACAATTACAGGGTTCGTGCGTGTATACGTGTTTCCGATATCGAGCTGCTTCACACAAGCTTGGTGGAATCCGGTATCCAAGTGAGCGATATCGAAGGGGGTCCTGGCTGCGGATGGACGTGTCAATTTCATGATCTAAACGGCAACATGCTCATTGCCTGGAGCGGATACACGAAGGAGCATGACTGGTATTACGAATAATTGGCAGTGATCAGTTGATTTTACGGCAAAGACATTGCTCCGATACGGTTTAGCGATTGGAAGTCATCTAATTGACTGAAGAGAGGAGAATATGACCAAGTTATCTTATCATACCTTCTGTTAAGAAATTTAAAGGTGTGATGCTGTTGAAGACGGATAAAAACAGCCAATTCGTTGTTTACATTATAAAAGGCTCAACGATAAAGAGATTTCTAATCCTGGATTTAATCGTTGGAACAGGTATTTTCTATGTAGTCAAATTTGTTTTATCAAGCGTATTGATAGCATCTGTCGGCAGTATCGTGGGGACTGAAGGGATCAAAAGGGCTCCAAAAATAATAAAAAAATGGAATGGGATCGTGCCGAAAAAAAGATAAAATACATGAAGTTGCACACGAAGTGTTGGAATCCGGTTCAATCCCGATAGAATGGTGAGCTATAACCGGGTATTGACATTAAAGCAACTTTAAGGTGTACGATTGTTCCGATAGTAAATATGCCAGAAACTGGAGGGACATATGAACAAACCCTATTTTCAATTTGACGGCGGTTTTATTATGGTGCCATATGATCGTTTCGAAGAAGGAGTCGAATGGTATAGGAAGCATATGGGGTGGGCACTTATCGACACCGTGACGGGGCCAGTAGGCAGGAAAGCATTTTTCCGCCTCCCGGGGGGTGGACAAGCCAATCTCAAATCCTTCGAAATGGATCTTGAGCACTTCAATCAACGTGATTATGAGGAAGGAAACTGCCGGTTCTGCTTCCGGACGGCCAATTTGGAAGAGACGGTCAATTATTTCGGGGAGCACGACATAGAATGTTCGAAGCCGGTCCAATTGCCGGATGGAACGTTAACGGCCGATATTCAGGCATTCGCGGGTGTCCGAATGACATTATGTGAAGATAGAGCGTCGGAAGGGCAACATCCGGAAGCAAGGGTAATCCGTTATGCTGCGAAACCTTTGTGGCTCGGCGTTCGGGATCTCGAAGCATCCGTCGCATGGTATGAGCATGTACTAGGCTTAGAGCGTTCGGAGACCGATTATTCGGATCAAGGGTTCGCTTTGCTTCGGGATCGCAAGGATCATTGGGATTATGTCTGGCTGCAGCAGCTTGCGTCATGCAGTCCTGTTGTGAAGGCGAATCCCGGTGCAAGGCTGTACTTTTTGGTCGACGGAAGAGAGGATTTCCTGGAGACCCAACGCTGGCTGAAGCAGCAAGACATCGAGACGACCGAGCCGGTCGGCGAACGGTGGACGGGATATCACTTCTATGATCCGGATGGCAATCGGCTGAATGTTTGGAATTATTATTGATTCTTAGGCAGGGGGACGGAAGCATCGATGGAACGTTCCATGACCATTCAGATCTTCTCGGATCGTACCGGATTGCCGCCCAGTACGCTGCGTTATTATGAGAAAGAAAGCCTTCTTGTTCCTCATATTCGCGGGGATAACGGCTATCGCTTGTACACGGAAGAACAGATCCCTGTTGCACTGACAATACATTCGCTCCGTCAGGCGGATGTAAACCTGCGCGAAATTCGCTCGTTTCTCTCATCCGGCGATACGGAACGTATTGCCTGGGTACGTAAGTGGCGGGACGAAATCGATGCCAAGATGGCATCGATGCGGATCGCGAAACAATATTTGCAAGGCATGGAATCGGATGACCAGCATCTCCGGCTTGTAAAATGGGAATCCGCAATCACGATGTTGTGGTTTCCTCTGCGGGTGACGAGAAGACTTAACCCTTACGCCGAAGCTATAGAAGAAAGAGCCGCATATCTGTATTCAGAATATGGAATACGCTGCAATGAAGCGTTCGTTAAGGCAGAGAACGCGGATGGAGACGAGATGATTGGACAAGTAGGCTTTCGTCTCCCGAAATCATTTAGCGCAACCGATGAATTTGCTGCAAGCATGCAAGGTAGAGTGGAACGGATTCAACCTACCTTGTTCGTTACGCTTGCGTGTATGGCAGCGGACGCATTCGCCTGCTTCAATCTGATGCTTCTCGTGCAGAGGTTTGGGTTCGAACCCACCGGTCCAAAACTGGAACGATACGAATTGAGCAATATGGCAGTCTATCAATGGATGATTCCGGTTATGCATGCCGATCCGAACCAGAACCGGAGCATTCGGAATTAACCGGTGATTGGGCCGGTTTGGCGGCAAGTGGTCTCTCGAAGAGTTCACGACATTACAGTGGATCTCCACCCAGAACGTCCCGCGTGAATATCTATTTTAAACTTACCACTCCATGAAGCGTCACAAAGGATGCGGGGCTTTTCAATTGAAGAGCTCCGCTTCTTCGTGCCGCTTCTTGTTGCTTGAAGAAGCCGCTTAGAGCCCTAATTCGACAAAGAGTTTCATAAATATATAATCGATATATAGAACATGTATTATTCGTTGACACCTCAATGGAAGGGTATTACAATATAAGGGCAATTAGGGAGTTACAACCATAATTGGGGAGGTGATTATTTCCGTTTTGAAGATGAGGCAGCAACAATAAAAACATGTGTTAGGAGTGATGGAAGTGAAAGGTTTGGCACGCAGTAAAGTTCTTCTTGTTATTACGCTGTTGCTTACCGTAATTTCTCCGGCTCTTGCTTCTGCAGACGGGACGAATGAGGACCGTTCAAATCACAGTGGAGTGACATGGCCGAAGAATCAAGAACTGCCCACTTTCTCTAAACCTAAATTTCTTGATGTTGTCGACTTGGCCGGGCAACCGGGAGAAATGGAGCTGCTGCTCACTTCTCTGCAGGGTAATGTAAACCGGGAAAAAACTCGCATATATGTATTGGAGGGAAATGCTGAAGAAGGCAGAATGACGTGGCTTAACGAGTTCGACGTTCCTTATCAAGTCCACGTGGATCCGTTGAAGGTTGTAGCCAAATACAAGAATGAGGTTAAAGGCATCGTCGTATATGATCCCGACAATATGGATACGGTCAATCTTGCTACTACTTACGCGGGCCTAGAGAACGCCATAGTAGCGAGCCCTGGTCTGGCGGACGTATTAACGGCTGCACCTTATAACCTGCCCTTGCTGGAGGATTACCGCGGGAAGTTTGCCAATGCCATGGAAGTTTATCAATGGCAGTATGATAACTTCTGGAATCGTACGACTAAACGCATGCTGATTGGGCTCAGCGGCGGGAATAGTATTCCGCTGCCCCCGGGCATACCGGATTCCTACGAACTCCTGCTGCAGGAAGACGAGGAAATTCGAAACTCATCCAATCGCGCTGTCCATGAAATCGATCTGACCTCCTTTCTTGGAGAAGAGGCCGTTTACCTCCGGTTCGATGATGCTTTTACAGCGGATGGATGGGGGCCGGCTGTCCATGAAGTGACGGTCAAGGCGGACGGAAATGTTATCGGTCATTTCATTCCTGGAACGGAAGCCGGAACTGCGGCAGAGAAACCGTTCCTATATGACAGCGGCCGCTCAGCGCTGACGGACCGGACCGGCGGCCATCGGTTTGCGGATGGCAATAGTTACTTCGTTTACCGGTTTGCGCCGCCGGAAGGAACGCAGACGCTTACGGTATCGGTGGACATGTGGAACCAATACAAAGTATCCGCAACGAACGTTCAAACGCCGAGCTCGGATAATCTGGAGCAGGAGCCGTACGGATTTCTTCGCGATTATGCGGTAGCCAACCGGGCTATGGTATTCTGGCTGGATCCGAATGATCCGGAAGAGCGGGTTCTGTTCGAGAAAATTTTGTCCGATGTCGAACCAGGCACGCCTTATCTAGGCTGGTTTGCCAACGACGTTGCAGGCGAGTGGGGAGGGACGGAATTATGCTCGCAATATGGCGTCTATGTCCTTGCCTCCGATTGGTTTAACAATATGACCGTCTTCTCCGGAATGGAGGGGAAAATTAAGAAACAGAAGCAACTGGAAGCCCCTGCGTTGGAAAATAAAATTTACGTGACCTTCACGTACACGGACGGAGACAATTTACAGTACAATCAGCACGGCATGAAGAGATTTTGGGATGATCCCGGACGGGGAAGCGTACCGATCAACTGGAGCGTAAGTCCTCTTCTGGCGGATGCAGCGCCATTCATATTCGGGCATTTTCTTGGCAGCGCAACCGATAACGATCTGCTCATTGCAGGGCCATCCGGCATGGGATACTTCTATCCGGATGCTTGGCCGGAACAAAATTTGGTCCCTTATCTACAGGACACGCACAAATATTTGAAGCGCGCCGGGATCGATATCATTTATGCGCTTAATATCCGAAATCATCAAAATGCCGAGCTAAGCGAGCGTACGGCTCAAGCTTTTATCGACGAGCTGAATCTGAACGGCATGTTCCTGAACTGGAAGAATAGTAATGAAATGAAGATCGTGAATGATTCCTTGCCCGTGTCGACAGGAATCATGGTCGGCTCTGTCAATCAAGCGAAGGAAGCCATCGCGTCCGCTTCTGAAGGTTGGGATGGAACGACCCCGAGATTCATTACCATTGGCGCCGGGGCGTGGAGCCTAAGACCATCCGACATTGCCGAGGTAGCCTCTTCGCTCGGAACGGAGTATAAGGTGGTTAGAGGAGATCAATATTTCGACTTGGTACGTGAAGCGAACGGCCTTGATCGTTAGTTCAATAAGAAGGAGCTGCCATTATGGCAGCTCCTTCTTGCGTGATACCTCCCCTAAATCGGACGATTCTCGGCGACTGGGCCGATGTCACCGAATTTAGCATGATCGTCCGTCGGAGCGCCGCGGTTCATCTTGAGCCGATGTAGCCGAATCTTGCGGAAATTTCTGCGGAAACATCGCGGATCATTTCCCCGATTTCGACAACGCGTTCGTGGGGCAGCCGCCACTTCGGACAGGAGACGCTGAAGGAGGCGATCGGTTCTTTCAAATGATTCAAGATCGGCGCCGCTACGCAGCGGACCTCGGATTCGTGCTCGCAATTATCGATCGCATAGCCCCGGGAGCGGATAAGCTCCAAGTCCTCGAGAAGAGCCCCTCTTGAAATGAGCGTCTGGGGCGTGAACGGCGTGAAGCCTTCCGCTGCGACGGCCTCGACGAGCGAAATCGGGGAATAGGCGAGAATCGCTTTGCCGACACCCGTGCAGTACATCGGATTACGCAGCCCGATTTCCGAATGCATACGAACCGTCTTGGACGATTCGACTTTGTCGATGTACACGACACGCAGTCCGTCTCGGATGACCAGGTGGATTGTTTCGCCGACCCGGTCCGCGATTTTCCGCAAATAAGGGGAGACGGTTTCGCGTATGGACATCGGCTTCAGAGCTAGGGAGGATAAGCGGAGCGCATAGATGCCGATCCGGTAAAGCTCCGAACGCGGATCCTGCTCGACAAGGCCATACTGCTGGAAGGCGGCCAAATGCTTGCAAACGCTGCTCGGGCTTTCGCCTGACCGCTGTGAGATCTTGCTGACGGAAGCGCCTTCTGCGCTGCTGTCGCACAGATCGGCCAACGACTCCAACACGTGAAGCGCTTTAACAACCGTGGAAGAAGCTACCTTGTCTTTCGAAGATTTCGTAAGGACGCGGCGAGTCATGATGTATTCCCCTTTTCGATTGGAAATTATATTTCGAATATAGCAGTAGCGATGGAGACCGATATTCAATGATATACAATTAAACGAAATAATGACGACAACAACGATGGATAAGCCCCGACTGCTTAAAGCATAGTATCGGGTACACAAACATAATATGCACTGAAACCAGTTTATTGGAAACAATGTTTCGAATATGGAAACAAAGGGGTGAACTCCTGTGATTATTTCGGATGTGGAAACATTTATCGTCGGAAATCCCTGGAAGAACTGGCTGTTCGTCAAGCTGCACACCAAAGAAGGGGTATACGGCATCGGAGAAGGGACGCTGAACGGCTTTGCGAAGACGGTCGAAGCGGCTATTCACGAGCTGAAGCATCTGTTCATTGGCAGAAGCGCCTTCGACGTAGAGACGATTTCGCTAAAGATGATCCGTGACGTCTATTCGGACGGGGGACAAATTCAAGGTTCCGCTTTGGCCGCGGTTGAAACCGCTTGCTGGGATATCATCGGCAAAGCGTCGGGCCAGCCCCTGTACAAGCTGCTGGGCGGCCAATGCCACGACAAGCTCCGCTGTTATGCGAACGGCTGGTACCGCGGGCCGAGAACGCCCGAGAACTTTTACGAGAAAGCCACAGTCGTCGTTGAAAGGGGTTATACGGCGCTGAAATTCGATCCGTTCGGAAGCGCCTGGAGAACGGTGGAGAAGAAAGACTTCAACCTGGCGATCGATATCATCGCCGCCGTAAGAGACGCGGTCGGTCCGGATACGGATATTCTGATCGAAGGCCATAACCGCTTCAGCGTCCATACGGCGCTGCAGTTCGCTGAAGCGATGCTGCCTTATAATCCGACCTGGTTTGAAGCCCCCGTCCCTCCGCAGCACATATCATCCATGGTGGAGGTGGCCAGGCGAAGCCCGGTGCCCGTCGCCTGCGGAGAAGATTACTACTGTAGGGAGCAGTTCGCGGAGCTGCTGAAGCACGACGCAGTACATATCATCCAGCTGGAGCCGCAGTATCTCGGCATCTCGGCTTCCAAGCAAATTTGCGGCATGGTTCACGCCCACAACGGCGTCATTGCGCCGCACAGCGCGCAGGGGCCGCTCTGCTCCGTCGTCTGCGCCCACTTGAATATGGCGACGCCAAACTTCTATCTTCATGAAATATTCGACGAGTTCAACGAGCCTTGGGAGGAATTCGTGCTCGAGCCGGCCTGCAAGGTGGAGCGGGGCTACATCAGACCGCCTGATTTGCCCGGTCTCGGCGTAGATTTGAACCTGGAAGAAATGGCGAAGCATCCGTACCACCCCGGTCATTATATCCCGCTATTCAAGCAGGGATGGGAGAAGAGAGAGCGGATCGAATAGAGGCAGACGCATGAAGAAGAAAAGGACGGTACGGCTTGAAAGCATTGGGATATGAGGGACCGAAGCGGATGAATTTACGCGATGCGGCTACTCCCGAATCAGGGATATTGCCGTTTCGAGGGGAGGAACATACGCCGGCGGCAGTCCGGCAGTTCCTGAAGTACATGAAGAGCGGGCTATCCATCGGCTGCAACGTCAAGCGCTGGATTAAAACAATAGGTCAATATAACGGGGTGAAGTTTAAACATGAGCAGCTTGGATTTATTTAAACTGGACGGCAGGGTTGCGCTTGTCACGGGAGGAACAGGCGGCTTGGGCCTTGTCATGGCGCAGGCATTGGCAGAAGCCGGGGCGACCGTTGTTATGACGAGCAGAACGAAAGAGAAAGCGGTGGAGGCAGCGGAGAAATTGGCGCTGGCGACCGGGAGAACGGCTCTCGGGCTTGCCGCCGATGTGACGAACGCGGAGCAAGTCGAGTCGATGGTCCGATCCACGGTGGATGCGTTCGGACGGATCGATATTCTGATCAATAACGCCGGGATCAACATTCGCAAGCCGATCGAAGAGTACGACGAAGCGAGCTGGGATCTAGTGCAGGGCACGAACTTGAAGGCGCCGTTTCTCTGCTCCCGGGCGGTTGCCAGATTAATGAAAGAGCAGAAATACGGCAGAATCATTAATATTTCATCCATGCTTGGAGCCGTCGGATTGCCGGAACGGAGCGCTTATTGCTCCAGCAAAGGCGGAGTTATTCAACTGACGCGGGTGCTTGCGCTCGAATTTGCGCCTCATAATGTAACAGTCAACGCGCTGTGCCCCGGTCCAATCGCGACGGAACTCAATACCGTCGTCATGAACAACCCGGAGGCCAACAAGCTGTTTATCGACAACATTGCGATGGGACGCTGGGGCCGTCCCTCAGAAATTGCGGGCGCGATCTTATATCTCGCTTCCGACGCCTCAAGCTTCATGACCGGATCGACGCTTACCGTAGACGGAGGTTGGACGGCGAAGTAGATCTTCAATAATGAAGAAGAGGTGAACAGCATGCGGGTAGGTCTATCGATGTTCGGCACCACATACGCAATGGGGCTGCATCCCAAATCCGGCCGGCTTCCAATCACGCCGGACCAGTTACTGGATCAGGCGGCGGAAGCGGGGCTGCAGGGCGTGGAACTGCCGCCGTCCATATTGAAAGGCACCGATTTGTCCGCGATTGCAAGCAAAGCTCGCGAGCGTGAAATGTACATCACGATCGCCTCGGACGGTTACGATCCTGACATGCTGTCGGATGTATTTGACTTGGCGGTCAAGCTTGGCGCGGCTACGGTGCGGACGGTAGTCGGAGGGGCGAAAATCGGCGGCGATAGACGGGAGATGGCCGGAAAATGGAAGCCGTTTCTTGAGGATGTGCTGGGCGGACTTGAGGCGGCGACACGGATTGCCGAAAAGAAAGGCATCGTCCTGGCGCTCGAAAATCATCAAGACGTCGCTTCCGAAGAATTGATCTGGCTATGTGAGAGGATCGCTTCACCGCATTTCGGCCTTACGCTCGATACCGGTAATCCGCTCGCTACGGCTGAAATGGTCGTCGATTTTGCCGAGCGAATCTCGCCATATATCAAGCATGTTCACTTGAAGGATTACTGGTGTTACCTTAGCACCGAAGGCTATCGACTCGTGCGCTGCCCGGTCGGGCAGGGTGTTGTCGATTTCCCGTCACTTCTGAACTTATTCCGTCATGCGGCGCCTAATGTCGCGATGTCTATTGAGATCGGCGCACTCGAAGCTCGGCATATCCGCGTGCTGTCCGATGATTATTGGCCGGAATATCCGCCCCGTTCAGCGCTCCAGCTGGCCAATGTCATCCGCTTCGTCCAGGATAACGCGAAGCCTCCGGAGGATTGGCGGACGCCATACGAGCGAGGCGAGCCGGCCGATGCCGTCATTGCCTATGAGAACGGCCAATTGGCTTCCAGCATCGCATATATGCACAGAATAATGCGGAATCTGAACATTTCCGAGGCGGAGGTGTCCTAGTGATTATCGATTTGAAAGGCAAAGTAGCCATCATCACCGGCGCTGGAAGGGGAATCGGACTGGAAATCGCCCGAACGCTGGCAAGCGAGGGTGTCATAACCGTCCTGTTGGACGTGAGCGAAAGACTTCTGGTGGATGCCGCCAAAGCGCTTGCCGACGAAGGGGTTGCAGCTTACCCGTATGTGTGCGATGTCAGGGACAACGCCCGCATTGAAGAAGTGATCGAAGATGTGCGGAAGCGCCACGGCCGGATCGACATTCTCGTCAATAATGCCGGCGTTGCCAACGGCGGGCCTGTAGACGAGCTGAAAGAAGAAATATGGGATTTGAACATGGACATCAATCTCAAGGGCACCTTTTTAATGAGCAAGGCGATCGCCCCGATCATGAAGGAGCAGCGGTCGGGAAGGATCATAAACGCTGCTTCGTTCGCAGCCATCGTGCCGAGTTTTGGAAGCGCAGCCTATGCCTCTTCCAAAGCGGCCGTCCATCAGTTTACGCGAGTGCTTGCCGGTGAACTGGGTCCGTGGAACATTACGGTCAATTGTTATTCGCCCGGCATGATCCCGACCGACATGAACCATTTTGCCGAATTGCCTGAAGACCGCCAGCAGCGGCTGCTCGACACCTTGACCCTCCGTCATTGGGGGAAGAAGGAAGATGTCGCACACCTGATTTGCTTCCTGTCTTCCGATTACGCGGGCTACATAACAGGCACAATGATCGATGTAAGCGGAGGCAAGCTGGCGACACAAATCCCCAGAGTAGCCTATGAGATGGCCTCTCAGCAAGGCAGCTATACGTTTTAGCCAGCAATATCGGTGATCGGCGGGACCGATGGGATTGCTCACGAGAACCTAATGGGAGGTTATATGGAGATGACCCGACAATTTACTCAGCGTTCATTGGCAATGGTGCTCATGCTCTGCTTGATTTTCGTGGCTGCATGCAGCGGTAACAACGGAGGCAATAACGGCGGGGGCAATTCCGGCGGCAATAAGGACGCGGGTGCGGAAGGGAAGACGGAAGGAGAGGGCGGCGAGCAAGCGGAGGCGAAGCCCGTTACGCTGAGAATCATGTGGGGCGGGTCGCAGGAACGGCATGACAATACGCTCAAGGTGCTGGAGCTCTATTCACAGAAATTTCCGCATGTGAAGTTTCAGCCGGAATACGCTGCGGTCCAAGGTTATTTTGAAAAATTGGTAACACTTTCGGCGGCGAAAAACTTGCCGGATATCGTCCACATGGATATGGCGATCATGGAGCAGTACGTCAAACGCGGGCAGCTGCTGGACGTCTCCGATGTCGATCTGTCCGGCCTCGTGGACAGCAAGCTGCTGGACGCAATTAAATTCGATGGCAAACTGTACGGCATTCCGACCAGCCTGAACGGCGGCGGCTATATTTACAACAAAGCAGACATCGAGAAATACGGCCTCACGCCACCAAGCAAAAACTGGACGTGGGACGACTATTTCAAGTTTGCCGAAGATGCGCGCCAGAAGCTGCCGAAGGACCGATACGGCATTCAGGACCAATCACGGGCCTGGTTCCACTTTCAAACCTACCAGATGGCAAACGGCAAAGGCCCTGTCTTCCCAGGCGACGGCACGGTGCACATCGACAAGGATCTGTGGATGAAACTGCAGCAGATCTACATGAAATACCGCAGTGAAGACATCGTTCCCCCGGCCGATAAGACGGTCAGCTTTAAGGAAGGCGATCCGCAGATGGATCCGATCGCTTCCGGCGCCGTTCTGGTTACCGGGGCAACCGTCGCATCGGCGGGCGTCGTCGAAAACTTGATGCCGGGAAAAATCGGGGTTGTAAACGATCCGACAGCGGCCGAAGGCGGCGGCTGGTCGCAGCCGACGCTGTTCTGGAGCGTAGCGGAAAACTCCGACAACAAAGAGGAAGCGCTGAAATTCGCCAAGTGGTTCCTGGAAGATCCGGAAGCAGGCAAAATCATGAAAACGGCGCGCGGCATTCCGCTGAACGAAGAAGCGTGGAAAGCGATTGAGCCGGAGCTTCTGCCTGGCCAAAAGCTGGGCAAAGACATGCTCGAAATGGGGCGGGAGATGGGTCAGAAGTTTTATCCGCTCCCTGCCGGCGCGCAGGACTTCGAGAAAATATATAATTCGGAAATGGAAGCGGTTATGTTCAAGAAGCAAACGATCGAGAAGGCGTTCGACAAAATCATGGCCGCCGCGAAGGATGCGGAAGGCAAGATGGCAGAAGTGAAATAAGCGCCGGCGCGCTCGCGAAGGCGCAGTCGCCATATCGGGCGGGGCTAAGGTTCGCTTACGACCTGGCCCTTCCTGAATATATTCGAATAGCGGGTGATACGCCATGATTACTGCGGACACGACAAGAAAAAAAGGGCTGGGCGCCGGTCGCTTGTTTACCTTGTTCAAACGGAAGCGGATCTCGGACGAAAACAATTTGGCCGGCTTCCTGTACATCTCACCCTGGCTGGTCGGTTTTCTGCTGCTGACGGTATGGCCGATTGTGCAATCCTTCTATCTTTCATTCACGGACTATCCGCTGCTGCGGGACCCGGAGTGGGTCGGACTGGACAATTACAGCCGTATATTCGGCGAGGACACGCTTTTTATAAAGTCGCTCGGGGTCACATTCGCTTACGTTCTGTTCTCCGTTCCGCTCAAACTGTTCTTCTCCCTCATGGTCGCGATCCTGCTTAACCGGGAAATCCGGGGCATCTCGTTCTACCGGACGATGGTGTACGTTCCTTCTTTGATCGGCGGGAGCGTGGCGGTTGCAGTGCTTTGGAAGAACATGTTTGGCATCGACGGTTACGTCAACCATCTGCTCGGCTGGTTCGGCATTACCGGCATCGGCTGGATCTCCAATCCCCAGACCGCTCTCGGTACGCTCATTCTCCTGAGCACTTGGCAATTCGGCTCGACGATGATTATTTTTCTGGCGGGCCTGAAGCAAATTCCGCGCGATTTGTACGAATCTTCGGGTGTAGATGGCGCGTCAAAGATCCGCCAATTTTTCCACATTACGCTTCCGATGCTCTCGCCGGTCATGTTCTTCAATCTGGTGCTCGGCATGATCGGTTCGTTCCAGATGTTCAACTCGGCGTTCATCATTACGGGCGGCGGACCGGCAAACTCGACCTACACCTATGCGCTCATGCTGTACGACAAAGCGTTCAAGAACTTCGAAATGGGCTATGCTTCGGCATTGGCGTGGTTTCTGCTGTTCGTGATCGCGCTGCTGTCGGCCGCCAATTTCTATGCTTCGAAATATTGGGTGTTCTACGAATCGGAGGGGGGGAGGAAGTAACATGACCTTCGCAAACCGACGGGGCACGCTCCGGTACCATATTGTGCTGCTGGCGTTCTCCTTCCTGATGATGTATCCGGTATTCTGGTGGATCGGCGCTTCGCTCAAGAGCAATGCCGAGATGCCGCTTCCGACCATCTGGCCGTCCAAGCCGATGTGGGAAAACTTCTATAACGGCTGGACGTCGTTCCCGTCCTTCACATTCACAAGGTTCTTCGCCAATACGCTGTGGCTGGAGTTCTGGTGCGTGCTGGGAGCCGTTCTGACGACTCCGCTCGTGGCTTACGGCTTCGCACGCATTAATTTCAAGCTCAAAGGGTTCATGTTCGCCCTGCTTCTTATGACGATCATGCTCCCCGGACAGGTGACGATTGTGCCGCAGTACATTATGTACAACAAGCTGGAGATGGTCGATTCTTTCATTCCGCTCATCCTGCCCCATTTTTTCGGAGGGGGCGCGTTCTTCGTCTTCTTGATGGTGCAGTTCATCCGCGGCATCCCGCGCGAGCTGGACGAATCCGCGAAGATCGACGGCTGTTCGTCCTTCGGCATCTTCCTTCGAATTATTCTTCCGCTGATCAGACCGGCGCTGGTGACCGTCGTCGTGTACACCTTCCTGTGGAGCTGGGACGATTTCTTCGGCCAGCTGCTCTATTTGAGCTCGGCGGAAAACTATACGGTCAGCGTAGCGCTGCGGGTGTTCATCGATTCGGAATATAAAGTGGAATGGGGCCAGCTGCTCGCCGTATCGCTCGTTTCCGTCGTCCCGTCCATCCTGGTGTTCTTCGTCGCGCAGAAGCATTTTGTGGAAGGAATATCGACAACCGGCATTAAAGGGTAGCGCTGGTTATAGGATAAGGGAGAGTCCGGAAGCGGAGGGGTGATCCATGCGGGAAACGTATTTGAATTTCGCCGGCCGGACGGTAGTTGTGACAGGCGGTTCCAAAGGAATCGGTCGAGCCATCGTGAAGCAATTCGTCCAGTTCGGCGCAAGGGCGGTCATTGCGGATGTCAATGAAGATGGGGAAGAAGATGCCGCGCAGTGGGTGAAGGCCGGCTATGACGTTCGATTCTTCAGGTGCGACGTCTCCGTTGCGGAACAAGCTAAGCTCGCTATCGAGGAGACCGAACGCGCATTCGGCGGCGTGGACGTGCTGGTGAACAACGCGGGCATCTTTCCCCGGGCGGATCTGCTCGGCACCGACGAAGCATTCTGGAATAAGGTGCTGGGCATCAATCTGAAGGGCGCGTACCTAATGAGCCAAGCAGCCGTTTCGGGCATGATCCGGCGGGGCGGCGGCAATATCGTTAATATCGGCTCGCTTCATGCTGCCACGGGCGAAGAGGTGACGATGGCTTACGCCGTCTCCAAAGGCGGAATTGTGACGCTGACCCGCAATTTGGCGCGCGGCTTGGCTAAACACCGGATCCGCGTCAATTGCGTGCAGCCCGGCTGGGTGTCGTCCGACGGGGAATTGGCTCGTCTGAAATCGAACGGTATGGACGATGAAACGATCAGGAGCCACGGCAGCCGGATGCCGCTCGGGCGCATGCAGACCGGCGAGGACATTGCCCGATCCGTCGCATTCATGGCTTCGGATTTGGCCGGTCAGATTACGGGGCAAATTCTGACCGTAGACGGCGGAGCAAGCCTTCGATGACAGCGGCACGGCAAACAAGTCTCGTTCAATCCGTTGGCATCGGATTGAACGAGACTTGTTTTGTTTTGGCGGGGGGTGTTGCATTCGGTGCCGGTTTCGGCATGACGAAAGCGCATCAGCCTGATGAATTCATTCGCATCGACGATATGATGAAGCATGGACAAATTTGCATTCAAGCCATGTATGAATTGATAACCTAATGATGGCTGCTTGCGTAGAACTGGACGTTTCCCACTGAAACCAATTTCTAATCTTCACAAACTGATTATTAATAGTTTTGCACTAATAGATGTAACAATAAAAAAAATCGATTAGTCAAATGCTTGCTCCTGTTATATATTGATTGCTATGAATGATTTTCATTCTCAATTATTGTGATATAGGCTGAAGGAGATGCAGATGGTGAGAAGGTTGGGATATGCGCTAGCTACAGGTGTATTGGGATTTACGGTCGTTTTGACAGGCTGCTCGGAAAAGAATGAGGCAGTTGATAATCAACCGGCTGAGAATAAAGGCGCGGTGGAGCAGAACGAGTCGCTAACGGCCGCAACCGATGCTTATAAAACTTATGTCATCGAGCAGACGGATTTGTTCGTCCAATCGACCGAGCAATTCGTCGATGCCGTGAAGACCGGCGATGTGAAGAAAGCGCAGGAGCTGTATGCGCCAACCCGCATGTTCTATGAACGGATCGAGCCGATTGCCGAATCGTTCGGCGACCTCGATCCGAATCTCGACGCCAGAGAAGGCGATGTCGACGATAAGGAATGGCGCGGCTTCCACCGGATCGAGAAATCGCTCTGGATCGATCAACAAACGGCGGGACAAGAAGGCTACGCCGATCAGCTGCTTAGCGACAGCAAGCTTCTTCGCGCCCTGGTGGAAACGGTAGAGGTCAGTCCGGACGTGCTCATAAGTGGAGCCGTAGGTTTGTTGAATGAGGTGTCCAGCAGCAAAGTCGTCGGAGAAGAAGAACGGTATTCCCATACCGATCTCTATGATTTCGCCGCGAACGTTGAAGGCGCGGAGAAGATCTTCGAATTGCTGAAGCCGGAGCTGGAGAAGAAGGATGCTGCGCTCGCTTCTGATATTAAGGGAAAATTCGAAGAGCTGGACAAGGATTTGTCCCAGTACAAGGTTGGCGACGGCTATATGATCTATACGGATCTTAAGCAAGAGCAGACGAAGAAATTGAGCCAATTAATCGATGCCCTGGCCGAACCGCTATCTCAAATGGGTACCGTGCTGGAGGCGTAAACGATATGAGCGATACGCAAAACGATAAACAGCAGGGGAAGACGGAGACGAAGCTTAGCCGACGCGAAGTGCTGAAGATGGCGGGAGTTGGCGGCGTCAGCTTGCTTCTCGGTTCAGTAGTTGGCGGCAGCGTGTTGGAGGGCAGCGGGCTCACCTCCGCACTGACCGGCAGCTCCGATACGAAGAAGGCCGGAGGCAGCCAGGCCAGCATCCCGTTCTACGATACCGTACAAGCCGGAATTGTTACGCCATCTCAAGATTTTCTCTGTTTTGCTTCATTCGATCTGGTCGTAAACCGGATCGAAGATGTACGCAAGCTGTTCAGGGAATGGACGGAAGCAGCGGCTCAGATGGCTGCCGGCCAACCGGTCGGAGAGGAAAGCTCCAATGCGTTCTTGCCGCCGAAAGATACGGGAGAGGCGGCAGGGCTTCTCCCGGCAAGGACGACGATAACGTTCGGCGTCGGACCTTCATTCTTCGATGAACGGCTTGGTTTGCAAGCCAAACGGCCGGCATCGTTCAAGGTGCTGCCCAAATTTCCGGGCGATAGCCTGCTGGAAGAATGGTGCGGCGGAGATATCGGCGTACAAGTGTGCGCGAACGACCTGCAAGTGGCTTTCCATGCGATTCGCAATTTGACCCGGATCGCCAGGGGCAAAGCCGTGCTCCGCTGGATGCAGGAAGGGTTCCAACGAACAGGTGCGGCTAACCCGGCAGGCGAGACGCCTAGAAATCTGCTCGGCTTCAAGGACGGTACCGGCAATCCGAATGTTAATGATCGCGAACTGATGAACAGTCATGTCTGGGTTCAGCCATCCGATGGGCCATCCTGGATGGAGAACGGCAGTTACATGGTGACGAGGCGGATCCGGATGCGCATTGAAGTTTGGGATCGTTCATCATTGCAGGATCAGGAGACGACCTTCGGCCGGCATCGTGCGAGCGGCGCGCCTCTCGGTGAACAAGGAGAGTTTGACCCGCTTGCGCTTGATAAGAAGGATGAGAACGGGAAACTTGCGATTCCAGCTATGTCCCATGTCCGTCTAAGTCACGGAGACGGCTCCGTGAAGATTCTACGCAGATCCTATTCCTACTCGAGCGGTATGGATCTCAAGAGCGGACAATTCGATGCCGGTTTGTTCTTCGTCAGCTACCAACGCAATATCGCAACACAATTCGTGCCGCTCCAGGAACGGTTGGCCAAGCAAGATAAATTGAACGAATATATCGTACATGTGGGAAGTGCGGTCTTCGCTTGTTTTCCAGGCGCGAAGAAGGGCGGATATATCGGTGAGGGGCTATTATCATGAAAAAGCTCCCGATCCGATTATTCGCGATTGCGGCAGCGATGCTTCTATTCATAGCTGCATCCGGCGTAATGGCTGCAGCTCCAGAGGAGGAGTCGCTTGACCGCTTGCTGCCGCTAGTCGGAGGGGCTCTGGTCGATGCGGGCAAAGGCCAGTGGAGTGATGCGGCCGAGGAAGTGAAGTTATTCGAGAAGGCGTGGCAAGAGATCGGGAATTCCTCTACGAAGTCCTCCGATCGAGTGAACGAGGCGCTCGAAACCGCCAAGAAAGCGATCGGCGCGGCGGATGCAAAGCCCGAGGAGGCTTACCAGGCGGTATCCGGACTAACCTCCGCCGTTCGCGATTATGTGAACGAAGTGAAGCCCAAGGAAAATACGACGGAAGCGGCCAAACAAGCGGTCGTCAAATTGGTTCCCGTTCTGAAGCAGACGATTGTCAAGGCGGAGAAGGCCGATTGGCCGGCTGCGCAGGATAGTTATAAGCAATTCGTGAACCAATGGGGCAAGATTGAAGGCAAAGTGCGCACGTCCGACTCTCGGGCATATGCAAACATTGAGACGAAGCTCAGCTTCGCCCGAATTGCGCTTCAAGCGGAGCCGCCGCGGGAAGAAGCGGCAGTAAGCGGCCTTCAGGCGCTTGCGGATGCCATTCAGCAATTCATCGATGGCAAAGCCGAGTCGGCATCAGCTGCGACGGACAGCGTATCGATCGGCGATATGCTGATTCTCATCAATCAGGCGGAAACGGCAATAGATGCCGGTCAATCCGATCGGGCGTTAACGGTGATGCAGACCTTCATCGCGCAATGGCCATCAGCGGAAGGTGCCGTCAGTACGCGATCGCAAAGCGATTATAACAAGATCGAGAGCGAAATGACGAAAGCATCGAGCTATTTGCTCTCCAGCCCGCCAAAGACGGAGCAGGCGCTTGCAAGTATGAACGTTCTTAGAATGACTTTAGAGCCTTACACATCCGCCTCTTCGTATTCAGCCTGGGATGCAGCCGCGATATTGCTGCGTGAAGGTGTGGAGACCCTGCTCGTCGTGACGGCACTCCTTGCTTTCCTGCAGCGTTCCGGCAACGGCGACAATCAGAAATGGATATGGGGAGGAGCGATAACCGGATTAGTCGTCAGCATCGGGTTTGCGATTCTGCTCACTTATGTCATCGCTGCGGTTTCGGCCGGAACGACAAGAGAAATGCTGGAAGGCTATATCGGACTGGCATCCGTCGTCATGATGCTTGGCGTTGCGATTTGGCTCCACAGCAAAGCGAACGTTCAAGGATGGAATCAATATATCCGCAAGCAGACGGGATCTGCACTGGAGAGCGGGAAATTGTGGTACCTATTCGCCATTGCGGGGCTGGCCATATTACGTGAAGGCGCCGAAACGGCCATTTTCTACATTGGCATGGCTCCAGCAATCGAATGGTCGCAGCTTCTGATCGGAACCGGAGCGGCCGCTCTCATCCTGGCCGTATTGGGGATCGTTATTATACGAAGCAGCGCGCGGCTGCCGATCCGGCCATTCTTGCTCGTTGCCACCCTCTTAATCTACTATCTCGTATTCAAGTTCATGGGGCAGAGCTTGCATTCGCTGCAAATTAGCGGTCAATTGCCGACCCACGTCTTGGATTCGATGCCGACGATAACCTGGCTCGGATTCTATTCCACTTGGGAAACGATCATTCCTCAGTTGATCGTTGTTGTAATTATTATCCTGCAGGTTGTCCTGATCGAGCGGAAGAAAAGACCGAACATAGCTGTGTAAGATACAACGTAAGGTGCATAAGAATCCTTTATAATAAGGATCTTTATGCACCTTTTTATCTATTCTTAAGCGACTTTTCCGCGGCGAATCGCGTAGATACTATAGAAGTATGTATACATTCGAACGGAGGAGTTCTATTTTGCGTCTGATTCTAGACAATGTCGTCAAGCAGTTCGACAATAAAAAGGTGCTTCAAGGCGCCGGATTTGCCTTTGAGAAAGGAAAGATCTATGGGCTGCTCGGCCGCAACGGCGCGGGCAAGACGACACTGTTCAACTGCTTGAGCGGCGAGATGGCGATGGATGGCGGAAGCGCGCTGCTGGAGGAGAATGGCAGCGTGCGCGAGCTGCGGGAGCAGGATATCGGATATGTATATTCGCTGCCGATTCTTCCTGAGTTTCTGACCGGCTATGAATTTGTGAAATTTTTCATGGATATCAACCGCAATCAGCTTCAGATGAATCAAAGTATCGACGATTATTTCGACATGATGAGGATGACGGAGGAAGACCGGCACCGGCTTATTAAAGGTTATTCCCACGGGATGAAGAACAAGCTTCAGATGCTGCTCTTCCTCATTACGAAACCGCTGGTGATTCTGCTCGATGAACCGCTCACTTCCTTCGATGTTATCGTGGCGCTAGAGATGAAAAACTTGCTGCGCGAGATGAAGAGGGATCATATCCTTATTTTCTCCACTCATATTCTGCAATTGGCCTCCGATTTATGTGACGAGCTTGTCGTGTTGAACAACGGACAGCTTTCCGCCGTTCCGTCCGAGCTGCTGCGCAGTCCGGAATTCGAACAGAGTGTGATTCAATTGTTGAAGGACGAGAGCCATGCTGAGAACGCTTAGTACGCTGCACGCCATTCGGATCTCATCCGCCGCCAATGTATTCTTGTATTATGTTCAGAAGCTGCCCCTAATCGGCAAGCTTATAACGGACAGCCATTATTATGCCGGTACCAATATTAAGAAGGCCGCTTCCGTCATCGTCCTGATTCTGCGCCTGATTTGGGGATTTGTGTCCAGACTGGCTTATATGGGACTGCTCATTTACCTGCCTGTGACAGGATTTGGATCTACGCTATCTATGGAAGACCAGCTGCAGTTATTCATCCATATTTTCTTCCTGCTGAGCTTTGTGATCGCTGGTATCGGCAATATTTCCGTTCTGGAGCCGAAACGGGAGAAGTACGTAGCCGTCAAGCTGATGAGGCTATCTCCAAAGCGATATATGCAGGCTTCGCTCGGCTTCCGTTACGTGATGTTCTTCATTTATTTGACGCCTTCCGTTATTCTATTCGGTTCACTGCTAGGCGCCTCGCTCATCCAGGCCGTCCTGCTGACAGTTACGGTTACGATGTGGCGGGTATTATGCGAGTATTTGCATCTTAAACTATTCGATAAGATCAATGTGGTATTGATCAAGCAAACCGCCATCGTCTGGTTGGTGATCGGTCTTGGCAATGCGGCAGCGTATGCGCCGCTGCTTCTAAGGCAGGTGCCGGTTACCGGGTCGCTGCTAATCAGTTGGCCATCTGTCTTGGTAATCACGGCTGCAGGTGTGATCGCGTCCGTTCAACTTGCCCGTTACCGGGACTACAGATCGGCCGTCGATGCCGCAACCAAGAGAGACGATCCGCTGCTGGATCTGGGCCGCATGATGAATGAAGCGCAGAAGACGAGCGTCCAGTCCAAAGACAGCGACTATTCCTTGGAGAGGTATCAGCAGGACAAGCTTAAATCCAAGGAAGGGTATGCATATCTGAACGCCATCTTCTTCGCGAGACACCGAAGCCTCATTCGTCAGCCGGTTAACAAGAGACTGGCGATTATTGGCGCATTGGGAGCGGCGGGAGCTGTCATCGCGTTAATGTCCGATCCAGCTGCGCATTACCTGCGATCCAACCTGGGAGCCGTATTTCCTTATATGTTTATAGCCATGTATTTCATGGCGGTCGGTGAGAGAATATGCAAGGCGATGTTCTTCAACTGCGATCTTAGCCTTCTTCGTTACAGCTATTATAGAAGGGCAGCCTATGAGCATTTTCGTATCCGGCTGATCCGGATCATGAGCCTTAATCTATTGATAGCTGCCGCGCTTGGAGCTGCGGTAATGCTTATTACGGTAGCTGCAGGCGGAGACGTGCTTGGCAGGGAGGTTCTCCTCCTGTGGGTGACTATAATTGCGCTATCCGTTTTCTTTTCGATTCATCATCTGTTTATGTATTATATCTTCCAGCCTTACGCTACGGAACTGAATGTGAAGAACCCGTTATACTATGTAGTGACCATGCTTATATCTGGTTTAAGCGGAATTTGTATTTTCGTTCAGGTCCAGGCGCACATCTTCTCATCAATCGTTATCACGGCAACGCTTGCTTACATGCTCATGGCCCTTATTCTCGTCCGCAAGCAAGGCAGCCGCACCTTCCGTGTGAAATAAGAGGACAGGTAGAGGAGTACCATCAGAGAGGGACATCTCCTATTGTTGGAAATTGTGGTTCGTGGTGAACAACAATTTCTCTATCCAAAGGCGATGTCCTTCGTCTATTTAAGGGTTCGACGAAGATTCTCATTTTCTAACCTTTTACTCCTATCGTCGACGGCTAACAAAAAGTATGAACGAAATGCTCGATTGCGAAGGCCAGCTCGATAATAATTTTGAAGATGCATCGGCTTGTCAGCAGAAGAATATAGAACAGTATGCATGTAATAATCTTTTCAGGTTATAAAACAGCCAGTGACATGCTCCCACCACTTGAAGTGGGGGCTTCCCAGGACATACCTAATAACTTAGATATCATTACTGGGCTATCTCCGCCTGCCCGGCGGTTCTCTATTCATCTATGTCATGCCTAGCATTCTAATCCCTTCGGCCCGTATGTTTCCGGCAGCATTTTCATCCCTCGGATGGAGCGTGCCACAACCCTCACAGACCAAAACTCGATCCTTAAGTGTCAGTTCCGTGTTGATCGTACCACACGTTCTGCAAAGCTTGCTCGAAGGATACCATTTATCGATCCGAACAAGCGACTTACCACGTTCAGCCAGTTTATACCCAAGGAACGCCCTGAACATGCCGTTTCCGTTATCCATCGTTGCTTTTCCGAGTGATAGGGATTGGGACATGGCTTTCATGTTCAGATCTTCCACAACGACTGCATCCCAAGCTTCAGCCAGCTGCCGACTCTCTTTGTGCAGGTAATCTTTCCGCTGATTGGATACTTTCTCATGGAGACGGGCTATCCGAAGTTTTTGTTTCCTCCAGTTCGAGCCACCCTTCTTCCTTCTGGAGAGGACTCTCTGGGCTCTCTTCAGCCGAACTTCCATCTGGCGCAAATATCTCGGAGAATTCGCGGATGTCCCGGTGTGGTCGATATATAACGCCTTTGAACTATAATCCAGACCCAGTACTTTTTCACGACGGGGGATCATATGTTCTGCGTCTGCCGTATACTCGGTCAGGATCGAAATGTGGTATTTCCCATTTGAATTGCGGCTGATCGTTGCCGATTTGATGACATGTCCATCCGGAATTTGCCGGTGGAGCTTGATTCGGATCATACCAAGTTTAGGGATACGGACATGCTTCCCGTCTGCTGCGATTCGAACCGTCCCCTTCTGATTATTGGTTGTGTAGCTCTGAACCGGGTTTTTCCGACTTTTGAACTTCGGATACCCCATGTGCTTGTCCCGAAAGAAGTTCCGGAAGGCGGTCTTCAGGTTTAGCTCCGCATTGCACAAGGCGAGGCTGTCCACTTCTCGCAGCCAGTCGAACTCCATCTTGAACGCTGCTGGTGTCCGATACCTCTGCCGCTTCAATTGCTGTTTATCCACTTTATAATATTCGTACTTGACTTGACGTTCAGCCAGCATCCGATTGTAGAGAAACCGAACACAGCCGAATGTTTTACGAATCATCGTCTCTTGCTCTGTTGTGGGATAGATTCTGAACCGATAAGCCTTATTCACGTGATCACCCCCATTCGTCGATTATACCACAAATAAGGAATGTATGTTCGTATATTACGACAAACAAAATACTAAAAAACACCGATTCATCCCCCACCTACACGCTCACTACGTGAGTTAGGAAGTTTAGAGGTGGGGGGACTTCTCGGATTATAGGTTAAAATATTCGTTCGAAAACAAATTTTTAGAAATAGCAAACTAGTTTTAGAATACATTAAAACTAAGGTTTCAATTAGTGAAACATCCTGAGATGGTTTAACCATTTATAATTATCATGGGAACAGGAGACGTCGCAATGAAAGAAGAGCTGGAGAAGCAAGACAGGTACACGATTTATTCGATCGAGAAAGCGCTTGAATTGATTGAGCTGCTGTCCGAACGGGAATCTGCCAGCCTGATCGAACTGGTGGATCTGCTCAAACAACCGAAGTCATCGCTGTACCGCATCATCCTCACCCTGGAGAAAAGGGGGTATGTGGAGCGAAGCGATAGCGACGGGAAGTATTGTCTCGGCTACAAGAATTTGATCATCACCCGGAATCTGCTGGAGAAAAACAATCTGCGCGTCTCGGCTATTCCCGAGATGAACCGTCTGATGGAAAGGTATGGCGATACCGTAAACCTCGGGGTATTGTCCAACGGAGAGGTCTTATATCTCGAAATAATCGAAGGGACATTTGCGCTTCGGATGACGGACCGGGTCGGATCGAAGGCGCCTCTGCATGCAACTGCCATGGGCAAAGCGATAACCGCTTTCATGGAAGAGCCGGAACGAAACCGGCTTGTCAGCGAATTGCCGCTTCAGAAAATAACCGACTATACGATCGTCGATAAGGGCAAGTTGCTCGAGCAGCTTAAAACCATTCGGCAAGCGGGCTATGCGGTAGACGATCAGGAGGTCGTGGAAGGGGCGCGATGCATCGCTGTTCCGATCTTCGATATGTTCGGCAAGGCGGTCGGTGCGATCAGCTTATCCGGAGCACTGCATCGTTTTCCGGTGGAGCGCCTTCAGGAAATTGCGGAAGAGATGAAGCGTTCGGCAGGTCTTATTTCGCTAAAGCTGGGACATGTGCAGGCCTAGCATTCTCATTGCCAGACGGGAAGATGACAACAGAAATATCTTGAAGGAGGTGATGCGCACAGAAACGGACATGACCGTTGTTTTGAAAAATGGACGCGGCGAGCGGTTGGTTTCAGCGAACTTGTCATGATATTGAGGAGGGTTTTCCATGAAAGCATTAAAGATTGCATTCACATCCATCTTGATTGCGCTTTCGGTGGCGGCTTGCTCTACGAATCAGACAGAAAACAAACCATCTGGCGGAAACGCGCCGAATACGGATAACCCACCACCCAAGGAGGTCGAATTGAAGATCGGTTTGCCCGGGGGCTACGACATAACTAGCAAGAAAATCATCGACGGGTTCCAAGCCAAATATCCGAATATTAAGCTGGAAATCGAAGAAGCGCCCTGGGCTGATTTCACCACGAAAATTATTACCCGGATCGCCGGCAACAACCCTCCGGATATTTGGTTCCAGGAAAATGCCGTCATTCTCGGCTACGGCGCGCGGGGGGTGGCGGAGAATCTAGAGCCCTATATCAAACGGGATCTAAAGACGGAGGACTACGCGGAAGCGCTGTTCTCGGCCCGAACGGCCGACGGCAAAGTGTACGGCATCCCCCACGGAATTAACGCAGGCGCTCTGGCCTACAACAAAACGATTTTTCAAGAAAACAAAATCCCGTTTCCGACCGACGACTGGACGTATCAGGATATGATCGATACGGCGAAGAAGCTGACGAAGGATACGGATGGCGATGGCAAACCCGACATTTACGGCTTTCAGACGGGCAACAACATCACGCTGGGCTGGCTTCCATGGATGAAAGCGGCCGGCGGCTCCGCACTGGACGCCTCATTGACGAAAGCCGCATTTACGGATCCGAAATCGATTGAAGGGTTAACCTACTGGGCGGATACGATCAACAAGCTGAAGATCAGTCCGAGCCGGGAATTGGCGAAGACCGGCAAGTTTTTTGAGAACGGCAAGGCTGCTATGGTATTTCTGCAGTATTCGAGTCAGGTCCCCATCAACAAAAACAACCCTGACATGGATTGGGATACGGTGAAAATGCCGGTCGGCTTTAACGGCAGCAGGTTTGTGCCCATGGTCGTGAACGAATGGATGATCTATTCAAAAGCGAAGCCGGAAGCGAAAGAAGCAGCATGGACGTTTCTCAACTATTATTTGAGCGACGAGGCGCAAACCTTTCTGTCGGAAAGCGGCGCCAGTCTTCCGGTAAAGAAGACCGCCCTGGAAGCGGTTGAGAAGATGACATTTAAGCCCGGCAACAAAAAGGCATATACGGAAGGCATTAAGGAAGCCGGCGGCACGCTGGATGAAAATCCGACCTGGAATGAGTGGAGAGCGGCGGCGAACCCGATTCTCGATGACATCATGGACGGGAAGAGATCCCCGGAGGAAGGCGCGAAGGAGATTCAACAGAAGGTTCAAGCCATTCTCGACGAGAACCAATAAGCGTATGCCGATTACCGTTATAAATGAGGTGTACGATGCGTAAACAAGGCTATTGGGGCTTCATCTTCACCTTTCCTTTTCTGCTGCAATTGGTTGTCTTTTTCATATTCCCGTTTCTATTCTCCCTCTATCTGACCTTCACAAAATGGGATTTGTTCAATCCGCCTCAATGGGTCGGACTGAAAAATTGGATACAGTTCCTAAGCCGGGAAACGTTCTGGCTGTCCCTTCGCAATATCCTTTATTTCTCCGTTCTATTTATTCCTCTTCAGACAGCCTTCGCGCTCATTCTCGCCTATTTGTTAAACCGGCAAATTGCCGGCAAAGCTCTGTTCCGCATGGTCTATTTTCTTCCCGTCATTACGCCGTGGGTAGCCGGAGGCATGATCTGGCTGTGGATTTACCATAACGATTACGGCATTTTGAACTGGCTTCTCGAAAGGTTGCGGCTATCGCCGGTCGATTGGGTGCGGAGCGGTCATTGGTGGATTGTCATCGGCTCCATTGCCGTGGTGAACATATGGAAAGGCGCCGGTTACTCGATGGTGCTCATACTGGCCGGCATGCAGAACATTTCGAATGAAATGGTGGAAGCGGCGCGCATGGACGGAGCTTCCGGATGGACGCTGTTCGCCAAGATTACCCTTCCGATCGTATCTCCCATGGTGTACATGGTCATGATTTTATCGACGATCTCGGCCTTCCATGCGTTCGACGTCTTTCTCGTCATGTTAGGAGACATTACGGCGGTTGCAGACCGCAACATGGTGCCGAACATTCTTATTTACCGGGATGCCTTCATGAACTTTAAAATGGGCGGCGCCTCGGCGATGGCTTGGGGACTATTCTTGATCATCCTGGCTGCCACACTGATGCAGAAGAAGCTGGAGAAGAGGTGGGTTCACTATGAATAGACCATCTGCAGCGCTCCAGTGGATCGTCTATCTCGTCCTGGGCGCAGGGGCGGCGATCATGCTCATTCCTTTCTTCTGGATGATTTCCACTTCGCTCATGAAGGCGGGAAACGAACTGACGCTGCCTCCGAAGCTCCTTCCGGACCCGGTCATGTGGAGCAACTACAAGACCGTATGGCTCGAGGTCAATTTTGTGCGCTATACGATGAACAGCGTCTTTGTAACCGTTCTTGAACTGATCGGCATGGTTGCGTCCTGCGCAATAGTTGCTTACGGACTCGCTTTTTTCCAGTTTCGCGGGCGAAACCTCATCTTTCTGGCGATGCTCGGCACGATGATGCTGCCGTCGCAAATTACGATGATCCCCACCTATTTTATTTGGAAATCGTTCGGGGCACTGAATACATTTTACCCGCTCATATTACGCAGCTTTCTGGGAGGGGCGTTCGGCATTTTTCTGCTGCATCAGTTTTTCAAGACGCTGCCGCGGGAATTGTTCGACGCCGCCTATGTGGATGGAGCAAATCCATGGAAAATTTTTTATATGATCTATGTGCCTCTATCCAAACCGGCATTGTCGGCACTCGCGGTGTTCACGTTCATCAGCGCCTGGAACAATACGCTCGAGCCGCTCATTTACCTGCAGGACAAAAAAATGTACACACTGCCGCTTGGCCTGTTGTTTCTGAAGAACGAAGTGGAGAACCGGATGACGCTTATTATGGCCGGGGCGGTCATTACCGTGCTGCCGGTGCTTATTGTGTTCCTGTTCGCGCAAAAGCATTTTGTGCAGGGCATCGCCTCGACCGGGATGAAAGGGTGAATGAAGATGATCCGAGCCGTATTGATCGGTGCTGGCTCAAGAGGGACGCGGGCCTACGCCCCCTATGCATTGAAGCATCCGCATGAGCTCCAATTTATCGCCGTCGCCGAACCCGATAAGCACAGAAGACTGCGGTTCGCGAAGCAGCATGGAATCGCCGGAAACGGGCAATACGATTCTTGGGAAGCGCTGCTTGACAGTCCGCGGCTTGCCGACTTTGCCCTTATTTGCACACAGGACAACGATCATTACGAGCCGGCCATGAAAGCATTGCGCCAAGGCTATCATGTCATGCTGGAGAAGCCGATGTCCCCCAGACCCGATGAAACGTTAAAGCTTGCCGAAGAGGCAGAGCGCCAGGGAAAAGCGCTGCTGGTCTGCCATGTGCTGCGATACACGCCATTTTTTCAGACGGTTAAAAAGCTGCTCTCGGACAATCGGATCGGCTCCGTTGTATCGATTCAGTGGAACGAAAATGTCGGGTACTGGCATCAAGCGCATAGCTATGTTCGGGGAAATTGGCGCAATACACAACAATCCAGCCCGATGCTGCTCGCCAAATGCTGTCACGATCTTGATTTGATTCAATGGTTGACGGGCGACGATTGCCGCTGGATTTCTTCATTTGGCGGACTGTCCTATTTCAATAAGGAGCATGCTCCGGAGGGCTCGGCGGAACGGTGCACGGACGGCTGTGCCGTTGAGATGGAATGTCCTTATTCCGCGATTAAATGGTACTTCAACGAGAAGGATGAATGGCCCCATAACGCGGTCAGTCCGGAGTCGAAACTCGAACAACGATGGAAGGCAATCAAGGAAGGCCCGTACGGCAGATGCGTGTTTCGCTGCGATAACGACGTTGTCGACCACCAAGTCGTAACGATGCAGTTCCAAAAGGGGGTGACGGCCGCTTTCACGATGACCGCCTTTACGCAAGAAAGCTCCAGAACGTTTAAAATTATGGGTTCCGAAGGAGAGATCCGTGGACATCTGGAGAAGAATGAGATCGACCTTCTGCTGTTTTCAGGACAGCGGGAACGGATTGTACCGCCCAGGCTCGAGGGGGGGCACAGCGGAGGCGATTATGGCATGGTCCGCGATATCATTCAACTGCTCCGGGACAGGGAGGTGCTTCAAGAAAGCTCGCACGGCAGAGTGTCCGCCCAGAGCCATATGCTGGCATTTGCCGCCGAGCATTCCCGGATGACGGGTCAGACAGTCGTATTTGAAGATTATGTCCGTACCATATGCGAGCAGTTGAGCAATTGATGTAACTCTTCAGCTCGCATACCTGGAAGCCCGCTCCTTGTTTTAACTCGAAGGCCATCTAGGCCGTCTGTGTCCGCAGCATCAGACTTGGAATCGTGCCGCGGACGGCAGCCGGGTTCATAACTGCCGTATTTTTTCTATCGGAATGCCGGTACATCTGAGATATCCATCGCAGATCGGACAGGAGGTTAACGAAGGAATTAACCTTGATGCGGAGGGATTGAAATGGCGGATAAAGAAACGAATGGAGCGGACTATCCGGAGCAGAAAGAATCAAGCGGCACTCAGCCAAAGCCGGGTATGTTGATGAGCAGAAGAAAATTGTTGGCCTCACTCGGCGCGGCCGGAGTTGTACTGGCATCGGAAGGTTTGCTGTTTGGGCGGAAACTTGGGGTGACTTACGGCCAAGATGCGACGGCAACCGGTACGGTGTATGGCGGAGCCGATTCGTCTTTGAAGAATCTGGGACTATGCATTACGACGACAGTTGATCAATTGAGGATAACCAGCGCCCCTGATCCGAGGTATGCTTTTTATGTGACGGATGCGGGCAGGGAAGGGTTTTTCCTGTACGATGCGGCCGATACGACAACCGCTGACAATAACGGAACGGTTCTTGTCTCCACCACCGGACGCAGGTTTAAGCGCGTATTTGGTGATACACTGCTCGCTTCGTGGTTCGGAACGAAGGGAGACGGGGTAACGGTCGATACGCAGTCGCTGCAAAGCGCGATAAATGCGGCGGCAGGCAGGAAGCTAATTATTCCGAAACATCGGAACGGCTACTATCTCACCGGACAATTATATGTTCCAAGCGATACTGTGATTGAATTCGCGCCCGGAACGGTCGTTCAGGCGATCGATACATTAAGCCGTCAATCCCCGTTTGAACGGCTGATCCGTATCTTGAATGTCCGCAATGTCCACATCATTGGAAATGGAGCGACGCTGCAGATGAACAAAGCCGTTTACACAACCGGCGAGCAAGCTCATATTTTCGATATCAGCGGTTCGGAGAATGTTGTCATCGAACGAGTGAACGCCAATGACAGCGGCGGCGACGGATTTTATGTAGGCGCTTACCAAGCGACGCAGCTCTACTGCAAAAACATTGTGCTGCGGAATTGCACGGCTAACAACAACCGCAGGCAGGGGTTGTCCGTCATAAGCGTTGACGGATTTCTGGCCGAGAATTGCAGTTTCAATTTCTCGTATGGGACCTCACCGAAAAGCGGCGTCGATATCGAGCCGAACAGTGTGCTGGACCTGCTGAAACGGATTCGGTTTGTAGGCTGTTCCGCAGAGGGGAACGTCGGACGCGGGTTTCTCATCTCCCTGCAAAGACTGAGTGCTGTAAGCGAGCGCGTCGACATCACGTTTGAGAATTGCCGTACGAAAGGAAATTCGTTCGGCTCATCGTACAACAGCGGAGGAGACGGAGCTAAAGCTGTTAAAGGAGAAATCAGGGTGATCGATTGCGTGGCCGAAAATGAACAGTATGCGGGTTACTCGGTTTTATCCAACTCCCAGGACAGCGTGAAGACCACGTTTATCCGGTGCAGGGCCGTGAACTGCAATACGGTGAACCAGCCGGATGATCCTTACGGTTTCGGTTCCTCCTTCATCGTGACAACGGTGCCGCAGCAGGCGCGGGCTGTGATCGGGAATGTGGAATATTACGACTGCGAATCGATAGATGAACGAAACCCGCCGCTTATCCTGCGCGGATTCACAACCAAGAAGAACGCAAACGAGCTTATCCGCGGCGTTAAGTATGTCAACTGCAGTGCCAAAGGAGGAACTCAGAATCTGTATTATATCGACCCGGCAGCCGAAGAGGTAGTGATCGCCAACCTGAAGCAGCCGGTAACCCCGATTGTTTTTTCAGGACCGGTCGGATTGAATGAGATCGGCTGTAAAATAACAAACACCAACGCGTCTGGCGATATCACACTTTACCTTCTGGCGGCGAAGGCGGGTTATGCATTTACGTTTTTCGTGGATGCCGCTTACGCCCTGACGATTGCGCCGCAGGCGGGCGCGTCGATTCTGACGCCAGCCGGAAGCAGTGGGGCTGTCAGCTCCGCAAATCCGGGAGATACGATTTCCTTGCTTGGAAGAACGGACGGGAACTGGGAAATCACGAACGCGGTCGGAGGCTGGTTCGGTTTGGGCGCATCCGTCAGTTGATGGATCGCGCCGATTAATGACGCAGGAAGGTGAGTAACTATGACTTACGGGAATGACGTTCGCAAGGAAACGGCCGGCATACGGCTCGAATGGAGTTCATCCTACCAGGACTTCCTGTACTATGAATCATCCGTTACTCCAGGCACGCTGCTGGCAATGAACGTTATAAAACCTGAAAAGCCATCGTTCCTTCTGGTTCGGCTGCATGGATGGCACATGAGTATGCCGGAGCCGCAGAAACGGGATTCTCCGCTGCCGGAGAACGATTATCTTGTCGTCCAAGTGGATATGCGGGGAAGAGCGTATTCCGAAGGCTCGCCCGACTGCAACGGGTATGAGCTTGTCGATATATACGATGCTGTCAAGCTCGTGCAGCGGCACTACTCGGAATGGCTCGTCGATCCCGCTGTCGTCTTTGTTGCAGGCGGCAGCGGAGGCGGCGGTAACGTGCTGGCTGCAATCAACAAGTTTCCTGATTTGTTCGCGGCTGCCGTGGCGCTGTATGGCATTTCCGATTATGCGGAATGGTATGCGACCGATCGGATCGGCGAGTTCCGTGATGATATGGACGCATGGATCGGCTGTGCCCCTTGGGACGAACCGGAACCCTTCGAGGCAAGGAGCGGCGCTTGCTTGGCGGAAAACCAGCTCACTCCGCTGCTGCTCGCGCACGGAACCTTCGACTCGCGGGTGCCGGTCGGCCAAAGCCGCAGCTACATGCGTGCGGCTGAGAAGTCGGGCAAGAGCCCGCTTATCCGGTATCGTGAGCTTATTGGTGTAGGCGGAGAAGAGCATACCGACCGTTTGACCGAAGAGGAACTGCGGAGGTTGGGGCAGGAGAAAGAGGATCTCTTTCAGTCACACGCCAAATCAATAGATATTCCATCATGCGGTTCCTTCGTCATCGGCGGATATTTGTATACGAAGCAGTTCGTTATTCATTTGGACCATATCGACCACATTGCACGCGTCTCTTACGATTTGGGCCGCAATCAATTTAAAGTAACGGCGAGACGTCCGTACCCGTATCGGATCCTGACGCCGGATGGTACCGTGACATCAGGGACGGCCGAGACCGCGACATAACGTATACGGGACAGAAGGGAGGTTTTTTACGTCCGGCACAAAGAATGATACCGTGAACGCAGGTAAACAGATGACTGTGGTTTAGAAAATTCCAGTTTCAAGGCTTAAATGAACTCGACGTAGACAGGTAGAGGAATACCATAAGAGAAGGACATCGCCTATTATTGGAAATTGTGAGTTGTGGTGAACACAATTTCTCTATCCAAAGGCGATGTCCTTTTTCTATTTATGGATTTTCGCAACTCAAGTAACCAAAAGTGGACGATACCCGATACCGGGATACCGGCCTCTTTTGATGTTATATCGATTAAGGCAGGATGGGTTCACTTGCGGATGGCATTTTCATTTTTTCAGAGTATGATAATGAAGATGCTTCTCCATTATTATGAAAAAGGAGTTGAGTTCTTCAATGGGTAGTCGATGTAGCAATGAACCCGAGCCCGTCCCGCATTATGAGGAAGTCATTAACCAACCATTCCTCAGAAGATTGATTGCCGGCAAGAATATCAACTCTTTTGTATGGCAGGGGCATTATTGACTTCCTCAATCCAATGAGGAGGTTATACCAATGATGAAATTTTATCGGACTGGCGAGCAAGGAACCCTGAATGAAATCGATGCGATTACCGGAGGGTGCTGGATTAATCTGGTGAAGCCGACCGAACAAGAAATCCATCACATTGCCAAGCACGTTCAACTTCCGCTTGATTTTCTTAAAGACCCCTTGGATGAAGAAGAACGGTCAAGAATTGAATATGACGGTAACAACGTTCAAATCATCGTCAATATCCCCTTAGTTTCGAAAGACGAGAAAGGGATACCGATTTATGATACGATTCCGTTAGGAATGATCGTAACGAGCGATTGCTTTATTACCGTTTGTCTGAAAGACAATCCGATCTTTGATATTTTCTCGCAGAATAAAGTGAAACAGTTCTTCACGTATAAAAAAACGAGGTTCTCCTTTCAAATCCTCTATTTAATCGCTACGACATATCTCAAATATCTGAAGCAGATCATTAAGAAGACAGATGAAATAGAGAAAGAATTGCATCAGTCGATGAAGAACAAAGAGCTGTTCTCCTTATTAAATATGGAGAAGAGTTTGGTTTATTTCACCACCTCCCTCAAATCCAATAACATTGTGATGCAAAAAATGCTGAAAAGCAAACATTTGAAAATGTATGAGGATGACCAGGAATTGTTGGAAGATGTCATCGTGGAGAATCAGCAAGCCATTGAAATGGCCGAAACGCATACGACGATTCTAAGCGGGATGATGGATGCCTTTGCATCGGTGATATCCAACAATTTGAATATTGTGATGAAGTTTTTAACATCCATCACCATCATTTTATCGCTGCCGACGATGGTCGCAAGCTTCTATGGTATGAACGTTCCGATCCCTTTTCAAGAATATCCTCATGCATTCTTTGTCGCGATTGTTATTTCCATTATTCTATCGAGCATTACAGCGGTTATTTTCTGGAAGAAAAAGTTCTTCTAATATAAGCCGATGTCCTTCGCAAGCAAAGGATGTCGGCTTTTTTGCCTGTATAGGTTCCTGAGAGCCCTGCTTAAGATTAAGCTGCATATAGATAATTTGAATAAAACGGTTAATAACCAGGACGGAATCCCATCGGTATCATACAATTGATTTAGGAGGGAGGTTATACAATATGCGTGTGGCTCTTGCCGTGAATCATGTCGATTCCGATAGGAATGACAATATCAATCGAATCGAAGCTTTGATCCATCAAGCTGCGGATGCCGGTGCGGATGTTGTCGTTTTCCCTGAAACGGCGACATCGGGGTTAATCAATAATGACGATCCCGAGCACGATTGGCCGTTAGGACTGCCTGTTCCAGGAGAGATTACAGATCAATTCGCAAAGCTGGCGGAAGACCGTTCGATATGGATCGCGATCGGACTTATTGAGATAGAAGGAACGAAATTATACGATACGGCTATATTTATCAACCCCCAAGGCGAGATCGGGCTTAAGTACCGTCGGGTTCACCCGAATTGGCATACTCCGCAAGCGGATCCGGACGTATATGGTCAGGGCGAAGATATTCCTGTACTGGACACTCCGTTCGGATCGTTTATGTTCTTAATCTGCGGCGATCTGTGGGATGACGATATTGTAGAGCGGGCTAGTCAGAACCGTGCCGATTATTTATTATTCCCGTTCGCTCGCTCGTTCGAGGATCGTTCATGGGATCAGGAGAAATGGAACAGAGAAGAAATGGATGACTATGCCGATCGGATCAAGCTGGTAGGCAGTACCGCCTTCATGACCAATTATCTCTCCTCTGATATAGGGGGGTACTCCGACGGCTGTTTTGGCGGAGCCTGGATCATCAAACCGGACGGTACGGTTACGGAGCGGTTTCCTCTAGGCCAATCGGGGTTGCTCATTGCCGATATTTCAAATAATGGATAATGATAATGGAGCAGTGCGCCGCGGTAGCTGCTTCATTTTTTTGTGCAAGCGTTCTGTTAGGATATAGAAGGAATTGGGTTATATTGTGCGAATTGGTTTTAGGGATAGATGAAGAGCAGAAAAGCAAGCGATTTATACAATGTTGGATGAAATCGCGGGAGGAAACGTACAGTGCCATATATACAGGTGAAGGACTTGGAGATGTTCTACGAAAGAATGGGCACAGGGGACATTGTGATCTTTCTGCATAGCGGCTATTCTCGCGGAATAATCGCTTTTGCATGCCAGATGCTGGATTTTCAGAGGCAATACAATTGCTATTTGCCTGATTTCAGAGGGCATGGAAGGACGAGATGCGAAAGTCTGGAATGGTCGACACCGCAAATTGCAGATGATCTAATCGCATTCATGGATCGGATGGATATCCGGAGAGCACATCTAATCGGTTACAGCCTGGGAGCGAATGTTGGCCTATACGCCGCAGTCAATCATCCTGAAAGAGTTGCTACGCTGACTACTATAGGTACCGGCGGCTTCTGTGATCCGACCGGCGTCGAAGAGTTCGAACCGGAATGGATTATTGCGAAAGGCATGCAGAATACGATCAATTCCATGCTTGAACGGCATATGGAGGCACACAATGGCAATTGGCAGGAGCACATGAGACAATCCGCGCAAGATTGGCGTCTATATCCGCAGCTTACGAAGGAGCAGCTCAGCAGCATTTCATGCCCATCGCTGTTTATCACGGGCGAACATGACCCCTTTGCCGGGGAAGAAAGAGTCAAGCAGCTCACTTCCCTTGTCCACGGATCGAAATACTTGGTCGTGCCTAACGGGAGCCATCGACCGCACATGCTGAGGGAAAATCCGGTCTTAGTCAATGATACGATTCTTCAATTTCTGGAGAGCAACGATTTCTAATCGGTTCGGATGCCCATTCACTAAGCAAACATTCAGTTTCCCTTCACGAATGCTTAAGGCTGGAAATATATTATCGAACCGGTTATGACGGAACGGAACCGCGATTGTAAAGCTTGCACGGTTCCAGTTCCAGTTCGACTTAACGCAAAGCCTGAATGAGTAAAATGTCATAGGTGGCAGTGATGCCTCGAGTTACGCTGAATTTCTGTTCGTAGACGCGATACATATCGGCGAAGAGACGTCGTAAACCGAGGCCGTTCGAGACGGTCGCTTCAGAAGTGCTGGCTCCTACCGCTTTGACCGAATGAAGAAACTGCCTTGGCGATACGTAGGTTTCGTTATGAATGGAGCGTTCATGACGGATTGCACCGAACCTTGCTTCGTGCAGCATGCTCAGCCACTCATCTGCCGATTGAAACGACATTCCATGCCGCTGCGGCTCCATACCTTGAGCGATATAAACCTCATGAAACGCTTGATGCAGCTCGCAAAATGTATCCGGGCCGAATGTCGTAAAAGCCAGCTTGCCATCAGCGCGAAGCAGCTGATTCAAGTGTACCAGCGTTTGCCCCGGAGTTTTCAACCATTGAAAGCAGGCGCTTGAGACGATAAGGTCGAACGAGGCCGCCGGGGCATCGGCTGCCCACGATTCGATATCCGCAGCAATAAAGCATAAACGATCCGGTTGACGGACAGTATTGTTCGATAAGCCCATTGTTCTTGACAGAACACGTTGTTCCGCGGTTTTGACCATCGCAGTCGAAATATCGATCGCAGTGATCGATGACACGGGCCATTCGTTTAGCATCATTTCCGTTAAGGCTCCTGTCCCGCAGCCAATCTCAAGAATACGAAGCTCGCTCGCTCGATGATCGTAAATCCATTCAGCAAGAGAACGCATAAGCCGCTCTGCCATCATTCGCTGTACATGAGCATGCTTGTCGTATGACCCCGTTGCAAGATTAAATTGACGCTGAATGTCACCCGATGTCCAGCTCATGTCCGCCACCTCCTCAATGCCTCCACGATGTGTTGTTCCCTTCCAATGAACGGGACATGTCCGCAATCGCTAATCGTAATCAACTCTGCTCGAGGTAAGCCTTGATACAACTCTTCAGCAGCGGCAATCGGGCAAATCTCATCATCCATCCCATGAAGAAGAAGAACCGGACAATCGATTTCGGGCAGTAGAGACAGACACTCTTCTGCACGCAAAAGCTCGAGTCCTGCGCAAAGTGACGAAGTGGTCCAATAACCGATTGGAGGCAGTTTAACGCTGATGCCGGATTCTTTTTCCTTCTTGCTGAACAATAACGCTCTGAATGATGTTTCTACTTCATGGCGATCCCTCATAAGCCCTTTGAGCATTTGTCTGACATGGCCATCCGCCCAGCCGACATTCATCTGCTCCCTGGGTCGGGTGAATTTCGCCGTTGCTCCAAGCAGTATGAGGCCGTCCGCCAACCCTTTGGCTGCAAGCTTGAGCGCCAGCAAACCGCCTAGCGACCAGCCTGCGACCAGCAGTGGAGAAGGGGACGAGCTTGCCAGAGAAAGGGCTGTCTTCTCCGCCAGCGCCATCATTTCTTCAGGAGAATCAACACAGCCGTAATCGGCATAATGATGATGAAATTCGGGCAGCAGCGCGCACAACGCATCAAAAACCGAAGGAGGCATGCTCCAGCCCGTCAACCAAAGGATCGATCCATGTTCCTCTTGCTGAAAGCCCTTCGTTATATTGTCCGACATACTCATGTCTCCAGGACGCCTAATTGGTGTCCAACTCGGCAAATTTTCGCAATGGCATCGATCAGCTCCTGCTCTGTATGTGCTTCAGTCAGGGAGAAGCGGATTCGGGCCGTACCGTCAGGAACAGTAGGAGGGCGGATGGCGGACGCGGCAATCCCATCAGTCTCAAGCATTTCACTGAAACGGAGCGCGGTATGATTATCGCCGACAATAACCGGTACAATGGGAGAGTTCCCCTCGGCGACTTGAAACCCGGCATTGCCAAGTGATGAACGGAACAGCTTGCTTGCACTTAAGAGATATTGGCGGCGTTCATGGCCGGCTTGAACCAATTCCAGCGCTATTCCAATTCCAGCAACGATCGCAGGCGGCAGCGCCGTTGAATAAATGAGCGGCCTTGCCTTGTTCACCAGCCATCGAATGAGCGTTCGGCTGCCGGTTACGTAAGCGCCGTATACGCCGAACGATTTGCTGAATGTGCCCATATGGACGTCAACTTCATCGTGGAGTCCCAGCTCATGGCATAATCCTTCGCCATGTACGCCATAAACGCCTCCGCTATGCGCTTCATCCACCATCAGCATCGCTCCGTACTCGCGTTTGAGCGCAGCAATCTCACGCAAATGCGCCTGGTCGCCATCCATCGAGAACACGGCATCTGTAACGATCAGCTTTCGAGGACGGTCCCGATACTTGTTCAATAGATGTCGCAAATGTTCCATATCGTTATGACGATACCGGGCGTGCTCCGCTCTGCTCATCACGATGCCGTCCACGATGCTCGCATGGTTCAGCCGATCGCTGAATACGACATCGCCACGGCCTGCGAGCGCGCGAATGACGCCTGAATTTGCCATATAGCCGTTGGCGAATACGAGCGCTGCTTCGCAGTTCTGCCATGCGGCCAACGATTCTTCCAACCGGTCATAAGGACCACGGTTGCCGGTAATAAGGCGGGAAGCGCCGGCGCCGGCACCCTCGAGAAGCAGCACATCACGCATAGATTCGATTATTTTGGGATGCTGCGCGAGACCAAGATAGTCATTGGATGACAGGTTAAGCAGTAATCGGTCTTTGCGCAGCGTATAACCGGGCTTGCCCGGAACATTGGAGCAAGTACGAATGGTGCGCTCCAAGCCTTCATTTTGCAGCGATTCAAGTTCATTTTCCAACCCGTTCATGCTATTGCCACCTTATAACGCGTTTAATTCGATTTCAAATCCCAGATCTTCGATGATTTGATGATCGGATGAAATATCTTGGCCTGCCGTCGTTAAATAATCGCCGACGAAAAGAGAATTCGCCGCATACAGAGTCAAGGGCTGCAGGGTGCGGAGGTTGACCTCGCGGCCGCCTGCGACACGGATTTCCTTCGCCGGACAGATGAACCGGAATAATGCCAATACTTTCAGCGCTTTAAGCGGGGCTGTGCGGCCAGCTTGTTCCAGCGGAGTGCCCGGAATCGCATTCAGGAAGTTGATCGGAATCGAATCGGCATCCAGCTCACGGAGAGCGAAAGCCATCTCAACGATTTCCCGATCTGATTCGCCCATGCCGATAATTACGCCGGAACAAGGGGACATTCCGTGTGCTTTTACCTTCTCAACCGTATCTATTCGTTGCTCGTAGGTATGCGTCGTCGTGATCGAAGGATAGTGCGCTTTGCTAGTATTCAGATTATGGTTATACCGGTGTACGCCGGCTTCCGCTAGACGCTCCGCTTGACCTTCCTTCAATATTCCTAAGCACGTACAGATCTTCAGAGGCATCGTATCCCGGATTTCTTTGACCGCATCCACGACTTGATCCAGCTCCTTGTCGGTCGGGCCTTTGCCGGAAGCGACAATGCAATAGGTTCCGGCTCTGCGCGATAACGCTTCACGCGCGCCAGCCAGCAGCGTTTCCTTGTCAAGTAGAGCATACTTCTGAACCGGTGCCGTCGATACGATCGATTGCGAACAATATCCGCAGTCCTCCGGGCATAGGCCGCTCTTGGCATTGATGATCATGTTCAGCTTCACATTTTTGCCGAAGTAATGTTTGCGTACTTGAAAAGCCGCGTGCATCAGCTGCAGCACCTCGTCATTGTCGGCTTCAAGTACGGAGAGCGCTTCGTCCATCGTGATACATTCTCCATCTAACGCTTTATGGGCTAGGAGCTGCCACTGGTTGAAAGTTATCGTGTTCATGTTCTTCGTCCTCCTAGGGTTAAATCGATAGGGCCTGCTTGACCGGCGTTAATTGGATCGTTCGCCGAACGATGCCGCTCAACAGCTCAGGGGTAGGCTTCCTTCGTAAACTTGGGAACCGTCCGAGCACGCGCAGACCGGCGTAACGTTCAATGAGCTCCGCATTGGCGGCGATACTCGGATCGTCATGCTCGTTCCCAAGAGCGCCATCATTCAGGATTACGCCAATGATCGGAATGCTGCGCTGCCGTAAGTATGAAGCGGTTAGCAGCGTATGGTTGACGGTACCAAGGGTGGAACGGGCTACGATCAATACGGGGATATTCAGCTGCGCAATCAAGTCCGCCACAAGCGCATCCTCCGTCAGTGGAACACCAACGCCACCTGCACCTTCTATACATAGCGCCTCATATCGGTTGACCAGCTCTTCGCCTGCGGCAATCAACGCGTTCATATGGAGCGTCACACCAGCTTGCTTGGCGGCGAGAAGGGGGGTGAGCGGAGCTTCAAAGGTGAATGGGGCCACCATCTGGGGATCTTCAACGATTCCTGAATAGTTCAGCAGCCGTTCAGCGTCCGTATCTCCGCTGCCGATCTGTGCGCCGGATTGCACCGGCTTCCAGACGCCGATGTTCATCCCTTCGGCGCGGAGCGCTGCGGCTATCGCTCCCGTAATCAGCGTTTTTCCTATCCCGGTGTCTGTTCCTGTGACGAATATTCCTCGTAATCCGGTCACGCCGCCGGACCTCCTTCGGTGATATCGATGATCGATTTCGTCAAAATGTCGATCATGGCCTCAAGCTCCTCTTCGGAGCTGACGAGCGGAGGCATGAAGACGACCACATCGCCAAGAGGTCTTGTGAGCATCCCCAGTTCTCTGGCCCGCTGACATACGTGATACCCGATGCGGTCCGTCCAGTTGTAGGGCTCACGCGTTTCTTTATCCCGCACCAGCTCAATCCCGATCATAAGTCCTTGCTGCCGGATATCTCCGACATGAGGACGTTCTTGGAGCATAGCCAGCTTATGCCGGGTGAAAGCAGCCTTCGCCTTAACCCCTTCAACGATGTTCCGTTCCTCGAACAGCTTTAAGTTGGCCAATGCAACCGCACAGCCAAGCGGGTTGCCGGTGAAAGAATGACCGTGAAAGAATGTTTTCTGCTCTTCATGGCTTGCGTAGAATGCGTTGTATACTTCGTCTGTCGTTAAGGTTGCCGCAACGGGCAAGTATCCGCCGGTTAACCCTTTTCCGATAACCATCACATCAGGCGTTACGTCTTCATGGTCGCAGGCGAACATAGCACCTGTCCGGCCGAATCCGGTCGCAACTTCGTCCGCGATGAGAAGAACGTCATGCTTCCGGCATAACGCAGCCATTTCCCGCAAGCAACCCGGCGGCATGACGATAATGCCGCTTGCTCCTTGCACAATCGGTTCCAGGATTAGAGCGGCAATTTCATGTGCTCGCGTCTCAAGCAAATGGCGAAGCGCGGATATCGCGGCTTCCTTAGCTGCAGCTGCACCGCCTTCATGACGGTACGCATACGGATATGGAATGACGTGCGACGGAAACAGCATCGGACGGAACACCTCTTGATACAGCGGGATTGAGCCGACGCTAACCGCACCGATCGTATCGCCATGATAGGCCTGATTCATCGTAATAAAAGCCGTCTTTTCTTTCATGCCGCGATTGTGCCAGTATTGGAATGCCATCTTGATGGCAATTTCTACTCCGGTTGCTCCCGAATCCGAATAGAAGACCTTGTTCAATCCTTGGGGTGCGATATGTATGAGCTTCTCTGCGAGCTCAATAGCGGGGACATTGGCGATGCCGAGCAGAGTAGAATGAGCGACGCGTCCCAGCTGTTCCGTAATCGCCTGATTCAGCTCCGGCACATTATGCCCGTGCACATTCAGCCAAACAGAAGAGAATCCATCGTAATAAGCCCGGCCATTAACGTCGATGAGCATGATTCCTTCACCGCGTTCGATAATAAGCGGATCGGATTCATTGTAATCTTTCATTTGCGTAAAAGGGTGCCACAGATGAGTCTTGTTCATAGCTGCAAGCTGATTATTAATCGTTGTCATGGAAGGATCACCAAATCTTTCATAGTTTCTATATGTTAACCTATTAATTAAATGTTGGTTAACATATAGAATATCGTCATTCTAGCAAAAGGTGGTTTCCTTGTAAATAGCACCATCCAATAACCCGGGGAGCTTCGACTCATGAAGAATGATTCTTTTTCCTTGGATGTTTGGAAGATCTGGCGGTTGAGGCATGATATTACATGGAAAAATAATGGGGTGTGAAAGCAGGGAGCAGGGCGAGGAAAATGCGATTGAACATGACGGGAGACTAAAGCGCCTTAAGCTCCCATGCCGTTCTTGGAGGATCCGATTAGCATGAGAAAACCGCCCCTTGGTATGCGAAGCAGTGGATCGCGCAATCGCTCAGGGGCGGTTATGGCGGTATGTCCGCAGTGACTATTGCTGACGCTGTTGGAACTGCTGCTCGTCTTCGATTTCGGATTTCATTCCCGCAATGCTTTCTTCGCGGCGTTCGTTCTTTGCTTCAATGTTCTCGATTTCGCTCGCCGATATTTCATCGGCATGCTCGTCGAGATATTGTTCCGCTTCGTTTAAATTCTCCGCTGTGTTCTTCGCCGCTTTTTGCAGACGCTCCGCGTTGTTAGCGCGATTATCAGGATGTGCCATTTTCGTTGCCCTCCTCAAAATATGGATAGAGCCGCATCATGCAGCCTGATATAGCATGCGCTGGGAATGAAGGAACTATTCGGATTTTAAGAAACTCGGGCAAGATCTTGTTCAGGCGCATCCTTGAACGAAATAGCCGACTATGCCGGGATTGGGATTGCTACACTGCACCGTTATGTAGATTGCAGAGAGCAGCTGATGCTGCAGCTGGGTCTGCGAGCCGTGCAGGTCGTTGGACAGACGATGAGCCAAATTCCACTGGACGAGGAGAATAACGAAACCTATATTCCGGCGTTGGTCGAGGTTCTTATTCCGCTGGGCGACAAAATATATTTTCTTGCTCATGATACGTCGCTTATGTACAGCAAGGAGATGGAGGAGGCCGAGGACAAGCTGAAAGAACCGGTGCGGCAGACCATACAATCACTGCAGCGTAAAGGCTATTTCCGTCAGGATATGAGCAGCGAATGGATTCTGAACGTGCTGTACTGGCTTCTCTTTATCACCTGGCAGCAGGTTCAAGAAGGCCATGTCGCCAAAGAATCGGCTGCACCGTTAATCTTGGAGACACTGCTCCATGGCTTCAAGACAGGCAGCAAGTAGGCAGACTATACAATCGATGTATGTGTCTCTTGGCACGTGAACTTTTCGATTATTAAATGACGAGAGGATGTTTGTTATGAAGGAAGCCGCGATGATCGCTCAACCCCAAACATATGGTCCGCTTGGTCACTTTCCTTTATTGGCGCAAAAACCCCGTCAAAAAAGAAGGTAGCATCGTCCTTCTGCAGCTCCATTGGGACAAGGAAGCATGGGGGGACGACGCGGATGATTCCCGCCCGGAGCGATTTTGCTGGAGCTGCTTCAAACTGAAGGGCGTTACGCCAAGGATGTCTGGGCGGGGACCGTTTTGCCGTAAAATTAGCGGGCGGAACTATTCAGTCATCGGATTCTTCCACCATCGATATTACGACATCATATGTTAATGAAAAAACCGCCACTAACAGGCGGTTTTCACATTCGATGTCCGTCATTCCAACAACCCTAGCTTCTTATACATCTCTATCGACGCTACACCGTCTTGGGTCATACGGTGGTCGCGTTGAAATCCTTTTATCGCTGCGGTTGTATCCGTACGGAACTTTCCATTACAGCTCCCTTTGAAGTAACCGGCACTTTTCAAACGAGATTGAATCAGCTGCACATCGCCTCCGACGTCCCCCTCTGCCAATTCCCTTGGATCATGACTCGGATCTCCCAATACATGGCCATAGATGGTTACTTTCGAACCTAGAGGAATAATCTCGAATAATTCAATGACATCGCGATTGCGCATGCGGATACATCCGTGACTCAGATGCTGTCCGATCGAGTACGGCTTGTTCGTGCCGTGAATCCCGTAATTTCCCCAGGGTACATTAAAACCTAGCCAGCGCGGACCAAAAGAAGGACCCCAATTCTTTCCCTTATATACGATTTGATACTCGCCGACCGGGGTCGGGGTGGAAGGATTTCCGACGGCAACAGGATAAGTTTTGAATTTCTGTCCTTGTGCCCGTACGATCAGTTGATGATATTGAGGATAAATTTCGATTGAATATATTCCCTGATCAGCCACGATCGGCAGAGATGGCTCAGCTGAGGAATAATGGTATCCAATGTCATTCAATAGGTTCCATATCAGTATCGCAGATGCAATGACCCGAAGCGGCCAATAGGGGTGCCTTCGCTTCATTGTTTGTCACCTCGTGTTTATATTCTAATATCTTGCATTAGCGTGTCCTCAACACTGATTTTCATCCCCAAATATAATCGACCAACCCAAATAGGCCATCCGTTAATCGCGTTGGACTACGCGAGGCTCTATCTGTGAGCTGGTAAATATGGGATTGGTTTATGGAGTATGATGTTTGTCAGGAAACGGCCTAAGCCTATTTGAAATGAAATGATTGTTTAACAGGTTTTTGCTCAGGAGCGGCGAAATGGAAATAGAGAACACGCAGTACAGCAAGTAACGCGTTCGTGATTGACGGGTTCTGATAAACGAAAGGGAGGGAGCCGTACCTTGAGCAGCAAGCTGAATATCGGATTGATTGGAATCGTCGGCGAAGAAGCAAGGGAGGATTTCTGGGGAACGATGGAGAAAGTGGCGGCGATCGGATACCGCGGCATCGAAGGGGCGGAGCAGCTGCTGGAAGGCGATACGGAAGCGAATGTAGCGCGGTTCCATGGACTCGGACTGGAGGTTCTGACTTGCAGTGCAAGCCGTGAACAGCTCAGGGATAACCTTGACACGTTGATTGCCAATGCCAAAGCGCTTCATTCGAAGCGTGTAACCGTCTGGTGGGCACCATGCGATTCGCGCGAGAGCGTTCTAGCGGACGCCAAGCTCTATAACGAAGCCGGTTCAAAATTAGCCGCAGCAGGCATCAAGCTGTGCTACCACAATCATGGCCATGAATTCCGGAATGTGTTCAATGGCGTCAACGCGATGGATTTGCTCGCGGAATATTCGGACCCGGCCGCCCTTTTCTTCGAGATGGATATCGCCTGGATTTCACACGGCGGCGCAGATCCGGTCTACGTGCTGCGCAAGCTGGCAGGACGCGTACCCGCCATTCATGTGAAGGACATGCACAGCTACACGGATTCCAATCCATTCACGGCGGTGGGAACCGGCATCGTTAACGTGCGCGGCTCGATCGCAGCCGCAATGGAAACCGGTGTCGAGTGGATGGTCGTCGAGCAGGATCGAATGCGCCACTTGACGCCTTTCGAGACGGCGACGGTCAGTTATTTGAATTTGAAGGAAGCTGGACTGGTTTAACCGATATCACGGGTTTGTCGATTATAAGCAGTCCGGCACATTATCATAAACGTTAACAAGGCAGCCCGCCGCTGATAATAAACAGCGGCGGGCTTTTACTGTACAGCTGGATGACCTTCTGTTGTTGGAACATTATGGTATCTCAAGAGAATTACGGAAGGAAGCTCGTCCTATGTGTTTGCTATCGAGGTCATCCATTAAACTACAGGGCTTCCCAATTGAAACAGGCATCCTCGGCCTCCATGACGACTCATGTTCTTGAATCGGGGATATTCATCGCTCATCATAACGCATCGCTGTTCAGCCACGGCGTTACGCGAATCCACTCCAGCACTTTGCTCCTCAATTCAGCGGCAACTTCCGGCTGCTCCTCCGTTCCGGCCAAGTTGTTCATCTCGTACGGGTCGCGGCGCAGATCGAAGAAGAAGGCACGATCGTCTTCCACGGATCGGAAATCGTCGGACAGCCGGACGCCGTACAGATGATGAGCGGTCCGTATGCCGACCAGACGGGAATCGGTCTCGACGTAAGCTTCGGAGGATGCCACCACATCGCACGTACCGTCTAGAATCGGCTTCAGGCTTCTTCCTTGCACTCCGTCCGGAATAATGCCCCCTGCAATATCGAGCAGAGTCGGCATGATATCGATGATCTGCGCGACCTGCTGCCCATTAATTCGGGGATCCCAATACGCTGGAGAGTGAAAAACGAGCGGGATGCGGATTGACTCGTCATACAATTGACTCTTGTTGAAATGTCCGTGACTGCCGAGATTGTCGCCGTGATCCGACAGAAAGACGACGATCGTCCGCTCCGAATGGCCGTGTCTCTTCAGTGCATCCATAAGCTTGCCTACCGTATCGTCTACCCATGTAGTAAGCCCATAATACAAAGCGGTCAGCTTGTTCAAATCGAAGCCCTCAGGAAGCTCGGCGGTATGGGGCATACGGTGCTGGTAATATAGAAAATCCCATAAGTAAATTTTGAACCATTCCTCGTCATATGCCGGCTTGCCTTCCTCGTCGTAAACGTTGGGGCGAAGCGGGACAGACTCCGGCGAATACATCGACTTATAGTCTTCTGGAGCGTCGTCGAGCGGCATATGCGGCGGCGAGATGTTGTAATAGAGGAAAAAAGGGCGGTCATGCGGTTTTGCGAGAAAGCGCTCGACTTGATCCGCCTCGAATTCGACGCTGAACGCTGCGACGGTTTCTTCTGCTGCTTCGGCTCCGCGGATGAATGTTTGGCCGGTATGGCGATGGTGAACGTATGGATATAGGCTCTCCTCGAACCCGATCGTCTCCGGAGCAGGGTCGATATGCCATTTGCCGATCAGAGCGGTTCGATAGCCGAGTTTGTTCAGCTCTTCCGGCAAGGTTGGTCCTAGCATTGTGCGGCGATGTTTCGACGGATATTCCGGCAGGTGCATGCGACCGTTCTCGTCCGGCTCCGTTATGTTGCCCGTCGTACCGATACAGCTGCGGCTGTACTGTCCGGACAACAAGCTTGAACGGGCGGGCATGCACACCGGATTGTTCGTCACGGCATATTCGAAGCGTACGCCTTCACCGGCAAGCCGGTCGATATGGGGCGTGCGAATGATCGGGTTGCCGTAACAGCCGGTTTCGAAGGCGCGCAGCTGGTCGCACATGACGACGATTATGTTCGGCTCAGGGGATGACATCGTTCTTCACTCCTTATCTCATGCGATCTTCCCCCCAATTGTACTTGTATGCGCATCCAAAATCTACCGTAAGGTTTTCATATTCTGTTCATTTTTTATAGCCCTAAAGAGTCATACCTGAGTATCCGTGATCTGTTATACTATGCGGGGTGACAAGAATTCAACGGCGGAAGGATAATAATACGTTTATGAAATGGTTATGGACGACTGGAATTGCGCTTATATTGCTCATGCTGCCTCAGATTGCTTTCGCTCATACTGGGCTTGAGACCGCATCGCCTTCAGAGAATGAATTGATTAAGGAGCCTCTCACGGAAATTCGGTTGAAGTTCAATACGGATATTGAGACGTTAAGTCGAATTACTCTCAAAGATGAGCAAGAAAATGAAATTGCTATAGCTGTCGAGATCGATCAAGATACGATGACCGGCACGCTGGATAAACCGCTGGATAATGGAAAATACACGGTGAATTGGAGCATAATGGGGGAGGACACGCACGTTATCAAAGGCAACTATACCTTTACTGTAGATGCGCCGGTTGTAGAGCCTCCAAAAGAAGAAGCGAAGGTGCCTGAACCGGCTCCCCTGGACAGTCAAGAGGATCCAGCTGCCGCGGCGTCAACCCATTCATCGGCGTACGATAACGGCGAAACCGCTCAAACGGCATCGCCCGACAAGAAAACTTCTGAAACAACAAAGCAAACATCATACAGCTGGATTTATTACGTCGTAGGTGCAGTATTACTTCTGTTTGTGCTCGATTGGATACTCGGTAAAAGAAGAAAACAACAATCATGATTTCAAGCCGTCACCCGGTCATGCATCGGGTGACGGTTTTTTGCGTTAACGATGCGTTTATCCTTATACGGGGCTATTTCGGAAACTTGACGTTCACTTCATGAAAGTAATCGTCGATCTCTTGCTTCCGCATATGCAGCTGCAAGATCCCATTCTTATATACCGCCAAACAGCTGTCCGGAACGACATAAGTGGTCAGTTTAATGATTTTCCTATTGTTTTCCGGATAGCCTTCCAGCCGGATGCGGTTGACGCCGGTATATATGCTAACATTCCTGGCTTCTTTCTCGGATAGATGCAATTTGACGATGACGTTTTTGTGAGTTTCAAACATTTCCATCTGGTAATTCTTTGTGCGGGAATTAATGTTAACCGGCTTAGGCAGAAATTGCTTCATTGCATCCTGTACGTATTTTTCTATCCACGAAAAGTTATCTAGTTTGTCGTTGAGATTAAACGGAATATCATTTTCCCAAAACGGCTTGAAGTTCGGTGCTTCATTCTTCGAATCATCCACGATAACCACCTCAATGTCGTCATTTTTATTGGTTAAGGGTTGTTTTCGTTATGTTTCAAGGGCACTCGGGGATCGAAAATCAACGAATCCGCCGGTGTATCGAAGATTGAGGAGTTGACAATGGTTTCCGTATCGCCAATCAATACGACGGTTGAACTGCCGATTCCGGCAATTTCCATGCTCCCTACTTTGATGCACTTATTTATGATGGTCACTTTCATCGGGCATTGCCTCCCTTGCTTGAAACGGTCATGAACGGCCGCCTGCTTTCTATAATCTATGCAGTTACAGGGGATGAATGAATACTCGGAAATACGGCATCATAGGATACTTATGGGAGCCGTCACATCGTTGGAAGCGAGATCCAGTATTTAGGCTCGAAAAAAAAAGGGTGTCGATCAATGCCGGCCATTGTTGGAGCCATTAATGTGAACAATAACAGCGGAGTTTTTAATATAGGCGATGTTGGAACCATTGCGCCAAGCAGCTTTAACACGACGTTCGCCGGCGGCGGATCTTTCAATTCCGGGGATACCTTAAACATCAACAATTCGCCTAGCATTATCAACATCTATGGAAACGATGTATATGAGCAAAATTTCATTGACGGTACAGATCAGGAGGACATCCAACCATGAATTTATTCGTCCACCAGAATATTGTCATTCATAATCTGAAGGTTGAGGCCATATCGAATTCATCGGTTCTCCAGATCGGAAGCGCGGGGATTATTAAGCCCTTGTCGCAGCTTTATAATACAGGAGGGTTTACGCAACCTGCACCGGCGGCAGGCTTACTGCCTTCAGTGGTTCCAGCTTCGGACATACCGTTTATCCCTCTGACCCCTTTATCCCAAACGGTTCGATAAACGTTCGAGCGATTTTCCGGAGGAGAGGTTGATTCAAATGCACGTGCCCCAGGAAATATTACAATTTTTACAGCAATTGAACGGTTACATGCATTATCAAAATGAACAAATTCGGCAAATGGATGCGAAGCTTCAAGACGTGATCCAGGAGCTTAAACGGTTAAAGCAGCATAATGCCGAACCGCCCGTCATCCGCAACGAGTACCGGTTTGACTTGTTGAAGGTGGAAAAATTAGAGGGGACGTTAAACATCGGCATCAATCCGAACGGATCGGATTCGGATTCGTCCATAGAAGAATTCGCCGTCGAACAAACCTTGGACGCGCCGTCGTTGATTGAAAAACAATATCCGCAGCTCCTTCCGGATCTTCAGCAGCAAGTGGATAATTATTTAAACAATGGTGCTTATGATTCACTTAACGAGTTGGAATCGCAATATAAGTACCCGCTCGACACGCAATATCGCAAGTTTATCGTGGAGGACGTAAAGAAACAAACCGACAAGCGGATCCGCGATTATTTGAAACGTGTCCGTCCCGATGATGCAACGCCGGAACAATTGACATCCATACAGCAATCGGTGTATGAGGATGTCAAACGAGACATCGAGAAAACGTTTGAATCCTTTATGAAAAATATGCTCCGAAAGGAGAATGGAACATAAGATGGAATATACGGTGATCAATGGCGAACTCGAGGTTGACTGTGTTAAAATGACTTTTTTGAGCACGGCATCCACGTTTATGGTAGGAGACATCGAGACGATTTCGTTGTTCAGCGCGTTCGAAGGTCCGCCGGAAAAATTGATTGTCGGCGTTACGATACCGATTGCGGCTCCGGTAATTCCAACTATCGAGTAAAGGGGCGGTCGGCATTGGCCAGAATTTCTTCCGTCGGACATATTCGTATTACGGATATCGGAATTACCACGGTTGCTGAGATTGGGGATTCGGAACGAATCATGCCGGCCAATTATGTCATTGCCGTTCAACGCGAGAGGGCGATTTTTTTCCAAAACGAATTTTCATTTCTGGATTGGGAGATTTTTTTTCGGCCGATCGTTCAACCGGTAGTCAATGAAAATATCAAGATGACAACGATCAATGAATCCCCAGTGATTGGCGTGCGTAACATCGATCTGTTCAGTGTCTCATCCTCCGCTGTCTTCCATATCGGTTCAAGCGATTCCCTGAAAGCCGAGACACGAATTAAACATATCCGGCATCTGCTAAGAGAGAGGCCCCAATCGTTGTGAAATTCAAATTCTGGCCCAGACGCGCAAAGCGTAAGTCTTATGCCGTTTGCGGCTCTACCCCTAAAAGGGGGGATGATCCATGCCATCCTTAGTTGGTTCAGTCAATATTAACAGCAATGACGGAGTGGTCAATTTTGGCGATACATTGAATATTTCACCGAAAACCGCCAATAAGGCGATTTCAGGTCAAGGCGGGGGGAATACGGGGAATGTCGTCATTACATTGAACGGGGCGAATATAAACAATACGAGTGATCCTGATGTCATTGACGAACCGATTCTGGGAAATGCTTGAATGTGAAAGGGACATCGCATCTTTTGATGGATGTCCCTTTCACATTCGTTTGGACGATTGTATACCCTGCCTTTAAGGATTGGCATTCTTATGATCGCGCTTCATCGGAAGCGAGTATTGACAGTGGATGCCTCTTCGCCCGATAAGCAAGAAAAAGCGCGGTACCCGCTGCCCCTGCGGTTCCGCATAGGATATCGAGCATCGTATCGGTCAGACTGCCGTTCTGGCTGTTGAGCCCGAACAGCCGGTCGACGGTAAATTCGTAAATTTCCCAACATCCTGCCATAGCAACAGCAAAGAACAGAGAGAACCAGACGGCAATGGGGGGAGGGAATTCGGACATACCCTGTTTTTGGATCATCTTTCTGATTACCAGCAACCCGATGAAGCAAAGAATAACGCCGGAAAGCAAATGCTCGATTTTGTCCAGATACGGAATGACGCCATAAAAACCAAATAAGTTGCCGATCAGCATGGCTAGCGCAACGAAAAAAAGAACGGAAAACCGAAGAGTAGGAAACAGCTCGGTCTTCGTCCATCTGACCATTCCCCGAATGAGAAGCAAGACCGTTAACGTCAATATCGCTTGAAAGCTTTTGGCGTATACCTCATGCAAAGTGTAATAGACGGCGGACAAGATGCAAACGGCATACAGTCCGATCTCAAAGATAGCGTTAAACTGCTGTTTTTTCTTCCGTGACATAATTCCCCTTTCGAAGACGTTTCTTGATGAAATCATTATCAGTTATGCTTGTCAATCTATTATATAATGAAATCGCTTAGCATTGAAACGAACACCCCTTTAATGCAAAGGGGTGTCGGTGTCGATGAATTGTTTGATCAATCGGTTTAACTTTCCGGCAGCCTTCGTTGGAATCCGATGATCGATGTTCTTGAAGTAATATAACTCGTTCTTCGCCAATCGTTGGTGCAATAATTTGGCGTACGGATGGAATGGTCTGTCTTTCTCACCATAAACCAGCAATACGGGCTGGCTTATCTGTCGCAATCGATCCGTACAATCGTAATGCAAGCTGTATTGATAATACTGTTTGGCATTCATAGGGTTTGTTTTATTAGCGTCGTTAAATAACTTTCGAAAGAAGGATGTATTACTATGGGATTGTGCCCAAGCTGTAATAAGCGCAATCGGACAGACCATTCCGATTTCTGAACAGATGCGGCCTAGCGATATTTTGGTTCTTAGCTTGCGGTCTGCGACTTCGGACATTCCGCCAATAACGATTCCGCCAAAAGCCCTGTCCGGTTGAGCCAGCAGAAACTCAAGCACGATCGAACCACCAGTTGAGTAGCCGCATAAATATGCTTTATCGATCTCCAACCGATCCATCAACTGCTTGATATCCTCGACAATCAAGGAATAAGTAATCTTTTCCCTGGAAGGTCCGCTTCGGCCGTGACCCCGGATATCAAATGCGATTGTACGAAAATGTGCCGATAGTCCTTGGAGCTGGTAATGAAAATTCACGCTGGTCAATACCGGGGGATGGATGAATATAATCGGTGTACCTGTCCCAAGCTCAGAGTAATGCATCTTATACCCATTAATATCGGCATATTCCTCAATCATCACAACTGTTCTCCTCTCCGCGATCGCGTCAATTTGCTGGATGATGAACAAAATCACAAAACTCTTAATAAAGACTAATTTAACTTACTAAGTAGGCAAACATTCAAGGAAAAAACTGTATGCCATTGCCGTAGAACGACGGCTTAAAGAATAGTTGAATTGGCTTCATCCCATAAAAAATCTCTGTGCCAGTGCGCTATCCATATGTGAAAGGAGTATAATAAATTGGCATGAGAAAACACTAAAGGAGCTGCCTTCTTAAGATGATCTTTATTTCATACAAATGAAAAAACGAAGATACACGAATACATAAATAAAAGGAGATCCGATGACAGAAGACAAAGCATTATCCGAAGCAGGATGGAACTTTGACAACAGCTATGCCCGTTTGCCGGTAGCATTCTTCACCAGGCAGAACCCAACCCCCGTAAGCTCGCCCAAACTGATTATTCTTAATGGTCCATTGGCAGCATCGCTAGGTTTGAACGCTCAAGCGCTGCAAAGCGGTGATGGTGCAGCGGTGTTTGCCGGCAACCAAGTCCCCGTAGGCGCAGAACCACTTGCTCAAGCATATGCGGGCCATCAGTTCGGGCACTTTAACATGTTAGGGGACGGCCGGGCGCTGCTGCTCGGCGAACAGATTACCCCTTCAGGGGAACGAGTCGATGTTCAGCTCAAGGGTTCAGGCGCAACACCATACTCCCGCCGCGGCGACGGCCGCGCGGCACTCGGACCGATGCTGCGCGAATACATCATCAGCGAAGCCATGCAAGCGCTTGGTATTGCTACCACCCGCAGCCTGGCTGTCGTGACAACCGGAGATTCGATCATCCGCGAAACCGAGCTGCCGGGTGCAGTCCTGACCCGTGTGGCTGCCAGTCACCTGCGCGTCGGCACCTTTCAATATGCCGCAAATTGGGGTGGCGGGAAAGAATTAAGAACTCTGGCCGATTACGCATTGCAAAGACATTTTCCAGAAGCTGATACGGATGGGAACCCTTACTTGACTCTATTGCGGGAAGTCATTAAACGTCAGGCCGGGCTAATCGCCAAATGGCAGCTCGTCGGCTTTATTCATGGAGTGATGAATACAGACAACATGGCCATTAGCGGGGAAACCATAGATTATGGCCCGTGTGCCTTCATGGATGCTTTCGACCCGGCAACCGTATTCAGCTCCATTGACGTTCAAGGCCGCTATGCATATGGCAACCAGCCGCATATTGCCGCATGGAATCTTGCGAGATTCGCTGAAACTTTACTGCCGCTGCTGGATGATAACGAGGAGCAGGCTGTCAAGCTGGCTGAGGATGCCATGTCAGACTTTAGCGAGCTATATCACCAGCATTGGCTTAACGGAATGAGAGCGAAGCTGGGCATCTTTAACGAAGAGGCGGAGGATGAAGCTCTTATTGTTGATCTGCTCCGCATGATGCAGAAGAGCCGTGCGGACTACACCAATACTTTCCGCGCATTGACGTTTGATAAGCCTGAGGAAACGGTTCTGTATGGTACGGAAGAATTTACTTCGTGGCATGAGCTGTGGGAGGGGAGACTAGGCAGGCAGCAGGAAGATAAAGCTTCCTCGCATCAATTGATGCGAAGCAGCAATCCCGCGCTAATTCCCCGGAACCATCGGGTAGAAGAAGCATTGGATGCCGCGGTGAAGCAAGGTGATTACAGCGTGATGAATCAGCTTCTTGCAGTTCTATCGAAACCTTATGCACATACACCTGATCAGCTTGATTACGCTGATCCGCCTGCGCCAGCCACACGTCCTTACCGAACCTTCTGCGGCACTTGATACAGAATGGATAATCCGGTAATTTCAATATAAATGATTAGAAAGGGCCACCAGTTGGCCCTTTTTCTACATATGAATGAGTATGGACCCTACTGATCCTACGAGAGAGGCAATATAGAGACCTAATAACCATATACCAGCATCCGTAATAAATTCACGAGTTCCTTCATACCTTCGAGAAGAATAACGTTGAAAGGGGGGGACCGCGTTTGATTCATCATGTATGGTATGAGCATCGTTTCTGGTTGCAGATCATGGGAGATCACGCAAGATTTATTCTCAATACACTCTCATCGAAAGAAACGCAGGATATACAGACTGCGGGAGCATTTATTCAAGCCTTCGATCATTTACTCGAGCAATCACGAATAGCAGGTACAGAGGCCAATTCCGCATCGATAAGTAACGAAGCCTATGAAAAGACGATCGAATTGCGCAGGTTTAAGCTCGATTTACTGCACAGGGCGATCCTCGGCAAAGTTACGATTGCGCTTGCGCCTACGATGCTCAATCATATGGTCAACGAGCTGGAGGAGTATCTGCGTATTTTGACAGATCTCATTGCGGGAAAGCCCGTGCCAGTGTTCAATGCGCTGCATCACGATTTTCTATGGCTGCCGGATGCAGCCGGTCATGCCGCCGCCATTGCATCGAATTTGGATGCCGTTGAGAAACGTCTCATTCACAAAAGCGAACAATTCGAAGCCCATTTTCAACAACTATATATCAAAAGCATAGAAATGGCCGGATATATGAGAACGCAGCTCAAGGATTTTCCAGCTTTCCGCAGGCTCCACAAGGAAGTGGACATCGAGATGAAGCTCTTCGTCGCGTTCCTGAACGAACTGGAGGAAATGGAGCTGACCGCCGAAGTATTGGACCGGATCAGTCCGTTGATGCCGGATCACATGATGAGGGAAGAATGCTATTATTTGACCAAGCTGGCTCACCTCGGATTGGTACCGAATCCGGAATGCAAGGCCGATCGGCCGAGGATACAGGCATAGTGAACCTGTATAATGTGGAAATTTCAGGTTATATAGCAGGGCTAATCATAGACCGATAAAAAAAGCCGCGAAATTCGCGGCTTTTTTTATTAATGGCAACCTGACCTTCAGTTGTTACGAACAGATGCTGCATTAATTCAGAGCATGTTGGACGGCAGACCACTTCCGCGGGCTGCCTATTTTTTCTATAAATCATCCGCCGCGGCAACCGAACCGTAGGCTAACTGCCTTTGGTTCGGCTGGTGTCGCTCCAACTTACGTTATGGTTAGACAATTACGCCTTCATGACTTGGTTGCAATGGTTCAACGTAAAAAGGTAATTGTATTTCGAGGCATGCTTAATTTCGTCGGTAATAATCTCGAACAGCATATCCCGATACATCCCTTCCGGTAAACAGCGTCTAATTTCCCGGTACTTCTCCACCGCCCTCAATTCTCCGAACAGCGCCATCTTAATGCCGTCCACATACGACGCAGGCTTCTCGAACGGTTCTCCGTTACCCGGAGACGGTACCTCCTGGCCAGTAAAATCTCTGTAGATTTTCCGGAACATCTGGTTATGTTTCCGCTCATCGTCGCGGATTGACGCGATGATGTCCTTCTCCTCCTGCGTAGGAGCAATAGAGATCAAATACTGGTAGAACAGCTCGTCGGAACGTTCGCCCTGAACGGCTTCGCTCACCAGCCGCAGCGCGGTTTGCAGGCACTGCTTTTGGCCGCCCGGCTGCACAGGGAAGCCGTCATTCCGGTAAGGAACGTAACCGTAGTAATAACCGTACTGGGGAATCATTGCAGCTCTCCTTTATTCCTATTTTCATTGATAATATATTCCTGGTTCCGGTATAGGTGAATATCCGGTTGTTGTGGTGTTTTTATGCCGATCAATATCACATATCATACTGGCCGCCGAAATTCACATCAAATTCATATGTCACTCTTTATAATACGTATTGAACATATCAAATATATTAATTGGTGGTGGATGAAATTGAGTAGGAGTGTAAAAAGAAAAGCGGCATCTTATGTAATGGCATGCGTGTTAATGCTGATGGTAGCCTTAACGGGCTGCAGCTCCGGGACAAATACGCCGGAGAACCAGCCCCAGCCGGAGAACACGTCCGCTAATGACCAGAAGTCCAATGAGTCCGGGAAAGAGGAAGAGAATAAGCAGCAAACGGTGGTTGATAAGAAGGAATTGAAGGCGGATTTAAAGTTTCTTTCACCTTGGGGATTCGGTTATGAAGAACAATTCAATAATGTGTTCGCCGATTTCATGAAGGTTTACCCCAACATTAAAGTTGAACTGTTGGAACAGAATATCAATGATCTTCCTGCGCTAGTTGCAGCTGGGATGACCCCTGATTTGATCATGATGTTCAATACGGTACCGGCATGGAGAGAAGATAAATTCGTGGAAGATTTGGCGCCGTATATCGAGATGGACCCGGATGTGGATCCAAGCCTGTTTTATAAGCCTGCATTCGATGGTTACGTAGAAGATGGGGTGTGGGGACTTCCTTTGCAAGACGGGGCGAATCTGCTCCTCGTGTATCATAAAGATATTTTGGATCAATACGGTTACACCGAATTCCCTGAATTAAACTCTCTAGAAGAAATTAATGATTTCTTTCAAAAGTTTTGGGTAACGGATAACGGAAAGCAGGAGATGACGACATTCGCTCCTCATGAATCGATCGGTTCGACCCGGAATACATTGCAGACATGGGCTTATGCGAACGGGGCAACGACGAAAACGTTCTATGATCCGGAAACCCGTAAAGCTAATTTCAACGATCCGCTTATCGTAGAAGCGCTGGAATGGATGGTCAGGTTCAAGAACGAGAATATCGATGAGAAAAGATTGAGCGAACTGCAAGCTTCCTTGCCGGAAAACACCAACCGGTTTCAAGCCGGCAAGCAGCTCATGCAGCCTGAATTTTCCACAACCGTTGTCAATCGACTTAAGGAAAACCCCGATCTAGGCGTTACGACGATGCCTCTCAACTCGCTATGGTTCGGCGGTTGGGGAATGGGGATGACGAGCGGCGGGAAAAACAAAGATGCCGCATGGGAACTGGTGAAGTGGATGACTTCTACCAACGAGGGCGCGGAATCGTTGCTGAAGCATTTTGGCTGGCTATCCGCGAAGATCGAAAATCCGTATCTCGTCGAACAAGCGAAGACGAATCCGGCTTTGAAGGTTGCTTATGAAGCGATGAAAGAAGTGAAGCACAGTCATCTTGAGTCTCTAATTCCCGTCGATTACTTTCCGGAGTTTGATGACAAATGGCCAAAGGTTATGGACGGTTCATTATCGCCAAAAGCGTTCCTGGATCACATGACGGAGTATATTCAAGAGCTGATCGATAAGAAGTATGGCAAATAAATCAGAGTCCAACTTACGCTAACGATTTGTACGTATTGGGTTATTGGCTAATCAACGAACAAAGGTATCCTTCATTGTGAAGGATACCTTTAAATTTACGCCCAATCGCGTCCCCATTTCTTCATTTCATGCAAAATGCCGTTAAACGCTTCTCCCTTGCTCGTCAGTCGGTATTCGACGGTAGGCGGGACAGTCGCATAAATCTCACGAATCACAACTTGATTCTCCTCCAGATGCCGGAGCGTTTCCGTGAGCGATTTGGAGCTGATGCCGTTGATGGAGCTCTTGAGCTCGCTGAACCGTTTCTTTCCGTGAAAGAACAGCTCACGAATAACGAGAAAAGACCATTTCCCGCCAATAATCCGCAGTGATTTTTCGATCGAGCATTCGTAATCTTCAGTATGGCCCATGAACCTATGCCTCCTATGCGCAGTGAAGGATTTCCTCTATGAGATTCTCTGCCGGAACAACGATCTCCTTCTTAATGGTCACCTTAAGGTAACAAACTACGGTTAAAGTGCGTACTTCCAGCATCTATGAAAATCGTTTAAGATAGCCACAGGTCACTATTCCAAGGAGGTACTCCATGTATACGAGAAGTTTGGGCAAGACAGGTATCGAGGTATCCGAAATCGGTTTCGGCGCTTGGGCTATTGGCGGAGATGCGTGGGGACCTGTTGATGACGAGCAGTCTTTACGAGCGATGGAAGCAGCGGTTGAGCAGGGCGTTAACTTTATCGACACTGCGGATGTTTATGGGAACGGCAGAAGCGAGAAGCTTGTCGCCAAGCTGATTCAAGGCAGAAGAGAAAAGCTGGTCATCTCTACAAAGGGAGGGCTAATGGGACATCACCGGGATCCGAACGGGGCTCCGGTATATGATAAGCCGGATAAAGTCATTGAAGCGTTCGAGAACAGCTTGAAGAGGCTTGAGACGGATTATATTGATGTCTACTTCTGTCATCTCTGGTGGGATAAGCATGAAGAAACGGAAGCGTTCCTTGGCGCGTTCGAGCGGCTGAAGCGCGACGGAAAAGTAAGGGCCGTCGGTGTTTCTACTGAAAATTTGGATTACATCAAACATTTTAACCGTGATGGCGGGCTGGATGCCGTTCAACTGGATTATAGTATATTAAACCGTTCCACGGAACGCGAAGTGCTGCCTTATTTGCATCAGCACGGCATTGGCGCGGTCGTACGCGGTCCTCTCCGCATGGGTATTCTAACCGGGAAGTTCCAGAAAGGAACGGAATTCGCAGAAGGGGATATTCGCAAAAACTGGCCGAAGGAAGCTTGGTTCTCGAAGAGCCTCTCACAAGTCGAGAAGCTTAAGCCTCTTGCGGATGAGAATCGCACGCTGTCTCAGGCGGCACTGCGCTTTGTACTCAGCCATCCGGCCGTATCCACAGCCATTCCAGGTGCGAAGACAGCGCAGCAAGCGGCCTTAAACGTATCGGCATCGGTGCGTCCGCTGTTATCCGAGCATGATATGAGTCTGATCAATCAAGTATAAACGCGTATAACGAAAGGAAGAGACATTGAGATGAACGTACTCGTAACCGGAGCATCCGGCAATGGCGGACAGGCGGTATGCCGTGCGCTGCTGCAAGCAGGCCATAAAGTTCGAATGGCGGATGTCATTCCGTCAGCGGCAACGGATCTAAGAACAGCGGAATTCGTCAGATGCGACACACGAACCGTCTCGGACGTTCGTCAAGCGGTCAAAGGAATGGATGGGGTCATCCATCTAGCGGCTTGGCATTGTGCCCATCAACCTCCGGTAAGCGATGATACCATATTCGCCGTAAACGTCGACGGTACATACAACGTGCTTGAAGCGTGCAGGCAGGAAGGGATCCGATCGATCGTTTACGCGTCTTCAATGGCTTACGGCTGGGGATCCGTCTATAGCGTCAGCAAGGTCATCGGCGAAGATCTTTGCCGATCCTACCACGAGATGACAGGAGCCTCGATCGCGATGCTTCGCTATCATGAATTTATCCCGCGGCCTTATTTGGAATTTGGCTCCCGTCTGCTGCGCAATGGCGTGGATCGCCGGGACATCGCTTCTGCCACTGTCATGTCCCTTGCTGCAGCCGACAGGCAGGCCTTTAAGCTGTTCAGAACGATCGTGCATACCGACCATGGAATGCCAGAGCAAGTCAAGAACCATTTTGCGCAGCTGGGAAGAGAGTGGTGCGAGCAGCAGGTGCCCGGGGCATCAGCCCTTATCGATAAATACGAGATTGCGCTTCCTGCTCAAGTCGAGCAGCATGATATGACTGAGGCAAGGAACTTTCTTGGCTGGCAGCCTCGGATCGGATTTGTGGATTTTCTGAAGGATCTGAAGCGAAGAGACGAGCTCGGATTGGATGTAACCGGACTCATTGTACCTTCCGAGCTTCCGCAGGATTTGTAGAATCAGTCCATAACTTGGTTTCATCAAAGTCGCTTAGATAGCGACTTTTTTTTGTTGGGCCCTGGTTCATTCCCTTTATCCATCGCATATGGAATGGTTTAAAATTTTGAAAACCTGATGAGTCCAAACACATGTGGCTAATGTGAGTAATATTGTATATCAGCCTAGATATAAGGAGAGCATCGATGGATAGGAAAAAAACCTTTGATTATATTATCGTAGGAACGGGTCCTGCCGGAGCGGTAATCGCGAAGACCCTTACCGATGATAAAAAAACATCCGTTCTCGTTCTGGAATCCGGCGAGAATAACGACAAGGACGACCCGATCAGGAATTCTGAATTTGCTTTGGAGCTGGAGGAACAGTTTTTCCCTAATTACTTCTGGCAAGGGGAGGGAATTCCGCAGGACGGATTGGACGGACGTTCATTCGAATGGACGACCGGACGTCTTCTAGGCGGGGGATCCTCGATTAACGGGGAACAGTACGTTCGGCCGACAACAGCCGTGATTAGAGAATGGGAAAAACTATTGGGGCCGGTTTGGTCTCCTAGACGGGTTATTCGCCGATTTAAGAAATTAGAAAAGTATAATGGAAAGACAAGTAATGTTAGGGCACGCGGGTTCAGCGGGCAGATTGATATTAGGCAGGCTCCGGTTAACCCCACGTCCATGGGGAAAAAGCTCACTTCAGCAATTGAGAACGCAACGGGATTTTCGGAGATTCTTGATTACAACGATCCTAAAACCCCCATTGGTCCCTTTACTCGATGGCAGTTGTATCAAAATCCGAATGGCCGGAGAGAAAGTTCATCAACGGCTTTTCTCTCGAAAGAGATCATGACCCCTGCAGGTCAGGGTGTTAAAGACCGGAAATTAAAAGTCTTCTTCAAATCAACGGTTTTACGAGTGCTCTTTTCCGGCAAACGTGCGATAGGAGTGGAAATTCTTATTGGAGGTAAGCGAAGCCGGGTTTATGCGCGTAAGAAAGTCATCATTTCAGCAGGCATTAACAGTGCTCAGTTATTGATGCTATCTGGAGTCGGTCCGGCCCAATTACTTCAAGATGCAGGTATCCCCGTCATATTCAATAACCCAAACGTAGGGAAGCGGCTAAGAAATCACACGCTGAACTTTGCCGTATTTACCGCTAATCCGGATGATCATGCATTGCCCTCTAATGATCCTAATTCGCTATATACGGGAGGAGCTTTTTTGCCGGATCCATCCGGTATAAATCCCAAGCGCAGGGCGGTTCAACTTATCGGAATCGGTTCCGATCGTACGCTAACCCTAGCCATCATTTATTTGCGTCCCATGAGCCGGGGGTTCATTAGAATACAAAACAAGGATCCTCTTAAAATCGTATTAGCGGATGAAGGGTTTCTCGATAACCAGGATGACATGGAAAAAATAAAAAACATCTACAAAACTTATGTCAAAAATATAGCGGATGAATTGGCTTCCATAGACCCCTCATATCGGCTTATTTCACCCACACCGGATGTAATTGACGATGACTCAAGATTGGAAGAGTTTATCAAGCAAAATTTCGAACATAATCACCACCAACAAGGTTCACTGCGCATGGCTCCCCTAAATAAAGGAGGGGTTGTTGATCGCCTGGGCAACGTTCATGGGGTGAAAAGCCTAGTGGTTGCAGATGCTTCAACGATTCCATTTACGGTTGACGGCAACACATCAGCGCCAGCATACCTGATTGGTTATACAATTGCCCGACAATTGCGGATTCAGGATAAGAAGAAACCAAAACGTAAGGAACAAAGGTCGCTATATAAGACCGTAGAAGAGTGATTACTTGAGCTGCAGTAACGGAGCTCACATTAAGATTATTAAAAATTGATCAAACCGGGCATTCGCATACACGCCTTCCTCTGGTTTACAATACACTATTTCAAAACCAAGAGGAGGCTAGTAATGGCGAATATTAAGGTAACTCCACGGTTTAATAGATTATGTAACCAATTTGCCAGCATATTAGGCGGGGAGCATGAAATTGATCCAGGTCCCGTTTGTTTTGTCAGCCGGGCAAGGAGACTTAATGCAACAATTTTAGGAAGACGAACAACCTCACCATTGGTCCGGTATCAACTGTTTTCATTTGAGTCCCTCGATCGTTCAGGACGTGCGCTTTGTTTAGGCGAAACTGCGCTTTTTCAAAACCAAGCCAATCGCTTAATTCGCAATCTTCAACGAAATGGCATTAAGGTAACGGCACTTCACAATCATTGGTTGAATGAGCAGCCTCGATTAATGTATATTCACTGGGAGTCCATTGACAATCCAATCGAATTTGCACGGAAAACCAAAAGATCAATTGCTTTCTTGGGCTAGCGGGCTGGATTTAATCATATAGCGATACTGATAGCACAATCCAAGTGATTGTGCTTTTATTGTTATAAAAATCTTAACACAGAGCCGGAACATTTTTGGATATCGTACCGTCCATAGTACTATGAAAGAGGGGATTATATGCGCAAACGGAACTGGGCGGTATTTCTAATCATTACGCTGTGTTGGTTGGCTGCGGGCTGTTCAAGCAACCCTTACAGGCATTACAAGGATAATGAAATGATCGGTTTCGTCAGCAGCATCGATCAGCAGAATCAAACCGTAATCATCGATATCTCCGAATGGTCGAAACGCAACTTGCGCGGATCATCGATCCCCGATTATGGCGTCCAATATACCGCTAAGGTGCTGCCCCGTACGATCATACAGAATGATGCAGGCACCAAATTGTCGCTTGCCGATCTCAAGACCGGCCAGAAATTGCAGATCAATCCGCCGGATCCGAAGTCGGAAACCCCTGATGAGCTGCTTATTTTGCCCATGAGTAAAGACGAACTCTATCGAAGTGCCGGTTTGCTTTCCCGTGAGAAAGGCAAGTATCATATCAGCGTGATTGAAGAATCCGATTCGAATCCGGATTACAGCTTGAAAGCTTTTCAGGCGATTCCCGGGGCTATGGCAGGCGGAATCAGCTGGCTTACTATCGATCCTAATCATGTGCTTAATCTCAAGCAAGAATTCAGCCTGGACACTCTCCCTGTCATCCTTGTCTTCGATACCAAGAAATTGGTACTGAAAACGCAGAAGATTAATGACATTAAGGAATTTCTTGAGGCTCGGGCATAGTAATAGAGGAGAAGGTCGCAGTTAAAGAAAAATACGAGCAAGCTGCCGCGGCGCCTTGCTCGTTATAATCAGATTCGTTGTGTAAGCAGAGGAGGTTACAGACCTATGGGGGCATGGGACACAGGAGTATTTGATAATGATGGAGCAGGAGATTGTCTGCTGGATGTGCAGCAGAACGGATCTTCCATTAAGGAACAAATCAATTACATCCAGACTACGTGGTCTGAAGAAGGTTATATGGAGGTCGACGAAGGCAGCGCAATCCTCGCACTTGGTGAACTAATCTTAATTGCGAGCGGAATTCGCCCCGTACATCCGATAACGGAAACCATTGATTTTGGCATCGTGAAATCACAGCTGAATCCGACATTGATTTCGCAAGTCGCGGGGCTGATCAGAGTTGCTTTAAACAGCGACAACAACGATGCTTCGGAGGTTTATGAGCTCTGGAAAGAGGCCGATGCAAGAGATTTCGCCGCTTGGAAGAAGACGGGCGAGGATATCCTGCATCAAGTGGAGAATCTCGATTTGAAGATACGTACATAAGTATCAAAATGCAATGCTGTAAATAAAGCGGAATTTGTTGACTTGCCTTCACTCAAAGGTTATCATAGATACATGAAGTCTATAATTATTTGGACGAACCCAAATGATTAGCTTCAGATATTTTTTTGAAACATTTATAGATAAAGTGTATCTATAATATCTTTGTAAAGGAGTGGATCTGATGTTGTACGATTGTGTCATTATTGGCGGTGGACCGGCAGGATTAAACGCTGCTTTGGTGCTTGGAAGGGCGAAGCGGACCGTTGCGCTATTCGACCATAATCAACCCCGAAATCGAGTTACTCATGCTTCCCATGGATTTCTAACACGAGACGGTATAACACCTTCTGAATTTAGGCGCATTGCTTATGATGAGGTGCTGAGATATCCGTCGGTACAGCATTGGCAGGACGAAGTAACAGATATTCGTAAGCAGGAGAAGGGATTTGAAATCTTAACCAAGAACGGCGAACATGTAAAAACCCGAAAATTGATTCTGTCCTCCGGATTAAGAGAAATTCTCCCCGATATTGAGGGCATTCATAACTTTTACGGGAAAAGCCTATTCAATTGTCCTTATTGCGACGGTTGGGAATTGAGAGATCAGCCGCTGGTGGTTGTAGGCGACAAACCCGGGGCTTTTCATAAGATCAAACTGCTCTACAGCTGGAGCAGAGATCTGATTGTATGTACGAATGGCCATGCCGCTTTAACCCATGAACAAAAAGAGCTGCTTGAGCATAAAGGAATTCAGGTGATCGAAACTCCGATCAGAGCATTTCGGGGTGAGAACGGCATGTTGAACCAAGTACAATTTATGGATGGTTCTCATATCGAACGAAGCGGTGGGTTTATTATGCCCGAATGGCATCTGAATGATTTATTTTCCAAAGAGCTGGGTTACGACACTGCTGCTTTTGGAGCCATAGCCGTCGATATACAGGGCAGGAGTACGGTCCCGGGATTCTATGCAGCGGGAGATGCGGCTTATGTGGGGCCTTCTCAAGTGGTTTTTGCCGCGGCTTCCGGCAGTAAAACAGCGATGACTGTCAACATGGATCTAGTTGAGGAGGAGTTTAACCTGTAACAAAGTATCGCAATGATGGGAAGCAGGCATAATATTGATTGAATCGGAAAGGGGAGGCTGCAATGGATACGGCATTGGAAACGGATCGTTTTCATGCCACGCTGGGTGTTCTCCTGCTTCTGGCGAAGCAAAGAGGGACGTTGAGCAGCGCCGAAATGGCCGAGCTTCTGCAAGTACATGCCGTCTACTTGAGAAAAACCATTTCCCGGCTGCAGAAACTTGGCCTCGTTGAAGCCAAGGAAGGTCGCGATGGTGGATATAAACTCATTTTGCCTGCAGCTGACATTACCCTTGCAGATGCCTACGAAGCAATAAGACACGAGAGAAAGGGTTCAAACGGCAAGGGCAGCAGATGGTTCAGCCTTGAACCGGTACTTGCTGAGATCGAGCGATGTTCGATGACATCCTTAAAGAAATACAGCATCTCCGATGTGATGATTGAATAAATGGAGCCTCCTGCATGTGGATAGCCGACCGGAGCGGTTTTACGGAGATCGTACTTGCCTTAATCCTATATTGACGTTATCATGGACTAATAATGTCCATAACGAGGTGTATCCTATGAAGTTTTCACAGGCAACGGACTATGCTCTCCATGCGATGCTTTATTTAATAGAGGAAGCGCCGGATAAGCCCGTAAGCGTGCAGCTTTTAGCCGAGAAACTGGGCGTCTCCCAGACCTATCTGTCGAAAATGCTAACCAAGCTGGTCAAGGCGGGGCTAATTCATTCCGTATCGGGTGCCAATGGCGGATACCGGCTCAAACGAAACCAAGAGGATATCTCCTTTCTGGATGTCATTCATGCAATCGAAGGTACGGCTTCCCTGTTCGAATGCAGCTTTAATCACGGCAGCGAATGTCTGATTCAACAGGTAGTGATTGACGCCGAGCGGCAGATGGAGCAGTTCTTGAAGAGTAAGAAATTAGCCGATTTGGCTAACCAACTCAAAGGCTAAACGCCGCAAACCTATAAAGCCCAATGATCATGAGCAGGACGTGATCGTTGGGCTTTATTGAATCGTGCACAGAACGGGATCGACAATGGTATAATTTGTGAATCAAGTATTGGCTCTAAGCAATCTATAGAGACGCGGGAAGGAGTGCTTATGAACAATTATAAAACGCTGCTGAAGGATCATTATGGTATCGAAGCTGCATCCATATTACCACAGAAGGGAGGATGGTCGGCACTTGCTTACCAAGTGATTAGCGGCGAGCGTCGATATTTTCTGAAGGTTTACGAGAAAAGCAGAACCTCTACCCCGAAATGGACCGCCTTGATCGACAGCTATGTTCCCATAATCCAATGGCTGTCGCAGCAAACCAGCCTGCAAGGCAAGATACCGGTTCCGCTGCTAACTGTAAACGCAGAAAATAGATGCGAAGATGACATGGGCATCTTTCAGCTCTATGAATATATTGTTGGAAATACGATAGGGGATCAAGCGTTAAACGACATTCAATATCGGCAGCTTGCCGAAATCATATCGGAACTGCATCGCTATGGGGAAGAAATCCCGTTAAACACGGAAGCGATAAAGGAAGATTTCCTTATTCCTTTTACTCCAACATTAACAAAGATGCTGAGCGCAGATTTCAATCGTCTTCCAAGTGATATGAAGGCACTGTTGGCTCCTTATATTGAAACCATTATTAATCGCATTAACTATTTGAAAATCGTTTCTGCACAATTGCAAAACAGTGAGCTTCAAATGAGAGTCTGCCACACGGATCTTCATAACTGGAATATGATGCAAGCCGAAGAGCAGCTCATTCTCATTGATTGGGAAGGATTGAAGCTGGCTCCCGTGGAAGCGGATCTTATGTTTTTGATGGACGAGCCTTATTGGAATGAATTTTTAACGATCTATCGGAAGACACATCAGCATTACGAGATTAACCACAGAGCATTGATGTTCTACCGAATTCGCCGGAAATTAGAAGATATTTATGAGTTTATGGTTCAAATTGTATATGACAAGCAAGAGGAGCAAGATCGAGCGGAGGCGGTAAGTTATTTGAAGAAAGAGCTTCAAGATATTGAAGATTTGAATGCGGGTTTTTCGTAACGTTAAAGATTAACTACGTTAATGATAACAATAACATAACGATCCAGGGTGTCGATCTGGGATCAGGCCCCGCTCAAAGCTATACTTGCGCGCCACGGTAACCTCTGGACATGATACAATGGCAACTATAGACTATTCGACTAGCAGTATAGAACGTACTAAGAATCTAAGAACCATTGAGGAGGTTATAACCGATGCTGGACCGATTGAATCCGCCGGATGAGCTGGTTCGTGATGATCATCTGTCTGAAGACGGCACGTATGGAAGCAATGTATGGCGAATGATGGTTGCTTGTGAGAGTGGAGACGTCGAAATGGTTGAGAGGCTGTTAGGGCATGACGAGTCACTTGCCAACTGCAGCTGGGGTTATTTCTCGCCGCTTCAATTTGCAGTACGGGAAGGGCATGCGAATATCGTAGAGCAGCTGCTGAGGCATGGAGCCATTGCAGCGGAAAAATCTCCGCTCAACTGGGTGGATACGCCTTTGCAAAAAGCGATCGACCGCGGGCATAAATGGATCGAAGATATGTTAAAGGAACATTTGGAGCGGACTCTACATAGCAATCCGCTCGGAGAGACCGTCGCTGCAATGATACGCGAGCGTGATGAGAGCGGAGTCTTGCAGCTGATTGATCGCGATCCGGCTGCAATTCATTCCAGCGATGAGCGAGGCAACACGCCAATCCACTGGGCGGTTCTGACAAGGCAGCTGAAGCTAATCGATGCCTTGCTTGAGAGAGGCGCGGATATCGAGTCGGTTCGAGGAGATGGCTGCAAGCCCGTTCATCTGGCGATGTCAGGCGACTACTTCTATCGCCCGCATCGAGACCTGCCGTCGGACACGATACGAAATTCATGGTTTATGGTCGGCTATCTGATTTCCAAGGGTGCCGAATATGAGATTGGCACGGCTGCGGCTGTTGGGGATACGGAATACGTGCGTCAGCTGCTCGCAAATAGCCCTGAGCTCGCGAACGTCAGGGATACGTCGGGCCGTTCTCCGCTATATAATGCGGCCAAGCACGGGCATGTACATGTCGTGGAGGCGCTGCTCGAGTTCGGTGCCGATCCGAATCGGCCGGAGAGTGATGCTCCAAGGGGAGGGGCGCTCCATGCCGCTGCGAGCGGCAATCATTTGTCGATCGCCAAGCTGCTGCTTGCAGCTGGAGCCGATCCGAATGCAGAGGTTGAAGCATCCGGCAATGCCGTATATATCGCAATGCGCCGCGGCTTCAATGAAATGCAGCAGATGTTGTACGCTCATGGGGGAACGGTGTCGCTGACAGCAGCATGCGATCTTGGCCGGATCGATTTGGCAGGCGAAATATTAGCGGTTCATCCGCAAGCGGCGAATGCGGGCGATTACGGGCCGTTAGCGCAAGCGGCCAGCTGCGGCCATACTTCCATCGTTCAACTGCTGTTGAACTATAAGGTCGACTTGACGGAACGGTGGTATGCAAGCAACTATATGAGCTATGCCTGCGGAAACGATATGGTAAAGCTGCTGCTCGATCACGGAGCGGATCCCAATCATGCAAATTGGCTCGGCGTCAGTTATCTTCATTTGACGGCGAGAAAGGGTGATACAGAGCTTGCACGCCTACTGCTTAACTACGGTGCGGATATCAACGCGGTGGAAGAGGAGTACGGCACAACGCCGCTCGGCTGGGCTGCGAAATACGGCCAGAGGGACATGGTTGCTTTTCTGCTGGAGCAAGGTGCGGATAAATCGCCTTCCGGTATATCGGATTGGGCGTCACCGCTTAAATGGGCGGAGCGAAGAGGTCACCAAGCGATTGTAGACATGCTGTCTTGAAGGGAGTTCAGGCAAGAGGTCTTCATTCGGTTATAATTACAGGCTGCCGTTATCCAACGGCAGCCTGTTTACTTACGGAGCGTATTCCAGATGTTATCCGCGCTATCATCGTCCCAAATGATGACCCAATATTCAGGAATACCGGCACGCTTGAGTGCAGCTGTACGCCGATTGCCGTCTCGGACGGACAAAGAGCCATTCACATGCTGAATGATAAGCGGTGGAGCATCCCAGCCCTCGTGAAACATTCGTTCATATCTGCCAACCAAGATGTCCCAATGTTCATCGGACGAATAGTACTCCATATCGGGTTCGCTCTTGGGTCCGTGACAACGCTGCAGCCGGTCGACATCGACAAGAATCGGACCGACCCAATGACGTTTTTGTTTCATTAGGCCTTCCGAGAACGCAGGGTTATTGCCGGCAGCATTCAAATATAGGTGGACCCATTCCTCTATTTGCCCGCGAGCGGCAAACTGCTTGGCTTCCTCGCATGTGTAATGAAGCGCTCCGTTATCCATCTTCCGACAACCTTCCATTATATTGATCGCATAGGAGCATAGTTAGCTTATTTCTCGCAGGCGATTCCATCTTTGTCCCGGTCGCTCTTCTTGTTTGCTTCATACAATTCCTTGGAGACGTGAGGCTTCTTCTTGGTCTTTCCGCCCTTGTTCTTCGTATCGGCGGACTTGGCGACACCGCCCGGGTAATCTTTGTTCAGCTCCGTACAGTTCTTGTAAGTCTTCGCCTTCTCCGCTGCGCTTGCGGTAAGCGTGCCGCCGAATACGAGCGTCAACGAGAGAACAGCCATCATTACTTTCTTCATCTCAAATCTACCTCTCTCAACTTGTTCATCTGGTCCGATCCTATTGAAATTGCGGTAAATGGGCGATATGCGCTGCGATCAGCTCGTCGACCATGCGCTCCACCTGAACACGGTCTGTTAGATAGCCCCCCAACAGCACCGCTTCTTCAAAGAGGCGGCGATCGCCTTGAAGCGCAGCATCGACCGTCAGTTCAGCGATGGCAATCGGTTTTGCTGTGAGCTGGGCGAGCGTATCCGGGAAGTCTGTCGTTTGCATGGGCATGAACCCTCTCGCGGTAGCCACGCACGGCATCTCAAGTACGGCATGGCCAGGCAAGTTCGGCACGGAGCCGTTATTGGTCATGTTGGCAGAGTATACGCGCCTTCCGTCATGCTCAATCGAATCGATAATATCGATCAGCTGTTCATGCTCGCCGGCCTCGTTTGCGAAAAATTCGGCAGGCAGCGGATCGGGGGATTGACCGAGCCTATCCATTCGCTCATAGATGCTGTCGCCCCATTCAATAACATTTTCAAAGGAATAGGCGTCTTTGCCTAAAACTTTGCCATAATACTGTCCCTGCGGAAAACGTTCCGGAAAAAACTCGGTTATATGGCGGTCGCCAGGAGCAGGGTAGGCATTAAAGCGTTCAAAAAGCTCCCAGGCAAACGGATCGCCTATAGTAGAGGGCATCCCGCCCATCTCCGCGAACGAGCTGCCGATATTTTGGTTCTCGAGTTCTTCCCGTTTTAACTCCCGATACTTTTCCAGCAGTATTGGTCGCGCATCCTTCCCGTCATACCGGATATCGAACAGGAACGTCAGATGGTTTACGCCTACGGCATAGGAGGTCAAGCGGGCCGGATCAAGCCCGGCGAAGGCAGCCAAATGCCGTTCCGAATCGTGAACGCCATGACATAAGCCGACGGCCCGAGTACCGGTCGCTTTGGATATCGCGCGGCAAATAACCGTCATCGGATTCGAATAGTTGAAGAAGAAGGCATCAGGGCAAAGCTTTGCCGCATCGCGGGCAATATCGACCATTGCAGGCACCATGCGCATGGCTCGGGAGATGCCGCCCGGCATGGCCGTGTCGCCTACAGGCTGAAATATGCCGTACTTGCGAGGAATGAACACATCCTGCTCCCAAGCGCGGCGACCGCCTACACCAACCGTGGCGGCTATATAATCGGCACCGGGCAAGATGTCCGCCCGCTCAGTAGAGAAGGAAAGCTCGATATCGGCCTCTTTGGCGGCGATCATTTTCGCGCTGAGCTTGTGGATGGAATCGAACGCCCGCGGATCGGGATCCACGAGACCGAGATGCCATTTCGTGCCGTTTCGTTTCGCATAACGGATAAGATCCGAGACGAGACCTTGGGTAAACATGGCGCTGCCGGCTCCGATCAGAATAAGTTTTTTTCTCATGTGCATTCACCTTTTCCTATGGATGAATTACTTGATACTATAGAGATGTTAAAATAATTAGCAAATATATCCTATGAACAAATCATGCATACCTATGGATAAATCAACTGGTTAGGAGACAAATCGGATGAAATTCAGAGCCGCCTTTCAATTTCCGGATATCGAAGACGGTGGCCACGCAAGCAGGGAAGAAATGCTCGTGGTCAATTCGGCGGGTTACGAAGAAACGGATGACCCCGGGGGCACGATGCACCGCAAGAAGGGGAGAAAAGATTATTACTTGGCTTACAACCACTCGGGCAGGATGAAGGTGAAGACGGGCGGCATCATCCGCGAGGCAGCGGCGGGGAGCGTCTTCCTCTACAAGCCGTATGAAGAGCAGTATTATGGGCAGTACGACAAAAATTGCCTCATGGCAAACTACTGGGTTCATTTTACAGGCTACGGCGCAGCCGATTTGCTGATGAAAGCCGGCATGCAGGAAGGCGCCCTTTATGAAGCTGGAATATTCCAGGAACTTCCACCTCTATTCGATGCCATGATCTCGGAAATCGCCGATCGTAAGCCGCATTATGCTGAGATATCCGCTTCTATTCTGCAACAAATCGTGTATCTGATCTCGCAGCGTCTGACGCTGAATGAGCAATTACTCCGGATACAGGGGAAAGAAATGCTGTTGTCCGAGTCGCTTCATTTTCTCCAAAAGCATTACATGAAGCCTGTAACGGTGCGAGAGCTGGCCGATCTATGCGGACTAAGCGTCAGCCGTTTCGCCGTCTTGTTCAAGGCATACACGGGACAATCTCCCAAGCAGTATTTAATCTGGTTCCGGCTGCAGAAGGCCAAGGAATTTCTCGCCGCTTCGGCGCTCAATATCCGGCAAATCTCAGCGCTAACGGGCTTTGATGACCAGTTGTATTTCAGCAGGGTATTCCGCAAATTTGAAGGTACTACCCCAACGCTATATCGGGAGATGAAGAAGCAGGGCTGATTGGGAATGCCTTGGACCTGAGTGCGCCATGGTTTTATGCCGTTTTTTTTCGAAGGATTTCGTTTCACGCTGCGGGCGGAACTGCCGGAAATGACCGTGATAGTAGACGAAGACTTGATGCTGCGGGTGTGGATTAATTTGCTCACGAATAATATCAAGTTCACTCCGGACGGCGGGAAAATCGAAATTTGCGCTGTTCGGGAAGGCGGGGGATGGCACGTACGCTTTCGCGACAGCGGAATAGGCATACCGGCTGACGATCTGCCGCGTATTTTCGAACGCTTCTTCAAAGCCGACCGGTCGCGCAACCGCGCGAAAGGCGGCAGCGGGCTGGGATTGTCTATCGCAAAGCGGATCGTCGAGCGGCATAACGGCCGCATCGAGGCTGAGAGCACAGCCGGAGCAGGAACCGTGATGACGGTCGTGCTGCCATGCGATTAATGTCGTTAAATATCTTTTATGCTAACAGATATTGCAAGGAACAGCAGATATAGTTACGTTGTTGTTGAAAATAATCTGCAGCATGGTAGTATAAGAGAAAACAGATCATTGGAGGAATAGTATGAAAGCCATTAAACTTCGTCCATTTATTCCATCAGGTGAAGATTATGATCTTGCTCAGCGTTTTTTTGAAGAGCTTGGTTTTGAGAAATTGTACTCGGATAGCGGATTAAGTATCTTTCGCATCGGCGAACAGGAGTTCTTTCTGCAAAACTACCAAAATAAAGAGCTGCAGGAGAATTATATGGTGGAATTGATTGTCGATGATCTTGATGGCTGGTGGTCGCATATTCAATCCTTAGATCTTGAGAAGAAGTACCCGATAAAAGTTAACGAACCGACAATCATGCCCTGGGGAAAGCGCGAAATCAACTTAATTGATATTGCAGGCGTTTGCTGGCATATTTCTGAAGAAAACAAATAATGCTGACCCTCGCAATGAGTCTTGCAATAAGAAGGACAGGCTGCAGGATTGCTGCATAAGCGGAAAATGAAGCATAATAAACGACCCAAGAGGCTGCCTCGGCAGCTTCTTTATATTAACGGGTTCATATGCTGCAAAGCTGGTGAAATCGACGCAGCTGGGGGAGAGGATAAGACCTATGACACTATTCTATTTTATGGCCGCCGACCGTGAGCTGCAGACAGGCTCGTTCGGATTGAAGAAAACGGTCATGACGGTGATGCATTACGTGACGCATGTGAACCCGGCTGCGAAGAATCGTCCCCCTATGCAGTTTCTATTGGAGAAATATCCGGAGGGCGAAGAGCTTATGGAGGTCTACAAGACGGAAGAAGACGCCGCCGGCTTATATATAACCGGTCCTATTCCCAACACTTGGTTGCTCCAAAGAGAGAACTCGATCTCGTCATAGAGCTATCCACATTTCACCTGACAAATCCGTTTGAATGGAAAGAGCGTCAATATATACGTGTAGTTAAATAAGCCTGTCGTTCAGCTGTACCGCTATTGAATATGTTGAGGAGGAACCAATGGCTAGTTTTGGTTTGATGATATTAACGGTTTTAATTCTTCTCGTTATGATCTTTTTTCATGCAGCGGTATTTTTGGACTTTTTCAGACCAAGCGTTCTTCAAGTTCAGCTGTTAGGCGTTCATGTAACACTATTGGGCGTATTAATTGTTCTGGCATTTGATGAGTTTTCGGGGTTTGGCTTTACAATTGGGTTGGCGGGCCTCATAACCGGCTTGATCGGTTCATTCAGGGAGCCTAATGAAACCAAATCCAATCATTCCTAATAGGCTTCGCAAGATCGAGAGCAGGTGCCGAGGCAGCCTGCTTGTTTTTATTAGCTTACATGAAAGCAGGAAAAGGCGGGAGCAGATCGTTTATGAAAGAATTGGATGTTATCGCCGAGTATATTTACAAGGGAATGTATGTTCGTGTATATTGATGAGAGAACCAAATTATCTCAAATATGTAACTAGTGATAACGAGGAGGACATCAGTATGGGCGAATCGGTGAAGGCAGCTGAATCCGCATTATTAAAGACAGGGTGTTTTTACCTGCCTGCAGATGATGTGGATGGTATTTACAGATGGTATGAGAAACATTTTAACGGGTGTACGAGAACGCTTCCTATGTACTATGGGAAAACCGTCGAAAAAGGATATAATCTTAACTATATAACGGATGGATGGCTGCCGGGGGAACCCTATGAGATGTTCTCGATGCGATTCGAAACCGATTGTATAGAAGAATTATATGAACGTCTCTCTGCTGCTGATGATGTCAAGCTTGAGCCTATCCGCGTTGTAGCGAATGAAGGATCGATGTTCTGCTTCTTCGATCCGCAGGGGAACAAGTTTCAAGTTTGGCAGGACCCGCATACCGTAACCCAACCTCTTCGTGCAGATGTACCGGCATTGATAAGAGTAGCGGCTCTCTTCTTCCCTGTCAGCGATCCTGCTGCTGCACATAAGTGGTATACGGATTTTCTGGGAGTCAAAGTGAATGAAACCGGCCAACCGGTAACTGGGGATGGAATACAATTCTTCTTCCATAAATCGTTAGAGCCGGGCCGGACTTTAAACTATACTCCAATCGAAAATCACACGACAACCGACAGTAGACCCGCATCAGTATCCATTATTAATGTTGCCGTTCATGATCTGGATGCGATGCATCACCGGATGCTGGATAATGGACAGAATGTTGACACATACATTCATGACAGATGGGGCTGCGGCCGAAATCTCCTTCTTTCCGATCCGGATGGGAATAAGCTGGAATTGTGGGAGTTTCAAGCGGTAGTAGAACAAGTGGAGTCTAATAAAGAACATCCGGACTGGAAAGAGAGATTCAAGTTTCATAACTATGCTTATAATGTTCAAGTCGATGAATTTCTGGCTATGATCAAGAACGATACAACCGGAGACGTATATTCCGGTCTTGCGGTAAGGGTGATCAACCTTGTGACTTATGCTAATTTATGCGAGTCCGATCGAGAAGGCTTAGAACAGCTATTGAAGACATTAGAGCAGTTCGGTAAGCAGAATCCGGAGAAAGCCTTCCGAATCTTATATCGGGATGGTTCGGAATTTGTGCAGCTAAGCTAATAGTCCGTACAGTGATAATGGACTAAATTAAAGATGACCTCGCCATTTAATAATGGCGGGGTTTTGTCAATCATTCGCTGATGGGCAGAATTGCTATAAAGATATAACACTTTACATAAACAAGGGGGTATGACATGGCTGCTATCTGCAGGAGATCCGTCATACAAACAGTGAAGACCGTATTGTCAGCCGACTTAGCTTGTTCTGAATCGAATTTGATTACGGATGCTGTTTCCGTTCATGAGGCCGTCATAAGAGAGGGGCGATTTCGTTTTCCGGTTCGTCGGCAGACGTTAAGCATTGTAACCATGGGCAAAGGGGCTGTTATCTCCTGTAACCCTGAACGAATGGAATGGGTCAGACAGCATCTTGAGCCGCTTACACGAGGGCAAATCTTCTCCGCCGGAACGATTGCTGCAACTGAAGATTACGTGCAAAGAGATAACCAATATATCGCCGGCCCCGACCAGAAATATGTTTGTTCAACGGATGATCTCAAAGCGTTCAAGATCCCCCATGGAATAAACATATCCATTTGTGACCGCAGTAGCGTAACGAATCTCTATGAGCATACAAATTTCAGTCATGCTCTGTCCTTTAGAACGGATTGCGAGAGACCAGATATGTTAGCTTCGATTGCCGAGTGTGAGGGGAAAATTGTAGGTATCGCTGGAGCTTCAGCGGATTGCGACTTCATGTGGCAGATCGGTGTTGATGTTCTCCCGGAATACCAGGGTCGAGGAATAGGGAAAGCAATCGTAGGCACCTTAACGAAAGCTATACTTGATGAAGGGATAACGCCATATTATTCGACGGAAGTGAGTAACCTCCAATCGCGTCAGCTGGCAATTAGTTTAGGATACTGGCCGGCTTGGATACAATTATATGCGCGAGATCGAACGTAACAATACGAGTGGAGAGGTGCCGGAGCTGACAAGAGTATGGTCGTTTAGGTCATGTAACCGTGAGGTGGAAGTCATGCAGAGGAAAGGCTGTCATAACGACAGCCTTTCCTCCTTTGTGAGCTGCATTCGGTCATCCGAAATGAATCCGATCATTTTTGCATCTGTTTTACGGCAGATCGCCCAGTATTGGTTGCTTTGAGAAAAGAACTCCGCTACTTCACGACAGCCCTCCGGATCAGTAGGCCATTCCTTCCAAGCATCAAATCCTGTACTTTCTTTGTATACCGCATACTCTCTTAGATCGTCTCCGTCATTGGCTGTAAACCTTCTAAATTACAAGTCGCTCCGTATCAAAAAAATCCGCTGTGCCGGTTTCGATGAAGCTCATATATAAACCTCCTTATCATTTCACCGCGGCTTCATGACCTATAACGTTCTTTCAATGAATAATAGGAGAGGATATTGCTCAACTGTGCATCACAATCGTTATTGCTGCTCCGGATAGAATATGATCGCTTGGTACGAGACCTTTTCCCCTGACAAATTCTCGTAGGTATGAATCTGATCGGCCATAAAATGCAGGGCCTCGCCGGCGTTCAGAATGTAAGTCTGCTGCTCGAATGAAACCGTTAGCTGGCCGCTGATCAGCAAAATATATTCTTCTACGCCTGCATGGTGAGGTTCGGACGTGTGACGGCAGCCGGGCTCCATTTCGACGGTGAAAATCTCGAACCGTTTGTTTTGGTCAAACGGAATGAGGGGGTAGGTTCTATATCTTCCATCCTGCTCAATGAACGGCTCGACGTTCTGCAGGCTGTAATGCGTAATTGTGCTGCTATCGGCTTCGATTAAAGATGTGAACGAAATCCGCAATCCGTTAACGATCTTCCAGAGGATCGAGATGGTTGGGTTGGATTCGCCGCGCTCGATTTGCCCCAGCATCGCTTTGCTGACTCCTGTTACATCGGCCATCTGGTCTAACGTCAGCATACGAGTTTTACGGATATTCTGTAGGTTTTTACCGACTTTCTTGTGGATTTGATCTTGTTCCATTATATTCCCTCCGACATCTGATGCAGTAGATTATACCTTTAGTTCGTTCCCCAATACAAATTTTTTCTTTTTGCTATGTACACGATAGCGCACATGTGTATAATATACAGTATAACGCATGGGAAGATTATTATAACATCCAGACGAAAGAGGGAGTCTGCTATGCCACAAACGATGTGGGGACTGGTTAAAGAAACACGAGGCCCTGGGGCGGTATTGCGGGAAGTACCCGTTCCTGTCTGCAAATCCGATGAAGTGCTTGTCAAAGTGAAATCCTCTTCGATCTGCGGGACGGACGTCCATATATACAAATGGGATGAATGGGCGGATCGGACCGTAGTGACCCCCAACGTGTTCGGACATGAATTTTCAGGCGTAGTAGAGGCGGTAGGCGAGTCGGTGACGCATGTGAAAATCGGTGACTCCATATCCGCGGAAGGGCATATGCCTTGCGGATTATGCCGGGCATGCCGGACCGGCCAAGCTCACGTATGTGCAAGAACGATTAGCTTCGGCATTAACGCGCCGGGGTGCTTTGCGGAATATACGGTGGTAAAGGCGGCAAACGTTATTCATAACCATCCGGATATGTCGCACGAGATCGCATGCTTGCAAGATCCGCTTGGCAATGCGGTTCAAGCGGTGATGGCCGGAGATATCGTCGGGAAATCGGTGGCCGTTATCGGAGCGGGACCTATCGGCCTGATGGCTATTGCGACTGCAAGAGCCTGCGGTGCCGGTGCTGTTATTGCAGTCGACATTAATCCTTACCGATTACAGATGGCTCAACAGATGGGAGCGGACTATGTGGTCAATAACACGGAAGTCCCCATGGTTGAATCCATTATGGCATACACAGGCGGTGAGGGAGCGGAGGTTGTACTCGAGATGTCGGGACATCCGGCTGCAATCAGGGAAGGCTTGGAAGCGGCTGCACCTGGAGCCCGCGTATCTCTGCTTGGTATCCCAACAAGCGAGATTTCCCTGGATCTATCGCGCCATGTGATCTTCAAGGGGCTGCATATCTCGGGCATTACAGGCCGCCGCATGTATCAAACCTGGTTTCAGCTGAAAGGATTATTGGAAGAGAAGCGAGTCGATTTGCATCCGCTGATTACCCACCGTATGCCGCTCGAGCGGTATGAAGATGCTTTCGAATTAATGATGTCTGGAAAGTGCGGAAAAATCGTATTTACGGAGGTAGGTCATGGTTAATTGGAACAGTCTGCACGAGGAAATGGAGCAATTAAAACGTGAAGGCCGTTATCGTCCTGTTCAATCGTGGACCAGTGCATCCAGTACCTGGATGGAGACGAACGGCCGGAAGCTATTGCAAATGTCATCCAACAACTATTTGGGTTTCGCCGATCATCCCGCGTTACGTCAGGCAGCGATAGAAGCGATCCAAACTTATGGCGTCGGCAGCGGCTCCGTTCGTACGATTACGGGTACGTTGGCCATCCATGAACAATTGGAATTCGAATTGGCACGGTTCAAAGGAACCGAGGCGGCACTCACGTTCCAGTCCGGATTTACGACGAATCAAGGGGTTCTGTCGACGATTCTGGGTGCGGATGACGTTGTTATCAGCGATGAGCTCAATCACGCCAGCATCATTGACGGTATCCGGCTGACTAAGGCTCATCGTAAAATATACACGCACAAAAACATGGATCAACTCGAACAAGCATTGAGAGAAAGCGCTCTTTATAAGAAGCGCGTTGTCGTTACGGACGGGGTCTTCAGTATGGATGGCGATATCGCTCCATTGCAGGAAATCGTAGAGCTCGCTGAACGATACGATGCTTTCGTTTATGTTGATGATGCACATGCTAGCGGGGTACTCGGACGTAATGGCAAAGGATCGGTGGACCATTTTGGCCTTAATGGCAGGGTTCATATGCAAATTGGCACGCTATCCAAAGCAGTGGGTGTAGTAGGCGGATATGTTGCTTGCGAGAATATTCTAAAGGAAACGCTTATTCATAAAGCCCGTCCGTTTCTGTTCAGTACATCTCAACCGCCTATGGTAGCTGCTGCATGCCTAGCGGCGATTCGGCTGCTTGAGCAGAGCGACGAATTGATTCAGCGATTATGGAGTAATGCCGACTACTTCCGCAAAGGCGTACAAGCGCTGGGGCTTGATACCGGGGCAAGCGAAACGCCTATCGTGCCGGTCATTATTGGCAGCCCTGAGAAGACGATGATTTTCTCGGATATGCTCCTTCAAGAAGGGATTTTTGCGCAAGGCATTACGTATCCTACGGTAGCCATGGATAAAGGTCGCGTCCGAATGATCGTTACGGCAAATCATACGCGTGAAGAGCTGGACTTTGTCATACAGTCATTGGAGAAAGTCGGCCGTAAAACAGCCCTTATTTGATTAACAAACGCATCAATTAAATGAAATGGTAGATAGATGGCAGCCATGTCGAATAGAAAGCGTAGAGGACGCATCCCCTGTGAAGGCGGGGAGCGTCTTTTTCTTATTGATGAACACAAGGCTTCATTATGACAATGGGTGTTTGAAGAAGGTCGGATATCTCACCTTTACCGGAGAACGTATGTTTGGTATGATTACCATAAATATGTAGTTTAAACATAAACTCTCGATAAGGAGTTCTATTACATAGAAGAACATATGACTGCCCATATGGTAGTTAAATCTTTTCGAGCGAATGTCATCGAGCATCCGGATCGATATGAAGTCTTTTTCATTGGCTTCGATGATAAGGGCGATAACTGGTCACATCCATCACCAGATTCGGAAGAAAGTGAATTAAATTTACATACCTGTAAAGCAAAATCAATGACTAACCGGATACGCTGGATAGGAGGACCCATACATTGAGAAGTGATCAAGAGATGATGAATATGTTTGTTGATTTTGCCAGGAATGATAATAGAATTCGATTAGCAACGATGGAAGGGTCGCGGACAAACCGGAACATTCCACGCGATACATTCCAAGATTATGATATTTCTTATTTCGTGACAGACATGGATTCTTTCAAAGAAAATGATCGATGGCTGGATGTTTTCGGGGATCGAGCTATGATGCAGAAGCCAGAAGATATGGAGCTCTTTCCGGCAGAACTAGGTAACTGGTTCTCGTATATCATCCTGTTTGATAATGGCGAAAAATTAGACCTGACACTTATTCCAATTAACGAAGCAGATGATTATTTTTCGGACAGCGACGGTTTAGTAGAGGTTTTGCTTGACAAGGATGATCTTGTCAAAGATGAAGTTATCGCCAATGACCGTCAATATTGGATTAAGAAACCCACTGCAAGAGAATTCGATGATTGCTGCAACGAGTTCTGGATGGTTTCGACTTATGTTGTAAAGGGTTTAGCGCGGAATGAAATCCTGTTTGCCATCGATCATCTAAATGAAATTGCCCGACCTAATTTGCTCCGAATGATGTCCTGGCAAATCGGATCAGAGCAAGGTTATTCCTTTAGCGTGGGGAAGAACTACAAATTTATTAATCGTTACCTGCCTCAAGAGGATTGGGAAGCGTTACTTTCAACTTATTCTGCGAATAGCTACCCAAACATGTGGAAGTCTTTGTTTACCTGTTATGAGTTATTTAGAGCATACTCCAAGGCCGTTGCCGAACGTTTCGGTTATAAGTATCCCGATTATGACGATGCTATCACCAAGTATACTGAAAATGTTGTTAGTTCATTAAACGATTATCAGATGTGACCCTAAACGACCTTTAACTGTTTTCGTGAGTTGTCTTTATATCCAAAATAAATGGTTCCATCGCTTTGAAGCTCGGCAAAAAACACCTCCTGAATGGAAAGCACGCCGAATTGTTTGATTTGTTCTTCCAGTGCCATTTCTGATTTAGCTTGAATAGGGATTTGCAGATCCTTTTTAGTCGGGCTTTCTTCTTCTTGCTTCTTTAATACACTTAGTTTCCCATTTGGTTGTCGGACGACAAGAATATCTATACAATGGAAGTCGCATATACTGCGGCTTTTTTGTTTTTTGTATAGAAGTTCTTGTCGTTAGCTCAAGACAAGAACTTCTATACAAAGCCGTATTAGGACAAGAACATCTATACAATGCCGTGATCCCCATAAACAGCTCGAGTTATTAAACTAACGGGCAGTTATGCGCAACTTCCAGGGAATGTAAACGTTTAAATAATGTAAGGAACGGCAATTAGAATCGAACATGCACACCAAAGCAATAGAAGCTATCCGCCGCAGAAAGGGTTGATAAGGCAATCCAAAGACTTATTGAGCAACAAGGCAAGATAAACTTCAATAGCGTTTCCACAGAGTTGGGCGTCTCTAAAGCCTACCTTTATAACCATTCGGATATTCGCGAACGAATAGAAACGCTGCGCAAACAGCAAGAAGGCATGTCCTCTGCTAAACAAACGAGGAATGACTGAAACAAGCAAGGACGTTCTCATCGCTGCTAAAAACAAGCGGATATAAGAACTTCAAACTGAAAACAAACAACTGGAGAGTTCGGGACATGAAGGAAAGACCGGCTAAACCGAACGTTCCGCCGTTGTAACCGATGGAGGAGGCAGACAATTCATGGGAGGAACGAATGTATGGGATGCGGAGTGGGAGGTTAACGAAGAGCAGGCGCGGACGCTGATCGGCAGCCAATTCCCGCAGCTGTCATCGAAGCAAGTGAAGCGATTGGGCTGGGGCTGGGACAATACGGTTTTTCTCATCGGTGACGAGTACGTGTTCCGGTTTCCAAGAAGAACGATTGCAGTTGGCTCGATTCGTATGGAAGGGAAGCTGCTACCGAAGCTGGAGGCATATATGACCGTCCCCTATCCGAAACCGTTGTTTTATGGCGAAGCAAGTGACGAATACCCGGTACCATTTCTTGGCTATACCTTCGTGCCAGGAGATTTCCCCATCGGTTTGACGGAAGAACGCCGTGCTTTATCGGCAGAGACGCTGGCGAAATTTTTGCGGAGATTGCATGAGTTTCCGGTGCAGGTGGCGCTGAAGTGCGGAGTTCAGCAAGATCATCGAAGCTTGACGGACATCGCATCGCGCAAAGTGAAATTGGAGGGTTTTCTAAAAAAGGTGGTTGAACACTTGTCGCCAGAAGAGTCCGGTGCGATCGAAGCGTTTATTAGCGGGCTGCAAACGGACCGTGTCGAGGCGGTGAATGCGCTGCTACATGGCGATCTTCATTTCAAAAATATGCTGGTGAATGAGAACGGGATCGTTTCCGGCATCATTGATTGGGGCGATCTGAGCGTCGGCCATCCGGCTTGCGATTTGAGCGTTGCTTACAGTTTTTTACCACCGTACGCTCGCGGCGTGTTTTTCGAAACGTACGGAGTGGCGGACGAGGAAACGAAGCTGCTGGCGCGGCTGATAGCCGTATACATCCCTGTACTGATCTTGATGCAGGCGGTCGATGACGGGAATGAAGCGATTGCGACAGAGGCGAAATCCAACATCATGCGGGCACTGTCGGATTAGGCTCATATTTCGTTACGGCTAGGGGGCTGATGGCTATCAGCACCATTTTGTCGTTTATAAGCCGCGATAAGGTACGATTCGTCTTCTCTGATGCCGCTTTATGTTGAGGAACAAGAAATTCAACAGAGTAAGTCGTTACGCTAACGGGGAACGATAGCTAACAAAATTTATAGCAAGAATGACACAAAACAACCCCCAATCAAATCATTTGATTGGGGGTTGTTTTGTGTCATTGAATAATCCGGGCAGGGACTTTTAGAACTTATTATTTGATGATCGAAAATACACATCATATATTGTGTAACACTATACCCCCCAAGAAGAAGATGTCGGATGACAAGAACATATATGCTTAAAAGTCGCGTAGCAGCGGCCTTTTTTATTTTAACGATATAAGTTCTTGTCACAAGTCAGTGACAAGAACTTATATCGTTTGCCGTATTAGGACAAGAACATATATCGTTTGCTGTAATTGAAAATTAATTTTATTATGAGGCTATAAAAGAGTGTATAAATCGGAGTGGGCTCATCGCGATGAGATTTGAATGAGCCCACCTGGGAAAGGGAAAGAGCTGTTTCCAAATCCATGGATACCGGCCTTTTTTAAACTTGATTCCGTTTCTCTCATTAAGACTTTTGGGACCAGACGAATATATATTAGTTCAACGATTGTTTGAGTTACGATTACAGCAGACACTAGCCCGTTCAGAGGTTCAGGTAGGCTAACGCAAAAGGAAGGACGACAAGAGAGTTATGCGTTCCAGCACTAAAAATTAGAGCTCTCCCTGCACCGATATCTAAACGGAAAATACGTGAAACTACACGTGCAACAATTGGTACAATAATTATATACGCTACATAAACAGGGATTACTTGGCTAATGAAATCAAAAGAGGTATATAGTTTCGAAATTTGTGATGCAACGACAACAAATAGAGTTAATGCCTAGAAGAGTTTGAAATCCTATTTCATCGTTTGAAAAGGGAAGGGGATTCCCAATGGCAATTCCTCGAAAGTTCACCGCACGTGTAACATGAGTTTGCTGGGCGATGTCGATCCCTCAACTAAAGGGCAGATTACTACGGTATACGTTCCGACGGCAGGGGTATCATTGAGGGATCGATTTTTATTAGATATACTATAATTAACAAATAAGACTATTTAAAGGAGAATAGAGCTTAATGGTGCATTCCAACGAAACACCGCCCTTGCTGGAAGAGATCATGGCATGGGAGAAGGAGATCAAGCAGAAAGTTCCTTACTTGGAACGGCGACGGGCTATTTTGTGCAATTCGATCTAAATGACAACGGCGGGTACAGTAGTTCTCCAGCTGACACGATCATGTTCGCGGGTACAGGTATGGATGGCATTCATTTTTCCTTCTTGACGGATTTCGGTTCCGTGACTGATTTAAGTTTGGCGCCTATTATTCGCGTCGATCCCATGGATTTTGGAAAATGCGCGAAGATAGTCGCCAAAAATATCAGAGATTTTTTTGCACTTCATTTTTCTGCTCATGAAGGGCTTCTGCTGAACGATTTTGAAGCCAAGGAACACTACCTCGCCTATTTGAAAGAGCAGGAAGGAGACGACGAGGAGGAGAACGAGTATTTCGACAAGAAGAAGTGGCAACGGCAGAAGAACGAGGTGCGTGACAACGCTATGCAGCGATTCGGATTTCAGCCTATCCTTGACGGATATGCCTACATGCAAGAGGTACGGCGAGCACGATGGAACGAACTGATCGTGACCACTTCTGATGGTTTGGGGGTCACAGTATGGGGCACATCAGTCGATTGCCTAAATAGACCGCTTCCTCACCCGTGGCATATGAAGGAAATTCCAAAAAGGAAAGTTGAACGGTTAAAGTCCTATATTGCTAGCGCGGAGCAAGCAGGGCTATTTGGCTTTATCCGTGACTGTCAGGTCCTAGGTGTGGATGATTACGAAGTTATCCAGGCGATCTGCGACCAGCTTATTTCGCTCGGCTTGCCCTTGGAAGCCAAAAGGCTGGCGTATTGTATGGACATCTCCTAATTCTTTAAGCTCATTTTTCTGATCATTGTTAAGCTTTGTATTTGGAAAACCTGTGTAATCTGGGTCGCCTTTTTCCCGGAGCCCCTTCACGCGGACAAAATAACAATCGAAGGTCGATTGTCCTAGGAGCAATTTTCATTTCATTAATGTAAGTGGTTATCGTTAACAAATATGATATTTATGTGCAACTATCCTAACAAAAAAAGCGTTCTATAATATAAATGTATAAATGGAGGGTGCATTTTACGAGAAGGTACGTATTTGAGGAGGAATAGACCCACTCATCTTAGAGCCGCCTCTTTGATGCTTCTAATGTCTCTCTTCTAACAACTCAAAATAGTTAGGGAGGCTTTATTTTATGAAATTATTCAAATCCATGATAGTATCCGTTTCCTGCGTTGCTGCAATGCTCGCACTACCTTTAAGTGCATTCGCAGATACAATAGAAAAAGTCTCTTCTGAAACTTTAGCAATTCAATCAAATGAAACAACAAATCCAAATCCTGGATTCTCTACTCAAGAAAAAATTAGTGAAGAAATATGGAATTCTTGCAATAAATTGCTCCTCCGAATCCTCTTAACGAGGTAGGCTCAAACGAAATTTCAAGCGGCTGTAATGAGTTATAATATTGTGAAGTTATCAACTGGTAACTCGATTACATCAATCAGTTCTTTTTATTTACCTGCTGGTTCTAAACCAACACTGAGACTTGTGCAATCTCCATATAGTGGAGGTGGCACGGTCAAGCAACGTTCCTTCAGGTACTTACAAAGTGGTAATTTATAATCTTGATAATTCGCCAGATATGAAGGGTAACGGGTACATTACACTATAACGAGAGGGGTATGATTTACACAAGATGAAAGCAAAATCTATGTTGTTAGGAGCCACTGCTGGTATTATCATTATTGCAGGTGTGATAGGTGGAAAAACTTTTGCCGAAGACTCACCTTCAAATATCAATCCCAATCCAGACTTTTCAGAACAACAAAAGGTTACACCAGAAGAATGGGTCGAGATAGAAAAAAAAATTTCTACAATTGGAACTGAATTTGGTAACTTCAGACGAGATGACACTTACGACTATTCTAAACTTGAAGATTCTGAAATATCGCATGATGACACCAAAATAAATGCATCGACTAAAGTAATAATTGAAGATCATGGAATATTTGTTAAATTGTGATATTTGCGCCATAGCGTAATTCGATGAATGATTTCGTCAAGAGGCACCATCTGCCACTGACGCGCCTGTTTTAAACAGCCCCGCGCGGGAAGCCCCTGCAGGGCTGTTTTGCGTTTTCAGATGGAAAAAGAGCTGCTCTCGAATGCGCCGTAAGGATCCGTCAAGGGCGCGGTAGCGGCGTAGCGGTCCCTTGACGAGCGTTTCGACGCTCCCACCCTGTCAGCCGTTCCCGAACCCAATTTTTTGAATTAACGGGAAACGATAGCTTAATAAACAACTAAGACGCGGATGCCGGCATGGATCGGCAGCCGCGTTGCGCTAACGGGCAGAAGAGTTTAATGAACAATCGTAGGATATAGTTTAGTTATAGCCGTTTTCCACCGCTCTAAAATGCTACAATTTAATGTATAGATTATGCCTTTTTAGGGAGTGCTAGTATGTTTAGTTTCAAGAACACGACAATGGAAATTTCAATTAGTGGGATTGATGCAGCTGTTCTATCGGTAGGGGCAACGGAACAGTTTGGACCGTACTTACCAATGCATTTAGATACGCTTATCGCAGAGTTATACGCTGATGCTTATGGGAGAGAATTGAACGCATACGTATTGCCTACAATTCCGTTTAATACCTCTGAAGAACATGCCAATTTCAAGGGGACAGTTACGGTAAGCCCCAATATTTTAACAGCCATTTTGGAGGAGATAATTTGCAACCTAATAAGACAAGGCTTTAGGAAGTTTTTGGTCTGTACTGGACATGGCGGATCATATTGGGAGGGGGCTTTCGTCAAGCATATTAATTATAAGTACCCTCAGATTATCTTGATTTCCGCAAATCATAATAATCATCTTGCATGGGAAGAAGCAGTTGAGGCGGCAGGATTAAAAGGCTTAAACGAAATGCACGGTGGTTTATTGTCCGTTTGTACAGCTATGTGGCTTTGTCCTGAATTGGTTAAAACCAATTCAATGGGTTCAGACATACCTTCAGAAAACCGTCTTTATGCAGATTACTTAGGATGGGATAAGCTAACTCTGGATGGTTGTTGGGGAAAGTTTGAAGAAGGAATTTATTCACAAGAGGAACTGGCTGAAAAAGGTAAGACATTTTGGAACACATTTATTCAAAAAAGAACTGAAGGTTTGAAACAAATCCTTGAAGAGGGATACCGTCGAAAAACTCAAGGATGATTCCACTAACGAGGAACGTTAGTTCAACGAGCTCTAGCTACCCGATTTCGAAAACCGGATTCCTTTGTAGAGTAAAGAGTCCGGTTTTTTCATGGAATGAAATTGCTTAGCGTACGATTTTTTCCGTTTCGTGAGGTGACCCCAATATACGACAAATGAAGGCTGCCAGCAGATCCGGCAGCCTTCATTCACATACCAGGCAGCATGGTGTAATGATTCTTCCTCATTTAGGAAAAGATAATCCAAACAATTAGGCGGAAGTGGGGAAGAACTGTGCGCCAACACATTATGATGGTACTCATGTCACTGCTAGTATTCGTCACCTGTCCCTTGAGCACATTTGCCGACGGAGCGCCGCAGACCACTCGACAGAATCATGACTCTAGAGAACTTCAGCTTCAGGACATGCTGATGTTATTTCTAGATCCAGCAATACACGATGCAGTCCAGAATTATTACCAACATGTTCTCAAGGAAACGCCGCTCGTATATCCGTATCAAAGCAGCATCGTACAAATTGAAAGAGTGAATGGATTCCGCGGGTTCATCTTTTCGATTACAGTCGAGGTTATACCTGTTGTGGGACCGCATATTGCTGTCAGCAAGGACCGAATCACGTTTCAAATTTCTGCGGGACCGAAGGTGGAACTGAAAGAATTTCGCCATCTTCAAGACTTTGAACTGCCGCCGCATTGGCAGGATATTTTACGCAAGTAAACTTTAAGGGTGATAGTTCATGCAAATCAAGGCACTGCTTCTTTAATGGCCATGGGCGTATTCGCCGCACCGCCGCTTGCAACCACAGCCGAACAAAATGCGGCGACATCCAAGGCGGTGGCCGCTCCCACTGACTGGGATAATCGGCCGGATCCCGCAATACAATTTGTCAAAGCCATAACACGAAACGACCGTGATCAGGCGCAAAAATACGTGGAGGATTCGTCGAAATTCCTGAGATTCGAGAGAACTCTCGGATCAGCGGGTTCCAAATCGTTTCCTCCCCAGAGGAGGGCGTAAAAATTCTGCTAGCTCATTTTGACGATGAGGTGCTGAAGGGCGAACGGCTCGCTTTCATCTGGGAACTGACGGTCAAGGGGGATCGCATCACAAAGATCCGGGTCCTGTACGACGGCGCGAATCCATTGGTCGATGAAGCGCGGCTAATTCGTGAATATCAAAACAAGTTTAAACGGCACGTACTGGTACCTACTGAATTCCCGTTTAAGGTTACCCGGTTCAACGGCTACATTGATGGGGATGAATCGCTCATGTTGGTCTATAGAAGTGATGAATTGAACCGCTTCTTCCGGGTCGATCGCGGTGGAACTGGAACGGTACAAAGGGAAGGACGATATGTACTATACGTTGAATGACGGAACAAAGGCTCTGTATAGGCCCAAGTTCGAATTGGGCTATGAACTTCGTTTCCAGAAGAACGAGATGCTCTATACGCTTGCAATTGGGAACAAGAAAACATTGAATGCGAAATTAAAGCAACAGAAGAATTACTTAAAATTGCGAATTCCATGGTATAAGGAAGCAAGCAAAAGTACCTGGCTACCATTCACTCAGTCATTTTTTTGCGCTAACGGGACATCTGAAGATCTCATGTCAGACACTAAGGGAAAGAGCGCTGCTTGAGTTTCTCTACAGTACAGGCTGCCGAATTGGAGAGGTTGAGAAGATAAATATTGAGGATCTGAACTGGGAGAACTGCTCTGCCATTGTAGATGGCAAGGGTTCAAAGCAAAGAGAGTTTTACTTCACCACCGAGTGTAAAGTATGGTTGAAGAAGTATTTAGCCAGTCGTGAGGACTCATGTAAAGCCCTATTTGTAACCGATACAAATCCAGTAAAACGAATGGCCATTCCAACGCTCAGGTGGGCATTAAAGCGGCTTGCAGACCGGGGAGAGATTGAAGCAAATGTATACCCGCATCGCTTTCGTCATACCTCTATGCATGCCAGCTCCTTGATAACGGAGCGCCGTTAGATTTCATACAAGGCATGTTGGGGCATGAAAAAGCATCAACTACCCAAATATATGCTCAGCTGCGCGGCGAACGCCGGCGAGAACTTTATCGTCGGTTCTTATAACGTCGCTTTGCTTTTGAGCATGGCATTAAATTGGCCATAGTCCAAAATAAAGAGGGGAAAAGAAACTTGGATAGCAAATTAACTCCTAAACAACAAAAACGACAGCAAGAACGTGAAATTATTGATGAGTATCACAAATTGGTAACTGAAGAAGCTCTGGAGCCTCTGTATCAATCTTTTTTGGGATGGAAATCAGGGTCTTTGCCGTATTTCGAACTAACAGAGCTAATCCATCTTTTCCATAAGAAGAACCAGGAGATCTACAAGGACTTCACGTATACTGATCGTAAAGAACTCATTCTACTTGCCAAACTGAAATTGGGCCGTTTAACTGAGGAGGATACTATAGAAAATAAGCGGCTTTTAGAATTTTGGGGATACGAGGACAGAACCTCTAGTTAAATTAATGTAAGCCGTTCAGTATGGCGCCGATGATCCAACAGAAGTCATTCACAGGGAGCAGATAACGAGGAGTTGTTCCCTTGTTTTCATTAAGCTATTGGGCAGTATAGCGTTGTAGCATACGTCCATAAATTATTAAAGATAAACTTTCTCCCTTATAAGCAAAATGAAATGGTATTATTGTGGTAATTTGTGGAGTGGAAAATGGAGGGAATACAAGTGGATAATAAAGCAGATGTAAAAAATCTATGGAATGATTGGTCGGATACAACATGGTCAAAATACCGCACTGATGAGGAAATTTCAAGAATCATAAAACATCCAGAATCAGCCTTTCATCATACTACACACACAATTATAAAGAATATTTTTCCGAATTTGGAGGGTAAACGAATTTGTGTGCCTTCAAGTGGCGATAATCGTGCTGTTTTTGCTTTTTCTTTAATGGGGGCAAAAGTAACGTCTTGCGACATATCCGAAAGGCAACTAGAAAACGCTGCTGAAATAGCTAAAAAGAATGGCTGGGATATTGAATTTATATGTGATGACACAATGGAGTTAAGCAATATTCAAAGTGATGAGTATGATTTTGTCTATACTTCAAACGGCGTTCATGTTTGGATTAATGATTTGCATTCGATGTATCAAAATATCCATAGAATACTTAAAAACAACGGTGCTTATATAATGCACGAAATTCATCCCTTCACCCGCCCTTTTGGAGATAACACGGAAAGAATAACCGTGGTGTAAATATACAAATAAGTTGGTCCCTTACATTGGCTGAAACCCTTGATAAATCAACACCCCAATTAAAAGACAAAATTAATTAATGTTCGTCCCATGAAAAATCGCACATACATTAAGTTCGTCCCTTAAAAATTGGATTTTTACACAGATCAAAGAAGCCCTCCAAACGGATGTTTACATCCAAAATTTGAGGGCTTCTTCTTTGAGTGGCTTTTTGTATTATGATATCGTAAATCCGCGCTAATGGAGAAATTTATTCCCGAACGCGGTGGCGCATAAACGATCGTATTTGTTTTTGCGTCCTGAAGAAGGGTCAGTACATTGTCTTATATTGTACGTTTTTGTGGCGGCAATCTTAGCCTGAGCATCATTTTCGTGACAGTCATCATCTTGACAGTTCTTTATGTCATCTTGCGTCCGAGAAAAGGTAACAAAACTGTCTTTAATGCGTGGTTTTAGTTATGTTCGTAACGCTTTCATCGTCATTGCGTTTTGCGGCTATATATTAAATTTTCAGTGATTGCCCCAAGCCTCCCTGCCCCGACCGGTAGGAAAAGCACTGCCAAATAGGCGGTGCTTTTTATTATTCGTTTGAAAAACGGAATCACCTTGTCATAGCCGTCACCTTATACTTAAACGCCGGCGGCTCTCCCACGGTAGCTACTAAAAGAACGTGGTATGCCGTAATAACAGTTGCGGTGATAGACACAGGAGCAGACATATACCACAACGGACTGAGAAACTACATATACACAAATGCAAATGAAACAGTAAACGACACAGATGACGACGGTAACGGATTTATAGATGATGTGAACGGCTGGAATTTCACAATGGCAATCACGCTGGCGAAAATCTCACGCACACTCGGCTGCGATATAGAGGATTTGCTTGAACCAGAATAACAGCTGTATATTAACAGAAAATCATTGCAAAAAAAGAACCTCTGTGCCAAATCATATGACGCAGAGGTTCTTTCTTCATAACTTTGTTTTATACTAAACATGTTTACTTTTATATATAATTTGGTATGATTGTAAATATAAAACAAGTGTGATTTCAGTTAATTGCGCAATATGTATAAAAAGCAAAAACAATATTTTTTGCGCATTTTAACTGGTTGCAATAAAAACATAAGCAAAAAAATTTGTAAAAGGAGGCAGGAAAAGAGAGCTCGACTCTGAACCAAATGAGCGCTTAACCACGTTGCGCGTCAGCAATGCGGCTGAAAACGGGGAACCCCAACCTAACAATAAAAGAGGCTTAAAAATATTTTAACGGAGGAGCTGAAAAAATGAAAAGACTTCTTTCATTAGTCCTTGTTGTTTCAATGCTTTTCGCCTTTGTTATTCCGGCAGCGGCAAACCCAGATAAGAATAACGGCAATGTTCCTGCAAGTGAGACATACGGCGCGGTTGCTGAGGCAAAAATCCTAAAACAAACCGGAAATACCAATCTGATCAGCATAACTGTTAAAGTTACCGATAATAAAGGCAGAAGTATAACAGCCGCCTATGGTACGTTTGAATTAAAAAAGAATTCGGCGGCAACATTTGAGGTAGGTGCATACACGGTTTATGTAAACACTTACGGCAACGATAAAATTGATGTATCCCTGATAAACGAAGTCAGCGAAATGCTGATTCCGGACGAAGAAATACCCGAAGATGTTTCTGTTTCGGGAACAGGAGTACTACAGCCTGACGGAAATCTGAAAGTATTCCTCAGTATAACCAAAAACGGAATCATAAATGCATTCGGTTCAGTTCTTATGGCAAAGAATTCATCTGAAGTATTCAAAATCGGCGGATATGACGTATTCGTAAGTACATACGATGAAAAGCATATTTATGCTGTCCTCACCAATATAGAAGAAACCGAACCTGTACCCGAGCCTGAGAGCTCTACCTATCTGGTGCAAAATATTACCAGTCAGGCAAATATCAATTACGGGGGCGACCAGCAGCAATCAGGACGTTTGGGAACTCATACCGTTTATTGGGATAACGGCGGCAGCAGTAACAATCCAAACGGTACAAGCCGCTTTATTCAATTCACAGTAAATGTTCCTGCCGAAGGCTTATACAAACTTGATTTCAGATGGTTCACACGCGGAGACAATTCAAGAAGAATGAAAATCAACAGCGAACTGTATGAAATCCTGTATTTTACAAGAAAAGATATAAACACTTGGGAAAACAATGTCATTTACAGACCGCTCCAAGCAGGAGAAAATACCATACGCATCTGGTATCATAACAGTGGTACCGAAAGACCTATGGACCCATGGCTTTTCATTGATTCCCTTAAAGTCACCGCTTACGACGGAACCGCCGAGCGGAACACTTTCTGGAATGATTTCGCAAATGTCCTGACTTTAAATGTAAACACTTTAAATATTACGGACGCAGACGGAATAAACGCGGCTCTTGCAGCCTATGAAAACCTGACCTACGTTGCGAAAACACTCCTCGAAAACGAAAAATCATTGCTTGACGCTTTAAAAGCAGGCGTTACGGAACTTGAAAAAGGACGCGATGAAATCCTCAATAATTTCGGATTTGCGGATGTTCTGTCGAAGAGCATCACTTCCCTGAAAATCACCGACGCAGGCAGATTATACGCTGCTCTTGCTGCATTCGCAGCTCTGCCTGAGTATTCCAAGACTCTGCTTGTCGCCGAGAAATCCCTGCTTGATGTTCTGGCGGTGAGAATGGCGCTCCTTGAAAAGGGCGACACGGTAACCGTTATGCTGGAGGACTGGCTCAATGCCTACCTCAAGGACAGAGGCAACGGAGTATATTCCACATATCTCTGGAGCGACAAATCATCGAGCGGCGAGGAAACCGGATTCTGGCAGGCAGCCAATGTCTACGAAGTATTCAACGACTACTACGAATACACGACAGACCCTGCTGAAAAAGAACTGTTCAAAAAATATATGGACGGCTACCGCACCCGGTTTCTTGACGGAAGCTTCTCATGGAGCGGAACATGGAAAAACAACGAATACACCGACGACTTGTTATGGTGGTCAAACGCTTTCATACGCACCTACACCCTGACAGGCGATGAAAGCTATCTTGCAGTCGGAGAAGAAATATTCAAACATCTTTATGTGCGCGCGTGGGATACCAGAGAGATTTCCGATGCACACTATTATTCAGGCGTGCAGGGCGGTCTGCTGTGGAAATTCAACAAATCCTCAAACTGGGACGGAAGCTATCCCAATGACAGCAATAACTCAAACGAAAAGAATATCGCCACCAACGGCAACGGCACAATAGCTGCGGCACGCCTTGCAAGGATATACGCTGCCAAAGGCGATATAGTAACAAGCGGATATTATGCAGACGTAGCAAAAGGAATATATGACTGGATGCGCGCTTCAATGGTAGCGGATTACAACACAGGAAAGATTTGGGACAACTTCCAGTCGCAGGCAGGCAAAAATGGTCCCCGTGACTGGCAATTCTCCTATAATTACGGACTGTTCGGCGGAGCAGCCTATGAAATGTGGGTCAACACAGGCGATGACAGTTATTTAGCCGATGCGAAATTAGTCCTTAACTACGGCTGGGCAACACTGACGCTTGACGACGAGCTTACTTTCAAGATGGAAGGCGGCATGGACGGCGGCGACGGCGCAAGCTTCAGGCTCGTATTTGCGCGCTACACAGGGCTCGTTGTGAAAAGCCCCGAATTCGCCGAATTTGGGAAATATATGCTTGCAAACGCATATCAGACGTGGAATTTCCGCAGGTCAGGCGACGGTCTTGTGGGTGAAAGCTCCATTTTCGAAACCGACAGCGCGACCCGTATTCCTTCACCTATCGCGGCATACGGCGTTCTGATGCAGATTTATTCCGATTTCAACCCCAATATAACTTATGGCTTCGAAAACGGTCTGACAAAATGGAAAACAGGTTATAAAACATTCGCCGAAGCGGCAGGGGATAAAACTGTCAGGTTTGACACTCATTTTATAAAAGGCGGAAACGGATTCGGTGCAAATGAAGGTCCTTCATATCTGTTTGATTATACTTCTCTGGAAAATGCGGGTACAAATACGAAATACGGCGGAGGCGTGCCTTACTGGGCGGAATGGAATTATGACAATGCGTTCATCGCAAGCCGCCTTATTATTGCCACGGCAAACGACAATATGTCATGGAATCGCCGTATGGGCGACGGATGGACTCTTTCGGGTTCAGACGACGGTGTTAACTGGAATATAATATATATAGGAAAAGCCGATGATTATTCCAATTTCAACAATACTTTCTATTCATTTGATTTAACAGATAATACTGCCGCATATTCTTATTACAAACTTAATTCGGAAACAGGCGGAGACGGAACTACAGTTCAGTTGTCTGTTGTCGCACTTGCCGCAGATTAAGCGATTTTTCTTCGGTAACTATTTGGGAACTATTATCGCTGAAAACCATAAAAAATCACTGAATACCGCTGAAATTGATTTTCGCAAAACGGCTTGTCAGTACGGTTCATCTTCCATTATAAAACACTGCGGAGCAATTTCCCACACAATTCTAAGCAGTAGGCAAGCTGAACGAGTTCAGCTCAAGTTCGAATCTCACCAGGATCGCCAGACCGGGAAGCCCGGCAGCTAAACAAAACTACCCGATTGAAGCTGTATTAAGCCACAATCGGGTTTTTGTGTTTTGTGGTGATTTTAGCATTTTTAACGTTTTTACCGTCCGTGGAAACTATTTGGGAACTACGGACGATCAAATTGGAAAATACACAAAAATTTATTTGTTATGTTTACCTTTCTTCTTCCCGAACAGGCTTTCCAGTTTGTCCGCCGCTTTTGATTGGTTTTTAATATCGCATATTTAACTCGAGATATAGGTTCTCCTTATATTTGTAGTTCATTCATTTTTTGATCATATGTACGCCATAGGCTGTGGTGTTTATCGCAAGAATATACTTTTATATTCAACGGTTGATGCTGCGCCGGTACTCCCGGGGCGAGACACCGTATCGCTGTTTGAAGAGCTTGGAGAAATGAAACTCGTCGTAAAAACGCAGCGCGGCGGCAATCTCTTTTACCGATGCGTTCGTCGTTTCCAGCGAAACTTTGGCAGAGGCGAGCTTTAGCTCCTGCATGTAACGGTTGGGCGACATCCCGGTCATTGAGCGGAATCGGGCATAGAAGGCGGTCCGAGACAAACCGATTGTCCTCACAAAATCGTCGATCGGCACCGGCTCGCCAATGTTCTTGTGCATTTGGAACAGGATTTCATCCAATTCAGCGTACCGGCTCGTTTCATTCGAACAATGATCCCGCGCAAGCAGCAGAAGAAGTTCTTGTACATGTAGATGGGCTGAATAGGCATAACCTTTATTCTGTATGATCAAATGGTCGATCAACTGTTCGCAGACGCGGACGGCTTCCGACTTTCTGGAGAAGAAGAGGGGTTCGCTCACCGTTAAATCCAGCTGGTGCACCATATCCAAGTTATCGAACTCAATAAAGTAAAACTTCCAATTCCCGCCCACGCACCGGTACGTACAAGGGGTATTGGCAGGAATAATATAATAAGTACTGGGATTAAGCTCGAACGGTTCCCCTGTCCATGCGATTTCGCCCTTACCCTCGAAAGTAATAAACATCCCTGGTGTCGAGAAGCCGGATTTTTGGATTGCGCTGTAAGAATCGTCCGAATGAACCTTCCAGATGGAAACAAAATGACATACCGGCTGCGTCTGACGTTCCTCAAGCTTGTAGGGGATATTCATATAGGCCATGAGAGATTGTACACCTCCATTGGATAATATACATGAAATATCGTTATATATCGTTATTTTCAAGAGAAATATGTACGATTATACATGAATACGTTCGAGGTGTACATGTCAATAAAACCTCATTGCTTATACAATGATTTTACAAACAAGCGAAAGAGGGTAAGTTTGATGCTGGTTAAAGTTGGCAGCCGCGATTTGGAGCTTGGCGGGCCCCATTTGACGGAACTTAGAAGTTCTAACGATATTTTGCATGATATGAACGCCGTGCGCGAGAGGTTGGCTGAAGACGGTTACTTGTTCATTCGCGGGTTCCACGATCGCGAGCAGGTACTGAAAGCACGGACGAGCATTTTGGAAAAGATGAACCGGATGGGGAAGCTCGATAGGGATACGCTGCTCGAAGACGGCTATATGGCGGACGGCGGCAGAACGATTTTCATGGGTGGCACGAACGAGGATTTGCCGGAACTTCTAACCGTACTGAACGGGAATCATATCATGCGATTCTTTGACGAGTTATACGGGGAACGGTCTCTTACCTACCATTACAAATGGCTTCGGGCCATCGGTAAAGGCGATTATACAGGCGCACATTATGATATCGTGTATATGGGACGAGGCACCCATAACCTGTATACTGTATGGTCTCCGCTGGGCGATATCAATTACGCAATGGGAGGGCTAACGATCTGCCTCGATTCCCATAAATTCGAGAATTTGAAACAATCATACGGAACGCAAGATTCCGACCGTGACAGCATCGGTGCGTATACGGATGATCCGCTCGCGATCACGGAAAAATACGGCGGAAAGTGGGCGACATCGGAGTTTCAAGCGGGAGATGTCCTTATATTCGGCATGTTTCTCATGCATTGCTCGCTGGAAAACACGACCGACCAATACAGGCTCAGCGTTGACACGCGTTACCAATCGTCTCTGGAACCAATTGATGAGCGTTGGAGCGGAAAGAAGCCACGCGGTCATTTCAAGTAAAACGCTTGGATAGGGATAACAAAAACAGGCAGGAGCACTTTCAAAGGTGTCTCCTGCCTTTGTTCGACTGATGCTCCATAGCCATGCTGATGAGGCGAGGAAACGGTAATGAAAGAGCACCTTATTCAGGTCTTTCAAATCAAAATTAGCTTGTCGTTCTTACAGCTAGCCCACTGAAAGAAATCGGACCGACAACATCGGCTCTGGTATTTCTCGTTTGGTTTTCTGCGGTTACCGTATAAACATGACTGCCAGATCTTACATTCCTATCGATCGCCTGAAAGGTAACAGCATAGTTTTGTTCAGAAGCGGCAGATTCTATGCCTTGAACGGTATTGAAAATCTCTACTCCATCACGGAAGATTCTAAAGAGGATTTGAGCGATACCGGTAACCCCGCGGACACCAACCGTTGCCACTAATTCTACCCGATTAGGCTGAGCGTTCAAGACGGGTATTCTTAACCGAATTGACGCTAGACGAGTGCGGTTTGGCGATTGTCGGATAATAATTGTATTTGCTAAACTGAATCTGCGTCGTGGCTCAACGGCAGCCTTATCAAGAATACGAACCAAAAACATCAACTCCTCTCTTTTATGTCCTCATAGTATGTTGAAAATAGTATTTTGCTTGGATGATAGCTCAAATAAGGAATTGTTAACGACTCTGTAACCGGTTATTCATTCTCCGTTCATGTTCGCTTGCTATCCTCTAGTCATTACGAAGGAGGTAAGCATCATGTATCTAGCTATTCGAGAAATGAGGTTTGCTAAGGCCCGGTATACGTTAATCGCTACAATAATGCTGCTTGTTGCGTTTCTTGTTCTATTCGTCACAGGTCTTGCACAGGGGCTTGCATATGACAATGCAGCTTCTGTTAAGAATATGAGTGCCACTCATTTCGTCTTGGAACAGGATTCCGATCACCGCTTCACCCGTTCGCAGGTGGATCAAACTACGATTGAACAAACAGGTAGAATAGTCGGAGAAAAGAATGCAGAGCCCATTGGGCTCAGAATGACGACAGTCATTCCGTCTGGAGAGACTCAGAAGATTGATATAACATTGCTTGCCGTGAATCCGGAAGGCTGGCTCGCGCCAACGGTAATCAAAGGTTCATCCAATCCGGAACAAGGACAAGTTCTCGTTGATCAAAAACTGGCTGATTCAGGAGTAGGTATTGGAACAGTGATCGAAGATCAAGCTTCGGGATCGAGATGGACCGTAAGCGGCTTTGTGAAAGACGAATCATACAGCCACACGCCGGCTGTATTTCTGAATAAGAAGGATTGGCTCGATCTCCAGGCGCAGTCACCTGCCCGACAAGGTTCAGAACTGTCAGCCGTAAATCAAGAATACAACGCGGTTGCCATTAAAGCCTCTGAAGATAAAGTTAATGAGATTACGGCTGCGCTGCCCAATTCGGAAGTAATCACGAAGTCGGAGGCAGTATCTGCGATTCCGGGTTACAAAGAAGAGCAAGGATCGCTCATGATGATGATTGTATTCCTTTTTGTTATTTCTGCCTTTGTACTAGCTGTATTCTTTTATGTCATTACGATTCAGAAAACCAGTCAATTCGGGATATTGAAGGCGATTGGAACGCGCACTGTTTATTTAGCAAGAAGTGTGACGCTGCAGGTTTTAGTCTTATCGGTCGGAAGCTTGGCCATAAGTGTTTTGCTCGTCAAACTTTTTGAAGCCATCTTGCCAAGCTCAATGCCATTTCAATTAAGCTTCTCCACCTTGGCAATGACTTGCCTTTCCTTTATTCTCATGTCTCTGGCCGGTTCGCTATTCTCCGTGTGGAAAGTTGCCAAAATTGACGCCTTAGATGCGATTGGGAGGACTGCCGTATGACGAACAGACTTGTATTACAGGAGATTACACATACCTTTGAGGATGGCGGTTTCGAAAGAACCGTTTTGGATAAGCTAAACCTGGAGGTTGCCGAAAGTGAACTGGTTGCGGTAATGGGCCCTTCAGGTTCAGGCAAGAGTACATTCTTGTCCATCGCAGGAGCGCTTCTTGAACCGACAAGCGGCCAAATTCAACTCGATGGAGAATCCATTATCGGCAAAGAAAAGCAAGAGCTATCTGACCTGCGGCTTCAAAAAATCGGTTTTATATTCCAAAGCGCCAACTTAATTCCATACTTGAAGGTGGAAGAGCAGCTGATACTGGTCGCCAAGCTTGCCGGAATGGACAAGCCCAAGGCCGCTAAACGGGCTAAAGCTTTACTCGATAAGATGGGGTTATCTCATCGAAGAACCGCATATCCAGACAAGCTGTCAGGGGGAGAACGCCAGCGGGTCGCAATAGCAAGGGCCTTCATGAATGACCCGGCTGTCCTGTTCGCAGACGAGCCGACAGCAAGCCTGGATGCTTCAAGAGGACACGATGTTGTAAGCATGATCGCGAAGCAAGTGAAGGATCAGGGTAAGAGCGCGGTTATGGTCACCCATGATGACCGGGTGCTGCCGCTTTGTGATCGGGTGCTATATCTTGAGAATGGACAACTCATCGAAAAATGATCTTGAGGCTCCTAATCATCCACTCTAGTAAGGACAATAAATAGAGGCGGCAGTCTAGACTTAGTTATGAGTCTTGGCTGCCGCTGTTTCTTTTTGCCGAAACAGTGACGGTTCTCAATTGTGTAATAACAGGTTCGAAAACCTAGCTGAAAAGATAGGCTTTTTGTATTTATCCGAACATTGCCCTTGTCGTCGAGGCGACGGCTTGTCTTGGAGGGTCATGCGGATGGCGATCGGGGATGCTTGTTAAACTTCTGTAAAGCAGCCTCCGTCATATTGTTTAAACCAATCGCTTTTTTTATAATAAGGGTGCTTCTGGTAGATGGGGATCTTTACTAATTGGGAGAAGGTGAAGAGATGAAATTCGTTAAGCTTATTTCTATAGGTGTTATTGCCGGTTTGGCGGTCACGGCTAATTTTGACATTGCTCACGCCAAACAAGAGAAGCATGGCAAGCATCAAGAGGAACGGACTGTCGGTCAGCTCACATTTATTGGCGAGCAAAGATTTTCGAACGATACAGTTTATAATGAGACGCTTGTTGGCGGACTTTCCGGTATTGATTACGACAGCAAGACCCATAAGTGGATCATGATTAGTGATGATCGTTCAGACAAAAGCCCCGCCAGATACTATACCGCGAAGCTGAAATATGATACGGATGGTTTTTCATCCGTCAAGATCACGGGTGTCACCGAATTCAAACAGCCAGACGGCACTAATTATCCGAACAAGACAGATTATGCCGCGAATAACAAAGGGATCGTACCGGATTTTGAATCCATACGCTTCGACCCCATGAGCAAATCGGTCTGGTATACGAGTGAAGGCGATCGGAATCTTGCTTTCAACCCTTTCATCCGTCAAGCTTCCTTGCAAGGGAAGTACCTGTCTGCTTTCCGGATTCCTGAAGCTTTCAAATTCGTTCCAAGCAATACGGGTGAAATACAACAAGGTTTCCGCAATAATCTTGCCCTAGAGGGAAGCAGTTTTTCTCCTGATGGAAAATACTATTTTACTTCGATGGAATCGTCGCTCTATCAAGATGGAGATGTATCAACGGTACTATCCGGTTCCTATTCACGCATCACGAAGTACAACCGAAACGGTAACATCCTTGCCGAATATGCCTATCCTGTCGATGCAATCCCCGCAGAGCCGGGACCAGGCAAGAATGCTGACAATGGCGTGTCGGAGATGCTGGCCGTTAACGATCATCAGTTCCTGATCCTTGAACGTTCAGGCGTACAAGCGACAGACGGAAGCTATTCCAACTACATTCGGATCTATGAAGCGGATATCGACCAAGCGACGAATGTCAAAGATCTCGATTCTCTGACAGCAGGGCAATTTACCCCCGTATCGAAGCGTTTGGTTCTTAATCTCAACTCATTGGGCTTAGCCAAACTGGATAATATTGAAGGCATCGCTTGGGGGCATAAACTCAAGAACGGACACGATAGCCTGGTTCTCGTTTCCGATAACAATTTCAACGCCTCACAAGTCACTCAATTGCTGGCGTTTGACGTATCTCCTGCAGGAAAGTAATGTTCTACCCTACAAAAAATCCCGCATTCTCTATAACGGCAAGATTTGAAGACCATCCACATAGGATGGTCTTTTTGGTGCAGAGCGTCTTATTTGGGAAAGGCTCACTTTAATCCTATTCGGAGACCACCAACTCAAAAAATGGCTGCAGATGGCCTGGAATAGCCACTACAAGAATGATGGCGGAGTGAATGGATCATTCAATTGGATGGTTATAAAATTACCATATTTGGATGGTTTATCTGGAACTCGAATCCTATATCATATTGGTTAAGTCGGAATTAAGAAGAGGAGTGAGTTCTTTGTCAGCAGCAGACGAGGAAAAGGTTTCGAAAGTCGAAATCATCAAGCGGCAAAGCCGTCGCCTTCGGGGCACCATTACAGAGGCCCTACAGGACGATCAGACCAAATTTTCTGATGATAATGTCCAGGTGCTCAAGTTTCATGGCGTCTATCAGCAGGATGACCGCGATCTGCGGGCACAATTGAAGCATGAAGGCAAAGAGCGGCATTACAGCATGATGATCCGCGCCCGCATTCCGGGAGGCGTGCTGTTCCCGGATCAATACTTGGTGTTCGACCGCCTGGCAGACGAGTACACGGAATATAAAAACATGCGCATTACGACCCGTCAGACGTTACAGCTTCACGGGATTCTCAAAAGAAATCTGAAGACGACGATCAAGACCCTGAATGAAGCGTTGGTTACGACGCTCGGGGCTTGCGGAGATTCCGGCCGCAATACGATCTGCTGCGCGGCACCAGGAGATGAGCCATTCCGTGACGAGATGCGCCATGATTTGCTTGCACTGGCAGATCGATTGAGCGCGAAGACGAATGCCTATCATGAAATCTGGGTAGATGGCAAGCCCGTTGAGCTGGGTGAAGGCGAAACAGAGGAGCCTCTTTACGGGGAGGTCTATCTTCCGCGCAAGTTTAAAGTCGCCATCGTACCGGAAGGGGATAACTGTCTCGATGTGTACGACAACGATCTCGGGCTCGTAGCACATATTGAGGGCGGTCATATTGTAGGCTACACCGTACTGGTTGGCGGAGGTATGGGACGGACGGCTATCGACCAGGATACATATCCAAGACTTTCCAGCCCGCTGTGTTATGTCGCCAGGGATGAAGCAGTCGAAATGATTCTGGATACATGCGTGGCCATTGTTACCATCGAACGGGATTTCGGCGACCGCTCCAACCGAAGATTTGGCCGCATGAAATATCTGATTGACCGGCGCGGAATGGAATGGTTCCGGGAAGAAGTTGAGACGAGATTGGGCCGCAAGCTGGTGCCCCCTCGGCAGCTGGAGTGGCTTAGCGGAAACGACCATCTCGGCTGGCATGTGGAAAGAGAAGGGATCAGCTATCTGGGTTTATTCATTCCATATGGACGCATAAAGGATACGGAGACGATGCGGCTGAAATCGGCACTCCGCGATATCGTGCATGAATTCCGCCCGATGATCCGCTTCACATCACAACAGAATGTCATTCTCAGCGGGATCGCAAATGAGCTTCGTCCAGCCATTGAAGCACGGCTGCGGGAGTCGGGTGTGCCGCTTCCGGATGAATTGTCGCATGTCCGGCAGAACACGATGGCCTGTGTATCGCTGCCGACATGCGGTCTTGCCGTTGCGGAGTCGGAGAGGGCATTGCCGGATCTGATGCCGCAGTTTGAGCAGCTGTTTGACGAGTTAGGACTTACCGATGAAGATATCACGATACGGATGACCGGATGTTCGAACGGTTGCGCGCGTCCGTACAATGCCAATATTGCTTTTATTGGCCGGGCACCCGGAAAGTATGACATCTTTTTGGGCGGAAGCTCGCTAGGCATCGCTTTGAATGAGCGGTTCCAAGAAACGGTGCCGTTTGAACAACTAGCACATTCGGTGCGTCCCGTATTGGAATCCTTCGTTCAAAAACGGGAGGGCAGCGAGGATTTCGGGACTTATTGGCGTCGCGCCGGCGTGTTGAAATATTGCCATTAAGATACTGGAGTAATAGTGTCATGCAGAAGAGGACGTCCCTTCAACGGTTTCTTGCCATTATGAGGATCCATCGTAAGGAGTGATTGTATGGCGAAAGGATTGGAAGGAAAACGTATTGCGATTACCGGATCTCGCAAAATACAAGAGCTGAGCAAAATAATAGAGCGGCAAGGCGGTATACCTATCGTTCGTCCGCAGCAAGGAATGTTGGTGCTGCAAGAGCACGAAGTTGAGCATGATCTAACCCAATTGATCGAAAGCGGGACAGACTGGGCTATTTTCACAACCGGAACCGGTCTCGAAGCCCTGCTTCAACAAGCAGAGCGGATTGGTGTTTACGAGCGTCTGCTGGAAATTGTGAGGCAGACTAACGTTGGCGCAAGAGGATATAAGACCGTAGCCATGTTAAAGAAGCTGGGAATTCAGCCGATCGCCATCGATGACGATGGTACGACGGAAGGGCTCATTCGGGTACTGCAAGCGTACGATTTTTCAGGTCTAGGCGTCACGATTCAGCTGCATGGCGAGCCAATGCCTTCTTTAGTCACTTATTTGGAAGGGAAGGGAGCTGTCGTTCGAACGATCCTGCCGTATAAGCAAGTGGCTCCGGACCGTGACATTTCGGAACGGTTATGCCGGGAAATCCTCGAAGGTTCCGTCGATGCCGTCTGTTTTACAACTGCGGTACAGGTTCGGTATTTTTACCAATATGTCTCAAGTCACGGTAAATATCTGGAGATCAATGAAAACTTCCATAATCGGGTACTCGCGGTTGCAGTCGGCCGGGTAACGGCAGAAGCTTTGAAGGAAGCAGGAGTTAGACGTGTATTGGTGCCGGAAAACGAACGAATGGGTGCCATGATCGTTGAGGTGGCTCGCTATTATCGGAATAAAACGGCTTTGCAAGGGATGGTAGAATGATTCTCCAGCGAGGTCAAGAATTGCATCCAAATGGAGTCGCGCGCTGCGCGGCTTTTTTTTATGTTATTGGAACTTGAAGGGGATAAAGAATATCCTGAATCCGTGATGTAAGAATGAGTTCTTAGGATCGTACAAATTGGACAATGATCACAGATTCAGGTTTATATGATTCTCCCCAAAAAGTACCACCCAATGGAAACTCTTCTCGATTCCTTCAAGAATTGGCCCATGGCAACAAGATGAAACGATGTTCATCATGCTGGCCTGCAATGCCTCGGCCAGACTAAGATGAGCACTCTCTTTGCCGGCTGTTCCGCAACATAAGTGACTTCTTCTCGGGCAACTTTTTTATGAATCAGTTCCGGTAATTGTACGCGGTAATCGTCCGGATACTTCTCGAGTTGGAATGGCCCGGATAGCTGCTCAATTAGCATTTCAGCCATTTGTATTTCAGCGGGTTTAACTGTCGAAGTTTTTGGAAGGATCGGGACTTGATCCACTGGTCTTACTTCATCTGCATAATAAAACGTATCCAGCGCTAGGCAGCCGCCCCGCATTACCCGGACCGTATTGACACACCACCTACTACGTGTTACTATATAGCTGTAGTAAGTAATACTTCATACCAGTGATACAGAATAGCAAGGGGTGATTATGCTGGAAAACCTAACGGAAATGCTCAAAGGTGTGCTTGAGGGCTGCGTCCTTGAAATTATAAGCCGCAAAGAAACCTACGGCTACGAAATCACGCGGCGGCTGAACGCCCTCGGCTTCCAAGATGTTGTAGAGGGAACGGTGTACACTATCCTGATCCGGCTTGAAAAAAGCAAGCTGGTAGAAATCACCAAAAAGCCCTCCGACATGGGACCGCCGCGAAAGTTTTTCGCGCTCAACGAAGCGGGGCGTGAGGAACTGCGGATGTTTTGGGAAAAATGGGAATTTGTTGCATCGAAAATCAACCAATTAAGGGAGGAGCAGTAACAATGCTTGATTCTATTATAAAGTTGATAATAGGCGACATGGAAGAGAAACGAGCCTATAAACAAATGATGAAGAGGGTTGACGCCCTGCCGAAAGATTATCGGTTTGCATTTCGCAAAATTCAACATTATATGTTTACCGTTGGCCCCCCTGGCGGTGACATGACGTTATTTACAGACTTGACGATGTTTACGGACTTAGTGGATTTATTTGAAGCAAGCGCGGCAGAGGGCAGACAGGTTCTTGATGTCATAGGCATTGATGTCGGCAAGTTTAGTGATGAGTTTATGCGCGCATCGGTTATCAATACTGAAAATACTGAAAAGCTGCGAGAAAAGCTAAACAAAGAGATTATGGAAAAATTTAATAAGGAGGGACAATAATGATGCTGGAGCTTATCAAAAAAATGATCGGGGACAAAAAAGAGTATAGGGAGCAAATGGCAAGGGTAGATGCGCTGCCTGAAGACTATCGGTTCGTATTTGAAAAAATCCATGGATACATGTGGAGTTTCGCGGGAGGAGACGGCTCTGACATGTTGAAAACTCAGCGCGAATTGATAGAGTTGTTTGAAGCCAGTGCAGCGGAAGGCAAGCACGTTCTTGACGTGACGGGCGAAGATGTTGTCGGGTTCTGCGACGAGCTTTTGCGCGATACGAAAAAATGGACGGATAACTTTCGCAAAAAATTAAACCGCGACATGATGAACAAATTCGGAAGGGGGAACGATTCTAAATGAAAGACATCTCAATTCAAGTAAAGGATTTAAAAAAATCCTTCAAGACCACGGAAGTCCTAAAGGGCGTGGATTTTGAGGTGGAAAAAGGCAGTATTTTCGCTCTGCTCGGCTCCAACGGTGCGGGCAAGACAACGATTGTCAATATCCTCACCACGCTGCTCAAACAGGATAGCGGAACTGCCACCGTAAACGGCTTCGACGTTGCGGCAAAGCCCGAATATGTGCGGCAGTCGATCAGTCTGACCGGGCAATTCGCCGCAGTGGACGAGATTTTGACCGGGCGGGAAAATCTGATCATGATTGCGAAGCTGCGGCATCTTAATCATCCGCGTCAAGTGGCGGACGATTTGCTGAAACGCTTCGGCTTAACCGACGCCGCCGACCGCAAGGCGTCCACCTATTCGGGCGGTATGCGCCGCAGACTCGATATCGCCATGAGCCTAATCGGAAAACCGCAGCTTATTTTCCTCGATGAGCCGACCACCGGCCTTGACCCCGAGGCACGCATTGAGACTTGGAAGATTGTCAAGGAGCTTGCCGAAGGTGGAACGACTGTATTCCTGACCACTCAATATTTGGATGAGGCTGAACAACTTGCCGATAGAATTGTCATTTTGCATGAGGGTAGGATTATTGCCAATGGCACGCTTGAGGAACTGAAAAAGCTGTTCCCGCCCGCAAAGGTGGAGTATGTGGAAAAACAACCTTCATTGGAGGAGATATTCCTCACAATCATTGGTAAAAAGGAGGAAAAGTAAATGGAGACGGCAAAGAATCACTTTTTCAGCGATATGGGCGTTATGGTTGGACGTTCCATGCGCCATATTTTCCGCAGTATGGACACCATCATCACGGTCTGCATCACTCCGATTGCGATGATGCTGCTGTTCGTTTATGTGTTCGGGGGTGCCATTCAGGCCGGAACGGATAACTATGTGAATTACCTGTTGCCTGGCATACTCCTGATGGCAATTGCAAGTGGAATTTCTTACACGGCTTACCGTTTGTTTTTGGATAAGCAACGGGGCATCATTGAGCGGTTCCACACCATGCCGATTGCGCGTTCCGCCGTGCTGTGGGGGCACGTGCTGACCTCGGTGGTATCCAACGTCATTTCTGTTGTCGTCATCATTCTCGTAGCGCTCATTATGGGTTTTCGCTCGTCGGCGGAGGTACTGTCTTGGCTTGCCGTAGCCGGTATACTCGTGCTGTTTACGCTGGCCTTAACTTGGGTCGCTGTGATTCCCGGACTGACCGCAAAATCGGTAGAAGGTGCAAGCGCGTTTTCCTATCCGCTTATCTTCCTGCCATTTATCAGTTCGGCATTTGTTCCGACCGAGTCGATGCCGACGTTCGTTCGCGTCTTTGCCGAAAACCAGCCGGTGACCTCGATCGTGGAAGCCATTCGTGCTCTGCTGTCGGGGCAACCTGTCGGAAATGATATTTGGGTTGCGCTCGCGTGGTGCTTAGGCATACTGATCGTCGCATATCTATTTGCGATGCGCGCATACAAACGGAAAGCAGCTTAATGTTTGCAGGCATTAAAATGATAGTGGTCAACAAAAATATCAAGTAAAGGGATGGTAGAGTGTGTAATTACGAGTGGATATTATGCCCGGTCTGTTGCAACAAAACACGGGTCAAGATACGTGATGATACGGTGCTTGAAAACTTCCCGCTATTTTGTCCCAAGTGTAAACAGGAAACGATAATCAATGTAAAACAACTGAATATGTCAGTTATCAAAGAGCCAGACGCTAAGACGCAGAGCCGATAACATGTGAGATTGTTCACAGTTATCGGCTCTTTCTTTTATGTATGGTGCGCTGGATGAATTTATATATTGACTTTACGGCAGAAATGACTGCGGACATGGAGCAGACCATAAAAAATGAACTTAATCAAATGTTGGAACTAATAATAAATAGAATGGTGGGGTGTTTATATGTTTTTATCAGTATCAAACCTTACGAAAAGCTATAACACAGGGATTATTACCCATGTGCTCAAAGGCGTGGGGCTGGAACTGGAAAAAGGGCAAATCGGAGTAATATTCGGGCCCTCCGGTTCGGGTAAATCTTCGCTGATGAACATTATAGGCGGGGTTGACAAGGCCGACGGCGGCACTGTCGAAGTGGACGGCGAGCGTATTACAGATTTAAACGACAGCCAACTGGTTGAATACAGGCGGGAGAGCGTGGGCTTCGTCTTCCAGTTCTACAACCTTGTGCCGAACCTCACGGTAGCCGAAAACATCGAGGTTGTATCGAACATCAGTAAAACCCCACTTAAAACAGACGAGGTGCTTTATGCTGTCGGACTTTCCGACAAAAAGAACCGTTTCCCCCGGGAACTCTCCGGCGGCGAGCAGCAGCGCGTGTCAATCGCACGAGCCATCGTCAAAAATCCAAAGCTCCTGCTCTGCGATGAGCCCACCGGAGCGCTGGACCTCGAGACCTCGCGGGGCGTGTTGTCGTTGCTCCAAAAAGTAAACGCGCAGTTTGGCACGACCATACTGATGATTACCCACAACAGCGCCATCGCCGGTATGTCGCACGCCATATACAGGCTGAGAAGCGGCGAGGTGGCGGAAGTTACGTACAATTCCGAAATTATCCCGGCGGAAAGGATTGAATGGTAATGGCACTGCGAAAACGCGTATGGCGTATCATAAAGGAAAACAAAGGGCAGTATTTCGGTATCTTTATTCTGATTCTTTTAGGCAGCTTTTATTTCATCGCGGCTACAGGCGTAGCAAATAACCTCGAAAAAATGGTCGTCGGGTTTGCCGAAGAATACAGGCAGGAAGACCTGACATTTTCGACAGACATGCCCATTGAGGATATTGCGGCGCTGGAGGGCGAATCCAGCGCGCTGATAGAGGTTTACCGGCAGTACGACGTCAAACTGCCCGACGGACAGAACCTGTCTGGCGGGGAGCTGCGGCTGCTCAGCCTTTCTTCCAAAATCAATATCCCGGCAGTATTATCAGGGCGGGGTCTTGAAAACCTGGGGGATATTTTGCTCGATCCGTATTTTTGCCAGACGCAAGGCTTGAATATAGGCGGTCAAATAGAGCTAAACGGCAAAACCTTCAATATCGTAGGTACAATGGCCGTACCCAATTACGTTTATATCCTCAAAAACCTTTACGATGTGCTGCCAACCAGCGGTTTTGGCATCGGGATGGTTTCCGGCGCGGATATCGAGGCGTTCCCGGAGGCGATCACGGTTTATGCGGCATCCTTTGAGGACAGGGAAAATATAAATGCACAGACAGCGAAGCTGCATGAGCTTTTAACCGAAAAAGGGTACTCCCTTTCCGAATGGCTGGACGCTAAGAATAACAAGCGCATCAGTATGCCTTGGTCAAACATTTCCAGCATGAAGTCTATGAGCTTTCCCGTATCAACCGCTTTTTTCCTTCTTTGCTGTCTTATTGTAGGCGTGATGATCATGCGCATAGTTAAGTCCGACGGCGTAGTCATCGGAACGCTGTACGCGCAGGGCTACCGCCGCCGTGAACTGACCCGGCACTATATGGCGATCCCTGTGTTGCTGTCCGCAGCAGGAGGTTTTGCCGGCACACTGCTTGCGCTGCCGTGTGTAAGGCCCGTTGTTGATTCTATGCTGATTTATTACATCCTGCCTGATAAAGGCATTACCTTCTCTCTATTAAACCTAGCGCTTGCCGTGCTGATGCCGGTGGCTTTCATCGGTCTGTCAAGTTTTCTTACGATACGCAAGGTACTAAAAAAAACCGCTGTCGAGCTGATGAAAGGAGACGAGCAAAAAGCAAAGGTGAATGTTATAGAACGCGCACTCCGGCTGGATCGGTTTACATTCAATACCAAATTCCGGATACGCGAGCAGGTACGAAGCATACCGCGTCTGTTGTTCTTAGTGCTGGGCGTGTGCGCCGCGTCGATGATACTGATGTTTGGTTTTACCTTCAACTACTCGATGGATGTGGTGATGGACAAAGGGGCGTTGGAGAGATACCAGTATCCCTTGGAGTATAACTTCAAGGAAGTACGGAATATAGAGGATGGAGGTATTCCCGAAGGAGCGGAGCCGTACAACACGTTACGCGGCTATCCCGAGGGCAGGGAATCGGTTGAGTATTACCTGGTTGGTATGAAGCCGGATTCCGTCGGCCTCAAGATGAACGATATGCAGGGCAACGCGCTGTCGAGGGATCAAGTAAATATCACGTCTCCGCTGGCCAGCCGGCTGAAGCTCAAGGAAGGGGACACGATCAGTTTTGTAAACAAGCTGGATGGAAAATCATACAGTCTGACAATCGACGGGATCGTCGAAGCCTACGGCGAGCAATTTGTTTATATGCCCCTTGACGAGTTCAACCGCATGACCGGTCAACCTCTCGGAAGCTACCGTACCGTGATCAGCAGCCATGAGATGGATTTTGACGAAAGTCTGCTTGCCGGCGTGATGGATGCGCGGTATCCCGAGGCGTATGAAGACCTATCCATGCCAACGACGCTGATAGTTGGGTCTGTAACGGCCTTGGCCGTGCTTATTGCGGTCATTATTATCTTCCTTGTGACGTCGCTGATGATTGACGAGAGCCGGAACACCATCTCTCTGCTCAAGGTATTGGGCTACCGCGGGAAAGAGCTGGCTATGCTGATTCTGAACAGCTCTACGCCGGCGGTGTTTATTGGCTTCTGGCTGGGACTGCCGTTAATGCTGGTCTTCGGGAACAACCTGTACGGTTATGTCGCGGAAATGATCAATATGATGATACCCATGATTGTGAACCCGCTATATATCCTGATAAGCTTCGTGTTGATCTTTGCGGTATACGAGATAACCAAGCGGCTGTGCGGAAGGAAGCTCGCGAAGATATCCATGAGCGAGGCGCTGAAAGCGGGCACGGAGTGAGTTGTTTGGTCGCACCCCAATACATGCCGGCAAATCTAAATAAGCGTTGCAACAATGGCCGCGTTACATTGGAGTTGGGTTTGTTGTTGTAATGCTCTCCTATGGATCGAAGCTGCTGTGCAGGAAAAAAGTCAACGCCGTTTCTATGAGCGAAGCATTAAAAGCAGGAACGGAATAGGAGTGAATTTTGCAGTCATTTTTCTTCACCCCTCAATTCCTCATTCGACCGATTGTATTTACAAGATAAGTCGGTTCTGGTGAAACTACATGATGGATAATTAATGGGAGGCCTTGAAACCTCCATACAGCCTGGCGTTCTTCGGAGTGATACCTTTATCCTGAGCGATTCGCGATAAAAATCCTGGCTTGTTAGAAACTAAGGTAGACGGCGAAGATTTTCTGGATGCCATTATGAAGCCGCATTATTGCTATTACCATGCCGTTAAAGGACTGTTCAATTCCAATGGACTTCATGGTATGGCACATATCACGGGAGGAGGGATCGATGGGAATCTTAATCGAGTGTTACCGTTAAGACCTTTAACATGGGAGTCGGCATAATTCTTGTCATTGATCCGAACGACCTGGAGCCAATCCAAGCGCATTTACAAACCCAACAAATAAACAGCTATCCGATCGGAAGAATCGTTCCTGGAAGGTTAACCATTTACATCTGCCGCGGCAAAATAAGAGAAGCTCAGCTTCCTGTCAGCTGAGCTTCCTGAATCTTATACCATTATGATATCCGTATGTACCGACACGAGTGGTCTGTACATTGTATACTCGCGATCCGACTTGAGCAATGCTGCCCGTTATTGAGATAAAGATTGTCCTTTCTTTACTTCGATCAGTCCTTCGCGGTTCAACTCGACGCCGAAGCCGGGCGCGTCGCTTACTTTCATTTTGCCGTTGACCGGGATCGGTTCATCCTTGATCAGCGGATAGAACTGCGGTACGACGCTGGCTCCGTCAGGGCTCATCATAATGTACTCGGAGAACGGACTGTTCGGCTTGGTTATGACGTAATGATTGCTGTATACTCCGCTGCCGTGAGGGACGACAAGCTTTCCGAAGGTTTCGGCCAGATGGCCAATCTTAAGCAGCTCGGTAAGCCCGCCGCACCAGCCTACGTCAGGCTGAATAAGGTCGATGTCGCAGAATTCAAGCAGCATCCGGAATCCGTACCGGGTCGCTTCATGCTCTCCGCCGCTCACCATAATCCGGTTCCCGGCCCGTTTCTTCAGATCGCGGTAGCTCCAGTAGTCATCCGGGTTGAAGCACTCTTCGATCCATTTGAGACCAAGCTCCTCGCAGTTCTGCATAAGCGTCTGCGCATAGGGGAGGTCAAGCGACATCCAGCAGTCCAGCATCATCCAGAAATCATCGCCAACGCGTCCGCGCATATCGGCAAGCTGCTCCACGTTCTTGCGCATGCCTTCCTCGCGGTCGGACTGGCCGTATTTCAGCGGCATCTTCCCGCCGATAAAGCCCATTTCCTTGGCAAGATCCGGACGGGGACCCGTCGCGTAAAATTCAATTTCCTCGCGCACTTTGCCTCCGATCATCGCATAGACCGGTTCCTGCCGTAGCCGGCCAAGCAGATCCCACACGGCCAAATCGACAGCGGATATCGCATTCATGACCAGACCCTTGCGGCCATAGTATAAGGAGGCGCGATACATTTGATCCCACATCTGCTCTGTATTGCCGACGGGCTGTCCGACAACGAAACGGTCAAGATGGTTCATAATAAGCCATGCGGCCGGATAACCGCCAGTTGAAATGCCGAAACCGATCGTGCCGTCGTCGGCTTCCACCTCGACCACAATCGTCTTCAGCGCATTGATGCCGAAGCTGGTCCGCGTTTCTTTATAAGCCGGATAAATGCTCATCGGGGTTGAAATCTGCTGCACGATCCAATGGTCTACGCCTCTGCTGTGATAATCGCCGCCCCCATTCTCGACCACATAGGTCCGGATAGCTGCGATGCGACGCCCTGTACTGCTTACCATAATGAACGCTCCCTTCATTCAAATCGGGTTCAAATACCAATGAACTTCAAACCCAGTTAATTCCATTATAATCGACAACTCCAATCCGGTCATGCCTTGAATTAGCTCTACCAATAAAGACTATTCGACACTGCACTTTATTAGGCTCACAATCTTGCCGAACGATTAGAATATATGGACGAAGTAAGTGAATGGTTTTGGCATGATTGGGGGGGAGGTCAGTCGTTAGATTATATGAAATACACAACCCTTCACAGTGCGCAAAGAGTTCGAGTTCCGATGCTGTTTATTACGCTTGCTGACCAACGACTCGTCGGTACCGTCTCCATATTGATGAATGATCTACGCTGCAGACAAGATCTCTATCCATGGCTGACAAGCTTGTATGTCGTTGAAGATATGCGGAATAGAGGCATCGGCCGGTTATTACAGAAACGTGCCATTGATGAAGGAAGAAGGGCAGGTTATAAGAATTTATATCTGATTACGAATCATGACGGTTACTATGAAAAGTCGGGGTGGATCTTTAAGGATTTAGCACCCAAGATGAATGGAGATTTCACCAGAATTTATCGAAAGGATTTGAGCTGACTGTCTGCTGCAGTTCCCGCACAGCATCCTTCTTGCCTTGACGAATGTTTATGATGGAATTCACCGCACAGCATGGGTTATGGATATCATGTATAATGGGTACATACGAGCATGAACGAAGCTATCGTTCCATGAAATCATGCAATGGAAAGTCAGGTGGAATCTCTATGAAAACAATCGTGATTATTGGCGGAGGGATTACAGGCCTATCAGCCGCTTACCATCTTCAGAAATTGGTCAAAGCCAAGCATCAGGATGCAAAAATAGCGTTGGTGGAGGCTAATGATACATTAGGCGGCAAAATCAGAACCGTTCATGACGGTGAATTTATGATGGAGACTGGAGCAGACTCGATTGTCGCGCGTAAAACGAATGTAGCTCCATTCCTTGAAGAGTTGGATTTACAGGATGACGTTGTTTATAATGCGACGGGTGTCTCTTTTATTTATACAGACGGTCAATTGAAACCCATTCCGCAGGACGCGTTGTTTGGCATTCCGATGAGTCTGGAATCGTTAGCGAAGACGGAGCTGGTGTCGGCGCAAGGGAAGGTAGAGGCCTTGAAGGACTTCTACACACCCAATGAAACATTCACAAGGGAGGATTCCATCGGGGATTTCCTGAGGTATTATCTGGGGGACGAGCTGGTCGAGAAGCAAATTTCTCCGGTCTTGTCCGGTGTGTATTCCGGTCAGCTGAAGGATTTGACGCTAGCGTCGACGCTGCCTTATTTGCTTGATTATAAAAATGAGTACGGCAGCATCATCCGAGGTTTGTCCGAGAACAAACAACGGTTCCAGCGTACGGGCGACAAGAAGTTTTTGTCCTTCAAGCAGGGTGTATCCAGCTTAATCGACCGGCTGGAAGAGCGCTTAACCGATGTCGATCTCTATACCGGCCTGCAAGCGGTACAAATCGAGAAGCAGCAGGACCGGTATATCGTTGCTCTTTCCAATAAGGAGGAGATCCATGCGGATTTCATCGTACTCAGCACACTGCATCCTGTAGCGCAGCGGCTTCTGCACGATGAGCGCTTGGATGAAGAGTTCAGCCAGTTGAAGAACAGCTCTCTGATTAGCATATACCTTGGTTTTGACATTCCAGACAGCGAGCTGCCTGCGGATGGGACAGGCTTTATCGTCGCGGAAGGCAGTGATTTGAAGTGCAACGCCTGCACATGGACCAGCCGTAAGTGGGACCACACCTCGGAGAACAAGCATTTACTGGTGAGGCTTTTTTATAAGAGCAGCTGCAAGGATTATGAAGCGCTCCGGCTAATGAAGGAAGAAGAGTTAATTGAGGTCGCACGACAAGACATCGAAGACAGCCTTGGTATTAAGGGTAAGCCGGTTTCATTCGAGGTTACCAAATGGCATGAAACGATGCCCAATTATCATTTGAAGCACCCTCAAACCGTGAAATCGTTGGAAGAGAAACTCTCCGAGAGCTACCCTAACGTGATTCTAGCCGGCTGCTCCTATTATGGAGTAGGTATTCCGGATTGCATCCTGAACGGCGAGCAGACCGCACAGCGGATTGTTGAACGCCTATGAGCGACAGGACCTAGTTAAAACTCTACACGGAAAACCCTCCAATTGGATACTGGAGGGTTTATTGGCATTTATAGTTATTCGCATAACGTCAGCATAGCCACTCTTCTTAGAACATTCACGACTATAATAACTTGCTATGAATAATCAAGAATAATAATATATATAAAGTTACAAATAAACCTGATATGTTATAATATGGGATTTAACATGAAGTCTATCATACATACTATTCACTAGAGATAAAGTCGGCTGCAGGATAAGGAGGGTGGTAAGGATTTCGGGACATTATGGCGCCGCCCTGTTTAGAGACATATTTCAATAAATCAAACTGAAGGATGACGTACATATGCTGGAGCAGCTACGGCTGCTGAATTACCTATGACGGCAGCATGCTCAGCAAACCAAGAGAGGGATGGCCATCCTAAGAACCATAACATCTCAAGAATATAATGGTATTTAATGTAATTATAGAAATATAAGGAATGTACCCATAAGAAGTTGCGTAATCGTCTAGGTTCCAAGCTGCAAGCTGATTTTATTAAACATATTGAATAGAGGATAGTAAAACGAAGCATTTCGACGAAAAATGAAGATAAAACCGTTATTTTCCCACGAATTCGAGCAAAATGATAACTTGAAAGCGCTATCTTTGTGCTGTATATTCTAAGAGAAATCGAAACGGTTCGAATGAATGTGATGGCTGGCTCGCAAGGGAGGAGCGTTACCATCGTGTTAAGATAGACCAACCAACAAAGCGCGATGAAAAACTTGCGACGTACTGTAAATATAGGGCGCGAGGGCGCTCAGGATCGTGAGGCAGCATGAATTTATCACAAATAAGTAAGCGGTTACATACTACGTGCAAGATTTTCGTCGATTGAACATCGCGGGTTACCGGACTGCTTGGATCCGCGAACAGCCCGATGTTAGGTATATGCTGTGTGTGTGTACCTCGTCATTATTCGCCGCTTATTGAAGCTAGAGAAGCAGGACCAGAATGATACATTGCAGTAAAGCAAGGGTAGTCTCGCTGTCCGAAACGTCGGACTTGTCGCTATAATTTTTTAGAAAGCGCTATACCCTTTTTTTGAAACGTTTCGAATGCCGGTGTGTATACTCCATACATTAAGGGAGGTGATGTGGCTTCACATAAGAATTACCTGTTTTTTTCGAAAGGGCAAAGCGTTCAATACGAATAATGAAGGAGTTCGATGGACATGAGAAAAGTGTTCTCCTTGTCAATGATTATGGTTTTGTGCTTGACGCTTGTACTAACGGCTTGCGGTAATTCGGGGGACAGCAATAAGGGGAATAGCAGCACAGCAAACGGCAATAAAGAGACCGGCAATACCGCTCCGAACGATTCGGGCGCTCCGGCCGATACGCCAGACAAACAAAATAGCGACCCGGCTGAGGATGGAAAAAAAGAGACGGTTACGCTGAAATGGGCCACTTGGATGGGCAAAGAGGAAGCGGATCAATATATCAAAGCGTTTGAAGCTACGCATCCTCACATCAAAATCCAAAAGGATCCTGCGGTTGATTGGCCATGGAACGAAAAGCTGTCGGCAGTAGCGGCTGCAGGCGAGCTTCCGGACGTCATGTGGACCTTCGGCGTGCCGTTCGCTGCCGCCAACGGCTGGCTTGAAGATCTGACGCCATATCTAGAGAACGATCCGGAATACCAAAGCGGGAAAACGTTCAAGAACCTGGACGCCACGGCGAATTATGACGGCAAGCAGTATGCACTGCCGCATTCGCTCTACATGTTCGCCATTAACTTGAATCTGGATCTGTTCGAGAAGGAAAACGTTCCCGTGCCTCCGGTTAACTGGACGATAGACGATATGCGCGATGCAGCGATCAAGCTGACGAAGTTCAACGATAAACAGTTCGGCATGTCGGGATTGGGCGGCTTGCGCCAAACGCTCCCGTCCGCATTCGATACGAGCCTGGACTGGAACACATGGGACGGCGAGAAATTTAATTTCACAAGCCCGGCCTTTAAAGAAGCTTCCGATTACGTCGATGAACTGCTCTACTCCGATAAAGTTTCTTATGACATCTACAAGCCTGAAGAGATTCAGGGATGGTTCGGGAAGGATCAATGGCCGTGGATGCTGGGGAAAGTCGGTATGCAGTATGACGGTACATGGAGTATATCCGGCAACGCCAAGAACGCCAAGTTCAAATGGGATGTGAGACCGCTTCCATCCGCGAAAGGACAGCGAGTTCCGCTCATCACGGACTATGTCGGCCTGTCCAAGAGCTCCAAGCATAAGCAGGAAGCATTCGAATTTATTAAATGGCTGACGTTCTCTAAGGAAGGCTGGATGGAAAGAATGAAGCCGGAATGGCCTCTTGGCAGCATCCCGCTCGTGAATGATGAAGAAGTTTGGAGCGCTTATCTGGGCAGAGAAGATATGCCTCCAGGCATGAAAGAGCTGGTCAAGATGATTCCTGACGGCTTTGTCGATTTGATCAAATGGCTGCCGGGTTACCAAGTTGGACTATCTTCTGTTTATGACCCGACATTCAAAGATATTAACGATCGGAAAGTTAAATTGGAAGACGTTGCGGCAGATTTGGATAAGAGAATGAACGACTCGTACATTGAGGCCGTTGCTCAACTGAAGGCTGTAAAATAACAGCACCGAATCAGGAGTGGAACTAGCGGTTAAACAAACAAATCTCGTCCCTAAGACTGCGGTCTTGGGGGCGGGATTTTTGTTTTTATTATGGCTGCTTGATCAAGCTGGCCTTGGCACCTCCACGTCTAAAGGCAATCCGCCGATTTGTGAAATTAATGCCGGTGAAAATTCGGAACCTTGCATCTGTGTTTGCCAATTCTATCATCCTTTCTATTGAATAGATTTATTCGAGCTTGAGAACATATTAAGAGATAAATGGAAAGCATTGACACCCGTTGTGCAATCGATTACGTTAAGTGAGAATTCGATTGCACAACTCACTAGACAACAAAGAGGGATGAAAATGGCGAATATTTATGATAGTGCGAAATTGGCGGGTGTATCTGCCGCGACTGTGAGCTATAGAATCATCATTATGCTAAGGGAGTTGGGAGTGCAATGGGAAACAACGTAAAGCCTTATCCGGGAATGATCATCATGGAAGATGTCGTGTTCGAACCCGGCGATTATCATTTCGACAACGGCTTAGGGTTAATTGTAGCTGCTGACGGAATTACGATTGATGGTAATGGGGCAGTCATTATAGGCCGAGGTAAGGAGGGAAAAAGCATAACCTATTCGGGTATCGGCTTGTTCTCGAACGGTCATCGCGATGTTATTGTTAAAAACCTGAATATTAAGCGCTTTCGAACGGGCATGAAAGTCATGAATGGATCGGGGTGGACGATAGAAGATAACGACTTGTCCTACAATTACACCGATCCGGATTTTGGATGGGGAGACGGCGATCCATTCGGCGCGCTGTATCTATTCAATATTACGAATAGCTTGGTTCGCGCAAACAAAGGCAATTATGTCTGGAACGGCCTCCATCTGAAAGGCTGCGAGGATAACCGAATCGAACTGAATCAATTCTCGCACTGCACGAATGTCTGTTTGAAATTGTGGCATTCGTCGAGAAATGAAATTACGGGGAATACGATGAATCACGGAATAAGGATCGCGCCCGGAGAAGTCCATGCGCGGGATTCGACGAGCGTATTGATCGAAAGCGGTTCCAATTATAATCGTTTCATGTCTAACGATTTTACCCATGGCGGGGACGGTGTGTTTATTCGTTCGCTTAATGGATGGGTCAGTACGGGGAATTATTTCGAAGACAACGATGCTTCCTATGCGCACAATAACGCCTGGGAGGTATGGGACCCCGGCAACACGTTCGTAAATAATAAAGGCAACCATTCAAGCTACGGCTTTTGGCTTGGAGGATCATGCCATGCGGTACTTATCGGTAACGAAGCAGCATACAACGGGTTACGAATCGCAAACGCTCCGGAACCGTTCGGCAATGCGGGAATTGCCGTCGTGAACGGTTCCAGCAGCCATTTTGTCATGAGGCATAATCACATCCATCATAACAAGAGCGCCGGCCTGGCTATCGGTTATAAACCCGGTTATGAAGCGTTCCACTGGATCATCGAGCAGAATGTAATCACCGACAACGGCACCTACGGGATTTATTTGAAACATGCGAACTGGATCAACATATCTGCCAACGTACTCACCGGCAACAAGCTTGGAGAGATGCATGAAGACATGAATGTCTCTAATGTCTTTCTAAATACCTTGGATTCTTCCGATCGTTCAGGACCGAAGGCGGTTGCAACCAAGTTGACGGAAAGGGCTGTCGCCGGGATAACGGTGCGATTTGAAGCCGGAGAAAGCTATGATCCGGAAGGCAGTGATATTGTATTTCGCTGGGATATGGGAGACGGCACAATATACAGTGATTCAGCCGTTGATCACATCTACAAGACGCCCGGATTTTATCGTGTTGGCTTGACCATATCGAACGGGAAATTGTCTGATTTGGCCTGGCTCGACCTGTATGTATTCCCGGATCCATCAGAAGTGCTGCATAACATGAAGTTGGACGATGCTCAAATCTTCCAGGAAGTTGCCGATACATATACAGTTTGCAAAACGGATCCGGGTACGGCCGTTCATGAAGGGCCGTCTTTGGTCATTGTCTCCGATTCGACGCTTGCCCGCATCCGGTTCACGATTCCAGAAGCTGTTGATCTGAAGCGGGCAGCACGGCTGACATTCTGGATGAAGCATCAGCATGAAGAAATAAACGGTTTTACCGAAGGCGGATTAATGATTCGGCTTCTGCAGGACGATGTGTCCGGATTCGTATACCGATGCGATACCCCACTCTTCAATTGGAGCAGCAATGCCTCGGAGGCGCGTTATGGATGGACCTTAGTCAGCATCCCGTTACTAGAAAACAACAGCGGGTGGAAGCGCAGGATAATCGGCACTCCGCAGTTTGGAAACTTTCGAGACCTGATTATAGAATACTCATCTCATGGCGGCCGTTATCGGGTATGGCTCGATGAGTTCGTATTTTTATAATAAATCAATGAAGGGGAGTGTACGCCGATCTTATGTTCGATGGCGAGCAATATACAAGTATGGAAAACCGCTTAACCAGCGGTTTTTTGTGTTTTAAGAACAATCACGCCGATGTATGTAACAGTCATCAAAGGACATTAACCAATATTTATAAATTTATATTAGTTGATTATATACAATAGTGTGCGCCATACAGTATAATGACGTCAGGAGTTGATCATATGGCTGATTTGAATGAAACGATTAGCGGTTTGTTGAGTGAACTGAGACGCGGAACGATCGTCATCGGCGTGCTCAGTCAATTATCCGAGCCGCAATATGGATACTCTCTTGTCCCGATACTGGAGGAGAAGGGACTGTCCGTCGATCCGGGCACCTTATATCCGCTGCTGCGCAGGCTGGAGAAGCAAGAGCTGCTTGAGAGCAAGTGGGACACGAATGAAGCGCGCCCCCGGAAGTACTACTTGCTTAGCCCGTTCGGACGGGAAGTTTATGCGGGACTTCGCCTGGAGTGGCGCAAACTGATCGCCAGTATGGAAGGCGTCATGGACGAGGCCAAAGGAGGAGAACGGAATGGAATTAATTGACCGGTACATTTATGCGGTAACGCAGCGCCTGCCTGAACAGCAGAGAGCGGATATTAAGCAAGAGCTTCAAGGCTTGATCGAGGACATGATGGAGGAGCGGGCACCGGCGGGTCAGGCCTCCCGGGAGGTTGCGGAGGGCGTGCTCTTGGAGCTTGGTCATCCGAATGCGCTGGCTGCCAAGTATCGCGGATACGACCGCTACTTGATCGGTCCGCTAATGTTCGAGCCTTACCTGACCACGCTCAAAATCGTACTGATTTCGATCGCCATAGCCATGACCGGCATCTTCGCCATTGAATCGATCGTTGAGCCTCATGATGTGCTTGAACATTTCACGGATTTTCTCGTGTCCCTCGTTATTGCAGCCGCCCAAGGCTTCGGCTGGGTCACGATCGTATTCGCATTGATCGATTACCGCCAGCAGAAGAATGCCGTCGTCAGCCAAATGAACAAAGGGTGGAAGCCGTCCGACTTGCCGCCAATCCCCGACAGGAATATGCAGATCAAAATGAGCGAGCCGATTGCAGGCATTATTTTCACCGTGCTGTTTACAGTGCTTTGCCTGTACTCCATCGATCTTGTTGGCGTCTGGAGGTTCCATGACGGCGAACGAACGGTCATTCCGTTTCTGAATGCAGACGTATTCCGAAACTATTTGCCAATGGTAGGGGTACTTGCCGCATTAGGCATCTTGAAAGAATGCATTCGAATCATCGTTCGCAAAAGGACGGGCAAGATGATCGCGTTTCACATCGTGTTATCGGTTGTAGTTACAGTGTTGGTGTGCGTCATGCTGTCCGATCCGGCCATCTGGAATGCCGATTTCATACATCAGATGCAGACAGCGGGGATCTTGTCTGCCGGAGGAGAGGATTACGACACGGTAGTATCGATATGGTCTAGAATAAGCGATTGGCTCGTTATTATTATCGGATTCTTCGCTCTACTTGATATCATTTCCGAAACATACAAGTGGTACCGGATGAAAACATCTGCTTAACGAATCCTCAAGCTAAGGCATGCTTATGCATCGGAGCAAACAAGGAAACGCGAGTCCTTCTGATTGAATTTCGGAAGAACTCGCGTTTGTTCGTTATTCTTGTGACGAAGAAGAAACTAGCAGGCGCCGCGGCACATTCCGGAAGCCAGATGTGCCAGACTAGCCACTCGCTGTTCACGAATGTTGGTTTTCTTGCTGGACAATCGAAGCGGCGGAAGACCATCTTGACTGGATTTGATGTATAATCAAGGGAAAAATAGGATTTCCCTATCATGTTCGCGTATAAGCTTATCACTACCTGGGTGCTGCTGGCTGCATCATGCTCCGCAGTATGGTGGAGCTTCAAAACAGAATAGCTTTCATATAAAAGAGTGAGGTAGATTCGAATGAAGAACAAGCATTATTGTTTTAATCAAAACGAAACTGAAAATATCATAAATCGTTTCGGCATAGATTTTTATAAGAAAGTTTTGAGGGATGTTGAAGGTTATGCGGAAAAATGGAGCTTAACCTCGATTCAATTCATTCCTTCGTATTCTGCAAACATCGTTTTTACATGCTATTCCGATAGGTTTGGAAGCGTCGTGCTGAAAATAGGCAACCCTTCATTCGGGGGAATATATACAGAATTTAACACGTTGTGTCAATATAACGGCAGACGGTTTTGCAGAGTCTTCGCAGCTGATATTGAAAACGGCGTCATACTAGAAGAGTGTGTACAGCCAGGGAACCCTCTAAGGGATGAGAGCTCTCTTGATAAAAGACTCTCTGTATTTTGTTCTCTATACAAAGGCTTGCATATATCGCCCGCTAAATCAGAATTATTTCCAACTTACACAGATTGGGTAAGCCGAATAACAGAGTACATGAACAAGCGACAAGATTGCAAAGAATTAGTTTTGTATATGAAGAAAGCAAAGGAGATCTATTTGTCCGTTTCTGCTTCGTATTCACAAAAGATGCTGCTTCATGGCGACTTTCATCATGATAATATTTTGCTAGGTCGTGATGGTGAATATATCATTATCGACCCAAAGGGCGTAATAGGAGATCCTCTATTCGATGTTCCGCGGTTTATATTAAATGAATTCGGAGACGAAAGAACGACTGAAGTTTATAAGACAATAAACGATATCATTTGCAGTTTAGAAAAAAACCTTAATATTCCAAATGACGTATTAAGGAAATGCCTTTTTGTGGAAACCGCTATGGGCATATGTTGGTGCGTAGAAGACGGATCAACTGCCGAGGAGTATCCGAGTCTGATAAATGACGTTGCTTTCGCAGAATCTCTGTTAAATACTTGATTGTTATGCACCTACCAAAATTGTACAGGAAATGGCAGCGAACCAATGAATTGTCGAATCGAGAAAAGGGACTCCTTTCAATCGGTTGGAGTTCGGAATAACGTCACACGCGTCGATAGCAACAACCGAGCCTTGTCCGTAGGACCGGAGATCCAACCTGGCGCTGAGAAACAAGTGATCACCGAAGAAAAGGAAATCGAATTATGGCTTTTCGTTGTTAAGGTTCAGAAAAGATCGTGATCGAGTGAGAAGCATATCCATCCCAAAAAAGTCGCATTGATGCGGCTTTTTTTGATATCCCTAGCCGCGGCAGAGATGAGTGAAAGACGATTGTTCGTAGAAGAAAATAAAAATGTAGTAAAGGTCATGGCGGTACCCCTGAATCGAATAGTTATTTAGAAAAGAAAGCGCATGGTTCGTAATGAAACTTCTTGCCCTCGCAGAAATGAAAACTGCTGCATGATATTCATGTTATCGTAGATATCTTAGAAAAGGGACTCCTTTATTAACAGGATGGATGTGAATCAGATTGTCGAAGTATACAATGTTGTTGCCCTTGAAGGAAAAGAAGACTGCGAAGTAGAAGGAGTAGCCAATACACTCTCGCAGTTTCCAAGCAAGAAGGGGGGATACGGAGCAAATCTGAGACATGTTTGAGCAAGCTGCAGATATAATTAGTTCTGATCAAGACTGGAAGTGTATCTCCTAATTCAGATCAAATACTGAGGTGAGGTCATGTTGAATCCGATTGTTCAACCTGGAAAATTTACCGAGATGGATCAATTCATCTTCGAATCGTGGGGCTATTTCATTATTCCAAACGTGCTTGCCAAAGATGAAATCGCCGAGGCGCTTGCGGCGTCCGCACGCCTTCATGACGAGGCAGGTACGAAAGAGTTCGGCCAAGTCGGTCGCGGCTACGAAACCGAGCCTGCGCTTGAGGCGCTGATCGATCATCCAGCCGTGCTGCCAAAGATTCGTGGAATATTAGGCGAGCACTTCATTCTTCAGGCACTCTGGAACACCAAGCAACCGGCACGAGGCAAGACAGGCGGTTGGCACCAAGATGGATCTTCTGCATACGATTTCAAGCATCTCGGTTCGCCGGTTCCGCTTATTCAATTGCGGGCTTCCTTCCTGTTAAATGATCAGCACGAACCAGGCATGGGCAATATGGAGATGATTCCAGGCAGCCACCGCTCCCGGGTCGGGCCGCCTCGCGAAGTATTGATCAATAAAGGCGATACCCCGATCTCGCATATCGTTTGCGCTCATGCAGGGGATGTGCTTGTATTCCACAATGCGGTATGGCATCGTCCATACGAGCACAACCATGATTATGACCGTTATACAGCACACTATATATACAGTCCGCCGTGGGTCAGAGCCTCGGATCGTTTTACGACCGATAAGGATTTCTATGCCCGTACAACCGAAGTTCGCCGTTCATTGATGGGTGAATTCGATCGTCCGGATGCTCCGTATGGAGTGGGATACAAAGCGCCTGATTTCCCCGAAGACAACGAATAAAATCAAATTAAGAAACAGCCCATTTGTAGGTGGCTTGGCCCATATTATTCCTATCCTCGGGTAAATGAACTACATTGCACCCCTTATAGTAGACATTGGAAAAACACGCAGGTGTTATCCAATTTACTATGGGGGTATATTTTTGTCACTTGATCTTGTCACTATATCTAATGAAGTCTACTATTTATCTAAGATTATTCATAGCGATATAGGAGGCATGCAACCTGGGATTCGTTGTTAAAGAAAAGGATAGAAATCGAGGTGTAGGCAGCATGTTGATTGAGCGTCTTGAACAGTGGGGAGCGAACAATGGATATTCGGGGATTAAACTGTTATCCCATCCAAGTCGCGTACATGCACATAGGTTTTACGAACAACGCGGCTATATATTTACTAAGGACCAAAAAAACGATATGAAAAAGTTCAAATAGCATCAATTGACGTTCTTGTGCTCGCAGCCTATCCACTGAGTTATCATAATAATAAATATGTGAAATCTTTCATACACAGCAACAGTATAAGCGTCCTCTAATGATTAGGTCCGAATAACTAAATCAAAAAATAAGCTGCAACAATAGACTTATATTTGTTTTAAAACATAGGAGATTTTGTCAAAGTAGTTGATTATCTATTTTGAATATATTATATATATATTTGTGAGGGCGAGAAATAACGCTGCTGAGAAAGGAGGAGTTTGGAAAGAAGGTACATATCGAGAAGCTGTCCTCCATACCATAATTAGAACGAGGTGTATAACATGTTTCGTAAGTTAACCGTTATCGGTCTCGCGATCGCCTGTACGCTATCCATGTCATCAGGCGCATTCGCTGAAGAATCCAAGGAGAAGCCTCGCGGGAGCACGATTTCATGGCCAGAAAAGCAAGCGCTTCCAAGCTTTTCGAAGGTCAAGCAACTGGATGTGGCGGATGTTTATAATGCTCCCGGCGACATTAAGCTTCTCATGGCAACCTTGCAGGGCATCGTCAACCGTGTTGAGCCCCGGATCTATCTGCTGGAGAACAAAGAAGAAGGCAAGTTCACATGGCTGAACGACCTCAATGTGCCCTATAAAGTTCGGGATGACTACTGGCAGATCGTTCGAACTTATAAGAATGAAATCAGCGGCATCATTATTTACGATCCGAAAATTCCGGATTCGGTCAACGTGGCCACGACGCTGGCAGGCTTGAAGGGGGCCGTCGTCGCAAGCCCCGAGCTGGCAGAGAAGCTGCAAGCCGCGCCATACGACCTGAAGGTGCTAAATGACCTGCAAGGAAAATTCAAGGACCGGATGGACGCTTACAACTGGCAATACGAGAATCTATGGAGCACGACGACGCATCGGATGCTTGTCGGACTTAGCCCTTACACCTCGGTCAGGCTGCCTGATAACCAGGAAGACCTGTTCAAAGTAGTGGCAGAGGAAAAGACGCAGGAGAGGGATGCCAAGAACAGGCAGGTCTACGATCTGGATTTGAGCGCAAGCCTTGGCAAATCGGATGTCTACCTCCGGTTCGCCGATGCGTTCCCGCAGGACGGCTGGGGTACGGCTGTTCATGAGGTTACAATTAAGGCCGACGGCAAAACGATCGCACAATTCATTCCAGGGACGCCTGAAGAAGAGCCGTTCCTGTACGACAGGCAGAGCTCGCAGGTATCCGAAGGCAGCGGCGGGCACCGGTTTGCCGACAATAACCGTTATTTCATCTACAAATTCACACCGCCTGCCAATACTTCCAAGCTGACGGCTTCCGTCGAGATGTGGAATCAATACAAAGTTTCCGTCGGCAACGTTCAACCTGTCTCCTCCGAGCAGATGGAGCCATACGGCTACCTGCGCGATTATGCCGTTGCGAACCAAGCGATGGTGTTCTGGCTGGATTCCAACGTTCCGGAGCAGAAAGCACTATTTGAAAAAATCTTGTCGGATGTGAAGCCGGGCACGCCTTACTTGGGCTGGTTCAATAACGACGTTGAAGGAGAATTCAGCGGCGTCGAGATTACGTCCAATCATGGCGTCTATGTACTCGCAGCCGATTGGTTCAGCAACCTTACCGTTTTCTCCGGCACGAAGGCAAATAAGGCGAAAGCCAAGGCGGCAGATACGCCTAAGCTGGAGAATAAAATTTATGTGACTTATACGTTCAGCGAGGGCGACAACTTCCAGTACAATCAGCATAGAATGCGCATTCTGTGGGACGATCCGAACCGCGGGAAAGTGCCGCTGAACTGGACGTCGAGCCCGCTGCTCTATGACGGCGCTCCTGTCATGCTGAATTATTTCAATGAGACGGCTACGGATAACGATTTGATTATCGCGGGACCTTCCGGCGCCGGCTATTTCTACCCGAATGCATGGCCGACAGATTCCTTCTCCGCCTTCTTGAAGCAGTCGTATTCCTATTTGGAGAAGACGGGCATGACGATTCCTTACGTATTGAATCGGGTTAACGGCGAGAATGTTCCATTAAGCGACGCCCATGCTGCAGCCTATATGAAGGAGTACAAAGCTTCTGGGTTGTTCCTAAGCTGGGAGGATCGCCACGGCGTTGAGATTATCGACGGCAAGCTCCCCGTCTCGACGATTCAAGGCATGAGTACGGTGGAAGACGGCAAACGGATTCTTGCTGATGCCAAGGCAAAGTGGGATGGCAAGTCACCGTTGTTCGTCTCCTTGGGACTGCTTGCATGGAGCCTGACGCCATCGGATATTGCAGAGCTTCAAGCATCGCTCGGATCTGAGTATGAAGCGGTTCGCGCCGATCAGTATTTCGCGTTGATTCGCGAAGCGAACGGCTTGCCTGCTAAGCCGTAGCACAGCTAAGTATGTATGAGAGAAGAGGACGCCGGATCGCTCCGGGCGTCCTCTTTCTATGTATGTTGCCCCCAACTTGGAGGAGGTACCACGTCGGGAGGCTATCATTTTGAACTGTTTACATAAGAATGACTAACTGCTTCCCAGGGATACATGATATGTGACGAATGTAACAAACACCACTTTCGATTGATTTTGTCAAGTAAATGATCCTATAACAATTCTCATTGATTTTTAATAACAGCGGTTTATTGAAGGCTGTGTAAGGGTCTGAGTTTTCCTTGGTAAGTGTTGGTTCAAATGTTTATGGTATGGTGTTAGAAGGGTATTCGCCCAAACCTTAAACCAACCATTGGGAGGACAAGGACATGATGAACAGCACGAACAGCATCAAGAATAATCGGGTCGGCAAAGCTTTACTGGGAATCACTCTCTCCTTCTCGATTGCTATATCCGGAAGTATGCTCCTTGCACAACCGGCCCATGCCTCTGCTATGTCCGGTACATCAATTGCGAATGATATTATTGCATCGGGAAAACAATTTATAGGTGTTCGTTATCAGTTCGGCGCTCCAGGGGGACGAACCGATGCGTTCGATTGTTCTTCATTTACTCAATATGTTTTCAAACAAAATGGCATAAATCTTCCCCGTTCTTCGAGACAACAGTCTACTGTAGGTACGGTTGTTTCCAAAGATCAATTACAACCGGGTGATTTGATTTTCTCGGACACGAATCGGGATGGAGTAATTAATCACGTAAGTATCTACATGGGCGGCGGACAAGTCCTTCATACCTATCGGGTCGGAATTGGTGTTACGATATCCAATTTTGCCGGCAGCACGTGGGATAAAACCTTTGTTACTGCACGTCGTGTCATCTCTGGAAGTGTTCAAGCACCTGCAGAGTCGACTCAGCCTGTTGTTACTCAACCTCAACATGATCAAGTCACAACAGCGAAAAAACATAAAAAAGAATCAACTCACCGGGACGAATCCGGACGCATATCTCGCGAGTGATTACACATCGTTTCTGCCAATTCGGCTTCTCCATTTCGTAATGGTGACACCCGCGGATACGGCCTGGCACCAAACTGATAACGGGTTCCCATAAAGCTTCTGCCTATACTATTATTTGGGGAGGCTTTCCGGTCCTTGTTTTATTATCGCCTTTTTGGACAATATTACTCAGGGAGCCGTTTCGAAAACGGCACCAAACGAGGCTGCCGTTGAATGAAAAGCAGTCTATCTTTCTATCAACATGTTCATGATTCCATACGAATTTTCGATAATGCATGGGAGAAATCCGTGCATTATTTCTTTTTGCGGAAGATGAGGTAGGTGATAATCGTTAATGCGACATATATGGCGATCACAACAGCAAGGGTGAACATTCGCTCTTGATCGGTGCCGTCGGCAAACAATACCGGACCTAACCCAAACATCGTTACCAGCGCATACAAAACAAACATGACAAAACCTAGAACAACTTTCATGTTCAAGCACCTCAATTCTCGAGTTTGGATTTCGTTATCATATGATCTTTTCGTTAGCTATGTCCTTGTGTTTACTGTGTATACATAGGCCAAAACAAACTTGTTTATCTCGACTTACTCTATAAGTAAATGTTCTATTTTATGTAAAATTAAATAAATTCAACACAATCTCGGTTACTTCGACATTATGAATGTGGTACATTAACGTTGCTTCATAAAAATGAAATATTTAGGAGGTAGTGTTAAATTGAAAAATTCTATCGAAATGAAGGTGAAGAGGAGACGTACGTTGTTATTGGCATTAACCCTTGCACTAGCTTTACCTTTTTCAACGGCATCGGCATCCGGCAAAGACGGAACCGCGAAAATCGCCGCGAGCGTATCCGTCGTTCGCGCGAACGGAGACGTCGTCACTCCTATGGGAGCGGGAGTGTGGGATTATTTGGGGCAGCGTTCTACTTCTTCCAGTGAGAATCCATCCAACTATGTTTATTCCACCGGAGGAGACTTTAAGTACAAAGTCGTATCCGGACCTGGCGGTGGCGCCTGGTATCAGCTGCGGGAATACGATCCCGACAATGCGGACGACATTATTACGGATCCTTACGGGTACAGTCTCTTTTACTTGTATCCCGGCGACACCCTGATCTACCGCGGGATCTCCGGCGCTGTCGACGGCGACAACAAGAAAGCGGAATTCTATGTCAAAGAAGGCTTTAGCGGTTCCGCGACCGTGCAGTATTGGGATTAATATTTTTATTGCAGAATTGGTTCGAGTATGTACGGTCATACATGTATAAGTAACCGGAGATAAGAAAGCAAAAGGGATCAAGTTCTTGTCATGAACTTGATCCCTTTTCCGATGTGTTCATCGCGATAATGTAAATGCCGGGCTGATTGCTTTGAAATCCGCTTTAAGGCGTGGAAACTGGAGGTATTTTGAGCACATCGCCGACCTTTACATCATCGTTATCTGCCAATTGATTGTATTTCGCAATGGACTTAGCATAGCTGCTGTCACCAAAGTATTTTCTGGATATGCTTGAAAGGGTTTCTCCTTTTCGAACCGTATGCCTTGTCCCAGCTTTATCCGTACTGTTCTTGCTCCCAGCCTGATTCGTCGGTAGGGCAGGAATGATTAAATGGCTGCCGGCTTTCAATTCCTCCTTTTCTCCAAGTTTGTTATGCTCCGCAATGAGTTCTGCATAATCCCCTGAATGATAAAATTGCATTGCAATTCGATACAAGGTATCGCCCGCGCGAACCATATACGTGACCGGCAAAGTGATCTTAGCGTCACCCATATCATCTTGCTGCTTCTTAGGCTTGGACCCGGCTACAGAAGATAGTGCCGGAATCTTAATCGTATCCCCAACATTCATATCATTGATAAATACAATTTGGTTATGTTCCGCCAAGAGGGCGACGTATTTCTTCGAATTATAGAACTTCATGGATATCGTCGACAATGTGTCTCCTTTTTGGACTTTATAGGTCGTGGGGAGTTTGGTCGTCTGGCCGGATGTTACAGAAGCAGAAGCTTTGTTCCCGTCGCTTCCCTTATTCGGAACGATAGTACGCTCCTGACCGCGATCTTGGTCCGCTTCTTTCACAGGGACTGCTTCGGGTGAAATCTCCTCCGGCTCTTCATTCTCGTAAGTGAGTTCGTCCGGCATTGGCGTCTTTTCAGAAGCTTCGGAGCTGCCAGCTTGCTCATCACCGGTCGGGTCACCATTTAACGATTCATCGTTTTCAACCGTTTCTTCGCCTGTCGGAATATTCTCTTCCGCAGACTGCTTTTGCCCGGAGCGTGATTGAGTTTCGTATATGCTGTACACTACTCCGCAAATGATTAGAAGAAAGGTCGCGGATGCCAGAATGATCTTATAAGCAGTCTTGTTCTTCCTTTTGCGACTGGCTCTGGTGGGGGTAACGCTGCCTGTGGAATCCTTGTTCAAAGCTTAACCTTCCTTTCGTATTATAGAATCTTTGTATAGGTTTCATTTTACTATAATTATCTGTGATTAAGCCGAACGCTAATAAAATCGGGTAATTGGTACTAGTCCGGGGAGGGATAATCGTCCCGAATGTTTCGTTGCTTCAATAATCGTATTCGTATATACTCGTAATTGATGAATCACTAAATTTCTAAAGAGGCGGTATATAGATGACAAAACTCGAGACGACCTCGGTTAATCGTAAATCGGACATCATTTCGGCGGCTATTGAGGTATTCGCGGAGATCGGATATTTCCGGGCTACAACGGCACAAGTCGCGGAAAGGGCCAAAATATCGCAGCCTTACGTTTTTCGTTTCTTTAAGACGAAAGAAGCTCTGTTATTGACAGCGCTGGAAGTATCCTGGACGCGAGTGATCGATTCCTTCCGTAAGGTCATGGAGTCCACTCCGGAGGAACAATTGGAGACCGAACTGGTCCGGGCCTACGAAGATATTCTGGACACCTACCAGAATGAAATGCTGCTTCAGATGCAAGCTCAGACGATTCGGGAAGAATCAATCCGGGAAGTGATGCGCAATGGATTCGGGGAAGTCCGCCAAATGGTTCTGGACGCTTACCGCGCGGCCGGCATTCCGAATGCCGAAGAACGCACGTTGATATTTCTAGCCCGGGGAATGCTGTGCAATATTTCCGCAGCGTTGGACATGCCCGAGTTGATGGGGAAGTGAGGAGAGTGACGAGCATTTCAAATATTGTGATTGACCAATCAATAACAACAATGTTATATTGATTTCAAGTTAGTGATTGATCAATCACAAGATATGAGGATGAGGTGATTTCTATGAAAAAAGCGATCGTCGTAGGAGCGACAGGAGGTACGGGTGCTTCGGTTACCGAGGAATTGGTCAAGCGAGGGATTCCAACGGTGGCCTTCGGGAGATCCCGCCAGAAATTGGAGCAGCTGGGGGCTAGGTTGGGTAATCCGACGATTTTAACAATTGCTGCAGGCGACGCTTTCCGTCCGAATGACATTGTCTACGCTTCGGAAGGTGCGGACGTTCTGTTCCATTGCGCTAACGTGCCGTATCACGAGATGACTAGCAAGCTAGTTCCACTAGGCGAATCCGTAATGACGGCCGCCGACCGATTGTGTATGAAAGTAGTCGCGATCGATGGCATCTATCCGTATGGAAGAAGGCAGATGGCACGGGCAACCGAGGAGCATCCGAAGCAGCCGCATACAAGGAAGGGCAAGATTAGGCTCGCTTATGAGAAGATGCTGTTCGATGATCGGTGGAGCCGGGCCAAGGTTATGATCGCACGATTGCCGGATTATTACGGTCCCACGGCGAACGAGGCTTCCTATCTGGGCTCTACGCTCGAAGCAATAGCGGTCGGCAAGATGGCATTTTTCATCGGCAATATGCGTGTTCCCCGGGAGTTCATTTACTTGCCGGATGCGGCGTTCATGATTGCTGAACTCGCCGGGAGAGACGATGCTTATGGGCAGAACTGGCATATCCCGGGCGCAGGCTTGATCTCGGGCAGGGAGATCGTACGAATAGCGCGGCAGACAAGCGGAAGCGCCAAACCGGTCATTCCGTTAGGAAGAGTCGGTTTGTCTTTGATCGGCATATCCGTCCCGGTAATGAAGGAAGTGGTGGAGATGCTCTATTTGACCGAAGAACCGCTTGTCTTGAGCGGGGACAAATACGAGCGGTTGATCGGACCGATCCGCGCGACGGCTTTCGAAGAGGGAATCGCGGCGACGATTCGCGACCTGCAAAGTAGAAATACCTCTATAATTACGTCCATAAGTAATTGATCAATCACTAACATTTACTGAGGATAGTTTCATTATGAGTACTTTGGCTCAACTTAATAATGGCGGAACTGGGGGACTCTATTGCGGGAGGAGAAAAAAACCATCCGCACATTAATATTAATGGGTATAATTGTATTCAACGTTCTATTAGAAGTACATTCTTAACAAAGGGGTAAATAATATGATCGAAGTCTTTGAGACCGATGTAATATGGGATCATGACTGGCACACGCAGCGAAATAATTGGTTTACGACTCCCCGCATGAAGTGGCCAGACATATTACAGACTGGGTACAAAGCTGTTCAATGAACGGGACACCTTGTCCTTAAAAGAACCGAAGGAGCTGACGCGGCAGCTCCTTTTGCTTTGCCTCAAAATATGGCTAAGTCAACAAATTCTTCACTATATTTTGACATCATCCTAATTGTTGACAGGTACTCTCATGTACGGAACAAAAATTCCCAACAACAAGGAGGAAATGTCGTGTACAACAAGCTTAAAGTTTTATCATTCCTGGCAATGGTGTTCATCGTAATTCTGCCGGGTATGTCGCTGGCAGCGGGAACGGGTGAAGCTGAAGGCGGAAACAAGGATTTGAAAGTGATGAGTTATAACTTGCGGTATGCAAGCAGCTCGGGCTCAAATTCCTGGGAAGTTCGCCGTCCGGTAATGGCACAGCTGCTAAACAAGGAAAAGCCGGATATCATGGGCATTCAGGAAGGGCTTTATCACCAACTGAAAGACCTTCATGCGGACATGCCTCAGTATGATTGGATCGGAATCGGCCGACAAGGCGGCAGCAGAGACGAGTATACTGCGGTATTTTACAACAAAAACAAATTCACGCCGTTGGAATACGATTACTTCTGGTTGTCCGATACGCCGAATGTCATCGGTTCAAAGACTTGGGGCAATCAAATTACGCGTATGGTCACCTGGGTAAAGTTCGAGGATGTAAAAACAAAGCAGCAGTTCTACTTCATGAACACTCACTTTGACCATATCTCCGTTCCGGCAAGAGAAAACAGCGCTGAATTGATCGTTCAAAAAATGAATGCGTTGGATCCGCTGCTTCCGGTTATCCTAACTGGCGATTTTAATGTCGCACCCAATACGAAACCTTATCAGACGCTGATCAACGAAGGGAAATTCGCGGATACATGGGTGGAAGCCGAGACACGAATCAACGAAAACCTCGGCACCTTTAACGGGTTCCAAGATCCTACTGGCGGGGCGAATCGGATCGACTGGATTTTGGTCAAAGGAAATATATCCGTGAAAGAAGCTGCAATTAATAATTATACCAAGAATGGCCAGTATCCAAGCGATCATTACCCTGTCATTGCCACAATGGTAATCGAACCGCATGAGCCCAGCTTAGCTATAGGCAAGCCGGCGACCGGATCGCAAGCATGCGCGGCTTCGGAAGGTCCGGAGAAGGCATTCGACGGCGTTACGATACAAAACAGTAAATTCTGCACCAAAACTCCGGCCAAATGGCTTCAGGTGGACCTTGGTTCTAGCTACGAAGTGTCCAAATTCATCATTTATCATGCGGGATTCGGCGGCGAGAGCCCGAGCATGAATACGAAAGATTTCAACATTCTCATCAGCGAGGACGGCAGTACATGGTCGACAGCCGTACAGGCGTTAGGAAATACGGCAAATGTAACGACCCATGCGATCTCGCCCGTAAAAGCCCGGTATGTGAAATTGGAAGTAACGAATTCCGGAAGCGATGAGGCGGCACGCATTTACGAAGTAGGGGTATACGGAAAATAAGTTATTGTTCACCAAAAAAGCTCCGGCAGCCATCAAACTGGTTTGCTGGGCTTTTTTGCTTGCGTGAGATGCGGTCTTCCTTAACCTGATTTAGAGTCCCGGGATCCCTGCAGGTAAATTAATTTCTTTTTCCATTACATAATCGTCCATCACAAATCCATTCCCTATATCCGCCACTTGAGTACGAATTGTTCTAAACCCTTTTTTCTCATAAACAGCAATAGCTGCATTGTTATTTCGATTTACCGTAAGCCATATGCTTACCAACCTTCGATCTTGGCATAAATCCACCAAAAACGCCATAGCCCTGCTTGCATAGCCCATTCCACGATGTTCTTTCTGTATATAAAATTTGCTTAGAAACAGCTTGCCTTCTTCTTGATTAATTCCCAAGTAGCCGATGTTCTTGTTATTCACGTTCAACAAATAATATTCATAACCCTGTTCATCGATCTGGACTGTGATCGCCTGAACGGATTGATATTTCCCCAACATATAGTCGATTTGTTCATTTGATATGATGCATACAAAATATTCAGTCCAAATGTCTGACGCCAATTGCGCTAATAATGCGACTTCTTCCTTGGTTTTTACTTTTGTAACGACTAATTCCATGAAATTCACCATTCCTTTTCTGCAGCATCTAACCGAAAAATTCGAAACATTCTTATTATGAGCATTCGAGAAATGATCCATGATTCCTCCCTTGTCATTCAGGACTAAGGCTCCAGAATGGCGCTGACATTGCCGGTAATGGGCAGGATAGTAATTATTGTGTATAGTGCGATTCACCAATTGAACTCGGTAGATGAGAATTGGTTTACTCGTAGTTATGCTGCCCGTAATTGCAATGGTGTGTCATTTGTACGTTAAATGCAAACGACAAGGGTATGGTTGGATTCTCAGTCACTTGATCCTTTTCTCGATTTGTGCGCTTTACTTGACATGAATACTTGAAACAAGAGCCTTCGCAAGCTCAGCATATAATTCATTGGCTTTTGCAGGCATAGGCATTGCGTGGGCGAACAGCATGTCCTTATTAGTTAGAGGTCTACTTGACTTGAGTAATCGGCGTGGTCGTGAGGAGGAATGGTAGTTCAATTAACCACTCAGTAAGGATAAGACATGATGAACGATTGCTCAAAGGATCCGCCGCGCCAGATCCTTTGCGTCGTTTTATATCTGGGCCTCGATTATGTACATGACAAGAGGAGGAGATGGTGAATAATCGTCGTTCAATTCATCCTTTGCCACCGAACGTATGTACGTGTACAATTAACATAGAAGTTATAATTGACCAATAATGTAATGATATAGAACGGATGAGGGGTGATCAATGGGATTGAAGATAAAATAGTTGAGTAGATTTAAAATTAGAATCACGGTTTAATATCTCATTACATATCCATCGATTCTTTGCACTTAATTGAAATGAAAAGGGAGAAATGGGAATATGCAAAGTAATGAAGAAATCATAGTGGAGGAAAAACCGGAAGACATTACAGGAATCACATGTATTTATGTCCCGGTGAATGACGTCTACGAGTCTATTCAATGGTATCAAATAAATTTGGGATGTGAACCTACAAACATCCACCCTGTTGAGTCTGGGATGAAAATGGCGATCTTGAGATTTCCCGATCAGACCGGAAAGCCTCATGGGCCTACAGGAAACGTTCCTGCTATGTTCCTTATCGAATCGCGGCCGGAAGGAGGCCGCTTAGGATTTACAAACAATGAAGGGGATCGCCAAGCTGTCGGGTTTTCATTACACCGCGCATCCAAGACCTATTCAATCGTTTCAAGGAAAACGGTGTAAACATTGCAGGCGACATACGGATGACATGCGGTCCAAACCTGCAGTTCTTTGATCCTGACGGGAACATGTGGGAAGTATGGCAGCCATAAAACTCTACATTCTAGCTCTCGGCATAGAATTATACTAAACAGGTACGACACTTCAAAAACCGCTCCTTTCGAGCGGTTTTCCTCTTTTTATGTAAATAAGCATGTTGAGGAGTTTGGAATCCGGGGGAACTTTGGAATCTCGTAGGACGTTACCCGACGAGTTTGAAGCGGTTTGCCTACGGCTTGCTGTTCGAATGCGGCAGATCAATACAGGTTCATGTGCTCGAGCAGCGTCTGCTTGATCAGGTCGATGTCCCGGGTTCGCATAATATCAAGCAAATGCTGATGATCATGAACGAATTGCTGCTTATCGTAGGAGCCAGTGCGTTGGTTGAAATGGAGCTTGATGCGGTTGGAGACGCTCTCCCAAATCAACTGGACCGTGCGCTCGGGGGCGAGACGGATGATGGTTTCATGAAAAAGCAGGTCTTGTTCGACCCAAAAATGAACATCGGTATCCGCGAGATGGCTGTCCATCACGTCAATGATCTCCTGCAGCTGCCCAAGGAACACGTCGTTAATCGCGTCCAAATTTTTCTGAATGACCGTGGATTCGAGATGATAGCGGATGGGAGTCAAGTAATCCTTGATTTCACTCACATTTATTTCGGCGACGACCGTTTCCCGGTACGGATACGAGACGACGAAGCCTTCCAGCTCGAGTTGTTGGATCGCTTCCCTTACCGGTCCACGGCTGACGCCCATTTGGATGGCGATATCGTTTTCCTTGATTCGTTCCCCTGCGCTCAGATTTCCTCTCAATATCGCATTGCGGATTTCGACGACGACTTTCTCGCGGAGGGAAAGGTTGGATTGTTGGGTAAACGTAAAATTTTTCATGATCAGTATCCTCAACTTTCTTGGTTATCTATTGGAATGATAGCTTGCCTGACTCGACAATGTAATTATATTCGTCAACATCGTATATTGTAAACAATTTAATGTTTAATATAAATTATTGACAAGAGATGGAAACGTGTTATGATGGCATTGTCATCGAGAAAGGGCTTACATTTATAAATCTGATTGCTAGCGGGGAGGAGAATCAGATGCGCATTGTGGTGGGCGGCATTATGCAAGAGAGCAATTCGTTCAGCCCAAAGAAGACGACTGTTCAAGACTTTCGCAATTATTTGTACATAACAGGGGATGAGCTGACCGAATCGCCTTTCGAGAACGAGGTCAAAGGGTTCTGCGATCGGCTTCGGTTCGAGCGGGCGGAGATCGTACCGACATTATTTTGCATGGCTGTACCTGCGGGGCCGATATCGGCATCCGGCTTTGAAGAGTTGAAAGCGGATTTGGACATCCGCTTGAAGGAAGCAAAGGAAAGCGGAGCCGTAGACGGCGTCTTGTTTGCTTTCCATGGCGCGATGGTTGCGGAAGGTTGCGACGATACCGAAGGCGAGCTGATCGACTTGATTCGCCATCATATCGGCGAGCAAACGCCGCTTGTCATTACGCTGGACCCGCATGCGAACGTTACGGCACGTATCACCGGAGGCGTAAATGGTCTGGTCGGCTATAAAACGTTCCCGCATATCGATTTCTATGAAACCGGGCAGCAGGCTGCAGAGCTGCTTCTTTCCATATTAAGCAAGGAGTGCGAGCCTGTCGTCGCCATGCGCAAGATCCCTATGATCGTACCGGCTGAGAATGGCCAATTTCACAGCGGGCCTCTTGGCAGCGTATGGGAGGAAGCAAAGCTTGGCGAGCAGCGGGGGGAATCGCTGGTCACGTCGCTTTTTCCGGTTCAGCCTTGGCTGGATATCGAAGAATACGGATCTGCGGTCGTTGTGGTCGGAAGAGACCGGGAGAGGGCGGAACGGGAAGCGGATCGATTGGCCGGGCTAATATGGGAGAAACGGCATGAATTCGATGTGCAGCTTCTGTCCGTCGATGAGGTGATGGAGTTGGCCCGACGCAATCAAGGGAGCGGTGAACCGGTCATTATTTCGGATTCCCCGGACAGTCCGGGGGCAGGCTCGACGGGAGACAGCAACGCCGTATTAAGAAGGGCTCTCGAGCTGGGGGTGCATCACATGCTCTCCGGCATGCTGACAATGGTTGATGCTCCTGCGGTTGATGCCGCAATTCGAGCCGGTGTAGGCAGCACAGTAACATTATCCGTCGGGTACTCGCTCAATCCTGAAGGTGCCCCGATCGAAGTGACCGGCAAAGTGCGGACGATCGGGGACGGCGAATTCGTTCTGGTAGGCGCCCATGCCAAAAATACGATCGCCCTCATGGGGAGATGCGTCGTCCTGCAAATCGGCGGTTTGTCCGTGCTTCTTCAAGAGAGGGCGATTTTTACCGGCGATCCTTCGATGTACAGATCCGTCGGATTGGAGCCGATGAAGGCAGATTTCGTGATGGTCAAGTCGGCCAATCAGTTCCGTGCGCAGTATGAACGGCTCAGCAGCAAAATATTTATCCTGGACACGCCCGGCAGCAGCTCTGCGAAATTGCTTGACATGCCTTTTCGGCGTATCGCAAGGCCGATGTATCCGTTTGACGACCATTTTGACTGGCAGTAGAGATTACGCGGGAGGAAAGTAGGTGTGAACATGGAACTAGAGAGCCAGAAAGTCCGAAAGATCAGTTTTGAAGGCGATGCCCTCCGCATGTCGATGGATTGGTCAGTCGAGGATTTGGCACGCATTCAGGTTCTTGTAGAAAGCACGAAGGGCGACAGCCATCCGAGCTCCTACCATCTTGGCGAGCTTGTCGACGAGATCGAGAAGGGCGTCTATCAAGCCGGTGGCAAACCGGCTGTTTATACCGCAACCGATATTTGCGACGGCGTTGCGCAAGCGCATCGCGGCATGCACTATTCACTGCCATCCCGGGATTTGATCGCTTCCCTTGTGGAGATACACGCGCTGGCCACGCCATTCGACGCCATGATCTTGACATCCGCGGGCGATAAAGCCGTACCCGCGCACCTGATGGCGATCGCCCGGCTGAACATTCCTGCCGTCTTCGTGCCAGGCGGCGCGATGGGCGCCGGACCGTGCATGCGCTCGAATGAAGAGCTGTGGCATATGAGCGTCGAAGTCGAACAGAGCAAGATGAGCAAGGAGGAGTTCCTTGCCTTTCAGCGCTCATGCTGCCCGACTTGCGGCGCCTGCCAATATATGGGCACCGCGGCTACGATGCAGGTGATGGCGGAGTCGCTTGGCCTCGCGATGCCGTGGTCGGCGCTCATTCCGGCGACGAATGCCGAGATCAAGCGGGCTGCGCGCGATGCCGGCCATCAGGTCATGCGCCTTGTACAGAGGGGCATTCGCCCATCGGACATCCTTACGCAGCAGGCTATCGAGAATGCAATCATGGTGCATTCGGCGATCGGAGGTTCCTTGAACGCGGTTATGCATTTAATCGCGGTTGCCCGGGAAGCCGGCCTCGAGCTTAGCGCCGACCGGTTCAACGATATTCATCGACGCATCCCGGTGCTGGTGGACACCAAGACAGCCGGAAAATACCCGACCGAGCTTTTCTGGTATGCCGGCGGCGTTCCGGCGGTAATGGAAGAACTCAAGTCGTTTCTTCATTTGGACGTCATGACCGTAACCGGGCGAACGCTCGGGGAAAATCTCGAGGAGCATCGCAGGAGCGAGATGCCGAAGTTCGCCGAGATGTTTCTAGCTAACTACAAGCTGAACCGCAGAGATGTCATCTATCGATTCGACAAGCCGCTCAAGACGGAAGGCTCGCTTGCGGTCCTGAAGGGCAACCTGGCGCCGGAAGGAGCAACAGTGAAAAAATCGGCCATCGTCGATGAGATGCAGGTGCACCAGGGGCCGGCTAGAGTATACGATAACGAGCGCAATGCGGTCGATGCGCTAATTGAGAAGGAGATCAAGCCTGGCGATGTCGTCGTCATCCGTTACCAGGGCCCCAAGGCGACGGGGATGCCGGAAATGTTCTTCATGTCCGAGCTGATCGCTTCCGACCCGCTCTTGTCCCGTACGACGTCGCTTGTGACGGATGGCCGCTTCTCCGGCGCGACGAGAGGGCCTTGCGTCGGCTATCTCGGCCCGGAAGCTTGCGAAGGGGGGCCGATTGCATTCGTGGAGAACGGCGACCTGATCCGCATCGACATTCCGAACCGGACGATTTCGATCGTCGGTACGGAGGGAAAGGAGCGCGAAGCGGCGGAGATCGAGGCGATTTTGTCGGAACGGCGGCAGGGCTGGAGAAGGCCCGAGTTCAAACATAGAGGCGCTCTTGGCCAGTACACCCGTTTGGCGCGTCCCGCTCTGCAAGGCGGATCATGCATATAAGGAGTGATAATGAATGAGATTGTCCAATCAGGTGGCCATCATTACCGGAGCGTCCCGTTCGATCGGAGCAGCCGTCGCCAAGCGCTATGCGATGGAAGGAGCCAAAGTTGCCGTCAATTACCGGTCCCATCCGGAGCTCGCGGAGCAGGTTGTCGAGCAGATCCGCCGGAATAGCGGCGAAGCGTTTGCTTTTCGGGCAGACGTCTCCAAGGAAGATGAAGTCGCGGCGATGGTCGAAGAGACGGTTCGCAGGTACGGTACCGTCGATATTTTGGTCAATAATGCGGCAATGGATCCCCGTAAGACGTGGTACGAAATCAGCGTCGAAGAGTGGGACCATATCATGGCGACCAACGTCCGCTCGCAGTTCTTGTGTGCCAAGGCAGCGTTTCCGTACATGAAGGATCGAGGACGCGGCAAAATCATCAACGTTTCGTCGGTCACGTATTTTAACGGGCAAAAAAACTTTTTGCATTACGTGACTTCTAAAGGCGCGATCGTCGGCTTTACCCGGGCGCTGGCGAGGGAGGTCGGCGAGCACAACATCACGGTCAATTGTTTGACGCCGGGCGCAGTCTATACGGAGACGGAGGCGGAGAAGGTCGGCCAGCAGGCATCCGACGATGCGCTGGAAGCGCTGCGCAGCGTGCAATGCTTCCAGCGGAGGGAGCTGACATACGACCTGGAAGGGGCATTCGTGTTCCTCGCTTCCGCCGACAGCGACTTTATTACGGGTCAAACGCTAAATGTGGATGGCGGCTGGATGATGCATTGACCGGTCCGCAGGATGAATGACAAGGAAGGTCGAATTCATGTCGGCGGCACCCGAACGATACGGCAAGCAGCCGCATCGTCTACGATGTGACCGTTACCGGCTTATGACTTGAAGTGGCGTGTGCTAAAAGAAAAACCGTCCGGTCTCCGGACGGTTTCTCTTTTAGCACAGACATCTGAATGAGGAGGAGGGAGTCTTACCAGTTGAAAGCATTTACAGGAAACAACCTGTGCGGTATATTTTGTGTAAAAAGCGGATGAATGAGGTGATGAAGATCGGCCGGCTTTTGGGAGTTTGGCATTATTTCCGGAGCTTCAAGCTGCGCAACAAGCTGTTGATTTGCTTCGGCCTGATCATTGCCTTAACGGTTCTGAACATCAGTTACTTCACTTACAACAAGACAGAGAATTATCTTAACCAGCTATCCAGTGGGGCGTACCGGGAAGTGCTGCGGCAAGCGAACGTGACGCTCGACTATAGGATGAAAAACTATGAGCGGGTGCTGAATACGTTCTATATCAGTGAAGAATTTCAAGAATTATTAACGAATGATTACGCCAATAAGTTTGACGAATATGAGGCCAATAACCGGCTGCGCGATTTCATCGAATCCATTCTAAATACGTACGAATATGTTCCAATCGTGAAAGTATACAATTTCAAGGAGTCGACCTTTTCCGGCTTTATCTATAAGGAATCGGACATTGTCGATGAAGCGTGGAAACAGGAGATTGTGACGAGTCCCTCTTTACGTATTCTGTGGAGCAACCGATTCACCGATACACACGATAAGACACTGCTGAAACTTGTTGCGGCCAAAGCGCTGCGGAACAAATTCAACAAGGTGTATGGCATCGTTTCGTTCGAAATTAATTCCTCCTATATGTTTAACCAGATCGACCATCTGGATTTGTTCCCAGAAGGAAATGTTTATGTCCTCGATCAGAGCGGATTGCTAGTCTATCGCCAAAACAGTCGTGTTGCCGAAAGAGTTGGCGACCCGTATCGGCTGTATTCGAAGCTTACGGGCAATTCGGGTTCTTTTACTGAGACGATTGATGGAGTCCCTTACTTTATCGTTTATGACAAATCAACGGAGGGCAATTGGACACTCGTCGGTGCCACGCCGATGCGCGGTGCGCTATCGATCACGAAGGATGTTCGGGACTACATTCTTGTATTATCCATTCTGTTGATCGTCATCGGCTTTGTTGTCATATACGGCATGTCTTACTTTTTTACGAAGCGCCTCAGTTTGCTGACGGATGAGATGTTGAAGGTTAGTAAGGGAGCAATGAACATTCAGCTGGACATGAGGAGCAACGACGAAATTGGGGAAATGAATAAGGTTCTTCACCTGATGCTGCGTAAAATGATGAAAAATATGGACGATATTAGCGAGATGAAAACGACGGAAGCAAAGCTGCAAATGAAAACGCTGCAAATGCAAATCAATCCGCATTTTCTGTATAACACGTTATCCACGATCAATTGGATGGCGATGAATGCTGGTGCGGAAGATATCTCCGAAGCCGTTAACGCCCTAGCCAAATATTACCGGATCGGCCTCAGCAACGGCAAGGAGATCATCACGATCCGCGAAGAGCTGGAGCATGTCCGGAACTACATTTATATCCAGCAAATTCGTACGAAAGATAATATCAAATTCGAGTATGATGTGGATGAAGAAGCATTGCCTTACTTGACGCCGAAGATGATCCTGCAGCCAATTGTAGAAAATGCTATTTATCACGGAATCGAGAAAATCCGCAAGACCGGGACAATCCGGATCGCCGTTAAGAAGTATGGGACCCACATTCGCTTTACGGTGGAAGATAACGGCTCCGGCATCGATGAGAGCAAACTGAACGATCAGCTGAATGGTTATGCCGCCAAGAGCTACGGGTTGTACAATATCGAGAGCAAGATCAAGCTGTATTTCGGTCAGGAGTACGGGCTGCAAGTGGATAGTATACCCGGTCGCGGTACTTCTGTAACGATCGATATGCCGGCAAGTATGAACATGTGAAGAAGGAGCGATAGCGCATGTTGAAAATTGTAATAGCCGACGATGCAGAGATCGAACGGGAAGGGCTGGTGCAAAATATCCGCTGGGCCGATCTCGGAATCACTGTAGCGGGGGCGGCGGCAGATGGCCTTGAGGCCTGGGATTTGATCGAAGAATATCAGCCTGATATCGTGCTGACCGACATCAAGATGCCAATCCGCGATGGAATCGAATTAGCAAAGCTGGTTGCGGCAACCTATCCGGCGACGAAAATCATTTTTTTCTCAGGATACGAAGACTTTAATTTCGCGCTTGAGGCGATCAAGTCGAAAGTGTGCGAATACGTGCTTAAGCCATACACGCTGCGTGAAATTACTGATGCACTGCGCAAGACGGCCGAACAGTGCCGGCAGGAACAAGAGAAAAGTCGAGAGGAGCTTCTGCTCAAACACAAATTCGAAGAAACGAAGCCGTATCTGAAGGAGAAGCTGCTGAAAGACATCGTGTACGGCTTGGTTCGGAATGAACAGGTTCTGCAAGAGATGCTGCGTTTTCTAAATATTAGACCTGTTCACTCAAGCTTCACGCTAATGCTCTTTAAGACCGATGAACGTGACAATAATTCCGCCCACAACCCGGAGCAGCTCGAAACGCCCATGCGCGCCATCCTAGATTCACTGCTGGAACAGCGCGAACTGGCCGCTTATTGGCGGCAATCGATTGTAGAAGTCCAGACGCTATTCAATTTCCGGGACGGTGAGTTTCTCCTCTTGCTGAATAATGAGGAAGCACGACTACGCGACAAGGCGGAGCTGGTATCGTTCGGCCTCAAGGTGAAGACATCGCTCGAAGAACGCATCGATACGAGGGTGACGGTATGCGTCAGCAACCCGGTTGAGCAAATGCTGCAGATAGCCGGGTGCTACAAAGAAGTGAGGGAAATGTTGAAGGTTGCCCCGCTGCTTGGTCGGGATAAGGTTATTTTCTATGATGACATGAACACCCCCGATACGTTCAACCGAATGAACAAAATCGTCAACAACGTCAAACAGATCATCTCGGTCAAATACATGGAGCCCATTACGTTGAAGGACATCGCAGGCGAAGTATTCATATCCCCTAATTATTTGAACTCGATTTTTAAGAAATCCACTGGAAAAAACATGAACAAATATTTGATCGAGGTCCGAATCACAAAGGCGATGGAGCAACTGAATGAAGCCGATGCCGTTATTAGCCGGGTATCGGAAAACGTCGGTTACCGGAACGTAGCTCATTTTAGCACATTGTTTAAGAAGCATACCGGCTTGACACCTATGGAGTACCGTGAAAACTCAATTAGAACACAAAACAAATCGTGAGATTGGAATGCTCCGCTGAAAGCCGCCGCCTGCTCGAAAAGGCGGCTTTTTATATTCGTGAGAATACGAAACAAATCGTGGTTTTGGAATGTACCAATGGGGCAAACATGCTGATATAATTTCGTTTGTAAACGCTATCAAACTAAATGAGGTGTAAACAAATTGATTTCTAAGCGACTGTTCCATCGCATGCTGGCCCAAAAATATTTATATCTCATGGTCGTGCCGTGCATGATCTGGTTTATCGTATTCAATTACATCCCGATGGCCGGTATCATAATTGCCTTCAAGAAGTATACGTTCGCCAAAGGTATATTCGGTAGTCCATGGGCAGGACTTCAATACTTCGAGCAGTTCGTAACCGGTTACCACTTCAAGATCATTCTAATCAATACGCTCGCCATCAGCTTTCTGAAGCTCATATTCGCTTTCCCGGCGCCGATCGCGCTTGCTCTTCTGCTTAATGAAGTTAAACTCAAGCTGTTCAAACGGTCGGTGCAGACGCTCTCCTATATGCCGCACTTCATTTCGTGGGTCATCGTCATCGGAATCTGGGGACGCATGCTCTCTGTCGACGAAGGGATCGTCAATACGGTGCTTATTAAGCTGGGCATTGCGGATGAACCGATCAACTTTATGCTGACTTCCCAATACATGTGGTCCATTGCCACCTTATCGGAAATCTGGAAGACAGTCGGCTTCAGCAGCATTATTTATCTCGCCGCGCTGTCCGCGATCAACACGGAGCTGTATGAAGCTGCAGGCATCGACGGCGCCGGAAGATTCAGGAAACTCTTTCATATCACGCTGCCGGGCATCCGGCCAACGATTGCCATCCTCTTCATTTTGGCCATAGGCGGTATCTTCTCCTCTAATTTCGATCAATTATACATCATGGGGCTCCCGCCGGTACTGGACAAAACGGAAGTAATCGACACCTATATTTACAGATATGGTCTGCAACATTTACAATACAACATCGGAGCGGCAGCGGGACTGCTGAGATCGTTCGTAGCGCTTATACTCGTCCTGCTAACGAACAAAATCGTCAAAATGCTAGGGGAAGACGGATTGTATTAGCTAGAACAGGAGGGTAGATATGAAACAAACTTTCGGAGAAAAAGTATTTGACGTCTGCAATATTATCATGCTGTCTGGACTTGGTTTTGCTACCTTGTACCCTCTATGGTATGTAGCGGCTATCGCCTTCCACGATAGTACGGTTTCCAGTTATTTCGACGTCTATTTCTGGCCTGGAGCGTTCACGCTGGACAATTTCAGAGTCGTCTTTGTGACCGATGCGTTGCTTAAAGGATTCCTAATTACCGTGCTGCGAACAGTCCTCGGATCGCTGTTATCCGTGTTGGCTTGCGGTCTGCTTGCTTATGGCTTATCCAAAAAATATTTGATCGGCCGGACGCTGTTTTTGAACATCATCATCTTGACCATGTTTTTCAGCGGAGGATTGATTCCGTTCTACATTCTTCTGAAAAACCTGCATCTGCTCAACAGCTTCTGGGTGCTTATCGTTCCATCGCTGCTTAGCGCCTGGACCGTGATTCTGATGAAAACATATTTCTCCAGTTTGCCTGACAGTGTTGAGGAATCGGCGAAAATAGATGGCGCCAACGATTTGACAATCTTTTTCCGAATAGTCGTTCCTATGTCCATGTCGCTCATTGCTACGATGCTGCTGTTTTCCGCTGTTGGACACTGGAACGACTGGGTTTCAGGGGAGATGTTCATTATGAATCCCGATTTGCTGCCCGTCCAAACGATTCTCATGAGAATGATCACCCAGACTGATGCGAGCAGCATGGTACAGCAGAGCATGAGCATGGAATTCGTTAATAAGTCTCCTGCAATCGAATCAATCAAGATGGCCTCCATCGTCGTCACAACCGTGCCGATCCTGCTCGTATATCCTTTTCTGCAAAAATATTTCGTACAAGGCGTTATGATCGGATCAGTCAAAGGGTGACAATCAATCATTGGTATGCGGCTCTGCCCAGGGCTTATATACACAACAACAATAGTAATGAAGGAGGAGAACAAATTGAAGAAGTTGGGTATAAAAAAGTGGGTCAGTCTTTGCATCGTTATTCCACTGTGTTTATTTTCACTTGCAGCATGCAGCTCGAATGATGATAAAGGCAAACAGACGGAGCAAGCTTCGCAGGACGGCAAAGGCAATCAGACGGAGCAAGCTGCGCAGGACGGAAAAGGCAATCAGACGGAACAAGCAGCGCAGGATGACAAGAAGCTGGAAGATTACACGGAGGAAATGAAAATTACCGCCTATCAAGGTGCAAATTATGGCGGTCCAAGCAACAGTTCGGCAACTGAATATGCCAAATATGTCAAGCAGAAGTTCAAGATCAATGTCGACGATTTCGTATGGCCGGCGGGGGAAGAAGTCAAGAAGAAATTAAGCTTGTTCGCCGCATCAGGTGAAATGCCTGATATCGTCCAATCTACAAGTGACCCTGCTACCCTGCAAATTCTAAACCAAATGTCGGATGCGGGCATGCTGCTGGACATCGAACCTTATTTAAGCAAAAGTCCAAACGTTATGAAATATTTGACGAAGCCAATCATCGACTCCTATCGCAATCCAAACGACGGCAAGCTTTATGTATTGCCGGGATTTACGATCAACCCGGAACTGAAGGATGAACTGACGATTGCTGTCAACAACGTCTTGATGGTAAGGGAAGACTGGTTGAAGAAGCTGAATCTGGATGTTCCGCAAACACCGGATGAGTTTTATGAAGTGTTGAAAGCATTTAAAACAATGCCTGCTGTGAACGGCAAGAAAGTTATTCCTTATCTTCCGCTATGGGAAGGGAATGAGATTAATACTCATATCGGTGCTATGTTCGGGATTTGGCAGTATAGAACGGCAGTAGACGAAAACGCTCAAAAGATGGTCGATGCGCATGAGAAGCCGGAGTACCTCGAATATTTGAAATATGCGTCCAAACTGTTTAGAGAAGGCCTGGTAACCCGGAAGCCTATAAGATGAAATGGCAGGAAGCCTATAACGATATTTTACCGAAAGGTTATGCTGGAATCGCCAATATGTGGCCTTCGGAAATATACGGTCTTACCACAGTCCTGCAGAAGAACGATCCGAATGCCAAATATGTGCCTATGCCGCTCCCCAAAGCACCAGGCGTAACGAACAGCCAGCTTGAGCGCATCAATACACTTGGGGGATCAGGAATCGTAATCAGCAGCAAAGTGAAGGATCCGGAAAGGCTGTTCAAATACATCGACTGGATGGCAACAAACGAGGGCTGGTCCACGATGACCTTTGGACCGCCGTCCAAGGACAATGGAACGTGGTATATCGATGAGCAAGGCAAATTCATCGATAATGAGCAGCTTCAGAAGCAAAAATCCGCAGAGATCCCAAGATGGGGAGTTGACGTACTAGGTAACTGGGCATATGGATTACCTGGAGTGCTGAAGTATACACAAGATCTCCTAATGGATGAGGCCCGCCAGCCTGAACCGCTGCGTGAATTGGCCAAACAGCAGTATGCCAACGAAATTTTCATTGATACGGTTTACGATATTTTTCTGAACTCGCAACCAGGACCAGTCCGAATAGCCAAGGGCATCGATCTGGACAAAATTTTCAAAGAGACGGAAGCAAGAATCATAATGCAAAGCAAGGATGACGCCGATGTGGAGAAAATGTATGCCTCTATGATGGCTGAAGCCGAAAAAGCCGGATTTACGGAAATTTTAAAAGAGGATTATGTCCGGTACATGGCTGTTAAAGAGAAGTATGGAAAATAGAGTGATGACTGACAAGTTAAAGCTTCGTTACAGGGACTTTGGCTTGTCAGTCCGACGGTTATTATCGCATATAGTTAAGGAGAATCGATATTATGAAGTGTTTCATTCTAATTGGTCAGAATGCTTCTTTACTGGAGCGCAAAGCGGTGCAATTGTTCGCTGATCGATCGCGGGCTAGAAGCGGGCTCGAGGTTGGGGTAATTGAGGAGCAGACCGAACAGGAGAATTTCGAATCTAACGTGTCCCGCATTATCATTGGTACGCCAGACAGTTCGGCTCTCATCAGGCGAGCCTGTACCGATGACATACTGCGAATTCCAGCCGATTCAGGATCGGAGGGCTTTGTCATTCGAAGCAGTGCGGACGGGGGAATTACGTATGTCGCCGCTCTGAGTGAACACGGCGTACTGTACGGTCTTGGCAAGCTGCTGCGCCGCATTGAATATGCTGCAGGCGAGATGCGAATTCCGTCGCTCGATCTGGAATCCCGGCCGGACAAAACCATTCGTGGGATATATTTTGCTACCCATTTCGGCAATTGGTATTGCCACGCAAATCTTGATGTTGTTCAGACCTATTTGGAAGATTTGGCGTTGTGGGGGATTAACGAGTTACTCGTCTGGTTCGACACATCCCGGATCCCGTCGTTAGAGGACGGACGGCCATTGCTGGATCGCCTTGCGAAATTCGAAGCGTTCGCGGGAGAGGTCGGGATGAAGGTCGGTCGAATCGCAATTGCCAACGAAGGGTTTCAGGGGCAGGTCGGATCCGGTCGACCGATGTTAGGCAAAAATTGCTTCGACGAAACCGACTATCACCCGTTTCGCGCCAGAGATCGGATTTTCGGCGGCTTTGATACCGATATTTGCCCGTCGCAACCTAGCGGACGGGAGATCATTTTATCGAATAAAGAAATGATGTTCTCCAACATGCCAAAGATCGATTCCTTCTGGCTATGGCCTTACGATCAGGGAGGCTGCAATTGTCCGCAATGCACGCCATGGCCGAAAACGTTCATGGAGTTGAGCCGGGAGATCGCTGCAACTGCAGGTAGAATGTTTCCCGAAATGACCATCAATATCAGCGCCTGGTGGTTTGACGCCTTCCAGACCGGTGAAGATGACGCCTTCTTTAAGTATCTGGAGGAAGAGAACAAGCAGGACAATTCCTGGTTCAAATCCATTTTTGCCGGAGCTGTTGAAGTCAAACGATGGAAGCAGCACGGCCGAATTGTACCGAAGCGGCATCCAATCGTGCTTTTCCCGGAAATCAGCATGTTCGACGGTGTTCCGTGGGGCAGCAAGGGCAGTAACCCGGCTCCGCGCAAATTCGCCGCTGAATACGCTGAGCTGCGTGATTCCATCGAGGGAGCCTTCCCCTATTCAGAGGGCATCTATGAGGACATAAATAAATTTGTATGGGCTCAGCTGCTGTGGCATTCCAAGACGGAAATTGAAGAAATGGTACGGGAATATTGCCGTTTCTACTTCGGAGCCGGTGTGGAGCAACAAGCGGAGCAGCTTATTCTTGATCTGGAGAACGTTGTTACTGGAGCGGAGGAGGGACTCATTGCCGGGGAATTGGAGACAAGGGTCGATGTGATCGGCATACACATGGAAGATTGGGCAGAGCAAGGCTGGCGTTGGAGGCTGCTAGCATCGCGGTGCCGGATCCAGGCATGTATTGACGGATTGAAGAACAAGGGGACGAATGACGTACTGATCGAACGTTTCCGTACCTTATATGAAGAGATACAGTCGGAACTGAACTTGCATCGCCAGGGCGCATCACTTGAACCATGGATTTATACGCCGTCCGAGACGGCTCTCGACATCATTCTTGGTCGGGCGGATGTCGTCAACCTAAAGCTCGCTGCGCCGACAGACGATAAATGAACGTTGCACTACATTTATAATCCATGATGAGAGGAATGTATAAATATAATGATCAAGGATTGGAGCCTTTCGCTCAAATGGATTTTTGGTCTTCTCATCTTATTTATTGGTTTCTCTATTACTGCTACTAAGGTTTTGGCAAATGGGACGGTAACGGTTGATTACAGTCAAACCACAGCAAACGCAGGCAAATATGTATTTGGAATTTCCAGTTGGCCCAGGATGGATCCGCAGTATGCGTCGGCTTTGGCTGATGCCGGTGTCACCATGGTACGCCAGTCCTCTATTCTCATGTGGGATATTGTACCGCAAACCACAATTAACGATTATCTGAATAATGTTAATAATGTACAGGATCCGTCCACATGGAACTGGAATCCGAGCAACAACATGACGGAAACGATGCCGGAAAGCGATGTTGCAGCATTTCAAAATGAAGGAATAAAAGTGTTCTCTATACTTGCCGGTGTCCCCGCTTGGCTCAGTTATAACGACAATGCCGGCGGCATGCCTAAGAACTGGTGGGTATACGAGGATATTATCGGGAAATTATATCAGCATTATCAAGACAGAATCGATTATTTTGAGCTATTCAACGAACCTGAAATCGAATTGGCTCCAAAACTTGCAGGTTCCGGATATTCTGATCTATATACGGCCTATCGAGATCTTTACTATCATGGCATGATCGGAATCAAAAGAATAAATCCGAATTTTAGCAAGCCTGTTGGCGGTCCCGTTGCGGCCTACACGGACAACTATACCTGGCTAAACAATATGTTAGGCGATGCAGACATCAAGAATGATGTTGGCTTCGCATCCTGGCATCGATATGATGTTGATTCAACAAACGATGTCGGGATCAGCAATTGGGAGAATGCTGCGGCACGGAATGGAAGGCCTGATTTGCCCATGTTCGTGACTGAATATAATAATCCCTACGTTGGAATGGAAACTGCAGACGTGATTTCATATATCGGGGGCAAATTATCCGTTTTAATGGATAAGGGAGCTACGGGAGCCTTTCTATACGGTACCGATGACCGCGCCGATGGATTAAATGCTGCGGTTAGACATGACTGGTATATAATTAGACAGGATGGAACGCTTACACCTAGGTTATGGCCGATCCGGCTGCTTTCCAAGCAGCTTAAATTGGGATTAGGTCAAAACAAAATGAAGAAGACCAGTACAGAAGGTGTGACAGGGGCTTCAGCAGCGATTAACGCGAACGGAAACCCGGTGGTCTGGGCCGTCAATGATAGCACATCGGCTGTATCCACCGATGTCGTCTTGAATAACTTGGGTTTATCGAGCAACGTGACACTCTCTCATTATTTAGCAAGTGCTTCCAATGATGCCGACTCTGTGTATTTGACGGAAAAGAAAAAAGTTCTGAAAAACAGTGTATCGACTACGATCACCTTACCACCAAAATCCGTTTATGGCATTATTGTTGAAAAAAAGGCAACTCCTCCTGTTAACGAAACGATCATGACGACGCAAACGCCAGAGAACTTTTCAAGTGATGCCCGGTATGAGCTGGGAACCAAGTTCAAAACGAAAGTGAATGGGAAAATAGCCAAAGTTCGGATCTATACGAATGGAATAGAAAGCGGAGATCATACGGTATCGATTTGGAATGCGAATGGGACGCGAGTGTGGGGACCATACGTCTGGACCGTACCTAAGGGAAAAGCCGGGTGGAAAGAACTTGTGCTGCAAACGCCGCTCCATATTACAGCCAATACGGATTACATCGTATCCGTGTCCAATAGTACCGATAACCTTTATCCAGTCACCCTGCAAGGCTTCAACTATCCGATCAATAATCAGGATCTGATTACGTATTCTACTAGCGGGCTGGTCGGAACGACAGTAGGAGAGATGCCAACCTTGCCAGGTTATCAGAATGCCAATTACTTCCGGGATATTGTGTTTGTACCGTCCGGTACAAGCGGCTTTGCACCGGAAGCTCCGGCAAATTTGACGGCATCGGAAGGGATTTCACAGGTTTACTTGAAATGGACGGCATCAGGAGGAGCGAGCAACTACACGGTAAGCCGGAGCACATCGAATGGAGGACCTTACAGTCCAGTAAAAGGATGCTCCAGTATTTCGACAACGACCTGCTCCGATGACGCCGGTTTGATTGGCGGCACGACGTACTATTATGTGGTTACGGCTATGAATTCATTTGGAATAAGCGGCAGCTCGAATCAGACGTCGGCAATACCTTTATCCAGCGGCGGTGAACCGGTAACGATCATGACGTCTCAAACGCCAGATGTTTTCAACAATGAGGCTCAATATGAATTGGGGACGAAATTCAAGTCTAACGTAAATGGTCAAATTACGAAGGTCAGAATTTATACAAACGGAATCGAAGCCGGAGATCATACTGTGCGGATATGGCGAGTATCCGATAGCAGTGTGGTCGCTGGACCGTACACATGGAATGTATCTGCGGGAAGCGAAGGCTGGAAAGAATTCACGCTGCCGATACCGCTCGGCATTACAGCCGATACGGATTATATCGTATCCGTCTCGAACAGCACAGATTTTTATTATGCCTATAAGGAGTTCGGGTTCGACAGCCCGATCAATAACGGCAATCTGATCACTTACACGGGCAGCGGAATGGCAGCCGTCGTACCGGGCACAATGCCGTCCATAGTCTATCATAACGGCAACTATTTCAGGGATGTCGTCTTTGTACCGGCGATCTCACCGCAATCACCATAAGAATGCTCGAATAACTAAGTCAGCCTCTTGTCACCCTGCCTCTTTCTGCCTAAGTAACAACAAGAGCTTCTGGCTAGCCCCGAAGCTCTTTCTCCCCACATATCAATCAACACTCTGCGATTCATTTCGTGAAAAAGCTTTAGTGGAAAGCCATCCGGCAAGAACTGTGATCTGAGAGAAATCGATCCATTGGGAGGAAGATGAAAGTGAAGTCCAAGACATGGAAAAGCTTGCATGGCGGAGTTCAATTGATCCGGCAGGCGGAAGAGATGAAAAGTCACGGTATGGGTGGCTTAGGAGAATGAGCATGAATGGAAGGAAAGGGCATCCGGATGAGCTTGTACAGTATATTTTTCGTCCTGGATGGTCTTTGCTCGAAGACGAGAAGTTATGGCGAGAAGCACTCGACTTTGCTGAAATGACAGGCGCTGATGCTATTATGGCTTTCAACGCACATGGCGAAATGCCGCCGCACCCGCCGCTTGATGAACTGCCGCCACGGATCGCCCTGCTTGCGGATCGTCTCGCAGAAGTGCGTCGGCGCGGCATGATACCCATGCTAAACTACTTTGTAACACTCGGACACGGTGAAGCAAAACCAGCTTCCGGCATGGCGTATTTTCAGCCGGTTGTAGATGGGTTCGGCAACGCTGTGCAAGGTTGTGCTTGTCCGCTTGATCCCGCTTTTCAACAATATATGGTTGATGCATTTAGTCTTCACGCCACAGGATTAGACGTAGAGTCGATATGGATTGATGATGACTTCCGGCTTTACGGTCGAGAGGGAGCGGTAACGCTGCAGTGCTTCTGTCCGCTTCATCTCGAACAATTTGCGCAGAAGGCTGGACGCAGCTATAAACGCGAAGAGTTGATCGAGCTTTTGCTAGATTATCGTGATCCTAAGCGGGACATCCGCCGTCTATGGTTTGAAATACAAGGCGAGTCCCTTGTTAGAATGGCGAAGCTTCTGCGCGATGCCGTGGCTGCCGCTGATCCGGATATTGCGCTTGGGATCATGGTTCCACCGGTTGATTATAACTACTTCAGCGGACGCGATCTGAACAAGGAACTTTATGCTCTGAAAGGAGCAGGGCGTGATCCTTGGCTGCGTTCAGGCGGAGGATTCTACCGCGACGAACGTCCGCTTGACTTATTGGATAAGCTGATTCAAGTTGCCGATCCATTACCCGCTATGTTGACAGCTCCTGTACGGCTATGCAGCGAAATCGAAAACTATCCATTTGTGCCGGGATTGAAGTCAGCGCAAGTGTTAGTGTTGGAAATGTATTTGAACACGATTTCTACAAATGGATTGCTCACGCTGAGTGTGCATGACAGCTTTCTGGGCTTGCATGATAAATTCGGTCATGTTGCCGCAACGGTTCCTGCGGTCAAGCCTTACTTACGTCAAGTGGCTCAAACCGCACTCGGTAAAAAGCGACGTGGTGCCTCGCTGCCTTTTCCGAAGAATCTCGCAGAGGTCGGTTGCCTTGGAGCTGCATCGTTTATCCCGCAGTGGAACCACAATCTTGCGAGGCTCGGCATTTCACAAGCTCCTACAGATGCCTCACCTGTTATTATGACAGGCAGTGTTCCAGAGCTATACAGCGAGACGGAACTGCGGGCAATGCTGGAATGCGGAGCCATTCTTGACCCGGAAGCGTATCTTCGGCTGCAGGAGCGGGGATTGCTTGACGACTGTCCGATACGTGTCTCATTTGAACCGTTCCAGGCTAAGGTGCAATGTGAACGGATATTGACTGAACAAGCTCCTGACTGGATACGGGAAAAAAATCTGGTTGTCCGCTGGCATGTCACATACAATACCGCCCATACTGTCCAAGCATCGGATGGGTCGGACGTGTGGTCTTGTCTGTATGATACGGAGGGCGTGGTTCTATCATGCGGCGTAGTAGTTGCGGAATTCCCGTATCGTGTAGCAGTAATGACCCACACTGGGCAGCCAATGAAAGAGATTGGAAGGCAGTGGCTCATGCAGCAGGTAATCTCATACCTCACACAGGGGGACTGTCCGGCAATGGTTGAGGGCGTGCTCGAAATGTATCCGATTTGGTGGGAAGGAGGCGACGAATCAGGGCATGAGGCAATGATGGGTCTATGTCATTTTTCTCTGGAGCGGTACCCTGCAGTTGATTTGTGGCTGCCAGGCGAGCGGAACATTCAATCCATCGAGAGGTTGGAGCGGAACGGGGAATGGACTACTGCATTGTATACGATGTCTGCACACTCAAGTGGCGGAAGCCGCATAACATTGACCGGTTCGAGCGTTCCTGAGCCGCTATCGTACGAAACATTCCGGATTCGCTGGTCGTAATCATTTTTTTTAAAATAGGCAAGAGATGACTTATACGATGACAAACCGCCAATGGGAAGGGGAGAGCGGGCAATGGTGAACAGAACTAATATTTTGCTCATTATGACAGATCAGCAGCGGGGCGATTGCTTGGGCATAGAAGGCCATCCTGTGCTGTTGACGCCCAATATGGACAGTATCGCCGGACGTGGAGTGCGTTTTGACAAATGTTATTCGACATGTCCTGTTTGCATCCCTGCCAGGCGGTCATTATTGTCAGGACAGTACCCTGATACGCATGGTATCGTCGGTTATTATCAGCAAGCGGAGTGGGAGACGTCACTTTCATTGCCGAATGCATTAAAGGAGGTGGGCTACCATACCTATCTGGTCGGCAGAGATATGCATCAATACCCGCAGAATAAAAGGTATGGTTACGATCATATTGTCGGCTACTCGGCATACAATGAATGGCTGAACAGCCAGCTTTCATATAACACCTATGAGCCTTTCGGTTCTTACTATGCAAGCGGTGTTATGCACAATGACCGATCAGCCCGGCCGTGGCCGTATGAAGAATCATTGCATTATACCAACTGGACAGTAAATGAGGCACATCGGTTTTTGCAGAATCGGGATCCCGCTTGTCCTTATTTTTTGACCGTTTCCTTTCTTGCACCGCATCCACCGTTAGTTCCACCTGCATTTTACATGGAAAGATATATAAGAACAGGCGTACCTGATCCGGTGATTGGCCAGTGGGCCAAGTCTCCATTGACTAATGGAAAGGGCAGCCCGATCGATGCAGCCAACGTATGTTTATCCGGTGAAGAGTTGCTGTCGTGTAGAGCTGCGTATTACGGCCTAATCAATCATATCGATGACCAATTGTCTCGGCTTCTTAGAATCGTTGAAGCAATGGACATGGACAATACCGTTATTCTTTTCACAAGCGATCATGGAGAAATGCTTGGAGATCACTACCTCTATCGCAAAAGCGTCCCTTATGAGCCGTCGGTTCGAGTTCCTTTACTGATATCAGCTCCTCAACGATATGGTATTAAGTCGGGGCTGGTGATCAGTAAGCCGGTTTCATTAGAGGACATCATGCCTACAATATTGGACATTGTGGGCGTAGAGATTCCGGATACGGTAGAAGGATCAAGTTTGCTTCCATTAATGCGGGAAGAGGAGATATCGTGGCGCTCTTTTATACACATCGAGCACGGGGAGGGTACCGTAGACTTTCAACCTCACCACACGCTGACAGATGGAACGGAGAAGTATATTTGGTTTGTTCAGAACGGGGAAGAGCAGTTTTTCGATCTTCGGACAGATCCGCAAGAATGTCAAAATTTAATTGACTCGAAAAACCATGAGGATACGATCGCTCGTTGGAGGAAGAAATTAATAACGAAGCTAGAGGACCGCCCTGAACATTTCTCGGACGGCACAAAACTTATATGTAATCGCCCATACCCTACATATATTAAGCGAACATAGTCGTATGGGGCAAACGAAGAAACGAAAATACAAGCCGCTCGAAAGTAGAGGTTGCCTAATTCCGGCTCGACCGCCAAGATCAAAACCTGCATATCAGCAAACAGTTGATTTCTATGAAACGAATGACAAGAACATGCGTTTCCTTAGCCGACTCGTAATAAGAGCGTACATCCTTATCAGCGATATCTTTCCCAACTATTGGAATGGGTCAACGGTAGCAAAAAATTCATCCTACTCATTCAATATTCTAAGGAAAGCTCTTCACAACAAGCATAAGTCAATTGTTACGTACGATTATGCCTTTCGGACATTTATCGGGAATCACTGCGCCCGATGAGCTGCAACATAAAGGATGTTCTCCATGATCTCCTATATAGACCGGTCTTGTCGCGAGCCCTAGGGCTCGCTTTTTTTTACAATAGCGCTATTATACCGTTGATACTAAGCAAGCCTCAATTGAAAAAAATTGATACGGAATCGAAAAATCCTTGGACTGTTGCGATTGACGCCGCGCACTTATAGTAAGGGGGACTGGATGAATTCCTTGGTCGATCGCACGCAGGTCAGCATGTCGGCCGAAAGGGATTCGACTATTCTTCATGATCGGACATGTCGATTACGAATCATAAACGAAGCCCTTCGGCAGGAAGATTTCTTAGCAACCTTTTAGATAGGTAAAGGAGGGAATGGCCATGAACCAGAACAACAGGCCGAATATATTATTCATTACGACCGATCAGATGAGGTATGATGCTGTCGGCTATGACGCCAGGACTGAAGTCCGGACGCCATGTCTGGACCGGATCGCCAGGAACGGCGTTACATTTCAATCAGCTTATACGACGTTTCCGGTATGCGGTCCGGCCCGCTCCAGTATTCTGTCAGGCGTCTACGGAAAGACGCATAAGGTCAATTTCTCGGTGAGGGGCCGACACGGCCTGGACGAGGGAGAGTGGACGTTCGCCAGAGCTCTGCGTGATGTCGGCTACCGAACGGCGGCGATCGGAAAGATGCACTTCTTCCCGATGTACGCCGATCACGGCTTCGAGGTGATGCGCCTCGCCGAGCATGATCCGAATGTTCCGGGATGCTTCACGGAGGATGATTACCACCGGGAGCTGGCCGAGAAGGGATTGCAGGATGTGCAGGAGGAATGGCAGTTTCCGACCTGCTTTCCGCACGCTTCGGAAGAATACAGACAAAATCTGCAGGCGGTGCCGTTTCAGCTGCCGGAGCCGTATCATAGCACGTCTTGGATTCGTGACGAGGCGATCCGCTTCCTGGAAGAGCATAACCGAGAAGGCACAAACCAGCCCTATTTCATGTGGGTGTCCTTCCTCCGACCGCATCATCCGTTCAATCCGCCGGCGCCTTACGATACGATGTATCCGTCCGAAGACTTGAACGTGCCGGACCCTTCGACGGGCTGGGAGTCGCTCCCGGAGCATGCCCATTCGCTGTTCAGCCAGCGCATGTCGAACGGGGTGTACGATCTGAGTGGGCTGGACGATAGCCTGATCCGCCGAATCACCTCGTATTACTACGGTTCGATCACCCATATCGACGATTGCATGGAAGCGCTGCTGCAGCACATTGATCTGGACAACACGCTGATCGTCTTCACTTCCGATCACGGTGAATATTTGGGTCACCGCGGACGTCTGCTGAAGGATCCGCCGTTGCCGCTCGATGACTTGGCGCGGGTTCCGATGGCGGTGATGTGGAAGGGGCGGATCGCGGCGAACCGCACGTTCGACGCGCCCGTCAGTCTGGCCGATCTTGCGCCAACATTTCTGGATGCAGCCAACATTAAAGTGCCCCCTGCCGTAGAGGGGCATTCGATTCTCCAACTGCTCGAACAGCCCGAAACGGCGGATGAGCGCCCCGTTTATTGCGAGACGCACGGCGCGCTGCCGACCGTCATGGTCCGGTACAAGCGCTGGAAGTACATCTGGCATTTGAAGGTACAGAGCGCTCAGCTCCATGATATAGTGCAGGATCCTGAGGAACTCCGCAACCTGTCCGGCGATCCCGGGCTGGTGGAGGTGGAAGGGTATCTTCATCGGCTTGCGATACGATTTTTGAATGGGGGGACGACCCAATAGAAAACAAGATACATGCTACGCAGATACCTTCGTGGATCGGCGGACAACTTATGATTAACGCTCATGTGGGCGGGCATTGGCAGCGAATCCGGATGACTCCTAAGCTCGAACCAAGTGTTGGCGATTATGAGGCCCGCACCGCAGACGGAACAGCATACCGCATCCGGTTTAATAGCATTCAAGACAGCGGCAAGCTGAAACTGCCGGGCTTGGCACAGATGTGGAAGGTAGAGATAGAGATCCGGCCGGGCTCATCCAATGTTGTTGCCGGTGTTCAAGCTGAATTTCCGGCGGACCGAGGGATGAACTGCATCTGGAAGCCCCACCTGTCTCCGTCCGAAGGAATGACCATCGGGGACAAAGTGTTCCGATCACCGGCCATCGTGCTCGAGGATGCGGCGAGGCTTGCCGCACTCATCCCGGATCTGGACCATATGGAAAAGAACCGGATTATCCCGCACGTGATGGACTATGTGCAGGATCGGCACGCGCTCCTGTACGGCTGCTCGGATTACACGGAGAAAGGTCATGTCTACTATGAGCTGACGCCTGTTCCACGAAGTCTACCTGATAACGCCGATCAACTAGTTATGAAGTTCTATTTCATGGAATGGAAAAAGTGCCCAAGCGTCACAAGAGATCTAAGACCGGTCGAACAAGCGTTATGGGCGCTTTACGGCGGCCCTCGCATGGAAGTCGTTGGCTTGCCCGAGCTTCGTGAGCTGGAGACTTACGCCTCGCATACATACGCATGGGCGTTCGATCGCTGGAAGGATGTAACCTGGCAGCAGTTCGAGCTGAATGGAACGCAGGTCGGAGGCGTCGTCTTCATCGTCAAGGCGACGCAGAAGCCCGGACTCGGCCAGGAGAACGTCTGGCGCGAGCCGAAGAGCTTATGGAACCAAGCCTGGTTCTGCAGCCTGCGAAGCGCGTACGGGTACTACCTGTGGGGTCGGAACCGGGGCCGCCCGGACTGGATGGACAAAGCCCTGCTCGCGCTGGAATTCGCCCTTCAGGCGCCGCAGACCGACGGGCTGTTTCCAGGCTATTACGAAGCGGGTGAAGACCAGAGCTGGGATAGAGGACAATGGATCATGTCGCCGCCGAGGAGGCCGCCAGGGCATGCGGACTTCGTCCACTTGCCGGATTCCTCGTGGACATGCTGCTGGCTGTTGAAATGGTACCGCGACTTGAAGCGGGACCGGCGCATTCTCGACTATGTCGAAGCGTATGTGAACCGGCTGCTGACGCTCCAGAGCGAAAACGGCAGTTTCCCCTCTTGGGTCCGTCCGGTATCAGGCGAAGTGTCCCCCTATTTGCAGGAAAGTCCGGAGTGCTCGCTCCATCTGATGCTTCTGTGCTTATGGAACGAGATCCGGCCGAATCGGACGGTCCTGCAGGCGGCGGAGCGTACCGCTTCGTTCATCTCCGAGCGTATTCTGCTGACGGGACGATGGGAGGACTTCGAGACGTATTGGTCGTGCGCAAGCCAATGGGAGGGCAAGCAGCACGGGGAGCTTGACCGCCGCAGCGGTCTCTACAATCAATGCACGTTCGGCATGTATTGGACGGCGGAGGGCTTCAAGGAGCTGTACCGCGCCACCAGCAATCCCGTTTACTTGAACGAGGGGGAACGAGTGCTGGCGGAGCTGTCTCTATACCAGCAGCTATGGGAGCCTCCGTATTTTCCCGTGCCAACGTTGGGCGGCTTCGGCGTCATGAACAGTGACGACGAGTGGAACGACGCGCGCCAAAGTTTGTTCGCGCTTACATACTTCGATTATTATGCCTTGACCGGGAACTGGTCTTACCGGGCCAGAGGAGCATGGGCGATGAAGGCATCGTTCTATATGATGTACTGCCCGGAGAATCCGGTTGTGAAGCGGATGTTCGAGAAGGTGCATCCCCATTTCGATGAGGCTGATTACGGGTTCCATATGGAAAATTACAATCATCACGATGGCACGGCCGTTGACGGCATTGGCGAGTTTACGATATTCGACTGGGGGAACGGTGCCGCAGCCGCGTCGCTCGCGGAGCTCCTGTTCCGCCCGGATAACGACAAGGAGGACTCATTCGAATGAGAGGACTATTAAGCGGCATAAGCAAGCAGGGGAGCGGTATCCGCACCCGAAGGATATCCAGCTACGACCGGACGGGAGGCAACCGCGATTGCATCCGGATAGAGCCGGGCGAAACGGCAGTCATCGCCGACATGAAGGGGAGCGGGATCGTCAGACATATCTGGATCACGTTCCGCAGCGAAGACCCGTTCATGCGGCGCAACAGCATCATCCGCATGTATTGGGACGGGGAGCGGCATCCGAGCGTAGAGGCGCCGCTTGGCGACTTTTTCGGGCAAGGTTGGGGAGAGGAATATTCCTTCCTGTCCTTGCCGATCGCAGCCGCGCCGAAGCAAGGACGGGCGCTAAACTGCTATTTCCCGATGCCCTTTCAGGAAGGGGCGAGGATCACGATCGAGAACGAATCGGAGGCCGCCTTCAGCAGCTTCTATTATTACATTGACTATGAGGAGCATGATTCCATTCCTGACGATGAAGCCCGCTTCCATGCCTGGTGGAACCGGGAGCAAACGGAGGCGCATCCGGCCGAAGGGGAGACGGAATGGGGCGTCGTCGCTCCGCAGGGAAACAATCTATCGGTACTTAATAACTATCTTTTCGCGGATATCGCGGGAAAGGGTCATTTTGTCGGCTTGCAATACTTCGTGGACAATCCCGGACCGATGTGGTACGGGGAAGGCGACGATATGTGGCTGATCGACGGCGAGAGCTGGCCGGGCTCCTTGCACGGCACCGGAACGGAGGACTTCTTCAACAGCTCCTGGTGCCCGAACGAGCTGTACCAGCATCCTTACTTCGGCTATGCCCGCATTCCCGACAAGCTCGGCTGGATGGGACGCACGCACTGCTACCGTTTCTTCCTTGAAGACCCGGTTTACTTCGAGAAATCCCTTCACGCGAGCATCGAGCATGGACACGATAATAATTTGGCGCTTGATCTATGTACAGTCGCTTACTGGTACCAGACTGAGCCTCACCGCATTTTTCCTCCGTTCCCAAGCAAGTTCCTGAGAGAGAATCGGCCGGAGATTACCGTACGCGACGTTCACCGCTGGAGACATGAATGGCGACGGTCGATGGGAGGAAGCCCCCTGCTCTGGGGCAACGAGATCAAATGAGAAGAAAATGGTACGTAATCCATAAAAAATGGAACTATTGGCGGACAATCACTCCCCTTACAATAGAAGAAGAAAGCGTTTTCCATACTAACCGGACGGGAGAGATAGCATGCAGCAGCAGATAAGACCGCCCGTACAACAAGCTAGCGGGTTTGCCCCTCGCAAGGGGAGATTGTGGAAGGAGATTTGGAAGCACAAAGCCTTTTATTTGTTCATGCTGCCTGGCGTCGTCTGGTTTATCATTTTCGCCTATATACCGCTGTATGGACTGACGCTCGCTTTCAAGGATTACCGGTTCGATCTGGGCATGTTCGGGAGCCCCTGGGCCGGATTCAAATACTTTCATGAGTTTTTCGTGTACTACCAGTTCAAGGAAATTATCCGCAACACGATCGTCATCAGCGTCCTGAAGCTGCTGATCGGCTTCCCTGCCCCGATCTTGCTCGCGATTCTGCTGAACGAAGTGCGTCACGCCTTGTTCAAGCGGAGCGTGCAAACAATCTCGTATTTGCCGCATTTCATCTCTTGGGTGGTTGTGGCGACCTTGATGATCCGGATCTTCACGCCGGACGGCGGACCAGTGAACGAACTGATGGCTTCCTTCGGGATGGAACGCGTATTCTTCATGGGGGAGAAGGCGTACTTCTACCCGATGATCGTGCTCTCGGCGGTCTGGAAAGGCATCGGCTTCGGCTCTATTATTTACCTGGCCGCCATCGCCGGAATCGATCCGCAATTGTATGAAGCCGCACGAATCGATGGAGCGGGACGCTTCCGGCAAATTCTTCATATTACGCTTCCGGGACTCAAGACGGTCGCCGTGACGCTCTTCATTCTGGATGTAGGCGGACTCATGTATGCCGGCTTCGAACAGCTGTATCTGCTTAGCAATCCGGCCGTCGCTTCCATAGGCACGATTCTGGATACCCACGTCATCCAATCCGGCCTGAAGCAAGGCAGATTCGGCTACGCGACAGCGGCAGGACTGTTCCAGAGCGTTATCGGTTTGATCCTAGTCCTGATCGTGAACCGCGTCAGCAAGCGGGTCAATGGCGTATCGATATGGTAAGGAGGACAACATGAGAAACAGGTGGACTTTTTTCGACGGATTCATCTATGCCGCATTGCTCATTCTATCGCTGACCACACTTTATCCCTTCATCTATGTCATCGCCTATTCATTAAACGACGGCATGGACTCCATGCGTGGAGGCATATACATGTGGCCGCGGAAATTTACATTGGAGAACTATATCACCGTTCTGCAGGACGTAAAGATCTTGCGGGCTTATTGGATCACGATATCCCGAACGGTAGTCGGTACGGTGCTGCATGTCTTCCTGAACGCCTTGTTTGCATACGCGCTTACGAAGCATTCGGTACCCGGGCGGAAATTTTTCATCCTGCTCATCTTCCTGCCGGTGCTGTTCAATGCCGGGTTCATTCCGAATTTCATTCTGTACCGTGAGCTCGGTCTGATCAATACGTTCTGGGTCTACATCATCCCGTCGCTGTACAGCTTCTTCCACATCCTCATTCTGAGGACCTTCTTCGACCAGCTCCCCGAAGGGCTGATCGAGTCGGCACGGATCGACGGCTGCAATGAATTCGGCATCTATTTTCGCATCATCCTGCCGCTATCGGGGCCGGTCATGGCGACCATCTCGCTGTTCGTCGGCGTCGGTCACTGGAACGACTGGTTTACCGGCACGTTCTATGTCAATGACGAGAACCTGATCCCGGTACAGACGCTGCTCCAGCAGCTGCTCACGCAATCCCAAGCGCTGGCGGAAGCGGCAAGCGGCTCGAATAGCTCGGCATCCGCCCAGTTTGCCGATACGCTGACAACGACGCCGGAGTCGCTGCGCATGTCGACGCTTGTCATCGCCGTCCTGCCGATTATGTGCGTGTACCCGTTTCTTCAGCGCTATTTCGTCAAGGGCGCCATGCTCGGTTCGATCAAAGGATAATCATTTCATCTGCTTGTTAGCGGGGAAATATTATCATACAATCAGAAGGTTTACAGAGGAGGAATAGAAGTTGTCCAGAGGGGTATGGAAAGGGACGAAAAGTATTCTGGCGCTCATCTTGACGATGAGCGTCGTGCTTGCCGGCTGCGGCGGTGCGGATACGGGCTCGGAGAGCCCGGCTAATTCGAAGGGCAATGACACAAGCTCAACCGACAAGCCTAAGGACGTTACGTTGACTGTTATGGCCAACTGGCCGGGCGCGGATGCGTTCATTTCGAAGGATCAAGAGAACAATCCGATTGCAAAGGCGATCAAGGAGAAGACGGGCGTCACGCTGAAGATTGAAGTGACCAAAGTATCGACCGTTGAGAAATTGAACACGATGTTCGCCACCGGAGATTTGCCCGACATCTATGTGGGACCCGCGTGGGGCGAAGAGCTGAACATTATGAAGAAGGCCGCCGAACAGGGTCAAATTCTCGACATCACGACCCAGTTGAGCAAGTACCCGACGCTAACGATGAACGTCAGTCAAGAGTTTATGCCCAAAGATATTTACGACGCCTATCACAGCTTCGGAGACAAACAGTACTTCATGTATAATCGCTACCCGGCCAAGCCGGAGGATATCAAGGACTGGCTCCATGGCTTGTTCGTGCGTAAGGACATCGCGGACAAGGTCGTGGTCGATCCGAAAAGCGTGCATACGCCGGAGCAGCTGTACGATTTTCTAAAGAAGATCAAGGACGCGAATATTCAAGAGAAGGGCAAGACGATCATTCCGCTCGGGTCTAACGCCAACGGATGGGCCCTTTATCTGACGAACAAGATGTTCTACAATTTCACCACCTTCAAGATTGAGAACGGGATCGCGCAGCACAGCTTTATGACACCGGAAGTCGAGAAGCAAATTCTGTATCAGCGCAAATTGATTGCCGAGGGGTTAATCGATCCGGAGGCGTATACGCAAACGACAGCCATCGCCGACGAGAAAGCGCTGCAAGGCCGCTACGCCGTAATAGCCGCGCACTTGTACAATCTGATCAACCGCAAGGTCATCTCGACGGTGGAGAAGGACAATCCCAATGCCGTCTACGTGCCGCTAGGACCGCTCAACAATGCAGACGGCGATCCGTACCGCCATACGGTCAAGGCCGAGGGAGACAATCTGGTCGCGCTGATGAAGGGAAACAAAGATCCGGAAGCTTCCATGCGCGTGCTGAATTTCCTCGCTTCGGACGAAGGCTGGATGCTGGCCAACTACGGTGTCGAAGGCGTGCATTACGAAATGGCCGATGGCAAGCCGGTGGCTAAGAAGGAATGGATCGACAAGGAAAAAGACGCTTCTGGCACGCTGCTCCAAGAAGGCTTCGGAAACCAGAGCATCTATACGTTCATGGCGGGCCAGAACCGTACATTCTCGCTGGCCGGCGGCCCTTATGGCCATCAGTTCGACGAGACGTATAAGCGCATCACCGAAGCGCAGAAGATTATGCGCAAGAACGGCGTCGAGCTGCTTCAGGGGCGCAATCCGGTGCTGACAGAATTCACAGGTTTCGACAAGCTGAAGCCGCTGCTCGAGCAGGTTGACGCGGTCACTAAGCAGGCGTATTACGCCAAGACGGAAGACGAGGCTATGGGGCTCATCAACAACCTAAGAGGCGAACTGGAGAAAGCGGGCATTCACGAGTTGGAGAAGTGGGCCGCCGAGGAAGACAAGAAAAGTCCGTTTACGAAGTATAAAACCGAGTAAAGAGGAAATAGCGGAACGTCATGTTCCGCTATTTGCTTAATGTTCGAATTCTCACGAAATTCAAGCGTGTTGATTAACCATAAAATTGAAAAAACGCCTATTTGGGTAGTGATTTGTACCCCTATAACAACCGACGAATGATGAAGTGAGCGGATCTGATTTCCGGATGGTTCGTCCCTATAAGGTGATTGTCACAGATAACGGATTCCATGTCCGTGTACCATGTAATGTAGGTGGGCTGGACTTGTAACGGACACCAGAGATGTTATTGTTGAATACCGAGCCGAATTGGAGAGGTGGCGGACACCAGAGACGTTATTCATGCGATTATCGGAGGGAGTGCGGTCATTTGGTGCGAATAGCGGATCTGATGTCCGGATGGTTCGTCCCTAAAAGGTGTTTGTCACAAATAGCGGATTCCATGTCCGTAGCCCGTGTAATGTAGGTGGGCTGGACTTGTAACGGACATCGGATGCACTACTGTTGAATACCGATCCGAAATGGAGAGGTGGCGGAGACCAGAGACGTTATTAATCGGAGGAAATGATAACAAATACAGGCCTATTGATTAGGCACAAAATGGTAGAAGACGATTTAGCGAACAACCTAGTCTTCCGAAAAACCATTATCCGGTTAATCAACAGGTCTGCACGAAATAAAACGTTTAGTATGCGACGGAAAGAAGGGGATCCAATGTACAAGAATGCGGCTGCAAACGACAAATTAACCATATATCTTTACTCCGGGAGTCACTGGGACCGGGAATGGTATGAGACGTTTCAGGGATTCCGCTCGAGACTGGTGGACGTCATGAACGGGCTGATCGATACATTGGAGGCGGACCCGTCGTTTCAGGTATTCCATCTCGACGGACAGACGATCGTACTGGAGGATTTCCTAGAGATCGAACCGGCGAAGCGCGACCGGCTTGCCGCGCTCATCCGTGATGGCCGGCTCCTCATTGGCCCGTGGTATGTAATGCCGGATGAGCTGCTTCTTACCGGGGAGAGTCTGATCCGAAATCTGGCGACAGGCTTCCTGATCAGCAGCGAGTGGGGGGTTACGCCTTGGAAATATGGCTACGTCTGCGATATTTTCGGCCATATCGCTCAGCTGCCGCAGATCTTCAACGGCTTCGGCATCCGTCTCGCGCTTATGGGACGGGGGACGAACGAGGATACGACGCCGGCCCACTTCCGCTGGCAGAGTCCTGACGGCAGCGAGTGCCTGACGTTCAAGCTGCCGGATTACCACGGATACGGCGCATTCTTTAGTGAAGTCATGCGGCCGGCGATCCGTCAAGGTCTATCGGACGAGGAGTTGGTTCCGCTGCTCGACAAGCATATCCAAGGGGAGCTGCAGCGAAGCAGCGTTCCTGTGCTGATTCTGATGGACGGACTCGATCATGAGCCGGTTCATCCGGAGACGCCGCGCTTCCTTGAGGCCATCCGGCGCCAATATCCGGATGCGGAAGTCCGTCATACGGACTTGAGCGAGATGAACAGTCTCTTGGAAACTTATCGAGACCGGATGCCGATTCGGACAGGAGAGCTGTACGAACCAGCCAAGATGAAAGCGCCCTACCTGCATTTGATCACGCATACCTTATCCAGCCGCTATCCCTTGAAGGAGGCGAACGACCGCTGTCAGTCGCTGCTGGAAAAATGGATGATGCCGCTCGTCGCGGCGGCGGAGCTGGAAGGACTCCGTATTCAGCAAACCTATGTGGAGATGGCTTACCGCCATCTGATGCAGAATCATCCGCATGACTCCATCTGCGGCTGTTCCATCGATCAGGTACACAAGGATATGGAATACAGGTTCGACCAGACGAAGGCCATCGGAGAGCTCGTCGTGAACAAAGTGTTGGAGCATTGGCTGCACATGACGATTCCGGCCGCCACGGCCGCACAAACGACCCTCCAAGCGGATCGTCCTGGCGACCGACACGCGATTCTGCTTATGAACCCGCTTCCATTCGCAAGGAAGGAAGTCGTTACGGTCGAGTTCGACTTTCCGATGGACTATTCAGCTACCTATCAGGAGCCGTTCGGCTACGAGATGAAGAACAGCTTCAAGATTTACGACCATGAAGGGCGCGAATGTCCATACGGGCTTGTTAACATACAGCGCAATTGGAAAGTACGCAGGTACAACCAGCATGTGGTAACGGTCAACCGTCACACGGTTACATTCGAGGCGGAGCTGCCGGCGATGGGGACGGTAGCTTATGAGGTGGTGCCATTCCAGGAGGCCTCGCGCTACTTGCAAACGATGTCCGCCAATGAGAGAGAAGCTGAGAATGAGTACCTGATTCTGACGATCAAGGACAACGGGACGTTATGCATGCAGGACAAAGCGACCGGCCGAATCTACGACCGCTTGCTGCAGTACGCCGACGACGGCGAAATCGGCGACGGCTGGTACCATGCGGCGCCGGTCAACGACCGCACCATCACCGACACCGGCTGCGAGTGCGCGGTGGAGCGGGTCGAGAACGGACCGGTGCGTACGGTATTCCGCATCGTGAAACGGATGCGGGTTCCTCGTGAGATGGTATCCGACCGCAGCGGTATCCGACGTTCGGACGAATCCGTCCCATTGACAATCGAGACAAGGGTGGGCTTGTCCCGAGGAGCCAGGCATGTCGACGTGGAGACGATCATACGGAATGAAGCGAAGGATCATCGGTTGAAGCTGATTGTGCCCACCGGAATTGAAGTGCCGTCTTATACGGTGAACCAGCCGTTCGCATTCATCGAGAGGCAGGCGGGCATCCGCCTGGAGACGGCAGAATGGCGGGAGTGCGACGTCCCCGAGAAGCAGATGGGCGGCATCGTCTACAAGCGCGACCCGATCGGGAATGGACTCGCGTTCGTCTCCCCATTCGGTCTCCACGAGTGCGCCGCTGCGGTCGACGCCGAAGGTACGCTGCGTATCACGCTATTTCGCTCATTCCGGCAGACGGTTATGACGAATGGGGAGGAAGGCGGGCAGCTGTTGGGGCCGTTAACCTTCCGATATGCGCTGCGTCTGCTGGGGCCGGACTCGCAGCCCGCGGAATTAATCCGGCTCCAGGACGAGCTGAAGACGGGTGTCCGGCACTTCTTCACACCGCTCCCTACGCAGACCAAACTTCCCGACCCGCGCAGCTGGTTCAGTCTCGATGCGGAGCGGATTTGCGTCAGCGTCATCAAGCGTCCCGATCGTGATGAGGATGGGATCATCGTTCGCTTCATCAATTATTCGGACGCCGAGGCCGAAGGCATCTTTACTTGCCTATACCGTATCGAGCAGGCGGAGTCGGTCGACCTGAATGAAGAACGCCTCACGGAAGCGCCCCTACCGGAAACGGACGGCTGCACATTGCGCTTGCGAATGCCGGCGTGGTCAATCGCCACTTATCGGCTCACGCTCGGTCATTCCGGGAAGGCGGCTGCCAACCCATGATCAAGTGCTCCAACCAAACCGAAACGTATGCGATCGCCATGTGGGATTTTTCATGGCTGACCTGCCGTTACCGCGGGGGCGGCTTCGAGCATTGGGAGCGGGCGCTGGACGAACTGGCCGCGCGAGGCTATAACGCCGTGCGCATCGATGCCTTCCCGCATCTTATTGCGAGCGATCATGACGGGAACCGCTGCGACACGTTCCGAATGTACCCTAGAAATTTCGGCTTCTCGTTCTGGGGCAACGCCTTCACCGTGGACATTCGTCCTGGTGAAGCGCTCGTGCGGTTTCTAAAGGCTTGCGAGTCGAGGAACATAAGCGTCGGACTCTCGACCTGGCTCGTGGAGTCCGATCCGGTCCGGAGCGGGAAGCTGGGGGGCATCGACGATTTCATCCGCATCTGGGACGAAACGATGCTCTATCTGGAGGAGCACGATGCGCTCGGACCGGTCATGTACGTGGATGTCCTGAACGAGTATCCATATTTCCATGGTTTTCATTGGCTGAAGCTCAAGATGGAAGAGCTGAAGGAGCCGAAGACAGCAGGCCGTACTGCAAACGGGGCTCAGCAATCGTTCTACCGGGAGGCGATCGGGGAAGCCTTAATGAGCTTGCGCACGCGATGGCAGGATACCGATTGGTTCGCGAGCCAGACGCAGAACGTCTGGACCGAGGATATCGACATGGATTATAGCACGTTCGATTTGCTCGACATCCATCTCTGGTTTGTGCACAACCGGGAGCTGGCGAAGGGCGATCCGTTCCTGGCCGCCCAGTACGAAGACCGGGAATGGGGACCGATCTACAGCCGGACGATGGAACTATGGCGGGAAGGCAAAGACAAGTACGTCTCGTGGCTGGAAGGAAAAGTGGCGGAGATGTGCGGGGTCGCCGACAGGTGGTCGCTGCCGATCGGGAATACGGAAGGCTGGGGCGCGATTTTCTGGGACGAGCATCCTTCGCTCGATTGGAATTGGATCCGGGAAACCGCCGAGATCGGTGCCCGCACCGGCCGGCGTTTCGGCTATTCGTTCAATTGCACCTCAAACTTCTGCCATCCCTATTTTACCGGCTATTGGGAGGATGCGGACTGGCACAGGGAGATGACCGGGATCATACGGAGCGGTTCCAGACGAGGAAGCGGATTGTCGACGGGAAACTAAATCTGGTAATCTGAAACTAGCAACCGAGCTTGCACCGACTGGCATGATAACAGGAGACTTCGACCTCATGAGAATTCACCGCAAACTAATGATCGTCTATTTCTTGATGAATTTGCTGTTAACGGCGATTTTATCGACACTGTTTTTGAAAGAAAACGAGAGCATATCGGCGAAGAGCCTGAGTCAATTTTACGATGGCGTGCTCTCCCAGCAAATTAATAATATCCGGTACAAACAACAAATTTATGAGAATTTGGCTGTGCAATTCGTCTTGTCGCCGGCGATCGAGGAGCTGTTGGAAAGCGATCCGGACGTGCTGCAGAAGAAAAATTTCATCACCCTTCATAACGAAATCGACCGTCTGGTCGGATACCTGTACTCGTTTCACGACACGGGTATCCGCAGTATCCAGCTGTTCCACCGGTCGGAGCGGGTACCGTCGGACGGGAAGTTTCTGTTCCCGCTGAGCCGTTTGCAAGCTGTCTATACCGATGAGGAGTTAAAGTCGGCTTCCTCGCGCTGGAAGCTGATGGCGGATCCGGTATCCGACAAGTATTATTGGTCGTTCGTACAGCCCATCAACAGCATGAAGATGTTCAACAATATCGGGTATGTGCAGATTGTTGCGGAGATATCCTCGTTCATAAATACGGAAAGCTCGCCTGCTTCGCTTAAGTTCTCGGAGGAATCGACAGAGTCGTTCATTATGGATAGCAGCGGTACGGTGGTGCTTCATCCGGAGGAAGAGCGGATAGGACGTCCGGTTGATGCGACGCTGACCACGCTTCTGCGTGAGAAACCGGCGATGGAGGCGTTGGAGGATACGGTGTATACGATCGACGAAGAGGAATATGTAGTACTGTGGAAGCCTATTTCTTCTTTGAACTGGACCAGCATCGCGCTGGTGCCGAAGCGGGCTACCGTCGAGGCATTCCATCATTTTCGCAACGTTCTGATCCTTACGCTGTTTCTCTCGACGGCCGTCTTCTTCCTCGTCTCCTATTTAATCACGAAACGGATGATGAACGGATTGAAAACGCTTCACAAGAAGGTGCTGGCACTCGGCCGCAGCAAGGAGATGTATGCGATCGATGTCACAGCGAACAAGGGCCGGGATGAAATCAGCTTGTTAGAACGCAGCTTTGATTCGATGACGCATAATTTGAGGCAGCTCATTCACGAGAATTACATTGTAAAGCTGAACAAGCGCGAGATGGAGCTTAAGTTTCTGCAAACCCAGATCAACTCGCACTTTTTGTACAATACGCTGGATTCGATCAAGAATGAAATCGACTTGGACGAACGGGAAACCGCCGTGAAAATGATTACTGCCCTAGCCGATCTATTCCGGGTCTCGGTATCGCACGGAAAAGAGATGATCCGCTTCGAGGAGGAGATTTATCACGCGCGTTGTTATTTGGAAATCATCGAACACCGCTTCGGCTATTCCTATGAATTCGACTGGCGGATTGACCCGGACATTCTTCCTTTGTACACATTGAAAGTCGTTCTGCAGCCTATTCTGGAGAATGCGATCTTCCACGGGCTCGTACCGAAGAAGACTCGAGGCGTCATTACCATAGAAGGTCAGCTGATGGACGATGCGGTCGAAATCCGCATCAGCGATAATGGGATCGGCATGCCGCCCGAGGTCAGCCGCCGCTTGGAGGAGGGGACGTTGGAAGGTCAAGGCGTCGGATTGTCCAATGTGTTAAACCGTATTCGCGTCTATTTCGGTGATACGTACGGATTGCATATCGAATCGGTTCAGAAAGTCGGTACGAAAGTGACGCTAAGGCTGCCGATTCGGCACAGGGAGGAGGATGCGCATGTACCGCTTGCTCGTAGCTGAAGACGAATTTTCCACCCGAAAATGGCTTTCCCGCAAAATTCCTTGGGAAGAGCTCGGCTTCGAATTGGTCGCCGTCGTCGAGAACGGGGAAGAGGCGTGGAAGAGACTGGTCGAAGATCGGTCGATTCACGTCATCATGACCGATATCCGCATGCCTTTCTTGGACGGGCTGGAGCTGCTGCATCGAATTCGGGACAATGGACTTCGAGCGGAAGTCATCATTCTTAGCGGCTTCGGAGAGTTCGAGTACGCTCAGCGGGCGGTTCAGCACGGAGCCAGAGACTACCTGCTGAAGCCGATCACCCAAGAGCAGATCTGCGATGTATTCCGGAGACTGGTATCCCGATTGGACGAGAAGCAGCTCAGCACCAATCAGTCGCTGCTCGTCAACCAGTTGAAGAAGGAGCAGCTGCGCCGGGCGAAGACAGAGCTGCTTCAAGGATGGCTCGTAAAACGAAATAAATACGCGTCGATTGAGCGTCATCTGGGCATGCTCGGCATCGTTCCGCATCAGGCGCCTTATGTAGCGGTTGTTGCGGAGATGGACGATTATTTACTGTTCAACGAGGCGTACTCGGAAGAGGACAAGAAGCTGTGCCTGAACATGGCTCTGAACATAATGGAAGAGATTGCGCGTGAGCATGGCTGTATGGAGTCTTTCTTCCTGGAGCCTAAGCGTTTCGTGTTCTGGATGAAGTATGATCCGGCCGCCGGAGACGTGCAAGCGTTCGTCAATCGGCTCGGAGCGGAGTTCCAGGAGATGATTCGCAAGTATATCCGAGTCTTCAGCATTCGCATTACCGTCGGCGCTGGGAGCGTCGCGGAACGGCTCGAGCAGCTGCCCGTTTCGTTTAACCATGCGGTGAAGGCGGTGGAATCCAAATTCTACTTCGGCAAGGGCGGCCTGTATGCGTATCAAGAGTCGCAGCCGGCCGACCGGGATGTTACATTCCCCGCGGAATGGGAGAAGCATCTGATTGCCAGCCTGAAAAAGAACGACATGGAAGCAGCGTTGAATGGATTAGAAGGCTGGTTCAATCATTTGGCGAATCATATCGAGAAGGAATCGATTCTTCTGTTGGTTAGCGAACTGCTATTCCAGTTGCTCAAGCAGCTCGGAGAGCTGCGCTGCCTTCCCGTCCCGAGCGACAGGATGAGCTGTTATGCCAACCTGCTGGCGCCAACCGAAACGTTGGAAGAGATGAAGAATATGGTCAAGGAGCTCATCGGCGATGTTGCGAAGACGATGCGGGAAGAGACATCCGTCCGCAATCCGGTTGCGCAAGCCATCATATATTTGAAGCTCAACTTGAACCGGGATGTTTCTTTGCAAAGCGTGGCCGGGCATGTGGGAATGTCGCCTTCCTATTTCAGCACCATCTTCAAGCAGACGCAAGGGGAGGGCTTCCTCGACTATTCGGTCCGGCTGCGCCTGGAGAAATCGCTGGGGCTGCTCGAAAAAACACGCATGTCCGTCGCCCAGATTGGGGAGGAAATCGGATATCAAAGCTATCGGTACTTCATAAAAGTGTTTAAGGACGAGTATGGCATCACCCCAACCCAGTACAGGGAGCGGCTGAAATTGAAATAACGTTATACGGGGTTTGATGTGGTAGAGCATTCCTGCTTCAACAAGCAGATACACAGTTCGAAGAAGTCCGCGGGAGCACCTGCGGGATTATCGTTTATATGCTTAGAGCAATCCGCCCGAGTGGTGGATTGCGGTGACGGTCCTTTGTTTAAAATCAAAAAGTCTTTCCCCAGCGGCTTTACAACGGATCGGCATTTCTCTTGATAGAAACGATGACGACGCAGGAGATTCACAAGCACTAGTTGTTTTTGTACGGGGAGCATTTTGACATCCCTGCGCCGGATTCACGAAACATACCCTACGTACTATAACGAAGAAGTGCTGAAAGTAATCACCAACGCGGTGAATTGGGCAGCACAGCCTCGCGGTGCGAGCCCGGCATATGGCCATGCGAAGCCGCTTGAAGAAATCAAGGCGAAATCATGATGAATAACAACTGATTCCTAACGAGAGTTTTCGTTAAGCGATTCCCTTGAAGCTAAATTGAAATAACCAAAGGCAGAAGAGAATGTCCGTTAATCCGGCCATTTTCTTATTTGCCTTCGATTTTCAACGTTCAACGACAGGTTTGTTGAGGAGCGGGTTACTATAAGGTACAGTAATAGGATGAACACACGAAGGAGGATTACATATGGGAAGATTATTGCGATTTGAACTGCAAGTTCCGGATCCGGAACAAGCGATCCGGTTTTATTCGACATGCTTTAATTGGAAATTCGATCAGATACCGGGACATGATTATTGGTTGATTACAACCGGTGAGAGCGATCGACCAGGGATAGACGGCGGATTAATAAAGTCTCCTGATGGAGCTGTACGAACCATCAATTCCATTGAGGTCGATTCCGTCGATGACTATCTTGTTAAAATCGAGAAGAACGGCGGGAAAGTAGTGGTACCTAAGACCTCTGTTCCCGGAATGGGATATTTCGCGTATTGCATCGATTCCCAAGGGCTGTTATTTGGAGTGTCCGAGGTAGATCCTGGAGTAAGATAATTTTCAGCATATGACCGAAATGACGAGGCTGCCGTGAACGGCAGCCTTTCTTACCCAATGGGAAGACTTAGTGATGCGGTACGCATGACAAGTATTGCAGTTCGTCACTTTATTAAACGAACGAGGATGATGATTATTGATTCGCTTCAATGCAATCGAATTCACAGAAATTCCGATGTACTACCCTGTACCGATTAAATTCATCAATCCACCGTTAACCCCGTAACAAGTGCCTACCATAAGCCAAGAACAAGGATGTCCGCCGTCACGTTCGCATGAAAAGCAACGACTGCAGAATATCTCGAAAGAGAGCTTGCGGTTATATCTCGTCGGTGAATTTCACGAACTCAATAAATTTGCTTGCCGCATTGGACAGCGGCATGTTGCGCATAATCATGAATCCCACTTGGGAAGGGGGCATCTGGATGTCTAACTTAACTTCGAAGAGGGAGCCTTCCTCCAGTTCTTTGGCGATGAATTCTTTCGTTATATAAGAAATTCCGAGGCCTTTCCGTGCAAACTCGATAAGAAGATCGACGCTTCCGACTTCGATTTCAGGCTTGATCTGATGACCGTAGCTTTGAAATAGTTCCGTGATGGCCATCCGTACCCGGCTATTACGCGAGAATAGGATGATGGGGTACTGAAGCAGCATCTCCAGGGAGAGCACCTTGTCTTTTAGTTCGGCAAATTGAGCTCCCGCTACAAAGCAATCTTGAAGCTCAATACCCTTCATCACTTCCAGCTGGGAATCGACGATTGGCATACGTACGACGCCCAGATCGATCTTGCCTTCTTTCAAGAATGCGATGGTTTCGGGCGTCGTCCCATGATTCAAGTGCAATTTGATGCCGGGATGCTTCTGACGATAGCTCTCCAGGTAAGGAAGCAGATAGTGCTTGAATAACGAATCGCTGCCGCCGATCCGCAGCTCGCCGCTGTCCAAATTTTTAAGCGACGCCATCTTTTCTTCCGCCAACGTGATTAGGATCTGAGACTTCTCGATATAGGAATAAAGGGTGGCGCCTTCCTGCGTTAAGGCAACGCCTTTGGAATTCCGGTAGAACAAGGTGATGCCGAAGCTTTCTTCCAGCTGCTTGATGGCATGGCTGACGCTTGGCTGGGTGATGTATAACGATTGTGCGGCCTTAGACAAGCTTCCCGTCTTCGCGGCCCAGTAGAAAACCTTGTATAGTTCGTAATTGATCATAGACGTGGTCTATAGCTCCTGTTAAATATACTAATTACTTGTATAGGTGATATTCGTATTATAGTGGATATAAGAAATAGAAACCAGAGCTAACAAAGAAACCCTGCTGGAAGGTGAAAAATAATGGAGGCAACCACGTTTGTCTTGTTTGGAGCGACAGGGGATTTAGCCAAAAGAAAAATTTACCCTGCCCTATACAATTTGTTCGTCGATCAGAAGATGCCTCAATCCTTCTCCGTGATCGGCCTTGGAAGAAGAGAACTATCCGATGAAGCCTTTCGTGCAAACGTCGAGCGTTCTCTCCGTGAGTTTTCCAGGCGCGAAGCGCATGATCCCGTTGTAATGAAAAATTTCTTGAGCGCATTCCGCTACAATGTGCTCGATGTAAGCCGTAAAGAGGATTACCGGAAGCTGCGCCAGCTTATTGAACAGCAGGAAGAAAAGCTTCGCATGGTGCCAAATCGCCTGTTTTATTTGTCCGTGGGACCTGAATTTTTTGAAACAATCGCAGCCAACATCCACGAAAGCGGACTTGGTTCCGCGAATGGCTGGAAGCGTCTGGTGATCGAGAAGCCTTTCGGACATGATTTGCAATCTGCCCGGGATTTGAATGCAAATCTGAGCAAAGCTTTTACGGAAGATGAAATTTTTCGAATCGACCATTATCTCGGCAAGCCGATGGTACAGAAGCTCGAGGTTCTGCAGCAGAGCAATCCGGTCCTTCAGGCTTTATGGGATAACCGTCATATTGCTAACGTCCAAATAACGGCGAACGAAATCGTCGGTGTTGAAGAACGAGCCGGCTATTACGATCATGTTGGTGCAGTAAGAGACATGTTCCAAAACCATATGCTGCAATTGCTCATGATGCTGACGATCCAGCTCCCGAACAACAGTACTTCAGAGGATGTCCGTTTCAAAAAGAAACTGGTGATGGATTCCCTGGAGCCGCTGCAAAAAGAAGATGTCAGATCCCATGTTGTGCGCGGGCAGTATGAAGCAGGCATGATCCAAGGGAAACCGGTGGCCGGTTATACATCAGAGCCAAACATTCCCGCAGCTTCGCAAAACGACACGTTTATCGCAGCTAAGCTGCAAATCGACGATTATTTTTGGCGGGGCGTTCCTTTCTACATCCGTACAGGCAAAAGAATGAAGGACAAATCGACGCGAATCGTAATCGAGTTCAAAGAACCGATTATGCAGTCGAAGGGAACCGATGATAATAAAACGCCTAATCTTCTCGTATTTGAAATTAGCCCCAACGAAGGCATTTCGCTGCAATTAAACACAAGAGATCCTCTGCACAAAGGGGAGTTCAAGCCCATGCATATCGACTTTCATGAGAGGGAAGACAATGTGCCCGAGGCTTACGAGAATTTGATCTTCGATGCTTTGCACGGTGATTCTACCTTCTTCGCGCACTGGGATGAAGTCGAATTGTCATGGCAGTGGGTGCAGCCGATCTTGGATGCATACGAAGAGAACCTTGTGCCGCTTCATCTCTACGAAGCTGGAACCTACGGACCTGCCGAGTCCGATGCGCTGCTGGCACAGGACGGCTATCATTGGTGGTTCGATGATAAGCCGGTACAAAACAACGAAGCCATAAAAGGAGAACAATATGCCTATCACACAAACAATTGATCAACTGTCTGTCGATACGATCCGTACATTGTCGATCGATGCCATCAACGCCGCCAATTCCGGACATCCGGGGCTGCCAATGGGAGCTGCGCCTATGGCGTATGCCCTGTGGGGCAAACAGCTCAATCATAATCCGGCTCATTCAAAATGGTTTAACCGCGATCGCTTCGTCCTGTCCGCAGGCCACGGCTCGGCATTGCTTTACAGTCTTCTGCATTTGTCCGGCTATGACGTCTCCATAGAAGATGTGAAGCAGTTCCGCAAGCTGAACAGCAGAACGCCGGGGCATCCTGAATTTGGCCATACCGATGGGGTAGATGCTACAACCGGGCCATTAGGACAAGGAATTGCGATGGCAGTAGGCATGGCGATGGCTGAAGCGCATCTGGCTTCGAAATTCAACCAAAGCGGGTACGCGGTCGTCGATCATTACACGTATGCGCTTGTCGGAGATGGCTGCTTGATGGAAGGAATCTCTTACGAGGCCATGTCGATGGCAGGACATATGAAGCTGGGCAAATTAGTTGTCTTGTATGATTCCAACGACATCTCCTTGGATGGGGAACTTAATCTCTCCTTCGGAGAGAACATGCAGAAGCGAGCGGAATCCGCAAACTGGCACTATCTACGTGTTGAAGATGGCAACGATATCGAGCAAATTGCTAAGGCAATTGAAGCTGGCAAGCAAAATGATTCCCAGCCGACGCTTATCGAAGTGCGGACGATAATCGGTTACGGAAGCAAAGTAGCGGGTACGAATAAAGCGCATGGCGTTCCGCTTGGCAAAGAAGAAGCAAAAGCAACCAAGGAAGCTTACGGATGGACGCATGAGGAAGAATTCACGGTTCCAGCAGAAGTCCGAGCTCATTTTTCTCAGCTTAAACAACAAGGCGAGGCGAAAGAAGCGGCGTGGAATCAATTGATCGCCTCTTATAAAGCCCAGCATCCAGCACTTGGCTTGGAGCTTGCGCAAGTCATCGAAGGTACCGTCGTGATCGATGCCGCGGACATCCTTACCTTCGATACGTCCAAGTCGCTTTCGACTCGCGTAGCAAGCGGTCAGGCGATCAATCATTTCGTACAATCGGTTCCTTCGATCTTCGGCGGCAGCGCGGACTTGTCCCACTCGACGATGACCGATATTAGCGGCGAGCAAGTATTTGCCATTGAATCCTACGCGGGCCGCAATATCTACTTCGGCGTCCGCGAGCATGCAATGGGCGCAGCCGGTAACGGGATGGCTCTGCACGGCGGTGTGAAACCATTCGTAAGCACGTTTTTCGTGTTCAGCGATTATCTGCGTCCGTCGATTCGACTGGCAGCCCTGCAGAAACTGCCTGTCACTTACGTGTTTACCCATGATTCCGTAGCCGTGGGCGAAGATGGACCTACGCATGAGCCAGTCGAACATCTGGCTGCGCTGCGAACCATCCCGGGACTTACGGTCATTCGTCCTACCGATGCCAATGAAACGGCTAATGCATGGGCCTATGCCTTGCAGCAAAATGAAGGTCCGGTAGCCCTCGTGCTGAGCAGACAGAACCTGCCGATCTATGAAGCAACAAAAGGCAATGTGGAGGCGGTAGCCAAAGGAGGCTATATCCTTACGGAAACCAACAGCCAACCGGATGTCATCCTGATCGGAACCGGCTCTGAAGTTTCCCTGGCCGTGAGCGCCAAGTCTGAGCTCGAGAAGGATAATATCTCGGTACGCGTCGTTGCCATGCCGAGCCGAGAGCTCTTCGACCGTCAATCCGAAGCTTATAAGCAGTCGGTACTGCCCGCTTCCGTCACGAAGCGTTTAGCGATTGAAGCCGGCATTTCGCTTGGTTGGGAGCGTTACACGGGACCTGGCGGCAGCGTATTGTCCATCGATACGTTCGGAGCTTCTGGACCAGGCACGGAGGTCATGGAATACTTTGGCTTCTCCGTGGATAATGTCGTTCGTTTAACGAAACAATTACGATAGCCAAACGCGTGAAATAAGAATAAGAGCCCCTGTGTGAGCCCCTGTGTAATTGGAATGTTGTTAAATTAATAACCTAACCAAACGGAGGTAATAACAATGAAATTATTTATCGACACGGCGAATCTGGCAGATATCAAAAAGGCTTATAAAATCGGCGTCTTGTCCGGTGTTACGACAAACCCTTCCTTGGTCGCCAAAGAAGGCGTGAAATTCGAAGATCGCATCGCTGAGATTTTACGCGAAGTGCCTGAGGTTGAATCCGTATCGGCCGAAGTAACGCCTGATGCACTAACGGCAGAAGAGATGATAGCACAAGCGAATGAGCTGATCAAAATCAACGACTATGACAAAAACATCACCATTAAGCTTCCGATGACGCTGGCCGGTTTGGAAGCATGCCGTTACCTGACGAAGAAAGGCGTAAAAACGAACGTAACCCTGATCTTCACCGTGAATCAGGCACTCTTGGCTGCTCGCGCCGGCGCGACTTATGTTTCCCCGTTCCTCGGCCGGTTGGATGATATTTCGGAAGACGGCGTTCTGCTCGTAACGAAAATCGCTGAATTGTTCCGTACTCATAACCTGGATGCGCAAATCATCGCGGCATCTGTCCGTCACCCGGATCATGTGACACGCGTAGCCATGGCCGGCGCTCATATCGCAACGATTCCTTTCTCCGTCATCGAACAGATTTCCAAGCATCCTCTAACGGATCAAGGCATGGAAAAATTCGCTGCCGATTGGAAAAAAACAGCACAGATTTAAGCTGCATGGTACCTACAAGATTGTAAAGGAGAAGCGTTCCAATGACAATTTCATTCGATTATTCCAATGCGCTATCGTTCATTCAGCAGTATGAAGTGGATTATTTCAGCGAGTTCGTGAATGCGGCTCACCGGATGCTCCATGAGAAGCAAGGCCCCGGATCCGATTATTTGGGCTGGGTGAATCTGCCGCTTGAGTATGACCGAGAAGAGTTTGCGCGAATTAAGGATGCCGCGAAACGCATTCGCGGCAATTCCCAAGCTCTGGTCGTGATTGGCATCGGCGGTTCTTATCTGGGCGCAAGATCGGCGATTGAAGCGCTGTCCCATACATTCCATAACCAAATGAAGGGCAATACCGAAGTGTATTTTGCCGGTCAAAATATCAGTTCAACCTACATCGCCCATTTATTGGAGCTGCTGGAGGGCAAAGATATATCCCTGAATGTGATTTCCAAATCGGGCACGACGACGGAACCGGCTATTGCATTCCGTATTCTGCGCGATTATATGGAGAAGAAATACGGTAAAGAAGAAGCACGCAAACGGATCTTCGCAACGACCGATCAGTCGAAGGGCGCGCTCAAGAAACTCGCCGACGAAGAAGGCTACGAAACCTTCGTCATTCCGGACGATGTAGGCGGACGTTATTCCGTTCTTACAGCGGTAGGGCTTCTGCCGATTGCGACTGCCGGACTCGACATCGACCGAATGATGGAAGGCGCGGCTGCAGCCGCGCAGAAATACAATAATCCCGATCTGGCTTCCAATGAGAGCTATCAGTACGCAGCTGTTCGCAACGCTCTTTATCGCAAAGGGAAAACCATTGAACTGCTGGCGAATTTTGAGCCGTCGCTGCATTTTGTCTCCGAATGGTGGAAACAGCTGTTCGGCGAGAGCGAAGGGAAAGACCAGAAGGGGCTTTATCCGGCATCCGTCGATTTCACGACCGATCTGCATTCCATGGGACAATATGTTCAAGAAGGTCGACGCGATCTCTTCGAGACGGTGCTTGCGGTGAAGAAGGCGAAGGTCGAGTTCACCATTCAAGAGGACGCCGGCAATCTGGACGGATTGAATTTTGTTGCGGGGATGACGATGGATGAAGTGAACAAGAAGGCAGCCGAAGGAACGCGTCTTGCCCATGTCGATGGGGGCGTTCCGAATCTAATCGTTGAACTAGACGAGCTCAATGAATATACGTACGGCGAAATGGTCTATTTCTTCGAGAAAGCTTGCGGGATCAGCGGCTTGCTGCTTGGAGTTAACCCGTTCGATCAACCCGGCGTGGAAGCGTACAAGATCAATATGTTTGCCCTGCTTGGCAAGCCTGGTTTTGAAGCGCAAAAAGCAGAGCTCTTGAAGCGTTTATCCGTTACTGGAAAGTAATGACTGGGAGGCAGCACGTAATGAAGAAACAACAAATTGGCGTGGTCGGATTGGCCGTGATGGGTAAAAACCTGGCTTTGAATATCGAAAGCAAAGGGTTCTCGGTTGCAGTGTATAACCGTTCGGCTGCGAAAACAGATGAATTGTTGGCAGAAGCGCAAGGGAAAGATTTCGTTGGCACGTACAGCGTCGAAGAATTCGTCCAATCGCTTGAGACGCCGCGTAAAATCCTCATCATGGTCAAAGCGGGCCAACCTACGGACGATACCATTAATCAACTTATTCCGTACCTGGATCAAGGAGATATTCTGATCGACGGCGGCAACGCCTATTTCCCTGATACGCAGCGCAGAAACAAAGATCTTCAGGCTCAGGGCTTCCGCTTCATCGGCGCAGGCGTTTCCGGAGGCGAAGAGGGGGCATTGAACGGCCCTGCAATTATGCCAGGCGGGCAGAAAGACGCATACGAGCTGGTAGAACCGATCCTGACCGCCATCTCGGCCAAAGTGAACGGCGATCCATGCTCGACTTATATTGGAGCAGATGGCGCCGGCCATTATGTCAAAATGGTACACAACGGCATCGAATACGGGGATATGCAGCTCATTGGCGAAGCGTATCATCTGCTCAAGGATGTACTGAATTTGAGCACCAGTCAGCTGCATGACATTTTCACCGAATGGAACAATGGCGAACTGGATAGCTATTTAATCGAGATCACAGCCGATATTTTCAAGAAAACGGATCCAGATACGGGCAAACCGATGGTGGATGTCATTCTCGATTCGGCAGGGCAAAAAGGAACGGGCAAATGGACGAGCCAAAGTGCATTGGACTTAGGCGTTCCCTTGTCCATCATTACGGAATCGGTGTTTGCTCGGTTTATCTCCGCGATGAAAGAAGAACGCGTTACCGCCAGCAAGCAGCTGAAAGGTCCTGCGGCATCCAGCTATGACGGCGATCCGCAACAATTCATCGAGGCTGTTCGCAAGGCTTTGTATACGAGCAAAATCGCATCCTATGCGCAAGGCTTTGCGCAAATGAGAGCTGCTTCTGACGCGTATAACTGGGATTTGAACTATGGCAGCATTGCGATGATTTTCCGCGGAGGTTGTATTATCCGTGCAAGATTTCTGCAAAATATTAAGGATGCCTATGACCGCAATCCGGCTCTAAGCAACCTGTTCTTAGACGAATACTTCAGCCAGATCGTGGATAATTACCAGGAAGCATGGAGAAAGGTCATCGCGATTGCCGTATCCAGAGGAATTCCAGTCCCTGCATTTGCATCTGCTTTGGCTTATTACGACAGCTATCGAACAGAGAGGCTGCCAGCTAATTTACTGCAAGCGCAAAGGGATTATTTCGGAGCGCATACGTTCCAACGTCTTGATAAAGAGGGAAGCTTTCATTTCCAATGGATGGACAATAACGAAAAATAGGAATGTGCTGTCTTTATAAAACGATCCCTAATTCATTTTCCGCCACATATAGAAGAGGTTGCCGTGATGATAGCGGCAGCCTCTTTTGTGCTTTCCAATTTTTGTTGCATACAGTCTTATTCCTGATATTACCTCACGCTTTTAACATAATCTTTCGGTAGCAGCCCCACCTTTTTCTTGAACATCCGCAGAAAACTCGTGTAGTCGTTGAAGCCCGATTTCAAGCAGGCTTCCATCACATCGCATCCCTCGACAAGCAGCTTTTTGGCCATGCCGATCCGTTTGGAAACGATGTACTCGTGAACCGTGCTGCCCGTATGCTTTTTGAACAGCTTAAGCAAGTAATATTTATTGATATAGAACTTCTTCTCCAAACAGTCGAGCGATAGATCCCGATCCAGATGCAGCTCGATATAATCGAGAACGGGCGATAGCTTGTGATGCGGATCGATTCCGTTGCCCGGCTGCTGTTGTTTGAACAGACGATTGATCAATACCAGTATTTCCATGAAGCAACCCAGCTTCAAGATGGCATCGCCATCCGCCGGGTTAGCCTGATAATATTCGTATTTCTGGAACAAGCTCATCATTAACGATGAATCCTTGGCACTCATGGCCACTTTATTACGCTGGCCGTTCGGACGATTATAGAAGCAGTCCAGAGGATTGAATCCGTCCGTATGGAAGAGCTCGGCCATCGCCGGCGGGAACTCGATCGTAATCCGTTCATATAGCGCTTCGGTGGAAAAGGAAGGTTTGTGGATTTCATGCTCATTCGTGATGATGAGGTCGCCGAACCGCAGCGGATAGACCGTCTTCTCTACGAAATATTTCACGTCCCCTTGAATCAGAAAAAAAATCTCGCACCCGCGGTGCAGATGAAATTCCACATGCGGCTTCGCCCGCTGGACATGCAAGTACTGAATATGGTGGTCAATCATGTTCAAATAGGGTGTAAGCACCGCAGCACGGCTCCTTTTATCAAATCTACTTCCCAGCCACTAACAGCGTTTTTTATGCCAATAAAGTCCACATTTTGACCTATAATCGCAAGGAAATGGAGTAATTTATAGTATAAGATAAGTCTATTGGGCAGTAAAGTAAATGCGTGGAGGAGAACTGATGTGGCTAACAAAAAGGTGAAAGTCGGTCTGATCGGCCTGAATGGAATCGGGAGAAACACCCATCTGAAATATTTGATGGAAATGGACAACGTCGAGTTGGCAGGGGTCTGCGATATCGTCAAAGAGACAGCGGATGCCATTGCCTCTTCGTGCAGCACCGAAGCCTATTATGATCATAAGGAAATGCTGGACCGTGCAGGACTGGATGCCATCGTCATTGCGGTACCGCATTATTTTCACCCGCAAATCGCCATCGATGCTTTCGAACGCGGCATTCATGTTATGACAGAGAAGCCGATTGCCGTCCATGTCAATGATGCCAAACGAATGATTGAGGCCTACAACAGCGCCAAACAGCAGGCACCCGAGCTGCAGTTCGGCATTATGTTCCAGGAGAGGACCTTTCCTTATTACCGGAAAATCAAAGATATTCTCGATAGCGGAGAGCTCGGCCGTCTGACGCGGGCAACTTGGATTCATACGGAATGGTTCCGCTCCCAAGCCTATTACGACAGCGGAGACTGGAGGGCCACCTGGGCAGGGGAAGGCGGGGGCATCCTGACCAATCAATGCCCGCATACGCTGGACATGTACCAGTGGCTGCTCGGCATTCCGGCCCGCATTACCGGACATGCGCACATCGGCAAATACCACGATATTGAAGTCGAGGATGAGGTAACGGCTTATTTCGAACATGAGAATGGTATGATCGGACATTTGATCGTGACAACCGCCGAGCTGCCCGGTACCAACCGTCTGGAAATCATCGGCGAGAACGGCAAGCTGGTGTACGAGGACCGCAAACTGATTTGGTATAAAAATAAAATGTCTATGCTTCAGTACAGCAGAGAAACAACCGAAGGCTTCGGCAGTATTGAACATGAGCGCATTGAAGTCGCAATAGATACGGAAACGCCTACCGGCCACCATGTCGTCTCCGGGAAGTTTTTCGAACGGATCCTAACCGGGCAGGGAGAGCTGATTGCGGAAGGACCGGAAGGCATACGCGCTCTAACGATCGCGAATGGTATTATGCTATCCTCGTTCCAAAAACGTACGGTTGACGTGCCGATCGACGGAGATGCGTATGAAGCCAAGCTCCAAGAGCTCATCCAGACGTCTAAGTACACGAAAAAAAGGTAGCAAACCTTCCGCCGATGAAGATATGAAAAATCCTTCGGCAGTAACCCGTAGAGGAGAGGTTTATGGATGGCTAAAGTAAAACTTACTTGTTTTGCGGATGAGATCTCCGCCGATCTGAGCGAGCAGTTAAATGTGTTGGAGCAGGAAGGGTTGCGACATCTGGAGCTCCGCAACGTTTGGGGCAAAAATGTGCTCAGTCTTAACGACGAAGAATTGCTGCAAATACGCCAAATGTTGAAGGAACGCGGGTTCCGCATATCCTCAATCGCTTCGCCAATCGGCAAATACCCGGTCAATGAGGACTTCGAGCCGCAGTTACAAGCATTGAATACGGCTATACAAGCTGCCAATTATTTCGAGACGCCCTATATTCGAATATTCTCTTATCATCCTCCCGCTAATGAACCGATAACGGCCTATCGGGAAGAAGTACTGAACCGGTTATGCCGTCTTGCCGAGATTGCTGAACAGAACAAGGTCATTCTGATCTTGGAGAATGATACGAATATGTATGGCAGCGATGATACAGGAACGTTGGAAATTTTCTCGAACTGCCGTTATCCTTCGCTTCGCGCGGCTTTTGATCCGGGCAATTACGTGATCTGCGGTGTTCGGCCGATGACCGATGCTTATCCGAAGGTATATGCCTCCATTGACTACGTCCATGTGAAGGATGCCTCCATCGAGCCGAGTCAGTTCGTCCCAGCTGGAGTCGGAGCGGGAGAAATTCCGCAATTATTGGCAGAGTTAAAGTCCCGAGGTTTCCAAGGATTCCTCTCGGTTGAGCCGCATCTGCAGCATTATTTGCCGAATGCCAGCAATCCCGAACGGGTCGTTGCCGCTATTCGCGCTCTTAAGTCTCAATTAGATCAGTCGGGGCAGGAGTGGGAATAGCGAGCGAGAGAAAACGCCATTCGAATCGTAAGTGAATTACCAGCTTCACATTCATGTCCGAACGAACGGAAAACGATAATTCTGTATTATAAGGGCTGCCGGGTGGCAGCCTTTTATTGCGTTATGTTTTGCTGTCAAAATAGATTGGACGATCGACGCTCATGCGCATTCTTCTGGAGCACGGCGAAGGTTGGCTGTTATACTTAGGTCACGAAGCTGGTCCATATGAAAGAAGGGTTCTCTGAATGAATCTGGAATTAAACGCAAGTGAATATACAGTGACTGTCGAAGGCATAACGGTAAAACTGCTTCCCAAGGAGTTCGCTCTGATGCGATTTCTTTACCGCAATAGAGGCCGTACATTTAGCCGAGAGCAGCTGTTGGATAAAGTGTGGCCGCTGGAATATCCGGTTGAGCGTACGGTAGATGACCATATATACAGGCTGCGTAAGAAGCTAGACCCGTTTGCAGATCTGGAGATTAAGACGGTCCGGGGATATGGCTATAGCCTGGTTGTGCAGATTGCAAAGAACATAGGGGAAACGAACCCGACCACCCGGGACTTGGAGCTGCATGAGACGATGCGGGATGTAATTGGGAAATACCACCAATATGGCCAGGGCCGTTCGATGCTGACCCTTGCACGCCAACAAGACGTGCTTGGGTATGAGTTGGACCCGTTTTATTCCGTCTATGTCCGTTTTGTACAAGGAGACCTGGAATGGCTGCTACATACAGACGAGGTTTCGCTGGACGAGCGCTTCTATTGGCTGCTGTTGTTCTATATGTTCACAGGGAGCCCGAAGCAGAGGCTGACATACTGCGAGCAAGTGCTTAAGAAGAATTTGTTGTCTCCCGCACAGCACAAAGAAATGGAGATTCTCAATATTCTTGACTTGTATGCGCTAGCGGAAGAGCCCGATAAAGCGATGGAACGCTTGAAGGTAAGTCACGCCTTGATTGCCGAACCGGATTATGAGAATTTCATACCGCAAACGGCCATTACGGAGATGTTTGTTCACTTGATTGCAGGAGCGGAGGAGGACGAGTTGGAGAAGATGGCGGAAACGATTGAAGCCGAGATTCTGTCCGCCAAGCCTTTTCTACGTGAGATCGGCAGTTACAAGGTGGTCAAGGGAATTTGGCGGTTGCAGCGTCAAGCATGGCTTGCAGCGGATGATCTGCTGGAGGAGGGACTCCAAGTGCTGGGCAAGTCAGGCTTTGTGCCGATGAAGCTGCATGCCCTGTACCGTATTAATCATTATTGCGGCTTGTTTCCTCCGATAAAAGAATTGAAGCGGAAATATTCATATATTTTTGAAGAAGAACAGGAGCGGATTGGCCTCAAAAAGCTGTTAGGATCGTTAGAAGCAACGATGCTGAACAAGTTAAACCGTTTCTGATCATGCGCTCTGACATTGCTCTGACATTGCTCCGCTACAGTAGTATTGTACGATATACGATCTACTGTGATTTGGAGGAATGAGCAATGTCAGCTGCACAACAAGCAGAAAGAGCAAGCCTGCTTCGTAACAACGTTTACATGCGCGTATATAGCGCCTTTGCCGCTGCAACCTTAGGCGACTGGTTTGACATGTTGGCCATCCAGGTGATTGTGGGTTATCGTTGGCAGGCCGGACCGCTGATGTTAGCCCTGATTCCGGTCGCGAACGCTCTTCCAAGTATCCTGCTAGGCTCGGTTGCGGGTGTCGCTGCCGACCGGCTGAACAAGTTGAAGCTAATGCGTATTTGCGATTTGCTAACAGCAGTCCTGACCTTGCTGGTGTTATTAGCTCCAACTATGTTATGGCTGCTTTCTCTGCTTATGTTACGCGCGGCAATCTCTACGTTAAATGTGCCCGCACAGCAGTCGTTGACACGCAGCATCGTCAGGGAGGATCAACTGCTTCAGGCTGCCTCACTCAACGGAATCGTGAACCAAGGCTCCAAAATCGCAGGTCCTTTACTAGGCGGATTCGCTTTGTCCCTCCTGTCTCCGCAGTGGTGCATTTTGTTATGTGCCTGCTTCAGGCTGGGGTCTTATTTGCTGCTGCTCACCGTCAAGAATGCAGAGGCGGGAGTCGGCATGATAGCACCTGAAGGGGAGCGCTCGTTCGCGCCTGCGCTGGAGCAGCGGGTTCCGCTGCGTACCATGTGGAAGGAAGGCTGGAGCTTCATCTTGCACAGCCGATTACTGCTGACCACCATGCTGTTCGGGTTAACCGGGGCGCTCGCAATCCAGATGATCGATTTTCAGTTCACCAGCCTCTTCCGTGCTGTTGCTCCGAATCAGGAATCTTTGCTCGGCTGGATGGTGTCGGCATCTGGTGCTGGTGCCATAATCAGCATAATAGCGCTGAACAACATGAACCGTACAGAGGGATACGGTTGGAAGTTTGGAAGCGGTTATACGTTGATCGGAATATCCGTCGGAGGACTTGGTTTGCTCCCTGCCGGGGTATCCGTGCTGCCCGTAATGGTACTTGGGTTCGTTCTTGGCATCGGAAACGGCATGTTCATGGTTACATTCAACTATTGCTTGCAGAAAGAAACGCCATCGCATATGACAGGCCGTGTGTTCGGGATTCAGAGCACGCTCCTAGGGCTTGTGATGATTGGAGCGCCGCTGCTTGGGGGGGGGCTAGTACAAGTTACCGGTCCCGCACGTACCTTCCTGAATTTGGGCTTTGTAATTACCGTGATCGGTCTGGTGGGCATGTTGTTCGGAAGGGTGCTATGGCCTGCACCCAATGAAGGGTTGAAAAGCAATAGCGCTGTGAAACAGACAACGGGGGATCATGTAATCTGATAATAGGGTGAAGAACTGCTGCAGATTAGTGACGACAAGGACAGTTGTGCTGTTGTGTTAGGGGACATTTATAAAATCGGCGAAGCGTATGTTTAAGCGGAAACCTGGATAAGCCAGATGGGCTATGAACTAAACTCGGATGGGGTCATCGAGCGCTATGACGAGCGTTTTCATGCGATGTTACCTGCTAGGAGCTGGAGATTTATATGCCCATCAACATTGAATCGCAACGTCAGAACAAATAGCTTCGCTCCCACCATATAAATCCACAACCGCACAAGGTTGTGGATTTTTGCTAAGTTCTACTTTCTGTTGTACTTCATTAGCCATCTGCTTGGTTCTTTTTATTCGGTAGGCGATTGTCATAGGAACACTAGCGGATCTAATTTCATAAATTATCTAGTCGAGAAGGGGGATGGGCAGCATGCCGATCGGACCCAGAGTTAAACATTCTCGTATAACGATTGTCCCAAGCAAGGGACAGCGAAATGAATGATACGGAGGGTATACAATGAACGATTTCCAGAAGGATCTGCAAAACCTGAATGTCGGCCAGTTCAATTCGACGGGGATGACGCCTACATCGGGGCAAAATCAGGCCGGTCCGGGGGATTCCCGCTTATGTATCGGCATTTGCTTTTTTTGCTCAGGCTTTTGCGGCGGGTTTTGTTCATGCAGCAACTGTTTCCGCTGCAGCAACTGCTTCCGCTGCAGCAACTGCTTCAACTGCGGCCACTGCGGTAATTGCGCACGTTGCGGAAGCTGCGCTCGCTGCCGCTGAGTACCGAATAGCTCGCTTGGCGATCCGCAAAACGGTATGCCCCTGCAGATGTCTCAACCTGCAGGGGTTGTTCCTTTTTTGTCGTTTCTGGCATGACGGACAAAACGCTCTACATAACTTAAAAATGGAGGACAGCGAAGGCTTGTGGGTACAATGCGGTTTTGCCTTCGGCAAAACCTAAGTCCATGCTTACGAAGCGGTTTTGCCTCCGGCAAAACCTTAAGGAGGAATAAAAACTTGAATCCTTCAATGCGTTTGAAAGTGAACGGGGACACGTTTTTTCTCCCCGATTCGAACGGAGGCGTCTACTTTCGCAACAATACGGGTTCGTTTCGAATGGAAGGCGACATGATCGATCGGTGGATCGAAAAATTGATGCCCGTGTGGAACGGGGATAATTCCATGGCGGATCTGACGGACGGGCTGCCGGAACCGCACAGGACAAGGGTTTATGAAATTGCGGAAGTACTGCTAAATAACGGCTTTGTCCGGGATGCCAGCCAAGACCTTCCGCACAGCCTAACGGAAGTTGTCGAACGGAAATTTGCCGCTCAGATCGAATTTCTGGATAGTTTGGGCGGTTCGGGCGCTCACCGCTTTCAAACGTATCGCCAGGCAAATCCGATTGTGGCCGGTTCCGGTCCGATCTTCGTCTCGCTCGTTGCGGCCTTGTTGGAATCCGGATTGCCCCGGTTTCGTATGCTGATCACGAACCGGGCGACCACGGATCGCCAGCGAATCGACGAGCTGACAGCGACAGCGCGTTTATCGGACTCCGAGATCGAGGTCGAGGAGATCTTTCAGTCAAATGATGGCTTCCTCGATTGGCCGGAAGTTGTGCGTTTAGCGGATTCCGTCCTATACGTCGCTCAGGATGCCGAACCCGGTGAGCTCAGAGCGCTGCACGCGGCCTGCAGGGAAGCGAAGAAGATGCTTCTGCCTGCCATCTATTTGCAGCAGGCGGGCATAGCAGGGCCGTTGGTAACAACGGATTCCGACGTCTGCTTCGAATCCGCTTGGCGCAGGATTCATCGTTCCGCCCTTGGTGATGCAAACCGGCTGCCTGCCGTCTCAACGACTGCGGAAGCCATGCTCGCGAATGTGGTCGTGTTCGAATGGCTTAAGACCGTTACGGGGACGACGGCTTCGGAATTGAACGGGAAGCTGTTCCTGCTGAATCCGGAAACATTAGAAGCCGAGTGGCATTCGTTGCTTCCCCATCCGCTGGTCAGGGGTCTGCGTCCCGCCGAGCCTACTAATCCGTTCGACCTGTCGATTGAACAGCGTACGGAGCGGAAGGAAACAGACCGTCTCCTCTCCTATTTCAATCGCTTGACTTCGACGGAGACCGGTATTCTCCATCGATGGGAGGAAGGGGACTCGAAGCAGCTTCCGCTCTCGCAGTGTCGCGTCCAGGCAGTCGACCCGCTAACGGAGGGTCCTGCAGAGCTGCTGCCGCAGATCGTCTGCTCGGGGATGACACATCATGAAGCAAGGAAGGAAGCGGGCTTGGCCGGCATCGAGGCGTATGTGTCGCGACTGGCCGGGGTTCTGAAGTTAGCCGGTCCAGCACAGCCGGATTCCGCAAGCCCGATCGAGTCGCAGCTGCATGAATATGTAGGGATTGGAGCGGGAGAGACGACAGCGGAAGCGGTCATTCGCGGACTGCGGAAATGTCTGTTCGAGGAGCTGAAAATCCGTTCCGAATCCAGCTTGCCCTTCATTTATCGAATCAAGCTAAGCAAGGTTGAGGACGATTATTGCCGCTATTGCTTGCACGCATTGGCTACGATGCGAGACACTCCCATAATCGGACTGGGGCAAGAAACGGCGGGTTTCCCAGTCGTCTGGGTCTGTACGAACGGTTACTGGTATGGTGGAGTTGGAGTCAATCGCACGATGGCGCTGCGTGATGCGCTCCGGCAGGCGCTGATGAAAACGCAAAACGATGCAGCGGACATTCAGGGCCAAATCCTGGAGCGATCATCGGTCAAGGTGGAAGATGTCTTGCCCCAAAGTCTGACGATCCCAAGCTTCGATGAGTCGGAATACGGCCTGACGCTGCAGTCCGTCCGGCAGATCCTGCAGAGGAGCCGGAAGCGGATTGAAGTCATTGATTTATCGATAGAACCATTTATGAAGGATGAGCTGGCAGGCGTGTTTGGCGTGTCGCTGCGAGAGGGGGAGACGCATTGAGCGCGATCGTAACGGTCATCGGGGAAGGGCAGCTCGCGGAATTGGTAAGCAAGCAATTGTCTGCCGATAACCGCTATCGGCTGGTTCGGCAGAAGAAGATAGAATTCGGAGAGGCGGCTGCGGGAGACTTGGCGCTGGTATTGAACGATGCATGGGCTCCATCCGTTCATCTTGCTGCGGAGGATCGGTTCCGACAATCGGGAACGCCTTGGCTGCGCGGCTTCGTTGCATTCGGAGAGGGAATTGTCGGTCCGCTTGTTCGTCCGGAGGGGCAAGGATGCTCGCATTGCGCGGACACCCGGTTCCTGCTGGCGGGAAGCGACCGCAGGGAAACGTGGGATTTGCAGCAGAAGCTGGCGTTGCATGGGGGAATAGCCCGGGACGCTTGGGCGTCGCGCACGGGATTATTGCAGGTGGCGCGTCTTGTTGAGGCAGAAGCCGTGAAGCTGCTGGAGGGCTTGCAGCCGATGACGGAAGGTCGGATGTTCTTGATCAATCTGCGTACGATGAATAGCTCGTCGCACTTCTTTCTGCCCGATCCGCTATGTCCGATCTGCGGCCGATTGCCGGAAGACGATGCGGAGACGGCCCGCATTGCGCTGCAGCCAAGCCCGAAAATCAGCGCCGAATCGTATCGCAGCCGTTCGATGGATGAGCTGAAGAATGTGCTGGCCCAAGATTACTTGGATGCCAGGACCGGTTTTCTGAACGGGAAGATGGTTGATCTTATTTCCCCTTTCGCCGATGCGAGCATCAATTTGCCCTTGTTTGGCGGGGATGAGGCTTGCGCTGGTCGGACCCACTCCTATGCGGATAGCGAAATGACGGCCATTCTGGAGGGACTGGAGCGTTATTGCGGCCTGTCTCCCCACGGCAAACGAACCGCCGTTCATGACAGCTATCACAATGTGCGGAGCCAGGCGCTCGATCCTCTACGCGTAGGCATCCATGCGAAGGAACAGTATGAGCGTTCCGACTTTCCGTTCAAACCATTCGATCCCGAGCGGCCGATCGACTGGGTATGGGGCTATTCGTTTCTGCAGCAGCGTCCGATTCTCGTGCCGGAGCTGCTTGCTTATTACAGTTCGGGCTGCGGTCACGGATTCGTCTACGAAACGTCCAATGGCTGCGCGCTTGGCGGCAGTCTGGAGGAAGCGATCTTCTACGGAATGCTGGAAGTGGTGGAGCGAGACTCCTTCCTCATGACCTGGTATGCGCGTCTGCCGCTGCCGCGCCTGGATCTCCGATCGGTGCAGGATCGGGAATTAAGATGGATGACGGATCGTTTGGAGGCCGTCGCGGGCTATGACGTGCATTTATATAAATCGACAATGGAACACGGCATACCGAGTGTGTGGGCGCTCGCGAAAAACAGGAAAGAGCTGGGCGTGAACCTCATTTGCGCGGCGGGTGCCCATCCGGATCCGATCCGAGCAGCGAAGAGCGCGATTCACGAGGTGGCGGGCATGCTGCTTACGCTCAGCGAGAAATTCGAGGAGAACCGTCAGCAGTATGAACGGATGCTTCATGATCCGTACCAGGTCGTTCAGATGGAGGACCACTCCATGCTGTACGGGTTGAAGCAGTCGGAAGGTCGGCTCGATTTTCTGCTGAATGACGATCGCCCGATGCAAACGTTCGCCGAAGCGTTTGAACCGAGGGGCTGGAACGTCGATCTTACCGATGATCTGAAGGCCATGCTGCATGTGTTTCGCCAATTGAATCTTGAAGTGATCGTGGTCGACCAGACGACTCCGGAGACGCGCCGCAACGGGCTGCATTGCGTGAAAGTGCTCATTCCCGGCATGCTGCCAATGACGTTCGGACAACATCTCATCCGATTGACGGGACTGGATAGAGTGCTCAGAGTCCCTGCGGAGCTTTCTTATTCACGGGAGCCCTTGACGCCCGAGCAGCTTAATCCATATCCGCACCCGTTCCCATAAAAACGGTTAGCGCGGAGCAGTTGATGCCAAGGGGGAAAAGAGATGAGTTTGATGAATCTGGACGTTTTTCTTCACCTTCTGCAATATGATCCGGATAAGGTCAAGCCGTTGGATTGGGAGACGGACTGGGATGACGCGCCTCTTCCGTATAAACTTTATCGCGGTCTGCCGCTGGTTCCGCTATCCAGAGAAGTGCCGGCAACGCTCGAAGGCAGGGATACGACCGGTGTGCCGGGCCTTCGCGATATCGGACATTTCCTCTATTACGCATTCGGGCTTGCGCAATTGACCCAAACCGTCATGGAACGGGATCCGTCGGAAGAATCGGGAGGCGTCTTGCAAATGTGCCGGCGCTTCGTTCCTTCCGGGGGCGGGTTGTATCCGAGCGAATTGTACTTCTACCTGAAGCTCAGTGAATTGCCTGCTGGCATATACCATTACGATGCGGCGCATCATCGGTTGGCGTTACTGCGCGAAGGAAATTTCGACGATTATTTGGCGAGATCGCTCGGGGATCGCTGCGACACGAACGATTGCTTCGGCGCCGCGTTCGTATCTACGGTTTACTGGAAAAATTTCTATAAGTACAATAATTTTGCCTACCGGCTGCAGGGACTCGATGCCGGCATTTTGATCGGACAGCTGCTCGAACTCGCGAAACGATTCGGATTTTCGTCTGTCGTGCATTATCAATTTCTTGATCAAGCCGTTAACCATCTGCTTGGACTATCGGAACAAGAGGAGAGCGTGTATGCGGTTATCCCGCTATCGACGGTACCAGCGAACCGGTGGATGTCAAGCGGGTATGAGGATGAGGAGACGGTTTCCGCCTCCGAGCTATGCCGTGTGTTGCCGTCAGTCAGGCATGATCATTACATCAGATCGCGTCGAATCGCAGAATATCCGATGCTGCTTCGGATGAGCGAAGCGTCCCGACTGGATTCGGCGCAATTATTTCGACAGTTCCGGAAGGATGAGCAAGCAATCCCGGATCAGGCGTCTGCACTGCCTCTGCCGCCTGTTGACCGCTTGTCGTATGATTTGGCGGCGGTTTGCCGTAACCGGTTCTCGCCCGAGACGGAATATATCTTGAAGCCGATCGGTCTCTCCCGGCTTGCAGCTTTGCTTCGGGAAGCAACGGCTTCCTTCTCGTATCGCAACGACCTGGATGGAGCGCAGGAGCGGCCGGAACCCCGAGTATGCCTATATGGCTGCTTCTACGGGGTTGAGGACGTTCCGGATGGCGCTTATCGTTATGATGTCGATGCGCATGCGCTGCAGCCGGTCTGTCTTGGCGATCACCGGCAGCGGATGCAGGAGGGAATGTCGCTTCCCAATGTCAATTTGTTTCAAGTACCGCTTGGTTTTCATGTGGCAGGGAGGAGGAATTTCTTGCATTCGCAGCTTGGCAAGCGGGGATACCGCATTCTGCAAATGGAGGCCGGGATGCTCGTACACCGATTATTGCTGACGGCATCCGCCCTCGGGATGGGAGGTCGTCCGCTTCTCGGATTTGACGCCAATTCCAGCGATACGCTTTATCAGGCCGCTTCCCGGGATGAAACGGGGCTGATTTTTATACCGGTCGGTCCCTTTCGCGAGCGGTTGCGTTTGGCGGGCAGTATGAGCCGTTAAAAAAACATCGCTAACGACACTGACGCGAACGTCATGTCGTCAGCGATGCAACCTATTCTATCAAGGTAAGGAGTCTGGACTATTCTTACCGGTGGCGGTTATCCCACGGATGATGGCCATGCGCGTGGGGATGGTGCCATGAATGGATCCAATCATGATGGTAATCGACCGAGTAGTAATCCCATCCTGAAGACGGATAATGATGAAGGTGGTCATCCATATGCGGATCCCATGGATAGTGCATGAAGGGATGGATCATGTCGGGATAGTGATCATGCTCCCAAGGGTGAACCATTGCGAGATGCTGCTCATACTCCCAGGGGTGAACCATCGCGGAATGCTGCTCATATGCCCAGGGGTGAACCATATCCGGATCCTGCTCATGTTCCCAGGGGTGAACCATATCCGGATCCTGCTCATGCTCCAGGGGCTGAACCATTGCGGGATGCTTCTCATGCCCCCAGGGATGAGCCATTGCGGCTTGCTGCTGCTCCCAAGGATGACACATCCCATGATGGTGTCCGTGATGATGTCCGTGATGATGAGGAATATGGTACCAGGTGTAGTGGGACTCGTGTAACACGTCATCGCGAGGACTTATTTGATCATTCGATTGCTGCTCGAATGCTTGCTTGGACGGATCGGAACCCTGCAAGCCGGCCGGGTTCTGGACGAAAGGCTGATGGTGTATCATGATTTACCTCCTAGTCTTTTGTAAGGCATTGCATCGTGAATCCACTTCTGGCAATAACTCGCTTCGGAAGCCTTCGATTGGCATAATTCACAATATGCTGATATTAAGAAAAGGGCACTTGACCCTATAAAATGGGCGGCTGCACCGTTGCCTCATTCGCGATTGACAGTCGTACTTTCCTTGTAGAATGCCGAGTGACAAGAACATACTTCCTTAATAGTCGCATAGCTGCGACTTTTTTTTGTATTTAAGGATGCTGCATCTTATTCCTGAACGAGAAGAATGCGTCAACGGTGGTACACGCGACATTGCGGAGACCATAGATTCACTAAAGGGCATGCCCAAAAGTACATCCTGCGAATGCCCGCATGTACGATTCCAAACCGCTGCCCGAACGTTATAATGATAGATGTTCATGCAAGTATAGGAATAGGAAGGGGATTACGAAAGGCAGCTTTTTTGTATAAAATCGGAATATTTGCCGCTCAGGCCATTGCGCGGGGCTATCGAAGCAAAGAATAGCAGGCGATATGGGGATATCCGAGCGTACGGTCAAAGCTCACTTGACGAACATCTATAACAAACTAGAGCATTGCAGGGAAATGAACGAATATCAAGAATGTTAATATAAGTTATTATTTTCCATTGAAGAGTTCGAGTCGTTGACAAGCGCGCTGCACCGCGAAGTGAAGGAAGAAATCGGTCTCGAAATCACTTGGATTGAAGGGGAAGATACGCGTATCGATACGGACGGAAGCAATATTATGGTGAAATCATGACAGTAGGCATTCATCGGCGTCCGCGGAAAGTTCGGCGAAAGTTCTCAACCCATTTGTCCGGAATTTCCCACGGGATGAAGTGTCCACCATGTGAGTGAGCTGCGATGTTGACATGGTTATACCAAGGAGCGCGATCGCTGTCGAGAAAGTTCCGTACGCGGTTTTCGGTCGTAATGCCCGGCGGATTTTCGTTGCCCACGAAGGTTATACCGGTTGGTGCCTCAATGACAGGCCAACGATCATGAACGGAGGTCCATGGATATCGGTTGGCGTTCGCATAGACGCGCATCGAGGTTTCGATAGCGTTGTTTACCCAGAAAATTGTTGCATGTGTAAGGATGTCGTTCTTCGAAAAGACATTCTCGACGTTACCGTTGCTGTCGCTCCATCTTGCCCATCGTCTAGGATCCATGCGAGCATTCCTACAATATTCAAAATCTCCGTCCCGATATAAGAACTAATGTGATTCAAGTCTGAATGTTCTAGAGTGAAAGGGGAGATACATTGAGCAAAAAACAAAAGATAATAGTAAATATTTCAATAGGATTGAACATATTACTTATCTCAATTGCAGCTTGGGGATATATGAAGATGAAATTTGTAAAAGAACAAATATTCATAGTTGAGGTTCAACATAATTTAGTAGAATTGGAAGGCTTGATTGCGAAACAAAAAGAAGATAATTGGTCAGAACCCAACTTGGTAACGACTGAATTGGGAGACGTACTGAACGGAATTTGGCTTGGGATCACAACTGGGGAACAATTAGGAACGCTCTCCAAAAGTGAAAAAGAAACGCTGAATAACTTGTACAATAAATTAAAGCAATTTCCTAATGATGAGTTATATCGATTTGCTGATTTAACCGAAGAGGACAAAGTATATTTTGAAAAGTTGCAAGAAATACTTCGTGAAGTTGGGCTAGGGCTAAGAATTCCAGTTAGTGGTAGTATGAAATACTTTATAAACCAAGCAGAGGAATTAGAAGGGAAATTGAGGTTCCACTGCATTAGATTAACGATTTCTTAATTAGCTAGGAGTCTGTAATTTGTCTAAACTCCTAAACTAACTTACTATAGAGATAGAGCGAAGGTTTGGGGAGCACACATAACGTGTGCGGCTAAGCAAGAGCCTCTTGTCATGGGGTATCAGAAACCTTGAAGATGGCAAGGATTAGAAGCATCGGGTTTGGTATTTACATATATAAGGGAGTGGAAGTGTCTATGATTAGTAAAGTCGGTCAAATTATGTTGTATGTAAACAATCAAGATGAGGCATTGAATTTTTGGACTGAAAAAGTAGGATTTAGTGTCATTTCTGAAGAAAACAATGGTCAGGGAATGAGATGGATTGAAATTGCTCCAACAAAGGACGCAGAAACAAGCATCATTCTGCACAATAAGGAATTTGTTGCGAAAATGTCACCTGGATTAAATCTCGGTACACCTTCCTTGATGTTTTTCTCGGAAAATTTCGATCAATTACGCAGCGACTTATTAAATAAAAATATCAAAGTCGGAGAAACCGTAGCCCTACCTTCCGGCAGAGTATTTAACTTTGCAGATCATGAAGAAAATTACTTTGCAGTAATGGAAAAAAAATAAAAGTAACAAGATCATACTTCCTTAAGTACGGCAGTTTCATTCAAGTAAAGAAGCCCTTCCTCGGAAGGGCTTCGCTATTGTAGTTACGATCTTGAGTATAAGAGCGGGAAAAATTCGTTATCGAATTTCTGTCCGTTATACGGATGGGGTCCAAGCAGCTGTACGTTAGGATGCCGTTGCGGGCCTTCCTGGTAAGCCGTATTGCCCGGCATGAGGTGAGCTACGATCGAGAGCCGCGGATCAGCCGTAAGATTCGGTCCGCTGCCGTGAAACGTAAGCGCGTGATGGAAGCTTGCTTGACCGGCTTTCATGATGCAAGGCTCCTCGACCCACTCCCTGTTCTCCGTCGCGAATTTATCGCGCAGTAAATCCAGATTTGGCTCGAAGAACGTATTGCTGTCTTTGATTATTCCCCACTTGTGCGAACCGAGGATCGTCATCATTCCTCCATTCGTCAAATCCGTATCTTGGAGCGCAATCCACACGGTCACCATATTGGACGTGTTAGAGCTTTCCCAGTAGCCGTAATCCTGATGCCATCCCACATTTCCGATACGCGACACTTGTCCGTTAAGACCGGGCTTATATATGACTTGGTCATGCCAAAGCCGGATTGAATCTTCATCTAATAAGTCTGCCGCCATTTCACCTAATGCCGGGCTGGTCACAATCTCTCGAACGGTATCGTTAATCAACCAGCTGTTGTCAACTTTGCGCAGATGGGGCAAGTCGTGGGTGTAAGGCGCATAACTGTGGAATAAAGGCAATCCTTCTCGATCAAAATCACGCATCCATACGCGCTCATGCGCTGCGCGGAGCCGGGCGATCTCTTCGTCTGTAAGCAGCTTCGGGCTGATCCAATACCCGTCTCTGTCAAATGCTTGTTTATCTTCTTGTGTAACTTTTATGCGTTCCATGGTCTGTTGTCTCCTTGATTCGTTTGGATTCCGTTTTTGAAACACCCTAATCATAAGGGGTTGAACCCGCGTTGACGTTCGAAAAATTGAAGAGTAATATTTTGTACATGAAAATAAATAATGAACAAAATCATTCCGCGCGATGGGGACGAAACGGCGCAGATTTTGGAGTGCCGCAATTGGAGACGATCGGATTCGACCATGTGAAGAAAGCGTTAACCCTTACGGAGCATTATCATAAAAACTGTTATGAATTCGTAGTGATGGAGAAAGGGAGGGCCAGCTGGGTTGTAGGCGAAGAAAGATATGAGACGCGGACAGGGGATGTGTTCCATACCCTCCCGAACGAGAAGCATCGCGGATCATTCAATGTGATTGAACCATGCCGATTGTGGTGGGTTATGCTCAATGTGCAGCAGCGCGATGAAGACGGAAGATGGCTCGGTTTAAGCAGGTCGGAGGAATTGAGCTTGCTTCATCTGCTGCAGAAGGTTCGGCGTGTAACACAACCGGGGACACAGGCTGTCCGAAGCTTACGCCGAATAAAGCAGACGATGGAGCAAGGCAGCAATCTGCCCGCTTTAAACATTCGGCTGGCGCTCTTGGATTTGCTGTTAAGCCTCACCGATATACGCGAGCGTAAACATATATCCCCGGATTTGATTCAAAGTATGGATTGCATTACATGCGAAATGGAGACAAGACCGGAATGGAACCCTCAATTGCATGAGCTTGCGGCGATCGCCAAGGTAAGTCCGTCCTATTTTCATCATATATTTCAAGAACATAAAGGACTTACGCCTAAAGGCTACATGGAATATATTAAAATTTCGGAAGCGGCGAAGCTGCTGAAGGAAACGGAGATGTCCGTCACAGAGATCGCATTGCGCCTCGGCTACAGCTCATCACAGCATTTTGCCACAGCTTTCGGTAGAACGATGGGCCAAACGCCTACCCGGTGGAGAGGGTAAAATTGATGGTCTTCGAAAAACGTCGTTGCTTTTGGTGTTCTTCACTCGTTTTTGGTATCATGAATGTGTTGGACAAGGAAGTCAGCTTTATGAAAAGCGACGATTCTGGTATTCATTTCTATACTGTGACGAACATCACAGAAATCATTCCAATACGTATCTATTATTGAATACATCGATTTGGACGAAAGGGGACGGAGATATGGGACGCTTACAGGAGCATATCGTTTACTTCAAGATCATCCGCCAGAAAGAAACTACAATGTTACGGGGACTTCTTTATCTGGAGGAGAACCGGCAGCCTACGGTGGAAGATTTCGCGCAATGTTTACGGGAAAGTGGCCACAATGTGCGGATCGAGAACGAGAAGGAGTTTATTTTCCGGGCAACCGACGAATCGGGAAACGAATATCTGATTGATATACTAGAGAACTACCAGAAGTCGAATCGGGACCGCCAAGCTGAGAATCTGGCCGGAAGCTTTATGAAGCAGGACCCGCTGCTGTAAATCATTACAAGAATTCAATTGCCGGCAGGCGAATCTGTTCTTTGCCTGAATATACTTCCAAAAAGTCGCACAGTTGCGACTTTTTTTTGTTTTTACCTCCTAAGCTGCGGCAATGATAAGTAATTTTGAGTGTACGGATACATGGTCCCCTTGTAGGAAACAATTAGATAAATAACGTTCACATTCAGGAATCGAGGCTTAGAAAATGATTGATCATAACTGCGACTCTTCCTCCCTAAAGGAGCATTTAGAAAACCGTCTGCTTGAAATCTCTTCATTAGCGCGGCATAATATCGAACTATTGAGCAATGAACAGGTATGTCTCATACAAGAGTTCGAAAGTATGCGTAAAATCATGACAGATATTGTAACAACAGCGGCGTCATTCTATTTAAAGTGTTATTTATCCCCATATACAGCCAAATACAACGATTTGTCTACTTGCGTCCAGCATTTATCTGAGCGTAAGCATGGCGCGTTAATCGTCGTGGAACGCCAGGATTCACTAGAATCGCTCATTCGCTCCAACGTCCCAATCGGAGGTACGTTATCCCATGCCTTGATTGAATCCATATTCTTTCCGGGTAATCCATTGCATGACGGCGCAGTGTTAATTCGTTCTGATACGGTTGTATCGGCTACTAACGTTCTTCCTTTATCTAACCGTATTGTTACGGATCGAAAAATGGGAATGAGGCATCGTGCGGCGATCGGGTTAACCGAACAATGCGATGCTCTTGTCCTTGTCGTATCTGAAGAGACCGGTCAAGCTTCATTTGCCATTAGCGGGGTGCTGCATCCCATTAATGTTGTCACATGACACGCCGAGACAAAGTGAGTCACTGCTGTGGGACATCTTCGTTCCTAATCCGAAATATCCGGAGTAAAATCGAAACGTTTCGTTAAATATTTATATGCGAACAAAGAATGTTCACATCTTGATTTATCAAGGGAAAATTTATTGTTGAATAAGAAAAACATGAGTTGATCGCGCTGGTTAATTCATGTATTCTTGATGTGTATTGAAACGTTTCGATTCATTGCAGCACAAGCCGTATTTGGAAGTAAGAATGTTCTAAATGATCGGTAAAAGTGCTTGTCAGCAAAAGAGGTAATAGGGTTGTTTTGTTACGTATCACATCTATCAAAAACGAATGAGATTGAAGGAGAGGATTTCGAAGTGAACACATCATCCGTCTATCGAGTAGCTTTTATCGGCTGTGGCAAACGTGCGCATGAACACGCGATCGGCGTACAACCCGACAGCAGGTGTGAGGTTGTCGCGTTGTCCGATATCTCAACCGCATCTGCCGAAACGCTGAATGCCGAATTTGGATTTCAAGCAAACGTCTATACGGACCATAAGGAAATGCTGGCGAAGGAGAAGCCTGACGTCGTTCTAATCTGTCTATGGACTCCTCTGCATTTGCCAGTATTTCGTGATTGTGCGGAAGCCGGCGTCAAAGCCGTATTGTGCGAGAAGCCGATGTCGCCGTCCTGGGGAGATTGCCAAGAAATGAGCCGGATCGCCGAGGAGAAGGGCTGCCAGCTCACATTCTCTCTTCAACGCCGTTTTGCGCAGGGGAATCTAACCGCACGTCGCCTGATCAAGGAAGGAAAAATCGGACAAGTGCTTCGCATGGATCTATATTCTCCTGCACACCTGCTGGATTGCGGCATTCATACATTAGACCAGGCTATTAGCTATATGGATGAAACTCCGGCGAAATCGGTGCTTGGAGCGGTCGATACAACTGAAATCTATAACTGGTTCAACGTACCTTCCGAATGCGGGGCGTCAGGCCATATTCTATTCGCTAACGGCGTCCACGCCAGCTTCTATTCCGGCGTGATCGATACTTGGGAGCCGACTTCGGATATGACGAAGATCTGGGCTGGGGTTCGCGTAACCGGCACAGAGGGCTTTATCGAAGTCATGTGGGACGGGCAAATGATCCGGGGAGTCAACTACGCTGATCCATCCTGGAAGCCAGAAATGGAATTATCCTCGATGTCCGATCATATGAAAGGCTATGTCCGCCATGCGATCGACTGCTTGGAGACAGGCGAAGAACCCGAAGTTTCGCATCAAAAGGCATTGCGCGCCTCGGAAATCATCTTTGCTTTCTATGAGTCGGTTCGCAGCAATGCGCGCGTGGAGCTTCCGCTTACCGGCGTGACGGATAGTCCTTTTATCACGATGCTTGAGAACGGCCAATTTAATAAATAAGGAGCGGTAGCTATGTCAAGACCAAAGCTTGGTTTAATCGGAATCGTAAACGAAGAAGCGAAGCAGGACTTCTGGGGCACGATGCAGCGCGTAGCTGAAATCGGCTATGAGGGGATCGAAGGCGGCGGAGAACTGCTAAGCGGAGATGTAAAGGCCAAAGTCGCACGTTTCCACGAATTAGGACTCCAAGTAGCAACGCACAGCATCGGCAGCAAAGAGCTTCTGCGTGATGAGAAGGAGCTTGACAAATTGATCCGAGAAGCCCACGCGTTACAGACGAAGGATGTCACCTTCTGGTGGGACGTTGTAGATACACGGGAGCAGTTGCTTCGCGATGCTGAATTGTATAATGCGGCAGGCGCGCGGTTTGCAGCTGAAGGACTAAGATTTTGCTACCACAACCATGCTCATGAGTTCCAAAGAACATTCAACGGCATTTACTCGTTGGATATTTTAGCAGAGTACACGGATCCCAAGAACCTATACTTCCGTTTGGATGTCGCCTGGATTACGCTTGGCGGCGCCGATCCGGCACACATCCTTCGCAAGATGGCGGGCCGCGTACCGGCCATCCATTTGAAAGACGTCTACAGCACCGACGAAGTCGGAAAGTGGACTGCTGTCGGTACGGGTGAAGTGAAAATTAAGGAATCCATTGAAGCGGCAGAGGAAATCGGAGTTGAATGGATGACTGTCGAACAGGACCAGCTCCGCAACCTTACTGGTTTCGAGACTGCGACGGTCAGCTATCTGAACCTGAAAGAGAAGGGTCTGCTTTAAATTTTTCGCCACACGATCTTTTGACGATCGTGTGGCTTTTTCATTTTTACGGCTTTTTCTCGTATAATTGGTGAGTCAACCTTAGGGTTCGCAGCGTTAGCCCTATCATATTTAGGGATCAATTGCGGCAATTTAAACGAAAATCAATTTATTAAAGGAGCTCACATGGAATCGAAAAGAGCAGCAGCTGAAAAAGCTGTAGAGTATATTCGGAACGGTATGATTATCGGACTAGGTACAGGGTCTACGGCTTATTGGGCTATTCAAAAATTAGGAATTAATATCAAGGACGGTCTACGTGTGAAGGCAGTGGCAACTTCCATTCATACTGAAAATTTGGCTAAGGAGTTGAAGATCCCATTAATTTCGATTTCTGAGATAGAAGAAATTGATATTACGGTTGATGGCGCTGACGAGGTCGACGATGAGTGGAACTTAATAAAAGGCGGGGGAGGAGCACATTTACGTGAGAAAATCGTAGCTTCTATGAGTAAGGAGCTTATCATTGTTGTTGATGAAAGCAAAAAAGTAAATCGATTAGGAAAATTTCCTCTGCCTGTTGAAATTGTGATATTCAACTATGAGAATACGCAGAAAAAGCTTAGTACGCTTGGATGTGTTCCACAATTGAGGATTCGTGATAACAAACCATTCCTTACAGATAACGGAAATTACATTGTTGATTGTGACTTTGGAAGTATAGGCCAGCCAAGAGAACTTCATACCGCGATCAATAGCATACCAGGAGTCGTAGAGAATGGACTATTTATTAAGATGGCAACAAAAGTGATTATTGGTTACCAAGATGGATCTGTTAAAGAACAATGATCCTAACGAGCAGGCGCCGCGGCAGCCTGCTCGTTTTAAAGTACCATTTTTTCCAAATGCAATATTGTCGCCTTACCGGTATGAAATTAGCCGAGATGGTTCACATTAAGCCAAGTTAAAAAGAACATTGGTGTTAATGGAGTTCAATAAAGTTAAAAGAGGGAGCGTCTATGTACCGCTGGCAATCCAAAATTGCACTGCTGATCATTCTTTTCATCATAATCTTCAGTCTAGGCCTTACAAGAGCAGAAGCCGATTCAAAAACGGATGAAGAAGTTGCCGCTTTTTTATCTCGATTGTTCGTTTGCCGTGACCGTTCATTGGTCGAGCAAAATAAAAAGAACATGGAGGATTTTTACCTCCCGGGGCTTCCATCAAGTGAAGCAGCATTACGGCATGAAGTGGATAGTTCAACTTATGTGAATACATGGGCCCAGAAAAGGGGAATGCATATCACCAAGGCGACCAGCGAGATTCGCATTGTACGCATCAAGTTCAGCACAGATATAGCAAAAGTATCTTTCGTACAATCGTTAAAACTAAGCTATGTTTACGATGATCGTAATTTGCCGGAGCAATCCATGGGCATCGGGACTCGGCATGCGGTTGTATTAAAAAAAATGGGCGCCAGATGGTTCGTTAGCAGTGAATGGTACTTGGATCCCCTTGAAGAAAATCCGAATTTGATTCCGGAGTCTGTCGACGGCTATGCACCGGCTAAAGTGCCGCGCCCGGGGCTTTCATTAGGCCGTCATTATAACCGTCAACGCGCCGTTGCGTATGCCAACAAATATGCGGGGATCGCATGGGGGGCTGGCAATAACCACCGGTATAATCCAAGGTATTTGGATTACACGGGTAAAGGGGGGGATTGCACCAATTTTGCTTCCCAAGTTATTGGCGATATCAAGGAGGGCGGCGGATTACGCATGTCCCAAGGGTGGAGGTACTACTATCCCAAAGGGGGCAGCCAGTCATGGGTCCAAACCGATGCGTTCAAAAATTTCCTGATTCGTTCAGGCTATGGTACCGTGATTGCTAACGGCCACTATTCCGATCTTCTGAAACCGTCAAAGAAATATGCCCATGGCGCGATATCGCGATTGATGCCTGGCGATCTGATCGCCTACGTCATGAAAGGCGATGTGGATCATTTTTCAATCGTAGTGGATTTTGACGATAACGGATATCCGCTTGTAAATTCGCATACTGCGGATCGTTACCGGGTTCCGTTCGATCTGGGTTGGGACAAGCACACCAAATACATTCTGATCCATATGAAAGATTAGACCTCGGTTGAGTCAGTTTTATTCTGTAATCAGAGGGAACAATTTATTCCTTGGTTAGCAATCGAAGCTGGCTTCTTACCCTTCGGCTAGAAAATTCAAGAAAAATCCATGGTAGCGCCCATATCGGTGCTAATCTTGGCGGGGGACATGGAATAGGCTTCGATCTAGGCGGTCAGTTATGCGGTGCCCAATTCGGATTCCATTTTGGAGGAATCATGAATGATTTCGATGACTGGAAACGGTTTTGAAGTATTAGTTGAAGCTCGAACGAAACAGATTAACAAAACGTATTTTCATATAAACTCCCGCGCAACCGCAAAACAAGACCATGCCGGGGAGGATCATTAATGGTTTGGACCACGTGACGTTTTCTAAAGAAGCGTTCAAAACATAGACTGCTATTGCAATCATAATCAGAACAATAACGTCTAGCAGAAGTACTTTCGTGCGAATATATCCTGAACGGATGATCTTTAATGCCCAGAGATTCCATACAGCTGCAATGAGTTCCAATGAAAGGAAGCTAATTGCAGCTCCAATGTATCCAAATCCGGGAATGGCCAATAGGAAATAAAGAAGCACAATGCTGATGAGAATAGCACTAATAAGACTTGAAAACGGAATTTTTTTGCGATTCTGCGCCCAAAGAATGCTCGTCGTTAATTCACGCGTTCCTACTACGAAAGGCAGCAGCGCCAAATATCGAATCGGACTCGCTGCTTCAGTCGTCCCAAATATAAGCCACGATAAATCAGCCGCATATTGGAAAAGAAATAATCCTGAAGTCAAACCCCATAACCAGCCTGCCTCTAAACCCGCAGATGTTTGCCGAAAAAATTCATCCTTGTGACCTGCCTGCCAAACCGCCGTTATTTTCATCGTTAACGTGTGGGATAATGCAGCAGTAAGGATGGTCGGCATATAAGTCAGTATGATCGCCATTCCAGTCAATACGCCATAAATCTGTGTCGCTTCCAAGACAGAATAACCAGCCGTCTGCAGCCGGTTCGGAATGAGAATAGCATCGATAAAGTCCGAAGCGGGTATGAGCAATCGAGTAAATGCGATGGCGGCCGAGGTTCTGAGCAGGGCAGCAAGGGCTGGTCGGAGCGCTGAAGAACCCGTTGAAGGTAATCCGATCCGGTCGTGAGTAAACGACAGGAGGACAGTTAACACAAGGAAGGCAAACAAGGCACCGACGGTTGTGCCGATTACCCCGCCGCCAACCGCTTTGGCAATGCCGCCTGGCAATAAAACAAGCACGAATAGCACCAATGACGCAACACGGACGAACTGTTCCGTTATCTCTGATATGGCGATCAGATTATATCTTTCCAGCCCTTGCAAGTATCCTCGCAGCAGATTAAGCAGCGGAACAACGAGAAATGCTGGTGATAAGCAGCGTATCGTAAAGTCCAAATGAGGATTGCCGAGTGTTTGAGCGATCAAGGAAGAGAAGTGAAAGGTAAGTAAGCTGGCGGCCCCACCCAGCACGAAAATAACAATAGATAAGATTTTGAAAAATGCCCATCCTTGTGAGGCATTCTTTGCCGAGGATAATGCCAGCGCTGTCGGTAATCCACCCGTAATAAGAATGAGCGAAAGACCGTAGAATGAATATGCGATTTGATATAGCCCAACGCCTTCCGCGCCAACTAGCCTTGTCAACGAAATCCTTCCAATTAAACCTATGACTTTGACAAGAAATATGGCACTGGCTCGAAAAGCGGTTTGTTTCAATAGAAGCGGCCATCTCAATACATTCACCCCGTCATCCAAACATGCCCTTGTCCATCTTATGTCAAACCGGTCAAAGGTATGAAAGAAATAGAGGGTTCGGGACTCTTCTTCGTGTATGCTCGTCGTTTGCAGGTTTTTCTGGAGCGATGCAGCTCATTTACGATATAAACAGAAACTATCCACGGATTAATATGGTATAATATCAAAACTGACCGAAGGATACACTTTCATGGCAGAAGTTTTGCTGAAAGCCATCAGAGCTTGGTCGCCGAGAATATATAATTATTGATATTGGATAGAAAGAGGTTATAACATGTCAAAAGCATTGGAACGCCGACTAGTGGGGCGGATGAACAAAGAGGTTACTTTTCTAGGATTCGGGGCATTAGAAATCGGCCGGGATTGGGGAATAGGCTCGGAGACGGAGCGTCCGAACGAGCAAACCGCCGGAATCTTGTTAAACGAAGTGTTGGATTTGGGAATTACGCTTATCGACACAGCAAGTGCCTATCATGCAAGTGAGGAGCGCATTGGTAAGTCGATCGCTTCTCGTCGATCCCAATATGTACTTGCTTCCAAAGCAGGAGAGCACAACCAATACCCAGGTACATACTACGATTTCTCATATAAGGCCATCAAAGAGTCAATCGACCGGAGTCTTATGCTGCTTAACACCGACTATATCGATATTCTGCAGATTCATTTCGGACCTGATCCTCAAAAAGTTCTCCATGACGGCGAGACCGTAGCTGCAATGAAGGATGCGAAAAAAGAAGGTAAAATCGGGCATCTCGGCGCGTCCATCGACGGAGAGCTGGCGAAGCAGTGCATTCTGAGCGATGATTTCGATATCATGCAGCTTGAATATAATTTGCTCAATGTTCATAACGATGAGAATATTCGCCTAGCTCATGAGAGGGGAATAGGAGTGTTTATCCGCGGCGGTCTCGGCTACGGAAGGCTTACTTCGCGAGTGCTCCCTCAAGTCGCTAAAGATCCAGCTAGTAACGCCCAAGTCATGAAGCTGCTTGAACTCGTTGGTGGGGACGCCGATCGACTGACTGCACTTGCTTTGCAATTCCTGCACCGGAAGGAAGGAATTACGTCCATACTTGCGGGAACGAAGAACATTCACCACCTGCGCGCCAACTTTGAATTGCTGGAAGTGGATTTCAAGGATAGTGTTTGGCAAGCTGTCGACGAAATCGCAAACCATGCTAAATAGGATGGCAGTAATGGTTTAAAACTAGGGGGACCCGAGGCGACTGCCTTGGGCCTCTATTTATTATTTTCTTGAAAATTTCTTCACGCTGCCTGATAAGAATAACCCGATAACGACAACGACAGTTGCTGCTTTATCGAATAGGGTAATCGTTTCCTGGAGGAAAATAGCCGCCAAAATGAAGCCGAATATGGGGGTCATGAACAACCAGTTATTGGCCTTGACGGGATCTCGTTTCAGCAGAAAGAACCAAAGCAGCATGGTCCCGATTGAGATGATGAAGACCAGCCATAGGAGCGATCCAAGGAAATGTATATCAGGCTTGAAGAAAAATGTATCTTTCTCCAGAACATAGGCAAGTGGTAATGTAAGGATGCCGCCAATGCAAAGTTGCCATGTATTGATGACGATACCCGGCAACTCTAAGTCGACCTTCTTGAAATAGACACTCCCGACTGCCATCGCGAGCATTCCGATCCCTAAAATAATCAATCCGCTCATGCTAGCCTCGCCAATTGCGATAGATGGCCATGCGGCAATCCATAATCCGATTGCTGCGACTAACATCCCCAACCATTCTTTTATCGAAATGCTTCGTTTTAGCCAAATATAGGACAGGACTGCGACGAGTAATGGATTCGTCGCCACGAATAAATTAAACAAGCCTGCCGACACATCGTTCAGCGCCCAAAAGGTCGCCCCCAAATAAATGGTCGTATTAAGCAAGCCTAATCCGATTAGCGGCAGCCAATGCCGGGATCGCGGCCATGAATAATTCCGGTGGAATACATAAACATAAAGCAATAGCAGCAATCCGGCAGAAAGAAATCGGAACGCAGCCAGTGCCAAGGGCGTTGTAGATGCCAAGCCGAACTTCGTGGCTATAGCCGCAGACGACCATAAGAGCGAAAATAGTAAACCCAATACCGTTGACATTCCTTGACTCCTTAAAAAGAAAATGCCCAAAAACCGCGATTTAATTTGAATCACAGTTTGAAGGGGAACTTGGCCATTTCTCTGGTCAAGTTCATATTCATTTTAAATGGCTAAGAATGAATGATTTTGTCTGTATATTGGATTATTTTTACCCCATGCCGCGTATGAGATGCTGTTTTCGGTATTGACTCGGGGTTGTTTTTTCATTTTTTTGAAACAACCGTGTCAAGGAAGATTGATGCTCTAAGCCTACTTGAAGAGCAATCTGCAGAATAGAAAAGTTAGTTTCTCGCAGTAATTGCTTCGCCTTATGCAAGCGGACTTCCTGAAGATAGGCAGATGGCGATTTTCCGGTTTCTTTTCGAAACCATTCCGTATAATAGGAACGATTGAAATGCTCAAGCTCGGCCAGTTGTTGAACCGATATATTCTCCTCGTAATGCTCATGAATATATTGAATAGACCTAGGCTGCCGCGCTTGGTGTAAATGATGCGAAATGTAAGGATACAGCTCCTTAAGAGCAGATGGTTGTGCAGCCGGTTGGTCCAATTCATTTAAGATTAAATAACGAATTCCTCTCCACTTGCTATTCAAAGAGTAGGAAATTCCTTTATGGTTCAACCTGCTGGAGGGAATCATCACATCAGGAATATCAAGTACCAGAAATTCATTGCGCACATTGGCATAAAAGGTATGATCGCATTGAGGAGGGACGTATAGTAACTGCCGGTCGTCCAGCAGAAAATGTGCAGTTCCTGCTTCTATAGCCAATTCGCCATGCAAAGGCAAAATCAATTGCCCATAGGAATGGGAATGTGTCACTTGAGAGGCGGTATACGTTCGTCTTTCCGCTACAAGCTCTTTATACGTTTCCATTTTTTCAGTGCCCCTTCATTAAATTCTCTATAACGCGTTGACACAATTCTACGTTCTATTTATTTTCGTAGCAATATCACAAAAAGAGGCAGCATTCCATTATGTCACGAATACCAGACGCATAAAACCTTAATAAACCGTCAGGGTGATCTTCCCTGACGGTTTATTAACTTAAGGACAATAACTCCACGCTTTTGCGCAAACAACCGGTCACCTAATATTTTTTTAATTACTCTCTATAAATTGTTCTTCTTTCCACATGAATGTAATACCGAGACCAATGACCATAATGACAGCAGCGAATAGATATGGATAGTGGATGTTTACATCAAATAATATGCCGCCCATCGCTGGCCCGACGATATTGCCTAAACTCGTATAGGTTGAGTTCATGCCGGCAACGAACCCTTGCTCTTTACCGGCAGCTCTTGATAAAAATGTCGTCAATGCCGGGCGAAGCAAGTCAAATGCGAGGAAAATCAAGCACGTTACCGCCAACACAGCCCAAAAGCCAGAGACTAGGGTAGACCCGACCGCCAATACAGCTCCAATAATCAAACACAGTTGGATTACTTTCTTTTCGCCGAGTTTGTCGACCATTTTTCCAAACATAAATATTTGCACAACTACGCCGAAGATGGAGCTAATTGTAATAATGGCTGCAATTTCCTTGGGCGTATAGCCGAACTTATGATCGGAAAACAGGCTGAAAACTGTTTCATAGGCAGATAAACCGAACGCGAGCACAAACACAATGACAAAGGCTATAAAGTAACGGGGGTTTAGCGATCTTTTTAAATCGCTGAAAAAGCTTGATTGCTTCGTATTCGCAGAAATTTCTTCAAGCTGACTCTTTGTTAACGGCTCTTTCAAAATAAATATGGATGAAATACAGGCTACAAAGGCAATGGCTGCCGCAAAGAAGAAGGGCATGCGTATACCGTATTCTGCAATAAAGCCGCCAACGCCGGGACCGATAATAAAACCGGTGCTAATGGCGGCGGACATATAGCCCATTGCCTTCGGCCGTTCCTCAATAGATGTAATATCTGCGATATAAGCAGTGACAGCGGGCATAATAAAGGCGGCGCTAAATCCACCCAGGATCCTCGATACGTAAAGCACCGATACATGTGTGCCCAAGCCAAAGACAAGTTCCGAAATACCGAAGAGGACTAGGCCGATTATGATCATGATCTTTCTGCCGTAACGATCGACCCAGCGCCCTGCGATCGGCGACAAAAGCAGCTGTGACACCGCAAATGCCGCGACAAGATACCCCATCGTTTTTCCTGATAAATTCATGTCATTCATAAAAGACGGCATTACGGGAATAACAAGACCAATACCTAGAAATGCAATGAAAATATTGCTTAAAAGGATAATCAATACCATTTTTTGTTCTTTAATTGTTTTCTTCATAAATCATTACCTCGTTATGCTATAAATTAGCGATGTGAAATCCCTCTCCAAAATACTGTCCAGGAGGCTTCCAATTTATCCTTCAGACGTTTCTCATCATTGACATATACAAGTTCCAGCATAATGGAGTCGACGATTCCCAAGAAGGCAAGGGTCGGCGTTTTTGCTGAATCCCCGACGATTGCTTTAGCATCGATCCAATCGTGAAACTTACTTTCCAGTATCGCCTGCACCTTATCCTCGATATCGATGACTTCTTTTTCAATTGCTTTTGCAAGGTGAGCCGGCGGAAAAAAAGACATGCGCAGCCAAAACTTTAACTGTTCATTTTCTTGGAAAAGAGAAATGACTAAATGAAGAAATCCGTATAGATCTTTCTCCGGATTTTGTGCGCCAATGTTACTGAAATACCGGAGCTTTGAAGACAGCTCCGTTTCTTTCGCGTCACGTAAAACCTGCAGGAAAAGATCATCTTTTCCTTTAAAGTGGGCGTATATCGATTGTTTCTTTATACCGACTTCATCCGCGATCTTAGAGAGGGATGCTCCTTCATAACCATGAATAGTGAAATATTTTAGAGCAGCCACCTTAATATCATTGCTTTTCAATCCAACCACCTCCAACAACCTCCAACCTGACGAACGTTCGTCAGTTATGATATCAAATTAAAAGTTTAAATGCAAACTGAACAGATAATAAGTTAGTCTTTGCCCTAAAACAGTTAGAAAGGCAGCCGAGCGATCGGCTGTCTTTCTACATTTACGGGAAGATTTGCGTGGCGCTTGTTGGGTTTTGCGAATACCTCCGATGTTTGTATCACCCCGAAATCATCGAACCGTTTCTATGAATGATTACGATATTTCCCCAAGCATACCGAAAGATTCATTCTGTTACGGCCAAATAAGCTTCAAAATCGTTGGATTCATCTCATTTAGTCTAGATTTTATTCCAATCTTCCTCATCTTTACGAAATTTATGTACATCGATGACATTTATTTAATATAACCGGTTTAATATTACACACATCGAGCGAACATAAGGAGTTGGTGAGTTGGCAACAATCGATGATGTTGCAAAATCGGCCGGTGTATCCAAAAGCACCGTTTCCAATGTGTTTTCCCAAAAACGACCGATTAGCAAAGAAGTGTCGGAACGCGTATTGGAGGCGGCTCGCGAATTGAACTATAAGCCGAACTATTGGGCACGCAGTCTGGCCAATAAGGAAACGCGGATCATCGGGCTCAACATGGAGGGCGAGAAGGTCAAGTTCGGCCAATTTCGCATGGCACTACTAAATGGAGTGTTGCAAGAATGCTACGACCGGGGCAACCGGCTTCTCGTAAATATGCTGCCAAAGCATTTCACGAACCGGTTGGAAAATTGGTCCTCCGATCCCATAGACGGCGAAATATTGCTAGATCCCATGGTGCGAGACCCGCGCATCGAAGAGAGGGTGGCCAGCGGCATCCCGATCGTCGTCATTGGAAAGCCGCCTGAGTCTCACGAGTCCACCGTATCGTACGTCAGCAGCGATAACGTTGGAGCTGGCCGTCGCGTTACCGAATACCTTATCGGCCTCGGACACCGGAATATTTTATTCCTTAATGCACCCAAGCACCGAACCGTGTCCCATGAGCGGTTAGACGGATATCGGAGAGCGCTCGAAACAGCCGGTCTTTCAGTCGATACACGGTTGTTGGTGTATAGAGACGAAGGCTTTGAAAGCTCTGAGGAGTACGGGTACATCACAGCCAAGCGATTGCTTTACGCTCGCCCGTCCATCACAGCCATTATTACGGATACAGACAAGATTGCGCGCGGAGTCTACCAGGCGGCCGAAGAACTTGGCTTGATTATTCCAAGAGATTTGTCGGTTTTTGCATTCAGTTTGGAGACTGCATATGGAACTGAGCTCCAGCCGCCGGTCAGCAGCATGAGGTTGAATGGCGAGCTGCTCGGAAGCGAAGCGGCCAAGATGCTTCTGGATCAGTGCGCTTCCAAAACACCAGTCGTGAGGCGGGTCATCATCCCGTGGGAACTTATCCTCCGCGATTCTTGCGCCCCGGTCAAGGTTTTTCTATAAGTTCATCAAGATGCACTCAAAAAAACGCATTCAAAGGAGATTTGTTATGAGAAAGAAAGGTTTGAAAGTGAGTTTGGCTGTTGTACTGTCGTCCACGATGCTCTTTGCCGCTGGTTGCGGAAATACGGATAGCTCGGCTGGCTCTAATGGCAACAGTCAAAAGCCTGGTGAGGAGACGAGAAAAGAGCTTCGTATGATGGTAGGAACAATCGGCGGTAAAACCCCCGACGAACACGAGCTATTTGAGAAGGAAGCGGAGCGTCTTACGGGTATTAAGGTCACCATGGAGAAGCCTGCTTCCGGATTTAACGATAAATTGCTGACCTCGATTTCCTCGGGCGAGAAATACGACTTAGTCCAAGTGGATTTGCCGCTTTTGGAAGTGTTGTACGATCAAGGGGTGTTGACTCCGCTTGACGATTCGATCAAAGGGTCGAAAATCATTTCCGACACATCTATTTTCCCTGAGAATGAATGGGAGCAGTTAAAGATGAGTGACGGCAAAATATACGGGATATTTACCAAGCTTCAGGGCGGTACGATGCCGACGGTTCGCAAAGACTGGCTGGACAAGCTTGGGCTTCAGGAGCCGAAGACGCTGGATGAGTATTACGAAGTGCTGAAAGCATTCAAAGAGAAAGATCCCGACGGAAACGGCAAGGCCGACACGTATGGTTTGTCCACAGCCGGCTTGTACGACATCCAAGGATTTATGAGCGCCGCTGGCGTCAAGGCCGGTTACGTTACAAAGGACGGCAAACGCACGATCCCGTATGCGACGGAAGCCGCTATCCCGATCTATGAATGGTTCGCCAAGTTATATAAAGAGGGCATTCTCGACCCGAACTTCGCAACGAACGATTCAGGTAAGATGCGGGACCTGTTCCTGACCGACCGCGTCGGTATGGTCACTTATTGGGATACATGGGTAGGGACATTCAATAATACGCGAAAGCAACAAGATCCCAATACGACATTCGAAGCAAAAGGTTTGCTGCCTGTTGCAGGGCCGGACGGCAAAATCTTGATGCGCCGCGGAGAACCGAATGTATGGATCATTCCTGTCAATTCCCCGGATCCGAAGACGGCCATGGAATTTATCGAATTCTGGAGTACGGAGAAAGGCAATGTGTTCGCTACGCTTGGCATTGAAGGCCATGATTATACCGTAACAGACGGCAAATACGAGCTGACGCAGGATGGAAAAGACCATAATCTTGACCACGGCGCCCCTTACGTGTACAACACGAACTGGACGAACCCGTTCGGTTCATTGCCTGGCGTGAAGGAAGCGAAGCAATTGGTTATGGAATATGGAACGGTGGAGAAAACGGGCAAGGACTGGAAAGATATTGAGAAAATTATTAACAACTACGCGCTTCAAGCGATGCAGGGTAAAATCCCGGCGGCCGACGCCGTCAGCAAAATGAATAAGGAGCTGAAGGCGGCAAAGTTCATCGACTGACCGCTCCTTGTGAAATCCATACCGAACAAGGGAGAGGGCAGCGGTGCCCTCTCTCTGCTGTGTAAGTCAGCCGACAAGTAGATAAGGCGGTGTTCGCAACATGAAGGTCAAAAATATTTCGTTCAAGGCGCCATGGTTGGCTCGGTAAAAGAGTAGAGTTCCTTGTCATGAGCGGTAAACAATAAGGAGTGAATGAAATGGAGCTTATCATCAAGCGCGAGATTGGTCAGCACGAAGAAGAATCGTATATCGAGGTCCCGTTTGAAATGCCTGCGGGTGTGGAGCGTATCCATGTATCCTTTGTAGCGGAACCGTACGGTGTCGCCGGCAGAGTCGTCAACCTTGGGATTAGAGATGCGCAGCGGATGCGCGGTTGGAGCGGGGGAGCGCGCACCGAATTTTATATGGGAACGGAAAAAGCGACGCCGGGCTACCTCCCGGGACCGTTAACGCCGGGTACTTGGGCCGTTTTGCTGAATCCTCGAAAAATAGGAGAGAACGAATGCAGCGTCATCCTGACCCTACGATTCGAGATGGAAAGTCCAAGATGGTTGAAAGGAGAGCTTCACGCGCACACCGTGCATAGCGATGGTGCCCATACGATGCGTGAGGTGGAGCGGATGGCGCTGGAGGCAGGACTCGACTTCTTGGCCTTGACCGATCATAACACGGTTAGCCAAAACTTCGCTTATCCGAAAGACTCGGAGCTCGTCTTCATTCCGGGGGTGGAGCTGACTACCCGCTTCGGCCATTGTAATTTCTACGGCGTAGAGCAGCCGGGCGACTATTTCCTGACCACCTCGTTCGATCAGGCGAAGGCGTACATCCGGACTGCGAGGGAGCGCGGCGCCAAGATTTCGTTGAATCATCCTCACTGCCGGAACTGCGGCTGGTTATGGGACTTCGATGTCGACCATGATTGGGTGGAAATATGGAACGGACCATGGCGGGGAGATAACGAGCGGACGCTCGCTTGGTGGCACGAGCAGCTGGCGGCCGGGCGGAAGCTGGTTGCTGTTGGCGGCAGTGACTTCCACCGGGCACAACCCGATGTGAAGCACGGCATGCCGACCAACTGGGTGTATGCGGAGTCCAAGACCGTACAGGGCATTTTGGAGGCGGTAGACCGGGGCCGGTTATACATGTCTTATGCGCCAGAAGGACCGCAGCTTTCGATGTGCGCTGGCGGGTGGATGATGGGAGACACCGTTTCGGCTGACGCGGTGGAGGAAGGAATAGATCTGGTTATGTCCTGTCACGGACTGCAAGCCTGCGATTCCATAAAGCTGCTTACGGAGCGTGGAGTGGAGCGTGAATGGATCGTAGAGACGGGATGCGAAACCATGGAGCTTGTAGTGCTGATGGAAGATCGTTTATTTTACCGGGCCGAAATTCATCGTTTTTTTGCCGAGGCTGGGCAAACGCAGCTCGTATTGGCTTGCAATCCGATCTACATCCGGTAGTACAGCAACGGACAACCTGGCTTGTTCAACGTTTAACGAATCAACATGATCAAAGGAATGCGGGTAATTGATGAATGCTAGTGGTAATAGCTTTCAGTACAGGTGCCAGTGCTTTATTCGGAATATTCATTAATGTGGGATATCGAGTGATAATAACAAACAACCTTAAAGGTCGCATAGTTGCGACTTTTTTTATTTTAAGGACACATGTTTTAACCAAATTAGTGACAAGATCGAGGCATCTTTTTTCTTAACTTAATCGGTCAGCGCGTGTCCGTTGCGTTATCCTTGCTGCTTTTCACATTCTTCTGGAAACGATAGAGACTATACGAAGTATTTTGACAGAGGATTAAGAATAATGTATTTCACACGAGTAAGTGCTTTAATATAAAATTGGTAATATAATGCGAAGGACATAGCCGGGATTTTGTAAATGACTTTTTAAGGAGATTATAATGCGATGAATCAACCAATGAGCATTTTAGTAGTTGAAGACGATAATGAAATAAATCAATTATTATGTAACATAATAAGAAAAAGCGGCTATATTCCTCAGTCTGCTTTTTCGGGAACGGAAGCCATGATCTATTTGGAAAAGCAAGAGTGGGATTTGGTGCTACTGGATTTAATGCTCCCTGGAATCACTGGTGAAGAGCTTCTTGTAAAAATTAGCGAGAAAAGTCCTGTTCCTGTCATCATTATTTCAGCAAAGCTGGAGCAGCAGGCGAAAATCGATGCTTTGCGAACAGGTGCGGATGACTATATAACCAAACCTTTTGATATTGAGGAAGTATCCGCAAGGATTGATTCCCATTTACGAAGATTTCATCGTACGAATGATTCTATTAAAAGCAAAGAGTTAAGGTATAAAGATCTTTCTATGAATACGGATTCAAAAACAGTTAGTGTAAATGGGGCAGAGCTCACTTTAACTGCGCGGGAATACGCCATTATGGCACTTCTTATGTCTTCTCCTAGGAAAGTGTTTACGAAAGCCAATCTGTTTGAAAGCGTATGGAATGAAGATTATCGAGGCGATGACAATACGATAAATGTTCACATGAGCAATATCAGAAGCAAGCTAGCCAATGCGAATCCGAACGATGAATATATAGAAACGATCTGGGGGATGGGATATCGATTAAAAACTTAAGGGTCTCTTAAGAATTAGCTTAAGCCTTTCTTATGGTTTCCTTTCTATACTAAAGGCATCACATGAGGGAGGTACGATTGAATGAGCGATTATGTGCTTAGAACAAACAATTTAACAAAGAAATATAAAGATCAAATGGCACTGAATAAGGTGGATCTTTCTATAAAAAAAGGATCCATGTATGGATTTATCGGGCAAAATGGCGCAGGTAAATCAACGTTAATCAGAATCGCAACAGGTCTTGCATATCCGAGTTCGGGGACGCTTGAGTTATTCGGCCACAGTAATGATCGGAAGCTCACAGAGAGCAGGAAGCGAATCGGGACGATCATTGAGGGCCCAGCATTGTATCCACAAATGACTGCAGCTGAAAACTTAGAAGCGAATCGGCTATTAAAAGGTATTCCAGGGAAAGAATGTGTTGAAAAGACGCTTTCACTTGTTGGACTCCAAGATACGAAGAAAAAGAAGGCAAAACATTTTTCCTTAGGGATGAAACAGCGGCTTGGCCTTGGTATCGCTCTATTAGGAGATCCTGAGTTCTTAATTCTCGATGAGCCTATCAACGGTCTTGATCCAATGGGCGTGGTAGAAATTAGGGAGCTGTTGAAAAAACTGAATCAGGTATATGGAATTACAATCTTAATTTCCAGCCATATTTTAAGTGAACTCCATTTACTTGCTACCCACTATGGAATTATTCATAAAGGGGAATTATTGGAGCAATTAACGGTGAATGAACTGAATGACAAATGCCAGCAGTATATTCATGTTAAAGTGGATAATCCGGATAAAGCTGCAACCATTATTGAAACTAAGCTTAGGACCAATCATTATGAAGTGTTGCCTGACGGAACGATAAGACTGTTTAAATTTCTTGATGCTCCGGGTAAAGTTTCCACAGCACTGTCGAATGAGGGATTGATTATCGAACAATTCATGCCGCTGGGGGAAGATTTGGAAACATACTTTACCAATCGCATCGGAGGCGGTAAACATGAATAACCTCGTGAGATCAGAGTTATTCAAGCTGAGCAAGGATCGATCCTTTTGGTCAATGTTCGTTATATTAATTGCAGCAGCTGTTTCTTACCCCATGTTGGTTTACTTTGTTTTGAATATCGAATCCGTTTCTATCAAAGAGTTATATACAGCTGTGGCCCTGGAAGGAGCAAATACTTATATTGTGAAGTTTGTACCCTGTATTCTTGCAGGTTTCTTTATCTCCAGTGAATACTCAATCGGAACAATGAAAAGTATCGCTGCTTCCGGTAATAGCAGAATGCGTATTTATCTTGCTAAATTAATGGGGTTTGCAATAGGCGCTGTTATTATTTCATTAACGTTTCCTATTGTTATGCCGGCGGTTGGTACCCTGTTTTATGGTATCAATGATATGCCTGGACTAGACTATATCGTTCAGACGATCGGTTTGACGATCCTTTATGCATTGGCATTTGCATCGATTATGGCTTTAGCTGCAATCTCATTCACAGATAGCGGCAAGACGATTGGTTTTTTAATCCTATTTTTTTCTCTTTTTGATAGTATCCTGTACATGTTAAGTCAAAAATTCATTGTAATTGAAACCATCTATCATTATTCTGTGTCTAGGCTATTATTAGACATTGGCAAATTTAACTTGGGCAATGGAGAACTTCTTAAATTATGGCTTGTACCTATAATAACCTTCATTGTTTTCGGACTCATTGGCAGTTTCGTGTTTCAGAGAAAGGAAATCAAGTAATAAGAAAGCGAGTGAGAACCATCGTCTATATTGCGTTAATTTCTATTATGGTAGCAGTATTTGTTCTCACTCGCTTTTTTTTGTTAAAAAGAGAAATTAAAAGAGCAACCATGCAGTTGAATGAGCTAAACGGCAAACAGACCGAAAAGAAAATCGATGTGGCTTATTATGACAAGTCCTTTGAAAACCTTGCGAGTAAAATCAATGATCAAATTGATCTCACGCTGCAAGCATACGCGGAAAAACGGAGTAAAGAAAACGAATTAAAGCAATCTATTGCTAATATTTCACATGATATTCGTACACCGATGACCTCTATTCTAGGGTATGTTCAATTGTTAGAATCGGATGAGTTATCTTCTGAAGAAAGAACAGAGTATACCGCCATAATTAAATCTGGAGCACTGCGATTAAAGGTTTTATTAGAAGATTTTTTTGAATTGTCTCTAATTGAATCTGGAGATTATCGATTAAAAATGGAAAAGATCAAACTCAACCATTTGCTTATAGAAGTCTTGGCAGGTTTTTATGAACAATTCCATCAACAAAGCATTGAGCCAGCCCTTCATATTCCAGAAAAAGAGATAAGTATCATAGCCGACTCATCCGCCGTTAAACGAGTGATTGAAAATTTATTACTTAATGCAATCAAGCATTCAAGCGGAGATGTAACCATTCGGCTTGAAAAATTGCCCTCCTCCATACAACTGATCATCAGTAATGCCGTTAGTCAGCTAAGTGAAAATGATATTATTTTTCTTTTTGATCGATTTTATAAAGCAGACAAAACAAGATTTGCAAAAGGTACAGGATTAGGATTATCCATTGCGAAAAGCCTCATGCTAAAAATGAATGGGAATTTATCAGCGGAATTAAAAGAAAATCAATTAATTATCAAATGTGAATGGAAGGATTGAGAGATGTTTGCCCATGCTCAAAAAGATCCGCCACGGCGGATCCTTTTATGCAGCCCAATATGATAACGACTAAAATGCTAGCGGGAGAAATGATCTTCGATCAGTCGTCTTGCTGCGCTAAGAAAATATGCCGGCTGGAATGAATCCTTATCGATATATGCGCTCATTATAGCCCCATCACATAGAATACGGATTTGAGAGGTTAACTCGACAGGATTTTGTACATTACCTGCCTTTGCAATTTCCTCTACCTTCTCCCAAGTCAGATGCCGGTTATTAACGGCAGCGCGGTGACCGGGATGCTCCAGATCGGGAAACTCCACAACTGCGTTCATAAACGGACATCCGCGGAATTCTGGATGCTTCAATCGCTCGACCAAATCATCAAGAAGAGCGTACAGCTGGTCTTTAGGAGAGTAGGGATGGCGCCTTTTTGCTTCTTCAATCGTTTCCGTTCTCTTGCCGTGTCTAGTCTCCAAGTACGCAACAACGAGACTATCTTTTGTTGGGAAGTTGCGGTAGAAGCTTGCCTTGGCGACGCCGGATTCTTCAATAATCCTGTCGATCCCTACAGCCCGGACGCCTTCTTTGTAAAATAAATCAGAAGCGACCCGCAAAATCCGATCTTTCGCGGTTTCTTTCTTTTCCAACATTATCACCCAATTCCAAATTTAGGGGAAAATTATATTGACGCGAGACAGATCTGTCTGTATGATTCATATCAATAATAAATGAGACAGTTCTGTCTCATTTATATTAATCGAGCAACCCCGCATGTGTCAATGTTCCCAGGGAGTGCCAAGGAGGAAAGAATTTATGTCCCAAGCGGCAGCACACAGATCATTGAATGGTAAGGCGGTGGAGGTACATACTCTCCAGCGTCCGCATTTAATGTTGACGGTCATGCTGTTATCGGTATTTATGGCGGTAGCTAATATTTTCATCGTCAATGTGGCGACACCCTCGATTCAGCAAGGTCTCCATTCCGATTTCTTCGGCGTACAATTCGTTATCTCCGCCTATACACTTGCCTATGCGGTCGCTCTTATTATAGGAGGCAGAATTGGCGATCGTTTTGGTCGAAAAAAATTGCTGCTTGTTGGAGTCGCCGGCTTTACGATCAGTTCCTTGCTGTGCGGCTTGTCAAGTGGCGTTGACATGCTCACTGCCATTCGGGTCGTGCAAGGTTTGAGCGCAGCAATGATCTCGCCACAAATTTTGTCGCTTATACAGGCACAATATGCGCCGGAGCAAAGGGGCAAAATATTCGGGCTTTACGGAGCAACGCAAGGGCTAGCCGCCTCGACGGGTCAACTGATTGGAGGCTTGCTGCTTTACTGGAACCCATGGGGACTGGAATGGAGAATGGTGTTCTTCTTCAGTGTGCCGATCGGTCTATTGCTCTTATGTATAATTCCATTCATCGCTGAATCTAAGGAAACGGTTCAATCGAAACCGGACTGGTTCGGTGCTGTTCTAATTGCAGTTGGCTTATTCCTGCTCGTTTATCCGCTAGTTCAAGGTCAGAAAGAAGGTTGGCCTCTTGCGCTAATTATTAGTTTGCTCTTGTCTGTTCCTGTATTGGCTCTATTCGTATGGGTTCAGAAAAGACTTTTGCACCGCAATGACGATCCATTGATGAACGTGAATCTGTTTCGTCAACGAGGTTTCAGAATCGGTATGCTTGTCGTCTTTGTGCTCATGTCGTCGCAAGCGAGCTTCTTCCTGATCACTGCTTATTTGTTCCAAATTGGGCTTGGGTTTTCTCCGCTTAAAGCGGGAGCGGTTATTCTACCCATGGGATTAGGCTATTTCATCGCCTCACTATTTTCCTCGCGGGTAACCTACAAGATCGGTCCGCATGTTCTGACCGTCGGTTCTGTGCTCACAGCAGCAGGCTATCTGTCCCTCGCTCTTACCGTACGAGGAACGGGAATATCGCCGGATATTTATGTATGGTTTCCAGCGCTGGCCGTGGTTGGCATAGGCCAGGGCTTCATTGCCGCTCCGCTTACGAATGTCGTTCTTTCCAAGGTGAACAAGCAAGATATCGGCTCCGCATCCGGTATTTTGACGACCGGAATGCAGGTGGCTTATGCGATCGGAATCGCCCTCATCGGAATTGTTTGGCTAAACTCGCTCAATTACAATGCGAATGAGGCGAGCATACAGACTGAACTGCAACTTCGTCAACAATGGAGTGTCTACGCGCCTTTGACAAAAGAGCAAAGTGAAGCCGCATTATCTAAATTCCGGTTATGCTACCCTGAAATGATAAACGCACATTCCTCCGTGTCTCCTGGATGTACATCGGACGATTCGACCGCAGAGAAGATGTTTATGGATGGAGTGCGTCAAGCGAACGCCAGGAGCTATACGGCATCATTCATCTTTTGTCTATACGTGCTTGCCGCGTATACGGCTTTTTTACTACCTTTATCGCTAAAGTTAGCCAGAAGAAATTAGGTCTGGGTAACGGGGACTTAATTTGCTATACTCAAAGCTGAATAACAATAAGACGAGGTTTCCGTTGAAACTATCGGTAGCCCCATTAAGCTAAAGAGCAGTTATGCTTAACAAGTCAATGTGATATATAGACTATTGGTGCTCTAAAAAGGAGTTTATGAGAAAACTAAGAAAACAACTATTATATCTAGCGTTAGGTGAGTTAGCAGCCGCTTTTTCTTTTTTGGTTGTATATAAAACTTATATAGATTTAGGAGTCGCGAGCTTGCTTGCGTTATCGTTCCTTGTGTTTATATTATTTCAAGGTGTTGTGTATTGGGTATTTAGATCTCAATCAATGGGTAATGAGAAATCATTATTAATGCGGAAAACCCTAATTGTGCTTCGAGGTACGAATCTGATTTTAGCTGTGTTTATAGTTATTTTAATGATAATGCTCGCAGAGAATAAAAGAGATCTAGTTGCTGGTATGTTAATTTATGTTTTTTCCGTGATTGAATATATAAATTACTATTGGTACCGATTAAGCTATGGGAAATCAGGTTTCAATATGAAACTGCTTTTTCAAGCGGGCTTACAGCCGTCGAGTATTCAAAAATTTTTAAAAAGAAAATAATTCACTACACTATCGGATAACGAAAGCACATTGACAAAGAGCTGCCACATAAGTGGCAGCCTAATCAGATTAATTGGAGGTAAGTTGATGATTCGAAGATCTATCTTAATATGTGTCACGTTAATCGTATTCCTTGCTGGTTGTAGTAATGAACCGGAAAAGAATACCTCAAACGTTCAGAACCCAACAGATTCAAATCAACGTGATGAACCAGAAAAGAATACCTCAAATATTCAGACCCCATCGGATTCAAATCAACGTAATGAACCAGAAAAGAATGCCTCAGACATTCAGACCCCATCGGATACAATTCGAACTAAACCTCAGCCCCCCTTAACAGATGAACAAATATTAATGAAACCTCCAGGGCGATTTGCTGGTTCTAATTTTGATGAACAGAAAGTTCAAGAGGCTCTAGATCAATTACCAAGCGATTTGACAGCTGATCAATATGAGGAAGAGCTGCTCCTCCTATTGGCTGAAGACTATCGCCCTTACGTGTCCACTTTTATTAATTTTGAATCCGAAGTTACAGTGAATAATCCACGACCTAATGAAAAGGTTACCTTACCCACAAGCAGGAAGCTGCATATTTCAATCTTACTTGATGCCAGCGGCAGCATGAAAGCAACGATTAGCGGGAAATCAAAAATGGATTCTGCAAAAGAAGCTATTCAAAGCTTCGGGGATAAGCTGCCAAAAAATGCAGAGGTATCTTTGCGGGTTTATGGACATAAAGGAACAGGAAGTCAGAAAGATAAAAAAGTTTCCTGCAGCAGTACAGAAGAAATCTTTCATGGTCAAGGCGAGCAGACCCAACAAATAAAAACAGTACTTCAAGATGTAGAACCAGCTGGATGGACACCAATTGCGAATGCCCTAGAATCCGTAAAACAAGATATTAATCCTGAAACTACGGATTCGATCGTCTATGTGGTAAGCGATGGAATTGAAACCTGTGGAGGCAATCCCGTACAGATTGCAAAAGAGCTTAACCAATCGAAGGTTAAGACCGTTGTGAATATTATTGGCTTTGATGTGGATAATGAAGGGCAAAAAATGCTAAAACAGGTTGCTGCATCTGGTGGTGGAGAATTTACTTCCATTGATAATGAAGAAGCATTAAAAAAATATCTGAACAAAACGTATGATAAATTACGAGGTGAGTGGACGCTATGGAAAGAAAAAGGAGCAGGGGAGGCAAATATAAAAAAAGAACAAAAACAGGGAATACTCAATCAAACCCGTGAAACCATGCAAGGCCTTGCGGTCAAAGAACATTCTAATCAGCTAGCAGCCCTTGCGTATCTGGAAACAAAAAAAAGAGATGCTTTCCCAAAGAGCGAACTCTATACAATGATAACGGAACGCAAAAGTTTCGCATGGGGTTATGCTCGCGATATAGGTAAGCGTTTGTATGATGAAGTTTCTAAAAGTGGTAATAAGGTTTATAACGATATAACGGATGAAGGAAATAAGAAAATCGATGATTTAACGAATAAGAAAAATAATTAGCAGCTGCGGCGTAATTCATCTAGATTTGAGACCAGCGCCTTTTGCCACATTTTACAAGAATGTCTATAATACTAGTATCCGTGAGTAATAGGTTAGGTTCAATTTGCGGGTAATACTCTAAAAGCCTCCGCTCCGATCGATCGGTGACCATGATTTTCATGAATTCGTTTATTTACTCACGGCCGGACCGTCGTCAAGGGAGACGTCCCGCTGGCACGGGGTCGGCCTTCAAAGGAGGCGACCATAGTGAATACGATCTGGTCCATTCGAACCGGAATTCGGGATTTCATTGAGACTATCCACCGATCATGCAAAGCATGGATTGAGAAATATGCGTTTATTAAAACAATGTATGCGATTTTTTCCTGGTTGTCGCTAATCATGTTTGTGTTCAGCTTGTTTTTCGTTAAAGAATCGCGTACCATGATGGTTCAATATTTATGGTCGTTTTATGTGCTGTTGCAATTCTGGTTTCTGTGCCGAAGCAAAACGATGCCGTGGAAGCCGATCGTTCTGTTCGTACTGGCAGGCGTTTTTCTTGTCGTACCGTTCACGACGCTTACGGTCAATACTTTCCACGTGCTTTTTGGCGGAAAAACGTCCGACACTTGGTCCATTGCCGTGCTCACGCCGATTTTCGAAGAGCTGTGGAAGCTGCTTCCGCTAGGCATCTTCCTGTTGTTCTCGCGACGAGCTTCCGCCTTGAGCTTGAGCGATTACACGCTTATCGGCGCGGCGACGGGCGTCGGCTTCCAACTGATGGAAGAATTGTCCCGAAGGTGGCTAAGTTCCGGTGTTCTTGCGGAAAAGTATGGCTATAGCTTTTCGTGGCTTGGCGGTGAAACGATACACTGGGATTTTTTCTCGCTGTTTCCGGGTCGTTTCGAAGAAAGTTTGTTTCCGACGCTAATGACCGTTGGTCATCCCGTACATACCGCCATGATCGCGCTTGCGTGCGGAATAGCCTATCGGCTGCGGACAAGACTGACGAAATGGGTATTTCTGTTCCCGGCAATCATTGTGCTTTGGTCCATCCTGGATCATGCGGCTTATAACGGCCAACACAAGCTGCCGGGTTGGGTGTTCCGGCTTCATGAGTGGACCGGAAGCGGTTATAAAACCCAACCAGTCTTCCTATTGATGTTGGCCGCTTCGCTCATTGCCGATTACTGGTCGCTGAACAAAATAAGAAGCCGCCTTCCGTCGCTGCCGAATGAGCCGCTTCTTAATCCGTTTACCGAACTGTGGAATATGATCCGCTCTCTATTACTCGACCGGGGGAAATTCATATATTGGCTTGGCTTTTACCGGGAGCGCAGGGAGCTTGGATTTCATTTGCTCTACGGGAACGAGGAAGCGGCCGATCGGAAGGAGCCTATCCAGGCTCGGGTCAGAGCTCTTTACCAGGCACTTTCCGGACTCGCGGTGATTCTGCTTGCTGCCGGTCTGTTCGCAGGCATCGGGGCTCATACAGGCGGGGGAGAAACGGCATGTTTCGCCTGCAAGTTCGATTCGCTGCAAGATTGGTGGGATCGGTTGGAATGGTATGAACAGGGCGCGATCGTGCTCGGGGCCCTTGCCTTGTCACTGCTCTTCGTCGGATTCTGGCCGGCTTTTGGCTTCGCGATGACAACGATGGGAATCGCCGGGAGCGGACATGAGATTGCCGGTTATATCCGCAATCCGAAGAAGCTGCTGACTCCCGAAAATGCGCTTGGCGTGGCCGTAGGCATTGTACTAAGCCGAATCCCGTTCGGCAAAGCGCTAGGATGGTTGGGAAAAAAGGGGCGCGGCTATGTACGTAAGCTTCTGGATAAGCTCGGTTCCCGGAAGCCGGATATTCTTAGAACCGAAGAGGTTATTGCTCCACAGAGCGGTAAAGCAATTAGGGTATATACAGATGGAGATACGATAATACCCGTTGATAAAATTGAGAAATATTTGCGAGGCAAGGTCAACGTTAATATTCAAGAAGTGACCAAAGAACTTCGAGAATTAAAGCAATTAAAGCAGACCCAAAGAAAGGTATTCGATGCTGACCGTCAAAACGCCGAACGAATGAAAAAACTTGAAAAAATGAAGCATAATTTTGAGCGTTCGGATGATATGAGACAAAAGCTCGAGTCGGTAGGACTTCATGATACAATAGAGAATAACCAGTCCATTGCAAAACATTTATTAGAAGTGGGTAAACAGATAAAGCCTGGAAATACGTTGGATTTCCCAAGTGTACTAGAAGGTCCTAATGGAAAAAAACTCAAAGTATTAACAACCTGGAAGATGGTTGATGGACAACCCTATTTATCAACGATAAAGTTAATCCCAACAACAACTTAGTTATGGAGGTGTATGATGGACAACGATAAGGAAATAGCAAAAGCAACAGCCTTGGACAGAATCGTTAATTATGAGACGTATATCTCAAGTATGAACAATGACCAATTAATTGCGGTTGTAAACCGTTTAGAGGATTTTGAAGAAGTCGCTGCCGCTTTAACAGAACTATCGTTAAGAGATACGGAAAAAGCAGCACCATTCTGCTCTAAGATACTGGAAGAAAACGTGGGGGACGAGTTTCTACAAGCGGTTGCGTTTAATTTGCTTTATGAAGGCGACCATGAACAAGCTATCGAGATCGTGAACAAATATGTAATACGTGCTCCTGCGGCATTGTTAGGAGCAATAATGGACAACTTGTCCACGGATAGTTTACAACCGTTTGGAAAGTCGCTTTCATCAGGATTTCTACATTCAATTGTAGACAGATATTCTGAATTGAGTGATGCTGATAAGAAACGTATTCTTGAGAATTATGAGTGGTTTCAAGAATCCTACGATGACAAACTTTTGAAATAATGTTCTAATCGTAACTACAATAATCGTATATTATATTCTCTATCAATTATCGGGACACGATAGCGTTATAAACATTTGGTAAGGCAGCCGGCGATCCGGCTGTCTTTTTCTCAACTATCGGGCATTGCCTTGAACCCAGTTGATCTCAAGACATTCCGGAATGAGATGAGCGTTCAGCGGGCAGATTGGGACGCAAAAGCATTTCAATTCTAATAAGGAAATTACCTTAGAGCGAGTTTAAAGTGCAGTAAGACAACCGCCATTAATAGCTACAGGGTCAATGAGGGGGGTGAATAAAGTTCATCCTCCTTTTGTATTAAAATGGAGATTATAATGCGGGGGAAGGGTAATTCAATAATCATTGCGGGAGGAAGATTACAATGAAGATATTGGTCAATAAGCTTCTAGTAATGATCTTGTTATCGATAGTAACAGTAGGACTCGGCTCCATTCCAGATGCTTCTGCAGAAGTATACACTTTACCTTCGAAGGGATGGGAGAAGACATTTGGGGGAAGTAGTTTTGACGGAGGTCTATCCGTTCAGATGACAAGTGACGGAGGGTATATTAGCACCGGCAGCACAGATTCCTATGGAGCCGGTTCAGCAGACGTTTATTTAGTCAAAACAGACGGATTAGGGAATAAACAATGGGAGAAGACGTTTGGAGGACCTGGCAGGGACATTGGCTTCTCTGTTCAGCAGACGAGTGACGGAGGGTATATTATTGCCGGCAGTACAATAATACACCACGGAAAATTCGGTTCATGGAACCATGTCTATTTAATCAAAACGGATGGATCGGGAATAAAACAATGGGAGAGGACTTTTGCGGACGGCATTGGCCATTCTGTTCAACAGACGAGTGACGGAGGGTACATTATTGCCGGCAGCACAGGATCCTATAATAATGGTCAATCAGACGTCTATTTGATCAAGACGGACGCTTCGGGAAATAAACAATGGGAAAAGACTTATGGCGGGATTTACGATGATTATGGCTATTCGGTTCAGCAAACGGGAGGGAAATTTGTTTTTGGCGGCACAGGATATATTATTGTCGGTCAGACCAATTCCTATGGAGCAGGTTTCGGCAGTAGATCTGATGTCTATTTAATCAAAACGGACACCGCCGGAAATGAGCTATGGTCACAAAACTTTGGAGGAAGCGAGTGGGATTCCGGTAATTCTGTCCAGCAAACAAGCGATGGAGGTTATATTATTACCGGCCACAAGAATTACGATATTTATTTGATCAAGACGAATGGCTCCGGAACCTTGCAGTGGGAAAAAACCTATGGTGATGATCCTGCTGATTGGGGCTCATCCGTTCAGCAAACGAGTGACGGGGGTTACATTATTGCCGGGGTCACAGGCAGTATGATTGGAGGTTACTACGGTAATGGTTATCTGCTCAAAATGGACAATTCGGGAATTAAACAATGGGACGCAACATACAAGCTGGCTCACTTTTATTCTGTCAAACAGACCAGTAACAATGATTATATTGTAGTCGGTAATAAAAATACCGGAAATAGCACCGATCTATATTTAGTGAAATATTACCGGCTGCCGGAATTGAAACCGCCATGTTTACTCTGCAGCTAATTTTTTCTACCTTGTGCATAGCTTAGCCTGTCATCTCTTTTACGAGATGATAGGTTTTTTCCGTAAAGAGGAGGCGCAAAAAATTGGACAAAATTAAGGTAATGTTGGTCGAAGATGATCCATTCTGGAGAGAAATATTAACAAACGACCTCAATCAAGCAGAAGATCTGGAAGTTGTCAGCACGGCATTAACGCGGGAAGAAGCGGTCGAAGCCGCAAAGAAAATAAATATCGATGTCATTTTGATGGATATCAACCTAACAGCAAGCAACCTGGATGGTTTGGATGCAGCAAGAGAGATTTCCGCCGCTCATAAGGGTCGGATTAAGATCATCGTCTTGACCTCATTGAGCGAAAAGGATGTGATCCTAGACTCGTTTCGTAAAGGAGCCGTCAATTATATAACGAAAAGAAATTATCATGATATTGTGACCGCGATTCGCGAAGCTTGCGGCAATAGATCCACTATTCATCCTGACGCCGCGGAAGCGGTTAGACAAGAGATTCAATTGTCCGTGTTAACGCCAATGGAAAGAGAGGTGTATGAATTAAAGCAAAGCGGCTTAAATAAAACGCAGATATCCGATAAATTGCACAAATCGATCAATACCATAAAAAGTCAACTGAGAAGCATCAGGGATAAATTAATGTAAAATCGATCTGCTCTTTCGGACGACCTTCGAATCGGGCAATTCGATCGTGACCTTCGTTCCTTTATTCACCCCGCTTGAGGTGATGGTTAATGATCCTTGATGCTTTTGGATAACGGAATAGCAGTAACTTAGCCCCAATCCATAGCTATATGGACTTTTCTTCGTGGTGTAGAAAGGATCCAACACTTTTGTTACGTTTTCTTGTGCTATTCCGCAGCCATTATCGTTGAATTCAATGACCATTTTATTTTTTTCTTTGAACAGGCGTATTTCCAGCTTCCCGATATTCGCTTCAACCGCCTCATAGGCATTCATGGTTATGTTACTGATCACCTCGCTAAGATGCAATTTATCGCAATAAAGATTGACGTCGCAAGTATAGTTCGTGACCAGTTCGATTTGTTTCTCCTCAAAAACAGGCTTTATTGTCGCCAAAGCCGACTCAATGATGAAAGCAAGCGATTCCGGACGCTCTTTTAACGTGATCTCATCTGTCTTTTCCTTTATCCGATCCACCATATTCTGCATATGCTCAATTACGGGAAACATGGAATCAATAGCCTGTAAAGCCAAGTCTTTATTATCGGCATGAACATAGTCTTTCGTCCGATTCCCCAGATAGTTCAGTTTTTGGATTTCATTTTTAATCGTATGGTTTAAAAAATTGGTGCCGATCGAGATCGTTTTCATCGTATGGTCGAACTGTTGCCGTTCAATTTTCAGCTTGATGCCGAACAATCCGTATTTGGCCGCGAAATATATATAGGAGAGGATTAAAATATAAACAATTGTATAAAAAAGATTTTTCACATTGTTTATATCCAGGAAAATCGTTTCTAGCTGGAATCCGCTTTCATCAATCCGTAGACTCTTCACATTCAAGTAGTTTGAAAAGCAGATCCAAAGCAGCATGGAAGCGTAAAAGTATGACGTTATTTTTTTGTTCTTTTGAACAGCCTCTGTATGTACTTTTTTCAGAGCGCTTGAAATTAACAATACGCACCCGGACAATACATATATACCTGTGTATATATTGATAAATTCAAAGTTGTACTCGATGATGGGATAAATTTTGACTTGGTTTGAAAGTGATAAAGGAATAATAGGCGTCAATAATACAAGCTTCAAGATATTAATGACAATAGAATGGAACATTCCGCTAAATACGATACAACTCATAAGAACCGCATAGGGGAAAAAATAGATGCAAAAATAAGTAGATCCAGCGATTAAGATATGCAGGAAAGAAAGCAGTCCGTGCCACAGCGGAACTTTTATTTTCAAAAAAGTGACTAGATATAATTGTAAACAGGTCGCGAAGGTTGTGCAGCCGGCGGTAAATATAACCAAGCTGACCCAACGTGAAAACGGGTTGTTTTTATTATTTCGGTAGACAAGAAAGGCTAATACCCAAGTAAATATAACGATTCCGATTCTTATGGTCAATTTGCCGCTCCTCCTTTGCCGGTGTTACCTTACCGTCTTTTATTTTATTCACAATAATAATTCGAAATGTTTGGCTAATTACCTAGCACAGAAAGCGACTTATTCCCAGTCGTAAAAATCCCAAACTGTATTAGTATTGAACAACTGAACGGATTGGAGAAAGGTTTCAAGTATGATTAATTTATGCTACATTTGGAATATCATGGTTCGGGTGGAGGGGGAGGCATGATCTGCCGTTCGAAGCTATATTTGCCGGAGCATCTTATGCTCATCAACCCGCCAAGGTGGCTGCTCTTACGTGAGGCATTATGGCAATTTTGTATCCTGCTCCTGTTAACGGCACTCTCGGTCAACGTGCTTATGTTTGTAACGATTCCGACTTTCGTCGCTACAGTATTCTATCGCTATATTCCGCTCTCCCAAATATGGAGGCAGTATGGTTATTCCCGATTAGTGCTGTGGCTGCTGGCGGCACTGGCGTTCGTTCTGTCAATATGCGCGGCCCCTCTGCTCCGCGAATGGATGCTGCTTCTCTTTGAAATAGGAGGGTTCAGTTATGAATGAGCTGTTTAGCCTGCTTTACCCGAACGGATCGACTGCCGAACCGACCAATTCTACAGCATCTGTTCAATCCGAGCTTGTTGGCCTCGGACTGGAAGCTTTATTTCATGAGATCGGCAATGGGCCAGGGGGATACCGGACCAAACAACCGCATCCGCTGACGTATTTTACCGCGGATGATCGTGTAATCGCTTACCGGCTTGATATCGTGGAGGACTTGTTTCGGCAAGAGGAGCTGTTTCAACTGCTGGAGGAGCTTCTTCCTGCTTTTGAAGATTTGCGGGATTTGCAGCAGCGAGATCGCTGGGCGGACGATGATACGGCCACCTCGTTGTATGCCATTTCGGAGATTGAGCTGTATTTGTCATGCGTCGAACGATTGTATAAGGGAATGAGCAAGCTGCAGCCTGCTTCGATTGGGATTCGGAATCTGTCTCAAGAAATTGTCTCCCGATACGAAAGCCGAACTTTCCAATCGCTGCAGGAGGAGACGCGCAAGCTGTCGCTAAGCGTTCGTAATATTAAGAGCATCACGGTCGGTATCAATCTCGATCCGCAGCTCGCTCCTTATGAAGCGGGTATTATTGCTGTGAATGATCAGCCTTATCGCTCCGGCAACCTCATCGATCGCTGGCTGCGGCTGGATACGAAAGATGACGGATTTCGTTGCTTGGCACCGCTTATGGCAATAGGAAGAGGGAAGAGCGCCGAACAGACGCAGGCGTTGAATGGAGCGGTCAACAGTGCGTTGAACGCGATACTGAAAGGGTCCACACGAGAGTGGCGCAGCTGTATGAAAATGTACGCGGCCTCCACTTCCCGTTTTCTAGCGGTCATTGCGCCGGAAATCCGCTTCTTGCTTAGCGGCGTCTCCTGGATGAAACGGCTGGCTGCGAAAGGGCTGCCGCTATGCAAGCCGCAGGCCGCCGAAACGGACGGATCAGCGTTTGTAGCTGACGGACTTTATCATCCGGTCGTGGCGGGCCGGGTCGCGGGGGAGCAGCCTAATGGTGCCGCTGCTGTCGTGAAGAATAACGTGACATTCGATGAGAATGGGCGCATCTATATATTAACTGGGCCTAATCAGGGCGGCAAGACCGTCTTCATGCAATCGGTAGGCATTGCGCAGCTGTTGTACCAGCTGGGGCTATTTGTCCCGGCTTACGCGGCTAAGATCCATCCGGTGGATCATGTACTCGTGCATGCGCAGAGCGTTGATGCGGATCTCCAAATGAAGGGACGCTTCGGTGAGGAATGCAGCCGATTGAGAGATTTGTTCGGTAAAATGACCCGCAGCAGCCTGCTGCTGCTGGATGAGACCTTTTCTAGCACGAGCGCATCCGAGGCTGCCGCGATAGCCGGCGAGGTGCTGCTAGCGCTGCGTGTGGCGGGCTGCCGCGTTATTTTTGCAACGCATCTGCACGAACTTGCGGACAGCGTTGATAAGCTCAACGCTGTGCCAGTCGAAGGAGGTAGTCGTATCGATACGCTCACCGCCGAGATGGACGCGAGCTCTGGGCAGCGAAGTTATGTCATCCGGCGCGCCCGCCCGCAGGGGAACAGCTATGCACTCGACATTGCACGCAAGTATGGCGTAACATACGAACAGCTCGTGTGCGTGATGAGAGGAAGTTAAACACAGCGGACGGGATACAACGGATCAAAGTGTGACTATTTCATGTGTCAGGAGTTTGTTTGGTAATCTTATCTCCAAGAGGAATTATGTGGTCAGTATCGAATTTATTTTCTTGAAGCATTCCTTCAAATGTTTCTCCATATTTCCGGGAAGAAGAGGGCATCGCGAATGTGTTCACAACGACTAAAGTGATGGATGCGTTCGAAAACCTGAATAAAAAACCAAGAGAGGGGAATATCACATGAGTTTATTTTACAAACCGCAAGTTGGCTGGACTGGAGATTTCATTCCGTTCTATAAGGATGGACGCTTTCAACTGTTTTATTTGTTAGATTGGCGGAATCATGAGAAATATGGGGAAGGAACGCCTTGGTATCTGATCAGTACGGATGATTTTGTACAATTTGAGGAACATGGAGAAGTAATCCCGAGAGGGAGCAAGGATGAACAGGATTTATTTATCTTTACGGGATGCGTCATCGAAGCGGGAGGACAATATCATATCTTTTATACGGGTCACAATCATCATCTCCAATCACAAGGAAAGCCGATGCAAGCAGTCATGCATGCCGTGAGCGACGACCTGCTTCATTGGAGCAAGATTGAGGAGGACACTTTCTTCGCACCTCCCGAGATGTACGAAAAAGACGATTGGAGGGACCCGTTTGTATTCTGGAACGAAGAGGCCGAAGAGTATTGGATGCTATTGGCTGCTCGATTGAAAGAGGGACCCTCCAGAAGACGGGGCTGCACGGCGCTGTGTGCATCGAAGGATCTCAAGCATTGGGAAGTTCGCGAACCATTCTGGGCTCCTCATTTATATTTCACTCATGAGTGCCCGGATCTGTTCCGCATAGGGGACTGGTGGTACCTCGTATTTTCAACTTTCAGCGATAAATGGGTTACCCACTACAGGATGAGTAAATCGCTTAATGGACCGTGGATAGCGCCTGCCGATGATGCTTTTGACGGAAGAGCGTACTACGCGGCCAAGACGTTCAGCGATGGCAGCAGGCGTTATGTTTTCGGATGGAATCCAACGAAGACGGAAGAGAAAGATGAAGGTCAATGGCAATGGGGAGGAAATTTGGTCGTTCATGAATTAATTCAGCATATAGACGGTACGCTGCAGGTGAAAATACCTGAACAACTCGATAAAGTCTTTAAACAGGAATTGCCTGTCCAACTTGCGCCGGGAATTGGCAAATGGGATATTGCTGGGAATACATTAAAGAGTGCTGCATTGGATTCTTTCTCATGTGCAATGACGGATGAACTTCCATCCTGCTGTAAACTTACTGCCACCGTTACCTTCGCGGAAAACACACGGAGCTGTGGGATGATGCTAAGGTTCAGTGAGGACTTGGAGAACGGTTACTATATTCGACTGGAACCGGATCGCAATCGAATCGTCTTCGATTGTTGGCCGAGAAGAGGGGACATGCCTCATATTGTTGAACTTGAGCGCCCCATCACGCTCATCCCGGATACACCTTATGAACTAAAAGTCATTATTGAAGATTCGATTTGCGAAATATACCTGGATGATCAAGTTGCATTGAGTACTAGGATGTATAATCATCAGCGTGGAAAATGGGGCGTTTTTGTTACGGATGGAGAAGCTCAATTTAGTCATGTAAAGTTATTGAGCGCACAAAGCGACTGACTCCATAAATATCAGCCAAGTTGTTTACGTTAATGGTTCAGACGGACCCAAGGCTGCCGATCCATGTCGGCAGCCTAATCTTCGTTGAATAATGAACTATCTTTCTTCGATCGTGAAGATTTTACTTCTCTATATCCCTTCGTAACTTGTCACGGCACTCTCCAACCTAAGGATGGGCGACTGACCATTCACGAGCAGAAGGCATCCGGTACAGGATGGCCGCCTGTTTCATATTCAGTAACCCCATGTCAACTGATGTCTCTATATAACCAACAATCTGATCAAACGTAAAAACATTAAGCTTTTCATTAATAACTTCCTTATCGTAATTCATATCGCCTAATACATATGGGATGAAGTTTTCAACATCTTCGGACGTAACTTCTTGCAAATTAAAGAATGTAGGTAGATAACTGAGCGTTTTTCTCAATTCATCTGTCATACAATAGTATTCTAATAATTTTCCATTCAGTAATCGGAAATCATTATGGTATAAATGATATAATTCATGATTAGCTTCCATTCTGTTTTTCAACCAAGAAAGATTAAAACCTTTCAGCCAGATATCATCAGCGATCAAATGTGTAAAGTATCCTAGTATATATTGACTTTCTACTTGCGAACGATATTTATGTAAAAATCCTTTATAATCAATGCTTCTTGAATAATCTTGTAATGCACCTTTAAAGAAATGCGATGAGTCTTTAGTCGATACGGCATCTGGAGCAATGCTTCCAAGTAAAAATAGTGTTCTATCTTCTATCGACAGACACTCTGCAATTCGATTGGCTATAATCAAGTGCATGATTCTTGAACCCATAATTCCCCTCACCCTTCAATAATTTCCTTAAAGTATCCTGACCGTTAGGTTAATCCGTTCCTTGTGTTATTCGAGATTAAGCAGATAATCCCTCCATAGATCATGGATCTAATAGTAACGATAGCACTAATACAGCAGAAGGATCCGACGCGGCGGATCCTTCTCACGTCACACTCATCGATTGAGCAAATGGGCAGCATTCCTGAGAAATACGAGTGCTTTCAATGATGATTTTTTCCTCTATATGCTTGAATAAACTTGGTTATGGAGTCTTTTTCGACAGTTTCAAGCCGGTCAATGCGTCCCCATCCTGTTAATGTGATCTTATTTTTCATTTCCGGATATGGATTTACAATCACGCCTTCCTTATAATGCTCTGCAATCGATTCCAATTCGGCAATAGAGGAGGAGTCCAATTGGTTATTGTAATAGATGACAATATCGCCATCTTCAAGGTTATGCACGAGCAGCTCCTTGGGTAACGGATCTTTATGGACTCCCCAAGGTGCAGTGGAAGCAACATGCTGGCCACTGGTAGGCGGATCGGAATTGTACGGTTTATGCGGTGAAGTCACATCGGGAATATGAGATTGATCGGACATAATGGTTACTTTCTCTCCTGGTGACGGTGGACGGAATGCAAAGGCGATAATGATAAGGGTTAAGAGCACGAATAGGCCTCCAAACAAGCCTACCCTTTTTATCATTTTTTTACGTTTCGCCTGTTCCCGGCGCATTTCAGCTCGGGCTTGTTTGGATTGCTGTTTGTTAGATTTGGTTTGGTTCAATAGCTTCGCATGCTCCTTTCCATTAAAATTACGATACGTAGTTCTTTTTATGAAATCGTATCATCTACGGATATAACAGCACAAGAGATTTTTCGGTTTGCTGTTCAGAACTAGCAATAAGATGAACGATATATAACCAAAGAGGGGCGGATATATGCTGTCCTTCTGGTATCCTTAATAAAATGAAAGGATTCTAATTTTTGCAAGGGAGGAGATCGACGAGAAAGAAAGAATTATACTACCTTGTGTAGTTTAAAAACAAACTTTGCCGAATTTTCTGTGAGAAAAACGGGGGAACCACGTTGGGTGAATTAATTCCAATGGTAAGGAATTATAGGGAACCTTCTACCGAACCTTCAGCTAACCTCGTAGGCACCGAAGGGAGAACATTTTGAAGAAAACAGTTATATCAATAGTAGGGGCGCTAGCCGTATTCACATCGGGCGCCGGAAGTGTATTTGCAGATCAGCCGCAGCTGACCGCATCCGTCAATGAGGTCGTGGGTACACCATACAAATGGGGCGGTACGACTACAGATGGATTCGATTGTTCGGGTTTTATCCTGCATATATTCAAAACATTCGACGTTAAGCTTCCGAGAACGTCTAAGACACAAGCGAATGCCGGAGAATATGTGGACAAGGATAAGCTCCGTCCCGGCGATCTTGTTTTCTTTAATACGGATGGGAAAGGAATCTCGCATGCCGGTATATACGTCGGAAACGGGAAGTTCGCACATTCTTCCAGTAGTAAAGGGGTCCGAATAAGCGCCTTATCGGAATCCTATTACGAGAAAAGATATGTTACTGCCCGTCGTGTTGTGTCCGAAGAGGTCTATGATAGTATGACGACTGAAAAGCACTAGACGGTTCGTATTGTTAAAGGATAAGCCCGCGAATATCGCGGGCTTATCCTTTCAACCGGCTGCGCACTAATTATTCCTTCTCATTATTATTCATATCCATTTGTTCATGGTTCATGTTATTCATCTTATTCGAATTGTTATTCTTGTCATCGGATTCTGTGTTGCATCCGCTTGTCAGTAAAACAATGAGTAATAGTGTGCCACAAATAGCAAAGCGTTGAAAGATTTTCATATTTTGCTCACCTCCTATAATGGTGATTCAAAAAAATACTACGACAAGTAGTTGGATAAAGCAAGACAAATAAGTCTTCCTATTCAATCGATTGGAGGTCTATTACGATGCTCGGATCTAATAAAAAGCTGTCTTTCATTCCATACATGGTTTTGTTGTCTTTCTTTGCCGTGCATCCCATCTCAACAAAAGCCGAAGAAGGAATCTTGCAGCCCGATATTCATGCACAAGCCGCTGTATTGATCGATGCAAAGACGGGGAGTGTTTTGTTGAAAAAAAATGAAACCGATGTTTTGTATCCAGCAAGTATTACCAAGATTGTAACCGGTATTATCGCGTTAGAAACAGCAAAGCCATATGATCGGGTTACGGTTTCGAAGGAAGCCAGATATGAAGACGGAACAAGAGTTTATTTAAGTGAAGGGGAGCAGCAGAGCATGATTAATTTGATCTACGCTCTAATGATGAATTCAGGTAATGATGCTGCCACAGCTATAGCCGAGCATATAGATGGATCAAAAAAAGCCTTTGCTGAGCGAATGAATGCGTTTGTAAAAGAGAAAGCAGGCGCAACAAATACACAATTTCAAAATCCTCACGGCTTACATGATAAAGCGCATTATACAACTGCTCTGGATATGGCGAAAATCGCACAGTATGCCATGCAAAACGAAACATTCCGGAAAATCGTTGGGACAAAAACAAAGCCATGGGACGGAAACGAATGGGACTCCGATTTAGTCAATCATAATAAATTATTGTGGACTTATGAAGGCGCAACAGGAATCAAAAACGGATTTACGGATCAGTCACGCTTTACGCTTGTCGCATCTGCAAGAAGGGAGGATACGGAACTAATTGGCGTTTTATTGAAATCGGATTCGAAGGAGGCAACATTCTCGGATATGACTCATCTGTTCGATTATGGGTTTGAGAAATTTGAAACAAAACAAATCATCGATGCAAATCAAACCATGGTTTCTGAAGGTAAAGAGAATCCGCTCACATTTATTGCTAAGGAAGCGGCTTGGATTACCGTCAAAAAAACCGAACAACCAGAATTAAAAGTTGATTCAGATGGTAATCTGTGGGTGAGTAACGCAGCAGGGGGCCCTGAAAGAGCTGCTCGTTTAGTACCAGTCAAATTACCGCAAGTTGTAAACGATATCAGCGCTCCCCCTGTTAAACGACTTTTTGTCTGGCATTATTTGATTACATTCTTTTGGGCAGCCATGATCGGATTTTTAATCGTGATTGCCGCGGCTATCCGAAGAAAGAACAAGAGTGTGCAGACCCGAAACCAAGTAGATCTATTTCATGCACCTTGAAGATACCGGAGTAAACCATTACATCATTGATCCATTGGGTTATTGTCAATGAAATTTCATATAATTCATGTTGACGTGAGATATATTTAACAACTACAATCTGTAGTATAAATAAAGGGCATTAGCGGAAAATATAACGTGGTATGAGAGTTGGAAGGGATGGCTGGAAGTGAATGTACAGCGAATGAAACTAAGTGAAGAGGGTTTGAGAAGGTTTTTCGGTCCCCTTGAAGCCCAAATCATGGAGATCGTTTGGAGCCGCGGAGAGGTCATGATTAAGGAAGTTCAATCTTTACTCGGTGAAGAGCTATCATTTAACACCGTAATGACGGTATTAAATCGCCTTTCTGAGAAAGGACATCTGAAAAAAAACACAATTGGAAAAGGAAGAAACAGAATCAGTACCTTCCATCCGGTACAAAGCAAAGAAGAGTTTATCCAAGAGCAAACACGAATCGTAACGACGGAGCTTGTGCATGAGTATGGTGAAATCGTGTTAAATCATTTATTTGACGCCGTTCAACAGGCTGACCCTTCATTGAGGGAGTTGTTAGAGGCCCGAATAGATGAGTGGAAGCGAGACAAGCCATGAAACCTAGAAATTATCATATCGTGTTGTCGAGCATGATATTAATTAGTCTTTTTGTTTGGGGTCAAATGGCAATTTATTTACTTCATGAGCTATTTGGATTTGATCCTAAATGGGCCATATTGCAGTATTGTGTTGCAGCATTACAAGAACAATCCGTGTTACATCAGATAGTGCTTGTCCTTCTAAATGTAATGATAGCATACAGCTTCGGAATGATCTTGTGGCTGATTGGCAAACAGGCCATCCATGAGAGAAGATGGAACGTCAGATTACAGATGATTCGCCATAACCGATTGTCCAAACAATTCAATCATAAGTTTAAAAAGTGGGGGCATGAAATTATTGTAATCCGCCACGATTCAATAATTGCCTTGGCATTTGGTTCCCTTCGGCCGAGAATCGTGATTTCGACTGCTCTTCTCAACGAATTTACGGAACGGGAAATTGATGCTATACTGCTGCACGAGAGCGGTCATTGTCAAAATTACGATCCTCTTCGAATGCTAATGGTTAGGATCATGAAAGATAGCTTGCCCTTCATTCCCATCCTAAAACGATTGTCTCATTATATTGATGTTTGGGTTGAGCTGGAAGCTGACCATTATGCGGTTATGCATATGAAATCTCCGATTGATCTTGCAAGCGTACTATTAAAGTGCTCCCGATTAAGCCAGAGAACCGCGATCGGTATCGGATTCGCCGATAAGGCGATCAACTATCGCTTGCAGAGGCTAATTGAACCAAAGAAGAAAATCCGTGTACCCTTGCTCGATTTTATTCCGGTAACGATATCTTCGTTTATGATAGTAATTCTTAGCAGTATTGTAATTAGCGGCTGCACGTAAGCCGCTATCTTCTTGGATATTAGTACTACATGGTGTAGTGTTAATATTGCAACGATAATTGTGGGTTGGATGAACAGAGAGGGGGATTTCGCTTGCGAAAACAACTGCTGTTATTGATTGTTGTTACGGTATTAGTTATTTTAGCTATATTTCAACCGGAAGGAGGCAACAAAGAACAGACAGCAAGAATTGGCTATCAAGCACCGGGGTTCGAGCTGAAAGGACTTGATGGTTCGTTATATTCGCTTTCATCCCTCGGGGGCAAGCCCGTTCTCATCAACTTCTGGGCGTCCTGGTGCGGTCCATGTCGGGTTGAGGCGCCGGACTTAGTCCGTTTTTATAAGAAGTACAAAGATGAATTCGAAATCTACGCGGTTAATTTAACAGCTGATGATAGCCTTGAAGGAGCTATTTCATTTGCGGAAGAGTTTCAATTTAATTTTCCTGTGTTGTTGGACGAGAATGGGGCGGTTTCGAAGCTCTACAAGATCAAGTCTATTCCAACGTCTTATTTCGTTGATAGCAAAGGTGAAATTATTCATGTGACTACCGGTGTCGTGTCTCCAAAGACGCTAGAAAATTTGATTCAGCGCATGATAGAAGCTTCGAAGGGAGAGGCCTGATGGTAGATGTTTTGGAGTTAGGGCCGCTGATGATCCGTTGGACTTGGCTATACCTTATCACATCTGCTGTGATTGGCTTTTGGGTTATGAAGGTCGTACTTAAGCGCAAATCACCTGACAATTTGCCGATCATCGATGCTTTGTCATCAGGATTGATATTGGCTATCATTATTTGGAAAATTAGCCCTGCTTTTACGGAGCTGTCTTTACTAAATCAGCCTCTTTCTTTGATCATGTATCCAGGGACTCCTCTAGGCATCCAAATAGCGATCGCTGCGTTACTGTTGTACACGGCATATGCAATTTGGAGAAGTAAATTGGACTGGCAGGTAGCTATGGATACGTTGGCTGTAGGATGGTTAGCGGCTTCATTTGTATACCTGCTCTCGCATTGGCAATATGGCTCGCTGACAACCGTACCTTGGGGTATTACCCTTCCGGATCCTTCGCTGCGTTATCATCCGATCAATGTTTACATTCTTTTGTTGATGATTCCTCTTGTCTGGGTATTGCGCAGACTGGTTTTCGGGCAGGGGAGGGTGGCCTATTACGGCTTCATTGGATATGGGGTCATCGTTCTTCTGATATCATGGTTTGAATCAAAAATGATCGTTTCGATGGGATTATCGAAAGAGCAGATCATTGCAGTTTCATGCATTGCAATAGGTTTCATGACGAGGGCCGTTAATTACTTCATTCGGCGCAATTACTATAGCGAAAAAGATTCTTCAGCTTCATCTTGAACAGTCAGTCAGTTTCATTTTGCAATTTAATATGAAAAATAAACTACAATGTGTAGTTACGAGAGGGAATGCCTACTATGTGTGGAATCGCTGGTATTTTATTATTTGATGAGGGAACAGAGCCTCAATCCTCGACTGTGCAAAGAATGACCGCTGCCATGACTCATCGAGGACCGAACCAAAATGGAATTCAAGTTGTCGATCGGATTGGATTGGGGTTTAATCGATTGTCCATCCTTGATCTAGAGGATGGAAGTCAACCGATGACAAATGAAGATAATCGTCTATGGCTTATTTTTAACGGTGAGATTTACAACTATAAACCTCTAAGGCAGCTGCTAGAAAATAAAGGCCATAGGTTTAAAACCAATACCGATTCTGAAGTTTTATTGCACCTCTACGAAGAATATGAAGAAAACTGTGTAGACTATCTGAGAGGAATGTTCAGCTTTGCCATATGGGATCGGAATGAGCAAATCTTATTCGCCGCACGCGATCATTTTGGCATTAAACCTTTTTATTTCTATCAGGATCATAAGCAGTTCTTATTCGCCTCCGAAATAAAGAGCATTCTTGCCGCTGACGGAGTCGTGCCGACAGTCAATCCGAATAGTTTGCTGCATTATCTGACCTTCCAGTACGTTCCTCAACCGGAAACGATGTTTCAAGGAATCAAAAAGCTCGAACCCGGTTACTGCTTACGGATTGATTCACAAGGAAATAAATCGATTAAGCGTTATTGGCAGGCAAAGTTCGAGCCGGAAAATCGTCCGATCGAAACGTTTGTCGAAGAAATTCGGTTCGTATTACAAGAGTCTGTCCACTTGCATAGACAAAGCGATGTGCCCAGAGGAAGTTTTTTATCCGGCGGCATTGATTCCTCGGCTATTGCAACCTATATGTCCAGATCCGAATCAACCAAGACCTTCTCGGTTGGGTTTAGCGGAGAAAACAATGAAACGGTCTTTGCCAAACAAACAGCCGCAAGTCTAGGTACGGAGCATTTTGACGAAATTATTTCACCCCATGATTTTTTTATGGATACGATGAAGGCAGTATGGCATATGGATGAGCCTATCGCCGATCCTTCGGCAATCGCCATATACCGTCTATCGAAACTGGCAAGGGAACATGTAACGGTAGTCTTATCGGGAGAAGGAGCCGACGAATTATTCGGAGGTTACCGGATATACCGGGAGCCTTCGTCCTTAAAAGCTGTAACCTGGCTGCCAGATAGGATACGATCATTTTTGGAAAAGATGATTCGAAGAATGCCTTTCTCGTTTTACGGTAAAAATTATCTGTTACGTGGACTTACTCATTTGGAAGATAGGTACTTTGGAAATGCACGAATATTTAACGAGGACGAAAAACGCACTATACTTGCTAGTCATCCCGATCTGAATTTCCCATGGGTTCCTTCAAAGGAGATTACCCGACTGGTTTACGATCATTGCCGCAGCTCGGATGATGTGACTCGCATGCAAACCATTGATATGAATCTATGGTTGCCTGGCGATATTCTGATGAAAGCAGATAAAATGAGCATGGCTCATTCGCTCGAACTGCGAGTACCATTCCTCGATAAAGAAGTCTTCAATATTGCCCGAAAGATCCCGGCTTCTTATCGCATCGCCAATGGGACCACGAAGTACGTGCTTCGCAAAGCCATGGAAGGCATTGTGCCTGCGCATGTCCTGGACCGTCCTAAGCTGGGTTTCCCAGTACCTCTTCGCAAATGGCTGCATACCGATATTGGCGATACGATCGTTGAGCAAATCGCAGGAAGCAACGCACGCCAATGGTTTCATATGGATCATATAAAAGACATGCTAAAGAAGCATCGGTCCGGGGCGGGGGACTATTCCCGCAAGATATGGACGATCTACATTTTTTCTTTATGGCATTCCTTATATATCAATAACAATTCGGTAAACTATTATCCCGAATTAATAGTGGTCGATTGATTTCAATACAGGGATACTGGGGGCTTAGGGGTTGTATAAGAAGCATAAGCACAAAAACCTTGAAGAACATATCGATGAAAGTTGGCTGATCCCATATGCCGATTTGTTAACGTTACTGCTCGCCCTGTTTATCGTCTTATTCGCGATGAGCTCATTAGACGCCAAGAAGTTTGAAGAAATGAGTAAAGCGTTTGGCTCCGCGCTCAGTTCCGGGAAAGGCATTCCCGATAAGAGCAATGCCATTATTGTTTCCGATGATTGGATTGGCAGTAAAAGCAGGGTTTCTAGGGAATCTAGCGGCAACCAACAACAGGAAGAAAACGACAGGCAGATTGAAAAACTGATGAATGAAGAGCAAGCAAAGCTGGGAAAGATCCGGAACCAAATCGATCAGTATATCCAAAGCAAAGGTCTGACTACTCAGCTTGACACGATACTGGATGAATCCCAACTTACGATTACGATCCGAGATAACGCATTGTTCCAATCCGGACAAGCTATCGTGAAACCCGAATCCCGCAAGCTTGCTATCGCCATCTCCAAAATACTTGAGCAGTATCCTGAGTACGAAATCATTGTGGCTGGACACACCGATAACTTGCCGATATCTACCAAGCAATTCAAGTCTAACTGGGATCTAAGCGCTAAACGCGCGCTTCGGTTTATGGACATCATGTTAATGAATAAAAACTTGGATCCTGAACGTTTCAGCGCAATCGGCTACAGTGAATTTCGACCAATAGCCTCAAACGCTACTGATGCCGGAAGAGCCAAAAACAGACGAGTTGAAGTTACGATTGTCAGAAAAATTGTGGTGGATCAAAATCGCAATTAATTAGTCTATTACGAGTATAGATAGCAGCAGAAGTGTTGTATGGAGGCCGAGCTGTATGAAGATGACAAAAGCTATCCTTGCCGCTACTATTGCAGGGATAGGCATATTCTGGACAGTCGATTCTTTTAAAAACTCACAATATCTTTCCCAAGTATTCCATATGATGAACAAAGTCAAGAAGGAAGCTGAACCAGATCAGGATCTGTCACCAACACTTGATCACATGTCAGTAGAGCAGATATCTATTGAACAGACACAAAATGAAGATTCCCTATTAAAGGATAGAACAATCGAGAAGAAGTCGGTATTGGATCTATCTGATTCACTTCTGGCAGTGGTACAAGCGAATGCACCGGAATTGAACGTAAAGGAAAACACAGATGGTCAAGCAATGATAACGAATCCTTCCAGTCCGTTGGTTCTCGTGAATAAACAACGAAATCTTCCACCTACCTATGAGCCGGAGGATTTGATAATACCAGAAGTGGATTTCTCATTTACGGGTTACCATCCCAAGAAACAATTGCGCAAACCGGCAGCCGAGGCGCTAGAGAAATTGTTTCATAAAGCAAAAGAGAATGAAATTGATTTAAAGGCTGTTTCAGGCTATCGATCTTATGAAACCCAATATGCAATTTTTAATCATTATTCTGAAGAAGTAGGAGAGGATGCAGCGAATAAATGGAGTGCTCTTCCGGGGCAAAGTGAACATCAGACTGGGCTCGCAATCGATGTATCGAGTTCTAGCGTCGGATACGACCTTATACCATCATTTGGCGACTCTAAAGAAGGCAAGTGGCTATCTGAAAATGCTGCAGAATTTGGCTTCATTCTTCGATATCCGAAACAACAGGAAGAGATCACCGGTTATTCCTATGAGCCATGGCACCTTCGATTTATCGGAGTAGAGCTGGCTAAAATCATTACTGAGCAAAACCGAACTCTAGAGGACGTCTTCTCCAAAATCATTCGTTGAAAATGGATCTTTTAATCATTTTAGAATATGACTATATCTATGCATAACGAACAATGGAGGGACCTAGAATGAGAGTCATCCTTTTTACGATCGGTGATTTTTCGATCCGTTCCTATGGACTAATTGTGGCCCTGGCAGTATTGCTTGCTATAGGTGCAGCTCTTTTTTTGGCAAGAGGGACTCCATATCAGAAACACATCCCTAATATCATCCCATATGCTTTGTTTGGAGCTATTATTGGTGCGAGATTTTGGCATGTATTTTTCTTTCAGTGGAGCTATTATTCCAAGAACTTGTCCGAAATTTTCGCGTTTTGGAATGGTGGAATAGCTATTCAAGGAGCACTGGTGGGAGGGTTTATTACTGCGGCTATTTACTTACGCATTCATCGGATTTCTTTTTGGGAATTTGCCGATACTGTTGCTCCTGCCATTATATTAGGGCAAGCGGTGGGACGAATTGCGTGTTTTCTTAATGGAGATGCCTTCGGTTCTCCTACGGGTTCTAATTTTGGCATTGTCTATCCGGAAGGGACGATGGCTTATGATGAGTACGGATCGCAGCCGCTATGGCCCGCTGAAGTATGGGAAGGACAATGGGATTTAATCGTATTCGCACTATTAATATCCTTGAAAAACAAACAACTGCCGAATGGACTCATGTTCCTTACGTACAACATTCTATATGCGCTCGGAAGATTTATGCTCGAATTTCTAAGAGGCGATTCGTCGCGCTATATGTTAAATTGGACCGCTGGTCAGTGGACAAGCATAGCTGTTATTCTAATCAGTGCAGGTTTGATGATGTTCTTCTTTATACGCAACAAACGTTAGCCGGAGCATCCAGAGTCCTCAGCGACTGAGCATGTGATTTAAGCTATGAGGCTGCAACATGAATAGTTGCAGTCATTCCAGCTTCTTTATGACCAGGCAGGGTACATACGACTTGATAATATCCTGCCTTATCAAAGCTGACGATCATACTGTTCTTCTCACCGGGAGCGGAGTGTATATGTACGCTCGTCCCAACAATTTCGAAATCATGCACTTCTTTTCCTTGATTGGCTAACGAAATTTTAACTTTTTGACCTTCTACGACTCGGATTGAAGTAGGGGAGAAGGAGAATTCCATCGCTTGCACAAGAAGCTCTTTGTCCACGGCCTCACTTGATGAACGGGTATTTGTGTGCTTGGAATGATCCGAAGCAGGAACCATCTTGTGTCCGGAATCTATCCGACCGTTTACCTGGCTAAACGATGTAAAGATCAATGTTATTGCAATAACTGCGAACATGGATACGGGCTTGGATAATAAAAAAGACTTTTGTCGTAAGCTGCTGGTTTTGATCTCCCCTTGAAGCATTAGGTATAGCAGAAATAGAATACCGCTACAAATTACAGACATGAATTTCACCGTGATTCCTGCATATGGCTGCGGCATCATGACCATGAGCATCGTCCCCATCATACCGCCCATGATTCCGGATAACAGTCCATCCATCACAGCCATAAGGCTGATCGGTGCACCGGCTAATACTCCGATAGCTCCTCCGGCTATCATACTTATCACCGTGGAGTAAAAAAATTGGCCAGGAAGCCACAATGTTAACAATGCACCCAGAGCTAATCCTACCGTCATTCCTAGTGCCATCGCAGCCATCATTCCAACCATACATGTTAACTGTTTACGAAATGTAATGATAAAGCCTGTAATCCAAACCGCAAGAACACCAAATAATCCACTTAATAATATTGCGCTCATAAACGATGCCCCCCTATTCTATATATAACAAACATATGGCTTGACCTGCAAATTCATGAATGATCTTAGTGAAAATATTCGTTCGTGGAGGATATAACGAGGTTCTATCACATGCGACTGGTGATTTGGAATCTTAAGGGTTGATTAATAATTCTCCATCGTATATGTTTTATCTACAATAGGATTGGCAAACTGATAGGGGCCACTTGGGACCCGTATAGGAGAGAAGTTCATGAGGATGAAAGATTACGAGGCATTGGATGGTGTTGAGAGATGAAGCCCGGCGATCAGAAGTCTTTTTCTGCTGAGGTAATAACGGTTTTGAAAGCGGTTGCCGACTGTATGGTTCCGGAAGATGCATGGCCATCGGCGACCAATTCAGGCGTACTGACATATTTGGAGCGTCATGCCGGCGAGGATTCTGCTGCTTGGACGAATATCATCGAGCCCGGACTTCTTGCGGTGAATGCTGAAGCTGCAGCTCGCCATGCCCGGTCTTTTGCCGAACTGTCGGCTGACGAGAAAGACAGTCTGTTGCATGATATCCAGCAAGAACGTGTTCGGGACTGGCCCGTTTCATCGAAGCAATTTTTTGACACTTTATTGAGCCTCGTCATCGAAGGTTACTATGGTAGCCCCGAAGCAGGCGGGAATCGCGGGGGCAAGTCGTGGAACATGATCGGATTTCGTCCGGGACCGATACCTGGAACCCGTGCGCCAGTCGAGGAAACCGATTTGCCGCAGCGATCCTTCGGCCAGCTTCGGGACCGGTATGATGCAGTCGTGGTTGGAGCGGGGGCCGGGGGTTCGGTAGCTGCGGCCATGCTCGCCGAATCGGGACTTAGCGTTCTCGTCATCGAGCGCGGAAGCTGGCTTCGATATGGTGAGGTTGGCAGCGATCATCTACGGAATCATCGGTTAAGCAAATACGGTCATAATACTGGCCCTGCGCTCGAAGGCAACTCCCGGACGATTCTCTTGTCCGGTGGAGAAGAGCGGATCACCGCACCTTTTGAAGGCGATTATCATAATAACGCGATGACTGTCGGCGGCGGAACAAGGGTCTACGGGGCACAGGCATGGCGGTTTCATCCGGAGGACTTTCGCATGGCGACACGCTATGGAATTCCGGATGGAAGCTCGCTAAGCGATTGGCCAATTCGCTATCAGGACCTCGAACCTTATTACGAGCGCGCAGAATGGGAAGTCGGTGTCTCCGGTGACGGAGATGCGCATCCCGGACGCGGTAAGCGGGAGCGTCCATATCCGATGCCGGCATTGCCGAGGACGAGGGAAGCGGATCGCTTGGCCCGGGCGGCTGTGAAGCTGGGATGGGAAGCGGGGCCGGTTCCTCTTCTCATCAATTCTGTCGAACGTGACGGCCGGCCAGCTTGCGGGCGGTGCGGCCAGTGTGTCGGATTCGCCTGCCCAACCAACAGCAAAAATGGCGGCCACAACACGATGCTGGTGAGGGCTATCTCTACCGGCAACTGCGACCTGATCTGCGATACCATAGTGGAGCGCATCGATACAGAAGCGGGAAGACGTGCCACCGGGGTTCACCTTGTGCAGGAAACAGCGGGCTCGACCCAGCGCCGACAGGTGCGGGCGGGGCATGTGGTGGTTGCCGCCGGAGCCATTGAAAGCGCGCGCCTCCTTCTCAACTCGGTAAGCGATGCGGAACCGAACGGGATCGGCAATCGGTATGGCCAAGTTGGAAGGAATCTGCAAGGCCATCTCTATTCCGGCGCATATGGCCTCTTTGATGAACCGATTCAGGACGGTCTTGGTCCGGGGGTGAGCATAGCCACCTTCCGCTTTGACCATAGCAACGAAGCAGGGATTATCGGGGGAGGATTGCTGGCCAACGAATTCACCCGGCTGCCGCTCATTCACTGGTATCGCGCACTTGCTCCGGAGGCGGCCCGCTGGGGAATCGCAGGCAAGGAAACAATGCGCGAAACCTATCTGCGCACGAGCCAGATTCAAGGTCCGATCCAAGAAATCCCGTCCGCCGAGTCCAGAGTGCGGCTCTCGACCACGGTCAAAGACCGTTTCGGACTACCCGTTGCTCAACTCTCCGGAAGTGCCCACCCCGAATCTCTTCGAGCTTCGGCAATGCTGGCGGAGCAAGCGGAGAAGTGGCTCTGGGCTGCAGGAGCACGCCAGGTTTGGCGGACCCGGGCAGGCAATGGACTTAGTGGCGGGCAGCACCAGGCTGGGACGCTTCGCATGGGTAACGACCCATCGACGTCCGTCACCGATCCCATGGGCCGTGTACATGGATATGACAATCTCTGGGTGAGTGACGGCTCCGTGCATGTAACCAACGGCGGCGTCAACCCGGTGTTGACCATTCTAGCCCTGGCTTTCCGCACAGCAGAAAACTTGGTGAAACAAGGGTAAAGCGTAACCATGAACACAATCGGCAATTTGTGACGGGGGCTAAGCGGATTACGCTCTGTCACACGTCTGCTGGGATGACCAAGGAAGAAAGAAGACGTTGGTTCCGTGAAGAAGCCCACCCGGTTGCCAACCGCGGTGGGCTTTCGATGATAGGGGGAGACCTACTAGACACCATGAGGAGAACATGGGGAGCCATACAAGATCCTTTTGCGAAGATCCTATTGCAGCACCGTAATACCTAATTTTTCATACTCAATGAGGACATTACTTGACACACAAGATTCCGTTACCAGATAACTAATTTCATTCACGTGTGCCGCAACATAGGTAGATGCTGTACCCAACTTATGAGCTTCGGCGAGAACAACCGTTTCCGCTGATATATTGACCATCTTTCGTTTTATAAATGCTTCTTCTTGGTCGGGAATACTAATGCCTGTTTGGGGATGGACACTATGAGTACCCATGAAGTAAATATCTGCTCTTATGTCCTCAAGCGCCTGGATCGTGGCGATACCCGTGTTAACTAACGATTCCTTAAATAATCGGCCCCCCAGCATTACAACCTCAATGTTCGGATGATGCGATAATGCTACAGCAACAGGCGGGCTGTTTGTAATTACGGTTGCTTTTAAATCAAACGGCAATTGCTGCGCGAATGTTAACGTTGTCGTTCCGCCATCAATAATGATGACTTGATCATTTCGTATTAGTTTTAAACCAACTTCGGCAATATGAGTTTTAGCTTCCGGAGCTTGATTGAATTTCTCTTCAAATTTAACCGTAGAGGCCCCCTTTAATAGAGCACCGCCATGGACGCGATGCAGAACCCCCATTCCATCTAACTCCCTTAAATCCCGCCTTATCGTATCCTCAGATACATTCAGGCGTGAGCTTAATTCGGTTGCGATGAGCTTCCCTTCATTGTTTAATAAATCCAATATAAGATGATGTCTTTCTTCTTTTAACATGATGGCAAAATCCTCTCGTCTATATGTGAAATCCTTGTTTGTGCGCGTTTTATGGTTGATATAAATATATCGTGCAAAAACAGTCAGGTCAATGTCGAATAATATGCGTTTATGTAATTGATTATGCGTTTATATAATTGACTCCTCTTATGTGTGCATGTTAACCTTTCTGTATTAAACCCTTTGGCTAACGTTTGAACTTTAGAAATTACCTGTGCGGGAAAATATTATTCACCGGATACAACAAACCAAATAGATAAGGGGGTACTAAAAGATGGCAACTCAGAAAAAGTTAAAAGTTGGAGTGCTCGGTTGCGGTGTTATTTCCCAGGCTGCTCATTTGGAGGCTTGCGCAAGAGCAAACAATGTTGAGCTTTATGCCATTTGCGACGTAGCTCAGGATTTAGTGGGGAGAATGAGCAGTAAATATAACCCGAACCGTGCTTATTACCATTACGATTTGATGCTCGCGGACCCAAATGTGGAAGCTGTCGTGATTGGCATTGCCGATCAATTTCATGTCCCCATGGCAAAAAAAGCTCTTTTGGCGGGTAAACACGTGCTGGTGGAAAAGCCGCTTGGTAATACCATTGAAGAATGCGAAGAACTTGAAGAAATTGTACGAAGCACAAATTTGATCTTACAAGTCGGAAACATGAAACGGTTCGATCCAGGCATCGCATATGCTCGGAATTTTATACAAGAAGAAATGGGCGAAATGCTTGCGCTAAAAGCATGGTACTGCGATTCAACCTACCGATACATCGTTACTGATAATGTCATGCCTATTATAGTGACCAGTGAGGCTGTTAAAAAACCTGATGGCAATCCTAAACTGGACAAACAACGCTACTATATGATGACACATGGCAGTCACCTTGTTGATACGGCAAGATTTTTGGGTGGAGAAATTGAAAGTGTTCATGCTTGGCATACACAAAGATTCGGTGCGTACAATTGGCTTTGTACGATCGAATATGTGAATGGCACAGTTGGCCAGCTGGATTTGACCGTAGCTGTCAGGATGGATTGGCACGAGGGGTTTCAGGTGTACGGTGAGCATGGCAGCGTAATCGCCAAAACCTATAATCCATGGTTGTTTAAGGCGAGCGATGTCGAGGTTTTTTCTGCCAAAGACGGATTGTACCGCAAACCACTTGGAGCAGACGCGCATTTTTATAAACTTCAGTTAGAAGGCTTTGCCGACACAATTCTTAATGGAGCTCAAATGTTGGGCGCTACGATTCACGATGGGGTTCAAAACATGAGGACGATGGTGGCAATAGCAAGGTCTGTGGAAATCGGCGGTAAAGTCCAATTATCCGACGTTTCTGGTGCTGTGTGATGGAATTGGGTATCTTTGCGAAAACGTTCAGTCGGAACTCGGTTGATGAAGTATTGGCAGCCATCAACGAATATGGCCTGAGGAGAACTCAGTTTAATATGTCCTGTGCGGGCCTGCCTTCCATGCCTGAGTATATTGACCTCGAATTCGTGCGTTCAATCGGCATCGCTTGCAAGCAATTTAATATAGTGATGTCAGCCGTCTCCGGAACATTCAACATGGCACATCCAGATGAAAATAAGCGTAAACAGGGGATTGACCGTCTTCGTGTTCTTGCACAAGCTAGCAGCTCCCTCGGAACGTCGGTCATTACGCTGTGCACAGGCAGCAGGGACTGCGAAAACATGTGGCGGCTGCATCCTGACAATCGCAGCAAGGAAGCTTGGGATGACATGATGCATACCATGTCAGCGGCTGTGGAGATTGCCGAGGAATACAAGATTGTGTTGGGGGTCGAGCCGGAGTTAGCTAATATTGTGTTCGATGCAAAAAGAGCTAAAGACCTATTGGATGAGATTCGTTCGCCAAACGTGAGAATAGTAATGGATGCAGCTAATTTGTATAATCCCGAGCATCCAGGACCGATGAATGATCTCCTAAGCGAAAGCTTTGACCTTCTAGGAGAACATATTGTTATTGCACACGCCAAAGATATTATTATTGATGGACAAACGGAGTTTGTCGCTGCTGGTCAAGGCATAGTTGATTACAAACATTACTTGCACCTTCTCTCAGAAGCCAATTATTCTGGTCCATTAATCTTACATGGTTTGAGTGAAGAACAGGTCAATGAGAGTTTATCCTACATCCAATCACTGATGCCTTCAGTAGAGAATGGTAGTTATCTAGAACCGAATGACATTAAGTAAGCAGTCCCAACACACCGCATGCGGTACAAAAACATCTCAATCCCAATGCAAAATAAATGGGTACGATAGTTGAACCCTGCTTGACAATCAACATAAACCGGCTGCAGCCATCTCTAATCATCAAATTGTAATTTACGGACACACCATGAATATTCGATAAAGCTATCGCATGACCTCCCTGGTTAGAACAATAACAGGCACAAGTTCGGGCATCCCGACTTTCTATGCACAATGAATGGTACAATGGGAATAAAAGTAGAAATTAACATGATCGAAAGGATGTTAAGAATGAGCGAATCTAATCAGGGACATATCGTAATCTCGGGTGCGAGGGAAAACAATCTCAAGAACGTATCCTTGCGCATTCCCAAGCGGAAGATCACGATCTTCACCGGGGTATCCGGATCCGGCAAGTCATCGATCGTCTTCGATACGATCGCCGCAGAATCTACGCGATTGCTGAATGAGAACTTCAGCATGTTCGTGCGCACTTTCCTGCCCCGCGTTCCGCAGCCGGATACGGACGCGATCGAGAACCTGAGCATGGCCGTTATTGTGGATCAGAAGCGGCTGGGCGGCGGTTCCCATTCCACGATGGGCACGATTACCGATATTTCTCCCATTCTCCGCCTTCTCTTCTCCCGAGTGGGTCAGCCCTATGTTGGACAAGCGCACATGTTCTCGTTTAACGATCCGCAAGGCATGTGTCCCGAGTGCAACGGAATCGGTCGCAGGCTGGGCATCGACATGAGCAAGGCGGTGGACATGACCAAGTCGTTAAATGAAGGAGCCATTATGCTGCCGGACTATTCGGTGAATGGCTGGGAATGGAACATGATCGTGCAGTCGGGGGACTTCGATCTCGACAAGAAGCTGAGCGATTATTCGGATGAGGAATTGGAGCAGCTGCTGTACGCTAAGGCAAGGAAAGTGAAGATGGATTTCGCCGGGAAGGCAACGAATATTACGGTGGAAGGCGTCATTGAGAAGTTCACCAACAAGTACATCAAGCAGGATGTGAAGATGAAGTCCGAGCGCACACAAAAAACTGTTGCGCCGTACATTTCCGAGGGTCCCTGCACCAGCTGCCGCGGCGCGAGACTCAGTCAGGCCGCACTAAGCTGCAGAATCAATGGGCTCAATATTGCGGAGCTGTCCTCCATGGAGGTCGGACAGCTCATCCGCGTCATTCGGGAGATTGACGATCCTGTTGCCGCGCCGGTCGTCAAATCGCTGACGGAGCGGCTGCAGCATCTGGTGGATATCGGACTTGACTACTTGACGCTGGACCGTGAGACGGATACATTATCCGGCGGCGAGTCTCAGCGGGTCAAGATGGTGAAGCACCTGAGCGGCAGTCTGGTGGATGTCACTTACATCTTCGATGAACCCAGCGTTGGCTTGCACCCCCGTGATGTGCACCGGTTAAATGAGTTGCTGCAGAAGCTGCGCGACAAGGGCAATACCGTGATTGTCGTCGAGCATGATCCCGATGTGATCAAGTTAGCGGATCATATCGTCGACGTCGGTCCTCATGCCGGCAGCCGCGGCGGTACCATCGTGTATGAAGGAAGCTTCCAAGGTCTGCTGGATGCAGGCACACTGACAGGCACCCATATGAAGCGGCCGCTCCAACTGAAGCACGATTGCAGGCAGCCATCGGGCAAGCTGTCCATCAAGGATGCCACACTGCACAACCTGCGGAACGTGAGTGTAGATATTCCAACCGGAGTGCTGACAGTCGTAACGGGTGTCGCCGGCTCGGGCAAGAGTACGCTGATTAACGAAGTATTTCTCAGCCAGCATTCGGATGCAATTGTCATCGATCAATCGGCGATAGGCGTATCAACACGCTCGAATCCCGCGACCTACACGGGCATTATGGATGATGTGCGCAAGGCGTTTGCTTCCGCGAACAAGGTCAATCAAGGCTTGTTCAGCTTCAATTCCAAGGGGGCTTGCGAGAACTGCCAAGGGCTGGGTGTTGTGTATACAGACCTTGCATTCCTCGACAGCGTGAAGCTGCCATGCGAAGTATGCGGAGGTAGACGGTTCAAGGAAGAGGTGCTCGCGTACAAGCTGAACGGCAAGTCAATTGCAGAAGTTCTGGGGATGACAGTGGAGCAGGCATTGGATTTTTTCCAGTTAAAAGAGGTTGTGCGCAAGCTCCAGGCGATGAGTGACGTGGGGCTGAACTATATTACACTCGGTCAGCCGCTCAGCACGCTCTCGGGCGGGGAATGCCAGCGCATCAAGCTTGCAAGCGAGCTGCATAAGAAGGGCAGCATCTACGTGATGGACGAGCCGACGACCGGACTGCACATGTCAGATATCGGTCAACTTTTGGGGATCATGAACCGCCTCGTGGATGCCGGCAATACGGTGATTGTCATCGAGCACAACCTCGATGTGATCAGTCAAGCGGATTGGATCATCGATATGGGACCGGACGGAGGCAGCAAGGGCGGCCAGGTGGTGTTCGAGGGCACACCTCCACAGATCATCCATGCGGAGCAGTCGATCACGGGAAGATACTTGATATAATCATCAAATCCACTTTAGTAATGGATGGGATCCGTAATTTCTTAGCAAGACAAGTCGTATATATTAAAGGTTAAACTTATGTATGTCAACCAGGGCTGCCAGCAGAATCGGCAGCCTTTCGTTTAAGTAACGGGCAATTATTTGCATTTATATGTATTTCTATTTCTATGGACTTTAATGGGGGCTGCATCGGGACTTTACGGCTTACTAAAACCCAAGGATGCGTGGAAACGAACTATCAATCTTCCTGTGAATCGCATTATTCGGTGGCTGGATATCCGTGAGTAGGGAACGAGGAGTAAAAAAATAATCGATAAAAAATGAACCGCATGATTGTGACATCAAGCCATTGTTAGAGGACAAGAACATATAACGTTAGCCCCGGCCGACGGTGCTAGTTAAGCTAAGGGCAAGATAGCGCAGCAACGACCGTACAAAGGTTAAGGAAATCTAATGGACAGGATAGTTCAACGCATTCCAGAAAAAGGATTTATTAAAGTATTCGCGAATATTAAATAAAATTGAAGTCGAAAGTAGCTCAATAAGCAATAACGGAGGAATCGAAGGCTGATGAATATAGCAGGTATCCGATACGAACACTTCAGTGAAAAAGATTGTAATGCAGCAAGAGAATTATTAAGCTTTGACGCCGACGCGGGTGAAGACATCCTTCGGGTGCTTGCTGAAGAACCTGAATTGTTTATTGCCGCGTTTATCGGGGATAAGCTTATTGCACTGGCTCAAGTGAACGAACCTGCATCTCAGTCCTATTTAACTGTGTTTGTCGATCCACAGTTTCGCAGGCAAGGAATCGGTTCTTCAATGGTAAAGTATGCTGAAACCGAATTGCGGGCGGGCGGAACCCAAAAAGTCAGGAGTTCCTTTCGTGCTGGTCATCAATCGTCTCTTGCGTTTGCGCGCAAGCTCGGTTATGACAAATACTTTTCATCGGCTTTAATGCAGCGAACCGGCGATCCCTTTCCCTTGGAGGAGCTACCGGTGAGGCTGTATACGGACGAGGACTATCTTGCCAGTCAGTCGCTGTATGCCACAGCGTTTCATGAAATGCGCGTCCGTGTCGGCTGCTTTCCCGATTCTGTGATTGCTAAGCCCAGTGAAAAAGAACGAAGAGTATGGAAAGAGGATGCGGAGAACCGATTTGTCTTCGAAATAAATGGGGAAATCGTCGCTTATAGCCACCTTTCTGGTAATGAACTCAGCAGTATTTCCGTCCGTACTGACTTTCAGAGCCTTGGGATCGGAAAAAAGTTTGTTATGTATTTATGCAACGAGATCTATCAACGCGGCAGTGCAAAAGTCGACCTTTGGTGTGTAGTCGGGAATTATGCCAGAAATCTATATGACAGCCTTGGCTTTAAAGAAAAGTATATGAAGGAATTCATGCGGAAAACGCTGTAATTTTTCCGAATGATTTTGGAGCTCTAAAGGCCATCCTGCTGGATGACCCGATAGTTTGCCGATATAGACAGTGGAGAACGAGTTGTTGAACGGGACACACGTTAGTTCAACAAAACAAGGAGCAGTTTGCCGCGGCAGCTGTTCCTTGTTTTTATTAAGCAATTGGCAGGATACTTTCAATATGTGCTAATATGTATGGGGGCGTTAAGTGTTCATATTGGGGGATAACTGGATTTGAGTTTAGATAGGTTATGGGAGAGGTATTCCCTTGTGCAATTAATTGTTATAATATGATATGGCTTAACAGCACTCACGACATCTAAACCAAATGGAAAATGAAATACGATACAGAGAGGCGCTTTATTCATGATTATTAAACCTAGAACACGCGGCTTCATCTGCACAACCTCCCATCCGGTAGGATGTGCACGTCAAGTCGAGGAACAGATCCATTACATCAAAGGCAAGCCTGCTATTCGTGGCCCACAGAACGTGCTTGTCATTGGCGCTTCCACGGGATACGGCTTGTCCGCCCGGATCGCAGCAGCTTTTGGTGCAGGCGCAAACACGATCGGGGTATACCGGACAAGCGCTGGCAGCGAGAAGCGTACCGCCTCTGCCGGCTGGTACAACTCTGCCGCGTTCGAAGAGGAAGCCCGGAAGCTTGGCCTGAAATCCTACAGCGTAACCGGTGACGCCTTCGACGACGAGACCAAGGACCATGTCATCAAGGTCATCCGTCAGGAGCTGGGCCAGGTGGATCTGGTCGTCTACAGTGTCGCTACCGCGCGCCGCAATGATCCTAGCACAGGTGAAGTAGTAAACTCCGTTCTGAAGCCGATCGGTCTGCCCTATACCAACAAAACCGTCAACTTCCACACCGGTGAAGTCACGAGCATTACGATTGAGCCAGCTACTGAAGAGGAGATCAAGCATACTGTCGCCGTAATGGGCGGCGATGATTGGGAACACTGGATGACCCGGCTGCAGGATGCTGGCGTGCTGGCTGAAGGCGTCAAAACGGTCGCTTTCTCCTACATCGGCTCGGACATTACCCAGGCCGTATACCGACAAGGCTCCATCGGCCGTGCGAAGGACGATCTGGAAGCGACCGCTGACCGCTTGACCGACAAGCTGAGCACCATTCATGGACAGGCTTATGTAACCGTCAGCAAGGCGCTTGTCACCCAGTCCAGCTCCGCCATTCCGGTGGTGCCGCTGTACATCGCCGCTCTCTACAAGGTGATGAAGGAAAAAGGCCTGCACGAAGGAAGCATCGAGCAGATGTACCGGTTGTTTTCCGACCGTCTGTATAATGGCGGCGAAACACCGGTTGACGAGAAGGGACGCATCCGGATTGATGATTGGGAGCTGCGTGAGGATGTGCAGGACGAGGTCAAGCGGATATGGGAAATGGTGACTACCGACAATATTCACGATATCTCCGACCTTGACGGCTACCGTCGTGAATTCTTCCAGCTGTTCGGCTTCGAGACTCAAGACGTTGACTACGAGGTCGATGTGAATCCTGATGTACAGGTGCTGAACCTGCGTTAATCCTCGTATAAAGTTAAGCCAGAATGCAATGAATGCATTCTGGCTTTTTTTGTTAGGCGATCCGAGAGACGCTGAAGCTGGTATAACCTTCAGCCGACTTATATACATATGTACATAATACTAAGTGTTCTACATATACACATTCAATAGAGAACCACAGTATTTTAGCTAGCTTTAATGGATTGAGTCACAATACATATTGGATCCACTGTATCGTTCTGAATGAACTAATGAAGAACATAGGCTGCGGATATTTGAGATCGTCTCTGTTCAAAAGAGGCCATATATGTTGAAGCATAAGCTTAGCAATAGCCTGGAACCTGTTATATCGGCAGGGGAAGGGATTCGGCTACGAACGATTGTGTCACAAACTGTTAGAGGACAAGAATATGTATCGTTTGCCGAAAAGGACAAGAACATATAGCGTTAGCCGCGGCCGACGTGCTGGCCTTGCCTTTAAGCTTAAGGGCAGGATAACGCAACTTCCAAGTAATGGATGGGTATATCAATAGTAAGACGACTGGATTTAGTTGGAAGGGAGGTGGATATATTGGAGACACATTTCACGAACATATTCAAGGCTATGAAGTGGATCGCTATAATCATTTTGGCGGTATTACTGTTGATTTGGGCGGTACGATATTATTCCATACAGGTGTTTTATTTGGATAATACGAAATATACAAAGCAGTCGGAAATGGGGAATATAATAACATACCGGGCGTTTGGCGGTGGTGTATCAGTTCCAGTTTCCGTGACCTCTTATGAGGATCGCAAGGAAGTTATGATCAAGAGTGATATTTATACGATAAGAAGCATGCAAGGTAAAGGCAACTCGAATCTATCCATCACATATCCGAGCGGTAAAACGTATACAGCCGAGCAGTTTTCCGGCATGTTCATGGTGTATGACGAGCAAGGGGAATGGGTGTCGCCGGTCTCTATGTACATGAACGACAAACGAATTCTTTCACCCGGTGAAGAATACTATTCGGCGAACGATTTGATCCGTGCGGCTTATGAAGAGCAGCATACTACGAACGGTAGCGTACTTTACTTCATTCTGGCCATCCCTTTGTTTGTTTACGGTTGGTGCGCGTTTCGCTTTGAGCTATTCCAGCGCTTTATCTTCAAGCTCTCCTATGGTCTTAATGTAGAAAACCCGGAGCCGACTGATTTTTATTTGTTTATGGCAAAAGTCGGAGCTTGTTTGGTAATGGCCGCCTCAGTTCTCTTGTTTTTCAAGTCTTTATAACCTAACGCGAGGTGCTGGCGGACGATAGGTTGCCTCGTTCCGCTAACGGGCAGGATAATAGCAATTGTTGGTAGAAAAATACTACCGGAGAATCTTATATGATTTCAGGAGAATACCGGATTTGATCCCTGCAGACACATATTGAAAGTAAAAGCATTATTCCGTTTACTTCCAACGATGTCCCCATTGCCATACGGGATTAATAGTTATCACGATTTCGAAGTAGTGTGGAAAATATAAACTATATTGGAATCCGATCGATCGATTGTGAAATTATAAAATTCACTTAAGGAGAATTGGCAGGTAATTAACTTGATTTTTTTAACTGAAAATTGGAGGGCGTTATTGAAATGGCTAAACTGATCTACGCTGCTAACGTATCTTTGGACGGTTTCATTGAGGACGAGCGCGGCAATATCGAGTGGACGATCTCCGATGACGAGGTGTTTGCGTTCTGGACTGACTTCGAGCGGCCGATTGGCACCTACCTATACGGGCGTCGATTGTACGAGTCGATGGTGTACTGGGAGACGGCGAGCGCCAAGCCCGGCGATCAACCGGAGGTAATGCGGGAATTCGCGCAGATCTGGCGAGCGGCTGAGAAGACCGTGTATTCCCGGACGCTTCAGGCGGTTTCAAGCGCAAGGACTAGGATCGAGCGCGAATTCGATCCTGATGCGATCCGGGGGCTGAAGGAGACTTCAGGAGCCGACATTACGATTGGCGGCCCCGAGCTTGCTGGGCAGGCGATGAGCGCGGGACTGATCGACGAGTGTCATCTGCTTCTTAATCCGATCGTCTTGGGTGGAGGTAAGCGAGCATTGCCGGACAACCTCCGCATGCGGCTCGAGCTGCTCGGTGAGCGCCGCTTCCGAAGCGGCGTTGTTCATCTTCACTACCGCGTGATCGTCTGACCGCGACGCTAGAGTGAAATTCAGGAGATACGCTTTCGGGCTTTCTATAAATAGCCCATTGCACTGTAAATTGGAAAGATATCTGATTCAGGTAACGGAGAACGATAGTTCAAGTCAAACAGAAGTGAAATTTGGATAATAGCTTGCAGGAATGGAGGCGCCTGAGTGAGAGTGATCGATTTGTCGTTGCCGATTGCGGACGGCATGCCCGTTTATCCCGGAGATCCTGAGGTAAAAGTCAAGGTAGCACACACATACGAGTGTCACTCCTGGGAGCTGCGGCAGCTTTCGATGGGTAGCCATACCGGAACACACGTGGACGCGCCTTCACACATGCACCCCGGTGCCTCGACTTTGGATGAGCTGCCATTGGAGCGATTTTTCGGAGCATCGCGCGTAGCACGGATCGAAGACCAGACTTGGCCGGAAGGCCGGGGGCTGTTTTTCGCCGATTCCGTCGGGCTAGAATGCTTTGACCGACTCGCTGCGCTGCGACCACCGTTCGTCGGCGGCGAACTGTCTGAAGAATTGGAGCGGGCGTTATTGGGAATCGGAATTGTGACGTATACGGGGCTTCAGGGATTGGATCGTCTTCCCGGCGGAACCGACTTTATGTTTTACGGATTTCCTCTGCGCATTGTCTGTGGCGACGGGTCCCCGGTTCGGGCCGTTGCGGTGGTGGAGGCTGAACCGGCTGGGCATGGAATGAACGCATAAAATGTCCTAGCGGACAACGATAGTGTGGAGCTGCCGCATGGACAGCTCCTCTTTGATCTTTCATTGAAGTAATGGGCTGAATTCCTCCGACGCTGGCGCGGAAAATGGTGCAATGCCGAGTCAGATTGCCCGGCACACATTGGTATTAATAGAACAGTTCTAATCATATTCTTATAAAAAAACAATCAGGAAGGAGTGTAAAGTTAGTTGATAAAAGTTAAGGTTAGTTTGCGGCCCATTGTAAGTAAGTTAAATTTACCCACTGTTTTGAAAACAACTATACTTCCGGGTGATTCAATTGAAAGCTTACTTATTGCAACCCAGGTAGGGGAGATCTTTTATATACGAAACGAAGCGATAAGGACTTTTTTAGATATTAGCCCGCGAATCATAAAACTAGGTGCTTCTAGTGGAGGTTATGATGAACGGGGATTGCTTGGGCTAGCGTTTCATCCCGATTTTTATTATAACGGTTTTTTCTATCTTCATTATTCAGTAGCCGGAACACAGGGCCCAGGTGCTCTTTCAGGTGCCCCTCTTGAATCTTTTAAGCCTAACCCGTGTGATCCCAGAACTTTAAACCTAAGGTGGACAAATAGAGAAACTCAATATGATCATATTGATACAGTTGAAGAATGGATTTTACAACCGAATGGTCAACCTCAAAAACGGCGGACATTACTTAACATAAGAAGACCATTTCTAAATCATAATGGTGTCAATAGCTTAAACTTTTCACCTGAAACAGGGAAACTTGTTTTAACAACCGGAGACGGTGGATCAGGCTATGATCCATTCAATTTAAGTCAAGACGATATGGAAATCGCCGGAAAAATTATTGAAATTGATGTAGTTAAGAATACATGGATTGATAATCCACCCGTAGTTACACGCTTTAATGAGCTACCCGTACTTATTCAAGAAACGCTTACGGTAATTGCCAAAGGGGTTCGCAATATACCGGGCATTTCATATCAAAGGATATATAATCAGTATATCAAATATGTGGGAATTGTCGGACAAGATTTGGTAGAGTCGATTTATTCATTCGTTCATCATAAACCAATACCGGTTACCAAGCTTATTCAAGCTTCTTTGATGAATTCTGAACCTGACCAAGAAGAATTTATTAACTTTGGCTGGCGAGGGTGGGAAGGTGCTATTCCTACTTCGATGATAAGGGGCTGCTCTGCAAATCCACCTATGAATGAGATAACAATGGCTTATTACAATGATGCAATAAATACTTCAGTGAGGCGTCTTCAGCCTTTAACTAGTTATTTTCATAAAGATCCCCGACCTGATAAATTTGGAGGAACTGCACTTACAGGAGTCCAGCCATATATGGGGAATGGAATCCCCGCTTTAACGGGAAGCGTTGTGTTTACCGACCTTGCCCGGGATGAAGAATCTCACCCTCCAGTTAGAGGAGTTTTAGCTTATACCAGGGTAAAAACAGATTGTAAACGAAATGATTTTAGTGTTATTGAAATCGATTATAATTTTGGTACTCAATCCGCTTATTATGTTAGTTTGGGAACGAATCTGGATCAAACCAAACTATATTTAGGAGTTTATGGCTCTATGAAAGTGGCTGATTTTAACCAAGGTACCGTTTTTGAAATTGTTTCATAATTCATAACTATAATAGGAAGGGGCAGAAAGAGGCCGCGTGGAATGAAAGAGAGGAGACGTTTATTACCTCCGTGGCAGAGCGGCCGTGAAAAAGCCGCACATTCGGAGAAGGCGCGGAGCGGTACGGAAGCTTTGCTTCGCGTGGGTATGGCGATCCCGTTTCTTTATTTCGGTATCCCCGCCATCGCCGCACCGTTTTACCCGGGTTATAGCTTTATAAGGAATACCGCAAGCCATCTCGGCTCCAATCATGCCGTCTACCCGTTGCCGGTTAATGCGGCGATCATTTTGCTCGGCATCGCGACCCTAATTGCTGCATTCGGTTTTTTGCGTGCGTTCCTGCGTCTTGGAACCCACCCATTCTTGGCGTGGCTCACGTCGATAGCCGTTTTTTCGAACGGGCTCGGAACTCTATTATCGGGAATATTCCCGAGTCCCGACCCGAGACATGGCGGAGGAATTTGGGGGATCGGCACGTTCCTGCTGCCGCTTATTTTTGCCATCGTATTATGGAAACAAAGCGATTCGCGGATTTGGAAAGGTTACCTCGCCGCCAATCTCTTGTTGTTTGCGATTATGATTCCAATCATGAGCGGAATGGTGGAAATCGACAAATCCATGATCAGGGGACTGCTGCAACGAATACTGGCATTTACGGCTTTTACCCCGATTGGAGTAGGCGCCTATATGCTCCAAAAGCGGCTTTGGTCGAAGCGGCAAGCCGGTTCAAACGGTCTCGAGAAATAAGAGCCAAAGAAATGAGCCGGTGTGATTTACGAAGCTCTCCGAGGGAGGAGACGAGGCTCAGGTGTGCGGTTGGTTGATAGACAAGTTCGGAGTATCGTGGCAGATCATCCCAAAGCATTTTTCAGAGATGATATGCAACCCCGATCCAGAAAGATCCGAAAGAGTGATGAAGGCATTGCTTCAAACGAAAGCTAAAATCAATATGAAATCGTTAGAGCAAGCATACGAGGTATAATGCAATTTCCATGATGTTAAGGCCATCTCGCAAAGGATGGCCTTTCTTCAACTCGATAGGCAATCGTTCTCTAGAGTCAAGTATTTGCAGTTCATCAAAGATTGAAGCAACAATATTTTATAATAGCCCTTTTTTAAATATCAATTAACCAGCGGCAAATAAACGGTAAATGTCGTACCTTGATCAGGCTCACTCGCGACGCGGATGAACCCGCCGTGGGCTCTGACAAAATGATGAGCGATCGATAATCCGAGCCCCGTTCCGCCTGAATGCCGCGAACGGGCCTTTTCCACGCGATAAAAACGATCGAACAGGTGGGCCAGTTCTTCGGGCGGAATACCGATGCCGGTGTCTGTCACGGAGACACATGCATAGACTGCATTCCGATCCAGGACCTTGTCTTCAATTGCAACCGATATCTTTCCGCCTTCCATCGTGTAGCGGATTGCATTAGTCAACAAATTGATGAACACTTGCGTGATCCGCCTCGCGTCGGCCATCACCGTTACCGGCATCGTATTCGAATAGAAGCGCATTTCCAGTCCGTTCTCCTCAGCCTCCATTTTCACATCATCAACGACTTGTTCAAGTATTGCCGACAGATCGAGCGGTTTGCAATCCAATGCCAACCGGCCCGCCTCAGCTAGCGACAAGACATGAAGATCTTCCACAAGCAGGCCTAAGCGAATGACTTCGTCATGGAGTCTAAGCAGCATGTCCGGAGGGACGTTTTGACCGGTCTGCTGGGCATTTTCTAATTTTAGCTGCATGATAGACAGCGGCGTTCGAAGCTCATGAGCGACATCAGCTACCAACCGCCTGCGGGCGTCCTCAGCTTCACGGAGGCGAAGCGTCATGTCGTTGAATGACTGGATTACTTTACCGTATTCGTCTTTTGATTGTACAGGAACGTTCACGTCCAAATCCCCCTGCGCAACGCGTTCGATAGCAGCAACGAGCTTTCGAAGCGGCAGCGTCAGCACCCCCGAAATCAATAAACTGACGAATAGGCCGGTCGCTATGAAAAATACCCAATTTCCAAGCTCAAATTCCCGCATCTTACCTGAAACGTAAGTCTTCAAGATCTCGATTTGTTCCCCGGGCGTTGCGTTCAAATATGATGCGCTGATTTCTTCCTTACGAAATTGATCGAACGCAGACTCCATGTAAGCATGTTTGGTTACGGCATGAGCGCCGCCGATAATAAGAACGATCAGTCCCATGTAGACAAATATTTTTTGGCGTACCGTCAACGTCATGATTATTCACCGAATCGGTAACCGAATCCGTATACCGTCTGAATATAACGAGGATTGGCCGGATCGTCTCCCAGCTTGCGGCGAAGATTCCGGATATGGGAATCCATCGTTCTTTCGTATCCCATATATTCGTCCGCAAGGGCGGATTTTAATAATTGCAAGCGGCTGAAAACCATTCCGGGACGCGCAGCCAACGTGTACAAAATTTTGAATTCCGTCGGTGTCAGTTGGATCTCCTGGCCATCCTTGAAAACCTGACATTTGGCCTCGGAAATGATCAGGTTGTCTCTTTCCAAGAACATCGATTTGTCTTCAGGACCGCGCAAGCGGCGAAGTAAAGCTCGGATGCGCGAAGCGAGCTCGCGCAAGCTGAACGGCTTCGTCAAATAATCGTCCGCGCCGATTTCCAGACCGACGATTTTATCCGATTCATCCGATCGGGCTGTGACCATAATTATACCGCAATGCGAGATTTGCCTTAATTCGCGGCATACATCAATGCCGCTTTTCTCGGGGAGCATCCAATCAAGCACGACGAGATCAGGCCGTTCAGACCGGGCAATCGTGAGCGCTTCCTTGCCGGTACAGGCGGTCAATACCCGAAAACCTTCCCGTTGCAGATAGGTTTGCATCTCCTCAAGCATGCCCGGTTCGTCCTCCACAAGCAACAATTTCGGTTCCATTCCAATCACATCTTTCCAGTGTAATCTGTTACCAGTGCGAGAATGCAACACTTAACCCAGATTATACCGTGATTTAACTTGTTCTTGAAGAATTCCACACAAAAAGAGGAAGATCTGCATACGTTCTCGACATTTATTGTTTAAACTGACTGCGAAACGAGAAATAGCTGCGAAGAACAAGCAAGGATTAGTGAACGGTGGGATCGTTTGCATGGAAAACGTCATTTAAAAGCGGGCGAAATGAGCTGAATTGTATGTGATGTCGATTGAGTGAGCATTGTTTGAACTCAGCGCTAAAGGGGGTGGATATATCCAGCAAATCCGAAGGGTATGACGTAAGCATGCTTCCGCAATGAGATGGTCGCAGGTTTTGGTGGTAAGCTGATTTTGCTAGATGACCCGGCAAGTCTTCGGCCATTCTAAAAACTGTTGGCTGAAATAAAGAATGCTATATATATCATATGTATAAGCCGGACTGTATTCAGTTTGCAAAAACAATATAGAGGAGTAAATAACCAATGAAAATGAAGCTAGTTTCATTCGTAATAGTTGGTACACTTCTACTTGTACCAACTATTGCCTCTGCTGCAGTGACCGACGGTGATGTTGGATATGGAGTAGCCACCCCCGGACGAATCTGGGCCACGATAGACGCGGTGCTGGGGCTGATTAGCGCGATCCTCGCTGGGCTGTCTCTGGCTCGCTCCGCAGGATGTTTCGGCACCGGCAGCGGGCGACGCGGAGCCATCGGAGCCGCCGTGGTGGGGATAATCGTCATAGTTTACGCAGTGCTGCATCTGACCATTTTCACTGGAGATTTCGGTACCGGCAGCGGGCGAGCCGGGGCCATCATTGCCATCGTGATGGGGCTGATCAGCATGGTCCTAGGTGGGTTGGCTCTGACCCGCTCCCGCCGCACCGGCTAACCCGACCATGGTGACTTCTGCTTCCTGTGATTTCTTCCATATGGCAAACAAGCATGAGTATGCCGTTGAAACAAGCGATCTTGGAAGGCGTGGGGGGAGACAATTCAATGCCGGTTGATCCGTTCATTACGGGAGGATAAACATGATTAGGAAACTAAGGACCTTCTCATTGTTCAAGTGATAGCCGCCGGGCTGCCCAATCTGCCAAACACGGCCTATGGGGTCGTGTTTTTGTTTTTCGCTTATTTATAAAACGGAGGAGGGGTAAATGATATGGAAGGGAAGGAGGTTGAAGTGAATTTTTGGTGCGAGATTGACATTGTGGGAAGCTGATTTTTGAATCTCAATCCAAGGGAATGAGAACCTTTAAAGCGAATCTGAACAATCATTGGATTGTTTACAGAAACAATAACTGGGGATGGGGTGGAATGAGAGTGAGAGTGAGAATTGTAACCATCATTCTGTGCTGTCTGTTTTTCTTCCCACTATTCAGTTCAGCACGAATTGAGGGAAGCATGCAAGTAGAGCGATCTGAAACTTCAGTCTTCTCCGAAGTGGATGCGTATATTGCTCGCGAAATGAAACGACAGCGTCTTCCGGGGCTGGCTCTCGCGATTGTACAGGGTGATCGCATTCTTTACCTTAAGGGATATGGCCGAGCCGATTTATCGGGTCGACCCGTAACGCCCGAAACCCCATTTGGAATAGGTTCGATAGGCAAGTCGATTACGGCCATGGCCGTTCTGCAGCTTGCCGAAATAGGAAAAATCGACTTAGACGCGCCTATACAGCGCTATATTTCCAGTAAGTATATTGGTGCAGAGTTCATTACTGTACGTCAGTTACTTAATCAAACCAGCGGGTTCTCCCAAATCTCGACTTTTAGCAACACGCTGTCAAGCATCAACGATCAAGAGCAAGATGCTCTTGAGAAAAACGCCATTGCTTATGCGGAAAAGTTTTTAAAGAAAACCAAGCAAACCACCCATCCCTACATGTATTCGAACGCAAACTATGTACTGCTTGGCTATATCGTTCAACAAGTGTCCGGCCAGTCCTATGGCGACTATGTGAAGGAACATGTTTTCAGCCCTCTATCCATGCATGACAGCTTCGTTACGCTCGATGAAGCCGCTGAACACGGACTTGCTACACCCTATCGTCGGACATTTGGATACAACGTTGCCTATGATGGCCCCTATATCTTTATTCCAGGGGATGCGCCGGCGGGCTATCTCTATTCCAGCGCGAATGACATGAGCCATTACTTGATTGCCCAAATAAACGGCGGCCGATTCGAAGATTATTCCGTGCTCTCTTCGGAAGGCACGCGTCTGATGCAGACCGAACCTATGCCAGGGACGTACGCCATGGGTTGGATGACCGATCGCATTAACGGTTTACCTGTTATCGGTCAGCCGGGCGGCTCAATTGGCTTTCAAGCCCAAACTTATATTGTTCCGGAACAACAACTGGGAGTGATCGTGTTCGCTAACGTGCTTGACGCGATCGATGCCGCTTGGCCCAAAACACACGTCATTACAACTACCCACATCGCCTCCGGGGTTATAAACTTACTGAATGAACAACCGGTTGGAGGATCTTTCCTAAGCATTTCGCAGAAATACTTGCTTATGAATGGATTAATGTTCGTGCTTAGCGCATGGGTATTATACACGACCGCTCGAACCGCGAAGCGCTGCCTTTGGCCGTGGAAACCTCACCATTCTAGCCATACTGGAATATCTATTAAAGTGAAATCAAAAATTGTTCTGGAATTCGCAGGTCTGTTTATTATCCTAATATTGAGTATGACTCAAGTTATGCCGGTATGGCATATTGCAACAATCTATCAGCCGGATGTAATCCTTTGGCTGAAGACGATGACTGTACTTATGGCATTGAAGGGAAGCATGGAAATAATTCGATTGGTTCGGTCGATTCGGCATGAAAAAACATCAAAGTTGAATTATTGAGCAAACGTGAGAAAACAGAATTCTAGCGATTCCAGCCGAACTTCCGATCCGAATGAGGACTGGAAGTCCCATATTACGGGTGATAAGAGGAACACTGCAGCGACCGCTGGGGCAAAACATAATTTTGACCGAGGAAGATTGTATCGGCTTTTAAGGCCGTAGGAGAAGGTTCAGTAAGGGTGTTAGATGACATGATATTTCGATAGCCGCGGCGACGGCCCTGGTCTCGCAACATTCGCTAAGAGAACAGTCAGCTTCTCTACTTACCGAGAAGTCGTTCATCAAGACTAAAGTTTGTAACGATAACGGAGAAAATAGCCCAGACACGGAGGACAAGGTTTTTTGCTCAGTGTATCGGAGGTGAAAGAACAGACCTGTAAACGTGATGACACTTCTTTAAGTGTGAGACGTTATGCAATAGGTACGGAATTTTCAAAAATGAAAAAGAACGATGGATGTCACTTGTATGTGTATGATAAAAAAGTCAAAGCTGACTATATAAACGAGAATGGTGAAGAAATGGGCTGCTCTTGGTGGTGGTCATAATCGTAGATGATACGGAAACTAAGCTGTTTAGGTGCTGAATATTATCGATTGTGCGTTCGGGTCCGGAATCAATCTGCTCGTAATGTAGTTAATTGAATATTGTTATATAGAAAGTATTGTTATATAGAAAGTTTTCCTAGAATTTAATTAGCATTTTTCGGTAAAATATTTAGTGGTAAAATAATGAAGGCATGATGCATCAATGTTAAACGTTGTCATATAAGTCTATTGAAAACCGGCTACAGCCGATAAACCTACTTGTAGAGAAATTAACAGGGATCCATCAGGAAACAGTGGGCAAGTCAAGAAATGCGATGAAAGGAGAGATTATGACTTATAACGAAGTTGTTAAAATCGGAGATACCTATTTACTTCCATTAGTATCAGAGCTGTACGGGATGGACGGTTATGAAATCAAGTCGGTTAAGGCTCATACCGGAGGGCGCAATGTCGTTTATACCTGTGAGAAAGAGGGCGCCGACGCGAAGATACTCAGAATCGCCTTCTTAAATGACAGAAGCCGGGAAGATTTTCTGGGAGAAGTTGAGTATATCAGGTATTTATTCGAGCATGGCGGCAGTGTCTCGGATGTATTCAGCTCCAGGAAGGGGAATCTGCTGGAAGAGATCACTCATAATGATCATACTTTTTTTATCTGCCTGTTTAAAAAGGCCAAGGGAAAAATGCTTGCGGAAAATAATTATCTGTACCGGGAAGGAACTCCAATTACCGAATATTATTATAATTGCGGTAAAGTCTTGGGAAAACTGCACCAAATATCGAAAGGGTATACTCCTGTCCATCGCCGGTATAGTTTTTTTGACAAATACAATGCCGAATATATCGATAGACTGATACCCGACTCCCTATTTCTGCTTAAGGAGAAGCTGGTACAACTTTTGAAAACCTTAGAAGGATTGGACAGGAACCGTGAGTCTTTCGGTATGATCCATTTTGATTACAACGACGGGAATTATTCGATCGATTTTGATACCGGGCAAATTACCGTCTATGATTTCGATAATTCATGTTTCGGTTGGTATATGTTTGACCTGGCAAGTCTCTGGACAAACGGAGTGGGCTGGATACAATTTGAACCAGATGCCGGTAAACGTAAAAAGTTTATGGATGATTATTTTGAAACCGTCCTCGCGGGATACAGATCCGAGACCAAGGTTGAAAACTCGATGTTGGATAAGTTGCCCTTATTTATCAAACTAAATCTCATGGAACGTATTATAGACGAATTCGAGTGTATGCGGAATAATGGTGAAGAGCCGAAATGTAATGAGGAGTTGTCATATTGCATAAAATGCCTGGAAGACGATATCCCATATATGGGATTTTTCCATGAAATTTACTCGTGTGAAGAACCCTTTGAGTATGAGGAACGAAATATTTAATCTTTTTGTAGCAGCCATTGAGAATTTAATAAGAGGCTTTTATAAATTAGAAACTTACCCGTAACATACACAAGGCTGCCGTATGCAACAATCAATTGGCAGCCTTTAGCCTTAATTAGTCGAGAATTGACCGTAATTGTTAGAGGACAAGAACATTTAGCGTACGTTGAGCTTTGCGCGAGCGTTAAAACTCTGTTTTAGATTACGCAGAAATAAAACCGCAGAGTTATATCTATGGATTGGTTGGATTTCCAGCACAAATAGCCTGCGAGTTGGAAAGGCATCACGGATTCACGAATAGAACGATATGGTAATAAATAAAATAGAATATTCTGGTAGACTTGCTTTGCCAACATATGTGAATTGAAAAGGGGTTGGTTAAGTGAGAAAGCACATCCTGTTACTTGCAGTGATTTTAATTTTGACTGCATGTTCGAACTCCAATATTCCTCTCCCCTCTAAAGCGAAGAAATCCAAAACTTCTTGCACTTCGTTTGGGTGGAACGTGCTACTCGGTTCCCATCTCACACAAAGATACAATAACTTGGTACGCGGATATAGCCAAGAAAAAAGGTTGGTCATAATAGCCACGATGGGTGGAATTCGGCGGAACGATCAGCGTTTGCTTTGGGCTCATCACATACTTGCCACCGTCGATATCCATATAGACGGCCGCGGCCGACGCTGGCCTTGCCATTAAGCTAACAGGCAGGATTATGGAATTTTTTAACGAATAAATAATTTCAAGGAAATTGCGTCTTCTAATACTCGGAACTGATCTGAGAACCAGCAATGGCGATCATGGACATTGAATTTGAAGTAACTCTCGTTCTAGGGGCAGGAAGGCGCGTCCAAGGAATGTCGTGAACGAAGAACGGTAGTGAAGCGAGACGGGATGCACTGAAAACGCAAGTGATAATATAGTAACAACGAAAAATAGCTATTTAAAAAGGAGAATATAGCATATGTTGAGCAATAAAACGAATGATGCGGATGTAATCGGTTACTGCTGCATGAGATTTCCAGTCACAGATTTGAAAACGTCGGTAGATTTTTATTGCAATGTGTTGGGCTATGAATTGAATTCGGCAGATTATCAGTTTGGAGAGGCACATGTTGCATTGAAAAATGGAAACGGCCCGGGTATTTTTTTGATGGAAACCAAACCGGAAGATGTTACACAATTGAAGTTTGTCTTTCCTCATTCATTCTTTATCACAAGCAGCACGGGGCACGTGACGATGGTTGAGATGTTAACGAATGATTTGCTCGCTTTGCATGAACGAATTAAACAAGCTGGGGGCCATATTGATAAAGAACCTGTATTTACTAATGATTTCGGTTATTTCACCTTTTACGATCCGGACGGGCACTATATTCGGGCGGTCGAAGAAAGAGGCGTGTATTTCGACTTGAAACAAAGAATGAGTTCAACACTCAAACGGGATCTGACGGAGCATGAGAATCAATTGCTATGGGGGCTATGTGAAAAAGCAAGTGTTGAACAGCAAAAGTTTCTCCGCTCCATCATCTCGGAAATCCGAGGTTCTTGAGCAGGATTCGCAAAACAATCGGGCATACAATCGGAACCGGGTGATAGAGGATAAGAACATTTAGCGTACGGAACGGCTAATAATCTTAAAATGAGTTTACGAAACTACCCGCAACTGCGCCAGGGGGGAATTTTTAGAGGACAAGAAAATATAGCCTACCGGATCCGCGTTTATCGCGGATTTTTTTTACCATACATGTATTAGACAGAATATTATGAGTCCACGCGTGTTTTCCAATTACAAAACCGACAGACTCCGTAAGTATTAAACTACCTCCACTAATCAGAACAGCGGTAGCTGTGTATGAAAAAATATCCTAGACTGACGCCGTACCCTCTGTCTATATTTCTAATCTTTATCAATTAAATTCTTAATTAAGCATTTTCTTTATAAAGTGATTGGTGTATTATGGATATACAGACGAAAAACAAACTACAAGACGAAGAGTTAGATTTAAAAAATGAATGGAAAGGAGGAGTGAAACGATATATGCCGGCAGATATATTCTCGGCTTTAGCTGATCCCACTAGACGAAGAATTTTGGAAATGTTGGCGGACAATGACGGGTATCCCGCATCGGGCATTCACAACCAATTCCAATACAGCCCTCAGGCCATTTCCCAGCATCTGAAAATTCTTCGAGAAGCCAATTTGGTGCACGTGGAGAAAAAAGCGCAACAGCGCATATATCGGATTAACACCGCGGCCATGGTTGAATTGGAAGAATGGGTCCATAACATGAGACGGCGCTGGAGCAGCCGACTGGACGCGCTGGATGCCGTGTTAAAGGCGGAAATGGAAAAGCTGAAAAACGATCATAAGGAATAGGAGAACTATCCGATGAATGCAAGTCCCAACAAGCAAGATATTGTCATTACGCGCGAATTTGATTATCCGGTAGAACTAGTTTGGAAGGCTTGGACGGATCCGACGCTGGTCATGAAATGGTGGGGGCCGACGAACTATACCTCGCCTCGATGCGAGATCGATTTTCGCGAAGGCGGGAAATACGTGTTCTGCATGCGCGCTCCGGATACGCACGGCGGCATGGAGTCGTACTCGGCTGGCGTGTATAAGAAAATCGTGCCGATGAAGCGGCTTGAATTCACTTCATACTTATCCGACCGAGACGGAAACGCCATCGACCCGGTTCAAGTGGGCATCCCGTCGGATTTTCCGCGGAATATCGAGTTCGTTATCGAATTTATCGCCATAGGCGAACGAACGGAGCTTAAGATTACGGAGTACGGATGGACGGCCGGAGAGATGCTGAAAAACGCCATCATAGGCATGAACCAGTCGTTAGATAAGCTTGTTGCAAAGTTGATTGATTTCAAATGAAAAAAACCTCCGGGTCCCCGCCGCAAGTCATTGGGATGCCGCGCGGCTGGAAGATCCATGAGGTTTGCTTATACAGTGCAAATATATCATATAACAAATTAATGTCAACCTAACTAATTAGAATCGAGGAGATATAGATGGGTAAAATTATTGCATCGGTAAGCTGCACGTTGGATGGTATCTTTACAGGACCGCAAGATGACGAGAATAACATGGTGAGTTGGGCAATGCCCGGAATTATAGACTCCACCAACGACAATCTGGTTATGTTCCAGAAAGCTGACGCCATCTTGATGGGGTGGGTTAATTACGAAGGCCTTGCGAGCTATTGGCCATACCAAGAGGGGGAGTTCGCCGAAGCCATGAACAAGACTCCCAAGTATGTGGCCACGCGCAATCGCGAGCTTACGGAAGTGAAATGGGGGGACTTCGGCGACACAATCTCCCTGCTCGCCGGCGATTTGAATGAACGTATAGCTGCGCTTAAGAGCGACATCGAAGGCAGCATCATCGTTCCGGGGAGTGCCGGCCTTGTGCAGAGTCTATTAAATGCCGGTTTCGTGGACGAAATCAGCATGATTATCCACCCTGTCGTTCTCGGGAGCGGCAAGAGATATCTGGAGAGCATTGCCGCAAGGAACGACCTGAAGCTCATTGGCACCCAACATTATGAAACGAGCGGTTCCATGAGACTTCGTTATGAAGTGGTAAAATAACCAGGCATATAAAATAAAGATCAGGCTAGTTTATAGCCTGATCTTTATTTTTCTGGCTGAGCTTACCCTTACGTAGACCATTTTCATGTGGAGTTTAAAATATTGTTGACACGACACCAAATGGTGACCTAAAATTAAAATAACACTAAATGGTGTCCATTTCTAGTCATATTGGAAAGTTTGGAACCTGGATAAGTTTCACCTAAAGGATGAAAATGTGACAGTTGCTCTTTATTTTATAACAAGAATGGGGACATCAAAAGATATTACCGATGACTTTAGCTTTTTACAGGGAGAAAACCACGTTCTTTAGATGAATCCGTAATAGCAAATGTACACTATTTCAGATAAGTAAGGTTTGCAATTTTTAAAAAAGGGAGACGGGGAAATGAGTTTTTTTCAAGATTTATTCTCAATATTCAAAAAGAGAGAACTGATATTCTTAGAAAGCCACCAAGAATCAGAAGACGTATATTCTTTTCTATTTGAAAAAGAGAAAGATTTAACCTGGAAAGCAGGGCAATATGGTTTATTTAGTATTACTCATAAGACCATAAAAAATGCTACAAAACCATTCAGTTTGGCATCTGCTCCTACAGAGAATATTGTTAAAATAACAACGCGTATCAGTGATGACCCAAGTGATTTTAAGAAAGCGATGTTAGAATTAAACCAGGGAATGAAAGTCAAGATGAGTGGGCCTGTAGGGTCTTTTTATCTACAAGATGACAGTCCTTCGCTTCTGATTGCAGGTGGAATTGGAATTACACCATTTCGGTCGATCCTAAAACAAATAGAGGCAGAAGGGAATGGAGACGAGAAACAAAGAAAACTACTCTATTTGGATGGCAAAAAGTCATATATCTACAAAGATGAACTTGATGAAATTGCTAAAAATACTTCAATAAGTGTAACTTATCTTGATTCAAGAGATGACTTACATCAAGAAATGGATAAGTTTAACGCCTTATATAAAAACAATGGTAAATACTTTATTGCAGGACCGAAGTCAATGGTAGATTCTATTTCTAGCCATTTACAAAATAATCATATTTCAAAACGAAATATCAAAAAGGATGCCTTTTTTGGGTATTAGTTAAGAATGAATACGAATGGATTATTGAAGAAAGGGCTGTCCCTTGGTTAAAGCATAAGGAGGGGGTGTTGTGAGCGAGAACAACCAGTTGCGGGATGTGTTTGCCGCGATTGCAGATCCAACTAGGCGCCGACTGATTCGTCTGTTAGCAGAGACAGAGGAGTTGCCGCTTCACGAGTTGACGTCACAGTTTCCAATGGGCCGTACAGCGGTATCCAAGCATTTGACAATACTCAAAGAGGCCGGACTGGTACTTGATCGAAGAGTCGGCAGAGAAACGCGATTTAGGCTCAACGCCTCTCCGCTCAGAGAAATTCAAGATTGGGTGGATTTCTACAGAAAATTCTGGAGTATGAATATGCTGCGCTTGAACCAACTATTAGAGGAGGAAGAAGAAGAATGAGTTTATCATTATCGTTGGATTTTCAGTACACGACATCGATTGAGAAGGCTTGGTCCGCCTTGACCGATTCAAGCAAGTTAGCAAAGTGGATCACGGAAAATGATTTTAAGCCCGTCGTGGGACATCGTTTTCAGTTTCGCCATCAGCCGTCCGAATATTGGGATGGAATCGTTGACGGCGAAGTGCTCATTGTGGAAGCACCAAATCGGTTGTCCTATTCTTGGGCTACCGGAGACGAGCGGCATACGGTCACCTGGACGCTACAGGATTTAGGGGACGGAAAGGTTAACCTTCATCTCGAACAAACTGGATTCTCAAATGCTCATGGACTCGAAGGTGCCAAGTATGGCTGGAGGGAATGGTTCGGCAAGTTTGAAAAGGTGTTGGAATAGTAACCGCATTCGGTACAAAAACATCTCCTTCCGCAATGCTAAATTATTGGGTCGATAGATGAACCCTGCTTAACCCGAATCAACATAAACCGGCTGCATGATTGCAGCCGGTTTATATCAACTTCGGACAATCTGGCAAGTTCTTGTCGTTTCGGGACAAAATCGAAATTAGTCCGTATAAAACCAGTATGCGATGGCCCTATTGTCTAATTCTTCCTTATGCCGAAAAGGTGCATAACGTGAAATTGCAGCGGTTCTGTGAGTAGTTTTAGCGACGAATGGGTTTGTGGTGCTTCTCAGAATGACATAATTAACTTAGGAGGGAACAACATGGAAGTTTTTGGAGAGTATTTAGCGCGTATTGATAACCCGCAGCATCGTGCCCGAACGGAAGATGTTATGGGTTGGATAACAAAGAAATTTCCAAATTTATTGCCAAAAATTGCGTGGAATCAGCCTATGTTTACCGATCACGGCACTTTTATTATTGGCTTTAGCGTAGCCAAACATCATTTGGCTGTTTCCCCTGAAAGGGTAGGGATTAATCATTTTTCTGATGAAATTGTGCAGGCTGGCTATGATCACACCAAGGAGTTGGTACGTATCCGGTGGGATAGTCCGGTTGATTTCGCATTACTTGAGAAAATGATCGAATTTAATATCTTGGATAAGGCAGACTGTTCAACTTTTTGGCGGAAATAGGTAAAACATGATTTCCCATAGAGGCATAATACACACAGTAAGGATAAACATGGTAAACTAATGTCGGTGCTCCTTTAGGATCGGTTGGCCATATCCGATATTGTGACCACAGCGACTTTGCCGCCGGAAATTAAAGGAGATCTGGATTCAATTCTCAAAACGGTGTAATATGATAGGTAAAATATGACACTGGAGCTGATACAAATGACCATCAAAGAAGAACTGCAAGGGAAAAACATCGTTATTCCCGAAAACCCGGTATCAAATTTCTTTTTCAATAATACGAGATCCGGTCTTTTATGGTTAATTATTCGATTGTACTTAGGCTATGCTTGGGTTAGTGCGGGCTGGCACAAAGTGACTGACGATAAGTGGGTCGGCAGCAACGCCGGGGCGGGGCTTACCGGATTCGTCAAGGGGGCGCTGGGGAAAGCGGAGAGCGGTCAGGACGTCTCGAGCTGGTATGCGACCTTTTTGGAAAATATGGTGCTGCCTAACGCGAAAGTATTCTCTTACGTCGTGGCATTCGGCGAATTGTTTGTCGGGCTTGGCCTGATTCTCGGCTTATTGACGGGAATCGCCGCCTTCTTCGGCGCATTTATGAACGCGAGCTTCCTGTTCGCAGGAACGCTGAGCACCAACCCGCTGCTGTTCATTCTTGCGACTTGGATCGTACTGGGCTGGAAGGTGGCTGGATGGTACGGGCTGGACAGATGGGTACTGCCATTCCTTGGTACGCCATGGAATATCCGGAAACGGAACAAATCGGTTTCTTTATAATTTAAGCTCCAATATCACTATAACGGTAAGCGTCAAACAGCCCCCACCATACGGTCATGATGAGGGCTGTTTGACGTTTACGCTTATAAAGGGGATGAATGCAACCGTGATACCATCAACTTTGTACTATCCTCTCCAAAATACTTGAACCCAGTAACGTCCTAATGTGCCTCCTGTTGTATACCAGACTCCAGTGTATGTGAAGTTTGGATTTAAAATGTTTGCTCTGTGTCCGGGACTGTTCATCCAACCAGCTACAACTGCTTGTGGAGTTGTATAGCCATATGCAAGGTTTTCTCCATAAGCGGTCCATCGAATTCCAAATCTAGTATACTGTTGTCCCATGTTGCCATAAACGGGAGAAACATGACCAAAATACCCTTTGTCTCTCATGTCTATTGCCTTGTAATACGCCATCCAATCAAGAAGAATCGATTCTCTTAATGCCGGGATGCCTCGACTAGTTCTTTCTAGATTGACTAAACGAATGACGTCTTTGTAAAACTGATTAATTGATACCTTTTTCTTAAATGCAGAGAGGCTCTTTTCTGCAGCAGGATTTGAGATGCTCCTCTTAGGGCTCATTCCTCGCTTGCCCCTCATAGGACTCATTCCTCGCTTGCCCCTCATAGAACTCATTCCTCGTTTCATTTAATGCCACCTTCCCTTCATGTAAGTGTTAGTATTGAAGTTGTTACCTTAATATCCTATTAATTCGAAGGGAAGAGAGAAACGGCAGACAACTAAGCAAAAGTCCATTTACTAGATTATTGTTTTAATCATGGCGATACTGGCCTGACCGATATGAAGGATTAGATGAGGTGCAGGAAAGGCGCTGCCAGGCAGATCCACGGTAGCAAGTGGAACGGTTTAGCGACGGGCGCATTCGGCATCCTTCTACCTCTTCTGAGGTAGAGGTTTTTTTTCGCTTATTTGGACTGCAGCGGTTATAGACAATTAGTTCAAAGTCATGTATAGTTGGATACACGAGTAACCAACCGTTCAACGTCACAAACGTTCTTAGAGAAAAGAGGTCCTTGATGAAACCGACATTGGATGAATCCCAACCAATCTTTCAACAGATTGCCCAGATGATCATGGACGAGATTGTGGGGGGAGAAATGAACGAAGAGGAACAAATTCCTTCCGAAAATGAATTGTCGCGCTTCTATAACATCAATCGGGCGACAGTACGCAAGGGTCTCCAGGCTTTGGTGGATGCAGGGATTATTTATAAACAGCGAGGGATAGGCATGTTTGTAAAGAGCGGAGCGAAGCTGCAATTGTTGAAGGAACGTCAGCGTCACTATCGTGAACAGTTCGTCCTTCCCTTGATGGAAGAAGCGAAGAGAATCGGATTAAGCAAGGAATCGGTCGTTCAGTTGATTCTGGAGGAGGAGTAATGATGATAGACGTAAACGAAGTGACTTATTCGTACGATAACTTTCCCGTTCTCGAAAAAGTATCGTTTGAGGAGAAGGAGCCGGTGATCGCAGGGCTGTGGGGGCGCAATGGGGCCGGCAAAACAACGTTGATGAGACTTTTGGCCGGTCATCAACGGCCTCACGGCGGAACGGTTCAAGTTATGGGCTTGGCACCTTACGGTAACCCGGCGGCAGTTCGGCATGTTTGCTACATGCAGGAGGATCATCCATTCAGCACGATATGGACGGTGCAGGATGCGCTTCGTTTCGGTCAATATTTCAATGCCAACTGGGATCAAGTTACGGCAGACCGTCTGGTCGAAACTTTCAGATTGGACCGCAAGAAGAAAGTATCCAAACTGTCCAAAGGGATGAAGTCAGCGCTTCAGTTTATTATCGGGTTATCTAGCCATTCCGACATAACGATACTCGACGAGCCGACGAACGGCCTGGATGCCGGGATGCGGAGAAAGCTGTATGAGGCATTAAGGGAAAGCCATGAGGAATCGCCTCGTCTCATTCTGATTTCGACGCATCATATTGAAGAAGTCCAAACGCTCTGCGAATCGTTGATCGTTATGCACAAGGGTAAGTTGCTGCACCATCAACCGATCGACGAGTTCCGCGAGCAAGGCATATGGTTGGCTGGCGAACGGAACGCGGTGACAAGCGTTATTGACGGTCATAATGTGCTGGAGCAAAGCGCGTTGGGATCGAAGAAGATCAGGGTGATGCTCGACGCACCATATTCGAAGCAATGGAAAGAGCAAGCGCAAGCCTATGGACTTTCCATTGAGAAAGCGGACTTGCAAAATTATTTGCTGAATATAACGGAAGATGCGGAGGTAAACGTATGAACGCACGGAGCGCGGTATTCCGATTGATATACAATGATGCGAGCTGGTATTTTGTCAAACTTTTGCTGCTGTTCATTACCGTTCCGTTGACGATCGTATGGATCATCGCCGGCTTGGTCTTTGACCTCGATCGGGAAACGCTTGCCGCGATATCCGGGCCTGCGTACTTCTTTTTCGCCGGTTTCGGGCTCTCCGGTTTCAAGTCCCTCTTTCCGATATCGATCGGAATGGGAAGCACGCGCGAGCAATTCCTAAAAGCTTACTACGGCGTGGGCATAGGGGGCGTTATTTTCAGCGTCTTGTGTCTGAACATCTGCCAATACGCGCTAGTCACGATCTATCAATGGAATTCGGTAGAAGCCGGCATTCTGCATGCTGCAAGGTTGTTTCTGGAAGAGTACCATTTCTTCGCCTATTTGTGGATCGATCTGATGGTGGGCATGGCATGCTTCGGTCTTTCATTTTTCGGCTATGCCATTGTGTATCGGGTAGGATTTTTCCGCAGCGTCATCATGTTTATGATCGTAACGGTCGCAGGCATATTTCTTTATTATGGAGGCACGATTTCCGCCTTGTTCGACTGGATGCCGAATTTCAAGATGAGTGCGATGGCGATCGCTTCATGCGTCGGGGCGGTGAGTCTGGCTGCGTTATTCGCCACGTATCCGATGCTGCGCCATGCGCCATTGCATCCGATGCCGAGAAAAGGATAACGAATAAATGGATGGACCGCAATCAACAACTCATAGTGTCCGGATCGTGTGTACGAGCGGCATTCGAGAAGCGCAAACGGCAGAGATGCCGTTTTTTGCTGTTTAAGAAACGATGCACATCCCGAAACTATGGATAACTCTGATGTAATTAGAGCTTGCTAATCGACATGAAAAGCAGTTAAAAACCTTGTCATGACAAGGGATTGGGGCTGTCATCTTCGCATTCGGCCCCTGATCCCATTTCCAGAGGGAAGTCGACTATTCGCAGGAACCCACATATGGGGAATTTGCGAAGTTCGTTAATTTCGGCTTCTGGTCGCTGAGCGCTTCCGGATCCGATCCGTTCCGACGCACTCAGCGCGGTCGTCTTTGTCTGTTTCAGCTGCTTGCCAGGCGCTTTCGAATCCACGCGTTCGGCCGTCGTACCGGATTCAGCCAAGCGTCGAAGGTAAGCTGGGCAACACGTACAAATGGGGTCGTCTCGAACAAGTTGCGAACGCTATCACTTGTTTATCTGTTCGTTTTGAACGGAAATAGCTTCCGCACGTTTTCGTCCCTTAGCCAAATGCCTCCCCATGCCAGAACGGCGAGATAGACCGCAAATAGCGTATGGGTGAACAAGGGGGCATCCATTCTTATTTGCGTGGCAACCACTCCGCCGAAGTAGGCGGTCAGCAGCACGGCGCCCAGCAGCGAAGTGCGGGGAATCGCATACAACAAGGTTGGGATGAGTCCGAACAATCCTATCCAAACAATATGATGCTCGGCGAAACCGAGGCTTACGGTTCCTTCTATGACTGGGGCCGGTTTCATGAATTTGCCTATGCTGTCGAATAGCATAAACAAAATAACAAGCCAACTCATAATACGCGACGTCCAAAGTCGGCTTTTTGAAAGGTTGGAATCCATCGTTCATTCCCCTCCATTAAAGTTTGTTACAGCAATATTAGCATAATCAAGAACGCCGGATTTCTTATCGATTGCTCTATTTCATCACACGAAAACCATTTTGAGCGAATATATTTTGGACTGTAGGCGGTATCATGGTGAATATGCCGATATTACTTGGCGCGACTCTGATTTGCGAAAGTGGTCGATCCCGCTAGAAGAGATGTACACCTAAAGGTTCGCCCGCGAGAGTCTGAGTCTAACAATTGGCTAGCTCTATGAGAGTCATAAGTCAAACAATATCGCATACTGCATATGCGTAATTGGTTGGTCGTTAAGTAAACTCAAGCGCCGCTGAACTCCCTCGGTACATGCTCGGCGCAGCGAAAAGAGCAAGGACAGGCTGCAAAAACTGAAGCTTGACGAACAGATATAATGATCGTAATATAATCGTAATAATTACGTTTAAAATCCAGACGCAAAGTCTGGTTTTTAAATAAGTCTTAATCGTAATAGTTACGCTATAATTAGGAGGATTTATGGACGAGCAGCAAAATAACTTTCCAATCCCTGTAACGGTGCTTAGTGGTTACTTAGGAGCAGGCAAAACGACGATTTTGAATCATGTGTTGAATAACCGGCAAGGGTTACGGGTAGCGGTTATCGTCAATGATCTGAGCGAAGTAAATATTGATGCGGAACTCATTCGAGACGGCGGCGGACTATCCCGAGTGGATGAGAAGCTGGTCGAGATGTCGAACGGCTGCATTTGCTGCACGCTTCGCGACGATCTGCTGCAGGAAGTGGAGCGCCTGGCTAAAGAGGGACGGTTCGACTATTTGCTGATTGAGTCTACTGGTATCGGAGAGCCGGTTCCTGTGGCGCAGACTTTCACCTACAAGGATGAAGAGCAAGGCATTGACTTGTCTCAATATTGTCGCTTGGACTGCATGGTCACGGTCGTCGACGCGCTTCGATTCTGGCATGACTATGCTTCCGGGGAGAGCTTGCTGGACCGTCAGCAGGCCGTAGGAAGCGACGATACGCGCGATGTGGTCGATCTGTTGATTAGCCAAATTGAGTTTTGCGATGTGCTGGTCCTGAATAAATGCGATAGTGTCAGGCCGAATGATTTGAACGAACTCGAAGGCGTGCTTCGTAAGCTGCAGCCGCGGGCCAAGTTCATTCGCACGGAATACGGGAGATTGGATCCTAGACAGATATTGCATACTGAATTGTTTGACTTCGAAGAAGCGAGCCGTTCGGCGGGGTGGATGCAGGAGCTGGAGCGCGGCTCTCATACGCCGGAGACAGAAGAGTATGGCATCTCCTCCTTTGTGTACGAGCGGCAGCGCCCGTTCCATCCGCAGCGATTGATGGCCTGGATGGAAGAATGGCCGGCGGACATCGTCCGGGCCAAAGGGACCTTATGGCTGGCCAGCCGCCCCAGCATGGGACAAAGCCTCAGCCAGGCAGGACCTTCCATCCAGTTTGGCCCTGCAGGGCATTGGGTAGCGGCGCTTCCTGAAGCCGAGCGAATGCAGGTGTTGCAGGATGAACCTGAGTTGCTGGATAATTGGCATCCCGCCTGGGGTGACCGGATAAACAAAATCGTATTCATCGGTATCGGCTTGGATCGACCGGCGCTGACCGCGTCGCTTGACACATGCTTGCTCACGGAAGACGAGACGATGCTGGAGCCGTTAGCATTCGTAGACCCGTTTCCAAACATACCGTCGCAAGAAGGATAGACTTTTATTAAACTCGTCAGTTGGAAGGAGAGATTGCCATGAGAGTAATCGCGTATATTAAATTCAATCCCGACGTGGCTATAGAACTTGGACGTCTCGTTATAGAAAAATTGGGAAGCGGATTACATATCAACTTAACAAATGAGTTCATGGAAAACATGTCCATCCGCCGCTGTTCATGAATGATTTCTCGCTAAGTATCATATTCGGAGATGCAGATACCATCAGCGAATGCCCAAAGAAGATTATTACCGGATAATAATCATACAAGGCATAGCCAGATATCTGGATTCGCCCTGTCCAACCATCGATAAATTCATTGCTGCCTACGAGCGTAAAATAAGTGAATTTGCTCAGTCCCATCAAGGTGAATGGTTGTCGGATGCCTTTGTCGTACGAAACTATGAAGAAGATTTGAAGATGATATGCAGTGAAATCGGAAAAAGTATGGGATCAAAGACGTTGAACTAGGACGGATTAATTGGAGGATATAACATGTTAAAAAGAACGGTTATTAATTTAACGGTCTGGATCGTTTCCATTGTATTGCTGGCAGCCTGCAGCAGCGGTAATACCGGGAAAACAGAATCAACGGAGAAAGGCAAAGAGTTGGTATACGCAACAGCGAAAGATATCAATGATATGAATCCCCATTTGTATGCAGGTTCAATGCCGGCTCAAGGGATCGTGTACGAATCTTTAGTGGAAAACACGGAAGATGGAATTAAGCCTTTGCTTGCGGAATCCTGGGAGGTTTCTAATGATGGAATGGTATACACCTTTCATCTTCGGAAAAATGTGAAATTCCATGATGGAGAGCCATTTAACGCAGAAGCAGTAAAGAAGAATATCGAAGCCGTACAAAGCAATGCAAGCAAGCATTCCTGGATCAAGTTGTCTACAAAGCTCGTGAGCTGCAATGTATTAGACCCGTACACGATTCAATTGGTTCTGTCGGAAGCCTATTACCCAACGCTGCTTGAATTGTCCATGACCAGACCATATGTATTCATCTCGCCCAATAACTTCATTAACGGGGAAACAAAAAATGGCGTGAATGGCTTCGACGGAACAGGACCCTATAAGCTCAGTGAGCATAAAGTCGATCAATATGCCGTGTTTGAAGCCAATGAAGCCTACTGGGGCGGCTCGCCGAAAGTGAAGAAATTGACCGCAAAGGTTCTTGCGACAGGGGAAACGACGTTCTTGGCCTTGAAAAAAGGGGAAGTCAACTTTGTATTTACAGATGATCGAGGCACGGACAGCCTGGATGTAGAAGCGATAAAAAAACTGGTGGATTCAGGCGAATATCAGATCGTTAGAAGTAAAGCAATGAATACGAAAATGATCGTTGCGAATAGCAGTAAATCGGACCGTCCGGTATATGAAACGGCTGTTCGTGAAGCGATTTGGCATTCGATAGATCGAGAAACAATCAGTAAGCAAATTTTCAATGGCACCGAATCAGCAGCCCATACCTTATTCTCGGCCAACGTCAATTATGCCAATGTCGATCTGAAGAAACGAAGTTACGATTTGGAAACAGCGAATAGGATTTTGAATGAAGCGGGATGGATTTTAGAAAAGGGTCAAGCAGTCAGAACGAAAAATGGAAGCAAACTGGCGATGAAGCTGTATTACGATACCAATTCTTCTTCCCAAAAAACACAGGCTGAATTCATTCAGGACTCGTTGAAAAAGGTCGGGATGCAGCTAGAGCTCATCGGCGAGGAATCGTCTTCCATCGCTAACCGGCGTTCTACCGGTGACTATGATTTATTGTTTAATCAAACATGGGGACTCGCGTATGATCCACAGAGTACCATCGCCTCATTTACTGCCAAGCCTTCCTATTATTATACGACAAGCGGTATTGCGAAATCGGATGAACTTTATAAAAAAATCGATCAGGTGATGGTATCGATGGATGAGAAGAACCGAACATCGTTATATGCGGATATTTTGAAAATCGTTCATGATGAAGCCGTCTTTATTCCGATTACCAATGGCAGTGTCACGATCGTTGCTCCAAAAGAATTAAAGGGCATCTCATTCAAACAAACGCAATTTGAACTGCCGTTTGACCGAATGTACTTTGAATAGGCATACAAATTAAGAAGGTGATGAGCCTCTTTTTATTTGTTGGGAAGAAGGAGCGTTCTATGGGCAGAAATATCATTAAAAGATTATTCATATCCATTCCGTTACTATTGGTCATTTCATTCTTAACGTTTGTCTTGATCAATCTATCCCCTTTAGATCCAGCCGAAGCGGTGCTGCAGACGCAGGGTGTACCCAACATAACAGACGAATTGATTGCACAGACAAAAGAAGAGCTGGGGATGGACCAACACTTTCTCATCCGTTATATCCGCTGGCTCCTTGCAAGCTTGCAGTTGGACTTTGGGGATTCATACGTAACAGGACAACCTGTGTGGTCATTACTAGGTCCGGCTTTGCTCAATACGTTAAAGCTGACGATCGTATCCGTGTTTGTCATTGTTGCTCTGTCCATTTTTTTAGGCGTGATCTGCGCATTGAGAGAAGGCAAATTCATCGACAAGTCGGTCAGAGGCGTTTCCTTCTTCCTGACCTCGATGCCTTCATACGGGCTTGCGGCTCTGCTGATCTGGTATTTTTCCGTTGAGCGCGATTGGCTGCCGACTAGCGGAATGGACTCGTACAAAAGCTATGTTTTACCGGTGATCATAATCACGATCAGTTATGCGGGCATCTATTTTCGAATCGTAAGAAGCTCGATGCTGAGCAATTTGTATGAAGATTATGTCCTGTATGGAAGGGCATGCGGCTTGCCGGAGAAGAAAATCACGCTGCATATCCTTAGAAATTCATTGCAGGTAGCCGTTTCTGTGTTTTGTATGTCGATTCCCGTTATATTGGGAAGCACGGTTGTCGTGGAAAACGTGTTTGCCTGGCCTGGGCTAGGAAGTTTAAGTGTGAAATCGATTCTAAGCAGAGATTTCCCGATGATCCAGGCATATGTCCTTGTACTGGCAGCTGCATTCGTTCTGTTCAATACGGTTTCGGACCTGATTAACGTGGCGATGAACCCGAAAGCAAGAGGGGAACATTAGATGAATATGTGGAAGCATCTAATCAAAGACAAGCTGGCCGGAGCATCCTTATCCATTGTACTGATCACCATTCATATTGGCATATTTGCCCCATTATTTGCACCGCATGACCCTGAGGCAGTCCATATGGAGCTTCGATTTGCAGCCTCCTCATGGGATTATCTGCTCGGCAACGATCATCTGGGAAGATGCATCTTATCCAGATTGATTTATGGGATTCGTCCCAGCGTGTTATGGGTGTTTGTCGCATTAGTTATATCTGTTGGGGTCGGAACGGTTATCGGATTTATTGCAGGCTACTTTAGAGGGAAAACGGATGCCTTATTCATGAGGATTTGCGATGTGATGCTTTCGTTCCCGGGGTATGTTATGACTTTGGCGATTATCGGTATTTTAGGTGCAGGTCTTGAGAATATTTTGATCGCGTTTATTTTGACCAAATGGGCATGGTTCGCCCGTGTCATTCGAACGTCTGTCATGCAGTATGCTGAATCCGATTATGTAAGATTCTCCCAAGCAATCGGTGTCAGCAACTTGCACATCATGGCTAAGCACCTTATACCTGTTTCGCTCCCTGATATTGCGGTGATTGCCAGCAGCTCATTTGGTTCCATGATTTTGCAGATATCAGGGTTCTCCTTCCTTGGGTTGGGCATTCAAGCTCCTCATGCGGAATGGGGGATGATGGTGAATGAAGCAAGGGAAGTGATGTTCTCAAGGCCGGAGCTCATGGCAGCGCCTGGTTTAGCGATCATGATTGTCGTATCGGCCGTTAACTTTTTGTCCGATGCGCTTCAGGTTGCTTTAGACCCCAAGTTAATGACCTTCAAAGGTAAGCTTCAGGGACATGCAGCAGCCTCGGCTGCAAAGCTGCATAAGAAAGAGGTGGCTTAATCCATTGGCGAATGTATTAGAAGTTGCCCATTTGAAAATTTGGGATAGCAGCATCGGTAAGGTGATTGTTCGGGATAGTTCTTTTCGTGTTAAGCAAGAAAGCTGTTTGGCTATTGTGGGAGAAAGCGGGAGCGGAAAATCGGTGACCTGCAAAGCCATCATGAGATTAAATCGGACAGGGATTCGCCAATCCGGAGAAATCTTGTTTAAAGGAGAGAACTTGAGCACCATTCCGGAGAAAGAAATGAGAAAAAAACGGGGCAAGCAGCTTAGCATGATTTTACAAAATGGTATGCGTGCATTTGATCCCTCCTGTGTGGTGGGGGTTCAACTCAAGGAGACTCTCGTTGAACATTTTGGCTGGAGCCATGAGGAAATAACGGCGAATTTGAAAATAGCCATGGCAAGCGTTAGGCTGAAAAATCCGATAGAGGTGATGAACAAGTACCCCCATCAGCTGTCGGGCGGAATGCTGCAACGGGTGATGATTGCACTGGCCATCGTACTGGAGCCTGACATTATTATCGCGGATGAACCGACGACAGCACTCGATACGATTTCGCAATTTGAAGTTGTCGAACAGTTTATTCAATTGCGGGAACGAATGGGCTGCTCGATGATCTTCATTTCTCACGACTTAGGGGTTGTGAAGAAGATTGCGGATGAGGTTCTGGTCATGAAAGACGGACAAATTGTTGAGAGAGGAACGACCAAAGCCATCTTCTCAGAAGCTCAGCATGAATATACCCGTTATTTAGTATCCGCCAAGCTCGCGTTAAATCAGCATTTCTCACGAATCATGGGAGGTGAGGGCATTGCTGATCGTTGATCGTGTAGAGAAGTCCTATAGGAAGGGCGGATTCATTTCCAGCGAAAGACAGCATGTATTAAAAGGCATCAGCTTTGAATGCAAGCAGGGGGAATGTCTTGGCATTATAGGGGAAAGCGGAAGCGGCAAATCTACATTGGGGCGCCTAATCTTAGGAATTGAAAAGCCGAATCGAGGAACGATTTGGTTTGAGGGAAAGAACGTAACGGACCGAAGAGCGAGATCGGGAAACATCAGCGCCGTGTTTCAAGATTACACGTCCTCCATAAATCCTTTTTACTCGGTTGAAGAAGCAATCATGGAGCCGCTCCGCCTGAGAAAAATAAGTAAGCGAGATATTCAAAACAATATTGATGCTCTATTAGATCAAGTTGGATTAAATCCGTCCTATCGCAAAAAATATCCTCATGACTTATCAGGAGGGGAGACCCAGAGGGTGTGTATTGCGAGAGCCGTTTCCACGGAACCGAAATGCATTGTACTCGATGAAGCAATCAGCTCTTTGGACGGATCTGTTCAATTCCAGGTGCTTGAATTGCTCAAAAGCTTAAGGAACATGTATAACATGGGATTTATCTTCATCACACATGATATACAGGCTGCTGCCTATATTTGCGATAGAGTCATGATAATCAGAAATGGCCAAATCGAAGAAATGGTTAAGGTTGAACAACTAAAAGACGTTCAGTCAGCGTATGCAAAGCAGTTATTGCAGATGATCATGACGTAACGAATGAAATAGAAGGAGGAGCAGCATTTGTGAGAGGAGCACTGTCTTGGCCATTTCTGCGGTTATATCTATTAACTCTGTTCTACTTTAGCGCCAATGCTATCCTGAATGTCATTATCCCTTTGAAGGGTGAATCGCTGGGAGCCACCAATACAACGATCGGGATTATCATGGGGGCGTATTTGTTTACCACCATGTTCTTTCGGCCGTGGGCGGGCCATATGATTCAAAAGCATGGGCCGATCAAAGTGCTGCGCTCGATTCTGATAATCAATGGATTTGCCTTGTTCCTCTACACGTTTACTGGCTTAGGGGGTTATTTGGTTGCGCGCATTATGCAAGGCGTGTGTACAGCTTTTTTCTCCATGGCCTTACAGCTAGGCATTATTGATTCACTGCCGGACAACGATCGATCCGAAGGGATTTCACTCTATTCCTTATGTTCTTATATGCCGGGTATTGTTGGTCCCTTATTGGCGTTAGGCATTTGGCAAGCGGGGGATAACAATTATTTTACGTTGGCCATGATCGCAATTGCCATCTTTACAGGGGTGTTTGGATTTAGCGCCAAAATGGAAAACAAAGAGGCTCAGCCTGTTCCAAACGAGACGGAGCAGAGAGCGACGATGTTTGCGTCCTTTAGCCAGTTAGTCAAGAATCCGCATTTATTTACATGCAGCGTCTTTATGTTAGCGGCGTCCATCGTATTTGGAGCTGTTACGACGTTTATACCGCTTTACGCAACGCAGATCAAGAGCGGCCATGCGGGAATCTATCTCATGCTTCAAGCGGGTACCGTAGTCTTGACTCGTTTAGCTTTGAGAAAGCAGATTCCTTCAGACGGCAAATGGCACATGTCTTTTATCATAGCGATTATGCTTATATTAACCTTAGCGGCACAATGTGTAAGCTTTTCTTTAGCGGGTGGACCTATCTTTTTCTATGTCGGCGCAGCTCTAATGGGGATCACTCAGGCACTTCTCTATCCTACGCTAACAACGTATTTGACTTTCGTATTGCCGCAGATGAATCGCAATGTGTTAATCGGGTTATTCATTGCGACGGCCGATTTAGGCGTCTCGCTTGGCGGTATCATTATGGGCCCAGTCGCGGATCTTTTCTCTTATTCATCCATGTATATGATTTGCGCTGTCATGGGTGCGTCGATGATCTTATTCACTTATGGTCGTCATCATATCGTTGTCAGTCAAGATAAAGGGTTTCAGTGAGCGAAATGGCTGCTGATGGGATATCCGGGAGAACGTGCGGCTTTTAGGGGGATTGACCCCGTAGCAAAAACTGTTCTCCTACTATCCCCAATGACGATGTTGGGTTCTCGGACATCGAGTGTTTTATGCCATCAGAATCAGCTTTGTACTTAATTTAGTTTAATTCTCCGGTCGTACAATTACCCAACAAGTTTGAACGATAGTGAAAGTATAGAAACGGGCAGGGTGCTATAATCGGTGAGGAGAAAATGTAATCGCTTCCGCGAAACCCGGGATACGCCGGGTTACCTGGCAAATGCGGAAGGATAAGCAAAGAGGAGGTATTGCAGAAATGAGTTAGAAAGAAGCAATGGATTTTAGTTGTACTCCAGCATGAAGACGTCTGCGATCGGCTCGCCGGCTACGTGGACGCTGTGACTTATCCTGAATATCACCCCAGGGAATCTGATCGAGTTGAAACTTTGTATTGTACTTCTCCTCCAATTCTTACACGAGAGCGATTCGCTTCTCGCCGCTGGCATGTCCCCACGACAGGATGCGCACCGGCTTTCCTTACATATCGATCGTTTTCTCCGCCTCCGGTGCCTGCTGTCCTTCCCCGCTCTTTTGCTGCTCATCCCCCCAATCTGTCTCGGCCGGTGAAGGCTTCGGCTTATTGGCGGGATCGCCTCCGCCCCCTGTGCACCCCGTCAAGAGAACAATGATAACAATGAAAAAGGAGGGCCTGCCGGATCCGCAGGAATTGCATGAGAAAGGGGAATGGAATTGGGATACGTTTCTGGATATTGCGAAGAAGGCGACCAAGGATACGAACGGGGACTGAAAAATTGACCAGTACGGGCTGGTACTTACCTCGATGAACTTCGTGCCGGCATTAATCGCTTCGAATGACGGAGACAGAACGAAGGTGATCGCCGGCAATCTGTCGTTCGCCGGCGATGACGAGAATGCGATGGTAGCGCTCCGGGTTTTACAGCGACTGAAGCTGATCGGCGAGATCGAGATTATGGGCGCTGATGGCAAGCTGGCCGGCGCGTAAATCGTTCCGCCTGAACCGACAGGATTCCTGCAGGTAGTAGAGGCGACCGGCGGCATTCGCAATCTCGTCTTGCTATATAACTGTAATTATGCAGGGGGAAAAGGCGATTGGAGCTCCGGCATCGTCTGCTAATTTAATGTCATTATAGATTTAAGGAGGTTTTGTAATGGTTTCTGCCAAAAAAAGAGGTTTCACCCTCATGCTAGCCGCTTTCATGTTATTTTCACTCGCTCCAAGCGCATATGCCAAGCAAGAAACGCCTGATCCGAGAAACCTGGCTGCAGGTCTAAGCTACCAGTTCTCCGCCGCTCCTTATGAGGGCTACCCTGACTCCGGAAATGAATTGACCGATGGCGTGTACGCATCGATGGAGTTCTCGGATAGCGCCTGGCAGGGGCACCTTCGGGGAATGACCCGTGAAGTTGTATTTGACTTGCAGGATTTTAAATCGATTAACGCCGTGAAAACGCATTTTATACAGGACACGGGCAACGGTATTTTTTATCCGAATACGGTTTCCATGTACGTGTCGGATGACGGCGTGAATTGGGCGCCGCTTTCGCACAAAAACACCGCGATCCCGCTCTGGTTGCCGGGGTCACCGACAGATCAGACGTTTGTCTGGGATATTGCGGCTGACGGCTTGCCGAAAGAGAAAAAAAATGCAGAGTTCGTATATACGCGATATGTAAAAGTTACGTTCATGACCCAAGTGTGGACCTTTCTCGATGAAATCGAAATTTGGGGCATTGACGATAAAGCTCAGCACGCCGTCAAGCTGAAGCCGGAGGAGCCGGCGTACCTGCAGCCCGGCAAAGCGACGGGAGGCATCCGCAATCTTGCGCTGCTGTACAATGGACATTACGATAGCGGGGCCGGAGATTGGACGAAAGACAAGATCATCCCGTACATCAGCTACGTGAATACGCAAGGCGAACCGGTCGACTGGTTGTACGACGGCATTCTTTATCTCGGCATTAGGACGCAGGACGGGCAGAGGGATTTTGGCATCAATGCCAAGCTTGAAGATTGGCAATGGTATCTGGACAAAACGTTCGCTCCGCAGGGCGATATGCAGCAGCTCAATGAAGCGACCAAAGAGGCCGGCGCAAAATTAGGCGAACCGAAACACAAGACAAAGGTCGTGCTGATGGTTCCGAACCCGGGCGATGAGGTTGGCGAGTTCGGCGATGTTGACGGAGACGGCGTGATGGAGAACTTCAATTCGGATCAGGTCGGCAAGGAAGCGGCTTTCGCCGATAAGCAAAAAGCTATCGATTGGTATATGCATCAGGTGAAACAGCGCTGGTCCGAGCAAAATTATTCCAGCCTCGAGTTGACCGGGATGTATTGGATGAGTGAAAGCGCCAACCCCTATGATGAGAACAATACGAAGATCATCCAACATACGAGTCAGCTTGTCCATCAGGAAAAACAGAAGTTTTTCTGGATCCCTAATTTCTACGGCAAAGGCATATTCGCTGGTGAGAAGCTTGGCTTCGACGCGGTAGCGCAGCAGCCGAACTACTTCTTCGATGAGCCGGGGGATCCGTCCCGGATTCAAGATTCGGCCGGTCTTTCCAAGCAATACGGCATCGGCGTGGAGATGGAATTAGATGAACGGATGAATTCGTTTCCGGCGTTCAGGGACCGCTACATCGACTATTTGAACGGCGGCGTCGATTACGGTTATATGAACGATGCCTACAAAGCCTATTATCAAGGCAATGTCGCGCTCCTCGACAGCGCAAGAAGCAATGACCCGAATAATCGAATTCTGTACGATTGGATGTATCAATTCGTAACCAAACAGTATCAAAAGAATGATACGAACGTATCTCCGGAGACGATGGCGGAGCTTGTCAATCGTTATATCGCGTTGAACGAGATCGATCCGGCTTTTGGCAATGACTTGTCGTATCGCTTGCAGATCATCAAACAGCTCCTGGACGAAAACAATCCATCGGTTGCCGTAACGTATATGAAGGATTTTCTCGCGCATATTCACGACCCAGCCGTCCAAGCGCAAGGGTTAATATCGTCTCGAATAGCATCCGTGCTTGATTCCTACGCACAAGTTCTCATTCACGCTTGGTCGGATGGCTGGGGACTTAGCAACCTGGTTCTGGGTCAGAGTTATACGGTTTCCAAGCCTGCCAACGTTAACCATCCCGATTCCGGAAATGAGCTTACCAACGGCCAATTCGGCGGTGCGGATTTCCGTAACGAACAGTGGCAGGGACATGCAGGCAGCGACTACCCTGAGGAACGAAGCCGCACGATCACATTTGATTTGGGTCAAGACAAATCGATTGGCCAAATTAAAGCCCATTTCCTTCAGGATGCGGCACCCGGCATCTATTTCCCTAAGAACGCCGACATTTCCGTTTCATCGGATGGTCAATCCTGGGGGAAGCTGGCAGCCGTTTCCCCGACTCCGACACAACATGGCAGCGCTTCGGCCGAGTTCATGAAATGGAACGGTGCAATAGACGGCGTGCCGGGGATTCCGGGCGCAGATAAAGTGTATGCCCGTTACGTCAAAGTCGAATTCCCGATCAACGTCTGGGTATTCATCGATGAAATCGAGGTTCTCGGCATTGACGGCAAGGCGAATGGAGCCGTAGTTTTGCCGACGACGCCGTAAATACCGGGCATTAAGAACATGTATAACGGTTGGTAAGTGATTAGCCAAGGAACTTATGTGAAGCATTAAACGGATTTTTGGGCCCGGCTGTGTGATAAGCGGCGTAAGCCGGGTCCAGAAATCAGGATTCATCCTCACGATCATTGCCTTCATGCTGTATATTCTTGCTTCAATTGTACTGGCCAAACAAGAAACAGAAACTCCAAGAAATCTGGTTGCCGAATCAAGCTATCAGTTCTCCACATCCCCGTATGAAAGCTACTCTGATTCAAAGCGCATTTTATACAGGAGAGCAAAACCGGCATATTTTATCCCGTAACGGTTTTGATGTACGTCTCCGAAGACGGCCAGAAACCGGGGGATGCTGGCACATCGGATGCAAACTCCTTTATGGCAACCAGGACCGGCGACCGACGAGTTTATCCACTTAAAATCATCCATCCAGTGTCCATTTGATCTCGCTGACATGACCGACCCACCCTGTGGCAATGGTACCGGCCTGCAGCATGATATCAGTAAAGTACCCTATCAAGAGCAGTTTGTGATAACCAGACGGATGGTGATGGAGCGCAGTCTGCCATAGCCCTTGGGCGAGGCGTTCTGCGCCACATGCTGGAAATTTGCCATTTCGTATTTTCTATCCGATGGATTAAGGGATGGCAATATTAGTCTTACGAAGCATTCGTGCTCAATAGTGAAGAAATTAAATTCAGAAGAGTGGGTTATACAAGACCAGCATGGAACGGCAGGGTAAGAATAGAAGGGCAGTTTTGTGGTAGAAAGAAGGGGTTAATTCGGAACAATCGAAATTACTCTTGAAGACTACTAAATCCAAATAGGTGGTGAGTATAGTGGAGGAGTCTGTTTTAGATTTTTATGATGACCTAGCTGAAACTTACCATCTTATTTTCGTTGATTGGAATCATGCTATCGGGAGGATAGCGCAACAAAACCCAAAAGGTACGTCTTACTCTACTGGATATAAACAGGAGTAGTATTGCATGAGAAATGAAAAGTACGTAGACTAAAACGAAAAGCTACTCTAAGGGAGCGGAGATTGCCTGTCGGTTACGGCCACGAAATGGACAAAAATGATGTGCAAATCATTTTGGACGCAGTGTTCTCCTATATAAATGACCATCGAAACGAGCCGAGAATGGAGTTGTGTACGGTTAGTAGAGATAAAGGAAAAACCTGGACTGAAGAGTTAGTAAACGTTGCTAGTACCGACCCTAATTTTCCTACCTTAAAGGTAGGAGATATGGTTAAAAAGAGGGGAGATGAATCGACCTATGTAATCGTAGCTAATGAAGGAGAAAATAAAATCCATGGGGCCTTCCAAGACGATCCAGACTCCCCTTTTTTCCTTCCTGAAGGTCACTTGTACCGGAATGCATTACCATACACTTAATGTAAACCTTGTTTTAATAACATTATGATTAAGTTAACGGAAAACGATAGTTGAACGAAACAAGGAGCAGTTGGCCGCGGCAGCTGAATATTCCGCGTTAAACTTCCTCAGAGAATAAGGTTATTCTCACGAATACTCGTGAATTCGCAGTATTTCACATACAGATTAAAATAGAAGTTTAAATGATTACAAAACATGGGCTAGGAAGTTCCGTTTGAGGGCATGCGGGAATAGAAGGTATTGGTCTATCTACAACATCTTCCTCAGAAAGATTTGCTGCACGTCTCTCTCCACAAGGTCCTTGGGATTCACTCTTCCAAATCTCAACGGGTCTAAGCCCTTACATTCCTTCGTCCTATCTATCCAAGGAGTGGAGTCCGATCAACGTTAACGGAACGGGTCTATGCCCTAATGCGTAAAAATCTCGGTACTCCGTGCTTTCTTTGTGAAATCCTGCGAACGAGCTAATCTACGTGTCTGGGTTGCGAAAGTAGTTGTTAAGCTGCTAGTGGTGGTTGAACCTTATCCGCGGAGAAAGTTTGTCCTTCTCGCGCCATGGCTACAAGCATTCGTGCGAATTTCCCAATCAACTTCATCACAGAACGCTTGCCTGTATGATGGAAAACGGATATCCAGCCAGCGGTGGATTCTGTTCTTAATCCGTCAGGATTTAACAACCCAAACCCAATGTTCTCTGTTTGTGACAATAAACCGTAAGCGGCGGAAGGCTTCTTCCTTTGGAGAGAAGGGCGTGTAGAACCCACGGCTCACTGCATCGGCAATGACCAAAGCGTCCTTTGGGTCATTTTTGATGGGGAGTTGTCTCTCTTTTCCTTATTGCGTTTGGTCGTCATTGGATTAACAAGGACAACAGAAACACCTTGTTTCATCAACCAATGAGCGAGATTGAACCAGTAGTGACCGGTACTCTCCATTCCCACAACGACGTCATTCAAGTTGTGCATGTTCTGTAATTTACGAATACTGTTTATTAAATGCTCAAAGCCCGCATGGTCGTTCGAAAACATAATGGGACGATTGGTGAGGACAATACCTCGAAAGTTAATCGCTTGAGCAGCATGTTTCTCCTTAGCAGTTTCGATGTCAATGACAAGAGTAGAAGTGGAAACACGTTCTCACGTTGATTTTGAGCTTTAATTAGTCTAGACTTCATAATAACGCCTCCTAAGGTGAGTTCTGAGGGCTCCAACCCAGTACATACTCATCCTAGCGGGGCGTTCGTTTTTCTGCAAATTGAATCTACTAACACCTACAGGAATGTTAACGGGAACGATAGCTGAAGCCTACATATCGGCTTTACTTTCAGCCAAACAAAACTTCTCCTAAGCTAACTCTAAAGAAGACATCGATTCCCCTTTATTGGACATACTAACCTTAACTGTTTGCTTAAAGAGAGGGAGGATATTCATGAAGGAGCAAGAAACCTTATCTCAACAAGAACAGGTACAGGAGGATATTAGTAAATTCAGCGAAAACAACGAATTCAACCATGAGCGTAACGAGGTTGTCAAAGCTCAAAAACAAATCGCATCCCAAGAGACAACAGGAGTAATGGATCAATAATAAATTTTCTTCGCAAATCGAGTAAGTGTATTAACTAGAACAAAGTCCGAATCAAGTCCGAGTAAACCGCGGACTGGCATTCAAGAGGTCAGGGGTTCGATCCCCCTTGGTTGGCACGAAGTAAAAAATTTGTCTGAGCGGGAAACGATAGTGAAATAACAAAAATAGCAGGCCAAAACAGGAACAAAGTCTTGGCCTGCTATTTTTGTTATGTCCCATATGAATACATTGATTGCATATAAACATGTGCGGATCGTTATATTTCGAAGGATTTTCACCCACTCGTTTAGATAAGCCTCTGCGATACAAACCCATGTGCATAATCATTGTAACATATCAAATCGCATGAAACTGAGGGGCGAGACGATCCGGAGTTAGATTGGAGTATTCCGCTAATATGAACAAGAACGGACTGCCGCGGCTAAGTGGTAGTCCGTTATGCATCCGAAGTATCGTCTGAAACACTCCTATAGAGGCAACCCATATCGTTTATTATAGTATATACTTTTTTGTAGAAGTGATCACTTCGTACCATGCCATAACGGAATTCATAGTGGCATGAAAGATTGCATTGACGAAAGGAGAAATCATGGTGGATCAAACATCCTGGGCTTTAGCAAAATGTACCGTTACTCCGTGGTGGATGGGGAGTGGGTACGCGGCGTTCTCCTGGGCATTAATGTAAAATGTCAACTAGAAAAGAGAATATTGTGCGGAAACGTTTTTTCAAGTCATTTCGACCGCTGCATTGGCGACTGACGCGATCCTATATGCTGATCAGCATTTTGGCCTGGCTCCTTGTAGAGCTTCTGCTCCTCTTGGCGCTCGGGTGGGGAATGCATATGTCGCACTCATTTTTACTAACGAGTGCCTTGAAAAGCAATGCGAATGTGGCCGGTTCTTTGCTGGCAGGCGATCAAGGACCCGATCGTGCAGGCTTGACTCTTTGGCTCGAGCAGAAACAGCGAGTCGTGGACAAAGTGTTTTCTTACACGGGCATACTTGCTGTCGTTGACCGGCAAGGGCAAGTTATCGCTTCGACAGGGGCCGGCGTCCGCCCTCCGTCACATGGAACTTTGCTGTCGGCACAGCTCACAAATCAGGCAGCGGATCATTTGCAAATGTATCTCGACAGCCAGGGTGAAGTCAAGTTGATAACACATGAGAGCGCATCAACAGGAGTTCTCGTATTCATACCGCTTGGGGCAACGGAGAAGCAGGCAGATGGAATTCTCGTTATGCAAGCGGAAAACTTCAAGATTCATCCCTCGTTATGGCTTGGAATCGGCGTGACTGTCTTGCTTCCAGCCTCAGTAATCATAGTTCTATGTGTTGGAACGGCAGGCGCTGTGTTTGGTGCGGTCACTTCACGGCCACTCATCCGGAGATTCGGAACATTGGCGGATGCCGCTGACAATTGGAGTCGCGGCGATTTCTCCGTCTTGGTTGATGATCCGGGCGGAGACGAAATCGGACGGCTATCACGCCGCTTGAATCATATGGCTGAACAGCTCCGGCACCATGTGCAGGTGCGCCAAGAGCAAGCGGCTATGGACGAGAGGGGGAGAATGGCGCGTGATTTGCACGACAGCATCAAGCAGCAGTTGTTCGCGCTATTCATGCAAATTAGTGGAGCGAAAGCACTTCTCCTGCAGGGGAAAGAAGGTGCGCTCCCCAGGCTGGAACAAGCAGAGGACTTGCTGGGGCAGGTGCAGGACGATCTCACGAATCTGATCCATGAGATGCGTCCCGCCACGCTGGAAGGCAAAAGGTTTCCGCAAGCGCTGCGCGAGCAAATCGAGCAATGGGCAGAGCGAACTGGGATCGATGCTGTTTTTCAAGTCCAAGGGATGAACCCGATCCCGTTGCAGCTGGAAGAAGCCTTATACCGTCTGACACAAGAAGCGTTGTCGAATGTTGCCCGCCACAGCGAGGCGCGTGCCGTTCGTATTCAACTCATGTTTGAACCGGATAGGACGACACTGGAAATATCCGATAATGGTCGAGGGTGTCATGTCTCAAGCAAAATAGGAAAAGGGGTCGGTCTCCTTTCCATGCCTGAACGGCTCCTTCCATTCGGAGGACAGGTTAGCTACCAGAGCGAGCCGGAGCAAGGGTTTATCGTCACTGCAACGGTGCCGGACCAGGCAGCAGGACAATGAAGCATGATGGAGCCTAAGTACGAGTCTATAAGTGAAGGGAACGAGAATACCGATGGAGGATAACATTCACATTGTGCTGGTTGATGATCATAGCCTGGTGCGCCAGGGAGTTCGTTCATTTCTCGAAACGCAATCCGATTTGCGCATCGTGGGGGAAGCGGCTTCCGGAGAGGAAGCTGAACATCTTGTAGCCAATCTGGTGCCCGATGTCGTCCTGATGGATTTGTCGATGCCGGGAATTGGCGGGATTGAAGCGATCCGCCGAATAAAGAAACTCAGCCCCCATTCCCAGATTGTTGTGTTGACCTCTTTTCAGGAGGACGACTATATTTTTCCCGCTTTGCGTGCGGGAGCTCTTTCTTACGTATTAAAGAATGTCCAGTCGGGCGATCTTGCTGACATTATCCGAAAAGCGCGTGGCGGCGAAGCGTTTCTCCATCCGCGCGTGGCCGCTCGGGTAGTGCAGGAGCTTCGCGAGGAACGAAAGGATATTCCGAACGTTTTCAATAATTTAACCGATCGTGAGCTTGAAGTATTGCGCCTTATCGCCCAAGGAAACGCCAATGCAGCAATCGCGCAATCGTTGGTCATCAGCGAGCAAACAGTGAAAGGCCATGTCAGCAATATCCTTGGCAAATTGCAGCTGGCGGATCGGACCCAGGCGGCGGTCTTCGCTTGGGAACAAGGCGTCGTTCAGCGCAAGCGAGGAGATGTATAAGTTGCAGAGAAATAGGAGTGATGTGATATGAAAGAACGAAATGAAAGGATGCAAACAACAGGTGAGAAATGGATGGGATACGGCGCGTTTGCCGCAGCGTTCGGGCTTGGCGTTATCCACTTTATCGCAAACCTCATCGGTTTCGTTAACGCACCTGCTGCGGAACAGAAGATAGGACTGTTTTTAGCATGGGGTGTACTTCCCAGCCTCATCTGTTTCATATTTGCGGCGGCGGCAATGACTCTTGTCCGCTTCTGGGGCGGAAGAAAATGGTTCCGGGCAGCGCTTTCTCTCACATGGATCGCTTTTACATTTATGAGTTTACACGATGTCTGGCATTTGATTCTCGCGGTGCAACGCAAGGACTTCATGATTTTCCTTTATATATTAGGGCCAGGTCCATGGTCTCTGATTGGAGCAGTCTTGTTTGGTTTCACCGCGTGGCGTGCACGGCGCGGATTGATAGACGGCATGACTAGGGAAGCGTGATAGATATGCATACGCATACGCAACATACGCAAACAAAATCGTTGGTTTGGTCGGGTTACGCAGTTTTTATTTGGTCCATCGTTTATATGTTACCACACCTTTACTGGGCTTTAGGCGGCACGATAGGGGAGAGTCTACTAAAACCTGATATCGTACAACATATCCATTTTGATTTGATTAATGGGATTGCATCTGTATTTCTAACCGTTGCCGGAATCATTGGTCTTGCATTTATTTATTGGAGTAAGGGCAGATTTTCTAGTTATCTGTGGCTATTTATAGCCTGGGCAGGATGTTCGTTAGCTGCTTCGCACGGCATTTATGGAATTGTTTATAGAATACTTCAAATCAGTGGGGTAGTCGGGTTGGAATCGGGATCAATTGACATCCATGAAGATGCCTTTGTGTTGTGGGATCTAGTGCTCTTTGAACCTTGGTTTTTAATCGAGGGGATATTATTTGGCCTATTAGGGTACTGTTTCTTGAAAAACGCCCGCAGCAGAAAATTCTGGCTGGCGGCTTGCATGATCGGCATTATTGTCGGTTTGGTCTCTGGGATTATGGGTGTGCGATTTGCATAAGCAATTGGCAGGCCGAAGGATGCGCCCCACGAGATAGTATTTCAGGCTTGGACGGACCCGATGCGGTCGGTATCCTGCTGGCGATGGCGTTCGGTAGGCCGTGGGGTGAGCGGCTGCCTGCCTGGCTGGTGGCTTTGCCCGTATGGTTGGGCACCGGAGTGCTCGTCCCCATGCTGTTGCTGGTACCGGTACTCGGCCCGGCCGCCATGACCCGGGATAAAGAGGCAGGCACAGCCGACTTCTAGGTCTACGAGCAGATTTTTAATCATGATCTCACTTGTCGGGGTCGGCATTTACCTGCCGCTCGCCTTGGCGGGGTACGCCAAGGCGCGGTGGCCCGAGGCACTGGGCGGTCCGACCGACTACGCGGAGTTGCCGGGACATACCCGACAGTTGCAAATCACCCTTGCCAGGCTCGCCGCAGTCGGCTGCATCCTGCTCGGCATCATCAAGGTGTTCTGGGCGTTGGGCGGCACCCTCGGCATCGACCCGGATATGCTGGATGACCGCGATATATGGTGACACCTGCTGACGTTGAGTACCGGCGCGTGGGCCTTCGCGGGGGCGTGGAGCCTGATGGTGCTGACCTTCCGCCGAGGGTCGCGGAGGTTCCTGCCCCCATGGCAGCAGCATGGATCTCATCAGGAATGCTGTTCTCCTACAACCTCTTTTCCGCCATTCGCTCCGATTCGCAGTTCAGCCCGGAGTACCCGCTGGCACGGGTACTAACCATGGAGGCCGGCATCGTCTTGGGCGTGATGATGGGGATGATCATCCTGCTGGTGCTGCATGATCGCAGGCGAGCCCTGCACGGCGAATCCTGAGAATCCGCTATGACCGCCATGCCTACCCCTAGGATGTTCTGCAACATACATATAAATGTCTGCCGGCGGGCTTGTACAAGTGGTTCCCTCATTGAGCTAACGGATAGTCTTGCTATGGGCCGATACTGTCTGTTCATCCGACCGTTCAGTGGTATTATTCGCTGGCTGATTCTTGCGCCCATCCGGCGGCACGCACTTCAACGCACCGCGAACAACAAGAGTCTCTGACAGGAATGGCATCAATAAAAAGTATCCGGTGTTGAAAATGTGTTGATATGTGATGGAGACATATTTACTGGAGGTATATGGATATGGATTGGCATAGTATTGCATTGACGGCGGCCGGGGCTATCGGCGGTGGCACGGCAGTGGTTCACGGAATGCTGATGCAACGGCTGATAATCAGGCAGATCGATGCGGTTTTTGTGGCGGATGGACGGATATCTACACCGATGCAAAGGCTTTTGAAGTTGCTTTTACATTTCACCTCGTTCAACTGGTTACTCAGCGGGCTCGCCTTGATCGTCGCTGCCATCTGGTTCGAACAGAATGCAAAGCTCGCGACGGGCCTACTTGCTGGCAGTTCTTTTCTTTATGGTACTGCAATATCTCTTTGGGTAATGCGCCGTCTTCATCCTAGCTGGATCTTGATGGCCGTTGCATTCATACTGATCATCTTGGGATTAATACCGGGGACCGACGGTCCTGCTTAAATTCAGTAGGCGTGACCAATAAAAAGTATTTGGAGGAAGGAGGACCCAGATTGATTCTACTCAATAAATCTCAAATACAACGGAGGCAACTCGCATCCATTCGAATTCGGTATTGATTAAGCTCCCTCGATATGATTTGATTTTCTCACGCAAGCTCGTGTATTCGCAGGATTTCATCCCTCTACCTCTTAGACGAGGTTGATGAATGAAAAGAGCTAGGGATTCAATAGGTTGAGCCGTTAGAAGGCGTGCGGGCCAAATCGGTCGATTTCTCAAACTTCCGATAAAATTGTTGCAGCAATTTTATGGCCAATACCGGGAATCGACTGGATTAAATCATACTCTTCGATTTCTTCAGCCGGGGCGATGAATCACAGGGCGGACGGCGCAAATATTTTAGGATTACCGAGAAAGGCAAGATGACTTACGCCCGGAACAAAAGCAACTGGGAGTATGCAAAATGCGTGCTCGAAAACTTATTATAGGGAGGTTTGTTGTTATGAATGAGAAATTGAACAACTATTTGAACATCGTTTTCGCACCGTACGATGGGGTATAGAGCGTCACCGAATTAAAGGTCGACCTGCTTTCTGATTTACAGGAGCGGTTCCGTGAACTCAAAGCCGAGGGCAAGGATGATGAAACCGCTTTCGAGAGGACCATTGAAAGCATCGGAGACATTGAGCAAAACGAGCTTCAATAAATCCATCCTTGTGCGCACCAACTTCAGCAAGTCGGGTCTAGACGGAGCAAAATTCATAGGTGCAAAGCTGACCGATGTCAAGCTGACCATGACCGACCTCAGAAAAACAATCTTTGAAAACTGTATGTTTGACGGTGTTGACTTCACATCTTCCGATCTGGCAGGGCTGCGTCTTGACGGCCAAACCTTCATCGGCGTCAAGTTCGACAAAGCGGCTTTGAACGAAGTTTCGTTCAAGGGCGCGACACTCAAGAATGCGTCTTTCCAAGGGTCTTTGTTGTCCAAGAAGTACTACCGCGCCATCAAAACCGTCTGCTTTGACGGCGCGGTCATGGATAAGCTGACCTATGCCGCGCTTAAAGGCATGGAGGCCGATTTGTCCAAGATTACGGTTCGATAAGGAGAAGCAGCAGGACATATCTCGATTCTGTTTACCCAGAACAGGAGGTGAGTCAGATTTTGATTGCCAATATTCAGTCTCTTTGATGCATCGAATACACCTTTTTGACAAAGGACTTTCAAGGATGAATAACATAAGAGAATTTATAGTTTAAAACAATAGGGCTAAAAGTAAAGAGAGGGAAACCAAATGCAAAAGATGATGGCACAAAGCAATAGAGGCTTCTCCGAAACAGGGCTGCGCAGAATGCGCGACGTGCTGGCACGGCATGTCGAGTCCGGGAAGATTCCTGGGCTCGTCGCTCTGGTCAGCCGGTACGGTGAGACGCACGTCGAAGCGCTTGGCACGATGCGCCATGACGGTGGCGCGCCGATGCGCCGGGACACGATCTTCCGGATGGCGTCCACTTCTAAGCCGGTCGCTGTCGCGCCGGTGATGATCCTGCTCGACGAGTGCAGGCTGCGGCTGGACGACCCGGTAGAGCCGTGGCTGCCAGAACTCGCCGACCGGCAGGTGCTGAAACGGGCCGACGGCCCGCTGGACGAAACCATGCCGGCGCGGCGGCCGATCACCGTACGGGACCTGTTGACCTCCACGTTCGGGCTCGGCATGGATATGACGTCGCTGGGCACTCCGATCATGGGCGCGATCTTAGAGCAGGGGCTCACGCCCAATCTACCGGAGCCGATGCCCGAGCCGGATGAGTGGATGCGCCGCCTTGGTGCGCTTCCGCTGATGCACCAGCCCGGAGAGCGCTGGCAGTACCACATCAGCAACGATCTACTCGGCGTGCTCGTCGCCAGGGTCACGGGCCAATCGTTTGAGACGTTCCTGTGTGAACGCATCTTCGACCCCCTGGGCATGAAGGACACCGGTTTCCACGTGTCCGCCGACAAGATCGACCGGCTGCCGCCCCTCTACGCCCCCAACCCGCAGACCGGAGAGTTCATCGTGTGGGACGAGGCCAAGGAGGGACGCCACAGCCAGCCTCCGGCGTTCCAGGGCGGCGGAGGTGGACTTTCCTCCACCGTCGACGACTACCACGCCTACTTCCGGATGCTGCTGAATCATGGGATGCACGGGACCGAACGGATCCTGTCCCGGCCCGCCGTCCATCTGATGACCACCAACCGCCTCACGCCCGAGCAACAAACCGCCCGAAACGCCATGGCCAGCAACAACGTCCATGTGTCGCACGGCCAAGGGCAGCACGGCGGCTGGGGCTTCGGGATGGCGGTGCGCACCTACCGTGGTGACTACGCGTCCATCGGCCAGTTCGGCTGGGACGGCGGAAGCGGCACCTCGACCTACGCCGACCCGGACAACCAGCTCACCGGAATCCTGCTCACCCAGGTCGGGATGTCAAGCCCGGATTCAGCGCGGCTTATCCACGACTTCTGGACCACGGTCTATCAGGCAATCGAAGACTGACACCGAGCCGCGCGGTTCATCGTTCGTTTAAAAAAAGGCCGGTGAATTTCATCGGCCTTTTTGGGGCAGAACCTGGACGTGACGCGGCTGTTTTATTAAGCTCCCTCGGCGGCTATCTGACTTCGTCGATCGTCGTAACGGGAATCGCGGACCCCCTAGGAACGTAGGAGGAATGAGATTTGAAGATAGAATAGATCATGTGGGTGTAATCGTAAATGATCTCTCTGTAAAGAGTTTTTTCTCGATGTTTAACCTTGAGGTGCAAGGGGAATGGGAATCGGAAGGAGAGTGGATGGATCAGGTATTTGGGCTTAATGACGTTAAAGCAGCATGTGTAGGATTGCCAGACGGTCAGGCATGGATAGAGCTAATCAAATTTTATACGCCGTCTGATGAAAAAGATATTCAGCAACCTTTTGCAAAACCAGCATGGAACGGCAGGGTAAGAATAGCAGGGCATTTTTGTGGTAGAAAGAAGGGGTTAATTCGGAACTGTCGAAATTACTATTGAAGACTACTAATACCAAATAGGTGATGAGTATAGTGGAGGAATCTGTTTTAGATTTTTATGATGACCTAGCTGAAACTTACCATCTTATTTTCGTTGATTGGAATCATGCTATTTCTTGGCAGGGTGAGGTTTTAAGCAAAATCATTCATTCAAAACTCGCGAGTCCGGACAAAGTGGATGCCTCACTTTTAGACTGTTCCTGCGGTATCGGCACACAAGCAATAGGATTGGCTAATCATGGATTTAAAATAACTGCTACTGATTTGAGTCCAGTATCAATAGAAAGAGCAACAAAAGAGGCAGTATCTTTCGGAGTTGAAATAAGCTTTGGTGTAGCTGATTTTCGTTCGTTAGAAAAAGAAGTTTCCGGAGTTTTTGATGTCGTTCTTTCCGCAGATAATGCAGTTCCGCATCTTCTGACGGATGAAGATTTATATCTCGCTGTAATCAATATGTATTCTAAAGTTAAAGATGACGGAGTTCTTCTCATTACAATGAGGGATTACGATGAGCTGGTAAAAGAAAAACCTAGAGCTACAGAGCCACGCATTTTCGATAAGGGTAAACGTATTGTTTTTCAGGTTTGGGATTGGGCAGATGACGCGAAAACCTATCAGACCAACCATTTTTTAATACAAGAAATTAATGGTCAATGGATAACGAAGCATAACAAAACAAGGTACCGAGCTTTATTACGAGATGAATTTAGTCATATTTTGCGTACGGTTGGGTTCTCGGATATCGAATGGATTATGCCATCAGAATCAGGTTATTACCAGCCTATTGTTACTGCGCGAAAAAATGGTAGATTAAGCTCCCTTACATAAATTCACGAAAACAGGAAAGTACAGGAATCAGATGGTATAAATATACAGCTTCGCCGTATTTGGAGGTTATGAAATGGCGTTTCCGACACATATTGTATCGGCAGGCGGAATTGTAGAAGATGGAAATGGAAATATCCTATTAGTAAAAGCCCATGACGATGGTTGGGTGTATCCTGGTGGGATAACTGAAGTTGGAGAAAACCTGTTGGATGGCGTGATTCGTGAAATCAAAGAGGAAAGTGGAATAGACGCCACTGTTAGCCATTTAATTAGCGTTGTTTCCAATACAGCGATCCATAAGTGGTATGACGGTGTGACTGATGTTCCTACGAAGGTCATGTTTGATTTCGTGTGCAAAGCTGCGGGTGGTAAGTTAGCTACTTCTGATGAAACGAGCGAGTGCAGGTGGGTTCCAAAGGAAAATGTTCTGGATTTGATTACTTTACCCGCAATCCGCATGCGTTATGAAGCATATTTGAACTTTAACGGCTCTGTGAATTATATGGAGTACGTCACTGCGACAACCTCAGAATGCAATGTCAAGCTTCAAAGGCGTGTTTAATTGTACGAGGCAGCTTTTAATGTTTTCGGACTAAACCTTGAATACATTTATCAGGATAGCTAAAAATTTGATGACAGACAGGAGTTAGATACAATGATAAAAGGTTTCGGAGGAATATTTTGGAGAACTAAGAATCTTGAAGTTGTAAAAAAATGGTACAGTGAAGTGCTGAAGATTGAAATAGAAAATTGGAATGGGACTGTGATAAAACCCCAATTAGGAAATGAGACTATCTTTTCTTTCTTTACCGAGAATGACAGTTATTTTCCAACAGATCAACAAGTGATGTTAAATTTCGAAGTACATAATCTAAACGAGACTATTAAGCATCTTGAACATATTGGTGTACCTCTTGCAAAGAAAAAAGAGATTAGTGAATTTGGAAAGTTTATTTGGATTGAAGATCCTGAAGGTCGACTGGTCGAGCTTTGGGAGAAATAACGAGTTGTAATTCATTTGCTATTGAGCTAACAGGAAACGATAGAAAGGAACAAGACAAAGGTAGCCGGTCAGAAAGATCGGCTGCCTTTTCTCAACTAACGGGCAGTTATGCGAAATAATTAAAAAAACTCGCCGAAATGGATGACTCTTTTGTGTTCTATAATACCCCTAACACAAAACTATAATTCTATAGGGTGTGGTTTGGGCGGGGATACTTTTTGTGGCAGGTCCGTAAATAACAACCAGATCTCGGTTCGCAGGGCTTCTTGAAAAGAGTTGCCCATTTCTTGATACTATTAGCGTATATGGAGAAATAATTAATCGTAATCGTCCGTCACTACTCTCCAACTCACTATTAAAATAATCCACTTTAACATTCTGTAATGGGCTATCTTTTACCATGACAAGTGCTTGATATTGTGGAGGGTAAATAAGAGGAACAGGTGCATTTCCGTCATAATATCCAGTCACGTGATCTCCTACTGCCACCATTACATGGTCTACAAAGTAAGTTGTTGGTGACACAACGAAATTTACTGTTGCTCCCATTCCGTTTTCTACAGATATTAATTGATAACAGCCTTCTCTTTCATCAATTTGACCTGTAAAAAAATCACTAATCATAGTGACCGTCCCGTGAAAAGAATAAAAATTTGTCATACAAGACCTCCATAGCTTTTTAAAAATAATTCAATAAGGGGTTTTATATCTCGACATTAGTACAGGCTAATTTACTTTGTTCCAAGTATCGCAGTTGCCAATCTTGTGGATTTAAATGGAGTGCCATTCCATGTTAAAAGGTTTTCGGCATTTCCTAAGTTTGAACAAAGAAACATTCTCTATTCGTAAAGAAAAAACCCTGTGTTTACAATATGTGGGTTAGTAACTATATGCTTGTGCAGATGCCCATAAAGGATATGGTGATTCCTCAGTGAATAGCGTGAGTCATTGCGCTAACGGGAAACGATAGTTCAACCATAACAGGGAGCAGACCGCCGCGGCACTGCTCCCTGTTTTCATAGGCTGCCGCATTAGCAAACCGGTACAACTTCTTGTCTTTTATCGATATATGTTGTTGTCCTCCTCGGCGCCATAGATGTAAGTGTCTTAATCGAAGAGTTAATTGCAATGAAATATCGGGTATGTTAATATTACGCTAACGCTTACGATAGGAGTTGAAGAGGATAATGTAATATTTCTTGCTGAAGTTTAAAGAATAAAACAAGCTCTGTTTGCTGTGTTTTGTTCTATACTAGCAAGAAAGTTACCTTATTCTTTTCACTCAAATATATCCTTATCTGACTCTGCACCGGGTTGGATTTGCCTTATTTTTTGAGCTGCAAGAAAGGTCAACTTTCTTGCGGCTCTTTTTTATTTGAGAACAAAGGAGGTTTCCTGAAATGTCATTGGTCAAGGTAACTAATCTGACGTTTGCCTATGACGGCAGTTACGATAACATTTTTGAGCATGTAAGTTTACAAATCGATACCAACTGGAAATTGGGCTTTACGGGGAGGAACGGCCGGGGAAAGACTACGTTTCTCAATCTGCTGCTCGGCAGGTATGAATACAGCGGAACGATTTCCTCTAACGTCAGTTTCGAGTATTTCCCGTTCCACGTCGAACACAAGGAGAACCATACATTCGATGTGATCGCCGACATCTATCCGGACTATGAGCACTGGCAACTCATGCGCGAGTTTTCGCTGCTGAAGTTGTCAGAAGATGTTTTGTACCGGCCGTTCGATTCGTTGTCCAACGGTGAACAAACGAAGGTGCTGCTGGCGGTCCTGTTTTTGAAGGAAAACAGCTTTTTGCTTATCGACGAGCCGACAAATCATCTGGATCTGCATGCTCGGAAGCTTGTAAGTGATTATTTGAACGACAAGAGCGGGTTTATTTTGGTGTCACACGACCGGGCGTTTCTCGACAATTGTGTGGACCACATTATTTCGATCAATAGGACCAATATTGAAATCCAGAAAGGAAATTTTTCAGACTGGTGGGAGAATAAACAACGACAGGACAATTTCGAACTGGCCGAGAACGATAAGCTGAGGAAGGACATTAAGCGGCTGTCCGAAGCGGCCAAGCGAACGAGCAACTGGTCGCACGAAGTAGAAAAAACAAAAAACGGCACCCGTAACTCCGGCTCCAAGGTCGACAAAGGGTACATCGGTCACAAGGCCGCCAAAATGATGAAGCGATCCAAGTCGATCGAGCAAAGACAGCAATCCGCGATCGAGGATAGATCCCAGCTTCTGAAAAACGTCGATAGCTCGGAAAGCTTGAAAATTTCGCAGATGACTTATCATAAACCCCAATTGGTCGAGCTTGACCGCGTTTCGATTCATTATGGCGAGAAGAACGTTTGCCATGACATCAGCTTTACTGTCGAGCAAGGGGACCGCATCGTGCTCTCCGGTCCGAACGGCTCAGGCAAATCCAGTTTGCTCAAATTGATTTGCGGCGAGGAGATACCTTATTCCGGCGTGTTTCGAAAAGGGAGCCAGATGAAAATTTCCTATGTTTCACAAGACACCTCGCAGTTGCAGGGCAATTTGTCGGAATTCGCCAGATCCAGCGGGATAGACGAAAGCTTGTTCAAAGCGATTTTGAGAAAACTCGATTTTTCGCGCTTGCAATTCGAAAAGGACATCGCTTCTTTTAGCGGCGGTCAGAAGAAGAAGGTTCTGATCGCGAATAGCCTCTGCGAACGCGCTCATTTGCATGTTTGGGACGAACCGCTCAATTTTGTCGACGTCATATCCAGGATGCAAATCGAAGAGCTGCTGCTGGAGCATTCGCCGACTATCCTTTTTGTGGAGCACGACAGCGAGTTTTGCAAACATATCGCAACAAAAATCGTGGAACTGAAAGTTTAACTTACTCTAGGAGGATGAAAGCGATGATCATTGAGGTTGTAGATGATTATGTGAACCGGTTTCTTCCGGTTGACCCGGTTCACAAAAAAATAAATCTATTGCCGGAGGTTTACCAATCTATCGACAGATGCACGTAGCGATTACGTCCGCAAGCGCATCGTGTTTTTTCCTGCGTAGTTGGATAATGACGCAATAAAGCAACGGAGGTTGCTTTATTACTTTTTCTCCGGCGGTAAGGAGAACACATGAAACCAACCTCGAAATATGAAACGATTGGGCAGATCTTGTCCGACTTCAAGCAGCCCGCGTACCGGTATGGGCAAATTATGGACGCTATTTTCAAACAAAGAATTGCTGAATATGAACGGATCACAATACTGCCTAAATTTTTGCGAGAAGAGTTGGCCAGGACGCTTGGTCCGCACGTTTCCAGCGTCATTCCGGTAAAGGAACTCACATCGCAGCAGGTCAGCAAGGTGCTGTTTGCCATTGGGGGTGGCGAACGCGTAGAGGCCGTACGACTTACCTATGAACGGGGGTGGAAATCGTATTGTATTTCCACTCAGTGCGGCTGCGGGTTCGGGTGCAGCTTTTGCGCCACTGGCACCATCGGCCTGAAACGAAATCTGACCGCCGACGAAATTACCGACCAATTGCTTCACTTTCACTTGAACGGCCACGCCTTGGACAGCGTGTCCTTCATGGGCATGGGGGAGGCGCTCGCCAACCCGCACCTTTTCGATGCGCTGGCGATTTTGACCAATCCGCATCACTTCGGTTTAGGACATCGAAGAATTTCGATTTCCACTATCGGCCTGTTGCCCGGAATCGATAGGTTGACGCAGGAGTTTCCGCAGGTCAATCTAACCTTCTCGCTGCATTCGCCGTTCGACGATCAACGGAGCGAACTGATGCCGATCAATAAGCGGTTTCCGCTACGCGACGTGATGAATGCATTGGATCGCCATATTCGGCATACGGGTAGAAAGGTGTATATCGCGTATATTCTTCTTCGAGGGTTCAACGACTCGACGGAGCATGCGAAAGCGGTTGCCGCTCTGTTGAAGGGAAGGGGAGCTTGGGAACATCTCTACCACGTGAACCTAATTCCCTACAATCCGACAGAAGTGACGCCTCAAAGCTACTTGCCAACTGACCCCGAAAGGATCAAAACGTTCGTTCGAACGTTGAAGATAAATGGTGTGAACGTTACGGTCCGGACTCAATTCGGATCGGACATAAATGCGGCATGCGGTCAGTTATACCGAACCGAATAGTGGACGTAGCATGTTTTCAAATACCTTTGCCATTAGCCGAATTCACCTGAACTGGAAGTTGAGGTAAAATGAGGAGGGTGGCGTCGCTAAGCTAAAAAATCGCCTTTGAAAGAAAAGGAGCGCCTCGGAATGATGGGTCTATCGACGGGTGGATACCCATCACCATCAAGAAGGCGCTCTTTAAAGCTTTTATTAAAGATGAGCGGATAGCGAGCCCGGCTTATTACGGATTGGTGCTTTATTTATTCCGAAAATGGGTAATACATAGTTCCAACACTCATTTTGTCCAATACACCAAGAAAAAGCGCTGATTATGCGCAAAGAGAAAGGAGGATTGTGTTCAGCTCTAATCAGCCATTTTCCCGCTTCAGATCATCCCGATGAGTCAATGTAGTACAAAGGAGGTATTATAATGTTTCAGGAGCGTTTAGCTCTTAGCGAAAGGAAATTAAAGATTTTTACATCTGTATTTCTCGCCATTCTTTTATTCATCATGCCAGTCCTGCCTGCGGCGGCAGCATCACCTGGCAAAACCGTGAACGCATCGGCAAAGCTAGCATATAACCTAAAAGGGCTCAAGCACAATGTGGCCGTACAAAAAGCATATATCGCAGACAAGTATATCTATGTTACACAGCGGTCTAAGGGCACATGCTATCTTTCCAGATTGCGCATAAGCGGGAAAGACGCGAAGTACGTAGACCAAATGACCGTCACCAATACCGGCCATTGCCAAACACTTGATATGTACACATACAATGGAAAAAATTATTTCTACTTCAGTTCTAAAGCGGATCCTTCAACTGACCAATACTGGTCGCTCCAGGTAGCAAGACTTCAATATCAAGCCGGCCAAAAGGTCGATTATACGAAGCTAGATCGGTTCACCTATATGAACTATGCTAATAAGACTGGCAAAAGATTAGGCACCACCTATAGGGTAGACGGCGGCGGTAACAGCAATTACACGTTTTTCCGTGTACAGACAAAGGAAAAGACCGTCACTTGGTCCATATACAGCACAGCGGCCTTGAACAAGCTTTTGGACAGCAAAAAGCAGGTTCGAATGGACAGTGCCGCCGCGGTAAAAGCGAGCGTAGCGAGCTTCACACAAACCGGCAGCCGTATTATTAGACCGAATGGATCTTTTCAGGGTGCAGATATGCTAGGAAGTACTAAAATTTACACTTCAGGGGGCGCCGAAGGACAAACCCCTCAGATCGCCATGATGACCAGCTCGGGCGCGTACAAGAGCCTGGTGAAAATTACGAATGTGGGAAAGCATGAAATCGAGGGAGTTCAGACCAAGAACGGGAAAGTCTATTTTACCATTGTGACGGATCCCAAGAACAAGAAGAACACACAGAAAATTTACTATGTGCCGGATACTATATTTTAAATAACTATACGTATAAGAAGTCGTCGTTTGTTGGCGGCTTTTCGTATTAATAGGTCAGCCAGAGATTACTGGCTGGCCTATTTTTATGGCTGTACTATGATGGCGATAGCAGGGAGTACGTGCGGCTTTTAGGGGGAAGTGACCCCGTAGTAAAAACTGTTCTCCCACATTCCCCAATGACCATGATTGAGATGGTAGAGGCCTAGACCCGCTCACCATACTCATGAAGGACAAGCATGCATGAATCTAACCCGCCAATTTTGACATCATCTACGAACTGTTTATGACAGATGCCCATACACTACATGGTAAGTGTCTATATCAACATAAATGGAGGATAATACAAATGTGCTTTCACGGTAGCTTCGGCGGTTATTGGGACCGAGGTTTTGGAATTCCTTTTGAATTATGGGGGTATGGAAATCAACACCTTTCAGGCAGAACATTAACCTATTACCCGCTTCCCCCTCAAATATCATCCATACCATATGTAGGAGCGTCTTACCACATCTACCCTGAGAATCAAATGGCAACTCAATTGTACAATGGTTTTCATCAAAGTGTTGAAGCAGCACAAATCGCACCAGTTTCAGCGCAGGGGATGAAGGTGGATCAAAACAATACCGCTTTAGTGATCACAGATCCGCAAAATGACTTTTTAAGTCCGAATGGTGTAGCATGGAATTTAGTTAAAGACAGCGTGGCTGAAAATCATACGATTGAAAACATTGAATTATTATTAAAAACTGCAAAGGTAAATAAGTTTAAAGTGTTTGTGTCCCCTCATTGGTATTATCCCTACGACAAAAAAATGGATGTTTGGGGGAGTCATGGAACATTTGATGCACGATCTCAAGATGTATCAAAGAAAAAGTCCATTATCGCTTGAAGGATTTAAAGGTTCTGGCGCCGACTTTCTGGATAAATATAAACCCTATATTGAAGATGGTCAAACCGTCATCTGCAGTCCGCACAAAATTTTCGGACCCGAAGCTAACGACTTAGTTTTGCAACTGCGAAAACAGAAAATTTCCCGTGTCATACTTGCAGGTATGTCTGGTAACCTGTGCGTTGAATCTCATATGCGCGAACTAATCGAACAAGGATTTGAAGTAGCAGTGGTTCACGATGCCACGGCTTCTGCAAAAATGAAAGACTTGGATGGGGATATCGCCGCAAAAACGAATTTCCGAATGATTGCTAGTGCTTCATGGTCTACTAATGAGACTATAGATAAAATGAAATCCAATCATTGATAAAAACCTTATTCAGTTTGAAAGTTGAAATTTAGCTTACCAATGTGTCTCAACTATCGGGTACAAGAGCTCAATAAAACACCACGAGGCTGCCGCGAGCAGCCTCGTTAAGCTATTGGGCAGTTTGTTCCAATTATAGTAAAATGGGTTTAGGGCATTTTCAAGTCGGAATCTTGCCCATTTATCATTGATATTTTTATACCTGCTGGCAGCCAAGATGTACGCTACCAGACATTATCGGCAAATGTGGCGAGAAGTGGAAGCTTAGCGACCTAGTGTTGCTAGATAATTTCTCCAACGCCGTGCTGTTCGGAACCAGCAGATTCTTTGGTGATGTTGTATTAAAAATTGGTATAGATATCACCTCTGAGATCAAAGCTATGTCTCGTTTTAACGAGCCTGCTATTTGCCGTTGCTACGATACGGATGAGTCTCTAGGTGCACTGCTTTTGGAACGTGTTATGCAAGGAAATGATTTGACAACGATTTCTTCTGAAGAGGATCGAATTACAATAGCAGCTAACCTTATGTTACGCTTAAGTGTATTTCCAGGGACGACATTAGAGTTTCCTACATACTACCAATGGCTGCAGAATGATTTTAATCGTGTCCGCCGGAAAAGAAATGTGAGCGAGAAAATGGTTCACTTTATGGAGATAGCTGAAAAGCTTTTTCAAGAAATACAGGTACTGAGAAGATTTCCGAAGTTGCTGCACGGTGATTTGCACCATGAAAACATACTGCAAGACAGTAGAGGTCACTGGAAAGCGATTGATCCTAAAGGTGTCATTGGTACGCCTTGTATGGAGAGCGCTCGATTCATCGTTAACCAGGTATGGAAGGTCCCAGACAATGAAAAATCTCGTTCTCTCGCAGCCATGACTAAAAAGTTCAGTGATGCATTTAACGAAAGTCCTCGAATAATTGCAATTGGAGCATTCATCGATTTGGTGCTAATTCTTTGTTGTATGTATGAAAATAACGACGATCCGCAAGACATCTTGCAGTGTTTCGATGAATGCCAAATTTATATAGATTTTATTGCAACTTGCTCATGATGCCATCGTTCCGCTAACAGGACGAATAGATAGATTGACAGTAGCGAACGGAGTTGATATTATGTATTTGCCAAATTTGGGAGCGCTCCCAACATTAAAGGAGGTCACTATGAGCAAGCTTGTTCGGCTGCTTAAGCAGCAACCGGCGCTAATCATCAGTCTCCCTGGAAATTCGATGGAGCTATTTCGTGCAGCCGTCGAAGGCGGTGCGGACGCCATCAAAATTCATTTCAACGTTGAGCATCGTGCGAGTGGTACGCGTTTCGGTTCGATAGCGGAGTATGGCGAGCTGCTGTCCGATATGTGCCGGTCCTTCTCCGGACCGATCGGTGCTGTAGTCGGGGATTCCGTCCAGAACGTAACGCGGGAAGAAGTGAATCGTCTTACAGAGGCAGGGGCGGACTTTATTTCCTTGTATGCACATCATGCTCCGGGCTGGCTTCTTAACTGCGACAGGATCAGCAAGATGATTGCCGTTAGCGGTGATTACGAGGCAGGCGCCGTGTCGGCCTTTCGTTCATTGCCGATCGAAATGCTGGAGGCATCAATCGTTCCGGCTCACGAATACGGCAGCCTGATGTCCGTCAAAGATTTACTGCAATACCGATGGCTTGCAGAGCAATCCGGCAAGCCCGTTATCGTGCCCAGCCAGCGAAGCATTAGGGTAGACGAGCTTGAAGCACTGAGACTTTCGGGCATGAGCGGCATTATGATCGGGGCAATGGTGACCGGTACCGACGCTCAGTCAATTTATGAAGCGACAGGAACGTTTCGGCGCGGGTTGGACGAGCTTGGACGTTAAGGGATGAGTACGGGAAATGATGTTGAGAACGTCAGCCTCATCCAGTCTATCGGCGGAGATGAAAGGAAGAAAGGCGTGAACGACTGACATAAAGCAAGCAAAAAGTAATGACTTCAGGCAGGAGCTAACGACTATGACTGTAGAAAGAAAGAGCGAGACGACCCCAAAGCAGTACGATGTCATCGTCGCCGGCGGAGGTCCGTCCGGCACGATGGCGGCGATCGCTTCGTCCCGCAGCGGAGCGAAGACACTTTTGATCGAACGTTACGGATTTCTTGGCGGCATGATCACGAATGCGCTTGTCGGCCCGATGCAAAGCTTTCATTCTCGGGAAGAGCAGCTTGTAACCGGAATCGCGCAGGAAGTCATTGATCGTCTCGTTGCTGTCGGCGGATCTCCGGGACATGTAAAGGATATGGTCGGATTCGCCGCCTCGATTACCCCGGTCGATGTGGAGAAGCTGAAATATGTGCTGCAGGAAATGTGTATCGAGAGCAGCGTGCATGTGCAGCTTCACACGGTCGTAACGGGAGTCCGAATGGACGCTGGCAGCATCCGATCGCTCGAAATGTTCAATAAATCGGGAGCTTCCGAAGCAGAGGCGTCCGTCTATATCGATTGCACGGGAGACGGCGACGTCATGTGGCTGGCCGGAGTACCGTTCGAAAAGGGAAGGAAGAAGGACGGTCTGGCGCAGCCGATGACGATGATGTTTCGGATGGGCGGCGTCGATCTGACCGAAGTCCGCGCGTTCATGAAGTCGCATCCGCATGAGTTTGTTCTTGTCGACGGCTGGGAAAGCTGCTCGCATGTCGGCGTTTCCGGATTTTTCTCACTCGTCCGAAGCGCGCGGTTATCCGGCGAGCTGAGTGTGGAGCGTGACCGGGTGCTATTTTTCGAGCTTCCCGTCAAAGGCGAGGTGTCGGTCAATATGACGAGGGTGATCCGCTACGATGCGACCGACGGAGCGGCCTTGTCGGCCGCCGAGATTTTAAGCAGGCAGCAGGTCATGGAGGTCGTTCGTTTTCTGAACCGGCGCATTCCCGGCTTCGGGGCGGCGTATTTGATCAATTGCGGCACTCAAATCGGCGTTCGCGAATCAAGGCGAATACAAGGCAAGTATACGCTGACGGCGGACGATGTGCTGTCCGGGCGAACGTTCGACGACGTAATCGCCCGCGGTTCCTATCCGATCGATATTCACTCGCCGGACAGCGGCGAGCTGGACGCTACGGAGTTAAATCGGGGGTCTGCTTATGACATTCCTTACCGGTGCCTGCTGAACGATCACGTTCACAATTTACTCGTGGCGGGGCGATGCATATCCGCGACACACGAGGCCATTGCCTCCGCTCGCGTATCCCCTACGGCGATGGCTATTGGCCATGCGGCCGGCGCAGCGGCGGCCCTGGCCGCAACATCCGGTGCCGCACCCGGGGATGTGGATGTACGCTGTATACAACGGCTCATCGCCCAGCAGGGTGGGAACTTGGGGATTGGTCATGAAACTCGGATAGAGGAGTGAGAAGGTATGAAGCTGCATCAAATCGCACTGCTCCCATTGGATAGCCGTCCGTGCTGCCAATGGTTTCCCCAAAAAATCTCCGAGATCGCAGGGTCGCGCTTAATCGTGCCTCCGTTTGAGTTGCTCGGAAAGTTTATGAAGACAGGCAGCTGCGAAAGCATTCGCGACTGGCTTGTGAGCGCCGCCGGCGAGGCAGACGGTATGGTCGTGGCTGCGGATCAGCTCGCGTTCGGAGGGTTGATCGGCTCGCGTACGAATGAGCGGACATTGGAACAAGCTCTTGGGACGCTGGAAGCACTGCGGACGATCAAGGAGAATGATCCGGAAAAGCCGCTGTTCGTTTCCAGTACATTAATGCGAATATCGATCACCGGCCGGAATGCCGAATATGTGCATTATAAGGAGCTAGTGCAGCACTATTCGGAGCTGTTCGACCGGCGCCATCGGTTGAACGAAACCGGGGTTGATGCAGAGCTGGAGCAGGTGAAGGCGCAAATTCCGGCAGCTATTTTGGACGACTTCCTGCGGGCGCGGGAGCGCAATATGGTTATCCATCAGCAGCTGATCGATTGGGCGGCCGAGGGAATCATCGATTATTTGACGATTACGCAAGAGGATGCGAGCCCTGTCGGGCTTCATATTTTGGAGCAAAGAAAGCTGCAGCAACAAATATATGAGCGTCATGCTCAGTCAAAAACGATACTGTATCCGGGCGCTGATGAAGCAGCCCAGACGCTGCTCGCCCGCATGCTGCAAACGCTCGGAATGCGCAAAGTCAAAGTGTTCCCCCGCTTCACGTCGGAGTCCGGCAAGCTTGCCATACCGCAGTATGAAGACCGTCCGATCGAGGAGACGGTAAAAGCCCATCTATGGGCTGCCGGTTCTGTAATCGTCGATTCACCCTCAGAAGCGGATCTGATCTTGGCCGTGAATCCGCCGTTGGCGGACTTGACGAATGACGGGAATCATACGGAAGATGTAAAAGCTTTCTTTGATTCCAGGCATATGCTGAGCGATTTGGTGGAGAACGCCAAATATTACATCGAACAAGGCCGCAGGGTGGCGATCGCGGATGTCGCGCTACCGAATGCGTCCGACATGGAGCTTGTCCGCTATTTGCTCGACGAGCGGCTCTTCACCCGTCTGACCGGGTATGCCGGTTGGAACACGGCCGGCAATTCGCTAGGCACCTGTATTTCTCAGGCGGTTGCCCGTACGCTTACTGAGCTGAGAAGAGCCGGGTCGGGAGAAAGCATGGAGGATATAGACGGAATTCCGGCGAAAGCAACGGCAATGAAAGCGGAAGCGGCTCATACTTCATTTTTGTTGTCGCGATTAATGGACGAATGGGGGTATCAGGCTCAAGTTCGTGGAAAGGCTAACAACTGGATTGCGTCAAATCTGCCTGTCAGTCCATGGGACTTGGAGTCGTATTATGACCAAGTAAATGAGTTCGTCGTGGAGCGAATGAAGGAGCTGTTCACAGCAACGCGCCCGATGCTCGTCGATTCGTTAACGGACACGGCCGCATTGTCGGTCCGTGATGTACAGTTGACGTCCGTACGCCTTCCCTGGAACCGCACATTCGAAGTTGATGTGAAACTAGACGTAACGCTGGGCTAGTGAAGAGGGCAGCTTCCTTGTTCCAAGCCGTTTGACATCGACATGGAAACCTACAATAATAAAAAGTAAATTAAACGGGATGCGGTGATGGGGATGTCGAATACATTGGAATCCATAGCGAAGCTGGCCGGCGTGTCCCGAGGTACGGTGTCACGCGTCATCAATCGTCAACCCGGGGTGAAGCAGTCGGTCCGGGAGAAAGTGATGGCTGTCATTGCGGAGGCAGGGTACGTACCGAATCCGCAAGCGAGAAGCTTGGCCGGCGGAAAAACCGAGAATATCGGCGTTGTCGTATTCGGCAACAATCCGCTGTTTTTGTCTCATCATCTTTTCTTTGAAGTGCTGCAAGGAATTCAAAGCCATTCTACATTGAATGCGTACGACCTTGTTTTGTTCTCGAACCGCAGCGAAAGAGACAAGGAATACTGGAAGCGGATCGGCGACAAACGTAAGGTGGACGGCTTGATCATAATGGGCGAGGACATTCGCGAAGAATATTTGCAGTATTATTACGACCGCGACATTCCGTTCGTTCTCGTGGGCAAACGGTTGATCGAGAAATTCCCCGTGCATTGCGTAACGTCGGATTACCGTATGGGAGCGTACGAGGGGACGAAGCATATGCTCGATCAAGGATTGCAGCGTATCGTGATCCTTCGCGGTTTGCTGAATACGTTCCACGAGAATGAGCGGTTTTCCGGATTTGCTCAGGCGCTTGAGGAAGCCGGGCTCGATCCGGATAATGCGCTCGTGCTGAATGGGCAGGCGGACAAGCAAACCGCATATGGAGAGACGAGTCGGTTGCTCCATTCCGGAGAAACGTTCGACGGCGTTTTTGCCGGAAACGATTTGATGGCGTTCGGCGTCATCGAGGCTTTACGGGACTTCGGCCTGCGCGTGCCGGACAATGTCGCTGTCGTTGGTTATGACGACATTCAGGCTGCCCCATATTTCACCCCACCGCTTACGTCAGTCCGTCAAGATAAGCTGCGGTTGGGGCAGGAAGCTGCGCAGTTGCTGATGAAGCTGTTGAACAATGAGCTGGACAAGAGCGTCCCGGTCGATGTGATGATTGACAGCACGCTGATCATCCGGCAAAGCTCGTTGAAGACGGGCCTTTTATAAGCACCATGATATCGACCTAAATTGCCGCAGCCCCGTGCTGCCGGCGTTTTTCTTTTTTCGGCAATAGCACCGAACGGATGGAACGGCGGCAGCGGCCCCCCGGCGGAAGCTGCTCGAACAGCGTTCATGATTTACAACGCCTTGACGCCGGCATCCAAACAATGCAGGGAGATCATGTTCAAGTGGCAGCAATACTTCTAGACCAGTCAATTCCCGAAAGCGGCGATCAACTACGGTGCAGCTGGTTGGCAGTCATTAGCAGTTTACTGCTGTTAGAGGACAAGAACATATAGGGTTAGCCGCGGCCGACTCTAGCCTTACGGGCAGTATAGTTGAAAAAGGAACTTAGATTTATATCTCGAATAGCTAATGTAATCGGATAGCTAAATATTTGTTGACAAACAGGAGTTATGGCTTCCGTTAGAGGCGGAAAATTGTTTGAAATAGACGTTATCACCGTTCTAAGGGTTTCTAATGCGCTCCATCTTTATGAACGCAGAATCGGCTTCTATAATAGAGGAGAGTAGGTTCAAGTATTCGATGAGACGAAGAGGGGGAAACCGAAATGAAGACGATCAAGCGCATGATGGACCACCTGTATTGGGCGGACGGACGCATCTTGGACGCGCTCGAGGAGAGTGAGACGAAGAACAAGGACCTTCTGAAGCTGGTTCGGCACGTCGCTGTCGCGGAACGAGTCTGGCTGTCCCGATTGCAGGGTAAGGGCAGCACGCAATATTCGTTGTGGGAGGAAGCGGAAGACCTGACAGCGATCAGGACGATGTTCGAAGAGAACGCCGAGCAATATCGCGTCTATATCGAAGGGCTCGAAGAATCCGAGTTGGACGAGATGGTCGACTATGCGAATCAGAGCGGGGTTCCGTTCCGAACGTCCGCCCGGGACATCCTTTCGCAGGTTCTCTTACATGGGCAATATCACCGAGGACAGATCAACCGGGCACTTCGGATCGAATCGGCAGAGCCCGTTCAAGTCGATTACATCACGTTCGCGAGGCTCTAACGGAGCCTAACAATCACCATACTCGGAATGGGATTTGCATTGAGCTAACGGGAACGATAGCTCAATAATCATTAAGAACGATAATAAGGCTGCCGGTCGAACGGCAGCCTTCATGATCCGCAAGATCAGGTCTTTCCGACTAATCTACAATATTCCTGGTATAGTATGCGATTATATCTTTGCGACGAATAATACCGAGGAAGACGCGATCGGCGTCTACGACCGGAACGAAGTTCTGATCGGCCGCCAGCGTCAGCATATCGTCCAAATCGGCGCTGATCGCAACGCATTCGACTTTCATCCGTTTTTTGATGGAGATGACAGGAATTTCGTGCATCGTATCGAAGCCGAGACCAGGTGTGGCTTTCAGCTTCCATAACAAATCTCCCTCGGATAACGTTCCGAAATATAAGCCATTGTCGTCCAAGATCGGAATGGCTGTATAGTGGCTCGCCTCCAATTTATCCATGGCTTCTTTCATATTAGAGGATGTCATGAGGTAAGAGACCTCGTTCTTGGGATATAAAAACGACTTGATGTCCATTGAATCACGCTCCTTTGGTATATTAAATCATATTTCGTCGCGGGGTGCATGCGGAAGTGACTGGAACTTGTCTAATCCTAAAAGTTAAGTCGAAAGACGAGAACATAGTCCGAATTAAGTCCATGCAAATTGCGAGCTTTTAATAATTATCAGAGTAAGCTAAACAATGTCTGATTATGGTTATAATTGTAGACTAGATAAATAGATTTTGGTTACCGATAGCATTAAGCTAAAGGGACACGATAGTGGAATTAATCAAGGAGCAGTTTGCCGCGCGGCAGCTGCTCCTTGTTTTTATTAAGCCAACAACCGCTACGATTGTTTCATCGAGCCGCACGGCCCGCACTGGGATGCGAGGAGAGGTTTACGCTTGAGGGCGATCATAAGAAATGCGGCGTATACGGGGCACGGCTCTGCAACTATACTGGAAAATATTCGTCTAGGTAGATGTAGGAATTTCCGCCATACGGATGAGGTGATGATAATGTGGATGAGAACAACAAAAATATTACTTAGTTTTCTGCTCGTGTTCGGTATGTGGGTTGCGGTCGTGCCTGTAATGGTCCATGCATGCTCTTGCGCACAACCCCCAAGCATAGAAGACCAGCTGAATCGAAAAACGGCCATCTTTACAGGCAAAGTATTGAGCTTGACTAAACCTGCTCAAAGGGAGATTCAGTCTTCCGCAGATCCCGTAGAAGCTCAATTCGAAGTGAAAACGGTATGGAAAGGTGAAGTGGGTTCTCAGACAGCGGTGTACACCGCATTGAGTTCGGTTAGTTGTGGATATGAGGGCTTCGAAGTGAATAAGGAATACATTGTTTATGCCCACGGTGATCCCGATCGGCTCGAAACCGGACTCTGTGAAGGGACGAAGACTCTAACATCCGCACAGGATGACCTTGAAGCATTAGGAACAGGATATGAACCTGCTAAGCTCGCCGCTAAGATCATGATTCCTCAAGAGGTTCCGTTAAAATTATCAACAATGGATACAGAACCAGATCGCCGAGAGGGCATCCAGGTTGTTGTTCCTGCAATTTCACTATCCTTGATAATCCTGCTGGTCCTGTTCATAAGAAGGCGATGCCGATCATAGCCTCGGGATAAGATGCGAGTTCCGCTATCCACGCTCTGCCTGGTCGCGTTCAGCGGGGCAAGATGCGGCAAAAAAGTCGTGCTTCTGGAACATTCGGGTCAATTGGGCGGTAAGGGGACGCTCGGTAATGTCATTATTTTCTTTGGGGTAGGCATTGTTACCCGGATCTATCGCGAGCTCGTGTCCGAGGTCATGCCGTACTATTTGCCGCAATCGCATCAAGGCAAGGGGATACGGTTACAAGGGTAATCGCCAATACGCGGGAAGGGCTTAAAGCGTTCCTGGGCTGATCGATCATTGACTGCACCGGGGATGCTCGGGTCTAGCGGTTGAAATACAGCAACAGGGCTGCCGTGCGGGCAGCCCTCTTTGCGTGTGCAGGATATCATTAACGGTCGCTGCGTCCATCAGCTTGTTTCTTACTGGCGTTGCGACCTAACTGTTCCGTATCTTCAAGAAAAAAGCCGGTTCGCTCATGTGCAGTGGTATCTTCATAAATGGTTTGCGGATCACCATCGGTTTCAACATCAACTTTATTATTTGGCATTAGGATCAACCTCCTTCTTGTTAGGAGTAGCATCTCCTGAGAATTTGGAATTTAACCGCTTATTGGAATGTACATCTGAAACAGGCTGCCATTGAACAGATGAATTCCTTAGCGGTCTTGTAGTGGGAGAGAAACAGTAAGCTATAGTGGCCACTCTTCCGCAGAGTGGCCATTATTTTGAACGATTAGGTCAATAGTTCAAGCCGCATTTTGTGCGGTTTTTTTATTTTTATGGATACTACTTCTTGTCCTTTCCAAAAGACAAGAAGTTGTACTGTTTTCCATTAATGGACATAAAAATGTTGTGTTTTCCGCAACGATATATTGAGTGTTTATTTTTCATTATACAATATACCATATTTTCCCTAAATTCGGATTGTTATCGTTGGCTCCCGATCAGTCCCGGCCCGCCTCGTAAAGCTTCTGCGCCACCATGGCAGGCCTTGTGCGCGTATCCGTAAAGTGGTCCCCGTCACCGACGATCAGGCGGAACAGGCCTAGCCGTGTGGACATATGCGGATTCCAGCCGAAGCCCTCTCCTTGTGGCAACACGTTATCTTGGTAGAAATAGACATAGCTTTTGGGCGTAGGCAGCGTATAGAACGCTTTAAGATCCAATTTTTCGAATAGTGGTTTCGCCGGCTCCGGACTGACACTTGCATAAAACCGTTTGGCTTCCTCCAAGGTTGCCGTATTGACGAACAAATCCCGAAACAGCGGAAACGGAAGCATGATTGTATCGTCCTTCGATCCGGCACGGAGCTGCTCAAAGCCTTGCCTCGTTTGAGGCGGTAACTCGTCGGCAACCGACTCGCCGTCTTTCAGTACGAACGCGTCCCAGAAAACGAGGCGCTTGATGCGCTCCGGTACCTGTTCGGCGACCTTCTGGATGACTGATCCACCGAAGCTGTGCCCAACGAGAACGATGTCGCGCAGGTTCAGCCTCGTTATATAGTCGACGATTGACTTCGTGATCATCGCATGCGTGACATTTTTGTTCGGATCTGTGCCGTGACCTGCGTACTCCGGCGTATGGACGGCATGCCCTTGACTGCGCAGCACCGCGCCTACGCCGTCCCAGAAATGAGCGTCGGCCCAAGAGCCATGCACAAGCACAAATGTAAGCCGCTGCTGCTCAGGCAGACGACAGCTTTCGTCCGATTCAATGGCGCCACGCCACCAGAGCCATCCACTTTCGGTATAAGGGGAATAATAATACCTGCGGGGAGTAAACCTGTAATCGGAATAAGGGAATTGATGAAATTCCGGACGATAAGGGAACATGTTAAACATCCTCTCAAAATAACATAAACCAGCTTATGCCCAATGCGTTTGAGAGGTACCTGCACACGTTCCTCCGGCAAAAAATGCTTCCCTCTTAAGAACAAGCAATTAGCCATAGGACAATTGTTAATTCATTAAGCTAAAGCACAGGATTCTTGAACCCAATAATCCAGTAATGACGCGGGTTCCTGGCACCTTCAGGCGTCATTTTGTCGTATGTAAGGCTAAGGGCATGGAAGCGTACCCCTATGTCCTGCAACGGTTCCCCCGAACATCGAAGACGCCTTACGCGCCAATTCTGACGGTCTGACTACATCTTATTCCAATGTCTAAATTTATACATGTAAGTGTTTACAAGGGAACGTATGTACGGTACATTCAATATAGCACTTATTTATCTCAGGGGAGGGGATATTATTGAACAATTACGAGACGGAAGAAATCGGAGTAGAGGAAAATTTGCAAGACATCATTTACTGTTCTCTGATCCTAATGGTAATTAGTGTGAGAAACGGCAGCCATAAAAAGTAGTTCCTAAATTAACGGACAATAATGATACTTCCTGGAAATTCTGGTTACATGGAGAAAGTGACAGTGTTTAATTTATACATAGATCAGGGAGGATTGGAAATGCAAACAAATGAAGAAGCCAAAGTAGAAGAAAGATTGGAAGATATTACGGGTATAACTTGTATATACATTCCGGTGAATGACGTTTACGAGTCTGTCAAATGGTATCAAAAAAATTTAGGCTTTCAACCAACAGATCACAATCAAGTTAAACCTGGGATGGAAATAGCTATCTTGGTATTTCCCGACCAGAATGGAATGTTACCTGCAGCCGGAATCAGGCAAGTAGTACCAGCTATTTTCCTTATGGGAGGTGGAGGAGGGGCAACGCGAGCAGCAGGAAGCTATGGTTTTACGTTTGACAGTGGTGATCGACAACCTGTAGCTTGTTTCATTACTCCCCGTATCCAGGAAATGTACAATCGGTTCAAGGAGAACGGAGTGAACATCGTAACTGAAATTCCGGAGAACAGACCTTGTGGACCCAACTTCAGATTTAGTGATCTAGAAGGAAATCTGTTGGAAATATGGCAACCTTGAGTTTCTATGCTAACGGAGAACGATAGCTCAATAAAACTGCAGAAGGATCTGCCGCAGCACTGTTCAAATCAGGTGAATATTGGTTTCGTGAATATGTTTCAGTACGACACAAACACATTCGAAGGAGTTGTAGCTACAGATCTTATATTCATTGAAACAACAGATGAAACCAGAATGAAATACAAAGTGGGCGTCGATCCGAATTTTTACATGCCCATTTTAATGTTCCAGGTTGAAGACATAGAAAAATTGTATAGCTCTTTGAAACAGAGTGGGGCCGAGGTTGAAGAGATTCGAGACAACGGTGGCTGCGGACTGGAGTTTTATTTCTATGATCCAGAAGGGAACAAATATGTTGCATGGGAAATGCAAACCGTGGTTACTAGACAACAGGATAAACTTGTCTTTGGCAACTGTTATTTTGAAGGAAGTGTAAGTGCATTCTTGTCGAAAGTATCTACAAATTCTCGCGGCTCATCAAAAAAAGTCAATTTCCTTGATGCAAATAAATTAAGGGAGGAGGTCCCAGAAGGTTATCAGGAGGTTGCACTAACTTGAAATAACAAGGGAATGAGAAAATGAAAAGTAACAAAGAAAACGTGTCAGAGGAAAAAGCGGAAAACATCACAGGTAAGCAGGAAGTAATGAGAAAGATCATTACAGGGCCAACTATTCTACTTGTATCCAATCTTACCGAATCCAGAAGATATTATAACGAAGTACTGGGATGTGAGCATGACGACTGTGGTCATACCTCACGTGAAGGGTTATTCCTTCTAATGTACGAAGCAAACAATGCTGCGGATGTTAAGCCAATCAGCAGCATTCCTGGTGGCCCGCCGTGGGATATTCTGGTTTACACAAATTCCCATGATGAACTTTTAGAAGAGTTTAAAGCAAAAAAAGCAATTATTCACACAGAAATAAAGGTATCCGATTCAGGGTGGAAAGAATTTATTATTCAAGATTTAGATGGATATAAAATTGGGTTTGGTGGTTAATATCTTTAAACTTGAGAATGCCGCGGCAGCTACTCCTCAATTAAATGTCATTGTAGGTTTGATTAATTTTTATGGAGGAAATCAAATGGCTATTGGTGTGAAGAAACTTGTGGTTGGCATTCCGGTTGGTAAATCGGGATCGGGGAATTTCGAGGAATACGAAAAAGCAATACAATTTTATGCTAATGTTCTCGGATTTAAAATTGACTGGATAATGGGGATTGCAAGCCTTAAACTGGAAAACGGGCAGCAAATTTTACTTTTTGGAGAAGAAGACGATGAAAACAGTCTTTGGTACACAGGCGATATTAAACGGAACCCGCATTACAGCATTCAATTTTCTACGGAAAATATCGAGGAATTACGTTCGGATTTAATGAAAAGTGGTGTGTCCGTCGGTGAAATTATTCCCGACGGGGGTGGGGGCGAACCTATAATGATGTTTTGCGATCCGTATGGGAATCGGTTTTGGGCAGTAGAAGAAAAAGAAATAGATAGGGTAGCACAAGCGCTTGCTACAGGAATTCCACAATCGGGAGACAGCTAAGGGTACAAAAGCTAAATATCCATGATAACGAGGCTGCCGCGGAGATGAATCGGCAGCCTCGCTCCGTCGTCAACAATTCTGGCCATTTGACCGGCGTGACCGGCCGCTACTATTGAATTTACATTAAAGTGTCTGGAATTTTCACTATCGGAGAACGTTAGTTTAAATAGCACATATCGATGAGCTGGCGCCGCGGTAGCCTGCTCATTTTATTGAGCGAACGGGCAGTTTAGTGGAACAGCCAGCGTGTAGTACAGTTATAAAGTGGAAACCTATTACCTTTACCCTTCGTCTTTTATTTAGAACAAAATCAAAAAAAAGGTCCTAAAATTTGCTTGAACCGGTTAAGCAATCAAATAATTTAATGTAGAATTTTTGTGATGGAGGCGTAGAAATGTTCTTTTTACAAATGTCTGGATTTCCTGGGTCGGGAAAATCAACTCTTGCCAAGGAAATTGCGAAGTTCACTAAAGCAGTTATTATAGACCATGATATCGTGAAAACAGGATTATTAGAGGGACTGGGATTAGAGGGACTGGATGTAGATCCCAAACGTGCTGGCGGGGTTGCTTATCATATTGAATGGTCATTAGTCGATTTCCATCTCTCGCAAGGATATAGCGTTATACTAGATAGTCCTTGCTTGTACGAAGTATTGGTAGAGAAAGGGACTGCATTGGCTGAAAAACATAGCGCGAAATACAAGTATGTAGAATGTGTATTGAACGACATTCATGAACTTAACAATAGGTTGAAAAATCGTGTGCGAATGATTACCCAAATTGGTCCAGTCGATATACCTGAAGAAAGATGGCAAGAGGTAATCAACCGAGCCCAAAAGCCATCACACTTGGAATGTATGCAAGTAGACACCTCACAACCCGTAGATTATTATTTTGGTGATGTTTTGCTATATATTAATAAATAACATCTCTAAGGGCCACCCTTTACGGGATTGTCCAAAAAACATGCCGTTATAGCGCGTTGAACTGTAACATAAGTAAAAGAGAAGTCATTCCGAGGGACGGAGAACGTTAGATCAACGAAACAAGGAGCAGTTAACTGTGGCAGCTGCTCCTGTTTTTCACTAAGCTAGAGGGCACGATAGCATAACCGAAAATACATTCCTCTTCATTATGGATATTATCAAAATGTTTTGTTATGATAAGTACCATCCAGTATTTGGTAGTTTGATGACAAGGAGGTTTATCCATTTGTTTAAGGCAATCCTTGATGAGGATACATACATTTCTATTTTTGAAGAGAGGCATTCTCAAGAATTATTTGAGTTAATAATAAGTAGCCGTGACTCCATAAGAAAATGGCTCGAATTTCCTGATAAAACCAACTCTGTTGATGATACGAGAGCCTTTATCAGTCGTTCTTTAAATAGGTTTGCAAATAATAACGGGTACTGGGCCGGGATATGGTATAAGGGACAAATCGCTGGATCCATAGGTTTTTTAAGGATTGACTGGGATGCCATGCGTACAGAAATAGGTTACTGGTTAGGTTCAAAATTTGAGGGTATCGGTCTAATGACAAATGCATGTAAAGCCTTCGTTGATCATGCGTTTAATGATTTAAATTTGCGAAAAATTGAGATCGGAGTAGCAACCAATAACATCAAGAGTCGTGCAATACCGGAACGTCTAGGATTTACTCAAGAAGGGGTTATTAGAAATTACGAACGGCTACATAATCAGTTTCTTGATAGAGTAATTTATGGACTTGTTATAGATGAATGGCAGTGAAAGAATGGAGGAATGAATATGTATTTAGATAAATTCATATTGCCAATAGATGAAGAATCTTCATTGATAGAACAAAGAATGGCATACAATGGCGGTAGGTTTGGATATATCGACGAAACTTACCCATGTGGCATTTTCTCAAAAAATAGGTTTTCCGAATTGAGTTTTTCAAAAATTACAATTTTATATGGAGGGAACGGCTCGGGGAAAAGCACACTTCTAAATCTCATAGCGAATAAATTGGAACTAAATCGTATTGCACCATTCAATTCAAGTGAATTGTTTAGTTCATATGTTGAACATTGTAAATTTGAACTTGGACTCGACGACGAGGGATTTAAACATCGAATTCCAAATGGAAGCAGGATCATCACAAGTGATGATATTTTTGATTATATGCTTACAGTCCGCACAAATAATGATGAAATCGCGGATAGCGCAGAAGATATAAGATCGGAATGGGGAGATAAGAAAGGAAGTTTGAAATTCGGCAATACGGTGAAAATGAACAGCATGGATGATTATGAAGCACTGAGGTTACAGGTGCTTTCAAGAAAAAAATCAATTTCACGCAGGGAGTTTATTCGCAGAGTCGCCGGCACCGATGTTAAGCTGAACAGCAATGGGGAGACAGCCCTGAGTTATTTTAATTCCAAATTTAAAAATGACACATTATATTGTTTGGATGAACCGGAGAACAGTCTATCTCCTAAAAAGCAGCTTGAACTTGTCAAAATGTTAGAGCAAATGGCTCACTATTGCGGATGTCAATTTATCATTGCAACTCACTCACCGTTTTTACTGGCGATGGAGTTTACAAAAATATATGATTTAGAAGCTAATCCAGTCGACATAAAGCAATGGTGGGAATTAGAAAACACAAAAGTGTATTTTGATTTTTTCAATAAGCATAAAGGGCTGTTTCTCGAAGATAAGTATGGAAACAAGATTTGAATAAAAATATACGCCGCGAATATCGCGGTTTTTTTATCGGCTTTCAACACAGGATGCCATCGGTCGACGAGTTGTGTAGTTGCGACTTTTTTTATTTTAAGGAAACAAGGTCTTGTCAAAATAAATTGACATTCAGATTTAAGCCAACCAATTCATGCCTTCGGAATTTTACCCATATTCGGGTCCCGATAGCATTGGTTATCCAGATGAAAATACAATGGAACCCAGAGGTCAGCACTTGTTATCACATCAATTCTATTAAGGATTAGTAGGCCGAAACATGAAGAACGGCATGAAATATTTCGTTAAAACGTTAGTAGAACCAACGCTTGATTACGAACTTGTAATGGGGTTTCAAGAAGGGCTAGCAATGGTAAGAAATAACTCCAATGATAGAAAAATGGGCTTCATAGACAAGGCAGGTAAGGTCGTAATACCGGTAGAGCTGTATGACGGCTACAGCTTCACTGCGTCATCGCCGTGGCGGATGCAGTATATGTTCAGCGAAGGACTTTCCGCAATCCTGAAAGAAGGCAAATGCGGCTTTATGGACATAACAGGAAAGATAGTCATACTGCCGGAATATGAGTTTGTATCCCGTTTCAGCGAAGGGCTTGCAGGAGCTCGAAAAGACGGCAAATGGGGGTTTATCGATAAAACCGGCAAAACAGTCATACCATTTGAGTATGACTGCGCAAATCCATTCAACGAAATGCTATTCAGCGATGGGCTTGCGGCGGTTCAAAAAAACGGCAAGTTCGGCTATATAGACAAAACAGGCGAAGCGGTTATACCGTTTGGGCTGAAATATGATTTTATATACAGTTTCCAAGAAGGACTTGCAAGAGTAATGACAGGCAAAGGTGTAAGGCCGAAAATACCGCGGTTGGAAAATGAAAGCTATGAAGAACACTCCAAAAGAGTTAATACGGCGGGTGTGGAAGTAGCTAAGAACGAAAGATGGGGATTTATCGACAGAACAGGCAAGCTCCGAATACCTTTGGATTATTCGGGATGTCTTCGTTTTTCTGAAGGGCTTGTGGTTTCGGTAATAGATGATCACAAATGGAGCTATATGGATAAGATGGGCAATACACCTTTCCAGGCACACTTTGATAGTTTATCTTCTTTCCATGAAGGACTCGCGTCGGTTCAAAAAGGCAGCAAATGGGGCTTCATAGATAAAAATGGCGAGATCGTGATACCGTTTTCATATGATTGTGGATCATATTTCAGCGAAGGGCTCGCGGCAGTAAGAATGAATGATAAATGGGGTTATATTAACAAGACCGGCAATGTCATTATCCCGTTTGAATATAATTGTGTGTGTCCTGTAACTGAAGGTCTTGCTGTTGTAAGTAAAGACGACAAGTGGGGCATATTACAAATTGAAGAGAAGGATTAAATTAGATCTATTGGCTAATAATTCAGCTGTCACTGAAATAATAAAACCGGCACATGAACGGTTCTAATAACCCTAAAAAAGCCATCGATACATAATAGTCTATAAAAAATTTCAATATAAGTCTATTACTTTTTTGGTATAACTTGTATGTTTATTTATGCCGCGGCGCTAATCGATTTCAGTAGAAATGATATAGACAACAACTTAAACCGGATCAATTTGTTGTGAACTTTATGTGAGTATGAAGGGAGAGAAGAATATGCAAAAATTTTCAGAACTCAAATACATCAGTCCGAATTATGAAGTAGAAAAAGCTGTCTTGTTGAAATATAAGGAGGAAATGGCAACTGCATCTACCTATATGAAATTTCGTGATTCATGGCTATCACGAAAAAACGCGGATCAATATTTGGATATGTTAACAGATCTCGCGTACATACGATTTCTGACCGATACTTCGGATACATTTTACAAGAATACAGTTCACACAGATAGTATTGAAGATCCTCTGATCAAATTGCTTCGAAAAGAATGTGACGATGTGCTTCTGGATTCCCCTTATATGGAGGAGATTGCGGCTGAATTTGGAGATAAGATGATCCAAGATATGCGGATAAGAAGGAGCCTATCCGGAGAAAAAGCCGTTCCGCTGCAACTTGAAGAAAACCGATTAAGTATAGAATATAACAAGCTTGTTTCTTCAGGGAAATCAAAAGAAGCGATGTCTTGTGAACTCGATGAATTATATGACAGCATGATCAATGTGCGGACGAATCTGGCTAAAAGTCTTGGTTTCGATAGTTTTATCGAGATGGCGTATCGTATCCAGGGACGCGTCGATTACGGGAAGGAAGATATCTCCTCATTTCGTTCTCAGGTGCTTGAAGTCATTACGCCTGCCTGTGCCGCGTTTGAAAAGGACAGACCGTATGATGATTCCGTACCAATTGGTGCAGTTGGGAATATTGTCCATAATGTCAGAAATATATTTCACGACATTTCGCAGGAAAGCGGCGATTTCATTGATTTTATTTATGATCATGAATTGTTCGATGTTGAGCCTAGACCCAACAAGCGTCCTTTTTACTGCTGTTGTATGCTCCCACACTATAAAGCTCCGTTCATTATTAGCGATTTAAAAGGTAAAGGCAATGACGCGTTAATGTTTATCCATGAGTTGGGGCATGGTTTTGCATTTTATACCGCAGCACGCAGTCAGAAGTTATTCGAATACCACCGTTCAACAGTCAGTATCAACGAAGTTCATTCCAAGACGATGGAACTCCTTTCATATCCCTATTTGGAGCTTATCGTCGGGGAACATAAGGATCTCTTTAGGTGGAATCATCTATATGAGGCGTTACGGTATCTTCCTTACAGATGTGCCATTGATGAATTTGAACACAACGTATATGAGAACACAGTCTTAACAAAATCTCAGCGTTCTGAACTGTGGCGTGAAATTGAACAGAAATATATGCCCTGGCGTGCAGGGAATAATCATGAATCCGTTAAGCGTGGAACTTCTTGGCACAGCCAACCTCACCTCTTCAACGCTCCTTTTTCCTATATCGACTACAACTTTGCACAAATAAGTGCTTTTGAATTCTATGGAAGGTCAAAAATCAACTATCAGGAGACCTGGAAAGAGTACCTCGCATTTTGCAGTAAGGGAGGAAGTACAAACTATCTGAATCTTTTGGCTGCAGGAAAATTAGTCAATCCGTTTTCTGTCGGTGCCGTAGCCGACATATGTGCGCCTATTCTAAATGAACTATATGCATAGTTTTAGCGGGTGAACGATGCAACCCATGTAAATACATGTTCCGGTATGGAAGGCATGGATGCTACCGCACTTGATCAAAATCCAAGAAAACGTGAGCATTTAATAGAAAAGTGATTATCCATAGAGGGAGTTTTATGGAGGAGCCTCTGGACGACGCCTTCGGATCTTGCCCGTTTAGGTGTCGAATTACAATTAACATTGAACAATAATTCGAATGGCTTGCTTTCTGCGGACACGCTAAACCAAATGTTAACCGCCCAGGTCGAGGATCATATGGGCATCGGATTTCGCCTTGAAGGTGAAGGGGAAAGCAGCCGTTTCGGCCATAGCGGGTGGGATGAAGGTTTCGTAGCCCGGTTCGTTTTATCCAAACATCTCGGTTTTGGTGCCGTCATCATGATCAACTCGAACGAAGGCAATCCAATGCTTAAGGAAATCGAGCAAGCCATTGCGCGCGAATACGAATGGCCCGGATATTTTCCTGACAAAACCAACGTTAATGTACCGCGCAATATACTAAATGAATACGCAGGCGACTATAAGGCAGCATCCGGACTGCAAGCCTCAGTCATACAGGATGGCAATGACTTGAGCATACGAATTCAGGAACAGTCCCCAATCCGGCTGTCTCCCGAATCAGAAACGAAATTTTCAACAGAGGGACTTAACACAGTGGTCGATTTCGAAAGAAACGGTGATGGCCACGTGGTGGCACTGCATATTCATCAAGAGGGAAAATCATTCCGGGCGGACAAACAATGATCGGCTTAGTTGCGAAAACTGTCCCAATAGGAAATGATTTCAATGATATTGTCAGGAAGTCGTCGAGGGGGGATTACATTGGGTTCAAGAATTATGCACTATTGCATAGCAATCTTATTAGCAGACCAACTTGGCATCAAAAACAGGAACGAATTTATGCTTGGAGGAATAGCACCTGATATACATGGACTCATGGGTGTTCCTAAGGGTGTTACACATTTTAAGGACACCGATGCCAATGGGGAAAGTCATATTAACTACGTTCGATTCTACAACACGTATAAAGATGTCATTAAAGAGCAGCCATTTTACTTGGGTTATTTGTGTCATTTGATTTCTGATGTTGCCTATTTGGATACCTATTTCAAAATCGTACCCAAATCCTTATCTGCTGGACAATTGAAAGAAAAGCTGCAAACATCATATCGTGACTTTGAAAGATGCAATGGAAGAATTATAAGACAATACTCTCTAACCCTTCATGAGCATGTCTTGCCTTCGATCAACATTCATGGTTACAACGCAGATTTTTTACCTGCATTACTCGATGAGTTGCGAAAAGATTTCCAAATTGATGAGGTTCTCATACACGAGCCTTTGGAGCTCTTTAAGGATGACAACAGTGAAATTACTGATTATATAGACAAGTCTGTCAAACATAGCCTGGAGTTCCTGTCCAGAGTAGGAATATGCTCTTGTGCTCAGATTGAGATGGAATTGAAGGATTAATCGATCGCTTGCGGGGATCCGCCGGGAAGTACATCGAATATTTTTTCTCATTTAACATGGTTAGGAGAGATGTAGAATGAGTTCTTTGGTTCTCGGTTTCCAGGAAATGGAAAAATCGCAGCTTTTACTCGTTGGCGGAAAAGGGTTGAATTTAGGGGAATTATCAAAAGTAATAGGTATACAAGTTCCAGAAGGATTTTGTGTTACAACAGTGGGATATCAAACAGCCATCGCACAAAACGGAACGTATCTTGCTTTGTTGGATCGTCTAAAAATGCTAAAAGTAGACGATCGAGAACAAATTAGTGAAATTAGCAGAAAGATTCGACAAACCATTTCGAAAGTAGAAATTCCCTCCGATGTTGTGAAAGCAGTTATTCACTATCTCTCCCTGTTTGGTGAGGAACATGCTTATGCAGTGCGTTCTAGTGCGACTGCTGAAGATTTGCCGCATGCTTCTTTTGCTGGTCAACATGATACTTATTTAAATATCATCGGCAAAGAAGCAATCTTGCAGCATATCAGCAAATGTTGGGCTTCCCTATTTACGGATCGCGCGGTAATTTACCGTATGCAAAACGGATTCGGCCACAGTCAAGTTTATTTATCCGTTATTGTACAAAGGATGGTTTTCCCGCAGGCTTCAGGGATTCTATTTACCGCTGATCCAATTACTTCTAACCGAAAGCTGCTATCTATCGATGCCGGTTTTGGACTTGGTGAAGCACTGGTCTCTGGCTTGGTATCCGCCGATTGTTATAAAGTACGGGAAGGGAAAATCGTCGAACAGAGGATAGCAACCAAAAAATTGGCTATCTATGGACGGAAAGAAGGCGGAACAGAGACCCGTCAGATCGATCCCGTTCTTCAAAAGACTCAAACACTTACTGAACAACAAATTTTACGACTGGCACGCATCGGAAGACAGATTGAAGCTCATTTTGGTTCCCCACAAGATATCGAATGGTGTTTGGTTGATAATACATTTTATATTCTCCAAAGTCGGCCAATCACGACTTTATACCCGATCCCTGAAGCGAATGATCAAGAAAATCACGTTTACGTATCAGTCGGTCATCAACAAATGATGACCGATCCCATGAAACCGTTGGGATTGTCTTTGTTCTTGTTAACAACTTATGCGCCCATGCGCAAAGCTGGCGGAAGGTTGTTTGTTGATGTTACACCTATGCTGATTTCGCCTGTTGGCCGAAAAACAATAGTAGATACCCTGGGAAAATCCGATCCGCTCATCAAAGATGCACTTATGACCATAATCGAGCGAGGAGATATTGTCCAATCGTCACCAGATGATAAAGAAGAACCGAGTTCCGGTAAAAGCAATAAAGATATGCCGTCTGCGGGATTTCAGGCACAAATCGATCACGATCCGACAATCGTTTCTGATTTGATTAAACGTAGTCAAACATCGATAGAAGAGGTAAAACAAAACATCCAAACGAAATTAGGACCAGATTTATTTGATTTTATTCTGGAAGATATCCAGCAATTAAAGAAGGATTTATTTGATCCAGAAAGTTTGGGTGTGATTATGGCTGCTATGGATGCTTCATCATGGATCAATGAAAAAATGAACGAGTGGTTAGGTGAAAAAAACGCAGCAGACACGCTTTCTCAATCTGCAGCAAACAATATTACTTCGGAAATGGGTCTGGCGCTATTGGATGTCGCGGATGTGATTCGTCCTTATCCAGAAGTAACGGAATATTTGCAGCATGTAAAAGATGATCACTTTTCGGATGAACTTGTTAAGCTTGATGGTGGAAAGGAAATCCGAGACGCTATCCATGCTTATCTCAGCAAATACGGAATGCGATGTCCCGGAGAAATTGATATTACGAGAGCTCGATGGAGTGAAAAACCAATTGCAATTGTCCCGATGATTCTGGGCAACATCAAAAACTTTGAGCCTAATGCCAGCAAACGAAAATTTGAGCATGGGCGACGGGAAGCTTTGAATAAAGAGCAAGCGTTACTAGATCGATTGAAGCAATTACCGGATGGTGAACAAAAAGCCAAAGAAACAAAACGAATGATCGGCCTCATCCGAAATTTCATCGGTTATCGGGAATATCCCAAATACGCGATGGTGAATCGCTACTTCGTTTATAAGCAGGCTTTGCTGAAAGAAGCTGAACAACTCGTACAAGCGGGCGTTATTTATGAAAAAGAAGATATTTACTACCTCACTTTTGAAGAGCTTCACGGGGTTGTTCGCACATTGAAACTGGATTACCAGATCATCTGCAAACGAAAAGACGAGTACAAATTATATGAAAAACTGACTCCGCCGCGTGTTATCACGTCTGATGGTGAAATCATTGCAGGTGAGTACAAGCGAGAAAATCTCCCAGCCGAAGTGATTGTAGGTCTGCCTGTTTCTTCCGGAGTGATAGAGGGACGAGCGCGTGTCATTTTAAAGATGGAAAATGCCGATCTGGAAGATGGAGATATATTAGTCACTTCCTTCACCGACCCAAGCTGGACACCATTGTTTGTATCCATAAAAGGTCTGATCACCGAAGTTGGTGGACTGATGACCCACGGAGCAGTTATCGCACGTGAATATGGTTTGCCGGCAGTTGTCGGAGTGGAGAATGCTACCAAACTGATAAAAGATGGGCAACAAATTCGTTTGCATGGAACAGAAGGTTATATCGAAATATTGTAATGGCTGCAATACGTGCGCAAATCGGACGTTGAGATCAGCCGCGGCGGGGCATTATTAAAATTATGAAGGGAAAGAACAAAACCCACGGATCACCGTGGGTTTTTTTTGATAGGCAGACTTAACCGCAAGAGCCGTTTCGCCTATCCGGCGTTGGCAATGGCTTGCTGTGCCCATCAGATTTCCCTAACTCCTGTCGGGAGCGCGGCAGGACTGAGAAGATACCGAAATCACGGAAACCGGCTAACTTAGATATTTGTACGACACGGAGCATACTCAAGCCATGTAATGTCGTGCTCTGAATATAATGAGGATTTTATCCGGAGATAGGGCAATCGTCTAAGCGCAGCAGCGCATAGACACATACCATATTGAATGGGTACTAGGTGCGAAACCAGTTCCATTATGGCATAGATGAAAGGTGTGAAGCTTACAGATGATCTCGCGGGCTGTTTTTGATGTGAATGTTGTCCCTGATTTTGCAAATCAAGCATTCTTAGTTGCAGGCTGCGGAGGCTCGCCATTGCCTACATTTACGGTACCCGATGGTAATGTTGTCCTGCGACGAAGGAATGCGAAAGTAAGGGTTTCCCTAACTAACAGTGATTCTTCTGAATGCATTGATAATCGAATTGATGTGGGTGTAGCAACTGCGCGAACGTTAGGCTTGATCGATAAGAGGCGCTACAATGTGCGGTTTGACTCGGTCGATCGAAGCCTTACTTTTTTTAGAAAACCGGTGTCGCGTACTTCGATTGCCACTAGGATTGGAAGCACAGTCGTTGAAATAAATACGAATGGCGACAGGACCATTACGCATATAACGGACAATGAAATACACGTTTCGGCGATCGGCGTAGTGTTACTCGGAATTCTCAAGAATCAGCTGCTATTGAAGCGCGGACTTGTAACGAAAAAGGTTCGGCTTCAAGCAGGCACAGACATTTTTGTTGAACCATTCATTCAAGTAACTCCCAACACGGCGAAAATGTTTGGCTTGTTTGAAGAGGCCACTCCGGTAGCCTTCAACCAAATCAGCTCGGTCCTTCGCATTCATCCTGGTAAATAAAAAGGTCCAGCAAATACTATTATCTGGACAACATGAAAGGGTCACTTCCATTCGTCCGGTATTTTCGGATTGAAAGTTTGTGGTCCGCCTCCGGATAACGGTTTTCCAAACCGGAAGGATAACGAAACGTTTTTTAGTTGGAGGGAGCAACAAGGTATGACATGTTCATGTAAGCTGGGTCGGTTACGTCGAAATTCATTCACTCGTCCAACGCGTATGGGGATAGCGTGCGCATGTTCAAACGGTGACGTACTCCGCTGTCAAAGACTTATCGCCGGAATAAAGCAGCAAATAAACAGACGATTAATGTTATTAATAACGCTAGTAGGTGCAAAAAGCGCAGGCGGGAGCTGTAATCCTCAGGGGTGTAGGGTTTCCTTTCAGGGACAAAGCCGCCCAGGTCCCAAAGAGCAGGTAGCCAGACTGAAGCGGGAAGTCATTCGTCTACTCCAACTATTATTAAAAATAGTAGGCGCAAAGTTCGTTGATATCAGCTGTTCTCGCACAAAGTGTGGTGAATTCGTATTTAATGATCGGATTTGATGAAAACAAGAAGGACGTGACGACTTTGAAAAAGGCTGTAAAAACCAAGCGTCTCACGGTTGCCCGTAACAAGAAAACAGTCGAAAGGGAAATACAGACTTTAGCGAAAATCATTGGCACCCAAAATGTTGGAATTGCTTGCTTTAAAGTAAACGGGAAATTCAGATGCTTCTTTAGCTTCGGACCACAGCCCGGTTAAAAAGGTAGGGATATTTTTGAAAAAAATAAAGGGAACAACACGCACGTGCCAGCAAGTCATAGCCCGTAAAAGACAAATCATCGAAAGAAAGATTGAAGCCATATCGAAAATTTTAGGGGAAGATCTTGTATTTGTCAGATGTTCTCCTGTAAACGGCAAGTTAAGATGCACGTTTACTTTCCAGCATTCCAATGGAGGAGATGAAACCGGCTAAGAACCCACTCGCCTCAGTCTGAGTTTGCCGACAAATGTAAGAAAGCTTATAATTCCAACACGTTGTCTAATGACACAAACATGCCATAAATAAAATCAAGAGAACCTTTATGTTAAAAGGGGATGTTTGTGTCTTAGGTTAGTGACACAAACATCCCCTTTTACGCTTACGGTGACACAAACATATACTTATAAGATGCGAAAATTATTTAGCGATATCCGCGACGTTATTCCGAAACCTATGGCTTGAGGACTGTACTCCAAAGCGAACCATATCATCCCTGAAGGTTGGATGCGCGACAAGGAGCATTCAACCATGAGCAATCTGATGTCACTATCCCTGTTCAAAAATCAAGCTGTCAAACCCGCGTTTTGGTTTGTCGTGCTGGGCTCCGCCTTATGGGGAATCGATCCGCTATTCCGAGTGCTTTTGCTTGATTATCTCACCTCGACCAAAATCGCGCTGCTGGAGCACGTTATTCTAGTGCTGTTCATGGCTCCCGTTTTGTGGAAGCATCGGCAGCAGCTGCGCAAGCTCAAGCTTCGCCATCTCGGCGCGATGCTGTTCGTCTCGTGGGGCGGCTCGGCGCTCGCGACGGTGCTGTTCACGAAGGGACTGGCATCGGGCGATTTGAACGCGGTGCTTCTGCTGCAGAAGCTTCAGCCCCTGTTCGCCATTCTGATGGCCAGATGGCTGCTGAAGGAGAAATTGCCCAAGTCGTTCGGCATGCTATTTGTCGTTGCGATTTTTGGCACTTATTTATTAACGTTTAGCTGGAAGCTGCCATTCTCCAATATTAGCGAGATGCTGCAGTCAGGCAGCCTGATGTCGATCGGAGCGGCGTTGCTTTGGGGCGGCTCCACCGTCATGGGCCGCTACCTGCTGGGAGCCGTCAACTACGAGACCATGACGTCGTTGCGTTTCATCCTCGCACTACCGCTTCTGCTGGCGCTGACCCTTGGCGAACGCCAGTTATGGACGCTGCCCGGCGAAGCAAGCGAAATGGCTTTGATCGGCCTCAACCTGCTGCTGCAGGCGTTGCTGCCGGGGCTGCTCAGTTTGCTGCTGTACTATAAAGGCTTGAGCGCCATCAAGGCTTCTTATGCCACGCTGGCGGAACTAAGTTTTCCGATGGTCGGCGTTCTGATCAATTTAGTCGTATTCCGACAGGTCACTACCTTCACGCAAATCGTGGGTTTTATATTAATCTGGGCAACGTTGCTTGTCATATCACGTCAGCAAGAACGATCCGTCCAGCCAGAAGGGATCGTCAGGCCCACGGCGATCTAACCGACGTTCAATTCCTTTAAAAGTCATATTAAAGCCCAAGGGGGAATCAAGTTCCCCCCTTGGGCTATTTTTCATTTGATCGTTTAGTTCCTGCAGGGAAACTTCTAAAGTAATAACATGATAAAAAACAATAATCTAGTAAATGGACTCTTATTTAGTTGTCTGCCGTTTCTCTCATCCCTTCGAATTAATAGGATATTAAGGTAACAACTTCAATACTAACACTTACTTGAAGGGAAGGTGGCATTAAATGAAACAAGGACTGAGTTCTTTGAGGAGCAAGCGAGGAATGAGTTCTATGAGGGGCACGCGAGGAATGAGTCCTATGAAGGGCACGCGAGGAATGCGTCCTAAGAGGAGCATTTCAAATCCCGCTGCAGAAAAGCGCTTCTCTGCATTTAAGAAAAAGGTATCAATTAATCAATTTTACAAAGACGTCATTCGTTTAGTTAATCTAGAAAGAACTAGTCGAGGCATCCCGGCATTAAGAGAATCGATTCTTCTTGATTGGATGGCGTATTACAAGGCAATAGACATGAGAGATAAAGGGTATTTTGGTCATGTTTCTCCCGTTTATGGCAACATGGGACAACAGTATACTAGATTTGGAATTCGATGGACCGCTTATGGAGAAAACCTTGCATATGGCTATACAACTCCACAAGCAGTTGTAGCTGGTTGGATGAACAGTGCCGGACACAGAGCAAACATTTTAAATCCAAACTTCACATACACTGGTGTCTGGTATACAACAGGAGGCACATTAGGACGTTACTGGGTTCAAGTATTTTGGAGAGGATAGTACAAAGTTGATGGTATCACGGTTACATTCATTCCCTTTATAAGCGTAAACGTCAAACAGCCCTTATCATGACCGTATGGTGGGGGCTGTTTGACGCTTACGATTAATCAGAGGAGGTGCATATACAACGGGCAGAATTCAATAGAATGTTAACTTCGTCTATAGCTGGATTTGAGATCGTGTCCAAAGATAGAGATTGAACAGAAGTAATTCGACAAAGGATTAATATGAACTACGATCAGGGAATCTGGGGGAGCGAGTGGATCGTGTTTAAAATTTCGAGTATCTGATCAAAGCGGACGTCGCGTTCATTATTACGAGAAACACGCTGCTTTATAAATCATGCGCCCTTGTTGCCGCGTTCGCCGCTAATACCGGTTTTGCTTTCGGAATTCGGACGGGCTTACACCCATCACCTTGCGAAACACCCGGCTGAGGTAGAAGCCGTTCTCGTAGCCGCATTTTCCGGCTATAACATCGAGCGTCCACTCCGTTAACAGCAGCAGCCTGCATGCTTGCTTTACCCGAATCGACGTTAAGTATTGCAGAGGGTTGATGCTATAGGCGTTTTTGAATCTTCGGATCAGCTGCACAGGCGTCATTCCGAACCTATGCGCGACATCCCGGATTTCAATCGCTTCATGCGCGTGATTATTGAAGTAGATTGCGACATCGCGAATTATTTCGTCTTCTTCCAAGAAAGGACCGGCATCGGGAAAATCCAGCACTTGCTGCGCGATCATCAGCCATAAATCCGCCAAATAGTGCTGCTTCAGCTTTTGATTATCAGAGCTGTAGGATATCTGCTGATCCGCCCGCCTTAAGCAGCTGTAGTTTTCGGACAAGCGCCGGATTTGCGGCAGCCGTATTTTCCGATGTGCCAAAAGGGATTGAAGCTGCTGAGGCTCTCCTTCGGGGAGGGTGAACGTTATGGAATGAAAGCTTAAGGACGTCAGCACGTTCCGATAGAAAGCAACCTGGGGCGGGCATACGACCACGTCTCCGAATTCGGCCACTCCGCAATCTTCTCCTATTTGGTATTCGAATCTCCCTTCCTCTACCGCAAAAAGAACCCAAGTTACATAGGTATCCGTTTCTAATAGAAATTTATCTTTTTTGATCCAGTACACATGCGATACGATTTCGGGCAAGCATGAGGACATTTCGCTTCACCTCGTTCAGCACCGTGAAATTTTAGATATGAAAAAGAAATTTTATGAATTTTAATGTGTGAAAGTAAGATCGTAATATGTAATTAAAGTTATCATAGAATGCAAAGGAGTCAATGGAGGATGAGGAAGACCGATACCAAAATGTTGGATACGGACATTTTGATCGCTGGCGGAGGGATGACGGGGGTGGCGGCTGCATTAGCTGCGGCCCGCAACGGAGCCCGGGTGATTTTATGCCAGGACCGTTCCGTTCTTGGCGGAAACGCATCGTCGGAGATTCGCATGAATATATCCGGCGCATCCACAATCGGGAAGGAATTGGGGACGGAGCGCAGAGAAAGCGGCATTATCGAAGAAATCGTGCTTGAATGCGCGGTCAGAAATCCGCAGCGGAGCGCGAGTATGCTGGACTTGATCTTATATGAAAAATGCCGTGCCGAACAGAATTTGAAGCTGCTGCTGAACACGACGGTAGTTGAAGCCGATGTCGAGGGCTCCCGTATTCGTTCCGCTTATGCGTTGAGAGAAAGCACGGAGGAAAGCTTTACGATCCGGGCTGACATTTTTGCGGATTGTACGGGCGACGGCAGGCTGGGGCTTGAAGCGGGGGCTACTTTTACAACCGGCCGGGAAGCGGTGGAGGAATATAAAGAGTCCGGCGCAAGCCTGAACAGGGATGCTTACCGTCTCGGATCCTCCCTTTTGTTCACATCGAAGGATATGGGACGCCCGATGCCATTTACCCCGCCGAAATGGGCCCGCAAGTTTACGGAAGAAGATTTGAAGTTTAGAAACCACGACGCCTGGGAGTTCGGATATTGGTGGGTGGAATTCGGCGGCACGCTGGATACGATCAAGGATAACGAGCATATTCGCGACGAGCTGCTTGCGATCATGCTTGGGGTATGGGATCACATCAAAAATAGCGGCAATCACCCCGATTCCGAAAATTGGGCCCTGGATTGGTTCGGCTTTCTTCCGGGCAAAAGAGAGTCCAGAAGATTTATCGGTCGGCACGTGCTGACCCAAAACGATATTCAGCATGCCGTCGACTTCGACGATGTAATCGCCTATGGCGGCTGGTCGATGGATACCCATCCGCCCCAAGGCATCGATGCGAAAGACGAGGAGCCGTGCAATCAGCCGTTTACGCCATATCTTTACGGCATACCGCTGCGCTCGATGATCAGCAGGAACATTTCGAATCTGATGTTCGCCGGCCGCAATTTATCGGCTACTCATATCGCTTTCTCCAGCACCAGGGTAATGGCGACATGCGCGGTCATGGGAGAAGGGCTGGGAACGTTCGCGGCAACGGCGGTGAAGCGCAAACTTCCGCTGGAACAAGCATGGCGCGAAAGCGGTGTCGTGAAGGAGGCTCAGCAGCAATTGCTTCGGCAGGGAGCTTTTTTGCCCGGCATCATGCTGGAAGGAAATCTCGCGAAGCTTGCCCGGATTTCCGCTTCGTCCGAACAAAAGCAAGGAACATGCGGTAATGTTGTAGATGGGCATACTCGCGCTGTCCATGGGGAGAAGGGGGTACGTCCCGACTTGACGACAGCCGGCACGCATCGCTGGATGTCGGAGCCGGGAGATAGCAGTCCTTGGCTGGAGCTTCAATGGGAGGAGCCGGTAACGGTTTCCCGGATTACGATCGTTCTGGATACCGGGCTTCACCGTTTATTGATGCTATGCCATTTGGACGCGCTCCAGAAGCATATGCAGTGGGGGCGGCCGCAAGCCGAAACGCTGAAGGAGTTTAAGCTGATTGCGCATGACGAACGAGGGAGGACGGAAATCGCACATCTCAAGGACAATTATCAACGCATGATCCATCTGCCGGTAACGCTGGAAAATCTGAAGACGCTCCGTTTGGAGGTAATCTCTACGAACGGTTTGGATCATGCGCGAGTGGTTGAAATCGTTTGCGAGTAACTCCGCTTGTGGCAGCATCTTTGTAAGGAGAATGTGATCTATCACACTCGGCCGGTCAGGTCTGTATATAGACGCTAAGTAACAAAAGTGAAACTATAGTGTAACTCTTTTCAGGCATATACTAAAAACCAAAATCAGTATCTGGAGGTTGAGGCATGAATAACGTTTCGTTGCAGCGCAATGTCGAGATTTATGATGACGCGGACATCGTCGTCATTGGCTGAGGTCCGGCAGGAACGGCCGCCGCGATCAGCGGGGCAAGATGCGGCAAAAAAGTCGTGCTTCTGGAACATTCAGGCCAATTGGGCGGTATGGGGACGCTCGGTAATGTCAGTATTTTCATGGGGGTAGGCAATGTTACCGGGATCTATCGCGAGCTCGTATCCGAGGTCATGCCGAACTATTTGCCGCAATCGCATCAAGGCTCCATCAGGCCGCAATACTCTCCCTTTAACGTTCGTCATTATTTGAACACGAAGCTTGAGAAGGAAGGAGTCAAGGTCTATTATCATACCAGCTTCATTGCGGCAATCAAAGAAGGGGATACGGTTACGGGGGTAATCGCCAATACGCGGGAAGGGCTTAAAGCGTTCCTGGGCCGATCGATCATTGACTGCACCGGCGATGCGCGGGTGGCACAGGATGCCGGTGTTCCAACGCATTCGGGACGCGAGGACGACGGCCTCACCCAGCCGATGACACTGATGTTTATGATGCAAAATACGGGCAAGCAGGTTAAACTCTATTTGCCGGATGACTGCTATTATTACGAATCGGTAAGCGAACTGCCTCAGGGCCGGCATCTGTATTGGGAGTATAATGATGACGGCATGCTCTTGGTTAACATGACGCGGGTTAAGGGGAATGGCGCCAAGATCGAAGACATCAATAACGCCGAGAAGGAAGGACTTCGTCAAGTGTTCTCCGTTGCGCATTATTTGCAGCGAAACGGATTTGAGACGTACGCCCTGTCGCATATTCCCGGCCAAATCGGCGTTCGGGAAACCAACCAAATCGAAGGAATGTATACGCTGACGGAGCAGGATTTGACCGACGGGAGGCGCTTTGGCGACGTTGTGGCACAGACGAACTACGAAATCGACATTCACAGCCCGGATGGCAAAAAGACGTGTGACGAGCGTCAGCTCAGCGGGTACGATATCCCGTACCGCTGTATGGTTCCCCTTCAAGTGAAAGGGCTTCTCGTGGCTGGAAGGTGTATCTCCGCCACTCATGTCGCCATGTCCTCCATGCGCGTGCAAGCAACCTGCTATGCGCTCGGTCAAGCGGCAGGCATTGCGGCGGCATGTGCGGTCGAGGAGAACATTCAACTCGATCAAGTATCCATTCCGAAGCTTCATGAACGGCTGGCTGACCAAGGCGTCGTTTTTGTGAAAGAAGTCTAATGGCTGAACAAAGGGCAATCTAGTGCTCTACACTAGCTCTTACTAAAGCTGCGTATAATAAAGAAACTGCCACAATTCTGAGGCAGTTTCTTTGTCGTCTAGCAAAGATCGGCAGCCTCGAACAGGCAGTAGAAACTTCGGTATATATGAATTTTCTTCACATATGTGCAGCATTCATCTAGTCATCACTGTATAATCTTGTTATATTAGAGTTGATCGTCAATGATAAAACGCCGGATGGGTAACGGGAGGAATCGGACATGAAATCCGTCTTCATGCATTACCATACGAGAGAGGAAATATCGGAAATGGCCCGGAACGGGGCAGCGGCGATCGTCGTTCCGCTTGCCGCTACGGAACAGCATGGGCCTCATCTGCCTGTGTTCACCGACAGCCTGATTTGCGAACACGTCGCCACTGAAGCGGTTCGGCAAGCTTCCGGCACCGTTCCGATTCTGGTCGCGCCCGTGCTTACGATAGGCTGCTCGCAGCATCATTTGGCATTCGGAGGGACGCTTTCGTATACGTCATCCACGTATCTGCAGCTGCTGCGGGATATCGGAGAGAGTCTGGTCACGGACGGGTTTGGGAAAATCATTTTTCTGAACGCCCACGGCGGCAACGATCCCATTATGACTCAAACCGCGAACGATCTTGCCGTCCGCTTCCCGATCTGGACCGCCTCCGCTTCTTATTGGAGCGTAGCGCGCGCCGCCTTGAACGAGACGGATGCCGCCTCGCTCGGCATGGTTCCGGGACATGCAGGCGGTTTCGAAACGGCAGCCGTGATGGCGCTGAAGCCCGAACTGGTACGGAGCGATTTGCTGCCGGAGACGCATACGATGCGGGAATGGATCAATTCCGGGCCGCCCGGTTCTTTCATCGGCAAGCACGGGGAATTGACCGGCTTCGACGGCTTTACGGATGCCCCGCATCGAGCCACGGCGGAGGCCGGGCGCCGTTATTTGAATGTCATTGTCGATTGCGTCGCGGCTTGGTTGATTGCAACCGTTCAAGCGATGCAAAAGGGCAGCTGAGATGGACACTGCAGACGAAGTCCGATAAAATATTGGCTGAGGTTTCTTTCAGCTCCTAAAAAAGGAAGGAATAACCATGGAAAAGCAATCCCCGAAAGTGAAGTCGGCCGATCGTGTTCTGGATATTTTCGAGCTGTTTACCGGAGAGAAGGAATCGTATAATTTGACCGAAATTTCCAAAGCGCTGCACATGCCCTCGAGCAGTGCTTATCAAATTCTGCAAAATATGCTGAGCCGGGGCTATTTGGAGACGGATAGTACGGGAAAGCAATTCCGCCTCGGCAATAAAATATTCGAGATCCGGGTCCAGCATCGTCAGAGCACCAACTTGACTTCGGAATTCTATCAAATTGCCGGAAAAATCGTCGACGATCTGAACGAAGGGGTTCAGCTTGGCGTACGCAGCGAAGACAAAGTTGTCTATATCGCCGAAAAGCATGTTTCGCAGCCGTTTCGACTCAACAGCAACTTGGGATCGGTTCTGCCTCTGCATGCGTCGGCATCCGGGAAGATATTGCTTTCGCGCTTGCCGGACGAAGAGCTGCAGGCGCTCTATCCCAAGAAGAAGCTGCAAACTTATACGAGCAACACGATCTCGACCTTCGATGCGCTGAAGGCGGAGATCGAGAAGGTGAGACAGGATGAAATCGCTTATAATATGGGCGAATCGATCGAAGGCGTGCAGTGCATAGCCGGTCCCGTGTACGATATGGAAGGCAATGTCGTCGCTGCCGTCAGCATCTCGATTCCGGTCATTCGCGTTACGGATGAAATATGGGAAAATATCCATTATTGGATCCGCAGGGCTTGCAGGGAAATCACCAATAAAGTGTACCGGCAAAATTGAAAATAAACGAAATAACTTTTCATAATCGTGAAAAGTTATTTTTAATTGAAGGATATGGAGAGCCGATGTCGGCTCTTTTTTCTCATAAATAGAAAAAAGTTCTACACTCATGAAGAAAATAATTGACTAACTCTGGAAGCAAAGATAGAATTTTCTTAACAGAGCGCGCAGGCTTAATTTATATTTGACAGCGTTTTCAAATGAGGGGGACGGCAAATGAACGAGAGTGCGACTAAGAAGGTGGCGGCGATCGTGACCGAGTACCGGTACAATTCCCACGCCGACGTTATCCTGGGGCGGCTGCTGGGAGATTTCGGATACCAGCCCCGGGTTGAAGTCGTCTCCATCTACACGGACCAGGTGCCGGAGAACGACATGAGCAGGGAAGCGGCGGCGAGGCTTAACATTCCCATCTGCCCGACGATCGGCGATACTGTGCGGGCCGCACATGCCGGAGGCCCAGTCGACGGCATCATCATTATCGGCGAGCATGGGAGCTATCCGACGAACGGGAAAGGGCAGACCGAGTATCCGCGACGGCGGTTTCTCGAAGAAACGATTGCAGCGCTCGATGAACTGGGATTAGCGGTCCCGATCTTCTCCGACAAGCATCTGGCTTACGATTATGACGATGCGCGATGGATGTACGAGCATATGAAAGCCCGTGGCATTCCGTTCATGGGCGGCTCGTCAATTCCGCATACCGAGCATGTGCCTGCATTCGATCCGCGCGAACTGTCCGAGTTAAGCGAGATACTGGTCATCAGCTCGGGCGGCCTCGAAAGCTATGGTTTTCACGCGATGGAAGTGCTTCAGTCTCTCGCGGAACACCGAAATGGGGGCGAAAGCGGTGTTCGCGCCATATATTTAATCGATGGCTCGGGCGGCGAAGCCTGGGCGGCCATGGACCGCGGAGAATGGCCGGAAGATTTGCTGCTTGAAGCGCTCGGAGCCATTCCCGGCCTGCCTGCCGTTCATCCCAGGGATCTGGAGCCGGAACCGGCGCTATTCGTTGTGGAATATATGGACGGTACGAAAGGCTATATTATCCAATTCAAACGTCTCGTTGAACAGTGGAGCTTTGCGTTCCGCCATGGCACGGACCGGCAGGTGACGGCGGCGCTGTGCGACAGCGACCTCGACAGGCCATTCGCCCATTTCGAACGGTTGACCCGAATGATCGAGTCGTTTATCGAGACGCGGGAACAGCCGTTTCCGATGGAACGGACGCTGCTGACGACGGGGATGATCTGCTTTGCGATGGACGCTTTGTTCTACGGAAGAAAGCTCGAAACGCCTGCGCTCCAAATCGTATACGGCTAAATCGGAGGAATTAGAGATGAAATCGAATTTGCATGCGGCCATTCCGGAAGAGGTTACCCGGTTCACCCAGCTGCCGAACGGGCAGGGGCATAATGCGGTATGGGATTTCGTGCTGTCGCCCGACAACCGGTTTTATATTAGCGTATGCGGCGAGAACGAGAAGCCGCTGACGGCCTTATTGTACGAATATTATCCGAAAACGGGCGAGATCCGGCTGATCTTCGACGTGGCGAAAGTATGGATCGTCGATTCGCAGCAGATGCCGCCCAGCAAGATTCATACGAGCATCGATTTTTTGCCGGACGGCCGGCTGATCATGGCGACGCATAATACCGCTCCGGCACCGGGCCACAAGCAGTGGATGTACGAGCAGCATTATGAAGATCCGTGGGAGGGATATCCCGGTTCCATTCTGATGATCGTCAATCCCGATACGAACGAGGTTCAAGTCAGAGGCATTCCCGTGCCGAGGGAAAGCATGTACGGCGGGATGCTCGGGAACGACCCGCGGTATTACTATTTTCTCGGCTATATGCGAGGCCACTTCTACCGGCTGGATCTGGAAACGAATGAAGTGAAGGATTACGGCAAAGTTTCGGAATTCTCCTCCTGCAGGCTGGTGAAGGATGACAAGGGCCGCTTCTACGGCAGCTCTTATACGGGCGGAATTTGGAGATACGATCCCGAACGGGACGAAATCGAGGATCTGAAGACGAGATTCATATCGCCGAACGGCAATAAACACCGGAGACAGTTCATATTCGCGCTTAACACCCCGCGAGGCAGTCTGCTCATGATCGATAATATGGACGGGGAAGTGATCGAGCTTCATCCGGAGACGCTTGAGGCGACAAGGCACGGCTATATTCATCTTCGCGACCATCCGCCGCTCAACCCTTGCGGTATCGGTGGATTGGCTGCGGACGAGAACTTCGTGATCTACTACGGTTTGAAAATGCAGGATGAATACAGCCCGATCCGATTGGTCCGATGGGACGTTCTGAACGGCGGAGAGCCGGAAAATCTCGGCCTCGTCACGCCGGGCGGAAAAGATTCGCAATATATTTGCGAAATGATATTCGACCGCGACGGCATCCTTCATATGGTTGACGTATGCGGGGAGTTTTCCCCCTATGTACTGGCGGTCGACGTCAAGCGGCTTCAGCCGCCAGGGGCGGATGCGAAGACTGCGCAGATCAGGCCTTATTACGAGCCGGATTATAACGGGGTCGGCAGCCCGGCGTTCATGCATATCCGGGCGGAGACGACTCGCACCCTGCCGCTGCACCAGCATTTGGACTGGAAGGATACGGCGGTTAAACATGTGCGCGCGATGTACGGCACGGTCTACTCTGTTGCCGGCAAAGAGCGCATATATCTGGTCGAATCCGACTACACAAGCGGGGATCCTGCTGCGTCCTGCGTCGTCTATGAAGCCGGCGCCCCGGTTTCCTGCATCGATGTCGGCGATGAGAGAGTCGCCGCATTAACGACGGATGGGCGCATCGTGCTGATCGATCTCTGCTCGCGAGCCGTCGGCACTGCAATCGCGGTTCCTGCAGACACCGAGCTTGCGAGGCTCCACTTCGAGCTCGACGATGGCCGTCTGGTGGCGAGCGACCGTGAAGGAGCCGTCTATTTATGCGATCCGAGCAGCGGCAGCTTCCGTTCACTCGATCATATCCGGCTCGAAACGAGCGATGCGGTGCTGGTGAAGCTCGATGCGAATCGGGTGCTGTTATCCGCCAATTACGATGAAATGCGGATCTATGACATCGCCGTGATGCGCGCCGAGACGCTCCCGATTCGCGTTCCTTCCATTAGAGGAAGAGCGTTCAATGCGGCGATAACGGGCGGTGCCGTGCTGGGGGACGGAACCGTCGTTGCCGGCACGTACGACGGGCTGCTATTTACGTTAACGCCCGACCTTCGCAGGACGACCGTGTACGGCCGGCTTTACTCTGCCGGGCTGCTTCGGAATTTTACGAAGGTGAGCCAGGAGGAGGTCTTCGGCGTATATGGCGGAGAGAGGGATGCGGGCCATGTGTTCAGCTTCTCGCGCGACCGCGGCTTCGTCGACTTGGGAAGACCGCGGGTCATTAAGGACAACAGCGAGCTGCGCAATGTCGATACCGAGTGGGCGAGCATCCATTACATCTCTGCGCTGGCATATGCGCAGGAGGACGACTGGCTGTGCGTCGCTTCGGGAGAAGGCTATGGCTGCATTGTCCGGTATAAGGGCGTTGCGTTTCCATACTGACCGGAACCGAGGGCGAAGCAGCTGCACCGCCGAACCCCATAACAGTGTAATACGGATAAAGCTATCTATTATCGAGGTGATGTCGAATGTCGAATATGGCTGAAGCGGCCGCCGGCGGTTATCGTTCAGTCGAGGAGCAGTATGATATCGTCGTTTGCGGCGGCGGTCTGTCGGGTTTTTGCGCCGCCGTCGCGGCTGCCCGTCAAGGGGTGCGGGTTTGCATTGTGCAGGATCGTCCGGTGTTCGGAGGGAACAGCTCCTCCGAGATTCGGGTTCCGCCTCAAGGTGCGGCGAGCTTTCACGCTTACGCGAGGGAAACGGGCATTATTTCCGAGCTGCTGATCGAGGAACGGGCGCGCAATCATGAGCAGCCGACCTGGGACAACGGCTGGATAAACAGCGTATGGGACCTCGTTCAATACGATATGGCGATGGCGACGCCGAATTTGACGTTTCATCTGAATACGAGCATAACGAAGGTGATCATGCGTGACGAACGGACGATTGAAGCCGTCGTCGGCCGGGTTAGCCATGCCGAGACCGTCTTGACTCTGCGGGCGCATACGTTCATCGACTGTACGGGTGACGGAATCGTGGCTGCGCTTGCCGGCTGCGAATGGCGCATGGGAACGGAAGGGCGCGGCGAATTCGGCGAGCCGCATGCCCCGGAGCAGGCAAGCGACGCCGTCATGGGCAACTCGATCCACTTCAAGGCGAAGGATACCGGGCATCCAGTCCCCTTTGCCGCGCCGCCGTGGGCCGTGCAGTATGACGATCCGGATTTCTTCTATAAGCAGGGAAGATGGCCAGGTGAAATTCGCAGCGGGTATTGGTGGATCGAGCTGTCCGTACCGTGGCATACGATCTATGACAACGAGAAGCTGCGGCATGAGTTGACCCGTCATGTGCTGGGCATCTGGGACTGGATTAAAAACAAGGATCCCGAACTTAAGATCGCTGCCGCGAACTACGCGCTCGATTGGGTCGGTCAAGTGCCCGGCAAGCGGGAAAGCCGGCGGATCATGGGCCAATACCTCATGACCGAGCACGATCCGCTCAACAAGACGATCTTCTCCGACGAAATCGCGTATGGCGGCTGGTTCATCGACCTGCATGAGCCGGGAGGTTTGCTGGCGCCTTACAGCGAGAAGGCGGCCGCCGAGGTAGGCGGTGCCGGCGTTCATATGTCGAAGAGCTACGTCGGCCCTTATGGAATTCCGCTGCGTATTCTGATCGCCAAGGAAATGAACAACTTGATGATGGCAGGGCGCAACGTCAGCGTCACGCATGCCGCTCTGGGAACGGTGCGCGTCATGGGTACGACGGCGGTAATGGGGCAAGCGGCCGGAACGGCGGCTGCTTGGGCCGTTCGCAGCGGGCTGTCCGCTAGAGAGGTTCCGGAGCGGGCGGTCCGAGACGTTCAGCAGGCGCTTCTGCGCGATGGCTGCTTTCTGCCGAACGTCGTGAACGAAGATCCGCATGATCTGGCCCGGACGGCATCGGCAAGTGCAAGCAGCGAGGCGGCGCTGGGGGGAGGCGATCCGGCGCCGGAAGAAACGGCCGGCGGTTTGCAAAGAGGCGCGCTGGGCAAGAGACGGGGACAATGGATCGCCGTCGGCGCGGATTGCATCGACCGGCTGCACCTTTGCCTCGGCAGCGAATCGGATACCGTGCAAAGGGTGGAAGCCCGTCTGTACGCCGTAGATCACTTGTGGGACTACCGCGTCGAGCCAGGCGATCCACTCGCCGCAGCCGTTCTCACGGTAGAGCCGGGGAGCGGGCGGTGGGTGGAGTGGCCGGTCGGGCTCGACGTCTCCGCGCTGCGGGGCCGCTACGTCCGGCTCGATCTCCTGGCGAATCCCGACGTGAGCTGGCATGCCGCAAGTTTGGTCGAGCCCGGTCACGTTAGCGCCTATGAGCTGGGGAACGGGATCATGCGCCGGTACGGTTCGGGCACGATGATGAGTTTCCGGATCGAGCCGCCTCAGCCGTGCTATGGGCCGCATAGTGTTCTAAGCGGCGTTACCCGTCCATACCGGAGTCCGAACCTGTGGCGTTCCGACCCGGAGAGGCCGCTGCCGCAATGGCTGGAGCTATCCTGGGAAGAGAAGGTCGAAATTGGCCGGATCGAGCTGACCTTTCCCGGGCATCTGCTGCGGGATTATCGGGCATATCCGGCGTTATACCGGGACCCGCAGTGCCCAAAGGATGTCGTCGCGGAAGCGTATGTCGGCGGCAGCTGGATCGAGATCGGCCGGCTGCTCGGCAATTATCAGCAAAAACGCGCGATCGTACCGGAACGTACGGTTTATACGGATCGGCTGCGAATTACGGTGCTGGCTACGAACGGCGACCCGTCGGCGGCGATATACGAGGTTCGCTGTTACTCGCATTGATTACAAATCGGCTTGACTTCGGACAAATTTCAAATCGAAAAAGGTGAAAGTCATGCACACGCTGCATAATAAAGTGATTCTGATTACCGGCTGTCTGGGGATGGCGGGACGTTCCGCGCTTTCAATGTTTTTGGAGAGGGGGGCCGTCCTTTTCGGCTGCGACCGGCTTCCAATTGACGGCTTTCCGGAAATCGTACGATTGCAAGAGAAGTACGGCGAGCATCGATTCGTCTATCTACAAGCTGATATGTGCGATGAAGAGCAGGTGAAGACGGCGATAGCAGATATCGATCGCCGCTTCGGACGGTTGGACGGCACTTATCATAACGTGTTCAAAAACGTGGAAAAGCCCGTGACGGAGCTATCGTTGGCGGATTGGGAGGCCTCGATCCGGGGGACGCTGACGAGCACTTTTCTGGTATGCAAGCATGCGGTTCCGCTGCTGATCCGGTCGGGTGGGGGATCTATCGTCAATATGTCTTCCATCCTGGGCCAAATCCCTTCCGAAGGCTGCTACGCATATGGTGCCGCCAAAGCCGGCATCAATCAGTTCACGCGCGTGCTTGCGGCCGATTACGCATCGCGCGGCATCCGTGCAAACGCCGTCGTCCCGGGTGACTTCAAGTCGGAGGAGGCGTTCGCGCAGCAGTCCGAGCGGGAGAAGGAGGGCATGCGGCGGCACGCTTACCTCGGCCGAAGCGGCAGGGCGGATGAGATTAACGAGGTAGTCGCCTTCCTGCTGTCGGATGCTTCTTCCTATGTTACCGGCTCGCTGTACACGGTCGACGGAGGGTTCCACCGATGAACGAAGTGCGGCCTGACGTCCGGATCGGCGCCGGACATGCCGGAGGAAATATTCGCGTCGTCTCGATCAAGGATGATCGCGTCTTGTTGGAGCAGGATTTGAGAGATACGTCGGGATGGTGGTTTTACTGGAATTTTTCCGCGGTTTCCGCAAGAGGGGCAACGATACGATTTGAATTCGACAACGGCGAAGTGGTCGGCCCATGGGGGCCGGCCTTCAGTATGGACGGGGTGGAATGGCGGTGGCTGGGGGAAGATTCGCTCCTATCCAGGCAGGCGTTCACCTATACGTTTCGGGAAGGGGGCGAGCGCGTTTATTTTTGTTTTTGCCTCCCTTACCAGCTGCATCACTTCGAACGGTTCTATGCCCGCATAGCCGGTCGCCCCGATGTACGCAGGGATATGCTGACGCATTCCGAGCTGCTGCGTCCCATTCCGCTGCTTCTGCTCGGGAACCGGAATGCGGAACGGCATATCGTCTTTACGGCGAGGCATCATGCCTGCGAGTCTACGCCCTTGTATATGCTGGAAGGTTTGCTCGATTCCGTTCTTTCGGTCGGCCCGGGCAGGTCATCGATTCTGGACAGGTTTCTTGTTCATTATATACCATTCATGGATATCGATGGCGTCGAGAACGGCGACCAGGGCAAATCACGCATGCCGCATGATCATAACCGCGATTACACCGATGCGCCTATTTACCGGTCAACAGCTGCTTTAATGACTTATGCCAGCTCGCTCCGGACGGAGATCGCCATCGATTTTCACGGACCGTTCAAATGGGGAGACCGGAACGATGTTCCTTTCTTTGTGAAAAAAGATCCGCCGGTTAAAGAGCGAATCGAGACGCTAAGCGGACTGTTGGAACAGGTTAGCTGCGGACGTACCGAGGAGGATGCCATTCGGCATTCGGCGGTCCATGATTTAGGTATGGGGGAAGATTGGAATCTTCCCCATGGCAGGGGATGTGGCGATTACTTTGTGAGAAACGGGACGCCGCTTACGTGCAGCTTCGAGTTTCCATACTTCGGAAGCGCGAACGTGAGGATTACCGCAGACAACAGCAGACGGTTCGGTCAAGATTTCGCCCGCGCGCTCGAGTTATATGTAGACACGATTTGAAGCAGTGGGGTACTCTGCGAGGGCGGTCCGATTTGAACCGTATGCTTGGTCAGCGGTATTTCAGTTGGGCGATGACATCGATTTCGACGAGCAGATCGAAGTTCAATTCGCAATAGACTAGCGTGCGCGCCGGATAAGGACGGGGGCAAAGTCGTGAGTAAATCTGGTTGAATGCCTTGTAATGCTTGCGATCCGACAAGAAAATATTGACCTTCACGACATCCTCGAACGTTAAGCCCGACTCGGACAGGATGTTTTGAATGTTTTGCATGGTATATACGGTCTGGCGCTCCAGATCATTGACCGGCACCTCGCCGGTGATCGGATCAAAACCTCCCTGCCCCGAAACAAACAGGAGCGAATCCGTTCGTGTAGCCGAGGAAAAGGGAAGCTCCGATGTACCGTAAAGTTTCTCCATATTGTATGACCTTGTTCCTCTCCCGCACCAAATGCCGCGTAATTTTATAGAGGCTGTTCAAAAAGTCGTCTCTTGAACGCGAAGGAAGCCAAGACTTTTTGAGAACCTGCCATTTATCGAACAATCGTCCTGAATGGCGAGGCCGTTGACGAAACACTATCAACAGCCTCGCTTCGAAAGTTTGCGTTGCTGCAGCTTCAGACTGTTACCAGCCTAAATTTTTGCGAGTCTCCAACGCTTTTTTGTTGTACGCTTCGACCGCCGGAATGATGGCGTTGAGATTGCTGCCATCGTTCATCGCTTTGCTGATCGCGGCGACGACGGTGTTCATATATTCGGGGAGATCGACCATATTGGGATCGCTGGAGAAACAGCACATATTGCCTGCCATCTTGATCGCCTCCACGTTTTTCCCTTTCCACATCGGGACTTCCTCGTAATACTTCTCTAGCTCGGGACTTTTGACGAACGCGCCGGACCCGTTCTCGATCATCGCTTTCTGCGCTGCGATATCGAACAGGAAGCTGATGTAGAGGAACGCTTCCTCTTTATGCTTCGACGCTTTCGGGATCGAGATCGCACCCGCCTGATGGATGGTCGCTTGCTGCACTTTACCCTTAGGCATCGGCAGAACGTCCCACTCGAACTTGGCGTCTTTGTTGAGGCCTTCCAAATACCAGTCGGCTCCGAGCATAAACAGGAAGTTGCCTTTCAGGAACTCGGCTCCCGGATCGCCGGCGAATCCCAGCTTCTCGGCTTCCTCTTTGCTCGGTTTGACATGCCATTTGTGCACCAGATCCTGCTGCCATTTCAAATCTTCCAGCACACCCGGCGTATCGGCGACGCTCTGTGTGTTGTCATTGCTCATGAGCCGCCAATTGCCGGCATTGCCGTTCGCCATCGCCATAATATCGGCGATATCCATGCCGATCATGCCCCAATCGTTGGCGGCGGGGTCGGTCGCTTTCTTCGCCATCTCCAGCATGTCGTCATACGTCCAGTCGTTGCCGGGCATGGTCAAACCGTATTTGTTCATCAAATCTTTGTTGATGACGATCCACATCGGAATATCGGAATAAGGAACGGTATACTGTTTGCCGCCGGTTTGGAACGATTCCAGCAACCCGTCGATTTTGTCCGCGTTCTGGATCCGTACGTCATTCTCAATATACGGAGTCAAATCCTCGAGCAGGTCGCCGGCCATCCATTGGGATAATCCGTTGTCCAGAAAGACGAGATCCGCCTCTTCTCCGGCGATGACGTTGTTAATAATGCCGCCGTCGATCTTGGTGTTCGCTTCGATCGTGATCCAGGGGTACATTTCGTGGAATTTATCGAACAGCTTCTGGTTCGGTCCGACAAACCAGGTCAACAGCTTTAAAGTGACCGGTTCCTTGTCGTCTGATGGAGCCGGAGTTTGCGTTTCCTCATTGGTTCCCGCATTCGTTCCGGCATTCGCCCCTTTATTCGTCCCGGTATCGGACTTCTCGTTTGTCGATGGCGTGTTTGCAGAGTCTGCAGGTGCGTTGCCCGCATTCCCGTTTCCGTTCCCGCCGGAACAAGCGGCCAGAACGAGCATAAAGGTTAACATGATTGCGATCAGACTACGATTTCGTGAATTGCCCGGACGTAAACGCATTCAAAAATCCCCCTCCTAAAATAGTTGATGCTGACATTCATCCCTTGCAAAAAGCGGCTGTTCATCCGACTGGAACTGTTCGAAGCTGTCCTACCCATTGTCGACAATCAATCCAGTTAATGACAAACATGGAAGTCGTTCTTGAATCGATTTTATCATGATGTTTTTTCATGTCAAGGAATATTTCTCACATATAAAAGAAATATTCCAAGTCGGCTTTTTTCGGATTCAGATGGTTAGATCGGTAAAGAAATGGACGAAACATCCTGTGAAATCAAATGTTTCTTTCATTTTGTTCGGCAGGGATAGACTTCATTATTGCTCATGTATATGAATAACTTTTATGTCTACGAGAAAAATATAGTTTACGGAATTATGGTTATTTGCTATTATTTGACTATCAGTGCACGGTCGGAAGGGTCGAAATAGGGGTTAAGGAGCATCCCCTGGCATTGAGATTGCAGATTACATGGGGGTAGTCAATCTATGGGAAGCATAGCATTCAACCACGTGTACAAATATTACAAGGGAGAGGCTCAGCCATCGGTCAACGATTTTCACCTGGATGTGCCGGACGGGGAGTTTCTCGTTCTGGTCGGGCCTTCAGGCTGCGGCAAGTCCACCACGCTGAGGATGCTTGCGGGGCTTGAGGAAGTGTCCAAGGGAGACATCTTCATAGACGGCAAGTTTATGAACTATGTTTCTCCGAAAAACCGCGATATCGCGATGGTCTTTCAGAACTACGCCCTGTACCCGAATTTGTCGGTCTACGAAAATATGGCGCTCGGCTTGCAGCTGCACAAGGTAGCCAAGCACGAGATCGAGCTGCGCGTAAACCGGGCGGCGAAGATGCTCGAAATTTCACATTTTCTGACGAAGAAGCCGGGCCAATTGTCCGGCGGGCAGAAGCAGCGCGTCGCCTTGGGCCGGGCGCTTGTGCGTGAGCCTCAAGTCTTCCTCATGGACGAACCGCTATCCAATCTGGATGCCAAGCTGAGGACGCAGACGCGCATGGAGATCAGCAAGCTGCACAGCCAGCTGAAGACGACGATGGTCTACGTGACGCATGACCAGACGGAGGCAATGACGATGGGAACGCGCATCGTCGTCATGAAGAACGGCCATATTCAGCAGGTGGCTCCTCCTCAGCAGCTCTACGACAATCCTGCCAACATGTTTGTCGCCGGATTCATCGGGACGCCGCAGATGAATTTTCTGCAAGGGGCGATCGTCGAGGATGACGGTCGATTTTTCTTTGAATCCAAACGGCTGAAACTAGTGATCCCGGAAAGCTACGCGCATCATATTCCGCCCGCAGGGGCGAATTTGCGGCAGATCGTGATGGGTATCCGGCCGGAATACGTTTTTTGCGAAGAGTGGGCGCTGGCGAAATATCCGGACTGGCTGGTATCGGCCGCCATCGATATGAGGGAGCCGATGGGCTCCGATACGTTTCTGTATGCATCGTTTGGAGAGGAAACGTTAGTATGCCGAACGGAAGCGCTTACTTCAATCATGCCCGGCGATACGGTGAAGCTGGCTCTGCGCATGGATAAAGCCCATTTCTTCGACCGAGAAACCGGTGTATCCTTGGCAGCTCAAGGGGAGCGTGCTTCATGAAACGGAGAAGAAGGATAGCCCTCGTCTACATTGGCGCGCTTATCCTGTTTACCGCGCTTATTATAACCTGGCGGGCGGGTTCTTCCGAAACGGAGCGCTTTCCCGTACTCTTGGAGGGCGACATCCGCGCGGCGGTCGTCGCATCGGAAAGCGAACCGTTGTCCTATATCCAATGGATAAACAGCGCCGATTATCAGTCGTTCAAGGAGACGGAAAGGCTGGAGACGACCGTGCTCGCGGCCGATTACGCAGCCGCATCGTCTGATGCGGACATACAGCGTCGGAAAGACGAGACGAAGCAGGCGGATGTCATCGATTGGAGCAACGCAAAGGGCTGGGTGGAATGGGAGATTGAGGTGCCCCGGGACGGATTGTACGATCTGAGGGTCGAATACGCGCCGCTCGCCGGAAGCTTCTCGCAAATCGTTCGCGGGATTCAAATTGACGGGGTGTACCCGTTCGCCGAAGCGGAGCATATCGGTCTTGCGCGGAGCTGGCGGGATGCCAAGTATCCATATGACCGCAACGCCATCGGCAACGAAATCCGTCCGGTGCAGGAGGAGCTGAAAGACTGGCATTCGATCCGAATGTCGGATTATTCGCTATCGTCGGAACCGCTGCGCTGGGCGCTTACGAAAGGGAAGCATACGATACGCATGGTCGGCATGAAGGAACCGCTATCCCTATACGCGCTCACGTTGACGTCGCCCGAGAAGCTTCCGACTTACAAGGAATATGAAAGCCAATATACGGAAAGCGGGGAGCAGCCGTCCTGGTTTCAACGGTATGAAGCCGAGCGGTTCGAGCGGAAATCGGCAATTCGTATCCGGACGGTGAGCGTAGCCGAACCGTATGCTTCGCCTGATCCGAAAGGAAGGCTGGTGTACAACGCCGTCGGCGGCCAATATTGGCAAAATGCAGGAGAGTCGCTGGAATGGGAGATTACGGTGCCGGAAACGGGCCTTTACGCGATAGACCTTAAATATTTTCAAGGGTATAACGGAAAAGCGAGCGCTTACAGAACGATCATGGTAGACGGGAAAGTACCGTTCCGGGAGATGCTGCATCACCGCTTCGCGCCGAATGACGCCCTGGAGATCAAGACGCTTGCCGACCCGGAAGGCCGACCGTATTTGTTTTATCTGACGAAAGGGACGCATCAGATCAATATGACCGCGGACAGCTCGCTGCTGCGGCCGGCGGTCATGGCGCTTTCCCGCTTGAACGAACGGTTGACGGCGATCGAGCGGGATATTCGCACTGTAACCGGGAATTACGGCTACGGGGCCGACCAAAATCTCGACCAGGGCCGGGTATGGGACATGGACAAATACGACCCGGAGCTCGGCGCCAAGCTGCAATCGCTGAGCGATGATATGAAGCGCATCCGCGACTACTTGAACGGCTTGAATCAAGCGGTTACCGACCCGACGACGGCATTGAGCGTCGCGATTAGCCAACTGAACGAATTGGCGGCCGATGTCAACGATATCCCGAACCGGACCTCCGTGTTCGCGGATATTAAGGCCAGCATCAATACATGGACGAAGCCGATCGAGAATCAGCCGCTGCAGTTGGACTATCTCGTTGTACGTACGCCGCAAGCCGAACCGGGATTCAAGGAGCCGAACGGTTGGAACAAGCTGCAGTATACAGCTGTCAACTTTATGCGCACCTTTTTCCAAAAGTACGACACGAGCGAAGCGAACGACAAGGACGCGCTCACCGTTTGGGTGCAGCGGGGCAAGGACTATGTCGACTTGCTGCAGCTGATGATCGAACAGGACTTTACGCCGGCCACCGGCATTAAAGTCAACGTCAACCTCATGCCGAATCAGAACGTGCTGGTGATGGGCAATGCGGCCGGCGACCAGCCTGATCTGGCGTTAGGGGTCGCGATGGAGGCGCCCGTCGACTACGCGATGCGGGGAGCGGCGGAAGATTTGTCGGCTTTTCCCGGCTTTGACGAAGTTGTGAAACGGTTCAACCCCGGCGTCATGCGTTCGTATGCGTACGGCGGCAAAATATACGGTCTGCCCGAGACGGAAGCATACAACATGATGTACTATCGCACCGATATTTTCGAACGGCTCGGGATCGAGCCCCCGGAAACGTGGGAGGAAGTGATGAAGGCGCTCCCGACGCTGCAGGAGAACGGGATGACTTTCATGTATCCGAGAATCAATTTTTTAATGCCGTATTACCAGCACGAAACCGAGGTTTTTACACAGAACGGCTTGCAGCCGCAAATTACGGCTGACGGCGGGCTGGCCGCCTTCAAACAATGGACGAACTGGTTCAGCAAATATGATTTGCCGAAGGATGTGCCGGCCTTCTTCAATCATTTCCGTTTCGGCGACATGCCGATCGGAATAAGCGATATTACGATGTATATCCAATTGACGGTCGCTGCGCCCGAGTTGGCCGGCCATTGGAAGATGGTGCCTCTGCCCGGCATCGAACGGCCGGACGGCACGATAGCGCGATGGGCGCCGCAGGAAACGACGTCGGCGGTCATGATGAAGAAAAGCGAAAGAAAAGAACAGGCGTGGAAGTTTCTGGAGTGGTGGACATCCGACAGCGTACAAGGCCGGTTCGGGAACGATATTGAATCGTTCGCCGGCATCGAATACCGGTGGCACACCGCCAATATCGCCGCGCTCCAGACGATTCCCTGGACGGAAGAGGATTTGCGCATGCTGAACGAGCAAGGCGAATGGACGAAAAACATGCCTTACGTTCCCGGCTATTATTTTCTGCTGCGGGAAATGGAATTCGCCTGGAACAATACGGTTGTCGGCGGGAAGCCGCCGAAGGAAGCGTTGGAAAAATCGGAAATGTCCTTGCTGCGGGAGATGAAGCGCAAACAAGAGGAATTCGGAATTACGCCGGACGATTCCATACGCGTTGAACCGTACGACAAGCCGTACAGAAGGGAGTAAGCCATGGAGCCTGTGCCTCATATTGAGTCTGTAACTTCATCGAAGGCCAGCGTGAAACCGGACTCGCCGCGGTATATTCGCCGGATGAGACAGTTCTTGCGCGAATGCTGGCGCGATCGGTTGTCTTACCTGTTTCTTGCGCCCTTCTTATTGTGCTTCGCCCTGTTTATCATCGTTCCGGTCGTCATGGCCGCGCTGCTGAGCGTGACGACCTTCAACGGATTCGAATTTCCGCGGTTCATCGGCTTCAAGCACTTTATCAACATGCTGACGCAGGATGTCGTCTTCATGAAGTATACGCTGCCGAATACGCTGAAATTTGCCATCATCGTCGGTCCGGGCGGCTATATCCTGTCGTTTATTTTCGCATGGCTGATCCATCAGCTGCCGAAAAATATCCGCGATTACTTTACGCTCGCCCTGTATGCGCCTTCAATGGTAGGGGGCGTCGCCTTGTCCGTTGTCTGGGCCGCCGCGTTCAGCGGCGACCGGGTCGGTTATTTGAACAACATTTTGCTGCGCCTCGGCCTCATCGATTCGCCGCACTTGTGGCTGCAGGATCCCAAATATTTGATGTCCATCATGATCCTGGTTACGCTGTGGACCAGCATGGGAGTCGGCTTCCTGGCCATGCTCGGGGGGTTGCAGACCGTCAATACGGAGCTCTATGAGGCGGGAAGAATCGACGGCATCAAGAACAGTCTTCAGGAAGTGTACTACATTACGATTCCGTCCATGAAACCGCAAATGCTGTTCAGCGGGGTGATGGCTATCGTCGGCACCTTGAAGGCAGGCGCAATCTCAACCCAACTGACGGGATTGACCATCACGCCTCAATATGCCGGTCATCTGATTACGAATCATATCGACGATTACGCTTTTCTAAGGTATGAATGGGGCTATGCGTCCGCTCTTTCGGTCGTCTTGCTGGTCATGAGCTACGGGCTGATGAGGCTGATTTATCTGTTATTCGGCACCAGGGGGGATGAATGATCATGATCGTTAATCTGCGCAGGCATGTATCCTTCTCCCGGATTGTTCTCATCGTCTTCCTTAGCGCCATCGGTCTCTTCATGCTGCTGCCGATCATCTTCCTGTTCAACCATGCGTTCAAGCCGCTGAACGAGCTGTTCCTCTTTCCTCCGACGATCTTAGTCAAAGAGCCGACGCTGCGGAACTTCGAACAGCTGCTGCTGCATTCCTCGGCGGGGCTCGTGCCGTTCACGCGTTATTTGTTCAACAGCGTGCTGATCGCGGCCATATCGGTAGCCGCCGTCATACTGGGCAGCACGATGGCGGGATACGTTTTATCGAAGCACCGTTTTCATTTTAAAACGGCGATTATGGCGGCGATCATGATTTCGCTCATGTTTGCGCCGGAAACCGTGCAAATTCCGCGTTATTTGGTCATTAGCGGGCTGGGAATGACCAATACCTATTTCGCCCATGTCCTGCCTTTCATCGCTTCTCCGGTCGCCGTCTTTCTAATGAAGCAGTTTATCGATCAGATACCGGAATCGCTGACGGAAGCGGCGAAGCTGGACGGCGCAAGCGAAATGTACATTTTTATGCGCATAATGATTCCGCTGACGGCGCCGGCAGTGGCGACCGTGTCGATCATTACGTTTCAGGCCGTCTATCTGGATGTGGAGGCTTCAACACTTTATATGAAGAAAGAAACGATGAAAACATTGGCCTATTATGTAACGGCCTTGACGGCGAACGTTCCCGGCGTTTCCGGTACGAGCATCGCCGCGGCCGTAGGGCTTCTGATGTTTCTGCCGAACCTGATCATGTTCTTGATCTTCCAGCGGAAGATGATCCAAACCATGCTGCACTCGGGCGTGAAGTAAGAGGGGAAAGAGAGGGGCTCATAACAATGAACGACCGCGCGAAATCCGGTTTGACGAGAGCGGCATTAACGATCATGGTCGCCTTGTGCCTGCTCGGCACGCTCTTTCCGACGGGGGTTTCCGCCCAGATCCCTTATCGGACGATGTACAAAGATCCGCAAACCTGGCAGCAATACCGGATTCAGCCGCTCTACGTTCCGGACAGAATCATCGACGGAAACAGCATGGACATCCCGCTCTCCTCGCCTAGCGATATATTCATCGCCGGGAACGATCATGTCTATGTGGCGGATACGGGCAACGATCGAATCGTCGAATTAAATGCGGCGGGCGAGTTTGTGCGCAGCATCGGCATAGAAGAGGGGCAAGGGAAGCTGAACCAGCCGGAAGGGGTGTTCGTCGCCGATGACGGGACGATCTACGTGGCGAATTCCGGCGGCCGGAACATCGTTAAATTCGCCGCAAACGGTCAAGTGGAGAACGTATTCGGGAAGCCGGAGTCGAACCTGCTGTATGACGATTATCATTTCATCCCGACGAAGCTGGTCGTCGACAGCCGCGGCGTCATGTACATCATCGTCAAGGATACGCATCAAGGGTTGATGCGCCTGAACCCCGAGGGCAAGTTCACCGGGTTTTTCGGCGCGAACAAGACGAAGCTGGACTGGATGGACCGGTTGAAGCGGACCGTGCTGAACAAGGAGCAGCTGGCCAAAGAGATCGCGAAGCGACCGAACGCGATCGAGAATGTCACGCTGACGCAAGACGGCTTTCTCGTCACGGCCAGCTTCGGTAAACCTGGCGAAGAGCAAATTAAGAAGCTGAATGCCGGAGGGGTCAATGCATTCAAAGGCAAACCTATTAACGAGCTCCAACTTGTCGACATGGCGGTAGACCGTCACGGCTTCCTGTACGGGATCAACCGGGAAGGGGGGGATATGACGATCTATGATCCGACGGCGGATTCGATGTTCTACTTCGGCGCAGGGGAAAAAACGGCCCGACAGCTCGGCGTCACCAGCTTCCCGACCAGTATCGCCATTAACGGCAAGAATGAATTATGGCTCGCGGACAGCGGCTTGAATCTGATTCACGTCTATAAACGAACCGCTTTCGGCGAAACGTTCCTGACCGCCGCCCATTTCTATTTCGAGGGCGAATACGAGGAGAGCAAATCGAATTGGGAAGCGTTGATCCGCGAGAATGGCATGCTGAACATTTCTTATAACGGACTGGGCAAAATCGCGCTTCACGAGCAGGATTACGACAAGGCATTGGCCTATTTCAAAATGTCTAACGATTCGGAAGGATATTCCGAGGCGTTCTGGAATATCCGGTACGATTGGATACGGAAGAATCTTCTGGTTGCGCTTCTTCTTGCTGCCGCTGCGGTATGGGGGGCCGTATTCCTGTCTCGTAGAACAGCGGCATTCGCCCGCAGCCGGACATGGCCGGCGCAGCTGCGGCAGTATGGGGGCGAGCTTAGAGATGCGCTCTATTTGATCGTTCATCCTTACGAAGGTTTTTACCGGCTGAAGGACCGGAAGATATCGTGGACCGTCATTGTGCTGATACTGGCGCTCGCGCTGGGGACCCGCATTTTCTCCCTGTTCGGGCAAGGATTTCTCGCCTTTCCGTTCGATCGGGGCGCCCTCAATATTAAGTTCTCGCTGGGCGTGCTGATCGTGCCGTGGCTGACCTGGGTCATCGCGAATTACTTGGTCAGCTCGGTCAAAGGCGGCGAGGGCCGGTTTCGGGAAGTGGTTCAATCGAGCACCTTCGCCATCGTTCCCTACATCATGATGACGATTCCGATCACCCTCCTGTCGAACGTACTCGTTAACGAGGAATGGATCGTGATCGAGCTGATGACGAATGTGATGTGGGTCTGGGTATTCCTGCTTCTGTTCGTGATGACCCAGGTGATTCATAACTTCGACTTCCTTGAGGCGATCAAGAATGCCGGCATTACCTTATTTACGATCGGGGTCATCTGGTTGTTTGTCGTCATCGTTTCCGGGCTCGGCGTGAACTTGTACGACTTCTTGACGCAGATTTACCGGGAGGTGACCTTCAATGGTTAAACGATTATGGCCCGCGAGCCTTAAATTACGCGCCGCTTATCTGCTCGTTCTCGCGATCGTCATCAGCGCCGCAGCCATTATCGCCGCCAAGTGGGATTCGCTGCCCCGGCTGGAAGATATGAACATCGGATCTCCTCCAGATGCGATGCTGCCGGTCATTCAAGGGGTTGCCTGGAAACCGCCGGCCGCCGATGCCGACGGCTTCGCCCTCGTGACGGAGAACGAACGGTTCGCTCTTCTGCTCGATCCGCGGACAAGTCAAATCGCCGTCCGGAATAAACAAAACGGCTTTTTGTGGCGCAGCAATCCGGAAAGCGGCAAGCTGGGCGAAGAAACAGTTAAAGGGATGCTTCTGGACAATCTTCAGTCGCCCTATGTGCTGGAATACGTATCGGGTACCGAAACGAAGCGGAGCGTAACGAACACGCGCGATCCGAAGCTGAAGATCGCCTATGTTCAAATGACGAACGGCATTCAAGCGACCTATGCGCACACCGGGCTGGAATTGTCTTTCGCGATTCAATATACGTTGACGGAGCACGGGCTCGAGGCGGCGATTCCGAGTGAAGGGATCCAGGAGACGGGCGGCTATAAAATATTCGCGATCAGCCTCCTGCCGTTCTTCGGCGCAGTGTCCGGAGTAGAGGAGGAGGGCTATCTGTTCGTCCCGGACGGCCCCGGCGGGCTAATCCGGTATGACCGTAAACGGCCGTCGGGCCGATACGGTTATGAGTTTCCGATTTACGGCATCGATCCCGCGAACTTGAAAAATCGCGATCAAAAAACGCAGAGGGAGCCGATTAGCTATCCCGTGTTCGGATTGAAGCGCGGAGATCAAGCGTTTGCGGCTATCGTCAAAGAGGGGAAATATGCGGCGTCTGTCAAGGCGCTGCCGGCCGGCATGGTCTCGACCTACCATTCGCTTAGCGCCAACTTCAGCTACCGTGAAGAGTACGGCAGGAAGGTCAGCGGCGTTACGGATAAAGTCGTGAATACGGTCCAGAAGGAACGGATCCGGCAAGACCGCCGAGTCGAATACCGCTTGTTATCCGGCAGCGATGCGAATTATTCCGGCATGGCAGCCGCCTACCGCAGCTATTTGGAGGATAACGGGGAGCTGGCCCGCAAACTGTCGGCGGCCGACCGCATGCCGCTGCAGCTGTCGCTTATCGCCGGCGGCACAAAGCCCCGGTTCGGCGGGTACAGCTATGAGCCCGCGACGACCTTCGGGCAGGCGGAGCAAATCGTGGAAGAACTGAAGAGCGGCGGTGTCGCGAACTTGAGAGTGACGTACCAGGGCTGGCAGAATAGCGGCTATGCGGAAACGGATAAACGGTTTCCGATTGCGGCGGCAATTGGCGGTAACGATGGTGCGAAAAGGTTCGTCGATCGCATGCATGAGCAGGGAGTGAAGGTGCTGTTCGAGGATTACATGGCCTGGAAGAATCCGAAGCACTCCGCGTTCTCCGTCAAATCCGACGGCATTCGGAGCATCGATTCGACCGTATTGCAGGAACGGGAAGCGGAAATGGAGACGAACGCCCTGACAGGTGGCGGAATCGGACGCTTCATCGTCAATCCGGTCAAGGCGATCCGGGCCCAGAAGGAGACGATCGATACGCTAAAGGCGATCGGGGCGGACGGCATCCACTATGTCGAAGGACCTGGAAACCTCGTATACGCCGACTACAATCCGAGGGCTCCGCTTTCCAGGCAGGACACCGCGTTCTATTATACGTCCCTGATGGATTATACCCGCAGCCAGCTGGGCTCCGTAGGCGTCTATCGCGGCAACGACTATTCGCTGGGTCATGCCGATTTCATCGAAGAGCTGCCGACGGAATCGAGCTACGATTTTATTATCGATGAGACGGTTCCGTTCTACCCGATGGTCGTGCATGGCGCGGTCGAATATACCGCGACGGCGGCCAATCTGCGAAGCGATTATGATAGCGGCCTGCTCAAAGCGATCGAATACGGCGCCATCCCGTATTTCAAGCTGACCTATTCGCCGAGCCGCACGCTGAAAGAGACGGATTACGACTACATCTACAGCAGCGAATACGCGATTTGGAAGGACCGGATTCTGGATGAATACAGCCGGTTTAATAAACTGGCCGCCGTTTATAATCAACGGATGATCCATCACGAGAAAACGGCGGACGGCATTTTCGTCACCACCTACGAAGACGGTACGAGAGTGACCGTGAACTACAAGACAATAAGCTTTGACGTAGCGGGAGGGGGAGCGCAATGAAGACGGTAACGGAACGGCGCAAAGGATACTTCCTTTTTCGCTGGAAGGAATACGGCGTCGGCTATCTGTTCATGCTGCCATGGATGATCGGCTTCTCCGCTTTCGTCGCTTTTCCGGTCGGCTGGTCGCTCTACAACAGCTTCAATAAAGTGATCATCAACAGCGACGGATTCGCTTATGAGTGGGTCGGTCTGGGCAATTACAAACGGATGCTGATTCAGGATAACACCTATCCGATCATACTCATTTCTCTGTTTCAAGAAATGCTGATCATGATTCCGCTCATTCTCATCTTCGCGTTCATCGTATCGCTGATGCTGAATCAACGGTTTCCCGGCCGCGGTTTTATGCGCGCGATCTTCTTCCTGCCGGTTATATTCGCAACGGGCCAAGTGCTGATGGAGCTGTTCAATCAAGGCGCGGGCAAACTGCCTTTTGTCGATCAGTACGATATGGCGGCGCTGGTCAATCAATTTTTCAATGAGCGGACGGCGAACATGATTTTGAATGTGCTCGGCAAGGCGGTCATTATTTTATGGTACTCCGGCGTGCAAATTCTGATCTTCATCGCGGGCTTTCAGACGATTCCGAAAACGATCTATGAAGCGGTTCGCGTCGACGGCGCAACCCCTTGGGAAAGCTTCTGGAAAATTACGTTTCCGGCCATGCTGCCCTTCATCGGTTTGAACGCCGTGTTCACGATCGTCGATTTGTTCACGTTCCCGTTCAATCCGGTGCTGGAGATCGTGCAGCGAAACATGTTTTCTCCCAACACCGGCTATGGCTATGCGAGCGCAATGGCGTGGCTCTACTTCGCGCTCGTTATGCTGCTCATCGGCATAACGTTATGGATTACCTACAGGGCGACCAAAGGAAGGAGGGAACTGCGGTGAAACTATCGGAGACGTACCGGCAGATTAAGATCGAAGCGGAGCGTACGGTTTCCAGCCGCCGGGCGCAGCAGCTGAAGAAACTGGCGCTGGGCCAAAATTTCAATGACGGTTGGATTGCCAAAGCGATTCTGCTGGGGCTGCTGTCCGTTATCGCATTTTTGTATGTTAAGCCGATTTTGTACATGATTTCCACCGGTTTGAAGAGCGTCGAGGATCTTATCGATCCGGTCGTCGGTCTCATTCCGAGGGAATTGCATTTCAGTAATTACGCGGATGCTCTGAGGGGGCTTCACTATTGGGAGGCGTTCGCCAACACGCTGACGATCGCGCTGTTCGGCTCGCTGCTGCAGGTGTTTTCCTGTGCCCTTACCGGTTATGCGCTGGCACGCTTGAAGTTTCCCGGAAAGAACCTCTTTTTCTTCCTCATTCTCGTAACGTTCCTGATTCCGCCGCAAATCACGATCGTTCCGCTCTATATGGTGTTCAATAAATTGGGCTGGTTGAACACGCCGTTCGTGTTTCTCATTCCGGCACTGCTCGGTCAAGGGATGCGCGGCGCGCTGTTTATTATTATTTTCCGGCAATTTTTCCTCTCACAGCCGAAATCGCTTGAGGAAGCGGCCAAGATAGACGGGGCTTCTCTCTTCCGGTTGTTTTTCCGCATTATGCTGCCGCTTGCGGGCGCGGCATGTCTCGTCGTTTTTCTGTTCTCGTTCATCTGGTACTGGAATATGCACTTCGAAGCGTCCATGTTCTTGAGCAAGGATTTTACGCCGTTATCGCTGCGGCTTAGTGCGCTGGAGACGGAATTGATGGGCAATAAGGCGATCAACTACAGCGCCGATGTCGGCAAGGATCCCGTCTCGGAAGGGCCGAAGATGGCAGCCGCCTTCCTCATTATTTTGCCGCCGCTCATCGTCTATTTCATTGCGCAGCGGTGGTTCACGGAAGGTATCGAAAGGACGGGATTGGTGGAATAGAACGCAGTTGTCGGCAAGTCCTGGAAGGGCTGAAGGTGGCGGATAACTCTCATATTCTATTGCCGCCTTGACGGCGAATCCGCTCCTGTAGCGACACCCGTGTCACTACAGGAGCTATCGCTGCGCTGGGCGCCACGGCAGTGACGCCTGTGTCACCGCAGTGTGCAAAGGATACGTAAGGGAGGGCAACTGGTTAACGGAGATGGATGTGGAGGTGGATGAGTAGGGCTGCGCAAAGCATCCTAAATTCATATATAAAAAATTGTTTCTTGTATACGATAAAACATATTGATTTTCAACTGACGCATGTTAATATATAGGTGTAAAAAACATCCAGTATTTACAATCCTATCTTAAGTTGCGAAAGGGGGTGGATCATATGACAGCAGGACGGGTTTCTGTATCGATACCAGACAGCGGATTGCCGTAGACAAGCAGCTGACGAGCCGATTAATGGAAACGCTTTCAATAGGATCAGGGAAGAAGCATGCCGCGAGAGCGCCGCTTTTGCGGACGTGCTTGTCCGGCAAAACGCAAATCATGAATAAATAATAGTGGGAGTGAGTCAAGAATGCGAAAACGGCTAATGATGGGCATCATCATGCTTTGTGCGCTGCTGATGGTCGTTTCACCCGTAATGGCGAATACGGCTACCCGCGCAACCGACGCATCGCCTCGGCAGGATGAGTTGGCCGGACAAATCAGCGAGCTCGATTCGCTGATCGGTACCGCCGGTGAGCCGCAGATGAAGCAATATCTCGAAGACGTGCGCATTCAAGCGAATGCGCTGCCCGGTTCTTCCGCGGCAACGTCCAAGGATGGCTTAGTTACGATGAAAGCCGTGAAATACGCGTTGAAGCTGGCGAAGGATGCCAGGAAAGGCAGCAGCGAAGGCCTATGGGCGGGCTCGCCGTTCGTCGTGTACGACGTTCCGGCGCTCAGTCCGATCAAGCGGCTGCCAGACATGCTTCCGGATGACGGCACGATTAGCGACCGGTTATCGATCATTTCGGCGCAGGATGAATATGAAGCGGCATCGTTCGTACTCGCTCCATTGCGCGACGTAGGCGCCGTTACGTTCACCCCGAGCGAGCTGCAGGGCGAAGGAGGCGTGATTCCCGCCAGTGCCGTGGATATGCATGTCGTCAAGACGTGGTATCAAGGCGGTACGGCATGGCAGAGCTACTTCGGCGATCCGTCCCAGAACGTGCTGGTGCCTGAGCTGCTGCTCCATGATGAAAATCTTGTTCTCGTCGATCACGAGCGGAAAGGGAACTCGCTGCGCGTCGACTATCCGGAAGGATCACGGTATGTGGACATCTCCAACATTCCGGCAACGAAATTCGATCGCTTCGCCGAACCGGTCGAGGACAGCAAGACACTGCTTCCGGTCGCGCTGAAGCAGGGAGAATCCAAGCAAATGTGGCTGACGCTGAAGGTGCCCCCCGGAACGCCGGCCGGTTTCTATACCGGAACGATCGCCATAACAGCGGATGGCGTGCCGGCCGGTCAAATCACGCTGAAGATTCGCGTACTGCCGTTCGAGCTTCCCGATCCGAAAACGTACTATGATCTGGATAAAGACTTCTACGTGATGCTGTACCACGGCAGCCGATTGAAGGAGTATTTGGCGGCGGCCAAAGGCGATACCGCATTTGTCGAAGCGAAGCTGCTGAACGAATACCGCAATCTGGTCGAACATAACGTTCTCAACCTTCCGGGACCTCTATTATATTCAAACAGGGACAAGGCAACATTCCTCCGGCAGCTTGAACTCATGCAGCAAGCCGGGCTAGACTTGGACCCGCTCTTCGGCGTGAAGCAAACGTATCCCGATTACAGCATTTTTGTCCAATATTCCAACTATTTGAATGCGAAAAAAGCTTACGAAGCAAATCCGACCGAAGAAAATAAACAAAAGATGGATAATTTCTACAAGGCATGGCGCAAAGGGGTTGAAGATTTCCTGCCGACCCTTGACGAAGCCTATAACGTAGCCACCAGCTTCCTCGGTCATTCGAATATCTATTTCGACGGCTGGGATGAAGCCGGATGGTCGATGCTCCAGTTCGAGCAGGAAATTTGGAAATATGTCCAAGAGAAACTGGGAGCCAAAGTCTTCGCAACAGGGAACGGCTCGCATCTGGATCTGGAAGTGAAAGAAAATTTCCTGAACTGGGCCGGAGAGCCGACGCGCGAGAAAGCCGCTCAATGGCATGCGTTCGGCGACGATAAGATCATCACGAACTACGCGCTGCCTCATACGGGACCGGAGAATCCGGATCTGATCCGCCAGCGGCACGGGATGTGGGTGTACAAAGCCAACTTTGATGCGACCTATAACTATATCTTCTACGAGAATCCGAACAACATCTGGAACGACAATCCGTCGGTGGGCTTCCCTTACCGCGCCTTCAACCTGGTCTACCCGACCAAAACGGATTTGATCGACACGATTGCTTGGGAAGGCTACCGCGAAGGCATCGACGATATCCGCTATGCGACAAAGCTGAAACAGGTCGCAGCCGACGCGATTGCCTCGGGCGTGCAAGAACGCGTTGAGGGCGCGAACGCTGCCTTGAATTGGCTGGAAGCGGTCGATGAGCGCTCGACTAATCAAGATTTGCTGCGGCTGGAAATGATTCGCCATATTGTGCGCTTGCTTGACCTGGCGCAATGAACAAAGCTCCACAAAACAAAGTTAATGCTTCCGAAGCCAGTTTTGCTGCGAAGAACCTCAGAAAGTATAGCTCCACAAAACTTTTAAGGAGGGGTAACCGTGTTGAACAAAAACAGACGGTTGGCGGTACTGCTGCTGTCGCTGGCCATTACCGCTTGTGGCTTGACCCAGGCACAGGCTGCCGATTCGGCGAATCCGGCGGATACCGCTAATCCCGCCAGCGCCGCAAGTTCAATCAATGCCGAGAATAAAAAGGTCTATGAAATCAAGTGGGCGGAGGAAGATTTATCAACGCCGATGAGCTGGGTGGAAAGCCCCTACTTCAACAATCCGCTCTACAAGGAAACCCGGTTCGAAAATTATAACGACAATGCGCCGATTCCGCCGGGCGGCCCGCGCGAAACTTCCTTCTACATGGTGTACCGCGCGGACGGACTGTATATGTTCCTCCAATCGAACGAGCCGGAAACCGATCCGAACGGCAATCTGAAAGAAAGCTGGCTGGAGATGTTTGTCGTGACCGGCGAGGGCGATTTGCCCTACCACCAGATGATCGTACCGACATCCGGCAATGCGGTCGAATATTACGAGTGGCAGACGGAATATCGGGACAACCGGCCGTTGAAAGGCAGCGTGAAAATCAATTCCGGGCAAATACCGGGCGGATGGGGCACCGTGGTAATCATTCCATGGGAAAATGTCTACGACGCGCTGCCGCTGAACGGCGGGAATTGGCAGTTCAACGTGATCAGGTGGTCGCCTTCCGACGGGCAAACTTGGGGTGGACAAGTGCATCAGCCGGGAAGATTCAATCTGCTTCATTTCCAGGCGCCGACCGCGGAGCAGCGCATGGCGATCCAGAAGTATGTACTGACATATGCCTGGAGCAAATTCCAGACGACGTCCGATGAATTGACGGCGGCCTGGTTCAATAACGACAATAAAGAAGATAAAGATTTCTTCAATGGCCTCGTTCGGCCGATGCTGGTCGAGGGCAAAGTGAAGGGAAATCAAATGCATAAGCTGGATCGGATGAATCCGGCGGAAACCGATGAGCTGTTCCAAACCGTACCGGAATGGATGGAGCTCCGCTACAATGTGGACGATCAACGGCAGCAGTTTTTGAAAAACGCGCTTTTCGGAATGTAAAGGACTAGAGGGAGCTGCCAGAATGACTGGCAGCTTCTTTACTACTGAACAGTTCTAATGGGCAATCGGCAAAAAGATTCATAATCTATAATCTTCTGTTTCAATATCCCCGATTTGCTACACTAACAGAACATAGTGGAAGGGAGCAGGTTGCAGCGGCAATCTGCTTTTCAATTGAAGTAACGAAAACAGTTTGTGGAACTTTTTGGGGCTAAAATTCGTCATTATGGTAAAAGTGGTGGGAATTAATTAATGAAAATTACCTTAAAAATTCTATAGCTTGCGGGTTATATCTGTTTTATGAGGGCTATAGCACACATATATTCAGTGCAAGAAGTCCAGACGGCACTACTAAAAATGGAAAGAAGGCTGACAACATGGGAATGCGTGGATATTACTTTGCTGTGAATGACAACCTGGTGCAGCAAATCGCAGCAGGCGACATTGCATTGAAGAGTTTGAAAATTGACGATTATCCCGGACTGGACATTGATAGATCCTGGGAGGCGATTCACTTCTTGCTTTGTGGAGATATTTCCGATGGAGAGCCCCCTCTTGGCTATGTTGTTCCACTGACGTCAGACAAAGGCATCGATTTTGGCTCGTTCGGGGCGTTTTCCTTACGCGCCGAGCAAGTTGCAGAAGCGCTTCAGGCTATGTCTGAGCTAGATGAATCGCAGCTCCGCTTACGGTATGATTTCACGGCCATGGTCAAGGACGAGATATATCCTCTTGAGCATGACACTGTTTCAGACGAGGATGAGGACGTGTTCTTTGCCTACATGCTTCAGCATTTTAACGAAATCCGACGTTTCTACAGCCAAACTGCAGCCGGGGGCAAAGGTCTCATCTTCTATATTTTCTGATTCCAATAATTTGAATCATCGCAAGCGGCAATAAAAAAATCATTACATAGGCTCATGGGATTCCTCACCTAACTTCATATTGTTGGACATAAGAAACGACCCTGAGCTTAGCTAAAGTTCGGGGTCGTGAAACTTTTATATATTTGGAGGCTTCATAAATGTCTTGAATGGATTTGGAAAGCACCGCGTCGAACTCATCATCTGTTTACCGCGGCTCAATGATCGGAACCAGTCTCATCTCCACGATTTGCTTCCCGATGGCAAACTGCTGCTCAACGACTTTTTGCAATGAAGGTGTTAACCATTAGAAACGGAAAGAGGTGGGAAATTATGAGAAGATTTTTCTTAATAGCTGGATCAACTTTCTTATTATCCGGAACCTTACTATTTGGTATAGTACATTTGTCAATTGCAAACTATGTTCTGTATCTCTGTCAAGAAAGTGGACACAGTTTTTAAGCGATCTGGAGTTGCTCATAGTACCTTTTCTCGGACTGATGCGGGGTCAGGTAGTGAATGGACGAATGGATCCGGATACGGTTGTACTCGAGTTCAATGTACTCGTAAATCGCATCGTATGCTTGCTTGCGGGTCTTGAAGGTGGTTTGGTAGATGAGTTCTTTCTTAAGGACACTGTGAAAGGCCTCGATGCAGGCGTTATCGTAACAATTTCCTTTTCGACTCATGCTTCCAATCATCTCATTCGCCGCCAGTCGCTCGCAGTATTCCGTCGAGGCATACTGTGAACCTCGGTCCGAGTGGTGGATTAACCCTTTCGGCGGCTTTCGATGTAAGACAGCCTTGTCAAAGGCGTCTAGCACCAGCTCCTTGGTCATGCGTTCGCCAAGCGACCAGCCCACGATCTTGCGAGAGTAAAGATCCATAATACTCGCTAGATATACCCAGCCTTGCCGCGTGGCAATGTAGGTGATGTCGGCTACCCAAACTCGATTGGGTGCATCCGGTTTAAACGCACGATTCAGCACGTTTTCAAACACCGCCATGTTGTGCTTCGAGTTCGTTGTTGCTTTTTGCTTCTTCACTGTAATCGAGCGAAGTCCCATGTCCTTCATGTAACGACTCACCGTTTTGGTGGAGACTGTCCAGCCTTCTTCGCGCAGCTTTTCAGCGATCTTATCGCTCCCATAACGTTGCTTGAAGCCATCGAAGTGGTGCCTGATGCGTTTCTTCAGCTTCTGACGGCGTTTCTCCTGCTCGCTTGGTTTTCGCGTGACCCACTTGTAATAACCGCTTCGGGATACATTCATGACACTGCACATCTTCTCAACACGAAACTGGAAGCGGTGTTTATGAATAAATGAGTAAATCAGTCTCGGTTTTTCGTGAAGAAGTGCATCGCCTTTTTTAGGATTTCATTCTCTTCTTGCAACTCGCGATTCATTTGTTCAAGTTTATTCAAACGCTCGTAGTCGACGAATAACTGGGACTTCTCCCCAGTATCGGCAAACTTCTTTCTCCAGGCGCGGATGGTACTTACCGGGATATCCAGCTCCTTTGAAACTTCAGACGGGGATTTCCCTGTTTCTTGCATGTGCTTTACGGTTTGACGTTTGAACTCATCATCAAAATGTTGGCGAATATCTCCCATGACACACCTCGACCCTTATTGTTAGTTTTATTGTAACAGGTCGCTACTACGGTGTGTCCACTTTCTAGTCTAGCTGCAGTTCCACAGATGACGGGATGGAGCGATCCTCCTGGAAAATTCTCATTGTCTTTGGATGCAACGATGCTAAGAGTACCCTATATAATAAGCATTGTATTCATGGCTATTGGTGTTTTATTGTTTGCGGTTGCTTTCTATAGGGAGTTACCGAATAAGAATTTAGAAGCACATAGAACGACTACATCAATAACTTAACAATTGGTGAAAGAACGTTGCGCAAACGGATACGATAGTGGGGAGCTTGCCGAGCGGCAAGCTCTACTTCGTTCTTTAAAGTAAACGGGCAGGAGACTACAAGTACATTTGAGGAGAAGCAACTTCTTTTGGCACAAATTGTTGCGAAGCTATTTTCCGCCCCGCCTATACTTGAATTCAAGAGGAGGGACTGAGATGGAGTGGCTGGAGCGATATGAAATGAATTATAGAATCGTTGATAAAGGCCGGTTTTATAATATGGGTGCCGGAGGCAGGATTCCTTTGATTTACAATGGTCCGAACCCGCATACCGCCGATGTTTGGAGAAAGATTTGATGTATTGCTGGTTGAGGCTTCCGCGTGGGCTGTGTTTACAACGATCGAAAAACGAGCAAATGAAACCCAGGATACATGGGCTCGAATTTATTCGGAATGGTTTCCTACATCCGGATATGAAATGACTGACGGGCCGGAAATACTATGGTATGAAAGTTATGATTTTAGCAAGTAAATGTTTGGACTTCTCCTGGTAAGCTGCGGCGATCCGAATCCGAACTCATTCGATCCAGCCCGTAAAGACGGCACCCCCTTGGCTGCTGCGATTACCGACCTGGAGGTCGCCGTTATGCGCTCTAATAATTCTGCGCGCGATCGTAAGCCCAAGCCCGGTGCCGCCGTTTTCCGGGTTTCTCGAATCGTCGCCCCGGTAGAATGCATCAAAAACATGAGACAGCTGTTGCTCTGGAATGCCGGGCCCGCTATCTTCGACGGTAAAGCAGGCTCGAGATTTCTCCATGTGCAATCGGATAGTGATGCTGCCTTTTGCCGGCGTATAACGAAGGGCGTTATCAATCAGATTTCCGATTGCGCGCCGCAGCAGATGGGCGTCGCCCAGAAGCTCGCCGCTCTCATCAGCGGCATCGTAAGTCAGTTCGATACCTTTTTCCCTCGCTTGAAGTAAATACTCCGTCGCGATATCCTCGAACAAAGAGCCGATGTCCAGCTGCTTCGGCCGCAGCAATTGTTCCAAGGATGACATCTGGCCGTACGAAAAAAGATCGGATACGAGATGTTCCAATTGCTCGGCCTTTTTGCTGCAAATGGCGGCATATCTCGCGGTCTTCTCCGGATTGCCACCGCGTTCCAGCCTCGTCAAAAATCCCCGCAGCGCGAATAAGGGCGTCCTTAAGTCATGAGCAATCGAACTGATGAAGAACCGTCGTTCTTCCTCCAGTACGGATTGGCGGATAAGCGATTCCCGAAGCCCCTTGCCCATCGCTTGAAAAGCGGTGCGCACGTCCGCTACCTCCATTACCGTAGATTTGGGAAGTTGAAAATCCAAATCGCCGCCGGCAATTCGTCTGGCCGCGGCACTCATCGCTTCCAATGGCTTCACGACGACGCGGCCTATTTGGAAACCAATGAATAGGATGGCGATCATTCCCGTGATAAAGGCAAACGCCGTCGCCAATTCGCTGGTTTGCTTGGGGGCGTAGATAAGGGCTTTCCCTCGCAATTGCCCTTTCTCCATGATGACTATTTCCCGTTGTGCGGCTGATTCCGATCCCGATGGGTTGAAACGATACATATCGCGGCCCTGCGCATCGAGCAAGACGATTCCCGAACGCGAAGCGGCAATCTTCTTTTCGATCCCTGCCTGCCAAGCCGGTTCGCTCCAGCGAGCGACGTCAGTACCGCCGACTTCGCGCAGCAAGTCGTTCATAGCCGTCTGCTGCCGTGAATAGTTGTCATTCTCCAATACGTACCGGTCGAATAAGCCCGGGATTTCGTAAAACAAACGAGGAAGAATGAGCACGATTAGCATGCCGATTACCATCCACTGGCGTATGAGGAGCGGTTTCATCGCCGCACCCCTTCGAAACGATAACCGACGCCCCAGACGTTGGCAATAAACGTCGGCTTTCTCGGGTCCTCTTCGATTTTTTCGCGAATTCTCCCGATCAGAACGGTTACGGAATGCTTGTCTCCGATCCCTTCCCAGAAGCGCTGGAGCAATTGTTCGTACGTAAACACTTGGCGAGGGTACTCTGCGAACAAGCAAAGAATATCGAATTCTTTGGGCGTCATCGGCACCGAAACGCCGTCGATTCTCGCTTCGTGCGCCATGATGTCCAGAACGAGACGTCCGAAGTCCAGCTCAAGCTTGACTTCCTTTTCTTGCTTGCCGTAGCGTCGGAGCACGGCTTTAATGCGGGCGACGACTTCCTCGGGCGTCGCGGATTTCACGATATAATCGTCGCCGCCCAAGCTGAGGCCTCTGATCTTGTCCATGTCTTCGCCGCGCGCGCTAAGGAACAAGATCGGCGTATCCTGCGTTTTCCGAATTTGCCTGCAAAGCTCCAGTCCACTCTGACCGGGCATCATCACGTCCATCAAAATGCAGTCGACCCGATTGTGCCTTAATGCTTCAATCGCAAATGCGGCGTTATACGTTTCCACGACTTCGAACTGCTCGTCTTCGAGATAATCCCTCATTAACTCTACGATTTCCCGGTCGTCGTCAACGATCAATACGGTGCGTTTAATACCCATGCTGATTCCCCCAAATATAGCATAAACCCCGAATGGTAAACATTGTAGCATATCCGCGAGGGCTCGTGTCCCGATTGAGCGGAATGAAACCGTTTGTTGAGCGTTTTGTGACTTTTTCGCTCCGTGTTTAGTGATATTCGAATGTTATGGTTAACAGTATCGATAATATGCGATATCACTGCGGGAGGGGGAGAAGTGCATTGCAAGCAGGTGGATTCATTTTTAAATTATTAGGATGGGCATTTTTGGCCTGCATCGTGGCGCAAGCGTTTATCGCCGGAATGGCCGCTTCTCGGACGCTTCAAATTGGGAGTTGCACAGATCGTTCGTCAAACTATTTGCCCTGGCTCCCTTGCTCATGTTCCTGATGACTTTCGTCAATGGAATCAAAGGGATTAAACGCTGGGTGAGCTTGGGACTGTTCGCGCTCGTCGTGTTCCAATTTTTGTCGGTTCAAGTTTTCTCGTCGGCGGGCGTCATAGCGGCGCTGCATCCGGTTGTGGCCATGCTGTTGTTCTGGGGTTCGGTCATAACGGTTAAAAACAATCCGAAAGAAATTCAAGCAACAAGTTGAGCAGAAGCGTTGAATGATGAATATGCGAATAATCAGACAAAGGAGAACGAATACAAATGGAAACGAAGCTCAATACGCAATTGGCTAAACTGGTGCAATTGCAGCATCCACAGAAAGTATTGGCTTTTGCGCGCAATATGGACGACAAGGTGCTGGCGGCGATTTACGGCATAGACGTCGATACGTACCTGCTCGTTAAAAGCCAATTGACGCAACAAGCGAAAGCAGCGGCGGAGCAACTGCTGCAACTCCCCGATTTTGCCGCCCGGGTCGACCGCTTGCCGTTCAAGGCGGGGGAAATCGTTGTCGGCTTGGGTGAAAGTACAACGGACGACTCGCTTTCGTGGTTCGAAATCCTTCGTCATCTGCTTGAACTGCGAAGGCCGCAGGACGCAATTCGCCTGATCAACGAAGGGATATCCGGCCATACGTCGACTCAGGTTCTGAGCCGAATCAATGGAATCGCAGCCGGACAGCCGAATTGGATTTTGTGCATGATCGGAGGTAACGATACGATGCGCGTAGGCCCAGACTCCGCGAAACCGCTTGTGAGTTTGGAGGAAACGGCTAAGAACTTGCACGAGATTCGGCGGATTGCCGCGGCACGGTCCAAATCCAACTGGGTATGGATCACGCCGTCGACCGTCGATGAAGAGCGGGCTGCCGCGTTTACGCATTTCCAGTTGGGGCAACTCAGTTGGAGGAACGAAGATATTCTCGCTGTCGGTGACTTGATCCGCAGCATGTCCGATCCGGTTATCGATACGCTAGCGGTCATCGGTCTGCCGGCGCAGGCGGCATACATGGGCATAGATGGAGTCCACCCTACGATCGAAGGGCACAAGGCGATCGTACGCCGGGTTGTCGAAAGCCTATCTGAAGGTAAAGAGCGATGAAAGTCGTCGTATTCGGAGCTACGGGCGGAACCGGCCGTCGAATCGTCGCTCAAGCGCTCGACGCGGATCACGAAGTAACCGTCATCGTACGCAATCCCGAAGCCATTGATATTCGCTCCGAACGGTTGAACATTTTCCAGGGAGATGTGCTCAATCCGGCATCGTTCAGCACATGGATGATCGGCCAAGATGCGGTCTTATCCGCGCTTGGCGTCAATCATCGCAAGCCTACGACCATCTACTCCGAAGGAACGAAAAATATCTTGAAAGAGATGCAAGAGGCGGGGGTGCGCCGATTGGTCTGCCTGTCCTCCGCAGGTTTGGAGATTCCCGAAGATGCGCCGTGGATGATGCGGCAAACAATCAAGCTCGTCATCCAACCGATGTTCAAATACGCCTACGAAGACATGGCCCGGATGGAGGAAATACTGCAGGTATCCGGGTTGGACTGGACCGTCGTTCGCCCTCCGCGGCTGACGAACGGACCGAAGAAGGGAGCGTACAGGACGGCGGTGAATAAGCATCTACCTAAGGCTCAGGGCATTACACGGGCGGATTTGGCCGACTACATGATCAAGTCGGTTCCGGATGAGGCATGTTACCAAGCCATCGTAGAAATTTCCGATTAAACGGATAGAAAGGAGAGCAATCCGATGTCAAACATTCATACGACAATAAACGGATCGGTCATCGCGGCCCCGCTGCTTTCCGCCTTTCACCAGGCGGAGAGAAGAGGATGACGAGGGATCGCAAAGTCCGTACCGGTTGGAAAATCATCGTCGCGCTTACGTTAATCGCGGCCGGCTTTGCCGTGTACCCGTACTTATTATTCGATCCCGGGCAAAGCCGGGTCGCGATCGACGATTCGTTCAGCCTTCATTATCCGTTGCTGCTCGTCCATATTTACGTGTCGTTTTTGGCCCTGCTGATCGGATGGCTGCAATTTCTCCCCAGCTTGCGGGCCAGAAAGCCGCACTTACACCGCATGGTCGGACGGCTTTATCTCGGATTCGTGGTCGTCGGCGGCATTTCCGGGCTCGTCGTCGGTATGTATACGGAAAGCTATGTTCGCCAAATGGCTTTTTTGACCTTGGTGGCGCTATGGCTGTTTACGGGATGGAAGGGATATTCGGCCGCTCGGCGCAAACAATTCGACGCTCACGGCATGTGGATGACCCGCAACTACGCCTTAACCTTAGTCGCCGCCAGCGCGCGCCTTGTGACACCGATATGTATATTGGTGTATCTCGCGGGGCATTGGAACGAACCGTTCCAAGGTGTTCCGGCGATACTGGAGCATGTGCTCGAAGTCAATATTTGGGTAGGGTTGGTCCTTAATTTCGCTATTTCTGAATGGGTCATCATTAGTCGTCTCATAAAGCGGTAAGTATGGAACAGTATGATCCGATGTGCAGCAAACTTGCTGCGTTAGCGGCTGTCACCAACGCCAACAGACTAGCCGCTGATATTTTATCCAGAATTACTTTACTTTAATGACTACCTTTCCTTTGGCTCTTCCGCTTTCCAGGTAATGAAATGCTTGCCCGGCATCTTTCATAGGATACACCTTATCATAACGGGCTTAATGCGGCCTCCTTCAATAAATTCCTTTAAAACCTTCAATTGCGCTCCACTCGGTTTCATAAAAAGGAAGTGATATCTAGTTTGGATTTTCTTCTGTAGAGCTTTGATCTTACGGCTGGCGATGGACAAAATTGTTGTTTTCATCCAACCCAAATTGGCTTCTTTTCCAAATCTGGCGTTTGGAATGCCGGAGATTGATACGATTTGTCCGCCTGGTTTCAGTATGCGGAATGATTTTTCCAAAGCTGCTCCACCTAAAGTATCTAACACAGCGTCATATCCGGTAAGCAATTCTTCAAAATTCTCTTTTTTATAATTAATAACTAGATCGGCCCCCAACGATTTGACCAATTCATTGCCTTTATCGCTTGCTGTTGTGGCAACGAAAGCTCCCAGCAGCTTGGCCAATTGGATGGCTAATGTTCCGATTCGGTTTTTTCGAGGTCTCCCGTAAACTTCATCTCCAGGTTTAAATGCTTTCACCAGATCGCCAACCTTGACTACAACTCCGGAGAAATCATTTACTAAAATTAAAGGAAATCTGTAATTCAAGAGGAGTTTCATTTTCCCTTCCTTAATTTTAAAGTCAATAGGATTTAAGCTGGCTGCGTGAATTTCCACTAACACATCATCTTCACCGATAGTAGGCGATGGTTGTTCCGTCATCATCAATGGAACATTTTTCCCGTATTTCTCAATGATCATAGCCTTCATTTAGGATCACTCCAAATATGATTATTCGTTTAAACAAATGAACCAAACGTGCATAATAAGTTCTCGCTACAGGATTCCCGTTAAGTCTTTTGTAATTTGAGTTGATCAAGCGATTTGCATGCAGTGAATACATTTTTGTTTTCTACGCCTTTTTTCGGATTCATTAAAACCAGACTGTTTCAACACCTTCATACTGATGGGAGGCGGACGGTCTAGACAAATTTATTTGGCCTGAAATCGCATTAACATTAAGTCCCGATTTGTTCTGTGCCAGCAGCATAATGCTGCGGGATTGACAGCCTTTGTTGCGCTTTTGATCAGGATAATTTAACCAAAAAAAGGGTTTTCCATGGGTTACATAGAAATCCTAACGGGGCACATTTATTATGATGGAGCAGGGCCGCGGCGACTCGCTCCAGTTCGTTGAAGCAGTGATCATAAATGAAGCTGTTCGAAGGAAGAAAATACTTGGATAAGGACAAAACAAATATTGTTATAAAATCCCAGACGAACACCATTCCAGCCTTTCGTCAAGAAGCTGATAAACACCCTTTATCCCAGTGTAACGCTCGAATTGCTAAAAGGGAAATATAAGGATTGAACCAATGCTAAAATGGCGTTGGATGCGATGGAAAAGTATATAGAAAAGTATGGAATGGACGGAGCTGGCGATGTGCTTCGCGAAGCTGCACCTGAAATCTGGGAGGATATCTACTGGCGTGATAACAATGATCCAAGAACAAGAATGGATATTTTCTAATTACAAATTTTCGATTTTTGATCGGAGTTCCAGTGAAATTGCCGATGCGACGGTTGGGGGATTTAGTTGGAGAGGCAGCTGTCCGATAAAATTTGCTTATAATCAATTTTTCCATTGAACTCACAAAGGGTTATGCTTCACTATAGAAGTGAAATTATATTTCCACTTTTTCTTGCGAAAGGAGATGTTTTGAATGACTGCTTATATGGTAGTGGTGGTTTTGACTTAACCGAATATCGGGCATAGTAAGTTCCACTCATTGCTTATAGCTTGGATGGAGATAAAACGGGAAGATCCCCCGTGTTTTTTGCTATGCCATAAACATTAACCTTTCGTGAATACTGCTGTTAGCGGGATACGATGAAGGTCGTATCCCTTTTTGATTATAAGCCGACTTTTTGGCTTTTCGCCGCGTAACAGCAGCTTCTTAGGAGGCTGCTTGTTCGCGGTATTTTTATGCCCTAAAACAACTTTAATTTTTTGGAGAGGATCGGGTCGATGATTGATTTGAAACCATACGGCTATGTCGAAGCCGAAACGCCGCCGATCGGTTTAATACCCGGAAGAGTTACGGAACTTCAGCGAGAGCAATATACCGTCATCACCGAACAAGGAGAAGTGACGGCAGTATTGAAGGGCACGTTCTATCATACTGCGGGGGCTCGGGAGGATTTCCCGTGCGTTGGCGATTATGTATGGTTGCAATACAACGAAAACGGCGCTTCTCGCATTGCTAAATTGCTGCCCCGCCGCTCGAAATTTTCCCGCGCTGACTATTCGGGGCACGCAGCAGGATATGCCAAAACAATACTGGAGCAAGTCGTAGCCACGAATTTTGATTATGTCTTTATCGTGTCGTCCCTAAACTGGGATTTCAAGGTCAACCGTATCATGCGCTACCTGACACAGACACGTCAGAGCGGCGGTCAACCTGTCGTAATCTTAACAAAAGCTGACTTGGCCCCAGATTTCAACGGACCGTTAGCCGATGTTCAGAAAGCCTCTCCTGATGTGCCGGTACACGCCGTTTCCAGTCACGCGGGAGTTGGGTTAGACGCGTTGAGCGAATATCTGCAACCCGGCAAAACCGTGGTATTCCTCGGGATGTCCGGCGTGGGAAAATCCTCGCTGCTAAACGCATTGATGAATCAGGAAGTGATGACGGTCAAGGCTATCCGTGAGGACGACAGCCGGGGCCGGCACACAACAACTCACCGCCAGCTTTTCATGCTCCCTTCCGGCGCGATGGTTATTGATACGCCGGGTATGCGCGAGCTTGGGCTGTTCGGAGCGGACGATGGGATCAGCGCGGGATTTAACGATGTGGAGGAATTATTCACGCAGTGCCGCTTCCATGATTGCCGCCATAAGACCGAGCCGGGCTGCGCTGTTCTCACCGCCCTTGCCGATGGCTCGTTGCAGCATGAGCATTGGAAGCGATACCTCGCTCAGAAGCGGGAAAACAAGTTTGCGGACGATAAGGCGGGTTATCTAACGGACAAACGAGCGCGGCATAAATCGCTTGCCATGCAGAGCAAGAATATGAAGAAAAGCGGAGATTCAAGAAATGAAAACAGAAATGTGCAGATTTTATAGTGATACACCGTGTGCGATAGAAGAAGCGAAAGATATGCTCAACCATTATCAACCTATGAATGGAGGACTTCAACATGAGTGAAATAATAGCTGAAACTCTGAAACAGGTTTTAAGCAAAATGCTCGTTACAAAAATAATCCACGTCGATTTCCAAGCTAAGCCGTTACATGGCGGTACATTGGGTCACGTCCAGCTTGTAACTGGCAATGCCGAAACCGCTGACGGCGGGAAATTGCCCTTTAAAATCGTTTCAAAAACGCAAACGAAATGGGAACGCTACAGCGATCCCGATTCATGGCGCAGGGAATATGATTTTTATCAATCCAATTTCGGCGCTCTGTTTTCTGAATCATTCCGTTGGCCTGAATGTTATCACGTCGAAATGAACGAAGAAGAAAACGAAACGCAGATATGGATGGAATATATCGACGGCATATCAGGTTTAGATTTGACCGGCGATATGTATGAACGCGCAGCCGAGGAATTAGGACGGTTTCAAGGCAAGCTATATGCCGAACAGCCAGCTTTTTTACAGAACTTGACCAACTTGAGCAATGTGGAGTATATGAAGAACTTCTATCTTCACTATCGGTCATGGAAAAGAGTGTACGATTATATACGTTCCGACGATTGCGAAATTCCGAAACATTTATGTAAAATGCTCATCGACGTGGATGAAAACGCTGACGAAATACTCAACCGAATTGAAAAGCTGCCTATCGTGCTGTGCCACAGAGATTTTTGGGTGACAAACATAATTTATTCAGACGGTAATATGATAATCATCGACTGGGATACCGCTGGGTGGGGCTATCTAGGTGAAGATCTGGCAAGTCTTATCGCGGACGAAGCCGATACGGAACACATGGTTGAGTACTACCGCAGATGTATCCCGGCGTATTACAAGGGCTTTTCGGAATATGCGGATATTTCACCTATAACGGATAACTGCGTATATGAGATGATTCTGCTTATGTTCGGGTACAGGCTTGTTGAGTGGTATATGGACGCAGGGTCGGGAAACAAGCTCCAGGAAACGGATGATGAAAGAACGCTGCACATCGATACCCTGCAAAAAATCTATGAGATGAGAATTGAACAATGATTGTCAATTAGATCGCAATCCTCAAGAACATCCACAAGGCTGCCGATTTGTATACGGCAGCCTTGTTGTGCAGCGACACATAACTCCTCAATAAACTCCCAGTCCCCGTTGAACGGGCGGATAGTTGAACGTGTAAATCAGAGAAAATGCTATTGACAAAATAAGCTACTACGTGTTACTTTATAGCAGTAGTAAGTAACACTTCATACAAGTCGTACAGAATAGCAAAGGGTGATTGTGCTGGAAAATCTAACGGAAATGCTCAAAGGCGTGCTTGAGGGCTCTGTCCTTGAAATTATAAGCCGCCAAGAAACCTACGGATACGAAATTACGCGGCGGCTGAACGCCCTCGGCTTCACCGATGTTGTGGAGGGAACGGTGTACACCATCCTGATCCGGCTTGAAAAAAACAAGTTGGTCGAGATCACCAAGAAGCCCTCCGACATGGGACCGCCGCGAAAATTTTTCTCGATCAACGATGCGGGGCGCGAGGAGCTGCGGAGGTTCTGGGAAAAATGGGAGTTCGTATCTTCAAAAATTAATGAGTTAAAGGAGAACGAATCATGAACTTTTGGGAAAAAATTACCGGCAGCGACATGACTAAAGAATTTAAGACTTTTGAATCGCGAGTCAAAAAGCTGCCGGCGGATTATCAAGCGGCATGGGAACAAATTAATGTCAATCTTTGGCCGCACTCCGATTTCACCGGTCGCAATCTGATGCCAATTCTTGACGGTGTGCTTGGCTTGCTGGAAGAAATGGCGGCGGACGGTCAAAGTGTCCAAGAGGCTTTGGGTGACGATATCAAAGGCTTCTGTTCAGCGTTGGCCAGTGAAGAAGGGGCGAAGTCTCTTCGCGACAAGTGGCGCGAGCAACTCAACAATAATATCGCCAAAAAATTAGGTAAATAGGAGGAGGATAAAATGAACATACGAGATATCATCGAAGGCAAAAAAGAGTGGAGAGCGCACGTGGCGCGTGTCAAAGCGCTCCCGCAAGATTATCAGATTGTTTATAAAGAAATTCAAAAATATCTCTTCAAGGTCGGCCCTCTTGAACTAACCGAGGGGACGGGTTTGCTCTCGGGGATAGTCGATCTTTTTGAAGAGGGAGCGGCCATGGGGAAAGGCGTGCTCGAAGTGACGGGAAGTGACGTAGCGGCTTTCTGCGACGATCTAATCAAAGATTCAAAAACGTACGCTGACATCTATCAAGAATCTGTTGGCCAAGAAAGTAAGAAGGCCATGAAAAAGGTTACGGATAAGGAAAAATAAAAGGGGGATGTCGCGATGGAAAGAGCAATTGAAGTGAAAGGTCTGCGAAAGTCTTTCAAGGACATAGAAGTCCTAAAGGGCGTAGATTTTGATGTGAAGCGAGGCGAGATTTACGCCCTGCTTGGCTCTAATGGCGCGGGCAAGACGACGATTGTCAGAATTCTCACCACGCTGCTCAAACAGGACGGAGGTACCGCAGTCGTAAACGGATTCGACGTCGCGTCAAAACCCGAGAATGTGCGGCGTGCAATCAGTCTGACCGGGCAATTTGCGGCAGTGGATGAGGTTTTGACCGGGCGGGAAAATCTGATCATGATTGCCAAGCTGCGGCATCTGGATCATCCGCGTCAAGTTGCGGACGATTTGCTGAAACGTTTCGGCTTAACTGACGCAGCCGACCGTAAGCCATCTGCTTATTCGGGTGGCATGCGCCGCAGACTCGACATCGCGTTGAGCCTTGTGGGAAAACCGCAGATCATTTTCCTCGACGAGCCAACTACCGGGCTTGACCCCGAGGCGCGTATCGAGGTTTGGAAGATTGTAAAGGAGCTTGCTGACAGCGGCACGACGGTATTTCTGACCACGCAGTATTTAGAGGAAGCCGAGCAGCTTGCCGACCGAATTGCCATTCTGCACGAGGGCAGGATTATCGCCGGCGGTACGCTCGCGGAGTTGAAAAAGCTGTTCCCGAAAGCGAAGGTAGAGTATGTTGAAAAACAGCCGACATTGGAGGAAGTATTCCTCGCAATCATCGGTAAAAAGGAGGCCATGTAAATGGAGGCGTCAAAAAACCATTTTTTCAGTGACATGAGCGTTATGCTTGGACGTTCCATGCGCCATATTTTCCGCAGTATGGACACCATCCTTACGGTCTGCATCACTCCGATTGCAATGATGCTGTTGTTCGTTTATGTGTTTGGCGGCGCAATCGAAACCGGTACGGATAACTATGTGAACTACCTGCTGCCTGGCATACTGCTTATGGCTATTGCTAGCGGGGTGGCCTACGTGGCTTACCGCCTGTTTATGGATAAGCAACGGGGCATCATTGAGCGGTTCCACTCCATGCCGATTGCGCGTTCCACTGTCCTGTGGGGGCACGTGCTGACCTCGGTGGTATCCAACGTCATTTCTGTTGTCGTCATCATTCTCGTAGCGCTCATTATGGGCTTTCGTTCATCGGCAGGGGTACTGTCTTGGCTTGCCGTAGCCGGTATACTCGTGCTGTTTACGCTGGCTTTGACTTTGGTCGCTGCCATTGCCGGACTGTCCGCAAAAACGATGGAAGGCGCGAGCGCTTTTTCCTATCCGTTAATATTCCTGCCGTTTATCAGTTCTGCCTTCGTGCCGACCGACTCGATGCCGAAAGTCGTTCGGGCCTTTGCCGAAAATCAGCCGGTGACCTCAATCGTAGAAACCATCCGTGCACTATTGTCAAGTCAACCGGTAGGCAATGAGATCTGGGTCGCTTTAGCGTGGTGCTTAGGGATAATGATCGTCGCATATCTATTTGCGGTGCGCGCATACAAACGGAATGCAGCTTGATGTTATGTTAAACTCAAACAGTGAATGATAGTACGGAGTAATATATGGGCTGCCGATCGGAAGATCAGCTGCCCTTTTTTGTTTGGACGCATATTCGATATGCAATACGCGGCATCCATTATTCATTTAGCTATACTGAATTACTTTCACCTTGCATGGCCAATCTGCGGTATTCCTTTGGTGTAACTCCATATAAGGAATAAAACTTCCTATAGAAAAATGTTAAATTGTTATAACCGATTTCTTTGGAAATCTCCTCAATGGTTTGATTGGTTAGTTTTAGCTGCAACGCAGCGTGTATAAACTTCTGTTCTTGTACTAATGTAGAAAAGGATTTACCGGTTACATTTTTGATGATCCTGCCTACATGTTCTGCTGAATACCCAAAGTGCTTAGCCGTTTGTACTAATGTCGTGCTTAGATAGTGTTTATTAATGTAGGCTATTATTTCAATTACAGAGATACTCGATTTTCTGTTTCCGTTGTTCAAAAACAATTGGTAACTATCACTTTCTAATAACCTGCTGAAAAGGATGGTCAGATAAGATTTAATAATCTCTCGGTTCGCATTTTTACTTCCGAATGACTCGCATAATATGTTTTGGATTGTTTGTTTGATCTGCCAATTAGTTGACGTATGGAATAATATAAAACTCTTTTCTCTAGAAGCATCTGCGATAATCGAAGCTATTGTCTTACCAAGTATATTATCCCCAAGGATTTTGTAAATGAACGAACTATCAAAAAATTCATTCTTCGCTAAGAAGTTGATGAGGATATCATTTTCCTCGCTTTTTTCAATGGAATGCTCCACGTTCTTATTGAGAATAATCAAGTCTCCTTCTTTTAACTCAAACCGTTCACCCTGAATCTCTTGATAAAAGGTACCGCTATAAATGTAATTCATCTCAAATAAGTTATGAGTGTGCGTTAGCATTTTGACAAACCTGGTATGTCTGGAGATGGCGAAGATTTCTCCTGTGACATTCAATCTAAGCCTATCCTCATCCAATGTGTAGTGGTATATGGAAGGGTGAGTTGTTGCAGGAGAAAGAATCCGACTTTTAATTATTTCATCTGTAAGATCGTTATCTATTAATTTAATCTCCAAGTCTGTCAATCCAAATAAAAAATGGTCCAATTCTTCATAATTCATGAATGAAACCGCCTCCCGTAGACATTATATCAGTTTTGGTCAGTCAAGTAGACGCCAATAGATATTGGATAAAGGAGTTTTATGCGTTAATATATCCGATAAGGTTAGTCTTAAATTCTCTTATTTATGCTTATATGATTGTTTGGATGAAGCTTATTCTCTTCGCGTTGCTTTTTGCTGGATCGTGAAAGGAGAGGAAAGTAATGGATGTGAATATTCCTTTAAGTGAAAGCACATTATTCCCAAGAGGAGAAAAAGTTCCAGAAGCATTTTCCAAGTATTTTATAGGCGTGAAATATTTCAAAGAGCTCACTACACCTGACAGTCCACTAAATTGCGGAATTGGAATTGTAACGTTTGAACCAGGCTGTCGCACTGATTGGCATGCACATCCAACTGGAGAGTTTCTTCTCATTACTGACGGAAGGGGCTGGTATCAGGAAGAGGGGAAAACAGCTCGGGAACTTCATGCAGGCGATGTCGTAGAAATACCTCCTAATGTGAAGCACTGGCAAGGTGCAGCAGCCGATAGTTGGTTTATATATCTTGCTATCGATCCTGATGTAACTTTAGGACCTCCAATATGGTTCGAACCAGTAACAGATGAGGAATATATCTTGTTAAAATCATTGAATCATCATCAAGCGTTAATTCATGGATTGGATTGTAGGAGGGGGACACAGACTTGAATGACAAAAAGGCTGCAGCTACTTAGCGGCTGCAGCCCCTTGATTGGTATCGATTAAATATCCAGTTTACGCGTTCCAATCCATTTAACCATTTCAGGATCACGATGTGAAAAGAACAGGCTATTTGTTTCGTATCTAACGTAGCAATCGACTTCATATCCTCTTGTTCTAATTCAAAATCGCTGCCTTGATGACGGAAGACAAGAACATAGTATCACATTAGATGTCGCATTTAATGCGTCATTTTTTTATCAAACAATTATTTACCATGGAATCGAAAACCTCTGTAGCTTACTTTTCCAAATCAACGTACCCGTCAATACGAGTGTAATGAAATAGATGAGTAAGGACCAGACAATTGAAACGATTACGCTCCATATCAGCGGTAAGCCTTGGACGGTAAGATAATCATAGGTCCAGCTCCCGCATATCGCCATCAGCAGCATACAGACCCCAACCTTGATATAAGGACGAATACTCCAGTAAAATCCGATCGAGCCTGAGATCGAAAAGAAGTTTAACAGTGTTTGCATGACAATTCCGATGCCGATGCCGTACGCGATGCCGATAATGCCGAATTGGCTGCCGAACACGAAGATCGAGACAGCTTTGAAAATCGTTGCTGTCACGTAGTTCCACAGTGTAGCTTTCGCTCGGCCGAGACCGAGCAGGATCGCGTGCAGCGGTGCGTCAAAATAATGCAAAAAAAACAAAGGCGCCAATATTTTGAGCAGCAATCCTGCTTCCGGCGCGTTGTATACAAGCGTCGTAAGTGGAGATGCCCACTCGAATAGGATGACGGTCGCCGGCGCGCCGATCAGAAGTCCCAAGCCTAGCGCCTGATTCATCCTCTCATGCATAAGCAAACTGTTCTTGTTCGCCGCTGCCTCGCCAATCGCAGGAATGAGAGCGGTGGACAAGGACTGCGTAATAAAGCTGGGCATGAACAGCAATGGAAACACATAGCCGGCCAGCAGGCCGAATTGCTTCGTGGCTAACACCGTGCCGATTCCGGCCAGCGCCAGGCTGGATGTAATGAGAAGCGGTTGGAAGGTGCTGTATAACGAATGAACAACGCCGTGCCCGGTCGTCGGCAGACCGATCTGCAGCAGCTCTCCAAGAGTGCTTCTTCCTTGCTTTAAGTGGCTTGTCCATGTCTCGCCCGGCATCTTCGATTCGCCGTGCAGTTTGTAGCTTACCACTAGAAATAAGAGGCTGATCGCTTCGCTGACGACTGATGCAGCCATTGCGCCCGCAGCCGCATACGCGATGCCGTAAGGCAGCAATAGGTGTACCAATGCAAGGACACAGGCGATTTGCACCGTGTGCTCGAGCACATCGGAGGTGGCGATGGTCCTCATCTGCTGCATGCCGCGAAAGTATCCTTTTAACACCGCGGAGACAGCGATAATCGGCGCGATCGGAGTAATCGCGAGCATCGCATAATAGGCGCGTTGATCGCTCAGCAGGATGGATGCGATCCATTCGGATCCTAGCAGCGAGATGAACGTAAGCGTTATGCTCAAGATGCCGGTGACGGCTAGTGACACGTGCAGGATACGCCTCACTTTCAATCGTTCGCCTCGGGCGTGGGCCTCCGCGACCAGCTTCGAAATTGCCACTGGCAATCCAAGCTCCGTAATCGTAATGACGAGAGGGACGAGCGGATGCGCCATCATCAATAGGCCGATTCCTTCCGCGCCGAGTACTCGTGCAATATACATGCCGCTGATAAAGCCGAGAATGCGGTTGATGAAAGCAGCGACAGACAAGACTAGCGTTCCTCGCATGAACGATTGTCCGTGTTGCACCATAGCTTGTTTCCTCCTGTTTATATCATACTTAAATATGTATTCAACATTTGGAAAAGCATGCGAACGAGCTGGTGGGAGACTCATTTATGAACAAGCAATGTAATGCAGCGGCGCGGATTTTTTTACGATTATGTCCTTTGATAACTTTCAATAAAGGTACTCTACTGTCTGTTTTTTGTTACATACAATAAAAAGCCGCCATAGTGGCGACTTCTTTCGATAGCTTAACTTTTTCTATTCCAACGTTACTTCAATGCCAACGCGGTTCAATCAATTGCACGCCTATTATTGAATTTGCTCCATATAAGCCATAAATTCTTCAGCAATTTCTTTGAACTTCGTATGGTGCAAGTAATGTGAACCTTCCATCGGAATCATCTTGCCCTGTGCGGATTGTTTGACTTGCTCCTCATGCAGTGGAACCCACTGCTCATTGTTTTCGTTATTCGATTGAACGAATAGAAGCAACGGCAAATCATGAGGGTAGGTGAGTTGTTCTCAATTTTTTAAATTGGACCCCAAGTGTCTCAACTCATTCATCATCGTTGGATTGCTCGTGACTTGATTCGATATCAAGCGTATCTGTTCTTTAGTATGCTCATCAAATGCAAGCGACTCATATGGATCTCCGCTCACTTTTTTGAGCAATCTCATCAGACCTGATTCTTGAAGAAACTGCATGGATTTCAAAGGCAAGTCAACATCCCGTGTAGTCAATGCCCCAAATTTGATCGATTAACTGTTCCCGCGTATAGACTTGACCGGGCGTACCTGCCAGTTTGTACAACAGCTCGAATTCTTTCAGCGGCAGCGCAAGCGACTCCGTACCCGTGGTTACTTTGTATGTCTGGCGATCCAGAATGACGCTGCCCAATTGAATGATATTGGTGGAACCAATGCGGTATCTTTTCAACAATGCTCTCACGCGAACCGTCAGTTCCAATGGTTCGAACGGTTTTGTCAAGTAATCGTCCGTCCCGAGTTCAAAACCTTTCACTTTCTCCCACGTTTCTCCTCTGGCCGTGAGAATCAGTAATGGAAGATCCGGGTTCGCTCTTCGGAGCTCCTTGCATAGCGTCCAGCCGTCTATGACAGGCATCATGATATCCAGCACAACCAGGTCGACATGCGTTCTGCCGTAAACGGCCAACGCTTCCTTTCCATCGGCAGCCTCAACGGTTTCGAATCCATCGTTACGCAAAAACAAGCACACGAGCTCGCGAATATTCGCGTCATCGTCAACAACAAGTATCGTAGCCATGACATCCCTCTTTCCTAGCTGTAAAATTCCAGTGTATGAATTGTTCATCCACGATTATCATACAACAAGTCGTGCAACATTGCGTTATTCCACGGTACATGGAGATGAAGCTGACGACCACTTGCTTGGCCTAACTTTAATCATTTTCCAGAAACGCCTGTTCTTAGCTTGAAGAGATCCTCGGAAAGAGCCTCGCCATGCAGCATGAGTAAACGAATGTCTTTTTCCATGCACAACCAGGCCAAACTTCGGAGATACTGGACTGGGTTCCTTGTTATTGCCGATGTGGAGAAATGGCATGCCACCAAAGCAACAAAAAATTCTTGTTTATCAGATCAAGAAAGATAGGACAAAAACATTACGTTGGGATTGACCCCTAGCGTATGGCGGGTCAGACGCGAAAGACGGCGAAGCCGCTCTCCCATAACGATGGTCGGAATCCGCCACCTATTATTGTTCTCGGTATACTGCAAAAAAAGGGGTCAGGTGATATCTTTAGGGGGCATTCATCTTAAACATAAACAGGATGACAATGGTAATGCCGGCCATCGTCGTCTTCTTTTCAGCCAGAACTATTTAATTGCTTGACGGGAATTAAGGGATAGGCCGCGCCTCGATGTGGGGGGACCGGCCCGAATCGATGAGGAGGACAACGCTTGTATACGATTGGTTATGATTTCGGCGACACGCTCGTCGCTTTGGGTGAGCTGCGGTTTGCCGTCCGATTATACACGGAATCGAATGTCTACGCTCCCGATCCCGATCGCGTCGCGATCACCGGGGACGAGCGCCGAACCGTGATGAGGGCGGACGGCTTGTGCTGGGCGGGCAATCAACGGAAGGCGGACGGGGAAATCGAGCTGGAAATCGTTCGCGGCCGGGACGGACGCTATATCGTTAGCGCCAGGGGCAAGCATGGCGGCGAAGTCTGCAAATCGATGATGGTTGAGGTGTTCGGCATCGATATCGCGGCGTTGACCTACGACCAGGATAAGAGGGAGGCCATCGGATCCCATCGTGCCATTCGTGCGAAACGGTATCCCGGCTTCGGCATGAAGATGCCGCTTGTCTTCGCGGAAGAAGCGTCGGGTGCCGAATGGTACGCCATGACCAAAGACGACCGGGTGAGAGGTAAAGGCTTTGCCGTTCATTACGATCCATATTTGGAGACGTACGCGCTTGATCTGGCTCATGAGGAAGACAAGCGGTTCCGGAACCAAGAGATCGTATCTCCGCCCTGGCATATCGGCCGATGCGCCGATCGGGCCGCCGTCATCGCCGAACGATGCCGAGATCTGGAGGACTGCTTTCATCTGGTGCCATTCGAGAGGCGTACCGACATTCCGGACTGGCTGGGCGGTATCCGTTTGATCGTGACGCTGCACGGCGAGCATTGGACAGGGCATGTATTCAACACGTTCGCCGATATGGAACGCGAGCTGGAATGGATCGTGGAGCGGATTCCCGGACGTGAGGTGCTCGCGTTTCTGCCGGCCTGGGACGGCCGCTATTATTATAATTATCCGCAATACGAGCCGAGTCCGTACATGGGCGGCGCGGAAGGATTCAAGCTTCTTATGGCCAAAGCCCGTCTCCTGGGCATCCGCGTTGTGCCCATGCTCGGAGCGAACGCGCTGAATTTGCGGTTCGCCGAACAGCTGGGCCTGCAGGATGCGGCCGTGCGCGACGAATGGGGCCACGAATGCCGGATCAACTGGGTGGACTGGGATTACGACCTTGCCGTCGAGAACGACAGCGTGCTCGCCAATATGGGTCATCCCGACTTTCGGCGGCATATGATCGAGCGAGCCAGTTATTTGGTGGACGAATACGGGGTCGACGGCATCTTTCTGGATATCTCGAGCTTCTGGGCGAACGATCCGCGGTATTCACCTTACGAGGGAACGATGGCGTGGGCGGACGAGATGAGAGCCCGCTACCCCGGCTTACTGCTGTTCGGTGAGAACAGCTACGATGCGTTATGGGGAACGTTCGGTTTGTTTCATGAAGCCGGAAGTCCTGGAGCGTACGAGCATGCGCTGTACCGATATACGAGGCAATCGCATTATCTGGCCCACCCGGCCCTGGGCCGGGGATCGGCCGGCGTGCACGAGTGGTCCTGGCGCTGGGCTGTCGGGCTGCCCGAAGGGGAGTTTCCGGAATTGATCCCGACGCTGTCTATCGTGTCGGATACGATCACGGAACATGCCGAGGCTGCGCAATCGGTCATCGAGCAAGCGAGGAAGTGGAAGCAGGCGCTGCCCGGCATCGCCGGCCGTTCCAGCCTGTAAGCGCAACAAACGAACAAGCGCCATCCCGTTGCACGAACGGGATGGCGCTTGTTTCTGTGGTTTATAAGTAATGCGGGCGGAGGTGGTGCATGTCTCGCGGGTTCATGTGGTCCGCATACATTCGATCGACGTCATGCAACGCTAAGCGGTGAGCAAGATATCGGTGCTCTCGTTTCTGGCAAAGGAACGGAATACCCGCACGGACTTACTTCGGACGTGATCAACCTCTGTAAAGCTTAACCGCGCCGGGTGCCTGCGCGCAGTACGGGCAACTGGCGCCGTCGCCCAAAGCCGTGAATCCGACCGAATCCGGCTTGATCTATCGAACTTTCAGCACGATGGCAACCCGTTCTCTCGATCCGATCGCGAACGAAGCCTTCGCTTCATGATCGGCTATTTTACGCAAAAGCGTTCTCTGACCGTTCACCGTCAACTCCATGTACAGAGGCACGGGGAGCGTGAACGCGATTTCGTTACGATACGCATACGAAGTGTCGTTATGCGCGACAATCTCTATCGTACCGGTGCGCCGGTTCCATAACAGCCTCTCGATAAAGCCTGCCGTCAGAGCGACTCTGCCACGACTTGAGCCGCCTTCCTTATCCGCAAGATGCCACGCGATCCGATTGCCCGCTCCGCTTACGGGTCGAACGTCGAGCATGCCGCTCTCCGCGTCATCGCGCGCATCGCATAAGTAACCTTGCAATGATTCCCCTGCCGGCTGGTATACATAGGCACCGAAGTCGGTCAGCGCCCCGAACAGTCCGAGACCGATATCACCGCTGAAGGCATGGAATCCGAAATTGGATGATTCCTGTTCCCAACAGTAGCTCATGCTCCCGGTCCCGTCGGCGTGGATTTTGCTGAAAGCTCCCAGCGTACCGCCGTGGATGGTGGACAGCGTCTCATGCCCGATCGGCAGCAGGCCGCGCTCCAGCGCTCGAAGGAGACCGCCGGAGTTGAGCGGAGACGTGTAATGATGGCAGCACTCGCTGAAGTCCCGCTCCGCGTCCCACCAGCGGATATCGCTTCCGTGCCACCACCAGACGGGCTGTTCGCCCCGGACGGCTAGCATGATCTTGGCGAGCCGTTCCATCCAGGCGGTATCGTCATAGGCATCGGCCATCGTCATAACCATCTCATAGCCGGTGTTGTCGTAGGCGCACTCGGAACCGAAAGGCACGTTGTGCTCGAACAGATTGCGTTGAAATTCATTTACGCGAAGCAGCAGCTCGTAATACTCCGGAACGTAGATATCCTCCATGGCGTGAAGCGTGCGGAACATGACCTCTCCCCCCATGTTACCGACGACAAGATCCATCTTCCGGGCCCGTTCGAACATCTTCATCAGCGTGGAGTAGGCCAGCAGCAAATACTCGTTCGAGTCGAATAATTCGGTCGCTTGATAGGTTTTGGCGATGACGTGCATGTAATAGTACAAATTCGCGACATGCATGTAATTGAAGGAACGGACCGAGTTGAAATTGCCGCACCACCAGAACACTTCATTCGTCTCGGGGTTCTGCAAATAGCGCCGCACGTAGTCGCGGACATAGGCTTCAAGGACCGCGATCTCACCCGGCTCCGGGTCGGCCGCGTTCTTGATCGCCAGGAACATCGCTTCGGTAATGCCGCCCTCGTAGGAGCCGCTGCCCCAGATATCGTCTTCCTGAGCGAGTATGCCCTGGGGATAGGGCCGGTTGCCGATGAATTCCCGCCGGCTGTAGCACAGAATCGCGCCGTTCAGCGCGTCGCCTTCCTTGCGGTAAACCTGATGGCGGGCGATAAAGTCCGCGCGTCTGCGAACGAGCTCCTTCACGGGCTCGGTAATGTGGACGAGGACCGGAGCAGAGCCGCCTTCGGCATTACGGATCGTTATTTCATACTCGCCCGGCTCGCGGAATTCCAGCCTGAACGTATGCCGGTCGCCACTGCTGCCTGTGAGAACGGCCGAGTAGCGGTCCGAGGATTCCAGCGAGACGGTGGATCTCGACCGGACGAGCAGCGTGAAAGGGCTGTCGATCGGCGATACCATCGCCGGAATGGCGGTCACGGCAAGCTTTCCGCGTTCGACCAGGAGGGAGCGAAAGCTTTCCATGCCGTCGGTCATGCCGATCTCGATCAGATAGGACGCTTCTTCTCCGGGAAGGAGCAGCCGGCTTGTAGCGGAACCGCGTCCCATGATTTCTTGGTAGCCGTTCCTCTCCAAATATCCCTTTGCATGCAAATAAATGACGCTGCTGCCCGGCCAGGAATGATTGGGGATGCCTTCCCTGACAAGGGAAGTCGTTCCGGGGAGATGCGCGGCATGCTCGAAAGAAGTTTCTTTTAACGGGATGGCGTACGCAAGCGGGGCATCACCGTTTAAACGCTGCATAATCTGGTAGCCTGAGGTGCCGCCGGGATAAATATGCTCGTAAACTCTCTTCTCGTACATGTAAGAAGGCCTGTAGCGAAAATCCGTATAGTTGTTGTTCACGGGCACAGAAACGGCCAATTCATCGATGCGCAACGCGGAGGAGGAAGGATTGGAGAGGATAATTTCCATATAGAGCAGATCATCCGATTGCCGAAAAGACTTGTGTACGGTAAAGCCGCCGAGATCGCTCGCATAATCGTCCGACTCGCCAACGGGACGGAAATCCAGCCATCGCGATTCTGAAGCGCCTGAAGCCAGGGACGATTGCTCCTGCCGGTAGGTTACAAACACGGAGCCATAGCCCGGAACCGGCATGGAACGGTCACGATCGTCGACGACACCGAGCTCCGTCGGACTAGCTACGAAATTGCAGGAATCATCGCCGGCATGGACGCCGAAGTAATACAGATTGCCTGTAGTCCGGTCGATCAGGTGGGCGTTTAGGTTAAGGGGGATCATGAAAAATCTCCTTCTCTCTTGGATTTCTAAGGTTCGAGTCCAAGATATCACCTTAGCCGTTTGCCCGTCAGTGTACGGCCGAACAGAATAGGTGGACGATTCCGACCGTATTTACCGGATGTTCATATGCGTGCGGTAATAGGCGCTGCGATATTCGCTGGGCGTCAAGTTTTCGTGCTTTTTGAACAGCTTCATGAAGTATTTCTCGTCCTGAAAGCCGAGGGCATAGGCGATTTCCTTGATGCTAAGCGAGGTCTGATACAGCATTGCCTTCGCCTTCGAAACTTTCAGACGGTGAATGTATTCCTGCATGTTCATTCCCGTTTTCAGCTTGAACAGGCGGGTCAAGTAGTCCTTGTTGTATTTGAATTCCAGCGCCACGTCCTGCACGGAGATGTTTTTGTCGGAATGGATCCGGATCCATTCCAGCATTTTATTCAGCTTTTTGTCCGCCGTATCCAGCAGCGCTTCGTTTCCCCCAAGGGCATTATAGTCGGCCATCGTCTGTTCGGACAGCTCGATCAATAGGGAAGTGACCGCGTAATCCATCCCATGTCGGGTCGTATAACGGGATTCCATAATATGAAGCAGCTGGTGGAATAAAATATGAATCCTCTCCATCTCCGGAGGCGAAGAATGAAGCTGGATATAGGCGTACGCGCCTAATTCGTTAAAATACGGATTCGCGTTCAGACGGTGCAGATCTGCCTGGAATTCTTTCTCGTCCAAGAGGGAATAGTCGGTTTGGCAATAAAAGTGAAGCCAGTGGAACGAGCAGTTCTTATCGGAGTAAGCATAGCCTCGATGGGAGGAATTCGGCGGAATGATCAGCGTTTGCTTCGGTCTCATCACGTACTTGCCGCCGTCGATATCCATATAGACGGCATCGCGAATGCCAATCATAATCTCGAAGCTGTTATTCGTCCGCTGCTGGTGAATCCACTGACGGTCGGCGGTAAAGCTGCCCGCGGACGCGAACATGACCGGCTGTTCAATGCTAAGCTTGACGATTTTCAAGGCGATTCTCAACTCCCGCAAAGGATTTCGACTAATTCAGTTTATATTATTATAAAAAGAATGTCGTCTAATAAATTGATAGGTCGATATTGGAACAACAGGAAAAGGCAGTTATCTCATTTCTTATGCATAACCTGTGGGATCGGGCAGGTGAAATGAATGCCCATGAGTCAGAGGACGCTTTTGTGCCGAACTTTCCTGTGTTCAAGCGAGAACCCAAGGTCCGTCACCTTGCGAAACTTCCGCCGTATGAACAGCTACAAGCCGAGATGGACGTCTTCTACAAGTCGGTGTATGCCATTATCGGTCGCGATGTACCGGCTCGTCTTCACCGGCAACTGAAGTTCGTATCCGGCTATAACATGCGGATGATGTGCCTCCGGCACGCCTTGGAACAAGGGCACTTTTTATTGCCAGTGGAATCAGAGAAGAGCACGATTGCCATGTTCATGATGATCGGCTAGTAACGGCAGTCCGCTCCTCACCTGTCCGTTGAGATAACGGAGAACATTAGCACAACAGGCTGACACGTTGTTTAAAGGGGATAATCTTATGACTGACTATGTTGTTCAGCTTCGTCCTATTACTGAAGAGAACGAGTATGAGTGTATTCATCTAAACCCGAAGAAGGAGCAGCAAGAACTGGTAGCACCAAATTCCGATTCTCTAATACACGCTGTGAAGGAACCCACATCCAAGCCTTATGGTATTTATGCCAACGATACAATGGTTGGCTTCCTACTTTTTGACAATGAAATATATAAGGACGTTGAGCTAACGGGCAGCATAGTTGAGAGAGGTATATCACTGTTGGAATATGAGATTAAAACTCGTGAAAGTTATGCTTGACAATATAAAGGATATTATTCAAAGTTACTGGTATTAGGTTGAAAATCACGAAGCGAGGAAAGGTGAAATACTCTGAAAGCGAATCGAATGGAAGCGTTCAGCGATGGTGTGTTGGCGATCATCATTACGATCATGGTGTTGGAATTTAAAGTGCCGGAAGGCCATGACTGGTATGCACTGATCGAACTCGGCCCAAAGATTCTTAGCTACATCTTTAGTTTTGTATATGTCGGCATCTACTGGAACAATCATCATCATCTGCTGCACATGGTTCGAACAATGAACGGGCGGTTGATGTGGCTCAACTTGCTGCTTCTCTTCTGGTTATCCCTTGTGCCGTTCACGACAGCTTGGATGGGGGAAAGCCATTTTGCAGCCACGCCAACGGCATTGTACGGTATTATTTTACTACTCGCGGCGCTTTCATACTGGCTGCTTCAGCGCGCGATTATTAACCAGCATTCTGGTGATTCCTCATTTGTTCTGTCGATGGGCAAAGACTGGAAGGGCAAATTATCTCCCTTGCTCTACTTGATCGCGGCCTTGACCGCATATGCGAGTCCTTGGATATCCGGCTTCTTTTTCGTACTTGTTGCCATGATCTGGTTCTTGCCTGATAAGCGAATCGAGCACGCCCTGCGAGGCCGAGGCCGCTAAGTTGGTAAAGAGGGGGATATCACTTCGATGGCAATGAAATTTGAGCAAGATGGATTCGACTCGGCTCTGTTCACCACAGCAGGAGTGGCCGCGAATCATGCAATCGGCTGTATCCGTACAAGCGGACGCGTCGCATATCCTCATGGGATACGCCCTGAATTACGGATATCCTCAGGAATCAGAGCACTCTTAAGAGTTTAATGTTGAGCTCTCGGGGGACGATAGCTTCATACACTACAACAGGAGGCTGGCCGCATGATCGATCGGCAGCATTGTTGAACTAACGGGAAACGTTAGTTCAATGCACCATGGAGCAGTCTGCACCTTACAGCTGCTCCATTTTTCATTACGCTAACGGGCAGTAATCCAAAATATTATAATAATTAACACTGTCTTCATTATGGGATGAATCTGAACGTATCTATTTCAGTTTTTTGGATGCCGCACGTATATCTGGGCACGTGAATATATTATGTATAGTTTCAATTATCCAATCCAGAAGGTGGGATACAGTGCCAACCGACAGCGCCATAGCCGCCCTTAGTTCTCCTTCTTTGAATTTATCTTTCGACTTAAGTACAGCACCATTATTCCAGCAAAACGCTCAAAACTTCATTCTTCAGCAATTCGCTAAGCAGTTACCCGTAATGCAAAACCTAGGCCTACTCGACGTTTATCTGAGTAACGGCCATAGCGTAGAGCCCCATTGGCACCCTAACGCATCCGAACTTCAATACGTAGTACAAGGAGAAGTTGCCGTCTCCATTCTTAATCCATTTTCCCGGCAAATCCTTAGTTACCGCGTCAAGCCCCCCCAGACGGTGTATATCCCGATGGGTTGGTGGCATTGGCAAACCGCGACGATGGATAACACCCACTTTGTGTCTGCTTTCGATAATAATGCCACGCAGGTCGTATTCGGGTCTGACATCCTTAGAATGACACCTCCCGAGGTGTTCCAGATGATCTATGGCGTGAATGCGACCCAGCTTGCTGATGTGCTCAAGCCTATCGACCAAACAGTAGTCATAGGTCCGCCTGCTTCAAGAGATATTGAATGGAGGATAGGCACGCAAGCATTCCTGAATCAGTCTTCGTAAACAAAAGGCCGAGATGCAACTTGTTACAGGGTTCCCGGCCCTGATCTTGCTTAGAGTTGAAGAATACAGCTTTCCTTGTGGATTAACTCGTTTTGAATAATGTTCATTAGTACCATATCTATGACCAGGGTTTGAACTAACGGGAAACGATAGCTTAATAAATAACTACGCGGCTGCTGGCATGGATCGGCGGCCGCGTTGCGCTTACGGGTACATATCCAGATGGAAATGAAGTCGTGTTTGTCATGTTTCTATTCAATGTAATAGCTGAATTAGAAGGAAAAATAGCAAAGGATGGGATGACTTTAAACTTTGAGGATAGTGAAAATGAATCATTGCAATTAATATTTAAGAGCCTTGCTGACATAGACATCGACTCAATTAATTTAGTACAAAAGCCTGTTTTTATTGATTTAAAGGAACATAAAGATGGAATTCTAAAAACTTGATTTGTGAACAGCTTAGACTAACGGGATACGATAGCTCAATATAAAAGGAATCAACGGCAGCCGAATGTACGGTTGCCGTTCTCAACTAACGGGCAGGATAGTTGAATCGTTCCTCGAATATTTTATCAGTTGGATAATTTAATGAAATTTGTTGAAATAAGGTTGTCCGAATGAAACGCAAATCTTATAGATAAGGGTGATTCATGTGAAGCAAGGACTCATTGTGTTTTTGAACGGAACGTCAAGTTCTGGAAAGACCTCCATATCGACTGAAATGATAAATCAGAAAGAAATTCCTTTTTATCATTTATCAATTGATGATTTTTTCAATAATTACAATGATTTTGTTAATAATAAATTTCCAGATGAACCTCCAAGAGGAATAGATCATCAAGTTGTCTCACAAATAGTTGATCATTCCATATGCTCAGTGTACCATTCGACAATTAAATTGTTATCAGAACTGGGTTTTAATGTAATAGTAGATACCATAATCGCAAATGACAAGTACTTTAATGATTTCTATGATTTACTTGTTGATCATCCTATATTGTTTGTAGGCATACGATGCTCGAAAGAAGAACTCACAAGAAGAGAGCAGAGCAGGGGAGATCGATTAATTGGACTAGCACATTCCCAGTTCGACAGAGTATATTCCTATAATGAATATGATCTTGAAGTAAATACGGAAAAGTTGAGTCCAACCGAATGTGTCGATAAAATATTAAGTTTTGTTAAGTCCGATCAGGGTTACTCTGCATTTAAGAAATTAAGTAAAAGAGAGATTAGTGTTTCATAGTAGGCAAATCCATCAGATAACAACATATTCAAGCATTGGGGCTATTGCCCCTCGGTCTGCCCACAAGATTTCGGAATTAAGCTAACGGGATACGTTAGTTCAAAAGTCAAGCAGATTAAAACCTCTGCTTAGAAGCAAACTAGATTTAATAGCTTCTAAAGGGAGGTTTTGTTATGAACTTGAGTGAGTTGTGGCGGTTGTACGAGGCTGACAAACATATTCAAGGATTTAGTCCGAAAACATTAAAAGCTTACGTCCTCCAGCACAAAATGCTGATGTTGGAACTTGGCGATCTCGAAATATCAGAGATAACGTTAACAATGCTGAAGGAGTACTTGAATAAACAAGCAGATCGGTTAAAGCCTAGCAGTCTAGGGCATCGAATTCGTTTTATTCGTTCGCTTTTACGCTACGCTTATGAAGAGACGTACCTGAGTTCAAATCCCTCTCTAAAATTAAGAGAACCAAAATTGGAAAAGCGTATTCCTAAGTTTTTGATCGAAGAAGATGTTATTAACTTAAAGATTTCTTGTCAGTCACTTAGGGAACGAGCGCTGCTTGAGTTTCTCTACTGTACCGGCTGCCGAGTTGGTGAAGTGGAGAAGATAAACATCGAGGATCTCAACTGGGAAAACCGTTCTGCAATAGTTAATGGCAAGGGCTCAAAGCAGAGAGAAGTTTATTTTACGACGGAGTGCAAAGTATGGTTAAAGAAGTACCTGGCCAGCCGTGCTGACTCCTGTAAAGCCTTATTCGTAACCGATACACTTCCCACTAAACGAATGGCTATACCTACGATCAGATGGGCTCTGAAAAGGCTTGCAAATCGGGGAGAAATCGAAGCAAATGTTTATCCTCATCGCTTTAGACATACCTATGCGTGCCAACTACTTGATAACGGTGCACTACTAGATTTCATCCAAGGTATGATGGGGCATGAAAAGGCATCAACCACGCAAATCTATGCTCAGCTCCGCGGCGAGCGTCGAAGAGAACTTTATCGGCAATTTTTTTAGCACAGAACAGCGGTGGATTCGCCTTCAAAGATCCGCCGCTATTCAACTATAAGGCGGATTAGTCCAATAATGTTAAAGGGATTAGGTTTCTGTATCTCGAATGGATAGCATCAGATATATTGAATCATGCATTTACAATATGATTTGAGGTGTGCTGCGTCGTGATCAAACATAGTAGCATAGTTAACGGAGATATCCTAAAAGAATTTAAAGACATAATGGGTATTAATTTAATGAATAATGCGGCTAATACATGCACAATTGAGCAGCACTTGTCTATTGCGAGTGTTTTTTGGCCGGAAATAATTGAAATAGACGACTACATATTTATATCTAACTTTTTCAATGGTAAAGAAAGTCTAAATGAAATCAAGGAGAGATTCAATTACGATAGAAGACAAGTAGAGAAATGGGTAAACAGTTGGTCTATCGGAGATTTTTTCTTAATGTCTTCGGATGAATCGGTTCGAAACGAAATTATTTTCATGGAGTTTGCAAGGGTTCTTAAGTCTGTATGGGAAATCAGGTTAAAACTTTTATTTCCTGAACGTAAAATAGTTGTTGAACTAGATTATGGATTAATGGGCGAGTCAGGTTTAACGATTGTAGTTTACCAAGAACAAATGTAAATATTCACCTACTACCTTTATGACATGGGTAATTATATTTATTTTTTCATTAAGCTCCCTCGGTACGATTTAGTTATCTCACAAATGCTCGCTTATTCGCAGGATTTCACCCTTACTAGAATTACAGAAGAGTGTAAGAGAACCCTTGTAGTAGACCAGGACAACATGAAGGCGTGAGGAAATAGAGGGGAGATCGCTACCCCATATTCTTCCATATACTGCACGCTTTCTCCACGCCGCCCCTGGAGGTTTTCACTCCCATGTCTCAACGGGTCTTTGCCCTCTCATTCCTTCGTTACGCCTGTCCAAGGGGTGGAGGCCGGTCTTGCTAACGGTACGGGTCGGTGCCCTTTGGTTTAATACATCCGGTACTCCGTGCTTTCTTTTGAAATCCCGCGAATAAGCCAAAACTCGTGCAACGAAACGGTAGGTTCTGTTTATGCAGCTACTTGCATGGGGAATGTCTTTTGTGGATTGTAGACTTCGCCACGCCGAGCCATTCCAACCAGTATGCGAGCAAGTTTCCCACATAGTTTCATAATGGACCTCATTTTCCTCATCTTCTTCACCTGTACATTGTGTGTATGCATAGCTTGGAATTCCGGATTGTTCATCACCAAACTCATGGTCATCATGAAGATGAAACGACGAAGGCGAGCTCTCCCACGTTTGCTAATCTTCATCTGTCCGGTCCATTTGCCAGAGCTTGCTTCTGCGAGGTTGAGTCCAGCATGACGCAGCAGGGCATTGCCGTGAACAAATCCGCTTAAATCCCCAGCCTCACCTAGAATACCAGCAAGTGAAATGGCGCTGATCCCTTTGACAGCAAGCATAGATTTAGCAAAAGGAATGCGATCTAACACGGCAATGATTTCTGTCTCGACCGTTTGGAGCTGTCGACTAGCAAGGTCGTACTCATCAAGTAACTGTTTCAAGTGAAGCTTGTAAGCTTGCGTGGCTTGTTTAGAACCAACAGAGCTGTTAGCAAGCGCGATAAGAGCACGAGCTTTTCGTTCTCCAGAGTGACGTTTCATCAGCGATTTCCAGCCTGCAATGATGTCTTGGGGCTGTAATTTCCGGAGCTCTTCAGGTGTAGGGAAAAGACGAAGCGTGGCCAACGAACCCGTGCACATGAGGCTCTTAAAGACCTGACGCAGCTCCGGGAAAACAACGTCAACCCAACGATGGATTTGGTTCTTTGCGCTAACGAGCCTCGTCACGACAGAGTCGCGGTTTGAGAGAAAGACACGTAGTTCTTCAAAGGCTTCTGGCGTATTGCGAATGAATGAGTAGTAGCCGTTCTTGACCATGTCGGCAATGACTAGAGCATCCTTTTTGTCGCTCTTGGATGGCGTATTGTCGCGGTTTTCCTTATTCTTTTTTACAAGATGAGGATTGACGAGAACCACTTCGAATTGACGCTCGGAGAGCCACCTAGAGACGTTAAGCCAGTAATGACCGGTTGGTTCCATACCAACAATATCCGCGTTAAGGTCGTTCGCGGCTTGCAGGGAACGGATCCAACTTAGAAGATTTTGAAATCCTTCTTCATCATTTGAAAAGGATAATGGATGACCGATGACGATTCCACGAAAGTTAACAGCACGCGCGACATGCGTTTGTTGGGCGATGTCGATCCCGACGACGAGGTGCTGAGCAGTAATTTTTTCAATGAGTTGATTTTGTTTGTCCTGCGGTTTAAACTTCATAGTAGAGCGTCCTCCTGGATGATGGGATTTTAAAGGGCTATGACCCGTTGCGTACTCCCATCGTACCGAGGCGCTTTTCTTTTTGCAAAGACGGAATTAATCCATCTACAGGAATGCTAACGGGGAACGATAGTTCAACCATGGAGCAGTCTGCACCTTGCAGCTGCTCCATTTTTCATTACGCTAACGGGCAGAATAACGCAACAATGACTTACTTAATACCGTTTAATTATTAAAGCTTGATATACCCGAAGTAAGAAAGGGGGGGATTTTCATGAAGAAGATAGCCTTGGTGTCACTCCTACTTCTCTTGGCTTTTTCGATATTGGCCACGGGTTGTGGAAGTGAGGACTCCAATTTTCCAAAGGTAACAGAGCCATATCATTCTGACCAAGCGATTAAAAATGGAGATGTAGTAAATGTACATGGAAAGTATTCTAATATTGAAAAGTGGCAAACGTTCTTAAAAAATCTTGAGAGTAATAATCCTGATAAAGTTCGAATAACTCAGTATACAATCGAAGGAAATCCCATCTTTTATGAGCTTTCATATAACGGGAAGCTGATAAGCTATACATTCGATAACTCCATGGATGCATTTGGTTCAGATTTAAACAGACCAAGTACTAACTGTAAAGGGTTTGATTTAAAGAAAATGGAAGATGGACGAGATGGTTTTGTGCTTCGAGGATGTGACAATACCAAAATTGGAGATACCTTTTGGTTTGAAAAGAGCTCGATAAACTAACTGTGAATGTTTAGCGTATTAACTTTGAATAACACTTCGTGGTTCAGAAGAAAATATCTATTATGTTACATAGTAAAAAGACCAGGCGCAAACCTGGTCTTTTTGTTTCAATACCCATTAAGTTATGATACAAAACACCCGAAAGAAAATATTTGAGGTTAATGATAAAGAAATTACTTACATAATTTGGTTCCGTTTTCGTCAATAACGGAACCGTCAAGATAGGCTGAACCGATGCTGGTATTGGTAGTAACAGACGGACTAACACTCGCCAAAGTAGTAGAAGTCCCAGCAGCATTAACAGTTACAGGTACAATTTGAGTATTAAATGTAAAACCGACTTGTGCTGTCGCTGTCAAAAAGTACGTGTGTGCTCCTTTAGGAGCGTTAATGTCTGTACACGAAGCAGAGGTCGTTGCCGTAATAGTACTTACAAAAGGAATAGGAAGAGTAGCAGTTGGTGTAATGGTTACCCTGGCGTCTAATATGTTAGATCTGAAATCATTAGTTTGACACACAAGGGTTCCACTACCAATAGCATCACGCCATAGTTTGAAAATAATCGAATGTATGTGGAATAACGGTACATTCATATCTATTCTTGTTGCTGGAACCGCACCAAAAGTATTAATGTTAATAGTACCACTTAAGTCGATATTCCAATCTACTTTTGCCTTTAGATTTATACGGTCATCTGTATGAATTTCTTTCAATGTTATTCGTGCAATTTCCGTTTCAATTAAGATAGGCAGAAGTGTAGAAGGGGAAACATTAGGAGTGATATTTTCAACAAAGTCAAAGTATTTAAGCAAACATTTTTGATTGCTGCCTGGTGTACAACAGCAGTCACATTTTTTATTGTGATCTTTTTTATTGTGATCTTTTTTACAGCAATCTTTTTTACAGTCTTTATTGCAATTACCCAAATTAAACCCACCTTTCTTATGTTCCTTACGATGGTCTTTCCCATCTTTTATAGTAGATTTCCCTACATTTTCGATAGGGGGTAGCGTCCCGAAAATGCGGAATTACAACGGTAAGCTGTTTCAGCGTTAAAAATGAAGGATTTAACAACGATAAGACTTTTGAGACAAGTCATACGAGACACTAGCAAGCTTTATTTGACGCAAAATCGGTTAAGTCTCATGGGGAATCCTGACGCTACTCCTATATTCTATGAATATACTAGACTAGCTGCCTGTGCTAAGTTCGACATGACAAAATTCAAACATGTGTCCCGAGCGCAAGACTAGCGTGGAGTCGAGTTCTGGTGGCTAATCATGCTATTTTACCAGCTGTTTCCATTCTTGAACTAACGGGAACGATAGTTAAACGAAACAATGAGCAGTTTGCCGCGGCAGCTGCTCCTTATTTTATTAAGCTAAATGGCAGATTAGCGGAGTACAGATATTTCTTCTTCTGCTCATTAGTGAGATAATCGGAGGAAAAGGAGTGATTTCAATGGATTGTTGCTCACCCTCAAGTAACACACAAGAGGTTAATATAAATTGTCCTTCATGCGGCGAAAAGGGGAGGAACGTGCAACTTATCACGCTCAAGTCATTGCTTAAAGCTAGCGCTTTAGAAACCATTGAACCTGAGAACACTTACGTATTTTGTTCGAGCCCTAATTGCTCTACCGTATATTTTAGTGGGAACCACTCTCAAACATTCTCCGAGAGTGACCTAAAGGTACCTGTGTACCAGAAGAACTTAGGCTTTGATGTACCTGTGTGTTATTGCTTTGGCTGGACGCGAGAACGCCTCATCCAAGCGGCAGGAACCGACCAAAAACCTGCCGCCCAAATCAAAGTTCACGTTCAGGCGGGGCGATGTGGATGTGAGATAAACAATCCCCAAGGGGCATGTTGCTTAGGGAATGTGAATGCTTTTGTACGGGGTATCAAAGAGGTGTAAGCTGTCACTACACATCACTTGGGGGTGTATACATGGCAAAAAAGAGTAAGTCAGAGGAACGAATGGAGCGCATGAAGCATCATATTCTAGTTTGCCGTGGACCGAGTTGCTCTCAAGCCTCCTCTGAAGATGTATTGATAGCGATGCGTAAACATATAAAAAATGAAAACCTTGATGAAACAGTGCGAATTACCGTTACAGACTGCATGTTGCGCTGCTCTCAATCTCCGACAGTTGTTGTCTATCCTGATGGAGTATGGTATCAGAAGATGACCATTGAGTCTGCGGAGAAAATTATAAAGGAGCATCTGTTAAGGGAAGAGATTGTGGTGGAGAAGGCTCAATATCGGTTAGTCGATGGGAAATTCGTGCTTTGCAAAGTGAGAAAAGGTATTAGCAAATAATGTTAAACTAACTGGATACGTTAGCTTAATAAAAAACGAAAAGCAGCTTGCCGCGGCAGCTGCTCCTATAATATTTCGATTGGATGTTCAGATATAGATGAGATAGAACTATGGGAAATGTTGAATTTAAATGGCGATGTATTAAAATTTACTAGTCATGATTAAGCTTTCGGATACTATAGTTTTCTTGCTTTGATTACAAAAGTTACAGGAAGCATCTTTGCTTTTTTTGCAAATTCGCTGTTATCGTCCCGCGATTGCATAATTTCATCATCAGATTGCTCAATCATTTGCTCAATTACAAATCCCGCTTTTGCCAACGCATTCACGTAGGTTGATAGTTTACGGTCCGATAATGTTAGCGCACCTTCATCAAGAGATACCGAATACCAAGATTCATCGAAATAATTTTTTTTAAAAGTAAGCCTATCATTTTCTGCAACAACACATTTGTGTATAGGGTGAGACCAACTGAAAATAAATACACCGTCTTTTTTAAGGTAAGAAGCGATCCGGCAAAAAGTACCCTCAAGGTCGGTGGTCCAGCCTATGGCATAAATAGAATAAACAAAGTCAAAATAACCCACTGGTATGCCACATTCTTCTTCCATGGGAGAACAGATCAATTTTGCTGAAAGACCGCATGCCTTCAAATGTTGCGTTGCCTTTTCGATTTGTTTTTCTGATATATCCACAGCCCATAGTTCAGATGCTTTGCGTTCCCCCAGATATTGCAAGGATTGACCGTTTCCACAGCCTATCTCCAGCATCTTTTTCCCTGAGACATCGCCAAAAAGCTGGCATTTTTCTTCTGAGACAAATGCTCCATAAAAAGGAAGCACGATTGCTCCCAAGAAGTCATTTCCTTTTGTATCCCAATAGAAGCTGTTTGTTTTATAAACAGAATGCTTGTCCATGTCGACCGAGATGGCGCAGCCAACCTCACCAGCGCCTATAATGTTTGAATTCTTGTCCATGCCGACGCCCTCCCCAAATATAATAATAAGAGACTAAACGTATATTCCGATTTGCGCGTTATCCCAATAATACATATCGAATACGAATACTCTGTGCTGTTAACCCCAAAATAATATACCGTTTTTCAATGAACTAATCTACCTAAAATCATCCATCCAGCGTCCATTTGATCTCGCAGACATGACCGACCGGTAGCAACCTTAGTCATTCAACCGGCAGTTGAATGTCCAATTTCAACTATAACTTGATAGGTTGAAATTCGCGGGTGTGCTATGCTGATTTCGAAATTGCGCTTCAGCCCTATTTCATAAGGAGGTTTTAGTGTGTCAACAGAGAAAAAAACGGCGTACTCCGCGTGGTCAAACATCATTTACTCCATGCGGCTGCACTGGCGGGCAAGGCCGCTAACGCTGATTTGCTGTGCCGTATCGGTGCTTGTTGGCGTAGGTCTGCCTTTTGTAAGCATCCTTATGCCCAAAATTGTCATCGACAACATTACGGCAGGCGTCACGCCAAGCGAATTTATACTGTCGGTGGGCGCCATGGCGCTTCTTCTGGCCGTGCTGAGCTGCGTGAAAAGCTATGCCGACCTCATCACCAATGAATCTGTAGGTACCATCAGCATCTTGAAGCACCTTCAAACCATCATGCGCAAGCATCTGAATATGGACTACGAGGTGCTGGAAAGCCCCGGATACGCAAAGCTGGGCGAAAAGGCGTGGCGCGCCATGCAAAGCAATCACTCTCCCGCCTCCAACATACCGCGACACACGTCACAGCTTTTAATGAACGTATTGGGTTTTCTTGCCTATGGAACGGTTATTGTATCGGTACACCCTCTAATTATTCTCTTTCTTGCCGTTTCGGCCGGGATCAATTGGCTTGCGCTCTCTCGCGCCCGCAAGATTGAGAGGGACACGCGGGAAGAGCGGTCAAAGCTTCAGGGCAAGCTCTGGTATATGCAGAAGGTTTCGAAAGAGCCGTCCGGCGGCAAAGACGTACGTCTATATGACCTAAGCAGCTTAATCCGCGGTATTTTTCAAAACGTACTCGTTACATGCACCGAAAAAGAGCAAAAGGTAGCGACAGGCGATATGAAGGCTCAGCTTTCGGAAGCGGTGCTCAGCCTGATTCGTGACGGTGCCGCGTACGCGTTTCTCATTTACTTGCTGCTGAACGGCGAGATGACCTTGGGCAACTTCGTGCTCGTATTTGCCGCCATTGGCGCGTTTGCGGGCTGGTTATCGGGAATATTGACAAGTTCTAGCGAGCTGCTGCGTGCCTTAAGCGAGATGTCGGACATACGCGATTATCTGGAAGTCCCCGATATTTCAAACACCGGCGTTGGCCATCCGCTGCCGTCCGGTGATCGCCTGCCTCCCGCGATTACATTAAGAAATGTCGGATACACCTATCCGGAGGCACAGGAACCGACCCTTGGCGGCATAGATCTGGAGATCAAGCCGGGAGAGCGCATCGCCATTGTCGGGGCGAATGGGGCAGGCAAGACGACGCTTATTAAGCTCTTATGCGGTCTTTATAAGCCAACATCCGGCGAAATAACGCTAGGCGGCGTCGACATTACGCGATATAACAGGGATGAATATTTTTCACTCTTCTCCACGGTGTTTCAGGATATTCATCTCTTCTGCTGTGATATTGCCGGCAATGTATCGCAGCAACCCCCTGATCGGACAGACGACGAGAAGGTAAAGAAATGCCTCGTCATGTCCGGACTTATGGATAAGGTAAGCAGGCTTGAGAAGGGGGAAGCGACGCTTCTTGTACGTCGGGTGCACACCGACGCAATCGAACTCTCAGGCGGCGAGAAGCAGAAGCTGGCGCTGGCGCGCGCGCTGTATAAAGACGCGCCGGTTATCGTCTTGGATGAACCTACGGCTGCGCTTGACCCAATCGCGGAGAGCGAGATCTACCAGCGTTACGCCGAACTGACTGCAGGCCGAACATCGATTTACATCTCCCACAGGCTGGCAAGCACGCGGTTCTGCGACAGGATTCTGTTAATCGACGGCGGCGGCATCGCCGAGTGCGGCACGCACGATGAGCTTATGAGAAATGGCGGGAAATATGCCGAGATGTTCAACGTACAGTCTCACTACTATAAGGATGGGGAGGTCGCCGACAATGAAGAAGCGTTCCATCTGGCGTAATCTGTGCCGCGGATACGGCATAGTAAATCGTTTAACGCCAACCTATATTCCGCTTACTATCGTCTCATCCTTTGTAAGAGCTGTTCAACCGTTAATGGTGCTCTTCCTGTCTGCCCAGATCATAAACGAGCTGGCCGGCGAGCGCGACACCGGGCGAATAATGCTGTATGCCGCACTTGCAGTTGGGCTTGCGTTTGTCGGTTCGGCTATCAATGCCGCGGTGACGCGCCGGATCGCGACCTTAAACAGCACGTTGTGGGCGCGATTCTACTTTTTCCTCGGCAATCGATACATGCAGCTTAATTACGATCAAGTGGAAGATACAGAGAATAATGAAATGTTAGCGGATATTGAAGCCAAGACGAACGGCAACGGACTGGGCCTTCTGCGGCTGCACTACAGTCTGCCGGAACTATTGCAGCCCCTTTTTGAACTGATGGCATGTATCATATTGTTCTTCGGGATGTTTACATCCGCTTCTTCCTATGAGCAGACGTTTATCACATCACCGTTTGCCACCGGTTTGATGGTTCTGCTCATCCTGCTCATCCTTCCCTTCACCTATGCGCTAAAGAAGAGGGAGGAGCGGATTCAAATGAAAGTGTTTGAGGAAAATCCAAAGTCCAACACCTATGTTCATTTTTTTAACGAATACATGCAGGTCAAAAATGCCGCCAAGGACATTCGCCTCTATAAACAGGCGCCGGCGATCGAGGATCATTACAATAAATCGGTTGGCGCGGAGTTCTGGTACCGGATTTTTGACTTGTTCGGCAAGAACAACGCATTGGCAGCGGCTATGAATGCCGTGCTGGGCGGCTGCGTCTATCTCTTTATCGGTCTGCGGGCGCTATATGGCATGTATCCCTTAGGCAGCGTGGTTCAGTATATCGGCGCGGTTACGGGCGCTGTCGGCGCGCTGGCCAAGCTGGTCTCGGTTCTGGGCAATTTTATTACAAACAACCCGTATCTCAGCCTCGCGTTCGACTATCTTGACCTGCCGGACAACATGCGAAAGAGCGATGGAAGCAGACAAATCCCGCAAGAAGGACTGGAGTTTGAGTTTCGTGACGTGTCGTTTAAGTATCCTGGGTCCGACAACTACGCTATCAAGCATCTTAGCATGAAGTTTAATATTGGCGAACGGCTTGCCGTCGTGGGGTTGAATGGCAGCGGCAAGACGACAATGATTAAGCTCCTATGCCGGCTTTATGAACCTACGGAGGGTGTTATCACGTTAAACGGCATTGACATTAGGGAGTACGACTATTCGGCGTATATGGGCGTTTTCAGCGTTGTGTTTCAAGATTTTAAGCTGTACTCATTCTCGCTTGGCCATAACGTAGCCTCCTCCGAGAGCTATGACGCAGCATTGGCGGAGGAGTCTCTTATTATGGCTGGGCTTGGCGAAAAGGTAAAGAACATGCCCAATGGGCTTCACACCTACTTGCACAAGGATTTTTCAGACGACGGCGTGGAGCTATCCGGGGGCGAAGCGCAGAAGGCGGCTCTCGCAAGGGCGTTGTACAAAAACGCGCCTTTTGTGATACTAGACGAACCAACGGCGGCGCTGGACCCGATAGCGGAGTTCGAGATTTATTCCCGATTTAATGAACTAATCGGCGACAAAACGGCAATCTTCGTCTCCCACCGACTCTCGTCCTGCAGGTTCTGTCACGACATTGCCGTGTTTCACGAGGGTCAGCTTATTCAACGCGGCTCCCATGACGAACTTATAGCCGACCGGGGCGGGAAATACGCTGAACTGTGGAATGCGCAGGCTCAGTATTATGTTGGGGCGTGAGATAGGCTTGAGCCTATTCCCCGTCCATGTACTAAAGAAGGCAGGATAAGGAAATGCCCTTATCCTGCCTTCTTGTATGTTCTATGTTTTCTACTGTATATACCAAGCTCCGTCTTTCTGGCGCTTCCCACTAGTTTGCAGGACGGGGATTCTATCATTATGCACATATCCCAAAACTGGTCCGCTCCGCATTCGGATCGACGGCAAAAAAAGTAATGTGCTATACTAAAATTATACATTTCTAATGAATATTTAAAAGGAGTACTACAAAATGGAATGCAATAACGATGCAAAACAATTGTCCGATATTCGCAATTTATTTGAGGGAATGAAAGGGCATAACTTTGGATTGCCAGATTGCATAAAATTTATTTTGGAACGAGTAGGAGGGCATGAAGAACTTGATTTTTGGAATATTGCCGCGATTACCGGAGATACCGTCGCGCAGATTTACAATCATAATCTGACTACCCGCTGTGAATATTGCGTGTCAGGGTATTTAGCGGGGCCTGAACATATAGCGTATGTTTTCGACGTGCTCGGTTATAGTCATGAATACGTTAAAGCCGGGCGAATCATCGTCGATAAGACTAATTATCTGCGGAAAATAGTAGAATATATCAACAAAGGTGTTCCGATTCTTGTTAAATCAAATCTTAACGATATACCGGAATGGGAATCTGACGTAGGGACATATATCCTTATTGTCGGATACGAAAACGGCGGGCAAACGTTGAAATTGCTTATACATGACACCATTACAATCGACTATGAAATTAATGATGAAAATAAGTTGGATTTGATTTTTATCGGAGAAAAACAACGCGAGGTTTCACTTCAGGAAATATATCTTAAGGTAATTAAGAAAATGCCGCATTGGCTAACCCTGCCGGAACGTAACGGTATGTTTTTCGGTGCTTCGGCATACCGCGTATGGGCTGACGACATTGAAGCCGGTCGATTCGAGGATGAAAGCCTTGGATTATGGGAAAACTACGGCGTTTATGTCTGTAACCTTGCCACAAGCGGAGGAGAGCCTACATACATCTTTAGACAACTCGCGGATATGAATCCTGCATATTCGGAGTTGGTACTATTAGGCGAAAAAATACAAAAGCTGCTGCCAGCTGAAACACCTTCGGGCGGAAGGAGCCTTTTGTGGATCCAATTGGAAGAACTGGGCGGTGGGATGAATATGGGTGATGTCAAAACTACTATGCGTGATAAAGAAAAACGTTCCAAAGTCGCCGCCGCTCTCCGTGATTACGCGGAACGGCTCGACCAAGCGCTTGAGTTGTTGAAAGAAGGATTACGTAGATTATAAGCAAATTGTGGTGGGTTATTATCCTTGCAGCCAGTACATAAGTATTGCAATTTGGGGACAACTCGTACAATGTCGGCTGTTGTAGCAGGCGTGGATTGAAACAGCCAGCAGACCGAAACTGATATAATCGTCCAGCGTCGCTGCTACAAAAAGAAAGAACTTGATATTTCTTGATATTACTGATCAAAAAAAGGACGTTCTATAACCTAATCATTATTTCTCGTCGGTGCTTTCGTTCGGTGGCGATAGGATAGCGTTATTTAAAACCAGCAAGCAATTGTCGGATGACAAGATCATTGTCCGAATGAAGTCCGCGTAAATCGCGGCTTTTTTGTTTTATCATAGGTTTACTTGACAATGTTGACGTCATATAATTAATCGTACATGATTAAGCATTTTACCTTCGAAGGTCGGCGATAACTGATGGCTACGTTAAACCGGTACGTGTTGACGGACGAACTTCATGCCCTGCTTAAAGAGCGTATTCTGTCGCACAAGCTGCAGCCAAGCTAGAAAATCAATATCGATCAGCTGCCAAGGGAGCTCGAGGTTAGCAATATTCCGATCCGTGAGGCGCTTTCGCGGCTCGTAGCAGAAGGGCTTGTCCGAATGGTCCCCTTCAAGGGCATGTTTGTCGCAGACATGACGGTGGAGGAGCTGGACGAGATTTATGAAATCCGCCTTCATCTGGAATGCGCTGCGGTAGAGAAAGCAGTATCGGCTGTTTCTGAACAGGAATTGAAGAATCTGATGGAGCGGCTGAAGAGGCGGAGAAGTGCCTCGACCAAGGAGATAGAGCGATAGAGGCCAAGCTAGGGCTGGTTACGAAGATGAACGACGACCTGCATGGCATGATTTTGCGGTATTGCGGCAACCGTACGATGGAGGAGCTCATTACGATGTATATCGAGCGAATCCTAAGGTATTTAAGCTTCATCAAGCAGGAGCTGGATTCGGGTATCTTAGCGAAGGAATGCCAGGAGCATATCGCTATCGCACAAAGCATGCTAGCCCGTGACCGCAATGCGGCGGTTTCTCAAATGAGGCGGCATTTAACAGAATCGCATCAGCGTACAAAACAGCTTATTCAAGCTTGACGGGTATCCCAGCAAGGTTTTTTTGTCCTGTCTCCCTTAATTGTCCAATCCGGCTTTACCGGCGTCAACATCAAGGTTGGCAAGCCGGAACCGCGCGAGGATTACGACCGCTGCAAGGCAGTGCGTCAGCGATCGGTGACGACGTCATTTTTATGATCGACGTGAATCAGCAGTGGAACATCAATACGGCGATGACATGGGGCAAGAGACTGGAAGAGTTCGATCTGTATTGGCTGGAGGAGCCGCTTAACCCTGACGATGTGCTGAATCATCGCAAATTGGCCGATGCCTTAAATGTGCCGATCGCGCTTGGAGAGCATGTATACAGCAAGTACGCATTTCGCGATTACATCCATCAAGGAGCGGTCGAGTATGTACAAGTCGATGTGACGCGAGTAGGGAGCATTACCGAATGGCAGCAGGTAGCTGGGCTTGCGGCTTCGTACGATTTGCCAATATGGGATCGGCAAAAGCCGTCGCAGCGGAAACAACCATACTCGTTCCATGACCGTTACGGCACGGCCTGGTGTCGGAGGACATAAACATATATCGATTGTATCGGTTTACTCTCATCCTACAACTCTCAATGAATAATACTCAACGCGGTGGGTGCAGCGCCGCGGCGGTCTGCTCCCTGCATAATGTTATTCTGCCCATTCGTTTAACAAAAAGTGGAGGTATGTTCCGATCATCTTCAAAAGAGGCGTAACGGTATAATACCGTCGCCTTTTTTGAGTAATCGATTAATGTTTGGTCCGTCCCTGATTTTGTTATATAGGCGGCAGTATGGATTTTGGTCTTGAGATAATACTCCGAGAAGCTCTGCTGATGTTGGATCCTGCCAGTAAAGAAGCAACGGATAAAATAATTCAAATTACTGAAGAAACGTTTATAAAGCATGGCGAGAATGGTTTTCGATGTCGTAACTATCACCTATGCTTTATTGAGCTCCCTCGAAATGATTCAGTTTCCTCATTATCGAATACGCTTTCATTTTGTTCGTTGTGGAAAGGAATGATTATCGTTGAAAAGCTGGCACTACCGTTTGACCCGGGACTCCAATATTGTGATGAAGCTGTTACGGATCACGATTATAGTGCTGTTGTTTCTAATTATTTTCGCTTATATAAATAATTTGTATTTTATAAAAGTGGTCGAGAGGGAGATTCAGGCATCCAACAAGAAGGAACTGGCCAGCATCGTCAATATGACCCATGACACGATGGAGTCTATCAAACGAATTATGTATCAATATACGTATGATCGCTCCATCGTTTCTCTCTCCTATACGAAAAAATACGACGCAGATACCTACATGAAGCTGGTGAATGTGCGCAGCAATATACGCAGCTTCAAGAATGCCCGGAGCGATATCCATGATATTTTTATTCGTTTCAAGCAGTCGGAATTTGTGCTCGGGACAGAAGGGCTCATGTCGACCAGAGTGTTTTATGAGAAGCTGGACGAGGAGTCCAAGAGAACGGTACGCTCAATGTCTGAGGACAGAACCAATCAGGGGAAGGTCATGCTGCAGCCCATCAGCTATATGAGCGCCCAAGCAAATATGTATCTGTATTCACTGCGGGATATGGCAATTTACGTCGTTACGGACAGAGAGGCGGAGAATCGGGCGATAGAATCGGCTACCTCCCGGGATGATACGAAGGTTCTTGTACTGGACCGGGAATTGAATATCGTATCAGGGACGGAGCACGATCTGCGCTTTGTCTCCAAACCGGCATCCCTGGACGAAGTGGTCGACATCCTGGAACGTCGTTCTACAGACAGTTTATATACGTTCCTGACCAGCAGCTCCGATCATTTCCACTTTATTATTGGTCATACGGATAGTGTGGCTGCCCAGAAAAATCAGCAGATCAACAATTATACGGTCCTGCTGCTGACTGTATTTATGGTGTTCTGTCTGCTGCTGTTCATGCTCATGAATGCGGAAGTATACCGGCCCCTGCGCAATGTGCTGGGCAAATTGAATATTGGTGGCCAGGGCAGTGCTTGGGTGACGAATGAGTATGCACTGCTCGATCAGGCGATATCAAGCCTTCAAGAGGAGCTGCATTCTGTAGGTGGATACCTGAAGAAACACGAGAAGCTCGTGCAGGAGAGCTTTCTGAACAAACTGATGCTGGGTCACGAGTTGGATCATGAATTGAAGAATATGCTTTACGCGGCAGAGACCAGACAGCACTATCTGGTGGTTACCGTTATTCTGGAGGATGGAGAAGGCCATCATGCTGTGGGAGCGGTAAGGCAATTCGAATATTTGCTGGGCTCCTCCTTCACCTTCACGACCATCAATATGTACGCCAAGGAGCGCACCTATTTTGTCCAGGTTGACCCTGCCGTAGAGGTTGCCGCTGCTCTCATTGAGAAGCTCAAGGTCTGGCATGCTCCCGGTCTGTTCATGATCATGGGGGTAAGCAATCTGTACACAGAACTGGATGACCTGCGGGAAGCGTATGAGGAGAGTCGTTCTGTATTCCACAGACAGCAAGTTATGCAGCTGGACGAAGGAGGGTGGAGCATTGGCTTTGCGACTGTAGACGATGACCTGCAGGAGGAAGGCTCCTTCGATCTGAATATCCAGGAGGAGAAACAGCTGATGATGCTAGTCACAAGCGGGGATGCTGAGGCTATTCCACGCCTTTTGACGAAATTATGGGCCAAAAACAAGAGCAAATCCATCTTCCGGCAGCATGAGATGCATTACTATTTGTTGAATCTGTATGTCATTATGCTCAATAGCCGGGAAGGACAGCGGGATGAAGGCTCGCAGCAGCAGATCAGCGCTTTTATCCGCTATTATCGCGATATTTTTAATGTCTCCCTGATGAACCGGCTGCTTATTGAGCGGTTTGTTGATTTGTCAGGGCAGTACGCTGACGAGAAGACAAATTTGAAGCAGATTATTATCGATTACATCGAACAGAATTACATGCATGATGTCTATCTGGATCGGGTGGCAGATGAGGTGAAGCTGTCGTACACTTATGTCTCCCATTACTTCAAGAAAGCTACGGGGATGAACTTCATTGATTATGTACGCCAGGTGCGGGTCGAGAAAGCGAAGCTGCTGCTGACCGAACAGAATTTGTCGGTGAATGAGACCGCGCTCTCGGTCGGCTTCGAATCGGCGAATACTTTCATACGCACCTTCAAGAAGATCGTGGGCATCACGCCCGGAGAGTTCAGGAAGCTAGCCCACGAGCTGGGCGAGCCCATGAAATGATGGGCAGCGATGTCCTTCTGTCCAATCGCATACCATGGTCAATCAAGCAGTCTTGGTCCTGTAAGTGCTGGACCGGGGCTGTTTTTTGTCTGTACCGATCTACCATTTTTGTGATACCCCTTCATAAAATCTGATGATTGACCTTCACAAAGTCAATGCTGGCAAGGTTTTGGTGGATGTCATATCCTACAAAAATATGATTACCAGGCCACACAAAATCGGACGATTGTTTCCTATTTGGGGGCGATGCTACGATGGCGATACATCTGAATGATACCCTGGACAAATGAAAATCTGCCCCTGAAAGGAGGTGAAGGTTTTTGAAAATGGTAGCGGTTCCAAATAGGGGGGAAGCCCCTCGTAAAGTGCAGTCTGCACAGCAGCGTACAGGAAAGTCGATCTGGAAACGATTGCTTCAGCAACGGGTGCTGATCCTGATGGTCTTGCCGGCCATGTTGATCACCTTTATTTTTCATTACATTCCGCTCACTGGAATTGTTATTGCTTTCAAGAAGTATAGCGTAGCGAAAGGCATTTGGGGGAGCGACTGGGTAGGGCTGAGATGGTTTGAGATGTTCTTCAAAAACCCTTTTAGCCCGCGCATTCTGAAAAATACATTCCTGCTCGGGGTCTATAGCTTCCTCTGGACGTTTCCGGCACCGATTGTGCTTGCGCTGCTGTTCAATGAGATCAAGCACAGTTGGTTCAAGCGGCTTGCGCAAACGATTTCCTACCTGCCGCATTTTATTTCTACCATTATTATTGTAGGTATGCTGAAGGTGTTTGCTTCTGAGACGGGGTTGTTTAATGAAGTTGTTTCCTGGTTCGGACAGATGCCTATCCAGTTTTTCGCTGAGCCTGGCTGGTTCCGGACGTTGTTCATCGGCTCGAGCTTGTGGCAAGGTATCGGCTGGGGCACAATCATTTATTTGGCCGCTCTGGCAGGTGTTTCGAATGAGCTATATGAAGCTGCAACGATTGATGGAGCTACCAGATGGAAGAAGGTTTGGCATATTACGATCCCAGCTATTATGCCAACCGTAACGCTGCTGTTCATTCTCAGCATTGGCGGCATCATGGGGGCTGATGTACAGAAAGTCCTGCTGATGTACAGTCCATTGACTTATGAGACGGCTGACGTATTGGATACTTATATTTTCCGTGAAGGTATCGAGGGTGGACAATATAGCTACACGGCTGCTATTGGTCTATTAACCTCGCTCATTTCATTCTTCCTGTTATATCTGACTAACTGGATCAGCAGGAAGGTTTCGGAAAATAGCTTGTGGTAAAGGAGTCAGGACGATGCGATATAAAGAATCGATCTTAAGCCGTCTATTCGACGTCGCCAACTACACATTTATAGTTGTGATGATGATTGTGATGATTTATCCGTTGATCAACGTGCTGTCGATTTCGCTCAGTACTCCGAGTGCGATCGTGGCTGGCAAGGTCGGCTGGCTGCCGAAGGGGTTTAATCTGGAAGGATATAAATACTTGTTCGAGGACGGGGAAATTTTCAGGGCTTATCGTAATACGATCCTGTATGCAGGTGTCGGGACGTTCATTACGCTGGCACTCACTTCTCTGGCAGCCTATACGCTGGCAATCCGTGAATTTGTGCTCCGCAAATTTGCAACCGTATATTGGGCAGTTACGATGTTTATCGGAGGCGGATTGATTCCAACTTTTTTGGTCATCAAAAATCTGGGTATGATGAATACATTTTGGGTGATGGTCATTCCAGGAGCGATCGGGGCATTCACGGTCTTTGTTTTCCGGACTTTCTTTCAGGAGCTACCTGTAGAACTTCGTGAAAGCGCCTATATGGATGGGGCGAATGATTTCGTCATCTGGTACAAGGTCACGCTCCCGTTATCGAAGGCGCTGCTTGCCACCTTTGCCCTGTTTACGATCGTGGGCCATTGGAATAGTTGGTTCAATGCTTTGCTCTACTTGAAGGACTCCGATTTGCACCCGCTGCAAATGTATTTGCGCCGGATCGTAGTCGAGGAAAATCTTGGATCCGGTTACACAGATGGCGAAATCCAGGCCCTCCTGGCGAGCAACAGGATGAATCCGAAAAATCTGCAGATGGCAGCGGTCATGGTTGCCATGGCGCCGATCTTGTTCATCTATCCTTTTATTCAGCGCTATTTTGTTAAAGGGGTCATGATAGGTTCGATTAAAGGTTGACTGCATAACAAGATAAGATATCGAAGGAGGGTTTGTGTTCATGAGAAAGCGGTTAGGGATCTCGCTGGTAGTGGCACTATTCGCGCTAATGGCTGTGTTGAGCGGCTGCAGTTCGGATGACGGGGGCAATGGGGGGAAGGAAAGCGGAGCAGCTGAAGGCAGCGGGGAAAAACCGAAGGTGCTGAATCTGACCGTGTACAATCCGATATTCTCCAAGTCGCCATTGGGCACTCAGGTGCAAGAGAAGTGGCAGGAAATGATGGAGGAGTACCTTGGAGTGAAGCTGGACATTACGTGGGAGGAAGCACCCTTCGGGGATTATAATGAGAAAATGCCGACTTATATCGCCGGTGGTGACTTTGCAGACGTCTTTGGCATTGCCGACATCGGCAAGGTGCACGATCTGGGCGACAGCGGGCAGCTGCTTAACCTGAAGGACTATATGGACCAGATGCCAAACTATAAGAAGTATCTTGACAGCGATCCGTATGGCGAGAAAAAGGTGGCTTCTACCGAAGGAGGCATATATGGCTTCGTCGATGGGAGTGAAGGAAATCATAATGGAACTCAGGCTGTCTTTGGGGTTCGCTTCGATATCTTACAAAAGCATGATCTGAAGCCGCCGACGACCTTCGATGAAATGTTTACGGTAGCGAAGAAACTGAAGGAGCTCTATCCGGATTCCTATCCGCTGACGAATGTGTACGGTGGCACGGCTATTATCGATCATCTGCTTACTATGAATCATTCAGGCACCGGTGTATTCTTTAATGGTGAGAAATTCGTGTACGGACCACTGGCCGATGATGGTCGCTTCAAGGGCGTCATCGAATATTTGCACAAGTTTTATGCCGAAGGGCTGCTGGATCCGGAGTATGCGATCAATACCGGCGAACAATCCATTGCCAAGATGCTGAGTGGCAAAAACTTCATCACTCCCTTCGTCTATGGACTGGATTTGAAGGAAAAGCTGAACAATAACGCTGAGCATCCTGAGGTTGTATGGGGCCTCATTCCGCATCCGAAAAACCTGCAGGGTGAGGTTTCGTGGAAGATTGGTTCCCAGAAAGAGGGCAAGGTACTTTCCTCCTGGTACAGTACGGTCATTTCGGCGAAAACCAAGAATCCCGAGCTGGTCGTCAAAATGCTGGACTACCAGTTTTCAGATGAAATGGTCGAACTGGCTAACTGGGGCATTGAAGGTGTAACCTTCACGAAAGAGGGGGACAAGAAAACGTTTAAGCCGGAAATTTTGCAAGCGGCCTCAGCTATGCAGGAGCTGGCCAAATACGGTGTGAACATGTCGATGAGTGTCCGCTCGGGCATCCAGTTTATTCCTCAGCAGAAGGAAGCGGAAATTCCACTGACGCAGACGGTTCCTGCTTATGTGGATGGCGAATATATGGATAGAAACTACTGGCTGTACACGGATGAGGCAAACGGCAAAGAGTCGATCTCGCCTGGAGACAGTGTGAACATGCCGCCACTTGTCTTCACTGAAGACGAGAAGCTGGAGATGAGCAGTATCCTGACGCCGATGGCGACCTTTGTTGAGGAGTCCATCACAAAGTTTATCGCTGGCAAGATGCCGATGGACCAGTGGGACAAATTTGTTTCCGACTTGAAGGCTATGGGTGACATCGATACAGTTCTGAAGCTTTACAATGATCGTTATCAGGAGGTTAAGAAATAACAGCACAGGCCCGATTATTCCTCAAGGAACAATCGGGTCTGTGCTGTTTACTCAAGCCCCACTCGCAACGAATGACAGGTTATAGATGGTTGCGTAGCTTCTGCGCGTGAAATGTTGGCTTTCGGTACGAACATTGAGGGATTCTTTCCATCAACATGTTACATAGTTAACTTGTATCAAAAAACTTGACACAGTTGTTTCAGAAAGCTAAAGTAAAATGTAACTACTTTAGTTGAGGAGAATGACGATTGGCGGTTAAGTATATTGTTATAAAGGAAGATATTAAGAAAAGGTTGATGAATGGGGAGTGGACCGAAGGCCATAGACTTCCGTCTAGTAGAGAGTTTTCACAATACTATGATTCCAGTGTGAATACGGTGGAGAAAGCGATTAAAGAATTATCGAATGAAGGCTGGCTCGTCCGAGATAGCCGTAGAGGAACTTTCGCGGATAAAAGGAAGGTTACTCATCAAGACCGTACGCGGCTCGTGGCTGCTTTCGTTATAGGCATCGAAAATCCCCTGTGGTCGGCAGCGCTTAGGGGGGCTGAGGATATATTGTATTTGCAGGGCTATCAGCTGTTAACCTCAAGCGATGATCGCGATTATAAAAAATTGGAGTTTCTCGTTAAAGGGGCGGTAGCAAGGAAAGTAGAAGGAGTCATATTAAGTCCGTTCATGAGCCAAGGGCATGAAGATATTAATAACCGGCTCTTGTCCTTGCTTCAGGATAACGGAATCAAAATCGTATTTCTGGATCGGATGATATCCAACACCAAGATACCATATGTAACCAGTGATAATATCGCTGGAGCATATAATTTGACAAAGCTGTTGCTTGATCAAGGACATCGCCGCATATTGTTCATCAGAAACACGAATGTGAGTACGATGACTGAGCGTCTTTTCGGATTCAGACAAGCTTTTATCGATTCCGGTCTTGAATATTCGGAGGAGTTCGATGTGATCATTCCAACAGAGTTGGAGGACTTTTCCAACGAATTTGAGGCTTATTGCCATGTTTTTGAGCAGAAAATGAAACAAATGAGTTTTACGGCTGTATTTACGGCAAACGATCAGATCGCGGAAGCTGCAATCCAATCTTTCGAAAAATTGAATTACAGCATACCTGGTGATGTATCGCTTGTAACGTACGATGCCGTAAATTTAAATCGTAAAGTCAATCGAAATGTAACGGGGGTCTCACAACCCTTTTATGAAATGGGACAATGTGCAGCCAGAAAATTGCTCAGCATGATTGAAGATAATGATGATCAGCATAATTTCGGACAAGTATGCAAATCGACCATTTATATAGGGGAGTCTGTTTTACCTGTTTCAATCTGAAGTCCTTCATAATCATTCAAAAAGCCAGCTCGTGTCATGTGGAAAGCTGGAACGATCCGCGGTGTGAATGTACAGCTGCGTATTCCGAAGACACGGGTTCTTTTTTGTTTCCGAAATCAAAAAACTGTATCATTTATTGTATTATAATATAATGGTTTTATAATAAAATATTGACACAAATGATCACGTGCTGTATTGTGTTTGTATGCGATTCGGATAGCTGAATTTAGGTTGTAAGCGCTAACTTTAGGAGAATTATGTTATTCATCAATGGCAAAGAAAGCTTCGACAACTGGACGGCCTTCCAGGATAAAATTAAAAAGACAGGCGATCTGGATAAAGTACTGCAGATCTACAATGATGCTTTGAAGAGTTATCAAGAAAGAAGCGCAGCAACGAAATATTAGTAATATTCAACTATATAATCCATTAAATGGTACATATTGAGTTGAGTTCGATTGGAGTAGTGATTTCAGCATTTCGGGAGGACGATAGAATGAAACCTGTAGAGTGGAAAGAGAAGATGGAGAAGTATAATGGAGTTTTCCAGGAACCACCTGGAAATGTGCCTTCGGACAAAGTCGTTGATGGACCTATAATTGGAAACGGCGATGTCGGTGTTGTCCTCAGCGGATTACCGGATCAGCAGCGTCTATGGATATCGAAAGTTGATTTTTGGAAAACGAAAAGGACATACCCGAACGGTAGTCCGTGTTTGCTCGGGGGAATCGATATTCATATTCCTGCGTTGGCTGATGCTTCGTATTATGCTGAACAACGGCTAAATGAAGCTAATGTTGTGTCGACATTTCGCGGAGATTCAACGCTTGTTACGATGACCACATGGGTTTCGGCTACAGAGAATGCATTGGTTATCGAGTTAGTTTGCGAAGGACATGCAGCAATTCCTGTAAAAGTGGATTTGTGGATGCAACCTGGGCATGAATCAGAAACGGAATTTGGTCATGACGGCAACGTCACTTGGGGTACGCGGAAATTTAACGGTATCGATCTAGATTGGCCGACGGAAGGCTCCGTGGCCATGAGTTGCTTAGGCAGTGAGGGCAATTCTATTGAATTACAGCCTGGCAGAAAGGCCTATATCATTGCTTATGTGTTAACGAATCACGATGTGAAAGATTATTTACAAGAGTCGATTGCTAGAGTAGGGCTTATTGACGAGAGCCGTATTGGTTCGCTTCGCTCGGAGCATGACAACTGGTGGAGTCAATTCTGGGCCAAGTCATCGATAGAGATCGGCGACGAGCTGCTGGAAAAATTTTGGTACGGCTCCCATTACATCATGGCATGTTGCAGTCGCAACAAAGCGTTTGCGCCTGGCTTGTTCGGCAGTTGGATCACGACAGACAGCCCGGCTTGGGCCGGAGATTATCACTTGAATTACAATTATCAAGCCCCTTGGTGGGGAGTTTATTCGTCCAACCATATCGAATTGAGCGAGCCGTATGACACACCGCTTCTGGAATATATGGACAACGGCCGCAGGTATGCCGAACAATATTTAGAGCGCAGCGGGATCTATTACGATGTCGGTATAGGGCCTAAAGGATTTCCTACTGTTCTGTCCACGACAAGCGCAAGCATAACTTATGAGAACGGTCATCTGTTTTTGGGGCAGAAAAGCAATGCGGCTCTAAGTGCAGTGAATATGTTGATGCGTTATTACTATTCTTATGATTTGCAATATGCAAGCAAGGTGGCATACCCGTTTCTACTTGAGGTTGCTAATTTTTGGGAACACTATTTAAAATTCGAAGGAAACCGTTACGTAATATATCGTGATGCTATTCACGAAGTCCCAACATGGGCAAATTCACATCCTAACGATGATTGGCTTCAGGAGTTCGAGGACATGAATCCTATCCTTTCATTAGGCGTTATCCGGACGGTGTTCAAAGGGCTGCTCGATATGTCGAAAGAATTGAGTCTCGATACCGAGCGACGCGAAAAGTGGGAGCATATCCTAGAGCATATTAGCGACTTTCCAACATTTGAACGTGACGGCAAAACGATATTTCGGTTAACGGAGCAAGGTCGAGACTGGTGGAATGATAATACACTGGCCATTCAGCATATTTGGCCGGCGGGAGCGATCGGTCTTGACTCAGATCCTAAACTTCTTGAAATTGCAAAAGATACGATCACGGTCATAAACCGCTGGACGGATTATAACGGATTTCCTACGATATTTACGAGCGCGGCGCGGGTAGGGTATGATCCCGAGATCATCTTGCGCGAGCTGCGTCGTCAGTGCGTTGAGCATAGTTATCCGAACCTGTTTATCTTCTTCGGCGGAGGCGGTATTGAGTGCTGCAGCGGCGTACCTTCGGCGATTAATGAAATGCTGCTGCAAAGTCATGAGCATGTCATCCGATTATTTCCTGTTTGGCCTCAAGAAACGAATGCTCGTTTCACAGACCTGCGAGCCGTTGGAGCCTTTCTTGTTTCGAGTGAGCTATCTGATGGAAATCTGTTATACGTCAATATTAATAGTGAGAAAGGCAGAACGTGCCGCATCATAAACCCATGGCCGAACAGAGAAGTTAGCGTCTTGGAAGCAGACGGGCATCAACAGAAGGAAATGGATTGGCAGATGTCCGGAGACATCATAACTTTTCATACAGAAGCAGGAAAGTGTTATACGTTAAGTTGCAAAAAGTAATTCAATGTAAACAAAAAGGACTTTCAAGGTCTAAACTGCACCCCGTCAAGTAGACAGTAAAAAAATAAATCAGTTAAGCGGCCTTGGTCCTGAATCTCATCGGACTGAGGCCGTTTAGTTTTGCCTGTAATCGTTCGTAATTGTAAAAATGGATGTAGAATATACTCCCTTACAGTAGACAGGTAAATTTATAACAACCTGCTACTGTAAGGGGAGCATATTACAGGTCCGTATAAAGACCGGAAGAACAGCCTTTAACGTTCATTCACACAACCGGAGTTTCCATGCCCCACTCTGCCCATTCTTCCATCGTCGGTCCGTACATGCCCGGAATCCGGAGTCCGGCCTGGCGCATCAGCACGGTCATTTGGCCCCGGTGATGGACCTCGTGCTGGATGAGGACACGCAGCGTAATCGCATTGGACCATTCTTCACCGTACATGTTGTGCTGCTCCAACAGCGTTTCATCTTTCCATTGGGAGCGAACAGCCTGGAGCATCGCTTCGCTGACCTTCTTGTAGGCTTCCACAAGGGACGATGCTGAAACCGAGACGTGATCATAAGTGATTGGACATTCGAACTTTAGTCCAGTGCGGGTGAGCATTTCATGAATGGTAACGACCAGATGGGAAGCCAGTCTTCCGAGCGTGCGGTTCTCCGTTCCGATCCGCTGATTCAGGGAATCGTCCGTCATGGCGGCCATTAGGCTGGAGGTTGATGCGGTTTCTTGGCTCCACTCCGCCGCAAATTCCTCAATTGTTTTAAACATCGTTTCGAATCCTCCTTATGATTGTTGTTGCACAAATCCATTATAAGATGGCATCGCTGACATCAGTCTGTCAGTGTTCGGGGTATAGCTTTATAATTTCCATCGCAAGGAAATAAGAGAGGACCCTGCTGTAAAGTGGTTCCTCAACGTTTTGAACTAACGGGAACGTTAGTTCAATGCACCATGGAGCAGTCTGTACCTTGCAGCTGCTCCATTTTTCATTACGCTAAAGGGCGGCACAGTAGTCCCATAATCGCATAAAAAACTTATTTCTTATGATTCTTATCTAATTGTAACCGTCGTGGGATGTGGGTCTAATATGAAATTAGCATTAGGTGTACTGGAGTTGTTTAAAGACTTACAAAACAAAACGAAAAATGGTATTCTTTATTAAGAACACTTATGTTCTTAATAAAGAATTATTGATGAAAGCGGGGAGGTAACGAAATGAAAGAAACGGCACGATCGAGTGAAAAAATCATAGCAATACTTATGTTTTTTTTGATTTTTAGTGTAACGACAAATGTTGGTGTCACGAGTGCAGAAGGTAGCAATGAAGTGATTAGATCTTTACATGGAACAATAACGGATGAGAACGGTAACCCCGTTAATGGCGCATCCATTCAAGTCGGAACATATACGTTAGATGGAGGAATCGGCTTCCAAATTGTCGCATCTGCTATAACGAACGCTGACGGCGTATACGACATTCCTAGTTATACACGGTATTTAGGTGATGTTGTTTTTACGCTAATATCCGCAAATGGGTACCTCGTGGTAAACACACTGAAGTCTGAAACGTTTGATTATCAGTTCCCCGCGCAAAGAGCAACCGTCACAGGGAAGATTACCTACGGAGATACTTACGAAACACCTGTAGTTAATTACCCATTAGCTATAGGCGTGCATTTAGGGCCTGGCGGTCGGATGATCAACGTAGTAGCACCTACATTAACGGATGAAGAAGGCAAGTATTCTTTTACCATCATACCTGGCATTTTTGATTCCTATATAGGCGAGAATTACTTTAGAATCATTTACGACGGAATGTACGAGCGACGTGTTGAACTGTATGTAGGGGATAACAAAACCTTGGAGCATAATAATTACGATCCTTACGTTCCAATTCCTGAAGGCGTGAAATTAAACGGGACTATTTGGGGATATGTAGCGGACGAGAACGATAACATCATTCATGATGCTGTCGTTGAATTGGTCGGGGCTAATACGTCCATTTACAAATCTCAAAACGTTTTTTATAGTGACGTTATTAAAGGCGGTACCTATACGTTAAAAATAACAGCTCCAGGATTCCGCCCAGTGGAACAAGTGATTGAGATTAATGGAGGGAGCGCCTACTTGCCGATTACGCTCACCAAGAATAATCCACCTGTTGTCAAGGCCAGCGCGGACCGAATGCCTGACCATAACGGCTGGTACAATAAAGATGTAACGGTTTCCTTTCAAGCTGCCGACGACGATGGCATTCTATCAGTCGATTCTCCAGTGCTGGTTTCTACCGAAGGAATAGATCAAGTCATTGAGGGGAAGGCGACGGATTCCTCAGGAGCAACAGGCACGGGCTCGATCAAAATTAACCTAGACAAAACCTCGCCAATTACCAATGCGAATGTATCGGAAAATCCAAACGAAAACGGTTGGTATAATCATGATGTCCTTGTTACGCTGACGGCAACCGATAACCTGTCTAATGTGGTAAATACGGAATACAGTCTCGATAACGGAAATACATGGATGGTGTATAACGGTAAGATCACGATTTCTAAGGAAGGGGAAAATGTTCTTCATTATCGAAGCGCTGACGGTGCAGGAAACACGGAACAGCCGAAGTCAATAGAAGTGAATATCGATAAGACACTTCCAATTTTAAAGATTACGCTTAATAAGAGCGTGTTGTTTCCACCTAACCACAAAATGGTCAGCATAGAAGCAACAATTGAAACAATGGATACCCTGTCTGGATTAGACTCCATCACATTAACATCGATTTCAAGTAATGAGAAAGGATCCGACAAGGATATACAAAATGCTGCGTTTGGCACATACGATACAAGCTTTGACCTTCGCGCGGAAAGATCGGGAAAGGGCGGCGATCGTGTGTATACGATAACTTATACCGCTATAGATAAGGCTGGCAATGTTGCGAAAGGCACTGCAACCGTCACTGTAAAACACAATCGTTAAAGCAGCTCACCGCTAAGCCACGGTTTGGAACTAGGTTGAAGAAGATTACTTTGTATTTGTGGTTGTTGTCGGTAATTATTACTCTAATTTGCGGAGTTATACTTTTTTTGCTATCGCTTTTTGAGTGAACGAGTAGAGTGAAGGATTACGCTAATGGGCAGATTTATTCAATAATTCTCGATGAAATTAGTCTTTACATTCGAACGTATATTCGCTATATTTTGTATGGGCTTATTTTCCATGTTGGGAGTGGTTAAGTAGTGGCGGATATAGTCAAAGCGAAAGTTGAAAATTCCCTTACTGTGTTGTTAGTTTCAGATTTAGAAAAATCAATGAAATATTATGAAGATGCATTGGGATGCGAAGTCAACGAACACTGGGCAATTCGGGATAATTTCGGTTTAGGCTTTAAATTAATTCAAGCAAAAGACATTGAAGATATTAGACCGAATAAAGGAACTTGGAATACTTATGCTTATGTAAAAACTCATAACGAACTTGATGCTTTATATCTTGAACTTAAAACAAATGGAGCAATTATTGTCTCGGAACCAAAAGTAATCGAACAAGACTGGGGTTCTTGGAAAGACTTCTCTGTTCGAGACTTGGATGGATACGTTATAGGTTTCGGTTCGGGAAATAAAAATAGCTGATCAGAACATAAAAAAGGCTGCCGAAACCGGCAGCCTTTTTTATTAAAGTGCAGATCCTACCCGTATAGAATCGATATGACGGTCCATTGAGCAGCCGGACAGGATATCAACGATGCCATGAATGTGGCTGTAAATCGAAGCGTGCTTTTTACAAAGCGTGATAGTGCAGATGTACTTCTGGATGAATATAAAAAAATCATTCAGGATATAAGCGTACAACATGTAAAGGCAATGCGTTCAAGTCGTTCGTAAGGATAAAAATGCCGAAGCCGCAGCTCATCCGAGCTTGATTCTGGCCTTCGTCCTGTCCGATTCGAACAAAGCATCCATAACATGCGCTTGCGCCATAATGGACTCGCCGGCATCCGTTTCGGTATCTCCGGCGAGGGCGTACCGTGCGAACCGCTCTGCTTGCAGGCGGAACGGGGCAACGCGTTCCGTAACAAAATTCTTCGTCTCTCCGTTCAACGTCACCTGCAGCGTAATCGTTTGCGCATTCGAGAACTGCTTGACTTCCAGTTCGCCATTCGTACCCTTGATCGCATACCCACAGCCGTAGGGCATATCGAGGGAGGCAGTCATGTGCGCCGTTCCGCCGCCCGGGAACAGCAGCGTACCCGCGAACCGGAGGTCGACCCCCGTACCGCCCGCCCGAATCATCCGGGAGTCGGCATATTCGGGTTCCTCTTGAAAATGAAAGCGGCTCCAAGACGCCAAATAGCAGCCTAAGTCGTACAACGCGCCTCCACCCCAAGCTTCATTCAACCGACTGCTGCCCGCAGCGGCCTGAAAGGAGAAATGGCCGTGAAAGAAGACGGGATCGCCGATCGTTCCGCTCCGGATCGCCTCCCTCGCATAATGATGGCCCTCCAGGGTACGCCATACGAACGCTTCCTCCACGCGGACGCCGCGGCATCTTGCCAGGTCGACGATTTCCTTTGCTTCGGAGGCGTTCAATGCGAACGGCTTCTCCAACAGCACGTGCTTGCCAGCTTTGACGGCTTCGAGCGCCCACTCCTTATGCAAATGGTGGAGCAGGGCAATGTAGACCGCATCGATATCGGGATCGTCCAGAAGCTCCCGGTAACCCGCGTAAGCTCTCGGCACGCCATACGTATCGGCCGCCTTTCGGCTATTCTCGGCCATTCGGCCGGATATGCCGATCCACTCGCCGTTATCGGATTGATGCAGAGCCGGCCCCGCTTTCCCTATGATGTTTCCGGTTCCCAATATGCCCCATCGCAATTTGTTCATCTGGCATCCTCCTGAAATTCCAACGATTTACTACTCATTTTACTTGACAGACCGGCCCTTGTGAAGATTGACTTAAAGTGATTTGAAGTTAGGATGAAAGGGTAGATTTTCGCGTTTGGTGTTAGAGGACAAGAACATATAGCGTACCTGTTCCGCTTTATCGCGGATTTTTTGTTTTATGGGACAAGAAAATTGTCTCATTCCAGACTACGAGGGGATTAAACTAATGGGCAGAAGGTGTGGTGGAATGGCTATTTATTATCGCTCTCTATTTTGCCAAACTACAATATGATGAGTCTAGAAATCTAAAGAGGTGAGCTAATGGCAGTCGTAAAAGCCAGGGAACAGGATATTAATATGTTGGCAAGGTTGCTTCGAGCTGAAGCTGAGACCGAAGGCGAAATGGGCATGCTCCTTGTTGGAAATGTTGGCATTAACCGAATAAGAGCGAATTGCTCCGATTTTAAAAATATCCGGACAATTCCCCAGATGATCAACCAGCCTCATGCGTTCGAAGCATTGCAACATGGTATCTACTATCAAAACGCAAGAGAGAGGGAACGCCGTCTGGCGAAGCGGGCTGTGAATGGGGAGCGGAATTGGCCAGCCAAATTCACCCTATGGTATTTCCGTCCAGGAACGTTCGAAAATCCCGGACCTTGTCCGCCAACTTGGTATAATCAGCCGCTCGTAGGACGATGGAAGAAGCACTGTTTTTATGAACCGACCGGGGAAGAATGTGAAAATGTATATAATCATGTGGATGGACCACTGCCATAACCTGGACCATGCGGCGACCGGCATGATTTTGCATCTCATGTACGATAACGTGCTTCCATCTTATGAAGTAGGGACACGGTCCGGAAACTTGCCTGATTAGAAAACGGAAACAAAAAAACATATATACTCGATTTGATCGATGATTTCCGTTGGAAGTTTTCTTGAGCAGTGCAGTACGTCAAGATTTTGCTTTGACTTGAAAAACGTACTAGAATATGTTAGCGTCAAAATTTATTCATTAACAACAAGTAGTAGGCGAACTAGCTGAGGTTATTGTAGAGGACAAGAACATATAGCATTCCGGATCCGCGATAAACGCGGATTTTTTTCACTATAAATAGAGAAATGTATTAATTACTATGTATCCTAAATATGCACAAAACCGATTTTGGACACTGCGCATTTGGGTGCCGAGCAGATTGGCAGTGTTCAGCAGGAGGGAATAGCGCGGCAGGGGATGGTCGCTGGAGTGATATCATCCATATGGGAATACTGCAAGACGAGTATATTAATCCAATGGGGAAATCAATGTGAACAGCTTGGTCCGATGGCTCTCTCGCTGATTACGGCTCTATTGAGTTAATTACAGATGATGCGGTAAAGGTGAGGGGGATGTACTCCGAAGGCTACGTGCCATTCTGGTTCAAAAAAATGAAGAACAAAAGCGTTCACCCCTTTCTTCAATCCTATTACTCCATTCTTGCTTTTCGACTTGCTTGCGATTGAGGAAACACCGTTCTTTTTCAGGAGACCGGTATTCTTTTGAGAGGCTGCGTTTGACCCGGAGTCTTCGTGATCACGATGCCGAAGAACGATAGCATTTAACAAAAATCACCCCGTAAGTCTATAGACTACGGGGTGATTTGTTTTGATCTATTTTTCGATTTATCATGGACAAGGGAAACGGAAAATATCCAAAATAATACCGATTGGGATTCGGATGATTATAAATCTTCTATCAATCCCGCTAAATATCCGTAAACGAATATTATTTACCCCAACACTTATTAAGCATCCCGTAAAAGTATTAAATAGTGTCCGAACAACAACAATATTTCCTACCAACCCGGGAGATATACATCTAGTCCTACTTTGTGTTTTCAAAGACACTCTTTTAGCTGTGATTAAATTAATTTCTTTTGACATTCATATCCAACTCCCCTTTAGTTTTTATGTGAAGATGTTTGTGCTCAACAACAATCTATGCTGAAAATTCATAGTTGACACGGCACTATATTACGGAGGAAATATGCCTCTTGCCCGATATTGATGATATTTCAAATTTCAAAATGAAAAGAATGAGGTTCAGCTCCATTCGGTATGCGCGTACCCAAACTGCCCCAGATGAAGATCATCCCTACAATCATGGAAAAGCAGAGAATGGCAAATAATCCAAAAACCATTGAAAAAATACAAATCCTTGACCCTTTTAGGTCAAGGATTTATATTTCCTTTGGGCAATCATTACCGTTAAAAAAACCGCATTTTCCTGAGGGTGCAATAACCCGTTCTATGCTGGTAAGATACAGAAGTATATGTGGCCCCTATGGGGTGAACAAGAAGAATTGGTAGGTAAAAACACTAAAAGTGTCTGCAATCAGTGAAAATGGCGTCGAAGAAACAATTTGAGAATCTAATTTAGGGAGAACTAACTGGGGTGCAACGCGGCATCTAGTCCCTCTAGTATTGTTTTAAAAACAAATGGACTATGGCAGCTTAATGCCTATGTTGAAGGTAAGCTTCACGGAACTATAATAGTTAAAGTCTTATAATACTGATGATGTCAGCCCGAAACATGATTGCTATCATGATTGAACGAACGGGAGACGATAGTGGAATAGAGCAGGTTGCAGTGGCAATCTGCTTTTTTCATAGATGTAACGGGGAGTTTAACCATGAATCAGGCTGGTTGGATATAGCTTATCCAGCTTGATCTTAATTTGCCGTATTCAAATACTTAAGGAGCAGATTATAATAATTATCGAAGATAAGTTACAATATTTAGTAAATGCTAACTGGAGGCGGCAAAGTGGGGAGCGAAAAACTTACTTATGCAAGGACCGGTATTAACATAAACGATACGGATGCAGTTAAGCAATTGCATCGCCTTTCTTTTCAAGGTTCTTTCCCTTGACGCCCATGACAAGCGATAATTACAATAAATTAAAAGAATGGAGGTTAACAGGATGAGAGATTGGGAAGAAGTGTATACCAGCGGAGACTTTCGAAACTACTGGGATCTCCCGTACCCGTCTCAAGAATTGGTCGCGTTCGTGGCTTCTATGGACCTTCCACCTAACATTGCCGTTTTGGATGTAGGCTGCGGCGCAGGCAGCGAAGCCATTTTTCTTGCCCAGCGGGGATATCGCGTAATCGGCGTCGATCTGAGTGCCGCTGCATTGAACATCGCAAGGGAACGGGCAAACAAGGCGGAGGTTCAAGTGGATTGGCGTCAGGGCGATGCCTTGAAATTGCCGTTGGAAAACCTGTGCGTGGATATGGTCAATGATCGCGGATGTTTTCACAGTATCGCCGAAGAAAATCGGGGGCGATTTGCGGAGGAAGTCGCGCGGGTGCTCAAACCGGGCGGGGTGATGCTGCTCAGAGGCTGTCGCGACAAGGCAGAAGAAGGACATTTTATCTTCGTGACCGAACAATCAGTGGACCAGCACTTCAGCCGGTATTTTAAACGCGGCCCGGTGCTGCCGATCCAGATGACGGTCGGAAAAGTTTATAGTGAAGAAGGAATGAAGGGCAACCTGGTCGTTTTGAAAAGAAAGTGAAAGTCGACGCAGTGCGACCGCATTTGGGCTGCAGCCTTCTTGCGTATGGACCGGCGGACGAGGCTAGGGCGGTTTCCTTTGCCAAACAGATGTTGCTCGGGATCGTATCCGATTCCCCAGCCTCTTATCGGGAGGAAAGCGGATTCCGGTAAACCGTCGCCGCTTAGCAAACGGCATCGAATGGTTTCCGGAATCCCGGCAGAACGCAGCCAACAAAACCTAAGTGCCTTCTTGAAGCAACCCGATGTACCATTTCACCGGTAATATCTACCCGCGCAACAGATTCGAACCTCAGATGTCCTAGTGATACAGAGAAACCTAATCTTCTCCCTGCTGATCCGCCCATGCATCTAATAAATCCATTGCCTTTAATCGGAGTGGCCATGTTTGCTCAATAATATCTATCATGTTGCGGCTTCTCGGGCTTTTAGGGAACTGAGCGGCAAACCAAGCTTCTCGAGGTAACCGATACAAGGAAGAAATCGTTTTACGTTCGGTCCGGTCTAAAGGGCGGAGTTCTTCGTACCCGTTTAACAACGAATGAATGAGGACGGGATTAAAGCGAGTCGTGTTCATGAGAGCTGTTGCTACTTCAACATAGATCGATCCTAACTTAATGCGATCCCAATCAATAATGAAAAGCTGTCCGTCATCGGCAATAATGACATTCTGTGAAGTAATATCGCTGTGTATCAATGCGGGATGAATCGTTTCCTTCACCAAAAGGTCTGCAATCCCCGGGCTCATTAATTCGCTCCAGGACCGATCAGAAAACTGGTTACAAGCTTCTCCGAACCTTTTATACCATCTTTGGGTCCAATTATTCATTTGGTTTACTTTTGTCATCCGTCTGCGAAAGAGACGATCTTTGCTCTGCCATAATCGAATATGACTGAAAAAGTGACCTTTAATGGGGGAGGAATGACTGGATGTTGTATGCAGGGTGGCAAGAGCTCGTCCGAGCTTTTCGAAATCCTCTTGATTTTCCATGCTTCTCCCATTTATCCATGTGGTTACATAGAAGGGCCTTCCTTGATTTAAAGTCCACAATTTCCCGGAATTGCTCGCAAGCCATTTAGGCATGGAATTGAAGCCATTATTCATCAAATGCTGTATATAGTCTGCAGTTGTTTTTATTTGGTCAATTGTACCTGAGTGGAGTAAATTACTCCGGAAGAAGGGCTTCATCGCAAAGTTTCCGCTTTCCGTCCGTACTCGGACGATGGCGTTCTTTCGATAATGAGACGCGATCGAGTCTGAACGCAACGGAATTAGGCCGAAGCGGCGGACAATTTTACGTATTCGGATTTTGGTATAGGCATTTACCATAGGCAACATCGCTTCTTTCAAGAGAAAATGTGGAGAATAGTGCTATTTGCTAGGTTATTCATGGAGGGGGGAGCGTGTAAGGCCTTGCGCCTAAGAAACCATTAAAAACTTGCCGTTACAGACAGCGCGGTGAACCGTATCATAAGTGGCGGAAAGTTTTTTGTGGTGAACGTGTGAAATTGCTTGAAGGGATATATCATAAGCTAAGGATTATGAGCAAGTTACTTCAGAAAAAAAAGTCCGCGCTGTTCATAATTTTGATTTAAGTTCCGTTCCTGATTATGAAACTGAGCAAGCAAGACAATGAGGATATAGTGTCGTAGGGGCCTCGCTATGAACCATCAAATTGCGTCATATTAACTGGACCTCAATTAAGATGCTTTTTTCGATGATGAAGATCAACATGAAGAAGATTTAGATCCCTCATTAGACCACCCACTAAACCCCCAAGTGAACCGCAAGAGGCATGCGATTCACTTGGGGGTTTTTGTTTTGCAATCATGGGCACCCGGCAGCAGAGGCTTGATTGTCACTAATTATACCTCAAGATCCGGCGGTTCTGGCCAAAAATCGGCTGTTGCCGAAAACCCCCGATTTCGCTGTCTCACCCGCTTCCGAAATTCATTCCAAAGACCCATTTTCGACAAAAGCGGTACATACACCTTGCGGCATGCGTCCGAAAACATTGTCATAATGCGGAATTTTTCATTATTTTATGTCATAAACTCGATCTATTTCTTTATAAAATAAGGTATAACCTCCAATTGACAGCGCATTCATCCGTTTTTATAATATGAATTGAATTAATTGATACAAATAATACATTTCTGGAAAAGGAGGCACCCAAGCTTTCGGGTTTTGAGCAGGGATGTACAATTAAGAACGCTCGATAGGATAAGTTGCCGAACAGAACGAATACGCGCGTTAAGGGAGGACTTTTGACAATGGGGAAATTTTTCGGAAGATCCCGTCTCGCTTTGCTGCTTATGATGATATTGACGCTCGCGCTGCCGCCCGCGCTGGCCAACGGCGCTATGGTGCCCGCTGCCGGCGAGCCCGACACCAGCGAATTGACGGTGTTCGATTTAAAGACGTTCATCGCCGCCCAACCAACATCCAAGTTAAGCTATGACTATCTGAAGCTGGCTACGGCGCTGCAGGGCGTCGTGAACCGTACGAATACGCAATTGTATTATTTCTACGAATCCAATTCGATCGCCAAAGAAGCGGGTATGGATATCGACCATTTCTGGCTGGACGAGCTGCGCAAAGAGGGCGGCGCTTTGGCGGCGCGCACGCTGGTAACGGCTGCATCGTTCTCCGCCGTGCTCGACCAGTTTGCAAGCGCATTCAATGGTGTGGTCGTATGGGATCAGAACGTTCCTGCGACGGCCAACGTCGCTTCGACGGCCACTGGCGCCGAAAATTTGCTGCCGGTACGGTTCGATGAAACGCCGGGCAGCCCGTACGATGAGCTGGTCGTGAAACGGCAAATGCCGGTAGCGGTCAACCTGGTCGGCAAATTTACCGGACAGGGGACGATTCCGGACACGGACCTCGCTTCGACAGGCAGCGCCAAGAATGACGCTTACCTGTGGGCAAAAGTCCGTTATTTGGACAGCGGCCTGACCAACCCGACGATGATGGCTTACGGGCTGGATGGCGTATCCTGGTCGATCAACCAATCGGCCAAAGATTTGAGCGCCCAAGTCATATCGATCGCCATGCCGGCCAAGCTGAAAGTCGGCCAGGAAATCGAAGTGGCGGTCACATTCAAGAACATCGGCAAGACGACTTGGACGATGGCGGCCAATGACCGGCTCGGCTCACTTGGCACGAACCAGTTCAAATGGGGCAACCTGAACGGCGGGTTCTCGAACGATCCGGCCAATCAGCGGGTATTCATGAGCGCGAACGAGCAAATCGCAAGCGGGCAACAGAAGACGTTCCGCTTCACGATCATTGCGCCGAATGCGCCGGGCGTTTACAAGTTCGACGCGGACATGGTGCGCGACGGCGTGACGTGGTACGGCGCCAGCATCCAGCGGACCGTTGAAGTGACGGCCGAAGGCCAGTCGACCGTGCCTCCGGCCGAAGTGCCCGTTCCTCAGGAAGGGCAGCAATTCGTCTACCCCGACCTGTTCAACTCATTCCTGCCGAACGCCGACTATTTTATCGCGAACAAAGCGTTCTTTTTCGACTTGAGCCCGGACGAGACGACGAAGCCGATCGACGACCGCAACCAGCCGCTCGGCACCGATTACAATACGCTGATCGAACTGCTGCGGTCCCAGAACGCCAGAGCTGGCGAAACGATCTTTACGATCGGCGGCTTTGTGCCGTGGTGGATCAAGTATACGAAGCATGCCGATTCGCAAGCGGGGCTGGAGCCGGTGCAAGCGGAATGGAAGTACGCCGACATCATCTCCAAATATAATGCGCAGAAAGACGCGGACGCTTATGGCCTGATCGGCTTGTCCAACGCGTCGGCGTTCAAGAACGTCCCGCTGAATGAGACATTCACGCAGAAGAACGATAAAGGCAACAACGGCAAGACGTACGACCCTGCCACGAAGTATGTCGCCTTCTACATGGGCGACTACGATGCCGGCGCATGGACGGCAGGGGCGCTGCCCGCGCTATGGAACGACCCGAAGCGCGGCGAGCTACCGCTCGCATGGCCGCCGGTTATGGGCCTGTCCAAACGGATTCCGCAATTGTTCAACTACCTTTACGAAACGATGTCGCCGAACGACTATTTCGTAGCCGGCGATAACGGAGCCGGCTACTTGAACCCGATCATGCTGCTCGAAGAGAACCGTCCCGACGGGCTGCCGGAGTTCTTGCATGTCTGGGAGCAGTACAACACCGAGATGTACGATAAATTCGACATCGACATCACCGGGTTCCTGATCAGCGGCAACAGCGGTTCGGTTCCGCTGCGCGTCCAGGAATCGTACAGTCGATTCTCGCCGAACGGCGTCGGCAACAACGGCGGATTCGAGCAGCCGGTCGTGAACGGCACGCCGTTCGCTTGGGTGCAGGATTTGGGACAGGAAGTAAGAGATGCCGCCGTATACGGCGAACAGATCGCCGCGCAGTTGAAGAAGAATCAAAAGTTTTTCATGTTCCGGAACATCCTGACCAAGCCAAGCATGGTCGTCGATGCCGTCAACTACGTGAAAGAGCATTATCCCGAGCTGAAGTTCGAGGTCGTCGACCCGTACACGTACTTCCGCTTCTATAAAGAAGCGAAGCCGTGGGAAGTGAAGGCTCCGATCACCTACGAGTCACAGGAAGCGAAGGCTGCCATCGCTATTGACGGCGTTGCAGTAGCCGGCGAGTGGGATGATGCGGCGGAAATAATCGTAAGCCCCGAGTCCGAGGACGTGATTAAACACGGAACGGTCTGGGGAGCGGAGACGGACGCCCAGGACATCACCTCCAAGTACCGGATCAAATGGGACGACAACAACTTGTACCTGCTGGAGGAACGGACCGACGACGCTCAGCAATTTACGGAAACCGGATCGAAAATGTATTTGTCCGACGCGACGCTGCTCTTCCTCGATCTGGACCGCGGCAAGAACGGCACCGCGTTCCGCGACGGCGACTACTCGGTATTCTTAACACCGAGCGGTCCGGACGGCCAGCCGCACATGTTCATGCGCGAAGGCCATAACGGCGGCGTGCAGGAGTTCCCGTATACGGACGGGACGATTGCATCCACCGTGCGGACGGACGGCTACACGATGGAAGTGGCCATTCCGTGGAGCAGCCTGCAGATCATGCCGTTCTCGCCAGCCGACGGCAAGACGGTCGGGATGACGCTGCTGGCGACCGACAATGACGGCCCGGGCAACTGGGGTCAGATTATGTGGCTTGGGGACGGCGACAACCAGCTGAACTGGGGCGATATGAAGTTCGTCGCCAAACCGATCGCGACCCCGGCCGAAGGCATTGCCAAACTTCGCGAGCTCATCGAAACCGGCAACGTAGGTTCGGTGCTCAAGTCGAATTTGCTCCAACGGTTGGAGCAAGCCAACAAGCAGCTCGGCAAAAGCAACAATAACGCTGCCGCCGCACAGTTCAACGGGTTCCGCAGCAATTTGAACGCGGACGGCATGCAATCGCAGATCACGCCGGAGCTGAAGGCGAAGCTGCTGGAGCTGGCCGATCAAGTGGTGGAACTGATAGAAGCGCTATAAGAGGCTTCGATAGCAAACCGGTTTTTAGGAGAAGGCTTCTCGCGAAGCCTTCTTTTTTTTGCGAAGCGAATGTTCCGCACCCGTTCTGGCGCCTACCCCCTTGGAAATCGGATATCTACATACTCACTGACATCATGCTCTTTTTAATTCCATTACGTAAGTAATTTTCTTTGGTTGTCCGTTCTGCTGAATGCCCTAGCGTTTCAGAGATGAAACTAAGCGGTGCACCGGCCGAGAAAGCGGATTGAGCAAAGTAATGGCGTATAAAGTGGGGGGGTGCCCTTCATACCGATATCGATCTCTTTGATGTGCCAAGGGATTAAGCTATCGAGTAACGATAGTTGAACGATCCAGGAGTAGATCGCCGCGGCAGCTGCTCCTTTTCATTAAACTAAAGGGCAGGATAGTGCAACAAATCCCAATATTTTGCGTAAGGAGTATGTTGGAAAATATGTGATAGGTGGATATGGAGGATGAACCGTCAACATATAGTCCGGCTGCTTTTAGCAATCATATAGAAATATTATTTTCATAAAATTGCATTTGTGGAAGAGGGGGATTTCATGTCTGATCAAACAAAGATGGAAAGGGTTCATCATGTATTTGAAAAGATATCGAATCAATACGACTCGATGAATTCTATCATCACTTTTAAGAGACATATCGCATGGCGTCAAGATGTCATGAAACGGATGAATGTTAAAGAAGGAAGTAACGCTCTTGATGTGTGCACTGGAACCGGGGATTGGGCGATTGCTTTAGCAGATGCTATTGGAACGCACGGAGAAGTAATTGGATTAGATTTTAGCAAAAACATGCTCAAAATTGCACAAGATAAGCAAGAGCAAAAAGCTTTAAAGCAGCTTGCATTTATCCAAGGAAATGCCATGGAACTCCCTTTTGAAGATCATTCATTTGATTATGTAACCATTGGTTTTGGTTTAAGAAATGTACCGGAATATTTAACCGTTTTACGGGAAATGTATCGAGTAACAAAACCAGGCGGAAAAGTAGTTTGTTTAGAAACATCCCAACCAACATTAATTGGTTATAGACAACTTTCCCTTTTTTATGTTCGCTTTATCATGCCATTGCTTGGAAAATTTATTGCCAAAAGTTATGATGAATATTCATGGTTACAAGAATCAGCTCGTAATTTCCCAAATAAAAATGTACTTAAACAAATGTTTTTAGAAGCGGGATTTTCCAAAGTAGATGTAAAAAGCTATAGTGGCGGCGTCGCCGCAATGCATATGGCTATAAAATAGATAGAGTAATGGCAGAGATAGCATAACTAGCAGCGCCAGGAGAGCGCCACATTAGATGTTTCATCATATGTAAAATCCATCAAAACAGTGGGTGGTAATTCCGGAAATTATCCTTTTTGAGGTGGCGGATAAGTATATGGAAGTTATAGTAGGATATTCATTGCTTCTAATCAGATTTGCTTTATTAATTTATGGCATAGTGATTTGCACAAAGAGGCTTTCGCTTGATAAATTATTTTATTCAAGGATGATATGGTTCCTGAGCTTGATAATTTCAAGCCATGTTTATCAATTATTACTTAGTTATTATGGGCCCCAATTAATGATTAGTTATCTTCCGCAGGGGAAACCGGTAGTAAAATATGTGTTCTATTTACAGCAATTTAATGAAGTGATATTCATAATAGCTGTTGTAATATTGTTAATTAGTTTAAACCGAAAACTTAGCATTCCATCTGCAAAACACGAGAAACACGATGGTACACATATGCGATAGTTTAGGTTTATAAATGATCGAGCTGAACCGAAGAAAAAATCATATGTTGATACCCACATCCTATGGATGTGGGTTTATTTTGTATTAGAGGTAATTGTGGCATTTCATTGAGTGAAAAACCATGCCGCTCGGACTTTTCGATAAGAGCCTTGGTAGATTTTTCGACTTCTGATTTATGCTTTACTGATGCTTTGGGTGGTGCCTGAAATCGATATCGTTGAACTAAACGAATTTGTTGCAGCAGTAGTTACGCGGCGTGGGGATCTGCGCCGACAAGGACTCGATTAGCCATTTCACCTTGCTCCTTGTTCTGCAATTTCCCCGGTAATGATCTGCAAGCTGTCGGGTTTCTTGGACGAGCCTGCGGGCTCACAATAAAGGTACAAGCCTTTACCCGAATCAAAGCGAGAGGTGAACCAATGAATCATGCATCGATGAAAATGAAAACGCCGCCATCCGCCAATGCGGAATCGGTCAAACGAATTTCCTTCTTCCAAAAGCTCGGTTCGCAATACCAGCTTGTTCTCATGTCCGTGCCGTTTGTGCTGCTGCTTATTTTGTTCAGCTATGTTCCGCTGTGGGGCTGGATCATGGCGTTTCAGAAATTTTTGCCCGGGAAGGGCATCATGGGCAGCGAATTCGTCGGCTTCGATAATTTTATCTTATTGTTCCAAGACGAACAATTTTTCCGCGTGCTCCGCAATACGCTTGTCATGAGCTTCATGAGCATGGCGGCCGGTTTTGTTGGGGCGATTGCGCTTGCGCTCTTGCTCAATGAAGTTCGCAGCGCCTTCTTCAAACGGACGATTCAGACGGTCACCTACATTCCTCACTTCGTATCGATGGTCGTCATCGCCAATATCGTGCTTACGTTTCTCTCGCCGGATGGCGGCTTCATCAATCAGGTGCTTCTGAAAATTGGCATCATTCACGAACCGATCTATTTCATGGGCAAGGGGGAATGGTTCTGGGCCATTCATACGCTGGTCGGCCTCTGGAAGGAGCTCGGCTGGAGCACGATTATTTATTTGGCCGTCATGGCAAGCTTAAATCCGGAAATGTATGAAGCGGCGGACGTCGATGGAGCGGGACGATTCCAGAAAATGTGGCATATCTCCATCCCGGGCATCATGCCTACGGCGATTATTCTGCTGATCTTGTCGGTCGGCTCGCTGATCAATACGGGGTACGAGTCCCAGTTCTTGCTGGGCAATCCGCTGGTCATCGATTATTCCGAAGTGCTCGACCTGTACGCGCTTAATTTGTCGTTCGGCTCCGGTCAATATTCGGTCGGCGTAGCGCTTGGCATTTTCAAAAGTTTGATCAGCCTGATTCTCGTGTTTACGGTGAACGGCTTCGCCAAAAAAGCCGGTCAGGCCAGAATTATGTGAGGAGGGACGAGAGATGCGCAAATCAATGGGAGTTTCCGGCTATGCTTTCGATGCTATCAACTACGCGCTGCTCGCTTTGCTCGGGATCGCTACGCTGTATCCGTTTCTTAACCTGATGGCGATATCGTTTAACCATCCGATGGACACCATCCGAGGCCAAGTGTATTTGTGGCCTAACGAGTTTACATGGAGCAACTATTTGATCGTGTTCGAAAATGACGGCCTGCTCGGCGCGGCCGGACGTTCGGTAGCGAGGACGCTGCTCGGAACGTTCTTGTCCGTCACCTGCACCACTATGCTCGCTTTTACGCTGTCTCGGAAGGAATACGTGCTGCGCAAATCGATCAATTACGTGCTGATCGTCAGCATGTACGTAAGCGGCGGCATTATTCCGGGCTATATGCTCATCAAGAATCTGGGCTTGCTCAACTCGTTCTGGGTATACATCATCCCTGGCCTAATCGGCGTCTACAACGTCATCATTATCCGTTCCTACTTCGATTCAATGCCGGAAGGGCTAATGGAATCCGCGAAAATCGACGGGGCAAGCGACTTTCAGCTGTTCAGCAAGATTGCGCTCCCGACCAGTCTGCCGGTGCTGGCGACGATCACCTTGTTCGTGTCGGTCGGGCATTGGAATGCCTGGTTCGATAACTATTTGTACAACACAAAGCCTAATTTGAGCCTATTGCAGTACGAGTTGATGAAAATATTAATTCAATCGACTTCTCAGGTCACCTCGAACGCGACCGGTTACGTCGACAAGGAAACGCTGCGGCAAACGACTCCCCAATCGATTCGTGCCACGATGACCGTGATCGTTACGCTGCCGATCCTGTTCGTCTACCCGTTCATGCAGCGTTACTTCATTAAAGGCATCATGGTTGGCTCGATCAAAGAATAGCGAAAGTCATGTTTTCCCGTTATCGCCGGAGCGTTCGGCAGTCCCTATGAAGCCGCATGTCTTCGATGATATAATAAACTCTTACAAGAAAGGGTGCTAGGTATGAAGAAGGGATTGGTCCTATTATTATCATTGCTGCTTGTAACCGCTCTGATGGCTGCATGCACGAAGAAGGAAGACAGCCCGAAGGAAAAAGGTGCTGCGTCGGAGCAGCCGGCTGCAGGCGATAGCGGGAAACAGGAGGCGGTCAAATTTACGATTAGCACTTCCGATCCGAAGCTAACGTGGGACACGCCTGTCGGGAAGCTATTGACGGAGAAAACGGGCGTATCGCTGGAGTATGTGCCGGTGCTGTCGTCCGATACGCAAAAATACGACATCTGGCTCGCCTCGGGCGATTATCCGGATATCGTCACTTCCGGCCGGGGAGAGAAATACCGCGACGCCGGTGCGTATATCCCGCTGGAAGATTTGATTGACCAGTACGGACCTAATATCAAGAAGAAATTCGGTAAATTTTACGATTTGCTGCGCGATGAGGACGGCCATATCTACACGCTCTATAATGTCAATCTAGCCGAGGAGACGCCAGCCAACGTACAAGCGTCGTTCGCTGTCCAATACGATGTGCTGAAGGAAGCGGGGTACCCGGAGATCAAGACGCTCGATCAGCTTTACGACGTGTTGAAAGCGTATACCGACAAGCATCCGACCGTGGACGGTCAAGAAGTCATTCCGTTTAGCGGAGCCGGACCTGACTTAACCTTCAACAATCCGGCGATTAACGCGGCGGGACATCCCGACCACGGCCGTTTCTATATCGACGAGGGCAACAACGTTCATTCGGCCCTTAGCGCCGATTTTACGAAGGACTATTTTAAGTTTCTGAATAAGCTCCAATCGGAAGGGATGCTCGACAAAGAAATTTTCAGCTTGAATTACGAGACGCTGGGAGCCAAAATCGCGCAGGGACGCGTATTGGCCGGCTATATCCCTCAATGGGTGCTCAGCGGGCCTGAGCAATCGCTTGTAGCAGCAGGCCAAGCGGACAAACAATATGCCAAGCTGGCCGTTTACTTTAATGACCAGGTCGTTGACCATTCCAATACGATCGTGGCGTCCGGCTCGAACAACAACTGGGGTATTACGACGAACGCCAAAAATCCGGAACGCATCATCCAGTTCGTCGACTACCTGTTCTCTGATGAAGGGCAGAAGCTCATCAATTGGGGCATCGAAGGCCAGCATTATGACGTTGTTGAAGGCAAGCGCGTTCGCAAGCAAGAATTTCTCGACAAGCTGAAGGCCGATCCCGATCTGGCTTATAGGGAAGGCACCAATGGCATCTACAGCCGGTTCAGCTTTGGCGATGGAGCGAAACTGGATGATGGAGATTACGCGACGCCGATTACAGCCGATTATATCGCCAGCAATTACGATGAAGAGACGAAGGGAGTATTGTCGAAGTACGGCAAGAAGGTTTGGGCTGATTTCATGCCCAAGCCCGAATATCTCCCTGCGTATCTGTGGCAGCTGAACGCGCAAGAGGAGGTCAACCCTATTTTCAAAAAACTCGAAAACATTTGGGTGAAAGAAACGCCAAGAGTCATTATGGCCAAGTCGCCTGACGAATTCGAGAAGGCTTGGTCGGACATGGTCGCCGAGCTGGACAAAGGCGGCGAGAAGCGGCTGGAGCAGTTATGGACCGATACGTGGCAGCAATACAGCGAGCGTTACAATGAAGCCGTAAAATAGGGAAACGAACCGGACATCCTTCACATGTGCAGGATGTCTCGGTCGTTATCGTACCGTGGGGGGATGCCGGTGAAGATCCGTACAAAAATATTTATGGCCAACACGCTGGTCGCCATCATCCTGCTTGGGGCGCTTACGTTCATAACAACCCGGTACAGCAGTAATCTGCTCCTCAGTAAGATGGAGGAGGACGTCGGCTATTCCGTCTCGCAGCTCTCGGAGAACGTAGACAATTTGCTGCAGTCGTACGAGCAAGTTGTGGATGCGCTCTATGCGAACAGCGATTTGAAGGATCAAATCGCCAAACGGTACGATAATTTTCTCGAATCGTACGACGTGTATTTGGACGAATATATCCCGTTTGTCAACTGGGTAAGATCCTCGTCGCGCAATGTGCTGCGCGTCATGACGTATACCGATAACCCGACCTTCCAATTTGCGGACGTCAGACTAATAGACCAAGAAATCCGGCAAACGCCGTGGTATGTAAAGTCGCAGCAGTCCGATATGCCGCTTGTCAAGACATGGACCTATCTCGGGAAGGATACGTACTATCGGTTCGGCGTGTTTCGCCTGTCGCAGAAAGTAAGCGGAATCGGCGCGGAAGGAAATAACGTCATGTACGTGGCTATCGATCTTCCCGACCGGGTGCTGTACGACCTGGTTACGAAAGAAAATTCGAAGCAGCGGTTTCTGATTGCACTGCCTGACGGCCGGATTGTCGTAGACAATATGGATCAAAGCTATGACAAGAAGCTATCCGATTCTCCGTTTTATTCACAAATTAAAGGGAAAAGCTTCTACACGGGCATGTACCGCTTCGATGACGGAAGCAAGTATTTGCTGACAGCTAAGGAACTGACTTCGCGCGGCAGCATACGGGGATTGAAGGTTATCAATCTGACCCCCATCGACGAGCTGCAAGCGAAGGTGAGAGAGATTCAGCAGCTCGCCATCCTGCTTTTTGCGTTAGCCGTCATCGTATCGGTGCTCGCGTTATATTTTATCTCAGCCGGCTTGACGAAACGGCTTATGCAGCTTGCGAATCGGATGCAGAGAACCGACGCGGACAACTTGCAGTCGTTCATCGAAGTCAAAGGAAACGATGAGATCAGCCGGCTCGGGTATATTTTTAACCGAATGATTCTGCGCATCGATAAACTTATTAAGGAAGTATACGAATCAGAGCTCGACCGCAAGGAATTGGAGCTGAAGAAAAAGGAATCCGAATTGTATGCGCTTCAAACTCAAATCAATCCGCATTATTTGTTCAATACATTGAATGCGATCCGCGGCAATCTGCTGGAGAAGGGCGATAAGGAGAATGCCAAAATCGTCAAGCTGCTGGCCACTTCGTTCCGCAACGTGCTTAGCCAAAGCGGACAAGTCGTCAGGCTGAGCGAAGAGATCGACATCGTCGATACGTACTTGCGCATTCAGGAGTTTCGGTTTGGCGAGCGCCTCGCCTATGATGTTCACATTCCGAGGGAACTCCATCAGCTTGAGATGCCTCGGCTGACGCTGCAGACGCTGGTTGAAAACGCGGTTGTGCACGCGCTTGAGAAAAACGAAGAGATGACGACCATCGTCATTCGCGCGCGCATCGTCGACCGCGATCGATACTGCGCGACGGTAGAGGATAACGGGCCTGGCATAACGTCGGACCGGCTGGACGAAATCATCGGGCGATTGAACGAGCCGGAGGGAAGCGACGATGGCAAACGCATCGGATTGCGGAATGTGCACCAGAGACTTCGCCGGTTGTATGGGAGCTCGTACGGAATTGAGTTCGAAAGCGTTCCGGGGTCTGGTACGAAGGTGACGGTCGTGCTTCCTGTGTCGCAATAGCGGGAATGCACCTTATAAGGAGGGGCTCGAATGCTGAAAGTGCTGCTGGTTGATGATGAGCCTGGAGCTCTGAAATCGATGAAGTATTTGGTTGATTGGGAGCAATACGGATTCCAAATTGCGGGGGAAGCGCGAAGCGGGAAGCAAGCGCTGGACTTATTGGAGCGGAATGATTATTCTTTGCTCGTTACGGATATCCGAATGCCGGGCATTGACGGGCTCGAGCTCATCTGCAAGCTGAGGGAGTTCTCGCAAATTCCGGTCATTGTCATGAGCGGATACGAAGAATTCGGCTACGTGAAGGAATGTATGAAGCGCGGCGTAAAAGATTATTTGCTCAAGCCGGTTGGAGAGGAAGATCTAAGCCGTCTTCTGACGACGGTGAAGTCCGAGTTCGCGAGTCAGCAGTTGCTAGACATGCAGCTTTACCTTGGCATACCGGCCATGCGCGACCAGCTGCTCAAAAAATGGGTACGCGGCGTTGTAAAGGAAGAAGAGGCTGCGGAACAGTTCGAGCTTCTAAAAATAAAAGTAATGACCGGCGACAGCTACTGCTGCCTATTCGTGGAGATGGAGTTCCTTGAGACGGGCGATTCGTTCTGGACGGATGCGGAAATTCAAATTAAACGGTTTGCGGTGCGCAATGTTATGGAAGATGTCATTGCCGGTTCAGGCTATATGTTCGAGGAATCGTTCGAACGTTACGGCGTGCTCCTGCATCCGCAGGGAAGCGGGGAGGATGACGACAGCTCGGAAGAAGCGATGCGAATATGTGAACGGATAAGAGATTGCGTGGCGAAATATGCGAAAGTAGCGGTGACAATCGGCCTTGGCGAAGTGGTTTGTTCTCCTAGAGAAATCGTGAGGTCGTGCTATACGGCAGATCAGATGCTCGACCGTAAGTTTCTGGTCGGCTCAGAGGCGATTATTACGCCGAATGGATTGGAGGCGACCGATGGCTGGAGCGCCCTTGAAGAAATCCAGCATGTTCAATACGTCGTTGAAGCGGTGAAAGAGCTGGACCGGGAGCGAGTAAGCCGGCAGTTGGCGGGCCGCATGCATGATTACGCAAAACAGCATACGCCCAAATCGATCGTCAAGTCGATGGTTCTCGAGCTGGTCGTCAATTTATTCCGGCTCGTCCGCGAGCTCGGCATTCCATACGAGTCGATCTTTAATTTGAATTTAAACGATTACGGTACGATTATGGAAGCGAAAAAGATGGAGAAGCTGTTCGAATTCGCGGAGAACAAATGTATGCAGACGATCGAGCAACTGGAACGATCGATGCCGCCTCAGCCCGCGAATACGGTTCAGCTCGTCAAACGGATCGTGGAATCCGAATACGGAACGAATATCAGCCTCAGAAGCATCGCATCGCAAGTCTATATGAACGCGGCTTATCTCGGTCAATTGTTCAAAGCGGAGGAAGGAATATCGTTTAACGATCATTTGCTTCGCGTCCGGATGGAGCGGGCCAAGGAGTTGCTGCTCGCGACGGAGCTGAAGGCGTACGAGGTGGCGCAGGCGGTCGGTTATCGGGAATTGGACTGGTTTTATAAGAGGTTTAAGGAATATACGGGGATGAGCACAAGTGAATTTCGCAATCGGTAAAAGGAGAATGGGGGAGAACGAATTGTTGGAAACGTTGATGGTTCTGCCGGTTCCGCGGCGTGCGGAGCGGCGAGAAGGAACATACGTTATGCCGGAACGGTTGACGATTGCGGGACTCACCGAGGACGCCGGTTATGCCGCAATAGCCGCCGAGCTCGGCGGCTATCCGGCGATGGGAACGGAAGCGGCTGTGGTCCGGCTGCAACTGATTTCCGAGTCGCAGGACGGGACAGCAGCTTCCGATCTGTCGGCGGAAGAGCTGCTATTATTACTCAATCCGGAAGGTTACGTACTGATCGTAAGTGCAGATGGCATCGATATATGGGCGGCGGAGCCTGCCGGCCATCTGTACGGCGTCATGACGCTGAAGGGGATGATGCGGCAATACGGTAGTGAGCTGCCGTGCCTGATTGTCGGTGACGCGCCGGCAATGAAGCGCCGCGGTATGCAATTAGCCTTTGCCCAAGGAATGACCGAATACCGGGCTTCATATATGGAGAATCTTGTGCGCGTGCTTGCAGGCTGGAAAATCAATGAGCTGTATTTGTATTTGGAAACGTTTTTCGATTTCCCTTCCCTGCCCCGACTTGGCGGACCTGGCGCGATGACGGCGGACGACGCACGGACGCTTGACAAGCTGTGCCGCGCATACAACATCAAGTTAATTCCGCAGCTTAACTTGCTTGCGCACAGCGGCGAATTGCTGTCGCTGCAGCGTTATCATCATTTGACAGAGAGCTCCGCCGAATCGGATTATCGGACTTCGAGCTCGTATACGATGTGCGCTAGCTCGCCGGAGGCGGATGAGTTGGCGGATCGAATGCTCGGGGATTTATTCGATTGCTTCAGCTCGGACGTGATCTGCGTCGGCGGCGATGAAGTGGAGAACATGGGAGAATGCCCGCTGTGCAAGCCGAAGCTGGAGGAGAAAGGGAAGATCGGCATCTACGTCGATCACTTCTCGCGCATTATGCGTGCAGCGAGCGTCCAAGGCCGCAAGATCGGCATATGGGGAGATATGCTGATCAGCCACTTTGCCAAGGCGACGCCGGACGAAAGACAATATGCGGTCGATGTGCTTCTCTCCGGCACGATCATATATGATTGGAGCTATGACGGCGGCTCCTTCGAATCGCTGCAGAGCTTCAAGGAAGCCGGGTTCGAGACGGTCGCTTGCAGCTCGACTCATCTATGTTATTCAAGCTCCGTGCATATCGGGCAACATGCCAAGCAGCTGGAGCTGTTCGCGGACGCTGCCGCTGCTGGAACGGCCGGCGGGATGACGACGGCATGGTGCAACGCGTACGGCTTGCATGAGGAGCAGATGAATTTCCTTGTAGCGTCAGGCGCGACGGCGTTATGGTCCGGCGCGGACGGAGGCGGTTCCGCTCGGAGCGGCGAAGAAGCGAACGAGGCACAACCGGAGCCTCGTTCCGATGTTCTGGCATACGGCGAACAATTCGAACGCGCTTATTCGCTGCAGCGATACGGGCTGCGGGAGACAGCGCTCACAGCCTATTGGCACGCGCTCGGCGACCCTGCCGGAGCTGTACTTGGACCTTTAGCCCCGCTTAACGGCGTAGACATTCGCAAATGCTTGTACCATACCGACAACGTGCTGATGATGTGGAAGCTCTATGCAGCGATATTGCGCGGCGAGAAGCTGGCGCAGTATGAGCAGGGCATCCAATATGCCCGCGGTCTTTGGGATCGTGTCGCTGCCGAAGCGGACCGCTTGCCCGGCGGCGCTGACACGTATCTTCCTTTGCAGGAAGGCTCTCTCCTTATGCATGAGCACTTGCTCCGCCGCTTCCGTATCACGGAAGAGATGTACGCCCTGTACGATAAGGCGGCGAAGGCGCAGTATCGCGATGCTGGCGAGTTCGGTTCCGCGCTTCAAGCGGCGGCTGCGCGTCTACTCGAGCATCTGGCCGACTTCACTCCGGTAGAAGCTTATCTCACGGAAGCGAATCGCATGCTCGGTTTGGAGAAGGCAAGCTTGCTCCGCCTCGATGCGACGAAGCGGAATATGAAGGAGCTGGCCGACTTCCTCGGTTATTTGGCCGAATCGGATCGGCCGCTGCCGGCGTTCGTCACGCTGCATGACGTCTTCCTGCGTCCGTTCTATTCGAACTGGTTCGTAGACCGCCAGCATGAGTGGGCAGCCGGCCCAGAACGCTTCCGCCGGTACAGCGTGCAGGACGGAGCGTGGAAGGCGAAGCCTTTCTAACAGATACATGAAGGAGTCCTCGCGGGTCTCCTAGAGCCCCTGATTTCTCAGGGGTTCTTTGGCTTGTGACACAAATCCAGTGGAGGTAGAGGGAACGTTTCGAAGGAACTAACGGGCAGTAGGTGTGTGGAACGGCTATTTATTATCGCTCTCTATTTTGCCAGAGTAACACATCCGCTTCACCTACAATATGATGAGTCTAGAAATCTAAAGAGGTGATTCAATGGCAGTCGTAAAAGCCAGGCAACAGGATATAAATATGTTGGCAAGGTTGCTTCGAGCTGAAGCTGAGACCGAAGGCGAAATGGGCATGCTCCTTGTTGGAAATGTTGGCATTAACCGAATAAGAGGGAATTGCTCCGATTTTAAAGATATCCGGACAATTCCCCAGATGATCAACCAGCCGCATGCGTTCGAAGCATTGCAGCATGGTATGTACTATCAAAACGCAAGAGAGAGGGAACGCCGTCTGGCGCAACGGGCTGTGAATGGGGAGCGGAATTGGCCAGGCGAATTCTCGCTATGGTATTTCCGTCCAGGTACGTTCGAAAATCCCGGACCATGTCCGCCAACTTGGTATGATCAGCCGTTCGTAGGAAGATGGAAGAAGCATTGTTTTTATCAACCGACCGTGAAAGAATGTGAAAATATATATAATACGTAATAATTTTATAAACGAAAAGAGCTCAGGATCTCTTAACCTGACTTGTCACAACCATGTGTTGGTTGATTTGAACTTTATCTCATTAAAGTGCCGCGTATATCGCGGCTTCTTTGAGTTTAGTGGAATAATGTTGTTGTCACGGTCTTTATTCGGTAACTATACCCACGTGAGAGGCCGTCCGATATAGGATGACAAGAAGGAAGCCAGGAACACATGTTCCTGTACCACTGAAGCGCTGGCGGTGATTACCTGTTATAGGACATGAATACATAGCGTTTAGCCGTGGCTGACAATTACACCACAAAAGTAAAAGAGGTCCACCAGAAAAACTGGCTGACCTCATGATACGAAGGAGTACGATAGTTCAATTCTTCGTCGCAACGAACGGGCCTTAAGACGGCGCGAAGTCGCTCCTTACCCTTGGCCGAATGTAAGTTCCTTCACTTTGTTTTTATCCAATCGTTTGATTACTTCGGTGATCAGCTTCACGGCATTTTCGAAATCCTCGCGGTGGAGAATCGCCGCATGCGTGTGAATATATCGCGTTGCAATCGAAATCGCAAGCGACGGTACGCCGCCGGCTGTCACGTGAATGGCGCCCGCGTCGGTACCGCCTCCCGCGACATAGTCGAATTGATAAGGAATGCCGAGCTCATCTGCAGTGTCGGTAACGAAGTTGCGCAGACGGCGATGCGAGATCATCGATCCGTCATAAATGAGAATTTGCGGCCCTTTGCCCATTTTGGCCAAGGCGTCCTTCTCGCTCACACCCGGCGTATCGCCGGCGATCCCTACGTCAACCGAGAAACCGATATCCGGTTGAATGACATTTGCGGCCGTTTTGGCTCCGCGCAAGCCGACTTCCTCTTGAACGGTACCGACGCCGTAAACGGTATTCGGATGCTCGACGTCTTTCAATTGCTTCAGCACATCGATCGCTATGGCACAGCCGATGCGGTTGTCCCATGCTTTGGCCATCAGCATTTTTTCATTTTTCATCACGGTAAATTCGCAAACCGGTACGATGGAGTCGCCAGGGCGAACGCCGAACTCCGTAGCTTGCTCTTTGCTTTCCGCGCCGATATCAATGAACATGTCTTTTTTGTCAACTGGATTTTTGCGGGCTTCCGGCGATAAAATATGAGGCGGCTTCGAGCCGATCACGCCGGGAATGTTCCCCTTGCGCGTCATGACGGTCACCCGCTGCGCTTGCATCACTTGCTCCCACCAGCCGCCGAGCGGTTGAAAGTATAGGAAGCCTTTGTCGTCGATTCGCGTCACCATGAAACCGATTTCATCCAAATGTCCGGCTACCATAATTTTAGGGCCGTCCGGGATCGTGCCCGTTTTTTGGGCGATCAAGCTGCCGAGATGATCGACCGTCACTTCGTCAGCGTAAGGGGCAATGTGTTCCCGCATAACGTCGCGCACTTCGTCCTCGTGACCGGGTACGCCGTTGGCGTCGGTTAGCGCTTTTAACATTTGCAAGGTAGAGTCCAAGAATGTTCCTCCTCCATTATTATCGACTATCAATCTATTATATATGACTATACAGTTCAAGTCATTAACTGGAACGCGGTCGCCTTATTCGCTGCACACAGTCCCTATTTGCCGTCTTGCCGCGGCTCGTTTTCGAAGAACAAATGGGATTTATCGTGTTTCATGCTTTGGACGAAGTATATTCGATGAGTGGGATCAAGCGGTTCGTCAGGATGTTCGCGGAAGCGGATACGGCCGTTTATTGCTTGATCGCCATAGAGGGAGTTTAACGCAACATATCATGGAGTTTTCATTTTATAAGTATGGTGAAATTTGAAAGAAAGAGGTCTCTATTATAAATGAAAAGAAAACAACTCTTAGTTAGACCAGGGATGAAAAATGCGATCTTGAGATTCCCGGATCAAACTGGGAGGTTTTGATATACAACACACCATTTAGAAAAGAAATGAGGAGGACTTAGCATGAAGAAAAAAGCAACGTATTTATTTAAACCAATAATCGGTGAATACGACTATATACTCGATTTTCAGGAAGGGCTTGCATGCGTTAGAAATAATGGCGAAGAATTTAAAGTCGGATATATAGATAAAACAGGTGATGTCGCTATTCCACTGGAATATTACGGAAGATATGAAAGTTTAAATGATGGTCCAAAATTTGTGATTAACCCCCTTTTTAGCGAAGGTCTTACACCCTTAATGAACAAAGACGGAAAATTTGGTTATCTTGACAAAAAAGGAAAGGTTGTTATTCCTTTTGAATATGACAACACACACTGGTTCAGCGAAGGTCTTGCAGCAGTAAAACAAGGAGGAAAATGGGGATTTATAAATAAAAAAGGCGAGGTCGTCATACCACTGGAATATGACTGGGCATTCTATTTCCAGGATGGGCTTGCATACGCACGAAAACACGGCAAACTTGGTTATATAGATAAAGCTGGAAAAAATGTCATACCGTTTGAATATGATTTTTATAGTGGAATGAGTATTGGATTTAGCAAAAGTCTTGGATTTAGTGAAGGTCTTACGCCTGTCGAAAAAAACGGCAAAAAAGGATATATAGACAAAACGGGCAAGGTGGTTATACCGCTTGAGCTTGAATTCGATTATATTGGCAGTTTTTGTAATGGCCTTGCAAGCGTAGCTATTGGTAAAAGCATAGAAATTCCTATGTTAGAGAATGAGAGTGAGGAAGATTATAAAAAAAGATTTAATGCATTAAACAAACAACGCTGGGGATTTATTGATAAAACAGGAGAAGTTATAATTCCAATAGAATATGAAAGAATATTAGGCATTAGCGAGGAATTATTTATAGTAGAAAAGGATGGTAAAAAAAGTTACATTGATAATAATGGAAATGTTCCATTTGCTACAGATTTTGATGTATTGAGTGTCTTTTATGAAGGGTTCGCAAGGGTAAACAAAGATAACAAATATGGATATATAGATAAGTCAGGTGATGTTGTTATACCGATCGTCTATGAAGAGGCAAGTCATTTCAAAGATGGACATGCGTCAGTAAAAATAGATGGCAAATATGGTTTTATAGATAAAACGGGAAGTATTATTGTACCTTTGGAATATGATTCGGCAGGATTATTTAACGAAGGGCTCTCAGTAGTGAAAAAAGACGGTAAATGGGGAATACTTCAAATAGAAACGGAAGAGTAAAATATGACTTCCTTCATAAAACTATACGTCAAATACATTTAGATCCCTCATTAGACCACCCACTAAACACCCAAATGAACCGCAAGAGGCATCGATTCACTTGGGTGTTTTTGCTTTGCAATCATGGGCACAAGGCAGCAGAGGCTTGATTGTCACTAATTATACCTCAAGATCCGGCGCTTCTGCATGGGAGGGAGTTGTGCGGCAGTTCCGGAATCACGGTTACCGAGCAAATAATACGAGTCATGTTCTAGTGACTGAAAAATGAATCCGCAGCGGTTTTGCGTCGATGGCGCGGAAATGATTAAAGAGGGTGACGCGGCTTTTAATTAACGGCATCAGCCCTTAGGGTTGGACTGCAGGCTCCGAGTATGAATCGGAAGCGGCGGTCCGGCCCTTTTTCGTGTGTCAGGCAATGCACCGAAGCACCGCCCCCGCCTGCATGTTTCACCGCGTAAATTCGCGCTTTTACCGGTAAATAAGAGGAAGGATGTAAAGAAACGCCGATCGCGAAAGAACTGCCGATGTACAAAGAAAGCGCCTTCTTATAAAGTGATTTCAGGCGGGACAGGCCGGACACAGGAATGTAACTCGCCGCTTCCGTCCCCCCATTACGCAACCGAAAGAGGTGAATCAATCTTGAAGCATGCGCCGCTTGCGACCGCCCGGCTGCGGGCCGCCACGGCGGAACGTTCGCCGCTCGTCAAGTCGCTGCGCAAAAATTGGGATTTATATCTGCTTATCGTACCGGTTATCGCCTACTACATCATCTTCCACTATATTCCGATGTACGGGCTGCAAATCGCGTTCAAAGACTTCATTGCTACGAAAGGCATTACCGGGAGCCCCTGGGTCGGCCTGAAGCACTTCGAGCGCTTCTTCGACAGCTACTACTTCTGGCGGCTGATCAAGAATACGCTCGGCATCGGATTGTACGAGCTGGCAGTCGGCTTTCCCATTCCGATTCTGCTCGCGCTCATGATCAACGAGATCCGCAGTGAGCGGTTCAAGAAGACCGTACAGACCGTAACGTACGCGCCTCATTTCTTGTCCGTCGTTGTTCTCGTCGGGATGCTCATGATGTTCCTCTCGCCGCAGCACGGCATCGTGAACCTGATCATCCGGCTGTTCGGAGGCGAACCCGTCTCCTTCATGACCGAGCCGGGATGGTTCAAGACGCTGTATGTCTTCTCGGGCGTTTGGCAGCAGATGGGCTGGAGCTCGATCATCTATTTGGCCGCCCTGACCGGTATCGATCCCCAACTGCACGAGGCGGCGAAGGTGGACGGAGCATCCCGGCTGCAACGCATCTGGCACATCAATATTCCGGGCATCGCACCGACCATCGTCATTCTGCTCATTCTGAACATCGGCTCTATTCTGGGCGTCGGCTTTGAGAAGGTCTTCCTGATGCAGAACAGCCTCAATATGGAGAGCTCGGACGTCATCTCCACGTATGTCTACCGCAGCGGGATCGTGGGTGCCCAGTACAGCTTCTCCGCCGCAGTCGGATTGTTCAACGCCGTCATCAATTTCGGCATGCTTGTCATTGTCAACTACATCGCGAGAAAGGTGGGGCAAACGAGCCTATGGTAAAACAGTCGTTCGGCGACCGGATGTTCGATGCGATCAACCATGTGCTGCTGCTGCTCTTGCTCGCCGTAGTGCTGTATCCGCTCGTATTCGTCGTCAGCGCCTCGATCAGCGATCCGTCCGCCGTTCTGAACGGAGAGGTCTGGCTGTGGCCCAAGGATCTGTCGATTACGGGCTATAAGAAAGTATTCGCCAATCAGGATATTCTGAGAGGTTATTTGAACACGATTGTGTATACGATTCTCGGTACCTGCGTCAATTTGGTCATGACCGTCATGGCGGCTTATCCGCTGTCGCGCAAGGAATTCTACGGCCGCAATGCCGTTACGGCGCTATTCGTCTTCACCCTGTTCTTCAGCGGCGGCCTGATTCCCTCTTATCTGCTCGTAAAGAATCTCGGCATGGTCAACACGATGTGGGCGCTGATTATCCCTAATGCGGTCGCGATCTGGAACATCATCATCATGCGGACGTTCTTTCAGCAGAGCATTCCGGGGGAGGTGCAGGAGTCGGCCCAAATAGACGGCTGCGGCAACATCCGGATTCTGCTCAAAATCGTGCTGCCGCTCTCCCTTCCGATTCTGGCGGTGATGACCCTGTTCTACAGCGTCGCCCACTGGAACGCGTTCTTCAACGCGCTGATCTACCTGACGGACCGGGGCAAATATCCGCTTCAGCTGATCTTGAGGGAAATTCTGATCCAGAGCAACATGCAGGAGATGATTCAGACGAACGAAGAGTCGCTCGCGAAGAGCATCATGGAAGCCGAATCGATCAAATACGCGGTTGTCATTATTGCCAATCTGCCGGTTCTTCTGCTTTATCCGTTTCTGCAGCGCTACTTTGTCAAGGGGATGATCATCGGGGCTGTCAAAGGCTAGGCAAGAAATACGCGAAGACTAAGGAGGAGTAAAATAATGAAGCTGAAAGTCTGGATGACATCCGCCCTCGCCGCCGTCATGGCGGTCAGCCTGCTGGCGGGATGTGCTAACGATTCGCCCCCGGCAACTGGAGGCGAAGGCGGAGAAAGCGGCGATAAGGCAGCCGTCAACGGAAGCGGCATGCCGATCGTCGCGGACAAGGTCAACCTGAAGATGATCGCGGGCAAGGCGCCGACGACGGCGCCGGACTGGAAGCAGACGATGCTGTGGCAGGAATACGAGAAGATGTCCAACATCCATGTCGAGTGGGAGATGATTCCGTTCGACAGCCTGGCGGAGAAGCGCAACATTATGCTGGCCGGGGGCGACTATCCGGATGCGTTCTTCACCGCGCAAATTCCAACGGCCGACCTGCTAAAGTACGGCTCGCAGGGAGTCTTCGTCAAGCTGAACGATCTGATCGACGAGTATGCGCCCAATCTAAAAGCGATTATGGAGAAATATCCGGAAGTAAAGAAAGGAATGACGATGCCGGACGGCAATATCTACGGCTTCCCGATGATTCTCGATCCGGAGTTCACCTCCGTTCTCGCCGGCGGCAAAATGTGGCTCAAGAAGGACTGGCTGGACAAGCTGAACCTGAAGGAGCCGGAAACGACGGAGGAATTCTATGAGATGCTGAAGGCGTTCAAGGAGGGAGATCCGAACGGCAACGGCCAGCCGGACGAGATTCCATATGAGGGCGTCGGATTGGGGTCTTTCATTAACTACATCAACGGCGCGTGGGGACTAGGCAACCGGGGTGTCCGGAATGCCAACGTTGATGTCGAACCGGGCGCGGACAAGCTGCGCTTCATCCCGGTCGATCCGCAGTACAAGGAGATGCTCCAGTACGTACGGAAGCTCTATGACGAGGGACTGATCGCCAAAGACATCTTCACCATCCAGGCGAATCAGTATTACGCCACCGGCGCGAAGGGCGTATACGGCACGACCATCACGACGAGCCCTTACACACTGATGAAGCAGAAGGATTATATCGGATTGGGCGCGCTGCAGGGTCCTCATGGCGATCAAATCTGGTCCGCCGTCGGCTCCGCGCTCTCTTCGGCGGGCGCCTTCGTCATTACGGACCGGAACAAGCATCCGGAGGCGACGGTTCGCTGGATCGATCATCTGTACAGCGACGAGGGCAGCAAGATGTTCTTTATGGGCTTCGAAGGGAAATCCTATGAGATCGATCCTTCAGGCGAGATTGCGTATACGAAAGAGATTACCGAAAATCCGGACGGGCTTACCTTCGAACAGGCTCTCGTTAAGTATGTCGTTTGGCCGGGCGGAGGCTATCCGAACATCGTGCGACAGAAGTTCTTTAAAGGTGCGGAGAGCCAGCCGGAGGCGGTCGAGGCTGCGAAGCGGTTCGCGAATCAGTTTCCGGAGGAGATCTGGCCGGCCTTCAACCTTACGGTGGAAGAGAGTGACCAAATGGCGACGCTGGGAGCCGATATCAACAGCTATGTCGCGGAGATGCAGGCGAAATTCGTATCCGGCAAAGAGTCTTTCGAAGAATGGGACCGTTACGTGGATACGCTGAAGAAAATGGGGCTGGACCAGTATATGAAGATTTATCAGAGCGCCTATGAGCGCTATAAGCAAGGGTGATTCCTGTCCGTGCCGGGTGCTGCCGGCGTTCCCGACACGCGGGACGCCGGGGACTCGGCCATTTCCACTTTTCTGATCCAATACTTGCCAGGGAGAGTGGTTGCATGATCAGAAGCCAGCGCTTTTACCATTATCTGTTCTCCTATATTCTCATGACGGTCCTCCTGCTCGTGATTATGAGCAGCGTGATCTATTCCAATTTTCTAAACACGCTCCGCAAGGAGGTGGAGCAATCGACGATCGCTTCGCTGGATCAGTTCCGGGATGCCGTCGATCTTCGCATGCAGGAGCTCAACCGGATGGCCATGCAAATTTCCGCCAACCCGCTTCTCACACCCTTTATGGTGACAGAGGACGGTTACGGTCCGTACAAAGCGGTTGCGGAGCTCAAGCAGTATCTGTCCACCAATCTCTTCATACACGATATCGTCATCCGGTTCAATGCCCGCGAGCCTGAACAGATGTATGGGGCCAGCGGCACCTACGGCATTGATCTGTTCTTCGAGGATATTTACCGTTATCAGGAATGGAGCAAAGCGGATTTTCTGCGGACCAGCGCCTCCATCCAAGCGCCGGTCATGCGTCCGCTGGAGCCCATACGGTTCAACCGGTTCACGGACGAGCGCTTCGCCACGTACATAGCCCCGCTCCCGGCCGGCTCCGATGCCCCTTACGGCGTCGCTTTGTTTCTCATCGCCGAGAATGCGTTTCGCAGTCTTGCGGTGAATGTCCTCGGTGATTATGACGGTCTGCTCTATGTGCTGGATGAACGATTCGGCGTGCTGTACGAATACAGGAACGGGGAACCAAAGGAGATAAGCGAGCGCATGCTGGAGCAGATCCGCGGCCAGGATCCGGACTGGAGGATCGGCAGCTTCGCCGCCTTGGACCGGAAATTTACGGCGGTGAGGCTGCCCTCGGGCAGCCGGGACCGATCCTACGTTGCGGTGATGCCCGAGGGACAAATCATGCGCAAGGTGGATGAAACCCGGGTGCTGTTCAACGCTACGGTCATCAGCGTCTTTGTGCTGGGCGTCATTCTCGCGGTCGGCTTCTCTATCCGTCACTATAAGCCGCTGCAGCGGCTCGCCGGGATCGTCTCGAGCCAGCAGCAGGGTGCGGCCGTTGTCCGGGGCAAGACCAGCGATGAGCTAGCCTTCATCTCCTCTGCCATCGCCCAGATGGCCCGGGAGAACGAAGGGCTGCTTCACCGGCTGCGCAGCCAGGCCGGCGCCTTGAGGGAGCAAGCGCTCCTTACGCTAATCAAGGGGAAGTTGAAGACGCCGGAGGAATGGGAGGATATGCTGAGCTTCTCGAATTTACGCCTGGATCGGCCGCATTTTGCCGTGCTGCTGTTTCTGATCGACGATTACGGGAGGTTCCGCCGCGATAATTCGGAATCGATGCAGGAGCTGCTTAAGTACAGCCTGATCAAGGTGCTGGAGGAGCTGTCGATCGAGGCCGGGAGCGGGTACGGCATCGAGCTGATCGATGGGCGGGGCATTGCATTCCTGCTCAACCTGAACGAAGGGTTCGACGATCCCGCCGTTATACGGGAGATTGCGGAGAAAGCCAAGCACGTGTTCCTGCAATTCCGATTTACGGCGACGATCGGAATCGGCGGCATCTGCAGCGACATAACGGCCATCTCGCGATCTTTCGTTGAAGCGACCCATGCAGCCCGTCACCGCTTCGTCAGGGGAGGGAATCAGATCATCTTCTTCCACGATATCGAGCCGGTCAAGGCAGGGGTGCACGGGTACCCGGTGGAGCATGTCGAGCAGTTGGTGAAGGTGATCAAGCAGGGCAACAGCCGCGAGCTTGGCGATACGGTGCGGGAAGCATTCCGGCACATCGTGGAGAAGAACGTCCCGATCGAGGCGGCGGAGAGCATCAGTTTCGATATCGTCAATAGTATCGTAAAGACGCTGATTGAGCTCGATATCGAAATCGACGAAGATCTCGGCGAAACGATGGAGCGGCTGTTCGTCCCGCATTTCGAGACGATCGAGGAGCTGGAGCAGGCTGTAACGGAGATCTGCGGCAACGTATGCCGTTACATCGCCGATCAGAAGGAGAGCAAGAACGTTCTCATGCTGGGCCGGATGAACGCGTTCATCGAAGCGCACTATACCGATCATACGATCAGCCTGGAGGTTATTGCCGAACAATTCGGTTTGTCGCCTTCCTATGCGACCCGATTCTTCAAGGACCAGACCGGCAATCCGCTGATGCGGCATATCGACACCTTGCGCATGCGCAGGGCGAAGCATCTATTGAAGACAACCAAGCTCAATTTGAAAGAGATCATGGTGGAAGTCGGCTATATGGACTCGACTAATTTCATTCGGAAGTTCAAGAAAATCGAGGGCATGACACCGATTCAATACCGGAATCTGACTGGGGGTTGATCCAGGGTGGTTCTGACAAGAGCCGGCCGGCATTATTAGCAAAAGAATCCAGGAAGATCGGAGACGACTCCTGTGCAACGATTGTCCGCCGGTGCCTATATCTGCTTCGCGGCTGCCTTTGCGCTGCATGGCGGCCCGAAAATCACCGCCGATGCAAGTAAGGGCTGCCGGGGCAGGGATATAAGGAATGGATGCCACCGGTCGCAGATTTAGCCCACAGAATTACGGAAACGCCTAAGAGGCAGATTGCGCCACCAATCTAGTCGTACAAATCGGACGGCGGAAATTCTCGACCGCAAGCTTGAGCAATCAAGCTTTTTTTCATTGGGTTCGTACCTTTAGACCCAGATCTATCACGTATAGACCGAAGCAGTCGACACGACTTTTCATAATTACAAAATATTTCATTTTTTTATACATTTCTTTGACAACTTAAATTAGGCACTGCGATGGATTTGACGAAACGGGAGGATGGGTTATATTACAAGGGTATTCCATATCATTCCATTCCTTCCAAGGAAATCGGAATCAGGAGGTCGAGCCGTTTCCCCATGGATCGCTTGCTGCAAACGACAATCGACGCCAATCTTGCAGAACCTCCTTATGCCGACAATTCGGAATACCTCATGGACGAAATGAAACGTCTCGACTTGCTTCTTAGGATCAGCCTCATTCGCCAATCCGGACGGACGCTCGACCCTGCACTGGATTCTGCCGAGGCGCTCGGTTGGTCAGAAGAATTGTTAACGACACAACTACACGCCCTCAATACCTGCATTCATAACCGCAAAATACTCTCCATGCGCCAAAGCATTCATTTATCGCTCCCGTATTTGGCCCAACTGTTTCAATTGTCAGACATGGAATCAATCGTATTGCTGGTTGGACTTTCTCCTGAATTGGACCCGAAATACGAGAAGCTATTCGCTCGCTTGCAAGAGGATCCGACCGCTCTCCGACCGAGCGTTCACATGGTGCAACGGCTGCTGCAGACGATATCTCCGAGCCGAGTCTATGCCCAATCGATCTTCGACTCTACGGGTAAGCTCCTGAAATATCAGCTTCTGCATTACATGGAACCGGACGAAACCAACTATTTGCTCTCCCGCCATTTCTATGTCGACCCGCAGATAGTGCGCTTCCTTATCGGCATTGAACAGCTGGACGGGAGACTCGAAGGGGCGGCGTATTTTGCCCCGCATCGAGAAGATCCCGATATGGAATGGCTGCATCAAGATGTGATAAATCGCATCCGTAGTCTTATCGAAAAGCAGCTCACTCCGAATGGCGGGTTGGAACAAAAGCTAATGTTCGTTTTAGCCGGGGAGCCCGGATCGGGCAAACAGCGCGTTGCAGAGTCCGTCTGCCGAAAGCTCGGTATATCGCTGCTCATCGGAGATATCGCCGTCATGCTTCATCACCCCACGACCTTCACCAGCCAATTGTTTTTGCTTTGCCGCGAAGCTCACATTCATCCCTCTGCACTCTGTCTCCTGCATACCAATTCGCTGTTTGAACAACCGGAGCAGCATCGCAAGGAAATCGCCGCATTCCTGGACATGATCGAGAAATTCCCGAACTTAACGTTCGTTTTGGGCAACAAACCCCGGTCTCTGTTGAGATCGCACGGAAACGGGGGGCTCATTGAGGTCGATGTTAAAATACCCGGACACGATTTACGCAAGAAGCTTTGGGAGCGTCTGGCCGATCGCGTCTCATTCGAGCATCCGCCCGATTTCGACGCTATTGCCGAGAAGTTCAGCTTTACGCCCGGACGCATCCAGAACGTGCTGTTCCTAGCCCAGCGAGCGGCTCTATGGCGCAACCCTGAACATCCGAAGGTATCGCTGGCGGATCTGCAAGCGTCTTGCTATTCGCAGACCGAACACCATCTCTATGATGGACTTGCGGACAAACTGCTGCCTTCCGGTACGTTCAGGGATTTGATTGTGCCTGCGGAGCAAGCGGCAAGACTGCAAGAGTTGATCGATCAGGTGAAATATCGCCGCATCGTACATGGAGAGTGGGGCTTTGGGGAGAAGCTGCGACGGGGCAAAGGGCTCAATATTTTGCTGCACGGACCGCCAGGCACAGGGAAGACGATGGCGGCGGAAGTGATCGCAGGCGAGCTCGGGCTGGATTTGTACCGGATCGATCTCTCGCAAGTGGTGAGCAAGTACATCGGGGAAACCGAGAAAAACTTGCACCGGATCTTTCAAGCAGCAGAGCAAAGCTACGCCATTTTGTTCTTCGACGAGGCGGATGCGCTTTTTGGCAAGCGAACCGACGTGAAGGATGCGCTGGACCGCCACGCCAACACCGAGATCGCATTTCTGCTGCAGAAGATGGAGGAGTACGACGGTATTACGATTCTCGCCACGAACTTGCTGCACAACTTGGACGCCGCTTTTATCCGCCGGATGCAATTCAGCATCGAGTTCCCGATCCCGGATGAAAGCAGCAGGCGCGATATTTGGAAAGCGATGTTCCCGGCTGATGCGCCGAAAAGCGAGGAGATCGACTACGATTTCCTTGCGCAGCGCTTTAAAGTTTCCGGGGGCCATATCAAGAACATCGTCCTATCTGCCGCGTTTCTCGCAGCCAAACAAGGACAATCCATCGGCATGGCGCATCTGATTCCTGCCTTGAAGCGTGAGATGGACAAGTCCGGCAAGCTGACGTCCAAGGAAGACTTCAGTCCTTATTACACCTTGTTGGGAGGGGACTGACCTTGAGTTCAAAAGCAATTTCGGATGTCGGCGATACGCTGCTTCAGCTGCTGCAGACCGAGATGGCGGATTTGATTCCAAACCCCAATCATATCGTGCTGCATTCTCCGGCAGGAATCGTAGAATCGAACGTTCGATTGTCGTTGTTCCTGTACAATTTGCTGGAAAATTCGTACATGCGCTATCAAGACAGCATCCTTCCGACGGATGCAAATTACAAACTGCCGCCGCTCATCCTGGACTTGCATTACATGCTGACTGCATACTCCGCTGCGGAAACGTTGACCGAGCGGACGATGGAGGAACATCAACTGCTAGGCAGAGCGATGAGCGTCCTGCACAATCATGCGTCGCTCGGGGGCGCCGAATTGAAAGGGAGTTTGGCCGGCAGCGACCAAGATTTACGCATCACGCTGAATCCGGTCTCCGTGCCGGAGATATCCGACATCTGGACGGCTTTCTCGGATAATAATTTACGACTGTCGGTTTGTTACGTCGTATCACCGCTTATCATTTTGCCGGATCCATTGACTGTCGGACCTGCCAAAACGGTAGACACCCGAGTATTCAAATTCGCAGCGCCGGTTCAATTGCTCGCCCAGAAGGACGATGACGCTTGACCTCAGGTTTAATTACAAAGCGATAGGGAGGATGAGAGGATGCCGCAATATTTTGCGCCCGGAGTGTATGTTGAAGAGATTGAACTCGGCGGAAAGCCGGTAGAAGGAGTTTCCACGAGTACAGCCGGATTTTTGGGTCAGACCGAACGCGGGCCGACGACGCCGAGACTGATTACGAGCTGGCTGCAATTTCAGAGGGTGTACGGAGGAGTGTTAGGCGAGCAGCCGTATTTGCCGCATACAGTAAAGGGCTTCTTCGACAACGGCGGCAAACGCTGCTACATCGCGCGCATCACGAAAGCAAGCGCCGTTTCGGCCGATCGCAAACTGAAAGATGCGGCAGATCAGAACGGCTTAACCGTCCAGGCAATCGGGGAAGGCGCTTGGGGCAACCGAATTGCCGTATCCGTGACCAAAGGATCGCTTAGCGGCATCAAGATCAACGTGTATTACTGGAAAGATGCGGTTCCGGATTCCAGCGCGCTTGCTCCGACAATCGCGGATACGAAGAAGCTTCCGCAGCCTACGATTACGGAGAGCTTCGACAACGTCTCCGCCGATGCTTCTTCTCCGGACTTCTATGCCATCAAAGTGAACGGCGTATCCGCTTTTATTGAACTGAAAAGCAAAAGCGGCGACACAGGGGCTTTGCCCGCGGATGGCAAAAATGCGGTCGGTTATTTGACCGGCGGATTGGATTCGAGAGAGGACGAAGGAAAACCGCAAATCGTCGATGCGGCGAACAAAACGATTAAGCTGGCACAGGCTACGGCTTCGACCGAAGCGAATGCCTACGTCAACATGACGCTCGAAATCGTAGAGGGCACCGGCAAAGATAAGAAATATACGATTACGGCTTACGATAAGGCTACCATAACGGCAACGATTGATCGGGCTTGGGACACCGTCCCGGACTTGAACTCCACCTATCGGATTACGTCAACGAAGCTAGTCGTTGAAGACTTCGTGAGAGGCAAGACGACGAAGCCCGATAAGAAAGGCTTGTTCGCGTTCGCCGATATCGACGATATTTCCATCCTCCACGCCCCATATTCCGAAGTTATTCCGGGTTTAACAACCGAGCTGATTACGCAATGCGAAAATTTGAGAGACCGCGTTGTCATCATCGATTCGAAGAAAGGCGAAGCGAATGTTACAAATGTGAACCCGCGCGCGGATCATTACGATTCCATGTTCGCCGCTTATTACTATCCTTGGGTCAAGATCGTTCATCCAACGAGCGGGATGAAGATCGAAGTGCCTCCCGGCGGTCACGTTGCAGGTATTTATGCGCGTTCCGACGCGGAGCGCGGCGTGCACAAGGCGCCTGCGAACGAAATTGTGCGCGGGGCGGTCGATCTGGAGTTCCAGATCACGATGCAGGAGCAAGAGACGCTCAATCCGCTCGGCGTGAACGTCATTCGCTCGTTCCCCGGCCGCGGCATTCGCGTATGGGGGGCCCGTACGACCTCCAGTAATCCGTCTTGGAAATACATCAACGTGCGCAGATTGTTCAACTTCATCGAGGAGTCGATTGACGAAGGCACGCAGTGGGTCGTGTTCGAGCCAAACGACGCGAAGCTGTGGGCGAGAGTCCGCCGCACGATCAACGATTTTCTCACCCGCGTCTGGCGAGACGGCGCACTTATGGGCACGAAGCAAGAGGAAGCGTTCTTCGTACGGGTCGACGATACGACGATGACGAAAGAAGATATCCAGAACGGCAGGCTAATCGCGATCATCGGTATCGCTCCTGTGAACCCCGCGGAGTTCGTCATCTTCCGGATCGCGCAAGTATCTTCCGGCACAGACATTAACCAAGCTTATTGAATGGATTAGAGGAGGAACTCTTTCATGGCGACAGGGCAGCGTAAAGATCCGCTTCGCAACTTCCGATTCCGCATCGAGATCGACGGTATCCAGCAAGCGGGCTTCAGCGACGCGACCGGCTTCGACTCGACGATCGACGTCATCGAATACCGGGAAGGGACAGACCCGACGCACGTTCGCAAGCTTTCCGGCTTGACCAAATACGGCAACATTACGTTGAAATGGGGCCAGACGGATTCGCTCGACTTGTACAATTGGCACAAGGAAGCGATTGTCGGCAACATTCAGCGCCGGAATCTATCCATCATCATCGTTGACGAAGCCGGCAATGACAAAGCCCGCTGGGAATTCGTCAGCGCATGGCCAACCAAATACGACGCGCCGGACTTTAACGCCAAAGGCAACGAAATCGCGATCGAATCGATCGAAATCGTGCACGAAGGCATGACGCGCGTCAGCTAATCATCCGATAACGCTCATCGATCAGGAGGCATCTTATGACTTTCGTTACCGAATTCGAATTCACGTTACCCAAAGGCTACGTCGATAAGCACGGCAACCTTCACCGGGACGGCGTCATGCGCCTGGCGACTGCCGCGGACGAGATTTTGCCGCTCAAGGACCCCCGGGTGCAGCAAAATCCGGCCTATCTGACGGTCATCCTGCTCTCCCGCGTCGTGACGAAGCTGGGAGAATTGCAAATGATCAATCCCGGCGTCATCGAAGGCTTGTTCTCGAGCGATCTGGCGTACTTGCAGCAGCTCTACCATCAGCTCAACGAGAGCGGCATGTCGGGCGTAGAAGCCGAATGCCCGCGCTGCGAGCATAAGTTTGCCGTGGAGGTAGCGGCCTCGGGGGAAGCTTAAGCGGCTACCCTCTGGATAAGCTTTACGAGGAGATGGCCTTTATCGCTTACTATTTTCACTGGCCGCATTCGGAGATCATGCAATTGGACCACCGGGAGCGAATGCGCTGGTGCGAGGAAATATCGAGCATCCATCGCAAGTCGAATCAGACGCCGGACAACGTCTTTAAGCTCTAGGGGGAGAAAGTATGGTAGCGGCGCTCCGGAAAGACCCGCTTACGAGCTTCAGGTTTCATATTGAGCTGGAAGGGCTCGTCGTCGGCGGATTCTCCGAAGTATCCGGCTTGCAGACAGAGCTGGAAACCGAAGATTACCGCGAAGGTGGGGTTAACCAGTACGTTCATAAAGTTTTGAAAACGACGAAATTCCCGAGTCTCACGTTAAAGCGAGGATTGACAAACTCCAGTACGTTGTGGACTTGGTTCCAAGAGACGTCTAGCGGAAAAATTACCCGCAGGAGCGGCTCGGTCATTCTGGTCGACGCGTTCGGCGATGAGAAGTGGCGTTGGAATTTTCGAGAGGCAATCCCCGTCAAATGGACCGGTCCGGAATTTAAAGCAGATAACGGAACCGTTGCCTTCGAATCGATCGAGCTCGTGCACAACGGATTCAGCAAGGATGGGTGACGTATGCAGCCTCTGTCCTTACAGTTTGCGCAGCGAGTGATGAATAAGTATGGCAACCCGGCAGCTAAAAGAACGGCCGGACCCAGGCTGGTGTTGCTTACAGCTTCAACTCGCTGGAATCTAATGCAGAGAGAGAGAGTTACAGAGCGCAGCTTGTGGATGACGACGACGAACATCCGTCCGATTGAAGTTCACCTGCATGTGAATTCCTTCAATCGGACGATGAACGATCGCATCTTCTCCATGCATAGCAGTTCCAACGTAATAGCGCATGCGTGGACGTCCGTTACGAAGCAGGTGCTGTCGTTTCTTCCGCGGCCATTGCCGATCCGTGTTGTCGAAAGGGTAATCGACGCTTGGAGTGTACCGACGCGGGCGATTGCTGCACATCGGTTTCCGAACCACACGGAGGAACGGCATCACTTTGTACGCCTGAGCTCATCGTTCTATTCTCCAATCGGGAATCATCGCCATAAGGCCAGTTTTCCACAGCATAAGCCATTAGAAGATCGGACTGCGCCTCGCGTTCTGCCAGAGGAAAGCATCGTGAAGGCGACATGGATTGCTTCGCGTGAGGTGCATCCGCATCACGTGACGCATGTGAACAATGAGAATGCCTATTCTTTCTCTCGTTCCGTCACGATGCTGCTCGCGGCAAATCCCCAGACGGCTGCATCGGACAAGCCTTCTGATGCTGCCCAAGCGGAAAGCCGAAGAGAGGCCCCGCCTATGGTGCAGAACGAGCTTCCAGCAGCACCGCCGCAGGCGATCGATATGAAGCGATTGACGGACGACGTCTATCAAGCGATCGAGCGGAAGCTTCGCATTGAAAGGCAAAGAAAAGGCTTATAAGCCAAGTTCCCGGAGGCGCCTATGGTTTTGGAGAAAGCGCTCATTCAGCCGCTTGACGAGCGGGGCGACCCGAAAGGCCAGCCGGTCAAGGTGCTGTTCAACCCGACTGAATATTCGATCGAGAAGGGCAACCAATATCAGTCCGTCGCGCTGCCGGGCAAATCCGTTCCGGCTTTGCAGTTCGTGAGCGGGAACGCGCAGACACTGACGATGGATTTGTTCTTCGATACGTATGAGCAGGGAGAAGACGTCCGCATATATACGGGACAAGTGACGGAATTGCTTAACATTGACAGAGACCTGCATGCGCCTCCGGTATGCATGTTTATCTGGGGCAAGCTTGTAATCAAAGGCGTCATCGAGAAGGTGTCCCAGAAGTTCACCATGTTCCTGAGCTCCGGCATTCCCGTGCGTGCGACGTTGAATGTCTCTATCAAAGAGTATAAGACGATTCAAGAGCAGATGGCAGAAGATCCGTCGTCCAACCCGGCGAAACAAGTGACGGTCAATGCGGGCACTTCGTTGTCCGCCATCGCCGCGCAGCAATACGGAGACCCCGGCAAGTGGCGCGAAATCGCCAAAGCGAACAACATTTCGAACCCGCGTCAGGTTCCTCCTGGTAAGCAAATTACGGTTCCTCCGTTGGAGTGATGGCATGAAATTCGCGGAATTGGACGACAAATACGGACATTTTTACGCGCCGCAGTTCGAGATTGAAGTCGATGGACGCAATCTCTCGAAAGAAGGCGCCATCATCTCTAGTGTGACCGTGGATCAATCGCTCGATGAGGCGGACCATTTTTCGTTTACGATTGATCATGCGTTCGATAAGGCCACAGTCGATATCAAGTGGATCGATCTATTCTTACCGGCGACCAAACGAGTCACGATTCGAATGGGGTATGCGGGCAAGCTCGAGCTCATGCTGATCGGCATGGTCACTTCCATCACGACGAAGTTTCCTTCGAGCGGGCCTCCGCAGCTGGAAGTCAGCGGACTGGACTTGTCCAATCTGCTTATGCAAAAGAAGGAACCGCGGTCCTGGAACAACTTGAAGCACAGCGATCTGGCAGAGCGGCTCGCAATGGAAAATCAATTGAAAAGCGACGTAGAAAACACTCACATTGAGTACCCGAAGATAACGAAAGATTCCAGGAAAAACGATTACCAATTCCTTCAATCGCTCGCGCAGCAAAACTACTTCGATTTTTATGTGTTCGGAGATACGCTCTATTTTCGAGCCCCGGATTTGAAAAGCGATCCTTTCTTGACGCTCGTCTGGCAACAAAACCTGCTGCAATTTCAGCCCGAATTGAACTTCGCGGGGCAAGTGCAAGAAGTCGAAGTAAGAGGCTGGGATCCGAAAGCGAAGCGGGAAATTGTAGGGACGGCGAGGGTCGGCGACGAGGCCGGGAGACAGTCTCATTCCCGCGAGAGAACCGGAGGCGAGCTCGTGTCGGGCTCCTCCGCCAACAAAATCAGCGAGAACGCGCGCATTCCCGTCTTCTCGCAGCAACAAGCGGACCAACTGGCGAGATCCATTCTGAATGAGCACGCGGAAGGCCTTATTAAAGGCAGCGGCGAGACGATCGGCATACCGGAGATTAAGCCCGGCAAACGAATCCAATTGGACGGTCTGGGCAAACGCTTCAGCAAAGCCTATTACATCGTGAAAAGCACGCATACGATCGGCAGCTCCGGCTACACGACGATTTTTCATATCAAGGAGAATGCGCTATGAGTCTTTTGGACTTGATGCAAACGGGAAATTCCGGAGGAGAACAATTACATGGCGTCGCGAACGCGATAGTGACGAACAATCAAGATCCGGAGCATATGGGGCGCGTCAAGCTGAGATTCCCCTGGCGCAAAGGCGAAGATGAGAGCCACTGGGCGAGAGTGGCGACGCTGATGGCAGGCAACGGCCGAGGCACTTATTTCCTGCCGGAAGTCGGAGATGAAGTGCTCGTCGCGTTCGAGATGGGGAATATCGATCACCCCTATGTGATCGGGGCCATCTGGAACGGCCAAGACAACCCTCCCAATAAGAACGGCGACGGGGATAACAACATTCGCACGATCAAATCTCGCAGCGGACACGAGCTCACTTTTGACGATACGAACGGCCAGGAGAAAGTGACGCTTCAGACGAAAGGCGGGCATCAGATCGTGCTCGACAATACGTCCGGATCGGAGAAAATCGAGATCGTCGATCATACCGGGAGCAATAAGATCAAGATGGATTCCGTCCAGAAAGAAATTCATATCGAGAGCGCGATGCGCCTCAACTTGAAATCGCAGATGATCGAGATCAGTGCGGACACCACGCTGACGATTAAGGCCGGGGCGACGTTGACGCTTCAAGGCGCCATGGTCAACATTAATTAATGACATTAACTATTGTGCGAAGGAGTGAACGCCATGCCGCCGTCAGCTCGAGCAGGGGACATGACCAGCCATGGTTCACCATTATGCCCGGGACCTGGCAGCATAAACGTACTCATCGGCGGAATGCCGGCATGGCGCGCATTGTCGGATACACATGCTTGTCCGCTCTCGACGCCGAATCCGCATGTGGGCGGCAATGTCGTCGCGGGAAGCGCCACGGTGTTCATTAACTCGCTTCCGGCCGCCCGATTGGGAGACAGCATCGTGGAAGGCGGAGGCCCTCCGAATACGATATTGTCCGGAGCACCGAACGTTATGATCGGCTAAGGGGGAAGCATGGAATGGCCAATGATTTCTTGGGTGTCGGTTGGAATTTCCCCGTCGTAGTGAACGGAGCTTCCGGTCGTATCGCTCTCGCGACCCACGAACAAGATATCGAGCAAGCGATTCGCATCATCTTGTTCACGGCCAAAGGCGAGCGCGTCATGCGGCCCGATTTTGGCTGCGGCATACACAATTATGTGTTTGCCTCGTTGAACACGGCGACGATCGGCTTGATGGAGTCAAGCGTTCGCGAAGCACTTATTCGATGGGAACCGCGGATCATCGTGAAAGGCGTCACCGTATCGCAGGATCCCTCAGCGCTTGCTCTCGGCAAGCTGCTGATCGACATCCAATATGTCGTTCGCTCCACGAATGAACCGTACAATCTCGTCTATCCGTTTTATTTGCGCGTGAGTTGATCAACAGCCATTCCGGAGGTGAAGGGATGAAATCCCCGCTGATCGATCCAAGAGAGTTTCGCGATATTGCCAAAGAAATGAGGGAATTGGCTCCTTTCTTCACACCCGAATGGGATCCGGATTCGGACAAGGATGCCGGGACTGCGGTGATGGATATCTTCGCCCGGATGTACGCAGGCATTCTTCAGCGATTGAATCGTGTGCCGGATAAGAACTTCATCGCGTTCCTCAATCGGCTCGGACTCCAGCTGCTGCCAGCCAGCCAAGCGAGAGGTCCGGTCACTTTTGCGTTAAGCTCGGGCGCTCTTGATTCGGTCGTCATCCCGGCACGCACGCAAGTTGCTGCGCCGCCGAATAACGGAGGTAAGCCGATCGTCTTCGAGACGGAACGCACGATTGCGGCAACGCCTGCCAAGATCAAACGCATACTGTCTTATTATCCAAACAAAGACCGCATCTCGGAAGCACCTGCAGCAATCCTCGATGCGAGCAGCAATACACCGTTCGAAATATTCGAAGAATCGGTTTTGCAGTCTCATGCGCTCTATATCGGACATTCCGATTTGTTGAAGGTGAGAGCCGCAACCAACTTCTTGTTAAGCTTCACTGGAAGATCGATGACAGGGCCCCAGCTAGACCTTTTCGCTAACACGAACGTCATGCAATGGCATTATAGTTCGGACTCGGACGGTGGATGGAAGCCGATGACCGCCGTGCATGAAGGGGGGCAAATTAAATTAAGCACCGATGAGTCGCCTGATATCGCCGAAACGACCGTAAATGGCGTAAAAAGCCGCTGGATTCGCGCAAGCGTTCGGCCGAATCAGATCAAGTCGACAGAAGGGATTCAGTTCGAGAACATCACCCTCTCGATTGACCAAGATCTTACGCAGCCCGACTTGGCTTACTACAACAACGTTCCGCTGGACGTTGACGCAAATAAATATTTCCCGTTCGGGGTAACACCCCGTCTGTACGATACCTTTTATGTAGCGAGCAAAGAAGCATTCTCCAAAAAAGGAGCGACTGTCACGCTCGACTTTACACTGACACATAAAATCGACTGGATCATATCCGATAACCCCTTGTTAACGGCCAAACGTATGAACGGGATATCCGCTCAGCTTTCTTGGGAGTATTGGAACGGGCAAGGATGGATGCGGCTCGGAAAAATCGACGAAAACTTCTGGATCACGAATAAAGAACCCGTTGACGGCCGATCGGTACAAGTGATATTTACGGTTCCGAGTGAGATGTCCGAGACGATCGTTCAAGGACAATCCAACTATTGGATCCGATGCAAGCTAGTAAGCGGCGATTTCGGCAAAGAAGTATTCAGCGGAAATGCCCTGGAAGCTCGATTCTACGCCCCCAAAATTTCGCGGCTGCATATCAAGTATAAGGTGATAAGCCAGACAGCCCAGCACATCGCAACTTACAATAACTTAACCTATCTCGATTGCACGGACGATGCTCAAAAGGGACGTTTGATTCAACCTTTTTATCGGCTTGCCGACGTTCATCCCGCGTTGTATATCGGATTCGATAAACCGCCGATCAAAGGGCCGAACAGCGTCTATTTCCATGTGCAGGATCAGGAATACCGCGAATCGGACTTCCCGAGGCTGGAGTGGGATTATTACCGAGCAAGCGACGGCCGATCCGGTTGGGCGCGGCTGGACGTTCAGGACTTCACCCGGCATCTGACGCAGAGCGGATGCGTCGAATTCATCGGTCCGCCGGATTTGGCGATTCCGGAGGCTTTGTTCGGCACTTCGCTTTATTGGATTCGCGCGGTGGACACGGAGAATCGATTCCAGTCGAAAGAATCGTCACGCCTTACGCACCTTCACAAACTAAATCGCATAAGCCAGTCGCATATTGCTGTTCATTCGAATAAAGAAGAGAGCTGTTCGTGCGGACCGGAACCGTGCGATGATTTTGTGCTGTTCGATCCCAGATTCTCGTCCTCGTCCGACAACCGGATCGTCCCGTCGCCGCTCCTGAATGGAATATTCTTGAATACGACGATGGCCGTTCATTCCGAGAGCATCGCGGGTGAAATTCTCGGTTCGAGCATAGGACAAGCTTCTGCAACTTACCAATTCACCAAATATCCAGTTCTGTCCGAGCAGATCTACATAAACGAGCTCAGCGTATTATCCGAGGAAGAACGAAAGGCATTAATTGACAATCCCGGCATGAGCGTTCGCGAAATAAAGGACGATGCCGGCGTGACCACGTCGTTCTGGGTGTTATGGACGGCGGTGGACAGCCTGCAAGAGACTAATGGAGAAGGCCGTCACTACGAGATCGACCGGACGTTCGGAACGGTGCAATTCGGCAACGGCGTCTATGGCAAGATCCCACCGATCGGCAGAGACAATCTATCCTCCGACTATCAAGCGGGTGGAGGCAGCGCGGGAAACATCGCCTCCGGCGAACTGAAAAGCATGCGTACTTCGATCGCATACGTCAACAGTCCGAACAATCCTTATGCATTCGAGTGCGGCTATGACACGGAACCGCTCGCTCGCGCACTGGAACGCGGACCGCTCATGATCCGAACCCGCAACCGGGCCGTTACCGCAGCAGACTATGAACAACTGACGCTTCAAGCGTCCCGAGGCATCGCCAAGGCGAAATGTCTGCCGAACTTCAATGACAAGGGCGAACGGGAGACGGGATGGGTAACCGTCCTCATCGTGCCCCGCAGCAGCGAGACGAAGCCGGTTCCGTCGCATCAGCTTAGGCAGCAAGTCGAGGAATCCCTCAGAAGCCGTGCCGCGAACATCGCCGCCGCTCCGCGCCATATTAAAGTGTTCGGCCCCGTGTACGCAGAAGTGTCGATATCGGCTCGCCTCATTGCCAGCACGTTCGATGCGATGCCGACCGTGGAAACCGAAGCTTACCGCAAGCTGACCGCTTATCTTCATCCGTTAACCGGAGGGAAGGACGGCAGAGGATGGGACTTCGGCAACCTGCCTTGCTTGAGCGAATTTTATTCGCTTCTCGAGGCCGATCGGAACGTCGATCACGTGGAAGAGCTGGTCATGACGATTCTGGATCCGGCGAGCGGCAAGTCGCTGCAAGTGACGTCGAATTCCCCGGCGGATATTCGATCCGTACCGTATCTGCTCCTCTACAGCGGAGAACACAAGCTCGTCGTATCAGGCGTACCGGTACTGTCTTAGAACGAAAGGGAAGGAGGCGAGATCGTGCTGCCCATGCCGAATTTGGACGATCAAACGTACGAGCAAATCGTAGAGGACGCGTTAAAGCGGATTTCGAGATATGCGCCGGATTGGACGGACCACAACGTTCATGACCCCGGCATCACGTTCCTCGAGCTGTTCTCTTGGCTGACGGAATTGCAACACTATTATCTAGACCAAATTCGAAGCGAGAACGAGATCAAATACCTGCAGCTCTTAGGTCAGAAACCTCGTGCTGCGCAAGCTGCCAATGCCGCCGTCACGTTCACGCATCGCGCCGGAAACGACGCCCCCGTACTCGTCCCTGCCCATACCCAGCTGACGACACACGAAGGAGACGTCATATTCGAGACGGTGGAGCCGCTTCTGGCAACCGCGGCGCAGCTGCGTTCCATCATCAGCTTTCAGCCTTCAGGAATCGCGGATTATTCGGATGCGAATTCCCGTACGGGCTTACATTTCGCATCCTTCGGTTCGAAGGCGGATGTCGGCAGCATGCTGTATCTGGGTTTCAATCACGCGTTTCCGAAAGATGAGACCATCCCGATCACATTCGAACTGTACGATCGGTACCCTGTGGTTCAAAATCCGGTCGACGGAGAAGACCGCTGTGTATGGGTAAGTCCTTCGGCCGAGATCGCGTGGGAATATTATTCATCCGCAAGCGGCGGCACTTGGGCGCCGCTAAATATCGCAACAGACGAAACGTTAAACCTCTCGTTCAGCGGCCGCGTCATCTTCACCGCACCGAATGACCCGATGCAGCGTACGATCGGGCGGTTGAAAGAGAACTTGTATTGGATTCGCGCGAGGGTGATGAAGGCGGGCTATGAGCTTCCTCCGAAGGTAGAGCGCATCCTATTAAACACGGTGCCGGTTATCCAGCGAACCTCTTTTCACGATGAGAATGTGGGGAGCTCGAATGGCTTTCCGGGTCAATATTTCAAGCTCGCTTCATTCCCGGTTGTGCCGAAGTCGCTCAAGCTTCAAATGCTGGAACAGTCTGGCACCGATTTCGAGTGGACCGATTGGCGGCAAGTCGATTCCTTGGATGCATCGAGGCCGACGGACAAGCATTATGTGCTTCAATCCGATTCCGGACGCATACTGTTCGGAGACGGAGTGAACGGAGCGATCCCGCAGGCGGCGCAAACGAAAGGCGACATCACGATTCGCGCATCCATCTATCAATCTACCTTAGGAGTGAAAGGGAACGTTGGCGCCGGTACGATTACGCAATGGTTAAATCCCACATCGGAGCTCCGAACGCTTGAACTTCGCAATGAGCAGCCTGCGTCTGGAGGCACGTCACACGAGACGATCGAGGCTGTCCAAGTCCGTGCTCGCCAGTCGTTGCAAAAGGAGCATAGCGCTGCCACGTCCGAAGACTACGAGACATTCGCCCTGCGCACTCCGGGCTTGCGAGTGGCCCGGGCCAAATCAATTCCGCTTCAAGACCGGAATGGAAAAGCGACTCCCGGCGTCATTATGATCGTTGTCGTCCCTTACAGCGAATTTGCGAATCCCGTACCGAGCAGCGGCTTTTTGCATACCGTTTGCCGTCATCTTCAGCCGCTGCGCCTTCTCACGACGAAGCTGCGCATCGTGTCGCCGGATTACGTCCGCGCCTCCGTAGAGGCGCAGATCAGCGTGCAATCCGGCTATCACCCGGATACTGCCCAACAAAAAACGATCGAAGCGTTGCTCCGCTATTTGCATCCTTTGACCGGCGGCAACGCCGGTACGGGTTGGCCTTTCGGTCGTCCGATTTACGTGTCCGAGCTGTATGATGTGATCAAGCGCACCCCCGGCGTTGATTGCGTGCACCGCGTCAGCGTGTCCGCATCAGGTAAAGGGATCAAGCACAATGCGGAAGGCAGCGTCATCATACCGCCGCACAGCTTGGTCTTTTCCGAAGCCCACCAGATCGAAACGGTAAATGCAGATGAGGACTGCAAACCGCGTGGAGGTTGCCATGGCGAACAACGAACAAAATGAGTATTGGACCTTGCCCCTGAATCATCGATCGGCTTGGGAAGAAGGCATTCGTGTTAACGTCGATACCGGCGGCAATGATCAACTCGCGATTCGAACGATCCGACAATATATACCGGATGACACGATTGAAGCCAATCAATTGCCGAAAGGCATCACGCTAACCGGTTTGGCTGCAGGCCATTGCCGAACGCTCTATTTGCTGGATGCAGCTGCGAAACTCGTCTATCGATTCGACTCGATAGAAAGACGCTATGAACGATTTGTAGATTTGCAAGGTTACAGCTTGAATCCAATCGCCATTGCCTATGCGCACGGCGGAATTATTGTGGCGGATCGGGACGGACCGCATCGGCTGATGCACTTTGCCGAATTAAACGGCCAGCTGACCTGGCGTGCAGGGGAGATGGAGGATTCCGAAGGCAAACCGTACGTCACGGTCGGCGGACTCCCGTTTCATCCCGAACGACTAACCGTGGATGCCAGCGGACAGATCTATGCGTTGGACATTACACAGGGCTTCGTCTATCAATTCGATCGACATGGACGATTCTTGACCCCGATCGGCATCGCCGAGTTAAGCGGCAAACAACCGAGTGCGATTACGGTTTCCGCGAATGGTACGCTGTTGGTGCTGGAGCCTCATGAGAAAAAAGTATACGTATTCGCACAATGCGTATTCGTATCTTCGTTCGAAGTCACATTAGCATCACCTTCCGCAATGGCGATGGATCGAGACGGGGATCTCTACATCGGCGAGAGCTCGAACGATCCCGTCAGCGATGAGGGACAGTACTTGCACAAGTATTCGGCAGAAGGGGAGCACCTGGATGTGCTGTCCGCTTATTCCGGTCCGGCTGATGAAATCGCAGCCGATGAAAGCCGGAGACTTTACATCGCAGATCAAGAAGCTGTGCGAATCACCGTCCTGCTTCAGTCGCAGGTGCTGAATAAACTGCCGGGAAGTCCGCTTGCCGTCGGAAGCTATTATTCGCAAGCGTTCGACAAGACCGAATCGATCTCGTTATGGCACAAGCTCGTCATTGACGCTGATATCCCAATCAATGCTCAGCTCAAAGTGTCCTATATCACGGATAACGATCCCGCAATCAATGTATCTGCGAGAACAGACTGGTCGGCGCCGCAGATCAACCCGAAGCGGATGCTGATTTTGCACCAGCAGCATCAATATCTGTGGATCAGACTGACGTTGATCGGCAGCGAAACGGAATCTCCGTGCATAAGGAGCGTCCAGGCGGTATTTCCTCGCAAATCCTATTTGCGATATTTGCCTGCCGTGTACCAAGAAGACGAGAACAGCCGGGATTTCCTCGAGCGATATCTATCGATTTTCGAAGCCTTCATGACTTCCTCCGAAAGGCAAATCGATACCATCGCGCGTTGGTTCGACGCCAACAGCGTCAACGGAGATTTTCTGCGCTGGCTGGGCTCATGGCTCGCGATTGCATACGACGAGAATTGGCCGGAGGACAAGCTGCGAAGGCTCATACACGCTATCCCGCGACTGTATGGCATGCGAGGCACCCGGGAGGGTCTGGAGGAGTGGATTCGGCTTTTCACAGGAGATATCCCTTTGATCGTAGAGACGTTTCAGCTTCAATTCGCAGAGGATCCCGATAATATCGCGCTGCTCGAGAGATTGTTCGGGACAGACCCCTATAGCTTCTGCGTGCTATTAAAACCGAAGCAAGTGAATTCCGAGAGCGAATATCGGACTGTTCAAAAGATCGTAGACACCGAGAAGCCGGCTCATACTAGCGGAGGCATCACATGGCTTCAGCCTTACATCTACCTCGATATGCACACCTATGTGGGGATCAATACCGTGCTGACAAAGCCAGAAGCCAGACTCGGCACCGGCGCCATCCCTCGCGATACGGTGCTGCAAAATCCGACTCCATACGGACAAGTCGGAAGCTCCACGTTAATACCCGCCTATACGGCACTCGCCTAATTGGGACAAGGAGGTACCGGACGCATGGCCAACTTTCATCTGCACGCCTTCGAAAGAAACCGGTATTACACCGGCAAGCTCTTGACGGTTCGCGATTTCCAGACCGAACAGAGCTATCTGAACGAGAAACGACACTTGCTCAATCGGCTCATCCACGGATCTGGCATCGTGTACGGCTTGCAGGTCGAGCCGCTGACGGCAAGCCCCGACAACCGAGGCTTGCTGATCCGGGCAGGCGTGGCAATCGACGGCTGCGGTAAAGAAATCGTCGTGAGCCGCGATTACAAGGAGCTGACGGATATCCGGGAACTGAGCGGTTACCCGGCGGAGTCCGGCGCGAACCAATCTCTTTACTTGCTCCTTACTTATGACGAATGCTCGCGGGAACGAATTCGGACGAAGTCGCATGCCGCCTCTTGCTGCTGCGATGCGTGCGAAGCGAACAAAATTGTGGAAGGCTTCACGTTATCCATCTCGACGACGGCCCCCGACCCCGGTGCCGATTTTTGCTCGACGCAGGTTATTTACGAAGACGCGTATGTCATGATCGAGAGAACGGCTCCGAAAGCAGTACGGCCGGGTGACGTATTCGATGCCGTGCTGAAGCTTACGACGAAACGATTGGTCGACGGAAGCCCGCAATACGCGATCGTAGAGAACGTCCCGTCCCCGCTTTCCCTCATCCATACCGACAAGTTGGAATTCGTACTTGATAACGGCGACGCCCAAGGGAAACAGATCGAGAAGACATATACGCTGCGAGCTTTGGAGGAGCTTGATTCACTTACCATCGACGGTACGTTGACGGTGAACGGCCAGAACAAGGCGGAGCTTGCGGAAAGTTCCATGAAGGTCCTTGCGCCGAATCGGTATGAGCAGCTGCGGATCGAGAGCTACTGTAGTCAGCTTGCAGCCAGCGACGAGAAGAGCTCCATCTTGCTTGCGACTTTGTCGGTGAATGCGAAGGACATCATCACGCAGATCGACGAAGCAGACCGTACTTATGTGTACGGCAACCCCTACTTGAGCAAGCGATTGGGCTGCGATGAGGAACATTTCGGCAAGCTGCCCCTGCATGCTTTGACCCATCAAGCCGGAGGAAACGACGAGATTGATGTCGACGGACTTGGCGGCGTGCTGGCCGAAGGGCAGAAGATTAACGTGTCGTACAATAAAGGGAGAAGCAAAGCCGTGGCGTCGGGCTTCACATTCGCAGGCGGCCTGGCGGTGCAGAAGCTCGGCAACAACTTTGTGCAGGTTAGCGCGGCAAACGAGATGCAAGTGTTTACCGGAACTGTCGTATTCAAAGACAGCTTCCGCGGTGCGGTATTCGTATCCGATGCGATCGCTCTCGACTTGGAAGACCCGTTGATCTACTATGCACTAGTCAATGGGAGCGAGATGATTTTCTCGGATCGCCATGAGGTGGAGATTATCGCGAGCTATTTTCGAGAAGAAAAGTTGCTCCGTTTCCGCATGACGGATAATCGAGCCACGCGAAGCGAGATCAGCACGATTCGTTGGTGGGCCATTCCTAAGAGCCAAGATTCAGGAGAAGTAGACAGCAAGCTGCTAACTTAATAACGCGAACAAGGAGGAACGATGATGTCTGTTACGGAGCCGCATCTGTTCGAGCGCAATAACTACTTCTACGGGAAATTGCTGACAAGCCGGGATTTCAAAGAAGAGCAAGCGTATTTCAACCAAAAGCGGTATCTATTGAACCGACTGATTCATGGATACGGCATCGTATGGGGCTTAAAGGTTAGTGACATCGACGATCACGTGATCGAGCTGGGATCCGGCGTTGCGCTCGATGAGATCGGCCGTGAAGTCGTTGCCGCGAAAGCCGTTCAGACGGATATCCGCGATCTGAATGTATTTCCTCCAGAGGCAGCCGATTCGAGCGCGTTCTATTTGGTCATGGAATACGAAGAATGTCCGCGTGAGCCGATGCCCGCACTTACGAACGCACCTTCATGCAAAGAAGAGTGCGAGCCGAACCGAATCGCGGAAGGGTATAAGCTGGCTCTCACGAACATCCCGCCTCCTGAGCCGCTTGTCGTCGGACACGAGACTCGTCATGAAACGGCGACGCTGCTTCATATGGATAAGTGGGAGCTCGTGCGGATCGTTCCGAAATGGGTGCAGGCAGGGGACGCTTTTGAGGTTGTGCTGCGCCTGATCGTCACGAATGCGATCCCCGCAGGCGAGAGCATCGTGGTGGACGTGCTGGAAGAACTGCCCGATTCCTTTGTTTACTTGTTCCAAGACCCCATGACGTTTACGCTGAGCGACCTTCCATCCGGAACGGTTATCGATCGATCCTATGTGGTGAGAGCCGGAAGCGATTTGGGCGTATTCACGATCGGCGGCAAAACAATCGTCACGTCTGGAGTCGGCGCAGCGGGCAATGCACGCGATTCGCTTGGCAGCGAGGTGAAGGTGATCGAGGAAGACACCGTTTACGAGCAAATCGTATGCCACTACTTCGACAGTCAAGAAGAAGGTGGCTGGATTGCACCGAAGTGGTCCGTCGTGTATCTTGCGCAGCTGCAGCTAGGCGACAACCGTACGATTATGGCGGTGTCGGACCATGTTCGCTCCTATGTCTATAGCAATCCGCTCTTGGCAGAGTTGATCGGAGCAGGTGACGACCTTGCGGGCAAGCTGCTTCCGCACGGTCTCAGTCATCAAGCCGGCGAATCGGATCCGATTAATGTGACCAATCTGTCTGGCGTGCTCGCCGATCCGCAAAAGGTGACCGTCATCGATGAGCTCGGCGCGTCTTTCCCTGCAAGCGCCATACAATTCGTTGGCAACGGCGTCAAGGTGGGAAACCACAATCAAGTCGCCGTCGTGAAAATTACGGACACGGGGGGCGTTGTCATTCCGATCCCCGATAATGAACCGCCTGTCGTGACCGGGCGTGTGTCGTTCAACAAAATGAAAATCGGCGAGTTTCGCCTTTCTCCAGAGATCAAGCTGCCGATCCAGGAGCCTTGTGCGATCAATCTCGCACTTGAACTCGCCGCGGATAAGACAAAGGTCGGCATCATGGGCCATCTTGCAGATGAAGGGATTCATTTGTCCGCTATCTACAATCTGAACGATTTCACTTTTCAGATTCTGTTCCAAGATGCGCGTTCTAATACTGACGATAAAGAAAAGGATTATACGGTCCGTTATTGGATCATCCCTCCAACGGAGCACAATAAAGATGAGGATGCGAGTCCTGATCCAGATTTGTTTTGGTACAAAGATTACGTGCTCAGCCGATTGATCCTGTACAGCGGCCGCACTATCGATCAACTCAGCATTGATCCTGTGCTGCGCAATAAGGTGAAGGCGGATGCGATCAAAGACTTGCTTTCCAAGCTTGAAGATGCAGGTCTGGTGAAACATAATGACAACGATTCCTGGACTGCCGTCTAATTGCTGCGTTATGGGTCAATCACCTCAAGTGAATCCCGCTGGATGGGGAGGACAATACGGTACAGGACACATGAAGGGGATTGACCGGTTCTTCCGCTCAGGAACTGTGCTCGGACAGCATGATTGTGCACGAGGAGATTATGAATCAGCATTTACATTGATGGGCAAGCGTTCGAGCGGTAGACGTTGTTGGAGAAGGAGTTGTCTCATATGAGGAAAGGTTTGGATCCGCATCCCAAGTCCAGTCCATCGACGCAGCCGAGAGAAACGAAGCGTGAGAAAGCGCCATTCTGGGTTCAAACCAAGCTCGAGATGAATCAACCAGGCGATCTCTACGAACTAGAAGCGGATCGGGTCGCCGATCAGGTCATGCGAAATCAAGCACAGTCGATTGGCGGCCTATATGGCTCGTCGTCGTCTGTGCTTTCGCCGATTGCGGAAGGTAAAGTCCGATCCTTACACAGCCGCGGCACACCGCTCTCGAACAACTCTAGGACATTCTTCGAGAACCGAATGGGCTGGGGATTCGGGAACGTACGGGTGCACACCGATGCTCAAGCGGCAGATACAGCTAGATCGCTTCGAGCAAAGGCGTTCACGTTCGGCCATGACATCTCGTTCGCCGCTGGGGAATATCAGCCGGGAACGCCTTACGGCGACCGGCTGATCGCTCATGAACTGACGCATGTCGTTCAACAGTCGCTGAGCGGCATGCAGAGGGTTCAAAGGGAAGAAGCTGACGGTGGAATAAGCGATGCAGGAGAACCGCCTTCCGCCAACTTATTTTCGGATAGCCGTGTTGAAATCAAAGGTGTGACGCTTTCCACTGACCGAACCGATATTTTCACCAAAATGGATCAATACGCACTAGCCTATGGAATGAAAGAAACACGCATCTTTTTACAAGAATTTGAAAGCACAATCGTTAAGGAACGAAATGAATTGGCGGCACAAACGAATATGGCCGCACAAGCACAGCAGTTTCCAGGCGAAATACACGGTACGCCGGATTCGCCAGAAGAAATCGTACGGAAGACTAACCGGAATCATCAGATGGAAGCCATCTTGCCCATTCTGCAGGAGTGGTTCGACGGACTTAACACTCGATTGGACTCGTTTCGTCGTCTTGTTTATAATGTAACCGTCGTTCGCATGGCCCAAAATATCATTAGTTTGACGCAATGGAGTGATTTCATCGATTCGTTGACGCCGGATCAACTTGAGGGACAAGTGATCGGGGAAGAAGCCCGCAAACTCATTGCCGATAGTCATAAAGACTTCGATTCCGCACAAATCACGGAACGAATTTTCAATACGAAGGGTTCTTATTCTCGTTTCGTACTATACCAGCAGATGCAAGGCCGATACCGAGCATGTACGGGTTGTCACTATACAGTGCAGGCGCAAGCTTTAGACAGCGGAGGCATGAACGGGCCGCTGCTCGGGCAAACCCCGTTTCTGCCAACAGATAAACTGGCCCAACACGCGGAAGGCACTTCGAATACCCTGACGACAAAACCTTCGTTTGCTAACTTCGACACGTTACCGCAAACGATGAATCCGGCAGAACATCCGGCTACTGCAAATGCGGCAGCATCCGTAGCCGCCATCCAGCCTTATCTTCGCGAGCTTGGACCTGAAGGATATCAAGTACTTCCACCAACGATAGTCGGAGGAAACCTTCCATTATCGGAATTGAAGCCGTCGATCATGTCGGCTTTCAAACAGCGTATCACGTGTTACCAGGAATTCATCGATAGACTGGATCAAGCCGCGGTGTCGGACGACCAGTTGTTCTTGTCACTGAACCCGGTCATACGGGATGTTCTTCCTATAGTGGATCCTGTAATCTCCGCCTTGATCGAAGAACAACTGCAACAAGCAGAGAGCAAGCAACTCGCGGAAACGGTACTCATAAGCGGAGTTTCGGTCGCTACGCTGCTGCTTGCCATGTTTCCGCCGACTGCCCCTGTCGCCATCGCCCTGGGAATAGCCTCATCCGCATATGGCATATATTCGGGCATGCAACAATTGGATCGAATTCAGTATCTCATGCTTGCACGCGGTGCCAATAACGTAGTTGATCCTCAGCGGATCGAAGCGAACGATACGGAGATGGTGTTGATCGCCTTCTCAATTGTCATGAATTCGATCGATCTGGGAATGAGCTTAGGCCCCGCGGTTAGCAAAGGCATTCAAAGCTCGACGAAAGCATTCAAACGAAACTTGACCGCCGTTAAAATCAATCGAGTCAGTTCTATTACCCCGAGCGCCGAGCTTCCGCTCGTTGAATCAGCAACCGCTCTAGCAGGGGAACAAGAGATTCGGCTGAGCAAGCTGAATACGAGCAGGCCCGAGGTCACTGTAGTAGGACCAGGTGATCAAGTAATTTACGATGGAATGCCGTTGGATTTCCTATTGGACAATTCAGTGGCAGACAACTGGTCTTTCCTTGCCAAAGAAACTCCTCTCGACAGAATCGTTCCACCGCGAATTTCCGACGAAGCGTTCGAACTGTTATCATCCAATCCGTATGCGTTAATAGATTCAAACGCGATGATCGAAGGTCTGCCGCGAGATCTTCTGCTGGGTAACGGTTTGGAAGATAATTGGACGGTCTTAACGTTATATGGAAATCGAGTTAATATAGGGAGAACAGACTTGGATCTATTACGGAAAAGATGGAACGTTTCTCAAGACCTGAATACGATAGCGGTCGGCAGAACCACGGTACCGGGTATGGAACATATGACATTCGAAGGGGGTAGTCCGAGAGTCCGGCAAGTGGCAAATCTGCCGGATGTTGATGCTATCATGCCCGACAGGCCCATCAAATCTCCGGGGAAGCTTCCTTCGGCTACTAGACATGCAGAAGAGGGGGTTCTCAATGATTTTGCGATGAAGGCAAAGGAATTGGGCAAATCTCCCGAAGAGATTACAGGAACCTTGTACTTACATCAAACCAATGTGAGCGGCGTATGCCCGATTTGTATCCAAGGGATCGATAACCTTGAGGTCGCACCCGGCATCTTCAAGCAATTCAGCGATAAATATCCCAATCTTACGCTTGTCGTTACGTCCGAAACGAAGGAAGGACAAAAAATTGTAGGAAGATCCAGTTTCGTCATGAGAAACGGAAGATATTTAACCAAGGACGGTATCTTAGTGGAATAGGATGTGTGGATGCGTGGATCAATTTAAATACATGAGCAAAGATGCAAAAGTCGCTTATTTTCTAGGCTTAACCGAGATTGTCATTCCTCAATTGTCAAAGTCCCCTCACTACGCCGCGGCAAGGACTGCTTTATCTCGCTGTTGGGAATGGCTGGAGCACAAAAGAATCGAGGCTTTCGATCTTTACTCCGATTTGGAGAACATGGAATATACAGGGATTATCACTTTATTACAATCTGAAGTTGACGACGATAAGCTGACCGTTTGGTTTTGCATCGCGGACGCAATGATTATCGCGATCTACGGTGCATATGGCCATCAAAACAATCCATACTTGCCGCAGACAATCGAAAGCGGAGATTCGGAAGAAACGTTTGAGGAATTTCATGCCAGTTATTTGGCATGTGCCGGACAGGATGCGGAGAACACCCAGACGCACTTGCTCAGCTATTTGACCGATCATTTCCCCATTTGGAGTACGGAGACACCGACTAGGACTGAGATCATGCGTTGCTTAGTCGAATAAAGCGAAACAAAAAGAACGATTATGACAGAAATCACAGTCGATCTTTTTGTTTTCCCTCCCTATTTTGTCGCTTTTTTCTGGGGAATGCTGCTTGCCGATTTGCTCAAGCAAAAATGGGTCCAAAGTAAAATAACGGTGGTACTTGTGCTTGTAAAACGATAATTCAATAAAACAGCAGAAGGATCCATACGTAACCGCTGGATCCATCCAAAAAATTCAATGATTTTCGTCTCACTTTATATAGCATGTTCCGTCAACGCAATTTTCGCTAGAAGAACTCACATCATCGCGATTCTGTTCGTTCCAAGCCTCTTGTAGAGCGCTCAAGAACATTTCTTCGGATTGAGCACCCGATAAGGCAAACTTGCGATCAATGTAGTAGAACGGAACGCCAGTTATACCAAGAATCCGACTATCTGCTTCTTCTTTACGCACTAGCTCTGAAAACTGAGTTCCGAATAGCATCGTGAGGGTATCTTCACGGTTCAAGCCTGCCTCTGTGGCTAAATCCGCTAGCGTATCATAGTCACTTACATTTTTATTTTCATTAAAGTAAGCGCGGTATAACAACTCAGAAATCACCAGGTCTTTCCCATGTTGTTTGGCATAATGGCGCAAACGGTGCGCATCGAATGTGTTGGTCAGCACTAAGCCTTCGAAATGAAATTCGAGCCCTACCGCAGCTGCTTGGCTTTTCAGATTTTCGTTACCTGTAATGGCTTGCTGGCGGCTCATACCAAATTTTTTCGAAAGCATATCATACACGTCATACGGAACTTGCTTTGGCGCATGCGGATCCAATTCGAAACTGCGGTAAACAACCTGAACGTGATCCCGAAAAGGGAGTCTCGAGAGCGCTTGTTCAAAGCGACGTTTGCCAATATAACAAAATGGACAAGCGAAATCCGCCCAAATTTCCACCTTCATGTTATTCTTTTCATTACTAAAGATCATTTATTCCGACTCACCCACAATCGTAAATCTTTGATTTATATGTTGCGGATTTTCAATCTCGTCAATTACTGCAATTGCATAGTCGGCATAGCTCACGTAGCTTTGACCTTGGTTGTTCAAGGTGACATGGTCTTTTCCAAGCTTGTAAGTGCCCGTTCGATTTCCGTCCGGATCGAAATAGGCGGCAGGACTGATATACGTCCAAGTAATTGAATCGTTTTTTTGCAACTCCTCAAGCTGTTTGCCTGCATTCAATGCGGTAGGGTAATAAATGTCCGGAAAATCTGGTGTATCCATCAGTTTCGTTGTATATTGATCATCAACAAATAGGCTTCCAGCGCCTCCAACGACGATCAATTTGGTATTCCGAGCATCCGAGAGTGCCTCAACAAGTGCTCTACCTGATTCGACATACAAATGTTCTTCTCCATCGGGCGCTTTAAAAGTATTAACAACAACGTCGAAATTTTTTAGTTCGGATGAAGTAAGTTTAAAAATGTCTCTTTCGAGAGCTTTAACATTAGAGTCGGTGATATTTGAAACATTTCTTACAATAGCCGTGACTTCATTTCCCCGGTCCAAAGCTTCTTTCATGATCAAACGTCCGACTTTACCGTTCGCGCCAATGATTCCGATTTTCATGATTATTTATTCCTCCATTTATAATGCAAAGTTGTGTGCTCGAGCATAGTCCTATATTATGTCCTTAGTTCAGATTTTGAAAGTAGGCACAATTTTATAACATAGTCACAAAAATAAAACCATTGAACAAGTGAGGGATTTCTTATGGCACGGACTTCGTTTAAAGGAAAAACTCCGGAAGAACAAATCGAGGTATGTCCGGTAACAGAAACACAGAATGTCATAGCGGGAAAATGGAAAATCATTATTTTATGGCATTTAAGACAGACTAGACGGTTTGGTGAACTCCAAAGATTAGTGCCAGGTATCTCAAAAGGAATACTTACCAGTCAACTGAGGGAGTTAGAAAATGATCAGATGATCCATCGGGAGGTATATCAGGAAGTGCCTCCAAAGGTGGAGTATTCGTTGACCGAAGCAGGTAAACAATTCATTCCAATTCTCGAAAGTATGGGAGAGTGGGGCAAGAAATATGCAATGAGCAAGAAAATGAATCAGTAATTATTCGGCCAACGTGGTGGAGTGGGAGCAGCCCGGCTTTTCGACGAGAACCGAATGCCTATCCGATCGAAGGCTCGTAAGCCCCATTCTAATCGTAGAATAGGGGCTTTTTGGGGCTCTTGCATCGCGAGATGGCCCGCGGATCTGTCGGATTGGCGAGAAAAGTTCAAGGGCGGTCTTGACCTGGATCGGGAAGCGTACTTAACAACGCGGAGAGCTTCGCAAAGAAGATTATCCGGGAGGTTTTGATGTCGTTGTGGACGTGACGGGCATTCCGGCGGTAATCGAGAAAGAACTCGACTATCTGGGAGCTGAAGACGTGCCGATCGCTTAGATCTGCCACCCTCGCTCAACTAACGGACAGTAGAGTTCCAATATGTGGTACTATATTAATAGCAAAAAACTCATAATAGAGATAGATAATGGAGCGATCTTAATGTTGATCCCATCATTTGAAAACGAAACCCTTTACCGAACCTTGACCCTATTTGTCAAAGATATCCGAGCCATTCTTAATAGAAAGTTGCGAAGCATTTACCTTTACGGTTCGGCCCTCCAGAATGATTTATCTCCAGGATACGGGGATTTGGATTTTCTCGTCGTAATTGGGGAGGATCTTAGCCAAAATGAGATTGAGCTCTTAAATAAACAAAGAGTTGATTATAGAACATCACCTCCTATAAGAACTGTCGATAGACAGATCTCCAACCTATACACCGATATGCTTGAGGGTGCCTTTCTTACGATAAATATGCTGAGTGGGGGAAAGGGCCGTGGCTTGTGGTGGGGAACAAAGAGCGAATCTGTCTGGACGGAGAATCAATTGGATCTGTTCACCCTATACACGATAAGGGAGCAGAGTATATTGTTGTATGGTGAGCCTCATCAGGACAATATTCCATCGTACTCGAGGGAAGAGTTCATTAGCTTTCTTAAGGAATACGCTACATGCATGCGGAAGTATGGCAAGGGAAATAGCCTACATTCTGTGGATTGGCTCCTGTTAGCTTCCAAATTCATAGCATGGTGGCAGGAAGGTATCATTCTGTCTAAAAGCCAAGCAGCAGATTGGGGGCTTTTACATCTTAGTGGCGGATGGAAAGCGAATTTGCAGAGATGCAAGAAGCTAAGGAAGGATCCATCCATGGCAACACTCCTAGAGTATTCCGAATGGCTGAGTAATTTGGAGCCAGCCATTATAGAAGCATCGCATGATCTAGACAGAATCCTCGAAAAAAGCGATCCACTAAAGTAGAATCTTGTCGGGTGACAAGAACATTATCTCATTAACAGCCGCGCATATCGCGGCTTTTGTAGTTTATGGGATCAGGTTCTTGTCAAAATCCAATGACAAGAACTTGATCCCATTTCCGAAATTGACAAGAACTTGACTCATTCCCGACAAATCACTTTGAACTGCAAGGAGCCGAAGCACTTAGCTTGAAAGTTCCAATAAATGGAGATCAGTGCAAAGGAAAAATAAATTCAGTGAGGTTAACCGCGTTGAACTAACAGACAGGATAGTTCCATCAAAGTTCTTAAATAGCGCTTAATATATGATCCTCATTGTGAATACGCATGGTAAAACATGGACTAGATGGTCGGCTGCTATTCCACGCTAACGAGCAGGATAATTTAACTAAAAAAGGGATTTCCATGGGTTGCATAGAAATCCTAACGGGGCACATTTATTATGGGAGCAGGGCCGCCGCGACTCGCTCCAGTTCGTTGAAGTAACGACAGTTATTATAAATAAAGCTGTACTTGGTTAAGGGTAATGCAAATACTGTTAAAAATCCCGAACGAAAGGAATGGTCAAAATTATGAAGACCTTTGAAACTATGCTCGAATTATTGAAGTCTAATCTTGCCGAAGAAACACCTGCACCGAACTCCAAAATGCCACCACAGGCGACGGCGTTGCTTACCGATCACGGCAACGTATATGTAGCTGTCTGTCATGACGTATTCGGTTCCGACTGCGGTTACAATAACATGCTCACTTATATGAAAACTAGGGGCGAAACAAGGATCTTGAAAATGGTCACAATGTGGAAGGACGGTGGTATTGACCTCAGCAGTATGAAATTCAGAGAATCAATTTATGAAATGAACAAAGAAAATATTGAGACCGAAATCTTGGTTCTCGGGAGGAAACGTGACGATCCAGAAGAAGTGCCACTCCAGCCCTTTGTCAAGAAGTTGATAAGCACACTTTATCCCAGTGTAACGCTCGAATTGCTGAAAGGTAAATATAAGGATTGGACCAATGCTAAAAAGGCTTTGGATGCGATGGAAGAGTATATTGAACAGCACGGAATGTCCGGCGCAGGCGATGTGCTTCGCGCAGCTGCACCTGAAATCTGGGAGGATATCTACTGGCGTGATAACAATGATTCAAGAACAAGAATGGATGTTTTGTAATCACAAAATCCGTTTAAGTGAGTGATTCTAATGCGGAGATCAATCAACTTGGGGCAAACCGACTACCCCTGACGAGGAGCCCGGTTGCGTATACATTTTTCGAAAACACCGGAAAACGTCAGCCCAGTTCGGGACGGCCAAGGGAATCACCGGCTCTCAGGCGGCAAACCGCATTCCGGTGAGAGAGAGACAAAACCCAGGGGCATGAAGAAATATCTTTTATCTACATACATATGTATAAAATACTACGTAATATTAATATATCAATTTTGTTGACCAAGCTTTTAATCTACTGTATTTTCATATAGTGTTGCACATTATATATGGACATCCACAAAAGAGAGTGTAGGAGGTCCTTTTTTGTGGCAGAAAATGATTGTGGCGGTGAGCAAGTGGGATCCTATTTTCATGTCTTTTGTCCAGAAGGAGAAAGCGAATACTGAAGGACAACGGAAGAAATGGGGCGAAAATTCAGGAAGTCGAAAACATTTGAGCCTCAGAAACGAATGTTCCTTTTGCTACGATTGGAAAAACTCCTTTCAGGGAGGTCATTAGGATGTCATTACAAGTTCGTCCATATTGTACTGAATTAGAGGATACAGTTAAAAATTTAAGCCACAAAGCATGGATACTTTTTAAATACAATAAAGATTTCAATCATCAGAGAATGAGTTGTGTATTTAACGAGGATGGTAATTTAATTTGTGTGGGATACTTGCGGCATGGGATAGCTGATGATCATGATGTATTCGAAATTGAAATGCCCACTAATGAATTAGCTTCAAATCGTATGAACGAAGTGAGAAAGGCTCTTTACCCTACATTCATAAATACCTGTCAAAAGCTACGTAATCCAAACAAAAAGACAAAGTTGGTTGCATGGAAAGACTTTTATGGTGACAGAGAGTTTTACGAAGAGATGGGTTTCATCCCTTATCAAACTTATTACATAGCAAAACGTTCACTAGAAAAACCCATGCCTGAAGTCAGCACGCCTGTTGGAGTTAATGTCATATTCCATCCGATGGAATCCAAAGAGGAAAGAATCAAATATACCGAATTAGAAAATCATTTTTATCAAGGTGTTGTATACAGAAGTGTAAATATGTTGGAATGGATGATGGGTGGTCCAGAGTTACATACCATTTCTGCATTTGAAGGTGATGAACTTGTTGGTAGCGTTATGTGTTGGCAAACTGGCGCAGTTGAAAGATTATTCGTAATTCCTCGATGGCGTAATAAAGGGCTGGGTAAGTTTCTCATAACAAAGGGTTTAGAGTATCACATTAAGAATGGTCGAAACGAAGTTGAGACGCTGGTTAATGAACAGGATCAGGAAGCTATGTTGTTGTTAGAGTCAATGGGGTATACCTTTCCTGTAAGATTAGAACTCAAATCATTGGATATTTAGCAAAAAGTGCAAATTATAAAACGAGCAGATTGTCGTCCGCAGCCGGTGGTTCATTCCAACCGGCTGTTTTTTGTTCAATTAACTGTCGAGTGACAAGAACATACTTCCTTAAAAGTCGCGTAGTTGGGACTTTTTTATTTAAACAGGGCTTGGAGTGCTCAAAGCAATAAAGGAAACTTCATGGCGAACGGACGGCGGATTCGGTTTGTTCTGTTCGACAAGCAGCCCGGTCATGTGCGCAAAGTGATGATGTTTCGGCGGGCCGCGGGCGAGGATGAGATTATGGTTCCCTGGACGCATTATTGTTCAGAAGGAGTCGAATTCGTGCAAGTTACGGTTACGTCCGTGGATAGTGGGGAAAAACGGATTCGATATACGGCTGCGCAAGGCGATGAATGCCAACAACATCGGCCTGGAGGAAAATCGCGGGTTGGTGTGGGCACGCAAAAGGAGACTTGATTTCATCATACCAGGTAAGCTTGCGTGGAAAGCCAAGAAGCTGGCAAGGATTTAGCCAGTTTGCTTCGATAGAAACAAAGAGACCAAGATTGCAATATTTCTAACAGCCCAGAGAAGGTGAGACGGCAAATGGAGGAACTGTACGATCAATATAGAGCGTTGCTGTTTACGCTGCTTATCAGTTGACAGGCTCTGCGGCAGACGCGGAAGATGCGGTACAGGAAACCAATGTCAAGGTCGCCGCGTGCGGCCTCTTTTTTAATTGCACCGTGTCTCGCGTTCCGACTTAAGTCCAGGTGCCGAACCATGCCTCGGTATGAAAGCCAACCGTGCCTCCGCACGAAATCAAGTTCATTCCCGCGCCTGTTAAGGCTTTCTTTTCCAATCTGTAGAATAAGTATCAAATCTCTATAGGGAAAGGAATGTGAACGGCATGCGGAATCAACGGTTGGGAGGATCGGAATCGAAGCCTGTTTTTTTTCAAGGGGAGCAAGCGCTTGTCTTGACAGGACTGCTCGGTTTCGCGCTGGCCGCGCTATGCGCGGTGTGGGTGCTAATCTGGGGAGGGGAGGTCGCTCCGTACGGCGATGTGACGAAGGCGATCTCGTTCGATGCGGCGATAGGGATTTTCATCGTCTCCACGGCGGCGATCCTTCCCTTTTCGGGGCTGCGCGAGAAGGCGCGCGCTTTCTTCCGAAGGGTTTACATCGGATTGGCACTGTATTCGTATGCGGCGGAGACGGTGCAAAATATGCGCGGCGTGAATCCGCGGTTCGTTATGGACGGAACCGCCTTCGACCGTGCGGTCGGCAATCTCTTTGCCTTTGTCGCGCTAATGCTGGTGGTCTTTTACATTTACTTGGCGGTTCAGTTTTTTCGGCAGCGCGTCTATAAGATTCGTCCCCAGTTGATCGTTGGCATCCGATACTCGATGGCGGCAGTGATGCTGAGCTTCGCAGCCGGTATCTGGATCTCGATGAACCAGGGCCGTACAGTCGGCCTGGAAGGCAATATCATTTGGCTGCACGGCCTCGGGTTCCATGCACTCCAAGTGATTCCGTTGATTGCTTGGCTTGCGGAACGTTCCGACAATGCTCTCCACATTCGCCGCAGAGGGATTCACCTGACGGGAATCGCCTACGTCCTCGGCCTGCTCGCGATCGGGTGGCAAACATTGCGCGGCGCCGCGATTATGGAATGGTCCGTTCTGCCGCTGGTTGCAGGGCTTTGCTTCCTCTTTACGATCGCCATAGGTGTGTTGCTGCTGCGCCGCGCCGGAGGCGATGCATCACGGAGCGCACATTTGGGATCATGACTTTAGCGGATTTCCTGAGATGGCGAGAAATACTTACCTAACTCAATAGAAATGCTTCTTTTTTGGTAAGGATCGCATAAATCCAGTGGATCAGCTTGTTTATGCAGGCAACCATGGCTACTCTAATCGGCTTACCCTCCGCACGCTCGGAGGCGTCAGATCTATATCGGTTCTTGCCCGGAGGGCTTCAACATATTGCTTTTGCTCTCACATCCGAACAAGATGGAATGGCTCTCCGCACGAAATTGAATACCCACGAAGTCGTGATGACGGATATATATGATCAGGGGAGCCTGCGTAATTTCATTTTTATTGATAATAACGGAATTCAGTTGGAAGCGGCTTGGCCCAAGGAGCGAGATCATTAGGGGAAACCTTGGAATAGTATTGAGTGACAAGAACATACTCCCTTAGCCGACTTGTGACAACAGCATACCAGAAGGTCTGGCCGGGCGGGTACGGGCATTAGCGTCGGAAGGCGTCGACGTCGCATTCAACACGGCTGGAGGCGAGGGGATTCGGGCTGCTGTGGACTTGGTGCAGGACAAGGATCGTATATGTACGTTTTTCGCCTATGACCAGATCGAGGTGCTCGGCCTTCGTGTCGTCCGCAGCGAGCGCTCGGCAAAACGGCTTGCAGAGCTGGTCGAACTTCACACAAAAGGCAAGCTGCACATTCATATCAGGCAGACCTTTTCGCTGGATCGGGCCGACGATGCGCACCGGGCCATTGAAACAAGACACGGCCGCGGGAAAATCGTGCTCACCATCGACTAAGCGGAGGTGGGAGTATTATTAGAAAAGGCGCCCGCTGCCCGTACCGGGGAATTCAAGTAATTGTGGTTTGAAATGGAACATGCATAATAGAAAAGAGCCGCGTTCGCGGCTTTTTTCTGATTCATGATGTCGATGAAGCACCAGCAACCACTTCAAAATCATTATCGGGTTTGGCAGAAGGTCTTGTCGGAGTCAGAAAATCGTAAGTATCTCTTTTCGATCAATGGACAAGCACACGCATGGAGGCTTGAGCATGCTCTGCATATTTCTTAGCCTCATCCGCGAGGTATCCATCCGTGCCTTCATCCGCATTATAGGTAACGAAAGCGGGAAGATAGGTGCCATTGCATCTGGTGAGGGTGCTTTGTATCGGTCTTAATAATTCACTGATCGTGAACCAGTTGGATCCCCCCGAACGGTATCCGTTTTCCGAACCGCCTATTGTCGTTGCGACCATAAATTGTTTGCCTTTCAAATGATCACCTCCGCGTCCGAAAGCCCAGCCAGGCGTTAAAACATCATCGAACCACTTTTTTAAAAGAGGCGGGCAGCTGTACCAATAAAAGGGGAATTGAAACACAATCCGGTCGTATTGAAGGAGAAGACGTTGTTCCCTCTCCACATCGATCTCCCATTTCGGGTATTCCTGATAGAGATCACGGGCATAGATGCCCGTGTGTTTTTTCAGCTCAAGCGTCAAGGCCTGATTTGCACGGGATTTATTCAGATTAGGATGTGCGATAATAACCATTATTTTCATGATGATCTTCCTTTCTCGGTTTACTTGGAATCGCGATTTACATCCTCATTATTGTGGAGAATTTCATTTTTGCAAAGTACGCTTTTTATTCGTACTAAGTCTTGTAAAACATACCATGGACGTCGCTTGGTTCCGACGAGTAGTATGCTTAACCATACTAGGTACGATTAATTAGCGTACTGTTTGAAGTCCGGATACTTTGATATAGTAACAGCTAGGGAGTTATAAAGATCATGCGATTAAGGGAGATGAGAACATGCGTGAGGGAATGCGCGATCCGAATATGACACAAGGGATTATGGCTACTATGCATGTGATTGGAGGAAAATGGAAGCCGCTAATTTTGTTTATTTTGCTGCATGAGGGCACCAAACGGTTCGGGGAATTGAGACGCCTCCTTCCAAACGTCACGCAAGGGATGCTTACCAATCAGCTACGCGAGATGGAACGGGATGGACTTATCCTACGCCGGGTATATCAGGAGATTCCGCCAAAAGTCGAATATAAATTGTCCGATCACGGTAGAACGTTTAGTTCGATTCTGACCGATATGTGCGGATGGGGATTTAAGCATCTTGAATATATGGATAATAGAAATGATGAGACAGCGAGCGTTGAAAGTTTGGGTGACGCGAATACCTTTTGATCGCATAAGGAGGAAGTTAAAAAATCGGCAGCCTAAGACCATGTAAAAGGTTTAGGCTGCCGATTATTTTTTTCTCATCCATCTATCAAAATTGCCTTCCGTAATGCCAGGAATAACCTGCTTAATGAATGAACGTAGATCTTCGCAATTAAGGTCCGGAGAGACTCCGGCAAGCGCTAACTTGTCTGGTAGATTCTTAGGTGTGGTGAGTCAGGTTAGCATGAGGCACGTGCGGCATCCGGCTGCAGATCCTCCACGAATGTCAGTTGAAGCATTGTCGCCAATAAACCAAACGTTGTTTGCAGCTATTCCCAGCCGATCGATGGCGCTGAAGACTTCCAGATAACTTCCAGGTTGGATTTTGTCGTTCTATTTACCTTCATTAATTGATTCGGTAAACGAATACGTGTAATCCATAAGAGTGTGGCTATTACAGCAATCCCGCTCCAGCATAAGAGCGATCCTTGCCAACCAAGACCAACGTTATGAGCTAGTGGGTTGCTGAGACCGGAACTGAGTGCGGAGAAGAAGTTCATCGATACTGTACAAAGACCCGTCATCAGTCCAATTTTTGTACTGAAGTCGCGTTTAACTACTTAGTGGCGAATCCACGTCTTTTTCCCGCCATAAAAAGCGACGGCGAACATTTTCTTAGCTCGAATTTCACAATATATATAGAAAATCCAACTATGCGGTTTAACCTGCGGGATTATTCGCTTGGAATAAACTTACCAGTGTACAAGCTTTATCTTTTGACCAACTCCCGTAAAGTGGATTTAATATAAATGGACAATTGTCATAATCTTTGTACAAAAACAAAAGTAATTTTTTCGGAAGAAGATTACACTAATAAAGGGAATTATTGAAAATTTATTCATGCCCCGACGCAAGGTGTGTACATTTGCGATGAATGTGCCTTGCTAATTGGCAAAGAGGGGGGGGGAATTGAGATTTAATATGCCAAATGGCGAAGAAAAAGTTGTATTACCGTTTGGAGATTCATTCTTGGGAGCAGCGTATTGTCCGAATTGTGAATTTTAATCGGTAGAATTAACAGAGCCAATAGATTCATAATGTATAAACTAAGGTTCAGTATATCCACTAAGAAATACCTAATATATAACTTCATCGACTTGTTAACCCATCCAGAACTGCGTAGTTTCGTTCTCGCCGACGATCCACTGTTCAGCATTGCCTAGTCTTTGCAAAGTTACTATTCGGAAAAGTTACTTTTATGCGGAGGTTTGACTTGGAGCCTCTACGGGCATGATTTCTTTCGGACCGACTGTTGCATTGGGCAATCCGGACGAGAATTAAATAATAGAAAGGATGATATGTTCAATGAACAACCCTTGGTTTCAAAAGTCGTTGGTAACGCTTTCGTTTTTGTTCACGCTGGTCATTGGTTTGTTAGGGTTCAATTATTCGCAAGCCTATGCGCTTGACAATGGACTTGCGGAAACGCCTCCGATGGGCTGGAATGGTTGGAACGCCTTTCATTGCAACGTTAATGCCGCTCTCGTGAAGGAAACGGCAAAAAAGATCGTTGATTCCGGGATGAAAGAAGCGGGCTATCAATACGTCAACATGGATGATTGTTGGATGCTTGATCATCGCGATGAAAACGGCAATTTGATTCCCGATCCGGAAAAGTTTCCAAACGGGATAAAGGAAGTCGCCGATTATGTTCATTCTCTCGGTCTGAAAATTGGTATTTACGCAAGCGCAGGTACCACGACTTGTGCATGGTACCCGGGGAGTCTCAATTATGAAAAGCAAGATGCCCAAAGTTTTGCCGAGTGGGGAATCGACTATTTAAAGTATGATAATTGTGGCGACCCTCTGGGTCGACCGATACAGGAACGCTATGAGAAGATGCGCGATGCGCTTGCGGATACAGGACGGGACATTGTTTTCAGTATGAGCGTTGGGGGAGGCGATGATCCGTGGGAATGGGGCAAGCAGGTGGGCCATCTGTGGCGGACAAACGGTGATATTAGTGATTCGTATCTAAGGATGTTAGTCGTTTTCCTTAAGAATGTTGAACTGTATCCGTATGCCGGTCCGGGCTATTGGAATGATGCCGATATGTTGGAAATCGGTAACGGGGGCATGAGTCTAGTAGAATATCGTGCCGAATTTGGTCTTTGGTCCATAATGGCTTCGCCATTGCTCGCGGGTACCGATTTACTGAATGCCCCCCAAGAAATTTTAGATATTTACACCAATCGTGAAGTGATTGCGGTGAATCAGGATCCAATCGGAATACAGGGACGCCCCATCAAGCAGCAAAACGACGGTAATTTAGTATTGTTGAAACCGATGGCCAATGGGGACAAAGCCGTGTTGTTCTTCAACTCAAACGATAATGCATCAAATATGGAGATAAGTCTTAGTCAATTGGGCATACCAGCCTCTGTCGACAAGAAAACCTATACGGTTCGGAACCTCTGGGCACATGAAACGGCAACGACCACAGATAAAATCAGTGCTTCTGTTCCGTCTCACGGGATTATGATGTATCGCATCAGTCCGGGAACGGGAAATGAGGTTTCAACTGACGGATTTAAGCGTATTATCAATAATGACGGCAAAGAAATTTGGGTGAAATCGTTGTCTGACGGAAGCAAAATGATTACATTGGTCAACCGGACTGCTGCTGCGTCAACAATCAGTGCTGAACCGGAAAAATTAGGTTTCAAACATGCTTCGGTTTATTTGGCTGAAGACTATTGGACTGGCCAAAAAATGAGTTATGCCAGCAAAATCGTCTCCGATGTTGAACCATTTTCAACGGTCACCTACCGTGTTACACCGGGAACACCGAACGAGGTGCCTGCCGCTGTAAGTATATCGTTTGACGGTCCTTCTTTAATAGCCCCAGGTGAAACCAAAACGATCATAACAACGATGACCAATAATGGAAGAGTGGCTGTCCATAACCTGGATCTCAATCTAAATGTACCGGAAGGATGGAAAGTAATCCCCGATTCGGACACCACATTTAAAACCATTCCACCGGAAGGCAAAAACAATTCCGTTAAGGTGAGTTGGAAGGTGACGGTGCCTCAAGACGCTGGGGCTGGCTGGAGTCATCTTACAGCGGATGCCATGTTCGATTCTGGTGAGGGAATTCAGGGGCATGTACGCTCAGGATTTTCCGTGCAAGTCCCGTCTGCCCCTCCGACGGAAGATACATTTCTCAGCGACATGCAATTTTTCGGCAACGTTTCAAACGGCTGGGGTCCGGCTGAAAGGGATACAAGTGTCGGCGGGAACGTTCAAGGAGATGGCAATATGATCACTCTGAACGGTAAAGGGTATGAAAAAGGATTGGGTGTCCATGCTTACTCTAAAGTTTCATTTTATATTGGTAAAAACTTTTCAAGGTTTATCTCCGATATTGGACTAGACGGTGAAACTCAGGGGGCCTCTGTTGTCTTTAGAGTGTGGGGAGACGGGAAAAAGCTCTATGATAGCGGTGTAATTAAAGATAACGCGGATTCCCAGCATGTCAATGTTGATGTTTCCGATGTCGATGTTCTTATGTTGGAAGTAACGGACGGTGGCGTCGGCAATAGTGCGACTCATGCTGATTGGGCTGGAGCCAAGCTGTTGAAAGAGGTGTTAGTAGATGACATCAAGATCAACGGGGAATCCCTCTCAAGTTTTGATCACGTAACCAAAGATTACTACATGACATTTTTGGAAGGCACGATATCGGATGTACCCACGGTGGAAGTCATTCCGGCCAATAACGATGTCAAGATAGATATTTCACCGGCTGAACAACTTCCGGGTACCACCGTGATTACCGTCACCTCGGCAGATGGATCAGTGACGAAAACGTATAAGATTCATTTTGACATCACTTCACAATTGTATTTAAGCGACCTACCGTGGATTTATGCAACGACTGGCTGGGGAACGATTCATCGAGATGCTAGTATCGAAGGGAACCCGATTAAATTGTTAAGTGATTCGGGCGTTGTCACCTATGATAAAGGAATTGGAACGCATGCTAATTCAGAAATCATATACGACATTGCCGGGAGAGGGTATGATCGTTTTCAATGCTACGTAGGCCTTGACCAGGAAAAAAACATGAACGATGTCGGATCCGTAGATTTTCAAGTATGGGCCGATGGTGAGAAATTGTTTGACAGCGGGACGATGAAAAGAGACACTCCGGCCAAGTTTGTTGATGTTGATGTTAGTGGAAGGAAACAATTAAAGTTAGTCGTTACCGATGCTGGCGATGGCATTGGCAATGATCACGCCGATTGGGCGGGCGCCCAATTTATTGCTGACAACACGGCTCCCTGAATCCATACAAAGAAGAACGGTAAGGATCTTCAAACTGAAGCAACTATACCTGATTCAAATCGTTGAGTTCTCGTGGCATGTGAAAAAAAAGAAAGCGAAATAACCAAAGTATCCATAGTATTCATAGTTGAACAAAACAAGGAGCAGTTTGCCGCGACAGCTGTTCCTTGTTTTATTAAGCAAACTAGCAGAATAGCTCAATAATTTTTTTATAATGTTGAGGGGCAGGGAATGATGTCGAGTGACAAGAACATACTCCCTTAAAAGTCGCGTAGTTGCGACTTTTTTTTAAAAAAGGACGCCTAACTGGTTGCGTTCACGGTAGTACAAACGATGAATATTGCCGTTAGAGCCAGCATTTGTATGGTAAAAGGTTAGTCCAACTACGTGCGCTAAGATGGTACTATTTGTATATAAATATATCAAGGGAAAACTCGTGATTTTGTTAGTTATGCTATTTTAAAAAAATCCCGGACGAAAGGAATGGTCAAAATTATGACGACCTTTGAAACTATGCTCGAATTATTGAAATCTGATCTTGCCGAAGAAACACCTGTACCGAACTCCGAAATGCCACCACAGGCGACGGCGCTGCTTACCGATCACGGCAACTTATATGTAGCTGTCTGCCGTGATGTATTCGGTTCCGACTGCGGTTACGATAACATGCTCACTTTTATGAAAACTAGGTGCGAAACAAGAATCTTGAAAATGGTCACAATGTGGAAGGACGGTGGTATTGACATCAGCAGTATGAATTTCAGAGAATCAATTTATGAAATGAACAAAGAAAATATTGAAACCGAAATCTTGGTTCTCGGGGAGAATCGTAACGGTCCAGAAGAGCGATTCCAGCCTTTTGTTAAGAAGATGATTAACACACTTCCCATTTACACGATCGAATTATTAAGAGGGAAATATAAAGATTGGACCAATGCTAAGAAGGCGCTGGATGCGATGGAAAATTATATAGAACAGCATGGAATGTCCTTCGCAGACGATGTGCTTCGCGCAGCTGCACCTGAAATCTGGGAGGATATCTACGGTTGTGATAACAATGATTCAAGAACAAGAATGGATGTTTTGTAATCACAAAATCCGTTTAAGTGAGTGATTCTAATGCGGAGATCAATCAACTTGGGGCAAACCGACTACCCCTGACGAGGAGGCGACCTGCGGTGAAAGACTCGGCAAGACTATTCGAATTTCAAGCGGTAAACGAAGACACGGTCAAAAGGATGTTCGCCGCTTTCGACCCCAAGGCAAGCATTACCTATATCTTGCCATTGATGAAAGGCATGAGCACCAGCAATTATGCCGTACGGACAGAAGGCGGCAACAAGTATGTGTTAAGGATTTATCCCGATAACAACGATCACATGCGAACTGAAACGACAGCCTACCAGTATGCGAAAGCAAGGATCCGCACCCCTGAGATTTTCTTCTTCGATGATAGCAAGCAGATTGTCCCTTTTTCTTATCTGATCATGGTGTTTATAGAAGGCTCAACGCTAGGGGACTTTATTGCCGGGAACGAAGGATGTCCCGACTATGTCATGCATCGAATCGGCAGCTCGCTTGCCTTGCTGCATCAAACCGAATATCCGCATATGGCGCTGTTAGACGAGCATTTACAGATCGCGGAACAGCTTGAACCATTCGCGAGCCAATATTACACCCTGCTAAATGGCCTTGCTGGGACCCACATTCAAGCTTCAACGAAAGAGAAGTGATGCAATTCCTGGCGAATCACGCCACTTTGGTAGAGAAAATTGCAGACAAGCATGTGTTCTCGCATGGCGATTTCATTTTCTCCAATATTATGATCACGCCTTCATTGGAGCCTTGTTTCATCGATTACGAATACTGTTTCGCGGCGCCTGTCTTTTATGACATCGGCAAATTTTTCAGAACAAGGACGCAAGTCGAGCGTTATATCGGTGCTGACACCGTTGCCGCCTTCCAGGAAGGCTACAACCGCACGGCTAGAGAGCCTTTGCCCGAGGAGTGGTATGCGCTGTCCAAGCTTGCCGACATATCCACCATGCTCCACCTCATTAACAAACCGCAAATTCCTGACGGTTGGGGAGAGGCGATTGACGGTGAGATCGAGAAGAATTTGAAGCTGCTGCTGGCCGGGGAAGCCGGCAGCCAATAGCGCAGATATCGTATAAATGATGTGGCAATTGGTATTTCAATGATGGTTGGCCTTTATGAGTGAAGGCTGACATGAATCATTAAGCTAACGGGCAGAAGCGTAATACGAGTGACGCTTGGAGCAGGCTGCTCTTTTTTTTTTTATTTCCCACACATATGCTAAAATGACACTATACATTTTCTAACCACCAACAAGGAGGCCAGCACCTTGCAGCCGATACATCCACAAGACATCCAATTCCGGATCGATGGTCTCACCGATCAAGACCTATACATTCACCTTGAACTCACGACAGGCGCCTACGCCGCTCACTTGGACGGTACCCGGCACCCAGCGTCGGCGTTCATCACCAATGCAGCCATCCGATATACGAATGGCTCCATATCCGGAACCGGCCCATACCGGGTGGGGCTGAAAACGGCGCTTGGTTGGATTTATGCCGAGGGTCTGACACATGTGGAAGAGTTGGAAACGGAACGACTAATCATGGCCGGGCACGACAGCCAAGGAAAGCTGGTAGTGGCCTTGCAGTTGAGCCGAGAACAGTTCTGATGGAAACGAAGGAGTGAGCAGCTATGCACAACCAACATTCACAACATCACCGCATCTTGGTCGTGTTTCCCCACCCCGACGACGAGGCGTTCGGCGCCTCCGGAACGCTGGCCAAGCACATATCAGGCGGTGCTCAAGTCACGTATGCCTGTCTGACATTAGGGGAGATGGGCCGCAACATGGGTATCCCGCCGTTCGCCAACCGGGTAACACTGCCGGCAATCCGCAAGGAGGAGCTGGAAGCGTCCTGCCGCGCGATAGGCATCCAAGACTTACGGATGCTCGGATTCCAAGATAAAATGATAGAGTTCGAAGACCAGCAACTCCTCGACAGCCGGATTGAAGCGTTGCTTGAGGAACTGCGCCCGTCGCTAGTCATCACCTTCTATCCCGGGTACAGCGTGCATCCCGATCACGATGCCACCGGAGCCTCCGTCATACGGACGATAGGTCGATTGTCCGCGGATGAACGGCCGCTAGTACATTGTATCGCGTTCGCCAACAATCACGAGCAAGCGATCGGGAAAGCGGACCTGACGGTAGACGTGAGCGCGTTCATTATACAAAAAATGACATCGATCCGGGCGCACCGTTCGCAGTTTCAAGCGGCGGAGCTGGTGGGAAGCCGGGAGCTAACCGAGGAAGAAATCCTGGGCCGCTTTGGAACGGAATACTTCTGGACTTACCGGTTCGATTAATCTACGACGAGCATGTCGATACATGTTTTTTATGGACAGACAGAATCGGTAGTGGTACACGTTGATGCAGCGATTGGTGTGAATACCTCGATAGGAAACGAGGCAGCTCAGCAAACATCTTTATTCTGGACAAGCTGTTCGAAGTGTATCAGGCTGCCTACGACCGTTGGGCCGAAGCGAACTGAAACGGGTATGAAGGTGCATAGAGAAAGAAACGGCTGCCTGTAAAGGGCCGACGTTTCTTTTTTCGGTATCGCAGAGAGTCCGTTAAATCGTCGAACGTGACGCCTCCAAAACTTTATCGATCGGTCCGCTGCCGATTAGTTCGCCGCGGGTAAATACGAGGACTGGCGTCCGTTCGAGCGCGCCTATATACATATGTAATCTATTTTTACTGAATCAACAGAGAATGCTAGTGTTGGTGCGTATCCATATGGATTGTGACACAATATATCAAAAGCAAAACTGGGGACAGTGTAAATGCTGTCCTTTTTCGGCGTTTTGAGCTATATATCATACAGGTATGAACGGACAAGCGCTGCTATACCGCAGAACTTAAGCTTCAGGCGGTGTTTGATTACCTCAAGTGGAATTATCCCAGTACGATATCATTGATATATACAAAATTGATTGATCCCGCGAATCGTGAGGGTTCCAGCTTATCAACAGATGGCATACGAACTCATTTTACTTATCAAAGATGAAGTAGTTAAAGATAGCCCGAAAGTTTCTTTAATAACAAGCACATTGACTACTTTGATGTCTATTCACCGTAGGTGATATTTACCTTACCATCAACTATCACTAATAAGGACATGAACCGGAGCAGCAGCGGGTGCTGCTTCACGAGCTAATCCGGGAAATTACGCTGATTGAAGGGATGCCTCACATCGAGTATCATAACGATTTTTACAAAGTAAGGCGAGGGCCGGATTTGCAGAGGGCAATCATCTTCACGTCCAAGTCGCATACCAGGCCGCAAAATAAACAGGAGCCGGTTGAACCGGCTCCCGTATACGAATACCGAAGTCAATGTCTCGAATGAGTTTCGTTATGAAGCGATTTGTTTCCCGGCTTGACTGGATTTCGCTTTAACCGGTACAAGGGAGGTGGACAATAATACGATAATCGTAATAACGACAAGAACGAGAAAAATATCGTGCAGCCCCGATACGAGCACCTCGCGCAATACGGTTTGCTCGACCGCCGGCAGTTGACCCGCAGTCTGAGGGTTCACCAGGATATTCAGCTTATCGGCTTGAACGGTGCTGCCCGCAGGATGTCCTGCCAAATGGCGGGCGACCATGGAGTTGAAGAAGCTGCCGAGCAGTGAAACGCCGATCGTCTGCCCCATGTTGCGGAAAAACATGTTGGAGGCTGTTGCAACGCCGCGCATCGTCGGTTGGACGGCGGATTGAACCGTAACCGTAAATAACGTCAGCGTGATGCCGAAGCCGATGCCGATTAGGGCAGAGATGAGGTAAAAATAAATTTGCGAGCTGGCCAATTGAATGGTGGAAAGCCATATGGCGCTTAACAGTAGCATGGATGCCCCGATGATCGAGATGAATCTTACGCTCCGAGACAGCAGAAGCTTACCGCAGATGAAGGAACCTGCCGTCCACGTAATCGCCATCGGTGCCAGGATGAGACCGGATGCCGTCGCGCCGTAACCGGATACGCCCTGCACCCACATCGGAACGTAAACGATCATCCCCATGAGCACGCAGCTGACGAGGAACGAAATGCCATTAGCGACGGAGATCGTTCGGGAGCGGAATAACGACAACGGGATGAGCGGCTCGCTGACCTTGGACTCGATCCAAATGAACAAAGCAATGAATACGATAAAAGCGGCGAACAACATCAGGACGGAAGGCGAAGTCCACTGACCCAGGTCACTTCCTCGCTGTACACCATACAATAAGGCAAACATCGCCGCAGAGAACGTCAATGCGCCTGCGATGTCGATTTTTTTCTTCGATTTTTGATTGTTTCCCTTCAAATAAACCGCAATCATCACAATCGAGATTAGGCCAAAAGGGATGTTCATGAAGAAGATCCAGTGCCACGTTACATGATCGACGAAAAAACCGCCGACGAGCGGCCCGATGATGCCGGCGGCCCCCCATACGAACCCCATAAATCCAATCATCTTCGCACGCTGCTCGAACGGGTAAATATCGGCGATAATCGTCGTCGTTACCGGCAGTATCGCCCCCGCGCCGATCCCTTGAAGCACCCGGAACGCAATGAGCTGCTCCATCGTTTGCGAGAACCCGCAGAGGGTGGAGCCTGCCAGGAACAATACGATTCCGGTCAGAAAGACGCCCTTTCGCCCGAACAAATCGGACAGCTTGCCGAAGATCGGCACCATCACGGACGATACGAGCAAATAAGCTGCGAATACCCAGTTCATGTACTCCAATCCGTGAAGCTCGCTGGCGATTTTCGGCATCGCCGTACTGACGATTGTGCCTTCGATTGCCGTCAGGAACGTCGCGACCATAATTGACGACATGACCATCGTTCTATTCGTTTGCATATAAATCCTCCGTCTCCAATTAAACACACTATACAGACTAATATGTATTGTAACTCTTCTGATGGCACACGGCAATATTCGGAATACATAAGATAAGACCTTATTATCCCAAAACATAGGACAAGTGATTCAAGGTATGAAGGAGGCGAAATCATTGAATGTTATTGTGAATGAAGTAGACGGAGAAAAACCGAACAACATAGTGTGTAGATGTGACGCCCGGCTCCTTGCCATCCGGCGGCATAGCCTGTGCCGCCAGCCCGGAACCACATTGTGGTTGTGAAGGGCTTTCACATCCGGATTGGTCATGACCATGCACATCGTCATGAGATAGAGGAAGCGCCTTAGACGAAGACGGCCGCGCTTGCTGAGTACCATTCTTCCAAGCCATTTCCCGGAGCTCGCCTCAGAGCATAAGGAATACGCTCCAGGATGTGATGAAGCTCCTGCTCGATCTGCTCAAACCGATGATGGGCTTTATTAGGGCATTGACCCTTGACGTAACCCCATCGTACCGAGGCGCTCGTTTTTGTGCAAAAACTAAATTATTCGTTATACAGAAATTCTAACGGATAATGATAGTTCAATAATTATACCACGAGGCTCCGCGGGATGACTGGTGCCTTTGTTGCGCAAACGAGCAGTTATTTTCAATAAATATATGCTAAAATATGGATATCAACGAGCTATTTGGGCAAAAGATGCTATTACCTGGAGGTAGTTTATTATGTGGAAACCCTATTAAGATAGAAGGAACCATCCAGCTGATTTCAGAGTTAAATACAGGTTTTATTCTCAAGAAGAAGGTGGTAGGAAAAAGCCCGTACTTCAAGGTTATCGCTCTGACTTCACTTATGATGAAGATGACACACGAGATGGTCTTTATTGCATACATCCAGAGTTTGAGGATGAGCAGGGAAATGTAATTCTAACTGACGGCACCCCAATACCGATTGAAGGAACCGCACGGATGTGGATTCTTGTCCCCGAAATGAGGCAAAAAGCACATTTGAATCGAATTAAGGTTGGTGTAATTGGGTATTTCATGGAAGGACCCAAAAAAGTGGCGAAAGCAGAAGTTATCGAAGTCTTAGAGCTCCATAAAAACGCAGTCCAAGTTAACACGGTTACGCCGGCTTATGAATCCTCTGATTAACCGTTGAACCGGCCAGGCCACCGTATCTGTAGCTCCTATCCCCCGAACTCCTAGATCGCCGCGGCAGCTTTCAAAAAACTCCTCTGCATCTCCGCCTTCGGCTAAGCCTATCGTAAGCATGGGTAGGTCAATGAGAAATTATTAAGGAAAGATGCTATCCATGTCTATGTTATATTACCCGGTGAAATCGTCGAAATAGATTCGCATGAATTCTTTGAGTTGGCTTATGTGGTAGATGGAACGAGGGAACATCGTTACAATAGAGGGGCGTACCATGAAATCGGGACTGGAGATGGATTATAATTGAACCGGATATGGAGCAGTCTTACCTCAGCCTTCGTATTCAAGCAGCGCGAGAGGCGTCTGCCGGTACGGACGATAAGATTGCTTACATATCACAAGATGATGCCTTCGAAAACCTCCGTTTTTTCAAAACAATTCAAGAAAAAAACTGTGCTTTCTCCGGGGGAATATCGTAAAAAGTATAAGAATTAGGAGAATGACGATGCTGACCTTTATGCAACTTGCGCAATTTCGTGAAATCAGGCCCCATATTCGATTTGCTCATTATACGGAAGACTTGTTGAAGGTGCCTTCGCGTTACATTCGCGATCACGAAATCATACTTATCGATAAAGGCTGCGGTACGTTGTTTACGGAGATAGGCTCATTTCCGTATAAGGAGCAATCGCTGCTGATCATCCCACCGGGTATTCTCCATTCGTTTAAGGACGATCCCGACGCATCGCTTGGACATGCCCATTGGGCCGTGCATTTCGATTGGGAACCGTATTCGGAAGAGGATACTATTCACATTATCGGAGATGAGGAGGGCCCGATTCTTCTTGATGAAGTTTCCCGAGAAGTGACTGCGCTAAACTCACTATGGGTGCCGAACATGGTGCGGATCGATGGCGCAGGCGAGGATATCATGTTGTTGATGCGGCAGGTCGTTGAAGCGTTTCGCGATGACCGTCCGTTCCGCAAGCTTGAGCTGCAATCTAGCTTTTTGCAACTGCTGCTCACTTTATCCAAACAAATTCATGACGGAAGCATCAACTGCTCCTTGTTGACCGCTAGGAAGAAGAAGGGAAAACCGAAAGATCGTTCAGATATTACGAAGTATATTTTGAAGATGCATGCTGTCGTAAGGCAAAACTTTGTTTCTGACAGTATTCTGAATGAGTGGCAGGAGACCGTATTTTTCAGCGCACCGCATTTTCATCGATTGTTCAAGGAGCAGACGGGCAGCACTCCCCTTGAATATTTCACAATGCTTCGGATGGAGAAGGGAGCGCAGTTGCTGCTTAGCACAAAGCTTCCGGTTCAGGATGTCGCATACGCATGCGGTTACGAGGACAGTAAATACTTCAGCCGTCTATTCCGCCAATATGAAGGGTTCAGTCCGAAGCAGTATCGCCATCATTTTCTCAGACAGAAATGATCAAATCGTCCACCTATCGTGATAGATGCAGCCTCCTAAATATTGCTCATCGATTGATACAATCGGTTTAAGCAATCGATTAGGAGGCTTATTTTATGAAGTTACCTGATTTGTTACGTCAACAATTTACATCTGCGAATCCTCCCCGGAGCATGTTCCCGCTCTTATGGCTGCACGGGGACCCTCGGGAAACGGAGGAAGTGCTTCGCCGTGAGGTCAAGGCGATGGACGACGCTGGATGCGGCGGATTCATTATTGAGTCGCGACCGCATAACGACTACCTGGGCGAAGGGTGGTGGCGCGACGTTGAAATTTGTCTGGACGAAGCTCGAAGACGCGGCATGGACGTTTGGATGTTCGACGAGGAATATTACCCATCCGGTATTGCCGGGGGCAAAGTTCTGGAAAAGATGCCGGACTATCGGATGCAAGTATTGACGAAGGACACGATCCTCTGGAGCAGCGATCAAGGCGCAGTGGAGACGACTGATTTCGAATACGATGACATTTTAAAGGTTATCTGCGTCAAGGACATTTCAGGCGAAAGGTTTGTACTGCCGGATCTGAAGGCGCTGGAGGCATCCACGAATAAGTGGCATTTAGCAAGTGAGGATCCTGAACAATGGACGATTCATGTCATTGGCATCAAGCCCTCATGGAATGGACGGATGTTCGACAAGATGGTTGATTACCTATGTCCAGAAGTGACGGATTGCTTCATTGAGCTGACTTATGAACGGACAAAACGTCAGTTTCCGGAATATTGGGGGACGACCATCAAAGGCTTCTTCGGAGATGAAACAAGCTTTGAAAATTTTGGCTCTTACGATGTTCTATTCGGTGAAGACACCCCTTGTTTTCCTTGGTCGCGTGTATTGCGGGACACCTTCATGGAGTCGAAAGGCTACGATCTCATAGACTTGATTGAATCGCTGTGGTTTGATTCCGGCGAGAAGACGTCCGAGATCCGAGTCGATTTCATGGACCATATCACGCAGCTTTTCTCCAATAATTTCTTCAGACGCATTCAGCAATGGTGTCACTTGAACGGCGTACAATTCATCGGCCATATCGTCGAGGACAATCACGCACACATGCATCATGGATACGGAGTCGGTCATTTCTTCCGCACGACGAAACACTTCGACATGGGCGGTTACGATTTCGTGCTGCGACAGCTCGATTCGGAGCAGAAGCAATCCCCTTATGAGGAATATTTCCCGCAATTCAAAACTTATCGCGATGGGCCATATCCCGACTTCTTCCACTATACGCTGGCCAAGTTGGCGCAGTCCGCTGCTCATCTGGAAGTGGGCACCAGTCTTGTTATGTGCGAGAATTTCGGAGCTTACGGCTGGGATATCGGGCTGCGGGAGATGAAATGGCTAACCGACTGGATGACGGCTCGCGGCACAAACTGGTATGTGCCCCATGCCTTTTCCCCGATTTTTCCTGACCCGGACTGCCCGCCTCATTTTTATGCTGGCGGCAATAACCCGCAATGGCCTTATTTTAGACAATGGGGAGATTACGCGAATCGGTCCTGTCTTATGCTGCGGGATGCCAATCACGTTGCGTCGATCGCCGTTCTTTACCCTGCAGAATCGCATTGGGCGGGAGATCAAGACGCACTTGACGGCGTATGCAAAACATTGATGCAAAATCAGTATGACTTCGATATCCTGTCGATGGATTTACTGATGGACACCCAGCGTTGTGTGCTGGAAGATGATTCTTTGCGCATTCGCAACGAACGGTTTAATATGGTCATTTTGCCGAGAATACACACGTTACCGCTGCGCGTCTTGAACCGACTGCAAGCGTTTATCGCCTCAGGAGGCAAAGTTGTCTCCATTGATCACGCTTTCGAGAATGGTACGACCGTCGAGCTTCAACAACTAGCTGGACTGTTATCAGAGACATTGAGGCCCGGCATTGAAACGACGATATCTTTCCCTGAACTGCGCTTTTGCCATTATCGGAAGGACGGTCTCGATATCTTTTTCCTGAACAATGAGAGCGTCGATGAAATGTTCGAAGATCTTGTCGGATTCCCTGTAAGCGGTGTTCCCGAACGTTGGACGCCGATGGATGGAAAGATTGAGAAACTGCCGCTCTATGATCGGACTGAAGCACGGGTCCGCGTACCTGTTCGTTTGGGCCCGTACGAGGCTTATTTCATCGTCTTCAAGCCGGGCGATGAAGAGGGTGGATTCCATTTGACGACGAAAGACGTTCTGCCGAGCGAGTGGCATGAAGTCGTTCGGGGAGAGGATGAGAACATCTATATCGTTAAGCCTCACGCGGCTCGATCCGTGGATAATTGGAGCGTCACAGCTATCGGTAGTCCGTTACAACAGGCGAGGAATCCTGCAACGGAGTCTATTCGTGGCTTAGGCAATTGGCATGGAATCAGTGGAATGGAGACATTCAGCGGCAGCGTCGTATACGAGGCTTCTTTTTCGATCGAATCCACGGAGCTTCGATATCGGATAGACCTCGGGGAAGCGGGTGAAATCGCTAATATCGAAATAAATGGACAGAACCTGATACCGAGAATATGTCCTCCCTATCGTTGGGAGCTGCCGCCAGAACTCTTGAAGCATCAAGTGAATCACCTTCGCGTAACGGTGACAAACACTCTTGGTCCCTATTTTACGGAGGATCATTTTCGCAGAGATGTTCCTGCGCCTTCCGGCTTGATCGGTCCGGTGACGTTAACAGCCTATGAGCGAAACAAAATCAAGTAAAGTTGAACAAATGATTCATTGCAGGAAACAATGAAGGGAGAGGATAACATGAAAATTGCACAAAATCAGGTGATTGAACTGGCGTTTGTCTCCAAGAAAACGTATGAAAACCCTTACCGCCACGTTCAGATCAGCATGATCGTCGAGGAAGAGGGCGGTTCGAGAACGGTGCCCGGGTTTTGGGACGGAGGACAATCGTGGAAGATCAGGTATTCATCCGCCCGAACGGGATCGTTCCGTTATCGGACGATATGTTCAGACGCTTCCAACCCTGACCTGCATGGGCAGGAAGGACGAATGGACATTACGCCTTATACCGGCAGCAATCCTCTGTACCGTCATGGTCCCGTCAGAAAAAGCGGCGATAACCGATATCTCGAGCATGAAGACGGCAAGCCTTTTTTCTGGTTGGCGGATACGTGGTGGATGAGCTTAACTAAACGGATAAAGTGGCCGGAAGAGTACAAAGAGATGGCGTCCGACCGTGTAAACAAAGGGTTTTCGGTTATCCAGATCGTGGCAGGCTTGTACCCGGATATGCATCCATTCGACGAGCGCGGAGCTAATGAGGCCGGCTTCCCCTGGAACAGTGATTTTACGGAGGTCAACCCGGCGTATTTCCAGAAAGCGGACGAAAGAATAGCGGCTTTGGTGGAAGACGGTTTAATGCCATGTTTGGTGGGGAGTTGGGGATTTTACCTCGATTTCGCCGGTGAAGCGGCCATGAAGAGGCATTGGGATTACCTGATTGCACGTTACGGGGCTCTTCCGGTCGTCTGGTGCATCGCAGGAGAAGCGTCCATGCCGTTCTATCAAAATCCGAATTTAGGCAATAAGGAGAAAATGGCTGAATACGAGGTCGCAACCCGCCGAGGATGGACGGAAGTTACCCGTTATGTCAAAGAACGCGATCCATATGGCCGTATGATCACTATCCATTCCACACAATACGGTCATAAAGAGGTGGACGATCCGTCGCTGCTCGATCTAGACATGCTGCAAACGGGGCACAGCAGCTTTACAAGCATTCCCAATACCATTACAACGATTCGGAATTCTGTCGCCAGAAAGCCGCGGTTGCCCGCCATCATTGCGGAAGTCTGTTACGAAGGAATCGGCGGAAGCAGCTATCACGATATTCAGCGGTTTTTCTTCTGGTCAAGCGTGTTAAGCGGAACTTGCGGACATACTTACGGAGCCAACGGAATTTGGCAGATCAATGGTACGGATGAGCCTTATGGTCGCTCCCCTTACGGCAAAAGCTGGGGCAATCTTCCATGGAATGAAGCTTACCGGTTGCCGGGTTCTCTACATGTGGGGCTTGGAAAAAAATTGCTCGAACGATACCGCTGGTGGAAATTCGAATCTCATCCGGAGTGGGTGGAACAGCATGCGGATGATCATCGTTTCGTCGCCTCGTACGCAGCGGGAATTCCGGGCGAGGTAAGGCTTATTTTCCTGCCGTTCCTGGAAGGCTTGCTGTGGGGGGGAGTGTTGGTTAAGCAGATCGAGCAGGATTCCCGTTATCGGGCGTATTATTACGACCCTATCTCGGGTGAAGACCATGATTTGGGCAAGGTCGTTCCGAACGAGCAAGGTGAGTGGCGCTCCGGCGCCACAACCGCATTCCAAGACTGGGTACTCGTACTCGAGAAAGAGGCTTGAGCCATGCAACGAATCGCGCCCGGTTTATATAAATAGAAGAGAAAACAGCGATGGTCAAAAGAGGTTAATTTGTAGCTGTTCTGGTCCTTTCAGTGATGCTTATTGTTTCCGCTTGCAGCAGCAGCGGGGAAGAGTCCGCCAATTCAGGCGGTCCACCAAGTGCTCGGCTTCGGGCGGGGAAGCGGAAGGGGATCCGTATTGGGGCCAATACGAGCCCGGGATCGAGATTTCCACGGTTACAGCTTCAGGAAACGGGGCAACTGGTAGATTTGTCGGAAATAATTTATGACAAGAACATACTTTCCTTAAAAGTCGCGTAGTTGCGACTTTTTTTATTTAAGGACGCAAGTTCACAACAACATACCTCCTTAACCGCGGCAGCAGTTGTTTGATAATATAAAGGAAACAAGGTGCTATTAATGATGATATTCTTATTTATTGGAATTTACTTTATGCCCGTTTTAGGCACCTTATACTGCGGAAGTTTTCTGGAGTGGATAAATTTTCGCACTTATAGTTTGGACGATCACGATCTGTATTTTTCTATAAACAACTAGGTTTGATTTAACGGGGAACGATTGTTCAACAAACAAAATTATTGGGTTGGAGAGTGCATTAATGGTGGAAAAATATCCAGAAAATTATTTTGAACACTTTATTTTTTGCTTAAAAACTACGAACAAACAACAAAATGAGGAAGGTTTTACGGAGTTAGCAAAATTATATATTGAAATCGAGGGTATTGATGTATTTTCGGAATTGATTAAAGAGATCCAACTGATTGGTGCAAACAATGATTGGGGTTATTTTGAAAAAACAGCTCAAGAGTATGAATTGGATAATATGGACCTTGAAAATATAAAAAAACTGGCTGAAATCGCTAGTAAAATTTATAGCACTTAACGCTTCGGGAAACAAAAAGGGGTCAAGTATATGATATATGCAAGATTTTGGGGTTGATTCGGTTTTCGGAGAAACGAATCGAATTATCACTTACTATCTAAAACAGGAGGTACCATATGAGTTCCATTCTTAACGTTATAGAAAAGCTAAAGTTGAACGTCTCGAATATAGAAGATGTTCCAGAGTCATTTAGTTCAGATGTATACAAACTTACTCTTGCTAGCGGAGAAAACGTTTATGTAAAAATTCCATTTAACAAGGATAAACTATTCCGTGAATTTCAGATGCTAGAAACATTAAAGGGTATCATACCTGTTCCTAAGGTACTGGATATTTGGTACGGGGATGAAAGTACTACCGGGGCATTGATTCTTTCAGCAATTCAAGGCATGCCTTGTACGGGAGACATTGATGAGAAACTCTCTTATCAAATTGGCGTGTATCATGCTATGCTCCATGAGGTTAAAACTCCTGGGTATGGTTACCTTGTAACCGATGGTTTTAAGTTACTTGACCAAAATAATTGGAGATTACATATCAAAAGTAATTTTGAAAAGTGGAAAGAGCCATGCAAAGAGATTCTCGACTCAAAATTGTATGAAAGATGTATTCTTCACTTTGATGGAGTTTTCTCTGCTTTACCGGATCCTGACGGACCATGCATTGTTCACCTGGATTTTAGACCAGGTAATATATTGGTGAATGGTAACGAGGTTGCTGGCATTATTGATTTCGAGAGTGCCCGTGGCGGATCGTCGGAAATAGATTTTACAAAAGTCAATCGATTTATTTGGGAAGTCAATCCGAGAACAAAGATACCGTTCATTGAAGGTTATCAATCGATTCGACCTATGTTGGCTCTGGAAAGAGTGCTGCCATTTTATGATATTTACGATGCTTTCAGCGCAGTTGTTTGGTGTAAAAACAGAGGAATTGAAAAAAACCAAACGTTCCTTCAGGAAAATATTCTTACTTTAAGGAATTCGGTGGGTTATTGAGCATAGTTGTTTAGATTTGATAGGGCAGGCCATCCCACAAAGGATGGCCTTTAAACTTGCCGTTACAGATAGCGCGGAGAACCGTATCACAACTAAATGTGAATATATCATGATAATCTGCTCCAGTAATTGAGGCGGAACAATGGATTTGTTGCACCCCCAATACTACAGTCCATCATCATGTCTACTTACATATTTATGAATTATATCTAGAAAAACCAATTTAGTCATGTGACAAAACTAATGACAACGGTCACTATTCGTCCAGACTTTTCTTATCTATAATAGCTGAATGGGCAATTCACTAAGGAGCGAGCATGAATGGAACCAATGGTTACGAATAAAGTCACAGGTGAACAAATTACATTTTTAGAAACAGCAAAGGAGACGAACGGTGAATATTTACTAATTGAAGTCGCGCTACCCCCACATGGCGATGGTCCACCCTTACATATTCATGATCGATTCGAAGAGGAGTTTGAAGTGATCTCTGGTAAGCTCACCGTAACCTTAGGCAAAACAAAGTACGTGTTAGAAGCAGGAGATCGTCGCATTGCCCCGATCAAAACGCCTCACACATTTACAAACGATGATGATGAGCCTGTTGTATTCCGCGTTCGATTAACGCCGCCAAGCAAGTTTGAGCAGTCTGTTCGCATTCATTACGGGCTCATGGCCGATGGATTAACAGATGAGAAAGGCACCCCCAAATCACTCGCCCAGACCGCATTAATTTTAACATTACAAAACACACTGATCGTTGGTATTCCACTCTGGCTGCAACGTTGTTTCTTTGGAGTAATCGTCAAACGTGCCCGTAAAAAAGGCGTGTATGCAGTTCTCGAAAAGTACACGGGAGAGAAGTTGTGAATGAGATTAACTGACCTGTGCATAGGGGCAAATAAGATTTCATTCACCGAAGCTCATTCGGTTGTTCGATAGCATAACAGATCGTAATAGCAATGTCATCGGGCTCTATTTGGATTAACTCAGTAACGAAAGGAATAGTAGTATGAAAAATAGAAAAGGCATCTTCTCTTTGCTGGCGGCCGTTACGCTATTGCTGCCGCTGATTGGAGCGTTGGCAGTCACAATTGCTGCTCCGGTAAGTGCCGCAGCTCACGCAGGGCAAATCATGACCAACTACGAAACGGAGACCAACAACGTCTACCCCGGCAGGGCCACCCAGTATACGTACAGTCTGGGCGGCGTCGTACTGCAAAGTGCTACTCTGCCGGCGGCGGCCGATTGGGTCACGCCTTCCAATTATTATGATACCGGCTGGTTTCGCGATAGCTGGAACGAAACGTATACGTACAGCAATTTCGGCCAAATCAGTCAAACAAACGACCCGATGAGCATTCCGCCAACCGCTGCCTGGGCAACGATATCTTCTTTTCAAATCGAAGGCACTATGACTGTCCCGATTCGTGATACGGTCTATCATTATTCCGTTAACGGAACCGATGTTCTGACCGCTGTGAATGCTTTGCTTATTCCGCCAAATGCTCTGTGGGCGTCGCTAGCCTCCTTTAATGATGGCTGGACCCCAAGCAAAAATCATACGTATGCGACGTATACGCTGCAACGGGCGACTCCATCCGTCCAATCGTTCACGATTTCTTCCAATAGCGGACATCCCGTCTATGCGAAGAACGGCGATGAGGTTACGGTTGCGCTGCGGACCGATGTTCCGATTGCTGTACCTGTTCTGAAAATTGGCGGTGTAGAGGTGCCGGTATCGGGAAGCGGCACCAATTGGAGCGCTAGCCTGGAGCTAACGGGCATCGTCGACGAAGGAACGCTGCCGGTGTATGCCACCGTGTATACGGAGGAAGGCACACCTGGCCCGATTCTCTCCGCAACGACAGACGGCTCATTCGTCATCTACGACAATACGAGCCCGGTCGGTGCGCTGTCCATTAATGGGGGAGCGGCTGCCGCTAATTCCGCCAACGTTATTTTGGACGTCACGACGGACGGAACGACTGCCCAGATGCGGTTCTCCAATGACGGGACGGTTTGGAGCGGGTGGGAGACGGTTGCGTTGTCTAAACCATGGACGATGTCGGTCGGCGACGGTGTGAAGACGGTGTATTTGCAGCTTCGTGATGAAGCCGGCAATGTTTCGAATATGTCGGACAGCATTACGCTGGACACGGTTCCGCCTGACGCCGCGCTGACGATTAATAGCGGCGCCGCCTACGCTACTTCAACGGATGTCGGGCTAGCTATCGGCAACCCTGACGGAACGGCCGCTACGATGCAATTCTCGAACGACGGATTGACCTGGAGCGGGTGGGAGCCATATCATGCAACGAAAGCATGGACGCTGGCAGCCGGCGACGGAACGAAGACGGTATATCTGCAATTGCGTGACGCGGCGGGCAACGTAGCGGCTGCAAGCGATGGCATCACGTTGGATACGACTGCGCCAAGCGGGACGCTGGTGATCGACAATGGCGCTCTATACGCGACATCCACGAGTGTAACATTGACGGTCACCTCCGACGATTCGGCTGCTGAGATGCGATTCTCGAACGACGGGACGAGTTGGAGCAGGTGGGAGTCTAATAGCGCGACCAAAGGGTGGACGTTGGCAGCCGGCGACGGTGTGAAAATGGTGCGCTTGCAACTGCGTGACGCAGCCGGCAACATATCAGACGCGAATGACAGCATCACGTTGGATACGACGGCGCCAAGCGGGACGCTGGAGATCGACAATGGCGCGTTGTACGCGAAGACGGACAACGTAACACTAAGTATTGGCTCGGATGACACTGGCGCCGAATTGCGTTTCTCGAACGACGCCACGTTATGGAGCGGCTGGGAGCCATACACTGCAACAAAGACATGGACGCTCGCTTCTGGCGACGGCACAAAGACGGTATATCTGCAGCTACGAGATACGGCAGGTCATATTTCCGCCTATAGTTCTGGTATTCTGCTTGATACGACCCGCCCGGTGGGATCCATCGTCTTGAATGGCGGCGAACTTTTGACAACGGATCCAGCGGTAGTAATCGCCTTAACGGCTGACGATGGAGCCGCGCCTGCATCCGGAGTTGTGGAGGCGAGTATTTCGATCGACGGCGGCGCGACTTGGAGCGCTTGGTCTCATGCCGCTTCCCAGCTTTCGGTTACGTTGTCCGGTTACGGCAACATAACGGTATTAGTCAAGGTTCGGGATGCCGCCGGCAATGAAAGCCTCCCTTTGTCGGACGATATTACGCTGCGTTCGATTCCAACCGTGCTGGACGGCACACTGAATGGATTCGAAGACACGCCTTATACGTTCACTGCATCCGACTTCGGTTACACCAACGATGACGGCTCTGTACTCGACCGCATTGTGATCGGGACGCTGCCGGGGAACGGCCGGCTCGAGCTTAATGGTGCTGCCGTGCTCGCAGGACAGAGCATTCGTTTGGCTGATGCCGGGGGGCTGGCGTTCCGGCCTGACGCTGATTGGAACGGAATAACGACGCTCAGCTGGTCAGCGGAAGCGGCGGGCGTGGCATCTTCCGGCAGCGCAACGGCGACGATTGTCGTCGCTGCGGTGAACGATCCTCCGACTGCGGAAGATTTAAGCTTTAACACGACAGCGAATAACGAAGTGAACGGCCAGTTGAAGGCGACTGACAAAGAGAACGCTGCACTCATCTATAGCATTGTGGATCAACCAGCGACGGGCAAGCTGACGCTGCTCGATTCGGCCGCTGGTACATTCTCCTATATACCGGCGAACATCGGCACGGTGACGTTTACGTATCGGGTTAGCGACGGTACGGATAACTCCGCTCCCGCAACCGTCACAATCATCAACAAACAGTCGGAACAACCAGGGCAGCCATGGCAGCCTTGGCTGCCGGAGCAGCCTGCCGGTAATGACAATCTGGCGGCTGTCGTCGGCGCCGAGAAGCTGGATCATCTGCTGCAGCTGACGCAGGAGAAGACGGAGCTAGGCAATACGGTGACGGTAGAGCTGAAGGGTGAACAATGGGAGCATTCGCTCGGTCAACACGATGGCGGTAAGTTGGTCATCCGCATCCGGTCAGGTCCGGATGCAGGCGTCATGCAGCTTGACGCTTCAATGGCCAAGCTGCTTGCCGAGCGGAGTCTTGCATTAGCGCTGGAGTTGGACGGCCGATCGGTTACCGTCCCTGCAGCAACGATCGTCTCAGCGGCCGCCGCGGTTTCCGACCCATCGGCCGTTATCCGCATCGAGTTGGCGGCAGTGCAGCAGGCGAAAGCTGATGAGCTGAAGGGAGCGGCGGAACGGATCGGGGCGAAGGTGACGGCACCGTCAATACACGTTCAGATATATATATTGTCGAACGGAAAACATGTGAGCCAGTCAGGTATTAATAGCTATGTAGACATAACCTATCAACCGGAGGAAATGGCCGGCAAGCATTCCTCGACGGCTGTGCTATTGCTGCCAAGCGGTGAACTGAGGCCGCTTCCGACTTTATTCCGGACGACCGAGGGTACTGTAGTGCTTCGTATCCGCGGATTGACGCAAGGCACATTGGCATTAATCAATGCCAATGTGGGCTTTAAGGACACTGACGGCCATTGGGCAGCCGATGCAATTAAGCGGCTTGCTGACCGGTTCGTTGTGAGCGGGGTCGGCGGCGGGTATTACGAGCCGAACCGCACGGCGACGAGAGCTGAGTTTTCCGCCATACTCGTACAAGCGCTCGCTTTGTATGACAAGGACAGTCAAGGGGCAAGATTCTCTGATGTGACAGAGGGCTCCTGGTATGCCGAGATGCTTGGCGCAGCTAATCAATACGATCTTATTACCGGATATGCCGACGGTACGTTTCGTCCGAATGCGACGATTACTCGTGAAGAGGCTATGGTTATTCTAGCCAGAGCCGACTCGCTTGTGGGTTTGAGTACGACACTGACGGAAACGCAGGTTCAGGAAGCATTGAGCGGCTATAGCGACGCGGCGGTTGTTCGCGGCTGGTCGCGGGAGGCGGTTGCACAGTGTATTACACAGGGCTTCATGAACGGCATTGGCGGCGAGTTAAAGCCAGGTGATTCGGTCACACGTGCACAGCTTGCGCTAATGGTCGAGAAACTGCTGCAAAAGGCGGGATATATTTAAGCATGCATCAAAATAACAGCGGCAATTGAAACTGTAGCTATGTGCCGATGTGGTCTGTTGCTTTGTTAAATCATTTTGAAAGAGGGCACCCTTTTAGCTTGAGGGTGCCCATTTTTTTTCAGTTATTTATGAGGGTTGAAGCTTCGGTTGTTTTGGATTTGAAGCGGGTGGATATGACGAGTGATTTATAGCCATTAAAATGTCCAAGAGACTGTCCAGTGATTGCTTTTGATATACACCATTTACTCGTCAAAGACGATCATAACTTCAAGTTCTTGTCAAAATGAATTGTTTATTTTCTCTTTAAGAAATTAAGTAAAAGAAATGTTAGTGTTTCCTAGATGGCGTATCCATCAGATAACACCATATTCAAGCTCGAATTATTGAAATCTAATCTTGCCTAAGAAACACCAGCACCGAACTCCGATATGCCACCACGGTGGTATTGATCTCAGCAGTATGAATTTCAGAGAAACAATTTATGAAATGAACAAAGAAAATATTGAAACCGAAATCTTGGTTCTCGGGGAGAATCGTAACGCTCCAGAAGAGCGATTCCAATGCTAAAAAGGCTTTGGATGCGATGGAAAAGTACCCCTGAAGAGGAGCCCGGTTGCGTATATATATTTTTCGAAAACACCGGTTTCCGCTTTTTGATCGGAGTTCATTTCGCTCCACTAACGGGTACGAAAGCCCGGCGATGGAACTCGCCCAACAAATTGGGCAGACGCATAGGGAACTTCATCGTTATGGGGCCTTTTATGAAGTATATTCATGCTGGCAATGGACAACGCTTAAGGTTAAATATTATCTTATGCGGGAGGTCATCGCTTCTTGAAATTTGAACTAGGACGTTGCTTACTAAATGAACGATTGATGGAATCCGGAAAGTCAGCGGAATGGCTGGCAAAAGACTTGCTTTTTAAACCGGAACGAGTTTTCGACTTTATAGAAAACAAAAGAGTGATGCCACTCAAAATTGCCATATCGATCGCCGATTCCATCGGTTGTGATGTTCGTGCCTTGTATGAATTAATTCCGAATTCCAAATAGGTGCTGAGACTATGAAGAAAAAAACAAGGGAAATCCATGTTGGAGAGAATGAATACGTATATGTGATTAACCAAAAGTATCATCAAGGCGTAAGTGAAGTTTCTCTTTCAATATCATTAAAGGGACTAAAGAACATAACCTGTTCATTCCGCTTTTGTACATGGGATGACCCAATTACGGGAAGCCCCCTGTTAGTTGGTTTCCCTTTAAAGAAAATAGTGTCGGGAACTATTGAAAATTTCAACTTACATTATCCTGGAACAGTTAAGCATTTTGTTTTGTATGGTTTGGAAAATGGTTGGAATGGAACAAACAGGATAGAGTTCAATGATGGACTAGTAATACTCAGAAAGCTGGGATATGACGTTTCACCGCTCAAACATTGACACATAACGGCGATAATTATTCGAGTTATCATTGCGCTAACGGGGCACGATAGTTGAACGATCTAGGGAGCAGCTCGCCGCGGCACTGCTCCTTTTTCATTAAGCATTTGTTGAGTTGAGGGAAGGGCAGTAATGCTGATCTAAGCAGTATACAGGGATACATAATATGGTAATATGGATTAAAAAGCTATCAACTCTTTAACGAGGGATGAAGTGGCTCGCGTTAGCCACTTACATTCGACCCATGGGAGTCGTTTATGAAGGCGTACAGAGACGAGCCTATTACTCCTTTTTGAACGGTAGTAAGAGCTCAACACGTACTTCAAATCGTAATACAAGGAGAGAACACAATGGATTTGGAAAAAGTCAGAAAAACCTTAACATGCCCGGATTGCCCGGGAAGCGAGATCAAGATCGCGCATAGCTTTAACGAGGGTGGCATCTATTCGCGGACACCGATGAAAAGACCGGAGCGTACGGACTATCGGCACCTTAGCGACCGGATTCTTTTCATTTGCGGCCAATGCGGTTGGATTCTGCGGGAATATGCCGAAGACACGGGTAAGTTATAGTAGAACTTGAGCTGGAAAATACGATAGTGAAGGAGCTGCTTGCTTGTTGCTCCTTTCTCGTTTGAATATCAATTTTCAGAGAATCTATATCTCGATATCACTAGAAAGAGTGTCAACATGAGCAAGGGGGAGTTGGTTTTGTGGACAGTGCACTTCTTTTACGCTGGTAGCAAGAACAAAATGCCAAAAAGAGAACAATTGAAGGTTTTTGGAACGCTTTACGCAGTTGGAAAAATGAAGATAGAAGTGGGTACCATGATTTATTTTTAGGAAAATTGGATGAGGATTTCATTGTTATTGATGTTGTTTCGATTAGCTTAAAACAATACTATGACCGAGATGGTGCCGCTATTTTTTGTTCACTCCGGGTATATTATCTTAATACACTGATTGGGACCTATGATATGGAATTCTTGTTGGATGGTTCAATTGCAGATGATTATTTATCTTTCGAGGATAGAAATACTCTTCATCGAATGTTAGCCACAGATAAATATGCCTTGCGATTTGCGCGAAAAGCTTTAGCAGAAGGTATTGAAGAGGATACAATTTATAAAATTACGGGTCTAGATAAGGACTATATCGCCATTTTGAAAAGCAAATCATTGCGCTAACGGGACACAATAGTTCAATCACAACATGACGGCAGCCGGCAACACGATCGGCTGCCGTTGTCTGTTGAAATAACTGGCAGGTTTGTGCAAAAGAAATGGTCGATATAGGCGAGAGGGCCGGCTGCGCGGCAATCATCATGGACATTCAACGAGGTCGGATAGGATAGTACCAATGAACCTTTAACTATTTTGCGTTCTTATAAGGAAATAACTTATTAATGAATGTATCACATTTAAGGTTAACGTATCAGTGGCCCGTCTACTTATGGGTGATCAACGGCGCGTGATGGCACGCATGGTTGCCGCTGCTGACAAAGGAGAACGAAACAATGAAAAAGTACATACTTTTCGATCATGATGGTGTTCTGGTTGATACTGAATTCTGGTATTACAAAGCGGGAGAACGCGCTCTGGCTGACATTGGATTTACCTTGGATAAAGATCAATACCTCCGCGACATGACCCAGTCATTGGGCACTTGGTCCCAAGCTAGGGCGGCAGGTATTGATGAACAGACCATCAGCAAGCAGCGTGAGGTCCGCAACGTCTATTATCAGGAATATCTACGAACAGAAGCCATAGAGATTGAAGGCGTAGTTGAAACTCTAGCCGAACTGTCAAAGTACGTCCGCATGGCCATCGTGACGACTGCAAAACGTGCGGATTTTCAACTTATTCATGAAAAGCGCCAGATTAGACAATTCATGGAATTCGTCCTTGTTCGCGAAGACTACGAGCGCACCAAGCCGCACCCGGAACCATACTTGACCGGCCTAATGCACTTCGGAGCTACCAACGAAGAGACCCTGGTTGTAGAGGATTCAAACAGAGGGTTGAACTCAGCCGTGGCGGCTGGTATCGACTGTGCTATTGTCCATAACGATTTCACAAAAACACATGACTTCTCACAGGCCAGCTATCGAATCAAGACTCTGATTGAACTAAAGGACATTATCCTGAATGTAACCTGAGAGAGCATTCGCCAGCGTGTCCCGTACTCACTTTAAAAGTGAAGAGCAGTGTGGGCGGCGCGGACTCACGTGATGCGTGGACTACAATGAGGGGTTCGTATCACTATCACTTGAAACTTGGTAAGTAGCCAGGAATTCTTGAGGTAACGTATTGGCCTACAAATTATAAGCATCGGGGTGTGCTGGTATATCCGATTGAACCTACGCTGGCGGGCTATAAACTTGTCTTTCAAAATCCAAATATCGGAATTGGGTATCGCAATACGCTGGTGTACGTTATTTTAGGCACAACGGTTAGCTTGCTCTTCACTTCTATGGGAGCCTACGTACTGTCAAGGAAAGGCTTGATGTGGAAAAAGCTGATGATGATGTTGATTGTTTTTACGATGTTTTTTGGCGGCGGACTAATACCATCTTTCTTGCTTGTTAAAGGGCTGGGCATGCTGAATACGATCTGGGCGATCGTACTGCCAAGCGCCATTTCGGCTTGGAACTTAATCGTCATGCGTACGTTCTTTCAGTCGATTCCTGATGAGTTGATCGAGTCGGCCAAAATTGACGGTGCTAACGACATGTATATTTTTTTTCGCATCGTTCTCCCGTTATCCATGGCGATTGTCGCTGTTATCGGTTTGTTCCATGCGGTTGGAGAATGGAATTCTTGGTTTAATGCAGTAATCTATTTGCGAAATCGGGAGATGTACCCCTTACAGCTGTTTTTACGCGAAATCTTGATCGAAAATCGGATCGATAATGTTACTTTAACGACGACGGATATTAGTGCGATGCAAGCAAAGCGAATCATTAAATATGCGGTCATTATCGTATCGACGGTACCGATCCTGCTCGTCTATCCGTTTCTGCAAAAGTACTTTGTTAAAGGCATTTTGATTGGATCGTTGAAGGAATAGTTTATTATTATGCCGAAGTTATTGAACACTGAATTGTATTTATATTACAAATAAGGAGGCAGTAAACGATGTTGATCTCACATGAAGACGTCGAACGTTATCAACGCGATGGGTATTTGATGGTCGAAGGTATGTTCAATGAGCAGGAAGTTGCAAGAATGATTCGAGAAGTGGAACAAGGAGAACGAGTTGCGACGACAGCACACGGAAATGCAGATACCTCGGGTCGCAAAGCACGGCTGGCGATTTGGTTTGATCTTAACAACGATATGTGGTCCGATGTAAGCATTGCTCCACGTCTTGTCAATGGCGTTCGTATTCTGCTTGGTGAGGATGCTGCATTTTACCACGGTAAAGTGATGCTCAAGGAAGCTCAATCAGGCGGCGCATGGGAATGGCATCAAGATTATGGCTACTGGTATGGAGGAGGCTTTATCTATCCGAACATGATTAGCGTATTTATTGCTTTGGATGAAGCAACGAAAGAGAACGGCTGCTTGCGCGTCTTACGAGGGTCGCATAAGTTAGGACGGTTAGAGCATGGCAGAGTCGGACAGCAGACCGGAGCCGATGCCAACCGTATTCAACAAGTAGAGTCGTTGTTTGATTTAGTGGATTGTGAGATGAAGCCGGGAACCGCATTGTTTTTCCATAGCAATTTGCTGCATAGCTCTCGTGCTAATGAATCGCCTAATCATCGACGATCGTTTATTGTATGCTATAACGCGACAGCGAATCCGCAATTGAAAAGCGATCAGTTGGTTCGAATGGAATCTTGCCCAGTTGGAACGGACAATTGGCTAGAAAAGCATCCATAATAGACGGTGAATGTATCCAATAATACGATTATAGGAGTGATCGACTATGGGTTTTAAGATCGGTGTTGTCGGTACGGGATTTGCAAGCTCGTTTATTCCTTTATTTCAAGCGCATCCTCTTGTGGATGAAGTGGTACTGGCAGAATTAATTCCCGAACGTTTGGAACAGACTGCGAAGAAATTTCAAATTAAAAGGACATTTTCTTCCTTGGATGAATTATGCAAAAGTGATGTTGATGCGATTGCTCTTTATACGAATCGTCATTTGCACGGTCCGCATACGCTTCAAGCATTGCGCGCGGGCAAGCACGTGTATTGTGCTGTTCCGATGGCTTCTAATTTAGAAGATATACAAGCAATCATGGAAGAAGTGGACAGATCAGGATTAATATATATGACAGGTGAAACAAGTTACTATTATCCATCTACTATTTATTGCCGAAATCGCTTTAATAATGGGGACTTTGGTAATATTGTTTATGGCGAGGCCGCCTACCTGCATGATATGTCCCATGGATTCTATGATGCTTATAAACATTCTGATGGGGATCAATGGATGAAGGCCGCGGGGTTGCCACCGATGTATTATCCTACTCATTCGGTCAGTATGATATTATCGGTTACAGGGGCTTATGCGACCCAAGTATCCTGCTTAGGTTATGTCGACAAGCACCAAGATGGTATTTTTAAAGCAGGAGCGAATCATTGGGATAATCCATATAGCAATCAGACAGCATTAATGCGTACATCCGATGGTGCTTCGATGCGAATTAATGAATTCAGAAGGGTGGGCTGGACCGGTGTAGGGGAACGCAGTGTCCATTTGAGTTTATTCGGCACAGAAGGCACCTTTGAAGAACAGGCGAACGCCAGGGGATGGACATCACTTAAAGGGGACGACATTACGGACTTGTCTGCGCTGTTGGATTGTAATAAAGTCACCGTTGGAGAAGATTATGCGCATTTGAGCGAAAACCTGCAGCGCGATTTTTATTCCGGTGTTTCCAGTGTACACCCGATACATCGTTTGCCGACTGAGTTTATAGGACTACATAACGGACACGCAGGATCGCATCAATTTTTAGTCGATGATTTTGTGAAAGCAGTTACGGAGCATAAGCTGCCGCCGAATCATGCTTGGAATGCTGCAAGATATTGCGTACCTGGCCTCATTGCTCACGATTCATGCCAGCGCAATGGTGAAATGCTAAGTATTCCCGATTTCGGCGTCCCGTCCCTCACTAAATGGTGTTTGTTGGAGCCTGATAAGGCGAAATAAGAAATTGGAATGGATAAGTCAAGTCCTTATTAATGCATAGCAAAGACGGGCCAAGGGAAGGAATTCCCCGGCCTTTTTCTAATTAAAGATAGCCAAACACATAAAGATCCATCAGTAGGGGGGCTACAATGACTTTACAAGAGAGAACAGGCTGCTCTTAGAATTCGTGCAAGTTTATTAGATGACGATGATTCTGGATACCGTTTGCGGGATGGACTGTAATTTTTGCGAATTTGACATATGTATAAAATACTATGTAATCTACATTTACTTATTCGACAGGAAGCCCTAGTGTTGATGCGGGTTTTTATGGGTTGTGACACAATATATCAAATGCAAAGCTCGGGGTAGTGGAAACGCTGTCCTCTTTCGTCGTTCTTAAACTATAATACGGAATAGAAATATGGTAGAATTTCCAAGTAATAATTTCTACTTAGTATCAGTTTATCTTATAAGCCGAACTGGAGCATGATTGTAAAGCAGCTGAACAAGCTGGGCGGGTATTTTCTCGGAAACGCTTATTACGGAGGAGAGCCCCTTTGTTCGAGCCGGACGGATCGGATGAGGATGTGCTTCTGAGAGAGGGCGCTGCTGGACAATTACCTGGAAAGCGGTCAGCAGGAGGCCTTCTGTCAGGTGGTCGCCGAAATTTTCGATTGAAAAAATTATGCAACTACTAAAATTATGAATGAAAGAAGGTATAGAAGATGATACGAGAAATTAAAGAGCAATTCACTGAAGAGATCCTTACCGAAGCAATAAAGCGATATGACATTAATAATGACACCGTTCGTTTATTGGGCGGTTATGAAAGCTTTGTTTATGAATACCAGAAAAACAATGCATTTTTCATATTAAAAATCTCACATACAATTTAGAAGATCAAGAAATAATATACGGGGTGAAATTGAATTTTTAAATTTTTTGTCGAATAAAGGACTGGCAGTTTCAACTGCTGTTCCATCGACCAGGGGTAATATGGTTGAAGAAATTGCTGCAGAAAATGGTTCGTTCCTAGCCATTTCATACGAAATGTCTCTTGGAAAAGAAGTGTCGGATGAAGATTCATGCATTGCTGTATATTTATTTTCATCAAGCAAACGATGTGTCAAATTTGGATGAAGAATCAATGAACTGGTTAAAAGAGCTTCAACGAGTAGCCGCTTCTGATGACCCTATGCTGCCGATTGATTTTGTTCAAGAATTTAAAAGCATTTATAATAGTATTCATTAACCCGGGAGCATCGCATTTTACTAACGTGCTCGCGACTGTAATCGAACTGGAAAAGGGTACAAGATCTGGACGAGGCCGTTGTTAGTATGCCTGAATATTCTCATATTCAAACATATCTCAAATGTGGCCCAGAAAATTTCAAAGATGGTATAAAACATTTTTCTGAAGTGTTAACCTCTCTAGGGCTTGATTCGAAGTACTTCACAGTTGAACTTGAATGGGAGCTCTCTGACAACGGCTTCATGTACGTTGGCGGTGGCGCGAAAGCCCAGTTATATGTAAATAATGGGAACCGACTTCATATTCGTCCATATGTGATAGGATGGACCCCAGAAGTAATAAAAGAACTGCAAGAGTCTTGGTTGGAAGTTAGCTTACTGTTTTGGACAGAAGAAATTGAGCTTGATTGGCGAACCGGTCAATTAAAAGAGGAACATAAATCAGTTGTTTGGACGATGATGGAAAAGTTCTCAAAAGAATTTAGAGAAAGTGGAGTGTATTTCACCAACGAAGTCACGGACGGGAAACCATGGGAAGCTTTAATTTGTGGGAAAAAAGCAGAAGTTTGGACCTTCGATGCAGCTATTCTGCCGGAACATCTGATTAATTCATATTTAGATTCCCAACCTGAAATGTTCACTAGTATAAAAGCAAACAATATGTTTGTTGCCAGAAGATCCGTTTGGATGTCGGAGCCTTGGCTAAATTACTGATTGAGTTATCGGAGAACTTTAATTCAATTAGGACGAAGGCGTCAATTTAATGGATTCATTACCTTAGAGCTTACAGGCTGGTTAGCAACCAGCGGTGATTAATTTGATAGTCGAAATTGATGGTTATTTTGAAAATGCACTTCTTATCGGCAAGGCATGTTCTATTGCGGAATTAAGGAAAAAGTATTTAATGGCCAAAATCCATTGCACTAACATGAATGAATTCACAGATATCTTTTGCAGGCTGTTTCAATTTGAGCGTCTGCCTTCTTCTTTCGGGGATAAGGTTAGCGTGAATGTCGTAATTGATACCGATACTGACCATATTTATGTACCACGGCATTAAAATAACGGGACACGTTAGTTGAATTCCTTTTATTATGGTGGTGAGAAAAATAGATCACAGACGCTTGTTGAAGTTAAGGGTTTTTGAATTAATCTACATCATTATCGTGTGTTTGATTCTTATTGCACTTCTTGAAGGTATCTTATGGTACTACCATGCTTCAATTATTGTTTTAAGGATGGTCGTTATTATTGGTCTGTTATTTGCAATCAAAGCGGTTACTCCAGCAAATGACTGGTCAGTTTACAAGATCATTCCCTGGTTAAGAGAATTGAAAGATTATGAACGTGAACGTTTCAAGAAGACATTTAGACCTCACACCTCAACTAAGACATCAATTATTATCCATGGTGTCTTAGTTGTGATTACCTTCGTGTTACCGACGGAACAGGACCCAAGGCATATGACACTTTTTTTGGGAGACTGGTTATCCATCATGTGCTGGCTCTTGATTATGGTGATAGTAAATTGGTTTGTTAACAAAATAAAAGTGGATGCTGAGGTAGGAGAAAACATTAAGGGGTTTACATCATTAATCTACATTTTAGGTTTTTTATCAATATTGTTATGCATGTATTTCAGAAATTCTTTTGAAAAGCTATTCATCTACTTTATGAGTTAGGGTTGTGCGATCGGAGGTTTCTCCCGTGCAACTCCTATTTCATTTATTGAAGTAACGGGCAGTCGAACAACTAACGGGACACTATAGTTGAACGATCCAGGGAGCAGATCGCCGCGGCAACTGCTCCTTTTTCATTAAGCTAACGGGCAGATTTGTTGCGCTGAATCCCCCTTAAAGTTAGGAGAAAACAAGTTATCTTTTTTTGGCACACGACATAGGTTAAAGTGACTTGCTGTGTAAGGAAGGGTTCGGCGTGAGACTCATCAAAACCAGAGCGAGGGAGCAATTCGAAATGAAAAAGAAAAGCATCGCCTTGCTGATGGCGGCCTCAGCACTTTTCTCCATGTCGACCGGTGCCGTATGCGGATGCCTCGCCTGAGCGTCACCAGAGCTATCGCTGGTCTAGTCTCAACAATATGGAAGGAGGTCATCAAAATATGCAACGACCCCAGATATGGCACTATGGCCTTGTCGCGCAATCGTGGGCGAATGCCGGGACGGAAGTTGGTCCGGAAGCGGCGTACTACAGGAAGCTGATCGAGACTTCCGGACAACCGGCGCTTGATCTGGGCTGCGGCAGTGGACGCTTGTTGCTCCTCTTTTTGCGGGCTGGTCTGGATGTGGATGGCTGCGACTACTCGGAGGATATGCTTGCAGTCTGCCAGGAGCGAGCAGCAAAGCAAGGCCTTTCACCCCGGCTCTATGCGCAGGCAATGCACGAGCTGGATCTGCCCCGGCGCTACAGGACGATATTTGCCTGCGGGGTGATTGGTCTCGGTGGAGAGCATCGTCTGACTATGCAGGCAATGCAGCGCTGCCATGAGCATCTACGTCCAGGCGGCACGTTCGCATTCAACTATGCGGTGCGATGGAACGATCCGCCCGCTTGGCTGGCGAGGTTGTCTGAGTACAGGCGGGCTGAACCCGAGGGATGGCCCGCATCCAGTGAGCGCCAGCGCCTGGCCGACGGTACGGAGCTGGAATTAGCTGCCCGGACACTTGAGACAGATCCCTTGGAGAACGTCGCCACCCGTCAGATGCGAGTCCGGCTGTGGCACGAAGGAGACCTTATCAAAGAGGAAGTTCACACGCAAAGGTTGGATGACTATACGAAGAACGAGTTGGTGTTGATGCTTGAGCGCGCAGGCTTCAGCGACATACAGATCTTTGGAGATTTCAGCGACGAACCAGCTACCGCAGACCACAAAGAACTGATCTTTATCTGCCGAAAGTAAAATCGCGTCCCAATGTCCTGAGCCAGGAATTGTGCGAGCAGGAGTCTATAGGGAACGACGAATTCCTATGCAGCCGTTACGCTAACGGGACACTATAGCTTAACAATCACCAGGACGAGGCTGATGTTAAGAAACGGCAGCCTCGTTGAGCTAACGGGCAGTTTACGTTAATTACGAGTGGGTTTTCAAGTATTATGCAGGTTGCTAATATACACGATTGACATCTGAATTCTAACTGGCTACAATAACAATAATTAGGAAATGATTTAAATGAAATCAATGAATGAACAAAATATGCTACATTTCGTTCAGAGAGGGATGTTTTGGTGTGAAATCCTACGAAACTTAGTATGTTGCCGGTTCAGGAGTGCGGTTAATGCCCGCCGGTTTGACTCGTTATAGTCAATTGAGCTGATTGTATCGCTAAATGCGAAGACAATAACTTGGGTGGTACCGCGATTAATTCGTCCCAATCTTGGGGCGTTTTTTTGTTGTCTAAAATAGAGTAAAAGGAGAAATATCAATGAAACTGTATACATCTGAAGAGATTAGAGCGAAGTATATTCAGTTTTTTCAAGAAAAAGGTCATGCCGTCATTTCTAGCGCTTCCGTTATACCCGATAACGATCCCACCGTATTGTTTACGACAGCGGGCATGCACCCGCTGGTGCCCTATTTACTTGGAGAGAAGCATCCATCTGGAACGAGGTTAACCAATGTTCAGAAGTGTATACGTACTGTGGATATAGATGAAGTCGGTGATGATCGTGGAGTTGGGAGTTCGTCACTTCGCCGAACTGGCTCGATATACCCAAGCATAAAATTGCGGTTACTGTATTCGAAGGAGATGATGATGCTCCCCGTGATCAGGAGTCGTACGAGATATGGTGTGCATTAGGTCAATGTGAGGAAGAGATCTTCTTCTTGCCTAAAGCCGATAATTGGTGGGGGCCAGCAGGTCAAACAGGTCCTTGCGGTCCCGATACGGAAATCTTCATTATCTCGGATAAAGAACGTTGCGGTCCTACATGTTCGCCAGCATGTGGATGTGGGCGCTATGTTGAATTCTGGAATAATGTATTTATGAAATATAACAAAACGGCGGAGGGAAAGTTTGAACCGCTTGATCAAAAAAACGTCGATACGGGAATGGGCTTAGAGAGAGTGCTAGTCGCTTTGAATGGAGGAACAGTCTATGATAGCGACCTGTTTACTACGATATTCTCACGAATTGCAGAACTGTCGGAGACGGCATACGAAAATCAACCCAAAGCGTATCGAGTTGTTGCGGATCATACCCGCACGGCAGTATTTATCCTTGGTGATAATTACGGCATTACTCCGTCTAATGTCGACCAAGGCTATGTGCTGCGAAGATTGATTCGCCGAGCTGTTAGATTCGCAATGCAATTGAGTATTCAAGAAGGCGGTCTAGCGGATATCGCTAGCGCTGTGATTGACAAGTACGAGCTAATATACCCAGAGTTGCAAAGCAATCGCGATAAAATTATTAGGGAACTCCAGGCGGAAGAAGCTCGTTTTCAAAAAACGCTCGCGCAGGGACTTCGTGAATTCGATAAGCTTTCGATTTCATTAGTAAATGGTCAAATAGACGGTGCAGCTGCATTCAAACTTTATGATACGTATGGGTTTCCCATCGAATTGACCATAGAACTGGCAACAGAGCGTTCCATCGCCATCGATCTGGAAGGATATCTAGAGAAATTTCAGAAGCATAGAGAGTTATCTCAAGCCGGAGCAACCCAAAAGTTTAAAGGCGGTTTAGCAGATAATTCTGCACAGACGGCAAATCTGCATACGGCAACTCATCTTCTGCATGCTGCACTACGAAAGGTTCTCGGAGATGAGGTGGCGCAAAAGGGCAGCAATATAACGGCTGAGAGACTGCGCTTTGATTTTTCGTTCCATCGTAAAATGACTGAAGAAGAGATCGTGGCAACCGAGCAGCTGGTCAATGAAGCGATTGCCGAAGGCGTCGGGATTACGTTCGAAGAGATGACGCTTGAAGATGCACATAGAACAGGGGCTATTGGTCTATTCGAGAGCAAGTATGGCCAGATGGTAAAAGTATATACGATGGGCAAATTCTCCAAAGAGATATGCGGCGGTCCTCACGCGGTGAATACGGCTGACCTTGGTACTTTTAAAATTGTTAAGGAAGAGAGCTCGTCTTCTAGCGTAAGGAGGATAAAGGCAGTACTTGAAAGCACTGATGCTTTACGCTAACGAGGAACGTTAGTTCAATAAAACAGCAGAAGGATCCGCCGCGGCGGATCCTTTTCGCTTTCATAAGCACAAGAATGGCCCTACAAGATTTTTCATTTTCTTGGCAGCTGCACCGGCTGCTCCTTTGACTTGCTCACAAAATACTATGTAATCTACATTTACTAATTCAACAGAAAATACTATTGTTGGTGCATATTCTTATGGATTGTGACACAATATATTAAAGTCATAAATGGGGGCAGCGGAGTGCTGTCCTTTTTAGTCGTTTTGATATATGTCGAACTTGAATTGGTATCGAGTTATTGAATTATAGGGATTAGTATAATAAATCATGCTAATATAGAGTTTGAAGTGATCGGTTCGGTTATGAATGGTTATTGGGGGAGAAAATGAAGACAGATTGGGTTTACATAAAAGAAGAATACGAAAAACTTATTAACTTAGATGCCAACGCGGATGGTGCCGAGAAAAGGCGCCGGGGATTTAATTTCGAGCGTTTACTGAATAAGCTTTTTAACCACGAACAACTCGAACCGCGCACAGGCTACAGACCGTTAGGGGAGCAGATTGACGGCTCTATTTATCTCGACGGACGTATATACCTGCTGGAAGCCAAATGGCATGCAGACCCGTTACCAGCATCAACCCTCTATCAGTTCAAGGGCAAGGTCGAAGGTAAGTTGGCAGGTACAATTGGAATTTTTATTTCAATGTCAGGATATGCAGAGGACGCCGTTGATGCACTCGTTTTAGGCAAGACGCTCAACATAATTTTACTCGACAAACGAGACTTGGATGCCGCGATTGCTCGTGACAATGGATTCACAAATATTCTCAAACTCAAGCTCCGTAAGGCAACTGAGGAAGGTGCAATTTATTTCCCTTCTGAAGGGGAATTCGTAACTGCCAAAAATAAACAACTCGTTGAGATAGACCATCTTCACTACGACCGTGTAACAGGCGGGGTATTGGCGACGCGGGTTGTCGATGCGACTACCGCAGATTTGTTAATCGTGTGCGAAGGTGATACTGATCGTGAGGTGATTGCTACACTGTCTGAAAGGATTCTAGGTAATGCCGGCTCGAATAGATCGATCAAAATTATTATTGCTATGGGAAAGATCACAATTCCTCGTTTGGCAAACGCTTTATGGAACACTTTCTATTCCGAATCTAAAGTGTTAATAGTGACTGATGGTGACGGAGATCCCGTTAGGACAAAAGAGATGTTGGTGAAAGGCCTCGAATTTAACGAATGGATATCTGCGATTCCCAATCCTTCTATTGAAGTCTGGCTTGACCTTGATGTTAACCAGCTAAAAAAAATGGGCTCAAAGTATCGCATTGAGCAATCTAGACAGGCAGCTAGTAATCTAGACATTGAGGAACTGCAGAAAAGAGACGAGCAGTTCGCACGGTTTCATGATGCAATCCTTGGTAAAGATTGATGGTGCTACAACAGCGGAAAAATATCCGCTGTTTTTTAATTTTACGGACAGAAGAATAAGTACTCTGTTATTTTTACGGGTAATGCATACGCTGTCATATTTCGCCGATTTAACAGATTTATTGTATTTAAGAATTATGGTAGAATTTCCAATAAGAACAGTATATTTGTAGCTTTAAATTGGGGGCATGATTATGCATATATCTAGTCTGAAAATAAGGAACTTTCGTAATTTCAGAAAAGCTTGCTTTGTTTTTAAAGAAGGCGTAAACACGATAATTGGGGCAAATGGTTCTGGTAAAACAAATGCCTTATTCGCATTAAGACTTATTATTGATGAAAACTTACCAAGATCCTCAACGAATTTAATAGATACTGATTTTAATCGCTCACTTACAAATTGGCGTGGACATTGGATTGTAATTAGCCTCCACTTTGATAATCTCTCAAATGACGATTCTTCACAAGCTCTTATTTTTCAAGGTACCCATACAAGTGACAATAACGGATCATTAAATTTATATTTTAGACCTAAATATGAAGTACGCAAGCGATTATTTGAAATGAGTCAGGATTTTTTTGATGACGCACATTTCATAGAATATCTTTCTACTTTGAAGATAAATAACTATGAATCTGTTTTATATGGTAGGGGAACAGCTGATTTCAGTAATGATGAGGTTTATTCTTCAATTGTTGGGGATTTCACAAACTTCAATTTTCCAGACCCTGACAATGAAGACAGTAGTCTACTCGGTACACCAGCTAACCAATATATCTTCAAAAATGATTTTGCTTGTACTTATGCGAAAGCGTTAAGGGACGTTATAGGCGACTTGAAAAATCCTAGAACTTCACCATTGCTAAGATTATTGAGTAATCTCAATATTAATGAGACGAGCACAGAAACTGTAAGTAATACGATTAGAGATTTAAATTGGCATATAACTAACTTACCTGAAATCAGAGAATTGGCTATGGGAGTATCCGAATCATTACATAAAACAGTAGGTCATACATATGCTCCCCGAATAGAGATTAACTCTAATTTGTCTGATGATTTCAAACATACCTTAAAAGCATTGCATATCAAGGCAGGAGAGCTTATTGGAGAAGATTATATTGGTGATCTACACGAGATGAGTCTTGGTGGGGCCAATTTACTCTATCTAGCACTTAAACTAGAAGAATACAATAGGCTTGATCATGATCAAAATAAAGCAGCACATTTCTTATTAATTGAAGAACCTGAAGCACATTTACATAACCATATTCAAAAAACTTTGTTTCAGAAATATCATTATCATGAAAATACTCAAATTATTTTAACCACACATTCTAGCCATATTTCTTCTTCTTGTTCTCTTAATAATGTAAATATAGTTTATATAGAAGATAACTATTGCGAAGTTTCACAACCAAGTAGGGGGCTAGAGGATAACGAAGTAAGAAGGATTGAACGGTATCTAGATGCGACAAGATCGACACTATTGTTCGCAAAGTCGGTGATCCTTGTTGAGGGAGATGCTGAGTTAATTCTGATTCCTGAGATGGTGAAGAAGGCATTTGGCATATCATTAGATGAGATCGGAGTTAGTCTAATTAATGCCGGCAGTACACAATTCACAAATATTGCAAATCTGTTCTCGACTGAACGAATCAGAAGAAAGTGTGCAATTGTTACAGACAATGATCTTTCAATAGTCCCATTAGATGACGATAGTTATGAGGATAAAGAATTCCAAAAAAAATGTAAGAACTCTCAAGAGTCAGGGGAACTACGCAAACAAAAGCTAAATGAGTTCTGTAATAACAATGATTTCATCGAAGCTTATTATGCTACCAGTACTTTTGAAGTGGAGTTAATTAAAGTAGGAAATAAAAACTATATTGAGAATGTAATTCGAAGTGATATTTACTCACGCGTGAGTGATCAAAATGCCTCAATTGAAAAAATCAGAAGCTCAGAGCCTAGTATTTTTGGTAAAGAAATATTACGTTTAGCAAACAAAGAAGGAAAAGGTTGGTTGGCCTTAGCAATTGCTGCTCGTATAGATAATGATATTGTAATTCCCGATTATTTACTTAAGGCACTGGCATTTGTATCCTCCCTGAAAGAAGGGCACTTAATTTCAATTATTCAGTACCGCTTAGGTAGTGAGTACATAGGATTTCTAGAAACTGTAAAATTCATTTATGGTGAAAACCCATCTGAGGTTGAAATTATTGATTCGTTTTGCCAATTGAATAGTACGAGTCTTACAGCAAAGTTTATTACTATGAGGAGGAGATATCTTGAATCTCCTTAATTCATTAAATACAGAGCAAAAGGAAGTTGTCGAATACAATGACCACTTATTAGTTATTGCTTGCCCTGGTAGTGGAAAGACGAGAACATTAGTTGCAAAGTTAATTTCTGAGGGAACAAGACTCAAGAAAAATGAAAAAATCGCAGCAATTACCTACACAAACTTAGCCGCTGAAGAGATTGCGCTAAGACTAGAAGCTAATTGTGTAGATGATAAATTTTATTGGGGAGGTACTATCCATTCCTTTTGTGCGAATTGGATAATAAAGCCTTTTTCGCATCTGGTTGAGGAATTAAAGTATGGATATACCTTAATTGATGAGGAAGATGTAGAAGAAATCACTGAGAATATATTGAATAGTTTGGGTCTAAAAAATATTGATTTTAGTACTCGGCGAGACTCTAATGGTAACTTAATCAGTTTAAATGAAGAAAATGTTATGTTACTTATAGAATATGATCGCACAATTAAGAATGATCGCCTCGTAGACTTTGATTTGATTCTTTATTATTCCTTTAAAATCTTAAGGGATAACCCTTCAATAGCAAGAAACTTATCGACAATTTTTAAATGGATACTTATTGATGAGTATCAAGATACTCAGGAATTACAATATTTAATTATAGGTGAAATAATAAAAGCAAGTGGGAATCAATCGAAATTATTAATAGTTGGAGACCCAAATCAAGGTATCTATCAAACACTTGGAGGAATCTCGAAAGCACGACAAGAAATAGAGGAATGCATTGGTAGCTTTCCTGTTGAGGAGAAGAGTTTGAATGGTAACTATAGATCTACTCAACAAATCATTGATGTTTATAGAAATTTTCAAATTTATGGAGAACCTATTGAGGCTAAGGGAACTAACAAAGATAAAGCTTCAATTATATCTTTTAATCGGGATGTGAGTCATGACAATTTAACTCAATATATTAAAGATTTGATATTAGATCTACACAATAACCATGGCATTCCGTTTAGAGAAATAGCTGTAATAGCCCCTCAACGGCAACCGTTAATAAGTTTGGCCAGATCTGTAAAACGACTAGCTCCAGAACTACCATTGGATGCCGCGGGATTATCACCACTTTGTAGAGATGACAATAATTTATTTTACCATCTTTCGAAGCTAATTTTATCAACTCCATCACCTGATAAAGTAGTACAACGTATGAGGTGGGCTAATAATTTTCTTGATATTCTAATTGAAAGAATACCGCATATATCTAATATGAATCTCAGCTTGCAAAGGATATTGAAGATTACTAATTCTTTTACCTCAACTACTGTGTTAGGGATTGAATACTTAAAAGAAGCATTCGGATACTTCTTTAATAAGTTGAGCATTGATATTAGCGTATATCCGGAAATAATTGAAGAACAAGATGACTTCGAAAAAAAATGTCTCAGAAAGCAAAGTAAAAATGGATTAGGGGATTCTATATCTGTATACAAGAATGGTTTTGCAAAGGCAGGAGGCGTAACTTTTATTACTGCACACAAATGTAAGGGTCTCGAATATGATACGGTAATAGGGATAAGCCTCTTATGGGGATTCATACCTCATTGGAACAACATTTACTCACGAGAAATAGATGAAAATGAAATCTCAAGAAAACTGCTTTATGTACTGTCATCAAGAGCAAAGAACAATTTATTTTTTGTTGCTGAGACCGGGAGAAAGACACAAAAAGGAAGACCTTATATTGCAAACTATCATTTATCTGAAATCTTTAGTTAAATGAAATTAATGGTTTATGAAAAAGAGAGACAAGCAGCTCATGTTACATATAGGTACTGGATGAATCTGGGCAAGGAATTCATGCAAATAGTGTGAAAAATAATAAAGAGTTATATGAGTATTACTTAAAATACTCTAAGAAAACCCCAAAACCGCTCAGGGTGAAGATAAAAGTTGGAGATCTGGATTTTAAAAACATCAAACTGGATCGTGATATAGAAAGGGTCAAAAGAAGATACCTCCAATTAACCAAAAATGAACTGGTTGAGCTGCTTGTTAATGCGGAGCAATATATTGCTGAACAAAACCAGACTTGGATAAAATCTCAGTTTGAGTCGTTCAAATAAACATTTATTAAGTCTACTTGGATATATTTACACTTTAGAACTTTTCGGATATAATTTTAGTAAATCCGGAAGCATCGGTCAAAGAAGAGTCGTTGGGAGCATCCCACGGCTCATTTTGTTTTTCAAGGGTTGAGTAGCGTTCTGACTGTATACTGTTGCTATTCTCTCCCAGCGAGTAAAGCAAGGGAAATAACGGGGAATCCGGTAGCAGCAGCTATGACAACATGGTACCTCTTGAGTAATATAGGTGATCAAATTAGTTTTGTTAATGAGGAAAATGTATTGGACGATTATCGGGATATCAGGTAATTAACGATTTGATTGAAAGGCAGCTAATAAAAGACGACGGGATAGAGGTATTTGACCCGAACGAGCCAGAGATATTCATTCTACGGCTGAAGAACACGTGGATGGATTAGTTGTTGAGTATCGGAGAACGTTAGTACAACGAAACAAGGAGCAGTTTGCCGTGGCAGCTGCTAAACCTTGTTTTTAATTAAGCTAACGGGCAGGATACTTCTATTTATGGTAATATAAGGGTTCTATAAATTGTGATATTGTGTGGAGGGTTAGAGAATGAAGTGGTCTGGTCTGAATCGAACTAAAAGTGATCTCAAACGTAAGATTGATTGGAGTAACCATCTCCCAAAACATATCGCAATTATGATGGATGGTAACGGTAGATGGGCTAATCGGATACGCTTTTCCACGGAAAATTGGAAAAGACCTAAAGATGAAGTGGAATACATCATTAGTTTAGTAAGTGAGTTTGTTCAAGATACAAACGTCCGTGAGTTAAATGAAAACAATATCAAAGTTTTTTTCATTGGAGATATCTCTAAATTTCCGGAATTCCTTTATACAGGAAAGAACCCTTGCCCTGATTTGCTGATTCGAACAAGTGGCGAGAAACGGTTGAGCAATTTTTTACTTTGGCAATCGGCGCATACTGAACTTTGGTTCACTAATGAAATGTGGCCTGATTTCAATGAAGAGCTTCTTCATGAGTCCATATTAGATTATCAAAACCGAAAGAAAAGGACCTAGGTAATTCCACGGAAGACGGCGCGTGCAACGTGCGTTTGCTGGGCGATGTCGATGCCGACGACAAGATGCTGGGTTGAAATGCGTTCGAGCAGTTGATTTTGTTTGCCCTGGGCTTTAAACTTCAATATAGAGCGACCTCCTTAAGATGGCTAAAGGGCTATGACCCGTGACTAACCCATCGTACGGGAGTCGCTCGTTTTTGTGCAAAGCGCAAAATTAACGCTCTACAGGAATCCTAACGGGAGACGATAACACAACGACACCAGGCTGCCGATAAGATCGGTGGCCTGTTCAGCTAACGGGCAGGATAGTTGAATGATTTCGCGAATAACTTAAGTCACGAAGAATTTACGAAGTTCGCAAAAAGACGTTAGTCGAAAGAAGTTCTTAGTTTAGGAGGAGTCTATATGATATTAGAAAAAGTTATAAATAGAATTGTAATACAAAGTGAATATAAGGATTTTGTTGATAAGTATATAGATAATATACTTACCGAATTTAAAGGTAAGATTCATAGCATTTATATGTGTGGCTCGATTCCAAAAGGAACTGCTATACCTTTTAAGTCAGATGCAGACTTTACTATTGTATGTGTAAATCCCAAAGATATTGATTACGAAAGATTGTCAAATATTAAAGACAGGCTTTTGGAAGAATATCCAGTAGTAACTAAGATTGATACGATAATTTGCTCGATTGACGATGTATTAAGTAAACCAAATGAGTGGGGTTTTTGGGTAAAGATAATTTGTGTTTGCATATATGGTCATGACGTTGGTGAAAAAGTACCACCGATAATTATTTCTCCAGAGTTCATTTTAGACTTAAATACAGAGACCAAGGAGGAAGTAGATCGTATACATAGTTTACTTTCTAATGCTATTGATAACACAATGAAAACTAGATATATTAAAGGTTACTCTAAGAGATTAATTCGTGCATTATACTCTTTGGTTTTAGAAGATACAGGTGTATGGCAAGATGACATTATTAAGATGAAGAATGCCATATTAAACTATTGTGAGATTGACTCCGCTTTAGTTGATTATCTGTATGCTTGTTACTTGGATAGTAATGTACTTGTTGAAGAGTTTCTGGGAATTGCAGATGAAGTATATAGCTATTTTGAGAACGCCTTAAATGCAATGGCTGCTTCCAGAACTTCCTTCGGCTAACACCATATTGACGCTCCGGGTCACTCTGAGAAGCGAGTGACCACATCCAGCCCCCTAAGCCCGTCGGGAAGTCACTGCGTTAGGTGTTCGGCAAGCCTCACAACTATAAGCAACGACTCTAATTAAAACATAAGACTATTGAGCTAACGGGACACGATAGTTCAACCATGACAAGGCTGCCAGCTCGTTTGGCAGCCTTGTTGCGCTAACGGGCAGGATAGTGTGGTACCAAAGTCGAAAATAAAGTTGTAAGAATGAAAAAGGAGGAGTAGCGATTTTTAGTCCAAAAACAGATTATGACTTTAGAATTTACTCCGATGATAGAAATTCATACATAACTTTCTCCTTAGAACAGTACGTACATAGCAACCACCTGCCTAGCTTATCTTGTTCCATTGAAGTTCTCGATAATGAATTCACAGGTTGGAGCACAGATGTTTGGTTTTCAATAGATGAACTGATTCAGTTTATTAGCCGTCTCGAACAATGGGTTTTATCACCAACATGCAGTATTAGTGCGATGTCTCCTGAAGATTTTACCATGTCACTTCAACGTATAAATCGAAAAGGCGATATATTTCTATCATATTCAATATCAACTTCAAAATATATGGGCAACGAGTTCATAAGGACATCCCTTAATGGTGGGTTTATTTATGATCAGGAATACCTCCGTTCGGGTATTGAAGACCTGAAGCGATTCACTTCTGTCGCTAAAACTCAAACTAATACAGACTTTAGGTTTGATTAGGTTAACGGGGAACGATAGTTGAACGATCCAGGAAGCAGTATGCCACGGCAGCTGCTCCTTTTTTCATTAAGCTAAAGGGCAGAAGCACTCAACAACTCAAGACGACTCAACTATTTATGTAATCGTAACTAGGGGGATAAGCAAGCATGAAATATTACCTATCATCATTCAAGATTGGGAATGAAGAGTTAGAATTAAAGCGAATAACCGAAAACGGAAATAAAAGAATTGCTTTTATCAGTAATGCATTAGATTTTGCGACTGATCTGGCAAGAAGGAGGCAAAGTGATGCATTGGACATATCTGAACTTGAAAGCCTTGGTTTTCATGTAGATATCCTTGATTTGAAGTGCTTTTTTAATAGTCGTAACGAATTGGAGACAAAACTGGAAGAGTATGATGTGATTTGGGCAAGAGGTGGAAATACATTTGTTTTAGCACAGGCGATGAAAATAAGTGGGTTCGACGAAATCATAAAGAAGTTCCATAAAAATGGAAGAAATGTCGTTTATGGGGGATATAGTGCTGGCATCTGTGTTCTTGGACCAACACTAAAAGGATTTCACTTAGTAGATGATCCGACCCAAAAACCCTATGGGGAACAACATCAAACGGTTTGGGAAGGATTAAACGTTTTAGATTACGTAATTGCCCCGCACTATAAATCAAACCATCCAGAATCTGAAGATATCGATAAAGTTGTAGAATATTTAATCGATAATCAAATACTCTTTAAAGTTCTAAGGGATGGAGAAGTATTAGTCATTGAATAAGAAAGTTAATTTTGAACTAACGAGGAACGATAGTTAAATCAAACAAGGAGCAGTTTGCCTCGGCAGCTGCTCCTTGTTTTCGTTAAGCTAACGGGCAGGATAGTTTAATCATTTTCGTGAATAACTTCAATTAGTGGGTTCATAAATATGTCCGTATCTCGGATCAAATTTGAAGGAGGAACAAATAAGCCGTATGGCTTCTTCCTTTTTAAATAACTTATTGAGCTCAAACAAAGGAATCAATACATTTTTATTGTAAAACGATAAATGAAGTGATAAAATCAAAAATGAGGTGAAATAGATGAAAAAAGAGACGCTCTTTTTAAAAGTTGTTCTGGTTGTTATGGCAATTCCTGCATTAGTGATGTGTTTTTATGGACTCCCAGCGATGGCGCATAGTATGATGCCGGATTTCCCGGATATTAAAGTTTATCTTTCCGCTTTTGCTGCGTATGTGGCGTCTATTGCGTATTTATTTACGCTACTTCAGGCATTTAAGCTTCTCAGGTACATCGATACAAGAACCGCTTTTTCGCAAACCTCTGTTTTAGCGCTTAAGAAAATAAAGCGAGCGGCGGTTGTCGTATCACTCATGTTTGCATGTAATCTCCCGCTTTTCTACTTTGTAGCTGACGGCGCAGACGCACCAGGCGTCATGGTCATCGGGCTATTTATAACCTGTGCGCCAGTCGTAATCGCAGTATTTGCCGCAGTTCTTGAGAAACTGCTCAAAAACGCGATCGAGCTCAAAGAAGAACAGGAGTTGACCGTATGATAGTGGTTAACATTGACGTCATGCTTGCAAAGCGGAAAATGAGCGTTACTGAGCTATCGGAGAAAGTCGGCATTACAATGGCGAACCTGTCGATACTTAAAAACGGAAAAGCGAAAGCAATTCGAATCTCAACACTCGAAGCGATCTGCAAAGCACTCGATTGCCAGCCTGGAGATATTCTCGAGTATCGGCAGGATTGAATAAAATAAAAAAACCCGCCGTACGTCGCAGATGTAAGTAATGTCTTCGCCTTTGAGGCTAACGGCAATATGACACTATACCATAAGCTGCAAACACAGGACATCGAATTGGCAAAGAAATATCTGACCGACCATTAAGCTAACGGGACACGATAGCTTAATAAACAACAACGCGGCTGCCGGCATGGATCGGCAGCCGCGTTGCGCTAACGGGCAGGTTAGTGTGACTGTAGAAGCGAAATTATTAATAGATTTATTTTATCAATAAGTCAGGTTTGGGACATCATGTGGCATCAGAATAACTGTAAAACATAAAAAACAAAGTTAATGTGAAATGAGAAGTAGAAACGTGAAAAATGAGCAGACATTATTAATTTCCAGTAGCAGGAAAAAGTTATTTGGACACAGAAGATAATTGCCGAAGCTCGGGGAATGTCGACCCAGCAGCTTATATACAAAGGTGCCTATTTATAGACATATGTATAAAATACGGGTTTTGTGTAAAAGTATCATCTTGTTTGGCCGATTTACACCGCATTTGTTCTGGCTGCTGGCGGCGTGCGCTTTTTGTTTGTTAATGTTTTCTTGCTTCTATTGTCAAAAATAATCTTGTTACATTTCGGGAATTCCAATTGTCACCGCGATTTACGCAGACTTCATTCGGACAAACATCCGACATTTCAAAAAGGCTGCCGATCTGATCGGCAGCCTTCGATTCACGCATCCCTTAACATTCTAATCCGAAATATGCTAGAGTTATGGCTTTTCTTACCTAACCTTTGAAGTTAACGGTGCAGGTACCGCCATCCCATTCAATCTCATGAGAGATTACAGCAGCCACTTCACGAGCCCAAGCATACCCGGTTTCTCCTACAAACACCGTGGTTTTTAACACCACACTGTTTAAGATGACTTTACCAGAATTTATATCCCAGTCCACCGGCGTTCCTGCCGCATCCCCAATCGCACGAATCGGAACAAAAGAATTGCCTTCACGCATGAAGCCGCTCACTTCAATAAGCTTACCATTAACTGCAATAGCCACTTTATGAACAGTGGGCCGTATATCTGGTTTTTTGATTGTCTCTTCCACAAATTCAACACATAGATACTCACAGACCCCTCGTGCGATTTCTTCAGCACATTCACTCCGGAAAGCATCGCTTACCAGCAGGGTCGCCTCCTCCAGGTTATCCATGAACGCTGCTTCAACAAGCGCTGCTGGCATATTCGTTTGTCGTAAAACCGCAAAATCTGCTTCACGCACCCCACGATTCACCTGATACGTATGTTCAATCAAGTATTTGTGCAGCACAGCGGCGAAGGCTCTGCCTTTCTTAGATCCTGGATAGCAATAGGTTTCAACTCCCTTTGCACTTCCCCATGTTCCCGTATAAGCGTTAGCATGGACACTCACGAAAAGGTCAGCACCCTTGGAATTAGCCAGATTCGTCCGATCGGTCAGTGACGGATCATCGTCTCCTGGCGCTGTCAGTAAAACGTTGATCCCAGACCGCTCCAAGTGAGCCTTGCACTTGGCGACCACAGCACGATTAAATTCATTCTCGTGCATATATCCTTGTTTTGTTTCTCCTTCTAATCCGCTATGAGCAGGAAAAATAGGCGTTCGTTTACCTGGCGTTTTCATTCCGTGGCCATCATCTAATGCTACTAAGTACCCCATATTTCTTTTCTCAGCTCCCTTCGCTCCCGGGGCTTTTGGCTAAGCTGCTACGTGTACGGGATTTGAGCCGAACAAAATCTCTGCTTACTGCATGCCCGCTTATAACAGCGGTATAATCGCGTCGGCATAAGCTCGCGCGCCTTTCGGATTCGGATGTCCGACGGAAGCGACGCGGCAAATTTCCAAATCGATGCCGTCCTGGTTGGCAGCGATACATTCGATGTTGCGCGAGGGCGCGACATGAACATCCTCTGGCGCTAAATTCGGATGAATGCCATATACATACGGATCGCTAGTCAAGGCCGCATGGGACGTACCCAAATTGGGATCCGCTAAGAAGATGCGATTGCCGCCTACAGGCACAGGCATCGCATTGACGGCGTTAACCGCTTCCTGTAGATGCTTTCTCGACAGGTCGTGAACTTGCTTGCAACGGTTAATAATTTGGTTCAGTTCTAACGCTCCGATCCCGCCCAACACGATTCCGCCGCCAGGCCCGGCGACGCCGACACCGAGTGCGATCAGCATTGCTTCCACCGCCAACAGATTGCTGTGCTCAGATAAAATCTGATAATAGCCAGTCACGATTATTCTCGCGTTTTTGAATTTCTCCCCAACTTTTTTGAGCAGTGTTTTCATATCGTCGAAGAAAAATTGCTTCGCCATGGGCGTTAAATCTGGCCCGTGCGGATTGAGAACGTTTCGGATGTCTATATCGTTCATGCCGCCATCCACAAGTACGAGATCCACATGATCAGGCAGATCCGTGAACAAATCGACCTGCTGAAGCACGGTCGGAAATTTCGTCGGTACTTCTCCCGGCAAACTCGGATGGATGTCCGTCACACCTGCACCGATAATTGCACCCGAGTGGGCCAGCACCGTTTTGTAGAAACCAATGCCTCCTTCACGGACTTGCACGGCGGAAGCGACGAGTGAATGGAACTTCTCCTGCTCCAGCAGCCCTTGACCCCATTGAATCGAGTCGCCGATGACGAGCATATGGAACGTTTCGAGCACGAGCACGATATCGTTGGTAGAGATTCCATCTGGCAGCATCACTTTCACCCGAATCTTCTCACCGGATGGATTCGGCTGTACGTCTGCTGGGCGCACCAGCGTAAACTCCAGCTGCGATGGGCTTAGCACATGAACGTCCGGCATATCCAGACCATCCACCTTCACCATTGCCTTCTCCGTGAAGCCGCTGCCGATAAGCTGCACCTTCCCTCCCGGCCGTACCCGGCTCTGCTTCGCCGATACCAGCTTTGGCAGAACGTAGATCGTCCCTCGGTTCGATAGCGTGTTATCACTTTGTCTCACCTGCACCGAATGGCTTCCACCTGCAAGGGAGGGCACCTTAAACTGCATTTTCGTATCACTGTAAACAAGTGTCTGCGCTTGAACGCCGCCCACCAGAACAACGTCGGTTTTTGTGAATCGTTTTCCGTCGAGCTCCACCGTATCATCGATATATGCCGAAGTTGGAGCGGTGCTGAATATTGCAGGCACCAGCAGCTTTCGCCGGAATTCGTCGGCATCAATCACCTTCATGCTTACCGGTTCACCCTGCGGGCCTCCGTCTTTGCCGGGAGGACCGGCTATTCCCGCTGTGCCTTGCGCGCCCGGTTGGCCGGCCGAACGGCCGTTTTTCGGTCCGCATTCTTCGAATGCCGCTTTTACCGTAGCGCCGACAGCACCGCCCGGTCCGCCTGGACCTGGTACGCCCGGAATTCCTCCCGGTCCGCCTTCACCTCCGTCGACAGTCACATAAAAACCCTGCAAGTAGCTGTTAATGACAGCTTGCGGCGCATAGAGCGACAATTTCCCTCCGCGCCCCCCTTCTCCACCTTGCCCGCCTCTGCCGGCCGCTCCCCCCCGGCCTCCGTTGCCTCCTGCACCTGCACCGCTTGCGCACCAAAGGCCAGCCCCATCCTTGATTCCCGTTCTGCCCTTCGAGCCTCTGCCTCCGGCTTGACCATCCTGGCCGTCTCCGCCTGACGTTCCGTCTTGGCCCCGCAGATCAAATGCCGGCCGGCCGTTCATCTCAAGCACCCATACCTCAAGCTCCGGGCCGTCAGTTCCGTCCCAACCGGGCTCGCCCATTACCCCCGGCAGCCCATCGACCCCCGTAACGCCGCTTAGCGTCGTCGACATGGGCCGATCCGCCGGTGGAGATAGTTTCGTTCGTTTGGCCGGCTTTTGAATAAGTGGTCGTTCCCAAGTAAACGTTACATTTTTTCCGACCGTTATTTTCTCAGCGAGGATGATCAGATACTTTTGCGGGTTTTTTAAAATCACCGTCGTATTGTCTGCCAGATGAACCTCCTGTGCCGCCCAGTATGCGGAATTTACAGGGACGGTCGTCAGGCTGCGCATCGCAGCACTAGAAGCCGCATCACTCAAAGGCTCGGAAGAAAAGGCAGTAGTCCTTGGCTTTATATTCGAAGCGGCCGTTTCCGTCAGAGATTCAAACGGATTGCGGACAGGGGAAACTGGTCCCACGATAGGACTTGGAATGACAGGTATAGTAGGAATTGCTGTCCCCTGAGTCGGAAAGGGAATCGCTTTAAGCAATTGGGCACGGCCTCCCGCCGGTACAAAGCGCTGCAAGCCTTGTACCATCGAATCAGCGCGGAAGGCAGACTGGAACATCGTCTCTGCTCCCAGCACATTTGGTTCCGGCCTTGTCAGTCCTGCTTGTGGGATAACGTTGCCTCTAATCGTAAGCGTACCAAGTCCGGACAAACTCGTAATGCCGAACGCCTCTATAATTGCTTTATGTTGGAGCATTCTGCTGTTAACCGCATCAGGCGCGGCAGTCACTGCCGATAAATTAAAGGGCATTGGTTTGACCAGTACCTCTTTCAGCATGGAATGGCTTGACATTGGCAACTACTCTCCTTAACTTTTCTCGATTTTCCGTACACCTTGTACAGATATACGGAATGGTATCTTAGTAATTTATTTCCAATACTGCCATCGATTGATCGCTGACATTCGTTAGCGCGTTATTCAAACCTACCATTCAAGGCACGCTGCGCATTATTCAATTGAAATGACGCCGAGCTGTCTCATTAAGCCCAGATCATCTCTATATAGCCATACTTCAGAAATCTTACCGTTCTCTAAGCGGAAAATATGAACACTTTGAATAACTACCGACTTCCCTGTTGCAGGGATATTTAGCATCGGTCCTTTGTGCGTTCCGGTAAAAGTAGTCTGGGCTACTACTTTATCGACTTTCTCAATAACCTGCTCTATCCGGAAATGCATATCAGGGAAGGAGGAAAGATACCTTTTCGTAATTTCGATTGCCTGCTTCAGCGTTACATGCTCCTCCCCGCCGGCATGATGCAGCACAAATTGCGGATGAATGATTTCCCCTATCTGATCAAAGTTCCCGTTGTTGTGAACTTCATCAAAATAAATCCGTACGAGTTCCGTATGATTTGACAGTAGAATCCCTCCCTCTTCATTGAAATCAACTGCTTACTCCTTTCTATACTTACTTTTATCACGGGCTTACTTTCACTCACAATACGATATTCACTTTCACAAGACTCTCATTGCTGCCGTTCATTTTCTTCGTAGTAGCAAATAATGTTCCATCATATTAGAATGAAATCACAACGAATATCATATCCTTTCCGAAAATCCATACTGGGGGGGGGGAACATGTATGGCTGTTAATCACGATCCGAACAAAGCAAGAAATAAGTCATTTTTGGGGCGAGATCAAGAGCTTTCCTACATGAAAAGCCTACTGGTCGAACCCGGCATCCGAGCCCTGCATGTTTATGGGCCTGGAGGTATCGGCAAATCGTCTCTTCTACAACAATTATGTCAGGAGTACGATGGGTGCGAAGCGTTTATTGTCCATCAGACCGATAAGGCTGCAGTTCATTTTGTTCATGTGTATCCCGAAATACCCGGTGATTCCCGCTCTTCATCCCGTTCCATTCCCATAGATGAGATGGGCGAGTTCATCAATTTAATTGCATCTCGCTGTGAGATGTCACTATTGATCATCGATCCATTCGACCAGTGGATGCCGTGCTACGATTGGATCACCGCACGATTAGTCCCCTTGCTTGCTTCCAACGTCCGTATATTGTCAGCTTCACGGTTCCCTCTGGAAATCCCTTGGGAGCTTCATACAAGGCAAGAGCAAACGATGATTCATAACATGGAATTAAAGCCTTTTGACCAAACGACCAGCTTTCGGTTTATTGAATCATTCGGAATTCACGACATCAGCCACATCCATATGATTTCAAAAGTCGCCAGAGGCTTCCCCTTTGCCATCCAAACAATATCTCTTGATATTCTACGCGAGAATATTGATGTTCTAAGCTCACGACGTTATAAAACACAATTTTATCAGAAGGCCGTCATGTACCAATTACAAGATGTGCGGTTAACCCAAACACAGGCCAAAATTCTCGATGCCGCTTCCCTGCTGTGGAGCTTTGATTATGATTTGATCACACATTTACTACAGCATGAAGTCACCATTAACGCATTTCGAAAGTTTTGCGAGTTACCCTTCATAAAGCTGACTTCAGATGGATGGCAAATTAACAGTTCAATCCGATATTGGTTTCGCAAAGAGTTCAGCTTCCGATCACCGGATACCCACGATGCCTATCAGGATAAAGCCAGACCCTTCCTTCTAAAAAGATTGCATCAAAGACCACCGGCCGAACGATCGGAGCTCTACCTGCAACTGCTTCACCTCATCGACAAAGAGATTCTTCATATGTATTGTTTTCTTGAATCGTTCGATGAATTTGATATACGGCCCTTACCTCAACAAGAGCTTCCAGCAGCACGGCAGATGTTCGTCTCGTTTCACGAAAATGTACCCGGTTTTTTCCCAGACATGACGAGGCAAGAGTTTTATTTGGAGACTTATTGGGAGATGAGTCCAGATACATTCTGCGGCTTTTACAAGAGCAATCAGCTTGTGCTCTTCGTCACTGGACTTCCGCTCACCCCTGCTATAAGAAAAGAATTGATCAACAATCCCACTTACAGCAACTACATCAAGCGTTCCACCTATCAGGAGAACGAGCTGGTCATGTGGATCGCTTCATTCCTTCCGGATTTCGGGTCAAGCGCTATTGGCTTAGCGTTTATGTACGGCTATTCCCGGTTTGCCCCCAACAGTCTCATGACTGTCATCGCTCCATTCCCGGAGGCGCATCAGCTCATGGATAGCATGGGATTTCAGCGGCTTGTGTGGGGAGATTACGTTTCACAGGAAGGGGTCGAGTACAAAGCGTATCAGTTGGATTTAAGGGAAGGGCTGCTGTCGGAACGTTTTCGGGCAACCGAAGGCACCACGCTGCCCGTCAGCGTATTATCGCGCACCGAAGCCATTGAGCATACGAAAAAGCTGCTCCATCAGTTTCATCAATTCGAAGAAGACGAATCCTTCATGAATGCATGCCCATACCTCAATAATTATGCCCGTTCCAAAAATGAACGGATTGAAGAGGCAAACAAACTGAGAAAAGAGATCCAATCGATTATCAACGAATGGAGTAATGGTACCGGATTGAACGTGACATACGGGACTATTCTGAACATGTGCTATATTCAAAAGTCGGGGAATCATGAGTCCGTAGCTATACGTCTGAACATGTCTCCAAGCACCTATTACAGGAACTTGAAGAAAGCCATTGCCAAAATGTCCGACGCCCTAAGTGAATTTCGCTATCAATAGGGGAAAACGCACCGGAATGTCTTCCCCGCTTCTATCAGGAAACCAAGCGGACTAATAACCTATTCACGTTAAATTCATCACGATATATATAGAATCCCCCGCAATCATGAGCCTCTCTCATGATTGCGGGGGGTTCTAGTCGTTCAGCGATAGCAGATTATGCCCGTCTCCGAATAGGATGTCGACGGGGCCGAAGGCGCGCTCCGCTTCTTCAATCACTTTTTTCCAATCCTTCCTTCGTGACATCCTGTTTAACAAATAATAATATACATTTCCCCTTGTAATTTTCACCTCCCAGTAAACATACATGCTTAAATGACTCGTTTTGATTTCAGTTTTACTCAAGAAAGCAAAAATGCTGCTCCTGGAGAGTTTCTCCATCGAGAGCAGCATTTTAGATTTGATAGGCCTCGACTGCGCTACTTAAACACAGCCCTCATTTTCTCACTGTTCTTGTTCCATACGGCCTCTACCTTCGCCATTCCCATACTCTCTGCTTTCTGTACAAATTCCTCATAGAGCCGTTCAACCTCGTTCCCGCCTTTGGCCATGATAAAGGTAGGAAAGGCGGCATTGAATTCAGTTTTGATTTTCTGCAGAATTGAGGCTTCTTCCAAATCGGCATCTGGCAGCAGATTCAACATATAGAATTTCATATTCTTATGCGGCAGATAAAGGTCAAGCGCTTCTCGCTGCTCGGGATTCTTCTTCATCTCTCCGCCTTGGATCCAGTGATCGTAGAGATCGAGATTGAAAAAGTACGGCCCGATTCCCTGCTTGGTCGCGTAAGTGGTATCGGCTTTCATCGCCTTCAAAAACTCGTCCGTGCGTACTGGCGTATCCCCGTCCATCTTCCAATCCTTGTTCTCTTCTCCAAAGTGCGTTAGCTTCTCGCCTTCGTCTGAAAGCATATATGACATGAATTTAATTGCTTCAGCCTTATGCTTGGAGCTCTTGGCGATGGACCATCCGGTCCACCCAATACTGCCTTGTTGCAGGATGGTCGCATTCGTGAACAGTGGCGCATAGACGTACTGGACGCTCTTATTGTTCGGCGGATGATAATACCCGTTGCCGATCGAGTCGATCAAATAGAAGACCTTCCCAGATTCCTTGGATGCAGTCTTCTGTTCGCTAGTGAGCGTCAAATCTCCGCGAGTTATGAGGCCGCTTGTATACATTTTATTAAACCATTTCAACGCTTGCACGTAATTCGGATCTTTGTAGGTTGCATATAGCTTGCCATCCTTCTCGTAGTATTTCTCGATTCCGAAGTTCGCGATCAAGAATTGGTACCCCCCAGGCGCGCTATCAAAATCGAATTTTGTACCCCCGATCAGAATGGGCATCACGTCGGGATACTTCTGCTTGACCTCAATCAATACGTTATATAAATCTTCGGGCGTATCCAACTTGGGCTTGCCGATTGCTTCGTAGATATCCTGCCTGACCAATGGAGCCGGATTCCACGGTCCTACCGGAAGAAATTTATCCAGGTTGCTGGGCCTCATTTCTGCACTGACGAAGGCGTAGTTCTTGCCGTCTGGGGCGGCATTCATTTTCCAGTACTCATCTCCCATCCGCTCCCGCAGTTCCGGCGCATACTTATCCATCAGCGGCCCCAGGTCTTCAAATTGTCCGGATGAGATCGCCTTCTTGTAGGTTGGGTTCTGGATTTCATTGACAATGAAGTCCGGCAGATCGCCGGAGGCAAGCATGAGATTGAATTGCTGGTTATCGTCGGTTGTCGGCTTCGAGAACTTCAGCGTTACGCCCGTCTGATCCTGTACGAGCTTGGAGATGCGATTCGATCCCCATTCCGGATAATTGGCCCAGGAGATGTTATAGAACATATCCAAGGTAACCGGATTCGCATCATTCGTGGAATTTTCCGCCGCATTCGTCTGCCCCTCGTTGCCATTGCTCGTACTACCAGAACACCCGCTTAACATCACCGTAAGGATCAATAGTGCGATTTGGATCTTGCCTCTGCTTTGAAGAAATTTCACCATTCTGCCCGACCTCCTGATATAAATTGCTTATCTGTTCTTTAGCCCTTAACCGCGCCAAGCATGATACCCTTTGTGAAATACTTTGTAATGAAGGGATAGATGGCGATGATCGGCCCGATGGCGATCATCATCGTCGCGTATCGAATCGATTCTAACGTGTAAGCTGCAGATTCATTCGTAACGCCGAGCTGTTGCTTCAGTTTTTCCTGACCCGCAGCAAGCGCGATCGTTTCAAACAAGATCAATTGAAGCGTCTTCAAGTTCGGATTTGTCGTGAAGAATTGCGAGTCAAACCAGGAGTTCCACTGGCCGATTCCATTAAACAACGCAATGGTGGCCAAAATCGGAGTAGAGAGTCGAAGCACGATCCTGAAGAAAACAAAGGCTTCGCTGGCGCCGTCGATCCGTGCTGCTTCCTTCAATGATGCCGGGATGTTCTTAAAGAATGCGATAAACAGAATCGCGTTGAAGAAGCCGAACAGATTGGGGATGATGAACACCATGAACGTGTTGAGCATGGATAAGGATTTCAGGACGAAGTAAAAGGGAATGAGGCCGCCGCTAAAATACATCGTAGTGATGCCCATAATCATATAAAATTTCCGAAACATCAGGTTTTCTTTGGACAATCCATAGGCGACCGCCGCCGTAAACAATACACTGGATAACGTACCTACTACCGTCCTTGCGGTCGTCACCAGCAATGCTTTGCCCATTTGATGATTTTGGAATGCGACCTCGTAATTGGCCAAGGTGAACACTCGTGGAAACAAATAAATCCCGCCGCGATTGGAGTCATGCCCGTTGTTGAACGACATGACAAGGCAATAATAAAAGGGATACAACGTTATGACGATGATGAGAATCATGAAAAGGTAGAGTGCCGTATCCGCGCTTTTCTCTTTCAGGCTTTTTTTCATTTCAGATTCCTCGCTTGTCAGAAAATAGCGTCGCCGTTGATTTTGCGTACCGTCCAGTTAGCCACGTAAATCAAAACCATACTGATAACGGACAATAGCAGTCCGGCCGCCGCCGAGAAAGAGAACTGTCCAAGCTGCAGCCCCATCCTCAGAATGTACGTATCCAGTACGTCGGAGACGCCCATGTTGAGGGGGTTTCCTAAGATGTACGCTTGATTGAAGTTTGAGCTTCCCAGTCCGCCTCCCAGCAAATTGCCGATGCCAAGAATAAGAACGACGACGATCGTGTCTTTGATCATGGGAACCGTGATCTTGTAGATGCGCTGAAACCTGCTGGCTCCGTCGACGATCGACGCTTCATACACTTCATGGTCGATTCCTGCAATGGCAGCCAAGAAAATGATGGCGCCGAATCCTGTAACCTTCCAAATATCCGAGAGGAGCGCGATCGCCACGTAATAGCCCGGATATGAAAGGAATGGAATTGCCTCCTTGATCCATCCAAGCTTGATCAGAATCGGGTTCAACACCCCGTCGGACGCGGCGCTGACAAAGATTATGATCATGCCGCCTGCAATGACCCAGGATATGAAGTTGGGCAAGTAGCTTGACGTCTGCACAAATTTCTTGAAGAAGTTATCCTTCAGTTCATTGAGCAACAACGCAAAGATCAGCGGACAGAAGAAACCAAGCACGAACTTGAGCGAACTTAGTACGACCGTGTTGCGCGCAGCAATCCAAAACGCCTCGTCGTTGAACAGATCCTTGAAGTGGTGCAGACCTACGAACTTACTGTGCACAAAGCCAATGGAAGGATTATAATTCTGAAAGGCCATGACAATGCCGAACATGGGCAGGTAACTAAAGACGAGCAAGAACAGGCCGCCAAGTATCGCCAAAGACTGAAAAAACAGTTCTTTTCTGAATCTGTACACCATGCCGCGAGAGTAGCTTTTCTCCGGGAAGCGTCCCGAATTCATTTTCATACCTCCAATCCTTTAGATAGAAAGCGCTGTCAAATTTGGTTCTGCTCCTATCGTAGCATCCTTGAAGCTTGCATAAACTCCATTATTTTTGGAATCACTCTCTTATATTGAGCTCATCGTCCGGTTTTTATATTCAAGCGGAGTCATCCCCGTTAAGTCTTTGAATACCCGGAAGAAATACGTATAGTTGTTGAAGCCGACCTCTTTATAGATGTCCTTGACACGCAACTCGGCTCGGTCGATCAACGCCTTGGCCTCCTCTACCCTAACCTTGTTCAGATACTCGACGAAGCCGAGACAATATTCGTCCTTGAATAAGCGGCTGAGGTAAGAGGCGTTGATTCCGAGCGCGACAGCTGCATCATGAAGCGAAATGTTGCGCCTGAAATGCTGCCGGACATATTGAACCGCTTTCAAGCCATACGGGCTTTTATTTCTGCCGCTCGGACATCGCTTGAGCTTCGCAAATAAGCTTGCATAGACGTCGAGCAGCCAATGGCGAATATCGATGATGGTTTCAAACTTCTGAGGCTGATTGTAGGGGATATCGTCGCTCTTATACAGTTCTTCAATGAAAATCCCGAATTCTCGTGCGACCCGATGGAGCAGATTGATCAAATCCGCGCTAACAAGCTGTATGGACTTGAAGCTGTCCTTCTCCTCTAACATCTTATTGAACAAAGCTTCGATATAATCGGCAGTCCCTTCATCGTCAAATGCCCGGATCCGCCGGTTAAGCTCCCTCTCATCTAGTGCGCTCAAACTAAATACGGCAGCCTTCTTCCGAGGCTTGACCGTTCCATGCCAGAAGACCATGTTCTTCCCGTCATAAAACTTATCCGCCAGTGCCCGCTCTGCCTCACTGCAATACTGACTGATATCCGCAATATCCGGGCATTTTCTGCTGACAGAGAAACAAGCCGTCAGGTTGAGTTGCCGGGCAGCGCTTTGCCGGATGCTTCCGATTGCTTCCGATAATTGATTGTAAGTATATAATTCACTATGTACGTGACCCAGCGAGACGAGCATCACGAAGCTACCGTTATCCAGTTGTTCCATGATCGTTGATCCGACACACTCCATTGACTGGATCGCGATGTCTATGAAAGTTTGCGCAAGCACAGCCAGCTCCGAAGCCGAGTAGGTATCCTGCATTTGGGAAAAACCGTCGATTTCGGCCATAACGACCACGATGTTCTTCGTATCGAGTTTGATTTGCAATGCCAACGCTTCCCTAACGATTTCTCCACGGTCACCGATCATGCCAGTCGAAAGGCGTTTCACGAAGGAGCTCACAGCGACCTTCCGGCCCATCTCCCGATGAAGTTCATGCATCACTCTTTCACCTAATTCCGCTTTTTCGCGGTAGATGCCGTTACGCGTCTGCGTCAACAAAGCAAGCATGTTGTCGGCGTTCAAACGATGTTTCAACATGTAGTCCACTACCCCGGATTTCAGGCTGTTCCTTACATATTCGAAATCATCATAGCCGCTCAACGCGATCATCTTTACTCCGGGATAATGATGTGCAACGTACGCGATGAACGCCACGCCATCCATTACGGGCATGTTCATGTCCGTGACGATGATATCGGGCTCGACTCCCGCCAGCAACTTGATGGCTGCGATGCCATTCTCCGCTTCACCGCAAAGAACGAAACCTTGTCTCTCCCAGTCGATCAGCGTCCGCAATTTCGCGCGCGCTGGGATATCGTCATCCACCAGCAGCACTTTGAGCATCTTCGTTCTGCGCCTCCTCACTCTTCAAAATCGGAACGATGACTTCCACCGTCGTGTACATCCCCACAAGACTCGTCATGTAAATGCCGTAAGAATCACCAAAGAACAGCTTGATTCGATCGTCCACATTCCGGATTCCCATCCCGCCAATACGTTTTCTGCCCTCCGAGGACGCCTCGTTCCTTATTGCGGCCATCTCATCTTCCGTCATCCCGATGCCGTCGTCCGTAATGGTGATCCGGATACGTCCCTCCTCTTCATAGCCCTTGACCATGATTACACCTTGCCCTCTTTTCCCGGCGATCCCATGAATGAGGCTGTTCTCCACAAAGGGCTGAAGCATGAATTTCAAAATTCTGCAATCCAGAATAGATTCATCGATCTCGAAATAGAGTTCAAACAGATCGAAGTATCGGTATTTTTGGATATTTGCGTAATGTTGCAAATAATCGATTTCTTCTCGAAGCGTAATCAAGTCTCCACCTTTCCCCATCGCGACATGCAACATTTGAATAAGTGACGTAACCAAGCAATCGATATTGTTGGCTTTCTGTTTCTGTGCCAACCAACGAACGGTATTCAGCGTATTGGATAAAAAATGAGGATTGATTTGCGCTTGCAGCGCTTTCAATTCCGCCAGTCTTTTCTGATCTTCCTGTTGCTTGACGTTAAACAGTAAATTGCGAATTTCATCGACCATTCGATCAAAGTTACCTGACACAACCGCAAGCTCGTCCCTATGGATATCTCTTATGCTGTTCGTGAAGTCCCCCTCTTTGGCGGCGTCCATAGCCCGAATCAACTTCTTGAGCGGCTTCGAGATGCTTCTCGAGATGACGGCAGACAGATAGATGGCACAAGCAAAGCATAAGCCGGTAATCAGCATAATGGTATATCCGAGCTTGCGCGACTCGGCATTCAGGAACGCATAAGGTACCCAGCTTATCAAGTACCAGTCGGTTTTGTCGATGGGTGCATATACAGCCAATTCCTTCCTTTGGTCAAGCGTCACATCGAAAGCACGCTTGCTTCCGGTTCTTTCATTGCTTACAAGCTGCACCGCAAGATTGCTCGCACTCCGTGCCGATGCTTCGGCATCTTCGAGTGGACTGGCGACAATCTTTCCGTTTATGGTCGTCACGACAATATGCGCGTCCTTCCCGATATCAATATTTGAGAACGCATTCAATAAGAAGCGACTACGGACAGCTACGACAAGTGTGGCAACCTCTTTATCCGTTATAAGCGATTTGATCTCTCTCACGATAAGCACGCTTCCCGTCTCATCCTTGAATGGAGGAAGCATCCAAATATTCGCGCCTTTATGAGCGACTGCCAGTTGCCTTAGATGGGGAAAGACTTGGGCAATGCTGGCCTGGTAATGTACGCCTGCACTTTCTTGTGAGACAATGCCAGTGAACACATTACCGACTGTATCGAAGATCTCCGCTAATTGCACGTCCTCTACAATCGAAAATTTATCACTCAAGTAGCTGTTGACTTCATATTTGAGCTTCACCGTATCTTCATCTGTTTGTCCATTGTAGAGTTGAAGGTTGTTTTGAACGATTTTGGATAAGTAGACTTCGTCGGCGGCCGCCTCGACTTTTTCCATTTTGGCGCTAATGTTCTTGGATACCTCGTTCAACATTTGAATCAAATACGATTCTGTCTTGGCATCCATTTCACGGCTTGATTTGTGGTATGCAATGAAACCCGTCAGCGAAAGAGGGAGAATAGACAGCAGAATGAATGAAATCATCAATCTATTCTGAATGTTGGCGTTGCGAAGAAAGGCATGGATCCAGTTATCGAAGCGGGGAATTTGTTTCATCGTTTCGCTCCTCCGGTAATCTTTTTCCCAACAAGAGCTCGTAACAGCTAGAATAGTTGCCCCTCCAAGCAAAGACGTTGTTGGCGGGCCAGCCTAATTGACGACCGTTGCAGCCTGTCAGCGATTGGTCTTTTCAGTAATACCAATTTGCCAATTGATCGAATTGGGGCTAAGGGTATTGCTTGTTATGTTCGTTGCCTTTCAGTATTGGCATCGCCGGACGTGGATCATAAAAAGGGTACCCGTTCAATGATTTTGCCGCTAGTATTGTTCCGTCCTCACCAAGTATTTCTAGGATTTATTCCCAAATCCTCCCGCATGAAGATGAAAGAATACCGGACGTGAATATTAGGAGCGCGGAAAGCGGAGATTTCTTACTCTAAGTGACTTTCCGCTAAACATCATTAGCGGTCATCGGGCAGTCAGAAAATGGCTTGTTACTTCCGCTAAGGCCGTCAACAACAGCCGAATACATGTCCGCAGCTGCTTATTACCAAACAACTGCTGGCTCTAACGGCTATATTCAATTTCTTTTGTGCTACCGTTAATCCATACAGATAATTAAGAAAATAAGCTGCCGCGGTCAAGGAGCTATGTTGTTGTCACAAGTTGGCTAAGGACGCAAGTTCTTGTCAACTCATTTTGACAAGAACTTGCGTCCTAAAAACAAAAAAAGTCGCTACTAAGCGATTTTTAAGTGTTATGTCTATCGTCAATTCCGCCCATTATTTACCTATTCATGAAAACAGCCCTCTCATGAAAATTACTATTTTCATAGTATAGACTATCTTGTAATCGGTAACTCGGGATGGTGAAAAATGAGAGTTTTAATGTTGGTATCGCAGCTGAATTTTGGAGGAACTGAAAAATACATTCTTTCTATATCCCGAAGTTTACTAACACACGGGGTTCGGGTCGGTGTCGCATCTAAAAAAGGACCGCTTGCAGGCTCATTTATAAAAGCGGGAATCGCACTTCATTATTTGCCAACAGGAACAAATTTCAACAAGCAATCCCTATTATCTTCGATTATTGCTAAAGGATCGTACGACCTGATCCACGCGCATGATTCTAGGTCGTTTGCTCTTGCAGCAACCTTAACACGGCAGTATAACATCCCTTTAATCGTTACCGTTCATGGTACTTATCATCATCGGGCTGCCTTATTAGCTGCAGCTAGGACTTCCAAACGCGTGATTTCGGTTTCGCCGAAGCTGACTAGATGGTTGCTGAACCATAAAATACCCGCTAACAAGATCCAGATGATCCCTAATGGAATTGACGTCATAACGTACCGCACTGCATCGAATAAAAATCACTGGCGAACGGCACTTCGTTTACCCCAAGCCGCCCAAATTCTTCTGTACGCCGGTAGATTCTCCCCTGACAAATATCCCATAGCCAGAAATGTGGTCTTAGCAGCAGAACGTATCGCCAAATACAACCATCAATTTATAGCCGTTCTAATTGGACCCGGTTCTCGGACAAACCTGGTTCAGCTTGCGGCAAATGTCAATCGCCGTCTTGGCCGAACAGCGATCATCATTCGTCCTCCAATGTCTAATATCCAGCATGCCTATTATACCGCGGATGTTGTAGTAGGCACGGGGCGAGTTGCCCTTGAAGCAATGGCATGCGCCAAACCCGTTGTTGCAGTAGGCGTCGCTGGATACTGCGGTATCGTGCATCCGGGAAATATGAATAAAATGATTCAATGTCACTTTGGCGACCACGGTGCTTTTACTCCGACAACAGCCAATAAGCTTACGGCAGACATTAATAGCCTGTTAAGCAATCCAATACGGGCCCGCGAATTAGGGATAATCGGGAGCTTGACAGTTAAACAGAGATTTTCTATTAATAACGTTTCTTCTCGGATACTTAATGTTTATAAGAGCCATTATACGTAGTAAAGTGCGAATCCTACGGCTCGGCGTGCCCCGGCGACACATTAGAAGCTCTCCCATAATTAATGGGGAGAGCTTCTTTCGTCCGCGCGGCTTTATGGAGTGCTCTGATGATCGGTATCCTTGATCCGGTACCAGCACATCAGCTCTTCCAGCGCAGGAATTGGCGGACCGGAACCTTCCGGAGTATTGACATACATATAGGAAACGGCGGAATAACTGAACGGCAGCAGATGTTCTGCCTTCCAGGGATTGATGAATTCCATCCGGAAGCTGCTTCGGAATCGGATCGCATCGGTCTCATGAATCCGGTACATCGCGACACTCGACGTCAATGCGTCCTTAACGACGACGCCGTGATGCTGTCCGGTGAACACGCCTTCCCGGAAGTACCAGCCTCCAAGGAAGTAATCCTCGAGCCCCGTTCCAACGATTGTCGGCTCGTTCGATTGCCCGCCGTCAATATATATGTACTCTGGCGCTTCCAAGAAGGAAAGATAGTTTTTATCCCTCCCCTGCATGGCAAGCGAGCAGCCCGCATAATGCCCCTTCCCTTGAATGTCGGCAATCAGTACCGGTGACGGTCCGTCATTGCGGCCGGTATGGAATTGCGCATGGAAATAACCGCTATCCTCTGGCAGCTTATCGAGTTGATAGAGAACATTCATGAACACATCCGTATCGATAATCGAGTCCTTGTTCTCGAATTCGATCCGGAATCCTTTCTTGAATGGCATCGGAAACTTCATAAAGAAACCGCCGCTCGACATGCCAAACCGGCTAGATCCGAAGCTTGCCATCTGGCAGAGGCCGTTACCGAATAAGTCTCCTACCGGTGCATTGACAGCAGGAATCTTCGCTCCATCCCAGTAGATTTTCATAATCAGCGTCTTCAAAATCGATTGGCTGACCGGCTTGTCCTTATCCCAATGGGCCCAGAACCATCCTGGGAACGTAATCCAGATTTGTGCGATATACCCCTCTCCCATTACTTCCCCTGCCGATACAGTCTCGCCTCTCCGTACCCAGATCGTCTTGTGTCTCGTGCTCAAGTTGAACGTCGTCAATTGACGGGTTTGCTCATCTTTTATTCGGTACAACTCATCCTTATGCATCCGTATACCTCCCTCTAATCACTTTATAAATTCACTTGAATTTGGTATTACAACCATGATTAGTATAATAGTTAATCCAGGTAGAATGTCAATAACTGATCTTCTTTTCGATAGATTAGTCATAGACTTTTTATAGGGATGGTAATACGCAAAAAAAACTCCGAAACATTAAGATTCTACTCTCCTATTGTATCGATCTTCTTCATGTGAAGCTTATAATCGCGATTTCACCAGCAAGTATAAGAAATACGGCGCTCCGATGACGGCGACTACGACACCCGTCGGAATTTCCGATGGCTGCAGGATGGAGCGGCCAATCGTATCGGCTGCAATGACGAGCAAGGAGCCGGTCAACGCCGCAGTAGGCAGCAGCAGCTGGTGCTGCGGACCGACGAGCCGGCGCGCCAGATGCGGTCCGATTAGCCCGACGAAACCAATGCTGCCGCTTACGGCAACGCATGCTCCTGCAAGTCCGACCGAAGAGGCAAGCAGCTTCAGCCGCTCCTTCTCAACCGCGGCTCCAAGACCGCTAGCCAATTGATCGCCCAAGCTCAATACATTCAATATCCGTGCCTTGAAGAAAATATAGGGCAGCAGTACTGCAATCCAAGGGAGAAGCGCCAGCACGAACTTCCAGTTCGCGCCCCATATGCTGCCTGCCATCCAATTCGCGACAAACTGGTATTTGTCCGGATTTAATTTTAACGTCAATACGATCGTAGCCGCATGGATTCCAGCACCTATTGCTATGCCGGTCATTAACAGCCTGGTCGGCGATATGCCGTAATGCCGCTTATAGGTCAGTACATAAATCAATGCTGCCGTCAGCCCTGACCCGGTCAGAGCCAGCACAGGCAGTAGAAAAAGCGGTGCAGCTGCAGTTAACGGAAAGTAAGAGACGAATAATAACACCATGAGTCCCGCTCCCGCATTAATGCCCAGAATGCCTGGATCGGCCAGCGCATTTCGCGATATGCCTTGCAGCACGCAGCCCGTTACGGCGAGTCCTGCACCGATTAAGATGGAAATCACGATGCGCGGCAAGCGGAACTCGAACAGAATCAGCGATTGCTTCTCCGTACCCATGCCGAAGAACGTTTCAATCACATCGGACGGCGCCAGCCGGATAAATCCGGTATTCATGCTAATTACGAAAGTAACGATAATGAGCAGCCCGACAATGGCCATGACGGTTATCCCCCGTTGTCGCCGGCGCCGCTCAGCCGCAGGCTTCGAAACGATTTGCATTAGTGCAGTTCCCTCCTTTCTTTACGCGATAAGTAAAGGAAGAATGGGACGCCAATGAGCGCAATGAACGCCCCGAGAGGCGTTTCGAACGGTGGATTTATCATTCTGGACGCCAGATCGGCGAACATGACCAGCAGGCTCCCCAGCACCGCCGAGCACGGTATGATCCAGCGATAGTCGACGCCTACCAAGAAACGGGTCATATGAGGGATAATGAGTCCGATGAAGCCGACCGCACCAACGACCGATACGGCTGCACCCGCCAGTATCAAAACCAGCAGAGCTCCCAGAAGTTTAACCCACGCCGTTCGCAGCCCGAGTCCTTTGGCGACATCCTCACCGAGGCTGAGCATCGTTATCGAACGCGAGAGTACCAACGCACCGAGCATTGCCGCAGCAATCCAAGGTAACATAACCTTTAACTGGAACCATTTCGTGCCTGCAACGCCTCCCGCATACCAGAACGCGAGATCTTGGCCGATTCCAAAATATAACGCGATCCCTTCACTAAGGGCTGCGAGCAGCGCGCTAATCGCTGCACCGGAGAGCACTAGCCGGGCCGGCGTTAAGCCTCCTTTGGCCATCACGCCAATGCCATATACCAGACCGGTTCCTAATCCTGCCCCCATGAACGAATACAAGATCAGATACATGAATGGAAGACCGGGGAAGAACGCAAAACAGAGGGTCAGCATGAAACCGGCTCCGGCATTGAGCCCTAGCAGGCCGGAATCCGCAAGCGGATTACGCGTCATTCCCTGCATGATCGCTCCGGCCACCGCGAAGCAAGCTCCAGTCACAGCCCCGCCAATGACACGGGGAAGTCTCAGTTCGTAAATGATCTGATGCTGAGTTACTTCGGGATTGAAATTAAATATGGCTTCCCACACCACAGCCAATTTAATATCGGCCGCTCCGAACGAGACGGACAACGATGTTCCTATCGCCAAGGCAATCAATCCGCCGAATATAATAAACGTCGCCGCCCATGGACGTGAACGAAGTCCATCCGTCTTTGAATTTTTAATGACGATTCCCATTTACTGTATACCCCTTATAAGCTATGAAGCTCGTTTCATTATTCAATAGTCACATACATACCAATCACGCCACCTCGGCACTAGCAAACCAGAATGACTAAGCGAGCACTTTCATCACATCGTCAATCTTTTTGCCGTGTGAGAGGATACCGTAGTTCATCCAGGTTAGAAAATCCACTTCATATACGAAGCCGTTCATCACTGCGGGCAGCTCCAGCCACGATTGTGATTGCAGAATCTTCCTTTCTTCGCCCTCTGTAATGGAATGGCGTTTGTCAAAAGTAATGAACAGATGATCGGCATCCAGCCGTTCAAGCCATTCCCCTTCCAGCACAATCTTACGGATATTCTTCGTCAGTTCCCCCACCAGAGGATGCGGAGCCAAGCCCAGATCCTTATACAGGACAGGTCCTGTATAGCCGTGATCCGGTCCCGAGTAAAGGCTGATTCCAAGTGCCGATATTCGCAGAAACGCGACGGTTTGTCCACGTACCGAACGCATTAACGCCTGTTTCGCAGCATGCGCTTTCTGTTCGTATTGTGTAATAATCTCTTGAACCATGCCGGATTTGCCAAGCAGCTCCGCCGTTCTCTGCAGCGTCATGCGCCAATCCTCTTCCGGGTGGTTGATATGGTAGGTTGGGGCCAGCATGCCCAGTTGATCGTAAGACATCCATTTGTCCATGCCTTTATCGAGCATGATGAAATCCGGCTTATAACGGGATAATGTATCCACGTCATCAGCCGCCAGATCAATGACCGGGACATGATGAAGACCGAGATAGTCCTGTTTACCCCATTTGGAATGGGAGCACTGAACCACAGGCGTGATGCCCAGAGCTACGACAAAATCTTCAAGGAATGGAGCGAACACGCGAGTATGATTCCGATGATGACGTCGATATTGACCGGGGGTAATCCCCAGCTTCTGTTTAAAGCGGCGGTTAAAATAGTATTCATTATTGAAGCCGACATGCTGCGCGATATCGAATAAACGATCATCGGTCGTTAACAGCAGCTGCGACGCACGGTCAATTCGGACGCCGTTCAAATAGTCGAGCGGGATCTGGCCGGTAATCTCTTTAAATATGCGCGTGTAGTGCCACCGTGCAACGTCAGCCAGATCCGCAAGCTGCTCCACGGTCCATGGCATTTGGTAGTGCTGCTGGATATGTTCGATGGAATTCTCAACAGCTTGCCGCTTTAACAGGCTGCTCTGATCGGAACGATTTTGCTGGAATAGAAATCGCAGCAGCTCCTGGAACCGAACATGATTATAGAAAGCTTCCAGCTCTTCTTTGGTATGGCGGTTCCTGTAGATCGCTTCCACGATTTCGATGCATTGAGAAAAAGGCCGGCACGAAATCTCCCCTTCGTAGAAGAATTGGCTGCCGTTTATCTGCTCACACTCGTCGGTCCTATGTAAATCCCATATTTTGAAGAGGAATTGATAGTAGGATAATCCCCGCTTCGCTTCGGATACGGTTATAAACGCAGTGCCAGGCTTGACTATAAAACATCTGCCCCGCTCCAAATGGAATTCCGATCCATCCATGATTATGGTGCCGGTTCCGCCCGTCATGACGAGCATGCTATAATCTGCATTCACCTGTCCGTTCTGCCGTCCATCCGAAGGCTGAACAATATAACGAATATCCAATAGTACGTGAACAATACTCCGGTAATTTGGGCTCAATGATTCCTTGGTCCTCATATGCATCATCCTCTTCGAGTAGGATTCGTTGTATATGTATGCAGAAAAGAAAGCTTATCCATGAGAATGAACAGCTTTCAATTCGATGTAAGGCTGCTATTTAACAAACCACGTTAACAAGTCATCGATTTTCATCGTGTTGGCTGTAATCGCCCCCGACTGCCAATGCGTCCGATCCGCCATATAGACCTGTCCGCTCTTGACCGCAGGAACCGACTTCCACATCGGACTGTCCAGCAGCTTAATCGCTTCCTTATTCTCCTCCGAAGTCCACGTTCCGTTAGAAGGAAATAGAATGATATGGTCCGCATCAAGCTCCGGAAGCTTCTCCTCGGATAGAATCTCATGGAATTCCGTCATATCTCTGACGAATGGATGCGGTGTTAGACCCATATCTTTGTAGATATTGCCGATGTAGCGGTTCTCGATGCCGAACAGCGCAAGCGTCTTATCGCCAACGTTCAGTCTTACTACCGCTACCGTTTCATTGCCAATGGCTTTCGTTAATTTAGCCTTGGCATCGTTTATCTTTTGCGAGTACTGCTCAAGAACAGTCTCGGCTTTTTCCGGAATGCCGAGCACATCGGCGATGGTCTTTAATATTTCGGGCGCATCCTGCAGAATCTCTTCCTTCAACCGGTAAGTCGGCGCGATCTTCGAGTACTGCTCGTATTTGGCCGCATCGACGACTCCTTCGACGATAATCAGATCAGGACTGTATTCCAGAAGCGCCTCCAGGCTTCCGGTAATATCGAAGGTCGGTACGTCCAATCCGAGGTAATCCTGTTTGCCCCAGCTTGGATGATACCACTGTACGACCGGCGTAACGCCGAGGGCCAGCAAATAGTCCTCTACATAAATACCTGCCACACGCTGAGGATTGACCGGTACTTCCACTTTTCCGAATTCATCTTCGACGATCCGGGTGGCTCCGTCATCGCTCTGTCCCGAATCACTTCCATCTTCCGACTTGTCATTTGTTTCAGCGTTCTGCTGCGTTACCGCGTTGTCCGCGGACTCCTCTTTGGCTCCGCAGCCTGTTAATGCGAATACGAATACAAGCATGACCGCTATACTGATAACCATCCATTTACGCGAACTAAACATACCGACTCCCACTCCTATACCCGTTGAATAATGGTTGAAATGATCGATCTCACTCATAATGATAATCATTCTCATTTCATGCAACCTTATTTTATAGCATGAGATACGATCTTACAATACACATTCTCAAAGTATTTCTTATACAAATAGAAAGCTCCAATTTCCCAAAGAACGCGGCTTCGGTATCCTTGTACCTTCACACACCCGGAATGCCACAGCTCATCCATACTGGGAGTATTCATCTGTTCTAGTGCCGGTACGAAAATACCAAAGAGCATGAAGAAAATCTTCATGCTCTTTGGTATGCAGCTTAGAATCAGACAGCTCTAAATCCAGGCGGAAGCGTGCCCGTTCTGCGAATCTCTCGAATTTGGCTCAACGTAAGCCGAATATTCGAAGAAATAAGAGATTCCGCGTCCTCTCCCCCAATAATATCGTCCAGATCGGCAATATTGCGGTTGCCGCGAAATACGCGGAAGTTCCCTTGGAAATTAGGACGGGTAAACAAAACCAGCGTTGCATTCGAGCTCGTAGAGAAGAAGCGGAGACTCTCAATATCAAGGTTGTCCAAATTTCGGATGCCTAAATTTCCACGCCCTATACGGGATCTTCCCTGGAAATTTTCTTCAGTAAACACCGTCAGCCTTGGAAAAGTTTGCGAAACAGCAGGTTTTTTCATTCTCTATCACCTCCTCTGCATTCAATATATGAGAGGAACGTGATCTTGCTTAGACGTCCAACTATCGAATCTATGAAAATATATTTTCATGACATGTCGCGAATCTCGTCAATCCAACCTATGGTGAAGCAAGAAATCAAACTTTTTAAGAAAATGATAAGAAATAATTACGCCTGATTTAAGATCATCCTATTATTGTTAATTCGGTTGGTAAATATCGTTATGAGGTGAACGTAGATGAAGAGAGAGAAAAGATTGTTCAAGCCAATAAAGCTTGCCATTTTATTGACTATCGCCGTTGTAATGTCTGTCGGCTGCAGCTCAATCGGCAGCGAGCCGGAGGAAGCCGAGCAGACGATCAAGGTGTTGTACTACGATGAGGCCAGCTTCTACTCCCAATACGGGACCATTTTCAGTGCGCTGTATCCGAACATTAATATTGAAGTGATCTCGACTTCAGTTATCCCGTATGAGGAAGGCAAGGATATGGATAAACCGGTTATGGAGCTCATTGCGAACGAGAAGCCGGACGTATTATTTCTAGGTACGAATCAATATAAGCAATTAGCAGGTGAAGGTAACCTCTACGACCTCGATACGCTCATTGCCGAAAGCAAATACGATTTAACGGGAATTGCCCCAGGCGTCGTGGATTACATAAAATCGTTGAGCGGCGGCAAGCTGTATGGGATGGCTCCGAGCTATTACGGAAAAGCGGTTTATTATAATAAAGACCTATTTACCAAGCATAATATTCCGTTCCCCGAGGATCGAATGAGCTGGGAATCCCTTATCCAACTGGCCGAACGGTTTCCTGCTCATGAAGGAAGCGAGGATCGTACCTATGGATTGAAAGCGATGTACAGCAAGAATCTGCTTAGTCTCGGCAAAGAGATGGGAATTGCCCAAGGCCTGAGCTTCGTGAATGGAACAAGCAAGCAGCTGACCGTGAATACCGATGCCTGGAAAACCGTTTTCGCCAGCGCTTTGAAAGCCGTTCAATCGAAATCGTTATACTGGGAAGAGGAACAAGCACCGGCGATGGTGTCGTACGAAGACTATTTGCTTCGAGACCCTTTTATCAGCGGCAAGGTTGCCATGGTAATCGAAGGATATCCGTTCATCAACAATATCAAGCGGTCACAAGCGGCACATAAGGAGAAAGTCGTTCAGAACTGGGATGCCGTCACCGCTCCGGTTGACCCGTTGAATCCGGATGTAAGAAGCAATGATTCCATCTTCGAGCTGTTCGCCATTAACGCCAGTACGACGAACCCGGAAGCAGCTTGGAAATTCGTAGGCTATGTGACCGGCGATGAGTATGCCAGGGCCAATGCCAAATCGGCTTATACCAATCCGATCCGGATGAAATACATCAATGATAACGAAGGGCATAATCTGCAGGCGTTCTACGCGATTAAGCCGGTCATATCGCTGTTTGATCAGGAGATGAGCAAGATGCCGAAGGATTTTCACCGGAAGTTATCCGATCATATGCAGCCCGAACTGAAAAAGGCGGCAGACGGCGACCAATCGGTATCGGACTCCCTGGACACCATTCAAACGAGCGGACAACTCCTTCTCGAGTAACGCGTATGACCACCTTCCCCGAACAAAAATGGAAGCAGGTTGCCCGATGCGCAACTTGCTTCTCCTCTTAATTAAACGACTGGTATTTTGCTGCTCTTCGAATAACGGTCCGCATAAGAGGAAGCGCAATAGGAATCGGGCTTGATCACCGGCACCCATCCGATGGACTCCACGCGATTGATCATTTCCGCTACAAAATGGGCCGTTTTGCTCAATTGTTTATCTTGCCCGGCATCGATATGGATGGAGAAGTCAAGCGCGGCGTTTTGGTAGATGAACGGCAATACAATATCTTCAAGCTGCTTCCTCTTGCAATCGTCAAAATAACAAGCAATCTCTTCACTTAAGCTGGTTTCGGTCGAAAGCTTGTCACGAACGGACATGATCTCGCGTGGAATAATCACCTGACGATTACACGCCCAGGCCCCTTTATTTTCCCGGCGGACGATGATCCCTGTAACCAGTTTCGTAAAACCCCGATGTACTTGACTATCCGTGCCAATAATGAGATTGTAGCGAGCGCGCGGCTCCTTCAACATGAAATCTTCAATACGCGTAAATACCGTGTCCAGATCCATACCGCATTCTGTCGTGTTGGTAAATTCCATACTGTGAATCCAAGGAATCTTCAAGTTCCTGTTCATTTCATCACCTATCTTTGGCGGGTCTTCCTTCCTTTCGTCGATGTAATCATGTCATTAAGCTCCTCATGTTATATTAAATAAATATTCCACATTCTATGCGGTCGTGCATGTTTGTTCTTGTACGAGTCAGGCCTACTTCTATGCAAAATAGGGCAGCGGATCATATTCAGTGACCCTGCTGCCCGCTTTAACTTACATCTTGGTCGTAATACGCGGTTCGCCGATGAAGAAGGAATCGTATGCAGGCGTCGCTTGATCGCCCAGCTGCTCCTGTCCCCATCCGATCTTATAACGAACGGTTACTTGCTGACCGGCATATTCGCTTATGTCTACTGCCCGCTTCGGTTTCCAGCCCGCTTCGCCATCAATCCAATCATAGGCAGCCTGCTGGCCATTAATGAAAATGGTCACCGAGACGCCGTCGCTTGCCGCATTGACTTTGCCTGGGATATAAGTCAGATACAGCTTCTTCTCCTGCGGCAGTTGAGTCTGTACGTCGATATTAACCCAGCCGTTCTCCCCCTGCCATGCGGGATGAACCTTGAAACCGAGCCGGTCAGCCGGTTTATCAGCCGCTCCTTCATTCTGGCTGTACATATGCGCGATCTCGGTTGGCTGGATGTAATCGAAGACGGAGCCGTTGCTTAATCCTGCGTTCTCCGTGCCGCCCGCCAGCAGTGTGCTGAAGCTCCAATCCTGATTCATTCCTCTGAAATAGCCGAGCCATGAATGGTACAAATCCACGGCAACCCATTTGTTCTCCTTCTCGTCCTTGTCTGGCTTCACCGGTTTGATCTTACCGTTCATATAACCTTCCGGAAGCTCGATAACGGGAAGCTGATGCGGCAAAGTGTCCGTCTTCATTAATTCACCGTTCGTGAACTTGTATAACTGCTCCTTCTGCTCTTCTTTATAATAGAAGCCTTCCTTATAGCCGCTCTTCAACCCTGCGTACCCTTCAGTAAGCTTCTGATACCAATCCGGAGCGGGATCGCCATAGTAATCCAAATAGGCAGGTGCGGATGCATCGCGAGGCTCCACGGCTTCGATTCCCGTTTCCTCGGCATGATCGTTGAACGAAGCAATAATGACCGCTTCCGGATTGCTCCTGACGGCGTTCTTCCAAAGCTCTGTATACAGCCTGCCTCCTTCCCTTGCGATCGGAGTCGTACCGCGTCCCAAGTGTGCGGTATCCCAGCCGGGAGTAATGCCTGCTACCTCTTCATTGTTCTGGTCGCGGTCAAACACCCAGCCCCATAGTCCCGTCTCCGGTGCAACCGGAGCGCCATCCGACACTTTGCCGGTTGCAAAGCGGACGGTGAAGCGTTCATCGTCCCACTTATAGAACCAGAACGGAGTCGTATAATCGACCAGAAGCGGTTTGCCCTTCCAATGGTAGTAGACGGGACTCTGCGCATATTGATGATAGATAAGGTCCGCTTCAGCCTGATGCGCCGCGGCATCGTTGGCTCCCCACTGGCCATAGCCAATGGCAAGCGCAAGCTTGGGTGCCGTCCCCTCCGGCATCGACTCCACGACACGGAAGATGCTGTCGATATTCGCAGCGATATTCCCGTTATCGTTGCCATGGCCATTCGTATCATCCAGAATGACAAAGTCGACACCGGCTTGCTTCATCCACTCCATATGGGCGCGGATCGTGTCTGCATCGCCGGAGCTGTAATCGCCTATGACGGGGCGGTAACGGGTCCAATCCGTCCAATGCGAGCTGAACGGAGACTCGTCATCCCACCATACGGTATACCACATGCCAATCTGGCTAGTGAACAAAGGCTGTTCCTCGTTGTTCCCGTTCTTGCCGGCGTATGCCGGTGTTGTTGTCATGACAAGCAGCATTAAAATCACCCCTAACATGATTCCTCGCTTCTTCGTCAACTTCCATTCGCCTCCCATCTTTTTTTCCTACATATGGCATCGCTTTCAATTTCTATTATAAATCGTCGCGATTAAGAATTGAATTGATTTTATGGACAAAAAAAATGGATGATCGTCTTCTGATCATCCATTCGTATCATCAATGGATTGCGATAGGATTAGGCGCTTGCGATTGCTTTCCCGTCAAGCTCTTCTCGAACATATCGATAATGAATAGAAACCGATCCGCTTCACGGAACACATGATCGGCCAGAAGCGGATGAATAATGCTTTTGATTCGGCAGGCATCAATCAGTTCCCGCGCCGTTTTCTTAAAGTCTCTCAACGATTTTACCGATACACGGTTCTCATCCAGGAACTGATCCAGGAGCGGGACTGTCTGCGATTGCGGCCGCATTGAATCCAGATCCCGGGCTTGGAACAATAATTGGTCGAATTCATCGCTGAAATGATTCGCTTGATCGATCAGCTTTCGTTCGGAAGGATCGAGAAGATGGCTTATAAATTTAGCGTGATCAGCCATAATACGAAGGAAGAAGACATTCTCGTCGATAATAGCATCGGGCAGCGGTTCCAGTCTACCGGTATTGAGTTCAGTCAGCCGATTTCGGAAGTAATTCGCTTCTCTGCTCGTATGGTCGACCAAGAGCGGGAGGTTATTTCCCCCCGGAAGCTGGCATCGTATGATTAATCCCAGTATTTTGCGCTTAAACGCCCAGATATGGGATACGGCAGTATGGACTTCTTCGTTAAACTTTGTTATCGTTTGCGGATCTGTTCCGGCGGTAAAAGCATGTGCGCGATTCTCGATCGATTCGAATAGAGCATAAAATTGCTCGGCTTCATGAATCAATTGCTTGTCTTCACAACGGAATCCCAGTTTAAGAAATAGAGAATGCTCCTTCATGATGCGTGACCAGAATCTCACTTCATCTAATGAGCGGATAACAAAAGCATTGGACATTTTGAGGCTCCCTTCATGGCATCTTATTTTCATACCATATGTGCGAATGCCCCTATTGGTTATATGTACAGTGCCGAAGTAAGGAAAATATTATTGAGCCCTCTGGATCGGATTGGATTTAACGAAAAAAGCAAATCGGATACGAAATTGAAATGGTATCCTGATTTGCCATATGTTCAATTAAGAAACACGCTTTGCAAATACGACTAGCCTCGCTTCATGCTCCTTCTTGCTTCTGCTGTATTTCCCGGCACAAGTAATCAGGTTCAATCTTGCTTCATCGGTGGAACCGAATATCTTTTGAATAGGAGCTTCGCCATTTTTGAACGTTTCAACAGATTCCACGACGAAGGTGACCTTTTCGCCTTTACTTCCTTTTACAACAACGGCGTCTCCCTTTTTAAGCTTTTTTAACCCGAAGAATACGGCAGGACCGTTATACGTATCGACATGCCCATCCATCACCGCATTGCCTGCAGCACCGGGTAAAGTGCCCGGCGAAGCGAGATATCCCACACGTTCCGTACTTCGCGGAACATCCATTTGACCTTTGTCCGTAACGGATACAGGTTCTAACTTTGCATGAATACGAACAGCCGGAATATATAGACGGACAGGCGTGACGCCCTTCAGCGGTTTCTTGATCGTCGAAGCTGGAGGACTTTGCGCCTTATCTACCGACGATTGGGTCTGCGGTTTCTGTTTCTGTATCGGCTGTATGCGATCAGGCTCCTTCACGGCATGCGGTTGCTTTTGCTGCTGCTTCTGTGGAGGAGGAGCTGGGCTCACATGACGCGTATCATTAGAACAAGCGATCGTACAGGATATCATGAGAATCAATAACCCGGCTAATATCCATTTTTTTATCATGAATAAGAGGGGGCTTCTTAGGTTCCCCCTCTTTCACGCTCCTTATTCGGTCTGTTCGCTCGCGCCACCGAAACCTGTTTTCGGCATTTTTGTAATTTCTTTTGCTTTCAGGCCTTTTGCGTGAAGCTTTTTCGCATGACCGGCTCCTTTTGCATGCACTTTATGATGCTTGCCCTTTGCACTCAATTTATGAACCTTGTGCTTGCTCTTGGCATGCATTTTTTTCTTCTTCTCATGCATTTTCTTCATATGCATTTTTTCTTCATGCTTCTTCTCGCTCACTGGAGCTGCCGCATACGCTGCAGAGCCTGCCGAAAGCAGCATACATGCCGAAACGATTGCAATGGCTAATTTCTTCAAGTGAATTTCCTCCTCGATTGATTAAGTGGGCTTGCCTTTATCAGATTGTCTCTCAGACGCATCATTTATGAGTACGAATGATTTCCAGCGGATAAGCAGTTTCTTCCTCGTCGGGCAGGAGGGGGAGTCTGCTGAGCTTTTGTATAAGAAACCAATGTTGAATTTTATTTCGACAATTTTCTTCTCCCTTAACCATGTTAATTAAAAGGCAACATATTAAATGTTATGTAAACTTACGTCTCGTTTTTCATACTCTCTGCATGATCTACACCAGCAGGAGTCATGCTCGTCCTCACCCTCTTCCCATCGCTACCGCATCTGCTCATCAGATCCATTCAGCTGTCAACCCTCCCGGGCATGACAATAATGATGACATTTGTCACATTCATTTGTTGACATTCACTACTATCAACGTATGACTTCCGCTAGTTACAATAGGTTTATAAACACGTATCACCGCAATATTCGCGGTGTATCATGATCGGAGGAACAGATGCTCGAGCATAAATCACCGTCACACTGGAAGAAGGACATCGCTCCTTACGAGAAGCCTATTATGAAGACCAGTATCTTGCAGATCGTCAATACAATCGTTCCTTTCCTTTTGCTCTGGTTCCTCGCTTACCAAAGCTTATCGGTTTCTTACTGGCTTACCCTACCGATTGCCATCCTGGCTTCTGGCTTTGTAATTCGGACATTCATCATCTTCCATGACTGCTGCCATCATTCATTCTTCCGCAACCGTATGGCCAACGATATCGTGGGGACAATTACCGGCGTTCTGACGTTTACGCCCTATCGCCAATGGCGGAACAGCCATACGATTCATCATGCGACAAGCAGCAATTTAAATAAACGCGGCGAAGGCGACATATGGGTCCTTACCGTAGACGAATATATCGCATCATCATTATGGCGCCGCATGTTGTACCGTTTATACCGCAATCCCTTCATCCTGTTTGGTTTCGGCCCCTTCTATCTCTTCCTTGTATCGTATCGGTTCAACCGGAAGAATGCCAAGACCAAAGAACGGATCAATACTTATATAACGAATGCAGCCATTGTCGGCTTATCTGCCCTATGCTGTTACCTGGTGGGCTGGCAGGCGTTCCTCTTGATCCAGGGACCTATCTTCTATTTTTCGGGATTAGGCGGCATTTGGCTCTTTTATGTTCAGCATCAGTTCGAAGATTCCTACTACGAGCATGAAGGCGAATGGGATTATGTCAAAGCTGCGATCGATGGCAGCTCCTTCTACAAGCTGCCGCGCATCCTGCAATGGCTGACCGGAAATATCGGATTCCACCATGTACATCACTTAAGTCCAAGAGTGCCGAATTATTTCTTGGAAGAGGTACATGAGAATACGCCTTTGTTATCGAACGTTAACACGATTACGATGAAGACAAGCCTTCAATCGATCCGCTTCCACCTATGGAGCGAGCAAGACATGAAATTCAAATCCTTCAAGGATATCAAGCCGTTGCTTGCCCGTGGCAGCAATCAACAGGAGGATCATAAATCGATTCCAGTATCCATACCTGTACCCGTTCCGGCGGCAACTAAGAAATGAGTCCAAACATCTTATGACCATAGTGATTATCTGGTAGATTAGCTCACAACCCCGTATATTACGGGGTTGTTTTATTGTGATTTTCATCTCATAATGGTACATATTGGGCAGAATCCGGCATTACTCTCCAACCATCATCAGGAAAAGAGGCGATTGCGTGATCAGGAAGCACTTCAAGAACTCAACGAAACTAACGGCATTATCGGTAGCGATAGCGGCATCTGTAGTCAGTGCGGGACCGACAGCGGTATCCGCTCAGACAAGCCCTTGGGATCCCTTCACGGAAGCTCAGCTCGAGCAATTCAAAACGCAGGTCAGCGTTCATTTCGAAAATCTGATGGTCATGCTCCCGACCCCTGCCGTACATAAGAATGGCATCGTAATGGTACCAGGCAAGGCATTTCTTGAAGGCATCGGCTATTCCGTCCAATGGGATGCGAAGGAACGGAAGCTGATGGCCACTCACCCGTCAAGACCGAAGATCCTCTTGTGGGAGAACCGCAAGGAAGCTCAAGTTGCGGGGCGCTTGATTACCAACCTTCCGATTGCTCCGTATATGAATCAGCAGTTGTTATGGATTCCGCTGCGCTTCACAGCAGAGGCTGGCGGGCTCGCGGTTCAATGGAGCACGCACGATCGATGGGTTACGGTCCGCGACCCTAAGGCGCTGCCCGTTTTCAGCGTAGGGACCCGTGCAGATAACGACATCGTCGATCCGCCAGCCGCACTCGCGCAATTGATGAAAGACGAATGGAAGACCGACGTCCGGTTTACTCTGATCCCGAAGGATTACTATCGGGAGAAGGTCAATATCTTGATCGCCGCCGGTGACCCGACCTCGCTCATGCTGCTGAACGATCCCTATATGTATTCAGATGATTTATTCCAAGGCATTGCGATCGATATTACCGACAAGCTGCAATCCTACCCGCATCTGAAGAAGCTCGCCCTGGACGATTCTCAGCCTTCACGGTCAATTGACGACCGTCAATACGGCATCCCAAGACCGGGTGACCCACATGATGCTCCCTTCCCTGCACTGCGGCAGGATTGGCTGAATGCTCTTGGCCTTGAACAGCCGGAAACGATGGACGAGCTGTATGAGGTGTTGAAGCTCTTCGTCCAGAAGGATCCTGAGGGCGACGGAAAGGACAATACAATCGGAATGACCGGTTTCGTCAATTATGCCGGCCTCGGATCGTTCTCATGGGTTGAGCATGCCTTTACGGGCAGCCCGGATCGCTTCAGCCTGCGGGACGGTATCGTATATGACAACGCTATCGGCGCTGAAGAAAAGCAGGCCTTGCAATGGTTGGCCCTCGCCTACTCCGAAAGGTTAATCGATCGTGACTTTGCCGTTCAAACGGAACAACAAGCAATGGATAAGCTGAAGCAAGGAAAGACGGGAATTGCCGCAATGAGCTTCGACCAGGCGGCTTCCATGTCGGAGGACAAGAAAGCATCCTGGCTCCCTCTTTCGGGCATTCGCGCCAAGCTTGACAGTACGCCGATCGCTCCTTGGAAATCTTCAGGAAACGGAATGTATATCGTATCCAGCATGTCTCGTGTGAATCCGGAGTTATTGCTGCAGTGGTTAGATCGAGGTCTGGCCATGTCGGAGTCCGGCGAGTGGGAGCAGCGTTCCGAGCTTACCGATGTCGACCGCGCGGCGGTCGCGAATTTGTTCGGGCGGACAGATCTATTGAAGGCGAATTCCGCCTTGGCAGCTCTACCTTCAGAGCAGCAGACGGCCTATGAGAACGCGGTCAAGCAATGGCGTTTGATTTCTTACGAAGGCAAGACGCTGCCTCAAGCCAGCGGATTATGGAGCACAGGCAAATATAGCGAGTTGAATAGCAAGCTGGAGGAATTGAAGATTCGCGTTATTACCGGCGAAGCCACCTTGCAGGACTGGGATAACCATATTGCCAAAATGATTGCTTCCGACGAATATAAATCGATGATGAAAGACTTGAACCAGCTCGTCCCTGCGAATTAATGAGTTGTTCATCCGTAGAAATGACGAAAGCTTATTCCGAGAACATTAGCGGAATAAGCTTTGTTGTTTGGGACTCGATCTTATGGCTTGCTTGCGAACTCTAAGGGTAATTCCAATATTGATTTACACTCATAAGTCTACATATTATTATTTATGTAAACTAAAATAACCCGGCCACTCCCTATTTCAGGAATGACCGGGTTATTAACCGTTATTTGTCGAAGAGCGGCAAGTACTTGCCGTAACCCTCCTGCTCCAAATCCTCCACCGGAATAAACCTCAGCGAAGCGGAGTTGATACAGTACCTTAATCCTGTAGGCTGAGGCCCATCGTTGAACACATGACCAAGATGTGAATCGGCTTCGCGGCTCCTTACCTCGGTACGGACCATCCCGTAGGTCAAGTCCTCGACTTCCGTAATAATCCCGTTGTTCACCGGCTTCGTGAAGCTGGGCCAGCCGCATCCGGAATCGAACTTATCCATCGAGGTGAACAGCGGCTCGCCCGATACGATATCCACATACAGCCCTTCCTGTTCATGATCCCAAAACTCGTTGTGGAACGGCGGCTCAGTCGCGCTATTCTGAGTGACATCGAACTGTATGGGCGACAGCCTTTCTTTCAGTTTCTGCTTGTCTTTGTCCGTGTTCCAATGCGCTTTAATAAAGTCGGGACGGCCGGAGCCTCTCCGGTACATTTTATAGCGAAATGGATTCTTCTTATGATAATCCTGGTGATATTCTTCCGCCGGGAAAAATTCAGGCGCGGGAACGATCTCCGTCACGATCGGCTTCTCGAAACGCCCGCTCTGATCGAGCGCCGCCTTGGATGCCTCCGCTTGAAGACGCTGCTGCTCCGAATAATAGAAAATGGCTGTTCGATACGAAGATCCGCGATCGTGAAACTGGCCTCCGGCATCCGTCGGATCAATCTGGCGCCAGTAGATGTCAAGCAGCTTCTCATATGGCATTAATTCCGGATCGAAGGCAATCTGAACGGCTTCAGCATGGCCTGTCGTTTCGGTACACACCTGTTCATAGGTCGGATTAGCGGTATGTCCGCCGATGTAGCCCGATGTAATGCTGTGGATACCCGGTAATTCTTCGAATGGTGTAACCATACACCAGAAACAGCCGCCTGCGAATGCAGCGAGCTCTGTATTCCCGTTCGCGTTCTGCGGGTTGTTGTTCATAGCTTGTCACCTTCCTATTCATAAGTCATGTCATGACTGGCGGTCTTCTTCTATTCGATTATAAAGTTTTTTCCATGCGCATGCCAGCTATAGGACCGTCGATGGATAGAAAATCACGTATCAGAATTACGTTTCCACACGGGATTTAGAATCAAATGTCTTTTTGGTTAACATAATTATTAATATGTCTACACATATGCTATTTCAAAGGGATACATGAAGCAAATCAAGTGATTATCAATATTTGAGTTAACATAATATTATTTATGTAGTTTATTTTTCTTCATTACAAGCTTGATCCCCGCTTACACTCTTGCACTGTAAAAAGGAACCTCCACATTCAGACTCCCCTCGCTCAGTAAACAACCTTATCTTCATCCCGACGCTGGTCTTTCCAACATATGGAGCGGTTGCTTTCGCCGTCCGGACTGAAGAACGGAAGAAAGAAGCCCCGCTCCGGTACCAGGCCGGAAGCGGGGCTTCTTTTAGGTCATTGAAACGGAGGCTTCCCTCAGGAAGCGGCCAGTATGGGAAGCTTCGACTTCCCCGACTGCTTCAGGAGTTCCTGCAGCGACGACTTCTCCGCCCTCGTGCCCTCCTTCTGGACCGATATCGACGACCCAATCGCATTCGCGGATAATATCCAAATTATGCTCCACCACGATGACCGAATTGCCGGCATCCACGAGCCTGTTCAGCAGGACCAGCAGCTGCTTCGTATCGCGCGGATGCAAGCCAGTCGACGGCTCGTCCAGCAGATAGAGCGTATGAGTCTTCTTCTTGCCGCTCAGTTCCTTGGCAAGCCGGATCCGCTGGCCTTCTCCGCCCGATAAGGTCCGGATCGACTGCCCCCAATGCAAATAACCGAGTCCCACTTCGGTGAGCAGGGCAATCTGACCATCCATCTTGATCTTGCCCTGCAGCAGAGGCAAGCTCTCTTGAACGGTCAAGTCCAGCAGGTCTGATATGGAAAGACCGTTGTAAGTGACGCGAAGCACCTCTTCCTTGAACCGTTTGCCGCGGCAAACCGGACAGCGAACCTCAAGGCCCGGCATGAAGAACATGTCCATCGGCACGACGCCGAGTCCTTGGCAATGCTCGCATCGGCCGCCCGGCGTATTGAAAGAGAAATGCTTCGGAGTTAATCCGGCCCGCTTTGCTTCAGGCAGGCCGGCATACAGGTTTCTGATGGCGGTGAATACATCCGTGTAGGTTGCAACATTGGAGCGGCTCATTCGCCCAAGCGGCGACTGATCGACGGTCACGATATTATCGATGGCGCCGAAGCCGGTGATACGCTTGCAGCCGCTGCGCTGCTGGTCGTCGCGACCGCCTGCGGCTACGAGATCGAACAGCAGCGTTGATTTGCCGGAACCGGAAACGCCGGTGACCGCGACTAGACAGCCGAGCGGGAAGGACACATCGACATGCTTGAGATTCCGTTCATAGGCGTCCCGGACATTCAGGAATTGGCCGTTGCCTTGCCGTCTTTCCTTCGGTCCGGAGACGTCAGTTGATTCACGCAGGAAGGCTCCCGTGACCGACTCCGGGTTATCCATCAGCTCCAGCAGCGTTCCTTCTCCGACGACCTGCCCGCCAAAGCTGCCCGCGCCTGGCCCCATATCGATGACATGGTCCGCTGCACGCATCATCTCGACATCATGCTCGATGACCAGCACCGTATTCCCAAGATCCCGCAGCTGTTGAAGGACCCGGATCAAACCCGCGGTATCGCGCGGGTGCAGCCCCGCTGTCGGTTCATCGAGAATATAGAGCACGCCGGTAAGGCCAGATCCAAGGATAGAAGCAAGCCGAAGACGCTGCGCTTCCCCGCCGGAGAGCGAAACGGACTGCCTGCTGAGCGACAAGTAACCGAGCCCGACATCGACGATCCGTTTCGTCCGGACAGTCAGATCGTGCAGCAGCGTCTCGACTTGCTCCCGTTCATCCGGCTGCAGCGCTTCCATTAGTTTATCAAGCCACAGAGCGGCATCCTGCAGCGCCCATCCCGATATGTCGGAGATCGAAGCACCCCCGACCATTACCCGGCGTATCTCCTCCTTGAGCCGTGCACCGTGGCATGATGGGCACGTTTCCTCTTGGAAGAGCGCGGCTTCGCCCGATTCGCCGCCCTTTTCCTTGTAGCGCCTCCATATCCCGTTCACGACACCTTCGAACTTGCCTGCGGTAACCGTCTTAGGCGGCCTGGTGTCCGGAAAATGCCGGATGAACGCTTCGCTTTCGACGCCGTAATACAGCAGATCGCGTGCAATGTCATCATACTGCTTGAGCGGAAGATCCGCATCGAAGACAAATCCGTAATGCTTAGCCGCCGCTTCCAGATTCGATAAACTATAATTGATCATCATGTCGTACCAGATGGCGACACAGCCTTCACGCAGACTCCGTTCCTCGTCGAATACGGCATCCATTTTCAAATTCACGATGTGGCCGAGACCGTCACATGTCTCGCAAGCCCCATCCGGCGTGTTGTAGGAGAAATGTCTGCGTGTCAGCCGTTCCATCTCTCTGCCGCAATGAGGGCAGCTGATCGCCGCTTTCCGGTCATCTCCATCCCCCGCCCCGATCGACGCATCGGCCGAATCGGTGTCCGGGCCCGGCACGAACCGGCTGCTGCAATGAGGGCAGATGCGTTCACCCAGCTTCTCGTAGATTACACGCAAATACGTATAAATATCGGTGATCGTACCGACTGTCGACCTTGGATTCCGGTTCGTGACATGCTGGCCCACACTGATCGATGGCGACAATCCGACGATTGCATCAACCTTCGGTTTGGCGATGGCTTCCGACGTCATCCCCATCGATTCCATATACTGACGCTGGCACTCACGCTGCAGGGTGTCCATGGCCAGCGTTGATTTTCCCGAGCCGGAAGGCCCTGTCAGGACGACCAGCTTGTACTTGGGGATGCGAAGCGTAACATTCTTCAAATTATTTTCCCGGGCTCCCCGATTTTAATGAATTGATTCATAGGCGAATCCTCCATTCCAAGTATGGTATTCTCATAATAAATGGGATGATTTATCGAAGACAGATCAGCATCGTCGCTTGAAGAAGCTCATACTCTCTTGCTTAGACTAATTGATTTGGGGTAAGTAAACTCAAATCCGAACTTCTGGTATAAGCCAATTAAGGGTATATCTGCCATTATAATGACTTCGGCATCAGCAGGCGCATTCTGCTCCAAATAACTCATCAACTCTTTCATTAACAGATCACGAATGCCATTGTCTTGATGCGAGGGGCGGATCGCGATGTCGACGATTTGATAATAACAAGCCCCATCGCCAATGATTCTTCCCATTCCGATAAGCTCTGAATGGTCTTCTCTTGCAATGACAGTGAAAATCGAGTGATTCATGGCCGTAAGAACAGTAGATTCCTCCTTTGCTGGAAGGCCTGCAGCTTTGCGCAAGGCCATGTATTCCTCAGTGCCTGGAGCTTCATAAAGAATGTTCATGATTAATCTCCTTTCCATAATGCCTCGAATTGATCCCACAACCATTACTTTACAACATTCATGCAAGTGATAATGTTCATTCGCTTTTACCTTCACAATTACTAATCTAATCTTCGTCAAGTTTAACATTGCACTTTAAGGTTTTAAATTAATGTTTGGCTGCTGGAAGCTCCTTTGGTATAGTGGGGATGTCTTACTCAAGGGAGGCGGATCGTCATGCAATACTACAGGCCAATCGATATTGCCCGGGAGCTTCATATCAGTACAAGCGCTCTACGGCATTATGAAGCATGGGGAGTCGTTCCGGCACCCGCTCGCGGATCGAATGGATACCGATTGTATACCAACGTTCATTTGGCTTATTTCCGCTGTCTTCGGGCAATGTCAGCCGGATTTGGTATCGCGGCCACCTGTCAAGTGCTGCGCCATATTCAGAACGATGACATAGACACCGCTTTCTGGCTGGTCAGCAAAGAACAAGCCCAGCTGCAGCAAGAGAAGACCGTAGCCGACCAGACGCTTGCGCTGCTGCAGGATCCGACACTATCGGTCACCGGCGCCAAGAAACCGAAAACCCACATGACCATTGGCGAAGCCGCCGCTTTCACCGATGTCGAGGCCTCGGCCATTCGACATTGGGAAAAGGAAGGTCTTCTAACGCCGGACCGCGATCCGGAGAATGGCTATCGGATGTTCACGCCCGTGCATATCAGGCAGATCCTGCTTATACGCACACTGCGAAGAACGGTTTATTTTCTGGAGAATATGAAGGAAATTGTTCATGCGGTCGAGCATCAGAGCATCGAAAAGGCCAAGGAAGTGACCGAGAATGCGCTTCTCAGCATTCATCAGCGTAATCGCCTGCAGTTCTACGGGGTTCATCAATTGGTCGAGCTTTGCAAGGAGATTGAGCGGGATTGATGGCAAGGAAATAAGAAAAGCCGCAGCCGGAAGTTCCGGTGCGGCGAATCGATTTGGGTTCATGCAGTGCTCAAGCCCAACTCGAGCTTTTTATAATTTGCAGCATACCGTTTCCTGCGTGCTGACGGCTTCACAGTAGAGCAAGAACGGCTCGACAAGCGCTTCACGCTTCTTGAAATACTGTTCGTACTGAAGTCTGGCCATCTCGTCTTCCGGATTACGCTTCATGTAGATTTCCATCTCCGTCAATGTGTCGTCGATTTCCTGCAATAGTTCGAATCTATGATAGACGCCCTCAGGCTGCGTGATTTCACAATAGTTCCGGTCATTCATCTTGATTATTGCCTCCTGATCCTTCATGTGGCGGCAGCCGCCTTATTCGATTACCACATGATCTTACTCTCTAAACAGATTGCTTCTCCTGTGCTTTCCTGGCGCGATTTCTTAAGGAATATAACCCGCCGCCCTATCCCGGTCAAAGCCATACTTGAGCAGTTTCGTCGCATCGATCCATACATCGGAAGATGAGGAATTCAGAATGACGGCGATGTAGCTCTTGCTGCCCCGATTCGCTGAAGCGACCAGGCAATATCCCGCCGCGCTCGTATAACCGGTTTTCATGCCGTTCGCCCCATCGAAATAATATCCGCTAGCCGGCTGCAGCAGCTTGTTGCGATTGACGAAAGTCGGACCGAGCGTCGTCGACGCGGACTTCACCGTATGCTCGCTCTCGCTCACAATATCCCGCAGCAGTTTGTTTTGTCTTGCTTTGCGGGCAATCAGGGCAAGATCGCCTGCCGTCGTATAATGGTCCAGATCATGAAGCCCATGCGGATTGACAAAATGGGATTCCATCGCGCCAAGCTCTTCCGCCCGTTTGTTCATCATATCGACGAACGTCTGAAGTCCTTCTTCCATCGTAAGCTGCTTGCCCGTCTCCAACTCGGAGATATAGCGGGCGATCGTGCGGGCGGCATCGTTGCCGGAAGGCAGCATCATTGCGGCAATAAGGTCGCGCAACGTAAGCTGCTGGCCTTGATATAGGCCGGCCGAGCTTTCCCCCTGTGTCCGGAGGAGCGCTTCATTGCCGACGGTAACAATGGCATCCGGATCGCCCTTCTCCAGTGCAATTAATGCCGTTAATAATTTTGTCGTGCTGGCCGGATATAACCGTTTATGTTCATTCTTCCCATAGAGGATCTGTCCTGTACGTTCATCCATCAGCACGGCCGCTTCCCCTTGCAGGGTTCCGACGGTCGGCGTATCATTCTTCCACACGGCGTCCGATAGCTTCGCCCAGACACGCGGCGCTTTATCCTGGAAGCTGCCCCACTGCGAAATGACCGTAACTGCTGTTAAGGCAGCGACCATCGTCAGTGCCGTTTTTTTCAACATAGCGAATCGAAGCACTATGAGCAGCTCCTTTCAATTCCGGATCATCGTAATCGTTATACATTCATTATGACCGCAGCCTCTTAATGAACCGATACGAAATTATAACGAAACTATTACGATTTCCGAAACAAAAATAACGACAGCCTTTCCCCCAAGCCGTTATCTCCCTTGAACCTCGCTCATGCGAACCGTAAACGCGGTATGCTCGGGGGTGCTGGTTGCTGCGATCGTACCTCCGTGCAGCTCCACGATCTGCTTCGCGATCGCAAGACCAAGCCCCGATCCCCCGGTATCGGTCGCCCTTGACTTCTCCACGCGATAGAATCGTTCAAAAATATGCGGGAGCGCCGATTGCGGAATCGGTTCGCCGTAATTAATAATATCGATCGTAATGATGCCGTTCTCCTTATGACCGATAATGTCCAGGTAACGGCCGTCATACCCGTATTTGATGGCATTCGTCACCAAATTCTCGAATACCCGTCTCAGCTTGTTGCCATCCGCCATGACGGCCAGCATCGGATCGGCTAGCGACATGCGGAGTTCAATGCCGGCCTCCGCCAATTGAAGACGAAACTGCTCCGACATCTGGTACAGCATCTCGACCAGGTTAATTTTTTCTTTATTGATCTTCATCTCATTGTTGCGGAGCCTTGTATATTCAAACAAATCCTGGATTAATTGATTCATCCGTTCGGATTCTTCATAAGCCAGCGTTACATAATAGCGAAGCTCCACCTCATCCCGGTAACGGTCTTGCTCAATCAATCCCAAGTAACCGGTAATTGAGGTCAGCGGCGTACGCAAATCATGAGATACGTTCGTGATCAGCTCGTTCTTCGTTTGCTCCGCCCGCCGTTCTTCCGCTATGGAGGTGTTCAGCTGATCGACGAACCGGTTAATGTTGGCGGCCATGTTCCCCCACTCGCCAATATTTTCGACCGGAACCTTATGATTGAAATCGCCGGCGGCAATCCGACGGACATTCTCCGCGATTTTCATCAAATAATTCTCGGATCGGATTCGCTTATCCCGCGTGAAGAAATAGATCAAGGCTACGATAAATACCGGCACAGCCGTAATGACATACATGTTCGGGTAACCGATATTCCGGTTGATGAATACGAGCAGCCTGCTTAGACTCACCTGATATAAATCGGTAAATATCAGAAAGCGCCCGATCACGACGAACAGGAACAGCACGAATACCGTCGTGACTGTGCTCCAGAATAGCGGGATCATCCACCTAAGCTTCAATTTTGTAGCCGACCCCCCAGACGGTATGAATGATCTTCTCGCCATCCATTTCCTTGACCAGCTTCTCGCGGAGACGGCTCATGTGAACCGTGACGGAATTGTTGGAATCGTAATATTTCTCTTTCCAGATCATCTCGAAGATATCTTCCGAATTGAATACTCTGCCCGGATGGCTGGCAAGAAGATGCAGTATGCCGAATTCGATCGGCGTCAATTTGATCGGCCGCCCTTCGAAGCTGACGGTGTGCGTCTGCTTATTGATTTCAAGCGATTGAATACGAATCAGGTTATCCGGCTGCATCTGCTGCGGCTGTGCGTTGAAATAAGTGCGGCGAAGGAGCGATTTCACGCGGGCAATCAGTTCCAGCGGGTTGAACGGCTTGACCATATAGTCGTCCGCACCCGTCATGAGCCCCGTTATCTTGTCCATATCGCCATCCTTGGCGCTTATCATGAGAATTGGCGTCGTCTTCGTTTCGCGAATTTGCATACAGACGCTTAGACCGTCCAGACCGGGCATCATAATATCCAGAATGACCAGGTCAATGCCGTCTTCCTTCATGATTTCGAGAGCGGACAGCCCGTCTCCGGCTTTGCTGACCGTATATCCTTCATTGCTTAAGTAGATTTCGATAAGCTGAGCAATCTTCGGATCGTCATCGACGATCAAGATATGACGATTCATGATATCATCCTTTAATAAAGTTATCTTATCCGGCAGTATGCCCTTATAGTTAGACGAGTGCCGCTGTCAAAGAGTTTCATATGAAGCCAGAGGCTCCTGTCGGATACGGCTTCCGAAAGGAGTGCTGATTTACTGCCTATGGGATAGATCTAGCTGTTCAGCCTCTAGCGAACCGGAGCTTCCGATCTCGCTGAGCCGCGGCTGCTGAGCGGCAAACTCCCGGTACAGCTCGTGCTTATCCAACAATTCTTCATGCGTGCCTCTCCCGGTGATGGTGCCCTTCTCGATAAACAGAATTTGATCTGCGTCAACGACCGACGATAGCCTATGGGCGATTATAAGCGTCGTACGGCCATCCATCAGATTTTTCAGCGCTTCCTGGACGACAATCTCGGATTGTTGCTCCGATCGCTTATTGAAATTGGGTAAAAAAGGTCGTGATTGGGCTCATCGGCATGACGATTTGGATTAAGTATAGAATGAATGCGACGAGATCGCCAGCGGTGCTCCATAAGCCTAATGCTTTCTGCCCTGCATGTCTGACGGAGGCAGGACGTTGAAATGAAGTTACCATATGCTGGTATCGCAGGATTAGCATACACTTATGGGTTTAACAGGTGATTAACCGTAAATAAACTTCATATGAACGACAACTATTTTACCATGACTCGTATCGTCGATAAAAACGGCGGATTGACACCCTACCAAGTGAAATGGCATGATGAGGTAAAAATATCCATAAGGCGGCGATTAAGTTGGATACGAATACATTCAAGCTTGGAACGATAACACCCATTCTCCGTATATTCGACGTTCCAAAAGCAAAAGAGTTTTATGTCGGGTTCCTGGGGTTTACTGTCGATTGGGAGCATACGTTCGAGGAAAACTTTCCATTATACATACAGGTGTCGAATGGCGGCTGCATCCTGCATTTGTCGGAGCATCACGGGGACTGCTGTCCTGGGGCTGCAATCCGTATTCAGGCGGACAACGTGAAAGCTTTACATGCATCTCTGCTTGCCCAATCCTACAAATTCGCCAGACCTGGCTTGGAGAAGACCCCTTGGAACTCGCTTGAGGTGCAGGTGACCGATCCGTTCGGCAACAGGATTGTATTCTACGAAGCGAATGATTAGGATGCAGAAGGCTGTCCCACTTGTCATCTCTGATGACTCCCGGGGCAGCCTATCTTGATTTATTGTCATTAATAATTAATTCCATTAATAGATTGTCCCGGCTTAAACTTCTTCCCCTTCTTGTATGCGCCATTACGATTGCAGCGCCGGAAGAATGTCTTCGAACAGCAGCCGTTTGGCGTATATGGCATCGCTCTTTCCAGTTGGTTCCTTGCGTACAGCGGCGACGATTTGACGTTCTGGTATAACGAAGATGTACTGGCCTCCATACCCTTTGGCGAAATACAGATCGACCGCTCCGTTATGCTCCTTGGAGGATATCCACCAGTGGTAGCCATATGCCCCGAAGATGGGCGGTTCGTAGTGAAGATAACCTTTGTGATGCATCGAAGTAGAGTCGCTTACCCACGCCTCCGGAATAATCTGTTCACCGTTCCATGCGCCTCCCTGCAAATACAGCAATCCGAACTTGGCCATATCCCGGGAAGCGAGATGAAGCCCGGCCCCGCCTTCATGAATGCCATGCAAACTATTCCAGCGCGGCTTGCGGAAATTAAGCTTGCGGAACAGATGCATATCCGCATAGTCATAGACAGGCATACCGGTTGCCTGACTAAGGATGGCGGACAGCAGGTAGGAGCCGCCCGAATTATACGTGAATGCTTCACCCGGATCATGCGCCATCGGCCGATCCAGAACGAATCGGACGGCTTCTTCCGCACGTTTCATCGCCCAATACGGTTTATCGAATTCCGGCCAGTCAAAGCCGGGTGTCATCGTTAACAGATGCTTGATGCGGATCGCTTTCTTCCGGGAATCCTTGTCTCGATGGATCTGCATAAAGTATTCGGATATCGGCTGCTCCACATCGTCGATTTCTCCGCGCTTTATCGCAATGCCGATAAGAGCGGATAGAATGCTCTTGGTACACGAGTATACGGCCCCGACGCGATCATCCTGACCGTCATGCCACTCCCATGCTTGTACCCCGTGCTGCACAAGGACAATATCTTTAATCTTCCAGCTGCGGTACTCGGGTATCCGTTCCTCTAATCTACGCAGATTTAGGGGCGGCTTGTCCATGGAATCGTTTATTTTCTGCCGCTCTATGTTTGCGCTCAGTTGCATCGTTGACCGCCTCCTTCACAAGCATAGTATATCATTAACCAGATCTAACTAGCGCATCAAACAAACAGAATAAGGAACCGCCATCACGTGCGGTTCCTTATCGTTCCGATCCGCCCGACTAACCGCGGGAGGGTTCGGACATCGTCTTCTTTAACTCAGCCGTCAATGCGGCCAGATGCCCGTCGTTGGCCATGACTTGCTCGAGATGGACCATTCGGCGAGGAGATGCGGTGTTCATCATCGTTTCGGAATAATTACGGTTAATCCAGAAACGCGCATGGCCGGCAATATAGTCGCGCAGCTCCTGAAGATCCTCTTCCCTGTAGCGCTGGCATAAATTAATGGTGAACATCCTCCGGTTCGGTCCTCCGTTGAAGGAGGCATGGAAGGTGTTGTGATCGAACACGAGAATATCGCCCGGCTCCACATCCAGTGTGACAGAGGGCACCTGGCCGCCGGCGATCCCCCATAGTTCGCTGCTCTTCCTCATTTTATCCGTTAAATCCTTGCCAAACCGATCATCCAGCCGGTGACTGCCTGGAATAACGCGAAGCGCTCCCGAATCTCCGTCCAGCTTATCCAGATAGAATGCGATTTTGATATGTTTATACTTATGATGATAGCCGTCGCGATGCCAACCCGTTTCACCCGTGTAGTAATTGCCGTCACTGCCCATATAGTTGAAGTCCTCGCCCAGCAGCGATGCCCCTATGCCTTCGATCCGAGGATCGTCCAGCAGCGTATTCATTCTTGCGCGCTGATCGATGAAGGGAACGATACATGTCCGTTTCGTTCCGTCATGCGCAGCAATGTCCGGCCTCCCCGGAAAGGTTTGCGTAAATTCATCGGTAATCCAATCGATGCTGTCGCTTAGAAGCTGTGGGAATTTAATAAATCCGAAGGTTTCAAAAAAAACGATTTGGGCTGCGGTTAAGCTCATATCTACCTCTCCCTATTCTCAATTGTACACCTTCAAAAAGCGCTTCAACATTTGATCAGAAATGCAATGCCGCTAATCAATTTAGTCGACAGTGAATATGTAATGCTGCGCTCCCCCTCTTCCCTATTCTGCATGGAGTGTCAATTCCCTCCAATATATTTACAGCAACTGCAAAAAATGAACGCAAGGCAATCCGTACGACATGGCTTCCGTCCGAACCTCATAGCTGCGCCGCGGCCAGTAAGCCAATCATTTGTCCAACCGGTATTACAGAAGCACTTTCAACAATCAAGCAGGAATTTGTCCTTGCAAGGCGAATGTCTTTTAAGTCTTATACATATTAGGCTTACGATTTTCTTTTACTTAATGGAGGTAATAATTAATGGCATTGATTAATTGCGACTTTTATTCGGAAGCGCTTGGCTTGTCCACTTCTATGACTGTCATACTTCCTCAGCAATCCTACTCGCAAATCGGCATGGAGTCGAAGGTCTTTGACCGGAAGCATCCTACGCTCTATCTGCTGCATGGCTTGTCCGATGACCACACGATCTGGCTGCGCCGTACATCGATCGAACGCTATGTCGCTGCTCTCGGCATAGCTGTTGTTATGCCGGCTGTACATAGAAGTTTCTATGCGGATATGAAGAGCGGATACAATTACTGGACCTTCGTCAGTGAAGAGCTGCCTACGATCGCCAGATCCTTCTTCCCATTATCCGATCTGAAGGAGGATAATTTCGTCGCAGGTCTCTCCATGGGCGGGTATGGCGCCTTCAAAGTTGCTTTAAGCCACCCGGATCGTTACCAGGCAGCAGCGAGCTTATCCGGTTCAATGGATATCGCTAGTGTTGCGGACCGGTTTCCCGATGACTTTGCACGGGCATTCGGCACCCGAGAGGAAGCCGTGGGCAGCCGTAATGACCTCTTCCAGCTGGCGTCCGATCTGTCGGCTAGCAGCAAGCAGGCGCCCCAGCTCTACCAATGCTGTGGAACGGAGGATTTTCTATATGATGCCAATCTCAATTTCCGCGATCACGCCCAGCAGCTGGGGCTGCCTTTGACCTACGAGGAGGAACCGGGCAATCACGACTGGGGATATTGGGATACGAAGATTCAACGCGTGCTGGAATGGCTTCCGCTGCGACAAGAATAGTGATATCAAGAAGGCCGCGAGCAATCGCGGCTTTTGTTCGTCTACGAGTTCTGAAATGGCTGACGCTAATCGCGACCGATTCACTCGGCTTGGTTCGTGGGCAGCAACTGCGGCGCAATGACAATGGAAGACGGGAAGCTGCCCACAGGCAGGATTGCAATGGGTACCTGACTAGGGACGTCGATTACGGCCACGTAACCGTAGGCAAGCATGGATACGTACAACTTCTTACCGTCTGGTGTGAAGGCCATGCTGCTGGCCGTACTGCCAGCCGGAAGTTCAATCGTCGTTAAGATTTCGTTTCTTGCGGTATTTATAACCGCAACCCCATTGCTTTCCCCGTCCACAACATAGGCCAAGGCGCCATCCGGCGATATGGCGACCGCTTGCGGTTTGCAGCCGAATTCAAGTGAAATAGTTGAATGTAAGGACTGATCCTGCGCAGACATGACATAGATACGACTATCATTCAGGTCCGCAACGTACATATCCTTACCATCAGGGGATAAGGCTACCGAAGAAGGCTTGCTGCCGTAAGGAAGTCCGACAATCGCTGATATTGAATCCGTTACTGTGTCCAAAACCATAATCTTGCCTGTATTCGTCAAAGCGATATAAAGATGAAGACCGTACGGGGACATGGCTGCCGCGGAGGGATCGCTGGAAACAGGGAGAGGTATCGCCTGAATGATGGTGTTCGTCACGGTATCGATAACGTGAAGGGAATCATCCAGCAGTGTCGTCACATACAGCTTCTTTCCGTCTGCTGATAGAGCGAGGGCATATGGCACGCAGCTCGGAGGAAACGGAATATCCGCAATGACGCGATGCGATGATGCCGATATAACTTTCACGGATTTGTCGCCCGGACAGGACACATAGATGCGTGAACCATTCGGAGCGGCAGCCAGCACGCGCGGACTGCTGCCGTTGGGGAGCGTAATGGTAGCTGCACGCGTATTCGTACCGGTTTGAAAGACGGTAATAGTATGCTGGGTATGACTGGCCACATAGGCGAGCAGCTGCTCTTCATTGCGGCTTGGCATCATCTGGAGCATGTACTGCTGGGCAGGCTCATCTCTGTCGTCATATTCCGTTACGGAGGCTATGACATCGCCGGAACCGAGTCCGTGAATCACGATTCGTACGCCATATCGATCCAGTTCATTCGTATCCACTTCATATACATAAACAGATTGCTCCCTCCCCATCCGCTGCAACAGAACGTTCATATACGCTTGTGCAGTCAAGCTCCCATATCCGACATCCGAGCCCCCAGGTGTTCGTTCCAATGTGTAAACCTCGATGTCTGCACTTGCTTGCTGCCACCCCATGTTCATGACGGAAATCGATAATTTCGCGGTCCGCCGCATTTTCCGATTGAATAGAAGACCGGAGTCTAATACTGGCATGCGCTCGCCCCCTCTACTCTCCTTTTTCTCCTTCTCTATTCTATGATGGGAGGTTGATAGAGAACCCGGCGCTTCATCCGTGTGATATGGCTATTCGACACAGGACCCGTCCAATTCAAACAGCGCCGCTACCGGAGCCGACCTTCCATAGGTACGGAATCCAGTAAAGGCGCTGATTTGGAGCGGAATGCTCTATGCCTATTTATTGAATTGGAATACCAGGCTGCGCCGGTGAGGCAGCAAGAGTGTTCATGGCGCTCTTCACTTGCTGCTCCGATTGCTGAAGCCTTTGTAGGATGCTTTGTATTTGCCTTTTCTGGGCATCCATCTGCATTTGGAGCTGATTCTCGGCAAGCTGCAGCTCACGCTGGATATTCTGAATCTCCGTTACGACCTGATTGACCTGCTGCGACCGCTGGTCCAGACCTGCATTGCGCAGTGCCTGCTGCGCCTGGACTCGCTCCTGCGCTTGCTGCTGCTGGACCTGTTCTTGGAACTGCTGGTACGACAACTGCTGGCTGTTTATTTGCTGGCCTTGGTTTTGATTTTCCATCGGAACCCTCCTGTAGCAATAGGCATACTGCTAATATGCACCATCGTTTGAAGCTTTATGTAGAGGGCTTGTGTTTTGAGGTTATTTCCGCTTCTGATGATGCTTGATCTTGAGCGTCGTCGCCGCCAGCAGTCGTTCCAGCTCCGCATCGCTAATTGGCTTCTTCCCGTATCGAACCGTTCCGTACTGGTTCACAAGCTGCCGGGTCGCTTCGTTATCTTCTGCACGGCTCAGTTCACTTAGCTCTAATCCGGTTTCGACTGGAGTCAGCTGAGGCTTATATGCATACCCGGCTTTCACCCGCTGCCCGAGCCACTGACGGTAAAGGAAACGCATACGGGACTCGTTATCCGGAAGGTCCTTCCACTTGATGCGCGGCTGTCGCGGCGAACCCCGGAACCACTCAAGCAATCGTCCCGGCTTCCAGATACTTTCCACTTCATCCACATAGCCTTGAGACCTAGATATCCTCTTCCGTCCAAATATCCGTGCGATACTGTCCCTTAACAGTTTCAGCCATCCCGGTACATACTTCATTATTCGTATGAGCAGCCAGATCAGCAAGACGGATATGACAACTACAAATACATAAGTAAGAACATCCCATATGGGAGAAGGCTCTCCCCCTTTCGGCAGCTCGGGAGGCTGCATCGGCTGATCAGCAATCTTCTCAGGCACGTCACTACCGCGTTCACCGCTAAGCAATCGATTGATCCAGGAGACAATTATGCCCCATGCAGCACTTAATAACGATTGAAGCTGCATCGCAAGAACAATGAAAACCGTCAAGCCTGCTATAATAACGACCAAAAGCCTATTGTGACGTCTTACCGTCGTTTCCAACACGGGCTCTTGATCGCCGGACAGCGTTTCTTCCCCAACCATCGACCGATTCGCTAAGAAAAAGAAGAGCAAGAGCGTGGTGGCCCCTCCTGCAAGAAGCACCCAAGAATAGTCCTCGAAGCGTTCTAAACGCAAAAATATGGCCGACACCAGAAAATAAAACAGCAAACCGTACGAATAACGGTTGATCCCGATCCGTTCCTGCCACGTCATCGAGATCATCCTCCCGCCTCGAAACAAGCCGAAAGCAGCCGCTAAGGATGCGAGTATTCCGACCCGCGACAGTTCAAATACACCAATTCCGTACAATGCTCCACCGATCAAGGACAAGAGAACAACCGGGAACGGATGCCGGAACGAGATGGGGAGGTTCAAGTAATATCCGACCGGATAGCCTAACGGCAGGGCAATGAGCCAATACCAGCTAATAGATTCATCTTCAAGTACGAAACCCGCAATAACCAATATAATCGGAAAATAAAGCAGAAGCTCAATCAAGCCTTGCAAAGTAACGCGCAAACCCGCACGCAGCTGTTTCATCACGCCGCCTCCTCAGCAGGGCTAATGGTCACCCAATGAACGCCATGTCCATTCAGCCGAAGCTGCTCGATTTCGGCCGATATTTTGTCACTCGTGAAAGCAGACAGAATAACGAGGTCGCAGCGGGCATCAAGCTTGGTGCCGATATGGGCCAGCAGCGCGTCGAACGGCATCGTCCTCACAATGGCCAGCTTGGCCATCTGCTCGAGCATCCCCATCAGATGCTCATGGCCGCTCCCCATAGGTTCAATAATCGGTTTGCCCGGGATATCCAGTTCATGGCCATTCGAAGCAAATCCGCTCTCTAGCCCTTGGTCCGTCGCATACTGAATATATCCCGCAGCGTAACGGATTCCGTGCTCGATTAGACCGGTATCGTTGACGGTATCCCACATATCGGCGTGATCCTCGACATTGAGAACGACCATAAGCCTGTAATCGGCCGTAAAATCCCTTCGATGCACTTGAATCTGGCCTGCCCGCGCCGTGGCGTTCCAATTAATGCCCTTGAGTGTATCACCGGGCTGATAATCGCGAACACCTGTCACGAAGAACGGGTCCTCCACGATCCAGCGGCGCACCGAGATATCGCCTTGCCAGCTATGCGATGGCAGCTGAATGTCCGCCCGGTCCAGCGGCAGCGGATAAACGATGAGCTCTTCGCTCAGCGGCACATTAACCCATGCACGGAATAATCCGAATAAATCTCCATATGTAAGCGATGCCGACGTTAGCCGGTAACAGCCGCGCTGCTTGCACAGAACGGCATGCCGGCGCGTTAATTGTTTGTACCCCATCAAGCTGAATAAGCTCTTGTGGTTTTGATAGAATTGACCTGAACTGACATCGAAATTAAACTCGCTTTCAAACTTGAGGCCCGTATGCATCTGCGATTCCACCCGGAGCCATGGAACCGGCAGCAATCCCCGGTTCACAACCTTCTCGATCATCTCGATTCGATCACCCTCGAAGCAGCGCATGGTTCCGAACGTTCGCGTATAAGTAAGCCTCTTAATACCGGCGCGTTTGAAGATCCATCGCTGCAGGAACATAACGACAAGCGCGCTAAGTATGAACCAATGTATACCCATTAGAACCGCCTCCGCATCTCACCGATGTTAACGATAATCATCTGGCCGTCAGCGGCGAATCCGCAGGTACCGGTGTTTGATTGAGCACGGATGCGACGACGGTCTCCGCGGCATCGGCACGCATCCGCAGCGAGCTGCGAACCGCAATCCGGTGGGCCAGCACGGGAACAGCCATCGATTTGACATCGTCAGGCGTAACAAAGTCGCGGCCGCGCAATGCCGCATGAACCTGGCACGCTTTCAACAGCGCCTGGCTGCCGCGTGGGCTCACCCCAAGTATGACATCCGAATGGGTCCGTGTGCCCTCGACGATAGCGAGCATATAATGCAGCAAATCATCGCTGACCAGAACGGTCGGATAGACGCGCTGGGCTTCCACGATATCGTCGGCATTCACAACCGGACTCAGCTGGTCCAACGGATTATCCGACATGAACCGCTTCATGATGGCGAGTCCCTCTTCGACGGAAGGATACCCCATCTTCACTTTGAACAAGAACCGGTCCAATTGAGCTTCCGGAAGCGGGAACGTTCCCTGCTGTTCAACCGGATTCTGCGTGGCGATCACGAGGAACGGTTTCTGCAGGACATGGGTGGTCCCGTCAATGCTAACTTGACGCTCTTCCATACATTCAAGCAGGCTTGACTGCGTTCGTGGCGTAGCGCGGTTGATTTCGTCGGCTAATACGATATTGGCGAAGAGCGGGCCGGGACGGAATTCGAACTCGGACAGCTTCTGATTATAGAAATGAATGCCGCTCAAATCGGACGGAAGCAAATCGGGCGTGAATTGTATGCGCTTGAACGTGCCGTGAAGCGATTTCGCAAGCGCTTTCGCAAGAAGCGTCTTGCCGGTTCCGGGAACATCCTCAAGCAGCACGTGACCGGATGATATGATCGCAATAAGCAATTTATCAACAATATCTTCCTTGCCGACGATAACATCACTCACATTCGAACGAATACGATCGGCTATCCGGTGTATCGATTCCAAATTCATGATCGAAAAAGCTCCTCTCTCTGCTACAAATAGTGGGACTGTATTTCCACCAGTATACCTGTTGATTCGGTCACCCGCTACATGATTCGTCCCTAATTTGGAAAAAAGAGCGGTATGCAGCGCCACAGCGCAAGACCCGAGAAACGCCCAAATAGGGCGTCCCCTAGGCTGCGTCCTCTTGCATTTCTTATCGAAACAAGCCATTTTCTAGCCGTATGCCACAGCCGTAAGCTGCAGTTCCATGCGGCAAGAGCATCAACATAATCGGTCCATGCCTCTCATATAGGGCCAAAGCGCTTCGGGTACATGGACCGTGCCGTCCTCCTTCTGGTGATTCTCTAGAAGCGGGATGAGAATGCGCGGGCTGGCAACCATCGTATTATTGAGCGTGTAGGCGAATTGCAGCTGACCGTCCTCATCCCGGTATCGGATCCGCGAACGTCTTGCTTGGAAATCCCGGACATTCGATGCCGAATGCGTCTCGCCATATGCTTCACGGCTCGGCATCCAAGTCTCGATATCATACTGCTTATGGTTCTTCTGCGACATGTCCCCCGAGCAGACGGCCACGACACGATACGGAAGCTCCAGCAATTGAAGCAGCTCTTCCGAATGCTTTACCATGACCTGCAGCAGCTCCTCCGATAACTCATCCTCGGCCCGGCATATAACGACCTGCTCCACCTTCGAGAATTGATGTACCCGATATAAGCCATGCACATCCCGCCCAGCCGAGCCAACCTCGCTGCGGAAGCATGGCGTCGCCGCTCCGAGCAGAAGCGGCTCCGTCAAGTCCAGCACCTCGCCCCCGTAGAGTGAGACTAACGGCACTTCCGCCGTTCCGGCCAGCCATCGTTCACCATTATTCACCGAGTAGGTTTGATCGCGGTTCGACGGAAAGAAGCCCGTTGCGACAAGCGCCTCTTCTTTCACCATAACCGGCACATCAAACAGATGGTATCCTTTGTCAGCGAGCAGATCGAGCGCAAGCTGCTGAACAGCCCGATGCAGCAGCAATCCGTTATTGCGAAGCACATAATGACGGCTTCCGCCAATCTTGACGCCGCGCTGTATATCGACTATGCCAAGCGAATCACCAATTTCGACATGACTCTTCGCTTTGAATGGGAAAGCAGGGATTTCACCATGTCTTCGAACCTCGACATTATCTTTATCGCTTGCGCCGATCGGCGTATCCGCCGACATCAAATTCGGCGTCTCGAACATCAACGCCTCAAACTCGTCTTCTGTCGTCCGGAGTTCAGCTTCCGCTTGTTTGAGGCGGGTTAATCCTGCTGCCGCTTCAAGCTTCTCCTTCTCTGCATCCTCCTTACGTCCTTCACGCAGCAGCTGTGTAATATTGTCTGAGCGCTTATTGCGCTGAGCGCGCAGCGTCTCCACTTCAATCAGCAGCTGCCGCCTTCTGTCATCAACGTCCAACAGATCGTTCACGTCAAAATTCAAGCCTTTGCGATCAGCCGCCTCCTGTACCTCCTGAGCAAGGTTACGAATCATACGAATGTCCAACATGGCCAAGCACTCCTTTACGAGAAATAAAAATAGCGCTCCTCATCCACATAAGGGACGAGGAGCGCGCTCGCGGTGCCACCCAAATTAGCCGGCATGCGCCGACTCTCTTGATCCGCCGGTAACGGTGCGGTTCCGGAATACTTAGAGGACTTATATCTGGCAGCCATAGTATGAGCCAGGTCCCGATCATAACGCCTCCGAGTTGGACTCTCTTCATCGGCATAGTGTGATTTCGAGTTATTGCTGGTTATTATAACAACCTGGCGGCTGTTTGGCAAGCCTAGACTTTGTAGACGGTCGTTTGTTCGATACGCGCGGTTGTGGATCGATTGGATAGCATCGATTGCAAGCTTTGGAGGAGAGGCATCGCCGTTTCGTGTCGATGATTGGGGACGAATACGACGAATCAAGCGTCAATAATGGTCTTTATAGGTATCGATCGTTCAACCGGTTCGCCCTTACGGAATGTCTGTATTCACCCGGCAGTTCACCGTATTGCTTCTTAAATTGCTTGCACAAATAGGAGGCATCCGTCAATCCACAGCGTGAAGCGATCGTCTCGATGGTCTCGTCCGTCTGTTCCAAAAACAGCCTGGCATGTTTGAGGCGGAGATTACGAAGCATTTGCATTGGCGTCACGCCATATCTGCTTTTGAAAGCGCGATCCAAATAATTTGCGTTTAATCGTACGAGCGCTGCCATGTCCTCTCTCGTTAGTTTCTCGTTCAACCGACTTGCCAGATGACCGAGAAGTCGTGAGAAGCGGCTCCCGTCGGCATCGAATGATTCGGGCCGCTCGGGGCATCCATTCCTTTCCCAGCCATTCAAGATGTGCTCGACGAGCTGCAAAGTACAGGCAGTTAAACGCAAATCGCGAAACGGCCTATCATGCCGCTGCCAGCAATGTATCAGCTTTCGGAACACGGATTCGTAGTCTTCCGCCTCCAACACGGTGACGACAGGCGTAACGCGGTACAGCGAAAACAAGTCGAAATCGTGATTTGAAGAGATCGTCGCCTGCATCCAAAGATGTACGCCGCTGCCATTCGCTCTCTCGGAAAACGGCACATGCGGCGGATGCAGCATCACATCCCCCGCCCGGACCGTATACGTTTCTCCCCTACAGCTCGTTTCGACCAAACCTTCTTTGACATAACTAATAATCCAATAAGGAAAAATGCGGTCGACGAGGTTCAAGCTGTCGTAGGTTCCGATATCAACCGAATAAATATGCGCGGACCACGGACCTTCCACCCAATCCCGATTCAGATTCCGCATTGGCCCTTGCCTTCTTTCGCTCGGCATACGTCGTAAACTTTCTCTTTCAGCCTCTCCCTGCCCGATACTCCATACCACTTGCCGTCAGCCGTGAAGGCTGGCTGCATGTTACAGCCGGTGCATTGTGATTGGCAGGCATCCAACTGAATGTCGAACCCTTCTTCGGCTAATTCATCCAACTGGGCGCCGTATTGATGCGTCGTCAGGTTACGAATGCAGCATCGTATCTGTAACAATTTACGCAAGGCCTCCTATATGCAAGCCGGGCAGCCCCTAACCTGCTAGAATTAACAACTTTCTCTGGGAACGAAAGACGTATAAGCCGAAGTTCCATCCAATGCAATGACCGGCCCGTTCCGGAACACGTGGCCGCTGTCCGGATTTTTTGCTCCGTCAACGGAATATTGCACGACGTACGCTTTGCGCGTGGACGCAGTGCAGTTCGGTGTGCTGCGGTGGAATAACAAGGAGTGGAAGGCAACCAAGCTGCCCTTCTTGAGCTCAACGGGAATGCCTTCCTCGTCCCCATTGTAGCAAACCCAGCCGATGTCTGACTTGATATGCGGGATGAATCCTTTGAGATGCGTCCCCGGCTGTATCCACACGCATCCGTTTTCGACTGTGGCATCTTCCAACGCGATCCAGAAAGTCAAATAATGAATCGGGTCGGTCGGTACATATCCGTTATCTTGGTGCCAGGGGAAATCCCGATTCGCTTCCGGGCGTTTATACACGCTCTGGTCCCAATATAATTTAACGTCCGGTCCAAGAATCGAGGTCGTAATCTCGACGAACCGTTGGTCCGCGATGAATTGCTGCAGCTCCGGACTGCGGAAATTAAGGTTGCTTGTAAAATTAATTTGTTTCGCGATGCTGATGAAGCTTTGTCCTTTCGCCAGCAGCGCCTTTTCCGATTCCTCATCGAATACGTCGATTATTTCGCGAATCCGGTCAGTCTCCTCTTCCGAGAACAATTTCTCGAATACAATATAGCCTTGCTCCTCGTACTGTTTAAGTTGTTCATCGGTTACATCCACTATTTTAGATCGATTAGTAGTCATGCCAATCGCTCCTTTGAGAAGTTGTATTGTATAATTTCAATTATTACTCGACGAAGGAACGGTTGGCATGAAACAGGTTCCACTTCTTATTGTATTTTTTAAACTTTCTATGAGCATCTCTACAAACTCTATCCGAACCAGACAGCTCATAAAATAGTTGCCCATAGTGCGTGATTTTCATATCGGGTCTTCTCCCTCTCAAATTAATGCGGAAGGAAAAAATCTCGTCACCGCGATTTGGTAGTCGTCCTCATACACAATGACTCCTGGCGGTTCAGCGGATACCGAGCGAATCAGCTTCGCCCCATACTTCTCTGCAAGTTGAAAAAAAGGTTTAAGACGGATTAGCATCTCTCTAGACTGTGGAGTATCTTTGAACCACGTGACTGCCTTGATCACGTTGTTATCTTCATAATAGGGCGGATTCGGCAGGTTCTCTTCAAACCATCTGATATACATCGCATGGCCTGCCTTTCATCCGATTCATTCTCACCGACAGTGATATATCCATCGTACAGGTAATTTATGGTTTATCAAGAGTTATCTACAATATGTCGCATTATAACTAAAACCGCTGCTTCGACAAAAGCGACCGCTATGAAAGGATACCGTGAAACGAGTTACTTCAAGCCATTTCAGTTACCGCAAAAAAAGAGAACCCACCTGCCCTCAAGGCTGGTGGGTTCTGTTCATCATCCCTATTCTCCGCCCAGTTTCCTGAGCGGCTGATTGGCTGGTCCTTCCATCACATCGCCTTCATAGTTGAAGCGCGAGCCATGACACGGACAATCCCAGCTCCGCTCCCCATCGTTCCATTCGACCTCGCACCCCATATGAGTACAAGTGGTATCGACGATATGAAGCGTCCCTGCGTCATCCCGATATGCGCCTGCTCGCTTGCCGTTATACGTCACGACAGCGCCTTCGCCAGGCTGCAGCACCCCGGCTTGTTTATTGACATTCTCCAATTTGCCGGTGATCAGCTGCTTGGCGACGTCAAAATTCTGCGTGATTGCATTCTTGATGCTCGGATTCGGGTGAAACCGCTGCGGTGAATAAAGATCCCGGTAAGGATTCTCCCGCCCGGCAATCGTGTCGCTCAGGAGCATCGCCGCTACAGTCGAATGGCACATTCCCCATTTGGCGAACCCAGTCGCAATGTATATATTCGGCAGCCCCGATGTGATCGGACCGATATAAGGCACTTTATCCAACGTAATCAAATCCTGGGCGGACCAGCGATACGGGATCGATTCCACCTTAAAATGCTGTGCAGCAAAGCCAAGAAGAGATTCATAATAGTCAATGGTACATATCCCTTGACCCGTCTTATGATTCTCGCCGCCAATAAGAAGAAGCTGTTCTCCATCCGTTGACGTAACCGATCGAATCGACCGTTTCGGGTTATCCGCGCTCAAGTACATGCCGCCCGGATAACTCTCCTGAACCTTGGCAGCCAGAACGTATGCGCGCTCAGCATGCAGGCGTGCGAAATATAAGCCATGCCGGTCAACGAATGGAAAATGTGAGCAGGCGACCACATGTTTGGCTTTTACCCGCCACCCTTCCCGCGTGATCACGACGGGAGCAGTGCCTTCATCGACCTCAACGGCTGTGGTATGCTCGTAAATGGCCCCGCCAGCGTTTGTAATATGCGGCAGCAGCGAGACTATATACTGCAGCGGATTGAATCTGGCTTGATGCGGCATCTTGACCGCACCTGCGGAGGGAACGGCCAGCGGTATCTTATCGACGAATCCGCCGTCGATCCCCAGCTTCTCATACGCCGCGGCTTCCTTATGCAGCTTCTCGGCCGAGGATTCCCGCTGAGCATAGATATACGCATCCTCCTCGGAAAAATCGCACTCGATCCGATGATCCTGGATCATCTGTTTAATGAAGCTGAGCGCATCCCGATTCGCTTCGTAATACTGCTTTGCCCGTTCTTCCCCGATCGTTCCGATCAGCTCATCATAAATCAGATCGTGCTGAGCCGTTATTTTGGCTGTCGTATGGCCCGTTGTCCCGTTCAAGATCACGTCGGCTTCGAGAAGCGCTATCCGCAATCCTTGTTTCGTGAGCAAGTATGCGGTCGTAATACCGGTAATCCCTCCGCCGATGATGACGGCATCAACCTCGGTATCCTTTTCCAGCTTGGGGAATGAGGGGAGCGGCGCGGAAACACGCCAATACGATTGGGGCATCTGCGGCAGCTGCAGGGAGCCCGGCTTGGTGTCCGACATCGATCATGACCTCCTTAATTATGGAAACGTATAACTCTAATTTCCCCCATTGGCAGGAAGCTTAATCGATGAACCGCAATTCGCTTTTTCCAATTATTCCGAGTTGAATTATTGCTGAATCTACATAAATCCTACAATTCCAGCACATCATACATAAATTAACCCAGGATGGAGGCGTAACTTGAAGACAGCAAATACCGGAGCAATCATGGCGCTTTCCTCTGTCCCCTTAATGATGACGCTCGGCAACTCCATGTTCATCCCGATTCTGCCCGCCTTGTCCAAAAAGCTGGGCGTCAGCTCCTTGCAGATCAGCATGCTGATTAGCGTCTACTCCATCATCGCGATTCTACTTATCCCTATAGCCGGTTACTTGTCCGATCGCATAGGCCGTATGAAGATCATGATCCCTTGTTTATGCTTGGCTGCAGTCGGCGGCCTGATCTCGGCGCTGGCGGCTTCGATGACCGCAGACGCCTATTGGATCATTTTACTCGGAAGATTGCTGCAGGGTGCGGGTGCCGCCGGATCGGCCCCTATTGTATTCCCGCTTACGGGCGATTTGTTCAAGAGCGAGAAGGAGGTCAGCAGTGCCCTAGGCCTGGTCGAAACGGCTAATACGTTCGGTAAAGTGCTTAGTCCCGTCTTGGGCGCTTTGTTGGCATGGATCATCTGGTATTTGCCCTTCTATGCAATTCCGCTGCTGAGCATGATCTCCGTGCTGCTTCTGCTTCTATTCATCCATGTTCCCAAACATAAGCCGGGTGAAGACGAGCCGCTGCCATTGCAATTATTTCTGCGCAACATCAAGCGGCTCTTCCACGAGAAAGGCAAATGGTTATTCGCGGTCTTTCTAGTAGGAGGAACCTGTATGTTTGCTGTCTTTGCAGTGCTGTTCTATTTATCGGACCGGCTGGAATCTCGTCATCACATTGACGGAATTGCCAAGGGCGCTCTTCTTGCGATTCCACTGACGGTTCTCTGTTTATGCTCATATCTCACAGGCAAGCTGATCGGGGAACGAAAGAAACGGATGAAGCGGCTGTCCGTCATCAGCTTGTTCGTTCTCGCGCTGGCTTCACTCGCTTGCGGATGGTTGCATGGCTTGCCGCTTGTAATCATATTTGTGTTGACTAGCGTGGCTGCAGCCGGGATCGGTACAGCGCTTCCTTGTATGGATGCCTTGATTACCGAAGGAATCGATAAGAAAGAACGGGGAACGGTTACATCGTTGTACAGCAGTATGCGTTTCATCGGTGTGGGACTAGGGCCGCCTGCGGCTTCACTGCTTATGAATTCGGATGCAAGTGCTCTATTCTATACGTTAGCGGGAATATCGGCATTAACGGCTTACGTAGCGCTTGTGTGGATTAAGCCGGGAGAGCATAAGCCGGAGCAGGTTTACTAGATCGAATAACTACACGAGTCAAGCTTATCAAATAAAAGCACCTGCTCGCTTGAATGAGCAGGTGCCATATAACTTCCAATAGTCATGTTAGATCGTCATTGCACCGTAACCGCCATCGACCCGAAGCATGGCTCCGGTCACGAACGAAGATGCTTTCTTCGAAGCCAAGTAGACGACCGTGCCATCCAGCTCCTCGGGATCGCCGAAGCGGCCCATCGGAGTATGGCTCATAATGGACTCTATTCGCTCCGGGGATAATATCTTCCGGTTCTGCTCTGCCGGGAAGAAGCCCGGAATAATAGCGTTCACGCGCACGTTATGAGGAGCGAACTCCCGCGCCAGAAATTGCGTCACACTGTTGACGCCGGCTTTGGAGGCGGAATAGGTAAAGACGCGCGAGAGCGGCGGATCGGACGATACCGATGAAATATTAATAATGGAGCCGCCCTCTCCCTGCTCGATCATCTTCTTGCCGAAAATTTGACAAGCTAGCACGACACTCTTCAGATTCACGTCCATGATACGGTCCCACTCGGACATCTCCAAGTCAAAGAACGGCGTCGCACTATTCGTCCCCGAGGCGTTCACTAGCGTATCGATCCGCCCTCCCCATGCTAACGCTTGTTCCAGAACGGCTTCAAGCTGCTCCTTGCTGGTTGCATCTGCAGCAACCTTCATGGCTTCTCCGCCGGCCGCCTCGATCCGGCTGCACACCGCTTCCGCCTTCTCCATATCCCGGCCGACTATGACGACCTTCGAGCCGGCTCCAGCCAGCGCGCCAGCCATGCTTCCTCCCAATACACCATTTCCGCCGATTACGACGGAAACGGTTCCGCTTAGATTAAACATTGCTTCGTTGCCACCTTTCAAGCATTATTGGCATGGTTACAACCTGTCTCATCGAAATAACAACGTTGTTAAAGTCATCATAACGAAACCGGTATCGCTTGTCTACTCAAACCTGCTCACCCTATCTTTCGCATCTCCAATCCATTATGATAAGAACTGACAACGTTGTTATTCGAGGAGGTACGGAGTCCGTCATGATTACAATTAAAGATATTGCGGCGCGTGCCGGAGTCAGCTTCTCCACGGTTTCCAAAGCGCTGCGGAACAGTCCGCTCGTACAGGATTCCACCAAACGCCTTATTATGGACATTGCCGAGGAGATGGGCTACCGTCCGAATATTGCCGCACGCAAGCTCGTCTCGAAGAAGAGCGGCGCCATCGGAGTCGTCTGGCCGTCTATCGAACGAACCGCTCCTTCTTCCCTACTGACGATAATCAACGCGGAATTAGAACTCAGCGGATATACGACTCTGTTGTCCATCAACCGCCTTGAATCCGCAATCGAGATCTTCCATCGCTTTCAAGTCGATGCCATCCTCGTCTTCGGAGATCATAGCGGTCAAGCATCCCGGCTGGCATCGCTGGCAGCGTCCATCCCCATTCTTATTTATGGATCGGGTATTCACTTGCCGTTCATGACGGTAGATGTAAATCGCAGTAAGGCTACCCGTCTGGCGGTTGGCCACCTGATCGAAATCGGCCATCGCCGTATCGGCTATATCGGCAGACCGGAACAGCCTGATCCGCTCCAGTTGGAGAAAATCGACGCTTTCCGGGCAGAAATGAAACGATATGGCGCTCCATGCCCGGAGGATTGCATCGTGCCGATTCAAGGAATGGAGTATCATGACGGTTACGCCGCGGCGAAACAGCTACTGCAATCAAGCAATCCGCCTACCGCCCTAATCAGCGGCAGCTTCGATCTCACCCGCGGCATCTTAAAAGCGATAACGGAAATCGGTCTAACCGTTCCTCGCGATCTCTCTGTCGTCAGCTACGATAACATTCCGCAGATGTCCGATCTTGACATTCCGATGACCGTAGTCGGCGTTGAAATTCAACACACGGCCCAACAAATTTCCGGAACGCTGATCGCGATGCTGGACGCACCTTTTTCCGAGAAGACCCTTATGCTGGAGCCCGAGCTTATCGTCCGCGCTTCCACGGCTCCACATCAAGAGATCCATCAAGGTTGATTGCGGTACTTCAGAGGCGTTATGCCGACCACCCTCTTGAACAATTGAATGAAATAAGAGACGTTCGGCAGTCCAACCTCAATGCCAATCCGCTCGATCGGGATGTTGGTCGTCTGGAGCAGCCGGCAAGCCTGTTTGATTCTTCTTGCGGTCAGATATTCCGTAATGCTGCTTCCCGTCTCCTGCCGGAAGATCCGGGACGCGTAAAATTTCGACAGATGTGCCGCTTCCGCTGCTTGCTCCAGACTGAACTCATCCGCATAATGCGCTTCGATCCATCTCATAATCGTTTCCGAATAGCGCACCGATTGAGGCAGGGTCCGTTGTTCGTCTGCTTCCCCGGATGCAGATCTTAGCGCATGTATGCCGCTCACCAGCTGCATGATGAGATAGGCAATTTCCTCTTGCGACTCTCCTCTGCCCTCGCCATCCACACTATGAAACATGTCCAACAACCGTTCCATATGGACGGCATCCAACTTGAAATCGTAACCGTGTTTCTTCCTATGACCTTGATACAGCTGGATGAACTGACTGTAGCGCAATGGGAATACATCCCTGCACCCCGACATGACGATCGGGTCAAAATGCAAAATCGTCCTCACATAAGGAGAATCCGCGCTTACATGGGCATATACCTTGTGCAGCTGGTAGGGCTGAAAGAAGAAAAGCATCCCGCGGCGGATCTCATACGTCAGCTGATTGACGATCACACTTCCTTGTCCCTCATGGACGAAGAGGATCTCGCAGCATGGATGCCAATGATAATAGCCGCCGAAATTGGCTTCGGTCCGGATCCGGTAATTCCACTGCAGCTGCTTGCCGCCGAACTTGATGGGATCGAAGAGTAGATTCATCGCGACCTCCGTATAGAGCAATTGAGCAACATTTTCTCACATCGTACCACAACTTTCTTCCGGAAAGAACCGCTATAATCGAACCATTATAGCGACAGGAGGAATGTCAATGAACACGCTTGATTATGCGGAACTCTTATCCAGACTGGAAGCGAAGGTAGATCGAATGATAGGCCAAATCGGAACCAAAAGCCCTCATTTCGCCGGGGTTGACGGGAAGTACGACGATCTTCAGACCGATTGGTGGACAAGCGGATTCTGGCCGGGGATCCTCTGGGTGATGTACGATATGACCGGCAAATCATCGTACAAGGATGCGGTATGGGACAAGGACGAGGAGCTGGAGAGATGGTTCATTACCTCGACCGAGCAGCTTCATCACGATGTCGGCTTCCAGTTCTTATCGACGGCGGTGATCAAGCATACGATTACCGGCGATGCGGACGGAAGGCGCAGAGGGCTGGAGGCCGCCAACTTCTTGGCCTCGCGCTTCAATCTGTCCGGCCAATTCATTCGCGCATGGAATGCCGATAAATACGGTTGGGCGATTATCGATTGTATGATGAACATCTCGCTCCTGTTCTGGGCAAGCCGGGTGTCAGGCGACCCCAGATACCGCCATATTGCGGTCCGCCATGCGGAGACGACGATGCAGTACGGCGTCCGTGACGACGGATCGGTGAATCATATCCTCTCGTTCAATCCCGAGTCGGGCGATTTCATCGAAGCTTTCGGAGGACAAGGCAGCGCACCGGATTCCTCCTGGAGCCGGGGAACGGCTTGGGCGCTGCACGGGTTTGCCAATACCTACCGTCATACGGGCGACATTCGTTTTCTGAATACGGCCAAACGGATTGCTCATTATTTTCTGGCGTCGCTGCCCGATGATCATGTTCCTTACTGGGACTTCCGTCTCGAATCGTTCGAGAATGAGCCTCGCGACAGCTCTGCCGCTGCAATTGCCGCATCCGGATTGTTAGAAATCGCGGAAGCCGTCCCTCTAGCGGAGAAGGCTGTATATAGCAATGGCGCTCAACGGATTCTGAAGGGCTTGACCGAGCGCTATGCAACATGGGAGCTGCCTGGTCACGAGGCGATACTTCTCGGCGGAACCGGCAGCAAGCCGGGCAGCTTCTGTGTGGATGGCTCCCTGATCTATGGCGATTATTATTATATCGAAGCCATTGCCAAGCTGAACGGCTGGAAGCATCGGATTTACTAATTCACTGAGCCTGGATATCGATCAGCGATATCTTACGACAATAGAAGAGACTGACGGCTCACAACGCCATCAGTCTCTTCTATTTCATTATGGGTATATCTAGCCGAGCCGTACGGGACGTACGCATACAGGCTTGGATGCGTGAACGCTGTTTCCTGTATAGTGAAGCTTCCCGGACTCCTTATCTACCCGGAAGGTAACGATATTGTTCGTATCGCGGTTCGCCGCAATCAAATAGTGACCGCCCGGCGTAAGCGCGAAGTGGCGGGGATGGCTGCCTTCTACAGATACATGCTCCACCAGCGCAAGCTTGCCCGTCTCGGCGTTAAATGCGTAGACGACGAGGCTGTCATGGCCCCGATTGGATCCATATACGAATCTCCCGTCCTCGGAAACGGCAATCTCCGCGCAGGAGTTGTTCCCCGTGTAATCCGCCGGCAGTGTCGGAACCGTCTCAACGGGCGTCAGCTGCCCCCGTTCGGCATCATATGAATAGCTCGTGATGGAAGAATTCAACTCATTGATAACGAAAGCATATTGGCCGTCCGGATAGAAAGCGAGATGCCGCGGTCCTGCCCCCGGTTGCTGTTCAACCTCGCCATGGTAATTCAGCAGGCCGCGCTCCGCATCGATGGAATACGTACGAATGCGGTCGATGCCTAAATCTTGAATAAATACGTAACGGCCATCCGGGCTGAAGAACGCCGAATGCGGATGAGGCCGATCCTGGTTCGGATGAACGCTATGCCCTTCATGCTGCTTCATATCAAGCAATTCACCTACTTGACCGTCCGCCTTCAAGGATACGAGTCCAATCATGCCGCCATGATAGCTGGATACGACGAGCAGCGGATGAAGCGGGTCTCGTTGAATATGGCAGGTGGAAGCGGGAACGCTCTGCTGACGGTTCAAGAGGCTTAACGCACCTGTCTGACCGTCGATCGCGAAGGCTGCAACCTCCGCTGTTTTGCTTCCGTCCGGCGTTTGCTGTTCGCCGATCGCGTAGAGAAGTTGACGCTCCGGATCGACATCAAGGAAGGTCGGATTCTTCAATCCTCCGGTTTGATCAAGGAGCGTGAGCTGTCCGTCTTCCTCATTGAAGGCGTACACATATACGCTGCTGTTATCAGGTTCAGCATAGGATCCGGTGAAGATGTATAATGGCTTCTGCTTTGCTGTCATTTACAAATTCCCCTCTGCAATTATTTTTTTCCGCTCCGGTCGGTCAACGAATGCTGGAGCGGCGAGATCGTATTCGAACTCGTACACGCTGTCCCTATCATAGTATAGTTTGACCTGTAAATGCTAATTTCAGGGACAGATTATCGTATATTTCATTCGGGTAATGACGGGTATACGGAATGACATCTGTTAAAAAAACACCGTGGCGGATAACATCCACCCGGTGTTTTTGGTCGTATTCCATTACATTTTGGTTAATGTTTCGGTCAACACAGGTACGATTTGCGATTTGCGGGAAACAACGCCCTTCAGAAGCGCTTTGTTATCATCCAGCGAAACGTTGTAAGCTTTCTCAACGGCATTCGCCGTACGTCCTAACGCCAGGGCAACGGAATCGTTGTTCAAGATATCGGTCACTACGAATACGAACAGGTCCAAGCCCTTTTCTTCAATGATGCCGTTAAGCGCTGTTTCCAGCTCGGCTTGCTTAACCAGCACATCGCTCGTATCGACAGCGTTCACTTGCGCGATTTCAACTTTATAGCTGCCCATTTGGAATTCTTTCGCATCCAGGGAAATCAGCTGCGCGATCGATTTGTCGCTCAGATCGGCGCCTGCTTTCAGCATATCCAGACCGTAGCTATCTGCATTCACGCCGGCAATTTCCGCCAGCTCGCGAGCAGCGGCTACGTCTTGCTCCGTACAGGTCGGCGATTTAAACAGCAGGGAATCGGAAATTATGGCGGACAGCATCAGCCCGGCAATCGGCTTATCGATTGCAATGCCGTTCTCTTTGTACATTTTATTAAGAATCGTCGCCGTACAGCCTACAGGCTCGCAACGATAGTATAGGGGATGGCTAGTTTCGAAATTAGCGATCCGGTGATGATCGATCACTTCGATAACACGCACCTGATCGATATCATTGGCACTTTGTTGACGCTCGTTGTGGTCGACAAGGATGACTTCTTTCGCTTCGTTAGCTACCGTTTCAACAAGACGCGGCGCCTCGACTTGGAACTTGTCCAAAGCAAATTGAGTCTCCCCGTTGACGCTTCCAAGACGGACTGGCTCAACGTTCAAGCCCAGTTTGGATTTCAAATCCGCATAAGCGATAGCCGAACAGATTGTATCGGTATCAGGGTTCTTATGACCGAAAATAAGTACTTTTTCCATCATCTTGCTCCTTATTTATTATGTTGGCAAGTTAAATAGACCTTCAAGGCTGCCACAAAAAAGATTATACCGTGAATCCCGATGCGAATCCAGCGTCTTCCTTCAATTCGATTAGTCCAAAAAATCTTTCAGCTGCCGGCTGCGGCTTGGATGTCTCAGCTTACGCAGCGCTTTGGCTTCGATCTGACGAATTCGCTCGCGCGTCACGCCGAAATGCTGGCCGACTTCCTCCAGCGTCCGGGTCCGTCCGTCATCGATTCCGAAACGCAAGCGAAGTACGCCCTCTTCCCTCTCGGTTAGAGAATCAAGCACAAGGCTTAGCTGTTCTTTAAGCAGTTCATATGACGCCGATTCAACGGGAGTCATCATTTCGTGATCTTCGATAAAGTCGGACAATTTCGAATCATTCTCTTCACCGACCGGCGTATCGAGCGAGACGGGCTCCTGGGCCATCTTCATAATACTGCGAACCTTATCCGCTTCGATATCCATCTCCTGGGCAATTTCCTCATAGCTCGGTTCGCGTCCAAGCGACTGCAGCAGCTTGCGGGCGGTGCGGTTAAGCTTGTTGATCGTCTCGATCATATGAACAGGAATCCGGATCGTACGCCCTTGATCGGCGATCGCGCGGGTAATCGCTTGACGGATCCACCATGTCGCGTACGTGCTGAATTTAAACCCTCTCTTATAGTCGAACTTATTGACTGCTTTGATTAAGCCCGTATTGCCTTCCTGGATCAAGTCAAGAAACAGCATGCCGTGTCCGACATACCTTCTGGCAATGCTGACGACCAGACGGAGATTCGCTTCCATCAGTCGTTTCTTCGCCTCTTCATCCCCTTGCTCAATCCGCTTGGCCAGCATGACTTCGTCTTCGGCTGAGAGGAGCGGAACCCTTCCGATATCCTTCAAATACATGCGAACCGGATCGCTGTTCTTCATTCCGGGCGGCAGCGACAGGCCATCCAAGTCGTTCATGTCCCCCGATTCCCGATCCTGTCCCTGCAAAGCCTCTTTCTCCCCGTTCAAACGGTCTTCTGTCATATACGGCTCCCTCCACATTTACGTTGGGTCAATAGAACCAGAAATACTCATTGACAAACAAAATTATTATGTGATATGATTAATCCAAATGAACACGAAATAAATCTTGACTTTTATCATTCATTTTAACATATCCTCTCATGGCTGACAATACTTTTTTTCAGAACTTTTTTCGTAACTTGTCTAACTGATGCCTTTCGGCGTCAGTTTTTTTGTTGCCGTCACATCATTCACACAAAAAAAGCCGGACTTATCGTCCAGCGTTACTCTAGTTGAATGATGAGGTCTTACGCATGACCGGCATCTTGATCCAATAACCGATGTGCTTGAAGCCACTTCATGATATCGTCATAGACTTGCTCGCGTTCGATTTCATTCAGAATCTCATGACGCATGCCGTCGTACAGCTTCATCGTGACATCGGTTAAACCGGCTGCACGGTAGGCATGATAAGCTTCCTCGACCATCTTGCCATAAGTTCCGACCGGGTCGTCCGTACCGGAGAGCAGTATGGTCGGCAGCGATTTGGGCGTATGGCTGATGTTCGTCCGATCGGTGATAAAGAGCAAACCGTCGAACATATCCCTAAACCCGCTGGCCGTGAAAATAAATCCGCAGTGCTCATCGGCTACGAATTGGTCGACTATCGTTTGATCGCGCGACAGCCAATCTTGATCGGTTCTGATGGGTTGGAACCGGTGATTGAACGATTGATACGTCATCCGGTACAGAAACGTGCTCTTGAAACGGCTGCCTCTGGACCAGACCTCCCATGCGGCAATCAATCGGGCCAGACGAAGCAGCAGCCGGCCATAATGCGCGGTCCCCGTCAGGATCAATCCATCCAGGCCTTCTCCGTATTTCACGGCATAATGGCGTGCCATGAACGAGCCCATACTATGGCCCAGCATCGTTAATCTCTTGCCGGGATAGGCTTCCCTGACCAGCTTGGTCAGGTGATGCAAATCATCCACCATGAGAGCCCAGCCGTCCCGCTCGCCAAAATAACCGAAATCTTCACTATTCTGAGCCGACTGACCGTGCCCACGGTGATCATTGGCAAACACGACGAGCCCTCGCCCTGTCAAGTATTCTGCGAATGATTCGTACCGCCCCGCGTGCTCGCAGGACCCATGAACCAGCTGTACGATGCCCGTAATAGGCACGCCTATATCCGGTTCCCAACGATAGACATGAATCGGGCGGTCAAGCATTCGAAATTGGGAGCTTCTCACCGGCATCTCCTCCTGTCGTTTTCCGAACGAATCATCCCTTTTCATCATTTTATCAGATTACTTTATAACGTTCCAAGAGGTTGCTGTGGAAGAACTCAGCCCTTTCGATTACGATGAAGGCTAATCATTTTGTTAATTGTGGCCCAGTTTCGCGTCGTTCCCGAAACACGCAGCTTTTTCTCAATGAAGTTATTAGAGAATAACGTTTTGCCATAGCTTGAATGAACGAGTATATAAACTTCCCGATCCTGGATATGAAACTCGTCAATTTCGTTCTGGAATGCCATCAAGGCTTCGACTGCTTCGGGTGACGGCTTTTTCGATAAGAAAGTCACATACAGCTTATCCTTCTCTGTGAACGCATTCAGGTCGTAAGGATTATTAGCGATGACGGATTCCAGCTCCTCAACGGTTCGGATGATTACAGGAACCTCGTAACCAAGCGCCTCATACAGCCCTTTTTCGATACGAAGGGTTAATGCCTCCGTATCCAGGTCGTCCGATAGGAAGAGGACGTTACCGCTCTGTATATATGTCGTGACGCTGCTCAACTGTAAAGATTCGAATATCATTTTCAAATGATCCATCTTGATCAGCTTTTGGCCGCTTACATTAATGCCGCGCAGCCATGCGACGTAGCTTTTCATGACATGTCCTCTCCTTTCCCAATTCAAGCCTGCTATATCGTAGGAGCGCTAGACTCTCCGTTTGAAGATCATAATAAGGTCCTTGGACTGTCCTTGGGTCATGCTTGTATCAAAGCAAGAAATCAGCTCCCAGCCTTCATAGCCCTGCGAATTCAGCAGTTCATCCAATTCCTCTTGATTTACCTTTCCTCCGAGGAATCCACCGGTCTTATATTTGAGTGTACGATATTCCCATTGCGTTTGAAGCATGTGTTACCCTCTTTCTTTGTTAGTAAAAAAATAATAGGATTAGAATCTGTTCAAGCTAGATTCCGCTCGAAATGCCGGCGATCTGCCTCTTCTCGATCCGGAGCACGAACAGAATCAGCAGCATGGATGCGGATACCAAGCATAACGGGATGACGAAGATAATCGGATTATAACCGCTTATAAGAAGCGGGAACATGTAGCCTAACAGAGAGGCCGATAACGATATAAAAACATACAAACTGGAGCCGAAGCCGGTGCGATTGACGAACATGCGCTGTACGTACCCCATAGCTACTCCGTATAATATCGAGACGAAGAAGGAGTAGACAGGCTGTACGATGAAGAAGACCGGCAAAGCGGCGGATGACGCATAGACAGCATAAGTAATGAAAGCACCCACGCCCCCGAGCAGAATAATCCGTTTACTGCCGTACTTTGCCGCCCAATAACCCGCAATCGTCATAAACAACAGCTCGAATACGGCTTGAATGCTCCATATGTATGACATGAGCTCCGGACGTCCGAACAAGTCCTTGACGACCAACGGCAGGTATAGACCCCGAATCGCATCCGCGCATGCCAGCATGAACAATGCGACCAGCATGAGCATGGAGAACGGCTCTCCTGTTCTCGCTTCAGCCTTTACCGTCTCTCCCGTATATTCCTTATAAAACAACAGCAGCAAGAATAGTGCAGCATATCCGGTCATATTGCCCCATAATACGCCTTGGAAGGTCGCGAGCAAATATAAGTTCGCCCCGATCAACAGGCCGACGAAGAAACCGATGCTCAGACCTGCCCGCAGCCATATTTGGGCCATCTCGACAATATCGGATGCCAGCCGGACAAAATGATTCCGTGACATCGCAAACAGCTGTCCCATGATTAATCCGGAGGGGGCTACCGCGATGCACATGCCGATAAGCGCCGACCAGTAAGTATCCGCGCGAAGATAGAGCAGTAACCCGAGCATACACAATGCTGCAGCGCACATGGCCAGCAGCTTCCTGCTCTTCAATCGGTCGCTCCAGATGCCGACAATCATCGTTGTCGTCATATTGAGCAGCAAGGATGCGGCGAATACGGATACAACTTGACCTTTGGATAATCCGATGCTTTCGCTAAGGTAGATGGAATTCATAGGTGCCAGAATGCCGGTTCCGATCCCGTAACAAAATAATGTTAGCAGCAGCCACATTGCACCTTTGACCTGTAGAAACCGTTTCATGTCGGACAGCACACCCAAACGGATCGCCTCCCGCTTCCTAGTCGTGGAATCGAACAAAGTTTATGACAGCATACTTCTGTTGTCAAGGGACTGCAGTACCCTCATGGACCCCGAAACCGGTTGCATGTCGTACATGTCACGGTATCGCAATAAATATCGTGCCGAGTCAGCAGTTCTTGACTGTGCGACAGGAGTCAATCGTCAGCCGCATGTCGAAGGATAATCGAATCGAATTGAAGCCTTCCTTTTAGTTTATTACATTAATAATAAGCATCATTAATCATTGATTCACTGTCGTTTCCCTTAAACCGCCATTCTAATCTCGTGAACGAGCCGATATAATTCTGCAAGGTCCAGTCGGTTAATTTGTTCAAATCTGCGAACCGCTTCATGAATTGTGACGACCTCCACGGTAACGACCTTCTCTCCGTCTGGCGGATTCAACGGATCGCCTGTTATGGTAACTTCGCCGTAGCCGACAAGCCGGATAAAGGACGGGTGTGGAATGTGCGGCAAATAGGGCCGGTCCGCCTTAGAGCTGCATCTGAAATGCCCGATGATCGTGTAGGACTTCAAATCCGCCCCAAGCTCTTCCCGTATTTCTCTGCGCAATGCGTCGAGATAAGCTTCGTTCGGCTTCAACGTCCCTCCCGCAAGCTCCCAAGCCCCGGTATCCAGCTTCATCATCACATACCGATCCCCTACAGTAGGAATCATGCTGATATTGCTGATTAACGTTTCATTCGATACTTGCTCTAACGTAAATTGTGAAGTGATGACTCCCCAATTCATTGGACCAGCCAACACTGGAAATTCGCTTAATTGCACCATTCTATCTCACTCCCCCTCAATAACTAAATATTACCAAACGTCTATTTTCCTGTAAATAAACTCCCTTTATAGGAGCAGTCCAATAAGTGATCTCATATCCTATAACAAACCATATATTTGTATGTTTTTTGAAAACTTTATATTTAGTATTCATTTCCATTCAAAAACAGCCGATAAATTATTGAATATATATTTAGGAGTGATTACGTGGCTTTGGCAGATTCTCAAGTTGTCGTGGAGAGCATTGACTCCATTATCCAATCCGAACTGAAACGCGTCAAAAATGAAAATCCGTTCTTCCTTCACTTCCCGCAGGAGAAAGACCCTTCTTACTTTGTTTGGTGCAATAATCTCTATCACTTGTCCAAACATTTTGGCGAGCTGCTTAAGCTAAGATGGGAACGGTTCCCCGATGTCGATCACGAATTATTCTCCAGCCATTATGAGGAAGAGAAAGACCATGCGGAGATGCTTCGCAAATGGATGATCGATATCGGCCTTGACGACCCTGAGCTGCACCCTGCTAATTACGAAACCGAACATTTCATATCCCTGCAATACCGCGCTGTTACAGCCATGGATGAGAACCTGTCCTTGCTCATTATCAACAGCACAAGCGAAGGCTTCGCGCATGCGGTCTATTTGCACGCTTATGCGATTCTGCAGAAAACCGGCTTTACGGATCTCGAATATTGGGCGATCCATTGCGAAGCCGACGAAGAGCATAGCGACGTCTACCATCTGATTCAAGGCATGAGCGAGAAACAGCTGGAAGAAGCCAAGCATTTGGTCCAATATACGTGCAATACGCTTGATGTCATGCTGGCTTCCTGGTTCAAATAATCCAATCATGATGTAAGGAGATTTTATCAATGAGCGTCGATTTAAAAAACAAGTTTATTTCCCACATGGACAACAACACCCAGGTATTCTCCTGGCAGGTACATGAGAACCTGACAGCGGAAGAAGCCAAAGCCGCCGCTGACATCATTATTTCGACGGTTCAGTCGAATTCGAAGACGACGAAAGTAAATCTGCTTGTCGACAACCGCTTCATGGAGCGCAATGGCCGGTCTGTCGTATTTACGCCGGATGTAAACGCAATATGGGAAGAAGCACAGCGTACCGTATTTCCTTATGTGGCGAAGATCGCCGTTCTATGCAGCGGAACGCTGATGAAGATGCAGATGGACCGGATCTCCCGCAATTCGAATATTATGGATATTAACAAATGCTTCTGGAACGATAATGATCAGATTATGCTGCAGGAAGCGTTCGATTTTCTCGGTATAAGCTCGAATGATCTCGTTAAACCCAAGCAAGGCTAATACGGCAATAAAATGAATTTACCTGAAAACGGCCATCTATTTGGTCGTTTTCGTTATGCTAACCTCCTCCATCCCCTCGATTCCTGTCATCCCTGCTCCGCGGTTCAAAAAAAAAAGAGCCCCGAAGCCAACATGCACTTCGTGACCCTGCATTCATTATACGATTGTTCCACCTTATTAATAATGAATCTTGACCTCATCCTTGATGGAGTGCTTCACTTTGAGGGTCAGATAGCCGGTTGCCGTATCGTACGACCATCCTGACGCAGCCCCAACCAAATTCGTATGCTCCCCCTGCTGCACCCCGTTAATCGTCACCTTGCGCGGTTTATCCCGCTGCGTTACGAGTACGTAAGTTGTTTCTCCCTCTGGATAAGTCAGATCAAACTTAACGAGATTGTTCGTAGAAGACGGACCGACATTGCTTACCTGGGCAAGCGATGAGATCCGCGCCGGCTTGCACTTCCCGCTCGAACATGAAGCAGTGAGGGTCGTCGTAAAATCCGGCTCCGGTCCTTGCCCTTCAAGAGCCTGCTCCAGGAACACGTTCTTGAGCAATGCCTCCGGATTGATCATCACGTCATCCGAGCGCTCGTTCGTCAGCAGCTCCCAGAAGTCCGGATATCCGCCCAGATGCGGCTCGCCGGCGTCCGCTTCTTGCATCTCTTCTGCACTGGATAGTATACCCGAGGCGATATCGCGCCATGGAAGCGAATCGTCATAGCGTGACAGCTCGAAGAGCGCATAGGAGTACACAAGACCGTTCCATTGTACCGGTACCCCGAACCACGGCCTCACGTAGGCAGTTGATCCGAAAACGGGAATCGTTGCATATGGCGAGAACGATAACCCGGGAATCTCCCACGCATAGATGAACGGGAAGCCGGTACGGGCCCATTTGACGGCTTCTTCTACATACTGATCGTCTTTCGTCCATTTGTACGCTTCCAAGTAAGCGCCGACAGCTCTGCCCGCTGCGAGAATATCGGGCGTATGCACAGGCACTTCCCATGTTTGAGCGGCACGCGGCACATCCCCCATCGTCTGCATGGCGGCGATGCCATTCAATCCGGCCTCGGCGGCTGCCTCATCGCCAGTCATATTTGCGTAGCGCAATAGCGTTTGCGAATGCTGAGCCGTAAAGCCGAATTGCTTCTCACCATCGACGCCAAGCGGTCTGCCGCTGGAATTCGGGTTGTTCTTGAACAACCATGCTCCGGATGAATCCTGCGCGTTCATGAGCGATTGGATCGTCCCTTTCAAGCCTTGCAGCGATTCGTTCATATACCCAAGGTAGAAAGGCGACTGCCATTGCGGAATGTGACCGTCCGGCGCACCGAGAACCGATTTTTTCGGAATATCGCTCATCACGTCCTGAATGCGGGCTTCCGCTTCCGGACGCTTCGCTGCGTCATACATGCCAAGCTGGCGCAGCAGCACATTGTTGGACGGGAATTTCGCGGGTCCCCAGCCCGGACCGTCGACGTGACGCCATCCTTTGGCCGAAGCAACCCAGAACGTATTCAGATAAGCTTCCAGGCCAAGGTCGATTTCCTTCTCAAAATCGTGACCGGCAGCCTCTTCCGGCCAACCGTAGGAGTCCAAATACAAGTTGACGGCTTCGAGTACGCTGTCGCCTTCAGCCGCCGCGATGACCGCCTTGAGACTCAGCGGTCGGTTCGCCTCCAATGGATAAGGATCGGTCGCCAGTTCTTTATTCTCCTTCACGAAGGTGGGTACAGACAGTGCGGATAAGCCGAGTACATGATTATTCTGATTCTCCACGAAATTCGGCGAAGCGAACTTCGCTGCAGGCAGCGAATGCTCGCCATCCCACTTCTGGTTCGGATCCCACATGAGGCTGACAACGTTATCTCCGCTGCGGACAGCCATAAGCGGCATCGTTATTTTGTAAGGATGCGGCACCAACCGATTCGAATGGGGCGGGTTCGAATCGAGCTCGCTCGATGAAGACTCATCGTCGACCAGCCATTCCAGCCCCGGGAACAGCGCTTCGTCCTTGGCGCTTCCGAAGCTTCCTTGGCCGACAGTAAGAACAGGACCGGACATGTTTAGCAGGTCGGCGGCGGTATTGGCGCTTACCTGCTGATCCACTTCGATCCCCTTGCCATCGTCACCCAGCCCAAACGCGAACGAATGCGTCCATTGGCGTCCGGAACTGTCTGCCGCTGTTCCGCTCAATGTCAAGGAAGCGTGGTCTGAAGCGCTGCCAATCTCCGCGTGGTCGGGATAGAAGCCAACGGATTCAATTGCGCCATTCGACTGCTTCACTGTCGCATATGCAAACGGTTGTGCGGATGCCATCAGATTCCATTGTCCATTGGCCCATGTATAGACCAGATATTGCCCATAGCCAAACGAATCACGCGGAAATACAACACGGACAAGGCCATTCTCCAGCACGGCATTCCCCGTTGCCTCCTCAAGGCTTGCTTGCGCGTCCGTTAAGCGCTGAGGATTGACGGCCGGAGCCTCGGCCAGAACGGGCAGCGGAAGCGATTTGCTGCCCGTCAGACCCGCGGCGGACATCTTCACGTTAACCGCGTACCCTCCCGATGTTACGCCGCGTACCTTCCATGTCACCGGCTCTCTTGCACGCAGCGCCAGGTCTCCAAGGGACACCTGCGCATCGCCATCGATCAGCTGCAGGCCTTCAGGCAGCTCGATTGCCACGTTGGCATTCGGCAATATCTTGCCGCCGGAATTAAACACTTCGGCCGTGATCACTGCCTCTTCGCCTATGCCGACGGAAGGCTGCGAACGCTTCATCTCGAATTGCACGGCAGCGGGACTTTCTTCAAAGTACAAATAATCGATGGACCAATTGGCATGCAGCGCATTGCCTTCGAGGTCAAGACGCAGCGATTGAACGCGGCCGGTCCACAAGGGAAGCTCAGTTAATGGCACTCTGTATTCATGCATCTGTCCATCGGCAGCGATCGGGAAGCTGATCTTCCGATCCTCCGAGAATCCGGGCTGTGCGCTCGTACCATAGAACAGCATGACGGAATTTCCGGCAGTCGCGCTCAACCGGATTACCATCGTTCCGTCACGCTCGCCGATAATCCCGTCCAATCCGTTCGCAGCCATATACGGATCGTTATCCGTTACAGTGGTGGATAGCTTACCGCCTGCCGCAGTCAGCGGAGTTAACGAGTGGGCTGCTTCCCAGCCCTGCGTAAAGCCATCCACATTCCAGTCGAAACGGGTTGAGATGCCTGTTGGCAGCCGCAAATAATCGATCTCCCAGCTTGCTCCGCTCAGTGCGCTGCCCTGCAAGCTAAGCCGAAGTTCGCCCACTGTTCCGGACCAAAGCGGATGCGGCCACAAATCGATCGTATAGTCGTGGAATTGCCCATCCGCGATAATCGGCACCGCCAGCTTGCGGTCTTCGGAGAATTGCGGCGCCGATGACTCGTCCGTCGCGAAATACAGGGCAACGCTTTCGCCAGCAGTTGCCTTCATACGCAGCTTCGCGCTGCCCATATCGGCTGCCGGCGTATTCAAGGCCGGTGAAAGCATGGACGGCTGTTCGCCCGTTATCGTCGCGGTAATGGCATTCGTTCCCGGTGTCAGCACAGAAATATCGCGATCTGCTGCCCATCCGTTGTCCGAGTTGTTAAATTCGAAGCCGAAAGTCGATTCCTGCACGAACCGCACATAATCGATGCTTACATCCGCCGGGAAGCTGGTCGGCGGCTCCAGATCGAGTCGGAATGACTGGACGACGCCGCTCCATAACGAGTGGGAACCGACCTTAACCCGGTATTCGTGGTATTCGCCGTCGGGTATGATGCCGATCGACATGTTTTTGTCCGCAGATAGCCCCGGTGACAAGTCGGTGTCGAAGAAGACGCCTAATCCGCTGCCATTGTTCGATTTGGCGCGGATCACCATCACATGACCGGGGTCTGCTCGCAGGTTAAGCGGAGAAGGTCCGAACCAGTACGGATCGAATCCGTCCGTGCTGATATGGAGAGCACCGCCGGATACCGCTACGGAACCGATTCCGTTGCCGGATGCCGCCCACCCTTCGCTGTCTCCGTCGGTGTTGAACTCATAGGCGAGCTGGACCGAGTCCACAGCGTTCGCGTAGGGTAGCGTGAGTGGGAAGCATGTGACTAGCAGGGTCAGTAGAAGGAATACAATGAATGGCTTCGATTGTCTTCTTCCGCTTGTAAGCACTTACAAAACACCTCCGAATAATAGAATTGAACCGCAAGCTTCCTAACTTAGACCTTAAATGAAGCGTCTTAAGCTCTCGATTACAATGTCACCTCCCTTCATAAGGATGGTTTATGCTCGTCGTGCTGCCTCAGCCTCCCTACCTCTATAATAGACTCACGGCATTCGTCTTGGCTTGAGTCGCAAGGATTTTTCTTCCGCCATCAATCGAGCTTTCCGCTTACTTAAGGCCAAATCCCGCACACAGACGACGGCGTTCGCGTACAGGAGAATTAGAACAAGATCTGACCACCCGCCAAACTTGGTCTCAAACCTGACTTTCAACAATAAGCTGTTCGGGGAAAATGAATTTATACCGCAGCCGCGCTTGTCAGATCGCAATAAAAAACCTCCGAACCCTTGACTTCTTCAAGGCATTCGGAGGTTGACAGCATCTTCTATTCCTGGGCGTGAACGCTTTTCCGCCCTTCTTCAATTAAATAAACAGCACGCTCAATCTCTTTGTCCGTAGGCTCCGGACAGCCTTCCAGCAAGTATTCGCGTCCGAGCTCCTGCCATTTGTAGACGCCCATTCTGTGATACGGCAGCACCTCAACCTTCTCCACACCGCGCAGTTTCCCGATAAACCGTCCCAGCCCGCGAAGCTCGTCCATGGAGTCGGTCCAGCCGGGTACGAGTACGCGGCGGATCCACATCGCTTTGCCTATCGCGGATAAATGCTCCGCAAAACGAAGTATTTTGTCATTCGGCTGGGTTGTCAGCTCCCGGTGGGCTTCCCGGTTCATCATTTTCAGATCGAGCAAGACGAGATCGGTATGCCGCAGCAGCTCCTCCGCGAAGGCCGGGTCGCAAAAGCCGGAGCTGTCCAGTGCGGTGTGCAGTCCCCAGCGTTCCTTGACAGCGGCGAACAGCTTCGCGACGAACGGCGCCTGCAGGGAAGGCTCCCCTCCCGATACGGTAATGCCGCCGCCGGAGAGGCGGTAGAAATCGACATACGGCTCAATCTCAGCCAGAATATCCTCTACCTCCACGCGGCGGCCCGACTCGTTATCCCACGAGTCCGGGTTATGACAGTACCGGCAGCGCAGCGCGCAGCCTTGCATGAATAACACGAAGCGGATCCCCGGCCCATCGAGCGTTCCGAACGTTTCGAGCGAATGAATGCGGCCGGTCATACCGCACCGTGGAACGTACGATTGATCACGTCGAGCTGCTGCTCGCGGGTCAGCTTAATAAAGTTGACGGCATAGCCGGATACGCGGATCGTCAGCTGCGGATAGTTCTCCGGATGCTCCATCGCGTCAAGCAGCTGCTCGCGGTTGAAGACGTTCACGTTCAGATGATGCCCGCCTAGAGATGCGTATCCGTCAAGCAGCGATACGAGATTGAGTGCACGGACGCCTTCTTCCCTGCCGAGCGCCTTCGGTACGATCGAGAAGGTGTTCGAGATGCCGTCCAGGCTGCAGGCGTACGGCAGCTTCGCTACCGAAGCGAGCGATGCCAGCGCTCCCTTGCGGTCCCGGCCATGCATCGGATTCGCGCCTGGCGCAAACGGCTGGCCGGCTTGACGCCCGTCTGGCGTCGTACCCGTTTTTTTGCCGTATACGACGTTAGAGGTGATCGTCAGGACAGACATTGTCGGCACCGCATTGCGGTACGGTTTATGCTTGTTCAGCTTGTGCATGAACGATTCGACAAGATCGACCGCGATTTTGTCGACCCGTTCGTCGTTATTCCCGTATTGCGGATAATCGCCTTCAATCTCAAAATCGACTGCGATTCCTTTCTCGTTGCGGATTGGCTTTACTTTCGCATAACGGATCGCGCTTAGCGAATCTGCCACGACCGACAAGCCGGCGATCCCGCAAGCCATCGTGCGGACGATATCGCGGTCGTGCAGCGCCATCTCGAGACGTTCGTAGCAGTATTTATCATGCATGTAATGGATGACGTTTAACGTATTCATATACAGCTTCGCCAGCCATTCCAGGACGGCGTCGTACGCCTTCGACACCTCTTCGTAATCGAGAATGTCCGCATCGATCGCCTTCATAGCAGGACCGACCTGAGTGCCGTGTACCTCGTCCACGCCACCGTTAATGGCGTACAGCAATGCCTTGGCCAAGTTTGCACGGGCACCGAAGAACTGCATCTGCTTCCCGATGCGCATCGCCGATACGCAGCATGCTATGCCATAATCGTCCCCGTAATACGGACGCATCAGCTCGTCGTTCTCGTATTGGATAGAGCTGGTCTCGATCGATACTTTGGCGCAATAAGCCTTGAACTTATCCGGCAGGCTGGGCGACCAGAGTACCGTCAGATTCGGTTCCGGCGACGGACCCAAATTGTAGAGCGTGTGCAGGAAGCGGAACGAATTCTTCGTTACGCGCGGCTCGCCCGTTAGCGACATGCCCCCGATCGATTCGGTCACCCATGTCGGATCACCGCTGAACAGCTCGTTATAGTCGGGCGTGCGCAGAAATTTCACAATACGCAGCTTCATGACGAAGTGATCAACGATCTCCTGGGCTTCCTGTTCGGTCAGAATGCCTTCTTTCATGTCCCGCTCGAAATAAATATCCAGGAAGCTCGATACGCGTCCGAGACTCATAGCCGCGCCGTTCTGCTCCTTGATCGCCCCGAGATAGGCAAAGTACAGCCATTGTACAGCTTCGCGCGCCGTTGCAGCCGGGAGAGAAATATCGCTGCCGTATGCAGCCGCCATCCGCTTCAGTTCGCTTAAGCTGCGGATTTGTTCCGACAGTTCTTCCCTTAGACGGATGACGTCTTCGGACATGAGCTCCGCTTCCAGTGCGGCCAGCTCCTCTTTCTTGTCCGCAATGAGCCGGTCCGCTCCATACAGCGCAACCCGGCGGTAATCGCCGATAATGCGGCCGCGGCCGTAAGCGTCGGGCAGGCCGGTGATGATCCCTGCTTTGCGCGCTGCCTTCATCTCGGACGTATACGCATCGAACACGCCCTGGTTATGCGTCTTGCGAATATCGGTAAACAGCCGGATCATCTCTTCCGGCAGCTTGAACCCGTATGCTTCGCAAGCATCCGCCACCATGCGGATTCCGCCGAACGGCTGTACCGAACGCTTGAACGGCTCATCTGTTTGAACGCCGACAATCTTTTCCTTATCTTGATCCAGGTAGCCCGGACCGTGCGATACGATCGTCGAGACGGTATCGACGTCCACATCGAGAACGCCGCCATTAGCCCGCTCCGCGTGGGTGAGCTCCATAATCTTCGCCCACAGTGCCGTCGTATTTCCGGTTGGTCCGGCAAGGAAGGCTTCGTCCCCGTAATAGGGGGTCAGGTTCGTATCAATAAAGTTTTTAACATCGATCTTCGTTTGCCAGTTACCCGAACGGAATTCCCGCCATGCTTCGTTCATTTGCGTTTGCTCTGACTTTGTTTCGATCATGCCAGTTCCCTCCATTTCTTTACTGCCTACCTCGAGTATAGGCGTTTCGGATCGTTTCCGGCGTGACCTATCTCACACTCCAATACTGACTTCTGTTTCAATTTTGTGAAAAAAAGTACATGATTCAATTAATATAGTGAACATCCAGCCTATTCGTCTTGAACAAATCGGAAATATACCTATCCATCGTAAGAATGCGGTTGAACCATTCAAAAAGCCTTGTTCCCATCCATTGTGGGAACAAGGCTTTATCTAGCACGTCATGCGTTGCATGATAAGGATCAGGCCAACGACTCGCTGGCTGCCAGCGTTATGCAGCGAAATTCGCCGTTATTGTTTGATGGGTCTCCCTCTCGATAAGGTCGGCATGCACAATAATAATGATAGAGGACGCCATCTCTTAGCAAAACAGCCGGTTTATGGGCATGAATCTCATCAAGCTCGCCTGGAGCGCCATGCCGGATAATCGGCTCTTCATGCTTCGACCAATGGAGCAGATCATCGGAGAACGCAATCCCCTCCTGCGCATGACGGCCGTTGTAGCCGAAATAATACATGACCCAACGGTTTCCGTCATGAACGACGAACGGATCGCTGGCGAATAAGCTGTCCCAGCCTCCGCTTCCGGACACCTGCAGAACAGGGCTGCCTTCGTATCGTTCCCAATGGATCAGGTCCGTAGACGTTGCGAGTCCGGTTTGCTCGGTCCAGGCCTGTCCTTCCGGCCGATGGTTCTTCGCGTTATAGAACAAGTAGAACCGGTCGTCATGCTCGATTAGGCAGCCTTTGTACAACCCGCCCTCTTCCCAGCCATTACCGTCAAATGGCGAGAGAACCGGCTCAGCGGAGCGGTTCCACTGCAGCAGATTGTCATCCTCCGTCCACGCGATTCCGATCTGTCCGGGTCCGTTCTCGTAGCCTTCTCCAGGATAGGAATGATAAACCATCCAATACTTGCCCCGCCATTTCTTGAGCAGCGGCGGTTGATCCAGCCTGTCTTCCTTAAGCAGCCAGTTGCCGGCAGCATTGGCGGAATCCCATGCGCTTCCCCGCTCTCGTTCGAGAATAAGGCCATGGAAGGACCAGTCCGTCAGATTATCGCTTACCGCCAGAGCGGTTTGATACCCGATCCCGTCAAAGCCGACATACATCATGAAATAACGCCCCTGGTGTTCGAAGACGAACGGGCAGTCGACGGCCTTCTCATCGAAGCTTCCCGGCAAGCCGGAACCGGAAATGACCGGTCTTCCCAGCTTGAATTCACTTAATAGACTCGCGATCCCTGCAGTCACAGTTATTCACCTCTCCACTTCATAAAATGTAAGCCAATGAAAGAATGAAGCTCCATGTATACAGCTACATCTTACTATATATTCCAATTAAACAGATAGCTGAAACGAAAAATGATAGGTTCCTGACTGAAGCTCTACGACCATCGACTTATCGACAGTCTTGCAGCCCACGACTCCATCTGTAGAGTTGGCGGAATGGCCACTCTCCCAAATTACCGCTGCCCCTTCCGTGACTTTCGATGGATTCGTTCCCTCGGGCAGGTCAAGTACGAATTGCGCCGACATGCCGGCAGGAATTCGCAGCTCCACCTGGATGCCCGTTCGATCCTGCTTGTCCCAACGGGCATACACCTCGCCCCGTTCGGTCGGTACCGCTGCCTCTGCGAACGAGAGACGGTCCGGCATATAAGGGCGAATGCGCACGGCTTCGAATCCTGGGGCTGCTGCTTGAATGCCAACGATATATTCCTGCATCATGCGTGCGGGATATCCATTCCAGGCATGACAGTGCGATTCGATATCGTCCCAGCCTTCCCACATCGTCTTCGCGCCTTGGGCGATCATATGACCCCAGCCGGGATATTCCTCGCGCCGGATTAATCCATACGCGGTTTCGGAGCGCCCATTCTCGAACAACAGACGCAGCAGCGGCAGCGAAAGAACGGTCTTGGCTTCCCATGTCTTACCCGCTACATAAGCGAGCACATCGTCACGATCCGCATCCGGTATGAGCCCGGCTAGAAGCGCAAGCGCTCCAACGCCTTGATGCGTCGCCTCCGACCCGGAGCTATCCCGCAGTCGCTTCAGCTTAGCATCGTATAGATGCTCGAGAATGCTGCTTCGCAGCTTCTCGGCTTTCGCGCGGTAAGCATCGCTTTCCTCGTCACGTCCGATCAGCTTGGCTGATTCCGCCGTAATACGCAAAGCCTGCCATGCTTTGATCTGCTGAACCGTCAAGAACTCGCCCGCATGGTCCACGGTCGGATACGGCCAGTCGCTAATATGCCAGCCCTTCCCGATCGGTATCAAGCCGGTGTCCGAATCTGCCGTATTCATAAAGTAGTCGATCATGCCGCGAAGCGGACCATAGTACTTCTCCAGCAGTCGCATGTCGCCGGATTGGTTGTAAAGCTTCCATAGCAAGGTGGCAAAATGCAGATCCCACTCCGGTATTTGAATAAAGAAATCCGGATGATCGTAATTGGATGGGAATACGAACGGGAACGTCCCGTCGTCGAGCTGACCGTCCGCAAAATCGCACAACGTCTTCTCCAGGATCGGAAGCGCATTAAAGTTATATAGAAGCGTCTCCGCCTGAAGATCGGTATCGGCCAAATATTGGGCTTGCTCGCGATGCGGGCAATCGACGGTTTGCCCGAGCGTATTATTCTTCTGCGTCTGGATCGATGCTTCGTACATCTTGTTAAGCAAATCATCGGAGCAGCGAAACCGGCCGCCCTTCACCATATCGGTATGAGCGGAATGAATGACAATATCCATCCCCGGCTCGATCGGTCCCGGATACCCGGTTATCTCGACATACCTGAACGCTTTATACGAAATATCCGGACTCCAGCTCTCCACGCCATTTCCCGTCAAGGTGTATTGGTCGTAATAATGGCTGGATTTTTCGTTGCACACGTTATGCTTAACACGCCCCTCTTCGTTCAGATCCTCCGAATAACGCATGCGCACGGTTATGCCAGGTTCTCCCTGCAAGCTGAAGCTAGGCCAACCGGAAACGATTTTGCCGGTGTCGAAGACATGAACGGGTAAACCGTCTTCCATTAATGAAGGAACCGTCTCGATTCGCAGCGGGACGATAACTTCTTCCACGGCACCTTCCGGAATTTGCTGCCACTTCATCGGCCATTCCGTTTTGCCTATTTTGGCAATAACCGCGCGCTTGCATTGCCCGGAATCGAACCCTGGAAGAAGCCATGCCGGATCCAACTTTCGGGCATCGTAATCTTCGATTGCGGACATGCGCCGGTTTTGTTGATAGGGCGTTCCTGTCCGGTGCGGGATTTCCCGAAGGGTTTGCCACGTCGAATCGGATTTGACCAGCTTATTCGATCCATCGGTATAGGTAATGTGAAGCTGCAGCCGAAAGCCCGGGAGCCCATTCACATAATTCTGGCCATCGCCGCCGAGGTAATGGGCAACAGCCGCGATACAATTCTCCCCAGTCTGCAGTTGATCGGTGACATCATAGGCCAAATAGTACTTGCGCTTCCTAATCTCCGTTGGTGCCGGTGAACCGAATCCGCCTACTCGGCTGCCATTGACATGGAGCTGGACGGTATGATGCGCAGACATGAACAGTTTGGCCTGCGCGATCGTCTTGTTCAAGCTGAAATCTTTTCGGAAGTAGGCGAAATCGTTCACCTGCACCCGGCGAGAGCGCCAAATCCACTCCGCCTTCCAATCGCCTTCGTACAAGCCCGTCTCCCAGAAGCTTGGCGCCGATTCCGCATATTCGCCTTCCGCATCCCACACGCCCGCCTTCCACCAATAACGGATGCAGCCTTCTAATGGCGGACCCGCATAATCGATATGAAGATCGCCTCCGGTCTTCTTCTCGCTCTGCCATAGAATCGCACTCCCCTCTTCCAGGTCGGCCTTGGACAAGGCCACCCACACCTGAGAGGCCGCGGGCATTCCCATTCGCTTCCCGCTCTCCAGCATCCAGGAAAGTCTGGGATTCTGCTCATCCAGTCCCATTGGCTCGACTATTCCATTCACTTGCAGTTTGGTGATCGTCAGCATATGCATCCTCCAGTAATCGTCTTTTTTCTAGCATAATACGGCATTAATTGTCGTAGAAAGGGGGGCATATGTTATATTTATAGGTACATTACATCCTTCATAAGGACGGATACAACCATGAGTACGAACCTCTTTAGACTGGAAGGCGAATATTACTGGCAAACGAATCTGCAGCTTAGCGTGACGAGAGAGCGGGAGCGCTTCTTCCTGCCGCTTCACGTCCATGATTTTATCGAAATTAATTATGTCGCGGAAGGCAAAGGCCATCATTATATCGGAGAAGAGCGCCTCTCGATCGAACAGAAGGATCTGTTCATTATTCCGGTCGGCACTCCCCATGTCTACCGCCCCGTCTCAACGGATGATAAGGATGAGCTGATCGTATACAATTGCTTGTTCGGACCGGATATGCTGACCAGGCTGCAGCGTGCTTACCCGTTGCCGGACGATATTCATTACCTGCTGTCCGGTGAAGGCCGGCCGTATTTGCGCCTTACGGATTCCGGGGGCGAAGTCAGACGCATCATGGAAGGATTGCATAAAGAATATATGCTTCGCCAGCCGGGTTACGAGTCGTTCATGTGCGCTCACTTGACACATCTGCTGCTTACGCTGTATCGGCTCCACCATCTGGAGAGTCCATCGGCTTCCGCTTATTCCGAAATTGGAATCGTACTGGATTATGTCGATGCGCACTTCGCCGAGCCGTTGACTTTGAAGGAGCTGGCCGCTTTAATCCCGGTCAGTGTCAGCCACCTCCAGCGGCTATTTAAGACGGCGACCGGTCAGCCCTTTACCGAATATCTGCAAAATTTGCGTATCGAGAAGAGCTGCAGCATGCTGCTGCAAACCGGCTTTAGCATAGCGGAAATTGCCGGCCGCGTCGGCTATCGGGATATTAAGTTTTTCCATGCCTTATTCAAGAAGAAGACGGGCATGTCGCCGAACCGGTACCGGAAGCGGTCGCAATCGGCAGCGCTGTCATCAGCTCTGAAGGATACACTCTCGTTCCAAGCGGAGCATTAAAACAAGCAGGGGGTCGCTCCTACTCGGAGGCGGCCCCCTGCCTGTTCGTTATTATTTAATCACATTAATCTATTATGCAGCTCCTAATATTCCGACCTTGTTAGTCATAAGTTTACATAATATTAATTATGTTATTTTTAGGTGGATGATTAATGCCATTAATAATGCAAAATGACCTCGAACTGACCTTCGAACGACTCTATCAGCACCGCTTCTTTCTCAGGAATATACAAGCCGCCCGTCACGCCGACCGGTATTGCGCCTTCCGGGTGAGGCAGCCGGAGCAGAACTGAGTTCGGCTTACGGTCCGTCATACAGTGGAACGATGCCTTAATCACATCTTCGGACAGATTCGATTCGACCTTCAAGCGAGTCGGGCCGAAATACGTGTGTGCACCCTCCCAAGCGATGACAGAGCCATCCTTCATCCACGCACGCGGTATGCCGGGAAGCAAGTTGAGCAAGCTTCCTTCTTCCATGTACAGCATCCACCGGGTCTGCATAAGGAACCAGCCCTCTTCGTGCGTCTTATGCGGGCTTGCATGCCAATAATGCTCCCAGAACGTATAGGTTTCCCGGTCGGCAAGTCCGGCGAAGCCGTTATAATAAGTTTTTAGGAAAGGCTTCACTTCTCCGCGCTTCAGGTGTACCCACGGATGAATGCTGTAATACGGCTGACTTAATGCTACATTTCGTACGCACATCAGCTCGGAATGATAATTTAGCATCCAGGACGCCGAAGCTTCGTCCGCCCCGACTACCTCCTGCAGAACGAGATAAAGCGGTCCAAGCAAGGAATCTCTTGCCGTGGCGGCACCATGAGTCAGCCATTTGCCCGTCTTGGTATGCAGCGATAACGGACCGCGGTCTTCCACCCATGGCGGAGCCGTTGGAACCCAGCTTCCATCGCCGATCGGTACGACTGGGGAAAGCGCGACCGCGCGTTCGAAGGCTTCACGGATATCGATCCGAAAAGCTTCTGCCTCTTCTTGGATCACGGCGGATGCTTCCGGATCCGTCGTGATCAGGAGCTCTGATAACCGCGACAAGCCGATATAGGCGTATCCATTAAGCATGAAGGAATGATACGGATCTTCCGGATCGGCAGTCTTGCCTTCAAGCATCCCATACCCTTTGCCCCGCAGCGCCTCCGTTTGATTCCGCTCCCTCCACGCCATAATATAATCCTTCGCTTTGAGCAGATTAGGCTTTACCCGGACAACCCATTCATCATCCCGCGTATAGCGGTAATGCTCCCCTATGCTCCACAGCGCGGCGCCCGTCTCCAGCATGTATTCGTTAAAATTTTGTATAAAGCCGTCTTCATGCTGTTTGTCCAGGAAAAATTGCAGAGAGCGCTCGGCCAAGTCATTCCAGCCCATCGAATCCATGAACTGGACTATCGGCGAGCTTTCCGAGCCAATGGCCGTGTATACGCCGATAGCCGGCAGGACCGTGCCGCTTGGCTCTTCGCCGAAAGCCACGACATCCAAGTGGAGCAGTCCCGCGTTGATCATCTCCTCAATGCGGCGTTCGGGCAGCGTGAATTTCGCGGCTGCCGACAGCTTCTTCTGCCAGAACCGCCGGCACTCCTCGATTCTGGCTTCGAAGGATTGCTTGCTTAATTGGGCGGCCCGTTCCGGGGAGATTGGACTATGCGGAAGATACATATCGAACACAACCGATTCGCCCGGCTTTAACAATATTGCCGTTTCCTCGCGTTCAAGCGCTTTTCCGTTCATTAGCGTGACATTGAACACGCGGCTATCGGAATAGTGCGAGAATCCGGTTGTGCCATCGAATGTATAATGATTGTCATTGTTCATTACGAATGCGTTCGGGACGGCATTCTTAAACCATGCATAGCGCGGAACCTGACCGTTATTGGTCGCCTTGGCACGCAGATACAATACCGTTTCTTCATTTCGCTCGAGCTCATTTTGACGAATCAACATCTCCTCGCGCTGCTTCTTCTGCTCCTCCGTCAACATATGGCCATGACCAAAACCATCGGCAACGAGATAATTCGTGCCGCGGAGAGTCTGCTCGTTCAATGGGCTGTACTCATAGGAGGTGAATGTTGTCATCTCGTAGACAATGTCGTCTTCATCAATTCGACCGTGGAGAATCGGCAGTACGCCGTCCTCAAGCCGGCGTGTGACAGGCTCCGTACAGCCAATGCCGCGGCCAAGCAGAAACCGGTAGCGGACAGAGCGATTGTCATTCTCGGGAATCGCGTGCTCCATGCCGAATTTCTTGGGTTGAATCCAATCCCACAAGAGGTCTTCCCCGCCTACTCCGCGCAGCCCAACGGCAAACATCCGGACATCCCGCGACAGGCCGAGCCATGTTTGACAGGACAAGTTCTTCGTATGGGCTGCCGCAATCTCATAGCTCTCTTCGGGCTCGGATTCGATTCTCGCAAGGGTCGTCAGCAGCCCTTTCGCACGAATCTCTGCTTCAATTTCCGCATAGGTTCTCCGATCATCGCCTGTCGTAACGATAACACCGTAATCCGCGATGTAGATCGGATAATCGGCATCGACATCCTGAAGGCGGAACGTGAACGGATGAACGGTAGAATCTACCGTCACCAGGACCGGCTCCCCTCCAACTGCACTGACGTTCTCAAAGCTTACGAGCATCTTGCAGTTGGTATCGTCGCCTTCTCTTCCTGAAACAGAAACCGCGAACAACGCCCCTTTAGAGCCCGTCTCCATGCTGCCAGCTGCAGACTCCAGCCTAGTTATCGTTCCGGCTGATACTTCGATTCGCCCTTCAACAGCATCCTTATTCCACAACAGCTGAACGGATTGAATCATGTTCAACCTCCCCTTCCCTCCTCGTTATTATGGCAGCAGTGTGCCTGTTACTCCGCGCGGCCAGGCTTTGGCTCGAATGAACCCCTCCGCGTAGCGGACTCCCGCTTGAAAACCGCGATACTGCGAGCTTATGGTCATCATTTCATCCATTGTTACGCCATATTGATCGGATAACCAATCGGATACCTGGCTCTTGTGTTCGGCTAACATACGGCGTTTCACGTCAATCGTGCTCGTTATGTCCACATACTCCTCTGGCAGGAAACCTACCCCAGCCACACTATCCGCGAAGTAGACGACCGGAATTTTGTCGCAGGGCGGCTCTTCCGTCTTAATGTTAGGCACGGTGGTCATAATTGCGACGTCGTTCACAATTTGTCCGGTCAGCGTATGATCCGGGTTGTAGAGATCCCCGGGCCAGTGGGTCAGAATGACATCCGGCCGGCATTTGCGGATCGCGTTAATGATCGCAAGCCTGGTTTCCTCGCGGTCGAACAGAAATTCGTCGGGAAAACCAAGCCAGATCATTTCCGCTCCGATTAAATCCGCTGCCCTCCTTGCTTCTTCACGGCGAATGGCCGCGATCTCACGCTTGGGCAAGGTCGGGTGTCCGACTTCCCCGTTCGTCGTGATGACGATAAACACATCGTCGCCGCGCTCCGCATACTTCGCGAGCGTCCCGCCCATCAATATTTCCGCATCATCCGGATGTGCGCAGCAAGCCATCACTCTCAATGCCATAACCCCTTTACTGTTTGCTGGTTCGATTATAGCACCGGGCTGTCTGCCGCACACCTGAGAAAAGAAACCGCTTTCCATAAAATCCGAACATAGCCGGCCGCCATTAGCGCCCTTACCCTCTCGCCGTTATCGGGAATGCGATGATGACCTTGGTTCCCTGTCCTTCCCTGGATCGGAATCTAAGCTCATAATGTCCTTCGAAGTAATAATCCAGCCGTTTGCGGATCATGGCGATACCCGATAATCGCTTGGCATGCTCTCCTCCTTCTTCGTTCAATTCCAGCAGGATCTGTTCGTCCATGCCGACACCGGTATCTTCGATCTCGATGACTCCTTTATCCTCCATTGAATAGATGCTTATGCCAAGTCCACACGGCCCTTCCTTAGGCTCGATGCCATGTTTGATCGCATTCTCGATTAGAATTTGCAGCGTCAGGCTCGGCAGGAGCGCTGACTTCATCCGTTCGTCGCGAAGATCCACAGCGAAACTCAATCGGTCCTCGAAGCGCAATACTTGCAGCTGCATATACGAATCCAGCTGTGACAACTCTTCCTCGATCGTAACAAGCGGACGGTAGGATTTGACGATATAACGCAGCATGCGCGATAAGTGATTGACGGTTGCATATGTCTGCGATGCATTCTCCAGAAGCGCTTGACCGGAGATTAAATTCAGAATATTGAACAAGAAATGAGGATGAAGCTTCGCCTGAATCACCTTCATCTCCGTTTCGAGCAGCAGCGACCGCCACTCCGCTTCCTTCCGCTTCGACTCGTTCTCTTCCAGGCTCTTCACGATATATTCAACGAGCAGACTCATGAATTCGGTCGTCGCCTTCAGCTTTTCTTCGGTAATGACCGGCACTTGCCGGATCGCTTCAATTAGCGCTTCTTTATTCAGGCCAAGGCTTTCGACTCGTCTCAGAATGTCCGTAATCATGTCATCTGTCGGATGCTCCAGCAGTACTTGTCCGGTAATAAACGCGCCCATTCCATGTTTGCGGAAATGGATCGGAACCGCGCTGTCGTATAAGCCTGCGTGACACTTGCAGACGACAGACGTTTCCTTGGCAATCGAATAAGCGGTAACACGCTCATCGGAACGCAAACAGCGCCGCTCTCCTTCCGGGACGGACTGAACGAGCCGGCAGAAGGCAGGGGAGCGGTCCTCGAATTTATCCGTAATGGCGACACCCTTCGGATCAAGTATGTTGCCATTCATGCCAGTCGCCGTCATGAACGTCTTCTGCAGCTTCGTGAACAATCCAAGATCGAAGTAAGCCCGGATATCGCTTTCTCCTCCCTCCGCCTCGCTCTGATCGAACTGTTCCTCCGTCCATTCCCGAATCCAATCCTCTCTCATGGGGTTCGCCTCGTTTCATATCTTCATACTTTACTTGTTTAAAATAAGAGTGATTCTGAAGCACAAGATGAGATATAGTTAGTTTAATTCACATCTCTCCCCCTTGGAAAGGAGTTTCGATTGTGCTGCTGAGCATTCTGATCGCCGACGACGAGCCGATTGAATTGAAGGTATTGAATAAAATCGTGAACGACAGCGGATTGCCGGCCGTCATTGTGGATGGAGCTCGTTCTGGAACCGAAGCGCTGGAACGGGCAGACCGCTATTTGCCCGATCTCATCTTCATGGATATCCGCATGCCGGGCATGAACGGCCTGGATGTCGCCGCCCACATCAAACAGAAGCGGCCCGATACGGTCATTGCGATCGTTACGGCCTACGATGAATTCCAATATGCGAAACGTGCCATCGATATTCATGTCGATTACCTTATGGTCAAGCCAATAGAGCCTGCAGAGGTCGAACGCATTATTACCGAAACGATAGCAAGCAAAAGCATGAATAAGGATGTCCCCTCCGCGCCTGGGATCAGCTTGAATCGTGCTCAGCTTGCCCGGGATATCGCCCTGCTGCTGCATCTTTACTATGCCGAGCCGGTCACATTATCCTGGCTGGAGCAGAAGATGAAGGTCAGCCATCAATATTTAAGCCGTACATTCAAGGAAGCTTATAATTTGACCATTATGAGTTATTTGACGCAATTTCGCATGAAGCTGGCACTCAAGCTGCTCGCCGATCCCGATTTAAGCATCGCAATCGTCGCCGAACGTGTCGGCATACCTGACGCCAGCTATTTCGGACAATTGTTCAAACAAGCCCAAGGCGTAACCCCCTCGCAATTCCGCAATCAGTTAACGAAAAATAATAGGATCTAAGGAGGCTATTTCCTCGGCGGGAGGAGCAGCAAGTCGGCAATCTTCCGGATCTGTTCCTCATCTCCTGCATAGCACCAAACCTGGCTCACATCCGCAAGCGCTTGTTCAGAGGATTCCATCAGTGGCGTATGGTATTCAATCTCGCCAAAATAACCTAATGCCCCATCGTCGTTATAGCATTGAACGCAATGTCCCCATTCCTCCTGCCGATGAAGGGGCACATCCCCATAATGCTTAGCAGGATCGGCATGAAAATTACGGATGAGCAAGTAACAATTCCTGTCAGCCGCTGTTCGCATATACCCGATTCGTCCTGTCGTATCTCCCGCACGGATTGAAATTTTACGTTTGCACCGGGCATCAATCTGACATGTGATCCGATTCTCATGGACGAGAACGCCTGTCTGATCCTGATCCTCAAAGAAGGGGGTCGCTTCTGCTGTACCGTACGTCGGTAGGATCGCTTCGCCATCAGCCGGGACTTGCATCAAATTCCATAACGATATCGGGGGATGCTTGACCGATGCAATCTTCATATTCTCATCTACAGTCCGTATTATTTCAGCTTCAACCTCGTAGCCGACAAAAGTATAGTGAAGCTGGCTATCCACTCCATCCCGCTTCAATGGATCGGGTGCCAGCCGGATCCGTTTGGTCATTTCGAAAGCAGTATCATAATGGGATCGATAAGCGGGAATGACAACAGATTGTTTTGCCTCTATTTCGCCAGGCATGATGATATCAGCCTTGTAGCGCCCTGGATCCAATGCCTCAGGAATAAGGAATACTGCTTTCTCTGGATCATAGAAATACTCCACTTCCGGACTGACGAGCGTCCGGTCACCGCCTATATTCCAGTTATGCGTCATGGTCGCAACGTCAGCGAAGCTCCCAAGCCGGGCAAGCTCCGGTCTGACCCAAACGGCATTCTCCGCAGCCGCATACGGATAAACGCCGATCACGCGACATCCGCGCTCCAATACCATTATCGCCCCGCCCTCTGCCGTTGTCAGCTCCGCGTATTTCCAACCCAGCCGTTCACATATTTCGCTCAAGTCATTCCGATTCATTCGTTCTCCTCCTCGCATGATGAAGCGATTATATACCGGCTTCATGCAGCTGACATCCGAGAATCGAAACCGATATCAAGAACATCCGAACTACCTGAAAGCACAAAAATCCCCAGCAGGTCATGGACCTGCTGGGGATTCGTATCGGTCTTACTTGAATTGGTTGAGGAAACGAACGGCATTGGCAATATCCGCTTCGGGATTGCTGCCGACTTCGCGCTCGATCGTGAGATAGCCCTTGTAGCCGATATCCTGCAGCGCTTGGATGTACGCAGGCCAATCCACTTTGCCTTCGCCGAGCGGAACTTCACGGAAGAATTCGCCGCCTTCAGCCATCTCGGCGATTTTCTCGTGGCTAAGCGGTTCGAAGCCCAGCGAGCCATAGATAATGCGCGGATCGACCTGATGCAGGCGAATGCCGTCCTTGGCATGGGTATGCACGATATAATCCTTCAAGTTGTATACGCCTTGAACAGGATCGTCACCGGTTACCATGACCATGTTCGCCGGGTCGAAGTTTACCGACAAGCCGTTCGTGCTGAGCGTATCGAGGAAGCTCTTCAAGTGAGCCGATGTTTCCGGGCCCGTCTCAATGGCAAAATAGGCGTTAACGCTCGTAGCGTATGAGCTTAGCTCGTCGCAAGCCTTTTGCATCGATTCGTAGATTTCGCTATTCGTATCGTCCGGTACGAGTCCGATATGAGTCGTGACCACATTCGTACCGAGCTCGACAGCCAGATCCAGAATCCGCTTGGATTTCTCGATTTTCCATCTGTTTTCGTTCTTGTCCTGGAAACCATGACCGGCCAAATCGCCGACGAGTGCGGAAATTTCCAGTCCGAGCGAAGCGATGTAGTCCTTCAGCTCTTTCCGCTGCGCAGTGGACAGATTGTCGGGATCCATCTCGCCGCTTACGGCATAGATTTGAACGCCGTCAGCACCGACATTCTTCGCTTTAATCAAACCTTCGCGAACACCAACCTGGAAGCTGTCGACGATGACACCAATTTTATTCGGAATTCCCAATTCGTCACCTCATTTGTAGTAGTTAACTAGAGGCCTTATATCTTAAGCCTCGTCCCAGAGACGTCTAACGTTCTGTAAGCCGTATTCGGACCCGATTCGGCAATCTTCCATGCCCTCGAATTCGATCGACAGGTATCCGTCATATCCGGAATGCTTGACGACACGCAGCACTTCGCGCATATCGATATCGCCCTGCCCTGAGATCGCTCCGCGCAAGTAGTTGCCAGCCGTCGTCCGGAACCAGCCGCTGCCCGGATTGAGATACGAAGGACGCCAGTAGAAGTCCTTGATATGAACCATAGACGCATAGGAAATATTGTTCTTCGTCGCGGCAACCGAATCTTCGTCCGCACACATGAAATTCCCGATATCCAGCGTCGTCTTGAAGTTCGGCCGGTTGACGGCATGAATCAGCGCTTGAACGCGATCGCTGGCTTGGATGTAATAGCCATGGTTCTCTACGCTGGTTGTAATACCGTACTGGGCCGCATAATCGGCAATGCGCTGGCAGGCTTCCGCCAGCTTGGGCAGATCGGCTTGAAATTGCTTGATCGAGATATCGCTTCTCGATGCGACGTCATGTCTCATCAGCTTGACGCCAAGCGCGTTCGCAACGTCAACTTCTTTCATGACGCGTTGAATTTCGTTCTCGTAAGCCGTTTCGTCATCCGCGACCAGATTCGCTCCGATCGCATAGTTCGAAATTTCGATTCCGGATTCATCGGCTTGCTTGCGGATCTTCTCGATGAGACCCGGGTTGTTCGTCAGATCGAATCCGATCGGTACGATCTCGATATGTTCTCCGCCATGGTTGGCAATCCAGACGACGGCATCCGTGATGCTCATTTCGTTAGCTTGTATGGCGCGAGCCAGACTGTATGAACTTAATCCGAGCTTCATGTTGTTTCCCACCTTCTATAGGTAATGACATAACGAATTCATATATTTAGAAGTGAATCTCTTCGCCCTTCTCGGCCGACTCGTAGATCCCGCAAAGAATCTTCATGATTTCGAGACCGTCTTCTACCGGGCTGAGCGGATCGTTGCCGGACTTCACGCATTGGATGAAATGGTCAATCTCGGCCTGGAAGGCGCGTCCGAAATCGAATCCGAGCGTGTTAACCTGCGGCGTGATATTAATGATCGTGTCATGCTTCTCCGTCACGATGCTAACCTCTGGATCGATCTCAAGGCCGCCCTTCGTACCGTACAGCTTCACGGCGCCTTCATCCTTCTTGGCATGCAGCGTGAAGCTGACATCAACCAGCAGCGATGCTCCGTTCTCGAAACGGATGAGCGCATTCGTCATGTCTTCGACCGTGTTCTTCTCCGCGTCGTAGTCCGCCGCCTGATAGAACGACAGGTTCTGGATGTTGGAGCGGTTGCCGAGCTTCCGGTATGTATTGCCGCTGACGGATTTCACTTTTGGCTTGCCCATCATATACCAGCACAAGTCAATGACGTGAACGCCGATATCGATCAGCGGTCCGCCGCCGGAGCGCTCGATGTCGGAGAACCAGCCGCCAGGATTGCCGAGACGGCGAAGGCTGGACGCTTTGGCATAATAAATCTCGCCGATATCCCCATTCTCAACAAACTTGCGGAGCATTTGGGCATTCGGATCGTAACGGCGAACGAAACCGACCTGCAGCACCTTGCCTGCAGCGCGAACGGCCTTCTGAAGATCAAGCGCTTCTTCAACCGTGCGGCACAGCGGCTTCTCAACCAGAACATGCTTGCCGGCTTCGACAGCAGCCTTGCTGATCTTGGCATGCGTATTATTCCATGTGCAAACGCTTACGGCAACAATGTCGGGATTGGCCAGAAGCTCGTTATAGTCCGTGTATACTTTGGTAGCACCGTATTTCTTAGCCGCATCCGCAGCTCTTTGTTCGTTCAGATCGCAAATTGCATATATTTCCACTTCTTTATTGGCCGCATAGGCGTTCAAGTGGGATTGCGATATCGAACCTGCTCCGATAACGCCAATTTTTAGGATACTCATTTCTTTTGATGCTCCTCTCTATTATTTGAACTCATGTCTGTATTATAATAGCTAGAGGCTATAACGCCATGAATAGCATTGCCATAGTTTTGTACTATTGTGCTCTAATGAGGTGACGGTTTTGGAAAAATTGTTATCACACCGCGAACCGATGGATATGCCCGATCCATTATTCCCGATCAAGCTTCACCGCACGCACGCGAATGAATACGGCTCGCTATTGTTTAACCATCATTGGCATGAACATATTGAATTTCTTTTTTTTATTGAAGGTGAAGCGATGATCGAATGCAATTCCGAGCGGCTCTATGTGAGCGCAGGCGATCTTGTCGTTCTGAATAGCACCGATCTTCACCACGGAATCAACTTATCCGACAATTTGTTTTATTTTGCTGTTATTGCAGACCCTTCTCTCCTTCACAGCCAATCCGTCGATGCGGTTGAGATGAAATACATCACGCCGATTACGCAGAACCGCATTTCCTTTCAGAACAAGATATCCAACGATGCGGAAATCAACGCATGCGTACACTCGCTCATCCAGGAATACGAGAAACGCGAATACGGTTATGAGCTGGCGGTCAAGTCTTACCTGTACAGGCTATTAGCCATTCTGCTTCGCAAATACATCGTCCGGCTGTTGAAACCGAATGAATATGAACTAAGAAGGAAAAATTTGGAGCGGTTCGATCCGATCTATCAATATATTGAAGAAAATTACCAGTCCAAAATAATGGTCGAAGAGCTTGCGAAGCAGGTCAACATGAGCCGCTTCTATTTCTGCCGCTTGTTCAAGGAAATTACGAACAAGACGATTTCGGAGTATGTGAATTTCGTCCGGATCAACAAATCCGAATACCTGCTGCGAAATACATCGATGAGCATCTCAGAGATCGCCCTGGCGACAGGTTTCAACGATATTTATTATTTTAGCCGCTTGTTCAAATCCTACAAGAAGGTCTCGCCGTCCAAAATCCGAAGACACGGCGGCGAGTTGTAACACGGAATTCTCCCAAATAAGACAAGAAACCTTCCGCAGGTTTGTGTGGAAGTACCACCAAACTTACGTAAGGTTTCTATATAACATCGTCTAGAGAATCCTGCTGCCTAGTCTGCTATGATTGTCCTGTATATAAATAGTTCAACCGTCCGTCCGGAGCCGTATCCCCGTATTGGTAGAAATCCATTATATCGCCTTCGCTTTGCATATGGTCCACCCACTTGAATTCGAACTGCAGCAGCTGTCCGGCGCCAGACAATCCGAGCATATGCCGCGGAATCGACAGCTGCAGCTCATGATCTTGGACAGCATACTGCACGGTCCCTTTCTCCTTCCAATTCCACCCTTCCAAGGATTGCTCCACCGTAGTCGTCGAAGCATCCATTACTTTCCGGTTGACGATGTAGTCATACCCTTCCCAGCCCGTATCGTTTCGTCCGTCCACATTGATGAGCAGCATCATCCAATGTTTGCCCGTGTAGGGCGTAATTGCATGGTTAGTACGTACATAAAAATAAACATGATCGTTGTCGTGAGCGACCTTCATCGTTTCGAAATCATTCCGTCCGGTTTCGTCCCGGTAGTACAAATCGCCATACCCGGGGTGATTTCGGTCTTCCGTATCGCGAACGAAGTCCTTGTAGACCGGCGTAACCTCCGCCCAAGCGCTGAAATCATCGCCGATTGCAATCGTGCGCTGAACATCAGCCGCTTGCGGCTTCGCCATCCCTTTGAACTGCCGGATATGACCGATCATTTGCAAATAATAATTGTCGTTATATCCGCCCTTCATCGGTTCGATATCGCGGCTGAAGTTCAGCGTTGCTTGATCGACGAATAAAATAGGGCGTTCCGGCGGCCCTTCGAGCCGCATGGCAATCCATTCGTTCCAGCCTGTAATAAAGACGATCTTCGGATCCTCCCGAAGCGCAAACGCCCATTGTTCTTCAATATTATAGCCCGCATATTCAGCGCCTGGCGAATTGTCATTAGCACCGTTATGAAAGCTTCTTCCCCAGTTTACTTCATGGTTATAGAACGGCGTGTCGCTCATCGAGCAGGTTGGATGCTGCGCGACGGCCACATTGATGATTTCCTTCTCGCCTTCATCGTTATAATATACCCGCTGCGGTCGGTAGAACTCAATCCACGGGAACCCGTTCGTCTTGACATCATGGAAAGGCCATTGATTCAAGCGGATCGTGAAGAAATCCCGTATTTCTTCGCTGCATTCTTCAGGATCTCCGATAATTAGCGGCTTTCCTTTCCAATGAAACCATAATTCGGCATGACGCCCCGGTTTGTACAGGTCTTGATATACGTTCCCGATCGTTTCCCCGGAACTTGAATTCGTATAGAAGACGATTTGGGGAACCTTAAACCCTTGCAGTCTTACCTCATCCATGATTTCAAATAATTTATCGTAAATCTTCTTATAGGTGGCTGCGTTCGTCGTATCGAAGACGAGGAAATCGATACCCGCATTCGTTAATAATTGAACATGCTTCCGCAGCACCCACGCATCGTCATTCAGATAATACCCATACAATGGTTCGCCCCAGAAATGAAAGGCATTCTTCGGCCCCCACATCGGATGGTTCGCGTCATGAACGGCTTCCGGCGCCTCCGCGATGATCTTCGTGTTATCGAAAGGGCCTTTCGTTCCGTGCTGGCCGAGCCATAAGAAGTAGAAGATGCCCACATACCGGTCTGCGCGCGGCTCGCTAACCTCCCCATATCGAGGCAGCTTTCTGCCAAGACTGTCTGTCCCCGTCAATTGATCCATGGAAACGGCTGCTTGTACCTGCTCGTTCTTCATATGCTCTCCCCCGTTACGCATAATGATAGCTATAATTCCAGTAACGTTGTTTCGTTGAACAAATCGGTCTCCATGATGCATTCGACACGGCTTCCGTCCGTACGGACTTCAATATTTCGCGCCCAATCGGCACGCAGCAGCTTCGCTCCCAAGCGGCTGAACAGATGCATGTTTTGGATAAAGGAAGGCCGGTGCTCGACGACAGTCACATTGCAAGGAATGACGACCAGCTTTGCACCGCAAGCGTGGATAAATTCCGGCGTCGTCGAGGCATCGCCGCCATGATGGGCCGCTTTCAGCATGGTCACCGATTCAATCGACTGGCGTTGATTAGAGTTCAAGATTTGCCGTGACTGATATTCACCGCAATCGCCCGCCATTAAGGCGGAGAACTTGCCCAGCTTCAATTTCACGATCAGATTGAAATCATTCAGATCGACTTGCTTGTTCGCCCGCAAATAATCGCGGTCAGGTGTCGATACGATTTCAAAGCGTGCTTCCGAGCCAAACCGCAACTCTGTGCCGATATGCGTTTCGTTCAATTCAAGTACGTTCGGCAGCTGTCCGACCAGCTTGCGAAGCGTAAGCCAGCCTTCATAATTGTTGGCATCGCAGGATTGTTCCACAATATCGTCGTCCAACGGCGAATAAATGAATTGATGAACGGTGAATCTCGGGTCCTCCAAAATATCGATGATGCCTCCAAAGTGATCATTATGCGCATGAGACAAGATGATGCAGTCTAACGTCGTAATTCCGTTCTCGATCAAATATGGGATAATGACATGCTTGCCTTGACCTTGTTTGGCCCCATCAAGCAGTATTCGACGTTCCTCCCCTTCCTCCTGTATCCGGATCAGAAAACTATCGGCTGGATTTCCATGGGGAAAACCAAGCTGATCCGTCTCGGGGGTATTAACATCAAACAGTTTAATATGGACTGTGCCCTTCTCGGCAGAATCGCTGTACATATCGAGTGCCTCCATATCTTGATGAAATAATAATAGCTGACCGTGAACGGTTTACGATCACGGTCAGCCTTCCTATAAGCTGCGAATGAATCAACTGCCATTTCATTAATGTCATAAAATATTTACGTCATGAATTCCTTATTCGACAAGTCCCGTACGCTCGATTCCTTCTACAAAATAACGTTGTGCGAACATGTATAGGATGAGCGGCGGCAATACGACCAACAGGGCTCCGGCCATCTTGATCGGCTCATTCATGTCGAATGTTCCTGCCACCAGGCCGCTGGTGCTGTTCGACATATCGTTCAGCCGTCCTTGCATGAAATCCATCTGAAGCGACATCGCCAGGAAGTCCTCGTTCTTCAAATATAATGCCGGCTCGAAATACGTATTCCAATGCCAGACAAACGAGAACAGAAAAACGATTAACAATGCCGGCCTTGCAAGCGGGAGCATGATCTTCCAGTACGTGCGGAGCGCTCCGGCACCATCCATTCGAGCCGATTCTTCCATTTCCTTCGGAAGCGTCGAGAAAAACTGTCGGAAGATGATAATGAACAGAGCGCCTTTGATTCCTTGCGCGAACAGCGCCGGTACGATGAACGGCAGCGGCGAGTTCAGCCATCCCAAATTAGAGAACATGACATACAGCGGAATCGCCATCGTCTGCGTCGGGATGATAAAGGTCAGAAGCACAATGACGAACAGCATGTTCTTGTATGGGATATGCAATCGTGCGAAAGCATATCCCGTCAAGGCACAGGAAAACATCTGCAGAACCGCTGCCGATATCGCCATGAATGATGTATGCCCGAGTGCCTTGAAGTAGTACAGCCCTCTGAATGCATCCGTATAATTCTCCACTTTCAGCACGCGCGGTATCCAATGAACAGCCGGATCGATCAGATCGCTGATGTCCTTAAAGGACGTGGACAGCATATAGAACAGCGGCGACAGATACAAGACCGAGATGGAGACAAGCATGATATACGTAAATATTTTGAATATCAAGCCATCATTAAGCTTTTGACCGAGCAGCAGCCGCTTGACCCGATCCAGGGACGCTCCGGATAACCCGGGCTTGCCAGGGATCGCTTTCTTCGTCAGTAATCTAGCCATGGCTCCAGACTCACCCCTTTCTCTGATTCAACGATGCGGATATGCGGGCCAATAAGGCGACCAGCACGAAGATGATGACGAAATATATCCAGCCGAGCGCGCTGGCATAGCCATAGCCGGTCTTCATGTTGCCCATATTGCTCAGAATGTGATTGACGATCGGGTTATACGAATAAGTCGATAGATCGACCAACGTATAGATCAGGTTTAAGAATATAAACGGTACAATCGCCGGGAACGTGATCTTCCAGAAGGATTCCCACGGCGTTACTCCGTCAATTTGCGCCGCTTCGTAAGTAGAGGGCGAAATCGTACGGAATGCCGCCAGGAAGATGATGACCTGAACGCCGGAGTACCATAGCACGATGATGATTTTGCTCAATACGCCTACCATCGGCTCAGCTAGAGCAGGCGGGAATGTGTCGTAGATCATGTTGCTCAAGTCGTATTGCTCGGCGAACGGCAGATCCCCTTGCCCTTGAGCGAACAGCTCCATAAGCACCTTGCCCGTTGCGAAGATGACCGGCAGGAAGAAGATCGCGCGGAAGATCATCCGCCCGCGAAAATTCTGATTGAGCAGAATCGCGACGATGAGCGCGAACAGCACGGTCACCGGTATGATCAGAATGGATTCCCGCCAGAAATTAAACATTTCGATCGGAAATATGTTGTCGCGCAGAAATGCATACTTGAAGTTGTCCCAGCCGACGAACGTGTAGGACAGCCCGCTTCCGTCCGGAGATACCTCCATCTTATGAAAGCTTAGATAGAGCGAATAAAGAAGCGGATACGCCATGAAGCACAGGACGCCGATGAACCAAGGCAGCAGGAACATATAGCCGGTCAAGGCGCTTCTGGCCGACTGCGCCCTCTTCTGGCGGGCATGCTCCTTCAAGCTCATCTTGGTTGCCGGCTTGCTCTCATTCAAACTGTTCATCGGCTCACCCCCTGTTCCACGACTTCGAACGACTGGGCGTTCACCGTGTTTCCTTCGCCGCTATAAGGCACTGCATTGTAATTCACCCAGATGCGCTGCCCGTTCTCATAGGCGGTTTCGAATACGCCGTCCGCCACCTTGCGGTGACCTTCGATGAAGCTTCCCCATACGCCATCGAACGCAGTCGAAAGTTCTTCGTATTCCTTGACGATCGTCGATTCAAGCGCATCGAATTTGGAGCTGAACAGATAGACGTAATTCGTCAGTTTTAGATCGCGCGGATCGGCATCCGTAACGGCGAAATACGGCATGGCGCCATATTCGATGGTCCTTAAATATTCCGTTACCGGATTCGTCCGTATATTGCCCGCCACGGACGTATACGTGACCAGCCCATGCAGTGCGATCGGGTAGAACGGCACTTGCTCGTCAATAATCAGATCGTAGTTATAGACGGTCGGAATCGATTGAATATGATCGACATGGCCCAGCACGTAGGCAAATGCGCCCGTTGTCGATACATAACCGGTCCGTTTGCGCGCTTCATCCAGCATCTGCTGATAGACTTCGGCCGTCATTCTGCGGTCGTATGGCTTGCTCTTGCTGAAATCGCTATAGATCACCTCGCCCAGCTCATCCAGTGAGATGCCGTCTACCGGAAGCTTCTCATAGGTATGCAGCGCTTCTTCCAGATTGCTCTTCATATTCAAAGCGCTTGGGCGGTAGAAGTAGGTGGACTTGCTGAACCAGTCACCGGCATTCTCCAGCTTCAGTGCCGTACCGTCCACAATGCGGGCGGCGTCGTTCAGCGTCGAAAATCCGTTGCCTACTTTGTTGGTGGCTTGCGTGAAGATATCGTGCATGATCAGCTTGCTGCCTTTCTCCTTAAGCTGCTCAGCCAGCTTCTTCAAGCCATCCGTTCCACCGACTGCCGACTCGATTGGGAAACGCTTCGGCAGCGATCCTTGGAAGCCTCCAGGTATCCAGCCGCCAACTCCGATTTCCAAGCTGGCGATGCCTTTCTCATGGAGCTTATCCGCCATGTCGCCTACCTGATCGAAGGTCGTAGCCACTACGGTCTTGTCACCAACCGGACCGGCTTCCGTTGCCGCCATAACAATATCGAGATACAGCGGCGGTTTGCCCGTCTTTGCCTCCAGCTTGGCTGCCCCCGCTTTATCCTGCAGATAATCCCTGTAGGATTTTGCCATGCCGACATAATCCGCCCGATCCTTCCCGAGAAGCTCATAACGGATCTGAATCGGTTCAACGTTTAATTTACTTTCGTAAGCATCCTCTGATTTATTCAATCCCGTAGGCTGACGGTAAGGCCGGCGCAAATTGAATTTCGCATACACGTTATTGAACGCCGTATGAATTCCTGAAGGCGATGCATAGATATTTGCTTTAAACTCGCCTTTCTCGATAATCGCAATGTAGGCCGAATCCTCACGTTTCAATCCGTAGACCGGGAAGGCGATCGAATCGCGCGGGAACCACTTTCCGGTAGGAAAAATGGCTTCATCGTCCCCATACACAGGTTGATCATAAGCGCCGACAAGAGCAGGACGATCTCTGTTAAAGTGAATCACTCCGCCTGGACCATCCGGCACGAATAGATAGCCTTCCTCACCGGCGGACGCTGCCCCGAAGAACGGGAGCGGGTCAACCGTGACGAGTTGATTTTCTTTGGTTTCCATAAGCCCGAATTCCGGGATGTTGAATTGAAAACCCTTATCGTTCATCTGATATTCGAAGTAAAAAGAGAATCCGAGCTCTTCTATCGTATACCGAACCCCGACACCCTGATCGATATTGCGCCATTGTACCTCCGTAGCGTAATCGATCGTGTTGGATTGCTCCGGACGCGTTGTCTTCTCCTTCAGATATCGGTAGATGAATGGTGACATGAGATTCGACTTCCAGAGACCTTGAACCTTGTCCTCGGCCAGCGCCTCTTCGGACGGGTTGCTGAACCACATCTTGCCGCTGCGGTCTTGAACCGCAATTAATCCGCGTTCCGGTTCGAACCATAACGAGCCTGAGGCTGTGTTCTCCGAAACTTGATACCACGTTGTATTGCCGTTCTTCATTTGCTCGCCTGTCGGTTTTCCGTTCTCGAAGGTTAGTTCACGGAAGAAGGCTTCTGCACGCTCTGGGGTATAATTCCCGAATGACGCTTTCCGGCTTTCTCCCGACATGAGAATGTAGAGGGCGATCAAACCGAGCACAACGATCAGACACGCCGGGAAGATGAGCTTACGCAGAAAGGCTTTAAGCACGGTTCATCAACTCCCTTCCCAATTGGATAAAGAAGTCCGCCGCCTGATACAGCAGTCCGACCGCGAGGAATCCGAACAAGCCGAGGCAGGCCAGCGTCACAATCGAGACCAGCGTCATCCCGATCGTCTCCTTCATATTGTAGTTATGCACGTGAAGGGTTCCGATAAAGATCAGCGCGAGCACCCAGAATTGGATGGCGCTCATGGCAAATGCGTAAATAACCCCTTCTTGCTGGGTCATGATATTCGACAGCAGCTGTACGGGCAGCGTAAACAATACGAGCGGAACGAGCGCATAGGCGTTCACGATGAACACCTTCTTCAGCGTCCCTTCGCCCTTCATGACCGAGCCGATCAAATAGTTAGCCATTAACCATCCGAGCCATAGGAGGAAATATTGCCCGGCTTCGACCCATAGATTGAGCTCATTAAAGCGCTGGGCAGCGAATACGAAGCTGACGGCAGCTTTGCCGGCGATGGTAACGACGAAACCCAGAATCAACAGAATGGCTGCGAAGCCGAACCGGATATCGCGGTTGTTGGCAATCTCATACATCCCTGCGATCGGGTGACGCAGCACATCGAACACCGCACGAAGCGAGGTCATCCAAGGGCCGTGCTCCTTCGCTTTCGCAATGGTGTTCTTGCCGCGCCGCTTCCGGTATATGAACCAGCCTGTGGCAAGAAGCCAGATTCCGATAACCGCGGTCATGAACCAACCGAAATAATCGAGCAGCCAGTTCATCCGAATTTGCCAGAAGGATTCCGAATAGCCGGTTCGATCATAGGCTTTCTCGAAATTTCCCATCGCGGCCTCATAGTTTTCCTCTTTATATTCCGCTTTGGCAATGGCTTGGTAAGCTCTGTCGAATGTGCCGTCCTGAACGAGAATTTGCCGCCACATTTTCGACCCCTCTTCGTATTTGCCATCCTTGAATAAAGCCAGCGCCTGGTGGACCATCGTGCCGAATTCGGTACGCTTGAACGATTGAATGACGCTCTGCTCGCCATCGGCAACGAAGATATCTCCTTGCGAATTCACGACAACGCTCGTCGGCCGTTTGAACAGACCGAATCGCGGCGATAACGCCGAGTCATTGCCGAACCGGAAGAGCATGTTGCCCTGCCAATCGTATTGATAGATCCGGCCGCCTGCAGATTCCACGACCGTCATGACGTCATTCTCGTCAACGGCTACGTCCAAGAACGAGAACCGGTCCATCTTGCCGACCCAAGGCGCGAAGTTCTTACCGCCGAGCAGGTCATTGCCTCCCGCATTCAGACGCTTCAGCTGTCCTGTCGGCAAATTGCGGTTGACCGTGTAGATGAAGCCCCGGGAATCCATCGTCATATTCGTAATGGCGCCGGGTAAATTCTTCTGTTCCTCAGCCAGCTGCTCTTCGGTGTAATAACGGCGCTTGAGCCGCTCCAGCCAATCGGAAGGCACCTTGTTCGCACCGAAGAATCCGGCGAACTCGCCTTCGGGAGTCAGCTGAAGCAAACCTTGATAACCGCCTTTGTTAGACACGAACACATATCCCCTGTTATCGACGACTGCCTTAACGGGAACGAACAGATAGTTGTCGGGAATGAGCTCCGATTTCGGAGCGAGAATCTCCTTCACGAACCGGCCGTCTTTGTCGTAGACGACGATTCGTTTGTTGCCGGTATCGGCTACATAGATATCGCCTTCTTCCGTGACGAAGACGCCTTCAGGGCCGCGAAGCATGATTTTCTTGTCTTCCGTCCCCTCTGCAGGGATGACGCGGATCTGCTTGCCTTCCGAATCCAGATGCACGATTCGGTCGTTTCCGCGATCCGCTACATAGATATCGTCGTTAGGCATAATGAACAAATCTTCCGGATTCTTAAATCCTTCCCAGATCTTCCAAGGAACGAAGGCGTTGGGCGAAGGAATCCAGCGTCCGTTCGCATCGGTCGAAGACGTGAAATAAGGAAGCTTCGCGTCCGCCTTGGGCACCGGCAACGTCACAAGGACGGCAGCCGCAGCGATCGCTATAATGGCGAATTTCATTATGAAACGTTTCATTGTGGCTCCCCCCTCATTTAATGCCGGAATGTGCCATCGTCGCGAGCACTCTGCGTTGTGAAATTAAGAAGATAATTAGATTCGGAACGAACATGATCAAGCCTACCGCAGCTGCTACGCCTTGCCCGACGACGTTATTCGCCAGTCCGTTGGTCAAAGTCATGACATAATAAGGCAATGTCTTCATCGACTCCACCTGGATATACAGATTGGACGTCTCCGTTTGCGACCAAGCCCCTTGGAACGTTAGAATCGCGACGGTGGCGATTGCCGGCGTACATACCGGCATGACGATCCGGAAGAAGATCAGCCACTCCTTCGCACCGTCAATTCGGGCTGCTTCCATCAGCTCATTCGGAATCTGGTCAACGAACTGCTTCATGAGAAAGACGCTCGTTGGTGCGGCTATAAGCGGAATGATGTGGGCGAAGTACGTATTCATGATGCCAATATTCGCGATAACGAGATATCGGGGAATCGCTACCGCCTCAGGTGCGAACATGAGCGCAAAGATCGTCAAGGCGAAGAAAAACTTGCTGCCCGGGAACACGTGCTTGGAGAACGCATAGGCTGCCATCGAGCTAACGGCTATAACAGCGATCATCGTCAGACTCGTCGTAAGCAGGCTGTTGAACAAATAACGTGTAAACGGGATGACAAGCGACTGCGTCTTCAGGAACAATTCGCGAAAGTTCTCGAACGTCGGCTCCTGTACGATAAACCTCGGCGGATAGAGAAACAGTTCATTGATCGGCTTGAATGCGTGGTTGAATATGAAAATAATCGGTAAAGCCATGAACAACGCAAGCAGAATGAGACCCAGCAGCGTAATTCGTTGAAACCAATCGACGGCTTGCATCTTCCGCCATGCTCGGGCAAGAGAAACGCCGGATCGGCGGGTCATCGTTTGCAAGGCTTTCATTTTATTCGTCCTCCTTGCTGCCGAAGAGCTGGAATGATACTTTAGTTGCGCCGTATACGAGAAGCAGGAGCAATACCGATAAGGCGGCTGCATAACCAAGCTCGTAACGAATGATGGCAAAGTCGTCGATATGATTGATCATCAAATGACCCGAATACTGCGGCGTAATCGGCGAACCTGCGAGGATTGCGCCAATAGCCCCCGCTTTGAGCGTACCGACGACCGCCATAACAGCCCCGAACAGCATCTGCGGTTTGATGGCTGGAATGGTAAGGTAGAAGATTTCTTGAAGCCGGTTCGAGATCCCATCGATCGCACCCGCTTCATACAGCTCCTTGTTCACCGTCTGCAAGCCTGCGAGCATGGCGAGAAAGCCAACGCCCATACTGGCCCATAACGAGATCCCGATCATGATATACATGAAGTACTTGGGATCCTGAAGCCATAACACCGGTTGATCCAGTATCCCCCATGAAAGAAGTAAATTGTTCAAATAACCGACGCGGTCTCCGCTGAAGATAACCGGCCAGACGACGGCAAATGCGACGCCGGAAGCTAACGATGGCGCATAGATAGCCAGCGTGAACCAGTCGCGGATCCCCTTGGGCAGCTGATTAATCAGCCACGCTAGAAAGAACGACATCATATAGCCGCCCGGTCCGACAATAAGGGCGAATTTGAACGTATTCGGAATCGCATACTGCAGGAAGATCCGGTCCTGCGACAAGATCGCCAGAAAGTTGTCCCACCCGATAAACTTGGGCATCGAGATGGCGTTAAACGAGAAGAACGACAGCCCGATTGCAACAACTACGGGAACCAGGATGAAGAGAACAAATGTTATCAGGAACGGCCCGATAAAAATATAAGAAATTCGATTCGCCCATATGCGCGACAATAATCCAGGTTGGGCTGCCCGAGTTCGCACGGTCGGTTGATCTGGCTTCGCCGTTTCAGTAGCGGCGCTCATCGCGATCCCTCCCCTTCCCATGGCTTCGTAACGGCCGGAATGTCCAGCTCGCGCAAGATCTTGCCGTGCTTCTCCCGCAGGCCGAACTCGATTTGTTTGCGGGACATCTCCCGGTTCGTATCAATGAACGCTTGTTCTAACGCTTCGCGAACATTCTTCTTCTCGATGACAGCTTTGTTCCATGCGAATTCAAGCTGTCTTCCTGTGAAGTAACCACCTGGAACCTGCGGCGCTTCGCGGAACCACCGGTGCTGCTCTTTGATAACTTCCAGATCGTCCTGCGGCCAAGGCAATCTTGCGAATGCATTCATGTTCGCCGTGTTCCAACGGTATTCCGGTCCGAATACCGCTTCGATATCGTTGCCGAAACGCTCTTGCGTCAGATCGGAAGTCCACCATTTCAAAAACTGCCACGCTTTGTCTTTGTTCTCGGTTTTCTTGAAGATGACGCCAGCCTGCATCGGTCCGCCTGACCACCGCTCAACCACGCCTTCTTCATTGCGAATGCCCGGAAGCGGCGCGATCGCCCACTTGCCCGCGAGCTCCGGTGCGGCAAATTCCGTCTGCAAATAGCTGTTGAAATCGATAATGCCAACCGGCATATCCCCTAACCGGAAGTGGTTGAAGAAGCTCGGTACGTCGCGCGGAAGCTGATACAGCGTAAACATCTCTGTCAATTGTCGGAAGCCTTTGTACGCTTTCTCGCTATCAAGTGCAGACTTCATTCCATTGGGCGTATACAGCTCTGCTCCGTTCTGGAACAAGAACGTGTTGTAGTCTTTCGGCGGCAGATAAAAATCATAACCATTCTGCTGCAGGGTAGACAGCATTTTGTACATCTCTTCCCAAGTATCCGGAGGAGTTAGTCCGAGACTTTCCAGAATGTCTGTACGGTACGCCATGACGTTAAACCCTTGAATCTCTGGCAGTGCATAATCGCCTTCATCGTAATGGAAGACGCGCAGCGCTCCGGGATGGAAAGATTGGGCCACTTCCTCGTAATCCGGGAACGTCGATAAATCCAGTAACGCTCCGCGCATCGCGAAGTCGGCCGGCATGGCGCTGTCGATCCCGAGTGCCACGTCAGGCTGAATCCCCGCGGCATTGCCCAAGATAAACATCTGAGGATCCGGGACGATATTGACGTTCACCGTAATGCCGGTTTCAGGCGTGAACGTTTCATCGGCCAGCTGCTGAATCAAATTCACGTAATCGCGTCCGCGGTTAACCCAGATGTCGATTCCTCCGGGGGCGTTGCGGCGGAAGTCGTAATCGATGGTAAACGTGCGGAAGAACGAGGTAACCGAATGCCCGAAGCTTTCGAAGAACCCCGGCGTAGCCCTCGGAATATCGGCGCCGGGCTGCGCAATGTACAAGTAATCGAACATCACGGGTTGATCGAGCATTCGGAACAGCCAGTTGCTTAAGCTGCTCTGCATCTTGGAAAATTGGCCCAGCTCATTCGGGATGTCGCGCGGTTTGTCCCGCATGTCGCCCAGGTCTTCGGCGGCCGTCCGCAAAGCGTTCTCCACGTCGGATTTGCCCCCGCTGGACAAGGTTTGCAGATGATCGGACAGACTCGTCAGGTCATCAATAATCGCATCGAACCGATCGGAAAGATCAGGAATATACTTTTCCAGCTCCCAATCCCGATTCAAATCGATGTTCCCGTTCTCCGTCAACGATTTGTCGAAGTTGCCGGTTACCTTGCGAATCGCTGCCTCCAGCTCCGACAGGCGGTTCATGTTACGGAGAATCCCGTCGTAAACAGGCTTGATCGGCGCTGCCGTCGCCGTCATGCGCAGCGTATGCTTGCCTTTCGTAAGGTACAGATTCAGAGGCTTATCCTCCTTATCCGACAACGTCATATTATGCCATTCCGTATCGTACGGGAAGGCAACCTTCTCCAGCTCGGCAAACGGCGGCTCGCCGTCGATCGTGACCGTGCGGTAAGCATAAGAGTTGTTCAAATAGGTTTGTAAATATTTGAAGCCGATCTGATACGTTCCATCAGCAGGAACTTCAAAATCCCATTCCGCCCATTGGCCGCTCTGTCGGAATTGCTCGCCGCCAAGTGAATTAAAACGAATAAGCCCTTTCGTCTCCGGAGATATACGCGGAGCGTCGGAGGACTGCAGCTGTATCGACGTATCCGATTTACGGCTGATATTCTCTGCTTCGATGATGCTGATCCAATCGCCGCTCTGCTCGCCGTCGTTCTGCTTGACATCGGCATAGCTGACCGGTGATGCGGAAGGTACGATATACAGTTGTTTAATTTTGATTGGCTGATATTCGCCGACCAACCGCAACGTATGCTCGCCCTTGGTAAGCGGCCACCGGAGAGGTCCTGTTTCGACATCGTAGTTCGTAAACGGTTCTGTCTTCCATCCTTTAATTTCCACGGATTGCGGCCGGCGGTCATTGCCGAACTCGTCCTTCTGAGGCGGATAAGGATCATGCGAAAACTGTCGTTTCAAATGCAGCCGTTCAGCTTCCTTGAAGGGGAATGCGCCGTCGATCTGAACACCTCGTACAATACCAACTGCAGCGTCGCTGTTGGAGTCGTAGGTTAATCCGATTTCGTAAAGCCCGTCCTCCGGAATGGAAATCTTCCATTCCACCCATCCTTGTTCGGAATTCCAAGCGAGCACCTCTTCCCCGTCACGGGCAAATAGCGCCGGATCGGAAAGGGCGGAATACGAACCGCCAGGCAGCGTTATCGCGGATCCTTCAATATAACGCTCCGTAAATGGCTTGATCACATTCTGATAGGTCGTAGCATCATCGCTGCTGTATTCTTCGGACAAGCTGCTGCTTGTCGTCTCGCCGCTTGTCGGCTTAACCGGACCCAGGAGAAACAAAATCATGCACAGGCTCAGCGTGAGTACGACCGTTGAATGTACCCGCTTTAACATAATAGCTCCTCCGTACCCGGATCAAAGAAGTGGACCGAATTCATATCGAACCCTACCGTGACGGTATCGCCCTCCTGGAAGCCGAGGCGAAGCGGATCAACGCGCACAATAAGCGAATGGTCCGTATTGTTCAAGTGCAGATAGGTATCGGAGCCCATGAATTCCAACATATCGACCGTTGAATCAAACTGGCTCTGACTCAAGTGCCAATCTGCCGAGTCCTTGCATGCGACCTTCTCCGCTCTGACGCCTAATATGATCCGTTTATCATGGTATCGCTGATCGATCAGCGTCTTCGCTTTCGCCGCCGGTATGAGCAGGCGATATCGGCGAGTATCGAAGAACACGCCTTCAGACGTATGCTGAATGGTCCCATGGATGAAATTCATCGGAGGCGTGCCAATGAAACCCGCAACGAACATGTTTTTCGGCGATTGGTAGATTTCCTTAGGCGTGCCTACCTGCTGAATAACGCCGCTGCGCATAACGACGATGCGCGTTCCCATCGTCATCGCTTCGATCTGATCATGCGTAACATAGATCATCGTCGTCTTCAATTTGCGGTGCAGCTTCGTAATTTCTTCGCGCATCTGAACGCGAAGCTTGGCATCCAGGTTGGATAACGGTTCATCCATAAGAAAAACTTCAGGCTCACGGACAATCGCACGCCCGAGTGCAACGCGCTGTCTTTGACCGCCGGACATATGCTTCGGCAGCTTATCCAGCAGCGCCTCGATCTCCAATACTTTGGCAGCCCGGGTGACGCGTTCCTGCAGCTCATGCTTGGGCAGCTTGCGCAGGCGCAGCCCGAAAGCGATATTCTCGAATACGGACATGTGCGGGTAGAGCGCGTAATTCTGGAACACCATCGCAATGTTACGATCCTTGGAGGATACATAATTGACCATACGGTCGCCGATATAAATTTCGCCTTCGGAGATCTCCTCCAATCCGGCTAACATCCGGAGCAGCGTTGATTTGCCGCAGCCGGAAGGGCCGACCAGCACGAGAAACTCGCCGTCTTCCACTTGCAGATGGAAATCGTCAACCGAGTACCGCCGTTCTGTGGCATACTGCTTCTTGACATGTTGGAATGATACGCTTCCCATCCAATCGCACCCCTTTCCTGACGATTCATGACTTCATAATTCCTGATGGAGACCAGTCTTTCGTTTTCTGACAGGAATCGGCAGGTGCCGAATAAGCCAGCACCTGCCCTTTCAAAAGACTAGCCTATTTTATTTGTATTTATCTTGAAGCTCTTGCAGCTTCTTGTTCAGCGATTCTGTCCCGGATGGGAAGTAGTCATGGGCAGTAACGCCTTCTTCAAACCCTTTCGACATCGACCAACCGCCTACGAAACCGTCCACCTCGGAGCCGCCGATCATCGGAATAATACCGTGGATTTCTCCGATTTTGGAGGCATGTGCGAGCGCGTCTGCGTTCAAGCCTTTGTATACTTCATTGTTTTTGAAATAATCGACAAGCTCTTGATTAGGCGTGTTCGGGAACGTACCGCCGATATCGATCAGAATCTTTTGTCCTTCGACAGATGCAGTCCAGAACTTCATGAATTTCCAAGCCGCTTCTTTATGCTTGCCGGCCTTGCTCAAGAACATCGGGTTGTCGAAGACCATTCCGACTTGCTTAGCTGTACCTGCAGGGTATGGCGCTACATCCCATTTGAATTTGAGGGCGTCCTTCCAACCTGGAATGAGCGGTGAAACGTGAACCATGAAGAGCGCTTGCCCGTTAGCCCACAGATCGCCTTCAACCCCATTCTCCTGCATGCCTTTGCCGTTCAGCATTGTGCCGTCTTTGGTAATCCAATCCGCTACGGATTGCAGATCGTCCAGGATGGCCGGATCGTCGCCGAGGAACTTCGTGTAATCTTCGTTCATCATCACCGTGTGAGCTGCATGGCCGTTTGCAACCGGCAATACGGTTGCGAAGAAATTCAGCCAGAACGGAGTAGGTGCGAAGCCCCAGTTTTTCTCGGCGGGGTTCGTTGCTTTCTTCGCCATATCGATCATATCTTGAACGGTCCATTCATTGCTTGGCGGCGTCAAGCCGTATTTGTTCATCAAATCCTTGTTATAGTAGATGAGGAACGAATCATTACCGCGGGATAGCGCGTATTGGCTGCCTTTGTATTGGAACTGCTCCAGGCGCCCAGGGCTGAATTCATAGTTTTTGAAATCCGGGTCGGAATCGATATATGGCGTAAGATCCTCCGCGAATCCTTGAAGCACCGGCGCCATGAACGTATTGCTCCAGAACAAATCGATTGGATCGTTAGCCGCGACCGCTTGCGTCAATGTATCGATCATTGCAGCGTCAGCGATGTTTACGATTTCAACTTCAATATTCGGATTTGCTGCCGTGAAAGCATCGCCGATTTTCTTGAAGCCGGAATTAGGGTCGACCCATGCGGCAACCTTCAGCTTCACTTTCTCGCCTGAATCGGTCTTGGGCGTATCATCAGGCTTTGGATCGTCTTTCGGCGTATTTTCGCCGGTATTGGTTTTCGGTTCTTCATTCGCCGGCTTATTGGTGTTTCCACCACAAGCAGCTGTTACAAATACAAAAGTCAGTATCATTGCGACCATCAGAAACTTCCGTAATACGAATGACTTAGCCATACTCTTCCCCCTTAGTAAATGTGAGTCATGCATTCGCGTGAAGCCCTTCTACTTTGAATCCGTGCTGCACATTCTGAAATCATTATTCTTTCGAACAGACATCACCTCCCAAAAATAATTCACCTTATATCTTCTCCTTCACAAAATGCATGGACTTCTCCATTACGCCTTCATTTAGTCTCCACTCGACTGCCAATGGTCCTCTTGGCGTACTTACCGTTCCTTTGCATTCGGTCAGGCCTATCACCGCATTAGGCTGAAAATGTACGGATGCATAGCCCGGTTCGGCAGGCTGGACGCCCAACAGAAACTTGCTGATCCACGTGACTGGCGTGCTTGCCCAGCTGTGACAGAGGCTCATCCGGTACGAATTGTAGTTGGTATACGTCGTCTGAGAATCGTGATAATCGGATTGAGGCGACATGACAACGCTTTCCCAAAAGGTTGTGGCTCCGTCTTTCAGCATCGTCCCCCAGACTTCCTCGATCACTTCCCAAGCCTCCTGATGTCTGCCGTACTTGGAGTAGCATTCAGCCAGCCAATAGGCGGATAACGGCGTAATCGGATCCTGAACCTTATAGTAATCCAGAAAGCGCATTGCCGATTCCTCGCTAATGTAACCGCATACAATACCGATTAAAGGAGTGATCAGCGCCGAATCGTCCTGCAGAAATTCATCTTCGTCGAACACCGGGTCCGGCCAATCCGCATGAATCTCGAGCTCCGGCACGAAGGAAGTCAGCGATTGAACCGAGCTCTTCATCAGTTTGAGAATCGCATTCAGACATGCCCACGATTCCTGTTCGTTCATCGGAACCCATTCGATAAAGGCTTGGCTTGGATTAAAGAAGCGGCCGGTTTGCTTATCGACGTTGTCTTCCACCCACTTGACATGCGTTTGCAGATATTCCTTCATCTCCAGAACGAACGTTTTATCAGCCGTATGCAGGTAGTACTCCCACATCCCGATCACCCACCATAAGGTGTAGGAGGGGATCGAATTCATCCAATAGCCGTAAGGGGTTCGACCAAGCTCGTGAATGGCTCTTTTCAGAATGGTGTAATCGTCCCACAGCATGTAATCCGCTTTACCGGCCATGTAGAAATCGTATGCCCAATTGAGTCGATCGCGCTTAATACCGTCCCACAGCCCCACTTGGTGACATACTTTGTTCGTATGTGCGGACACTTCGAAGATCTGATCCAGAACCGGCAGATTGGTTTGGATCGAACCGATCTGCGCAAGCGGCACGCCTACCGCTTCGCAATCGATCTCGATTCGAATGTCCTGTCCCGGTGCTCCGCCCACGAAGACCTGAACATACCGCATGCCTTGCGGGAGCGTGACGAATTCGCCGTATCCCGGTAACTGTATGTATTCCGTAATGCAGGAGTCGTAATGCTCCAGCTCATGAAGCGATTCTGCTCCGTTCATAAGCAATGACAATGGTTGATCGCCGCGATTTCGAAGCCGGAAGCGGACGTTCAGCTCTTCGGTCAAATCGATGATAGCTTGAGGGGTTGATGACAGATCGGTTTGGTTCTGAGCGGTACGGAAGATCTTCCACTCATTCTGTTTCAAGAGATGATAGAACAGGTGGCGTTCGCTGCGCTCGGCTTCAAAGCGGAAGTCCGTTTCCGCTTTCCCCGTAAGTTCGATGGATGAATCTGTAAGAGCGATATTCATGCCCTTCGATGACAGCAAGTTTATCTGGGTAACGGGCTCTGTCGTCATATCGCCATAGCCTCCGGCTACGAACCAATCGGGTCCGTTGTCGAGATCGCCATATGGCTCTTCGCCCAGCCTGCATACAACCTCCGCAGGTTGATCGCCCGCGCTCCAGGTTTGATCCGTTACAATCCATAGACCGTCACCTTGCAAATAAGCAATGCACCCTACGGAACGGTCGAACAAATGGATGCTGATCGGCACGACTGGCATCGGCTCGCTGCATGAAACGCTGATGCTCAATGTATGCTGGCCCTTCGTTAGGTTGAATGGCACTTCCAGCTTCGTGAACATCGTTCCGTGCCTGGGATGATCTTCCAGTATACCGACACGCTTGCCGTCTATCTCAGCCTCGGCAGCTCCTGTGCATGCCAGGAACAGCTCAAGCCCTTCGGTATCCTTCTCTAGTTTGAACAGCTTATTCAGCCTGATTTGTTTTTGCTTCGCTCGATTAGGGTGCCAAATCCAAGAAGGCACAAGAGCCGGATAAATTTTTGAAGCGGTCAGCATGAGATCCTCCTAGTACAAAAACGTTTTTGTAGGTTCCAGAAAAAACAGCTTCCCCCCCTAATCACATCGGTCTATTCCCAGGAAGAAGCTGTTCGTTCTTATGTATGTCTAAGTTGATTCTCTTTCGAATATACCGCACGGTAAGCTGACTTTTTGAATGGCATCATATTCGATGTCCCCTTCAATCAGACTAATGAGTAATTTCCCCGCTTCAAGCCCCATCGTAAGCATCGGCAGCTCAACGGACGTAATGCTCGGACGTGCCAGCTGCGAAACCATTGTATTGTCAAAGCCGATAATAGCCAGATCATCAGGTACATGATAGCCAAGCGATGCCGCCCGCTCATTCACTCTTGCAGCAATGATGTCCCTGCCGGCTATGATTGCGGAAGGACGATCCTTCAAGCTCAGCAGCGTTTCCGTTTCTTGGTATCCGCTATCCGGTTCGAAGCTCCCATAAGCGATCAGCTTCTCGTCAACCGCAATCCCGGATTCGGTCAAAGCCCGCTTATATCCGTTCAGACGGTCAAGCGCCGCATCGAAATCAAGAGAGCAAGGGGTGATAAACCCAATTCGCCGATGGCCTTTCTTTAATAAATACTGCGTAGCAATATATCCGCCTTGTTCATTGTCCGCATTGACGCTGTGACACAGATTATCTTTATAAGGCCTGCCAAGCAGCACGAAAGGGAAACGGTTCGTAATTAAATCCTTATAAGGCCTCTCGCTCATCTTCATTCCCATCAGGATCAACCCGTCCGCGGACTGTTTGCGGTAAACGTCGAGCAAATGCTCATCCGGCTTATCCGTATGCTGCTTCTGGAACGATAGGAGCAAATCGTAATTCTTGTGGCTGGCCGCTCTGCCGAGGCCTTGGATGACTTCTAACAGAATGCCGTTCTCCAGCCTGTCAGCCGTTTCTGCAACAGCCAATCCGATATTATTCGTCTTCTTCGTTACCAATCCGCGGGCGGATTGGTTCGGTCTGTAATTTAAGCGTTCAACCGCTCCGAATATCCTCTTCTTCGTTGCCTCCGCAACATGTGCAGAACCATTCATCGCGAAGGATACCGTGCAAACTGCGACCCCCGCTTCTCTTGCCACGTCTTTGATGGTTGCTGCCATTATTGACTCTCCTTGCTCATCGAGTTATTAGCGATCTAGGGTGTATAAAACGTTTTTACAAAGGTGTTTTCGTTACTAAGATACTTTATTATGCAAGCGCTGTCAATACTTATATTGGTATTTCAAGACAATTTATTCTAACCGATTCGGGGGGGAGATGAGCGGTACTTTTCCTCTTCCGAAAGTACCGCTCGCCTCGAAATAAACGGGATTAATACTGGATCTTCACTTTATCCTGTTTCGCATGCTTAAGCTTGAGAATCAAATAGCCCGTATCTTCGGAATACTTCCATCCCGAAGCAGCAGAGTTAAGATCGGCTTGCAAATCGAGCTGGCTGCCGTTAACGGACACGCTCTTCGGCTTCTCCCGGTTGACCACCAGGACATACGATGTTTCCCCGGCAGGATAGATAAGGTCAAAAGCTACCTTCTGCTGCGAGTGGCTTGCGGAATGCTCCTTGACCTTCGCAAGCGTTGTCACATAAACGTTGGTGCAATCTTGCTTCTTCGGATTATTGCAGCTCGGAATAACCGTGGATTGCACATCCGGCTTCGGACCTTTTCCTTCCACATACCGCTGCATAAAGATCGTCTTCACGATCTCTTCGGGGTTCAGCATGACCGTATCCGAGCGGCTGTTCGTGATCAACCTCCAGTTGTCCGGGTATCCGCCTCTCCAAGGCTCATCGGAATCCGATGCTTGCTGGAGCTCCGCGCTGGCCAGAATACCGTCGGCTGCTTTCTTCCACGGACCGGATTTGTCGTAAGGAACCAGTTCCAGCAGCTCATAAGCGTAGACGAGTCCGTTCCATTGAACGGGCACGGCGAACCACGGATTGTTATACGCCGATGCGCCGAAAATAGGTATCGTAGCGTATTCCATGACCGGTCGGTCCTCTACTCCCCATGTGTACACAAACGGCAAGCCGGTCTTCGCCCATTCAATCGCTTTGTCGATATACGCTTCGTCGCCAGTCAGCTTATACGCCTGTATATATGCGCCGACCGTGTGGCCGGACGCCAGAATATCCGGCGTATGCAGCGGGACTTCCCACGGCTGGCTAGCGCGCGGTACGTTCCCCATCGCTTCGACAGCCGATAACCCCTTGAGGCCGGCTTCCTTCGCCTGCTCATTCCCGGTCATGGCCGCATATTTCAACAACAGCTTCGCGTTGAGCGCTGTTTGTCCCAGAAGAGGCGTGCCGTTACTGCCAAGCGGAGGATTATAGGCATCCTCGCTCCCGTACAGCCACGCGCCTGAAGAATGCTGGGAGTTGATTAACCCTTGCATGTTGTTCTTCAGTCCCGCTAATGCTTCATCCATATAACCTACGTAGAACGATGCTTGGGATTGCGCAATGTGATAATCCGGAACACCGAGCTTATTCTTATCCGTTACAGCGCTGAGAGACTGGGAGATTACAGCCTCGACATCCGCCTTCCGGCTCGGATCGGACATGCCCAGAAGCATCAGGCTCGTCATATCGGAAGGATACTGATTCGTCCCCCACGACTCAATGTTGACATGAAGCCATCCCTTCGTAACCGGATCCCAGTATGTGCGCAGGTATGCGTCCAAACCAAGGTCAACCTGCTTCGCGAACGAATTGACCTGAGGTACGTTAGGCAGCCCTTCTTCCTTCACATACAAGGAGACGGCCTCCGAGACGGATTCCGCTTCTGCAGTCGTGATATCCGCCTTCAGCGTGATGGTTTTATTCGCGATGAGCGGATACGCGGTCTGTGCCAGCTCTTCATTCTCCTTAACGCCATTGGCCACGCTAAGCGCCGAGAGTCCCATCACATGATTATTCTGATTTTCGACCCAGTTGGGAGAAGCAAATTTGGCTGCCGGCAAATCATGAACGCCATCCCACTTTTGTTTCGGATCCCAGCTTAAGCTTACGATATGTTCGTCTTGCCTTACCGCCATCAGCGGTACCGTTATTTTGTAAGGATGCGGAACCAGACGCAGATGGGCCGGCGTGTGGACATCCAATTTACTCGACGACACTTCATCGCCTACAAGCCATTCCAATCCAGGAAACAACGCTTCATCCTTCGCTGCCCCGAAGCTTCCTTCGCCTACGGTCAAGACCGGTCCGATAAGATTAAGCAGCTCGGCATCACGGTCTGCGCGCACGCGTTGACTTGTTTTCACTTGCTGATCGTCTCGATTAAGGATGAAATCAAATTCATACGTCCACTTTCTGCCCGAGGAGTCAATCACATCCCCTTGAAAACGAAGGCTGGCCGTTCCGCCTCTTGTATCGGCCGCAGCTTGCTTAGGATGGAAGGAGACCGTTTCGGCACCGTTATCCGCCAGCTTGACGATGGCAGCCGCAAACGGCTGAACGCTTGCCATCAGCTTCCAGCCTTGAGATTCATCCCAGGCATACACTTGATACTGACCGTAGCCGAAGCTCGACTTGGGCGCAACAATGCGTGTATGTTCATTCTCCAATACCGCATTTCCGCTTGCCTGCTCGATGAATGCGTTAGCTTTCTTCGGCTGTTCATCTTGCTGAGCAGCCGGAGCAGCCTTTAGAACGGGAAGTGCGGCCGAATTGGATTGGTCATAACCGGAGGCAGACAGCTTGACGCTGACCGAAGCCGGACTTTCCGCGATCCCTTTCACCCTCCATGTAACGGAAGCCGTACCGCCGGGCCTCAGCTTCTCCAATGGCACGATAGACGCAGGGCTCACAATCTCAAGCCCTTCCGTTACGGTCAGCTCCGCTTGCGGATTAAAGAATGCTTTGCCGCCGGTGTTGCGAATATCGAAGGTAATGTCCGCTTCTTCCCCTGCCTGCAGCGCCGGTTTAGAACGCTTGACCGTCAGATTGGCACTTGCCGGGCTGGATGTAAAGCGAACTTCGTCCAGCGAGAATTCTGCCTGGGCTCGATCGCCGCCCTCCAAGTCCATCCTCAGCTTAATGATCTTGCCTTTCCATTCCGGATGGTCACCGGTGTCAATCGTATAGTCGTGCATGTTCCCATCCGCGATGATCGGAAAATCGATCCGTTGGACTTCAGCATACATTGGCGCTGTGTTCGTCGCAAAGAAAATGGATACATAATCGCCGGCTGTCGCACTCATTCGCACCGTTAGCGTTTTATCCCGTTCGCCAATGATGCCTTCCAAGCTTTCATTCCCGAAGTACGGATCTCCGCCACTGACCTTTGTCCGAAGAACGCCGTCAGACACCTGAATCAACGAAAGATCGTTCAACAGCCATCCCTGCGCATTGCCATCGACATTCCAATCGAATGAAGGGAGAGCCACGCTCTGAAAGCGAATGTAATCGACTTCCCATTCGGCCCCTTCACCATGGGCGGCGCCTTGCAGACTCAGACGCAGCCGGTCAATCTGTCCATTCCAGGAAGGATGCTCCCATATGGACACGGCGTATTCGTGATAAGCGCCGTCGGCTGTAAGAGGCACTACAAGCTGCTTCTCCTCCGAAAAATCAGGAGATTCATTCGTTGTGAATGCAATAATCATCGAATCCGCATTTCCACTGCCAACTCGTGTTCTTATTTTGATTTCGCCCAGCTTATCGGCTTGTTCGTTAATTGGACTGGAACTAATGGCTGGATTAGGACCGGTTATCGCACCGGCGATGCTGGAGGAGCCTGCCTGCAAGTCAGTTAGATCCTGCGTCGCCGACCATCCGTCTGCCTGGCCGTTAAACTCGTAACCGAAATCAACCCGCTCGCCGATACGGAAATAATCGACGCTAACATCGGCAGGATAACTCCCGGAAGGCTCGAGATCCATCCTCAATGTTTGCACGACGCCTGTCCAATATGAATTCAGAGAAGGGTTGATGCTATATTCGTGATACTCCCCATCAGGAAGAATAGGAACGACGATTCGTTTAAACTGGGCTAAACCGGGTGAGACGTCCGTATCGAAATAAATCGCTACGGAATCGCCCTTCGTCGCTTTCATCCGAAATGTGATCTTCTGCTCGGCTGACGTCTGCAGACCGACAGAAGCCGGCGCAAACCAATTGGGATCTTCGCCGGTTGCTCTCAATTGAAGCGCGCCGTCCTCCACTCTCAAATCCTCAATCCCGTTATGAAATTCCCCCCAACCTTCCAAGTTCCCATCTTCATTGAATTCGTAACCGATCGCATTCACAGGCTCAGGACTTGCTTCCGAGTAGACCGCAGGTGCACTAGTGCAAAGCATTGCAAATACAATTGCTCCAATTAAACCTCTCATTCTTCTCGTTCGGTTCATCGTCAATTACATCCTCCTAGTGGAATTGTAACTCTGATGACTGCGTCAATTGTCACTGAGAATTGCTGCTTGCAACTATCGCCGCATTCCCCCCTTCCATGAAGATCAAAAACGTTTTTGCAAACACGTTTTGTACTTAAGTTACTATGGAAAGTAAGCGTTGTCAATCCTATTTATGTAAAATCATGTATCATCAGTTTTGGCTGCTTCCTGTGATCTGAATACAACCCTGCTGTACCGTTTAGATGTACTTGCGAGATCGTTTCTTAAATAAGTATTCATTCAACCGATATAAGAAAAAGGAGGTGCTGACCGTTCAGCCCTCCTCTATCGAAGTGTTACAACTGATTATCTTCCGAAGCCAGTATAGGCTCCGATCGCACCTCTCGCAATTCTGAACTGACAACGTACCCCTCTTCATCGATAAGATTGAAGCAGTACATTCTCGCATGGCCCGGGATTGTTGATGTAATGCGGTATGATGCCGGATCGATATCCGCCGGCAAGGTTTCCCATACGCGAGAAGGGGCGCTGCCGTCATCCGCTGTATACAGGAAGTAGGCCTGCTTGATTCGATCCGTCTGCTTGAATTCAGCCCATGCTGCGTTTCGCGCTTCCCCCGTTCGAAGCACGGTCGGCAGCGGTGGCCCGCCTCTGGCATGTGAATCGGCATATCGGAAGAACTCACGGGTACCCCATGGCACTTCATAATTATGATCCCAGTCCTTTAATAACCGAAGCGTTGCTTCACCATGAGCTACCTTATGTGTTCTGGACCAGCTTTCCAAATAAAAGCAAGGGTCGTTCGTCCAGGTCGCCCATAGGATCGGCATCGACGACCGTCCTATATAGCTGCTGACATCAAAGGTATGATTCCACAAGCTCCGCTGACTATCATCCATCCTGGAAAGGATATCCATCCAACAAGAGCCTTGCTGGAAATATCCGGCCGCGTAAGCGGACATTGCATACGCAGGACGCGGGTCAAGACCCGACACGATCTCGGTTATGTACCCGCCCCAGGAAATCCCCATTAAACCGATTCGCCTTGCATCCGTTTCTGGCAGCGAGGCCGCAAGCGAAACAGCCCGGATAACGGCGGCAACCGCGTGATAGGACCACATTTGAGTTATCGTGTCCTCGGATAGATTCATAAACAAGGTCTCGTCCGTCTGGGCTGGACCGCCATCCGGCATTCGATTGCCATCATGTCCATTGCCGAACAGATCCATTGCGATTGCCGCGTAACCCCGCTCCGCCCATTGAGCGGCCCATTCGGGAAACGCTTTGCCTGCACCGCCATGAACCAGAACCATGACCGGCAGCGGTTCAACGGCTTGATGTGGAACCGCATAATAAGCGAACACCCTTGTAGCTTTTCCGCCGTAAGGCTCATTCTCATAATTCAGCTGCTTTAATACATACTTCGGATATTCCGTGACCGGCCCCCATTGAACGGCAGGCGTCTCCAACATTTTCTCCATCTCCCAAGGACCATGGAACCTTCGCGAATTCGTCATCGCTCCACATTAAGCCACGCTGTCGATTTTTTCATCCCCATACAGCAGCTCGCTCCTTACTAGAATTGATCAATGTACACTAGCAGAACGCAGAACGTAATATACCTCCGTATTATGGATCTGCCATATGCATCCGGTCATGTCGGACGGCCGTCAGGAATGAAATTGAGCGGCCTTGCCGTGAATCGGCACGGACTCGATCGGGCCCCAAGAGACATTGACGCTCTGTTCCAGCACCAGATTCGCCCCTTCGAATTTGCAGCGGGTGATTTGGCTGAATGGCTGCTCGATAAATCGCAGCGTTAACTCCAATGTATCCGGATCCAGCCAGTTGAAGCATGCCGCTATCCTTGCGGAACGGGTCATGTTCTCTACCCATGTACCGCGTCCAACACGAATCACGTCTTCAACCGAGTTCCCGCTAATCGATACTGACACTTCACAGGGTTCAAATCGGAACGAGACCGAATTCAATTGATTCCGATTCTCGTCCAGTGAGTAGGTCAGGTTGTTTATAACTTCCTCCCGTTGAGAAGACGTCGATTGAAGGACAGGCGAGAGCGATAGCTGTTGAATACGCTCATCCAGCTCACGGCAGACTGCCTCATCGATAGGCAGGGAGTCCGGCTTCATAGCTGGCAGCAAATGCTCCCATACAAGGTTCACTACATCTTGAAGCTCATTCGTTCCGCCGGTTATCGCAATGACGGCATCCTGCTCCGGCATGACGATGCAGAACTGTCCGAATGCGCCATCCCCCCGATAACTGTCATGTCTGCAGCGCCAGATCTGATACCCGTAGCCCTGCGTCCAATCGCTTTCTCCCCCATCGCCATTCGATATCTGCTTGGAGGTGGCTTCTTCTACCCATTCGGGAGAAAGTAGCCGTTTCCCGTTCCATATGCCTTTGTTCAAGTACAACAGCCCGAACTTGGCAATATCCTCCGTTCGGACGCTTAACCCCCAGCCGCCGACGTTTATGCCCTGCGGACAGCTTTCCCAGGTTGCACCCTCGATGCCAAGGGGATCGAGAAGCCGCGGCTGCAAATATTCGAGCAAGGACTGTCCCGTCACTTTGCTCAGTATCGCGGACAGCATATACGTGGCCGCGCTGTTATACACAAAATGGGTGCCCGGTTCATGCTCGACGGGTTCCGCAAGAAAGTTTGCCGCCCAATTGCCGTTTGGATTCGTCCTCACCTTGTCAGTCGGATCTTGAGCATGACCTGTGCCCATCATCAGCAGATGACGGACCTGCATATTGGCCAGGTGAGCCGAGATGTCCTCCGGCAATTCTTCTGGAAAGTAGGAAATGACGCGATCCGTCAGAGCAATCCGCCCTTCGGCAACCGCCATTCCGATAGCCGTCGACGTAAAACTCTTGCTAAGTGAGAACAGCAGATGAGGAAACTGGGCTGCGTATGGCGCCCACCACCCCTCAGATACGACATAGCCGTTCCTTACCAGCATAAAACTATGAAGCTCGATCCCCTTCTCATGTACAGCCTCCAGAAATCCGGCAATTCCGTGCGATGAGATGCCCTGCTCTTCAGGGCGGCTCCTTGGAAGTTGATTTACTGTCATTATGATGCTCCTTCCGGTATTTTACAATTATTTTAAACCAAGCGTGGTCACATCCGCCTTGCATGGCTTATTCTTCAAACAGCCGTTCTCCCCGGTGCAGCCTCCATGCGATACGCGCTGTGTGAGGAAGCTCTCTTGCCGTCGGAGCATGAGCAGCCAAATAACGGGTGCAAGCGAGCAGCAGCGTTTCTTTCGCGCTTACGGCGAATGCATCATCCCGCGAATTCCATTCCTCGTACTCCATAACAGACGCTTCATACAACTGAAACGTATGGAAGTCTGCATCCTCCCTGAGCAAAATATGGCCGAGTGTATTCCACAATACATCTACCGATCCGCCGCGATTTACATACTCGCAGACCCACTGTGCAGCGGGGGCGACCTGTTGGCGCTGATCCAGCAAAGGAAGCAGCTCTTCCGTATCCATGGATGGCGCTGCGGACAGCTGCTTGGGTCGTGCGGCAGCCGGGACATTCAAGAACCGGTCGAGATAGATCCGCATCGCACCGTGGAAGAGAGCGCGGTTTAGCAATGGTTCAGCCGATTGATCCAGTCTTTGGTGTACGGCATGAGCATACGTAAACGTATGCAATACGGCAATCCAATCGCCGAAATCGTTCTGGACATGAAAACGAACGATGCGGTCCGCTGCGGCCAATGCGATTAACTGCGCCAATTGCGAGGGCGGCATGCCCCCTAGCAGCAAATTCTTCATCATAGAGATGGTTTGAAGCGGTTCATCACTTAACAGCTGCCGAAGAACATCCTCCTCGGAGGCAGGCTCCGTATGCTCCGGAGGCAAGCCCTTCGCCAATTCCTCCAATGCTTGCTCGATAGGCTTGACCAAATTGATCGGAGACTGCCACTGATGCTGCTCCTCGCTTCTCGACGCTCGGCCCATCATGGGAACAAGGGATGCCAGCACGTCTTTCGTGTGCTCTTCCCCTACAAGCTCAACGGCTTCGAACGCCTTATTATGAAAATCGAAAACATGCCCGCCGTCCAAATAAAAATGGTCGGTCGCAGCGACAAGCATCATATTGGCGAGCTGTTCCATACTGGAGCCTTGATGAACGGCTGTTAGCAGCACCTTCTCCGCGCCTTGGGTGTCCCTTACCTCGATACAATTGCGATACCATTGGGCGAGCCGTTCAGCCGGCACGCCGACAGAAGGCAATTCACCCAACAGATGGCGGGCTTCCCGGCCCGCGCTGTTTCTGGCAACATGCACCAGCCCCTGATAGAGAGCGAGTATCTTGCCTGCTTTGTCCAGCTTCGGGACAACCCGCGCCATAGCCGTCAGAATCGTTAATCCCGAATGCCAGCCCGGTCCGTTACGGGTTCCAAATAAGATTCCGATTCGAGCAATTTCCGATTCCGGCACACCCGCCTCGATCAGACCGACAACCGCCTTGGCTATAACGATTCCGATGTTCTGTTCCAGTCCGGCCTTCAATCGGTCGATCAGGCTTTGAACGCCTCCACCGTTACTCGGCTTCGGATTAACCCACACCGTCTCATTGTCCACCATCACTTCATGAGACGGCACATCATCCGCCCACGGATCGAGTGTTCCGCCGCTGCAAATATCAAACCTGGCATGATGCCAATGACACGTTAATATCCCTTCGCACAAGCTGCCCTTGTGCAGCGGAAATCCAAGATGCGGACAGCGGTTGTCGACGGCATGGACGCGGCCTTCATAATAGAAGACGGCAATGGCACCTTTGGCAACGATAACGCCTTTCTCCTGGAGATCCTCCAGCTTGCAAGCTTGTATCCAGTCCAAACGTTCGTTCATCGTATCATCCTCCTTCTGTGCTCTTATTGCCATAGGGGAGCCTTTTGTCAGATTAATACAGTGATCCTTACATGGTTATTCCACATAAACCGATGAGATTCCTTCTGCTGGGCTAATAACGGCAACCGTCCGCAGCACCCGGCGCCCGGTAAGACGCTGCATGATGGCAGTCGTCGGCCGATCAGCTTCAAATATCTTTTGTTTGAAGAGTCTGCCCCCGAAGCTATTTAAAGCGAACGCAAGGCCGATTCTCATTACCGACCATTTAGGCGAGTGTTGCTTGCTCAATATCAGTCCAGTGCCCGGAGCGCGCACGAGGGGTAAGCTCATCTTTACTATGGCCTTAAGAATAGCGATGCTACTAGCTGTCCAACCACAATTAGCGCGGACTGTTGAATTGGATAAACGACGCTTACAAATTCGGCTTATAGATTCTTTATCTTGCATTAAATACAACTAAATATCGTGAATTTATGATATTGTTGCATATTATGCAATAATTTCACCTGTGGAGCGGCAACGCCATCCATATTGTTGTATGAAGTGCAACAATTCGGTCCTTCTGCTGGAATCACGGGAGAAATGTTGTACTTCATACAACTTCGCCATCTTCATCGAACGAACGAAAGAGAAGGCCCCCCCACACCTTCCGTGTGCGAATCATCATCCTAGAAGAATACTATCATTTTGATAAATATCTGCGATGTCAGCGACATCATCGCCAGCGCAGCTCATGAAGAAGGGGCAGCCCGCGGTCATCAAAGATGACTCTAGGACAGCCCCTCGTATTCACCACTCTGCGAACGCACCATCCTCATCGTAAAGCCTTGGCGTATCCCAATCGCCGCCATAGGACCGTTCGATCAAAGCTTCTTCATTGATTTCAATGCCAAGTCCAGGCCCTTCCGGCAGTGCTATATAACCGTTCTCAACGACAAAAGGCCGCTTCAGATAGCCTTCACCCAGATCCCATCGTTCAGCCATAGACGGATGCTCCTGGATTAAGAAATTCGGCGTGCACGCATCCAGCTGCAAGCAGGATGCGAGCGATATGGGACCGAGTGGATTATGCGGAGCGATAGAAGCATAGTACACTTCCGCCATGGCAGCGATTTTCTTGGCTTCGAAGATTCCACCGGCGTGGCACAGATCCGGTTGAACAATGGCAACCGCCTGTTTCTCCAGCGCTTCTCGAAAACCCCATCTGGTGAACAAGCGCTCTCCGGTCGCGATTGGAATTGAAGTGGATTGGGCAATGCGAACCAGTGTATCGACGTTATCCGGGAGGCACGGCTCTTCGATGAACATCGGATAATACGGCTCGTAAGCTTGAGCCAGCCGAATGGCCATGGCAGGACTTACGCGGCCGTGAAAATCGATTGCGATATCAAGCTCACTTCCTGCAGCTTCACGAATAGCCGCAAGCTTGGCGACCTGGCCCTCTAAGAACCGGAGCGTGTCCACATTCCTGACCGGGGCATCGACTCCGATCTTGATGGCCGTAAATCCTGCATCGACTTTGCGTATGGCGTTCGCCGCCATTTCCTCCGGGGTTGCGCCTCCGCAGTGGCTGTACATGCGAATCTTGTCGCGGCATCGGCCGCCAAGCATTTCATATACGGGCATGTTGTAATATTTCCCCTTGATGTCCCACATCGCTTGTTCCACGCCGCTGAGCGCGCTCACCAATACCGGACCCCCGCGGTAGAACGTCCCCCGGTACATGACCTGCCAATGATGCTCGATCCGGAGCGGATCTTCGCCGATCAAGTAACGTTTGAGCTCTTCAACGGCTGTCGCCACCGTCAATGCGCGGCCTTCGACGATCGGCTCTCCCCATCCGGCTATGCCTTCATCGGTTTCGATCTTCAGAAACAACCATCTCGGCTTAACATGGAACAGCTTTAAATCCGTTATTTTCATGATATTGACCTCCTATTGTGATCACGTATCAAGATCGTTCAGCCCAAACCGGAAGCAGCGCGCCCCCATCCATATACAAGGTCGTTCCAGTTATATATCCGGCACTGTCGGAAGCAAGATATACCGCCGCCTCTCCGACCTCCATCGGCGTCGCAAACCTGCCGAGCGGAATCCGCGACGAGACGGAATCGATATAAGGCTTGGCCTTCACTTGATCTACCTTCTCGATCATCGTATAGCCCGGAGCAATCCCCGTCACCCGTATTCCATGGGCAGCCAGATCGAGCGCCATGTTCATCGTTAATTTGTTGACAGCTGCTTTGGCCGCCGCATATACGGTCGAATTGGACCACGTGCCGGAAGCATGGTTGGAGCTGATATTGATGATCGCCCCTTTCGTGCCCTGTCCGACCATCAGCCTTGCGGCATGCTGCGAGCAGAAATACAGTCCCTTCAAATCGGTGTTCATCACTTCGTCGTACAGCTCTGGCGTCGTCTCCAGGAAAGGCTTCATACGCGTAATGCCGGAATTATTGACATGAACATCCAGTCGCTTGAAGCGCGCGGAGAACTGTCGGAATAAGGATTCGATACCCGCCATGCCCGATATATCCGCTTGTACCGCTTCTGCGGATCCACCGGAATCTCTGATTAACCGAACCGTCTCCTCAGCCATGTCCGCACTTTGGTTATAATGGACGCATACCTCGTATCCGGCTCGCGCGAATGCGAGCGCGATGCCTCTTCCGATCCCTCTTCCTGCCCCCGTAACAAGCGCTACCTTATTGTCCATCCTCTCCACTTCACTCCCATCTTCCGATCCATAAGGATCCGCTATCGTTTACGCTCAACCTTTCAATCCGGTGAACGAGACGCCCTTCTCGATCAGCTTCTGGCATGTAATAATGATGATCATGAGCGGTATCGTGGCGACAACGAGGCTGGACATGACGACATTGGCCCCCATGCTCTGCCGGTTCTGGAAGTCGTTCAGCGCTACCGTGAAGGTCCAAACCGACGGCGAACGGGCAATAACGAGCGGCCACAGAAATTCGTTCCACACGGCAATGAAGGTCATGACGGAAACGACGGTGAAGATCGGGGCGGACATCGGCACGATCAGCCACCAATAAATCCGGAACTCCGAAGCGCCGTCAATTCGAGCCGCCTGCAGCAGCTCGCCCGGAAGCTGCTCGAAAAAGCCTTTAAATAAAAATATTACGATTCCCCATGCGGTATGCGGCAAAATAATCCCCCAAAGCGTGTTGACCAGATGAAGCTTATCCATCGTCAAATAAAGCGGAACCAGAATGGCAATTTCCGGAATCATGATCGTTGCGACGAAGAACAGCGTAAGTCCGCTCCCGATACGTCCGCGTACCAGATGCGCCAGGGCGAACCCGGCCATACCGCCAATGATGAGGTGGCTTATGATGGATGCGAATGTCACGATGACGCTGTTCATCAAGAAGTGCGGAAATCCATACGAACCCTCGCTTCCGCCTGCAAATTGAGCCAATACGAGATAATTATCGAATAATCTCCGCCAGTCCTTCTTCTCGGTAATGGACATGACTTGCCCGGCAATATGGGAAGAATCGGAGAACTTGCTCTGCACGGCGCCCGACAGCTCCGGAAGCTGCCCGGACAGCGACGTTTCTCCGCTATACTTCGGTCCGTTATCCATCCATTCGAATTTCGTTAGTTCCCGTTCACGGATAATGGGGATCTTATTGCGCATCGACGTGTCGTTGAACAGCTGAGTCGGCACGATTTCGGGCCGTCCAGCCGTAAACTTATAGGAGGGCATGTCAGCTTCATATACGATGACCCCCTCTTTGACGCCGGTAACCGCGAGTGATCCGATGGCGTCATTCTGCATTTTCTTCCATGTAAACCAGATCGCCTTCATGGCATCCAGCTCGAACTCCTCGGCCTTGCTAAGCTCTGTTCCATCGTAATTGAGCGTGACAGATACCGCTTTCGGCGTTTCGGGTATCCATTTGGGCGGAAATTGATAAATTGTAATGTTGTCCTTCATAGAAGATCCGATCATCCAGATCAGAGGAATGACGGATACCACAATGAATATTGCCGCGACGGAGTAGGAGACGATCTTGACCGATGCGGCGCCCCTCTCCCGTATGCGATTTCCAGCAGCCATTGGGCAGCTCCTTTCCCTGTACTTAGCGTCAATCCGTTCTGGATACTCGAATTTGTATATACGTGATGGCGGCTATAATAATGAACATGACGAATGATATCGCGCCTGCCACGCCGAATCGAAACTCCTTGAAGGAACTGTCGAACACGAGCATCGATAACGTCCGGGTCGAATTCGCAGGCCCGCCGCCGGTCATGATATACATCGGATCGAAGGTCAGGAACACGCCGGATATGAACGCGATAAATTGAATGCCGATAACGAACTTCATACTTGGGAATACGATCGAAACCATTCGCTTCCACGGTCCTGCTCCATCGATTTTGGCGGCTTCGATATTCTCGCTCGGAATGCCCTGAAGCGCGGAATAGTAGATCAGCATGCTCATCCCGGCTCCGAATATACCCGGCATGACGATGGCCCATTTAGCCATTGCAGGATCGTTCAGCCAGCCGTACGGACCAAGGCCGATAAATTCCAGCAAGTAATTAAGCAGTCCGTAGTCCGGATTATAGAGCCACTTCCACAGCAGATATCCGGCTACGGCCGGAACGGTTGTGGGCAGCAAATACAGCACGCGGATCGTCTTGTTCGCGAAACGAATTTCATTGAGCAGAATCGCTTGGACGATCGGAACCCAGAAGGTCAGGATAAAATAGATAAAGAAGAATGCAATCGTGTTCCACAGCGCATTCCAGAACTCCGTCGAATTCAACAGATAGCTATAATTGGAAAAGCCTACGAACTTCCCCGGTGGATCGATGACTTTGTAATCAAAGAAGCTCATGTAGACGGCCTGCACCAGCGGGTAATATTTAAAGAGCAAGAAAGCAATGACAGCCGGCGTCAGAAAGAGGATCGGCGTCCAAGGTATCCTCCTTCTTCTCCAGGATATTACGGGCCTTGGCTGCATTTTCGGCTCCATAACCGGTTTCATCGATCCGCATCCCTTCGTTATAGCAGGCGGAGGAAGCGCCAAGCACCCTCATCTTCTTCCGCCTGCATCGAGTTACTTCAATGACGCGTTATACGCATCGACAACTTCCTTCTGCGCCGCTTCCTGCGCTTTCTGCAGAAGCGTCATGACATCGGACTTCTCATCCGTCAACGCTTGCTGGACGGCCTTAACGACATATGGCGTCAGCCGTTCCTTCAGGTAATATTCCAGCCGGGAATCGGCTGCAGCCTTCGTGACGCCGTCAATCAGGTCCTGCGGAACATTGGTCGTATATTTCCCCGGGTCGACGTCCTTGCGGACGGACAGCAGGTTCGGGAATATGCCGTTGTCCATCTGGAACTGGTAATACTTCTCACGCACTTCCTTGGACATCATATACGTCACGTATTTCCAAGCCGCATCCTGTTTCTCCTTCGACGACTTCGGATTGATAATCCAGTATGCGCCGCCGATCTGAGACGGGCCTTTGCCCGATGGGCCGACCGGATAAGGCGCGAAGCCAAGATCGTTCAAATCGAGACCGTTCGCCGCATATTCGCCGAAACCGCCTGACGCTCCGTTCGTCATGGCCGCGCGCCCCTGGAAGAGATCGTTCATGTTATCCTGGTAGCTCTGGAGCACGTTGTTTTGCACAATCTTATGCGTCCATTTCAAATCCTTGTAATATTGAAGCGCCTTAACGGTTGCATCGCTCGTAAACGTCAGCTTCACCGTACCGTCGGCATTGAGCTCCGTCAAATCGCCGCCGGCCTGCCATACATAGTACTCGAACCACCAATCCGCCCATTCCATGCCCAGCAGTGTCAAGGCATACTGCTTCTTGTCCTCCTTCGTCAGCTTCTTGCCGAAGCTGACGACCTCGTCCCAATTGGCCGGCGGCGTGTTGCGGTCCAAGCCCGCCTCTTCGAACAGCTTCTTGTTCCATAACAGACCGGTCACATACATATCGTTGGGTAAGCCGTAAACCTTCCCGTCAATGGTACCCGCTTGAAGCGAGGACTCGATAAACTGATCTTTGTCAGCATAACTTTCCCAATAGGGCGTTAGATCCAGCGCAAGCCCTTGACCTACCCAGTCGCCAATGATGGGAAAATGCGCGGCACTGTAGGCATCCGGTCCATTGCCGCCGGCCATCGCCGTTACGAACACTTCGCGGTCGTTCGTCCCTTGCGGCATGAGCTCATGCGTCACTTTAATATTCGGATTCGCTTTCTCGAATTCGCTGAACAGCTCTTCGGTAAGCGCCTTCTGAGGATCCTCCGGCTTAGGCGCATCCCACACCGTCAATTCGATAACCGGTCCGCTGCCTTCAGCGGCATTTCCCTCTGACGCTTTGTTTCCATCGTCCGGCTTGTTATCCGATGTTACAGGCGCGTTGGCGCCTTTCGATTCGGAGGACGTGCTGCCCCCGCCACCGGAGCAAGCCGAGATCACCAATACAAGCACAAGAACAGCAGCGGCATAAGCCCGTTTACCAAGCCATAATGTTCTCAAACTGATTCCTCCTAAAAGTTTTTTGATTTTCGCTCCCGAAGGAGCGAGAGAAAAACTTGCCTCGGAAGCATAAGCTTCGTTTTTTGATTTTCGCTTCCGAATCTTATTCAGCCACAACGTCAGTATAAGTAGTTGCGATAGCGCTTTCTATATAAAATTCTAACCTTTCATTAGCAAAATTTTAATATGTTATGAAAGCGCATTCCTGAACCTTTAGGTTTGTGATACAGTATCGATAACGATTCATGAGGATGAGTGTCTCATTATGTAGAGGAGGTGTCGTTTGCGATTTCGCAGCAAATTGATTCTGTCCTTCTTTATCGTCATCAGCCTGACAGCTACGATAATGGGTTATTCGTACTACCGGATTACGAGTGAGGAATGGAAGACGACGACGCTCCAAGGGCTTGAACGGCTGACCGAACAAGCCGTCAATACGCTGAACCTGCACTTGAAGACGGTTGCAAACACCGGTCTGGGTTACTTCATGGATATATCGCTGCAGAAGTTTTTGGACGGTCCACCCAGCTTCGAAGATCAGCAATATTACCGCAACAAGCTTGAAGGACAGCTGATTCAAAATCCGCTTATCTCATCCATTACAGTTGCCCGAATGGATGGCGAGCAATACTCCAGCACTTATTATTACAAACCCGAATTGCGTTCCCTTATGAAAGATGAATTGAATCGTGTCGGGAAGCTTGCCCATCAGAAGGAAGGCGTTCCCGAGTGGACGGTATCCCTCACGACCACGAGAAGCTCGCTTACGCCGGTCAATACGATCAGCTATGTACAAGAGCTTAAGCGGATCACATCCAGCTCCCAGTATCCCGTCGGCGTTCTCAAGATCGATATCAACCCTACCGTTCTAAACAATGCTTTGGCCGGCTTAAGCGATTCCGATGGCAGCACGTATTATATGACCGATTCGAATGGCATCGTAATCTTCGCGGAAGATAGCGCGTTTATTGGACAATCGATCGCGAATAAACCGATTTTCCAAGGGTATAAGCAGGCTGCCGGCCGCAGCGGGACAATCAACTTTCGTTTCCAGGAGGACAACAAAGCATACATCGGCTTCTACCGCAAATTAAATGACGCTGGGTGGATCGTTCTCGGACGGGCACCGCTGGATCGCATTATGCAGAAGGTCAATACGTTCGGCAAGACGGTCCTGTTCATCGCGCTGGTCAGCTTTCTGATTGCCATGCTGCTGGCCTCGATTATATCCGCTAGCGTCACCCGCCCTCTCAAGCTGTTGAATAAAAAAATGAAGCAGGTCGAAATGGGCGATCTGCGCGCGGTTATCAATGTGACGGGAAGCGATGAGCTGGCGACGATTCAGCACAGCTTTAACAAGATGACCTACGAGATCCGGACATTGATTACGAAGGTGTATGAAACCGAATTGCTCAAGAAGGAAGCCGAAATCAAGGCGCTTCAAACTCAAATCAACCCCCACTTCTTGTTCAATACGCTGGGGACGATCGACAGCATCGCTGCAATTAACGGCGAGCCTCGCATCGGCTATATCTGCCAGTCGCTGGGCAATATGCTCCGATATAATCTCAACGGCGGCAGCTTCGCCACCATTCGGGAAGAATTGATGCAGCTCAATCAGTACTTGTCCATATATCGCATACGGTTCGCGGACCAATTCCATTATGAGATGCATGTGGAGGATGGCATTCACGAGCTGACGATACCGAAATTCCTGCTGCAGCCGCTTGTCGAGAATGCGATTATTCGCGGCTTGGAATCGAAGATCGGATATAAGCAAGTGCAGGTTTGCATCCGGCATGTCGATGACCGCCTGATCGAATTCGTCATTCAAGATAACGGCGTTGGCATGGATACCGCGGCTCTTCAAGCCTTGACGCAGCGTCTTGCGGATAAGACGGTGCTCCTCCCGGGCCGTACGTCCTCCAGGGCGATGATCGGACTGTCGAACGTGATGAGCCGGATTCAGATGTATTACGGATTCAACGCGCAAATTCAAATCAAGAGTAAACCGGATTTAGGCACCAGCATTAGCTTTCGTATTCCGAAGCAAATGATAGGAGGCGCTCTTAATGAAGGTCATGATCGTTGAAGACGAACCATTGCTCCGTCAGGGGCTAATCAGCAAAATCAAGTGGACGACTACTCTCCGGCTTGAAGGTGAAGCTGGCGATGGCATCGAAGCGCTGCAGAAGCTTGAGAATTGCAAGCCGGATATTGTGCTGACCGATGTGAGAATGCCCGGAATCGACGGCCTGCAATTCATTCGTAGAGCCCGGCAGGACCATCCCCGCATTAAATTCGTCATCATTAGCGGTTACGGTGAATTCGACTATGTCCGCGAAGCGATGAAGCATAGCGTGAAAGACTATCTGCTCAAGCCCGTAGACGGCGAGGCGTTGAATCGCCTGCTGCAGGAGCTGTGCGAAGAATTGCGCGAGGAGCGGATCGCAGACGATAATCGGACGCATCTGGAGGAGCTTGGCCAGCTGTATTTGCGCGGCAATCTGCAGGCTTCCGATCATATGCTAACCCGTTTCTTAACCGAAACGGAGCCTTCAACGGACCGGCTGCCGCAGCATTTCATCGGCCGCAGCTGCTATGCGGCGGCCGCAGCCAAAATAACGCTCCGCCGCGAACATCGGGAGCATGCTGAGAAGGAACTCCCGCTCTCCCGTTTCTCGGTTCATAATGTCATTCAGAATGGTTTTCTGATAAGTATGCATAAGGATGCGGACCTCATCGTCTTCAATCATGCCCACAACCCGGATGAGGTCGTCCTGTTTATCGGATTTGAAGCGGAAGAAACGATGCAAGCGGTGAAGAATCAATTGCGGCTGCTGTTGGATTGGATTCAGGCTCATCTTGACATCAAGGTGTCCATTGGTATCGGTTCTGTTATAGGAACGTTTGAACAACTGGCTCATTCGTATAGGGAATCGATGAAAATGTTAAAGAACCGTCTCCTGGATGGAGACGGCAAGCTGTTCTGTGCAGCAGATCAACCGGCGGTAGCGGCTGCTCCCAGACCTTTATTGAACGAACAGGCGAAACAGATGCTTCTAGGCTTATTGGAAGACGGCAAGCACCACACATTCCTATCAGCGATCGAACAGCTGGTTCGGGCCGCCATCGACACGGATAAACGTTATGCGTATTTTGAATATTTATACACGGAAGTTATCCATCTCATCCGGAAGCACGCATACAACAGCGGCTTACAGCTGCCGATAGCCGCACTTGCCGCTCCGCTTGCGGATTTGGAGTTCGCGTCGGATTGGTCGGATGTTCAGGCGATTCTCGAAGATCAGTTAAGCCATCTATCCGAAGAAACGGTTGACCGGTTCGGAGACCGGACATCCGATGCGATTATTGAGTCCGTTCTCCAGCATGTAAACCGGCATTATGCGGAGGAGCTTTCCCTGCAATGGGTCGCGGACACCTATTACATTCATCCGAACTATTTCTCCAGACGGTTCAAGCAGGTCACCGGGAGCAGCTTCAATGATTATTTGACCCGCGTGCGGGTCGAGCGTTCCAAAGAGCTGCTTGCAACGACCACGTTAAAAATCAATCTCATCTCCCAGATGGTCGGCTATGAGGAACAGAATTATTTTTGCAACGTATTTCGAAAAGTAACCGGAAACAGCCCCACCTATTTCCGAAAAGTATCGACTTGATCCAGTGAACGGCACAGTAGCTCCATCATCTGGTCGCTGTCTGCTTCAGTCACGATCAGAGGCGGCATAAGCCGGATCGTCGAAGGGTTCGGCGCATTAATGAGCAGTCCATTGCCAAGACAGGCTGCCACAACCTCATGAGCGGTCCGATCCTCGAGGTCGAATGCCAGAAGCAATCCTTTGCCCCGAATATTCGTTATCGGGTATTGCAAGGCTGCGTTCTGCAGCCGTTTCATCATATATTGGCCTTGAATTTCCGCATTCAACGGGAGCTGCCGGTTGATCACTTCATTCACAACGGCAAGACCAACCGCCATGGCCAGCGGCTGACCGGAATAGGTCCCCCCTTGATCGCCGGCTTCGAATAGATTGAACGCTTCCTTGACCAATAATGCTGACAAAGGGAAGCCGCCGCCAATTCCTTTGCCCAGCGTCATGGCATCGGCTTGGACGCCGTAATGCTCATAGGCAAACAGCTTCCCGGTTCGTCCAATTCCGGTTTGGATCTCGTCGAAGATGAGCATAATGCCGCGAGCGTCGCAAATTTGACGCAGCGCATGCAAATATTCCGCATCAACGGCATGAACACCGCCCTCCCCCTGCACCAACTCCAGCATAATGGCACAGGTATTCGGATTGATGGCGGCAAGAATCGCTTCCATATCATTCAATGGGACATGCCGGAAGCCCGGCAGCTTAGGCTCATACAGCTTCTCCCATTGTTTCTTCCCTGTGGCCGACATCGTGGCAAGCGTACGTCCGTGAAAGCTGTTCACGGTCGTAATGATTTCATAGGCCCCGCCAAGGTTTACAGCCCCATGCTTCCGTGCCAGCTTAATCGCCCCTTCATTGGCTTCAGCACCGCTGCTGGCAAAGAATACACGATCGAAGCATGAGATTTCGGTCAAGAGCCGGGCGAACTCGATCATCGGTTTGTTATAGAAGGACGGACTCGCATTCACAAGCGAAGACGATTGGCGTACCAGCGCTTCACGAATGACCGGATGCGAGTGTCCCAAGCAGGTAACCGCCCAGCCCCCGATAAAGTCCAAATAATGATTTCCCGCCGTATCCCATAATACTATTCCGTCTCCGCGTTCCATCACCAATTCCGGTCGGACGGCCGTGAATAAAATCGAATTCTTCGCATCTGCGAGCAGCTGTGGCGTATCGGCTTGAATCTGCATAACCGCAACATCATCCCTTCATCGTATAATGCATTATTATACATACGTAAGTATAATTATACAAACATTTATTTCATCACCTCTACCCTCATCACCAAGGAATCTGCATATAGCCGCCGAATATTGTTCAAGACGATTATCCATTCGAAGGAGCGATAACTTTGAGTAAATACGGACTGCCTGCACTGATCCTGTTCATGGGCGTGCTCTACATCTTCTTCATCCCCGCCGATCCGCATGCAGTCAAGCTGTTGTTCAAGCTAATTCCGATGTGGCTCATTCTACTTTATGCTTATCTGCGAATGCCCCGGGATCGAAATCGCTATCATGCAACGACTCTGATCGGATTATTCTTCTGCATGCTGGGCGATGGCCTCTTGCAATGGTTCGTCATCGGCTTGTCCGCATTCTTGATCGGTCATATCTTCTATTTGACCTCCTTCATAACCAAGTGGCGATTCTCTAAAGCTCGGTTCGCGACGATCATTCCAATTGCGGCGTTCGCGGTATATATGGGCGCGGAGCTTGTGCAAGCACTTATTCATGACGGCAATGAAGCACTGATCGCTCCGGTTCTCCTCTATATCGTTGTAATTTCCTTAATGGGCTGGACCGCAATCATGACCGGGAACAAATGGGCGATAATGGGCAGCCTGCTGTTCTTGGTTTCCGACTCGATCTTGTCCTGGAACATGTTCATCTCGGATATCGCTTACTCAGGAGTGCTCATCATGACCACCTACTACGCCGCTCAATTTCTTATTGCCCACAGCTCGCAAACGATGGACATCGAAAAGAGTCATGCTCTCCTCCAACAGGACGGGTATTCCAGCAGAAGATAACCGGCTACGGCAAAAGAGGCTGCCCATGAGTCATCCAAGATGACAATGAGCAGCCTTTCTCTATATAAACGATGATTCGAGGCTTAAGCTTGCATCGTTTGATCATGGATTCGCGCGCGCTTCAGTGCGTCTCCACGGTACCATAAGCCAATCAGCAGGAAAGCTGCCGCGCAGCCGATGAAGATCGATTGCAGCCCATATGGAGCGCCGATCACCCAGAAGGTCAGAGTTGGCCCAATGGCGGCACCCAGATCGGTAGAGACGGAATAGACCGTCATGACCGCGATGACGGATGAATTTCTTGCAACGTCTGTCGCCATGGCATCCATAATCGTGGACGTAATCGTCATCGTCACCATGACGAACAGGACGATCGCGATCCAAGCGTAGATCGGAATATGCCACGGCATTAGGGCATATCCCGCTGCGGCTCCAACCAAGGAGAGGATGAACAATGGCAGCCGGCCTCTTGGTCCATCGGAGCGATGTCCGAACCATGTGGCCAAGAACGGCTCCCATGCACAGCGGATCGCTTGCAGCACGCCGCCCAATGCCGTGCTGGTTATTAGGATCCCAAACAAGAGAACCGTATCCGAATAATTCAGATCGATGACCAAGCTTAACGTTGAGCCGAATATGGCGTGCAAGAGCGAAATGAACAGTCCGCAGACGACCATTTTCGCGACCGGCTTCGTCCAGATTGCTTTGCTGTCCTTCCGGGATGATGTCTGCGTATGGCCGTCCTTCTTGGCATTAGAAGATATCGATGCAAGCACTAACGGAATCCCGATTAGAGCCAATAGACCAAAAAAAACCGACATCGATTCAATGCCGAATACGGGCGTAAGCACACCGCCGAATGATACGCCGACCATGCTGCCCAAGCGCCATATACCGTTATACTTCCCCATCAAGCGCCCGCGGTTCGTATCATCCGAATAATTGATAACCGTCAAATAACCGCCGATTCTCATCAATGACCAAGCGATGCCCCATAAGGAACGAAGAACGAGCCACGCGGCGAACCCCTTCCATACGCCGTAGCCCACAGTGGTGAAAGCACCCATGAGAACGGCAGCGATAAGTCCCGTTCGCAGCGACATTTTGTTATATAACCAACCTATGAATGGATTCAATGGGAGCCGGACAAACCGGTTGATCGATAGAAGCACTCCCACCTGCCAAAGGGCTGTAAGTCCCACTTCTTTCCAGTAGATGGGAAGCACCACGTAGAGCATGGCGTCTCCGAATATGGTAAGCGCGGTTACTATGGCGACAAGCGTAACCGGTCGGGCCGGGTTTGGGGTTATACGAGGAAGTCTCATGCCATTCAAAGATCCCCTTCCCATTCCCGGTAAAAGCGGTCCACATACTGCTCCATATATCGATGGCGCTCCTCCGCAATACGTCGGGCGGATGCAGTATTGATCCGGTCTTTCAGCTTCAACAGCTTCTCATGAAAATGGTTGATGGCCGTACTCTTCCCCTGTCGATATTGTTCCGTCGTCATCGATTCGCGCGGCTGCAGTCGGGGGTCATGAATGGGATCGCCCTTCCAACCCGCATATAGAAAGGTTCGCGCAATCGCGATGGCTCCGATCGCATCGAGCCGATCGGCATCCTGTACGACTTTGCCCTCCAGCGTGCGCATGGGCGGATTCGATCCGCCATTGAAGGACATCGTCGAGATTATCTCCATAATATGCGCTGCTGCTTCTTCCCCAAGCGGCTGTTCAGCCAGCCAATCGCGTACCTTCCGGAGGCCCGCTTCCTTGGATTCGTTAAGCTTCTCATCCGCAATATCATGCAGCAATGCTGCAAGGATGCATATAGAGGTGTCGGCCCCTTCCTCTGCGGCAATCCGCTCAGCAAGTTTCACAACGCGCTTGATATGCCACCAATCATGACCGGTCGTGTCATGCTCGAGCTCCTGCCTGGCAAACCGTTCAGCTGCAATGATAATCTCCTGTCGTTCGTGACCGCTGCATTCCATACCTGCATGCCTTCTCTCATACTCGGATTTGTAGTTTGCTGTTCTAACTATTGTAAAGTAATTTCCTATCATTTGCTCATATAAATATAAAAAAGCTGCCGAGGCAGCTAGAGTACAGGTTTAATTCGATAGAATCGGTGCATAGATATCGAAATCAAAGTCGTTAATCTTATCCGCAGGAATATGAAACGGATTGACAGGCGACAGCCGATTGAGCTCATAACCATATGAGCTTTCCGTCATATCCCGTTTATATCCTTCCGTATCAAACCACTTCCATAAGGCATCGTACGTATGGTCCATCCGGGTTCGATCCCCCCGCACCGTCGTTCTGGCAAACTTCCGGGCTGGAATCGACATCGTCTCGAACCCCTGCGGAATATGCTCCAATGACGCCACCTCCACGCCTACCCATAGCGTCTCGATACTCGTCGTCCACTGCCATTCCGGTATAAAGACAAGTCCCTGGTCCTTATGAAGCCGATCCGGATGATCCGTCATGACCTGTTCGATTTCTCTCCATGCTTCCCGTACATCACGGCCATTCCGGATCGTCTTCAATACGATTGCGTTCATCTCAGGCCGTTCAACAACAGTAATCGTTCCCGGTCCATCATTCATCGTTCCCGCCTCCATCTTGTCATCTTGCGGCATTCCCCGAAGCAATTTGAATGCGCCAGGTACCCGGCTGGGTCGATAACTCTCCGGGCAGCTGCCTGCTTCAGCTTCATTCCCATCCTCGTATGTACCTCTTAACGGCTGAATCACAGCGGCTTACCTCCTTACTTTTGCGGTTGCGGTATTCAATCTCTTATTCCATATCTTGTTATTTCCCATTATACCAAACGTCTCAACAGGCAATATGCTCAAAATTATCAAATATCGCAATCATGGAGCAGAAACAGCTGGCACTTGTTGGCCGCTCCCTTATTCAACGGAAAAACGCACCGGGCGGCACCATTGGTGCAGTCCGATGCGTCTATCTTTCTCTATCCTGTCATGAAATACGGGTTATTTCATTTCGTCTATCAGCGCTTGAATATATTTGGTCATGTGATCCAGAAAGGCTTTCGGCTCTAATTTGCCCGTATAGAAGACCTCCTGCCACTTCTCATAGAATTCCTTGGAGAAATCGACAGGCACCCAGGATTCCAGGTGGCTGCGCTTCGCATTCGTCAGAATATCATGCGTCACTTGCCACACCGGATCCTTCGCAACCTTCTCTTCCATTACCGGATTAACGACTTTACCGGACACAAAATTGGAGTTGGTTAAGGCAGCCGCCCCTTCATTGGTGGCGGTTAACCATTTCATGACGATCCAAGCGGCTTTATTTTCCTGCTTGCTTGCCACCATGTTCAATCCGGAACCGCCAAGCCATAAGGATTCTGCCGGCATCGACAGGAACGTAAGATTCGGATTTTGCGTGACCCAATCCTCCACCCATCCGGTTATCGCGATATCGACGGCGGCCTTATCGCTCAATATCCGGCTGGAGCCTTCGGGCAGGGAAGCATTCAACTTGGCCATCCTCTGGTCGTCGATATGGGTCCGCTTGAATTCCACCAGAAATTCAAGCGCTTTCACAATTATCGGGTCGTTGAAATTCACTTTCTTTGAAGCCGGGTCATAGAAGGTTTCATTCGTGGCGCCGTTGAGATAAGCATACGTCTGTAACGTATTCAAGGGCCCGAAGGTTTCGTGCGGGAGGATCGTCGTCATCACCTGCTCGCCGTTCTCTACAATCCAGAATTTCTCCAGGAAGGCTCCGAATTCGGCCAAGCTGTTCATCTGTGGAATCTCCGTTATGCCATATTGCTCTAATATCGCCTGGTTATAGACGAGGACGAAATTCGGGTCTACCTGCCAAGGAAGCCCCCATATCTTGCCGTCTGCGGTGGCATGCCGCGAGTAAGCGGGCTCATAGAACAGATCTTTATCCATCTCCGGGTCCGCTTCGATATAAGGGCTTAATTCCTTAATCAGCCCATTGGCGATCCAATTGGGCGTATTCGGACTCGATGTCACGATATCCGGCGCCTCTCCCGAGGCTACCAGCACGTTGAGGTAATCCCCTCCTTGCGATCGGATAAACTCCAGCTTGATGTTCGGATAATCCTTGTTGAAGCTTTCCACAATACGCGCATATAGCGCCTCGTCCTGCGGCCATTCGTACAAAACTTTTACCGAGCCTTCCATGTCCCTGTCACTTGCCTCTGCTTCATTGTCCCCCTTGATGTCCGGTGAATCGGTTGAATTCGTTGAATTGGAAGCGCATCCAGCTAACAGCATCATGAAGACGATCGCTGCCAGGATACGTCCCTTGTTCACTTGCTTGCTCATTCTCCTCCCTCGCTTTCGTAATTAGATTCGACGAGACGAAACATCGATCCCGTTAATTCCATTATGAGGGGGATGATATGAACGAAGTATGAATTTTCACCTAAATTGAGCGTTTCCTCGACAAAAAACATAAAGGGACTTTCTCTCCGGTGTTTACCCCAACGAGATAGTTCCTCTATGTTCGATCGAATCACGAACTATTATGCACGGTTTACATACTGTTGGTCCGCTGCACGATACAACTTGGATTGCGCGGCTGTTTTAGGATGGTTCGCGGTTATAAGCTTTAATGTGTACGGCATGAATCGCAACGATTGCATGGATTAGCCGTTGAAAGCTCACTTGACTTGGTGGCAGGCTATACTCGGTTTGAAGACTGGCTCTAGAGCCAGAGTTGAAGCTGCTGCTCCATGTTTTCCGTAGAAACTTTTCGTTTCTGCAGTACTGGGCTAGGCACCATATTATTGTACTTCATGATTTTTTTATTCAAATCATTCAGCGCTATAGCGATCTTACTCGCGTCCTTGTCGGAAGAACGGATTAGGGTGCGCAGCTGATCCCTGATTTCATGCTGCAGCGTCAGCCAATCGGGCAGTACGTTATTATGCTTAAGTATACCGCTCATGACATCGGAGGAAGATACATCCATAGGCGCTCCCTTGCCCGGTAGATGGTCGAATGCGCCTTTCTTCAGCTGTTCGTTATACATCTCCCCGATCCAATCTTGTGCCGAACCTCCGGAGTTCCAGAATTGTACGGGACTTACGGCCGGCTCATCGCTCAAAATATCCAGATTTGAAACAGGTTTATTCACGGCAGTCGTATCGTTATGTTGAATGTTCTGGATATCGCGTTGATGCTTGGTTTTCTTCTTGAACCAATGAAACATCAGCTCACCGCCTCGATAGACATATCCATTCTACAATAGCAATGACACATGAATCAGAATTGTTCATAGATCCCCCTATATTTTACTATTTATTACCATAGAGGTGATGGTTCACCTATGAAGATTCCATGAACGGGCACGGATACAATCCATTTATACCTTTGTAAGAGCTTAACGTCCGCCCGCAATCGGCAAGCCATATTCTTGTTTTTGGAAGCGTTCTTTTCCATGCGTAAATTCATATCATGTGGTAATGATTCCATTATTTCCGGAGGTGCAGTCACAATGAGTAAGCCGCGCACGTGCAGAGTTGTCCGGTCTGCGAGGAGTTATCGGGGGAAGCAAGGGTTGGATTACGGTGAGGCAATATCCAAGGAAACGGTCGGTTCCGAAGGAATCTGTATGCTTCTGCTGACGATTCCTCCCGGAAGCCGGGCGAAGGCACATATGCACGAAAATCACGAAACCGCCATCTACGTGCTGCATGGGAAATCGGCCATGTGGTATGGCGAAAATCTGAACCAGCATATGGAGGTCGAAGCCGGCGATTTCGTCTTTATACCGGCCGGCACCCCCCATTTGCCCTATAATCCGAACGATTCGGAGCCATGTACGGCAATCATCGCGCGTACGGATCCCAATGAACAAGAAAGCGTCGTGCTGCTCCCGGACCTCGACGACATCTGGAACCGCAATGAGCTGGACTGAGGCTTCGTTTCAGCGTTCTTTCCTTCGACGCATCCAGACGATCACGGCCGCAATTCCGATACAAGCACCACTTATGCTCCATAGTATTTGGAGCGTGTAATTAGAAGGCTCCGGTGTTTCGGCAGCTGGCTTTAACGTCATCTTATTCGGATCTAGAAAAGCCTGCTTATCCGCCGATACATCGACTGCGAATACGGTGGGAGAACACAGCGGAACAGTCCATTCTGATTCTTTTTTCTTCAGAAAAAACAGATATTCGCCGCCCGGCTGACTCGGTCCCGACACCGAGCCCCATGTGGCGTCCTCATTCACGGTAATGCGATCCACCTCGACCCCCTTATAGCTTTCTAGCACGTTCACATGTAGCCGGTTGACCGGACCGTCTTCCTCCACTTTCTCCACAGCGGCAAGAATAACGCCGTCATAGACGGCATACTCCTCTTCGAACGAAGCATCCCTCTTCGCGCAGTCTAGTGCGGAGGCAGAAGATGGTAACACGACAACCAACAGCAATAGTGACCATATCCATCTTTTCATGATTGCACCGCCTTTGGTACAAGAGACGACAGCATCGAAGCTATTGTTGCATCTCGGGGCACAAAAAACTTCTCCTTCGCGTAGAAAGCAAAGTTAACGCATTTTATTTAATGCAGCTAAATATTAATGTGCAAAAAGACCCTGAATCTCCGCCATGTTTGGCGCAAGGTTCAGGGTCCGCTTTCAGTCATGAGATGCTACATCCTGCATATTGCCTTCGGACAATTCTCGCAGTGACAAATGTCTCGCAAATAGTTAATATCATTAATAATCACGTAACCGTCATTATTTTCAATGACTTGATCCTTCTTCAAATCGCCCAGCATGCGATTGACGCTTTCGCGCGTTGCGCCGATCATATCCGCCATCTCGGTATTGTTCATCTTCAGCCCGATATGGATGCGGCCGTCCTTCTCCGTTCCATACGAATTGCCAAGCCGTATGAGAAGCGAACAAAGCGCCCCGGTCTTGCCGAACATCATCAGGTCACGGAATTTGGTCTGTGTCATCCGGTGCATAAGCCCCATCCACTTCATAAATTCAAGCGCCAGATCGGAATGCTGCCACAGCAGAACCTCGAGATCCTTGCGCTGAATTACGCCGATCCTGCTATTCTCGGTCACTTCGGCACTGAAATTATGTACCGAGTCTTGGAAGGGATCCATCTGTCCGACCAGATCCCCCTGCTGGTGCAGATACATCGTGAAAACTCTCCCGCTATCGGAGGTTTTCGTTGTCCGAACCCGTCCCTGAATGATAAAGAACAGCTTATCGGCAGCATCGCTTTCACGGAACAAATACGAGCCTTTCTCCATGTTTCGCGTATACATAATGCTTTTCAGCTTCTCATAGCTATCTTCTGACAGGACAGGAACGATTCCTTCCATCTTATTCATCAATGTTTCCATCCGAACATTCCCCGCTTCCGTACGATCTGATTGCTTCTATCATAACGTGCGGAGGCGGGGAATGATATCGGGGACTACACTGAAAAATCCCCTACCTACTCCCCTATTGCACAGCAAAGCCACCCCTATGCTGATCTTCCGTCTAACCCGACGTACTCCATAAGCTTTCTTCTCTCTCTGTCTGAGCATGCAAATTCGCTGCATCAAATTCCATCGTCACCCGTTCATAATCCACATAGGTATGAACCTCAGTAACGAACCGGCTGTCGATCGGTCTGCCCTGGAACAACGACTCCTCCATCTCGCACCACTGCAGCTCATTTAACAGCGATGTCATTGTTTCATATCCGGAATCCAACAATCCGCCGATGATCTCCGAGCAGCGCTTCTCATAGATGCCATGGAACGGTGTGAGACAATGCGCAACTCTTGGGATGGCGGCATCGCAGTCCTCCTTCATCGATGTCAGCATGAGCTGAGCAGCCGTAGCCGATATGTAGGGCATATGACACCCGACGACCCAGGTATGCGTATTCTTAGCAAGCGACAGGCCGGCGTGCATGCCGCTTAAGGCACCTTTGCCAGGATAATAATCTGTAATAATCCGTACTCCGCGATCGACCGACCGCATCAGCGGAAAAGGATCGTTCGTGACGATAATCAAGTCGTTGCAGCACTTTCGCATTTCGTTCAGCTGTCGTTCAAGAAACGTCTTCGAACCGAGTTTAAGCAGCGCCCGGTTCTTCCCTTCCATCCCTCGGTTATCCCCGCCTGCCAATATTACACCGGACAGCAAAGGCATCGCTCCCTTCCAAGCAGCTATTCGCCATGAACGAATCGCGGCTTATTCCTGCCTTTCTGATCCTATGGTAAGCCAGCCGGACGGGGACGGGCTATGATTTTCGTCACAAAGCTGCAACATATCTATGAGAAAGCCAGCCTGCGTCACATCCGTTCGCATAAGCTGGCCGTGTTCTTGGTTCCATACCGTCAAGAAAATAAATAATCGATATCCGTTAAAATTTCACTCATGAGCGGAAAGAGCAGCTCCTCTTCCATATGGAAGTGGCCCTTCAAGATTAAACAGCCTTGCGTCAAATGGTCCGTTGCCTGCTTCAGCTGCCCCGCCATCTGGATATCGTAACGTTCCGCCCCCCGCTTCAGCCTGCTAAGCATGGAGCCGCTGAGCTCCAGGAACGAATCGAAGAACTGCAGCGCGAGCTCATGATCCTTCTCCAGCACCCAGATGGATGGCATTATCGTAGGCTCGATCTTCTTATTGAAGTAGTTCATGACAATCGGAAACAGCTCTTGATCCTCCCACTTCGCATGACGGTCGAGCTCATCTAACAATTTGGACGAGTCGGTTCGGAGCTGGTCCAGCAATTGGAACATGCCCGCCCCCGCAGCTGCTGCGGAAGTACTCACGCTCAGCTCGTATAATGCGTCAACCTTTTTCTTCAAGCGGTCATGATCCGACTTCAATTGAATGACGAGCAGCAGGAATGCGCTTGTTCGCGCGGAATCGAGCGGTTCAAGCTCAGCTTCAATCTTCATCATCGTTACCGTCCCCCTTAAGTTTAGTCCGCAAACCTATGAGAATACTGTAAGCGATGAACGGATGAGCCTGCAGTGAAATGAATCACACCCGCTGTTTCATTATTGTGAAGGTGATAACCGTCCCCTCATCGGGTGCGGAGACAAGCTCGAATCGTCCGCCTACCACTCTTGCCCGCTCTTCCATGCTGAATAATCCGACTCCGCTGCTCCTAACCGTCGTATCGAAGCCGTTACCGCGATCGGCAATTCGCGTCACCACCTCGGTCTCCGATTCGACGATTGACACCTCCGCGTCGGAGACGTCCGCATACTTGGCGATATTCGTCAGCGCTTCTTGAATAATACGGTAGATAGCCGTCTCGGCCTGCGGCTGCAGCCGATTGCGCAGATTGCAGCTCAGCGCCACCTGTATGCCATAATGAGTGCTGAAGTTATCGATGTAAGAACGAAGCGCCGGAACAACCCCGAGATCATCCAATACCGATGGCCGCATCTGCCAGGCCAAACCCCGCACTTCCTCCATGATGGCAACGATATGGTTCCTCACCTGCCCAAGCTGCTCCGTATTCGCGTCCTTGGCGGAAGTAATACGATCCATCTGGATCAGCAGCGAGAAGAGGCTTTGTCCGATCCCGTCATGAAGCTCGCGCGAGAACCTGCGGCGTTCCTCCTCTTGAATGCGCATCACCTGCGCAACCATATGCTGCAGGTCCTCCTCGACCTTCTTCAGTCTCGTAACCTCGTTGCGGATCGCCAGAAACTGATAGGGCTGTCCAGCCTCGTCCAGAAAGGGAACAATCGTCGTATGAACCCAATAATTGCTTCCGTCCTTCGCCCGGTTCTTTATATCTCCCGTCCACACGTTACCGGAAATAATCGTCGTCCACAGACCCTTCATAAATTCCTTGCCGTGGTAGCCGGAATTAATAATGCGATGATCCTTCCCGATCAATTCCTCGCGATTGTACATGGATATCTGGCAAAATTTATCGTTCACGTAGATGATCCTGCCCTTGCGGTCCGTAACGGCCACAATGGAGGATTCATCAAGCGCATATTTCACGTCTGCCAGCTGCTTCAAGGAATCCTTCAGATCTTGGCGGAAATCGTTATCTCCGATTTGTTCTTCCAGTCGTGTAAGCAGCCCTTTGACATGCGGGCCGATTAATTCGGATTCGGTGCGGTCCCATGAATTATTCATAATTCAACAGCCCCTTTTTCACCGCGTATTTGATCAAGTCCGGCCTGGTGCGCAGCCCAAGCTTCTCCATTACATTGCTCTTATGCGTTTCGACCGTCTTCACGCTGATGAACAGCTGTTCGGCGATTTCCTTGTTCGCATAGCCCTTGGCTGTCAGCGACAAAATTTCCTTCTCCCGGGCAGTGAGCGTCTCGTAATGATCCGGGCTGTAACCCCCCTGAAGACGCTCCATGTATTCACTCATGAGCCGCTTCGTTGCTGTCGGATAGAGGTAAGCATTCCCTTCCGCCACCGTCCGGATCGCGGATACCAGCTCCTCATGAGGCGCACTCTTCAGCACATAACCGGATGCCCCGGCTTGTATCGCCCGGAACAGATATTCGTCATCGTCATGCATCGTTAAGATAAGGACGGCCGTATCCGGCAGAAGTTGATGGAGCTCCTTCGCCGCGGTCAGCCCATCCTTCCCGTGCGGCATGCTAAGGTCCATTAAAACAACATGAGGCCTTAGAGAAGTGGCGAGCCGTATCGCTTCGTCACCCTCCGAGGCCTCTCCTACGACTGTCATATCCACTTTCTCGCTTAAGAGGAGCCGCAATCCGGAACGGACCACAGCGTGATCATCGACAATAATAATTTGAATCAATGTGCTACACCCCGGTTCATTGAACGTTATTCCCATTATTATATCAATTGTTGTCGCCTGATGGGAAGTCCGCATTCAACCAGGATGAGAATGCGCTTGCATAACGCAAGCCTGTCTCGATATCGGAAGGCGCATAGTCCGCACCCGTACGCCTGCCCATTAGCAAGACGCGGGCGACGGCTGTCGAAGCGTCTGATCCTGCGACCGGGAAAGCAACGGCTTCCTGCAGCTGCTCCGCCAACATTACAGGACAATCCGGTGCGGAATTCATCCCGCTGTCCTTGCCGCGCCGCGAATGACACATGATGCCCAAACGTCGCACCATGCCTGCCAAGCCGATCCCGGCCTTAATGGTCATCTTGCCGACCCGATCATTGCGGTTACCGCTTATAACCGTCCACTTCATCGTCCCTTGAAGATTGAAAGCTTCGGCTAATGCGGCAAATTGACTTCCGGTCTCGATACGAAATTGTTCCAACAGTTCCGCCCGGGTTCGATATTCTGCAAGTGTCATGCTCATTTGTACCCGTCCCTTCGTGACACGCCACGCCCATTTCTCTTCTTCTATTGTAGCGAAGCAAGCGGCCGTTGTAAGTCGGGGAATACCCTGAAAAGCGAGTCGGGGGATCAGGCGCCCATCACGTTGGTCAGTCCAGTATAACTTCCTTGCTTGGATCATGCAGAAATTCGAACATCGTCCGAAGCTGTTTCAACGTATTTCTTTCTTGCGACAGCTCCGGCAGCTCGTTTTCGCCAAAAAAACCGACTTCGCTCGTCTCAAGCCCTTCCTTGGCAGAACCGCCAATGATTCGGCATTCGATAAAAATTTTGTAGACGTGGTACAGCTCAGGCGGATGGCCGTGCTTCTTCTTGTCCAGAACCGCCAGAAGCCGGACAGGCGCAGCTTCGAATCCGGATTCCTCCATAATCTCTTTCACGGCAACTTCAGAGGGCGAATAGCCGATATCGGCCCAGCCTCCCGGAAGTGCCCAAGCGCCGTCAATTTTCTCGCGTACCAGAAGGATTTTGTCATCTTGAAAAATAACGCCGCGAATATCAACCTTGGGTGTCGCGTATCCGCTCTCGCTCGCAAACACAAGCCCCACTTGATGCTTGTCCATCAAGGTATAGTTCGATGCGATATCGATGCTTAGCTCTCTAAGCGCTTCATAACGTTCGGCGTCATACGGATCTTTCGTATACGTGAGCCCGATTTGGGCGATGGATTGAATTTGTTTTGCCCATTCCAGCCATTTATATTCCATTACCATACCTCCTTCCGCCAAACCAAACCATACCAGACCGAACCTATGCCAATCTGTGTAGGCAGCCTGATTGACGTTCGCGATCACTTATTAGAAAAGTTATTGGCGCAGCGAAAACCCGCTCTAGCGAGCGGGTTAGTACGAGATAACTAGCCGTTCTTATCGATTCCAGGTTTGCGGATGATCGTCCTCTGTCAGTTCTGCGGCTGCAGCGTTTGCCGTCACCTGATCCGGATTTTTGCAGCCGGGAATAACGGCCGTAACCGCCGGATGCTTCAAGCACCAAGCCAGCGCCCACGAGGCCATGTCTACGCCAGCCGGCACTTCTTCCTGCTGAATGCGCTGCACCTCTCTTAGCTTGCGCTCCGTGCTCTCCTTCTCGTGGCGATGCCGGACATCGGTTGCGTCGAAGACCGCACCGGGCTTGTACTTCCCGCTCAGGTAGCCGCTGGCTAACGGTACGCGGGCGAGAACGCCCAGATCCTGCCGCTCGCAGGAAGCGAACACTTCCTCTTCGGGTACCCGGTCCAAGCGGTTATAGACGACTTGTATCGCTTGCGATCCCACTTCCGTCGATGCGTTCGTCTGATGAATATTGCCGTTGCTCCCGATGGATGTGCCCAGATGACGAATTTTCCCGGCTTGAATCTGCTTATCGAGTATCGTCCATAAGTCATCATTATCGAAAGCCGCATCCGGCCCGGAATGAAATTGATATAAGTCGATATATTCGGTCTGAAGCGCTTTTAACGACGCATCCAGCTGCTGGACGACGCTATCCGGCTTGTAATCGTCGGTTCTCGTGAAGCGTTCGTGAAAGTGATGGCCGAATTTCGTTGCGACCACCCAGTCTTCCCGGTTGCGCCGCGACAGATAGCTGCCGATAAACTTCTCCGACAAATGGTCGCCATAACACTCTGCCGTATCGATCAGATTGATACCGAGCTCGGATGCCCGGTCCAATATCGCGTCCGCTTCCTCCTGCGTAAACTGCATGCCCCACTCGCCTCCGAACTGCCAGGTACCAACCCCGATAACGGAAACGCGCAGCTCTGTTTTGCCAAGTCTGCGATATTTCATTATGAATCTCTCCCTTCATCCGTCGAATCTCGAATACAAGAAGAAGCGGCAGTCGCTGTATTAAAGCTAACGCCATTGCGAACTGAGTTCTTCCTTAGAAGTACAAGCCGAGTATCACGAAAACTTATACTTGTTTATATGATGCAAAAAGGCGGAACACCACAGAAGGCGTCCTGCCTATGTATTCGATATGAATAGTCGAAACCCTTTAATTCTGTATACCCTTCCGTTCATCGTTCAATTGCGACGACATCGAGCGCGATCCCGTCTTCCAACGCATGCAGGTCCGCATCCTCGTACAAGGACTGCTTCACATCAAAGATCGACAGCTTAGGATCAACATAGAAAGTCGTTCCTCTATACGTGCATCGATCGAAATCGAAGGTACCCGAAGTAATAATGAGTATACAATTAATAAACGAGCAGCCGATAAAATGAAAGCCGTCAAAAACAATCGTTTCATTCTCAAACACTTGATCCATTACGCGCTGCATGTAGCGTCAGCTCCCTTTTTTCAGTGAGATAAACACTATGCTACCAGATCCGATCTGCGGTGTTTGTCGCTTCATGCAAACGATAGAAGACAATTTATCGACAAGACCCCGTACCGCCTGGATAACGCGCATGGATTCGGTTCCATTCTATAAGTTAGGCTTACTTGCCGAGTATTTCGAGCAAGGCGTCCGGAAGCTTGAAGCTCTGATTGTTAATCGTAATGCTTCTGAGCTGCTCTCTCTCGAAATCCTCGTGATGCGAATCTTTGATCGTTTGAACCTCATGCATCAAACGTTCCATCTGATGATCGAGCGCATTCGCGGTATCTGCCGCACCCTTGATTTCTTCCAGCAGGCGCTGCGGGACGGATCGATTGTACTTGTAGAAAATCTTATGCTCCAGGCTTGCCCAGAAATCCATGGCGATCGTCCGGATTTGAATCTCGACACAGACATTCTCGACCCGGTCGGACAGAAATACGGGCACTTCCAGCAATAAATGCAAGCTTTTGTAGCCATTCGACTTCGGATTCTTGATATAATCCTTGACCTGGAGGATCTTCAGGTCGCTTTGCTTCTGCAGTATTTCGCTGACCCGGTAAATATCCGAGATGAAGGAGCATGTTATCCGAAGCCCTGCGATATCCTTGACATATTCCTCGATCGAATCGATCGCGATTACGCCGCCTTTGCGAAGGAGCTTCTTGATGATACTCTCAGGCGTTTTTAATCTCGTATTGGTATGCTCAATCGGGCAGTAATCGTGAAGGGATTTAAACTCCTCTTTTAAGATCTCGATCTTTGTCTCCATCTCATCCAGAGCAAATTTGTACTTCAGCATAAGACGTGTAATATCGTCACGCATTTGTTTCAATTGTTCGAATGGTTGTTGTACGCTCATCTGCATTCCCTCTCTATGTGTAAGATGCCACCTACATTATAACCAATTAATCTGGCAATTGTAAGCGAACCGCTGACCCGCGCAGCTGATTGCCGCTTCGGCCCCTCCTCCAATACCGATGAAATAATCAATTCATACTCGTCATGAATGTCCGTCGAACAAGCATATATATAGGACAGCCCATACAGGAGGCAGGTAGGTCGTTATGCTCTCGCTACCCAAAATTGCGGCTATCATCAGCGGCAGCTTCTTCATCGCCATAGCCATCAACTTTTTCTTAATGCCATTAAAAGTATTGGACGGCGGCTTGATTGGCATCGCGCTCATACTGAATTATTTGTTCAAAATAAAAGTTGGGCTCGTCATGCTTCTGATGAGCATACCGATCTTCATTCTTATATGGCGTCACCACCATAAAACGATATATGCGAGTATCATTGGATTATTATTCTCCAGTTACTTGATTGATCTGCTCGAACCGTATCAGTACTATTTCCTCTATTATATTGAATGGACGCCGATCACGAGATCGATTCTGGGAGGAGCGTTGATCGGCCTCGGACTAGGCATCATGCTGAAATACGACTGCAGCACCGGCGGCCTGGATCTGCTCGCGCATTATGTTTCACGCTTTGTTCCGATTAATATCGGTCTCATGATATTCATCATGGACGGGATCGTCGTTAGTCTAGGTGCGCTTCTGCTGCCGGATGATACCTTTATTCTGTCGTTGCTAACGGTCACCGCGGGAGGCGTGGCTACTGGATTATGTACGATGAACATGCCGGAGCACAGCTAAAGACAAACGACAAGCCCGCCATTCATGCGGGCTTGCTTGATGAGCTGGATTACGAATGCGGCTTAATGACATGTCCGGTAATGGCATGAATAAACAGATTCGTCTCCACTCCTGTTTGCCGATTTCGGACGGTTGCGGCATAAATAAGCGGAGTTCCTGGACGAGTCGGGAGATAATAGGCCTGAAGCGACAACGGCCCGGCAGCATCAGGGTCATGCCGAAGCGCATCTCTCGCTATAGCAGCCGCTTTCTTGATCGGTATGGAAGCATGCTTCCGACGATAGAAGAGCTTCTTCTCCATGTCTGCATGTACCCGGCCTTGAACGCGGCGAATCACTCCATCTTCGTCTATATCGATGGTGATGCTGTCACCCCAAACCGGCGTCTGAAACAGCATATGCTGGAGCTTGACTTGAACAAAGCCTGGATTGCTGCGGTCTACGCCCATGATCTTCATATCCCGATTAGGGAACCGAAGACCATACAGCACTTTCGTTTTATTCAAATATTTATAGGCAATCCACTCCGGCGTGTGCATTGATGGCCTCGACAGCTCGCCTGTCAAGATGGCAGGGGTGTTGGTCGTTTCATTCCAGTATATCTCTACGGGATCATGGCTCTCTTTGATCAAACTTCGCAGACTGGCACGGGCTTTGGGAGGTATATCCGCCGCATAGGCGCCCTGATGCGATAAGAGTGCAATAACGGCAGCCATTAATATCGTCTTGATTAACATTCTCACAACTACCACCTCCTTCAGCATCATTATTCACGCAAAATAATACCTGTATTCCGGGGAAGAAAAAACCTTTACCCGATCCAGTAGCCGTGGTATAATATAAGCATTACTTATAAAAGAATATAAAGATTTATTGGAGGAGCCTGCACACCGCAGGCTCCTTTTTGTCTTTTTTGGGTAAAATAATCGCGTCGGCCTACAGGGGGAATGTTATGTTTTATTTAACGATCTTAATTATTATCCTTGCCACAAAGCTTGCGGGTGACTTAAGCGTACGAATCGGCCAGCCCGCCGTTGTCGGTAAGCTGCTCATCGGCATCATCATCGGACCTGCATTGCTCGGTTGGGTGAACAATTCTGAAATAATTGATGAACTAAGCGAAATCGGCGTCCTGATGCTCATGTTCATGGCAGGACTTGAGACGAATATGGACGATCTGAAGCGTTCGTTCAAATCTTCCTTAGCGGTTGCCCTCGGAGGGATTATACTCCCGTTCCTGGGTGGCTATATGATCGGACTCGCGGTTGGAATGGAAACGTCGCATTCCGTGTTTCTCGGATTGCTGTTATCGGCTACTTCCGTCAGCATCTCCGTTCAGTCTCTCAAAGACCTCGGCTTGTTAAAAAGCCGGGAGAGCACGACCATATTGGGCGCAGCGATTATCGACGATATTCTGGTCGTCATTCTGCTCGCATTCGTCATGAGCATCTTCGGCGGCCAGGAAGTGAATCTGGCGCTGATCGTCGGGAAGAAATTTCTGTTCTTCCTTCTTGTCGGCTTGTTCATCTGGCAGGGCATCAAATGGGTGATGCGCTGGCTGGCACCGCTTCGCGTAACGGAAGCCGTCATTAGCGCCGGCCTTATCGTATGCTTCTTTCTTGCCTATGTTGCGGAGCAATTCGGGGTAGCCGGCATCATCGGAGCCTTTGCCGCTGGACTTGCGATATCGCAAACCAATTATAAGGAAGAAGTCGAGCATAAGCTGGAGCCGATTGCCTACACCATATTCGTTCCGATCTTCTTCGTCAGCGTCGGATTCTCCGTATCCTTCGTGGGCATCGGCGATCAAATATGGCTCCTTGTAATCATCACATTAGTCGCGATTCTCACGAAGCTGATCGGTTCGGGGATCGGAGCCCGCTTAACGGGATTCTCAACGCGGTCAGCAATCGGGATCGGTTCGGGGATGGTTTCGCGCGGTGAGGTTGCTTTAATCATCGCGACAATCGGCCTGCAGAGCGGACTTCTGGAACAGAAGTACTTTACCGTACTCGTCATTGCCGTCATCATCACGACATTGGTCACGCCATTCCTGCTCAAGAAGGTTATGGGCGGAAAACAAGAAGAAAAGGTTGAGCAGCGATAGTGCTGCTCAACCTTTTTTCCATCTTGCAGTATTGGGTTTGGTAACGCGATTGTTATTTGATTAGCGCATTGGTTTGTTCGTCTACGACTTTCAATGCATCCTCAAGCGAAGCTTGCCCGTTGAAATACTTTATGAATGCATCTGCTAGCAGATTCGTAAGTTTCGAGCCTGCTGCAGCTGGCAGCAGGACGTCCGTATCGCGGCCTACATCGTTCTCCGGATGCGCAACATAGGCATCGTCATTCTTGCCGGCCTCAGGAATATTTCTCCAGTACGGATCACCCACTAACGATTTCAAGACGGGTACAGCGTTACCGGCTAGACCGAATGCTTTATGCGGTTCGGGAGTAAGCAGCGAAGCAACGAAATCCGTCGCTTCTTCCAGATGCTTCGATTTCGCGTTAGCAGCATAGCCGGAAGTCCCGGAACCGACTGCATATTTGATTGGTGTTACAGGAAGAGTAACGACATCCCACTGGAAGTTCTTCGCTTTAGCCCAATCTTTAACGGTGTTCGCACCTGGTCGTACATGGAAGAAGAATGCGGCTTTACCCTCGGCGAAGTTGTTCGGGGAAGGTGTGAATGGATTGATTGCGTAGCCTTCCTTGATCAGATTCGCATACATGTTGAACCCTTCAATGACTTTAGGATCGGAGAATTGCACCTTCATGGTCTCACGGTTTAAGTAATCGCCGCCCGCGGCTTGGGCAAATGCGATATAGTTCGGCAGCCAGTTGAAGTTAAAATCAACGCCGTATTGCATCGTTTCGCCTGCATCGTTCTTCTTCGTTACCTGTTTGATGATATCAACGAATTGATCCCATGTCCATCCATCCGTCGGCATTGGAATACCTTCTTGTTCGAGCAGCGTTTTATTGGTGAAGACCACCATGTGGCTAAGATCGCGAGGAGAGAAGTAATAATTACCGTCGATTGCGCCATAGCTCATCATCGCCGGGTTAACGTCATTCAGATCGACGCCCATGCGGTCGAATGCATCGTTAAGCGGAGCGATGACGCCCTGTTCATAGAACGAACGGACATGACCGTCCGCCAGCCAAACAACGTCCGGCATATTCCCTGAAGCTGCCATCGTTAGCGCCGTTGCGCCCGGATCGCCTTCAAGGGCTATATATTTGAGGGTTACATGAGGATGAGTCTTCTGGAACGCGGCAAACCAGTCTTCAACCGATTTCTGTTCCGATTCGCTGGCCCAAGAACCTACAGTCAGCTCTACAGGATCTTTCTTAACAGGAGGTTCAGCTTCAGGCTCTTTCTGTTCATTTGTTTTGTTCCCATCGTTTGCCGGCGGTGTCGTCGTGTTGCCCTTATTACCATTGTTGCCTGAGCTGCATGCTGCAAGCGTGAAAGCAATGATAGCGATAAGTGCAATCAATAAACTTTTTCTAGTAATGGTTTGCATAGTACTACCCCTCCTCGATGATATGAATACGTAAAAACAGTCTTAATTCTAATTAAAACGTTTTTGCATATTGCCTCTCCGACTCTGGTCGAAAACCACCACCCTTCATAGTTTTGGCCTTCGAGTATTATGTAAGCCTTTGCATTTTATGATTTAAGAAAAATATCAGACCTATACACCTAATACTACCATAATTATCCGTATTCATCAATATAAAACGTTTTTATTTTCCTTGTTCTAGTTTGTAAGGGTTATATTGCCTTTTCATTCATGTTATAACTAAAGCGGCCGATCGATTTCGAATTTCTCTATATATTTTACGCCAACGAGCTTAAGAATATGGCGACGATAAAAGATATCGCGAATGAGGCCAAGATGAGCATTTCGACCGTGTCCTCGGAATTAAACGGGACAGGCCCTGCTGCATCCGAGACGAAGAAGCTGGGGCAACAGGCCGGGACCCCCGGGCGAGCTGGGTCGCATTCGTTAGGATCGATCCGAATCGCCTGCTGGGCGATTCGGATCTTTTTAATTGTAGTAGAATTAATCTCCAGCCAGCCCTGTACGCTCGACTCCTTCAACTAAGTAACGCTGACCTAGAATGTAGACAATGAACAGCGGCAAGACGACGAGAATACAGCCTGCCATCATGACGGCTTCATTAAGCCCGTTCTCAACGCCGCCCCCCATGTTGAACGTACCGTTCATACTATCCAGCTGTGTCGCAAGCGGTCGCATCTCCGGCGTATTCACGAAGAAGGATGCCATGTAGTTGTCATTCCAATTCCATACGAGCGAGAACATCGCGACGACGAACATCGCCGGTTTGGCCAGAGGCAGCATAACGGTCATAAATACGCGCATCGCTCCGGCTCCGTCAATGCGGGCCGCTTCGTCCAGCTCTTTGGGAAGTCCCTTGAAAAATTGCGTGAAGATGAGCATGAACAACGCTCCGCGTAATCCTTGGCCGAAGAATGCCGGCACGACGAACGGCAGATAGGTGTTGATCCATTCCAGCTCCGAAAATAATGAATAAAGCGAAATAATGATCGTTTGCGGCGGAATGATCAAACACAGCAGCACAAGAGCAAAGATCAGCTTCGATCCGCGGAACTGATAGCGCCCCAAGCCGTAGCCTGCAATCGCGCAGGAAAGCACTTGCCCGATCATCGGAAGGATCGCCATCATAAAGCTGTTCTTGAGCGTAACCGCAAAATTAAGATTATTGTAAGCAACGACGAAATTATCCCAATATACACCGTTCGGCAGCCAGACGACGCTGGAATCAAGCAGATCGGACAACGACTTGGTCGATGTACTGACCATAAATAAGAGCGGCAGCAGGAATATGAATCCCAGTTCGACAAGGACGATATACGAGAAGATCTTAAGCGCGAGATTCTTGCCTTTCTGCGTATAGCGCTTGCCGACGTTGTTTTCTTGCAGCTTTCCCGTGGTTTCAGAGAGTTTAATGCTTAGTTCCTTCATTGACAGTAACCCTCCTTCCCACGTAGAAGATGACTAAGATGATGAGCAGAATAACCAGGAAGTAAAGCCAGCTTAGTGCAGCGCCATAGGAGAAATCCATCTTGGCAATGCTGGCGTCACGGATGTATCCCATGATCTGATTATCCGGTTCCGTGAACGAATCGATCGTTGCATAAATAATCGATAGCAGCACGATCGGCGAGATCGTCGGCAATGTAATTTTCCAGAAGGATTCCCACGGCGTTGCTCCGTCCATTTGCGCCGCTTCATATAGCGAACGCGGAATCGACTGGAGTCCGGCAAGAAAGATCAGAATCTCTACGCTGCTTCGCCAGAGCAGGGTTCCCATTCGGGCGAAGGTATCCTCTCCGATAAAGTCGGCGATGAGCAGCGCGCTTGAGCCAAGCTCTTGGAAAATCGAGAAGTCCGCAGCCCCCTGCGAGTTCAAGATTCGAATCATCAAGCCGCTGATGATCACCGGAGCGAAGAAGACCGCGCGGAAATAGCGCTTTCCCACAATATCTCCGTTAAGCAATACCGCCGCGATCAGCGCGAAGATCGAGATGATCGGGGCATCCATGAGAGATTTCAATATTTGATCCACGAAAACCTGACTGAAGCTCGCGTCCGTCAATACTCTTTTGTAATGCGATAAGCCTACGAACTCGCCGCTCAGAAGATCGCTGATTTTGGCAGTCGTCATACTGATCTTCAAGCTCATGTACAACGGATACAACGTGAACGCGAGGAATCCGATGACCCATACCGAAACGAATAAATAGCCTTCCGTTACTTTGCGTCGCTCCAGGCTGTATCCTTTCCGCTTGCTCATTTGGCACCTCCGCCCTTGCGAACCGCGTAATCCAGCGGCTTCACCGTCATGCCATCGCCGTTGAATGTCTGTTCATTGTAATTCGTCCACACTTCAGTGCCGTCACTATATGTCGTGCGGTAAACACCATTTGCGATCATCTTATGATTGGTGATTGCCAATCCTTCCATTGGAGCAATCGCTTCCTCCCACGCCGCATACGCTTTTTTTATCGTGGGAAGCCAATCCGTATACTTGGAGCTAAACAAGAGGTCATAGTCCGTGTACCTGAGCTGGGTCGTCTCCCGGAACGTTAATTCAAAGGATGGTATCGCGCCATACTCAATGGTCTTCAGCAGCTCGAGCGTGGGGTCATCGCTCCGGTTAATCGCTTTCGAATAGTACGGACGCTTGCCGTGGTAGATGATTTGCAGCAGTGGAATCTGCACATCCAGCATATAATCATTGGACGTGCTAAGCGGGATATCGAGTACCCGATCCGCCGCTTTGGCTGCGAAAGCATTCCCATAATAAACACCCGCACTTCCGAGCTGTTCCTTGGCCTTCCCGATCCAGCGTTCGAAGAACTCTCTCGTTTCTCCGCGTCGCAGCGGCCCGTGCGAATTGTAGTCGCTATTGAGCTTCTCGCCAAGCTGGCGATAATTGACGCCGGTCACCCCCATATCCTTCAGCTTATCAAGATCGTCTTGGAAGTAGTCCTGATCGATGACATACGGATTGAGCCAGTGCCGCTGCGTACTCCAGCGATACCACCCCGTCGGTCCTTCAGGCCGCATAACATACTGCTCGCTATCCGGCTTGCGTACCGTATCGGTTCGCAAGCTTACAACCTTCTCTCCGCGGAACACTTCGATCAGGTTATCCTCGAGTGACGTTTCGATGCCCTTCTCCTTGGTCCAGCTGATCAATTCCCGCAGTCCCTTCTCGCCGCCGAAATCGCCTTCTACCGGGAACCGCTTAGGAAGGTTGCCGTAATAGCCGTTCCGGTACCATCCTTTCAGCTCTGCAATCAGACTGTTCATGCCTTCACTCTGCAGCTTCTCGAGGATCATACGCGCCTCATCGAAGGTGGTCATCGTCTCCAGCCGTTTGGAGTAGCTGTCTCCCCTGCTCTCCACCCCGTGAAAGATTTGGATCAGCGGAGGATTGGACGCTTTGTTCTTCGGCATAATCGGCATGAAACGTTCACTGACGTAATCCGCTAATTCCGTGTAGGTCACATTCGGACCGGAAACAAAATCATATCGTACGGAACGATCGGTCATAATCGCCGATTTCTCGTAACGGTTGAATGAGGCGCCGACCTCTCCGAACCGCGTGACATAATTCTTGCGGATATACAATTCAAATCCGCCCCGGTAGTATTCCAGATTCGATGCCCCTGGAGGAAGCGCGAACACTTTGGCATCTTCCGCGCCCTTCTCCAATGTTTGCAGGTAACCGCCATCCTTCTTGACCATCCCTACAATCGGAAGCAGAACTTGTTCATTGTTGTTAGGTCCGTAATTCGGGTCGAACGTAGGATCCACGCCATAGATCCACTGGGAATACCCGCGTTTATCGTTCTGGGTATGCGATTTGTTGAAATACGTCAGCGCTCCCGTTCCGTCCGGTACGATGATGTAGCCGTCGTCGCCTTGTCTGGCGGCGCCGAAATTGGGCAGCGGTTGAATCGAGACAAGCTTGTTATTATCCTTCTCTACGATTTCCTCAACCGGCAGCTTGACGTAGAACCCTCCGTTCTCCAGGACGAATTCCGCCGTAAAGGCGATTTTCAAGCTTTTGATATCGTACTTGATCTGTATACCGCCAGGAATGGCGTACGCTTTCCATGCCGCTTTTTCCTTCAGCACACTGGAAGTTACCGCTTCCTTCTGATTATTCGTATAGGAGAAGATGAACGGCGAAGCGACCATAGTGCCGGTAATCTCGTTAATTTTCGTATCGCCGGTCACATCCGGGCTGCTGGTCCACACGACGTCGGCTTGCTTGTCGCGGATCGCGAACAGCTGCTTTTCCAAATCGGCGGACAATTCCAGCTTGCCGTCATCCGCTATTACTTTCATGCCGCCGGTTAGAGGCAGCTCGCCTCCATCGGATTTTGCAGCTGGAGTATACGAGTTTTTTTTACCGGCGGAAAAATCCAAATCAAGCTCCCCTGTCGGCTTGATCCACCATATAAACCAGCCGATCAGAATCAGGGCGACGATGATCTTGATGAGATTCCCGATACGCTTGGGAGTTATCCATTTATGAGCCAACGAAGAACGCCTCCCTCGCAACTTGTTCTACAAAATCAATAACGTTCAGCCCCAGGCCATACAGCACCAGATAAAGACCGACTAGAATTACACTGCCGATACCGGTAAGCAGCGTAATGCCGATGGCCTGCCCGGTTTCATAGCTGTGCGTTTCTCTTACGTTGACATAGAACAGGAAGACCATCCAGATCACCAGCACCAAGCTGAATAAATCATAGAATCTGGCTTCCTTGAACGTCAAAATATGAGTCAGCAGCGTAAGCGGCACCGAGAAGAAGATATATGGCGTGAACACATATGCCGTTGCAATAAATACATCCCGCCATCGGCCTTCCCCGCCCATAATCGTAGTCAGCATGTAGTTCACCGTACTGAATATCACCCAATACAAGAATGGGAACAGAATCACCTGCTGCCAGTCGACAAATTGAATCGGAATGGATTCGTACAGATAGCTCACGATAAATATGTTCAGGATATTGGCGCCGACATAGAGCCCGATCAGGATGAACGCATGCTTCCAGCGGCCTTTATCCTCGTATCGGAGTTCTTCGAATCCAAGGAACGGCTTGGTCATGACCCGGAACGCAAGCTTAATGAACCTCCAAACTGCAAGCCACGCTCGCAATACCGCGAGCTGCTTGGTTCTATCGGTTAGCCGCCACTTCATTCTGCTGCGGAATCGGAATAGAATGAAGATTGCGACAAGTACAACGACAACGGTAGTCGCGATGAAATCAAAGTTCTCCTTCACATAGAGACGCCTGAATTCGTAGAATGCATCCGAGTAACCGGCTTTATCGTAGGCATTCTTGAAATAATCCATCGCTTGCGCATATTCTTCCTGACGCAAATTGGTCTGTCCCATGGCGACAAGGGCAAGCTCGTAGAAATTGTTGCGTTTGCGCACTTCTTCCCAAGGCCCGAACGATTCCTCGTATTTCCCTTCATTGTAGAAGCTGTTCGCCTTATGAACCAGCTTGGTAAATTCCGTCGGCCGAAACTTATGTATGCCGCCGCGAAGCTCATCCAGCGCATATAAATAACCATTGCTATCTACGCTTAACGAGGATACGACGCCGAACAGCCCCTTGCCGATTCCGTTGCTTCCGAACGCGTAGAGCATACGGCCCGAAACATCGTATTGATACATCCGGCCATACGATTTATCGATAATCGTCATGTTTCCATCGGCATCTACCGTAACGTCCGTGAAATTCTGCTGCAGGCTGTCGTAGTTGAACGACCGGTCTTTGAAATTGTAACCCGCCGCCGGATACACATCCCCGCCCACGGCGTTCAGCTTGCGAATCTGATTGCTGCTGAGACCGGTTGTCGAAGCATAGACATAACCATCAGGCGAGATCGAGACATTGTTAAACGAGTAGGGAAGCTTCACGTATGACCCTGCCCGCTGCTCCTTGTTGTACAAGAGCCGGATCAGCGTCGTCGCGAAGGTAGCCTCGACCCGGTTTCCGCCAAAGTAACCGCGGAACCCGCCTTCCGAGTCCAGCATCATCAATCCCTTCTGGTCGCCTTGGTTGACCACGTAGAAGTATTTGCGGGAATCGACGACGATCTTGGTCGGCTGGTATTTGAAATCGGCGCCCAGCAGGACAGAATCAGGCTTACCAAATTCTTTGATATACTTGCCGTCTTCGTCGTACTGCACGATACGTTCCTTGCCGGTGTCGGCAACGAAGACCATGCCTTCTTCATCGACGAACACGCCCCTTGGCGAGGATAGAACGCCAGGATCGGATGCATTCTCCGAAACGCCGAATAGCTTCAGCACTTTCCCGTTGTTATCCATCTTGACGACTCGCTTGTTCTCGGTATCCGCAATGTATAGATGATTATTATGATCGATGAAAATATCCTGCGCTTTCTTCAAGCCCCCCTCGGGCTGATCGTCGAGCGAGATGAACCCATCCGGAACATAAGGTGCCGGCACCTTCAAGTAGAAATTGTCCGGGCTGATATAGTAGTTCGGATATGGTGTCTTGGCCAGCGCCGCAGCCGGCAGGATCACTGCAGCGGCAATTATGGCGACGATGGACGAAAACGCGATTTTTCGAATCAGCTGATGCATATTCCGCCCTCCTAAAAGTTTTGGGCGCTCATCGCTACGAAGAAGCGAAATCGAGCAAAACTTACTTCGTAAGCGTAAGCCTAGGATTTGATGCCCGAGTGGGCCATCGTCGACAACACTTGACGCTGAAACAAGATAAAGATAAGCACGGTCGGTACGGTCAGTATAAAGGTCGCCGCTGCATTGGCGCCTGCCCTCGCTACGCCTTGACCGTTGACGGTGGACAAATAATATGGAAGCGTCTTCATCTCTTCCGACTGCGTGAACAATGCCGAAGAACCCGCGTCATTCCAGACAGCCGTGAACGCGAGGATGACAACGGTCGCCCAAGCCGGACGAATGAGCGGCAGCGCAAGACGCCACATCATGGTCCACTCGCTCGCACCGTCAATCCGCCCTGCTTCGAAGATTTCGTCGGGAACCTGGTCCATGAACTGCTTCATGAGAAACAATCCGATCGGGAATGCCAGCGAAGGCAGGATTAACGCACTGTAGGTGTCCATTAAGCCCAGGTACGAGACGACCAAATACCTGGGAATTTCAACGACCTCCGGCGCGAACATGAGAGAAACGATGATCAAGCCGAAAATTTGGTCTTTGCCGGGAAATTTATGCTTGGATAACGGGTAGCACGCCAGAGAACCAAGCAATACGGTGAAGAATACCGTAATTCCGCTGACGAGCAGACTGTTGAAGAAGTACCGCGAGAGCGGAATCTGATCCCCCGCCATCGCGAGAAACAAGTCTTTAAAGTTCTGCAGCGTCGGATTCTCCACAAAGAAACGCGGTGGATAAATGAACAGCTCCTCCGATGGCTTAAACGCCGTGCTTACCAAGAAGACAAGCGGAAGCATCATGAACAGCCCCAGCCCGGACAGGAACAATATAATGAAGAAGAGGCTGTAATCTTTCTTGAATTTGAACCTTTTCTTGAGCATCCGCTACTCTCCTTTCGAAGAGAAAACCGCAAAGCACAGTTTTCCAATTCCGTAGATCAAGATAAAAAGCACGACAGAGATTGCAGCGGCATAGCCCATCTCGTACCGGAGTACGGCATAGTCCTGCAAGTGAAGCACCACCGTATGGCCGGCATAGAGCGGACTCGGAAATCCGGCAACCGCCTTGCTGATCTCGCCCACCTTGAACGAGCCGACGACGGAGAGGATGGCCCCGAATAGCATCTGAGGTTTCATTGCAGGAATTGTGATGTACCATAATTCCTGGAATCTGGACCTTATTCCATCGACTTTTCCTGCATCATATAATTCCGTGTTGATGGTCTCGAATCCGGCCAGGAAGGCGAGAAAGCCCGTCCCTAAGCTCATCCAGAGAGAAATAATAATGATAACCGGCATAATATACTTAATGTTCTGAAGCCACTGGATCGGTTCATCGATGACCCCTGCTTGGATCAGGAAGCTGTTCAAATAACCATAGCTGTCATTAGCGAACAATACGAGCCATACGACGGCCATCGCGACTCCGCTCGTCAACGACGGTACATAGAAAATCGTCGTATAGAACGTGCGGAAGCGCTTCGGGATTTGATGGATCAGCCATGCAAACAAGAAGGCAAGCACGTAACCGACCGGTCCCGTGATTAACGCAAAATACAAGGTGTTCATCAATGAGGTGATGAATATTTCGTCATCGACCAGAAGCGTTTTGAAATTTTGCCAGCCTACCCAATGCGGCGGCTGCAGGATGTTATAGTACGTGAAGCTAAGCGCTGTCGATGTAACGGTTGGAATGACGATAAACAAGGCGAATAAAATGAAGAACGGGGAGAGAAGCAGGTACGACACCCGCCATCTCCACACTTCCTTCATCAGATTTTTGAATCGGTAAGCTATCATGGCCGTTGTTCTCCTTCCGCGGTTTGATCTTTCGACCCTGCACTATTCTGCTTACCGGAATGAGTAACGTTAAACTCATCTTGTTTGCGGACCAGTTCCTTATTGATCTCTTTGACAGCATCTTCAAGCGCAATCCGCTCATTCTTACCGAGCAGAACCGCTTTGTTCCAGGCATTAGTCAAGTGACGCGCCGTATAATAACCGCCCAATACGACCGGCTGCTCCTTCAGCCACTTCCATTGATCCGTGATGGCCGTTAGCTGTTCCCGGCTCCATGACATTCCTTTGACCGCTTCGAGGTTGGCGCTGTTCCATCTTGAACCGACGCCCAGAAGACTCTCCACTTCGGAGCCGTAACGGACTTGCATCTCTTCGGAAGTCCACCACTTCATGAATTCCCAGGCTTCGTCTTTATGCTTCGTGGATTCCATCATCAATGCCGTCGTAGCCGATCCGGAACCGGATGCACTGCGGTCGATCACGCCGTCCGCATTCTTCACGCCCGGCATCGGAACCATCTTCCACCGTCCGTTCAATTCCGGCGCAGAGGTCGCGAGCCTGACATAGAAATCGTAGTTGCCTACCCCGATCGGCATCTCGCCGTTGCGGAATCGTTGATAGAAGTCCGCCTGAAGCGGCAGTTTATAGTTGTTGTACAGATTGGTCCAGTTCTTAAAGCCTGTAAGCGCCTGCGGTTCGTTCAATGCGGACTTCAAACCGTCAGCCGTATAGAACATGCCCCCGTTCTGGAATAAGAAAGGCGTATAGCCTCCTACTCCTGCCGGATAATAGAACTCCATCCCTTCCTCCTGCAGCTTTGGCAGCAGCGTGTAGACATCCTGCCAGGTCTGAGGCACTTCAGCCCCGATACGCTCCAGCACGTCCGTCCGGTAGAACAACAAGCTGAAGTCAAGGGTCTCCGGCAGCGCGTATAAGCCTTCGTTATATTCAAGAGGTACCAACGATTGATCGACGAAACGCTTCGATACATCCTTCGCATCCGGGAATGTATTCAGGTCGATAATCGCTCCCCGGATGGAGAATTCAACCGGAATGCCTTGCGCAACGCCCAGCATTACGTCCGGCGCCTTGCCGCCTGTATAAGCTAGCAGCAGCAAATGCTCGGAAGCGAGCGGAACGGTGTTGATTTCCACTTTAATGCCGGTACGAGGCGTAAAGTCCTCCAGAACGAGCGTTTTGATAATATCCACCCATTCGCGTCCGCGTGCGACCCAAACCTTAAGCACCTTATCGTTGCCATCGATACCGATCGAATCCTTGTCTCTGAAGGAAGCGACGAAGCGCTGCAGATTGGAGCCCATGCTCTGGGCAAAGGTCGAATTTACGATCGGCAATTCCGTTCCAGACGGTGCAACGACCATATAATCGACGAAGAGCTGCTGCTCCTTCATGCTTTCGATCGCATTCCCGAGCGCGCCTTGGACAGTGCCGAGCTCGTTAAGCTTATAAGGAATGGTCTCCGTATCTTCCAGCATGCCTTTGTATAAGCTGATCGCCGTTTGCAGGGGCTGGCCGAAGGAAGGCATTATGCCGCCATTGACTTCCCTCAATTGCTCATAGCTCTGTTCGTATACGTCAATCGACGTCTGCAGGCGTTCCTTCACATCGGGAATGATCCTCTCCAAATTCCAGTCCTGGTTGCGGTCGACCGTAATTTTGCCATTCGCGTCTTTAGAGGATGCGGTCACTTTCACAACCTGCGAACTAAGTAGCGAGATATCGCCGAGCGAGTCGTTGATGTTCGTAATCGCCTGACGGATCGCCCCGATGGTCGTCGTCAAGCTGATTACATGCTTGCCTTTCGTCAGATAGAATTTGTAAGGTTTATTGTCCTTGTCCATCAAGGAATCCGCATGCCATCCGCGAATGTAGGGGAACGCATACTCTTCCATCTCTTGGAACGGAATCTCTCCGTCAATTCGGATTGTCCGATGCGGCACCTGATTGTGAACCGGCGTGGCATACCGGAAAGCGATTTCATAAAGTCCGTCCTTCGGCACCTCGAATTCCCATGAAACCGTCTGCCCGCCCGTCTTCCATCTGCCTCCGCCGAGCACATTATAACGGGTTTTCATGACCGATTTGGGTTCCGAGTGATAGTCGTCATTCCATTCCGCGCGAAGCGACAGCTCGGAGGCTTCCTTCGGAATCTCACTCTGAACATGAATGACATCGGCATCGGAGTCGGTATACCCTTTCTGCTCGTATGTCTTCTGAACGGATGCATAATCGGGCAATTGTACGGGCTTCTTCAAACTGAGTGAGGCAATGGCCATCGGCTCGCGTACGTCCGTCAGCCGGACCGTGTGCGTTCCTTTCTCCAAGTAGAATCGATATGGCTCCCGGTAAAATTTCTCCGTTTGCTCCATCGGTCTGATCCGCCACTCGCGCACTTCCTCCTGCACGCCCCGGATTTGATTGCCTTCATTATCGAACTTAAGCTCGCCGGTTTCTTTCCAATAACGTTGGAAGGTGAAGATCGAGGCTTCCTCGAACGGGCGCTTGCCATCGATAAGCAGGGAGCGCTGCACGCTCGATTTCTTTCCATCGAGAGGCAAATATTCCAGGTCCATCTGGTACATCGCGCTGACGGGCACATCGACCGTCCACTCTACCCAGCTCTCCAAGCCATCCGTTGCAACGGCCTCTTTACCCAGCTCGTTCACTTTCGTAACGGTGCCGGACGAGGCGCTGAACTGCTGAATCGCAACGCTGACCGGCTCGCCGTCATAATCGGAATAATTGCTCTTGGCATAGCTTGCCAGCACACGCCCGTATGGAATTTCATTGTTCATCCGGCTTTCCTCGCTGAAGTGCGATTCCTCCAGCGTATCCATGCTGACCGGACTATGGAACTGCGTTCCTTTCGGAGTCGGCCGATTTAACAGCAAGAATCCGACGATCAGAATAACTAGCGTACCGGCGATCCACAGCATGCGTTTGCTAACCCGAAAGCCGGGTTTGGTGCCAGGTTTGGCATACACTGGTTGTGCCATCGTTGTTCTCCTCCTATTCAGGGTAACGCTGCTTCGGATGCCTAGCTGCGGCTGATCCGCCAAGCCGGAAGAGAGCAGCAGATCGATCATGGTACCTTTCTTTCGTTCATCGAGGCAATTTTAACTTCATGCGAAATCATATTATTGCTGCTCGAAACGAGCTCCATTTCCATTTGGCTATGTACAATATCAGACTTAATGCAGAAATACTAACGTCACTCCTGTTGCATCCAGTTGTAGGCATCGTCCCGCTTGATATTCCATCGTCATGCAGTTCCTCCTCTTCTCTTATCTTCTTCTTGTCCCCTTTTTACTTGACCGACTTTCCCCTCTAAAACGTCCATGCCATTAAAATGTAAGCGCTATCATGATGATTTGCTTCTTTCATGCGGTTACAACTCCTTAATAAAATGATATGTAAATCACCCCGATTGTATCCGCTTACATAGTGTAGCGTATATCTTTATCGAGCAGGTGACTTTACGCGGGTGAAGTGTCATGAAAGTATGAATGTATCCGTGTGGGTGAGTGAAAGGCGAAAAGGAATTAAAACGTTTTTATAAAAAAGAGTATTGCGTGGATATTTTCCCTCTAAATACAGTTATTTCTATACACCGCTTATATTAACACCAAATAAGAGCGTTTTCAATAACATTTCTTCCGGTTCCCATTTCATATAAAACGTTTTACTCCGTCTGAAACCGAAAATGGGCCAGCTGCTCGTAATGGTAATCACTAGCGAAATCCGATCGTCTGGATAACCGCGCAAGAAATTCCATTGCAAGCCGAAGCTGGCGGATGCGAAATCATCGCGTATCGGAGCAGCCGGCCATGGATGCGGAGGCAAGCTGTCTGCAGCCATCTGAGTTTCGATCGGCTCGCCGTTGTTCACGATGGGCCATCCGTCCTCACTCCATGTGACGGGAGCGAGGAACGTCTCTCTTCCAAGATGGTGGAACAAGTAACCCACCGTCCGTGTGGCGAGAAAGACCATCCACCATGAACCGTCATGAGCCTGCACCAAATCACCGTGTCCGACCGTTTGGACGGGATGGCCGATCAGGCAGCGATGCGTCAGAATCGGATTGTGCGGACAGCTCTCGTAAGGGCCGGTAATCAATTTGCTGCGGGCGATGGTGACCATATGCCCTCTCCAGGTGCCGCCCTCGGCTGTAATCAAATAATACATGCCGTTGATCGCATACAGATGCGGCGCTTCGCACTGCCGGTCTTCATATCCGCGCCATAAGCTTGTCGCTTCACCGATCAGCTTCCCGGTCTCGATCTCGATTTCCCACATGGCAATGCCATCATGTCCGTTATGCTTGGAGAAATACACTTTGCCATCGTTGTCGAAGAACAGATCCGGATCGTGACAGGCAATAGCCGATATGACGCCAATTCGTCAAATCTTTACTATGATAGATCGGAACACCCGGGAAGTATTCGCAAGTACTTGTGATCAGATAGTAATTATCGTCGACTCTGCAAATACTGGGATCCGGATGAAATCCGGTTAGAATTGGATTCGTAAAACTCATGCCAATAACTCCTTGTCTTTCGTTAATTTCAAAGTTAAGCGTTTTCAAAAAACGTTTTTACCGTATTTGTCTTATATCCTACACCGAAAGTTTCAGGATGACAATAACCTATTTTTCCACAATTACGAAATTTAGAATAGCCCGGATCGGCAAATACGGTTCTTCAACCCTCAGATAAGGGAAGCGGCTTACTTCTTCATTCGGCATACCAGATCCACCCCAATACCAAACCTGGTATGCCTCGCTGCGTGTCTATATCCGGGCAAAGACGCTCGGCAGCTGCTAACGTTTAAGCATCCCGGACAACTCATCTATGGACACCTCCAATTCTGTCGATTCCTTCATGTCCTTCAGCCGGATGCTGCCCTTGACGGCCTCATCTTCACCGAGAAGCAGAACGAATCGCATCCCTCTGGCTGCTGCGGAGGCAAGTGACTTCTTTAATTTGCGGCGGCTCCAATCGATCCGCACGCGAATTCCGGACGACCTCAGCTGTGCTGCGGTCTTGAGCACATAAGGCTCTGTATCTCCGATGGGAATAAGCAGCACCGTGCGGTCTGCGACTGCCCGATCCCGCTCGAGCAGCATTTCCATAATCGGCTCTATTCCGAATGACAGGCCAGCCGCGCAGTACGTAATATCCTCCCTTCCCACAAGCTGTCCGATAATCGCGTCGTAACGCCCTCCGCCGCCCATACTCGACGTATACTGACCCGTCGCATCGAAGATCTCATATACCGTACCCGTATAGAAGGATAATCCCCGGGACAGGAAAGGGTCGAATTGACAGATGCCGTCCAACCCGGTCTGTTCCAGCAGAAGCTGCAGAGCCGCAACCTCACGAGCCCCTTGGCTGCCCTGCAGGCTATATTCCTCCATCAGCGCTGCACCGCTTACAGAATCGCGGCTGATCATCGCATTAATGGCTTCGCAAGCTTCCCTGCTTATGTCTTGATTCATCAGTTCGGTCATGACGCCTTCGATACCGATCTTCGCCACCTTATCGAGGGATAGCATCACGGACAGCATTTGCTCATCCGGCACCCCTGCTTGCGCTAACAGTTCTCCCAGAAAACGCCTGTTGTTCCACCGGATGACGATCCCGATATCCAGCCGGCGAAATACATCGACGGCAAGCTGCATAAGCTCCGCTTCCGCAGCGGGTCCCCCGACTCCAACCACATCGGCGTCACATTGCGTAAATTCACGCAGCCGCCCCCTTTTCACCGGACCGTCACGGAATACCTTGCCCATTTCATACCGTTTGAACGGAAGCTCCAAACCGGGATACATGGCGACAACTTTAGCGAACGGAATCGTAAGATCGTAGCGCAAGCCAAGATTCCGCTTGCCTTGGTCCGTCAGCCGGTACATCTCCTTCAAAATTTCGTCGCCGCCCGCATATTTGGATGCCAGCAGCTCCTGTTCATTGAGGATCGGCGTCTCCATGGCGTCAAAATCATACAGCTCGAACATCTCTTCGAGCTCCCTCCGCACCTTGCCGCGCAGCGCCTGTTCACTGCCCCAATAGTCGAATGTTCCTTTAACGTTCTGCATGCAAGCCACTCCTCCATTTGTTTATCCCGCCAAATAAAAAACGCGCCGGACCTCAGGTCCCGCGCGCAATCAGATGCGGCAGGGAGGCCAACGCGATAAGCGCTAGCCCCCCTGAACAAAATTTCAGGTGTGCTAACGCTGCTTGTGATGATGAAGTTGTGCGAACGCTTTGATAATCATGGGTTCGTCTCCTTCGATCATAATTGCATTTATTATATCCAGAATAGGTGAATTATGCAATCGTTGACGGCCATCCCGGATATTGGTTCAGATACCCTCCCGCAACCGGTATTTCATGCGGATAGCTTCTCAGGCGGTCGCCATCGAGCGCTTCTTCGAATGCGTACTCTATGTAATAGTCGACAAGCTGCTGGCGGCACGACGTACAGAGCTCACGCTGGTCGGCTGCGATATCTTCCAGCTCCAGCGGATCCGTCCTTAAATTAAACAGACTCTCGCGCTCCCCGTTCGTATGATAGATGTACTTGAAATCCCCCCAGCGCAGCATGAACTTCATCGCCCTGCCATTGCCGTATTCAGCTATGATCCGTTCCCGAATCGATATTGCCGGGTCATGACCGACCGCCGCCAAATCCTTGCCCGAAGACTCGGGAGGAACTGCTCCACCAGACGCAACAATTATGGTCGCATACACGTCTTGAAGCATACAAAGCTGATCTCTGCGTTCCCCTTGCGGCCATTTATTCGGCTGGCTTACGATCATCGGAATTCGCGTCGAAGCTTCGTAATAGGTCCGCTTACCGAACGCATAATGATCGCCGAGCATTTCACCATGATCAGCCGTAAACACGATTAACGTATTGTCGCGCAGCCCGGTATCCTCGAGCGTATCCAGAATCAAGCCAATTTGCTTATCGATTTGCGATATGGAACCGTAATAATGCGAACGTATTCTCCGGATATCGTCATCGCTGACACGATCGATCCCATTAACCTTATAGTCGTTCTGTATCCAGATGGAATAATCGTCCGGATTCTTCTCCGATTCTTGGCGCACCGGCATAGGAATCTCCGACTCCGGATACATCCGGTCATACGGACTGCAGGGATCGAACGGCGGATGGGGCTTGATGAAGGATGTGAAAATGAAGAACGGGCGGTTCCGGTTGCTGCGGATCAGCTCGCAAGTCCGAGCAGCCGTCCAAGCCGTCGAGTGCAGTTCTTCCGGAAGCTCGGACTTCTGCGGCACATAATAATTCTCGCTGCGCTTCCCATGCGGTTCAATTACATGTCCGTAACCGTTCTCGCGAAGATAGAGCAAATAATCATCGTCTTGAATATGAGATGCGATCTCCTCCGAGAGCAGCATGCGGTCAAATCCATAATGCTTCCGGACCGGGTGAAAATGCATCTTGCCTACCGCGTAGGTAGCGTATCCTTCGCTGCGTACCCGTTCGGGCAGCGGATGGCGGATTTCGTTGAAATCCAAGCTGTTATCGACAAGTCCGAGCTCGAACGGATTAACCCCTGCAAGGAGTCCATGCCGCGCCGGCACGCATACCGGGGTCTGGCTGTAAGCCCGGTCGAAGCATATGCCGCTCTCGGCGAGTCTGCGGATATTAGGCGTATGCACGAACTCATTCCCGTAACATTCCAGCACATCCGCCCGCAATTGATCGCACATGATCAACAATATATTCGGTTGTCCGCTCATTGGGATCCTCCTGTGTGAATGGATTGATAATAAGCACATTATCATCTTCAAGAAGCGAGTAGCTAAAGCCTGCTCTATCAGTATACCGTACCGGAAGCTTGCAATTAGAGAATGTATATAGCCGATCCCGCCAACATTATGTTGGATTCAGCCAGAACTTCCTTGTGCTCAGCAATGGATTCAAGCAGAAAAAACCTTGCTCAACAAGCGAGCAAGGTTTTGCGTTTCTTCTATATTAAAGGACGCGGCGTGCGGTAATGTAGCGCTTCGAATAGCTCGACAGATTGCTAATCACAACACCATTGACGTTTTTTCCCGTGGTGTTATGTATGAACTTTCCGTTCCCCATGTAGATCCCGACATGATTGATACGTCCGGGCTTGCTTACGCTAAAGAAGATCAGGTCGCCTTTTTTCAGATTGCTCTTGCTGACGTACTTGCCTTGCTTGCTTTGCGCGACGGATCCCCATTTGAGATTAACGCCTTGCTTGGCAAACACGAATTTCGTGAAGGAAGAGCAGTCGAAAATCAGCTTCGAAGGATTGTTCACGCCAAATTTATACTTCACTTTGCCTTTAAGCGATTGCGCATAGGACACAACTGCATTGGCTTTCTGTGCGGAAGTTTTGGATGCTTGTACACTTGCGGTTGCCGCTTGGACAGGCTGAGCAGAAGTAATAGTGGCAGATAATACGACACTTAAGCAAGCGGCGCTCAGGATCATTTTGCGGATCGTGATGAATTTCATTCTTGATGTAGCCTCCTCTGGTTGATGGGGAAAGTATAGCATGCCTGCGGAGGTGACAAGCCAATTATAAGAAAACACTAATCATCCATTTGATGGAATTCGTTTATGATTGTTTGCAGGTTTGAAACAAGTATTGATTATATGGAAACAACTATCGGGTAATATGAACGTAGTTCAAGATACAACAATCATTCTTGCTTAATGGAGGAGATTCCACGATGAAAACCATTCCTTTGCGTCCCAAATCCTTTGCCTTGGCTGCACTTGCGGCACTAACGTTTACGCTTCAAGCCGGCCCCGCCGCCGCGGCCGGCACAGAGTCCGCTCAGCCACAGGGGTCCTTCAATCAGACAGCTGCAGTCAACAGTACGTCAGCGGACAAAGTCATCAATCAATATGAGGCGCTGCTCAAGCAAGGCAAACTGCCGAAGGCGTTCAGCTATTTGAACGAGCATATCGATGAAGTGACCAAGTATCAGGCTATGATCCTGGTGCTGCATTTAGAAAATGCGGTGAAGAAGGCTCTCCCGTCTATGGTCGACCGGATCGGAAAAACATCGGTACAGACTCAGATCAACAAGGTGTACAAAATTGGCGACAGCTTCGCCGATGTCATCAAACGCACCAACGATAAATCGTTGAAAGCACTGCTGCAGGAAGCGGCGGACAGCGGTTTCAAGCTGGAAACGGCTGAAGGCTTCTACTTCCCGGTCGTACGGTACGCCGCTCTGCAGAAATTTAATCCTTATGTAACCGACGATATCAAAGCTTATATGGACATTATGACGGTCGAATCGGAGAAAGCGAGCGTTAAGGACGCCGGACTCATGATCGGATATCAGGAATTGGTTAATCGAGCGCTGTCTCAAGAACGTTTCGTGAAACAATTCCCGTCCTCCAACCGGATCGCCCAAGTGAAACAGCTGTTCCAGAGCTACAAAATCCTCACGTTCTACGGCGTTAACAACACCCCGCTGTTCGACTATGACACGAAGGTCATCCAGCCAAATGCCAAGAAAGGCTACGGGTTGATTCTGAAGTGGAACGATACCAAGTCCAGCCCTTATCTGACTACGCTGCAGAAGTTCATGAATCTGCTTGCCGATCAGAATGATAAGCTGACGGAAGAGGTTGAGAAATTCCGCAAGGCGAACGTTCCGATCCAATAATGACCATGAACGAAGCCCCTGTTTCCTTCCGTTCAGAAGGAGACGGGGGCTATTTGCCATTATTCAGGCTTACGGTGAGCGGAGGCTCGCCTTTTTCTGCAGCGGAACACCCAGGCAGGCGGGACATTCAACCAGGTGTACCCGGCATCGACGATCGGAAAATGCGCCTGAAATTTTCTTCGAAGCAGCGGCGTATATTGGAACGCAACGAATGTGCCGTTATCGGCCATAGCATTGTAGATGTCATGAAACAGCAGCTCCTGCAGGCTTGAATCGAAATTAGCAAAGGGCAGGCCTGATATAATCAGATCGAACTTCAACCCCGTCTCCTGCACAACCTCGCCTAACCGAAGGGCGTCATCAAGGATCGCCAGCTCCGGAAATTTCCGCTTCAGCACATTCCGGAATGCTTCGTTTCGCTCGAACAGATAGAAACGGCTATTTGGGCTCCTTTCCCGCTCGACATATTTAGTGAATACGCCTGTCCCGGGACCAAGCTCTGCAATTCGATTTATTTTTCGCCAAGGGATCGTAACGGGCAGCATCTTGCGGGTCAGAAAGTCCGAGCTTGGCACCACACTGCCCACATGAAGCGAATCTGCCAGAAATTCACCGAGGAAAGATGGCTTTCTCATACGATCGCAATCCTTTTCTCCAATAGATAATGGCAGCCTCCGAAGAACGCCGCGCATAATACCATGATCATTAGCGTAGGCTCTAATTTGGTAACGGCGAGGATCGTAATTATTATGCCAATTAGGAAAGCCAGGAAGGCAATCATTAGCGGGAAACGCGAAAAAACTCTTCCGAGAAGGCTGCAAAAGAAACATAAAAAGATGACACAGGTTGCGAACAGCACGATCTGCGCGATGAATAACAGCTTAGCGGCATTGAAAGTAATCAGCGGTTCGGCGCGAAATAGCATACCATCCGTCAACCGGTATTGAATGATCAAGCCAGCGGCCATTATGAGCGCGTATAGGAATGATTCCACAAGGATAGCAATGTATTTGTACAGGATTAAGAAGACGCGAGGAATCGGTAAAGTTAAAAGCTGATAGATGCTGTGAACTTTCCATTCGTCGTTCCAAGTAGAGAAGCAGCGCAGAAACACGATGAAAAGATACACGTAGCAAACGGCAATATTCAGGGTCATCACACCGTTTAGATGATGACTGGCATATTGGAATTGAAGGGGCAGCGCGGCAAGCAAGACATTCAAGCAGATCAATGCGGCCATACTTACAAGAATGACACTTCGCCGGTTACGTAGTTCGGTGAGCAGCAGCCTTCTAAACGCGTGCATGTTGATTCACCTCTTTCAGTATATCCATTAACGACATCTTGTGGATTTGTTTGAGCGTTTCGACATGACCCTCAAGCACCAGCTTTCCCTCATGAATAAAGACTATATCATCGAGCAATAGTTCGATCTCCGCTATTTCATGGGTCGAGATCAATATGGTCTGGCCTTCATACAAGAAATCATCCACGATAGCATGCGCAATCTGCGCTCTGGCGAAGGGATCAATTCCCGATAACGGCTCATCAAGCAGCAGATACTTGGCTTGCAGACTAAGTGCGAGCAGCAGCTTCATCTTCGCCCGAATTCCTCGAGACGCTTCCCGTATGCCCATATGCTCCTTCAGCCCGAAATAATCGAGCAGATGAAGCGCTTTGTCGTCATCCCAATCCCAATGGATATCCCTCATATAACGCATCGCATCGCCCAGCTTCATCCAGGGATACCAGACGTCGATATCCGGTAGATACGTCAGCATGCCTCTGGCAGCTAATCCGGGTGATTTGCCGTCTATCCTAATTTCACCTCGATCCAAACGATGCAGACCTGCGATCGCTTTGAGCAAGGTTGATTTTCCGGCACCGTTCGTACCTAATAATCCAATGATTCGGCCCTCTTCAATGTTAAGGCTAATATCGTCCAAAGCCTTCTTGCGCCCAAAGGTTTTGACGGCACGCTCCACCTGAATCATTCCGCGCTCCCCCTGTTCAGATACGATGTAATGCGTTCCAATATTTCATCATCCGTGCTTCCGAAGGAACGAAGCAGCTCAATGCTCTGGCTGACTGCGCGATGTATCGCTTCTTCCCGAAGAGCTTCAAGCATTGCCGGATCATTGGTCATATAGCTCCCTTGGCCTCTGGCCGTGACGATTAAATTCATATCTTCCATCTCCCTGTAAGCCCGCTGTATGGTATTCGCATTGACACCAAGCTTCTTGGCAAGCTCCCGGCGCGAAGGGATCTCCTGACCCAATTTATAGGTGCTGTTGATGAATTTGATCTTAATGTCGTCTATAATTTGGCTGTAAATCGGTTCTTTCGAATTAAATTCCATCGCTACCTCCATGGAAACTCAGTATTACTGTATTAATATATTAATACAGTAATACGAAAAATGCCGTCAGTCAATCGGTATTTTTTCTACATGGGGCATTTATTTTCTCAACAAATAATAAAAAAAGAACAGCCCTCAGCTAAGGACTGTTCCTCCTATTCCCTTGTATGGTTTGCTGCCAAGCTTGATCGATGTCGCGGATCAAATCCTCCGGATCTTCCTGACCGACATAGAGTCGGACGATCGACGGATTGGACTTCTGCCCGCCAATCGAATTGACCGTAACCAAGCTCTCGAATCCGCCCCAGCTCACCCCGATTTTGAAATATTGCAGGTTGTTCGCCCATTCCTTCAGCACGTCCGCAGAATAATCTGATTCGAAGGAGAATAGGCTGCCGAACCCGGTCATCTGCATACGCGCCAATTCATGCTGAGGGTGCGAAGTAAGCGCAGGATGATTGACCTTGCGAACATAGGACTGCTTCTCCATATGGTGTGCCACGGCCAAGCCGCTAATTTCATGTCTTTGCATGCGGAGCGGAAGCGTCCGCAATCCCCTTGTTATGAGCGCCGCAATCTGAGGAGCCATAATACCGCCGAAGAGCATGTATTCATCCTTGCTGAGCCGATCGATCATCTGTTTCGAGCCGATTGCGACGCCACCTACACAATCGCTGTGTCCGGATACATATTTCGATAGTGAATGTACGACCAGGTCTACCCCCATCGACAGCGGCTTCTGGTAGCAGGATGTCGCCCACGTATTATCGATAATCGTCGCAGCTCCTATACGTCGGGCCAGTTCCGTACAAGCGCGCAGATCCTGAAGCTCAAACATCATCGTTGTCGGGCTTTCCAGGTAGAACAGGCGTGTATTCGGCTGAATCGCAGCCTGCCACGCAGCCAAGTCGCTGCCGTCCACGAATGTCGTCTCAATCCCCCAACGCTTCATATAGACGCCAAGAAATTCCTTAGTCGGTCCATATGCTTGATTAACGCACACCACATGATCGCCACTCTTTAACGTGGACATGATCGCCGACGAAATCGCCGCCATACCGGATGCGAAGCAGCGGGCTTCCTCTCCTTCCTCCAGCTCGGCAAGTTTCCGCTCCAAATATTCCACCGTCGGATTATTCCCCCGCGAATAAATGTGATGACGGAATAAATCGCTGAATGCCGATTCGAATTGATCGTAACGCTCGAACGCAAACAGACTGCTCTGGTATACCGGTATCGTTATTGCGCCATGGTGGCGCGTATCGGTCGGATCGTGCGAGACATTCGTAAAAACCGATGATTCTTCTTTATCTTCCATTGCCATCTTCTCCAATCCTCTCTCTCCCGCTTTCGCCGAAGTTTACCCCGTCTCGGCTCTAGTACTATGTCAATATATACAATATAACCACGCATTGAATGAACAGTAAAGTCTATCTTGAAGACAAACCAAGTTTCCCCATTGAAAAATAAATAAACCAATGCTGACATTCATAGTTGTCTTCTAAAGTTAAATAAAGACGCCGACGAGCAAGTCGGCGCCCTCTTCATGCGTGAAACGATTTCCAGAACGACCCATCCACTGCGATCATATCCATTATCGTCGAGAACGGGATCGTGAAGGTAGGAAAGCCGGCAGAATAAGGTGCAATTTCATAGGGTTCAAAATACAAGTGAAGCGCATTCTCGGAAACGAAGAAGGGCTGATCCGGTCGAATCCCTTTATAAGCGCCCGGGAAAACGTACGAATATTGCGGATCCTCCTTTATTTGCCTACCTACGATATCGCTCAATACCTTGACATAGTCGCTCCCCGGCTTAAACAACTCCTTCAGCTCATACATATGGCCGTTTACCAGGTTGATATGCGCATATTGCTTGGTTGGCATGCCGTGAGCCGCTCCAAACGGGTAACGGTATCCATTGAGCTCCAGAACGAGTAAATCCTTCTTGAAAAATTCCACTTCGAAATCGCCATTGTATGCGTAATCCAATTGAACATGACCCGGAACCGGCTTGACCAGGGACAGCTCCTTCAGCTTTTCGTTCACTGACTGCTGAGCTGCCAGATCGGACATTCCTTCCACATGCGGATAATAGACCAAATAATCTTTGTTCGGTTTATACTTCTCTTCTCTTACGCGATAAGGCTCTCTAAGCGGAATAACGGTGTTTGGACGCCAGATGAGACGGCCAGTACAGTCCCAATAGGACGTGCGCTGATCGATGTTAGCTTGTATAATGCCATCCAGCATTGTTAACGTTCCGCTGCCGTTTAAACGGGGATAACCCGGAGCCGCATGGCCGCTGCGATCGATCCAGTACGTCTGATTCCGGTCGCTTGCCGAAGCAAGACCGTTCTTGTAATCGCCGACGGAGTCATAGATGAAATCGGATAACAGCTTGCCGCTCAAATTGGCAATCGCAAAGATCGAGCCTATATACGGCTTCGCCTCGTCAATCGCCTTACCCAGAGCCAGCCGCTCCTCGCCAAGCTGCCTGATCTCGTTGTAGACCGGTTCAATGATGAATTTTCCCTGTTTATCGATCAAGCCATAACTCGACCGGACACCCTCGCTCGTGTTCACAACCGCCCTGCCTTCTTGAAAAGGCTGCGCGTAGACAAACGCCGGTTCGATGATAATGTTTCCACGTTCATCAATATATCCGAACTTCCCGTTTACTTGTTCCTGAAAAGCAAGCAAGCCGTCTCCAAGCGGCCCTACGTACGGAAAGTTGAATGTCGACAGCTGCTTCCCGTCTAATCCGATTAGCGCGAACTCATTGTCCTTGATTTTCACAAGCGCTTTGCCGTGATTGAAATCGCCGGCTTCCTCAAATTGCGGCGGTATGACTTCAGCGCCGTATGCGTCCAAATAACCATAGCGGCTGTTCCCTTGACTGTCCGTCTTGTTGAACATCGCTCTGCCTTCACTCAGCGGGGAGATATAAGAGTAGCCTTTGCTCGTGACGATACGGCCCGCCGGATCCATGAGCTTATAGTCTCCGCGGTCGATAATGACTGCTCTGCCTTCAGAGAAAGGCCCGATATCTTCATAAATCGGCTTTACGACATACTCGCCGGACGCATCGATGAGACCAGCGTAATTATTCACCCTCACAGTGGCAAGTCCATTACTCTGAAAGATTCCGGCATCCTCATATTGCGGTTGTATGGTCATCTTTCCTTCGCGATCGATATAGCCATATCGCCGACCGTGCGCGGTTTTCACAGGAGCCGGGAACAACCCCACTGTAAGGCGTGTTTTCGGGCCCCACCCCAACGCCTTCAAAATTTCGTTTTCTAACCGGATCAACTCTTCTCTGGAAGGATACGGATTCTCGAAGCGGAGCGCTTGCTGTATGGATCGAAAAGCAGCCTCAAGCATGCCCGCTTTCCATTGAGCATCGGCCAGGTAATACCAGTAGAAGGAATAAGTCGGATGCAGCCGGACAAGCCGCTCATAATATCGGACAACCTTCGGATAATAATAGCGGTACGCTTCAGGCGCAGGTGCGAAACTTCCGTTCTCCCAACGCATGATGTCCACCCGATAAGCTTCACCCGTATCGTGGTTCCACGTTGCGATGAACGCCCTTCCATCACCGCCCGGGAGATGGAACACCTCCAAGTAGCTAAAGACCGTACTTTCGGGAGCCACATCCTTTAATCCGTCCCGTGACCATTCGTAAAGGGACAGGTGCGACCAAATCGAGCCGATTTGCCACCCGACTATCAACTGCTGCCCCTTCCCTCCCGTTACATGTGCCGCATGCAAGAGCGTTACGCCATATCCGCTTCCCTTCACTTGCTGCAGTACCTTCCATCCTTCCGGCCTGAGCTGCAGGACAAGCAAGTATTGCTGACCCTCTAAGCTATAAACAGCTATGATCTCGGAGCATTGGTCATCATCCAGAGCAGCCGTAATGACGGCTTCATGAGGACGAGGCTGATGGATCGTGACGATTTCTGCCCCGCTTGGCAAATAGGGCCGTACGAATTGCGCCAGCCTGGCGTTGCTTCCATTCATCCGCACACCTCCCGCAAGCATATGATCCTTCCAAAGAGCAAACCCATTGGATATTTCATACGTTGAAAATAAACATCGCCTAATTCGTATGCGATTAGACGGCAGTTATGCTTCAAATCCGCTGCAGAGGTTCATTGATTTCCATGAAAAACGGCGGTGCCCTTAGGCAGCCGCCGTCTGTATTTAAGTATGATTTCAAATGTTATTTCAGCTCTCATCCCAGAGCTGTCGCAAATAATCCATTCCGAGCTTGGAGCCGACCTTGCAGTCTTCCATGCCTTCAAACTCGACAGTCACATAACCGTCATAGCCCGACGATTTGATAAGCTTTACGATTTCCGGTATCGGAAGATCCCCTTGACCGACAATGGCACCTCGCATATAATTGCCATTCGCAGTACGGAACCAATCGCCGCCGCCAGGATAGCGGTAATATGGACGAATGTAGAAGTCTTTGAAATGCACGAGAGACGCGTAAGGCAAATTCCGCTTTACGCCTACCAACGGATCTTCATCCACGCACAGGAAATTGCCGACATCGAGCGTTGTTTTGAAGTTCGGACGATCGACAAGCTGCAGGACGCGCTGGACGCGGTCGCTTGCTTGTACACTGAAGCCGTGGTTCTCGATTGTCGTCGTTATGCCGAACGTATTGGCATAGTCAGCTATCTTGCGGCTTCCTTCAATGATCTGCGGAAGCGCATCCTCGAAATAGCGGATCGTCATCTTCTCAGGCGGCAGCGTGAAAGCGGTCACATCATGACGCATATGCTTGATGCCCATCCGGTTAAGCAAATCAACATGTTGCTTCAGCCGATCGACTTCCGCATCGAATTCAAGTTCGGTCTCCTGGACGAAATTCGCAGGCATGGAATAGTTCGATAACGCTATACCGGCTTCACCGGCCTTGTCCCTCACATCATCCGCTAACGCCAAATTATCGACTAGCGTAAATCCGTACGGAACAATTTCCATATGCTGGCCGCCATTTTCTTTAATCCAAGTAATGACGTCGAGAACGGTCATCTCGCCCGACTTGATCGCATTCAGCAAACTATACGTACTTAATCCCAGCTTCATGTGAACCCTCCATAATCGTAGAGATAAATGCTTTGCAAGTCCATTCATGATGTATAAGGAGTCAGTGGACTATATAAGAATACCATACTACAGCTCGAAAATGATATCGCTTGCAATCAAAGATGCGGGCGAATGACGATTGGCGGCGGCCCGATCCCCCGCTTCGCCATGTCGGTATACCCCCGTGACAGCCGCTTGTATGCCGGTTAAACCTTGGGCAAGCAGCGATCCGATCAAACCGGCGAGAACGTCGCCCGCTCCTCCCGTTGCCATCCCCGCATTGCCGGTAACGTTAATATAGACATCGCCGCCCGGCTCCGCACATACCGTTCGCGCCCCCTTCAGAGCAAGCGTGACTTTGTGTTTTGCCGCGTACTGACGGGCGGCGTCAATGCGATTGCGCTGAACCTCGCGCGTTGGGATGCCTGACAGACGCGCCATTTCGCCAGGATGCGGGGTGAATACGGTAGGCGCTTGTCTAACCGGCCATGACGCAAAGCCTTCCGCATCGGCTATCATATTGAGCGCATCGGCATCGAGAACAAGCGGAATCTCCGCTCTCTGCCATATCGTCCGGAGCCATGCGCTATCTCCCTTCCACCGACCCATGCCCGGACCTACGACAAGCGCCTGTTTGCCTTGAGACAGCGCAAGGAGCTCTTCCGGGTCGGTTGCGCTCCAACCGCCGCCGCCATCCTGGACGCCGGCTAGCATAAGCTCAGGCGGCCTGCCGCCTAGAGTTGCTATAATACTGTCCGGTACCGCCCAGCTGACAAGGCCGCAGCCTCCGCGCAGTGCAGCTGCCGATGACAGCAGCCCGGCTCCGCTCATCGCCCTGCTTCCTGCAGCGACCAGCACGTGCCCATAAGTGCCCTTATGGGTGTCCGCCGCCCTCTCCTTTCCCGGATCGACACCAAGTCGGGACACGAGTACCGACTCATCCGCTTCATACGTCTGAATCCCGTGCTCCTCTGCCAATCCCGAAGGAATCCCGATGGAACGCACAACGACATCTCCCGCATAATCAGCGCCGGGATATTGGAGCAAGCCGCATTTCTTGAATCCCAACGCAACCGTACGTTGGGCTCGAATGCAAGGGTCGCCCGCTTCCCCCGTGTCAGCATCCAGTCCGCTGGGAATGTCAATGGCGACAATCGGCTTGCCGCTCTCATTGGCTTGCATGATCAGCTCCCCGTATACGTCTCTGGGCGCGCCTTTCGATCCTGTACCTAGCAGCGCATCAATAATCCCGTCCACATTGCCCCAGTCAATCGGGTTCCGGTCATAGCGTATGTACGGAATGCCAATCCGCATCACAATATCCCGCTGCAAGGCAGCTTCCTTCGTCAATAATTCAGGGTCATCGGCATAGATAACCGTCACGATCAGACCGGCGTCCCGAAGATGCCGTGCAGCGACAAGTCCATCGGCGCCATTATTTCCTTTGCCCGCCAGAACGAGCCATCTTGTTCCGGCGGATTCAGCCAGAGCTGCCACCTCATCAGCGACTGCCCGTCCGGCATTCTCCATCAGAACAAGAGCGGGAATGCCAATCCGCTCGATGGTATCCTGATCGATTCGTCTCATTTCTTCCGACGTTAAGACAAACATCTCTTCACTCCTTCCCGAACAGGTCGATATTACCATACTGCCTAATTGCACATGGAAAATCAAGGCGCCGCTTTAGTATTGATCTTTCCATTGGGCAGAAGTACAATATGGTAGCTGCAATTGGAACCAGAAAGGAATTTTCGCCTTGAAAACAACATCTCCTCCCGTCTCGCCCATCATCCCGCTTCTTGTTGGCATGGCAGCCATCTCCTTCGCACCGATACTCGTCCGATATTCGGATGCTCCCGTATCCGTACAAGGAATGTACCGTATGCTCTTTACAGTTGCCATCATGCTGCCCTTCGGCCTCAAATCCTTGAAGGCAATCGCTTCGATCAGCCTGAAGGACTGGCTCCTGCTCGGAGCGGCCGGTTTCTTCCTGGCACTGCATTTCTTGCTGTGGATGGCTTCGCTTACGTATACATCCATCGCCAGCTCCACGATTATTTTATCGCTTGAGCCGGTATTCGTCATGATCGGAGCCTATTTCGTATTCAAAGACAAGCCGACCAAAGCTGCGCTGCTCGGAATGTTTATCGCCATCTTCGGCATATGCTTCGTTGGGTCCGGCGATGTAAGCTTATCGGCTTCGGCTATCTATGGCGATGTCTTGTCGCTGCTCGGCACCGTTGCCGTTGCCGTCAATATGCTGATTGCAAAGCGGATTTTGAAGAGGGTGTCTTCTTATCTCTATAGCTTGATTGCGTTTACCTTCACGTTTATTTGTTTTGCGCTGTATAATCTCGTTCTCGAGATCCCGATGAGAGACTATCCGGCCAATGAATGGGGCATCTTTCTCCTGCTCGCCATCGTACCTACCGTATTCGGCCATATGATCTTTAACTGGATGCTTCAATATGTGAAGGCGACCACGATTTCCATGACCGTGCTCGCGGAACCGATCGGCGCGAGTCTGCTCGGGATGCTGCTGTTCCGTGAAATGGTGACCGCATTCCAGCTTGTCGGAGGTCTCTTCGTTATTGCAGGCTTGCTTCTCTATATGCGATCCGAACAGACGATTGCCGCTAACAAGGCCTCAATGTCTTCTTCATCCTAAGAAGAAACGGCTCATGCCATTCTTGGCGGGCGGCAAATTATAATAACGCAAAGGGAGAGCCTGCATAAGCAGGCTCTCCCTTTCATCGTGGAATGAATTAGTTCGGCATACCGAATTTGACGACTTCTTTACCTTTGAGCTCCGCGTTCACGAACTGAATTGCTTCATCATAACCGGTGCTCTTAATTTGTTTACGAAGATCGTTAATGATCTTCATGGCTGCTTCATCAGACTTGGCATATACCGCTTCTTTCCAAGCGTCGCCGATCTTATCCATCGAAGGCTTCAGCATCTCCCACTGAGACGATTTGGCCATGACGTCGCCAGGGTTAAAGGCGGAGATAAGCTGCGTTCCGTTTGGACGCATGATTTTTCTGGCATTTTCCATCGCGGTATTGCGTTCTTGGTCGGCCCAGATATCGCCTCCGCCAAGCGAATTCAGTTGATCGCGTCCTGCCATCGATTCGAAACCGATGCCAATTCCTTCGTTCTTGCGTACTTTACCGGACGTATCCGCAGTGAATTTATCGAAGAACTCTTGCTTTGCAACCGGCTTGCCGTCCTTCATTTCATAATGAGTCCCTTCAATACCGTAGCGCGTCAGCATGAAGCCTTCGTCGGAAGCAAGGAAATCCAGCAGTTTAAGCGCTGCATCGACATTCTTCGATTTCTTCGGAATGACGGTTACGTTGTTGCCTTGAATGTTCAGATCGGCTGGGCGATTGGCTTCGGCGCCAGCGCGCTCCAGCGGACCAACCGGTACATAATCGCTGCCTGGGTTTGCTTTAACATAATCTTTCGATGCATCCAGAATGGCCGGGTAATGCGCAGCCAGTACAGCGACGCGGCCCTGATTGATTTTTTCCTTCGCGATCGGATCGGTTTGGGTGAAAGCTTCGTTATCAAGTAAACCTTCCGAGATCATCTTGCGGTAGTACAACGTAAATTCTTCATACGCCTTACTGAAGAAGTTATGTTCCAGCGTGCCATCGCCCTTGTCGAGATATTCCGTAGGGTAGAACATCGTATTACCGATCCCAACGGCCCAGCCGTTATGGAAGCCTCCGAGTGGAATCACCGGAAGTCCATTGGCTTTCAGGTTGGCATCTTTAATTTTCTTCAGCATGTTGTACAGATCATCCTTCGTTACAACCGATTGCGGGTCAATGCCTACTTGCTCCGCAATGTCCTTGCGAACATAGAATCCATACAGCCAATCCATGCCATCCTTGTCGGATGCCGGCTGGTTCTGCAAGAGGAGGTACTTCTTGCCGCCGTATGCATCGATAGCTTTCTCATAGAGTGCCGGCGGGACATTCTCTTTCGCAACCAGCTTCGCAAGGTTCGGATATTTGTCCAGTTTATCGGACAAATCGACAAGCTGGTCTTCCTTCGCTGCCTTGATAATGACATCAAGCTCGCCGCCCCAAGCCGGACCTGTATAAATGTCCGGGAGTTCCTCCGTCGTGAAGATCTGATTAACTTTCTCGACCTCACTGCCCTTTGTATATTCCCATTCCACTTTCACGCCCGTTTTCTCTTCAATCACTTTGCTGATCGGGGTCATATCGACATCCGCGCCAGTCGATCCATTCCAATTGTGCAGTACCTTAAGCGTAACCACTTTGTCTTTCCCGTCGCCGGATGATCCCTCGTTACCGCTGTTGCTGCAGCCGTAGAGCGATCCGCTCAGAAGCGTGGCGGCCAGCACTATCGAAGCGATTTTGAGCCCTTTTCTAGCCATACTAACCCCTCCAATTTTTTATCCTGATTTATATGATAAAGCTCGAGGAACAGAGCTATTATCCTTTGACCGAACCAATCATGACGCCCTTGACGAAGTAACGCTGCAAGAACGGATAAACACATAAGATAGGGAAAACTGTAATGACGAGAAGCGCCATACGCATCGATTCCGGCGTCGCTCCAGCGGTGTTGACGTTGACGGTTTGCCCGCCGCTCTGCGCCGCTCGCTGCATCGAGGAAGACAAGGCCTCCGCCTCACTCAGCAATTGCTGCAGAAGCGTCTGTACGGGGATCAAATCCTTGTTAGAGACGTAATATGCGCCCGCAAACCAGTCATTCCAATGCGCAACGCCGATGAACAAGGAGATTGTCGCGAGTACAGGGCCTGACAGCGGCAGGATGATCTTCATGAAGATTTGGAAATCTCCATAGCCGTCGATCTTGGCCGATTCCTCCAGCTCCTCTGGGATTCCCTGCAGGAACGTTCGGATAATGACGATGTGCATGAAGTTAAACAACATCGGAATCACATATACCCAGAAGCTGTTAATCAGACCAATCTGTTTAAGCGTAATGAAATACGGGATGAAGCCAGCGCTGAAGATCGTCGGAAGAAAGATATAGAAAGCAAAGAAGTTTCTTCCGGGAAGGGTCTTCCTGGCTAAAGCATAAGCCATCATAGTAGAGAGCAATACGTGCAGGAATGTGCCGATTACCGTCCGTAGGATCGTAATCTTGTATGCCTGCCAAATCTTCGCATTTTCGAATACCTCGGCATAGTTCTCCAATGTGAATTTGCGGGGCAAGAAGTAGATGGCCCCCATCATGGAGTCCTTCCCGTCATTCAAGGAATAGGCCAGAATATAGATAAACGGATATACCATCGAAAAGGCGAGTAGTGCCAGTACGGTATAATTGATGATCGAGAACAGAGAAAACGAGCGTTTCATCGCATCACTTCCTTAGAAAAGAGATACATCGCTGACTTTGCGAGCGATTCGGTTGACAGTAACGATCAGAATCAAGGCTATGAGACTCTGGAACAATCCGACCGCCGCGGCGTAACTCAGCCGTCCTTGGCTTAGACCGGAACTGATAACATGCACATCCAGTACGCTGCCGATCGCAGCCGTTGCCGGTCCGTTCAGGAGCAGCAGCTGCTCGTACCCGGCGCTCATCAGACTACCGGTGGACAGAATGAACAGGATGACCGCAATGTTCCGGATTCCCGGAAGCGTAACGTGCCAGATCTGTCTAAACCGGCCCGCGCCATCGATCTTAGCCGCTTCATACAACTGCTGATCCACCCCTGCGATCGCGGCCATGTAGATTATTGAGCTCCATCCAATACCTTTCCAAATATCGGAACCGATAATGATTTGATAGAACCATGTCGTATTGTTTAAGAATTGGATTGGCTCAACACCGAACAAACCAAGTAATTCATTGACCGGACCGCCTGAAGGCGTAAGCAAACGCTGCATCAAAGTTACAACGACGATCCAGGATACGAAATAAGGGAGATACGTAAGCGTTTGCACAGTTTTCTTAAATTTAACCTTAGTCACTTCATTAAGCAGAATAGCAAGTATGATCGGCATCGGAAATCCGATGAGCAGCTTCATTAAGCTGATAATGATCGTGTTGCGGATAATATCTGTAGACTGATAATAACTGAAGAATTGCTCGAAATATTTCCACCCGGCCCACGGGCTCCCGGTGAAGCCCCCCGAGAACGTAAAGTCTCGGAAGGCAACCTGGACACCGTACAGCGGGACGTAAGAAAAGATGAAAAACCAGACAACCCCAGGCAGCAAGAACAGATAAAATATTTTATGCTGCCACAAACGCTTCCGCAGTTGGGAACCTGCCATACATCCAGCCTCCTTATAGTCCATCTGCATATTCTAGTTTGTTGTTCAGTTGAACATCCGCTTCATACGTCTTCTACCGTTGAAGGCGAAGACGTACGGTTTGGATTTCGAACGGGGTAAATGAGAGCTCAACGCTGCCGTCCGAATGTGCCAGCGGCCCGATTGTTTCTTCCATTAAATCGGTCAGCCATGCTTCGTTTAGATCAAATCCGGTATGCAGCCTCGTTTTTGCATGCGCCCCAGCCGTTTCGTACAAGCGAATGATCACATCGTCGCCATCTTCCGCTTGCTTGACGGCTTCGACCATCACGTTCGGATGGCTGATCTGCAAGCAGGATTGCAAGGCTGGCAGTGCTGCCGTGCCGTCACTCGGTTTAATTGGAACCGTCCTCAGCGGAACATTCAGCTCGTACCCCCGTTTGTAGATCTCAGCCTGGACATGGTTACCCTTGTGCGGGTATAGCGCATATGTGAAAGTATGCTCCGCGCGATCCGCTTCCGGATCAGGATAGTTCGGGCTGCGCAGCAGGTTCAAGTCCAAGACGTTGTTCTCCGCACGATGACCGTACTTGCTGTCGTTCAACAGTGCGACGCCGTATTCCGCATCGGACAAATCCATCCAATGATGGGCGCATATTTCGTCCTTGGCATAATCCCACATCGTATTCCGGTGCGTAGGACGCTGCAAATACCCGAATTGAATCTCGCAGCTGACGGTTTCCGATCGCACATCGACCGGGAATGAAGTACGGAGCATCTTATCCGACTCTTTCCAATCCACCGTCGTAACAAAGTCGATACGCCGGCTACCATGGGTCAGTGCAACCTTCTGAGTCAGAGTTGAATTCCCGAACTGATACCGGTGGATAAGACCTGCCGTCGGACCGTCTGCGAACTCGCTTGTTTCGACGAGATCAAGCTTCATCCCTCCGGTCTGACGGTAATCCTGGCGGAAATCCCATGCATCGCCTTCGTCGTGATAAATGCGCAGAGCGTTGGCGCTGCCACCCGATTCGATGACTTCCCGCTGATGCTCCTTGTCGAAGACCGATACGATCGAGCCGTCTTCCGCGAACACGACGGATAGAAGGTCATTCTCCATGCTTCGATCTGCTGCCGATGACCGTAGTCCGTTGAAGGTCGATGCCTCTTCCGCTGTCTCGACTGCCGCTGCCGCTTCATGATCGGATAAGGCATGACCTGAAGCAACGGCATAGCCCATCGACGGAACACGGACGCGCATCCACTTCCCGTCCGCCTTCAGCCACTCATCCCGTTCCCAGGACAATGAGTTGAAGACGGCTTGCGACTCTTCTTCCCGGCCAGTTACAGCCAGCTGTTCAGCCAGCGAGCCGTACATATTCGAGATCAACGCTTCAACTTGCATCTCAAGTATGCCATACCGTTCCAATGACTCATCGTATACCCTCTTAATGGACGAGCCCGGGAGAATGTCATGGAATTGATATAACAGTACTTCCTTCCAGATCTCCTCCAGCTCGACGGCGGGATACGATACGCCCTTCCCGTCACGACCGGCAGCGAATACTCCCGCAAGTATGGAAGCAAACTCCAATTCCCGGAGTGCCTTCTCCAGCTTGCGGTTGTACCGCTTGCTGCGGCCCTGGCTGGTCAGCGTACCTTGATGCTTCTCCAGATACAGCTCCCCGCGCCATGATTGGTATCTGTCCGCGCCTTCGCTTAGCTTGTCGAAGAAGGCCGCTGACGGCTCCTGTACGACAGGACTTAAACCGAGTAAATTCTTCTCGCGGTCCAGCCGCTCCAGATGCTCTTCGCCCGGACCGCCGCCGCCGTCGCCAATCCCGAACAGCATGAGGCAATGGTCCGAGACGTTCTTATCCAAATATTCCGCTTCCGCTTTCGCTATGGACCTAGGCGCTGCCGGGCTATTGTACGTATCTTCCGGCGGCATATGCGTCAGCACCTTCGAGCCGTCGATCCCTTCCCACATGAACGTATGATGCGGGAATTTATTATACACGCTCCAGGACAGCTTCTGCGTCATCATGTAATCGACGCCGGATTTCTTCAGAATCTGAGGCAAACTCGCGGTATAACCGAACACATCCGGCATCCACAGCGACTTCATCTCCATTCCGAATTCTTGCTGGAAGTACCGCTTGCCGTATAATACTTGACGAACAAGCGCTTCCCCGCCGGGAACATTCGTATCCGACTCGACCCACATGGCTCCTTGCGGCTCCCAGCGGCCTTCCTTCACACGTTCTTTGACCTGATCATACAGCTTCGGATAGTGCTTCTTCATCCAATCGTACAGCTGCGGCTGGCTGGCTCCGAACACGTAATCCGGATAGCGCTCCATCATACGAAGCGCTGTCGAGAAGGTACGCGCACCCTTGCGGATCGTCTCTCTGATCGGCCATAGCCAGGCCAGGTCAATATGAGCATGACCGATAGCGCTGACGGTTAAGACGGGATCGCCGCCCTGCTTCGCTAATTGCTCGCCAAGCATACGCCGAGCAGCAGCAACACGTTCGTCGGATATCTCTGTCAGATGCAAGGAAACATCATATAGTACTTTCAAGATCCGTTCCTTGCGGGCAGAACCGTCCGGCAATCGTTCCGCGGTTTCGAGCAGCACTTCCACATCGTAATAGAGCTGTCTGACCTCTTCGCGGCAAACGGCGATGACGGCTTCCTTCAGCGTACCGCTGCGGTAGCGGCCGAACAGATCGTTACAGCCTGCGTCGCCCCAGAGATCGATGGTCTCATCGCCGGATGAAGAGGCGCTGATGTGAACGACCCGTTTGCCGGGCAGCCCAAGCTCGTAATCGAACTCGGAGTTGATGTTCGTCAATCCTTGAGCAGGAGTTCCTTCATCATCGACGAGACACACTTCGCCGTTCACATCGATCAAGAGGACGACTTTCGCTCCTTTCGCCGTTGCCGGTACCTTGCCTGCAAAATGGAACCAGGCGCAGTCCCATAAATTGCCCCAGCGATCACCGGATGCAAGCTCAATCTTCTGCCCTGACATCCGATCCTCATAGGCGACCGGTTCCTTCGTTACCCAGGCGGTTACCTTCAAATCTACAAGCGGCTTATAAATCTGTTCGTCCAGCTTCCTAAGCAGGTTCTTTAGTTGTCCCGGCCTCACAGTTTCATATGGCATAAGGAATCTCCTTTTACATTAAAAGAAATAATAATCTATTACTCACATATAGAATGAACGATTGATTGGCACAAAGAGCGAAGCAGGAAGAATGATGCTGGAGAAGCGTTAGCGGTCGCCTTTGTTCCCGGATTATAACCATACTCGAGATATTCAAGATAATCCGGGAACAACAGCGACCGTAGGCACATTCTTCATGAGGAGCATCTTGTGCTCCAGTCATTCGTTCATTAAGCCGCCCACTTCACATGGATGCTCACATCAGTACCGCTGATGTGCCGGTAGTTCAGCAGCACGGTTCGGGTTGCCTCGTTCCATTCATATGCTACCGGCTCCGTCTGACCGTTCGCAGCAAGCTCCGCCATTATCGGCTCATGCGGACAATACAACCTTGCAATGGCATTCAAGCCTTCAGGACCTCTCACGGTGAAGGCGAATCCCTCCCCGTTAACGGTCAACGACTCGATGCGCGAGGATGCCGCTATACATGCGACTTCATCGGCTGACGGACGTCCTTTCTCGACATCATATAAGAACGCTTGCTCTCCAGGCTGAAGCCGAATCTCCTGCAGGATGGATAGCGAAGGATCGAATAAATCGATAACCGGTCCGGGCACCGTAAGCGGTGCGTCCGAGATCGATTCCGTCAGTACGGATGCGACGAGATAGGGTCCCCTACGCATCTGAAAATAATGCTTCGGCAGCCAGCGGTAATCGGGGTCGCCGAGCTGATCCAACGTCTCGATGACGATTTGCCGCAATGCGTCCGCGCCTTCTACTGACGCTGCGCAGCTGTCCGGCGATTGTGCCAAGTAGCTTACTACACCTTTGCCGGCACGATAAACGCCAGTTCCCGCTTCCGCCAATCCCAACTGCTCGAACAAATGCTCGCGCGCATTGGAATATTTCACATCCCCTTCATTCCACCATGCGCGGACGGTATGATATGGATCGGTATCATCGCCAACATACACCAGCGCTCCGCCGTCCCTCACCCAACCGACCAATGCATAATGAAACTCCGGATATTCCGGCTTCATATACTCGTAGCTGAGCAGCAGCACCCGGTAATCCTTCAAATAATGAGCGAATCTTCGCACATTATCCAGCTGAACGGGCCGTACGGGTATACCATGCTTCAATAGCGGTAACGCTAATCCGTAGAAAGGCGAGAAGTCCAGCAGCTTCTGATCTTCCTCCGATGCGATGGCTTCCGCATCGGTGCCGTCATATTTGCTCTGGACGGCGTTCCCGTCCATTCCGGTCGTCATTCGCTGGAACATTGCGGAATCGGCCAGCAGAATGCCGATTTGCTCCGTTGTATCTTCCATCGATACTTCGTCCTGATCCATGTTGCCCAGTGTATGCATCACGTTCAGCAGCGTAGTTGCATAATCTGGCGGGATGGTTACTTTGTTTCCGCCATCGTCATCAGAAGGATATTTCCCTTGAAAGACCCTTCTCGGCCAAGGCGAGACTTCATAATGCGACACGGCTGGATGAAGCAGTGAAGCGGTAACCGTCCGGATATAGTTCTCACGATAATCCGTCCAAGAATAATTCGGATTGTCTTCAATCGGGTCGTGCAGGAACCACATCCTCCTGCCTGTTCCCCTCACCAGCTCTTGCATAATGCCATATTCGAGATAAGCCGTCTCGAAGGTCCGTTCTTGACGCACGCCCTGATACACATTCGGCGTCCGGGAAGTACCCGTCCAAATCTGGGCGATGTAACCGTCTACGGAAGGCAGCTCGATCAGCTGCGATTCCGGGCTGACGATTCTCCACTGGGTATAATTGATCAAGCTATGCGTGGGAACATAGAAACGTAAATCTTTCCCGTATTTCGTCAGCGCATAATCTTTCATCTCGCTGCACAGACGGTCTAGGCTGCGCGTGTATAAATACGCTTTCAATTTCGATGCTCGATATTGAGCGTCCGGCGTCGAATGAGGCGGTATCCACGGCTCGCCATAATACAGTCTCCATTCCCGTTGGAAGGCTTCGGAGTAGCCGCCGTTCACCCAAAATTCCGGCTCTTCAAGGTGGATCGCTTCCACGCCGGCGTCAACGGCAAGCCGGATTCGGCTTGCCAAGAAATTCGTGTACGAAATGGTCGGAACCATGTATGGGATGTCCGGGGTGGTACCGTGTATGATACGCTCGCCATTGCGGTCGGTCTGGGCTTCATCCCAGTGGCTGCGTCCGTCAACTTCACCGTTCAAATAGTTCTGATACTGCCCCCATGCAACGCCGGTCATCAGGTGCACAACGTAACCGTGCTCCCGCCACTGCCGGATTCGCTCCGGCATCCTGTCATTAATGCCATAAACCATGACGAAGTCTGTCTGCAAATCATATGATGGATGGTAAGGGCCGCTTTCCTGAAAACCCGTTCGCTCTTCACTCCGATTTCGGACCATGTCCAAAACCCCCTCCTCGAATGTTTACGAAGACTTCCAATGTCTGGTGAGATGTATAAGTTATCCTACAAAATATAATATATTACTATATATTTAATATGTCAATATAAAATATACTAACGATTTCTTAATAAATACCTTATTAAATATATTTACAAACAAAAGATAGATACCACCTGATAGCCGTTATTCCGGCCAATAAGACAACTACCGTTTCATATTGGGACCGGACGTTTGACAGACGACAAGCTGAGGCTCTAGAAGCTCCTTCGTGAACTTGGTATCCTGCCCTTCGATTACTTCCAGCAGCCGAACAACCGCCTTGTAACCCATGCTCTTCTCGAATTGCTTAATATGGGTAAAAATGCTGAACTCCTCCACATTCGAAGTCGGATCGTCGAATGTCACGATCGACAGATCCTCCGGCACCCGCAGTCCGGCACGTTCCGCCATTTTATAAATGTGGATCCCGAGCTCACCGTTGAGCGTTATATAGGCGGTAGCCAAACGGCTTCGTATATAACGGTACAGAGGGTGGTCGCTGTTATTCACATTATCCAGCCTGAATCCCGTGATCATATGCGTCGGATTAATCAGCGCCCCCTTTAATTTAAGCGCTTCCATATATCCGTCAAGCCGTTCTTGTACGGTAACGGTTTGCAGAGGCGAATCCGAGCATATGGCGATCTCACGGTGACCAAGCTGCCACAGATGCTCGACTGCCATCGCAATCCCCTGCTTGCCGTCGGAAGCGATATAGTTCGTCTCAATACCGGGCAAATAACGGTCGATTAATACGAAAGGAAAACGGCCGAGCTTCATGCTCAGTATTTCTTCGTTGTATTGCTGATCATCGACGGGAAATATGAGCATGCCCTTCACGCCGAATTCCTTCATCGATTGAATCGCTTCTTTCTCTTTGTTCACGCATCCTTCCGAGAGCATGAACAGGCTTCTATAACCGCGCTCCCTAAGCGCGTTCTGAATGCCGGTAATGATCCGGATAGCGAAGAAATCATGAATAAAGGGAAGTATGACGCCGATTCGACCGTTCTCCGCTTCGATCTCAGGCTCTAGCTCCGGAACTGCCGCGATTACAGGCTCCTGCCACTCCGTTGTTTCCTCGGGTTGAAAGCCAACGAAGCTGCCTTTACCCCTGATTCTCGTAATCATATTCTCGGCAGCCAATGCCGAGAGTGCATTTACCACGGTGATTTTACTGACGTTGAACCTTTCCATCAGCTCTTTCTCCGTTGGGATGCGATCGCCTGCAGCGAGATTCTCGGATTGAATCAATTCACGTATATAATCTTGAATTTTCATGTAAAGCGGAACACGGTTTATGGACTTCATCGCCTCACCAGGTTTCTTATTATGTTATATACAATATATATATTATTCCTAATTTATTCAATACCTTTTTTCTTAACAACCTATACCAATAGGACTAGGAAGCCTGGTACATGCATATGTCCCAAGCTTCTTTGTCTTTTTCGAGGGCTTTTGTCCCTTCTTGTCATCTATCATTAGCAGGTAGATATCAATGAATGATAGGAGATGAATTTAATAGATTTAGGGATATTGACCAGTACGAGCTATGTGTCCCGCACGTATATATACAATACATCACTGCATCATCAGACCAGATGGGGAGGGAAAGAATGGCCGGGTAACAAGAGATGGTTTGCAAGGCTATGATAGAGGTCCGTCACTAGAGAAAGAGAAAGCTACTATGAAAAGAGGTAAATCATGCATGATTTAATGGTTATCGTTACGATATGTTCCTTCCTCTTGACAATCGGATTTATATTCTGGCGCCCCACGGTTAATGAAGCTATACCTGCAACAATCGGCGCTTTCTTCGTGCTCCTCAGCGGCAGCGTTACCTTGGCCGACCTGGGAAAAATTACGGAAACAATCAGCGGTGCCGCCGTTACCATTATGGCCACCATCGTCATGGCAATCGTATTGGAAAGCTTCGGATTCTTCAACTGGGCGGCCGAGATCCTGACTAAGAAAGCGAAAGGCTCGGGTATCCGCCTCTTCTGGCTCACGAATCTGTTCTGCTTTCTCATGACTCTCTTCGTGAACAATGACGGCAGCATTCTCATCACGACTCCGATCTTACTGCTGCTATTGAAAAATATGGGGCTGAAAAATCATGAGAAATTACCTTACTTAATATCTGGCGCTATTATCGCGACAGCCTCCAGCGCCCCGATCGGGGTTAGCAATATCGTCAACCTGATTGCGTTAAAAATCGTTCACATGGATCTCTACATGCACTCGGCGATGATGTTCGTTCCCGCGACGACAGGATTGCTCCTTCTAACCGCACTTCTTTTTCTGGTTTTTTACAAGGTGCTGCCAAAAAAACTGCCTGTGGCGCTGCACTGGAACTTAACGCCGGGAGGCCATCCGTTGAAGGAGAACCTGCCGAAGGCAAATCGTACAAAGTTCATGATCAATATCCTGATCTTCGTATTCGCCGTACGCGTGAGTCTGTTCGTGGCCTCCTATATTAAGTTTCCGGTCTCCCTCATGGCTGTCATCGGATCTTGCTTTCTTCTCGCATGGCGATGGTACTATCTGAAAATATCCCCTGCCGATATGGTTCGAAAAACACCATGGTATATTCTGATCTTTGCCTTCAGTATGTATGTCATCATCTATGGGCTGAACAATATCGGATTGACCGAATGGCTCATTCAGATTCTCCAGCCAATCGTCTCCGGAAGCTTATTAAGCGCTAGTGTCGGGATGGGTGTACTCTTAAGCCTCTTATCCAACCTATTCAACAACCACCCGGCTCTGATGGTAGGAACACTTACGTTGATGAGCATGGGATTGGATCCGCTGACACTCAAAATCTCGTATCTGGCCAGCGTCATCGGAAGCGACGTCGGCTCGCTCCTGCTGCCGATCGGTACCTTGGCCACGCTAATGTGGATGCACATCGTTAGAAAAGGCGGCGTTAAGATCACTTGGGGGCAATATTTAAAGGTCACGTCGCTCGTCATTCCGCTCACCCTTATCTTCACCTTAGTGCTGCTGTCTTACTGGGTTTCATGGTTATTTTAAATAGGAGGGATACAATTTGAAAGAATTCCAGGCATTGTTAAGTCAGAAAGTGATTATCGATATCTCGGGTAAAGTGAGGCTGTCAGGAATACTGGTCGACGCCGGCTCGGATATCATTGTATTGCTGCACCAAGAACGTTATCTCTATATCCCCCTTAACCATGTGCATCAAGTTATGCCCGATTTATCGAAAAACGAGGATAATGCTTCGGCTGCGTATTCGCCTATGAAGTATGAGAACGATCAGATCTCGCTGAAGGATATTCTTCGTCAGGCAGCGGGATTGTTCGTAGAACTGAATGTAAGCGGACATGTGCCGCTTCATGGTTACATGATCGCCGTCCAGAGCGACTATTTGGTACTTTACTCGCCTATATTCAAGCATATTCATATTTCATTGCAGCATCTGAAGTGGCTGATCCCTTATCCGGCCAATCACGTTCCTTATTCGCAGGACAGCAAAGTCATTGCCGCCAAACCGCTTAATGCTCTGATTCCGTCTACATTCGGGGAGCTGTGCAAAAACGCGGAAGGGAAGCTGGCGGTATTCGATTTAGGGCATACGATCGGCTTCATACAACAAGTCAATACAGGTACAATCACGTTTGTCGATGCCAACGGCAACCCTATGATTTGGAATGTAGAACACTTGAAGTCGTTGTATCTGCCATGAATACCAAGGTCTATATGCATCTGTATCATTGCTATTCCGAGACTGAGCCGAACCATCAAAAAAAGAGACCCTCATTAGGAAGGTCCCGGAAAAGAGATCAATGCACACCTTATTCTATGAGAAAACGAACGATAAAGCATGGGTAATTAACTAAATCGCCAAAAAGGAGGCGATTCGGACAGAGCCTAATACCCTCGGGAATAGGCTCTGTTCATTAATTATCTCCACTCGTCCCATCTTCTTCGACATACCGTTGAAGCGCTGTTAGTTTATTATCCCAATAGCGTTCATAGTAGGCGAGCCATCGCTTCAGCTCCAGCAGTGGTTCCGGTTCAAGCCTGTAGCGGGTCTCACGTCCAACCTTCCGTTCCTTAACAAGACCGGCATCCGCCAACACCCGGAGATGCTTCGATACAGCTGTACGGCTAATGGGGTAATGGCCGCTTATGGCAGTTACCGGCATTTCCTGGTCCACGAGCAGCCTGATTAAGCTTCTGCGTGTAGGATCCGCAATCGCTTGGAACACATCATGCTTCTGCGACGAGGCGTTCATTATTTCCCCTCGACATAGGCGGCCAGTTTATTCTGAAGACCGGACCACCCATTATCCATTCTATCGCGAACAATCGCATGGGTTTCTCCGAACTCCGTCACCTTATCCGCATCCCAGCCGGAATGAATCAGCGTAAACTCCGTTTGGCCGGCTTTCTCCACTAATTCGAACGTCAGCGTCCAATCCTTTCCCCACTGGAAGGAAAGACGGTTCGGAGGATCGATATCCGTAACTTTACACGGCGATTGACCGAAAGGCCCTGCTTCCAGGATAAACTCATATCCATCGACAGGCTGAAAATTATTCGGCATAAACCAGGCTGCAATACCCTCGGATGTAGCGACGGCGTCCCATACTTTCTGAATCGGCGCCTTCAAAAGCATGGTCTTCCGAATGTCCGGCACGGTTTGTGGATCTTGTTTCATAATTATAGTCATCCTTTCTAATACTACGTTCAACTTCCGGTTGATCGTATTCAGCTTTGCGTTAGTTATGAAACCATTTGGTTTCATAACGATAATACGACACCAAATGGTTTCGTGTCAAGATGTGCAGAAACATAAATACGGATTACGGTTCTGTTCATGATTTCCATTAATCCTGCATCGATCGGGAAAAGGCAGCATCTCTTCGGTTCATATGACAATTGTGCATTACATTGGGCGAACGAAAGAGTCCACGATATTGAGTCGCCATATGTTGATAGCATCCCCCAACAAGGAGTGTGCTAATTGGCGACATTTTATGAGGCGTTGAGACAAAACAACAGGCTAACCCCTTTACTCCGTCATCCTGAGATTTCAGGTATTGGCGTTGGATATGCGGATCCTGGTAAACCCTCGCGCGGAGCGGCAATTATCGTATACACGAAAAAAAACGCCGCTACTGCGGAAATCAGCAAAAGCATCGGCAAGACGATCGGATCCAGCATTCCGGTTCGTTACATTGCTGCCGGCCCTTTCAGGCCTCATGCGGCATCGGCGCCGCAGGTCAAGCTGAACCGCAACTTAGCGGCGCCAAAAAAGAGAGTGCGCGCAGCATTCTTCCGCAGACGGATCCGACCGGTTCCCTGTCGCGTGTCGTCCGCGCCAGATTGCCCAAATAAGTTGTCATCGTATTAATTCGCCGTACTGATCTGCCTGCACTTGGGGGAAGCCAGGACAGCGTAAATAAGTAACAGCCCGTCAACGATCTGTGCATCGTTAACGGGCTGTCGATCATAGCTTTTTTTCAAACGTATTAAATCCGCCAGGGGCCTGTCCCATAAATTCGTAACCGATTCGAGTGTAAAAGTCGTTCAATGCCGGATTATCCGCAATACAGTCCAGCCTGATCCGATCCTTACCCGGGAATCGAATTCCTTGCTCTGCCCACTGCATCATATCGCGGCCAAGCCCCCTGCCTGCATAGTCGCGGTTGATGGCAAGCCGGTGCAAGTAAATCGCCCCTTCATGACCTTCTTCGCCCCATAATTGCCGATCCCATTCACTTGGTTCCGGCAGAAGCATCATCATTCCGGCCAGCGTATCGCCTTCCTTGCAGACAAACACATTGCCGCGCAAGATCGATCCTGCCGTATCATGACTATCGATGCCTGCCAGCAGCCCGCCCCATTGCAGCGATCCTCTGCTTTTGAGCCATCTTGCGGTTTGTACGAGCAACTCCTGTATGGCGGCCGTATCTTCGGGCTTCGCATGAAAAGCGCGAATGTCTGGATTGACACGAGCGTTGTGCAATTGAAATGCTTTCATCAAGCACCTCCGTTATGAGTGTCTGTGTATGTTGTTATTATATCATTTATCCTCAGCGGAGTGTTCTGCCTGTCGTTTCCACATCAAATTCCGCTCGGAATCGATCTTGAAACCGAATTTGGTATAGAAATGATACAACCTCTCATCATGTTCTTTATGCTCGGCTTCCTGCATATGCCCGTCGATATAATCGAAATGGTTCTGTCTCGCGGTATCCAGAAGCTGATTCATCATGATGTTGCCATAGCCATTATTAATTTTGTCACCTAATATGCGGATATACAACAGCCGCAGAGCATGCTCTTGCGGCTTCTTCTGAATGAACATGGCGAGATCGTTCTGATATCGCTTCGTCGCCACACCGGTTGCATAGACGATTCGGGCAAAAATATTATACCCGCTCTGCCCTGTATAGAGAATAACAATATTTCCTTGCTTGGCTGGAACAACCCGGATAACGGAACAGCCGTCCTCTTGAATGAGATTCACCTGCGTGTTGACGATCGCGGATCCAATCATGCCTACACACCGCCCTATTCAAGCTTACGCTACATCCTATTGTCGGGGGTATCAGGATATACATTTAATCCGATAAATTGTTTGCGCTTACATTACAGATAAAGAATCAACGATTTCCTTCAAATGACTAATCGATTGCTTGGTATAGTCGTCGAAGACGGAATTTGCCTCGATACGCTCCGCAGCTGCATACGGATTCGACACAGGCGGCAGGAACTCCATTGTAAGCGCTCCGTTGTAACCAATCTCGATTAACGTGCGTACGATCGCAGTGAAATCCGTCTGCCCCAGGCCGGCGGCTTCCCGGGTATTATCGGCGATGTGAACATGAACGAGATGGCGGGCGATCATCTGCAGCGCTTGAACATGATCGCGCTCCTCAATATTCATATGAAAGAGATCCGCCATGATGCCGACATACGGATGGTTAATCTGCTCCGCTAGTTTGTTGGCCGTTTCCAGCTTATTGACAAGATAGGTTTCGAAGCGGTTCAACGCCTCGATTGCAATACGCACGCCTTTGCTTGCGGCATATGCACCGGCTTCGCGGAGACTTTCGACCGCGAACTCCCATTCCTTCTCCGGGCTGGTATACGGGCTCGTCCGCCCTACTGCAGTCGGAACAACAATGACGACCTTCGCTCCCAGCTGCGCGGCCATATCGATGCAATCCTTCACATAATGAACGGCTGCGCTTCTTATCGCAGCATCTTGATGGGTCAGATCCCGTTCAGCCGTATAGATGCCGCAGATGGATGTGCATGTCAGCCCATGTTCGCGCATTAACACTTGTACCATGTCCAGATCTGTTGTATCGGGCTCGCCTGCCAGCTCAATGCCGTCGTATCCGAATCGCCGCAGCCGCTCGAAGCTTGTCTTCAGCTCTTCCTTGCCGAAGATCCACTGTGTTGCACTATAGCTAAACATATCGTTGTCACTCCTCATCGATTTTTGTATCGTCATCCACTCTTGCAATTCACCCTTAAATAAGCAAACAACCCCGCCGCAACATCTGAACCAAGTCAGCGATCACGGCGGAGTTGTGGTCTAATCCCGACTCCCAGTTCGAATCCCGTTTACTTCAGCGCTTCTTCCAGCAGGCTGCGATGCCGGAGCATCCACGAAGCTGCGCGAATTCGCCAGGCGAGCCCCCACAGCGGCCCTTCGCTCTCCATCTTGACATCAGCTTCAACGGCTTCTTCGGCCGCTTCGCGCACAGCCACCTCGATGATCAAATCGACGAAACCGCTCCGCTGCTCTAGATCGAGCCCATATCCGTCCACGAGCAGCCGCAGCTGCCGCGCTCGCGTCTCCGGCGATGGCAAGCCTACCCGGACGGCAACGTCATCGTCGTTAAGCTGCGGAAACAGCCAGCAGACGCGTGCCAGCTCTGTGAGCGGATCGACAGGACCGGTAAATTCCCAATCGATGAGCCCTATAGGAAGACCGTCCTTCGTCACCATATTCCATGGTGCTATATCGCCATGGCTAATAATCTTGGGGCGTTCTGAACGGTCCACTCCCCGCAAAAACCACGGCTGCCATACTGCGTTCCCGGCAGGCGTATAGGATGCCGACATATCGTGAAGCCGTCGTACTAACCGGCCGACTTCGATTAATCCTTCGTCGGACCAGGGTGCCGGGTGAACAAACTCCCCCGGGATGTATTCGAGTGTTTCGCGGCCGAAGCCATCCGTTCCGCTGCCTGCGATTCCAGGTGCGGCCGAGAAGCCTTCGGCAGACAGGTGCCTTAACAATCCATGAATATGCGGAGTCCACTCTCCCGCAGGCCTTAGTACAACGTCTCCTTGCTTCGAAACAGACTTTACGGCGGATAAAATGGTCTCGGTTTCGGTCGTATTGCTTTCTATCTCGTGGTTAGGTTGACTGTTCACATGAATCCCCTTTCAAAATATCGGGGTCACGCTGTTTAACGGGCACTTATGCGCTTCCCCAAATAATTGCATGCCCGAAATGATTCTTGTTCTTCCACGGACTTCGCCTCCTCTTGTATCGTTCTTCCAGATTACCATAGGGTATGGACCTAATGGAAGAGATGGAAGGTTTATGTAGCAAGATTTTTTGAGGTCTCTTCCACCCAAACATAAATATCGGATGCCGACTCTTTGTCCAGATATAGCTGCCAATCCGGATGCGACTTCAACATCGTTGCGGGACATTCCGGATCGAGCGCCGAACGGAGCGTTCTGCTGACCGCCTTGGCCTTAGTCTTGTGCGGAACGCAGGAGATGATTCGCAGACTGCGCATAATCTGTTTGACGGACATGCTGATCGCCTGCCTGGGCACATCCTCCAATGACGAGAACCAGCCTTCCCCCACTTGCTGCAGCTTGCATGTATCGTTTAAGTTGACGATATGATACGGGTCTGCTTTATCGAAATCAGCAGGAGGATCGTTGAATGCGATATGCGCATTCTCGCCGATGCCGATCAAGGCCAGATCGATCGGCGCCCTGCTGATTTCTTCGTTCAGCAGGCGGATCGTTTCTTCAGCATCCCCTTCTCCATCAACCATCCAGTATTTCCCGATATTCACATGCGCCAGAAACCGCTCCTTCAAATATTTGCGGAAGCTTGCGGGATGCTGCTCCGGAAGTGCGATATATTCATCCAGATGGAACATCTCCACCTTGTCCCATTCGATATCCGTTCGAACGAAATGCTTCAGGAACTCGAATTGCGATGCTCCTGTAGATAGTGCGATGCGGGCACTGCCCTTCTCCGCGATGACTTGCTTAAGTACAGCTTCGCTGGCTTGAGCGGCTTCGAAGCCGAGCCGGTCGGCATTGTCCAAGATATGAATTTGCATCGTGATCGTACCTCCTTGGCCGAATTGGTCTGCTTTCTATTTACCGTCAATATTATTTCTCAGCGCTGCGGACCGCTCGTGACGCCAACGATCCAGATCGGCGAGGTCAAAGTAATGCAGCATGCCCGGTAATATATAACTCATGGCATCTTCTTCTTCATATGAGTATGCGCAGACCCATTCCGTTACGCTGCGCAGACCGTTCGTCTCTGCTATTCGCCCGATGCGGTCATCGATTGCAGCTGCAAGCATCACATACAGATTCGTGCGTCCCGCCGTATAGAAATCGATGGCGCCGTCCCGGTACTCCTTCAGATGTTCAATAAGGTCAAGACAACGAATCACATCGAACGTCCGCATTGCGGTCAAGCTGTCACCAAGCCACAGCAGCTCGTCGGACAGCTTATGCATTACGCCATAGAACGCTAAGGGCGGACTGTCATAAATTGGATAAGGCGAATGAGGACCAACTCCGCTGGCGTTCAACACAAGCACGGATCTTCCATTGCTGCAGCAGCTCTGCAGCCAGTCGCGGCGCTGGATTAACGCAGCCGTTCCGCCTTCCCATACGGCCACAGTCAGGGGGGAGTTCTTCGCCCCTGAAGCATTGCCGCCCCGGAAGATCATTCCGCTGTTCATCACCCCTTCTTGAGACCACCACATGACATATTCCGCTGCAAGTCCATCCTCCGTATTCCCGAGCGGCACGCGGCGGGGATTCAGATCGCAGCGCTGCCTTGAGGCGAACACCCGCTCCTTAAGCCAACGGATTCCATCATGCTTGGCTGTACCGGATTCGCGCTCTGACCGGAGTTGCTCCAGCTGCAAGGCAAAGTCGACGTTCTCGTTCCATACGGTTCTCGCTTCCTTCATATCGATGAGCACTTGACCGCTCGGTGTGCTCTGCAGCAAATGCCGGGGAATCGGCCGCGGATCGGGGTCATCCCGCTCCAGCTTACGGTTCAGCAGATGCTCGCTGAAGAACGCAGCCGCGGCTTCCGCCAATTTGTCCGTGAAACGATGCTCCGATTCATCCTCAATCAGCAGCAGTTGATCGCTCTTCCGGTGCATCTCCCAGAAACGACTGCAGCGGCCAACCGTTCGGCGAGTCGCTTCAATCGGGAAGAAATCGTACGTAACGGCTAGAACGGCAAGCGGTTTCGGGGCAAAAGCAAGCAAAATATCCTCATGATCGAATCCGTGCCCGGTCAGTCCCCGCCATATTTGCTCCGCGTCTTGAACGCCGCCTGCATGCATGTAGGTTTGACGGTTCATAATGAACGTGCCCGGAGCCGCTGCTGCGATTCGGTCATCGCATATCATGAGCATCGATGCTTGCGTACCGCCGCCGGAGTTCCCCGTGACGCCAATCCGTGAAGAGTCGACCTCCGGTCGCTCGCTCAAGTAGTCGACTGCGCGCATCGCATCATGCACGAAATAACGTGCCAGTCCTTGACCGATCGGCAGACATTGCGCCCCTGCGCGCTGATGCTCCTGCGTTCCCCAGATCGCATCTTCGAAGCGTCCGTCCTCAGGGATATAGCTGAGACGTTCCCCTTGGCCGATCGGATCGATTGCCAGCACGATCAAACCTGCAAGCGCAAGCCGGCTGCATACAAGGTGATAGCGCTCGCTATGCTTGGCATCGCGGTCGTGACCGCACAAGAATAGAACCGCCGGGGCAGGCAGATTGATCCCATCCGGCATATACAGATTCGCGGTTACGATATGATCAGGCCTGGATTCGAACGTGATCTTCTCGATTTGAAATCCGTCACCCTGGACAATGTCTATTGTTCTCGCGTTCAGGGAAGCGCTGCTTGCCGGCAATCCGCCGGCCGATTCCAGAAACAAGCGTCTCATCTCCGCTTTTCTGGCCGCCAGCTGGTCGATCGTCCGGATACGGTCCCGTTCATCATCTCCCCGCGCGAAAGCCTCGTCCGCACGGTCGAAGATATGGCGCTTGAATTGATCCCTTGTATCATACAACGTGCAAATATACGTTTCTAATTCGGATAATGAGGGCATCGTCGATTCCTCCATTCCTGGGTTAAGAAGCAGAATTGTGAAGCAGTTTATGAATATGCACGGGCTCACCTTCTTGGATCGACTGATTGGCCGCATGGCCGATAAGCAGCGAGAGCGCGCCGGCAAAGCTGTCTGCCTGCTGCTTCAGCGGATCTGCGACACCGCCTTCGAACAAAGCTTTAAGCAGCCTCTCGTCGCCGCCTCCATGCCCGCCTTCATCGGACGGAACTTCGATATCTTGATACGTTCCATCCGGCTTATAAATCCGTATCCGGTTGTCCACCTTGCTTTGGATGAGCTCCATCCGTCCGTCATTTCCGTTCAAGGTAGCTCTCCAGCCTTCGTATGGGCTATAGGCAACCAGTGAATAAGTGAGCAGAGCGCCGCTGTCGTATCGCACCTGGACCGACATCGTATCGTAAATGTCGATTTCCTCATGGAAAACGCAGCGGTCGCGGATATAACCGTCCTCACGCTCCGCTTGGTGATAATACGCCTCCATAAAGGCATTACTAGTCAGATCCATATAAAAATCACATGAAGATTGATAAGAGCACGATAAGCACCGTTCCCCTCTCCCGATACCTCATTCGGCCTGCTATCCAGCCACCAGTTCATGATGTCAAAGTGATGCGTGGCCTTATGGACCAGCAGCCCTCCGCTCTTGGCCATCTCCGAATGCCAGCGCCGAAAATAATCGGCACCGTGGCTCCGATCCAGGTGCCATTCGAGGACAACATGGTAGACATCGCCTATGGCACCCGCGGCAAGCAGCTCTTTGACCTTGGCGAAATACGGCGCAAACCGGAGATTGAAGGTAACGGCAACCTTTCGTCCGCTCCTCCGCTCTTCTTCGAGGATTTCCCGGTACTTCTCCGCATCGATGGTCATCGGCTTCTCGGTAATGACATCACAGCCTGCTCGCAGCGATGCAATAATATAGGTGTGGTGGGTGTAATCTGCGCTTGCGACGATGACGACATCAGGCTTGACGGTTTCCATCATCCGGTCAAATTCATCAAAGACAGGGACATTCCCGCATTCCGCACTCAGCAGACCGGCCCTGACGCGGTTAACGTCGTACACGCCGCAAAAATGCAGCCGATCCCGCCACTCCCCGGACATGGGCTTGGCGAACATATGCAGAGCTCTTGCGCCGGCACCGACGAGTACGTATTTTTTCATAAGCTGGCTAACCTCCTCCAGTTTCCGAATTTGGATCATCAATTAGCGGAAGCAATGAATTGAGCAAGACCAAATGAATAATGTAGTCGAGTCGGTTGAGTGATCCATCGATTGAATGCAGTTGGTGACCGTCAGGCATTAGCGATCATATAGATGCGTGAGTAATTATCGTTCATAGTAATCGATTACTATAGCCGCATTATAGCATAAGCATTTCTTTCCTGAACATACCAACACGAAAATTTTATATGCAGGAACAAGGTATTCTATTAGTGATCTTTATGAATTCGATGCCATAGCTGCAGGGTCCGCCCAGTGAACTTTCTTATCCGTGCTAATTTTGATCATAGCCTCAGTGAGTCTGTTCAGGAATTGAATAATCATCCATATCCCTGCACCCGAACAGCTAAAAAAACCATAAAAAACCGGCATTGCTGTCGCAATACCGGATACTTACTTCTTATTATTCGACTGATCCTACCTGGGCTACCGAGCTTCGTTCAAGAAGCTGTGGCTCCAGGAGGACGTCATAAACGGGATTGGTTTCTCCATTAAGCTGATCCAGCAGCATCTTGCAGGCGATGCTCCCCATCTCGTAATCGGGCTGCTGGATCGTAGTAAGCGGCGGATGAATCATCTGCCCGTAATCGATGCCGTCGAAGCCGATCACCGACATATCTTGCGGAACCTGAATTCCTCGACGCGAGAGCTCATGCATGACTCCGAAAGCCATTACATCGTTGCACGCGAATATTGCGGTCGGCGGTTGCTCGGCTTCCAGCAGCCGGGCCGTTAATTTCTTGCCCATATTGAATTCATTCAAGCTGCTGTATACGTCATCCTCGGTCGACTCGACCGCCAACGGCTCAAGGCCCGATTCCCGCATCGCTTCCTCATAGCCTTGATAGATACTTCTTCGGCTCGGCCTGTCCAACAAAGAAGTGACATATCCGATTCGCCGATGCCCTTTGAGTTGAAGATGCTTGGCAGCCATATATCCGCCTTTGCGGTAATCAAATTCAACCTGGCTGATCCCCTCACCTTCGACCTTCTGGTCGATGGCGATCACTTTCATCCCCGTATCCATCAGCTTCTGGAGCAACTCCTGATCGCTGCCGATGGAGGAAATGATAAGCCCCTTCACCTGCTTCTCCGCGATCGTCTTCAGGTACTCCTCCTCCAGTGCGGCGTCATGAAGCGAATTGCAAACGATGACATGGAACCGGTTCTGGCGGGCGATTCCCTCGATTCCAAGCAGTACCGATGAATAGAAGGGATTGCTGATCGACGGAATGATGACCCCGATTGTCATGCTTGAATTCGTCTTGAGCTGCTTGCCGAGCATGTTCGGAATATAGTTCGATTCCTTGGCGATCCGCTGGATCTTCTCCCTGGTCGCGGCGCTCACAGGATAACCGCTGCCGCTGAGCACGCGGGATACCGTCGCGGACGACACTTCCGCAAGCTTGGCGATATCGTGAATGGTGATCGGTTTCTTCACAGCTTCTCTCACCTTCTGAATCGCAGAGCGGATAGATCCACCTCGGGAACAAGGCCTTCCTGCGCCGCTCTCGTCAGCAAAGCGGTAACTGCGCCATACCCGTCCTCGCCCAAGTTCGCCGTAAATTCATTCACGTATAGATCGATGTGCGCCTTCGCGACCTCGGATGACATCTCTTGCGCATGTCTCAGAACGTATTGCTGCGATTCTTCCGGATTGGCCCATGCATATTCGACTGAAGCGCGCGTCCAGTTCGCGATCGCCTCCAAGTCTAGCGACCGCTTGGCAATAATTGCTCCAAGCGGTATAGGCAAGCCTGTGTCGGATTCCCACCAGCTGCCTAGGTCAGTCAGAAGAGACAAGCCATACGACGGGTAGGTAAATCTAGCCTCATGGATAACCAGCCCGGCATCGACCTTCCCATCCCGGACTGCTGGCATGATCTCATGAAACGGCATCACGACAATCTCGCCAACGCCCCCGGGTACCTGCTGGGCGGCCCATAACCGGAACAGCAAATACGCGGTCGACCGCTCGCTAGGCACGGCTACCCGTCTGCCGCTCAAGACCGAAGGCTCACTGGCGGATTCCATACGGCCTGATGTCAGCACGAGCGGTCCGCACCCTCTTCCCAGTGCGCCTCCGCAAGGGAGCAAGGCGTATTCCGACAGTACCCAAGGGAGGGCGGCATACGAGATTTTGAGCACTTCAGGTCCTTCCGCGCGAACGGCCAAATGATTCGTTATGTCAATATCCGCATACGTAACATTCAGTTCCGGAGCACCCGGCACCAGTCCATGCGCCCATGCGTGGAAGACGAATGTATCATTGGGACAAGGGGAATAGGCAATATTCATGATAATACCTCCATTAATACTGTGCTAGCTGACTCCAGCGCTTGGAGCGCGTCGCCGATTCGCCATGCCTCGCGATTGCGGGGTCCTACCGCATTCGATATGGCGCGAATTTCGATGACGGGAATACCGCGCTGCTCAGCGGCAACCGCCACGCCATAGCCTTCCATCGCTTCGGCGCATGCGCCCGGGATCCTCGCGCTCAGCATCTCTGCAGTCGCAGCCGAACCGGTCACGGTTGTGACCGTCAGAATTGGACCAGAGACTGCCGTCAACCCCGCCTCTAGCAACGCATGCACGATTCGCCGCCCGCTGATCGCATCAACGCCGATCCGGGCCGTTCCAAAACCAAGCTCGTCCAAGCTCAGGAATCCGTCCGGCGTCTCCGCGCCCAAGTCAGCCGCGACGATTTCGCTCGCTACGACAAGCGACCCGATCCCCGCTTGATCCGAGAAACCGCCGGCAATGCCGGCACATACAATCAATCCGTACTGTCCTGCGACAAGCGCAGCCGCGGTATTGGCGGCTGCAGCGGCAGATCCTACTCCGCCGATGATAATATCGAAGCGGTCCGACTTTTGAAGTCCTCTCAGAACCGCATCCCGTTCTGCAGACACGGACGTAACGATAAGAATTTTGGAATTTGAAGTAAAGTCCGAATGTGTGTGCATTTAATAATCTCCTAACGACAATATGAGCAGATCCCTGCAGTGCCTGCTCGCTTCTCTATGAATTTTGTCTTGCAATTTATCTATATCATCTAATGGAAAGTTTACACGAATTGTTCGGAAGACTCAACTTGAGCAGCCTATTGCTGCTGAAGGAATCCTGTTCAGCTTGTGCGGCTAAACCAGCAATTTGTGACGAACTATAGACCCTTGCTAAACGTAATCAACCGTATAAATATCAAGGTCATTCAGCATTCAGCCCGTACCAAGTTAACCGAACTCCGTCATGAAGCAGCACACTAGCGAGCGGCGCTAACGGTGCCGCTTACCTCTATACAGCTCTTTGTACAGATTGCGAACGTCAAGCACATGCTCGTTCGTGACGGCTTCCCACTTCAAACCGATATCGGGGACGGGATTCCCCATTCCGAGATAACCTTCCAAGTCCAGATCGACGCTAAATTGATAGAACTCGCGAATCGCATCTATTTTTGCAGCCGGATTGAATCCGTTCCGCCCCATGGTAACGTCGCCGAGGTAGCAAACATGGTGCCCATCAAGCTTCCACTTCGTCATCAATGCTTTCGATATCGCCTTCTTCCGCTCCGTCTCCTCCGATTCGTGATCGAAGACCCAATAATGCCACGGGACCAGCCACCAGCTCGTATCCGGTAGAATGTCCGGATAAATAAACGCCTCATACCCGTAAACGTGAATCACGACACCGACTTTGCCTACATAACCAATTTCCTTCAAGACGTCTTGAACCGCCTGAAGATTAAGCTTATAGTAATGTCTCAACATCGAAGCGGCCTCATCGGACCAAATGAACGTCAGCTGTTGCCCGATCTGCTTGCAGTGCTCAATAGCAGTCGGGCAAAATTGAAAGGCTTGCGGGACTTGTTCTCCGCGCTGCTCGGCCCACTTGCCATATAATACTTGCAGAGCTTCGCTTTTGACGCCCTCAAACTCCAGAAATAAGTAATCGATTCCCGGAAACTCCGCCAGCTGCTCCCTAATGATCTCCTTGACCCTCGCTTGAAAACGGGCATCAGTGAAATCCGCGATGCTAACCGGCTGCTCCGTCTCCGCAAATCCGCCTACATCCCATTCATCAATGCTAAGGTCGCGCTCCCAAACATGCTGATCATAAGTAAGAAATTGAAGCATGGCTCCAACCGATATCCCCTTCTCGTGAAGGTGATTCACAATCCGTCTGCCCCATTCATTATCCGTTTTCACATTGGAAGCTTCAGGATGGTTGTAAAGATAAGGCAGCTTGGATTTGACGCCATTCGTATACCATTTGGTGTAGAACGTAAAGTGGTCGAAATCGATCTCGCTTTTCAACTCGTCGATCGCATTGGCAGCGGTTTCATAGTCCTGCTTCCAAAACTTGCTGATAGGATCCCGTGTGGGGACCCAGTGGTCCATGAAGCCTTTCAGCATGCCATCCACTCCTTTTCCCGTGATCAATCTCAGAATCATTGTTCTTGGTCCGCTGGGGCGCATCATACTTTCTACGAGTCCTTCAACTATGCCGTTGAGTTGATCATAACAGCAGTACGTGAGTCCGTCACCATGCAATCATACATGCCTCTAGAATGCCTCCAGAACCCTCATACAAAAAGGATAACCCCCTGTGCCGAACAAGCTCAGAACGGTTATCCTTCTTCAGTTGTATAAGTCCGCTATGCTTCTTCACGCAGTTCTTCGAGCAAATTAGCCTTCTCCATTCGTCTCAAAGGCCCCTGCACCGAGAGCAGCCCGACAAGCAAGGCGGCGCCGCATGCGGCAAGCGGAGCGCCCCATGGGAATGCGAACGGGAATCCTTGGACGACGGATAGCTGAAGGTACAAAAAGTAGCTTAAGCCTACCCCTAGAACGATGCCCCAGAAGCTTCCGATCACTCCGAACCATATGCCCTCCAAGGAGGCCATTCGCCGGATTTGCCCCATCGTCATCCCAACTGCCTGCAGCAATCCGATTTCCTTGCGCCTCAGCAGCAGATTCGTCTGAACCGTATTGATAATATTCAAGCTTCCGATAACGCCGATGACGACTAAGAAGCCATAGACGAATATTTTCATCTGTAGATTGAAATTTCGCGTTTCCTTCTGTTCCTCGGCAATATCAATCAGACGGCTGCCCGGTATCGTTAGGGCAATCTCCTCGAGCCTTTGTTTCACCGGCCCATGATCGGCCCCGTCCTCCATGGCGACTTCGAGCCCCATCCGCGCAGTCCCATATGCCAACTCGTAATCCGATGCGTTCCGATCCTGGAGCAGCTTGGCGAAGGTTGGCTTGGCCGCAATCATAACCAACGTATTCTCCTGATATGGCGAATCGAAAGGGGATTGAGTAAGAATGCCTGCGACCGTCACCTCACGGATTATTTCCTTAGTTGGCTCGGGAGAGTAGTCGGTCATGACAGACAGCTTATCGCCTACCTTGTAACGTGTAATCGGCATGATCTCTTTCTTGCCGTCAGCTACTTTTGGTTTGACCGTCTGCACCAGGATGACACTGTCCTGGTCGGCTAATTTCTGCAGATCCGCTGTTCCGTTTTGCAAATATTTCGAAGCTTCCTTAAGTTTCGCTTCATCATACAGATACATGCTGGAGGGGACGATGTGATTGGGACCGACCCTTTCGAATTCCATGCCCGATTTCTTTGCAAAATCGCGATTGAGCTCAGAATCGGGCACCAATACCTGATAGTCAAGGTTCTGATATTTGCCATAAACCCCGTAGACGCCGGGAATATCGCCAAGCTCCTTCATGACATCGTCAGACACGACATCGCTTGCTTGTTTCGGCTTGCCGTTATCATCGACAAGGATATCGCTGTTAAGCTGAAAGGCGATCCGGTCATCCTCGTTCGTCGTGGTCGTAATGGTTAAGGCTGACCCGGTAAAATAGTGAAACGAGATAAACAGCGTTATGCTGATGACAATCGAGAACGTCGTAATGAGGAATTTCGTCCGGTTCCGGCGGATATTATTCGATGCCATCCGGCCTTCGATGCCCATCAGGCCGAGCAGCGAAGGTATCCGGACGCGCTTGTAGGACTCCCGCACGATACTGCCGGCACCCTTCACCGCTTCGACCGGCGACACGCTGGAAGCCTTGCGGGCCGGGAGCCATGCCGCGACATAGACGGCCGCAAATCCCAGTACGAAGCTGCCGCCCATAATCCACCAGTGGAAGGTTAGCTCGAACGTTTCCATCATCAGAATTTTCATTCCGTTCTGCGTCATGATCCACAGCACGAACCATAAGCCGAACCAGCCGATCAGCAGTCCTAGAGGAACCCCGATCGCCGACAGCATGGTCGCTTCGCGAAGGACCAGGCTGCGGATTTGTCCGGGAGAAGCTCCCAGCGTACGTAGAAGGCCAAACTGCCGGATTCGCTCTAATACAGCAATGTGAAAGGCATTATAGATGACAGCGATCGTCGAGAGTACGACCAGGCCGACCAAGGTGCCGAATATGATCGCAAGCGCCTGATTGAGACTTTCGTCCCCCGATTCGCCCATAAGCGACAGGAGCTGAAAATTAGTAAACAAGCTGTCGTTAAGCTTCGTGAAGTCATCGATCTGCCGGTTAATATCGACACCCGGCTTCAACGTCAAGAGTACCATTGCTTGAGAATCGATTGTCGTACTCGCGGAGTCTGCGTACGTAAACGCCTCGGACGAGCCTTTCGTCTGGCTTTTCTTTTGATTGTTCAAGACGCCAACGATGTGATAGGTACGGGCTGTTCCGTCCGGACCTTGCAATTGCGTCGACCCGTTAAGCGCAGGCTTTCCCGGGAGCTTGTCGAGGAGCCATTGTTCCACAGCAAGCTCATTATCCGCCGCAGGCAAGCGCCCTTCATGGAGATGAATAGGCAGCAGCTTGAAGCCTTCTTCATCGGCCGTACTGATCTTTATGGAAAAATCATCGCTGAGCGGAGCTTCATTGCCTGTACGATATACCCCGAGCTGATCGACCAGCATATGCTTCTTCAATGTTGTGTACAGCTCCGGGTTTGGCTTGCTGTAGCTGAAATAGAAGGAGCCTTCTTCATATTTGGTATTCAGAATCATGTTGTCTTTCAAGGCCTGGCCCATCGTTCCCAGGGAACTGATCAAGGCGACGGACAAAATAATGCCGATGATGGTCAAGGCCGATTTCTTGCGCTGCTGCTTCAGATACCGACCCGCCATTGCGCCATAGCTTTTCATACGCCCCTCCCGCTGCTGCTCGTATCGTTAAGAAGGCGGCCGTCCTGCAAGGTCAGGACACGGGATGCTTCGGCGGCCACATTCATGTCATGGGTGATGACGACAACCGTCTGATGATATTGGCGTACGGCAAGCTTCAAGAGCTCGATGACTTCATTCCCGTTCTTGCTGTCGAGGTTACCGGTCGGTTCATCGGCCAACACGATGGCTGGTCGGTACGCGAGCGCGCGGCCGATTGCCACCCGCTGCTGCTGTCCGCCGGACAGCTCGGACGGCAGATGCTTCCGCCGGTCATGCAGCCCTAGCGTACGAATAAGATCGTTAATGTAAGCTTTGTCAGGCTGGCGGTGATCGAGCAGCAGAGGCAGCTGGATATTCTCTTCCACGTTCAGGACGGGAATCAGGTTATACGATTGAAAAATAAACCCGATTTTTCTGCGGCGGAATATGGCGCGCTCCTTCTCCTTCAAATCATACAGATTCTCTCCGTCTATATGTACAGTGCCGCCGCTCGGCTTGTCCAGGCCGCCCAGCAAATGCAGCAGCGTACTCTTGCCGGAGCCGCTCGCCCCCACAACCGCGACAAGCTCTCCTTGTTGTATCGAAAAGGTTACATCATGGAGCGCATTAACCTGTGTCGTACCTTTTCCATATGACTTGCTAAGACCATCAACACTAATGACATTCATGTATGAATCAACTCCCGATTATTTGGATTCGCAAAGATGCAAGGCGTAGGTCGCCTTCTAAATTGCATTGAACCCAGTATATCTCGGTAACCTTACAGTTAAGTGGGGTGTCCGCTTACAGTTCTGTAAGCTTCGCCGCCGCAGACGGGAACGGATGAAGCGGCAGCGTCACTTGAAACAGGGTACCTCCTGCCGGGTGAGCGGAAGCCGACAGTATCCCGCCATGCTTCTCGACGATCGACTTGGCCAGCGGCAATCCGAGACCAACCCCGCTGCCTTCCGAGGAGCTGCGATAAAATTTTTTGAAAATATGGGGCAAATGCTGCGGATCGATCCCACGGCCTTGATCTTTGATGCGGATGCGAATGAACACGGGCGTTTCCTCCCAGCCAATAGAGACAATACCGCTTGCAGGGCTATGCTCGACCGCGTTCTTTAGGACATTCACCAGCGCTTCCGTCAGCCAGTGGGCATCATGCAAGATAATCAAGCTGGTATCCGATTCTTCGATATGCATCGTAACCTGCTTGTCTTCCGCTAAAGGCACGATCGATTCTACGGCGCGCTTCACGGTATCTGCAACTGGCGCTTCCTTGAAGCTCATGTCCAAGGCATCCGCCTCCAAGCGGGCAAGCTTAAGCAGCGCCAGAATGAGCCACTCCATCCGGTCCAGCTCGCTGCGGCAGGTCTGCAGAAACTCTTGCGCATGATCGGCATCGATTTGGTCGCTTTGCATCAAGTCCGTATAGATCATTAAGGAGGCCAAAGGCGTTTTCAATTGATGGGAAATATCGGCAACCGTATTTTTTAGAAAAGCTTTCTCCTTATGCAGCTGCTCGATCGTTTCTCCCAGGCGAAGCGTGAGCTCCTGCACGCCATTGGCGAGCAGTCCCAGCTCTCCCTCATCGTAGATCCTGTAGGACGCCGGCTGGTTATGTTTAACGGTATCCTCCAAAGAAATCGCGAGGCTCCTGATTTCCACAAGCTGTCTTCGGGCATAGCGAAACAACCAGATCGCAGCAAGCACAGCGAATCCGATTGCACCGATTACTAGTATCCATAACGTGCGTGAACGATATTCACCGAGTACCGGGAACCAGTTCGCCTCAAGCCTTGAAGTCACCCCGTACCGCTCCATGATCTTGCGGCCTTCTGCCACTGATTCCGGGGACGGTTCGTCCGATTCGACAACTTGCCGGAGCCAGCTTTCCACCCATTCAGGCTGCTCGTCCGCCAGGCTTCCAATCATCGCCGCTTCCTTGTCCAACCACTCTTTCTTCAGTCTTTCCGTCGAATAATGGCTGTATAACGCAATGAATACGATGGCCATGAATAATAAAACGGCCAGCGCAGCGGCAAGTCTCCTTATCGAAGGGTTACGCCACATTCGCGCAAATCCCATGCCAGCTCCCGTTATCCGTTCCATCGATACCCTGCTCCTCGCACCGTAACGATGAATTGCGGGTTCTGCGGATCCTCTTCGATCTTCTCCCGCAGCCTGCGGATGTTGACGGCGACCGTGTTGTCATCGATCACCTCAGCTCCGTCCGGCCACACGTGCTGAATGATCTGGTCTTTGGACAAGACGGAACGGGGATGCGTCATGAACAAGCTGATCAGCCGGAATTCCGTCATGCTTAGCGGAACCTCTTGCCCGTTATTGTCCAGACGCATCTCCCCAACATTCAAGACCAAGTTCCCCGCCGTTAAAATGGTTCTATCCTTGTCCCGGCTTATAGGGTGCCGCCTCCGCAATACGGCGTGAACCCTCGATAGAAACTCCCGCAAACGGAACGGTTTCGTAATGTAGTCGTCTCCTCCGAGATCCAGCCCCCGGACGATATCGAACTCCTGATCGCTCGCTGTCAGGAAGATAATAGGCGTGTCCCCGTTTTGACGAACCATGCTGCAGAAATCGAACCCGTTCCCGTCCGGAAGCTGTACGTCAAGCAGAATAAGATGGATTTCATGGTTATCAAGCCACTCCTTCGCTGCTGCAAGGTTATAGGCGCTGAGAACTTGAAACCCATCCTGCTGAAGCGTGAACTGAATGCCGCGATGAAGCGATTCGTCATCCTCAACTAACAATATGCGCATATTCATGATAGGAATTCCCCCTATAGGTGTGAAGCCGGTTAACTCACTCAATTATTCAGGCGAACGATTCATCGATTATCGGAGCAGCGTAAACATGATGCCTGCGCGGCGGTTTGCGCTCCATCTTTCGTTCAATTCATCTAGTATACCGCATCCCGTTCATAGAATCTAAAAAGGTAATATATGGTTGATTTTTAACGTCATTATATAGTAGTATCTTTGTCAGAGAACGTTTGTTCCCTCACATTGATTGAAGGAGCTGATTGCAATGTTCAAAAAGTTAGAGTGCGTCTGCATTCATACGAACGATATTGAGAAGTCCCTTTCCTTCTACAACTCGATGGGCTTGGCGGAGAATTGGAAGATCGAACGAGTCTTGGCGGATGGCGCAATCTGGACCGTCATCGGTTTGATATTCCCTGAGAGCGCAAGCTCTGAGCTTGTCCTCAGCAATCACCCTGTTAATAAGTGCACAGAGGTGGAGATTCTTGTTGACGATGTCCGCCGGGCGCATCGCGAATTAAGAAAACATGACGATATTAAATGGATTCGGGCTCCTTTCGCAACCGAATCCGGACATGTCGCCGTCATGGAAGCACCGGATGGCAATGTATTTGTGCTCGTGGGTAAGTAAGACACCGCACTTACATCTCTTTAGAACCGAAGTTGTGAGCATTCGTATGTCCTGAAACTTGCGTTATAACAGGTTATGCTGCAGCGAAGAGCATCGGTAAATCCGACTTTTGATTTACTGAGCTGCCGTGCCTTCCTAATTAGCTTTACGGTGTCTTTAGATCATATCAGCCGTGAACGCATACTTCATCAGGCTGCAGCCTGCTGTTGGCAGTGGTGAGTGCACCGGTCCTCAGCTGCGAGATTAAGCAAAGTCAACGATAAACTCGATGATCGAAGCTCCGCTGCTCTCAATGATTTCCGCCGCTACTTGGTTAACTTGTGTCTCGAAGCTTGTTTCCATTGACCGGGTATCGATAAGCGCTGCTTGAAGCTCCGTATCATCATGTAATCTGCCGACGGTTATATGCGGTATATAGACATGCCGCAAGCTCAAGTAATTTCTTAAAACGCCTGCATATAATCGGTCATGCAATTCGATGATTTGGTCATTGCCTTTCTTCACGTTCAAGAATAAATAGTTATCCTGCGTCCCTGTTATTCCCTTCAGCCGGATCGTAAACGGGGAAAGTCCGGTTAAAGCATCCTTCACATGCCGCTTGAGTGTGGTTGAAGGCATCTCGCTCTCGAAGGGAAATACGAGCGTTAGATGCGGCGGTATCAATCCGTACAAGGGATCATACTTCTTTCTTACTTCTTCGATTGCTTCACAATTCTGAAATGCCGGAAAAACATGAATCGCTCTTTGCATCGCACGGCTCCTTAAGGTAAATTTAGCCAGTTCACTATTGAGGCGCTTGTAAGTCGTTTTTTCATTGCAACAATGAACGCGTTTATTGCGTCATAGAAGCATCATACTCATGAAGTGAAGGTGTGCATTATTGTGAAGCGGTATTTCAAACAAATCCTGGTTGGTTTGTGTATTTGCCTATTACTTTTCATAGCTTATAGCCAGTATACAGAGAAGAAGATGTATGAATCGGTTATTTCAAATCAGCTGCAATACGACATGATCTCGCTCGCCCAATCGATCATACAAAACGCATTCTTGTATGGTCAGATTATGGAATCAGGCGAGATCACATTGCTGCAAGCAGACTCGCTGGCCCGGCACAATGACGCCATATCATCGGCATATGCTCATTATGCCTTGCTAGCGGTGGACTTTAACCGGTTGAAGGATGGATTTCAATATAATAAAACCTCGCTTAACGCTCAGAAGATAGCCCTTTATTTTAGCCATTGGGAGGAGAATCACGGGAACGCACCGATTGTAATGGACGCTAAGGTTAGAAGAATCATGACCGAATTCCAATTATTGAATTCGAAGTGGGTCCAAGCAGTGGAAGAGAACCGAGCGTTTTCAAAAGATAAAGATAGCATCAGTTACAGTTCCGGGGAACATCAACCCTATGATCTTTCTAATCCATATTGGTTAGAATTACTCGTTCGTTTAGAAGACATGACCGTGAACGTTCTAACGGAACGCAAACTCGATCATATCGGACAAATATATGAGATAAGCACCGGTAATCGTTAACAAGACCCAACTAGACTTGTGAAGAATAATCATCGTTTATCAAATATGGAGGTCAATATTATGAATGCAGAGACGCTGACGTTGAATAAGAATAGCTGGGATGAAGCGGCTCCACGTTTCTTCGGAAGAACCGCTCTCCCTGAATATGGGCCTCTTGCTCCTCTTGAGGATGAGTTAAACTTGATGGGCGATGTCACGGGCCTGAACGTATTGGAGCTAGGCTGCGGCAGCGGACATTCCCTGCAGTACATGGAACGGCGAGGCGCCCGCGGGCTATGGGGAATCGACCTTTCCCGCAAACAAATCGAGACCGCGTCCGAACTGCTTGCTAGCAGTGGCGCCCGCGCAAGATTGTTTGAGTCGCCAATGGAGCAAGATCCAGGTTTGCCGCATAACTATTTTGACCTCGTATACTCCATATTCGCGCTTGGCTGGACGACGAATATAGATCGTACATTCGCTAACGTGAACGCGTACTTGAAGGAGGGCGGGTTGTTTATCTTCAGCTGGGAGCACCCCTTCTATAACCGGGCCAAGTTTACAGACAATGGCTTGATCTTGAATAAATCCTACCACGAAGAAGGCCCTTACGATCATGAAGCGTGGCACACGCCTGCTATTATGCAGCAGTTTAAGGTTAGCACCTACATAAATGCATTAATCAAACACGGATTCGTAATCGACAATGTGGTTGAAGAAGTTCGACTTCCCGAAGACGGTACGGAAACGCATGCCAATCGCTGGTATTCCTACGACAAAGCCAGGTTTCTCCCCACGACCTTGATTATTAAGTCTCATAAAAAAAGTAATAGTGTAACATAAACAAACAGAGGGTATATGTTCTGAAGATCCGAACATATACCCTCTGTGGTTTTACTAAACACCGATTTAGATTGAACGAAAGAACGAACAACGTGCGAAGCAGGATGAATATTTCTTAAGCGGTCGTATACGTTCTTTTTAATCAACCTATTGGGCGGTATGAAATAATCGCGTAATCGGCCGATCCAATCGATATCGTGATTATACGCCGAATTGCCGACAGGAATACGGTATTCCTGCGTGTATGCAACACAACTCTCAATTGGCATAGCGCTTGCGATGCGGAAGCAATATTGTTGTAAATTCTACAACACTGGACGGGTAGAAGCGAAGATAATACAGAAATTGTTGTATATTCTACAACAATTTCTCCAGTCGAGCGGCTAACTCACCGCTTCATATTCACATTGTTGTATGGGGTACAACAATACCACCGATGGCACTAAATGAACGTATAAATGTTGTACGTTGTACAACATTATCAACTCCTGCATGGCCCACATAATATCGGAGCCTGGAATCGCATCTCATTTGAAAGACAAGGTCGTATATCTTAAGGGATAGATGCGACTAAATTAACTTTGCAAGAAGAAGTTCATGCTGATATCTGCTTGTGTATGATTGACCGACCTCCGTCATGGAGCAAAACACCGCACGCCAGGAACTGCGTGCGGTGCGAGCTTCTGCACAGCGGTCGCCTTCGTTCCCGGATTTCAACCTACACATGGAATTCAAGAAAATCCGGGAACAACAGCGGTCGGAAGAACATTCTACCTGCGAAGCGTTCGACTTCTGTTCAATCCCCTTCCACCGGCTCCTGAAGCTCTACGCCTGACGGCAGCAGCAGCCTGATATGCTCCCGAAGCAGCTCCATCTTCGGCTGCACCTCGCACATGATTGTAATAACCCCGTTATCGTCCTGCGAGCGTATTAATCGGCCCATCCCCTGCTTGAGCCGCAGCAGCATATAAGGCAGATCCACCTCTTCGAACGGATTCAGGGCGGTTTGGCGTTTGGCCATGAAGACGGGATCCTGCGGCGGAAACGGAAGCGACCACAGGATGACATTCGATAATGACGGCCCCGGCACATCGAGCCCCTCCCACAAGCTTACCGCACATAGGACGCTCTCTTCGTCGCGCTGAAACGCCTCGATCAGATGACTGATTTCCATATCGCCTTCAAACCCGAAGCGCATGCCATTGCACTCCGGATAATGAACGATTTCATTCTTAAACTGCTGCAGTTCATCCTTGGTTCGGAACAGGAGCAGCGCCCTGCCCTCCGTCCGCTCAAGCATCTGTACGGCGGTCTTCATCTTTTCCGAGAACGTGCCCCCGAATTTCCACTTCGGCATATACACCTGCATTTGGTTCGCATAATCATACGAGGAGTCGACAGAGAACGAGAGATAGTCGTCCAATCCCATGCTGTCCGCCACATAGTCGAAACCACCTTCTACTGATAGGGTAGCCGACGAGAATACAATCGGGATCCTCGTCGAGAATACCCGCTCCTGCAGCACTTCCTTTACCGTTCTTGGCATTATAACGAGCGTAAGGCCGTTCACGCTTTCGACCGCCCAGCATATTAACTTATCCGAATGCTGGAACAGGCTTAGCGCCTTCTGCATCATCTCCAGATGCTCTTCCACGATACGCAGCTGATAATCGTTCAAGGTATAGAGCTCGCTCTCGAAGACGAGCTCTTCTTCGATCTTGGTCAGTATATCTTGGAAGAAACGCACTTCCTGCAGCAGGCGCTCGTTCAATAATACTTGTTTACGCTCCGAACCCGGAATGTCGGCAATTTGATTCTCCAGCACATCGAACATCGACTGGCTGCGGTCAATCGCCTCATCGATCAGCACCGCGAGCGACTCCCGCACTTCGCCTTTCAGCAGACGCGTTATCAGCTCTTCGAACACGACATGCTTCAGCTTGTACGTCAGCGCCTTCTGCGCCGCGGCTTCAAGCAGATGGCCTTCGTCAAAGACGACCGCGCAGTGCTCCGGCAGCAGAGGGAGCTGCCCTTCTCTCTTTCTTCCTTCATACGTCCACAGATGCTCCATGTAGAAATCATGCGAGCATATGATCAAATCAGCTGCACGTCTGTAATGATCCCGCGACAGTGTCTGCCCGCACCGGTGTCGTTTGTCGCAGACGAAGCAATCCTGAAACGTATCCCAGCCAGCCCGGTCCCACTGCTCGTCGGTCATATGCGGGTAATCCTTACGGTCGCCGTATGCGTGGAACCTCTGCATCGCGGCGGGCGAGTTGACGAATTCCGGCAGCTCCGAATAGAGCTCCTTATACAACGCCGTATCCTCGTAGCCGTACCGGGCATCGTCCAGCTTGACCAAGCAGACATATTGATCGGGCGACTTACCGAGTCTTGCATCGATAGCCAGGTTCAAATGCTCGTTCAGCTTCGCGATATCCCCGCCTGGCTTCACCAGCTGTTCGATGAGCGACTCATCTGCGCATGCGATAACGGCCGGCTTCCGCGTATATCGCGCGTAACATATCGCATAGAGCAAATAAACCAGCGTCTTGCCTGTGCCAACGCCCGCTTCCGCGAAGATCACCTGCTTCTCGGCGAATGCGCGTTCAAGTTGAAACGCCATGTAGATCTGCTCATCCCTTACTTCGAACCCGGCCTCAGGCAGAATGTCATAGAACACATCCGCAACCCAATCGCTAACCTGCTGGCTAAAAGGTCGGGAATGATCGTAATCAAACGGGTACCGCTCCACGATTCACAGCCTCCATACATCATGATGGTTAAATAATCCGAACGTCATACATAAACAAGAACTTATTATCACATGATCCTTATCGAATAGCAAAAAAAATTTTCTTCGATTCAAACGGAGGCCGTGAACAAATCGTCTTCCTTAAACGTCATATTGCAGATCGAGAATCTATGAGGAGTGGAGTAGACGATGACAGCTGCATTTATACATGTACATGATGTTCATAAAAGCTTCGACGGCCGTCCGGTGCTGAACGGAATGAGCTTCTCTGTCGAGGAGGGAGCAATCGTAGGACTGCTCGGACCGAATGGCTGCGGCAAAACGACGATGATTCGCCTGCTGAACGGTGTGATTGAACCAAACGGCGGTTCCATGACTGTCGCCGGCATCGATCCGCAATCGAATGGCGACCATGTCCGAAGGATAAGCGGGATCGTGACGGAAGGTGCCGGTCTCTATCATGATATGAGCGCGGCCGATAACTTGAAATTTTTCGCCAAGCTGTACCAAGTCAAGGACAAATCAAGGATCGCGGAACTGCTGGAGCTCTTCGGTCTGGCCGAGCATGCGGACAAACCGGCGGGCACATTCAGCACCGGGATGAAGAAACGGCTTGCGTTAGCCAAGGCACTGCTGCATAAGCCGAAGCTGCTGTTCCTGGACGAGCCCACAAATGGCTTGGACCCGGAAGGCATCCGGCTCGTAATGCAGTATATCCGGAAGCTGAACGATCGCGAAGGAACGACGATCTTTCTCTGCTCTCACGTGCTTCACCAGATTGAAACGGTCTGCAGCACTTATATTTTTATGGATAAGGGGCGCACGATTGCAGCTGGAACGCGTTCCATGATTGAGAACCGCTATATGAAAACGATCGAGCTCGTCGTTGAAACCGGTGCAATCCCATCAGGAGATCAATATGCCGGGTATCCCGTCAAGAGAGTGTCTCCTGGCAAGCTGCGCTTCACTCTCCCTGCCAAAGACGCGATTTCGGATCTGCTCCGCCAATTGCTTGCCGACAGCTGGGTGCACACGTCGGAGATCGTGAACCGGGATTTAGAGTCCCTCTACTTTGAAGTTCGAAAGGAGCATGCGTAAGATGAACCGGCACGTTATTCAGGCTATTGCGCTTAAAGATATCCGTCAAATCACGTCGAACGTACAAGTTTGGCTGGCGATGGTGCTGATCCCGATCATATTCTGCGGTGTGCTTCCGCTAGCCATAATACTGGTAAGCAAATTCGGGGGGATTAACGGGTCAACGGTGACGATGATCCGCAATGTGATCGAGAAGCTGCCTGCAGGCTCCACTCTCCTAAGTGCCCAAGCGGATATAGAAGCCCAGGTCATCTATTTTGCGGTCAACTACATGCTTTTGCCGCTCTTCCTGCTTCTGCCCGTCATTACATCCAGCGTCATATCCGCCAACAGCTTCGTCGGCGAGAAGGAACGGCGCACGCTTGAGAGCCTCCTGCTCGCTCCGATCAGTATCAAGGACTTGTTCATTGGCAAAATAATGGCCTCGTTCATCCCGGCTTATGCCGTGACGCTCGGTGGTTTTATATTGCTTGGTATCATCGTGGACACCATGACATATGGCATGTTCGAAGGACTTCTCTTCCCGAGCATGAACTGGATCATCGCCATAATATGGATTGTGCCTTCGTTCACCTTGGTCAGCATCCTGCTCAATGCCATCATATCCGCACGAGTCAAAACCTTTCAAGCGGCGCAGCAAATGTCCGGCTTGATCGTCCTCCCGATCGTCATGCTGCTCATCAGCCAGATGACCGGCCTAATGCTGCTCAGCCCGCTCATCCTGATCGTGATCGGCGCTATTCTGCTTCTCATCAGCTTCGGGCTGCTTCCTCGCATAGCAAGAATGAACAGCCGCAGCGTGTTATTCGAGAAACAGATTCATTAACGCGATGCATGGCATGAAGAAGACATAGAAGAACCGCTCGCTTGCGCGCAGCGGTTCTTCTATGTCTTGCCCTTACCCTAAATCCGGCGTATCGACCAGCGAAACGACCGTGTTGTCTGTTTGGTGAAGCTCGAATATGACGATCTCGTTCAACCCTTGCTTCAGCAGAGGACCCGGTATATAAAGCGTCTTCTGAGGACCTGCTTCCCAATACCGGCCCAGATGGAAGCCGTTAATGTATATGTTGCCTTTGACCCAGCCGTCCAGACGGATAAAGGTATCGGCGGCTTCATGAGCCTCGAACGTCCCTCTGTAGAAAGTCGGGCCGTTCTGCTTCTCATCCGTGACGGATTGATAAGTCAGCGCTCCCGTGTCCGAGCCGGTTAACGGCAGCGGATAAATCGTCCAGCCGAACAAGAATTGATTGTTCAGTCGTACGCCCTCGGTGATCCCTTTATAATCCTTCAGATAAGGACCATAATTGATACGGCCCATGTTCTCAACCAGGATATCCAGCTTTGCTCCGCCGGCCGGGATGCGCACCGGAATCGACTTCGGATTCCAACGCTCCACAACCCCGATGTATTCACCATCCAGGAAGACAAGGGCGCGGTCATGCACATCCTGAATCGTCAGCTGCATCTCCGGACGCGGACCGGAGACATGGCAGGAGTATAGAATAAACCCGAGACTTTGTCCCAGCTTCTCCATCGGATCCGGACAAGTCCGCTTCACCGGCTTGGACAGCTGCTCCAACTGTTCGAACAGGCTGGCCTTCTCGCTCAAGCGGACCTCGCCATAGCTCCGCTTAGGTAGCGGCTGCGGAAGCTCGCATTCCGGCTCTTTCCCCGTGAACTTGCGAATGACGTCGCGAACGGCTTCGTATTTCTTCGTCAATTCACCGTTCTCGCTGAGCGGCGAATCGTAATCATAGCTAGTAATCGTCGGTTCATACTCATGGGAATGGTTAGCCCCGTTATAGTAACCGAAATTCGTCCCCCCATGGAACATGTAGAAATTGACGGATGCGTCTTGATCCAGCATGTCCTGCAGCACCTGAGCGACATCTTGCGCACCGCGTGTGTGATGCTCCTCCCGCCAATGATCGAACCAGCCATTCCAGTATTCCATGCACATGACCGGCTTGTCCGGTTGATACTCGCGCAGTTTATCGAATGATTCCGCCGCCCGCGAACCGAAATTCACGGTCTCCAGCACGCCTGGCACCATACCGCCTTGCAGCATGGAATCATCCGGACCGTCGGATGTGAACAGCAGAACGTCAATTCCCCGTTTTTCCATTCCGGTCTTCAAATAGGTTAAATATTCGACATCATTCCCGTAGCTGCCATATTCGTTCTCGATTTGCATCGCAATAATCGGACCGCCATTCGTGATCTGCAGCGGCTTCAGCTTAGGCAGCAGCACATCGTAGTATGCATCTACTTTATCCAGGAAGGCTTGGTCCATGCAGCGAAGCCGAATATCCGAATTCGCCAGCAGCCAGCCCGGCATGCCGCCGAATTCCCACTCTGCGCATATATAAGGGCTTGGTCTGACAATGACATGCAGACCGAGCTCGCCAGCCGTTTCGATGAATCGGACGATGTCGGCCATCCCGTCGAATACGAATTGTCCTTCTTCCGGCTCATGCAAATTCCAAGGCACATAAGTTTCAACCGTATTGAATCCGCATGCTTTCAATTTCTGCAGACGGTCCTTCCAATACTCGGGTACGACGCGAAAATAATGAATGGCTCCCGATATCAATCGAATCGGATTCCCATTTAATACGAAGTTATTACCGGCAGTATCGAATGCTCGCAATCTCTTCAACCCCTGACTTCATAATGAATACTCAACAATTACATCGTAATGAAGGATGTGCCGGAGCTCAATGACCAAACCCGTCTTATATTTGACCTTTTTCGCCGAATCGGTAGTATTAGGAGAGTGAATCATCATTGCTTAAGAGCTGTTGAAGGGAATGTGAATCGATGGATGTATTATTGCGATTTCCCAATACGACAAACACCCTTCATATCATAGGGTGTCACTTTGGAATCAAGCCGCCTTCATGGCAGTACCCGAAACATCATCATCATCTGTTTGAGCTTCTGTGCTGCATGGAGGGCGAAATCAATGTTGACGTGAATCATTCGATATTAACGCTGCGCAAAGGGGATTGGCTGCTGATCAAATCGGGCGTTAAGCATGGCATGCACAACAGTGCCGGGCAGGATTTTGCCTTCTTCAATGTCCACTTCGACATCGATGACCAGGAGGCGAGAAAACGGCTTGGGAGCTCGCCCTGCAAGCATATTTCCGGTTCGAATACACAGCTGGACAAGCTCACCATGTATGTCCGGCAGATGGAACGATTAATCGGGCAAGGAATGCTGATTGGCGAGCAGATAACGACAGGAGAAGAACGATACATCGATATCTCCTTCGAAGATAAATTGTTCATCCAAGCGAACATTCTGCTCATTATACATGAAATGCTAAGCATGCTGCGCGATCCGAAGAAAGAACAGGATGCGAAGCCCGCCTTTCCGGCCAGCCGCGTATCCGCCTTCACCTTGGATCTGGCGCATCAGATCGAGGAGCAGCTGAATAAGCAGCAGTACTCCGATGCTTCAATCGCGCATGTCGCTCAGTCGCTCAACCTCAGTCTGAGCCAGTGCTCGAAAGTCTTTCAGCAGGTCTATGGCATTTCGCCGCGCAAATATGTAAGCCGGGTCAAGCTGGCCAAGGCGAAGGAGCTGCTGACGACGACCAACATGTCTGTCGGCGATATTGCAGACACGCTCGGCTTCCATTCGGTCAGCCACTTCTCCAGGCAATTCCGGCGGTGGACCCGGCAATCGCCGAATCAATATCGGGATATGGATTCGATCCCCCCGTTCATGAATTGACCGCCCACCACCATAAGAACGCGAATAGTCCCAAGCTGGCGGCAACCAGAACACTGTCGCGCCGCCGCCATCGCTCGGTCATTCGCAGTGCAGGGTAGCTTCGCCTGCCTACGCCCCGGCTTTCGAGCGCATTCGCTACTTGCTCGGCCAGGCGGAAGAGAGCCAGCATGAAAGGAATGGACGTGTCCCGCAGCCGTCCGGCCGCTCCCCGCCACGTCATACGCGTTACTTTCCCGCGGGCGACGGCAATGCGGGAGAACCGCTCCCATTCGGAGAGAAGCACGGGAACGAAGCGCAGCAGCAGCGTGACCGTCAATATGACTTGCTGTCCCCATAATGGCATGCGGCCGCGGAAAGTGAATAATTGCTCCAAGGATCGCCGCAGCCGCAGCGGCGTAATTGCAAGCGGCAAACCTAATCCGATCAGCATCGCAAGCCAAGGACGCGTGAACGTCTGCATTGCGTTCAGAAACGCTGCCCAGTTCCAAAAGGAGCCGTTTGCCTGTTTCCCCAGGCCTGCCATAATGGAGATAATGACGACGAATAGTCCCAGCGCCATGATCGGCCCCCGCCAGCGCCGGAGCGGAATGCGGCCAATAGTGATCGCAGCAGCGGTCAGGAGCACGCTCCAAGCGATGCCCGACCATGATTTCTGCAGAAACATCCCCGTGGAGAGCAAAATATAAGCGATCCATACCGAACGAGGGTCGAAAGCGGCAATCGGAGACGGCCGCATCCGCACAGACGCCAGATGGCGATCCCCAACATTCAGCTCTTGTGCCTCCGGTTGTGTAAGCGGTGGATAGATTGCTGTTCCAGTTTCCTTATTTCTGATAGGAATCGGGTCGGTGCCGAGCTCTGTCAGTGCAGCCGCTAGCTTGGCGGGATCCCACACGTCTTCGGCTGATACGCCCCGCCTCCACATCTCATGGGCGACGATGAGCCATTCCGGAACGTTCATCCCGGACTGTACGAGCAGGTCGGGATTAGCGACAATTTCGTTCCTGCGGCAGCGCCTCATAATCCCATCCGGACGCAAGAGCAGAACGGTATCGGCTAATGCAAGCGCCCAATCGGTATCATGCGAGATGAGCAGTACGCCCTGCCCGGCTGCCTTGCAATCGTTCAATTGGATCCCTAGAAGCTCATGACCTGCTGCATCCAATCCGGCTGTCGGCTCATCAAGCAGCAGCCACGCGGCAGGCGCTGCGAACAGACAGGCAAGCGCCGCCCGCCTGCGTTCGCCGCCGCTCATCTGGTATGGGTCGCGCTGCAGCCAAGAACGATCCCATCCGACCGCGGAAAGCGCTTGGTCGATTCGCTGCTCCTTCGCTGGCCCGGACAGCCAGTATGATTTCAATACATATTCAAGCTCGGTTTCCACGGAACGGGCGAACAGCTGCTCCTCAGGCGATTGGCAGGCGTAGCTGTAGGAGCGCAGCGCTGCCGAATTTCTTCTTCTCTTGCGTGCTTCATCCCCGGTCCACAGCTTCTCCTCGCCGAAGGAAATTTGCAAATTCCCTTCATCTCTAAGCCCAGCCGCGATTTCCATGAAGCGCGTTTTCCCCGCTCCGTTCGGTCCCATCAATACCGTTATTTCGCCTTGCTGCAGCTGCAGCTTTCCATCCGCCCCTTGCTGGCCCTGTATCGTCAATGGCATAAGATGCGAATTCATCATTTATCCAGTACCTCCCGCCACTCGCCGGCTGACAAGGGGATCGGAGGCTCGATCACGCCTTGACGATGGAGCTGTGCTCCAAGAGAGGCTAAGTATGGCAATCGAAGACCGCAGCGTTCGCATGGCGACGGCTCATGAACGTCATGACCGGTATCTCCATGCAGAAACCCGCGAACCGTTCCGTCATAGCGAATCACCCCTCCGGATAAGGCAGCGACGCGCGAAGATGGCTCTAGCTCATGAAGCCGCTGCGTTACCCAGACGACTGCCGTCCCTTGACCGTGCAGCGACCGGGCCAACTGGTGAACGATATGGCTGGACCGGTCGTCGAGCATTGAAGTTGCTTCATCAAAGACGATTAATGGCGCTTCCCCGGCAGCAGCTGCTGCCACAGCCGCAAGCTGACGCTGTCCGCCGGACAACCGGTCCCAAGTATAGTCTGCGAATGCAAGAAGGCCGGTTTCCTCCAAAATACGTTCCGTATTCGGTAGAATGGCATCCGCCGGCAGCCCAAGCCATTCCAAAGCAAAATGGATTTCTTCGCGCGGCGTTTCCCCGAACAGCTGCGCTTCCGGCTGCTGCATGACATACGGAGAGGGCATGTCTCCGGCAAATCCCCGGCACCGCTCTCCATTAACGCCCTCAATTGTTAACCCCGCTAACAATCGGGCCAGCGTCGTTTTGCCGCTCCCGTTGACCCCCGCCAAGTACAACCATTCTCCAGCTTGCAAAGTTATGTTAATGGGCCCCAAGATTCGCTTGGTAGCTTCAGAATTCCCATATATCGATAAATCCGTCAATCTCAGCGGTTCTGATAATCGTGGTTCCGTCACGAAATTCCCTCTTCCCAACCTGATAATCCCATGATAAAATGATTTATTGTTAACCATGAACGCAAATATAGGTTAACATTCAAGGAGAGATTTGACAATGCCTACACCATCAACTCAATCATCGAGCGCAGCATCAACGGCTGCAGCCCATCCCGTTTCATGGATACGGGGAATTGTCTTTACCGCTTTGTTCGCCGCTCTGTTCATTGCGTTCAGCTCCATTCAGATTCCGTTATGGTTCACGCCGATTCCGATTACGCTGCAGACCTTTGCCGTAATGATCGCCGGCGGCCTGCTGGGAGCCCGATACGGCTTCTGGAGCATCGCCGTCGTTGTTCTCTTGACTGCTACGGGCTTGCCGCTGCTTCACGGCAATGGCGGATTGTCCTACATGCTAGGTCCGACTGCGGGCTTTATCTGGATGTTCCCCTTCGCCGCGCTGTTGATCGGCTGGGTGAGCGATCGGCTGTTCCGCCATACGAAGCAGCTGAATAAGAAGCAGTTTATGATTCTGCTATTAGGTATCGTCGCCTTCGGCATCATTGCCGAATATATCGCCGGAGTAGCATGGCTGACCCAGAAGAGCGGTATGAGCGTATCGAAAGCGCTCGCAGCCGCATGCTATCCATTCCTGCCGGGCGATGCCATCAAAGCGGTCGCCGCTGCATTCCTCATCCGGGCGCTGCGCCCGTTTCTGCCGAAACTGCGTTAGCGCACACTCACCTACATACACAAGAAGGGCACATGCTTGATGAGCATTGTGCCCTTCTTGTGTAACCCAATCGAGCTTATCTGCAGCTACTCGTCTTTATCCGGATCAGGCTTCAATTCAGGCTGAACACGGTTCATATAACGCTCGTACCGGTCGTCAACCTCTTGCGCCATTTCCCGGTACAGCTTCGTTTCCTCGACAATCGGATCATGCTTTGTTTGAATGCGGATCTCGTATTTTGGCGACAGCTTCGCTTTCACCTTGCGCTCCTGCTCCGTATTGTCCAGCTCCTCGGATGTCAGGCGCTCGACGAGCTCCTGTTCCATCTGCTCCAGACGCTTCTTCTGATCGGACTCTCTAGACTCCATTCTAATTCCTCCCTTGATGTGATGATGGCATGCTGCGCAGCCGGCAGCTACTTCATAATTCGCTTCACAAGCCCCAGCTTGTTCCGGGATGACGGATAACGGAAGCTCAGATCGAACCGATTCGTCTGCTTCAAGATGCTCTTGTAATGGCTGAAGGTTTGAAAGCTGTATTCGCCATGATAGCTGCCCATCCCGCTCCCTCCTACACCGCCGAAAGGCAGATGCGGCGTCGCAATGTGCATGAGCGTGTCGTTGATACAGCCGCCCCCGAAGGAAATGCTTGTCGTAATCCGCCGCTGCACATCCGCATTGTCAGAGAATAGATACAAGGCGAGCGGCTTCGGATGGCGATTGACCGTATCGATCACGTCTTGAAGATCGTCATAGGCTATAATCGGCAATATGGGGCCGAATATTTCATCCTGCATGACGGCGTCATTCCAATCCACCTGATCCAGCAGCGTGGGAGCGATCTTATGCTTGTCCGCATCATAGGTTCCGCCATAGACAACCGTTCCGTCCTTCAGATAGGCCAGCAATCGGTTGAAATGCTTCTCGTTCACAATTTTTCCGTAACGATCCAGACGGATCGGATCCGAACCGTAAAATTGCTCGACGGCTTCCTGAATCGCCAGAATAAGCTGCGGCTTCATCGATTGATGCACATACAAATAATCGGGCGCGATACAGGTTTGTCCGACATTCATAAACTTGCCGAATGCGATCCGCTTGGCGGCCAGCTTCACATTCGCATCGTTGTGAACGATACAAGGACTCTTGCCTCCCAATTCAAGCGTGACCGGGATCAACCGCTTGGCTGCGGCCTCCATCACTACTTTTCCTACACCCGTGCTTCCTGTAAAAAAGATATAATCGAAGGGCTGCTTCAAGAGCGCTTGGCTCGCTTCAAGTCCGCCTTCGATTACGGCCAGATAGTCCGGATGAAAAAAATCGCCTATTATCCTGGCCATCACCTTCGACACATTCGGCGTCAGCTCGGACGGTTTAATGACAGCCGTGTTCCCGGCGGCCATCGCGCCGATCAGCGGAGCCAACACCAGCTGGAACGGATAGTTCCAAGGCGCGATGATGAGTACCGTCCCATAGGGCTCGGGCTGCACCCAGCCTTTGGAGCCGATATGCGTCAGCGCGGTTTTCACCCGTCTTTGCTTCGCCCATTTCTTCAGCTTCTTAACGGTCAGGTTAATCTCTTGATAGACGAAGCCGACTTCGCTCGTATAAGCTTCCATATCCGATTTGCCCAAATCCATATATAGCGCCTTTAATATGTCTTCCTCGTTGCGCTTCACAGCTTCCTTCAGCCGATGCAGCTGCGCTAATCGGAAGGCAACGGACCTCGTCTCCAATCCGGCAAAATATAGTTTCTGCTTCCGGACCGCCTCATCGATATCGGTCTCCGTCCATTCACGGACCGTCGATTGACTCATCTGCATGCCTCCAAGCTAATCTTTATCGTCGTAATAAACATGGTCGGCCTTCAAGAAACCTGGATTCAGCTTCATAATGCCGAACGAGTAGCGCGGCTGTCTTCTCTTGTCCGTCGGCGATCCTGGATTGAACAGGAGGACGCTTCCGGCCTGCCTCTTGAGCGGAATGTGCGAATGACCGAATATAATGACGTCCATCCCCATCCCTATGAACGTATCCAGCGCTCTATTCTCGGTATTTAACCGTTTGCCCGTCCCGTGCCCATGCACGATACCGATCCGGTGCCCTTCATATTCGAGCTGTTTCCGTAAACCGAACTGCTTGATAATGCCTGCTCCGTCATTATTACCCGCTACCCCGATAGTTGGAGCATAAGCTGCCAATTCTTCGTAAACGGACAACTGTGTCCAATCGCCGGCATGAATAATGGCATCCGCGTCTCTCAGTTCCCATAATAACCGATCCGGAAGCTTCTTCGCCATCCGCGGCATATGCGTATCGGATACGACAACGATCTTCATGCTTCATAACCTCTATTCTCGACTAGGTTTCGCGGATGCAGCCATCCGAAGGCCATCCTGCCGTCCATTCATGCATCTACTTAACTATACGGTAAAACCTGCCGCCATATCCATCTTCAAGCCCGTCTTTTCCTGCAAGTCAAAAAGACAGGATTCCCGCTTAACTATGGGAAACCTGCCCTTATAAGGATTGATCCGTTGAATCGCTTCCTTGCGGGTCTGCTCGCTCAGCAGAAAATATCCTTCACTTTGTTCTATGTTCGCTAACCCATACAAAAAAACCGAACATCGCGGATGCGAGTTCGGCTTCAGGTATGGCGGTTATGGATGATAGCTTCTTAAGGAAGGTATTGTTGAATGATCTTCACGACTTTGCCGTCCTGTACCGTCAGATGGAACGGATACTGGCTGACGTCGACAATCTTGTTGTTCATAAATATTTCTTGGAACTCCGTCAGCGTGACGGCTTGATTCCAATCCACGTCAACATCTTCGATCTTGCCGGTTTTGTCAAACACCTGCATAACGATCTGGGCGTTAGGAGCAACCTCGAGGGCGTGAAGCTCCTCTTTATCATTCACAATATAATAACCGTCCGGTGTTCCTTCTTCGCCGGAATCCGGTTCGCGCTCGAGAAATACTTTGTCGGCTTCGGCACCTTCGTACCAGTCGATATCGTCTACGGTAAGAAGCACCTTACCATCCTTATTAACAATTTGATGTATGTAGGCGGTGGTTGTATCGGATGTCTTCTCAACGGGTTTATATTCTTCATTCCCGACTGCATATGCGGTTGCAATAAAAAATAATACGGCCAATCCTGTTACAGCGACGCTCAAACCTGTTTTTTTCATATTGAACCTCTCCTTTAATCATGCATCCGATGTTCGCACCAAGCTGCTTAGCTACTGACTGCTTCACACTTCTTTCACAGATCCGAAACCGTATTCCAACAATTTCTTACCCTGTTATAACTATAAACGAGCGTAGTGCCCAATTTGTTTCAAAAAGGTTACAAATCCTAAAGAAAAGTTGTCACCAATTTTTGAACAGTATAAGCCTAAGCTTATCGGGGGCGGAAGGGTGGTAGGTGACTGATGCAATTCGAAGCAGAAGCAACTGTTTTGGGGTCGATCCTTCTGCAGTCTGATTTGATTGACGACTGCTATCTTCAGCCAGAAGGATTATTTCCTCTATTTCTAACATTTTGGAATCCGTAGACTTGAAACAAATATCCCCCCCAAAGCTGGGGGTTGTACAGTACTGCTTAACTCCAAGAATATAATTCAAATCTGTTAATTGCTAAGATATCTTCAATACTGGTCATTCGGCCGTCCTGAACATCGCCACGTTCCGCTCCTCTCGCCTAAAGAACTTTATTTTTCGCCAAAGAACTTAAACTCCCCACTTTAATTTCCCTCATCATGGAGACCTAATTAGATATTCCCGTTTCTTCCGTTCTGTAGTAGAATGGTGCAGACTGGAAACCCAGTCACACATAATCCAACAGAGGGAGAATAATGAAGGGGATGACATCAATGAAAAAGAAAGTAATCTGGTCAAGCATCATAGCAACGTTCATGTTAGTCTTGGCAGCCGCAGGCGGTTATGCCGCAGCAAAGATGACGCTAATCGTCGATGGTAAGAAAGCATCTGTAGATCCAGTGGTAATCAAAGGAGTTACATACGTACCGCTGAGAGCTGCGGGAGAGATGCTTGGCGCAACCGTACAGTATGAGTCAAGTACGAATACAGTTAAGGTTACGAGCAAGGGAGCAACCGCCCCCACTGCACCTAAAACTGATATTCCTTCGAAAGAAACCAGTTCGAAAATTGGTTATTCGCGCAGTACGCCTGCGCCAATTGGTTCAAAAGTGACTTTTGATGCGGATGGTCTCCTTGATAAATATACGGCTGAGATCGCATTGGAAGAGGTAATCCGTGGAAGTGAAGCAGGGAACAAGGTTGCCTCCGCAAATATGTTTAACGATGCTGCTCCAGAGGGGTACGAGTACTTACTGGCAAAAATAAACGTCAAAGTCCTTTCGAATAAAAAAGCGGATGCTACGGTTTCAATAAGTGGTTTACAGTTTACACTCGTCTCTTCGGATGGTAAAGATTATAATTCAGTTATTGTAGTAGCTCCGGAACCAGAACTACGATCCAATCTTTATGCGGGAGCATCACACAGCGGTTGGGCTGTCTTTCTTGTTAAAACAGATGATAAATCTCCATTGATTACATTTGGCCGTAACTTTGATGGAACCGGCGGAATTTGGCTAAAACCATAAAAAACAAAAAGCCCTCACCAGCCGATTAGGTCAGTGAGGGCTTTGCATTTAGAATGTCGATGAGATGGCTGGTACTAGATAACAATTTCTTCTTCATTGACGAAGAATTCAATGAAGCTTCTCCCGAACATCGAGATAAAATAATTATCATTTTTAGTGAGCCTCTTAAATCTGGCAAGTTTTGCTGATTTTCCTTTTGAGGCTGCCTCCAGAAAATTCTGAATGTCAATCACATTCCGGTACAGATGATCTACTTCAGATTCGCGCCGGGTTTTTAAAAGTCCTAATCTAGCCAATTTTTCTCTAACGGCAAGGTATTGATCTTCATCTAAATTCCAAGAAGGTAGCAAATCTGTATACTGATTTGTATTGGTTCCATTACTGATTTCATAATAGAATTTCAGAACAGATATATCAGCCATCCTAAGCTCCCGGAGGGTATCATAATAGGTCAGAACAAAATCTTCTTGAACCACCTCGTGTAAGGATAAACTCAACAATCCATTGACTAAAAATTTTATCTTCTCTTCTTGTATTTCATCAATTGCATATTCCGTTACAACGCCAACATATTTTTCTTTTAATGACTCCATTACCGTTTCTTCAACTCGTGAAAGCCTTTCATCAAAAAGATGTTCCTTTGCTTTCACTTCCTCGGCAAAACGTGCGATATTTTGCTCTGTCCTCTTTTGTTTGTAAGACATATAGGCTGAAGTGACTCCTGGTAAAATCTGACCAGCTACCCCGTCGGAGATGACACTTCCGATAATTGATGCTGTTCCTTCGCCACCAACATCAAAAATATCCTTTATCTTCCTCTTTAATTTGTCCATAGTTAACCCCCTCCGTAAAGTTTCATTCGATAGAGAGGGATTCATTTCCTTTTTTACCTATGGAGGAGATCCGACTAACTCCAACTAGAAGGGAATGCTAAATGACCCCTACATGAACGACATCCCGTGGGAAATCATCTATGACGATAACGGCCGGGTGATAGGGCTCGTTCCTTGGCGCTTTTTCCAAAGCCGGCTCCGATGCTCCGTTCATTTATTCATGCATATTGTTCGCCTTTGCGATCATAAAATGGTTATATAAGGCAATATACCAAGATAACATCGGATCAAAGGCGAATAATCGGACATACACCTGTTGACGCATTCGTCTTTATGCGTTACGATTTCCATGCACAACACCATATGACTGTTCGTATATCCTCAAAGATAAGGTTTGGGGGTTTCTACAAGGAACCTTAAATTCCTGGCTACGAATGGGTTGCCTTTCGCATACCCGTTTGCCGCCAGGTTTTTTTCATCGGTTTGGCGCTTTCTGTGCGAAAGACAGGCGTGTCGACGAAACGATACAAATCGGGGAGGAACGATTCACAGGATGAACAAGTACGATGTCATTGTGGTAGGCGCCGGCCCCGCCGGCATATTCGCATGTTATGAATTATCATTGAAAGCACCGCATTGGAAAGTGCTGCTGGTTGATAAAGGGCATGATATTTACCGCAGAAGCTGCCCGATTCTGGAAGAGAAAATCAAGCTATGTCCGCCGCCGGGCGGCAGGAAGGAATACGCCGGCTGCTTGCCCGCCTGCTCGATTACGGCAGGCTTCGGCGGCGCGGGTGCATACAGTGACGGCAAGTTTAACATCACGACTGAATTCGGCGGCTGGCTGACCGACTATATGGCCCCTTCGAAAGTTTTGGAACTGATCCAATACGTCGATGATATTAACCTCAAGCACGGGGCTGCGACCTCGATTACCGATCCGACAACCGAGACGATCCGCAATATTGAGCAGCGGGGCTACGCGGCTGGTTTGAAGCTGCTGCGCGCGCAGGTGCGACATTTGGGTACGGAGCAGAATCTCGAAATTTTACAGTCCATCTACGAATATTTGAAACCTCGCATAGACATGTCATTCAAGACTGAAGTCGATGATATCGCCACGGCCCGCGCAGATGACGGGCATCGAATTACTGGAATCGTATTGAAGAACGGAAGCCTAATCGAAGCTGATTCGGTTATGATTGCTCCTGGCCGCGACGGTTCGGCTTGGCTAACCGAGGTGCTGAAGAAGCGACGGCTGAAGATGTACAACAACCAGGTCGATGTCGGCGTCCGCGTCGAAACGTCCGACGTCGTCATGAGAGAGATCAACGAGCATCTATATGAGGGTAAATTCATCTATAACACAACCGTCGGTACCCGGGTCCGTACGTTCTGCAGCAACCCTTCCGGACATGTGGTCGTAGAGAATCATAGCGGCGTTATGGCCGCTAACGGGCATTCCTTCAAGGACCCGGCGCTCGGCTCCGCGAACACGAACTTTGCTTTGCTCGTGTCCCATAAATTTACGGAGCCCTTCGATAAGCCGAATGAGTATGCCCGCGAAATTTGCAAGAGAGCGAATGATCTTTCAAGCGGAGGCATTATTGTTCAGAAGTATGGGGATATATTACGGGGCCGCCGTTCGACGGCTAGCCGGATCCAGGAAGGCTTTCTCGAGCCGACGCTCAAGGAAGCTGTGGCTGGCGACCTCGGTCTCGTCCTGCCCTATAACACGATGAAAAGCCTGGTCGAGATGGTGGAGGCGCTGGAGAAAGTAACGCCCGGCATCGCTTCCGAGCATACGCTGTTTTATGGCGTGGAGGCCAAGTTCTATTCCGCCAGACCGAAACTGTCCACCGAGCTGGAGACCGAGATACGCGGCTTGTACTGCGGCGGCGATGGTGCCGGAATTACAAGGGGATTGGCGCAAGCCGGCGCGGCGGGTATATGGATTGCCCGCAGCATGATCAACCGGTAGCATTCATCGATGGTTTGGGTATAAGATTCGATATATACGAAGAAACCTTTCCATTGTAGATGGAAGATAACGCCTCCATTCGAACAAGGAAAGGTTTTGTTTTTTCACTCGAAATTGTTCAAGAACCTGGCAATAACAGCGACCGGAAATACTTTCGGCTGCGCAGCTCTTGTTTTATACTGCCCGGAATAAACCGTATCCTTCCAGCGGGACGATCGGGTTTCCGTCAATGAGAAGCCCGTCCGACTTGCGCCCCAGCGCAATATGAACCAGCCATTTGGTAAAGCCGGCGACGTTCATCTCCGCCATCTCTTCCAGGCTGTAGAATCCGGCTGCATCCACTTCAATCCCATCGGGAACAGGCTCTCCGCCTACATAGTCCATGGCGAAGGCGACATATACGTTATGAATCATCCGCGGCTGATCGCGGAATGCGACGACTGTCGTTACAACCGCATCAATGCCGGCCTCTTCCTTCACTTCTCTGCGAATCGTCTCATGGATGAGCTCCGTTTGCTCGACGTAACCGCCCGGGTTGGTCCAATACCCTCTTCCGGGCTCTTGGGCCCTGCGAACAAGCAATACCTTCTCGTCACGGACTACCAGCGCACCGACTCCGATGCTGTAATTGCCCCAGTGCACGAATTTGCACGTAAGATCTGAACAAGCCATTCGCATGGTCCCGTCAATATCACGCAGGATAAGCGGTGCCCCGCATGTCATACAGAATTTAGCCTCCATACATTCTCCCCCGTTATGTCAGGTAAGGAGCGGCTAACGCTCTTACCCTTTGGATACCTTCCCACATATCGCCAGGCCCGTCGTATACAAGCGTTATCGGTCCTTCATAGCCGGCATCCTTCACGATCTCCAGGCAGCGCACAAATTCTGTCCCGTCCGGCATTCCTTCCGCATCCGTCATCGCTTTGGCGTGAATTGACTCGCTGCGGGGAACGGTCCGGATAAGCGATTCGTATTTATCCGCGCCTTTGAAATTCCCGAAATCGGATGTAAAGCCCAGATGGTCGCCGCAATTGTCAAGCAGAGCCACACAGTTGTCGGCCGTGGACGTCAAGGAATGAAAATTCTCGGTTACGACCCGGACGCCGCGAGGTGAAGCGTAGTCGATTAACTCATGAAGTGCGGCAGCTGCGCGGTCGAAGCCTGCCTGGTCGGAGGGATCCGAGTCGCCAGCGATAATACGGATCCGTTCTGCTCCAGCTGCGGCTGCATAATCGATCCATTGCTTCATGAATGCAATATCGGCCGTCCTGCGCGCCGGATCGGGACTCGCAATGTCGCCGTAATCCAGAAGCAGCGTATACAGCCGAATACCGGCTGCTTGAATGGCTTGACGGAGCTTGCCCAAATACTCTGCGCTCGTTTCCGGCAGATTGAAGTGGCATAGCTCTACAGCGGAAAACCCCTTCTCCGCAAGAATACCCGGCAGGTCAAGCAGCGGCACGGTTTCAGGCTGCTGCTGGATTTCTACCGTATGTGTCCTGCTAACTGCATCCCAGCGTGTCCAATGCAGCGGTCCGAGATGCCGGTGCAGGCTCCACGTCGTTAACGATAAATAAGGCATGGGTTGGATCCCTCCATAAAACGCATATGTAGTGTATTGAATTTCTAACATTCGTCATGAGTGGTCTCACATCTGAAGCATACTCGCAATTCGGGTAAGTTACAATATAAAATAATCTTCCGCTCAAGCCGTTTATGATGGAATGGATCCTCCAGAATGAATCATTTGCCTATTTGACCGCCTTGGCAATCAAGGATACATACGCCTTCGCGCCTTCCGCATTCAGATGAACGCCATCCTTCTCGAAATAAGCGTCCTTGCCTGCGCTTGCTTGATACCAGTCGACGATCGTTACATTCGTGTAGTTCACCGCCGTCTTGCTCAGCATATCGTTCACGCCCTTTTCCCATCTGCGCGGCACGCGGGTATTGACGAGGAGAATCTGCTTCGCGTCCTGCAGCGAATCCAGCAGCGCCGTTAGTTGCTTCTTCGTAAAAAGTCCGTTCGTTCCCAATTCGATAATGACATGGGAGCCTAATCTCCCCTTGGCCTTGAGCGCGGCGGCAGCGTCCACAGCCTGCGACATCTGCCGTCCGATCTTCGCATCGATTATGATCCCCGGCAGCAGCGCTTCAAGCTCTTTCGAAGCGCCCAGCAGAACCGAGTCCCCGATCGCCGTGATGCTGCTTTGGTTATCGCGTTTCTCATTATTGCCGTTTTCGCTTCCAGACGATTTCTCCTCTGCGGGCTTGATGACGGAAGGTTGGTCTGGTATCTCGGACGGGGGTTGTTTCGGCTCGTTCCGGTTAGGCGGCTGTGAATCGCCGCTCTCCTTGCCGTCACGGCTTCCGGCGCTGCCGGTTGAACCTTTGCCTTCGGACGATGAGCTGTCCGTGTTTTTGCGCTCAGAGATGCCGGTATTATTATGCGGCGGCGGCTGCAGTGATCCGTTAGAACCATTTTTGTTGTCCGCAGGCTGCTGCGGCAATTGGACCGTTTCCTGGTCGGGTACGGATGAAGCCATGCTATCGAAGATCATGATATCCCGATTCACGGCAGCGATCATACCAATAATGAATAACGGCGTCAGCCACGCAGCAGTTCTCCATCGACGCGAAGGTCGGCGATCAGTTGATTGCCGGCGCAGCTTTTGCTGCCTCCGTACATTTTTCCATACCTGACCCGCCTTGCCGCTGCGAACCGGTTCCTCGACAAACCGCCATGAAAGCTCAGCGAGCACGAAGCTTAGTGCAATCTGGAACAACATGAACGCCGGATTGACTTCACCCGTCTGAATAGCCGGCTTCGTTATACAAATTACGAAATAATGCCATAAGTAAATGCCATATGAACGCGTACCCATCCAGCGCAGCGGTTTCCAGCTCATAAGAACGCCAAGTCTGCTGCCTGGATGCGCAAGTGCGGCTACCGCGGCGGCCGTTGCTGCCGATAAGACGACAAATCCGCCTTGATATAGAAACGCATCGAACTCGCTCACCCGCCCGATCATGACGATAATCGTCAATAGACCCGCTCCCCCAACCAGATCGATCGCAAGCCTTGAACGGGGAGAAGCAGATTCGGATAGCCTGGCACTCGGCCAGACAATCGCCAGCGCAGCCCCGATCAATAAGCCGAACGCTCTCGTATCCGTTCCGTAATACACCCGGCTTGGATCTGAGCCAGGCTCATAAAGCACGGCCATAGCGATTGCTGAAGCTGCCGCCCCGGCCATTATAAGACCGAACAATCGGCCGCGGATCCGCACGAAACGAAAGCCGAGGAGCATCAGAAACGGCCACAGCACATAGAACTGCTCCTCCACCGCCAAGGACCATAAATGGCCGACGGGCGAAGGAGGTCCGAAGCTCTCGAAATAAGACACCTGATGAAAGATCAACCACCAATTATTCACGTACAAAGCCGCCGTCAGTATATTGCCGCTTAGTTCTTTTAACCTCGATGTATCGGTAAAGAGCGTCCATAAAGCCACGACAAGAAGAAATACGGCCAGTGCAGGCAGCAGTCGGCGAAAACGGCGAACCCAGAAGTTCTTCAAATTAATACGGCCCTGCTTCCGCCACTCGGCGGCCAACAAATCCGTGATCAGATAGCCGGACAAGACAAAAAACACGCCAACACCCAGGAAGCCTCCGGGTACTGCGCTCAGATCCAGGTGGTAGAGGAGGACGGCCAATACGGCAAGCGCCCGAAGCCCGTCAAGCCCTGGCATATAACGGCGTTTATTGGATGTGCTGGTGCCGGAATCGATTGTTACTTTTCCTGATGTACTTGTTGTAGGTCTTGCCGTTCTTACGTTCTTCCTGCTGCGAATCATGGTGGTTGCGCCCTTTCAGTGATAAGTAGTTTATTAGCCAGAACCAACTTTATCACGTTCACCATGCGGAGAGTTTACAAAATAGTAACGCGGCGCCGATCTTTAATGCCTTTGCGCTTCAAAAAGAACAGAGCAAATTTAAACAGGACCTCCTAAGAGGTCCTGCGTTCATACTTCATAAGGAATCAAAGTTAATCCTGCATGAATAACGCCATAAGTTCATCCTTGCTTCTCCGCTGCAGGAGCACATCTTCGGCCAGAATATCGGCCTTGTCGGGTTTGATGAAATTTCTCCCCTCAAGATGGTATCCGTGTTCTCTAGCCATCGTAAAGAACGTGCAGAGCTGATCGGCAATACGGATCGCTTCTTCTTGCGTCGAAGCGGAGATCAGGGTGTTGCCGAAGCTAAGCGGATTATTATTGCTTTGAATGTTGACATTGTAACGGTCGGCGCCGTCTTCCTCGACCTGCTTCACCAGAATCGTAATTGTCGAACAATCTAATGAATAATGGATTGTCATTGCATTCACCGCCCTTATCAGCTTGTTCTGCTACCGATGTTTCTGTCGTACTCGTTATTAAACAGCTGCGGCGGCGCTTAACCATGTTTTCCGTAATAATCCATAAGAAAAAACGCCATCGAGATGACGTGGCGTTTTTTAAGGCGATCGACGCAGATTCTGATCGGCGTCAATATTCTGCTAGTTGATTTCGTACGGCAGCTCCAGTTCTTTGCCCGCTTTGGCGGATAGCTCGGAAGTCTCCAATATAGCGATAACGCGTCTGGCTTCCTCTGGCTTGACGACCAGCTCTGCCCCATTGTACAGATGGTCCGCTATGTTGTTATAGTACGCATCATGATTATCTTTCAGGCAAGGAACCTTTGTTTCGATATTAAGGCCATTGACCTCGGTATGCAACGTAAGATGACCTTCCCATAGACTCGGAGCGACAATTGCGCCTTTCGTACCCAGAATGCGTATCATGGCTTTTCCCGCTCTAGCGATCGAGGACATCTCGATATGAGCGACCGCTCCGCTTTCGAATTGAATGTGGCTCTCGATATGATCTTCATTCGTTACGTCATGCCAAACCCGGTTATGAATATAGCCGCGTACGGACTGTACTTTACCCGGCACGATTCCAAGCAGATAATCGATGTAATGCGCACCCCAGTCGTAGAACATGCCTCCGGAGATCTCTTTGCTTGAACGCCACCAATTGCCCGGTTTATTATAGCCGCCCATGTACATTTCGACATGGAAGATGTCCCCGATCAAATCGCGATCCATTAGATCTTTGACGGTCAGATACCAGGCGTCCCACCGGCGGTTGTGGAATACCGACAGCATCAGGCCTTTCGAAGCGGCCAGCTTGACCAGCTTATCCGCATCCTCGGCATGGATGCACATCGGCTTCTCCAGAATGCAATGTTTGCCGCTATGTAGGATCTGTTCGGCCAGCGGGGCATGCGTATTATGGGGCGTTATCACCGTAACGAGATCAATATCCGGCTGCGCCAGCAGCTCGCTGACATTCGTAAACGTGCGAATGCCCGGGAAATCTTGTTCGGCCTGAGCCGCGCGAGCAGGATCCAAATCGCAAGCAGCGACAAACTCGATTCCGGATTCAATCATCTTCGATGCATGATGCTTGCCCATATTGAAGGCTCCGCCATATCCGATTACAGCGCTGCGCAGTTTAACCGTTGTAGACAACACAATCACTCCTTATTTACATAGAATCACTCTCATAATGCCATACTTGCCTCCATTTGGATACCATTATTTTGATCGGTTTTGGTTTTACGGTAATCGGTTATAAAGTAAAGGGTGAATATTGTTTTTACGAATGATTTTCATCATGAAAAAATGACTTATGATCACAAATTGGGGTGCTGTATAATATCGGATAAGTGGGGGTGCATAGTATGCGGGGCACAGGTATCATCGATCAAGAAGCATTAGTCAAGCATGTATATACGAATGTTCCGATCGGTATAGCGGTCGTAACTATGGAAGATAAATGGGTTAGCGTCAATCCCGCGGTCAACCGGATTTTTGGTTATACTGCCGAAGAAATGATGAACCTTACGACAGCAGAGCTGACTTTTCCGGAAGATAAGGACAATTACAGACAACGATTAGACGAATTGTTGAACGAAACCCGTTCCAATATAGAAGTTGAACAACGTTTCCTACATAAAGAAGGCAACGTTATATGGACTTCCTTGCATGTATCATTAATGCGGGATGAGAACGATGGCAGTCCTCTGTTTATTAAACAAATCATCGACATTACGAAGAGCAAGATCGCGGAATTTAAGCTGCAGGAAAGTATCGAGCGCTATACCTCCTTAAAGAAATACAATCACGATGCCATCATTTCTTTCGGTCTCGACGGCACGATTATCAACGGAAATCAAATGTCGGAGCACCTCACCGGCTATACAATCGGGGAGTTGATCGGATCCAGTATTTCGAAATTAATCGGCGCGAAGAACCTAGCCAATATCCTGAAGGTCACGACCGACTACAGCCATGTCGAGAAATCGATTCAGTTTATCCATAATAAAGCGGGCATCGGAGTTGAAGTGCTCGTCACGCTGGCGCCGATTATCATTCAGAACAAGAATGTCGGCCTCTACCTAATCGCCAAGGATATGACGGAACAGAAGAGGCTCATCATCGAGAAAGAAACCGCGGAGAAGATGAACCAAGCCAAGAGTGAATTTCTGGCCATGATGAGTCATGAAATCCGGACGCCAATGAACGGCGTAATCGGGATGACAGACCTGCTATCGTTGACGAACTTGGATGCCGAGCAGCATGAATACGTGGAGATCATCAAGAAGAGCGGCGATACGCTGCTCATGATCATTAATGATATTCTGGACTTCTCCAAGATCGAGTCCGGCAAGGCCGATCTGATGGAAGAACCCTTCCATGTAAGGTCGATCGTCTCCGAAACACTGAACGTCATTTTGCCCAAAGCACTCGAACGAAGTATTAAGATTACGACATCTGTCAGCCCTGAAGTTCCGAATACTGTAATGGGAGATACCGCCAAGCTCAAGCAGGTGCTGATGAACCTGCTCGGCAATGCGATCAAATTCACCCCTAACGGGGCCATATCGATCTCCGTCAACTGCACCATGGAGGAGAAGAATACGGTATGTCTTCATTTCGCGATCCAGGATACGGGTATAGGCGTGCCTGCCGATAAGGTTGTCCATCTGTTCGAACCGTTCTATCAAGTGGATAATTACATGACCCGCAAGGTGGAAGGAACGGGGCTAGGACTTGCCATATGCAAGAAGCTGGTCCAGCTCATGGGCGGTGAAATCAGGTATGAGCCGCGTACGGACCAACCCGGATCTACCTTTCTATTTACCGTTCGTTACCAAATCCAAGGTCATCAAGAGGAGATGCGAAGAGACTTATCCCGTCACGACGACGGCAGCATTGAGAATTCGTTGAAGATTCTGATCGCAGAAGATAATGAAGTGAATCAGATCGTACTGAAAAAAATGATCGAGAAGCTCGGTTATAATGCAACCGTCGTCACGAACGGGATCGAGGCCATAGAAGCGGCAAAGCGTTATCCGTATGATATGATCTTTATGGATATTCAGATGCCCGAGATGGATGGCGTGGAAGCGACGCGGATCATCAAGGAATCGATAAATTCCAAGAAGGAGCCTTATATCGTAGCCGTTACGGCCCATGTCATCAAGGGCGAATATGAGATGTACTTGGCGTCAGGCATGGATGAATATATAAGCAAGCCCGTTAGTATCGAGAGCGTCTCGGAAGTGATCGAGAAGTCGATCAGCCGGACCAGAGAAATCGGCTAGCTCTTTTACCGTCTCCCCTGTGAAAACGATGGCAGCCTGCCGAGGCTGCCGCTAGCTCAGATCCGCGAACAATCACGTCATCATCCCCAAAAAAGAAGAGCGCCTCTATTGGGGCGCTCTTCCATCATGATGAAAGGCATTCTTATAGCACCGCCGGCAAACCGGCTTATAATCCTCGTTCCCCCCGACTTGAATCTGCTCGCCTTCGTTAACCGGCTGTCCGTCACGGAAGCGGATCACCATCGTCGCTTTTCGGTCGCAATACCAGCAGATCGTCTTGATCTCCTCGATCTTATCCGCTTGAACGAGCAAATTGTAGCTTCCTTCGAACAGCTGATTCTGAAAGTCATTCTTTAGTCCGAAGGCCATCACCGGAATATTCCACTCATCCACGATCCGGGTTAATTCCATCACATGGTGCTTCTTCAGAAATTGCGCTTCATCGACGAGCACGCAATAGATCGGCTTCGACTCGGGAGCAGACTGATATGCCCTGACGTATTCGAACAGATCGGTATCGTCCCGGATCGGGATCGCCTGGCGCTTGAAGCCTACGCGGGAACCGATATGCTCGGCACCGCTTCGCGTGTCGACCGCAGGCGAGAAGATGAGAACCGCCTTGCCCTGCTCTTCATAATTATGAGCCACTTTAATAATTTCAAACGTCTTGCCGCTGTTCATCGTACCGTATTTGAAATATAGATGAGCCAATGGAGCTTCCTCCTGAATGAAATCGATAGTCGTTAATGAAAGGTTGCAGACACTCCCTCAGATACAGTTGTACATTATTTGTCCTGCGGTTCCAGGATATAGGCTAGCAGTAAGGCAGCCGTATTCACCACGGCATCCGCATGGGTCCGTTCCATTCCGTGCGAAGCATGTACGCCCGGCCCGATCAAGGCCGCACGGATGTTGCTTCCCCCGCGCAGCGCAGCCGATGCGTCGGAGCCGTAATGCGGATAGATATCTACAGCATGCGGAATCGATTCGCGCTTTGCCAGCTCGATCAGCTTCGATGTCATCATGTAATCATACGGACCTGACGAATCTTTGGCACAGATGGAAACATCGAACTCGGTCGTCGAGAGATCGTCCCCAATCGCGCCCATATCCACCGCAATCAATTCCGTAATATCCTGCGGAATGTGCGCCGTCCCATGCCCCACCTCTTCGTAGGTGGAGAAAATCAATTTGACCGTTCTGCCCGGGATCACGGCTTCGCGTTTCAGCCATTCCATCATGCCGTACAGAGCAGCCACACTGGCTTTGTCGTCCAGATGTCGCGACTTTATCCAACCATTGGGCAGCATTCGGGTACGGGGATCCCAAGAGATGAAATCTCCTACTCCAATACCAAGCTGCTGCACCTCTTCCTTCGTTGCCGCCTTCTCGTCGATCCGAATTTCCATATTCGCTTCATCCCGTTTCCAATCTCTTGCATCGGAATAGACATGAACCGATGGCTTCGTCGACAGCACGGTTCCTTCGTAGGTTCGGCCGTCACGCGTATGGATAAGGCAGTATTCTCCTTCAACGGTGTGCATGGCATAACCGCCGATCGGCGTAAACCGGATCATGCCGTTCGATTTTATGGAGCGCACCATCGCGCCCAGCGTATCGACGTGAGCGGATAAACCGAGCGCGCCTCCCTCTGCGGCTCCGGGAATCGTAATGATCCCATTTCCCTTTGGAGTCAGCTCCATCGCATAGCCGAGCCGGACAGCTTCGTCTTGAATCAATTTCATTATTTGCATGCAGTAGCCGCTCGGACTCGGCGTTTGGAGGATCTGTTTTAGAAAATCGAGCATATAACGGGAATCCAATTGTGGCTTCAGTGGGTTAGACAATGGCTTTAAGCCCCTTTCTGATCGTATAGGATGCAATTATTGAAGCAGCTTGCGCATTTCCTGCAGTGTCGGCGTGCGGAATTTGACCGTTAATTTCTCATCGCCAATACGAACTTGATCTACTTTAAGCAGCTCCGGAAGATAGCTTCCGAGCGGGATGAAGACATCGTCGAACCATTGGTTCGAAATCGTAATATCCTTTACCTTCGCCTCCTCGATCGTCGCGATCAGATCCGGCTCCTTCCAGTCAAGCCGGTACGTTAGCGTAAGTCCGATCGGAATGAGGTCTCTTACCTTAATATTCACGTCAGCGGCTAGACGGTCACCTATGAGACGGAATTTAGCGCCTGTTATCACCACACCCGGCTGATATTCCGCTTGTCCTGCCAACGCTTCCTTGCCCAATTGATTCACATCGTCCTCAGACAGAACAAGCTCGGGCGTCATGCGGCGAACCATATCGAGCGCACGTTCCTTGAGCGGCACTTCTTGATAACGAAGGTCAAGCGATTCGCCGGGAGACACATACCATAGCGCACCCACAACAGCCAATCCTGAAATCAATAGAAGTACGATACAGGCAATAATAAATTTTTTCATAATCGTCCTTTCCTTCCAACCGTTCAAGCTCTATTCATGCTCTTCTCTAATTATACCACTCCTGCGCTGCATTCCTGCACTTTTAGGCGAATGCCGCATACGATGAAGCATGAAGATCATCAGGAAGGGTGTCGATTCATGCCATGTAATTGCCAATCTCCCCGCGGACAAACCGCGGCTTCCATCCGTTCCTTCCCGTTCTCCCCTATGCAGCCGGGAACATTCCCCCAGCCGGGCCCTATGCCGCTCCCTGGCGGACAGCAGGGGATCTTTCCTTTCCCGCAGACGCCAATGCAGCCCGGCACTTCTTCACCGTCGCAGCTGGCCGTTCCGCCTCAGCTTTCGCCAAGCAATTTGACGACCATTCTCGGGCAATATCCGCGGCCAGCAGCCCAGCCGCCGGCGGATATGGTGTTTCTCTATAATTTATTGAAATATAATCCCGCTCAGCTGCAGAACTTCATCCAACAGCGACCGCAGACGCTGCAGCAGGCTGTCCAATTCGCGCAGCTCGGCACAGGTTCCCCGCGATACTCGGATGCGAGGGTTCTGCAAGGCTATTGCTATAACCGGTGGTCGCTTGCGTTCACCTTCAATGATGTCTTTCTGATCTTCCCGGTTACCAATTTATTCGGGTTCGTCATCGGTTATTGCTTCCCGACCTTCACCCCATGCCTCATACCCAACTTTCTAATTCTATTCGCCCTCTGCTAGCGGATGGCGCCGCCGCTTGAACACGAATAACCCGCCCGGCTTCATCCCTGGGCGGGTTATTTGCAATCGCTGCATCCACTATACGTCTCGCATGGGTTCCCAGCTCGTCGCAGGAATGCCTTCCTCTACCGCAAACTCATAATCCTCAATATCGTATACTTGCACGGGCACTTCGGCTTCGATCAGCCGGTCCTGGAATTCGAATTGATCCGATAGTAGCGGAACGTCCAGCTTTAGCGAAGTAAGCAGCAGCTCGGTCTCGATCGGGTCGAAATATTCGCCATAATGGGCGTTATCCACCGCATGCACGACCGTGAATTGAATAGTATCGTTCAACAGGAGCGGCGAGCTCTCGCGCCAAGGCATCTGGAGCGCGCGTTCGATTTTTTTGCGATTGAACGGATCTTCGAAGAAAGCGATAAGCTCCGCGATTTTCTGCTTCACATGCGCATCGTCCTCCGGATTGTCCATAATCGGATCCGATCCGTCCTTCATATCGTACAGCTCTAAGATCGTCGAATATGGCAAGACAAAATCGACCGGCCGGCTTGGCACGAGCAATTGTCCATAAGTAGCTACCATTACGGCTTCAATAACAAAGCGCCGTCGCATTCTATCTCCCCCTCAATAATGCATCAATAACGTATATTATACATCATAAAGCCGCTTGTACACATAGCCAAATGCCAAAGTGAAGAGAATTGATTGTCCGATTGTGCTAGAATAAATATGTTTCCTATCCAGCTGCGCGTATTCCCGCTCCAAGCGGATATCTTATGATATGGGGGTATCTCGTCCATGAATGACGAACAAATCATCATAATCGGCGCCGGACCTTGCGGTCTGGCAGCTGCTATCGAACTGCAAGCGGTCGGCGTGGACGCACTTATTATCGAGAAGCGGAACGTCGTTCATTCCATCTCTCAATATCCGACCTATATGCATTTCTTCAGTACGCCCGAGCTTCTCGAAATAGGCGGGATACCGTTCACGACCGCCAACGACAAGCCTTCCCGGATCGAGGCGCTCAACTACTACCGCAATGTGGCCCTTCGGCGTCAAGTACGGATCAACGCCTATGAAGCCGTCACTTCCATCACGCCTTCTGCTGAAGGATTGTACGAACTGACAAGCGTTAACCGTCACGGTGAGCAGCTAGCCTACCGCGCGAAAGCGGTCGTGATCGCCACCGGATATTTCGATCATCCGAACGAGCTTGGCATTCCGGGTGAAGATCTCGATAAGGTTAGTCACTTCTTCCGGGAAGCGCATCCCTATACCGGTATGAACGTGGCTATTATCGGGGGAAGCAACTCCGCCATCGATGCCGCACTGGAGCTTGAGCGAGTCGGCGCTAAGGTTACCGTCGTCTACCGCGGCGAGCATTATTCGAAGAGCATCAAGCCTTGGGTCAAGCCTTCTTTCGAAAGTCTTGTATCCAAGGGAAGAATCGCCATGCGCTTCTCTTCCCGCGTCGTTGCGATCGACTCGCGCTCCGTGACGATTGAAAATGCCGAAGGAACGGAGCAGATCGCCAACGACTTCGTCCTTGCTCTGACCGGCTTTCACCCCGACCGCGCCTTTCTCACCTCGATCGGCGTGACGATTGAGCCTGAAGGATACCCGACGTTCAACGAAGACACGATGGAGACCAACGTGCCCGGTATTTATTTGGCCGGCGTCGTAGCATCCAAGCGGGAAGCCAATGAAATCTTCATCGAAACTGGCCGTTTCCATGGCAAGAAGATTGCCACCCACCTGCTTGCTTCGGAGCGGTACCGTACCGTGTCGAACCCGATACACCCATAATAAAAGGTTTTGCTGCCCGTTCATCAGGGTAGCAAAACCTTTTTCTTCATTCGTCGAATCCTTTACGATCCACGCCGGTAAACGTCAGCAGCGTGTCGATTTTTTGCAGGCGGATATATTCGCTTGGCATCATGTCCGATCGGAAGTAAGCGAACATATAGATCGCTTCCATGAAGGTTAAGCCCGGGTATACGGCGATGTTCTGATTCGAATGGGGATTGTCGAGCAGCACCTGCCATTCGCCCTCGCGGGCCGTGACAGGTATCGAACCGAGCACAACCCTTTTCGTCCGAATAATGCTGTCGTATTCCTTCCAGATATTCACCCAGGAAGGGCTGACTTCTCCCGGATTCGGAAGCATCGCTCGGGCCAGCTGAAGCCGCTCCGACGCTTGCTGACATTCGGCATCCCCGAATTGCCGCAAGTAATCGCGAAATTCATCCAGAAACCGCCGAACCGCCGTGAAACCATCCGCTCTAAACTTGCTGCCTAACGATAGTGCAGAGGTCTCGTCGCGAACCTCGCAAAACTGATGAAAGTAGTCATATTGCGCTGTTTTCATAACCGGCCACGCTCACCTCTCTTGCATGAATAAACCACATCATTCCTTATAACGGGGCAATATCTTTGCGTATGGAAATCTTCCCGTCACGTTCAAGCACGATGTGTCTGTTTTTGTCGTTGTTCACCTTGACGTTGAACAGCTTCAGCCTTTCTTCGCCGACCTCGACAATTTCCCAATCCGAATCATGCTCGTGCCCGGACAGGGCGAGCTGCTCGGCGCTCTCCTGTTCAGCCGCTTCCTTATCTTCCCACCATAAGGCGCCGTAATATTCCAAGTCGTACGAATTGCGCCGGAACCCGCATGCGATTTCACCTGTTATACGATGCCGAAGTACGCAAAGCATGTAGCATATCCCCCTATCGATTCCATCGCAATGAAAGAGCGCGGCGATCGCCGTTCTCCGGCGGATGAAGTTCGTTGCTTCCTTGAGATTTATATCCATAGAAAATAGAAGACATCACGTTCAAATATGAAAGCGGGACGCAGCCGCCTCATCTGGCTGCGCCCCGCTTTCTAGGCCGGGAAGGACGAGAGGTACCCTTTTATAAATACGGGTTTTCGTGCTTCGCCTTCAGCCGCATCCAGCGGCGTTCGACTTCATCCTCGAATGATTTCAATGCTTCCGCGTATTCCGGTCTCGTCAGATGCTTGGTCTTGCCCATGTTTTTGAGCCAATCGCCAAGCGGAATGCGTTTGCCCTTCTCTTCCGGATTGAAGGTGATCGTCGTTACGCCTTCCTCCACCTCATACAGCGGGAAGAAGCAGGAGCTGACCGCTTCGTCGATGAGCGTCTGTCCGATCTTCTCTTCGGACAGCCAGTTTAATGGACAGGTGATCAGGATCTTGCCGTACACCAAGCCGACATTCTGAGCGTAATATTGAGCTTTGGCCGCTTTCCGGAGCAAATCCTGGGTCATGGACTCCGAACCCGTGAAGACATATGGAATGTTGGTAGCCGCCATGATTTGCGCCGTATCCTTATGATGAAACAGCTTCCCGCCCTGATGCTTGCCCACATTGGACGTCGAGGTCCGATGGCCAAGCGGCGTGGAATATGAGAGCTGAGCTCCCGTGTTCATATAGCCTTCGTTATCGTACTCGAGAATGATCATTTTATGATTGCGCAGTGCGCTGCCGATTGCCGGACCCATGCCGATATCCATGCCGCCGTCGCCGGTAATCATAACGAATGTGAAGTCATCCTTCAGTCCGTATTGGTCCAGCTCGCCGCGGCGCTTGCGCTCCCAGAACATTTCGACGACACCCGACAAGGTGGCCGCCCCATTCTGGAACAGATTATGAATATAGGTGGCCTTATGCGACGAGTACGGGAACCCGGTCGTAACAACCATGGCGCAGCCGGTCTGATACAAAGCGACGATATCGCCTTCGATTCCCTTGAAGAACAGCTCCAAGCCCGAGAATATGCCGCAGCCCGGACATGCGCCGTGACCCGGCGCAAGCCGTTTCGGCTTCTTCATCAGCTGCCGGATCGGCGGCAGCTTGACCTTAAGCTTGCCGGTCGAAGCTTCCCGATCCACCGTAATAAGACCCGTCTTCAGATCCTCGTACTTCATCGGCTCCAGCACGCGTTTCGGAGCTTTCTCCGGATCTCCCGGCGTGTGGCCGTAATAATCGAACGGTACGTCAACCTTCCCGGAAGCTGCCGCATCGAGGGCCAGCTGGAATAGATGATGGCCGTCCTCCGCGTAGAAATCCTTGCCGCCCAATCCATACACCCGGCTGACGACAAGCGTACCGGGGTTGCCATGCGTAAATAACGCCGCTTTGATCTCGTTGGTCATGTTCCCGCCATGTCCGCCATAGGAATCGGCGCGATCCCCGATGGTCACCGCCTTCACATTGCGAAGCGCTTCCGCAATCTGCTGAGCCGGGAACGGGCGTATCATGTTCGGCGCGATAGAGCCGGCTTTGATCCCCTTGGCACGCAGCTGGTCGACGACATCCTTGATGATTTCGGAGGCCGAATTCATCAGGAATACCGCTACCTCCGCGTCTTCCATCCGATACAGATCCAGAATCGGATAGTCTCTTCCGGTCAGCTCCGCATATTCTTGGCGGATGCGGTCGAATACATGAGCGGCATTATACATCGCTACCGACTGCTGATAACAGTTGTTGATATAATCAGGCTCATTCATATAAGGACCGACCGTAATCGGATTATTGCGGTCGAGCACATGAAGATAGCCACCCGGCGGTTGATCTCCGATGAAGGCATGCACATCCGTGCGGTTTGCGAAGGTCTGGACACGCCGCTTCTGATGGGACGTGAAGTAGCCGTCCGATGCTACCAGAACCGGCAGGCGCACCTCGGCATCCTCCGCGAGCTTCAGCGCCATAATATTCATATCGTACACCGCCTGCGGGTCGCGGCACATCAAGATCGGCCAACCGGTATTCAAGGCATAGTACAAATCAGAGTGGTCGCCATGGATATCGAGCGGGCCCGACACGGAACGGCAGACGAGATTCATCACCATCGGGAAACGGGTCCCCGACTGGACCGGCATCTGCTCCAGCATATACAAATAACCGTTCGAGCTCGTTGCATTGAAGACGCGTCCGCCTGCTGCCGATGCGCCATAGCATATGCCAGCCGAACCATGCTCGCCGTCCGCGGGGATCAGCTTGATGTCGTGCTGACCGTTGGCTTTCATCAAATCCAGGAATTGCGCGACTTCTGTCGAAGGCGATATCGGGAAATAGCCCATAACGTGATAATTGATCTGATGCGCGGCATACGCTGCCATTTCATTACCAGACTCATACACCATCCGCTGTTCAACCTTGCCCCGGCTTACTTCCTTATTGATTTCGATGGCCATTGTTCTTCTCCTCTCTTCCTTCGCCTGCCGGTGTTACCCGTTCGCCCACTGGAACCGATGCGGCACGCGATTCGCTTCGCCATAGCCGTCCGTCTCGCGCGCCGATTGAAGCGCTTCGGTCGGACAGGCCACGACGCATTTCAAACAGCCCTTGCAGTATTGATAATCGATTCCCTGCAGAAACATCTGCAGACGCCCCTTCTTGTCGGGCTGTTCCTCCCATACGAAGCAAAAGTCCGGACATGCGGTATCGCATGCCGCGCAGTGAATGCACTTCTCTTCATCAAAATGCGGCATCATGCCTTCCCGGGATATGCTCAAATCCTTCAGAACGCTGTTGCCCGGATTGACGATCGTCCCGCCCATCGGCTGCGTGGCGTAACCAAGCGCCGGAATGTCCCAGCGCGTCGGCGAAGGCATCGTCATCCCTTCGGGAACGGCGAAGGTTTGGGACTGAACCTCGTTATAGCCCCGCTCAAAGGTTCGCAAAGCCGGTTCCACGGCTTGCGGATATTTCTTCTCGAGTGATTTTCGGATAATGACTTTCATATGCTCATAATCAAGGAAGCTGCAAAGCCGGAACAAACCGCCCAGCATCGCCATATTGACGCGATTCTTCTCTTCGAGTGCAATGCCTGTTGCATCGACGACCGCAATGGTGCCGCCGAGAAGCTTCATCTTCTCTCTGAGCTGTTCCGTATTTTTGGAGGAGTTGACGAGCACGACGCTATCTTCGTAGATGCCGCTGATGACATTGACCGTCTTGGACAAATTTTCGTGGAAGATACCGACGATATGCGGTCTTTCTACCGGCGTTGTATCCCGGATATTCGTATCCATATCGCAAAACCGGATATGCGCCTTGACCGGAGAACCCTTCTTCTCAGAACCGTAGGAAGAAAAACTAACGCCATTGAATCCGCTTCCAACCACACCCGCTTCAGCCAGCATTTTACCGGCCAGATTGGCCCCGAGTCCGCCGATCGACTCCAGGCGAATCTCGAAGAACCCGAGTTCGTTTTGTTTTGGAAGAACCGTCAATCCTCCCACTCCCCTTCCCTAATTGTCTGAATTCTTTATAAATTCACAACAATCAGTATACCATTATAATACAATTGCGAATAGAGTTCTTGTACGAAAAAAGAACACATTGGGCTTGCCGTATAGATGGCAGTCCACAATGTGCATGACGGAAGATCTTCATTGTTATTCCCGCTGCATGGCGCGTTCATCAGGAACGGCGCTGCAAATCGCGAAGGTCACGCCATCGGACAGGAATGATGCCCTCGGATTGAATCTTCCGGCGGATGTCCGGATCCCGAAACAGCTCCATCTCCATACCGCGGCGGGCCGGCGCACCATGAAAGGCGTTCAGCTCATCCGTAACGAGCGAAGGATGCAGGATGATCTCGGATACGCCGGGATGCAGATTGCCCAGAATCGCAATCATCTGCCCCTTCATCTCATCATAGGTTTCACCGGATGCAGCCCGGAAGGGAAGACCTAATAAATAATCCAATACGACGACTCCCATCGAATCGGCCAGCTCCGCCATCTCGCCCGCTTGCTTCGCCAATTCGGGGGGCGCAACCTGCCCGCTCTCAAGCAGCAGATACCTCGGCAAGCGGAATGGAAGCCCGTATTGGGCGCATACCTCGAACACTTCCTTCAAGAAGTGCCGGCCTAATTGAAGACCGTATAGGCTTCCCATATGATTATCGGCATGCGTCACGTTCACGCCTAGCGCCAGAGCCATCTCCACCTGAGCGGTTAACTCGCAGCGCACTTCCGAGGAATCCGCTTGCCTCTCGAACCGTTTCACATCCCGTTGGAAGTATCCTTCAGCCGTCACCAGCGATAGCGTCGATCCGCCCCGGTAGACAGGTCCCCATTTCATCGCATCCCATTCGCTCGTAAACGTGAAATGAACGCCAACGTCAAGATGAGGATGCCGCGCACTCCATTGCGCCGCTTCTCTTGCCCAGCCGCATGGCATCATAAGCGTGGCGGAGGAAACGATGCCGTCCACAAGCAGACGTTCGATGCCAAGATTCGTGGAATGGCATAATCCGAAATCGTCGGCGTTCACGATAAGAAGACGATCCTGCGGTCCGTAACCAAGTGCCGTAGCTGTAGTCATGCCGGATGGATACCTCCTGTACAGAAGCGTTACGATCGCTTACTCTGTAAGCCCGCATCAGGTTCATGCAGGCAGAACCGGCCCTGAAGAATGAACTTCAGGGCCATCAATAAATGATATGAGAATTAATCCCGCATTCATGCCGTTATGAACTTAATCAGCATGGATTCATATCATTATATGCAGTACATGGCACAATAGCTACTGTATCAGTCAAAGACCGGTGCCGCAGTTATTGATGGACTTCGCCTTTCGCCAGTCTGGCAGTGAGCGTATCCCGCCAGCTCTTCGACAGCTCGCTAATGTCGAGCAGCCTTCGAATGACGACCAGATCCGTCTTGTCCCGGTGCATGACACGGTTCGCTTCCGCGATGGTCACACCCGCGGGATGTGCCGACTCCAGAATCAACTCATCCCCGCACCCAACGTCGCCTTCTTGCAGGACGCGGAAATAATAGCCGGTATATCCGCTGCTTTGCACCTTCAGCGCAAGATCCGGGCGTCCATGCTTCATAGCCAGCTTGAAGCATGGCTGACGAGGCTGGCTCACCTGCACGACGGCTCCGCCAATACGCAGCACGTCGCCAATGGACAGCTGCTCCTCCGTCATCGCGCTTACCGTGAAATTTTCTCCGAACGCCCCCGCTTCCGGCGCCTGTCCCCATTCGCGTTCCCAGTATGGGAAATGCTGCTCCGAATATACGCAAACCGCCTTATCCTCTCCGCCGTGATGAACGAGATCGCCCTGCCCGTCGCCGGTCAGACCCAATTTCCCCAGATGCAGACGCTCCTGAACAGGAAGCTTGAAGATGCCTGTCAGCACTTCTTTATTTCCATGCTTCACTTGAATGGGCATCGCTGCATTTAGCGATACCAAATTTCCCGATTTCGCCATTCTTCCAACCACTTTCCGATATAGGATGCCTATATTATAGGCCGTGGCTGCATCATCAGTAAATGTCGTGTCTCCAAAAGTATTGTGTTTAATGGCATGAACGATATGAAAATCTTGTACGAATATCGCTGTTCTTGCTTCACGGTCATGTCGGAACCAATCATTTAATGTAGGTTTCTGCGTTTCCCCGGGAAATAGTGAGGCTGAATTTCGGGAAATTAATATTGCGGAAATTTTCGCTCAATTCGAATCATTTCATCCGCAGTCCGCTTGCTGAACGTTATCGTTCCCATCGTTCTGTGCGGCTCTTTCCCGATTATTCCCCGGCGCTTGACTTCAATTGCGGCTAGAATCAAGACAACGGCGCATCCGGCCGAGAGCAGGATCGGCAGGTGAACAAGTGAAAGCGCGCATAATCCCGTTATTAGCAGCCATGCCAGGGCCGCAATATCTACCGGCAGCCCCCACCGTCCCAACGCCCATGGGCCTGCAGGCAATGAAGGGGCTCCTTTCGATCCGGCACGGAGTTTCAGTGCGATTGGGGCCGCGTATGCGAAATGAATGGCAAATAAGCTAAGCGCGAGCAGTTGGAAAATGTAAGCGTCTCCCGCTCTCCCTAACGCCATAACGATGACAATCGGCACCGTCACCGCACACGCGGTTACTGCAATCAACAGAACGGAACGATACGGAGTGCGAAACCGCTCCGAAATGACCGCAAACCAAGGGGCCAGCGGAACCGACTCGTCTCTTGCCATTGTGAACCACATTCGCGATCCGGTGGTCATGGCGCTTAAACCGCTGCTCCAGCCGATCCATGCAATGACCGCAACCGCAATCGGATTCATGATCCACTTCCATTCCTGCCATGCGGCAAACAACCACTCTGTCGCAATGAACCATGGCGTATGTTCGCCAAGCGCAGATGGGTAATGAAGGAGGAGGAACGCAAACAAGACGAAGCCGAATATGAATGTATATACGACGGACAAATAAATAGCCCATGGCGTGCTGATTCGAGGATCCACCGTCTCTTCCGCTGCATGGCCCGCGCTTCCTGCCCCCAGAAACATCCTTGCCAGCAGTATCAGCCCCGCCATGAAGGAGAATGATGTCTGGCTGCCCGCCGTTGAATCGAGCGGATGCTTCGCCTGAAACAAAATATCCATCGGGTATAGCGCCGGCCATTGCGATATGGCAAGATACGCGATGATGCCTATTACTGCCGCCGCTTGCAGCCATGAAGTTCCGGCGAAGATACGACCCAGCGATAGCGTCCCTCTCATACATACGGCTGATTGAGTAAGATACAGAAACACAATAATCGCACAGAGGATCCATAGACGAGATTCATAACCGAAAGTCGCTGCGAGCATATCGTTTAACCAGACCCCCACCATTACATTCGTCGCGGCTAACAGCAGAATGGATCCTCCGGCATACAGCCATCCGGACAGCAGACGAAGCCGAATGCCGCCGTACGCGGCGGACCAGTGATAACTTCCGCCTGCCGTCGGCAACGCTGATGCTTGCGAAGCGAGCGAGCAGGCAACCATAAGGGAGAACATGCCCAATATCGGCCAACCGAAACCGATGACCGCCGGTCCTCCGGCTGCTGCCGCAGGCGCCATCAGAAAAGCCGCGCCGCATAGGACGGACATATTGGAAAAAGACCAACCGAAGGCCGAGAACCCGTTCAGCGAGCGCGTTAGCTGCTGGGCGATTCCAAGGCGGTTCAAATCATGTTTGTCCTGCATAAAACGAACATACGGCGTATGCGTCGCCAGCGATTGATGAAGCGATAGCCGCTGTTTCCGGTGAACGGCAAAACCGATAAAGACCGAAAGCGCACAGACCGCGATAAATAAGAGAAATCCGATAATGACAGCCAAGAATATCTCACCCCCATACTTGACTGTATGAGAACGAGTCCCCTGTCATCACCACAAAAAAAGCCCCGCCGGTAATTCACCAGCGGAGCGACCATAACATGAGCAGACTCGAACCTGCAAATAGAACGATATGGACGAGTATGGAGGTTAAGCGTACCCGTCTCGGAAGACCTTTTAACGTCAGCCAATTCACGGCGATTAGCAGGATCGTATACACCACTGCAATAACCGTTCCCATCAGCTTCTGCTTCGGTGTAGACGGTGACATAAATCCGTTGATGAGCACAATGGAACCGATGAACACGTAAGGAAAGAGGAAGCCGAGAAGTAAATGGGCAACCGCACCAATCCACTGTCGTGCACGCAACGAATCATCACCCTTTACGATTTCATCTTGGATATGACGAACTTCTTCACGATATCGATATCGAACGGCTTCGTAAAAGATGCAAGCACGCCAAGCTGCTGCGCAGCTTCCAGCTTATCCGGGTCGCCATATGCGGTAATCATCGCAACATGTACGTGGGGGTTGATCTCGCGAATCGCTCTCAGCGCTTCGATCCCGTCCATATCCGGCATCTTGAGATCCAGCAATATAAAATCAATATGCGCACGCTTCACGAGCTCGATCGCAGTCCGGCCGTGGGGAGCTTCGAATACTGCAATCCCTTCAAGCTCAAACAGCTCGCGGAGGAGCATTCGAATCGCCGGCTGGTCATCGACGATCAGCACGGTATAATCAGCCTGAACGCCTTCATTCCGAAGCAGCTGCGTCTCCTCAGAGAAATCGTCGCTTGGTTCGAACGGAGGCGTAAGCGGCGGATCGAATTCGAATAATGGCTGAGGCTCACGGATGATGACCGGTTTGTTCCGATCCAGCCGGCGCTGGGACATAATAATGACCATCGTGATAACGATGATCGCCGGCAATAGGATGAGCAAATATAACATAGTTGTAGAGGGCTCCTCAGACTTAGGTTCATCCCTTGCCAGAACAGCTGTATAACGCCCCTCTCCGAACGAATGGTTACCGTATCCTGCGAATTAATTATTAACGGTCATCGGCGCTAACGGACCATTCGGATTAATAATATCCGTCAGGTCATAGACCGAAATCGGGAAATATGGAAATCCGAAGGCATAAGGGGTCAATTCATACAGTGCAAAATAGATGACAAGGGTTCGATCGGCAATGTAGAAAGGCTGGTCGTGACGAATAGCATTGAACGGCTCGATCGTAGCAATTTGGCGCGACTCGATCTGGGACTCGATTATATCCGATAATCGGCTTATATAACGGCTTCCAGACTTGAACAGCTCGGCAAGCGTATAGGATTTACCGTTTCCCATATCGAACGTAAGCGACTGCTGCAGCGTCAAACCGTGTGCACCGCCCGTATAGGCATAATTGAATAGAGAAAGGCTGAGTACGTTTTTCTGATTGTTTTTGATCTCAAAATAACCTTGCATCTCCGAACGCGGGTCATCGAGCGATCCTTGATCGGCAACCAACTGGCTTACATGCTGCTTTATCGTTTCATTGATTGCGCGGTGTGCCGCAGCATTGTGCAGGCCGCTGACGATAGGAATCCACAGCTCCGCTTTCGGAAAGGTTACGCGGTGCGGATGGATTATGGCTGGGAATTGAAAGGCCATAGAATGGACACCTGCCTATTTAGGTTGATGTTCCATTGTATGGCCCGCCGCCAGTATGCATGACACGCGGTAGGCGCTTACAGCAGCATTTTCTCCCTCTCCGTCATGCGTCTGCCTTTAATATCCAGCACAAGCCGGCCATTGTTCAATCCGATGATACGGTCGGCGAAGCGCTCGGCCCAATCGCCCTGATGCAGCACGGCTACGACTGAAATTCCCTGCAGGGTGCACAACCGCTTCAGGTCGGATAGAACCTGCTCCGAAGCATGCGGGTCCAATCCGGACACCGGTTCATCGGCCAACAACGTCTTCGCTCCGTGAACGAGCGCTCTGGCAATCGCTACCCGCTGCTTCTCTCCTCCGCTCAGCTTATCCGCCTTCTGGTGCGCCTTGTCCAGCAGACCCACCTTCTCGACCATATCCATTGCACCCATATAATCATCGCTGCGCACCATCCCCGTTACTCGGCGCCATACTGGCGTTTGGTAAGCTGCGCCGATCAGCACGTTCTTCAATGCGGTACGGTTCGGAATGAGGACCGGCTTCTCTTCCATATAGGCCATCTCGCGGCGAATCTTCATCTTGCCCGCAAGACCCCTCTTGAAGATGTCCACGTCATCGACAATATATTGTCCGCCGCTCCACTTCTCCCGCAATGCCAGGCAGCGCAGCAGCATCGACTTGCCGCTCCCGCTTGCTCCCTTGATCGCAATAAATTCGCCTGGCTGGATGTCAAGGCTGATTCCCGTCAGTACACGCGGGCCGCCGGGTATTTGCTTCGATAACTCGGACACTCTAATCATGTAGGCGCTCCTTATCCTTCGGAAATAGCAGTCTATCAATCTAGTTTAAGGGAAACAAATAATAGTTTCCATCCGAACAAATGTTTGGTATAATAAAAACAGGAACACTTGTTCCATAACCTTTCTTTTTCGAAGGAGGCTAATCATCTTGAACAACTGTGAAAATTATCGATTTATCGAACGGCATCGTCCGTTCCGGGATTTGACGTTTAAGTTCTACTCGGATGGCAAACTCACCATTATCGACAACACAGCTGAGGAGGTGATTTCTCCGAAGGAACTGAGAGGCGAGAGCTATGATTTCTACGTTCGCAGACGAATTGCTTTCATTAAGCAGGATCTTCACGAGAAGCGTGATAAATATGCTTAACCAAACGCACAGCGCGCGCTGTCCCTATTTCCGGACGACGCGCGCTGTGTCTTGTTAGGTGGAACGTAAGATCTCCCTGCTGCCTTAAGACTGCTGCTTGTTAACGCCATTAAGACTCGGCGGCCGGTTGCCGGTTTTATTAGGCGTCAACGCGATCGCAGGATCCTTGATACTCGATTCGGTTCCCCGATTTTCTTTCTTCTCGCTCTTGTTCCAAGGCATAGCAGACTCACCTCCGATAACATTATTTGTCCGGGCGTCCTACATTATTCGATTTGACGGAGGCAAACCTATGCTGTAGATTGAGAAGACGGCGGAACATATGCATAAAGGAGCCATACCCTAATGAAGCAAACCCTTCTATTCGACTTGGATGATACGCTAATCTATTGCAACAAATATTTCTACTCGGTCATCGATCAATTCGTTCAGGACATGACCGCCTGGTTTCATGGTTATAACCTGACCGGAACGGCGGTTCGCGACAAGCAAACCGAAATCGATCTCGCCCGTATCAAGGTGGATGGATTCAAGAGCGATCATTTCCCGCAATCATTCATCGACACCTACCGGCACTTCTCTTCTCTGTATGGCCGTGCCCGGTCGGCGGTCGAGGAGGATTTCTTATGGAAGCTGGGACGCAGCGTATACGAGCATCAGGTAGAGCCTTACCCGATGATGGAAGAAACACTGGACAGTCTCGCCAGTCAAGGCCACGAGCTACATCTCTATACCGGCGGCGAGCTGCTTATACAGGAACGCAAGATTAAGCAGATGCGGCTCGAACTATATTTCGGTTCGCGTATTTACATCCGTTCCCATAAGAATATCGAGGCGATGGAAGAAATTCTGTCGACGGGCGGATTCGACCGGACAACGACCTGGATGATCGGCAACTCGATCCGGACGGACGTTGTACCTGCCCTTACAGCAGGCATCCATGCCATTCATATGAAGAGCGATTCGGAATGGGTCTACAACATCACCGGTATTGATGTCATTCCCAAGGGCGCTTTCTACACGTTGGACCAGCTCAGTGACGTACCGAAGACGATAAATGAATACTTAAGAGAACGCTCTTGAGTGAAGAACGAAGGATAGGAATTCTGCCCGCAGTTCAGACAGCATATTCTTACGATCGCAGTTGCTGTACCTTTCTTTCGAATTACTTGCACAAACAAAATGGTGGTGCCGGGAATTAATCCGACACCACCATTTTGCGTGCGTAAGTACAACGCATTCACATTAAGCGCAACTAAGATTCACACATATGAGACAGCCCCAGCTAGTCCTTCATTTCGATAAACGAAATCGTTCCTTTCGCAGAATCGGTCAGCTCCCATTTTCCCGAAAGCGTATGGCCGTCCTTAATCTTGAAAGTTTGCTTGCGGGTGACCCCGCTCGTCGCCAACGCCTTGGCCATAGCTGCCGTAATCGTTCTGCCGTTCTGCTCTTTCCATATGACGAACGAGCAGCCCTCCTTGAACCGGATACAACCGTAGCCCCGTTTGCCTTCGATAAGCGAACCGCCGCATCCGGGACGGGGACATGCTGCGATCACAGAGGGCGAGCCAGCGGCTTCCGCAGGCTTTGCGGCCGCCGCTTTGGGCTTGCGGTCCGTCGTGCCCGTGCCGCTCTCCCGCTTCGCGCTTGTGCCCTTTGACCTGCCCGCGGCTTTACCGCCTCTTGACTTCTGCTCCTTCTCATCTCCGAACAGACTCGCATCGGCTGGCCGCTGCAGCTTCACCTTGCCGACAATCATCTCGGCAAATTGCTTCACCTTCATCATGAATTGCTCATCCGACGCCTCGCCTCTGGAAATTTGATGCAGCCTCTGCTCCCAGCGTCCCGTCATCTCCGGCGAAGCCAACAGATCGACGCCCGCGCCCCGGATCAGCTCGATAGCCGCGCAGCCCTTCGTCGTTATATCCAGCCGTTTGCCTGCCGGCTTGATGTACCCGACCTGCTTCAACCGCTCGATCGTTGCCGCCCTCGTGGCCGGCGTTCCGAGGCCGGTCTGCTTCATCGCCTCGCGCAGCTCGTCGTCTTCGATCGACTTGCCAGCCCCCTCCATCGCTTTCAGGAGCGTACCCTCCGTATAAGGCTTAGGTGGGGTCGTCGCTTTCTCGACGGCTTCTGCTTTCTCGCATTGTACAGGCCTTGAAGCATCGACGGAGAAAGGCCGATCGGTCAGTTCAAGCTCGTCTTCCGCATCATCGGCCTGCTCCTCGCCCTTCTTCTTGCGACTCTTCGATTTCGCCGGCTCCGAATCGTCTCCGCTTAGCACGACGCGCCAGCCGGGATCCAGCTGCTCCTTCGCCCGGGTGCGAAACGTCTCCTGTTCGACCTCCGTCAAGACTTCATGATTGTTGTACACGGCAGGCGGATAATAGTGCGATAGAAACCGACGGACGATCATATCGTACAGCGCCTGCTCTTCCGAGCTCAAGGTACCGGGGCGCTTGGGGGTAGGCAGAATGGCGTGATGATCCTCGACCTTGGCCGGATTGCATACCGCCTTATTCCCTTTGTGCACGCGGCTGCGGTCTGCGCCGGCTGCCAATTCTCCGTATGCGGTCTGCTTCAGCATGTTCAGCACATTGCCCATGACAGGTATGGTTTCTTCCGTGACATAGTTGGAGCTGGTCCGCGGATAAGTAATCACCTTGTGCTTCTCATATAGAGACTGCGCAATATCCAGCGTCTTCTTCGCCGGGTATCCCAATTTGCCGTTCGCTTCCCGTTGAAGCAAGGTCAGGTCGTAGAGCCGGTAAGGGTATTCCTTCGTTTCGTTCGTCTCGTAGCTGATGATTCGGCCAGGCTTGCCTTTCACTTTAGCGGCGATCGCCTCCGCTTTCTCCCGTTCCGTCAATCGGTCGCCCTGCCAGATACCCTTATAGCCGAAATCCTGCTGCAAGAATTGGGCCTGTACAATAAAAAAGGTCTCGCTGTTGAATGCCGTAATCTCTTTATGACGGTCATAGAGCAGCGCAAGCACCGGCGTCTGGACCCGGCCTACCGATAGCAAGGTCCGATGGCGGATCGTGAACGCGCGGGAGGCATTCATTCCGACAAGCCAATCGGCTTCGCTGCGTGCGCGCGCCGCCCGTGTCAAAGCGTCATACTCCCCGTCGCTGCGCAGCGTATCGAAGCCGCGCCGTATCGTCTCCGGGGTCAAGTCGGATATCCAGAGTCGGTCTACCGGCTGCGACAGCTTCAAATATTGGCGGATCAGATGAAAAATAAGCTGCCCCTCGCGCCCGGCATCGCATGCGTTCACGAGCCTGTTGCAGCGCTTGGCCAGCTCTCCGATCGTCTTCAGCTGATCCTTCGTGCGCGGGTTCGGCCACAGCTTGAACCGATCCGGGATAATCGGCAGATCCGATTCATTCCATCGTTTATACTTCGCATCGTATTGATCCGGCTCGGCCAGACCGACCAGGTGTCCGATCGCCCACGTTATGATATGCCGCTCCCCTTCCAGGTAGCTGCGTTTATTCTGCGCTTTCGGATCGATAACGGCCGCAATCGTGCGGCCCATATCGGGTTTTTCTGCAATGATTAATACCTTGCCCATTATATGGTTAATCTCCTCATTCATAGAATAAAACGGAAGATACTTCGTGATTCGTTATACGGTTGTAACCTCATTTATTCCCGCTTGTACCGGTTTATGTACGATGCAATGACCGCATACACCATGTAGTAGAAGGTGAATTGTATAATTCCGATAATAAATATCATCCATTCCTTGAAGTCGGTGAAGACAAACCCCGCCACCAGTGCGCCCGCAGCGCCGTGAAGGATCATTTTTGCGATATAGCTGCCGCCTTTATTGCTCTTGCAAATGAGATCGATCACCATTGACAGCGGCACTCCGAATAGAAGAACAATGATCGCGCTCACCAGACTGATAACGAACAGCCGCTCGCCATCCATGGAACCCATCACGAAACCGATCGGTACCGCACTGAGAAATACGGATAGCAATACGCTCATCATCTTAACAAGCAGATAGATGACGACGTCATACACGTTATCTCGCTCTCGGAAGGGCGATTTGCCGTTCCTCAGGTCTAAGCTGCATCCGTAACAGAAGCCAGGATATTCAGGGTCGCCGCACATCTCGCAGAGCCGTTTATTGCAGGCTTTGCAGGGCTCATTCGATTCGATATCGGGGTGAAAATAACAGGATTGCCTATCGATTGCTCATCTCCCCTTGCATGCCATCCCATCATCCAAGGACCTCGTTCTGTCCGCAGCCGGATTCGATTACTCTCTGCTTCTTTCAAGAGTATGTTTCCGTACCTAAAATAAGATCATCCTCCTCAATTCAAACAAAGTGGAGGATGCCCATCCGGCCCATATCGGTTTTTTCAGCTGGGATTCATGTTTTTTAGCGAATGCCTCTCTATGGTTCAACGCTTGTCCCGACATGGCGCTTCATTGTGGTGAATAAACTGCTTACGCCTTTCCACCAGTTCGGATCCTCGGCATACTCCCGGTTTATCCACATGAATGGATCCGTATCCGCAGGACGCGCCTTGCTTAAACGATTAACGGTACGTGCTGCGATGGCCGCGGACTCTTCTAATGACGTGTTGTACTTGCGCCAGCTGTTATACACGTTAAACGGGTTATTGACGATTTTCTTCGCTTCTTTATGATCCTTAGGGATGAAGCCTTGCTCCTGACCGGTGATGGCGAATAATAATAAAGGATGAATATCGAATTTCTTCGCCACCGAAAAGATCGTTTCCATGTGAGATTTCTCGGCCAGCAATGAATTTCTTCCGTTTAGGTACTCCGCCAGCTTCTGGCGGTTCACATCGGTATACCGCAGCTCCGGCGGCAGCCCGTCCTTCGAAACGGATGAAGCTGGTGCAGGAAGTCTCGGCGCGCTAACATTCGGCTGCTTCGCTGGAGCTGCCGGACGATAAGCCAGCCATCCGTACATGAACATTCCCAGAATGAGCAGAAGCGATAAAAGCAAATACGCTGCAGGCCGCGGCTTAGAAACTTTGTCGACCGGTAGCGGTACAATGTCAGCCATTCTGGCGGGAGGTTCAGGGACTGCCTGTCCAATTATCGCAGCAAGGCGAACACGGCTCGCGAAGTCCTCCCATAGCGTGGCTTGATTGACGCCGCAGGTCTGCTTCAGGCTGGACGATATCGCTTCTTTGATGAGCATATGAAAATGTTCGGCGTCGACACGGCTCTGCAAGCGCTGCTCTGTCCACGCATGAAGCGGCTCGGACAAGCTCCGATCCGTCAAATCCATCGTAACGCAAGCAGCAAAAATATGATCGTTGCCCACCGCACGCTGCTGCTCAAGAACGACCTCTTTCAACAGCTGCCTGGTCAGCTTAATCTTCATCTCCTCCGGAAAATCCGGGAGCTGCCTCAGAATGATCCGCTCCATCGCATCGTCTACGATCTCGGCATGCCGCTCCTGCGGCAGATCGGCATACTTCTGCTGGACATAGCGTCGGATGTTGCGAATATCGGCCGGCGTCAGTACGCGGGCGCCTTCACTCCGCATGAAACAACACCTCCAACCGTGGACAAGGTATGCTTATTTTACCACAACTATTACCGGGCAGGTAACGACAGTTTGGCGATCGCAGTCTGTATCATGGGACTTTCAATATACGCCGTTATTTGCGCCTTCTCATCAGCCGTAAATTGAAATTCACAGTCGCAGCCTTCATCCAGCGGAACGATTTGAGCAATAACGCCATGAACGGTGCAGATCACGAGCGCCGTCAGATCCGTCGTTTCTGCAGGTGCCGGCGTATCCGGAGACAGAACAAGCTTCAGATCGATATCCACCCACTGGTCGTTCCGCCGCTCCAATTTGGGGTAATAGGCATTAAACTTCAATTCATACACCCGGTCCGATCCATATTGAATCATGTCAATGTGCCTCCTGATCTTAATAATGCCCACACAAAAAGCGCCCGAAGGCGCTCTATGTTTCTTTCTATAGTATACCGCAAAATGCCGATTAAGGCAGCATGGTTGATCCCACTAAATACCGGTCGACTTCACGCGCAGCTTCGCGTCCTTCGTTAATGGCCCATACAACCAGGCTTTGTCCGCGGCGCATATCGCCTGCAGCAAATACTTTATCGACGCTGGTCGTATATTTGCCATACGCAGCCTTCACGTTGGAACGGCGATCCTGTTCCAAGCCAAGCTGGTCGATCAGCAGATTTTCCGGCCCTTCGAATCCGACGGCTATCATTACGATATCGGCCGGCCACACTTTCTCTGTTCCTGGAATCTCTTTATAAATTTTACGGCCTGTCTCATCGACCGTCCGCTCGATTTGTACCGTGTGAAGCTCTTTCACATTGCCGTTCTCGTCGCCTACGAATTTCTTCGTTAGGACCGAGAATGCGCGAGGATCTTCACCGAAGATGGCACGCGCCTCCTCTTGCGCATAATCGAGCGTATACACGTTCGGGAATTGAGGCCATGGATTGTTTATCATATCGCGCTCCAGAGGCGCCTTCGCATGCGTTCCGAACTGCGTAACCGATTTGCAGCCGTGACGGAGCGCTGTCGCAACGCAGTCCGTCCCCGTATCTCCGCCGCCGATGACGATGACGTTCTTGTCTTTGGCTGAAATATAATTGCCGTCTGTCATATCGGAATCGAGATAGCTCTTGATCGAACTGTTCAAGTAGTCCATCGCCAGATGGATTCCGCCCAGCTGCCGTCCTTCAATCTCGACTTCACGGGCTTTTGTCGACCCGCCGCAGAGAACGACCGCATCATAATCGCTAACGAGCTGTTCGGCTTTTACATCTGTGCCGATCTCGGTATTCGTAATAAATTCAATGCCTTCCGCTTCAAGCAAATCGACGCGGCGCTGAACGACTTTCTTATCCAGCTTCATAGCGGGAATGCCGTATGTCAACAACCCGCCGATCCGGTCGGCACGTTCGAACACAGTAACCGAATGACCGGCTTTATTCAGCTGTGCGGCGCATGCAAGTCCTGCAGGGCCTGATCCGACGACCGCTACGCGTTTGCCTGTGCGCACCTTGGGCGGCTGCGGAACAACCCAGCCCTCGTCGAAGCCTTTATCGATAATAGCCTGTTCGATCGTCTTGATCGTTACAGCGTCGCCAATCAGCCCTACTGTACACGAGCCTTCGCAAGGAGCCGGGCAGACGCGTCCCGTAAATTCGGGAAAATTGTTTGTTTTGTGCAAACGGTCAAGCGCATCTCGCCAAAGGCCGCGATAGATCAAATTGTTCCACTCCGGGATCAAATTGTTGACCGGACAGCCGGATGTCCCTCCGGGAAGCTCGATGCCCGTATGACAATAAGGTGTGCCGCAGTCCATGCAGCGCGCGCCTTGCGTACGCAGTTGATCCTCGCTGAAATGCTTATGAAATTCTTCCCAGTCCTTAACCCGCTCCAGCGGGTCGCGGTCAGCGGGCAGCTCGCGTCTGTAGTCCATAAATCCAGTAGGTGTAGACATGATCGCTTATCCTCCATCCAAGTTTCCCCGGTTAACCTCGTGCATCATTCATTATAAATAACGATAACGGGAATCCAATTATTATTCAAGCGTATACTGCTTCCAAGTGTTTCTCGTATACAATATCGTAGCAATTCAGCCCGGTTCGATAAATGGATTATCCGTACAATCATTTGCACTAAATGACCAATGGAGTTTTCAATTCATGACTGTATCTCTAGTGGTTTGGCGATGTTCGCTTATACGTTCGAATGTAGAAATTGTAAGCATGCTTCTCATCGGCACGATAGGGCTCGCTGTCCGTAATGGACCATTCCGATTCGGGCACCTCCGGAAAAAAAGCGTCCCCGTCAATATCGGCCTCCACCTCGGTAAGCAGCAGCTTGTCCGCATACGGCAGGAATTGAGTATAGATCTCCGCTCCGCCAATGACCATTAATTCATCCTGCCCGGCTCCATGCTTCCGGAGCGCCTCGTCCACGGAATGAACAATCTCGCAGCCTTCACACGAATAACCGTTGTCGCGGGTTAGAATAACGTTAAGACGTTTGGGGAGAGGCCGGCCCAGCGATTCGAAAGTCTTGCGCCCCATCAGTACGGTCTTCCCCGTTGTGGAACGGCGAAAATGCGCCATCTCGGACGGCAGATGCCACAGCATCCGATTGTCTTGTCCGATCGCCCGGTTGCTGGCCATCGCGGCTATTAACGTGATAGACATGCGGCATTCTCCTCTCTAAATGGCGACTTCCGCTTTAATCGTCGGATGATGCTCATAATTTATAATCTCAAAGTCATCATATACATAATCAAATATAGAGTCCGGCTTCCGTTTAATCAGAAGCTGCGGCAGCGGATAAGGCTCGCGTGTCAACTGCTCCCTCACTTGGTCGATATGATTGCTGTATATATGCACATCGCCGCCGGAATATATAAACTCACCCACACCGAGATCGCATTGCTGGGCTATCATGTGCGTAAGAAGGGCATACTGCGCGATATTGAACGGCAGTCCCAGGAACGTATCGGAGGAACGCATCGTCAGCATACAAGAGAGCTTCCCGTTTACCACATAGAATTGAAAGACAAAGTGGCACGGAGGCAGCTTCATATTGTCAATTTCCGCGACATTCCAAGCACTGACGATATGACGGCGGGAATCCGGATTCCGTTTGATAGAGGCTACGACCTCGGCGATCTGATCGATCTTGCGGCCGTCCGGCGCTTCCCATGCCCGCCATTGCGAGCCGTAGACAGGTCCCAGCTCTCCGTTCTCGTCCGCCCATTCGTTCCAGATACGAACGCCGTTTTCCTGCAAATAGCCGACGTTGGTATCGCCTTTGAGAAACCAAAGCAGCTCATGGATGATGGATTTGACATGCATCCGCTTTGTCGTTACAAGCGGGAACCCTTCATTTAAATCATAGCGGAGCTGACGTCCGAAAACCGATAACGTACCCGTTCCTGTCCGGTCTTCTTTCAGCGCTCCATTATCCAGTACGTCCTTCAGCAGGTCCAAATACGATTTCAAGCCAAAGCTCCTCTCCAAAAAAACTTATAACTATCATATCACTTTTTTAATCCTTCTGTCTGTCCCGTTTTCGCTGCTTACGCTGCTCGTATCGTTTGGGAGCCGAAGCATGGAGCGACTTTTCCTCATCCGTCTCCGGTAGAATGTCGGGCACTCTCGTCGGCTTCCCGGAAGGATCAAGGCCTACGAAAGTGAAGAAGGCGGTTACGACGGTTGTTCTCTCGCCCGTATATACATGCTCGGTCTGCACCTTTACATAGACTTCCATGGAGCTGTTATGGCTCCATGCCACGAAAGCGACGATCTCTATCACATCGCCGACCCGGATCGGCCCGATAAAATCAATGCTGTCCGTCGATGCCGTTACGACAGGTATCCGGGCATGCCTCATGCTTGCGATCGCCGCCGTCTTATCCATGTATTCCATTACCTTGCCGCCGAACATCGTCCCGTGGAAGTTGGCATCCTCCGGAAAAATCAACTGTGTCATCGTTGTACGCGATTCGCTTGCCGGTTTGGCGAGTACCGTCATATTACCCGCTCCCTCCTTCAACTCTGTCTCGTGAAAGCCGTCTTCTCGTTCAAACGCCGGTCCCATCCCGAATTACAAAAAGAGGCCCGAGCGCTGAATCCAGCGTCGTGCCTCTGACTGAACGTTATGTGCTGCGCCTGCTTACTTACCGATCGCGTGGATCGGATGTCCAAGCGCCATCTCGGCTGCATCGAGAACGATCTCGCCCAGCGTTGGATGCGCGTGAATCGTCAGCGCCAAATCTTCAAGCGTAGCGCCCATCTCGATCGCAAGTCCGAGCTCGGCAATCATGTTGGAAGCTTCGATGCCTGCGATTTGCGCCCCGAGTACAAGACCGGAATCCGCATCGGCAACCAGCTTGACGAAGCCTTCCTTGACGCCCAGCGACAAGGCGCGTCCATTGATGTTGAACGGGAACTTGCCAACCTTGACATTGTGGCCTTTCTCTTTCGCTTCCTTCTCGGTGTAGCCGACGCTCGACAGCTCTGGGTCGGAGAATACGACGAGCGGAATGCACTTGTAATCGATTTTGCTCGGTTGTCCTGCAATCGCTTCTGCTGCAACGCGGCCTTCATACATCGCTTTGTGAGCGAGTGCAGGTCCTGCGATGATATCGCCGATTGCATAGATATGAGGAACGCTCGTCTGGCATTGCTCGTTAACCTCGATCAAGCCGCGGTCGGTCATTTTTACATTGATGAGATCAAGACCAAGCTCGCCATCCGTGTTCGGACGGCGTCCGACTGTCACGAGCAGATAGTCAGCCGTTACTTGCTTGTCTTCGCCGTTAACGGTATAGGTCACGGTTACGTCTTTATCCGTTTGCTCGGCGCTCTTCGCTTGCGCGCCGGTTACGATTTCGGCGCCCACGCCTTTGAGCTTCTTCGCAACAAGGGACGACATATCCGTGTCGAAGCCAGGCAGGATCGCATCCGAGCCTTCGATTACGGTTACCTTCGTGCCGAAACGAGCGTACATTTGGCCGAGCTCCACGCCGATATATCCGCCGCCGATAACGACCAGGCTCTTCGGAATTTCCGGAATGGACAGCGCTTCGGTCGAAGATACGATGCGTCCGCCGTAAGGGAATGCCTTCAGCTCGATCGGACGGGAGCCCGTTGCGATGATACAATTCTTGAAGCGGTAACGCGGCGCTTCCTGTTCATTGAATACGCGAGCTTCGTTCTCGTTAATGAACATGACTTCGCCGTTGAAGTATTGGATCTTGTTCGCTTTGAGCAGCGAAGCTACGCCGCCGGTCAGCTTCTTGACAACGCCGTTCTTGAAATCCTGCACCTTGTTCCAATCGACTTTCACGTCGGATGCCGTAATTCCGAAAGAATCGGCATGGCTGATCGACTCATATTGGTGAGAAGCCGAGATCAGCGCTTTGGAAGGGATACAGCCTACATTCAAGCATACGCCGCCAACATATTGTTTATCCACGACAAGTACATTCTGCCCGAGCTGGGCGGCACGAATGGCCGCCACATATCCGCCGGGTCCTGCACCAATGACTAGAGTGTCAATGTCCAGTGAAGCATCTCCTACTACCATTGGTTATACCTCCATGATGAACAGCTCTGGTTGTGCCAACAGCTGTTTGATTTGATTCAAGAAATTTTGCGCCGTTGCGCCGTCGATGAGACGATGGTCAAAGCTAAGCGACAGAGCCATTACAGGTGCTGCGACGATTTCGCCGTTGCGGACGATCGGCTTCTCTGTAATGCGTCCGGTGCCAAGAATCGCCACTTCCGGGAAATTAATGACCGGCGTAAAGAACATGCCGCCTGCAGATCCGATATTGGTAATCGAAATCGTGCTGCCTCTCATCTCGTTCGCGGACAATTTACCCTCGCGGCCGCGCGTAGCCAAATCGCGGATGCTGTCCGCTACCATATAGATGTTCTTGCGGTCGGCATCCTCAATGACCGGAACGATCAAGCCGTTATCCGTGTCGGTTGCGATCCCGATATTGTAGTATTTACGCAAGACGATATCTTGATTAGCCTCATCAAGCGTAGCGTTCATAATTGGGAACTGGCGGCAAGCAGCTACCAGAGCCTTCACGATAAACGGCAGATAAGTCAGCTTAACGCCCTTCTTCTCGGCATGCGGCTTGTATTTGGCACGCAGTGCAACGAGCTCGGTAACGTCAACCTCGTCCATCAGGGTAACGTGCGGAGCCGTGTAAACCGACTTCGACATCGCATTGGCGATGACTTTACGAATACCTTTGAAAGGAACGCGCTCCTCAGGACGGTAGGCCGTGCCGGAAGCCACTGGGGCTGCCTTCGTCTCATTATTGCCTTCTGCCGGTGCAGCAGCATTCTGTTCATTCACCGCTTCAGGCTGCGAAACAGCCGCGGCAGCGCCGCCGCCAGCTGCGAATCCATCGATGTCATCGCGCGTAATGCGTCCGTTCTTGCCCGTACCTTTGACGCCAGACAAGTCAACGCCCTTCTCGCGGCCGTATTTGCGAACGCTTGGCGTTGCAAGTACAGGATTTCCTTCTGCTTTCGCCGCGTCCGAGCTTGGCGCGCTCTCCGGCGCTTTCGCCTCCGGTGCGCCGCCCTGGATCTCCGCTCCGCCTTGCGCAGCGGCCTTCTCTTCCGATGCTACAGTAGTTTCTTGCTCGGGCAGGTCGCCTTCCGCTTCAATAATGGCCACCAAATCACCGACATGGCACACTTGTCCGTCTTTCGCGAACACTTCGAGCACTTTGCCGTTAACCGGACAAGGAACCTCTACAATGGCTTTGTCGTTCTGTACTTCCATAATAATATCGTCATCCGTTACGCTGTCTCCCGGCTTGATAAGCATCTTGACGATTTCGCCTTCGTGCAGCCCTTCGCCAAGCTCCGGAAATTTATATTCAAATTTAGCCACCTACGCTACCTCCTCATTCTTCGCAAGCAACGCCTACGTTCATGCACCGCATCGTAACAAGCAGATTTTAGTAATTAAAATTCCCGGACTTTATTAACTGCCGCGATAATACGGGCTGGTGTAGGAAGCCATTGATCCTCGATTTGCGCGAACGGATACACCGTATCCGGACCGGCCACGCGAAGCACGGGAGCTTCCAGGTGAAGGATCGCCTTCTCGTTGATTTGAGTAATGACTTCTGCCGCAGCGCCGGATGTTTTCTGCGCCTCTTGGACAACGATTGCCCGGTTCGTCTTCTGAATGGAAGCTACGATCGTATCGATATCAAGCGGCATCAGGGTGCGCAGATCGATAACTTCCGCTTTAACGCCCTGCTTCTCCAGCTCTTCAGCCGCTTTAACAGCCGTATGAACCATCATGCCGTAAGCGATGATCGTCACATCGGAGCCTTCGCGAACGACATTCGCTTTGCCGATCGGAACGGTGTATTCACCTTCCGGAACTTCTGCGCGGAAAGCACGATAGAGATTAAGATGCTCCATGAAGAATACCGGATCGTTATCGCGAATAGCGGAGATCATCAGGCCTTTAGCATCGTAAGGGTTCGAAGGCACGATAACCTTCATGCCCGGCGTCTGAAGGGCAAGCCCTTCGAGCGAGTCGGTATGAAGCTCGGCTGCTTTGACCCCGCCGCCGAACGGCGTACGGAATACGATCGGTGAGTTATAACGTCCGCCTGAACGGTAACGCATCCGTGCAGCCTGGACGAACATTTGGTCAAGCGCTTCATAGATAAAACCTACAAATTGAATTTCTGCAATCGGACGGAAGCCTTGAATGCCCATGCCTACTGCCATACCGGCAATCGCGGATTCCGCAAGCGGCGTGTCGAATACGCGATCTTCGCCAAATTCCTCCTGCAGACCTTCGGTAACGCGGAATACACCGCCGACTTTCCCCACGTCTTCGCCGAAGGCGACAACGTTCGAATCGCGTTTCAATTCGACGCGCATCGCGTCGCGGATCGCTTCCAACATATTCATTTGTGCCATGTTCGTTGGTTCCTCCTGAAAGTTTTGTGAAGGCATGCAACCCCGATACATAACCGCAGCAGCCTCGAAGCACATGCCATGTTTTTGTGAAGCCAAGCTTCTTGGACGATTATCCGGGCACCCATTCGCTTCAAAAGATCAGCAGCAAGAATCGAAAAACAAGCCGATCTCCTGGACGAAATGAAAACCTAATTTGCCGCTGAGAAGCATCCCTGCGTCATGATTTATTTGAAATCGTCTTTTTGCTCTTCGAGATACTGCGGCGTCGTTTCGAACATGGAGTCGATCAGACCCGCGACCGTCATTTTCTCTGTTGCTTCCGCTTTCTTGATATGCTCGTTTACCGTAGCCTTCGCTTCTTCCTTCACGCGTGCCGTATCTTCCTCGGTCCACAAGCCCTTCTTCTCCAGGAACTTGCCGAAGCGGGTAACCGGATCCTTGAGCGCCCATTCGTTCTCTTCGTCCTTGGTCCGGTATTTGGTCGCATCGTCAGCCATGGAATGCGGACGGAAACGGTACGTAAGCAGCTCGATCAGCGTTGCGCCTTCGCCGTTGCGTCCGCGTTCAGCCGCTTCGGATACTGCTTTGTACACGGCAAGAACGTCCATGCCGTCGACCTGTACGCCTTTGATTCCGGCTGCTACAGCTTTGTGCGCGATCGAAAGTGCTGCCGTTTGTTTCTCAAATGGCGTAGTAATGGCATATCCGTTGTTCTGGACAGCATATATAACAGGCAGTTTGTACACGCCTGCAAAGTTCAAGCCTTCGTAGAAATCGCCTTCGGAAGAACCGCCATCGCCTGTATATGTGATTGCGACGCGTTTCTCGCCGCGTTTCTTGAACGCCATTGCAACGCCCGTGGCGTGCAAAATTTGAGCGCCGATAATAATTTGCGGCATCAATACATGGACGTCTTCAGGAATTTGGCCGCCATGCTGATGGCCGCGGGAATACAGGAATGCCTGGTAAAGCGGCAGTCCATGCCAAACGATCTGCGGCATGTCGCGGTAGCCCGGGCAGACGAAATCATCCTTGTTCAGGGCATACTCGCTGCCGATCATCGATGCTTCCTGGCCGGATACCGGCGCGTAGAAGCCAAGTCGGCCTTGACGGCCCAAATTGACTGCGCGTTCATCCCATGCGCGGGTAAATACCATGCGGTACATGATTTCTTTCAACTGCTCATCCGACAAATTCGGCATTAAATCCGGGTTAACGACATCACCTTCTGGCGACAGAACAGTAAGCGGCAGAACCGGTTCTGTCTGTACTTCGTAAGGAAGCTTGCTCATCTACGTTCACCTCAGTTAAATATTTGAAAGTGCGAGTGTCTCTGTTATAGAATGATTATAACCCTGTTTAACCGAAATGGTCAAAGTATAAAATAGTCAAAACCTTTGATTTTTCACTGTTTTCACGAATCTGATGCTTTAATTGTATATGTAACAGTACTGTTTTTTCACTAGTACAGAATAGTACAAAGACACGGATTCGACAATAACGGCAGTTGTTTCCTTCCTTTTGTTTACCCTTATCCGCAGAAAAGCATTCAACACCGAGAGGAGAAAATTTTAATGACGGATCAACGATATTTGAAAAGAACGATTGTCAAAGATACGGCAGCCAGCCGGATTCTACCCGAACAAGAGCGCGAGCTTCGCATTTTTTTGCCGCCGGGCTATAATGAGGTGCTCAGTTACCCCGTTCTTTTCTGTCAGGACGGCGAAGATTTTTTCAATTTCGGACGGGTTGCGACCATTGCGAATCAGCTCATCCTCGACGAAGGCATGGAGCCGTTCATTATCGTCGGAGTCGATGTGGACAAGAAGAAGCGCACATCGGAGTACGCTCCCGACGGAGAGCTTCACGACGGCTATGTCACCTTCTTCGCCGAAGAGCTGCTTCCATATATTGAATCGCGTTATCCGGTTAGACGCGACCCTCAACATCGGGTGCTGGCCGGCGATTCGCTAGGCGGTACGGTATCGCTTCATATTGCGCTGCGCTACCCGCATCTATTCAACAAAATCATCTCGCTATCCGGAGCCTTCTACCCCGCTTCTCAAGAAATTGCCGCCCGAAGCGGCCTTATGGATCATATGAGCCTGTTTATGATCGTCGGGCTGCAGGAAACCGCCTTCGAAACCGACAGCGGCACCTATGATTTCGTTGCGCTCAACCGGGCGATGAAGCAAATTCTAAAAGAGAAAGGCGCTGCCATCCTGTACAGCGAGCATGAAGGCAAGCATGTATGGGGCTTCTGGCAGAAGCATATCCCTTCGGCATTGAAAGCTTTTTTCTAACAACGGAACTCACGCTTACGCGAAGACCGCTGCAGCGGGCAGGCAGATAGCCTGACGCTGGCAGCGGTCTTCTTTTAACCTTATTATGAACGTGCAGGTTCAGCCTCTTGTAGCTGCTCCGCTATCTTCTCCAAAAGCCGGGCGCAGCCTTGCGACACCAGCTCGTAAACCTCTTCGAAATTTCCGGTATAATAAGGATCCGGAACATCGGCCGTTTTGCGCTCCGGAAGCAGATCCATAAATTTAAACACCTTGTCGTGGCCGTCGCAGCGGCTGCCAAGCATTTGACGAACATCCCGTTCATTATTCGTGTCCATGCAAACGATATAATCGTAATCGTCGTAATCGTCCAAACGCACTTGTCTTGCCCGCATCCCTTCGTACGAAATCCCATGGCGGTCAAGCAAGCCCCTCGTTCCTTCATGCGGCACCTTGCCGAGATGCCAATCTCCCGTTCCGGCCGAATCGACTTTAATGACATCCTCCAGTCCGCGCGCCATTAATTCATGGCGAAATACCGCTTCTGCCATCGGTGAACGGCAAATGTTGCCCAGACATACGAATAATACCGAAATCATGAGTGGTCCCCTTTCTCTTCGTTGCTTTTCGCTGCCGCGGCCGTCTGCTGCTCTTCGGAATGGACCGATTGCGCAAGCGCATATTTCAGCGATCGTCTCGGCAATCTCCATTTGTAATGAACCGACAGCATTCTGCACGCAATGACGATACCGAATAGTATCAGCAGCTCCATTGGTGTTTTAAACCATCCAAGTCCGATCGCAGCACCTGCAGCCATCGCCCACACCGCATAGATTTCATCGCGCAGCACAAGCGGTTTTCTTCCGGCCAAGACGTCGCGGATCATGCCCCCGCCAATACCGGTCAGCATCGCCGCAACAATGACGGCGCTAAGCGGATGCTTCCCTGTTGCATACAGCGCGCCTTGAATCGCGAAGGCCGACAACCCGATAGCATCGAAGAACGCTTCGCTCCGACGCCAATGCTTGATCCAGCTAACCGGCAAAATAAAGGCGATCGTCATCGCCGCAACGGCGGTCTTAAGCAGCATTCCTTGCGCCCACAAGGTCGTAACGGGTACGCCGATCAGCAGATTGCGGATAACGCCGCCGCCAAAGGCAGTGGCAAGGCCAAGCACATAAACGCCAAGAATGTCGTATTCTTCCTCCATCGCTACAATCGCACCGCTCACTGCAAAAGCAATCGTGCCGATAACGCTGAAGATCGTAAACACGTCCATATCCAATTGCCAGTTCAACTGATGCTGCCTCCGCCTGCTCATTCGATATCCGCCGCCCTTTGCTGCAGGTCATCGAACGGGTCCATAGTTTTTACCAATCTCATTTTAGCCATGAGCGGCGGATTTGCGCAAGAGTGCATTTTGCAAATAACGGACTGGCCTTTCGCCGATGTCCCGAGTATACTGACAAAAGCACGCTATGCAGAAAGGAACGAATGCATCATGAATGCAAGCCGCATACTCATATTTACCGGCGGCCGTCTGGGCCGGTGGGCGCTGGATCTCATCCGGGACGACGATTATCTGATCGGTGCGGATAGCGGCGCCTTGTTCCTCGTCCGGAACGGACGCCGTCCGAATATTTCCTTAGGCGATTTCGATTCGGTCACACCGCAGCAGCTGGCAGAGATCCGAGAAGCAAGCCTGGAGATGCAGGACTTCGATCCGGTTGACAAGGACTTCACCGATACCGAACTTGCCTTCCAGCTTGCAGTGTCCAAACAACCGGATGAGATCGTGCTGCTGGGAGCGCTTGGCACACGTTTCGATCATACCTTGGCCAACGTACATTTGCTTCGAACGGCTCATGGGCAGGGGATCCGCATGGCCATCATGGACGAGCATAATACGATCCGCGTGACCGCAAGCAAGCTATCTCTTCGGCGATCTCCGTTTCCATATATTTCACTTCTACCGCTTTCGGACGTTGTCCGCGGCATCACGTTGGATGGATTCCAATATCCTCTCCGCGAAGCCACGCTTGAAATCGGCCAATCGCTCGGCATCAGCAACGCGCTAGTCGGCGAGCAAGGGGTCGTCAGCATACGCGAAGGGCTGCTGCTTGTCATCGAGAGCCGGGATTGACTTAGCGCAAGCCGGATTCCGGGCGCGCTTAGCGCTCCGGTTCCTCCGGCGGCGTAACGATCTCAATCCCGGGCACATATTTGCGTCCCATCTGCTTTCTCGCTTTCCGGTTCGCTTTGCTCTCGAATACGATATCCAGGTCATAATCCTGTCCCGGGTACAGCTTCTCCGATCCGATATAGAGCGCCAGCCTTTTTCGGTTGAATTTTAATTTCTGCTTCTGTACCTGAACGATGACTTCTCCGCGTTCGTCAGCCGCTTTATAGACGATGCCGCTCCGCTTCAACGGATAGATCCAGACACAATCCCCTACTTGCAAGGGCCGTTTAGCCTCATTCGAATGATGACGGTCATCTTCAATGGCATTCTCCTCCGCTCCTTCGCCTTCCTTAGGATGGCGTTCCTTATCTTTCTTCACCGGCTTCGGTTTACTGCGAGATGATTTATCCTCTGCAGACTGCCATGCCGGAACGGATGTCGTCTCTACAGCCTGTTTCGTTCCGATCGCTGCCGCTCTCGCTTCCGCCCTCCGAATAACCCTTTCCGGCAGGCCAAACCGTCTCGCAATGGCAAACGCGTAGCTGTCCCCGGCCTCTCCGATCTCTAAGCGATACAAGGGGCGCAAGGTTTCCGCATCGAAGGCCATCCGCGCGTTGGTGCACGCTTCCGTTTCGGACGCGAACCGTTTGATCTCGTTAAAATGTGTCGTCGCCGCTACCAGCGATCCCCGGTTCAGCAGTTCCTCCAAGACGGCAATAGACAATGCGATGCCTTCACCAGGGTCAGTGCCGGCCGCCAGTTCGTCCAGCAGCAGCAGCGACCTGCCGTTCGCGGCATCCAGCATTTCCTTCAAGCTGGACATGTGAGCCGAGAAGGTGCTGAGCGATTGCTCGATGCTTTGTCCGTCGCCGACATCCGCCAGCACATGCTGAAAGAGCCCGAGCTCGGTGCCCTTGCCGGCTGGAACGAGCAGTCCAGACTGAACCATCAAGGCAAATAGTCCGATGGTCTTCAAGGTTACCGTCTTCCCGCCCGTGTTGGGCCCAGTTATGATCAACTGCCGCCATGCTCCGCCGATCTGTACATTTAACGGCAAACAACCGCTCCCGAGCAGCGGATGCTTCGCATCGACCAAATGAATATAAGGTTTCTCGGAGATGGTCACGGCGATGCCATCCCAAGTCCGGGAGAGCTTCGCTCGGGCAAAGATGAAATCGAATGACGCCATCGCCTCGACATTCCACCTTAGCCCATCGGCATGCCCTTCGGCAAACTCGGACAATTCGGATAATATAATGGTCCGTTCGCGCTCTTCCTCGGCTTTCCACATCTGCCATTCCGCCTGCAGCTCGGCAACGTCTGCCGGCTCGACGAACAAGGTCTGACCGCTGGACGACTCATCCCATACCGTCCCCGGGACCTGCTTGCGCAGTTCCCGTTTCACCGGAATAACATAATGCCCGTTGCGCTTACTTACCAATAGCTCCTGTAGCGCAGTCTTATATTTGCCCAGCGTCTGGTTCAGCTTGCGTTCAATGCGATCCTCGGCCGATGCCAGATGTCTGCGGATATCCGCCAGGGCGGAACTCGCTTGATCCGTTAACTGTCCATGGCGGATACAGCGGTCCAGCTCCTTCCGCAGTTCCGGACAATCGTGCATGGAGTCGGCATAGCTGCTGATCGTAGGGGCGATCATCTTCTTCGCTTCCATATAACGTTTCATTTGGCCTACTGCGGCGAGCCATGCGCTTAATTGTCCCAGGTCTTGTTCGGTATAGATTCTTCCTTTACCCAGCAGCGCGAAGAAGAGCTCCATTCCTTCCATGGCTGACAACGGTACGCTCGCCCCAGTGGCAAGCAGCCTTGCCGCCTCTTCCGTTTCCTGCAACCATGTGCGAACTGCCGCTTCATTGGCCGTCGGCATATGGCGCTCTGCCAGCTTGCTTCCTTCGGGCGATACCGTAAATTCGAGCAGTCTCTGTTTAATTTTGTCGTATTCCAATCGTTTCAAGCTTGCTTCGTTCATTGTTGAGGGCCTCCTTAGGGCATAAAATAAAAAAAACAGGAATGAAAAGCGCACGCGCCTTCCATTCCTGTTTGAGATTCGGCAAAGCTGCAACCCGATTTCCTGGCTTGGAAGACGCCAGCTATTCATGAATGAACAGCTGAAATCTTACTCACACAGGTTCGTTTTGAAGCATAAAAAAAGCGTGCTCGAAGAGCACGCGAATTTGCCGTCTGCAGGCGGAAATCGTCATGTTCTTAACTCAGAGAGTCGATTCGGACGAACATCATCAAACAGACCTGTACCCTATTACAGGACAAGCATGCTTCATTCGTCAAAATCGAATATCCAATTACGAGTTAAGAACACCAACAAACATCAAAATTTCCCCTTGTCGATCAGATAGTTCCATAATATGCGTTTTCACGACTGACGTCAAGTGACTTTCATTTGATGGCAGAATAGAGCACAAGCTAATATGCCGGAAATAATGATCAACCATTTAAGGTTCGCAGCTATACCGGGAGTATGTCGAACCTTATTAAACCTGGATTATCATGCCGGTTAGAGCAAATCGGACATCGGCTGGCAGCGGATATTCGCGCCGCAAATCAATGTCGTGCGACATATGGGTCAGCACGGTCTGCTTTGGCTTCAAGCGCTCAAGCAGCGCCGCAGCTTCCTTCACGTCATATACCGATCGCGTATGAAGCGGAAACGGCTCTTCATAGAAGCTGGTTCCGAGAATGAGCAAATCCAGATTCATTAATGGCATTAATTGTTCTTCGGTAAGCGAGATCGCGTCCGAACAATAAGCCCACGATCGGCCCGCCGCAAGATCCGAGAATCGAAACGCATAAGAATAACCGTTCTTCCCGTGATTCACCTTCCAGCAATCCACCCGCCATCTTCCAAGCTGCAGCGGGCCTTCAATCGGAATAAACGTTATATTCCGGCCTATCCAAGGGAACCGAGTCAGAACTTCGTCGATTACATCCGGTTTGGCGTAGGCTTCTCCCGCGATCCCCGTCCATCGGCACATATCGGCCCACTCCGCAAGGCCGCCAATATGATCGAAGTGCGCATGCGTAATGAGGATCCGGTCCAGGCGGCGCAGGCCTGCGGCTTCCATTTGGTCACGCCAATCCGGTCCGCAGTCGATCAACAAAACACCCAGCTCCGGATCGTTCAGGTGCACCAGCGATCGCTTTCGCCGATTGGTGCCGCTGCTGCGGGCTTCCTCGCATACGCTGCAATCGCAGTATACACGGGGAACGCCCATCGAGTCTCCCGTACCCCAGAAAGTGATCGCCGTGCTTCTTGCCGTCTCCTCCGCACTCATCAGAACGGTTCTAAGCGGATCGTTTCCTGCTGCCCGATCGATTCGATCATATCATGCCAAGCGTCCGGTTTATTGGGAAGCGCGGAATAATATTGCGTCAAGAAAGCTGTAACGAGCGAGGACGGCAGCTCCGTACGATTCTCATCATAAGAGAGGAAACATAAATCAAGCCCCGATACGGCTTCGCCGTTCTCTTCCCATGAAGGATGTATGTATGGAAAATCGAGACGGCGATACCCAATATGCGACAGCACCTCGCGCCGTACATAGGGGTTCATTGGCGTTACGCCCCCGAAATGATAATCTGCCGTGATGGGGTTATAAATTTCGGCGAACATGCCAATCGGTTCCGTACCGCTCTCCTCTGCAAGCCTAGCAATGTCGCGCTCGCGGTTACGCATGAGGAACCGTCCGATTCCCATGGAGGGACGGCCGATAATCGTAAAGTCCGTCATCGCGACAAGCATGGTTGGATAATAACGGTACTCGGTTGCGCCCACGACTTCGCCTTCATGGACGGCAACATAAACATGAATGCTTGGATCTTGAATCGGCTCCTCCCATTTCTCGAACGCAAGCACTTCTTCCGGAGGAAAGACGGTTTGCATCAGCTGATGCATCTTCGTAAACAACGGGTCGTTAATCGATTGAATCCGTATATATTCCATAAACGATAATGCCTCCCATGATCTGTTTATTTGATTTCTTCTAATGGTTGTGAAAAGGATTTCTCCATTCCATTAAAGCAGCATAATGGCATGAATCTTCATCTTCAAGATAATGCTTGGCAACGCCAACCGGCATCCGGCCGCAGCGCAACAGGAAAGAGAGGACGGGATCCTTCAGCTCGCCTGAAGTGATTCCCTCCAGATACTGTTCCGCCGTTAGACGGTCGGCATACCGCTTATACCCGGGCATTCGTCCGCCGCCGAGCAATCGCTTTAATTGAAGATGGACGACGACCTCATACATCGATTGCATCAGCCATTTGCCAATCCCGTATTGTCGATATTCGGGAATGACGCACAAATCGACGACATAAAGCGTGTCGCCGGCCGGGTTGTGGTTTCGGATATATCCGCCGTCGGTAATCAGCTCCCAGCTATGAGCTCCGTTGGCAGCTTCACCATCGACAAGCAATGCGGTCATGGACCCGATCAGCTTCCCGTCCGCCTCGGCACAAAGCGCTCCTTCGGGAAAGCGGCTCACATGCTCATGAAGCTGTTCTTCATTCCACCAGAGCTCGGAAGGAAACGGGGGCGGAAAGCTCTCCCTCTGGATCGCAATCATCCCCTCCGTGTCTTCCCGCGAGTAATTCCGTATCGTCACACGAACCGGCTTCCCCGAACCATAAACAAACATCTGTTTGCGCATCGTCCTACGACTCCCAATCAGGATACAAATCCGTGCGGCGATCTCTCCAGGTGGTGACCGATCCAGCCGCTCTTACGTCGGCGAGCAGCTCTACGTTCAAATCGGCAACGACGAGCATGTCATCGTTAATAACGCCCTCAGCCATGATGCCTGCGGGAGGGAATGGAATATCATTAGGCGAGATGACGGCGGCTTGCCCGTAGTTGGCACGCATAAAGTCAACCTTTCGCAAAGAACCTACTGTCCCCGTCGTTACGATATACACCTGATTCTCGACAGCCCTGGCATGACAGCAATAGCGGACGCGGTAGAAACCGTGGCGATCATCCGTGCAGGACGGACAGAAGATGATATCGGCCCCTTTCGCTCTTGCCATCCGGACGATCTCCGGAAATTCGATATCGTAGCAGGTCAGCATCGCAATCGTTCCGAACTCAGTATCAAATACGTTCAGCGATTCACCGGGAGCCATATCCCATTCTTCCTTCTCCGTCGGTGTCATATGCAGCTTCGCCTGGGTTTCCACTCTTCCGTCCGGATAGAACAAATGCGCGACATTGCGGCGTTTGCCTTTCCCATCCTCAATCACGTGCGTCCCGCCGATAATATGCATGCCATACTCCGCCGCAAGCGCTGTGAACAGCTTCAAGTAATCCTCTGTAAAAGAAGATAGCCGGTCAATCGAAAGCGGCTTCCCCAGCTCGTCTCCGATCGATAGAAGCTGCGTTGTCATAAATTCCGGGAAGAGCACGAACTTCGCCCCGTATTCCGAAGCATTCCTTATGTAATGCGTGACTTGTTCGGCGAACTCCGCGAACGCGCCGATGTCTTCCAGTTTATATTGGACAGCTGCTACACGTAAATTCAATTCCTGCTCACTCCTGATTAGAAATTTCTCATCGTTTTTTAATAAAGCGGATACAAGCCTTGATATCGCTCTTTTATTGTTCTCTTTGGTAATCATTAGGGCGTTTGTAATCTGTTATAGTGTATCTCGAACCAATGACCAGAACATATGGAGGGGAATTTAACAACATGAAAAAGAACAACACCATTATTCGTAAATTGGTTGCCGTATCCTTAGCTACCATGATCGGATTCACTTCGCTCGCGATTGGACAAGCTTCTACAGCAGAAGCCGCTACAGCTTCTCAAGCAAACAAGATCGTCAGCATTGGCGACAATTACTTGGGCGTTCCTTATCGCTTCGGTGCTAAGAGCGGAATTACGAGCGCATTCGATTGCTCCTCGTTCACCCAATATGTCTATAAGAAAGTCGGAATTTATCTGCCACGTACCTCGAAGCAGCAATCCAAGGTTGGATCCTACGTCTCGCGTTCCAATCTGAAGAAAGGCGACCTTGTCTTCTTCAGCGTAGGCTCGGGCAAAGGCGTCGCTCATGTTGCGATTTACGTAGGGAACAACAAGATTCTCCACACGTATGGCGAAGGCGGAGTTAAATTCTCGCAACTGAATTCCAAGCACTGGAGCTCTCACTACATTACAGCACGCCGCGTCTCCTAGTCCTTATTCATCATAGAATAAATGACCATAAAGCTGATTCTTCAGCTCTGTCGTATCGCAGTCCGGTTATATTGACCGCGATACGACGAGCCGTGGAATCAGCTTCTATTTTTTTGGGGAAGAACGATTGAGATCGTCGTTCCTTGATCCGGTTTGCTGAACACATCGATTTGTCCGTTGTGCAAATCTACGATTCGTTTGGCAATAGAGAGACCTAAGCCAACTCCCCCGGTCGTTCTGCTTCTTGCCCCGTCTACCCGGAAGAACCGCTCGAACAGATGCGGCATATCGTTCTCGGGTATGCCGACTCCCTTATCCGAAACGGATAGACGGACATTGCCTTTCGTTACGCTGATTGTGATGTCGATCGGATCTTTGCTGTATTTGATCGCATTGTCGAGAAGAATGACAAGCAGCTGCCGGATCTTGTCCTTGTCGCCGCTGAGCTTTACGTCCGTCTTCGGCGTATGTACCCGAATCATCCGCTGGAACGTCGCGTGAAGCATGTCTGCCGTCTCATCAGCGAGCTGCACCAGATCGAATGTCTCCAGCTTCAGCCAGTCCTCCTGCTCCGCTTCCGCAAGCATGAGCATGGATTTGGTCAAGTTCTGCAGACGTTTCGATTCTTTACTGATGGCCTCGATCGCTTCATCCCTTACATTGACATCGTCTCTGCCCCAGCGGCTTAGCATATTGGCATAGCTGGATATGACGGTCAGCGGTGTTTTCAGCTCATGGGAGGCATCGGCTACGAACTGCTTCTGCCGCGCAAACGTACGGTCCAGCCGGTCGATCATCTGGTTGAACGCGCGAGCCAGCTGTTCCAGCTCGGCAGACTGGTCCTTCCCGCTTATTTCAATCTTTCGGAGCTTGCCGCTCCGGTCAATCTCGCGCATCGTCTGTACCATATGCTGAATAGGCGAGGTCAGTCTGGACGTAAACCAGTAGGTTCCGAGTATCGCGAACAGAATCGCCCCTACGCTCGTGACCGTCAGCGCGATAACAAGCACCTGCAAATAGCTGTCGAGCAGGGTTAACTTTCGGTACAGCTCCAATTTGCCGATAATCCTGCCGTTATTATAGAGCGGAACCTCCATGTATATTACCCGGCGGCCTTCGACATACAGCATGCCTGTCTCAAACTCGCTGCTGAATTCCGTCTTGAACGCGAGCAGCTCCGGGTCGGAGCCTTGCTCATTGACCGTCCTGCCATCCGGCGTGACGACACGGATCAATTCATTCACATTGTAGTAATCCGTCAGCAAATCTGGATCGGCCAGCCCTGTCGGCTGGTCAATCCGCGGATCCTCAAGCAAAATATTCACTTTATTCGTCAACAGCTGTTCTTCGCTGCGCATCGTTATCTTTATAACGAATAAATAGACGAAAATGTTGAACAAAATAAGGATGAAAATTAACCAAAATATTGTAAAAAAAGTAAATCTCCTGCGCAGTGTCATGCATCAGGCTCCTTTAACATATAACCGACCCCGCGAACCGTATGAATCAGCTTGTGCCGGTACCCCTTATCAATCTTCTGACGCAAGTAACGGATGTAAACATCGACGAGGTTGGTCTCGCCAATAAAATCATAGCCCCATACCTCGGATAATATATCCTCACGCGACTTCTCCTCGTTCTTGTGCTCGGCCAGGTAGACCAGAAGCTCGAATTCACGCGGCGTTAATTCGATAGGCAGCTCTTTACGAAACACTTTACGCGTTCTTAATTCAATTGATAAATCGGCTGCCTTGATTATATCGGGGCTCTCGGCTTCCCGCGGCTGCTGTCCGAAGATGCGGATCAAATTACGCACCCGCGCGAGCAGTTCTTCCATTGCAAAAGGCTTGGTTATATAATCATTAGCTCCATGCTCGAATCCGCTAACCTTATCGGGAATCGTATCTCTGGCCGTCAGCAGAATGATCGGAATCGGATTTCCTGCCTGACGCAGTCTGCGCAGCACCTCTACACCGTTTAACTCCGGGAGCATGACGTCCAGCAGAACCAGGTCCCACTCACCGGAGCCGGCTTGCTCCAGACCGGTGCGGCCATCAGCCGCTCTTCCCACGGAATAGCCTTCATGTTCAAGCTCCAGCTGCAGAATTCGGGCGATGCTATCTTCGTCTTCGATGACTAATATGCGTTCTTTCATCTGGTTGTCCACCACCACTTCTCTCTCCAGGCTCTTAACAGGTTCTTCACTATCATAATGAAGAGCCCATTTGTTTTCAAGCATACCCCAAATCATGACGTACCGTCGCCAATCGTTATTCTGCCCATTCCTTCGCTTCCTATCTCCACGGCCGGGATTGGCAGCATGTGAAGCCCGGTCGAGGGTCATTTCTAATCAAGTATGAAAAGCGCAACAAGCAGCATGAGAAACAGCGGTGACCGCCGACCATGCTGCATGTATGTGTTCTGGTCCTACTTTGCCGATAGCGGCTATGAAACGAATTCCGTACGATCCATGATCATCCTGTCTCCTATGATCAGCTAGGCAGAGAGGTTGAACATACGAAACATCCTAAGCAATTCTCCCGCAGTACGGCGGTAGCTGCATACTCCTTATTGGATGCTTTGCAGCGACCAAGCTTCCACATCCCATACCTTCGTTACCCAGTCTTCATAGAAATCCGGTTCATGGGATACGAGAATGATCGTGCCTTTAAAAGCTTGCAGAGCACGCTTCAGCTCGGCCTTCGCAACGACGTCCAGATGGTTGGTCGGTTCGTCGAAGGCGATCCAGTTGCTCTCGCGGAGCATCAATTTGCACAGACGCACTTTCGCCTGTTCGCCGCCGCTAAGCTGGTTCAGCGCCCGGGTAATATGATCGTTCTTCAATCCGCATCGGGCAAGCGCCGCACGCACCTCATGCTGGTTCATGTTCGAGAACTCGTTCCATACATCGTCCAGCGGCGTGAGTGTCGGAGCCTTCACCTCTTGCTCGAAATAAGCCGGGTGCAGATAATCGCCGCGGTAAACCTTGCCGTCCAGCGGTTGAATCAGGCCGAGAATCGTCTTGAGCAGCGTTGATTTGCCGACGCCATTGCATCCGACGATCGCGATTTTGTCTCCTCGCTCGATCAGCATGTCCATGGCCGGCAGCAGCGGGCGGTTATACCCGATGGAGAGCCCATTCGCTTCAAACACCGTCTTGCCGCTTGTGCGAGCCTCTTTGAAGCCGAATGTCGGCTTCATCGCTTCTTCAGGACGATCGATCCGCTCGATCCGCTCCAGCTGCTTCTCGCGGCTCTTCGCGCGTCCGCTTGTGGAGTACCGCGCTTTGTTCCGTTGAATGAAATCCTCTTGCTTCTTAATAAATTCCTGCTGCTTCTCATAAGCGTCAATATGCTGATTCTTGTTGATATCCGCCATCTGCAGAAATTTCTCGTAATTAGCGGAATAACGCGTCAGCTTGGCAAATTCGAGATGATAAATGACATTAACAACCTCGTTCATAAATCCGGTGTCGTGGGAGATCAGCATGAATGCATACGGATAGTTCTTCAAGTAGTTCGTCAGCCATGTGATATGCTCTTCATCCAAATAGTTCGTAGGTTCATCCAGCAATAAGACGGTCGGCTTCTCAAGCAGCAGCTTCGCAAGCAATACTTTCGTCCGCTGGCCCCCGCTCAACGCGGATACGTCGCGGTCAAGTCCGATTGCATTCAGGCCAAGCCCGTTAGCCATTTCTTCAACCTTCACATCGATTAGATAAAAATCGCCGATCTCCAGCGCTTCTTGAATTTCGCCCATACGAACAAGCAGCTCTTCAAGCTCGTCCGGATTGGCATCCGCCATCTGCATGGAAATATCGCCCAGCTCCGTCTCCAGCTCCAGCAGCGGGAGAAAAGCATCCTTGAGCACATCGCGGATCGTCTTCCCGGAAACGAGCTTCGTGTGCTGATCCAAGTATCCGTAACGGACCTTCGGCGTCCATTCGACTTTGCCGTCATCCTTCAGCTGCTTGCCGGTCAAAATATTCATCAAGGTCGATTTCCCGGCGCCATTGGCACCGACCAAGCCGACATGCTCGCCTGCAAGAAGGCGGAAGGAAACATTCTTAAACAACGTGCGGTCGCCAAAATTATGGTTTAAATCTTCTACTGTCAGTAAGCTCATGTATGCTGCTCCATTTCTCTATCTAATTCATTGTAAATCGCGTTTTTAAGTCGCTCGCGTTCCATTGTATCACAGGTATTCCTCACTTGTGTCAACTTCATTCAAAAAGCTTGCGAAGCAAAGGCTGAAACGCCTTCTCCATCACGGCTAACAGCTTCCTGTCCGAGGTCATCCACTTCCCTTGCCAGAGCAGCTGGAGCCACTCTTCCATCGGTAGCTGCGGGATCGCAGCGATTGGCTGAGCCGGAAGCAGCGATAGCCATTCGGCCCGTCCCTGGAACCTCATATCTTTGTTAGCCAGCCACCATGTCGGCAAGCCAGCTGCAGACCGCTCGAAACGTATCCGCTCCGCTGCGGCCAGACGGGCAGCGGACCATTTATAAGCATGAGGATCCGCGACAAAAAGCACAACGTCTGCAGATAACAGGAATGTTTCCAGCGAGGCCTCCGTCTTCCAATGAGATGAAACGTCCGTTACCTTCGCGTGGTTCGGGTAGGCTTCAACCATAAGCCGGTATTTGATCGATTCGTCCGCCAGCGCGTCCGCTTGTTCGGGTTGAAGCACATGCCACGATACGTGAGCGTCTCCGTATCGGATATATCTCGGGTCCGGGACAGAATCGCCGGAATGAGCGGCATGCTTCCTCGAACGACTGCAATCAAGCAGCGCATGCCACTCCGGGGATAGAGACGGATGTTCGAATGCGGCACACTCTACTCCGCGAAGACCGAGCAGCTTTGCAAGCGTTATCGCCACGAATGTGCCGCCGCTGCAGGGCGCAAGAGATGCAACGGCAATATGAAGCGGCTTATTATCCGACCGCCTGTCAGCCGATTGCTGACGACGATCAGGCTTTATTTGAGCCATTCTGCGATTCGTTCTCTCATTTCCCAGCCCCTCTTGATTCCAAGGTGCGTCTGATTGCCGGGCTATCGGGTGTGTGAAAAGGGAATCCAGACACGCTTGCAGCGCTTCGCTCGCCTCCTGCATGGACGAATAGCGCAGCCGAGGATGGCGCTCCAGCATCCGTCCAATTACAGTAAGAAGCGGCTCCGGAACCGAGGAAGGGAGCTGAGCAATAGAAGCGGAATACGAAGCTGGCGGATGTCCGCCGCTAAGCAAATAATAGATCAGCGCGCCAAGGCCGAATATGTCGGTGCGGGCATCGCTCTGTCCTGCCCCCTCCTGCTCGGGAGCGGCGAAGCCGGGCGTCCCCAGCTGAACCGTATCTTGGCCGGCGTCAGCCTTGTATCGTCTAGCGATACCGAAGTCGATGAGACGGACGTGACCGCTTCGATCAATCATAACATTGGTCGGCTTCAGATCCCGGTGGATAATCGGCGGGTATTGGCTATGTAAATAGATTAACGCTTGACATAACTGCAGGCCTGTCCGGATGATCTCCATGAGTGCCACTTTTCCGTGGTGAATCTCTAAGTGTGCCTGCAAGGTCACACCGTCAATATAGTCCATAACGAGTATCTCCGCCCCAAGTTCATCAGGGGGGTAATAATCGACGATAAGCGGCAAATTCGGATGGTTCAGCCTCATCAGCATGACAGCTTCTTCCGCATGAAACAAGCCGTCCTCCGAAGGCGGCCGGTTAACCTTCAAGGCGCGCAGCTTACCCTGCAGCCTGCTGTCTTCAGCCGCATAAACCTCTCCCATTCCGCCCTTGCCGAGCATTCCGACGATACGGTAGCGCCCGCCGCCGACAGCGTCTCCCATGACATATCGACCCGTTTGTTCCTGATTCAAGCTAACGCCTCCTATGGGTTATAAAAAAAGCATCCCGAACCGGCAAGCCTGAGGCTTGCAGGATCGGGATGCTTTCCCGTTATCCAATTATTCACGTGCTTACAAATAAGCTTTCTTCTCCAAGTACAACGTGATCTCTTCCCGGTTATGAAACAGCTGCTTCGCTTTTTTTACCGTGAAGACGGTCTCCAGCTTGGCCATCACGTCGCGGATTGTCTGCAGCGGCTTCTTATGCATAAGCTTGACAGTGACGATCGCTGTACCGCCGCCCTGCAGCGCTTCGTGCAGATCGAGAATAAGCTTGCACATTTGCATCGGGCTCCAGCTCATATCGCATACAAGAAGATTGAAGGAACCCGGCTGCAAATGAACTTCCGATGCGTTCTTCTTCCAATACGTTAGCCTTGGATGCTTGGCTAGGCTTGGATGTAAATTGGCCGGGTCAACGGCCGTTACATACAATCCCCGCTCCAGCAGCAGATGCGTCCAGCCTCCAGGAGCCGCACCGATATCGAGCGCATCGCGGAAATCGGCAAAGTGCAGCTTGAACGCCCGCTCCGCTTCCAGCAGCTTGAACTTTGCCCGAGATATCTGACCTTCCTCGCGTTGGAACCGGATGGCCCCGCCCGGCCAATCGGACAGCTGCTCTTCCGGCGTACCCATGCCGACAAACAGCTCTTCCTTGCCAGCGAATATCGACAAGATCATCTCTGGCGATTGCACGACAGGCTCGCAGCCGGTCTCGATCAATATCGCATCGAGAACCGCCTTCGTATCCGCTGCGGAATAAGGGAACGGACTCCCGTCACCGCGGCGCAGATGTACAGCGATTGCCTTGTTCTCGCACCGGAGACGCGAAGAACGGACCAGCTCGCCAAGCGCTTGCAAATCGTCCGCATTGCCGCGGATCGGCAGAACGCGCTCCACCGACTGAATATGGCGGAGAAAGATCGGCTCATTCGTTTGAATACGATCAAGCACTTCCTGACGGCTGAGCGGAAGATCGATCATGAAGATTTCGCCGGCTTTCAGCTGCGTGATCTTAACCCCTTCAAACTGTCTTCGAAGCTCTTCCATCGCATAGGTGGCAAAGCCATGGTTAGCCGTACAGATCCACTGCGTCAAGCTTGTCCTCCTCCTACTGCTGCCGCTCTTATCCATGGCCGGTCATACGACCATTCGACTTCTACCGGCCAGTCGTAAACCCCGCTCAGTATCTCGCTTGTCAATACGTCCCGCTTCGGTCCTGCCGCTGCCAAGCGCCCCTCATGAAGCAGCGCAACGTGCGTAAAGAGCGGAATGATCTCTTCCAAGTGATGCGTTACATACACGACCGTAATACCGCGATCTCTTAACCTGCCCAGGTCAACAAGCAGCTTCTCCCGCTCATGAAGGTCGAGTCCGGCGCAAGGCTCGTCCATAACGAGGAGCTTCGGATCGCTCATCAGCGCCCTCGCCAGCAGAACCTTCTTTCGTTCCCCTTGTGAGAGAGAACCCAAGGATTGCTCCGCCGTATGCCCGAGACCGACTTCGTCGATAAGGCGAAGGGCTTTCAGGCGAACCTGCTCGTCGATATCCTGATAAAACCGCAAGAATGCATATTCCCCGGTTGCAACGACTTCCCAGACAGGATCGTATAGCGTCAATTTCTCGATGATCGATTGGCTAATGTAGCCGATTTCTTTGCGGACTTCGCGCACATCGCATTCGCCAAAGCGATTGCCAAGCACATCGATCGTTCCGGAAGAGGGAAACATATAGCCGGTCATCATTTCGAGCAACGATGTTTTACCCGATCCGTTACGCCCCAGGATAACCCAATGCTCGCCTTCCTTGATCTCCAGGTCGATTCCATTCAATATCTCCCGTTCATCGCGCTTCAAAATAATATGTTGTAAATGAATCATTGCCATTCCCCCAAATCTGTGCATATTCCCCATCATTCCAATAGTCAGCACCCCTGCAATTCGATGTAATATCAAATAGGCATCGGTCCGTTATGAAGCATAACTTCCATAGGGGCATGTCTGGCTAGCAGCTGGTACATCTGCATTCGTCCTGACGGGCTTGATGTATGAAGGTAGATTTCTTTGGGAAACCGTTTGCTCTCTACGATATAATGCACGACTTCCAATGCGGTCGGTTGACCCCAGCCCAAATCATAATCGAGAGAGAGCGTCTCCACTTCCGCATGCTTTAATAATGCGATACATTCCTCCGCATTCTTGGCAAGTACGAACCCTTTGGGACAAATTCTATGATCATCCAAGTATACATTCATCGGTTAGCGTCTCCCCAATTCCGGACGAGCTCGAGCTGCGCCTTATGCGTTCCGTCTTCCCCTGCGGGCGTCTCCAGTATGAACGGCACAGAGCGAAGCAGCGGATGCTGCAGCAGCCATCTGAATCCAGCTTCGCCAATATGTCCTTCTCCGATAACCGCATGCCGATCTCGCTTCGCACCAGATGGATATACGGAGTCATTCAGATGGATGGCCTCGATATGCTCCAACACGTTCAACCGGACAGCCGTATTCAGCCAAGCGCCGTCAGGATTCCCATCCCATATTCCGCTTGCCATGAGATGACAGGTGTCCAGGCAAAAGCCGATCTTATACGAATCACGGCATAGACTGCGTATTTGCGCCAGCTCTTCCATCGTCGTTCCCATGAACGTATGCTCGCCGGCCTGATTCTCAATGAGAAGCTTCGCCTTACCGTTCCATTGCGAAGTAACTGCGCTCAACGTAATGACCGCATTACGATATCCTTCCAGCGGATCTATGCCCTTGTACACGCCAAAATGAACGACGACGCCAAGTGACCCGCATGCTTCGGCAATGGCCAAATCGTTCAATAACGATTCAGCCGTACGCTCGCGATGCTGCGGATCCTCGGCTGCGACGTTCGTTGGATAAGGCGAATGCGCGATCGAAACGATCCCATGCTGGCTGCAATAATCCGCGCATCTTCCGGCATCCGATCTGTCGATTGCTTTCATGGCGAGACTGCGCGGATTTTTCGGGAAGTATTGGAACGCTTCTGCGCCTATATGAGCAGCTCGTTTAGCCGCTTCAAGATATCCCCCTCGGGTCGATACATGGCAGCCGGTCCGCATGAGGTTTAACGCTCCTTTTGACAAGTTGGACAGTAGAACATTTTTCGCGAACCGATTTCACCCTGAACGATAGTCGTTCCGCATACCAAGCAGCTTTCTCCGCCCCGGTCATAGACGCGGCAGCGTTCATTATAGCCGCCAATCAACGTATCGTTTGCCGTCAGCGGCATCTCCATATATCCGCCATGATTCAAGGCATCGGTCAGCACTTCATGCATCGCTGCGTATAACCGTTCCCACGTCTGCGGCTCCATCTCCGTTACCTTAGCATCCGGACGCACGCCTGCAGTAAAGGCAATTTCGTCCGCATAGCAGTTTCCGATTCCGGAAATCACATGCTGGTCGACCAAGGTGGACTTTAGCGTCCCTCTCTTGCCTGCAAAGCGCTGCGTAAATCGCTCCAAAGTCAGTCGTTTATCGAACGGATCTGGCCCCAGCTTGCCCAGCTGCGCTTCGGTTTCCTTTGCAGTCAGCAGATGAATGTAGCCCAGGCGCAGGCCGATAAAGCGCAGCTCGCCGGCAGGGAACCGGATCGCGACTTGGACGGTACGCTCCGTAGGTTCATCCGCCGCGGCGAATTGAATAAGGCCCCCAAGCATCAGATGGAGCACCAGCCTCTTGCCGCTGTCGAGATGAAAGACGAGCATCTTTCCGCGGCGTTCAACGAACCACACCGTTCTGTTAAGCAGCTCCGCTTCAAATTGTTCAGACGAGACATTGATGGATTTCGGCCTTGTCACCTGAACGCCGACGATCGGCTGACCGGCAATTCGTGCTGCCAATTGATTGCGATAATATTCCATTTCCGGCCATTCCGGCATGGGATCCTCACCCTTCCCGACAAGCTCAACCTCGGCGGACTGGCCGCATACGGTCACGGTCGGCTTGTTATACAGTAGCATTCTCTATATATTGTCTTTTCACAAGGCTTGTCATCCGGACTAGCCGAACCAACGAATAAGCTGATGCAAATCCGTAATAATCTCATCTGCGGAGCAGCCTGCTTGCTGAAGCAGATCCTTATAATTGGCTTCGGTAGCCAGGCCGGTCAGCACAAGCACCGAACGGCAGCCGCTCGCTTGGGCGGCGGCTATATCTGTCGCGGGATTATCGCCGATAACCCACACGTCTTCGGCCTTCCGTCCGAGACGCTCCAATGCGTAGTTCATCAATATTGCCGAAGGTTTGCCTATCACAGTCGGACTAATACCTGAGGCCTTCTGAAGAATAGCCGAGATTGAACCGGCTCCGGGGATAAGCCCCGTATCGGATGGCAGAAGCACATCCGGGTTCGTCAATATGTATCGTGCCCCGCTGCGTATATGCCTGACGGCGGCGGCGATCCGCTCGTACGTCAGCTGACGGTCGATGCCTTGAACGACGATATCCGGTTCGTCTTCTACAATAGGAAGACCCGCTTTGCTCAAGGCATCGAGAAGCCCGGCTTCGCCGACCGGGAATACGCGGGCTTCATTCATCTCCTGGGCGATGTAAGCCGCCGCTGCTTGCGAGGAGGTGCAGACATCGTCGGCCTCAGCCGGTATCCCCATCTCGCGAAGACGATTCGCAACGGTTTCAGGCGTCGCCGATGAATTGTTCGTGACGAACAAGTAACGGATCTCGCGCTGCCTGAGCATGCTGATCAATGAATCGGCTCCCTCGATCATGATATTGCCATGGTATAAGGTACCGTCCAGATCGATTAGAAGCCCGCTTGGCTTCTCCGCGGGACTCATGACGTCCACCCTTTGTTCTCCTGAAGGACCCGATCGATCCAATATTCGACCGATACGCCATCCGCCATAGATGGGGCGAGGCCCGGCCAGCGGTCTTCACCGGCGTAGCGCCATAGGAAATGATTCAACGCCGCGCAATGAGTGTCGACGGCGATGCCCATCGTTGTCTTATCGTCCGGCAGAAGCGCCAATGATTCGGGAACGGGCAGTGCCGGGACGCCGCCTTTTAATACATGCACGCTCGGCATCAGCTGGCTCTCCAGATCGCATGTGATCGAACCGCGCGTGCCGACGATTTGAACATCGTAAGCATCGGACCCCAATGCGATCCGGGATACCTCAACAATACCGCTGACATCGGATGTCGTCGTATAATGCATGATTGCCCAATCGTCGACATCGATATCGATCAATGCTCCGCTTGCATCCGGGCGCTGCTTCACATAAGCATTCGTTCTCCCGCGTACGTCCACCAGCTCGCCGAACCAATGGCGGATCAGATCCAGGACATGAACGCCAAGATCGCTGATCGCTCCTCCGCCCGACATGCCGCTCTGAAGGCGCCAGCTGATCGGGCGCTCCGGATTCAGGTAGCCGGAACGGCGGTAGGACACCTTGCATTGCAGGACATCACCGATAATGCCTTCCTCCAGCCATTTCTTGATCCGCATAACGGCAGGGTGATATCGAAATGTGAAGGCTAGCTGCTCTAATGTTCCGCTGCCCTTGTCATTCAAGGTATGTACCAATTCGCGCGACTTCCCATAGGATTCCGTAACCGGCTTCTCGCAATAAATCGCCTTGCTTCCTCGAAGCGCTTCGGTTACGTCAGCATAGTGATTCGCATTCGGCGTGCAGATATCGAAGATATCGACGAGACCGTCAGCCGCTGCTTCCTGCGCAGAAGACGTTACGCGGCGGAATCCGATTGCTTCCGCTTGCGCGGCGTGAATATCGGGATGTCTCGTTACAAGCGTATCCAATACAGGAATGACTGGCGTTTTCTTTATAATAGGCAGCGCACGAAGCGCTGTCATATGAGTTTTGGCAATATTGCCGAAGCCAAGAATGGCAAAACGTACTGGTTTCAACCGGAAAGCCTCCCTATTTTCGTCCGAAGCCGGTCGATTCTCTTGCGCAGTCCCTCCACCTCGGCACGCCGCTTCGCGTCGAGCCGTAAGCCGGAATAGCGCCTTAACGCGAGGGCAAGTGCCTCCTCGGCGAGCGATAGCGCCGAATCGAACTGCTTCGTCTTATGTTCATGGTACATGGCGAGCTCGATATGGGCCCCCCAACCGGGCCAGGCGGCCATCTCCGCCGCATACACAACCTTCTGCCACAATAACACAGCACGCGGCCAATTGCCACATTTCTTGTCTCTTTCGGCAAGCGCTAGATATACAGACGGCGGGGCTTGGTCATCGTTTATCAACCGTTCGAACAACGGCTCCGCGCAGCTCGCGCCCTTCATCTTCTCCAGCCATAGTCCCGTGCGCAGAAGTTCTTCCACTCCTTCAGGATGCGGAACCCGGCTTCCAAGCCCATCGCTGAGAAGATGACCAAACCGGATGGCAAGGCATGCCAGCGACACCATATCGATCTCGTTATGACGGAACACGCCGTGCAGCGGGCGGGGATTGCCATCGGCCAGGAATTGAAAATAGATTGCCGGTGCCAGAGAGCCTGGAACATCGTCTTCGCGCGTTATACCCAGCCGCTCCTCCTCCACATGGCTAAGCTTGCAGGAAACCAACGTATTGCGCCATACGCTTCGCGACGGATGAAGCAAATCGATATGGATCGGCTCCCATTTGAATTGGCGGAATCCGTTCAGGATGAACCGGTTGTGCAGCACCGGCCAATCGAAGGTTCTGCCGTTATATGTAGCCAGATGCGTGTAGGAAGTTAGTTTGTCGCATAAGTATGCCAGCATTGCCCTTTCTTCCGCCGGATGCCGGATCAGCATCTGCTCCACGACGAATGCGCCTCTCGTCATATAGCCAAGACCAACCATGAACGGCACGTTCCCGGCACCCACGCCCAGTCCGGTTGTCTCAAGATCGAGGAATAGGATGCGTTCAGGATGAACGTCCTGCCGTGAGACTTGTTCGGCGCTTACTGCCGCTGCCGTTTGCGCGGAACGGTTTCTTGGTTTCGGAGATGCTCCCGTCTGGAAAGCCGACAGTCCAGCTACGGCTTCGCGAAGCTCGTCCAGACCATGAACGCCATGTCTGTAATCGAGCGGATAGCGCGTCTCGCGAAGCAGAAAATCGCCTTCGTCCGTCGCCATGATCCTCACGCCAAGCTCAAACCATTCGGGGGACAGCTGTTGGCTGTTATCAAGTCTCTCATCGAGTTCCTCATCAAGTTCCTTATCAAGTTCCTCATTAAATCCCTCATCAAGTGCCGCTCGTTCAACGATTTCACCAGGTTCCTCCGCACCAGCAGATACTGCGGTTTCGGCCGGTTCCGCCGTGGAATTGCCCCGCAGACGCTTCATTCGATCGCGCAAACTGCTCATGAAGGCACCTCCGTCTGTTCGATCAGATCGAGAGCGAGCGACTTCCCGAGCAAGCCGACCTCCTCAATCGGACCTACGCATGCCGGACATCCGCTTATGCACGTACAGCTCCGGATGAGTGATTTGGCTTGATTCAGTAGCTCTTCATGCACATCGAACAATCGCTCGCTTAGGCCAATCCCGCCCGGATAGCGGTCGTAGAAATAAATCGTCGGCAGCTTCGTGTGGACGGCCTTGACCTGAGGAACAACGCGAATATCTAGCGGATCGCACATCAGATAGAGCGGCGCGATGTGGACAAGCACGTTGGCCAGTCCGAGAAGTGCCTGCTGCATATCGTTCGTGCTCTTCCGAGCCGCAGCCTCCTCGCTGAACGAGAACCAATATCCGCTCGTGTGCAGCTCCTCCTCCGGCAAATAAATCGGACCGGATCCGATATTCTCATGGGTGCGAAGACGGATTTTCTTGAAGATTGTCGCCTTCGCGTTAACCGTCACTTCTCCATACTGCCGCAGCAGCTCGCCGCATTGCTGCTCCTTGTCGACATGCAGCACCTTCAGCTCTACCGCCAGATTGGCATCGGTATAATAGTCGACACTCACTTCGCGCACATATGCTTTCTTCTCCGGGTGATCAAGCTTCTCTACTTGATACTGCACGCCCTCATGAATATAGATCGCTTCCTCGTGAATGAGCGTAGGCGCGCTGAACCGGTCTACCTCGCCAAGAACCCGGCTGCCGTTCGTCATATCGATAATGATGAAATTCTCCTGCGCGGCGGAGCGCAGCGAGATGCCATGCGCCGGGAAGGACTGCTCCATCCAATACCAGCGGTCCTTAACATGGTGAAGCACCTGCTCCTCCACCAGAAACTCCAGCATATCCTCAAGCGGTTCCCCGCCGAATTTATCGCCAGCCTCGAAGGGCAGCTCGTAAGCGGCGCACTTTACGTGGTCGATGAGAATAAGCAGATTGTCCGGATGAATAAGCGCGCGCTCGGGAGGACGGTTAAAGAAAAAGTCCGGATTCTGGATCATATATTGGTCCAACGGGTTGCTGCTGGCGACGAGGAACGTTACGGAGGTTCCCTGCCTCCGGCCGGCACGCCCCGATTGCTGCCACGTGCTGGCGATTGTACCCGGGTAGCCGTTCATCACGCAGGCTTGCAATTGACCGATGTCAATGCCGAGCTCAAGCGCATTCGTGCTCACGACGCCGCGGATCTCGCCGCTCCGCAGTCCCCGTTCGATCTCACGGCGCAGCTGCGGCAAATAGCCGCCCCGATAGCCTCGGATCGTCTTCGGCCCCAGCTCGTCCTTGACAAGCTCCTGCAAATAAGTGAGAAGCAGCTCAACTCTTACGCGGCTGCGGGCAAATACGATCGTCTGCACGCCCTGCCGAAGCAAATTAGCGGCCAGCTTGCGGGATTCCAGCACGCTGCTGCGGCGGATGCCGAGCTGCTTATTCACAACCGGGGGATTATAACAGACAAAATGCTTCTCTCCTACCGGCGCTCCGTTATTGTCGATGAGCGCAACCTGCTCGCCGATCAACCGCTCCGCATGCTCGCGGGGATTGTCAATCGTCGCCGAAGCACATATAAATTGAGGATTCGATCCGTAGAATCGGCATATCCGCTTCAATCTCCGAATTACATTCGCGACATGGCTGCCGAATACGCCGCGGTAGGAATGCACTTCATCGATCACGATATATTTGATGTTCTCGAACAGCTTGACCCATTTCGTGTGATGCGGCAGAATCGCCGAATGAAGCATGTCCGGATTCGTAACGACGATATGTCCCGCATTGCGGATCACCTGCCGCACGGTAGGCGGCGTGTCGCCATCGTATGTATGGCTCTTGAGATCGACGTCCATCGCGGCCGCAAGCTCCTGCAGCTCAGCCACCTGATCCTGTGCCAGCGCCTTCGTCGGAAATAGATACAGCGCCCTGCCGCTGTCATTCTCGAGCAGCGACTGAAGCACCGGCAGGTTATAGCATAACGTCTTCCCGGACGCCGTCGGCGTTACCGTAACGACATGCTTGCCGCTGCGGACAGCCTCATAAGCTTCGGCTTGATGAACGAACAGCTCCCGAATGCCCCGGCTTGCCAGCGCATCCGCCAGCTTCGGATGAATATCGGCCGACATGGCAGCCGTACGGGCCGCCCGGGGCGGTATAGTATGCCAATGCGTGACATTCTCCATAATTTCCGGTTGCTGCCGAACAAGCTGCAGCCACTCGTCCAAACCGGATGTTTTACCCGTCCACCGGTTCATCTCTCGTACTCCCCTCGCTAATCATATACTATCTCTATTGTACAGAATGCATGTTCGGTCCGCAATGCAAGAAGAGCCACAATCGTTAAGGAGGAAGCTGGAAAAAGGTTTTCAGGTCGCATAGAGGACTCGCAAAAACGTGTCAAATAAACTACTTCGAATGCCGCAATATGTCGTTACCGGCTGCTGAACGCACCAACTCTCGCCATCTTCGTCTCCTTCCTATTTCTCTTCGGCACCGCTTACCGTAGCTAGTACTTCCTGATGAGACATAGAGACCATCATGAGGTCTCTACTGATCGGCTAGATGAAGAAGTTAAGCGCGGTTATGCATTCTTATATTGATGCGATTAATGTCGTTAATCATAAAGGGAATAAAGCTTTGGGTTGGGGGCGGAATAGTTGTATGGATATACGGAGAAAGAAGCTGCGGGAAGTCCTTTCACCTTTCTCGTCTCCGAGCCTGGCCGCGCGAAGCTGCTGCAGCAGCTGGAGTCCGTCGAGCCCAACGAAACGATGAGCCCGATCGGAAAAATCATGGAGCTTCAAGAAATCATTTCGCTGCAGTCCAAGCGGGATGATACAATACCGCTTCTTGCCGTTATACGGACGTCCTAGGGACGGGCACCTCCAAATAATCGTAAGCCGCCAGCATATTCGGAAACAGCTGCTGACCGTCCGCAATCAGCTCCGCGACCGCTTCATCGTCGTATCTGGAGCTGAAATGGGTCAGGGCAAGCTGCTTGGCACCGGCTTTTGCCGCAATTTGCGCCGCTTGACGTACCGTTGAGTGGCCGTAAGCCAGCGCTTTTTCTTCCATACCGGACTCGAATGTCGCTTCGTGGACAAGCAAATCGGCATTCTTCGCCAGCTCAACCGCATTGTCGCATGGACAGGTATCGCCCAGAATCGTAACGATGCGACCCGGTATTGGCGGCCCCACCACATCCGTCGAACGGATCAGCTCTCCGCTTGGCAATATTACGTTCTCGCCACGCTTCAATTTTCCATATTCAGGTCCCGGCTCAACTCCTCTTCGCCTTAATTGCTCCAGATCAAGATGCCCGCTCTGCTCGGACTCTTCTATCCGGTAGCCATAGCTGGGAAGCCTGTGAACCAATTCGTTCGCCGTCACTTTGTATTGGCCGTCGTCCATGATGACGCCCGGTCCGATCTCCGTAATCGTCAGCTCGTACTCCAAATAGGTTCCGCTATGAAGAAAAACGCCGTCTATGAACGCTCGGAGCCCTGGAGGACCATACATGACAAGCGGACCGGCCCCGTCAAAATAAGACCGGCTGCTCAGCAGCCCCGGCAAGCCGTATATATGATCGCCATGCAAATGCGAAATGAATATTTTATCCAGCTTATTCAGCTTAAGCTTGGTTCCGAACATCTGCTGCTGGGTGCCTTCGCCTGCGTCGAACAGCCAGAAGCCGTTCGATGGCTCGGAATGAACGAATGCAGCCGAGGTAACGTTACGAGACTTTGTCGGTCTGCCGGCGCTCGTTCCGAGAAATTGTATATGCATCGTTACTTTCCACCTCCTGTTTCTGTATAGCAATACCCTCCAAGACGCAAAATGAATCCCGCGTTTTGGAGGGTATGCAATGTGAGCGTTTCGTATGCATGGAGAAAGGGGCAATTAGGAAACCTGTGTTACGTTCTCTCCGGTCTTTCCGCTTTCTCCACGTTGAAGTAATGCGCTTCAGGATGGGAGAACACCATTGCAGAAACGGATGCTTCTGGCTCCATCATGAACCCTTCCGTCAATTCAACGCCGATATCCTCAGGCTTCATAAGCTCGAATAACGGCTCCTGATCCTCGAGGTTCGGACATGCGGGATAGCCGAACGAGACCCGTACGCCTTGGTAGCGCGCTTGAAGCCGCTGCTTCATCGTCATATCGTCCGGATCCGGGTAACCCCACGTGTCGCGCATCATATGATGGACACGTTCGGCAAGACCTTCCGCAACTTCAAGTGCGACGGATTGCAAGGCATGACAGCGCAGATAGTCGCCTTTCTCCTTCCATTCTTCAGCCAGCTCGCGAATGCCTTCGCCTGCCGTAACCACGAGGAACCCAACGTAGTCCATGACTCCGCTCTCGACCGGTTTCAAATAATCGCTCAGGCAGAGGAATGGATCAACCTGCTGGCGCGGGAACGTGAAACGTTTGATTTCGCGGCCCGGCTGCTGCGGATCGTAGATGATGACATCATTGCCTGAAGACTGCGCCGGGAAGAACCGGTACATGCCATGTGCCCGTATAATTCCGTCAGTGGAAGCTTCTTGGATGATGCCGTCCACCATTTCTTTCATCTGCAGCGCCTTCTCGTTCCCTTCCTTCAACAGCTGGTCCACACGTCCCTTCAAGCCGAGATGAGAGCCAAGCAGCATCTGCATGTTTATATAAGGGACGATATGCGGAATAGGGACGTTACGAAGCACGTGACGTTCCAAATCCGGCGGCTGGTAGACAGGCGCATCGGTCGATACCTTCGAACGAACCGTGCTCTGCACCTTCGCTGCCTGCTGGTTATCTTCCACGACGGCGGCAGCCGCCGCTTTGATCGCGGCCTGCTCTTCTTCATAGACGCGGCGGTGTGCCGGGTCCATCAGCTTGTTGGCGATATCCAGCCCGTCCATCGCATCCTTCGCATATAAGACAAGCCCATCGTATTCCGGACTAATTCTATTATTCGCGAATTTGCGGGTCAACGCGGCCCCTCCGACCATGATCGGCGCATCGATGCCAGCCGCGCGCATATCTTGAGCGGTCAAGACCATCTGCTGTGCTGATTTCACAAGCAATCCGGACAAACCGATCGCATCGGCTTTCTCTTTCCGGTAAGCTTCAATCAACTGCTCTGGCGGAACTTTGATGCCAAGGTTAATGATCTTGTAGCCGTTGTTGGAGAGAATGATCTCGACCAGGTTTTTGCCGATGTCATGGACATCGCCTTTAACGGTAGCCAGAATGATCTTCCCTTTCACGGACGACTCGTTCTTCTCCATAAACGGTTCCAGATACGAGACGGAGGCTTTCATAACCTCGGCGCTCTGCAGCACCTCCGCTACGATCAACTCGTTATTGTTGAATAAACGGCCTACCTCTTCCATCCCCGCCATCAGCGGCCCGTTAATAACTTCCAGTGCACTGTATTTCGCCAAGGCCAAATCGAGATCGGGAATTAGCCCTTCCTTCGTTCCTTCGACGACGTAGGATGCGAGGCGTTCCTCAAGCGTTAAATTCGACGCTTTCTCCTTCTTGGCCACCTTCTTATCGCGGAAAGCCGCCACGAACGCGGCGAGCGTGTCGTCATTCGTATTATAGATCAGATCTTCGGCTAGACGCCGGTCTTCTTCCGAAATCGAAGCATAACGCTCCAGCTTCTCCGTATTCACAATAGCATAATCGAGGCCGGCTTTCGTACAGTGGTACAAATAAACCGAGTTCAGCACTTCGCGCCCCGCATCCGGGAGTCCGAACGAAATATTGCTAAGACCGAGTATTGTCTTGGCCTTCGGAAACTTCTCCTTGATCATGCGGATCCCTTCGATGGTTTCGACGGCAGAACCGATATATTGCGGATCGCCTGAGCCGACCGGGAACATGTTCGGATCGAAAATAATATCTTCCGGGTTCATGCCGTATTTATTCACAAGCAGTTCATAGGATCTCTCCGCTACTTCCAGCTTGGCTTCACGCGATACGGCCTGGCCTCTCTCATCAATCAGAATACAGACGACAGATGCCCCATAACGATGGATGAGCGGTAGAATCTTCTCGAACTTGGTCTCCCCGTCCTCCAGGTTAATCGAATTGATGATCGCTTTGCCTTGGGAATATTTCAGTCCCAGCTCGATGATTTCGTCGTAGGTGGAATCAAGCATAAGCGGCACTTTGATCTTCTTCACAACCTGCGGCAGAAACTCCCTGACCGCATAATCTTCGTCGATATCCGTATCCTGCAGGTTAATATCGATAATATGCGCGCCGCCCTTCACCTGCGCGCGGGCGATTTCGGAAGCTTCGTCGAACTTCCCTTCCTTGATCAGCCGCTTGAACTTTCTGGAACCGGAAATGTTCGTCCGTTCGCCAATCATAATCGGACGATTGTCTTCTTCGATATACACCGTCTCGATACCGGATACTGCGGGCGGATGGTCGCCCATCTGGGTACGCGGCGCATAATCGGCTAGTGTCTCCGCCATAACGCGAATGTGTTCCGGCGTCGTTCCGCAGCATCCGCCGGCAATGTTGAGCCAGCCCTGCTCTGCGAACGCCGCCATCTTGCGGGCCAGCGATTCCGGCGATTCATGGTAGTGCCCATTCTCGTCCGGCAATCCGGCATTCGGATAACAGCTGATAGCTGCCCGCGAGATCGAGGACAATGAGCGAATATGATCGCGCATGAATTCGGGTCCTGTCGCACAGTTCAAACCCATGGAAATCGGATTCAAGTGCTCGAGCGAGATATAGAAGGACTCGATATTTTGCCCGGCCAGCGTCGTTCCCATCGGCTCGATCGTACCCGAGATCATGATCGGAAGCTCGATGCCCGTCGTCTCGAACGACTTGCGAATGCCTATGCTGCCGGCCTTCACGTTCAGCGTATCTTGAGAGGTCTCCAGAAGCAGTACGTCTACGCCGCCTTCAATAAGCGCAACCGCTTGCTCGTAATAGCTCTCGATCAGCTCATCGAATGTAACGCCTCCCGTAACGGAGAGCGTTTTCGTCGTCGGCCCTAATGCGCCTGCCACGTATCTCGGATGCTCGGGCGTAGCGTACTTGTCCGCCGCCTCTTTGGCAATCGCAGCCGCGGCAAGGTTTATTTCGCGCGCTTTATCCGATATGTTATATTCCGCCAGAACGACGCTAGTCGCTCCGAACGTATTGGTTTCAATAATGTCGGCCCCTGCGGCCAAATATTCCTCGTGAATGTCGCGTATGACATCCGGTCTCGTCAAGACCAGCATTTCGTTGCAGCCATCCAGATCTTCCCCGCCGAAATCGGCATCCGTCAAATTACGCTGCTGAATCATCGTTCCCATCGCGCCATCGAGAATTAATATGCGCTGCTTCAACATCTCTTGAATAGCTAACTTCGTCATTCGCGTACTTCCTTCCGTAAAATCATTAATCCTTAGTCTAACAGAATCGACATCAGGTGAAAAGCTTCTATATCGACAGTCTTTTTGAATTATATTATAATTATCCTTATTGGAAATAAGATTACTTGGAAATGAGGGATTTGGGGATGGCTGAAGTCCGTATCCGCAATACGAATGAACGGATTCAAGGCGAGGAGAACGTACGCTCCTTTCTAGAGAAACAAGAGGTATTATACGAGCATTGGAATCCCGCTAAGCTTCCGGTTTCGCTCCAGGATAAGTTCGTCTTGAGCGATGAAGATAAACAGCAAATTCTTACGACGTTCGATTCCGAAATCCGTGACCTGGCCGAGCGCCGCGGATATTTGACCTGGGATATCATCGCATTGTCCGATGACACTCCCAACCTGAATGAGCTGCTCGTCAAATTCGAGCAAGTGCACACGCATACCGAGGATGAGGTCCGTGCCATCACGGCAGGCCGCGGCATCTTTATTATTAAAGGCACGGACGATGTCGGCTATTTCGATGTTGAGCTGACGGCAGGCGATGTCATCTCCGTGCCGGAGAACAAACCACACTTCTTTACGTTGATGGATAACCGCCAGATCGTAGCCGTTCGCCTCTTCATCGAGAAGGAAGGCTGGATCGCGCAGCCGTTCGACGACCCTTCCTTCCAGAAATCCAACGCATAATATCGTTAATATTCATTGTTTAGTACACAAAACCCGCTACTGATTCGCATTTATGCGAGTCGGCAGCGGGTTAATTGCATGTCTGCTTATCGAATTCTACACAAGCAAGGGAAGCAATTCTTCCAGATGGGCAATCTCGAAAGTCGGAATGATTTCATCCGAACGCTTCACGCCGTGCCGGTTGATCCAGACCGAGGTCATACCGATCGTGTTGGCGCCCAATATATCTGTCGTCAGCTTATCGCCGACCATAATTCCGTCCTCGGGTTCGATCCCGAGTCTTTCGAGCGCATGCTTGAATATAGGAGCGGCGGGCTTTCCTTGCCCGAACTCGCCGGAGATTATAATATGATCGAAATAAGGAACAAGCTCCGGCACCCCGTCCAGCTTCTCCTTCTGCAGGTCGGGCGAACCATTGGTCAGCAGAAGAAGCTTATACTGACCCTTCAGCTTATCCAGTACCTGGAAGGTTTCATCGTATACAATCGGGCGCTTGCGCCGTTCAGCAGGGAATTGCTCGGCCAGCTCGGCCCCGAGCTGTTCATCGTCAACCCCTAACGCCCGCAGCCCACTGGTCCATGCATCCCGGCGGTAACCTGGTACAAGCTGCTGCATCTTGCGGAATTCCGCCTGCTCGCCCCCTGTGAAGTTGCCCCACAAGCCCTCGAACGGGTTGATGCCGATCATCTTCGTAAACGGGAAGGTTTCGTAGGTTTCGTACAATTCGCGCGCTTCGCGGCGAACCTCTTCTTCCAGCGCAGCCGCATCAACCCCTGTCTTAGCCGCTGCCGCATCGCATGTAGCTTTGAACGCTTCCTTCACGCTGCGGTCATCCCATAGCAACGTATCATCCAAGTCGAACAAGACCGCTTTCTTTGCCATAGTTCTTTCGTCCACTCCAGTCGTCAATTATTTCTCGTTGATCGTAATGTTGTTCGCTGCCGCGAACGCACGCAGCCGCTCCGCCATCTCGTCTGTCGGATAGCGGTTGATTAGCCGGGTGAATACCCAATTGGTTCCCTTGACCTGTTCGATAACGATACTTCCCGATTGCAGACCGATCGCTTTGATCGAGCCCGCGTACAATGTCTTGTCGCCTCCGAAACGGCGGGATTTGACGAAGTCCTTGCCTACCGCCAAGTATGGGCGCCTTAGAATAAACATGACGGCCATTAAAATGTAGCAGGCAATCGTAACCCAATACAGCCAGCCCGACTGCTTATACGCGCCGGAGTAGGTCGACATCGTGATGAAGAACGATATAAACAGGATCAGGAAAACCGGCAATACGATGCTTCTGCCTTTGAAGACATCCATCTTTGGGGCGGATGATGCGCTGGTATTCAATGGCGCCTGTCCCTGCTTCTTGCGCTGCTTGTTAAGCTGAGTTTGATTCTTACGGACTTTACGTTCCCAAGATCGCGATGACAAATCGTGTTCCTCCTAATCATATGTAGCCTATCTTACGCTCACGTTCATTACCGTTGCCAGACATCAATAAGGCCTTGCAAACTTGGCAATGAAACGGTTCGGATACTCGGAAGGCAATGCGCTGGCTTCATCCAGCTCATCCCAAGCCTCTTGCGGCATCGTCCATCCGACTGCACCCATATTATCTTCGAATTGCTCGAGTGTTCGGGCACCAAAAATCGGCGACGTAATGCCTTGCCGCTGCAGCAGCCACCTCAAGGCTACCTGTGCCGGCGATTTGTCCAGCCGCTTCGAGACAGCCGTTACGGCATCGAGAATCGCGAAGTTCCGCTCTGTGCTTCTTAATGCCCACGAGCTCTCTCCCGCCTTGGCGGTAAGCCTGCCTTCCGTCGGCTCTTCCCGCGTATAGCGTCCGGTTAGGAAACCTCCTCCTAACGGCGCCCATGGGATAATGCCGACATTCTCCTCGGCACACAACGACATCATCTCGCGATCCATCTCGCGGCTGACGAGACTGTACTGCGGCTGAATGGATATGAATCGAACGTAACGGTTCATATCGCTGCACCCGAGCGATTTCATGAGCTGCCAGGCGAAGAAATTCGAGCACCCGATATAACGCACTTTACCGGATGTAACCAGATCGTCAAGCGTCCGAAGCGTTTCCTCAATAGGAGTGGCATGATCCCACACATGGACTTGATACAAATCGATATAGTCGGTTTGCAGCCTCTTCAAACTGGCGTCAAGCCCGTCCATAATATGCTTTCTCGAAATACCCGCGCCATTCGGATGATCGGCTGTGGTCATGCGAACCTTCGTAGCGAGAACAATCTCTGAGCGGCGATCCTTGATCGCCTTGCCTACGATTTCTTCGGACCGGCCGGATACGTAGACATCTGCCGTATCGAGGAAATTCCCGCCTTGCTCCATGAAACGGTTGATCATTTCGATAGATTCTTCTTCACTGGTTGTATTGCCGAAGGTCATCGTGCCGAGACAAAGCTCGGATACAGCTAATCCGCTCCGGCCTAACAGACGGTATTGCATGTGAATCCCCCTTCTTTGCGTTTGTATATCCGAAGGTTCGGTCAGTGCTTTATACTGTCATCCCCATCTACCAATGTAATGCTATCCAGCTGGACGCGGAAATTCCGCTTGAAGTTGTCCAAATATTGACGTCGAAGCTCGGCACGTTCCAGCGTCTCTTCTTCCGTCAATCCGATCGTCTTATGCTTTCTTGCGAGTTCATTGATTCTTGCGATTATCTTTTCCAAAAAAAGACTCCTTCCTATGTTTCCAATGCACGTATATTCCACTCTTTACTTTGACCTTTTAACGGTCTAATGTCAAGAAAACCGCAAAAAAACGGCGGACTTCTTAGTCCGCCGGTACGATTAAAGTTTGACCTACCTTGAGCATGCTGCTGCTCAGTTGATTGCGTTCCTTCAAATTATAAACAATTCGCCGCAGGTCGTCTCCTTCCTCACGGACGGTTCCGGCGATCTTCCACAGTGTGTCCCCGGCCCCTACAACAATGACCTTCTCCCCTGCCATTGGCGCTGCAGGCTCTCCTCCGCCGGCAAATCCTTTCATGAGCATGAAGCCGAAGAATAACACGATGAAAAATACGCCTACTATTGCTAATCGCAGCATCATTCTCTCCACGCGCCGGTCATTGGCTTGACGCTTCGAACGATTGCCGTTATTCACTTTGTCTTTATTGTAATTGTAAGTAGAGATTGCTGTCATCATATCTCATTACCCCCAAACGTTTGTTCTGTTCTTGTTGAAATTAGAATAACACGAACATTCGTTTGGCGTCAACTGTTTTTGGAACGTTTGTTCGCATGCGAATGCGAACCTCTGTTTCTCGAACTTATGTTTGTACGAACTCCGGTTCTGTGTTATAATTTGACACAAATGAACTTATGGAGTGATTCCGGTGTCGAAACTTTCCAACCGCCAGCAGGCGATACTTGAATTCATTAAGACCGAGGTTCGGGAGAAGGGCTATCCGCCTTCCGTCCGTGAGATTGGCGAATCGGTCGGCCTTGCTTCAAGCTCTACCGTCCACGGCCACTTGGACAGATTGGAGAAGAAAGGATTGATCCGTCGGGATCCGACGAAGCCGAGGGCCATCGAAATTTTGGATCAGGACATGACCGATCTGCCGTTCCCGCTTGCCATCGCCAAAGTGCCTGTCGTCGGTAAAGTCACAGCTGGTATTCCAATTACAGCTACCGAGAACATCGAAGACTACTTTCCGCTGCCGGCGGACCGTGTGGGAGACGATACCGTCTTCATCCTGAATATTATGGGCGAGAGTATGATTGAAGCCGGTATTCATGACGGCGACTATGTTATTGTCCGCCAGCAGCAAACCGCAAGCAATGGCGATATCGTCGTTGCGATGACAGAAGACGACGAAGCTACGGTGAAGACGTTCTACAAGGAGAAGGATCACATTCGGCTCCAGCCGGAGAACGCGACCATGGAACCGATTCGCTTGCGCAATGTGACTATTCTCGGCAAAGTCATCGGACTTTTCCGGGACATTCACTAGTACCGCATAATAAGAAGGGGCTGTCTATCAACCGCTGCATAAGCGATTGGTGGACAGCCCCTTCTTTATCAACCGCACGGAGCGGATCGCAAGAACATTACGCGAGCACGCCATGATGTTCTTGCGGTAATTCGTTCAATCATCTATTATTGGCCAGCAGCAATTCATACACCGTGAAGAGCAGAAGGATAAATTTGTGTGAATACCGGCGTCTGAAGCGATAACAAGCACATTCTGATTTCGCGGCGATTTGTTTAATTTACATCGTCATGCTTCAGTTGTTCGAACACTTTCACATACTCCTCGTATTTCACTTTCCATATGTCTTTTCTAGATTCTATGATTCTGCCGTCAAGAATAGCTTCGATGACATCCAGACAAACATCCCACCCTGCTATATCTCTGGGGGTATGATCCGTTATCTTCGTAATCTTCTCGATAAAGACCAACCGGCAGCCCTCCGGCTCCGCCTCGAGTTCGAAACGAACACGGTCTGCATCCCATGTGTACTCGAGCACAGAGTTGTTTCGGAACTCGATGATTTCCATTTCGTCATACGTGCCATCCTGCATGTCGAACTTGATCGTACCGCCTTCGCGAAGGTCATCAATCCGCAGCTCGGAAAACCACTGGGCAAGCTTATCGTTTTCAGTCAACATTGCCCATACGTCCTCGACGGTATGCTTCAGATGTCTTTCGAATCGAGCTATAACGAGCTCATCAGCCTTGCTTATCTTAGCTAGCATTAGAATAATCTCCTCCTGTACGATCAAATAGAATCCCCCTCGATATCCGAGGATAAGACATACCTATCCTTCAGTATCAAGCTCCAAATCGCTCCTGTTACCAGCATGCAGCTGCTATTTATTTTTCCTCGAATCTCGCAGCTTTCAAGAAATCGCACCTCTATAGAGTCATTCACTTTTACCGTTAATCCGACAATCCGATTACAAAAAAAAGGTCTTGGGTGCAGCTCGGGGGCAGCCCGATCCTATCGTTCAAATCATGAACGTTGCCCCCATTTAGCTATCCCCAAAACCTTGTTAAATCGATCTTATTCTAAATTAATACAGCGTCAGATATTGATCGCGTTCCCATTGATGGACTTGCGTACGATACATATCCCACTCGATTTCCTTGAGCTCATAGAAGTGGGCAAGTGCATGATCGCCAAGGGCGTCGCAGATCACTTCGCTGCGGAGCATCTCTTCAAGGCTTTCCTTCAGGTCGAGCGGCAGGCTTGGAATCCCTTCATCCACACGCTCTTCATCCGTCATGACATAGATGTTGCGATCTGTCGGAGCCGGAACGGTCAGCTTATTCTGAATACCGTCAAGACCCGCTTTCAGCATGACAGCTAGCGCCAGGTATGGATTAGCTGCCGGATCCGGGTTACGAACTTCTACACGCGTGCTCAGACCGCGGGATGCCGGAATACGGATCATCGGGCTTCGGTTGCTTGCCGACCATGCAACATAACATGGGGCTTCATAGCCTGGAACCAGACGCTTGTAAGAGTTTACGGTCGGATTCGTAATCGCTGCGAATGCGCGGGCATGCTTAAGAATGCCGGCCATATACTGGTAAGCTGTCTGGCTCAAGCCAAGCTTGTCAGTCTCGTCATAGAACGCGTTCTTCTTCCCTTGGAACAGCGATTGGTGGCAGTGCATACCCGATCCGTTCACACCGAACAGCGGCTTCGGCATAAATGTCGCATGGAGGCCATGTTGGCGTGCAACGGTCTTGACGACCAGCTTGAAGGTTTGAATCTGGTCAGCCGCTTTCACCGCGTCCGCATATTTGAAGTCAATCTCATGTTGGCCTGGAGCTACTTCGTGATGGGATGCTTCGATTTCGAAGCCCATTTCTTCCAATGTCAGAACGATCTCGCGACGGCAGTTCTCGCCCAGGTCGGTAGGAGCCAAGTCGAAATAGCCGCCTTGGTCGTTCAGTTCCATCGTCGGATCGCCTTTCGCGTCGGTCTTGAACAGGAAGAACTCCGGCTCCGGACCGACATTCATTGCCGTAAAGCCAAGCTCCTCGGCTTCCTTCAGCACACGCTTCAGAATGCCGCGCGGGTCACCGGCGAATGGCGTTCCATCCGGCATGTAGACGTCGCAGATCAACCGCGCAACGCGGTCTTCCGTTACCCATGGGAATACGACCCATGTATCGAGATCCGGATACAGGTACATGTCCGACTCTTCGATACGCACATAACCTTCGATGGAAGATCCGTCGAACATCATCTTGTTATCAAGAGCCTTCTCCAGCTGGCTGATCGGAATCTCCACGTTCTTGATCGTACCCAGCAAATCGGTAAATTGTAGACGAATGAAGCGGACGTTCTGTTCCTTGGCAATACGTTTAATATCCTCTGCAGTGTAGCTCATGGTTTCATCTCCTATGCTATGAATAAATTATTTCTTTGTATAAAAATGGGACAATTGGCCTTGAATCATCGAAGCCTTGCCAGGTCTCTTCTCGAGAAGCTGCTGCTTCAGCATGCGATGCAGTTGGGTCTCGGACATCTCGCGCCGCTTTACCTCCGACAGCTCGCTGACGACGGTCGCTTCTTCCGATTCCCTCGTTACCGGATTCATAACTTGCTTAATGCCGGCGATATTAACGCCCTTCTCAATTAACGATTTGATCTCCAGCAAGCGCTCGACATCATTAAAGGAAAATAATCGCTGATTGCCGGAGGTGCGCGCCGGAACGATCAATTCATGCTGTTCATAATAACGAATTTGCCGTGCGGACAAATCTGTTAGCTTCATGACGATGCCGATCGGAAAAAGCGCCATATTTCTGCGTATTTCGTCACCCATGTCCCCATCAACCTTCCAGTGTCTGTAATATGAACCTATTGTACCGCTCAACATTAAACATGTCAAGTTATGTAAGGTTTAATTACAATCAACTTTCTCTCCGCTAAAGCGGATAAAGCGTTCAGAACACCGAATTTCACATGCGCGTAGGTTAATCCGCCCTGCATGTAAGCAATGTAAGGTTCTCTAATGGGAGCATCGGCCGACAGTTCGAGGCTGCCGCCCTGCATGAAAGTTCCGGCTGCCATGATGACAGGATGCTCATAGCCGGGCATGTCCCATGGTTCCGGCACTACATGAGCGTCTACGGCGGCTGCTCGTTGTACACCTTGAACGAATGCAATGAGCTGCTCGGGATCCGTAAACTTCACAGCCTGAATAAGGTCCGTTCGCGGAGCGTCCCAGCGGGGATTGCTGTCGAAGCCCAGCTTCTCGAACATCGCCGCTGCGAACACGCTCCCTTTAAGGGCTTGTCCTACCATATGAGGCGCAAGAAAGAGCCCTTGATACATCGCACGCAATGTATCCAACGTCGCTCCAACTTCTCCTCCAATCCCTGGAGCGGTCAAACGGAAAGCGGTCAGCTCGACCGCCTTGTGAGTTCCTGCTACATAGCCCCCGGTAGGCGCGATTCCGCCTCCCGGATTCTTGATGAGCGAGCCGGCCATTAAATCGACGCCAACCTCTGTCGGCTCCAGCTCTTCCGTAAACTCGCCGTAACAATTATCGACAAAGACAAGGACGTCCGGTTTCAGCCCCTTGACTCGTTTAACCATATCGGCAATTTCTGAAACCGTAAACGATGAACGCCAGTCGTAGCCGCGGGAACGCTGAATGCCAATAACCTTCGTCCGTTCATTGATCTGTGAGGCAACCTCTTCCCAATCGACGCTTCCGTCCTTCTGGAGTTCAACCTCTCTATATCCGATGCCAAAATCCTGCAGCGAGCCCTTCCCATCACCAGGCTTACCGATCACTTTATGAAGCGTATCATACGGGCGGCCGGTAATATAGAGCAGCTCGTCTCCCGGTCTCAGTAATCCGAATAGCGCACAGCTGATTGTATGGGTACCTGATACGAAGTGAGGACGGACGAGCGCAGCTTCGGCGCCGAATACATCGGCATACACCAAATCCAGTATCTCCCGCCCTCTGTCATTATACCCGTAACCTGTCGAACCATTAAAGTGATAATCACTGACACGGTGCTTCTGGAAGGCGCGGATAACCTTCCATTGATTGCGTTCCGATATACCGTCCAATTTGCGAAAAATATCATGCACCTGCTGTTCGGTCTCTTGTGCCCAATTGTGAAGGATGTCCCATTCTGTCTGATGCAACTGCTGATCTTGCCCTTTCACTGCTTATATTCTCTCCTCTGCTGACCGGAAACCGCCTGGCTGTTCGACATACGCTTCCAGCTTGTAGCCATGCACTTCATAGTCCTGCTTGTTTAATTCGACCGTAACGCGGAGGGATTCCCCGTCCACTTCCTGGTCGACCACTTCCCCCATACGGTAGGCAAGCGCGATCAGATCGCCGCGCTCTGCGGGCAAATGATACGTGCGCGTATCCCCTGTTAATTTATCTTGAATCGTTTGACGAAGCCGCTCCAGATCATCCGCATTATACGCGCTCATCAGCAGCGTATCCTTCCCTGCGGCCGGAAGCAGGGCGGCGCAGTCGCCCGTACATTGATCAATTTTGTTATATAAGGTGATCTGTTGTTTGCCCGAGGCGCCAAGCTCGCTGAGTATTTCTTCCACGACGGCGATTTGTTCGTCGCGCATCGGAGAAGAGCTATCGACAACATGCAGGACAAGATCGGCTTCGTTCACTTCTTCTAATGTTGCACGGAAGGCTGCAATCAGATCATGCGGCAAATTTTGGATGAAACCTACCGTGTCGGTGAGAACAACTTCTTTGCCGCTCGGCAGCTCCAGCGTCCGGGATGTCGGGTCAAGCGTCGCGAACAATTGATTCTCGACATAGACGTCTGCTTTGGTCATCTCGCGAAGAATCGTGGATTTGCCCGCATTCGTATAACCGACCAGCGCTACCTGCAGAACGCCGGTCTTCCTTCTGCGCTCACGGTAAAGAATACGATGACGCACGACTTCATCGAGCTGCGCTTTCAGATCCGATATCCGGCCCCGGATGTGTCTGCGGTCGGTTTCCAGCTTCGATTCGCCCGGACCGCGCGTACCGATTCCGCCGCCCAAACGGGATAAATTTTTGCCGTGCCCGGACAGGCGCGGCAGCAGGTAGCTCAGCTGGGCAAGCTCCACTTGAATAATGCCTTCGCGAGTCTTGGCGCGCTGAGCAAAGATATCGAGAATGAGCTGGGTCCGGTCAATGATCTTCAAATCGAGCGTCTGCTCTAAGTTACGCACCTGCGCCCCGGACAGCTCCTGGTCAAATATCGCCGTCGTTGCGCCCAACTCGTCTGCGACCGCTCGCAGCTCTTCTACCTTGCCTTTTCCGATGAACCACTTGCTATCTGGCGTTTCCTTATTCTGAGTAATCGTCGTCAGCACTTCCACGCCGGCCGTCTCCGCCAGACTGACAAGCTCCTGGAGGGAATGCTCCGGATCGGTTGATTCGCGTTTAATGGAGGATGTAATTAAGCTGACGAGTACGGCTTTGTCCCGCAGACCGGTATCGGTTTCGTACGTAGATTGTCTCATCTAGGTTGGATAAACCTCCTTAATTCGATGATTTAGATTCCCACTTCAAATCTTCCGGCCGTATGCCCATCAATTCCAGCTTGCCCGGAGAACCGCTCGGATACTGGGTAAGCAGCCGAACGGCTTGATGGCGAAACGCCTTCTCAATCGTATTCCGGACATACCGTGCATTGCTGAAGGAGTACAGCGAAGCCGTCTTCTCCGCCATCAGATGCTGCCTTAATTTGAATAGCGCCTGCGGCAACAAGCAATAGTCCCTTTCCTTCGCCATCAGCTCCGCGATCTGCACCAACTGGTCAATCGTATAGTCGGGAAACTCGATCTGGATCGGAAACCGTGAAGGCAAACCCGGATTGGTCATGAGAAAATGCTCGATCTCAAGCGGATAACCGGCGAGGATGAGAACAAATTGATTCCGATGGTCCTCCATAGCTTTGACAAGAGTATCGATCGCTTCCTTGCCGAAGTCTTTCTCGCCGCCCCGTGCCAGGCTGTACGCTTCATCCACGAATAGAACGCCGCCGAGCGCTTTGCGGACCAGATCCCGCGTTTTTTGTGCGGTATGACCGATATATTCGCCGACCAGATCGGCCCGCTCCACTTCAATGAGGTGGCCCTTGGAGAGCACGCCCATCTTATTGAACAGCTTGGCAACGATGCGCGCGATCGTCGTTTTTCCGGTTCCGGGATTCCCTTTGAAAATCATATGGTACACATGTGATCCGCCTGACAGACCGGCGTCTGTCCTCATTTTGCTAATTTGCAGCAATGCGTATATTTCATAGATCAAAAGTTTTATGTTCTCCAGCCCGATCATGGGATCCAGCTCCCGGCTGATCTCCGCGAACGGGTCGCCTGGCGCCGCCGGCTTGACGGCTGCGGCCGGTTCGCTCTCGACCAGCTGTGGCTGCAATTGCGCCTGGGCGCTGCCGCCGGATGCGATGGGCTCCTGGTTGCGCAGCACGACATTAATTTGGCGTGACGGCCTCGCACCGCCTGACTTTCCGGCAGATACTATACGCTCGTTCATCCGCTCGTTCACCTGCCCTCATATCCGCATTATCGGCTGCGCAGCAAGCGCGATTCACGCGCAAGCCTCTACCATCATCAGCCGCTTTATCCATTGTATTCTAGCGATACGAGGCATATTAACAGTTTCCAAAGGCCGTTAAACAACCTTTCTAGAAACTGTTCGGCGAGCGGATCCCGATCAGCATGAGAAAAGCATCGAGCTTCCACTTCGTAAAGGCGAGCACCTCACGGGACTCATTATAGGCCGAAGACAGCACCTTCGATTTGAAGCCCGAGGTAACCGTATCCTTATAACCGATAAATTCAGCGATGTCCGCCGATCTCGGCGCATGATAATCATGTGTCACGATGATGAGACTCTCCCACCCGTTGCGCTGCGCGATCGGCTTGCTGAATAGTAAATTCTCGTAGGTGCTCCTTGCATCGTTCTCCAGCACCATCCTGTCGGCCGGAACGCCCTTCGCAAGCAAGTAATCGCGCATGCCTTCCGCCTCCGTAAGCGTCGACCCGTTATGGTCAAGTCCGCCCGTCAGGATAAGATTGGAGACTGTCCCCTGCTTGTACAGCTTCAAAGCATGATCCAGCCGCTCCTGCAGCCCGGGGCTCGGCTCGTTATCCCAGAGGGCGGCTCCAAGCACGATAGCGGCGTCTGCCTTGGGCAGCGGATTCGGCGGAGAATAGCTATTGATCGTCCACAGCAGGTACCCGCACCAGAAAACACCGAGGGCGGCAAGCCATGCACAGATGCGAAGCAGTCGCGCAGCCGCCCGGAATCGTTTGCGCTTGCGCGGCTTGCTTCTTGGTTTGACAACTGGTTTCATGATTCACTAACCTCACCGTTCTGGGTAACAAGCGTCTTCCGGTGTTTCAAGCTTAGCGTGAAATAACGGAATCGTCCGCTCTTAATGGCCGATAGCAGACGTCCTGCCGTCTTCCTCGCAAGCGCTGCGTCTTTATTGCTTATGGCGCCTTGGCGTACGGCATCCTCCAGTTCATCCTCATCGAGCAGAAACACTTCGCCGCTTGGCAGAACGACGACGTCCAAGTACAGATCGTCAAACCATGGCACCTGCTGATCGGTCAGCCCCTGCGTCTTGCAAATATCGATATACCATTGAACGACGCGATTCTTATCGTCGAACATCGTCGTCACGACAAAGTGCTCTCCCCGGGGGAAATGCTGCATCCAAAGATATCCGCGGTCTGCCAGGCACAGCCTGCGTCCGTTGTATTCTTTCCAAAGCGGTTCGCGTAATTCGTGAATACGATACAATGTCACAAGTCCTCTGAACTCGTCGCCATCCATCGTTAGACACGTGTAGCTTCTCCGGAGGATACGCCGCCAGTTGGCTCGGTCTGAAAATTTTCTTTTCATACGGAACGACCTTTCCGCTTAGGATCCCAATCACCGTATCGATATGTGTTTGGCGTCTATCGCATATAAAAAAAGCTTACCACAACTTACCGTCCATCTCCAGCAGACCCATAAAATAAACCAAGCACTCCCTTTGTCCCGTTACCGTATAGGCAGATCGTCAATTAACAAAGGAGAGCGTTAGCCGCTCTCCTTGTCAAGGTATTGATATTATTTTTCTTCAATTGTGATCGAATTAATCGTAATGTCTTCTTTGGGCATGTCAGATGCATTCACCGGCACTTTCGCAATCTGCCAGACTACATCCATCCCTTCGGTCACTTTACCGAAGACCGTGTAATCCGGCTTAGCATTCAAATGCTGAAAATCTGGACCGGTGACAACGAAGAATTGGCTGCCGTTCGTATCGGGACCGGCGTTGGCCATTGCGAGGGTTCCCTCTTCATAGATATGACCATTGTTCAGCTCATCCGGTACGGTGTACCCCGGTCCGCCGGTTCCGTTGCCCTTCGGGTCGCCGGTTTGAACCATGAACGTTTCAATCACGCGGTGGAACTTTATGCCCTCATAGAACTTTTCTTTAGCCAGGAAGACGAAGCTGTTGACCGTAAGCGGCGCATCCTTGGCATATAGCTCGGCCGTAAAGTCACCTTTGCTTGTTTTGAAGTGAGCCAGATAGGACTTGGTCTTATCGATCGCCATCTCCGGCATCTTGGACCAGGATTTCTGCCCGTCCGCCGCTCCGCTCCCGGCGGTCGTATTCGAAGGCGTGCTGCCACCGGCTGAATCCGTTGCCGGTTTGGTTCCGCAGCCAGCTAGTACGACCAATGCCGCAGCAGCCACTAGGATTAGGGACCATTTCTTGAGACGCATAGGTAACCTCCATGTAGTCGTTAATTAACCATTCCGCCCTCAGCGGGTATTGCATCGTTCTCCGCAGACTTAGGCAAATTCTCTGCATTCGGGACACTCTGAACTTCCATGTTGCCTCCGGTTCCCGAATTACTCCCCGGAGGATCTACGGAGTTCGTTCCGTTCCCGTTATCGATTGGCCCAGTGGTCTGGCCATTCCCGTTATTGCCTCCGCCACCGGTTCCGCCATTGCCGCCCTCAGGAGGAACGATACCGCCATTATTCGTATTGCCTCCGCCGTTAACGTTGCCGCTGCCGTTGCCAGGTGTGCCTGGCTCGCCGCCATCGACCGGCGGTACCTCAATATCAGGCGGATTCGTTCCGTCACCTGGTACTTCTGGTACTTCTGGTACTTCCGGTGTATCCGGATTCAGTTCCTCGGCAGGAATTTCAACCGATAACCGGTCGGACGGAGCGCTCTCCACATCCTTGCTGAAGTCAAAGGCAGTAATGTAATACTGATAGGTCATGCCCGGCTGGACGCTCATATCATCCGTGCCCGTTGCCTCCAGCGCATCCATCAGCCTGGTTGCTTCCGACTCGGACGCTTCTTTCCGGTAAACTCTGTAGGTGATGGACTCCCCTTCTACGGGGTTCCAGGACAGATTCACCATCTTCGTCTCCGGATTGTATGCAGCATTGAGACCGGTAACTTTATTGACCTTTTGCCGTTCTTCGGTATCCGTCTGCGTATTAAAACCCTTCACCGGCATTCCTTTCATAGCAGGCTCCATCACTTTCGCGAATAGCTTGGCGGACTGGGAGCTGCTCTTCTTCAGCAAGTGCTGCTTGTCAGTCTTATCATAGCCCATCCAGACGACGCCCGTCCATTCCGGCGTATAGCCTGCAAACCAAGCGTCCCGGTTATAACTGGACTTATAGTTTGGAATGCCGTGCTGAGTCGTGCCCGTCTTGCCTGCGACAGGGCGGTCGATCCGTGCTCCTGTACCAGTCCCGCCCTTCTGAAGCACTTCTTGCAGCATCTCGGTCATATAACCGGCTGTTTTCGGCTCCATGAGCTTCTTCGGTTCAGGCGTCTTGTACTCATATATGACTTCCTCATTCTTCCCGACGATCTTGAGCAGGGAATGCGGATCAACCTCGACGCCATTGTTGGCAAAAGCACTGTACGCTTTCGCCATCTGCAGCGGCGTAACGCCGTGCGTCAAGCCGCCCAGCGCGATCGAAAGGTTGCGGTCATTCTTCTCATCCAGATCGAATCCGAGCCTTTCGGCAAAATCCAGCCCTTTCTTAATGCCGATTTCGTTCAGCAACCAGACGGTGGAAGCATTGCGCGATTCCTTGATCGACCGGCTCATGCTGATCGAACCGATATACTTGTTACGGTTCGAATCGCTCGGGCAATAGTCGCCGTAACAGCGCTTCTCATCCAGCACGTTCGACCAAGGGAACCAGTCGCCCGTATCGAGCGCGGGACCGTAAGCTGCGATCGGCTTGAAGCTTGAACCCGGCTGACGCGGCACATTGACGCGGTTAAGCCCTTTGATTACGTAATCCCGACCGCCGACCAGGCCTTGAATATTCCCGTTCCGGTGATCCACGATAACCATCGCGCCCTGCACCTTCTGTTCGTCGACGCTTTTCTCGAAATTATCGGCGTTGTCGAATTCCTTCTCCATGACGGTCTGAGCTTGCCTGTTCAGCGTCGTGTGGATGTCGTAGCCTCCAAGCCGAAGCTGTTCTTCAGTCAGACCTGTCCGCTCTTCCGCCTCTTCTACGACGAAATCGATGAACGCCAAATACTTCTGTTCATCCCCTGTCGGCTGCTTGCGAACCGGCGGTTCATACTTCTCCGCTGCGGCTTTCGCCTGATCGACCTGCTCCTGGGTAATATAGCCTTGATCCCTCATCAAGACCAGGACGACGTTCATCCGCTCCCTCGATTTTTCCGGATTGCTGATCGGATTATATTTATTCGGAGACTTCGGCGTTCCAGCCAGCGTCGCGATTTCCCACAGCTCCAGCTTGTCTAGCGGCTTGGCAAAATAATATTCCGCCGCGGCTTTAACGCCGTAGGCGCCTTTACCGAAATAAATCCGGTTCAAGTACATCGTGAGAATCTCGTCCTTCGTAAACTTATTCTCCAGCGCGACCGCGATTGACGCTTCCGTCGCTTTGCGGAAGAACGTCTTATCATGCGACAAGAATAAATTTTTGGCCAGCTGCTGCGTGATCGTACTCCCGCCTTCTACGGCGCTGCGGGCGACAATATCCTTGACAAGCGCCCGCCCGATCGACCACAGGTCGATTCCGGCATGCTCTTCGAAGCGGCGGTCCTCCGTCGCGATGAAGGCGTCCCTCATCAGCACCGGAATCTCGTTAAACTCTACAAGCTCACGATTGATGCGGGCAAGCTTGGTCACTTCCTTGCCTTCCGCATCATAGATCGTCGACGCCTGTTCCATGACGAATTTATCTTGGTTTTCCGTTAAAATCCGTTCTCCGTTCAAAATAATGAGCAAATATCCGATGATGCCGCACACGACGGCAAAGGCTGCGGTAAAGAACAGCCAGACCAGCATTTTCTTCCCATTCCATTTTTTCTTCTTGCCTTTTCCTGCGGGTTTCTTCTTGGTGGTACGCGGTCCATCAGCCATAGCCGACTCCCCTCCTGCGTGTTGACGAGTTATTCTCTCGTCTCTATTTATACCCTATAAGAGTAAATGGCAACGGCGCTTTTGAAACATATATGTCCCAAACGTAAAGAACAACCCTGCACGGGGGCGGGTTGCTCTGTCGTGCCGCTATCCAATTAAACGTAACACGAAGCGAAAAAGTTTCAAACGGCGGTTCTGCGCGTTACGATTGGTTGTTCGGTTCCTGCTGCATAAGCGAGACGTTACGCTGAGGGGTAAAGGTCGAAATGGCATGCTTGTACACCATTTGCTGACGTCCTTCACTGTCGATCACGATCGTAAAATTGTCGAATGCTTTAATGACGCCGCGGATCTGAAAACCGTTCGTTAAGTAAACGGTAACCGGGACGCTGTCTTTGCGTAATTGGTTCAGAAACGTATCCTGAATGTTGATCGATTTGTTCATTGGCCGTTACCCCCATCGAAAAAAGATTGGTTAGAAGTATATTCAAGATCGACTCCAAACTTTCCTGCTATTATAGCATGAATTACCTTTAAATTCTCATCTAAATTTTCGGATACGTCAATCCATGCGATATCCTTCATGTGGCGGAACCATGAAAGCTGACGTTTGGCATAGCGCCGTGTATCTCGTTTAAGCAGCTCTACCGCGGCTTCCAGCGTATAGAGCCCCTGCAGATACGCAATAATCTCCTTGTACCCCAGACCTTGCATGGCTATGGCACCAGGTGAAACCCCCCGGTCAAGCAGACCCTGGACTTCAGCGACGAGTCCGGCTTCGATCATGGCGTCGACGCGCCTGTTGATCCGCTCATACAGAAGCTTGCGGTCCGTCATCAGGCCAACGATACAAAGTTCGTAAGGCGATGTTTTTTTCTGTCCCTCCAGCTGCTCCGATAACGTTACGCCGGTCAAATGATAAATTTCTAATGCGCGGATAATCCGGCGCTGGTCGTTCATATGCAGCCGGCAGGCGGAGTCGGGATCGATCGCTCTCAGTTTGTCGTGCAGCGCCCCTGCGCCGTACCGGTCAGCGAACTGCTGCATTTCCTCCCGGTAGGCTTCATCGGAGCCGACGTCAGCGAACCCGTAGCCGTACGCTACCGATTCGACATACAGACCCGTTCCGCCTACAATGAACGGCAATTTACCTCTCTTGGTGATGTCGGCGATCAGCGCCGTACAGCGCTCTTGAAAGTCCGCGACGGAGAAGGGTTCCACGGGTTCCAATATATCAATAAGATGATGCGGTATACCTTCGCGTTCTTCCGGCTTGATCTTGGCCGTCCCGATATCCATACCCCGGTATACTTGCATCGAATCACCAGAAATAATCTCGGCATTCCACGCTTTGGCGATATCCAGACTAGTCCTTGTTTTGCCGACGGCCGTAGGTCCGATAAGCACGAGCAGCTTCGGCTTGGTGTGCGGCGCAGTTTCGTTGCTCATGTTAACGTAATCACTCCATAGGCTATTTTGTTGACATGCCTGCGCTCGAAGCCCAGGCGTTCGAATTCGCCGCTGTCCCGGTGCTCCTTAAGCACGACGGATTTGCGCGCGATGCGGACGGCATGCGATACCGACTCTGCATCGAGCGCCTCCTTGTTGGCCAGGCTCCGCAGCGGCTGCAAGGAGGCCGAGTCGTGCATCGGCTGGCGGAACATCGGGTCGAAATAGACGATGTCGACGCTATTATCCGGCTGCTGCTGCAGCCACTGACGGTGATGCGCGCATTTCATTTCGATCCGCCGCAGCGCTTCGTTCACGTCTTCGTGATCGGTCACATAGGTTTTCAATCCTTCTCTCACTACCGCGCAGAGGATGCGCTCGCTCTCAAGAGCAATGACATGGCCTGTCTCGCCTGCCGCATAAGAGAATACGATCGAATCGGATCCGAGGCCGGCCGTACAGTCGACGATCCGGTCTCCCGGCGCGCAGCCCGTCAAGTCGATTAGCGGGTCGCGCTCGCCTCTGCGAAGCCTCTTGACGCGAACATAGGCCATGCTCGGGTGAAAATAGAGCGGATCTTCCGAATCGTTATAATAGCGCAGTCCTTGTCCATCGACAACCAACAGACAATTATCCTTATAACGCTTCTTTAGTCCGATTAGAGATTCCTGTCTCCGCTCCACAAGCCGTCCGCCCAATTCCTCGGAAAGCTGCTTTGCATGTATTGCGAGAGAATCAGTGGGCTTCTGAGCTGTCGTAACGATCATGACATCACCCGCTTAAACATTTTCTCCAGCTGATAGGTTGTCATGGTGACGACAATCGGTCTTCCGTGCGGACAGGTATAGGGCTGCTTGCAGGCTGCCAGTCTTCGAAAAAGGCCTTCCCCTTCCTCGCGCGTCATTCTGTCGTTCGCTTTGATCGATGCTTTGCATGCGCACATGATCGCCGATTTCTCGCGTACCTTGCCAATATCTACCGCGCCCTTCTCGCTAAGAAGCCACTCGGTCATTTCTTCGATAACGGCCTGCTCGTCACCGCTTGGCAGCCATTCCGGATAAGCCCGTACGAGGAACGTATTCGCACCGAACGGCTCCAATTCAACGCCTGCATCCTGCAGCAGTGAAAGCCTGCTGCGGAGAGCGGAAGCTTCTGTTGCGGTGAATTCAAGCGTGAGCGGAACAAGCAGCTGCTGGCTCGCCTGTACGGGTCGCCCGAATTTCTCTAGAAAGTATTCATAATTGATACGCTCATGGGCCGCATGCTGATCGATCAGGAACAGACCCTCTTCGTTCTGAGCGACAATATAGGTACCATGAAGCTGGCCTATCCAATACAGCTCCGGGAACGCGGATGCGGATGCGCGATTCTCCGTCTGCGAATTATGGCTGCTGGCCAAATCGGAAGAAACGATATCTTCAGCCGGATCGGATGTCGGAATCGGCGCCTCAAGCTTGGAATCCGCTGTTGAATCTGGATTCTCTGCTCCGGTCACTCGCGGGTTATCCGTTTCTGCCTTATCATGTGAAAGGTCATTCCACTGTCGTTCAACTCTCGGCCAGTCTGCAGTGAATGCGGCGCCAGCTGCCGTTTCTCTAAGCATCTGAGGATCAGCGGCACTATTGGACGGAGGGGCGTAAAGTCTCTCCGCTGCGTCCTTCGGTATGGCTGGGCGGTTGGTTTGCCAAGACTGCTGATTGCTGCCGCCTGAGATTCCTCCGTTAGTCCAGCCTCTGACCTCACTTTGGGCTCGCTGGAACGGGCTGCGGTCAGCCGGTAATGACGATTGCGTTGAATCGGTCAGATCAGCCGGTTCCGGCCGGTGAAATGAAATCTGATCCTGGACATATAATGGCTTGGAGCGTTCGGCTGGAGCAGCCGGGCCGGGTATATGCCGCTGGCGACCGAGGACTTTGCCAATACTCTCTTCGATGAACTGGCGAAGCTCAGGCTCCTTGCTGAAGCGCACCTCCATCTTGGAAGGATGGACATTCACATCCAACAGGGAAGGATGCATGCCGAGCTCCAATACCGCAAGCGGGAACCGGTTGATCGGAAGAAGCGTATGGAACGCTTGCAGGATAGCCTGATTCACGATAAAGCTGCGAATGTACCTTCCATTGACGATGACCGTGATTCCGTTCCGATTGGCTCTTGTCAGCTCCGGCTTCGAGACGTAGCCGCGCAAATCATAGTCCGGATGCTCGCCTTCCACCGGGAGCATGGCTTTGGCGGCACTCGAACCGTAGACTGCGGCGAAGGTCTGCAGTCTTTCTCCGCTCCCGAGCGTCCGCAGCAGCAGACTGCCGTTATGCTTCAGCGTAAAAGCTATCCCCGGGTGTGCAAGCGCCAGCCGGTTGACATAATCGGCTATATGGCCGATTTCGGTCTGGATGGATTTCATATATTTCAGTCTGGCCGGCGTGTTATAGAACAGATCACGCACCGTAATATCCGTCCCTTGCGGGGTATTTGCCTCCTCATATGCCGTAATCGTCCCGCCTTCGATTGCGAGACGTTTGCCAAGCCCCGACGTTTCCGTCGATGAGATGCATTCTACCTTGGCAACCGCCGCGATACTGGGCAGCGCTTCGCCGCGGAATCCGAGACTTGCGATACGGAACAAATCTTTGCTCGATTTCAGTTTACTGGTGGCATGGCGGAAGAAGGCCAGCTTCATATCGTCATCCTCGATACCCGATCCGTTATCGACGACGCGAATGAGCGTAAGTCCGCCCTCCTCGATCGTGATGTCAATCGTTGAGCCGCCGGCATCCACCGCATTCTCGACAAGCTCCTTGACGACCGACGAAGGACGCTCGACGACCTCGCCGGCTGCGATCTGATTGGCAAGCTGCTCGTCCAATACCGATATTTTCCCCATATGCGCGCCCTCCTCTCCCTGACCATGATTTCATCCTTATTTGTCGTCTTGCAGCTTCAGCTTCATATCGTTAAGCCACTGCATTGCCTGCATGGGCGTTAAATTAAACAGATCGAGACGCTTCAGCTGATCGGCAAGCATCTCGGCCTTCGGGCTTGCTTTGCGAACCTTCGCCGGTTCCGGCCGAGGATCTTCGAAGATCGACAGCTGCACGACTTCCATGTCGCGAGGCGAGGCATCAGATGTTGGGATCGTATTATCATTAGATTCATAGGCAGCCGAAGCTTCCTTCGCCGCAAGCGCGGTTTCGTCGATAGGCACCGGGATGCGAGCAGAATCGCTGCCATTGGCGGCAGCGTCCATGCTTGTGTGCCTCTTCTGCGGCTGTTCAAGCGTCTCCAGCAGCGTATAGGCTCGCTTGATGATGCCCTGCGGCAAACCGGCCAGCTGAGCGCAGTAGATGCCATAACTGCTCCCCGCTGCACCCGGCACCAGCTTGCGGAGGAACGTTACATTGTCCCCCGTCTCCTGAACGGCCATGCAGGCGTTGGCTAGCGAAGGGAGCGTCTCCTCCAGATGAGCAAGCTCGTGAAAATGCGTCGAGACAAGCGCCTTGCAGCCCACATCGTGATGGACGAATTCAATAACCGCCTGTGCGATCGCCATCCCTTCGGCTGTAGAAGTACCGCGCCCCAGCTCGTCGATGATGACGAGGCTCTGGCTGGTTGCTTTCTCCGTCATGGTCTGAATGTCCTTCATCTCGACCATGAAGGTGCTCTGGCCGCCTATCAGGTCGTCTGCGGCTCCGATTCGCGTAAAGATGCGGTCGATTAACGGCACGACAGCCTTCTTCGCCGGAACGAAGCAGCCGATCTGAGCAAGGATGCAAATGAGCGCCACCTGCCTCATATACGTACTCTTGCCGGCCATATTCGGCCCGGTAATGAGCAGCATCGAGTATTCATCGCGCGTCAGCGATGTGCTGTTCGCTATGAAGGGAGCTCCTTCCAATACGGCTTCGACAACCGGATGGCGCCCTTCGTCGACGATGAAGTCGTAGGAAGCCGTGACCTCGGGCTTCACGAAACGCTGCTCCGCGCTGACTGCGGCCAGAGACTGGTAAACATCGAGCGTAGCAACGGTCTCCGCCAGCTTCTGCAAGCGGTGAAGATGCGCGGACAGATGATCTCTCAGCTCGACGAAACGCGCGTATTCCAGATCGACCATTTTTTCTTCCGCTTCAAGAATAAGCCGTTCCTTCTCCTTGAGCTCCGGCGTTACGTAACGCTCGGCATTGGCCAGCGTCTGTTTGCGTTCATACCGCCCTTCGGGAAGCATATGTAAATTCGCTTTGGATACTTCCAAGTAATAACCGAACACTTTGTTGTAACCGATCTTGAGCGACTTGATCCCCGTTGCCTCGCGTTCCTGACGTTCCAGATCGGCCAGCCACTTCTTGCCGCTGACGCTTGCTTCGCGCAGCTGGTCCAGATATTCGTCGTAGCCCGGCTTGATCAGCCCGCCTTCGCGGACGGACACGGGCGGCTCTTCGACAATAACCGTTTCAATCTTATCGGCGATGTCGGAGCAATCATCGACGCCTTCGACCAGTGCCCGCAGCGTGGTGGAATTCGAGCCTTCGCAAAGCGAAGCTAAAGCCGGAATATGCTGCAGCGATGTCTTCAGCGCATTCATATCGCGGCCGTTAGCCGTGCCGAACGCCACGCGTCCGACCAACCGTTCCAGGTCGTAAATCTCCGCCAGCTCATTACGAAGCTCATCGCGCAATATCAAATCGCGATACAGCTTGTCCACGGCCTCCAGCCGTTCGTCAATCGGCGACTTGGCCAATAGCGGCTTATCGATCCAACGCCTCAGCTGACGGGCGCCCATGGACGTTTTTGTCCGGTCGAGAAGCCATAAGAGCGAGCCTTTCTTGCTCCGGTCGCGTACCGTCTCGGTTAACTCCAAATTTCGCCGCGTGAACGGATCGAGAATCATGTATTGGTTAGGCTCGTATGTACGGATTTGCCTCACATGGCTTAGCGAACGTTTCTGCGTTTCATCCAGATACCCGGTCAGTAGACTGACTGCCCGCTCGCGAATGGGGTCAAGCGGCTTTAACTGCTGCTCCTCGAATTGCTGGGCCAGCTTACCGGCATCCATAGGTGTGCGCGCCGTGAACAGAACCGGTCGATTCCAAGCTGCGGCCAGCGGCTTAATGAGCTCGAGCACGTCATCGTCGCCAACGATCTCCGCCGGATGATAGACGTTGATCTCGTCGGACAGCACATCGATAGCCCGGGTGAAGGAGGTTACATAGAGCTCCCCTGTGGTCAAATCGCAAGCTGCAAGACCGAATACTCCGTTACCGCCGGCGACAGCGACAATAAAGTTGTTTGCCTTGTCCGACACGGACTTGGTTTCCATCACCGTGCCTGGCGTGACGACGCGAATAATTTCGCGGCGTACGACGCCTTTGGCAGCTGCCGGATCCTCTACCTGCTCGCATATGGCAACCTTGTAGCCTTTATCGATCAATCGTGAAATATATCCTTCCGCCGCATGATACGGGATGCCGCACATCGGGATGCGGGATTCTCCGCCGCCTTCACGGCCGGTTAAAGTAATTTCGAGCTCGCGCGATGCGAGAATCGCATCATCGAAAAACATTTCATAAAAATCGCCCAACCGAAAGAACAGAAAAGCGTCCTTCGCTTCTTCCTTTATGGCAAGATACTGCTGTATCATCGGGGTATATGCTGCCATGCCGCCCCTCCTACTTCAAATTAACGTACGAATCCGTCTAAACACCAGAATTTCATTATAGCAGAAAATACTGGCGAGTTGCAGGAACATCAGACACCCCCACATTGGAAAAATAATCATTGTACGTTTCCATTATCCTGAAGCTGATTATCAGAAGTGTACGGGAGCTGGCGGTCATCCATAAGGCTGCATAGTAAGAAACATATGAGAGGCGCGTCTAAGCATGGAGGGAGACGTCGTTTAGTGATGAGGTATCAATTTGGCTGGATGGAGTGCTTGGGGGCTCGTTCCGCGGATAAGCTATTGCATTAAGCATGGGTTGGAGATGCGTTAGACGGTATCATAGATCCGGATTGGCTGGTGTTGAGACATACGGTATGAAGCTCTGGGACCGGTAACCGCTCCCGTGGGTGTAACACCTTTTTGGGGTCTTACAGCTGACCAGGCATGCCGATCCGGTCGCTGTTAGACCTTTTTTGGGCGTTACAGCCGCCCACATATCGCATACCCGCGTTAGCGCTTCAATCATAAGGTGGTATGCGCCACTTGATGCGGATGTCTGCCCGCTCATCCCATTGATCGCCGCGGGCGATCGCGTTCAAGTAGGGTTCGACCCACGAACGGAGGTCCCGCCATGAGGAGGTAGCGCTCATGGCCTGTACGAGCGGGTCGATGCAAGCGCTCAGCTTCGTCCGGTCGCCTGCATAATAAGCCTCCACGAATGGTTCCTCGAGTGAAGGAAGATAATCGAGAGTCTCCGTTTCTAACGCGCACAACAAAGTTAGCGCGAGTGCAGCTTTCGTCGCCATGGGAGATACGAGCCAGCTTGGCAAGGTACGGTACTCGAATCCCCCATGAGGCTGCTTGCGAAAATCGCCAAGTGCGCCGTAGCGAGGGCGGCGCAAACGATCATTCGCCGATTCCGCCAGCGAGAGCGGGAATGCGACATAGCTGTCCAGCTGATGCAGGAGTCGAGTCGTGAACGGAACTCCGCTCACATGGATGTGACCGCCGAGGGCGAATCCCTTCACTGGCATCCCACCGGCCAGCCATCGAAGCGAGGGATCGGTTACGCGAGACGAGGTATGGAGCAGCAGCTGGCGGATATTGGCCGCGAGTCTGCCCGGCGAGGCTGCCGGTGCGGGGCGTAGCTCCGCAATGGGATAACGTACGCGTCCTCCGATGACGACCGCATCGCAGCCGCTTCCGTGTCCTCCTTCCAGATAACGCGAAGCGGATACGACCTTCCCCGTGTCAGCAACAAACAGAAATTCCGGGTCTGCACCAATTAGAATCCCAGAACCGGCTGCTTCATCAGTGGAAATCGTCTTTCTCCGTTTCCGCCACTCATCACTAAACCTCCTCAACGCCACGTTCCATATGGTACCCGATCTCAATTCTCTTTCATCCGGCAGACGGACCGCGGTTACGGCACATGTGCCGTCTGCCAGAACGACAGCTTCAACAATCCCGCAATGCAAGCCTGCAGCGTATAAAGCTCGGACAGCGAGCCTACCCGCACGGCGGAAGAGAGGTTCATCCTCCAGCAGCTCCCGGCCGGAACTTAATCCACTCCCGTTGATGGTGGACGGTAGAAGTTCGATACTGACCGGTTCAAGTTGAAATATACGCACGATCAGTCGTCTGCGGCTGCTCCAGCTTCGCGTTTGTACTTGTCTTACAGACCTTGAACCGGCCCCCTGTTCCCCATCCGACATTGTCACACCTGCGCGCCGCAGCCGGTAACGGAGCACAGCCTGCTCCATGTCAGCAAATCCGATTGCGCCTCCGTTAAGCAGCAGAGGCTCTCCGTGATCGCGCCAACCCTGCGGCAGAGGGACCGGTCCCCACACGACAACCGCATCCTCCAGCGACGGAATTCCGTCTACCCATGCGAGAGGGTTCGGGGCTCCTATCCCCCTATCCGCACCCCATACCCAGACCGTTCCGCCCATTGCCCTCACCGCCATTATGGATTTCCCCGCCAACTGCGTGCATTGCCGTCATGGAGACATCGGTCGATGAAACATCCGATTGCCGTCCGGCAAGCCTGCCCGGACGCATGCATGAATTTTTCGAAAAAAAAGAGGGCTCCCGCCCTCGAATTCCGCACTGATCCCGCATACGATACTGTACGCTGACTGTAGCCCTTGATTTTACAGATCGTCGTCGAGCAAATCCGGATCCAAATCTTCAAAATCACCGTCGCCGTAGTCGATGTCCTTACCGTCCAGATCATCGATACCGCCAGGAAATACGGCGACGCATACCTTCGTCTCAGCAATCATTTCCACCGCGAATTCGCGCTCTACCCGAATGACGACACTCGATCCGCTCGAAGAAATATTCGCTTCGATACAATTCGGCTCTTGCGTCGACTCGGCCGACACTTCTTCCGTCGAAGACCGGTGCTTCGGATCGATGTAAGAAAGCGGCACATGCTCGACGTAAGAGAGCGTTTCTTTTGCTACGTCGGTTTGCGAGTTTTTGTTGTAAGAATACCAAATGTTGATATCGTAAGTACCGATTACTTCAACTCCATCGCCAGAACGGACCGCTTCATATTGGTGGTTTATGATCCATGCGCCCAAGATGCTGGTGGGATGGTGAGGCGGCGTAACTGTGTGGGTTACTGTGGAAAACTTACGACCTTTGCCGCAGACAGCTTTCGTTATAATCTCTCTACGTTGAAGCTGTTTATCTGCAATAGTCATCGATTTAACCTCCTCCATACAATCATTCAATTAAAGTGTATGCAGGACATAGGCATTTGTTGATTAATCTAAGATGAACAAATATATATTGTTCCGCGCACGTTGGATTTGCTGGTTTTCCCGCTATTACAGCCGCTTTCGAGAGCTATGAAAGCGAATGTTCGCAGGAAGAATGCAAGCATGATCCGCCCCGATAAAAAGAGTGCCGCTCATTAGGCACGGCACTCGCGATAGACCTATGACGCACTTGCGTGAGGTTCATTCTAACGCGCGGTGCTTTTATTTTCTGCTTCCTTTTGCACAAAGCCCTGAACCTTTATGCCTTGGATCTCCGCTTACCGCAGCTTCACAACCGTCACGTTAACCGTTGCCGCTGCTGCATGTGTAACCTTAACCGTATTCGCACTCATAATATTGACTATAGGCTGAAGAATCGCAGTACCTGACGTTACCAATACATAGGGCTCCAACGTATTCAAATTATGCGAGATCGTGGCTGAGAAGAAGGCGCCGTCCGCTGCAAGAGCAGCCGTCTGTTTGTATTTATACGAATCATCGTAACCAATAAACTTATCTAGGTCAGGAGCGGGAAACGCTATATTCGTCACTGTATTGTCTGCCATGACAAGCTTCAATATCGGATTCTTCGAGTTGTAATAGCCTATCGTTAAAGGAATGCTGCCCGTGTAGCGGAGCTGACATTGGCGGACAATGATTGACCACAGGTTGGGATTGACCGTTATGTTGGAAAATGCAAGCCGGATGAAGGTTGAATTGTTGATCGTGATTTTGCATCTTTCCAATATCGTAACGTTATTGACCGTGTTGGACTCATTTCTCACCAAATGGTCGAGCGTAATCGAGACGATCTCGCAATTCACGACACGCATGACAGCTGTTTCTAATGGCTGATTGGTGATGATCGTCATCGTTCTCGTATCGATAAGGACAGAATCTTGAATCGTAACCGTATGCCCCTTGATCGCATTAACGGTATAGTTGGTCATCAAGCAATTATTGAAGACACAGGAAGCGACCAGCACGTCCTCGCTCTTCATAACCCCGTTGCGGCCCGAGAGTCGTGCGCTGAAATTGGTAAAGACACAATCCTTGATCTCATAAACTTTAAAGTTGACCTGAAACTGTGCCGTGTTATCCGACCAAAAGATGCAATCCCGGATCCTATTGAAAGTCAGTGTAGGCATAACTGCCGAATAATAGCTCGTGTAGCGGATTTGATTCTTTATGAAGAGGTAGTTCTCATTGTCCGGAATAGTGATATTCGATACATCAATAAAGGTGTTGTTCTGCAGGATCGCGGAATACCCGTCAGGCGAAGATACCGTGAATCCGCTCGTCCCTCCGATCACTACATTGTCCTCTATTACCACGGTTGCATTCTTGAAGCGCGAAGTCATGAGCCCTAGCGCCAACCCGCACTTGTACAAGAAATTACCCTGCACACGTGCATTGAACATGGTGTACAAATTTATGCCCATTACCGGAACGTTGTACACGTGATTGCCTGTAATCTCGATGGAATAGCATCCGACCAGGATTCCTTGATTGCTTCCATAGATGAGGTTATCGCGGATAATGCAACGATCCCCGTATGCATCTTCTTGATTAATTCCATAGGCTGTCGGATCGTTGAATCCGGGCCGCCCGTCGAGAAACGTGTAGTTGGATTTGCCATTGTCCCGTATTACATTATTGGCAATCACATTATAGGATCCGCCGCCGGTAATCCCTCCACGATGCGAATCATGGATATCGTTATATTCAATCGAACAATGATTCGTAGGAGCGCCGAAGTTGATGCAGATGTCGAATACTTTATTCACATCCGTCTCCTCGTAATACTTGATGCGATACTTCCTGGCGTTGATCGGGACAGAGATCGGCGTGTAAATGCGTTTGTTGCGAGCCGCGCCAATGTATTGGTCTGTAGATGTGTAGAAGAAGATATCCATCTCTTTAGAATTCGTATTCAACTGACGGGTATACCCTGTGCCGGTTACCATGATCGTATTGTCCGGGACAACAGCAGGAAGCGGCAGATGCTTCGAAATCAACGTATTCGTAGAAGCAATGGGCAAACCAGTCGCGTAATCAAGGTTCTGCAGGGTGAGACCTTGAGCGAATTCAACGTACGAGTTTTCCGTCGAGTTAATAATCGTAACGCCATCGCCCATGTAATGACCGATATCCGAGTTGCGAAGCGAGCAGAACTGGGCCCCCTTCGTGAACATTACGCCGTAAGATTGTTCATAAGCGCGTTCATTCGGGCTGGCAAAGCTCCTCTTCAAACGGCAGCCAATTAGCTTCAGGTTAACGATATGAGCATGTTTGCAATTGCGGAATGAGAAGCTTATGCCGCCAAAGTTGTAGTAGTCGGTGGTTACCCGCGTATCGAATGGCGATTTGTTATCCGAATCATAGATGACATCAAACACGGCGCCATTCGCGTTAAATGTCATATAGCTCGGTATCATAATCGTGGTGGGGTAACATAACGGATATACATCGACAGGCATGACTACCTCGGTGTAGCCTTCTGTCCGCGCCCAATTCAAAGCATTCTGAAGTCCGATCACGTTTGCCATTGCCCTGTAATAATCAGCGGTAACGTAAGGCGGTACCGGCATTCCGGCTGTTATACCCCAACGCGAAAGCTCAACAACGTATGCGCTCGAAGAAGACGCTATAAGAGCCTTATTCTTCCAGATTCCACTTTCATTAATTAACGCATCGCCGTCAGACAAATTAGCGATCTCCACATCGTTAATTTCCCCGATATACGTAATTGCGCCATCTGACCCGGGATCCCCTTTATCACCCTTATCCCCTTTGTCTCCTTTGTCCCCCTTCGCACCAGCCGCACCTTGCGCTCCTGGAACATTACAGCCACTGCCTTCACAGGGCGGAAGCGCCGTCCCGATTGACGCAAGCTGCAGAAGCCGCCTATATGCGGCATTATGCGTCGTCCCTGGTGTCCGTATCGCTGTTTCTGTCAATGAAATCTCGGAAAGTCCAACGATCAACAATTGGATATCGGTCGATTCGTTGTACAATTGCTGCAGATCTTCCGGAATCCCTTCCATGTATAGCGTGTACTTAGACAGACCCTGGTCCACTATTGTAGGGCCCAAGTAAATACGGGTTGCTGTCGTTTCCATATTAACAACTCCTTCCTGCTCGTTTTTATGCTGCATTCGACGAAACGTCCGCCGGCCGGACGGCTGCTTCGATTTATGCCAAAATGTCATTGTTGCCGATAGGAAGCGCATACAAGCTGCATCCTTTGCTATACCCGTGCCCGCGCTTGGGGTGGGTGTTCGTCATTGTCGTACATATGAGGCGCATTCTACTTCATATGCACGATAGATTCGATACGCTTGTATGTTTGTCTACTAGAGTTGAGATAACGCCCGCTTTAATCTATCGCCCAACAGGAAAAACACCCCCTCAAGAATGCGAGGCGGGCGTTCCATGATTCGATCCTATTGCTGAAATTGGCTGCGGCTGCAGGGATTGTACCGCGGTCTACAGCCGAACCAGCTTGTTTGGATGTGTTTTTACACTTAACACAAGGCCGATTGCGATCATATTCGTCAGTAAAGAACTACCGCCGTAACTGATGAACGGAAGCGCTATCCCCGTAAGAGGAAGCAAACCGATGTGCATGCCGATATTCTCGAACGCCTGGAGCACAAACATGCAAATAATGCCGACAATCATATAGGGGCCTGACAAATGCTTGCTTTCTACTGAAATAAGAACCATACGATAGATGAGGCCAAAATAGAGCAGCAGCAGCACGGCGGAGCCCAAGAAGCCGAACTCTTCCCCGATCACGACATAGATGGAATCGGAGTATGCATAAGGTATAAAGCCGTTCTGGATATAGAAACCATTCATAAAGCCTTTCCCCTGCATAATACCGCTTCCTATGGCATTCTTCGAATTGACGACATGCCATGCCTTATCCGGATCGCTTGCAGGATCGAGGAAGGTTTGGATTCTGGCGATCTGATGCGGTTTCACAACCTTGGACAAGGTATCCTTATCCGAATAATACATGCAGATTACCGAGCCGATCGTCAACGCGCCGATTAACAGGGCGATGAGCATATGGGCGGCTCGAATGTTTCCCATCCAGATCATGCCGATCATCATGCCAACAAAGACTATCGATGTCCCCAGGTCAGGCTGCTTCAGAATAAATAGAACAGGAATCAGGAATACAAGGCATATCGGTACAATGTCTTGAATGATCCGAAGCTTCTTGCCGTTACGCTTGTGCAGCAAATGTGCGGCTAATATGATCGTCGATAATTTTGCAAGCTCGGACGGTTGTATTTGTACGCTTCCGATTTCCAGCCACCGTTCGGCTCCATTAATATCCGTCCCCTTAAACATGACAAGTACAAGCGTTAGAACACCTAATCCATATAGCAGATAAGCGAGCTTATCAACGATTATCCGGTAATCGATAACACTTAGCATTAAAAGCGGAACAAACAGTACGCTTGCCAATATCATGTTGCTGCTATGCAGTCCCTCGTACTTTGTACCTGCGGCAGCACTATATATCGCTACTGTGCCGATCCCGATTAAACAAGCTACGATTAGAATAATAACGACATCAATTTGTTTGAACTTCCGAAAGCTGAACATAAGAAACCTCGCCATTCCTCCGTATTCACTTAAGCAAGAGATCGTCGCACATAATAAAAAAGCTCTCTCGGAAGAGAGCTTTCTGTCCTCGGTCATTTTTGCGATACCATAATTTTTGATCTCCATTATTAAGCTGCGCTTATAAAGACGACATTCAAGGATATAAAGTCTGCATTTTACAAGGATTGTTCATGGATCATGACAGTTTGGCGTGTTTTATGCTTTTTCCACCGCTTGGCGATCGCCAGACAGCGATCCAGCTCCTGCATGACATGCAGGAGAGCGGCACGAATTTCGAACTCCTCACGGGTGGCGGGGAGATCCATGCCGCGGAAGCGCGCCTCCAGCTCGCTTAAGCTCCGTTCCACATTCCCTTCGTAGACATCGGATTTCACATCATGGGCCAGATGATCGAATAACTCGGCAACGAGCTCCCCATGCGGAAGCTTCTCGTAGACGAAGGATAGCTGAACAAGCATCAGTTGGATGGAATCCATCTGTTGGCGGCGCATTTCAAAATAAGTCTGCCAATACCTAAGCGTGCTCATATCTTGACCCCACAGCCGGTTCTCCATCTTCACATCCGCCCGGCGGAGTCCTTCTTCAATCGCATCGCCCGCTTCAAGCAGCTCTTCCCCGTTCCATACAAGCGCCGGATTGCGAAGCGTCTTCGCCATTTGTTCGAACATCTCGCCAAACTTCTGCTCGGTCAGATGCCTCAGCTCGTCGAGCCGCTTGTCTTCCTTCGGCATATAGAGCAGATTAATGACCGTTGCCCAGCCCAGGCCTGTCAGCAGCAGCATAATTTCATTGCCGATCAATGCGGCGGTAACTTCGCCCTTCGCATAAATATGAAAAACGATAACCGCGCTTGTAACGATGCCATCCTTCAAATAGACGCGGGACAGCAGCGGGAACGCGATCAGAATAAACAAGGATACGGTCCATAGATGAAAGCCGAAGAGGGCAAATAGGATCGAGGCAAAAAAAAGCCCCAGCACGGAAGCTGCGAAGCGGGCCAAGGCGCTCTTGATCCCTTTCATCCGCGTGACTTCAACGCCGAGAATAGCAAGCAGCCCGGCTGACAGTGGCGGCTCCAAGCCCATATAAGTAGCGGTATAAAGCGCGGCTAGCGCGGCCAGCGCCGTTTTGACGACACGTATTCCCATTGTCAGGTTACCTTTCCCCGGACCCTCGCGCGGACATTCGGTTTTCCCTCTATCCTACCGTTCCGGCCGTCTGCGAGTCAACCGGCGCTCCAGCGCCGCAACGATCTGGTACATGACCGTAGCCACGACAGCGATCACGAGCAGGCTCGACAATACGATCGTAAAGTTGAATACTTGGAAGCCATATATGATGAGGTACCCCAAACCCGATTTCGATGTCAAAAATTCGCCGACAATGACGCCGACCCATGCAAGCCCGACGTTGACTTTCAAGGTCGATACGATCGTTTCGAACGAATCCGGCAAAATGACGTGACGGAACGTCTGCCAGCGGGTTCCGCCAAACAAACGGACAACCTTGATGTAGCCGGCATCGACTTCGCGGAACCGGTTATAGATCGAAAGTGTGGTGATGATGACCGTTACGGACAAGGTCGTGGCGACAATCGCCATAAGCCCGGGTCCGAAGCCGACGATGAACAGCGGACCCAAGGCGACCTTCGGCATACTGTTCAGTACGACGAGATACGGGTCCAATACGCGCGATACGAAGGGGAACCACCAGAGCAGTGCAGCGAATGCCGTGCCCAACAGCGTACCGAGCACGAAGCCGACCGCTGTTTCCATCACGGTAACGCCCGTATGAGGCAGCAAGGATCCATCCAGCAGCGAACCCCACAGCTGATCGATCAGCTTGCTGGGATAGCTGAACAATAAGACGTCGATCCACCTATTTCGTCCGGCAGCCTCCCATAGACCGAAGAAGAGGATCAACAGCAAGCCTTGCGTCAGCCGGACGGCCCATGCCGTACGACGGGATCTGGCCTGATGATGGCGATAGAGCGACGACATCCAATCCGCATTGGAGATGAAGATCCTGGCCCGATCCGGGTCGGAAGAATCCGATGCTTGCAGCAAATGCTCTGCGACGGGTCTGTCTGCCGGTTTTCCATTGTCATGATCGTCGTTAGACTTCATCCTCATCACCCGTCTCCTCCCCTTTCTCTCGACCGGACTCGAGCGTCTCCCATATTTGATCGTACATATGCTGAAACGATGGATGCCTCCTGGCTTCGGTCGGCAGTGCCGCTCTCATCGCCTCCGGCATATCGAAGCGGGTCAGAATCCGGCCCGGATTGCGGGCGAGAACGATAACGCTGTCGCTCATCGCTGCCGCCTCGGCCAAATCATGCGTAACCAGCACGGCCGTCTTCCCCCGGCTGCGCAGCGTTTGCCATACGAGATCCTCCAGCTGGAGCTTGATTTGCATATCCAAGGAAGAGAACGGCTCGTCAAGCAGCAGGACGTCCGGTTCCGTCGCGAGGGTGCGGGCCAGTGCGACCCGCTGCCTCATGCCGCCGGACAGCTCAAACGGCATGCGGTTCTCGGCTGCGTCAAGCCCTAGTTCATGGAGCAGCGAGCGCACGAAAGCGATCCCCTCCGCCGTTTTCCTGCCGCCGAGCTCCAGACCGATGGCCGCGTTGTCCAAGATACTGCGCCAGGGGAACAGATAGTCCTGCTGCAGCATGTAGCCGACTTTCGCCGATGGTTTTCTGATAGATTCCCCGCCGATCCGTACTTCACCCTTCGACGGCAAGAGCAAGCCGGCCAGAAGGCTGAGCACTGTCGTTTTGCCGCAGCCGCTGGGTCCGACCAGACTGACGAATTGACCGCGGCCGACAGACAGGTCAAGTCCTTCGACCGCCAGATTGGCGCCTTGATCGCCCACATAAACATGGGAAACTCCCACCAGCTCTAACAGCGGCTCCACCTTAGCTCCTCCTTCCCACAGCTAGAAATTCGTTACTTCAGCACCTTTTCCGCAAAGGTGTTATTAACCAGCTTCCCGTGCTCGGCTCTTGTCTTCAGTTCCCCGGCCGACTCCATAACATCCTGCAGATTATTCCACTCCGCTTCATCCACGATTGGATCGGTTGCGTACGACCCCTGCTGCTTGTAGCGGTCGATGACCTTGACGACAATGTCGCGCTCCGCATCCGGGAAGAAGGGAAGGACGACGTCGGCGATTTCTTCTGCGCTGTGATCTTGAACCCACTTCTGGGCAGCGAATACGGCGTTCGTAAATTTTTGAACCGTATCTTTATTCTTGTCGATGTAGCTTTCCTTGGCCATGAATACCGTATAAGGCAGCTTGCCGCTCTCTGTTCCGAACGAGGCGATGACATGCCCCTTGCCTTCCTTCTCCATAATGGAAGCCTGCGGCTCGAACAGCTGGACATATTCACCCGTACCCGAGGCGAAGGCGGCCGGTATGTTGGCGAACTCGACGTTCTGGATGAGCGTCAAATCCTTCTGCGGATCGATTCCATACTTCTTGAGCGTAAATTCGCCGGCCATCTGCGGCATTCCGCCCTTTCTCTGTCCCAGGAACACTTTCCCTTTCAAGCTGTTCCAGTCGAAATCCCCAATCTCTTCCCGGGATACGAGGAACGTGCCGTCGGTTTGCGTAAGCTGGGCAAAATTAATGATTGGATCATCCGAGCCCTGCTGATAGACATAAATCGATGTCTCCGACCCGACCAGAGCCACATCGATCCCGCCGGACAGCAAAGCCGTCATTGTCTTGTCGCCTCCGGCCGTCGTGGTCAGCTCCACCTCCAGGCCTTCCTTCTTGAACATGTCTTTGGCTATCGCCACATATTGCGGGGCGTAGAAAAGTGATCGCGTCACTTCGCCAATCCGCACCTTAACGGTATCCTTGTTTCCCCCGCCTCCGCAGCCTGCTGCCAAGACAGCCAGCATCACAGCCGCCAACGCAGCCGCCAACCATCGTCTCCTGAGCATGTACATAACCTCTACTTTCCACTTGATAGGAATACTACAGCCTATGCAGGAAATAGAAAGGACGTTCATTCCAAACAGGGATGAACGTCCTTCTTGTAAGCATTATTCACGATGTTGGTCTGCATGGCGGGAGTTACACTCGCCGAAAAACTAGCGTGGCGTTAATGCCGCCGAAGCCGTAGGAATTGGACAGCGCCGCGTCCGCTTGAACGGAACGCCCATCGCCCGTGATCAGATCCAGCTGCGCTTGCGGATCCGGGTCTTCCAAATTCGTCGTCGGAGGAAGCCAGCCGTCACTTAACGACATGCAAGTTATCGCCGCTTCAATCGCACCCGAGGCGCCGAGCGGATGGCCATACAGCCCTTTCGTCCCGCTGACGGCGACCGGACGGCTGCCGAACACGCTGCGGATGACCAGCGACTCCGTCACATCGTTCAGCAGCGTCGACGAGCCATGAGCGTTAATGTATCCGACATCATCCGGCGACATATCCGCATCCGCCAGCGCTTGCCGCAGCGCTCTCGACGCCTGGGAGCCGCAGGGGAGCGGCGCGCTCATATGGTGAGCATCATTGCTCACGCTGAAGCCTCCAACCTCCGCAAGAATCGTTGCTCCTCTCGCCTTGGCATGCGCTTCGTCCTCGATGACGAGCACGGCGGCGCCTTCACCCATCACGAAGCCGTCACGGTTGCGGTCGAATGGCCGGCTTGCCCGCCCAGGCGCTTCATTGCGCGTCGACATGGCGCGCAGCATGTCGAACGCGCCGAAGGAGAGCGGCGACAGCGGCGCCTCCGCGCCTCCTGCCAGAATAAAATCGGCTTCGCCCCTGCGGATGGATTGAAGCGCGCGGCCGATCGCAACCGCGCCCGAAGCGCAGGACATCGAATTGGTCTCATTCGGTCCGTTGAAACCGAAGGCCATCGCCATGTTGCAGGAAGCCGCCCCTCCGAATACCGAGAAGCCCAAGGTAGGCGAAACCGACCGGTACCCGCCGGTATAATATTGTCCGCACTGCTCTTCGGCGAATGCGATACCGCCCAGCGCGCTGCCCATAAAGATGCCGACGCGTTCTTGCTCCGCATTCTCGGGACGGATGCCGGCATGCTCCAGAGCCAGTGAACCGGCCGCCACGGATAGCTGCGAGTACCTGTCCATCCGATGCGCACGCTTCTTGTCCATGTATTGGATGGGATCGAAATCCGTTACTTGTGCGGCAATCCGGCTGCGGAGCCCCTCGGCTGTGAAACGGTCGATGCTGCGCACGGCGCTCTCGCTTTTCTTGACTCCGTCCCACATGGCCTGTACCCCTGTTCCGATCGGCGTCACACAGCCGATACCCGTCACGACCGCTCTCCGGTCACCCATAAGCCGCCGCCTCCCTCTGTCGTTCCGCAGCTTGCTTTAGCCCCTGCAAGGTTTGATCGGCAATAAAGTGAACGAATACAGGACCGATCACCCGCGCCGCAACAATCCGTCCGACCTGCGGCTGCTCCCATTCATGAACGATGCTGACCTTCGTCATACCGGAAGAAGCAGGCTCAAGCTTCCATTCGACCTGCATGCCGCGGGTAATCCCCTTTACATGCCGATAGCGGATCCGTAATAATTGCGCATCGACCTCCATCTCGCTCATCCACCATACCGGCCAGCTCACTTTGTCGAAGCGTCGGTAAGCCGCCATCTCGACAAGACCGCCTTCGCCGCTATTTCCTTCAATGAAGCGCACCTTTCGGTAGTGCTGCAGATGCTGCGGCCACCGGTCGACCATTCGGGCGAAACGGAAGGCGTCTTCCGGCGAACATTGCAAGTCGATTTCATTATAAGTACGCATTTCGTCAACTACTCCTTTCTTCAATCGGTTCTGAAGTTATCTTCTGCCGTCCGTGTGTTGCATCTCGATCAGCAATCGCCTATGACAGCCGCCAATTTCGACCTTAAGCCTTGATTCACGGATATGCAGCGCAATGCGCTATGAAACAGCAGCGGATGTCCCGTGCCGTACTGGATGAAGCGCTGGAGCCTCGTGCCCCTGGCGAATTCCTGCTTCAACAGTCTGTCATACGCATACAAGGGGAGCTCCGAATTTCTGCAGAGCGCTTCCAGCAGAAGGGGAGCAGCCAGCTCCGCCATCCGCAGGGCACGGTAGATGCCTTGACCGGTCAGCGGATCATAATAGCCCGCTGCGTCGCCGACGAGCAGTACTCCGCTGCCTGCCGCAGGCGCATTCGGCCGATCGAATGGTCCGCATGCGATCAGATCATCCTCGAAGCTTATCTTCCCCATCCGGCTTGCCAATCTCGGCAGCTGCTGTATCGCCTCACGGACAAACTCGGATTTGCGTCCGGACGCGAGGCCTGCTCGCGACCCGGACGTCCCGATGGTCATATTGGCCAATCCTTCCCCGACCGGCGCGAGCCCGACAACCAAATCGGGCTGCAGGTGCAGCTCTATGATCGGCTCCAGATGCTCCACCCCCGAGACATGGACCGTGAAGGCGGCTTTGCGAAGCTTGCCAAACCGGTTCAAGCCTGCTGCCCGTGCTACGACGGAACCTAAACCGTCCGCACCGACGACGAAGCGGGAAGCTGCCGAAAATTCCGAACCGGTGATTGTGCGTCCATAGACTCCGCCTATTTTCCCATTATCGTAAAGCAGCCCTTTCACGCGCGCGCCTTCCTCGATTCTCGCACCTGCCTTGACGGCTTCGCGAACCAGCCAGTCGTCCAGCAGCGACCTTGGGCACGCAACTCCCGCCGTCCGGTTCGGATATTGGGCTTCAAGTATCGTCTTTCCATAATGAAGCCGCCAGCCGTGGATCGGCTCGGACCGGCAGCTGATTCCGTCCATAAGACCCAGCCCCACCCGCTGCAGCAGCTGCATCGCACCCGGATTGAGCGCTTCGCCGCATGGCTTGCGCCGAGGGTGAACGGACGCCTCAAGCATCACGACCTTTATCCCAAGCTTTGCCAGCAGCAGCGACAGCATGCTTCCGGCTGGACCGGATCCGACAATCGCAATATCTGCCTCAAGCACGTCCGATCATCGCCAATCGGAATGGAAAATGTTTGCGCACCTCCGCCTGTAAACCTGCACGCGCAAGCAGCTCGCCGGCTTCCTTCGCGGTAAATGAACGCAAGACGGACAATGGGCCGTCATGCCGGGTAACCGGACTCCGCCAGACGAATCGCGCAAGCAGCTTCGCCGCTCCGTATGCGGCAGGATGCCGCTGCAAATCGGTCACGATCCAGCCGATTCGGGCCACTCTTCTCATCTCCTGCAGCATCCGGACCGCTCCGTCCTCGTCCATATGATGCAAGGCGAGGTTGCTGAAGACGATATCGAAGCTGCCGTCCTCATACGGGAGCTGCCTTCCATCGCCGGTATCAATACGAATGGCACGCGCCTCTTTCGTTCGATCGGCGGCAAGCTGAACAATTCGCGGGTGGATGTCGATGCCCGTTACCGTAATGTGCAGCTGGCGGCTTTCGGCCCATCTGACGATCGCGAGCGGAATATCCGCAAGCCCCGTCGCGACATCAAGTATGCGAATCGGGCGATCGGGCTCCGCCTCTCTGATCAGTCTCTTCAGATGAACGAACAACGCCGGATTGCCGCCCAAATAGCGGTTTACCTGCCATACTTCCTTCAGGCTGTGCTCCAATTCCGCACTATCGACACTGTCTTCTCCATCGATGCCATCGAGCAGTTCTTTCTTCATTAATCGATTCATATAGGGTCGTCCTCCTTTGCGAAGCATTCTATCCGCTAAGAAGCGCTTTCCTTTATCGTTATATTTTTCCTGTCGTTTTATCCAACATCGCCGAAAAAAAGACGACCTCGAGGCTTCATTGCCTCAAGGTCGTCTCATATGTAACTATTCCATTTAAGTTTACAGCTTGTAAATGTCTTTATATTTCCGTTCCAGATACGTTACGAGATGATCCGGATCCAGCGGTTTGCCCGTAATATCGGTAATCAGCTCCGATGGCGTACGAAGCATGCCGTACTTATACACTTTGTCCGTCAACCAATCCTTCAGCGGATGAAGATTACCCTTTCCGACCAGCTCCCACATGTCAGGCAGCTCTTTCTCCATCTGGTCCGTTATTTGCGCCGCGTACATGTTTCCAAGCGAGTACGAAGGGAAGTAACCGAAGGCGCCTCCTGACCAGTGAACGTCCTGCAGCACGCCTTCGCTGTCATTCTCCGGCGTAATGCCGAGATACTCCTTATACTTCTCGTTCCAGAGCGCCGGAAGATCGGCTGCTTTCGCGCCTTCATTGAAGATAAGCTTCTCCATCTCATAACGGATAATAATATGCAAATTGTATGTCAATTCATCCGCTTCGATGCGAATGAAAGAAGGCTGTACGACGTTGGTCGCACGGTAGAAATCGTCGACCGATACGTTCAGCTGGCCGGGGAACATCTGCTGCAGATCGCCGTAATACCGGTTCCAGAACGGTCTGCTGCGGCCGATGACATTCTCCCAGAAGCGTGATTGCGACTCATGAATGCCCATCGAGGTGCCTGTGCATAATGTCGTATTCGTGAGCTCTTTCATAATATTCTGTTCATACAGCGCATGGCCGCCTTCATGAATCGTACCGAACAGTGCGCTGAGCACATCATCTTCCAGATAACGCGTCGTAATCCGGACGTCTCCCGGATTCAACCCGGTCGCGAACGGATGAGCGCTCTCATCCAGACGGCCAGCCGCAAAGTCGAAGCCCATCTGCTCCAGGATGTACAGGCTGAACTTCTTCTGGGCTTCCTTCGCATAGGTCTGCTTCAGGAAGCTCTGATCCGGCTGATGCGGCGATGCTGCGATTGCGGCGGCAAGCGGAACCAGCTTTTCTCTTAAGCCGCCGAATATCCGGTCCAGCTCAGCCGTCGTCATTCCCGGCTCATAGGCATCAAGGAGCGTATCGTAGCGGGTGGCGCCTGGCCCCCAAAGGTCGATGAACTGATTCTGATAGGTAATGATTTTGTCCAGGTATGGCTGGAACGAGTGATAATCGCTCTTCTCCTTGGCTTCCTCCCAGAACGTCTCGGCTTGCGTCGTCAAGACGACATATTCCTGATGCAGCTTCTCCGGAATCTTGACGGCGCGGTCGTAATCCTTGCGCGTCTGCTTCAACAATCTCCGGTCGATCTCGCCTAGCTGCTCCTTCTCGCCGGAATTCTCCAGGATGGATAGCCATTCTCCCAGCTCCGGAGCCGTCTGCAGCTTGAACAGCTGGCCGGATAATATGCCTATCGCCTCCGAGCGGGGTTCCAATCCCTTGCGGGGGGCACCGGTGCGCAAGTCCCAATAGAGAACGCCGAGCGCTTCCTCATAGCTCTTGATCTGACCAATCCGTTCGCGGAACGATTGCAGAACCTCTTTCGTGCTTGTCGTCACTTATTAACTCCACCTTTCGCATGTAGGCTCTCGTGCCTTCTACTTGATACTACATTTTGCAAATCGTATAATCAACTTTATTGATTCCTCAGCGAGCAGATAAGGAGAGATTCGATGCATTTTACATTCACGTCTACTGCGGTAGAACAGTTGTCCGGATATTTAAAAGATGGGGAACGGAGCTTGAAGCTGCTCTACGATACGGAAGGCTGCGGCTGCGCCGTCAGCGGCGTACCTTCGCTTCAGCTTGTTGCTGAACCGGCTGAGGGAGATACGCTAGGTACGGGCGATCCCTACAATGTCTGGTATGAGCCGCGCTATGAAGTTTTTTTCGATCCCGAATTGAAGATCGATTTCGACCCGTCACGCAATGCGTTCAGCTTGAAAAGCGATAATCAAATCTATACCGTCCACATGCGTCTGCTGACATAAAAGGCCGATTTGGGAGGGTCTAGTATCGCGATCATCTCAATTATGCCTATCTCCCGAAAAAAAACTATTTTTTACGAATGAAATTTGAAACCTTGGATGATCTTAAACGTAATTGTACAGGAAGGTAGTGCACTTTACTCGTACTCATTACAGGAGGAGAACCAGAAGATGAAAAAAGGGTTGATGTTTGTCATGGCTTTCGTACTCTTCTTCGCGGTAACCGCGGGAACGGTCGACGCGAAGCCAAGAGGCGGAATCAAGTCGCCTAAGAAAAGCTTCACACAGACACCTAACAAGTCGCAGGATAATGTAAACGCAAGCAACCCGGGCACGAAGTCCCCTGGCGCGACGGCAGGCACGACGCAGAAGCGCGGATTCAACAGCGGCGGCGGATTTCTGAAGGGTATGATGATCGGCGGACTGGCAGGCATGCTGTTCGGAAGCATGTTCGCAGGAATGGGCTTCATGGGCAATATCCTCGGCCTGCTCGTTAACTTGTTCGCGATTTTCATGCTGATCGTCGCCATTCGCGGCATATTCATGTATTTCAAGAATCGCCGCAAGCCGCATACGCCGAATGACCGGGGTCGTTACTAATAATGCGCATACACACTGACGAGATTATTAATGCGGTTTGCCTTCATATGGCTGAGCGCAGAGGCGTCTCGCCATCCGATGTAGAGGTTCAGCTGGCCTGGGAAGAAGAATACGGCTTCACCGCCGAGGTTTGGGTCCAGGGCAGAAGCCAATATCTGGTGGAGTCCAATCTGCTGGAGGCTATTGAGCAATACATGTATAAAGAATACAATCGGCGAGTATTCCGCTCCCAAATCACGATCGATGCGGATGAGGATTTCTGGGCAGATATCGAAGATTAATAGAGAATAGAACGAGCATGGAGCAACCTCCGTGCTCGTTTTTTTTTTACCCGTCCAGCTTCCATTCGTTTAAATGTGGTAAATTGCGGTAATTGCCGAAATGGCGAAACCTCTCTCCTACTCTAGCGTCTAACCGTAGTGATACTAGAGAGGAGAGTGATTTGAGGCACATGCGGATCAAATGGAGTTTGATGATCGCGCTCATTCTGGCCTTGCAAGCCGGCTTGGCGACCTCGGGGACGGCGAATGCCGGAAGTGCGGATCGCGTCACACAATATCGCGTCTATCAGAACGATAAGCCGCTGAAAGAATTCGCAAGCGAGGCGCAGGCGCTCGCCTATGCGAAGAGCTTCGCTTACAGCCATGTCGAGAAGATCGAAGGTCGAGTATGGATGTGGGATAACTTCCCCCGCTACAAAGTTTATGAAGGCGGTTACTCCACGGACAGCCGGGAATTCCGCACCTTGGCAGAAGCAAGGACGTTTGCGAAGAAGCTGCGTTTTGCGCAAATACGCGACCTGCAGCAGCCGGGCTGGGTGGAAGGTACATATCCGAAATATCAGCTCTACCAAGGGGATAAGACGCTCCCGCAATGGAGCTTCGCTACGATCGCCGAGGCCAAGAAGGCCGCAAAGTTCTACACCAATATGCATCTGATCGAACTGGCGACGAATCAATGGGTGTGGGATAACCTGACCGCTGCACAGAAGAATGACCAGCGAGCGGCCACACCCGTATATGACTTAACCGTCAACGGCGAATCGAGAGGCGGCACCAAATACTCGTTCCTGCTGGACGCGATTCGGGAATCCGCTCCGGTTGCAGGCAGCGCTGTGGTGAATACGGCGACTGGCCGGACCGTACATCAAAACACGCCGCCATTTACCGTGCTGCAAAATGGCAAGAAGGTCCGCTCCTTCTACAGCTTGGGCAGCGCCATCCCATATGCCAAGTCGTTCGCATCGGCTTCCATCGTCAAGGACGGGGCAGCCTGGTGGACGAACGTCCCCTACTTGACGGTGACACAGGGCAATCGTAAGCTCGGTCAATACCATACCCGCAAAGCGGCAGTTGCGAAGGCATCGGCCTACTCCGGCTCGGTGGTGACGACGGATAGCGGCCGCGCAATCTGGAATAATAAGTCGAAGCTCCGTTATCTGGCCTGGAACGGTACGTCAAGCAGCCCGACCATCGAATCGCAGGTCGCGCAGACGCAAGGACTCGATATCGACTCGCCGACCTGGTTCGTACTAAGCTCGGCAGACGGCACGCTGACGGATCGTTCCGATCCCGCGCTTGTCGAGACCATGCGCAAGGCGGGCATTCAGGTCATGCCTCTCGTTCACAATCAGTTCGATAGTGCCATGACGAGCGCGTTCCTTCGCAATTCAGCTGCGAAGTCGAAGTTCATATCGTCGCTTGTCGGAAGACTTGTTGAGCTTAAAGTACCTGGAATCAACCTGGATTTCGAAGGTCTGGCAGGCGGAGACCGGGGGCTGTACACCTCCTTCGTCCGCGACTTCACCAAGGCCGCTCATCAGAAAGGCTTGACCGTATCGATCGATCTGCCGCGCGGCGATGTCAGCTGGGATCATAAAACCGCTTATGATCATGCGGCGCTTGCGGACATTGTCGATATGATTATGATCATGGCTTATGATCAGCACTGGCAGGGCAGCGATCGAGCCGGCTCCGTCGGCGGCCTTCGCTGGGTCGAGGACGGCGTGAAGCAGTTTCTTGCCTACGGCATTCCCCGAAACAAGCTCATGCTCGGCATTCCATTCTACGTACGGGAATGGCGGATCGACGGTAACGGAAGGCTCGTCGATAACAAAGCGATTCTGATGAAGAATATTCCTGCAATCATTCAAAATAACGGAGCTAAAGGCGTTCTTGACCCTGTATCGGGTCAAATGAAATATACGTATTATAAAGACGGGTATGCGCATGTATTCTGGGCAGAGACGGCTGCCACTGTGAAGGCGCGGATCGCGATTGCCAAGAAATACGATCTTGCCGGCATCGCGATCTGGCGGCTCGGTTATGAAAGCGCAGATCTATGGACGATGATGCTGCAGCAGAAATAACGGGATTTGAAATATTTGAAATTAACGAGCAAGGCAGTCATGAAGCGCAAACGATGCGTTCAAATGACTGCCTTGTGTTTTTCAGTGTCTTATTTTATTTCTTCCATAAATCCCCTAAAGTTTTCAACGATTTCTTTTGATTTGGTATGGTGTAAATAGTGACTTCCTTCAAATGTTATCATTTTCCCATGTACAGAATCTTTGATTTGCTCTTCGTGTAAGGATACCCAATCTTCCCTGTCTGTATTATTTGCTTGTACAAATAAAAGAAGAGGAAGATCTTTGGGGAATGTTAAATGTTCAGCCGCCTTAAAATTTGGATAAAGATTTTCCAATTCATTCAACATCGTGTTATTAAACATGTTTTTGTGCGTAAACAAAATCATTTGTTCTTTTGTTTCATCATCATATGGCATTCCAGCATATGGATCAGCATCAAATTTCAATGTCAATCTGGCGAGACCTGATTCTTTGAAAAATTTAAAGGTTCTTAATGGTAATTCAACATCCATACCGCCTTGCGATGGAACACTGGTATCGATCCCGACAAATGCACTCACTTCGTTTGGATATTTATTCACATAATCGAGTCCGTAAATGCCTGCAATGGAGTGGCCCATTAGAATAAATCGGTCAATATTAAGCTGCTGGATAGCTTCATGAATTTCACTTACAATATTTTCAGTGCTTCGTTCCTTGTCGGTTCTATCGCTCAATCCATAACCGAAAGGCTCAACCACGACTACTTTGTAAAACGGAGACAGCTCTTCTATGAGCGGCTTAAAATCAAGCGCTGGTGCCGCTGTTCCTTGACCAGGCAGGAGCACGATTGTTTCTTCGCCTTTTCCTTGAATCAAAACATTCATGTTTTTCCCATCTACAGGCACAAATTGACCATAGGACTGTATTTTGCCTTGCTCTGATTTGCTGCTGATCTTATCAATTAGAAAGACAATGGCTAGAAATACTATTATTGCTATTACTAACACTGCCATTGATTTAAGTATAATGTTAAGCACTTTTTTCATTTTACTAGCTGGTTTTCTACTCGTTGTCGTATCCGCCTTCATCTTCGTACCCTCTTGTATGTTCACTCGCATCTTCTCCTGTCGCTATCTATATGTTGGACTGCCTTAACGGTCCGTTAAGGAGAGCTTACACGACGAAGATGTACTCTCTATGACGACAATATGAACTGAATATGAACGAGTGAAAAAGAATGCTGCGGCATCACATGCAAGGATGCTTGCACTAATGCCGCAGCATGGAGAATACGAAACCGCTTCAAGACGAATGATACCATACGAATCTAACTAATCTGTCGGCGTTGTGATTGGCAAGGTGACAATGACGGTCGTTCCTCGGCCGGGCTCACTTTCCACTCGGATGTCACCTTGATGAAGCGATACGATCTGTTTAACGATGGCAAGTCCCATACCGCTGCCGCCATACTTACGACTGTGGGAACGATCGGCCTTAAAAAACCGTTCGAATATACGCTTCTGGTCCTCGAGGGAAATGCCAATGCCAGTGTCGGATATTCGGACTATCACGTTTTTGATATCTTGTTTGATGCTGACGTTAATAACGCCGCCATCCATGGAAAATTTGATGCTATTGCCGAGTATGTTCGTCCATACCTGGTTTAATAGATCATGATCAGCCATTATTCGAACGGCCTTCAAATGGAGATCGAAACGGATGTTGCGAGCCGACCATTGCGGCTGGATCGCGACGATGACTCGTCTGATCTGTTCATCAAGGCTGAACGTGACCAACCGCAGTTGCTGTGACTGCGATTCAAGCAAACTCAGCTTTAGCAGGCTATCGCTCATCTTGGACATCCGATCTGCTTCAGCGATGATAATATCGAGATAACGGCTTCGCTCGTTATCTGTGATGCTTACTTGCTTGAGCGCTAGAGCATAACCAGATATCGAGGTGAGCGGCGACTGAATTTCATGAGATACGTTCGATACGAAATCCCTGCGCATCTGCTCAAGTTGCTGCAGATCGTGCATCATTTCTTCGAAGCTGCGAGCCAAAGTACCTAGCTCACCCTTTTGCTTAATATTTAGCTTGACGCTGAAATCTCCACCTGCGATACGCCTAGTCGCTTTTGTCAGTTTTTTGATCGGTCTGACTAGGAACACGGCAGCAATCAGAATCACCAGGCTTCCTGCTATCAACGAATAGGTTAAAAAGTTCAAAATCCACTTTGTGATAAAAGAGGCGGAAGGTGGGGCGATCGGTTCTATAAACATCGCTTTCGTTCCCATATCCGTTGTCAACGGCATCCCTAAGAGAACAGTAGAAACACCACTCGGATTGACTTGAACAACATCTCCATCTAGTACACTTATTACTTGTTCCATAGACACAGTAACAGGTTTGTGTCCGTTAAGCGCTCCGTAAGACTGGAACTCACCCGTTTCTTCGTAAATTCGAATATGATAGGATTTGAGCTGATTCATTCCACTTAAGAACGTGTCCGCTTCACCTAACGGCAATGTCTCGTAAATCCGCGAGATGTCCTGACCGAAGTGAAGTAAGGGAATTCGCAGGTTTTCGTTCAATTTATCTTCAAATATCCAAGTTGCCACATAAAAGGAAATGATCGTGCCCCCGATTACGGAGACTAGAAATGTCAGGACTACGCGTATATATAAGGATCTGATCATTCGTAAACCTCAAGCCGGTAGCCAAGACCACGCACCGTCTCGATACGAAAATCGGGTGTTGTCGCGAACCGTTCGCGCAGGCGTTTAATATGCACATCTATCGTTCGATCATCTCCTGCGTAATCGATCCCCCAAATTTGATCGATCAACTGCTCGCGCGTATAGACTTGTCCGGGTGTTCCAGCGAGCTTGTACAGCAATTCGAACTCCTTGAGCGGCAACGTGATCGACTCTGTCCCTCTCATCACCTTATAGGTCTGCCGGTCAAGAATGATGTTGCCGAACCGGATCGACTGCGTGGAGCCGATCCGGTATCGTTTCAGCAATGCTCTAACACGAGCCGTCAACTCCAACGGATCGAATGGTTTCGTCAAATAATCATCCGTGCCAAGCTCGAACCCTTTCACTTTCTCCCATGTTTCGCCCCTCGCAGTCAGCATAAGTAAGGGAAGATCAGGATTGGCTCTTCGGAGCTCCTTGCATAACGTCCAACCATCCATAATCGGCATCATAATATCGAGCACGACAAGATCGACATGCGTTGAGGCGTAGACGGTCAGTGCTTCCTTGCCGTCCGCGGCTTCGGCTGTTGTGAATCCGTCGTTGCGCAGAAATAAACAGACAAGTTCGCGTATGTTCGCATCGTCGTCAGCAACCAGTATAGTAGGCATCCGTTCCCTCTTTCCCTGTTGTCCATCCTATATTGAAGTAACCATTATACTTTGAACTACCCCCGCCTACGCTTGCTTAGAGGCGAGGGATTCCTGGGAGCAGCCGACTCCTGTCAGCTTCTAATCCAGGCGATCCCTGTCGTCCCGACAGTTCAGCTTGCCTTACATGGCAAGCAAACGCAAGCCTTCTTTCCTTATGTTTACGGCTGCATTATGGTCGCGATCATGATGGCTCCCGCATGCCGGACATCTCCACTCCCGCAACTGCAATTGCTTGACTTCCTGGTTGCGGTATTCACATACCGAGTATAGCTGGCTGGAGGGAAATGTTTTCCCGATGATGACGATCGTTCGCCCATACCAGTTCGCTTTGTATGCCAATAGTTTACGGAACAAGGACCAGGATACATCGGCGATGCTCTTGGCCAGTTTGTGATTTTGTTGCATGTTTTGCACGGACAAGTCTTCCAGGCAGATCGTTTGGTTTTCACGGATCAACCGGGTTGACGCCTTGTGCAGAAAGTCGAGCCTACCGTTCGTAATGCGTTCATGCAGACGCGCCACTTTCAGGCGGGCTTTCTCGCGGTTTTTTCCGCCTTTGGCACGGCGTGACATTCTCCGCTGCCATTTGGCCAGTTTGGCTTCGTGGCGGCTCAAGAATCTGGGAATGTCGATTTTGTCGCCACCCGACAAGGTCGCGAAATGCTTCAAGCCAAGATCAACACCAACTGCTGGGTCTTGCGGTACCGGTACGTAAGGATAAGCGAGCATCTGGCAACAGACGGCAACGAAGTATTTTCCGCTCGGCGTGCGTCTAACGGTAGCCGATAAGATCCGTCCCACGATTTCACGACTTTGGGCAAAACAAACGAAGCCAAGCTTGGGTAAGCGAATGCGGCTGCCTTCTGCCCTAATGGAATCGTTATTGTTTTTGGAGGTGTAGCTCTGTTCCCGCCCATGCTTTTTTTTGAAGCAAGGATAATCGTTTCGTTTTCCAAAGAATCCTTGAAACGCCTCATCCAATGCTTTCAGGGCACTTTGAAGCGCTGTTGCATCGACTTCCGCTAACCATTCGTGATCTTGTTTCAATGAAGGAAGCTGTTTGGAGCAAGCGGTATACCCCAGGAGTTTTTGTTCGATACGATAGGTTTGCCTGCGCGCGGCAAGGAAATGATTGAAGACGAACCGGCAGCAGCCCAGCGTTTTATTGATAAGTAATTTCTGCTCCATTGTCGGATAGAGACGAAAGCGGAAAGCCTTGTGTATGGGAATCACCACCTGAGGCTGAGGATATCCTTATTATAGCACATACGTTCGTGGTCTTCGTATTTTTTAAGCACTATATTCCCTATTCCGAACAACACCAGTAGCGCATTCATCCCACCACCTATAAGAGGATGGGGGTCTTCTGCGCTAATGATGATAAATAAATTGAATACCCCCAATTCTTCTTATAATCAAGAACAGGATATCATGAAAGGTCGGATATTCATGCAACCTGTCCGTCTATTGACTAACAAAAAAGCAATAAAAAAGGGCTCAAAACCGAAATCAGTGCTTGACAAAACAAAAGGAAAATGAAGTTACAAGCGAAAGCATACTTGCATGAAGAATGTGCGGACACCAGAGACCTTATTTGCCTCGATTCTCTGCTTTTTGCAGGACTTGCGGACATGGAGCACCTTATTTAGCTTCAAATGTCAGGTTTAGGTTCCGTTTCACCCCTATAACGGATCCTGTGTCCGTTAGAATCCAGTTTGGACTTTAATCATTGTAAATAGCGGCTTCTAGGTCCGTTGGGGTCAAGCCTGAACGCGTCATTTTGGCCTGATTAAACATTTTGGCGTATTCATCCATTTTCCAGCAGACAGAAACATCAGGCTTCACATCCATCGCTACGACATACGAAAGCACGGTCTTCGGATCATAGGACAGCCGCGCCTTTGCCGTACGGCCTCCATTGGTTATATGAACTGGGAGGCGATCAGCGGCGAAAATTCACCAATGTCCGGATCATTTGCAATCGTTGCGATCATTTGCACATATCTTTGATCGATATTCCGTGATTGTTGCAAATCAATTCTGATGTCACTTTGGCCTACACCCATATTAGAAATAAAACCGGGAGACTGAAGCGCATTTTTTGTTAATAATGTAATAATGGATTTGCATGAGCACATCAAATACCACCCAAGTTTTCTTTCATGACTCAGGTGGCGTTTTGTTTTCTATTAAACTACAGCTGTTATTCGCACGAAAGGAAATTATGAATCGGTTAGTTGTTCTATTCTATCTTACTAATTTTGATGATGCATTCACCCTGCTTCGCAGGCTTGATTGATTGAAGCTTAATCCGGTATAATTCCGCTCCCCATACACTCCGCATCGCTTTATCCTCAAGGGGAATAAACTCGATCGAGCCCGTAAACATATTATGGTTATATTGAATGTGTATTCGATTGGAATCTTCAGCTTGTAAGATATAATGTCCATATTCATCCGCTTGAGGCTGTCGCACCGTCATTAGAATCAATGTAATATCATCGCTCGTTTGATGTAACCGATAATGATCTTTGATTTCAACATACGGGGACGAATCACGAATGAGACTTATGGTCCGTACCCAGCTTTTAATTCCCGCGGCATCGGGATAGGCTCCCGCGATGTTCATCGATAACGCTGCAGCCTTATCATCATGTCTGTATTCGACTTCTTCGGCTCTGTACTCGCTTCCGTTCATTTGCTCCATACCATTTACGATAGGCAGATTGTGATATCCGGACTGCATCGCCCATAAGGTATACCGCTCAGAGAAGAACGATTTCGACGTATAGGTCAATACACCCGGATCTACAATCAAAGGGGAACCATTGTAATAGACGATGAATTGCCCAATATCATTGTGGTTATGACTCTCGTCATTATGCCCCCCCTTAGCGGCAAGGAAGAATCCATTGGACGAATCCTCCTGCTCTCGTGCCACCATTACTTGAATGCCATCAAGCCACGCGTCTCGGACGTATGGTGATTCAACATCAACCTGCTCGACTTCCCTGAAGTTAAATAAAGCCGGCAGCACACGAAACATGGGTGAAAACTCTAATAAAGTCGCTTCCTCCTGCTTCTTATTTTGCACCATGGCTCCGAGCCCGCATAATTTGCCATCGTTAATGCGGCGCCCGTACCGATATGTAAGCTCTGCTGGGATATGCACTTGTGCAGGGCTGTCAGCAAAATTGACGAAATAGGAATCATCAATGAGCGCTTTGTAAATGTAACGGCCGATTTGTTGAATTTTGGGCTCATGGTAAATATCGATTATGCCGTTTGAAGCTCCGTACAGCAGCTCCAGACAATCGAATAGCGTTCCTCCTGCATACATCCAATACTTCGGACCTTCCTCGCAGCCGCCATCGGAAGGAAGTCGTTGAAGATATTGATCCAAGCTGTTCATCGCCTTGATCGCCGCTGCTTCCCGTCGAACAGGGTCTTCTTCCAACAGCAAGAACGCCGCTAAGCAATTGGAATTACACCAGGAGTTCCAGTTGTTCAACATCTTCTCTTGATTGAAACCCATCCACCAGAAATCAGTCCGCTGTAAATAAGGATCAAGAATTCTCCTTTTCACTTCGTACTGTATACGTTCGCATACCATCATACTAATTCCATCCAACCTGGTCTTCAGCAGATAATACGTCCAGGAGAGCAGCGCCGCCGTTTCGGCCGAAAACAATTCGATGATCGGGTCGGCTGCATCCGGAAGAGGATCCTGTCTTCTCATCATATAACCGTGAGCCGGGATCCCCCAGAACGATTCTTCGCAAATGCACCAAATTCCGTTGACGATATCATCCAGGAAGCGCCCTTGATTATCGAAGCATTCGGCTATAACTAAAGAAGCCAGTATCTCTCTTCTCTTCCACGAGGCCGTGTCAAAAATAACACGATTACCCGTTCTGCTATATTCCATATATTCAGTGGCGGTTAAAGCAGGCCATGTATAATTGAGATTACGCGTGCCTCTGTCGATCCAAAACGTTCTTAGTTTTGAAGGCAGCTCGTTCCATTGTTCCCGGTCTTCAATTGTCGGAAACGGTCTATACGCTTCCTTTGGAAGCAACCACTCGCGAAGATGATCCGTACCATAGCGCTCTGCTAACATTGTAACATCGACCTCATCTCTTAATCGTCCTTACAAATATATTCCATCTTCGCGTTCACCTTTGTCAATGCAATCGATATTCGTTGTCTGACAACGGCGGAAGGCAGGGTTTCCCGAGCTCGAAGGTATCGACGAAGTCAGACCTTGAAATGACTGCTTCCACCCCAAGCGGAAATCATTATTAAAGCAGATAAGCCCGCCATTAATGGCGGGCTTATTGCGATTAAATGGATAGTAGAAGCCATGCTAGACTTCCCGGTACCCCATAACCTCTTGTACGAACCTTTCCAATGCGGTGACATCCGTGATGTTCTTATTGCAGACGTCGCTATTCACACATAAATAGTTGCCGATTGCCTTATAGTAATCCGGTGAAGCGTTTGCCGGTTTCGATTTGGTGATCGCAGAGAATAAGGCGACTTCCGCATGCCGGTTGCACAGAAAGCATACGCCTTTATTCGCCGGAGTAAATCTGCCTTCGACGCCGACGGCTTGCCCGTTCAGATGATAGACAAGGAACATTTTGTTCGTTGCGATGTCGGTCCAGCCAAGATAGGTGACATACCTGTAGTCGATAGCAGTTAAGTCTGGCGTCTTCAATTTTTTGATTTTGGGAAACAGCTTGTTAAGCTGCTTTCCCGTCACTTCGCCGAATTCCGCCATATAAGGTTCCAACGCATTCAGATAGTCCCGAAATTCTCCATCTGCACGCAAGGTCGTACTGGGCTCCAACCTTTGTTTTTCAAGCTCAGTGGCTTCCGGGAAAGCTTCTAAGATTTTGTACTGGGTGCGATCTCTTACCGCTTCCACCACTCTCGGATCGGATACGGTATTGCAGGCATGCTTCAGCAGACCGACCTGCTTGTGAATAAAATTATATTGATGGTTTCTAATGAATGGTTTGACCATTGTCATTGCTTTTACGCCCCTTATTCGTAATTGTGAAGATAAATAAGGTGCAAAGCCCATTATTAGAAACGATATAAGCTTACTGGGGCGAAATGACGTTCATCGTCCGCCCATGCAAAGTATCGCCCTAATAGTAGGCTTTGCATGAGCTGCTTCTTGTTCCGGCAAATTGATTTGCCATATTTACCGACCTCCATTCCCTAAATATTATAGAAGAAATCCAGTTTGTGCTGCAATCCCATTAATAATTATAAGGAATGTTTACCACGATTGGCGGAGCCGCAGGGTGATCGAACCCCTGACCTCATCGCTGCCAGCGATGCGTGACGCTAGGCATAATGAAATCCGAATCAATCGGGCATTAAAAAACGATCGATATCCGCCAACAGGTTCGGGGAAATTTGCTTCTGCCGCACGGCCTCTGCAGCAAGCTTCGGCATCGGGCGTGACGCGATGACTTGGCTGGAGCCGCCAAGCGCGCACAAACGGTTGAAATATTCCTGTTTGCCCGACTTCCGGTACAGCGCTTCGTTCAAGGAGAACGCGGCAGTCCGAAGTACGGGCGAGTCGGGCTCCAGCCGCCACATCGCGAAGTGGATGGCAGCCTGCTCCCGCTCACCGGCGTATTGTTCCGCCATTTCCTGCAGCTCGTCCATCGCCTCGCCGGGGCCGATCCGTCCCAAGCCCGTCTTTAACTGCATCAGCTGCACAAGAAGCTTGACCTGCAAGTCCCGCCGTTTGAGCCGAATGGCGAGCTTCAGCGCCTCTTCGGCAGCCTCCGCCGCGGCTTCGATTTGATTCTGCCGCTCCCTCAGAAGGCTCGTGAAATAGAGCGCCTCGCATTCGAAGAAAGGGATGCGAAGCTGCTTGGTTAAGCGAGCCGAACGTTCGATCCAACGGCCGGCTTCCTCATGCCGATGCTGCTCCATGAGATTGCAGCCTTCAATGCCAAGCACGACGGCGGCAATATGCCAATCCTGAATGCGCACCGATTCTTCCAGGCAGAAAGCGATGCATTGTTCCGCTTGCTGGCGGGAGCCGAGCAAATAATAATATTTGCCCAGCATGCCCATCCCCATGGCGAAGCCCATTCGCGCCCCGATCGACTTGCTGATCTCCAGCTTCTCGACGAGGCGGTCGTAAGCAAGGGTCATATCATCCGTCTCGAAATAAACCAAAGCCAGTCCGCCCATTGCATCTCCGATGAATAACGCGTCCCGAATTTGCGCGGCGAGGCCGATTTGTCTCTGGAACCAATAAATCGCTTGGTCGTACTCGCATTGGTCGTAATGCAGGAAGCCGATCATGCCGAGGAACCGGACATCGTCTTGCGTTTGATTTCCGGTACGGGACAATTCCATTCGATCTATGAAGTATCGAAGCGACTTGTCGTAGCTTGCCATAAAGTAATGCAAAACACCTAGCGTTCCGTATGCGAAGCCGAGTCCGTCATGGTCCTCCGTCAGCTTGAAGTGGTAGGACGCCCGTTCCAGATGGAATCCGGCTTCCTCGAATTTGCCCAGCAGACGCAAGCAATTGCCGAGCGCGACGTCGCAATAGGAACGCTCATTGATCGTAACCAAGTATCCGTAACGCTCCAGCCATTGCTTGTAAGTGTCCTCCGCTTCGTTCCAATCTCCCATCACGATCAAAGCGTCTCCTAGCTTCATCAGAACGGGTAGAGTCTGCTTAGGAGGCAGCAGCTCAAAAAGCTTTCGGTAATAATTGATTCTCGTCTCGTTGGCATAGATCTTCTCCGCCGCCGCCGCGGCCATTTCATAGTAGGCAATGGCCTCCCGTTCCATCCCCGCAAGCTCGTAGTGAAAGGCGATTTCTCCGGCAACCGCTTCGATCTGCACGCGGTAATAGGCGAGCAGACCTTCCGCGATTTGCCGGTGACACCTGCGTCTCCTGCTCTCATTGTTCAGCTTGTACGCGGTTTCCTTGACGATGTCATGGGTAAAGCCGTAATTCCCGTCCCCCGCCTCCTGCAAAATCTTCAATTGCACCAGCTGCTCCGTGCGCGCAAGAATCGCTTCCTCCTCCACGGCCGTTACCATCGTCAATTGCGCTGCGGAGACGGGCCTTCCGACGGCGGCGATGATCGATACAAGCTGACGATTGACCCGTGACAGCCTGTTCAACCGATTCTCGATTACGGATTTCGCCACTTGCGACAGACGGAATTCGCCGCTGTCTCCGCTCGTTTGCCATTCCCGCAGTGTTTCCACAATAAATAGCGGATTGCCGCCGGTTTCCTCGTACAAATCCGCGGAATGGCCATCCGCCAGCGCATCGCCGACCGTTGCGGCCGCCAAGCGGGCCGTTTCGTCCCTGTTAAGCGGAGCCAGCTCGATTTCGATCAGCTTCCGCTCGGACCGAAGCTCGCCCAGAACATGCGCGACGGCATCGCCTGCATCTTCGTCCGTTCTCATCGTCGCCACCAAGAGCAGTCTGGCGTTGGAATCGCCGCGGATCAAGTAGGAAATAAGTTGAAGCGTCTCTTCGTCGCTCCATTGGATATCGTCAAGAAGAAGAATCAGCGGCTCGCTGGCCAGCAGCATCCGTTCGATCGCTTCGAACCATTGGTTCAACTGCCATTTCTCTTGAATCGGGGTCGGCTTAGGCAAGTCCGGATATCGCTCCAACAGTTCGGGAAGCAGACGCGCCAGTTCGGACAGCCATACCCGGCCGAGCTTCGGCGGCGGAAGGCTCCGGAGCCAGTTGGTTACCGGCGTATAGGATAGCGACCTGACCGACGGATAGCAGCCGGCAAAAGCGGTTTGAATCCCCAAGCTTTCCATGCATGCCTTAAACTCCAGGGCCAATCGGGTTTTGCCGATTCCCGCCTCCCCCTTCAATAGAAGCATGGCGTTTCCGCTGGCCGCGATTTGCTTCCAGGCGCCCAGCAAGCTTTCCCATTCGCCGATTCTGCCGATCAGCGGGGCTTTGCCTTGCAAGGCCGTAGAGTTTCCGCTCCCGTTCTTCGTCAGTCTTTCATACAGACGCAACGACTCCTCCGAAGGGGCGATTCCGAGTTCGGCATGCAGAACTCCGTGCAGCCTTCGAAATGTTTGCACGACGCCGGCCATATCTTTGTTCAAAGCATGCAGCCGCATTACCGTGCGGTACGTTTCCTCCCTTAACAGGTCCTGCGCAAGCAGCTTTTGCGCGAAAAACAGAGCCGACGCATGCTCCCGCTGACGTTCCAGAATGGAAACGAGCTTGTCGAGCGCGGTCAAGTACGTTTGCGCCAGCTGGTCCCGTTTCACTGCGAGCCACTCCTCGACGAACCCGGGCAGCAGCTCTCCACTGTACAGCTCTTCCGCTCTGCGCAGCTCGTGTACCGTTGTTCCTTGCGCCGCCTGTTCGAATTCGCGCACATCCGAATAGATGGGCAGTTCACGATTCAGGCTGATGGATGCGTGCGTAATCTTCAGATAGCGGTCAATATTCGGAACGGATTCCCGTAGATCGTGAAGAAGCTTCCGCAAATTGGACAATGCTTGCTTCTCGGTGGAGTCGGGCCAGAAATGAAAAGCGATTTGCCTTCTGCTTGGGGGCGCGTCAAAAGCGAGAATTAAGTAAGCCAGCAGCAGCGCGGCTTTTTTGCCGGGGATTTCCGATAGGTCTTCGCCTTCGAGGGTAATTTTCAAACTGCCTAACAACTGAAAACTGCAGCCTGCCAAACGGCTCCCCTCCAATCGTCAATCGGATCGTTGTCCATTGTATTCGCTTATTGTGCTGAAATCCCTTTCGACAATCCGGATAAAAAAAGATCCTTTGACGGGGGTCGAAGGATCTGAATGAATCGATATCGCTATATCCAGGCCTAGGAGCCTTAATTTTCATTCCTTCTTCCAATGCCGAAGATTTCTATTTGCGAACCTCCAGCATGCGAACGATGGCCGATGCGGCTTCCGCACGGGTGGACATCGCTTGCGGCGCGAATTTGCCGTCCGGGAAATCCCCGGCGTTGACGATGCCTACCTCCTCGGCTTTGAAAACGGCGGGCTTCGCCCATTTCGGAATATCCGCGTCGTCGGAGAAGCCGGTCCGCGTCACATTGTCCATGGAGAGGTCAGAGGCGCGAAGGATCATTGCGATCATTTCCGCATGGGTAATGTTCGCATTGGGCCGGAACGTACCGTCCTCATACCCGTGGATGATGCCGAGCTTCACCGACTGACGCACCGCCTTCACCGCCCAGGCTCCGATTTTATCCTTATCTTTGAAGGTGAGCGGCGCTCCTTCCTCCCCGGGGGGCAGCCCTCTGACGATCATACTGGCAAATTCAGCTCGGGTAACGTTCCCGTCAGGCCGAAACGTGCCGTCCGGATAACCGTATACGATGCCGAGCGCCACTGCTTTGACGATTTCCGAGCCCAATATGTGCCCTTCAATGTCCGCCAGCTTCGCCGCATCCGTCTCCGGAGCAGGAGGATTGTTTGCCGGAGCGGGAGGATTGTCGTCCATTGCGGCGGTTACGGTCACGACGCATTGTTTGTAGTATCCTCCATCCTCCGACGTTGCCGTAACCGTAGCCGTGCCTGGTCCAATGCCGGTTACTTTGCCTGTAACGTCCACTATGGCGATGCGATCGTCACTGCTCGACCATGTGATTTCTTGATAGGAAGCATTGCTTGGCGCAATTGTCGCCTGCAGCGTCTCGCTTTGCCCGGCGTCCAATTTGAGCGCGGTTTTATTCAGGTTTACTCCGTTAACGTGTACCATGCCGACGGCATACAATTTGCGGTCGCCGGATCCAATATATACCGCTCCGTCAGGACCGACCGCCGAAGCGGCGACAATCTGGCCATTGGTTCTGAACTCCCATTTCTTCGTTCCGTCCGGTTTAATCGCATAGAGCTTCCTGTCGGCCGATCCTATATAGATGGTGCCGTCTGCGCCGATTGAAGGCGAAGCGATCATAATGCCATCCGTATCGAATTTCCATTTCTTCGTTCCGTCGGGCTTGATTGCATAAATGCCTGAGTCGCCCGATCCGACATAGATGGTGCCGTCTGCACCGATCGTTGGCGATGAATAGGAATTGCCTCCATATAGCTTTTTATCCAATGGATATTCCCATTTCAACGTTCCATCTCGCTTGATCGCATACAGTCTCTCTGCACCGGAAGCGACATAGACGGTACCGTCTGACCCGATCGCCGGCGAGGTTTTCACTTCATTGATTGTCGTAAACTCCCATTTCTTCGTTCCATTCGGATTGATCGCATAGAGCTTCTTATCGCGGGAACCGACGTAGATGGTTCCGTTAGAATCAATGGCGGGTTTGCCGCTCATTCCGCCTCCTGTTACGAATTCCCATCTCTTCGTTCCGTCCGGTTTGAGCGCATAGAGCTTTCCATCCTCACATTCAACATAGATAGTACCGTCTTCGCCTATAGCCGCTGTGGAGTATATGGCGCCTCCTGCTTCGAACGCCCATTTCAGCTTTCCGTCAGGTGTGATTGCATACAGATTAACGTCTGAGCCCACATACACGGTGCCGTCTGCGCTAATTGCCGGCGAGGAGTAGACGGCAGCTCCTGTCGCGAACTCCCACTTCTTCTTCCCCTTTTTATCGACTGCATATAGCTTCCCGTCTGTAGATCCAACGTAAACAGTGCCGTCTGTACCGACAGCGGGCGAAGACGAGTTGATCGCTCCCCCTGTTTCAAACGCCCATCGCACCACGCCATTTGAACTCGGCAAATATAGGCTTAGGATAATGTTCGGGTTGGCCTCTATGATTAAATCCGGATTTAACTGAAGATCAAGCGCCTTAACGGTTTGAAGCGGAGTGAGACAAGCCAGCAGCAAGGCAGCGAAGAAAGCAGCATAAAGCGATTTCTTATCAAACATAGTGCAGCCCCTTTCTTAATTAGTAGAAACAGAATCCTTTTAAATTTGACAAGCGCTTCTGCCGCCGCGGCAGGGAAAGAAGAACAGCACCGGAACGGAAAACAGGGCCGCAAGGAATACGAACCAAGTTGGTTTGGAAGAAGACTTCACCAATCTCCTTTCTGAATATTCTAGAACAGCGAGCGCTTCAAAAGCGTTTCCCCCGCCCGCTGCCCGTTTTTGAAACGCTTTTGAAGCGTTTCTCCTGTTAAACTCTTACTTGTTGAATCGATCATGAACCAATGGAGGAAGATTATCGATGAAGAAGACACGCGTTATTCTGTTGCTCGTCATCACCGCCATGCTCTCGCTTTCGGCCGGAGCGTTCGCCGCCAGCAATCTTACCGAGATCAAAGCCTATCTCAACTCGGGGATCAAATTCCGTTTGGACGGCAAGCCTTGGCGCCCGGTCGGCGACAACGGCAAGGAAGTGCTTCCGATCACGTACAACGGAACGACCTACTTGCCTCTTCGGGTAGTTGCCAACGCCTTTGACATTCCGATCACATGGGAAGGCGCCACGCAAACCGTCGGCATGCGCGAGAGCAGCAACCTCACGTTGTATTCCAAAGAGGTGAAAGTGGATAACTGGAGCGAGAAGTTTTACGATGTGGTCGACAAAAAGCAGCTGGTTTTCGGAAATCATCAGTATGAAGGAGCCTACGCCTTTACGGCGGAAAACGCGGGGGTGGGTTGGTATGAGGGATCGCCTTACTTGAAATTCAACTTTGGAAAAAAATACAATACTTTGCATCTGATTCTGTACTCTCCCTCGTCGATGAAGATCAGGGTAATGAACGGCAGCAATCAGCAATTGACGGAGGAGATCAGTCTCGAGGCCGATCGGGTTACGGAGCTGGATGTAGACCTGCAAGGCAGCCAATATGCCTTAGTATCGGCTTACGATGCCGCTAATCAAGCCGAAAAACCGCTTCTCTATATCTTGAAGGACAGCTACGTTACGACGGAAGCCATTCCGGCTTCGACGGAGTAAATCCGGCGCGCTTCAGCCCTTATCTTCGTTGAATCCTAGTAACTGCAATAACGCCCCCGGCTTTTCCGGCTTCCGCGGAATGGTCGGGGGCGTGAATAATGGTGTTCGATTCTACCGCTACAATATCGCCGTCTTGGCCATGACCGCAAGTTCGATTTTGTCCAAGGTGTGGCAGTATGCTTGTTCGATCCCCCCTCCTGCGTGTTCTTCATGCCCCATCAAATAAGCGATCACTTTCCAATCCTCCAACCAGTCTCCGACCACCGCTTCTTCATGCTCTACGTTGCTCCATGCATATTGCAGCGCAGGGCTATAGAATCGGCTGGCCCCCGGCTTTAACTGACAATCGTCCAATCGTTTCTTGTAAGGCGCTCCAGGCACGGAATCGTTCACGTCGTTGAACAGATGCGGCCAGTAGTCTTTGCGGGAAGCCGTGTGCGGATGATCCTTCGCCCAGCTTAATATGCCCTGAAGACGGTCGGGATGACCGAAGAGCAAGGCATACAACCGTTTGCCGAGCAGGATTCGTTCATGCAGCGATCCAAACCGATGTAGCGTTTCACCGATCAAACCGGTCGCGGCCGTTTGAGGGACACCTTCTTCCGACAATGTATAATACGGAAAAAGAATTTGATTCATGCTCAGCCAATCATGGAGTTTAAACTCCAGCGTCTGCAGAATCGTATCCTGATAATGCTGATTCTGGATCATTCTTTTTTCCAGATAGCTCTGCTCATTGATTACAAGAGCGATAGTAAGAAGATAACGGTCGCCGCTTGTCCAGAAATGATTCCACATGACTTCCATAAAGGCCGATACATGAAAAAAGGGAAGCAAATGAAACAAGCTCTTCTCTCTGCGCAAGCTTTCCTCATACAATAAAAATTGCGGATAGGCATCTTGGAAAATCAGCCAATTGCCGCGTTCCAAAAATTGAAAAAATCGATTCTGTTCCGCAGCGGAAAGCAAGCGAGAATGAGGCTCCCCGCGCAAATCCGTCATATTCCAGCCGCCGTTTCTGGAGACCATATGCCCCAAGAAGGCCCATTCAATCTCCGGATGCCGCCGATAGTACTCCTCATACGCCATGGTGCGGGTAATATTGTTCACGTTAAATTGGCGGGTGCGATCCTGAATGTGCCGGATGAGGAGTTCATCTTTTTCAGGCAGTTCGGATAGGTTTAACGATAGCTTATGGGCGAACTTCATTTTCCTCTTCAATTCTCTTTTGATTCGGTGTAGCGCCGGAAACGGGCTTTTCTTAAGCCAATCCAACGAAGCTAAGAACTCGATTCCCATTCCTTCTTCTCTCCTTGCACACGCGATGGCCAACTATGACTATCCTATTACATGCCTTGAAAGTTAATGACGAAACCGTTTGGACAGCATTGGATACATAACGCAAAGAGGCTAAGCATCATTGAGCTGCTTAACCTCTTTATCAATCGAATATTGTTATTTCTGACTTGTTTCCGGCAGCACGGCTTAGCAATCAGGTGATCGACGCGTTATAGATGGCCTGAATGGAACGGGACAGCATCGCGTTGAACTCTTCGTCTGATTGCTGGGCTGTTAACCCCTCCGATAGAGCACGCGAAAAGCTGGCGATTAAGCCCTCATTGCGGGCCAGCCTTTCATTGGCTTCCTTCTGATCATAGCCGCCCGACAAGGCTACAACCCGAACCATATGCGGATCGTCCATCAAATCCTTATAAAAATTCTCTTCAGTCGGTATGGAAAGCTTCAGCATGACTTTAGCGTCCTTGTCCAGGGCGGATAATTGCTTGATGATCTCCTCTTTCAACAGGTTCTCCGATTGCTCCTTATCCGCGCTATGAATGTCTACCTCAGGCTCGATGATCGGAACGAGCCCCATCGACACGATTTGTTTGCCAATCTCGAACTGCTGCTCAACGACTCTGCGAATGCCTTCCGGGTTGGCTTCTTTAATAACCGAGCGCATTTTCGTCCCGAAAATATTTCGTTCAACCGCCCGCTTCAGCAAGCCATTCAACTTAGGCATAGGCTTCATAAGCTGAACGCCGTCGTTAAGGTCGGCAAGTCCTTCATCAACCTTGAGAAAAGGGACGATCTTTTTCGTTTCCCATAGGTAATCGGCGGTATATCGATCATGAATCGTACGGTTCATCGTATTCTCGAACAAGATCGCACCCAGTATATATTTCGAATCGAACGCCGGACTTGTGACGATGCGGCTTCTCATTTCATGAACCAATGCAAACATCTCTTCATCGTTAGAATAACTAGATTCCTTGATGCCGTATTGCAGCAGTGCCTTTGGAGTGCTTCCGCCGCTTTGGTCCAACGCTGCAATAAAGCCTTTTCCCGTATGCATTCGATCCATCTGTTCCTGTTTCATCGCTACTTCTCCTTCTTTCTCGTGTAATGTACGCTGAGGCTAGCCCCTTATCGTACGGTTTAACCATTTCTTCATGGATCCAAACGGACAGCGGCTGCTTGATGCTTATACTGGCAAGGGACTGATCGGCAATAACCAAATATCGTAGTTGATTATAGATTATTCAAACGATGGAATTTCTACTACCGCCCCGCCCAGCATTGCCGATTGATGCGCGCATATGCCTGCAGCCGTCCAATCCGCCGAGACGACGGCGTTGATCGAAGCTTGCCGTTTCTCTATGATGCTGCGGATAAATTCGTGAGCGAGATGCGGATGGGATCCGTGGTGCCCGTTATCGGCGTAGCGCCTGATTTCAGGCGGCAGCAAATGACGGAAGTCCGGTTCCGGATCGATTGAATGCCGAGTATATTCGGTTCCCCTGGCATACGCATTGGCCTCTCTGCGTCTGTACATCACCGGTTCATCCAGCCATTCGAATGAAAGCTCCTCGCCATAAACGCTGAAAGTCTCCGCGCCGCTTCTTGCCATATGAAACAGACTTCTGGACACTTCCGCAGCCAGATTCTCCTTATCCAGCTGAAAAATCGCGCATTCGATCGGGTAAGGATTGCCGTAAGGCCGCTGTAATTCTTCTCTCATGAAGCCCGATCCTAAGCAATGAACCTTCTTGGCTCTTGTATTGGCAATCGCAAGCAGAGGCCCGACTGCATGCGTCGCATAATGCATCGGCGGCAATCCCATCCAATAGGAAGGCCATCCTTCCATGTCCTGATAATGAACGCCGCGAAGGAATTGAATATGACCGAATTCGCCCTGCTCTATCAATTGCTTGATATGTAAATAATAAGTCGTATATACGGCCGTCTCCATCATCATGTAGTTTCTCTCGTTCCGTCTTGACGCCTCAACGATGGCGGACAATTCCTCCAAGCTAGTTGCCATCGGAACGGCACATGCGCAATGTTTGCCGGCGTTCAAGGCATCGAGCGTTAGCTGTGCATGTGTAGGTATAGGGGTTAATAGATGAATGGCGTCGTATTGATCCGAAGCGATGACTTCCTCCACGCTCGCATGTCTTCGTTCGATTCCAAGCTCGTCCCCTCTTTGCTTGAGCAAATCTACATTCATGTCACACAGCCCTACATATTCCACATCGGGGTGATCCTTATAAATTTCCGCGAAGCTATAACCAAATATTAAACCGACTACAGCGATTCGAACTTTAGGGCGATTTGCCGACATCCAGATCTCCGCCTCTCATTGGTCTCCTTATTTTGGTCCTCATCGATTCTCGCAACCCATTATACAATGGCGCAAATGAAATGACGATGAGATAATACATACGGGATTTGTGATTTTTCACCCAAGCGGACGTACATACGGCCATCCCATCCACAGGCTAGGCGAAGCAAAACGAATGGAAGTTTTAGACTGACCCAAGTAATAGAAACAGCGGCAGCCATGGACGGAAAATAATGTCCTGGACTGCCGCTGTTTGATTCAGTTAGCGTACACATTAGCTGTGCTGATTCGGTATCGTGGTATGTTTAGAGATCGAATCGATTATTAGATTCCAGTCGTCGTAGTGAAGCTCATGCCCAGTACCTTCCAATGGGAGTAAAACCGCGCCCGGAATTTCGTTAACAAGATTTTTCCCGTGTTCCTTGAGGCTGCGAAATGAACAGAAGTTATTGAGTTTTCACTACCCAAAGACCGGCGAAGCCAATATGACCGCCGCGATAAATACGATCTGCAGCAGACACCGGACAAGCAGCTTGGGAACAGGCTTGCCGCCAATCGTCAGTTTTTTTCTAGCAGCGTACGCATTCGCGGGAAACATGGCGATCAGTAGAATTGTCAAGCAAACGGAAGCGGCTTGGGATGTCGCAGGGAGCATAATTCCGATAGCTCCGGCGATTTCCAAGTACCCGGTTGCCGTAACGATCCAATCGGGTCTCGGAAAAGAAGGGGGTACCATACGAATGAGGTCGGGACGCCTTTTTCCCCAGTGTGCGGAAGCGGTTAGCAGCAGCATGACAACCACTGCTCCTTGCAGTGATGAATGCCATTCGTCGAAATAAGACCAGCCAAGCAAACCGAATACCCGGAACAATAAAAAGGATGCGACAAGCGCAATAAACGGCGCCACAATGATCCCTCCGTATATATAGATTTTCAAAGCATTGACCATGCTTTTTATTGCTTTTTTAGCCTCATTGATAATAAGCTAACAGCTCGGAAAGCCGGATTCGGATCGACTCCTTCAATTCTGCCGGCTCCCGCAGAACGGCTTCATTCCCCAGAGCAATGAAAAATTCGGTCAAAAAAGGAATATCGCTCCGGGACAAATCCGTATCGATCAGGCCGCTCCCGTCTTCATGTACGACCAGCATGGAATCAAGCCACAGTTCGGCTTCGCACCGCTGGACTCCGGCTAGGCTCAATTCTGCAGTAAGGCGTATGGGCTCCCTCAGTTCGGCCGCTTTCCGCCGACTAAGGCCGATGTCGCCCAGTTCGAGCGGTTCAATACCGGCGGTGTCATATTCCGCCTCACGAATACGGTCGCACCGGAATACGCGGAAACCACGACGCAGGAAGCAGTATGCGGTACAATACCAGAAACCGTTGTTCGCATAAATACATACAGGCTGGATCTGCCGATTGCTCGTTCCTTCATCCTTGGACTTGTATTCGATAACAAGCACCTTTCGATGAATGGCGGCATCAAGGAGAATGGATAAGCAAGGAGCCTCTCCCCGCCTGGTCGGCGTAATGAAGTCGACCCGATCCTTCATGCTATCGATTCGGTCCCGGACGTCCCCGGGCATATGGAGATAGAACTTGTTCAGAGCAGAAGCGGATTCTGCTTCGAATGGCAGCGAGGAATAGTGGCGCAAGGCGTGAACCGCAAAAAACATGGCCACGGCCTCATCCTCCGCGAAGGCGATCGGAGGAAGCACCCTCTCCCTGACCACCTGATAGCCCCCATGCGGCCCTACTTGTGAGTAGAGCGGCACCCCAAGCTCGCTCAATTCCTGCAAATCCCTCAGAATCGTGCGCTTTGAGACGCCGAATTCGTCTGCAAGCTCTTGAACCTTGAACCGGCGTTTACGGTTAACCGTCATCATCAATTTTAACTGCCGTTTGGATTTGGACACTCCGATCACCTACTATTTACAAGCTGCATCAGCTTACGCCTTGTATTGTAATATTTATTGGGCGGGCTGTAACCCATACCTAGACATGTATCCCCCTCATATATTACTACATACGTACTCCGAATTAATTCCAGGAAGTAATGGGTTCCTCTCCTAAGGATATCCTACGCGAAAGTTATTTTGATACATGCTTAGCCAAATAAACAATAAGTGGTGAAACCTTTGACCGATATTCAGATAGCTGCTGTCGGAGACTTAATGGTGAAACGATATATTATTTCCGATGCAAAACTGGCTAATGGGACATATTCTTTCGATCCGCTGCTGGAAAAGGTAGCCCCCATTCTAAAGAAAGCGGATTTGACGATCGGTAATCTTGAAACCACTTTTGCTGGTACCCGAAACAAAGTGAGACGAAAATCAGGCGGTCCTTTGTTTACTTGTCCGGATGAAGCGGCTCCGGCTTTAAAAAGAGCCGGGTTCGATGTTTTAATTACAGCTAACAATCATTGTATGGATTATGGCTCCTCGGGTTTGCTTCGAACGTTACGAATTCTTAAACAGAATGGGATTGAACATACCGGTACATTTCACTCCCTTCAACATTCGAAGGAATTTCTGATTAAAACCGTCAAAGGTGTAAGGATTGGCATCTTAACCTATACAGCAGGGCTTAATGGCATTCCACTGCCTTCAAATAAATCATGGATGGTCAACTTGATACGAAAGAAGCAAATGATAGCAGATATTAAACATTTAAAAAAACACGCTGATCTATTGATCGTGTATTTACATTTCGGAAAAGAATACAGTCATAGACCAAACCGGAAACAAAGGCAATTAGTGAACCTTTTATTTAGACATGGAGCGAATATTATTTTAGGATCGCATCCGCATGTACTTCAGCCGTTAATCAGAAAGGGAAAACGGCAAATGGTAATCTATTCCTTAGGTAATTTTATATCGACCCAATTAAAGAGAAACATCCATACACAAAGCAGCATCATTCTTAAAATTAAAATCAAAAAAAACGATAAGGGGGAAATCATCATAGCGGAGACTGAATATACTCCGACTTTAGTTCATCGAATAGTTGAGAATGGCCGCGCAAAAACAGAAGTCATTCCCATTCATGAAGTCATGAAACAAAACCATCCAAATTTAAAAACAAAACAGCGTCAACAATACCAAAACATGTTAAACAAAACAATTAAAATAATAAAAAACAAGGCTTAAAATTGATTTAACCAAAGAAGCCGCCTAAAGAAGCTCTTGTATGCATTGGATTTCATTCGCCTTCATTCCCAAATTTAGTGCGAAGGGGAGAATTAATTGATTATCAAGGGAACCGTTATTGTCAGGATTAGCAGATCTCGTAAAGATAATGAAATTTTTTTAAATGGGTGTGCTCAAGGCGGGAGTGCTCTTCTTCAGATAAGCAACGGCACTTCCGCGGTATTCCGAAGGGGAGCCACTCAAAAACGTGTAACCATATTGGCTGTACCGGGGGAGGATTGTCCAGGCGAGCAGGTTAATAATTTCTTGGAGGTCAGTCCGGCAACAGCAAGAATGTTTCGATTAACGAATGGATTTCTATATGCATTGGAATTTAATCAAAAAACAAACGTGCTGACAATAAGTCTAAGAAGGACTCAAACTACAGCACCTTTCGGAATTGAAGAAGTGAATGTACAAAGGAATGACGTATTCTTAGTTACTGGCGGAACGCACGATGCGCTAAATTTACCGGGCGATAATACGGTACTAACCGTAATAAGGGCTGGTAAAGTAAGAAAGTTGAAATCACAAACCTTCGCCGAGGGTGAAGCCGAATTCGGTGACGGTTTTGAAACCAGCGCTCAAACAGCAGCCTTTTTTGGCTTTATAACTGGCAATAGATACGTTCTAAGGTTTAATCAAGTAACCCTTGTGCTCGAAATTCATAGTGTCGGCGGAAAATAGAACATTCCTTCATGGTGAAACCAACCTCTAAACGGGGTTGGTTTCTGACTTTTCCATCGATCCGGCAACCTGGTCAGAATTACTTCGTCAGGATCAGCAACCGGACCGCTTATCAAAGCGGCGGCTTCTTCACCCCCATTTGTTTCCAACCTTCCTTTGAAGGACCGTATACCGCAGGGATATTCAATCCCGCTTGACGCATAAGAACGGTAACCTGTCCTCTATGATGAGCAATGTGCTTCATTAATCCCATAAAAATGGCAGCATTCGATTCCTGTCGTCCGAAGGCATTTTGTACTTGTTGCAATGTATCATCCGTCCATTGTTCAACAACAACTTTAGCTGCATCAGAGCTAATTTTACGAAAGGTCTCGGCGATTTCGTTCGCAGAGGGTACTTCATCTGAATATTGTACCTGATCGATTATAAGACCGAATTCAGTCAAGTATTCAGGGATGTTCGTTACAAAATGCCACGCAATTCTTCCCAAGGTGCGACCTTCAGGATATACTTGCTGCTGTAATGATTCATCGGTTAACGCGTCTAAAACTTTTTGCGTTAGTACAGCCTCGTTATTCCATTCTCTGATAAAATCTGAAACCGTCATATACATAATAGATTCATCCCTTCTTGAGAAACTTGTTCACGGCTTGATTAAAATCTTTCTAACATCGGAGTGACGTGTCCGCCTTCTTCTCCAATATTAATCGTTAATAGTGACAAGGATTGTCATAATCATGATTTTTAATTGTGATCTATTTTGCCAGCGAACAGATTTTAATTTTATCATTCGACCGGTTCGCCGCTGTATGGCCGCGTCACCTAAATGATTTGGTAATCTTCGGCAGTCCGACCCTGTCGCACTATCTCATGCAGCATGAATTAATCGATGAGTACCGGTTAACGGTCAGTCCCGTCGTACTCGGAAGCGGCATCCCATTATTTACGGGGATGGAGCAAACGAAGCTCACCCTGCTGGATACGAGAAGATTACGGTCAGGCGTAATCATCCTTCACTATGAGACGAATAGACCGTATTCGTCGATCATCAATAACGAAAAAAACCGTGCGAAAGAAATTTCAACCACGGTTACGCGGCAGAAATAATCGCGAAGCCTAAACGAATACTAAGCATGAAAAAGCGATCCAACGGGCGCCCCTGCCCCATTGGATCGCTGCTTTTTTCCCAATCGTTACTCCAGCTTCGACATGCGCTTATTCATCTCCTGAAGCATCTCCAGTTGGTAACGGCGCTCATTCGAGCCCAGGATCGTATTTTCAGGCTGATTCGGAAGATCGTACACCCATACGGCTGTCAGCGGTACTTGCGCTTTCTCGATTTCACCCATGTAGGATTCAAACACCGGTCTTCCGGTTTCCTCAGGACCGCTGACGCCGATTTCGCCGATAAACAGCGGCTGCTTCGCCTCTGCCGCGGCTTCCATCATCAGCGGAATCAATACGGTCGGGTCATCCGGTGCGCCGAATCTGGCTTCTCCCGGATAATAGTGCACCGTTAGCATGGAGTACGGCGGCGGATTTTGATCCTTCAAGATGGCCGTGAAGTTTTCCTTCGTATCCTGCACCCACGAATTGTTCTCCCGCTGATGCCAAGCCGATGGCCGCGGCAGGGCATTCCCTGTGAGAATAATGCGGCTGGGATCTATCTCCCGTACGGTCTTCGCAAACTCCGCCTGCAGCGCAGCCATCGTTTCGCTCGTCACGTCGTCCTTCTCGGTCCGCTCTGTCGGCGTTCCAAGCTCCGGCACGACTGGCGGTCTGGCGTCCTTCGCATTCGGCAGGTCCACCTGCAGATTGAATTCGTTGCCGAGTTCCCATCCCCATATCGCCGGCGAATCCTTATACCGCGAGACGACCTCCTTTACATAGGTGCGCATCATATCCATCGTTTTACTGTTCACGTCGCCCCAAGCGTTTCTTGGCTCCTTCATCACATCCGGCCACGAGGTTTCGGCCCAAACGAATGAGGGAATCAGTCCGACGCCTTCTTTCTCCGCCGTTTCGACGACATCATCCATCAGCTCGTAGTACTTCTTCCGGTCATCGAAATACAGCTTGAAGCTCACCGGCCAATAAGGACTTGCGGCGAATCGGACGAACGGTATGCCGAAGCTGCCGATTTCCTTCAATCCTTCTGCATAGCTCTTGTCGTTCGGATCATCCAGGGTACGGTTAAACATACTGAAAAAATTAAGACCTACGCCGTGATACGGCTTGCCGTCACGCGTCAATATTCCTTCTTCATTCACACGCAGTCCCAATGTATCCGGCTCCTTATCCAATAATGAGCATCCCGATAACACAAGCAGCCATACAAGCCAAGCAGCCAAAGTGCTTAAACCGACTTTTCTCATTTTCGCGTTGACCCCCCGATTCGATAACCATCCTTCTCTCTATTCGCGTTGACCCATGACTCGCAAGCTATACGCCGACCTGGTCGGCTTGAAACGATAGAGGCAGCTGCGCAATCTTCTCCAGCCATGCCTTGTACTGCTCGTACGAGAAACCCGGCGTTCCCTGCAAATAATGATTGCCATACTCGGTCCCATCGATTTCCCAGCGTATCAGGATCAGACGCTGCTGGCTGCGGGGGGCGCGAATTGCGCCCAGCTCGCCAATTCCATTCGCTTCGATCGCGAATGGCCCCTGAAGCAAGGTCTCGTTGCTGTCCGCATCCCATACGCGGAATGTTCCCTTGGCCGCTTGATTGCTGTCATTGCCGATCTTGACCCGAACATGCCAGCTGTCCGGTTCGTCGACCATAATGCAGACAGGCTGCTGGGAACGCTTGATATAATGGTAGGCAAGCTTCTTACTGTAATAGTAATCAACGATGGCGTCGGAGAATTGCGGCCAGCCGTCAATCAGATTCCACCACAGCACCCCTGTCGTATGCCACTTGCGCATCCTGACACGCTCGATAAAATACTTCTTCGCTTCCGCCTGCGAGATTTGCGATGCGATAATGAAATCTTCAATCCGCTCCGGATATTCGCCGAACAGCTCATTAATCTGATCCGCCATCAGCTGCACACGGTATCGGTAGGCCGAATCCGGTCCGCGTACCGGGGCGGTGGCATGCGTTACCCACTGCTCGTTATCCTTCCATGGCCATACATGATCTTCATCGATATATCGTAGGATCGAGGATAGATTCGTGCAGCCGTGATAGCCCATCTCCCCGGCAAAATGCGACTTGGCCATGGAGTAGAAGCCGCTCTTGAAGTAATCGCGTGCGCCCCACAGATGCCGCTCAGGATATGCATCTTCATTTTTCAGCCGGTAGGCCTCCGGAGAGATGTATGGCGAGCTTGGCACATAAGGGCGGTAAGGATCATGCTGGAACAATACCCTTGGCAGCACCTTTCGCGTGAGCACATTATCATTCGGATCGAGTCCCATATATACGTAGCTGTCATCGCACTCATTGTCGCCGCACCAGATCGCCAGCGAAGGATGATTGCGCAGCTTGCGCACGACACTCTCCGCTTCCTTCCGAAGCGTCTCTTGGAACGCAGGGTCCTGCGGATACATCGCGCAAGCCATGGCAAAATCCTGCCAGACGAGAATACCGTTCCGGTCGCAAAGCTCGAAGAAATCATGATCCTCATACACGCTGCCGCCCCAGCAGCGCAGCATATTACAATTTAGATCGACCGCCAACGCAATCGCTTCGGCCACCCGGCCCGCATCCTTGCTGTGGAACATGTCGAGCGGCACCCAGTTGGAGCCTTTGATCAAGATAGGAACCCCGTTCACTTTGAACATAAACTGTCCGGGATGCTCGATCGTCGAGATATCGGTTCGAATGAGCTCTACGGTACGAATCCCGATGCTGTCCACTCGCGCATCGAGCACTTCATCGCCGCTGAGAAGCTCGGTCGTTATCTCGTACATGGCTGCATCGCCATAGCCTCTTGGCCACCACAGCACGGGATGCGGAATAGCGAAGCGAAGATGACCGTATGTAAAATGCAGCGGATAGGTTTGTTCGAACCGCGAGCTTCCGCAAACTGCTGTCAGTTTGAGCTGCAAATTCTGCAATCGGCGCGGCTCTGCGTGCAATTGATAGAACAGCTGCACAACTGCTTGCCGTGTGTTTGCTTCCATCGTGGAGAAGAACAGATCGCAGATTTCGTTCGCTTCATGCACAGCAATCTCGACGGATCGCCATATGCCTGCGGAAACCGCACGAGGCATAATGTCCCAGCCATACATATGGGGCGCCTTCCGAATCCACAGCTGCTCGTAGTTTGTTTGCATCGCGCGGCTCGATGGATCGTACCGCTTCGACATCGCTTCGATAACCGCCGATTGGATGCGGACGGTCAGCTTATGCTTCTGTCCCTGTTTGATCCGGCCGCTCACATCGAAGCGGTGCTCGATGAGCATATTGTCCGATTGTCCGATCCGTTCGTTATCCAGCCAATAGGTCGCCATGCAATCGACGCCGTGAAAAACCAGCTCGACGCGGCGGCTGCCGATCGGTTCGTCCACCTGAAGCTCCCTTTCATACCACCACTCGTAGGTCTCATATTGACGAAGCTCGTAAATATTTTCTCCGACGTACGGATCGGGCAATAATCCCGCTTCAACGAGATCCAGCTCCACATTGCCGGGGACCTTGCCCGCGACGGACTGTAAAGAAAGCGTTTTCAAATGTTCGGGGTCTGAAATCTGATGATCCCCTTGCGGAAAGTAATACAATGTCCATTGACCGTCAAGTCCGATTGTTCTGGTCATATACGAAGTAAGCCCCCTGTCCGGATGATCCGAAGCGTATAACACTCCTTTCATCAGTATAGGGGGCTAGGCGATCGTTTTCTTTACCTTACTTCGGAAAAAGCTAGCTTTAGTTCGGCAGCCGATAAGTTGTGCCGTTTAAAGTCAGCGTGAGAGCAGTTTTGCCAGGTGCGTGTTGCTATATGGGCAGCGATCTTCTTGATGCTTGCAGCTTTGTTCGCATTGAATTCATCTTCATGAATCAACGTAAAGTTATAACCGACGGAATCAAAGACTTTAGCATTACCGCAAAATCGGTACGATGAGACTTCACTCCAATCTCAGTACATGATACCGTGGTTCGTAATCTCAACCTTCACATTAGGAATAAACTCCACTTTCGGGTAATCCTGATTCCATTGAAGCCTCTTCCATATATCCGGATAGTAGGCCATCAGCCTTCGGCCGATCCCAAACCCGTCATGATTGGCCTGCAGCATTTTTGCCGTAATCGCCTTCGCCCTGCTTGTCAGTTCATCCGATACCTTCTTATCCAACCGATTCAGGTTCCGCTTGTCTTTTAGATGATCCTTCGCGTATTCAATTGCAGTTGCTTTTATATTCAAATCGAGATTCACTTTAATCGTACGGTTGTCTTGAACGTTTACGGTCAGCTTCCTTTTTAGTTTTTGAAAGTCTACCGCGATATATTTATTCGGGTCATGACTTTCCCCCTCCTGTACTTGAAGCGTCAAGCTGGCGATCTTGGCCAATTTATCGTCCATCATCAAGTATAATATGGAATCTTCCGATTTTAATTTGCCTGTCATTCGATCGCCTTTGAATAATGCGACTCCGTATACCGTAGGCTTCGTCTTCCCCTTTGAAATATAGGGAACGGCAAAATCATCCCCTGGATCCAGCATGATCGGACAGATAAGCTGAAGGTTGACCGCAGGGACAACCGTTCTATGCTCTGTACTTTGAATAAGCTTGTTAAAATGCTCGCCAATGAGCTTTGTTCCTGTTTTTGTGGTCGTGATGATATCATGAGCCGAGCCCTCAACGATAGCAATCATCGCATTCAACGCACTTCTGGGGTCACGGTAGTATACATCGAGATACGGATAAATACCTCGTCTTGCCAGCGCCTCGCCGATTAGAATGACACGAAGCTTGGAAGACGAGTATACGCCGGATATCTCGCGGTCAAGAATATCCCGCAAATGCCTGGACGTAATTCCAGTCGCCGTATGGAATTCGTCCAGATCCTTCATTTGGGATTGCGAACCTCTTACATCGATTACCGAGGAAGTGACCTGAAGCTTCCCTTCCGGACCCAGATCAAGCCCGACGAGATCTACGACTCTGGTGTCCTTCAGCAATTGCTGGTCCCAACAACCCGCTAGAACAACTCCCGACATGAAGCAGGCTAATAATAAGATCAATTCCCTTCTCACCTGGTCGCCCCCCCTGCTTCCTTAACGTTGAACAGAACGGAAATCATGAGCAGAACCATGGGAATGCCTAATACAAACAAATAATCCGCGAAGGTTAACATGTTTTCCAGCGTTTCGGACAAGAGCGGAGATTGAATGAAGAGAGCCAGGATAAATATTAGAGCCGCCGTATAAGGCACTGCCCTACGATGATCGCTCCCCCGCCGAAAGAGATTCGCGATGCCTTTGGACGCCATGAACATATAACCCATGGCCGAAGTGGCGGCAACGACTACCCACAGGGAGACAAAATAAAGATCCGGCCGTTCGAACAAACTGAAAGAGAATGCCTTGACCATGTAAAGCAAAGGTTGAGGAAGCAGTTCGATCTCGGGCGGGCTAAAGACGATCAGACAAGTAAAGACCGCGAACGCATATAACAAGGTGGCGAATAGATTGGCCAAGGATACCGCTTTGATTTTCCCGCTGCTTCCTCCCTCCACGAAGGGATAACAAAATAACAGCATCTCATACCCGGATAAAGAAGTCATGGTTTCGTGAACGCCCTTCGAAATATTCCATAGTCCTGCTTGTCCCACCGGGAATACATAGAGAAAATTAACGTGGGTATAAGCGCAAATCACGATGATGATCACCGCGATGTTGCAGAAAAAGACAAGAATAAAATAACGGGCAATCGCACGCAGGCTATCTCGGACCAAATAGGTACATACGCCCGTCATCATGCCCATAATGATCCATTTGGGCGTATCGACCAGTACCCAGTCTCGGATGATATTGGCAAACTGCGTAATGATATAGCTTGATACGAGAATAAAGTATGCCGCATACACGAGCAAAACAAGTTTTCCTATATATCTGCCTAATAAAGCCGGCAAATAGTCATACAATGTAAGCGAAGGAAATCTCCTGCTTAAACACCACATGACGACTATAAAGAATTGAACCGCTAATCCGGCGATAAGGACGGATATCCATGCATCCCCTTTGGCTACGTTATGCACTTTGGCAGGCAGCATTAACAGTCCGATGCCGATTTGAGTTTGGAGGACCAAAAATACGAGCTGTCCTGGCGTAACTCGATCCCTCTCATTTATCATTTCTCTGCTCTTCCTTCACTGGATGTGACTGCGTATTTCGTTTTTGAGGAGCCGGGTCTTTCGGACGCTGCTTCAACATCCACTGAGGCAGCCGAATGATCGCATCCTTCCAATCCTTCAAACGAAACGGTGCGGCGGGGGCAAAATAGGGCGTCCCGAACGATTCTAATCGACACAAATGGATGAGAATGATCATCAGGCTAAAGACGATCCCGATAAATCCGAATAACGATGCGGCAACCATGACAGGGAAGCGCAGCATTCGGACCGATGCGCTCATCTCATGAGAAGGCACAACGAACGAAGCGATCGCCGTTAATGCGACGACAATGATCATGGCGTTCGATACCAGCCCCGCTTTGACTACCGCATCTCCGATAACGAGACCGCCAACGATTCCGATCGTTTGTCCCACGGGACCCGGGAGGCGGATGCCTGCTTCGCGAAGCAATTCGATGGTAAGCTCCATAAACAGCGCCTCCAGGATCGGCGGGAACGGAATGTGCTCAATGCTGCTTTTAATCGGCAGCAGCAGCTCCTGAGGGATCACTTCAAAATGATAAGAAACGACCGCAATATAATAAGCCGGGAGACCGATGGCGATGACAAAACTAAACATCCGGATGAACCGGATAAACGACCCTTGAAGTGAACGAAAGCTATAATCGTCCGGAGATTGATAGAAAGCGAAGAAAGTCGCCGGCATAATTAGTGCAGTGGGACTGCCTTCGGCCAACAGTGCGACTCTGCCTTCAAGCAAATTCCCAATGACCCGGTCCGGTCTTTCCGTATGCAGCAGCTGCGGGAAGGGCGAGAACGATTTGTCTTCGATATATTCTTCGATGAATTCGGAAGTTGAGATATTGTCCGCATCAATATTCTGTATTCTGCGATCAACTTCATCGATTAGCTTGGGATTGGCCAGATTTTGCAAATAGACGATAACCGTTTCAATTTTCGTTTCATTGCCCAGCTTATACCGCTTTACAACCAAATTCCGATTCTCGATATGCTTGCGGACTAGCTGGAGATTAATGCTGATGCATTCCACAAAACCTTCATGCGAGCCCTCCACGACCCGCTCATTATTCGGTTCGGCGACATTACGGGCATGATCCGATTTCACTTCGATAACAAAGCACTCTTCTATGCCGTCGATAAATAGCACGGCATTTCCTTTGACTACTAAATCAACCACTTTCTCAAGATCATCATGCTTGTTCGCCCGCATCGAGATCAGAATTTGTTCCAGCTCACCGTCTTTGTTGTCCGAAATCGGCTGCAGGATTTCCTCACGAATTTTACGCTGCTCGCACATGGTGTACATAAAGAGAAACTCAGCCGTATACCCCGGGATCGATACGGCTTGGCGTACTAAATCGTCCGTATGAAACAGCGCCTCTTTTAAATAATGAATATTTTCCTCCACGGTGGGATAAACCGGCCGGGGGCTTAGCGTGGACTTTTTCGTCAGCGGTCTGCTCTTTCTTTGGTTGTTATTAAGCATTGTCCTAAAAAAGCCCACAATATCGCCCCCCTGCAATGTTATGAATGCTACATTGTAGATTGTCTCTAGAACAGGGTAAATATTCCTACATCATAGAAACTTTAACCGCCTGATATGGTTTTTCTTCTTTTTCGAACATAATTGGTTACGAACCTTACCATTTGCATGAATGTTGTACGATGTAATCGTAAATTCAAAATCCAAAGCATGGAAGGAGTTAACCATGAAACAACTGAAGCCTCTGCAAAGATATCTGGAACTATTCTCGGAGAATCGCATTGACGCTATCGGGAGATTCATAGGAGACCAAATCAACGAGAATTGGCAGGCGGTACTTGTCAAAAATGAAGATAAGCTGCTGAAGGCCTATAACGAGGGAGGGGATGCGGCATATGGAACGTATTTGAACTTGTTATTCGCACCTATTCATACACAGCTGAAAGAAGCCGGGTTACGTCCAACGCCCAAATTCCCAGGCGACTTTAACATTTCGCGGGAATGGGGGAACGAAGACGAAACAGACCAACAGCGATGGATGTGGAGCAGCGTTCATGCACTGAACGGGGGGACTGTCGGCACCATCGTCACCATTGTGTTTCACGACCATACGCAATTTCGCGTTCCCCGCCAGCCTCGAATTATTGCGCTGAGTGAATACGGCAAGGAGGATGTGGTCAAAGCTCTTTCTCTCCTGTCGCCCGACTTCGAGCAAGCCCTCGAATTTACGGCCGAATACAAAGAATACCTGCGCAATCTACCAAGTTAAGTTTCCGCTGCGGGATGATCGCCCGGTTAACGAATATTTCCCCACACCTGACACAACAAGCGCGGGCCTGCAGCCCGCGCTTGTTGTTGTTGTTCCGTATCATTATTCGTTGATCAGCTTCGCATAACGAAGGAATCGTTCGAGAATCGCGACGACTTCCGCCCTCGTTGCCGTCTTCTTCGGAGCAAGCTTTTCTTGTGATACGCCTTCCATCAGCTTGCTGGAAACGAGCAGCTCCATCGAAGGCTTCGCCCATTGACCGATATCACCCGAATCCTTGAAGCGGTTTTCCAGCTCAGCGGGCTTCGATTGCGGCTTCGAACCGCTGAATGCCATAAATCGCTCAACCATGACCGCCATTTGTTCGCGCGTTACTTCAGCATGAGGCTGGAACGTACCATCCGCCATGCCGTTTACCCAACCGCGCGCTTTCGCGGTCTGCACCGCGCCGGCAAACCAGTCGTCTGCCTGAACGTCCTTGAAGCCCGATGATACCGATTCGAGGGATAGCCCGGATGCTCTGACGAGCATTGCGGTAAATTCGGCGCGTGACACATGGGTATCGGGAGAGAAAGCACCCGATCCAACTCCATTGACGATCAGCTTGGAGGCTAAGTGCTCGATCGATGACTTTGCCCAATGGCCGGCCGTATCCCGGAATGACGGGTTTGAAGTTACGATCATGTACATTTCATTCGATTGCTGCTTGATGAGCACGGTCGTACCTCCATCCGCCGAAGCTTGGAATACGGATGGAACGAAGCGCAGCTCGTGCGTTACGGGATCGATCGCTACGGCCGTCGAGCGTTTCGGGTCGAGCTTGGTAGCGGCGGACAACGTTTTGTCAATAAAGCCGTCCCCGATCGTCTTCAGCATCACTTGGTTGCCCTTCGCGACAGCCGATACGTTGAAGGAAACCGGGCCGGTCTGTGCGACGATGCCGCGAGTCGCCATCGATTGGTTGTCTTTCTCCGTGAACAGATCACGCATCTCTTGCAGGGTCACAACCATGTTAATATCGGATGCCGCAGCGTTCAGGGAGCTCTCCAGCCCTGCGATGGAAATCGCCTTGAGCGGCAGTTCGATGGATAAGCCGTTCGAGCGGATCAAGATGAACGCATTCGGAGCCGCGCTTTGTCCTGCCTTCAACGCTTCCGCCGGCAGCTCGACTTTAGCTCCGTCGACATCATCACGACCAGGAACGGCGACGGCAACGACCAGCTTTTTCCCGCTATCGTTCGATTGAGCCTTCAACGTTTGGAAAGCATTCGTTAACGCCGTCTTATCAATCGTAACTTTGACCAGATCGTCTCCGTTCTCATTCACCTTGGTTATATTCACCGCTGAGGCCGGAACCGATGCTGTAATCGAGGCGCCATCCGCTGTAACCGGCGAAGTGCCCGGGTCGGTAGGCGGAGTCGTGCCATCTGAATTGCCGCTCCCTCCTGAGCCGCCATTGCTGCCGGAATTGCCCGGAGTCCCCCCGTTGCCGCCCGGGTCAGGCTTCTTCGCAACCGTGAACGTTTGCTTCGCCGATGTCTCCAGGCCTCCTTGACCGGCGATCACCGTGTAGCTGCCCGGCATTGCATCGGCTGGCAGTGTAATCGCGGCTTCATATGCCCCCTGCTCGACTTTCACCGCGTTGAAGTACAATACAACCCCGTCCGGACGAACAATCTTGACGATGACGTCGCCCAGCGGCGACTTACCGGTAATATGGATCGTATCCCCCGGATATTTCCCTGTGGCGTCCAGCTTCAATGCCGGCACAACTTCCGTGCCTGCCGAAACCGGAACCGACGTCACGAGCATCGTCATCAATAGAAAGGAAATGAACCTTTTCTTGCTTGCCACGGTAATCTCCTCTTTCTTTGTTTATCTAGGCTGCGAGCCTGCTGAAGTCGTTTATTGCAGCGTTACAGGTTCGGCAAGCAGCGTGCCGACATTCGTCAAATCAGCACTGAAATCGGAAACGACCAATACATGAACCCGGTAACCATCGTTGCGGTTAACGTTGAATTTGGCGTTGAAGGTGCTGCCGTCAGCGGATACTTGCGCTTGATACGACGCGATGCTGACAGGCGTATTTCCCTTCATCAGCTGGAAGACGACGACAGCGTTGTTCTGCTGCGCAGCCGGCTTCACTGTTACGGTAGCATCGACCATCGCCGTATCTGCTAAGGATGAGCTCGTTACGATGAACGGATACTCGGACGAAGGAGCGTCGACCGTATCGGTAATAGCGGTTACTGCAAATGCAGTGGATAGCTTATCGGCGTTCTTCGAAAAAGCGAGCATTTTCGTAGCACCGGCTGGAATGCTTGTTCCCGCAGGGATCGTGCAGATAACGCTGCTGCCTGTCTTCGCTACCGAAGCAATCGGAGCCAGTCCGGCCAGTTTGCCGCTGTCATTGCCCCAGTACAAGACATATTGCTCGATGTTCGATTCATTCGCTGCCGGTGTAATCGTGACGTCGCCGCCAATTTTGCCGGCATTCTTGTCCGTATCCGTAAATGCCACCGCTTGCGGAGCGTCAAGCTGCTCGCCCACTTCGAACGTTACGCGGCCAAGCTCCAGGTTGTCGTTATCCGTGCGGTATTCCGCTTCTCCCACATAGATCGCATCGTACTTGCCCGGCGCAAGATTCAAGCCTGAGAAGGTCATCGTTCCGTCAGGATGCTTCACGCTGCTCGTTTTTTTCTTCGCGATCGCTTGTGCAGTTTTATTCAGCACGGTTCCGGCTGGGAAAATACCGATCCAATCTTCACGGACCGAGCTCGTATAGGCAACTTGAATGTCCTCAGCCGGTGCATATCCTTCTTTGACCATCTTAATCGTCGGATTACTCAGCGTCAGATCAGGATCGGTCGTCGGATCGACTACCGGAATATTTGCCGGTACGCTTACTTCAAATTGAGCATTCGGGATCCAGCTGTTATTCTTGAAATCTCTTCCTTTGACCAGTACTTTATCGCCGTACACTTCTACAAAATAGCCTTGGCTTCCGTCTTTGCCCGTGTTGGCATCCGTCCACAAATAGGACGTCGCCGCGGCATTAAACATCGTTGCGTACTTATCATTGTACATGGTATCTGGCGCGCCCAATTCCCAGTGGGTGTGCCCGCTGAACATTATGGACTGAGGATGCTTCGCCAAAATCGTTTTCAGTTCCGTATCTTGTCTCACGCCATACCAATAATTCGATTTGAGAAAACCGTCATTCGCTCCGGACACTGTATTTTTCAAAGGCTGATGATGGAAGATAAATACCGGCTTGTCTTTGGACTCGTTCTCGGACAGCTTCTCATCCAGCCATTTCAATTGCGTTTCCGACAGATAGGAGTAGTCCTTCAAGCCTTTTTCCGTACCGAGAAAAATAAAATGATACCCCTTGATCCAAACATCATAATAATTGGATTGCATGTTCGTGTACTTCTTGAACAATTCGGAAAACTTGGTCCAGTCGCCCCAACGGACGTCATGGTTCCCTTGGACGAAATATGTTTCCGGGAGGTCGTTCTTGTACAGGTTGAAAATTCGGTGCAGTTCCTTATATTCCGCTTCAGTCCCGTTTTCCGTGTTATCGCCGATCGTCATAAGGCCGTCACTGTCGGGATTCAAAGCTACCATATCTTTCAACGCATCATCAAAGTTTTTGTTATGGACATGGTTCTTGTCGTGGGTCACATGCATGTCGGTGATAACCTCGAAGCTGACAAGCGGCTTCTCCCCGTTCCCCGGCGCCGATTCCTCTACAATGGAGAAAGGAACACGCTGAAAAATGTTATAGCCGCCATTCTCCATGTAGATGGCCTCGTATTCGCCAGAAGCTAACGCTTTCGTAAATGTCATCTTGCCGTCAGGCTGACTCAAATCTTTCGTGTATTTCCACGTGAGGGAAGGACTGCTGCCTTGCGGAACGGCTCCTTTCGGATACAAGCCGATCCAGTCATTATTAGAAGCACCGGTGAAGGTCAGTGTAATGGGCTCGCCTACCGCGAATGCAGGTTTATCCATCGTCACCGTCTGACCGGCTGCGTCAGCGACTTGGGGAGGTATGGACGGAAGGATCGTCATGAAAGCAATTGCGATGCAGAGCATCATAGACAAAGATTTACTTGCGGATTTCAACATAAACCAAGCACCTCTATCATGTAAAATGGGAAGCATCATTATTACGATTTGCTGGATACTTTCAGACCGATTACGCCGATGACGATGAGCGAAATCCAGAGCAGCTGCGTCATGTTGATCGACTCTTTAAACATAACAATTCCGACCGCCGTAATTAGGACGATCCCGACGCCCGACCAGATCGCGTAAGCAACGCCAACGTCGATATACGACAACGCGAAGTTAAGCAGCGTAAAGCTGATGCCGTATAGGACAAACATGAGAATGGACGGCCACAGCTTCGTAAACCCAGCGGACAGCTTCATTGAAGTTGTACCCGACAATTCAAACAGGATGGCGAGGAACAGAAGGATCCATCCCCAGCTGCCTTCAGCTTTCATTCAACGTTTCCTCCAGTTGTCGTGATTGATTTCTGTTTCCAATTGAGCAGTCTCCTCTTCCACAAATAACTGGAGTTGATCGCTATTTAATTAACCGGTTTAATAATTCAATTTTTTTTTAATCTTATACGAGTTACCCCCCAAATGATGTATATAATCATTTTGTACAAAATTTATTGTATATTCATCCCTTGTACTTTGTGTCAAATGACTGTTAACTAAATATTTTGATTATGTAAATGCACGGTTTCATAACAATTCGCTCCATTGATATGGTTTTTTTTGCTATAATGATCTTGTTCATACAAAATATTTTGTACATAGAAAAAATCCGATCGAAAATGTTATATAAGGGAAGTGAATTTTTCAAGTGTCCGGAAACGAGGAACAGGCGCAATCGGAAGCACGCATGCGCATTAGAAAGAAAATGATCGAAGCAATTGCAGAAACGATGGATCTGTACGGCGCCACCCATTCTTCGGGCCAGCTGTACGGGATTATGTTTTTCGAGAACAGGCCGATGACGCTCGACGAGATGAAGCAGCACATGAATATGAGCAAAAGCAACATGAGTTATGCAGTCCGTTCGTTGGTGGAATCGCAGATGGTAACCAAGCTCGATGAAAAGCAGGAACGCAAAGAGCTGTATGCCGCCGAGACCGATTTTTTCGCAGCGTTTCAAAAGTTCTTCTCGCATAAACTGCAGCGTGAAATCGATGTTATGAACGAGGCGATCGACGCCGCTTTGCCCGAATTGACCGAGCTCATCCTGGAAGAGCATATTGCCGACGAGGAACGGAAGATCGCCCTTCAAGACCTCCATAAGCTGCGTCATGCCAAGAAATATTACGAGTGGCTTCAGCAGTTTGTCGACGGCTTGCGGCAAGGGGATTTGCTCAAGTCTAAGGATGAAGTATAGCGGCCGGAAATGTATCCCCACGCCAAAACAGCGGGCTCTATCGACTGGCGATAGGCCCGCTGTTTCTATAAGTCTGCTTACGTCACTGTTCTTCCATCCGATCTAACAACGATTGAGCACGGCTTATCTCCATATCCAGCACATCCGTATCCGGCTGCAAGGCAGCATACCGATCAAGGGCAAACTTCAACCCCAGCCATCTACCGATCCTCGGTTTCGTATTCAATACTTGCAAGAAGAACGGCCGCCGAGCCTTCCCGCCCTACTGCTTCGATCGCAAACAAAACTTCGTTAACTGCGCCGTAGGGCGAATCGTTGCCGTACAGGAGAATGATCGAATTATATGCACGGATACTTGCTTCGAATGCATTCGGCAGCTGTTCCGCGAACAGCTCGTGAGGCGAATACTCCTCATGCAAATATACAGTGAACTCTCCGCGCTCTACATCGTCGACGAGGAAATGGGCCTCGAGGAAGTCGTCATCGATCCACGAACCTCCTATGCTTGCCATGAAACCGGAAGGCAGCACATCCCCGTCATCATCATACCGGGACTCGACGTAAGCGTACAGCTCTTCTTCAGAAGCAAAATTTGCTCCCCAAATCATGACAATGTTCTTCATCCTGCCATCCACCTCTTCGTTAGACTTTACCACTCATCGATCGCATGCCCCCATGGCCTTGATGCCACAAGAACCCAGACTCGCATAAGATATACGATCTATGGAATGAGAGGGTTTCAATTTATTTCCAGTCACAGAACCGAGAACGGCTTCCAACGGCTCAGAAGCAGAAAGAGGCCGATCCGGTTAGGGACCCGCCTCTTGTCGGTTCGATTGCCCGTGCGCTCAGCCTAACCGTATGCCGCGAACGATACCGTCATGACCCGCTGCGATCAGTCGCCCATTGGATACAGCCGGGGAAGAAAATACATAATTGGTTGAGAACTGGAGTTCCTCGACCACATTGCCGGTAACAGCGTCAAGTCCGGTCAGCAGCCCGTTGACGGAAGCCAAATATACGATTCCTTCATGCAAGACGGGTGCGGCATGGAAAATTCGCTGCTTGGTCTTGTTGGTCCACCGTACGCTGCCGTTTGCAGGGTTGACGGCCGTCGTAGCGCCCCATTCGTCCGGCAGCACGAGCAATGGTTCCGGTCCCGGGACTTGCACGGAATAACCCGAGTACATATAGCCGCCCTTAAGCGTCCATACATTGTTTCCGGTCGCGCCATTCAAAGCGATTGCGTTCGATACCGTCGAGAAGAGCACCGATTGCTTGTCCGGCAGGATAGTCGGATTGCAATACCACGGGCTGTACAACAACGTACGATAAGGACTTGCATGGGTGAACAGCGTCTTCTGCCACAGCAGCGCCCCGGTACGGATGTCCAGCGCATAAGCTTTGCCGTCACCCGCGGCCACGAATACCGCCCCGTTCAGAACTTCGGGACGACCGGCGAAGAATCCGCCGATATTCGCCGTCCATAGGACGGCTCCGGTTGCCGCGTCCAATTTCAACAGCGTACGCCCGACGGCAACGATTACGCTTTCCTTGCCGTCATGGGATGCATCGATCCATAACGGACTGCTCAGAACCGGTTGAGCCCCGCCGTAGGACCAGACCGGGCGGCCGTCTGCCGTATTCAATGCATAGACCCGGTGATCCGCCGATCCGAGATAGACCCGGCTGCCGTCCGCGTTCAGCGCCGGCGTTCCGATAATTGCGCCTTGGGTTCGATACGCCCACTTCCGCTGCGCCCCTTTGGCCGATAATTCAAGCGCCGTCACCGTACCGTCCAGCTGGCTTACGATTGCCGTATTCTCCTGCGCAATGACGACCCCGGCCTGAACGGAAGCGTCCAGCTTGTGCTCCCATTCGATGCGGGAGACGGCCGCAGGGCTCCCTGCTGCAGGGATTTCCATATCGGCGACTTCATCCCAGAACTCGCCGGCTTCATTCGTGACCCGAACCTGAATCCGATAGACGCCCGGCGCCAGACCCGCCGTATCCACAACCGTTTCAAAACGGTTGCCCTGTCCCGTCGGAAGCAGCTCCTTCCAGCTGCCGTTATTCGAACCCGCATATGTAACATCCGGCCAAAACTGGTAACGGACGCTAACCGCTCTTGCATGGGGATGCAGCTTAACGCTTAGAACGGGCTCCGATGCGGACTCATCAAGATGAACCTGCTGCGGCTTCTCATTCTCCGCCGGCTTCTCGCCGGAGAGCGGAATTTCCACGAGCAGCTTTTTGTCGGACAACGCTCCGCTCGTAAACTCCGCATGGTAAACGGCGAGAACGGACGGCTGCAGGGGCAATGATTTCTTTTCCACCCAATGGTAGATCGGCGCGTCTTTGATGCCCGGCAGGGAAATAATCGTAATCCCGTTCTGTTTCCATACTTCTTCGCGATGAATATGCCCGGTAAAGACCGCCCGTACATTATATGGTTCTACGATGCTGAAGAAATCTTCCTGATTGCTGATATAGTAAAAGTTTTTGCCGATCGGATAATGCAGGTAAATGACGATCGGCGTTTTTTTGCCGGTTTTCTGGAGATCGCTGCGCAGCCATTCCAATTGGATCGGATCGAAATAACCGCCTTCTTGCAGCAATGAGGTCGGATCAAGAGCGATCACATGGACGCCGCCGCGGTCGAATGAATAATTCCCGGTGCCGAACATTTGCGTATAAAACTCTTTGCCCCATTCATCCCAGCGGGCTTCATGATTACCGGGCACAGCGTGGATAAGGTCCTTCAACGTCGAAGGCACAAGCCGCGCATACTCTTGATATTCCTCCTGAAATCCGGATTCGACGACATCTCCGACATGCAGAATAAACGCCGGCTTCTGTCCATCGGTCAGATCGGTAAAGATACGGGACAAATTGCCGCTGTGCTTCGGACTGTTCGGATCGATGTGGGTATCTGCAAGTACAGCGAAGGCAAACTCCTCTTCCTTCGCGGAGCCGATCGTCCCGCCTGTGAACGATGATAGAACGGTTAGCCCTACAATCCCGCCTGCCGCTTTCAAAAAACCGCGCCGGTCGATAGGACGATTGAGCATGGATTCCATGTGCTCCGGAATTTGTTTCATAATGTTCCTCCTAAAATAGCATTTGACATGCACCGATTGAAACGTGCATAAGCAACAGTCTATTGAAGAAGTATTAATTGATGATCAAGCAGAGATGATGTTCATGTAAATCGACGTTCTCTCCTCCACAAATATTAGTACGATTGTTGCGCGAGCCGATTTGACTCAACCTGCATTCTACCTTTACTTTCAAAGCAAAGATGCCATTTTTAATGAATTGATCGACGAATTTCGTCTCCGCTTGCACCAATTAATCGAATCCAGCCGGGGCAAGCGTACTACTTGTCATTCTACTGCTGGGGGCTATTCAAGCCCATCTCGTTCGCGCCAATCAACCGCTAGTGACCGCAATTCCAGCCTTGTTCTGCTTGATTCTGTCATCCGTCGTATTGATCCGGAATCTGAAGGGCTTCTTCTGAAACCTCCTGGACGCGATTACATAGCTAAACCTTCGTTCGTCAAGCACCTTTCAACCTAGCGATTATTCCAAAAAATAAAGGCCGCGATTAAGATCGCGGCCATATTTCTAGTAAAGATTGGTTGCAGGCGGCGCAATATCAGCTTCAACTGCGTTTACGACGCTCCCATACCGCCGTCTACCCGATACTGTGCCCCTGTAATAAAGCTGCTTTCGTCGGAAGCAAGAAAGAGAACCAAGTTCGCTATATCGCCCGCTTCACCGTAACGTCCTAGCGGAATGGTCTTGGCCAGCGTTTCTTGCTCCACATTCATGCCAGCTTCCAATGAGCGCATCATCCTTGTGTTAACAGGCGAAGGGTGAATGGAATTCACACGCACATTCGCTTTCGCCGCTTCAAGTGCCGCCGTCTTGGTAAGTCCTACGACGGCATGCTTGGACGCGATATAAGGCGATACGCCGGGGCTGCCGTCCAAACCGGCCACAGAAGAAGTGTTAATGACACTGCCGCCGCCTTGTTTGATCATAACGGGGAGAACATGCTTCAATCCCAGAAAGACGCCCCGCACATTGACGCTGATTACTTTATCGAAATCTTCGACTTTCTGTTCGGTAAGCGGAGCGACTTTGCCTTCGATGCCCGCATTATTGAAGTAAATATCGATTTTCCCGAAATTCTCGACGGCTGTTTTGACATAGTTCTGTACATCTTCCTCTTTGGATACGTCTGCTTGTACGGTAACCACTTCTCCGTATCCTTTCAGCTCATCTTTTGTTTGGTCCAGCGGTTCTTGGAATAAATCCACCAATACGACTTTGGCGCCTTCCTTGAGAAACCGTTCCGCCGTTACTTTGCCGATGCCGCCGGCACCGCCTGTAATAACCGCAACTTTATCGGGTAGTCTGCCCATATCCGTATGCCTCCGTCTTCGTTCATCAAGTGAAGTAATGGATACTCCTGACATATGTTCCCCGATAAAATAAGAGATATACTTTCCGTCATACACCCCGAACCATTGACATAAGGATGTCACCGCTGGCAACTTCTTTAAAGCCCCTTATCTGCTGCTTATGCCATTACTGCAGCATCGTAAATTTGCTTCAAGCCCGGTACGCCCTTTTCCATAAGGAAGGATGCGCGTGTCGTGACAGGAGCGCCGGGACGAGTGACGTACGGGACGACCTTATAATCTGCCTGAAAGCTCTCATGCGTAGCCGTGCAGAGCACATAGCCGCGCTGACTGTTGTAGAACTTGATATGCGGATTTTCTGCAAGTATCGCTTTCTGATCGTCTTTAATATCAAATCCGTCTCCTCCGGAGGTAATCGAGGTGCCGACAAATTCGGCTCCAAGGATCTCGGAATCCGGATTGTTGAAATCGCTCTTGATTTCGCAAGCCCAGTTCGAGTGTACGTCCCCTGTCAGGATAACGAGATTGGAGAGGCCTTTTTGTTTGGCAAAGTTGAGAATCCGGTCGCGATTGGCCGAATAACCGTCCCATGCGTCCATGCTGTATTCTTCTCCGTCGCCGATCAGAAAGTCCCTCTTACAGAAAAACACCTGCTGCGGAATAATGTTCCACGGCGCCTGCGATTGATTCAGCCCTGAAAGCAGCCACTGTTCCTGCTCTTCACCCATAATCGAGCGGTCGACGCTGGCGGATTCGGGGGTTGGCGGCTTTCTCCCGTCGCCGCTGGCTTGATCATCCCGGAATTGGCGGGTGTCAAGTACATGGACATTGGCCAGGTTGCCGTAATTGAAATGTCTGTACAGCTGCATAGTGAACCCGCTAGGCAACGAAGAGGTTCTTAACGGCATGTTTTCATAATAGGCCTGGAATGCCGCCGCTTTTCGAGCCAGGAAGGGTTCGATCGGCTGATTGCCTTCCGGAATCAGACCGGCATGATTATTCTCGATTTCATGATCATCCATTGAAACCACCCATGGGAAGCGGGCATGAGCGGCCTGCAGATCGCTATCGCTTTTATACAGCGCATAACGGTTACGATAATCGTCAAGCGTAAATATTTCGGGACCGTTATGGTACCGCGGGCTTGGAGTTTCAGGTTTGGGGCCGGGACCCTCATAGATGTAATCGCCCAGATGAAAGACGAGGTCCAAATCTTCCGATACCATATGGCGGTAAGGGGTAAAGTATCCCGTCGGATAGTTTTGGCAGGAAGCAAAAGCAAAGCTCATTTTCTCCACATGCGCTCCGTATGCAGGCAGTGTTTTTGTCCGGCCTATGGGGCTGATTTCCTTTCCGGCCTTGAAGCGGTAATAATAGACTTGGTTCGGCTCAAGTCCATTCACCTCGACATGCACCGAATGCCCAAGCTGAGCTCGGGCATAGCCTGTCCCCTGATGTGCGACTTTACGGAACTTATCGTCGGTTGCCATCTCCCATTTGACCGGAACGTCGCTGCCCGGCATGCCTCCGCCGTTCAACGGGTCGGGCGCAAGGCGGGTCCACAGCACAACGCTCTCCGGCCAAGGATCGCCGGATGCTACCCCTAAAGTAAACGGATAAGCCGTAAACTTCGGCGACGCATCGACAGAGCCTCCCGTTAGCGAACCGATGACCGTCATGCCAAGCGCAGCAATCGCAATCTTTCCTGTTGCCTGAAGAAAATCTTTGCGGTCCATCTTGCCCTCCCGCAGCCGTTTCGTTAAATCGTTAATCAATTTGTCCTGGTCCATTATTTGTCTCCTTTGCAGTGGATTCTCATCAATTAAATCGTTGTTGTATTAAGCCGGTGTCAGACCCGTATTAAACTAGAATGAAGGAATATGTAAATGAACATAGGTCTTATTTGGTATTATTTAGATGAATTCGACAGGCGAAAGCTTAAAATAATGGTGTTTTATGCACCAATGTAACTACTCGTTCACACTTCAGGCAATCGGAGAATGATTCGAATGACATAAAGCGGTTGCAAATGAAGATAAAAATAAGCCTGCTTCCCTTTCACAGGCGTTTACAATATTTTCGTTAATTGGTAGTAAAAATCGTAGTGCTCATTACAAGAAGAAGACGCAGCTTATTAAATAAATAAGCTCCGCCTAGTTTCGTACCGCCATATTTTTTCCTACCCCTTTATCCACTGCAAGTAAATGCGCTCTTTGAACCCTTTCAATCTGGACAGCTTCTCGCGTTTACGTTTAAATTCTTCGAATCCCAGTTTTTTGTACAGCCTTATCGCAGTTGAATTGGTGTCGACTACCTCAAGGATGTAATTTCGATACGGCAGCTCTTGCATCACATGCTTGAACAGCGCCGTAGAGACGCCTTTGCCGCGCGCTCTTTCCGATGTGGCGACACATTCGATGTAGCCCGTTTCATCTTCAAATGGCAGTGGAGCATTAAATTCTTTATCCAGCGAGTCATAGGCCAGGTTCCCCTTAAGAAAACCGAATGCCTGCTTCAAGGAAGGCTTATCGACCGTCATCGCCCGCCGCCGGTTATTGGAACAGGCCAAGATCCCGACAATCTCTCCCTCCAGTATACATTCCACGCGCCATACAGCCTGTTTTGCCCTAGTGAAAGTTTTTGTTGCCAGGGAAAGACTTGTGCCCTATACTAAAAAATAAGGAACATAGGTCAAAATCTCGGCATACTTTACTATAAATGTTGCGCTCGGTAAACAGTTTGTCACACAGTAAATTCAGGATGGTGATGGTGATGTCTGCAATGGACAATGCTTTATCCGAAGCCGCAATTGGAAGTCAGATATTGCTTAGCCGGATCGAGGTACAGGGCGTATTGCGGCGTCGGCTGCTGGATCTCGGGTTCGTCCCCGGGAATGTAGTAGAAGTCGTGCAGAGAAGTCCGCTCGGCGATCCGACTGCATTTCGTGTCAACAACACGATGATCGCTCTGCGGAAGGAAGAAAGCTCACTCATATTCGGAGAGCCTGTAGGAGGCGATGCACGATGACTTATACACTTGCTTTGGCAGGAAATCCGAACACAGGCAAGAGTACGTTATTCAACACATTGACCGGCATGCGCCAGCATACCGGCAACTGGGCGGGGAAAACCGTCGTCAGAGCAGAAGGCGAATTTACCCGCAGCGGGACATCGTACCGAATCATCGACCTGCCGGGCACATATTCCTTGTACTCCAACTCGGCCGACGAAGAAGTGGCGCGAGACTATATTATTTTCGAACAGCCGGATGTCACGATTGTCGTAATCGATGCCACATCGTTGGAACGGAACCTTAATTTGGCGCTGCAGGTGCTGGAGATGACGAATCGGGTCGTTGTGTGCGTCAATCTGATGGACGAAGCGAAGAAGCTTGGCATCCGCATCGATCTGGATAAAATGAAAAAACGGCTCGGCGTGCCTGTCGTAGCCATCTCCGCCCGCAATAAGACGGGAATCGATGCATTGTTCACGCAGGTGGAGCTGGTCGCTTCCGGCGCACTTGTGCCGCAGCCCGTCAAAATTCCGTATAACGAAGATATCGAACGGAAGATCGAGGAACTGGAGCCTTATATTTTGGAGACGTTAGGGACGCGGTACCCGACAAGGTGGATTGCTCTGCGGCTCCTGGACGGAGACGAGAGCCTGCTGCAATCGTTAAAAGCGAATATGGATGCCCTGCCCGGGACTTCCCAATCAAGCAAGGAGGTTATACCTCATGGACATACAGTCTGCCATTAAGACCTCTAACCGGATCGATGACCTCCTTGATATAGCGAGAAATGTTTCGGATGGTAACACGATACGAGACGGGATTGTTAGCGACATCTATAGAATGAGCCGCGGAATATGCAACGAGTCGGTTCAATATGAAGATAAGAGGAAACTTGCAGGCGCCTATAAGCTCGATCAGATCGTAACTTCCAAGCTGTGGGGATTCCCGATTATGCTTCTCATTCTGGGGTTCGTGTTCTGGCTTACCATCGCAGGCGCGAACGTACCTTCCGGCTTGATCGCCGATTTCTTCGGCATCATCGAATCGTATTTGACCGCGGGCTTCCAGGCGGTTAACGCTCCGGCCTGGCTGCACGGCATTCTTGTTCTCGGCTTCTTCCGGGGCACCTCTTGGGTGATCAGCGTCATGCTGCCTCCGATGGCGATCTTCTTCCCGACATTTGCCCTGCTGGAAAACTTCGGTTATTTGCCTCGTGTCGCTTTTAACATGGACCGGTTATTCAAGAAATCCGGCGGACACGGCAAACAGGCACTGACGATGTCGATGGGGTTCGGCTGCAATGCGGCCGCGATCTTGTCGACAAGGATTATCGAGTCGCCGCGGGAGCGGATGCTGGCGATCCTGACGAACAACTTCGTCCCATGCAACGGCAGGTGGCCGACGCTTATTTTGCTCTCATCGTTGTTCATGGCGGCCGGTGTTGCGAGCGGATTGCAAACCGTAGCGACCGCTTTCGTTGTCATGGGAATGGTGCTCTTCGGCATCGTCGTTACCCTCACCGTATCCTGGGCGCTGTCCAAAACGATGCTCCGCGGCGTGCCGACGCATTATACGCTCGAACTGCCGCCATACCGAAAGCCGCAGATTACGAAGACGATTCTGCTCGCTTCCCGCGATAAATCTTGGAGCGTCTTGAAACGTGCCGTTATCGTGGCTGCTCCGGCAGGAATCCTCACTTGGATACTGGGCAATATAATGGTTGGCGGGGAAAGCGTTCTGGCCCATATGGCAGCATTCTTCGATCCGTTCGCGCACGCTATCGGTCTGGACGGCTATATTCTGATGGCCTTCATTCTTGGTCTGCCCGCCAATGAAATCGTCCTGCCGATCTTGCTCATGGGGTATCTGTCCTCCGGAGCGATGGTCGATGCCGACGGTCTCGAGGGAATTAAAGACATCTTCCTAAGCCATGGCTGGACTTGGCTCACAGCACTTAATATGATGCTGTTCTCCTTGCTCCATTACCCTTGCGGCACGACGCTATTCAACATTTACAAGGAAACCAAGAGCGCAAAATGGACCGTGCTGAGCGCTCTGATTCCGTTGTCGATTGCCGTGCTTGTTACTTTCGTCATCGCCCAGACGGTCAGAGCTCTAGGCTGGGTATAGACGATTAAAGTATATTAATACGAACACAGCGCAAGCCCCAACCGAACCGTCGGCGAACAATCTGCCGTGCGATCGATTGGGGCTTGCGTTATTCCGGCACGTTCCATTATCGAATCCGGCACGCTGGCTGGATCCGTCATCAGCCGATTCCGAAGAGAACGCCTCTATTGACGAAGCTCACCTACTCCTTATTGCATGCCCGCTGAACGTGATGCTTCGTCGATATACCGTTCCACAATGCTATCCTCGAACCGATGCGGCAATATGGCCTTTCCTCCGTATTTGGCGGTATGATAAATAGCCATCATCACTTGATAGGACAGCATGGAATGTTCCAAATCACAGATATGTCCGGCCCCGGGATTAGACACATAACCATGGATCGATTCCATATAAGCGATCAGTGCATCCATATAGCTTTCTTCCCAGCTCGACTTCTCGACCAGATGCTGTTGTGTGATGTAATTCCGCAATTCCAGCTTCTGATTGAGATCGATCTTCAAATGCCCATCCGAACCATACACATCAATACCAATATGATAGAACGGATTCGTCTCCCCTTGGATCGACCTCGCGAACGCTCCGCATTCGAATGATGCTCGCACGCCATTATCGAATAGTACGGAAGCCATCGATTCATCCGGTGCGATGATCGAAGAGCTGTCCTTTCCTTCGTACGCGCCCGTTTGCCCCATCACCCAGCGAACAGGACTAAAATCATTAAAGAACATGACCATATCGATGAGATGCGAGCCTTGCTCCATAATGTTCACTTTCGTGGAGGCGCGTATATATTCGATCGACCCGATGGCTCCATCTTGCAACCATCTGCGGGCCTTGCTCCATGCCGGCAAATACTTATGCTGGTGATTGACCAGCACCAACTTACCATGTGCGTGGCAAATATCGGCAATCTCATAGGCTTCAGAGGGTGTAAGCGCTAACGGTTTCTCGATATTGATGAGCTTGACGCCGGGAGACTGGACCGCGGCTTTCACCAGCTCAAGCCTTGCATCGGCGCTGCTGACAATATCGACCACGTCAGGGCTCGTATCGAGCAGCAATTGGGCTAAATCCAAGGAACGGTGCTTGATCCGATACTGATCTGCAAGGTGGTTCAGCCGTTCCACGTTCGAGTGACCGCATATGCCCGCTAGCTCTATACTCTCGCATACTTGGTACGCTTTGGCATGTGCCTCAGCCCAGCCTTTCGTACCGACAAGCACTGCTTTCAATTTCATATCTCTCATCCTCCCCATACTGGCCATTATATCGATCGCTCGCTTCACATCGCTGCACTGTAAGCCTTTTCCTGATGGCAATAATTGCAAGGTAAAGATAGCATTCCATGTTCTCCTAGTCAATCCTGCGGGTAGAATTCGATCGCCAGGCACATCACGTGGATTAAAGATCTCTATACCAAACACCCAATCAGCTCATATTAACCGTGAATAAACTATAAGGCACGAAACAACAAGGAGGTGCATGTAACATGTCTGGTTTAGTTGGTGGAGCTTTCACAAGCACTGGGGCGATCCTGGTCCTCTTCATCTTACTAGTGATTATCGCTTGCAGCTGCGGAATATTTGGCGGCTTTTAACGACGTCCGATGTGAACTCTATTCCATCCATGCAACCCTCCATGTAATTTACGTTTCATAGGCTGTTGATATGGAATTTGTCTCTCGGTAACAAACACCCAATCACACCATAAAGATCGTGCATATCTTGAAGAATACCCAGTAGGTAGGGAGGTGCAATGCAAATGTCCGGATTAGTTGGTGGAGCTTTCACAAGCACGGGAACGATCCTTGTACTCTTTATTTTGTTGGTGATTGTTGCTTGTAGCTGCATGCGCTGGGGCTAATAATTAGCCTCTAGTATCCTCCTACTCGATTACTGTATAATTCCTCCCATCAGAAAAAGACCCGACTTCGCGGCGGGTCTTTTTTATTGCTTAATCGCCTCGGCTCGCAAATCTGCTTGATGCTTCGCCAGCTCCCTCCAACGTACAGGGACATCATCGTCATGCTCGACATAAATAGCTTGCAAGTACCTGGATACGTTCATAACCTGATCTTCTATCAGGATCTCCCGTATTTCGGACGGTTTTGTCGGCACCGGGCTGTTCGATTTCGATTGGCTATTGAAGATATTTATAGGCAGAAACATCCGCGGACTCTTCTTATAATTGCAGTGCTTAGGATACCGCGGCGAGCTGCCCGAGTCGTATTTCGATAGTTTCACGGCAGAGTAGCACGCAGCTAGTAAGGGGTACGCATCGAATTTCAGAACAGCAAACCGTTCATCCGGCTCTCTGCGGGCGTACGATTCCATCATTGTCTGACAATCCCTCCATGTTGGCCAAAAAAACACATGCCGGTCCAGATGCGTCCGGAATTGTTCCTGCGTACATGAAGCATCCATCATCTGGTCAGGGATCCTTAGATGCGCATTGATCGTGATGGCGCATCCGCTATAGATCACTTCATGAACCTCTTGCCGCCGCTCGCCGGCAGCGTGCGGATTTATCTTAGAACTGGACATGAGCGCATCGAAATACGCAATAGTCGGCAAATTCCTCGCTCGTGTAAAATGATAGAGCGACTTTCTGCTGCTTGCTTTCGTAATCGCAGCGATAACAGCGTCTCTCATCATTCCACTCCTTTAAGCGTCGCTGCAGTCCGGTACCTTAGTCATCGCCAATTTGATGCAGTTTTACACTGTAGTGACTCATCGTCTTCAAACTGCCTTTCATCTCGAACATGCCTTTATCGATTAGAGCTCTTAACCGGTATTCAAGGAATTCATCCCCTATGTATTGATCTAAATTCCCAAGCACGTCGCCAACTAGTCTTGCTGATTTCATGAAGCCCTTCAGCATTGGATTTTCGTGCAGCAGCTTAGCTCTCTCGATGATAAAGCCGTCGTAGAAGTCTTCGGGAACCGGCTTGATCTCCCCGTTCCGCCAGATCCGCAGAACATCCTGAGATTCGGTGAGCGCCAGCCATTCTTGAGCAAGCTCCATTCGCTGATGCTGCGTTAATGGAGCGTTTGTTATATTTTCCACATAGATCTCTTGCATATGATTCGGACCTATTTCTCCCATATGCTTGAACGTACATCTGTACTCTTTGTTATCATGTTCCAGATACATCTCTAGCGGCGTGTTAATGACAAATATTTCATTCGTTCTGTTCTGTAACAGATGCAGAACATATCGCAATCCCGTCTGTTCATGAGCGTTGTCGCCTGCCCATATCATAATTGGCATCTCTTCCGGAATGGCTAAGATTTGATTGACCGAATGATCGAAGCTTTTCTTATAGGCATGAAATCCGTCATATTCATCATTTATTACATTTCTCATCCAATGCCATCTGGCTTCCTCTCCTGACTTCTCGTACAGCCTCCAGATTGGACCAATAGAGAAAAGATCGTGTAAGGAAACGACACCCTCCACATCGCATAATTTCAATTGTTTCAGAGCTATTTTTAACGATCCCGCAGGCGATTCGCCGAGTAGAATATGCATCCGTCGTATACTCCCTGGCTGACTTGCTTCTGCCCTTCTATTCGTTACCTTCATCATTGTTTTGTATATGTTCTCCACATCGTGTACGAACGCCGATTCCGAATACTCCGTTTCCTTAACCATCATCAACCGCAGATAGATTTGAAACAGCAGCGAGCCCGCTTCCCCATCAGGTAATTCCTTCACAACCTTTCGCACATCTTCGAACTCCATCCGTTGAACTTCACTCCTCAGCCTTCTTGTTGGTTCGAATGCGTTGACTGCCTCTATTGAACCGGCCTCTGTCCGGCAAACTGAATGACATGGGACAAGCCATTATGCAGCGTCCCTTCATGTCGCTCGACCTCACCCATGAAGAAATGAACAATGCGCCAGTCTGCGAATGTTTGGCATATTTCTTCCGGCGCATACAGCAGCTCCAAATTTTGCGGTCCGCCGCTTTGATATGGAATTTGATAATGCGAATAGACTTCCGTTATAAAATAACCGCCCGGCTTTACCGCATCTTTCACGCCAAGCAATGTTTTCATTCTCAGCTCCTTGGGGAAATGTCCGAATACACATACGACTTCATCCCACCGATCCTTAGCAAAGCGCGCCTCATTCAAGTCGACCAGCTCGGTTTGAATTCTAACCCCTCTTGCTTCGGCAAGTTTATTCGCCTTGTTCAATCCGGATTCGGCATAGTCCCAGGCCGTGACATTCATCCCTTCTTCTGCTAAGAAAACAGCGTTACGGCCTTCACCCTCGGCAATCGCCAGCGCATCGCCTGTTAATCGAAGCCTTCTGTGCATCTCCGATAGAAAAGCATTGGGTTCTGTCCCATATATGTAGTTCTCATCCTGAAACCGTATGTTCCATTGGTTATTCATCTGCAGCATCTCCTTCATTCACATGGCAATAGCTGAATTGATCCTCATTAGAAAGTATACCCGAAGGCTGCTAACAAACGAAATCGAGCTCTTGGCTTGATGGGTCTCTCCAGCCAATTACGTTCATAACAAAAAAAAGCGGCGGCCGCTATTTTGCGGATACGTCGCTTTATCATTTTGCTACACCGATTCCGATTCGATATGGTTGTCGGTTTTCTCTTTATTCCATTTATCGACATCTACGATTCTTCCGTTTAAGGTTACAGCGGGGGCAGCAAGAATACCGTAAGCCTTCGCCTTCTCCTTGCCTTCGGCGGCCCCGCTCTGTTCATGAAGATGATAAACGATGATTTCACATTTGGAACACGCCAATGCTTTCACTTCATCGATGATTCTGCTGCTTGACGGACTGCCGTCCGCGAATATTTCAATTGTCGCTCCCATGTTATTCCTCCTTTAAGGCACATAGCTGAATAACCGGACATTGCGATGCGGATACGGGCTGCGTCGCTGCCGGACGTTTCGCGATGATTTCCATCAACGATTTGAATTGCTGCAGCTTTTTGATTTGCTCATCGATTTGTTGAATCTTACCTGCCGCGAATTGATACATGTCTTCGGTTGGCAAGAACTCCTCTTTCTTGTACAGGGCGATAATCGATTTGATTTCTTCCAGGGTGAACCCGATCTGCTGCGCCCGCTTAATAAAACGGATATCATCGACAGTGCCGGAAGCGAACATGCGGTAACCGGTCCCGGTACGGGGAGGCATCGCGATTAGCCCCCGCCGTTCATAGTATCTTACCGTTTCAATACGCACTTTGGCCGCGCGGGCAACTTGGCTTACGGTTAATCCTTCCATGGCTACCTCCTCGGATGCAAGTATAAACCCTGTACCAGGGTACAATGTCAATGCTCACTTATATTAGCTTTGGCACTGTACCAAGGTACAATGTCAATGCTCATTTATATCAGTTTTGGCACTGTGCCAAGGCACAATGTCAACGGGCTTTCACGTCATTGACTTTGGTCTGCGCCAGCAAGTCATGAACGCCGATGACGCCTTTATTGATGAAGAGCACAATCATATAGAGCAGCATCACCGCATTTGGAATCAAGATCAGATAAGGATTGGCAGGCTCTTCTATTGACCACCACGGATCGGGGATTAAGATGAGCATATGCGTCAGCTCCCAAGGAAGCAGCTTTACGGCGGTTCGGGTCAACGACTGTCTCCAGTTAATATTCGCTCCTTCCCGGTCCGATACGCTTAGCATGCATATACGTTTACCGATTGTCGTCTGACGCAGCCGCTCACACAGCACAAAATACAGCCATACCGGCAATGACATCGTCCCGAGCACCCACAGCTCGATCTGGTAGCCTTTACTAAAATAATCGAAAGGGAAGCCGCCGGTCATGTTATAGAGCAGCATCTGGAATCCGATTAGGACTGCAGCCAATAGAACAAAATCAATCCAATATGCCAGCAGCCTTCGAATAGATAACATCATTCTATTCACCTCGAAATGGACTATTTTTCCACTTTGTTTGTCTGCGTCAATTATAGCCTCAAACCGGTGCTGCTGAACATGCAAAAAAGCCGGGAACATTATTCCCGGCCGCTTATGCGAGATATTGCTGGATCCGTTACAACAAGAAACATGCGAATCCGCCTAGAAGCTTGCTGTATGACCGAGAGTGAGTTAAACTAATCCCTCAGGCAATCCGTTTCTCAGTGAACGCCATAATCTATAGAACACGAAGGTGACCATGATGATTGAAATAAAGATCTCGCCCCTTAGCAACGGGGAGTTTAATAGAGGCGTATTCGCAACGCGCGATATCGCCAAGGGCGAACTCATCCACGAAGCTCCTGTCATCCCTTATCCCAATGAAGAACATGAATTTATTGAGAAGACCATCCTTGCCGATTATGTGTACGAATATGGGAAGAACCACACTGCCGTCCTCTTAGGTTATGGCAGCTTGTTTAATCATTCGTATACGCCTAATGCCACGTATGAGATTAACTTTGACAATCATACCTTCGACTTCTATGCTTACACGGATATTCGTGCGGGCGAAGAAATTCTGATTAATTATAACGGTGAGGTCGATTGTAATGACCATCTCTGGTTCATGGATAAAGATTGAACGCACGAACGTACAGCGTGCTTGCTTGGAAGCATTCCCAAAGCAGAGGCTATTCCTCTGCTTCTTTACTTTCCCCTTCTCGGCTCCCCTCAACCTTGTCAATCCCATCGGTATTTAACATATAAGGAAACCATGAATAAGCTTACCAAAGAAGAATCTATAATCCTGACAATTAATATTCCATAACTCTTTAAGGAAAACTGCTGCTGGATGAGCAAAAGTCAGCGGCATGCTTGTACGCTCCTATTGATTTAGTGGTTTATTCAGCGATCGTCACAGCCGATAGCCTATACATAAGTAATAACGATAGCCGATAATAAACAGCTTGCAACAATCAGTTGTCCGATTTGTAATTCATTTGTCTCTTCAATTAAGCGATTATGATTGCAGATGGACAAATGGTACAATAGGGAATAGTTCCACATTCACATTAGAGGAGTTGAAGATCATGTCGATCGATGTTTATCTTAATTTTAACGGTAACTGCCGGGAAGCTGTCGAGTATTACGCACAAGTATTTGGAACTGATGTACGGATGATGACGACATTCGGCGAAGCGCCCCCTAACCCGGAATATCCGCTTCCAGAGGAAGCCAAGAACTTAATTATGCATGCGCGTCTTGATATCCTCGGAAGCAATGTGATGTTTAGCGATGTCTTTCCCGGCATGCCATTTGTTGCAGGGAATAACATCAGCCTCGCGATTGTCCATACCAACCTGGATGAACTCAAATCATTCTTCCACAAGCTCAAAGAAGGCGGCACGGTAGGCATGGAGCTTCAAGAAACCTTCTGGAGCAAGTGCTACGGAAGCCTCAAAGACAAGTTCGGCATCGAATGGCAGTTCAATTACGATAACGGTGAAGGCATTTAGTTCAGTATGGCGCATGCGTGTGAAGCTCATGTGAGTGAATCGCATCGATGAGATCCTGGAAATCCGGCTTCTTCTCCGCAGCGGTCCGGCTTGCAATATTGGCCCGTTGTACAGATAAGTGTACGATTGCGAATCCGTGGATTTGACGAAAGTTACTGCGCCTGCAGGAGACCGCTGGTTATGGTGTTACGGACTGGTTGTACATTGGTTACGGACATGGGATCCTTTATTTGCTGAATTCGGCTCCATATATGATCATTGCGGACATCTGATTCTCTATTTGCCGAAAATAGAGGAATTCGAGGCCGATTACCATCAAATAGCGGCTACCATGTCCGTAGCTCTAGCAAAAACCATCCATAATCTAAAATAACGGACTTGGTGGCCGTTAACAGTCGGTTGCAGCGATCCAACATACTGCTTCATCCGTTGCGCCCCGCAATGATCATGAACAACATTCGAACATGGAGCTTCTTCTCTGCCGCAGAAGAACTCCATTTTTTATGAGTGGTACGATTCGGATAATGGTTGAAGGAAATGAATGATTCGCATGTTCCCTGTGAAGAAAATTCCCTGGAGCTCTCGTTAATCTGCGTAATCATCTGTTTGAACAGCTAATTTTGTACACTTTGGCACCTTCTTGCTTACGAGGCTAATACTCGACTTTCTTGTCCGTTTTTATAAGAAACAATATTTCGACATTGTAATTTTCTAACAATTCTGATATATATGAATTATATCTTTACGGGATGTGTTACTGGCGAAAACGTGGAGAACCACGAGGGAGCGCATACCTTCATACAGCCGTTCGCCTGGGCAAAGTATTCGGTCATCCGACTGAATGCTTTTTATTTTATTTAAGGGGGATGCGCCTTATGGAACATCTACGGCAGACGAGGAATGTTGCGATTTTGATTTACGATCAGGTTGAACCATTGGATTTCACAGGACCGTTCGAAGTCTTTCTTTGCGGCAGCGACCGCGGCAGCGACCGCGGCAGCGACCGCGGCAGCGACTTCAATGTATTTACGGTGGCGGAACGTCATGAACCGGTTCTAGCCGTAGGCAGTTTGAGTATCAATCCCAGCTATACGATCCTTGACTGCCCCACCCCGGACCTGTTAATCGTCCCGGGCGGATTCGGTTCGAGGAGAGAGATGGACAACGAGACCCTTCTCAACTGGATTCGCATGGTTGCGGAGCAAGCGGAGCTGGTCTTATCGGTATGCACAGGCGCTTTGCTCTTAGCAAAAGCGAACCTGTTAGAAGGACTTCAAATTACGACGAACCGTTCAGCCATCGGTGAGCTGGAGAAGGCGGCACCCGATTCGGCTACGATTGTCACTGATGTACGTTATGTGGATAATGGAAAAATCATACTTTCTGCAGGCGTATCGGCAGGTATCGATATGTCCTTATATGTGGTGGGCAAATTGCTGGGTGAAGAACGCGCTTTAGAAGCTGCCCGCACTATGGAATACGAATATTATCATGAGGCGAATTGGCATGATTAACATTCGACCGCTTGAGGTCGGCGATACCTGTCAAGTGGTGCAAATGATGGCTGAGCACCCTCTCCAGTTCCCCTCCTTCATTATTGATCAATATCCGATACGTTGGCGTGAATGCTTGGCAACCTGGATACAACGCGAAGCGGTTACTATGTTGCCCATGCCGATACTATCCTGGGTCATGGCGGATATATCCATCATGATCTTACGAACCAATTCGAGCTTGTCGGCATCGTCGTGAAGAAGAATCGGCAGCGCCAAGGAATCGGCATTTCGATTATTAACGCCCTCTGCGGCCAAATCGTAACATTAGGGGGCACCGAGGTTATTCTTTATACGCTGGGTCACATCGGCAATCGCGATACGTTAACCTTCTACCGGCGGATCGGGTTCCAGGAAGTCAACGAAGAACCGGACTATTACATGCCCGGCTACCATCGTGTCACGTTCAAGAAAGACTTATCCTGCTTAATAGATTGATTGAGAAAAGGCACGGTATCATCCGATTAATGAATGCAAGGAAGTGAGCTATGAGCCTGTCTATTCGGAGAATCCAATCCGAGGAATTGGAATCTTTCACCGCCATTCTCAAGGAAGGCGCAGTATGGTTGTCCGATAGCGGAATGCCGATGTGGAGTGAAGCTCAAATATCCGCCCATACGCTGTTGATCAATAACCCCATCGATGAAATGTACATGGGATTCAAGAACGACGAGACTGCAGCGGTCATGATCCTCCAAGCGGAGGATCCGGGGGTATGGCCGGATGATCCCGTTCATGAGTCGTTGTACTTGCATAAACTATGTATCCGAAGAAAATATGCGGGACTGGGTGTGTCGCTAGAGATGGTATGCTGGGCAAAATCACACGCCAAGCATCTCGGCAAAAAGTATCTGAAGCTTGATTGCGCTTCCGACAGAGCCCGTCTATGCGATTTCTATATAAGACAAGGATTTGATAAGGTGAAAGACACCATGATACTCGGGAAATATCCGACATCATTATTTGAATATCGTATTACATGACTGATAAGGGAGAAGCACCGGAATGTTCCGGTACCCGCGAAATCAGCGAGTACCGGAGGTGCCCTTCATAACGTGCCGGTTCCGCACAGTGTCGGATATTCGGTATCGCATTGTTTGCTCCGTACTCAATTACGGCCTGATTCGGCACTTATGCCAAGTAATAATGCCCCTCCAACCCGGTGCGGCTTCTTCGCGTTTGCATACTCATCTTTCCAATTTAAGCGGTTCTATAATCGTTTAGCTGCCTCCATCGGCTTTAGATTGGCTTGGCCTGCTTAGCTTATGGCATCAATAAGCTGCAGAAACAAAAAAATCCGCCTAAAGGCGGAGAGGAATGACTACGCTAGCCAAGCAATCAGCCAAGGCGCAGCGCATAACGTAACGAAAGCAGTGAACATCATCGCTATTCCGGCTACCGACCCGGTTACGGCGTCATACTCCAATGCTTTGCTGATGCCTGCCGAATGAGCACTTGTCCCGAACAGCACTCCACGCGCAATTGAGCTGCGGATGCCGAACCATTTTACAATAAGAGGCCCCAATATCATGCCCAGAAGCCCTGTTATAAGCGTTGCTATTGCCGTTATCGTCGGCACGCCGCCATTAAATTGGGAGATGGTGACCGCGATGGGCGTCGTGGCCGAGCGCGGGGCGAGACTGTCCATAATCTCTTCATTTAACCCGAACATGCGGGCAAAACCGACCGAGGTTATGATCGCGGCGACAGCGCCGAAGCTGACGCTTGCTAGAATAGCGTAAGCATTCTTCTTCAGGATATCGACATGTTTATACAGCGTGATCGCTAATGCAATCGTTGCTGGCTCGATCATCTTGGTCAGCCAACCGGCGCCTTCGTCATACGTATCGAATGATACTCCGCAGACCAGAATAACAACGATAACCATTATTGGCGCCACAAGAATCGGCGTTAAAAATACCTTCGGATAAGCGCGGTATAACTTCTTGGCAGCCATATAAATGACAATCGTCACGATTAACCACAATAATGCCGTTCCCATCAAGAAGCCGCCTTTTCTTTGCGTCCGGTTATCCATTGACCGATCAGTCCCGCGCACAGCATGACGGCGAAAGTGCTGCCAATGATTGTGAGGGTAATCGATAGGCCGCTGTCGATGACAAGGCTCTTGTAATTGATGATGCCGACCGTTGCCGGAATGAAGAATAAGAGCATCTCCGCCACGAGAAATTTGGAACCCCGCTCAACCCATTCAAGCCGGATGATATGAAATTGAAGCAGCAGAAATAACAATATGATTCCCGCAATGCTGCCGGGTATCGGCAGATGCAGCCAGCGGACCAAGGCGTCCGAAGCCTGGGCAATAACGATCAGCAGCGCGACTTGAGCAATCGTAACGAGCATTTTATTCACAATAGCTCTACTCCTTCCATGTCCAAAGTATACAGACTTGCGAATCATGAGTAAAATGAATTTACATCATGATTTACATTCCATTCATCTATGGAAGGAGCCCGTCCTGCTATGGAAATCAGGCACTTGCAATATATCACTGAAATTGTCCGCTATAACAGCTTTACTAAGGCTGCCGACGCTCTGCATATTACCCAGCCAACCATTAGCAAGATGATCAAGAACCTGGAGAACGAGCTGAACATTGAACTGTTTATCCGTGGCGGGAAGCAGATCAAGCTGACGGATGCCGGCAAGGCCATACATAACTATGCCGGACCGATTCTGCAGTTATTCGACAACCTGCAAGCCGAGATCGACGATCTGACTTATTTGAAGAAAGGGAGCATCCGCATCGGATTGCCGCCCATGGCCGGCTCCCGGTTCTTCCCTGGGGTTATTAAGAAATTCCAAGATCGTTACCCTGGAATAACGCTCGCCTTGGTGGAGGATGGCGCCCGCAAAGTAGAGGAAAGCGTCGCAGAAGGAACGCTTGATGTAGGAGTTGTACTGTGGCCGGCGGATCCGGACATCTTCGACTCGTTCCCGCTTGTGGAAGACCGGCTGAAGGTCATCCTTCATCCGTCTCACCCGTTCGCTTCCCGGGAGATGATCGGGCTGGGTGAGCTTGCTGAGGAGAGGTTCATTTTGTTCAATACCGAATTTGCTCTACACAATCGAATCATTAAGGAATGTATCTCTACCGGGTTTACTCCCCGTATTGTATATGAAAGCTCGCAATGGGATTTCATCGGAGAGATGGTCGCCGAGAACCTGGGCATCGCGATGCTGCCCAGCCGGATATGCGCCGCGCTACATCCGGACAAGGTCCGATCCGTCCCTCTCGTCAGTCCCGCCATTCCTTGGCGGCTCGTAATGGTATGGAGGCGTGAAGGTTATCTTTCACTGGCCACGCGGCAGTGGATCTCATTCACAAGAGAGAATTTTAACGGATAACTCGCTAGTCGGTCCGGCGGACACCCTCCTGGGCTTATTCAACCTCAAAGCTATCGATAAAGAAACGGGCGCTCTTAGGCAAATAATGATCCTTCAACCACAGGATGCCCACGCCGGATTGAAAATCCGCATCTTCGATATTCAGCATCTTCACCACGGTAGAGGGAAATGAGGACATAACCGATTTGGGAAACACGGTAGCCCCGATCCCTTCCGCAATAAGCGACATGATGATGGCAACGCTGGAGCATTCGCATACGATGTTGGGCTCAAAGCCATGACGTTTGCATTCGCTAACGACCTGCTCATGCATCCGGGTCGTCTGATCCGACTTCAGTGCGATGAACGGGAACTGGGCTAATTCGATCATGCGGATGGCATGCTTGCCCGAATACTGCTCCCATGAGCTCGGAATGACGACGACGAACGGATCGGAAGGCAGCGGCAGAACGGCGAATTGCTTCGGGTCCGTCAACGCCTCGAACGGCAAACGAGCCACGACCAGATCGATTGCCCGCTTCTCCAGCTGTTCCCCTAAGTAAAAATGATCGCCTTCCAAAATCTTGAACGTTACGCGCGGAAACCTGACCCGGAACCGTTCGATCCGTTTGGGCAGAAGCGAAATACAGGACACGACCGAGCCGATCGACAGAACGCCGCGTACGCCTTCTTCCGTTTCTTTGACCTCCTGCAGCGTTTCATTGAATTGGATGAATAGCTGTTCCGCCTTCTGTTTGAGAAGCTCGCCGGCATCGGTCAGCTTTAACCCTTTGCCATGGCGGTCGAATAATTTGACGCCCAGCTCCTCTTCCATTAGCTTGAGCTGACGGCTTAAGGGCGGCTGTTCCATATTAAGCAGCTTCGCTGCGCGCGTAATTTGGCCTTCCCTGGCAATGGTCAAAAAATATTTCAGCTGTCGCATATCCACACTCGTACACCCCTATACCTAAAAGGTATGACAGTTAAATAATATAGATACTTTAAATATATCCCATGAACTGCTATCATTCAATTAGAGTTTACAATAGGTAACGGGAGATGATCCATTTGGTTCAAGCAGTGGAGATCCAGCGAACAGTAACGAAGAAGGAAAAACCGTCCGAGCAGAAGCTTGGATTTGGCGTTTATTACACCGATCACATGTTTATTCTGGATTATTCCGTGGAAAGCGGCTGGCATAGCCCCCGCATTGTCCCCTATCAGCCGATTACGCTGGACCCCGCGGCAAAAGTATTTCATTACGGGCAAACGGTCTTCGAAGGATTGAAGGCTTACAGAACCGAGGATGGACGAGTCCTCCTGTTCAGACCGCAGAAGAATATCCAGCGTCTGAACAAATCTAATGAGCGTCTGAGCATTCCCTATCTCGACGAGGAAATCTTCATTGACGCCCTGCAGAAGCTGATCGATGTCGATCGGGATTGGATTCCTTCAACTCCCGGCACTTCGCTGTATATCCGTCCATTCATCATTGCCACTCAACCGGCACTTGGCGTAGCTCCATCTACGCAGTACAAATTTATGATCATCATGTCGCCTGTCGGCGCTTATTATGCGAACGGTGTCAATCCGGTCAAAATCTACGTGGAGTCCCATTATGTACGCGCAGTGGCTGGGGGAGTCGGCGAAGCCAAGACAGCCGGCAACTACGCAGCCGGTCTATCCGCGCAGGAGGAAGCGAAAGCGAAGGGCTATGAGCAGGTGCTCTGGCTGGATGGCGTACACCGGAAGTACATCGAGGAAGTCGGCAGCATGAACGTCTTCTTCAAGATTAACGGAACGGTTCATACGCCTGCACTCAATGGCAGCATTCTGGACGGCATCACGCGCAACTCTATCATTCATCAGCTGAAGCATTGGAATATTCCGGTCGAAGAGCGGACGATTTCGATTGAGGAGCTGTACGAAGCCCACGAGAAAGGCATGCTCGAGGAAGCATTCGGCACCGGTACCGCCGCCGTCATCTCCCCGATTGGCGAGCTCAATTGGCGCGGCGATAAGCTCGTCATTAACAACGGTCAGACCGGCGAGCTGTCGGCCAAGCTGTACGAATCGTTAACCGGCATCCAATCCGGAACACTTCCGGATCCGTTCGGCTGGATGATGGAAGTATAGCACATACGCCCTGAATAGGAAGACGACTCCCGCTGCCGGGAGTCGTCTTTTTTGGCATCGACTTCGCTGCGAGAATCCGATGCTGGCCGCCGAAGCCCTATTATTCGATCATCAGAATTTCCCGGATGTCCTGCTCCGTCAGTCCGGACAATGCTTCCTCGCCCGGACGGATCACCTCATCGATGAGATTGATCTTCCGCTGCTGCAGATCGAACATCTTATCCTCGACAGTCCCTTGGGCGACGAGACGGATTACTTGAACGACGTTCTGTTGCCCGATCCGATGTGCTCGGTCGGCGGCCTGCTGTTCGACAGCCGGATTCCACCATAAGTCGTAGAGGATAACGGTGTCTGCGCCTGTCAGGTTCAGCCCGGTACCGCCTGCCTTCAAGGAGATGAGGAACAACTCGCGCTCCCCATCGTTAAATCTGGTGCATAGCTCTACGCGCTCCGAGCCGGGCGTTTGACCGTCCAAGTAGAAATAAGGAACGCCTTGAACGCCGAGCTCCCGTCCAATCAGGCCAAGCATCTGTGTGAATTGCGAGAAAACCAGTACCCTCCTGCCCGCGTTCCGGCACTCTTCGACGATCTCCTGCAGCTGTTCGAATTTGGCCGAGCTGCCTGCATAATCGTCCACGAATAGAGCGGGATGGCAGCAGAGCTGCCGCAGCCGGGTTAAGCCCGCTAAAATTCTGATCCGGTTCTGTTGGAAGCTGTCATCATTCAGATGCTTCACTGTTTCCTGCCTTAACTTAGCCAGATACGCCACATACAGCTTCTTCTGCTCTGGCAGCAGCTCGGATGCTTGCAGCGTCTCGATCTTGTCCGGCAGCTCCTTCAGTACATCGCTTTTCAGCCGACGCAGGAGAAACGGCCTGATCCGCCTGGCCACTGCCTCACGCGATAAATCATGGAACCCCTTCAGGTCCGGGAACAGCCCGGGGAAGATCACGTCAAAGATCGACCATAGCTCCTCCAGCCGGTTCTCCATCGGCGTTCCGGTAAGGGCATACCGGTATCTCGCCTGAATCAGCTTCACCGTCTGGGCCGTCTGCGTCGTGTGGTTCTTGAACATCTGTGCCTCATCCAGGAAGAGCGTATGAAAGGCATGTTTCACATACAGCTCGGCATCGCGCCTCAGCAGCGGATAGGATGTGATGACGACATCCGTGTGAGTCATATCTTTGAGCAAGCGGCTGCGTTCTGTTCGGCTGCCATCGACAATAACCGTTTTAATTCCGGGTGCGAATTTCGCAAATTCGTTGCGCCAGTTGTAGACGAGAGAAGCCGGGGCGACAATGATAGCCGGACGGCCTTCCTGCCTGATCTCCGTCAGGACAGACACGACAAAGGCGATGCTCTGCAGCGTCTTGCCGAGGCCCATATCGTCGGCAAGAATGCCTCCGAAGCGGTAATGAGCGAGCGTCTTCAGCCATTGGTAGCCATACTTCTGATAATCGCGGAGTATAGGCTCGAGATTGCCAGGGACAGGAAAGTCCAGATTGTCCGGACTTCTCATGTTGTCCAGCAGCCGGCGGAACGATCGGCCCAGCTTCACCGTATTCCCCGAACGGTCGGCATCCATCATATGCAGGCCCCGGACAACGGGAAGTCGGAATTGGGACCCTACAATATCTTCATTCCGAATGCCGACCTCGTTAAGGAATCGGATCATTTCTTGTAGCTCCTCGGCCTCCAGCGGCAATAGAGCACCGTTTGGCAGACGGTAATACCGGCGCTTCTCCTCGAGAGACTGCAGCAGCTTGCGAATCTCCGTCTCCGGAATGCCGCCCATATCGAACTTAATTTCCAGCCAATCGGTTCGCTCATCTACATCTACCGTTATCTTCGGGTGTACAGGACCTTTATGGAGCCTTACCTTCACGGCCGACGTCGCATATACCGTCAGCAGCTTCTCCAGCTGCGGAACGGTATTGTGCAGAAAATCGAATTCCGCTTCTTCATCGTCCATGAAATAACCGGCTTCCGTTCTGGTGATCGTATGCTGGTCCATTAGCTCCAAGATTCGCCGTTCAAGCTCCCCGTCCCGCATGAGGATATGCCCTCCATGTCGCTTCTGAGCATTGTCGTCTAACGGATTTATGATGATGCTGCCATATTGAAATTCGAGTCCGGCGAGCAGCCGGTCCCTGACACGGTCCAGGTAGAGCTTCGCCTTCAGCGGCGTTTGAATAATACGGTTCGAAACGGCCTCGGCAATATGAACCTTGCCCATCCTCATAAGTCCAGGGATAACCTTCTCCATGAAGGTCTCGATCATCTCCGGCCGAATCTTCACTTGCTGCCTGGCGGACGTATCCAGCATCCCCTTCAGTTCGGTCAAGCGCTTGCATTGCTCGGCGGGCAGCTTTAACAGCTTTCCTTCGAAGAGGACGATGCTGTAAGATTCCATGACGGTAATTCCATCCAATCCTTTGATGTCCAATCGGTAACCATTGGCTGCGTCCTGGTCAAACTCGAATTGGAGCGGAAGCCGCTCGTCCGTTATCCGAATGCCTTCATAGATGCCGCTCTCCTGTTCCACGCGTACCGAAGGGGCATCGATCAACAGCGGCAGAAGCGTTTCCCACGAGACAGGGGGAACCGGCAGTATCCGATCGCTTCCCTTATTGGATGCCGAATGAATAGGATAAGAACTTACAGTATCAAGATACATCGTTTCGTTCTGAATAATATGAATCAACTGCCTGATCACCGCATCGGTTTCTTTCGGGAAGCTGTGGAGCTCAGGATCGTAGGTAAAATGTCTGGAGAACGTATAGACTTCTCCGCGGTCGATCCGGTCCAGAAACGCTCTGATGTCCTGTACGATATACAGCCGCTTGGGTCCGACCTTCATTTCGATGCCGAACATCAGCTTACGATAGCCGCAGAAATAAGGTTTGCACATGAACTCCACATCCAGCGGCTCTCTGGTATCGAAGCGATGCGCTGCGCTTCTCGGCCGCAGCGGCCTCCCTCCGAACAGCCCCAACAGGCCGTTCAATAGCTGCAAATTATCTGAGTCGGTACTTGAATCCTGATGGCCGTGCTTATGATCTCCAGGCTGAAGAAGCGAAGTATCCGCCTGCTTGGTTGTCTCGCTGCCTCGCCGAAGCGCTTGAATATTCAGCAATACGGCTGCGATATGTTTACAATACTTATCAAATGTGAATAAAGCCGAGCAGCTGCATCGCGCCTCCACGACTCCGTCCTGATCCAACTCGATGCTGACTTGATCGAATCCATTATCGTTTACCTTCGCATCGAATCGGGTCCATTCGGCATTACTTGACGTAATCGCGACTTTTCCCCGTCGAAGGGAAGCCAGCCCCTTCTTATACGCGAGTTCGCCGCACAGCCCGATCACATCCTGCTCTGTTAACTGAATACTCATGGTTGAAAATCCATCCTTTATTTAACCGCCTGTCTTTGGTTAGTCCGATGATTAGAACAAGCCGTTTCGCAGGCAGAATACACTATGTTCTTCGCATTAGTGCCTAAGTTTCTTCATTCTATCACTCCTCCACGCATCAAACCATCTCTACGGCCGCGGCAGAGAAAAAGAAATGGCAAACGCCGGGTTTGGCAGCGAACAACGCTTCTTCCCTGGGAAATTAAGAAACGTATCGAAAAATCTTTCTATTGTTAACTAAAACGCCGTTCTTTCTGCCTTCAAGGCAGCAGAACGGCGTTTTTCGAATGAATCTATTGTCATATCAAGAAGCGGCTACCTGAGGCACCCCGCTCTAATCATAGCTGAGCATGAAATGACATTCCGGCATCGCTGCTTTCAAATCCGCAATTACGTCATCGCTCAAATCGAGGTCGATTAACTCCAGATGGCGCAAGGACTTGAGCTGCTTCACGACGTTGACGTCCTTCAGATTAGGATTCGACGATAAGGTAAGATGTCTCAGCCCCTGCATCGATTCCAAGACGCTAATATCCGAGATATCATTCTCGGCAAGCGTAAGGTAGATCAGATTGGTCAGCTTCGCAAGCGGCGCGATATCGCGGATGCGATTCGTGTGCGCGTCCAGGTAGGTCATCTCCACGCAATCCTTGATCGGCGTTAAATCCGATACCTCGTTTGCGTTGATTGCGATCCCTTTGATATGCGGCAAGTCCTTGAATACGCTAATCTCACGCAGCTTGGAGTGATAGAAATAGACCTTGTGCAGCTTCTTCAATCCCCGCAGCGGCGATAGATCGCTAATTTCAGATACATACAACCACGCGTTCTCCAGATTGTGCAGGGCATGTAACGGCGAAATATCCGATATCCCGCAATCGACAAAGCTGATATCCCGCAGATTTACAAGTCCGGTTATAAACTCCAGGCCGGAGAACGTATTTTTGCGCGCGGGCTTCATGTCTTCCGGCAGAAACGGATCATTCGAGACAAAAAGTCTTTCAAGGCGTACGAGCGAACGCAGCGGAGATAGATCGGTCAGCCAATTGTCCTGCAATTCGAGATCGACCAGGTTATGAAATTTGGCAAGATCGCCGATCTCTTCGAGCTCCCTATTATTCAGCTTTAAATGGGTGATGGATAACAAATCCGAATCCGTTAGCTCTCCCGTTTCTTTGCCCAGCTGCTTCCTTACTTCTGCCTCTATGATTCCGTTGTTCACCGTCAGAGCGCCCCTGTCCATGTTATCGATTCATACTTGATCTAACGTTAACAACGTTAACTCATCTTATTGTCTACCTGCAGTCGATCTCCCAGAAGACAATCCGTTCACGCTTCCACGTATATGTGATGAGCAGTTTACCGTCCCTCTTAATGATAGCCGGATAAGAATACTCGCCGGGCTCATTCTCCAATACAAACCATTCGCGCCAGGTGGCTCCGTCATCCTCGGACAGGCTGACGACGAGCGGCGTTCGAAGCCTCGAATCGCTTATCGGATTATGGACCAGCGCCAGCTTGCCTTCACCCAGCTTCACGAGATCGATGCCGCTGTTATTATTGGGCAGATCCGTTGCGTAGGCTTCGCTCCAGGTCGCGCCGGTATCCGCTGAATCGCTCCGGTAGATCGATCCCGCTGTACTGCGGAGCAGCATATGGATCTGTCCCGCCTCAGACTCCCACATAGCAGGTTGAATGACCCCTTTGCCTCGCAGTCCTTCACGGTTCAGCGGTACGATTTCGCTCATGGTCCAGCTCTGCCCTTGATCGCGGCTGATATCGACGAAGGCGTCCCAGACCTCTGACTCCAGCGAGGCCGGAGCAAGCCACGTTCCGTTTTGCGAAATGATCGGCTTGTTGCGGACCGGACCTCTGCCGCCCTCGTCCCCTTCCACAAGCGCGTACGGCTCACCCCAAGAAGCGCCTTCGTCCCGCGATTCGATCACACGGGTGTACCACCTCGGAATCGTATGGCCTACTTTATAGTATAAATAAAGGATGCCATTGTCGCCTTGGAACAACACCGGATTCCAGTGGGCGATACCGGGTTCCCCGGCAATCCGTTCCGGAGCCGACCAGTGCCCGTCCATTCGGCGCGAGCACCAGATGTCGACATCGGATTCTCCTTCATCGGTTCCGCCGAACCATGCCGCCAGAATCGAGCCGTCCGCAAGCGCGACCAGCGTGGAAGCATGACAGCTGGCGAAAGGACGGGAGTCTTCAAATAGATATTGTTTCACTGCCGTCATCGGCGTGACTCACCCATTAAATGGTCGAGCACGTAGGCATCCAAGCCTTCGTAATCCCGCGCTTCGACAAATGCCCGCTCCTTCTCTCTGTCATACGTCCGCACTTTGTCCGCCAGACGAAGGAACGTCTTCTTGCTGTTCTCCAGATGCTTGAACGATATCTCTTGAGGCTGGGTACGCATGACCTTTACATCGAGGCCGATAAATTCCCCGTTCTTGCCGTAATCGTTATCGACGAGCACGCGCACTTGGTTGAACGCTCTGCGCAGATTGTCCGACCCGAAAGCTTTATCCTGGTCATACTTCAAGCCGTTCTGATCGTTCAGATGAACGCTCCAAAGCTTATTCAGCGCGAGCGCATATCCCATCTCGTCAGAAGGGTCCAGTCCGGCCAATATGCAGTGCGCGGATTCGATCAGTCCGCCGACACGGTTTGGATCGATCGTGGAATATGCCAATGACAGCGCATGTCCGATTGTCGGGATATAGGCATGATCCATCGGCTCGTTCGGCTTCGGCTCGATCAGAATTCGAATGGCGGGATCATACTCCAGCATCTGATTGATCGCATCGATCAGATAGTGAACGGAAGCGGCCGGATTCTTGGCTTCGCGGATATAGGTTCCCTCTCTTGCCAGCCAGAGCACAAGCCTGTCTGTTCCCATCTCCCTGGCGATGTCGATCGTCTGCTTCGACCGGTCGATGGCATACGCGCGTTCCTGCGCATTGTTGGAGGTGTATCCCCCGTCGATCCCTTTGCTGTTATCCCACAGCCTTGGTGCCAGAATTTCCGCTACAAGTCCATGCTCATCCAGCATACGCCTCATAGCGGCAGCTTCCTTGACGACTTCCGCATGCGATTTTCCATCGATATCGGGGACGACATCGTCGTCATGGAATTGAACACCTTCGAATCCGAGCTCGCGATATACGGCCAGCTTTTGCTGAAACGAATAAGAGGACCTGACGGGAGCTCCGAAAGGGTCGCTCCCTTCGTGAATATTCCAGGGTCCGAATGAGAATCGAAACGTCATCGTTATACCTCTCCTTTGGATGGGATTGGAACCCATTGTCTGGTTTCCGAGGAACGCTCTACGGCATCCAATATGAGCTGGTTGCGGTAGCCGTCTTCGAAATTCGGCATCGTGCTCTTGTTCTGGGCAATGCCACCCATCAACTCATGCAGCAGATTAATGAACGTATGCTCGTAACCGATGATATGGCCTGCCGGCCAGTAAGCCCCGGTAAAGGGATGAATTTCTTCGGTGCAATTAATCGTGCGGAAGCCTTGAAGCCCCTTCTCGTCCTCTTCCATATACACCGACAGGTTGTTCATATTCTCCATATCCCAGCGTACAGAGCCCTTCGATCCGTTGATCTCGAACCGGTTGCCGTTGCGGTTGCCCTTGGCGAACCGCGATGCTTCGAAGACGCCCATCGCGCCGCCTTCAAAGCGGGCAAGAAACGCCACAGCATCATCGACATCCACCTCGCCCATGCGGTCGCCTTGTACTTGAGCGTTCAGCCCGCCGCTCATCTCTCCGAGCGGACGCTGCTTAATGAATGTATTCATCATGCCGCTCACTTCCGATATTTCACCGACGAGATACCGGGCCAGATCGATCGAATGGGCCATCAGATCGCCGTGAGTTCCCGAGCCGCACACTTCTTTGCGAAGCCGCCAAACGAGCGGGAAATTGGGATCCATGATCCAGTCCTGCAAATAGTTCGCGCGTATATGATAAATCGTTCCGAGCCTTCCATCGTCAATGAGCTGCTTGATATAGCGGATGGCCGGCACGAAGCGATAGTTGTGGCAGATCATGTGAACGACACCGGCTTTATTAACCGCGTCGAGCATCCGGCCGGCTTGTTCGACGTTCATCGCAAGCGGCTTCTCGCACAGAATATGCTTGCCCGCTTCTGCTGCGGCGATGGCAATCTCCACGTGAGCATTGTTAGGCGTGCATATATCGATCATATCGATGTCGTCCCGTTCGATAAGCCGGCGCCAATCCGTCTCATATGACGCCCATCCCATTTTTTCCGCGGCGCCGCGGACGCCTTCCTGGTCGCGGCCTGCGATCGCCTGCATGACAGGCTCTGCTTCGGGATCAAAATAGAAGGGGAGATCTCGATAGGCATGGCTGTGGGCTTTCCCCATAAACTTATAACCGATCATACCGACACGTATCTTACGTTTGGCTGTCATTTGATCACGCTCCTTAAAAGTTTTGTCACCTTCGACCGCTAGGTCGTGGCAAAACTTGCTCTGTGTGCAGTAACCAAGGTTGTGTCTTCCAATGACTGATCTTGTAATATGAAATGAGAGAAAGGCCAATTAATGGATCGCTTTATTCATAGCGAGCCCGCTGTTTTGCAGATAGCACGTATGACATCGTCGCAATCATCATCCGTCATATGTTGATGAAGCCCGATGGAAATCGCTCTGCTCAGCAAATCCAGCGTAACGGGACACATATCCCTTGAATACTGAACATTGCCTTTGTAACTCTGACAGTTCCAAGGCGTATCGTTCTCGGAGGCTCCTCTTTTCTCCATCACATACGTCCAGTTCTTATAGATGTGACGATCCGCAAATCCGTTATTATTGATCGTCCCATTCGGAATGCCTTCTCGGGACAGCTGCTTCGAAAAGGCTTGCGACTGCTCCGCAGTCGGCAAATAGAAGACTAGACTGTAAGAGACGTCGCCCTTCGGATCGGGAATCGTCTGCAGCCGTATCCCTTCCAAATGGCCGATGCCGGCCGTTATGACGGATTTGATATGCTGAAGCTTTGCTATAATGGCATGAATCCGTTCCGATTGCGCGAGCGCAAGCGCTGCATTGATCTCGCTTAGCCGGTAGTTTTCTCCGGGGAACGGCGGCTCCTGAATGCCGCCATTCATATCCCAATAGACGAATGCGGAATCGTGATAAATATTGGCCCTGGCGTACGTCTTCTCATCATTGGTCAGAAGCATGCCGCCCTCGCCGGCCGTTATCAGCTTATATTGCTGAAAGCTGAAGCAGCCTGCCTGACCGAAGGAGCCCAGCGGCCTTCCTTGGTAGGAACCTCCATTCGCCTGTGCGACATCCTCGATGACAATGAGGTTATGCCTGCTAGCGACATCCAAGATGGCATCCATCCGGCATGGAACGCCGCGCATATGAACCGGAATAACCGCTTTGGTATGCGAGGTGATGGCCGCTTCGAACGCTTGTGCATCCATCGTCAACGAATCGTCCACTTCCACAATAACCGGAACGGCACGGGCTGTGAGCACGGCCGCCGCCGTAGCAATATACGTGTAAGCGGGGACGATGACTTCATCTCCCGGCCCGATACCGGCACCGATCAGCGCGGCGACAAGCGCCGATGTTCCGGAATTGACGGCGAGCGCATATTGCGTGCCGACTGTTTCGCGATACAGCTTTTCCAGCCGGTAACACTCCGACTGCTCTTTATCCCCGCCATAATAACGGAACACCCGCTTCTTCTCCAATACCTGAAGAACAAGCTCCTTCTCGCGCTCCCCAAACTCCTCCGTGCTCAGCATTCCGAAATCCCATGGCTTCGTTCGAACGGGTTGGAAGGTGCTGTCCGTGCTCATTTTGTAAGCCCCCAATCGCCCAGGCAAGTCAACGTGCTTGCCATGCTTGCTCCTACGTTGATCATATTTATTCTCCCGTCCCGATATTATGTTAGCTCTTGAAGGAATTGCTTGGCCGCCTGAACGAAGATGCCGCTAGCCTCTTCGCTATAAGGTGTCGTATTCATCTCGTAACCGCCCAGTCCATCCCGGTATGCGCTGCTTGTAGGCAGATAGCCGCAGTAGCCGTTTGCTACCGCGGAGAACCACGTCGATGGGAAAGGGGACTCGGCTTGAAGAATATTCACATAGCCGTTGAACACTTCACAGGACACGGAGAGAATGACCAGGTCGCCGATCCGGTTCCCGTGCAATACGACGGGGATAGAGGGCAGGAAGTATCCTTTGCGTGTCGGCAGCTCCACTGTGCGTTCCAAGCTGTACAGCGGCATCCCGCCGACCGGTACCGACTGCTTAACCGCTTCCATTATCTGCTGGAATAGCTCATGAGCTATGCGCTTCACCCAAGGATAGGTGTCCGACTCCTCATTGCGGTAATGACCGTAAGGTCCGACATCGCCCAGAAAACCCTGAATAAACAACGCAGTAAATCCATGCCCTTCGCGCTCTTCCCATTCACTCATGGCCAATCCTACGAATTCGGAGGAAACCCGGTTGAGCGGATTTGTCAGCAGCGTAGGATGAACGGCGCAATTGACAAGAGCTCCGATCAGCTTGCCTTCTTCATCCTCAAATACGGCTACGTTCAATGCCCTGTCGACCGGAAGCTCCTCATTATGCTGAAGATGCGGCCGGCGATTGACAGCGATCATATTGCTTCCCGATGCCGCACGAATACGAACCGGCTGCAGATGGCTCGCCGCCTCGGAGATGGCTTGCGCAATCCTTGCGGTATACTTCGCCCCAAAATGCTCCGGCGCGCTGTGCGTATGCGTGGCATGTACGGAAACCGACTCCTCCTGAACTCCAGCTGATTCCGCCCATTGCCGGCGGGTTCCCACTGGGAAGGTCTGCAGCAGATGACGATATGTCCCCACTTTCCCCCCAGGATCGGATGCTTGGAAGGTCTGCTCATTCGTCAGGCAGCAATCGACGCTTACGATAACCTTGCGGCTCCCTCCGTTTTCCAGGACGATTACGCGGGCGTATAAATCGTCGAGGATGTCCGATTCGGATTCAGCAATATGGACGTTCGGGTCATACCCCTGCAGAGGCGCGGGCTCCTCCGGCGTGATTCTCACCTTGCGAAAAGCGGCTTTCAACATCATTCGTTATGACTCACCTCATTTTCCGTCTCCCAATCATCAGGCAGAGTTTCGTACTCGCCCCAAGTGAAATAATTGCGGCTAATATGACTGTATTTACTTTACGAGATGAATTATATATTACGAATCTGCCGATGTAAACCCTTTCTTATCCTAAAAAATCCAATGTTTTTCTGCAACATATAACAAGCCCATCCGGAACCGGATGGGCTTATTCGCTGCATTCAAATGGTTATGATCCTCTTACCTCCAGCCGTTCGATTTCTTCGGTCAAGCAGCGGCTTCCGGCCAGTGCCAACGCTCCCATTATGCCCTGCCGGTCATGAAACGAGCTTTTCGCAAGCTTCATCCCTACCGTTGCAAAGCGGTTGGCTCTGAGCAGAATCGTTCGCTTGACCTCTTCGAATATGAGCGGAAAATGATCGAATACGGGGCCTCCGACGAAGACCATAGCCGGATTAAATAAGTTGATGACGTTGCTCAGCACGACTCCGATCGATTTCCCGGCCGTAATGCATACATCCAGCGCATTCTTATTGTTCATGCCGTAAGCATCCAGCATTCGGGGACCGTCTCCCTGCTTATTGCGGTATTCCTCTTCGAGCATCGGATAGGTGACGGTGGTCTCCAGGCATCCGTAATTGCCGCATAAGCAGCGGTAGGTTTTATCGTCCACCGTTATATGCCCCAGCAGGCCGGCTACATTGTTGAAGCCCCGGAGAGGCTGACCGTTAATGAAGACGCCCGCTACCACGCCGAAAGCAATATGGACGACGATAAAATCCTCGATATCACGGGCTTTGCCTAGGATCTTCTCCCCGCAGGCCATCGCCCGCCCGCTCTCCTCGAGATAGACGGGGCAGCGGTACCGCCGCTCCATCTCATGCACGATATTCAGATTGTCCCAGCCGTTGCAGTTGGGTATATTCAAGATTCGGCTCCGCCCGGAATCCACGATCCCGGTAACGCCGATGCCGATTGCATCGATATGCGTCCGGCCGGATTCGTTCAAGAAGGCGTCGATCCGCATCATCAGCTCTTGAAGAACGTCCTCGCGTTCATCAAATTCCGTCATGAGATATTCATGTTCATGGCTTATTTCGAGATTATAGTCCGCCAGTGCCAGGCGAACGCGGTAACCACCGATGTCAATGCCCAGAAAATAAAATTTGTCCGGATTCGGATAGAGGAGCACTTCCTTCCTCCCCTGACCGCTGCCGATCCGGTTGCCTTCGACGATAAACCGCTGCTCGAGCAGCATTTTGCTTATTTTCGTAATGGACGCCTGAGACAGCCCGGTTTTGTCGGCCACTGTTTTTCTGGAGATGCCGCCGCTTTGTTGTATGGTTTGGAGAACAAGCAGTTCCGACGGGCTTAACTTCATTCCTTTCATCCTTTCTAACGAGTGGGGCAGGAAGAACATTCCGCCTGTCCGGCGGTTGTTCGTTTCAATCGTTCTCCCTAGTATAGCAGATATAATTCAGTGAGTAAATTAATTAGATGACCCCGGCCATCCAAACGGGCATTTCTTACACCAGCTTAGCGGTGGCCGCAAGCAAAAAAGACAGGCCTCTTCCGCAATCGGAAGGGTCTGCCTTCAATGCAACATCACTGGACGATTATGCCTTTACAGCGAGAAAATCATCGATAAACCGCAGGTACGATCTCGTTATCGTCTCCAGTTCCCGAATCTCGACATACTCCACATCGCCGTGAGCGGTAAGGGCGTCGGGCCCGTGGCATAATACGGGGACTCCAAAGGCTTGACCGAAGATGCCCGCATCCGTAACGATCTTCTTGCCTACCAGCGGGTATTCGATGTTCCGCTCTGCAACGACGGCCCGGCTCAGAGCATGGAGAGCCTCGCTATTTTTATCGATCCGATAGCCGTCGCGTACCTTCTTCATATCCAGCTTGATCTCGACTCCATGCTTGGCCGCGATCCGATCCAATCCTTCTCTCGTTGCCTGAACCACGTCCTCGAACTTCTCCGAAGGCGCGTAACGTCTGACGCCGGTAATCGAAGCGGTTGCCGGGAACTGATTATAGAATTTGCCGCTTTCGATCGCGCCAATGAAGTAGGAAGCGTATCCGATATCCTCGATCTCCGTCTTCTCCAGCTCCCTGTTCCATTCCTCGAACAGCTGAACGACCTCCGCAGCGATCGTAATCGGATGCGGTGTGCCAACCGGCGCCTTCAGCTGATGGCAGGTCTCGCCGGCACGCTCGATCGCAATTTCGAACGTTGCCGAGCCCAGCTGGGCGACCGTGCAGTCTGTCGTTGCGCCTTCCATTACGATGACCGCGTCCGCTGTCAGCGGCACCCGCTCGACCAGAGCCGTGAGATCTTCTCCTCGGCCACCCGGGCTTTCGTGCAGGCTGTTGGCGATTACCACAATATTGCCCGGCAGCTTCGTGTTCGTTTCCTGCAGGCAGCGCAGCACTTCCACCATGCATGCGAGAGAGCCCTTCATGTCGCATGTGCCTCTGCCATATATGCGACCTTCCTTCACCGCCGCATCTTCATGGGCAAGCGGAATGACATCCATATGACCGTTGAAAATAATTGTTTTCCCTGCATTCTTCTCCCCATATACCGCAACAAGCGTCGGGTTGTTCGGATAATACTCATAGCGTTCCACTGAGCAGCCGACTTCCTCCAACATCTGTACGTAACGATCGGCAACGTCCTTCGAGTTTCCGGTAATGCTCTCAATGTTCACAAGCTCCAGCGTGTCTCGGATGAGGCGCTTCGCGTCCACTTTATCCAGGATGGTCTGTAATGACATGATCATTCGTCCTCCCTCGCCAAAATAAGTTGCATTCCTTGTTCGAAGCAATGAAAACGCATTCGAGAATCAGGTGAATCAGGCTGCGGCGGCCGACCTTCTATCCTCTGCCGACAATCGGCGGAACGAATACGGCATCTTCCTTGCTGCCAGGACGAAGAACATCCAGATCGCAGCCTTCCGGAGCTTGCAGCGTATGGTCGGCGAACAGCCTCGGATATCCGCGCTTATGCTGGGGCTTCGGCGGCTGCCAGGCTGCCAGCCGTTCAGCGATTTCGCCATCTTCCAGATCGAGGCGTATCGTTGAAGCTTCAATATCGAGCTCAATCCAGTCGCCTTCTCTTACGATCGCCAGAGGTCCGCCAACGGCCGCCTCCGGCGCAGCATGTAGAATTACGGCACCGTAGCTGGTTCCGCTCATGCGCGCATCGCTGATCCTAACCATGTCCCGGACGCCTTGACGAAGCAGCTTCGCCGGAATCGGGATCGAGCCCCACTCGGGCATTCCCATCGCGACCGGTCCGCAGTGCTTGAGGACCAATACGCTCTCTTCGGTAACTTCTAGATCGTCCGTGTCGATACGCGCCAGCATGTCCTGGTAGCTCTCGAATACGACGGCTTGACCGCGGTGCTTGAACAGATGAGGCGAGACGGCCGATTTTTTGATGACGGCCCCCTGCGGCGCAAGATTGCCCTTTAAGATCGCCAATCCGGCGCGGGCCTTGAAAGGGGTCTCCAGCGAGGCGATCACCTCTGCCGATGATTCATATTCGGGCATTTCCCGTCCATAGATTTCGCCAATGGTCTCTCCCGTACATCCGAGACAATCTTGATCGAGCAGCGGCAGAATATTGTGAATGACGCGGCGCAATCCGCCGGCTTTATGAAAGTCGTCCATACTGTATGAGCCGGCTGGCTGCAGATTGGCAATCAGCGGAATATTCTGCGTCAGCTCCTCATAGCGTTCGATCGGAATGCGGATTCCGAGTCTGCCGGCAATGGCCGTCAGATGAATCGCCGCATTGGTGGAGCCGCCCATCGCCGCGAGCAGCTTGATTGCATTGTTGAACGCAGACTCCGTCATCAGGCGCGAAGGCGTAAGATTCTCCCGGACCATCTCGACGATCCGCATGCCGGTCGCTTCGGCCGCTATTTTGCGCCGGGAATCGGTCGCCGGAATGCTGGATGTGCCCGGGAGCATCATGCCAAGCATCTCCGAAAGCCCTTTCATCGTCGAAGCCGATCCCATGACCGGACAGCCGCCCAGGCTGCACGATATGGATGTTTCGAGCTCCTTCCAGTCTTCCTCCGATAGAAGCCCCGCTTTGTAATCATCCGAATACTTCCACAGATCCGTTCCGTAGTTAACCGTCTTGCCGCGGAAGGTGCCCGATTTGCGGTGTCCGGCGGCAAACTGCAGCGCAGGCAGATCGCAGCTTGCGGCAGCCATGAGCTGGCCGGGCGCGGTCTTGTCGCATTCGCACAGCATCACGATGCCGTCAATCGGCTGCGAACGGACGCTTTCCTCCAGATCCATCGAGAGCAGGTTCCGGTACAGCAGGTCCGAAGGCTTCATAAAGTCGGACGGCGTCGAAATGGTATGCATCTCGATCGGATAACCGCCGGCGAGCAATACGCCTCTCTTTACGTATTCAACAAACTCTTTATGGGGATAATTGCAGCTGTTCAAATCACTCCATGCATTGAATATGCCGATAATCGGCTTCCCGACGAACGTATCGGGATTATGGCCCATCGCCCGCATAGCCGTACGATGTTGAAAGGTTAATTCGGCGTTCTCGTTCTCAAACCATTCGCTGCTTCGTAATTTCATGATGTTCCCCTTTCGAATTCGATCTGTTCACTGCCCTCGCAATCTTTTATTCTGCCAGCATTTCCTTCAATACGGACTCAATGACTTCCAGCGTATGATCGATATCCTGCTCCGTGTGGCTGTAGCCGACATGATTCCGTTTCAGGTTCATCGGCATTTTATAAATCCCTCTCTCGAGGAGCTTCTTCCGGTAACGAACGTAGAAGTCCGCGTCGTTATGCTGGAGATCCGTATAGTTTTGCGGCATGAAATCCATGAAGTACGTCGTCCAGACGGATCCGAAACCGGCTACAACCGCCTTCATTCCTAGTCTAGCATGAATCTCCCTTATTCCGCTGCGCATCCGTTCCCCAAGTCGGAATACATGCTCGTGTACGGGTTCGCGTTCCATCAGATCGATCGTCGCAATCGCAGCGGCCGTACCGACCGCGTGGCCGTTGTACGTACCGGCAAACCACACGTCGCCGCCCGGATACGTGTTGAAGCGCTGCATATATTCTTTCTTCCCGGCGACGGCTGCAATCGGATATCCATTCGCCATCGCTTTGCCCATTGTCGTTAAATCAGGCGTTACCCCTGCCACCTTCTGGAAGCCGCCGATATCATGCCTGAAGCCGGTAATGACTTCGTCAAATATCAATAAGGCGCCGTAGGCTTCGCATAGATCCTTCAACCCCTGCAAAAACCCGTCCTGCGGTAAAATGCAGCCAATATTGTGCGGAATCGGCTCTACAATCAGCGCGGCAACTTGTCCGTCATTCTCCTTGAAGGTCCGTTCAACATCCTCCAGGTCGTTGTACGTGCAGATGAGCGTATTGTCGATCGCTTCATCCATCATCCCCGCGGAGCCCGGATCCCGCTTCCCGATCATATCCCACTTGCTCAGCATATTACGGGCCACATAGTCGTGCCAGCCGTGGTAGCATCCCTGGAATTTGATCAATCTCGTTCGACCGGTAACCGCCCGTGACAAACGGATGGCATGATAGGTTGCTTCGGAGCCCGAATTACAGAACAGCACCTGCTCCGCAGACGGAACGTTGCGGCAGATCATCCGGGCCAGTTCAATTTCCAGATCAGTCGTGCCGACGCCATACAAATCGGTCCTTTGAATCGCCTCGATCACTTTGCCGTTCACATACGGATGGTTATGTCCAAGAATATAAGGACCGAACGCCGCCTGATAATCCAAATATTTATTGCCGTCCGCATCATAAATGTATGCGCCTTCAGCTTTCGTAAAGATAAGGTGGGGATCGACGTTGCGAATCGATGTATGCACACCGCCGGGAGTATACAGATTGGCTTCCTCATAAAGCTCTTGGCTGCGTTTTGTTTCCACTGGACATCCTCCTAATTTCACACCGCTTATATTTTTTTAAACAGCGTTTATAGTACGTAATAATGCTATTCTACCAGCATGACGAAATTTCCTCTACCCCCAAAATTAAAAAAAGCAGAAAAGACCTTCGATTAGGCCCGTTCTGCCGCTTGTTTGCTGACATAAATGCTGTTCAAAAGGTTAATTGCAATCTGCTTCCAGCGGTCCCGCCAGCTCCTTGAGGAAGAACAGTTTGCCTGGAAGCGTAGGCATGTAGGTAGAAGGAATCCAGATGTCGGGACCGTAGCGAAGCGTCGTCCACAACGACATTCCCTGCCACTGCATTCCTCTTCCCAATGCACCGTCGCATCCCCCGATAATACGGTCGGATTGCAGGAACAACGCCGGCCCAATCGTATTCGCGGTGCATGGGACAAGCGTGGTCCGGCTCTTGAAGCTTGTTATCGCATTCTGCTCGATCGTAAGCGGATGAAGCTTGGCGCCGATCCGGTAAGCCTGCGCCTTCCACTGCTCTTCGGTTTCGTACTCCGCTGCGAAGTGCGGCTCCCAGAAGGCGATATGGCACATCCGTCCGATCCCGAAGATCGTAACTAACTTGGCGCCTTCCGATTTGAGCTTGGCAATCTTGTCCGCATATGTCGGTAAATTCGTCTTCGTGGCAAAATTACGCTGCTCTGCCGGTACCGTCAGCTCGCCCAGCGGACCATAGAATGCGCTTAGCATGGCGTTCTGGAAGGCGCCGGGATTCGTCGGTTCCAGCGTATTGCCCTCCTGATCGCTCCATTCATCCATGTTATAGCCATGCACATGGCTGCATGAAACGTTCCACGCCTTCAGGAAATAGACGGCCCACTTGTACATGCCCATCGGTCCGACGGGAAGAATAAGCGCCAGCTGGCGGCCTTCATCTGCGGATCGTTTAATTTCCAGCGCAATTTCGTGGCCCAGCATCATATCGAAATCATGAATCTGTTCACAAACTACCGGTTCGAAGTCGGGATGCCAGAATGATTGGCGCTCTATAATCGCTTCAGGGGGATGGCTGCAGCACTGATCGATCTTTTCCAAGTCCCAGCCTGCCGGGAAGAAGGTATCGAGCAGCGAACCATGCTTCGTGCTTAGAAAGTCCATGCGATCACTCCTAACATAAATGGTGGTAATTTTATGCTGCCTACGGAAGCAGCCGCTGCGTCGTCATGCGCGGCCATGCCTGGCAGCGCCTGAAGCCTTCCGCATAGGTTACGCCGGATTGAATACCGCGGAACCTGGAGCAGCTTTGCACGAATTCAAGAAAATCAATGCCGTCATGCTCCTTCAACCAGGCAAGCTGACTTTGGTGGCAGTTGTTCATCTGAAGCTTAATGTCGATCATATCGGTAATATCCACATATTCTTCCGGTACGAAATTGACCCCTGCCAAGGTGTCCATATAGTAGATGGGCACAATTCGTCCGTAAGCTGGCACATCGGGCAGCATGTGCGGGACGGTAGCCGAGAAGCTGGCATCGTACACCGCCTTGCTCACCTCTTGATGATCCTTCATGTAATCTTCCGGATTGTGCGTAATGATATAATCCGGTTTGACCTCGCGGACAAGGCGGATCAGATCATGGACCATCTCTTCATTCTCCGACTTGACCTGCAGGTCCGGCACATGGAGCGAATGAACCTCCGCACCGATCAGCCGGCCTGCATCCTTCGCTTCCTGTGCGCGTATGACGCGCAGCTCTTCCGGCTGAATCACCACATGACCCTTGTTTCCATTGGCGACATGGCACATCGTTACACGGTGACCCAGACTGCTCAGCTTCGCCAATGTTCCGCCACAGCCGATCTCCAGATCGTCCGGATGACAGCCCACGGCCAGAATGCTCATTTTTGCCATGCTTTCTATACTCCTCTCCTCAGCCGACCCTGTTTTTGAACGCCTGTCTGCTTCCATTAGGTGTATTCACGTTCATCATAACGTCTTTAAGCCGCTAAATATTTATCAAAATGAGCAGAATATGTATCTAATCTGCCGCTCTTCTTATTCTCACTGCCGGGAAGAAACGTTATAATAGGGACAAATGATCCAAGATCGAATGAACGAATCCTTCGTCTATTCGATCAAGCCGGGAGTCGAAGAAATGAAATTCGTCCAAACGGAGCTAAACGAGATTATTAGTATCCAAAACCTCATTTCTTTGCATGATTTCGAATTTTCAAAGGACTTTTCTTTTCAAGGGGAGCGGCATGATTTCTGGGAGTTTCTGTACGTGGATAAAGGCGAGGTCGAGGTGTTCGCCGGTGAGGATGGGTACAAGCTGAAGCAGGGCGAGGCGATCTTTCACAAGCCGAACGAGTTCCATGGCGTACGGGCGAACCGGAGAACCGCTCCGAACGTTATCGTCGTCAGCTTCGTATGCACGTCGGCTGCGATGGTTTTTTTCCATGACAAAATATTCAGCCTCGATACACGTCAGCGGGAAATGCTGGCGCAAGTGTTGAAGAACGGTTACTTGGCCTTCCAGCCTCCATTCGACGATCCGCACGAACATACGTTAGTCAAGCGCTCGAATGCTCCCGCCGGAACCGAGCAATTAATCAAAATCTATCTGGAGCTGCTTCTGGTAAGTCTATTGCAGAGCGGCGATGCCAAGCAGCGGGAACAGCCGCTCTCCTTCGCCACCAAGGAGCGCAGCGAGCTGGAGCTGTTTAAGATGATGACGCATTATATGGAACAACATGTGGATGATCCGATTACGCTCGACCATATTTGCAAGCGATTTAATCTCAGCAGGAGCTATGCGGTTACGCTGTTCCGGGAACGGGCAGGCCAAAGCATCATGAAATATTTCAAATCGCTCAAGATCGCCAAGGCCAAGAGGATGATCCGCGAAGAGCAGCATAACTTCTCCCAGATCGCCTTCATGTTAAATTACAGCAACATTCACAATTTCTCCCGGCATTTCAAATCGGTCACGGACATGTCCCCTTCGGAGTATGCCAGATCGGTCAAAGCGAAGCTGTAAGAAGAAGAAACCGATTTCGCCGTCTTCTGCAGCGAAAGCGCACAACCTAGTCTTTCAGATCTTGCGAAAAAACCCCGATCAGACGAAGCTGCACGGGATGCTTCTTCGTCTGATCGGGGCTTTGATCGGGGCTCTGAACAGTGCTACGCCAGCTTACCAGCCTAGATCCAGCGTCTTTCCGGTTTCCGCAAAGGTCTTAATATTCGAAAGGATCATCGGCCAAGACTTCTTCGTATTCTCGTATGATGGATGATCATCCGGCCAAAGATCGTTCACCAGCGTCAGCTTCGTGCACGCGCCGACGGGCTCGAGCTCCATCGTGACACGCGTCTCCAGCTCCTCATGATTCTCGCGGTAGGACGGGCCGGCATGCTCCGTATAGCTCATCACCCGGCTAGGTTCGAAAGCTAATATTTTGCCATATACATGAACGGTCTCATCGCCATCATTGCCAGGTCCAACATAAGCATAATCATCGCCTACCTGGAACGTCGAGCGAATCGTGCATCCGAACATCGTTTGCTTGACGGCTTCGTCGGCGATCAGGACTTGCCATACCTCTTCAGGCTTCGCGCCAACATAGATTTCATAAGTAAGATCCATCATTCTACCTCCACAGATTCATGTTCATCATGCCAATCGAATTCTCGATCGCTGCCCTAATACTACTTGACAAGGACGGGCATGTATTGTAAAAATGCGACAAAGATGATTTCCAGTTGAAACTGCATGGGAGGACAACGGATGAATCCAACTAACAACGCACACCGGAAAGGAATTCTGCATCCCGGCATAGGCGATACGAAGTTTTCTTTGGACCGGTTTCCGCCTTCCATTGAGACAGGCTTCTTTATCCAGAACTATTGGATTATCCAATGGGATTTGCGAGGTCAGGCGCCTTACCGCCAAACCGTTATCTCCCACCCGAATGTCAATATGGTCATTGAGAAAGACAAAACACGCATATACGGGATATCAAGCGCCACTTACAGCCAGCTTCTTCAGGATCAGGGCTGGGTGGTAGGGATCAAGTTCAAACCCGGCGGGTTCTATCCGTTCTGGAGCGCTCCGGTATCCCGGCTGACCAACAAGTCTATCGATGTCGAGGACGTATTCGACGTGAACGGCTTATCGCTAAGTGACGATATCTTACAAAGTCAGGACGATATCGGGCTTGCTGCTCAGCGGATAGACTCGTTTTTTAGAGAGCGGCTGCCCCAGCAGGATTCGAATGTCGAATATATTTGCGAGCTCGTCTATCGGATCCGTGACGACCGGTCGATACGCCAGGTCAACGATGCCGTTCGCATAAGCGGACTTCATCAACGCACCTTGCAGCGCTTGTTCGACCGTTACGTCGGGGCAAGCCCCAAGTGGGTCATACTGCGCTACCGGTTACACGAAGCCGTAGAGCGTATGAGCCAGGCAGGCAGCCAGGACTGGACGGGACTATCGCATGATCTGGGCTATTACGATCAATCCCATTTCATCCGCGATTTCAAATCGATTATTGGACTGTCGCCAGAAGAATATTTGCACGCGAATGTCGGACAGTAGCTACAAGCTGCGAAAGACTTCACTGTCCTTATTCCGCAGACGAGAAGGCAGCCGCTATCCGGAGTTCGTCTCCTTGATCGGCTGCCTTCCTGTACATTCATATGTCGAATATGATCCTCGTGTGAGGGAAAATCTTTCCCAGAAGTCTAGCGTTCCTTCGGAAGCCTGGCCGGTTTTCCTTCGTCGCCTTGCGACGGTTTGTCAGCGGCAATCTTGACAAGAACGTCGCTTCCTTCCTGCTCCTTCAGCCCCAATGCCGCCAGCTTCTGGTCAAGCTCCCGAATGCGGCGCTGCAGTTTATATTGTCTTACGATGCCAAACAGGCCGACCGTCAAACCGCCTAACAAGGTGGAAACGAGGATGACGAGAATAAGCGGGCTCTCCGTCTTGGTAAATAGAAAATTGACTTGCACGGCATCCACATTTATGACAGCGAATACCGCCGTTATCAATGCAAATAGAAGCGCTGCGATAATCGACCACTGTGCTTTCATGACTCACCCTTCTTCCATGTACGTATGAATCCATTGCTTATGTATACTTCCCGCTCATTATACTGCTCTTCGCTTGCATCGTTCAAGCACTTTCAATACCATCGCCGCCCTAAGAAGGAAACGCTGCCCGATGATACTCGTACAGCAAGCCTTAATAAGTGATGCCGATTGATATAACCGTCGTTTAAGAACAACAACCTCCACCTCAATAACGCAGCAGACAGCCAGTGAATAAATCCGGCTGTCTGCGGTGCGATTTGGGCTTGCTTCTCTTCCCGCCTTGCTTTGAGCCCAGTGCGGATTCTCTGTACGCCGGATAGACGTCGGGGAATTGTCTAGATCAGTATTGCGTAAAAGAAGAAAGGGGAGGCTTACATTTCCCTAACAATAAAAAAAAGGCCGCCCCAAGTGATTTCCACTTGCGGACAGCCTTATTGAACCATTAATGAGCGACTGTATTATTCGTCATAATCCAGATGGAACCTGCTACGATCGTCACGACGATGACAAGCCCGAAGATAAGCGTCATCAGATTATACCGCGGTTTGTCTTCTTCGCGCAGATGCATGAAGAAGAGCAATTGGACCAAGAACTGAAGCACCGCCGTGATCAGCAGGACGGCCATAGCCGCATTGCCTTCAACGAGGTCGTTCAAGATCGCGACCAGCGGAATAATCGTCAGTACGATCGACAATAAGAAACCGATGAGGTAAGACTTGAACGAGCCGTGCCCTTTGTGTTCGCTGTGGCCGTGGCCACCAGCACCGTGTGTTCCGTTTGGCTGATGTGCCATCTTACATCACCCCCATCATATAAACAATTGTAAAGACGAAGATCCAGACCACGTCCAGGAAGTGCCAGTACAAGCTGATGACGTTCACTTTGCGCTTGGTCACCGTTGTAATGCCGTGCCTGGAAAGCTGAATCATCAGCCCGATCATCCAAACAAGACCCAGAGATACGTGCAAGCCATGCGTGCCGACCAATGTATAGAAGGCCGACAGGAATGCGCTCGTACCGATCGTAGCATTCTCTGCTTGAACCATATGCACGAATTCGGTTATTTCAAGTGTAATAAAGGATGCCCCGAGCAGCGCCGTAACGATGAGCCATCCAATAAGACCTTTGACGCTGCCGCGATTCATGGCCAGTACGGCCAATCCGCTGGTGAAGCTGCTCGTCAGCAGGATGAACGTCGATGCGATGATGCCCGGCATCTGGAACAATTCTTCCGCTGTCGGACCGCCGTTCGTGTTGCCCCGAAGGACGATGTAGGTCGCAAACAACGTACCGAACAGAATACAGTCGGTAATAAGGAAGATCCAGAAGCCGAAGGTTTTCAGCGACTCGTGGTCTTCATGCTCATCATGCGAACCCCCGGCGGCGCTGTGTCCGCCGGCATCCGCATGCGCGGCTTCCATCAATTTGCGCTTGCGTTTCTCAAAAAATGTTGATTCCATTTAGACCGACCCCCTTAACGCCGCTTCCGTTCGTTTAACCTCATCGACCGGAATGTAATAATCCGTGTTGTACGTGAACGAACGTACGAGCATGCAGATCGCAACTCCCGCAAGTCCCGGTATTGCCATCCAGAGCCAATCAAATACGAAGCCGAAGCCTGCAATGAACCAGCATAACGATTTGATGAACGGTATGCCCGAATTGCGAGGCATGTGAATCGGTTCAAGCGGCGGCTGCGGTGCAGGCTTGTGCCCTTGCTCGCGGCGCTGCTTCTCCTCCCACCATTCATCCTGTGCGGTAACTTGAGGCAAGGTGGCAAAGTTATAGACAGGCGCCGGCGATGGAATCGACCATTCCAGCGTACGTCCGTTCCAAGGATCGCCTGTCGTATCGCGCTCCATGAACTTGATGCTGTGCGCAATCTGCCATACTTGGAACAGGAAGCCGATCCCCATCAAGAAGCCGCCGATGGTCGACACCATGTTGAGCGGGCCCCAGCCCATATCCCAGCCGTACGTGCTTACGCGGCGCGTCATGCCGTCCAGACCAAGGAAATATTGCGGCATGAAGCAGACATAGAACCCGATATTCCACAGCCAGAATGCCCACTTGCCAAGCTTTTCATTAAGCTTGAAGCCGAACATCTTCGGCCACCAGTAATAGAGACCTGCGAAGTATCCGAAGGCTACGCCGCCGATCAGCACCTGGTGGAAGTGCGCAATCAGGAAGTAGCTGTTATGGAACTGGAAGTCAGCCGGCGCGACGGAGAGCAGGACGCCCGTCATCCCGCCGATGACGAAGCATGGAATGAAGCCCATGGTCCACAGCATCGGTGACTTGAACGATATCCGTCCGCGGAACATGGTGAACAGCCAGTTGAACACCTTCACCCCGGTCGGTATGGCAATAATCATCGTCGTGATGGCGAAGAAAGCATTGACATTCGCACCCGAGCCCATCGTAAAGAAGTGATGCGCCCAAGTGAAGAAGGAAAAGAAGCTGATGCTCATAAGAGCAAACACCATCGATTTATACCCGAACAGCTTCTTGCGGGAGAATGTCGCCACGATCTCCGAGAATATGCCGAATGCCGGAAGAACGACGATATACACCTCTGGGTGACCCCACATCCAAATCAAGTTGATATACATCATCGGGTTGCCCCCGCCGTCCAGCGTGAAGAAATGCGCGCCGAGATACCGGTCCAGGAACAACAGCGCCAGCGTCACCGTCAGAATCGGGAAAGCAAAGATAATCGTAATACAGCTTGACAGCGTGGACCAGGTAAACATCGGCATCTGCATCAGCTTCATGCCCGGTGCGCGCATTTTCAAGATTGTGACGATAAAGTTGATCCCGGTCATCAAGCTCCCGATACCCGAGATTTGAATGCCCCAGATATAGAAGTCCTGTCCGACGCCCGGACTATGCGACAGCTCCGACAGCGGCGGATAGGCCAGCCAGCCGGCATCCGGCGAGCCGCCGATGACGAATGACACGTTGAACAGCATCGCGCCCCAGAAGAACAGCCAGAAGCTGAGCGAGTTGAGGAACGGATATGCAACGTCACGCGCCCCGATTTGAAGCGGTATGACGATATTGAACAAACCGAACATCAGCGGCATGGCCATGAATAGAATCATGATGACGCCGTGTGTCGTGAAGATCTGGTTATAGTGTTCCGGATTTAGGAACTCCACATCCGGCATAACAAGCTGCGTACGCATGAGGAGCGCATCCACGCCGCCCCGGAAGAGCATTAGTAATGAAGCGATGATATACATGATACCGATTTTCTTATGATCGACGCTCGTCAGCCATTCGCGCCAGAGCCAGCCCCATCTTTTAAAATAGGTCAAGACGAACACGATGGCAATCATCGTCAACGCGATTCCGACATCGGCCCCATAAATGAGGGGGTCGCCCGTTACGAAAAACTCCGATGCAAACTCCTTTATACTCTCAAACATGCGGTCTCTCCTCTCTTTCGTCCATTAGTTAATGTCCCGCATGATTTTCATCATGGCTATCGTGGCCGCCGGCACCTGAGTCCGTTTCTTCCGCTTTCTTGTCGGCTCCTTCAGGCTCTTGGGCGCTGCTTTCCTTCTCCCCATGGTGATGAGAAGAGGCGTATTTGTTTACGGTTTTGTTAAACAAGCCTTCGGGGAACGAAGAGAACGACTGCTCTTGCGTGACGCCCGGCTCAGCCAGCTTTTCGTAGCCATCTAATGTAAGCGGAGGCGAATCCGATTTGATCTGCTTCACCCAAGCGTCGAACTCCTCCTGAGTCGTCGCCTTCGCCTCAAAATTCATTTTGCCGAAATCCCGGCCGGTGAAGTTGGCTCCCGAGCCGAAGAAGCTGCCCGGCTCATCCGCTAACAGATGAAGTTTCATCGCCATCCCGGACATCGTGTACATCTGTCCGCCAAGCTGCGGAATCCAGAACGAGTTCATCGGCGCGTCCGAAGTCAGCTCGAAGCGGATCGGCACGTCCGCAGGAAATTGCAAGTAATTCACCGTTGCAATATCTTGCTCCGGATATTGGAATAACCATTTCCAATCCAATGAAGTGACTTGAATGACCATCGTTTCTTTCTCCGACTCCAATGGTTTGGATGGCTCCGTAGCATGCGTATACTGTACTGTGATGACGGCTAGTATTCCGATAATGACAATCGGGATCCCCCACCAAATAGCTTCAAGCTTGGTACTGTGCTCCCATTTCGGCGTGTACTTTGACTTGTTGCCAGGCTTGTCTCGATAACGCCATGCGATGACAAAAGTCATGATTAGTACGGGCACGAGAATTACTGCGCATAACAGCGATGAAATCAAGATCAGATCTCTCTGCTGCGCGGCGATCGGCCCTTTCGGATCCAGCACCATCAACGGATCGCTGCAGCCCGACAACAAAACCATTGTCAGAACCAGCGTCAATAGTGCTGATAGTCGTTTCCAAGCGGTGGGCATTTTCAACTTTCTCATCTCCTTAGCGGCCTTTCATTGTTGAGACTATCACTGCGGTGTAACACTCACGGAACAACAATAACAGATGTGACGCCACATATCTGCACCGTTAACAAATGCGTCAACAAATATTAAAATTTTTGTAATAAATCTTTCACCAATTCGTCGATTATTGAAAACCATGACAAAAAAACCCTCCCGATATTTGAACCGGGAAGGTTCCTGTCCTTCGTTCACACGCACAACCGTTACGCGATATCAGGCCGCTCGTTCATATCATGAACGTCCAGCTTGCGTGACTCCACCATATTGATTGCCGTTCCGATGGTATAAATGAATACACTTCCTACCATAAATCCGATTCCGAGCATGAGGGTTAAGTTCTTATCGCTAAAGTGGCTCACATTCCACAAGCTAAGAACGATGCCGGCCGCCAAGCAAGCCCATGCCATAAATTTCATTGCTGTAAATAAACGCCTCGCCCGATCCAGTTCCGAACGTCCTGCGTAAATTGGGTTGGTTTTCATCATACGCTCACATCCCCGTTATTCATTGTGTGTAACCGCTCTTATAAGTATTATAACCGCAAACCGACAAAAAGTGTTCAAATAATTTTCACTTTTTGATCATAAATTGCTCATAATTTAGACAAAAGTGAAAAAAGGGCGGAAATGCAAGGAATTACTTAGACCCTTACCTGGGACGGTACTAGCAAGGATGCGGCCGATCGGCGATTCGTCAGGTCATGAACCTATACAGCCCCTTCATACATTAGCAATAGTTAAGAACGGAGGGATACGTATGCGCGAACGAATGGATGAGGGGATATCTGCCCTGATTCGGAAGCTGCAGCGCGACCAGATGGGCAACGGCTCGTGGCAGTATCGATTTACGGAGAGCGGGATGATGACAGATGCGAATATGCTCATCCTTATTCGCACATTAGAACTGGATAAACCGGACATTGTCGGCCGATTAACAGACCGTATTTTGAACCGTCAGCTAGCCGACGGCTCATGGAATGTATACCCGGATGAAACGGACGGCAACCTGTCCGCAACGGTCGAATGTTATTTCGGGCTGCTTCATGCCGGCGTGCATCCCGATGAGCCCTATATGCTTCGAGCGAAGAATGCAATCGTTCGCCGCGGCGGCATCCGGCGTGTCGACAGCCTTATCACCAAATTCATGCTGGCCATAATCGGACAAATAAAATGGACACGGTTCTTCCCCGTGCCGCTCGCCCTGATTATGCTCCCCCCGTCTTCACCAATCAATTTCTTTCAATTTTCCGGCTATGCTCGCGTTCATATGGCGCCTATGCTTCTTCTGGCCGATAGTCAGAGAACCTTTCAAGTTCCTGAAATACCCGTCATCCAGGAATTTCAGCCGTCTATGATCGATAGCAGCCTGGATGACTCTCTCTGGGATCCTTATTTTCGCAGCGGTATGCTCGAGCAGTTGAAGCAGTGGGCGGAGATATGGAAATCGGCCCCTGCCGCATTCAAGGAAAGAGCGGTTCGAACAGCGGAGCGGTATATGCTGGACCGGATTGAATCCGACGGTACCCTTTACAGTTATGCCAGCTCGACGATGCTGATGATCTACGCCCTGCAGGCGATTGGATATGAACGCAGCCATCCGGTGATCCAACAGGCACTCCAAGGCTTAAACGCCTTTCTGCGGCCGGACAGCGGCGGACTTCACCTGCAGACGACCACATCGACGGTTTGGGATACCGCATTAATCAGCCACGCTCTCTCGCAAGCCGGCGTCTCTCCCCTTCATTCCTCCATACAAAATGCAGGCCGTTACTTGCTCAGCAGACAGCATGCGAAGCTGGGCGACTGGCAGCTGCAGGTGCAGGACCCCGAGCCGGGAGGATGGGGCTTCTCGGACATCAATACCATTAATCCGGACGTCGACGATACGACAGCTGCTCTTCGGGCAATCGAGCCGCTTCGGTCATCCTCTTGGCAAGCGGCGGAAGCGGCGGAACGAGGCCTGCAATGGCTCTTATCGATGCAGAATGATGACGGCGGATGGGCTGCCTTCGAGCGAAACAACAATCATCCATTGATGAAATGGATCCCGCTCGAAGGAGCGGAAGCAGCGGCAACGGATCCTTCCTCGGCCGATTTAACGGGACGGACGCTTGAATATTTGGGAAGGACGGTCGGATTGACAGGCAAGCATCCATTTGTCAGACGAGCGGTTTCTTATCTCTATCGGACGCAGCGGCAGGATGGCTCCTGGTATGGCAGATGGGGCGTTTGTTACATCTATGGCACGTGGGCGGCGCTGACCGGACTGTCAGCCGTCCGCGAACCGCTGGATCATCCTCAGATCCGTAAAGGGAGGGAATGGCTGCTATCGATTCAACGACCCGATGGCGGCTTCGGCGAATCCTGCGGAAGCGACCGGATCATGCGCTACAGCCCGCTCCATTACTCCACGCTCGTACAAACCGCCTGGGCACTCGATGCGCTGGTCTCGGTATTCGATTCGGCTCATGAGGCAGCAGACCGGGCGGCAAACTTCCTCCTGAGCCATCTGCTCACGGATGGAATCATAACGGCCTACCCTACCGGAGCCGGGCTCCCGGGACACATCTATTCCCGTTACGAAAGCTATCCGCTGGTCTGGCCGCTGCTCGCTTTATCCCATTACCGAAACAAGTTTTCTTCCGAGTCGTAAATATGATCCATACAAAAAACCAATGGTCATCGTCATCCACCATTGGTTTTTATTTTCCTTCCTATCCTTGCGCCTTGAACATAAGTACATCTGTAAGAGCTGTGGAAGGTATGAAGCCGCGAATTTCCTATATTTTTTCATTACAAGTCTTGACATTGATACACTTCGTATCATAAATTACTAGTAGTAGGGTATATACCATTTGCACTAGGTCTTATTGTTTAGTATGAATGATTAAGGAGCCGCTGACATGACGATGACGATGGGAGACCGCTTGCGTGAACTAAGGCTGAGAAAAAGCATTTCGCAGGAAGAAGTCGCAAGGCAAATCGGAATTACACGCTCCGCATACAGTCATTATGAAATAAACAACCGCCAACCGGTATACGAAACGCTGAAGAAGCTGGCTGTGCTGTTCAACGTTTCGCTCGACTACATTATCGGCGGTGAGCAATCTGCCAAGGCCGATCCGCCCGTAATGCCCGAAGCGATCGAGATGATCCGCATCTTGAACAGCATGGATCTAGATGAGCGGAAGAAGTCGATCGCGAAAATGATGGCCGTCCTCCGGCAAGCGGAATAGCGGCGCTTACGTAACAACGGCAGGAAGCGTAAAGGTAATAATCGTTCCTTGACCGACTTCGCTTTCCGCGCCGATCGTTCCGCTATGCGCCTCTACGATTTCTTTGGCAATTGCAAGTCCTAAGCCGCTGCCTCCTTCCGCCGAGTTTCGAGCCTTATCTTTCTTATAGAAACGGTCGAAAATAAACGGCAAATGTTCGGATTCGATCCCGTAGCCCGTATCCTCCACTTTGACGATGGCCCGGTTGGAAGTCGGTTCGAACTGAAAGGATAGAGCAATCCTCCCTTTCTCCGGTGTGTATTTGATCGCGTTATAGATCAAATTGGCAAGCACCTGATCCATCCGCTGCTGATCGATATGCAGCATTATACGGCTCGGAGGCAGTGGCTCCCCTTCTTGATCATGAGTTGGAATATAACCGCATGCGAACACGATTCCCCTGCTTCTGACATCCAGCTCGTAATGCTCGCAAAGCTGATTCATCCACTCCGCAAGCGTCACCTCGGCAAATTCAAACCGCAGCTGCCCTGCCTCCAGCTTCGTAAGCTCGAATAAATTCCCGATCAGCCGATTCAACCCGCCGACCTTGCCCAGCATCATGCGAATGTATTTTTGCTGCTGCTCCTCGGTTTTTACGACCCCGTCCTGCATCGCTTCCAAGTATCCCTGCAGCAGTGTAATCGGTGTCCGGAGATCATGGGAGATGTTCGCCATCAGATGTCTCCGCGACATCTCTGATCTGGCCAGCTCCCGGTTCGTCCGCTCCAAAGCCTCGTTCGTGCAGCGAAGCGTATCCGTACGCTCCTCGATCCGCTCTTCCAGATGAACGTTCAATTCACGCAGCTCATCCGAGACCTGCTCCACTCTTCGCAGCGCGCTCGAAAATCGGGTTGAAATAATGAAGGACTGCATCAGGATGAAGAAGAAAAGTCCTAACGGAACGAGCTGATTTCTGGCGAACCATTCATTATAGAACAGCATATCGTTCAGAATGGTTCCGACGAAGACAGCCACTCCCGCCAGCACGAAGCATGCCCCTTCACGCTTGCGCAGCAGCGCAAGAATGAGTACGAGGAGTGTATATAAGCTGACGAATAGGACGAATAGCTGAAAGACGGGCAGCAGCCGCGTATATTGAATCGCTGGCGTAACCAGCACCACGAGACAAAGGGCTGTCCCGAAGCTGACCACGATCCTCTTTACGAACAATGAGGTATCCTTCGGGAATAAGCCGTTGATGTATAAATAACCCGATACCGCACTTAGCGCAAACGAAATATATTCGATCTTCATGCCATTCTCCCAGGTTAGGCTGGTAAACATTTGCATCAAGAACGAACCGCTGGTCACGCTGCTCCTCGCTGCAACAAAGAGGCAGAGCAGTCCAAAGTGGAGAGTGAACTGCTCCTTACGTCTGAACGCGTATAATCCGATATGATAAATGCCGATAATCATGAGACTGCCGAATATGATCATTTCTTGAATCGTTCGCTTCATCTGCGATTTGATAATATCTCCGCTGTCTCCAAGCGTGAAATTGACCCATATCCCGCCCTTTCGATGTTGAAAGTTGGATACTTGAACGACGATATCCAGCTTCTCGGTTTGCCCGTTGAAGGTCACGATACGTGGGTACTGCTCCGCCTTGGAGTGCTCGCGGCTCGTTCCGACCTGACCGGCAGAGGTTAGAAGCTTGCCGTTGATCCACAGCTTATAAGCGCTAAAGATGTTAGGAACACGAAGCGACAGCATCTGATCGTCCGGGGTGATGAGCACAGTCAGCCGGTAGGTTGCAACTCCTTGCCCTTTTTTCATGCCAACGCTGCTCGGATAGCTGTTCCATGTCTTCGGAACATTCATATAAAGCGGAATGCCGCTTCTCTCGAGATCCTGCGGCTCGAGCAGCTTCTGGCTGTAGAACGCCCACTGCCCTTGCAGCTTGACCTTCCCGTCGTTCTGGAACGACCAGCTCCTTAGATCAAGAACGCCCTGCTTGGCTTCCGGAGCACTGGTATCCGCTTTGGAGGAGCAGCCGGAAAGAAGCAGCTGTGCGGCTGTGAGTACAATAATAATGAGAAATAGTCGGCGAATCGTTCTTCCCTCCTCTATTATATAAAACGTCGATTGATCATACCTCCATACATTCGATATAATAACCGAGGAGGAGTATCGGCGGCCAAGGCATAAGTCCGGCTGCCAGCTTTCATGGGGAGGATATACAATGCAAGGAAATCGAATTTTGGTCGTTGATGACGAGCCCGACATTACCGAGCTTATCGGCCTGTATTTGGAACAGGACGGCTTCATTGTACATACGACAGACAATGGCGAGGACGCTCTAAGGCTGGCGAAAGAACTGAAGCCCGATTTAATTATACTCGACATCCAGCTGAAAAGCCTCGACGGCATTGAGGTATGCAAACAAATCCGACTGGAATCCGGCGTACCGATTCTATTCGTCAGCTGCAAAAGCGACGATACGGACATTATACACGGTCTGGATGTAGGCGGCGACGATTATATGACGAAGCCCTTCAGTCCCAGCCAGCTCGTGGCCCGGGTTAAAGCACATTTAAGGCGGCAGCTGCAGCTTAGCGAACGGACTCCCGATGAGGTGCTGGCCTTTGAAGGAGTCGTCATTGATTTGCAGGCGAGAACCGTCCACGTGTATGAGAAAGAAATTGCCTTGTCTGCCAAAGAATTCGAGCTGCTGGTCTGTTTGGCCCAATCGCCTAACCGTGCTTTTCCGCTGGATGAGTTATATAATGTCGTCTGGGGCGCGGACAGCATGGGCGATACGCGCACGCTCATGGTGCATATCAGCAACTTGCGCAAGAAAATAGAGCCAGACCCGGCCAATCCGGTTATTATCGTTACGGTCCGCGGCGTCGGCTATAAATTTAACTTCAAGGAAGGAATTACCCATGTACAACGCTGACCAATGGAATGATTACGAATTGCTCGACACCGGAGACGGTGAAAAACTGGAGCGCTGGGGCAAATATGTCCTTCGCCGCCCGGATCCGCAGGTGATCTGGCCGATGACCAGCGAAGGCGGACACTGGAAGACCGCAGACGGTCACTACCACCGCAGCTCCTCGGGAGGCGGGCAGTGGGAGTTCCGAACGCAAATGCCCGACCGCTGGACGATCGGATATAAGGAACTGAAGTTTCATATCCGTCCGACCAGCTTCAAGCATACCGGACTCTTCCCGGAGCAAGCGGTCAACTGGAGTTGGATGATGGATAAGATCCGGTCTGCCGGCCGGCCAATTCGCGTATTGAATCTATTCGCTTATACCGGCGGGGCAACGATTGCCGCCGCTGCCGCTGGCGCCGAAGTTTGCCACGTCGATGCCGCCAAGGGAATGGTGCAATGGGCCAAAGAAAATGCGCAGCTATCCGGACTTGAGAATCATCCGGTCCGATATATAACCGACGATGTATTCAAATTCGTCCAGCGGGAAGAACGCCGCGGCAAGCAGTACGATGCGATTATTATGGATCCGCCGTCTTACGGCCGCGGGCCGAATGGCGAGATGTGGAAGCTGGAGCAAAACCTGTTCCCTTTCCTGGACTTCTGCACCTCGATTCTATCGCCCAACCCGCTGTTCGTGCTCATCAATTCCTATACGACCGGTCTCTCCCCGTCGGTGCTGCATAACTTGCTTCATATGACGGTAGGCCGTAAATTCGGCGGCTCTATCCATTGCGGAGAGATCGGAATCCCGATTACGGCTTCCGGATTATCACTGCCATGCGGTATTCTAGGCCGCTGGGAGGCGAAATAAGATGTCGATCAAGGAGACGACGGCATCGGTTGATCCGGTCCTGCCCGTGCTCTACGAGGACAATCATCTGCTTGCCGTCGTCAAGCCGCCCGGAGTCCTGTCCCAAGCAGACGACACCGGCGAGCCGGATATGGTAACGCTATTGAAGCAGGACTTGAAGGTCCGTTACAACAAGCCCGGCAATGTCTATGTCGGACTTGTTCATCGGCTGGATCGACCCGTAGGCGGGGCCATGCTGTTTGCCAAAACATCGAAAGCCGCATCCAGACTCTCGGAATCCGTTCGCTCCCGCGCCTTCGATAAAACGTATGTAGCGGTGGTTCACGGCAATCCGCCACAGACAACCGGCCGGCTGAAGCACTTCTTGCGCAAGGACTCCAGCCGCAACATCGTATCCGTTCACAGTAAACAGGTGAACGAATCCAAGGAAGCGATACTTGACTATGCCGTGGTAGCGAACCGTCAATCGCATTCGCTTGTTGCCGTTCGGTTATTGACAGGCCGCCCTCATCAAATACGGGCACAGATGGCGGATGTCGGCTGTCCTCTCGTGTTTGACCGAAAGTATGGGGCGCCGGCATCGGATGGAGAACGCGATATCGCATTATGGTCCGCTGCTATCGGCGTCGCTCATCCGGTAACGAAGGACTGGCTGGCCTTCCACTCGCTCCCGCCTCAGACAGAACCATGGAAGCAGTGGAGCGACGAGGAGCTCAGGCGGGCCCTCACCATCCTGCCCGAACATGAACACGCATGAGAAGGCGGATACAAGCGCTTCTCGCTGTCCTTGCCCTGCTCCTAGTTGTTACAGGCTGCACGAACGTCCTGAAGCCAGCCGTTGAAACGAATGGCAATGTTCAGGAAACGAACAACGGCACTAACGTCACTGATGGCAATGGCGGCAGTACATCCAGTAATGAACCCCAAAGTAATGTTGATCCGCCAAGCCAATCTCACAATGACGAGACAGACTCACCGTCGACCGGCAATGAAGAAGATCAAGCCTCTGAAGATGCCGGGCAGCCTGTTCAGACGAATCCTGACGATATAGCCCATGGGGTCTGGATGGCCGTCGGAGATATAATGATGCATATGCCTCAGCTACCAGGAGCCTATAACAGCAAGAAGAAGCGCTATGTATTCGATCCTTTCTTCAGCGAGGTTCGCCCTATTCTCGAGGAAGGCGATTGGACATTAGCCAATCTCGAGACGCCGATAACGGGCAAAGACCTTGGATATACGGGATTTCCAAAGTTCAATGCACCGCCGGAGCTCGCCGAGGCATTGAAGAATGCCGGGTTCACGATTGTAACCAATGCGAATAATCATTCGTTAGACCGCAATTTCAAAGGGATCGAACGAACGTTGGCCAACTTGGAGAAGCATGGCCTCATAACCAAAGGAACTTCGCGTTCGCAGGCTGAAGCAGATCGGAATACGATAATTGAACAGAACGGGATCAGGATGGGGCTTCTCGCGTACTCGTACGGAACGAACGGAATCCCGCTGCCGAAGGGCAAGCCCTACTCCGTGTCCCTGATCGAAGAACAGGCTATTATCCAAGATATTCATAAGCTACGCAAAGCAGGGACGGACTTTATTACCGTTGCTCTCCATTTCGGCACCGAATATGAAACAACGCCCAACGAGAAGCAGAAATCGCTTGCCCGTAATCTGATTGCCGCAGGCGCCGACATTATCGCAGGCTCTCATACGCATGTCGTTCAGCCTTACGAAACGATTGAAGTAACGGAGCCCGATGGTTCCGTAAGACAGGGACTTATTATCTATTCCATGGGAAATTTCATCTCGAATCAACGCGGCGATACGAAGGATTACGGCGTCATCTTCAAGGCAGGTATACAGAAAAATAATGTGACAGGCATTACGACGATCGGTCCTGTAGAAGCCATCCCGACTTGGGTCCATCGTTATAAAGCAGACGGAACGAATCGCTATACCATCGTACCGCTCCGGCAAAGCATCGAGAAGCGTTCCATCCCCTACTTCTCCGCGAACGGCTACACCGAATTGCAGCGCAATCTATCCGTTTTAAGCAAGCGGCTGCAGTCGATGGCCGACATAGCTATAACCGTAGATGCTATAACACTCGACCCATAGTATATGGTGAATAATTACGAAGGGCTGCCCCTTTCGTCATCTTCGATGACGGATGGGCAGCCCTTCGTATATCATTGACTATCTAAAGGCTGAGCATAGAGCGGTGGTACGCTAATGATCAACGGCTGTAAGACCGAAAAACGGCGTTACAGCGCCACATTGAGATTGCAAGCGAGGCGTGAGTCCGTTTTTGGGACTTACAGCGCCGGAAACTGGCGCAGCACCAACCAATCTACGGCTGTAAGACCGAAAATCGGCGTTTACATAACCAGACCTTCGCCAGTTAATTCGCCACTTTGCCGAGCAAATAAACGAGCAGCTGCTGATTATGCGAAGAAATCCGGTCAAGCGCTTCGCTGACGTACGCATCCCTCAGCTCCATACCGCGTTTGGCCTCGGCTTGTCCAAGCTCGGTCAGACTGACCCACACGACTCTGCGGTCGTTGTCATCTCTGCTTCTGAGAACCAAGCCTCCGCGTTCCATCCGGTCAAGCAGCGTCGTAATCGCTGCCGGCGTTGTCGATAAATAGGCAAGCAGATCCGAAGGCTTCATCGGCTGATGCTGCAGCAGCAGCTCCAGGACATGCAGCTGACCTTCCGTCAACGTCGGCGCAAGCGCTTCCTCCAGATGCATCTTCCATTCTTTAGTCAACTTCATCCACAATCGGGCAAATTCCACAGATACCATTCTCAACACCTGCTTCCTGTCAATTATATCTCTTATCTCTATTATAGCAATCACGAATGTCGAATAAAAGATTAACGCAGTTAATATTATGTTCGATTAATCGCGCAAATAGAGAACCATTTGACAGAGTTAGACATAGAATAACGTTACAGGCTGCTAGACCTGCTCGAATGATAAGACCTGAAAGGAGGGCGAGGACGATGGAGGACCGCAAGCGAATCCTGCTGCAAAAGCTGGAAGACGCCGGAATAGCAGCAGACCCACAATGGCTCGATCGGCTCGATGAACCGGCTCCATTGTGGGTCGTGCTTGAGCTTATGCTGCAGCTGGTAGAACGGCATACGCCGCCTCAACAGCCGTTCGATTAATTCGTCACACGTGTGAAAGCCGTTTCGATGACGTCTTTCTTATCGACTGCGACAACCGCCTTACCGGTTGATTTGCGATCGTCGATTGGGGCTTTCTCGGTCGAGAACGTCAATTGGGCTCCCGACGATGTGAGCAGCATCAGCTCCCGCTCTTCCTTGCAGTGGAACGCACTAACAAGCCGTTCGCCGTTCGGCCTTACACGCTTGCCTTCCTTGAATTCAAACGTCTGAATGCCTTTGCCTCCACGGCCCTGGACGGGATAATCAAGCAAGAGCGAGCGTTTGGCAAAGCCAATTTCGGTGAGGACAAGTACTTCCCCTTCGTCCCCGGAAACCCACTCGGCCGCTATGACCTCGTCATCTGGCTTCAGCTGAATGCCGCGTACACCGGCTGCAACGCGTCCCATCGGATTGACTTCACTCTCCTGGAAGCGGATGCTCATACCCAGCTTGGTAACTAACAGCATCTCCATATTGCCCTCGCTGACGGCGACCCGCAGCACTTCATCGCCATCGGTAACCTTAACCGCGGCGATTGCCGTTGAACGCGACGATTTGTATTCTTTGAGCTCCGTCCGCTTCACTTGTCCCCGCTTCGTAACGAAAACCAGCGTACGGTTTGCTTCTTCGAAGTCCTTCACCGGTATAACGCTGACGATCGAATCGTCCTTCGGCATCGTCACGACGTTCACGACAGCCGTTCCCGTGTCCTTCCACTTGAACTCCGGGATCTGATGGACGGGAAGCTGAAAGTACTGCCCTTTGCGCGTGAATAATAGCAGCTGGTCGATTGTGTTCACGTCGAGCATGGTGCGAATAACGTCGCCTTCCTTAACCCCGGCGCTCTCCAGCTCGCCGCCCGAGCGGACGAAGGACAGCTTGGAGGTCCGCTTGATATACCCCTCGTGGCTGAGCGTTACGAAGACCTCTTCCGCCGGTACCATCACTTCCAGATTGACCTTGAGCTCTTCAACCTCGCCCTGAATATCCGAGCGCCGGTCGATGCCGTATTTATCGCGGATTTCCACAAGCTCGCCCTTGATCACGCTGATCAGCTTCTTCTCGCTGTCAAGTATGGAGCGGTAATATGCAATCCGCTTCTGCGTTTCTTTCAATTCTTTTTCCAAAGAAGTGATTTCCAGGTTCGTAAGCCTGTATAGCTGGAGCGTAAGTATCGCCTCGGCCTGGCGTTCGGTGAACCCGAATTTTTGCACGAGATTGTTCTGTGCATCCTGGCGATTCTTCGATGCCTTGATCGCAGCGATGATCTCGTCCAGAATGTTCAGCGCTTTAACCAAGCCTTCCAGTACATGAGCGCGGTCCTCCGCCTTCTCCAGCTCATATCGGGTACGATAGGTGACTACTTCCTTCTGGTGGGCGATGTAAGCCTGCAGAATCTCGCGCAAGCCGAGCTGTTTCGGCGTCTTGTTGACGATTGCCACCATGTTGAAGTTGTACGTAACCTGCAGATCCGTCTTCTTCAGCAGGAATGCCAGAACGCCCTTGGCGTCTGCATCCTTCTTCAGCTCGACAACGATCCGCAGTCCGTTGCGCCCGCTCTCGTCCCTTACCTCCGAGATGCCATCGACCTTCTTCTCAATCCGGATGTTCTCCATTACGGTAACTAGCCGCGATTTGACAACCTGGTACGGAATCTCCGTAATGACGATTTGTTGGCGTCCGCCCTTTAAATCCTCGATCGCGGCTTTGGAGCGAATATAGATGCGGCCCCTGCCCGTTTCATACGCTTCGCGGATTCCTTCTTCGCCCATGATCAAGCCGCCTGTCGGGAAATCCGGTCCCTTGACAATCGTCATGAGCTCTTCGATGCTGATGTCGGGTTTGTCCATGGACGCGATGCAGGCGTTAATGACCTCCCGCAAATTGTGAGTCGGAATTTCCGTTGCAAAGCCGGCCGAGATGCCAGTGACCCCGTTTACCAGCAAGTTCGGGAATCGCGATGGCAGGACGACCGGCTCTTTAGTCGTGTTATCGAAATTATCTTTAAACAGAACGGTCCGTTTCTCGATATCGCGGAGCAGCTCCATGGCAATGGGGGATAGCCGCGCCTCCGTGTAACGCATAGCCGCCGCCGGGTCGTCATCCTGCGAGCCCCAGTTGCCATGCCCGTCCACGAGCACATGCCCCATCTTCCATGGCTGCGCCATCCTCACCATGCCTTCATAGATCGAAGAGTCGCCGTGCGGATGATAGTTGCCCATAACGTCGCCGACCGTCTTGGCCGATTTGCGGTAAGGCTTGTCCGGCGTATTGCCCGCATCGTACATAGAGTAAAGAATACGCCGTTGTACGGGCTTCAAGCCGTCGCGAACGTCAGGAATAGCGCGTTCCTGAATGATATATTTGGAATAGCGTCCGAAGCGGTCCCCTACGACCTCCTCCAGAAACGCCGGCAGAAACTGTTCCAGGATACTCATGCTTATCTGCTCCTATTCCTCAAATTCGGTAAAGTCGACATTCTCGACGATCCACCGTTTGCGTGGATCGACCTTGTCGCCCATCAGCGTGGATACGCGTCTTTCGGCCTTCGCGGCATCTTCGATCTGCACCTGCAGCAGCGTGCGCGATTCCGGGTTCATGGTCGTTTCCCACAGCTGATCGGGATTCATCTCGCCCAAGCCCTTGTAGCGCTGCAATTCGAACTGCTTGCCGAATTCCTTCAAATAGCTTTGAAGCTGCTCATCCGTCCATGCATATCGGACCGTCTCCAGCTTGCCCGATTTGCGGGTAATCTTATATAACGGCGGTTGAGCGATATAGACGCGTCCGGAATCGATGAGCGGTTTCATATACCGGTAGAAGAACGTCAGGAGCAGAACTTGGATATGCGCGCCGTCGGTATCGGCATCGGTCATAATAATGATTTTGCTATAGTTGCAAGATTCCTCATCAAACTCAGGTCCGATCCCGGAGCCTATAGCCGTGATGATTGCCTTGTATTCGTCGTTCTTAAGAATATCGATCAGCTTCGCCTTCTCGGGGTTCATCGGTTTCCCCTTCAGCGGCAGAATCGCCTGATATTTGGAATCGCGCCCCTGCTTGGCCGAGCCGCCCGCAGAGTCTCCTTCGACGATGAACAGCTCGGTGCGCGTATAATCCTTGGATTGCGCGGGCGTCAGCTTGCCGCCGAGGTTGGAGCTCTCGCTCTTCTTCTTGCCGCTGCGGATTTCTTCCCGCGCCTTGCGCGCCGCTTCGCGCGCCTTCGAAGCTTGGATTGCTTTCTTCAAGAGCATCTGCGCAACCTGGGGATTCTCCTCCAGGAACACCTGCATCTTCTCGGACACGACCGCGTCCACCGCGCTTCTCGCGCTGGCGCTGCCGAGCTGATCCTTCGTCTGCCCGACGAATTCGACTTCGGCCATCTTCACATTGATGACGGCCATCATGCCTTCACGCAAATCATTGCCGTCCAGATTCTTGTCTTTCTCCTTCAGCATGGCTGTCTTGCGTGCATAATCATTCATGGCGCGGGTGTAAGCCGTCTTGAAGCCCGTTTCATGCGTCCCTCCGCCTCGCGTCGGGATGGAGTTCACGAAAGACGCCAGTGTTTCCGTGTAGCCGTCGTTGTACTGCAGCGCCACTTCCACATCGATGTCTTCGCGTTCGGTCATGAAATGGATCACGTCATGGAGAACCGTTTTCTCTTCGTTCAGGAATTGGACGAATTGACTCGCCCCGCCGTCGTAATGAAAGATATCCTGCTTCCCTGCACGCTCATCCTTCACCATCACCTTCAGACCGGAATTCAAGAAGGCGATTTCCTGGAGACGCTCGGATAGCGTCTCATAGTTAATGGCGATGTTGCCGTGGAACACGCGCGCATCCGGCTTGAAGGTGACCTTCGTGCCGGTCCGGTTCGTATTGCCTGTCACTCCCAGACCCGTAACAGGCTCTCCGACATGCTCCTTGCCATCCTTGTCCACCCAATATTCAAACCGCTGTTTATGTATCTTGCCGTCCCGGTATATTTCGACCTCCAGCCACTCGGACAGCGCGTTCGTTACCGAAGCGCCGACACCATGCAAGCCGCCGGATTTCTTGTATCCGCCGCCGCCGAACTTTCCGCCCGCATGCAGAATCGTGAAGACGACCTGCGGCGTCGGAATACCGGTCTTATGAATCCCTGTCGGAATTCCCCGGCCGTTATCCTGAACCGAAACCGAGCCATCCTTATGGATGATCACGTCGATCGCGTTGCAAAACTTGGCCAAATGCTCGTCGACTGCATTGTCGACAATTTCCCAGACGAGATGATGCAGTCCCGAGCTGCTCGTACTGCCAATATACATCCCGGGCCGTTTACGGACTGCGGTCAAACCCTCCAGCACTTGTATGTCGCCCTCATCATAGCTGCGATTGACAGCCGAAGAAGAATCCCCCGCAAACACATCTAACTGCTCAGTCATACACGTCCCCCTATCTATTCTTCCAGCACGGGTCCTCTCGCAAGCCGTCCGTCCATTATACACGACAATTGCGCTTTCGTGCTCCCTTGCGGAAAAATCCATGCTGTCAGATCTGCCGCTCTTATGCGTCACTTCAAGCTATTTTAATTCAAGATGTCCTGTTTCGTAAAGACAACGAATGAAACGATCAGCGCCATAGCCGCCCAAACCCCCAAGGTTATAAGCGAAAACAGCAGCGTCATGCCCTCAATCGGCGGCGGCGAGCCGGCCAGATAACCGGTGAGATCGATATTGACCGCAAACACATATTTGGCGCTTGTCCAGGACGAGGACATATTCGCCAGAATCGTACCTGCAATGACAGCTGCCATCATCGTTACGATGCTCGCCGCCGTGCTTCGGACGAGCACGGAAACCATCAAAGCGAGAACAGCGACAGTCATCGAGGAAAACCATATGAGGCCCGCTTGCATTAATACATATAACCACTGCGGAACGGCATGAACAGAAGCGCTGTCCACATCTGAACCGTTGATGACGAATCCGGTGAAGACCGGCATCGTCCATCCTCCATAACCGAAGATGGCGCCTGATATAAGATAGCAAAGAATTCCGCTGGCCACAACTATTAAAGATACATAGAGCGTAAGAGCAACCAATTTGCTGAATAATATTTTCCATCTTCGGACAGGCCGGGTCAGCAGCATCTTGATCGTTCCGGATGAGCGTTCGCCGGATACAAGGTCCGAAGCAATCGCCAGCACCAGCAGCGGATAGAATAACGTGACCGAATTCGCCATGAAGCCGCGTGTAAACGATACGCCGTCGGGCGATCTTGGATTTACGTCATGATCGAGATAATATTGCAGCTGCTGTACCGCGATTCGGCGAAATCGTTTCCACTCCTCCGGGATCCGTTCGCTGGACAGCGCATTCTGGTAGTCGCTGATCTGCTGCATCGTCTGGTTGCGCCAATCTTTAAAGTTCTTCTGGTTGTTCTCCGCAATTTTCATCTGTGCATAGGTGAAGATCGGAATAAGTACGAGCAGGACCAGAATTACGACGTAGAACCGTTTTTTCTTCCAGATCTTGAGCGTCTCGTTCTGAATGAGCGGCAGCAGTCTATCCAATGCTTTCCCCCTCCGTCATCTTTAGAAATAGCTCTTCAAGCGTCGGCGCTATACGTTGAACGGACAGTACCCCGATATTAGCCCGAACCGCCTTCTCAACGAGTACCGGAATCCGTTCCGCAGGCATCATAGTGATAAAAGGATGATCGAGATTGGCCAGCAAGCCTTCGTCGATCCGATGCTCATCGGATTCGATCAATCGTACGTCCGCCTCTCCGGCAAGCAGCATGCGTCCCTCCTCCGGCTGATCGAACTGCCATACCACATAGCTTCCGGCTTGTTCGACCAGCTCGTCCACCGTCCCGACAGCCAATACGCGTCCGCTGCTAATAATGGCGACGCGGTCGCACATCAGTTGAATTTCACTGAGCAGATGGCTCGAAATAAACAAGCTCATTCCTTCATTGGCGAGCATGCGAATAAACTCCCGGAGCTCCTTGATCCCTTTCGGATCGAGGCCGTTCGTCGGCTCGTCCAGGATGAGCAGCTTCGGACGCCCGAGCAGCGCCTGCGCAATCCCCAGGCGCTGGCGCATACCAAGCGAATAGGTCTTGACTTTATCGTGAATACGCTGTTCCAGCCGGACGATGTCCACCACTTCGCGTATGCGTTCCGACCCGATATCCCGCTGCATCCGTGCAAAGTGTTCGAGATTCTCCCACCCCGTCATATAAGTATAGACCTCAGGATTCTCCACGATACAGCCAATATGGCGAAGCGCCTGCTCGGGATCGCGATTTACATCGTAACCGCATATCGTGATTTCGCCTGCGGTCGGTTTGATCAGGTCGACGAGCATGCGGATGGTTGTCGTCTTGCCCGATCCGTTCGGGCCGAGAAAGCCGAATATTTCGCCTGCGCGGACATCGAAGGAAACATCGTGAATAATCGGCTTCCCCCGGATTTTTTTCTTGAGCCCCCGAACGTTCAGCACCGTCTCGGCAGGCATCAAATCCTGGTCGGAAGATTCCCGACCGGAAGCTCTCTCTGACGCAGATAGGATGGCCATAATCTGCTAACCTCCTTGGAGATTCATTCTTCGCGACCCGCTAACGAAAACGCCGCTAATCCAGCGATTGGACGATGCGGGCGGCAATTTGGGCATAGCCGTCATGATTCGGATGAAAGTGATCGGATGACATGTAAGTGCCGATCGTATTCTCGAATAGATCAAAGGTCGGGACTAGCGTCATATTTGGATATTGATGCATGATCGCATACGCCTCTTGATTCCACTGCTGGATCGTCAAGCTCCCATCACGGAGCTCCTCGATATCATAGAAAGGATTATACAGTCCCATGTAAACGACATGTGCGTCAGGATTGATCTCATGAATGCGCTCAATAACCGCTTTGAACCGTTCGATTCCGCTTGGCAGCTGCGCCTTCAGCTGATCCAAATCGACCTCGCCTGTCGCTTCGCTCGCGCTCGTGCCGGTAGCCAGATGAAACAGATCGTTCCCGCCGATCGAGAACAGGATCAGATTGGATTGCGAGATGGCGTGTTCGTAGCCTTTGTCACTGCGCAACAGCTCGGCCAGGCGATCGGCACGCATCCCGTTCACAGCCAGATTGTTCGTCATGCTGACCGGCTTGTCCCACTTTTCTCTGAGCAGCGCCATAACCTGCTTGACATAGCCTTCGCCTGTGGCGTCTCCCGTGCCTTTCGTCAAGGAATCGCCGATAGCGGTTACGTGGATTTCACTGCTCGCAGACAGCTTGCCGGTCTCCGGGGGCGGCGCTGCGGGCGACTCGCCGATATAAGTCTCTCCTTGAGGCCACAGCATGTCCTTCACGGCATATCCGAAGCCTGTCAGCATGAGCAGCGTTGCCGCAACGGCCGTGATGCCGATTGTTCTCCACAGCTTGCCGGATGGTACTTCCTTCATCGCGATGGTACTCTCTCCTTCCGAAGTCGAATCGAATGGATTTCCATGTTCATTTTTGCCTCATTATCATGATGCTGCAACGTTCATCTGTACTTAAAATAATGCTTTGGAATAAAATATGCAAATCCTCCCTGCAACCGCCCAAAAGAAAAACCGGACCAGAAGGGAAAAGGCCTGCCGCTTGGCAGGCTCAGTTCCGACACGTCGGTCCGGCTGTTGCTTGTCTATTCGTAAACGATCGCAAGCGATTCGGCAGCCCGTCTGGCCAGCTCCCGCGCTTGCTCGGTGTCTTCGGCCGTGCTAAGGGCAACGGCCATTCGGCGTCCCGGCTTCGTCGCCGGTTTACCGAAAACTCTCACCTGTGTATTCGGAAGCGATAGCGCCTCCTCCAGCCCTTCGATCCGGAATTGCTCGGCTTCGCGGTCTGCTTTGAGCGTATGCGAGGCACCTGGGGCGATCTGGCGAACCGAGGGAATCGGATATCCCAGAATAGCCCTTGCATGAAGGGCAAACTCGGACAAATCCTGCGTGACCATTGTTACCATGCCCGTATCATGCGGTCTTGGCGACACTTCGCTGAATAGAACGCCATCCGCCGTCAGGAATAGTTCAACGCCGTATATGCCGTATCCGCCTAGCTCGCCCGTAACGGCGCTCGCAATCGCTTCAGCCTGTTGAATTTGCTTCTCCGTCATCTCATGCGGCTGCCATGATTCGATATAATCGCCATCCTTCTGTACATGTCCTATAGGAGCGCAGAAGGTCGTACCCGATACGGAACGGACGGTTAGCAGCGTAATTTCGGATTCGAAGGAAATGAACCCTTCGACGATTACCCGCTGTTTCTTCGCCCGGCCGCCATCCATGGCATACTGCCAGCAGGATTCAATCTCCGCTTCGGAGCGGCAGACGCTCTGGCCTTTGCCAGACGAGCTCATAATAGGTTTAATGACGCAAGGCGTACCGAGCTCCGCTACCGCGGCGCCCAGCTCCTCGAGCGAATCGGCGAACCGGTAAGGCGCCGTGGGCAGACCCAGCGTCTCAGCCGCAAGGCGGCGGATACCTTCGCGATCCATGGTCAGCTTCGCGGCGCGGGCCGTCGGAACGACATGATAGCCTTCCTGTTCCAGCTCGACTAGCGCATCGGTCGCGATGGCCTCAATCTCCGGAACGATCAGATCGGGCCGCTCGGTCAAGATCAAGTCTCGCAATGCAGCCGCATCCAGCATATCGATGACATAAGACCTGTGCGCCACCTGCATCGCTGGAGCACCCTCGTAACGGTCCACGGCGATCGTCTCGACCCCGAGACGCTGCGCCTCGATGACGACTTCCTTGCCAAGCTCGCCGGAGCCGAGGAGCATCATTCTGCGTACCTTATTCGTGTTTGACAATACTTCCATGAAAAAAAGAACCTCCTGGGACGAAAACCGGTTAATCGGAGAAGCAAATGGGACGCTTCGTATCCGATCGTTTCGTTTTTCTTCCATTGTGGAGGTTCTTCCTCTAAAAATCAATCCATATTGTTCAATTATGCCGTCAAAAAGCGATATTGCGCTTCAATCAAGCCGTTATACGTGCCTTTGTGGCGAATGAGCTCGTCATGCGTTCCTTGCTCCACGATCGAGCCGTGATCAAGCACGACAATCCGATCCGCATTGCGGATCGTGGACAAACGGTGCGCCACAATAAACGATGTCCGTCCCATTAAGAGCTTCTTGAGCGCCTCTTGGATCTTGAGCTCCGTCTCGGTATCGATGCTGGCCGTCGCCTCGTCGAGAATCAATACCCGCGGGTCGGCGATCAGTGCCCGTGCGAACGACAAGAGCTGCCGTTGTCCCATCGAGAGCACGCTGCCGCGCTCCTGCACCTGCGTATCGTAGCCATCGGGCAGATCCATAATGAAATCGTGGGCATCGACGGCTTTGGCCGCTTGCACGACATCATCGTCCGTCGCATCCAGCCGGCCGAAGCGGATATTGTCGCGAATCGAACCGGAGAAGATAAAGGTGTCCTGGAGGACGACTCCGACCTGGGAACGGACGCTATCCAGCGTAACGCTGCGAATATCGATTCCGTCAATCTTGACGGCCCCTTGTACCGGATCATAGAAGCGGCACAGCAGGTTCATAATCGTACTCTTGCCCGAGCCTGTATGGCCGACAAGCGCAATCGTTTGCCCGGCTTTGACATTCAAGTTGATTCCTTTCAATGCCGGGCGTCCCTTCTCATACTCGAAGACGAGATTCTCGAAGGATACATCGCCGCGAATCGCCGGCAGCGGACGGGCGTCCGGCAGCTCGGCTACCGTCGGCTTCTCATCGATAAATTCGAAGATCCGCTCGGAGGAAGCCATTGCAATTAACAGCTGTGCGTACATTTGACCCAGCCGGTTGATCGGATCCCAGAAGTTCCCGATATAGTTCGCGAAGCCGACCAGCAAGCCGACTGTGATGGCGCCGGTCTGGATGAGATGCGAGCCGTACCAGAACAGAATGAGTGTCCCGATCGCCGACGTGACTTCAATAATCGGGCCGAACGCTTGGTTCATGGCGGAAGCCCGGTTCCATGCCTTAATGTTGATGTTGTTTACGTGATTGAAGAATTTGAAATTCGCTTTCTCCTGCGTATAGGCCTGGGTTACCCGCATGCCTTGGATCGATTCGTTCAAGTGGGCATTGATGCGGGACTGCTTCATCCGGACATCCTGCCACGCGAATCGGATCCGTTTGCGAAGCGCCGTCGAGACGACGAACATAAGCGGAACGGTCACCATAATCGCAAGACCGAGCTTAAAGTTCCATAGAAGCAGGATGACCACGATACCGACCAGCTGTACGCAGTCCATCAGCAGGTTGACGACCCCGTTCGTAAACAAGTCCTGCAGCGCGTTTACGTCGTTCGTGACGCGGACGAGCACGGAGCCCGCAGGGCGTTTATCGAAGAACCGGAACGACAGCTTCTGAATATGGCGGAACAAGTCTTTCCGCAGGTCATAGATGACGCGCTGTCCGATGAGGTTCGTATACTTGATACGGAACGTGTTGGCCGCCCATTGAATAATATAGAGAGCAATCATGAGTCCTGCGTACATATAGAGCTTGCTCAGGCTCGGTTCGCCTACTTTGGGCGCAATGGCTTCGTCGATCGCCAATATGATTAGGGCCGGAATGGCAAGCCTTGTGGCCGTGCCAAGCACCATCATAACGAGAACGATCGGAATCATTTGCTTGCTGTATGGCTTCATGTACGTGAATAGTCTGGCGAGCTGCGCCCAGTTAAACGGTTTCTCGATTACGTCGTCATCCTTATAAATAAACCGCTCGCGCTTGTCGTTACGAGCTGATTGCTGCTCACTCACTGTGCGACCCTTCTTTCCAACTTCGCCGCATCGGCTGTCCGGTCCGGCCGATCGGCATATTGAATATTGTACGTGTCCTGATATGGACCCGGAACTTGAATCAACGCTTCATGCTTGCCGCGCTGCACGACATGGCCTTTATCGAATACCAGTATTTCGTCGGCATGCCGAAGCGAAGATATCCGGTGGGCGATAACGAAGGTCGTGCGTCCGGCCATTACTTCCTTGAACCCGGCCTGGATTTCATGCTCGGTTTCCATATCTACGGCGCTTGTCGCATCATCTAATATGAGAATCCGCGGATTGATAATAAGTGCGCGTGCGATCGCGATCCGCTGCTTCTGGCCGCCGGACAGACCCATTCCCCGTTCTCCGACAAGCGTGTCGTATCCGTCAGGCAGCTCCATGATGAAGTCGTGCGCCTTGGCCAGCTTAGCCGCATGAAAAATTTGTTCGTCCGTCACGTTGCTCACTCCGTATGCGATATTATCGCGGATGGAGCAGGAGAACAAGAACGTTTCTTGAAAGACGATCGCAATCTGCGAACGCAAGTCTTCGATCGGCATATCGCGGATGTCGATCCCATCGATCGAGATCGAGCCCTGCTTAATATTGTAAGCGCGCATAAGCAGCTGGATGACGGTCGATTTGCCCGATCCGGTGCCTCCGAGCAGACCGATAACCGATCCGGGAGGCGCATCGATGGTCAGGTCGCTCACCGCAGGCGTTTTGTCCGCGTAGTTGAACGTCACGTTGTTGAACTGGACATAGCCTTCCATCTGCGGATGCTTCTTCGCTGCGGATGCTTCGCTGTCCTTGACGTGAATGTACTCGTTAAGAAGTTCCGTCAAGCGCTCTCCCGACGCTTTCGCCTGCGTGTAGTTGTTAATGTGAAAGCCTATTCCCCACATGGGTCCGATAATGTACCAGATCATACTGAAGAAGGCAACCAATGAGCCAAGCGTCAGCGAAGACTTAATAACCAGGGTTCCGCCCACGACGAGCAGGATGACGACGCTGATGCTGGCCAGCAATTCCATAACCGGGAAGAACCGCGCCCACAGATTCGAAGCGCCGATCTGATTCGTTTTGTACGCTTCGCTGCGCATGGAAAATTTATCGACTTCGTGCGGCTCGCGCGCGAATGACTTCACCGTGCGCACGCCTGTAATATTCTCTTGTACCGCTGTGGTCAGATTACTCATGGCCAGCCGCATTTCGCGGAAGGCCGGATGAATCCGTTTCTCGAAGCGGATGGCCGTTACGGCAAGCAGCGGCATCGTCACGAGGGTGACCAATGTCAGCTGCCAATGGATCGAGAACATCATGATGGCACCGAATACGATCATCAGAAACATGTTGAGCAGCTGCGCAAAGCCGAATCCGATGAAGTTCCGCACACCCTCCAGATCAGCCGTCAGCCGCGACATGAGATCGCCCGTACGAGCCGTGTCGTAGTATTGAAACGACAGTGTCTGAAGCTTCTCGTAGCAGGCGTTCCGCAGGCGGAAGGCGACCCGGTTGCCGAGTCTGCCGCCGAATAAGCCGTGTAAAAATTGCATCGTGCCCTTCAGAATGACGACTCCGACGACAGTGAGCGCCACCGCCGGAACAAGTTCGTACTTCTCGGGACCGATGACATCGTCGATCAGAAACCGGAGCATGTTCGGATAAACGAGCCCCAGCGCCGTCGCGATAACCAAAAATCCGATTGAAGCAATAAAGCTTCTGCGTTCCGGCCAAAAATACGGTTTCAATTGCCTAAAGACGTCCAATTCTTTCCTCTCCCCGGTGCTTCTATATTATGAATATGAATGAATATTAACAGCATCAATCCGCTTCGGCAAACAACGCAGAATCGCGAATAAATGGCAATAACCGCTTTCTTACCCATCCTGGCAGCTAGTGGGGGGGTATTCTCCGATATCGTCGCAAATCAACGTGAATAGATGCGTATTGCTCCGTTTTTGCACATTTATCCCTTGTTTTTGCATGATTTATTTTTTTGGAAATAAAAAGAAAGCCGCAACCAGTAGCTGGAAACTACCGGTTGCGGCTTTTCTCATTCATCTGACAATCAAGCGGCGATTAAATATCCGCAAGCGCCTCTCCAAGCTGCTGCAGGGACTCGACATCCGCGCTGCCGCTTAGCGAGTCCTGTTTGCCCTTCACGAAAGCATCGATATCGCTTTGCATCGTCCAGGCGCTTGCATGCATCGTTTCCTGCCAGAGCTGCGCATAACGGCTCTTCCATGCAAGCTCCGCCCTGCCGAGCCAGCTTTGCAGCGGGTCGGCCAATTCCGCTTCCAGCGCTTTGCGCATGGCGGCCTTTCCTTCCCCTTCGAAGAAATGACGAGGTGACTTGAATCGGCTCCACAGCCATTTTGGCTCCATAGCCTCCGCCTGCCACGACGGCTGCTCCTCTGGAGAAGGAATATCCAAGGACGGGAATGCGGAAGCCGTGAAGCCCTCCAATATCTTCACAAGCTCCTCCGCCGTATCGGAATACTTCTTCGCGCCAAGCTTCGCAAGGGTATTATCCAGACGGAGCGAGGTCGCCTCCAGCTCCTGTGCCAGCTCGATCTGCAGCAGACGCTGCAGATCCAGCCAGGAGGTCCACAGCGCTTTGCGCATATCGCGGCCGTCATCCTCCAGTGTGGAAGGGTTGAAAGCAAAGTTGTAGTGATCGCCGAAGCGGAATTGAATCCGCTGCAGGACGTAGAACAACAGCTCCTTCAGCTCCTGCTCCAGCTGTACATTGGCCGAAAGATTCTCCAAGGTGGACGCGACCGCCTTGGCTTCCTCGGCGCGACCGGCCAGCAGCGACCGCTCGGCTTCCCGGGTAGCCGCATCGCCAGTTGCTGCCTTGAGCCATCCTGCGATCGTATGACGCGCCCGTTCAAGCTCTTGCTCCGCCGAAGCTACAGCCAAACTGCCCAGATCGCCCTTCGTGAAGGCGAGGAACGCGGCTTCGAAATCGCGGATGCCCGATTGCTCGAGCAGCCCGCTGCTGGAGGTTTGCTTGCCCTCAAGCGCCGCCAAGCTGGACACCGGGAACATCCGAGGGAAGCGTATGCCATGCTGCTGGAGGTTCCGCTGGACATGCGCCAGCACCCCTTCCAGCTCTTCATCGCTGGCAGCCAAGTCAGCGGCATTAACGATGAAGAACATCTTATCCAGCTCGAATTGGTCCTTCACGCGGCCAAGCTGCAGCAGAAATTGACGGTCCGCTTGGGAGAATGCATGATTGTAATACGTCACGAACAAAATCGCATCCGCGTTCTTGATGTAATTGAAGGCGACGCCGGTATGACGGGCATTCACGGAATCGGCTCCTGGCGTATCGACGAGCACGATGCCCTGCGCGGTGAGGGGGTTATCGTGATGCAGCTCAATCTCGCTCACGAAGCAGGATCGCGATTCTTCCGCCACGTAACGCCGGTATTCCGCGGTATCGACCGCAAGCTTCGTGCCAAGCAGTGATTCGTGCTCCTGCCACCCCTTCGCCGCCGCTTTCAGGAAGCTGTAATGCGGGCGTCCTCCCGCATGAACAGCGCCCGGCGACAGCTTGCCGATCGCTTGAAGAAGCTGCGGCTCGCTGAAGCCGGTTACGTCTTCGCCTAACAGGGCAAGCGAGTAGGCCAAATCACCCAGCATCGCTTCCTTGGACTTCATCATGACCGATGCCGAGCCATGCGGCCGCTCATCGGTCGGCGGCACGATGCGGTTGACCGCAGCCGTTGTCGGATTCGGCGACACCGGCAGCACCGCATCGCCGAGCAGCGCATTGGCCAGCGAGGATTTCCCCGCGCTGAACGCGCCGAACAGCGCGATCGTGAACCGGCTGCGCTGCAGCCGGTCGGCTTTGTCGCGCATCGCGCGGACGGACGATGCGAGCGCCTCGTAGGGCGCGAGCAGGTCCGCCGCTTGGCGCAGCCGCGCCGCAGCCTGCCGCTGCGGCGCCAAGGCGTCGCCTTGCGCGAGCGCATCAGCGGCTGCTGCAGGCGCTGCCTCGCGCGAGCGGACCGCTGCAGAGGCTGAGGGGGCTCCTCAGCCGCCGCGGCGCGAACGGCTGCGGCAGGCCGGGCCGCGGGCCCTGCCTCTGCCGCAGCAGCGCCGGCGACGCCGGCGTCCGCGCTATGCGCGGACCCGCTGCCGGCCGCCTGCGGCTTCGGCAGCGCCGGACGCGGCGGCGCCGGCGGCATCAGCGCCGCCAGCCGCGCCCGATGCGAAGCCGCGCGCTCATCCAGCGCGGCCAGCTGCGCCAGCGCGCCGGCTTGTGAGCTCAGCTCCGCAAGCCGTGCGCGCACGGGAGCTGCGGCGGCTTCGCCCGCCGCCGCAGCGCGGTCCGCAAGCTTGTCGATCCACTCCTGCGCCCGCTTGCGGTACAGCCCTTTCAGATCCGCGGCAAGCTCGCGGCTGTAGTTCATCGTGTATTCGTTGCCGAACACGGCGCCCGGCTTCACATGATCGATCAGCCACTGCTCTTCCACTTCCCAGTGGAGAGCAGCCTTCAGCTCTTCCTCCAGCGATTCGTCGCGCCAGCCGACCGCGTCGGCAGCCTTACGCAGCATATCGTTCAGATGCCACTCGATGCCGGCAGCGGCTTGAGCGGCAAATTCGTCCCGGAATGCCGAAAGCCGCCGGGCTTGCTCCGCAGCCGTCTTCGCTCCGGCGAAGAGCAAGCCCGCCTTAAAGCCCGGTTTACGGCTCTCCAGAAACGTATGAGCCAAATCTCTCGTAACGGCCGGGGTCACGTTCGCATTGTCCAGCAAGCTCTGCACATCCTGCCGCAGCTGCACGCGAAGCTTATCGCCTTCCGCAGCGAGCTCGGCAAGACGCGCTTCCAGCATCCCGATCTCCGCCCGAATCTCCTGGGCCTGGCCTTCGCCGCCAGCAGCCTGGATCAGCTGCTCGCGCTTTGCGGCCTCCCGCTCCTCGAGCCGCTTGTGATGCTCGCGTATCAAGTGGTTCGCCGAGTCATAGACGCTGCAAAGCGAGAGTGGCCCGCGAAGCTCGGCCAGCTCAGCAAGGAGCTGCTTTAGCTTGTTCCATTCCGTATGTGGATGATCTGGGTTGCGAAGCGACAAATAGATAATCCCCGAAGGCTCCAGATGCCAATTGGCAAAACCCTCCTCCACGCTTGCCTGGTAATCCCGGAAGGAAAGCTCCTGCTCCCGGTGCTTGTCAATTTGATTGACAATCAAGTAGAGCGGCTTGCCCCACTCCTTCAGCTGTTTTGCAAACGTGAAATTGATCTCGGACTGGACATGATTGTAATCCATCACATAGAACACCACATCCGCCAGATGGAGCGCCGATTCCGTAGCCATCCGATGCGCGTCATCCGTTGAATCGATACCCGGCGTGTCGAGCAATACCGTATGATCGCCCAGCATCGGGATCGGATAAGACAACCGGATAGAACGGACATTCTCGCCATCGGCGCAGTATTCGTCCAGCTGCTCGAGCGGAACCTCCAGCGTCTCCGCTGCTGCATCCTTAAGACGCGTCAGAATCGCCTTCGGTTGTCCGTTCGTAATCGAGACGATGTTGGCGCTGGTCGGTATCGGACTAGACGGCAGTAAATTTGTTCCGCATAACCGGTTGACGAGTGTCGATTTACCCGCAGAAAAGTGGCCGCAGAATGCGACCGTCAGCTTCCCTGCCGCCAGCTTCTCACGGAGCTCGTGCAGGCGGGACGCGTGATCCTGGTCGCCATTCTCGGCCATAATTTTCGCCAATTCAATCCATGCATGTTCGAACGTCTGAACAATGGTTTGCTTCTCAACGACATGATTGCTCATTTCTCTCTCTCCCCATATCCAATCCCTTCAGCTGCGGCAGAAGAATGAGGCTTATTCCGCCTCGTCTGAAGGAAGACAAATCTCGAACACATCGCCATGCTGCAGAATCGTTACGTTCCGCTCCTTCTCTTTCATGACAACCACTTCCGGCTTAACCCGCATACGTTCAATATATTGATCCGGCACCTCGCCCGCTCCGCTAACCGTAACGCCTTCGATAATTTTTTCTTCATTCTCGGCAGGCGGAGCCTCCATTACCTCTTCGTAAATATCCGAGAACAAGCCGAAATCCTTCGTGTATACGGAAATGCATTTCATCGATCGATCATCCTTTACCGTTTAATTTGGTTTTGTTTTCTTTACTTGTCGGCCTTGTCGCCGGCTTCATTCGCTTCTGGCCATCCTTGCACACATCGAGCAAAGGACAGACCGGGCAAGCGGGGTTTTGAGCTTTGCAGTGATAACGCCCGAAAAAAATAAGACGATGGTGCGTATCGGTCCATTGCTCTCTCGGGACGAGCTTCATTAGCTTCTTCTCTACTTCGAGCACGCTGTCTTCCGGTTTGGCGATGCCAAGTCGTTTCGAGACGCGATCCAAATGCGTATCAACCGCAATGGCCGGCACACCGAATGCGTTCGATACGACGACGTTGGCCGTCTTGCGGCCGACACCGGGCAGCTTGACAAGCTCCTCGTGCGCGCGTGGAATTTGGCCTTCATATTCATCAATGAGTATGCGGCACAGCTTTTGAATGTTCGCCGCTTTGGTGCGGAACAGTCCTATGCGCCGGATATCTTGCTCGAGCTCTTCCTGCGGAACCGCCAAATAATCAGCTGGCGAACGGTACTTCTTAAACAAAGTAGCCGTTACCTTGTTCACGGTTTCGTCGGTGCATTGCGCGGACAACAGCACGGCTATCGTCAGCTCGAACGGGTTGTCGTGAATCAATTCGCAATGAGCATCCGGAAACATCTCGCCGATGACTCGCAAAATATGACTCATTTTCTCCTTCGCTTTCAATCAATCTCTCTCCCCCATATGGGCTTTCGATTCAAAGTGTAGCGAAAATTGTCACAATGCGCAACTCATAATAGCGCTTACATTACGATAAATCATAAAAAAAAGCTGTTCCGGCTAAGTGCCGGACAGCTTTTTTACGATTCGTTACGAAACTTTGACAATTTCAAGTAGAACACCTTGAGAGAAATAAACCTGAACCTGATCGCCGTCCTTCAACTGCGATACCGGAATAGAGGTTTCACCCTGCAATATTTTTATGGATGAGGTCAGCTTGAATTTGTATTCATTGTCGTTAATATTGAGACGTTTGAAATAAATCTCGTTCGCAGCCGCGTCATATTTCCAATACTTTCTCGATACGCCGCTGTTCACCGTAATCAGAACCTGATCCTTCGTATCCTTCCGTACATCGACACGGTCTCCTGCTTGCAGGTTCGCTGCGCTTCCGCTGGTAATACCGTTTTTGACTACCGAATACGTGCTGCCAAGAGCAACATCGACAACGGTGCCGTTAGTCGTGGTAACACTTACTTTATCGGGTGATATGGAAGCGATTCTGCCAACCGTCAACGGAATCAGCTTCAGCGACGCAGGCTTCGTGCCAATATAGGTTAAGTTGGCGATTTGTCCAGCGGACAAATTGCCGATGCTGATTTTCTCGCCGAGTTCGTTGTACAGCTCCCATGTGGAAGCGGACAACTCTACGGTAGACAGATCGGCAATATTCTTCAGCCTGACCTTCTTGGACGACGTATCGACCGAAACAATCTCATGCTGGGTCGTCGTATGCACTTGAATTTGATTCACTCGATCCTGTTCGTTATTCAGCATCACCGCCGATACGACAGATCCCACCTTGACATCGGATAATGTCGCGTTTGATTTACCCAGAATCTCGACGGCTACATATTGAGCCAACGGAATCGTCAAGGTCGAGCCATTCGTCAGCGCCAGCGACAGCTGGCCTGAGCTTGCATTGAGCGAAGTTACCGTACCCGAGTATTTAAAGACAAACTCCAGGAAGATGGCTTTATCGCCCGCATACCCGACCGAAACCTTGCGGTTTTTGGTTAGCAGCGACGCAACCTCTTCCAGCTTGACGGCCACGCCATAATTCTCGATCTTCGTCCTATCCGTCAAGTAGACCGGCACAAGCTTGTTCGTGCCCGCATCACGGACGATGAGCGCCTTCAAATCTGCGTCATAGCTAACGATAATGGCTCCGTTCGACACTTCGATCTTGCGGTTGAGCACCTTGACCGCAGTCACTTGATCTTTATCGTTCAGCGTCAGCTCAAGCTGGTCATCCTTAAGCAAGTCGGCCAGTCCCGCATTGGGCAGCCCTTCAACTTGAACATTGACTATATCTGTCACAAATTTCGCTTCCAATTTGCCATTGATTACAAATTGAATCGTCTTGCTGTCCGTGCTTGCGGAATAGAATTGTCCGCGAATCGTCTTAGCCGTTGTTTGCTGGACCGTAATTTTGGTTACAACGCTGGCCTTGATTTCTAACGAAACGGTATCTCCCACTTGGACTTGAGACAAGTCCTGCGTGATCGTTCCCTGCCATATAATATCGACCGGATTGGTGACACTGTAAGTCTCCGTCGGACCAGTTCCCGAGAGAGCAACCGTTATCGAAGCCGGTGATGCTTTAACAGCCGTTACCACGCCTTGGGTATTCTTGTTGACAGGCGCGGATTGAACGGTTATGGAGATGATGACAGGCTTGTCCCGGTATGTATCCCGTGTAATCTCCACCATGCTATCCACGGACAGATCCGCAACCGGGATCGTAGCTCCTGATGAATCTTTTACGACGACCCCGTTGTCATAATTGATGATGATCGGATTCGGATCGTTATCCTTGGCAAGCCATACGACATTCGAGCTAGGTATAACGCGCGCTACCGTCCCCGACAGCTTCTCTACCTTCTGCGTATCGGCCATTTGCTCCAAGTAGAGTACTTTGCCTGCGCTGTCGGCGATAAGCAGAATATCGGTATGTAGAGCAATATCATCCAGTTTGACCGCCTTCTCCGAATCATACCGGTACAGAAGAGAATCTGAAGTCAGCGTATAGGTCTTGTCCGTCTTATCGCTGTACAAGCCGATCGAAGATTCGGTCTTGCTCGTCAGCACTCCGTTAAGCTGTCCGGCATAGGCAACCGGATAGATGCTTTCCGCGCGGCTGAATATCGTCGCAATGGACGCCCGCGTGATGAATCCTTTCGGATCGAACTTGTTTCCGGCCACGCCTTTAATCAGTTGGAGCGAGACGCCCGCGTTGACGTAGCCTGCGTATTTCGAGCCTATGTCTTTGGAATCTGTGAAGGATGATGGCGTGCCAGCCATTTCTTCCGCTTTCTTCTGCTCGCCAATCGCTCTGACAATCAGCTTCGTAACCCATTCACGGGACGCCTTGCGAGTACCCCAATCGGTTGAGGGATCGGCCTCGGCGAGCTTGAATTCTTCATCTTGATCGATCAGTTTAAGGCGCATCGCATGTTCGACGTAAGGCTTGAAATATTCCCCGACCTTAAACGTAGCCGGGTAAACATAGTCGGAATCCGCCTTGCCGACTTCATCTTCCTTCCCGATGAACCGGATCGCCATGACGATCGCTTCCTGCTGGGTTACATTGTCATTCGGCTTGAATTGGCCGTTGTACCCCTTCACAATGCCTTGGAGAGCGAGCTTGGCAATGTGCTTCGATGCCCAGTGGGTTTGTGCGACATCGGAGAAAGACGAGGCGGAAGCCTCCTCCGCTCCCGCCTTCTGCCCCCACGATACTGCCCCTGTTAGCAATAATGCGAGTATCGTAATCGATGAGAGCATTCTTTTCCATTTGTTCTGCATGTGCATAATTGCCCTTTCCTCCTTATGGTTTTACAATCGGATGATCTAGCCCTTCGTGACCCATCAAGCTATCTGTCTGCTCCCCATTAATAAGTATATCAATGGAAGATACTTCTTCAAGCTGAAAATAAGTCTTCTCGATCGCTTCCAGAGCAAGAGCTTCGCCAGGCGCTCCGAGCCGCGCTTCATCCGGCAGGTCGATATCGAGCGTAACAACCCCGCTCTCGATCTTCGCACTCAGCAGCTTCACGTTCTCCCAGAGCGACACTGCGCCGTTCGAGCCGCCGCTTTGCAGCGCTTTGAAGACCGCTTCGATCTTCTCCGGTTCATTCTCATAGACGATTTCGGATGATTGCTCGATTAGTCCTGTCTGTTCCTCGTCCGTGAAATAGACTTTAATCTGCTGTTTCTGCTGTTCCGGCTCAGGCTGCTGGTTCTCCGCCCCAGGAGTTGTGTCCGGCTGGCCTGCTGCGCCGCTCTGGTTATCGGCTGTTTCCTTCTGACCGCATCCGGCGGCAACCAATGCCAGCAGCAATAAGCATAAGATCATTGCCAGACGAGAGGTGATATGTCTTTTCATTGAAGCCCTCCTATTTCACCTTCAAATATTCCTTTATACCTGCGACGATTTCTTCGGCCATTCGGTTTTGCTTCGCTTCGTTATAGAGAGCCTCGGTGTCGCCTTTGTTCGACAGATAGCCTACCTCAAGCAATACCGCCGGCATCGTCGTATATTTGATGACTCGGAAACCGGCTGTCCGCACGCTGCGGTCCTTGAATCCCGTTGCTGCGACCAAATGTTTGTGCATGACGTTCGCGAACTCCTTGCTGTTCGCGCGGTTGTAATACGTTTCGGTGCCTGTGACGCTTGCGCTGGAGGCCCGGTTGGCGTGAATGGATACGAATACGTCCGCCTTTAAGTCATTGGCGATTTTGACGCGATCGTCCAGCTCGATAAAGGTGTCGTTCGCACGCGTCATATAAGCTTTCAGCTTCGGTTCTTTGTCCAGCAGCGCTTTCACTTTGAGTGCGACGGCAAGGTTGAATTCTTTCTCATGTCGTCCGTTCACGGCAGGCGCGCCAGGATCTTTCCCGCCATGTCCTGCATCGATGACCACTTTATACGTGCCATTGGATGGTTTTTCCGGCGTCGGCGGTACGACCGGCCCGGTTGGTTCCAATACATCCAGACGGATCAGCCCGTTCTCGCGAACCAGATTGACCGGCGTTTCCGCCGATACGTCCAGTACGACGCGAATCGTTGAAGGCTTGTCCGAATAAAGGGAATAACGGATTTTCTTCAGGGAAGGATGCGTATCCACGACGATTTCACCCAGGGAGGAGCTCCCGCTTACATTGAATCCGGGTGTGAATTGAGGCGCGAATGCGGCATTCGGCAAGTCGAATACGACCCGTTCCGGGTTGTGCAGAACTTCGGTCTTGATGTTCCCGATTTCACCGCCATAGGACAGATAGATGCTTCCCAGCCCGTCGAAATCGATTGCGCTGACCGTAGCGTCTACGCTTGTACCGGTACCACCGCCGGGTTCGGTTCCCCCCCCGCTCGTCCCTCCTCCGGACGTTCCCGGTGGTTCGGGAGACTCAGGCTTGTCCAGCTGATTCAGATGGACCGATTGGGTATCCTTGTCCCAATATACGCTCAAGCCCAGCTGTTCGCTGACGAAACGCAGCGGAACGAATGTCGTTCCCTTCTCGGCGAATGCCGGGGCGTCCAGCGCCACATCGCGATCGTTGACGACAGCGTTCATGCTGTCTAACGTCAGGACGATGGCGTTTGTGCCGTCATTCACATTGACTGTTTTGTCCGACCAATCCACATTGAAGCCAAGTCCTTCGGAAACCGTCCGCACAGGCACCATCGTATATTGACCGACATAGCGCGATTCTGCGGAATCCAACAGCTTTCCGTTCAGATAGAGCTTCGGAGCGACCGCCGCTGCCCCGCTAACACTGGGGATGACTAAAGTAAGCAGCAGCGACAACAGCATTACAGCGGTAACAAACTTCTTCATCTTTCACCTCGATGACTGATTTTTCGCCTCCAAGAAGGCTAGAACAAGCCGACATTACAGACAAAAAGTTAGACGCATTTTGTCAGAAAAAGTTGCGTACTCAGGAAAATTGTTCCGCGTCAATCGACTGCTCCAGCAGCTGGAACGGTATGTACGTATACGCAATAAAACCCCGGTTACCCGGGGTTTATTGATGAGAACCTGCTATTTAGAAAGCGACTCGGTTTGCTTCGTAAGCGGAAATTTTGTCTTCATGCTGGAGCGTCAGACCGATATCGTCCAGCCCTTGCAGCAGGAACTGGCGGCGGTGCTCGTCAAGGTCGAACGGAATTTCCAAACCGGCATTGTCCGTAATCACCTTGTTCTCCAGATCGATTGTCAGATTATAGCCCTCGTTCTTCGTCGTGCGCTGGAACAAATCCTCGACTTGCTCTTCGCTCAAGCGAATCGGCAGAATGCCGTTCTTGAAACAGTTATTATAGAAGATATCCGCGAACGACGGCGCGATTACAACCTGGAAGCCGTAGTCCAAAATGGCCCATGGCGCATGCTCGCGGGAGGATCCGCAGCCGAAATTCGCACGTGAGAGAAGAACCGATGATCCCTGGTAACGCGGCTGGTTCAGGCTGAACTCATCGATGACGTTCCCTTGCTCGTCCCAGCGCCATTCGAAGAACAAGAACTGGCCGAAGCCGCTGCGTTCGATGCGCTTGAGGAATTGCTTGGGTATAATGGCGTCCGTGTCGACGTTGACACGGTCTACCGGGGCAACAAGGCCCGTATGTTTAGTGAATGCTTGCATTTAGATTGACTCCTCTCTCGTATGAATGATTAGTTCAGTACTTCCGACTTAACGTTCCAGTCGCGAACATCGGTGAATTTGCCCATAATTGCCGCAGCTGCAGCCATCTCCGGCGATACGAGATGCGTACGCCCGCCGCGGCCTTGACGGCCTTCGAAGTTACGGTTGGATGTCGATGCGCAGCGCTGTCCCGGCTGGAGAACATCCGGATTCATTGCGAGGCACATGGAGCAGCCTGCATCCCGCCATTCAAAACCAGCATCGATGAAAATCTTGTCAAGCCCTTCCTTCTCGGCTTGAATTTTGACGCGGCCGGAGCCTGGTACGACGATTGCCGTTACGCCTTCGCTGACTTTATAGCCTTTCGCGATTTCGGATGCTGCGCGCAGGTCTTCGATCCGGCCATTCGTACAGGAACCGATGAAGACATAATCGACCGGAATTTCATTCATTGGCGTTCCTGGCTTCAGGTCCATATATTCCAGAGCCTTCTCGGCTGCTTTGCGTTCGTTCTCTGTCGCCATGTCGGCAGGATTAGGGACCTTCGACGTAATGTCGGTTCCCATGCCCGGGCTCGTTCCCCAGGTAACTTGCGGGATGAGGGAATCCACATCGAACTCGACCACGGTATCGTAAGATGCGCCTTCGTCTGTCGTCAATTGTTCCCAAGCCGCTACCGCACTGTCATACGCTTCGTCTTGAGGAGCGTATTCGCGTCCGCGGAGATATTCGAATGTCGTTTGGTCAGGCGCGATCAAGCCTGCGCGAGCGCCGCCTTCGATCGACATGTTGCATACGGTCATGCGCTCTTCCATCGATAGCGAAGTGATCGCTTCGCCGGTATATTCAATGACATAGCCTGTCGCGAAATCTGTGCCGTATTTGGCGATAACGCCAAGAATCAAGTCCTTCGCCGTTACACCCGGCTTGCGGCTTCCGATAAATTTGACTTCCATCGTCTTTGGCTTTGCTTGCTGCAGACATTGAGTGGCCATAACATGCTCCACTTCACTGGTGCCGATTCCGAAAGCCAGCGCTCCGAAAGCGCCGTGCGTGGACGTATGGCTGTCGCCGCACACGATGGTTTTGCCCGGGTGGGTCAAACCAAGCTCAGGACCCATAACGTGGACAACGCCCTGGTCGATGCTGTCCAGATCGAACAGCGTAACGCCGAAATCTTTACAGTTCTGAGTAAGCGTATCGATCTGCTGCTTCGAAATCGGATCTGTAATATTGTAACGGTCTTTCGTAGGAACGTTGTGATCCATTGTGGCGAACGTCAATTCCGGACGGCGGACCTTGCGGCCGGTCATGCGGAGTCCTTCGAAAGCTTGCGGGGACGTTACTTCGTGAACCAAGTGCAAATCGATATACAGAATGCTCGGTTTCCCGGCTTCCGAATGAATGACGTGGTTGTCCCAGATTTTCTCAAACATCGTTTTTTTCGTCATTATAATCACCTCATAATTTCTTTGATACCTGCTCATAAAATCGTTAATGACATCATAGCATTTCTTTCTTCATTGTTCTAAGATATAATTTCTATAACAGCGATAGGTATTACCTATGATACAGGAATACCCTGCTCTACTTATACATGAAGGAGCCGTAATCATGGAATTTCGTCAATTGCAATATGTCATCCAAATCGCGCAGGAGAAAAACTTTTCGCGGGCGGCGGAGAAGCTGCATATCGCGCAGCCCTCCCTAAGTCAGCAGCTGTCCAAGCTGGAGAAAGAAATCGGCGTGCTGCTGTTCCGTCGAACGACGAATTCGGTGGAACTGACGCACGCCGGTGCCGTGTTTGTAAACAAGGCTCAGCATATTCTGGACAGCGTGGAGCAGCTGAAGCAGGAGCTGGACGACCTTGCCCATATGCGCAAAGGAAAGCTTGTCGTCGGCAGTCTGCCCATGACCGGCTCCCATGTGCTTCCGCTGGTGCTGCCCATCTTCGCGAAGCAATACCCGGAGATTGAAGTCATGCTCGTCGAGGATACCTCTTCCCGGCTTGAGCAGCTGACAGCCAGCGGACAGACCGATTTAAGCTTGCTTTCCTTGCCTCTGGCCGATCCTTCGCTATCATGGGAGCCTATAATAGAAGAGGAGATTTGTCTGGCAGTCCCGCCCGGGCATCCGCTTGCGGCAAGCAGCATTCCGGTTGCGCTCTCCGACTTGTCCAGCGAGCCGTTCATCGTCTTGAAGAAAGGACAAGGCTTCCGGCAAATCGCCTTCGAGCTTTGCAGCAAAGGCGGCTTCGAGCCGCGGATCGTCTTCGAGAGCGGGAATATCGAAACGGTGCAGTCGCTCGTCGCGGCAGGCATGGGAATCGCCTTCGTTCCGAAGATGATCGCCCGGGCCAAGAGGAGCGAATTTATGCCGGTTTATCTCCCCTTAGCCGCCCCTGTACCTTCACGGACGCTGGTCATTGCAAGCCGCAAGGGCCGCTATCTGTCGAAAGCGGCGGAAGCCTTCATAACGACCATGAAGACGACGTTAGAAAGTCATTACGATTCATAAAGCGCAGGTCTGCGATCCTCGAATACCGGTATTTTGCGGCGAACCTGGTCGACTAGCGACATATCGATTTCGGCGCGGAGGATGGTCTCCTCCTCGCCCGCTTCGGCAATGATCTCTCCCCAAGGATCGATGACCATGGAATGGCCGAAGAAGGTGCTCGTTCCGCTCGTTCCGCACCGGTTGCAAGCAATGACGAACATCTGATTCTCGATCGCTCTGGCTAAGAGCAGCGTCCGCCAATGGTGCAGCCTTGGATTGGGCCATTGGGCCGGGACGAACAGCGCCTTGGTTCCGGACAAAGCCAGCTTCCGTGCCAGCTCCGGGAAGCGGATGTCGTAGCAGATCATCATCCCCGCATCCGTATCGCCTGCTGTGAACCGGCCGATCTTGTCCCCCGCCTGCAGATGCTTCTCTTCATCCATGAGCCGGAACAGATGAATTTTGGAATAATCGGCCTGTACATTCCCCTTATCGTCAAAAACATAAATCGTATTATAAACGCCATCCTGCCGGCCTTCCGCAATCGACCCTCCGATGATCTGGACGCCATGCTTGCGGCTGAATGCCGATAGCAGCGCTTTGGTCCGTTCGCCGTTCGTGTCGGCCAAATCACCGATCTGCTCGAGCGCATAACCTGTATTCCACATTTCCGGAAACATGATGAGATCCGGCTTGTCCTCTGTATTTACCGCCTCTTCCAGCATTTCTGTTAAACGGCGGAAATTCTCATCTGGATTGCCGGCCTCCACGTGCATTTGCAGCAGTGCCAGCCGCGTCGTCTGGGTTGTCATATCAATACCGCCTCCTTCAAGTGCCATAGATCTTGCTTTTACCTAATGATACCTTCTCATGGTTCGCTGTCAAGATGGGCATCGTAACGTCAGAACCATCACTAATGAAGTGGAGGAGAATAACGATGCGACTTGCAACAATCAAATTGGCAGCCGTTCTTATGCTTGCCTTCTGTTTTCTGTTTCCCTATGCCTCGGCTGCGCATGCCGACAATGAAGGCGCCGAGGCGCTTCGGCCCGTTCAAGCTTTTGATATCGTTGCCGGAAAAGTGGTGAAGTCCATTCCGAATAACGCCGAATTTCAGAGCATCGCGGATTCCTGGATCGCTTCGGTAACCGGTCTTTCGCCGCAGGTAAAAGCCGATGACAAGTGCGGATATGTGTTCCGGCTCCCTCTCGCCCAGCCTAAGACCATCCAGGCCGGAGCTGCAACCATACGCACTTCGGATCTGTTCCTATTCTACTGCCCGAAGCATCCACAGCTGCTCCTTGTATTCGATGAAAACCGCAAGCCTTATTTGCTCCAATTCAAAGCGGACATCAAACCGTTCTTGAAACTGATGGAGATCAACTAAAAAGGCTTCTTTCGTTCTCTTCGCTCCATGCAATTCCGAGCGCTCGACAGGGGTTTGGAATCATGCTACATTAGGAATACGATTTTTCCATAATGAGCGCATAACCAGTCAGACGAAGAAAGTGGAGTGAAGAGAATGAACCGGACAGAGCACGTTCATGTTCCTATACAACCGGCAGACCGGATGACCGGTCTGCCGACGCAATTTTTTTCCAAGCTTGTACGCAGAGCGAACGAACAGGCGGCCAAAGGACGCGATGTCATCAATCTGGGGCAAGGCAATCCCGACCGTCCTACCCCTTCCCATATTGTAAGCGCCCTTCAAGAAGCGGTGGAGAATCCGCTCTATCACCGATACCCGCCTTTCAGCGGATACCCTTTCCTCAAGGAAGCGGTCGTCAACCGCTACAAGGAGGATTACGGCGTCGAGCTTGATCCCGAGAAAGAAGTGGCCATCCTCTTCGGAGGCAAAACCGGCCTCATCGAAATTAGCCAATGCTTGCTTAACCCTGGCGATGTCTGTTTAGTCCCTGATCCCGGCTACCCGGATTATTGGTCGGGCGTTGCGCTTGCCGGAGGCCGGATGGAATATATGCCGCTGACGGCCAATAATGCGTTTCTGCCCGATTATGAAGCCATTCCACCCGAGCTTGCCGATAAAGCTAAGCTCATGTTCATCAATTATCCGAACAATCCGACCGGCGCCGTAGCGAATGCGGATTTTTACGCGAAAACCGTTGAATTTGCCAGTAAGCATGGCATAGCTGTCGCAAGCGATTTTGCCTATGGCGCCATCGGATTCGACGGCCAGCAGCCGATCAGCTTCTTGCAGACGCCTGGCGCGAAGGAAGTCGGCGTCGAGTTCTATACCCTGTCCAAAACCTACAATATGGCTGGCTGGCGAGTCGGTTTTGCGCTCGGAAATCCCGATATAGTCGGACTCATCAACTTAATTCAGGACCACTATTACTGCAGCTTGTTCGGCGGGATACAAGCCGCCGCCGCAGAAGCGTTGAACGGACCTCAATCCTGTGTGACCGAGCTGCAGGACATGTATCAATTCCGTCTAGATGCCGTGTTCAATGCGATGGAACGCGTTGGCTGGAAGGCGAACAAGCCGGGCGGATCTTTCTTTTGCTGGCTTCCCGTGCCGAGTGGCCACACTTCCGCTTCCTTCGCAGACCTCGTGCTTGAGCAAGCCGATGTCGTCGTTGCGCCCGGCATTGGTTTCGGCGAGCATGGCGAAGGCTATGTACGGCTGGGGCTCCTCGCACCGGAAGCAAGGCTGGAAGAAGCCATTCTGCGTATCGGCCGGCTCGGATTGTTCGGTTAGCGGCTTAAGACGCAATAAGCGTCCCGGACGCTTTACACATATCGATTGAACATGATATGCTATCAATTAATTGAACAACAAACGTTATGATGGGGCCAAGTAAGCAAGCCGAAGACACGCGCAGAGAGTAAATTCATTAGCTGGGAGAATTTACCGTGTATCTTGCCGAACACCCACCCCTGAACGGCCGGTGACGAACCGGACAGTGCCTGCTGTTATCAGGCTGTGAAGCGGGATGGCCCATGTCAGACATGACGGCTGTCAACAAAGGTGGTACCGCGGAAGTCATACTTTCGTCCTTTATATTATTTATAAAGGGCGGGAGTTTTTTTATTTTCCGACCTGGATTCGCGGTAACCTAGGGAAAGGGAACAAAGTCGATGACGGAACGTATTGTAGTCAAAATCGGCAGCAGCTCGCTAACCTCGGACGAAGGCGGTCTCAATCGCGACCGGATTTCCTTCTTTGCAAACGAACTGGCTGCCCTTCAGGAAAGAGGCTATCAGGTGCTGCTCGTTACTTCAGGCGCTGTAGCAGCCGGGTTTCGGCGCATCGGATACGAATCAAGGCCGAAGCTTGTACACCAAAAGCAGGCTGCCGCCGCAGTTGGGCAAGCGCTGCTCATGCAAGCCTATCAAGAAGCATTCGAGGCTTATGGAGGCACCGGGAACGGAGTCGCTCAAATTCTGCTGACCCGAACCGACTTTTCGAACCAGCGCCGTATTAAGAATGCGAGATTGACGATTGAAGAGCTGCTTCGCCAGCGTACCGTTCCGATTATTAATGAGAACGACACTGTCGCGACGGATGAGCTGCATATGAAATTCGGCGATAACGACACGCTGTCGGCATTGGTCGCGAATTTAGTCCAGGCCAAGCACCTTATTATTCTGACAGACACCGACGGATTGTATACCGAGGATCCCCGGAAAAATCCGGCCGCCGTAAGGATCGACCGCGTCGCTCAGATTTCCGAGGATATTATGAAAATTGCCGGGGGTGCCGGCTCCTCTGTCGGAACAGGCGGAATGCGTTCCAAGATCGAAGCAGCTCGGATCGCGATGCGAGGCGGGGTACCGGCTTTCATCGGCCGCGTGACGGAGCCAGGTGATCTGCGGCTGGCCGTTGACGGGTACGGCAGAGGCACTTATTTCGATACTAGTCTTCATACACTCACCATGAAGAAGCAATGGGTAGGCTTCCACTCACAGCCCATGGGCCGGATCATCGTCGATGACGGTGCGCAGAAGGCTCTGCTCCAAGGCGGCAGCAGCCTGCTGCCTGTCGGCATTCGGGCTATTGAGGGCGATTTCCACAGCGGCGATGTCGTTGAAGTAACCAATACGAGCGAGCAAACGATCGGCCGCGGCGTCGTCAACTATGATGCTTGGCAGATCAAAGCCGTAGCGGGTCTAAGCACCGATGAAGTGAGGCGCCGCTTCGAAGTGAGCCGTATCGAGGTCATCCATCGTGACGATTGGGTCACGCTTTCCTAGAACTCGAAGCGATGAGCACTCACAAAACGAAGCCTTTGCTTCCGATGCCAGTTTTGCTCGTATCGCCCCTCGAAGCAATTGTTTATCACAAAACTAAGCTTATGCTTTCGATGCCAGTTTTGCTCGTTATCGCTTCCTTGAAGCGATTTTTAATCACAAAAACTAAGCTTATGCTTTCGATGCCAGTTTTGCTCGTTATCGCTTCCTTGAAGCGATTTTTAATCACAAAAACTAAGCTTATGCTTTCGATGCCAGTTTTGCTCGTTATCGCTTCCTTGAAGCGAAGGGCTCACAAAACTTTAAGGAGGAATCAACCATGAGCGAAGTGAGAACGAAGGCCACGCTCGCTAAGAGCGCCGCTGCAGCCATGAACCGTTTGACGACCGAACAGAAAAATCACGCGCTAGGCGTTATGGCGGATGCGCTCCAGAAAGAACAAGCTGCTATTATTGATGCCAATTCGGCAGATATTATGAATGGACGAGAGAAAGGCACAAGTGAATCCCTATTGGACCGGCTGACGCTTAACGAAAGCCGAATTGCCGGAATCGCGGAAGGTTTGCGTCAAATCATCGCTCTCCCCGATCCGGTTGGACTATTGTTGGAATCCTTCGAGCGTCCGAACGGATTGAAGGTGGAGAAAATATCCGTTCCGCTCGGCGTGATCGGGATGATCTACGAAGCCAGACCGAACGTCACAGTCGATGCTGCCGGCCTTTGTCTCAAGACCGGCAACACCGTTGTGCTGCGCGGCGGATCGGCAGCGCTGGAGACCAACCGCAAAATCGTGGAGGTTCTCCGCAGCGCTCTTCAAACTACCGACGTCCCGGCTGATGCGCTGCAAATGATCGAGGATGCTGACCGTTCCTCTGTAGACGAAATGTTGAAGCTCAATGGCCTATTGGATGTTGTCATTCCGCGCGGCGGCGCGTCGCTCATTCGCAACGTGGTGGACAATGCCACTGTTCCTGTCATCGAAACAGGTGCCGGAATATGCCACACGTTCATCGACGAGAGCGCGGATTACGATATGGCTTCGGATATCGCATTCAATGCCAAGGTACAGCGCCCTTCCGTCTGCAACGCAATGGAGACGCTGCTCGTTCACGAATCCTTCGCCAAGAAGCATCTGCATGAATTGGCGGATCGTTTCTTGAAGTCGGATGTCCAGCTTCACGGCTGCCCACGAACGATGGAAATCGTACCGGAAGCGCTCCTCGCATCCGACGCCGATTATGCAACGGAGTACAATGACTATATTCTCAATATTCGCGTCGTTCATGATCTGGATGAAGCGCTGTCGCATATTGCTCAGTTCGGCACGATGCACTCCGAATGTATCGTGACAGCGAATCAGGAGAATGCCGTTCGCTTTCTTCAGGAAGTCGATGCCGCTGCGGTATACCATAACGCCTCTACCCGGTTCACAGACGGCTTTGAGTTCGGCTTCGGAGCCGAGATCGGCATCAGCACGCAGAAGCTGCACGCACGCGGTCCGATGGGCCTGCCTGCCCTTACCTCGACGAAATACCGTATCTACGGAGCGGGTCAAATTCGCGGGTAACCGGGTTTCAACTTATTCTCAATCGCTTCCCATTACATGTTCACGAGGTGTATGCAATGACTTTGATCTCTTCTTCATCCGGGTTGAAGCCGGAAACCAATTCCCTTCGCCTGTGCTTCTATGGCGCCGGCTCGATGGCTGAAGCTATCGTTCGCGGACTTCTGGACCGCGGTCTGGCGGATCCGTCGCGCGTCTCGATGCTGAACCGCAGCAATGTTGACCGGCTCGAAGAGCTGGCCGACAGATATGGGGTTCAGGTATCATCGGAGCAGGACGCGAATGCGCAGAGATCGATGCTTCGCGAGGCGGATGTTATTTTTCTAAGCATGAAACCCAAAGATGCCGCCGATGCAATCCGCAAGCTGCAGGGAATAGTAACATCCAGCCAGCTGATTATTTCGGTTATTGCGGGTTTATCGATTCAGACCATTCAACAGCTGCTCGGCCAGAAGGCTTCTATCGTCCGCACGATGCCGAACACGTCCAGTACGATCGGACTCGGTGCCACAGGCATCAGCTTCTCATCTACCGTGGATGATAATCAGCGCCAATTGGCCCAAGCCATGTTCGACTCCATTGGCTTGACCGCTATCGTTGACGAGCCGTTAATTGAGGCGGTTACGGGCGTTTCAGGTAGCGGACCGGCATATGTGTACTTCCTTATGGAAGCCATGATCAAAGCCGGCACTCAGCTTGGCCTCTCCGATGAGGCGGCTCGCGAGCTGACCGTGCAGACCGTGCTGGGAGCCGCTCAGATGGTGAAATCCACCGGCGATAACCCTGCGGAATTGCGGCGCAAAGTAACCTCTCCTAACGGAACGACGCAAGCGGCGATCGAGACGCTCGACAAGCATGATTTCACGAACGGCGTCATCCGCGCCGTCGCTCGGGCAGCCGAGCGCGCTTCCGAAATGGGAGCCGATATCGAAAGGAGTGCCTTATCTTGACAACTTCTGTTTGCGAAGCGACATACCGCTGCTATGACGATACAGCCGATTTTCATAAGAAAGCGCTCGGTATAGCCGTCGGACTGACGGTCGGCAGCTGGACCGATTTGCCTGAAGCGCGCAAGGCCGAGATGGAGAAGCATCTGGGCCGCGTCGTTTCGGTTCATGTGCACGAGCCTGAAGGCTTTCAGCCCGGCGAGAGGTATGCCGATTTGACCATCGCTTATCCGGATGTTAATTTCAGCCGGGACATCCCCGCCCTGCTCGTAACCGTCTTCGGCAAGCTGTCGATGGACGGACGGATCAAGCTGCTCGATTTGAATTTCTCTCCCGCCTTCACGGAAGCCTTCCCGGGTCCCAAATTCGGCGTAAGCGGCGTTCGGGACCGGCTCGGCATTCACGATCGCCCTCTGTTGATGAGCATCTTCAAATCCGTCATCGGACATGATCTGACGAACCTGCGGGAGCAGTTCTATCGTCAAGCGCTCGGAGGCGTCGATCTGATCAAGGATGACGAAATCTTGTTCGAGAACCCGCTCACTCCCCTTGAGAAACGGGTAGAAACCTGTATGGACGCTGCGCGTCAAGCCGAAGCGGAAACCGGCCAGAAGCTACTGTATGCCGTCAACTTGACCGGGCCTACGTCCCAGCTCGCCGCGAACGCCAAGCGCGCGATTGCAGCCGGCGCGAACGCGATTCTCTTTAATGCGCTCGCCTACGGCTACGACGTGCTGCATGAATTGAGCAGCGATCCGGACATTCACGTACCGATTGCAGCGCATCCGGCTCTTGCCGGCGCTTATTATCCTTCGCCGCATTACGGAATCGCAGCGCCTCTTCTGCTCGGCAAGCTGATGCGCCTCGCCGGAGCGGATCTCGTCCTGTTCCCGTCGCCTTACGGCTCGGTCGTCATGCCGAAGGAAGAGAATCTTGCCGTCCAATCGGCCTTGATCGATCCGGCATTACCGGTTCGCAGCAGCTTCCCGGTTCCTTCCGCAGGCATTCATCCCGGACTCGTCCCTCTCATTCTCCGCGATTTCGGCCATGAAGTCGTCGTTAATGCAGGCGGCGGAATTCACGGTCATCCAATGGGAACAGCGGCAGGCGGTCAAGCGTTCCGTCAAGCTATTGCCGCGGCACAAGACGGAATATCGCTGCCTGTAGCTGCAGCACAGCCCGGCAATGAAGCGTTGAAAGCAGCTATTGAACGATGGGGGTTTAAGGAATGACATCACGTGGTACAGACGCAGCAAACAAGAAGCGCGTCATTTTTTGCGATTTTGACGGTACGATCACAGAGAACGATAACATCATTGCAATCATCAAGCATTTCAATCCGCCAGGCTGGGAGCCGATCGTTAACGATATTATCGGCCAGCGCAAATCGGTCCGGCAAGGTGTCGGCGAGCTGTTTCGGCTGATACCGTCTTCCATGGAGCGGGAGGTTATCGATTATGCGGTTGGCAACGCACGGATCCGAGGCGGATTCGAAGAGCTTCTCGCATACAGCAAGGCGAACGATATCGACTTTTATGTTACGAGCGGCGGCATCGATTTCTTCGTGCATGCATTGCTTGCTCCTTATGGCATACCGGCAGATCACATCTTCTGCAACGGCAGCGATTTCTCAGGCGAACGGATCGAGATCACCTGGCCTCACCCTTGCGATGATCATTGCAGCAACGATTGCGGCATGTGCAAGCCGGCGATTATCCGCCGTTTTCCCGCCGAGCAATACACACGCATCTTGATTGGCGACAGCGTAACGGATTTCGAAGGCGCGAAGCTGGCCGATCTCGTATTTGCACGTTCCCATCTGATTGCGAAATGCAAGGAGCTGGGATTACCGTATCATGAATTCAGCACGTTTCATGACGTGGTCGAAATACTGCAGCAACAGGAGGCAAACGTTCGATGACCATACAGGATGTACGATTAGAGGAAAAGCAGCAGGCGCTCGCAGAGCTTCGTGACATCAAAAGCTTGTTTGCCGCGCGAGGCTGGTTTCCCGGTACGAGCGGGAATCTTTCTATACGGGTCGGCGAATTCGAGGCTGACAATTTTCAATTTGCCATTACGGCGAGCGGTAAAGACAAGTCGATTTCAACGCCGGAGGATTTTCTGTTCGTCGATCAGAGCGGACAAGCCTGCGAAAAGACCAGCCTGAAGCCTTCCGCCGAAACGCTCATTCACAGCGAGATTTACCGGCTGACCGGCTGCGGCGCTATTTTTCATATCCACAGCGTATTCAACAGTATCGTTTCCGAGCTCTTCTGGAGCCGCAAATCGATTCCGGTGGATGGCGTCGAGCTGATCAAAGCCTTCAATATCTGGGAAGAGGAAGCGCATATCGAAATACCGATTGTCTCGAACTTCGCCCATATTCCGAGCATCGTTCCTGAAATCACGGAGCGGCTTGACCCCCGCATTCCGGGCATTATGCTGCGCAAGCACGGCATCTATGCATGGGGGGCCAATGCATTCGAGGCGAAGCGGCACCTGGAGGCGTTCGAATTTATATTCGAATACGTTTATCGCTGGGAGCTTCTTAATCGGCGATAGCAAGCATTGACGTTGACATTGACGTTGCGTCAACGTTTACAATAAGAGCTGAGGTGATGGATTCCATGCGGATGCATATACACGAAGCGGCGAAATTGCTCGGGACGACGCCCCGGGCAATTCGTTTTTACGAAGAGAAAGGGCTGCTTGCACCTGTAAAATCGCCTGAGAACGGATACCGCAGCTATGAGGACACTGATATAAACCGGCTCCGCTGGATCGTCTCCCTGCGTGAGCTCGGACTTCCTATAACCGCGATCCGCGAAGCGATAGCCAGCAAGGAAGCTGCGGCTTCGCCGGATGACCAGCATTTGCTCCTAAGCAAGCTGGATGAATCGCGCCAGGCCATCTATCGCGAGTGGAGCAATTTGTCCCAAGCCCTCCAAGCACTTGACTCAGTTATGCGCGCCGGTTTCCATCGAGGCGGCTTGACGTTAGACGATATCGAGGCGGCAGCTTCGCATGTCCGGGAGGCATCGGCTGTTCGGGATTCCTGGCATGCAAGGATCGATTACGACGGACTTGCCGCGCAATATCGGGAGGAGGCCGTCCTTCAATCATTGGCTCCACACATTGATATCCGCCAGTATGAACTGGCGCATCGCCAGGTGGAGCAATGGCTGGAGCCTGCCGAGGCGGAGCATGGCGTCGATTTGGGAGCGGGAACGGGCGTTTTGGCAGAAAGGCTTACTCGTGACGGCGCTATGATGACCGCAGTTGAGCAATCCCCTGCTATGCTGGCCATTCTCCGGAAGCAGCACCCCGACGTGGAGGCCAAGCTCGGCAACCTGCTTGCCCTTCCTTTTCAACAGCCGTCCTTTCATTTTGCCGTCAGCACGTTCACGCTCCATACGCTGGACCAGCGCGAGCAGCTGCTTGCTCTTGCCGAGATGGACCGCATCCTTTTGCCCGGCGGGCGAATCTGCTTAGCAGGACTGTCCGATCCAGCGAGCGCTGCCATTGCAGCAATACCGGAGGAAGCTAGTCCGGATCGACTGTCTACGAAGAACATAAGCAGACTTGCAGCTGAACTGGAAAGACGGGGCTACGATACATTCATCTCCGAGCCTTCCTCATCCATATGGATTTTGTTCGCGAAGCAGCAAATAGGGTAGACCCCTCTGCTTAAATCAGCTCGGGTGTACCCTATTCCTTCTCGAGCATTCCCAGCCGCTCGGCCGCTTGAACCGCCAGCTCGATTTCATTCAATCCGTGGCAGTAAGCCTCCGTCACTTCGAACAATTCCGGGAGCGGCAGCTTGTGAAAATAAGGCTCCACTTCAGCTTCGGCAGTAAACCAATCCCGGTCCGAACGGGATTCCTCTACCGGCCGATCGGGCCATACTGCTTCCAATGAGGGACTGTAGAAAGGCGATCTGCCGCGAATTAACCTGCATCCGGCGAGCTTCTGTTTATAGCGCATATTCTCATTAACCGGCTGTTGCGACGTAAACAAATGGGGTGCGTAGTCAGAACGCGAGCCGCTATGCTGGACACAGCGGACGAAAGCCAACACGCCTTCACGGACAATCTCCACCCCGAACAGAATGGCATACAGCCGCTTGCCAAATTCGATCCGCTCCTTCAAATCCTTGAAGTCCTCCAGTATGAGACCCGCAAGCCTCATCATCCCTGCCTGCGGCGCTCCGTATGGCATGATCACCGCATTCGTCTGCATCGGCGCCTGCATCATGTACGCCATCGTTTTCAACACTTCTTCGCGATAGTAAGGGTCCTGTACGATACGATCTTCAATGAAATGCTGCTCATTCACAATCAAGGCCGTCGTCAGCACAGGCGAGTCCAGACGATGCCAGAATTGCGACCACACGGGTCCCATGAAGCGTGAAACATGGAATGCAGGCAGCAGATGAGTCAGTTCTCTGCCCTCCTTTCTCCCCGCTTCATACAGCAGCAATTGCGGATATGCATCTGCGAAAATGAGTGAATTGATTCTCTCCAGCATCTGGAACGTCGCATCCGCCTGCTGCTCGTCCAACAGTCGCGGCAGCAGCTCTCCCCGCAAGTCGGTCATATTGAAACCCCCGTTACGCGAAACCATATGCGCAAGCAGCGCCCAATGCAGTTCCGGACGGCGAAAATAGATTTCCCTGTAGGCTTCCGTTCGCGTAACATTATTTCGATTGGCCGCGGCCGTTTCCCTCCGGATCCGTTCGATCAGCGACCGTTCCCTATCTTCCGGCTGTAACGCCGGCGTATCCTCGTGTTCTCTGCCCTCGTCACGATCCGCTTCCCTTTCGAGAGCAGTCCACGCCGCTTTTAATGACTTGACTGCGGTCTCGCGCAGCTGAAGCGGTCTTGCCGAGCGGGATGACCGGTCCGATTGAGCTTGCTCAACCCGTTTACCCAGTAACCGGTCTTTAAACGCTTGAATTTGATATTTGAACCAACGCACGAAGCCGTTTAACCAATCGTGTGTATGTATATCCCGCCGATTCCCAGAATTCCCGCCCTTCATCGCTAACCTCCCTTCAAACTTGCTTCTAGCATTCAGTATGGGCAAGCAATGATTAGGTTAGCCGTCTATCCTCGCAGATATGAGAAGCGCATTTCATTTTCGTCCGGTTTTTATGACCGCTTTTGACAAAGGAGGACCCGTAGTATAATAAGTACGATGCAAGCGGAACGAATGTGGAACTACATGAAGGAGCGTGATTATTGATGTGCGGACGCTACACCATCACGGTATCGCTCGAGGAATTGATGCTTCGCTATTGGATAAATGAAACCAATGTCCCTTACCATCGCCCGAAATATAATGTCGCTCCGGGACAAATGATCCTTGCTATCGTTAATGACGGTGAACGCAACCGGCTTGGCGAGTTAAAATGGGGCCTGGTTCCTTCTTGGGCGGACGATCCGAAGATCGGCAGCAAAATGCTCAATGCAAGATCGGAAACCGTGTCCGATAAACCGGCATTCAAAACTTTAATTCGCCGCAAACGCTGTATCGTTCCGGCAGACGGCTTCTATGAGTGGCAAAAAGCGGGCGGAGTTAAGCAGCCGATGCGAATCGTTCACCGCGACCGAAGCCTGTTCAGCATGGCAGGGCTCTATGATACATGGCTTTCTCCGGATGGATCCAAGCTTAGCACCTGCACCATTTTGACAACGACGCCGAATTCGTTGATGGCGCCGATCCACGATCGGATGCCGGTCATATTGAGTCCCGAGAATGAGCTAATCTGGCTGGACCGGAGTCTACAAGATCCGCAGCGGTTTACCCCGCTCTTCCGTCCCTATCCTGCCGAGAATCTTGAGGCTTATCCCGTCGCTCCCGGAGTCGGCAATGTCAAGCTGGACGAGCCTGCCTGCATCGAACCGATTTCCGTTTAACTTTGATAATATGCTGAATCAATGATTATACATCTCGCCGCGCTAGCAGAATGTTCTTCCCGCCGCTGACGGTTCCCGGTTTTCTTTGCATGCTATTTTCCTTTTGCGAGAGACCATGCCGATGTAGAGGTGCTGTGCAACGTTCAGCAAAAAAAAACCGCTGACTTGGAAGTCAGCGGAACATGGCCCACAATTTCAACAGATGGAGGGTATTGTTCGGATCGATTTTTTGATTAATGACGAATGCAATCAGCTGCTCTTCCTGGGTTTCCGTTAAATTCTCCTGCAGGATGCCTGCCGAGATCCGGATCAGGCGGCGGACCTTCGTCCGGTCCTGCAAATCATACTTCGTTACGCCTTCTACGACTTTCTTCATGCGATCCTTCGTGACAGGATTCTTCATCTTCACCTTAACGCGTTCGATAAATTCCGGCCGAATGCCGTATTTGGTATAGCTCATTCTCGGCTTAGCACCTCCGTCCGGCTGCTCACAGCCATTCGTTCTACTATATGCCGCAAGCGGGATGAAGATATCTAGTCCAACAAATCGCCTGAAAAAAGTTGATCGCTCTTCAATCGATCATGAAGTCTGGCCAAAGCCGGCTCCGTCCAGAAATTCTCGCGATGAGTCAGGTCTGCTGCGTCATCGCGGGCTTCCTCCAGCACCGCGAAATCGCTAGACATGTCGGCGAGCTTGAAATCCGGTACGCCGCTCTGTTTCGTACCGAAGAAGTCGCCCGGCCCCCGCAGTTCAAGATCCCTCCTCGAGACTTCGAAGCCGTCGTCTGTCTCCGTCATGACCTTCATCCGTTCGCGTCCAACTTCGGACTTCGGATCCGCAATGAGCACGCAGTACGATTGATGGCCGCCCCGGCCCACTCGGCCGCGCAGCTGATGCAGCTGCGAGAGTCCGAATCGTTCCGCATCCATCACGATCATTAGCGTGGCATTCGGAACGTCTACCCCGACCTCGACGACCGTCGTCGCGACCAGCACCTGGGCTTCATTATCGGCGAAGGAACGCATGACCTCATCCTTCTCGGCAGCAGATAGCCGTCCATGCAGCAGGCCGACCTTAAGATCGGGGAACGCCTGCATTAGCTGTACATGCATATCAATTGCATTCTGCACGTCCAGCTTCTCCGATTCCTCTATTAAGGGACAGATGAAGTAGGCTTGTCTTCCAAGATCAACCTCGCGTCTAATAAATCCGAGCACGCGCTCGAGCATGTTATGCTTGACCCAGTAGGTTTGGATCGCCTTCCTGCCTTGCGGGCGTTCACGTAGCGTAGAGACATCCATATCGCCGAATGCCGTAATGGCAAGGGTGCGCGGAATCGGGGTCGCCGTCATCGTCAGGACGTCCGGATTGAGTCCCTTCCGACGTAATACGCTTCGCTGATTCACGCCGAAGCGATGCTGCTCATCCGTAACAACGAGCCCTAGGCTGCGGAAGTTAACCCCTTCTTGAATAATCGCATGGGTGCCGACGATCACATCGATCAACCCCATCTGCAAGCCCGCCAGAACGTCCCGGCGCCTGCGCTCGGTCATGCTGCCGGTTAATAGCCCAACCTCCAAGCCGACGCCCTCAAATACCTTCTGAAGCGATCTCATGTGCTGATCGGCCAAAATTTCGGTCGGCACCATAAGCGCCCCTTGATGCCCGGCTTTATAAGCCGCGAATAAGGCAATCGCAGCCACGACGGTTTTCCCGGAACCGACATCTCCCTGCAGCAGCCGATTCATGCAGTAGGACTGGCGCATATCGATTAATATCTCGTTGACGACCTTCTTCTGCGAATCGGTCAGTTCGAAGGGGAGCGTCTTGACGAAGGAGCGGATCGATTCCGCATCTACCACATGCGCGATACCGTCCATCCTATTACGAGTTAGCGACCGGTAGGCCTGCAGCTTAAGCTGGAACAGAAACAGCTCCTCATAAACGAGACGCCGTCTCGCCGCTTGTCCTTCATCGGTATCGCCCGGATTATGTATGCAGCGAATGGCATCACGACGCGGCATCAAAAGGTGCTTGTCCACCAGCTCCAGCGGCAGGATCTCCTCAATCATCGGTCCGTACTGCAGAAGCGCCTGATGGATCGTCTTTCTCATCCATGTCTGCGTAATGCTGCCGCCGACGGAATAAACCGGTTGAACGGAGCCTGAACGAACCGCGCCCCGGTCGGGAAATTCGGATTCCGATACCGTCATCTGAAGACGCCGCTGCTCCCACTTGCCGGTCAGCACGATTTCCCTGCCCGCTGCAAGCTGCTCCTGCAAATAATGCCGGTTGAACCATACCGCCGTGACGAGCAGGTTATCGACCGCTACCTTGCACGATAGCCTCGATTTGCCCTTGCCATAACGCTGAAGTGTCGCAGCGCTCATAATTTTGCCCTGAATCGTCACTTTCTCGCCGTCTTTTGCTTCCGCGAGCCCGCGTATCCGGTAATCCTCGTATCGGAAGGGAAAATAGTCCAGCAAATCGGCGACGGAATGGACGCCAAAGGCGTGAAGCTCTTGTTCTTTCGGAGCGCTCACGCCTTTGATTTGCCGGACCGATATTTCATCCAGCTTCATGTTTACTATCCTTTCATCGGTTAATGAATATAGCCACAGTCCCGGGTCCGACATAGGTTCCGATGACGGATCCAATCCTCGTATGCTTCGTAGAGCGTACTTGGAACCGTGCTTTAGCCTGTTCACCCAGCTCAAGAGCAGTCTCATTCGAAGTGGCCCACGCAAGCGTTATGTCGACAGGATCGCTGCCAAAGTCTTTGGCAAGCAAGTCCATGATTCGCTGCAAGGCTTTCTTCTGTCCCCGCACCTTATCGACTGCCGTTACTTCGCCATCGGCATCAACGGAAAGGATCGGCTTAATATTCAAGATCGAGCCGAACAGAGCCGCCGCCTTCCCGATCCGGCCACCCTTCTGCAAATATTCGAGGGTATCCACAAGAAAATATAACCTTTTCTCGCGCGTCATCGTTTCGATCTCTTCCAGGATTTGATCTCTTGGCATGCCTGCGGCAGCCAACTCGGCCGCCTTGACGACAAGCATACCGAAACCATATGAAGCCGACTTTGAATCGATTACGACGATATCGCCATCGCGCTCAAGGAGCGAATGCCCCAGCACCGCGGATTGATACGTCCCGCTGAGAGCCGAAGAAAGATGAATCGATATAATTGTCGCACCGGGGCTTTCGTTTAAAATCCGGTCATAGGTTGCCATGAACTCGGCCGGCGACGGCTGCGATGTCGTGGGCAGTACGGCTGACGACGTCAGCTTGTCAAAGAATTGACCCGAGTTGATCGTAACGCTGTCCAAGAAAGTTTCTTCGCCAAACAATACTTTCAACGGAACGATCTCAATGTTTAGTCTTTCACGCACGTCCTGCGGAATATCTGCCGTGCTGTCTGTCACGATACGAATCGCACTCATGAACTGTCCCCCTATTCAACTGCAAATAAATACGGGTAAAGTGGTTGCCCGCCTGCATGCACTTCCAGCTCTGCCTCCGGGAACGCCAATGAAATCCACTCGGATAATGCCGTCGTTTCCGCTTCATCCGCCTGCTCGCCCGTCAGAACCGTGACCAGTTCGCCGCCTTCCTCCATCATGCGCGTTAACAAATCCCGGCATGTCTGGAGAAGCTCCGGCGAAGAAGCGACAATGGATTTCTCCAATATGCCGATGAAATCACCTTCACGAATATCGATCCCGTCGATGGACGTGTCCCGAACTGCATGCGTGACTTGTCCGGAGCTGACCTGCTTCGCAGCCTGCTCCATCGCATCGGCATTGACCTGAGCCGACTCCTCTTCACGGAACGAAAGCACGGCTGCGAGCCCTTGTGGCACGGTCCGGGTCGGTATTACGGTGATGCTTCTTTCGCATAGCTCGACTGCTTGTTGAGCCGCCAAAATAATATTGCCGTTATTCGGCAGCAAGTAGATGTGTTCCGCATGGAGCGATTCGATCGCTTTCACGAAATCCTCCGTGCTGGGGTTCATGGTTTGTCCGCCGGATAAAACGATATCGACGTTGTTGTCGAGGAAAATATTCGATATCCCTTCGCCCATCGCAACGGCGATAATGCCGTACGGCGCCCACTCGTGTGCCTGCTCAACCGGAACCGAATCGATAGGAGCGCCAGTGAGTACTTCAGGCACGCTCATCCCCAGTGCCTCGTCTTCGATGCTGCGCGTAATCGCTTCACCCGTGTTAGGCTGATCGGCCGTTGTCGATTCATCGTGAAGCAGGTCGCGATGCTGTTCCCGCATATTCAGAATATGAATGTCCGTCAGCTCGCCGTAAGGAAGCGCGTAATTCATGACATCGCCCGGTTTGCGGGAGTGGACGTGAACTTTAATGATCTCGTCGTCGGCAATGACAAGGATCGAGTCGCCGTCTTTGGCAAGTGCCTTCTTGAACGCCGCTTCATCGAAGGGAAGCGCGGCTATGCCGGCAAGCTTGCGGTTTATGAAAAACTCCATATCGTATAAATATTCAATAGCTTCCGTAGATAAACGCGATTGGGCGCTGGCCGGCTGCTGCGGCGCAAAGCTCGTATACCCTGCCTTCAGACCCGGGCCTTGTCGGGTTCCTGTTTGCTGATCCGCTGCGTAGCCCGGTTCGCCGAGCGCTTGAACGAATCCCTCGTAAATATGTACTAGCCCCTGTCCACCGGAGTCTACGACGCCTACCTGCTTCAGAACAGGCAGCATATCCGGCGTCCGCTGCAAGGCCTCGTACGCCTTGCCATGCACCTCGCGCATCATCTCAACCACATCGGTCGTACGGCGCGCAATGGACACGGCATGTTTAGCCGCTTCTTTAGCGACAGTAAGAATCGTGCCCTCAACAGGCTTTACAACTGCCTTGTAGGCCATATCGACACCATGCTGAAGAGCCGCTGCAAGCTGCTGCGTATTGATCTCTTCTTGACCTGCCAGGCTTCTGGAGAAGCCGCGGAATAGCTGGGACAGGATAACGCCCGAATTCCCTCGCGCGCCCATCAGCAGCCCCTTCGAAAACGCTTCCGAAACTTTTCCTATGGCCGGGGACGGTTTGTTGACAAGTTCCTGTACCCCAGAGGTCATGGTTAAATTCATATTCGTTCCGGTATCGCCGTCAGGCACCGGGAAAACATTCAGTGCATTGACGCGTTCAACATTACGTTGCAGACATTCCGCGCCCCTATGCACCATGCCGGTAAAGTCCGATCCGCTAATAAAACGCTTGCTCAACATTAATTCCCCTTCCTACCCAGATACACGTACGCCTTGGACAAAAATATGAATGTAATCGACCTTTAGGCCGACTACCTCATTCAGCACATACTTCACTTTAGACTGAATATTGTGCGCCACCTCGGAAATTTTTGTGCCATAGCTAACGATGATGTATAAGTCGATGTGCAAGCGATCGTTCTCTCGGCGTACTTCCACACCCCGGGACGAGTTGTCCCGACCGAGCAGTTCCGTAATACCGTCCTTTAACTGCTTGCGTGAAGCCATACCGACAAGTCCATAACACTCAAGTGCCGATGAGCCGGCAAGCATAGCGATAACATGATCTGCAATGATTACTTTCCCTAGTTCTGTGTCAAGCTGCAGTGGCATGGTCGTTCACTCCTTTACCGTATATATTATGGACTAATCAACATTGTACTATAAAATTCGAAGATATAGAAGTCAATCCGACGTATCTCGCCTGAATTCTTCCGTTTTCGATGCTTCTCTCTGTCTTGATCGCTCGTGATACTTATGTTATTATATTCAAGTGTGTTTATTTGCACGGATTCTTCAAGGGAGGTGTATTCCATGTCTCGCAAATGTTTTGTTACGGGCAAAGGTCCCGGCACAGGTAATCACGTTTCGCACGCGAACAACAAAAACCGCCGTTCTTGGGGCGTTAACGTTCAAAAAGTACGGATTCTCGTTGACGGTAAGCCAAAACGCGTTTATGTCAGCACTCGCGCTCTGAAATCGGGCAAATTGACTCGCGTATAACAGGATTTGAATTAAAGATGAACAAAGAGCACCTGATTCCGATCAGGTGCCTTTTTCTTATTCCCCCACAGAAAACAGCCGCCTCGCTGCTGCGGCGGCTTCCTGCGGACCTATGTCCGTACGCTTCGACACGTTGTACGCTTCTGGGCGGCCGAATCAGTTTTTCTGGAATGTATTCAAAATTGCTTTCACAAACCCGCCCAAAAACTTTGGCAGCTTGATTGTGTAAAATTTCATTCTCCATCCCCTCCTAAACGTGCTCGGCTTCGCACCGTCCATGTATCATACGTTGTCGCTTTGCACCTGAATCAAGGCATGCGAAACGGCTCCCGTCACCCATCTGGATAAGCTGCGCCAACAAACGAAGCCTCTGGATGAGCGATAGACGGAAACATGAAGAAACGGCTCGCGCCTTCTTGGCGGCGAAGTTGGTTTCTTCCCTTAGACCGTATAGAACATAAGTGCATGAGAAACTAAAGAATTCTATAAGGTAAAAAAAAGGCTACACGAACCTTCGTTCATGTAACCATAGTATGCAATGCTAGATTGTCCTATTCCAACCGACGCCGTATCTAGGCTATAGGCGGATTTGTTCTCACATACATCACCATGGTGATGATAATGGTAATGATCAGGAAGAACAGAATCGACACGACGAAGAAGATGATGCGCATGCCGATCCCGGGAAATCTCTTGAAGAAATAGATCCCGATGACCAGAGCCAACAAGGAGAAAATCAAATTCGCCGGGCTGTTGATGAATGGAAATATGGCCAGCATAAGCCCGGCGCCAAAACTATAAAGTACGACAAGATAGCTGTTCTTTATTCGCTCTCCCATGGATCCCCCTAGCGAAGCGAAGCAATAGCTGCCGCGCGATCTTGTTCCAGAAATACCGCATTGCCGGCCACCAGCACATCCGCGCCGGCTTCGCGAACGAGTACGGAGGTCTGTGCATTAATGCCCCCATCCACTTGAATATGGATATGAGACATCCCGCGCTCTGCCAGCATCGTCCGAAGCTGACGGAGCTTAGGCAGCGATTGCGGAATAAACTGCTGGCCGCCGAAACCGGGATTGACCGTCATGATCAGAATGAGATCAAGATCGTCCAGAAGATTCTCGACAGCCGCGATAGGCGTCGCCGGATTAAACGCAACGCCTGCCGGCAGGCCGGCTTCCTTAATCATGTGGACAACGCGATGAAGATGCGTGCAAGCTTCGGCATGTACGGTTATGCGGTCAGCGCCTGCTTTGATGAACGACGGTATGAGCTGCTCGGGCCGCTCAATCATGAGATGCACATCGAAGGGCAGCTTCGTTACCGGTCGTATGGCTTGTACAACGGGCGCACCAAACGTCAGGTTGGGCACGAAATGGCCGTCCATCACATCAATGTGTATCCAATCGGCTCCCGCGCGTTCTACGTCTTTAATATCATCTGCAAGTGCGGCAAAGTTCGCTGACAGAATGGATGGTGCGATGATCGACATATTTAGTACCTCCGCTTTTTCTCTTTCAACTCCGCCATGAACAGCGCATAATGCTCATGGCGGCTTGCTGCTATATTGCCTTCCTCCAACGCTTGGAGTACGGCGCAGCCAGGCTCGTGGATGTGGGTGCAGCCGCGGAATTTGCAGGCGCCGGACAGCTCACTCATCTCGCGGAAGCAGCTTCCCAGCTCCTCGATGCCGAGCTCTACGAAGTCCAGCTGGCTGAAGCCGGGCGTATCCGCCACATAGCCTTGCCCGACAGGAATCAATTCCACATGCCTGGTCGTATGCTTCCCTCTTCCGAGCCGGCTGCTGATCTCATTCGTCTCAATCGACAAGCCCGGCACGAGCGCATTGAGCAGCGACGACTTGCCGACGCCAGATTGTCCGGCAAACACGGCCAGATGATCCTGCAGGCGCTCATAAAGCGCGCTGGTGCCTTCGCCTTGACGCGAGCTCGTTAAGAAGACCTCATAACCGATCGGTTCATAGATTCTCCGAACCTCATCAATGATATGGCGGGCTTCATCGGCATCCGGTCCGCCTTCGGCCAAATCTTGTTTGCTTAAACATAGTATCGCCGGTATACCGGCATGCTCGATATGAAGGAGAAACTTGTCCAGCAGCTGCAAATTAAGCTCAGGCTCCGTTACGGAAAACACGAGCACCGCCAGATCGATATTCGCCACCGGCGGCCGGATGAGCTCGGAAGTACGGGGAAGGATGGCGTCCACCGTACCTTCCCCATTCTCCGTTACTCCATATTCTACCAGATCCCCGACCAACGGGGATTCCCCGCGCTTCTTGAAGATTCCTCGCGCACGGCACGTAACGGGAACGCTCTGCTTATCCGCTCCATCCGGAAGAACATAGTAATATCCGCTAAGCGCCTTAACAATCCGACCGACCATTGCTTTATTGCGGTTGCTGTCCGGCATTGTTACCCCCGTTGTCGTTACTGCTGTTGCTGCCTGTGTTATCCGGTTCCGTCTGCACCGGTGTATCTTCCGGCTGTTCAATGCCAGGTACCGTTTCCGGAGACGAATCCGCGCCCGACTTTATGTCGTCATACGATCTGGAGAACGCGTCCACGTATTCGCCATCCCGGTATATTTCGACTCTGGCTTCCGTATTCGGGGCTAACACAACTTTGACAGGGAAAGACTCCGTATTGTTAATTTTGCGTTTGCCCCCTTTCTGGTTCTCGCCGCGGGCATCCGAATACTTGATTTCGATTTCACTTGTTCTGCCGGCGAAAGCTGGCGAGATGACGATATTGAACGTATACTCGATCGCATCCTCCGGCAGCCCGCTGCTGACGGTCAAGGTTATTTCGGACCCTTTCGTTACCAGGTCATTCGGTTTGAACGGGTGCTGATCGAGAACTTTGCCTGCTTCTTCGCGGTAGCTCGGCTCGCGGACCGTATTCGCCTCGTTCACCGTGAGCCCCAGCGATTTCAGCAGCTTGATCGCTTCCGCCTCGGTTTTATTCGTCAAGGTCGGCATCGGGAACGTCTCCTGCCCCTTGCTCACCGTGAACGTAAACGTGGCCTGCTTCGGATCGAAGTCCGTGCCGGCATCCGGCGTCTGACCAAGGATCGTTCCAGGCTTCTCATCACTGAATTCCCCGTCGGACTTGATACGTTCCTCCGATACGCCTAAGCTGATCAGCTCTTCCTTCACATCATTGAAGGATTGGCCCGTATAGTCGGCCAGCTTCTCCAGCTTCGGTCCCGTGCTGACGTACAGCTTGATCCAGGAACCAACCTTGACGCGCTGATTCTGCTTGGACTGATCGTAAACAATGTCTTTCGGGACGCCTTCTTTGTCCATGTATACGGTCGGTTCTTCTAATCTCAATCCCACTTTTTCCAATTCCTGTTTCGCATCGGTAAAGGTCTTGTTCACGACGTAAGGAACCTCGACCTCCTCGATGTCGAACCATCCCCGCACCGTCATAGCACCCCAATAAACAAGGGCAATAACAAGGAGCGTCGTGAATACCGCGATAACAGGCTTGACCCACCGGCGGCGCTTGGGCTCCTCGGATAACCCGTTGGACTCCCATCTGTCATCCTGGTTCTCTTCCGCATCGGCCCGTTCAGCGCGCTCGGGACGCGAAGCCGATGATGAAGGAGCGGCCAGCGTCTCGAGCGATCCGCCGCGAATCGCAGGCATGATGCGGGTCTCGTCCATATCGCCCGGATGGGTATTGAACGAAATCTTGGGCTCTGTAAGCCGCTCCGGCAGCAGGCATGTATCCAGATCGTGCAGCATCTCTTCCGCAGACGAGTAACGCTCATCCGGATTTTTACGCATGGCCCGCAGAATAATGTTCTCCACGCTTTGCGGGATATAAGGATTGACTGCGCGAGGCTCCTCAAATGTCTCCTGAAGATGCTTGAGCGCAACGCTGATCGGGCTTTCGCCCAAAAACGGCAGCCTTCCGGTCAGCATTTGATAGAGAACGATCCCAAGCGAGTACAAATCGGACTTCTCGCCTGTGCTGATGCCCTTGGCATGCTCCGGCGAGAAATAATGTACAGAACCGACAACGGAACCCGTCTGTGTAATCGTTGAGGACGTCACAGCACGGGCAATCCCGAAGTCGGTCACCTTAACGCGCCCATTGTTGCCGATCAAGATGTTATGCGGCTTAATATCGCGATGTATGATTTGATTATGATGAGCATGTTCCAACGCATCGCATATCTGAACTGCGATATGTACCGCTTCTTCGGTCTGCAGCGGCGCACGCTCTTGTATGATTTCGTTTAAATTGTGCCCTTCCACATACTCCATCACAATGTAATGCGTGTCTTCCTCTTGGCCGACGTCGTAGATGCTCACGACGTTCGGGTGAGAAAGAGCGGCCGCCGACTGTGCTTCCCGCCGGAAGCGCCGGATAAAGTCTTCGTCATGCGTAAACTGCTGACGCAGCACCTTGACGGCTACTTTCCGGTTCAATAATATATCATGGGCTTTGTAGACGAGCGCCATGCCGCCCCCGCCGATGCGGGTGATGATTTCGTACCTTCCGCCTAATTCATGTCCAATCATGTCGCTCACCTCTCTTGCTCCGTGTCGTCGGCATGATGCAGCAGGACGACCGTAATGTTATCGTCTCCGCCAGCTTGAAGTGCCAATTGAACGAGCCGATCCGCTTTGCCGTCCAGATCGAGCTCATTCGACTGCAGCGTTTCGCGCAGCTGTTCATCTGTGACCATATTGCTGAGCCCATCGCTGCATAGAAGCAGCAGATCGCCTTCCGCCCATGAAATCCCGCGCACATCGACTTCAACCTGCGCATCTGTACCGAGAGCTCTTGTCAGCACATTCTTGCGAGGATGGTTTGCAGCTTCCTCCGGACTGATTTGTCCGGACTTAGCCAGCTCGTTGACCAGCGTGTGATCTTCGGTCAGCCGGGTAAGCTCGCCGTCCCGCCACATGTATGCCCGGCTATCGCCAATGTGCCCGATAACTCCATTATCCGCTTGGATCAAAGCCGCAACGACCGTCGTACCCATGTTATGGTATTGGTCGTTGCGCGACGCCATATCGTATATCACTTCGTTGGCTTGCAAAATCGTCTGCCGGATGAGCATTTTGCGCTCATCGAGCGATAATACGGCTGTCTTGCCCTGAAGGGAATCGCGGAATGTATCCACTGCCAATTGGCTGGCCACATCACCAGCCTGATGCCCGCCCATGCCATCGGCTACGATGGCAATGACGAGCCCGCTATCCTGCTGCTCTGCCCAAGCGCGATCTTCGTTCACAAGCCGGATACGGCCGATATCGCTGCGATACGCTATTTTCATTAATCGAATCACCCCGTCGTGGACTCCATATGTTTCGCCCGTAGCTGTCCGCAAGCTGCCGCAATATCATGACCCTGTTCTCTGCGGATTGTGGCATTGACTTTGTTGCGTTCGAGAATGCGTTGAAATTCGAAGATTTGCTCCCTTGGCGTCCGAACGTATTTACGCTCCGGCACGTGGTTAACCGGTATGAGGTTCACATGGCAGAGCATCCCTTGCAGAACCCGAGCAAGCTCTTCCGCATGCTCGTTCTGGTCGTTGACGCCGCCGATCAGCGCATACTCGAACGTAATTCTGCGGCCGGTCTTCGCAATGTAATAGCGGCAAGCCTCCATCACTTCCTCGAACGGGAAGCGCCGGTTAACCGGCATCAGCTTGGAGCGGAGCGCATCGTTAGGCGCATGGATGGACAATGCAAGATTGATCTGCGTATTCTCCTCCGCGAACTTGTACATGCTCGGCACGATGCCGCTGGTCGAGACCGTAATATGGCGTTGGCCGATATTAAGGCCTTTCTCGTGGATCATCGTGCGCAGGAACGTCATCGTCGCTTCATAGTTCTCAAAGGGTTCGCCCGAACCCATGATGACGATGCTGGATACCCGCTCATTCGTCTCATCGAGAATTTGCTGGGCGGTCACCACCTGAGCGACGATTTCGCCAGCCGTCAGGTTGCGCTTCAGCCCGCCCAGCGTCGATGCGCAGAACGTACAGCCGATCCGGCAGCCGACCTGCGTCGTAACGCATATGCTGTTGCCGTAGCTGTGGCGCATGATAACCGTCTCGATCGCGTGCTCGTCATGCAAGCCGAACAAGAACTTGACCGTTCCGTCTTTCGATTCGAAGCGCGTAATCTCATTGAGCGTCACAAATTGAAACTGGTCGTCCAGCTTCTCACGCAGCGCCTTCGGCAAATTGCTCATATCCTCAAAACTTTTGACTCGCTTCACATAGAGCCAATCGAATAATTGAGCGCCGCGAAACGCCGGTTCATTATTTTCTTTCATCCATTCTTGCAGTTGGTCTAACGTATAGTCGTAGATGAATGGTTTCATCGTTTCACACCTATTTCTTTCATTGAATAGTGCGGCAACCCGCCGCATCGATTTATTTTACCACAAACGCCCATGACAGGCTACAAGAGCCGCCATAGGCGCCAGTTCATGGGGGTTATTGCTGACGCTTGAGCTTCGCAATAAAGAATCCGTCGCTGCCGAAATGTTGGGGCAGCAGCTGCGCATAGCCATGAAATTGACCGTCGACTACGCCAGCTTCCCGCAGCGGCTGAAGAACGGTCTCCGGCCAATCCGCATCCGCCGCAAAGTCAGGATGTCCGTCAAGAAATGCGGCGATCTGCGCTTCATTCTCTTCGCGTTCGATCGTGCATGTGCTGTATACGAGCGTCCCGCCCGGGCGGACGAGCTTCGCCGCTTCGGATATTAAACGGCGTTGAAGCTCAGCGATGGAGTCAACGTCCTCCGGGCTCTTGGTCCACTTAATCTCCGGCTTGCGCCGGATAACGCCGAATCCCGAGCAAGGAGCATCCAGCAGAACGAGGTCGAACGAAGCTTCCGGGAATCGCCCGGATAGCTCGGCAGCATCGCCGGTAGCTGTCTCAATGGCCGTTAAACCAAGCCGGCGCGCATGCTCGTCGATCAGCTGACGCTTATGGGGATGAACATCGTTCGCGATGACGCGCCCCTTGTCGCCCATAAGCTCGGCAAGATGGGTTGACTTGCCGCCGGGAGCCGCGCAGCAGTCGAGCACCCTCCAGCCCGGCATTGGCGCGCAAACCTCTGCTACAAGCATAGAGCTCTCGTCTTGCAGCGTCCACAAGCCTTCCGCATAGCTGTCGGTCAGGGCGAAGTTTCCTGCGCCCTCAAGGATGATGCCGTATGGCGCAAGAGGAGACGGATTCGCCTGATAGCCGGCTTCCGACAAGCGCTTCAGCGCTTCATCCTGCGCCAGCCTAAGCCGGTTTATGCGCAGGCTGGCATGCGGAGATTCATTCCCCGATGCGCATATCGCTTCGGTCACAGCTTCTCCGTATGCGTCGATCCAGCGCTCCACGAGCCAGTCCGGGTAGGAATAGGTAATTCCGATCCGAGACACGGGATTACGCTCTTCTATCGGTCCCCTCAGCTCCTGCAGCCGGCGTTCCATATTGCGCAGTACGCCGTTCACCATGCCGGATATCCCCGAATGACCTCTCTTCTTCGCGATTTGAACCGCTTCATTGACCGCGGCATGAGCCGGAATCCGGTCCAAGCACAGCAATTGGTAGGCGCTCAGACGAAGCAGCTGCAGCACCCAAGGGCTCAGCTTGTCCAATCCTTTGGCGACCAGACCGGCAAGCCGGTAATCGATCAGCCGCTGCTGCTGAATGGTCCCATAGACCAGCTCCGTAGCGAGTCCGGCGTCTTGGCGGGATAGTCCGGCATCCTGAAGAGCGCGGTTCAACTGCAAATTGCTGTAAGCGCCGGATTCGGCTACTTTAACCAGCGTATTCAATGCGACTTCGCGAGCGGTTTGCGGCTTAGGATTGCGTGGACTTCTCCCGCCCTGAGCACCCGGTCCGCCTTGCCGCGGAGCTGCCCCAGACGAAGAGGACTTTCCGTTGCCCGCGCCCGTCTTATGACCATTGCGGAATTTCCGATCTTTACCCTTATCCTGCACGCTCATTCTCCGCTCCCGCCGAACCGGATGCCGTCCTCAAGCCGCGCGCCCTTCAGCCATTCCGCCGCAGGCATGGCCTTCTTGCCCGCCGGCTGTATATCCGTCAACAAGAGCGTACCGTCGCCGGTCTGTACCAGAATGCCGCTGTCGCTTGTTTTAAGCACCGTTCCAGCCGGTTGCCCGGAATATCCGTCAGCCGATTGGAGCGGTTTGCAGCCCCACACCTTGAAGGTTTCCCCGTTCAGCAGCGTGAATGCGCCTGCCATTGGGAGCAGCCCGCGCACCTGGTTATATAAGGCATGTGCAGATCGGCTCCAATCGATGCGTTCGTCCTCGCGGGATAAATTCGGGGCATAGGTCGCTTTCGCTTCATCCTGCTTCTCTGCTTGAACCGTGCCGGACTCGATGGAAGGCAGCGTCTCCATAAGCAGCTTCGCCCCGGCTTCGCCCAGCTTGGCGAATATCGTACCGGAGGTGTCTTCATCCCGAATAGGGATTTCTACCCGGCTGATCATGTCACCCGTATCCAGCCCTTCCGCCATGTACATGATCGTTACGCCGGTCACGTTCTCGCCGTTCATGATCACCCTCTGGATCGGAGCTCCCCCTCGGTAGCGCGGCAGCAGCGAACCATGAACATTAATGCAGCCCAGCGGCGGGATATCCAGTACCGCTCTAGGCAATATTTGTCCATAGGCAGCCGTAACGATCAGATCAGGCTGAAGGCGGGCAATCTCATCTACCGTATCCGAGCCTCTGAGCCGCTCCGGCTGCAGCACCGTCAGACCGTGCGCAATCGCCGCTTCCTTGACGGGAGGCGGCGTCAGCGTTTTTTTGCGCCCTTTCGGACGGTCCGGCTGCGTAACGACGGCCAGAATTTCATGGCCGACTCCGATCAATGCCTGCAAGGAAGCGACGGCGAACTCCGGCGTCCCCATAAATACGATCCGCATAGGCTCACTCTCCGCGTCCGCGCGGCTTTGCAGACACGTCGTAGATGGATTCGGCAATATCCGTAAACAATACGCCGTTCAAATGATCGATTTCATGCTGAAAGATCCGCGCCAAATAATCGGTCGCTTCCATCGTGAACGGTTTGCCGTTGCGGTCGAAACCGTTGACTTTGATTCGTTGATAGCGCCGAACGTCGCCATTGAGGTTCGGTATGCTTAAGCAGCCCTCCGGACCGGTCTGTTCTCCGTCGCGTTCGACGATTTCGGGGTTGACCATTTCGATCAGCCCATTGTCGTCCCCGGCATCCAGGACGATAACCCTTTTCGAGATGCCGACCTGAGGTGCCGCCAATCCGACGCCTTCCGCATCGTACATCGTATCTGCCATATCCTTAAGCAACTTATGCAAGTTGGAATTAAATTTCGTCACTTGTGCCGCTTGCTCCCTCAAGACGGGATCCGGATCTTTAACAATAATTCGAATAGCCAACAAATATCCCTCCTTGGTTATTTACAGCAAGAAAAATTATAGAATGACCTGTGGATCAACATCGATGCCGATCTGAACCTGATGCTGGCCGTTAGAACCCGCAAGCGAGCGGACAGACCGCTTCAGCATGCCCACCGCGTCAACATTTCCACGATATTTTATCATACATTGAAAACGATAGCGATCTTTCATTCTCGGTATCGGCGAAGCGACAGGGCCGAGAATATCCATGAAGCGGCTTGTCGTTCCTTCCTCGGAAGAGGCTGATAAACCCGCCTCCGAAACCGCCTGGCGAAGCAATCCGGCCAGCTTCTCGCCTTCTGCGATGACCAGCGGGAGCTGCTCATGCGACAAGGTTACGAGAATTAGCCGGCAATATGGCGGATACGACATGTATCTTCTATGCCGCAGCTCTTCCTGGATAAAGGCAGCATAATGATGCTGCTGAGCCGTCTGGATGGCGTAATGCTCCGGGTTATAGGATTGAATGACCACTTCGCCCGGCAGCTCGTGACGGCCTGCACGGCCCGCAACCTGGGTCAGGAGCTGGAACGTTTTTTCCGCCGCTCTGAAATCGGGCAAATGCAGCGAGGTATCCGCAGCGATAACGCCAACTAAAGTAACATATGGGAAATCGAGTCCTTTGGCTACCATCTGTGTCCCAAGCAGCACATCGGCTTGACGCTCGCCGAACATCGTCAGCCATTTCTCATGCGAGCCCTTCTCCGTCGTGGTGTCCACATCCATGCGAATGACACGGATGCCGGGAAACAGCTTGGACAGTTCTTCTTCCACTCGCTGCGTTCCTGTTCCGAAGAACCGGATATGCTCGCTTTCGCAGGACGGGCAGACTGTTGGCGTTATTTCGGCATGGCCGCAGTAATGACAGCGGAGCGTACGTGCTTTCTGATGGTAAGTAAGGGATATATCACAATGCGGACACTGCGCGGTATAGCCGCAAGAGCGGCACATGACAAACGTAGAATAGCCTCTTCGGTTGAGCAGCAGCACCGACTGTTCGCCGCGTTCCAAGCGGGATGCAAGCGACTGGTGCAGCTGCCTGCTGAACATGGAACGGTTCCCGTTCTTCAGCTCCTCGCGCATATCGACGAGATGCACGGGAGGCATCGGCCTCCCTCCTACCCGAACCGGCATCGGCAGCAGCGCCGACCCTCTGCCTGCCAGCTCGGCAGCTTGGCCGCCTCGCGATGCGGCAGCATAGCTCTCGAGCGAAGGCGTCGCCGATCCGAGCACAACTGCGGCGCCATGCTGCCTGGCCCGCTGGACGGCAACGTCTCTTGCATGGTATTTCGGGCTTTCCTCCTGTTTGTAGGAGGATTCATGCTCTTCGTCGATAATAATGAGTCCCAGCCGGTCGAAAGGAGCAAATATCGCAGATCGAGCGCCTACGGCCACACGGGCCCGGCGTTCGCGTATTTTCCGCCACTCATCGTAGCGCTCCCCGTTCGATAGACGGCTATGAAGAACGGCTACGGCATCGCCGAAGCGCCCTTTGAACCTTTCGACCATCTGCGGTGTCAATGCAATCTCGGGAACGAGCACGATTGCCTGTTTATGAAGCTGCAGGCAATGCTCGATCGTTTGCAAATACACTTCCGTCTTCCCGCTCCCCGTCACCCCATGCAGCAGGAACACCCGGGAATCCCGATTGTCGATAGCCTCCGCAATTGGAGCGAAAACGGCTTTCTGTTCATCCGTTAAGGGAAGAGGAGCGGTTCGCTGAAATTCACGTCCGGCGTAAGGGTCCCGGTCCATCTCGACTTCCCGGATCACGACGAATCCCTTCTCGGCCAGCGCTCTGACCGTTCCCGATGTCGTCTGGAGCAAATCCACGAGCTCCTGCATCGTAATCGGCTGCTCATGATCAATCATGTATCGGAGCACTTCCCGCTGCTTAGCCGCTCTTGCCGGGAGACCGGCCAATGCCTCCAATGCTTCGTTCCGGTCGCCCGGCGGGAAGACCGTGAGCATCTTCTTGACCGATAACCGGTCCCGGATGGCAACGCGTTCCAATAATGCGCCTTCCCGGATAGCAGCCTTCACCTCATTCGCGGATAAGGGGAATTTCTCCTGCAGCGCCGACAGCTTTACGGAACCGCCGCTGCGGCGCATATATTCCGCCCATTCCGAGGATTCAATAAACACCGTCCGGCTATCATCGGCGAGCGTGACCGTCGTTTCCGCTTTCCCTTTCAAAGCCGCAGGGATCATGGCTTGCAGCGCAATCGTGAGCGGGCAGCAATATTTGTCGCTGATCCATTCCGCCAGCTGAATCAGATCCGGCGATAACGGCGGCGTATGGTCGAGCAGCTCTGCAACGGCCTTCAGCTTCTTGCTGTCCACCGCCGCAGTCTCCGCGACTGCGACGACGAAGCCTTGCACAACCCGTCCGCCAAAGGGAACTCCGACTCTGCTGCCGACTTCCAGCCAGCCTTGCATGTCTTTCGGCACCTCGTAATCGAAGGGACGGTCGGTTTGGCGGCTCGGCACATCGACGATAACTTTGGCGATCATTCCGGCGTCACCGCACGTTCCATCCGTTCGGCGATAAGCGATAATAGACGGTCCGCTACTTCACGCTTGGTTAACTGAGGCAGGGACGCAACCAAGCCTTCCGGCCCGTAAATATCGACAATGTTCGTATCGACGTTAAACCCGGCCCCCTCGCGCGTGATGTCATTGGCGACAACCAAATCACAATTTTTCCGCTGCAGCTTATCCATGGCATACGCCATCACGTTATCCGTCTCGGCTGCGAAACCGACCAGGAATTGGCTTTGCTTTTGCTCGCCTAACGTCTTGAGGATGTCGGTCGTGCGTTCAAGCTCCAGAACGAGGGTATCCCCGGTCTTCTTGATCTTGCTGGCCGCAACCGATACCGGCCGGTAATCCGCAACAGCCGCCGATTTAATGACAATATCCGTCTCCGCATATTTGGCCAGAACAGCCTGCAGCATCTGCTCAGCCGATTCAACCCGGACGACGTGCAGTCCGGCCGCCGGCTGCGCGGTTGTCTTGGCAGCAATAAGCGTTACATCCGCCCCGCGATTCATCGCCGCCTCCGCAATGGCAAATCCCATTAAACCGGAAGAATCATTCGTCAAATAACGGACAGGATCAAGCCGTTCTACCGTTCCGCCCGCCGTTACAAGCACACGCTTCCCTGCCAGGGATTGACTCTGGGCAAACCATTGCTCCGCAGCCTTCACGATATCCTCTGGCTCCGCCAGCCGCCCCTTCCCCACATATCCGCATGCCAGCTGTCCGGTACCGGGCTCGACGAAGCGGACGCCCCGTTCCGCCAGCAGCGCCATGTTCTGATCAACAGCGGGATGGGCGTACATATGGACGTTCATCGCCGGCGCAACGAGAATCGGTGCCGTAGTCGCCAGCAGTGTCGTACTCAGCATATCATCGGCAAGACCAGTCGCCATCTTGGCGATTATATTGGCCGTTGCCGGAGCGATGATCACCAGGTCGGCATGGTCGGCAAGATCGATGTGAGATACGACGGCCGGTTCGAACTCGTCGAACGTATCGAGATACACCGGATGACGGGAAAGCGTCTGCAGCGTAAGCGGCGTAATGAATTTCGTCGCCGACTCCGTCATGATGACCTTCACCGCCGCCCCGGCCTGCACCAATTTACTGCAAAGCGCAGCCGCCTTATAAGCCGCGATTCCCCCCGATATGCCAAGCAATATTCGTTTCCCTTTCAGCATTCCTTCACACTCCTATTACAGAAAAGTATGCCGGTTACCATAATACTCTCTGGTTATTTTTAAAAAAATAACAACCGCAAGGGTTGTTATCGGGCGTTTCTATCTTCTTTTTAGTCTTCGGATTCGTTGCCTTTCTCGACTTGCACATTATCATTATAAATCTCTTCCAGCGCAACACCTACGAATTTATGAGATTTGGGTAAGCGGAGGTCTGTCTTTACTCCATCCCGAAGCATGCGCGCGCGGCGCGATGCGGCGACAACAAGCGAATATTTGCTGTCTACTTTCTTCACCATCTCATCAATGGATGGATACAACATACTCTTCACCCCTAAGCTTTCTCGGTCGTCGCCTTGAATGCGTCAAAACCGGCCAGAAACCGTTCTTTGCGGCAATGTTCAGCCGTTATAATACTTTGTATGCGATGACATGCGGATTCGATCTCATCGTTGACGACCGCATAGTCGTAATAACGGATCAAGTTCATCTCTTCCACCGCGACGGACATCCGGTTATCGATGACATCGGAATTTTCGGTTCCGCGTCCCGTTATCCGCTGTTTCAAGATGTCCAGCGAAGGAGGAAGCAAGAAGATAAATACGCCTTCCGGGAACTTCTCTTTCACTTTCAGCGCGCCCTGCACTTCAATTTCAAGAATGACGTCCTTGCCGGAATCGAGCATCCGCTCAACGAAATCGCGCGGGGTGCCATAATAATTCCCGACATATTCCGCGTATTCCAATAAAGCGTCTCTGGCAATCATGTCTTGAAACTGTTCTCTTGATTTAAAGAAATAATTAATGCCTTCAACCTCTCCCTGCCGTGGCGCGCGAGTGGTGGCCGATACGGAATAGATCAGATCGGTCTTCTTCTGCCGCAGCTGGGCGCATACGGTGCCTTTGCCGACTCCCGAAGGGCCGGATAATACAATCAACAATCCTCTGTTCATAATACTCCCCGTCGCTATTCGTCGTGATCGTCATCCTTCGTCGACAGCCTGTGTGCTACAGTTTCCGGCTGAACGGCGGACAGGATAACGTGATCGCTGTCGGTAATGATTACCGCGCGCGTGCGCCGGCCGTAAGTTGCATCAATTAGCATATGACGGTCGCGGGCTTCTTGGATGATTCGTTTAATCGGCGCCGATTCCGGACTCACGATGGAAATGATGCGGTTGGCGGAAACAATGTTTCCGAAGCCGATGTTAATCAATTTAATGGCCATGTCAGGGTTCCCCTCCGGTCTTTCTCGTGCATGATGATTGCAATGTGAACACGAAATATAATGTACGTAAGAATAATGGATGCAGCAAATGCTGTTAGGATGAAAATAATGGAACAGAGCCATTGCACTATTCTTGACGAATAAAGTCCGGAGCATACGTTGGCCTTCCGGCAGCTTCCAAACTGTGTTACTGGGGGGAATTAGTACTTGTCAATTGGACAGGTTAAGGTCATCATGGCAAGCGTATCCTATTGTTCTATAATAATTGATTTTCGGATGCGGAACAAGTGTTAAAGCAAAGTAAAGAGAAATAACGAGCCCGTACCTTAGCGGCCCGTTTGTTCCCATACATACTCAGTCAATTTCACAGTCATGTCGTAGAACATAAACGGAGTAATCAAATAAATACCGTTGAAATGCTTCAAGGCCGTATCCAGAAGTTCCTTCCCGATGCGCACGCCTTCCTCGCGGCCGGCCTCGCCCTCGAGTCCCGCCATCCGCTTGCGCACCTCGTCGGACAACTGAATGCCGGGCACCTCGTTATGCAGGTACTCCGCATTGCGTCCGCTGGCCAGCGGCATGATGCCGATAAACACCGGTACTTTGAGATGCTTCGTCGCTTCCGCGACCTGAACGATCAGCTCCGGATCATAGACCGGCTGCGTCATGAAATAGTCTGCGCCGGTTTCGATTTTGCGCTCGAGCCGCTTCACCGCTTTGTCCAGCATCTTGACATTCGGATTGAACGCGGCGCCGACCACGAAGTTCGCGCGCTGCTTCAGAGGCTTGCCCGAGAAGGCCACGCCCTGATTCAATTGCTTGATCATGCGGATCATCTCGAAGGAAGTCAGATCGTATACCGATTTGGAATCCGGCAGATCGCCGAACCGGGCAGGATCTCCCGTAACGGCTAACACATGATCGATCCCTAGCGCATCCAGACCCATCATATGCGACTGGGTCCCGATCAGATTGCGGTCGCGGCAGGCAATATGAACGAGAGGACGAATACCCACCTGCTGCTGGACAAGCGACGCTAATGCCAGGTTGCTCATTCTCGTTACGGCAAGAGAATTATCCGCCATCGTAACGGCATCTGCATGAACGGCTTTGAGCGCGGCTGCGCCGGCCATAAACTTGCGAATATCCAGATCGCGCGGCGGGTCCAGCTCGACGATTACCGTATGCCGCTGCTTCACGGTCTCGACAATGGAAGGGACTTCCCCGTCGGACACGGACACTGCCGCCGGTTCCGCCGCGCTCACCGAAACGCTTTCCATAACCTGAACCGGCTGTGGTCCGGCTTGTACCGGCTGGGCGACATACCCGTCGAGCGCAGCTGCAATCGCCGCTATATGCTCCGGAGTCGTTCCGCAGCATCCGCCGATCAGACGAGCACCCCGATCCACGAAATTACGTGCCGATTGGGCAAAGTATTCCGGCGTAGCCGTGAACATATATTTGCCGTCCACATAGTCCGGAAGCCCGGCATTCGGGTATACCGACAATGGAAGGACGACTTCCGCTCCAATGGCATCAATGGCTCTCTTGATGCCATTGGGGCCGCTGCGGCAGTTAAAACCGACGACATCGGCGCCTTCTTGACGAAGACGTTCGAAAGCGTCGGCAAGCGGGATGCCGTCCTGTGTAACCGCGTCCTTCTCGACAGCGAATTGGCATATGACGGGCACGTCCGACAGCTTCCTAGCAACGCCGAGCGCAAGAAGCATCTCGTCCAGATCGTAGAACGTTTCGAGCAGCAACCCGTCTACACCCTCATCTAACAGCGCGCTCATCTGCTGATGGAACGATTGATTCAGCTGCGCAGTGCGGATGTTCTTGCGTTTGCCGGCCCGGATCGCCCCTACCGCGCCGACAACGTAAGCGTCGGCGCCGACAGCAGCGCGCGCCACCTTGACGCCGGCCCGGTTAATGGCGTCGACTTCGTTATCAAGGCCGTACTTGGATAAACTTTCGTTATTCGCAGAGAAGGTGTTCGTCTCGATTACCCTCGCACCTGCCTCGTAATAACGGCGGTGCACATCCTCGATGACATGCGGACGCAGGACGTTAAATTCTTCGTAGGAAACGCCGACAGGGAACCCCATCTGATACAGATAGGTTCCCATCGCGCCATCCCCTGTCAAAATGCGAGCGCCAAGCGCTTCGCGCAAACCGGGTTTCATTATGCATTGCTCCTTCTTATCTTTACAGTGAACCGCGGAATACTTCTGCCGCCGGGCCTGTCATATAGATGTGATTGTCTGCTTCATTCCACTCGATCGTAAGCTCGCCGCCCTTCAAGGCTACGACCGCCTTCCGGTCCGTGTACCCGTTCAGCACGGAAGCGACAACGGTTGCGCACGCTCCGGTGCCGCAGGCGAGCGTCGGTCCCGCTCCCCGTTCCCAAACGCGCATATCGGCATAATCGCGCGAACGGACCGTGACGAATTCCACATTGATTTTACGCGGAAACATCGGGTGCGTTTCAAGCTTGGGGCCCCACTTGTTGAGGTCGAAATTGACCGCATCGTCCACATAGATGACGCAGTGCGGGTTGCCCATGGACACGGCCGTAAACCGGAATTCGGTTCCGTCGACCTCAATGGCATGATTCAGGACAGGATTGGCGTCGACCGTTGTCGGCACCTTCAGCCCCTCCAGAATCGGTTCTCCCATATCGACGCGAACCGTATGCGCCCGGCCGTCGATGCTGTTGATCTGCACCTGCTGCACACCGGCTCCCAGCGTTTCGATCGTGATGCTTTCTTTATCGGTTAGACCGTTATCGTATACATATTTGGCTACACAGCGGATTGCATTGCCGCACTGCTCCGCTTCGGAGCCGTCGGAATTAATGATTCGCATGCGAAAATCCGCTTTCCCGGACGGTAAAATGAAGACTAAGCCGTCTGCGCCAATGCCGAAGTACCGATTGCACAATTCGATGGCCAGCTCCGCTGCATGATCGGGCAGTGTGGTTTCTCCCGATATTACTATGAAATCGTTACCTAGTCCATGCATTTTTGTAAAGTTCATTTTCTTGCACTCCTTTTACTGGAACCATCGCCATCAGGCACGTTCAATTTTTTCACTAGCATACCTCAAAGCATGGCGGCAACGACATTGATAAATCGGATCAATCTTTGTACTTTCTTCCTAATTATTAACTTCCTTCGATACCGTTTCATAAGAAAAATAAAACGCCAGCCTCGATAACGCATAGGCTGACGTTCTTCATTACTTAACGGGCGAGCGACTTGGATCCGCTAACGGGCCAATTCGTTTTTTTCTTCTTCCCATTGGAGCCGAGAACGCTCCCGATCCCCATAAGGAAGGTCGGTATTCCCGCGGCCACCAGAACGAGACACCATTCGCGGATTCCGATCGGCACGGTCTTGAAGATCGGCTGCAAGGCTTCGATATACAGAACGCCCAGCATGAGCAGCAGCGAAGATAAGACGGCCAGCACCAAATATTTATTCTGGAAAATATTGCGGTGAAATATCGAGCGCGAGCTCCGGCAGTCGAACACATGTATGAGCTGGGCCATGACAAGCGTTGCGAATGCAACGGTCTGAGCTTCAATTAAGTTAGTAGGGCTCCCCGGGTTGCTGCGCAGCGTAATCCAGAACGCGCCGAGCGTGCAGAGGCCGATGAGAATGCCGCGGCTGATGATTTTCCAGCCGAGCCGCCTGGCGAAGATATTTTCGCGCGCCGACCTCGGCTTATGCTGCATCAGATCCTTCTCCGCCTGATCGACGCCGAGCGCCATAGCCGGCAGCCCGTCGGTAACCAGGTTCACCCATAGAATCTGTATGGGAACAAGCGGGAGAGGCAGCCCTGCCAGCATAGCCAGAAACATCGTTAAAATCTCGCCGACGTTGGATGCCAGAAGATATCGGATAAATTTGCGGATATTCTCGTAGATGCCGCGGCCTTCTTCGATGGCGGCGACAATGGTCGAGAAATTATCGTCGCTTAAGACCAATGACGATGCTTCCTTGGAAACGTCCGTACCAGTAATCCCCATTGCAATGCCAATATCAGCTGCTTTGATAGCCGGCGCATCGTTAACGCCATCGCCGGTCATCGCGACGACATGGCCTTTGCGCTGAAGTGCTTTGACGATACGCAGCTTATGTTCCGGCGAGACCCGTGCATAGACATAGATGTTATCGACTAGCCGGTCCAGCTGCTCATCGTCCATGTCGGCCAGCTGCTGGCCGCTAATGGCCAAGCCCCCGCGCGGCATGATGCTAAGCTGGCCGGCTATGGCCTCGGCAGTCAGCTGATGATCGCCCGTGATCATCACGGTCTTGATGCCTGCGCGCCGACATGTTGCAATAGCGTCGCGCACTTCCTTGCGCGGCGGGTCGATCATGCCCGCCAAGCCGACAAATACCAATTGACATTCGACTTCCGCTTCAGTCTCGGTATGATCATGAGGCCGCAAGTCGCGATATGCGAAGCCGAGTACACGCAGCGCAGACTGCGCCATCGATTCCGAAGCATCGGTTACTTTCTTCTTCAAGGTGCCCGTGAACGGTACAACCTTGCCATCCCAGAGGACATAGCTGCACTGCTGCATCAGCACGTCCGGAGCGCCCTTCGTGCAGATTAACTGTCCGCCCTGATGCGAAACCATAACCGACATCCGTTTCCGTTCCGAATCGAATGAATACTCTTTTTCCCGTTTATATAGTCCTTCCAAGGATTTGGCGGTAATTCCGAGCTTCGCGGCCAGAACGGTGAGAGCGCCCTCGGTCGGATCCCCCTTGAGAACCCATTCCTCCTGCTTGATCGTGTCTTTCCCTTTCTTGCGCTTGACATCCACTTCTATTTCTTTCTTTTCTACCGAAGCATTATTGCAAAGAGCCGCGACCTGCAGCATTCTGCGCAGAGACAAGTCGTTCTTAACATCAACCGCATTGCCGTCCTCGTACACCGCTCCTGTAGGCTCATAGCCTTCTCCGGTCACTTCAAGCGGCCGTCCGCCGATCCAAAGGCGGGTTACCGTCATTTTGTTCTGCGTCAATGTGCCTGTTTTGTCGGAACAGATGACCGAAGCGCATCCAAGCGTCTCTACGGAAGGGAGCTTGCGGACAATCGCCCTTCGTTTGATCATCCGCTGTACGCCCAGCGCGAGCGCAATCGTAACAATAGCCGGAAGCCCTTCCGGAATGGCCGCGACGGCGAGGCTGACGCCGGCCAGGAACATATCGTAGGCGGGCTGTCCATGAAAGATGCCGGCAAGAACAACCATAACGGTCAAGCCTAACGCGACAACGATCAAAATCTTGCCGAGCTGCTCGAGGCGGTGTTGAAGCGGCGTCTCCATCGACTCGGTTTTTTGGATCAGATCGGCGATCTTCCCCATCTCGGTTCCCATGCCTGTTCGAATAACGACGCCCTTCGCCGAACCTCGGGTGATCATCGTCCCCATAAAGCACATATTTCGCTGGTCGCCCAGCGGCAAATCGGATGAGAGAATAGGCGAGCAATGTTTGCCGACGGGGAGCGATTCCCCGGTAAGCGCCGACTCTTCCGCATAGCAGCTGTTTGCTTCAACTAACCGCATATCCGCCGGAACCCGGTCCCCGGCCTCGATAAGCACCATATCGCCCGAAACGAGATCTCGGGCCGGCAGCGCGAGAACTTGTCCGCCGCGAAACACCTTCGCAATAGGGGCGGAAAGCTCCTTCAGCGCCCGCAACGACCGCTCAGCCCGGAATTCCTGCACGAAACCGAGAATGGCATTGATCACGATAATGGCGATAATCGTAATTGCATCCAAATATTCGCCCAGCAGACCGGAAATAAGCGTTGCTCCGATTAACACCAGTACCATGAAATCTTTGAATTGATTCAAGAACAGTGTCAGAGGCGAAGCTTTTTTTCCTTCCGAGAGCTCGTTGCGCCCGTCACGCATCAGCCGTTCCGTTGCTTCGGCCGATGAAAGCCCAGTATCCAACGAAGCTTGCAGTGTCTGAGCAAGCTCATTGACCTCCATTTGATGCCACTTACGTTGATCCATCCCCTTCTCCCTCCCGTTACGTATCGCCTGCCTTGAGGCCTTCCTTGCCTAAATGTATTCGGACAAACTGCAAAATATCCCATAGAAAGACTTAAGTTTTTGTCCCAACTATGGCATGATAGGGAAAGAAGGTCGCTAAACAAAGGAGAATTCAACCAACATGGCTTTAGATGGAATCGTAACCCGTGCCATCGTACATGAGCTGCAGGCTTGTGTCGGGGCGCGCATTCATAAAATTCATCAACCTACCGGGCACGATTTGGTCCTGCAAATCCGAGGAGGCAGCGTGCCGGGCAAGCTGCTGCTCTCGGCGAATCCAACTTATCCGCGCGTCCATTGGACGCAGCAATCGTTCCTAAACCCGATGGAAGCGCCGATGTTCTGCATGCTGCTGCGCAAATATTGCGAAGGCGGCTTAATTGAGGCTGTCACTCAAATAGGATCGGAACGTATCATTCATATGAGAATCCGGCAGCGCGACGAACTGGGCGATATTAACGTGAAGGTGATCGTCATTGAAATTATGGGACGTCACAGCAATATTATCCTCATGGACGAAGCTTCCGGCACGATCCATGACGGCATCCATCATGTCACGCCAGCCATCAGCAGCTACCGCATCGTCATGCCGGGTACGACGTATGTCTCCCCGCCGGAGCAAGGCAAGCGCGATCCGATGACCGTCACGGACGAAGCCGACTTTAGATCGGCACTCGAGCTGCTTTCGCGCAGCAATTCGGATTCAAGCGAATTGGATTCAAGCGATGCAGCAGCATCACCGGCACCTCCGGCTGCCATCGCACCTGACAAGCAACTGGTTGGGGCCTTTAGCGGTATTAGCCCGCTGCTTGCGAAGGAGATTGTCTTCCGGAGCGGCGTGCCGCCGCTGCCTGCGGAAACGCAAGTCATTGCCTCCGAGTTGTGGCCATCATTCCAACAGATGATGAACGAGTTCGGCATGCACCGATACGAGCCCCAGCTGGTAACGCCGGGAAGCGGCAAGGCTGCATTCTCCGTAACCGCTTTGACGCATCTTCCTGCGGATAGCGTGCGCCAATCCTATCCGACCGTCAGCGAATGTCTAGAGGCTTTCTATGGCGATAAGGCGGAGCGGGACACGGTCAAGCAGCGCGTCTCCGATTTAATCCGCTTCCTGCACAACGAGCGCAGCAAGAATGAGAACAAGCTGGAGAAGCTTCAGGAGACGCTCGATATCGCCAAGGACGCGGACAAGTACCGCATCCTCGGAGAGCTCTTGACGGCCTATATGCATCAAATCGAACGCGGGGACGAATACGTCGAGGTTATCAACTACTATGATGAGGAGCAGCAGACCGTTAAGATTGCTCTCGACCCGCAGCTGAACCCCTCCGACAATGCGCAGCGTTATTTCAAGCGTTATGCCAAGCATAAATCAAGCTTGACCGCCGTGGCGCAGCAGATGGAACTGGCCCGTGAGGAAATCGATTATTTAGGCACGCTGCTACAGCAGCTCGAAACGGCATCGCTCAGCGATATCGACGAAATCCGCGAAGAGCTTGTCGAGCAAGGTTACCTTCGCGATCGGTCAAAGCGCGGCTCCAAGAAGCGGAAATCGACGCGGCCTTCGCTGCTTTGCTATCAATCATCCGAAGGCATCCCGATCTACGTCGGCAAAAATAATACGCAGAACGAATATCTGACCAACAAAACATCCGGGCCTAACGATACCTGGCTGCATACGAAGGATATTCCAGGCTCGCATGTCGTCATCCGTGCCGGCAATTTCGGCGACGCGACGCTTGAAGAAGCCGCCATGCTGGCTGCTCATTACAGCCAGGCCCGCTCATCAAGCTTAGTGCCGGTCGATTATACGCTTATCCGTCACGTGAAGAAGCCGAATGGCTCCAAGCCAGGGTTTGTTATATATGACCATCAAAAAACGCTGTTCATCACTCCGGATGAACAGCGCATTAAACAATGGCCTTCCCAAATCAAGAATTGATACGAGTATCGACCGCGTCACGGCCTGCCTGCAAGCCGTGACGCGATTTTGTTAATCGCGCCTGAAGCGTCTCCGCCCAGCATATATACCCGGCTTGTCCCCTCCATCCGCGCATCCTCTTCGATAATCCGGCCTCCGATGAACACGTAGGTATGCGGAGACAGCATCGATATTTGCCTGTCCAGCTCAATCAGGAAGGGACGCGCTTTCTTAAGCCTCTCGTTCGACGAGAAGCTGAATGTGAATGCAGCCGGCTTCATCTGACGCAGACAGTCCAGCAGCCCTTTCTCCGAGGGCGACGTTCCTAAATAGATGACTCTGTAGCCGTACTGAAGCGCGAAGAATCCCAAGAATAGAATGCCCAGCTCATGACGCTCTCCCGGCCCGCAGGCCGTGACGATAAGCGGACTGGTATCGGAGGGCTGGAACAGATTGCGAATCGACAGCATCTTATCGCGGATAAAGTGGCTGCCGAAGTGTTCCTGGAATTCGGATATTTCTCCCCGTTCCCAACGCTCGCCCAGCTCCACGAGCGCAGGCTCCAGTATGCGGGTGAGCAGATGCTCCACGCGGTGAAGGGACAACAGTTGCTCGAACAGCTTCTGCGCACCGTTCAAATCAACCTGTTCGAAGCATTGAAGCAAGCGATCGACCGGCCCTTTCCAATCCGTAACTAGATTGTCCGACGGATCAGTGCTTCCTAGTGGCTGGAGCACCGCAGCTTTCACTTTCCCTACCGCTCCATTGCGCTTCTCCAGCACGGCCATTCCAATCGGCACGCCGTCATCGACACGCTGCTTCAGCCAGCATAACGTCTCCACATCGGCTTTCGTATAACCCCGGTAACCGTTCGGCATCCGCTCTGGTATAACGGCTTCATAACGCTCCTCCCACTTCCGGATCAGCTGGGTGGACAACCCGGTCCGCTTCGCCACTTCCTTAATGGTGAGCAGCCTTACGTTCATCGCCGCCTCCTCCAGGCGGGGTTAAGCTGGTTAAGCACGGCCGCATCTACGGTTCTGCTGCCGATCGGCCCATGAAATATTTCACCCTGCCGCTCGCCGTGAAAATCCGATCCGCCGGTTACGATCAGATTATATTTACGGGCGAGACGGCCATATCGCTCTTCATCTTCCGGCGAGTGATCCGAATGAAACACCTCTATGCCTTCGGCGCCATGCCGGATCAATTGTTCCACTAAGCCGTCATCGCCGTATAAACCGGGATGAGCAATGACGCTGGTCCCCCCGGCTTCGCGTATCCACTCGATCGCTTCGAACGGATGGAGTCTAGGGGGATTCGCATACGCCTGCGCACCGGAGGCCAAATATCGATCGAAGGCTTCCTGCATCGTGCTGACGGTCCCCTTGGCGAGCAGAACGGCAGCGATGTGCGGTCTGCCGATTGATCCGCTGTCCTTGCCTTGACGGTGCGCTTCTTCCAACACCTCGTCCATTGAAATCGCGATTCCAAGGGAACGAAGCCGTTCCAGGATCATGTCGTTGCGCCGGTCCCGTACCGTCAGGAGGCCGGAGAGCTTCGCTCTCCAATCTTCATTCCGCCAATCCGTGTAGTAACCCAGGATATGGATATCATTGCCTCCGGCAACCGTGCTGATTTCCACGCCGGGCACGACCGTAATTCCCAATCGTTCTCCCGCTTGCATGGCTTCTTCGATGCCATCCACCGTATCGTGATCGGTTATGGCAATCGCGGCAAGGCCTGCCGCTTTGGCGAGGCGAACGTTATCCGACGGGCGCTGCAAGCCGTCGGATGCTGTCGTATGGGTGTGAAGATCGGCTAATTTCATAACCATTGGTGCAGGTCCTTTTCACGAAGAAAGGTAAGGAAGGTGACCGCGGAAATCGGCAGCAGCGCGGATTTCAAATACATCGAATAAAATTGCCGTTTGAACTTCACATCGGTTAACGGTATCGTCCTGATCAGACCGAGCGCCACTTCATGCTTAACGGAGGAAGCCGATACGAATGATATGCCCAGTCCCGCTTCAACGGCAGATTTGACGGCCCCTGTGCTTCCAAGCTCCATAATGATGTTCAGATCGGTCGGATCGATATTCATCTGCCGGAGCTGCTCCTCCATAACCAGCCTCGTGCCGGAGCCCTGCTCGCGCAGCACGATTTGATACTGAAGCGCGTCGGCAAGCGTCACGTCTTGCGCATCGGCAAGCGGATGCGATTTGCCGACGATCAATTTCAGCTCGTCGCTCAGAACCGCTTCCATATGCATATCCGGATGATTGACGGGCGCCTCGATTAAACCGAAGTTCAAATGATGATTCAATATGTCCTCCATGATTTGCGCGGTATTCATCACTTTCATGCTGATGGATATATGAGGATACTCCTGTCCGAAAGGCCCCAGCAGCCGCGGAAGTATGTATTCGCCGATTGTCAGGCTTGCTCCAAGCTGCAGCCGTCCTTTGAGCTGTTTTGTGAATTTCGACATTTGCGAATCGGTCTCGCGAATCAGATCGATGCTTCGCTGCGCGTATGGCATAAGTGCACGGCCCGCTTCCGTCAATTCAATCCGCTTGGTTGAGCGTTGAAGCAGCTTCGTACCGAAATAATCCTCAAGCGACTGCACCTGCATCGTGACAGCCGGCTGGGTCATATGGAGCGCTCCGGCTGCAGCCGAGAAGCTTCCTTTCTCAGCAACGGTATAAAAGATATGAAGCTGATGGAAATTAAGTGCCATGCTAACGACCATCCTTTCTATGCCCATCATTATACAGCAAACCTTGTACAAAGTATGCACATCCATGCAAAAAATGCATGTGCTCTTTCGAACGCATGCATGTCTTTGTTACGTATAACGTATAACGATTACACCCTGAATCGTTACTCTATCTATTATCGCAAATCACTTTCACTTTCTCTTTCTGCTGTTCTTAATCAATGTCATTCGTCTGGAATGTCTCAGCCAGGAGTAATAGGACTTTAAGTCGCGCAGTTCAATCGTCTCGGACATTCGACCCAGGAAGGTAACCACGATCATCTTGTGGAGAGGATTGCCCGCAATGTCGGTTTCTTTCTCCAATGTTGCAAATTCAGCGACAAAAACAAGGTCGTCGTCAATCAGGTAAACATCTTCTTCATTGCGGTAATAGGGCTCGATACGGCCCTGCTTCAAGCATTGCCATAGAAAGTCGGCGATATCGTCATATCCGGTCTTCTCGCTCTCGACGCGATCGGCCCATCGGCTCTTGGCGTGGTTCGTGATGACAATATCTGCAACTTTCTTGTCGCCGAGAACGACGTGAAACGATTCGTAAGTCCCCCATCTTTCCGTGATTTTGTCTTTCATCCGATCCACCCCTCCCCAGGATGTAGGTCTATCTATCTATATTTTACATACGCTTTCATTGTAGCATGCCTGTCCAAGATTTCAATAAAAATAAAACTTGCCTGACCGGGGAACTTTCGGATGATGCGATCCGCCTGATAAAAGAGGCTTCCGCCCCAATTATGCCGGGTTGGAAGCCAACGGATCACAAGCTGTAAAACCGCGTTTTGTCTGGCACTCCCCGGGTGTACTCGGTTTTAATTTCGTTGCGATACGAGCGTTCGATTCTCTTGACGAACGGAAGCCGCTGAATGTTGCGCACAACCTCATCCGCCCGGTCGGCATTCATATACATGACTACATAATGCATTTTACGTGACATGTAATGAACGGTTCCATATTTATCTAAAGAGCGGGCAGCTTTCAAATCGCTGACCCATATGATATAACCTATACGTTCCGAAAACATCCTCTTTCCCCGCCTCTCCCTACGTTAACCGCATCCGCCAGAGCCGCAGCTGCAGGAGCCTCCGCTGCCGCAACCCCCGCCTTTGACAGGAGCATTGCTGGGCACCTTGATCGTGTCCGAAATGGAACCTGCAATTTGGCTTGCGACGTCGAAGAGCAGCGTGTCGACCGCATCCTCCGCCTGCTTGAAACGGCTGACGGATTCGATCGTCGTAAGCTCCGCCTGAATCGCTCTGACCTTGTCCTTGGCTTCATTGTAATCCGGATGGAACCTTCCGAATCGTTCTGTTTCCGTGAACAATTCCTTCGCTTTCTCGAACCGCCTCACGACTTGCTGGACTTGCTCGTCCTGATCGACTACAGCTTTCCAATATGCGTATTCGGCGACTTCTGCCGACCGGTTAATCATATCGCCTAACTCATATGCATGGAGGAGCAATGCGGCCATATCGAGTGTCTGGATACCGCCGCCATTATCGGACGATGTGCTCCAGGTAGCCGCTCTTTCCTCTTCGGTTGATACCGTTTGCACTGCACCCACTCCTTAATTGTATATTGCCTATGGCTTACTCATAATCATACCATAGGAAGGTATATGAAAGGTAGAGTCTGACGCAAGATCAGTGTAAACGCAGCTTTGGTATGACCAGCATCATTTCGTCCCACATGTCAGGGGATAGCTTGACCGGCTCCGTCTCAGTACCGGAATGCGGCCGTACCCTCCCTGTAACCGCCCATTCCCCGTTCCCTTCTTCAAGTCCCTCCGGGATAAAGCGGACGACGGAACCCGACACGGTTAGATTAACCGGTATACGCCAGTTTAACGCACGTTCCAGCAGCTCCCTGCGGGTCGAAGGATGATAGACCCTCATTTGGCTGCGCCAGACCAGAGGAACTTCATTCAAACCTTGAAACAACGATTCTGCCGTCGGCATTTCATTCGATTGATCGAGGTGGCTAATCTGCGTTGGATCGGAGAATAAAGGATCAAGCGTTCTTCCATCGCCTGCATGCGGACTCAAGGAGCTCGAAGTGTGGCTTGCTGTAGCGCCTTGACCCCAGCCATCGATTGCATATTGCACGGTTTCCGGCAGCGGTTCTCCCGAGGACGTTTCCAGGAAGCATACGATATCCTTACATTGAATTCCTCTTCCGCATGCCTCTGAGATGCTCTTCGCACTCAGCCGATAGACGGTCATCACGTCGCACTGAACCCGTTCCGCCACCATCTCCAGCTGCCAGCGATCGCGAGTCGCGGCTAGCGGCGGTACATAGATGTCGCTATTCGGCGTTATACGGATCGACTCCGTTGCCATCGGTTGTACGTCTGCAGGCTCTGATAACGCGCATCGGTAAAGCCAGCGGCAAGCCCGGCCGCCATCGATTGTCGAAGCCTCCTCCATCCAGCCTAAACTGACCATAATTCCACACCATGCTCGTGCCGGCGTCTGACTTGGAACGCCATCTTGCATGCCGTAAGCGTGACATTCAAGAAGGAGATCCAGGTCGTCCAGCCGATACCAGCTGCTTGGCTCCAATCGGCTCATTAGAGCGGCGGCATCTGCACTCCTCGAGGTACGGGCCGCGTAGACTTCAATCCACATCCTTATCAGCTCTGCTTCTCTATGCAGAGCGGGCCGCTCCAGCCATTGCCTGAATGCATGTTCATTCAAAGCAAGCTGGCTGTCTTGCACCAGCAGCAGGTTCATACGGGCTGCCATATCGAGCATGACGGCAATCGGGAATGGATACCCGGCCGCATTGTGAGGGAATGACAAAAAGTCCGCAGCTTCTTCTCTTAAGAAAAGATGCCGGGTGCTTTTTTCGACGGTTCTCTTCGTAAGCATTCCTTTCGCCGTCAGCTTCATCCCGGTTCTAACCAGCTCCGCAATGGCGTGAAGCAATTGAAGACCCAGCGGCGGGGATGGCTCCGGATGATCGCCTGTATATACGATACCGTTATCTTCTACAGGCAGCGGCAAGCCCGGAAACAGAATCGGGTGCCAATAGAAATAAGTAACAGGGGAGATGCTGTACAGCTTCTCCCCCCACCCTTTGCGAACCGCTGTAATCAACCCGGCATGCCTCAGCTCGAGGAATGCGATCCGGTATTCGGCGCCGGAATAATCGGCTCGCCCTGCCCGAAGAAGCTGCTCTTCTTGAAACGGAAGCGCACCGAAGCGGCGCATTGCGATAGCTAACGTATGCAAAGCCATTGCGGACAACGAATCGGCAGGAAACCCGGAATGGCTCATTGGGCCGTTCAGCATCAACGAGCACCCGCCTCTCTGTATGGGGTGTCAGCCTGCTGAACAGCTTCCTTCCGTCCATCAGCTTCATTACCGGCCTGCCAGCTGCGGACTTCGTAACGGTAGCCTTGCTCCAGCAGAAAGACCTGGCGTCTTCTCGCGTATTCCGTCTCCTTCGTCCCTTCGGTTACCAAGGTGTAGAACCAGGCTGAATTATCCTCTTTCTTCGGCCTTATAATGCGTCCGATTCGCTGCGCTTCCTCCTGCCTGGAGCCGAAGCTGCCGGATACTTGGATCGCTACGGCTGCATCGGGCAGATCCACGGCGAAATTGGCCACCTTCGAGACGACGAGAACGGGAATTTCTCCCGCTTTGAACGCAGCGTAAAGCCGCTCGCGCTCTTCATGCTCCATCTCGCCTGTCATCAAAGGCGCTTCGAGCCGCTTCGCAATCTTGTGGAGCTGCTGCAAATATTGACCGATCACAAGCGCCGGCTTGCCCGGATGCTTATCGAGCAGCGCCTTTACCGCATCGATCTTGGCGGCGTTCTCCGAAGCGATCCGGGACTTGCCGCTCGCTGCCGCGCCAGCGTACTGTTCCCGGTCCGACTTATGCAGCGGGATCCGGATTTCCGTACATTTAACGGTCGCAATCCAATTGCGCGCTTCAAGCGTTTTCCACGGGAGATCGAACCGCTTCGGGCCAATGAGGGAAAACACGTCGGTTTCCCGGCCATCCTCACGGACAAGCGTTGCCGTCAGCCCCAATCTTCGCGTCGCCTGCAGCTCAGCTGTCATGCGAAATACGGGAGCGGGCAGAAGATGCACCTCATCATATATGATCAAGCCCCAATTCCGCTCCGAGAACAGCTTCATATGCGTATATTCGTCTTCTTTATGCCGGCGGTTCGTCAAGATTTGATAAGTGGCGATCGTAACCGGCCTGACTTGCTTGGAATTCCCGGCGTACTCGCCGATGAACGGCTCTGTCAGTGTCGTCTTGTCCATTAACTCCTGCTTCCATTGCTTCACCGACGTTACATTGGAGGTCAGAATCAACGTATCGCAGCCAAGCCTGGCCAGCGCCGCAATTCCGATTACCGTCTTCCCCGCTCCGCATGGCAGTACAAGGACTCCGCTGCCGCCGTCCATCCGGTCCTCGCAATAAAACATGTCCACGGCCCGCTTCTGGTAATCCCGCAGCTGAAACGGCTGAACATTGCCCGCGTGCTCGCGCAGCCTCACTTGCAGCGCTTCGCCTGACCGGTAGCCGGCCAAATCGATTACGGGATAGCCCTGCCTCGCGAGCTCCTGCTTGAGCATTCCCCGGTCCTCCGGTTTGACGCGCCGCGCATCTAATTCATGATTCGGTGCCTGGTGCAGCATCTCCCTTAGCTCCGATTGCGCCGCAAGCTGTTCTAATAAGCATGCTTCCCCGTACAGCGTCAACGAACCGTCTTCTGAACGCTCCAGACGCAGCTTTCCGTAACGCTCCATCATCGTACGAATCCGGGACGTAACCTTCAGCGGCAGCTCATAGCTGCTGTACATGGCAAGGGAATCGATGATTTCATTCGCTGATACTCCGGAAACTGCCGCATTCCAAAGCGACAATGGCGTTATCCGGTAGGTGTGCAGATGACCCGGTCTCTTGGTCAAATCCGAAAACTGGGCAAGCCGCTCGCGCGCCGCTTCCGCATCCGCGTGCCGGTCATCGAGCAGAACCGTGGAATCGGCTTGTACAATTAATGGACGGTCATCCCGTTTCATGCTTCATCCGCTCCTTATGCGATGATCTGGAAGGTCGGGGAACCACGCCGCAATCGGCACTGGATCATCTTCCATTAGCCCTGCTATCGGATCACTGCTGGAAAATGCTGCAGTTATCGTCTTCTAGACAGTATGAAGGATTCGGATCGATTTTATTCTTTACCGGGCCGCTTTTCGAAAACCGGCCGCTGCCGCTTCGTCCTCTGTACAAAACATCTGCTCGGCCTTGGTTTGCTCATAGGACTGGCCGCCCGGCATGTGATAGATTTTACTGCTCCCCCGAATGTTCCCTTTAATTTGCGGATCTTGGCAGGTTGGCGCCGACTTCGTCCCTTCTTTGCTTTCCTTATCCGCTGCCGTCGCCTTCTCTTCTGGTTCCGATTCATCCGGATTCCCCCATAGCCCCGTACCGGCTGCGCGCGCTTGACGCTCTAATGCGACAAAATAATCCGCATACGTTACGTTAGGCTGGATCGTCATGACGGAAGCATATCCATCTGTAAGCAAGCGCTCGTTGAACATGGTCGTTTCTTGCTCAATGAAGACATAGCGAAGCAGCCGTCCGTATTTATCGGTGTCCCCGGTATCCGGGAACAGTACGACCTGCTTTCCTTTCAGGAGATTGGCCGCATATGCGCTTGCTTTCAATCCGAGCTCCTTGCTTTCTCCCTTTACTTCCGGCGTATTGACGCCAATCAGCCTGACTTTATGCCCCTCTGCCGTTGCGAACGTGTCCCCGTCGATGATCCGTTCCACCTGCTCGATCGTATAGGGCTTGCCGGCCAAATCCGGATAGCGGTCGATCATTTTTTGAACATCGGGATCCGCTGCAGACCGGCCTGCCTGCGAACATCCGGATATCAGCATTATGGCCGCTGCCACAACGATCAAAAAGGATAATCTCTTCATATGTAAGACCCTCTCTCTCATGAAAAAGAACGCGCCCCGGACATGCGGACGCGTTCGCTCCTTACCAGTAACATGATTGCAGCTAGCCGCCGTTTGCTCATCCCGTCATGAATCGGTCAATCGCTTAGCTTCTTTCTTTGCTTGCGAAGTCTTCCGCCATCGCGATCATCAGTCGGGCGGACATGAGCATCGAACGCTCATCAAGATCGAATCGCGGATGATGATGCGGGTATACCGCGTTACAGGCTGCATTTCCCGCTCCGACGAGCATGAAGCAGCCTTTGACCTTATGCAAATAATAGGTGAAATCTTCTCCCGCCATTATATAGGAGGACTGCTCGACCGCATCCTCGCCGAACAGCTCATTCGCAACGCGGAAAAACCGTTCCGCTTCGGCTTCGTCGTTAACCACAGGCGGGTATCCGTCCCTGTAATCAAGCGCCGTCTCTGCTCCATACAGTTCTCCTGTGTGCGTAACGATCGTTTCCAGCCGCTTGCGAATGCGTTCCCGGGCTTCTTCCGTGAACGTTCTGACCGTGCCCTTGATGCGGCAGCGTTCAGCAATAACATTGGCTGTGGAGCCTGCATGAAACGAACCGACGGAAACGACCGCAGGCTCAAGCGGGTTCATATTGCGGCTTACAATCGTTTGCAGCGATTGCACCAGCCCTGAGCCGATCACGATCGTATCGACCGTTTCATGCGGAAGGCCGCCATGGCCTCCTTTTCCGACGATATCGATATAGAACTCGTCCGCCGCCGCCATGAAAGGCCCGCCTTTCGTGGCTACTTTGCCGTACGCAAGCGGAGTCCATAGATGGACGCCATAGATTGCATCGACTTCCTCCAGCGCACCTTCGGCAATCATGCCGACCGCGCCGCCCGGCGTTACTTCTTCGGCAGGCTGGAACAGAAGCCGCCGCTCCCCGGCAAACTGCTCACGCCGCGAGACGTAGTAGCCTGCAATTCCGAGCATCGTGGCCGTATGCGCATCATGGCCGCATGCATGCATCACGCCAGGCACGGCGGATGCGTAATCGCACGCTTTCTCATCTTGAATCGGCAGGGCGTCGATATCGGCCCGAAGCGCGATGACCGGTCCAGGCCGAGTGCCTTGAATAGTGGCGATCAATCCATATCCGCCCACGCCTTCTTGCACGTCGCATCCGATTTCCTTCAATTTCTGCGCAATCCACTCCGATGTAGCCTGTTCATGGAATGAAAGCTCGGGATGACGATGCAAATACCTGCGCCACTGCACCATATCCGGGTAGATGGTTTGCAGCGATTGCAGAATCTCATCATTCATGTCCTTCATGCCCGCAAACCTCCTCGTCTTGCCTCATCTCTCCCCATTGTACCAGAACGATTCATACCACTGAAAGTAAATTGCAATCGTTCCTCCATCAATTTCGTAAAAATGTCACTTTTCACTCATTACGGGGGCCTGACTAAGGCTTGCACTGGCTGGGGAAACATACTATCATGGTAAAGAAACCTGCTTAGATGCTAGGTCTGTTGCTGTTAGGAATCCGCGTACAGCTTTGCGCTTCGCAGTCTATGAAACCGTGCATCCTAAACGCTTCAATAGGCGTGCTCTGCACACAAACTTTAGCCGATCCTTCCGTTGTGAGTTTTGGTTCATGCCTCTCCTTCGGCCGCGTTCTGCACACAAACCTTTTAGGAGGACCCTTAATGATTATTGAGAATACAGGCCTGAACGGCTTGACTAGTGAGCTTGCCCATCTCGACGATACAGCCGAGAAACTCGGATTCGTTCGTTGGCAGTGGGAGTATTACCGCGCAACGTATGACTTGAAGCTGGAAGACCGCGCCAACCAGCAGGATTATTTCCTTCGCATTAATACCCGTGCCATCGAAGGTAAACTGGAGTCTGCATATGCCGTGCTGCAGGTTGAAGCAATATACATAGGACGAGCCACTTTCCCGCACGGACTAGACTATGAGTCGCCTGTACCGCAGCCGATCCTTAACGCTGCGACACAACGGCTGCAAGAATTGAAAAAACTTCTCGCCTAGAGCGGGGAGGGTCCCCAGATGAAAACAAAGACGAACGGCCTGCGCGGCAGGCCGGATTTCTTGCTTCTCGTCCTTACGCTTCTACTCGTCGGCTTCGGCCTCGTTATGGTATTTAGCGCCAGCTCCAATACCGCCGTCGTGTCCAAGGAATTCGACTTCGATGCGCTTTACTTTACGAAGCGGCAGTTACTCTTTGCAATCGTTGGAATCGGCATGATGTTCGTAATTATGAATATTCCTTATACGAAGTTCAAGAAGGGCTTCATCCTTTACTTCATTCCCGTTGTCATTATGCTCATACTCGTACCGTTCATCGGGGAAGAAAGAAACGGTGCAAAAAGCTGGTTCGGCATCGGGTCATTCGGCGTTCAACCGACGGAATTTGCAAAGCTGGGCCTTATTCTATATTTGGGATCGCTTATTTCCAAGAAGGGCGATAAATTTCGGGATTTCAAAAAAGGATTGCTGCCGGTTTTCGTCATTGTTGCATTCATCTGCGGACTTATTATGCTTCAGCCTGACTTGGGATCAAGTATTGTTATCGCCGGATGCGCGCTCATTATTATCGTAGCAGGCGGAGCAAATTTGAAGCAGCTTTTCCTTGCAGGCATTATTATGACATCTATTGTGGCTGCCTGGGCCAGCATCTCCATGATGAAAGATCCAGGAGCGTGGAATTACCGGATTGACCGGTTCACTGCTTTCATGGATCCGACAAGCGATGAGCTCGGAAGCACGTATCACCTGTCCCGTTCACTGCAAGCGATCGGGCACGGGGGATTGACAGGAGCCGGCTTCGGTCACAGCGTACAGAAACTGAAGTATTTGCCGTATGCATACAGCGACTTTATTTTCGCTGTCATTGCAGAAGAATTCGGCTTTATCGGAAGCATGCTCTTCCTCTTGTTCTATCTCTTCTTCTTGTGGCGAGGGCTGCTTGTCGCCCTTCGATGCAAGGATCCCTACGGGACGATCGTCGGCGTCGGTATCGTCAGCCTGTTCGCCCTCCAAACCGTCATTAACATTGGCGGTGTGACGGGTGCGATGCCGCTTACCGGGGTTACGCTTCCGTTCATCAGTCATGGGGGGTCCTCGCTGCTTGTCTCGCTCGCTTCCATGGGCGTACTGCTAAGCATATCGCGCGAATACTACAAACAGGACAAGACCCCGTCCAACTACAAAAAGAAACAGCGCATCTAAGGTGCGCTGTTTCTTTATTTAATCGTTCAATGCTTCATTAAGTATTGGATAGCAGACATGATTTATTTGACGCGGTTCACGTCATCCAGTTCCTCTTCCTTGAACATTACGCCTTCTACCTTTACATTCACTTCAACGACTTGAAGCCCTGTCATGTTCTCCACCGCTTCGCGTACATTTTGCTGCAGGAGGCGGCACACTTCTTGAATGGGAATGCCATACTTTACAATGATACGTAAATCGATTGCGGCTTCTAGCTGTCCGACTTCGACCGATATGCCCTTCTGTACATTCTTGCCGCTTAACCGCTTGGCAAGTCCTTCCGATATTCCGCCCGACATCCCTGCGATCCCTGGCGTTTCCAGCGCTGCAAGTCCCGCAATGGTGGCGACTACGTCATCTGCGATACGAATAATGCCCGTTTGAAGTTCTTCTGTCATGCCACACACTTCCTTTTCGCCTTATGTTTCCATTGTAATAGATGGCACTCAACGAATCAAGGCTCCCCCTGCTTTCCGGAGTTTAAGTTTAGATGAACCGCTTATTTGGTTATATTGTTTAACAGAATTGCCCAATTAACCCGGAATGGATGAGGTGTCGACCGAATGAATCAAAAACTTTTTTTTACTGCATTAATCGTCCTGTTCGTTCTAAGCGGGATCGCACATTTTGCCCATTGGAGCCCGATTGCGCAATTCATATTATCCGCCCTAGCAATCTTATTCGTTGCCGGGTTTCTTGGTAAAGCGACCGAGAGCGTGGCTCACTATGCCGGCCAGCGCCTGGGAGGGTTTCTTAACGCCACGTTCGGCAATGCAGCGGAGCTGATCATTGCGATCTTCCTTGTGAAGGAAGGTTTATTCGACATGGTCAAGGCGAGTCTGACCGGTGCCATTATCGGAAATCTGCTGCTCGTGCTTGGTCTGAGCGTGCTTCTCGGCGGATTGAAATTCAAGGAACAAAAGTTCAACATTCAGCTGGCAAGCCACAATTCATCCTTGATGATTCTTGCCGTTATCGGACTGTTCGTTCCCGCCATGTTCGTGATGAATCAACATTTCTCGCCCGAGAAGAGCGAGCTGCTCAGCTTATCTGTGGCCGGGATACTCATCGTCGCATATGCGCTCTGGCTCGTCTTTTCCATGGTGACGCATAAGAATTTACTCTCTGAGGTTGAAGAGGCAGCTGGAGAGCATGGAGAGTCCCCAGCCTGGTCCAAGGGACGTTCCATCTTGTTCCTGATCGTAGCAACCGTCATGACCGCCTTCGTCAGTGAATGGCTTGTGGGGACTCTGCATACGTTCACGAACGAGTTCGGCTTCAGTGAGCTATTTCTCGGAGCCTTCGTCATCGCAATCGTCGGTAACGCCGCAGAGCACAGCGCAGCGGTCTTGCTGGCAATGAAGAACAAGATCGGGGCAGCGGTCGAGATCGCCGTCGGCAGCAGTCTGCAGATTGCCTTGTTCGTTGCCCCTGCGCTCGTGTTCATCAGCTTGCTGTTCGGCAAACCGATGGACATCTTATTTACCCCGATCGAAATCGCGGCCATCGCCGTATCCGTCTTTATCGCAACGTCAATCTCCAAGGATGGCTCAACGAATTGGTATGAAGGCGTTTTGCTGGTTATGGTCTATGTTATTCTTGGTTTTGCGTTTTATTTCGTTTAAGGTCCGATAGGCTGCAAGCCGCTTCCGAGGGAGCGGCTTCTTCTGATTGCCTTGATTATTTCATGCAAAAAAAAGAAGCCTCATGCATGAGGCTTCTACTTGTTGTTCAGCGCTTCGTATAGCTTTGCCAAATCGCGTTCCAGCTTGCTAATGATTTCTTTGCCCGTCGATTCGGACACGAGGCCTGCACGGACGGCAAAGTCAACTTCTCTTGAGAAGCCGTACATCTGCGTGTCCAACACTTCTTCATAGAGCGGACATTGTCTGGTCGTCAAATGCTCCATTTGGACTTCAATCAGCTTTTCGATTTTATAGGCATCTTCCTGAAGGAGATTGAGCGCTTTTTGGTTCAAATGGATGAGAACTTCGGATGAAGACATCGTACTCCCCCTTGTGCGTAATGCTCGCCGTCTTCTATACCTTTTATATTAAACAAAAAGCATCGAATACACAAGGACAAAACAACAAAGCACCGCCCTGTTATAAAAACAGTGCAGTGCTTCGAATGATTGGAGATCAATTATTCAGCTACGATTCGAATGTCGAGATTGTGCTTGGCGAATACTTCCGCCATTGCGGCTTGCGCTTCATTCGCATCCGGTCCATGGACATGCAGCTCATAGGAGTGTCCGCCAACCAACGTGGTGAATAGGCCAAGAATACTTTTGACGTCGATATATTTGTTCTCGGCTTGGAGAACGATGGACGATCTAAATTTATTGGCTGTTTGAGAAATGTCTACGATTGCCGCGTTATTGGACATAAGTTATCCCTCCAGTATTAGTTAAAGCTGCTAGCAATGCTTTCCTCCATCATACCCCGGATTCGATTCTCGTACAAGGGAATTTTACTTCAAATTTTCCGGATTTAGCGCCTCAAGCTCCGGTATTACAAAACGCCCGTCCTTCCGGATCAGCCGATCGTCGAAATAGATCTCGCCTCCTCCGTATTCGGGACGCTGGATGAGGACGAGATCCCAATGCACCGCCGACCGGTTTCCGTTATCGGTTTCCTCGTAAGCCTGGCCCGGCGTGAAATGCAAGCTTCCTGCAATTTTCTCATCGAACAAAATATCTTTCATCGGATGCAGAATGTAAGGATTAAACCCGAGACTGAACTCGCCGATATAGCGGGCGCCTTCATCCGTATCCAATATTTCGTTCAGCTTGTTCGTATCGTTGGAGGTCGCCTCGATAATTTTTCCGTCCTTGAAGGTGAAGGAAACTTGTTCGAAAGTGACGCCTGAATACAGCGAGGGCGCATTGTATGTAATCTTGCCTTGGACGCTGTTGCGGACAGGGCAGGAGAACACTTCGCCGTCCGGTATGTTGCGGTGTCCCGCACATTTTTTGGCGCCGATGCCCTTGATGGAGAACGTAAGGTCCGTACCCGGAGATACGATGCGGACGCGATCTGTTTGCTTCATAAGCGCTTCAAGCGGATTCATCGCCAGGTCCATCTTGGCATAATCCAGATTGCATACGTCAAAATAGAAATCCTCGAACCCTGCTGTGCTCATGTTCGCCAGCTGTGCCATAGAATCGTTCGGATAACGCAGGACGACCCATTTGGTATGCTTGACTCTGCGCTCGGAATGGATCGGATGGCGGTACAGCCGCTCGTAGAGCTGCATGTTCTCGCTTGGCACATCCGCCAATTCGTTCGCGTTCCCTCCTGCGCGTATCGCGATATACCCTTGCATCGCTTCCATCCGCTTCAGATCAAACGATGCCCACAATTCGATTTGTTCCTTGGTCGCATGCATCAGCATCGTTCGCAGGACGGAACGGTCGCTCGTTTCCACGAATGGACGCCCGCCGCGCTTCGCCACTTCTTCAACGAGACATTTCGCAAGCTCCCTTTCGGAGCCGATCATGTCAATAAGCACATTATCTCCAGGCTGTACGTCAATCGAATACCCAGCCAAATTCGAGGCCAACGTTTGCAACCGGCGATCACGCATAACTGCCACATCCTTCTTCTTTATTCTCAGACTAACCATAACATGTTTCGATATTAGCTGCACTTGATCCCGTATTATTCGGTTATAAAGATCAACTCGGATTTACGTTCTTCACGCTGATTCTTGCCGTCAGCCTTATATTGAAGCACGGTGTGCTCGTGAAGCTTCAATGGCAGCAGACGTTTTCGGTCGATAATAAGTTGATAGGTCGTATCTACATTCAACGTATTAAGCATCTCGGCAAGCTGTTTCCGCGATCGGCTAATCTCATCGGCCCTCTCCTGTTCGTAAGACATGCGATTGCCCGCTTTCAAAGAAAGCTTGCGGCCCGCCCCATCAGCAAGTTCATCGTCCTTGACCAGACGCTCGAATGCCTCATTTTGCTTTTTGATCCATGTGCGGCGCGATGCCGCTTTATCCGGCACGATACGAAGAACGGCTGTCCGTTCACCGCTATTGGCAGCGACCAGCTCAGTCGTTGCTGCGGTAGCCTCAATATGCTTCAGCAGGTTGAAGGGCTGCCGAGTAATCTGAATGTCTTCGTTATCTTTGTTCGACTTCACTTGAATCCGTTTATGATCCTCCACCGACCCTTGGAACGTAATGGGCTGGGCCGCTCCCATATCCGCCCCATATATCGATGTTGTTCCCGTGAAGGTGTATCTGTCCACCGCCGCCAAACCGGCAACGGTCAGCGACAACATTTCTTGCGGCGACTTATCACGGACCGTCGACTGACAGCCTGATAGGGCCGCAACCCCTATGATCAGGAGCGCAGCCTTCCTCCAAGTTCTCATCGGTAACCCTCCTGGTGAGATGATGTGTTTCCATTTCCGTTGTCACCGTTTATCGTTCGTTACTATGGAGCACATTATTCGGTAACATGGGATCCAGATTCCACGCACAAAAAGGCGCAGGATTTGCTCCTGCGCCTGCCTAAGGGTTATTGCCTATCGTCCGTTGTCCGTTCTCTCGTCAACGACGATTTGGTTACGACCGCCGTTCTTCGCTTCATAAAGCGCCATGTCCGCTCGATAGAAGAGGGACTCTACGCTAATCTTCTCGTCTTCACAAGTCCATTCCGACAAACCGCAGGATACCGTAACTCGCGGCGAAGTCGATTCTTCAACGCGGGAACGGATTCGTTCCGCGATCTTATAAGCTTGCTTAGACCGTATTTGCGGCAGATAGACGGCCAGCTCTTCGCCGCCCCAGCGAGCGGCAATATCGCTCTCGCGTATGACGGAGCGAATGACTTCGCTCACGGCTATCAGTATTTGGTCGCCCACCTGATGGCCGTATGTATCATTCACTTTCTTGAAATGGTCGATATCGACCAGTACTAATGAACCGTTGCGGTCCTTCCGCTGTCTCGACTGAATCTTCTCGTTCAAATAATGGCGTACATGCAGCCCTGTCAGATTGTCGGTAATCACCATCCGCCGAACCTCGGCATGAAGGGAAGCATTGGAAATCGCTAGCCCGATGTGAGTGGATAGAACTTGAATCAGCTTGTAATTCTCGTAAGAAAAGAAATGGGGGCTCTGATGCGCGACCATAATGACTCCTACGAGTTCGGAATTCGCCATGATCGGCGTGGCGATAAGCGACCTGGAGCGCGTCGATTCCATCATCTGTGATTGAACAAGCCGCGAGCTCCAATAATCGGATACAATGACCGGTTCCTTGGTTTGATAGACAATTCCCGAATATCCGAAATCAATCGAGACATGATCGGCCGTCAATACGGGAAAATTGCTGGACATCACTTGAAATAGATTATCTTTGCGGTTCAGCTGAAGCACGCAGCAATAATCCGCTTTGAAAATATGCAGCAGTTCCTTTGTCGTGAACTCAAAGATTTCATCCAGACGAAGCGATTGATTGAGACGCTGGGTCAATTCATTAATAAGCTGCAGCTCCCCGATCAGGAGATTCGATTGTTCGTATAGCTTGGCATTCTCGAAGGCTGAACCCGCGCTGCCGGCTAGCATAACATACGCTCCGATCTCCGATTCATCCCACTGCTCGCGCTTCATGGTTATGCCTAACACGCCGTACACGGCTTGCTTGCCGCTCATCGGAATGCCCAGCTGCAACGTGCCGTCTTCCAGAAACTCCAGATTAGGTTTGCTCTCAAGAAAAGCCTTCTCGTATAAATCATTGGCATTATTGCGGATAAACAGAGGTTTGATCCGCTGGTCAACATCGACAAAGTCCTGGGATAAATATAAAGTAAACGCTGCATAAGGATAGCATTTCTCCATAATATCCAGAAGCTCGCCGACAACGGAAGAAACATCGATCTGATCGTGCAACCGCTTCGTGGCTTTATATAATTTATCGCGCCGGCTCGCATCCTTCTCCAAAAACTGCTGCTGCTGCATCAGATCGCGAACGAACACATGCTCAAAACGATGATAAAAAATCGATATATAATGTAGAGCCGCTGTCTTAAGCCACTCCAGGATCCATTCGTTCGAACTTACGCCGTACCAGGCTAGCGCTGCGAATGCTTGGCTCGACGACCGCTTCTTAAGCGGAACGATGATAACTTCATCGGATTGGAAACATTCCATCGTTTCGCAGGCGGTGCTCACCCATTGACCTAACCGGTCATATTGATCATTGTCCGGCTTATGATGTCCGCCTATGGCAAGCTGCCGTCCGCTTACGTCAAACAGAATCTTCGTGCCAAGCATCGAGGATGGTACGGATTCCTCCACCCACTGGTGAAAGCTATCCTCCAGCAATGGAATGATATATGGCTCGTCTGTATCTTGGACATCCTCATGAACAAACCATATCGCTGGCTGCTGCGTATTGCTTTGAATATCCGACGTTCTCTCTACAATTGCCGGTTCGCCGATAATCATCGATTTTCGCATGGACGCAGCACCACCTTTCCAGTCTTGCCGTATTCTCTCTATCATAACGTAACTCTACGAGTTTTGCACTATAATAGGAGCATTTTACTAGGTCTTTAGATTCAAAATGCACATAATAATATCTGCCACTAAGCTTCGAAATGATTCTCTTGAACACAGCCCTGGTAATCTTGAATATTCTCAGTTGTTTTCCTTGACTTTCCCATACGGATTCATTAAAATTTATACTTGAATATTGGGAGCGGTTTTGTGTCACCCTCAAGAGACTGTCACTGGCAGGACTGCGGCTGAACATGCCTATCAGGGCTTCATCGGTAAGACCGATCGAACGCAGACAGCACTCGGCGAAACACCCATTTTCAAACATCCCATTTGAAGAAGGAGTTTTACGACACATGTCACGATATACAGGTCCTAAGTTTAAACTAAGCCGCCGCCTCGGCATCTCCCTTAGCGGAACGGGTAAAGAATTGAAACGCGCTTTCCCTCCAGGTCAACACGGCCCAACGCAACGCAAGAAACTGAGCGGCTATGGCATTCAATTGCAAGAAAAACAAAAGCTGCGTCACATGTACGGAATGAACGAAAAACAATTCCGCAACCTGTTTGACAAAGCTACCAAAATGAAAGGTATCGCGGGTGAAAACTTCATGGCGCTTCTCGAGAGCCGCCTGGACAACCTCGTATACCGCCTCGGCTTCTCGAACTCCCGTGCAGGAGCTCGTCAACTCGTTTCCCACGGTCACGTGACTGTAAACGGCAAAAAAGTTGACATCGCTTCTTACCTGGTTTCGGTTGGCGATGTAATCGGCCTGCGCGAGCGCAGCCGCGGTCTCAAAACGATCAAAGAATCGTTGGAAGGCCGTAACTATCTTCCAAACTACTTGGAGTTCAACGAATCTGCAGTAGAAGGCAAATTCATTCGCACTCCTGAGCGCGCTGAGCTTCCACAAGAAATTGACGAGAAGCAAATCGTCGAATTCTACAGCCGTTAATTAACCGGGGCTGTCCGGATCATCTGCCTGCGGATGTTCGGACAGCCTTGTTTTATGGTAAGAAGAATGCAGAAAGGTTATCCCGGACATCATGCATGTCTTGTCGGGATAACCTTTCTTTGATTTGATAACATTTATTCAGAGATATTAGGTACCGTCGGTGTGACAGCAGGATTCGCTGGTGCCTGCAGCGGTTTAACCGTTCCGTCCGCCGCTGGCGCTTTATTGCCGGTCAGACCTTTAATAAGCGATGTCAAATCGATGCCGGACACGTCTTTTAACATCTCGGGCGCGGTCGCCATTAACGATGTGACATAGTTGCTCACCCGGGCCGCTCCCTCTCCATGACCGGTATCGACTACAGTCAGCTTGTCGATATTCTTAATCGGTTCAGCCACTCTGCCGGCAAGCTCAGGCAGCATCTTAACGATAATATCGAGAACGGCGGCTTCGCCGAACTTCTCGAACGCTTCAGCCAACTTTTCCTTCGCTTCCGCTTCAGCCAAGCCGCGAAGACGGATGACTTCCGCTTCCGCAGTACCTTTAGCCCGCTCGGCATCCGCCATAGCCAGACCGTCCAGCCGCTTCTGCTCCGCATGGCCTTTCGCCTCCGCTTCGATCCGGTACTGCAGCGCATCGGCTTCACGAAGCCGCTTCGCTTTGTCGGCTTCCGCGGCTTGCTCGACGGCATACCGGTCGGCATCCGCCTTCTTCTTCACTTCCGAATCATATTGCTTCTCGCGGCGAAGAATCTCTTTGGTCTCCAGGTCGATCTCCCGCTCCTTGCGGACGATTTCCACCTTCATCTGCTCCTCGACCACGGATTGCTTGGCGCGCGCTTCATGGATCGCATACGCCTGGTCCGCTTCGGCCTTCGCCATATCTTGATCCTTCTTGAAGGATGCAACCTTCAACTGGTTTTCCTTGGATGCTTCCGCAATATTCGTATCGCGCAGCAGCTCCGCCTTCTGGCCTTCCTCTTCGGCCCGTGCTTTCTGAATCCTGGAATCCCGAATCGCTTCCGCTTCCGCAATTTCCGCATCCCGCTTGACTGCGGCAATTCTCGGTTTCCCCAGTGCATCCAAATAACCGTGCTTGTCACGAACGTCCTTGATCGTGAACGAAACGATCTGCAGCCCCATCTTCTTCAAATCTCTGGCTGCCACGCCCTGTACTTCCTGTGCGAATTTATCCCGGTTGCGGTATACTTCCTCGACGGTCATCGTCCCGAGAATAGCCCTCAGGTGACCTTCCAGTACTTCTTGGGCCTCGCTCTTAAGCGCTTCCGTCGGCTTGCCCATAAACTGCTCCGCCGCAGTAGCCACATCTTCGACCGCCCCGCCGATTTTAATAATGGCGACGCCATCCGCCAAGACCGGAACACCCTGTTCCGTGTAAACTTCGGGTGTCGAGACGTCCAGCTTATGCGAGAGCAGCGACAAGAAATCGGAGGTCTGAAAGACCGGAAGGATAAAGGCGCCGCCGCCGCGTACGATCTTTATCTTTCTTCCCGTTTCATCAATATCGACGTTCTTGCTGCCCAAGAATGAACCGGTTACAATCATGGCCTCGTCCGGGCCTACTGTCTTGTATCTTGCCCAGAACGCCAAACCTAGTACGATCAGCACGCCCACCACTATAATAGGGATATACAAGTACTCAGGCAATTCCAAAATGACATTCTCCTCTCGGATCTCTCGTTTTCATCTTACATGTCGAGCTTCGACACCATGACCGCTCCATCCTTCACATCCACGACGACAACACGCGTTCCTGCCGGGATATTCTCGCCTTCATAGCTTGCGGCAATATGATTGGTTCGGCCTGCCCCTACCTTGATCATGACTTCGCCATAACCTCCGATCGGCACCGGCACGAGAACCTCTGCGATTGCCCCTGTCAGTTCCTTCATCGAATAGCCCGTCGAGTTCTCGCTTCTTTCCATCGGCCTGATGTAGAGGTAATAGACGAGAATTGCGGCTGCGATTGCGATAAGGATGGACAGGACGATTATTGCAGCGCTGCCCAGCGGACTGTAGCGGTGCAACAGCAGACCCGTTCCACCGAATACGGTAATGCCGCCGACAATCGACATAGGCTGCAGCCAATGATGACCGTCAAAGGAGAGAAAATCGAGCATGCCGTCCAAAGCCATGCTTAGCCAATCCCCAAATATGACGCTTACGACCGCGAACAGAACGCCTCCGACCAAACAAGACCAAAATAACGCTTCCATTGCCACCTCCCCCTCCGAACGTTATCCAGATATTAGAAGCGGTACCGGTATTTAATACGTAGCCAGCTAATAAAAAGTTTCGCTCGACTGAACTTGCTGCCCCGTTCATTATCGTTCTCATGAGCGGACGGACCGCAGCCGCTCTAAAATAAGCCAGACATCAACTGCCTGGCTTATTGATCAAGCAAGCGATGGCCAACTACGCGTCAACCCTCAGTTTAACGAACTTTCGTTTGCCTACCTGGAGGACGTCTCCGGTATTCGGCACGACTTCCGCGTTCGGATCGGTGAATTTCTCTTCATTAATCTTGACGGCTCCTTGCTGGATGCTGCGTCTCGCTTCGCTTCCCGAAGACTGCAGATCAAGAAGCGTCAGCAGCTTCACAATGCGAATCCGTCCGTTATCCAGTTCCCCTGCCGGAACGGCCGCTTCCTCGATATCCTCCGGCAGCGCACGCTGCTGGAACACCGTAATGAAGTGCTGCTCCGCCTCTTCAGCTGCCTGTTCGCCATGGTACATCCTTACGAAGATGCGGGCCAGCTGCATTTTTGCATCGCGCGGATGCATCGTGCCGTTCGCAAGCCCTTGACGAAGGTCCTCCAGCTGCTCATTGGACAAATCGGTTGCAAGCTCGTAGTATTTCACCATCAGCTCGTCTGGTACCGACATGGCCTTGCCATAAATTTGATTCGGCTCTTCATCGATGCCGATATAGTTGCCCAAACTTTTGCTCATCTTCTGCACGCCATCCAGACCTTCAATAAGCGGTGTCGTGATGGCGACCTGCGGCGACTTGCCGTATTCCTTCTGAAGCACCCGCCCCATCAGCAAGTTGAAGGTTTGATCCGTTCCGCCGAGCTCCACATCGGTCTCGAGTGCTACCGAGTCATATCCCTGCATCAGCGGGTAGAAGAACTCGTGAATGCCGATTGGCAAACCGGATACATATCTCTTCTTAAAGTCATCCCTCTCCAGCATGCGCGCAACGGTGACTTTGGCGGACAAAGTCAGGACGTCGGCAAAGTTCAGCGCTCCCAGCCACTGGGAATTGTAGTATACCTTCGTCCGGGCTTTATCCAAAACCTTGTATATTTGAGTCTGGTACGTCTCTGCATTCCGCTTCACATCTTCTTCACTCAGCTGCTTGCGGGTTTCGGATTTGCCCGTCGGATCTCCGATCCGTCCCGTAAAATCGCCGATAATTAGCTGTACTTGGTGGCCAAGCTCTTGAAATTGACGCAGTTTATGCAGCACAACCGTATGCCCGATATGAATATCCGGTGCGGATGGATCGAGTCCCAGCTTCACATTCAATGGCTTGTTCGTAGCCACGGAATTGGCAATTTTCTCTTTTAGCTCATCCTCTGGCACGATCTCGACTACGCCGCGGCGGATTACGCTCAATTGGCGTTCGACCTCCTGCTGCTGCTCCGGCGTCAGTTGCTCAAATTTCACCATAACAAAATCCACTCCTTAAATTATTTATATAAGTTGAGCCCAATACTACAAGAGATAGCAGGTACGATGATGGATGTTCCAATCCAAGGTTCAGCTTATATAGAAAACAAAAAAATCCTTTCGTCCTCAAGGGACGAGAAGGATTTGCTCGCGGTACCACCCTCGTTAGAGCAGCCCGTTATTGTTAAAAATTAGCAGATAAGCGGAGGCAGCTCTCACTTCATTTATGTAACGGACTGTAATCCGGAATCAGACTACTGGCTCAGACGGAAGTTCATCCGGTTAAGCGTTCGTCCGTTCAGCTCGAGGCGGTAATTCAAACTGCAGCGCGTACCGGTTCGCACCAACCACCGGCTCTCTGGAATCGTCAATCGACAGTTTTACTGATGCCTGTCTTAGCTTTTCGACATATGAATAATTGCTTTGATCCGTTATACCATAGACCTTGAAGATATGTCAACGTTCATGAGAAAGGCAGTCGGCAGCGGCAAATCCGTCTTCACGTTTCATAAAATTGAGCCGTAATGCCTGCTTTCGTTTGGCGATTTATGCTATAATAGCTCTGATAATCGGAGGAGGAGTATAACTTTATGGATGAAGAACGTGAGCAGAACGCAAATGGATACAGCCGATGGCGGACATTTGGCCTTGTGACGCTCATAACCGTAAAATGGCTATTTATTTTCGGATTATTGATCGGTTTGTTGACAGGAGGGATAGTAACCGGCTATGTCGCCTCCTTCGTCAAGGACGAGCCGATTCGTTCCAGTGCGGAAATAGAAGCAAAAGTGAATGAAAACGCCATCACCGGTTTCGTCTATTTTAACGATGGCATTACGCCGGTGGGTCAGCTCCGAACGGAAGAAGACCGCAGGTTGATCGAATATGAGGATCTGCCCGATTTTGTCATCGATGCCGTATTGGCCACGGAGGACAACAACTTCGACAAACATATCGGTGTCGACATTAACGGCTTGGGCCGTGCCGTGAAGCAGAAGCTGTTCAACGAGGATACCCAGACCGGCGGCAGCACGCTGACGCAGCAGCTGGCCCGGCGCGTATTTCTGAACCTGGACAAGACCGACAGCCGTAAGGTGAAAGAGATATTTTTGGCCTTGCGATTGGAACGTTTCTTAACGAAAGATCAGATCTTAACGGCCTATTTGAACAAGGTGCCATTCGGCACCGGAGCGAACGGATATAACTTGTATGGCATTAAGGCGGCAGCCAAAGGCATCTTCAACATCACCGATTTGAACAAGCTTCATATCGCCCAAGCTGCTTATTTGGCAGGATTGCCGCAGCGTCCTTCCGCGTATACGGCTTTCACCAGCAAGGGCAAATTTAACGAGAAGGGCTTCCAGCTTGCAATGGACCGGCAGAAGACTGTTCTTGGCCGCATGCTGGAGACGAACCGCATCACGCCTGCACAGTACGACGAAGCCATCAAATTCGATATCCGGGCAACTCTCGCCAAGCCGGTGCAGAAAGCCTATTCCACCTTCCCGTTCTTGATGCTGGAAGCAGAGCGGCAGGCGGCGGAAATTCTGGTCTTGCAGAAATATCCGAACATGACGCTTCCCGAAGTGCGCAACAAGGAGAATTCCGCCAAGCTTGCAGAAGCGCGTGAAGAGCTGCTTCGCGGCGGATATCGAATCCACACGACCATTGATAAGAGAATTTACAACATGATGCAGGAAATTGGATCGAATCCCGAGAATTTTACGCCCGACAGCAAGGAAAAAGGCGTGGAGCAGATCGGTGCCATTATGCTTGATCACAAGACCGGCGCGATCATAGGCATGCTGGAAGGACGGGACTTCTATCTGGAGCAGATGAACCATGCCACGCAGATGACCCGCCAGCCTGGCTCGACGATGAAGCCGATCGCGGCTTATCTGCCGGCACTTGAGAAAGGTCTTGTGCAGCCGGGAAGCATCCTGGACGACACGACGATGGTTCTGAAGGACGGTCAGAAGGGCTTCCATATTCCGAAGAACTCCACTAACAAATACTATGGTCTTGTCACTGCCCGGGAAGCGTTGAACCGGTCGCTCAACATGCCGGCGCTCAAGTTGTACAACGACAAAGTTACGATTTCGGAGGCTTGGAAATTCTCGCGGAAGCTTGGAATCACCACCATTAAACCAGAGGACGAATATGCTCAAACCGGCGTAATCGGCGGCTTGAGCATCGGCGTCACGGTCGAAGAGCTAACGAACGCATACGGCGCGATCGCCAATAAGGGCATTATGAATGATGCCTACATGATCAGTAAAATTACCGATTCCAAAGGAAACGTCGTTTATCAGCATGAGAACAGGCCGCTTCGCGTCTTTTCTGAGCGGACCGCATATCTGATGACGGATATGCTGCGGACCGTCATTTCCGATCCGAGCGGTACCGCCCATGCCTTGACATCGAGATTCAAGAACTATGGCAAGATCCCTATCGTCGGCAAAACCGGCTCGACATCCAGCTATGGCGACGTCTGGTTCATGGGTTACTCGCCTGATATAACATTAGGCGTATGGGCTGGCTATGAGAAACAGGCGCATACATTATCCAAGGATGGCCGTACTCGTGCCCGGAATATTTGGACGCTTATTATGAACAAAGCAACCGCTGAGAGGCCTGAGCTGTTCCCTACCAAGGAGTTTGCCAAGCCGGAAGGAATTGTCAAAGCAACGGTGTCCAGCGTCAGCGGCAAGCTTCCTACCGATCTGACCCGGGAGATGGGCAAGCTGGTTACCGATATTTTCAACAAGGACTTCTTGCCGAAGGAACGCGACGACGCGTTAGCTAAGATGGCATACATCCCTTATAACGGCGTCAATTACATTCCGAAGCCAACGACACCTTCCGATATGGTACGCGAGCAGATCGTGATCAAGCGGGAGAAGCCTCTGGATGTGCTTATGCAGGAAATCGAGAAAGCACAGTCTTCAATGTCTGCCAAGAGCAGACGGCCGCTCAGCTTCTATTTGCCAAGAGACGCTTCTAAGGATGCACCATCCAAGACCGACCCCCGCGTCGATGATGGCAGGGCGCCTTCGGCACCTTCCAACGTCCGGATAGAGCCTGTAAGCGGTCAGAGCGCATACCGCATCTCCTTCTCGTCATCACCTGAGAAAGATGTCGTCGGTTATCGCTTATATCGTTCATTGAATCAATCGGGTTACGCCAATGTAGGCTCTCCGGTCCTGACCGGCGAGGACACACGCTTCGTCAACTATACGAACGGCGGTATCACGTACACCTATTATGTAACAGCGGTCGATGTCGGCGGTCGTGAATCGGCCCCAAGCGCAATTGTCTCATCAAGCGGCAGAATGGTTTCGCCGGATCCGTCCGGACCTGATGCGACGCCTGGAAATTCGGGAGATAACGGAGCGGCGACCCCTCCTGGCGATAACGGTGCGGTAAGCGCCACTGCTCCCGTTGCTCCAGTCGGAGTGACAGCCGAGCGTACCGACATCGGGATCCGCGTATCCTGGACGGCTAACGCCGCTTCTGAACTGGTAACAGGCTATCAGGTCTATTACAGTGAAGGAAGCAAAGGTAAATTCAAGCTATTGGGAACAACGCAAGAGGCCCGGTTCGATTACGTATCGCCAATAACGAGCGGTTTCTTCCGCGTTACGGCTGTGAACGAATTCGGTGAATCCCGTTCCTCCGCCACAATTGAATTGAAATAAAATAAGGCTTCTGCCCTTCGGTACGCACGCTGCAGCTTAGCGCGAAACCAAATGGGCAGAAGCCTTTATTTATTTCTCTTAAACAGAATTAAGAGCCAACCGGAGAGGCTCCTGTTGGCTCTGTTACCGAAACAAATACTAATCTTCGATTGTTGAAAGATCCCCTGTCGGCAGGTTAAGCTCCCATGCCTTCAGAACACGGCGCATAATTTTGCCGCTGCGCGTCTTAGGCAGCTTATCTTTAAATTCGATCTCGCGAGGAGCGGCATGGGCTGACAGTCCGACCTTAACGAATTGCGTGATGTCGGCTTTCAACTCGTCCGAAGGCGTGTATCCTTCACGAAGTGCCACGAAAGCTTTAATGATTTCGCCCCGCATCGGATCGGGCTTCCCGATTACACCCGCTTCTGCGACAGCCGGATGCTCGACCAGCTTGCTCTCAACCTCGAAAGGACCTACACGTTCGCCGGCGGTGTTGATGACATCATCGATGCGGCCCTGGAACCAGAAGTAGCCTTCCTCGTCCTTATAAGCCGAATCCCCGGAAATATACCATCCTGGAATAACGAAGTACTCTTCGTATTTAGCCGGATTATTCCATATGGTTCTCATCATGGACGGCCACGGCGTCTTGATCGCCAAGTTGCCCATCCGATATGGGGGAAGCTCGTTGCCCGCATCGTCAAGAATAGTCGCTTGAACGCCAGGTACGGGACGCCCCATCGAACCCGGCTTGATTTCCATACATGGGTAGTTACAGATCAATTGACCGCCGGTCTCCGTCATCCACCATGTGTCATGAATACGCTGGTTATACACTTTCTGTCCCCAACGAACGACTTCGGGATTAAGCGGCTCGCCTACGCTTAGAACATGCCGCAAGCTGGTTAGATCGTATTGATTGACGACATCGTCGCCTGCGCCCATCAACATCCTGAAGGCTGTCGGTGCGCTGTACCAGACCGTCACGCGATACTTCTGCAGCGTATTGTACCAGTCCTGAGGGCTAAACCGGCCGCCGCGGATCACGTTGGTAGCCCCATTCAACCAAGGCGCAAAAATGCCGTACGAGGTGCCCGTTACCCATCCTGGATCGGCCGTACACCAGTAGATATCGTCAGGCTGCAGGTCAAGCACGACGCGACCTGTATAGTAATGCTGGATCATGGCATTCTGAACGTGGAAGACACCTTTAGGCTTGCCGGTAGAACCTGACGTATAGTGAATAATCAGTCCATCCTCGCGGCCTAGCCACTCGATCTCGGCTTCATCCGAGACACTCTCCATCTCGGCCTTGAAATCGATGATGCCTTCCTCTTGAGGCACATCGTCGCCAACAACAAAAATATGCTTCAATTCAGGAAGCTCGCTCCGCAGAATACGGGGCAGAAGTGCCGGTGTCGTTACGATCGCCACCGCTCCGCTGTCCTGCAGACGGTCCTTGACGGCCGTTTCCATGAATGCTTCGAATAGCGGGCCGACAATAGCGCCGACCTTGACGATGCCGAGAAGGCTGAAATAAAGCTCTGGCGTCCGCGGCATAAAAATAAATACGCGATCGCCCTTCCCGATGCCGCGATTGCGCAGTACATTGGCAAACCGATTCGATTGTTTGGAGATCTGCTCGAAGGTGTATGATTCGTCACGCTGGTTATCACTATAGTAAAGCGCAATTTTATCGCCGCGCCCTTGTTCTACATGACGGTCGATGGCTTCATAAGCCATGTTAACCTTTCCCGTTGCATGCCAAGAAAAGTGCTGCTCGATCTGAGCGAGGTCAAACTGATTATACGCTTCTTCGTAGTTCGTCATGTTGGAGCCGGTAGCCGTTGCCGGTAACCGTTCTTGATTCATATTTTCCATAATAATCATCATCCTCCTACCCAATGTACAATCTCTACTGGCCCCTGCAAGCGAAATCTCGGCCATGCACGGAGCAATAAACCATATATAGCGAATACGCTTACATATTATATCATAGCTAACCGCTTTTCATCCATTCCTTTTCATAGAGCCACTTTAATGCTATAAGTAATATAGACCTCGAAAGGAGTCATGGACCTTGGAACATCGCAAAATCATGCATGCAGAACGTCTGCCTTACGACGGCCGGGAAATCATCATCGAAGGACCGATTCCTCCGGATGCCCTGTCACGCCTTGCTCTCCATCCGGATCTGGACGCTTTTCGCAGGCCGGCTGAGCAGCATAAAGCGCTTATCGAGATCGCAGAGCTCGAGGAAGGGCGCATCATTGCAGCACGGGACGGAGAGACGATCGTGGGCTATGTCACGTTTCACTATCCGGACGAGCTGGAGACCTGGTCTGAAGGCGGTATGGACGATTTAATCGAGCTCGGCGCGATAGAAGTAGCGGACAGCTACCGGTCGCTGGGACTTGGCAAACGAATGATTCGCACTGCATTTGCCGGCGATCAGCTGGAGAATGCGATCGTGTATACAACGGAATATTATTGGCATTGGGATTTGGAAGGCACCAAGATGAACGTATGGGAATACCGGTCCATGATGGAGAAATTGATGCAGTCCGTCGGCATGGTTTGGTTTGCGACAGACGATCCCGAGATCTGCGCACATCCCGCTAACTGCTTAATGGTGCGCATTGGCAAGCACGTGCCGCTGTCGTCTGTCGAGCAGTTTGACCGCGTACGATTCAGACAACGATTCATGTACTAGTGAGGAAGGACGATGAGGACCGATGACGGCTAATGCCGTATTTATCCATCATCCGGGAACTGCCCGGTATCAATTCAATGTTGACCATCCCTTTCATCCGCACAGGCTGACGCTGACGCTCGATTTGCTCGAGTCCGCGGGCGCGCTGGATGCAGCCGATCGTATCGAACCCGAGCCGGCGGATGAAAGCATGCTCGCACTCGTCCACCGTGACGACTATATGAAAGCGGTTAAACAGTTAAGCGCCGACCGTCCGGACCCGGAATGGGTGATCCAGGCGGAGCGTTATGGACTGCGCTCCGAGGATACTCCTTTCTTCCCGGGCATGCACGAGGCCGCTATGGCCGTTGTAAGCGGCTCTGTATGTGCGGCGGACCTGGTTATGTCCGGACAGGCTCTGCACGCTTACCACATGGCTGGAGGCCTTCACCACGCGTTTCCTGACCGCGGCTCGGGCTTCTGCGTCTATAATGACGCCGCTATCGCTATTTCACATATCCGCAAGCGATACGGGGCTCGGGTGCTTTATATCGATACAGACGTTCATCACGGGGACGGCGTGCAGTGGACCTTTTACAATGACCCGGACGTCTGCACGTATTCCATTCACGAAACCGGCAAGTTTCTGTTTCCCGGGACCGGTTATGTATACGAACGAGGCAATGAGCATGGACGCGGAGCCGCGGTCAACGTCCCCGTAGAGCCGTACACCGAGGACGACTCATGGCTGGAAAGCTTTCAGACCTCGATCGAGAAAATAACGGCTGCGTTCAAACCGGACATCATCGTCAGCCAGCATGGCTGTGATGCGCATGCATTCGATCCGCTGTCTCATACCTATTGCAGCATGAGGATCTATCAAGCCATGCCGGCCATCATACATCGGCTTGCCCATAAGCACGCAGGCGGCCGTTGGGTTGCCGTCGGCGGCGGAGGCTATGACATGTGGCGGGTCGTTCCGCGCGCCTGGGCGCTGGTCTGGCTTGAGATGACAGACCATCCCTTGGCGGCTAAGCTCGCTGAAGCAGGCGCTAACGAACCGCTGCCCCAAACGTGGAGATCGCATTGGAGCGGACTGAGTCCGGACGAGCTTCCCGAATATTGGCTCGACGATACGTCAACTTGGCCGGCGATGCCAAGGCGCAATGAAATCGAAGAGAAGAACAGACAGACGACGAATCTGGCCATCCAAGAGCATTAAGCACAAGAAAGGCTATCCCCTTCAGCCTTGTCCGCGAGGAACGCTGGCTGTTTGGAGATAGCCTAATTAAACAGGATCTTACATTCGCTGAATCATATCGTCAATGATACGATGTGAATTTACTGCCGCTTCAACCGTAAATTCGGAGAAGTTAACATGCGCGGAACCGTCCGCTTTGTCCGACATCGCGCGAATGACGACGAACGGCGTATCGTTCATAGCGCAAACCTGCGCAAGAGCGGCGCCTTCCATTTCCGTACATGCTCCGTTCAACTCTTCATGAAGGAGCCGAACCGCTTCGCGGGAAGCGACGAACTGGTCTCCGGACAGCACCTTGCCCCGTACGCTCCGCCCGGGAAACAACCGATCGCAAGCATCAAGCGCAAGCTCGATTAGACGGGAATCCGCTTCATATTCCCATACGTCCTGATACGGAACTTGTCCGCGGGCAAAGCCGAGCGGGGTACAGTCCATATCATGCTGAAGGCATGTCGTCGAAACGACGATATCCCCAATATTCAAGGATGGATCTACTGCGCCTGCCACGCCTGTGAACAGCACGCAGTCTACACCCGCATCAATCATCAGCTGCGTACAAACCGCCGCGTTCACTTTGCCGACGCCGGATTTGCAGAAAATAACCGGACGCCCGTGAAGGGTTCCTTCTACATACGTAATGCCCGCCTTCTCGAACGATACCGACGTCTGAACATGCTTATGGAGCAGGTCAATCTCTTCTGCCATCGCACCGATGATACCAATCTTGTTGTACGTCGATGCCATTATTTATTGCCCACCGATTGGCGTGTTACGACCTCGTGCGGAAGTACGACCTTCGCATGTTCGACCGTTTCCTTCTTCATTAGTTTCGTCAGTAGACGCATGGAGACCGCACCGATATCATACATCGGCTGTGCCACTGCAGTAAGCTGCGGACGCACCATTGAAGCCATTCGGCTATTATCTACGCTGATAACCGAAATATCTTCCGGAACTTTAAGGCCGTAATCTTGAATGCAATGAATGGCGCCGATGGCCATCTCATCCGTTGCCGAGAATACCGCCGTTGGGCGCTTAGGCAGCTCCAGGAAGTACTTCATCGCATCTACGCCGGATTCATACCGGTAATTGCCGATGCGTACAAGCTCCTCGTCATACGGGATACCTGCCGATTGCAGCGCACGCTTATACCCTTGGAAGCGGGCGTAGCCGTTAGCCGGATCCTGAAGCGTTCCGCTAATCATTCCGATCGAGGTATGTCCTTGCTTGATCAGGAGCTGAACGGCATCGAATGCAGCCGCTTCGTGGTCGATATCGACCGAAGGGATAGCGCCGTTCTCATCCGTCGTTGCACAGAGCACAATCGGAACGTTAGCTGTTTTGAAAGCTTGCGCATGCTCTTCCGTTACCGTTCCGCCCATGAACAATAGCCCGTCTACCTGTTTCTCCAGCAGCGTGTTGATGACGCGGATTTCTTTGTCCTTCTTCTTGTCCGCGTTACACAGAATAATATTATAGTGGTACATGTTTGCGATATCTTCGATACCCCGTGCGACTTCGGCGAAGATCGCATTCGAAATATCAGGAATTACGACGCCAACGGTCGTTGTTTTCTTGCTCGCTAAACCACGCGCGACGGCATTGGGACGATAGCCCAGTCGTTCGATCGCTTCGAATACTTTCTTCCGCGTTTGAGGCTTCACGTTCGGGTTATTATTCACGACCCTGGAAACCGTTGCCATCGAAACGCCTGCTTCTCTTGCTACATCATAAATAGTTACCGTCACGGTCCTTCTCTCCATTAACTCAAATTTTCAGGTCTCGCTCCGCATTACTTTATCGTAATGATACGACAAAATATTACTTTTCGCAATGATGCCCGAGATGTTCGTCTAATGTCGAGTACGTTATGCGCCAATGCGAAGCATGCCAAACCACTTTTCCGTTCTCCACCAAAATCGTCTGAGGCGACTCATGTTTCAGCGATAATTTCGCAGAAATGGCTTCTGACACCACCCGGTTCTCTACAACGAGGACGAGAACGCAATTCAATGCCGACTGCTCCGCATCCTCGACCCAATTCGACAATTCCTCGAATGCGCCGGCGCTCGTTGGACAATGCGTGCTGTGTTTGAAGATGAGCAGCGGCCTGTCTTGCGATGAGGCATAAGCTTCTTCCCACTGGTCTAACGTCATCAGATTGCGAATCTGTTCCATGACCTCACTCCATTATTAGAACGTCCTTTACATCTTGACACCCGATCGGTGTTATGTTCGGGAACATCCGGTTACACCACGCTCCGGCTTAATTGAACGAGCCGCTTATGTATGTCAGCAACCCATACCTCATCCTGGGTCGATCGCGCCATCGTATACAAATCAAGAAGCATATTGATCCGGTCTTGAATCATGGATTTCACGACTGCCGGATCCGTGCTTCGTCGGTCATGATAAGCCTCTACTAACAAATCTGCCCATTCATTCCACTCGTTAAACAAATAAGTCTGTTTTACGGGTTGCGAGCCCAGTTTTCCGATCAATCCGGTCAGGTCGGGCTTAACCTCCGGAAATACCTCGCTGCGGTTGCAACTCTGGCAAGAATAAATCGGCACATTATCAATCTCTACCTTGCCGGAATAAATGACGGTTCGCAGCTTCATCGGCATCACATCGCCGCAAGGACAACGCTTTTGCAAATTGGTCCACTCCTTCTCGTGACAAAAGCATGATTTCCGATAACGGAAAAACAGTGCTTGACGATAAAGTATTCGACCTATTTCGCTTAAAGTCCTCCTAGAAGCGGCATTGTAATTTTTGCATGATTTCGCTTTATGATGCAATTTTTCGCCAGCGTGTCCGAATGAAAGGAATTGCGGTCAAGATCACCGCAATGGAAGCTCCAATAGCATCGTTGCGCACATCATAGATATCCGGCGAGCGGCCGCCCACGAAAGATTGATGATATTCATCGGAAACGCCATACAGTGTACAAAGGAAAACAATAAGAATCTTCACCGTTAAGCGGTCGGAGCTTTTGCCGAACGCATAATCAAACGTCAGCCCGAGGACAAAGTACGAAACAAAGTGCCCCCAGTCAAAGCTGGTCATGAATGGAAATAGCTTCTGAAACCAAGGCAGAACGGTACCAAGCTCGTCGCCCGTTCGCGAGGAGAAAGCGAATATAACAGCCATCCAGGCAACAGCGGGAAGGAATCGAAGCCAGCCCCGCTTGATGCGACTTGTCTTTGATGCAGCAGCGTACTCGGTTTGCTTCAATGGTTGCCCTCCGTTACAATTAATGAGAATGAATAATTTAGGAATGAATAGGAATGCCCCTTAACCGCGGCAGACTATTCGGAAAGGATGTTCTCATGACCTTACAAGGAAAAACAATTATTTGCCTGCTCGATGACGAATTCGAAGATTTGGAATTATGGTATCCGGTATATCGCGTACGCGAGGAAGGCGCTGTCGTGCTCTTCGCGGGACCGGAGAAAGGCCGCACGCATATTGGCAAATACGGCGTACCCGCCAAGGCGGATCTATCCTTCGACGAGATGGACGGCAGCCGGATCGACGGTTTGCTCGTACCGGGAGGATGGGCGCCGGACAAGCTTCGACGCTATCCTCAAGTGCTTCGGCTCGTGCAAGAAATGGACGAGGCACGTAAACCGATCGGTCAAATTTGCCATGCCGGATGGGTGCTCATCTCGGCTAAGATTCTTCAAGGCCGCAAAGTGACGTCAACGCCAGGCATTCGCGATGATATGGAGAATGCAGGAGCAGTTTGGTACGACGAAGCTGTCGTTGTGGACGGCAATATCGTCTCGGCACGCCGTCCTCCGGATTTGCCGCCATATGCCAAAGCATTCGTGGACGCACTGCGCAGTTAATGAACGTCCCTGCTATTCGGATCGGCGTGGTCCGTTATTGCTCGGAACCCATGTCGAATTGCCGATGAAATGCATTCAAGCTCTCATGGATTTCCGCACTTGTCCGGCATTGCATTAAATCATCGAACAATGAACGGCTGTCTTGCTGCCTTAGGCTAAGCAGCCGTTCTTTTATAGGCAGAATCGCATGTGCGGACATACTCAGCTCATCGACGTCGAGTGCCAGCCAGATGGGCAGCGCCCGGACATCTCCTGCCAGCTCTCCGCAGACGCCAATATGCGTTCCATTGCGCTTCGCTGCTTCCACCGTCATCTTCAGCATGCGCAGGACAGCAGGATGATAAGGCTCATAGAGGTGAGATATTTGATCGTTCATCCGGTCTACGGCCAGCGTGAACTGTACCAGATCATTCGTGCCGATACTGAAGAAGTCCACTTCTTTCGCCAGCATATCCGCAATCATGACTGCGGCTGGCAGCTCGATCATAATTCCGACCTCAATGTCGTTATTGAAGGCGATGCCCTCCGCTTGCAGCTCGCGCTTGGCTTCCTCCAGCAGCGCATTGGCCCCTCGGACCTCTTCGACGGACGATATGAGCGGATACATGATTTTCACTTCGCCATATGCACTCGTGCGCAGTATGGCTCTTAGCTGCGTTTTGAACAGATCCGTTTTGTCCAGGCAAATGCGTATGGCACGATAGCCGAGAAACGGATTCTCCTCTTCCGGAAGCTCGAAATAGTCCAGATGTTTATCCCCGCCGATATCGAGCGTGCGAATAATAAGCGATCTTCCGCTGAGCTGTTCCGCCACGTTCCGGTAGACGTCGGTCTGTTCCTCTTCCTTCGGCAGACGGTTGCGGTCCATATAGAGAAATTCGGTCCGGAACAGCCCTACCCCGCTCGTCCCGCTGCTGAGGGCAACGTCCAGCTCCTTGATGGAGCTTATATTGGCCGACAGCTCGATTACTTTGCCGTCCGGCGTCACAGAGCGGACTTGAGCGATTCCCTTAAGCCGTTGTCCGGCTTCTCTCTGGCGGTGCTGCTGCTCGGTATAATAGTCGATGAGCTTATCGTTCGGTTCCAGATGCACAATACCAGTGGCACCATCGATGATAAGCATATCTCCCGTTTGGATCACATGATCCAGCTTGCCTTCAATACCGACGACAAGCGGCACGCCCAGCGCTCTCGCCATGATCGAGGAATGCGAAGTCGTGCTGCCTGCCAGTGTGGCAATGCCGAGCACATGGTTGGGGTTTAGATGGGCGAGCTGCGATGGGGACAGCTCCTTGGCAACGAGAATGAAAGGCTGCGTATCGGCGGGAAGCGTAATTTCCGGCGCGCCTAGCAGATGCTTCAGCAGCCGGTTGCCGACGTCTTTGATGTCCAGTGCGCGCTCTTTCATATATTCGTCATCGAGCAGATCGAACATCGTTACGAAATGATCGATGGCTTCCTTGACCGCGACTTCAGCGGCTTTATATTGGCGCTGGATAATCCCTTGAATTTCATTCATGAATACGGGGTCTTCCAAAATGGCAATGTGCGCATCGAAGATGTAGCTCTCTTCGGTTCCGACCACTTCCCGAAGCTCGTCTTTCATCTGCTCGATCTCACTCTTGGACGTGCGGATTCCTTCATATAGCCGATCGAACTCTCTGGCTAAATCTCCAACGTCGATTTTCTGTTCCGGTAAATCCCATTCCCAATTCGGCAGTACGAACGCTTTACCGATCGCAATACCAGCAGAAGCTCCTATTCCATGAATCATTCTGTATCCCCTCCACTGCTTCTCTCTTTCAATACAACCGACATGACTGACGCTTGTCCTCGTTTCACGCTCTTGAACGGCGCGAAGCTCCAAGAGGAGACACGATCGGAATTCGTAATCACCATCGGTGTTGCAAGTGATTTAGAGCCGGCACGGACACGCTGCAGGTCGAACCTGATCAGCAGTTGACCGGGCTTCACCTGATCCCCTTCCTCTACAACCGCGGTAAAACCCGCTCCTTTCATCTGCGACGTATCGATGCCGATATGAAGCAGGACGTCAAGTCCTTCAGGCGTTCGAATCCCTATCGCATGCAAGGTTGGATATAAATGGACAACCTTTCCGTTCACAGGCGATACCAGCTCGCCTTTATCCGGTAAGAACGCGACGCCATCGCCGACTAGCTTCCCTGCGAAGATCGGATCCGGAACTTCGCTAAGCGGTATCATCCGCCCTTGCATAGGGGAACTGAACAGAACTCGGGACAAATCGCGGCGTATCGCCTTGTCCATCTCTTCCCGGATAAGCTCCGAATAGGTGCCGAAAACGATTTGCACGTTGCCGCCGCCCAAACGAATGACGCCTGCCGCTCCCAAGTTTTTGAGCGCGTTCGTATCGATCAGCTTATCGCTGGCTACCTTCAGGCGAAGCCTCGTAATGCAGGCTTCCATCTGCTGTATGTTCTCCTTGCCGCCAATCGCCTGCAGAATAAGCGGAGCCCGATAAGGTATGTCGCCCGCCCATTCGTCAAGCTGGGATCCTTCCTCTCGGCCCGGCGTCGGAATACGGAAGCGTCTGATTGCCCATCGGAAGAGAAAATAGTAAATCATCCCGAATACGATACCGATTGGCAGCAGCAGCCAGCCTCGAGTAGCCAAGTGCTCGTTAATCAAATAATCGATCGCGCCGGCGGAGAAGGAAAAACCGTGCCGGATGCCCAGTTCATATGTAATCCACATGATAACGCCCGAGAGCAGAGCATGGACAACGAACAAATATGGTGCGACGAAAAGAAAAGCGAACTCGATCGGTTCCGTGACGCCCGTTAAAAAGGAAGCGAGCGCCGCCGACATAAACGTCACGCGAATTTTGGGCTTTAAGTCTTCCCTTGCCTCATGAATTATGGCAAAGGCGATGGCCGGCAGCGCAAACATCATCGTCGGATATAAGCCGGCCATGAATGCTCCGGCGGTCGGATCACCGGCGAAGAAACGCGGCAAATCCCCGAATACCATCGATCCGTCCGACAGCTCGTACCCACCTACCTGAAACCAAAATACGTGGGAGACGAGATGATGCAGGCCGAAAACGACGAGAATACGCAGGACGAATCCGAAGAGAAAGACCCCAAAGCCGCCTCCGGATGAAACGATATTGCCTAGCTCAACCATGAGATCTCTAATATTAGGAGCTATTTCGACCATCAGAATGCCCCAGAAGGCTGCAAAAAAACTGACGATCAACGGTACGAAGCGCGGACCGCCAAAAAATTGAATATACTCGGGCAGCTTAATGGACTTATACCGCTCATTAAATAAACTGGTCACATATCCAATCATCGCACCGGTAAGCACGGTTGGTTCCAGTTCGTACCGGCTGGCTCCGATAATGCTTGTATAGATAAACATCCCCGCCAATGCCGCTAATCCGGCTGAGATGGCATTGCCGGTCATGCCCATTGCTACGCCAAAGGCAAATAAATACGGCAGAAACGCGAACAGCGCATACCCGGCCGTCTGCAGGTGGCCCGGCATGCCCGGCATGCCGAAACTCTCCCATGGCAAGCCGCTTAAGCTCAAAAATATTGCAGCTGCGGGAAGCACGATCATAGGCAGCATAAGCGACCTTCCCAGCTGCTGCAGTTGCCCCATCACATTCATCTACAATCCTCCTTCCTGACGATATTGCTGCTGTAACGGGGTAATCCTCACGTCAAGGAATCAATTGCTAAAAATCCACTGCAAGAGGCTGTTTACAGCCAGTGATTTGATCGTAAGCGTTCGCAGACTCTTTGTCAAAAGAAAAACGGCAGACCCAGGGGTCCGCCGCCACAAACGAATACACTTTTGTGCCCGCCCTCGTTTGTTAGAAACGCTGGCCGAACTGGGATTGCCCGCCTGCCGTATAACCGCCAACGTGAGAGATGACCGGACCAGCCTGCTGAATCTGTCCTGCCGCTTGGTAGACGGGATGGAACTGCGATTGTGCTTGCGAGCTGAAATTCGAGGCTTGGAAAGATTGCTGTCCCATCTGAGCGGAGCTGCGGGAAGCATTCTGAGCAGCCGTAAAGCCGAATTTCGAAATGATCGGCTGTTGTTGTTGTTGTGCCATCGAAGCTTGCATTTGCGGCTGTTGTTGAGCCATCGAAGCTTGCATTTGCGGCTGTTGTTGAGCCATCGAAGCTTGCATTTGCGGCTGTTGTTGAGCCATCGAAGCTTGCATTTGTGGCTGTTGCTGTTGCTTTGAATAGAAATCCTGGCCGTTCGAATAACCGACACGCGAGATTACCGGACCGACAGAAGCATTCATGCCGAACCCGCTTCCTTGCATGCCGGAACGCGATTGCTGGGACAAGTTTTGATTAGATTGAGCAGCTGTATAACCAACATGGGAAATAACCGGCCCAGCATTCTGAGCGGAGATGCCGCCTCTTGATTTAGGAATGCCTTGATATTGGGACTGGACATAGCCTACGGGCTGGTACTTATTCGATTGATTGCCGGCTTGTTGGTTAAACATCTGCTGGTTGTTTTGAAACACGTCTTGTCCTCCTCGATAAATTCGTTATTGGATTTTACGCAAATCGGCAAGAGCCATTGCGGAAACCTAACTTATTGTTGGAGTGACAAGACGAATTTATGTCCGTTAGGATTTGGATTTTCCTTGAGGCAGAAGAATGGAATCCTCTACCTTAATGCACCGGTCCATAATGATCTGGACGCCGCCCTTCTGTGCGATCGCTGCAGCTTCATCATTATGAACGCCAAGCTGCAGCCAGAGCACTTTAGCCCCGATAGCAACCGTCTCTTCTGCGATTGGAGGCGTATGCTCGCTGCGGCGGAACACATTCACCAAATCGACAGGATGGGGGATGTCTTTTAGGGACGGATAGCATTTCTCTCCCAGAATGACATCCGCATTGGGATTAACCGGAATAATCCGGTACCCCTTGGCCTGCATCGCCTCCGATACCATATAAGAGGTTCGCTCCGGATTATCGGATAAGCCAACTACCGCTATCGTATTCGTTTGTTCCAAGATCTGTTTGATTTCGTCACGCGATGGATTTTGGAAAGTCATTCTTGAACACATCCTCTCCTGATTATCATACCCCAACCCATAAAGATATGTTTACACTTAATCTACCCATTCCACATTTGCACCGAGCGCCTTCAGATGGTCGAAGAAGATCGGATACGATTTGGCGACATGGTGGGCATCGCGAATGCGCAGCGGCTGCTTGGCTCGCAGCCCGACGACCGTGAGAGCCATAATGACCCGATGGTCGTAGTGTGCGTTAATTTCGACTCCGCCTTCCACGCCCTCGGGACGTCCGTGAACAATGATTTCGCTTCTCCGTTCCTCCACATTCGCACCTGCCTTGCGCAGCTCGTTCAAATAGTCCGTAATACGGTCACATTCCTTATAGCGAAGGTTCTCGACATCATAGAAACGCGAGGTGCCTTCGGCAAATACCGCTGCAGCCACCATGGCAAGAACAGCGTCTGTCGCCTTATCACCGTCAAATTCGAGCGCCTTGAGCTTGCCGTTGCCTTGCACGTGTACGACGCCATTCTCGTGCGTAAGCGGAACCTCCATCGCCTTAAGTACATCGATGATGGCCCGTTCACCCTGCTTGCTGTTCTCTTCCAGACGATGAATGGTGACATCGGATTGCGTAACCGCAGCGGCAGCAAGGACGGCAGCCGATCCCGGATAATCGCCCTGAACGATGTAATCCTTCGCTGCATATCGTTGGCCGCCTTGCACACGATAATGCATAAGATCTTCACTCGCCTCGATCACGATGCCGGCTTGAGCCAGCACCTCCAAGGTTTGACCGACAACAACCTTCGATTTCAAATCATGGAGGACCTCGATCTCGCTGTCCTCTTCCAGCAGCGGCGTCAGAAACAGCAGCGCGCTCAAGAATTGGGAGCTGACAGCGCCGGAAACTTGAATCTTGCCTCCCTTAGGCTGTCCGCCGCGGATCGTGATCGGCAGCTTGCCCTCATTATGCTGGACATCGACTCCGAGCTGGCCAAGAGCGGTTATAAGATCATCGTGCGGGCGCTTACCGAGCGAATCCGGGTAACGGTTAATGAAGGTCACCTCCGGACAAAGCGCCGCGATTGCCATCAGAAAGCGAAGCACGGCACCGGCATTGCCGACATCCAGCTGCTTGACATCCTTCGGGCTGCGGCCGAAGCCGGTAATGACGATCTTCTCGTTATCTTCTTCGATAACGGCGCCCAGATCCCGGATACAACGGCGCATTGCATCGCTATCCTCGCTGTGGGCGGGGTAATAAATCGTGCTTGTCCCTTCCGCTAACGCCGCCACCAGCAAGTAGCGGGTCGTGTAGTTTTTGGAGGAGAGGGCTTGAATTTCGCCCTGCAGCTTAGGCGTTGGTGTCACAATAACATCCATGGTTTCGTCGTACTCCTTTATTGTCGATATTCTATGTATACTATTCCCGGAAAGCTTCATTACTGGTTCACTCTCAGTTCAGCATATGCCAAACGAATGCATAGCCCAGAGAAGTCAATGCGAAGCCCGCGGCCAAAGAACCAATACCGTATCGAATTGCTTCGCCGTAGGAACGCTGCCTTGCCAGCGTTACCAGCTGTACCATGAAGGTGGAGAAGGTGGTGAAGCCGCCCAGCAATCCGACAGCAATAAAAAAATATAGCGCCGGCTTCGGATTATGGCTGTATAAGCCGGCCACTATGCCGATCAATAGCGACCCAGCCGCATTGATGACCATCGTACCCATATATGGACGATAACCCCGGCTTTGAACCAGCCTGCCGATCCCATAACGTACAGCAGAACCGACTGCCCCGCCCAAAGCAATTAGGAAAAGGGTAATCATGACGACTGTCCTTCCTCTTCAGGCTTGCGGATCGGCGTGAATAGATATTGGCCGGCAAGAACGGCTAATAAGCCAATCGCCATACTAGATGCAGCGTACAGTACTGCTGATAGAAGATGACCCTGCTCAAGCATTTGAACGGTCTCCATGCTGAAGGATGAAAAGGTTGTAAACGCCCCGATAAAGCCGGTTCCAACCGCCTCTCTCCAAAATTCGCTCAACACAGAACGGGCGAAGGCCGCAAATACCGCACCCAGGACGAAGCTGCCCGCTATATTGCAGACGAACGTCGCCCACGGCCAAGAAGAACTAGACGAATACGGCAGCAGCAGGTTCACGCCATATCTGGCAGCAGCGCCAAGCGCTCCTAGCAACGCGACCGAAACGGCAGTTCTCATCCGAGCTGCAGCCAGCCTTCCCCGATTCGATCGGCGACTTGCTGAGGAGTCAGATCGGTTGTATCGATGGTTAAATGTGCGAAATCGTAGGCACGCTTGCGCTCATGCAGCAGCCTGTTTACGGCCGCTGCTGCATTCCCCTGCAGCAGCGGCCGCGCCGTATCGTTAGCGACCCTTGCGATGATGTGGGCTGCATCCGCTGTCAATGCAATGACATACCCGTCTTTAAGCATGGCTTCACAGTTATGCTCCGCCAGTACAGCCCCGCCGCCGGTTGCAACGATCTGGACATCCGGACGCGCCAAGATTTCGAACAAAGCCTCGGTCTCCGCCTTGCGGAAAGCCGCTTCGCCTTCTTCGGCAAAGATATCCTTGATGCGGCGTCCTTCCCGCCGCTCGATCTCCGCATCCATATCCACGGCATCATATCCCAGCCGCTTAGCAAGCAGCTGGCAGACCGTCGATTTGCCGGTCCCCATAAAGCCGACCAGCACGATATGCGCCTTTCTCTTCTTCTCGTTCATCGCTCTATGCACCTACTTATCATGCGAGTTTCCCGTCTGTTTCGCCAGCCACTATCATACCATTATTACATTGGGACGGGTATAAAAAAGTTCGATTTGCCGTAGAGATGTAATACGCGTATTTATTAGAAACGCTATATAGAAGGGCGTGATCCGAATATGGCTTTGAACCGGGATCCCCATCAGGCGGTCGATCGCTTCAACCGCATGCTTGCCCCCGATTATCCGCTTTGCCGAGACGATGTCGTCTGGATGCTCGAGTATGTGAAAAAGAAAGTGGCTGACGAAGCGTCCGAATTATCGAACCTTCCTCAACCACGATTGTTGCACATCTTTCAAAGCTTCGCCGAAGCGTCGATGATAATGATCAAACAGCGGAGCGGCGGAGGCGGCCCCGAAACGGACCGCCTGCGCAGCTGTCTGCGTGAAGCATCGCTGGCGCTTAAGCAGTATTCCTCGGACTAGCCGCTTACGATTGCAGCCAGTTGAAGTGGAATGTTCCTTCCTTGTCCACGCGCTTGAACGTATGCGCGCCGAAGTAATCGCGCTGAGCCTGCAGCAGGTTAGCCGGCAGACGCTCTGTGCGGTAGCTGTCGTAGTAGGACAGGGCGCTGGCAAACGCCGGAACTGGAATGCCCTGCGTAACTGCCGCCGCAACGACTTCGCGCCATGCGCCTTGGTACGACTCCACGATCTCTTGGAAGTAAGAGTCCAGAAGCAGATTCGGCAGAGCCGGGTTGCGGTCGTATGCATCCTTGATGTTCTGCAGGAAGCGTGCGCGGATAATGCATCCGCCGCGGAAAATCATCGCGATGTCGCCATAGCGCAGATTCCAGCCGTATTCATCGGATGCGGCGCGCATTTGGGCAAAGCCTTGCGCATACGAGCAAATCTTGCTGGCGAACAACGCTTTACGGACCGCTTCAATGAAAGCGGCTTTGTCGCCTTGGAACGGCGCCGTCTGCGGTCCTTTCAACAGCTTGCTGGCCGCTGTGCGCTCTTCTTTGAGTGCCGACAGGAAGCGCGAGAATACCGATTCCGTAATAATCGACAGGGGAACGCCCAGATCAAGCGCGCTCTGGCTTGTCCATTTGCCTGTGCCCTTCTGTCCGGCGGAATCGAGAATGACGTCAACCATCGGCTGGTTGGTATCCGGATCGTATTTCGAGAAAATATCCGCCGTAATTTCGATCAGGTAGCTGTCCAGCTCCCCTTTGTTCCATTCCGAGAAGATCGATTGCAGCTCTTCTGTACTTACGCCAAGCACGCGCTTGAGCAGGTCGTACGCTTCGCAGATCAGCTGCATATCGCCGTATTCGATTCCGTTGTGGACCATCTTCACGTAGTGGCCTGCGCCGTCCGGACCGATGTATGTGCAGCAAGGGTCGCCGTTTACTTTGGCGGAGATCGCGGTCAGGATCGGTTCTACCAGCTCATACGCGGATTGTTGGCCGCCCGGCATGATGGACGGTCCTTTCAGCGCGCCTTCTTCACCGCCGGAAACGCCGGTGCCGATGAAACGAAAGCCTTTCGATTCCAGATCCTTGCTGCGGCGCTGCGTATCAGGGAAATAAGCGTTGCCGCCGTCAATAATAATATCGCCTTGGCTCAGATGCGGAACGAGCGCGTCGATTGTAGCATCCGTCCCCTGGCCGGCTTGTACCATAATCAGAATTTTGCGGGGAACCTCAAGGGAGCTGACGAATTCTTCAATAGAATACGTACCCACCAGGTTCTTGCCTGCGGATTCCGAGATAAGATCATCTGTTTTTTCGCGGGAGCGGTTATACACCGAAACGGTAAACCCTTTGCTTTCAATGTTGAGCGCCAGGTTTTTCCCCATGACGGCAAGTCCGATTACACCGATTTGTTGTTTCGACATCTGGTTTCTTCCATCCTTTATCATATCGTTATAGTCTACAATACCCCTATTTTACTCTTTTTGATCGGGAATGAAAACCATGCCTGAGAAAAATGTGAATTTTGGGCCGAACGACCCCTTAATCCCTGCGCTGCGGCCTCCCCGATCTTGGTGCATGGCTGCGGACTGACCGGCGGGCAAGCGATCACGCATCGCTGCGGACGAGGCCGCGTTGATAGGCGGCGATGTCCGCGAATGCCGGCGCGAGCGCATCGTACAGCGAGCGGTAGACCGGATAGAGGCGGTCGTAGACATCGGCCGCCTCACGCTGCGGCTCACGCCGGTCGGCGGTCTGCACGGCCGACGCGAGCCCGCGCAGGCTGCCCGCTTCGCCCAGCGCCAGCAGGGCAAGCATGGCAGCTCCGATGGCCGAGGCTTCCTCGGTGTCCGCCAAGGTCACCGGACACCCGAATATATCGGCCATCAGCTGGCGCAGCGCCGCGGAGCGGGCGAAGCCGCCGGAGGCGCGAATCTCGCGGAGCGGCCCGCCCGCAGTTGCGGCGACCGCTTCCGCCACCGCGCGCAGCCCGAGGACGATGCCCTCGAGGCCGGCGCGGAGAAGATGCCGCCTGTCGTGTCCGAGCGACAGGCCGAAGAAGACGCCCCGCGCGTCTTCGTCCCAGTGCGGCGCCCGCTCTCCCGCGAGATGCGCCAGGCACAATAGGCCGTCCGCTCCAGGCTTCGTTTCCATCGCGAGCGCAACAATCCGCTCGTAGGGATCAACCCCGCTGCCCGCCGCATCTTGCGCATCGGCGGGTACTAGCTTGTCGCGCAGCCACCGAAGCACAACGCCTCCGCTGTTGACCGGTCCTCCCGAGAACCATAATCCGTCCGCGAGCTTGTAACAGAATAATCGTCCCTTCTCATCCGCAGCGGGGCGGTCCAGCCCGATGCGCACAGCGCCGCTCGTACCGACCGTTACGGCCGCGACGCCTTCTTCCACCGCGCCTGCTCCGAGATTAGCCAGCACGCCGTCCGCCGCGCCGACGACAACCGGAATATCGGCAGGCAAACCAAGCGCATCGGCTGTCTCTTGCCGCATGCCCTTCAGCACATGTGTCGATGCCGCAAGGCGCGGAAGCCTTCCCGCATCAATGCCTGCAAGCGCAAGAGCCTCGCTGTCCCAGTCGCCCTCCAGCAAATTATATAATCCGGTTCCACCGGCAACGGATTCATCCATGATATAGGAGCCGCCAAACCAGCGGTAGAGGACGTATTCCTTCACCCCGATAAAAGCATGCGCAGCTTGAAACGTAACGGGCTCATGATCGCGAAGCCACATTAATTTGCACAGGGGAGTCATCGCGTGGACAGGCACGCCGGTCCGTCTTGCAATTTCTGCAGCCTGTCCGCCGGATCGAAGAGCACCGGCATATGACGCCGCACGCAAGTCGGCCCATGTAATGAGTGCAGTAAGCGGCACGCCATCCGCGTCGACGGCCATTAAGCTGTGCATTGCTGAGCTGAACGATACGCCGATGATTTCATCCACAGAGACGGCATCCTGCTTCAGCAGAGCTCGTACAGAAGATTCTACGGCATCGGCTATGCGATCCGGATCCTGCTCGAAACGCCCCGGATACGGTTCGTTCAGCGGATATTCCACCGCCGCCTTCGCGATCACCGCTGTCATGTCCCCGCTTCCTTTGAGGATACCGGCATCTGCTGCCAGCACTTTGACGCTCGTCGTGCCAATATCGACGGCTATGATGATTTTACGGCCGCCACTGTTTGAGTTCCCGCTCATCCGAATCGATACACTCCTCCGAATAATTCCATTCTACAGAATGATTGCTTTGCTCTAGGAGCACGATCCCGTCAAGCCTCCGGCAGTGCCTGCAGCACCCGCCAAACCGCATTGCGGGAAATACCTAGCTAGGTTTGGCTATACTTTACCTGTACTTCAACTAGACTTCAACCCCTTGCATCTTGATCATAATATATTGTTACGTTTCGAACATGACGATATGAGGGCTGAGAGAAATCCGGAGAGAAAACAAATGAGCTCCCAGGCCTATGTTACCCGGAAGCTCATCAATTTTGATTTATTACGGTGGAAATCTTACAACTCAAGCTGTATCATCTCAATTCTCAGCTGATTAAGACGTTCCGTGGACGACGATGCATCCTCCTCGCGCCCCTCCTGTATGGCTTCGTACAGAACCGAAAGCTCGTAATCCAACTCATAACGCAGTACCGCCGCACGCTCCTCCGCACGTTTGGATTGAAACGCCTGGATCACTTCCTCTAACGTAACAAATGGCTTCTTCTGATAAATAATCCGATGTTCCATACCGGACACCTCCACCAGTCGTATGATCTCGCCAAACATGATGCTTTCAATAACAATCTGACGGTCCCTGAACCGTTTGACGACCGCATGCCCGCGTGAATCATTAATCAGCTTCTCGATGAGCTCCGACAGTTTCTCGTCCTTAATGATATAATCGCCAACCATCTTATAACGGCTGCGAACACGCTGGAACCTGAGCTTGACGAGCTTTCGCCCGCTGCGGACGGAGATGAGAAAATAAACATCCGTTTCACTCCAATAGAGCGAGTACCCCTCTTGTATCAAATCCCGAATCAGATTTTGGATTTGCCGGCGGTCGAAACGCAGTTCCAAGTTGCAGTACTCCACCTCATGGCTCTTGTTCACGGCAATCCCTCCCTCGTTTCTTATTGACCAAATGTTCTGAATATTCTCTCTTGTGATTATCTTATACTCCATACTATGTAATGGCAACTTGGATTATTGACTATTTTTAACCTCGTCCTCATTTTTTGAATACAGAACCGGGAGGAAAATAAAAACCGCCCGTTCCTCACCGGTGGTGACGTCGGACGGCTTGTGCGTTCATGCCTTATTCGGGCTTCAAACGAACCATTGATCGAGTATTAGCCAAAATGCAGCGCTGCTTACAACAGCCCCCGCAAAGCTGTACCAGCCTACCCGCCGGCGCTGCTGGAACATCTGCAGAATACCAAAGCTGAGCAGTGAGAAAATGAGCAAAATGAACACGGCGCCCGTAATAAACAAGCCCGTGGATACGCTGCTGACATCAACCAGTGTCAAGCGAAACACTCCCTTAGTGAAAGTCTATATACGCATTATAAGGGAATCCGCGCCGCACTGCCAGCAGAGCCATTTGGAAAAAACGGACAAATTCGTGACAATAACTTGACATTATTATCGGCCCTCCAACGACTCCCTGGCAGATACCAGAACCGTAAGGCCGATGCCTATGCAGCGCATGGCCTTTCTCACTTGCGTAAGCGTGCATAGGCATATGCACCGGTACAAACGTCCAATCGAATTGCCTATCCGCACCATACATTAAAAGTGTGATAGTAACCCAATCACAACAACTCAACAACCACAGGAGGTATGTACAGTGGGCTATCCTGTAGCGGGCGCCGGTTATGGACCGGCAGGCGGATACGGATGCAACAATATTTTATGGACGGGTGCAGGCGTCATTCTCGTTCTTTTCATTCTGCTCGTTATCGTTCTGCGCGGCGGATTCTGGTAAGCTGACAGAACTTGAACAAACCGAAGGACAGAGGTTGAGCTAAGGGATCACTCCGCTCAACCTTTTTACATTTTAGCCTCTTCGTCATGCAGAAGAATTAAGCTTCTAGTTCCCTCCGACCGTTACGGGCATGACATTGTAAGAGCCGCCAAACTGTAACGAACGCATTTCGAATTTATTGGGTGCCGATGAATGGTCCAAGCACTGGATATAAACGTAGACAAAAAACCGTCCCTTCGAAAATGGCGGATCATGATCCCCATCAGCGGAAAGACGGTTTCTTATCGTTTCACCGCCGCCACGGAGCAATCACGGGGATCGTTCACGGCGAAGCGGTTAAAGCCTTAAACTTGGCTGCATATTTACAGACGGTCTGGACGAACGTTGCATGCGACCATGTGAGCGGCGCAACCGATATCGGGCTCCCGTCGATCGGATGGAGCTGCTCCGGCAATATGCCGCTGGAAAGCGCCTGGCAGGCCACCCACTCGAGCGTGCGTCTCGGCGCTTCCAAATCGCATAGTCCCGCCGCTGACTCGATTTCGTAATTGGCCGCCCACAATGTGCAGATGATCCAGGGATTGCCCGGTATAAGCTCGGTATCACCCGATTGCTGGAAGTAATAATCATTCGTATACCGCGCAATTCCTCCGATATCCGTCTGGATTGTCAGGCCCTTCTTAATAGCCTCCATAGTACGCGCCACCCGGCTGTCGCCCGCTGGAAGCACGCCAAATTCCCATATCCCGAACAAACTGCTCTCGAGCGTCATATCCTTGATCCATCGGCCGTCCTGCTGAATAAGACCGCGTGCGAACCGCCCTGCTTCCTCATCCCACAGATGCGTGATCATCCCCTGCCTTATCTCCTTGGCCGCATTGCGCAAATAATCGCTTCGATCATAGTCGCCGAACAGCTCGGTAAAGAAGGCTCCGGCCATTAGACCGCCGTAAACGGATGCTGCCGTATAGGTCCAGATTCCGTAGCGTTCCTCCCACAGATCATAGCTCGGTTTCGGCAGCGAAAGCTCTTCTTCTATGTATTCGCTGAGAAAGGCGGAGCCTTTGCGGATCAAATTGTTATACAGCGACTGCGGCAGCTCGATCACATGGTGGCGCCGATAATCGTTCCATAACGCCAGCAGCACGAGCGCCGTTTCATCCTCTTGAATCGGCAGCCTTCGACTCCCATGTACGATATAGGGATGCCAGCTGGAGCCGACCGTTCCATCCGGATTATATTTATGGTACAAGAAGCCTTCCGGCGACAGCGTACGTGCGCAGAATTGGAAGAATGGCGCGATGACGCTTTGAAATCCGGCCATCGACATCGCATCGGCTATAAGCGCTCCGTCCCTGGGCCACATATAGCTGTAATGATCCCGGTTATATTGCAAAATATCCGTATCGTTCGCAGCAATGATCGCTCCGCGTTCATCGGTTTGCGTCCGTACCAGCAGCAGGCTTAGCCGGAACATGCGGGACACCTCCGGCGGCAGATCGCCCAGGTCAGACTCCGCCCGGTGCAGCCAGTGCTTCCAATATACGACGATGCGGCTGAGAAGCTTCTCCGGATGATGCTCCTGAACATACTGATTGAGCGCCTTGACCTCTTCCAAACCATTGCCGATCGACATCCAATAATAAACCGACTTTTCACCACCTGCGGGAACAATAGTGCGGAAGCAAATCGTGCTGTCTACCGAGCCCTGAGCGATTGCATTGCCCATCAGCGTTCCGTCTTCAGCATCCCGCCAAGTCCCTTCTGCAGACTGAAACCGCTTGATGCCCGTCGTGTACTGCATCATTCCGCCTTCGTCCGAGAACCCGTTAAACATAAAATAAGATGAACGTTTATAATGAAACAGCGTATTGTTGTCCGGATAATAGGCAGCCGTATCGCCGACCTCCGAGCCGTCGATCATTAAATCTTGATGAAAAAAAAGCCGGAATTCCCTGGCTTCCGGCGAAAGGCTTCGAATGGCGACTCTTTTCAGATAGATACATTCCCTCTGGTGAATGCCGTCGTTCATATGCAGCTCCACGCCGAGCCGTTCGTTGACCGCCATAACATTCGTGACAAGCGAATCTTCGATATAGCTCAAGTCGAAATGCCAGTCCGGCTCATCCAGCCAAGAGAAAACGCCGCTTACCCAGATTCCGATACGGCAGTATTGACCGCCGACATGATTGAGCTGTCCCACGTAGGGATAATAGATATCGCGGATATAACAATTCCGATCCAGATTGACCAGCAGCTTGCCGTTGCCGATTACGAGATGACGGGCCATGTAATGCTCTCCTTTCGTTTCGACAGAAGACCGGCATATACAGACATATAGGCTCGCGCGGATTGGTCCCAACTGCAATCGCTCTTGCCGCCGTTAGCGACGATCGTTTCCCAGACGTGTTCGTCCCGGTAGCAATCCAGCGCTCTTCGAACCGTATACAACATATCATCCGCATTATAATGCGCGAAGCTAAAGCCGTTCCCTTCTCCCGTGTTCTCATTGTACGCGAGCACCGTATCCTTCAGACCGCCAGTTTCGCGGACAATCGGCACGGAGCGGTAGCGGAGCGCGATAAGCTGGCTGAGTCCGCACGGTTCGAACGACGAGGGCATCAGATACATATCGCTGCCGGCATAGATCCTCCTCGCCAAGGCATCGTTAAAGCCCAGCCATACCTTCACTTTATCCGGCCATCGCTCTGTCGCATTCCGGAACACATACTCATAATGGGGATCTCCGGAGCCAAGCACAACCAGCTGCATATCCTCCTCGGCCAGCGATTCCAGGACGGCCTCCACAAGGTAGAAGCCCTTCTGATCCACCAGCCGCGAAACAACGCCGATGAGCGGAGTCTCTGCCGATTCCGGCAGACCGAGCTCCCGCTGCAGGGCCAGCTTGTTCTTGCGCTTGCGCGTTAATGAATTGCGATACGGGAACTCGAGCGCCGGATCAGCCATCGGATCGAACGATTCGGTATCGATGCCGTTGACAATGCCGCTCAAATCGGCGGACCGGTAACGCAGCAAGCCGTCCAGCCTCTCCCCGTATGAATCGGTTTGAATCTCCCGGGCATAAGTCGGGCTGACCGTCGTCAGCTTGTCCGCATAGAGAAGCGCCCCTTTCATGCAGCTTCCGGCCCCGTAGAACTCAAGGCCGTCCGAGCCGAACAGCTCCCCTCCGGCACCAAGCAAATCCATTAGAAGCTCGATACCGAATACGCCTTGGTATTTCATATTGTGAATCGTGTATACGGTGGCAATATCCCTGCAAGCAGGATCATGCTGGTATCGGGTTTTAAGCAGAAATGGAATCAAGCCTGTCTGCCAATCGTGACAATGCAGCAGCTCCGGCCGATAATCCATGTAGATCAAGGATTCCAGCACGGCGAGGGAGAAGAAGACGAATCTCTCGGCGTCGTCGCCATAACCGTAAATACCGTCACCGCGCTTGAAATAGAATTCATTGTCGATGAAATAATAGATTATGCCTTCTACCTCCGCCTTCTTCAGCCCGCAGTACTGCGTCCTCCAACCGACTCCAACCGTAAATGTCGCGACCGTTTCCATTCGTTCGATAACCGACTGGGGGATGCTTGCGTATTTCGGAATCATGACCCTGACTTCCGCCCCGCGGTCCCGCAAAGCCTTAGGCAAAGAACCGGCTACGTCGGCCAAACCGCCCGTTTTGACGAGCGGCACCGCTTCCGATGCGACGAACAACAGTTTCATGCAATAACCTCCTGATCGTAATTATTATGCAGGTCTCAATCAGATAACCTTCCTTTTCATGGCAAGAAACGGAGATAAGTCTGTGCCGCGAATGTCCCGTTCCGGAATAATGAAGACGTCTTTGTCAAGAATGACATGGTCGACGCTGCTGTCCTCGCCGATAACCCCGTTCTGCATGACGATACTATTGCGTACGACAGCGCCTTTGCGTACATGCACGCCTCGGAACAGGATGCTATTCACGACCGTCCCTTCGATGATGCAGCCATTGGCAATCAGAGAATTGCTCGTCATGGCCCCCTCCGCATAACGGGCAGGTGGCTCATCCTTCACCTTCGTGTAGAGTGCGCCAGGCTCGAAGAACAGCTTTCGGTATATGTCCGGACGAAGCAGCTGCATACTGTTCTGATAATAGCTCGATATCGTATTAACGACGCCCAGATATCCCCCGTAGAGATAGCTCTGCACATGCAGTTCATCCAGCCGGGTCATAATCGCATGGCGGACCAGATGATCCTGCCCCTGCGCAAGCGATGTCTCCACAAGCTCCAGAAGAAGATCCTTGCGCATAATGTACATCTCCATGGAAACCAGGTCGCTCTGCATGCGTCCATAATGGTCCTGCATAGCGGTTACGCGTCCCTGACCGTTCACTTCCACCTTGCGCGCCATGCCGCCGAACAATTCCGTTTGCTCCTTGCAGACGAGCGTTATATCGGCGCCGGTAGCCTTATGCTGAGCCAGAACAGGTTCGAAATCGATATTGCAAACCATATGGCTGCGGGTAATCACCACATAATCGAGCGAGCTTCGCGTGAAGTAATCCCGGTTCTGAAAGAAATGAAAGAGGTCGCCCCGCCTTACTTCATTAATGTCGTCCGTGACGGGCGGGAGAACAAACAAGCCGCCTTGCCGGTGATTCAAATCCCAGCTCTTGCCGGATCCGAGATGGTCCATCAAGGAACGGAATTTCGTATGCGCAAATACAGCCACCTTCGTAATTCCGGAATTAACCATGCCCGACAGCACAAAATCGATCAGCCTGTACCTCGAGCCGAATGGAACCGATGCCGTACAGCGACCGGCGGTCAGCGATTCCATTTCGTCCGATTCATGAATCAGATTGATGACGCCAAGCACATTCGTATTCATGGCTGTTTCACCTCCAGCAGCATAGGGCTTCTCGTTACGTATTCGTCACTGCCTATAACCGTAATGGTCTTGCTATCGGGACTGCCGATGGTCACTCCGTCCGCGATAATGGCTCCTTCACCGATAATCGCTTTATAGATCCGTGCACCCTGCCCGATTTGCGAATTCGGCATAATAACGGATTCCTCGATCATGCTATCAGCGCCTGCCCGGACGCCATAGAACAGAACCGAGCGATGCACGCGGCCTTCGACGACGCAACCTTCCGACACCAGCGAGTTGGACAATACGGCATCCGGCGCAGAATAATGCCCGGGCCGATTCGGATTCACCGAATAGATCCGCCAATCCTTATCATGCAGATTAAGAGCAGGCCGCTCCGTAAGCAGATCCATGTTGGCTTCCCACAGGCTTTCTATCGTTCCAACGTCCTTCCAATAACCTGAGAATAAATAAGCATGTAGGGAAACGCCGTCCCGCAGCATCGCAGGGATAATGTCCTTGCCGAAGTCATTGTCCGACAATCGGTTCGATTCATCGCGTATCAGGTATTGCTGAAGCACCGGCCAGGAGAAAATATAAATCCCCATCGAAGCCAGATTGCTGGTCGGAACCTTCGGCTTCTCTTCGAACGAGGTGATCCGCCGGTCCTCATCGATGTGCATGATTCCGAAACGCCCAGCTTCCGTATAATCCACTTGAATGCCGCTGATCGTTACGTCCGCGCCGCTTCGCTTATGTTCCTTCAGCATATGGTCATAGTCCATCTTATAGATATGGTCGCCGGATATAATGAGCACGTACTCCGGATCAAACCTGTCGATGAACCCCATATTCTGATAAATGGCATTCGCCGTTCCCTTGTACCACATGCTTCCCTTCTGCTTCATAAACGGAGGCAGGATCGACATCCCGCCGTCCCGCCGGTCCAGCCCCCACGGGCTGCCGATGCCGAGATATCCATTGAGCACCAGCGGTTGGTATTGCGTCAATACGCCGACTGTATCGATTCCCGAATGCGCGCAGTTGCTTAGCGTAAAATCAATAATCCGGTATTTGCCGCCGTAATGAACGGCAGGCTTGGCCAGGTCCTTGGTCAATACGCCGAGCCTCTTCCCTTCTCCGCCAGCAAGCAGCATCGCAATCATTTCTTTCCGGACCATGGACGAAAGCTCCTCTCGTCTAGGCCGCCCCTTATCGACTGCATGCGGCCCGGACATTCGTAGTGGGAATGCCGTTATGAACCATTCGCAATTCTGTGTCTCCGCAGCTTCTTGCTCTTCCCCTTCTCGAAGGCCAGCATGAGAAACGTTAACGGAGGCAGGGAAAGGGTTATGCTTTGGGCACGTCCCTGCCAAGGGACAGCTTGCGTGGGGATCGGATCCGAATCGGACTTGCTGTGTCCTCCAAAAGCGATGTCGTCACTGTTCATAATGATCCGATAATTCCCCTCCTCCGGCATGCCTGCCCTATAATTCTCATAATGTACATTGGAAAAATTACACAGCATGACATGGATATGATTCGGATCCAGCCCTCTTCGCAAGAAAACGATGATGCTCTGCGCGGCATTATGTACATCGATCCATTCGAAGCCGCCGGGATCGCAATCCCGTTCCCACAGCGGGCTGCACTCCTTATAGATGCCGTTCAGCCTCCGGACATAATCGTTCATCCGGCCATGGGATTCGTATTCCAGCAGCTTCCAATCCAGCGATTCCGCATCCTTCCATTCGTCGAACTGGCCCCACTCGCCTCCCATGAACAACAGTTTCTTGCCGGGATGCGTCATCCAGTAGCCATAGAACAGCCGCAAGTGCGCAAATTTTTGCTCGTAAGTACCGGACATTTTGTTCAGCAGCGATCGTTTGCCATGAACGACCTCGTCATGAGACAGAGGCAAAACATAGTTTTCGGAAAAAGCGTACATAAGCGAGAACGTGATGAGATTGTGGTGATGTATGCGATCCTGTGGTTCAAGTGACATATAGCGGAGCATGTCGTTCATCCAGCCCATATTCCATTTGAAATTGAATCCAAGGCCACCCATGTAAGTCGGGGAAGTAACGGCCGGCCAGGCCGAGGAATCTTCTGCAATCATCAGTGCATTGGGGTAATAGTGAAACACCGTCTCGTTCAGACGCTTCAAGAAGCGGATGGCGTCGGTGTTCTCCTTGCCGCCGAACTTGTTATAGGTAAGCAGCTCGGGCGGTTTATCGAAATGAAGATCGATCATGCTGGCTACCGCGTCGACCCGCAGGCCGTCGATATGAAAGACATCCATCCAGAATATTGCGTTGGATATAAGAAAGCTTTGTACTTCCTTCCGCCCGAAATCGAAAGCGAGTGTCCCCCATAGCGGTTTCTCCGCCCTTTTCCAATCCGCGCCTTCATATATTGGCGTACCGTCGAAAAGACGCAGTCCATGATCGTCCTTGCAAAAGTGACCGGGTACCCAGTCGAGAAGGACGCCAATCCCCTTCTGGTGACACCGGTCGACGAATAGCATGAGCTGCTCGGGTGTTCCATAGCGGCTGGTCGCCGAATAATAACCGGTTATCTGGTACCCCCAGGACTTATCGAGCGGATGCTCCGTTACGGGCAGCAGCTCAATATGGGTGTATCCCATCCCGATCACATAGTCGATCAATTCATCGGCCATTTCCTCATAGGACAGGAAATCCTCCTTCCCCTTTACCCGCCATGAACCCAAGTGCACTTCATAGATCAGCATGGGCTCGCGATAGGGGTTCGCATCCTTCTGTCGAAGCTGCCAAGCGCTGTCATTCCATTGATAGGTTGACAGGTCGGTTACGATGGATGCGGTTCGGGGACGACGCTCGGAACGGAAGGCATACGGGTCCGACTTCATGAAACGGGTGCCGTCTGCGGTCTCCAGCTCGTACTTATACAGGACGCCGGGTTCAAGATCCGGGATGAATAATGACCACACCCCTGTTTTCCCTACCCGTTCCATCGCATGATTCTCGCCTATCCATCGGTTGAACGAGCCTGCAACGTACACGGCCTTCGCCTGAGGGGCCCACACGGAAAACCGCACTCCGATCTCGAAGCCCAGCCTTGTCGGATGAGCACCGAGAAACCGGTAGCTGTGGAAGGAATCCCCATTATTAAATAAATACAAGTCACGCGTTGATAAACCTACGGATACGGCGTTCATCATGAATCCAGCACCCCCTAGAAAAGGTCGTTGTCATGAATGTGTCAGAATAGTTAACAAATTAGCGGTATGTTTACTCCATTATACACTGCGATTTGAAAGTCTGCACGCCATTTTCAGAAAATTCATATTTTTATAGCCTGTCTATCGAAAGGGACGGCTTCTATATTTGTATACTTATGCGTCACAATTATGACCAAACGACAGAGATCCGCTCTCTTTTAACCAATTGCATGATCTTGCGATCAGTCATATCGCCGAATGCCCAACCCGCAGAAGACCGTGTCCACCGTCTTACACTCTGTATTGCTTCCGAAATTCACGGGGACGGCAGCCCGTATGCTTCACGAACGAACGGACAAAAAATGGAAACGATCCGAACCCGGCCTCCTCCGCAACCTTGCCGATCGCATCATTGGTATGGATCAACAACCGTTTGGCCTGCTCGATCCGAAAGCGCGTTACATATTCAAGCGGCGTACAGCCATACACTTGCTTCATGCAGCGGGATATATAATTGGGGTGAAAATGCAATTCATCCGCCAGTTCGGCATATGTAACCGGCAGCTTGTAACGGCTGCGCAAATACGAAGCGGCAAGCTCGGCAACCGCAATCTGGGGCGATACGAGATTATCCCCTCGCTCATCCTTGAGAATCATCAGCAGCTCTTGGAACCGGAGCTGCTGCTCCCACTTTGCATTCACGGTCGCAGGCTTATCCAACAAGGCGATCCGTTCCAGCAGCTTGTACACCTCATCCGGATTGCGAAGCCTGACATGCCTGGGAACATAGATGGAAAAAGCGTCGATCTGGCTGTAACCGGTTGACGTAACTGCCGCCATAGAATCATCCTCTTCATGGCCTGCGGAACCTTCACCCACCATCACTTCATGCAGCGGCTTATCTTCTGCGGCTGCGGTATACGACGGCATTCCCGTCCCCGGTTCCGCCACCTCCCCCCATGAACCGCAAGTGGAGAAATGAAGCCAGTAGAAATGCGTTTCCTCACGGCAAGGCCTCGTCGGATAGTGGTAGCGGTCCGGCCGCAGCAGCAAGCATTGCCCGGCCTCCGCTTCCCATCTCTCGTCTCCTTCGTTGAGATATAGCGCGCCCCTCGTGACGACGAGCAAATCGAACACCATGATCCGGTTGCGAGAAGGATGCTCGCCGCCTATGAGATAGGTATCCTCGCCGCTGTCGATATAATGCGGCAGCGGAGGCGATGTGAAATGAAATGCGGACATGATGGATGACTCCCTTCTCTTACGATTGCAATATTCTATTCTTTATAGTTTATCTTGGATGTTCGCTATAATCAAAAGACTACATCGTATATCAAGTAAAATCGCATTTTATTGATCATTAACAGGTTGTGATCGGACAAAAAGAAGATAAGAACCGATATCGAATCGCCGTTCTCCGGATGGTAGAGTAATAATGAATTCATGACGATGCGCATACGGCTCTACGAACTTTCGGCAGTCGCTGCGCCTTAATAAAGGAGTGTCGATCAATGACAATGACAAGCACGGATAAAGAACTCATTCCGACTGCATTCGAAGCCTTGCCGCTAGGATCGGTGAAGCCTACGGGATGGCTCTATAATCAGCTTCGGATACAAGCGGACGGCTTAACGGGCCATCTGGACGAGCAGTGGGAGGACGTTGGGCCCCGCAACGGTTGGATCGGCGGAGACGGCGAAAGCTGGGAGCGCGGACCTTATTATTTGGACGGCCTGCTGCCGCTGGCCTATTTGCTGGATGACGACAAGCTAATAGCCAAAGCACAGCGGTGGGTGGAATGGAGCTTGAACAGCCAGCAGAACAGCGGACTGTTCGGACCGGCGGTCACGGACACAATCAATCATGAGGTTCGGCATACCCATGATTGGTGGCATTATATGATCATGCTGAAAGTATTGACGCAATATGCCGAAGCAACGGGCGATGAGCGCGTCGTCCCATTCATGACGAAGTTTTTCGGCTATGTGAGAAATACGATCGAAAATGTGCCTTTGGCGGAATGGGCGCAGGCGCGCGGCGCAGAAATGCTGCTCAGCATTCATTGGTTGTATAAACGCACCGGCGATGCCGCCCTTCTTGAATTAGCCGATACGATCGGCAAGCAGACGACGGATTGGACCGGCCTGTTCACCAATTTCCCGTTCTGGAACAAGATCGAGCACTGGGATCACCGTTCGCATATCGTCAATGTGGCGATGGGAATTAAAGCCCCCGGCGTAAAGTACATGCTTAGCAATGAGGAGAAGGAACGGGAAGCGGTATACAGCGGGATCAAGAGCTTGATGACGTACCACGGACAAGCGCACGGCATGTTCTCAGGCGACGAATGGCTCTCCGGCACGCATCCAAGCCAGGGCGTCGAGCTTTGCGCAGTGGTGGAATATATGTTCTCGATGGAGAATCTTCTGCGTATCTTCGGAGACGGGTATTTCGGGGACATCCTGGAGAAGGTCGCTTTCAATGCTCTTCCGGCCGCCATCTCGGCAGATTGGATGTCCCATCAATACGATCAGCAGGTCAATCAAGTCGTGTGCAATATCGCACACCGCAACTGGTCGAACAGCGAAGAGGCGAATTTGTTCGGACTGGAGCCTCATTTCGGCTGCTGTACCTCGAACATGCACCAAGGCTGGCCTAAGCTGATCTCCCATCTTTGGATGAAGGACGGTGAAGGCTTGGCGGCTGCCGCCTACGCTCCCTGCGTCGTTAACTCGACCGTAGGCAGCGGCGCTGCCGTTACGCTCACCGTGGATACGGAATACCCGTTCCGCGATACGATCGGCATTACAGTTAAGCTGGACCAGCCTGCCGCATTCCCGATTTCGCTTCGTATTCCTAACTGGTGCGTCTCTCCCGAGATATCCGTTAACGGACAGCCGTTACAAACAGCTGCGGTCAAGCAATTCGTTCGTATCGAGCGTCAATGGCAGGATGGCGACATCATTACGCTTAAGCTGCCGATGGAGGCGCGCACCGTCCTCCGCAACAATGCTGCAGCCAGCGTCGAGCGCGGACCGCTTGTCTATGTGCTGCCGATCGAAGAGAACTGGCAGCTGCTGAGAGAACGCGACATGTTCCACGATTACGAGGTCTTCCCCGCATCGCAATGGAAATATGGATTAATCCAAGGGGCCTCTTATGAGCCTGCCGCCTCGCCGGTTCCCAAGCAGCCGTTCGCTGCGGCCGAGACGCCTGTAAGATTGAAGACGCATGGCCGTCTTGTCCGTAATTGGCGGATGAAGGGAGAAAGCGCTGATTTCCCTCCGCTTAACCCGCAAGCCGACGGTCCCGTTGTCGAATTGACCCTCGTTCCTTATGGAAGCGCGCGCTTGCGGATTGGCGAATTTCCAGTCATTCGCAGCTGACCTATCGATGCAGAACAAACCGCCAGGGACCGGCTCCCCGGCGGTTTGTTTATAATAGCAAGAATGATAGAGAATGAGAGCGTATGAACCGTGTAAGGCCTGTAAAGGCGATCAATTTACAAAGTCGCAACGTATACAAAACTTGACTTCAATCTGTTTTTATCGATAGAATTTAATCTATATCAGATATGAATACCCCAGATTGAAAAAGCGCATGCAGCATGTCAAATTATCCAGGAGGTGATGCCATCATGAATTCGTTCTCATTCCATAATCCGACGGAAATCTATTTTGGAGAAGGAACGGCTGACCAGCTTGCCGAGAAAGTGATTCGATATGGCTCCAACGTTCTGCTTGTCTATGGCGGCGGAAGCATCAAACGCACCGGTCTGCATGACCGTGTCGCGAAGCAGCTTCAGGAAGCCGATATCCGCGTTGTCGAGCTTGGGGGAATCGAACCGAATCCCCGGCTGACCTCCGTTCATAAAGGCATCGAGCTGTGCCGCAGCGAAGGAATCGATTTCATCCTGGCCGTTGGCGGCGGCAGCGTAATCGATGCAGCCAAGGCGATTGCTGTCGGCGTTCCTTATGAAGGCGACGTATGGGATTTCCTGATTCATAAAGCGGAAATTCGCGGCGCACTTCCGATCGGCACCATACTAACGCTGTCTGCTACGGGCTCCGAGATGAACGGCAGCTCCGTCATCTCCAATTGGGAGGAGAAGCAGAAGCGGGGCTTTGGCAGCTCCTATATGTATCCCCGTTTCTCAATCCTCGACCCGACGCTAACCTTCACCGTGCCCCGTGACCAAACGGTCAATGGGATCGTTGACATCATGTCGCATGTTTTCGAGCAATATTTCAGCTTGACCCAAGAAACTCCCCTGCAGGAAAGGCTCTGTGAATCGATACTGCTGACCGTCATCGAGAACGCGGAACGGGCGCTGGATAAGCCTGACGATTATGCGGCCCGGGCAAACCTGATGTGGTGCGGAACGCTTGCGCTTAACGGAGGATTGATCAGCCTCGGGATGGAGAACGATTGGTCCTCGCATGGTATCGAGCACGAGATCAGCGCAATCTATGATATCCCGCACGGTGCAGGGCTTTCGATCGTATTTCCGAATTGGATGAAATATGTGATGGATGAACGGCCGGACCGTTTCGCGCAATATGCCGTACGGGTATGGGGGATAGAGAGCAACGGACGGTCGGATCGCGAGCTCGCATTAGCCGGTATCGAAGCAACGCGTCATTTCTTCACCCGGATTGGCGCCCCATCGACATTGGCTGACTTCGGCATTGGCGACGAACAATTGGATCGAATGGCCTACGAGGCTGTTCGCTTCGGACCGATCGGATCATTCAAGATGTTGAATCAAGAGGATGTTAGAGCCATACTTCAGCTTTGCTTGTAATATGTATGAGAGAAGGAGGCGAAGCCCAAATGACAACTTCCATCGATAAACGAACCACGCTGAATAACGGCGTACAAATGCCATGGCTCGGACTCGGCGTCTTCAATATGATTGCCGAGAACGAGGTAGAGCAAGCGGTTACGTCCGCGATATCAACCGGATACCGGAGCATCGATACTGCCGCTTCGTATAATAACGAGGAAGGTGTCGGCAGGGCTATCCGTGATTGCGGAGTACCGCGGGAGGAACTGTTTATCACAACGAAGGTATGGAATTCCGATCACGGCTACAACGCTGCCCTTACGGCATTCGAAGCCAGCCGCAAGCGGCTTGGGCTGGAGTTCATTGACCTGTACCTGATCCATTGGCCAGTGAAGGGCAAGTATGTCGAGACATGGAAGGCGCTGGAGAAATTGTACCATGACGGCTCCGTTCGGGCGATCGGCGTCAGCAACTTTCAGCCTCATCACTTGGATGATATCTTGGCGATCGCAAATGTCGTTCCGATGGTTAACCAAGTGGAATACCATCCCCTGCTCGGTCAGCAAGCGCTGCGGAAATTTTGCAAATCTCACCGTATTCAACTTGAAGCGTGGAGTCCGCTCATGCATGGGCGGCTCGACGAACCGATACTCCGTGAGATCGCAGCCAGCTACGGCAAGACGCCGGCGCAGGTCGTACTGAGATGGGATCTGCAGAATGAAGTCGTCACGATACCCAAGTCCTCGAATCCGGACCGTCTCAAGGAAAATGCCGATATATTCGATTTCGTACTATCCGATGCGGACATGGCGAGGCTCAACGCAATGGACTGTTCGCACCGTTTCGGAGCCGATCCGGATAATTTCAATTTCTAATCTCATGTATGATAGACAAACCCGCCACCTGTCAAAAGCAGGATGGCGGGTTTGGTCTTTTTTTAGCTTCTAGCCGGCAGCCGGTTACTTCTTGTCATCACTCGGTTTGCGGACAATTGTCCGCGGGAGCGAGTTGCCCGTGTATTTCTTCCGGTAGAGAAGCGGCGTAACGCCGACATGCTCGGAGAAGGAACGCGAGAAATGCGGGGTCTGCTTAAACCCGGTCTCCTCCGCGATGCGCGCGATCGGCCAATTGGTTTTGAGCAGCAGCAGCTTCGCCTGATCCAGCCGGTACGAGAGCAAGTACTGCTGAGGGGTACAATCGAATACTTCCCCCATGCAGCGGGCGATATAGTTCGGATGCAATCCGAGCGCGTCGCCAAGCTTGCCATTCGTAACAGCTGTCCGGTAATGAAGCTTTAAATAAGCAGCCGCTTCTTCCGCTACGGCGATCGGCGCTTTGGCCGCATCGGTCCGCCAGCCTTCGTCGAACAGCTGCAGAAGGTGCAGAAACCATTGCTGACGCTGCCAGAAAGCCGCGTGAGAAGTGCCCATAGCCGCTTCATGCAGCTTGCTGAACAACGAGATGGCCTCTTCCGGATAGGGCAGCGTCATCGTCTTAGGAAGCCGAATGGCATAGGAATAATAGTCACCGCGAAGCGATCCGGCATGGGTCCCTTCGATCTCCTCCCAAGCACCGGCAGTTTGAAAGTGAACCCAGTCGATAACCGTTTCCTCCGTGCACGGCTTGACCGAGTAATGCCCGCGATCCGGGCGAAGAATAAGGATCTGCCCCGCACCTAGCGACCATGTGCGGTCTTCTTCGCCGATGTGCAGCGTACCGCTATGAATAAACAGCAAATCAAACACGCCCATATTGTTCCGGTTAGGATGCTCCCACCCAGGTTTGTACGTCGTGCGATTGGATTCGATAAAATATGGCAGCGGCGGTGATAAAAAGGTTAGTAGCGGAACGGACGACAAACAATGACCCCCTGTAGTTATGTGAAAATAAGCAAATCATTCCTGTTGTCCGTCTATTCTATCAAACTATGAGGCGCGAAGGAATATTGAGTTTCTGCCATTTGCAAATTTTCATACGATTCCATCGCAAGTAAGGATCGAATAACATTCGGAACATTCCGCAGCGTGCTCAGCATGTTCATCCAGCAATAAACAAGCAGCCCCTTCAGTCCGTTTAACCGACTGAGGGGGCTGCCGTATTCATCAACCTACAATCATCTTAAGCAATGCTTTGCCTTCTTCCACGAACCTGTCGAACGCCAGACGGTACGGCTTCAGTGCGGACACATTTGCGCCGGCCTTTTTCAGTTGGACTTCCGCATCGTCAATAATCTTGTTGAAGGATGCATAACAGCTGTCAAACTCAGCTTGGCCCTGTTTATACAGAACGCTCTTCTCATGTCCTGTTTCCGCCCTCGCGAATTGGAAGGCGATTTCGGTCAGTTTGATTTGGCAGCTGTTCTTAAGTGCATTGAGCTTACCTTTTGTTTCCTGTAAAATTTTGTTTATTTTTGCTTGATCAGGTTTGCCCGGCTTTTCCGGCTTTTCCGGTTTTTCCGGCTTCTCCGGCTTCCCAGGCTTTTCCGGTTTTTCCGGCTTGCCCGGCTTCTCCGGTTTATCCTTGCCATTGTTGTTACCATTGTTGTTGCCATTGTTGTTGCCGTTGTTCTTGCCATTGTTGTTATCCGGCTTCACGACAATACCCGGCGGTTTTCCTGAACTAAAAGATTCCCATAGATTCGTTAGGAAGGAATATGGGGAGAATGGGGAGAATGATGTGCTGGTTCCTTGAGCGGAAGTCGTTTTTGCCGGTACTAGCGAGATTGTAGATGCTAGCATGACGGCGGCCATGACAGTTGCTATTTTACGCGTTTTCACAGTTCTTCACTCCTTCGGCTGATTGCGAGACATGTTCTCTTCGTTCAGGGATTGCTTATAGCTCTTTCCCCGGCTCAGCCCATATTTGTGTGCGATACTAATTAACCGATCGTATTCATCTTCCGATAGTACTTCCATTGCTTTTCGCTTCAATTCTCGTTTCTCCTCGATCGTCAGCCCTCCGCTTAATGCGGCACGAAACGACTTCAGCTCTTCATGATCCCAGTGGCGTAGCAGAACGGAGCCGATTTCGATTTTTTCCGATATCGTCACGCTGCCTGCCGCTTTCTCCGCTTCCGCCTTCGAGATATTCGGCCGCTTGCCGGCTTCCGGTGCCGCTGTGGACCCACCTCCTTTCACGGGCGGTTGTTCGGCAGATTTATTTGCCTTTCGATGAGGTGACTCCCGATCGGCTTCCGAATGGGTTGCCTTACCGGAATCCTTAATCGAGTCCTTGCTGCCTTCCTTGCCGGATGTCTCGTTCGTCGGCTTGCCGGACTCCAGGCCTGTTTCGGCAGACGGCTTGTCCTTGTCCTCTTGAGTATTAGTACCGGTAATGTTATCTAATGGCGCCGGGGCCGCGTCGGTCAACGCATTGAAGGTGTGCTCGGACATCGTTTCATCCATCAGCGCTTCGAGGAGCTTGTCCGTCATTCGATCATAGGCGATCCAAGCCGCACTTATAAGCAGCAGCATCACGAAGATCACGGCGACGATCAATCGCCTCCAGATCGCTTTGCCCGCTTGTGTCCGATTATCGCTTTGCTGCTGTTTCATCACGATAACCTCCCGAAAGTGCTATGCAAGTCGAAACGAAGATCTGGATCAACATCCCAGCTTTAACGGATCTAAGCTTTTGCGCTCAATGCGCTGGCGCTTTTCGTTATATCCCTCTATCGTTCAACTGATATAGGTACTTGCTATTCTTCCAGAAGCAAAGGTAGCATCCGAGCCGGAAGCGCAAACCAGGCTCTAGTCTCTTCTTATGAGCCTTCGCCATGGAGCGCCCGCTTTGAAGAGCAAGACGGCCATAATTGATGCAGCAGCCATGCCTATCAACCCACCCGTACAATTTACGATGACATCCTGTAACGTGCTTGTCCGCATGGATACGCGTGACTGATTCCATTCATCCAAGCCGCTAACGATTGCAATATACAGGAAGGATATGAAACATGCACGGCTCGTTCGCCGCAGCCTCGGCAAGAAGGTCAGGAATGCCAGGCCGCCCAATACGGCGTACACGAAGATATGCGCCGATTTGCGGAACAGAAACTCCACGAAGCGGAACGGTTCCTCCTTCGCATCGATAACCGCCTTGCTGTAAGTCAAGGTTACAGCCGGTACAACATGAGTCAGACGGTCCTTCGCAATGAACGATTTCAACCAGGGCTGTATCGATTGCGACGAATACGACTGCGATGAGAACCCGAAAACCAGCGCCGTCCACGCGATGAGCGTAAACAGCGCCAGCCATCTAGAAATTAACCGAATGCCGATCCCTCCCGGCCGCATTGACAGAAGCCCGGCCGATCGAGTGATATTCAAATCCGCTGCGCTGCATCGTCTGCAAATCGAAGCAGTTCCGGCCATCAATCACGATCGGATGCTTCATTATTTGTCGTATGAGGTCCAAGTCCATGTCCAACACATCTTTCCATTCGGTCAGAATGACGCATACATCGCTTCCAGCAACCGCCTGCTCGACACTTTTGAAATATTGCACCTCATGGGGCAGCTCGCGCCGTGCCGATTCTACCGCAATCGGATCGAAAGCCCGAACGGAGGCGCCCTGCTTCAACAATTCAGGGATGATGGACAGAGACGGTGCGTACCGCATATCGTCGGTATTCGGCTTAAACGCAAGCCCAAGTACAGCTACCTGTTTACCCGCCAATCCACCTACCGATTCACGCAGCTTATCCATGATAATGAAGCGCTGACGCTGATTCGTCTTAATCACCGACTTCAACAGCTCGAAATCATACCCGGCTTTATCCGCGATATGAGCAAGCGCGTACGTGTCCTTCGGGAAACAAGAACCGCCATATCCGATACCGGCCTGCAGAAATTTATTGCCGATCCGGCTGTCCAGCCCCATTCCCTCCGCAACGTCGATAACGTTTGCGCCTACGCGCTCGCATACGTTGGCAATGGCGTTAATGAACGATATTTTGGTCGCCAGAAACGTGTTGGCCGCATACTTGATCATCTCGGCGCTCTCCAGATCGGTCGTGAAGATGCGCGTATTGAACGGCGCGTGCAGCTCGGCGATCACCTTCGCAGCCTCCGCGTTATCGGAGCCGATCACCGCACGGTCCATGTTCATGCAATCCGATATCGCCGACCCTTCGCGGAGAAACTCCGGATTGGATACAACATCGAACGTAATCCACGGATATTTCTTGTTCGCCTGTACGACCTCTCGAACGAGTTCGGCGGTGCCGACGGGTACCGTGCTTTTATTAACAATGATTTTGCGGTTGTTCAGATGCTCGCCGATCTTCTTAGCAGCTGACATCACATACCGCATGTCCGCTTCGCCCGTATCCGACATCGGCGTGCCGACGGCAATGTAGATGATATCGGAAGCTTCGATCGCTTCACCGACCTCGGATGTAAAATAAAGCCGCTCCTGCTGCATATTTTTGGCGACGAGCTCCTCTAGCCCCGGTTCATAGATCGGGATTTCGCCCCGGCGGAGCCTCTCGATCTTATTCCGGTCCACATCGCAGCAGATAACGCGGTTTCCAACCTCGGCAAAGCAGGTCCCTGATACGAGTCCGACGTAGCCTGTTCCGATAACCGTAATTTTCCGCATTTATTTCGCCACCTTGTTCAGTAATGGAAAATGCTGCTCGTAAACCTGTTGAATGTAGTTCAGCATATCGCCCTTCAAGTCTTCGCGCTGCAGCGCGAAATCGAGCGTTGCCTTAATAAAGCCGAATTTATCGCCGACATCGTATCGAACGCCCTCGAAATTGTAAGCAAGTACAGTCTTCTGATCATTCAGCTTCTTGATCGCATCCGTCAGCTGGATTTCACCGCCGGCGCCCGGTGCCTGATGCTCCAGAATATCGAAAATTTCCGGCGTCAGCACATAACGGCCCATAATGGCATAATTCGATGGCGCAGCTTTCCGGGATGGCTTCTCAACGAGCGTATCCAGGAAGAAGACGGACGGTTCAATGGAAGACCCGCGAGGCGCGATGATGCCGTATTTGGATACATCCTCATCGCTGACCCGCTGTACGCCTACGACGGAGGACGAGAATCGGCTGAACACGCGGATCAGCTGACTGAGACACGGCGTCTCGGATTGCACGATATCGTCGCCAAGCAGAACGGCGAACGGCTCGTCGCCTACAAAGCTGCGGGCGCACCAGATCGCATGCCCAAGCCCTTTCGGTTCCTTCTGCCGGATATAGTGGATGTTCGCCATTTCGGAAATCGCCCGGATCTGTTCAAGCTCCTTCGTCTTTCCTTTCTGATCCAGCGTCTCCTCCAGCTCGAAGGACTTGTCGAAATGATCTTCGATGGCGCGTTTACCGCGACCGCTTACGATGAGAATGTCCTCGATTCCGGAGGCAATAGCCTCCTCAATAATGTATTGAATGGTTGGTTTGTCCACAATCGGCAGCATTTCTTTGGGCTGCGCTTTCGTCGCCGGAAGAAACCGAGTGCCAAGGCCTGCGGCCGGGATAATCGCTTTACGGACTTTCATAATCGGAAACCTCCTAATAGTTTTGTGAGTATGTACCGCTTCTGCAGAAGCGGTTTCGAGCAAAACTTACTTCGAAAGCATAAGCATGGGATTCTCAAGCTTGCGTTCATATAGCCGCGTGTTTAGCCGATAGCCGGATATGATGCGAGATGCAATCTATCACGCGACCCTGATCCTGAACGCTCATCGCTGTCCCGGACGGCAGGCAAATCCCTTGCTTGAACAATTGATCCGATACGCTGTATTGAGGCATATGAGGGAAATAATCGTATTTGCGGAGCAGGGGCTGAAGATGCATCGGCTTCCAGACCGGCCTCGCCTCGATATTCTCATCGGCCAAAGCCCGCAGCAGGTCTGTCGTTGCGATCCCGGTCATATGCGGATTGATCGTGAGCGCCGTCAGCCACCTTGTCGACCGGCCGAAATTGGCTTCCGGCATGAAAGACACGCCTTCAATGTTCCCCAGCGTCTGTTCGTAACGGTCGAACACGGCACGCCGGGCCGATATGCGATTCTCCAGCTGCTGCAGCTGGCCACGGCCGACGCCTGCAAGCAGATTGCTCATACGGTAGTTATAGCCCACCTCGCTGTGCTCGTAATGCAGCGCCGGCTCGCGCGACTGCGTCGCCCAGTATCTCGCTTTGGAGAGCGCCTCGGCATTATCCGATACGAGCATCCCCCCGCCTGAGGTCGTGATGATTTTATTCCCGTTAAAAGAGTAAATCCCGAATTCGCCAAGCGTCCCGCTTGCTTTGCCCTTGTAGGTCGCGCCCAGCGACTCGGCTGCATCTTCGATGATCGGTATGCCAAACCGTTCGCACAGATCGATAATCGGATCCATGTCCGCGCTTTGCCCGTAGAGATTGACGACCATTACCGCTTTCGGCAGCCGGCCTTCCTTGCGGGCCGCGACAAGCGCCCGTTCAAGCGCTTTGGGCGACATATTCCATGTTTCGAAATCCGAATCGATGAACACCGGCTCAGCGCCTTCATACAGAATCGGGTTGACGCTGGCTACGAAGGTGAGTGTGGATACGAACACCGTGTCCCCTCTGCCAACACCGGCAAGCTTGAGCGCGAGATGAAGACCGGCTGTTCCCGAGCTTAGCGCAACAGCACCACGTGCCCCCGTCATCTCCGAAACCTCTCGTTCAAACCCGTCCACATTCGGCCCAAGCGGGGCGATCCAGTTCGTTATGAAAGCCTCCTGCACATAACGCTGCTCGGCCTCTCCCATATGGGGAGGCGACAGATAAATGCGTCCTTGATTCGCCAAGCATTATCACTCCTCGTATGTAAATGTACGCTGTAATTGCAATGAACCCGTCCTCGCAGAAGGCGCCTTATGCGCCTTCTGCTTCCCTGCTGCCAACGAACTTGCGTACCGTGGCTTGCCCTTCCTGCTGAATACCTTCCCGTTTCATCACTTTGAACACTGTCATAAAGGCGATTTTCAAGTCGAGCCAGAACGATTGATGATCCACATACCACACATCAAGGCGGAATTTCTCCTCCCAGGACACGCTGTTGCGGCCGTTCACCTGCGCCCAGCCCGTTATGCCGGGTCTAAGATCATGCCTTCTCGCTTGCTCATCCGAATACAGTGGCAAATATTCCATAAGAAGCGGCCTAGGACCGATCAGGCTCATATCGCCCCGAACGACATTGAAGAGCTGAGGCAGCTCGTCGAGACTAAGCTTGCGCAGCAATTTACCAAAGGCGGTCAATCGAACCTCATCGGGCAGCAGTTCCCCGTCAGGTCTCCTTGCATCCGTCATCGTCCTGAATTTATACACATGGAAGGGGACGCCGAATTTGCCCGGACGCTGCTGCTTGAACAAGACAGGTCCGCCCAGCTTGATTCGTACGGCAAGCGCAGTAAGCGCAATGACCGGCGATAGCAGCGCGATTGCCGGCAAGCTGACCGTCAGATCGACCGTCCGCTTCAGCAGCAGCTGAAATCGTCTTCCCCATCGCCCGCCAACGCGCCTCTCCGTCTCGCGGTACATCGCCGCAATCCGCTCGACGACCGCCGTCTCGGTAAAGTGATTCTCAATCCGCCGCCGGCCGGCCATGCCAAGCTTCATCCGCAGGCCTTCATTCGTCATCAACCGGATGAGCGCATCGGCAAGCTTCTCGGCATTCTTGTAGGGAACCAGCATGCCCGTCGGCTCGTCCCCATTCCGCCACTTGGCCTCTCCGCTTCGAACGAGCTCGCGGGTTCCAAGCACATCGGTAGCCACGACCGGCTTACCGTAAGCCATCGCCTCCATCAACGAACGCGGAATGCCTTCCTTCTCGCTCGTCAGCGTCACCGCATCGGACATGAGCAGCCAAGGCACGAGCGGAGATTGCTGTCCGATGAGAACAACGTCCCCGGCTAACCCTTCCGATTCAATCCGCTTGCGGATTTCGCCTTCCAGCGGACCTTGTCCGGCGAGAACGGTGACCCAGCCGAGTCTGCCTTCGCGCTTGGCGTGAAGCAGTCCGTCAAGAAGCAGGTTATGATCCTTAACGGTTTCGAAACGCGCTGCCATCAGCAGCATCGGAACATCCTCCCGGATCCCGTAGGCGCGCTTCAAATCCTCGGCCTTCAGCTTATGAATCGCGTTCAGGCCTGCGGAATCCAGCTTGTCCAAATCGACGCCGTTGCCCTCGTAATACATCTTCCGCCAGGGCGCGAGCCGCTGCATGACGGCGATATCCTCATGGTTCTGAGACGCCAGCGCATCGCAGAACCATGCTCCCGCTTTCTCCAGAAGACGGTAAACGTTATACGCGATGCGGGATTGTCCGCTATAGAACGGAAGACCGTGGCTCGTATGAATGACAATCGGCACGCCGGACAACCGGGCAGCAATGCGGCCGATAATGCCAGCCTTCGCCGTATGGGTGTGCACGATATCGTAGCGTTCCGTCTTGAACAGCTTTCGCATTCGCCAGATCGATCTCATATCCTGAAACGGCTTGATGGCCCGGTTCATCGGCACGCTCCGCCATTGGAACGGGTAAGCGGCTTGAATCGTCGAATCGATTCCGTCTCCTGACGATATGAAGGTTACGTCATAACCGGCCGCTTGCAGCAAGGCCAGCTTATCGCCCAGTATTTTGTGGCTGATGCCCGACGTGCACACATGCGCCACTTTTCTCATGCTTCTCCCCATCCTTTGTCTTGCGACGTCATTGATTGCTCTTCTTAACGAACAAGCTGTTCGGCCGTCCTCCGCGAAGCGTAATAGGTCTGATACCAATCGACGAAGCGGCCAATCCCCTCATCCAGTGTGGTTGTCGGCTTGAATCCGACATCCCGCGCAAGGTCATCGATATCCGCGAACGTTGCCTCTACATCCCCCGGCTGCATCGGTAAATAGGTCAGATTCGCCTGCTTGCCAAGCTTCTGTTCGATCGTCTTGATGAACGTCATCAATTCGACCGGCTTGTTGTTCCCGATATTATAAACCCGGTATGGCGCATAGCTGGAGCCCGCATCCGGTTGTTCGCGGTTCCAATCCGGATCCGCTTCCGGAGGCCGACCGTGCAGCCGCACGATACCCTCTACGATATCGTCGATGTACGTAAAATCGCGCTGCATCCGTCCTTCGTTAAACACTTTGATCGGAACACCGCTCTCGATATCCCGTGTAAAGCTGAAGTACGCCATATCCGGCCTTCCCCATGGCCCATATACCGTGAAGAAACGAAGACCCGTCGTCGGCAGTCCATACAGATGGCTGTAAGTGTGCGCCATCAGCTCATTCGCTTTTTTCGTGGCGGCATATAAGCTGACGGGATGATCGACACTGTCATGGACGCTGAATGGCATCTTGACGTTCGCTCCATAGACCGAGCTGGATGATGCGTAGAGCAAATGTTTGATTTCATGACGCCTGCACGCTTCCAGCACGTTGCCGAATCCAACCAGATTGGAGTCGAGATAAGCGAACGGGTTCGTGATGCTGTATCGAACTCCTGCTTGCGCCGCCAGATGGACGACGGTCTTGATTTTGTACTTCTTAAAGATAATGCTCAGATCATTGAATTTAGCGACGTCCGCTTCAATTCCGACGAAATAAGGATGCCGCTTCAGCATGCCGAACCGGTCTTTCTTTAACTGAACGTCGTAATAATCGTTGAAATTATCGATGCCGACAACCTCATGTCCCTCTGCAAGAAGCCGTTCACTCAAGTGATAGCCGACAAAACCGGCTGCTCCGGTAACAAGTATGGTCATAGCGCCTCCGCTCCCTTCGATTCATTCGATACATACTGCCCCGACTTGGCGCTGCGGCCGTTTTCTTGTTCGTTCATTCCGGACGTCACTTTCCCCCCTGCCGTTCCATAACCTCCTGCTGCTCGCGATACCACATAATCTCGGAATGACAACCAGAACGATAGCCGCTTCTGATCCAGCTTCGGCTTCGTATACTGCTGGGCGCGGGCGAAGTTCAGCTGCGCCTGCTCGGCCATCCAGGTGACATTGCCGATTCCATGCTTAAGCTTGGCTGCCAGCTGCTTGATGTTTCCCGGCTTATGCAGCCATTGTTCCGAGACAAGCTCGGGGATCCCCCCGGCCGTCGATCCGATGACGGGGCATCCACGGCTCATCGCCTCGATCGTAGCTCTCGGCAGACCCTCCTGAAAGCTGGGCTGTATATAGAGATCAAGACCGTCGATCCATTCGAGCACCGCATTGCCGCTCGGCAGCACGCCGCAGAAGTTTACACGGTCCTCGACACCGAGCTTCGCAGCCAATGCCTTCCAGCGGTCAGAGGACCCGTCTCCCAAGATATTCAGCTCGAAGGGCTGCGTCTCGCCGGCGATGCGGGCGATCGCGCGAAGCGCCGTATCGATTCCCTTCGTCTTGCCGTTCAGCGACCCGATCAATCCGATCCGGAAAGGCGTCTTGCGCCCGGAATCGAGCTCGGCAATGCGTCTGAGCCGCTTCGTCAGGACCTCCTCGTTCTGCTCCGGAATTTCGACGTTGGAGCAGGATCCTGAGACTCCTGCGCTGGACAGCGGATAACGCTGCTGCAGGAAGCGCTCGGTTACGTAGATGCCATATGGTGCCTGCCTTACGAGCTTCCTTGTCTTCCACAACGAGATCGGAGCGTACACTTTCCCCTGCGCGCTGCCATAATTCCATAATCCGTCCCATGCGCATGCAACCATCTCGATCGCATACGGCTTACCAAGCTTACGGGCAACCCTAATCGCTTCCGCGCCGATCTCGCTTGGCATACGGGCAATTACGGCATCGGCATTGCGGATCGAATCGGTCAAGCATTGATCGACGTAGCCTTTCTTCGTTAGCTTGTTGACAGGATTGCTCAGTGAAGGCAGCACCAGAAAGTCGACATTGGGCCCGCTGGACAGCGTTTTTCCCTTCATATCGGCATCGGTCTGCGCCTTCTGGCCTCTGCATGCTACCGTCACTTGGTCGAACACGGCCAGATAGCGTTCCCATACCGCATAAGGCAGCTTGCCTCCTGAGAAGAATTTTCCGGTTTCATTAAAATAAAACGTATGGTCATGCGCCCACAGGACATGCATTCGAATCCCTCCCATTATTTTTTATTTATCCATGCTGCCACGGCCGGTCTCCCTGCGAAGAGGCGACAATCGTTTTCACAACCTTCGCCGGAACCCCTGCAGCTACGACGCCAGGCGGAACTTGTCGCGTAACGACGGCACCGGCTGCGATGACCGTACGGCTGCCGATTTCCACGCCGGCCATGATCCGTACGCCGCATCCGATCCACACGTCACGGCCGATCCGGATTTTGCCGCAGACGACCGGATTGTCGCGAATCGGAACCGACTCGTCGTTCCATGTATGCTGAAACGAGACAAGCGAGGACTGATGCGCGATGGACACTTCATCTTCGATGTCCAGTTCGCCGTATGCATCCAGGTAGCAATGCTTGTGGATGCTTACATTCGACCCGATCGACAATCGCTCGGGATACTTCAGCTCTACGCCCCTGCCAACGAGCACATTATCGCCGCATCGTCTGGCGAGTCTCTTGAGCAGACAATACCGGAAAGCCACTCCCGCAAGCTCCGGCAGCCAGTCGCTGAGCGTCCACATCCATACCGCAACCGGCCTAGGAACAATCCGAAGCGCACCCGCTGCCGCATGGAGCAGCGGCTTAGCCTTATGAAACAAATCACGACCCCGCATTTCCCGCTCCTCCAGTCTGAAACCATTTGCGCCCCCATACGAGGGTGTAAGCACTTAAGACATATAAGATCGGCAGCACAGGCAGCTTCTTGCGGACCATGTTGTCGCCGACGGTCCCCAGACCATACTCCATCTCCCGTCCCGTCACCGTTACATAACCGACGAGGACGAGTGTGCAGGCGTAAGTAAACAGAACGGTAAACGCCAGAATATAGAATCGCCTGGACGCCTTGAAACGCAGGAAATTGAGCACCGATACACCCAGGATGAACGACATCCACAGCGCCTCAAGGGTCCTCATAGCAATCTCCGAGTTCCAGTTGTTTAGATTGACCGGATTGGGGCTAATGAACAGGAAGACCGTCAATAACGATGCGTTCATTAATCCAAGCGGTCCGATCTGCATCACGAGCAAACCCATGGCTGCAATCATGACGGTAATGGATGTCCGCATCTTCTGTGTATAGAGAAAGTATATGCCAAACGTATAGATGATCGAGTAATCCCTCAGTCCGGTTGAATAGGCCAGTACGAGAAGAAACAAGACGTACTTGCGCCGGATTAACAATCCCGCCCCATACAAGCCGAGAAGCGCGCATGCGACGTCTTTGGCGAATACGGACGACAAGAGCATGAAAGAAGGACTCACCAGCAGACCGAAGATGACAACCCCATGGAAGCGCGGACTTTGTTCATCCCGAACGTCAGGCAATGCATACTTGAAATGCAGCGCATTCAAACGGTACGTCTGATTGACGACGAGTATGAGCAGCAGCGAATTCAGCATTATGATGGCCAGCGGATCCTCCAGCTCCAGCCACTTAAACAGGGGCATATAGAGCATGCCGAAAATCGGATAGGCCGACATGTTCGCCCATTGCGTGACGACATGATCCAGCGCATAAGGCATGAAGTCGGATAACTTCTGAAACGTGCTTACCTGTTCGAAGTAATGAATTTCATCCGGGCCCGTTACAGGGTTGGTCGTCACCGCATAGATGAGCTTGCCTGCCAGCATCGCAAATATTCCGCCATACAGCGCACCAGGCGTGTTCGGCCAACGAAGCAGAAAGAAGAAGAATGGAATCAGCATGGCGAAGAACATGACCATCCCGATCTGCTCGTCCAGCGGAAACAGCAGCTTCGCCATCAGCATCAGCATCACGAGGTACATGGCCGCGATCAGCGGATGCTGAAGTGTCCGGTTAACCCCCATAGAGAAGCTCCAACCGTCGTACGCTGCTGACCATATTAAAGCCGGACTTCTCTAATGCGCTGCGCCTCCTCGCCCACTCGGGCTGCGGGGTTTCCGCAAGCATTCCGAGCGCTTCAACCCATCGGTTCGGAGGATCGTCAAGACGCAGCTTACGAACCAGCCCGAGCTCCAGATCCGCTTCCTCCGGCACCGCCTCCGACACGAGACAAGGAACGCCTGCCGCCTGCGCTTCAATGACGACGATCCCGAGGCCTTCGATTAATGAAGGGAGGACGAATCCGTCCGCAGCGCCCAGCAGCTCCGGAATGTCCTTGCGCTGACCCAGAAATTCAACCTGCTGCGACAGGCCGAGCCGATGCACCTGCTCCTCGATTCGCGCCCGGTCTGGGCCGTCGCCGATCAAAAGCAGCTTTGCTTGCGGGCAGGTCGCAGCAAATTCCGCGAACCGGTCGATCAGGAAGGAATGATTCTTCATTTCTTGAAAGCGGCCGATATGCGCGAACACAGGAATGTCAGGATCATGAATACCCAGCTTGGCCCGCAGCGAAGCTCGGTCTGCCGGCAGCGATTCATAAGGCCCTAATGCGATTGCATTCGGAAAAATCATCACCCGCCGGTCTTCCCAGCAGTCCTTGCCGAACAACGATTCGCAAGCATGACGCGAGCAGCCGAGAAGATGTGTCGCATTGCGCAGTATAAGACGCTGCATGTAAGCCCGGTATATCCTCCTCAGAAGCGGCTGCTTCGCATCGCGATGAACCGTGTGGCTGTGGCTGATGCGAACGGGAATGCCAAGCCCGCTGGCGATCTTGAGCACATATCCGCTGAATCCGAAAATGTGGCTGTGAATGGCGGCATAGGGGCCGTTCTTGCGAATGTTCGCTTCCAGCTCCTTACGGAACCGGCTTAACCCCCGCTGAGGGTGAGGCTGATGCAGAATCTTGCCGCCTAAGCTCTCGATTTCGTCATCGTAGAAGGCCTTTTCATCGGTTTGTACCGCGAAGTGGAATTCGTACTTCTCCCGGTCTGTATGCCGGTACACGTTCATGAGAAGCGTCTCGATCCCGCCGGGATGCATCTTTCCCACGACATGCAGCACTTTGATTTTCCCTGCCATCCCCTCTATCCCTCCTTTCCTGATTGAACAGTTTCACTGCCGGAAACCGAAGGAACCGGTGCGGCTTCCAGCAATCGATTCCACGCTCGTTTGGGCAGCCAGGCAACGGTCAAGATACCCATTTTCCGGTAGACGAATACCACCATGATCACATTCCAGCAGACGAGACCGACCGTAGTCGCAATGGCTGCGCCGATCATGCCTATGAGCGGAATTAGCGCGACATTCAAGACAATATTCAATATCGTCGACACAATGAGCGCCTTGGTGAGCGCATTCTGACGGCCAGTCATCGTCGCCATCATGCCGTTCTGGCCGCAATAGGCGTTCACGACTTGACCGAAGGTCATGATCAGCATCGGCCAATACGAAGCGCGGAACTCGGCTCCGAACAGTCCGAGCAGCAGCTTGCCGCCTGCGGCGAATGCGACCATCAGCATGGCGGCGAAGACAAAGCCGGAGAAGCCCGACGTCTGGCATACATGCTGCAGCTGCTTGCGTTTGCCGGTTGCGTACAGCTCGGAGAGCATCGGAGCAGCGGTCATATTCACGGCGGTAAGCGCGAATGCGGCCAATGTCGCAAGCCGGACCGCTGCGGAGAACAAACCGGATTCCGTCTCCGAATGCATCATCCCCATCATGAGGACGCCCAGCTGGCCGAGTATGAGATACATGCCGGCATTGAGCATGAGCGATACGGACAGCTTCGTCCAGGAGCGGGTATCGTACCTTGGCTCTACCGCTTCGATCTGACTGCCGATCCGTTTCCGCAGGACGACGGCCCCGATCACCCAGCTGATGGCCACTGCCGCAGCGAAGCTGATCATCGCCACGCCGGCATCCGCTTCGTTCCCGAATAACCCGATCCAGCACGCCAGGATGGCCATCGTAATGATCGGGCGCACGATTTTCTCCGGCATCTGCGAGAACAGCACATCCTTGAGCGCTTGCAGGACGCTTTGCCGGAGCGTTGCCAGCGTCAGCAGCGGAATGGTTGCCAACCCTGCCGCATAAGTCACGACCCTCTCGGTCGTCATCGAGTCTGAGCTGAAGATCAAGTACACGGCGCCCAGAATCATGGCCGTCATAGAGAGAGCCATACCAATTTGATTCGCTCTGCGGAGCAGCCCCTTAATGAACCCCCATTCATTCATGGCACGGTACGATGCGACCAACCGGACGATTGACGTATCGAAGCCAAGCTTGGTCGGAAATACGAGAAACGTGACCACCGTCGAGACGAAGGCATAGGTGCCGTAAGCTGCCGCACCCAGCATACGGGCCAGCATAACCTGCATGAGCAGAGCCAGTGCCATACCGCTGGAGTTAATGAGGAAGCTGATGCTGCCTCCCCGCCTCAGCATCTTCTTTACGGAGGAGCTTTGCTCCTGAGCTGCGAGTGTTTCGACTTTAGCCATGGAACCGGACCGCCCCCTTAAGACACGTTCGAAACGTTGCTATACGTGGGCACGAGGTGCTTAAGTACGGCGCGGATTTCATTCGGATGCTGGCCGATCACTTGTTCCAGCTTGCGGATCTCGAATTCAAGCTCCGTCCGGTTAATCTGCATCGGCCTTCCGATAAAGATACGGTTATGCTTGGTCGAAGACATGCCTTCCTCATTGGTCAGCAGCTCTTCGTAGAGCTTCTCGCCTTCGCGGATCCCGGAAAACTTAACCTCGATATCGATATTCGGTTCATAGCCGGACAACCGGATCAAATCGACAGCCAGATCATATATTTTGACAGGCTTGCCCATATCGAGAATGAACACTTCGCCGCCCTTGGCGAAGGCGCCGGCTTGAATAACGAGCTGAACGGCTTCCGGGATGGTCATGAAATAACGGACCATCTCCGGATGCGTAACGGTGACCGGACCGCCCTTGGCAATCTGATCCTTGAAACGCGGGATGACGCTGCCTCTGCTGCCGAGAACATTGCCGAAGCGAACGGCAACGAACTTCGTTTCGCTGTGCTTATCCAGGCTTTGAATAAACATTTCGGCGATCCGTTTGGTCGTACCCATAATGCTCGTCGGGTTAACCGCCTTGTCGGTCGAGATGAGAACGAAACGCTCTGCGCCGTATTGGTCGGCGCACTCGGCAACGTTCTTCGTGCCGAATACGTTGTTCTTGATCGCTTCGGACGGATTCCGCTCCATGAGCGGCACGTGCTTATGAGCAGCTGCGTGGAAGATGACCGCCGGACGGAATTTGCCAAACACATCCTCCAGCCGTTTCCGGTCCTGCACATCGGCGATCACGGTCTCAATCGGCAATTCCGGGAAGGTGCTTCTCAGCTCCATCTCGATCAAATAGATGCTGTTTTCCCCATGTCCGAGCAGCAGCAGTCTTTCCGGGCGGAATGGCGCGATTTGACGGCACAGCTCGGAGCCGATGGACCCGCCGGCGCCGGTAACGAGAACCGTTTTGCCCTCCACGTAGTTCGCAATGTTATCCAGGTCGGTTCGTATCGGATCGCGTCCGAGCAAATCCTCTACGGAGACGTCGCGTACGCGGACAGCGGACGTTCTGCCTTGAATGACCTCCTGCAGATCAGGCGCGATCTTGAGCTTCGCCTTGAGCGGCTTGCAAATATTAAGGATCGCGGAGATTTGCAGCTTAGAGACGGACGGCATGGCGATAATGATTTCGTCGATCCGCTCTTCTTCCGTAATCTTCGCGATATCATTCCTGCTGCCGAAGACAGGCAGGCCGTAGATCGTCAACCGCTGCTTGTACGGATCGTCATCGATGAATCCGATAGGAATATGACGCGATTTATCGTTCTGCTGCAGCTCCTTGGCGACCAGCGTACCGCAGCTACCGGCACCGATGATAAGCGTCCGGTATCCCCCAGACCGTCTGCGCGTGCTGTATTTATCACAAAAAGCCCGCCATAGCAGTCTTGGGCCGGCCATCAAGGCCACCATACCGATCAAATGATGAAAGAGGATCATAGCCGGTACGGTAAAGCCGTATACAAGCACCACAGCTGCATAAGGAACAATGCTGGACACTAACGAAGCGTTAATGATCGCGATCACTTCACTTACTCCGGCATACTGATAGATTCGGCGGTGCAGCTTCATCCGCAAAGTACAGAAGAGACCGACCAGCCCTGCCACTACGGTATACATGAGCCATAAGCCTTGCTGAGGCTCATTCCATGGATTCGCGTACTGTAGACTGAAAGCGACAGCCAAGCTGAACACCACGGCCGAGAAATCCAGGGCAATGAGCAAATAGGTGCGGTAAGCAGCAAACATGGTTTAACCTCCCAAAAATATGGTGCGGACTTTCGGATTACTGCGAATATTCGTAATAGGCGCCCACATCCCGGCTCGACGTTTGATTCAGCATGACCCCGACGATATTCGCCTGTACGAATTGCAGCGCATCGCGCGCCTTGACAGCCTGCTGCCTCTTCACGCTGCGGGCGTTCACGACCAGAAGAACGCCGTCGCATCGGGTGGCCATCACCTGCGCATCGCTAACGGCTAGTACCGGCGGCGTGTCGATGAGGACAATATCGAACCGGGACCGCAGTTCTTCGAGCAGCTGATCCATCTTGCGGGATCCGAGCAGTTCTGAAGGATTAGGCGGTATCAATCCCGAAGGCAGTACGCTCAAATGGGAAATCTGCGTTTCTTTGATCGCATCGGCAGCCGCAGCTTGACCGGTGAGCACATTCGTCAGACCGCACCGGTTCGACAGATTATAGGTTTGATGTGCGGTCGGCTTGCGCAAATCGGCATCCACCAGAATCACCGACTTCTCGCTCTGGGCATAAGCAACGGCCAAGTTATTGATCGTCGTCGTCTTGCCTTCCCGAGGGCTGGCCGATGTAACCATGAGAAGCTGGAGCGTACGGTCCACGGATGCAAACTGCAAATTAGTGCGCAAGGTGCGGTAAGCCTCGGAGATCGGTGACATCGGGTTGAGATCCGTAATAATCGGTCTTGCTTCAGTTTGAGACATGAGACGCTTCACCCGCCTTTGCCGAGATGGTAGATTTTCGCCGTTTCCTCTTCAGGTCGCCCTGCTTGATGGAAGGGACAGCCCCCAAGGTCGGCAGTCCGAGCGCACGCTCGACGTCCGCCTCCGTCTTGATCGTGTCATCGAAGTAATCGAGCAGCAGTATGATTCCGATTCCCAGCAAGAAGCAAAGGACGAAGCTTATTGCCATATTCACCTTCGGATTAGGCTTGACCGGTGAAGGCATCTTCTCGACTTTCGCCATATGAAGCAAATAGACGTTATCAACCATCATGATCTGCGGTATCTGTTCTTGGAACACTTCCGAAATCGCGTTCACAATATTCGCTGCCTTCTTATAGTCATGATCGGTGTACGTGAGCGTGACGACTTGCGTACCGTTCACGGAGCTAAACGTAATCTTCTGCATGAGCTCCTCGGTCGTCACGCCGAATTCGGGATGCTTCTGTACAACCAGATCCATGATGGCCGGTGTGCGAATAATCTCTTTGTATGTATTGATCAGGCTAATATTGGTATTGATTGCGTTAAGATCCAACTGCAGCATGCCTGCTTTGATGTTGGGAGAATTAACGATTAATTTCGTATAGGCTTGATAGACGGGCTTAATCAACATATAGCTGATGACGCCGGCCGCTGCCGTTCCTAGCACGACAACAAGAGCGACAATCCAGATCCGCTTGCGAATGATCGATATATAATGTTTTAAATCCAGTTCAGTCGTCAATGGGTGCTAACCTCCATCCTGAGTTTTGAATGGCGACCATCCGGCAAAGAGCCGCAGCTGCCTTTTACGGTAAAGAGTTGGTTTTGGTTGTACTTCTAAATTGTGAATGACCGCTCGGGCGTTTCGTTCATAGTAAGCGATCGTATCCTGTCCCAGCTTGGTCTCTGCAACCTCGTATGCGGAACGCAGCTCAAACGGCCTCGTTGTACCGTTATGCGAATCCGATGCGATGAAATGAATTAAATTTCGGCGGCACATCTCGATGGCCGCCGATTTCACCTTCGAACCGAAACGCCCGGTAAGCGAATGCGATGTCACTTGGCATAGCGCTCCGTTATCGACCAGAGATTTCAGCTTGTCAGGATCAGCAGCAAGCTCGGCATTGCGTTCGGGATGAGCAATGATTGGGGTCCAGCCCGCGATCCGAAGCTCGTGCAGCGTATCGTCGAATCTTGCCGGAACATTGGAAGCTGAGAACTCTAATAACAAATAAGTTGACTCTCCGAGCGGGAGCAATTTCCCTTCTTCCAAATCATCCAGCAATCCGTCATATACTCTTATCTCCTGCCCGGGCAATACCCGCAGCGGAATTTGCCGTTTCCTGAGCTCGGCGTTTAAGAGGCCCGTTCGTTCCCGGATGTCCGCCGCTTCAGTATCATAACGCCCCGCACGATAATGCGGAGTTGCATAGATGGTCGTCGCTCCATCGTCAACTGCCGATTGCGCAAGCGATATCGATTCCTCCAAGCTGGTTGGTCCGTCATCAAGACCATGCAGCAGATGACAATGAAGATCGATCATAACATCTCCTCCCAGATCTCGACTCGTAACGATTATGTCATAAATAGATCGAGGGCAATGAGGGAATAAGGTAATAATTTCAATTAGGCGTTACTGTTTATTTTGCAAAAATGAAAATAAGCTATCATCCCTAGTTTCAAGTTTTGTTAACTCCGAATTAACATCCATATTTAACCATTTATAGTTGATTCAGGACGATTATTTGCAATTATGATAGAATTCTAACACCCTTTATTTTATGTATATTTCGAACAATAGTCTTACACTTTTCTTACAAATAAAATCGCTCTCATCCCATACAGAACAACAGATTAGCCGTATTTTTCCTATTCTTAGAAAAATCGCCTAGGAACGGATTAGCACGATCGGCGGGCTCTTCGATAAGGACCAAGGACATAGATGCCTTTTTTTTGGGACAGTTGGCATAGGTTTACCTTTCCTTCACACGGCCATCGACTGATCCTATTCAAGACCCAGGTTCGCTTAAAGTCGGGAATATTCGCCCATTTATTACAATTCCGATGGAATTAACCCCTAATATGAGGCCTAGCCGCTTACCGAAATTTGCAGCATATTGTTAACAACAGGTATACTTTCCTGCTAATAACCGATTAAATAGGGAAAATATATTCAGTTTCAATTCCATTTGTTAAGGTTTCTTGGACAATTCGCACATTATCACACTAATATCACCCAGTACCTTGCTGAACACAGTAGCATTATGGTAGGATAGTTTCGTCAGGAGGGATGAGATGGATATGTCCGAATGGACGTCTCAAGCGCGTCGCGGAATATTGGAATACAGTATTTTGCTGCTGATCAGCAAAAAATCACGATACGGTTATGAACTTGTTACGCTATTGGACCAATGGGAGCCGCTTGCCGTCACGGAAGGAACGCTCTATCCGCTTCTGCGCCGTCTGCTGAAGGAGAAGTACATCGACTCCCAGTGGAAGGAATCCGAGGCGGGCCCTCCGCGAAAGTATTATAGTTTGACCGAAGCCGGTCACCGTCTAATGGAAGCTATGTCGCTCGAATGGAGCAAGCTTTCTACTGCCATGAATCAAATTGTCATGTATCGAGGAGAGAAATCTTAAAATGAGTCCAAATGGAAGAGCTTATCTAACAAAGTTGTATGAACTGCTGCATAAGACCCCGGAGGAGGAACGGCTCGACGCCGTTCGTGAAATTGAAAGTCATATTAGGGATGGAATTGCAGGCGGTCAGCCGGAGGAGGTCATCTTGGCACGATTAGGAGACCCCCGCAAGCTTGCGAGGGCCTATCGGAGCGAGTATTTGGTGGAGCGCCGTTCCAGCCGATCGATTAAGGACGTTCTGGCCATAATCAGATTCTACTGTACGGACGGACTATTAAGCGTCATGATCATTCCGGTTCTTGCCACGATTGCTTATGGATTCGGCTTCTGTGCCGTACTTTCGATCGTCGCCGGCATCATTCGCAGCTTTGGCGTTACTTGGATCAATATGAGCATCGGGCCCGGAACGGAAGTTCCGACGGAATGGAGCATGGCCTATGCCGGCGTTATTGGCGGCATTCTGGGCGTTATTGCCTTCTACAGCCGTAAATATATGCGTGCTTATATCGGCTATCTCTCTTCCCGTTATAGAATGGTGCTGCCCAGCCATCAGAAATAGCAAAATGTTGCTATGTAAGCTCCAGGACGGTAAGCTCGGGGCGGCACCAGAATCGGATGGGCAAGGTTGTCGTGCCTATTCCCCGATTTGTGTATACCGGTAGCTGAGCTGCACCTGCATGATAAAGCCCATCCACGTACTTCTTCCCATGCGGCGGCGCAATCAGATGGCCGATAAACGGTAGCCGGATTTGCCCGCCGTGCGTATGTCCGGATAGCTGAAGCTTCACCTGCGGCCAATCCGCCGCCGTATCCGCGAAGTCCGGCTCATGCGCCAGCAGAATCACCTTATCCTCCGGCAGCGTGCCGCCAAGGGCCCGCTCCAGGTCGGGCTGTCCGAGCATAAGATCATCCACACCTGCCACGATCAGACGGCTGCCGCCCTTCTCGATCGCGGCATGCCGATTAAGAAGCAGACGGAAGCCGGTCTTCTTCCAAAAGTCGGAGACGCCGCTCCTGCCTTCGATTCCGTAGTCATGATTGCCGAGCACGGCAAATTTACCCAGCGGCGCTTGCAGGCTCATCATCATATCGGTGCATTGGCTTAGCCCTTCTGTCCCGTCATCGACCAGATCGCCGGTGAAGCAAATGAGATCCGGCTTTAATCTCTCAATTCTATTGATCACCTGGATCAAATCATCTTTATCAAAATGGTAGCCGAAATGCACATCGCTGAAATGTACAATACGCGTACCGCGGAAGGGGTGCTTCTGGTTTCCGTCAAACATCGGTATGGCCACGGTATTTACCTCGACCCAATTTCGTTCCACATAATAGCTATAGGCTGGAGCAGCAGCCGCAGCGGCAAGTCCGCTTCCGGCTACCCACTTAAGAAACCGTCTCCTCGTCATTCTCGGGTTGCTGGCCATCGTATGCTCTCGTCCTCTCCGCTTGCTATTGATTACATAGAGTAGACGATCCGTCAACGCGTTTTGTTTTTACCGGCCGCATAAGCGGCGAACCGGTCCGCAACATATGCGGCCAAGATGCCTGCTGCATAACGAACCAGATCGGCTGGCAGAAAACCTGATCCCAACACCAACGCACCGATTGTTGTTGCGCGCACGCCGTTAATCCAGTCCGCTTGATACAGCTGACTGCATTCGATGATCAAGCTGAAGAGTCCCGCGAACCATGCCGATACGGATTTCTTGCGGTTCGTCAGAATGAGCCGGAATCCGAAATAGATCATGCTCGCCCACAGTACGTCGCCTGCATGACGCGACACGAAATCCGGTATGTATGCGGCATAAGCCCGTGAACCGAGACCAAGCACAATCACGATTGCGATCGTGACGCAGTACCCTATTCTGATTCGCATGACTCATCATCCTTGTCCTTCAGGTCGATTAAGCATCGATCCTTATGTCTAGTGCTAGAATATGCCCGCCTCATTCTTCGTAAACTCATCGAGCATGGCGGTATATTTGCCTCGGTTATATATTGGCACAGAATTAGTTCACGAACGTACTTCTTACACGGACAGACTTCAAAAAGTAAGGGATCCAAATGAGACAAGTCAACATATTTCCGATCAACTTGCTGAGTGATTTGCCGATCCCCTGGCCAGCTGTAAGCGGAATATATTGTGCCAGTATAAACCCGGCCGTAGAGAGTATCAGTACGGCTGCAAAATAAGTGATTACCATAGGCACCAATAATCGTTTCTTCCTATACATCAACAGGAGAACATACGAAAGAAGAACGATAAGCACTCCATTCCCGATTGCTTCGAACGGAATGATAATCGACCACATAGCATCATACATTGGTGAATCCGGAGACGTTAACCGCCCCCAGGTTTCTCCGGCGAAGATCGGCAGAATACCGGCGGATAAGTAGAGTACAGAACCGATTAACGCATACCACAGGCTAATTTGCGCCAGTATGAGCCAACCGCCCAAACCTCTTAAGTCAAGATTGCCGCGATTTGCGGGTTTCGTTGCACTCGGCCATTCGGACGGCTGACTTGGCATTAGCTTCGCTCCCTCCCGATATCCCCTGCCGTTAACTTCACATAATCGCTTCTCAAGATTGCCATCAACACCGTATCTGAATATTTCCCATTCACAAAATGCCGCTCCCGAAGCCGTCCTTCCTCGCGGAAGCCGCATCGGTCATAGCAGCGGATCGCCGCTTCGTTGAAATCGTGCACCTCAAGCTGCAGGCGGTTCATGTTCAGCCGGTCGAACACGAACTTCTGCAGCAAGCGAATCGCTTCGGCACCATATCCTTTGCCGCGCAGAGAGCGGCTGCCGATGACGATCCCCATCTCGGCGGTCCGGTTCTTCCAATCGAACTTGAACAAATCAATCTGTCCGATATAAGCCTCCGTCTCCAGATCGGCTATGACAAATCCTCTGTGATGATCGTCCTTCTCCAGCACATTATTAAGGAATGTCTCGGTCTCTGAAGTCGTATGCGGATATAGAAACACATCCGACAAGTTGTCGACCACTTCCGGGTCATTCACCCATTCCCGCATCTGAACGAAATCTTCCCCGCGGTATTCGCGCAGCATGATGCGCTCCCCATATAAACGAGGCATTCTACTCACAGCCTTTCCACTATCGGTTGGAAGTTACAATCATTCGCCATTGCTTCCATGCGTTTAAATAGGCTCTCAAATCATGCGGATGATGATAAGTGCAGGTCACAATTCGATTGTACAGCGCGATCGCGACCTCCTCATATAGTGCCTTCAGATCGCGGGAGAACGGCCAGGCTTCGTCATACACGACTTCTGCAATGACATCGGGCGTCAATTCATCCGGAGAGGAGCAGAATGCGAACGCCAAGTCATACATCGGCTGTCCAATTAGCGGCAGCGGATCGATGACGCCGGAAAGCTGTCTATCTTCATCGAATACAAAGTTATGCACCCCGCAATCCCCATGCAGATGATAGAACGGACCCGTTACGCGGCTGGAATTGCCCGCTAGCTCGGCTGCCAGCTCATGATCCTCCTCCGTGAACAAATCGCCGGATGCGCTTCGTGTCAGCTTCGTTCTCTCGATGAGATCCTGCTGCCATGTCACATTGCGGCCTGCCGGCCATTCGACTTCTTCGTACTTCGCGATCAGCTGGCGGACCAGTTCAAGAAGCAAGCCGCCCTTATTCCCAGGATAATAAGTGGTCGCTCCTTCGATATATTCATAGATCAGGAAACGGTTGGCGGGATCCGCGTACCGAAACGAGGGTACAATCGGCAGCTTGACGTAACGCTTCAAGAATGCCGCTTCCGCATCAACAGCCCCCGCTTCATTGTATTTCAGTACAAGTCGGTCATATTTCCCGCACTTCATCAGATAGACGTGACTGTTCGTACCACCCTCCAGCTTGTCCATGGCAAGTTCGCCGCTCGGCAATACGCCAGCCGCAAACAGTTCGGCTGCGATTAGAGTCATATTCATAGGGGTCTTCAGCCTCCTTTATGTATGCATTAATCAAATATCTATAGATTCAACGAATGATTGGAACAAAAAGCGGAGCAGGAAGAATGATTCTGGAGAAGCGCTAGCGGTCGCCTTTGTTCACGGATTTCTACCACTAATTTATGATTCAAGGAAACCCGGGAACAACAGCGATCGGAAGAACATTCTGCCTGCGCAGCGGGTTGATTCACATCTTTCGTTCAATAGTTCGAAATACAGATGACTATCATATTACCATAAAAGAGGCTGCCTCCGAAAGTTCGATGCATGCAAGAAACTTAAACATGTAGAATTGGCAAAAAAGAGGACAGCATAGGCGTCGTCGCCGTCTGTCCCCTTCCATATCCGATTCTTGTTCGCCTTGGATCATCGCCGCTTCTTAATGCGCCCTACACCCACGCGTGTCTTGGGTTTCTTCGATTTTCTTGGCGTAACCCAGCTGCTCTTCTTGCCGCTATCGGAGCTGTCTCTTGTAATCTTCCCGCTGGAGGCCGATTTCTTCGGTGATTTATCGAAGATACTGCCGCCGCTGCCGGGTTTGCCGCTGCTGGCATCCGCATCCTTCGACCGTTTGAAAATCGAGCCCTTGCGTTCCACTGTCATGGGCGGGATCGCTTTCTTCTCATCGACCGTCGGGGCACGGAATGTTCCCGTCTTCGGTTTATAGACATCTCGGTCGGTATAGCCGCGATAGCTGCCGCCGCCATATCGTCCGTTATCGAATAAATCGCCAAGCAGGCTCGCCATCAGATAGCCTTCCAGGAAGCTCATGCTGTAATTGTTGCGCACATACTCTTTGGAATCGACCTCAACAAGCGTATCCTCAGGCTTTTTCTCGTCCTGCTGCAGATGAACGATCCGGTCGGAGTAGACGAGGAACATCCGGTCTTCCGCTTCGTCCGACTGCTGCTCCGGCTTGGATGATGCCGCCAGCTCGCTTGCCACTTCGGGAACCGTCTTGCCTGCTGCACGATAAACGTAAGATGTCTGCGACCCGCTGCCGTTAACCGATTCGAGCGGGTACGTGTCTTTTATCGTTTCGTTAATACCTCCGCATGCTGCAAGAAGCGGTACGATCAGACTGAAGACGAGGAATAGTTTAAGCGCATAGGACCATTTGTGCCGCATTCTCAAACCTCCTTAACCGCCTCGCAGCACGCGAACGTCTGCGGGCAGTACATCCTCGCCTTCGTATAACATAAACCGGCCGTCCTGCCACTCCACCCGGAGAAGCTTTAAATCGTCGGATTGATATTGCCACACATACTGCTCGCCGCCTTGGAAGAACGGCGTCTTGCCTGCTGACGTTATGAAGCCGGAGTATTGCTCTTCCATATGGTAAGTGCGATCGTCCAATTCGATAATCGTCGGTACCTCGTCGACGGAATCCAGACGGCCGTCAATCGGCTCGTACAGGGCATAAAGGGTGCGCTCACGCTCTTCGATGGTCAAATACCGGATGGAAGCGCCATCCTGCAGCGTCAATACGATCAAATTCCGCTGCCTGTTCTGCGTTCGTCCGACGACCTGGTACGTCACAAGCGATACTTCACACACATCGCCTGGCCCGATGGACAGCATGCCGGGTTCCGGCTTCTTCGGCTCGGGTTTGGCCAATATGTTCTTGATTCGTTTAAATATACTCATCGCCATTGCTCCTTCCTCTGCGGGTTACAGACATGCTCCAATAATCAGCGCTCCGGCGGCATGAATGGATCCGGCGAACAGCGCATGCGCAATCTTGCCATCCTGCGTACCTTTATCCAGATGCAGATTCATGGTCGAACGCAGAATGATCCTCAGCAAACTCTCAAGCACCAGTAAGATCAGGAATGATATGATCGATACGAACAGCGCCTCGCTAAGCAGGTCCGAGGTCATAATCGATCTCGATAAAATGTAGGCCTGAGCCAGCAGTTTAATAATAAAACGGGTCGTCACCGCCACGTTCCCATTGCGGATTTCTTCCATATCCCGATAACGCGTAAATAAGGAATCGACCATCATTAAGACGACGAGCAGGACGGCTCCTGCACCGGTCCATACCAGCATGCCCACTACATTATCCAGTGTCATCCTTGACATCCCCCATTATCATAGTCGCACCTCTCCCGCCCATAGAAAAGACGTCTTAGACCGTGCGATCGGCTTCAGTCGCGCGATCGAGGCCATCGGACGTCCTATCTTTCCATCAATCGTTCGAGGCTTGCGAGAATCACTATTGATCTTTGTTTTCGTATTTCTTCATCAATGCCGCAAGCTCGTCTTCAACGGCCTTGTCCTTGCCAAGCGCTGCGAATTCATCGTCCAGCGACTTGCCCTTGCTGCTCATTTCATTGCTTGCCTCGGCCTGAGCTTCCATCTGCAGCATCTTCTCTTCCATACGCTTCATACCGGAAACAGCCGTATCCGAGCTGAAGCCTGCCATCGACTTGTTAATCTCCGCTTGCGCTTTCGCAGCTTGATAACGGGCAACGAGCGTCTCGCGTTTGTTCTTCAGCTCCGTCAGCTGGCGGCGCATCTCTTCGAGCTTGCTGCGCAGATTGTCGGCGGAAGCTTTGTTCTGATCGAAGCTTGTTTTGTATTCGTTCATCTTCGCTTCGGCTGCCTTCTTCTCTTCCAATGCGCGGCGGGCCAGCTCGATATTCTGCATCTGGACGGCTGTATGGGCTTGCTCCTCGCGTTTCTTCACCAGCGCTTCCTGCTCTTCATACAGCTGCTTGAATTTCTTCTCGATCGCGATTTGAGCTGCGACCGCCTTCTCCGCGTCCTCCAAATCTTCCTGCATGTCGCGGATATATTGGTCAGTTAGCTTCACCGGATCTTCCGCTTTCTCGATTAGAGAATACACATTCGAGAGTGTAAGATCACGCAAACGTTTGAAAATGGACATGGTTTATTTCCTCCTCAGAATCGGTAAAGTGGTGTTGTTGTATGTTCATTATTACGTGTCACCCTACGATTCGTTTCAAATCCATGAAAACAATTTCTATTGTACCATGTGCGTACGCCGTCTTAAATACTTTCATCTCCCGCGCTGCCTTCCCTCACTCGCTGTTAAGCTCTTCAATTCGGTAAGCTGCGAATACATTATCTGCGCATATATTTAGTAGTATGTGAAGCGAAATCGGTGATACAATACAAGAGACTCATAAATAAAGGAGAGATTGCAATTATGGCACAAAGCGATGCGAAGAAGAAACGAATGAGATGTATCCGCAGCGGAAAGATAGATCCGGCACAGAATCGTCTGGATTGGCAGGGCATCAACCCGGTAACGCGGCAAACGCCGACGAAGCAAGAGACGATGCGCAAGCAATATCGCAAGCATAAAGAGAAGTGGAATCCCGGCGGCAGGAATGGGGATTCCATTTTTTTATGTTCATGAATGGACATAACTCCATTCATACGCCATTCACCATACGATTATGATATCAAACCGAGCCTTCGGAGCCCGAGGAATGAAATTATTTTCACTGCATGATCGGTCCTTTGAACAATATAAGAATTTATGTGGAGCTGGCTGCAAACAGCGTGTTCCCTCCAGGTAGCGTACGATATCTTGCTTCCGCTGTGCTGCTATCGAAAGTTAACTTCGCGAAAAATTAAGGCTGGACCGGTTTCGTCTTGATCGATATCTTTATCAGCTTCAGATCTTCCTTCGGTTTGCTGACTTCGCCAGTCAACGGGCTCTCCACAACAGGCATCTTCGAGAGTGCTCGTACAACATCCATGCCTTCGACGACTTTGCCGAAGATGGAGTAGTTCGGGTAATTGTTCAAATTCGAGCTGGCAGGCCCGGCACAGATGAAGAATTGGCTGCCGTTCGTATTCGGGCCTGCGTTGGCCATCGCAACGATACCTTCCTCATAGGCGTGACCGTTGTTGAGCTCGTCCTTGAATGAATACCCCGGTCCCCCGCTTCCTGCAGCGGTAGGGTCCCCCGTCTGGATAATAAAGTCCTTTACAACGCGGTGAAACAGCAGATCGTTGTAGAAGCCGTCTTTGGATAACGCAACGAAATTGCCGACCGTAACCGGTGCGTCCTGGGCGAACAGCTCGATCGTAATTTTTCCTTTCGCGGTCTCCAACTCGGCATAGTAGGTTTGCCTCGGATCCAAGACAGCCTTCGGCATCTCCTTATATTTCTTTCCGATTCGAACGGTACTTGTTTCGCCGTCATAAAAAACCGGCTTCCCGAGCGATTCGCTTACAAAACGCAGAGGAACATAGGTGGTGTTGTTATACACAAAACCTCCTCCGCCGGACGGCGGCACCTTCTTCTCGCCATCGAAGATATACGTCAGCTTTTTGAAGACCACATCAATCTTTGTTCCGGATGCATAAATCGCCGGGGAGCACACCAGAATACCAATCAATAAACCGATTACAAGTCCCTTGAATTTGTCGCTCACGCTTCTCATCCTTTGCAATTTGGGGTTGTAGGCCTAACTTACACTCGAATCGTACCATAAAACCCCAACATCATGCAGGCTTGTTTTTGCGTTCTCAAAGTCGACGCGGTTCTGTATTCGTAACGTCTAGATGCAGTTTAAGCCGCTTCATCTGCTTGCCTGTTCCATTTCGCTTGGAAGAACCTGAATAGCAGATAGGAGAGCAGAAACACGATCATGAAGCCTGCCGAATATCGGTACATCGTCCCATAATTCGTAACCGAGGATATCGCGCCCAGCAGGATTGCCCCGACAGCTACCCCGACATCGGTCGAGTTATAGAACATGCTGTTGGCCATACCATGCTGCTCTTTCGGTGTGGAGCGGAGCATCCAAGCTTGAAGTGTAGGCTGGATCGCCCCAAAACCCAGTCCGTACAGAAGCGCTGACAAGATCAGCATAGCCATTGAATCCGTATAGGACAGCACGGTAAGGCTTGCCGCAACGCAGATTGCGGCTGGGATTAGAACGGCTGCATGCCCCTTACTGTCGAAGAGCCGACCCGATATCGGCCGGATCAGAATGATCGTGAAGGCATTGAACAAGAAGAACAATCCGACCTGCTCCAATTGTACGGATTCTCCGAACAAAGCGATAAAGCTGAGAATACCGCTGTATGTCACCGACAAAAAGACATTCAGTATTGCCGGAATCAGCAGTGCCGTATTGAACGTGGGCTTGCCGGCGTTCGCTGTCATAGATCTCACTCTCTTCTTCGGTTCAGGCGGTATCGAGCGCGTTAGAAGCATAACCGGGAAGATCAGTATCACAACTGCGGTACCCAGCAAAGCCAATGTATGGAACCCGTATTGCTTCATGACGTTAAGTCCGATCACCGGCCCGATTGACATGGCTAGGCTGGTCGATAGGCCGAAGTAGCCGATCCCTTCCCCGATCCGGCCGCCCGGTATGATCTGTGAGACTAACGTTGGAATGATGGTACTCGCCATACCGAATCCGATACCGTAGCCGACCCTCATCAAGAGCAGCGATCCAATCGAACTCGCAACCACATACAATCCGGTCGTTATTGCTGCAATGGCGAGACCGGCCATTAGAATGACATTGCGGTGAATCTTCCTCATCAAGAGGGCCGTAATGAAGCGGGTTGCGATCGCGGAAGCTGCGAATACGCTTGTTACGAGGCTGACGGTTATATCTCCTGCCATAAATTCAGTCTTCACATGGGAAGGAAATGAAGACAACAGCATCTGCAGGTTCAAAAATAATAAAAAAGACGAAAACGTCAACACGATAAAGGTTTTCGTCCATAATTTCGTTTGTTGTTCGTGATGCGGCATATCATTCTCTCCTATTCTAAAGCTGTCAATGAATCGACTTGATGATTGATCCGGAGAAGAATTTCCAGAAATCGTTTATATTCTTCATCAGTTACGCACTGCTTGATAACGTCAATAACGCCCTGTTCAATAGGCGTCGTCTGCTCGATTAAGACTCTTCCCTTATCCGTAATATGAACCACGAACGAGCGGCGGTCCGACTCTCCCGTCTGCTTGCGGATCAGGCCCTTCCCTTCCAGATGATCGAGAATACGGGTTGTCGTAGGCTTGTCCTTGCCTACGCGTTCGGCGATCTCCTTCTGGATCAGCCCATCCGTCTTATCAACCTGAAACAGAACCGCCCATTGCTCAGGGGTAATATCGAATGCCTTCAATCGATTCTGCAGCAGCGTCGTAAGCTTCCGGTACGTTATGCCCATATTGAAGCCCAATGATTGCTCCAAGCCATACATATTCGAGGTCATTCCAGCTTCCTTCTCTCTTGCGATATTAGTTGCTTAGACAACTATATTCCAGACAACTAAGTTTGTCAATGAAGTTACTTGCCAATAGGACTCCTGCAACAAAGAAAGACGATCCCTCAAACCGTCGTTTTGACTTGAGGAATCGTCCGTTCATTTCAAATTTCGAGATACTTCTGGATCAAAAAAACGCAATACCAGAGGCTCTATCGCCTTCTTTAAGCGCAGTCATGATAACTGCCGCAGCTTCCAGGCTCGTTGGTGGCTGCCCTTCCTCCGGCTCATTGTCCTGTACTTGCTCTTCTTGCTCGCGCATTTTCAGCTATTCTACATCGCGGAAAAATAATAGAAAGGAACCGTTTAGTAAATGAACGGCTCCTCTCGCGATACTTATTCCATTAGGAAATTTCTTTTCATTAATACTAGCCTGGTGTCATGGTTATTCCAAAAACAATTCACTCTTACGTGCAGCGGCTGTACCCGCAGCCCGCGCATGTTCTGCAGCCCTCCACGTGAATCAGAGAGGCGCTGCCGCATGATGGACAGAGATCCTTCGTGATCGTCTCGGTGCCAGGGAACGGCATCTTGAGCGAGGCCATGATCGTATCTGCCTCGGCATCCGGTACAACGGAGCTCTCTGCTTGCGCAGCCGCGGTTTCATGATCACCGCTGCCGATCATGTGGAGCTCTAACGATTTGGCCACCGCGTCCGCAATGGATTCGACCCGGTTCGCACCGAAGCCGATCGCGCCTGAGCCGCCAATGCCTTTCAGATGCTTCACCAGCAGCTTCACTTTATTCCCATGATCGCCATAACGAAGGAATAGCGAGCACACCCGGCCTAATGCTTCGGCCATTGCGAATACATCCGAACCGGCCTTGCCGACGTTCAAGAAGATTTCCGCAGGCGTCCCGTCGATATCGTTAATCGTAATATAGGCCATGCCGAACGGCGTGTTGATCTTGTAGGTTGCGCCGCGAAGCACGGACGGACGGCGTTTATATTGCTTGTCAATGACCGACTCTTCCCGCGGCGCAGTCGGGACGGCATCGCTACTTTGCGCTGCACTGGCTTCCGCCGACTGCTGATGAGCTGGCTCCAACACTTGACCGAAAGCCGTCGTGGCTGCTTCAGGCGTTCTTTCTTTGCTTTCTTCCTCATCCTTCTTGGTGGACAGAACCTGCACATCGCGGCTTCCGTCACGATAGATCGTTACGCCCTTGCAGCCAAGCTCGAAGGCAAGCTCATATAACCGCTTCGTCTCTTCAACCGTAAAGTCGTTCGGACAGTTCGCCGTCTTGGAGATCGAGCTGTCCACCCACCGTTGAATCGCGGCTTGAACACGGATATGATCCTCTGCCGACAGCGACATGGAAGTTACGAAGAAATCAGGGAGCTCTTCGCCCGGATGATTGTCCTTCCACGCTTGTGCAATCGGCACCAGCTGCTTGTCGTAGCCCAGACGGCTTTGACGGTAATATTCGAAGGCGAAATACGGCTCGATGCCAGTCGACGTCCCAACCATCGTACCGGTACTGCCCGTCGGCGCTTGTGTCAGTACGGTCACATTGCGCATTCCGCGCTTCCGGATCGCCTCGCCGATTTGAGGGAAGGAATCTGTCATATGGCGCATGAATCCGCTCTGCAGGAACTTATCTGCTTCGAATGCGTTGAAGGAGCCCTTCTCCGCTGCAATTTCCGTCGAAGCCAGATACGATTCTTTGGCGATGAAGCCATAGATCCGTTCCAGAAATTCAAGCGATTCCGGACTTCCGTAACGGATGCCGAGCTTAATCATCAGCTCGGCAAGGCCCATCGATCCCAGGCCGATCCGCCGTTCCAGCTTCTGATTGCGCTCGTTCTCTTCAAAGTGATACGGCGTCGCGTCAATGACATTGTCCAGGAACCGAACCGAGTAACGCGTTACCTTCGCCAATTCGTCCCATGCCACGTCATGGTTGGCCTCATCATAGAATTTAGATAAATTGATGGCCGATAGATTGCAAACTCCCCATGCCGGCAGCCCTTGTTCGCCGCAAGGATTCGTTGCAATCAGCGGATTGAAATACCAGCTGTTCGACATCTGATTATAATGCTCCATGAAGACGACGCCAGGCTCGGCGGACTTCCAGGCCGATTCGATAATCGTATGCCATATCTCCCGAGCCGGAACGGTTTTGTACGGGATTACCCGTTTGCCACGGCTGCGCCAGGCTTCCAGATCGCCATCCCACAGCGCATCGTATTCAGGATCCTTCGTATCCGGGAAGACGAGCTCCCAATCGAGATCCTCTTTCACCGCGTGCATGAAGTCATTGCTGACGCATACCGATAAATTCGCATTCGTCACTTGCCCCATCGTCTGCTTGACGGTAATGAAATCGAGCACATCGGGATGCCAATCATGCATCATCAGCATCAATGCACCCCGTCTCGAGCCGCCCTGCTCGATCAAGCCCGTCGTATAGCTGAACAGACCGCCCCAAGAGACGGCACCGCTGGAGGAACCGTTGACCCCTGCCACCACGGCGCGGCGCGGCCGCAGTGAAGACAGATTGATGCCGACGCCGCCGCCGCGCGCCATAACCTCAGTCATCTCGGTCAACGTCTTCATTATTCCGCCTCTGCTGTCATGCGGAGAAGGAATGACATAGCAGTTAAACAATGTCAATTCATCGCTCGCACCCGCACCGGCTGCAATCCGGCCGCCCGGCACTAGCTTCCAATCGTCCAAAATATAACGGAACCGCTCCTGCCAGAGCTTCTGCTTCTCATCGCTGTCTTCTACGGACGCAATCGCCCTGGACAGCCGTTCCCACAATTCGTCAGGCGTCTTCTCGACAGTCAGGGTCAGCTTCTCCACATCGGATTCAACCGTCTCGCCGCTGCGCAGCCGGATCGTCACCTGCTGGCCTTCCCGGTTGATTACCTCGCCGACCTCCTTGGTCGGAAATTTCGGGTCGTCCTTTGTCAAGACGAGCACTGTATCCCCTACCTTGGCCGCCTTCGAATCTGCATTCTTCCAAGCGTAGCGATCTAGAAAAATCTTCTCGCTTAGTCCCTCTAACTTACCCGCACTCTTCGTTTCCATACAATTCCGCGCCTCCCACATTCAAACATCCAATACCACATATGGTGTTTAATCATTGACAAGATTCATTGTAACACACAATATATGGACATGGAAACAATGGAAGACCGATTAGAGACAGGCAATCCAGCCCGATCTCACTGATTCACCATCTTACGCTAAGATACGCTATTTTTTCCTGTCCAATTGAAAAATGAGTCTTTTTTCATGTTGCGTTCTTATGTTTTCCTCTGCTCAAGGCCATACTATACAGATAAAGCCAATCCCTTCCTTGGAAAGGAGCTCCATCATGCAGCCGCCGATCGAACAACACCGGGGCGAAGGTCCTGCCTCCCCCGTAATCCGCAAGCTGAACGCCAGTGTCGACCTGCATTTGGACCGCACCTGGTTTAACGAACTGCAGCAGCGCATCGACCGCAACGGTCCTTGGGATGACTGGACGATGTACCAGCTCGCTGTCGAGGCGGAGCAGTCGAAGCTGATCGGCAGCTTTGACGACTTGCAATGCATGCGCTGCCTGCCGAATTTAGAGCCGATGCCGCATCAATTAAGTACCGCGCGCAAGGTGCTCCACGAGATGAGCGGCCGGGCGATTCTTGCCGACGAAGTCGGACTCGGCAAGACGATCGAAGCCGGTCTGGTGCTCAAAGAATATTTGATCCGGGGGCTCGTCCGCCGCGTCTTGATCCTCGTTCCCGCCTCTCTGGTTCTGCAATGGGTGCGCGAGCTTAATCAAAAGTTCGGTATATCTGCCGTGGCGCAGAAGAAGGAATATATGTGGCAGTACGATGTCGTCGTCGCTTCCATGGATACGGCCAAGCGCGATCCTCACCGCGACATTCTGCTTGCGCAGGATTACGACATGCTTATTATTGACGAAGCGCATAAGCTGAAGAACAAGAAGACGACCAATTATCAGTTCGTCGGCCAGCTGCGCAAAAAGTATTGCCTGCTGCTCACCGCGACGCCGGTTCAGAACGATCTGGACGAGCTCTATAACCTCATTACGCTGTTGAAACCGGGCCAGTTGGGCGGACAGAGCGAATTCTCCGCCAATTTCGTCGTGGACAAGCGCCTTCCGAAGAATGAAGACCAGCTGCAAGAAGCCTTGTCTGGCGTTATGATCCGCAACCGGCGGGGCGATGGCGGCATTCATTTTACGAAGCGGATTGTCAAGAATATCGAGCTCGCGCTCTCGGATCAGGAGCAGGCTCTATATGACGCCGTAACGGGATTCGTTCGCCAGCGTTATGAAGAGAGCGGCGGCGATTGGACCAGCATGCTCTCTCTTATTACCCTGCAGCGCGAAGTTTGCTCCAGCCGGGATGCCGTCTTCCTGACGCTTGTCAATTTGTTCAAGAAGACCGCTGAGGATTCGCCCTTTCGTCCTAAGATATGGGAGCTCGTCGAATTCATCCGCAACATTCAGGCCAACACCAAAGCGGAGAAAACGATGGAGCTCATCCGCGAGATGAACGACAAAGTGATCGTGTTCACCGAATACCGGGCTACGCAGGAATATTTACTGCAATATTTCCGTTCGCACAATCTGGTTGCGGTTCCTTATCGGGGCGGCATGAACCGCGGCAAGAAAGATTGGATGATGGATCTGTTCCGCGGCCGCGCCCAGGTGCTGATCGCTACCGAAGCCGGAGGCGAGGGCATTAACCTGCAGTTCTGCCACAATATCATCAACTTCGATTTGCCTTGGAATCCGATGCGTGTCGAGCAGCGGATCGGCCGTGTCCACAGGCTTGGCCAGCAGAACGATGTCCATATCTATAACCTCTGCACGCTTGGAACGATCGAGGAGCATATCGTGAACCTGCTGCATGAGAAAATCAATCTCTTCGAGCTCGTTATCGGAGAACTCGACCACATTATCGAACGGTTCGAGAAAGGTGAGCACTCCCTGGAGCAGCGCTTATCGCGCGCGATGCTGGAATCGGGCAATTCGGCAGAGCTCCGCATGAAAATCGACGACCTCGGTCATTCATTGACCCGTATTCGAAGCGAGGTAGAAGCCGAAGACTTCATGAACCCAATGGGGTCAATCATGGACGCTGTCGGCCAATCGGTGGAGGTGAGACCGTGAACGACCGTCAAGTTCATAAGTTTGTGCAGCGTTATCTGGAGGCGACAGAATGCCGGATCATGGAGAAATCGCCTGCGCATTTCCTTGTTAAGCTGTCACCTAGAGCGGACCGCGATTTGACGAACCGTCCATTCTATTGGGGGTTTGTCGACCGGACAGGAGCAGAACCGGAGACGATGTCCATGCTTCTGGTAACGAACAAGAACAAATACGACGAGTCCAAAGCCGCCGCCAGCCCGTCCGGGACAGCAGCCGCGCCCGGTACGCAGGTACAATCCGCGTCCGGCGCATCCGGGACGACGCAGCCGTCAGGCGGGATAGCCGGTGCCGCCGAGGCGGCCCTAGGCCGGTCACTCGGATTCGTGCACGGCTCGCTGAACGCATCCGGCCGCGTCCCCCGCGAAGATCTGTATTATGGATCCCGAAAGCTGGAGCAATTGTTTGAATCTGCCAAGGCAAGCGGCAGCTATCTCTGCATGTTTCAGGAGCCCGATAAGAAGAACTCCCATCCGCTTCAATCGACAGCATATACGGCTTGGCTGGGCGTCAATTTTAAAGTTGAATTCACCTGCGACATGAAACGGGAGGAACTGCATTCCTTCGGCGTTTCTATGGCTACCGGTCAATGCACCGAGCGCTTCCATGACCGGCTTCAGTCGCTCCGCATGACCCACCGGCTGCCTCCGAACGTTCATACCGCGAAGAATGGCTTGACGCTTGCGAAGGCAACAGCTGTCGCTGAGCAGACGCTGGAACGCAAACTCAAGGGCTATGATTACGTCTGGGCGGATGCGGCCGCTGCCAGACTCCAGCTGGAATTAGCGACGGTTCAACATTATTACGAGCCTCTTCTTGAAGCGCAAGAGGAAGACGCTCGCGCGGCAGCCGCCGAGCAGTTCAAACGAAGACAGGATGAGATCCGCTGGCAGTATGAACCCCGCGTGACGGTATCCGCCATTAACTGCGGCATTTTCTATTTGCAAGGAATTGGGTAACGACAATTAGAAGGGTTTTGACCGTTCTTTCGCATGAATACGGCAAAAATAGAAGGGGGCTTGTCCGCTTCGCCGCGACAGGTTCCTACAACCTTTTCGTCTAAGCTGCGATACAATGGCGTTACACCAAATTCGTAAGGAAAGAAGCAGGTGGAGAAAATGCACAAAAAATGGGTTCCGCTGTATGCGGCATTACTTTTGATTCATATGATTGCCGGAGGCCAGTCAGGCCAGGCGGCCGGGACAAGCCCCGATGGAGCAAACGGAAGCGGAACGGCCTTGACGGTTCAAGTACTGCTTTGGGCAGACAGCTTGTCGGCCCAGCCTGAATTTGCGGCGTGGAAGAACGCTGAGTTTACGATTGTGCCAATCGGTCCGGGCCAGCACGGCTGGCTTGTTACGTTCCGCGTTAAGCAGCAGCCGGTCGGCTATATGATCGTCAACGCAACCGAAGAAGGCGGCTTCGCCCTTGGTGAATACGGTGCCGGCAGTGAACCGATTTTTGATCCGAATACGCTGTACCAGGCTATGGTACGGCAGCAATTTATATCTTCTTACTCCGACATAATAAAGAAGCCGCTCAAGTTAGAACGGCTTTACATCCATCCGCTGCTCGCCGTTTGGAAGTGGTACGCTCCAGACGGACAAACCTACTATCTGGACGCATGGAGCGGCGACGCCCTGCCCATCAATGATCAGCAATGGCAAGCGGAGACGGAACGTTATTTAGCCAAATCGGCTGTTTCGGATAAGCCTGTACATCTATCCCTGTCACACATGAACCAACCATTCGATCCGTACGAAAGGATGCCTTGGCTGACTCAAGCCCCATTAAACGGCAGTCAAGTGAAGCAGCTCTCGCGTTTACTGGATCGCAAAGCGCAAATTCGATTCACGGCGGAGCTGTTCGAGAAGAACGTGTTGTTCGTATGGCCAGCGATCGGCTATCACCGCTGGAATGACGAAACCTTATTCATTGCCTTCGAAGAGCACGGCACACGTTACATGCCGGTTAATTCTCTCGGCGGCGGAAGCTTCTTCAACTGAAGCGAGCTCGTTTTGGCTCTTAACGACTCCGGCGCTTGCGCCACCACAATGCAATTCCGAGCGGAGCAATCCCGAACCAGCGTGTCAGCCAAGGCTCTTTAGCAGCCTTGGCTGCTTCGCGTTTGAGCTTGCGCTGTTCCTGCGGCGTTTCCATATAAGTGACCAGCTGCTGCGTCATGTATTTAATCAGTTCGTCGCGGCTTGCCATCTGATGCACCTCCGTAATCATTGTCGTTAACAGTGTTCCCTGTATCTCTCCGTTCAAACATGCATGAGTTGGGTCCAGATGAGCCACGATAAAGCGAAGGCTTTTGAATGGAGGTAGAGAAGGCATGTTAATGAACGGATTCACGCGAAGGCTTGGACGCACACTGGGAATGGGCTGTTTACTCCTTGCCAGCTTGATGAATGCCAGTCCGGCGGGCGCCTCTGTACCGGAACGAAGCGAACTCCCGATCCCTCATCCTACTCGCGGTCCTATTCCTGCACCTGCTCAAGCAGAAATCGATCCGCTCAGCGATCCGGATTACCACCGCGCGCTGCCAACGGCCGATATCATTATCGACGCCGGCCATGGCGGGATTGACGGCGGCGCATATGTAGGAGACATTAAGGAGAAGGACATCAATCTGGCTATTGCCAAAAAATTGTATTTGCTCTTAAGCAGCAGCGGTGTCCGGACCATATTGAACCGGAACGGCGATTATGCGCTTAGCGAGGATAACCGCTGGTTCGCCAGCCGCTCCAGGCATAAGCGGGATTTATCCCAACGTTCCCAGTTAAGCAAGGAAATTCAGACGCGCATCGTCGTCAGTCTTCACGTTAACTCGGGAAAAAATAAGTCCGTACGCGGACCGCTCGTTCTCCATCAAGATGAAGGCCAGAGTGCTCTGCTCGCCTATTGTATTCAAGATGCCCTCAACCGCCAGCAGAATACCCGCAAGCTGCCGGAATTGGGAAAACCGTTCTATTTGCTCAACGTCGTCGAACAACCGGCGGTCATTGTCGAGATGGGCTTTATCAGCAATGAACAAGACCGCCGGATGTTGACCGACCCTCGTTATCAGCTTCAGACAGCATCTGCGATTGCCTCAGGGATTCGGAATTACCTCCTTCTCCGATGACGGAGCAAGCATCTCCGATAATCGAACGAAGGTTGCCTTCTCCTTCAGCTGCGGTATTTGTTCCTTGAGTACCGCGGCTGTCTTTTTGCCTGGCGCACCGACATGGCCGATTGCCACACAGACGTCATTCGATTCCAAGTGCTTTTTTAGCACGCCGATTTGGCCTGCGATATGCCGCATCGTGTATACGTCGTCCAAGAACACATGGTTGGACAATAACGGAACGCCAAGCTCCGCGGCAATCTTCGGCACGACCGTCTTGAACGTCGTCCGGCTGTCGAGGAAGAACATATTATTCTCCTTCACGACGGACAGCACGATACGCATGACCCGTTCGTCGGCCGTAACCTTGGAACCCATATGATTGTTCATTCCGATCGCATGCGGGACATCGCGTATGGCATCCTGAACACGTTTGCGGATTTCTTCATCGCTCATGCTCGTCAGTATTGCCCCCGGCCCTAACCACTCCTTCTTCCCCTGGTTCGGCTCCATCGGCATGTGGACAATCACGTCATGCCCCTTCTTGTGCGCCTGCTCCGCATCCTGCTTCGTCGTCCTCATGAACGGCATAACAGCCGCCGTGATGTGAACCGGAAGATCGAACATCTCCTCCGTTCCTGTCATGTTGTTGCCGAAATCGTCGATCACGATGGCCAGCTGTCTGCCGTCTGCAGTAATTGCTGCCGCCTGCTCTTCTTGGGCATTCCCCGTCCGACCCCATGCGCTGCTGAGCAAAAGGATCATTGCTGCCGAAACCCATACCAATCGTTTCATTACTTTCACTCCTTTTCCTGCGGTACTCTCTCATTGTTTGTGGGTAGGTTTTAAAATATACAAACAAAAAACCACCGCTTCATATCCGCGATGGTTTCTTGTGATTGGTTCTCAGCCATTATTCATGCATGATGAGTTCATAATAAGTTTAACACCCTCGATTTTTAGCTTATCCATACGAATAACCCAATCCTTGAAAGCTTCATAAGTTTCATCTGACAATCCGAACAGACGCTTCAAGTCCATCACGATCTGTTTCTCTTCTTCATTATAATCCCCGTCGGCAAATATCAGGAGAAGGATCTCGACAAAGAATATATTTTTGACCTGTTCGACCTTCAGGTCAGCGATGATTTCAGGCAGGTCCCTTGCTTTCGAAAAGCCGATATAATCCGACTCCCGCAGATTCATCTCGGCCATGAAGGAGCGCAAATAACCTTGCTCCTTATTACTGACGAATCCATCGGCCTTCGCCACGACATGCGCTAATTCCAGGAATGCCTCTTTATCCTCTTTCGCCTGTAGAAAATGCAAAAACAACGTGGTCCACTCTCCTGTTAGATATCCCGATTGTGCAGTCCGTCCCGGTCCTTACTCCAGATCCATCACTGCATCCGATTTGATTATTTCATTTCTGAGGCAAAAAGGCAAAACTCTCTTGTTTAAAATTTTGCTAAAGATCGCTTGCCGGCTTGTCGGTTGTCCTGGCACTCCCGGTTCAGCCCTCCATCTGACGCGGTCAGGTATCCATACGGGAGAATAGACCTGATATCACTGATCGCGCATAATCAAGACAACAAAAAACTCCAGAGAACTCTGGAGTTTTGAAACGCAAGGTGCTGGCTGACTTTACTGGGCGAGCAGCAGTACGATAGAGAACAGCCCGAAACAGATATTAACTAAATAAAGGAACGAAACGACTTGAACCGGCTTCATTCCGGTGGCTAGCAGCCGGTAATGAACTTGGGATGCGTCCGCTTGGTACACGGGAACGCCCTTCATCATCCGCGCGATTACGACGCGAATATTGTCCAGGATTGGCACGCCTAAAGCGAGGATAGGAATAAACAACGACAACATCGTCGCTTGCTTGAAGGCGCCGTCGAGTGCGACAACACCCAGTATGAATCCAAGGAAGGTCGCTCCCGCATCGCCCATGAAAACTTTAGCCGGCGGACGATTGAACAATAGATAGCCCACGGATACGCCAACCGTAATAACAGCCATCATAGCAGAGCCTTGCTGTCCCATGACAAGCGCAACGACAAGCAGCGTTCCGCCGGATATGGCGGACAAGCCTCCTGCAAGTCCATCCATTCCATCGGAGAAGTTAATTACGGTTGTTACGCCAAAGATCCACATCACCGTGAAGAGGAAAGACAACCATGCCGGCAGAACAATATAATAGCCGTTGAGCGGATTCTCAAATCCGGCAAAGACGATTCCTGACGCGTATACGAGCACGGCCGCCGTCATTTGAACGAGAAATTTCGGCAGCGCCGGAAATTCCCTGCCGTGGGTCTTGTACCAATCGTCTACGATGCCGATGACCAGTATGAGCAGCCCTCCGCCCAATATGGCGGCCGTCTGTACCCAGCTGTCCCGGACAAATAACAGATATACGGCTACGAAACCGATAAAGATGGCAATACCTGCAGTAAGCGGTATCGGCTCTCTATGTATTTTTCTAGCGCTGTCCTTTCGGGGCTTGTCCACAAAGCCAATCCGGAACGCCGCCTTTTTCAATGGAGGAATAAGTGCCACTACGATACCAAAGGAAAGCATGAATTCTATCAGATAACTCATCGTCGACTCCCTTCCCTATTTGATGGTCTATACCTAAGATTGTAGGCACAAACGATTTGCAATGTCAACGGGCGAAATCTGTCGAACGGGAAAAGACCTGACCCGAAGCGAGCTTATCCGACATAAATATGGCTTCCCAATTCAAGATTCAGTATACTTCAAATAGTGAAAAATGGCGGGAATAACGGATGGAGGTTACGATAGGCTTGTATAGAAATGGACGGGGAACATACTTGCGCAGCATGGAGCTGCTGAGGGATCAAGTGGACAATTTTGACAGATACCCTTATTCGCTGGATGCCGTCAAGAATCTTGAACGGCTGGAGTTTCATCCGAATGTCACTTATATCGTGGGTGAGAATGGGATGGGCAAGTCCACGCTGCTGGAATCGATCGCGATTGCCTGGGGCTTCAATCCGGAGGGAGGAACGCTAAATTTCTCGTTCTCCACACAACCGACCCATTCGGAGCTTCATGAAAATATCCGGCTCGTGCGAGGACCTCAAAAGCCCAGGGACGGTTTCTTCTTCCGTGCGGAGAGCTATTACAATCTGGCGACGAATATCGACCTCCTGGATCGCGAGGGCTCTTTCGGGCCGCCGATCATCCAATCATACGGCGGCAAATCGCTTCATGAACAATCGCATGGCGAATCGTTCTTCGCCACCTTTATTCACCGGTTCAGCGGCAATGGCCTATACATCATGGATGAGCCGGAAGCCGCGCTGTCCCCGTTCCGGCAGATGGCGATGATCACCCGGATGCATCAGCTCGTAAAGCAGAACGCTCAGTTTATTATTTCGACCCATTCCCCCATTCTGATGGCCTATCCGGATTCGTTGATTTATGAGCTGACTCCAGAAGGCGCTGCCGTGAAGAGTCTTGAGGATACCGATCACTTTATCATTTATAAGCAATTTCTGAACAACAAAGAGAAGCTGCTGCACGAGCTTCTTCAAGAGGATGATTAGCTTATCGAGATTCAGCTTATCGAGATGCCGGTTATGCTCCTGCGGGGATGCGATATGCTTATTCTCAATGAGGCCGGTTCCATTTAATAATGCGCCGCAAGTGGTCGACCGACCGCCGTCAAGCTGCGAAACGCCGGACTGGGAGCTGCGCGCGGCGCAAAAACTGTAAGACCATCCCTCGGATTAACAGCAAGAACGATATTATTTATGATCATTGCATCTATGCATTCACTGAATCGTGCTAAAGTTTCGTAGAAAGATGTTGTATAAAATACAACATTATCTGAAGCAATCCGCACCAGTGGCCGTATTGTTGTACGTTATGCAACAATGTGGATCAGAAACGATGAATCAGCCTCTCAGGCAAGGGGAATTGTTGTAAAATTTACAACAATTCCGGATTATCATCGCCACAGTCCGCCCTAAGCTGCAGAATATACAACAATACGATGTCGGTAACTTTTCCTTTATGCACCAATGCCCGTATTCTAACGACAACCCTAGCGTATAACTCGATAACGCGCGGTTCATGCCGACTATTCCCTATGACTCCCACAACAGCCGACAGAGCTGCTCCTGCACCTGAACCATTCTTCTTCCGGATAGCGCGTTATCAAGATAGCGAGCTTAGCCGCATCGGCCGATCATGTCAGCTCGATCAGCGATTTCCCTACGCTTTTACCGGAGTCCAGCACATCCAGCGCTTTATCGACCTCATCAAGCGAAAATCTGTACCGGATTAATTTGTCTACGGGAATCAGACGATTGGTCACGAGATTGACGGCATCCTGCCAGGTCTTCTTCGTATACGACAGGATTCCGTGAATTTCCAGATCCTTCACATGGAAAATATCGCTGAACAGCTCCATCTTGGCATCTTTGCCCGCTGCTCCTAGCAGGACAACCTTGCCTCCCCTGCGAACGATGGACAACGCCATATCCACGGCACTGCTCTTCCCCGCGCACTCAATGACAATATCAGCGCCATAGCCGTCCGTCAGCTCTGAGACGCGTTCCGCCGCTTCCTCTCTCGTAATATTGACGATGTCCGTGGCACCGAGACTTATTCCCAGCGATAACGATTCGTCCGTAACCCCAATCAGTATTATTCTCCGCGGAGAGAACAATTTGGCGATCATGACGGCAAGCAGTCCGACCGTGCCTGGACCGATTACCGCCACCGTCTCACCCGGTTCAGGGTGCGCGCGCCATACGCCGCGCGTTACGACTGCCGTAGGCTCAATTAAGGCCGCCATGTCCAGAGGGAAATTATCCGGTAAGCGGTGAACCATTCGCGCATTGACGACCACGTATTCGGATAACCCTCCCGGAATGGTGAAACCGAGCTCCTTCATGTTCTCGCATAGGTTGGTTTCGCCTTGCCTGCAGAATCTGCAATGACCGCAGTGCTGCACGCCTTCGGATACGACCCTGTCTCCCTGTTTCAGTCCGGTTACGCCGGGTCCGACCTTCTCTACGATTCCGCTCCATTCATGCCCGGGAATGCAAGGGTAGCTTACCGCATCCGCGCGCACCATTCCTTTCGCCAGCTCCAGATCCGTTCCGCAAATACCGGCGTACATGGAGCGGACAAGCACCTGACCCTCCCCCGGCTCGGAGACGGGAATATCAACTACGGAGTGTTTATGGGGCTCATGGATCATAAATGCCTTCAAGGTCATTCTCCTTTTCTGCTTAAGGTTACGTTGTCGATTCAAGCGTATCTTCCAAATATTCAGCTGTCTTCCCTCTTAGAAAAACAACCGATTCCCGCATTTCGTCAAGGCCGTTTACGCCATCCTCGATTGAAATCCATCCGCGAAAACGAATGCTTTTCAGCTCCGAGAAGATCGTATTGTAATCGTTCACGCCTTTCCCGATTACGCCATGCGCCAATGCTTGGGAATAACCCTGCAGGGAATACTCCTTCAGGTCGTCGAGCGAATACCCTTCCCTCACATACCGGTCGCTGGCATGCATCGTAATGACGCGATGCTTGACCTCCCTTAACAGCTTCAGCGGATCTTCACTGGCAACGATCGCATTCGAAGGGTCGTAATTGACGCCAAACCAGGGTGATGAAATTTGACCGATAATCGCCAGATAGATGTCGGATTGTTGCGCGAACTCGGGATATACCCAGAATCCGTCCTTGTAATGATTCTCCATGACCAGATGAACCTGCTTCTCCCCCGCGTAAGGAAGCAGTGCCTCGATGCATTCCACCGTCCAGCGAATCCCTTCTTCTACGGATACTTCGGGACGCCTCTGTCCGGACAGCACACGGCAGCTGCGGAAATCATCCGGACCCAGAAAGGCCATCGCATCGATCATCTGCTTCATCTTAACGATTTCTTGCGCGCGGAATGAAGGGTCGGGATGGGTAAAATCCGGCGAAGAGCACATCATCGGAATTTCCAAGCCTTGCTTCGCCGCCGCGTCCTTCACCTGCTGCAAATAGGCTTCGTCAAGCTCCTTCAAAAATAACGGATATAATTCCAAGCCGTCCGCACCCAATGTGCCGGCCATCTCGATCCACTCTGCCAAGGACATTCTGCCGTCGGATATTTCTTCAATATAGCCCTTCGGAAATACGGCGATCTTCGCACGGTCATTCCTGCGCATCGGCTATCCCTTCCTCTCTCAGACCCCTTTAACTTGTGCTACAAGATCCTGCAGTACAGCTTTCAATTCGGCTTTGTCCGTGCTTGGGCGGAATTCCTTCTGGTCGATCACCAGCGGCGCTCCGACGACTACGAGCGGGGCGCCATGCTTGGGCATCTCTGCCGCTTGCGCAACCGACAAACCTCCTACGGCCTGCACGGGTATGGACACCGCGCCCACCACCTCATGAAGATGGTCGAAAGGATTCCGCTCAGGATCTTCCCCTCTTTCGTCGAAGCCGGTATGAACGATAATATAGTCCACTCCGTTGTCTTCTAGCATTTTGGCACAGGCTACCTTATCGGGAGCCGCCATAATGTCGCCCATCACTTGGATGTTGTAATCGCGCGCCGCTTTGACGACAGCCCGAATGGTAGCCGGATGCGCCACCCCCATGACGACGACATGGGTTGCCCCGGCCTTTGCCATCATTTCCGCTTCCAGATACCCGCCGTCCATCGTCTTCAAATCGGCCACGATCGGATGCTCCGGGAACGCCTTACGCAAGGCCGCCACGGCATGAAGCCCTTCTCCAAGCAGCAGAGGCGTACCGGCTTCAATCCAATCGATTCCGGCCTCTACGGCGATTTCGGCCATTTCGAGCGCTTCCCGAATGTTGGTTAAATCCAATGAAATCTGTACGATAGGTTTCATATGCTCACTCCTGTACTTGAATAATTATGAATGAGGCAAAATAATCGATTTGGCGTTCACCAATGAATCCATTTCATCGAAGGCTGCCTTCCATTGATCGATGCCGTAGGACTTCGTCATCGGCAGCGGATCGATCTCGCCCTTCCCCATCATTAACAGCACTTTCTCCCACATCGGATAATTGTGGCTGAATGAGCCCTGCAGGCGTGCCGCCTTCTGAATCAAGGGGTCCAGCGTAAATCCTACCGGAGCCGGGCCCCACCCGATCTTCGTAATTTGTCCGGCAGGCCGGACAACATCGATGCTCTGCTTCAGCGTAATGGATATACCAACCGCATCAAGCACCAGATCAGGGCCGAATCCATCTCCGTAGGAAAGAATCTCCTTCACCACATCCTGCTCGTCGCCGATAATGATCGTATCCGCTCCGAATTGCTTGGCGATCTCAAGCCGGCTTCTATCCTTGCTAGTTCCGACAATCGTCAGCTGGCCGGGCGAAAACAGCTTGGCGACTTGAACGCACATCAGACCGATCGGTCCCGGTCCGAATACGACGACATAATCTCCCGGACGTATCCGGGAATGATGGGCGACGGCATTATAAGCCACGCAGGTCGGTTCCGTCATGGCCGCCTTCTCGAAAGAAACATTATCAGGCACTTTATGAACGATGGCTTCCCGCGTCTTCACATACTCCGCCATGGCGCCGTCTTCCAGCACGCCGAACCCTCTGCGGTCCGGACATAGATTATATTGACCGGAACGGCAGTAGATGCATTGCTCGCATATATACGCCGGGGTTTCGCTAACGACACGGTCTCCCACCGCGAAGAGGGTGACTTCAGTGCCGACCGCCGCCACAATACCCGCATACTCATGACCGAGGGTTACCGGCCTTTTTACCGCGAAGCCTTGAATATCGTGATACATATGCAGATCGCTGCCGCAGATGCCGGCCGCTCTCACCTGAATCAAGACGTCCTTGGGCCCTAGCTCGGACGGGATCGGAACGTCACGGATTTCAACCCTTCCGGCTCCGGATTGATAATTGACAACCGCTTTCATTTCTATTCCTCCCAAATGAAATATTGTGACTTGCCATTGATGCAGCTTTCATTCAATCGCGCTAATTAAACTAATCATTAAGTTAATTCCGCAGATGGATGTACCAAGCCGCATCTGCTCCCGGCAGCAGCGCGTCAACGCCGACTCCAACGGTCAACATCAACGAAGCGTCCTGGTTGTATGGTTACCCGAACAGCGTGTCGAGCGGCGAAGTCAGCAGCTTACCGAACACGACGGCAGTGGCCCCGATGACGCTTTGAGAAGTTCCGAAGGTGGCCGACGCGATATGAACCCGATCCTTGACGAATGAAAAGGTACGCTCTCTCACCCGTTTTCTTAATTCAATGATATGATCGGATAGATACGGATACAGCCTTCCGCCGAGCACGATTTGTTCGGGATCGTACATCGCAAACACATTGATGATCGCGATTTCCAAATACTGCAGCGTTCTCTCCATGCATTCGGTTGCCTGAGGATTGCCTTCGCGGACGTGCCGCATCAGCTCATCCATTGTCCTCGCCCCGCCGGAACGCTTCAGAATACCTTGTATGGCGCCTACCGTCTCCCAGCAGCCGTAATTCCCGCAAGCGCACTTCTCGCCATCAGGTACGATCGTCATATGGCCGACTTGACCGTAGAGGCCATTCGTTCCCCGGACGAGCTCGCCCTTCGTGACAATGCCTCCCCCAATCCCCATCCCCATCGTAATGAACACGAGATCCCTGCTGTTTCTTCCGATTCCGTACCATCGTTCGGCTAGCGCGCAGGTGCAGGAATCGTCTTCGATATGCGCCGGGAGCGAATAGCGTCGCGTTAATTCATCCCGAAGCGGATAGCCGTCCCAGCCCAAGAAATTGGGCGGACTCAGGATGATGCCCTTCTCCAAATCCATCGGCCCCGGCACCGCCGTACCGATTCCGAGCACCCGGCCGCCGCCGGCCAATGCCTTCTCCTTCATACGGTTCACATGAGGGTCTACAACCGCCAAGATCTGATCAGGTCCCCGTAACTGCGCGATATTCTCCTCGACCGACAGCAGCACGTTGCCCGTCAGATCTGTGAGCACAACCTCGATCGTCGATCGGCCGATATCGATGCCGATAATCCGGTAAGAATCCGGATTGAAGCCAAGCATGATTCTTCTTCGGCCGACTGTACCGGACACCGCTTCGTACTCACGAATGATGCCGAGCTGGATCAGTTCCTTCGTCAAATTCGAAATGGTTCCCGATGTCAAACCCGTCTTCTTGATCATTTCAACCCGCGAGATCGACTGATGCTCCCAGATCACATTCAACACTGCCGATATGTTTTGCTGTTTGACTTGCTGCAGGTAAGCTTGTTTGTTCGTATTGATAGCTTTCACTCCACTAGGCTTTGTCGTTATGTTCTCATCCTCTGATGCCTTGCGGCTGGGGCTCGCGGCGGACCCGCATCACCGCAGCAGCCGATTAATCTAATTTAGTTAATCATTAACTTTATGTATAGAATAATGAATGGGATTTGAATTGTAAACACATTTTTATCAAATATTTACATCCGCCGATTACTCATATCGCATCCAAATAAAAAATTGTCCTAGAAGGGGGGCAGCAGACCCTCCATCAAGGACAGTTCGATCAAGATCAGTCATTGTCATTCGGCTAGTGAAAGAATGGAGGACCAGCATAATAAAAGGAATTGCGAGCACGAATTGCATGTTCTTTACTATTATTGGATCCATCATGGCCATCCGTGAAGTACCCGGCTTCCAATGATCCGTGTGATCACTTCCGGCTATGACGAGTCTTAGAAATAGTTGGCACCGAATCGCCTCTTCGTTTGAAGAGCTCGGGAAGAGCGACGCCCAACAATACGATGGATACCCCTATCCATTGGAGCGCGCTTATGTGCTCGTGCAAAACAACGGCTGACAGCAGGACCGCCACAGGCAGCTCGGCTGCGCCAAGAATGCCGGTCAATCCTTCTCCGATATGCGGCACTCCGATGGCGTATAATACCGGTGGCAAGAAGGCGCCGAACAAGCCGAGCATTAAACCAAACGGAAGCAATCCTTCAAGAAGCGCGCCGTTAAACAAGAAGACAGGCGGAAACAAGACGAATACGAACAACATCCCCCCTGTGATCATCCAAGCGCTCCGGTATGTCGGATGCATGGAAGGCACCGCTTTACCGCTCAGCAGCATAAACAAAGTGTAGCTTATCGCGGATGCAAGGCCGAAGATGACGCCGATCCAGTTGAACTTTGCCAAGCCTTGATCGAGTATGCCGGCAGCGAGCAGAGTCCCTCCCAACAATACGAACAGCGTGAACAGAACGATGCCGCTAGGGCGCCGTCTCTGTCCGATTGTGTGTATCAATACTCCCATCCATGTGAATTGAAAAAGCAACAAAATGGCAAGTGAATTGGGAATGAACTTCAATGATTCGTAATACAACAAGCCAGTTACGACCGAAGGAACGCCGGCTGCCATCAGGATCATGCGCTGCCTCCATTCGGACTTCGGAGCGGCCGGAGCGGCCGCAGCGGCGGCAGACGCCAGCCCGCTCCTCTCCTTGCTTCGCCTCTCCTTCCATTTGGTCAATACGACAAGAGACCAAGCTAATACGAATCCAACCGTTAATTGGCTTCCGACGATTTCGCCTAGCATAAATCCTTTGCCGTACGCCATAGTGACGATCGTCGACAGAACGCCGTAGCATACAGCGCCCAACAATACCGACAATTTGTATTTCATCTTTATACCCTCCATAAGCCGTTTGTCGTCAATTAAAAAAACTCCCTTGCATGGAATACGGGAACGCGAAATGCGATCCGATATTCGTAGCAAGGAAGTTAAGGCTTCCCGTAGAGACCCCCGCCCTGAGTTCGCGAGGTTATACGAATGTATGATATAAAATCGAATAAGCAACAGCAGAAATATAGCAGTGTTCGCATGTGATTGTCAATAGGGATCGTATCCGTATCCTTTGCCGACAACCAAGTTTTTATTGTCAATAAGCCCGGCAAATGACAACTATAAATTCATCCTCATTCGTATGGTGTTTCATACCGGGTTTTAGCAAGAACCCACCTTCTCTATGCTAACGGCTATTCATTCAAATAAATCGTCACCCGATTTTGGATCAATTGGCTTACATTCTCGGCCGACTTTTGTCCGCCCATATACGATTCGAATTCTTCCATCGCGATCGAAACGACTTTAAAATCGCTTGTCTGCTTTTTGCCCGCCCCGTTCAGAAGCTCTTGGATCATGCGGGTGCGTTCCTCTACTGATTTGGCGTCCGTTTTGCCTTTGGGAACCGGAAGAGAGCCGTTCACGATGCGATCTGCGGCATCCTTCAGCTTGCTTTCGGCAACGCCTTTATTCATCGGAATAAATTGCAATTCGGGGGAGCTTTGCATTTCATCGGACAGCATAAACTTGACGAATTCCCACGCTTCCTGCTGCACCTTGGACTTGCTGTTCATGCCTAGATTGAAGAACGATTTGAATGGTCCGGCTTGCGTTTCTCCGGATCCGCCCGGCGCACTGTAGTAATGGATATGATCGCGAAGCGAATCGGTTAATGCCTGTTCCAGGTTATAAATGCCGGTTTCCCGGAACAATCCTTTCGTGTAATCGTACGTAAATTCGTCTTTCAATACTCCTTCGTCATACAGCGTCTTGATTTGCTTCATCATCGTACGAAATGCGTCCGAGTCGAAATTCGCTTTGCCGCCCTGGACAAGCTCCGCATAATTGTTCTCGATAAGGTCGCTAAGCAATTGTTGAGGCGATTTATTGACGAATGCGACGTAGTCGGGGCCGGTCTTTTCCTTCAGCTTCTTGGCAATATCTCTGAACGTATCCCATGTCCACGTCTTGTCGTCGATCGTGATGTTCGCTTTGTTTAACGTTTCGGTATTCCCTTCGATCAAGTTGACCATGAAGAAGAAAGGCATGGCATACAGTCCGTCCCCGGATTGCGACGCTTTGAAAATATTCTCGTAGTATTTCGTTTTATCGAACGAGGAATCTTTCGCCATCCAATCATACAAATTGACAAGCATTCCGTTCTTCGCAAATTTATCCTGAGGCAAATTGTCCATTTTGATCAAATCGGATCCTTTACCGGAAAGCGCTTGAGTCGTCACGGTCTGGATATACTTCTCGATATCGTCCTGCGATATGGCTGCAGACATGCCGTCTCCGTTCGTCTCGGTCGCCATATATTCATTAATCTCGATATGAATATCCGGGTGGAGCTCCTCGAATTTTTGCGCGGCCGTTTGCAAGAAGCGGTCGGCGCTCATAACCGCAATCGTCACCGTTTTCTTATTGCCCGGGGCAGATGCGTTACCGTCCGCCGCGTCCTTCTTATCTCCATTGCTCGAACAAGCCGATACCGTTAATGCAATCGCCGCAATCAGCGGCAATATCCATCTCTTTTTCAAATTAGGTCATCTCCTTCTCATTGGAATCGAACCCGATTGCCGGCCTGCAGCGGTTCACTCGATTCTGCGATAATGTCTTCCTGCGGGGAAATTCCCCCCAGTATAATAATCTCTTCTCCGATTTCTTCCCCGGTTTGTACATACGCCTTTTGTGCCGTATATGTATTGCCGAGCGAGCTTTTGTTCTCGCGGATGACGAACAGATAATTCCCCGTACCATCATGCTTGAGCAGCTTCTTGCCGATCACCAGCCCCTGCTCTTTTGCTTGCTTCTCTAAGGCGAAACTGGCCTTCTCACCTCCTTGGAGACCGGTGCCGGATACGGAGACAACGACTGTTTGGGATCCGTTAGCACTTGAGTCTTCACTCCCGCTCTTCGATCCGCCGGTTTCACCCGGGCTATCGATTCCTCCGCCCCTGCCTGACGAAGGTGTATCTGTAATTTCGGAGATTTTCCCTTCGTGCCGCTGCCTGCTGTCTCCGTTTATTACGACGTCAACCTTCTCGCCCAGCTGAAGCAAAGCGGCTGCAGCTTTGTCCGCAGTGAAGGGAAATTCATAGCTTTCTCCGGCTTTCACGACGGTGAGCACCTGTTGTTCCGCCGGTACGTTCATCCCTTCCTCAGCCTTGATATCCGTTACTTTCCCGTCAAATGGAGCCGTCAACGTTCGGTGTCGGGCTAACTCATTGCGCATGCGGTCGATTTTTCGCTGCGCGATTTCAAGGTCCAACCGATCGGTTTCCAAGTCGCGTTTCGCTTTGCGAATCGCCGTCTCATCCCCGGCTTGCTTGGCTGCTATATACTGCTCTTTCAGCGTTTCCCGGTTCAAATTCCGCTTCTTCAGCTCGTCTTCGGCATCCAGAAGCTGCTGCTGCGCCTCCGATCCGTCGAACGTGATCAGCACTTGGCCTTTCTTTACTTGTTTATTACGCCCGACATGAACCTTGACAACCTTCCAGCCGCTCTCGCTGATGAGATCGGTTTGTTCATGCGGGACGATCATGCCGCTCCCTTCGATACGATGGGACAGCGTTTTTTGCGATGCTTTCTCTGTCGTAACTTTCGGCAGCATCGCAGTTTGGATCGTATTGCTGAATAACGTTAGCCCGGCCAATACGAGAAAAAAACCAATAAGCAGGATACTTGCCAAACGTTGTCGGCGTGATGCCATCATTCTATTCCCCTTTCTTGCTTGCACCGCTGCTGCGGCGACAGATCAACCCTTCACGCCGGAAAGTTGAATGCCTTCGATAAAATAATTTTCGGCGTATAAAAACAAGAGCACCATCGGCACCATGTAAACCACGGAAGCGGCAAAGGAGACGCCAAGCAGTTCCTCCTGGATCCGGGACAAAAAGACGGACAGCGGCTGCATTCCTGCATCCTGCAGGAAGATAAGCGGCTGCTCGACCATATTCCAATAATCCGAAAACAGCAGCACGACGAGTGCGGCAATACCCGGCTTGACCATCGGCAGCGCCACCGTTATGAAAATACGCAAATAGCCTGCGCCGTCTATCTTCGCGGCTTCGATATAAGCCGAATGAATATGAAGCATAAACTGACGCAGCAGGAATACGCCGAAAGCGCCAAATATGCCGGGCAGAATGATAGAAGCGGGATGATTCAAGAGGCCCAGCCAGTCTGCCATGATGTAATTGGGCACGAGCGTGACTTGGAACGGCATCAGCATGGTGATCAAGTATAGGAAGAACAGCGAATCCCTGCCGGGAAACCTCAGCTTGCCGAATGCGAAGGCCGCCAATGTCGCTACGAATGCCTGCCCCAGAATAATTGGAACGACCATCGATACGGAATTCCAGAACATGCGCAGAAACATCGATGTCGAAACCAACACCTTCTCGTACTGCTGGAAGGACACCCAGTCGGGAATCCATTTCATCGTGACGAATACGTTGGTGTCGCTCTTCCCCAACATGCCATAGTTAGCCAGGATTTCCCGTTCGGTCATAACCGAATTGACAACTGTCAAAATGACAGGCGTAAGGATTACAGCCGCGACAGCCATGAGCAGGAGTGTGCGAAGCAGCGCCATGCCCGAATGTTTATTCATGTTATCCACCTCCTTGGCTCAGGTTCTTCAAAACAAAGCTGCAAAAAGCCGTTATTCCATGAAAGAACGGAATATTCGCTCCGTACGGAACAATACGGCAACTAGCACAAGAATACTGACCGCCATTAACACGGCACCGGCCGACAGCTTCTGAATGTCAAGTGACAGAAACATATTGTTCATGTAATGCTGCATCATATAAATGCGGTCATGTGGATAGGCCCCCGCGACCAAATACGTTTCCCGGAACACCTTGAACGAATTCAAGACCGACATCAGCACGACGAGAAAGGTCGTCGGTGTCAAATACGTCAGCGTAATGCCAAACAATCTGCGCCAAGGGCCGGCCCCTTCCAAATCCGCGATTTCATAATACTGCTCCGGAATGTTCTGAAGTCCGGCCAGAAACAGAACGATGTTATAACCCATGTTCTTCCAAACGTATATCATTATAATGACAAAGCCCGCCCAATCCGATTTCATCCAGTCGATGCGGTCCATGCCGAAATATCCGAGCACCAGGTTGAATGCGCCGTTCCAATCGAACAGGATCTGCCAGACCATAACAATAGAGGCTACTGGGACGACAAGCGGAAGAACGTAAGCGGTGCGCAGCCAATTCCGGAGATAGACCCGCCGGTTCAAGAGAAGAGCGACAGCGAGCGATACCGTCACTACAATAGGGACGCTGATTAACGTAAACCAGAACGTATTGGACGCGGCTTGCTGGAACGAGGAGCTGAGCAGCAGCTCCTTATAGTTGGACAGCGTCATGCTTCCCCCTCCAAGCCGGTCTTGAAACGAAATCAGGACACTTTGGCCGAAGGGGATCAGGTAGAAGACAGAGAATCCCGCCAGGCTTGGAGCAAGAAAGCATAACGCTACCAGCAGCTCCCTGCGCGCCAATCGATGCATGTTCATAATGAGAGCCTCCCGTGATCATTCGATGATAGCGACAGCTGCCGGTATCACATCTACCAGTGTACAGACAACCTCCGGCAAAACTTTGGAGCAACTGTGGAAAAAGTATGGAATGAGCCTGCGGTAAATCTTTGTTACAATGATTAGGTTAAACAAGGAGGTTTCCCTATGCATGCCTATCAAATCGCCGTGGTGGACGACGACGCTCAAATTCGCGATATAGTAGAAGCCTATTTGCAAAAAGAAGGCTATCGGACGATTCAGCTGTCTACGGCGGAAGAAGCGTGGGCGCTATGGAAGAGCCAGCCGCCGGATATGTGGATACTCGATATCATGCTGCCGGGCATGAACGGCTTCGAATTATGCCGGCAGATCCGCAAAGAAGCGGAAGTTCCCATTATTATGATTTCGGCACGTGACGAGGACGTCGATAAAATACTCGGATTGGAATTGGGAAGCGACGATTACATGACCAAACCCTTCAGCCCACGGGAGTTAGTCGCGCGAGTCAATCGTTTGTTCCATCGGCTCGGTTCGATTCAGCAGGAGAAAGAGAATCCATCCCCCTCCGGAACGCGGATTGAGGCAGGGCATCTGCGGCTGAACACGGAAGAAAGGCGCGTATTCTGGCGCGAAGACGAAATTGAGATGACGGCGAAGGAATATAAGCTGCTTCAAACGTTAGCCGAGCAGCCGAACCGAGCATTTTCAAGAGACGAATTATTGACCTTCGTTTGGAGCGACCAATATTTCGGCAGTGACCGGGCCATCGATGATCTGGTCAAACGGCTCCGCAGAAAAATAAACGAACTTCCGCTCGAAACGGTATGGGGGCATGGATACCGTCTTCGGACCGGCATGTAGGTGATGAAGATGAGAATGATCCACCGGCTAAACTTATCATTCGCTCTGCTGCTTCTATGCACGCTGGCGATAACCGCCGCCGTTATTTATCCGCTGATGCTGGACACCTTGGTAGAAGGCCAGAGGAAGGAGCTGCGGGAACAAGGGAGCGAGCTGTTGAATCAAACGTTAGCCAAGCCCACGGTACCTGCGCAGCGGTTAGAAGAACCGGCGATGCAGGATATGGTTCCTCTCGCTCCAGCGACGAAAGCCCTATTGATTGCGCCGGACAATAGGGTACTGTTCAGTACATTGCCTGCCCTGCAAGCGGCGGAAATGATCGAAATCGCGAAGCGAGTTAACCCGGCAACGGGCATCTCGCACGGGAAGGACGGTCAATACATCGTAGAAACATTGACGGCAGCAGAGGGAGAAGCGCAAGCAAGCGGCCTCACCGCCGTCATGGCTGCACCCTTGAGCAAAGTCAAGTCGATACAGCTTGCTTTATTTCAACGCATGATGATCATCCTGACCGCCGGCGGAATCATGGCTTTCCTGCTCAGCATGTTCGTAACCCGAAGACTCGTAGACCCGCTTGCGAAGCTGAGGAAAGAACTGAAGAAGGTGGAACGCCGCCGCTTCTCCGAAGTCCGGCTGGTGAAGTCGGGCGGCGAAATCGGGGAGGTTGCGCGCAGCGTCTATCAGCTCGCCGGGGAGCTGGAGAAGTACCAGCACACCCAGAAGCAGTTTTTTCAGAATGCCTCTCACGAGTTGAAAACGCCGTTAATGTCAATTCAAGGGTATGCCGAGGGGATTAATGACGGTATCTTTACCGGGGAAAGCGCAGAACGCGGACTGAATATCATCGTGAAGGAATGCGAGCGATTGAAAAAAATCGTAACGGAAATGATTCTGCTAGCCAAGCTGGAGAGCGAGGACGGCATCTTTCATCCGGATCGCGTTTCGGTTGCGGATTTGATTCAAGAAACGGTGGAAAGGATCAATCCGTTACTTGTCAAAAAAGGACATGAGCTTAACGTGAACATCTCAGAAAATGCCAACGAGCAGTTGATTTACGTTGACCGTGGAAAAGTATTGCAGGCGTTAATCAACGTTGCAGGCAACGCGGCGCGTTATGCACGGCATACGATCACAATCGACGCAGCTGCGAACGGCAATTATATCGCTATTGAGATTGCCGACGACGGGGATGGCATTTCCGAGCAGCTGTTGCCGCAGCTTTTTGAGCGGTTCTCCAAAGGGAAGAACGGTGAAACAGGGCTGGGCTTGGCCATATCCCGCGCCATTGTCGAGCGCTGCGGCGGAAGAATTACGGCGCGTAATCAGCCGGGCGGCGGCGCGTTGTTCAGTCTGCAATTTCCGGTCTTGAATGAACAAGGCCCGTTACCGCATTGATGCGATAACGGGCTGCTTCTGATTAAAGGTATAGAATCCCCGATTCAGGAAATCGTGAAAATAGCCCTGCTCCCTGCCATTGACAAATTTGATGCAAAGCCGGACCCTCGCCATCTATTGACTCATCCCATTCTGTTACAATCATCATTTAACCTTTATTTAACTTCTTCTTCTGTATAATAATTCGTAAAACTAGTAAAACGAAGGATGTGGGGGTTATGAGAGTTTTAGTTGTAGAGGATGAAGCGCGCATGCGAAAAGCCCTGTGCAATGGATTGAAAAAATATGGTTATGCGGTTGACGCTGCCGTCGATGGCGAAAAGGCTTTGGAGCTTGTCGAAATAAATGCATATGATGCGGTTGTACTCGACTTGAATTTGCCGAAAATAGACGGGATCGAGGTCCTGAAGGGAATCCGATCCATGAACCGTGAGCTTCGTATTTTGATTTTATCGGCAAGAGCGGCAGTGGAAGACAAAATTATCGGATTAGATACCGGGGCCAATGATTATCTGGCAAAGCCGTTTCATTTCAAAGAACTGGATGCCCGTATCCGTTCGCTGTTGCGAAGGGATTTTATTCAAAAAGATACCATTCTTACATACGGCGATATCAAAATCGATACTGCTCTTAGGAGCGTCACGGTAAGAAATCACAAGATTGAGCTAACCAAAAAGGAATATTCCATCCTGGAATACCTCTTTATGCATAAAGACAGGATCGTGGGTACCGAGGAACTTATTGAGCATATATGGGACGAGAACAAGGCGGATCTTTTTTCCAATTCCTTCAAGGTACAGCTTAATTCTTTGAAAAAAAAGCTGGCACCTTATATCGGCGATAAGGAACTGATTAAAAACACGAGAGGTTTCGGGTACTCGCTCACGAAGGAGTATGCAGATGAAACGGTTCAATAAGATTACGCTGCGATTAAGGCTGACGATATCAACCGCGCTTACGCTTGCAGGCGTTTGTTTTCTGTTGACACTTTCTCAAGTGATCACCTACTCTGAATCAGTGCCGGCTCCCCTTTTCAATGCCGATGTAAATTCCCGTTTACATGTTACGCCGGAACAACCTATTTCCGGAAAACAAAATAATTTCATTGCTTCCAGTTTCGTTTACATGGTCGCCATGATTGCACTAGGTACAGGCGCCTCCTACTACATGTCCGGCAGAGCGTTAAAACCGGTTGCAAACTTAAGCGAAAGCATCAAGAATATCGACGAAAACAAGCTGTTTCAGCCGCTTACAGGCTTTGATACGAATGACGAAGTGGCACAGCTCGCAACATCTTTCAACCATATGATGATGAAATTGGAAAAATCATTCAATCATCAGAAGCGGTTCGCGGCCAATGCCGCCCATGAGCTCAATACGCCGCTCGCTAGCATCATTGCCAACATTGAGGTCTTGCAGATGGAAGAATATCCTACCGTTCTGGAGTACAGAGAGGTTATGGAAGATACCTTGGCGGAAGCGCAGAGAATGAGTCTCCTGGTATATGACCTGTTGAAGATGAACAGTACGTTGAATGCGGACCATTATGAACGTTTTGAAGCGAAAGCGATGTTTGTCGATATTATTGAGGCTGTATCGGAAAGCAGCGGCGATAAAAACATCCACATTGAAAACAACATCTCGGGCATTATGCTTTCAGGTGATAAGGCGCTATTGCAAAGAGCTTTCTTTAATCTCGTTCAGAACGCTGTGAAATATAATAAAATGGATGGAGAAGTCTTGATTACGGCAGTCATGAGCGATGATTCTGTGATCGTCCATATCGAGGATACCGGCATAGGAATTGCGGAGGAAGAACATGAAAATATCTTCGAGCCATTCTATAGAATTGATAACTCCCGTTCAAGGGAATTGGGAGGCAGCGGACTTGGATTATCCATTGTAAAAACCATCATCGACAAACACAGCGGGAAAATTTTCGTTAAAAGCGAATACGGAGTTTTTTCAAAAATAACCGTTGTACTGCCGAAAAAATAACCGTCATTTAACCTCCCTCGAGATATCATATGATCATATCAAAAATCAACGGAGGTAAGCGATGGTTATAAATAACAAGGCACACACTGAAGTCGACAGCTTTGCGCAGTTATTGCATTCGGAGTGGACTATATTCCGAAAAAAACGCAGCTTGAGGATCGGCATGGTTATTGCGGCACTGCTCATCATTTTGTTTGGACTGCTACCCTCGATTACCGGTTCGAATGGGGGTGACCCTCCTCCCTTACTGGAGGGGCCAAATGGTGAAGCAGTAACCGATAAGTTCTACTTTGTGCATCAGCCGCTGACAGGAGACGGCAGCATCACGGTACGCCTGACTTCGATGACAGGCCGGATCAAGGAACCTCCGGCTCCCGGAACGATCGGGCCTGGCCGCGAGCCCGTGCCTGGGATGGTACCATGGGCGAAGGCCGGTGTCATGATCAAAGACGGTGTTCGCCAAGGTGCGCCCTATGTGGCGGTTATGGCCACCGCCGAGCATGGCGTGCGCATGCAGCACAACTTCGTCTACGACACGGCTGGGCAGCCTGGCGACGTTTCGGAGAATTCCCCCCGCTGGCTGCGACTCGCCCGCGAGGGGGATACGCTGATCGGCTACGAGTCTTCTGATGGCGGACAGTGGATCAAGATCGGCACGGTTCAGATGGATCTGCCGGACACCGTCCAGATCGGAATGTTTGCCGCTTCACCTGGTGATCTCAGGTTCAACGATAACGGGTATGTAGTCCGCTTTAGTGAGGTTTCGGCAGTCTTCGATCAGGTCAACCTCCAAGGCCCGTGGAGCCGCGTCGATGTGGGCGTCACCATGGAACCCGATGGGAAGACGCCGCATCACCCAGGCGGGGTGGAGGAGTCCGGTGGGCGGTTCACAGTGACTGGAGTTGGTGACATCGCACCGCAGATTGGTGATGATGGTGGCTGGCGAATTGAGCGCTCCCTTACCGGTGTGTTGTTTGGGCTGATCGTAGTGATTATCGTAGCAGTACGGTTTGCTACCGCCGAATTTCGACGAGACCAAGTCCGGGTGCTGGTAGCAAAGGCTGTCGTGACGGGTACGGTCACTTTTGTTGTGGGGCTGGCTGCCGCCATCGTTACCGTTCTACTATGCAGACCAATTCTTCTCTCAAACGGTATTCAAACCCTTCCCGTAACTCTGTTTACCGAGTTGCGTGTAATAGCGGGTACCGCTGCATTGCTCGCCGCTGCTGCTGTATTCGCACTCGCTCTTGCTGCCTTGTTCCGGCGTCGTGTTCTGGCAGCGATTGTTAGCTGCTCGCTGGTTGTACTCCCCCTGATCCTCACGTTTACCAACGTCATCACTGTGGACATGTCTCAGTGGCTCTTGCGGATTACCCCGGCTGCCGGATTCGCGATCCAGCAGAGCATTCCGGAGTACCTACATGTTATCGGTCCTTATATACCGAAGTCGGGTTATTATCCGTTAGCACCATGGGCCGGCTTTGCTGTGCTCTATGGTTACAGTGCTCTAGCTCTCGGTCTGGCCATCTTCAAGCTGCACGGCAGAGAAGAAATGAGGCAGGAACTGAGTGTGAAGTGATCGAGAGCAGCCAAATTTTGATTTAATCGAAGGCACGATTGGGAACCAAGTGAAAAACATATCCCTTTAGGGAAAACAAAAAACCGCGAAATGCCTTATAAAATCAAGGGTTTCGGCAGTATTGATCGTTCTTTTCTTTTTTGCTTAGCGTAATTCTCATTTCCTCTGAACGTTTCAGAAAACGCAGCCTTCTGTGGGCTAAACTAAATTTTTTTGCTCCAAGTGTATTTACATTGGCACAAAATAAAAACCCTTCTTTAATTTCAGAAGAGTTTCATTCAAGAGCATGGTGCGGTCGAGAGGACTTGAACCTCCACGTCATTGCTGACACTAGAACCTGAAACTTGAGAATACTTTTCTTGGCTTCCTCAGAGTATAAGATTACTTGATCGAAAACTTAGTATTGGCAATGGTTTTAAGCGATCCATCGTACTTTCGTTAAAGTGTTCGAGGAATTGCATATGAGCTTTGAACTACATCATTTGGGTGCGAGAATATCGATCCAGCTGCTTGATGAAGGAAGTCATTCTTCTTTCAGCATCCAGCGCCCGCAGCATTTCTTTCTCAAGAAGCGTACGGTTACGATTTTTTTGATGACGATAGTGGTGAAGCAGAAGATACGTCGTCCTGGGAAAACGCAGCAAAGCGCGGAGCATGGCATAGTCTGTTCGTTCTAATTTGCTGACTCGCTGATATCCGTCAAGAAAATTAGCGGCAATTGAAAAATTCCACCTATGGTCTTTGCAACAATTATAGATCATCCGATATAGCTCGTATGCGCGCAGATCAACTCTTAACGTTTCAAAATCAATGATATGCATACCGTTGTTATTTATTATGAAATTGGTCGGACCGCCGTCTCCGTGGCACAATACAATTAAATGACGCCCGGATCGGCATATTTTCTGATAACTATGGTTTCGCAGAAGCTGCTGAGTTAAGTTCGAATAACCGAGGATTTCCATTCCATGCTTTTGCAAAAGTGGATGGATACGAGATGACTTGTTGATCAGTCCAGACATCAATCTATGCTGGGCGCGAATTTCAGCAGGCCATTTTCCGACCATGTTCGCAGCGCCTGATATAGATCGGCTAGATCCCCGCGCAGCGAGATGAAATCGCGCTAAAGCAGCGCCGCACTTTCTCATATCGCCTGGTGATTGAACGGAAGGCCATCGCCCTGCAATCCACGGAGCGAGAACATAAAGAGACCCGCCGCGATGCATTTGTACAAATAGGCGGCGTCCCTCTTCCGTATGAACGCTGCGCCAACCGAGCCGGTTGAACCCTTTGCTGCGAATCGCCAGCAAAGACCGGTCAATCCATCGCAATCTTTGCAACGATACAGGCATACGCTTCAGCGCGTATGCTTTGTTATTAGGCAGAACAAGTCGAAAAACCCCATTTTGGATGGGAATAATTCGAATCGGATGAATTCCGAAGCGCCTGGCTATGGGAGCCGCATTTTTCCGTGTACTCATTTCACTCTTTCCTTCACTGAAGAACGAACGCCGGATCTTTGAAGCCGCAAAAATAATGTCTTGTATTCGGCTGCCATCCTCCGCCAAGAATATCGTTTCACCATAAGCTTGGCTTGGATGAGTCGCTGCTTAGTCTTACCTGGGTTTTTCCAAACGGCTTCGATCGCCTGACTGATCGCATTACTATCGACTGCTGTAATAATCTGAGCATTCCGTGGATTTACAAATTCTTTCAAACCGCCCGCACGAGTGGAAATTAGAGGGATTCCGTTGGCCATCGCCTCAAGCGCCACTAAGCCGAACGATTCCAGTTTACTTGGCACGACGACCGCGCCATGAGAAGAATACATCCGCTGCACCTGGCCATGCGGAAGAAATCCAAGCCAGCGGATGTTGGATAAGACGCCTATTTGTTTCGCGATAGCTTTAAGACGCTTCTGATATTTGAGCGAAGCTTTCCCGATAACGGTCAAGCGGATTTGTTTTTTTTGCCCTGATAATATGGAAATTGACCGAATTAATGGTTCAATGCCTTTATCCCTGATAAGCCTGCCCACAAACATCAGTCGATGGGGCGGGACCCTCGTGCCATTCGAACCGACCCGAACGCCGTTCGGAATCACTTTCGTTTTAGATGCTGCACTGTAGAACCGTTTTTGGATTTCTTTTTTGAGCCAGTAGCTGGGTACGATGATTTGATCAGCATGGCGAAGGAGTGAAGCCTGACTTTTGATGCTGCGCAGGCTGCTTCCATCTTCCATAGAAACTAAGGAATGACAGGTGTATACAATAGGGATATGATACTTACGTTTTAATAATATTGCAGCTCTCTCAAACTCGAGACTATGAATGTGAATAACATCCGGTTTTCGCGGGAAGAACCGTGTACTCAGCTGCTGAATAGATTCTGGCTTATAGGATGAAGACGAATGATTATAATACCTGGCACTCGCAGGGATGCGGACGGTCGCCAGTCCTTTGTTTTGGGTCAAATGGACGGAATGGGTAGTGCTTTGGGTAATGACGTTCACTCTAACGTTTTGTTTCATTAAGGCTTTCGCTAGTTCCGTAGCTACTGTACCGAGTCCGCCTACAATTGACGGGGCGAACTCAGCCGTCATTACCCATACGGATGGCGATGATGATAATTTCACGATATGGCCTCCCCTATCCATTCTTATAAATGTAAAGTATGAATGAAGGGATTATTAAGATTGGGGTACGGTCTATAACTTTTATTCTTTTTCTCCGTTACTATATAAGTTGATCTAAAGATTTTCCGGCAATTGGCCACTTTCTAAACGAAGACAGAGACGATCAATAATATTTGCAAATCTGAACCGATTTGTTGCATAAACCTGGTAATTATTGATGACATCCGCCTTCAGTTGGTCAGTCTGAGGGGAGAGTTAAAACAAACTCTTATCAGGATGAGGATATGTATTCGAACAAAAAAAATAATGACCCTTCAAGGTCATCGGGAATCCGTACTCCTACGCATCGAAACATTAAATAAAACCAATGTTATAAGAATGTTAGAAAACAACCCCCATAAACGAACAAAAGTTCCAGCCGCATGAGCTGAAACGAATGATAAGGTTGGTGCGGTCGAGAGGACTTGAACCTCCACGTCATTGCTGACACTAGAACCTGAATCTAGCGCGTCTGCCATTCCGCCACGACCGCATCTTGCTGACAGCGATGCCATTTGCAGCATCATAATCGCAAGCACGTAACCTATCTTATCATCCCGAGATCACTAAAGTCAAGAAAAATAAGATGCTGCGGACTATATTTCTCTCCTTTTGAAGATCTGCTCCGCAGATTTAATCGAACAGATCGCCCAATACGTCAATCATGGTCTTTTTCTTCTTGGGCCTTCCGTATTTATCGTATCCGTACTTGTGGCCGTATCCCCCATTATGACCCTGGTGGCCGTACCCGCCGTTCGGATGAGACTGATTTCCGTAATGGCCTTGCTGCGGCTGTTGAGAAACATAGCCCCCTTGAGGTGCTGCTTGTCCATAGCCGCCTGCTGGTGGCGGCGGAGGCGTCTGTGCGTTCCCGCCGATTGTTTGGGCGTTGCCGCCTCTGTAATACTGCTCCTCCAGTCGGTCATAATCATCCTGGATCTGACGCATCCCCTGCATCAGCTTGTCAAGCTCGCCGCGGTCCAGCCAAACCCCTTTGCAATCCGGACATACGTCGATCATTACACCGTCCTTCTCCACTTCCCGCATTCGAACATCTGAGCAAACCGGACACTTCATGAACGAATCCCTCCTTATTAAATCGTCATATGGGCTTCGAACGAGCATCATGGAGCTTACCCGCTTCGAATACACGCATATCGTTATCGTTCCATACGAACTTCTGCCGATTACGTTCCACATCGCCGTTCGTTTCTTGCAGCCTAATGATGTTCGCAGGGACCTCTTATTCTTCTTCGACTGCAATCGACCGGGGTTCAGATGCAAGCTCATAGCTATAAAGCCTGCTTAACTTCACTACCCTGCGATTATGTTTTCGAATCACGACGCTATCCTTATCCCATGCGACGACGATGCCGATCACATCGTTCATCTCCAATGCGTCGCGAACCACTCTGAGCTTGGTTCCTTCCAGCCGATATGTATTAAGCTGTTCATCCGTTATCATGATTATTTCCAGGCCTCCTTAGCGGTCCACCATAACAAAAGACCTCAATGCCGCGTTCATCGCACTCATTGAGGTCTTCATCTCTGTATTGGTTACGGATATCGCAATGAACTATCCGACGTGCTCCTTCGAATCGTTCGTCTCGTACCATTCATCCAACACGCGCGAGGACATGACACGGCTGGTAATGTACTCGGCTTGCTTCTCCGTGAACATCTCGTGCCAATCGACCTCGAGCTCGCCGCAAAGTTTGACGATCGTTAACAATTCTGACCAAGCAACGTATCGTTTATACCAAAAAAATTGAGGATGCTCAATCATATAAGGGTATAAGTCATCGAATTCCGTATGCTTGCAGTCGAGCGCACGCTCGAAATGGACTTTGGCGTCGGACAATTTGGAATGTAAATAGTCAGAAGAAAACTTCCCCATGTTCTTGTGCCTCCCCTTGGTCACTTATGAACATTATATGACAAAAAGAATATCGCGAAAAGGGACTGATTGTGGAAATGTGACAGGCACGCCTATTCGAAGCGGATGATTCCGCCCTCCAGCGAAGCCACTTTAACGAGCGATTCCACGACGATTCCCTGCTCGCGAATCGTACCTGCACCGGCCTGGAATGACTTCTCAACGACGATTCCAAGCCCCGCCAGCTTAGCGCCGGAACGCTCGATAATCTTGATCAAGCCCCGGGCGGCGTCTCCGTTGGCAATGATATCGTCAATGAAGAGCACATGGTCTTCCGGGCGAAGGAACTGCTTCGATACCATAATATCCGTCACAATCCCTTTCGTAAAGGATGGCACCCGCTCAGTTAGAGCATCCTGATCGGCAATAAGCGTCTTCTTGCGTCTGGCAAATACAAGCGGCACATTAAGGGCAAGTGCTGTCGCAAATGCGACCGGTATGCCCGATGATTCGACCGTAATGACTTTCGTAATCGATTTCTCGGCGAAGCGACGCGCAAATTCCTTCCCCATCTCCATCGTCAGTTCCGGATCTACCTGATGATTCAGAAGAGCATCCAATTTAAGAACATCGCTATTGATTACGGAAGCCTCGCGTAATATGCGTTCTTTGAGTATATCCATCCGCGTTCCCTCCAGAAAAAATCTTTTTCCGATAACGTACCATAAGGTAGGCGGGCTTCGCAACTGAAATCCTCAAATAGGAATGGATTTATGCCATAATCATGCAACTTTTTCCATTGCTAAAGCGTCTATAGAAAGAGAGATTATTTTCGCGATACTTTTCATCAACAGGAGGTGTCATTAGTTGTTACCTAACCCAGCGAGAATTGCAGCAAAAACGTCTACTGTCCTCCTTCTGTCCGTTATTATTGCAGGCTGCCAAACGACGATAAACGATCCCGTGCCGGAACCGGGTACGAGCATAGGGGCGAGCAATCTTAATTCCGATCCGAATTCAAATCCCGACAGCCCGCAAAAAACATACAATAGCGCTACCGATTCGGGTGATGTACCGGTAGCGAACGCCGTCGCAGACGACGATAAGACGGATCAGCCCGACGCCGAGACCCAATCATCTTCGGACAAGAAGGATGCCAAGATAGACGGCAAGCCCGAAGTCACGCCGATCAAAGAAGAGAAGCAATGGGACCCTACTGCGCCGAAGCTTCGCGGCATCGCCCTGGGCGACACTCAAACCTCACTTGATCGTAAGCTCGGCAAGCCAAGCGACGCATACGATCTGGAGGATGAGTCCGAGAAGCTGCGAGTTAACGAATACGATGGCTTCGCTGTCGGCTTCGGTGCCGATAAGAAAGTCAGATTCGTTGAAGTCTTCAAAGCCGGCGTTTCAACCGAGTTGAACGGACTGAAGATTGGCGATAATAAAGACGCCGCCGTTAAGGCATTAGGCAAGCCCGATACGAACACTTCCAGCGTGCTGGCCTACAAAGCTGAGAAAGCGCTGCTCAAGATCGATTTGGAACCGAAGACCGGTACTATTATCTCCATCAAGCTGTTCCATGAAGCCGAATAGATTGGACACAATTACCAATCCCTACTCTATATTCCCTGCACCACGCGACTATTCCAACGGCGACCGGCGTATGAAGCCCCTTCTTTCAACCTCATGATATCCGGTATGCCCGCGGATCTTATGATCCTTGAGGCTGGTTCTTGTAACCAGCTTCGGCCTCACCGCATTATCCACCTCACCTCTGCCTACTGAAGCAAATCGATTCGATGACTTAACCGCGATCTTCCTCAGACCGTCCCGTTCGATCCTTCTTTGTCCCGCAAGCTGCCAAGCGTCGCTATACTTGCATTACCGGCGCGTAAGGTATACAACCATGCTGCCGGTCTTCTATGGCCTTCAGTATCAATTTATGTCATGCCTGTCCTCTCCCGGACATACCTTATAACAAAGGCGGGATGAAAGGCAGGGCATACGTCGTATGAAAAGAACCGGTAAAGTTTTGCAAGTCGCCTTCACTTATATGGGAACGATTGTAGGGGCCGGCTTCGCAACAGGCCAGGAAATTGTGCAATTCTTCACCAGATTCGGATATTGGGGCGCACTGACGATCCTGCTGTCAACCGCCATGTTCATCTGGCTGGGTGCAAAGATGATGCTTATCGCAAGCGAGGTTTCGGCCAAATCGTATGAAGCTGTCAATAAAGTGCTGTTCGGCGAACGGTTCGGCAGCTGGGTCAGCCACTTCATGCTGATTGTCCTGCTCGGCGTCAACGCTGTCATGCTTGCCGGCGCAGGCTCTATATTTAACGAGCATTGGAATTTCTCGTATCAATCCGGACTTCTTATCACGCTGTTCGGCTGTTTTTTCCTTCTGCGCAAAGGAATGAAAGCCATCCTGACGCTCAACAGCATCGTCGTTCCCATCATGCTGCTGTTCACCGTGCTGATCATCATCGATACGATTCAGACGCCTGGCTCCGACCGTTGGATGATCCTTACAAGCGATCATTCACCTTGGGCCGCATGGGCTTCGCCTTTCTTATATGCCGCTTTCAATCTGTCCATGTCGCAAGCCGTGCTCGTCCCTCTGGGCGCGGAGATCAAGGACCGCAAAACGATTGTCTACGGCGCTTGGCTCGGCGGTTTCGGCATCGGTTTTATGCTGTTGACCGGACATATCGCCTTATCGGTGTACATGCCCGGCATACAGCAGTTCGCGATTCCGATGGGCGGCATCGCCCGCGAGCTCGGACAAGGCGTTCAGTGGATTTATATCTTCCTTATTTTCGCCGAGATCTTCACGACCTTGGTTGCGGATATTTACGGTTTGACGCTTCAGCTTCAAGAGCGGTTGAAGGTTTCCCGCGTCCTGCTCACCGTTACCGTCCTGTTCATTTGCTATTTGGCAAGTCAAATCGGCTTCGGCCCGCTGCTGTCCACCCTCTATCCGTTATTCGGCCTGATCAGCCTCGGATGGCTCATTCTCCTTATTCGAATACGTTCGCCGCAGGGCAATTAACGGTCCTTCTTCCTGCGGTCAGGAGGTCAGTTCCACAAGCTTGGCGCCCGGCAGCCTGCTCATGCATAAATCGCGCACATGATCGTGACAGGTCAGCAGCACAAGCTGTCTGCGGCCGGAAATCTCGCGCAGCAGCTCGATTGCAGCCTCCAGACGCGAGGCGTCGAAGTTCACGAAGAGATCGTCCAGGATCATCGGCAGCTCCACGGACGCAGCCGCTTCATCCGCCAAGGCAAAGCGCATGGAAAGGTACAGCTGCTCCGCCGTCCCCCGGCTCAAATGCATACTGTCCACAATGCGGTTATCCGCCGTCTCCACACGGATCGTCTCCATCCCTTCGGGAACGGCGATCCTTTTATATTTTCCGTTAGACAACATCGCCATAAAGCGGGATGCATCGCGAAGCACGGCAGGCTGCCGCTGCTCCTCCATGACGCGTTTGGTCCGGTTGATCATCGTTAATCCAAGTGAAAGCACCGCATACCGCGAGACCAGCTCCTCCAGCGCAGCCGCGGCCGACTCGCGTTCCTCCGTGAGCTTCTGCCGGACGGTCTCATGCATCAGCTGATCCAGCGCCTGACGGTGCCGCCCAAGCTTCTCCAGCCGTTCCCGGCCGGCTTGCTCTTCAATCCGCAGCATATTCTCGGCTTCCGACTTTCGGTCCTGCAATTGCTGCAAGCTCTCTTCGGTGTACCATTGTGTCAGCTGCTCCAATTGATCCGGCCGCATCCCCGCTCCCAGCTCGGCCTGCAGCTTGTACAGCTCGCTCTCGACCTCCGACAAGCGCTCGGAGCTCGCAAGCGCAGCCAGAAATTCAGGCTCGCTTGCCGCATCCGCAGCTTCGAACCATTCGCTGCGCTGCACGGTTAATCGGGCTATCTCCGGCTGCAGCTCATTAATTCGCTGCTCTTGCTCCGCGAGCCTCGCGTCAAGCAGTGCCGTCTCATCCCGAACTGCAGCCTGTTTCGTCGCTTCAGCATGCAGCAGCCTCAGCGTTAACACGGCATCCCCCGGTTTGCCAGGACCCATGCCGGGATATTCGTCAGCGATAGCCGCAACCGCTGCATGAAACTCCGCCAACCGGGCATCCATAACAGCCGCTTTCGCGGCGATACGCTCGCAAGCCTGCTGCCGGTGAAGCGCCTGCTCCGCGAGGTCCACGGTTTCCAGCGCGGCCTCAGGCGACAGCGATTCCGGCAATCCCTGCTGCAGCAGCCACTCGCGCCAGCTCTGAGCCATTTCGGCTTCCCGCTGCACAATGCCGGCCAGCTCGTCCTCTGCCCCTTCCCCCTGCTTCTGCAGCCGGTTCAACCGGCTCTGAAGCTCCTGCCTGCGTTCGCGGCTTCGTTCATCGCTTCGAAGCGCCTCGAGGCGCTCTTCGACCGAAGCCAGCAGTTCTTCGCGCAAGGAACGGCCGCCCGGCGCTTCTGAAGCGGCGGCCGTTTCGCTGTATGCGAGCCCCCTGCTTCGTAAGGGCTTCGCACCGCGCGAACGCGCGCCGCGGCTGCCCGCTGCTCGCAGCTCCGCATGCATCTGCGCAGCAGACAAGGCGCCGAGCGCGGCCTCCGGCTCGCGCACGAGCGCCCGCAGCGCCGCCGCGACGCGGCGTTCCGCGGCGGCCGCCTGGGCCGGCGCCGATGCGCCGCCGGCCCGCGGCTGCGGCGCGGCGCTGGCGCGCGCGCGCGTGCGGGCAAGCGCGGCGCTCAGCGCCAGCGCCGCGCTTGCCGCGATCGCAGCGATGGCGGCCGTGTGCCACCCGGCGGCCGTCATCGCTGCAGCGGCGGCTGCGAGCGTGCCGGCGGCCGCCCAGAGCGCGGCTCCGCCGCGCACGGCTTCCGCGCCGGCAGGCGATGCCGGCGCAGGCGATGCCGCTGCTGCGCTCATCTGCTCGAGCTCCCATTCGCGCCACGCATCGTCGAAAGCCCGCGCAGCATGACGCAGCGCTTCATAGGATGCGGGCAGCAGCTCGAAGCGCGCACTCATGCCAGCATTCACCTGGCGGAACCCTTCCCCGAATGCCGCTCCGATATGCGCGGGCTCCGCTGTCCAAGCCGATTCGAGCGGATGATTCAGCTCCGCCAGCTCGCCGGTCAGTGCATGCTGCTGCGTCCTTATGCTGCGCAGCTCCGCCTCTGCAAGACTGCGCGATTTCAACATCTCGGACATGTCCGCTCGCGAACGCCGGATCCATTCACGCTCCGCGACGTCCACGCGAAACGTACGCAGCCGCTGCTCTGTCCAATTCGGCGCAATACGCTGCAGCAGCCGCTCGATCGTTTCTTTGTGCTCGCGCAGCTCGGCATCGATTTCAACGCGGTCCCGCACAGCTGCCTCCATCGTTTCCGACGACAGCAGCAGCGCTTGAATTTCATCCCATCGGGCAGCAAGGGATTGATCTTGATCCAGTAAGCGCAGACGCTCGCCTGTACGAGCTTCCGCCTCGCGCAGCCGATCCAGTTCGGACTGCAAACGATCGAGCTCTGTTCGGAGCCCTTCCCAGCGGCTGCGCGCATCCGCAGGAAGATGGCCGGTCCGCTCCAGTACGTCCCTCTCCCGTTGCAGAGCAAGCCGCCGCACCCAGAGAGGGTGCAGGCTGCACGCCCTGGCAAGCAGAATCGCCTGCTCCCGCAAGCCCGGCAATCGAGATTCGGATTCCTCACATTCGGCTTCAGCGGCTTCAATGGCGGCAGTTAACGATTGATAAGCTTCAATGCCGTCCTCCATCTTGCGGATATCCGCCTCTACGGTATCAAGCTTTTTAATATGACGGTTGATGGCCTGCGTGCTTCCTCTTGGACGAAACAGCCCGTCCAGCTGCGCGTTCAGCTTCTTTTCCACCTGCGCCACAGAAGCGCCACCGCTCCATCCCGCATGATAAAGCTGCTTGCCCAGCTCATCGCCTTCCAGCATGCCGATCGCTTGGAGCTCGGTAAGCGTAATCGCGAACAATTGGCGATAGACCCGCTCATTGACCCCGCCTAGAAATAACCGTTCCCAGACCTCTTGCGTATACGTTTGAACAGAGAGGTCGTCCTTTGCCGAAGGTAGGTTCCTGTCCGATTGCTCACCTGCCTCAATGATTTGAAGATTTTCCTCGTGAGAGGCTGCTGCGGGATCGAATCCCAGCATTCGGACGGATACCCTGCCTGAAGAAACCGCATAACGTTCCGCCGAATAAAGCCGGCCCGCATGATCGCGGAATAACAGCCGGCCCCCATGCTTCCCGCCGCTTGACGGCTCCTGCCGCTCGACCCGGTTCGCTTTCGTTGCGAACCCGTACAGCATGGTCCGGATAAAGCCGAGCGTGGTGCTCTTTCCTGCCTCATTGGGCCCGTATATAACCGTAATCGGTGCGTCCATATCCACGAAAAAATCATTCAGCTTGCCGAATCCGTCCACATGAAGTCCGACCCATCTCATTGCCTGGCCTCCTCGCCGCTTGTTTCGGGCATGCCCGCTGCCGCCGATTCCGCTTCATCCGTGAGCAGCCCCAGCGTCAATTCCCGGGCTTGCAGGATCCACTCCTGCTTCTGCCGCTCAGAGACCGACCGGATCAGCTTGCGCAAGCGGGGGTTGGCCAATAGAGGTGCCAGCGCTTCCTCTTCCAAAGCCAATCCGCTTCCATCCTTCCAACCGGAAGCGCACTGCCGATATAATTCGCCCGCAAAGCTGTCCTCGGCTGAAAGCAGCTCCGGATCTAGCTCCGCGCCGGTCCGCGTTTCAAGACCGATCAGCCATATCCACTCGGCGGCCGATTCATGGGCACCGTACTCATCAAGGTCAAACCGGCTTCGGAGCTCTTCCAGAAGCTCCTGAATGAAGCTGCTCTCGCTAACCTTGCGGTGCATCGGTCCCCTGCCGGTCAATACCAGCTTCAGCATGAGAGGACGTCCCCCACAGTCGGCGGCCATCGTAACGATCGCATTTTCCATGGCTTCGAGAAGCGACTGCTCCGTGGTCAGATCAGCGATATCCGTTATTACCGTCTCCCAGCGGACGGCATCCAGCTCGATGAACGTCAGCTCCGTTTCTTTCGCCGCCGATACGTCAACGAGGTAACATCCCTTTGCTCCCTGTTCCCGTGTATGCCTGCCTTGCGTGTTGCCGGGGTAAACAACATGCGGATATGTATGTAAGACGGCGCGCTGGTGAACATGACCCAGTGCCCAGTAATCGAATTCCGAGGCAGCCAGCTCATATAATGAGCAAGGTGCATAGGGATCATGGGAAGCATCCCCGTCTACATTGCCATGGAGCAGCGCGATCTGGTACGGCATATCCGGCAGCGCTTTATACCGTGCAGCCAGATTATCCGTAACGGCACGGGTTCCATAAGATATGCCGTGAATGTAAGCGATAAGCTCGCCGTTCTTGTTGAAGGCAGGCTTATGGTCCACCTTGTCCGCACCGAACACGGTCACGGACTCCGGCCAGTCCAGAGACGCGCGGGCTCCCGACAGATGATCATGATTACCATGAATGACAAATAGCTGCACGCTCTTAGCGCACAGCCTTTCCCATTCCCGTTTGAGCGCGAGCTGCGCCCGCAGCGACCGGTCCGCTGCATCGTATAAGTCCCCGGAAATCACGACAAATTCAACCTCATGCTCAATCGCCGAATCGACCAAATGCCGGACAGCCGCAAACGTAGATTCCGCCAATGCTTCGCGTATGCGCTCCGGCGCTACCGCTAAGCCGCGGAACGGACTGTCAACATGCAGATCGGCGGCATGAATGAAGCGGAACGCGGCACTCATTAATGATCCTCCTATATATGATATACGGCTTCGCCGCTAAAGTCTGATGCTTATGTTAGGCCGGTTACGGCGCCAATTCCTGGTACACCTGCTTCAGCTGAGCGATAACGCGCGTCAGTGAATATTCCTTCTTCGCCTTGCTCCAGGCATGCCGGGCCATATTGTAGCGGAAGGATGGATCGGTCACGACTTTTTCCAAAGCGTCGCACAGCGCAATCGGATCCTCGGGCGGCACGAGCAATCCGTTGACGCCGTCTTCGATCTGTTCAGCAATGCCGCCTACGTTTGTTCCGACCAGCGCTAGCCAGCACAATGCCGCCTCCGCAAAAACGGAACCGAATGCTTCCGCCCTGGAAGGGAGCACGAACACGTCGAAGAACGGCATGAACTCTTCCGGATGAAGCATATAACCGTAAAAAATAATATCGTCATACAAGTCCAGCTGCTGCGCAAGCTGCTCAAGCTCAAGTCTGATCGGTCCGTCGCCGATAATATGAAGGACGAACGGATGTCCCCGTCGCTTCAGCTCCGCGCATGCATGCAGCAGAATATCGAGCCCTTTGGCAGGTACGAGCCGGCAGACGGTGATGAGCTGAACGACCTCGTTCTCGTGCGAAATGGGCTTGAAGCGTTTCTCGTTGAATCCGTTCGGGATGACGCCGATCGCTTCCGGATTGTTGACGTATGGCGCCATGTAATTTTTGAAGGATTCGGATACGGTCAGGATTCGGTCGGCCTTCGCTTCGAGCTCGCCATACAGCGAGGTAAGAAAACGGTGCTCGATGCCGCCCTCTTCTATTTTTCCGTTCAGAATCAATTCCCTTTCGTAGCTGGAGTGGATCGTCATGACGAGCGGCGTATCCGGAAATAATCGTTTCATGACCAGCGCTGCGATCGGATGATGGGCATGAATCAGATCGAATGACTTGTTCATCCGAAGCTTGGTCCACCATACGTAGTCGCGGATGGTTTGCATATATTTATCGACAATCGCATTTCCTTCGAACGGCTGTACGTCGAATGTTTCAAATTCAAATTTTTCCTGACCCTTGCCTCTTACCCGCTTCGGCAGCGAGAACAGCTCCATGGGCCAGCCGAGCTTATTGAACCTTTCCTGGATATAGGGAACCATCGAGGATACCCCTCCCGGCTGCTCAGGGGGGAAAAACAATGCTTGCAAGATGTTCATATCTGTGTCCTCCTAAGCGTTTTCGTGAGAAAACGCACTTCGTAAGCATGGGCTAAGCGTTTTCGCGAGAAAACGCACTTCGTAAGCATGGGCTAAGCGTTTTCGCGAGAAAACGCACTTCGTAAGCATGGGCTAAGCGTTTTCGTGAGAAAACGCACTTCGTAAGCATGGGCTAAGCGTTTACGGCAGACAATGCTCTATATATCTTAAGGTGTGAATCTACTAAAAAATGTACCTGAGCTCGACGTAAGAAGATTTGCAATCAAGATTATTCGCGACATCCAGCACAAATTTTACTGATAATTGCGCATTCCCCGCTCGCACTAATCTGCATCTATATAATACGAAAGCAGCTGCTCTTATACGGCTCCTGTTTCCCTAGCATCGCTTGTATCCGAGTCTTCCCGGCCCGACTCAAACATGATATACTAGAACATATGTTTCTGTAAAGGAATGCCGTCCTGACCAGACGAATTTTGACATGGGTGGTTTCGAACGATGATGATTTTGCAAGGACTCGCCGGCCCGACCGGACAAACTTTCGCTTCCGCTTGTGTGCTCACCATTCTTGTATTGATGCTATTTATGGCCAACCGATTATATAAGAGCTATCGACGAAACCGGATCTATCTGCTGCTCATGTTCATTCTGCCGATTATTATGGTGCAGCAAGGTATTGTTATCGCGCTCGGTTCTCCAAGCTTATATCAGTACCCTTATCTTCATTTGCTCTCGTCGCTGCTGGGCCTGCTTTCATTTATCATTATAAACTTTGTTTTTATGAAATTATATACGCAGCCTTCTTCCAGATTGAAGGGCTTTCCGTTCCTGTTCATGTCACTCGGCGCTATCATCATTGCCGGTATCCAAGTCGCGCTAGCTCCCGAGCTGTTGAACATGCCTGTAGGAGAAGAGAGCTTCTCGATGCTGGCGCTGGATTTTTACGGTCTTGTCATCAACTTTGCCATTTTTCTCAATCTTAGGGGAATGGAACAGCGCTTTCACTATTCCGCGAGCCTGATCATCTTTTTTGTCTATCAATTGGCCAACGTTGCCGATGTTTATGTGTTTCATGGCGGCGTTCCGATGCTTGCCGTTCTGACTCATTTGCTTCCGGTCATTTATTATACGCTCATGTTCCTGCTCTTGTTCGAATGGGTAATCGAACGGCTGCTTATGACCTTTCAGTCGTCCATCACCGACGGGCTGACTAGTCTGTATAACCGCCGCCATTTCAACAAGAAAGCCGAACAGCTGCTGCAGGAATACAAACGGGTCGCCATCATTTTCTGCGATATCGATAATTTCAAGAAGCTCAACGACACCCACGGCCATCATAAGGCAGACGGCGTACTGAAGCAGGTAGCCGAGATTATCAAGGAAGAGACCGCAGGCATCGGCGCGGCGGGCCGTTACGGCGGCGAGGAACTGCTCGGTCTCGTAGCTGCCCCTGGGATCAAGCCCGAGACAGTCGCCGAGCAAATACGCAGCCGGGTCGAGCACGAAACGATGGTTACCGTAAGCGTCGGCGTAAGCATTACGCATGAAGGCAACTCAATCGAAGAAGTTGTAAGGCAGGCCGATGAAGCGATGTACCAGTCCAAGACATCCGGCAAGAATAAAGTCACGCTTCACCCTTCGCTTCAGCGCAGCCGCTCCCGGTCCGACAGCGGCGATAAAGCGAAGAAGAAAGCAAAAGTCAGCGGTTAATTGCCTATACACTTAATAAATATCAGGTCTTCCCATACGCTTGTTACATAACCTGTGAATCATTCATACAGCCAGAATGGCCTTACAGTTCGGTACGTCTCCATCACCGTACCCCTCTGTGAGGCCTTTCTCTATTCACAGCCTCATTCCAACACGGGAGCAGGTATCGATGCCAAACAGTCCAGGTGGAAGCCCGCTCGACGGTCCAATCGGTTGGTTATTAGAATCCTACTAGCGCAATTGATTCTCTAACGACTTCGACTTGGGGTCACTCTAAAGGCCGCGTACTGTTAGCCATTCCGACTGTACTAACAAAAATATTTTTTTAATTCTATATTTTTAGAGGAATATTCCATGTGTTATCGAATAGGTATGTCAAGGCGCATCCCGCTATGTCATTGGATGTCCTTTAATTGCTGTAACCACCCTTTCAGGAAGATCAAGCATGGCATATTCATTACTAGTAATAGGACTGGAGGCTTGACGATGGCACGCGAAATGACAGGAGATCTTATTATTATTGGAGGCGGCACCGGGGGCTGCGCCGCAGCGTTGTCTGCGGCCAAGATGGGCTTACGGGTCATTCTAACGGAAGAGACCGCATGGATTGGAGGTCAATTGACGAGCCAAGCCGTTCCTCCCGATGAACACCGTTGGATCGAATTTTTCGGCTGCACGCGCAGCTACCGGCAGTTCAGGAACCGCGTGCGGGAATATTACCGCCGGCAGTTTCCGATGACGCCGGAAGCATTCGCGAATGAACGGTTAAACCCCGGTAATGGCAATGTCAGCCGATTGTGCTTCGATCCGCGTGTCGGGTTGTCCGTCCTGGAGGAGCTGCTTGCCCCGTATGTACATAGCGGTAAAATTACGATTCTTGCGCATCATCGCATCGATTCCGCTGAGACAGGCGGTGATAAAGTAACGTCGGTAAAGGTCAGCTCCACGCTGAGCGGCGAATCGTTGATTCTCTCTGCGCCTTATTTCATTGATGCCACCGAATGCGGCGATGTCCTGCCTCTTGCAGGAATCGAATATGTAACCGGCGCAGAATCCATCAAGCAAACCGGTGAGCCGCATGCGCTCGAAGGCGAACCGCAGCCTCAACATATGCAGGCATTCACGTACTGCTATGCCGTCGACTACGCCGAAGGTGAGGATCATACGATTGATAAGCCGCGCGATTATGATTTCTGGCGTTCCTATCAAGCGGACTTTTGGCCGGATAAGCATCTGAGCTGGACCTATCCGAACCCGATCACGCTGAAGCCGACGGAAGTGTCGCTGTTTCCTAATGCCAAGGGGCAGTACCCGTTCTTCCATTATCGCCGCATTCTGGACAGGACCAACTTCGCGCCGGGGACATTCCATGCCGATATTTCCATTATCAACTGGCCTCAAAACGATTATTGGCTGGGCTCTATCATCGACGTCTCCGAGGACGAGCGGAATCGGCATCTCGATCAGGCCAAACAGCTCAGTCTGTCGCTGCTCTACTGGATGCAGAAGGAAGCTCCGCGTCCCGACGGAGGTGTCGGATACCCTGGATTGCGGCTCAGACGCGACGTTGTCGGAACGGAGGACGGGCTGGCAATGGCGCCCTACATTCGCGAATCCCGCCGTATTAAGGCCGAATTCACGGTTCTGGAGCAGCATATCGGCACTGACGCGCGAGGCGATCGGGGTGCGGAGCAATTTGCCGATTCCGTTGGAGTCGGTGCCTATCGGATCGATCTCCATCCCGATACAGGCAACCGCAACTTTCTCGATATCTCCAGTCTGCCGTTCCAGATCCCTCTCGGCAGCCTGATCCCGGTACGGACGGATAACCTGCTTCCTGCCTGCAAGAACCTTGGCGTCACCCATATTACGAATGGATGCTATCGCCTGCATCCCGTGGAATGGAATATTGGCGAGGCTGCGGGCTACTTAGCCGCGTACAGTCTTCGTAAGGGGACCATCCCCCGGCATGTCCGTAACAATCCCGAACTTCTCAAAGATTTTCAAGCGCTTCTGGAACGTGAAGGCATCGAGCTCGCTTGGCCTGTCATGACGCCTCTGTAAACGGCAATACATATAATCGTGCAACCCCAACATAATGAAACCGTTCATTGATAAATGGAGTGCAGCTCACCATTTACGAAAAGAACGGTTTCTTTATTTCTTGCTATGGATGAATTCAACATGCCAATGGACGTGGAGGGAAGCCTTCTAAGCCCCTCCTCGATCGCATTGTCAATGCGGCAGATCAAATGCTTCTGCGGCTTTCTAATCTATATTTCATTCTTCGGATTTGGTTTTGGATCCTGGTTTGGATCCATGTTTGCCTACGTCTTTTGCTAGAAATACGTCGACCATTTTACTTGCGATAGACAAATCATGAGCTAACCGCTTCTTCACTTCGTCATTAATCCCTTGCGTAGAAGATGCAATTAGGTTGTTCATTCGAGCGATATCTTTCTTCGTTTTCGCTGCTATTTTCCCGTCCATTAAGGTTTTCGACTTTTGCTGTTTAATTGCAGATTGCAAATCCTTACGCAGCTCTTTAGCATTCTTATCGCTGAGCCCGTTATAGGGTACGTAAATATCATTGATTTTACGTATCATATCCGTAAAGACTGCTGTAAGCGGTCTCGTGTATCGGTAGTCCGGTTTGATCGCTTCATTGCGGAACACGCTGGAGCGCAGCGCATTCTCGTATTTAAAATTAAATATCCCTTCATACTCGAATAATGCGGTTCCAATCGCACCGTTCGCGATCGTCTCCTTCACTTGGTCCAGCACAGCATTGGTTGGATTTCCTTGGAACGTATCGATGCCCGAGGAAACGAACGCATTCGACTTCGCAAGCTCAAGTGAATTCTTCAAATCGCCTACAACGACGGAGGAGCCCGATGCATAGGACATATGGAACAGCTCGTCGATCAAATTCTGATCCAGCCAATATTTCGTTTCCTGTGCATGAGACTTAGGCGCTTCATGGAAATTCGGCCAGATAGAAGCCGTAATTTGCAAATCAGGCTTGATAACATGGGCTTCTTCCACGACACGCTCCACCCAAGTATTAATGATATCCGCCCGGAACTGCAGCCATTGATTCCACAATTCCTCATTTGCTGCATCGCCCGGGTGCAGATTAATCGGATCGATAGCGGTGTTATACTTCTTCATAAATTCGCCGCGCGTGTACGTATCATACCCGAAATCATTGGAGTAATCGCCGGAACCCGGGTAGCGTGCATAGTCGAGATGAAGTGACGCGACATCGTATTTCGTAAGTAATTCCTCATACACATCGGAAACGAAATCACGGGTTTCCGGCAGAGCGGGATTCAGCCAATACCATGGTGTATTATTCGGTCCCGGCTCATAATCGGTGCCGTCTCTGGACGTTAATCGCCATTCCGGATGATTCATCACCGAGGGTCCGCCGGCAAAGAAATTTTCCACCCAGGCATGAATTTCAATACCGAGCTTCTTGCCCTCGTCAATATAGGCCTGCAATACGTCAAAGCCTTTGTATAGCGGGTTCAGCTCCGTTAACAATTTCCCTTCGCCATCTTTCATTACCGTTGGCCAGGTCGTATATCCGTCCCACCACGTTTCAAGATAGACGGCATTGACGTTGATGGCTTTCAAGTTATTTAATTTCTTCTTCACATCCTCGATATTGCTTTCCTTCGGACGAAGCCATACGCCGCGCGTTTCCACCTTGCCGGATTCGAAGCTCAAATAAAACGCGTCCGTCAATATGCGGTCGATCTCCTTCAACAGCTCCAGGATGCTGCCAATTCCTTCCGCTGCCAGCTTTGCTTCGGCTTCTTCATACAGCATCTTCCCCTGATCGATCTTCGCTTGAATCTCGTTGTACGGAACGTCTCTGAATTCTTTCTTCGACTGCTCCAACTGACTCTCGGCAGCCAAAATATTGATCTTCGCCTTATCCAGGTACGATTCGGGAGTAAAGATGATCAGCACTTGTTTCGTGATATCATCGACCCATACGCGGGCGCCAACAGGCGCATTGCTCGTTAACCACGCATTCTTCACGCCATGTCCGGATAAGACGAATCCTTCCTCGGGTATGAATGAATCGTTGCCGCTATTACTAATGACAAAGCCATTCTTGTCGACGACAACCTCGTTCCCCCAGCCGTTGGTGTTCGTTCGCTCACCATAACTCCGATCGTATACAATTAATTGATCCCCCAGCCGGTCGGCATTCCTCGCATCAAAGTCCGTCTTGGCGGCTTGATAAACCGGGCTATCCATATTCAATTCAACAGGGTCGTCAACTTTCATGATATCGACCAAATCATCGTAGCCTTGATTTCCCGATTGAATGGATAACACATAACCATTATCCGGAATCGGTGAATTGTTATCGACGAAATTCCCGTTCTCATCGGCATGAATTTTCACAATACGTGTCACCTTGCCATCTACCACTGTTAGCTCCATCCCCCACGGATTCTGAGTTGTCGTGTCCCCGTATTCTGGCGTAAACAGAATGACATCTGCCGCAAGGCGTTGTGTATTGGTCCCTGTAACTCCAACTACTATGTCGCTTACCTTAAAATATTTGTTCGGATACACTGGAATTTGAACCGATTCGGCTGTAACCGACTGTCCGAGCTGTACACCGTCAAGGAGAGTCTTAGAAGTGCCCGAGGCCGATATGACATAGCCATTCAGCGGGATGTTGGTTCCGCTGCTTCCGGTTTGCCTGTCGGCTCCTATGACGGCAATGACGCCATTGACAACGATGTATTCCGCGGTATTCTCCGCAAGATAAGGCTTGGTTGCGCTTCCATAATTGCGCGTATAGATAACTACTGAATTCTCGGTGCGCTCCTGATCCACCCTATCCACTTGTATGGGTTCGCGGCCTTCCACGATGATCCTGGGATCATCGGCAAGAGCAGCAAGCGGACTGGATTCATCTTCATTCTCGGGGATCCCCTGTGAAGGATCCTCGACCTTCTCGCTGTTTTCCGAAACGGGTTGATCTTGATTAGTCACCTCTTCCGGCCCGCCTGCCGGCGGCTCTTGTGTATGAATGAATGTCGGGTCTTCAATTTGAGGCTCCGCTGATACCGTTGCGGCGACAGCAGTGAAGATAAGGGCAATACATAGCATACATGATAGCAGTGATTTGGCGCGAATATTCAAATCCGTTCTACCTCCCTTAGACAGCTTATAATGTCATCATTCCACCCGTTTGCTGAATCATCTCGTTTCCTTTACTGCTCCTTTACTGCCTATTTGCTTATCGTCCCCCCCATCACCTCCTTAAAAAGAATTATTCACTTTCACATTCTATACTGACGGTTACTTTCACCATTACTCGATAAAAAAAAGGCACGAGATCTCTTATCCCATGCCTGCACACGAAGTCGAAATAGCTGTGTCATATTTCTTGAAACCGGTTGCAAATATATGTTTAAGCATAGTGCCAAATCTGTGCAGCTGCTCCGATGACACCGGCTTGAATGCCTACTGCGGCAGGAACGATCTGTACCGCTTTCCACATCGCCGGAGCCGTTCGAAGTGCCGTCTCGCTGCGAAGCGCGGTCAGCAGTGGCTCGCCAGCTTCCGATACGCCGCCTCCAATAATGACAGCCTGAGGATTGAATGTATGGATGAGACCGCTTGTGGCCGTCGACAATGCCGCGATTACGACATCCATAACTGCCGCGGCACTCGATTCTCCATCCAACCAACCCTTAATTACGGACCGCGAATCGGTCTGACCCTCATACAAGCCTGCAGCGGCACGTTCATCCGCTAACCGTACGATACCGGTACCGGAGGCATATAATTCCAGACAGCCTCTGTTGCCGCATGAACAGCGTGGTCCATTGAAATCGACGGATACATGTCCCAGCTCAGCCGCTCCTCCGAATGTCCCCCGAATCAGCTGCCCGTTCTCCACCACAGCGCCGCCAACTCCGGTCCCGAGCGACAAACAGACGAAGCTGTTCAAGCCTTGGGCGGCGCCGTAGCGCCGCTCCGCAATAGCCTGAACGTTCACATCATTATCGACGATGACCCGGAGTCCCGGAAACCGGGCCGATACCTCTTCCTTAATTCGCGTTCCCGTCCAGCCTGGCAGCGTATCGACGGCAAAGGCGACCCTTCCCGTGGCAAAATCAATCTGTCCGGCACTGCCGATTCCGATGCCGCGAAGCTTCTCGCGGTCCGTATATGCTGGAACTGCCAGGCACATCCGTTCAATTCCCTCTAATACTTGATTCAGAACGACAACGGCGCCCTTTCTCGACTCTGTCCGGACAATCTCCTGATGGTAGAGCTTGCCTTCATCGTCTACGAGTGCAAAATGAATTTTGGTTCCTCCAATATCCACTCCAACTGCCAGCTCGACAGACATCTGACGACCTCCTGTATGATTTTGAATAATGACCTTATTAGTACAGCTTATCGGCAACGGCATTCGCCGTTTTTCGGATTGAATCGTTCGTTTCATCCTTCTTGAGCGTCGTAATTAAAGTGGACATAATGTCCAGAACGTGAATTTGAGCCATCTTCGTCGATAATGCGCCGCCTTGGAATGGCATCTCGCGGGTTGGGATCAGCAGGACAATATCGGCATAATTCGTAATCGGCGACTTCGCATGGCTTGTCAGACAGATGACGCGCGCTCCGTTTTCCTTGGCCTGTTTTAACGGATCGACGAGATCCTTCGTGCTGCCAGAAGTGGAGATCCCGATCACGACATCGCCCTTCTCTACCATGGCAGCCGACATCGCGATGATATGCGAATCGCGCTGCGCCTCCACCTTCATCCCTAATCTCATCAATCGGTAATGCGTGTCGAGCGCGGTGATCCCGGACGATCCGACACCATAGATGTAGACTTTATTTGCCGCGATAATCGCTTCGACCGCTTTCGTCATCTGCTCAATATCTAACAAATCAAGCGTATTCTTCAGAATGTTCTCGTTGTTCATCGTTACTTTCCGGACAATATCCATCGCAGTGTCGGATTCGTCAATTTCACCATTGTTATAATTGGGGACATTGACCAGGTCTTGAGCGATGGACAGCTTGAACTCGTGGTAACCTCTGAAGCCCAGCGCACGGCAAAATCGGATGACCGACGTCTCGCCGACGCCCGCCGTCTCAGCCAAATCCGTGACGGTCGACAGTACCGCTTCTTCCGGATTGTTCTGTACGGCATCGGCCACCTTCTTCTCCGCTTTGGTCATCGAGGAATACACACTGGAAATCATGAGAAGCGTGTTAGATGAATTGTTTAATTTGCGTGTTTTTTTCATTTGTATTTCTCCCTTATTGTGTCCGCTGGGTTATTCTGGTTAATTAATGAAAGAATATACGAATGCCAATCGTTTTACAAGGGAACATCCCGTTAAATCTGCATCGTAATTTCTATTAAATCTGCATCTGTTTCGTAACGGACTGCCGGTTTTCTCCCTACCATACGAATCAATCGCGGAGAAGTGCCATTATTTTGCCGAGTAATTCGATGCATGCTCGTTTCTTCGATGGATTGCCTTCACGAACCGTTTCGTAATTTCTTGAGGTCTTGTAATGGCCGTACCGACGACGACAGCATGCGCGCCCGCCTCGAAGCACTGCAAGCATTCATCAACGGTCCAAATCCGGCCTTCGGCGAGGACAGGAGTCTTCTTCAAAGCCGCCAGCCTTTGCACAAGCCCAATGTCCGGGTCTTTGCTTTGCCTGCTGTAGGGGGTGTACCCCGACATTGTCGTGGACACGATGTCGACATTCATCTCCATCGCCTTTACGCCTTCTTCATAGGTGGATATATCTGCAACGACGATTGCTTTCGGATGCATATAACGAATGCGCTCCAGAAGCTGTCTAAACTGCAATCCGTCAGGTCTGGCTTGATTCGTGGCATCGACGGCGACAAACTCGGCGCCCGCCGACAATACGGCTCCGATCTCTTTCATCGTAGGCGTAATATATACATCGCTATTCGGATAAGTTTGTTTGTACAGGCCGATCACCGGCAGTGAGCAGCGCTTCTTGATCGCTTCGATATCTTGGGGCGTATTCGCGCGAATGGCAACTGCCCCTCCTTCTTCTGCGGCTACAGCCATTGCGCTCATGATGTCCGAACCAAACAGAGGTTCATCCTCCAAGGCTTGGCACGATACAACGCACCCGTTGCGCAGCTTTTCAATGAGTGCATCCTTCATCAGTTCCGCTCCTTTTGACTGGATAGAATATGGTTATTATTTAAAAGCTATCATACCATCGAACTATCCGAAATGGAAGATTTCTTTTTTTAATCTACCTATATCGGATTTATTCTCTTTTTCAAACGAGTGAAACATGGTATAATTCATTCAAACAATTATATGGTAATGGAGGAAATCGGATATGAATGCTCTCCTGTATCTACCGCTAGACGAGAGACCTTGCAATTACGAATATCCTATCGCATTAGCCCGCATTGGTGAATTGCCATTGTCTTCACCTCCGTATCATCTTCTTGGGAACAAGAAGACTCCTGCCGATCCCGCCGGCATCATGAATTGGCTGAAGGAATCTGCTGCGGATGCCGATGATTTGATCGTATCTATCGATATGCTCGTGTACGGAGGTATTGTCCCTTCGCGCTTGCATCATCATACGGAAGAAGAATGTCTTAGGCGGCTTAACGTTCTTAGAGAACTGAAGGCCAGCCGTCCCCAGCTGCGGATCTCGGCGTTCAATCTCATTATGCGCACCCCTTCGTATAACAGCGACGATGAGGAGCCTTCCTATTACGAACAGTACGGCGCAAGCATCTTTCGATATTCATGGCTGAGCGATAAGGGGACGCACGGCGATCTTGCCGCTGACGAGCAGCTGGAATGGAAGCGGTTGCAGGAAGAGATTCCTCAAGCGGTGCTTACCGAGCATTTGCTAAGACGCAGCGTGAACGCATTCATTAATGAAGCTTCCATCCGTTTGGTCCATGATGGCATAATCGATACGCTTATCATACCGCTTGATGACAATGCGGAGTATGGTTTTACCGCTTCCGAGCGGAACAAGCTCATCATTCTTGCCGATCAACTCAATCTATCGGATCGCATACATATTTACCCTGGAGCCGACGAGGTCGGCTGTACGTTAATCGCCCGTGTCTTCTGCGAGCGGCGGAATTACCGGCCCGAATTGTTTACACGATACTCTTCCACTCTTGGGCCGACGATCATTCCTTGTCTGGAAGACCGTACACTTGGCGAAAGCATTAAATCGCAGGTCATCGCAGCCGGGGGTCTGCTTGCGGACAATTCGCACGAAGCCGATTTTATCCTGATGGTTCACTCGCCGGCAGCCGGTCAAGACGCTGTCGCTAATGCTGCGGCACCGTTATCCACGCGCCATCGCTCTTATTTTTCCGAGGTGAACATTCGCGAGTTTACTGCTGCAATCGAGAATTATTTGGATCGTGGAAGAACGGTTGCGCTCGCGGACGTTGCCGCGCTGAACGGCAGCGATCATTCCCTGATGCAGCTGCTGTCCCGTTCCGGATTGTTAAGCCGTTTGCATGCCTATGCCGGATGGAACACATCGGGCAATACGCTTGGTACTGTAATTGCACACGGCATTATCGAGTCCTATTTCGTTCGTCCCCAAGCCAGTGAATCGAAGGTGAGAATGTCGAGCAGCCGCTCTTTCCTCATCCAGCGGCTTATTGAAGATTGGGGTTACCAGGCCATCGTCCGATCCTGCGTCTTGAATGAACATCTTCCGGCGCTGGGCGGCAATTATTTCAGCGTATCGGAATGCTATGATGCCATTACCCAGATCGTAGGGGATCAGCTGAAGAATTTCGCTCACACCTATCTTCAAGATCTGCAGCCTGAACGATTTGAGATCGTTGACGTACGCATGCCATGGAAGCGGATGTTCGAGGTCGGTTTCCAAATCAGCATGAACGACACACCTGTCGAGAGCAGCCGCGCGTAGCGTGATCACGAGAAAAAAGCGGTGGTGCAAGGATGATCCCTGCACCACCTTCCTTTTGCCTTCCAAGCCCTCTTTAACCCTCTTCAGTTGTCGTTTCTACTTCCCTTCGAAACGATAATTGAACCGGTCGTTCGGCGCGCTGTCCCCATTTACGGTAAACTCGGTTATTTCATTTTCTTGCTGCATATTATCCGCCCATTTGAAATCCAGCTGAACGCTATCCTTCTTGTTCAATTCAAGATAACTTCTAGGAACTTCAATTTCCATCTCGCTGCCGCTGACCCGGTACTCGACCTGGCCGATATCCTGCCAGTCCGTACCGTTCACGCTGGCCTGCAACAGCGACTTCTGGCTGCTTGCGACCGACTTGTTTACCCGGAAGTCATAACCCTCCCAACCGGTAGCATGATTCTGATCGGCATCGATAAATAAGTGCATCCAGTTCGGATCGGTATATGGCGTCATCGCTTCACTGGTTCTTACGTAGAAGTACACATAGTGATTGTCAAAAGCGACTTTAGCGCTAATGATATCGTTGCGTCCGGTGTCGTTGACATATTGCCCCGAAGTTCCGACTCCCGGATGATTCCGGCGCGCTTCATCACCAATATTATCGCGATACTCTGGACTCACTTTGTCCCAGTCTTTAAACTTGCCGTCGATCTTGACGTTATTTTTCTTCTGGGCGGCCGGCAGAGCGTCAGTTCCTTTATATTTACGGATATAGTCAACCAGTTGATAATAATAATTATCGCCGTGTCCGCCTTTCATCGGTTCAATATCGCGGCTGAACTCCTGATTGAATTGATCGACGAACATAACCGGATTCTGCGCACCGTTAAAATGCGAGAACCGCTGCGCAATCCATTCGTTCCACCCGGTCACGAAGACGAATTCGGGATCGGCCGCCAGCGCGTTCTCCCATTGCTCCGCAAAGTTCAGCCCTTGTTCGGACGGGTAGGGCTGCCCGGATTGTGCTCCATTATGGAAGCTTCTTCCCATCGCTCCCGGCTCGCTCATCGCGCCGAGCCTCCAGCCTCCGCTGCCGTTTGGAACGGCATTCTGTCCAACGCCGACTGTCATTTGCTCCTGATTGCCTTCCGCATCATAGAACACGTGCTGAGGAGATACTTCGAGCCAGCCCCATTGATTCGGCCCGCTCGGACCGTCGAAGTAAGAAGGCATCGGCTTCCGGAACGTAAAGAAATCCCGCAAGTCGGCACGAACCGTATTCGGATCCGCCATAATCAATGGCTTGCCGTCCCAACGGAACCATAGATCCGAATAGAGTCCCGGTCCATATAAATCATTCCACAATGACTCCGTTACCTTAGATGCATCCCCGAACGGAGCGAGGAAAGCAACCTGCGGCGTCCGGCCCCCTTCATTCCTGACTTCGGTGAAGACGCGAAGCAAGGCCATGAAGTTATCCGTATAGGTATAGCTGTTCGTTGTATCGAATATTAACGTATCGACGCCGGCATCCGACAGCATCTGGGCATGCTTGCGCAGAACGTATTCATCATCCGGCTTATAATAGCCGAATAACGATTCCCCCCAATAATGGAACCGGCCTTCCGGCCCCCATAGCGGACTATTCGCATTCTGCAGCGCATCGGGATCCTTATCCAATATTTTGGTGATATCGTAGGGGCCGTCATTGCTGTGATAGCCCATCCACAGGAAATAGAACATCCCGACAAATTTGTCTTTGTCAGGCGGCCCGACAGCCGCGTTCGTGGATACCGTCCGGCCGAGCTGATCCGTCGCAACCCACGTGCCGCTCTGCGTATCCCACTGCTGCCAGTCCCGGGCGGCTCCGTATCCGATAGCCAAATCCGTCTCCGGAGACGCAATCCCGTTCAGATAGGCAATCCCTTCATCATAGGGTGCCGAGCCAAGACCCAGTTGGAACGCTACGCTTCCATTGTTGATGATTTCCACGTAATAATTGCCCTGAGGCATGTTCCCTACCTTGATCCGGCCATATCCGGGATCATCGAATTCCACCCTGGACTCCACCAGCAATCTTCCATCCTGATTCTCCTGATGCAGCTGCACCGCCAAGTTCCCATTCTGGCTGGAAGGCGGCAGCTTCAGCAGAACCTCATTAAAAGTCCGCTCTGCATGAAACGTCTGTCCTGCCGAAGCCTGGACAGGGTAGACCAACGACAGCACACGCTCGGTGTCGAGCAGCAATTGTCCATCTTTGTATGCCGCCCCCATCATGTAACTGACCGGCTGGTTTAACCATCCAATAGGCCCGCTAGGCAAACTGATCTCCGCGTAATATCGGCCAGGCTCCTGATTGGGGAATGCAATCGTATTGATTCCGTCCTCCGAGTTCGTTACCTGTGCGGTGTACATCTCGGTTCCGCTTGGTCCGTCTTTATACAACGTCATCTTGAACGTGACAGCGCCGCTCTCACTTGACGGTGTTTCGATCGTTATGCCGTTAAAGGGCTCCAGTGCCATGAAATCCTGACCAAGGGTGCCGCCTTGCTCGAGAGGATCAAGGACACTTCCGCTGTCCTTGGGTATAATCGGATTCTCGATCGGAACCGATCCGCTCTTAAGCTCGTAGGTTGCTCCGGCATTGCCAGCCAGCATGCGAATGTAATCGAAGGCATGATTATTGTTGGCGTTCGGTGAGCTCGCGTAGCTGGTGCCGAATACGGAGAGCATGGCAAGCAGCAAGATAATGAGCATAACCGGGATCCATTTTCGAAATGGCATTTTGACGGACGATAGCAAATACGTCACCTCCATTTATTGTGCAGCTTCCCACCGAGCATGGAACGTAAAGCCGAAATGCTTATTCAACATAACGAATGATCGTCTCACGGTCGCTCCCCATTACCGGTTTGCCGTTCGCGTAAGCCGCCCCCCGATTGTACACATCTTCTCTCGTCCACCATCCGATCGACCCTACCGGCTTGCTGATTTCGGCATAATACCGGCCTACACCCTGTTCGCCAACTGCAATAATCGAGCGATTGTCCTGAGCATTGCGAATATCTTCCTGATAGACGATCTCTCCGCTCGGCCCATGCTTGCGCAGGATGAACGTATACCCGGAAGTAGTCGTGCTCCAGGTCGGCAGCGGTAACACTAACGTATTGAAGGTCTGCGGAGCGATGAACTCCTGTCCCAGCGATCCGTTCGGATCGGTGAGCTGATCCGGTTTATGATCCCCTGACTCCGCCACGATGATGATTTCAGTCGACGCCGCAAACACAACGCTGACCAAGCTTAGAGCAAGAAGCATAAGCCCAAACGCCAATGCCGTTCTCTTCACATTCCATCCCTCCAGACTAGCTAGAATCGAACTATGAACGCTTTCCTTCTGCTGTCTTCACGAACAATATCCCATCTTCCTCCTGCCTCTGCTGACATGACCTTCCGGCCGATCGCTCTTTCATCACCTCCTTCCATATGGCGGCTCTATGTCAATCCCTTGGGCGGATCGGTTCGACCTTGAATTTGCCTCCCGGCTGCTCCGGCCACTCGAGGCGGTACAATTCAATAAAGTGAAAATGATTAGTCTCATGCGCAATCGCCGTCATATACCATTGGCCGTCTTCATCCTGCAAAAACTCGCTTGCCTAAACGCCCGGCAGCAGCTGGAAGCCTTCGCGTTCGGCGATTTGCCGCAGTTGGCTGACGAGCTCCGCATCCATGGTTATCATCTCCTCGTTCGATACCTCTTGTTCTTTCGCATTCTTCGTGCTTAAATATAATAAAAACGTTTTAATAAAATTGTAAGCGCATTGATTCCGGAACACATCCCACAATATTGTCTAAAAACAGTACATTATTGCTTACCTGAGAACGGGGGGATAAGATGACCATCAGCATCCTTAGAGAAAGCCCGGACATCGAGGAACAATCGATACATATTGAAGCGTATGCCAGCTTGCTCGCCAAATCCATATTCTATTACGTCCATTCCGTCGGCCATTATCATGTCAAGCCTACCTTCTGCGTGGAGCAAGCGAATATAGACTCTTTCCTGCTCGCCTATACCGAATCAGGCGTCGGCTATTTGGATTATGCCGGGCATTCCTATACTCTCCGCGCCGGTGACGTATTCCTTATCGACTGCCGTCAGCCGCATACCTATCGAACCAACGAAACGAATTTGTGGAAGTTGATGTGGGTGCATTTCGAGGGTGGAAGCACCAGCGGCTATTACAAACAAATCAACAAACACACCGGACCCGTCATATCCTTGCAGCAGGATTCTTTCATCCCCGAAAATCTCCGTAAACTGATTACAGCCATCCAGAGTAACGATGCCCGGTCCCCTATTATCAGCTCCAAAATCATCGTCGATCTGTTAACCGATCTGCTGCTGCAGAGCAATTGTTTCGACTGGAGCTATCCGGAGCCCCCGCCAAGCATCGAGCGCATCGTCAAAAAAATGCAAACCCACTGCAAGGAAAAAATAACACTCGATCAATTGGCGGAGGAATTCTTCATCAGCAAATATCACCTTACCCGGGAGTTCAAGCGTTACACAGGCCATAGTCCCATCGAGTATCATATGAAACTTAAAATCGCGGCTGCCAAAGATTTGCTCCGCACCACTGCGCTCAGCATTGTTGAAATCGGTTCCGAAATCGGGTTCAGCAGCGTCAACCACTTTATCGGAAGATTCAAGAAGCATGAGGGGATGACGCCGCTCGCCTATCGCAAGCGTTCCCGCTGTGTAGACGACTGATTATCCGCAGAATCTCTTCTGCGAAGTTCGCGTCACGAAGAGGTTTTAGCTTTTCTTTAACCCTGCTTTCTTTCATCTATCAATTGTTATTGCTATAATAAGGAGACAACTTGATAGAATGGGAGAGTTTGACAATTGTGACTATTTTCCGTAAAGGAGCCATTGCCTGCTCCGCGCTTCTTCTGCTGCTCGGCAGCGTACCTGCTAACGCGACCTCAGCTTCCCCTGCCAAGACGACAATTATGCTAGATGATTACCCGCTGTCCTTTCCAATCGAACCGACCGTAATCAACGGAACGACAATGGTTCCGTTCCGGGTGATTTCCGAAGCGCTCCGCATTAACGTCGTGTGGAATGGCGCGGCTAAGACTATTACAGCGACCAAGGCCGTCGGCGGGCAGTCCAAGCAGGTTACCCTGAGGCTGAACGATAAGAAGGCATTCGTAGGCGGGCAATCCGCCCTTCTGAACGTTGCCCCTATTTCCAAAGGCGGTTATACGCTCGTTCCGCTCAACTTCTTCAGCTCGCAGTTCGGAGCGCAGGTTTCATGGGACGGCAAGACGCATACCGTCGATATCCGCTCGCCGCGCGAGGATATGTACACCGTCGGATTCTATGCAACCTCCTCCTTCAAGGAGATCCGGTATGTACCCGCTTTCGATTCGGTCGCATTCGGATGGACGCGGATTGATGACGAGGGCCGGATCACGCTGCAGGGAGAATCCTTCTTTTGGCCAAAGCCGGCCGGCGAGATAACGCCGGAGAAGATTGTCGATGATGTAACAGCCGATGGCAGCAGCCCGTTCTTAATGGTGTTTGGAACGGACGGGAAAGGCCAGTTAACGAAAATGCTGACCGATGAGGCGCTTCGCACTCAAGCCATTGACACGGTGATGAAGCTAGCCGCCGATAATGGATTCCAAGGCATTACCCTTGATTTCGAGGGGCTTGGCTGGTCCGGCGATATCGATCTAGCCAAGAAAACCACGACCGAATTCGTCCGTATGCTGAGCGAGCAAGCGAAGCCTGCCGGATTGAAGCTGTCGCTGGCGGTTCATCCGCTGAACGGCGCCTATCATGGCTATGATTACAAGGCATTGGCTAAATATGCTGACGAGTTGATCGTAATGGCCTACCCTTATGAAGGAGAGAAAGGCCCTGAACCGATGGACCGTGTCGATCAAGCGATTCGAATGGCGCTGAAAGAGGTTCCCAAAGAAAAGCTCGTTCTCGGCATCTCCTTCGGCAGCGAGAAGGCGGAATCCGTCAATGCCAAGATCGGCCTGGCCAAACGGTACAGCTTGAAAGGCATCGCAATCTGGCGTATCGGAATTATCGGGGAAGCGGCGATGAAGCAGATGGAACGCACGATTACGATGAACTCATAGTTATAAGATCATAAAGAAGGGCTGCAAGCATGGTCATCGAATGACTTTGCTAGCAGCCCCTTCTTGAATTATCCTGCCGGTACGGAACAGGTCTGATAGGTTTGCAGATCAGCGTCGAAGATCAGGCCGTTCAGCTGATAACCGAATGAACAGCCGCCGTCCACGCCAATCTTCCCGTCTCCGAACCAGATATCGGCCGTCCCTTGCATGTCCACCGTCTTGGTGTGGCCAAATACAACCGTCTTCTCCACAACGGTCGGCTGCTCCAGGAAGGGGCGCTTGATCGTCATGAATTCATGCTGAGGCTGACTCGTCCAGATCTTATAAGCGGGATTCAAACCGGCGTGTACATAAATATGCCGCTCGTCCTCGTAATAGTATGGCAGCCCTTCCAAGAAGGAGATATGCGACTCATACTGCCTTGCAATCCGATCAATTGCTTCGTCGGTCAACTGCTGGTCAACCGCTGCGCTCTCGTCCAATCCGAGGTAGCTTCTAGCCGTCGGACCTCCTCCATGCTCCAGAAACCTCTTCTTTATCGACCGATCCCGGGTTCGGATCAGGTCGACCAATCGTTGGTCGTGATTGCCGCGAAGAGCGATGGTCCCTTCGTCTTTAACCATTGCCATCAGCAATTCGATGACTTCTTTGCTGTTCGGCCCTCTATCCACATAATCCCCCAATACGATCAACTGATCGGTACGCGCATCATATTCCATGCTGCGGAGCAGCGCCTGGAAAGGATTCAGACATCCATGAATATCGCTTACAATTAAGGTGCGTTTCCTCTTCGGCAAGTGAACCCTCCCCCATTCCTGTTGCTCTTCAACGAATAAATTGTCCGTTCATGACCGTGACCGCCGTTCCGCTGATCTGAATTCGTTCACCTTCGATCCGGAGAAGCAGCTCTCCTCCGCGAGCGGACGCTTGATAAGCGGACAGCTCTTCCTTGCGCAGCCGGCGGTGCCAATAAGGCGCCAATGCGCAGTGTGCCGAGCCTGTAACCGGATCCTCATTAATCCCGATGGACGGAAAGAACGCACGGGAAACAAAATCATAGCTGCCGCTTGTTCCCCCGTCGGCCCTGGCGGTTACGATGACGCCTCTAGTTTCCACTCGCGCAAGCAGCGGCATATCCGGCCTGAGCGTTCGGACCGTGTCCTCGCCGTCCACTTCGACGAGATAGTCCATCCGATTCCGCCCGACATAGCGAGGAATTAATCCAAGCGACTGAATGAGCTCTTCAGGAGCTACGGCAGGCGTTACCGGCTCGGACGGAAAATCAAGCGTAATGCCTTCTGCCGTCCGCACGGCGGATAATAGACCGCTTCGCGTATGAAACAGCAGCTGCTGCTCCGGCACGCAATGTCCCTGTTCCCATAAGTAATGAGCGGCAGCAAGCGTAGCATGACCGCATAGATCAACCTCCTGGAGCGGCGTAAACCAGCGAAGCCCATATATGCCATCGGCCTTCTTCACTAAGAAGGCCGTTTCAGACAGATTCATCTCCGAGGCTGCGAGCTGCATCCAAGACGTTTCGCGCTCCTGCGGGAGCAGACAGACCGCCGCCGGATTTCCTCTGAACGGCTCTGCCGTGAAGGCATCGACAATGGAAATTGCTGCTGTCACGACTCTCCCCTCCTTCTGAACAATGGTTTGAATAGGCTGGCCATCAGAGCCAGAGCGATCCCGTAGATTACATGACCAAGCAGCCATAAGCTGAATGCCTGACCATTCGAGATCGATGGGACCCGATCGGAGACGAGCGTCAGAGGGATCCAAGCAAGGGATGCCAACACCCCGATTATGACTCCCCATAACGCGTATTTCCCCCGATATGCTGCGACCGATAGATAAACAATGCCGAGCGCAGCGGACACAACCAGATGAAGTAAGAACTCCACGGATTCCGTCAGCCGCATCGGCATATAAGGGATGAAATCGATATTAAGCAGCAGCGTGTAGACCTGCTCGCCGGTGGCGTTCTGTACCCATTTGAGAAATAGTCCGAGAACGGTCCCGGCGAAGATGCCCGCTGCCGCTCCCCAGACTATAATACGGAGAGACAGAGGAGCGATCTGCCTATTATTTCTGTGCAACTGTCATCATTCCCGCTTTCTTCCTTCTATTGACGATAACGATGCCTGAGCAGACCATCAGCAGCGATACAAAAACTGCCGCATGGAGCTTCTCCGACAACAGGAGCGCCGATTGTGTAACTCCGAATACGGGAATAAGAAACAGGTACATCGACACGCTCCCGACGTTGTTATACTTCATCACATTGTTCCAGAGCATAAAGCCAACCGCCGACACGACTGCCAGATGAAGCAGCATGAGCGATGACCGCCAATCGAACACGAACGGAGCCAGTCCGACCCGCCACGCCGAAACCGCCATTAGCGTGATTCCCCCAAGCAGCATCTGCCAGCCGTTCAAGTAGGATACGCTGTAAGTGCCCGCTCCTTTGCGCGATATCAGATTCGCACATGCGCTGAAGAAAGCCGAAGCGATCAATAGCAGCTCCCCGTACGAAAATATCCAGCTCCTGCCGGTGCCTTGATTGGAGAGCCCCAATACGAGCAGTCCCGCAAAGCCGACAAGCAGACCCAGCAGCTTCGTTCGATCCATCCTGTCGTCAGGATACAGGATGTGAGCCAGACTAATCTGGAAGAAGGATATCGTACCTGCGATGACAGATCCTACGATGCCCTCGCTGAGGGACATACCTGCATAGAAGAATGTATACTGGAGTACGGTTTGCAGCAGGGCAATCCGGATGAGCAGCATTCCGCTCCCCGGCCGATATGCCAGAGGCTCCCTTCGAATAAGCATGTACACCATAATAAGCAGCCCGGCCAGCGTAAACCGGTATCCGGCAAACAGCAGCTGCTCGTAAGTATCGGAAGTTCCGATTTGAAGCGATTGGTAGCTCAGTTTAAGAAAAGGATACGAGCTCCCCCATAACAATGTAGCGCCGATTGAGGCTGCCAGTATGCCGAGCGGATGTGTAAAAAATCGTGCAGCCGTCATAATTGTCGTCGTTCTACTCCTTCTCTATAATCGGTATGAGCAGATCGACCGGTTCTTCCTCCAAGTGCTCATCAATATAAAAAATTTCCAGCGAGACCGCATTGTCACGCTTCACCAGCTGATTCTCGTTCATCCACGCGAACAACCGCTCATACCCTTCGCCGATGCGCTTATTGGTACATCGCACCATGGCGTACTGGCGCTGCGGAATCGTGAATTGTACCATGCCTTCCGGTATCTGATCGATATGGGCAATTTCGAAGCATGCCCAGTAGGTGGCGAAAACTTCATTACCGAAGTAGGGGCTGTGAAGTGCTGTAGAAAGCACATCACCGTTCAATTCATGCTTGCGGGCAAGGAATTCGCTTTGCAATCGAATGGCTTCATCTGGGAACGTCGAGTAAGGACCGCAGTAACTGATCCCAACCATCTTCATGGCGGGTTTCGTAACTACCGCACAATTGTTCATCGTGCCAAACCTCCCTATACGATTGGCGAAGCGAGCCCTCTCGCTTAAGAGGAGACGGTTATCGCTGCACATCTGTGTCCAGTTTATCATGTATGGCGGAAGATGTGGCAACATTTTCACGTGGCGGTGCGAAAACTTTTATTTCCGCATGCTCGATCCGAATCGACCTGCATGCCAGGTGTCAGGTAACCGACCAGTTCCTTGGGCACTTGTTCCGCATCGGCGGACATTGCGATTAAGATAGCAAATCAGTCCACCATCTGATCGTTCGCTCCATTGTATTTCATGTCCGACAGCGTAGATAATGAGGGAAGTTGTTACATTGCTAAGGAGGTTCATGGAATGCCCTATATGCCGCAAGTCGTTACACGTCCTGACCGCTATCGAGTTCATGCCGACCAGTACGCGCACTATCAACGCGAAGGATATCTCGTCGTTCCATCCTTGCTGAATCAAACGGATGTAGAGACGCTCCGTGACTGGGCCGACGGTTTGTATAACGGCCAAATACCAGTTGGCGGACATGATCCTTATGATCCCGAGATGTCGGCAGCGGAGAAGTCTGCCCGCGTTACCCGTATTCATATGCTTCACCGCAACCAGCCTGTCGCCGAATGGGGTCTTCTTCATCCCAGATTATTGGATGTGCTTGAAGCCTTGATAGGTCCGGACGTGCTGGCTCTCCAGTCTATGCTGTTCTTCAACCCGCCCGGTATGGGCGGTCAGGGCTGGCACCAGGACGCCTACTACATTACGACCTACCCCGAAACGTTAATCGGCGCGTGGATCGCGCTGGAGGATGTCGATATCGAGAACGGCTGCTTATGGGTCGCCCCCGGCAGCTCTAATGAACCGGTCTATCCCGATGCCGAGCCGTTTCAATCCGTCCATGCTACAGAAGCTTTCGACTCGCTCCCGCCGGCGCGGAATGCGAGCAGCCTGGATGATGAAGCAAATTCACTTTCCAAGGTTGCCGCCCGGTATCCCGAGATCATTCCGGTGCCTATGAAAGCGGGAGACGTTCTGTTCTTCCATTCGCATTTGCTCCACCGTTCATACCCGAACAAGACGAAGGACCGCTTCCGCCGCGCTTATGTATGCCATTATTGTAACGCGAGGTCATGGGTACCATGGAATCACGGCGAGTCCTACGAGGGAGATTCGGGCAATTATTTGCACATATTGGCCCGGGGGCAGACACACCTGCCATACGCCGCTCCGGCATTCGGCACGAAGGTCGATCTTCCCGTTATCGATCCCGGCAAGCCAGCCGCGGGCAAGCGGATGATGGCCATGCCGGACGGACAAATGATGGAGATGTGATCTGCACACGATTCTCGAGAAAGCGTTGCCATAGAAGGGGCCGATACGCTATAGTTGAAGCAAAACGGCATAGGATAGGAACGTGAGCAGATATGTCTACGAACCGGGAGTCCTGCTTTAGGCAACAACCGTTTCCTTCGATACTATTTTGTGGAGATGTCTCGGCTAGAGCAGGGGCGAGTCTTCCTCCTCGCAGACTCGCCGAATATGAGCTGGTCTATTTTCCGCAGGGCACCGGGACGGTCTACAGGACGAACAAACAGACGATTAAGCTGTCGGAGTCCGGGTACATCCTGACTCGTCCGGATGAAGAGCATACCTATGATTTTGACCTCACGGTGCCTACCCGTCATCAATATATCCATTTCGAATGGATTGACATTCCGGATCACGACCATTCGCAGTTTTTGCGCGAAGCCTCCTTCCTGCCCGTTTTGAATCCGATTGCGGAAAGCTTGTTGAAGCAAATACTGAAGCTGGGCTCTACAAAGCCCAAGCGTTGGATTGAACGGGGCAATAAGCTGCTCGGTGTCATATTGGAAGAATTGTCGGACGCCTACGAAGAATGGGCCAGTGGTTCGCAGGCAAGCGGCACTGCAATTCCCCTTCCGCTTCAGACGGCAATCACATTTATGGAGAATCAGCTGCATCGACCTATTACTGTCGCGGAATTATCCCATGCCTCGGGTTGGACCCATGCCCACTTCACGAGACAGGTAAGAAGATATATCGGTTTGACCCCGCAGATGCTCATCGTGCATCGCCGGATCGAACGGTCGTGCTTGCATTTATTATACGAGAATTGGACCGTGAAGCAGGTTGCATTCGCTTGCGGTTTTCAAGACGAGCACTACTTCTCCCGCTGCTTTCATCGCATCAAGGGAATGACGCCCTCCCGGTTTCGCGAAGCCTACAGCAGCGCCCGCTCCATCAATCTGGCTGCCTTCACCGAGCCGAAGGAGCTGTATCCATTCAATACGTGGATCAACGGTAGATCAATGAACGGAGATAATCGGTAGCAGCAGCGAATGGAAGAACATTCGGCCTGCTTCGCGCTCTTCTGATCACGGAACATTCCTACGAAGAATTATTGAAGGGCTGCCCTTTTTGTCATCATGGATGACTTAAGAGGCAGCCCTTTTGCGCAAATAATTTTTATATAGAATGAACAACTGACAGACACATAGGACGGAGTTAGAATGTTGATGCTGGTGAAGCGCTCATAGCGTTACTTTCTCATAATGCTCCACGACTGGGAACGGTTCATAATAATGATGAAGCAGCCGCTTCCATTGTTCATACTCCGGCGATTGTCTAAACCCCCGCACATGATCCTCCAGCGTCTCCCACCATACCAGCAGGACGTATTGATGCTCGCGCTCAAGACAGCGCTGCAGCTCATGGCGGACATAGCCTTTCATGGAAGCAATGATTCGAGAGGCTTCCTTGAATTGCCCGACAAAGGTGTCGTCCAGCTCCGGCTTCACATGCAATATGGCCAGCTCCATTATCATGAATCGGCAGCTCCTTCCGTAAACAGCAGCCTACATGCGGCCATAGTATAACTCCGTTGCATAATGGAAGGGAACCAGACCGTCCTTCTGATGAGCGGCAAACAGTGCTTCCAGCTCTTGAACAAAGAGCTGATAGGACTCCGAGCCGGGAAGCGGCGTATAGGAGGAGGAGCTGGCCCGTCCAAGCAGCTCTTCGTACGTGATATACTGGTCATTCTCGAATACGGCTTTGGTGTACAGTCCTTGGCTAAAGAAAGCGCGGTAATCCGCATCACCCAGACGCATATGCTTGACGTTCTCGTAATCGGGGGCGATCCGCTTCAGCAATTGATCGTACTCCGCGGCGAATGCATTGCGTTCAACATCACGTTTATTCCAGATGAGCGATACCGTTCCGCCCGGCTTCAAGATACGGCGAAATTCCATGCTCGTCGGCCCGGGATCGAACCAATGGAACGCCTGCGCGGAGAGTACCGCATCTACGGTCGCATCCGCCAGCTGCGTTTGTTCCGCCGAACCGTCAATCGATACGAATCCGTCGTAGCCGCCAAGCTGCGACTCCGCTGCTTCGCGCATCTCTTTGTTCGGTTCAACCGCATAGACTCGGTGTCCGCTTTCAAGCAGCAGCCGGGTGAAAATCCCTGTGCCTGAACCGACATCGGCGAGTACGCTGCCGGTGCTTATCCCCAGCTTATCATCGAGATAATCCAGCAGCGCCTGCGGATATCCCGGACGGTATTTCACATAATTATCGACACGCGACGAAAATCGTTGTTTGCTATCCAGCGTGATTCCCCTCCTTATTTAAAAAGAAAGTACGACTATACCCTGCGTTCCATCGCATACAGCTCTTCCTCGATCGAGGCCGTCTTTTGCACAATTACCTGTCTTGCATCCGCAATCGCTTTGTTGTAAACATATGGCGCCGTTTCTTTAAGCAGAAAATCAATGATCTGCTCGGCTCCGATATGCCCCAGCTCCTCCGAGCGCTCTTGCTCGTAGAAAGCGATGAACGCTTCAATAATGCGGTCCTTATCTTCCCGCGGAAGTTTAATCGGTATCATCTGTTCCACCTCCTAACAATAACGGCTTGTCCATCGTCTTGCACAAGACAGCATTCTTGTCCAACCATTACTTACGGATCATGTTTATACGCGTATAGGCCAGCTTCATCCCTGCCCGCTCCATATTGCGGTGACTGGGAGACAGATAGGCCGCTTGGCTTACGATGAGCCTGCAATCACTCAAGGCCGATTCATGGATTCGGCGTCTCAATAGCGCATAATGAAGCCCCCGTGAACGATACTTAGGCAGCGTCGCGGCGAATGTCAGGGATGCCGTGCCCTGCCGGATATATAGAACACCCGCCGCAGCCGGTTCACCATCGACCAGCCCGACATAGAATTGCCAGCCCGGCCTTCCATGCAGCACGCCATTATTAATGGCGATTGGGGCGATTCCGCTCTCATCCATCCCGAACCCAAGGCAGTGGATGCGCGCATAATCGGTCATTTCATCCCGTTCCAGCCGCCTGATCCGGATGTTGGACGGCAGCGGCATGACCGATTGTTCCGGCACCGTATAGAACGAAGCATGGAAACCGCCGGGCACGAAGCCCTGTTCGCTCAGCGCTCTAAGCAGCTCTGGCGCTGCGTGGATCGGGGTGATCTCGAATTGCGGCCGGCACCCTGCTTCCTCGTAATAGGCTAGTATATCCGGCAGCAGAGGAAGCTCGTCAGGACCGAAGCCCTTGACGGCATTGAACTGAGGCCATGGCATCCCTTTGCTGATGAAGGCTTTCGCGCTCCCGAAGGAGCGGACCTCGACGCGCTCCGGATTCCCTTGCCGCTCACGTATGGCGGCCATGCGGTCTGTCATAAATTCGATTTCGGACTGCTCGATTTGCTCTGCGAGCTGTTTGGATAGAATGGCCACTTATCCGCCCCCTTGCTATGCTATATAAGTTAAACTAATGATTGGAATACAACCCGCTGCGCAGGTAGAATGTTCTTCCGACCGCTGGCGCTTCTCCAGAATCATTCTTCATGCTCCGCTCGTTCTTCTTCTTTCGTTCGACTGATATTGATTTCATATTTTAGATATAGCCGACAGCCGGACGAATGCACATATTATACCATTGAAACCCGCTTGCAATATAGAGAAAAAGAAGCTTCGCGCCTCCCGCTGTCCGGCGAGAATTGCGAAGCTCCGTTATGAAATCCGCTATTAATCTTTGCGCGTCTTCACTTCATGGCGCGTCAGCCATGCACGCAGCCGTTCAGCCGCGCGGTCCTTCTCGCTGCTGCCGGCAAATCGAAACCTGACCACCCGTTCCGACCAATTGCGCCGATTGGTATGCAGATCAATATAATTCGTCGTGAACGTCACTTCGGTCAGCTGCTCAGGAGTCAACAGCTGCTTCCCGATAAATAATTCCTTCTCCCGCAGGAGCAGCGTATGCTTCTGGCGAATTTCTATGTACATCCGGATAAATAAAAAGACCTGTACCAGAACGAACGCAATCGAGGCTGCGATACGAATACTTTCGACATTCGTTGCATTCATAATTGCGAGCAGTCCAATATTCAGCAGGCAAGCGATCACGACGTATTTGCTCGAAGCGTTCGGATAAGTAACGGAATAGGTCGGCACCTGCTGCGGATCATCTGCGGCAAGTTCTTTTTCGCTTCTCACCATATGTTTCAACATGATGATTTATCCCCTCCGTATAAAATCCTGATGCCAAACTTAGCTATTTTGTATGAAGTCGTTGAATGGACTATATTGGATCCAATAATAACACGCATAAATTCACCCTTTCTTCCAAGTGTAACGTTTCGAAAATAGACACCCCCAGAATGATAGATCAAACTCGCTTCATCTAACTTATAATTTAACATGATTTCATTATTATGTAAATCGACTGTAAGGTTATTGTTATTAATTTGTATCTAATTGATGAGTAAGAACGATATGAAATGAACGAAAAAAGAGAGACGGATTCACCTCCGCTCTCTCTTCCATGATTACCTTATTCCAAATGCGATCCGGCAGGCATTCGTTCAATCTTCTCTACAGCCGGATATCATTATGATTCGAACTTCTTGCAGTAGGCCACGACCTCGTCATAGGAAAGCGCACCGCCGAATATATCCAGAGCGCTTCCGATTGTAATGTCCAGCCTGCCTGAAGCCAGCTCATGAAACAGCTTCAAATCTTCCAGAGAGCGAGCGCCCCCCGCATAGGTCGTCGGGATCGTTACTGCACGGCCAAGCAGGCTGACCAGGCTTTCCAGTATGCCTGTCCGTTTCCCTTCCACATCGACGGCGTGGACGAGAAATTCATTGCAATACTGTTCCAGCTCGCGTAAATTCGCCTCGTTGACTTCGAAGCTGCTGAACGACTTCCACTGGTTCGTCACCACATACCACTTGCCATCCCGCTGCTTGCAGCTAAGATCGATCACGAGCCTTTCCGGGCCGACCTCCGATACGATCCGCCGCAGATGATCAAGGTTAAGCTCGCCATCCCTGAAAATATACGAAGTCACGATTACATGTGACGCCCCGTTCTCCAAATATAACGCCGCATTATCAGCCGTAATTCCGCCGCCGATCTGCAGCCCCCCCGGATATTCACGAAGCGCGCTTAACGCAGCTTCTTCATTGCCGGGACCGAGCATGATGACATGGCCCCCGGTAAGCTCATCGCGCTTGAACAAATCTGCATAGTAAGCGGAATCGTAAGCGGAGACAAAGTTCTCGATAACGCCGCCTTGCGAAGCAGCCGCCGTCAGCGATTCGCCGACAATTTGTTTTACCTTGCCATTATGAAGGTCGATGCACGGTCTGAATTTCATTGGTAATCCTCACCCTCGTCATTAAATCATCTGAACCTATTGTATCAGAAAATGCGATCATCTACGTAGTTCAATGAATGATTGGTATAAACACCTTTCTTGACGTTCCATTCATATACTTCGCAAAGCTGCCAGATAATGAGCGACTCCATGCTCCGCATTGGTCAGGATCGTTCCCGTAGCCGCTTGAATGACCCTCTCATGCGCATTGGACACCGCGTACTTCTCGTCCGCCGCCTCGAACATCGGCAGATCATTAAGGCTGTCCCCGAAACATATAAGCTTGTCAGCTTTGGCATACTGTTTCAGAAACAGCGCGGCCTCGCGCTTGTTCGCCTGGCTGTTGGCGATCTCGAGCCAGTAATAGCCCGGCGTATATATATCCGGCCCGAAGTGGCAGATCACCTCGCTGCGGCAACGGAATGCTTCATAGACAGGCTGAAGGCGCTCTTGCGTGTCAATCGCATTCACCGTCATAACCGACTCCACGGTGAAATCGGGGAAGCCGTCAACCATCCGAAACCTCGAATCCCCCAGCTTGGTGCGGTTCGTAATATAATTCTCTTCGCTTTCATTCCGGATTCCCTTGTAATACACATGCGGGACGTCATATCTGTCCAATGTGTACAGAAGCGGCAGCAGATCGCTCCGTTCATAAGCGGCCAGTACTTCCGCCGTTAGTGCTCCAGATAAGAAATTAGAACGGATGTTTCGCTTCGTTACGGGATCATGAATGAATACGCCATTCATATAGGCAACGGGAAGACGCAGTGTAAGATCGCGAAGCAGCCATGAAGCGGATTCGGCCGATCGCGCCGTAGCTACCGTAAACAGGAGGCCACGTCCAATCAATGCATTCAGAATCTTCACGCTTTCCGGACTGACTTGCTGCTCGTCATTGAGCAGCGTCCCATCCAAATCCGAGATGTACAAGACCGACAACGCGCTTCCCTCCCGCAGACCATTATTTAGAATGAACTCCTATTCAACAGCAAAGCCAATTCGGATAGAGATTGTATCGCGAACTTCGGCGTATATGCCTCTCCTGCCGTTAAACCTTCAGAATTATAATAGCAGAAATCAATTCCGGAGCTAGCCGCCCCTCTGTAATCATCCTGCAGTGAATCTCCCACGAATAGGACCTCCGAGTGGTCCACGCCGAATGCCCGGACGGCCGAATCGAATATGGCGCGGTCCGGCTTCCACAAGCCCACCTCATCCGAGATGAAGAGATGGTCAAAATAATGGTCCATGCCGCCTGTTTTCAGCCTGGCGCGCTGAGCTTCGCCGATGCCATTGGAGATAATGCCGAGCGGATAGTGACCGTGCAGAGATACGAGAACATTTTGCGCCCCCTCCATCACGTGGCATGTGCTGCAGAACAGCTTCCAATATGTACTGGCCAGCGGATCGGAGAGGGAAGGATCGAAGCCCATCTGGATTAACGTGTCCCGGAATGAGTACTGAAGCACCTGACTAATGTGAATTTGCCGCTCGACGCGTTCGCTCCAGTAGGTCCAGTTAATAGGAGCAAATACAGCCCGGAACGTTTCCCATTCGAATCCGGAGAGCTCCGGCAGCCGATGATGATCGATCGCGCGGCGCATGGCATCCAGCTCGCTGGACGTATAGTCGAGAAGTGTGTTGTCCAGGTCGAACAAAATAGCTTTATACATTCAACACTTCACTCCCCCGCATAAATAAGCCGTATTAAAACCGTATCGCCCTGATCGACCGATAGATCAAATAGCCGATGATCGCTCCTGTAGAATTCAAGATAATATCGTCGACATCGAAGCTTCCGCGTTTGAGCACCATCTGAAGCGTCTCCACGACGAAGAGAGCCAATATAAACCGGAACATGAACCGAAAGAAGCCATACTGCAGCAAATACGGGATCGCGATGCCAAGCGGTATGAATACCGCCACATTGCCGACAATATTGATAAACCACATTTTAAGCCTAAAGTGGCTGGCGTGATGGAAATATAATTTGATCGTTTGGAAAGGAACGTAATTATATCGATAACCGCCATCGGATACATAGCTTCTGCCAAAGCCGATAAACATCCAATAGAGCAGCAAGCCGGTATAAGCCATGATAAGGACGGCCGTAAACACTCTTAAGAGCTTGACAAGGTTCCTCTCCTCTTCTTGGTCTCATATTTGCGCCAGCGGCTTGACGCGGTACCAGTACCTGTATATCGTTTCAAAGCCGAGCTTGTCATACAAACGAACAGCCGGCTTATTATTCTCGACGACGAGTAAATAGCAGGCCGAGGCTCCGCGGGATTTGCCCCAATCGAGCAGTTGACGGATTAATTGCTGTCCGTAACCTTGGTTACGGTATTCCGGCGCCGTCACGATATCGAACAGGCCCATATATTTTCCCTCGACGACTCCAATTCCGCATGCAACCGGATTTCCATCCACATATACTGCCGCAAAGCCTTGAGTCAACGGCGATGAGCCAAGCAGCTCTCGCGTTACCGACGTTTGGCTGGGCGATAGTCCAAGGAGAGCCGCAGCGTTTGCCAGCCAGCCTTCCGTAAATGATTCTTCAATGCGAACATTGCCATTGCTATATGCTGCGTAAGGCTCTTCGTCAAGCGTGAGCAGCTTTACGCATGAAGGATCAACGAGCTTATAACCGGATTGCGACAGCAGTTCGTCCAGCGATGGAGGGTGAACGAAAGGGGTTAGCTTGAATACGGCATTCAGTCCGGCGTTCGCATAGAAGCGTTCCGCATCGCGAATTCGTCCTTCGACTTCGATGCACCGGCAAGCCTCATAGATTGGACTGACAGAGTTAGAACGTTTGGTATACCCATCGGACACGCGCAGCAGCCACCCGTCGCGCAGGATGGTACGCAAGGCGGGCCATGCGTTCAACGCAGCTTCCTCGATCTCTTTGTACATTTATAGCATCCTCTTTCCTAAATTAAGAAGAGTTTTGTATAAATATACATCATTGTGTATTTTAAAACAAACCGGTTAATCGAATCTTTTTTGAAAAGACAATAAATCAAGCCAGCGGCCGAATTTATAAGCAACCTCCCTATAGTGGGCGCATTGCATATAGCCAAGCTTGCCGAACAACCGGATGCTTCCCTCGTTCTCACTGCAAATCGTAGCTACGAACGAATGAATGTTTTGTTCTCGCGCCAACTGCTCGACATAAGGTATGGCATAGCTGCCGATCCCCCGTCGGCCGAACGCCGGATCCAAATAAATCGTAACTTCCGCCGTCACTTGAAAAGCGGCTTTCTTTTTATGCTGCGTAAACAAGATGTAACCCGCATACTGGCCATCTGACTGTATTATCAGTGTGCGGTAACGCTCATTCATCGGCTTGATCAGCTGATGCATCTGCTCCGCCGTCACCGGTTCAAGATCGAACGATACCGTTGTATTCTCTACGTAATAATTGTATGTGCCCCTCGCTTGTTCCAGATAGGATTCGTTATAATCAACCATCGATTTGTTATTCATGATGCACCTCTATATCTTCGATATCGTTTGAACGAATGGATGAAACATGGCAGCTGAAGCAAGCGAAACGATTTGCCCTCAGTTGAATCTGCTTAACTAATTCTAACATTCATTAGAAAGATTTCTAATCGTTTCTTGATATACTTGTCTGCAGCTATTATACCCTCTCTTTCGGACACCTAACATTACAAAAAAAATTGCATTCTCCCTCTATTACATTGCGCCAGGCTAGACGATAAATATCTTATTACAGCGAGAGGTGGAACTATATGGTCATTATGAAATACTTCAAATCGAAAAGCCTGCTATTCACGAGCTCCGTGATGTTATCCGTCCTGTTCACCGTTATTTTGGGTTCAAGCACGTGGTTAGGATACTACCAGCAGCGGCAGGCTTATTTGAATGAGTTTGAGCAGTATGGAATGAGCTTTGCGGCCCAAATCAGAGCCAACAGCTCCTCATTGAAAACCGCGCATGACATGATTGCGGACAAGCAGGGAACTGATGCCGCTGCCTTCTTGACCTTGAAGAAGCAGCTGGATGCCATGTCGGAGAGCAAGCTGGTGGCGAACTCGTATGTGTTTATGCCGGACAAGATCGAACGAGACGGCAAAGTATTCCTTACCAACATTCAGGAGAATCAGAGTCTCACCGACTCAGGCCTGCTTCCGGGTATCGATTACGAGCTTAGCCCGATCTTCCTGGCAGGCTATGAAGCCGCCATGCGAGATGGATGGGCGATTACCGATACGTTCACGGATTCAATGGGAGATTGGATTTCCTATCTGACACCGGTCAAAGATAAAGACGGCAAGGTCATCGCCCTGTTCGGCATCGATTTCGACTACGGACTCGTTCAGAAGGACCTCTCGGTCATGCTATGGACCAATATTGGAGGGGGCATTATATTTACGCTCGTCTCCGTCCTGATTGTCATCGTGCTGATCCGTATCATCGTACGGCCGCTGCGCAAGCTCGCCGAATTGTCCAAGCTTGCGGCACAAGGCGACTTAACGGTCGCGGTTCCCGTGACAAGCGGCAACGAAATCGGTCAAGCCGCTGAATCCTTCAACGCCATGATTGCCTCGCTTCGTGATCTTGCCCGCAACATTCGATCGACGTCCACGGAGGTATCCGAGTCGGCGGCTTACCTTCAGGACAGCGCCAAGCAGACGGCAGAGGCGACTTCGGAAATAACCGAAGCCATTCAACAAGTAGCGGCCGGATCGGATACGCAGCTGCAGAGCTCCAAAGAATGCCAGCGTGCGATGACCGAAATGGCGGCAGGCATTCAGCGCATTGCGGAATCCTCATCGGTCGTTTCGGACTTGGCTGCGGAAACGACATCAAGCGCTGCCTCCGGTGAGACGGTTATGGCAAGCACAGTCAGCCAGATGCAAACCATCGAGAGCAATTTATCGAAATCCGTGGGAACCATTCATGAATTGAAAGAGCTGAGCGGCCGCATTGGAGAAATTATGACGCTCATTGCCGATGTAGCCAACCAGACGAATCTCCTGGCTCTCAACGCTTCGATTGAAGCGGCCCGCGCTGGAGAGCACGGCAAGGGCTTTGCCGTTGTCGCGCATGAAATTCGCAAGCTGGCTGAGCGTTCCAAAGAGTCCTCGGAGCAGATCGAATCCATTCTCCAAGGAATCGGCTCCCGCACTTCGCAGGCCGTCGCCTCCCTGGAGCAATCGATGGAGGAAGCCCGCACCGGCACATCCGTTGCCAATCAAGCGGGCGATACCTTCCGTGATATCGTCACCGCGATACGCCAAGTATCCGAGCAGGTTCAGGAAGTATCGGCCGCATCGCAGCAGATGTCGGCAGGGAGCGAGCAGATCGCAGCGTCGCTTGAAGAACTGGAGCGGATTGCTTCCGTCTCGTCCAATAATGCGGAGAATGTGGCCGCTTCTTCTGAAGAGCAGCTTGCCGCCATGGAGGAAGTCGCCAGTTCTTCCGAGCAGCTTCGTCAATTGGCGGCCGCTTTGAATAAGACCATCGAGCGATTCCGCGTATAGCCTGACGCCCGCCTAACTAGAACACCCCCGGATCGATGAGCGCATTCCAGTGCACGAACGGCCGTCCGTCACTATCGACGGACATCGTGCCCGTGCAGATGTGCTCACGGTCCGGGTTTTCCATATAGTGGTCAAATACGGCATGGTGAATAGCGGAAGAGCGCAATCCGCGGGCCTCTTCGGGCGTGTGCCAGCCCAGCTCCCCCTCATCGGATTCGACCACGTTCGTATGCTTCGTTCGACCGGCATAGACATATTGCTGACGCATCTCGTCGCCCTTCAGCCTGAGCAGAATATACTTCAGCTTCAAGTCGCTCAAATCCTCGCGCCTTAGCCCCGTCTCTTCTTCGATTTCCCGATAGCAGGCATCGAGCGGATCGTTCAGCTCATCGGTTTCGATATGCCCGCCAATTCCGCTGTAGAACGGAATGGTCTGGCGCTGCCATTTTGACGCCCGCTTCTTCATCAACAGCACCTTGCCGTCATGGAACAGAAACGCTACCGCCATCTGTCTCGTTCGAATCGTCACGCCCCTGTGCCCCCCCAGCATCTGCATGAATCCGTGAATATGTCCAGCAAATGAATTATTTTTTACATGCTTGAATGAATGCCTCAAATAGCTTTCGCGATATCTCATCTACGGCAGCAGACGTCTCCGGATGCCATTGCACGCCGAGGACGAAAGGATGCGAGTCGCTCTCGATCGCTTCGATAATTCCATCTTTGGCGGTTGCGGCGACCGTAAAGCCGGCAGCCGGCTTGTTTACGGCTTGATGGTGAAACGTATTCACCCGGAATTGCTCTTCCCCGGCAATACGGTGAAGCAATGACCCGGCCTTAACGTCTACCGTATGCGCCAGGTAGGTTGCCGGCGCTTGCTGCCGATGCTGAATCCCCTCGCATTGCCGTTCGATATCCTGATATAGTGAACCGCCTGCCGCGATATTGAGCACTTGAATCCCGCGGCATATCGCAAAGATCGGCTTCTTCAGCCGCAAGCATTCCTGGGTCAGCCTGATTTCCAGCCGGTCCCGCTCCGGTGTTATGCGTCCCAATCCGCGATGCGGTTCTTCCCCGTAATAGAAAGGATCCACATCGGCTCCCCCGGTCAGCAGCAGCCCGTCGATGAGCTCCGCATATTGAACGATGTCATGCATCTCTCCGCCTAACGGAACGATAAGCGGCAAGCCTCCGGCACGCAACGTGCATTCCGTACTATTAACCGCGCCATCCTCCTGCGAGCTTGTTACGCCGATAACAGGCTTTCTCTGACGAACTGCCGCTTGTTCTGCGTCCATCCTGACGCCCCCTTAGCTATGGTTACATTTCTATGGTCCATAAACCGATGGCTGCAGCAAAACGAATGTACTATAGTCCGCTCCCAGGCGGAATCTTCATTATGCTTCTTGACCTTCTGCTTATATTGATTTTGACCCGTCACGATAAATCGGCACGGCTAGCGGCTCTAGCGTATTAAGAGACTCTAGCATGCTTCGAATCCGAAACAGGCCGCATTAGGTAGGGATAGAGTAGAATAAGACCAAGCATGTACAGCAGTAAAGCGAATATCGCCGGTGACAGATGCCAGAAATCCATATACCCAATATACATATGAACGCTGAATGCCGCGACAAACGCCGGCGTGCCCGCTCCCAGAAACGTCCACCACAACCACCGGGCTCCCTGCTGGATGCCCCATAACGCCGTTGCTACCAGCGCTATCGCATTCGACAGCAAGGCACCGCCGAATCCGGCGCGGTCATGTGCGATTAAAGGCAGCAGATTGGGGTTAGCGGATTCGAGTACGGCGGCAGTCGTCATGAGATATTCCAAATCCTCCGGCACGAACACCTTCGTGATGCCTACCGTCGATATCGTAAATCCGCCAATGACGAGCGACACGCCCAGAACGACCATCATGAACTGTCCCCGCTGCGCCAACCTCCATTGCCGGCTGTTCATGATATTCGTCTTGCGGCGATAGGGCTCCTCCTGCCTGTCCCTCATGGCCAATATGAACATCGGTAGCAAGATTGCCGCCGCAGTTGCGTGAAGAGGATCGAAATAACCGTACCCCAAGTAGAGAAAGAAACTGCTGAAGCCTACGATCCCGGATGCCATCAGAGCCGTTCGCGCCCAATGCAGCCGTTCTCGCAGCCCATACCTTCCGAGCTGATAATAGAGCACGCCTATGGAGAGCATCGTACCTGCGAGTGTGATGCGGTCATGCGACATGAACGGCAGCAGCCGCTCGTTGATGCTTGCGATCGTCTCCGCATCCGCGCATAGAAAAGCCGTGTCATAGGGAAGTACGACGGACGTCGCGGCAATGATCCACGCGATTATGCCGCCGATTATCATGCCGATACCGAGCAGGCACATCCAGCCCCACCCTTGCCAGAACGCAGGAAGCGGCGGTGCCGGCAGGCCGGACACGATCCGGTAGAGAATCGCTTCATTCACGCGCTTGGGCAAACCGGGTCCTGAGAATACAAGCCCGCTATGAAGCTGCACGAGATCGGCACCGGCTTCGGTCAGATCAAGCGCATCCTGCGGCTCATGCACGCCGCCCGCAGCGATTAAAGCGATTGATTCCATCGCGTATTCGGATCGAATCCGCTGCAGCTTCCGCATTACGGACGCTTTTATAGCCCGGCCGGTTAGCCGTCTATCGCCCGCAGTCACCGTATCGCCAATGACAGCGCCTTCGAAATGAAGTCCGGCCTCGTTCAGCTTCCCGAGCAGCGACATCATTTCGCGATCGTCCATATCGGGCTGCAAATATACCAATGCGGGTTTATCCGGCGCTAGCTCCTTCGTTAACCGCAGCACATCCAGCGTATAAGCATCCATGACGTCAGACGGCCAGCTTCCGCTGGGTAAGTCCAAGTAGAAACCGGCTGCGAATGGCTTCAGCGCCTCCAGCATCCTTCGCACCTGATCCAACGCTTCTTCCGGCGCTGACCCCGGCATAGGACGAAGCCGGCAGAATGCAGGCAGCGGATTCTCGCGTTCATCCTTCAGCCGTTCTACAATAGCGGCAAGACCGTCATTGACCGGTGCGGAAGGATATCGAATCGCTTCCTCTGTTATGTCCAATTCAACCGGTTGGTCAGACCGGATTGGCTCCATTGTGATCGGGCCGATTTCCGTGAAGCCGAATCCGAATTGGGCGAGCGCACGCTGGGCCGTTCCATGCGGATCGACGCCGCCGCCAAGTCCAATCGGATATTTCAAATCGAGGCCAAGCCGCTTCTGTTCGAGCAGCGGGGACACTTCCATGTGGCCGAGTGTCCGGATGACGAGCGACCCGCCGGGAATTCGGCTAAGACCGCCCATTGCGTGCAGGGTTAACGTTCTGGCCAGCCGTGCAGGCAGACGAAACAACAGAGGACGGAATAAGGTCTGGTACGACCAATCAGGCATAAAAGTCCCCCCCTTTATAGCAATTCTTATTTCTCTACGCCCGTCTCATGTTTATTGATAATTCCGAGCTTCGCTGCTCCGGTCCGGGCATCGATGTGCTTGACCAGCAATGATACGCGGTTATGCTCATCGAGCAGTGACCAATAATAGGACAGCGATTCCTCAATCGTCTCGGGAAGCGGAAGCTCGTACGGTTCTCCGGCATAGGTTAGCAGCACACCATCTTCCTCTCGTGCGTAAGTATGAATGCAATGTCCCGTTCCCGGCGTAAATCGGTCATACTTATAGAAATTCCGTATACATAAACCTGGTTGTTGATTGGCAGTCTTTAATATCGATAGCGTATAATTCCGATGATTCATATCGATCACCCCCGATATACGGGGCGTATAATGAGGCGGATCCGGCTCGTATTCGCGGGCAAGCAGAGACGTCTCGAACGAAACGCCGGTCTTCAAGCCTTTCACGATCGTATCGGTCTGATCGCCGTTGGTCACGATATGGTAGGGTCCCTCTTCCATAATCGGGCGGTAGATGATTAACGAAGGGTCGGTCATCTTTGCCGGATCGTATGCCTCGTTAACGACAGAGGTCCCCTCCTGCTTGAATATTCGATTGCGGCTATTCTCGCTGCGCCCCATAATCCAGTACACTTGCACATAGTGACATTGCGATGGCGTGAGTCCGATTATGATTCCGCGACCGGGACAAGGGATGCTGCCTAGATGTGCTGCATGATTGGCGAATCGAGCAGATGCAAGCATTCGTATGCTCCTTATACGCTTTAGATAGGACCGCGCTTCTCGCGGTCTTCAGCTTATTCGAATCTTGAACTTCACTACCCGATACGTCCCTCTCTTACTTAAACAAGATGATCGGCTCGCACGTTGTTTTACAGATAGTTTATCATCTTAAGAACCTGTTTTGAATGCTTGTTTTCCTTCATTTGCCCAACCTGTCACTCTACACACTTAGGCCGGCTCCACCTGCTAATACAGTCTATTCGCGTAGCTATCCTGCAGCCCTTGAGCTACCGTCTCGGCGGTGATGTCGGCGGAACCGACATGATCAGCAAGCATCTTCGCGACCGGGGTCATGGAAGAAAGGTCTGGCCATGTTTCGGGCTTCCATAATTCCGACCGACGGAACGCTTTGCCGCAATGAAAATAGCAAGCATCCGCTTCGACAGCAATGGCCAGCTTTGGGATTTTCCCATGCGAGCTCATCTTCTCCATCCACTCCGGGTCTGTAATAATACTTGCCCGCCCGTTGATCCGAAGCGTCTCTTCCAGACCGGGGATGATGAATAATAGGCCGGCTTGCGGATTTTCCAGCAGATTGAGAAAGGAATCCATCTTGCGGTTACCCGGACGCTCAGGGATGAGAAGATGCTTCTCATCCACAACGAGCACAAATCCCGGCGCGTCTCCTCTTGGCGATACGTCGCATGATCCCTGTCCGTCCGACGTCGCCAGATAGACCATCGGCGATCGCGCGATAAATGCGCGGCAATGCGCATCGATATTCGTTATCGTCTTCTGCTGGACAATCGGGTTCGGATAACCAAGCAGCTGGCGAAGCTCGTCTTCTGTCGTGATCGTCTCCTTGAAACGGTGCAGATTCATCTTCCTTCTCCCCCTCGTATCTCATGCCTTAACCGTATATCAGTCCTCAATAATGGTTAGGCTTGGCCATAATTGCTTCCATCGTTTATCCGCAATACGCTTCAAATAGTAGGCTCTGTCCGCAAATAAGGGACTTCGTCTCACGATCATATTGAATAAGTCATCAAGCCCGTAAGGACAGCATATGCTCAGCTCATCGTTCCATTCGAGCCTGATGCCGATTGCGGTAGCCGTCTCCGGCCAACGGCTTAATGCATCTTCTACAGAAGTGTACGCGGTTTCCTTATTGCGCATATGCATGCGCGCTTGATTCTTCACCGACCACTTCCCATTGCCGGTTGCAGCGATAAGCGACTGTTCCAGGATCCGATCCCGCTCCTCGCCAAGAATATTCGGATCGTAGTAGACCACATCAACATCGTTGTGAGCGGAGCGGATGTCATCATGATGCAGTCTGTCCCATACATAATTGCGTATGTAGCCTGCCGCCACGTAACCATCGGGAAGCTCCAGTTCCCGGACGTGTCTTAAATCGTCCAACATAGCCGGATGTTCCATAATATAGCTTCTCAATAACCGTTCCATGCTTCGTGTTCACCTCATGATTTCTTCTCCGTCAGGATAACCGCCATTCAAGTGGATTCACTATAACACAGCACCCATTTTTTGAAAATATTCGTAACAGAACGTTCTATATTAATCGAAAAAATAAAGGATTGGATCACAGCCCGCATCGCAGACCGAATGTTGTTGCGGTCGCAGCTGTTCCCGAATTTCCTGAATCCTAATAGCCGGTTGAAATACGCCGTTGACAACATCTTCTAATAGATCATATCATTAATGAAAATAGATATGATCTTTACCGTTGAGTAGAGATTTTATGGAGCGAAGGGAAGAGAAGCCTGCTATGAAGAAGCTGGCCCACGAGGCGATTATCGAGCGTGTGAAGCTGAAGATTTCGAGCGGCGAATGGAAGCCTGGCGTGCGCCTTCCGACAACGAAGCAGCTGGCAGCCGAGTTCGGTCTCAGCATGACCGCGGTTCGCGAGGCGCTCCGGGTGCTCGAGAACCAGCGCATCGTGAGCGTGGAGCATGGACGCGGCATCTATATCCAGAATGACCCCGGCCTGCTGGACGATCCCGCGGGCAAGCTGCGCGAACTGGAAGAGAGCACGCTGCTGGAGCTGCTGGAAGCCCGCATCGTACTCGAACCGGAATTGGCTGCCTTCTGCGCAGAACGGGCCACGCCCTCCCAGGTGAAGGAGATCCGCATGCTGGCATTACGGATGGAGGAGGAAATTCGGGAAGGCATCGATCACTATGCCACCGACCTTAAGTTTCATGTAACGATAGCCGAGGGTGCCAACAACCCGCTTCTGTCGCAGATGCTGTCCGCGATCTCCGATCTGTCGGCCCAAGGACGCCGCGAGACGAACAAGCTTCCTCACAGCAAGGCGAAGGCAGCCAGCTACCATAAGCTGATTGCGATTGCGATTGAGGAACGCGAACCGGATCAAGCCCGCTCGCTCATGAAAACCCACATCAGCGATATGATTACAGCCGTGAAGAAGGCAATCGCCCAATAGAGAGGAGAATAACGAGCTATGCGTATTACCCGTATGGAAACCTTCGTCGTGCCGCCCCGCTGGCTGTTCCTGAAAGTCGAAACCGACGAGGGCATCGTCGGATGGGGAGAGCCCATCGTGGAAGGAAAAGCCCACACCGTCCAGGCTGCCGTGGAAGAGCTGAGCGGTTATTTGATCGGCAAGGATCCGCTGCGCATTGAAGACCATTGGCAGGTCATGTACAGGGGCGGCTTCTACCGGGGCGGCGCTATTCTAATGAGCGCCATCGCCGGGATCGACCAAGCGTTGTGGGACATTAAGGGCAAGTTTTTCAACGCCCCGGTCTATCAATTGATGGGAGGCGCCTGCCGCGAGAAGATGAAGGTGTATTCCTGGATCGGCGGCGACCGGCCAAGCGATGTCGGCGCTTCCGCGCTGCGTGCCAAGGAAGCGGGCTTCACTGCGGTTAAGATGAACGGTACGGAGGAGCTGCAGTACGTCGATACGCATGAGAAGATCGATCAGGTGCTGGAGCGGGTCGCCGCAGTCCGCGAGGCTGCTGGTCCTTATATGGGGATCGGGATCGACTTCCATGGACGCGTTCATAAACCGATGGCCAAAGTGCTTGCGAAGGAGCTGGAGCCGTTCCGGCCTCTGTTCATCGAGGAGCCCGTATTGAGCGAGAACAACGAGTCCTTGCGCGAAATCGCCCATGCGACGAATATCCCGATCGCAACCGGCGAGCGGATGTTCTCGCGTTGGGATTTCAAATCGCTGCTGGCTGACGGCTACGTGGACATTATCCAGCCGGACCTGTCGCATGCCGGTGGCATTACGGAATGCAAGAAGATCGCTTCCATGGCGGAGGCCTATGATGTCGCGATGGCGCCTCATTGCCCGCTCGGCCCGATCGCGCTGGCCGCTTGCCTGCAGGTGGATGCGACCTGCCACAACGCCTTTATCCAGGAACAGAGTCTCGGCATTCATTATAATCAAGGCAATGACCTGCTTGACTACATTAGCGATCATACCGTCTTCGAATATAAAGATGGTTTCGTCACCATTCCTCCGGGGCCGGGCCTCGGCATCGAAATCAACGAGGAGCAGGTGCGCAAGATGGCACAGATCGGCCATCGGTGGCAGAATCCGCTCTGGCGTCACGAGGACGGCAGCGTAGCGGAGTGGTAAGTTTCCGGTAATGGCACACAAAACGCGCGGCAATCGTGAACCGATCGCCGCGCGTTTGTTGTCTTTGTGCTATCGCAAATACTGCTACTCCACTTTAACCGACGATGAGCGCGTAGACGATACCCGGACCGTGTACGCCGATCGTCAGATCGTTCTCGATATCGGCCGAACGGCTTGGACCGGAAATAAAGTGAATGCCTGCCGGCAAGTTAGCCCTTCCGGCACGGTCGAAGTCGGGAAGTATCTCGCCCAGCCGCGTCTTCAGACGCTCCAGCGGAATAATGACCATCAGCACGGTTGGCAGCAAGCTGACGGAACGGCCTTTATCCTTGGAGGACAATACCGTTACCGATCCCGTGTAAGCTGCCGCATAATCTGCGATGACGACGCCGAAATCCGCTTCCGCGGCGCGTGCTTTCCACGACTGGCCCGGATCGCTGTTCCAGGCGGATATGGACGCATCGGGAAGCGCTCCTTCAAGCCCGAGCGCCTCTAGCTCCGCCTGATTCTGCCGCACGATATATTTCGCGCTCATCGCATTGGCTTTGTCTACGATGAACTGCTTCGCCGCCTCCATGTCCGTTAGCCGGGCAACATGTCCTCCAGCAGCCTTGAAGTTCTCCGTAAACTGTTGTATGCGCTCGTCCTGCGACCATTCGAATTTGTTCCAGAAGTCAGGCGCCCCGCGGAAGGGGTGCTTCGGCGCATCCGTTACTCTCGGCCGTCCCAGCTTGGCGGCAATGCCGTTCATGAACTTCTCCTGTTTCGAGCGGGACTCCGCTTCCAGCTCATCCAGCCATTGTTGATGTGTTTGCGGCTCAGCCATGGCCGTGTCCCCCTTTATCCCTATTCTTCACGGCCGCTTCCATACGCTTGCGGACCGCCGGATCCATCTCCTTCAGGCCATGGCGAATCTCTTCCTCGATGGTTCCCCATCGATCGCGGAACGTTTCCTTCGGTATGCTCGGTGTGACGCGATAGCTGTTCCAGCCCTTCAGCGGCCCGATCTTCGTCCGGATTTCCCCGCTGCGGACGACCAGCTTCTGGCCCAGCTTGCCCAGATTAATGACGGTGCGGAACCGCTTCGAACCACCCATCACCGAGGCGAAGCCTTTCATTCCGATGCTCTCGATCTTGTTGCCATGACCTGCCTCGACCTTCCGCCTGCGCAAGTAAACCAGCATATCATGCAGCGGAATTTTCACAGGACAAGCCTCATAGCAGGCTCCGCATAAGCTGGACGCGTTTGCGATATCGTCCCATTCGGCCACGTTCTTCTGCAGCGACGGCGTCAGAACGGCGCCGATCGGACCGCTGTACGTGCCGCCATAAGCGTGACCGCCGATGTGGCGGTAAACCGGGCAAGCGTTCAGACAAGCGCCGCAGCGGATACAGTTAAGCAGCTCCTGGAATTCAGGATCGCCGAGCTGTAAGGAACGTCCGTTATCGACAATAATGATGTGCATTTCTTCCGGACCGTCAGCGTCTTCGGAGCGGCGGGGACCCGAAATGCCGGACATGTAGACCGTCAGCTTCTGTCCGGTGGCGGAACGCGGAAGCAGCGTAGCCATGACCTCCAGATCCGTCCAGGAAGGAATAATCCGTTCCATGCCCATCAGCGTTATCTGTGTCTTCGGTACCGTCGTTACCATACGCGCATTGCCTTCGTTCTCGAACAGGACCATGGAGCCGGTCTCCGCAATCGCAAAATTGCAGCCCGTCATCCCGATATCGGCCTCCAGAAATTTCTCGCGCAGCTTCTTGCGTACAAATCCAGCCAGTACAGTGGTGTCCGGCGCAAGCGTCTCGCCCGCATCCGCAGATAGGAGATCCGCAATCTGATAGCGGTTCTTATGGATGGCAGGGATGATGATATGGGATGGCGTCTCTCCCGCGAGCTGAATGATATATTCGCCCAAATCGGTTTCAATCGCTTCTACGCCGATCTTCTCGAGATGATGGTTAAGATGCAGCTCTTCGGTTACCATGGACTTCGACTTCACGATCGTCTTCGCCTGTTTGCGTTCGGCTATCGCCAGCGCAATCTTAACCGCGTCCGCTGCCGTATCCGCAAAGTGGATATGAACGCCGTTCGCACGGGCATTCTCCGTAAATAGATTCAAATAATAATCAAGATGAGCGATCGTATGCAGCCGGATCTGCCGGCCGCGCTCCCGCCATTCATCCCAATTGCCGTGATCCTCGGATGCCTTCTTCTTCCCGTTGCGAAGCCTTTCGGTCGTGAACCGGACCGCTTTGCGCAAGAAATCGTCGTTAAGCGCCAAATCCGCACGCTCTTTAACCGTACCTGCCGTTCCCGTCGTACTCATGCTTATTTCACTCCTTCGTAAAGCAGTTCCGCCAAGTGCATGACTCGTACCGGTTCATTCCGGTAACGCAAATTGCCGCCGATATTCATCAGGCAAGCCATATCCAGACCGACCAGCACTTCCGCTTCCGATTCGAGTACGTGATCGGCCTTCTCGGTCACCATGGCGCCTGAGATGTCCGCCATCTTCACGGCGAATGTGCCGCCGAACCCGCAGCAGTCTTCGGCAAAAGGAAGCGGTACCAACTCAAGGCCCTTCACGTGCTTCATCAGCGTTATCGGTTCTTCCTTAACGCCAAGCAGACGGCTTCCGTGGCATGAAGGATGGTACGTCACCTTATGCGGGAAGCTGGCCCCCACATCCGTCACACCCAATACATTAACAAGAAATTGAGTGAACTCGTACGACTTGTCCTGCAGTTCCTTCGCTCGCTCGAGCTGAACCGGATCCTTCTCGAATAGTTTCGGGTAATGATGTATCATGCCGGTACAAGAGCCGGAAGGCGAGATAACAAAGTCGCTGTCTTCGAAAGCATCCAGAATCGTCGCTGCCGTTGCGCGCGCTTCTTCCCAGTAACCGCTGTTAAAAGCAGGCTGGCCGCAGCATGTCTGCACCTTCGGGAAGTCCAGCTGAACCCCGTAACGGGCAAGCAGACGCACCATCGCCTCACCCACCCGCGGGTAAATGGCATCGCTCATACAAGTAATGAATAGGGAAACTTTCAAGGGTAACACCTCGCTGTTTGTTTGGCATCATTTTATCAGGTTATCAGACATCTTAGCAACAACAAATTGCAACCAACATTCAGATTTGGACATGGGTATAAAAAGAGACCCCGCCATTGAAGCGACGGGGCTGCCCTTGCATCATTCATTTGGATCAAACCGTCGTCACTTCGATATGGCGTTCCTTCAAGATCGTGACCGTTTCCTGCGGGATGCGCGCATCGGTAATGATCTCATTCACGCTGGACAAATCCGCGACGTGCGTAAACGCATTAACCCCGAACTTGCTCGCATCGGCCAGGATAATGACTTGATCGGCAATGCCGATCATCTTCTCCTTGATCCGCGCTTGAAGCTCGTTCGATTCGCTGATCCCCCGCTCCAGGTGGACGCCCTTGCAGGATAGGAACACTTTATTGACGTGGTACGCATCGAGTGAGCGTTCGGCGAGCGGTCCGACATAGGACAACGACCGCTGCGCCATTAATCCGCCTGTGGAAATGACTTCAATCTTATCTTTATTGCTCAGCTCGATTGCGACTTTGATCGAATTGGTCAGCACGGTGAGCGGAATATCGGGTACGATGGAAGCCATATACCATGCGGTCGAGCTTGCATCAAGCAGAATCCGGTCATGCGGCTGAATGCGGCTGATGGCCTCTTCGGCGATCCGCTTCTTCTCTTCCGCGTGAATGATCTCCCTTTCGAAGTAAGGGATCTCGGACTGCTGCTGATCCTTCACGCTGACGGCTCCCCCATGGGAGCGGCGCAAACGCCCGCCCGCTTCGAGGCGGTCCAGATCGCGGCGGATCGTTTCCTCCGTGACATGGCACAGCTCGCTCAATTCGGATACCCGGATGCTTCCTCTTTCATTCACCAGCTGAACAATTTTCTCATAACGCTCCGCAACAAGCATAACTTACCTCTTTTCAAAACAAAATGTTAACGACATACCTTAAGCCAGCCTTGTTATCTGCAAAAACCGGCCGTAAGCCTGCTCCCATTCGGAACGGTTCTCGGGTTCGTACACCGTCACCGGGAACGATTCGCGGATGACTTGACGCGCTTCCCAGATGTCGGCGAGCTCGCCCTGCGCGATCCACTGCACGACCAGGTTGCCGATCGCGCTGCCTTCGGCTGGTCCTGCCCATACCGGCTTGCCGATGGCATTAGCCGACCATGCGCACAGCAGCGTATTATGGATACCGCCGCCTACCATATGAAGCCCGTTGAATTGCTTGCCGGACAGACGCTCTGTCAATTCAAGCACATAACGGTATTTTAACGCAAGACTCTCCAGAATGCACCTGACAATCGCACCGACATCCTCCGGCGGCTGCTGGCCTGTCTGCAGGCAGTAGCTGCGGATTTGGGCCGGCATGTCGCCCGGATGCAGGAACATCGGGTCGTCCGGATCGATGAATGCCGCGAATGGAGCCGCTTTCTCGGCTGAAGCGACAAGCTCCGGGAACGTATAAGACTTCCCTGTCCGTTCCCATTCCCGTCTGCTCTCCTGCAGCACCCACAGGCCCATAATATTCTTAAGCAGCCGGAACGTGCCGTCTACGCCGCCTTCGTTCGTGAAATTGAGTTCGCCGGCCAGGTCGTTAATGACGGGCTGATCGACTTCGGTTCCCATCAGTGACCACGTTCCGCAGCTTAAATAAGCGAAGGAACGATCCAATGCGGGAACGGCGGCGACCGCTGAACCCGTATCATGCTCCGCCACGGCATAGACCGGAATCGAGTCGATGCCAAGCTCGGAACAGACTGAGTGTCTTAACTTGCCTGCGCTCGCGCCCGGCTGAAGGATTGGGCCGAACCACGATTGCGGGATACCAAGCTTATCCAGCAGCTCTCCATCCCAATTTCCTTTAATGGGATTGTACAGCTGCGTCGTCGTGGCGTTGGAGAATTCATTATACATGTCACCCGTTAAGAAATAACGAAGCAGGTCCGGAATCATGAGAAAGCGATCCGCTTGCTGCAGCCACGGCGAATTCGCCTTCTTCAGCGCGTATAGCTGAAAGATCGTATTGAACTGCAGGAACTGAATGCCTGTACGTCCGAATATTTCCTTGGCCGGCAGCTCGGCGAACAGCGCTTCCATCGCTCCGTCCGTTTGACGGTCGCGGTAATGATACGGATTGCCCACCAGCTCGCCATTCTTATCGATGAAGCCGAAATCGACCGCCCACGAATCGATTCCGATGCTCTTCAGCGCAATGTCTTGATGCTTCGCCTTGAGCAGCCCTTGCTTGATCTCGTGAACCAGACGAAGAATGTCCCAATGCAGGCGGTCGCCCACCTGCACCGGGTCATTAGGGAAGCGGTGAAGCTCCTCCACTTCGATCTTGCGGTCCGTGAGACGGCCGAGTAACGCTCTGCCGCTGCTCGCTCCTAAATCAAATGCGAGAATACTCACCTGTCGGCACCGCCCTTAATTAAGTAGTCATTCCGGAAGGAGTACAGCTGCTATTTTACGACAGCAGCCTCGTTTTCGCGTTTCAGCAGAACTTCTTTCTCATATGTCTTCACTTCGGCCAGCCACTCTTCGCGGACCGGGACGCCTTGCTTCGCGCAATAGTAATCCCATACTGCGCCGAATGGATAGGACTTGAATTCTTCCGTCAGGGCAAGGCGTGTCGTATAATCGCCTTCAAGCTCGGCTTGCTTCAACGCTTCTACCGGCTCCAGCATAGCACGCAGCAGCGCCTTGATCGTATTGCGCGTACCGATCACCCATGCCGCTACGCGGTTGATGCTGGCGTCGAAGAAATCGAGGCCGATATGCGTCGTTTCCAGCAGGTTGTTGCGAACAAGCTCTCTGCCGATTTCCATCAGCTCGTCATCCATAACGACAACGTGATCGCTATCCCAACGCATAGGGCGGCTGACGTGCAGCAGGATGCCGTCCGTGAACAGAGCCAGCGAAGACAATTTATTCGAGATGACTTCGGTCGGATGGAAGTGGCCGGCATCGAGGCAGATCAGCTTATTGTTCGTAATGCCATAGCCCATGTAGAACTCATGGGAGCCGACTACGTATGCTTCGGAACCAAGGCCGAACAGCTTGCTTTCAACTGCGTCAAGATTGTATTTAGGGTCAATCTCTTCCGCGAATACTTGATCCAAAGAATCCTTCAGGCGCTGTCTAGGTGCCATCCGGTCTGCAGGAACGTCTTTATAGCCGTCTGGAACCCACACGTTCGTTACGCATGTTTGTCCCAGCTGTTCACCGAAGTAAGCGCCGATTTTTCTCGATGCGATGCAGTGGTCGATCCAGAACTGGCGAATTTCCGGGTCTGGATGGCTCAGCGTGAAGCCGTCGCTCGATTTCTCATGCGAGAAGCAGGTTGGGTTGAAGTCAAGACCGAGACCTTGCTCCTTCGCCCAATCCACCCAGCTTTGAAAATGCTTCGGTTCCAGCTGGTCCAAGTCCACTTTCTCATTCGTATCCGCATAAATAGCATGAAGATTGACTTTATGTTTGCCTGGAATCAGCGAGAACGCTTTCTCCATATCCGCTTGCAGCTGCTTCGGCGTACGGGCTGCGCCGGGATAGTTGCCTGTTACCGAGATGCCGCCGGTCAATTCTTGATCTTGGAACAGGAAGCCGCGAACATCGTCGCCCTGCCAGCAGTGAACCGATACTTTGATTTTCTCCAGCGCTTCCAGCACTTGATCGACATCAATTCCGTGTTTCTGGTAAAGGCTCTTCGCCTCTTCGTAGCTTTTTTCAATCGACGTTTGCATAGTTGTTGTTCCCTCCTTATTTGATGGCATAGCCCAATGTTGTCATTAAAGCGTTCTCAGCCTGCGTCGCGTCAAGCCGGCTGTACTGCACGATAACCGGAATGTCGCTGATCACTTCGATCGCGTAGGGAACGCCGACCGGAATCGACGTCCCTTCGTGACTTAGCGAACTCGTGCGGATATGTCTGGTCCGGCGACCGGGGCAGACGACGAGAATGTTCTCAATCGGATCCCGATCCTCGAAGAAGATCGTGAATTTCAATAGCGCTTCCTCGGTGGACGTGTTCAGCACGCATACCGATTCATGGCTCTCATAAGCGCCAGCCGCGCTCGTTGGGGGAATGAAACCGTCAGGAATATACCAGACTTTCTCGCCTCTTGCTTTAGACATGGATAAGTGCCACCCTTCTTATCGAGTAAATGCCGCCGGTACGCCGCCGTCAATCGTCAGCATACAGCCGGTTGTCTTGCTGGATTTCGAGGATGCGAAGAAGGCAATGCCTTCGGCGATATCCCGTGGATAGATATTGACAAGCAGCGTCGTGCGTTTGCGGTAATGGTCTTCCAGCTGATCCGGCTCAATGCCGTAAGCGGCTGCCCGCTCATTGCGCCAGTTCGAATTCCAGATCGCGGAGCCCTGCAGGATCGCATCCGGCAGAATCGTGTTGACGCGAATGCCGAACTCTCCGCCTTCCGTGGCGATGCAGCGTGCCAGATGCGCTTCGAGCGCTTTGACGGCGCTGTATGCCGTCACGTTCTTGCCGGCAAAGATGGAGTTTTTGGAGCCGATGAACACCATGTTGCCGCCAATGCCTTGCTCTTTCATAAGCTTGAACGCTTCGCGGGCAACAAGGAAGTAGCCTGTGCCAAGCACGTTGATATTCAAATTCCATTCCTTCAGCGAGGTCTCGTCGAACGGGCTGGAGGTTGCCAATCCGGCATTGTTGACGATAATATCTACGCCGCCATACGTAAGCGCAGTATCCGCATAAGCTGCTGCGATTTGCTCTTCGCTCGTTACGTCCATTTTAACGGCGATGGCCCGATTCTCGCCATACTTTTCATTGATTTCGCCGGCTACCTTCTGAGCGCCTTCCAAATTCAGATCGGCCAATACGACATGAGCGCCTTCGGATACGAGACGGCGAGCCGTTTCGCTGCCGATGCCGCCCGCGCCGCCCGTGATGAACGCGACTTTGCGGGAGAACTCGGCTTCTGCCGGCGCGAGCGACAATTTGTACAGCTCAAGCGGCCAGTATTCCACGTTGTACGATTCGTTCTCGCTCAGCGAAACGAAATTGCCAAGCGCCGTTGCGCCGCGCATAACCGCAATTGCGCGGTGGTAGAGCGCTCCGCTTACTTGGGACATTGCCCAGCTCTTGCCGGTATTGATCATGCCGACGCCGGGGATCAGAATAACGCGCGGCGCAGCTTCGAACATGACGTCCCCATCGTTGTGGTTCCGTTCGAAGTATGCTTTGTACTGCTCTTTGTAAGCCGCGATGCCTTCCTTGAGCTTCGCTTTCAGTCCATCCACGTCATCCGCGTTCGGCGTCCAGTCGATAAACAGCGGAACGACCTTCGTATGAACCAGGTGATCCGGGCAAGCCGCGCCAACCTGAGACAGAGAAGGAGAATCTTGGCCGCCTACGAACTGAAGCACATCGTCCTGATCGTCGAACGAGAGCATCATCTGCTTCGCATCGCTGACCGCTCCGCGTATAACCGGCATAACTTGCGATGCGATGCTTCTGCGGACTTCTGCCGCCAGTGCCGCGTGCTTCAAGCCGCCGAAGAGCTTGTCTTCCTTCACGCGCGCTTCGATGAACGCTTCAGCCTCGCTGATGATCTTAATCGTCTGTGCGTAAGCCGCTTCCGACGTTTCGCCCCAAGTGACCAAACCGTGTTTCTCCATCAGTACCAGTTCGGCCTTCGGATTCCCCAGAACGCCTTCCGCGATCATCTTCGACAGCGTGAAGCCCGGGCGCACATAGGGTACCCATACGAAACGGTCGCCGAAAATTTCGCGGGCGATTTCTTTGCCGTTATCCGCACAGCATAGGCTAATAATAGAATCCGGATGCGTATGGTCGACGTGCTTGAACGGCAGGAATGCATGCAGAAGCGTCTCGATGGAAGCGCGCGGGTGCTTGGCATCGATCATGCAGTTCGCCAAGTAAGCCACCATTTCCTCATCGGACATTTCGCTGCGGTCAAACAATGGGCGGATGTCGTCCATGCGAAGTCCGGTAAAATTGCCGGCTTTCATCGTTGCCAAGTCCGATCCGCTGCCCTTCACGTACATCACTTCAATGTCGCGGCCGCGGAAATCCTTCACGACCGTCTTGCTGGACGTGTTGCCGCCGCCCCAGTTGCATACCCGACGATCGGAACCGATAATATTCGACCGGTAAACGAGTTCGTCAAGTCCGCCTTGAAGCTCGGATGCCTTCGATTTGTCCCACAATGATTGTACCATTCATTTACCTCCGGTTGTTGTTTATTTATGTTTGTTTTCATCCTATCATATTTGTTTATTTTTGAAAATAGTTTTTTTCAAGCGAAAACGGAAATGATTCATCGTCGAATTAGGATGATCTGGTACACCTATCTGTGAATTGTTTTTTGTTTCAATTGGTTTAAACTGTTATCGGGCTCCGATCTAGTGAGTGAAATCACAGCGTCCTCCCGAAGCGCATACCGGCAATACCCAAAAAACCTTTCGCCGCGCACGCAAGCGCAAGCGAAAGGTTCTGCGGCTACTATGAGGTCGGATTTCCCCACGATCAGCTGAGAAATCGAATATTGATATCCCGTTTATCGAGCAGTCTGGATATTTCATCGCGCAGCTTGGACTCCTCCGTGATGTCCCATTTGGCTCTCAGCCTATCGATGGTTTCTTTGCGGAGCTCGTCGTACTTTTGTTTCTGTTTCTTATACTCTTTCGTTAACATGCCGGAATAGATGAAGACGGACAGCGCTACGACGATGAATAGGAGGGATGCCCTGCTCTTGCCCAGATACTGAAACGAAATAAAGATATCTTGGCTCGAAATCAGACTGAGTCTGTACATCCAATACATGACGACACCGGCTATGCCTAAATTGACGACGGCCAAGATCCGGTTCATCCATCGGATATGATCAACCTTCTGCTTCCGGTCGACGATTTCCTTGACCAGCAGCTTCGTATCTTCCGCTATCGGCAGCATCTCGATTCGATCCATCACTTCGCGCACGCTAATCATTGTCCCATCACCTCAATGCATGTATATGCCGAAGTAATGCCGGAACAGTACACCGCTCCTCAGCTGCCGGTCATTTCGTTTCTATAATATATCGTTTTAAAATGGAACCTTGAACGCATTCTTCACCGTACATCCCCTTCGAGCATACTGCTCTTTGTCTGGCTAAGTCCTATCACGGACAAGAGGCTAGGCAAGAACATCAGGTAATAAGCAGTCGATACTCCTGCAAATTTCTTTGTGCCGTCCTTCAAAAAAAAGGTTGATTATTTTTGAGAATCGGCTAAAATGATGATAATGATTATCATTTCAACCGTATGAAGGAGTCGGTGCAATTGAGTTATTTGCTGCCCGCGACCACCATGATTCTCGTTGCCCTGGGTTCGCTATGCTTGTTCATGGCAATGGATCACGACCGCAAGAATCAGGAAATACGCAGAAGAAGAACCGCAGGGCGACCTGTCCTGGTATCCAGCGTTCAATCCCCCGCTCAAACGCAAGAGAGCTGACCGCACGAAGGTACATTCGTGCAGGCAGCTCTTTTTTTCTATATCGCGGTATTGGTTCTGGTTTTGTTCGGCTGACGCAGCAGCCGCAGTCCATTCAGGATAACGAGGATCGTGCTTCCTTCATGTCCGATGACGCCGAGCGGGAGCGCGATGCCTTCGATAAAGTTAGCGGCGATGAGCAGCGTAATCACGCTGATGGCGAATATAATGTTCTGTTTGACGATCTTAGCCGTACGTTTGCCAAGCGCGATCGCATCGGCGATTCTGCCGATGTCATCCTTCAGCAGGACGAGGTTGGCCGTTTCAAGCGCCGCGTCGCTTCCTGCTGCGCCCATTGCGATTCCGACTGTTGCGGTCGCCAGCGCCGGAGCGTCATTTACACCGTCTCCGACCATGGCGACATGGCCGTACTTGCCTTTCAATTCCTTAACGATATTCACTTTGTCCTCCGGCAGCAGCTCGGCGTACACCATGTCGATACCCGCTTCACGGGCAATCGTCTCGGCAGTCTTCCTCTGATCGCCGGTCAGCATGGCAACTAGAACTCCCTGCTTCTTCAAGGATGCAATGGCTTGCTTGGCATCGGCGCGTATGCTGTCCCGGAGTGCAATGATTCCGACGGCTCCCTTCGAATGATGCAGAACAGTCACCGTTTTTCCTTCTTCCTCAAGTCGATGGATGATTTGAGTCAGCTCATCGGTATGGTGACATGCCTCCAAGAATGACGGCTTGCCGATTTTCCATGTTTCCCCTGCCAGCTGCGCCTCTAGCCCCCATCCCGTGCGGGCTGTAAATTCCTTCGGACGATCAAGCCTTACGCCGAGCTCCTTCGCTTTATCAACGATGGCTTGCGCAAGCGGATGCTCCGACAAGCTTTCAAGCGAAGCCGCGATCTGCAGCATCTCATGCTCGCTATAGCCTTGCAGCGGAATCGAATCCGTTACCGCCGGCTGTCCCGTCGTCAACGTTCCCGTCTTATCAAAAGCGATCACCTTCGTACGGGCGAGATTCTCAAGATGCGCGCCGCCTTTGAAGAGAAGACCCTTCCTGGCGCTGCTCGATATCGCCGACAGCATGGCGGGCATGATCGAGGCGACCAAGGCGCAGGGAGATGCAACAACGAGAAAGACCATCGCTTTATAGAACGTTTCTTCCCACGACCAGCCCATAACTACCGGCGGAAGAACGATTAAGAGCATACTAATGAAAATAATGGCTCTTGCGTATATGCGCTCGAATCGTTCCATGAACAATTGCGATACCGGCTTCTCGCTTTGAGCTTCTTGGACGAGGCGAATGATCTTGGCGAACAGGGTCGATTCCCCCGGGCGGCTCACTTCGATAAACAATGCGCCCTGACCATTCAACGTACCTGCAAACACCTCGCTGCCGGCATCCTTATCCACCGGAATCGACTCCCCGGTGATCGAAGCCTGGTTAACGGCTGAATAGCCTTCCACGACGACGCCATCGGCAGGAATGCTCTCGCCGGGCTTAACGATAACTCTGTCGCCGACCTTCAGCTCATTGATGGATACGACCGTCTCGATCCCGTCTTGGTAAACCACGGCGGTCTCAGGCTTCATCTCCATTAAGGCGGAGATATCGCGTCTGCTGCGATCCATTGTGTAGGTCTCCAGAGCGCCGCTCAACGAGAAAATAAAAATCAGCACTGCGCCTTCGGTCCAATAACCGATGCTGGCCGCTCCAATCGCTGCGACCAGCATAAGCAGATTGACATCAAGATCCCGCTCGTAGATCAAGGTTTGCAAGCCTTCCTTCGCCTTGGCGAACCCGCCGATGAGAAAGGCGCACGAATATAGAATAACCGACCAGGTATAAGAAATATCGTTAATGCTCCAAGCGGCAGCTATGATAATACCGCTCATTAATGCCGCGATTCCTTCGCCGTATCGGCTGAATGTATCCTTCAGCTTGCCCGGCAGCGATCCTCCTGTCTCCGGGATCTCCTTGTCGCCGACCTTTGCTTCTGTCGTTTGCATGGCTGAAATCATTGCCATCACTCCTCTCTATTTGAGAATGAGTCCCATTATTGAACCCCTAAAAATGGAACATGCTGCCCCTAATTAGGGACAGCACGTCAAATGAGAACCATACTCATCTTGTCTAGATTCAATTATGTTTCATCAGGGAAACTTTATAATAATAATTATAATCTAGAACGAGTGAAAAGTAAATAGCTGGTATAAGGTTGGGATAGGCTGACTGGCGCAGTTTATTTTATGTCGAGCCGTATAAATGCGTTACACTTCGGGTTATTAATGATTGCGACCGGCTGCTTATAAAGTCTTCGGCGGCTGTAAGTCCCTTTTTCGGTCTTTCAGCTCACCCGTCCAGCCTCTCGACAGGCTGTAACGCCGTTTTTCGCTCTTACAGCTGAAGCTGGACTTGACCTACATCAATATACCGCCCTCGCAGCCCACGCGCAACTAACGGCAAACGAACAGTATCACACTGAAGGCAGCCGCACGTATGTCAGGCTTCCTTGTGCATGAGCCGTGATGCGGGCTTATTGGACGCGAAACAGCACTTGCTTGCGATTCGCTATGGCTTCGGCCATCGGCTTGTCGATGATGTCATTGATCGGACTCAAGATTCGCTCCGAACCGTCAGCGATCCGATATACGCCATAGCCAAGCGGCTCGATTGCCGCTGAGACGCCGACATGTTCTTGTTCCGGGTCCGCACCGTCTACACCGAGCAGCAAAACTCCATGCCGGTAGGAATGGGCCTCCTTCATGCTATAGTCTCCCTCCACCCGATTGACCCTCAGCTCAATCGGGAAGGTCAGCTCGACTGTCGCTCCGATGACGGGCTCCAGCGTGACAGCCGCGAAGCCTTCCCGAATGACCGCATCTCTCGCTTCGCCGTTCACCTTCAGCTTCATCGCGGAAGCGTCCGCCCATCCCGGTACATATAGCTCGACGACAAAGGACTCCGTCCGCGAGGATTCCGTTATTTCCAGCGAGACGTAACCATCATAAGGATAAGCGGTGCGCTGGCTGATCGACAATGCGCCGCCATCCATCGCAAACCGGCCAACACTATCCGAATAGAATGGGACGACAATCCGTCCCTCTTCATATTCGTAGCAATATTCGACCGATCTGGATAAACCTTCGCCGCCGCGCATCGTACAGCACCAGAACGCTTCGAACATGCCTTCCGACTTGGGCGCAATCGACAATTCGCCATGGGCGCCCGTGCAGACGTCACAGCCGAATCCGCCGTTCGGGCGCTGCCCGTAACCCATGCCGTTATAATAAATATGATGGGCCATATCAAGCAGCTCCGGCTTGCCCGTATGTTTCCATAAGGTTACGGCAACCATGAATGAATCGACCACCGCGCAGCTTTCCGTCCATTCCGGCCGGCCGAACCAGTTGTAATTGGCGTACGTCTCTGTCATGCCTTCCTTTATATAGAGCTTGAAGATATCCTCGGCTTTGCGCAGCAAGGCTCCATTCCCGGTTGTTTCATAATGACGCAGCAGCCCCCGTGTCGCGGACAGCGTCGCATGGGTTTGGAACGACAAGCCTGATAAATCGATTGTCATGAATTTGGCGATCATCTCGTCAATGAGCTCCCCCAGTTCCGGCCGCTTCAATATTTGATAAGCCTGAGTAGCGCCATCCAGCATGATGAACGCGCATCCGATATCGGTAGATAAGCGCCATGCTCCGACCTTCTCCTTCTGCAGCTCTCCGATCGCTTCCCCTTCGAATACCCGCTGCTCCGGCAAGACCGGGTAATCCGCATAGTAGCCCCTAGCCGGGAGAAGCAAATATTCCGTCATATTTTCGACCACGGATAAGGAGAAGGCGTCTTTCTTCCATAAATAATGCTCAGCCATCGAACGTAGAAACCAGCTGTTTCCGGACAGCTGTTGCTCGTCTATGGTTCCAGCCGCATACACGGGTCCGAAGAAGCCCTTCTCATTCAACCTGGACGGCAAACGCCTCATGATCTCAGCCAAATGTACCGGCTCCCTATGCGTCGCTTGAGCCAGCAGTACCAGTGCGAGAATCGACCGCCCCTCCCAATCGCCAGGCCAATCATACGAGGCTTCCTTAAACACCGCATCCGGCTCGTACGGCTCCGATTCCATCCGGTCGAAGCTCAACATCGCCCGTTTATAGGCTGTGCCCTCTATCTTCAGATCTTGCCATGCCATTGTCTTCAACAGGAATCGCCTCCCTTTCATCTTGTCGTTGCTTTCATTGTTCGACATCGAATCTAGAAATTCCTACCATATGAAAATCGAACTCTCCTTTTCGCTTCATTCTACCCCGTTCCTACTCATAAGGGCTGTAACGTTATTTGTCTGAAACCCCCGTCAAAGCCCGCCTTCGTCACGTACTGGTAACGGCCCTCTGCGAAAGCATCGCGGTGCGGAAAATGAAGGTGCCCGCAAAAAATGCCGGCGATGTTCGGATATTCAACTTCCGTAATCATCCGATGGAACTGTTGCGTAGACTCTTCAGCTTCGCGAAGCCCCCAGCGCTCTCTCGCATCCGCAGCCCATCCGGGCGCATTCAGCATAATCGGATCGCGCCATATCTCAAGCGTCTTGTCCGCAAGGGTAGGCAAATACATCGGAATGTGGAAGAAGAGCAGCGTCGGGATGCCTTCAGCCAGCTGCCGCCTGACGAATTGCAGCTGCTCCCCGTTGATTTGATAATTGCTGTCGTCCAGAACGATTAGCTTCACGCCATCAAGATTCATCACCCCGTAAGAGGGGTTCCCGGCCGTGACTTTGTTGAACATCGGGTATACCGACAGCCTCAGCTCATCATGCGGATGATGGTGGGTAAACAGCCAGTCATGATTCCCGAGCGTATACAAGTACGGCGAATCCAGTCGGCCGAACTGCTCTTCGAGTATCTCAATATTCCGGACAGATGGGAACTGAACGATATCGCCTGTAAATATGGTGCATTCAGCTTGCCACTCGTTGCTGTGGCGAATGGCCTGCTGGAAGTGTTCCATCGCCCGTCCCCCATATACCTGACGGCAGCGCTCCGCATCGGCGACGATACGTTCTTCATCCCTGTCGTCCGCTTCCGAATAATGGGAATCTGTCACATGCAGAAGCTTCATCTCGCGCCGAAGTCCCGGAATGCCGATTACCGTTTCTTCCAATGCACTTGTCTCGATCGTCATATCCTTCATTAATCGGACCTCCACTCATCGTTCTTATTGAAATATGACCATTGCTCGATACGTTCGATAATGACGTCCGGAATCGGCACGGAAGCATCGCCCCCCGTTAACGTTTGATTCATGCCTCCCGACCGGAGCCAGATCGTTCTCATGCCTGCACGTACGCCGCCTGCGATATCCGTTTCCAGATTATCGCCGACCATCGTGCAATGCCGGGCCTCTGCGCCATATTTATTCATGGCGCACTCGAATAGGTATGGACCAGGTTTGCCGATCGACGGTACCGGCTGACCGGTAATCGCTTCTATCGCCCGCGCCAGAGCTCCCGTTTCCGGTATTTTGCTGCCTCCGGGCCCGGGATGATACAAATCCGGATTTGTCGCAACCAGCTTTACGCCGCGCTCCACGTCATTCACGATCTGCTGCAGCTTATCGAATGAGAAGTCTGTATCCCTTCCTAGTACAATGACATCGGCCTGTTCAGCCGAAGGCAGCGGGATGATGCGATGCCCCTTCTCCGCAATCGCCTGCTGCATGCTTTGCGAGCCGGCCGCCTTCACCTTCAGCGGACCATACTGCCCCATAAGGTATGATCCAACCGCATCCGTTGCCGTTACGATCTCGTCCGGTTGAGCGAAAATGCCGATTCCAAATAATTTTCGAGCGATTTCGCCCGCCGTATTCCGGGAATTGTTCGTAATGAACCCGACCTTCTTCCCGTTCCCGCGAAGGTAATTCAACAGCTCCTGTGCACCCGGAGCGGGCCGGTCGCGATAATAGAGCGTCCCGTCCAAATCAAAGAAATATACGTCCGAAGCCTGCCAAATAACAATGCTCCTCCTCTCTCTTCCTTACGCAAGGCAACAAAAAAAGAGAAAGACCGGGCGATTATGGGCGCGCGTGAACACGCCTCTTATCGCTTCGGAGCTTTCTCTTATCCGCTGCTCGTTATGGTATAAGTCGACACTACGAATATATCGGTTAATCTTAAGCAAGTCAATTACAAATCCTCTAGATCGCGAAAAGTGAGCGGCCATAGCGCTTGCTCACTGACTGATAGCGAGGTGGCGCCGGCTTGTATACTCTCGGCAGCTTCCTGTCTGGTCTGAATCAGTCCGCTTGCAATGACCGGTATTTCAGGCAGCTCTTCCGTGAACCGGGTGATGACCTTGCTCATCAGGCCGGGCATGATTTCGATGGCGTCTGGCTCCGTCGTACGAGCCAGTTTCAATCCGTTCTCAAGCGCCAACGAATCCAGGACGAATAAATGCAGGATTGCGTACAGCCCGTTCTTCGCGGCCTCCTTGATGAGATGACTCTTAGGCGTGATGATGCCGTCCGCCCCTATGTACTCCTTCACGAACTGAAGCGTCTCTTTGTCCGTACTGGATAAGCCGCGGATCAAGTCGATATGGAGGAAGGCGCCCTTCCCCGCTTCCGCACATTCCCTTGCCGATTGAATGACGTCCGACACGCTGCCGCCCATGAAGAACAAATTATCGACGCCGCTGTTAAGTGCTGCTTCGGTATCGCCCCTGCTTCTAACGGCGGCTATGATCGGTTTTTGTCCAATTCGATGCAATAATGGCATTTCCGCAGCTCCCCTCTTGAATGACTTGGCATGACAAGAACGCTATAGTCATGAAGAATACATCCGATGAACAGGCGATGACCGGTCCATTCCCATGCTATTATACATGAAAATGTATGTAGGGACTCGGAAAACTCTAATCCGCTGCGAACAAATAAGCACCCCGTTATTCCGGGATGCTGTTCCGTTCAGATAAGTCATGCATTTGATAAAAGGCTGCTGGCAGGTTACTGATCCCAGACATAATATCGTGACCGGCATTCGAACGCACCTGCAGAAGCGACTTGTGAACCAGGAGATCCGCGCCACAGTCATCAGTGGACAATTGAATATAAACATAGTACATTAATAAAAATCGCTATTTTCAATAAAGAAATGCTTTTTACGAGGAGGTAAATGATTGACAACCCCTAAGCAAACTTCTGTCGTTAAGTCTGCCGACCGCGTCCTTGATATATTAGAGCTGCTGGCCGTGGAGCAGCATTCCATAAATTTGGTGGAAATCGCAAGAAAGCTGGATATGCCGACAAGCAGCACATACAAGATTTTGCAGAACATGCTTGCCCGCGGTTATCTGGAGACGGACGTCAGCGAGAAGATGTTCAAGCTTGGCTACAAGGTGCTCGAAATCGCTACCAAGTATTCCCAGAATACCGATCTCATCTCCCAATTCCAAAACTTCGCGCAAAAAATCGTCCAAGATATCAATGAAGCGGCTTTCCTGTCGATTCGAGAGAAGGATATGATTCTATATGTATCGGAGAAGCAGAGCAGCCATCCCGTCCGCTTCGTCTCCCACATGGGAATGAAGCTGCCGATCCACTCGACCGCAATGGGCAAGGCCATGCTGAGCAAGCTGACGGATCAGGAAATTTACGGGCTGTTCCCGAGCAATCAGCTGGGGAAATTAACGGATGGAACCATTCAAGAGCGCGAACAATTGCTGAAGCAGATGGAAGAAATACGCCAGGAAGGACTAGCATACAGCTATGGCGAAGCGATACAAGGCGTCCAGTGTGTCGCAGCTCCAATATGCAATGCGAAGGGCGATGCTGCAGCCGCAATGAGTATCTCCATACCGGCGGCCCGCTTCACGCCGGAAATCTGGGAGAAGGCTAAGGCATGGGTAACCCAGGGCGCCAAGGAGCTGAGCCTAAGCCTGTTCTACCAGCCTCACGAGTCGAATCAGGCGTAGTTACGCCATCATGAGAACATAGCGAATCGGAACAAACGATTCGGGCTTAACAATAAGAAGGGGCTGCTCTTCCGTCATGTTCAATGACGTTTAAGAACAGCCCCTTCGAATCATTGTTATTCGTCCCTTAATGAATGAGTGCGTTGAAAAGACTCGACATCCTGCAGCGACGATACCCGCCCGACGCCGCCGACAGCCTGGGTTGCGAGCGCTCCGCAAGCACTTGCAAACAGTAAGAGCTCCTTGCCGCGTTTCCCGTTCAAATACCCCGCAATCAAGCCCGCGTTAAACGAATCGCCCGCCCCTGTCGTATCGACCGGCGTAATCCGATAGGCATTGACCGATTCGCGCTGTCCGTCTCGCGTCATAAGTACAGCGCCTGCCGACCCGCGTTTCACCGCGACCATGTGACGATCGTCAGGCAGAAGCCCCCATATCTCATCCAGCTTGGACACGCCGTAAATATGCAGCAGCTCATCTTCGCTCGGAATAAAGAGGTCCGTCTCGCGAAGCAATTGGTGAATCTGATCCCGATACCAGATCTGGTGCACATCCCAGCCCGTATCGAAGGAGGTCGTGATGCCCTTCTGTCTTGCCTGTTGAAACAGCTGCTGCCAATGCGGCCGCATGCCATCCTGCAGAAAGTAGGAGCCGAAGTGGACATGTGCCGCCTCCCCATACACCGCCGCCGGAATATCGGACGGAGTTAGCGCCGCTATGCTCCCCATATATGTGAGCAATCCCCGGTCCTTCTGCGTGGATAACGAGATCGTTACGCCCGTTTTCCTGCTCGCGTCCCGTTTGACATGCTCCGTATTCACACCTTTGCCCTGCAGCTGTTCGATGCAGAAGCGTCCGAAGTCATCTTCGCCCACCACACTGACAAAACGGACATCCATTCCCAGCCCTACCAGCGCGCAAGCAGTAATGGCGGATGAGGAACCAAGCACGAGATCGAATGAATCCACAAGCTTCTCCCGGTTCCACTCCGGCATGACGTCCGATCCGGTAACGATCATATCGACATTCAATTCACCGAGCACATAAATCGTCTTCACTTCTAGCCCTCCCATATCATTGCCCGATCTCCGAGCGGCCGCTCGTTTCAGAGACGAAGTGCCACAAATCTTATTCGGCAGCTGCACAGAAAAAACCTTTCCTTGAGTTAGAGGAAGATTGCTTGCTCAAACCAGGAAAGGTTTCATTTTTATGAATCCAAAAAAATGATTTAACAAGTCATTGCAGGATGAATGCTTCTGAAGAAGCGTTAGCGCTGGCCTTCGGCCAGCGCAGCTTATTCAAGTGTCTTTCGTATTATTAACGCTTCTATTTATGATTTCACTTCGCCGGCTTTGCCGATGCATCCGCAAAGCTCCATCTTTTCAATAGCAAGCCGTTTCACGGCTTCCTTGGCCGGGACCATATATTTGCGCGGATCATTCTCGTCCGGATACTGAGCAAATATAGCTTTAATTGCATCCGAGAATGCGATGCGAAGCTCCGTCGCAATGTTCATCTTCGCCATCCCCAGGGAGACGGCGCGCTTCACTTGATCCGCTGGAATACCGGATCCGCCATGAAGCACGAGCGGTGTCTCGATACGGGAGGCGATTTCGCCGATACGAGCAAAGTCGATATTCGGATCGCCTTTATAAATGCCATGTGCCGTGCCGATTGCCGGCGCCAGCGTATTCACGCCCGTACGTTCAACGAATTGCACGCATTCATCCGGATCTGCAAGCAGCGCATCGCGTTCATCGACAACGATGTCATCCTCGACGCCGCCTACCTTGCCAAGCTCAGCTTCGACGTTAACGCCGGCCGCTGCCGCAATTTCCATTACTTTCGATGTACGGGCGACATTCTCTTCGAACGTATGCATGGAAGCATCGATCATTACGGATGTATAGCCAGCACGGATACATTGAACAAGCAGCGGAAAGTCCGTACAATGGTCCAAATGCAGCGCAATCGGCAGGCCTGTCCGGTTGGCCGCAACCGTTGCAGCCGCCGCGATATAATCGGGCCCCAGATGTTTAACCGTACCGACGGTGGATTGAATGATCAACGGCGATTGCGTCTCTTGAGCGGCTTCAACGACAGCCTGAAGCATTTCCAGCGTATGCACATTGAATGCAGCTACCGCATAGTTGTTCTTTCTTGCGGTTTGAAGCATTTGAGTCGACGAAATAAGTGGCATAATTGAGTTCCTCCTCGTGGGTCTCACAGACTTGCTTGCGTAATCTATAGCATAATCATAAATTTCAATTCTGATTTTTTCAATCTTTTTTTGAATTTATTTTTCATTTGATTGAAATAATCAGGAATATGAATTAAACTGTCACTAGGTTCATGCCATTCTTATACACGGAAAACCACAATTCAAGGAGGGCCCTTTTCTCATGAGTTTAACTTATAACGAAGTCAAGCAGCAGTACACCGCGCTTAAGCAGACCTATGATTACATGAAGTCCAATCGTGAGGATATCGTAAGCTTCATCGCAAAACACGGCATTACTTCCATCACATATGTAGGCTGCGGCTCCAGCTACTGCCTTAGCAAATCGGCTGCATTCTCCAACCGCTTGCGTGCAGGTCTGCCTTCTATGGCACTTGCCGGCGGAGATCTCATGCTGAATACGAAGCGCTATGAAGCTCTGCTTGAGAAAACGCTGCTTGTTGCCCCATCGCGTTCCGGAAGCACAAGCGAAGTCGTTGAAGCGGTAAAGCTCATCCAAGCGGTGAAGCCCGTTCCCGTTCTTGCGATTTCCAGCGTGACGAACTCGCCGCTGTCGCAGAAAGCGGACTTTGCGCTTGAGCTTCCTTGGGCATTCGATCACAGCGTCTGCCAAACCCGCAACATTACGAATCTATATGTCGCGAATCTCATGATTGCCGCTTTCCTCGGCAACGACGAGAGCCTGATCGAGAGCATCGGCACCGCCATCAGCCAAGGCGAGTCTTATATGGCACGCGTGGAGAACGCCATCCGCGAGACGGCTGATTTCGAATGGACGAATGCCGTTGTCCTTGCGGACGGAGAACTCCAAGGCCTGGCATCCGAAGGCGCCATTGCCCTGACCGAGATCGCTAAAGTACAGGCGCAATCGCACCATCTGCTTGATGTTCGCCACGGACCGATGGTCACCGTCGGCCCTGATACGCTCGTCATCGCAGCGTTAACGAAGGACGGCTCGGAGCATCAACACAAGCTGATGCAGGATATCAAGAATCGCGGTGCCAAAATTATCGCATTCGGCGATCACGCAAGTGTCGTACCGGCGGATCTCGTCGACCTCGCGATCATTTCCGATACGGAGCTGGATATCGCCGCACAAGGCATTCCGTTCATCTTCATTCCGCAAATCGCGGCATTAAGCAGCGCTGAGCGTCAAGGCATCAATCCTGATCAGCCGGACGGCCTGACCGCTTGGGTGAAGCTGTAATCGCGCTTGCATGAAACAAATAGCAAAAGAGGCTCCGCCTAAGTCAACCTAGGCGGAGCCTCTTTTATAATCTGAAGCGTGCGTGGTACTTCATGAATCTTATCTTATCTCTTCCTTGCCATGACAAAAGCTTTATCGGTATGCTCGAATCCGAGACGCGGGTAATAGTCTACGGCACCGGGTGCGGAGAGCAGCACGAGCGAGCATTCGTCACCCGATACGGCCTGCAGCCTTCGGACAAGCTCCCGGCCGATCCCTTGATTCTTATATTCCTTATCGACCGCCAAATCTGACAGATAACAGCAGTACGAATAATCCGTAACCGCCCTTGCAAGACCAATCAGCCTGTTGTTCCCCGCCCATGCGCTAATCATGATGTCCGAATGATCGATCATCCGCTGAATCCGCTCCAGATCCTCATAGGGCCGCTTAATGCCGGAGCTTCGGAACACTTGTGCAACATCGATCGCGCGAAGCTGCTTATCCTCGCTATAGGTAATCATCGCTTACACCCTCTCTTTTTAGCGCGAGTTTTATTTCAGCCATTATGTCTCGTCTGTCCGGGTTCCATTCCGCTATCCGAAGAACGTGTCCAAGACCGTTCCCATGGTTCCCGACTTCATACGCCGAAGCACGTCAGGATTGTATATTTCAACAAATCCGCAGTTCTCGCAGGATACATACAAATAGTGATGATGCTGAATATCAAGCAGCTTGCTCAAGCCCGTACCCGTCATCGCGACTTCTTGGACGCTGCACTCTTCACCGCCGCATTTGGAGCATTTGAAGTTCTCAGCCAGAAGTTCCTCCACGCCGAGAGAGCTGTTCCCGCCGTCATCCGCCGTAATCGTCTCAAAGCCCTGCTCCTCTTGCGCCGAATCCGCATTTGGAAAATCATCGTCAGACACTTCATATAGCTTCCTGCGGCATTTCGGGCATCGCCCATTCTCAATTTCGATGTTATGTTGACACCACGGACATTCGATCACGGCAATTCACATCCCATCTTTATAATGAAGCGATGATTTGCACCTAGCCCGCCTTCGACGGCAGAATGTTCTTTCTTCCCTTGCTGTTCCGCCGCGCTTCAATCCAACTCCTGAAGCAATTCATTCGGATGCGTCAGCTTCTTGTACTTGGATTCGATGAAGGTATTAAACCAGGTTGCATGAAGCGGATTCAACCCTGCGCGTTCGGCTCCTTCGAGCTCATTCGAGCCGCCATCGCCAACAAAGAAGCATTCATCCGCCCGCACGGCAAGTCTGGAACAAGCCAGCTCATAGATGCGTTGATCCGGTTTGGCACAACCGGCTTCATAGGAGAAAATAACCGTATCGAAATACGCGGCAAGCCCGCTATCCTGCCAGTATTTCACTTCTTCTTCGGTGCAATTGCTAACTAGAGCAAGCTTCAGCTTCCGGTTCTTCAAACTGTCCAGTAACCGCTTAATATCGGGCTCTACCGACTGAAACGGGAGCTGCTTCTCGCGGACCCGCTCTTCATACAACGTATTCACAACGGAATCATGATAAGGTAACGAACGCGCGAGCAATATGTCTTTAAGGACGGCTCTGTAATCCGGGAAAAATCCGGACATTCGCTGCTCCTGCCTTGCCCGCCACTCCTTCTTATAATCTTCATTCGACAATCCGAGCAGAGCCTGGTAATCATAGCTGCGGTTGGACTTTCGCTTTCCAGATGCAAATTCGGTTATCAAGGTTTCAAATAAATCAAAGAGAACGGCTCGAATCTTCATCTGATCGGCCCCTTCTAATTTGGCTTCAAGTTTCAACACAACTAAACCTTCTGCTCGAGACTTACTCCGCCGAATGAATCCTTTTGCGTATGAAGCGTATTTGCCCTCTATGATTAATCTCATCCTCAAACACATGGTACCACATGAAATAATAGTTGGCCGGCTTGTTATACCAGAAGTCTTCTTCCTGTTCAAGCCATTCGTCCGGTACCGTTCTGAATAAATCCAAGGTTCGGTTGCGGACATCACTTAACCGCTGCAGGTAATAATCCAGATCATGACCGCGGATTGCTCGCCGGCCTTCTTCACCCAATTGCAGGGCAGGTCCCCACTCCGCCATCTCGTCTTCAGTCAATTCTCGGTCTTCGAAGGTCTGCGCTTGATACGCCGTCTCAACGGCAGCCATATGCAGCAATAAGGCTCCTATCGAATTGCTGTCCTCGTCAATCAAGGCGTCCAATTGTTCGGCCTTCAACCCGTGAACGGCTTGAAGGGTAGTATGGCGAGCGTAATTCATCATGGAGAGCAGCCGGCTAATCTGCGGGGGATATCCCGTTATATCGGCTATTAAATAAATCCTGTCTTTATCTGTCATTATGGATGCCCTCCAAACGGATTCGATTAGCTGCCTCCGTTAGCGAAGCCGCAGCTGAATGCTCGATACAATCGATAACCTCTTCCCACTGAAGAAGTTCAAGATCTTCATGCTTATGAATGTCCATCCTGTCGAAATCATCCGTTAAATCCTGAATCAGACCGGGAAGAAACGTATAGTGGATCTCATCGATCGCAACAGGCTGCACGTCCAACGTCCGCAGCTGCAGTCGATAATGATCGATCAGTTTGCCGTTGAGACGCCGAAAATCACGGTAACACTGGGCTTGAGCTTCTTTCTTCTCCGGCTGCGGCAGCCACTTGATCTTCTTGTAATAAATGTCCTTTAACCATATATCATCCGAGATCAAATGAAAAAAATAGCCCAGATGAAACACAGACGCGGAGCCGCTGCCGCTCTCCCGAAGGTATTTGTCATAAAAGCTCCCGTAATCCGCGTAGCCGATCCCTTCCGAATCGCATTTGAGAAAATGCGATTTTTCCTTTGCTTCATTCATATGCTTATGTACATCTGGGGCAATGCCGCCCAGTAGAAACAGACTGTCGGCGATCTTCAGCCGATCGGCCAGAATAGCGGTGATCGCATAATGCATGATGCGTGATCCCATCGTCAAGCTCCTTTGTACCCATGTAATAAAATGAACCAATAAATAGCATTCTACTTCATAGACGACGAATCCGTTACGGAAGTTTAGCTTCTAAATTTACCAAATGCAAACGTCTGCTCATGAACGGCTCAATAATTGATCTACCCAGGCGTAGCATCGCTCCAGATCATCATCACGAATGAGATCGGACCGATGCTCGAATTGAATCTTCACGTGATTGTTTTCTTCTCGTATGATCGTCAAGTACGCTTCAATCGGAGCCCAGCCCTCCTCGGGAGACTGTTCGGGCAAGACCGGGTAATGATAGTGCTCGATTCTGTCCGTAAACTGGAGATTCCATAAGTGAATGACCTCCGCATAACGCGCAAATTTCCTGATTACGTGCCGAGCGTCGAAGAAAGGGTCGCACTTGTCCTGCAGAAACAATCGCCCTGTATCCAAACACAGTTTGATACGGGGGTATTTGGCCAGAAGCTCTTCCAGGAGGTTCGTTCGATACACGTATTCGTGAAGAGCGTCGAACTCCAATACGGGTACAAAATCATACTCTTGGCTTCGGTCGGATAGCCATTGAAAGAGACGGTCGCTCTTCTCGGTAAATTCCGCATATGTGTAATCCGTGTCATACACATACTCAGCCGGATCGGCGAACCGCCAGGCGCTCCAATCTACCCGATGATCCAACAGGACAGGCTTGGGATAGTGAAATAAGATATAGGCAGGCTTGGCTGCGGCCAAATAAGCCAATTCTTGATGGACTAATTCGAAGGCGGCTTCTCTGACAGCCTCATCCTGGGATAAGAAGAGCGCATCCCTCAGCGGAGCCCGCCCTGCCCGAAGCGGAAAATGAATGCCGATTTGAAACGAATGCGCCTCCGACTCCCTGATTAGCTTGTTGAAATCCTCTTCCCGCTCGAACAGACACGCTTCGATACCATAGAACGCACGCTTGAAATCCCGTTTATACTTCTTGTCATCGAACATCCCGTACTGACCGATTAAAAAACGGTTCATCCCCATCTTCCTGCTCCCTTATCGGGCTGTCGATCATGCTGTCAACGTTAACCCGCGCATTATGTGACTACCTTGTACCATCCGGCTTCACCTATGAAATGAACAATTCCATCTCCATCACATCTGATCGCTTTTTTAGGATATTTTACCATACCGCCTGGTAGGCTGTGTACAAAATCATGCTTTCCACACTCCACAGCGCCTTGTTTTAAATAGAGCTACTACTGAACGCATCTTAGCGTGGCCGGGTCGACGCGCAGCTGATAGAGGGAACCGGTCCACCCGGGAACAGTCGACATATCGATCACATATTCCGTATAACCCGTATCGTTCGCGATGATCGTAAGCTATTCAATATTTATGCCAGCTTACCGGCAAAGAAGTTCTTCTCCTCCAACTGGATTCATTGTTGCTTCAATAATAAAGAACCCCAGTAGATCCATCCACCTGTCACGAACAGATTGAATGGCTCCAAGGGGCGGTTTCGCAAAAATGCTTATTGCTATTATTCAGTTGGAATCGAGAGAGTGCCTTGCAAATACGCTTCGACTTGAGCAATCCACTCCCCGGATTCGTCGGCAGCCAACGTACGCCAGCCTATGCTGCGCGCCGGCTCCAAATTTCGCTCCTGGTCGTCGACAAACAGCGCAGGAGCATGCGGATTCAACTTGGCTTGAACCCGCTCATAGATGACGGGATCAGGCTTGCGGCAGCCCGCTACACTGGAAATCGTCATGCTCGTTAAATAGCGCTCAATTCCTTCAAGATGTGGGGCCAACCATTCATGTCGATGATTGCTCAATAGATGAATCTCGGCAGCCTCACTCCACTGGGGTAAATATTCATATGCAGGCAAGCGCACGAGATGTTTGCTTAATGACAGCTGCGCTTGATGAATGTCTACAGCAGGCCAATGCTTCTTAACCCACGCCCAGAACTCGCCCTCATCGATTCGCCCGGTCCAGAGATCCGCCTTTATTTCCTCATTGAATCTCTGTTTGAAGTTCTCCACTCGGATGCCGGCAGCATGGGCTAGCTCCCCCCAATAGTCCGATGAGAGATTCGATACAAGAACGCCTGCAATATCCAATATAAGCTGCGGTTTCATCGATTCCCTCTTTTCAGCTACCCTGCTTTAATGAATGCTTCGATAGATCCGACCATGAAGCACATTCAAATCCTTGAGTTACTTTGCATCATTTCTTTTATGTCCCGTAATTCTTGTAAAATCTCTCTCGAATATTGTGTGCTCTTCGAATTATCGATACCAATTTTTATAATGAGTGCCCCGACCAATAAACTTAATCCGAACATAACAATAGCTTCCAATTATATATCCCTCCATTCGTGGTGTTCTCACCACAGATGCAGTGGTGAAAACTAAGAGATCGAATAGTTCCTAACGCCTCGATTAACGATATGCTTGACTCCCTGAGCGAGATCCAACGCCTTAAGCTCGGGCACCACAAATTCCGGCACAATCTCCAGTTCATCCAAATCGCTCAGATCTACCCATCGATTGACATATTCCTCTTCGAAACCCAGAAATTCACCCTCATGCTGCAGGATCGGATGATCCTCTTGCAGCCTGACGGCAAAGTACATCGCGATTTCATGGACCTTCTTATTCTGAAATTCAATTAAATTCTCTATTATCCAAACAAGCTTCTTCTCGAGAATCGGCACCCCGAATTCTTCGAGCATTTCGCGGTCGATAGTTTGCTCGGCGGTTTCGCCGAATTCGACTCGCCCTCCTGGTATGAACCAACGTTCATTCGCGGATGCACGCTGCAGAAGAATCTTATTATGGTACAGTACGATACTGGCCGCCCTGAATTGAAATAATCCCGACTGACTCGCATAAGAGATCATCATGAATGATTATCCCCCTTCGCTCAATATGGGAAAATGCTTATTCAAGCTTCCCTTGTTCGGATGACCTAGAATGACCGATATTTTCATATGTATCATTCTCCCTCCATCAACTATACTCCGCGGCAGAGGGTTCACCCTCTATTGTTGAGATAGAATAGAATTCCCGCCCGGTCCACATCGGAAAATTGCAGGGGATCCTCATTCATTAACCGTTGTACTTCTTCTACTGAAACCCAACGAATATTTTTCGTATCGTCGCCGATTTCCAATAGCTCGCCCTCTGCCTTGCAGCGAAAATATAACCCTACAGAATCGAATGGGCCCTTGGTCGTCTGATAAGCTCCGAACGGCTGGACACATTCCACTTCAAATTCCGGATTCATGCCGACCGTATCGATCCTCGCATCCTGGCCTTCGATTTCTACGACATCAAGACCCGTTTCTTCCTTGACTTCCCTGATTAACGCATGCAAGAACGATTCATACGGTTCGATCCGCCCTCCGGGGAGTTCAATCCGCTCAAGCCCGCCCGGCTTGTTCCGAGTTTGAACGACCATCTCTTCTCTGCCATTGAATATCCGCTCAATAATAGCGCGGGAATTGACTAGAAACATCTCGGGCACCGTCCTCTACTGGGATATGTACGCTTTGCATCGCTATACCTGTTTCTCCAATATAATCAATCTCATGAATCCAGAACCACCGTGATGTTCGTCGCTCAGGTTGAACGCGATCCTAAATGGGGAATCTCTTAATTCTTCTTCCAGATCGGACTCGGTAAACCAGCGCACGTAACCTTCAGATAAAGGAAAACAATCGCCGCGCTCTATAATTTGAAATTTGGACGCCGGTGAATTCATGTAATCCTCGTCAACCGCGTCGCCGATGCAGTCCTCGGGGACAATATACTGCGTGAGCAAGCATGTGCCGCCAGGATTCAACATGCGGTATAGATGATCCAAATACTGGTTGCGAAGCTCCTTCGTAGGAATATAACACAGCACCTTGAAGCAAATGATTGCGTCAAAGCTGTTGTCCGGGAAAGGGTAATGAAACGTGCTAAGATGCCTGTAATCAACCTGAACCCTATCGGGCAGCGCCAGCCTGGCCTGCTCAATCAATGCTAGACTAACGTCTACTCCCGTAACCTTGTACCCTTGCTGCGCCAGCCATACCGAGATTCTTCCGGCCCCGCATCCGGCATCCAATACGGAACAAGGCGGCGGTAATTGCTCCAATAGTGCCTTCTCGGCTGGTGTAGGGCCTTGCGGGATTTCATCCACGTAATGGTCGACTTGATCGGGTTTATTAAACCACTTCACGACAGAATCGAGCAAATAGTGCTGTTCCCTTGAAATCATGTTCATCGATCACCATTCCTATAGCCGTAGTCGGTTTAACCCGTTGTTTTCTTAGGAAAGCCGTAAGCTAGTATGATGAATCCAACCAATAAGAAGAGCCAGACAAAGAAGTTATCAAAAAAACCGGGATATTCCGGCTTGTTAGGAACTGTGGCTCCGTTCGACGCGAATCCGGACACGACAAGTGCGTTCGATATCATGGCCACACATCGCTCAACCGTATACATTAATCCACCGGCTATCATGAATGCAGCCCCTAGTATCTTATAAGCGTGGTTTGTCATTCATGCTCATCTCCTAGTCTCTGATCTGCTAAAATTAGTATGTTGAAAAAAAGACCGCTGAACCATAAGCGGCCTGTAGAGCTTACACTATATTCAAAACAATCAACTCTGAAGCGTAACAGGACCGTATACCTCCGTGGATAACCATTGCAGTATCGAATCCTTATCGAACGGATACTTCTCCAGTACCATTCCATCAGCCTTAGCGGACATATGATGCTCCTGCCTGTACGCAGCCAGAACCGCATAAGGATCCGGATCCGCGGGATGCGGGCCTTCGTAGCGCACCTTGGTATACGTCCCCTTAGGTATCGTGAAGCCTAGCATTCCTTCCGGAATATCCGCTAATTCACTGACTTCCAGACAATAAAAGTAAGTGAACATCACTTCGCAGCTATACCACGGCGCCCAGTAGCACTCGGAATGCACGGTGTGCTTGATTTCTCCTTTACGTGCTAGGAACAGCTGCTTGGTCTGCCCTATTTTGCCGAAATCCCCATCCTTGAACGAAACGATGACCGGAATGCCGACCATCTTCAATTCACCCAGTTGGACCAGCTCAACCTCCCCGGCTGCGCCCTTGCCTAACGGATTGCTCAACGTTCCTCACTGCCTCTCCCGATAGGTTTGCATGACGATAACTTTATACCAATCCAACCGCATTCACCCAACTAATATACCGTACACACGTTCTCCTGTAAACCTTTTCCTTTTATTCCTGATGATGAAGACCGCTGGACGCTTTACAGAAATCCGGGAACAACAACGACAGTTTGCTGCATAGAGTAGTGATCGTAAATATCATATGAATGGCAAATTGATTTAAGTTGATCCAGACACAACATGCTGCATAGACAGATACCCAAAAGATGGCTGCAGTTGCCTGAGCTTAGCCCGAAGAAGCATGCGTATTTCACCGAACAGCTGCTGCTGCGGATAACCTGGCAGTCTATCTTTTCGATTCGTGCGACCGAAGCTTTTGTATGGAATCTAGGTGTTGTTTAATGTGCAACATGACTTCATCATGCAGCCCAAATGGGGCGAATTGTTGTATTTAATACATCAATGTCGTTACAAAATCACGGATTAGCCGATAAGTAGATGGAATTCTTGTACAATGTACAACAATATCCGCATCACCCGTTTTTTTTCCTTCACATTGTTGTATAAAATACAAGAATAAGCCATATCCACACCTTATCCACTTCCACATCCATAGCCATTACCTTTACCTTATCCAATGCCTTATCCAATCAAAGGAGCGCCCGCCTGCACGTCTCCAGAACGATTCATCCCGCTCTGCTCGCTTAAACTTTCATTCATTCAACTTCTATATAAATTGAAAGTTTCGCATGGCCGAACCGCGGCAAACTGGCATGACGGTCAGCGGCAACCCGCAGGGGTGAGCGTATCAATCGTTACGGACCGTGAATCCGCTATTTCGACTTGTCGGCCCTTTGTATTGCACTTACGGACCCTCAATCCGCAATTAATTGGGAAACAGCCCCAATCCCCCGTATTTGCGGCGAATAGCGGACATAGGGTCCGCAACACCAAATAATAGTCGGGTTTCCTGCGAAATAGCGGACGGTATGTCCGCAAGGGATCGTGCCGTACGAGGCACAATTGAAGTTCATTCATTCAACTTATATAGTTTTGATCTGTTTATAGTACAGGACCGTTTCGTGCAGTTCCCCGCTGGATGATCTCGCATAGTCGGGAATACGTCCCGCTTCAATATAACCCAATGAACGATATAGAAGATTGGACGGATCGCCTGATCTAGTATCCAATATCAATAGCGTTCTCCCTTCCAGCCGGGCGCTTGCCTCCATGGATTGCATCAGCAAGCGGGCGATTCCGTTTCTGCGTGAACCCGGATGCACCATTAGTTTCGCCACTTCCGCACGATGAGACGAATTGGGCTTCATAGCAAGATGCAACTGGATTGTTCCGACAATCCGCTGATCTTTCATCGCGATCCATATCAGGACGCCAGGCGCGATTACTTGCTCCCAGTAGTTCATGGCATCCTCATCGCTTAAAGGGGATAAGAATCCCAGCGATGCTCCATCTTCCACCGCTTGGATTAATAACTTCGCCAATTCTTGACGTATATCCGGACCCAATGAATGGATTTCATGTATGATAACTTCTCCTGTCGTCATTAGGAATCATCCTCCGACGTCTCTATAATTTCTTTATCATATGAATATCTTCAGGCTCTAACTCGAACAATTCCGGATCGACTTCGTGCGTTAGCTCACTCCCGCAATGTTGATAGAAATGAACGGCAGACTCCGATTCCGTCGAGGAGATGTATAAATATTTGGCCCCTCTGGCCACGGCTTCTCGACTCAATGCTTGCATGATTCGGCTGCCTATTCCTTGCCGCCGATAGTTCCTTGAAACATACATGAGATCCACTTGCAGTTGATCGTTGTTCTTCCCCCTGAATGGGCAGGCCAGCACCCCGAATCCGATCAGAAGCTCACCGTCGAATGCGCCGTAAGCTTTTCCGCCATTCTCCAATTGGAGTTTTAACCGTTGGATGAGCTCCTGCACCTGTCCGGCATTCCAATTCTCGCATTCATGCCCTGCTTCGATCTCGATAAGCTGGCCATTGTTCATGCGGTAAATTCGTTCGATTCGCTCCGACCGGTCTATATGTTGAATGCTGTCGGCATCCTTAAGATGCATTTCTCTGAACGTAATCATATCCGTAAAGTCCCCCTAGATTCGGAATAAACCGATCAAATCTTCGGTTACCTCTTTAATTCCCTTCGAGCCGTCAATCACTCGCAAGCTCCCCTCCGGCTTATAGTAATCCAAGAGCTGGACGGTGAGGTGCTTGTTGATTCTTAAACGTTCTCTAACCGTTGCTTCCCGATCATCATCTCGCTGCTTTAGCTTCCCGCTGCATTGATCGCATTGATTCCGTATGCGCGGCGGCTGATAGACAACATGGTAGGTTGCGCCGCATCCTGCACAGGTTCTTCTGCCGGTTAACCTCTCCAATAATAGCTCTTCCCTAACCTCAACATAGATCACATGGTCGATAACCTTGGAATTGGCAATCATAAAACCATTCAACGCCTGCGCCTGTACGACATTCCTGGGGAAGCCGTCGAGCAGAAATCCATTCTGGCAATCCGCATCGCGCAGCCGGTTCGTTGCGATCCCTATCGTGATTTCGTCGGGAACCAGTTCCCCCTTACTCATATATCCTTTGGCCAGAAGGCCTAACTTCGTTTGCGCTTCGGCGGCTTGCCGCAATATTTCTCCTGTTGAGATATGCGGGATATGATGATGTTCAATGATGATTTTGGCTTGCGTTCCTTTGCCTGCGCCGGGTAATCCCAGCAAGATGATATTCATCTATCCGTCTCCTTTATCCATAACTTCATTGTTCCGCTAGAAAACGAAAACGCTCGATGCGATGAAAGGTCAAATAGTTGGCATTATGATAGTTAGCCGCCCCGTTAATCGCCGTCCGCGATACGAACAACAAGTCTTCTCCCGTAACGATCCAGTCCACGTACTGGAATCCAACCATCTTATAGTCCTCGACCCAGCCATTGCGCTCATAGTCGATGATATCCTTCACAACCTGCCATTGTTCCGTGTCCTTCGAACAGACGAGCGTCAATACATTGCGCTGACCGACATGAGCAACATACCGGTTGACAAGCGACCAATAGAGACCGGATGGAGCATCGAAATAGACGGAGAACTTACTATTATTGTTCGGAAAATCGATCACTTTGCCGAATACGGGCGTCGCATCCGGCACAGCCGGATCAATCTCCAAATAGATCGCTTTGCCGTATTCCTGCGAGGCTCCATAGCATTCATACCGCAGCAAATTGATCAGGCGGCCATCAGGCGTTACGACGACGTTCCCTTCCAATAGATTCGTACGTATGCCTCCCTTAACCGCATTCGTCCAATTGCTGTCGTAGGGCAGGAATGGCGTCGAAGTCCAGCTCGCGGCGTCCAGCAGATCGGCATCGACCGGAGCGGAGATGACACCCGATGCGTGCAGCCCTTGGATCGACCATGAACCATAGTCGATCGCCGACCATATGCGCCCGTTATGGACCGTGACCGGCATTGACGATTTATGCGGCCCGCCCGTCTCTCTGGAACCGCCTGCGATCAAGCGTACCGGGGCTGACCAGGTCTCGCCGCCATCGTCGGATCGGCCGATTAACAAATCGCCATACTCGGTGCTTGTCGCCAGCATATAGAGCGCTTCCCGATGCACGAACAGCTTGCCCCAGAAGCACGGGTATAGGTCGGCGATGAACCACCAGCTCTCCCCGTTATCGTCGGAGCTAAACACTTTGCTCAAGTTCTGCCCGGCTTCCCCCCAATAGATGTCATGGGAAGCGACCAGCCTGCCGTCGGGGAGCCGCGCGATGGATGGACTGGCCGGCGAGCGGCCGGAGAAGCCGTAAGCGTAATCTTCCGGATGAATGTAGTTGATGACCGTTCCCGGTATAGGCCCTGCGCGAAACAACCTCGTTGCGCTTGCTGCAATCGGTTCGCCGGTGGCAGCAATGACGGCAGTAACAGTCAGCTCATAATCGGCTCCGTTCTTAAGACCATTAATACATGCACGGTGCAGCACCGTTCCCGCGGGTACAAGGCTTTGAGACGTGATCACTAATGTATCGCTCTCGCCGCGCAGTCCATAAGCGATCTGATAAGCCAAGCCGCCATGACCCGATCCGGTCCGGTCCCCTTGGTACTGCCAATCCAGCTCAATTCTGCCGTCCCCCGGCGCGAGGCGGGTTATGTGCAGCTCCGTTCCCGCGGCTTCGCTCCCCGCAAATTTGTACAGATCGCCGGTCCTCGGAAAGCTCCAAGGCCGATTGTTTTCGTAACCGGACATCTCTTACTCCTCCTGAAATATGAGATATATTTCATATTCTTCGTGTAATTGTGAAGCAAATGAGCGATGTTTGATCTAGCAATGAATGATAGTTTGGATCGTATCCGATAGGTTAAATTGAAAAGAAGAAGCAGTTGGAGTTCAAACGTGGAGTTAAAAATAAAAAAAGCATCCGTACATCCCGTATTGTTGGAACAACAAGAAAAGGATAGGACAGATGCGATGCGACTTTAGTATATCAACGAAATACTCGTAATACCAGACTTACGGATTAAATACACGCTGCACAGGATCCATGTTCAATTCGTTCAACATTCGTCTCACGCCAAGCTGCCGGCGCCTCGCTTATCGTCTCCATACAAGCAAGCATTCATCAAGGCTTGCGTATACGCGGATGTGGAGTGCAGCAGGACGTCATTCGTCATACCCAACGCTTCGATCACCCCGTTCCTCATGACGGCAACACGATCTGCGAAGCTTGTGATCGTCTCGATGCGATGCGTGATATAGAGAATGGACATCCCTTCCGCATGCTTCAAGGAAAGCAGCAGCTGCATGATTTCCGCTTCGATGGAAGGGTCCAGCGCAGAAGTGATTTCGTCGGCTACGAGCAGCTTAGGCGACATCGTAAGCGCTCTTGCAATCGCGATCCGCTGTTTCTGTCCGCCGGAGCATTCCGTCGGATAGCGATCCAATATATCCCGCGGCAGCTTAACCTTCTCGGCAAGCCGACTCGCTTGCTCCAATGCGGCCTTCTTCTTGTGCTTGCTTAGAATGAGCGGCTCTGCGATTATATCCTTTATTTTCCAATAAGGATTCATAGAACGGTCCGGGTTTTGAAACACCATTTGGACGGAAGAGGGCCGTTCGCTCCAACTGATCGAGCCCGCCGTCGGCTTCTGCAGACCGACAATCATTTCGGCCAACGTAGATTTACCCGATCCGCTCTCGCCTATTAGCGCGAATATTTCGTTCGGCCGCAGCTCGAAAGTTACTTCATGGACGGCTCGCACCGGCTTCCCATGCCTTTGCTTCTTGTTGTCATAATGCTTGGAAACTTGATTCAGGCTCAGCAAAATTCATTCACTCCCGGCCGCTCGCCTTAAACGGCGATTTCTTTGTACACATTCCTGCTCTTCTGGATGTAGGCCCGCTTCTGCTCTTCCTGCAGCATCTTGCCCCCGTCCAGCGCAATGACGTTATCGGCGATATGTACGGCGGCAGCGATGTCGTGAGTAATGAGCAGCAAGGTCATTTGATGTTCCCGCACTTTACGGCAAAGCAAATCGAATAATTCTCGCTTCACGATCGGATCGAGCGCGCTCGTCGGCTCGTCGGCGATGAGCACTTTAGGCTTATTTACCAATGCCAGCGCGATTAACGCCCGGCTCAGCATGCCTCCGCTAAGCTCGTGCGGGTAGCAGGAAAGCACTCTTTCATCCAGCTGCACTTCCTTCAACGTTGCAATTGCCGCGTTCCGCTTATCTTCCTTCTTCGTGTGCAGCAGCATCGCCTCATAGAACTGATCGCCGATCGTCATGATCGGGTTGAAGCTGCTCCGCGGGTCTTGAAAAATGTAGGCGGCATCTACCCAGCGCTGCATCGTGCAAGCCTTCCCGTCCCGATAGATCGGATGGCCATCGATCAGCACGTCACCTGTTACGGCTGCTTCCGGAACCAGTCCATAAATCGTACGGGCCATCGTCGTCTTCCCTGATCCGGACTCGCCGATTAACGCTGTGATATGACCTTGCCCGACATCGAAAGAGACAGGATGAATAATCGTTGTCTCGCCATACCGGACAGTCAAGTTCCGCACGGAAATAGCAGCCGGCATGTCGTTGGAAGCCAGATGACAGCCGATGGCCGTGTCCACGGTGCACGGCTCCTCACAACCCGATGATGCCTTCATCTCCTTGACATTAATCAGTCGGCTTTGCTTCGGCCGCAAGGAAACATATCGTCCTGCTGATTTGCTGCTCTCCCCCATTAAAGCCAGGGCAACCGTCACGAGCATAATGGCTGACGCGGGCGGCACAATCATCCATTGCCAGGCATCCGTTATAAACGTCTGCGTGCGCGAGAACGCTTCTTGAAGCATTTTGCCCCACGTAGCGGAACTTGGATCTCCGATGCCCAGGAAAGAAAGGCTGGCCTCCATCGCAACGGCTGACTGAAAGGCGATAACGAGCTTGGTTCGAACGAGAGGCCCGATAAAGGGGAGTAAATGCTTCGACAGAATATGCCAGGTTCCTCCGTTGTACAGCTGAGCCGCCTTAACAAACTCCCTTTCTTTAAGGGACAATACGGATGCGCGAATCAGCTTCATATAGCCCGGCCAAGTAAGCAAACCAAGCGTTAGAATCAACTGCCACGTTCCTCCGCCCGTGAAGGATGCAACTACTAGAATAAGCAGCAGCGAAGGCAGGACCAAGATCATGTTCGCGATGCCGTTCAGAACCGGATCGAAATGCTTCGAATATCCGGCAAGCAGCCCCAGACCAACGCTGAGAGCGGTGCTGATCAACGTGACCATGAGTCCGATAAACATCGTCGTCCGGGCACCGTACACCAGCTGGCTGAATATATCCTGACCGATACTGTTCGTCCCGAGCCAATGCTCCTTCGACGGCGGCAGCAATCGTTCGCTATCGATCTGAGACGGCGAATAGGGTGTCAGCATCGGTGCGAAGATGGCGATCAGGACAAATAGGCCAAATAGTATAATGCCAAAACGCTGCGATCCTGTCAGCTTCATGCTGCCTCACCCCGATTCACGGCATTTCGAATTCTTGGATCAAGCCTGGGATAGATAAGATCGGCGATTAAATTGAGCAGCAGGACAAATAACGTCATCATCAGAAACAGTCCATGCAAGAGCGGATAATCTCTGCCCAATATCGCCTCTTGAAGCAGCTTCCCGATGCCCGGATAGGCAAATACCGTCTCGACCAGAATTGAGCCGGCTAGCAATCCGCTCATACGGATCATGATCAGCGTAATAAGCGGTAATGCCGCATTGCGGGCAATATGCTTCACGACAATCGCTCTTGGCCCGAGCCCCTTCGCGGACGCAAACTCAATGAAGGACTCCTTCTTCACCCGTATCGATTCGTTGCGCATAAGCAAATACAAACTCGCCACGCTTCCGATCGTCAACGTCAATGCGGGAAGAACGGCATGTTGGACAATATCCAGCACCGGAGCCAGCCATCCGTCGGCTCGAAGGAATGCCGTCTTCGCGCCGTTTAGCGGGAACCATTGCAGCTTAACGGCACATGTGATGAGCAGTATCATACCGAGCAGAAATTCCGGAATCGAGCTTAGACTAAGCATAGAAAGGAATAAACTGCGGTCGATTTTGCCGGGATGACGCCATGCCGAATATAATCCGATCATAAGGCCAATCGCAATCGAGAATAGAGTCGCTAGGCCAACAATAAGCAGAGTCCACGGCAGTCGCTCCATAATAACGTCAACCACCGGAGCTTTATGGCTGATCGACATGCCGAAATCTAAGGTAAAGATGCCCTTCACGTATTTAACGAACTGCTCGCCTAAAGAATCATTCAGATTGTAATATTCCAGCATGGCAGCCTTCTGAGCTTCCGTCAAAAAAACAGCGCCCTCTTCCCCGCCGCCCGCAATATATTCAACTGGCCCCCCCGGTAGAAACCGGGGAAGCCAAAAGTTCAACAATAATACGAACAGCAGTACGAGCAGGTAGGACCAGTACTTCTTATTTTTTGACATCGATCAGGAACACCTTATTCTCCCAAAGCGGCATCCCGTCTGCTATACCGCCGTAGGTGTTTTTCCAATTATCGAATACTTTCGGATTATGAATGTGGTAGAACGGACGATGGTAAATGGCTAACGTAGGCAATTCTTCGGCCAAAATATCCTGCAGTTGGTCGATATATGCTTTACGCTTCGTTTCGTCCATTTCTTGCATCTGCAGCTTCGCAATCTCATGGAATTGTTCCAGGTCGACGCTCTTGCCGCGTGCGGACCACATATTGCTTGCCTTACCCGAGAACCACAGGCGCAAGAAATCCGGATCGCCGCTTGCCCCGACATGACCGGAGAGCGCCATATCATATTTATTCTCGCCAAGCGCCACCGTGAAGGCAGCCGAATCCAGATGAACGAGGTTCAACTCGATCCCGACCTTCTTCAGCATTTCTTGAATCATAATGGAATCCTGCTTGTTGGATGAGGTCATCAAGCTGAGCTTCAATCCGTCGCGAATCCCTCTGTCATTCTTCACATAACCCAGCTCATCCAGAATACGTTCGCTTTCCTGAGGGTTGTACTCGTACTGCTTCACATTCTTGTTGTACCATGGCGAATCCGTAGGCACGACCCCGGCATTGCCCACCATTGGCTCCGCACCTGAAACTTTCCGGGAAATTTCCGCACGATCCATAGCGTAAGCAAGTGCTTGGCGCAATCGTTTATCGCTTAATTGAGGATGCTCCAGATTAAAGGAAAGCCTTACGATACTGCCGGCCGGCTCGCTCTTAATCGATTTATAACCGGCATCCGCCAACGTCTGCACATCGCCATAGTTCGTTGTGTAGGTGGCGTCGATTTCGCCATTTTGCAGGGCTAGCAATTTGTCTGCCGCCGAGACGAAGGCAAGCTCCTTGACGATAACCTGACCTTTGAAGAAGTTCTCATTGGCTTTGAACAGATATTGACCTGCAACCGCATCATATTCCGCCAGCTGATATGGACCTGTCCCGACCAGCGCCTTCTCATCCCGGTATTCGATCGGATTCGTAACCGTCTCCCAAATATGCTGAGGAATAATCGGCACAATACCGACCAGATCGCTCAGCATCGGCGCAAATGGATTGTTCAAATGAAACGCTACGGTCGAATCGTCGATTTTCTCCACTGATTTGATTTGACCGATATCCCCGTTCCAGTTAAACGGATAGGTCTTGTAGTAGTTAAAGCTGAATACAACGTCATCCGCCGTAAATGCTTCCCCGTCATGCCATTTGACGCCTTCCTCCAGCTTGAACGTGTAGGTCCGGCCGTCTGCGGAAATTTCCCACGATTTCGCCAGCCATGGAATGACACCTGTATCATCCTTCCACGTTAACGTATCGAACATCAGGGAGTTTCTTAAATAACCGAATGGGCCGGACGGACTGAAGGCGAACGGGGACGGGTAACCGACGTCGCTTCCCGCTATTCTCACCATATCAACCGTCTTTGCCGTTCCTTCAGCCGGTTTCTCAGTCTGCTTAGCCGTATCATTGGAAGAGCGATCCTTCTCATCGCCCGCGCTGCTCCCGCCTGAACAAGCAGTCGCCACCATCACTAAACACAGTAACGAGATTACAATACTTGGTTTAATCCTTTTACGCATCTACTTTCACTCCTCATGCTGACGATATGACCTGTTATTTACTATAATGTTCCTTCGGCCAACCATGGAATAAATCCGTTAAGAAAACGTTCCGTAGCCGGCATAAAATACGAACCGTAATGATATTCCGGATCGAGCGTTGTCATAATTAATGTACCCGGCGTAGTTACCTTATCGATATATAAAATAGCGCCGTCATTCTCGATCTTAATGAGCGTTTCCACCTCTCCGGTTGGAAAGAACACACCGTGATAATGCCACGTCGCATCCTCGAGCGTGATGTAGCGGAACAAATCATGCTCCGGCTGCTGGAGTACAAGACCGCTTCTCGCATCCTTCTCTCTCCACCACCAGAAATTGACCGTACGGGATTCCCAGTTATGGGCCGGAAACCAGCTTTGATGTTGAGCGCCAAGAGCGACGATTGTCTTGCCTTGAGCCAGAAAATCATTGAATCGCTCCATATTGGCCGTAACTTGTCCTTGATGCAGCTGAGAAGGAACAATAAGCACATCATAAGCATGCAAATCATGCTCGGTTATTCTCGGCAAATAGATCAGTTCCGTAATATAGGCTGCAAATTTGGGATCTGTAAAAGAACGATGCTGGTGGGCGCTTCCGGAATATAGGACGGCAATCTTCCTCATGCTTGCACCCCTCTCATTCGAATCGCCTCATGCTCTTCATATAACCACTTATAGAGCTGCTCCCCGATTCTGCCCGATGAATTGCCGGTATCGCGGCTTTTAAGCAGATTACGTCCTGCGTGCAGCAGGATCGTTCCATTCGTGCTGGTCCGGTCAATGTACGTGATCGGAATGCCGCCTGTCAGCTCCAGCAGTACTTCCGCTCCTTCCGGAATGGGGTGATGGCCTCTGCAGAAAAACCCCGCAACGCCACGAGTGTACGTAATATCTTCCGATGTCACACCATCGAATATGGGATGCTCCTGAATCGTCACAACATAATCGAGATAGCTCGTAACGGTTTTCGGAACAAACATCGATGCACCCGGAATCCAATCTCTGAACAGATGACCGGCGAAGAATAAAATGTTGCCTCGGTCAAGGAATGCTTTGATCTTGTCCTTCTGCTCCATCATAAGCTCTTGATCAATAAACTCATCCATGACGAGAATTTTATGATTGGCATTCTCCAAATCATAGCCGGGCAGATCGTATTGATCGAGCATCTTGGTACTTGGATCGGCATGTCCGTTATGTACAGAAGTTCCGCTAAAGGCCGCCCCGGAATCCAGCAGCAGAAAATCAGCTGATTGCGGTGTTAGTCGTCGGCTCATGACAATCGTTTAACCTCGAGCAGTTCATCTTGAGGAAGGGCAAGAGCGCGATCGCACAGAATGCTTTTCAACTGCTCGTTATCCTCGTATTCCTCAGAAGTCATCGTTTCTTCTCTGCCTTTTTTCAGATAGTCGTAAAACTTTGCCGGCAAGAAGTTTTCCTTCAAAGCGACTTCGACTGCAGCGCCTTTATCGTCCGAAATAACATACGCATAGGATTGCGGGCGGTATGGATCGTATTGCGCAACCGGATAGTCAACATCCACCGCATATGCGCCTCTAGTAACAGCTCTGGTCACGAATTCGAAGGCATCGCGAAACCCAGGACCGCCATGTCCCGAGCGAATGGAAAGGCTCTTTCTGTCTGGCGCTTCATTGCCGTATAGTTCTTGAAAAGCCGCCTGCAGGACACGAAACCCTACTGCAATAGCCATAGGGGCCAAATTGCCGTGATAATTGCGAAGCTCGGAAAATTGCAAGGTCAAAACTTCATTTCGATCTCTGACTTGGATGGTTGTCATCAATGTACACTCCCTGTTGTTTTGTTCTGTGATAGATCATACTATAACTGATAATAATTATCAATATCAATTAGATGTTAGTTTTGACTGCTCTTTTGACAACTTTGTGTCCGAGCCTAGATGGGAAATGGACATGCTGATCAGCTTGTCTGCCGTCATAACCGAGAAATCCGTTACCGCCGCACCATTGTCGCCGATGAAGCTAGCCGCCGATCCTTTCCGGACACTTTTTATTGTAGTCGGGGGCGTCTCTAAAACGTTGCACGAAACGCATAATTCGAATCCGTGCCGAATACTATATTTTTGTGTACCAAAAAGGAGCCGGTGGCAGCCGACTCCCGGTACAACAGCCAACTTTAAAGGGTATTGTTCGAATGGTAAGAAGTAGACCTTTTCTTTCACCAGAGGGTCTATTTCTTATTATGGAAAGCAAGCATCGCAACGACCAAGGTGGCGAACGATATCATTAGGGCTAACGCATCATTTACGCTCATGCTCTCACCTCCCGTCCTGCCACCCCTACAAAGCCGGTCTGCTGTAATATATAATATGCCTAATAAATACAATAAAAGAACATTTGTTTGTAAGCGATTACAAATAATTGCATTCGAACTTCATGATCCCAGCGGGAAGATCATGCGGATGGCTTAATTTTGCAGCTTCATATTCGTGTAATACGGTCTGAAACCAACGCTTTCCCAGAATCTACGGCCTGCTTGATTTAGTTCCAGCACATCGATGATTAAGACCGCCGCATTCGGGAAGACTTCGGCTCTTAATTTGCGGATCCCTTCTCTCCCCAATCCTAATCCCCTAAACGGCCTCTTAATAAAGTATTGTCTTAAGTAAATCTCCGCTTTGGATGGATCGAATATTTTCCTGCGTTCTTGATACAATCCATATCCGATCATCTCGCCCTTGTATAGGAGCAGCATGGCTGTCCAATCATTGTTCAAGAATTCCGTCATTCTATTATATAACTCCGTGTAATTCATTGGATTTTCGCTTTGCTCATCAATGATCAATTCCTGATTCATTTCTGTAAGTGCATGGATATTGTCCATTCCTGCTTGCTTCAGCACGAAATCTTCCATTTCGAATCACCTCGTCTTCACATTCGATATCCCATAGCCGCGTCGATTAGTTTAATCGTTAATTCGTTCGTATTATGCAAAATGACATCTTCAGGGCTAAATTCAACAAAATCAGCTCCGATAAACTTGGGCGACTGCGAGATCCGGTATTCATTCGGCATTAAGTCGCTCAAGCCGATATAGATCAGATGTTGGGGAAGCAGCTTCGGAGAGAAGCCGCCCATGTTAATAAGATCCTCATGCGAGCCCAAACCAAGCAGAATCACTGCGATTTTGCCGTGAAGCTTCCCGTGATCCCAGTCGCTCAAATCGGCATGGGCGTCCACCCAAATTACGCCTAACTTGTCGGATTGAAGCTCTTCTTTTACGTAGCCGGCCGCCGCTGATATCGTTGCGATCGAAATAGAGTGATCCCCTCCTAGAATGAGAGGCGTACGCTTGGAGAAGAAGGCATTTATCACCAGGTCATATAACAGATCTCCATACCATTTTACCGCTTCAACGGTCTCATTCTGTTCTAGCAGCTCTTGAATTTCCCTGCCGACGGGTACATCGCCAGCCCCTCTGCAGGCTCAAGGCATTCAAGCGGGATTCCACTTCCCGAAAGGCTATGTGAGCTGCTTCAACGCATCATATGGATAACGAGCATAACGCAGCGCATATTCAAAAGCTTCAATGTCAGGCATGCTGCGGGCTTTTGCTATTGCAAGCGCCGACTCGATATCATAGGTAATCCTTCTTAATTGAACCGCTATATCACGCTTCTTAAAATCTACAATGGCATAGCTAGCCCGGTTATCGCCATCGAACGGCAAACCGATACTGCCGCAGTTGACGTGCAGCCTTCCTTTGCCTTGTCTTACATAAGCATGGTGTACATGGCCATATAAGACCAGCTTGGTATTCTCATGTTTATACAGCGTATCCAGCTCATCTAGTGTGGCCCAAGGATATACGATATTGACGAGCGTGTTCGGTCCTGCATGATACATTTCCGTAGGAACTTCTTCAAACTCGCAGGATAACTCCACAGGAAGATTGGCTAGCCACGCCTGATCCTCCTTGCCGATTCGTTCACAATCATATTCATACGCCCGCAAGACGAGCTCCTGCTTATAAGTGGCCGGGACCCATCCTGGCTCCGGGAATCTCGTAAACTTATCATCGTAATTTCCGCGAATAACCGCCAACGGTTTCAATGACTTTACCATATGAATACATTCACTCGGCTGCGGTCCGCGCATCACGATATCCCCGAGGCATACTATGGCGTCCGGGCTCTGATCGCTCAGGTCATGGATGACCGCTTCCAATGCCGTGGCATTCCCGTGCGTATCCGATATAACAGCTAATCTCATCAGGACCTCCTGTTTGTCACTCCTGTTTGTCACTATAGTTGGCTAAGCCAGGTTGCATCACTTCATAAATCTGCTTGTAACATCATCATCCCAAACTTGAGCTTCGATAACCTCACAATGGAGTATTATCAATTCAAATCAATCGTTGTATACTTACTTTGAATTTCCTCTCCTATATCATCAAACCAATCGGAGGATAACCAAAGTTGAACGCCTGTTATGGCTTCAAACATAGCGACAGCTTGTTCGATACCCTCGGTATTCAGTGCATGCTGGATCGATGCGAAGTGATCATGTCCAAGAAGCTCAGTTAGAACGGATATATCCGCTTCCTTCATCTCCATACCGTAATCCTCTTCCAAGGAGCCTGAATACCATGTATGTCCTGTTAATGATTCGCCATTCCGGTAAACATTGATTTCGAGTATGTCTTCATCGAAGCAAGAACAAGTCAAAATCGGATCTGATACATAGCTTGATAAAGCTTCACCGAATTCTTCCACCTCACCCCAACTAAACCAGTCATTCAATACGCTAACCCAGCCATTGCGAACATTGAGATAAAATAGATGACGTGACATCTGCGCTTGCTGCAGAAGTGCTTCAAATCCATCGAGCTCCTGAACTGTTTTGCTAGACTCGCGAGAGATGCTTTTTCTATCTGCAGCAAGCTCTGTAAGTGCAGTTATCACATCATCAATATTCGACGTTCGTATATGCAGGTTTCCAAATTTTGTTCCCATCTCTAGTAATTGCGCCCCCTAGTTAAACAAATCTGCCCATGAGTATGAGATCGATATCGTTGTGATCTTCCGGTCGAATTTAATAGCGGCGTTTGCCAATATGCCGTCTTCTGAATAATCTCATCCCCCAGGAAGAGACAAGACACCTGCTCTTCTAATGATTTCGATCCGTTCTTGTCTGCCTTCAATTTTTTGGATCATTGCAATGGCAGTTCAAAATTTGTAATTACATAGCCTGTCTTTTCGAAGTCCTTCGGCATTTCGATGAATCTCTTTACTCGGGTTAGAAAATAGATTCGATAGGTATCGTATTCCTCCCAATACCAGCTGGCAAAGGGCATTCTTTCCTCCATTAATTCGATTCCCGCTTCTTCCATCGCCTCACGGTTCAATCCATCGAACAGCGATTCGTTTTCTTCTAATCGGCCACCAATTGTTGTCAGCACCTGCTCCTCTTTATCCCAGACCAGAACCAGATTTCCGTCGCTCAATACAGGAACGCAATGAACGCCGCTTACAGGTCGATCAGTCGGTACTTCGGTAATAAACGTTAACATACATGGTTTGCCTCCATCATTCTTCCTATATGAGACCAAGTCTATTTAACGTCTGGTATACAGCTACTTCAAAAGGGTATTGGAGAGCGTAACATCCAACTCTTCTAGCCCTTCTTGTTTGTCTACAGGTGGGCCGAGATATCTATTGCCGTTCTGATTGTACGCTGCAAAGGTTATTTCAAACGAATGTGCTGATCGAATTCTTTATATGCCCACAGGTAATAATCCGCACCCGGTGCGTCATTCTGGAAGAGGCAGGTTTGTATGCCAAGCGCTTTCCCTGGCAAAATATCAATTTCCCGGTCACCGATAATCAGATCGACCCGATGCCGATTATGCAAATGTATGTACGAAGCCGGATCCGGCTTCTTCGGGAAACCATCGTCTCCTGCGACGATATCGGCAAAATAGTTTCCCCACCCATAATAATTCAAAATTTCCACAACTTCTGAGCGGGCTTTATGCGTCATGATGACGTTTTTTCCGGCGGTCTGCAGAATGAGCTCAACATCAGGAAATGGCGGGGTTTGCTCGGGTACTAATTCGGACTCCCGTCTAAATATTTCTTGGATCTGACGTTCGGAGAGCTTAAAGTGCCGTACCGCGTGGGTAAATGATATTTTCAGATTAGAAAAGATGTCGTTGTCCTCGATCTCTACCTCTAACACGTCTTTCAAAATTTTGGTATAGGCTGGATACGTATCAAATAAGGTACCATCGAAATCCCATAAGATATGCAATGCCGGTCACCTGCTATTCTCTGATTTCTCGTCTCCGATATTCACTGACAGTTTCATGCAGCAGCTATCCTGCAGCCCTTAATCAATGGTCATACGAACTGAATATACATATCTCTTCAAGACTTTATCCTTAATTTCGACACACTTCCTTCATCTTCCTTGTGCATCCATTCATATTGCTATCAAAAGGAGGCAGTCATCCACATACCATATTGATGAAGCGGCGGCCAATCAATCATCATTCAACAGCGCCAAATGGCCTTCCCCGGCAGATCGCTCACGTACAGGCGTCACGAATGACTGCAATTGCAGGCCGGATGATTGCCCAATTATAGGTCCACCGAGATATATGTCCCTGTCACAACGCCCCGAGAAACATATACTACCGTATACCGAGTGCCAAAGACCTGGCAGCAAAGGTAAACAGCACGGCGCCGGAAAGCAAGTCTGGGAGGAATTTGCATATCCGGTGTAGGAGGCCATGACGGAATAACGGCAGCTCGTATACTATTCTGCCGGTCATCGTTTCCCGGAGAGTATGTACTGAGCATCTATAAAAGTTAATGCAAAGCCGCCGAGGGTTTCCTTCGGCGGCTTTGCATTCCGTTATTTACATTTTCACCAGGCATAAGTGTGAAGCGCATGTGCTACGCCATTCTCTTCGTTCGACAGCGTTAATGCATTCGCTGCCGACTTCACGCCATCAGGCGAGTTTGCTACTGCAATACCCAGACCCGCGAACGTGAGCATCCCCACGTCGTTGAAGTAGTTCCCGATCGCCATCACCCGCTGTGGCTCTACGCCGCGCAGCATTGCCAGCTGCTTGAGCGCATCACCCTTGCTTACCTGGGGATGCTGTACATCGATGAAGAAGTCTCCGCTGCGGATATGCTGCAGTCCATGCGTCCAACCGTCCCAGGCCAATTCAACCGAATCCATCGCTTCCTTCTCGCCGAACACGGTAAATTTCACGAGACCCGAAGGAAGCGGCAAGGCATTATCCCGGAGCATCGGAGTAATTTTATATCCGCTGTACATGGCCGCCACGTTGGGAGGAATCTCACCTAATACCATTAGATCAAAGGCTGTATTCACATCAAAGTGATGATTGCCTTCCCGGCAGAAGTTTATGAACTTCTCCAGCTCGGCGTTGTCCATATCAAATTGATGCAAGACATTCCTGCTCGCAGCATCGATTGTAGCTGCTCCATTATGGGTAATGATCGTACCGGACAAACCCAGCTCTTCAAGAACAGGGATTGTATTCATCGGCCCCCTGCCCGTACATAGCACGATCTCAGCGCCAAGCCGCGCCGCTTCGCGCACGGCATCGCGCGTTTCGGCAGTCAGCACATGCGCATCCGTCAGAAGCGTTCCATCTACATCCAATGCAATGATGTCATAATTCAATCCCATGCTGTTCTTCCCCGCTTTCCATCAGTCCAACTACCATCTATCTGAAAGTCAGAATATTATTGTAAACGCAGATGTATTGAACATCTTGATCCTAATCTTGCTTCCCTGTCTTCGCAGCCTGTTTCTCATCACGTATCGCCATCAGTTCATCTAGCTCCTGTTCGGTTAATGGCCGGTACGAACCGAGCGGAAGCTCCGGGTCGATCTTCAGCGGACCCATTGCAACACGGCGAAGGTAGACAACCTTCTTCCCCACGGCTTCAAACATCCGCTTTACTTGATGGAATTTCCCCTCATGAATCGTTAATGAGATCCGGGATATTACGGCAGACGGCTCTTCTGTCCGTTTCTCTCCAATGACCAATCTGGCCGGCAGCGTCTTATAGCCGTCATCCAATGTCACGCCAGCCTCGAATGCTTGGATATCTTCTTCGCCAACATCGCCGAGTACGTCCGCTTCGTAGATTTTGGGCACATGCTTGCGAGGCGATAGCAGCTCATGCGCAAGCTGACCGTCGTTCGTTATCAATAGGAGCCCCTCGGTATCCTTATCCAGCCTGCCAACTGGGAACGGCTCCAGCACGCGGTCGCTCGGCTCCAACAAATCGATGACCGTCCGGTCGCGTGTATCCTCCGTAGCGGATATAACGCCCTGCGGTTTATTGAGCATGAGATAGATAACATCGCGATATACGACTTTTTCTCCATTATAGACAACAACAGCCGTCTCCGGATCGAGCGTCTGTCCGCTATCTTTGGCACGTATGCTATCCACCGTGACCAAGCCTTGCTTGACAGCTCTTCTTACTTCGCTTCTTGTTCCGAACCCCATATTAGCAAGCAGCTTGTCCAGCCGCATTCTTTTTGCCATGTTTATATCCACCTCCATCCGGCAGCAAGCTCGTTCTTGAGCATCCCGTCACCGCTATATTTACCCCATCCAATAGGATAGCCATCCTCGCATACAAGGACATATCCCTTAACTGAAGTTCCATTCGAGGCGCTGCGGTCAGCCTTCCTGTCTTGTCCGTTACCGGCTTCACCAGAAGATAATGCATCCGCCGACCGAACTAAGCATGAAGCGTCGATATGAAGCGTCTCGCCTTTCAAATACCGCAGCGTCTCATCGTCCTCCGAGCGGAAGCGCAGCGACAGCAAGGCTTCCTCCGCGCACAGCCCCATCGCGAGCGCTTGCGACGGCTCGAACCGCTGCGGGCCGGCTTCGCCAGGGAACCAGCCCGCCCTCACCACGCGCAGCCCGTCCAGCGGCGGCACGCCGGGCCAATACCTTCCTTCGTTCGCTCCCGGGCATTATCATTCGCGACAAGAACGCCCTGGCCCTGCAGCTTCGCCGCCAGCTGGGTAGACTTGCCGCCGGGCGCCGCGCACAAGTCAAGCACGCGGTCTCCAGGCTGTACGCCAAGCAGCTCGACAGGAACCATTGCGCTCGGCTCTTGAATGTAATACAGTCCGGCATAATAATGCCGATGCTTGCCGGGCCGGTCTATTTCTTCATAATAATAGGCGCTCTCGGCCCAAGGAACTGGTGTCAGCCGCGCTCCCATCGATGAGAGCGCGGCGAAGGCCTCCGCTTTCAATTAAGCCCATTCACGCGCAAGCCGTACTTGCGCGGCCTTTCGTAGGAAGCCATGAAGGCCTCGTACTCTTGATCGAGCAGAAGCTTCTTCATTTTATCCGCAAATAATTGAGGCAGCATGATGCCCACGTATTGATACCTCCTGTATAACTGATGCCGTCCTCAGCAATTCGATTTAATCGTACTTTTCGTCTTATTTTATAATAAAGCCGATCGATTGAACAATAATATCTTATCCCTCCGCAGGAAATCAACTGACCTGGCCACTGGCCTGTATATTGCTCACCTGCAGAAAAAGAAAAGAAGCTGACTAAGCATCCGCCCCATTGTCAGCTTCTTATTACTATCCGTCGCTCTCTTCAATGCGAAGACGCTGTTCAAGCGGAATTTGCGCCATCGCCTCCACCATTTCCAATAATCGTTCGTCCACTACATGAAGCCGGAACGGCGCGAATGGCGGAGGCTGGCCTTCTGCCTGCTCGCCTCCCCCTTCAACCCATGACACCAGCGGCGCGAGGCAGCGGACGGCATCATCCCGCAGCTGACGCAGATTAAGCCCCAAGGCAACATCAGGATACTGGGAAAGCTTGCTCTCCGTATGGTTGAACAGCTTGACCGCACCCGAATAGTTGCCGTTGCGCCAGTGGTAGAGAGCTACGGCTGCCTGCAGCAAGCCTTGATACATCCGGTTGCGGCCTTCCTCGAGCCACAGCTCCTCCATGACCTCATGGCATTCAAAGTAATCTTCGTCCTTGTTAAACAACACGATGAAGTGTACGAATTTCTCATCATACTCTGAAGCTGTTCCATGCTGCTCTGATTCGTGCCCTGCCGCCTGCATCAGCCATCACTGCCCTTCTTCGCGCGGTCGAGCGATTTGCTGAGGTCATCGGCAAGCTTCCTTATTCCGTAAGTATCCTCCAGCTCCCACAGCTCGTTGAACCGCAGCTGGAATTGTACCGCTTCCCGTACGCGGCGGAAGAAATACAGCTCTTGTATGTTGCTCAATACACTCGATACGATGTTCGATTTCTTCTCGAAATCGACTTGCGCATCGAGAATTTCATGCCTGATGTTGGACATTTCTTCATCGAGCTGAGAAGCCGCTTCCGCCGCTTTCTTCAAGCGCAATCTGACATCCTCGGGAAGGCTTTCTTTATATTTATAGTTCAGCGAATGCTCGATTGTCGCCCAGAAATTCATCGCCAGCGTGCGAATTTGAATTTCCGCCAGCACATTCTTCTGTCCGAGGCCCGTCTGAACCGGATATTCGACGATCATGTGATAGCTCCGATAACCGCTTTCCTTGAAGTTCGTAATGTAATCCTTCTCGTATACAAGCGTTAAATCCTTGCGTGAACGGATCAGACCCGCTACTTGGTGGATATCGTCTACGAATTGACACATGATGCGAATGCCTGCAATATCTTCGATTCCCGTTTCGATTTTCTCCATCGGCACATTCAGCCGTTTGGCCTTATCCAGAATGCTCGATACCCGCTTCACCCGTCCGGTGACGAACTCTACAGGGGTATAGGCATCTCTGGTCCTCAGCTCTGTTCGAAGCGTCTTGAATTTCACTTTCAATTCTTCAACCGTTTGTTCATAAGGCTGTAAAAATAAAGTCCAGTCTCTACCGTCCATTCAGCCGCCTCCTGTCCGTTAACGGTGATCAGCGCCTACCGCTTCCACGATGGTTGCAAATCCGTCTCTTCTTAGCCGTTCTTTCAAACCGCGTGCCAGAACGCGGAGCAGCTCCGGTCCGCAGTAAATGAGCGCCGTATAAATTTCAATTAAACTTGCGCCGGCGCGAATTTTATCGTATGCATCGTCCGCGGTAAAGATACCGCCGGAACCGATAATGGGCAGCTTGCCCCCGGTCTGCCGGTATACCTCGCGAATAACCTCGGTCGACCGCGCAGTGAGCGGCTTCCCGCTAAGTCCCCCCGTCTCCTTGGCATTCGGGTGTCGCAGACCTTCACGGCTAATCGTCGTGTTCGAAGCGATGATGCCTGCTGCGCCGCTCGTCGCGATGGTATCTACGGTATATCCCAACTGCTCGCTTGTCATATCCGGGGCAATCTTCACTAGTACCGGCTTAATCGGGCCTCCATGCTTTCTTGCCTGAACGCCCATTTCCTCCATGACCGTGGTCAGCAGAAGCTGCAGCTCGTCTCCATGCTGCAGAGCCCGCAGGTCCGGCGTATTCGGAGAGCTGATATTCACGACAAAGAAGTCTCCGTAAGGATACAGGATCTTCAAGCATGCCCGGTAATCCTCATGGGCTTGATCGTTCGGGGTCGTCTTATTCTTCCCAATATTGACGGCGATTGGAATCGGATGCTTCTTGCCTTGGGACAGCCGCTTGGCCATCGCCTCGGCGCCTTCATTATTGAAGCCCATCCGATTGACGAGCGCTTCGTCAGACGGAAGTCTGAACAGGCGCGGTTGCTCGTTGCCCGCCTGCCCTTTGGGCGTTACCGTGCCGACCTCGGCAAAGCCGAACCCGATGTTGGCAAACATGCCGACCGACTTGGCGTTCTTATCCAGACCGGCCGCTAGTCCGATGGGATGCGGGAATCGCAGTCCGAATAAATCGACAGCCAGCTCGGGACTTTCTTCTACACCGAACATAGACCGCATCAAGCCGGGAATGCCGGGCATCCTCTCAGCTGTATGCAGTCCGTCAATGACCAAGTGGTGGGCTTTCTCCGGGTCGATTCGAAATAAGAATGGCTTGGCCAATTTGGAATACAACAACGTACTTCACTCCGTTCTTCTATTTAGCTCTACGACACATTTTATCTTTTTCCGTAACAAAAAGAAAGAGCCCGGGATTGCCGCGCTCCTTCGCATTCCTCAGGCGGTTGCAAGGTGAAACCATATTGCGGCCTATCCCGTAAACGGATACAATGATAGTATATGTTCGATTATATGAGATAGAGAGGTTGATCGGCATGAGCCAAACGAAGAAAAAACCGCCAATGATGAAGACGAAACCGAAAGAAACCGTAAATAAGAAAGCATTGATTTGGATCGGAGCATCCTTCGTACTCGTTGTTATTGTAATGACACTGCTCCTCATACTCGATAAATAATTACATTCACTATGATAACCAACGGTATACAACAGCGGGGTTCGTCTCGTCCTGCGTCGGCTGCAAGCGGAAGCGTTTGTCGGCCGGCTGCGGTTCATCGGGAAGAACGCCGCTTTTAATATTCACCTTGGTCCCGAGCGGCACCAGGTCATACAGTTCCTCGACATCCTCTTTTCTCATGCGGATACAACCGAGCGATTCATCCTTGCCGATGCTGTCAGGCTCATTCGTTCCGTGAATCGCATACAGCGTATTCGATAACGTCATGCCGCGGCTCCCGAACTCTCCATTATCCTTCCCATTCGGATTCTTCACCTTCTCGCTAATATAGAAGCTGCCTGATGGGGTCTTGTCCCCGCCTAGTCCAACCGGATAGCTGCGAACGACCACATCGCCGCTCACCACCGCAAGCCGGTACGCATCTGCATCTACAACGATCGATAGCGGTGCTCGAGGCAAATGATCCGCACCCCCATTAGACATCGCCCCCTTGCCCGCCTGATTCATCTGGCCCTTCTCTGAAGATGAATCAGGACCGCTGCCTTCCGCTAACGCCTTCAAGGATTTCAACAGATCAGGGAACAGCTTGCGCATGCCGGCCGTCTCTCCGGCAATCACATTATTCGGATAGGGTCGTACCATATCCTCGATCGCGGTTGGCCACTTGTCATAGAGTTCCCGGTAATGGGTAATCGCGCTTGAAAGCGTCCACCTCTCCTCCTGTGTCTGGCTCCAGCTGTTCCACTTCTCGAATGCCTCGGTCGCATCCGACGGTGTACATTCGCATACGGCAGCATCATGCATCTGGACCTGGTAAGCCTCGCCTGCGCCCTGCTTGCGGGTAGACAGCAGAATTCGAGTATCACCGGTCCAATAACGCCAGCTGCCCCGCTGCTCCAGCATAACGGACAATCCGTAACGGGGAGGCTTCGTTCCCTCTTCCAGCAGAAGCTCAAGCGAGTTGCCCATCGGCCGGATTACCGCCGGTTTCACGAAGACAACCTTCACCTGCTCCTTCTCTTCCTGCTGATCCTGACCGCCGCTTAATGCCGCTTCCATGTTGTCTTCGCCGGGAAGATTGGAAGGTGCTTTGACAGGAAGCGCCATTAAGAACAGCAACAGCAATACCGCAATGCCGATCGAACGGTATAGCATCAAGCGAATCCGCCTCTTGCGGTTCCACGCCTGGATCATTTGCTCCGGCGGCTGCGCCATCGGGTGCTGCTTCCGTTCATAAGCCTCGTATATGCTGCCGGATTGAAGGAAACAGTAATTGGCTTTGGCTTCCTTCCCTTCCAGCATATACTGCTTGCCGAGCAAGTACCATGCCATCCGGTTGTCCGGATGGTTCTGTACATATTGCTTCAAATAATTCATATTGTCGCTTCGTTCTTCCATCCTGAACCTCCGTAATGCAGCCTTAGTAATATGTACTATATCGGCAAATGGCCGCCCGATTTCGCGTCGAACGGCCATTTTTTAAAATATTTTTATAAGACTAAAGCTTCAATAGCAGAATGCTCTGAAATCGATGGCTGGCTATTTGCTTCTTCGACTATTCATCCCGCTCCACTTGTTGAGCTTCGCTCAACTGATGTAATGATTTTATCGCGCAGCAGTACGGCCCGAATACCGGAAAGCCACTGTACATCCAATCCGATCTCTTCCGAGAAGAAACGTACTTGCAGGAATAGCCGCTCCTGTTTCACGTACGGAGCCTTATCTTCATTTAATTGGCAACGCCAAGAATGGGGCTGTACCCAACTATTGTTCATCGTCATGCAGCATATGCTCATCCGTTTGCAGAGAAGTCCCGCGCAGCCGTTTATTGCGGATAAGCGCGGACGGATCGTCGCCGAGCATCCCTGCAGTCAGTACGGCGTTCTCGCCGTACTTGTCCCGTAATTTATCCATCGTCTTCGTCAGCGCATCCTTGCGCGGCTGCTCCTCGTAGCTGAATAGGTCAAGCTGTACGGCCGTTTCGTCGCGCAGCGTCAAGCCCTGCAGCGTAATGCCCAGCAGCCGGACCGGCTCGCCCTCCTTCCAATACTTATCGAACAGCTTAACCGCTTCATGATGAATATCGCTTGTCGCATCCGTCGGCACATCCAGCGTGATCGAACGGTTGATCGTCGACATGTCCGGCTTGCGTATGACGATCTGCACGACACGGGTGACCAGCTTCTGCCTGCGCATCCGTCTGGCCGTCTGATCCGATAAATTCAATAAGATGCGATGCGCTTCGGCTCGTTCGGTCACATCCTGGGGGAGCGTTGTCGTATGTCCGATTGATTTATTGCGCTCGCGGTTAGACTGAACCGGAGAATGATCGATGCCGTGCGCGGCGGCCTTCATCCAGGATCCCGCTACGCCAAAGTGCTTGGTCAGCATTGCCTCTTCAGCCGCCGCAAGCTCCCCGATCGTGCGGATATTGAGCCGTCTCAGCTTATCGGCCGTTTTCGACCCGATGCCGAATAACGTATCGCATGGTTTATTCCATAACAACCGCGGCACATCCCGGATGCGAAGCACGGTGAACCCGCTGGGCTTCTGCATATCCGAGGCCATCTTCGCAAGAAGCTTGTTCGGCGCAACGCCTATGGAGCATGGAAGATTCCATTCATTCTGGATCCGCTGCTGAATCGTATGCGCAATTTCCAGCGGTTCCCCGAAGGCCGAGGATCCTGTAATGTCCAGGTAGCATTCATCGATCGAGGTGGCCTCCACCTGGGGGGTATACTGACGGGCCACGGACATGAACCCGCGCGAATATTTCCGGTACAGCTCGAAATCCGGACGGATCAGAATGAGCTCCGGGCAGATGCGCATTCCTTGACGTACGGTCATGCCGGTTTTAACACCTTTTTGGCGAGCTGCATACGACGATGTAACGATAATCCCCTTCCGAAGCTCGACGCTGCCCGCAACAGCCGTCGGTTTTCCCCGATATGCTTCCGGCTCCTCCGCCTCATGGACAGAACAATAGAATGCATTCATATCCAGATGAATGATAACCCGTCCTTTGGATTTGTTTGTCTGCTTACTCATAAACCTCACCCTTTTGAGCATACAATCGCTGTATATTACAGTCAACCAAGCCCACCACGGGACGCTGCTTTCCCAGCCGTATGGCGTAACGCGACTTCGTTTACGCTTCCCGTATTTGGTGTTATAATAATGAAATTATGATTTCCGTTAGGTACTGTATAAGAGGGGTGTCCAAGCTATGACGAACATAATTTCTATTTTTGACACGACGCTACGGGATGGGACGCAGGGCGAAGGAATCAGCCTCTCGGCCGACGATAAGCTAAAAATCGCCCAGAAGCTCGACGCTCTTGGCGTACATTATATTGAAGGCGGCAATCCAGGCAGCAACAGCAAGGACATCGAATTTTTTCAGCGTGTCAAAGGGCTGAAGCTCAATGCCAAGATCACGGCGTTCGGCAGCACAAGAAGAAAGAACAGTACCGCGGAGCAGGACTCCAGTCTTCTTCGAATCGTGGAATCCGGCGTTCCGGCCGCGACGCTGGTCGGGAAGTCATGGGACTTCCATGTCCATACCGCTCTTCAGACGACGCTCGAAGAGAATCTGTCGATGATCTACGATTCGTTCGCATTCCTGAAACGCAGCGGCGTTGAAGCCATCTTCGACGCGGAGCATTTCTTCGATGGCTATAAGCATAATCCCGAATACGCCCTTGCTGTGCTTCGTCAAGCGCAGGAAGCCGGCGCGGATTGGATCGTGCTCTGCGATACGAACGGCGGGACGCTCCCGACTGAAATTCATGAGATCATATCCCGCGTACGCGCCGAGCTTACCGCACCGCTGGGCATTCATACGCATAATGACTGCGAGCTTGCGGTTGCCAACACCCTCGCGGCTGTCGGAGCCGGCGTAAGACAGGTGCAGGGCACGATCAACGGCTACGGGGAGCGCTGCGGCAATGCTAATCTATGCTCGATTCTTCCGACGCTTCAATTAAAGATGGATTACCGCTGCGTCAGCGACGAACAGCTGCAAGCCCTCACCGGCACGGCCCGCTATATCAGCGAAATCGCCAATGTCCATATGCCGGTCGGACAACCATACGTGGGCAACGCCGCATTCGCCCATAAGGGCGGCATTCACGTATCGGCCATCATGAAGGACTCCAAGACATACGAGCATATTCGCCCCGAGCTTGTCGGGAACAAGCAGCGGATTCTCGTTTCCGAGCTTGCCGGCCAGAGCAACATCATCTCCAAGGCGCAGGAGCTTGGGCTCGATATTAACGCCAACAACGAGAAAACGAAGGCGATCATGGAACGGATCAAGGAGCTTGAGCATCAAGGCTATCAATTCGAAGGAGCAGATGCATCGCTAGAGCTGCTTCTAAGGGATGCCTTCGGGAATGTGAAAGATATTTTCAAGCTCGAGTCCTTTAAGATGTTAGTAGAGAAGCATAACGGCCATATGAATTCCGAGGCGATCGTGAAAGTGAATGTCGACGGACAATCCGTCTATACGGCCGCTGAGGGCAACGGTCCTGTCAATGCGCTGGACAATGCCCTGCGGAAGGCTCTTGTACAATTCTATCCAAAAATCAACGACATCCATCTATCCGACTATAAAGTCCGCGTCATTGACGAGAAGGATGCCACAGCCGGCAAAGTCCGCGTTCTCATTGAGTCGACAGACTTCAATAACACCTGGAGCACGGTCGGCGTATCGAGCAACGTCATCGAAGCAAGCTGGGAAGCGCTTGTCGACAGTATCCGCTATGCGCTGCTGGGCATGACACCGGTTTTCTCGCAAGATGAGCCGCGCGAACGGCTAGGACTTGTTAATCATTGAATCGTCTCGCATAACAATAACGCCACGCACACTAGCGCTTATGCTAGCAGCGTGGCGTTATTGTTGTGACAATGTTTAATGGACGATCACTTCTGGACCTTAATCCACTTCTCAATCTTACTCTGCCATTCCTTCTTCGAAATAACGCCTACGACCCTCTCGCGCACGATGCCGTCGCGGTCGACGAGCAAGCTTGTCGGAAAGGTCGTTATCTTGTACAGATCCGTTGCCTTGCCGTCACGATCCATCAGAATCGGGAACGTGAATTTGTACTCCTCGACGAACTCCCTTGCCTGCCGTTCTTTATCATAGCTTGTCGCGTTGATGCCTAACAGCACCATGTCTGCTTTATATTCCTCCGACAGCTCCTGCAGATCCGGTGCTTCGAGCTCGCAAGGGCCGCACCAGGATGCCCAGAAGTTTATAAGCAGCAGCTGATCCCGTTTACCGGCAACGGGGACCTTCTGGTCGTCCAAGTCCGGGAGATTGAGCGTCGGGGCGACAAAGCCCGGCTTCGGCTTCATCTCGGTGGATGCCGTTATTGCTTCGTCAGACTTCCCTTTATTCTGATAGACCGCCGCCAATGCCAATACAAGGATGACCCCCAACAATACGAGTGTGCGTTTCACGTCGTGCCTTCTTTCCGTCCATTATTCTCATGGTTCTTGTGATTAAATGCATATCATTCCTCCCCATGTTACCATCCGGAGAATGGAAGCTCAAGCCGGAGGGCACATTACTTCTATACGTCAATACCGACATGGGAGCTCAACGACAATGGAAAAAACGAAAAAAGGCTTCGGAATGGCGGGGCCCGCCAAGCTCCGGACGCAAAGCACGAATGATCAATCAAGCAAGAAGAAAGCAGGGGGCGGCGCAAAATGGCGTGAATACATCGCGCTCGCAAGCGTACCGCTTGTCCTCGTGCTGGGCAATTCCATGCTTGTGCCCATTCTGCCGGAAATGGAGCGCAGGATGGGCATCTCCGGGTTTCAGGCGAGCATGGTAATCACCCTGTTCTCGGTCGCAGCGGGAATCGTGATCCCCATTTCCGGATATTTGTCGGACCGCTTCTCGCGGAAGGCGGTCATACTGCCTTCCCTCGCTTTGTACGGAATTGCCGGAATCGCGGCGGGTATAGGCGCACTTATGAACTCCTATAGCCTTCTGATCGCATCGCGCGCCCTCCAAGGTATCGGTGCCGCCGGTACGTCGCCGATTGCAATGGCTTTGGTCGGCGACAAGTATAAGGACGGCGCCGAGAGCGAAGCACTCGGTCTGATCGAGGCGTCGAACGGCGCCGGCAAGGTAATTAGCCCGATTATCGGATCACTGCTTGCCTTGATTGTCTGGTACGCGCCTTTGTTTGCTTTTCCCGTCTTCTGTGCCGGTTCCTTCTTCGCGATGGTGTTTCTAATCAAAGAACCGGAGAAGGAGAAGCAGAACACGTCCGTTAAGCAATATGTCGCCGATATCGTCAAGCTGTTTCGGGAGAAAGGCCGATGGCTGATCTCTTCATTTTTGGCCGGCTCCCTTGGATTGTTCATTCTCTTCGGCGTCTTGTTCCGACTGTCCGACGTCTTGGAGAAGGCGCCTTATAACATTGACGGCGTAGCCAAGGGAGGCGTTCTCGCCATCCCGTTATTGGGCTTGGTCGTTACAGCATACATGACGGGCCGACATATTAAGAACAACGGCGTCTTGATGCGCCGCCTTATGGTCATTGGACTGGCCTTGATGGGCGCCTCCCTCGTAGCCGCGGCACTCCTCTACCGAAATTTGTACGCGCTCATCGGATTTGTCACCTTGAGCAGCGTGGGTACAGGCCTGCTGCTGCCTTGCTTGAATACACTCATCACCGGTGCAGTCGACCGCGCGCATCGCGGCATGATTACATCGCTGTACAGCAGCCTGCGTTTTTTCGGCGTCGCTTTCGGCCCGCCTCTGTTCGGTTGGCTCGCGGGTCGTTCCGATATGCTGCTCTACTTTGTCGTAGCCGGACTTTCTTTCGCAGCGCTCGCGCTTGTCGCCCTGTTCGTGCATCCGCCGAAGAAAGCCGGGGACACGGGCTGATCTGGCTTGCCCCGCTCCTTCGCCGTCGTATATAGTTGATGTAGTGATAAAACGACGGCGAAGGCGGGATTCACCGAATGCTGGATAATGATCAGAATAATGCTAATCACCTGCTTCTTCTTCGTGCCGAGATCGATGAACCTGCATATCGCAAGCTTATTCGAATCTGTACAGACGCCCTGCCGGATGAAGCATGCGGGGTATTGGCAAGCAGCCATTCCGACTCCCTCTCTCATGGCGCTGTCCGGATCGATACCGTCTATCCCATTCGCAACGCGGCACAAGAGAAAGCGCATGTCTTCTCGTTCGAGCCACGGGAATGGATCGGCGCTTATTTCTCCATGCTGAAAAACCGACAAACGCTTGTCGGTTTTTATCATTCCCATCCTTTAGCACCGCCTGTACCGTCCTCTGCCGATATAGCCGGCATCCGGTATTCCACCGCAATGACTTATTGGATCGTATCGCTGGCAGACCCGGATCAGCCCCATATTCAGGCTTACCAAGTAAGCGGCAATTCGTTTGTCCCGCTAATGTTTGCTCAGGTAAGCGTATAGATCGCCCAGGGTCACAATGTTACGCTCCATTATCTTCTTCAAATAATGCAGCCAGAGCTTCGCCGTCATGATTGAGTCCTCCAGCGCATGATGGCGCTTCGTAATCTCGATGCCGGCACCCGTCAGCAGCTCGTCCAAGCCATATCCATTATCACGATTGGGATCCAGCCACTTGGCGACCATCATCGTATCGAGGACACGATGAGTCAAGTTGATCTTCGATGTGCGCCATAGCGCAGCGTTAAGAAACTGCTTGTCATGGCCGCTGGCGTGTGCGATCAGCATACGCCTGTCGATAAATTCCATGAAGTCATGGAGCACCTGCATCAGCTCCGATCCATTCTCCGCCATTTCATTCGTAATTCCGGTCAAGTCGGTAATATGCTTGGGCACGCGCCGTTTCGGATTTACAAGACTATAGAAGCTGCGGCTTTCTTGAAGCTCTTCCCCCTTCAACACAACCGCGCCTACCGACAGAATTTCATCGCCATTCAGCGGATAGAAGCCTGTCGTCTCCAGATCGAACACGACGACCTCCATCTCGCGCAGCGGTTGATCCATGACGGGTTGCTTGCGCTGTTCCTTCGACATGGACCGGATAAACGCCATCTGCTGAGCGTTCTGCGCTCCTAGCATCGATGCAACAGCCGGCGTTATACCGCCCATCTTGTATAGATGCCACATCCGACCGACGCCTCTTTGCTGCTTCATGGTCTTCCCCTCCGCCTTGCCTTAAAGGTTCATGTGGATTATTTATTCACGCGCCGCTCCAGTCTTTTTCCAATCCGCAAGCCGCTCTTCAGCTCATCGATCAGCTCTTTGCTCATCCTGCCGCCGGCCAGCTTGCCGTTGTTCGACAGCAAGCCGTCAACCGAACGCTCAGTTGTCATGAGACGAAGCCTCAAGAACAATCGGAAGGCTTCGGCAATCTCTGCCCCTTCACCGGCTGACAGCTTTTCATTGCGAACCAAGCCGCTAATCCGCTCCAGTGTCGACGACTCTCGAATACCCGATTGCAAGGCCATCATCCTAACGGCATTCACCATCGGAATATAGGCGCCGTATTTAATGTCCAGGCTGCCGGCATCTTGTCCATATTCCTCTCTCAACAGCTGGCCGAACACCCCGATCAGCACTTTATGCCGCATCGTATTGCTGCGCATATGCTTGACGATAACAGGATTCTGAAGCATATCGGAGAAAAAAAAATCCTGGAACGATCTCATCAGCATCGGATCGCCATAGACGCAGCGTCCGTCGGCCACAATCAATAAATAACGAACGCGCTCCCAATCGGGATCCTCGAACCAGCCGTTTAACTTCGCCTTCCACTCTGACAGGGACAGCCTCCACTCCGAATTCGTACTCATAACGCCCCCATCGCAGGGCGGATAGCCCAACTGCTTTATCAGGTCGACAACAATAACGGCGAAAGATTCGAAATAGGCCGATACCGCTTCTTTCTCCGACTCATCCTTCGGGTCTCCATAGAGTAGTCCGCTATCCTGGTCGCTCGATAAAGTCTGCTCTTCCCTGCCTCCGCTGCCGAACAATAGATATGCATATGGCACGGGTGGGGGACCGTTCCCCGACCGTGCCATCTCCGCTTCTGCAAGAACGATGACACGCCCGATCAGCGCATCATGCATTCCATTCAGATTGAAATATAATTGTTCGACAGGGCGTTCGGTGAGCCGAGCTTCCATTTGTCTCTGGATTTGATCCCGCAAGCCGCGCAGCGTCTTCAGATCACCGGCGGTGCCGATCAGTGCCAGCAGGTGCGTGTAGACCGGATCGCTCATGCGCCCTCCCCTCCGTCCCCTAGAAAATCTAGTTATGATTTTATCATGGAATTAGAGGTTTTGTTGGGCTTTTTTCATTTGCTCCGGGTAGCCGAATGTACCGTGCTCGGACAGGTCAAGACCGATAATTTCTTGTTCTTCCGTTACCCTGAAGCCCATAACGGCCTTCATGACGCCTAGAATAAGGAAGGAAGCCGCAAGCACGTATGCCCCGCACACGACGACAGATTCGAATTGCACCCACAGCTGATGCCAGCTGCCCGTATCGATAAGGCCGCCTTGCCCGACGCCTACTTTATCCGCCAGCACTTGCGTGGCGAAGATGCCGTTGGCAAGCGTCCCCCAGATCCCGGCTGCGCCGTGAACCGATAATGCATAGATCGGATCGTCGATTTTCATTTTTTCGAAAAATTTGACACAATAGAATACCAGGACGCCTGCAACAAGACCGATTACGACCGCAGCCCATGGATCGACGAAGGCACAGGAGGCCGTGATTGCTACCAGGCCGGCAAGACCGCCGTTCAGCGTTGCCGTAATGTCCGCTTTCCCGGATACAAGCCACGAGATCAGAAGGGCCGCGACAGCGCCCGCTGCAGCGCCCAGCTGGGTATTGAAAGCAACATAACCGAAGAATCCATCGCCGACGCTTACTGCGCTCCCTGCATTGAAACCAAACCAGCCTACCCACAGCAGCAGTACCGACAGGGCGCTGAATACTTGGTTATGACCCAGAATTTCGTTAGCGGAGCCGTCTTTGTTAAATTTACCGATACGAGGCTTGAGCAGAACGGTCGCTGCGAATGCTGCCAGAGCACCCGTCAAGTGAACCACCGTAGAACCGGCGTAATCCTGCGCGCCGTCTTCCGCGAGCCAGCCGCCGCCCCAAATCCAGTGTGCGATAACCGGGTAAATGACCGAGGTGAACAATAATGTAAATACCAGGTAAGAGGATAGCTTCGCTCGTTCCGCGAACCCGCCCCATGCGATGCTGAGCGCGATCATGGCGAAAGCAAGCTGGAACAGGAAGTAAATCGTCGAAGGGTAGCTCTCGCCTTCCAATGCGGTCATCGCCGGTTCAAAGAAGAAGCTGCCCCAGCCAATGACCTTATTCATAGCGGCCTCCGCATTTTCGCCGCCGAACGTAATGCCGTATCCGACGGCCCAATAAACCAAGGAACCTAGACCCACAGTGAAAATGGTCTTTCCTGCCACATGCCCTGCATTCTTCATTCGGGTGGATCCGGCTTCGAGAAGAATAAATCCGCCTTGCATAAGCAACACCAATATGAAGGAGACCAGAATCCATAATGCGTTTAACCCCATGTCAAGCGTTGTTGCAGATGGATCCGCGAATGACATTGCCGGAAATATCAATGATAATACAATACAGGATAGCACAAGCTTTCTGACCATTGAGACCACTCCCTTAATGTTATGTTTCATTACATTATACGAAAGACTTAATGTCATTATATTCAGTAGTTCTTCCTTTGACAAGTTGAAATGAAGGGTTTTTTACAAAAATATCTAACATTGAATAATGGAATGGACTCTATTGTTAAGTTTTTGCACTATTATACTTTAAAAACCGATGTCATGTCAGATTATTGATCGTGTTTTATCCAATCCGCCCCCCATATCTTATTCATTTCGCAGCCTAATCAGAACAATCCATGTCAGGTTTATTGCCGGAATAAAAATTAAAAGCATAACGTTTGACTGTATGCTTCGTTATTAGTTATCATATATATAGAGAAAAAACCGCACTGTTTTTTTAGATATGGAGAGAGGGTGAAAGAGGTTGGCAGAAAAAAAATTATACCGTATCGGCGAGCTATCGAAGCTAGCTGAGGTCAGCCCGCGCACCATCGACTTTTATACCTCAATCGGCCTGATTGCGCCTGACAGCCGCTCAGCCAAAAATTACCGCTTATACAGCGACGAAACCTTGCTGCGTTTGCAACGTATTGTACAAATGAAGAAGGACAAATACTCGCTTGAAGAAATCAGAACAAGCCTTGAAGAATGGGAGAAGATTTCTTCGGAAGAGCATGTGTCCAGTAAGCTGACGGACCTTGAGCTCCACTTGGAACGACTTCAGCGCGAAGTCAAAGAGCTTGAGCCTGTTCTCAGCCAACTAAAGCCCAAGCAAGCCAAGATGATGTTCAAGCGGCTTGTACCCCAAACCGCAGCCTGCGTTGAAGCTTTAATGCTCCTGCTCAACAAGGGCGGACTCATGTAAGTCACTTACAAACTGCAACTATTAATGGAGGGAACGACCATGTTTTTTCACCCGATGGACTTCTTGATTATCATCGCCTTCGGCCTCTCGATCTGGGCTCAATTCCGGGTGCGGGGTACCTTCAACCGATGGTCCGACGTACCGGTCGCAAGCGGATTAACCGGCTATCAGGCCGCAAGACGCATGCTAGATAATAACGGTCTGCACGATGTGCCCGTCGAGCCGGTGCCTGGTACGCTCAGCGACCACTACGATCCGATTCATCGTACGGTAAGGCTCTCCGAGAGCGTGTACTACGAAAGCTCGATCTCGGCCATCTCCGTCGCTTGTCATGAGGTTGGCCATGCAATCCAGCACAGCGTGCATTATCCGATGTTAGCGCTGCGCCACAGGATGTTCCCGGTCGTTAATTTCGCTTCCGGTTTCGCTCCTTTCCTGTTGATCGCCGGCTTCCTGTTTAACTTTACAGGGCTGATCGGACTAGGGATTATCTTCTTCTCCGCGGCAGTCGCGTTTCAATTGGTTACCCTGCCGGTCGAATTCAATGCAAGTAATCGCGCACGTGACATTATGGTTGCAGAGGGCTTTATCGCCAATGAGGAAGAACGCGGGGTCGCCAAGGTGCTCAATGCTGCCGCGCTTACTTACGTCGCAGCCGCATTGATCTCCCTGCTGGAGCTCGTCAAGTATATTATGATCTTCACGCAGAACCGGGATTAACCGTTCCAACCCTATTGAAGAGGCGGATTCTTAGGAATCCGCCTCTTTCTTATTCCCCTTATTTAAAGGGGGCTGAACGGCGCCTCAAGTCATGTTCGACTCTCGGCTCGTACAGCCCCCTTGTTTATGCCACCTATGAGGTTCTGAACCTCGACAACGATTCTTTCAATTCCTTCGATACCGTCTCCAGCTTATCCGAAAGCTTGACCAGTCCTTCACTGATATTCGTTTGTTCATTGCTCAGCGACGCGACTTCTTCCGAGGTTGCAGACGATTCTTCCGCAACTGCGCTTACGTTGCCCATCGCTTCAGACAATACGACTTGGGAATGCTCCAGGACCGTAATGGACTCCGTAACGGATTGCAGACGCTGCACGAACTCGCCCATCTGGCTTTGAACCGTCAAGAAAATTTGGTTCGCTTCTTTCACTGAACCGATCTGCTCCTGGAAGATCGGGTAAGCATTCGACAATACTTGGACGGTTTCGTCGATCTCTTTTTGAATGGTCTCCGTAATTTGGCCGACGATATCAATCGACTGCCTGGATTGATCGGCTAGTTTCCGAATTTCATCGGCGACTACCATGAAGCCCTTGCCAGCCGTGCCCGCACGAGCCGCCTCAATCGTTGCATTGAGAGAAAGTATATTCGTCTGCTTCGAAATATTGTTCAGCATATCCAGAATTTTGCGGATGGATCGGGTGCTTTCTTTCAGACGGTCGACCTTCTCGACCATGGAGCGGATCATTTCTTCGGTTAGTCCCGTCTTCTCAATAAGAATATTCATGTAGGACGTACCCTGCTGACTTGCCATCTCCACTTCCATCGCTGCCGAACCCATTTGACCATTGGCGCTCATTACTTGATTCATCTGCTGCCCCATATCGCCGGTCAAATCGCTTCCCTTCTCCGCTTCAACCGCCAGACTTGTTGCGCCGTTAGCGATCTCTTCCGTCGCAACGGCGATTTCCTTCGCGGATATCGCGGTTTTCTTCGAAGCATCCGCCAGATCGCCTGCCGTATTAAGCACATCCTGGGCGGACTGGTTCGTTTGATTCACAAGCTCCGTAATCTGAGTCATCATTTGATTGAAGCTTTGCGATAACTGGCCGATCTCGTCTTTGCCCTTGAAGTCGGAGCGTACCGACAGGTTGCCTTGTTCCCCTTCATTCATCAGGTTGCGAAGCTTAACGAGCGGTATTGCCACCATGCGAATGACGAAGATCCCGATACCGATAGCCAGAAGCGCTGCAAGACCGGCTATGATCCACGTCATGCCTTGAATTCTGCCCGCATCCTTCACCAGCTCGTGAACCGGAACCGCCCCCAACAAGCGCCAATTCATCGAATCGAAGTTATTATAGATGGCTAGTACGTCCTCGCCAGCATTGTCGGTGGCTTCGAAAGCGTCCTTCGTCTTCTTCTTATCGAATTTCGGAAGGGTTACCTCGGCAGGTTTGCCTACATGCTCCAGATCTGTATCGTAAACAATTTTATTATCCGAATCGATGATCGTGATTTTGCTGCCTTCGCCGATATTAAGGTCCTCGAGCTGGCTTGTTAACTGCTTCAAATGAATTTCCAAGGCAAGGACAAAGTTGCCTTCGTTGGTCGAGGTGTTCTTAATAAGACGCGAAAGCGCGAATGTTGGAGCACCCGAGTTACTCAATCCTTTGGGCTGAACAGGGATCCACAGGACCCGGCCATCCTGCTCTACGACTTGCTTGAACCAATCGGTTTGTTGCGCATTCTCGATCGACGTTCCATTCGCGATCGTAGGCTTCCCCTCCTGGAGAGGAATCAGATTGACGCTGGCTACCGTCTGGTTACCCATTATGTACATCATAAGGCTGTCCGTAATTTTGCGTACAGCTTCGAATTTGGTATATTCATCCGTTGAGTTCATGACGACCTGCATCTGAGCCTGTAAGGATTTATCCAGCATCATCTGCATGGACAGGTCTTCATAATTCTGAAACATCAGATCAAGCTTTCCGGTCGATTGCCCAAGAGCGACTGTACTGAATTCCGAAACCTTTTTCTTAATAATCGATTTCGACGTCGAATAGGAAGATAAACCTACAACAAGCACACACAGCAATATGGCGGAGAAAATAATGAAGAACAGCTTCACTCCGACGGATTTCATGGGACTGCTTATGTTAATCCCATTGCGTGTCGACTTGTAGAACGCGCTTACACTTTTCATGCTTTCTGCTTTCGATTTGACTTTTTTCTTTTCTTTCGATTTCATCGCGGAACACCACCTGGTATTTTAATCTTATATATTATGTTGATCTTACATCCTATTACAGCTTGATTGCGGCGATATGCAGCCCCGATCCCCCGTCAAATCCATTTCAGCCATTCAAAATTACGAAGCCTCCTATTTTCTATGAGTCTTTGTACACAAATGCCATTTCATCGCCTATCTCGTATATCGGCGGTTTAAGACAATAAAGTTAGAACAAATGCAGAATTAGTTCCAGAAAAAAAACCTCCTTCAGGCCATTAGACCGATATATCGGATAGGTCCGGAGAACCCCTTGGAAGCGGCAAGCGGGTTTGACTTCTCAGTCAAGCCTATTTCGTGCCTCGCAAAAAAAAAACAAAACAAGCCCGGAACCGTTTCAGGATCCAGGCTTGTCTCATGTTGAATGCCTCTATTGCGAGGATTCTTTGCTATTGCGAATATTTTTATTATGCTCCTTTAGTGTACGGGCGAACAGATGCTTGTTGCTGCCGTCTTTCTTGGTCACATAATACAGATAATCCGTCTTCTCCGGAAAGAGAGCCGCTTCAATCGATTTCATGCTCGGCGAAGCAATCGGCCCTGGCGGGAGACCCTTGATTTGATACGTATTGTAGGGGCTGTCCACGAGCAGGTCTTTCTCAAACAAACGCTCCTTGGGCTTGTCCAACGAGTATTGAACGGTCGCGTCGATTTGCAGCGGCATCTTCTTCGCCAAACGGTTGTAGATGATGCCGGCAACGATCGGCCGTTCTTCGTCCACAACAACCTCGCGTTCCACCAACGAGGCGATCGTCATGAGCTGATGAAAATCGATGTTCAGATCGGCAAGCGTATCATCCCAGTTCTCAGGAAGCGTGTTCAGCTTGCGGTCCAGCTCCTTCAGCATCCGCTCGATAATCATTTCCGGCGTGCTGCCCTTCTCTAATTCATACGTTTCCGGGAACATGTAGCCTTCCAGACGATGCTTGATTTGTTTGTTATTCTTCGGAATCGACCGGACCGCTTCCGCATCGCCCCACGTCTTATCCGAGTTCGCCAGCTTCAGGAAGGAATCGCGGTCAACGATGCCCGCTTTGCTAAGTGTATCGGCAATCTGTTCCACCGTATATCCTTCCGGAATGGTGAAGCGTATCGTTTCTTCCTTCAACGTTTCGCCGGCGTTCAGCTTATTTATAATAGCTGTCTTATCCATGCCCGGTTTCAATTCATAGACACCGGCCTGGAAGCGCGGTCCTTCATCCTTCAGGCGCAAATAGTATTTGAACAGGAATGAATCGCGAATGATACCTTCATTCTCGAGAACTTCGGCAAACTTGAACGGCGACATCCCTTGCTTCAGCTCCACTTGCTTGACTTCACCCGCAGATGTCGGTCGTAAGCCGTTCCAAATATAGAATGCAGCACCGCCTACGATGAGTACCATGACGGAAAGGATCGAGACGATGACCCATAGTGTAATGACCGCTCGACTCGGTGCTGCATTGCGCTTCTTCTTGACCGGCTTCCCTTCACCCGGCTGCCTCTCTTTATAATTCAACGCCAATCCTCCGTTTCAACCAACATATGCCATGCTCATCAAGCAGCAACAGTATTTCTGTTAAACTCAAACAGGTTATAACGCTGAAAAAAGGGCGGTTTGCACCGCCCTCCTTCTTACTATTCATGAAACCGTGCCGTTTAAGGTCTTTCGTCGCTTATAAACAGCAGATCGTCGTAAGCTTCCGCGACTGATTCCCATTCATCTTCATCTTCGATGGATTCAAGCTCCGGCTCGGATTGGTCCGAGGTCACGATACGGAAGAAAGCCACCTCATCTTCCTTGCGCATACGTGCGGATTGCAGTCCTGCGTAGGCCCGTTCTCCAAGCTGAAACTCAGCGACGATTTGAAATGGTTCCGTGCCGCCATCTTCTCCGATTAATTCGACCTCTTGGCCGAATACATCCTGCAAGACGGTAATTCGCTGCACTGTAGACACGCAAGGCGCCCCTTTCATTTCCGCAGTAATCAGTCTTTCTCCTCGTCAATTTCGCCGAGAAGCGTATTGAACGTCTCTTCGACCATATTCCATTCTTCCTCGTCTTCGATCGTATAAAGCTTCAGGTCGTCTCCGTCCTCTTCATAACGGAAAGCATAGACCTCATCGGCTTCATCGTCCTCGGATTCCGAAAGCGGAACGACCATCATATATTTCTGATCGGAACCGTCTACCTCAAACTTCATGACTACCTCGAACTCTTCCTCATTGCCGTCCTCATCCGGAATATAGATGATTTCCGGCTCTTCGTATTGCATGTCGTCCTTTGTCATCGTTACCCTCACCTTTTCGTTTTAGAATCGAGATAATTTTGCAAAATGAGCGTTGCCGCCATTTTGTCCACGACCTGCTTTCGCTTCTTACGGCTGACATCTGCCTCCAGCAAGGTACGCTCTGCGGCTACCGTTGTCAGTCGTTCATCCCAAAGGTGAACGGGTACATTTAGCTTTTGCTGCAAATCTTGTGCGAATGCGATGCAAATTTCGCCACGCGGACCGATGGTACCATTCATGTTCTTCGGTAATCCGACCACGATCTCGCTTACTTCATGTTCTTGTAACAGCTTTGCGAAGGTTTCCATCTCGCTGCCATCGCGCCGCTTCTCGACGATGCCGACACCTTGTGCCGTCCAGCCGAAGGCATCACTGACGGCAACGCCGATTCTGCGGTCGCCGTAGTCCAGCCCCATGACGCGCATACGTGTTTTCGGCCCCATTTCTTTACTGCTTCAATTATTGGCGGTGCTGACTCAAATAGGACCGAACGAGCTCTTCAATCAGCTCGTCACGCTCTTTTCTGCGAATTAAACTTCTGGCATTGTTATGCCGCGGAATGTATGCGGGGTCTCCGGACAGCAAATAACCGACGATCTGGTTGATCGGATTGTAGTCCTTCTCCTGCAATGCGTCGTATACCGAGAGAATAATCTCTTTCGAAGAAGTTTCAAGCCCTTCCGCCTTTACGTCGAATTTCATCGTCTTGTCCATGGAACTCATCGCCAGCACCTCACTTTCCAAGCCGCTTAACAGCCCATTAATATTCTTATCATATCACATTTGCCTGGGTTAGAACCAGTTCTTCCGCAATTCTCAGCGCTTCATCCAATTTTGACGGATCTTTACCGCCCGCTTGCGCCATATCGGGGCGTCCGCCACCGCCTCCGCCGCAAACCGCCGCTGCTTCCTTGACGATTTTGCCTGCATTAAAGCCTTGCTTCACAAGCGCCTGTGACACAGACGCAACCAAATTCACTTTATCCTCAGCAGGCGCGCCAAGGATGATGACCGCTTCAGGGAGCTTCGTCTTCAGCTCGTCGACAATGCCGCGCAGCGCATCCATAGTCGGCGCGCTAACACGTGCTGCCAATACCGTAACGCCGCCTGCAGTCTTCGCCTTCGTTTCCAGCGAGCCCGCCTCGATCCGGCTCAACTTGCTTTGCAAGGAATCGTTCTCTCGGCTCAGCTCCTTGGTCTGGGCGAACAAGGCCTCGATCCGTTTCGGCACATCGGCTGTGTTCGACTTCAGCATGCCCGCAGCCTGCTTAAGCAGATCCAGCTGGCTCTCCACATACTCGTAAGCGCCCCGCCCTGTTACAGCTTCGATACGGCGAACACCCGAACCGATTCCGCTCTCGCCGATCAGCTTGAATAATCCGATTTGAGCCGTATTGGCTACATGGCAGCCGCCGCACAGCTCCAAGCTGTACTCGCCGATACGGACGACGCGCACCACATCGCCATACTTCTCTCCGAAGAGCGCCATCGCCCCCATCTCTTTCGCTTCGGCCAGCGACTTGTAATCGATCTGAAGCGGCGTACCGAGCCAAATTTGCTCGTTCACGCGGCGTTCGATGTCAGCGAGCTCTTCCGGCGTAATGCTGCCAAAGTGCGAGAAGTCAAACCGCAGACGGTCCGGCTCGACCAGTGAGCCCGCCTGGTTGACATGCTCCCCAAGGACATCTTTCAATGCGCGGTGGAGCAGATGCGTTGCGGTGTGGTTCTTAATAATCGCTTCGCGCGTCTCGGCAAGAACCGCAGCGCGCACGCTGTCCCCGGTACGGACGATTCCGCTGGATACGACAGCATGATGGACCGGCTGGCCATGCGGCGCTTTCGTAACATCCTCGACCGTTAAGGTGAATCCATTGCCCGAGATCGTACCGCGGTCGCCGATTTGTCCGCCGCTCTCCGCGTAGAATGGCGTCCGGTCAAGCATCACTAGAACGCGGCTGCCTGCTTCTGCAGACTCCACCAAGTCGGACCCATTGACGATCGCCAATACCTTGGCATCTTCATTGACGAGTTCTTGATAACCGATAAACTCCGAATTCTCCGTCAGCTCGGACAGCGCCCCGCCTTGTACATTCATGCTGCCCGTATCCTGCCGAGCGGCGCGCGCACGTTCGCGCTGCTCTTCCATAGCGGCATCGAAGCCTGCACGGTCAACGGTCATTCCCTGCTCGGTCGCATAGTCTTCCGTTAAGTCGAACGGGAAGCCGTACGTGTCATACAGCTTGAATGCATCCTGCCCGTTAATTTCGCGAATGCCCGCAGTCTCGGCGGCCTTTACCAGCTCGGACAACAACGATAGCCCGTCGGACAGCGTCTCATGGAAACGCTCCTCTTCCGAAAGGATAACCTTCTCGATAAACTCGCGCTTGTCGACAACCTCGGAATAGTAAACCCCCATAATGCTGCCTACGACCTGTACCAGTTCATTGAGGAACGGACGGTCCACGCCAAGCGTCTTGCCATAACGGACTGCGCGGCGGAGCAGCCTGCGGATGACGTAGCCCCGTCCTTCGTTCGAAGGCAGAACGCCGTCTCCAACTGCGAATGCAACCGTTCGGATATGGTCGGCAATGACTTTCAAAGCAACGTCGTGGTCCGGGTTCTCTTGATAGCGAACGCCGGCAATCTCGCAGGTCCGGTCAATGATCGGACGGAACAGGTCGGTATCGAAGTTGGACGGCACATCCTGCAGGATCGATGCGAACCGCTCCAGTCCTGCGCCTGTATCGATATTTTTATTCGGAAGCGGCGTATAGCTGCCGTCTTTATTATGATTGAATTGCGAGAACACGAGATTCCATACTTCCAGAAACCGCTCGTTCTCGCCGCCCGGCCAGCATTCGGGATCGGACAGATCGCCATACTTGTCGCCCCGGTCATAGAAGATCTCTGTACACGGTCCGCACGGGCCTTCGCCGATATCCCAGAAGTTCTCATCGAGCTTGTAGATTCGCTCGGCAGGCAATCCGATGACTTCATTCCAATAGCGGTAGGCTTCCTCGTCCTCCGGGTATACCGTTACGGACAGACGCTCCGGATCGAAGCCGATCCATTGCGGACTTGTAAGAAACTCCCATGCCCAAGAAATCGTTTCTTCCTTGAAGTAATCGCCGATCGAGAAGTTGCCTAGCATTTCAAAGAACGTGTGGTGACGGCGCGTTTTGCCGACATTCTCGATATCATTCGTGCGGATGCACTTCTGGGAATTGACGATCCGCGGATTGTCCGGAATTACTCTTCCGTCGAAATAAGACTTCAGCGGAGCCATGCCGGCATTGATCCACAGCAGGGACGGATCATTGTGCGGTACGAGTGATGCGCTCGGTTCAACATGATGTCCTTTGCTTTCGAAGAACGCGAGCCATTTGGAACGGATTTCACTTGCCTTCATAGTTAAACGCCTCCATTGGTTTCGATACGGAATTAACGAAAGATTTTCCTTTCATTCATTCTGAATTAGAAAAACAAAAAACGCCCCTGCATATACAGGGACGAATCGATTCGCGGTACCACCCTAGTTATTGCCCAAGCGTCAGCATAACCCATCAATCGGCTGACGATATGCGGCAATCTCCTCAAGAAAGACGTTAACGGGTCCAACCGGTGAAGTTTATTCACACTCCGAAACCAGCTTTCCGCTATCCTTCGTCATTGGAATTATTCCAGCCGTTCGCGGCGCGCGCGAAGTAATTCCATCTCTGTTTGACGGGCTATAGCGTACTTTATGTTTCATCGACGATTTAGAGATATCGCAGTTCTATATTATTCATAGTATATCGGCTTGCCATGGCCACTGTCAAATGGTCTTTCGCCTGACATAATATGCGAACATATGCTGGATGATCACCTTCAAGGCCGCGAAGATCGGTACCGCCAGGATCATGCCGACAATACCCGCAATCTCGCCGCCGACAAGCAGCGCAAATATAATCGAGAGCGGATGCATATGCAGCGTACGTCCGACCACCTGCGGGGAAATAACGTTGCCTTCGAGAATTTGACAGAGCGTATTGACGACAACGACAAGCAGCATCATTTTCAGCGAGATGGTGGAGGCCATGATCAATGCCGGCGCGGCCCCGAAGAAAGGCCCCAGATACGGAATGATATTCGTTATGGCCACTACGCCGGCCAGCAGGATGGGATATGGCATGCCGATAAAAAAATAGCCGATATAGGCAAGCCCCCCCACAATGACACATACCAGAAATTGCCCGCGAATGTAACTCCCCAGCGCATTGTCGATATCTTTGAGCAGGCGAACGGCATGCTTGCGGTGCGGTCTTGGCACATACGTAAGAACCGTACGCTCGAACACATTGAAATCCTTCAAAATATAGAACGCCAGGAAGGGTATGATGAACGCGATGAATACAACGTTCAGCATCGCCCCGATATTGTTGACAAAATCGAAAATTGCCTCGGACGCTTGCTTCTCCAATTTCATCAATGACCTGTCGATGCCGCTGCGAATGCTCTCGGGCAGGAATGAGGAGTTGTTCAAATCGTTGACCAGGCTCTGCGCCCGCATCGTTAAGTCCGGCATATGGTGGTTCAGCTCCTCCAGCTGCTCCATAAACATCGGAATCACATTGAGCAGGATAACGGTAAGCGAAGCGCAGAATACGGCATAGATAAGCAGGACGGCCATTGTCCTGGGCACCTTCCGTTCCCCTAACAAACTGACGATCGGATTCAATACATAGGAGATTATCATAGCGATCAAGAATGGAGCCAGTACTGCTTTCAGAAACCCGTAAACCTGTATAATGATGGGCTTGATGAGAAGCAGTAAATAAAGAGCAATCAGCCCGAGTATGATATAGACGAGCAACATAAACAAACGGTTATTCGTGAACCGTTCCATCTCCCCCGCCTCCTCTTACACCTACCGTTCCAGGCGCAGCCCTCGGTCGCCGGATCATTTTTGTAACAGTATATGTACAAGTTGTCCGAATCATCCCCTAAGAGGCGGAAAAGTGTGCCCACGCCCGCCATGCATGCAAGGCTTCCTAGAAACCAAAAAGGCGGCCCCTCTGGGCCGCCTCCTGATTGAATCTGCCTCGTTCACATTAGTTGGCGTGAACTTGAGGCGCTTCTTCTTCAAAAAACAAATCGTCGAGCGAGCTTAATGTCCCGTCTTCCTCGACTTGAAAGACAGACATCTTATCACCGTTCACGGTTAGTTCAATGAAGCATCCCCAGCAATAAAATTGATGGGAACCAATTTTGCCGATATCCTTCGAGTTGCAATTGGGGCATCTCATGGTTCATTTCTCCCTATATCCGAATCAGAAGCGGCGACCGGCTCCGTAAGCCATTCACTGCCGGCCGGAACGATAATCGCGTTTTCTCCGAGCATGACGGTATCGGGGTCGGTTGGGACAGGCAGCCATTTGCGCCCTTCCATCACATCCGCTATGAATCCGTCTGTAAGCTCGTAACCTACTATTTGTGTACCCTGTATTTCATTAAAATAAACATCCGATACGCGGCCTAATTGCTCGCCGTCGATCGTAATCACAGGCAAATCTTTAAGGCGGACAGGCCCCGTGTGGAAGGAACGCTGAATTTCTGCGGGTTCTGCTTTACGGACAGAGGCTTCATTCATAATTAAAATCGCATCTTCCCCGCATATCAGGACATCGTTCCAGAGCACCGTTTTCATCGAGGACAAAAACCGTCTGCCAGCATCGAGGACGATGCCTCCCAGCTGCCAATGCTCGTCGAACCAAGCATCCTTCACATGTCCGACCTGCTTGCCGGCATCAACTTCCAGTACGGGAAGGCCGATCAAATGCTGAAGTTTAATCACGGTTCCGAGGAAGCCTCCTAGGCATTATTTACGAATACGGCCTAGAATCGTTTCAACTTTTTTGGCCGCTTGATCGATATCCTCCAAAGTATTCCCCAAACCGAAGCTAAATCTAACAGCCGAGTTCAACCGTTCTTGCGAAATCCCCATCGCAATCAGTACATGAGAAGGCTCAAGCGAACCGGCTGTACAAGCTGAACCGCTTGATGCGGCTATGCCTTCCACATCCAAATTCATGAGCATCGTCTCCGTATCGATTCCGATAAAGCTCATATTCACGATGTGCGGAAGCTGCATCTTCGGATGGCCGTTTACGACAATCCGTCCGGCACCCATCAGCCTGTTCATTTGTTCTACCCACTTTAGACGAAGCTTGTCCAAAAAAAGTTTCTTCTCCGTCATCGAATTCTCAGAAATTTCAATCGCTTTGGCAAAGCCGGCAATACCCGCAAGATTCTCGGTGCCTGCACGCCTCTTCCGTTCTTGGGAGCCGCCGTGAAGCAGCGGCTCGAACGGTATCTGGCGGGAAACATACAAAGCACCAACGCCTTGCGGGCCATTCAGCTTATGCGCGGAGAAGCTCATCAGATCGACCGGCAATTGTTTCAAATCGATTGGAATGGATCCCAATGCCTGAACGGCATCGACATGAAAGAGGATCCCGTGCCGGTGGGCGATTTCTCCAATCTCGGCAATCGGCTGAATCGTACCGGTCTCATTGTTGGCATACATAATGCTGATCAGACCGGTGTCCGGTTCTATGGCCGCTTCTACATCGCCAGGCGATACGATTCCGTATTCGTCGACGGGCAGTACAGTCAATCGAAAGCCTTCATTCATTAAAGCTGTGCAAGTATGCAATACCGCGTGATGCTCGGCGGCTGATGTTATGATATGGGTCTTCCCCCGCTTGCTCATTGCTTTGGCTGTGCCAACAAGTGCGGTATTATCGCTTTCCGTTCCTCCGGAGGTAAAGATAAGCTCTGAGGACATGCAGCCGATCCGATTGGCGATCGAATCGCGCGACTGATTCAATAATTGGCGAGCCGAGCGGCCGTAACTGTGCAGGCTGGAAGCATTACCGGATACGGTGGTGTATACTTCCAGCATCGTCTGTGCCACTTCGGGATGTATCGGGGTTGATGCGGCATGGTCGAAATAATAACGTACCATCTCTATTCCGCCCTTTAAATGTAGAACATGTAGGAGTCGGGCTTGCCTTCGTCCTTATACGAAATTAAATCTGCCAGCGTCGTAGAGTCCAATACCTGCGCGATGCTATCGCGAATACGCAGCCACAAATCACGCTTGGCAGGATCGTCTTCCTCGGTGAAATCTACTGGCGAAATCGGCCCTTCCAGAATCCGGATCACGTCGCCGGCTGTAATGGTTTCCGGCTCGCGAGATAGAATATAACCGCCATAAGCGCCTCGGACACTCTTAACAAGCCCCGTGTTGCGCAGCGGTGCGATCAATTGCTCCAAGTAATGCTCCGATAGTCCATTGCGTTCGGCAATGCTCTTGAGCGAAGTCGGACCTTCGCCGAACTTGGTGGACAGCTCCATCATTATCGTTAATCCATATCGCCCTTTGGTCGATATCTTCAACTAAAGCACCTCTTCTCTGAAAAGCATACATTTGATTATAACAAGGTTGAAGTTATGCCCTCAGGCAGTCAACTCATTAATCATGGTATTCCCATATCACTTACATGTTAACATATTCAAGCGTCGTTTGGTTAAAAAAGCTTGACATCTTCATGAAAAAGTTGTTCTATCTATGCTACAATAAAGAAACTTGCGGATACGCGAGGTTTCCGGGCCATCCTTAACGGCCTGCCAGATTTGCGATTCCGTTATGATACAAGGTGGTGTATAGGCTAATGGGCACGACAAACGCTTCAACCCGTATCGTCGTCGGCATGTCCGGCGGCGTCGATTCCTCCGTCACGGCTCTATTATTGAAGCAGCAGGGCTATGACGTGATCGGCATTTTCATGAAGAACTGGGATGATACCGATGAATTCGGCCGGTGTACGGCGGAAGATGACGCAGAGGACGTTCGACGCGTCTGCGATCAGATCGGCATCCCCTACTATACGGTTAATTTCGAGCAAGCGTATTACGACAAGGTATTCGCCTACTTCCTGGACGAATACCGCCGGGGCAGAACGCCGAATCCGGACGTCATGTGCAACCGGGAAATTAAATTTGGGGATTTCCTCAAGAAGGCGCTGGATCTAGGGGCGGATTACCTGGCGACCGGGCACTATGCCCGTGTCGAGCGTATGGCTGACGGAACGACGAAGCTGCTGCGCGGCGTCGACAGCAATAAGGACCAGACCTATTTCCTTCATGCGCTTAATCAAGACCAGCTCGGCAAGGCGATGTTCCCGATCGGGCATTTGCCCAAGCCGGAAGTGCGCAGGCTCGCCGACGAAGCCGGTCTGGCGACAGCGAAGAAGAAAGACAGCACCGGCGTCTGCTTCATTGGGGAGCGTAATTTCAAGACCTTCCTAAGCGGTTATTTGCCCGCGCAGCCTGGTCCTATGATTGATATCGCAACCGGAGAGACGAAGGGACGCCATGACGGGCTCATGTACTATACGCTCGGTCAGCGGCAAGGGCTCGGTATCGGCGGCTCGGGTACAGGCGAGCCATGGTTCGTCGCCTCCAAAGACTTGAAGGAGAATGTGCTGTATGTCGTGCAGGGCGATCAGCATCCCAGCTTGTACTCCAAAGGGCTAACCGCTACGGGCGTCAATTGGATTTCGCCCGTCAAACCGCAGGGAACGCTGCGCTGCACAGCCAAATTCCGGTACCGTCAGCCCGATCAAGGCGTAACCATCGCTTTCCGCGAGGACGGAACGACCGTCGATGTCATCTTCGACACGCCTCAGAAAGCCATTACGCACGGCCAAGCCGTCGTCTTCTATGCAGAAGAAGATTGCTTGGGCGGCGGAACGATCGATGCCGTTGATTTCACTTAAGAACGCGATTAACACCAAACAAGCTTCCGGCCTTATTGGCAGGAAGCTTGTTTTTGGTTGGCTGAGCCACACAATAAAACAAGCACACCGACTTGGTGTGCTTGTAGAAGAATTGGTATTTATACGGCCTATCCTGTTTCCGCGTGAATCTCCGGTTCGGGTTCCACCGGCTGATGGTCCAGTTTGCGAATTAATATTCGGGAGATCCGCAGATGATCCGTTTCCTCAATAATAAATTCGAAGCCGTCGGGATGTGCAACCCGCTGATTCTGCGATGGCGGAATTTCGATTTGCGAATACAGCCAACCGCCGATCGTATCGTAGTCGTCCGTCTCGATCTCAAGCCCGAAGTAGCTGTTCACCTCTTCGATCAGCATCATCCCGTTAACGGAATGAGTCGTCTCGTCCCGGCGTTCAACATCCGGACGCTCTTCATCGAATTCGTCTTGAATTTCGCCGACAATCTCTTCCATGATGTCTTCTAACGTTACAAGTCCGGAAGTACCGCCGTATTCATCGATCAAGATGGCGATTTGCGTCTTCTTCTTCTGCATAAGCTTGAGCAGCGTACTGATCTGCATGGACTCCGGAACCGTCGTGATCGGTCTGATCATCGCGCGGATATCCCGGACGCCCTGCGCCTCGGTCACCTTCATCATATCCTTAATGTGAACGAAGCCGATTATATTGTCCTTGTCTCCTTCGCAGATCGGATAGCGGGTATGCATTTCATTCAGCGCGATCGTCTGATTCTCTTCGAACGAAAGATTCGTATACAGGCAGTTCATCTCGGTTCGGGGAATCATGATCTCCCGGGCATTCGTCTCCGTGAAATTAAATATATTGTCGACCAATGTCAATTCCGTATTATCGATTAGCCCCGATTCGTGGCTTTCTTTCATGAGGATACGAATTTCTTCCTCCGTATGTGCCGAATCATGCTCGGAAGCCGGTTCAACACCTATTAATTTTAACAACCTGTTGGCGGTGCCGTTCAGAAACCAAATGAACGGATACATGATTTTGTAGAACATAATGAGCGGTATGGCCGTCCATAATGTAACCGATTCCGATTTGCGTATCGCAACTGTTTTCGGTGCCAATTCCCCCAGTACAATATGAAGCAATGTAATAATGGAGAAGGCGATAATGAATGCGACCGTATGAATCAGAGTTTCGCTGAAGCTCAGCTTTAGAAGCAAAGGTTCAATCGCTTTCGCGATCGCAGGCTCACCGATCCAGCCAAGACCGAGCGAGGCGAGCGTGATGCCAAGCTGACACGCGGATAAGTACGCGTCCAGATGGTTGGTCAGGTTGGCGGCAAAGCGCGCGCGTCGGTTCCCTTCCAGAACGAGCGTATCGATTCGGCTGCTTCTTACTTTCACCATGGCAAATTCGGCGGCGACGAAAAAACCGTTCAGAAACACAAGGAACAAAATCAGTAAACCATTCAAGATTATGGGTAACGGGTCACTTAACAACGATTCCCTGCCAACCAAACGCCGACAGTAACGACTTGTTCGGTGACAGGTGCACCTCCTCCAGATAAGAAAATTATAAAGAAACTTTATAATATAAGAGTAGTCGAATCTGGTCGTCCGCGTCAAACTTCGGTTTTTCAGCAGGATCGCCGTTTTTCGGTTATATTTTATGTTTATTCTAGAAAGGTCGGCCTTTATGCACCTTTTGCTGGCTCGTGCTCGCTTTTAAAGCTGAAGCTGGCTGTTATTTACCATTTCGGCGCGTTTGGTTCAATTTTATTTTTTCTTCCATCCCTTGATTTGTCGCATGATAAAATGTTTTCTTCGCCAATCTTTCCGGCAGGTAAGCTTGCTTTACATAGTGACCCGGGTAATCGTGCGGATATTGATATCCGACATGCCCCAGACGCTCCGCGCCGCTATAATGAGTATCGCGGAGATGATGAGGAACTTCAACCGCCCCCACCCTGCCGATCGTGTCCATCACATTCCCGATCGCAACGGCTGTCGCATTCGATTTCGGGCTTTCGACCGCGAATAAGATCGCCTGCGAAATATTGTATTTCGCTTCCGGCCATCCGATCTTATGGTAGGCATCCATAGCGGTGACCGCCTGTACCATCGCCTGCGGATTAGCCAGCCCGATATCCTCGCTGCATGCGACGATCAAGCGGCGAACGAACGTCATCGGATCCATTCCCAAGCTTTCGACCGCATATAGAAACCAGAATAACGCCGCATCGCTGGAGCCTCTGACACTCTTGTGAAAAGCCGATAATACATCGTATTGCGTAGATTCGTCAGCCCGGATGGTCGGTTTGCGGATGGACTCCTCGGCCACCTCAAGCGTTACATGAACGGAGCCGTCCGGCTGCGACGGCGTCGTCACGGCCGCCAGCTCAATGGCATTCAATGCGCGGCGAATATCGCCGCCAGCCATATTGGCGATATGCCCCAATGCCGCATCATCCACCTGCAGCTCCATGAAGCCGAGTCCCCGCTCCTTGTCCGCGATCGCTCTTCTCATGGCTTCAAGCGCATCCTCGCGGGTTAGCGAATGGAGCTCGAACAGCGTTGAGCGCGACAGCAGCGCCCCGTTAACGTAATGGAACGGGTTCTCCGTCGTTGCGCCGATGAAAATAATCGTTCCCTGCTCAACCGCCGGTAGCAGCGCATCCTGACGGGAGCTGTTGAACCGATGAACCTCATCGAGAAACAGAATCGTCTTCCGGCCGTACATCGATTTATTCAACCGCGCCTGGTCGATTACCTCGCGGACATCCTTGACCGTCGCGTCAACAGCGTTAAGCTTGACGAACTCGCCCTGCGTCCTTTGGGAGATGATATGAGCGAGCGTCGTCTTTCCGCAGCCTGGAGGGCCATATAGCAAGATTGACGATACTTGATCCGCCTCAATCGCTCTTCTTAGCAGCTTCCCGGGACCGACGATATGCGATTGGCCGATATACTCTTGTATAGTGACCGGCCTCATCCGATCCGCCAGCAGCTTTGCACGGGGCTGCTTTTCTTCGTCTTGATAGGAGAAAAGATCCATTTATTCCACACGACCTTTTATATTTTTCGAATGAAAACATCTATGAATATAGTCATCATATCATACCGGCACAAATGTTCGCCAGCCAAGCACCCCTCTATCCAAGTCAGGAAGCCTTCCATCACAATTTAGCCGGCTAATCAGGCACTTCTCCTAGAGTATTTCACTCCGTTTACTCATACCTCAATCCGCTGGAAAGCTCATCCAATCGCTCCCAGTCGTTGACGTGTAAATGTTTCTTCGCTTTGCTGATTATTTTCCGTTCGGACAGCTTCCGGATCACCCGGTTCAGATGCCGCGGAGTCGTCCCGATCAAGGAAGCGATCTCCGGTATGTGCGAAGTCTGAAGTTCTTTGCCGAACTCATTTTGAAGCCGTATCGTTAATAAATAGCTCGCGAGCCGCTCCTCTACAGAAGCGAGCAAGTTAATTCTTGACGCCGTCGTACACGTTTGGAGCTTATAAGACAGATGCTTTAACAGCATGTTCAAAAATTTGCTGTCCTGCATAAGCACGCTTTCAACGGTGCGATGATCGATAAATAGAAAGCTCGCAGGTTGAACGGCTTCGACCTGCGACTGAATAACTACTTTCTGTATCAGCTCGATATCCCCAAAGACCGATAACGGATGGCAATAGCGCAGAAGCAGTGATTTTCCGGTGCTTACACTGGAGGATACTCTGGTCTGTCCTTCCACCTGGAAATAAAGGCCGTCCAGCTCATCGCCTTCCTTAAGCACGAGCTCGTTCCTTTCATAGGTGCGGAGTTGAAGGGTGATCGCTTCCGATTCGGCGAAGATTTCATCGAGATTAAACTGCGAGATGTATGGCTGTATACGACTATGCTCAACAATCGATTTCATCATTTACTCCTTTTTGGGACATCTGTCCTTTTTATTATACAAGAAGCTGTTATGCTAAGAAAAAACGAGGGGGGGCTTCATGATGATTTTTGTTTACGATTTGGACGGGACCATATGCTTCAAAGGTAAGCCGCTTAGTGATCCGATGGTACGGGTCTTGGACTCTGTTAAGGAAAACGGTCATGAAATCGTCTTCGCTTCCGCCAGACCGATCCGTGATCTGCTGCCCGTGCTGCCTGCACACATGCGCCATGCTCCGATGGTTGGCGGGAATGGCGCTTTTATCAAAGCTGACGGTCTGAATATCTCGACGGTTCATTTCGAGCAGCCTATAGCTGAGGAAATCATTCGGTTAATCAAAACATACGAAGCCGATTATTTAATTGACAGCGCTTGGGACTATGCCTTCTCGGGCAATAATGACCATCCGATACGCCGCAATGTAGATCCGGAGCAAAGAGCGAGAAACATCCGGCTGGAAGAATTGAATGAGATTGTGAAAGTGGTCATCCTGCGGAGTCTTAACGCACAGCTAATGGCAGAGGAGCTTGGCAACTTACCGGTTGTCACATATATGCACGGAACCGAGGCTATTATCGACATCAGTCCGGTAGGCGTTGACAAATGGACGGGCCTCAAGGCGCTTGGGATAAAACCATATGAATATATCGCGTTCGGCAATGATGCGAATGATGTGCCCATGTTCAGACATGCCAAGCGTTCCATTTGCGTCGGAACCCATTCAGATCTCATGCAGCTTACCCTTGAGAGCGTCAAAAGCGACGAAGAACAAGTCATTCATAAAATCCTTGAAGTCGTTGAGGAATTGGATAAAGATAACGTATCGGCAAGTATTTCAGTATAGTCGAACCAGGAAGAAAGTTCGGTAAAGCGCCAGCATTAAAAGCGATCTGAATAAATAAGATGCTTGCACAAAAAAACCGTTGATACGCAGCTGATGCCGCATATCAACGGTTTTGTTATAGACAGCTCGACTTACTGATCCTGGATACTCTGAAGCAAATCCCGAACGACGACACTCACCATGATCAGACCGGCGACCGGTGGCACGAATGCATTGCTTGCCGGCGGCTGCTGGGCTTTGCGAATCTCCGGCGCATTCTCGGGCACGATGCGCTGTGTGACATCCTCACGGGGTTTCTGAGGCTCCTCTGTCGAGAAGACGACCTTGACCCCTTTCTTAATGCCTTCCTTGCGCAGCTTCTGGCGGACGACACGGGCAATCGGGTCCATCGAGGTTTTGGATATATCGGCGACCTGAAATTTGGTCGGATCCATCTTATTCGCTGCGCCCATGCTTGAGATGATCGGAATTTTACGCTCCAAGCATTGCTTAATGAGATGGATTTTATACGATATGGTATCTGATGCATCCACGACGTAATCGATCGGATATTCAAACAGCTTCTCGTACGTCTCTTCCGTATAGAACATACGGAGCGAAATCGCATCGCAATCGGGATTGATCAGCTTGATGCGGTCGCGCATCAGATCCGCCTTCGGCTGGCCGACCGTTGTGGTAAGCGCATGAATTTGACGGTTCACATTCGTAATATCAACGACATCTTTATCGATCAGAATGAGCCGGCCAACGCCTGTCCGTGCAAGCGCTTCGGCAGCGATGGAGCCGACGCCGCCGATACCAAGCACCGCCACGGTGCTCTGCTTCATCCGCTCCAGCCCTTCGGGTCCGATCGCCAGTTCCGTTCGGGAAAATTGGTGCAGCATAGGGTAAGAAGCCTCCTCTTTGCGGAACGTATTTATGCTGAAACTTCATTCAGAAGGCGCGTCCCTCACTGCAGATCCCTGAGGATCCGCCTTAGAACGCGCCTGCTTGAGGGAAGAACGCATTTCGCCGCCAATGACGGCGTCCTGCGCTTCTTCTCGAGTGTTTGATTAGTTTTGCGCATTACCTGCCGCAGCCGCTGCTTCTGCCTGTTTAGCAGGCTTCTGCAGCGTGCGGATGTGAAGCTGCTGAAGCTGGGACAAATCCACCTCGGAAGGCGCGTCGCAGAGCAGATCGGTCGCGCTCGCCGTTTTCGGGAATGCGATCGTCTCGCGCAGGTTCGTGCGGCCGGCAAGCAGCATGACCAAGCGGTCGAAGCCGAATGCGATGCCGCCATGCGGAGGAGTGCCGTAATCGAATGCGTCGAGCAGGAAGCCGAATTTCTCATAAGCTTCTTCTGTCGAGAAGCCAAGCGCTTTGAACATTTGCTCTTGAACATCGCGCTTGAAAATACGCATCGAACCGCCGCCAACCTCGTAACCGTTCAGAACAAGGTCGTAAGCCTGTGCGCGGATTTGACCCGGATCCGTCTCGAAGAAATGGAGATCGTCTTCGTTCGGACGGGTGAACGGGTGGTGCTCCGCAACATAACGCTTCGCATCTTCATCCCAACCAAGCAGAGGAAAATCGACAACCCAAGCAAACTTGAATTTCGACTCGTCAATCAGGCCGAGCTGCTTGCCGATCATCAGGCGCAGGTTGCCCAGCACATCGGCGACGACTTTCTTCTTGTCGGCGGAGAACAGCAGCAGGTCGCCTTCCTCAACGCCAAGACGCGCCGTCAAGGCTTCGATTTCTTCCGGCTTGAAGAATTTCACGATCGGTCCGCGCCATTCGCCTTCCTTCACCGTTACCCATGCCAATCCTTTGCCGCCATATCGAGCTGCGAATGGCTGCAGATCATCAAGCTCCTTGCGGCTCCAATTCGCGCAGCCCTTGGCATTGAGCGCCTTCACGACGCCGCCGCCTGCCGCAACCGAAGCGAATACCTTCACATCGCTGCCGGAGACGATATCGGTAATGTCCTCCATCTCCAAGCCAAAGCGAAGATCCGGCTTGTCTGAGCCGTATTTGTTCATCGCGTCCGCGTACGTAATACGCTGCAGCGGCGTTTCAATCTCCACGCCGACCGTTTCACGGAACAGCTTGACGACAAGCCCTTCCATCAGCTCGAGAAGCTGATCCTGGGAGAGGAACGATGTCTCGATGTCCACCTGCGTAAATTCCGGCTGACGGTCGGAACGAAGATCCTCGTCGCGGAAGCAGCGTGCAATTTGATAATAACGCTCCAATCCGCTGACCATGAGAAGCTGCTTGAAAATCTGCGGCGATTGCGGCAATGCGAAGAACTCGCCCGGATGAACGCGGCTTGGCACCAAATAATCGCGTGCTCCCTCCGGCGTGCTCTTGGTCAGAATCGGCGTTTCGACGTCGATGAATCCTTGCTCGTCGAGATAATCGCGGAATACTTTAGCCGCTTTCGAACGAAGCAGCAGCGTCTTCTGCATTTCCGGACGGCGAAGGTCGAGATAACGGTACTTCAGACGAATGGACTCGTCGACCTCGACGCCATCTTCAATCGGGAACGGAGGCGTCTTCGCGCCATTCATAATTTCGATCTCCGTAATGCGGACTTCGATTTCGCCTGTCGCGATGTTGGCGTTCACCGTATCTGCATCGCGTTCCACCACTTGTCCGCGGACAGCCAGAACGAATTCGTTACGAGCGCGATCCGCGATTGCCAAAGCGTCTCCCGAGAAATCAGGGTTAAAGACGATTTGGACGATACCGGTACGGTCGCGCAAATCGATAAACAAAACTCCGCCCAGATCGCGGCGGCGTTGAACCCAACCGTTCAGTATTACGGTTTGGCCGACATCCTTCTTGGTTAATTGACCGCAAGCATGCGTTTTTAACATCATGTCATTCGACTCCTCTATTTATCAATTGGATACAATCTTTACGGCTGGATTTCGGCGGCGAGCTGGTCAAGACGCACGGTACGCTGTTCTCCCGTCGCCATCTCTTTCAAGGCGATTTCGCCGCGGACAAGCTCATCATCCCCGAGAATCGCGGTATATCTCGCTTTCAGGCGGTCTGCCGATTTCATCTGCGCCTTCATCTTGCGGCCCTGGTAATCACGCTCGGCGGAAATCCCGTGCATGCGAAGCGTCTGAAGCAGCTTCGACACTTCTTTCTCGGCTGCTTCGCCAAGCGCCACCAAATACACGTCAAGGACATTCAAGTCCGGCAGCTCCGTCTCTTGACTTTCAAGCAGCATAACGGTCCGCTCCAGCCCGAGGCCAAGTCCGACGCCTGGCTGATCCGGTCCCCCGATATCCGCGACGAGGCCGTTGTAGCGTCCGCCGCCGCCGACCGTATCGATTGCGCCGATCCCTTCCGCTTTGTACTCGAACGCGGTATGCGTGTAGTAATCGAGTCCGCGGACAAGGCGCGGATTGATCGAGTAGGGGATATTCATCCCTGTCAAGTGCTGCTGAAGCGCATCGAAGTGTGTTTGGCACTCTTCGTCCAGGCTGTCCAGAATCGAGGGTGCCTCTTCAAAGTGCTTCTGATCCACTTTACAATCGAGCACCCGCAGCGGATTCCGCTCCATGCGGGATTGGCAATCCTTGCACAGCAGCTCCCGTTTAGGCGTCAGAAAGGCGAGCAGCCGTTCACGGAAAGCGGCGCGGACGGACGGCGTCCCGACGGAATTGATTTCAACCCGCACTCCCTTTAGCCCTACCTCCGTATAAAAGGTGTATCCCAAAGCGATTACTTCCGCATCGAGAGCCGGATCGACCGAGCCGAGCGCTTCGACGCCGAATTGGTGAAACTGCCGGTAACGGCCAGCTTGCTGACGTTCATAACGAAACATCGGGCCGATATAATACAATTTGGACAGATCAGGCTCGCCATACAGCTTGTTCTCGACGAACGCGCGGACGACGCCGGCCGTTCCTTCCGGGCGCAGCGTGATACTGCGGTCCCCTCTGTCCATGAAGGTATACATTTCTTTCTCGACGATGTCCGTCGTTTCGCCTACCCCGCGTTGAAACAGCTCGGTTGATTCAAAAATAGGCGTCCTGATTTCCCGAAAGTTAAATCGCCGGCAGATGTCTCTTGCTTTGCTCTCGACGAATTGCCATCTCTCTACCGAGCTAGGCAGGAAATCCTGCGTGCCCGGCGGCTTCTGAAAGCCCATCCTAACCCCTCCTTCAAAAATGATTTGGTCATTGTCCGCATGGACGACACTAGCTTACTTCCGGTCTAAATACCGGCCATCAAAAAAAGCTCCCGCCCCTGCCTAAATTTAGGCAAAAAGGGACGAGAGCTGCGCGATTGACGTAGCTACCGTGGTACCACCCACATTCCGAACCGGTGAACGACGCACGAACAAACAACGCGCCTTCAGGATTCGCTTCATTCGGTTAACGCCCGACTACGCAAACCAACTAATAAGCGCGGCGCAACAAATATGCATCCGCTTCTGTTCGCAGGTTGTCCTCCGGGAAGTCTGTTCGTTCAAGCACGCTAAGGATTCTTACAGCCAAGGAATCCCTCTCTGAGTAGGTGGAATTGAGCGACGCGGTCCCATCACAGGATCGACACAATATAACAATCATTGTAACGATGGGAATGTTTGCTGTCAAGGGGCAGAAAAAAACCTACAATCGATATTGTAGGTCCAAATAATATATATATTCAAAAAAGGGGGTCGACTATTAGTATAGGCGAACCGTGTTAAGGATAGATTGAAAACACATTACATTATGATTACAAAAAATAAAGCGTTTTCTGTGTCAGTTCTTACAACAACATTCGCCATGCAGAGCGCAGCGTTAACGGCATCCGTTCCCGCTGCGTCGTTCTACCGGCTGCCAGGCTTCTCGCGCCGGATGGATAATCCGCTAACCCCCAGCTCCGAAGAAACATCCAGGCTCGCATCCATCTCCGCGAAGATCATCGCTTCGCGTCTGTCCGATTGTATCAGTTGTCTTGCAGCCCGCTCCAATCCTTGCTCTTTGCGCGATTGATGCATGACAGGCAGCTCCTTTCACCATATGCCGCCTTAAATCTGGCGGATCAATAAGGATTATGGCTTATTGTTGCCTGCTGTTCACAATCTAACTCCCTCATGCACAAAAAACTTGCTGTAAGAGGAGGCGGTTGCTTACCTTATGACTTACTGTCGATGATCAGCGTTACCGGACCCCAGTTGACGAGCTGAACATCCATCATGGCGCCGAAACGTCCGGTCGCCACGCGAAGACCGGTATTGCGAAGCGCTTCATTGAAAGCTTCATACAGCGCTTCCGCTTGCTCCGGTCTTGCCGCAGCCATGAAATTGGGCCTCCTGCCATTTCGGCAGTCGCCGTACAGCGTGAACTGCGATACGGATAGAATCTCGCCGCCGGTCTCCTGGATCGACAGGTTCATCTTCTCGTTCTCATCTTCGAAAATCCGCAAGCCTGCGATCTTGTCGGCCATCCACTTTACATCGGCCTTCGTATCCTCATGGGTGATGCCGACAAGCAGCACTAACCCATGTTCGATTGCACCGACAATGTCACCGTTTATTGTGACTGAAGCGGCTTTGCTGCGTTGAACTACGACCTTCATTATCGCGTAACACTCCTGACATCCATACGTTATTGCATGATCCGTTGAACCGTATACACATCCTTGACTCGCTTGACCTTCTCGACCACGGATTGCAAATGATCGATATTGCGGATCAAAATGGTCATGTGTATGGTCGCTAATTTGTTCTTATCCGATCGTCCCGATACGGCCGAAATATTTGTCTTGCTCTCCGATACAGCCTGAAGCACCTCATGCAGCAAGTTGTCCCGGTTATGCCCGGTGATCTCGATATCGACGCTGTAATTGGCCTCTACCGATTCCTCCCACTCCACGTCGATGACGCGCGCGGCTTCGTCTCCTTCGTCAGCGGCAGGAATGTTCTGACAGTCCAGCCTGTGAACCGACACGCCCCGGCCGCGGGTAATGTAGCCGATAATCTCGTCGCCGGGAACCGGATTGCAGCAGCGTGCGAAACGGACCAGCAGGTTATCCACACCCTTGACCGTAACCCCATGCGAAGGACGAGGCTTCCGGTTCGCAGGCGTAGACTTGACCTCTTTCATTTCTTTGGTCAATTCAATCTGGTTCGCCTCTTCAGCCTCTCTGCGCATCTTCTCGGTCATCTTGTTCACGATTTGGGCTGCCGTAATGCCCCCGAATCCGATCGCGGACAGCATGTCCTCGATATCGTTAAACGTGAATTTAGTCGCCGCTTCCTGCAGCTTGTCATCGACCAGCCAGACGGCAGGCTCCAGCCCAATTCGCCTCAGCTCGCGCTCGAGAGCTTCGTGCCCCTTGGCAACGTTCTCCTCGCGCTTTTCTTTTTTGAACCATTGTTTGATTTTGCTGCGAGCATGCGAGGACTGGGCAACCTTAATCCAGTCCTGACTGGGTCCGTATGAATGCTTGGAAGTCAAGATCTCGACGATATCGCCTGTCTTAAGCTTGTGGTCAAGCGGCACGATACGGCCGTTCACCTTGGCCCCGATCGTCCGGTTGCCAATCTCGGTATGCACCCGGTAAGCATAATCGAGCGGTACCGAGCCGGCAGGCAGCTCGAATACTTCCCCTTTGGGGGAGAACACGAATACGAGATCGGAGAAGAAATCCATCTTCAGCGATTCGACAAACTCCGATGCGTCGCGAGCCTCGTGCTGAAGCTCGATAATCTCGCGGAATAGCGTCATCTTGTCTTCGAAATTATCGCCGGGGATGACGGCGCCTTCTTTATAAGCCCAATGCGCAGCAATCCCGTATTCGCTCGTACGATGCATGTCCCACGTTCGAATCTGCACTTCGGTCGGTTCGCCTGTCGGACCTATGACGGTCGTGTGGAGCGATTGATACATGTTCGCCTTCGGCATGGCGATATAATCTTTGAACCTTCCCGGCATGGGCTTCCACAGCGTGTGAATGATGCCGAGCGTTGCATAGCAGTCTTTAATATTGTCGACAATGATCCGAATGGCAAGCAGGTCATAAATTTCATTGAACTGTTTATTCCGTGCGGTCATTTTCTTGTAAATGCTGTAGATATGCTTCGGACGTCCCGAAATATCGCCCTGGATTCCCATTTCTTCCAGCTTCTCGGTTATTTTCTTGATGACATCCGCAATATATTGTTCGCGTTCGGCGCGTTTCTTCTTCATCAGGTTCGCAATCCGGTAGTACTGCTGCGGATTCAAATAGCGGATCGCAATATCTTCCATCTCCCATTTGATGGCCGATATCCCTAACCGGTGCGCGATCGGGCAAAAAATTTCTAACGTTTCGTACGCAATTCTGCGCTGCGCTTCCTCGGATTGGTATTTCAAGGTCCGCATATTGTGCAGCCTGTCCGCCAGCTTTATGAGAATGACGCGTATGTCCTGCGCCATAGCGACAAACATCTTGCGATAGTTTTCGTTCTGCTGCTCTTCCTTGGATCGGAACTGGATCTTCTCAAGCTTGGTCAGTCCGTCCACCAGCATGGCAACCGTCTCACCGAAGCGCGAGCGAACCTCGACAAGCGGTACTGTCGTATCCTCGACAACGTCATGCAGCAGAGCCGCAATAATTGACAACACGTCCATCTGCATATTGACGAGCACTTCCGCTACCGCGACGGGATGCAGAATATAGGGCTCGCCCGACTTGCGGACCTGTCCATGATGGGCATGCTCCGCAAACGCATAGGCCTCTTTGATGAGACTGATGTCTTGTTCCTTCAGGTAGGTAGATGCCTTTTCGAGTAACTGCTCAATGCCCATGAAACGTCCCTTTCCGACTGCTATTTCTACTATTATGCCTCCTTGGACGCCGTGGCGTCAACTATTCCGGACCAGCTGGCGCCAAGGGAACGCAATCGTGCAAAATCAGCGTTGTATCAACGACCTCCTCCAAAATAAAAAAAACGGCAACCATCGGTAATATAGCCGATTATTGCCGCCTCGATATGCTATTTATCTTAATACTTGATTAACGAGAAAACGTCGATCCCTTCCAGCTTGCTGCGTCCGTCTAAATAACCCAGCTCGATTAAGAACGCAGATCCGACTACTTCGCCGCCGAGCTGGCGGATCAGGTCGATCGTCGTTGCAATCGTACCTCCGGTAGCGAGCAAATCGTCCGCGATCAGAACACGCTGCCCCGGTTTGATGGCATCCTTATGCACGGCAAGCTTATCCTTGCCATATTCCAGCGCATAGCTGGCTTCTACAACTTCCCCGGGCAGCTTGCCGCTCTTGCGGATCGGCACGAAGCCTACCCCGAGCGATACGGCGAGCGGTGCGCCGATAATAAATCCACGCGCCTCCGGACCTGCGATCAGATCGATCTTCATGTCAGCCACCTCGCTGCGGATAGCCTCAATCGCCGCGCGGTATACCTCCCCGTTATTGATTAGCGTCGTAATATCCTTGAAACGGATCCCCGGCTGTGGAAAGTCCGGAATAACCCGGATATAGTCTTTGAAATTCATGAAACGGCAGCTCCTTCTTCTACATGAGATATCGATAATTGTTGTTGTTCCCTAATCCATTGCGCGAATGATTCAGATTCCGCGAATAGAATGCGTTCCGCTTCTGCCGCCCTCATTCCGCTGCGGTATGAAGCGGAATGAGTCAGCTCTCGCTTCTGAGGCGATGCGGCTAGGCTGAGCGAGCCCCCGTCTGTCGTCGTAAACTCCAGCTCGGCGAATACGTTCAGCATGAACGCGATCTTATTTGCCGGCCAGCCCATCATCGTGGCCAGACGTTCGTCGCTGCCCTGCATCGCCAATGGGCTTACGCGACGAAGTGTCTGGTACAATTGCGCAAATTGCTCTCGGCCGGGAAAATCCGCAGTCAATGTCGGTTCCGCTGAACGCAAGCTGTCCTTGGCTGCACCGGAAGCGCCCGGCTTTTGCATCGAAGGCCAAGAAGCCTGATTATATACGGCATATACTCTTTCAAGCGCATGGCACCGTCGAATAATGGCGCTAAGCTTGTCGGCAGAAGGAGGCCTCCCCAGCAGCAGCAGGGACTCCCATTCCCATCCTTCAGCCGAATCGAATTCTTCGTAAGTACGGACTGTCATCCCGGACGGTACCGAGGATTCGTGACGCAGGGCATCGCGCCAAGCCACATGCGGTACAACGATGACTGCCTTGTGGAAGGAGTCCTCCGAGAGCAGCTTATGCAAGCTTTGCAAGGATGAAGCATCGCCGCGGCGGTCGACAAGCTGAACATGCTCCACTTGAATGTCCTGAATCATAAACTGCGCTTTACGCTGACCGTTCCATTCATTTAATGACAGCTCGCCGACGAGCTGTATCTCCGTTCCATCGCTTATCCGGCTTAAGATCGGACCATATCCGAAGCCGATCGCATCGAGGAGCTTCCCTTGCGCGCTCAGCGACAGCTTCAGGTGTTTGCCTTCCTTGCCCATCACGCGGCGGTCCGCAACGACCGTATCGCGAAGCAGCAGCTTCGGCGCCGGATTGCCGGCACCGAACGGCTCTAGAAGCGATAGCTGCTCAATGATTTTCAGAGAGGCGTCGTCGATTCCGCAAGCCAGGTCGACGGTCGTCTTCGGCAGCCAATCCTCCGGCTTCAGCCATTCATCCGCCAGCTGTCCAAGACGCTGCTCGAATGCTTCAAGATTTTCTCTTCGGAGGCTCATGCCTGCCGCAGCCTGATGCCCCCCGTAGTGATCCAGCAGCTCGTGGCATTCGGTTAGCGCCGCATGCAGATCATAGCCCTCAATCGAGCGGGCGGAGCCTTTGCACATCCCCGTCTCGGCATCTATTCCGAGAACGAGCGTAGGCTTGTACAGCTTCTCAATAAACTTGGAGGCTACAATACCTACAACCCCTGCATTCCAGCCTTCGCCGGCCAAGACGACGACCGAAGGCTCCGGAAGCCCCATGCGGGCAGCGGTTTCGCACTTCCCCATCCATATGGTTTCGGCTTCCTTCACGATGTTGTCCACAACCTGCTGCCGCTCCCGATTCAATGTATCGAGCGCGATAGCCGAAGCCATCGCCTCTTCCTCATGAATGGACGTCAGCAGCCGGATCGCGCCATCCGCATGATCGAGCCGCCCCGCTGCATTTATCCGGGGGGCCATGCCGAATGCAATGTTCGTAGACGTAATGGCCGGCAGATCGATCCCGGCTACCTCCGCCAGCGCACGGAAGCCGTATTTGTCCGATTGCCTAAGCTGCTGCAGGCCAAGCCGAACGAGAATCCGGTTCTCATCCTGAAGAGGCATCAAGTCGGCAATCGTTCCAAGAGCGACGATGTCCGTCCATTCGACTGGAGGCTCGCCAAGAATCGCCTGCGCCAGCTTGAATGCAACACCGACGCCTGCCAGCCCTTTGAACGGGTAAGGGCAATCATGCTGCTTCGGATTAATAAGCGCAAGCGCCTCCGGCAGAACGGCGGGCGGCTCATGGTGATCGGTGACGATGACATCAATGCCGACAGACCGTGCGTAAGCGATTTGAGATACGGCGCTAATACCGGTATCCACCGTGACAATGAGCTTTACGTCCGCTTCGGAGGCGAGATCGATCGCCTTCTCATTCAATCCATAACCCTCCAGAGTACGATGGGGGATATAATAATCGAAATCCATCTCCAGCCTTCGGAAGAGGCAAATCATCAATGTCGTCGAAGAAACGCCATCGGCATCGTAATCGCCATAGATGCGAACCCGCTGCCCTTGTTCCTTTGCTTGTAAAATCCGTTCGACGGCTTCCTTCATGCCTTTCAGTTGAAACGGATTATGTAAGCGATCAATACGGCCATACAAGAAGGCTTCTGCATCGGCGGTCTGATTGAATCCCCGCTGGACAAGCAGCTTTGCCACCAGAAGCGGCAGCTTCAGCCTCTTGGCTAATACCGCTGCCTGCTGCTCCCCTTCCGGGTCGAGCGAAGCTATGATCCATTGTGTTTTGGCATGAATCAAACGGCATCCCCCTTTCTCAAGAAGACACGGCAAACGCCGTCAATGACGGCGAACCGAGTTTCTTCCCTCAGCAATATTAGCAAAAAATCACGGAAACCTGTCGGTTCCTTATATTTTCACAAAACAAATGCCGCGCGCTGCTATTGCAGCAGCGTCGGCATTTGCTCCTGATTCGGATCGTGATTCGATTTATACGGATATCCCGGATCGTACGGCTCCACATACACGGTGACGTCCGTGACATGACCGAACCGCCTCATAAGAAAATATTTCACCCGTTTGGCTATTTCATTGCCTTCTAATACCGTAATCCGCGGATTAACGCTTATCACGACATCGGCAACGACATAATGGCCATGCTCCCTGGCACGCAGTTCTTCAACGGTTACCACGCCTTCGATCCGTTGAACGGCTGCTTTGAACTCATTAATATCTTGGGGCTCTTCCTCAAAGTATCTGCTCTTGAGAACCGATGCCGAAGCAATCCGATATCCGTTCGTGAAGATGATGACGACGATGATCAACGATGCTGCAGGGTCGAAGTAATAGAGTACCGGCAGTCCAAGCGGGCTGCCAAGCGCCGCGGCCCCTGTACCGACGAACGCTGCCAAGGAGGCGTATAAATCGGACCGGCGCTCTTTCACAGGAAAGATAAGTTCTTTTACTAGAAAAGCGATGATAACTGTGGTGACTGCGGGCCAGCCCGGTCCTTCTTCCACTCCGTCCGCAATCGATTTGATTGCCGAAATCCCGATTTCCAGTCCAATAATCATAAGCAGGATCGAGGCAATAACACCCGATGTGCCCTCCGTTCTTCCGCGCGCGGCCGGAACCGGCGCATCCATCGCACCGAATTGACGACATCGGCGAAGACTCGTCAACGACACGAACGAGGACGCCGCATCGGAGGCTGACCGGCAGGCGTCGGCCAGGAGAGCCTTGCTCCCCATCAAGCCGACGCCGCCTTTTATCGCCGCGATCCCGACATTGCCCAGAAGACCCATCCATGCGGCCGCTTCCGCTTTCGCATACCGATCATTCGCAGACATTCAGAAATCCTCCTTCAAGTTTTCCGCCTGACCACCCTATGAGTGTAAACCGTAGGGAACCCGCTCTGCAGCCTCTAGCTTCAGTCTTATGCGGATGCTTGGGTTTTAGCCGCCTTCGGCTTCGGATCACCTTTGAACTGATACCACAGCGGGCTGGCAATGCAGATCGACGAATATGCACCGCTTGTCAGACCGATGATTTTGGCAAGGGCAAACAGCTTAATGGACTCACTGCCGAATATGAACAAAGAGATTGCAACGACGAGTACGGCCAATACCGTATAAATATTACGTGCCATCGTCTGCCAAATACTATTATTGACCATGTCGGCCAGCTGCTCTTTGTTCTTAATCTTGCTGAAGCGCAGATTTTCACGGATCCGGTCAAAAATAACGATTTTATCGTTGATCGAGTATCCGATCGTGGTCAATACCGCTGCGATGAACGGCAGATCCACCTGAAGCTGGAAGATCGAGAAAATCGCGACGACAACGAACGCATCGTATAGAATGGCTATATTCGCAGCAAGCGCAAACCGCCACTCGAAGCGAATCGTGACATAAAGCATAATAGCGGCGCTCGCGATAATGACGGCGTAGATCGTCTTGGCTCCCATCTCACGCGCCATATCAGGGGAAACGATGTTTACTTCCGCATCGACCTGATCCCCGAATTTAGCTTTGAACGCATCCTGAATCTTTCTGATTTCGTCTTGATTGAGCACTTCGTCGAACCGTGCGGTTACCCGCTCGTTCCCTGCACCGCCAATGGTTGGCGTCATATCTTCATAGCCCGCTTGCTTCAGCACGTCAATGGCTTCCGCTTGCGTAATTGGCTTGCCGATCGCCAAATCCATATTGGTACCGGCTTTGAAATCCACGCCATAATTTAAATTGAAGATGAACAGGGACAATATACCGATTAGCGTCAATGCAATCGAGAATGCATAAAACTTCTTCCGGTGTTTAACAAAATCGAAATGTACCTTTGCATTAAAGTGCACGGATTTCGTCCTCCTTCACGCCGTAATAGCTAGGTTTGGTGAACAGCTTGCTCTGGATGAGCAAATAAATGAGGAGGCGCGACAGGAAGACGTTCGTCAGAATACTGACCAGAATACTGAAAATCATCGTCAGCGCAAATCCGCGAATAGCTCCGTTCCCGATATAGTAAAGAACGATGCTGGAAATAATGTTCGTAATGTTCGCATCCATAATGGTACGGAACGAGTTCTTCGAGCCCGTCTTGAGTGACGAGAGCAAACTCTTGCCGCTGCGTATTTCTTCCTTGATCCGTTCGTACATGATGATATTGGCGTCGACCGCCATACCGATCCCGAGCACGAATGCGGCAATACCCGGCAGCGTCAACGTCGCATTCATCAGGTTAAATACGACAACGAGCAGCCATGTATAGGAGATGACCGTAATCGCGGCCACGACACCCGGAATGCGGAACAGAATAATGAGAAAGACCAGAATGATGATCGTCCCGATCACTCCCGCTTCCACGGTTTTTTTGAGGGACTCCTGTCCCAGCGTGGCGCCTACGCTTTGCGTATACTTCTCCGTCAGCTTAAGCGGAAGGGCTCCCATATTGATCGTATCTGCGAGCTTGGTCGCTTCTTCCATCGTGTATTCGCCGCTAATCTGCGCGCTGCCGCCGCTGATCGGATAATTGACCGACGGGTTGGAGAGCATTTCCTCATCCAAATAAATACCGAGTGTTTGACCTGTCAGCCGTGTTGTTACATCTTCAAATTTCTTCGCATCCTTCAGCTTGATGGTAACCATCGGCTTGCCCAGCTGGTCAAATTCCACTTTGGCTCCATTCTGCGTGAAATCGTTGCCCTGAAGCTCGATTTTGCCGTCTGGACCACGGAACGTCAGATTAATCGGTTTCTTGAGCATCGCCCGCACTTCATCCTCGTTGGTCACGCCAGCGAGCTTAATGCGGATGCGATTGCTCCCTTCTGTCGTAATTTCCGGCTCGGCGATGCCGAACTTGTCAGCCCGGGCTTCAAGGCTCTTGGCCGTTTCCTTCAGCGAGGCCGGCGTTACCTTCTCGCCGCCTTCAATCGGCTGCGCTTCGTACAATACCTCGAAGCCGCCCTTCAGATCCAATCCTAAGCGGATGTCCTTCACAAGTGAAGGGCTTGTCCATGCGATGGCACCGAACATGATGACTACGATCGCAAGGAAGGCTATTATTCTCTTCCCGTTCATAACGCGCTTTATCCCCCTTATGATCTGATCTCAATATTGCTATTATACTTGGGTACAAAATTCGAGTCAAAAAAAAGAGCCCATTGGTCAAAAATGGGTTCCCCGATACGCGCTTATCGTCATGAAATTCATAAACTTCATCACTTTGAGCGATAAAATATCGTTTACCACCTCATGCATGGCAGGTACGCCTGTTTTTGCATACTTCTCGCTGACACATTCCCAAACTTCCTTCGCGGTTACATGCTCGTAACCGACCAGCTTGAATTCCTCCACTTTGCTCTCGCACAGTGTTTCGATGGTTTGGAGCCATTCTTCTTCCGTCATCGTCATTCCCCCTTCATGAAACCCTCTGCCCGTTAACCATTCGTTACAACAGGCAGCGATTCCTGCCGAAGACGCAATAAATTAACGTTTTCCCAGCATGTAACAGACATGGAACCGGACATGCCGTGCATATGCTTGAGCATGGACTTGTCTATCAATAGCTTCTTTTATCCTTATTCTGAATTAAAAAAGAGAGGGAACCCGCCTTGACGAAGCAATCGTTTATTAAGGGAGCGCTTATTCTGCTTGCGGCCGGCGTCGTTAACCGGATCCTCGGCTTCGTGCCGCGCATCGCATTGCCCCGCATCATCGGAGCGGAGGGCGTCGGACTTTATCAGCTTGGCTACCCTTTCCTGATTGTCCTCTTAACGCTCATTACAGGCGGAATTCCGCTTGCCGTCGCCAAGTGGATCGCGGAAGCCGAAACGAATGGCGATCAGAAACGGGTCAAGCATATCTTCCGGGCCGCCATGGGGTTTACCGTTACGATTTCCGTGATCTTCACTGCGTTATTTCTATGGCTGGGTCCTTGGATAACCAGAACGCTGATGACCGATCCCAGGGTATATCAGACCTTCTTAAGCATGAGTCCCATGCTTATCATTGTCGGCATCTCGTCCGTCTACCGCGGATACTTTCAAGGTAAACAGAACATGGTGCCGACGGCCGTATCGCAAACGGTGGAAACCCTCTTTCGAATCGCTTTTCAGCTATTGCTCGCTGTATGGCTGCTGCCGTACGGACTGGCCTGGGCTGCCGCGGGCGCTATGCTTGGCGTCGTTGCCGGAGAGATAGCCGGACTCGCTATTCTTCTATGGCAGTACAAGCGGAGTAAGCGGCATGAAACCGGTTCGGCCGGAATTCCCGTTGAACAAACGCCCCCCGCTATCGCAACTAAGCAAGCAGGCAAGAAACAACCAGAACGGCAGCCGGTCCTCCGCCGTCTTATCGGTTTGTCCGTTCCCGTTACAGCAAGCAAGATGATCGGTTCCATCTCCTACCTGCTGGAATCCATATTGACAGCGCGCGCGCTTGCCGCCGCCGGAGTTGCAACGGGGCTCGCAACGGCTCAATACGGCTCCCTGCAGGGCATGATCATCCCGATCCTGCTGCTGCCAACCGCCCTTACCTATTCGCTGGCCGTTTCTCTGGTGCCATCTTTATCGGAGGCTGCTGCGCAAGGCAACCGGGCTTTAATTCATAAGAGGCTGCACCAATCGATGCGGCTGGCCCTTGTTACCGGTGCACCATTCGTCGTCGTGATGACCCTATTCGCTGAGCCCATCTGCCGCATCCTGTATAATCACGCCGATATTGCGCCAATGCTATTGTGGATGGCCCCCATCGGAATCTTTATCTATTTGCAGGCGCCGCTGCAGGCATCACTGCAAGCGCTCAACAAGCCGGGAACGGCACTTTTCAACACGTTTATCGGAGCCGTGGTCAAGCTGCTCCTTATTATTAGGCTGGCAGCGGAGCCGGAGCTCGGAATCTATGGAGCACTTATCGCGATTAATGTCAACATCGTGCTGGTCACCGTCCTGCATGGGATCAGCGTCTACCGCTTTGTCGGCTTCCGGATGCAAGCACTCGATTTTATTAAAGTCGGGGCTGCCATGGTAATTATGGGTGCGGCCGCACTATGGGTGATGAACCGTTATGCTTTGCCTGCACTTTGGCTTAATCTGGCGATCGCATGCTTGGCCGGCATTATCGTCTACCTCTTGCTCATGATCATGCTCGGCATCATAAACCGTTACGATCTTGCCCGTATTCCGTTCATCGGACGTTGGTTCGGCAAAACCGTTTAATCAACAAGAAGACCGCGGACTACACCCTCGCTCGTGCCAAGGTTACATCCGCGGTACTTGCTGCTTATTGATATACAGTTTTCCACGCTGATCCACCGTACAAAGAAACACCTGCTTCAAATCCGAAACACCGTTTTCTTTCAAATGATTATTCAGCCAGAACCGGTCTTTCCCGAGCGATACTAAATTGTCGTTCATTAGCTTGCCATCCATAATGAGCGGTACAGGCAGCGTCTCAAAGCGGTAATTCTTCGGGAACTTCAGCTGCCCGCTGCTGCCGACTGAAGAGATTTGCCCGGACTGTCCGTCGTTTCCCGGTTCGGAATCGTCCTGCCGGCAGTTCCCGTCCTTCTTCTCGATGACCGAGAGCTTGCCCGTTGTCTCCAGTATGGCGAATTCGACTTCCGATACGGATGCCACTTTATTCTCGCGAAGCTGCTGCATGAGATCGTCCAAATTATAACGCTGCTTGCGCATCGCCTCGCGGCTAATTGCGCCCCTGTCGATCAGAACCGTCGGTTTCCCGTCGAACAGATGCCTCAAGGTGCGGCTTCGCAGAGCGATCAAGGCCAGCCCAACCTGTACGATCAGAAGAACGACCATTGGGATTACACCGCTAACGAAAGGCCGATCGGTATCTTCAATGACGATGACCGCAATCTCCGCCACCATAACGGAAATAACGAGGTCGAATACCGACAGCTTTCCAACCTCCCTTTTTCCCATTAATCGAATAACCAGGAACACGATGACATAAATCGAAAGCGTTCGGATAACGTGATCCCACAGATCCAAGCGGAACCGCTCCTTTCGTTTTATTGTCCCAGGCATAATTGCCGGCTATCCACACTGCTTTGCTTTTGCCTTGTCTGACGTACAGCTATTGTCACCGGAGACCATCATCGTCATACAGATCCGGCATTTCGAATATATGGCAGCAAATCCATCCGGCGGTGATCATTTTCAGATACCAGAGGCTATTAAATGTGGACGATGCTCACTTTGCGAGAATAAGACATCGTCATATCTAACTCCTTGTACTAATAATGCTTGCTTGACCATATGGTGTACTAATCATGACTACGGACGAGTTGACGGGTTAACCAAACGAATATGAGGCTTAGCTTCACAAAACTTATGCTTATGCTTCCGAAGTAGTTTTGTTACGAAGGATATCAGTGAGGCTTATGCTTCACAAAACTTATGCTTATGCTTCCGAAGTAGTTTTGTTACGAAGGATATCAGTGAGGCTTATGCTTCACAAAACTTATGCTTATGCTAGTTTTGTTACGAAGGATATCAGTGAGGCTTATGCTTCACAAAACTTTAAGGAGGAACAAAAAATGAAAACGATGAATTCATTGAAAACACCGCCCAAGGTGCATGTCGCTTCCCCGATGCTCGCCGGCATTATGTATGCAGCCATTTGGCTTGCGCTCGGTGCGCTCATCTTGTCTGCCCTGCTCCGGTGGGGGAACATGCAGGAGCATCAGCTGCCGACTTACAGCTTGATCGTACATGCGCTTGCTGCATTCGCCGGCGGCTTCGTGGCTGGCAAACGCTCTAGTAAGCGGGGCTGGTATTATGGAGGATTTCTTGGCATCGCCTATGGACTTCTCATCCTGCTTATCGGCTTCCTCGCCTCCAACGCCGGGATAAACGTAAGAACGCTTACGATGCTGGCTGAAACTGCCGCATGTGGCACCTTCGGCGGAATGATTGGCGTTAATATGAAACGATAATATCAAACGATTCTAGGTTACCGTTGGTCGATTATGAACTCCCCATTATAATGTGCTATACTAGATCGAGTACATTGACGACCGGTTCTGCTACTTTTTTTGGGGGGAAAGACACACCATGATTTTGTTTGATAATATGACGACCGTTGCAATCTATACGACACTTGTCGTCATTCTACTGCTCTGGTATGGAGCTTTAGCGAATCCCTTTCGGATTGGCGGTCTTTTTCTTAAGGAGCTCGCAACCTCGAGAACCTATCTATTTCATTTCGTCGCTTTGATAGCGATCCTGTTCTTGAATAAAGTCGAACTGATGATAGAGAATAACATGACGAATTATACCGTGGACTTTACATCGTTCGTCCAATCCATCGAGGGCGGTTTTGTCAGCAATCTGCAGCAAACCTTCGAGAACGAGATTGTTACCTTTGTATTGGCATTTATCTATGTCGTCGTTTTTCAAGCGATGCTCATTGCATCCATCGGGATTTATACCTATCAGGACAAAACAAAACGAATGTACTACGCGACATGTTATGCAATCATGATTAATTATCTCGTTGCGATTCCATTCTACTTCTTCTTGCCGGTTAATGAAGTCTGGGCGCATGACTCCAGCGTACGATTCCTCATGCTGGACGTATTCCCTACCTTCGAAACCGAATATCGAGCACTGTCCGGTCTCAACAACTGCTTCCCTAGTCTGCATACGTCAATTTCGGTGACATTGGCCGTTCTGGCCATTAGATCGGGAAACAAGCGCTGGGCTTGGTTTTGCAGCATATGCGCGGCTGCCGTCATTTTCGCGATCTTCTACTTGGGGATTCATTGGCTCACTGACATGCTTGGCGGTATGCTTCTTGGCCTGTTCGCTTCAACTGTCGGCATGCGCATCAGTGCAGCAGGGACGTTCCTTCGCAGCCGCGGCAGACAGCGCCGTCTCGGCAAGCTCACTTATGCTCAAGAAGATGCCAAATAATCCATCGCTGTGCACCCGCTATGCCGTCACAAGACGGTATGGCGGTTTTTTATTTATATATGACACTACATGTCCTGTTGGCAAGCTATAATGGAGAAATGGATTGTTATGTATGAACATAAAGGAGCGTGCTTATGCGAGGTGACCGGCTGCTGTCCATTCTGCTTATGCTTCAAGAATCCGGTATGTTGACCGCAAAGGTGTTGGCCGAGCGGCTCGAAGTATCTGAACGGACGATTCACCGCGATATGGTGGCGCTCAGTTCGGCCGGTGTGCCGGTTGCCTCCGATCGCGGATCATCGGGCGGCTGGCGGTTGATGGAGGGATATCGAACGGATTTGACGGGATTAACGCGAGATGAGCTGCAGGCCCTGCTGCTAGCCGCATCCGTTCGATTGCCCTCCGATACCGATTTGAGGCATAAACTGGAGTCTGCGCTTATTAAATTAGTGACCGCTTCGCCTGCCGAACACCTGACCGATATGAAACGCGTTCGTGAACGGCTTCATATCGACGGTCTCAGCTGGAACAACAGCCATGATTCGACACCTTGGCTGCCCCTTATCCAGGAAGCGGCATGGAATGATCAGATTATTGAAATAAGCTACAATAAAGGGGATCAGGTGGCTAAGCGTACGATTGAACCGCTTGGCATCGTAGCCAAAGGGAATATCTGGTACCTGATAGCAAACGTAGAAGCGGACACGAGAATATACCGTGTGTCCCGTGTCATTGAAGCGAGGGTCATCGGGGAGCCTTTCAACCGTCCGGCGGATTTTGATTTAGCAGCCTGGTGGCAAGCCTCGACCAGAGCTTTCTATGAGCAGCTGCCGCGGTATCATACACGGCTCCGGATGGGTGAAGATCAGCTTGCCAAGCTTAGACGGACGCGGTACACGCATGTGCAAGCCGTACGAGATATTGAGCCCTCTACCGGTTCCACAGTGAATGCTATAGAAGCGGATGTGGTATTCGATTCTTTGGAAGCCGCATGCGAAGTATTATTTGCTTTCACCTTGGATGTAGAAGCGCTTGGGCCCCCGGAGCTCAGGGAAGCCATGCTTCAACGTGGAATGCAGCTGGTTGAACAGTATAAGCATTAAACAACAAGGCCGGGATATCGGAGGCTGTTCCCCGAATCCCGGCCTTACTACAACAGTTACAAGCTAACGGCATCATTGCAGAAGACGATATGACCAAGCAAGCATGACTCGAGCTTGGAATGCCGTATCCTATGCAATTGAAACCGTATATGTATAACACTCGGCGAAGTCAAGAGATTAGCCCTTTACATCTTCCGGCTTATCTTCTTTCTTCTCAGCCGGCGCCGCTGGCGCTGCCGAACTTGACGTCACGTTATTAACCGCGCTGCGGTCAAATGTGATCTTCGTTGCATCATTGACGCGAAGCACGACCACATCGTCCGTAATCTCCAAGATTGTGCCATGCATCCCGCCGATCGTGACGACTTTGTCGCCCTTCTTCAGCTGGTTCAGCATTGCGCTGCGATGCTTCTGTTTTTTCTGCTGCGGACGAATAAGTAAAAAATAGAAAACCGCGAACATCAGCACGAACGGCAGGATCGATCCAAGCGCTCCCAAACCGCCTAAGCCACTATCAGCTGCTACCCACATTTGATTTCACCCCTTTCAAAATCCTTTTTCATTGTCAAACAAACCGTATTTCGCAAAGAAGGCATCACGGAAATCAAGCAGCCGATCCTCCATAATCGCTTGACGCACGTCCCGCATAAGCTGTAACAAGAAATGCAAATTGTGATACGTCGTCAACCGCAGACCGAAGGTTTCATCCGCTTTAATCAGATGACGGATATAAGCACGCGAGTAATTCGTACATGTATAGCAGGAGCATTCCGGATCCAGCGGACCGAAGTCGTCCGTGAATTTCGCATTACGAATGACCAGCCGTCCGGAACTCGTCATCGTCGTACCATTGCGAGCAATGCGGGTCGGCAGTACGCAATCGAACATGTCAATACCGCGTATGGAGCCGTCAAGCAGCGCATCCGGCGAACCTACCCCCATCAAATAGCGGGGCTTGTCTTTCGGAAGAAGCGGCACCGTGGTCTCGAGCACCCTGTACATGATATCTTTCGGTTCCCCGACACTCAATCCACCAATAGCATACCCCGGGAAATCCATGGAAGTCAACTCGGTCGCGCTCTGACGGCGCAAATCGTCATACATCCCGCCCTGAACGATGGCGAACAGCGCTTGATCATGCGGTCTGGCGTGCGCTTTCAAGCAGCGTTCGGCCCATCTTGTCGTACGTTCGAGCGACTGTTTGACGTAATCGTACTCCGCCGGATATGGCGCGCACTCATCGAATGCCATCATAATATCAGGGCCAAGCGCGTTCTGAATTTCCATCGCCTTCTCCGGCGAGATGAACAGCTTGTCTCCATTAAGATGGGAGCGAAATTCAACGCCCTCTTCCTTGATCTTCCTCATTTGACTCAAGCTGAACACTTGAAATCCGCCGCTATCGGTCAAGATCGGGCGGTCCCAATTCATAAACTTGTGAAGACCGCCCGCCTGGCGAACGATCTCGTGACCGGGGCGTACGAACAGATGATAGGTATTGCTCAATATGATGTGAGCATCCATCTGTTTCAGTTCTTCCGGACTCATCGTCTTGACCGTCGCCTGCGTACCGACCGGCATGAAGGTCGGGGTATCGATAATTCCATGAGGGGTGTGAATGCGGCCCAGTCTAGCACCCGATTGCTTGCAAACCTTTAGTAATTCATATTTGATCGCCATTATACATTCGTCCAATCCTTAGTAGATAAACATTGCATCGCCAAAACTGAAAAACCGGTATTCCTTCTCCACGGCTTCTCGATATGCCTTCAAGACGTTATCCCTGCCTGCAAGCGCGCTTACCAGCATGACCAGCGTCGACTTCGGCAGGTGGAAATTCGTAAGGAGCGCATCGACCAGCTTGAAGGAATAGCCCGGGAAGAGAAAAATATCCGTCCAGCCGCTGCAGGCTTGGATGTCCCCGGTAGGAAAACGGGACGCAGCCGTTTCCAGCGTACGTGCCGAGGTCGTGCCCACGGCAACGACTCGTCCGCCTCTTGCCTTCGTTTGTTTCAATAGCAAAGCCGTCGCGTCACTTAATTCATAATACTCGGCATGCATCGTATGGTCTTCTACGCGCTCCACGGACATGGGACGAAACGTCCCCAGACCAACGTGGAGCGTTACATAGGCGATATCGATCCCTTTCGCCCTCAACTGTTCTAGAAACGGCTCTGTAAAGTGAAGTCCCGCCGTAGGAGCGGCTGCCGAGCCTTCATGCTTCGCATATACCGTCTGATAACGTTCCCGGTCATCCAACCGCTCCTTGATATAGGGCGGCAGCGGCATCTCGCCCAGACGGTCAAGCAGCTCTTGAAATATGCCCTCATAGCGGAACTCCACTTCACGCGAGCCCATATCCCCTTCGCCTCGCACGATTGCACGAAGCAGCGGCTTGCCTGTCCCATCATCGCCGAAAGCCAGCTCAGCGCCTAGTTTAAGACGCTTGGCAGGCTTCGCCAGCGTCTCCCAGCAGTCGCCTTCGAGCTGCTTGAGCAGCAGCAGCTCCGCCTTGGCTCCCGTGTCCGCCTTCACGCCGAGCAATCGCGCAGGAAGAACGCGCGTATCGTTCAATATCAAGGTATCTCCCGGGTGCAGCATATCCGCAAGGTCCGTGAATCGATGGTGACCGATCGTACCGGAGTGCTTATCCAGAGAAAGGAGCCTTGAAGCCGTTCGCTCCAGCAATGGCGTCTGAGCGATTAATTTCTCCGGCAATTCAAAATCAAAATCATCTACATTCATTGCTCATTCTCATTCCTTAACGATCGTTATGTCTTTATAGTAGTATTGCAAAATGTACTTGTAGTCATACCCTGATTCTGCCAAACCGCGCGCGCCGTACTGGGACAGGCCTACGCCATGTCCGTACCCGCTTCCGACAAAACGGAAGGTAGGCTCCTTCGTTGCGGCGCGTACTTCCCCATGCCCGTTCAGGATAAAGATGCTGCCTGCGCCCAGCTGCTCAGGCTTTCCGTCTGCTCCGATGACAGTTAACGCGCCGTCTTTCCGTTCAGAGATGCGGTCGCCGGATGCAGCTATCGTCATCCGGGCCGTTTCGTCGATTTCGAGCTTCGTGCTGGGAAGGCCGCCAAGAGCCGAACGAAACGAATCGGGATTTTTCACAGTTACATTGGCACCGTTCACCAGCAGCTCCGTTATTCGTCCGGACGGTCCTGTATTCCCCGCTTCCAGCGTGCGTATCGGCCCTTGAACCGACGGAGACACTTTCTTGATGGAAGCTAGCAGCGTATCCGGTGTGAATGGTCCTCGCACCCAAGAATTCTCATTGGATTGGATGACCCGTTCCAAAACGACGACCGGGGTGCTGCTTCCTACTTTACCGACAGCGGGCACATTATCTTGAACAAGCGGAATCGGCCTCACCATAACGCCGTCACCCTTGACCCGCATGATCTTGCTTCCCGCTGCTGTAGCATCATTCGTCGCTTCTACCAAATCTTCGCGTATGTAACCTGTTTCCCCGCTAGGCAGAACGACTCTGTACCAATACGGCAGCCCTTTCTCCGAGGCTTGATCCTGACTGGTGACCGATTTCAAATACGGGACCTCATTACCCCATATTTCAGTGGCATCGGCACTTGCGCCGCCTGCGCTCGAAGAGAATAAAGCTTCGATTACTTTGCCGTTATACATGGCGACTTCGCCGCGCGTTTCGTCAACCGCCTTGATTGTGGCCGGCTTCTCGGATCCGATCCCGCCATATACTTGGCTTAATGTCGTGTCGACGACATGAGCGATTTGAAAGCCGAAGCCTTGATAGAGCGCATATGTTCTTGCAGCCACGGCTTGCGCTTTCAGTGCTTCAGCAGGCCAAGATGCCGGCATCTCGCCACCTACGACAGCGTATAAATATTGCTCGAACGGCAGTTCATTGACGACCGCCAGCTTGCCGCTCAACCCGCTGAGTTCAAATTGGCCGCGATACGAGCGGTTATACCGTTCAGCCAGCTTGATGCCGGTTGCGGCTTCCGTCGAAACCCACAGCTTCGTACCCGTTAAGGGCACCGAGTACAAGGCCATCGGCGAGTTGGCCGATTCCGATACGGAATAGTCGTCGCGAATGATAACGTACGAAGCGTTGGCATCCGCAGCTTTCAGCGTCCCCCCGCTTGCCGCCTTCGCCTTCACGTCATTCAATCCGGCTTGGTCGACGGCAGCTCCGACAAGCACCGTATATTGTCCGCCCCCGGTTCCCGCCTGCTTTAAAGCCGTGAAAGCATCAACCCCTAATGCCCGGAAGGCACTCGCGGCTTTGTCCGCTTCGGCTTGCGAGGAGTATATCCCGGATTCAAGATGCAGAGGCCCCATCGTCTCGACATTCATTTTGCCCGCCACTCCGATAATTCCGCTATCCTTGCTCCAACGCTCGGAAGCTGTCTTGGCTTCCGCGGCGCTGCGGTACGAGCCTTCCATAACTTGATAGACTGTCGCATTGTTTTTGGGTACTGCGGTTAAAAAACCGGCTCCTCCCGCTGCTTTCAACCGCTTGACGATTGCAAGGGCGGTGGCGAACTCCGTTGTCTCCGTTATCTTGACTTTATAGTCGTCCAAGGTGAAGCGGACGGTTTCTCCCGCTTTTGTTTGCAGTAGGGGCTTAACGCCGGAAGGCTGTCTGATGCCGATTGCCAGCGCTCCTGCGGAGGTCATCGTAGCCGATGCCGTATTCAGCTTGTACCTCGCGTGTTCGATAAATAGAGCCACTCTAATGGTCTCCAGACTCGGAACAGCCCCGCGCGAGGGGCTGACGGTCCAGACGGATACGAGCATGAGAAGCGAAACTAGCAGCAGCATGAACGCGACCGGCTTCGAACGGTTTCGCCGATCGCGGCTTCCGCCGTTTAATTGCACGAGTTTCATTAGCCGTTCTTCCCCCCATCTTCTTGATGATGAGCAGGCAGGCTGCATACCCCGTTCTCACAGCCTTCATCGGTCTTGCCAAACCAATCGTAACGCCGATTCGCAACATAACGATACAACGCATCAGCCAGCCGGCTCATTCCAGGAATTTTATATAATACAGCCAGCCAGGATAATCCCCTGGCCGTCCGAATAATCCGAACGACGCCATCCGCACCCGCATAGGCGCGGCCTGCTTCGTCCACGACATGAAGCTTAGCGAGGAGCTTCTCCCTATCGACAGAGCCGAAATCAGGGATTTCTTCGCCCGTTCCGTCCAGATAGGATTGGACGGAAACGAATCTCAGCTCCGCAGATGTATGAAGCTCCTTAAGCCGCTTGACGCTCGCTAAGCATAGTTTGCACTGTCGATCATACAGCACATAGATCTTTTCCATCAGTTCATATCCTCGGTTTGACCTGCTGCGCCTCCGAACTGCTCCGGCAACGGCAAACCGAGGTGACGATAGGCTTGCGGCGCTACAACCCGGCCTCTGGGCGTTCGCTGCAGAAAACCGATCTGCATCAAATAAGGCTCATAAACGTCCTCGATGGTCTGGCTTTCTTCGCCGATCGTCGCTGCGATCGTATCCAGCCCGACTGGTCCGCCGCGGTAATTGGTTATCATCGCGGTAAGCATCTTATGATCGATCCGGTCAAGGCCAAGCGGATCGACTTGTATCAATTCCATCGCATTGCGCGCAAGCTCATGCGTAATGATTCCGTCTCCGCGCACCTGCGCAAAGTCGCGAACCCGCTTGAGCAGCCGGTTGGCAATACGCGGCGTCCCCCTGGAACGCATCGCAATCTCTTGGGCCGCTTCTCCAACAATGCCGACGTCCAGGATTTCCGAAGTGCGCGATATGATAAAAGCGAGCTCATCGACCGAATAAAATTCGAGACGGCTGACAACGCCGAATCTGTCGCGCAGCGGCGCCGAAAGCAATCCGGCGCGGGTGGTTGCGCCAATCAGCGTAAACGGCGGCAGCTCCAGCCGGACCGACCTGGCGCTCGGGCCTTTTCCGATCATAATATCCAGCGCAAAATCCTCCATGGCCGGATATAACACCTCTTCAACGGTCCGGTGAAGCCGGTGAATTTCATCGATGAAGAGCACGTCGCCTTCCTGCAAATTCGTCAGCAGCGCAGCCAGATCCCCCGGTCGTTCAATAGCCGGTCCGCTGGTCGTCCGCAAATTGACGCCCAGTTCATTGGCGATAATGTTCGATAGAGTCGTCTTGCCAAGGCCCGGAGGCCCGTAGAGCAGCACATGATCCAGCGCTTCCTTGCGGAGCTTGGCCGCTTCGATGAATACCTTCAAATTTTCCTTCGCTTTGGTCTGGCCGATATATTCCGATAAATAACGGGGCCGCAAGCTAAGCTCCACCGCGGAATCTTCCATCATGAGGTTGGCGGAAATAATCCGGTCTTCCATTGGCGTTTCCCCCTTTCCACTCAACCTTTAAACAACTGCTGAAGCGCCCTTTTCATGAGCGAATCAACCGTTTCGTCCGGTTTAACCGTATTTTGCAGCGCATGCCAAGCCCGGTCGAGCTCCGCCGACGTATATCCCAGCGCCATGAGCGCTTCCCGCGCTTCCTGCCAGACCTTGCCGCCTTCGGCGCTTGGTTCCGGTTCCGGGAAGAGATCGTCCATGGTCGCAAGTCCCGCGGCAGCCGCACCAATACTGGCTTGTACGGCATCAATCTTATCCTTAAGGTCAAGGATCATCCGCTGAGCCGTTTTCTTCCCGATTCCCGGAAGCTTGGTCAAAAATCCGATGTTCTCCTGTTTGATCGCGGCTGCTACCGTCTCCGGTCTTCCGCCGGCCAGGATGCCCAGCGCAACACGCGGTCCGATGCCGGATACCTCAAGCAGCTTGCGGAACATCGATTGCTCTTCTCTTGTTGCGAAACCAAACAAATATGTAGCATCCTCGCGGACATGATGATGCGTATAGATCGTGACAACGTCATCGCTCTTGGCGAAGCCGTACGGATTAGGCGTGAATACACGATAGCCAATATCACGCACATCGACAACAACATATTCGGTATCCCAATGCACGACCCGGCCCTTAACGTAATCGATCATCGGCGGGTCACCTCGCTAATTTTTTGAGTAAGTACGGACGAATGGGCGTGGCAGATCGCGACGGCCAGCGCATCCGCTACATCGTCCGGCTTCGGTATGGCCGATAGCTTCAGAAACATGCGGACCATCTCCTGTACTTGACGCTTCTCCGCTTTTCCGTAGCCGACTACAGCTTGCTTAACTTGCAGCGGCGTATACTCCGTAACGGATAATCCCCGTTGTGCAGCCGCTAAAATAATAACGCCGCGCGCCTGTCCGACCGAGAACGCGGTCGTAACGTTCTTATTGAAAAATAACTTCTCCACGGCAACGGTGTCCGGCTTATATTTGTCCATCAGCGCGCAAGCCGAATCATAGACCTGCTTCAGCCTCGTCTCTTGCGGCGTGTGCGCTTCCGTTTCAATACAGCCATACTGTACGGGGATCAGCTTGCTCCCGATCTTATCGATGAATCCGAATCCGGCGATCGCAATGCCCGGATCTATGCCTAATACGCGCAACCTGATTCTCTCCTTACGCCAAAGGCAAATGAATAATAAAGACTTCCTCTTATTATAGCAAATGATTCCGGGAATGAGAACACGCGTTTTGCCCCGGCTCATTGCATCCGGGCAGCAACAAAAAAAGGACGGCGCATTGCCATCCTTTTCTCGTTGCTGCCCTAGTAGGTCGGCTTCATAACTCTCTCGCTCTTATCGAGCGCATAGTCGCTGAAGGTAGACAGCACGCTATTGTATTCATCCTTATCGCTGACGCGAATGCCGTTGTTGAGCTGCTCCAGTTGATCCTTCGACAGGCTGCTTTCCATGTACTCCACATCCAGCTGAAAAAAGGTGCGCATGACCTTTTCTTTTTTGGGCGGACCGTCGAACAATGACAGATTGCCGGACTTATCCACGCTGAAATAGGCGCTTTTCTTGCACTCATCGGACAAGTCGTCGATCTTCTGTTCCATCATGACGGTCCCGTTCCTGTCTAATGTGGCCATCCATTCAGGATGCTCGCTAAGCATGCGAATGACCTGCTTGGCATCCATGCTGCCGAGTGCGCTCCACTCTTCCCCGCACAGATAGGTACGATGCAGTTTGACTATGAAAGGACCCTCTAGCGATGCCAGCTTCGCGATGATGCTCCGGCTTGCTCCATCGGCTTTGACCGGTTCCATGTTGACTTTCCCAGACAAGACGTGCGCTTCTAACAGATCCGTGTATGGCATTAGCGTATGAACGGCCGCCCCTGCCGGATTCGGCAATAGAAGAGTGAACATCGCCAGCAAACTGCCCAGCGTGAGGACCGACCTTCTCCCCCGCTTCAGTCGTTTTTTCAATTGTTTCCAGAGGCTGAATTCCTTCATGGCGGAACTCCCCATTCCCCTTTTTCGGTTAGTCTTTCTCCACTTCTGGACAAATATGCATGAATATGACCGGTTGATATCCTTAATCAAAAAAAAGACTCTCCGGCCATGATCGGCCATAGGAGAGAGTCCATCTTCGTTATTGTTATACACGATTACTCTGCGGGTTCCGTTCTGTAAATTACCGGTTAATCCAAGGAAGACTTTCGCTGCGGCGCTTCGGGGGGGCGGTGCGGGCAGCGCGTACGACCGCTTTCTTGGCAGGCTTGCGGGCTGCAGTCTTCTTTTCGTTATGGGAAAGCTTGAGTTTCGCTTCCGGTTCCGCGGCTTCCTCATCGGTGCGTTTGTCTTTGCATCCGCATTTGCATGGCTTCTCCGACACGTCCGCCGTTTGAGCCGGGAGCATCTGACCGCCTCCGCCGTAACTGAATGACGGCATACTCCATGGAGCATTCGGTGCAGGGGATACTCCCATCGGACCAACGCCGAATCCGCCGTGACCATAGCCATGCGGGCCTTCACTTAATGGCGATACTCCCATATGATCATATCCGTATCCATGTGGACCTTCTCCTGCAGGCAACACCGCTCCGTGTCCGTACCCGTAACCATGTGGTCCCTCATTCGCCGGCGATACTGCACCATGATCGTAACCGTATCCATGCGGACCTACATTTGCCGGTGATACTGCACTTGGACCGAATCCGTATCCGTGCGGGCCTTCTTCAGCAGGCGATATACCCATATGATCGTATCCATATCCGTGCGGTCCTTCGCTTGCCGGCGACACCGCTCCATGTCCGTACCCGCCATGCCAGCCTTCATTGGCCGGCGATACCGCATGTGGACCGAATCCGTAACCGTACGGACCCTCGCTGGCGGGCGACAATCCGTATGGCCCGCAATTTTCCACCATTCCAAATGGACTCAATCCGGTCTCCGGGTAGGGCATGACATGATGGCCGTAGGCGTGAGGTACAGGAGACGGAGCGCCCCATGGAAGCGTAGAAGCTCCCACATTCTCAGGAGGACACCAGTCCGGCATTCCGTGCGAAGCCGGGCTGACGAGAGACTGATGCCAGCCATAACCGTCAGCTGCCGGAGACACATGGCCGTGGCCATAACCAGGGTGATGACCCGTCTGCATGGGAGAGACAGCCTCCGGCATTTTGGGCATATCATACAAGGACATCACTTCAGTCGCCGGTACTCCGTATTGTTGAAACAAATCGATATGCTGCTCATATTGCACATGTACAGGGTAAGACTTCTTCTCCACCGGCTTTTCCGCTGCCGCCATCTGCATCGGCATTGGTGCGGGAGCGACGTTCGGCATCACATTCGGAGATATATTAGGAGTGATATTCGGCGTTACATTAGCGGTAACTTCCGGAGCGACATTCGGCTTTACATTCAAAGCCGCAGCTGTCGGTGCAGGCACCGGCGTCTGTGCTGGCGTCTGTTCTGGCATCGGTGACGGTGCTGGCGTCGGAGCAGTCTCCGTAATAGGAACGTTGGACTCGATTGGGGCTGTCGGTTTCTTGCCGCCAAGCACCCCTGTAGGTATTTTGGCTGTTGGAATCTTGCCCATCAATCCTTGAACGCCCTGCATCACAGTCTTCGGATGCAGCGGATGATGCGTTCCGCCATCCTGAAGGGGTTCGCTCATACCCATAACATTGCTTGACGTGCCTGGCTTCGGAATGTTGACCACTTCGCCTGTCAGCAGCACATTAGGGTTCTTAAGCTGCGGGTTCGCTTTGATCATTTCGCTAAGCGGTATGCCCCAAGCCTTGGATAGCTTCCAGAGCGTATCGCCTTGAACGACCACATGCTGGTGCAGAATGTTCATATCGGCAGCCTTCGATGGGATCTTCACCTTCTCTCCGACATTAATCACGTCCGGGTTTGTGATGTTTGGGTTAAGCTTCAGCAACTCTTCCAGCGAGACATCGTACTTCTGTGCGATCAAGTACAGCGATTCGCCTTTTTTGACAATATGAATTTTCACTCGCCACTAACCTCCTGACACGTTCTTACATGCATAACAGGCATTCGCCCGTTATCAATCCCTACATCCTATGCAGATAGTGGGCGAGTGTCCCCCATGAGGCAAAAAAAAATTGAGGCCCCTCCGGCAGCCGCCGGCTCTGAGCCTCAATATTCTTAGTATCCAGGTTAATGAAACCTTTCGTTATCCTTCATATGTAAAGCTCGGATAGCTGCCTAATATGCGGATCTGGCATCCCAGCGCCTCGATCTCCGCAAAGGCAGCCGGCAGCAGGACGGAATCCAGCGACATTTCGATATCAATGATGAAGTAGTAGTTGCCCAGCTTCTTCTTCGTTGGACGCGATTCGATGCGCGATAAGTTGATGCGGCGCCATGAGAATACCGAGAGCAGCTGATGCAGCGCGCCCGGATAATCCTCCGGCAGCGTGACAAGAATACTGGTCTTTTGTTTCTCCGACGTACGGTCCGTGAACGGCTTCTCGCCAACGAGCAGGAAGCGTGTATAGTTGTTATCGTGGTCCGTTACGCCTTTGTCTAATACATCCAGTCCGTTGTTTGCCGCGGCAATTGTCGTGCCGATTGCTGCCCAGCCGCTGTTTGGGTGATCGCGCACAATTCGTACGGCTTCCGCTGTACTGCTCACATGCTCAAGATCGGCATGAGGCAGCTTCTCGCGGATATATTGCAGGCACTGCGCCATGGCGACGGGATGGCTGAGCACCTTCACGATGCGGCTGTTATCGACGGTCTGCCCGCCGCCTGACAGCTCCTCAAGCCGGCCGATTAGATTTTGTACGGACGGATAGATCCATTCCGCCTGAATCGGCAGATCAACCTCATGTACAATCCAGTCCATATGCAGGCTTACAGAACCCTCGATCGTATTTTCGATCGGAATGACGCTGTAATCGGAATGACCGTTGGCAGTCGATAAAAACACATCGGCAATAAGCTTATGATAACTCATTTCCACTTCGGTTCCCGCGAACAAATAACGCGCCGCCTCATCCGAGACCGAACCTTGCGGCAGCAATGCTACTTTGATCATGCCCTGACTTCTCCTTTAATGCGGTCCATAAAAACCGGTTCAGCTTCATCGCGGCCCAGCGTTATGACCTCCGTCCCGCTTACGCATGGCTTCAGCCATAATGTCTGTGCTTCGATTCCTTCCTTGCGCAGCGTAGCCAGCAGAAATTGTTCAAGCTCACGCTTGCGGGGACTGCCAGCCTCGATGAGAGCCAGCAATGTCGGTCCGGCTCCGCTTAATGCGATCCCTAATGCGCCATGCTCTGTCGCCTTCTCCAAAATTTCCGTCATGCCTGGAATGAATGCCGCACGGTATGGCTGATGAAGACGGTCACGCATCGCATGCCCGATCAGGTCGAGCCGGCCGCTTGCAAAAGCCGCTACGAGCAGCGAGCTGCATCCGATATTAAAGACGGCATCTCTCATCGCAATTTCCTTCGGCAGCGCATGGCGCGCTTTCTCCGTCGACAATTGAAAGGCCGGTATGGCAACGAGCGTTTCCAGATCCGGATGCGGCTCCAGCCGCACCTTCTCGGCACGGCTGCCATCCCATGCGGAAACTACGATGCCACCGAACAAGGACGCCCCCACGTTGTCCGGATGCCCCTCCAGCTTCGTTGCCAGCTGAAAGAGGCGGTCCTCAGTCAGCGGGCTGCCGATGAGCGCGTTCGCCGCCACCAGCGCACAAACGATAGCCGACGCGCTGCTGCCGAGCCCTCTTGTCAACGGAATGTCGCTGTACATCGATATTTGCAGCTCCGGTACGGATACGCCTGCTTCGTTGAATACGAGCTGCGCCACCTTGTAGATCAGATTAGACTTGTCCCGGGGGACGCCGTCCAAATTGTCTCCATACAGATGAATGACCGTTCCTCCATGCTCGGAAACTGCGAGTTCAACCCATGCATAAAGGGATAGCGCCATGCCGAGCGTATCGAATCCCGGTCCGAGATTAGCCGTACTGGCCGGCACCTTTACGATTACCCGGCGACTCGTCATTAGGCTTCACCTTCCAGCTTACGGATTGCCTCCATGACCGCTTCTTCGGTATCCGCAACGACAAGCGGCTCCGCGTTGACGCTTTTAATCGCGATGTTAGGGTCCTTCAGACCATGGCCGGTCAATACGCATACGACCGTCTCTCCGCCTTTGAACACACCCTCGCGCTTCAGCTTCATAACGCCTGCGATAGATGCCGCCGAAGCCGGCTCTGCAAAGATACCTTCGCGCGATGCGATCGTCTTATAGGCGTGAAGGATCTCATCGTCGGTCACGAAATTGATTTGACCGCCGGATTCTTCAGCGGCAGCAACGGCCGTTTTCCAGCTGGCCGGGTTGCCGATCCGAATGGCCGTTGCCACCGTTTCCGGCTCCGCGATCGGCTCGCCCTTCACAATGGCCATAGCGCCTTCCGCCTCGAAGCCGACCATCTTCGGCAGCGAGGCGATTTTGCCTGCTGCATGATACTCCTTAAAGCCCTTCCAATAAGCGGAAATATTGCCAGCATTGCCGACCGGGATCGCAAGATAGTCCGGCGCCTTGCCGAGCTGCTCGCTCACTTCGAATGCGGCCGTCTTCTGTCCTTCGATCCGGTAAGGGTTGACGGAATTGACAAGCGTGATCGGATGCTTCGCCGTAATTTCGCGGACGATCTCCAGCGCGCGGTCGAAGTTGCCTTCGATCGCGATGACTTTGGCGCCGTATATGATCGCTTGAGCCAGTTTGCCAAGTGCAATGTTATTGTTCGGAATAATCACGATGCAGTTCAATCCGCCGCGTGCCGCATAAGCCGCCGCAGCAGCCGACGTATTGCCTGTGGATGCGCACATAATCGTCTTGCTGCCTTCCTCCATCGCCTTGGCTACCGCCATAACCATGCCGCGGTCCTTGAATGAACCGGTCGGGTTCAAGCCCTCGTATTTGAAATAGAGATCCAGCCCGAGCTCCTTCGACAAATTATCCGCCCGAACGAGCGGCGTATTGCCTTCTTGCAGCGTCAGCAGCGGCGTGTTGTCTGTAACCGGCAAATTCTCTTTGAACGTTTGTAGCAATCCCATATATCTCATGAACTGTTAAGACTCCTTTATTATTGGGTTTGAGGGTTATTCGTTAACCTTCGACGCGGTATACGCTCTTCACGCACTTCACGACTTCCATATCATTAAACGCCGCAAGCACCTTGTTCACCGATGCTTTGCTCGCATCATGGGTAATGATTATAATTTCCGCTTCAGGAAGCGACGGGTTCGGCTGCTGAACGACGGATTCCAAACTGACCTCGAAGTCCGCGAATGCCTGCGTAATACGCGCGAGAACACCCGCACGATCATCAACATGCAGCAGCATGAAATATTTCGAAGAGATTTGCTCATCGGTCTTGAGCTTCTTCTCTTTGTACGTCATCATGACCTGTTTGCCATTGACGCCAAGCTTCAAATTCTTCACGACGGCCACCAGATCGGCCACGATGGACGTTGCGGTAGGCAGCTCGCCTGCTCCTGCACCGTAGAACATCGTCTCTCCAACGGCTTCCCCGTATACGTAAACCGCATTGAATACGCCATTGACGCCTGCGATCGGATGCGTGTTTCTTACCATAGTCGGCTGCACGCTGACGCTAATGAAGTCGTCTTGCCGCTCCGCGATGCCAAGCAGCTTCACTTCATAGCCGAGCCGCTTGCCGTAAGCGATGTCTTCACGGCTAACCGATGAAATCCCCCGTACATCGACATCTTCGAGCGCAACGTTGGCCCGGAAGCCGAGCGTCCCGAGAATCGTCATCTTGCGTGCCGCATCCAGTCCTTCCACGTCGGAGGTCGGATCCGCCTCTGCATACCCCAGTTCCTGAGCTTCCTTCAGCACTTCGGCGTAAGCAGCGCCTTCTTGACTCATCTTCGTCAGAATATAGTTTGTCGTACCGTTCACGATGCCCATTATTTTCGTTATCCGATCGGAAGAGAAGCCCTCGATCAGCGTCCGGATGATCGGAATTCCGCCTGCTACGCTCGCCTCGTATAAAACGTCGCATTGCTGCTCCTGAGCCTTAGCGAGAATTTCCGGTCCATGAAGCGCCATGAGATCCTTGTTGGCCGTTACCACATGCTTACCGCGTGCCAGGGCCTCGAGAATGTAATCTTTCGTCTGTTCGATGCCGCCCATCACTTCTACGACGACGTCGATATCCGGGTTATGGATGATTTCCCAAGGATCCTCGGTCAGCTTATCCTGATCGATGTTAATGCTCCGCGCTTTACTCTTGTTCTGTACGAGCACCTTCTCGATGACGATCGGCGAACCGACCTGGCTCTCCAAATCAACCTGATGTCCTTCTACGATACGAACTACACCCGTACCGACCGTGCCAAGTCCGAGCAATCCTACTTTTACCGGTTTCATATGTGTCTCCCCCATCTCTTCGTTCTAACCTTGTCCGATGACCGAAGCTTTGCGTACGCCTTCTTGTCTACGTATCGCTTCGACAAGCTCGGACAATCCGTCATTCATCCCCGACGTATCCATGGAAATGACAACATTCGCCAAGCCTTGCAGCGGGATCGTCTGGTTAATCGTAAGCACATTGCCCTCCGAACCGGCCAGCAAGCCAAGCACCTTGGACAATACGCCTGAGCGATGCTCCAGATCCATCGAGATCGTAACGATCCGTTCACGCTGCAGCTGGTTAAGCGTGTAGACGCCGTCTTTATATTTATAGAAGGCACTGCGGCTAAGTCCCACACGTTCTGCCGCTTCATGGACTGTAGACGCTTCGCCGCGCTGGAGCATATCTTTGACCTGGATCGTCTTGACGATCGCTTCAGGTAAAATGTCCTCGCGGACGACAAAGTATCGTTCTCCCACCGACCGTCCTCCTATAAAAGACATTTGTTCTCGTATAGTGGACATTATATCGAATAATGCATCGAACGGCAATAGGCAAAACGTTGAATAAAGAAAGGACTGACCGCGCATAGCCAGTCTTTCGACTAGCAGCGGGACAGCCCTTCATAACGTCCAGGTCGGATGTTTACTCGTACAAGTAGTCGCTGCCTTCGAAGAATTCGAAGGAGAAATCACCGATCAGTATGAGATCGCCATCCTTCGCCCCCGCCTTACGAAGAGCGTCATCCAGGCCCATCTTACGCATTGTGCGAGCGAATCGCATAACCGCGTCATAGGAATTTAGGTTTACACGCTTGATAAACTTCTCGATCGCTTCGCTTTCGACCACGTACGACTCATTTTCCCGCCGGATCTTGAACGACTGGTCTTCCTGCTTCTTGAGCGTATACACCTTGCGCTCGGCAACATCCTTCACTTCTTCGATCATCGGCATCTCAGGAACGGTCTCCAGCAGATCTGCAGCCCGATAGAGCAGCTCCTTGACGCCTAGCTTGGTAAGGGAAGACATCGGCATGATGTCGTATTCGATATCGGTATCGAATTCAGCCAGCTGCTCCCGGAACAGCGCCAGCTGTTCCTCCGCTTCCGGCATATCCATCTTGTTGGCAACGATAATCTGCGGCCGCTGCGCGAGAATTGGGTTATAGAGCCGGAGTTCATCGTTGATCTTCACCCAGTCCTCGAATGGATCGCGCCCTTCAGAGCCGGACATATCGACGACGTGAAGAATGACGCGCGTCCGCTCAACGTGCCTCAGAAAATCATGCCCCAACCCTACGCCTTCATGAGCCCCTTCGATTAGACCCGGAAGATCCGCCATTACGAAGCTGCGGCCGTCGCCCACGTCCACAACGCCGAGATTCGGCGTTATTGTCGTGAAATGATAAGCGCCGATCTTTGGCGTAGCGGCGGACACGATCGACAGCAGAGTCGATTTTCCTACACTCGGAAAACCTACCAGCCCGACATCGGCCATGACCTTCAGCTCCAGAATAATCCAGCGCTCCTGGCCTTCTTCGCCATTCTCCGAAAATCCCGGTGCCGGATTGCTGGCTGTGGCAAAGCGCGCATTGCCGCGTCCGCCTCGACCGCCTCGCGCCACGACCACTTCTTGGCCGTTCCGCGTCATATCGGCGACGATTTCTTCGGATTCCTCGTCGATGATAATGGTTCCTGGCGGAATGCGGACGATCATCTGCTCCGCATTTGCCCCGTGCATACTCTTGACCTTGCCCCGCTCGCCGCGCTGCCCCTTGAAGTGCCTTTGGTAGCGGAAATCCATGAGCGTGCGAAGTCCCTCATCGACACGGAAAATAACGTCCGCTCCTTTACCGCCATCCCCGCCGGCCGGTCCGCCCTCCGGGACATATTTCTCACGGCGGTACGAGACGATCCCGTCACCGCCGTTGCCGCCTTTTACAAATATTCTCGCTTTGTCGACAAACATGATGTTCCTCCGTTCAATTTCCGAGCTCCGCCTGAAGCTCCAGCCGCTCCGGCAGCTGCTGCGCTTCCAGCGGCTTCAGCGGCGTATCCTTCACTTGCTTCTTCCACTTCTGATGCCACTCTTCCATATCGCCGATTTCGCCATCGAACAAGAAGGTCACGTAGAGCCTCTTCTCGTCTAAATCAAATTCGACGATCAGCTTGGCCGCTTCACCCAAGCCAGGTTTAACTGCAAACCGATATACATTAATCATATCCACAATCGCATTGGATACGCGTTCTCCGTCAAGCGGCAGCTCCGACAGATTCAACTCGCCCTCAATATCCACATCCAGCAGAAGAGAGTTCGTCAAGGTCCGGAACGATTGGATATAAGTCACAAGCGATGGCACGCCGAGCTTGGCGATCTTACTTTCCGTCGCCATTCTTTCTCTTATCTGTTCCACGCACTGCACAGCCTTATCCGTCTTGCCCATTCGAATGTAGCCATACAATACCTGGAGATCATTCATCCAGTCGTGGCGGTGATGATTAAGCGTTCGGATCGCTGCGGTCTGCATGGCATGCGCCATTCTGGTTGTCCGATTCGATTGCTCTTGCCTCTCGCACCAAATCCATATCGCCGCTGCTGCGGCAACCCAGCCCACAAACACGGCAAGAAGCCATAACTCCGAGCGCCATACCAATACGCCAGCGGCAGGAAGCAGTACGGATGCGGCCGCATAGTGCTTCAAATTTCTTATGCGATTCATGCCCACAATCCTACCTTCCTATTCTTTCCTAACCTCAAATAGTATAGCACGACAATGACGAAAGATCACGTTAATAACATTCGGCGCTCATACGGGTGCAGGTGGGCACTTATTTGTTTTATGAAGCAAAAAATGCCCCGGCCTGCAAAGCAGACCGGGGCATTGATGACGATTAAACTTCCACTGCTGCGGCTACCGGAGCAGCTTCAATTGGATAAACGCTAACTTTCTTGCGGTCGCGTCCCCAACGTTCAAACTTGACAACGCCCTCTACTTTAGCGAATAGCGTGTCGTCTTTACCGATCCCGACATTGTTGCCTGGATGGATCTTCGTTCCGCGTTGACGGTAAAGAATGCTGCCAGCCGATACCGTTTGTCCGTCCGCACGCTTCGCGCCAAGACGTTTCGCTTGGCTGTCGCGACCGTTCCGTGTGGAACCGACACCTTTCTTCGAAGCGAATAGCTGAAGATTCAGTTTCAACATTGTTGTTCCCTCCTTTATGACCGGTTTTGTTCCCTAACCTCGACGAACTTCCCGTAGGAGCCGGCAATCGTTTCGACCATGACAATCATCGATTCCAATAGCAATTGAACCTTCTCGTTAACCAAGGCGTCCTCCAGTACAGGAATTTCCGATTGCAGCCAGCCGTTCTTCATGGAAGCCGGAAGCTCGAGACCCGCTAATTGCTCGATGGCGTTAACCGTCCCCACCGTAACGGCAGAGACGCCCGCACATACGATATCCTTACCGGGCTTGGCGTACTTGGCATGGCCTTCTACGGCGAATGCCGCGATATGTCTGTCATCCGTATTTCGTTCGATCGTAACGGTAATCATAGCCGATCCTTACGCTTGGATCTTGCCGATTGTTACTTTCGTGTACGGCTGACGATGGCCTTGCTTGCGGCGGTAGTTCTTCTTCGCCTTATATTTGTAGACGATAATTTTTTGACCTTTGCCGTGTTTCTCGACTTTAGCCGATACGGTTGCGCCGGAAACGACCGGAGTGCCGGTTACGAGACCGTCACCTTTGGAAACAGCAAGAACGCGATCAAACGTTACGCTATCGCCTTCCGTTGCTTCCAATTTTTCGATGTACAGGACATCGCCTTCTTGGACTTTGTATTGCTTGCCACCGGTTTCAATGATTGCGAACATAGTTGCACCTCCTTATTATCGAAGACTCGCCTGATGCAGGTGTCGAACAGCAGCGCCATTCAAGCTTCGTTACCTGTTCTGTGCGGTAATGGGCAAATGAAAAAGAGTAGTCTTTCACATGCACCATAACATTCTATCATAAAAGGATGCTCAAGAGCAACAGCCTATCCAAAAAGTTTTCTTAACGCTCATTCGCTGCCATTCGTCCGCGCCAACTCCAGCGTCAGCTTGTCCGAACGCCGCTCAGGATGAATCGATCCCCTGTTACAGATGAACGGGTACTTCATACAAAGAGAAATGAGTCACATCCGGCTGTATAAACAAATTCCAAGGGAATAATGCATTGAGGTGGGATGATACAATCGATCGGAGGAAAAGCGGTTATTCAGAATTACGGCACAGATGTCGCAGCCGCCATTCAACTTCCCGCGCGGCGATACCGGCAGGAGCACTTATATGCACGGGCTGCTCGGGTCCTATCACTTGCCCAAGGTTTGAATCTTCCCCCGGCCCTTGCAGCCCAAGCAGGTTTCGTATGGCTGGTTCATGGCATGATTGCGTGCCTTCTTGCGCGTCATCTCCAGTAAGCCCAGCCGCGTCCAGCCTACCACTTGGCACTTGGTCCGGTCCTGGCGCACGAGCGTCTCCAGCCGCTGCAAAATTTGGTCGCGGTGCTGATCCAGCTCCATATCGATGAAATCAACAAGAATGATGCCGCCAACATCCCGGAGCCTGAGCAGCCTGGCGATTTGTTCGGCCGCTTCCATATTGGTGCGGAATACCGTATCCTCCAGATCGCTTGTGCCGACAAATTTCCCCGTGTTGACATCGATGACCGTCAGCGCTTCCGTCATGTCCCAAACCAGGTCGCCCCCGCAATCGAGCCTGAAACGGCGATCGAAGGCCTCGCTTAGCTGTACGTTAATTCGATAGCGGGCAAACATCGGATCGCGCTGCTCATAAAACTTCAGCCGCTTCAGCATCGAGGGCGCCATCTGGCGTATGAGCGTTTCGGTTTCCAGAAAGCGGCTGCGGTCGTCGATCCACACCTCGTCGGTCTCGGCGGTTAGAAAGTCTCTGACGATCCGGCGCGATAGACCCGCTTCACGATGGAGCTCGGCCGGAGCCGACATGCGCCGGGAACGTTCCTCGATGCCTGCCCACAGCCCGCGCAAAAAATCGACATCCCCTTGCAGCGCTTGCACACTCTCGCCCTCCGCCGCCGTCCGCAGGATGACGCCTTCCCCCTCCTGCCGGATCGAATCGCCAACGAAACGCAGCCGGCCGCGCTCCTGGTCGCCGTTCACCTTCTTGGACACACCGACATAATCCGCTTGCGGCATATAGACCAAGTAGCGCCCCGGCAAGGAGTAATGCGTTGTAACTCGGGCACCTTTGCCGCCCAGAGGCTCCTTCACCACCTGGACGATCAGCTCCTGCCCGGGCGTGAGCAGCTCCGTAATCAGCGGCTTTTCCTTGGGCTGCCGCTCCAGGTGCGGGTGCAGCACATCGTCAATATAGAGGAATGCATTCTTCATCAATCCGATATCGACAAATGCGGCCTGCATGCCAGGCAGCACATTAATAACCTTCCCTTTGTACAAGCTGCCGACAAGCTGTCCTGCAGCCTCTGTTTTCTCCATATCAAACTCCACAAGACGGCCTTCCTGCAGGATCGCCGTTTGCAGCATATCGCTTTGACTATGTACCAACATTTGCTTCATCCCATATACGACCACCTATCCCAGCCTAGTTAGCTGTTCAGGTCTATTTTACATGAAAAGGTCGCAAACTGCACGGTCCGGCTTTCCATCTTCCAAAAAACCGTTGACGAGCCGCTGCTCGGGAAGCACGGCAACGATTCGCCCGCGCTCTTCCATGACGACGATGAGGTGATACTGATCTCTCTTGAAGAGCCGCAGCGCCGCCGTTACGGTATGCCGTTTCGAAACTACGATCGGCTGCGCCCATACGCCTCTTACAATGTGCCGGGTCGAGGCCGCTGCCCGGCTCGTCAGGAAACGGAGAAACAGGTACGGGATGTTGCGGTTATAGGTCCAATTGGTCATAAACAGAAATATGCCCACCGCAAGCAAATTAAGCTGAATGCCGGTCCCTCCCGCCTTGATTATAGGCAAGAAGGCGTATAGAACCATCCCCGCACTCAACAGCAAGCTGATCCGGGCTCCCCACAGCAGCATTTGATGATAGGTGAGCCAACGGCTAAGAAGAACCTGCAACATCTTCCCCCCGTCAAGCGGCAGGATCGGCAGCAAATTAAATACGCCGATCATGATATTCGCTTGAACGACGTACGATGCCCATTCATTATTCCACCACCCCAATTGTCCCAATCCCCAGGCGGCCGCCCCCATCCATACATTCTGCAGCGGTCCGGCCAGAACCACTGCTGCCTCCTCCTTCGCCGGCAAGCCGCCCGAATCCTCGACCTCCGCAACGCCTCCGAAGGGAAGCAGCTTCACTTCACGGATGGTCCATCCATATCCGCGGGCAACGATGACATGACCCAGTTCATGTACGAGCACGATGCCAAATAAGGTGAGCAGCTCCACAAAATAGCCCGTCATGACGGAAGCGAGCATGACGAGCACGAAGAGGGGATGGATAGACCATAGGATTCCGCGCCACCTAATCAAGCGGGAAGACGTCAGCGGGATTGACGAACCGGCCTTTCTCCTTCACCGCAAAGAATAACAAGCTTGTCTCTCCCTCGGATGCGGCCTTCAGCTTTCCAATCGGATGGCCTGCTTCAACCCAGTCGCTGAGCACAACCTGTGTCTCCCCAAGCATGCCGTATACCGTCTCGCGCTGATTCGCATGCTGAATGACAATCGTCTTCCCGGTTTTCTCGTCCTCGGTTACAAGCAATACGCGCCCGGTCTCCGAAGCAACCACCTCATCATTGGATTCACCGGCGAGATCGACGCCGCTAAGCGTCTCCGCGAACGTCCTCACAACCGTCCCATTCTTGAGCGGGGCCATCGTCGGAAGCTCAATCCCGCCTTCGACTACCTCAGCTTGCTTCGGCGCATGACTGCCGAATATCGGAATAAACGAAGGCGCACCTGCAAATGTCGCTTCATACCACTCCGCGGCGGCTTGGAAATCCATTGTGTCGGTAAGTGCTGCCGTAACGATCTGCTGCCCTTTCTTGGCAATCGGATGCTCTAACTTGTACATGGCGAAAACGATAACAAAGAGAATCGCGGATATGACCGTCTGTATATATATCCCCCGGATGAACGGGCTTCCGCCCTTCCCGCCTCTCCCTTCTCTTCCGCCGCCTCTATCCGAAGCTTTGCCGCCAGCAGGATGAAGCTTTGCCGTCATGTTCCAGCCGGCATTCTCCCATGGATTTGCCCTTTCCTTCCAATCCCGCTCCGGGTCCCGCTCCATTGAGCCGCTTACCGGCGGCATACCTGCCGGCTTATGGCCCGGAATGCTTGACGGCTGCACCCCATGGACCGGAGCCTGGTAGGAACGATCTTGTTCTGCTGCAGCCTTCGGCAGAGTCAGCGTCTGCTGCTGCTCCAAGATTTGGCGTATCCGTTCCTGACGGCGCTGCCGTACTCCGTTTCTTGTATCCAATGTCCATCCCTCCATACCTATCGGCATGCCTGTCCCTTTGCCTAAGCAGCGCCTTTGCGGCATTATGAGCTTATTCAAGCAGACAAGCATCGGCTTGTTCGATTTATGTATATGTGAGAGGGAGCTTGTTTATGTTGGACCGCGGCTCTGAGCTGCTTGTTTGAGCACGACAAAAAAAGCCGTTTCAGCGGGCGGTCCGCTGAACGGCTAAATGTTCGATCTCGTATTTTTCCTGATGCGCCTTCACGCTGAAGACAATGCCTATAGAAAGCATGTTGAGCAGCAAGGATGTCCCGCCATAGCTGATGAAAGGCAGTGTAATTCCCGTAATCGGCATGAGTCCGATCATCATTCCGATATTCTGAAAGATTTGAAACACATACATCGATACAATGCCAATGATGATGAAAGAACCTCGTATATCATAACAATGAAAGGAGATTATAATCATCCGATAGATGAGAAGGAAATATAGCAGCAGCACGACGGCAGCGCCTTGAAAGCCGAATTCCTCACCGATGACGACGAATATGGCGTCCGAATACGGATATGGGATAAACTTCCTATTCTTGGAGTCCCCCTGCATATATCCGTCACCGGTTAATCCGCCGGAGCCAATCGCAATCTTCGCTTTATTCGCCTGATACACTTCTTTGTCCGACGCTTCTTCCGGATTAATGAAGCCGTTGATTCTCTCGTACCAGTGAACCTTATTTTTACTATCCAGGTAATCATGGATTTGCTGGTTGTATTGATTGAATAGAAAGACGGACAGCATCAGTCCTCCTATTACGATCGCAAGCCCGATTAGAACATGCGTATACCTGACGTTGCCGATCCACAGCATGCCTAGCACAATGACCAAATAGATGATGGCATTCCCGAGATCCGGTTGGATCATGACGAGCATGAACGGTATGAAGGAAAATGCGGCGACGACAAGCAAGTCCTGCCGGATACGCAGCGGGTCTCCTTGGCGGCGGCCCATCAGGAATGCGATTGTAATAATGAGAATTATCTTTTCCATCTCGGCCGGCTGAAACTGCAGCCCTCCGGGAAGCTCGAACCAAGCGCGCGCGCCGTTGATCTCTTCCGCTGTCAAATAAACGACGACAAGCAGAACGATCCCGATTCCATAGAGGACGTACCAGCCTTTTAGCAGAAACCGATAGTCAACAAACGTTGTCAATATCGCCAAAACAAATCCGATTCCATAGAAGATCAGTGTCTTCGTGTCATAATTATCGTACCCCGGATAGCCGAATGTCGCACTTCGAACAAGCAAGGTGCTGATCACCATCAGGACAAGGAGGATAAGAATGATACTCCAGTCGATTTTCTTCAGTTTACCTAACACGATTAAATCATCCTATCCCAAGAAACTTTCGGAACCGCTTCAGAACGCCCGATTTCTCCTCCAATGGCATCAGCGGCACCATGTCGCCGAGCATGCGTCTGGCGATATTCCGGTAGGCGATTGCAGCACGGGAAGTCGGATCCATAACGGTGGGTTCACCGGAATTGGCCGCCTTGATCACTTTCTCGTCATCCGGAACAATGCCCAGCAGATCGATCGCAAGCACCTGGCAGATCTCATCGATATCAAGCATTTCGCCGGACTTAACCATGCTGGCTCGAATGCGATTAATGATCAATCGGGCGGGTACGTTCGCTTGCTCCAGCAATCCGATTACCCGGTCCGCATCCCGGACCGCCGCATTCTCCGGCGTCGTTACGATGATCGCCCGTTCCGCTCCTGCAACCGCATTGCGGAAGCCTTGCTCGATGCCGGCCGGGCAGTCAATCACGACATAATCGAACTCCTTTTTGAGCTCAACGATAATATCTTTCACTTGATCCGGGGATACATCCTGCTTATCCTTCGTTTGGGCGGCAGGGAGCATGTACAGCTCCTCGAACCGTTTATCCTTCACAAGCGCTTGGTTGAGCCGGCAGCGGCCTTCCGCAACGTCGATCAAATCATAGATGATCCGATTCTCAAGCCCCATCACGACATCCAGATTGCGCAATCCGATGTCGGTATCCACCATGCACACCTTTTTTCCCATCAGCGCAAGCGCCGTGCCTAAATTGGCCGAAGTCGTCGTTTTTCCAACCCCGCCTTTACCCGATGTTACTACAATCGCCTCACCCATGACAGACACTCTCCAATGCTAATTCAATCTGGCCCATCACCGTTCGTCTATACGGAATATGCTTTAAATAGTAACGGTTCTTTACGTAAACGGTTCAATTGCGTCATCTTGTCAATCTTCATAACGCCATCGTTCAAATAAGCGAATTCCATCGATGCATCCCCGGTCATCCATTCGTCAGGCGGTCTGCTGATAATGTCAGCGATGCGAAGCTGTGTCGGGCGCAGCAGCGATGCTGCAATGACCACATCCGTTCGTCCTTCTATCCCCGCATGGGCTAGCCCGCGAAGAGCGCCCAGCACATAGATATCGCCCGTGCAGAGCAAGGATCCTCCGGGATTCAAGTCCCCCATCAACAGCAAATTCCCATCATGCTCGATCGTCTGGCCCGAACGTACGATGCCCGTCAGCAATTTGATGTTATTTCCTGGCTCTTCCTCCGGCAGTGCAGGAGCGTCGCTCTCGATCGATTGTACGAGCAGATTCCCCTGCGCCCGGATGATTGCCCTTATTTGCTCATGTTCATCCTCGGAGAGCTGCCGGGAACCCAGCTTGACTTGAACGTGAACGATCGGACCCGTCAGCAGCTGTTGATGCGACTTTTCCAATTTGTAGTGCAGTTCTTCAAGCAGCGCGGAAAATTCGCAGGCATCGTCAAGCAGAAACACGAGACCTTCCTTGACGCCTTTTATCGTAATATGCTGCCTCTCGGTCACGCTCGTCCCTCCCCTGTACGTATACGATTCTTTCCGATACGTACCGATTCCTGCTTATCCGCTCTATTCTTCTTCTTCGTCGCCCTTCTTTTTCGAGATGCCTTCGAACCAGCGCCGGACCGGTACGTACATCACGAGCACAAATCCGATCTGCAGAAAGAGACTCGGAATAATATGATCGATCAGCGCCCATTCGAATGTTTGATGCGTAAGACGGAACACCCTATATACAAAATAGATGACCGTCTCGTATACAAGCGTGGATAGCGTAATAATAGTAAGTGCCATGAGCAGCGTGCTTCTTTTGCGTTCCATGAGAAACCCGGTCAAATAGCCGATAAGCCCCATTGCAAAAGAATGCACGCCGATCAGGTTGCCATAGAAGACGATATCTTGAAGCAATCCGAAGGAAAAACCGAGAAACACGGCCGTATGACGGCCGCGATATAACGAAGCGAATAGTACGAATGCTAGCGTGAAATGCGGTACGACGCGCGAAACCCAATCGCCAGGGAGCAGCCAATAGAAGACCGTGCCCTCCAAGAAGAAGAAGAGCAGCATGACGGGAATAATTCGCTGCATACTCATTCCGCGGTCTCCTCCATGCTCGGCACTTCGACGACGAACACTTCCTTCAAGTGGTTGAAGTCGGCCGCCGGCTTGATCGTCGCCGTCCGCGTCAGGCCGATGTCTCCGACCTGCACGTCTTCCACCGTACCGATAACCATGCCTTGCGGAAATACGTTGCCTTGACCCGATGTTATGATGACATCGCCCTTGGCCAGTGTGTCGTTCTCGGCGATTCTGGACATCGACAGCCTTCCGGTTTCGGCATTGAAATTGTCCACCATCCCGAACGACTGCGCTTCCTTGCCGAGCACCGTCGCGGCATACTGCTTCGAATCCGGCGATTTGTCATCTAGCTCCGTTAGCGGCATCACATTGGACGAGAACGGCGTTACCCGGCTTATATGGCCGACGAGCCCATCTTCCGTGACCACGACCATGTTCTGGCGGATTCCATCCGTAGACCCGAGATTGATGCGAATGGTCTGATTGTAGGGATCGTTGCTCACTGCGATAACCTGAGCAATCAAATAACGGTTTTTATTCAAGTTTTTTTGCTTCTCGGTAAAGTTAAGCTTCTCTTTCAACCTCTGATTCTCTTGCTCGGAAATATTATATTTATTCTTGTCCCGCGCATATGCCGCAGCCATCTTGCGGAGCTCCTCGTTCTCTTTGTAGATTCCGCGCAGGTTGGTCAAATCTTCAAACAAGCCCGCTATATATCCAGCGGGCTTGTAGAACCATTGCTGCACGACTCCAGTAGCATCGAGAATAAAGTTTTCCGGCCAGGTCAGCTTCTTCCTGTCACCGATCGAAAACCCCATTACTGCCACAAACAAGACTACGATAATCATCAGAACGAACATCCGTCTGTTTCGCATCCAATTAAACACGTATCTTCACCCGCCCATTCCAATCATCCGTCCGTTTCCCCATTTCGGAGACTAGCGCTTGGAACGGGAAACAGGGCCTCCCCGCGTTTTGAACAAATCAATATTGTCGAGCGCCCGTCCGGTTCCGATCGCAACGCAATCGAGCGGATTCTCCGCGACAATTACCGGCATGCCGGTTTCGCGGGCCAACAGCTTGTCCAAATTGCGCAGCAGCGCCCCTCCGCCCGTCAGCACGATGCCGCGGTCCATAATATCGGCAGACAGCTCCGGCGGACATTTCTCCAGCGTCACCTTCACAGCCTCGACGATCGAGTTCACCGTATCCATCAGCGCTTCCGTGATTTCATCGGATGTGATCGCGAGCGTCTTGGGCAGGCCGGTGACAAGGTCGCGGCCGCGGATCTCGGTTTTTTCCGGCACTTCCAGCGCCAGCGCCGTACCGATCTCCATCTTCAATTGTTCCGCCGTTCTCTCGCCGATCATCAGGTTGTACATGCGCTTAATATATTGCGTAACGGCTTCGTCCATTTCATCGCCCGCGATGCGGATCGACCGGCTCGTTACGATGCCGCCCAGCGAAATAACCGCTACTTCCGTGGTTCCTCCGCCGATATCGACTACCATGCTGCCTGTCGGCTCCCATACCGGCAAATCGGCCCCGATCGCCGCCGCGAACGGCTCTTCGATCGTGAACGCTTCCTTCGCTCCGGCTTGCTCTGTCGCATCCTTCACGGCGCGCTGCTCAACGGCCGTAATGCCGGAAGGAACGCAAACCATCACATTCGGATGGCGGTTAAACAGCCCCCGGCTCTTCTGGGCTTGCCGGATAAAATAACGGATCATCGTCGTCGTTGTCTCGAAATCGGCGATGACGCCGTCTTTCATAGGGCGAACGGCGCGGATGTTGCCAGGCGTACGGCCGATCATTTTCTTCGCCGATTCCCCTACCGCCTCGATCGTTTTTGTATCGGTACGCAGCGCAACCACGGACGGTTCCCTGCAGACAATGCCCTTGCCTCTCAAATAAACGAGCGTATTCGCCGTTCCGAGGTCAATTCCCAAATCTTTAGAACCACCAAACATATTCATTCTTCCTTTCCATTTGAAAGACAATCCTATTTATTATATTACATCAGACCCTGCTCCTTCAAACTGATAAAGCGATTGTCACCGATTACCAGATGATCGAGCACATCGATGCCGACAAGCTCGCCCGCTTCCTGCAATCGCTTGGTCAATGCAATGTCTTCCGGGCTCGGGGTTGGATCCCCGCTCGGATGATTATGTAAGCATATGATCGAAGCGCTGCTGCACTTGATGGCCGCGCGAAATACTTCGCGGGGATGAACGAGCGAAGCGTTCAATGTTCCGACGGACAATGTTTCTTTCGCAATGACTTGATTCTTGGTATTCAAAAATAGACAGACAAAGTGTTCTTTCTTCAAATAGCGCAGCTCTTCCATCATGAGCTCCGCCGCATCGGCAGGCTTGCGGATCGCAGGCATTTCTCCATGACGGCTCCTCGCCAGCCGGCGTCCCAGTTCGATGCCGGCGCGAAGTTGTACGGCCTTAACCGGACCGACGCCTCGAATGGAGGTTAATTCTTCCATGCTCATATCGACCAAGCCGAGCAGGCTGCCGCTTTCCTTCAAGATCCGCGAAGCCAGCAGGACAGCCGACTCGCTCTTCGTACCCGTTCTTAGCAAAATCGCGATCAATTCCGCATGACTTAGTGCCTCTGCCCCAACCGTCATCAAGCGCTCTCTAGGTCGTTCTTCGTCAGGGACATCCCGCAGCACGTATTGGCGCGCTTCCATGTCCTTCCCCGCCCTTATTACAAGTGTAGTGATTCTCTATAACACGTCGACGCCGCAAGTCTCCAGCATCTCCGCTAACAGAGAGACCGGAAGTCCCACGACGTTGAAGTAACATCCCTCGATCGAGTCGACCATGACTGCGCCAAGCCCTTGAATCGCATAGCTTCCCGCTTTATCCATCGGTTCTCCGCTCGCAACATAACGCTCGATCCGAATCGTATCCATCGATTTCATCTTCACGCGGGTCATGCGATGGCTTACGATCTCACTGCCATCGTCCGTCCGGATACAAGCGACGCCGGTAAAAACCTGATGCTCCCGCCCTTGCAAGCGGCCAAGCATCCGGACGGCTTCTTCCGTATCTTTGGGCTTGCCCATGACCTCTCCGTCAAGCACGACGATCGTATCGGCGCCGACGACGACCGAATTCTTCGCATGCTCGCCTTCCAGGCAACCGACTGCGGCTCGCGCTTTCCGAAGCGCCAGCTGCTCGACAATATACGACGGGGACCATTCTGAAGGCGTCGTTTCGTCCGCATCCGTCGACAAAATGAGAACCGGCAGGGAGAGGTCGAGCAATACGACCAGTTCCCGCCGGCGCGGAGAAGATGAAGCCAGCACAAGCTGGCGAATGTCTGGTGAAAGAGTTGGGGCTGAAGTATCCATTGTTGCAAGCACTCCTTGAGGAAAGGGATACATACTGACAACCGAGCTCCGGTTCATATCGGATCTAACGGTTGCAGTTCGATAAGCGAATTCCCTACATTTTACGATATAGCCATATCGCGATGATTAGTCCAATAATGCTCAGCAGGCTTATCTCGATTCGAATCGTGAGATCATAACTGAGCACGAGCAGATCGGCTGCAGGCGACCAGGCGAGCTTCGAGGTTTGCGTTAGAAACGCAAGTCCGGGAACCGGTTGCAGCCAACGCGATACCAATGCTCCAGCCAGCATGCCGATGAGGATGAAAAGCAGCAATATCCCAAAATTTTTCTTCATCATCCAACGTCCCTCGCCATTATTTGACACCCTCTACATTATACGCGCCGTGGGTACGCTTTACAATCCACCGATCGATGCAAACCATGTCTTCTCTATAAAGACGGCTTCCATCAGAGACGATTGAATCGACCACAAATGGGCTGCGGAGGCTTTATTCTCATATTCGCTAGCGGCAACGACGGCATTATTAAGCGCTTGGCTGAGCTTGCGGAACGCTTCCTTCCCCGCTAGGTCCTTGATTCCCGCTTCCATGCCGGCGCGTTCACGCGTCCACTTCTGATGCGCATCTTTCCAATCGGCTGCAGCCTGCTCCTCTTGGCCGAGCTTAGCCGTAGTGAATGTATTCAGAGCCCCGATGAGCTCCTTCGTCCGGTTGAAGAAAGATTGCACCGTGTCCGCTTCGCCTGCGAAAGGGAATTTGACCAGCACCGGGACATCCACTTGTTTCATATACACTTCCCGGTCCGACAGCAGCTGGCTGAGCATAAGGGCGCTGCTTTGATCGGCTGCCATTCCGATATAGACTCGAAAGTCTTCCTCCGTCATCAAGGAAGCGGCCGCAAGACCTTTCTCCTTTAACTCGGCTATTGCGCTGTCCATCCCTTCCTTATTGCTGAATACACCGTATTGAAGCATATAATACTCGGTTGTCGGGACTTGGACCGCAACGCTGTTCGACGCTGCTCCGGAATTCGAATCATTCGTGCCGTTCTTCTCCGTCCCGCCTGCCGGGGACATATCAGTTTTGCCGCCTGCAACCGCGCTCTCGTCATCCGGACCGCCTGTCACCGTACCATTAGCGTCAACGACGGCATTAGAGCCAGCCGGCTCTGTCGGAATAATCGAGTCATTGGCTGTTCCCCCGCCGTTAAACAAGGCCAGGACCAGATAACCGAAGATGGCTCCTGTGGCAACCGCTCCCGTAACCGACGCGAACACTTTATACCACGATGGCCCCCTGGAGGTCCTGTAAGAGGATTCCCTGCGAAATACAGCCGTCGCTTTACCCGGCTTGCCGAGTTCCAGTTCCGGTCCTATGATCGGGCCATCGCTAACCAGAGCTTTCGTCGTGACGGACCGATATAAGTCCGTACCCGGCGCATAACCTTCGAAGGCGTCGCCGAGAGGGATCGAATTCGGGTCCTGCGGACCCTCCTCCGTCACGGGGGGCTCAATGGATGCATGCGGCTCTATCTTCATGGTATTGAGCGGTGTTTCAACCTTGTTCGAGCTGTCGGAACGCGTATCAACCATTCGGCTGCTCTCCAGCTTGGAAGCATCCCGCTTATCTCGGTCGCTATCCCGAATCAGCTGTTCCAATGCATGGGCATCATCCTGAAACGGGCTGTTCCACGTTCCGATATCCGACGTGAATTTCAACTCCTCTTGAAAGAACGGCACAACATTCGATTTGACAGGGGGGGCAGAAGGCTCCGGCTTCCGTTCAACAACGCGCGTTCCATTGTCCTTGTCGAAGCGATACGTAATGCGAGCTTTAGAATTCATGTCAATCTCTCCTTGTCCACATTCTCTTCTAGTAGACTATGAACGAAATGAGAGAATTAGAACAAGAATCCCCCGCTCTTAAACCGCTGCGATAGTGCGTCAATATTTAAGACGACGGTCGGGCTATCTTTGTTTTAAAAATACGAGGGCCACATGAACAAATGAGTGAGCACAAGCCGCAGCACAGAATGATTCGTGATCGGATCGATATCGGCAAAAAAAAAGATAACCGGCTCACCCGCCTTATAAAGGACGGCGGAACCGGTTATCGATCAGGAACCGTATTGAGCACGCAAAGTCTTGGCCAGACCATCGGCCGCCTTCCATATATCGCCGGCTCCCATCGTAATAACGAGATCTCCCGGCTTCACCCGTGCCGCAAGAAGCTGTTGAACTTCCTCCTTGGTCGGGATATATGCCGTATTCGCATTGCTATTCTTCACGATCATCTCGACGAGCTTCTTGGAATGGACGCCTTCGATCTGCTGTTCTCCGGCCGGAGAGTAGATGTCGGTAATAATAACCTCGTCCGCTTCCGTGAACGCCCTGCTGAATTGTTCCAGAAGGAAATAGGTTCGCGTATAGCGCTGCGGCTGAAAAATCGCAATAATACGTTTTCCCGTCGCTTTCGCCGCACTGATCGTTGCTTGAATTTCGGTAGGATGGTGAGCGTAATCGTCGATGACGAGTATATCGCTTACTTCGCCCAGCACCTGGAAACGGCGCTTGGCGCCGCGAAACTCGACGATTGCCGCAGCGATTGCTTCGAATGAAACACCCGCCTCGAGACATGTAATGACCGTTGCCATCGCATTATATACATTGTGCCGTCCAGGTACCGACAGATCGATAGTTCCGAGAACGTCACCATGATGGGTCATCTCGAAGGAGACCTTGCGGTCGCCTAGTACAATATTGCGAGCTGTATAGGCCGCTTCCCGATCAATCGCATACGTAATGAGCGATCCGCTGCCCATCGGATCCGATTCGAGCTGCGGCAGCAGCTCCCGGATCGTTTCGTCATCCGCGCAGACGATCGCGCTGCCGCTTGGCTTCACTTGACTCAAAAACTGCGTATAGGCGGCTTTCAATTTACCGAAATCGCCATCGTAGTTTTCAAGATGATCCGGTTCGATATTGGTCACAATCGCAATGCTTGGGTGATACTGCAGGAAGGAGCCGTCGCTCTCATCCGCTTCCGCTACCACGTATTCGCCTTTCCCCGCCTTCGCATTGGTGCCGACGTTCACGATTTCACCGCCGATGATATAGGTCGGATCGAGCTTGCAGGTTTCCATGACCAGCGCAATCATGGACGACGTCGTCGTCTTGCCGTGAGCGCCGGCTACGGCTACGCCTTTGCCAGTATTCATCAGCCTGGCCAACATTTGCGCCCGATGCAGAATCGGAATGTTAAGCTCTTCCGCAGCCCTGCGCTCCACGTTGTCGCGGGATAAGGCCGTCGAATAGACAACTAGATCCGCACCCCGCACATGCTCAGGTTCGTGGCCGATAAATATGCGCGCGCCTTTAGCCGCCAGCTTCTCCGTAAGCTCCTGCAGCACAACGTCAGAGCCCGAAACTTTATAGCCCATTTCCAGCATTACACGCGCGATGGCGCTCATGCCGTAACCGCCGATTCCGATGAAATGAACGTGTTCTGCCGTATTCAAAGACGGTTCACCATCCTTTTTCAGATTCCGTAATATGGAGCAGCTTGGAGCGGACGTCGGCAATCAAATAGAGCGTGCCCGTTACGACAGCCAAATCGGCTTCGCCGGACAATGACTGAAGGCGCTCAAGCGCCTGCTTCCAATTCGGCTCAACGATGAGTTCGAAGGAATGGCCGCTCTCTTCTTTCATGGATTGCACGAGTTCCGCCAGCTCTGCTGCGGGCATCGCCTTACGAAAATCAGGTGCGGTCACGACAAGCGTATCCACTAGAGGTAGTATATGCCGCAACGTGTCATGATGATTCTTATTTGCCAGCATACCCATCATGAGATGGAGACGCTCGTACCGGTACGTATCCCGAAGGGCAGCCGCAAGCGTCTCTGCCCCTTCCGGATTATGTGCACCGTCGAGGAGAATGCGCGGCGAGTGCTTGACCATCTCCAGACGTCCCGGCCAGGACGCCTGTCGCAGTCCCTGAAGGAGATTATTATCATCCACGATAAGCGCATAGTATTGGCGCAGCACTTCCAGCGCCATAACCGCAACTGCGGCATTCATGCGCTGATGAGCGCCGTTCATTGTAATCGTTAGCGGTTCGATCGACCGGAACGGCCCATCGAACCGGAAGGATTGCTCGTCCTCTCGCGAAGCAAGCGAGGTTTCCGTGAACTGCTCTCCCAGCAGGTATAACGCGCTCTTGTTCGCCTTGGCCGTATCGATGATGATTTGGGCCGGACCCGGCTGGCTGACGGCGCTTATGACAGGCACACCGGGTTTAATGATACCGGCTTTCTCGCGCGCAACGTCTTCGATCGTGCTGCCGAGAATATCCATATGGTCGTGTCCGACATTGGTAATAATGGAGACGACCGGCGTCACGATATTCGTCACATCGAGTCTGCCGCCAAGGCCCGTTTCCCATACGACGTAATCCGGATACGATTCTGTCGCATAATACAAAATTGCTAAAGCCGTGGAAACCTCGAACATGGATGGGGATCCAAGCTCCGAAGCCGCGATGGCCTCGACGTGAGGCTTCAGCCGATTGGCAAGCCGAAGCAGCGTCTCCTCCGGTATATCCTCCGCGTTATATTGAAACCGGTTGGTGAATTTGGTAATAAAAGGAGACGTGTAGGTACCTACATCGTATCCGCATTGCAGCAGCACGTTAGTCAAATAAGTGCAGACCGAGCCCTTGCCGTTCGTGCCTGCGACATGGATGAATTTCAACCGGCGATGCGGATTCCCGAAGGCTTCCATCAACAGTTGAATTCGTTCCATGCCCGGGCGGATACCGAACGGGACAAGTCCTTCGATCCATGCTCTTGCTTCCTCGTAGGAAGCTAACGGCTGCGCCGATTCCTTCTCCAGCTGATCTGTCATGGCCATCTTCCTTCTTCCTTCTATCTTAGAGCAGACTGCCGAGCTTCGCTTATGCGCGAAGCTCCGCCAATCTTGCTTGCACCTTCGCCCGTTTGTCGGCATAGTCAGCCATCTTGGCCCGTTCCTCTTCAATGACTTTCTCCGGCGCTTTCGCAACGAAGCCGGCATTGGCGAGCTTCTTCTCTACGCGTTCCACTTCGGAAGTCAGATGGCTGATTTCTTTCTCGAGACGGATGATTTCCTGCGAGATATCGATCAAGCCCGCAAGCGGCAAATACAGCTCCGCCCCCGTTACAACGGCTGTCATCGCTTTGTCCGGCGCCGCTAGCTCCAGGCTTACCGCAAGCTTGGACGTCCCGCAGAAGCGGCTCACGAACTCCTCGTTGCGGCTGAGGATCGCCGACGCAGCTTCGCTTGAAGGCTTGATCAGCAGTTCAACCTTCTTGCTCATCGGAACATTGACTTCTGCGCGGATGTTGCGGACGGCGCGAATCGTGTCCATAAGCAGCTCCATCTCGCTTACAGCGTCCGGCGCTTCCAGCGCCTCATCATACACCGGCCACGAGGCCAATGTAATCGACTCGCCCTCGTGCGGCAGATGCTGCCAGATCTCTTCGCTGATGAAAGGCATGAACGGATGAATCAGCCGCTGCGTGCGATCAAGGACGTACGCCAATACCGATTGAGTCGCACGCTTCGCTTCGGCATCCTCGCCATAGAGGTTAAGCTTGGCAAACTCAATATACCAGTCGCATAGATCGTCCCAGATAAAATTGGTCAAGGACCGGCCTGTTTCGCCGAATTCATAGCTGTCGATGAGACGGGTTACTTCACGGGTCGTCTCGTTCAGCCGGTGGAGAATCCAACGGTCTGCCGTGCCCAGCTTGCCCGTAATATCAATATCGGCCGCTGTCACGCCTTCCAGATTCATCAGCGCGAAGCGGGAAGCGTTCCATATCTTGTTGGCGAAATTGCGCGCCTGCTCGACCCGTTCCCAGCGGAACCGCAAATCCTGGCCTGGCGTGCTGCTCGTCGACAGCATGAAGCGCATCGCATCGGCTCCGTATTTCTCGATCACATCAAGAGGGTCTACGCCGTTGCCGAGCGATTTGGACATCTTCTGTCCATTCTCGTCGCGGACAAGACCGTGCATGAGCACATCCTTGAACGGAATCTGATCCGTGAACTCAAGCGCCGTAAAGATCATCCGGGCTACCCAGAAGTAGATGATGTCGTATCCGGTCACAAGGACATCGGTCGGATAGAACCGCTTCAGATCATTCGTTTCTTCCGGCCAGCCGAGTGTCGAGAACGGCCATAGCGCGGAGCTGAACCACGTATCGAGAACGTCCTCGTCCTGACGCAGCGAGCCGCTTCCGCATTTGTCGCAGGACGTTACGTCCTCGTGTGCGACATGCATGGCGCCGCATCCGTCGCAATACCAAGCCGGGATACGATGGCCCCACCATAGCTGGCGGGATATACACCAATCACGCACATTCTCGATCCAGTTGAGGTAAATTTTCTCGAACCGGTCAGGGACGAATTGAACGCCTCCGCCCGAGCGCTGGGCTTCAATCGCCCGATCCGCCAGCGGCTTCATGGAAACGAACCACTGGGTCGACAGATAAGGCTCAACCACGGCGCCGGTGCGCTCGCTATGACCGACCTGATGCACGTGATCTTCAATACGAATGCAGACGCCCTGCTCCTGCAGGTCAGCTACGATCGCCTTGCGGCATTCCGCCCGGTCAAGGCCCTTGTACGGTCCGGCTTCCTCGTTCATTACGCCGCTTTCATCCATCACGACGATTTGCGGCAGGTTATGGCGGGCTCCGACCTCAAAGTCGTTCGGATCGTGTGCCGGCGTAATCTTGACCGCGCCGGAGCCGAACTCTTTCTCGACGTACTCGTCGCCGATAATCGGAATTTCCCTTCCGAGAATCGGCAGGATGAGCGACTTTCCGATCAAGTGCTTATAACGTTCGTCTTCCGGATGAACGGCAACGGCGGTATCGCCGAGCATCGTTTCCGGACGGGTCGTCGCTACCGTCAGCGAGCCGCTTCCGTCCTTGAGCGGGTACTGAAGGTGATAGAGATGGCCGTTTACCTCTTTGTATTCAACCTCGATATCAGACAAAGCCGTACGGGCGGCCGGATCCCAGTTGATAATTTTCTTGCCGCGATAGATCAGGCCCTTGTCATAGAGCTTGACGAATACCTCGCGAACCGCCTTGGACAGACCTTCGTCCAGCGTGAAGCGCTCGCGGGAGTAATCGAGAGAGAAGCCCATCTTAGCCCATTGATCATGAATCGTTTGCGCGTAGAGATCCTTCCATTCCCATACTTTCTCCAGAAATTTCTCGCGTCCCAGATCGTAACGAGACAGACCTTCTTCTCGCAGCTTCTGTTCCACCTTCGTCTGTGTTGCAATGCCCGCATGGTCGCTCCCCGGCAGCCATAACGTATCGTAGCCCTGCATCCGCTTGGCCCGGATCATAATATCCTGAAGCGTGAAATCGAGCGCATGCCCGATATGCAGCATCCCCGTTACGTTCGGCGGCGGAATAACGATCGTGAAGGTTTCCGCGTCCGGACGTTTGCCAGCCTCGAAATAGTCTCCTCTCATCCAATATTCGTACCATTTCGCTTCCGACGCCTTCGGATCGTAAGTCGTCGGCATGGCCGTGGTTGTGGTTTGTTTGTCAGACATGGCTACCTACCTCCAATGAATGTCGCAAACCGGCAGTCGGCGATAAGAAACGCCTCTTCCGGATGAGCTTCTGTTATCGTGTAAAGACAAAAAAATAAACCTTTCGCCCTTGTTGCAAAGGACGAAAGGTTAAGCTTCCGCGGTACCACCTTTGTTTCGCATGGCGCTGTTCATCGCTCATACGACACCTCAAGCAGATAACGGCTGCGGACCGGCGGGAACTAACGAGGGTAAGAAAGAGACTCGCTTCATTCCGGCAACTCCGGGGCGACCTGTCGCAGTTTCGTCCTGCAGAACCTCGCAGCCTATCGGTTCCGCTCTCTGAAGGCATCACTGCCACTCTTCCCCATCAACGTCTTTAGAAGAAAGTATTACCGTATCTTAATTATCATACACGTAATGATTTATTATAGTCAACCCAAATAGCCTTGTATAGAGCCTATATTAAGCCATAAGACGGCAAAAACCCTTGAAGATGAATACCCGTTCATCTTCAAGGGTGCTGGAATGTTCACTTAAGGAATATATAAGACTTGGCCTTCCGCTATATTCTGGTCGGTTAAACGGTTGTACAGCGCAAGCTCCCTAGGCTGCAAGTGGTACCGGATCGCAATATGCTCCAGCGTCTCCTCCCGCTGAACGATGCAAATCCGTACCTTGCGGAAGGAATTGTCGTCAGAGGTGCGGCTCAGGAACAGCGTCTTCCACTCGATCTCATCGCCGGTGGACCGCTTCGCCTCTTCGGCCGCACGCTGCGCGGACTCCTCGGCGACAGCCCGGGCTTCCTGCTCCCGCTTGCTCGATTGCAGCAAGGAACGGAACCCTACGCCGGCTGCCGGCTGAGCCGTTTCGTCTGAAGCCGGCTTGCTTCCCAGAACGACCTGCATCTCCTTGCGAGCCGGTTCGGCCTCAATCGGACTTATATCACCATAAGCTTGCTGTTCGGCCTCTTGGAAAGCCGAATCGAAATTGGCATCCGAACTTTCCTGGCCTGACGCTTCGATGACATTAACGAGCTGGTCGATTTCATAATTGCGTTCCTGCATCTGTCCGGCTTGAACCCCTGCCGGCTCAGGAGAAGAGGATTTCTGTTCGGCGGCTTCTCGGAGCATCGTTTCGTAGGCTGCGGATTCCCGCTCAAGTAGCTCCGCAGCTTCGCGTTCCCGCTGTGCCGCCTGTGCACGCTCCCTTTCGGCCGTCTCAATGAGATAGGCTTCGCGGCGCTCCTGCTCCGCGAGCTCTAGCATATAGGCAGCCTCCAGCTCCCGCTGCTCTTCCAGACGCCGCTCCTCCGCTTGCCGTTCTTCCAGCTCATCCGCCGCACGCTGGGCATCCACTTGCTGGGCGTATTCCCGGGCGAACGTTTCTTGAAATGATTGAGACGGATCGATAACGTACCCTTCCGCTCCGGCAACCGCTTCATGAGGTGATTCGTCCTGTTCCTCCTCCAGCTCTGCCGACAGGTGCTCCGCTTCCCCGGGCTCACGCCGGTGAACAACCGTGAACGGCTCCTCCCTCCAGCTCTCCGTTTCGCGCGGCTGCTCCACTTCGATGCCCAGAAGTGACAGAACGCCGGTTATATTGAGCGTTCTTGCCGAAAGCAGATCCACATCGAAATTATCGATTTCTACCGATATGTCGTCCAGCCGGTTCACCCGATTGAGGGGTAACGTAATCTCAACGGGAATCCAATGCTCAAGCGATTGGCTTTCGGACCGCTCATTCTGCGTGCGATAAAGGCCAGATAGCAGCAGATGTCCTTTTAACAGCACCTGCTCGCCCTGTTGTACGATTTGGATGCGGGGAACGAGCTCGATTTCCTCCAGCTCATCGATTCCCGCCACATCTTCGGGCAAGTGAACGCGTTCATACACGTCAAATCGTAAACCGCTCGTGTAATTCGACACGTTTGTCATCCTCCTTTCCCCTTCTCATAGCTTGGTTATAGCTATCTTCCCTATTTATCTATATGGCAAGGAATAGGCGGGCATGACTACGATTTTCACAGAGCGCTTAGCTTTTGACGCAAGTTGCGGAACCATTCGGGTTCCGCCGATTTGACCGAGACCTTATTATCCGTTAATGGATGGGGGAATAGAAGCCGTTCTCCCCTGAGCGCTTGATGAGCCAACAACTCGGTACGGCCCCCGTATAGCTTATCACCCACAAGCGGATGTCCTATATGGCTCAAGTGCACCCGGATCTGATGCGTTCTGCCCGTTTCAAGCTGCAGCCGCAGCAGTGACGCATGCTTATAGGAGGCGAGTGTCTCATAATGCGTTACGGCTTGGTCCCCGGAAGGGGAAACTCGTCTTCGCGATCCGTGATGGCGATCCTTGCCGATCGGCTCGTTAATCGTGCCGCGGCTCCGTGCAAGCTTGCCGTGAACGATCGCTTCGTAATGTCTATCAATCCGTTTCTCTCTCATCGCCTCGTCCAGCACATGCTGCGCCAGATCATTCTTCGCATAGAGAACCGGACCTGCCGTATCGTCATCGAGTCGATGGATATGCTTCACAGGCAGCGCATCACCGATGTGCATGCAGCGGCGGGCTGCAGCTTCATCGAGCGTCCCCCGCTGGCCTGGAGCATTCGGATGGACAGGCATACCGGCCGGTTTATCGAGCACAAGGCACCAGTCATCCTCGTATAGAACAGAGACGCGATCAAGCGCAGCAGGATCTCCTATATGCTTGGCAAGCTGATAGATCGGATCGGTCTTGATGTCGACAGGCACGAATGTAAGCAGACCGACGATCCCGCGCTCTAGACGAATTCCCCCTACGGAGAACAGACGGTTGATCCATTTGGCCGGGAATACGCCAAGAGCCAGCAGCCGCTGCCGCACTTCATGCGGATGGCTGCCAGCTCCGAGCGGCTGAAGAACCTCCGCAATGGCGTCAGGCTCGAAACGGTTCAAAGCTTCCAGCGGAAGCTCCAGCCATTGCCCATTGCGGGAGAATTCAGATCGATTCACAGTCATTGCTATCGCTCCCAGCTAAAGACGGCGGAGCGCTTCGTCGTGCGCCGCAATGGTAGCGTCAATCGCCTCTTCATCATGTAAGGCGGACACGAACATGCCTTCGAATTGAGACGGTGCAACACTTACGCCAAGATCGAGCATGCTGGCGAAATAAGCTTTGAACCGATTCAAATCGGAGGTTTTGGCCGTATCGTAATTGATGACATGCGTGTCGGTAAAGAAGGGGCACACCATCGAGCCTACGCGGTTAATCGTGCTGGGAATGCCATGCTTCGCCGCATTGGCTTCGAATCCAAGCTGCAGCCTGACCGACAGCTGCTCCAGCCTTTCGTACGTCTCCTGCGTCAACAGACTGAGCGTCGTATAGCCGGCCGCCATCGCCAACGGGTTGCCTGACAGCGTTCCGGCTTGATAAATCGGGCCGCTTGGCGCGATTCGTTCCATAATTTCACGCTTGCCGCCGTAAGCGCCGACAGGAAGACCGCCGCCGATCACTTTCCCCATGCAGGTCAAATCCGGCGTAATGCCATATAATCCCTGAGCACAATGATAATGAACGCGGAAACCCGTCATGACCTCGTCGAAGATGAGCAGGCTGCCGTATGCCGAAGTTACATCGCGAAGCCCTTGCAGAAAGCCGGGCAGCGGAGGCACGACGCCCATATTGCCAGCCACAGGTTCGACAATCACGCATGCGATTTGCTCCCCGAATTTCTCGAACACGGCTTTGACGGCTTCCAGATCGTTATAAGGTACCGTAATCGTGTGCGACGCCGTGCTTTCCGGAACGCCGGGGCTGTCCGGAAGACCGAGCGTCGCGACACCGGAACCGGCTTTAATAAGCAGACTGTCCGCATGGCCGTGATAAGAGCCTTCGAACTTCACGATCTTGGAACGATTCGTATAGCCGCGCGCGAGGCGAAGCGCGCTCATCGTCGCTTCCGTGCCGGAGTTCACCATGCGGACGATCTCTACCGAAGGAACACGCTCGCAGACAAGCTCGGCCATCATCGTTTCCAGCTCTGTTGGAGCACCGAAGCTCGTCCCTTTCTCCGCCGTGCGGACGATGGCTTCCACGACCTTCGGATGAGCATGTCCCATGATAAGCGGGCCCCAAGAGCCTACATAATCGATATAGCTGTTGCCATCGATATCATAGATGCGGTAACCTTCCCCGCGATCTACATATACCGGAGTCAGTCCTACCGAACGGAAGGCACGGACAGGAGAATTGACGCCGCCTGGAATGACGGTCTTTGCTTTGGCGAATGCCTCTTTGGAACGCGCATCCTGCCGTTGTTGAACTTTTTCGCTCATTGCCGATACACCTGCCTAATCGTTTATCGTGATCGAATGAAGGATTATTCGCCCTTTAACCAGCGGGCGGCGTCTAAAGCATGGTACGTAATGATCATATCGGCGCCTGCACGCTTCATGCCCAGAAGCGTCTCCAGCACAATCGACTTCTCGTCGATCCAGCCGCTCTCTGCCGCGGCTTTGACCATCGAATACTCCGCGCTCACGTTGTATGCCGCAACCGGCAGATCGAAGTGCTCCTTCAGCATACGGAGAACGTCCAGATAGGCTAACGCCGGCTTCACCATCAGCATATCCGCGCCTTCGATTACGTCAGCTTCGGCTTCCCGCAGCGCTTCACGCACATTGGCGGGATCCATCTGGTACGTCTTGCGGTCGCCGAATTGCGGCGCAGAATGCGCGGCATCACGGAAGGGACCGTAGTACGCGGAGGAATATTTTACCGAATAGGATAAGATCGGAATATCTTCAAAACCCGCTGCATCGAGTCCTTCGCGAATGGCATGCACGAAGCCGTCCATCATGTTGGATGGCGCGATAATATCGGCTCCGGCTTCCGCTTGCGACACAGCCGTACGGACAAGCAGTTCAAGCGAAGCGTCGTTTGAAACCTCGGCGATGCCAGTCGCCATATTTTGATGAACGACACCGCAATGGCCATGGTCGGTAAACTGACAGAGGCATGTGTCTGCAATTACAACAAGCTCCGGCGCCCATGATTTAACTGCGCGAGTCGCTTCCTGTACGATACCGTTCGGATCGTATGCGGAGGATCCGGTTGCATCCTTGCGATCGGGCACGCCGAACAGCAGAACCGACTGAATGCCGGCTGCAAGAACAGCGTCGATCTCTTCCTTCAGAAGATCGATCGAGAAGTGATGAACGCCCGGCATGGAAGGAATCTCTTCTTTAATGCCGGTTCCATGTGTGACAAATATCGGATATATGAAGTCATTCGTCGTAAGCGTCGTCTCCCGTACTAGATTGCGAAGTGCGGAAGTACGTCGCAGCCGGCGTAAACGGGTAATCGGGTAACTCATTGTATTTGCGCCTCCTAAAAAGTTTTTTTTGATTTTCGCTTCCGAAGGAGCGAGAGAAAAAAACTTACTTCGGAAGCATAAGCTTAGTTTCGTGGAGCCAGGCTTCCTGAAGGGTCATCGCAACAAAACTTGCTTCGGAAACATCGGCTATTTCAATCTTGCTTCAAGCCGATAGGCTGCTACTGCTGCGACAAGCGCATCCAGCGTCGAGTCGTTCGGCTGTATGCTGACCTCAAGCCCGGCATTCATGGCCGTCTCGGCCGTGACCGGCCCGATGCAGGCAATCGCCGAGCCCTTCAGCAATGCAGCCGGATCTTCGATGCCCATCCGGCGCAGGACGATGAATAGGTTCGTAACGGACGACGAGCTGGCGAAGGTGATGATATCGATCTTCCCTTCCCTAAGCAGCTCCAATGTATCCTCGTCCTGATTATCGGCAATGACAGTCTCATACACGTCAATCTCGACAGGGTCAAGGCCTTTGCCGGCAAGCTCGCGGGGCAGAATATCCCGGCCAAGGTCGCCCCTTGGCAGCAGGACCCGTTGCCCGGGCACAAGCGCATCCGTCAGGCTGTCAAGCAGACCCTCTGCCTGAAATATGACCGGCAGAACGTCGATCGTCAATGAACGATTCTCCAAAGCTTCGGCCGTCTTCGGACCGACAGCCGCAATACGCGCTCGATGAAACCGGCGGATATCGATCCCGAACCGTTTCAGCCACTTGAAGAAATACTCGACTCCGTTCACGCTCGTAAACATAAGCCAGTCATAGCTTTCCGCATCGGTCAGAGCCGCTTCCAGCTTGGCGCTGTCTTCGGGCTCCCGCATCTCAATGACGGGAAATTCACAGGCCTCTCCCCCGAGCGCTTCGATCTGATCGGCGAGCTCGCTGCTCTGCGCTCTCGCGCGTGTAACCAGCACCCGGGTCCCGAACAACGGTCTGCGCTCCGCCCATTGCAGCTTCCGGCGCTGCTTGACGACCTCGCCGACAACGATGACCGCCGGCGGTTGAAAATTGGCAGCCTTGACGATGCCTTCGATCGTTTCCAGCGTGCCTACCAGCGTCTCTTGTTCAACGCGCGTTCCCCAGCGGATCAAGGCTACCGGAGTTTCCGGCGGTTTCCCATGCTTGATCAGCTGCTCCGAAATATAGCCGATCTTGGATACGCCCATGAGAAAGATAAGGGTGCCTGTGGCATTCGTTACCTTATCCCAGTGAATGGACCGGTCCAGCTTCTCCGGACTTTCATGTCCGGTAATAATCGACAGCGAGGAAGCCAAATCGCGATGCGTGACAGGTATGCCGGCGTATGCGGGAACTGCGATCGCGGATGTAATGCCAGGAACGATTTCAAACTCGACGCCATTGTCATAAAGCAGCTCCGCCTCTTCACCGACGCGGCCGAAGATTGTCGGATCCCCGCCCTTCAAGCGGGTTACAACCTTACCTTGCAGCGCCAAATCGACGAGAAGCCGGTTAATATCCTCTTGCTTCATCGTGTGCCGGTCGGGCAGCTTGCCTACGTACACTTTCTCCGCGCCGGGCTTAAGCTCACGGAGCAATCGCGGGCTGGCCAGACGGTCATAAACGATCACGTCGCATGCTCGAATGCATTCGAGTCCGCGTATCGTGATCAGCTTCGGATCGCCGGGACCTGCTCCTACGAGATAGACTATCCCTTTCCCCATGTCCATCGTTCATCCCCCAACTTCCGCTAATATGCGGTCTGCTCCTCTCGCCTTGAGCGCCTCTGCCGCTTCGATACCTACCTGCTTGGGATCGGTTCCTATCCGGGTTTCCTTCAGGAGAACCGAACCGTCCGGCGAGCCTACTATACCTGTTAAAGATAGTAAAGGCGAGCCATCGGATGATTTCTCATCCAGCAGGATTGCATGTGCGCCGATCGGGATTTGACACCCGCCGTTAAGCGCCCCCAGAAAGCTGCGTTCCGCTTCGACCGTGAATGCCGTCTCCGGATCGTTAATCCATTGCAGCAGTTCGCGAACCCCGCTGTCATCAACCCGGCACTCGATCCCTAGAGCACCTTGGCCAACCGCAGGTACGCATATATCCACTGGTACATAAGAGGAGATACGCTCCTCCCAGCCCATGCGGTAAAGTCCGGCCGAGGCCAGGACGACAGCGTCGAACCCTTCGGATTCCAGCTTACGGATACGGGTATCGATGTTACCGCGGATGGACTCCATCCTCAGATCCGGCCGGACATGCTTCAGCTGACATGAGCGCCGCAGACTGCTCGTTCCGACCAAAGCGCCTTGCGGCAGCTGGTCGAACGTCACGCCCTCTTTCGTAATCAGGCAATCCCGCGGGTCGACCCGTTTGGGAGTCGCGCCGTTCATCAAGCCGTCCGGAAGCGAATAAGGCATGTCCTTCATGCTGTGTACGGCCAAATCAATCTCTTTGTTCAGCAGCGCCTCTTCGATTTCCTTGACGAAAAGACCTTTGCCGCCTACCTTCGACAGCATGACGTCCAGTATCCGGTCTCCCTTGGTAACGATCTTGCGTATTTCAAAATCATAAGGCAGATTATGCTCGCTGCATAGTGCCTTTAGTTGATCGATAACTTGTCCTGTTTGCGTAAGCGCCAGAGCACTCTGTCTCGTACCTACGACAATGGTGCGCTTCTTCGTCTGTTCCATCCTATGTCTGCCTCCTGTCGGCCGCCGCGCGCAGCCGCCTTATCCATTCATCCATACGGTCCGCATCCGAGCTACCCGTAAGCTCATCCAATGATCCCGCCAAAGCTTCCTCCGCCGCCAGGCGCAGCAGGTCACGCCGTTCATCCGGATCGGCGAGGCGAAGCCGGACATGCTCCCGCAGCTCCCGTAAACGCTCGACCTTCCCGGCATAATCAGGCCCGTATCTCGCCATGAAATCACGCCCGATGCCGCTTGCAAGCGCAGGACTTGCGCCGCCTGTCGTTACGGCCATCACCAAATCGCCGCGCCTGATGACTGACGGGGTCACGAAATCCCCGTAAGCCGAATCATCGGCAACATTCGTCAGCGCCCCCCTGACAACCGCTGCAGCCGCGACGCAGCGATTCAAATCCGGATCGCCAGTCGCTGCAAATACCAATCGTGCGCCATCAATGTCTTGTTCTAGGTATTCCCCTAGCCTCAGTTGGATAGACCCGCTGCGGGCCAATTCTGCAATCCCTTTCGTCACGGTAGGGCTAATAACACGGACATCTTCGGCATCGGCATCCAGCAGGCTCCTAATTTTGCGTTCCGCAACCGGGCCTCCGCCGACCACGATGCAAGTCTTCCCTCTCAAATCCAGCATTAACGGATAATAACCGGCCATTCTATTAGGCTCCCTCCGGCTCTTATATCAAATATCGGCTGATACGCTTTAGCTGCCTCATGACCAGCTGTGGAAGGAGGAGGACTGGTTCATAAACAGGTTCAGCAGCATGACACCGAAGCTGAGCAGATTCCACCTGGCTGTCTTCCAGCTGGGTCCCCCGAACCAATGCCTCTGCAGAAGGGTTCCGATATAGAGACCTAATGCCAGCAGAGAGAATAGCACTTTCAAGTCAAGCAGAAGGCTGTAACGGGCTTCGATCAGAATGGACGCAACCGCAATCGCGAGCGACATCGCCAGAAGCGGGATCCCGATGAGGGCCCACCGGCACATATATCGGTCTATCGCCTCAAGACTCGGCAGCCTTCTCATGGTTTGGGTCCACTGCTTCCCTTTCAGCCTTGCGTGAAGAAAGACATACATTCCTGAGAATATGGCATTGATCGTCAGAGCGGCATAGGCGCAAATCATCAGGCTTATATGTACGTACAGCAGCTTCCTTACGATTTCCCATCGCGCAAGCGATACGCCCGACCCAATATCGAACATATTGATTGCCAGCACAGCGAAGCCTACGATATTTACAATGAATACGAAAAGCTCGATTCGATAAAAACGGCTGATAACTAGCGATAACGTAATAAGGAGCCATGAGAAGAACAGCAGATTCTCGAATAATGAGAACGTCGTCATATCCAAATGAGACCAAATGCGGTGAAATAGAAAGCCAGTCTGTAGAACCCACACGAAAATAAGGAGCCCTGTCCCCATCTGTTTCGCTCTCCGGTTTCGGTCAACGAAATCGGAGAAATAAAACAGGAGGCTCAGGGCGTAAATAATAAGCATCGCGTCATATAGAGAATTTTGCGTAACCATGTGTGCCTCCACACTTTACGGTGTCAGTATCGTCCACAAGCCAAGCAAACCGGGCGTCCTGCGACCTTGGCCTAGTGCGTAACGGCAGCCGCAATCGCTGAAGCGACTGCAGGGACCTTCATGCTTGCTGAAGTCCTTTGTACGCGCTGTGATGAGATAACAGCGTGCGGTTCCGGCGAAGCTGATCGAAGCTTATCTTTCCCCTGGGCAACCGTCTCTTCAAGCGCAAACAATTTGACGAACATATCCATGGCTTCATCGCCATGCTTCTCGCCAGCCATTTCTTTGATGCGCAGAATCGGATCCTGCATCATCTGATTGACGATGCTTTTCGTCAGCTTGCGAATAACCTTCATCTCGCGATCGTCCAGATTAGGCAGTTTCTTCGTCAGGCTTGTCATGGTTTCCTCATGAATCGAAACGGCCTTTTCCTGAAGCGCTTGGATAAGGGGAACAACACCAAGGGTCTTGTACCACTGCCGGTAGACTTCCAGCTCGGCTGCAATCATCAAATCGATCTTGGCCGTTTCCCGGCGGCGCAGTTCAAGATTGCTCTCGACGATGCCTTCCAGGTCATCGATGTCGTACAAGAAGACATTCTCTACCGATGCAATCGCAGGATCCAGATCCCGGGGCACTGCAATATCGATCATGTATAACGGACGGGACTTCCGCTTGGCCATCGCAACGGCAACTTGCTGACGGTTTAAGACATAACCTTCCGATCCCGTCGAGCTGATTAGAATATCAGCTTCATGCAGCCTGTCGATAGCATCTGACATCGAATAAGGGATTCCATTGAATTTATCAGCCAGTTCTACAGCACGGTCATAAGTCCGATTGACTACAATAACCCGCTCTATGCCGTTGGCGTACAGATGCTTGGCTGTAAGCTCACTCATCTTGCCGGCGCCGAGGATCATGACTGTCTTGCCGCCGAAGTGGCCGAATATACGTTTGCCCAGTTCTACCGCAGCATAGCTGACTGATACGGCCGTCTCACCGATCGATGTCTCGGAGTGAGCACGCTTGGCCACCGTCACAGCTTGCTTAAATACCATGTTGAAGAGCGTGCCTGTCGTCTTGTACTCCTGTGAAAGCAGGAAAGCGTTCCGTACTTGGCCCAAAATTTGAGTTTCGCCGATCACCATCGAATCCAGTCCGGAAGCGACCCGGAATAGATGATCGATCGCCTGCTCGTCCTCATACATGTATAAATGATTGGTAAACTGCTGTCTTGGCAGTTTGAACCACTGCTCCATAAAATTGCGAATGTAATGACCGCACAGTTGATGACGGTCAACCACCGCATACAATTCCGTACGATTGCAGGTCGCTACAATGACACATTCCATGATGCTCTTCGACTGCTTCAGCTGCAGGAGAGCTTCCTGCAAGTCCCGTTCCGCAATCGTAAAACGTTCGCGGACTTCAACAGGTGCCGTTCTGTAATTAAGCCCCACAACGACAATGTGCATGCGCGTTCACCTGCCCTTTCATAAGTGTTTTCATCATCCATTAGTATAGCACAATTCGACAAGCTCTACCCCCGCAATTATGAAAAATTTTTGAAAACCTATGTAATGTAGATGCTTCGGCGGGCATTAAAAAAGGCCACGGAATCTACCATGGCCTTACAATCTTTGTTGTTAGTGTTAGACGAATTGCGGCAGCTTCATTTCGGGTTCGACGACTTTCAATTCGCCCATTCCGCGAATGAGTTTCTTTCCATGTGTCGTTGTTGGCTTCAGCACGGAAAGCATATAGTCGATCGCAAGCTGCGGATCCACTGTTTCGCCGCAGGTATAGCAATCGAGCGCAGCAAATCCTTTTTCAGGATACGTGTGGATCGAGAGATGACTTTCAGACAACAGCACGAGCACAGTTGCTCCTTGCGGCTCGAATTGTTTAGACTGAACAGAGAGTACGGTAGCGCCGCATGCTTCGGCAGCCTCCACCATGTGGGCTTGTAAAAATTCTGCATTGTTGAGCAGCTCGAAGTCTACACCCCAAGTATCAACAGCAACGTGTCTTCCGAAAGTTGAGTATTCCATCTTCCGGTTCCCCCTTCCTAGGAATAAAATGTTTGAAAAATTTCATCCGCTAGGACCTACGTCATTCACTGCCCGAGGGAATAATCTCTCGCAACATTACCATGTCCTGAGTGAATCCTGGTTCCTAATATTCATTTCAACGAGAATAAAAATAACATCTATCACACAGAAATGCAACCCTTTTTTTTAAAACATGAGTAAATCATCATTCAGGGCAGCTACAGTAATAAGCGTATGTAGAAGGAAGTTGTCCTGTGAGCGGGTCAAATGATGGATAAAAATAAAAAAAGCCGCTAATCTGCGGCTCTTTGAACATGCTGTTGAAACGCTTGCGGCTAAGCCTCCAGAACAAACAGCTGATGTGTATAATGCTTTAATTTCTCATCGATCAAATCGATCTGAGTGCGGTCGGAGCATTGATTGCGCAAATCAAGCAGCTCGTTAATCGTGCTCTGCAGATTATCGATGGACTGCTCGATCATATTGCTTTGGAACTGGGCTTCCAGCATACCGAGCGTGTCTTTGTATTCAAAGACGACCCTCATGACGCCCTTCGCTTGCTCCGTAATCTTATGAACCGCGCCTTGCTCATACTGATAGATCATCGTGTAGCTCGGATAAATACGGTTTACAATCGCATCCCCATGAAAAGTGGAAACCGCCTTGCGCATAGCATTCGTTAACTTCGGATTGATCAAGCGGCAGGAAAGCGTACATACATACCGATCCTGTTGACGCTCAAAAATGAAGCGGACTTCTTCCCGCCCTGCGTCGTCTTCGAGAACCATTTCGTGATTGCCGTTATCGAGCACCCGCACCTGCTGTTTCACATGCTGCTCTTCAAAAAACCGGACAAATCCCGCCATCTCTTCAGCCGTTAATTGCAGAGAAGCTTTCACATATTCCGTGGCTATCCGCTGAGCCATAAAAATCTCCTCAATTCTATAAACTTGCACGTTCCGCCGCTTAAGACGAACCGTCAACCGATTGTTTCTTGCTTACGTATATTATACTTGATAAGAGCTGTTTATTCCTGCCGCCTGTTCTTGATATTTACGCATATTTCTGAAAAATCACGGGGATTTAACGATGAGTCCGCCATATTATCCGTTATCCTCACTTTTCGAAGGAAACATCACTGACTTTCTGCCGGATCCTCAATCGCTTTCATAATAACGTCCCAAAGCTGTTCCCGTCCCAGGCCCGTTTCCGAAGAGACCAGCACCATGTTGTCTGCCGGATCCGCCTCGAGCGTCTCCTTGACGATCTTCATATGCTTCTCCCATTTGCTGCGCGGAATCTTATCCGCTTTCGTTACGACGATACAAACCGGAATTTGAAAATGCTTCAGCCAGTTGTACATCAGACAGTCATCCTTGGTCGGAGGATGCCGCACATCGATAATGTGCAGAACCATCTTGAGCGGCTCCCGGTCCCGCAGGAACGACTCGATCATGTTCCCCCATTCCTCGCGCTGCGTCTTGGACACCTTCGCATAGCCATAACCGGGAAAATCGACAAAATACAATTTTTCGTTAATCCGGTAATAGTTCAGCTGCTGGGTCTTGCCCGGCTGCGAGCTTGTGCGGGCGAGCGCTTTGCGCATAAGCATCCGATTGATAAGCGACGATTTTCCGACATTGGAACGCCCTGCCAGAGCAATCTCCGGCAAGGCGTCCACGGGATATTGATGCGGCTTAACCGCGCTGATGACGAATTCGGCCTGTGTAATATTCATTGTCTCTCGTTAACCCGCTTTCTTCATTCCTCAACTTCTTGCCTCAATCATGAAACAAGAAGGCGAATTCTAGTGCGTTTCCACTGGTGCATGCTCCAGCGCATGCTCTAATACTTCATCCATATGGCTGACCGGGATAAACACCATATCGCCCCGGACGCTGTCCGGAATATCGCGCAGATCGCGCTCGTTTTCCTTCGGTATCAGCACTTTACGAATGCCGGCACGATGCGCGGCAAGGGATTTCTCCTTGAGTCCGCCGATCGGCAGAACCCGTCCCCGGAGCGTGATTTCACCTGTCATCGCGACCTCCTTGGAAACGTAACGTCCGGTCAGAGCCGAGATCAACGCTGTCGCCATGGTGATCCCCGCGGAAGGTCCGTCCTTCGGTATAGCGCCTTCCGGGATATGAATGTGAATATCGTTCTTCTCATGGAAGTCCGGTTCGATATGAAGCTCCTTGGCTCTGGAGCGCGTATAGCTGAATGCCGCCTGAGCGGACTCCTTCATGACATCTCCGAGCTTGCCCGTCAAGGTCAGCTTTCCGCTTCCCGGCAGCACGGTTACCTCGATGACGAGCGTATCGCCGCCGACCTCCGTCCAAGCCAGTCCGGTAACGGCGCCGATCTGGTTCTCAACCTCGGCTAACCCGTAGCGGAATTTCGGAGGCCCCAGCCATTCCTTAACTTTGTCGGGGTCGACCTGAATCGCGGTGAGCTCCGGATCCGAAACGATCGTCTTCGCCGCTTTGCGGCATAGAGACGCGACTTGCTGCTCCAGATTGCGGACGCCGGATTCCCTTGTATATTCGCGTATAACAAGCATTAGCGCACTTTCCGTGATCTCGATCTGCTCTTTCTTCAGTCCATGCTCGCCAATCTGCTTCGGCAGCAAATACCGCTCGGCGATTTGCATCTTCTCAAGCTCCGTATAACCGGGAATATAGAGCACTTCCATACGGTCGAGCAGTGGACGCGGAATATTATGAATCGCGTTGGCCGTCGTAATAAACATCACCTTCGACAGGTCAAAGGGCAGTTCAATAAAATGGTCGCTGAAGGTGTTGTTCTGCTCCGGATCGAGAACTTCCAGCAGCGCTGAAGCCGGATCTCCGCGGAAATCCATCGCCATCTTGTCGATCTCGTCGAGCAGGAAGACCGGATTGGAGGTTCCCGCCGTCTTCATCCCTTGTACGACCCGTCCCGGCATGGCTCCGACGTATGTGCGGCGGTGACCCCGGATCTCGGCCTCATCGCGAACCCCGCCAAGGGATATCCGCACGAATTGCCGTCCAAGCGACTTGGCGATCGACCGTGCCATCGAAGTTTTGCCGACACCCGGAGGTCCGACGAGACAGAGGATCGGTCCCTTCAGCTTCTTCACGAGCTTCTGAACCGCTAGATACTCCAGCACACGTTCCTTCGGCTTCTCGAGACCGTAATGGTCTTCGTTGAGAATCGCCTCGGCTTTGGCGATATCGAGGTCATCCTCCGTTACTTTGCTCCACGGAAGCGAGAGCAGCCAATCGATATAATTGCGGATGACGCCGCCCTCGGCAGAAGTAGACGGCATCTTCTCCAGACGGTCGATTTCCTTCTCGACCTTCTCCTTCACTTTCTCCGGCAGATCGGCTTCGGCCATCTGTGTGCGCAGCTCCTCCACCTCGCCCGCACGGCCTTCCTTCTCGCCAAGCTCTTTCTGGATCGCCTTCATCTGCTCACGCAAATAATATTCCTTCTGCGTCTTTTCCATCTGCTTCTTGACGCGCTGGCTGATTTTGCGTTCGAGCTCAAGCACTTCGCGTTCATTGTTCAAGATGTCCAGCAGCTTCTCCAGCCGCTGGCGGACGTCGATCGTCTCCAGAATATCCTGTTTGTCTTTGATCTTTAAGGATAAATGACTGCTAATGACATCGGCCAGCCGGCCCGGCTCGTCGATGTCAGAAACGGCCGCATGCGTCTCGGGCGTCACTTTCTTCGATAAGTTAATGTAATGCTCGAACTGATTCAGCACCGTCCGCATGAGCGCGTCGATTTCGGGATCCGTCGACTCCTCTTCCGGTCTTTCCTTCACCGTTACCTCGTAGAAATCGTCATTGGGCAAATAATCGACAATTTCCGCCCTTACAACGCCTTCAACAAGCACGCGGATCGTGCCGTTCGGCAGCTTGAGCATCTGCCTGACGCGCGCGATGGTTCCCACACGGTAAATATCTTCCTGTGACGGCTCTTCAATATTGATCTCGGATTGCGAGCAAAGCAAGATCATATGATCGTCAATCATCGCGCGGTCTAATGCGCGAACAGACTTTTCCCTACCCACGTCAAGATGAAGCACCATGCTGGGATATACAAGGAGCCCCCTGAGCGGCAGTAGGGGCAGCCGACGACCTTTCCATTTAGCAGGTCCCATACCAGCACCTCCATTATCGCTGAAGTTTTCTATAAGCAGAAAACTCGCTGAAGCATTTTCCACCTTATTCTATACCATATTATCACTCAACTGAATCCGCCTGCAAATAAGGCAGTCCAGTAGCGATGAATACATCCGTGGCCGGAGCCTGCTGCATAGGCGCTGTACGCTGTTCTTCCTGCGGAAACGCATGCTTCAGCACATCATGGATATGATCCGCCGGAATGACCTCCAGACCTTGCAGATCCGCGAATATGACCTGCCAGTTCTCGCGCGGGATGATAACCCGGGTTGCGCCGGCCTGGAATGCGGCTTCCACCTTGGCCAGCACGCCGCCAACCGGCTTAACGTCGCCATGAATCCCGACCTCGCCTGTCATCGCCAGCTTGTTGTCGATCGGCTCGCCTTTGATGGCCGATGCGATTGCCGTAGCCATCGCGATACCGGCAGACGGTCCATCGATCGGCGTACCTCCTGGAAAGTTAATGTGCAAATCAAAGTTTTCCGGTTGAAATCCGATGCGGCGCAGGACGGTCAGGACGTTCTCGACCGATCCCTTGGCCATGCTCTTGCGGCGAAGCGTGCGGCTTCCTCCGCCGCCAAGTTCCTCTTCATCGACAACACCCGTTATCGTGAAGCGCCCTTTACCTGAGCGGGCCGGTATCGCGCTGACCTCGATTTCAAGCAGAGTGCCCATATTGGGCCCATAGACAGCCAAGCCGTTGACGAAGCCAACCTGCGGCGCAGCAGGCACCTTGCGATCGGGACGGGGCGGAATTTGGCTGCTGTTTACCACCCATTCGATATCCGCCGCCGTAATGCCATCTCTTCTCTCCGACAGGGCTAGGCCCGCAGCAAGCTGGATGACATTCACCGCTTCGCGGCCGTTCGTCGCATAGCGCTGAACGACTTCAATCGCTTCCTGATTGGGAGGAAGGCCGAGTTTCTTGAGCGCATTCACGGCAATTTGTCCAATTTCCTCCGCTAGCAGCGGCCGGAAATAAATCTCCATGCAGCGCGACCGCAGTGCAGGCGGCAGCTCTTGCGGCGAACGCGTCGTTGCTCCGACTAGACGGAAATCGGCAGGCAAGCCATTCTGAAAGATGTCATGGATGAACATCGGAATATTCGTATCCTCGGAGTTGTAATAGGCGCTCTCCAGAAACACTTTCCGGTCCTCCAGCACCTTCAGTAATTTATTCATCTGTATCGGGTGCAGTTCGCCGATCTCGTCAATAAACAGCATGCCTCCATGCGCCTTTGTGACCGCACCCGGCTTCGGCTGCGGAATACCCGCCACACCCATAGCGCCGGCACCCTGGTAGATGGGGTCGTGGACCGAGCCGATCAACGGGTCGGCAATACCGCGCTCGTCAAACCGGGCCGTCGTGGCGTCTATTTCAGTGAACTTCGCTTCCTGCTGAAACGGCGACGCCGGATTCTTCTTCGCTTCCTCCAAGACGACCCGCGCCGCTGCAGTCTTCCCGACGCCGGGCGGCCCATAGATGATCACATGCTGCGGATTCGCGCTGCAGAGAGCCGCTTTGAGAGCCCGCAGGCCGTCCTTCTGGCCAACGATGTCATTCATCGTTTGCGGACGCGTCTTCTCCGACAGCGGCTTCGTCAGCGAAATGGAGCGCAGCTTGCGCAATTTATCCATTTCCTTGCGGGACTCTTTATCCACTGCGGTACGATTCGTCTTCTGACTTCTGAGCAGGTTCCAAAAATACAGTCCGATCACGATGGCAAAGAACACTTGAATCAGCATAAGAATTAAACTTAAGCTCATAGCGTATTTACTCCTCTCCAAAAAAAACATCCGGCATTACCGGGACTCATACTTGTCAGTATTGCCCCTTGCCGGATGGAATAATCGCTATGAGCTCGCAAATTTGCGCGAATCGCTCGTTATTTGGTTGAATCGTGATGCGCCTTGCGTCCCGGAATCTCACCCGTCTCCTCGAAGACGCGTACAATTTCGTCAATTTCCTTCTTCAGCTCGCTCAGCAGATCCGCTTCAGGTACTTTGCGGATCATTTCCCCATAACGGAACAGCAGGCCTTCGCCGCGCGCCCCGGCGATGCCGATATCCGCCTCGCGCGCTTCCCCGGGACCGTTGACCGCACAACCCAATACCGATACTTTTATCGGCACTTTAATGCTGCTGATGTACTCCTCTACCTCGTTGGCGATGGAGAACAGATCGATATCCAGACGGCCGCATGTCGGGCATGATACGAGCGTTGCGGCGTTCGTAATCAAGCCGAAGCTCTTCAGAAGCTCGCGGGCCACCTTCACTTCCTCTACCGGATCCGCGCTAAGGCTGATACGCAGCGTGTTGCCGATTCCCATTGCAAGCAATGCTCCGATACCCGCCGAGCTCTTGATCGTGCCGGAGTGAAGCGTGCCGGCTTCGGTAATGCCAAGATGCAGCGGGTAGCGGATGCGCTCCGCAGCCATCCGGTAGGCGGCTATTGCCATCGGTACGTCCGACGCTTTGAGCGACACGATAATATCGTGGAAATCCAGCTCTTCCAGAATCCCGATATGAAATAACGCGCTCTCCACCATCGCTTCCGGCGTCGGGTAGCCGTATTTCTCAAGCAGATGATTCTCAAGCGATCCCGCATTTACGCCGATTCGGATTGGAATGCCGCGTTCCTTACAGGCACGGACGACCATCTCGATCTTGTCCCGTTTGCCGATGTTCCCCGGATTGATCCGGACCTTGTCGATGCCGTTCTCGATCGCGAGAAGTGCAAGACGGTAATCAAAGTGGATGTCCGCAACAAGCGGGATATGAATCCGCTTCTTGATTTCCTTAATCGCAGCGGCAGCTTCCTTGTTATTGACCGTCACCCGGACGATCTGGCAGCCTGCCTCTTCCAACCGTAAAATTTCTGCAACGGTTGCTTCCACATCCGCTGTCTTGGTCGTACACATGCTCTGAATGATGACTTCATCGCTTCCACCGATCGTGTGGACGCCTACTTTAACCGGTACGGTATCTTTTCGTAAATACATCAGGTAACCTCTCCCATGAACGTCAAAGTCCACCTCTTTATAAGCGGCCTTATGAGCCGCTTGGCAGAGGTGGATGCGTTGACTGTATATAGTGGATCAGGCGCTTTCTTCTTTTTTCTTGCCCTTCTTCGACGTCAACTCAGGCATAATCTTATCCTGAACAACCTTCTCCGTTATCATGCAGTTGGCAACATCGTCGCGTGATGGCACCTCGTACATCACGTCCAGCATAATGCCTTCGATGATTGCACGGAGACCGCGAGCGCCGGTATTCCGTTTGATCGCTTCCTTGGCTATGGCATCCAGCGCAGCAGGCTCGAAGTCCAGCTTCACGTTATCCATCTCCAGGAGCTTCTGGTACTGCTTAACAAGCGCATTCTTCGGTTCGGACAAAATCCGTACCAGTGCCGGCTCGTCAAGCGGCTCCAACGTCGAGATGACCGGCAGACGGCCGACAAACTCCGGAATCAATCCGAATTTGAGCAAGTCCTCCGGAAGCACCATGGACAGGTATTCGCCGGCTTTCAAGTCCTTCTGGCCATCGCCCCCGGCATTAAAGCCGATCACTTTCTTGCCGATACGGCGTTTAATGAGCTGTTCCAAGCCGTCGAACGCGCCGCCGCAAATAAAGAGGATGCTCGTCGTGTCGATTTGGATAAACTCTTGATGCGGATGCTTGCGTCCGCCCTGCGGAGGAACCGAAGCAACCGTACCTTCCAGGATCTTCAGCAGCGCCTGCTGCACGCCTTCGCCGGATACGTCCCGCGTAATCGAAGGATTCTCCGATTTGCGTGCAACTTTATCGATTTCATCGATGTAGATAATGCCGCGTTCCGCTTTCTCCACATCGTAATCTGCAGCTTGAATCAGCTTCAGCAAAATATTCTCAACGTCCTCGCCGACGTAACCCGCTTCGGTCAAGGAAGTCGCGTCTGCGATCGCAAACGGCACGTTCAGAATCTTAGCCATTGTTTGCGCGAGAAGCGTCTTGCCGGAGCCCGTAGGGCCGAGAAGCAGGATGTTGCTCTTTTGAAGCTCGACATCCTCTATTTTGTTTTGCGAATTGATACGCTTGTAATGATTGTATACCGCTACGGAGAGCGATTTCTTCGCTTGCTCCTGGCCAATTACATATTGATCAAGAATGTTGCGGATATCCTTCGGCTTCGGAATGTCCTTGAGATCAAGTTCTTCCTCGTGTCCGAGCTCTTCCTCAACGATTTCCGTGCACAGCTCAATACATTCATCGCATATATAGACGCCGGGACCGGCAACCAGCTTGCGGACCTGATCCTGCGACTTACCGCAGAACGAGCATTTCAACTGGCCTTTTTCGTCATTGAATTTAAACATGGGATCACCCCTTCATTTCGTTGATTACAGAAGCGTAGAAGTTACGACCTTATCGATAAGCCCGTAATTCAGCGCCTCTTCCGCGCTCATGAAGAAATCACGGTCTGTATCGCGGTCGATTTTGTCATACGGCTGACCCGTACGATCGACGAGAATCTGGTTCAGCTTTTGTTTCGTTTTGAGAATCCAATCGGCATGTATCTTAATATCGGACGCTTGGCCTCGAACACCGCCGAGGGGCTGGTGAATCATAACCTCGCTGTTCGGAAGCGCGAGACGCTTGCCTTTCGCGCCTGCTGTGAGCAGCAATGACCCCATGCTTGCAGCCAAGCCGACGCAGATCGTAGATACGTCAGGCTTAATGAACTGCATTGTATCATAAATACCCATGCCAGCGGTAACTGAACCGCCTGGCGAGTTAATGTACAAGTGGATATCCTTCTCCGGATCGTCTGCCGCCAGGAATAGCAGCTGCGCAATGATGGAATTCGCAACATCATCGTCGATCGCACTTCCTAGAAAAATAATCCGATCCTTCAAGAGACGGGAGTAAATGTCGTAAGAACGTTCTCCTCGATTCGTTTGCTCAACGACAATTGGTACCAGATTCATGCGACCAACCTCCTTTAATGTGATGTGACTGAAAATGAATCATAAACGCCTCACTGCCTGAGCATAAGCTTTACACGTTAAGTATGACCCTTATTGGGCTGACTCCAAACCGGCGCGCAAGGAACGTTTTGGTTTCAAAGTCATTTTATCATGTTCCGGGAGCAATGTCATTTTTCACTGCTAAACGGTTCACGAAGCTTCAGTGTCGGTGTGCTCTCAACACTGAATATTACAGTATACGGCGGTGCCGCAATGATATGTATTGGGCTCAGCCCATTTAATCGGTTCTTGCTTATGTACCCGCCAGAATTCAATCCCTAGCTGAGTGAAAACAGGCACGCTAATACGTGCCTGCCCATTGAAAGAATGAGCCGTCCGAGGGACGGCTGCAGTCTCCTTACGCCACTTCCGTAGCGACTTTGCTGTTATCGAGGAGGAACTTGATCGTTTTGCGGATAATAAGATCCGCCTTCAGGTTCTCCAGGTTTCCGTTGCCGGAGAAAATCTCGCGGAGTTCTTCAGCAGGACGGTTGTACATAGCGGACAGTTTTTCAAGCTCTTCATTCAATTCCTGCTCGCCTGCTTCAATGCCTTCGTTCTTGGAAATTTGCTCCAGAACCAGATTGTTGCGAACGCGCTTCTCAGCGTCGATTTTCATTTGGCCGCGCAGCGCAGCCTCGTCTTGTCCGGAGAACTGGTAGTACAGATCCAGGTTCATCCCTTGCGAACGCAGACGGTTCTCGAAATCGCGGACGAGATAATCTACTTCGGCATCGATCATAGCTGCCGGAACGTCGATGTCAGCTGATTCAGCCGCTTTCTCTACAACCGCAACCTCGCGGGCTTGCTCGTTTTCTTTCTCCTTGCGCTCCGTAAGCTTCTTCACGAGATCTTCTTTGAACTCGTCCAGCGTATCGAACTCGCTAACGTCTTTGGCGAATTCATCGTCAAGTGCAGGCAGGTTCTTACGTTTGATTTCATGCAGCTTCACCTTGAACGTAGCCGCTTTGCCAGCCAGCTCGTCGGAGTGGTAGTTCTCTGGGAACGATACATTGATATCCTTGAAGTCGCCTGTCGCCATTCCGATTACTTGATCCTCAAAGCCCGGGATGAACGAACCCGATCCGAGTTCAAGGGAATAACGCTCGCTCTTGCCGCCTTCGAACGGCTCGCCATCGATGTATCCGTCAAAGTCGATAACCGTCATGTCGCCTTGCTCTGCAGCGCCTTCATCAATAACGACCAGCTCAGCATGACGCTGCTGCAGACGGTTCAATTCCGCAGTAACTTCTTCTTCGCTTACGCTAACGTCGGCGGAAGGGATCTCAAGTCCTTTATAATCGCCAAGCTTCACTTCCGGCTTAACCGTTACTTTTGCTTTGAATTTGAACGTTTGGCCTTTACCGAATTGTTCGATATCGATGTCCGGACGGTCGACTGGCTCGATTCCTGTTTCTTTCAGAGCGAAAGAATAAGCTTCCGGAAGCAGAATATCAATGGCATCCTGATAAAGGCTTTCGATGCCGAAACGCTTCTCGAACATAGCGCGAGGCACTTTGCCTTTACGGAATCCAGGTACGTTTACTTTCTGAACGACTTTCTTAAACGCCTTGTCCAGCGCTTCCGTAACTTGTCCCTCTTCGATCTCTACATCGATGGCGACAAGATTTGTGTCTATTTTTTCCCATGTTGCTTTCATGTTATGCTTTCCCCTCCAAATAAAATCACGCATTCATGCGCATAAGTTTCACGATTCATAAACCATTACATTATAATCAAGTTCAGCCGGAATATCAAGGCTCGCCACCGCTATCTTCACCATGAAATTGCGCTACGAGCCGCAAAGCCCGGCATGCTTGTTCGTACCGGAAGCGCAGGGCGTCCGTAATTCCGTATGTATCGCGCAGCTGGTCGTCATCCGATCTGCCGTATAATGACAGCTCCAGCGTCTGATGCAGCGCCGCTGCGAAGCAATCGACCGTATCTTCTTCGTCCCTGACCATCATATTGTAGATCGTCGTGCCATATAAACACTGCAGGCATTCCTTCCACAATTCCTTGGCAAAATGAGGAAGAGTCGAATCCAACACTTCCGTTACGGACTCTACCCTCTCGGCAACGAGATTTACGACGTCCGGGAAATCATCCATCGAGAGCGGCGTTTCTTCGATTTCCAGATCGACCGTTTCACCAAGCCGCTGGATTTGGATCCGGCCGGTTACTTCGCGCTTCCGCAAGCACTGGAGCGCTTTGAATTGGAGTGCCGGGTGCAGCTCGCTGCCCGTTAACCAGGACACCAAGGTCGTATCGACGTCAGGATGATCCAGATGAACGGCCCGTTCCAACGCAAGGACCTGCTGATCCACAACGGGATGATGCTGTATGATATACAAAATCTGCTCGACATACGCGTCGTCCTGCTTAACAGGCGTCAGCACCTGCTGCCGGATGGAGTCCTCGTCCTCATCATCCTCTTGCGAATCCATCATGGCGCCGCTCTGCGAGCTTCCTCCATTCGAATCGGGAAAAGCCATGTCCAGCCAAGACAGAAGATTGCCCCATTCCTCATAATGGCGCTGATCCTCGCCCTGGCACTTAAGCAGGAAGTGAAGCAATCTCTTGGCTTCTCCATACTGCTCCGCTTCGAGCATGCGGGTCAGCTGAATCTGGTATTGATCCAGCATGGTTGGAAACAAATAAACATTCTCTTTGTTGTCGCCTTGCGACGTTCTTGAAGTCGTAATGGAATCACCGCCTTGTATCAGGTGCTGCAAATGTTGAGATGCCGGGCCTTGTCCCCGGCGATCTATTTCGTTAACGATTATAACACTGTCTATTGTTGATTTCCATGAGACGCTATGCTATCATAATTCTACTCATAATCTTAGTGCGGGTGTAGTTCAATGGTAGAACGCCAGCTTCCCAAGCTTGAGGCGAGGGTTCGATTCCCTTCACCCGCTCCATAAAAAAATCAAAATAAGCCTTGATAATTAAGGCTTTTTCTTTTTTTATTATTAACTCATTTGGAGTTAATTTAACCATTTGGGGCCGGATTGGGGCCAAAAGCCCTAATGGATAAATTATTACTTCATAATACATAACCTTTATGAAAAACTCTGTTTCAATACCTGGCCCCCTGTCTCTCCCCGATCCCATGTTTTGAATAAGAGGATGGTGATTCCATGTGTCATCCTCATTTAACGTTAACAAGTGGGCAACTAATATGAAAAAAAAAAAAGCAGGCGGGGCTAACCCCCTGCTCTTTTTCATATTCAATCAATTTTTAGATACCATCAAGCTCCAGCGCCAATATGATTTTGTTTAAGTTATCTGGAGGCTTTTAGATTTATTATGTACTTAGTATTTCCTCCCTCAGACGAGCGTTCAAATGCCTCTACGAGCCACTAGGTCACTTAAAGTCGTTATTCCTTCGCTCGCCTCTTTAACAACCTATCTTCATCCGTTAAGGTATCCCTTACATACTCCTTAAATGCAGGAGGATATTTATTGATACCTGTTGTTAGTATAACTTGAAAATCAGGTTTTGTTTCAACTGCTGGGTCGGGAATTATTTTTTGTAAAACTCTGTCCAAGTTTTCATTATCAATTCCAAGATTCTCAGGAGTATCGATCAATAAGAATCTTGGAAAGGGAATGTCACTTTCAATAGACATTCTAAGTAACGTTAAAAAATACATGAACCGTTTCGGAACATTGGTGCTTGCCTGTTTGTATTCACCATCATTGATAATGGGCATATAATTCTCATCAATTACTGCCTTATTAATGTCGTCCGCCGTATCAGTCATCAAACTGTTATATATTTCATTAAATTGTTTCAGTTGTTTTTCTATTATGTCTTTCAGGATCCCCTCCAACATCAGAGCTCTCCTGAATTTTCTGCCGTACTCCTCATTCTTAGTATTAAATTGCTCTTCAAGTGATTCATATTTTTTTAATACAACATTCTTTTGTTCTAAGTCCTGTATTTTCGACTTCTCTTGTAAAATTTCATCATTTATGCGATTTAGTTCTGAGTCATTAGATAAAACGGCTACATCTTTCTCTATGTCATTTAAATGCGATGTTAATTTTTCTTTCTTTATTTCCAATACAAAAATAGCCTTATCAATATCATTTAGCTCTTCTTCGCAAGATTCTAAAGCGACATCTATTGTATCAACTGACTTTTGTTTGGATTTTAAAATATCAAGATATTCTTCAGAGCTATAAAAGAATTTTTCGTATTGGCTTTCATCAATTTCGGAGCCACAAATGCAATGGTTTTCTTTCCTATCTACCCTCAGTAAGCAACAAGGACATGTATTAGGGGAGAATAGATTTAGTTCCTCATGTGCAGAAATTATCTTCTTTAAATGAGTGACTTCTCGAATGAGATCCTCTTTTAAATCCACCAAGCTTCTATGCTCAGTTAAAACGTTCTGCTTTCTTTGTTGGAGCATAACGTACTCTCTTTCAATCTGTACGAGATCAGTCCGAAGTTGTGTTAGTTGATGGTTAAATTGCCTGGAGTCGATTTTTAACTTTTTCCTAGACTCACGGTAAATTTGCAACTTTTCGAGGTTTATATTTGCTGACATTAATTCTTTCTCTAATGCTTCTGTGGTTAAGTGAGATATATCATACCCCATATCTCTAACCATTTTTTCATAGTTGTTGAAAACAGATTTTGCGGTATCACGCTCGCGCTCTAACTTTTTTAACTCACCAACTAAGGAGTGATATTCTGAAAACTGATGACCTATAAGCAATTCAAAAATAACTTTACGGATTTGCAAAGAGTCGGCAATAAAATTATTATCCGTCCGATGCTCTTTATAAATCTTTCTCGGCACAGTATCTTGGTCATAATGTATAAGTCGATACAGATCGGGGAAGTTGATTTTAAATTTCCGTGAGCCTTGATAAATCTCAACTACTTCAATGTGTAATTTTGATAGGAACCAGTCAGAAAAAATTACTGGATTTGCTTCACCTCTATAAATCGCATAGGATTCAACATTCCCACTTGAATCAGTAACAAAGATCGTATTGTTATTAAAGTATCTTTTAAGTACATATTTTGAATCATTGATACTGATTTCCAATATGACGAAATTATCTTTATCACCGCATATCTCTTTATGGATTTCACTTTCATTACAGTCATACTGTCTTACATAAACCCCTAACCCATAACTAATCAGGTCACTAAAAGTGGTTTTACCCGAACCATTTTTACCCTCAATTATATTCAGACCCTGCTTTAATTCGGGGGACCTATACTCATAGTTCTCCCCTGAATAAAGTACTCGACTAATCATTAAACTTGCCATACCGTCACCCCCTTGTTGCCAAAAAATTGCTCCAGAAGCTTGCTAACTGTCAATGTTCTTATTCTTGGTGAGATTTCTCTCACCTTTTGTGTATGTTCAATTTCGATTTTATAAAGTGAGGTATCAAAAAAAGACTCCGGAATCTTGTCCTTCCGAATCCAAATATCAATCGAATGACGAGTTTCATTCTTTTGCAACTCTATGTATTCATTATGTTCCAATGCAAACAGGATTGAAGTTACTAATTTCAATTTAAGTCTGCTACTATAGTACGTTTCTCTAAGCAATTCAATTTCTTCGCTATTCGGTAAGTGATTTGAGTTGTTAAATCTAACAACGATGTCAAGAAGTAAATGGTTGGAGATAAAGGGAATGATATAAGTTAATTTTGTATAATCAACGAATCGCCTGTTTTCACTAATACATCCTAGAGTGTCTAAAAAGACTAGAATGTTATATGTAATGAAGTAGTAGTCATCCTCTTTGCTAAACATTATACGTTTTTTCACATCTAAGTTTTGCTTATTAGACATTTTCTCCACCTTCGTCAAACGCTAAAAAGCAGGAATCAAACAACTCTAGAATAGCGTTTTTTAGAGTATCTCTGTTACTAAATACGTAAGTGAAATCTTTAGACTTGTCAGCCAAATGAGCCTCAGCACACTCTTCTAACTGAACTAACCAATTGTCTATTACCTCTGGTGTTATTTCTTTTCCTTTATGCGCTTCTAATAAATCAAACATAAGACTTTCACAAGCTTCAAAAATCCTAAATTGATACGAGCCTCTATCTTTACTGTCAATTCTAGAAAGTTCTACTTTGACAGCTCCAATCTTTCTTGCAAAAATGCCCAACTTCCTCTTGTTGTAATTCTGGCATACAGCAACTATTTTAGCATCGATATTACGCTTATCTGTGGGAGGCGGGAGCTTTTCCCATTCCTCATATATTGGGTCATTACTTTTGTAGTTATGAGTGGCTACTTCCAAAAACTTTACTTTTACATCAGAATCACTTACCAAGCGAGCCAAAAAGTCCTTTATGTTTTCTTTTCGTTCGAACTCTTGTAGCAATGCACCTAAAACATATCCTTCTCTTCCATCTAATTTTGAGTTGTAAAACTTTGATTCTCTAATTTCACTTAAAACGGTTTCTTCTAGCTCTGCGTCATCTTCTTGTCCAAATTGCCAATCAATTCTATTAAGGAAATCAATCCAGTAGGTATCATTCCACCGTTCAATACTTTCCAAATACCCAGATTCATCTTTTTCTTCGTATTGGCTCCTATACTCTGCTAACAGGATTGTCTTTATAGCTGAAAGCAAATTGTGATCTGAGTAGTCACGTTCCATAAGAAGCTTTAAAATCGGCTTCTCTGGAAGTTCAACCCCCATTTCTTGTAAAGCCTTTGTATTGTATTCTTTCCCATGCTGAATATTCGTGTAAAAACCAAAATGTAAGTGAGTACTCAATTTATTAGAAAACCAGCTGTCCAAAAAAATGACTAGAGAATTTCTCACCTCATCGGTATTGAATGAAAAGGATTTTTTAGATGCGTAATCCTTATCCCCCTCCGAGTATTCACTTATTTTGCCATCAACCTCAACGGTTTTTGTATAGACGTCATCTAGATACTCTGTTGCGGCATATATTGCGACTTTATCTGATTCCTTCATTTTCTTTAATATTAATTGGACGGCACGAAGTCGTTGTAATCGGAACCCTTTTGTTTTGTCTCCAGATTCTCGATTAATAGTCTGATCGGTCATAATCTACATCCTTTGGATTAAACTGTCTCCCCTTTCATTTCGACAGAATATTCCATTTGCCTGCTTCTATTCTGGATTTTATTAAATTATCCTGCCCGCCCAATCGACGAGGAGGACGTGAAAAGGATCTGCCGCGGCGGATCCTTCTGCTGTTTTATTGAGTTACCGTCCCCCGTTACTTCAACGTTGATTTCAGGATTTGTTTTTTAAATTCACGAAATTCAGGCTGAAAAATCTGATTCTCTCGGAAAAGGATATATTCGCCATTCCAAGTTAAATCGAATTGTTCATTTGACTTTAACAATAATGTAACTTGAAATGGACCGCCTTTTGGGGAAGGCCCGTTGTATGGGTTTATATCTTCCTTATTCACTCTTTGTAGCATTGTAATGAGTGAATAAATCTCATTTATTTCGAGTTTCCTACGGTATCTAGCTCCCCAGCTAGCCTCAGCTGACTTTATTTCATCTGCTGATAAGCTAAACAATCGCATGTCGTAATACTTTTGTGTATGGTAGTTGGTAAAAAATGAAGCATTCTCGCCAGTGATCATACCATAGTTTGTTACAGACATAAGAACAAATAAAAGTGATAAGACTGGCACACTGAAAACATCCCTTCAACGAGTTTTAGAATAGTGTGCCCACTAAAACAGGGAAGTATTATTTTTGTGCAAATCTGCCCGTTACTTTAATGAACAAGGAGCAGCCTGCCGCTGGCAAACTACTCCTTGATTAGTTTAACTATCGTACCCGTTAGTTGAACAAGGAAGTCAATTTAATTACTACCGTTGATAATCTTTTCTAAAGTTAATTCCTTTGGTGAACCAGTCCAATACTCACTTTCTCCTTGATACTCTTCACTTTTCCATTGACTTAATACTTTCTCACTAATAATCGTTAGTGGTTTTAGTTTTAACCATTCAGAGTCATATGTTTGTAAATCTACCTTTGCCTGAATAATGGTTTCTATTTCATTTGGCAAACTCACACTAACAATACTTTGATAAACATTATCTTTATTGCCGTCATAAACTTGATACTCTCTAAAAAGTACACTTATGGATGAATTATTTTGGTCCTTGGTTTTTAGGTATTCATCAACAAGCACATGATATATTTTATCTTTGACGATTGAATAGTCCGATTCTAATTTTTTCACTTCTTTACCGTCGGTTTCAATTTTGGAGCATCCTGCTAAAATAATAAATAAACAAAATATAGAAGATAATAACAATGTCTCTGGTCTCATTAAATCCCCACCCTTCCAATAATTTAACCATATTCTGCTTAGCCAATCACTGCTTAATGGAATCCTCTCTATTGTAAGTAATAACGGCAGGCAGCATTCAGGTAGTACATACCGTTTACCTTTACGGCATTTTCCGTTATTACCTCGATCGGTCCCCCATAATCAGCGATTGATCCATCCTTATAATAGATTATGATGTTTTTGTCCTCAGCCATTGCAGCCATGAGATGCGCGGCGGTCGTTAACTCCTTCATCAAGTGCTCCCCCTGATTGTCTATTCCTGATCATATTCGGCGCGACTCAATAAAATCCTACTTATTTGGAAGTATGCTTCTAATGACTTTTGGCCAACATAAGCATATAATATACGAACACATGTTCTTAAAAAAGTGGGGTTATTCTAGTGAGGCGTAACATACCGACTCGTGAGGAAATAGAGGCTGTGCGTGATTACATCTTTTTACCGTATATGTTGGATATAGTCGAGACAAATAGAAGAAAGCTTATGAGCGATACAGTATCTCTCAAGCTTTTGTTCGAAGCATCCTGCGGGCTGCTGGCTGATCGGATTCATCAGGACCTGGTTGCCGTTCGTAAATATCTTAGAGAGCATGAAATCAAAGTAGAAGAAGCTGATCAATTCGAGGGTCAGATACAATTTAAATTTTGGGTACGAGGCTATGAGGATTCCTTTATGCTATTGCGGGAGTTAGTAAAGGCGGAGATCAGTAAAAGATTTGGAAAGTACATTTCGGAGATAGCAAGAGGATGGAACACAAACGATAAAAAAACCCTCACTAAACGATAAGTTCAATCAACCCGCCAGCCAAGGCTAGCGGGGCATGTTTTATTTATTCGCGAGCAAAATGGTATTCAGCCAGGTCAACTCCGACAGAGTCAGTGTCCCGTCCTTAGCCTTCTCAATCCAAGACGGATCATTGAAAGTCTTGCGATCGTGCAGGCTTTGAAGCGACTGAACAAGCGTATCACGTTGGTACTTGGATATCTCCAACATTTCCTCCCCCTTCTTCGGCAGCTGACGCATTTTATACCCGACCAGGTTAACGAAAGCCGTCCAGCCGGTCCAGCGGCCGCCGTCGTACATCCGCCGCGGGCAGATCTTACCGGACCAGTCGAAATGCCGGCGCATCTGGTTCACTCCCCAGCCGCGCTGCTTCAGCATATCGGCGACGAGCTGCGCAGCGTTGTCGAGCGCCTTGGCATAGTCGCCGCTCTCGCAGATTTCGATACCAATCGATGAGCCGTTGCCCGCCGCGGTGCCCGCATGCAGCGTCTTTTCGTCGAGAGGTATGCACTCAATGGCTTCCCGCTCGTCCACGACGATATGATATGAAGCTTCTCGGGGATTTCCCGGATTGGTCAGCCATCCACGCTCGTTACGTGCCGTACTGGTCGGATTACCCGTGTTGTGGATCGTAATGGTCGTCGGGTTGATCTTGACTCCCTGGCGGCGCCTGCATGGCGTACCGTGCGGGATATGATCAACGGTATAGATCATCGCGACCAGCTCCCTCCCGGCTCTGCTTGACGAGTTGATTGCCATAGACAGCCACCGCGGCGCACAAGATGCCTTGCAGCACTGCTTCCACCGATGGACCGGACATGAAAATAACTGCAACAATCGCACCGACAGTCAAGATGAACACGATGGTCCAGTCCGGGATGCGCGGAATCCGCTTAATCGAGAGTCCCAGCACCCAGCAGGCCGAAACAACACCCAATAGCTTCGTATCAATCAATTCCATAATTGCGTTCCATTCCATTTCAAATCACTCTCCTGAGTTTTTATTGGATTCAAGACGATCAAGGCGCTTATGTGCTTGCTTGACAGATTCTTCAGATCTTGTAACGCGTTCGGCCAGATCATCAAACCGCGTCCCTTGGTTTCGTTGCTCAATCCGGACATCATCGATACCGCGTTTGATATACTCCATGTCCGTTTGCAGTTTCGCGTCTCGCCCAGCCTCCTGGATTGTATCTTGCCGAACCGTACGTGAACGCCCTAGCCAGCCGAGTATAATGCCGGAGATAGCAGCAATGACCGAAATGATAGCTGTTGCTTCCATGACCCACCCCCAAAAAATAATAGCCCCGCGCTATGCGAGGCCGTTAATTTGATTTGCTTGTTCGGTTGTAATCCATCCTTTAATAACTGCGTTCTGTACCTGCTGATCCGTCAAACGACCTTCATTCCGCAGTCTTTGAAGTGTTTCAAACAATCGAACCACCTCCCAAAGCATCGAGCAGTAATTGATCGGTCACAGCACGCTGGGCTTCAAGTTCCTTCATAAGCTGTTCTTCTGGTGTCAGTGGGCGATCATATTCTTCAAACCATTGCTCACCAGTTATCGGATTGACATACCATAAAAAACCTTTACCTACCTTCGGAGTTGGGAAACTTGCCTCTTCGCCCACGACTACCCCGTTGGTAGTATCGAGACCAGCATTTTCTTGGACTTCTAAATTGTAAATCGTTTCTACTAGCATTTTTTCGGCACTTATGAGCTTACCTTTCAATAGTTTTGACATGACTACCTCCAATTAGCTAATGATTTCATAGTTTATGGCTTGGTTAAGTTTGCGGACGGTTTTACCTGAAGAAATGCTATGAGCGCAATAGACGTTACCCGACGCATCTACGGTTATACCCCACCCATTACTGACATCCGTTTTGCTCCATACTTCCGTTCCCGATGAGTTAAGTTTGCGGACGGTCTTTCCAGAAGTATAATAAGTGCAATATGCATTTCCTTCTGCATCTACGGCAACCCTACTCCCGTTAGCGACTTCGGAATTGCTCCATATTTCCGTACCTGATGGATCAAGTTTTCGGATGGTTTTATTGCCTACAGTGAGAGAGTGAGTACAGTAGACGTTACCTGACACGTCTATGGCTATACCCCGTCCACCGCTAACATCTGTCTTTCTCCACACTTCGCCTCCCGACGGGTTAAGCTTGCGGATAGCTCCATCATGAGCGCAGTAAACATTTCCTGACGCATCTACAGTTATACTAAATCCTCTTGTGATATCTGATTTGCTCCATAATTCAGCACCTGACGCATCAAGTTTGCGGATAGCTTTGCTTTGGGTAACGATATCGTCGTGAGCGCAGTAGACGTTACCCGATGCATCTACAGTTATGCCCATGCCACCACGGATATCTGTTTTGCTCCATACTTCGCTTCCTGACGCGTTAAGTTTGCGGATGTATTTTGCACCGCCTGTATCGACATCATGAGCACAGTACACGTTCCCTGATGAATCTACGGCTACAGCTTTTCCGTTGTCGACATCCGTTTTGCTCCATATTTCTGAACCTGATGGATCAAGTTTTCGGATTACTTTTGTGCCTGCGGCGACCCTATGAGCACTATACATATTTCCTGTTGAGTCTACGGCTATGCCTTGCCCATTGCTGACCTCCGTACTACTCCACTCCTCTACGGCAGACTCATTTTTCTTTCTTAAGTTTGTGCTCGCTATAGTGTCTCCTATGTTGTAATCACCCCCTTCACCCTGTAAAGTAAAAGCCAATGATCCGTCATATACAAGCGTATAGACCACGTTTTGTTTTAAGTTCCCGGTGGACAACGCGGAACCATTAGACCTCATAATAAGCTTTGCACCAAGCCCATTGACGTTGATCGTTGCACTGCCCGTATTTGTAAGGTGTGCTTTAATCGTGATTCGTGTCCCAGCCGTAAGTGTAGAATAAGGCGGGGTAAAGTCCGCAAGGTAGGCCGTTCCTGTCCCTGTCGTCGTTACAAACGGGGGGGCCTCAATCTCTGCTCGGCGAGCGATATCGTCCGCTGCAACCGGGGCTGCCGCCTTTGCGCGACCGTCTGCATCACGCTGCATAATTGTATTCGGCGTTCCTGCTTTTGCTGGTTGCATGCCATCTAATAGATCGGCGTCTAATCCGCTTCCATTGCCGTCAACCGATTTAAGTTTCCCCAGCACGTCTGCAGCCGTATATGATGCCGCAGGAAGGGCAGCATCTGCTTTCGTCTGAGCCGCTTGTGCTGCAGATAACGCTGCATCAGTTTCAGCTTTTCGTGCGATGTCATCCGCGGTTGCTGGCGCCGCTACTTTCGCCCTTCCGTCGGGGTCCCGCTGTATAATTGTATTCGGTGTTACTACCACTGCTGGTTGCATGCCATCTAATAGATCGGCGTCAAGACCACTACCATGACCATCAATCGTCTTGAGCTTATCAAGGATATTCTCAGCCGTAAAATTGAGGCCGGTAATCGCTGCATTTATTTTTGACTGAACGCCCGTGGTTGTTTCCTGCTCAGTCCATGACGTCCAAGTACCTGTGTTACCGTTGTAGTAACGCACCAAGGGCCGCATGGTATTCCCATCAATCAACCACTGAATACGACTATTCGCATCAATTTGATAAACCTCGCATAATCCGGTTTGGAAGCCTGCTGGTTTGGGTGATAACGAATGGGGGATGTAATAAATGCCTGTGGCAATTAATCCGTCAAGATTCCCTCCGTAGACATGTGCAATACCATTATCCTGGGTCAGCTTATAAACCTGCATAGCCTCAACCATAACTTTTTCCGCTGCCTTTTCTTGTAGCTCCTTTAAGGCGTTATAAGCTCGGTTCATCTGCCAGTTCCAGTAATCAGCAGGGGGTTTTTCAGAGGGCAACCACCCCTCATTTTTTTTAGATTGTGGTGGCTCGACGCCTTGCGAGTTCCATTCTGGCAACTGTTCATTAAATGGCAATGATATTCCCTCCTTTAAATCGGTAAATCCTGATCGTTTCCGGGAACATAAACTGCACCTAATGTCCCGCCAACCGTTCCCTCCATGTTAGCAAAGCCAGCATTGGGATCCGTTTCACTAGCATCAAGAATGGAAGAGAAGGCAAACGTTCCGGCCATCTCGATGGCTCCAACTCGAACTCCTGCAGCAACGGTCCGCTGAACAATACGTGCAAATTGAACAGGTGACATGCCAACTGCATTTATACGTGCGATCGGCAGTTGAATGAGCGAGATCGCAGCTGGCTCAGGATTCACCAGGTCGTTATACATTTCCTCGATTCTGATCTCACTCGGATCAGCATTCAATGCAGTAGCTAGCACTTTAATTATCGTGTTTATGTCGCCCTTGCTAAGATTTCGGGCAATCTTCGATTTTATCAACACGCGATACACTTCATCTGTGGCCACGCCACGCGGCTGCACGACATTAGTCCCGATGCGGTCCAGTGTTGTCCCTTCAGCCTTGTCGATGTCGCGCCATTCTTTCATACGCTGCTGCGTCTCTTTCATGCGCTCCAGCTCAACGGCAAATATGATCATTAGCTTACCGATGTTACTGCTTATGTCCTTACGGTATACATCTGTTAAACGGGACAATAACGCTTTGATCATGGTCATGCCTCAACCACCTCGATCTGTGCTGCAGATGTTTGGGCGACATTCTGCTGCACGATCAACACGTTATCCTCAGACCAGGTAGCGCCGCCGTCCGTAGACAATTCAATCTGTACATCATCAACTCCCTCGACCGTGAGCGCAGCTGCAAGAAGCCTGGCATGAACGACAGATGCACCCATCGTAAGACCGGCATATAGTTGACCGTCCGCATCTTCGCCCCCAATGTATTTGACAAGTGCCGTCTTTGTTAATTTGGAACCGTCAATAGGATAGCTGCTGGTCTTCTTAATCGTTACCTGGAGCGATACGGAAACCGTCAGCGCATACGAAAAACGGACCGTGTGCGGATAGCCCGCCAGGTCCGTTACGGTTACACTTTCTGTACCATATGATTCGATTCCCGCTGATTTTTTGCTGAAGATTGCCGCTCCAATATCCTTCGGATGCCCGCCCAGTACATACGATTCAAACGATTTCGGAGGACGACCGGCGTTATCTGTAGCATTGGCGGTATTTTCTATCACGACAGCGGCCCTCACACCAGGTACAGACAGCAACGCACCCCGGATACTATCCACTGTACCCGCACCTCCCCCGGATACGGATAGTGTGAAACGTTCTCGGAATTCCGTATCTATTTCTTTTTCGCGTCCGCCGCTGGTTGCCTCGGGGTTTGTAGCTGCTATCACATCCGCATTGGGATTAACGATATCGACGATCTTGCCCGCTGCCACATTGCCCGCTTGGCCCGGCTCTACAGCTGTAATCGTCGTCTTTACGGAGCCATCAGCGCTTATAATAGCGTCTGCATCGGTCTCGAAATACCTGTCTCCCGCTGCAACCCTAAACCCAGCTTGTACGATATAGCCCGGCGTGCCTGTCAAAACAACAGCTCCGACAGCGTATTGATCTCCAATCCGGCTGATACCAACATATGGCCCCAACCGATCAAGGTTAACGCCTTCTGACGTGTTGACGTATCCGCTGTTATAAACGTCCTCGGTATCCTGCCATAACATGGCCAGTATCCAGGCCACGATCCTAAGGATGATTCCCAGAACGGAACGAGCGTTAGTATTGACTGTATCGCCAAATACTTCACGCGCCTTGTCCTCCATACGGGCAAAAACATCCTCGAAACGCTCTCGCTTGAATCCTGACCTAGTTAGTGCCATCGACGATCACCTCTTCGGTCAATGTCTCACCATTTATAGTCGTTGCCGTAAATGAAATGAGTTGTCGTCGAGTGGTGTGGTCTTGGTTAATCTCAATGTCCTCGACGGTTGAGATAAAATCCAATTGATGGAGTCCTTCGCGAAGCTCTTCAATCATCTCTTCCCGGTTCAGATTCTTACCCAGGAACAATTTAAAATCAATACCTAGATCCGGATCTAAAAACCACTCGCCTTTATTGGTGCCAAGCGTTATGCGAACGCATTGCGCTTGCTCTGCCGGACCCTCGATCATCACCAGATCACCAGCTTCAAACACCAGATCACCATCTATTAACAATAACGACTGCATGTCTCACTCCCCCTTTCAAAGTGATCCGGGGAATATCCCGATTATCACGCCATCGTTTTTATCATGTTTGCGCGAGCTGTCGGGGCTGGACACTCGACCAGTCAGGCCGTTTTTAATTTCCTGATCAGCAAACACGACAAAAACCACATCATCACGATACAGTACAGGTTTATAACTCTGCTCCACGCCATTTACGGCAAGCCGCTGCCCAAGCGCTATCACATTTTGGATTGGTGCCGGATCATCCTGCCCGCTGCGTATCAGCGGCTGAACGGTCGCTTTACATGTGTCCTTATCGAAGGCTAGCACGCGGCATATCGTGCCAACGTTTATCCCACCGGATTGTTTGCCGGACATTCCAGCCAGCAGACGTGCAAGAGTACCAGCCGGATCAGCTGCCCTCATAAGATCGCCTCCACGGACGTTACAAAATCGCCGGTACGGCTAAACGTATGCGATCCACTGCGTACATATAGCCGACCGGTAAAGTCTTCGCTGGACAGATCAATGACGGATGCAGTCGTGATTCGATATTGCAGCTGTGAAGTGATCTGATAACCCTTGCTGTCTTCATCGTCCTGGTATTCCGGAACACCGATCAAGCCGGTCGACTCATTTAACTTAAATAGATGGTCCTCTCCGCGGCCACGCTTGAGATTGCGCACATACAATTTACCTTTATTGATGTATACGCTGGTCTTACAGTCCTCGGCCACCTTGCTGATAATCTCCGTGACCTCACCACTGGCCGTATATCCATCCATGTAACGGTAATCCTGCACCAGCTCAAACTGTGCAATGGGCAGACCGATTTGCCCCGCCATAGCCCGAATGATATAGCTGGCAAGCGTCCCCTCTTTATAGCTGACATCTTTAAACGTCCGTTCGCTAAGATCCTCGCTATCGATAACCTTAATCCTTGTGATCCTGTCTACACCTTCCCGGACTGTTTGGACAGACGATACAAACCCATGAAGGATAACCCCCACATCACCTTTGTACCCGGCGTTGACCACCAGTGTATCATTGCGCTTGATTTTATTTACGGTTGCAGCAGTCAGATTCCATATTTTGATCTCAGACTCATTTGGTAACGGGTCCGAATCGAATGGAACCGTGCCTTCAATTGCAAAATTGTCCATCGAAAAGGTCATGCCAGCGACCATGACCTCGACAACACGCCCAAAATTAGCCATCATCGATCGCCTCCTCATCAATGATGTACAAAAAAACGCGGACGGAAAGTGTTTCCCAGTTTACCGATTGACTATCACCAGCCAGATCCAGCGGCAAGAGCGGATAAGCCGGGAAACGATGATCTTGAATGTCCCCAAACAACGGCACACCATATACAAGCTTGACACCAGCCGCTAATACTTCACCGTCTAATGATAGATCAATAGTAAAAAAATCATGCTCGGCGTTGTAATTCACTTCGAAGGAGAAGGTTTCTTCGGCAATTTCAATATCAAAGCGGTAGGGGATCAGTTCTTTTTCAATATCCACATAATTCATGCCCACTTACTCCCCGACTTAAATTTGACTTTCTGCGTTTTTTCCTTTTCTTTTTTTTCTTTTTTGCCTTTCTTTTCTTTCTTCTCCCCCTTGCCTTTCTTAGACTTACTCTTCTTGGTTCCTGAATTGATGATCGGCGCCGATTGTGATCGAATTGGCGCGGGCAACTTGGCCGCTGGTGAGGGCGATGCGATTCTTACCTCGATTATCGTAAAGGAAATACTATAACCATCGGCAACCGAGTACGTATGCGAAGTCGTTAGGTCTTTGATTAACCCGGTAATAGCAGTCCGTCCCACGTATTTGATGATACGTCCGGTATCCGAAGAATTTCGTAGATAAGAAAGCACTTTCCCGGCATCAGGACCCACAACAAACCCGCTAATACCTACCGTCCTGGCTTTTCGCTGAACATGGTCCGTTATGTTGATACCTTTTTCGACCGGCTGCTCTGTAATGTCGACCGCAAAGTTAGGGGTTTCAGTTTCGGCCAGCAAGTAATGCCCATCTAATGTTGCCATTACTCCACCCCCTGAACATTAAGAATACGGCCAGCGCTCTCAAAGATCGCTTGTACTTGACGTTTGACTTCGGCCGCAATGATTTGAGCATTTTTAATTGCCGCCGAATCACCGCCGCCGCTGCCGCTTGCATCTACCTGAATATTGATGATTACGGGACTCTGACCCGCAGTGCCGCTATATCTCGCAGGCGCAGCCGCAGCAGGTGCTGCCGGTGACTGCTCGGGATAACGCGGTCTATTGAGTAATGCTTCAAGCTTGGATAGTGGTAACACGGCCTCACTTTCCGCGCCCTCACCGATCATCGCAAGTGTTGGACCCGTCGCAATCCCGCCTGTCGCGAGCATCGGAATGTTCGGGATACTAATCCCAAACTCTTGGCCGCCTGCCCACTCCGGCATTTTGATGTTAATCTTGTTAAGACCATCGATTAATTTGTTGATGCCGCTGATGATGACATTGATGAACCCGGTAAAGCCGCCTTTGATATTATCCCACAAGCCGCTAAACCAATCTTTTATGCCGCCGAAGGCTGTCTTTATTGCCGATACAGCTAACGTAAAGATTTCGCCAAACCATGTTCCTACCGCAGCAAACACCGATTTGATATTTTCCCAGATAACGCTAAACCAGGATACAATGACACCGAAAGCTGTCTTAATTGCTGATCCGGCTGCACGAAAGATAGTTGCATAAAAGGACACAACCATCATAAAAACAGCCTTAATGCCCTCCCATATTCCCGCAAACCAGGAAACAATGGATGACCAAGCAGATTTAATGCCTGCAGCTGCCTCACTAAATCGCTGACTAAACCATGCGCCGATTTGGCCAAATACATCCTTGGTCCAATTCCAAAACCTTCCCATCACTGCTTTTACGGTATCCCAGTTACGGATTAGTAGCACGATTCCGGCGATTACAGCGGCGATCCCGACTGCGATCCAAGTCATCGGGTTAGCCAGCATGGCAACATTGAGTCCTATCTGCGCTGCGGTTGCAAGCAGCGTCCCTGCCCGATATGCCTTATAGAGTTTGGTTACCGTTCCTATGATCGTCATTGCTGCAAAAGCAGTCCTAAGGCCAACAACCGCAGCACCTATAGCCAGAACGGTATTGGTGATCGCATCCCAGTTAGAGGCAATGAAGTCGTAAACCTCCCGCGCCTTTTCTGCAATCAGCGTTAATGCACTGCCGATTGTATCCCCGATTGATTGCCCAAGAGCTACAATTTGCGGTTTGTGGTTAGATATCCACTGAGCAAACTGGGTCAAATAAGGAAGCAACTTTTCGCCGATCGGGATCAGTAAACCAACCTCGATTTGACGTCTAAACATTGCAAAAGCTTCGCCGGGCTTGTCGAATTTGATTTTGTTCAGTTCCGCAAGAGTGGCGCCTGTCGATTCAAATTGACTCGTCGCTTTTCCCATGCTTGCAACAACGGTCGCTTCAAGGTCCTCGAACTGAGTCCCCATTAAGGCAACGCCAATCTGATTTTTCAATACTGGATCTTCGACATCAGTGATCATTTGAAGGATTTGACTAAATGCGGCCTTGGCTGCAGGCCCGCCGCTAGCAAAGGTTTGCATCATGGCATCAGCGTTTAGTCCAAGCATCTCAAACGCCTCGACACTCGATTTACTTCCGTCTTTGGCCCGGATGTTAAACTCTTTTACAGCATCACCAACCTTATCCAGCTGAAAAACACCCTCAGACGATCCAGCGGCAAAAACATCGAACATTTCCTCTGCCGTAAATCCAAGGGATTTGAATTGGTTGGCATACTCATTTGCTGAGTCCATCAACTCACCCGATTTATCAAGTCCCTTCTGGGCTCCTTGGGCAAGGAGATCATACGCCTGCTCTGAGGTTATCCCAAACTGACGCATCATGGTGTCAACCGACTTAATAGACTCGGGCACTTCAAACCCAAATTGATCACGTAATAATATAGCGCTTCGCGTTGTCTCCTCCAGCTCAGTTCCCGTTTGGCTGGTCACTTGCTGAACGGTAGAGATTGCACTCCCCAAGTCCTGCCAATCTGCTCCGAAATTCTGAGCATACAGATTTTGGGCGACCTCCTTAGTGGCCTCCATCTGCTCTGCAGTCGCCCCGGTAGCGCTTTGGACATCAGCCATTGATTTTTCGAAGTGATTCGCAGCTGAAAGAGCTGCCGTTCCAATGCCAACTGCTGCTGTTGTCGCTGCTAGTCCGAGGCCGACCACACTTTTTGTTAACGTCGTAATTTCACTGTCCGCCGCATCAAGACCGCGTGTGTCAACCTTAAATCCCACGGCATACATAAGGTTGCTAATAACCCCGCCTGCCACTCATGCCACCCCCTCAGCAGCAAGAAAGACGCCCAAAAGGGCGCCTATTTTTGTTTTTCCTTCTTTTTTTGCTGGTCGATGTAGATGTCCAGGGCAGCATTAGCCTCTGCAATGTCGTCATCGTCCATAAGATCAAGATCACTGTACGTAATCGACATATCACTGAGCAGCAATCGCCATACCGGCCAATTTCGTTGCGCCCGGTCCTTAGCTTCTCGTTTGCTGATCGTCATCAGCGTCATCTTCCTTTTGTTCTTCTGGATCGTCTACCCCAGTAACAAAATAGTAGGCTTTATTGGCCAATTCCATCATTTCGACATACGAATCAAAGCTTTCGATCGTGACCTTCGGCTCCACGATGACAAGCTTAAACATCTCGTCGCATACCTTCTCTTCAGATGGAATACCATGTTTGTTTTTAACGCGATCATTAATCTTGGTCACGGTACGAACGCCCGGATGTTGAGCGATATAGCTCTTGCCGTTTTTAGTTTGAATCGTTTTTTGTTTGAAAGTTGCCACTATATATCAGTCCTTTTCGTTTTTTTAATCGAATCGAATGTCCATGCACTGGAATTCGTATTCCCTGTCTTCCGCTTCATTGCCATAAGCCCGGGGGGCCGGTTTTTTGATGAAAGCCTCCGTTACGGTTACAGACTCTTTTGGCGGGCCGGCATTGATCACGGAGATCGGTACAAGCTCGCCTGTATTAGCCAGCCGATCCAAATAGGCTACTTGCGGACTGGTCTGCAGCAGCGTAACGGAAATCGTACCGAGTGGATTATTCACCTTCGTACGCACGGTATCGCCTTGAGCACCGACTTTAACCTCCCAGTTGTCTTCGTCCTTCTCGATTTCGACCATACTATCAGCAAAGCCGGTCAAGTATACGCCTCCCACCGTGACCGTGACCGCTTTCGCATCGAATGTTGTTGCTTGTGACATCAGATAGCCTCCTTACAGCCTGATTTGGCCGCGAATTTTCGTTTCGTGAATTGCACCGGCCAGCTCAAACCAAAATTCTCCGTCATTATACTTCCGGGCTGCTCGATCTGCTGGATCAACCTCGGCGCGGGGCTTGAACGTCGTCCCCAATAACGGTAAACCATCTGCATCTGCTGCAATAATGCCCTGGTTAAATGACCGCTGCAGCACCGTCTGCACAACACTTTCGATTTGTGCGATGCCTGTATCATCATAAGGAACCTTCGGCGATGAATTGAGAAGCTTCTGGACGCCAAACTCAATCGAAAATTTGACATAATCCTTTGCATGGATGATATCGATGTACTCGCCCGACAGCGTTTTGCCCTCACTGGTCACGTTATCTCCAGCCTTGGTGACATACGTATTAGCGCCTGTAGTATGAATTGCGAGTAATTCGGTATTCGAGATTTCCAGCGGCGCGATACCGTTCAACGGTTTAAACTTCCAAGTCACACTGCCGACCGGTGCCGATCCAGCACGACCAATCCAAGCAGCTTCCGGGTAATTCGCGATATTCGTATGATAAATCACCGTTGTCCGGCTATATCCAGCCCCACGGAGAACCCCGACATCCACCAAATCAGATGACCGTATGAAAAATTCCCGGCTGTTATCCTGCTCCACGGCCGCTGCGATCTCACCAACATCATCAATGTCTGACGTAGTTGAAATTAAAAAATACCAATCCTTCGTGAATGCCTCGGTCAAGGCCTCCGAGAGTGACTGCTCCGTTCGACGGCACATAATCGCGATTTCTGCCGGAGAATCATCCCCCTGGTTAAGCAGTGCAAATGCCGCCTTGTATTCCTCCGTTGTCTCCGCATAATCCGTCTTGACGCCTTCCAGATCGGCATAGGTTTTATAGGCAGCTCCTGTTGTGCTCGCCCCCAAAATTAAAGGCTTGCCAAATCCAAGTCTTGGTGTTGGCCGAGCCATATCAATAATGACCGTTACATCTTTAGCCATTAATCGGGTCCACTCCTTTTAAATTAACTTCATCGATGGACTGCAGTTCCTGGTCGATAATATTCGTCGTCCGACAATCAATCTCAAACCCATTACGGCGTTCCCATTCGTCACCAATCTGTAAATCATTGTTTTGAGTCTGGCCGACCTCAACCACCACCACGCCTGCAGCATCTTTTAAGAGCCAGTGGCCGTCAGTCAAAAACCAGTCACGTGCGCGGTTGGCCTGATTGACGCTTTCCAATCGGCTAAGAGCATAACTTTGAAACGAGACACTAAGCGGAACGGTACCGAAATAAATGATCCGGTCACCCACTACCTTGCTCGCCATATGCCCTACGATGCTGCCCTCATCTGTGAAGCTGTAGGTCATAAACGGATACGGCGGTACTTCGCCTTTTCCGTCAATCTCAATGACCGGCACACCAAGATGTTCGGATAGCCCTTCAATCATTACCTCACGGATCAACTCAAACTGGATCATGTGTGCTCACTCGTTTCATTCTGTACTCGCTCACATCACTATAGGCCGTCCAGTTATGATCCATGTCAATGGTGTACTGTCGGCCTTGATGCTCGATGATATCTCCGTCTTTATGCGGATAGACTGTAATCAGCATGCGGTCATCCTCATGGTAACGCCCGCCTTCTATCTGCATCAGCCGGTCGCCCAAGGGCTGTACCGAGCCACGTAAAGCGGTGCGGATAGCCTCGGGCGGATGATATACACCAACAGAATCATAATGACCCTTGCCATGACGAATAAGCGTATACGGGACCTCGTACTTACGCAAAATGCGCTGAAACCTGAAGCGCAAGCCTATCATCTCCCTTTGCTTACGATGGTAAATGACAAAGCATTTCTTAGCTCCTGATCGGCTATCAACAGTTTTTTGCTTGCTTTACGGCGGGCATAGACCGGGGATAACCCTGGCTGTTTGATCCTGTCAAAGTTTTTCTTCATCCGATCTAACCCAAGTTCGCCAATTTTCTCAAATAAGGACGGACCCGCTCGCTGGCCAAGAGCTATTTCAGTTACTGCTTTGCGAACGAGTTTTCCTATGGCCACTTGCGCTTTCTTTTTGCCACTGCCAATAAACGACCGCGCCGGTATTTTGAGTTTGACGCTGCCGTATTCATGTACACCAGCAATGGTTGCAAGATCTTTATCACCTTGCATGCCGATAAGGACCTCTTTCTGCTTCAATGGCAGCAATCGGTTAATCAAGTCCATAGGATCCATGTCTTGCGTAACCTCTACATTTGCCTTCCGATTTCGCGTCCTTTTCCTTGCCATTTCACACCCACCTGCCCACATAAGGCGAAATCAGTGCAACAACGGGCGCAGGTAATCGCCCTCCTAGATCATCATCAATATAAGTTACATTGATGTTGCCTACCCGCTCCGACTTTATGCCAGGATCTCGTTGAAGCATCTGGACATATAGCAGACAAGCCAGCTCTAATGGCTCCGGCAACGTGCGCGGCTCTTCATTCGTTGCATCGCCCGGCAGTACATACCCGCCGATATAACTCACTTTGATGTTATGCTCACCAGTCGGCCAGCCGTTGGCACAGTAAATCCTGCCGTCGTCCAGGATCTCATATTCCCAAGCGTTTGAGAATTCGGTTATGCTATGGACCGGATAATTACGCAAGTTGATATATTTGGACGTTTCATAACCGCTGACCCGCTCCGTGTAAAGCTGCTTTTTAAAACTTCGCTTGCAATAGTTCTCAATGGCAGCTGAAGCTGCCGCAATATCCAGCTCTAGCCTATCGTCTTGACTCGGATCATACAGCTCTTTTGGTAAGACCCTTTTTAGACGCTCAAGATTGGTCAGCATGTCATCACTCCAGGACCTTCAAAATTACACGATCGTTAACTCACCGTAAACAACAGCTTCCATGTCAAACTCTCGAACGTCCTCGCGCTGAATCGCACGAACATCTGTGGAGTTACGCGCAAACGATTTTCCGCCGACATTTGTAGAAGCGATGGAATACTGCTGACGGTCAAACAATACAATGGCTTCTTTCAGATCACCGATGATAAGGGGAGCCTTTTTCTCCGTTGTTCCGGTGCTTGGCAACCATTTATTGCTGATGACCACAACCGGTTTGCCATAAAGCAGTTTTTGTGTCGGCTGCGTAGGATTCGGCTGGAGCAAAGCCTTTCCTTCCGTATCCTTTTGCTGGTCCAAAAAGTTAAATCCGTCCTGATTAGTCAAGATAATAGCGCCAAGGCTGATAGCTGGATCAAGCTCCACATTCAGCACTTGCTTGATATCGTCCAGTCCGTCGATAGGCACCTTCGTCTTTGTATCCAGCAATGCCAAAATCAACTTATTCCGGGTTACGGTGGATTTTTTAGCGATCCAAGTCGAGATATAATTCATCAAATTCTGATCGGTATCCGCCAGTAATGTGTTGCTAATCGGCAAAATGCCGCCCCGGTCCTTAATGGCGTAGCTAATGGATGCAAATTTGGGGTTGTCCATCTCATCCAGATCCGTCAGTTCCGTTATATCGGTGAATGGTGTAATGTCCGCATTTTTCTCGATTACGCGGGACCCGGATCGTGTCGAAACAGGTTCCACCGTGACATACGGTTCAAGCGAAACAAATTGTCGTTTCTTCTCAAGGATCATGGTGCTGATGTCCTGCGGGACGATCAACCCGCCGTCTTCACCCACGCCGCCTTGCATGCCGGCACGTACTTCTTCAATCGCTTCATCAATTAATGCCCGCTCTTCTGCGTTCAGCGTCTTGTTGCGCAGCTCCTTTAAAAAGGCGCTCCGATATTGAGCAGATTTGTCTTGCTTGTCTTCCCGCTGCTCTGGCTCAGCCGGTGTCGTCTGCCCTGGCGTATCGGTTGCCCGGATTTCAGCAAGCAGATCAATTTGATTACGAAGCGTTTGAGCAGCTTCCTTGGCTGTTCTTGCTTCATCAAGTTTCCCCTCACCAGCAAGGCTGCGAGCCTCTTCCAATTTCTTAGCCAGCTGCTGGCGTAATTCGCGTTCTTTTTCATCCATGGTTGGAACCTCCAATAGTTTATTTTGCATAAAAAAACGACTTGTTAGCCTTCGATGGCCAACAGGTCGAGTTCGATTAATAATCTTTCCTTTTCAGCTTTGCGCTGCTCTTTCGTTGTAATTCCCAATCCTTCCAAGCTGCGCTGACTTGCTTCGCTATCTGGATAGGCGGGAAACGGTGTTGGAGAAACTTCAAACAAATTTACATCCAACAAGGTGCGTTCATAGACGTCTTCATCTTTCAAGTACTGCCAGGCATCTTGCCGAACTCTGAATCCAAAACTCATACCGTCTACATCGCCGCGCTGCACAGACTCATAGGCATCTTTTCCCCAACTATTGTTAGGCAAATCAATTTCAAACCGCAGCCCGCTGTTATCCTCATAGAGTCGAAGCGTGCTATTTTTCGTAGAACCCAATACAAAATCGCTCCGATGATTCCAGAGTGCCTTAATCGTATTCTCTTGCAAGCTTCGCAGGAACGCCCCTTTTGCTACACGCTCGTAAAATTCACCCCAAATCAACTGACTTCGCTGGTTAAACTTTACGACATAGCCTGCAATTCCAAGCGATTCCCCTTCGCCTTCCCCGCTTCTTACCTCAATCGATTCAGCATGCAGATACCGGATTTCCTTTTCGCTCAGATCACTCACCTCCCTTCGTTTTATCGCCTAAACCTGCTTTAAGTGCTTGGTATTGGTCCATTTTATCCAAGCTGATATAGTTTAAGCTGACAAAATGCCGGTCGCCCATCTCTCCGATGTTGTCCCTTTCCTCCAACTCCCGCACCTCGTTGATTGTATAAGCACCCATGGCGATCATTTCCTTATAGTAAGCTGCGCGGCTTGTACTATCGCCGCGAAGCTCTCCGGCCACGTTAAATTTGGTGTACAGGCGTCTGCGTTCGAGTTCGGTAAATAGCTTATAGTCGCATTCCTGCTCCCAGTTTGTAATGATCGGCTGCAGCGTGCTCTTCACATATTCGAGCGATTGGTTTTCCATGTTTGAAAATTTCACATCGGTTAAACCAAGCTTGTATCCCGGTACCTTGTAAATCTTAGCGACTTCCGCGATTCCGAATTTGCTCGTTTCGATGAACTGCGCATCATTCAACGGCATGCCCAGGTTCTGATATTCCATGCCCGCATCCAATATTGCGATTCGATGCGCATTGTTTAGCCCGGAGTTTGCTTTCTGCCACTCGTCCCGCGCCTTATCCTTCGCTGGTTTATCCAATGTCCCATTGGGTATTTTAAGGATCCCCCGCGTTGCTGTCCCATTGGCGTAAAATGCACCAATAAATTTACGCTGCGCCTGCTGCACGCCTAGTTCTTCCCGAATGACCGAAATCGGCGTAATGCCTTTTAATCCATTCTTGCTGATTCCTTTAAAGTGAAGAACATCCGTGTGCCGGATCTTCCGGACCTCACCGCTTGGGAGAGTTGTCACGTACCATACTTCCCCGGTCACGATGTCCACCTGAACATCTGTCTTTGACGGATCGAGCGGCCAGAGCGCTTTGGGCTGGCCATTGTTGATGCCGTTTAATTCCCATTCAATGTTTGCATACCCGTTTCCCCAGACCGTAACATGCACCTGCATCAATTCTTTAAACGTATATGCACTCATATAGGGATTGGCTCGTACACCCAGCAGCCGGGAAACCGGATGCGCACTGTCTTTTTCAATGCCGTTCCCTTTCCGCTTGAAGACTTGTATGGGCAGTTTGCCGATGTCGCCGCCTAATATGGAAGCACAAGTGTAAACGTTGCTATTTAGCAGCGCCTTGTCGCTTGTAATGCGCTCTCCGCTCGCTGTGGTCGATGCTCCGAACAGATCAAGCAGCCATTGCTTTGGATTCAATAACGAGTCGTTGTCCGAGCGCCATTCGCGCCATGAACGCCACTGCTGGAAGATGTTCAGTTTCATCCTTTTTGTTCACCCCCTCCCTAAAAAGAGAAGTCTTCGTTCATGATGTGCGCGTTCAGATCAATCCTGCCATCGCCTACCATCGCCCTGACCATCGCGTTAATTACGGCAGCAATCAAATCAATGCGCTGGCTATCGTCCTTGTGTTTCTTTGACAGTTTAATATTTCCGTTGTTGTCAACGACTTCGATCGCATTGGATAAGCACCAGGTAAGCAGCGGACTGCCGTCATGGACAATCAATCCTTTAAGTACTAGCTCCCTGAAATACTTAGTTGGTTCGGAAAGTGTCTGCACACCCTGCCGGATCTCCACACGCTCATACCCTTCAGCCTCAAGCTGCTGTGTGAAGTGAGTCGCGTTATACGGGTCATAGCAGACCTCTTTGGGAAACCAAAATTCATCCTGCTCCATTTTTTGCATGTGAGCCTTGATATAGCTGTAATCAACGACCGCGCCCGGCGTCAGTGTGCACCAACCTTCACCGGCCCACTGCTTATAAGGCACCCTGTCACTGTGTTCATGCTGTGTTGCTCTCTCTTCGGGCATAAACCCGTGAGCGGTAACGGCGTAGCGGCCATCCGGCAGCCTGAACACGTAGCCCAGCCCCGTTAAGTCTGTAGTCTTGGACAAATCCAGGCCATTCCAGACTTCAAAGCCGTGCACCAAATCGAAAAAAGCGTCCCGCGAAACAGCGAGCGCTTTCCATTGATCCATGATCCCGGACATGTATTTATTTTCTGAATCAGATTGCCAGCGGTTGACACGCTTGGTCAAAAACTCACGAATCTTGGCTGGATCGCCGGAATTATACGCCTCATCATGCTCTGCGCGAATTTGCTTCCGCAGCTCTTCGGCATATTCATTGTCTTCCTGTAAAATTGGATTCGGTTTTGGCCATAGCGATTCGTCATGTGGGTCGTCGTCCTTCTCCAGTTCACGTATCATGCAAAAATACGTCTCGTTCATCGGAATATCACCGCGCATCATTTTACAGAGCACATCATATTCCCGTTTGCACGGACTGTTCTCCGCATCTTTCCCGGCCGTGCTGATAATTTGCATGAGCGATTGCAGCCGTTTGCCAAAACCCGAATAAGAGACATCAAGGATTTCAGACGTTGGATGAGCATGATACTCGTCAATAATGACTAGGCATGGCGCTCCGGAGTCCTTGTTCTTCGTATCCTTGGATAGTGGCCGGAGCCAACCTCCGCGCGTCTTGTGCTCGACATAGGTTTTTTTGATATTCAACCGCCGTCCGATGTCTGGACTATTCTCGCCCATCTTCGCCGCGTCCAACCATACACGCTTTGCCTGCTGTTTATCGACGGCAGCACATTCGACCTCCGGGCTGTCCTCATACCGTTTATTGGATGGATCCCCAGGCGGATAAATACAGTCGCCCATCATGCCATAGAGCGCCAGCCCGCTCATCTCGGTTGATTTTACATTCCCGCGTGCTCTCATATGGAACGCTTTGCGGAACCGCCGCTTACCCGATTCCATGTGGACCCAACCATAGACGCAACCCAGGTCAAACTTTTGGAATGGCAATAACTCGATCAGCTCTCCGCTAAACGGTCCGCGCACATGACGGCAGCAGCGTTCAAACCAGTCAAAGACGCGATTGGCACGACTCTCATCGAAAACATAGGGGAAATCTGGCGTAGCCTGGCGATGCAGATCGTCCAGATGACGTTGACACGCAAGCTGCTCCATTTCGCAGCTCAGACGCATGCCTAAAACAATTTCAGCCGCGTACTGGTTGGTCGGATGGACACCTTCAAAATTAATTGAAGAGGTCTTCATTCTCATCCACCTCACCATCAGCTTGACGCTTAGCCAACCTTGCCCTTGATTCAGCATTAAGTCCTAGTTTATTGGAATAAGAAAGGGCTATGCCCGCATAGCGCTGCGACATTTGGACGTATGCATTCGGGACCTTTACCCCGGACCGGTTAATCTCGGTGTAACCATGTTCATCAATAAGCCGGTTAGCTTCTTGCACCTTTGACACTGCATCACAATAGATGCCAAGCACATCTTCATCCACTTTATCCAACACGCCGAACTCTTCCATATCTTTTACGGTTTTTCTCCAGATTTTCCGAGCTGAATCATCCAACCAATCTGGTATTTTGAGTTTTAACCGTTTTTTTCGTTCAAACTTTTTAGCAGCTTCCGCCCTGGATTCCACTTCTTGCTTTGTCCAGTTCTTACCGCCGCCTTTTTTACCGATGCGCATATGATTAAAATTTACGACTGGGTTTCCCATTTCCAACCTCCTTCCGTACCCAATTTCACCACGGGGACTTTTTTTTGCATTTGAGGGGCACGCGGTCTACATGGGGCCGCTTTTATTTTTCCGACCCCCGGGGGGCCCCTCATGATTTCACATTCTACGAGACTTTCTTAATTCTTGCTCTTCTAGGCTTTTACTTGTAGTTATGTCGTCCTTTAATATTTGAATATCCATTTCGATCAACTTCTTTAAATCATCGACTGTAGCTATCTTTATCCGTCCTTCTTGAAAGTCTTTAATCCACTTTGCAATGCCAGCCTGAACAATCGATCGATACTTTGTTTTAGTTCTATCGAGTTCATTGATTATCTCGTTAGTTTTTTTCATTGTGGTCACCTCTGGCTATCCTGTATTATGGATATAGAGATAGTGGCTCAGTAACAACCGTGGCCACGGCTATCCACTATCTTAGCCAGGGAGACCTGGGCGGGGGAGAGCGTTGGTGCGCTCTCCTTTTTTATACTACGAGCTCATCACTTGAAAGAAGATTAGGTTCTGTTCCTGTTGACTCTCTAAAGCGTTTTAATATGACATCGCAGAATATAGGGTCAAGTTCCATAGTGAAACAAGTCCTCCCCATCTGCTCACAGGTCATTAGTGTAGAACCACTGCCACCAAACAAATCAACCACTATATCCCCTCCTTTGCTGCTGTTACCAATCGGTATTGCAAGCAAATCAAGCGGCTTCTGAGTCGGGTGTACATATTTGTTAACATCACCGCGCGATACTTCCCACACAGTTTCAGGTGATGGATCTTCTATCGGAAGTCCTGCCCGCCAAATGGTTGTTTGTTTTCGATCACCGTACCAAGCTGGTGATTTTCCTTTCAGGTGTCCATAAAACACAGGCTCATGCTTGAATTTATACTGAGCAAAACCAAATGATGACGCGTTCTTAACCCATACACACTGCGTTCTAACGCGTATACCAAAAGCATTCATCGCGTTTTCAAAAGCCCTTTGGTACGAGGATGCGTGAAAAACATATATTGCTGCCTTAGGGTCCATTATGGATGCGTAATTAGAAAAGACCATACACAGGAAGTTGTCAAATTCATTGGCTGTCATGTTATCATTCATAATGCTGCCTCGTCCGTCCTCCTGCAATCGAGCTGAATCGCTTTCGAAAGCTACGTTGTAAGGTGGGTCAGTAACAACAAGACTTGCCTTATTACTGCCTAAAAGGCGCTGAACATCATTTATTGAGGTTGAGTCCCCGCACATCAGAATGTGCCTCCCAAGCGCCCAGACATCACCCCTTTTAGTAATTGGTTCACGGATGGTATCCAGAGCCTTGTTAACATCAAAACCATCATCCTCGACCAACACGGGAACTGATATATCGTTGGGTAATTCCTCAATAATCCTATTTAGCTCATCAACAGAATAACCCGTATGATTAGATAGATCATCGATATGAAAATGCAGTGATAACTCTGTTACAAGGGAGGCAAGTAATTCCTCATCTGTCTTCCCCCGAAGGTGGGAAAGGCTGATATTTAGCAGTTTAGCTTCTTCTTCAGATGATTGAACAATAACACATATCATTTCTTCTATTCCTGCTATTTGCGCGGCCTTCCAACGTTTTTCGCCTTTGATGATTGTTAAGTCACTGCGGACTAAAATAGGCTGCAGTACGCCGTACCTCCGAATGCTTTCCACAAGAGAATGAAAAATATGATCCTCCATTGTGTTCGGGTTCCATTCATTAGGCTTTAAATCACCATGACGTATTTTTTCAATTTTCATTTCCAAATCCCCCGTCATATCTCGCTGTTTTTTTATCATGATGTGATTTGCACAATGGTTGCCAGTTGTTTCTATCCCAGAACAATACTTTATTTCCCTTATGCGGTTTGATATGGTCAATTACTGTCGCAGCGTTAACCCGGACCTCTTTCATGCAATAAATGCATAGTGGATGCTCACGCAAGTAGCTTTCACGCGCCAGCCGCCAACGATGACCATAGCCGCGCTGTGCTGCTGATCCACGTTCTCGGTCAGATCTCTGCCACTCAAGCTTGGCATGTTCCTCACAATACCGACTCCTTGTCAGCTCACTGCATCCGACCTTACTACATGGCTTTTTGGGAAGTAGCTGCAAATAAATCACCTGCTTAATAGTTAACATAAAGTGCGATTTGAATTTCACATAACGTACATTGTGTTAAACTCACCCTGCTTTTGAATGCCCTGTAAATACTGGGGTAGAACCGGTATATGCAAATGAATTACACCTATCCTTCATATGTGTAACTGACTATGCGCGATGACGTTTAAGGGCCGTATCCAGCGTGTCCTGAGCCATGCCAATATAACGTAATGTGATCTGCGGGGAGGCGTGATTTAAATAATTCATCAACAGGCCAATGTCCTTGTTTGTTGTGACATTGTAAAAAATATACCCAAACGTCTTCCGCAATGTATGGCATCCCATTTCAGACAATCCGAATTCGTCTCCGATGTCTCGCATGATTTTGTACGCCATCTCTCGGCTAATCGGACGATTGACACCTTCGCGACTTTTAATAAGATACTCATGCGGCGACTTGCCTTTAACGAACTCCTGCAGCGCTCTCTTTAATTCATCCGTTATCAGCGCTCGCTTCTCTTTTCGCGTTTTCTTCTCGCGAATTGAGATGTGGGACCCTAATACATCCCGTACCCTTAACCGTAAAATATCGCTTATTCGAAAACCTGTATTGATACCGATGAGGAACATAATATAGTTTCTTGAATTCGTTTGTTTTAAATGGTTCTTAATGTCGGCCAAAACTTCTTGATCTCGGATTGGCTGTACAGTGTTCAAACAATCACCCCATCTCGAGGTAACCACTCTTCCTTGACGCATCTATCTTTTGGACAAAATTGCTTCGGCGCTTCCCACCGACCCCATATGCAGCCGCGGCACTTGGCCGGCTGCTGCCGCTTAATTTGTTCGATATCCTGAGCTTTACGACGATAATATCGCATCCGGCCACTGCCTCCTTTCCATAAAAAAAGAGCCGAATGGTCGGCCCAAAAAATTATCTACTTTGCAAGTAGACACGAAAAAGTCATGTCCACTTGCAAAATAATAAAGGGGTTTTGAACCCCGCCTCATCTTCACACGCTTGGCAACTAGTGCCTAAGGTCGAATGACCCACCGCATGACCGAGTCCTACGATTGATAAGGGTACAGTAGGATTCACCCGAGCTTGTTAGCTCCATGAATCTACTGTACCCCTCGGATGTAGACAGGTATTGGACCGCACTGAGACATGAATTGGACAATTCCCCAACAAAATAATCTGATGATGTGGCACTAAGCTGATGGCAAGTTTTCTTAATAGATGAATATGCATTTAAATTTACTTTATTGTAATAAATTCCGATTTTCACTCCATACTAAGGTTACATTTAGAAAACGAACTGGAGGATATAGATGAATCAGAAAATAACTTGTTTTTTTCTCATGATACTGTGCTTATCAGTTAGTTCAGTAAACAATGTAGAAGCTCAATCACGAAAAATTCCAGATCCATATATTAAAAAAACTGAACAATGGTCGGTTCAGATTGATGACCCCATTTTTAACAAACAGGGTATGGCAAAACCTAAGCCTGGTATTGCTAATATGTATAGCGTAGTAATAAAAAATACTGGAGAAACACTTCACAATGTAATTATTGAGGGCTATAGAAACGATCCGGAATCTCCTACAAAATTCGGATTATTTTCAACCGCTATTGGAAAAGTTGCTTCAGGTGTAGAAGCATTTTCGCATTCCAACCTCCCTGTATCTATAAGAGCAAATAATATTGAGATAGTTATATCATGGCAGGATAACCCAAAAGCAATTAAAGGGCAAACTATAGAGGGAAGAAAGTATAAGCAAACCTTTACCTTCGCAGTTAATCAGAACTAAAAGATTTTCCTGGTTTTAAAGATACCTAATTTCCCCACTAAAGGGCATGAGAACTTAATAAACAATTAGAAAGGTAGCCGGGCGATCGGCTGTCTTTTTCTCAACTAACGGGCAGTTTAGCGCAACTAACAAGCTCCGACGGGCAAGTGTGGTGAGCACTCATTAGTTACAATCCTTTCTCAAAAAATTTCATTGAAAAGAGGAAATACTTTACTGGTGGAGAATATATGTTCCTGTTGATGGAAAATGTAATGGGAGGTAAATAATGGTGAACAAGGTAACTGACGATACATTAATCAGTGAACAGCTAAAAAACGATGTAATAGCCGCTAACTACTTTGATTATGAAGAATTGTCACTTTCTCCAGATGACCGTGAAGCTCTGATCGTTTTCGGAAATTATGATATGCCTTATGAAGAATATGTTTATGGGAGGCGTAATCGTTCAACCTGGCTCCTAAATCTTGTTAACGGCGATTACACTGAAATTCTGTCCTCTGATGAAGATGCCCATGCTCCACGCTGGTCTCCTGATGGAAGCATGATCGCTTATCTTTCTTGTATTTCTGGAAAAGCGGAAATTTGGGTAATGAATCAAGATGGTTCAGGGAAAAGACAAATTTCTAATACTCATTCCCCTGCACAAAATCCTTTTCAATTTACAAAGCTTTGCTGGTCTCCTGACGGGAAGTGGATTGCGTACACGCTTATGCCAAATGGCGACAGACATTCTCTGAATTATGATTACAGCAAGAAGAAACCCTCAACGGATATCATTGTTCATAAAACAAGGAAACAGGATAATAAGGGATACTTTGATTACATTTCTTCTCTATATCGATCCGAGCTGTATATTATCGACACGATTACTGGGGAAAACAGAAAGTTGATCCATCATTCGGATGGAGAAATTGACATAGTCGGATGGGATGTCGGAGGTACGATAGTAGTCAAAGAAAATAATGAACTGAAGGAAGTTTTCGTTTCTGGATCTGAACAAAAACTTTTGTATTCGGGAGATGCAGACCTAGTCAAAATGAAAGGTCGGACCTTATATATCGCTTCAGTGTTGCATTCATCGGTTGAGATCAATTTTCTGGATGACGGTAAGTTTCAGCAACTTTGCAAAGTAGAAACTCCAGGATATGAAGTAAAACTCCATGATTTTAGTTTCGATGCATCTCATGTATTTCTTACAGCGCAAAGAGGATTATCCAATTATATGTTCTCAATAGAAACTTCCACAGGAGAACTGAAGCAGTTGACAGATGATGCAAGGGTTGTATATTCATATGGGCACACTGCCGGGGTAAAATGTTTGCACCAAGAAAACTCCCTAATTTTCCCATACAGCGGTCCAAGCGAACCTATGGAAATTTGGAAATTATCTGAAACAGGAAATAAGGAGAAATTAAGTCACTTCAGCGATAAGGTCATTACTTACCCAATTCCTGAAGTGAAGGTTATTAAATATGAGAGTGACGGCTGGAGCATTGAGTCGCTTCTTGTACTTCCCGTTGCATATGAACCAGGAAATCAAATTCCTACTCTTGTGTATTTACACGGCGGACCCGAGGGAAAAATTATTGCGGATTTTAAAGAATTGAACTGCGCGGGAGGACAAAGTGCGGCTTTTTTCCTCGCCAATCAAGGATACGCCGTGTTCATGCCGAATTTTAGGGGGAGCAGCGGATACGGCTTAGAATTTGAAAAGGAACTTGGGAACCAGCAAATTATGAGAAATCCTTTCAAGGATGTAATGACGGGTGTGGATTATTTGATAGAACAAGGAATTGCTGATCCCGATGCAATTGGAGTTTATGGATTCAGTTATGGCGGTGGACTTTCGACATGGATCGTCTCACAGACTGACCGTTTTAAGGGAGCGATTGGGATTTGTGGCATCCACGACTTTCTGCACTGGGATCGTAATTATGGAGTTCCTTTTCATGCCTTACGGCCCAACCGATTAGGGGAAGCTAATCCAAAGGATATGTGGCTCAAACCTGAAATATATAAAGAACTATCGTCACTAGAGAATATCGGGTCGCTTCAAACACCTGTCTTGTTGATTGAAACAGGGAACGAGAGGCAATGGGACGGTCCACGTTGGAATAGCGATGCAAAGACCCTATTCTTGGGTTTAGAGGGTCTCGGAATTGAAACTTATTTAGTATGTTATACTAAAGCCGATCATGGTAGCGGATGGAATCAAAAGTATCAAAGAGACTATTTAAATAGAGTTTTAGTATGGTTTGAGCATTGTCTAAAAGGAATGCCGTTACCAGAATGGTTTGCAATTAATTGATGTTGATGATTAGACACCTAGGTTCAACTAAAGAGACTCGATAGCTCAAAGGATCAGATCGCAGTATCGGTTTGATCCTTTTTTGTTGAAGTAATTGTAAAAGGATTTCAGAAATTTATTGAACTTACGGAGAACGATAGCTTAATTTTGGTAAGAGGCAGTCTAAGACTTTATTTCTTGTCCCAGACTACCACTGTATTTATATTGATCATTCTAGGACTTTAAAAACAACATCTTCAGAGATAAAGAAGCGAATTCGCAACCGATTCAATTCCGTCAAGAATTTTACGGTCAATCGTCTTGTCACAATAATCCCAGCCAGAGAAGCGAAGAATAGTAGCGGCTCGCGAATTTCCTCTTAGAAATCGGTACTCGATAACACTCTTTACGTCGTAGTCAACAATTTGATTAACTGCGCGTTCTATAATTCGCGTATATCGCGTCGTGCTTTCCTGTGCTTCTATTTGTTTGACTGTCTCTGGAGGGTTCCGTTCGAAATCGTCTAAAATCATTTTCATTCGACGATATCGGGAAAGCATCGCCTTAGCTTTTTCAATATCCTGCCTCGTTGCTTTTGGAAACAATTCCAATTGTTCATCAAGAGCCATTGCCAACATTCCCCTCGTTCCTCTCTATGTGTTATAGTTGGATGAGGAAGAATGTTTTTGACTGTGCCCCCGGATACCGTTCCCCAACGACCTCGGGGGTTTTTCTATGACCAGAACAAATGTCCAGTAATTAGTCCAAACAGATATGCTATCAAGATCGACAATAAGAATTCTGTCTTCGACCGGCCTACCAGTACAATCACACTCCTTTCTATGATTTAATGTACTTCCGTATTCATTATGTTTCGTCACTATTGATCTAGAATTGCATTTCAAGCTGGCCACCGATCACTTCTTCGACGAATCGATAGGCTTCCGACAGATTCGAGATAACCCCTCGGTCCATTATGCTGCCTGCCGAACTGCACCACGTATAAGCAGCATTGCAGTATTGTGAAACGACGAATGCCTTCAATACGCCACCATGCATACCGGCAAAGCGTTTGTCTTCAGTCAGCGCGACAATCTCGATTTCAACAGAACAGTTTTTAATGACTTTTTGTATAAATGCATGATTCTTCTCAAACTGTGTCAAGCGCTCCCTCCTAACCGGCTTAATGACTTCGATCCAGTGAAACGAATTTATTGAAGTTCTTGAGGAATGCCAATTCAACTGTTCCCACTGGACCATTCCGCTGCTTAGCGATAATGATTTCGATAATGTTCTTCTTCTCGGATTCCTTATCGTAGTAATCATCTCGATAAAGGAATGCAACGATATCGGCGTCCTGCTCGATCGAACCAGATTCCCGAAGGTCGGACATCATCGGGCGCTTATCCTGTCGCTGCTCAACGCCTCGGCTAAGCTGGGACAGTGCGATTACCGGAACTTCAAGCTCCCGAGCGATCTGCTTCAAGGTACGAGATATCTCCGAAACTTCCTGTTGCCTGTTCTCTTTGCGTTCCCGGCTGGAAATTAACTGAAGGTAATCGATTAGAATAAGTCCAAGTCCTGCATCTTGTTTCTTTAATGCACGGCACTTGCTCCGGATCTCAGAGACAGTAAGCGCCGGAGTGTCGTCAATGAATATGTTGGCATCATTCAGGTTGCCGATCGCCATCGTAACGTTTTCCCAATCGCCTCCCTCCATGTAACCGGTACGGATACGGCTAGCATCTATGTTTCCTTCAGCGGAAATCATTCGGTTAACAAGCTGTGAGGCTGACATTTCGAGACTGAAGATAGCAACGGTCTGACCGGCCCTTACGCCAACGTTTTGAGCAATATTAAGAGCAAATGCCGTTTTTCCCACGGAAGGCCGAGCGGCAACGATAATAAGGTCATTTCGTTGGAAGCCGGATGTCATTTTGTCCAGGTCAGTAAATCCCGAGGGTATCCCGGTTACGCCATTCTCGGAACGATTATGATACCGCTGCTCTAATTCTTCGAAGTTACTTATGCAAACATCCCCGACTCGCTTAAACGTTTGCTCTGCAGCCGCTCGATCGGCCAGTCCTGCACCCGTTTCATGCATACCGGCAACAATAGACCTTGCATCACCTGAACGCATGGCCTCGATAAGCCTTTCCTTGTATTCAAGAATTGCTGCTCGCTGCAAATAGCGGTCAAGTACAATCCCGGCATAATGAGAAGCATTCGTCGCAGTCGGTACAGAATTGCCGAGTTTCGTCATATAGCTAATACCGCCGACCTTGTCCAGTTCCTCACGGTCTTGCAGCGTTGACGTTAGGGTAACGATATCAATCGGCTTACCTTCATCCCTCATTTGAACCATTACACGGAATAGCCTGGCATGAGGCTCGAAATAAAACTCATCCCCTCTTAACGTTTCACGGAGCTTGTCCAACGCTTCAGCCGATAAGATTGCAGATCCTAGCGCTGCCTGCTCCGATTCAATGCTTCGCGGCATCCAGCTCTCATTGATTTCTACGAGCGGCGTTTCGTTCTGCAAACTGCCTCACCCTTTCTTTTACACTCTCGGACGGCGGTACAGCAGTTCGCTGGTAATGATTAAGATCGCCGATAAATTGATTTGCATCCGCCCGAAGATGATCATGATATACGGTACTGTGATCTTTCCCTTTTCGCAAATCAGCTATCGTAGGCGGCCACGTTGGCGTCAATGCCGCATACTGTTCAAGGTTATCCCTAGCCATATCAAACGGTATGTCTGCCAGCAGTTTAGCCCATGAAGCGACCTTCTCGTCGTCGCCTCCGAAGTTTGAATAATAGCGATTGATGTAAGCGAATAGCGTATAAACTTCAGACTTCTTCAAGCTCGGCTTCCCTCGCTTTCTGTTCAAAATAGGCTGCACGATCCTTTTGATTGCTAGATCCAGTTCGGTTGAACTTCTGGCTTTCGGCCTCTTTAAAAGCCGTAAGTGTCCTTATCCCTCGATCTAAGCAATTCTGGAGGATACCCCATAGATAGCGGATATCCTTGCGTTTCTGTCTCGTGAGATCAACAGCATGGGTAATAACGCTAACCTCAATGCCCTCATCCATGAAGCCGGACAACTCCTGTGCAACGGTTGAACTGATTCTGCCTGGAAACAGATTTTCGAGAGCTCTAATCGCCTTCATGAAATTCAGGTCCACAATTTCAGACGGTTCACCACTATCTGGTTTAGTTTCGTTTAGTTTAAATAATGCTGAACCTTTTACCTCATGGTTTGCCTCATACTTTGCCTCATACTTTTCCTCACGGTTTACCTCATTTTTTGAGGTAAGAGGAATAAGGCGATACTTTCCGGCTTTTTTCTTGCCCTGGCTTATGTATTCGATCCTACCTTTCTGGACCAAATAGTTACGGTGCTTCGTCAGGGTGTTCTCGGTGACGCCTACTTTTGCCTGTAACAGGGGATTAGCTACTGTAAACCACTCTGGCCATCCACTCTTATTTGCAGTCGCCATAAGGTGAAACCACAAAGTTTGTGTGGATGCTTCCAACGGATTTGTTTCGAGCCAATCGAAGAAGGCGTTCATCTCGCGCAAATAATTCATACTTCACCGCCTCGACGCCGTTCATTATTTCTTCACTTTGAAACTATGTAGCTGTCAAAGTGCATGATGCAATTACTTACCTGCATCCTCGGGAGCCCGATCTGTTCGAGCTGCCGACGACAAAGGCAAATCCTTTGTCGCTTGCTTTAAGCCTCCGATCTTGCGCATACTTGCTCTGACATATATACTGGAGTTAGTTGAATATTTAGCTTTACCTCGAAATGATCGCCCTGGCCGGCGGTCATTTTTCTTTTTGCCTCTGCGATTTCCGTTTCGATAGCTTCGATTTCCATCCATAAAATCCGATCCCAATTTCCTACTGGCTGCTGAGTGTGCTTCAAGCGTCGATAATGATCCGTCAAATCCATGATCCGCTGCCGAGCTGCACGAAAATCATATGTAAGTTCCATGTTTCTCACCTCACGTTTTATTAAGCTGCACCAGTGACTTGTAATACTGATTGCATAATGGTTGCTGGGTCAATCCCATACAAAAAAGCAATTCCTGCTTCTGACGCGTTCGTGATCTTCGTCCAGTTCACAAACGTTGTGACATCAAGTGTTTTTTTGTCTTGCTCGATTTTGCTTATACATGACTGAGTTCGATGGAGAAGCCGAGCCAGTTTCTCTTGGCTGATCCCGGCTTTCTCACGAACAGTTTTTAATAGCATTCCAGCGGTCATAGTGACGTTCACCCCCTTCATTATTCCGAATTGGAATAAGTCCAAATTGGAATTTCAGGGAGAATCCGATGTTATAAAATAAAGTCATACCGTTCCCCAACGTTATTGAGCTCGTCCCGACATCATGCGAATACAGTGTCGGGATCTATTTTTATGGATTTGGAATGTCATTAAATTCGACAACCCATTCAGCAGTATCGTAATCGGGTTCGAGATGTGTCCCATCTTCGTCGAAGGGTACAAGCACCAGCTCTTGATAGTTATTCATTTTGATCAGCTCCTTGGAGGGTTATGGATGAAGCAACAAATTAATATCTGTTCGCTATGCCGACATTTGGGAATTAATCTGCCTGACGAGTTCTTATTTTGCTCGCCAAACACGATGCCTTAATTCCGTCGGTTTAAAGACCTCAACCGTTTCTTTAATTTGATCTAAATTTTCCCGGAGACTAGACCGTTCCAATTCGTCCATAAATTCATCCAGTGTCGACAGCCGGAAAACATACCTTCCGCGAAGCTTAATATGAGGAACCTTCCCGGCTCGGACATCATTCATCAAGGTATCATGGCTGATACCGAGGTATTCAGCAGCTTCCTTTGCATCAACTGTCGCACGCTTGATGGCTGGTCGTTTTGCTAATTCCTCTAACACGATTGCACGGATTAGTTCGGATTGGTCCTGGGTGCTTTGCATTTGAAATAACTCCTTTCTGTTATTAAGCAGAATCAATTTGTAATAATTTTGAGCTTTGCTCAAATTTTGCTTGAAAAAAAATAACATCATTCAACTCATTTAGGTTAACTCCGAATTTCTCTGCAATTGCAGGTAGATGTTTTGCCTTTAATTCGTTCTCACCTGTCTCAATTCGAGAATATCCACCTGGGGTTCGGAGGCCGAGGGCTTGTGCCATTTCATGGAGTGGAATTTTTTTATCAATCCGCATTTTTCTAAGCTTTTCATAATTAACAAGCATTTTTCTCACCACCCAAACTTGATGTTTAATCAACTTACGACTATATTATTTGATGTAATATCAACTTGTCAACACAAATTTGCTATTTACTCAAATTACTTTCCCGTTAAAGATTGCAATGGTATTCTGAGTTTGATGTATTATCAAATTATTTAAGGGAGCGCTTATCTTGTCCCTAGGAAAAAGAATTAAGAAGCTCAGACGAGATGCAAAACTTACTCAGAAAGACCTTTCCACAAAACTTGATGTTGATCATACAACGGTTTCTAAATGGGAAGCTGATATATATGAGCCAAATGCAGAAACTCTTGATAAATTGGCCACCCTGTTTAGTACCTCTGTCGACCGATTGCTCGGAAGATCCGATGAGTTACTCGTTACGCAAAGTGAAGATCAAAAAAAGATTGAAAAGGATGAAGCAGGTTTCGGTAGGGCTTTTTTCGGAGGAGCGGACAACTATACTGAGGAAGAACTTGAAGTTGCCCGAGCAGCAGCAAGGGCTGCTGTTGAGGCCCTACGAAAAGTAAGAAACCAGCAAGATAATAAAAAATAGTGGCCCTTCCATTGGGCTATTATTTTTAACCATAAAACAGAACATATGTTTGTATTTAAGGAGAATGTTCAACATGAGCAGTTTTACTTTAGACCTTTATAAGCCAAATGAAATTGAGCTGTGGATCGCTAAGCAGTATCGTATGAATGGCATCTTATCTTCAACAGATATGGATATTGATCGAATAGCAACTATATTTGGCATACATGTCCGAACATACGATGGACCAACATTTACTGAATGGTTAGATGGTGAATATGCCTTGATTTTTCTAAACAGCTTCCAGACAGAGAAGAAGCTTCGAAAAGCATTTTTCCATGAGTTGTGTCACCCTCTTCGTCACGCAGGCCGTCAGGATAGTCAGCATATGAGCCAAGCTCTTCGGGATCTCCAAGAAGCACAAGCGGCGAGTTTTCAACTCTACGCAAGCATGCCTTGGTATATGCTTTATGAGTTCGAAGGATTTTCTAATGACTCTTTATATATAAAACGTCTCTCTGAGGCTTTCAGGCTGCCTCTAACGTTCGTGAATAGTCGAATCGAACAGATATACCGACGCATATCACAAGCGTCTTACGATCGAAATATGAGCGTCTTGTTTTCGAGTTATAGATCACTCTCCTATCGAACTGAAATCGATGACCTCGATAATCAATCATCGAATTATCAGGAATACGACCAACCGCTATCCATCCTGTATAAGTACGACGGCTTTTATAGGCGAGATATGCCTCAATACATAATTTTAGATACTGGCTCAGTTAATTGGGAAAAGACTCTCTTTATCGAAATCAAGGCTCCATTCGAAGATTCCGTCTATGACGAACTGTCTTCGGATCAGATCGTCATCGTTGTTCCGAAACAAGTTTATGTGGTTATGGATGACGACAAAACTGGCTGTATTGGTATTAACATGCCCTTATTGAAAGAGTACATGGAGAATACTATCGATTTTGTGAAACTTGGACATACCCATACTGATATTGAACGCCTTTCAATCAAGATCAAGGACCTGGAAGAGATGCTTTTTAGCGACATTGGATCCACGATCCAAAGAAGCAAACTACAAGAGGAGTGGTTTTGATGGCTACGAAAGAAAAGCGAGGTAAGAATTCATGGAGGCTTACTGTGGAGGCAGGAACGGATGCTAATGGTGAACGTATTCGCCGGCGAAAAACCATTACAGTGGATGACCCTTCGATCCTCCGATCGGCGCGGCGTCTCGAAGATTATCTCGATCTTGAACTTGCAAAATTTAGGATTGAGGTTGAAGCAGGCGAATACATAGCGCCGGAGAAGATGCAGTTTGTTAGATTCGTCGAGTTGTGGCTTGATAAGCATGCGAAGAAAGAATACTCACCACGAACACTGGTTAATTACATATCACGGTTAGAAACGCATATAGTTCCGCGATTTGGACACATGATGATTGATAAAATCAAACCCATGCATGTTGTCTCTTTCAAAGATTATCTAAGCACGCCTGAGGCGCGTCTCGATGGAAAGAACAGCCCTCTTTCCGAAAGTTCGCAATTATTTATTTTCAAGGTACTTCATGCTGTCATGAATTCGGCCAAAGAATGGCGAGTCATTCCAGAGAATCCCGTCGATGCTGTATCACCTCCAAAAGTTATGAAGAAGAAAAAGGATGTGTACGGCGAAGAAGAAGCAATACTTGCAATCCAAGCATTACTTAATCTGCCCAAACTGTGGATGCTTTATTTCCTCGGTGCCATGATGGGTGGATTCCGCCGCGGTGAGCTCCTAGCACTCGAGTGGCCAGATGTTGACTTTGAACGTAATGCGCTCATGATACGTCAAAGCATATCATGGACAGAGGGAGGCGAAGCAGCGGTCAAAGGAACGAAAGAAGATACAGAGGAATGGGTTACAATGCCTTATTGGTATATGGGCATGTTACGGCAATATCAAGCCGAGTGGGATGAAGAGCGCGAGATGATTGAAGATGAAGATTGGCAAGGTGGAAATAAGTCCTACGTATTTCACTCTGGATATGGTCGCCCATATTACCATGATACGCCGACTGGAACCTGGAGAAAGTTTCTGAAGAACAATAATCTGAGGCCGGTCCGATTACATGACCTTCGCCATACAGCTGCGACACTTCTCCTTGAAGATGGCGTTGATCTGAAATTGATACAAGAGCGGCTGCGGCATGCCAGACACGAAACAACGGCCGACTTCTATGCACACGTAACGAAGAAAGCTAGCCGCGGGGTTGCTGATCGTTTAGAAAAATTCAATCCAACGAACTTGGGGCCATTGGGGCCTAATTGGGGCCAAGATTCTACAATCGACCCCAATAACACACTTCTTAGACCTCCAGGCAAAAGGAAAAAGGCTTGATTCTACGGGCCTTTCCCCTGTTTAACCATATAGCAAAACCATATTAATCAAAATTCCCAAGCTTGAGGCGAGGGTTCGATTCCCTTCACCCGCTCCATAATGATTTCCTGAAATTCCCATAACCATAAAGCCTGCAGAAGCCTCGATGATCGAGGCTTTTTTTGTTGTCATTCCAATCCGCTTGGCTTCAACTGCAGCATGAATGATTCATTTCTACTTTACCGCATAAAATATCTTTTTAACCACCACCTGCCTCGAATGAACAAAAAAGATTGTCGAGGATCATATCCGTGCAGATGCTATTAATGTTAACCGTATATGATCCGTACAAAAAAACGCCCGCCCCACGATAAACGTGGACAGCGGGCGTTATGCTTATAGCAGCTCCAATATTTGACTCTCCAGGTGCAGCACCTGCTTCTTAATCTTCGCCGAAGGTACAGACTTCAGCAAAGCCACCATGCCTTTGATCACGACAGGTTGAGGCTCCGCTTTATCGAATTCGGCAGCGAGCACCTCCAGCGTCGATTGAATCTCCTCCAGATCATCTTCTTGCAGACCGGCTTGATCCGCTGTCTTCTTCAAGGCGTCGATTTCCAGAAGGATCCCCGTCTTCCCGCCTTGACCGGCCAAGACGGACGCGCTCCATTGTTCCAGCGTTTCGTCACCCAGGACGATATCCGCTTTCGATTGAATCAGCTGAGTGATCAGCACATGGGTCCGATCCCGCACATAACTGGCCAGCTTCTCGTTGTCGAAGGTTTGGATGCCCATGACGACAAGGCTCAAGTAGCCGTCCATGATGGCTTGAAAGATTACCGCCGCATCGCAGGCATACGGCCTTACAGACTCTCCGTATACCCGCACGATGAGCTGATAGGTGTAATAGAGCCCCTGCCTGCGTGCGCCTACGATCAATTCATGCAGCTCGGCATTTACTTCAAATCTCTCCTGCATCATGATCGAGAAGAAGCTGCTGTGTTTGTCATAGATGCGATAGCTCAAAATGACATGCTCGCGGAGCAAATCATCCGATGACAGATCGTCCCGTTCTATAAGCTCTTGAAAATCGTCATTAATGTTTTTCAACCAATATTTGATGATCGACAAGAGAAGATCATCTTTGGACTTGAAATAAAAGTATAGCGATCCTTTCGCAATCCCGATCGAGTCCGCTATATCCTGAATCGAAGTGCCCCGAAAGCCTTTTTCTGAAAAGCACTTGATTGCGGCTTGAATGATTTGCTGTTTTTTTCCTTCCAAGCGTATTCACCGCCTTCTTCTTATTCGTCAGCGGTTTTTCTGCGGAATTTGACCAAGAATTCGTATACGATCGGTACGATGAGCAAGGTCAGCAGAGTCGAACTTGCCAGCCCGCCGATTACCGTTACGCCAAGTCCTTTTGAAATCAATCCGCCGCTGCCGCCTTCGAAACCGAGAACAAGCGGAAGCAGTGCGCCGATCGTTGCAAGTGCCGTCATAAGAATCGGTCTAAGACGCGTTCCAGCCGCTTCAATAAGCGCTTCTCTGGTGCTCATACCGGCCTTCTCCATGTTCAATACGCGGTCAAGCAGTACGATCGCATTCGTGACAACGATACCGATCAACATGAGCATGCCCATCATTGCCGTTGCGCTGATCGTCTCGCCGGCCAGATACAGCCCTACCAGCGCCCCGATAATCGTGAACGGCAAGGAGAACAGAATGGCAAACGGCGTTATTGCTCCGCCAAACGTAATTACGAGCAGCAGGTAGACGATCGCAACCGCAGCTGCCATAGCAAGTCCAAGCTGCGTGAATGTTTCATTGATTTGCTCGGTTACGCCGCCGAAATCAACCTTGACCGTTGCCGGCTTCTCAAGTTTATCGACTGCTGCCTGCAAATCGGCCGAGACCTTGCCTACGTTCTTATCCTTGACGTTAGCGGAAACCTCGACATAAAGCTTGCCGTCTTTACGGGTTACCGTATTGGCCGAGGTACCCTTCTCAACCTTCACAACATCTTTAAGCGCGACCGAAACGCCAAGCGGCGATGTAATCGTCTCATTCTCGATGTCCGCAATGGTTTTGTACTGCTTTTGATCGACTTCGACATATACTTTATACTGCTTGCCATCCACTTCGACCTCGGTGAGAACCGGACGCTCGCGAACCGGGCTAAGCTTCATCGCGACCTGACCGGCAGTCAAGCCTAGCTTGCTAAGCTTCTCTTGATCGGCAACCAGCGTATACTGTTCATACGTTTTGGAAAGCGAGGTATCGACTTTCTCGAGCGAGGCGTTCTTCTCCATCAAGCTTTGAATGTCGGCGACAACCGGTTTAATGTCATCGTAGCTGTCTCCGTATACGAACAGGCTCAGCTTGCTTCCGCCCATTCCGCCGCTCATGTCCATTTGGCTCCATTTGCCTGTCGGCTCCAGCTTCGTAAGCTCCTCGACAAGCTTGTCCTTCTCAGCGGAAAAGTTCTTCATGTCATTCTCGTACTGGATATAGAACAATGCACTCTTGTTTGGACCGAAGCTCATCGGGTTTTCGCCGCCGACCGAATATTGGAGGTTTGTCATCCCTTCACGCTTCATAATAAGCTTCTCCGCTTCAAGCGCGGTTTGTTCCACATCCGATATCAGTTTGCCTGGGCCTGGCGCGTAAGTGACCATCGCGTACTTCTCTTCTTCTTCCGGCAGGAAGCTGACGCCGACAAGCGGTGTCAAGAAGCAGCTGCCGATTAGAATGATGACCGCCGATGCGAATGTGATCAGCTTATGATTCAACGACCAGTTTAATACTTTGCGGTAGAAAATGCCCAGTCTTCCCGGCTTCTCGTCATGCGTCTGGGTTGCTTTAAGCCCTTTGCGGAACATCATATGCGTCATCATCGGCACGACTGTAATGGCAACCAGAAGCGACGCCAGAAGCGCGAATACCATCGTAAGCGCGAAAGGCATGAACATTTCGCCGATCGGTCCGCTGACGGTACCAAGCGGGAGGAATACGGCAATGGTTACTAATGTCGAAGACAGAATGGGAATGAACATCTCCCGAGTCGCATCGATAATGAGTTCCTTGCCTCTTAATTTCTCGGAGCGCATTGCCATCCGTCTATAGTTGTTCTCAATGACGACAATGGAGTCGTCCACAACCCGCCCGATTGCTACGGTCATCGCTCCAAGAGTCATAATATTGAGCGTAATATCCATCTGCTTCAATATAAGCAGTGCGATAACGAGAGAGAGCGGAATGGACACGACCGAAATAATCGTCGTTCGGAAATTGCGCAAGAAGAACAGAATGACGATTACGGCAAACAATGCGCCGAACAGCGCTTTATCGACCATTGTACTAACCGAGTCTTCGATTGGCTTGCCTTGGTCCAACAGGACGACCGTACTTACGCCTTCATGATCGCTCATGAACTTATCGGCCGCATCTTTGACTCCATTGACCACTTCAACGGTATTGGCATCGGAAGCCTTGGTAGCATTGATACCGATCGACAGCATACCGTTCGTACGCGAAATCGACTCCGCCTTATCGATCAGCTTCACATCGGCAATATCGGAAAGCTTGACCGTCGGAATCCCCATTGCACCTGCTCCTGCTCCGGTACCAGCTCCTGCGCCCGCAGCCGGTGCTTGCGGCGCTTGAGGCGCCTGCATACCGGCGCCGCCTGCTCCGCCAGCTGCTCCAGCACCGCCAGGCGATGAAGGAATGACAGGAATAGCCACATTATTCAGCTGTTCAAGCGTCGTTACATTTCCATCCACTACAATCGTCTTCTCTGAGCTGTCGAGTTCAAACAGACCCAGCGGCGCTTTGATGGCGGAGGCTTGTACAATGCCTTTGACCGTTTCTTCCGAGAGGCCAAGCTCCGCCATCTTGTCTTTCTTGAAGGTTAGCGAGACTTCTTTCACATTCTGACCTGAAATCGCGACCGATCCTATGCCGTCAATACCTTCAAGTTCCGGCTTAAATTCGTTCTCGACAAGCTTGGTAACTTCCTCAAGCGACATATCCTTGGCCGAGACACTGAGTGAGATGACTGGAAAATCGTTCATGCTGAATTTAGATATTTGCGGATTCTGTGCTCCTTCAGGCTTCTGATAGCCATCCAAAACTTCGCGAAGCTCAGTCTCCGCTTCCTTCAAATCCTTCGAATAGTCATACTCAACGATAATCGAGGAGACATTCTCGCTCGAAGTCGAGCTGACCGCTGTAACCCCGTTTAAGTTCGTGATTCGCGTTTCCAGCGGTATGGAGACATTATCCGCGACTTCTTCTGGTGCTGCACCGACAAATACGGTGTTTACCATCAGAACCGGCACGTTAATGTTTGGAATCGTTTCTTGCTTCATGTTAAGACCGGAATAAAGACCTCCGGCTATTACGATGAGCGTCATGATCCAAATCGCAAACTTGTTATTCAAAGAAAACCGAATAATACCTTTCACTCTTCCACTCCCTATCTCTTTTTAACTAGATTTGACCAATATTCGAGTATAATAAGATTTTATTTGACCAATGTTCAAAAGTCAAATAAACCGCCGGTCAATCGTTGAAAAAATAAATAAAAAAACTCTTGCATTCATAAAATATACCATGCTATAATAACGTTTGTCGTGTCCCAGTAGCTCAGTTGGATAGAGCATACGCCTTCTAAGCGTACGGTCGGGGGTTCGAATCCCTCCTGGGACGCCATTAGGTCACGATCAGTTCAATATGATGAGAACAATAAATCTCGGAAGCCTTGATATCATTGGGTTTCGGGGATTTTTTAATTTCGCCAAATGTTCAGCAAGCAGCTGGAAACGATATGTTTTGAATTTTTTTATACTTTTTTTACACACGATTAGACTAATGAATCAACTTCACCTTTGAAATACGCATAAAATGGATTGAGGTTCCATGTATCATCCTCATTCAATGAACAAGATTCAAGCCATAATGCAAAGAAAAGAGCAGGCGGGGCTAACCCGCCTGCTCTTTTACGTATTCAATCCATTCTGAGTAACACGAAAGGGCTGAGGATATGAAGCTCAGAATCTGAACATTGCCGCGCTGGCACTCAGCTTCATCTCCCTGATCGTAACGCTCTTCAAACGGTGAACGCCGTGCAGCTACCCGATAAGTATCGTTAGCTAATATCGTGGATATGGATTAATAAATTCGTGCAAACTATTATTGTATATAGAACGACTGCAAAGGAGAATCGTTAATGCCAGAAAAACCGATAATTGTATATTTCAACTCTCCAGATCAAGCTAACAAGGCTCTTGAGAAAATGAAAAACGAATTTGAGGTGATCGAGTCAGGAATTGACCGATTCGATGGTTACCCTGGTGAAGGTTACAATCCTAACAATCCGCTTACAGGAGATATACCGAGTCTTGGTTCTTTGACGCTAGGCGGAAATTTTGATAGGGATTCAGGTATTTTGGCTGCTACAAGCCCAAGTGCGAGCGGTTATAGTTCCGGAGGACCGGGCAACATGGTCTCTGGCGTAGATATCATTCTGACTGCGATCGTCCAAGAAGAAAACGGCGAAAGGGCAATGGAGATCGCTCGCGAGTGCGGCGCTCTTTAAATATAGCCACTCACGGCGAATGCGATGCTCCAGCCCTTCATAATCTTACCTATGCTCTCGCCCTCTCGCGGCGGGAGCTTATTTATGCCGCCTTCTTATTAAGCTCCCTCGGTACGATATAATTTCCTTTTTTACGATTTAGCGGATCAAATCCGTCCACTTCCTCTGCGGTTTCCTCCATTGTCGCTTTCCCCCGTTTCCTTGATAATTGGATCATGGACATTACATTCCAGCAAACATGGAGGCGGTACCTATGGCTATTAGTTCCAAAGGATCGGTTAAATTGACGGACTCCCAGATCGATCAGTACAGAGAGCAGGGATATTTAATCGTCGAGCAGATACTTACGGCCGACGAATGCGATGAGCTTAACGCGAACGCCGTTGACATGATTACCGGCAAAATTCCGCTGGGAGAAATGAACGGCATCTATATGGAACCTGAAGCGGTCAATAAAGGGCTCGTATCAAACGAAAAGCCCGATCCGGCCTATTTATTCAAACTTGGTCACCAGATGCATATGACCGACGCGATTTTCCGTTACTATGCGATGCATGACAGCATTGCCAATACCCTGAACGATCTCCTCGGAGCCGATATCAAATGCCTGCAAAGCATGTATATCGACAAGCCGCATAACCTCGGAGTCGGCCAGCCGTACCATCAGGATTCGTACTATATCAAAACGGAACCGAACACGCTGACGGGCGTATGGATTGCGCTCGACGACGTAGACGAACAAAACGGCTGCCTTCATGTCATCCCAGGTAGCCATCGCGAGCCCATTCTTCCGCACGAAGTGCCGGCCGACGAGCGCCAGCGAAAATATTTTCAGGAAGTACATGCTGCGAGGGGGAAGGCCGAAATCGCTTGTCGGCTGAAGAAGGGTTCTGCCGTCTTCTTTCCTGGCACAATGCTGCATCGTTCGGGAGATAACTTGACGGCGAACCGGCAAAGACGGGCGTATGTGCTGCATTATGCGAGCGCGAAAGCGAAGCAGCCGAACTCGGCCGGCGCGCGAAATCCGCATCTGCTCGTTAGAGGACGCCAGTACCCGGGCTGCGTTTAATCGTGGCCAGATGTAATGCGGCATTGTTTTATGACGGATCGCTAGAAGAGGCATACAGGCATTGCACAACGCACACAAAAAGGAGGTCGACCAGTAACTTCTGGCGACCTTATGGATCTCACGCAAAGATAAAGCTATCGACCCTATCGATGTACAAAGTTGGCCGGATACACCATTACTTCTTCAGTTCATCCAACAGCGCTTGCGTAAATTTCGTCATATGATCCAAAAAAGCTTTTGGCTCGAGCGTACCTGCCGCCACCTCGCCAAACTTCTGGTCGAATTCGCCTTCGTATTGCACCGGAATGAACGGAGGAAGCTTAGCGGCCTGTTGAAGCACGTCATAGGCGATTTTCATGACGGGGTCGGTTGCGGTTTGCTCCAGAAAATAAGGGTTATCCTTGATTCCTGAAATATTCCCGAAGATTTTCAAATTCGCTTCGGCTCCATCCTTGCTTGAGCTGATCCACTTCAACAGCGTCCAGGCTGCGTCTTTGTTTTCTTTCTTGCCGAGCGTCGTCAATGAAAGACCATGTCCGCCGATCCACAAGGACTCCGCCGGCATCGGCGTAAGCTGCAGATCCGGATTCAGCTGTAAATTCTCCTGCACATGTACGATAACGTTTGGCTGAAGAAGCGACTTTCCCGCAGCAAAGCGGGCTGTATTCTCCGGCAGTGATGCGTTTAATTTATTCATCCGTTCATCATCGATATTTTCTCGTTTGAACTGTATCATCCATTCGAGCGCTTCGACAATCTTCGGATCGTTGAACGTAACCGTGTTGGCCGCCTGATTGTAAAAGCTTGATGAATCCGCGCCGTTTAAATAGGCGAACGTCAACAGGCTGTTGAAGTTGCCGTAAACTTCAAACGGCGAGAAAGTGGTCATGACCTGTTCGCCGTTCTCGACGATCCAATAGCTTTTCAGAAAATCTCCAAGCTCCTGAAGGGAATGCATTTCCGGAATTTCAGTATTTCCGTATTGCTCCAGCACCTCGCGGTTATAGAGAATAGGAAAATTCGGATCGACCAGGAACGGCAGCTGCCATACTTTCCCATCGGGATCGGTACCTCTTTTATACGCCGGTTCGTAAAACATGTCGGGATTAACGTCCGGATCCGACTCGATATAAGGTGTCAGATCCTCGATCAGGTTATCCTTGACCCAGTCGCGCGGAAAACGACCGCCATCGGCGATAATGATGTCCGGGGTATTGCCGGCGGATATTAAGGCAGCCAGCTCGCCAGTGCCCTGTTCCATGTAGTTCACCTTAATATTGGGATACACTTTGTTGAATTCAACCATCATTTTATTGAATTTGTCGGTTATGCCGCCTCCCCATCCCGAAATCACGTTTACCTCGCCCTGCATGGACTTGTCCGATTGATTAGACTGTTGTTCTGTCGCTTCATTCGTGCCTGAATTGTTTCCTGTCTCCTTGGTGTCGGTTTCCTTAGAAGTCCCCGGATCGCCGTTTGTCTGGCCGTTTCCCCCGCTGCAAGCCGTTAAGACTGCAACCATGAGCATAACCGCACATGCGGCACTGAGCAGGTTGAACCTTTTACGATAGCGTTTCATCATTCATTCCTCCAATGAACATATTTTCATTTAAAAAGCACTCTCGCTGCTGTCTTACCCCCTTCCGTCAATGCTTGGATATATTTTAGTTCGTTCATTATGAATTCGTTGTGAATCTTCGGTCCTCAGGCGGAGCGCCAAAACAACAAGAAAAACCGGAAGGGCCGCTTATATCGGCGGTACCTTCCGGTTTTCTCTGTACTCCATTACTCCGTTATGACTTGTCGGACTTTCCTGCCAGCTCGATGATCATTACGACGAGGATGAGTAGTTGAATGAGCAGCTCAGCTCCCATTTCATTCCCTCCATACACCGTGTAATGCTCCTTCGATTGGCCTCTCCTCCCGCAGGGTCAAACCTTCACGTCTCCCGTTCTATACCTATGCGGGTTATTCCGGTTATATGTCTTCGTTCAAGCCTATATGCTCCTGCCGAGACTCCCCCCTGCTGATTGCCGTAAGTTTTATCGGATAATAGACCGCAGCGCATGTGTAAAACAGCGACGCATAAGGAATGCTATCCCTTTGAAAGGAGTGTTTACCTTGACACAACAGCAGAATAACATGCCGCAGACTCAGCAGGCGCCGCAGCGGCCGACCTCATTCCCGCCGCAGCATCAGAATCAGATGCCGGGAATCGAAGCGGAGATGAATCCCAGACCTCAATTCGACTCTCCCGCCTACCTCCCGGCCGGCAAGCTCAAAGGCAAGGTTGCCATCATTACCGGAGGGGACAGCGGCATCGGCCGGGCCGTTGCCGTAGCGTACGCCAAAGAAGGGGCCGATTTGGCCATTGTATATTTAAACGAGAATAACGATGCGCAGGAGACTAAACGGCTTGTGGAAGCGTTCGGCATCCGATGCCTGCTGTTAGCGGGCGATATCGGCGACCCCTTGTTCTGCAAGAAGTCCGTCGATGACACGATCCGGCAGTTCGGCAAGATCGACATAGTCGTCAATAATGCCGCCGAGCAGCATCCGCAGGATACCATTGAACAAATTACGCCGGAACAACTGGAACGGACGTTCAAGACGAACGTGTTCGGTATGTTCTACTTAACTCAAGCGGCGAGTCCGCATCTCCACAAAGGCGCTACTATTATTAATACCACATCCGTGACCGCCTACAGGGGCAGTCCGACTCTGCTCGATTACTCAGCGACGAAGGGCGCGATGGTCGCATTCACCCGCTCGCTGTCCATGAATTTGAACCCGAGGGGCATCCGCGTCAATGCGGTGGCGCCCGGCCCCGTGTGGACGCCGCTCATCCCCTCCACCTTCGACGCGCAGCAGGTGGCCAAATTCGGCTCGGATACGCCGCTCGGCCGATGCGGGCAGCCGGATGAAATGGCTCCTGCCTACGTCTACCTGGCATGTGAAGACTCGTCTTATATGAGTGGACAAGTCATGCATGTGAATGGCGGAGAAATCGTGAACGGGTAACCGGCAGGGCTAAGTAAGATAATGCGGCGGAGCAGGAATCCTGCACCGCCGCTTTTTTCTATGCCGCGATTACTATAATCCTATTATTGAAGCCTCCGGATCAGATCAGATTGATCGCCCACCGCAAAAACCGCCTCCCCGCATTCGATCGCGCCGCGTTCGCGCACGAAAGAATACAGAAAGGCGGTATAGAAGCTGCGCGTTTTGTTCGCGGTTATTTATCTACGCTGGTGCTTGCGTTGTTTTGCGCAGGCTTCTTGGCATTCTTCTCAATCACTTCATCGGCATAATTCTGGTTCTTCGCATACTTCATGCTTTTATTGTCCTTCATCCGTTCCATTCAGCTGTCACCTCCCTTCGAATCAAGAAAGCGTGCCCTCCGGAAATAACCCCATCGTCTTAATATGCCGCTTCGTCTCCGGTGTTCCAAGTTCATACAGCTGCTTATAGATGCCCTCGATAAAGCCATCATAAGCCGAATTCATCCGTTCCACCGGTGCGCTGCCAAACGGGTGTGAGGTGAAATGAGCCATTTCCGCCTCGTCCTCGCTCGACAGCTCCTCGAATAGCTCCTGCAGCCGGTTCAATTCCTCCTCGTTAGCAACTATCTCCAGTTCAAAAGCCGCTGCTTCAGGGTCTTCGAGTATGGAGCCCGCTTGAACGGATACATAGTAATGCTTGCGTTCATAGAACGCCTCCCGGTCATGCCGTTCCTCCGATTGTCTGGTATCTTCATGCTCCTGCATAGCCAGATTCATCTCCTTAGCCTAACGTTTGCCTCCAAAGTAGCATCCCCACAGGGACAGACATTTTATCCTTTTTCGCCGCATAACCATCATAGTATCGCTGTTTTCGACGTCGCACCGCTGCTATAAGCCCTGCATAGAGAGGAATGAGAACCATGTGTGGATTCACGGGCTGGATTGATTGGACCGACGATCTAACAAAACATGCTGCCACGTTGGAAAGAATGACGGAGACATTATCGAACCGCGGACCGGACGCCTCCGGTACGTGGATATCCCCGAATTGCGCTCTGGGGCATAGACGCTTGTCTGTCATCGATCCTGCGAACGGCGCGCAGCCGATGGTCCGCGTATCCGGTGACGATACTTTCGTTATCGTATATAACGGCGAGCTGTATAATGCGCCGGAGCTGAAACGAGAATTGGAAGGAAGAGGCCGAAGCTTCACGACTACCTGCGATACCGAAGTGCTGCTTGTCGCTTACATGGAATGGGGACCATCCTGCGTGGAGAAGTTCAACGGCATCTTTGCCTTTGCCATCTGGGATACGCTCGAACAAAAATTATTTCTGGCACGCGACCGGCTCGGCGTGAAGCCGCTCTTCATCGCGAAGCAGCTTGGCCGGTTTATTTTCGGTTCGGAGCCGAAGTCGCTGCTGGCGCATCCTTCCGTAAAACCCGAGGTAGGTCCCGAAGGGTTAGCTGAAATCTTCATTCTGGGCCCCGCCCGCACACCAGGACATGGCGTATATCGGGACATCAGCGAGCTTCTGCCGGGACAATGCGCGACCGTGACCCGTTCGGGCGTTTCCATTACCCACTATTGGCGCCTGGAAAGCCGTCCGCATACCGAAGACGTCGAAGCAACCGCGCACACGGTCGGCGAGCTGCTGAAGGATACTGTGGAGCGGCAGCTCGTATCCGACGTACCATTATGTACCCTGCTGTCCGGCGGACTCGATTCCAGCGCCTTGACGACGCTCGCCGTCCGTTATTATGAACAGACCGGCCAAGGCGCGGTCCATACGTTCTCCGTCGATTATGTCGATAACGACAAACATTTCAAGGCGCACGACTTTCAACCGAATGCCGATGCGCCATGGATTGACCGTATGAATACGTATTTGGGCACGGTGCACCACCCCGTACATTTCGACACCCCCGAATTGGTCAAAGCCTTACGTGAAGCAATGCTCGCGCGCGATTTGCCGGGAATGGCCGATGTCGACGCTTCGCTGCTGCTCTTCTGCCGGGAAATCAAGAAGGAAGCGACCGTCGCCATATCCGGCGAAGCAGCTGACGAAATCTTCGGAGGCTATCCTTGGTTTCACCGGGAGGAATCATTAAATTCCAACACGTTCCCGTGGTCGCTTGCCAGCGGAATGCGGGCCGACCTGCTCTCCCAAGACGTTGCTGCATGGATACGTCCGCTCGAATATATCGCCGACCGCTATAGCGAAGCCATCGGCGAGGTGCCTCGCTTGAAAGGGGAAGACGAAACAGCCGCACGGATGCGGGTCATGTCATATTTGAATATTACCCGTTTCATGCCCACGCTGCTTGACCGCAAAGATCGAATGAGCATGGCTGTCGGGCTTGAGGTTCGCGTCCCTTATTGCGATCACCGGCTAGTCGATTATGTCTTCAATATCCCATGGGAAATTAAAACGGCCGGCGACCGGGAGAAAGGGATTCTCCGCCGTTCGCTTGAAGGCGTCCTCCCGCACGATGTGCTGTACCGCAAGAAAAGCCCATACCCGAAAACGCACAACCCGAATTATCTGGATGCCGTACGCACTCAGGTTTTGGACTTAATTCATGAAGGCACCTCGCCGTTACTGCCGCTTATCAATGTCAAACGAATCCGGGAAATCGCCGAGTCCGAATCCGCCAGCACCAATCTCCCCTGGTTTGGCCAGCTAATGTCCGGCCCGCAGCTGTTCGCCTACTTGCTTCAGACGGATATGTGGCTGCGTGAATATAAGGTTTCGGTTCGCTAAAATGAAGCTGCTGCTAAATAAAAGCGGCCCGCAGTTGCACTGCGGGCCGTTAGTATTAGCTCTGGTATCAAATTATAAAAATTGCCATAATCTCAAGCTTAATTGGTAGCCTTGATAAATCCGCTCCGTCTGCCTGCCTTCAATCCCCTGCTCCCATCGCATAAACCAGTGGTGTCTAGTGCTGCCGCCGCCTGGCGGTAACGCATCCATCGCATGGGGAGCTTACTCCGCATAGGCGAACAGGTTTTTATTGTTCCTCGTCAGCAGCTGCCCGGAAAACCATTCGTCGAACTGCTGCGCCCAAGGCATCGACTCAAGCTGAACGGATGATCCGCAATATGCAGATCCTGCGCTATCTCGCTATCCTCCGTCAATCAACTGCTCACCGCGATGGTCCCAATGCCTAGAGAAGACAATAATGGCCGAAGGCTCGGGCTACTGCTCCGGCATCCCCACGCTTGTCCGTGTAACGGTTTCGTTCGGCAGCAAGCGTAGGCGCGCCGTGTGTAATAAACAAACCCGGCATCAATGCTTGCATGGAGCCACCCAACATGGAATATGAAAGTTATCTGTTAGGTTAGCTGTTGTAAGAGCGCTTCAAGCGCCTGCCCCCGGTGGCTGATGGCATGCTTCTCCTCCGGCGTCAGCTCGGCCATCGTTCTGCCGAAAGCCGGCAGCCAGAATAGCGGATCATAGCCGAAGCCGTTCACGCCTCTCGTACGGTCTATGATTTGACCTGCGACATAGCCCTCCGATTCGATGAATGATTCCGTCTGCGGATCGTACAGCGCAAGCGCGCACACAAACCGGGCATCGCTTAGAAGCTTGGATCCGTCCGGAAGCGGCTCCTGCTTACCGGATTCAAATCCGGCAAGCTTCGCAAGCTCGGCAAGCAGCTTGGCATTATTGCTAGCATCATTGGCGCCAGCGCCGGAATATCTGGCCGAATAGATGCCGGGCTCACCGTTAAGTTTGGCTACGGCGAGGCCGGAATCGTCCGCAAGCACAGGCAGCTTCAACGCCTCCGCTACCGTCTTCGCCTTCTTGCGCGCATTCTCGGCAAAGGTAGCGCCGTCCTCGACCACATCGGGCAATTCCGGATAATCGAACATGCTGACAACATTCATGCCCAGCTTACCGAACGCAAGCGCAAATTCCCGCACTTTGCCGGCGTTCTTCGTAGCAACGACGACCGTTCCGCCGTTCTTCATACGTTTGCCGTTCCAATCCGGCTGCCAATTGCGCCGAGCGCTTCCCGCTGCTTGGCAACGAGCTGGCCAATGCCGTCCTCAGCCGCGGCCAGTAGGGAATCAAGCTCTTGGCGGGAGAAGGGCGACTCCTCGCCCGTTCCTTGAACCTCAACGAATTTCCCGGCTCCGGTCATGACCACGTTCATGTCCACCTTTGCCTTGGAATCCTCTTCGTAGTTCAGATCAAGGAGCGTCTTCTCCTGGATGACCCCGACACTGACCGAGGCCAGATAGTCCGTGAGCGGATATTTGGTGAATGGATGGTTCTGGTTCAGCTTATGTACTGCCAGAGCCAGTGCAAGGAATGCACCGGTAATGGATGTCGTGCGCGTGCCGCCATCCGCCTGAATCACGTCGCAATCAATCGTGATGGTCCGTTCGCCGAGCGCTTGCAGGTCGACGACCGAACGGAGCGCCCTGCCGATCAAGCGCTGGATTTCCATCGTGCGGCCGGTTAGCTTCCCCTTCGCTGATTCGCGCTGATTACGCGTCTGCGTCGCGCGAGGGAGCATGGAATATTCCGCCGTAATCCAGCCTTTGCCCTGCCCTTTCATGAAGGGAGGCACTCTTTCTTCCACAGAAGCCGTGCAGATCACTTTCGTATCGCCAAATTCTATGATTACGGAGCCTTCCGCATATTTATTCGTGTTCATCTCAATGGTGACCGGCCGAAGCTCGTTCCATTGTCGTCCATCTGTTCTCATGTTCCGTAATCCTCCAATTTCTTCTTACCCCGTAGTCGTACGGCACTAAGCCATTCCGTACCATTTTACCAAAGACAAGCATGAATTGCACCTGATCGCAATCCGCTCATCCCCTCTTTAGAGGATAATTCCGCAGAAATCCGCGTTGGCTCAGCGGTTGAAGCTGGTTGGAACCTCTATCCCGCCGCATAAAGAAAGAGCTCAAGCCGTCAAGGACGGTCTGAGCTCTTTCCTGCGCGTTGCTTTATAGGCGGATTAAGATTTAAAGGCGTTCATATGGTCAGGACGGCTAACCGGCTGGCTGTAGGACTGGTTATTCGTATCCACGACATCGGTCTTGCCGTTGATTTTAATTTGGACTTTGCCGAAGCCTGTATTCTCAGTCAGCGCCAGCACGACAGCTTCCAGCATCTCGGCCGGCTGTTGGACGCCTTCCTTATAGGCGCTGTCCTCCAGATCAATGGTGACGATATCATTCTTCTTCGTGATGTCCTTGACGACCACATCCGGCGTGATGACCGCATTCAACCGGGTGCCATTGCTGAGCGGGCCGGCAATAAGCTGATCGATGGCGGCCTTCGCCTTATTATTCGTCCGGTTAATCAGACGGGTGACCGGAACATAATAGGGTTCGTCGTCTGGCGTAACAGCGGAGAAATACAAGGTGACGGCAGTCGACTGACTGTAGTTGAGCCCTTCGGCGGCTTCCAGATTGATGCCCACAGTCCTGGTCATAGGCTGGTCGAGCGGCATCCCTTCCACCGGCATTTCAGTCAGCTCCTCGCCTTCCAGCCAAATCTGAACCTTCTGTATGCCTTCCATTCCGGTCAGCGTCCATGTCACGGCTTCAACGATCCTGCGCTCCTCGGAAGCGCTGTAATCACCGAACGATTTGGAGAAATCGACGATGGCCAGCTTTTGATCCGGTACGATCTTAAAGTCCTTTACTTGAGTCCCTTTCGGCAGTACCGCCTGGAACCCTTCAGGCAGCTCGCTCGCCAGCGCGCCGCCGTCGACCATCAATTCAAGCGCCTTCTGACCGGCCTTCTCCTCATTACCGAGCGCAGCAAGCACAGTAACCGGGGCGAGCAGATTATTCGAATCCTTCAGATACACAGTCATCTGCGTCTGCTGTCCTTGCGTGTCGGTTTGTCCGGTTACATTGCCTTCACCTTGGCTGGCGTTGTTCTGAGCAGCATTTTGAGGCGGATCGATTTGATTGCTTGCTTCCTGCGAGAATAGCCCGCAGCCGGTCGTCAGAATGGGCAGCGCCAGCGCTCCGGCGAGCGCAGCCCGGCGAAACAGGCGGTAGTGAGTCATGTCGGTTTTTCCTCCCTTTTCGAATGGATGCATTTGGTACAAGTCCTCTTTTGTAGTACTATGTATACGAGCCCGGAATACGAATTAGACCAGCTTTGTCCCACATTTCTAGACAAGAGGTGCATCCGATGACGAAATCCAATATGTACAGCTTGAACAGCCAGAAGGTTGCGGCCGCAACCGAAGAGTGGCTCACGAACCGCGGCGTCAGCAAGATGCAGATTGCGGAGCTTGTGCTTTTTCTCCAGAAGGATTACTTTCCGGAACTGGATCTTCAGGAATGCGAGAACAACGTCGATGCCGTCCTGAGTAAACGCGAGGTGCAAAATGCCATTCTCACCGGCATCCAACTGGACCTGCTCGCAGAGGAAGGCAAGCTGATGACTCCGCTGCAGGAAATGATCGAGAACGACGAGGGGCTATACGGCTGCGATGAAATATTAGCCTTATCGATCGTGAACGTATACGGCAGTATTGGTTTCACCAATTTCGGCTATATCGATAAGCTTAAACCAGGCATACTGAAGAAACTCAACGACAAGAATGATGTCCCCTGCCACACGTTTCTGGATGACATCGTCGGCGCTATAGCTGCCGCAGCCAGCAGCCGCATCGCCCACCGCAAGCAAGCCGAGCGCGAAGGCAGCACCACCCCGCCGCTCGATTAACGACAGAAGACCGTCCATTGGAGCAGCATGCTCTTGTGGACGGTCTTTTTTGATGAGACGCGGTTGGGCAGCTGTGCGTCACATGTAACGCTCTTTTTCGGCGTTACAGACGTTGCTGGACTCTGCTCCTCGAGGGCGGATGCTCTGCTGCCGCAGCTGGCAGAAACATCGACCGGGACGTCAACAGCTCAGCCATTATGCCACAACCAAAACTTGCCTAAGAGCTGAATATTCACCGCCCCGGAGCTTTAGCGGAATCCGGCAGCTGCCAGGTGCCCGCAGATATAGAAAGGACCTCTCGACGTCGTTGTCAACTCGTCAAGAAGTCCTCATCTCTACCGGCGCTCCAACGCCTCTATGGTACGTATTGCCGCCTCCTTGCCCTGCCGGATGCAGTCGGGCAAATCGAAGCCGTCGAATGCCGCGCCGGTTGCCCATACGCCCGGCAGCTTGGCGGCAAGCTCGCCGCGCATGGCGCCGATTTGCTGGAGATGGCAAACCGGATATTGCGGCATGGAACGGTGCAGCCTTGTGATCACCGTGAAAATCGGCTCGGCGGTGATGCCCATCAGTTCGCGAATGTCGTGTTTGACCGCTGCTGCGAGCTGGTCATCGGGCAAATCCACATCCGCTTCGTCTCCTGCGCGACCAGTATTGCACCGAAGCAGACATTGATCCGCTGGGCTAGCGTGCGGCCACTTGGCTGAAATCCATGTGCATGCTGTAATGGACGTACCCTCCGAGCGGGGGATAACGAACTCCGATCCGTCAGACTCAAGACCGAACGTCTCTTTCTTGAAAGCCATTGTTACGTTGGCGACCGACACATAACGAACAGCTCTCAGCGCAGCCGCATCAATATGGGGCTCCAACAGATCTGCGGCATCATAAGCAGGCATTGCCAGCACGATTCCGTCCGCTTCAATCGTTTCACCGTTGCTGAGTACCACTCTATATGGATATCCACGCTCAGCTTCCCGGGCGGTGTCAATATTCACACCGGGAAAAAAGCCATCCGCAGGTTCGATGCGAACCGCCTTCGTCTCCATCCTCCGTTCGACGCCGATGAGCGACCGGTCAAGCGCATTCACCATCGTCGCAAGCCCGCCCTTGAACGTTAAGAAAGCGGTACGCGCAGACGCTGGCAGCTTATCCGCGTCCACTGCTGCAGCCGGCGTCTTGCCGCGGCTGGCTTTCATGCCTCTGATAAGACTGCCGTATTTACGCTCCGATTCCCCGAATTGCGGGAACGCGGCCTGCAAGCTCAACTTGTGCAGGTCTCCAGCATAAATACCGCCAAGCAGCGGCTCCGCGATCCGTTCCATCACTTCCGGGCCGAGCCGCCGCGACAGAAAGCTGCCCAGCGACTCGTCGTCGTCCGTTTTCTTGGCAGGCAGCACCAGATCCATCAACGCACGAAGCTTGGCTCCCCAAGTCAGGATGCCTGTCTTCACGAACGGAGCAATCTCCGTCGGAATGCCGAGCATCAGGCCGGGAGGCATCGGATGAAGCTTGCCGCGATGCATGATATACGTCTTCTCGGCGGCCGGATTCGTCCCGATGAGCTCCTGATCGATGCCAAGCTCGAACGCGAGATCGATGACCGGTTTCTTGCTCGCCAAGAAGGAATCCGGCCCGCGTTCGATAACGAAGCCGTCGCGATGCAAGGTGCTGATTTTGCCTCCGAACCGTTCAGCCGGATCGACGATGGTCAGCTCCGGCTTCCTCCCCCTCGCCGCTGCTTCCCGAAGAAAATAAAAAGCGGAGCTCAGTCCGCTGATCCCGCCGCCAATCACGACGATCCGATCAGGTTGTCCGATTCTCCGCATAAGCTTCATCTCCTACAAAATTTTAACGAGGCAATCTGCCGGCAATAATCGCGTCCAATTGCTCGCAGCGTGTATGTAAGTGATCATCTAACGCCATGGATCCTTGGCTTCCACCGATTCCGCAAGGGTCTGCATGTAGAATGGATCCGTGTTCAGCATTTCGATACGTTCGAACTTCATGCCAAGCCCGCCTGCCGCTGTCTTCGCTTCGATATCGAGGTCGTACAGGACCTCCAGATGATCCGACACGAAGCCGATGGGTACGGAGAGCACCTGCTTGTACTCCTTATCGGCCGTCTCCTGCAGCGTCTCGAGAATATCCGGACCAAGCCAAGGCTCCCGGGTTCTTCCCGCGCTTTGCCAAGTAAATTCCCAATCCGTCACGCCCGCCCGCTGCGCGATCGCCGACGATGTTTCCAGCAGCTGTTTCTCGTAGGGATCATTCGATTCCCGGATTCGGACCGGCAGACTGTGAGCGCTGAACAGCGCCTTAATCGGCTGCTTCCGGTCAAATTTGGCGAGCGCGGATACAACCCGATCTACAAGCGCTTCGATCAGCTTCGGATGAAGATGGTAACTTTCCACGGATACCATTTCGATTCCGACCTCATCCGCCTTATCCTTGGCCCGTTTATTATATCCGCCGACGCTCATCGTGGAATAATGCGGTGCGAGCACAATGGTAACAGCGCGCTTGATTCCGTCCTCCGCCATCTTAGCAACGCCATCCTCGATGTAGGGCGAAGCATGCTTCAGCCCTTGATAACAGGCATAACGTCCAGGTGCCAGCGCATCCAATGCGGCTTGAAGACCCGATACCTGCCGATTCGTATTCTCGCGGAGCGGGAACACGCCGCCGACCACGGCTTCGTATCGTGCGGTCAATTCCGCCAGCTGCTCCGCAGTCGGAGCATGTCCGCGCCGGATGTGCGTGTAATAAGCCTCTATGCCCTCCATACTTTCCGGTGTCCCGTAAGACATCACGAGCACGCCGATCCGATTGTTAGACATGCTGTGACTCCTTCCGTCCTAAGCGGGCAATGGCTTCTTCGGAATAACCGTGTATGAATTCGGTCAACGCCCGCAATTTATCGAGAGACGCTTCCGGGAACAGCCCGTGTCCAAGGTTGAAAATATATCCTGGCTTCTCGATGCCTTGATCGATAATGTCGCGGGCGTACGATTCGATCGTTTCCATCGGAGCGGTCAGCACATACGGATCCAGATTCCCCTGGACCGCATAAGCGTCTTGCAGACGGCGGCGGCCTTCAGTTACCGAAACCCGCCAATCGAGTCCGATTACGTCCGCCTTCACGTTTCCAAGCAGAGGAAGAAGCTCCCCTGACGCCACGCCCGGGAAATAAATTTTGGGCTGCGGCAGATCCGACAGCTCATCGAAGATCCGTTCAATGGTTGGCAGCACGTACATCTTGAAATCGTTAGGCGATAGAGCGCCTACCCAGCTGTCGAACAGCTGGAACGCCTTGCCTCCGGCGGCCATATGAGCGCGCAAGTAGGCAATAACCATATCGCCGAGCTTATCCATCAATTGATGCCAAATCGCCGGTTCGCTATACATCAGCGTCTTAGTCCGTATGTACGACTTGGACGGGCGTCCTTCGATGAGATAGCTTGCGATCGTGAACGGAGCCCCGGCAAACGTAATCAAGGGAACCTCCAGCTCGCGGTCCAGAATGCGTATCGTCTCCAGCACGTGGGAGAGATCGCCTTCCACATCGATCGGCTTAAGCCGCTGAATGTCTGCGGCGGAGCGGATCGGATTGTCGATAACGGGTCCAACATTCGGCACGATATCGAAATCGATGCCGATCGAAGCGACCGGATTCATAATATCCGAGTATAGAATTGCTGCATCGACGCCGAGCTTCTTGACCGGCATAAGCGTAACTTCAGCAGCCAGCTCCGGCTGGCGGCAAATTTCGAGGAGCGAGTATTTTTCCTTTATCTTACGGTAATCGGGATCATAGCGTCCCGCTTGTCGCATATACCAGACGGGCACGCGATCGACGGATTCCTTCCGACAAGCCCGGATGAAACGGTCGTTATAGCTCATTGACCTTCCCCATTTCTATCATTTTCCCTTCGTTTCCATTATGCCCTTTTTACAAAGACGTAACAACCGCCACAGATCGACTTTCATTGACAAACATATGACAAATGGCTGGCCGCAAACCATGGCTGCATACAAAACGTTCCTGTTTACAAAACATTATTAAACCGTTAACACACGATTAATACATGCCCCTGAAAATAGGACAGGTAAAGCAAATGACCTTTAGAGGAGTTGTTTGAACGTGGGCATGGATAATAATATGGATCGCCGTACTTTCTTATCTTATTTGGGATCTGGTGCGGCTGCGCTGGCCGTCGCATCGAGCGGACTTGGGGTTCTGAACGGCAAGGCTTCGGCGGAATCCGCCGCTAACCATCTGTTCGGATTCAAGACGAATAAAGTATCCGGCTACTTCGAACCGATCGAGCCTTCATCGGCTGACGAGCTTATCCTGCCGAAGGGCTTCAAATACGACGTAGTCGCCGCTTATAACGACATCATCAACCCCGCAGGCGATACTTTCGGCTTCAACAACGACTTCACGCTATACTTCCCGATCAACGGATCGAATGAACGCGGCCTTCTGTGGGTCAACCACGAGTACTCCAGCGAAGTGTTCGTCCACGGGGAGAAAAAAGGCGGTAAATACACAGCGGAGCAAATCAAACAAATGCTGTACGTCCAAGGCGGATCGATCATTGAAGTGTACCGCGACGCCAATGGCGTATGGAAGCTTGATCCGACCTCGAAATACGGCCGCCGCGTAACCGGCTTGACCCCTTTTGAGCTCACAGGGCCGGCACGCGGTTCCAAGGCTGTCAACAATGCTACGAAGGTTCAAGGCACGTTCGCGAACTGCTCCGGCGGAATGACGCTGTGGAACACCGTGCTTTCCTGCGAAGAAAACTATGAAGGAACAAGCGCCGACGCCGGTCTGGATGCGACGCATTACGGCTGGGTCGTTGAAGTCGATCCTTTCGATCCTAGCTTTGCGGTACGCAAGCATACGGCACTTGGACGCTTCCATCACGAGAACGCTGCCGTCGGTTTGGCCAAGGATGGACGGGTTGTCGTTTACATGGGCGACGATACGACGGATGCATGCGTCTATAAGTTTGTAAGCAAAGGCAAATATAACCCATCCGCCGGGAGAAGCAACAGCGACCTGTTGAAGGAAGGAACGCTGTACGCCGCCGACATGAAGAGCGGCAAATGGATTGCCCTTACCATCGAAGCCGTAACGAAGGCGCTGAAGGACGAGAAGTTCAAGATTCCTTCTTCTGTCAAGGCTACGAAGGAAGAACTGCTTGCCAAATATAAGGAACAGGCCGATGTGCTTGTCAACACGCCGGAAGTCGCTAATTTGCTGGGCGCAACACCTACGGACCGTCCGGAAGATCTGGAGATCAGCCCGTTCGACAACACGATCTTCATTGCCCATACGAACAATGATAAGCACGGCAACATTCACGGCCATATTACCCGCTTCTTCGAAAAAGGCAGCGACCTCGGCGCGACGGAATTCGATTTCGAAATATTCGCTGCAGGCGGACGTCAAAGCGGATTCAGCGCGCCGGACAACCTGACATTCGACAGCAACGGCAACCTGTGGACCGTAACCGACATCTCTTCCTCCAAGCTGGGCAAAGGCGTCTATACGACATTCCAGAACAATGGCGTGTTCGTCATCCCGACGCATGGCTCGAACAAAGGCGAGGCGCTGCAATTCGCATCCGCCCCGATTGAAGCCGAAATGACCGGCCCTTGGTTCACGCCGGACGAGCGTACCTTGTTTATGGCTGTTCAGCACCCGGGTGAAGAGACGTCCGATCTGAAAAAGCCGACAAGCAAATGGCCGCACCGGAAGGGCGATACGATGCCGCGCCCGGCTGTCGTTGCCATCAGCGGTTTTAAACTATAAAGCAAACACGAGAAGGGAGATTAACCAATGCCATTCGGAAATATCGGTATAGGCGGACTTGTCTTGATTCTTATCATTGCCCTCATTATTTTTGGACCTTCCAAGCTTCCTGAGCTTGGGCGCGCATTCGGCCGGACATTAAGCGAATTCAAAGGCGCGACACGCGGTCTCGTGAACGGCGAAGACGGCGATTCGAAGAAAGACGACGCAGAAGCGCCTGTCTCCGCAGCAGCAAACAAATAAGATGAAGAATCCGAACGAGCAGAACGTGATCGGCCATCTGGAGGAAATGCGCAGCCGGCTGATCCGGACGCTGATCACGTTCATCGTAGCGACGGCTGCAGCTTTCATCTATGTTCGCGATATCTATCATTGGCTTGCGAGAGATGTCGACCAAAAGCTCGTCGTGCTTGGTCCCTCAGACGTCATGTGGGTCTATCTGATGATTGCTGGCGTCGTCGGTATCGCAATTACATTGCCGATTGCCGCCTATCAATTGTGGAAGTTCGTGAGGCCCGCCCTTCCCGAACAAGCGAGACGTTCCACGCTCGTCTTCATACCGGCGATCAGTCTGTTATTTATGATCGGCATCGCTTTCGGGTATTTCATATTGTTCCCGATGGTGCTCGGCTTCATGGAGAAGATGGCAGGCGAGGATTTTGCCACGATGTATACGGCTCAGAAATATTTCACGTTCATGATTCATATGACGGTACCGTTCGGCTTTCTGTTCGAAATGCCCGCCATCGTGATGTTTCTGACCAAGCTCGGGATTCTGAATCCTAAGCGCCTGGCCAAAGCGCGCAAGCTTGCCTACTTCATTCTGGCCATCATTGCCATTACGATTACGCCGCCGGATATTCTCTCCGATATTATCGTTATCGTCCCTCTCTTCCTGCTGTATGAAATCAGCATTACGATATCCAAGATCGTCTATCGTAAACAGCTGCAATTACAGACGGACGTCTAAGAAAATGCAAGCCTTCCTCGCAATATTCAGCCGGTCCGCTCCAGCGGGCCGGCTTCCCTTCTTTACCGATCTGTGCCCGCCTCGTTCGGACTTCATGTTTCGTTGTGCTATACTGGTTCTACTGGTTATTGAACGAGCAATGAGCGCAAGGAGGCAGGACAACGTTGGTACAATGGAAAAAAAACCTCATGGTGCTTTGGTTCGGACAATTTCTCGTTATGGCCGGGATGACGATGATCATTCCGTTTCTTTCGCTTTATTTGCAATCCGAACTCGGGCTTACCGACCCTCACGAAATTGCTACCTGGGCCGGTTTTATCTTCGCGGGCAACTTCATTACGGCATTCGTGTTTCAGCCGTTGTGGGGGAAGCTGTCTGACCGGTACGGACGAAAAATGATGCTGCTCCGTTCGGGCTTCGGCATGGCCATCGTTATGGTTCTGATGGGCTTTGCCACATCGCCTTGGCATCTGCTGCTGCTGCGGATGGTGAACGGCACCATATCCGGCTTCAACCCGGCATCCGTCTCGCTGATATCCGCGACAACCCCGAAGAACCGCATGGGCTTTGCAATGGGAACCCTTCAATCCGGAGGGATAGCGGGCACCATATTGGGACCGTTCATGGGCGGGCTGCTGGCCGATCAGGTCGGCTACCGGCCTATATTTTATATCACGGGCACGCTGCTGTTTCTCGCTTCATTGCTGGCCTTGTTCGTCGTGAAGGAATCCTTCGACCGAACGCAAGCGGCGCAAAAGCCCAATGTATCCGTGATCGAGGGGTTCCGCCGGCTCGGGCGAATCCCCCAGCTCATGTCATTATTCGCCGTTTCCTTCATGATTCAATTCGCTATGATCGGACCGATGCCGCTCATGCCGCTCTATGTGCAGGAGCTGCTTGGAACGACGGTCGATCTCGCATTCTGGGCCGGCTTCGTCGGATCTGCGGCGGGCTTATCCAATCTGGTAGCCGCCCCGCTCCTCGGCCGGCTCAGCGACCGGGTCGGACAAGAACGAATCCTTGGCATCTCACTGGTCGGGGCGGCCGTCATGTTCATCCCGCAAGCGATGGCGGACAGCGTGTGGCAGCTGCTTGTCTACCGGTTCATACAAGGAATGTTTCTGGGCGGCTTGATCCCATCCGTGAACTCGCTTATCCGCAAGCACACGCCCGATGGAATGGAAGGACGAGCATACAGCTTCAACAGCAGTACGCTAAGTCTCGGCAATATGATCGGGCCGGTGGTCGGCGGCTTCATCTCCGGCTGGATCGGCATCGAAGGCGTATTTCTCGTATCGTCCGGCTTGTTCATCCTTAACGCCATCTGGGTATGGCAAACACTCGCCAAACGAAACAATCGCGTGTCCCGCAGTTGACGGGCACGCGATTGTTTTGTTGAGTCGGCCTTATGATTTCACCATGGCAACCGCCAGTCCATCGTAAGCTGGAAGAAGCGTGCCGAGCAGCCTCTCTTCGTGGATCATCCGCTCATTGAATTGACGCATCGCGAGCACCGAAGGGCCGTTCTTATCCGGATCATAAATCCGGCCGTGCAGAAGCGCATTGTCCCCGACTATGATAGCCCCCGGCTTGGCCAGGCGGAGCGCCCAATCCAGATAAACCGGGTAGCTTTCCTTATCGGCGTCGATAAAGAAGAAGTCGAAGGTGCGTCCCTCTTCCGCCAGCTTCGCCAAGCTTTCCTTGGCGTCTCCGATCTTGTAGTCGACGATCGAACCGAACCCGGCGGCCTCCAGGTTGTCCCTGGCCACAACCGCGAATTCCTGAACCAGCTCCAGCGACGTTAGACGCCCGCCTTCCGCGAGGCCCCTGGCCAGACAGATTCCGCTGTAGCCCCCTAACGCCCCTATTTCCAGAACGTTCTCCGCCCGCGACATGCGAACCAGCATCGTTAACAGCTTCCCGTAACCGGGCGCAATCGATATCTCCGGCATCCCATGACTGCGGATCGTCTCCATGACGCGCGCTAAATCCACATCCTCCCCTAACAAGCCTTCGATGTACTGTTCTGCTGACATCCATGCCCCTCCCATTCTTGACGGATTGTAATTCATCCGGCGTTTGTCCTATACTTGATTGTATGATTTTAAGGGACCGGATACAACCGGAGATAGCGGAAGCGGAGTGATATTCATGAATAATTTGCAACTAATCGCCACAGCCCCTATGGGTCTTGAAGCCGTCGTGGCGCGAGAATTGAAGGACCTTGGCTATACGGAAACCAAAGTGGAGAACGGGCGGGTGACGTTCACGGGAGGGCTGGCGGATATTTGCCGCGCGAATTTATGGCTCCGCACCTCGGACCGCGTTCTGATCAAGATGGGTGAGTTCCCGGCGACCACCTTCGATGAATTATTCGAAGGCACCAAGGCGATCGAGTGGCCGGAATGGATTCCGGAAGACGGCGAATTCCCGGTTGAGGGCAGATCGCATAAATCCCAGCTTACAAGCGTTCCCGCTTGTCAGAGCATCGTCAAGAAAGCCGTTGTCGAGAAGATGAAGAGCGCCTACGGGACGGAGTGGTTCCCGGAGGATGGGCAGCGATACGTCATTGAAGTGTGGCTTCGCGACGACATCGCATTAATAACGCTCGATACGACAGGCCCGGGACTGCATAAGCGCGGCTACCGCAAGCTTGTGACCGAGGCTCCGCTTAAGGAAACGATGGCGGCCGCCATGATTCTGCTAAGTCGCTGGCGGCCTGAGCGCCCGCTGTACGATCCGTTCTGCGGTTCGGGAACCATCCCGATCGAAGCCGCCATGATCGGCTGGAATATCGCTCCTGGGCTCCGACGTACGTTCAACAGCGAAGGATGGCCGGTCATTCCTGCCGAGCTGTGGGAAGCAGCACGCGAGGAAGCGTTCGACGCGGTCAAGGACGATATCCCGCTTGCGATCGCAGGCTCCGATATCGACCCGAGCGCTATTGAGGTAGCGGAAGCCGCCGTGAAGAAAGCCGGATTCGCCCGCGATATCAAGCTTAGCGTTTTGCCTGTAGCCAAGGTAAAACCGGAGGGCGATTACGGCTGTATCATTACGAATCCTCCCTATGGGACCCGTCTGGGCGACGAGACCGAAGCGGAGAAGGCGCTGCGCCAGCTCGGGTATGCCGCCTTGTTCCTGCCGACATGGTCATTCTTCGCACTGAGCCCGTCCAAGTCGCTCGAGCAATATTTCGGCCGTTCAGCGGATAAGAAACGCAAGCTGTTCAATGGACGGATCGAATGCGCCTACTACCAATATTTCGGACCATTGCCTCCATTTTCACGCGGATGATTCGTCCGCAGAAACTTGAATTGATCATGGAGTAGACTATAATGGGATAAGACGTTTATTTACTTTTTGTAAACAGAGAAAGGAATTGACTTCATATGGCTGGACCGTTGCAAAACGCCCCCCGGGGCGTATTTAAACGGCTGAGTTCAATCGAGTTGCCGCTGTTCTTTGTCGTCATGCTGATTAAACTGTACATGTTCGACCGTTACGTTAACGTTCCGTACATGAAGATGGGTGTAGACGACTTTATTATCGCCATCGGCACATTGGCGCTTGTATCCTTCTGGACGATATGGCTTCCGAAACGGGGCCGGATTATCGCGCTTATCCTGCTGGATCTGATCCTCACCTTCGTCATCTATGCAGATTTGGTTTATTATCGTTACTTTCAGGATTTAATTACGGTACCGGTCTTAACGCAAGCCGGCCAAGTCGGCTCGCTCGGCGAAAGCATCGGCTCTCTGATGAAGCCGGTGGATATCTGGTTTTTCGTGGACTGGTTGATCCTAATTCCGCTAGCGTTCTATGTGCTGTTCCGGTTCAAGAAACCGGTCCGCTCGACGCTTTCCTTCGTCCCGCGCAACCGATGGCGGAAGGTCATAACCCGCCTCTCTCTCAGCTTGATCGTCTTCGCGGCCGGGATCGCACTCGTATTCGTACCGGTCAACATCGCGAAGAAGACATGGGCGTCGGGCTTGTTCGTCGGCAACTGGTGGAATATGTCGCTCTATAATGTTACCGGCGTGCTCGGCTTTCACGGCTATGATGTTTACCGGTATGCGAATCAGCATTGGTTCCAAAGCGGCGAAGCGCCTGCCGAGGAAGCGGCGGCCGCGAAGAATTGGTTCGAAGAACGCGGCAGCGTCCGGAAGCAGCTCGAATCCGACAAGCTGTTCGGCAAGTACAAGGGAAGCAACGTCATTCTCATTCAGCTTGAAGCCTTCCAGAACTTCGTTATCGGGCAGAAAATTAACGGACAAGAAGTCACGCCGAATATGAACAAGCTGATCGGCGAGAGCGTCTATTTCAATCGGTTCTATCATCAAACGTCGCAGGGTCGCACCTCGGATGCCGATTTGGCGGCCAACATATCGCTGCAGCCTCTGCAGTCAGGCTCGGTCTTTATTACCAACGCGCATAATCAATTCGACAGCCTGCCTGCCACGCTTAAGGACGAGGGGTATGCGGCAGCGGTATTCCATGCGTACGAGGGCGGGTTCTGGAACCGTAACAATATGTATGCCAACATGCAGTACGACTACTTCTACAACAAGAAAGATTTCCAGATGGACGAACCGCTTGGCTGGTCGCTTGGGGATGAATCATTCTTCCAGCAGTCCGTTGACGCGATGACCAAGGAGAAGCAGCCGTTCTATTCGTTCTTGATCTCCTTATCGAGCCATCACCCTTATTCGCTGCCGGCAAGCTATCAGAAGCTTAACGTCGGCGATATGCAGGGCACGATATTCGGCGATTATTTGCAGTCCGTTCACTATGTCGACAGCGCTCTGGGGCTTATGATCGAACGGCTTAAGAAGGAAGGGCTGTGGGATAACTCCATCTTCCTCTTCTACGGGGATCATGATAACTCGATTAATGATTGGGAGCCGTTCGAGAAATTTCTGGGCAAGCCGCTCACCGATATGGACAGGCAGCAAATATTAAAACAAATTCCATTCGTCGTTCACCTGCCGGACAGCGCGAATGCCGGTATCCGTAAGGAGGTAGGCGGTCAATTAGACATCGCGCCGACGATCCTGCACCTGCTCGGAATTAGCACCGCGGATAAGTACATGATCGGAACGCCGCTCATTATCGAGAAGCCTCTGGAAGGCAAGAAGGTCGTCTTCCGGAACGGCTCTTACACGGATGGCAGCGTATGGTATAAGCCTTCTCCTGACGGAATCGAAGCCAACAGCCAATGTCTAAGTGCGGACACGGGCGAGAAACTGGATTTGAACGCTTGTACAGGCGGAGGCGAGGAAGCCCGAACCGAAATCAATATGTCCGATCTCGTCATTAAGTATGACTTGATCCGGGAGTTCAGGAAACAGCAAAAGCCTTAGAGGACGACGGGCAGCCGCTTCAGAGTCTAGAGGCTGGGCTGCAAATGGCCGCCTGTCAACCGGATTTGCATATAGAGAAAACCCGCCGAAGCTCCGGCGGGTTTTCTCTATATCTGTCTGAAATCGTGTCTGCACGGCCTGTCCTATTAATGATCGCCGTGATTGCCCTTGGCAGGATTCGTAATGGCGAAGCCTTCTTCCGGCACATAGAAGTAATCGATCCGCACACCGTCGAGCAGATCCACGCCTTTCTCCAGCAGTACTTTAATGCCCTTATCGGTTTCGACCAATTCGTCCTTCTCGCCGGCATCATCGATGCCTAATCCATAGTGGGCGTGGTCTCCGTGCGAATGCGTAATGTATACCCGCAAGTATTTGCCTTCATTCTCGGGCTTGTCCAGCTCCGTTTGCAGCATCTTTGCAGCGTTACGTGATATTCTGCAATTCATATGTCCATCTCCCTTAAGTCTTTATCAATATGCTTTCATCGATGCTTCTTATTGTAAAGAAAGGCGGCGCAATGTTCAACTTATAATCATGTGAGAATTATCGAGATTGTCCGCCATATTTGCGTTCCATGTACCTCGTGTACCATTCCGCGGCAAGCATAGTAACCGCAATATCGTCGATGGGGAGAAACGGCAGCACATCGGGAAGCACCCAATACAGCAATACGGGAACGACGTAGACAAGCTTGTCCACCAGCCGCACTTCCTTAGCGGCAAGAAGCCGGAAGATCCGGACAAACACGTGACGCCAATGCTTCAGTGATAGTAATTTCCGCATGAGGAAGCCTCCTTTGTTGCTCTTATTATATCATACAGGGAGGCTTCGCATCACATAGGCCTTCGATGACTCTCAGACTTGCCCTGCCGCTTCCATTGCCGTAAGCAGAAGCGGACGGACCTCGTCGTACAAATCGTAAAAAGAATCGAGCGGCAGCGGGTTGACCCCATTGCCGATCTCAACCGTAAAGCCCGGCTTGCGGAATTCATAAATAAACCAGTCCTTATAGCCTGCATCGCTGCCTTTCAGTTTAACGGGCCTGTAGCCGCTCGCCTGAGCCAGCAGCTTGACGATGTTCACCGCTCCTTCCGGCTCGTAGCCGCGGTAATTCCAATAGATTTCCTGCCCTTGCGTATGCAGGGCAACCGCGAGATCGAAGCACTCATCGCGGGTGAAATCTGCGAGTGCTCTTGCCTCGGGCTCGCTAAGCGGCGCATGCCCGGGGTAATCCCGCGGTCCGGGTCCGTGCACGTCGCGGCGTTCTACCTCTTGATCCCAGAAAGCGGGGAATTGATCGTTCAAGTCGACACCGCGGGCATTGGCCTTCCACTTCGTAAATCGTGTCGATCCGCGATTCCAGCGGAGTAACTCCGAATAGTTCGGATGCCCTGGATGAAGCCCCTCTTGTGCAAGTTCAACGCCATCCGGATTGACAATCGGAACAAACCAGACCGTTACCTTCTTGAGCAAGGCACGGATATCCAATTCGCAAAGCTTATCGCCTTTATGGCATGCCGATGCTGCATCCTCCACGAACGTCATCAACAACGGTGCCGTAATCCATTCATTCGCGTGCATGGCTGCGTTCATATGTACCTTGATCGGTCCCTCACCCAGTTTAATGGCCATGATCGGCTTACCCAGCACACTCTCCCCTATTGCTCTGACGTGAATGAACGGATATTCGCGCTCCAGCAGGGCGATATCCCTCTGAAGCTCTCTGTGGCCGTATTCGGCTCTTGCGTCTATAATGCGCTTCCTTGCCCTCCCATGGATGTTCAACAGCTGGCCGGGCACGAGCCGCTTCAGGTCAAGGTGGGGATTAGCCGCCGATAGCGCTTGAATCGTGCAGCCGAACCGGTCCGCAAGACCGATAATGGTATCTCCCGGTTGAATGCAATAGATCGACTCTGTTCCATACGGAATGGCAAGAAGAATGCCGGGCACCATCGGCGTCATCGATGAAAGAGCCGGATTTGCGGCAAGCAGGGCATGAACGTTTATATCGAACCGCCTGGCAATGCGCAGCAGCGTGTCACCGCTCTGAACCATATAAGGATGCATGGCCGACCTCCTTAGCTATATAGTCACAAGGTATGCGCGCCATTCAAGCTGCATGACAAGGGACAAACACAATAAAGAGCGCTTACTCCCGGCAGGGAGCCTGGCGCTCTGTATGGTTCGTCTTTATCCGATTTGCGGGACCTGCCAGACAACCGGCGTCAGCTCGATCTGCTCGCCGAGCCACTGCTCTGCAATGCGCTTGAATATACGCGGATCTCCGCTGCACAGAAACTGATGGACAGGAAGGTCTTCATTAAGCGCCAGCTTGTTCTTGTCATGGAGAATCGCGCTGATCTCCCTAGCCGTTTCGTCTGCCGAGCTGATCAACGCCACATTATGGCCCATGACTTCGGATATCGTGTCCGATAGGAATGGATAGTGCGTGCAGCCCAGAATAAGCGTGTCAATTTGATAACCTCTTAGATGGTCGAGCTCCCTGTGAACCGTCTGCAGCGTTTCCGCGGAGCGGAAATTCCCCTTCTCGACCAGGGGCACGAACGCCGGACAGGCTTCGCTTATCACTTTTATATGCGGTGAAAGCTCCTTCAATACTTGCTCGTATGCACCGCTTCGAATGGTGCCTTCGGTTCCGATTACACCGATAACTCCCGTCTGGGTCCGGCCGATTGCCGCTCTCGCGCCAGGTTGAATGACCCCAACGACCGGCACATCCACGAGGGAGCAAATATCTTCCAGCGCAACCGCTGTTGCTGTATTGCACGCGATAACGACCATTTTAGGACGGTATTGAATCAAATAATCGACGATTTCCCGTGTGAAACGAACGACTTCTTCCGCTGGCCTCGGTCCATATGGAGTTCTGGCCGTATCGCCGAAGTAAATAACCTTCTCTCGCGGAAGCTGGCGCAAAACCTCCTTCACGACGGTCAGGCCGCCTACGCCGGAATCCAGTACTGCTATCGGTTGTTGCACACACACACCGCTTTCTAGAACGTTTTGTCAGAACTTCAAACTTCAATAGAATATGATGACTCGCATTGAAATGTACCTGTATCAACGTCAAAGATTCACCGATTGTCGTATGAACGGAAAAGAGCCGGTACCTCTAACGAGGTTCGGCTCCCATAATCTTTGATGGGCCGTACTATTGCACATTATTGCAATGTCTATGCATCCGGTTGGATGACGATTTTCCATGCAAGACCGATTGGCGGCAAGCTCTTCGTCAATTCAGGACCATGGAATCCGATAACGCGCGCCCCTTTCACCAGCATCGCGGCGTCCGCTTTATCGCCGTTTATCGTCTCGATGACAGCATCCCTCCCGATCCGAAGGTTCACTTCACGCTGCGAATCTTCACTAAGCGCCTCGCCCTTCACAACGATCGATAGCACGCCTTCTTTCGATGTCGACACTGCCTCGATCCTGCCTGCTGTCGCCAGCATCTGAGCTGCTTCTGTACGCGTCTTCACCTTCAGTTCGTACAGCAGCGCCTGAGGCGGCAAGCTGTCGGTAGCTTCCGAAGTGTGTACAGCTTGGACACGCATGCCCAGCAGCAGATCGCTCCACTTCACCTCTTTGCCGTTCACGTCCGAGATCTTGGACTTCTCGCCGATATTCAGGATCAAACCCTTCGCAGCAGTTCCGTTGATATGGATTTGACCTTTGCCGTCCTTGATCTGAATGCCGGTGACGATCCCTTCCGTCGTCATCGACTCCTCCTCTTCCGGGGTTGTAATCGTAACCTGATTGTCTTTGCGGTCTACCACTGCATGTAATACAAGCGATGCGAACGTATCCGGCACATAAACCTTGCCGTTGGTCCTGGCCTCCGGGGCGATGCCCAGCTCGATATGCTTCTTGGCGAACGAATAACGGTCCACGCCGGGCTTCAAGCTTGTCCACTGCGGGCCGTTAACGAGCTCTACGGATCCCGTCTTCGCGTTCCACGTAACGTTATAGCCCAATGCCGTCGCCAGCGCACGCAGCGGAAGCATGACGGTCTTCGCGTCTTTATTCAAATAGCCAGCATCGGCCAGCTGCATTCCATTCACAGAAAGAATATGGTCAAACGATGGTTTCCCTAACTGTACGTTTGCGACTTGCTTGCTTGGTTGACCGCCTGCATATGCGAAGCTGGCCGCTCCCGTTACCATCATTGCTGCGGCAAATGCTGTAATTGCGACCCGGCTGTTCTTTTTCATATGCTCTCCTCCAGATAATGGTCACTGCAATGATTCTTCCCCATTCCGCTTCCTTACTTCGTTCCGATTATATAGACTAGACGACTCAAATAGCTTTAAGGTTGCACCCGGTGGTTTTCGCCTCATTATCTATTAACTTTGTAGCTCGAAAAAAAACAAGCTGCCGGTCCTCTTGACCGTAACAGCTTGTCTACTTCGAACGATTTAGTTATACTTTGGCAGCCAGTCGCCATGCGCTTCGATCAAATCGTCGCACATCGCTACGATGTCGTCCATCGACAGCTCTGCAGCCGTGTGCGGATCCAGCATTGCAGCATGATAAATATGCTCGCGCTTGCGCGTGATCGCCGCTTCAATCGTCAAGAGCTGCGTATTGATATTCGTCCGGTTCAACGCAGCCAGCTGCGGCGGAAGCGCGCCAACATACGTAGGGTTCACGCCGGAACGGTCAACAAGACATGGCACCTCGACGCAAGCCTCGCGAGGCAGGTTCGAAATGAGTCCGCCGGTGTTCATGACATTGCCGCCGATTTTGAACGGTACGTTCGTCTCAATGGCCTCCAGAATATAGGAAGCATACTCATGCGTACGCTCGTGGGTAAGCTCCGCGTTGTTAATGAGCGCTTCCCTGCGGTTGTTCCAGTCGGCAATCTGGTTCACACAGCGCCGCGGATACTCGTCCAGCGGAATGTTAAACCGTTCGATAAGCTCCGGATAGTTGCGTTTAATGAAGTAGGGGTGGTACTCCGCATTATGCTCGGAAGATTCCGTAATATAATAGCCGAATTTGAGCATCATCTCGAGGCGGACCATATCCCAATGTTGTTCCTTCTGTTTCTCCTTGGCGCGGCGCTTGATCTCCGGATAGAGGTCCACCCCGTCCTTGGAAACTTCGAGCAGCCAAGCCATATGGTTAATGCCTGCGATCTTGGATTTGACGCCTGTTCTATCCATGCCCAGGTTGTCGAACAGACCTTGTACGCACACTTGAACGCTATGGCACAGGCCTACGGTTTCTACGCCGCCGTAGGTGTTCATCACGTTCGTCAGCACGGCCATCGGGTTCGTATAATTGAGGAATAGCGCATCCGGACAGACTTCACGGATATCGCTGGCGAAATCCAGCATAACCGGAATGGTGCGCAAATTCCGGAACAACCCTCCGATGCCGACCGTATCGGCAATCGTTTGGCGAAGACCGTATTTCTTCGGAATTTCAAAGTCTGTAATCGTACAAGGATCATAGCCGCCGACTTGGATGGCGTTAATGATATATTTGGCGCCGCGAAGCGCTTCCTTGCGGTCGCTATAAGCTTTTATCACGCAAGAGCTTTCGCTCGTTCTATGAATGTTTCTGAGCATCGTTTCCGATTCTTTCAGGCGCTCGGGATTAATATCGTAAAGCGCGATTTCGAACCCTTGCAGCGCAGGGGTCAGCATGCAGTCACCTAAGACATTTTTCGCAAAAACGGAACTTCCTGCACCGATGAACGTAATCTTGGACATCTTCATCCTCCTCGTCATTGCACCGCAAGTAAGCGGTTAACATGACCTAAATATAAGGGAAGAGAAGGGAAGGCGACTAGGCGAAAAAGTGAGTTGCATATGTACATTTGTAGTTTTATCGGATAGGCTTAAGATAACCTGTCGATCGTCTTACCTAATCTATTATTCATTTGGTGGAGGATTATTGCGCCATGCTGGATCATGTCTACTTCAAAATCGGTGTCAACACATTACCTGCACAAGGGGAGCTGTCCGTACTGTTCAGCGGGCAAGCGAAGCCTCTCCCCTCCCATCAAATCGGACCGGCCGTACACGACTACTACCTGGTGCATACCGTCATGTCCGGATACGGCACCTTTGAAATTGAAGGCAAGCGTTATGACTGCAAGCAGGGAGATACGTTCATCATCTTCCCTGAAGTGCTCTTTACCTATGCAGCGGATCGTACATCACCCTGGTCCTACAGGTGGGTAGCATTCAAAGGTCCATTGGCTCAGCCGCTTCTGGGCAGAATAGGAATTACACCGTCCGAGCCGGTCGTCTGCGTACGCAATCTGCGGACCGTCACCCGCCTGTACAGGGATCTGGAGCGAGCGTTTCAGGGCTCCGATTATCCGGAGCTATCCGACCTTGAGGCCAGCGGATTGCTTCGGCTTCTGCTGAAGGAATTCGGTTCCGATAATACGGAGAAGCTGGCCTTCGATACACTTGAGACCGTACCCGACATCGAGCGGCAAATTCAGCAGGCCATTCGATTGCTATCCCTGCAGTACGCCCAGCCGGTTTCCATTGAAGATTTGTCCCGTACATTAGGATATCACCGCATGCATCTGTCAAGAATGTTTAAACAGGCAACCGGGCTGTCGCCGATGAAGTTTCTGCTGAAGATTCGAATGGAACGGGCCGTCGATCTGCTCACGGGAAGCAGCCATCTATCGATCGATCATATTGCATCGTCTATCGGGTATGCGGACCCTTCCTATTTCTCGAAGCAGTTTCGTAAATGCTTCGGCGTATCTCCAACAGAATACCGTCTGAATCAACAGATGCTTTGCCCGGCCCATAATCATTCTTAAGAGGTGTTTAACTAAATGACTGAACATTATGCAGAGGATAACGAGGAACTTATGAATATTGCCTACTCGGAGCGGTTTCAACGCGCGTTCTCTCTGATCAACCGCAAGCTCAATGGCGTGATCACACAGCAGCTCGAGGAGGGATTAACAGGACCGCAATGCTACATCCTGAAGCTGATTATGGAAAAGGGGCACGCTACAACCTCTCAGCTTGCTGAACGGATGGAAGTGAAGCCGAGTGCGATCACGGTCATGATTGAACGGCTTGTCCAGAATGGGTTCGTGGAACGAAATCCTGACGCGAATGACCGGAGAGTCATCCAGTTGCAATTAACGGAAAGCGGGAAGCATGCGATCTTCAAGGTCCGTCAGCAATACCATTCGATTCTATCCCGGCTCTTCCATGAGTCGGATATCGAGGACCGCGAAGCCTTCATCGGCTCATTCGAACGTATCGCGCAAGCGGCGTCCAAGCTGAACGATTAATCCTCGTCAGCGGTATGCCATTTTTTGTGATGATCCGGAAGAAAGAGAAAAAGGCAATGCCTCCTGATAGCATCGCCTTACTTGCCAGTTCCAATTAAGTCGTTAGCTGCAGCTCCGTCTCTTCCTTCTGGTTATCCTCGGACAGTTCGACTGTTTCTTCGATGGCATTCAAGCTGACCAGTGTTTGCGAATCTTCCTCGTCCGCTCCGCCGCGCCAGCTGCGCACCGTGCCGATTATGCTGCCTGCCGCATCCTTCGCTTTCACGGCAGCTTGAGATGCGCCGCTGCCGACCTGCTTCACAATCCGGCTCGTCGTCTCTCCCACCTGTCCTGCAATCCTCACAGTCGTCTCACCGACCTGTTGCGCACCGTCAGCAATATCCTGCCGAAGCTCGCGGCCAGGTTTTGGCGCAAGCAGAAGTGCGGTCACAGAGCCGATAATTCCTCCTGCCAATGCGCCAAACAAGAAGCTTTTCGTTGAATTTCGGTTTGCCATCATCGATCTCTCCTTATCTGCAACCATTAATTAGACTCATCTTGCGCGGAGCAGTTATTGGTTCCTCGTCGCCTTCATCGATCCAGGCCGGTCTCGCGCAGGAGTCTGGTTGTCATTCTGTAGTATCGTGCCCTTCGTCATACTTGGAACATGCAGAGGAACGGGTTTCTTTTCGCTTCGATTGCCAAAATTGCCAGGCCGCATAGCCGACTTCAGCGATATCCAGCGCCTCTGCGATCTGTTTCCGGTATTTACCGCCATGCTCCGTGTGATTGATCGCGTGTTCGGATAACGCGGCGGACAACCGGTTTACGGTTGCCGACACTTGTTCGGCCGATTCACCTATGCTTCTGGCAGCATCGAATAGCCGTGCCGTTCCTTCCAGCTGCCGCTGCACAGTCCGAATCGTATCAGCCGCCGGCCCCACGAGACTGCATACCTGTGCAGTCATCTCCCCGGTGCTTTGCTGGAGCGCTTCCGCTGACTCCATTAATCGGGCAAGCTTGCGGTCAGCCGCTCTTAACCACAGCAGCACGCCGCCAACCAGCATGACGAATGCCGCGACAAACGCCGCCTGAAGCCAAATTGTTATCATCCCCTGTTCCCCCTTCCGAATGTCCTCTAGACGAATGCCCAATTCGTATTGACATTATAAGCAGCATGGGCTTGACCTGACACAACCGATGCCGATTTAAATTTTCCGGCGGCCCCTATTCGATAGAAAAGGCTGACCATATAGCGAATTACTCCGCTTTACGGTCAGCCTTATCTTATTGGTATGATTCAGATATCTTGGATTACGTAGCTGCACTTTCCTCCGCCCTTGGCCAAACATTCGGTTCGTTCGACCTTCGCGTCCAGCAGCTCTTCGAACAACGCTAATTCGCAGCGGCAAGCTTGCTGGTAATGCATCGCAACTTGGGCGATCGGACAGTTATATTCATGTAGAACGAACGTATCTTCATGGGCCTCCAGCTTAACCATATAGCCGCCGTCATTCTGAATAGCGGCCAGCTCCTCCACTTTCTCGCCCAGATTCTTCCCTTCCATCCTGGACGCATACCGCTCCAGCAGCTTTTGTTTGCGACCCGTGAACAGATGATCGACGAGCTCAGCCGTATCGGCATCAGCGGACAATTGATGCAGGAAATCAAGGGTAAGCACCTTATAGTTCTGTGGAAACATTCGTTCCGCCTGGTCTGTTAAACCGTACATATGCGTCGGTCTTCCCATTGCCTGCCGAACGACAGTGGGTCGAATGAGTAGGTCGCGTTCCAGCGTATTCAGATGTCTGCGGACGGCCATTTCGGTTATTTGCAGCTCTTTCGCCAGCTCGCCGGCATTCATCTGGCCCTTTGTCTTCAGCAGCAGCAGTATCGTGTGTCTCGTCGATCCTTCCTGCCGAACAAACGGTTCGCTCGTGAACGTTTCACCTAATCGTTTCAAACCCATCACCACCTTGCGCCTCTTTGCATGGCTTATTAATAGGACAATTGTATCCTATTTTGAAGGGTTCGTAAATCGACAAATGGCGGTACCTGTCCGCGAAAGCCGCCTATGATGGCCGCTCCTCGCCCAACTCCTGCAGCAAATAGGCTTCTACTGCGGACTTGAAGGCGGACAGCGTCTCAGGCAGCACCTGCGTCAGCGGATGCAGCGCTTCACGTGTCCATTCGTAATAATCCTGCACCAGAGGACGGCGCAGCCGAACGAGCTCCAGCAGCGTCACCTTTAACGGTTCGGGAAATACGTTCTCGCCGGCGATGATCTCGATGATATCTTCATAACTGCTCGCATCCCTCATAATAAATCCGTCAATAAGGTAGCTCCCGACATCGGTGACCGTTTCAACCGCCAAGTGCAGCGCCCGTTCCTGAGACAAGCCCTGCAGCAAGCTGCCGTTCCAAGACTTGGCAAGCGTGGTTAACGCCTCGGCGATGTCTGGAATGACCGCCAGCCGAATCGATATTTGTTCGCGATTTACATAGTACACTCGCTAAGACACCTGCCTCTTATATACTAAGACTTCTTTTTCTTGGCTTTGCGCTTAAGCCACATGGTCATTACAATACAACTGATGATAATAACGAGCAAATAAAACAGCATTTCATAGACATCACGCATGAGTCGCTACCGCCTAGCTCTCGTAATCAACGCTGACAGACGCTTCGCGCACCTGCGACATATGCTCGATTACTTTTTGATGTTCCGGATGCACTTGATAGGCTGATAGCGCCTCCATCGATTCGAATTTGGTTACGAGCGCTATATCGTATGAGCGTTCCGAGTGCAGAATGTCGGTTCCGACCTCGATGGAAATAAGTTCGTCAATCTTGCCTTCCATATTCCGGAGCACCTGTACCGTTTGGGCTACCTTCTCAGGACTGTTGTCTTTCAGTTTGAACATTACGATGTGTGTAATCATGTCAGTTCGTCGCTCCTTTTTGGTTTTCATAAGTATGGCTCGTCCAGCGGACATACTTCCATGCGTCCGCATGATGAACGTCCTTTTGTCACATAATAACCTAAGCTGCTGTTACTCGGCAATCTTCAGTAAAGGGGAATCGCAAACAAATGCGCTATCCGGTAACGATCGTCGCCACGCTCTTCGGACTGGCTCTGTGCCTTTATAATTATTCGGGATTCGACCCGCACAATATGGTGTTCTTCATGTTAAGCGTCCCGGCATGGTTCGTGGAGTTCTTCATCGACGTACATCAAGTGAATGTGCTGCTGATGTACGTTCTTACCGTCGCCTCGTGGGCGTTAATCGGGTACATCTGCGATCGGATGATTGCCAAAAGCCGTCAGCGGAGACGTTCTTACTAAAGCGTCAAGAATAGCTCCATGTGCCCGGCTATCATGAAAATGGCGGCTAAGTCAAAAAAGGAGCCCTTCAATCAGGCTCCTTCCTTGTTTATTCCACGATAATAACGGATTTCATATCCCCGTGACCGACACCGCAGCCAACGGAACAGTGCATTTCGAAAGTACCGGCTTCATCAAAGGTTACTTCTTGCTCCATCTTGTCGTCTTTAAGATCGATGCCCAGATCCGGGATGGCCAGACCGTGCACGCCGCTCTTATTCACAAGCTTCAGCTTAACCTTGTCGCCCTTCTTCACCCTATATTCTTTCTCTCCGAATGTGAAATCCGCGTTGGCTTCCACTTTAAGCAGCGTTACGCCTGGTGGCAATGATGCCGCTTCATCAACCGGTTTCCCAGGAAGTTCGTTCGTCACCAAATAAATGCCCAAAATCGAAGCCGCTGCAAACACGACGAACATAATCCACTTGTACATTACTGCTTGCTCCCCTTTGTCATCAAAATGTCTACTTCCTATATTACCTAAGATGGTCCGATTATCTCAACCTTAAACTAGTCAAACCTGTGAACTTTTTTTGTTTATTTGACAAATTGATGAACGTTTCAACCTTTCAAATGCGATTTGAGCATCCGTTCCGCTTCCGAACGGACGTAGCTCCAAATCAGGGAGAATGAGTGTTCATAGCCCCGGCACAGATAACGGGCCGTTAATCCGTCCGTCCCGGCCGTCTCGTCGTATATGCGGATACCGCTTTCGCGGAACTGCTTGCGAAGCGCGGCAAGCTCCAGCAGAACCCGGTCCTGAAGCCCTCTGAGCATCGATTCGTATAGACGCGGAAGCTTAGTGGGAGATGCTCCGACAACTCGAATATCATGATTCAGAATCCGCATTGTCATCCCAAGCAGGACGTACCGTTTCACAAGCTCCAGCTCTTTACCAATCTGTACAGGCGGCTGGGTATTCATATCCACGGCCATATACAACCCTCCAAAATAAGAACATTTGTTCTCATTATAACGGATGAGGATGGCCGTTGCAACCTCTCATGGTCACGATTTCTTTTTTTTAAGCACCTCTATGAATTCGCGAAGGCGGTCCGGCAGCGGAACGCCGCTGCGGCCCAAATTTTCGGTAATGGAAATCAGCTCGTTGGCCAGGTAAAAGTAGATCGAGGCTCCCATCACCATATCATCGGACACTAACAGCATGTCGATCCGATGCGCGAGGATAATGACAAGCAGCATAAGCCCTTTCTTCGCCAGTCCCCATGAGCCGACTTCGCTGCTCAGTCCCTTCTTCTCCCTAATGGCTGCGATAACGCCCGTCACGTAATCGATTCCCATTGCAGCTAGAAGCAGTGTTAACGATTCCGGCCAGATTCCGAATGAAAATGCGAGAATCGAGCCTATTACTGCAGCTGCCGAGCAAGTAATAAAATGCATCACGGCGACAACCCTCCTCATGTAAGATAGAATATCTTATTCGAAGAGGCGACAGGTTGTCCGTTCGGTTGTACCGGGAGAAACGCACAAACACTGTCAGACTGCACGGCTAACGGGTAATAAATTATTGAGAATAAACCCGCCGAAGTGCTTCAGCACGATATCCGTTTAAAAACGGGATTGAGCCATCGCATACCTTCGACGTTGTCGACTGGGATGAATGTACTCTGCTCCTTCAGCTTGAAGGCGAACAAGCCGTCAATCTCTTCCGTCAGCTGCGGCTCTCCGTTCTGTTTCCACGTTCTTGTCGTCGTTCTGACAGACGGCAGGAGCACGGTCTTCGCCTGCTCGTTACAATGCGCTACGAACCGCTGCATGTTCAGCGGTTCCATCGAGCTGACCCTTCTCATTTGGTCCCTGATGTTATAGAGCAGGCTCGATTGCTGTGAACCTCTCTGCGGCTTTAGCTGCGGTCGCCAGAAAATACAAAAAAAAGCCAGCTCCGATATAAATACATCCGGAAGCCGGCATCTGTTCAAATACATTTGAGACAACTCATTACCGTTCCAATTCGTCTTGAGGCTGAGCCGCTTTCACAGTCAAGCCTCCGTCTACCATCAAGAGATGTCCGTTTACCTGCATCGCTTCTTCGGAAGCCAGGAAGACGACCGCATCTCCAATTTGCCGCGCCGTGCCCAGCCGCTTCATCGGATTGGCTTCAATTTCCTTGCGGCGGATTTCGTCGTCGCCAAGGTAATCGGTACACATATCCGTATCTACCGTGCTTGGTCCGACCGCGTTGACATTAATGTTGAATGGTCCCAGCTCGATCGCCATCCCTTTTGTCAACATATGGGCGGCCGCTTTCGAGGACTGGTAGTGCGGAATGACCGGGCTCGTCACAACAAGGCTTGCCGTGGAGAGCACGTTGACGATTTTGCCGGAGCGGCGTTCTCTCATGGATGCCGCAGCCCGCTGCGAGCAGAGGAAAATCGATTTCACGTTCGTATTGTACGTGCGGTCCCATGTCTCCTCCGTAATTTTCATGAAGGATTCGAATGGAGCGATGCCGGCATTGTTCACAAGGATATCGACATGTCCAAGCTGGCTCTCCACCTCGTCAAACATCCGCAGCACTTGTTCCTTGCTGCCGACATCCGCCTGCACGACGATTGCGCGCTTGCCAAGCGCTTTCACTTTCTCGGCGACCGCTTCCGCCTTCACGCGGCTGGAATCGGATGTATAATTAATCGCTATGTCCGCCCCTTCTTCAGCGACACGGATGACGATCGCTTCGCCGATGCCTCTGCTGCCCCCGGTAACGAGTGCGATTTTATTTTGTAGTCTGCCCATTGATTCGATCTCCTTTAATCCCTCGCCGATTACAAGCTCGGTCCGATTCGGTTAATGCTGAACTCCTGATGTCCGAGAATTTCCGCTTTGGTCAGCTTACCGCTGGCGACTTCTACGATTTCATCCCAAATACGCTCGCCAGCCTGTTCGACGCCCGAGGTGCCGTCCAGAATCTGGCTGACGTCCACATCCATGTTGTCTGACATGCGCGCGAACATTAATTTGTTGCCCGTAATCTTCACTACCGGCACGACTGCGGCGCCAGTCGGCGTGCCGCGTCCTGTCGTGAAGCAGACCAGGTGGACGCCGCTTGCCGCCATACCCGATACGCATTCAATGTCATTCCCGGGCGAATCCATGAAATAAAGGCCCTGGCCCGGAATCGGATCTGCGTATTCGAATGCACCCATCATCGGCGATGTGCCGCATTTGCTAATACAGCCAAGCGACTTTTCCTCGATTGTCGTAAGGCCGCCCGCTATGTTGCCAGGGCTTGGATTGCCGCCGCGCATATCCGCCCCCATCCGTTCCACTTCCCGTTCGAACCGGTTGACGAAAGCATAGAGCTGCTCGGCAACCTCCGGTGTCGCGCAGCGCTGCGCCAAGACATGCTCCGCGCCGATAATCTCCGTCGTCTCGCTGATCACGACCGTCCCGCCCTGCTCGATCAGCAGGTCGGACGCCACGCCGAGAGCGGGGTTCGACGCCATGCCGGAGGTAGCGTCCGAGCCGCCGCACTTCACGCCGATGCGCAGCTTGGCAGCCGGAATCGTCTCTGGCGCAAGCAGATTAAGCTCATTGCGCATCCCGCGGGCGAGCTCCACGCCTCGTTGAATCGCTTTCACAGATCCGCCCGTTTCTTGTATGTCGATCACCTCGACACGCTTGCCTGTCGTGCGGATGTCGTCAGCGAGCGCATATGGATCTACGACTTCGCAGCCGAGGCTAATAATTAATACCGCGCCGACATTCGGATTCTTGCCCGTTCCCGCCAGCGTGGCGAATGTCCGGTCCTTGTCCGCTCCGATTTGGCTGCAGCCGTGCTGATGCGGGATCGCAACGGTATCCGGTACGAGCTGCGTAATGCGTGTACATACCTGATTCGCGCATATGACGGTCGGAATAATGAGCAGATGATTGCGAATGCCATAATCTCCGTTGGGGCGTAAATAGCCTTGAATGCGAATCTCGTTCATCAGTTCGTCACCTTCCCCTGAACGGCTTGGTCGCCGCGGCCTCGAATGCCTTCCACATTATGAACGTGCACATGCTCGCCCAATTGAATCGCCATCGTGGATTGACCGATGACTTCCCCGTACTTGCGGACATGGGTTCCAGCTTCCATCGGGCGGATGGCCAGCTTATGCCCAAACGGAATATCATTCAATACATGTACACTAGCAACATCATGGCCGGAACGGTATTGGATCGTCTCTCCGGCAGTTAAATCACGCAATGCGGTAGCAACGTCGTCCTTCGGGTCTACAACCAGCGCGTCGGCGCCTGTTTCAATGACATGTGCCAATTAACTATCACCTCTTAGGGTTATCGATAACTCTAAACTAACAGCTGACCGCATTGCTGTCAAGTCAAGTTTGCGCTATGATGATAAGGCAAGAAATATCCTTAAACAGACCGGAGTTTGAGAAATCCCATGGTGACCATATATGATATAGCCAAGAAAGCCGGCTGCTCGGCGATGACGGTTTCAAGAGTTATCAATAACACAGGACGGATCAGCGCCGACACACGCAAACGGGTATTAAGCATTATGCAAGAGATGAACTACGTGCCGAATTCTATGGCCCGAAGTCTTGTCAAACAGGAGACGCGTATCCTTTCGCTGCTCATTGCCGATATTACGAACCCCTTCTACACCTCGCTTGCGCGCGGAGCCGAAGACGCCGCCAGACAGCTGGGTTACCGTCTGCTGCTGGCTAACAGCGACGAAAGCATCGACAAGGAGAAGGAGTATATCGAAACCGTCCTGTCCGCAAGAGTGGACGGGGTATTATTTGCTCCGGCCGGCGACGATTCCCTGCCGAATCTGCAGAAGCTGAAGAAGCAAGATTTGCCGATCGTGCTGCTCGACCGGGAAGTGCCCGGAATCGAATGCGATATGGTTCTGGGAGACAGCAAGGACGGAGCCAAACGGCTTACCGAACATCTGATCTCGCTTGGCCACCGCCGCATAGCGCTGCTCAACGGAGCGTCCACGGTCTCGACCGCGCGGTTAAGAAGAGAAGGCTATGAGGAAGCGCACAAGCTGCATCATCTGCCGCTCCGTCCCGACTACTTGACCGAAGCGAATTACCGCATGGGCGTTACGGATTCGCTCATGGAGCGATTAATGCAGATGCCGGAGCCTCCTACCGCGCTGTTCGCTGCGAACAACTTCCTTGCGCTCGGCGCCATTCGGGCTCTTCTGAACAAGGGCTATCGGGTTCCGGAGGATCTGTCGGTCGTCTGCTTCGATGAGCTCGAGGCGGGCTTCGTCGTCGACCCGTTCATGACCGTCGTTGCACAGCCTGCCTACGATTTCGGCTATATGGGCATTCAGATGCTTGTCGACCGCATCCAGGACAAGGCACCAGCAGGCTGGCGCAAAATAATGCTGCCGTCTGAGCTGCATGTACGAAAGTCGAGCAAAGAGGCCCGTTTCTCGTTCAAACATGAGTAGCAATACGCAAGATATTCAGCCGCAAACACCGTTAACCGTTTACGAATCCGGTCTCTGTACTGGATCTGTAAGGCTAATGGTGTTTTGTTTGCCCCGTTCCATAATGGGAATATAGGAATGGTCTTGCATCAGAGCGTTTCATCGCTCTCAGCAAGACCATTCGATGCCATATTAGATAAGGATAGTTAATCGGTAAAGCCGATGTCGTCCAGCATGATCTTTCCGGGTCCGCCCTGCAAATGGAACGTGACCGCAGCCAGCTCGCTCGCCTGCAGCGAAAATCCGGCCTGCTCGAAACGTTCCAACGGCAGCCGGTAGGTTTGAAACACAGGCTCGGTCGATTCTTTATACTTCCCGTCCTTGATCCGCCTTTCCATCCACGATGCAATCGTAAACTCGGTGCTGGGAGGAGATCCGACCGGCATAAACTCCGTCAGCGGAAGCGTTACGCGCGATCCATCGAGCGTCTCGAGCTCGACCTCCACGTCCGGATGCGGAACGAACTCAGCCCCCTCTTGCCATATATCCCGCTCCAGGTTTGCCAGCGAGAAACTGAACACGGTCCGCTCGTGCCTTGCAAGCCGGTTCCGAAAGATATCCGACAAGGCGATGGTGTAAGAACCGCTCTGCCCCTCGTCCCACTCCAGCGTGACGCCACGCGTCCCCTTACTCTGGCGTTCCCGGTCAAGCGCATCCGATTCCGTCCATTGGACACCCTTGGCCTCAACCTTGCTTTTGCCCGATACGGCGGTTTTATCCCGATCCTCATCGAAACGGGCCAGATCCGTGAAGCGGCCGCTCTCGAACCGGTTCACGTAAGTCGCTTCCGGCAGCCAGTCACTGCCCTTTCGGTAGTCCTGAAACAACTCCACATAGGCCTTATTACCGTTCAATGCCGCCTCCAGAAAAGCGGAAACGTAAACCTTGGCCGCCTCCCGCTGATCCTCAGGGTCCATCATCTCCCGGTTGAGCAGCAGCCCGCCCGGCAGACTGTCGTCCATCGAGCCCCAGCTCGTATTGAACAGGCTATGATTCGCCTCGCCAATGTACAAGGACGCTTTGAACCGGTCCGAGTCGGAACGAAACGAGGTCCGCATATATTGACGGTCGCCATAGAAATTGTTGACATCTCCGTCCATCGCACCTTGAATGGTCAAATAATACGTGTCCTTGAGTACCGCCGATGTTTTGTCGACCTGCTTATCCGTTGGAGCGATGGCGACTACTGCTTGTATGCCGACATCGTCCAATCCTTCCAGCGTTTCGTCCGATGCGAACCATCTGTTGCTGTCGGCGGCCATGGCGGCTGCCTGTCCTCCGCGGGAATGGCCGATCATGGCCACCCGGTCCAGATCGATGCGGTTATATAGCGGCGTTTCTTCTTGCTCGTTGTAATCCGCCAGCTGCTGCACATGCTTCAGCATCATCCATGCGCGGACCTTCATGTCCTGATTCGGAATTCCGCCCCATACCGAATAATTGAGAAAATTCTCGTCTACGGAAACGGTGATGAACCCCCGGCTGGCAAGCAGTTCCCCGAGATAGGCATATCCGGTATCGGAGAATTGCTCCATAAGGTGATTGCCGTGTACGATGAGCACGAGCGGGAACGGACCATCGCCCTCCGGCATCCATACGCGCCCGTTAACCGGAAGCTCTTTCTCGTCGAAGCCCCAGAATAACGAGCGGATCCAAGACCACCTGGTGATGTAGGCGGAAGCGTCGACACTGTCCGAAATCAAATCCGCGTCCCGCGCAAACTCATCGCGGTGGCGATCATTCCCGCTCCCATAGGTAAAGTCCTGTACGTCGTATGCCCCGGGAGCAGCCGGGTTATCCAGCGCCAGCGGAACGACCGGAGCAGATGCGGTATCGGACGTCGCAAGAGCCGGAATCGCCGTATCGTCCTTGCCCTTGTCCGTAAAGATAACGAACGCCAGGAGCAGAACGGCCGCCGTCGTCAGCGCGGATAGCTTGGTCGTCGCACTCCAGCGCGGATGTAGAAATGCGGCCAGGATCAGACCGAGCAATGCACCCGAGAGCGTCAGAATCACGGCAAGAATCACAGATACGTACAATCCCATGTCGGCATAATATAGAATCGTATATAGAATAAGTCCGGAATAGATGAAACTGCCTGCAAAGAAACGCGGAACCGGTACGTACATCAGCGATAAAATAAAAGCGGCGGCTCCTCCTCCGATCAGCATGGCGATTGTGCCGAGCAGCCCAGCCGTAAAGGTATCGAACATGATGCCCAGCCCGGTCGGCATGCCAAGCGCAGTAACGACAAGCGATGCGGCGTACACGGCCCAGATGCCGATCACCGAATTGCGCCAGAAGGGCGTATCTCCGTCCAGCGTCGTCAGCGTCCGGCCGATCAGCCAGTCCCAGAAGCGGTGTAAGCCGCTGCGAACATTAACCCTCACATTTATATTCATGAATGTCTCTCCAAACTTTCTCCAAGAATAACGGCATTAAAATCTGTCGTAACAGCTTCTCTTGATTATACGACGATATGAGCTAGCCGGCACTCTGAAATTGTTTGGCAACGAGATTGCGGTAAAATCCATGCGCCTCCATGAGCTGATCGTGAGTGCCTCTTTCCATGATGCGGCCTTCATTGATGACCAGGATTTGATCGGCATCGCGGATCGTGCTCAGACGATGGGCAATCACGAAGCTGGTGCGCCCTTTCATGAGCGTCTTCATTGCTTCTTGAATGTGCATCTCGGTTCGGGTATCCACGCTGCTCGTCGCTTCATCCAGGATCAAGATCGCCGGGTCGGCAAGAATCGCTCTGGCGATCGTAACGAGCTGCCGCTGGCCATGACTGAGATTGCCCCCTTCCGAAGACATGAGCGTATCGTAGCCGCCCGGCAGCTTGCTTATAAATCCATCCGCATTCGCCAGCTTGGCGGCTGCGCGAATCTGCTCGTCGGTGGCATCAAGCTTGCCGTAACGGATATTTTCACGAATCGTATCGGTGAATAGATAGGCATCCTGCAGCACGATCCCGAGCTGTCTCCGCAGACTTTGTTTATCCAGCGAGCGGATGTCCTGCCCGTCTATCGTAATGCTCCCGTCCCCGATTTCATAGAAGCGGGTAAGCAGATTGATAATCGTTGTTTTCCCAGCGCCTGTCGGTCCGACAAGAGCAATCATATCGCCCGTCTTAGCCGTGAAGGAGATGTCGGACAGAATCGGAGCATCGCCGTAACCGAATGTAACATTTTGAAAAACGACCTCTCCTGCGGCCGTCTCCGTCAGCCGCTTCCTTCCATTGCCCGCGAATTCCGTCTCCGTGTCGATCGTTTCGAATACCCGCTCCGCACCGGCAATGCCGGACTGAATCAAGTTGTACTGGTTGGCAAGCTCGTTGACCGGTCCGCTGAACTGGCGTGAATAATTAAGAAAGCTGACGATGACGCCCACCGTCGTATAACCGCGGTAAGCCAGCCATCCGCCCGCTACAGCCAACACAATAAAGCTGAAGTGGTTCATCATGTTCATGAGGGGACCCATCGTGCCCGATAAGACCTGCGCCTTCGTTCCCGCTTGCGCAAGCTTGTTATTGACGGCTTGAAAGCGCTCCGCGGACTTCGCTTCCCGGTTATACATCTTGACAACCTTCTGACCGGAAATCGTCTCCTCAATATAGCCGTTCAATTCCCCCAGATACTGCTGCTGCTCTCTAAAGTAGGTTTTGGTCCGTTTGGCGATTTGCTTCGCCAGGAGCATGACCAGCGGAATCGTCACCAGCGCGACTAGCGTCAGCCACATGTTGAGCAGCAGCATTAATGTAAGCGAGCCGACAAGCATGAAGGTGCTGTTAATAAGCTGCATCAGGCTCTGATTGAGCGTGACCGAGACGTTATCGATATCGTTCGTCGTCCGGCTCATCAATTCGCCGTGCGTCGTTCGATCGAAGAACCGGAGCGGCAGCTCTTGCAGATGTGCAAACAGATCCCGCCGCATTTCCCATACCGTACGCTGAGCAACCCCTGACATGACATAAGTCTGCAAATACGATACGACGCTTCCTGTTACATATACCGCCAATAGTAGTACGCATAGGCCGGCCAGACCGCCGGCATCCTTCTTCAGAATAAAGTCGTCTACCGCCTTGCCGATCAGATAAGGTCCGGTCAATGTCAGGCCCGCTCCCAGCGCAACTAGGAGGAATACGGCAACGAGGCCTTTCTTCTGAAGACTCAAGTAGCCCCAGATCCGCTTCAATGCAGCAGCCGTGTTCTTCGCTCTGACTTTAGGCGCCGTCCCTCTCCCCCGTCCCGGGCCGAACAACGGCGGAACCGGCGCCGGTTCCATCTTCTTCCCTTCTCCATCATGCGGTACGTTAGGTTTATGCTCAGCCATGTTTCGCCACCTCCTTGCGCTGCTGAGAGCGGTGAATGTCCTGATATACCGGACTCGTACGAATAAGCTCCTCATGTGTTCCTGCAGCCGCTATGACCCCATCCTCGAGAACGATGATGTTGTCGGCATCCGTTACGGAAGAGATGCGCTGCGCGATGATGACACAGGTGCTTTCCGCCATGAGCTCCTTCAGCGACTGCTGGATGCGCGCTTCCGTTGCAGGATCAACCGCGCTGGTACTGTCGTCGAGGATAAGGATACGCGGGCGAAGGAGAAGTGCCCGCGCGATCGATATGCGCTGCTTCTGCCCGCCGGAGAGATTGACGCCCCGCTGTCCCAGTTCGGTATCGTACCCGTCCGGAAGCTTGACGATGAAATCATGCGCGGCTGCCGCTTTGGCCGCAGACACAACCTCGGCTTCCGCAGCATCCGGCTGGCCGAAACGGATATTGTCCCGGATCGTCCCGCTGAACAAGATCGCCTGCTGGAGTACCATTCCGACCTCACGGCGCAAATGAACGGCGTCTATCTCTTTGACATCGGTGCCGTCGATCGAAACCCGGCCCTCGGTCGGATCATACAATCGCGGGATAAGACCGACCATTGAGCTCTTGCCGGAACCCGTCGCCCCTAGAATACCTACGGTCTGACCCGGATGAATCGTGAAGCTGATCTCTTTAAGCACCGGCACGTGCTCGTTGTCCAAGGAAGTGCCGCAGGATTCCAGACCGTAGCCGAACGATACCCGATCGAATTCGATCTTCCCGCTTGTGATGGCGGCAGTTCCCCCTTCGCTTGGCTGCGACATGCCCGGTACCGTTTCGAGCACCTCATTGATCCGGTCTGCCGATGCCTTGGCCCGCGAAAACTGGATCAGCATCATCCCCACCGATAGGAGGGAGAAGAGCAGTTGGGTTAAATAACTGAGGAACGCAATCAGATTGCCGATCGGAAGAGCGGATTCCCAGGTCTGCGCACCACCGTACCAGAGCACGACGACAATGCTGGCATTCAGAACGAGCATCATTAGCGGCATGCTGATTGCCACTGTACGGGACGCTTTCAACGCGATGTCCAAGTAATCGCGGTTCGCTCTGCCGAATCGCTCCCGTTCGAAGGCCGCTCTTACGAACGCCTTCACAACACGGATACCGGACAAGTTCTCCCGCATAACCGTATTCAGCCCGTCCAGCTTGCCCTGCATCCGGTTGAATAACGGGATGACCATCCGGCTGACGAGTACGATAATCAGAATGAGAATCGGAATAACCGCAATCAGAACAAGCGCCAGGCGGGGACTGATGATGATGGCCATCACAATGCTTCCGATCGCCAACGAAGGATCGCGGACCATCATACGAAGCAGCATCTGAACCAGGTTCTGCATCTGCACGACATCGCCGGTCAGCCGCGTGACGAGTGAGCCCGTCGTCAATTTGTCCAAATTATCGAATGAGAACGTCTGCACTTTCTGATATAAGCCGTTACGCAGGTCTGCGCCGAAGCGCTGCGAGGCGATACTGGAGAAATAGGTGCAGCCGACCCCTCCGATGAGCCCGATCAAGGCGACCAGAATCATCGTGAGCCCCGAGTCCCAGATGTAGCCTAGGTTGTTATTCATGATGCCTTCGTTCACAATGCCTGCCATCAGCTTAGGCTGGAGAAGGTCCATACAAACCTCCATGACCATCAATAGCGGCGCCAATATCGCTGCCCATCGGTAAGGTTTAAGATACGAACGCAATTTCCACACGGATATGATCACTCCACTTTCGAATCAACTGTTTTCTCGCCGGAACGCTTCTTGCTCCTCATGGATCCGCTGCAGCATATGCCGGAAAACTGCCTTCTCTTCCTCGGAGAATCGGGAGAAGCTCCGCTCCTCCAGCCGCTCTACGGCTTCCTTCACATCGACAGCCGCTTTCCTTCCGCTTTCGGTCAAATATACCCTGGATACGCGCTGGTCCGCAGGATCGGAACGCCGCTCAACCAAGCCATTCTTGGCCATCCGGTTAATCATGACGGTCAGCGTGGCCGGCTTGACATTCATCTTCATGGCGAGCTCCTTCTGACTTAACCCGTCATGCTCCAGAAGCCTTGTCAGCAGAGGCGGCTGGCCGGGATAAACATCGTCTTGAATCACGATATGGACATTATGGCGGTGAAGCTTCATGATATGACCCATCATATGAATCAAGCCATCCCTATACTTACCTTCCACAAGGACACCACCTTTAATTAGTCGGCTAACTAAATCTATGGATTTTACATTAGTGGAAGAGTAAATCTTTGTCAATATAAAAGATGGCGTGTCAGCAGCAGCATCGCCAGACAATAACTGAACAGCTGATAAATTCTGCCTGCGGAGCGGGCTATGCATTATTCGTCGGTTTATAGCTTCACGATTGTTCTGAAAGGTCTTTCACCGTTCAAAATAAAAAGCTCTGAAACGATCCATGACCGTTTCAGAGCTCCAATTCCGTATTATTTCGATCGAACTAGCTTCGTTACGCGGCCATCCTCGATCCATTCGGCTACAAACACATTACCTTTTCCATCGGCACATACGCCGTGAGGCGAGCTGAACCGATCCGGGCGGTAGTACGCTTTCGGCAGGTTCGGCCAGCCTTGCTGCTTATACGCCTGCTGGTCCTCGCCCAGATGCGCGATTAAGCGGTCTTGACCGTCGAAGATCGTAATCCGGCTGTGCAGATCCGGGAAGTACATGTCGCTTCCATCGAAATAGAAGCTGCACGGCATATCCATATCATGGGTAATAAAACGTTTGTGCTCCCCGTCCAGCGTGAACACTTGGATCCGGTTATTGCCGCGGTCCGCCACATACAGCTCCGGCTCCGCGCCGCGCAGGTTCACCGATATCCCGTGCGGGCAGCGCATCTTGCCGGGCTCTACGCCATCTCCGCCCCATGACCCCACATATGCGCCTTCCGGCGTATAACGGTGTATGTAGGACTGGCCATAGCCATCGGCAATGTAAATGTCGCCATTCGGCCCTACCGCCACATCCGTCGGTACGAAACGGCGGGAATCATCGTAAATATTCGGAAGATCCGGCGTACCGATCTTCAGCAGTTCTTGACCGTCCAGCGTATATTTAGCTACAACGCCTCTCGTATCTGTGACGTACAGATGCTCCTGGTCCCCGACGCGGTGCAAATAAAACCCGTGAGCGCCGCCTTCGAACTGTTCGCCCCATGAATTGATATAATGTCCTTGATTGTCGAAGATGACAACCGACGGCGTACCTGTATGAAAGACATACACACGCCCAGCTGCATCCGTCTCAATACCATGTGTGTACCCGACTTTAACGGAATCGGGCCATTGTGCCCAATTCTCAATGACTTCGAATGAATAAGCGCTTGTACCTGTCAGCAAGTCATTTCCCTCCCATATTTGCCGCTTATATTTGGCATAACGGCATTCCTATTCTATTTCGCGATATATCGCCCTTGTCCTTCTCTCCAGCCAGAAAAAAATCCTGAACTGCCAGCTGCTTCCCGGCGCCGCTTTTCGCATAGCGCGATCCTCATTTGTGCTGAAGACACACCGCTTTATCTCCATCAGGCCGTTTGATATAATAAGCGATGATTAAGAACATTAATTTCCCAGTTAGGACGTGTCTTCATGGTCACCATTAAAGATATCGCGCGAGAAGCCAACGTATCGGTATCGACCGTTTCGTTTGCCTTAAACGGAACAGCTCCGGTTGCACCCGAAACGAAGCGCCGCATCCTGGAGATCGTCGAGCGGCTTCAATATCAGCCGAGCGCATCCGCCCGCAGCCTTGTTACGCGAAAAACGAACAACATCGCCTTATTCGTACCGCAGCCCGGGAAGGATATGTTTCATTTCGCCGGCAACAGCCTGTTCTCCGATCTGCTGCAAGGAATCGGCGAAGTTCTGCATGAGCGCAATTATAACCTTCTTCTGGCCTGGGAGCATGAGAAAGCGGCCGATGAAGAAATGAAAGCACTTCAAATGGCAAAAAGAAAAATGACGGACGGCATCCTGCTGTATAATCCCGAGAATGACGAACAGCTCGTCAAGAACTTGAACAAACTTCATTTCCCTTTCGTCCTGTTAGGCAAAGGGAATATGGAGCAGCCGGTACACCGGGTAGACGTGGACAACTTCGAAGCCGCTTTCCATAATACAACGCATCTGATCAAGCTCGGGCATAAGCGGATTGCGTTCATAAGTCCGGGACCGCTCAAATATTTGGTTTGCTCCGACCGCTTCGACGGTTACAAAGAAGCGCTTGAAGCGGCAAATATTAAATTCGATGAGGCGTATGTATACATCGGCGACGATAACGAGAACAGCGGCTATCAGGCCGCCGCAAGCTTCTGCGGTCTAAAAGAAAAACCGACTGCGATTATCTCGGGCCGAGACGTTCAGGCAGTCGGTATACTTGCTTATTGTGCCGAGAACCAATTAATGGTTCCGGATGATGTAGCGATCGTAAGCTTCGAGAATTCGGAGCTGGCCGTGAAGCACGGGATTACTTCCCTGTCGACCGATGTCTACAAGATCGGCAAGGAAGGTACCCGTTTGCTTCTCAAAAACATATCGCGCAGCAGAGAGTCGCAGCCGCAGAACGTCGTCATCCCGTTCGAGCTTCATATTCGGAAAACATGCGGCGCCTGGAATGATCAGGAGGAATAGCTAGAAGTGCCCGCAGGTCAGCTTTATAGCTACCGCGCCATCTCCATGCGAACCACTTTGATTTGTTCCGGAGCTTCAATCGACGCTTCAAGCGAACCGTCCTCCCGCTTCTTCCATTCTACCTGTATAGGGCCATATGGCGTGTTCACCGATCCGCTGCATCGGCTCGCACCCTGCGGCGCGTATGGCTCGAACACGATGGAGCGGCAGCCCGGTTCTGCAATTCTTACGCCGAGAATATTTTCACTGATCCACTTGATCGGCGTGCTGGACCATGCATGGCACAAGCTCATCCGGTAAGAATCATAGGCTTTGTACGTCGTCAGAGCATCGTGGAAGTCGTCCGGAAGCTCCAGCTTGACCCCTTCCCAGAACGTCGTTGAGTCGCAATCGAGCATCTTGCCCCAGACCGCGGCGATGACATCCCAAGCCTTGTCCTTCATCTCGAATGCCGAGTACGCTTCAGCCAGCTGGAAGGCCGACAATGGCGTGAAGGGATCCTTCAGCTCATAACGGAGAAGAAACTGGCGCGCATCCTCTTCACCGACATAGCCGCTTTCAATGCCGTGCAGCGCCAGCGCCAGGACGCCCGATTCCAGGAATCGTTCCGCTGCGATTTCCGGAGCGGTCCACAGCTCTCTTACATCAAGCTCAAGCTCCGGAATCTCACCCGCAAGCATCTGCAGCCTGTTGGCCGTTTGGCGCAATACGGCGTGAACACCTAACTCGGCATCCTCCTTGGAAATCGGAACCCATTCGATGAGCGCGCCTTCCAGATCGCGCATCGATCCCGTATCGGGATCGATGTTCTCCTTGATCCACGCCACGTGCCGCTTAAGCGGCTCTTTCATTTCCAAAATGAATCCGCGGTCTCCTGTATGGTAGTAATAATCCCACAGCGTACAGATCCACCACATGGTGTACTCCGGTATACCATTCATCCAATAACCGCGCTGGGTGCCTTCGCCGACCTCGCTGACCGCACGTTTCAGCACGGCATAGTCATCCCATATGAAATAACCGGATTTGGCCGCAAGATAATAATCGAAGGTCCAGTTCAAACGATCGCGCTTGACACCGTCCCACAAGCCGATCTGATGACAGATTAGACTCGTATGCGCGGATACATCGTAAATCTGGTCCATAAGCGGAAGGTCGCTGTCAACGTTACCGACCCGGTTCAAATCAACGCCCACCGCATCAAAGCTGATGAGCAGATCGAAGTTTGCGGCTTGCTCGGCAAATACCGTCAATTGAATAAAACGATAGCCTTGCGGAAGCGTAATGAACGAAGCGCCGGCTTCAAGCGTAAACCATTCCGAAATGCAGCCGTCGTAGGCATCCATTTCATAAACCGACTCCGCACCGTTCCAGAGCAAGTGAATCGCGGCATCCCCGTTATTGACCACCTTCATCCGCGCATTCTCTTCACGCGGCAATGCAAGTCGTACGACGGAAGCGGCCGACCATTCCCGCGCCTTCTGCTGGGTGCGCACTTCTTTCCATTCATATTGCTTGCGCAAATGGTAGAACAGGTTCAGATCGTTGCGCCGTGGCTGCACGAGCGGCTCCAATTCCGCCGCCTTCCCGGTCAGCCTGACGACACCGGGATTCACTACCGTCGCTTCCGCATTGGTGCTTTGATCGATCCGCACGTTTCCGATCGGCTTCGCAACAATGTCGCCAAAACCGCCGGCAACAAACCATTCCGGGCCGTTCTCCAGGTCGCCGAAGGGCTCTTCTCCAAGACGGCTGACAACGACCGCAGCAGTACCGTCTCCGCAGACCCACGATTCGTCGCTCGACAGCCAGAAATCTTCGCCTTCGATATAAGCGGCGAAACCTACGGTTCTTCCGGCTAAATAGGCGTTTACTGCAACGATGGGAACCTGACGCGTAGTAACAATATCGAAAGTCAGGGTATGCGTTCCAGCCTCGAGCACATTCGGAAATCCGTCCACGAGCGTGAAGGCCGCAGTATGGGCAGCGAGCTCGGGAATTTCAGCGATACGCTGACCATCGAGCGAAACGTCCGCCCGGCCTGTCAATGCGAATCGGCAGGACAGCCCTGTAATCTTCCGGTTAAGATTAAAGCTTACTGATATGGCGAGGCGATTGCTGCCACCTCGATCGGAGTGCCAGATCCAACAAGGAATGCTGCGCTCCATCGCTAATTTTTTCATGAATAAACTCCTCCTACGCCCGTATGATTCATTTCAAAAAAAACACCCGGTATAGCATGATTGATTCACATTTAGCTGTAATAAAAACGTTTTTATCGAGCATAATTGAAAACCCTTACAAATCACGATGTGAAGTCCATTCATCCTTCAATACCAAATCGGAACTCACAATAAATAGATATTAAAACCAATCATTGTAAAAACAATGCCTAAAAATCCTCCATTATGAAAATTCCCTCTCGCAGCAGCTGTGATGCAAGAATATTGTTCATTCCAGCAGCAACTTCACTATATTAAATCGTTTTTATATTGTCAAGGCGAACGGAGCTCTTATTTGCCTAGGCATGTAAGAAAATATTCACCATTGTAATTAACCTCTTACTATAGCATGACATAATGATGTTAACTACATCTATTAATTCCATTATCCACCTTAAGCTTGGAGTAAGAAGGAGGTCGGATAAGCGGAGAAATGAACTCTTCCCTCATAAATCGATGCTCTGAGGCGTACAAGCTTCTTCAATAAAAAACGGCAGCCGGCTTGGCCGACTGCCAAAATGCTTCTTCATATCCGTTGCTTCACTTACCATGACCTCGAAACTTACCGGGTGAACAACCGACATAGCGCCGGAACAAATGGCTGAAGAATGCCGGGTCATCATAGCCGACCTTCTGCGCGACATGGAGTACCTTCTCTTCGCTTTCCATCAGCATTTGCTTGGCGTGCTCGATACGAATATGATGGACGCGCTCAACGACCGTCAAGCCAGTCTCTTGCTTAAATACCCGGTTCAATTGCCGATTGCTTATATTGAACATTTCTCCCAAATCGGTGACACATAGCTTCTCATCGTAATGTCTTTCCAGAAACCCGTTGATTCGTTGAACGAGCAAATGGTTAGAACGCCGCTTCGAATGATCTCTGTTGGAGCTGACCCAATCCTTATAGATGCGCGAAAGCTGAATGAACAGCTCGACAAGCTTCAGTCGTATGAGCGTCGTATATCCCGTACGCTTCAAATCCCATTCATGCATCATATACTCAAGCAGCTGCAGGATAGCCGATGTTTCGCGCTCGCTCAGCTTGAGCCGATGATGGAATCGCTCGTCTGGGCTTAGGAAGGGCAGAACATAGAAATAGTCCATCGAATCGTCAACGCCAAGCTCTCTCAAGCAGGCATCATGAATCAGATCCGGCAAGAACAGACAGTTGACGATTTCAATTTCTTGTCCTTCGCTGAATTCGAACGTATGATTCTCGTTCGGATTGATGATGAACACATCCCCTGCCTTGAGCGGATATACATCCCCTTCAAAGCAGTGGAGCGCTTCCCCTTTGATCACGTATACCAGTTCCACGAACTCATGACTGTGCATCTTCGGTACATTATTCGCGTTGTGGGTACACCGCATAATGTAAAACGGAAACCGCAGCTCCTTCAAGTAATCTCTGCTTACGATTCGCTCTTCCATGGGCCCTCCTCGAGGTCGATACAAGTCCAATAACAATGAGTCGAAACGCTAATTTCCTATCGTTCCATTCATATTTCCTCTATTATATTAAAATTCCGTCAATAATCCTATATGGCAATTACCGTTTCCTGCCCTCCAGAAGTTGGCCGTCCAGCCAACTCCCGCGGAGAATGCCGTCCTTCGATTGCTTCAGCTCATCGTACAGCGACCGCCTTAAGACAGACAGCGTTTCCTGACAGTCGGGATCCGCGATTCGGTTAACAAGTTCGTTCGGATCGTTAACCATGTCATACAGCTCATCGCGATCGGTCGGATTCCATATAAATTTCCAGGTAGATGTCCTGATCATCCGTTGAACGAACAGGCCGAACTGCTGTCCGTTATAGGTCGAAACGGCAAACGTGCGCCAGTCCTCGGGAAGACGGCCCTCGAGAAGCGGACGGAGCGAACGTCCGTGAAACTCCCCGGGCACTGGCATATCCAGCAGATCCAGCAGCGTAGGCGGCAGATCAAGCGCATTGTATACGAAAGCATCGCACCGCTGATTCGGGGCTACAACGCCAGGATAGCGAATGGCGAGCGGTACCTTCACTACATCGTCGTACAAGATATAATGCTTATCGATCATCCGGTGGCCGCCGCACATATCGCCGTGATCCGTTGTATAAATCACGATGGTATTATCGTCTTCACCGAGCTGCGCCAAGGTCTGCATGATGATTCCGACCGCATCGTCCATCTGGCTGATCATACCGTAGTAGCGGGCAACGATTGGCGCCCAGTCATCCCACGTATAGTTCTCGATCCCCCAGTTCAGCAGCTGCTGCTGTTGAATATACGGCTTGTTCTCGAACGTATCGCTGAAACTGCCCCACTCGGGCACCTGTTTCGGATCGTACAAGGAAGCGAACGGCTCTGACGGTCGGCAAGGCGGGTGCGGTTCGTTAAAATTGATTCTCGCATGCCACGGACCGCCGCTTCGCGAGAGCTCCTCCAGCATCTCGCATGCTTGCCCCGCCAGCCAATGCGTCTGCGCATCTTCAAGCGGCACGGGATCCGGCTCGCCAAAAATACCGTTCGTATAACTGTGCTCCGGATGCTTTGCAACGCGAAACGCGGCATAATCTTTGTCGGCATTGATGTAATGGTCATATCCGAATGCAGTGGGATCCGCTGTAGAGCTTCCTCCCCACTTGCCGATATAACCTGTTGCATAACCTTCGGCCTTCAAATCTCTTGCCCAGGAATAATCGCGTTCGGTCAGGCTCATAATGGGAAGTCCGATGCCGTCATTCCAATACGCGCCGAAGCTCTCCGGTCTGCGGCCGCATATGAACGATTGTCTGGAGGGGCCGCACACCGGCAACGGGGTATAGGCATTCGTAAACCAGATTCCTTCCGACGCAATCCGGTCGATATTCGGCGTTTGAACCGGATATTGACCGCTTGTGCCTGTACAATCATAACGATGCTGATCCGACATGACAATTAAGATGTTCGGCTTCCGTTTCATCGCGGCTCGCCTTCCAGCACGCGCTGCTTGCGCGATTGTTCGACGGCATCGTCAAACTTGCTGCGTACCGGGTCGTTCCACCATTCCTCCCACGTAAGCCCATACTGGCCTAAAATAGCTTCGATCCGCTTGCGGAAAGGCAGCCCGACTTCCAGCTGTCTATGCATCGGATCTTCCCTTCCTGCCAATTTATTCAGAACCCACTCTTCCATCGTCCGCTGCAGCTTATCCGCCAGCTCTGGCTCAATCTCGGCCAGATTATTCGTCTCGCCTGGATCGGCCTTCAGATCGTAAAGCTCGCGCGGCGGACGCTTGAACGGTCCGGAGTCATACGTCACGATAAGCTTGTGTCGGCCATCCGTAATCCCTCTTGCCGCCTGCCAAGCGCATTCGCTAAGGAATACCTTATCATGTGTTCCCGTCGCTTGACCGTCGATAGCCGGCCAGAGACTCTTGCCGTCCAAATCGTCCGGAACCGGAAGACCGGCCGCTTCGAGCAAAGTAGGCATCAGATCCACCTGCTGTACGAGTCCGGGCACTCGGCGGCCGCCGGCTATGCGACCCGGCCATCTGATGATGAGCGGTACGTTAACCGTCGTGTCATACAGGCCGCAATGATCCCAATATATATCATGCTCGGTCAGGCTCTCGCCATGATCGCCGAACAGAACCATCATCGTATCCTCCGCCAGACCGAGTCGCTCCAGCTCTTCATCCAGCTCGCGGAGCCGATCGTCAAGATAACGGATTTCCGCATCGTATAATGCGTTCAAATACTCTGCATCCGTCACGCTGCCCAGCATGTCATAGTGATGATACTTGAAGAAAGGATAGGCGGCGCTGTTATATGCGGCCTCCATACTCCGGTTTGCCGGATCGTACGGATCCTTCTCCTTATCGTAGAAGAGCGGAATATATTCTTCTGGCGGCAAATATGGCGTATGAGGATCCCAATAATGGAGAAAGAGGAAGAACGGTTCTTCCCCTCGCTGCGAGAGCCACGATTTGGCCAGATCATTGACCGTTCGGCCATCGATCCAGCGCTTGCTCCCCGAGGAGTTCATGTAGTGCCTGTATCCTCTGGCGAACCATTCCTTCAATTGATACAAATTATCTACGGCAGCTGTCGTATAGCCTGCGCTTTTCAATAAGTTTGGCAGCCACTTCACCGATTTGGGAAGCGAAGTCAGCTCGGAGCCATGCGAAACGACACCCGTCGTTAGTCCGACTTTCCCTGTGAAGATGCCCGTATGGGCAACCTCTGTCGGTATGTCTGCGGCATAAGCCTTCTCGAAGACCACCCCTTGCGAGGCAATCTTATCCAGATATGGACTTGTCGGCTTCTTATAACCATAAACGCCGAGTCGATCGGCGCGCAATGTGTCGAGCGAGATGAATATGAAATTCATACCATCTCCTCCTTACATAAGGATACATAACCGGCTTGCTCCAGCCATTCAAAAACCTGACGGGCATTCCCCTCTATGCTGCCGTCCTTCGAATATAGCGTAATTTCGGGACGATCAGGAACATCATAGGGGTCGGAAATGCCGGTAAAGCGCTCGATTTCATTATTCCGCGCTTTGGCATAGAGCCCCTTCACATCCCGCCGCTCGCACTCCTCGAGAGGACAATCGACGAACACCTCTGCGTAATCGGCAATCGCCGAACGGGCGTAGTCCCTCATATCCTTATATGGCGTAATGGCCGATACGATCGCAATAACGCCATTGCGGGCGAGGAGCTCGCTTACATAAACAATACGTCTTATATTCTCCATCCGCTCTTCGCGGCTGAAGCCGAGTCCTTTGCATATCCCGGTTCTCAGCTCATCGCCGTCCAGCAGCTCTGATTTAATGCCCTTTGCCCGTAGTTGCTGAAGCAGCTCGCGAGCCGTTGTCGTCTTGCCTGCACCTGACAACCCCGTAAACCAAACGACGCAACCGCTTTTCCCGCTCATGCCTGCCGCACTCCTTCATGCTCATCGTCTTGGATGTCGCTAATTCTTATCGGCGCACCGTTCTCAAGCTGAGAGCGTATCGCCGCTTCAATAATCCGCTGTACCGCCAGGGCGTCAGCTCCGGAAGCCGATATTTGATCCGGGGGAACACCGTCTCGAACCTCCTGAATAAAGGCGCCGATCCGGTTAAAGAATGTCGAGTCGAACCCTTGCGAGTTCGAGAAGATCGAATTTTTGAATACCCGCCGCTCATCGCTCTCGCGGGGAAACAGCGTCAGACTTTCGTATACGTTATCCAGGACAAACCTGCCATTCGTCCCTGCAACTTCGCAGCGCTCAATCGGATGACCGCCGAACATATCGTAGCTGCCGGTCAAATGGCCGACTGCGCCGGAAGCGAATTCGAGATTAATGGAAGCTGTCGACCAGACGGTACGTCCGGGGGCCTTCGCCATGAATGCCTGTACCCTGGCCACATCGCCGGCAAAATACCGAAGCACATCGAACGAATGCGGATGCAGCGCCCGCATATGAATCCAAGGGGACGTTTCATTCGGGTTGCCGATGGTCAGCTTCATATTCACAAACAGCATTTGGCCGATCTCGCCTTGGTCAATCCAATCCTTGGCCCGTTTCGCCGCGGGAACGAACCGGTGATTCAGATTGCAGGCAAGCCGCACGCCTCGTGCCGTAGCAGCATCCGTCATCATGCGAGCCTCGCTAAGACGATTCGAGATCGGCTTCTCGACCAGAACGTCCTTGCCGGCTTCAATCGCCTGCATGACCGGTTCCATATGATGAGAGCCGTTCTCCACTCCTCCGGTCGCAACGCTAACGACATCGATTTCTTCATTGGCAAGCATGGATTGAACATTATCATACGGTCTTGCACCGAACCGCTCGGCAGCCGACCGGGCCATGTCGCCGCGTAAATCACACACGGCGACAAGCTCGACATCGGGATGCTCTTTGTAGACGCGGCAGTGAATGAGACCGATATGATTCAAGCCGATAACTGCGACTTTAATCATACTTAATCCCCCCGCTACTTTTTATCCTTTTCTTGAAGTTTGCGGGCAGAGCTCGCCGAACCGATTCTCATTGTATCGTATGCCTGCTGGGAGGTCTTGAACGGACCTACTTTATGTCCATGCCAGTTCAGGTTCGTAAACATCGGATTCACGCGGCCGGTTGCATCCTCCCGCCGTCCAATGTGGGCTTCCAGACGGCCGGTCAGCAGTTTGACGACCTCCGGCTCCTGTTCCGCCACATTCTCAAGCTCAAGCGGATCCTTGATCAGGTTGTACAGCTCGATTTCCGGCTTAAAGTGGAAATCCGGCTCCAGCGCGACGATCAGCTTCCACTCCGGCGTACGCCAGCCATGCTTGCGCATCCAGGTACATTCGGTAATGTAGAATTCCGGCTCCCGCACCCGCTCTCCGCCATTCATATAATCGACGAGGCTTCTGCCGTCGAATGCGATGTCCGTCTCGATGCCAAGCAGCTCAAGAACGGTCGGCATCAGGTCCTTCATCTGGGTATAGTCGGACTTTCTTTTTCCAGCCGGCACTTTGCCAGGGAAACGAAGAATGAGCGGAATGACCAGGTTCGTCTCATACAAGCCGTGATGATCATAATAGCAGTCATGCTCGTTCAGCGTCTCGCCGTGGTCCGCCGTAATGACGACCAGCGTCTCTTCCTCGATGCCCAAATCCTCGAGCGCCGTGAACAAGCGGCGGATACAGGAGTCCATATAGGCGACCGCGCCATCGTATTGAGCATCCACATAAGCCGAGTCGGTGCAATCTTCCGGAATCCATGAACGCAGATAGTGTACGAACGGCTCGAAGCTGTCCATCCCTTCCAGCGACTTGTTGTCCGGATCGTTCTCGTTGCCTTCATAGAAGATCCGATCGAACGGCTCCGGCGGGAGGTAAGGCGAATGCGGATCCATATGACGGAGGAAGAGCAGGAACGGTTTATCTTCCGCAGCCAGGCGCTTCAACTCGGGAATAGCGACATTATTCAAGTTCTCCGCCTTCGGACTGCGGCCCGATTCGTCCGCCGCCCAGCCTTCGTAATCCATATACTTGTCGAATCCTCTTGCGGACGGATTGCCCGTAAATCCGATACAGGTTGTGTTATAGCCCTGTTCACCGAGCACTTCGGCCAATGTCTTGACATGGCCGCCAAGCCCGCCTTCATGGCGGAGCGCAACGACATCGGTGCCGAAGCAATCCATGCCTGTCAGCATGGAAGCATACCCCGGTGTCGTTGGCACGCTTGGGCTGAAATGCTGTTCGAACAGCGTTCCTCCTTTAGCGTATTGATCGATGTGGGGGGTTGTCAACTTCTTATATCCATAACCGCTCATATGATCCCGGCGCAAGCTGTCGATGCCCAGAAACAGAACGTTTGGTTTTTTATTCGCGTTTGCACTCATGAACGTCAATTCCCCTTTCTATCCATTTTGACGCTGGAGGGCGTCTTCTTTCGGTTGTCTTGCTCCTAGCGCGCGAAGCGTGCCATTCAAGTAGCCATAGCTTTCAGCGGCAATGATCGACACTTCCGCAAGCGAATGTCCTGCCGCTCCGATTACTTCCAAACATACAGGACCCTCGTATCCACCGTCTACCATTACTTTGCAATAGGCAGCCAGATTGATCTCGCCGCGGCCGCAAGCTTGCTGCTGAATCGGTCCAGGGCCAGTTGTGCGGCCTTTGCAATCCCGGATATGAACATGCTTCACACGCGATAAGACTTGAGGCAGCGCTTCCTCCGGATTCTCGCCTGCGCGGTACACATGGCTCGGATCCATGTCGATCCCGAAGCCGGCGCTGTCGATCGCTTCCATGGCTCGCAGCGTAGTCGGTGTATTATAGATGGCATTGCCCACATGCGCTTTAACGCACAACGTCACGCCGTACGAAGCAGCCAATTCGGACAGATGGGATAATGTGGCGATGGATTGCGTCAAGTCAGCTTCTACGTCGCTCTTGCCGCCGGGTCCGACGTTAACGACCGGAATGCCGATCGCTGCAGCAGCTTCGAATGCTTTGGTCAGACGGGCTTCATCGAGAGAAGCTACTTCCATGGACAAATAAGAAATACCGTTTTCAGCGGCTATCCGCTTTAGCTCTTCCGCCTGATCCTGCCAGGAATCCAGCACCAAATGCTCGCACATGCCTTGAATAGCGGATAATTCAACGCCGTCATAGCCGCACATGGCGATATGGCGGACAGCCGTTTCTACGTCGAAGTCTTTAAAAAGTACGGAATTTACGCCTAATTTGATCATTTTTTGCTCCTCCTAGTCCAGTTCAACGATCGTTCCGGTTTCCCACGAACGGATGGCTGCTTCGATAATACGCTGTGATTTCAATGCATCAACGCCGGAGCCGTTGACTTGATCGTGGCTTACGCCCGCATCCAGCTGTTCGATCCAATCGCTGATACGGCTCTTGAACGTTTCGCCGAATGAACGCATACCGCCCAAGTAGCTGTAGGTTTCGGTTTCGATGCTGTGGCGCGGATAGAAGGTCAAGTGCTCGCAAGCGTCTTCCAGGACGAAACGCCCTTTGGAGCCGACAACCTCGCACTGCTCAAGACCGTAGCTGGCACCGGCGTCGTAGCTGCCGACCAAATGGCCGATTGCGCCATTCTCGAAGTATAGAATAACCTGCGTATTCGACCAGATTTGACGGCCTTCGCCTTTCATCATGAATGCAGCGACACGCTTCACATCGCCGCAGAAGTAACGGATAACGTCGAAGGAATGCGGGTGAAGCGCGCGAAGATGGAACCATGGCGATGTCTCAACCGGATTGTTGATCCACATGCGCATGTTAATCATGTGCACTTGGCCAAGGCGGCCCTCATCCATCCAAGTCTTTGCACGGAGTGCAGCCGGCGTGAAACGGTGATTCAAGTTAACGGCATATGGAATTTTCTTCTCTTCTGCGAGATTAACCATTCTCTCGCCTTCGTCGATCCGGTTGGAGATCGGCTTCTCGCCGAGTACGGGAATACCGGCTTCAAGAAGCTGCATGGACGGCTCGTAATGCTCGCCGCCGTTCTCTTCCCCTTTGGTTGCAACGCTGGCTGTATGCAATTCAATGCCGCTGGCCAGCATCTCTTGTACGCTGTAGAAGGCGCGGCAGCCGTACTTCTGAGCGGCTGCGTCCGCTTTCTCCTTCACGAGGTCGCATACCGCTACGAGCTCTGCCTTCGGATGGTTGTGATAAATCTCCGCATGAATGGACCCAATGTTGCCGACACCTACGACGGCTGCTTTAATTGTCATTGTAAATCTCCTCCTAAAAGTTTTGTGAGCCTAATGCTTGCCGAAGGCAGCATATGCGAAGCAAAACTCTCTCCGTAAGCATACGCTCTGTTTTGTGAGCCGAATGCTTGCCGAAGGCAGCATGTACGAGCAAAACTCTCTTCGTAAGCATACGCTCTGTTTTGTGAGCCTAATGCTTGCCGAAGGAAGCATGTACGAGCAAAACTCTCTTCGTAAGCATACGCTCTGTTTGATGCAGGCAGACCTTGTAAACAAGCTCTTCGAGAGACTTCAAGCAAATTAAAAAGTATAGTCCGTTTGTGTCCATTCTAGTCGATGGCTCCCCGGGTCTCAAAGCGTTTTCAGACAAAAACATGGTTGATCGCGCCATTTTCATGTAATCGTTTGCAGTTCCGTGTCCAACCTCGCTGGAATCAGCAAGATCGACCATGTTTTTGATAACATTGCCCAAGTGTTTGGCGATTTTGACATGCTACATTGAAGCTAATCTATGAATCAAACGAAGGGAATGGTAAGAATGGAAATGCCCGTTACCCGGGAACAAATCGAGTTCTACCGCGAGAACGGCTTCGTTCAGATCGATAATGTACTGACGCAAGAAGAGGTTGCCGAGATGGCGGAAGCCATGGAAGAAGCGATGACCGAGAAATCGGTTAACGCTGTGAAGACCGATAAGAGCGGCGGCTCGTACTACAGAGTTTTGAACCAGAAGGTCAATGTTTGGCGCGATCACGGGGTCATGGCCAAATACTCCCTTCATCCGAAGGTGGCTGAAATCGCCAGACTGCTGAGCGGCGCCTCCAAGATGAGACTTTTTCACGATCATGCCCTATGGAAAATGCCGGAAGACTCGAAAGCGACTCCTTGGCACCAGGATGCTCCATACTGGCCGATGAACCAAACGCAAGCCTTGTCCGCCTGGATCCCCGTAGACGACGTGGATGAGAAGAACGGCTGTATGATGTTTGTCCCCGGTTCCCATAAAGAAGGAAAGTTGAAAGGGATCGATTTCCTCGAGCCGCAGAACATCTTCGATTACGTGCAGGACAAGGAAGCCAATCTGAAGAAGCCTGTCGTCGTTCCGCTCAAGAAGGGCAGCTGCACCTTTCATAGCGGCCTGACCTTCCACTATGCATATCCGAACATGTCCGATAAGCCCCGCAGAGTGCTGGCGCTAATCTACATGCCTGACGGGACGACATACAGCGGAGCAGGCCATATATGCACCGACAACTTCGGGCTTCAGAAGGACGAACCGATCCGGGGCGGTACATTCCCTATCCTGGCCAGAGAGATATAAGCACGCACGATAAAGAAGAGCCGGACAACCGGCTCTTCTTTATCGTGTATCCAAGGTTTTTTCCTTTCCAAGCCTTCCGCCGTCTTCTATAATAGGACTAAGAATGCCTTGTAAATTCACCGGAGGACGGTGCTTAGATCAGCATGCGGATGACTAATGAGGAATTATTGGAGAGCCGCGACTTTCCATTCTATATTAATGCCGTCACCATTAACCCGGGATATGAGGTCGAAGATCACTCCCACGAGTTTATCGAGCTCGCTTACGTATACGCCGGGATTGGAGAGCACCGGTACGACGGCGGCGAATATCACGTTATTAAAGCGGGGGATGTGTTCGTCATTGAGCCGGGCATGGAGCATGCCTACCGGGGTAGACAATCCGAGAGCATGACGATCTATAATGTACTGTTCACGCAAACCTTGCTTAAAGAAGAACTGAATACGATGGCCGCCTTCACATCGTTCCTCGATTTCTTCTACGTGGAGCCGCTGCTGCGCAACGATGTCCGGTTCCGGACACGGCTGACGCTGCGCGAAGCCCAGCAGGCCGAGATGAAGACGCTGCTCGATCGTCTTCTATATGAACGGGAGGAGAAGACGCTCGGTTACCGCATTTTCATTAAAACGGAAATGATCCAGCTCTTCATCTTCCTGAGCCGCTGCCATCAGCAGAAGGAAGAACGCGTGCGCTCCATGCCCCACCAAGAGAAGACCATGCAGCACATGCTCGACTTCATTCACCGCCATTATGCGCAGCCGTTAACGCTGGAACAGATTTGCCGGATCAGCGGCTGGAGCCTGTCGGCATTCTCGCATCATTTCAAACGAATGACAGGGAAGACGTTCATCGAATACCGCAACGAGGTTCGGCTTAAGGTGGCCGAAGAGGCGCTTATCGATTCAACCCAGAAAATCGCCGCGATTGCGAGCGAGGTCGGCTTCGATGACTTAAGCTTCTTCAATAAGCTGTTCAAGAAAAAAACCGGGCTGTCGCCTGGTCAATACCGCAAGCGCGCTTTGGAAGAGGACAAGCAAGGGGACACTTGACCGCCCTTTTTCGGCCATACAGCCGGTGTTCCGTTGAAGCGGTCCGTGCCTCGGAGGCTGTAAGGCCGTAAAACGGACTTACAGCTCTTTCACCCACCTGCGGGCGCGGCTGTAGCACCTTTTTTCACTATAACGCTGCGGTGTGAAGGGTACGCCACCCATACATCCAACAATGGAGCCGACAGCAGCCGGCTCCATTGTTGTCCTCCTATATGCACGCCGGTCAGCTTTCCTTCGAAGGAACCGAACAGGCCATCGCTACAAATTCGCTCTCCACGCCGTACACCGGACTGTGAAAACGGACCCCCTCTTCAAATCCGGCCTTTTCATATACCTTCTTCGCCCTCTCATTGAAGGTCATCACGGCGAGCCGCACATGCCGGACGGCAAACCGCTGAGCAACATGCCTCACGCTCGCGATGACAAAGTCCGAGCCCAACCCTCTGCCTGTCAGGTCAGGATCTAATCCGAGCCCCAGATCCACACCATGCTCATCCTCGTATATCCCCGCATCATAGCCGCCCGGCACGCGGGCCGAATGGTCTGTGCAGATGAAGCCGACCAGTTCACCCTGCCGATCGGTTACAAACTCATAATCCCCATTCATCAATTCCGATAAGCTTTCTTCATCTCCGCCCATCCCGTATATGGCGTATGGCTCCGGGTAGGTCCAGCGGGAAATCCGGGATGCCGCTTCAAGCGTCATAGGATAAAACCTGTAGGATGTCACTTGCCCAAGCTCCTCCTCATGTCGTTTATAGCAGCTGCCGTCGGCTAGTGAGGCTCTGCACGAAAGAGCAGAGACTTATCCGTTCATTCCGCCAGCTTCCTGAATTGTCGCGGGGAAACTCCGAATTTGCGCTTGAACATCCGCTCGAAATGCGGCAGCGTATTAAACCCTGCGGCAAAGCAAATCTCCGTAACGGGCAGGTCGGATACTTTCAATAGCGAGCCCGCGAACTGCAACCGCAGCTCCTGCAGATAGGTCTGGAACGAGATGCCTAACTGTTTATGGAAGCATTCGCTGTAGTAATTGGGCGATAGCCGGGCCTGCTTGGCGGCATCGTCCAGCGTAATCGACTCGCGAAAATGATGCTGAAGATACGTGAGCGTCTTGCGTACCGCCGTCTGGGCAATCGATTCGTTCATTCCGCTGCCCGTCATGTTCATATCCGTTATCGGATTGGCCCGCAAAGCTCTGGCCAGCTCGATAACGATCCGTTCCAGAGCGCCCTGAATGACGATTGGCGTTCCGAACTGCCGGTTCGACGATTCCTGCCAGATAAGCGTAAATTCAGATTCAATAACGGGCAGACGTTCATCGACAAACGTATACTGCAAATCCGATGCGCTCTGGAACGAATCGTAATAAAGATCTTCCCGGAGAATTCGTTCAGAAAAAACAAAATTATACAGCTCGATCGTGGAACCGGGCGATGGGATGATTTCGTGAAAATCAGCCGGCGACAGCAGGAAAAGCGCCCCCCGCTGCAGAGGATAGGCGGTACCGTTCAGGACATGGGTGCCCTCTCCCGAGGTAACGAATGCCATCTCAAAAAATTCATGCCAATGCACCGCGATCGTCTCCGCAATCCGATGCCGAAAAATACCGAAGTGAGAATCATAGCTCATATAGCTCTCGCTGGCTAAACGCTCTGGCTGCTTCTTGTCCATTATCTCTGCTCCTCTTCCGGCAAGGTGATTCGGTCACCATCCTCTAACGGGCCTAGGCCTAGGTTGAGTTACCCAATCAAAGGCAACTGAGAATATCAATGCATAGTTGGATTCCGTATAAGGAAAGGCGGGACTTCATGAAAAAGTCTATCATGATCCTGTCGGTACTTCAATCCGTCCTAACTCCGAGATAAGTTGAAGATACCCAATTGATTCAAGCTCTCGTGACAATCATCTCCCGTTCTCCAACTTCGTTTATGTCCCGTTATAAGTCCATTTCAGGAAGGAATAAATATCGTCATACACTTTCCTTCCGCTTCTGCCGCCTTCATGGTACAGCTCGTACAGCGCCTGGACATCTTGATAATAGGCGACCACCGCATCCCTCATGCAGCCGAACGCAACACCGTCCTCCAGGTAGTGGTAGAGTGCTTTCCGATGCTTCCAGCTGGTGAGGACCGCCGAATCGAATTCGATCTCAAGTCCTTTTCCCGTTTGTGCGGCCAGCTGCGCAGCTTCTCTCGAATTCGTTCCGACGTGGTCTCTTCCTGATAATAATGATTGGGCTGCTGCACTAATGAGAAGTCGAAGCCGAAATATCTGAAGTTGAAGGGAATTGTCGTGAGGAACCTATAATAGCGGCAACCCGGATGTTCCCGGATTGCCGCTATCTTCGTTCCTATCGTCTAATCCGCACCAATTCAAGTCTTCGACTGTGCGGACGGCCTTATGATTTGCTCAATGCGTTCGTGCAGCGATGCGATTTTTTGACTGAGTTCCTGTAAGTCGCGCCGGATTTGCTCCACCGATTCTTTGACCATACGTAGCTTCCTCGTCTCCTTTGAGATAAGGTTACGATATCATATGTCAAGTTAAAATGATACAAATTGTATCTAGCCGAGCAATAACAGAAACTCGCCAATGATCCGTTTCATGTATAACACGGTAGCCGTCATAATACCCTGCTAGACGCAAAATGCTTGATAGCTCTAATTTGCATGTTTGAGGAGACTCCTGCCGCAAGGATAAAATATAGCGTCAATTATCCCGCCTCGGCTGCTCGACGTGTTCTGCCCGGCCTTCCAGCCAATCCGCAAGCTTCGCCACCTTATCCGGATAGCGGCAGCTTCGCGCCAAGAACCCGACTCCATGCGCGATCATCGGATCCTGATCGGTTGGCTGATATCTTAGATCGACGCTCCAGCGGACTTCGTTGGAATTGTTCGGCGTGGACATGTGCAGACAACGGTCATTGAACAGAATCGCGCTTCCTGCCGGAACCGGCAATGAAACGGTAGCCGTCTTGCCCAGCTGACGATCCTTCAATGCGGTATAGCCTGTACCCGTCATCTGTTCTTGATGCCACTTGAGCAAGCGCTTCTTGTGCGTTCTTGGTTTGATATGCAGGCAGCCGTTCACCTCAGTGGCATCCACAAGCGGAATCCACACCGTGATGACCGGATTCGAGTTGGCATCCGGCCAATACGACTTGTCTTGATGCCAAGGAACTGCACCAGCCGCTACCTTCGGAATCTTCGGCCTCGTATTGTAGACCGGATTGGCGAACAGCTCTCCGCCAATAAGCGACTCCACGGCATCCAGTATTTTGGGATTACACATCAAATCAAAGTATCCGGGCAGCCGGTCGCGCCAGCTTCTGCCGTGCTTCAAGAAGTCCTCCGCCGTCAAATGCCGGAACAGCTCCGCCAGCCGGAGCGGGAACGGACGATCCGCCAAACGGTCAGCAATGAGACCGGCCCGGTACAGCTCATCGGCAATCATCGATACTTTCTGATTCATCGCATCCTTGGCAGGGGCCATATCCTCGTCTGTCAGCAGCCGGGGCAGCACGAGATACCCCTCTTCATTGTAGAAATCGACTTGCTCTTTAGTTAAACTTCCGCTTTCAGCTTTCTTCATATCGGATGAACTCCTTCCAATGGTCATTGTTCTTGTATAAAAAATAACATATGATTATGTGCTCGTATTTGGATGACGTTTCGGAAATTGATCATTTCTTCCGGCATTGTTCGGGAGTTCGTCCCGCTTATGGTATAATCCGATTAGCAAGCTTCCGTGAAGGAGGATACATAATGATGGATTTGGATCAGATGCATCTCATGGCGCCTTCTATCAGAGTTGCACATCATTACCGGTTTCCACTCGAATGGAATCCGAGCCAGACGAAGCGGATCGGATATTGTTACGCTCTCCACCTTGTAGATGAAGGCAAGGGATCGATTACCGCTTCAGGGCGGACCTATCCGCTGAAGAAAGGCGATCTTGCTTTCGTTCCTCCCAGGCTTCTTCATTCTTTCCACTCCAATCCCGATCATCCGATGGGGACTTATAATATCTACTGCGAGCTATGGTCGGATGCGCCTATGCCAACGCCTCACCATCTGGTTTGGGACGAAGCCGACTTCGACAAGCGGCTGCTGACAGCGCAGCGTCACGGCACCCCGTTAGACCGGCTCCCTCTGATTATTTCGCTGCAGCACCGCAGTTCGATGATGGAGCTCTTCACGCATGCCGTAAATCAGCACCAGCTAAAGGCTTTGTATTCGACACAGATAGCCGGCTGCCTGCTCAAAGGGCTCCTTCTGGAATTGGTGCAGGCAGGCAGCGATTCCTTGGTGCCGGATTACCGAATGACCATGATCATGGAACGGATCGACAAAGAAGCAACTGCCGGTTCGCGTTATGACGAATGGCTGGCGGGGAGCGGCCTGCGCAAGACGCAGTTTCATGAACGGTTCAAGCAGGCGACCGGCCTCTCGCCCAAAGCCTATTGGACCAAAGCGATCATGAAGCAAGCCGCTGCCGCCTTGCGGGAGAGCAACCGAAGCGTGACCGGAATTGCCGAGGATCTGGGTTATTCCTCCATCCATCACTTCTCGAAGCAGTTCACCTCTTACTTCGGCGTCTCGCCGACAGAGTTTCGGAAGCGGCAAAGATGACGGTAAGCTGCATAAGACAAAGAAACGGTTCCGCTCGTGACGGAACCGTTTCTTAACCGTTATAGCAATCGGAACCGGCTTACACCTCTGCCGTTTCCTTGAGTCCTTCCAGATATGCGACAAAATTAAGATGCTTGCGCATCGACTTCTCATGCACGAGATTCAGCTTGCCGTTATCCAGCTGGCCGAATCGCTCGATAAGCTCCTCGTTGTCATGCGACCAGTCGATTTGGCCGAGCACTTCCAGGCAGCTCGCCCACTCCGTATTATATTTCCCGTCCTTCACCAAATAACCGTGCGCATACAGCGCGATAGACTCCTGAACGACACGGCTAGATGAGATGAACTGCGCAGTTCCCGGCATTTCGGGCATGTGCGGCAGCACACCGTTGAAGAACTGATGCAGGAGCTCCACGTGGGTCGTAGAATCTTTGCGGATGCGGCGAGCCAGCTCATACGACAGATTCATCTTCCCTGTGAAGAGCAGAGTAGCGGTGGAATATAACCAGCTGAAGCACGTAAAGTTCTTGTTGTACGACGTCAGATTATTCCGGCGCTCGATGCCCACATTCTTGAGCAGCTCATTGTGATCGGCAACCTGCTGCAGCACAATGTTAAGCGGGTCGCTTCCGTCGAACGAATGGCCGAGCTCCTTGCTGACCAGCTGTACCTTGGAGTTAATGTCGCCGAACAGCTGCTTCTCTTCTTCTTCTCCCAGTCCGATATACAGCTGAACGGAGAGCAGGCTTTCCAGCAGGTCCAGCCTTCTTTCCTCGACCTTCGCGAGCAGCCCTTCCGCTTGCTCCAGCTCTTCCTTCAAGCTCTCGTCATCAGGATTTCGACGGTTCTTCAGCTTCAGCTTGGCAACATCGCGTTCATGCTTTCGGCTCTCCTTGGTCAGCTGCTCGTTCGTATAACCGAGTGCCATGATGCGATGCTGGCCGTCCAATATGCTCAGCTTGGAACCGTGGAGGAGAATGAGGTGGTCATCGCCCTTCGCCAGAGAACCGACATCACGCAACGATAGGGTGACAGGTCCGAAGAAGACGTGATCCAGCTCCCGCTCCTGCAAATAGTTGGCGATCTTGCGGCGCTGCATGCCGCTTAGCTTGCGCTGTACCATCGGATCGATTGTCGAGTAATTCAGCAGATCATGCACCCTAAGGGAAACGGTTGCCAATCCAAACCGTTCGCAGTAAGGGTGGATCGTCATATTGAGTCGTAATCCGTCCATTAACCGACATCCTCCTTATCCGATAGAAGCAGCAGATGCTCCTTATCATAATAATCTTTAATATATTGATAGGCCTTCATGATCCGGCTTCTTCTTGGCAGACGATCCTTCTCGTCATTCTTATAGATGAGATTCCAGTCGATATGAGGCAGAATCTTCACCGCATATTCAAGCGTATATTTGTTGAACTGACCGGACTTGAACGCTTCCTCATGCAGGAAGAGACCCAGCGCGATCTGGATATTCTCGGTCCAGCACAACTCTCCACGGTCCGGGGCTGGCAAATAACGAAGCAGCAGCTTGAAATAATGGGCCGCATGCTCCAGATGCTCCTCCAGAAACTCCTCCGTATAATGGTAGCCGTTATTGCGGGCAGCCGACTTCAGCCGTCCTTCGAACAATGCGATCAGAAGCTCGGTAACGAGCGAGTAAGCAAATAGATAATCCGAGCTCTTGCCACGCTCCGAGAACATGTCGGTCGGCAGCTGGTCCATAACGGAATAGTCCTGCACAAGCCGTGAAGCCATAATATGATAAAATCGGCGCTGGTCGCGAAGAACAGCCAAGTTGCCGCCAATCTTGCGTGGCAGCTTGTTAATGTCGGAGAACAGCTGACGCTCTTGGCGGGCGCTTATATCCATGTAGAACATAACCGACATCGGAAACTCATACAGCTTGCGGAGCTTCTGGGTAATTTCATCGACGCGGTCGTATTCGCGCCGGTCCTTGGCTCTGGCCATATTGCTCTGCAGTGTTTCCATAACACGGCGGAAGGCCGCCAAACGATGCTGGCCGTCAACGACGTAGCACTTCTCGACCGGCTGCAGATAATATTTTTCCCGCTCCGTATCATAGCTTCCCGCACCGCGTGCGGATAAGATTACGCCAGGGAAGTAGATATTCTGTCCGTGATCCAAGTAGAGCAGAATGTAATCTACCAGCCGGGAGACATTCTTAGGGATCAGCTGGCGTTGGACCTCCAAATCAATTTCATAAATCGAGAATAGCTTGCTCATCGGCAGCGTTGTCGACAGCGTCGTTTGCCCGAAGGTTCGCGCTAATCTGCCCGGTACCTCAATAGAAGCTCCGGAGTGGCCCGTGGATAGCAAGTCTGATAGCGATTGCACCGGTTCCATGGTAAAACCTCCATTAATAAATTGTTAACTCTAGGATAAACGATGAAAGGGAAGGAAGCAAACCGAATCCTCCTATTTCCCAGCAATAACCTGCGCTTACCTCAACTTGCTTCCTATGGTCAAGCGTTAGGTTTCCGCCGGCTGGAAATACGCAGGCCGCACTAGATTATATAATGTTGAAGCGAATCATATGAACCACATCCTGATGCGCGGGCAGAATATTCTGACGTTCGCTGTCATCCCGGTTATTCTTCTGCTCATCCCTTCATCCCCAGGTATCCGGAACGTACTATCGGTCACCATCCGCATGGGTAACTTCGCGCGTTAAATGTTGGGTGCAGTCGCGGTTGAACGCCGTACGATCAGTCGGGCGGGTACCCGGATGCTGATTCTGTCTTGAATGGGCCGCTCGAGCAGAGCGAATAGGCGCTTCGCCGACTGCCTTCCGATCTCCTCCCCCTGCTGCGAAACGCAGGTGGGCGGGATTCTGGCATCTTCGGCATGATCATAATCGTCGAAGAAGACGACCGACAATTGCTCCGGCACGGACTTGCCTATAGCAGACGCCGCACGAATCGATGCAAGCCCGACTCCTTCATTGGCAGCGAACAACGCCGTCAGGTCGCTTTGTTCCGATAAGAACGAACGAATGTCTTCGGGTACTGCAGAATCCAGTACTCTTCTGCGGTCGAAAGCAACGCCGTAATCAGCCAGCGCCTGCTTATAGCCTTCCAGTCGTTCCTCAAGGCTGGTCGTCCCGGTAAAAACCGTGGTCACGAAACCGATTTCGCGGTGCGACAGCTGAAGCAGATGTTCGGTAGCCGCATACGCGCCTGCATAATGATCCGAGCAGACACAGTTCGTATCCACCCCCCGCAGATAACGGTCGATGACGACGATCGGAAAGTGATCCATAGCCAGCCGGAGCATCGTCTCGTTATAGGTCTGCCCATCCGCCGGATAGACGATGATTCCCTTCACCCCCGACCTTACCGCTTCATGCAGCAGCTCCTCCTCTTTCTTCTGGGAGTCGTGCGTTCGAAGCAGCAGCATCCGGTAATTGGAATTGGCAAGCTCATCGTCTATCCCATTCAATAAACTTGTCGTAAACCGGTTGTCTACGCGCGGAATCATGAAGGCGATCAGCTGAGGCTCATTTCCTGTCTTCTCATAACGGACAGGTTCGCCCTCCAGCCCCTCGGTCGTTACGAATGTTCCCCGCCCTTGAACCCGGTAGATAACACCTTCTTCGACGAGCCGGGTTAGCGCGCCCCGGACCGTTATCCGGCTGACGTCGAACTGCTTGCTCAGCTGCGTCTCCGAAGGCATCCTGCGTCCTTCCTTCCACTTGCCTTGACGAATCTGATCCATTACATAATCACGGACTTGACTGTATAAGGGAGTCCGCTTCTCTTTCTTACCCACTGCTTCCACCTCTATTAACATAACAAATATACAACTTTATTCTTATCTTGACGATCATGGATATTTACAGTATCTTCAACCCTAATTATTATTGAATTATAACAGGTATCATACAACTTGTATATTTGTACTATAAAGGAGCTGAAACGATGGCCAGAAAAACCGCTCACATCATCTCCCACACGCATTGGGACCGGGAATGGTACATGCCCTATGAGAAGCATCATGTGAAGCTGATCGCATTGATGGACGCCTTGCTGGACACGCTCGACAAGGACCCCGACTATCAAAGCTTTCATTTGGACGGACAGACGATCATCCTCGACGATTATTTGCAGGTTCGTCCCGAGATGCGGGAGAAGCTGGTCCGCTATGTGCAAGAGGGCCGCATTCGCATTGGGCCCTGGTATATCCTGCAGGATGAATTCCTGACGAGCAGCGAGGCGAACGTGCGCAATCTGCTTGTCGGACATAAGGATGCCCGGGCGTTCGGGCCCGTCGCCAAAATCGGCTACTTCCCGGATTCATTCGGCAATATGGGGCAAGCGCCCCAGCTCCTCCGGCAGGCCGGCATGAGTACGGCCATATTCGGCCGCGGGGTCAAACCAACCGGCTTTAATAATTCCGTCTCCGATTCAGCGGCCTATGAGTCCCCCTACTCGGAGATGACATGGCGCGCGCCGGACGGCTCCGAAGTTCTTGGCATTCTGTTCGCAAACTGGTATCACAATGGCATGGAGGTTCCTGTCGATGAGGAGGCGGCCAAAGTCTATTGGCAGAATAAGCTGCGCGATGTGGAGCGATTCGCCTCGACGCCGCATCTGCTGTTCATGAACGGCTGCGATCACCAGCCGGTTCAGAGCGACCTGTCGGCAGCCTTGGACAAGGCGCGCGAGCTTTACCCCGATTACGACTTCGTGCATGCGAACTTCGAAGACTATGCGGCAGCCGTACAGCAATCTATCGACACACCTCTCGCCGTAGTCGACGGCGAGCTCCGGAGCCAACGGACGGATGGATGGTCGACACTCGTCAATACGGCATCCGCGCGCGTCTATATCAAGCAGGCCAATGCCCGCGTCCAAACCTTGCTTGAGAAGGTCGCCGAACCGGCCGCAGCGATTGCCAGCCTTCTGGGGCAGAATTACCCGCATCACCTGTTCACTTACGCTTGGAAGACGCTCATGCAGAACCATCCCCATGACAGTATTTGCGGCTGCAGCGTCGATGAGGTTCATAGCGAAATGATGACGCGCTTCGCCAAGAGTCAGACCGTTGCCCAGACGCTTGCCGAAGACAGTCTCCAAGTCATGCTGAAGCAAGTCGATACGTCGAAGTTCGATGCGTTCAACGGCGCCGTTCCATTCGTCGTCGCCAATTATTCCGGCTGGCAGCGTTCAGGTACGATAAGCGTGGAGCTGGAGGTAGCCAGCAAGCCGCTATACGAGCCTTCGCCGGCGGAAATCTATGCCGGTCTGGAACAGATCGATATCGACGGCGGAATCATTGTCGATGATGAAGGCAGAGCCTTATCTACGGCGCAAGTCGAGGATCTTGGCGTCAAATTCAATTATACGCTGCCGAATGACCGTTTCCGCCAGCCTTATATGGCACGGCGCGTTCGGGTTACGCTGGGAGTCGCAGACGTGCCCGCTCTCGGATATCGGACCTTCGCCTGGATTCCGGCCGGCAGCGGCGCCGCCGCCAAGCCGAATGCCGATGTTCAAGCAAGCGCGACCGATGCCTATGATCCTTCTTCGCGCAGTCTGGAGAACGAATTTTTCACCGTCAGCGTGAACGATAACGGCAGCTTGACGATGGTAATGAAGGCGACCGGGCAAGTCTATCGCGATCTATGCGTATACGAAGATGTAGGCGATATCGGGAACGAGTATATGTTTAAGCAGCCTGAAGGCGATGAGGCTCTGACAACGAGAGGGCTGTCTGCCGAAGTATCGCTGCTGGAGCAGACTCCGACCAGGACGACGGTCGAAATCATTCACCGCTGGTCACTCCCGGCTGGAGCAGATGTGCTGCTGGAGCGCGAGATGGCATCGATGGTTCCGATTCAGCAGCGCAAATCGCAGCGCTCGGCAGCTATGACGCCTTTCGTCATCCGCACGCAAGTAACCGTCCAGCAAGGGGTTAACGCGCTGAGGATTAAGGCTTCATTCGATAACCAAGCCAAGGATCACCGGCTTCGCGCGTTGTTCCCTTCCGATATCTCGGCGGCAACCCATCACGCGGATTCCATCTTTGAGATTGCGGAGCGGCCGAATACACCATCGTCGGAATGGCGGAATCCGAGCAATACCCAGCACCAGCAATCCTTCGTAGCATTGGATGAGACGAACCGCGGGCTCGCGGTCGCAAACATCGGTTTGAACGAATATGAGGTATTGCCCGATCAACGCGGCACAATCGCGGTTACGCTGCTGCGCGCGGTTGGCGAGCTTGGCGACTGGGGAGTCTTCCCGACACCGGAAGCGCAATGCATCGGCGCACAGAAAGCACAATTCGCCATCATTCCGTACGGCGGCTCTGAGCAGCGCAGCAAAGCGGCGGCTGAAGCGTATCAATTCCAGATCCCTTGGATGGCCGCTCAGACGGATATCCATTCCGGCTCGCTGCCTCCGGTTCACGGCTGGCTGGAGTGGGAAGGAGAGCGTCTTGCTCTCTCGACCTTCAAAGTATCGGAAGACGGCCGGGATTTGATCGCGCGTTGGTATAACCTGTCCACCGAGCCGACCGAATTGATTGTGAAGACCGGCGACGTTCGGGCCGATTGGTATACAAGCAATATTCTGGAGGAACAAGGCGAGATGCTCCCGTTATCCGAGGGCGGATTGCTTCGCGTTCAGATCAAGCCTGCCGAAATAGTCACGCTAGGCTGCAGCTCCAGTGAATAGAATGGCCAAGTAACGAGATAAGCAGCTCATAACAAACAGCCATACAGATCCTCAAACCTGTATGGCTGTTTGTCTTTATATGAACGGAACATTCATATGCGCAGAGCTGGTATAAGGCTGTATGGATGTATGTGCCTGCCACTATCGCACATAGCATTTTCGTTTATGGAACGATAACGAGCGGTATTTCTTTGCAAGCTTATCGATTTGTGAGGCGGACAGCTGCGAAGCGTTAATATGCAAGCTTTTGTTCTTCGCGCTCCTTTTGATGAGCTGGCCTGGTTGAGTAGAATGGATATAGTTCCCATAGGTTTCATATTCGGAGAAACCGAACTGATTCGTCTTGTCTATGCTGCGAATGATTGCGTTATACCAATGGGTCCCATGCTTCGCTGCAATCGTCTTTTTCAATTCTTCCACCTTCGCCTTGTTAAACAGCATGTAGTGTGCAACGAAGGAAGATGATGACGTCTTATTCTTCCCCATCAGCTTCCTGTACGTTCGAAAGTACTCCTCTTGGCTCCACTTCCGGCAATAAAACACAGGCTTTCTTCCGATCAGGAACGTATGCGGGCGAATAAGCACCGTATCGGCATCCATGACCAAATAGTTTTCCTGCGTCCCCAATTTACTTCCGCTAAGCTTCAACAGCTGCTGGTAAAGCCAGCCTGACCGGTCCCAATTCTTGGAGCTGTAATGGATGTCGGCCTTCGTGATGGGCAGCAGCGTTCGTTCATTGACGAAGGTACAGCCTTTACGCTGGCACACGCTCTTGATATTAACACTATCTGGGGATACGACATAAATGCGGTCGATCGGATGCTGGATATATTTCTTCGCGCTATCGATGACATAAGGCAGCGTTCCCAAATCCTTCTCAATCGCCGGAATAAAAATATCAATCCGGGAACCTCCGCCATTTCGTTTTTCGGATTCGTTTGACATCTTTTCATCTCCCAATCGAGGGTGTGGAGCTAGCTCCAATAAAGTATGTCAGATCGCGCGCAATCGTGCCGTAATCCTGCATTTCCTGCACGATCTGGGCAGCCGGGCGAATACCTGCCTCGACATCATTTTTTCACTACACTGCAAACAGGATAATGAAGGGCTTTCCGAGAATGATTAACCACTTGCTCATTTCAGACACAAAGAAGCTTTTCCTGTGCATTTCCTATTGATCCAAATTACGTTACGTTTAGATTACCGAGTCGGGATTGGAGGATTGGTGAATGCCGGCAGCCGGCGAGAAGGAATGGCTAGTATTCGAAGCGCTAGAATGCTATGCAGGCACGATCGTGAATGCGCCGGGAACCACGTATGGTCCAAGACCTCAGAGCGAGCTGCAGCTCGTACTGCTGCACAGCGGGTCCCTGCATATCGAAATTGACGGTATGGTCAAACAGCTGCAGCCCGGCCATGTTTTTCTCATTTTGCCAGGACATCAGGTGTATATCGCTTTCGACGGGAAAGCTGGTACCTGGCATCGGTGGATTACCGTTTTTACGTACCATATCGAAGCGGATGTGCTGGAGGAGTTAACGCAGCTGCCTGATTCGCTCCCCATCTCGGAGCAGATGAACCAGCTTCTGGACGTTATGGTCGGGCTGCAAAAGCAAGGAATTCCTGACGGGAGCGATGTGCGGAATACATTAGCACTCGGAGCATTCCAGCTGTATGCCGCCGAATGCCGGAGCGGTGCCGCCGCATCCGCCGTTCATCCCGCCATCCTGCAGGTAAAGTCGCTAATCCAAGAGCGTTATCACGAGGAGCTGGTGCTGGCGGATATGGCGGCGAAAGCGAACGTTTCGGCTGGGCATCTTATCCGGCTGTTCCGCAGGTATGAAGGGATGACGCCTTCGCAATATTTGTGGCGCTATCGGGTGGAGCGGGGAGTCGAGCTGCTGCGCACGACCGGCCTGGCCGTCGGAGAGATTGCACAGCGATGCGGGTTCAAAACTTCCTATCACTTTGCCCGCATGGTAAGAGCGCACAAAGGCCGCCCGCCCAAGGATATCCGTGCAAACATGTGGAGTCGCTGACAGTCTCTTAAGTTTCGGGAAGTATTCATAGAGGAGGTAAGATCAACATGGTGACCACGTTCAAAGAACAGTTCGACCTTCAAGGATATGTCGTGCTGCCTCAGCTCTTTTCACAGGAAGAGATCCGAATGCTCAAGGAAGAGGCCCGCGCCGTACTGGATCGCATTGGCATGAATAAAGTTGGCGTCTACGTCGGGATGTCCATCGCCAGCGGCATGTTCAAAACAGCTGCCGCCAAGCCTGAATTAGTGGCTGCGCTGAAGGAGATCATCGGCGATTCCGTCATATTTCTAAGCGACAAAATCGTATACAAGAATGCCTCTACCGATTTCGGGTCGCCTTGGCACCAGGATTATCCCTATTGGGAAGGCAGCCATAAATTTTCGGTATGGATCGCCCTGGATGACGCCGCTCCTGCGAACGGCTGCTTAAGAGTCGTACCCGGTTCGCATTTGCTGGGAGCGGTAAGCCACGGCGGAGACGCTTCAGACGGGCTTGGGTTCGATAATCGGCTTGGACGGGACGAAATCGATGAATCTCAAGTTGCCGATTTGCATGCGACCAAGGGAGACGCCATTATTTTTCATGATTTGCTGTTCCATTCCTCTTACCGAAATACATCGGGCCACGACCGTTGGGCGCTTATATCCACCTACAAGGACGGGACGCTGGAGGATCCCGATTACCCATGGGCGCTGGCTGCCTTTACGGTAAGCGGTTAAGCCTTGCGCGGGCGAATACAAGAAGACGGCCCCAAGTCATGTGAGACTTGAGGCCGTTCCGCTATGATTGGCAACTGTAGCAACTGATCATTGCATTGTATTCGTCATTAGGCCTGCAGCCAAGCCTGCAAATCGACAGCCGTGCGGCGGATATCGTCCTGCTGCTCTTGACCGGAAATTTCGCGTTCGATTATCAACTCGCCGTCGTACCCGATCTGCTTCAATTTGGCGATAAAGTTCGGGAAGTCGACCTTGCCCTCTCCTGCCCGGACTTCCAGGCCAAGATCGTTTCCGTTCGTCGGATAGAAGCCATCCTTCACATGCACATTGCGTACATACTCTCCGAAGACATCAAGCGAATCGATCGGATTTCCTTTCCCGTATAGCACTAAATTCGCCGGATCCAGATTGATGCCAAGGTTGGCGGTTCCGATTCGTTCCATGGTGCGCAGCAGGACGATCGGCGTTTCTTGACCGGTTTCAAACCAGAAGCCCAGCTGCTTGCTCTCGCAATAGACGGCTACCTCGCGGATTGCCTCGACGACCTCCCCATAGGTCCTGTCCGTCATGTTCTCCGGAATAAATCCGCAATGCGTAATGATCGCCGGCGCTCCGATCCATTCGGCGAAATCCGCCCAACGCTTCAAGGCTTCGATGCGCTCAACGCGATATGCTTCGGGAACAAGTCCTAACGTAACGGGCCCCTCCGTAAAATTCCAGTGCGCAGGACCGGGTACGCCCGCCCAGACTGCGCAAATCCGCACACCCGCTTCTTGCGATTCCTTCACGACTTGAGCGGCAACTTCCCGCGTGCACATTCGCAGATCCCAGCAGCCCAGCTGACATACGTTGAAATTGAAATCACGGACGGCACTGAACATACTTCCGGGCTTATCTGCGGTAAGCGAGTGAATGACTCCGATTTCCATTTCTTAAGCAGCTCCTCTCCGGTTAGGCGGCGTGGCGTATGCGTCATACGGCGCCACGCCGTGCCTCAAATTGACATCGTGCGGATATCTTGCCACCTTGTTGTCTCTGCCTTCCTTTTCGACGGATGGAGTATTTTATCCTGCCCAAGCCGCCGTTCTTCTCTATTCATCGATAATTATTCGATCATTGTTGAACGTCAGCTTCACTGGCAATACGGAGATTTTCACAAAGACCTGCTCCTCATCTTCGAAGAGCTCCACCCCTTTGTAGTAGAACTTCGAGCAGCTCAGCACGACTGGTTCATGGCCCGGCAGTTCCAACGTATAAAGGTTCTCGTCCTGCGATAGATAGCGGTAGAACACTCTAGCTCGCAGGTATCGCTCATCGTCGAGAAATAATAACGGGTATGCGATGCCTTGCTGAGGATAGATGTCGATCCATGGGGATTCGATCCTGAATAGGGGTGAACGCTTCTTAATCTGGAAGATTTGATTCTTCGTCAGAGGAAGTCCCAGCAGCTTGTTATGGATCTCCCTATTGTAATTGAGGAGCTTGGATAACGATATTAATACAAGCCCGCAGGTAACTGCCGTTATCAGCACAAAAAAGTTGCCGCCGGCTATTCCGGCGAACGTTCCCGTCAACAGGATCAGCACACCTAGTATACTTTGGATCGTCGTCAATGGGACCCTCCTTCATTTTGGCATGAACTGCATAAAACAATAGAGCCTCCGCCTATGGAGGAGGAGACTCTATTGTCTGTTCGCACGGCTTTTCTATTGTTGTGGCTGAAGCTCGTGAACGCCGACTTTCCGTTTCATCTGAGCTGATTGCATCACCGCGTCGATCACATGCTGCACACGGTCGGCAGCCGTGAAATCCGGAAGCTCCGGTACCTGACCGTCTCCTCCATATTTGGCTGCCAGCACGGCATCCGCCCATCTCCACGCTTCATTCTTTTCGGTATTCCGGTAAGGGCGGAAACGGTCTTCTCCAGCATCGGACGTTAAATCCCACTCCAATAGGGATGGCAAGGTTACGATATTCCACGTTCCTCCCGCCTCTGAAGTTAACAGCTTGTATCCGTAGCCCTCGAACACCAGCTTGAGACCGCCGCCGGTACCGAACAGCTCCAACGTGATGGTCTGTCCGCCATTGCCCTGCGCCCGAATCCAGCTTGTATGAAAGACGCCATGCCAACCGCTCTCGAAGTCCGCTTGGAACATAATCGTATCGGCAGCCTGATCGGGATTGGCCCGGTCAGTGAAATCAACCAGACGGCCTTCTTCCAGACAGCGAACCGATGATTGTACGGCTGCAACCGGTTCTCCGGTAATGTACTGGGCCAAGTCAATGATATGCGAGCCCAGATCCTGCAGGACGCCGCCGGTTCCACCTTCGCGCACGGAGCCTCTCCAGCCTGGCGATCCCTTTAGCCCATAATCACCGGTATATTCGAAACGCCCTTCCAGAAGGTTCCCGATTTTGCCTTCTTTGACGGCATTGCGCAAATATTGTACGCCCGGATGCTCACGAACCGAGAAATTGACAGCGTGAACGACTCCGCTCAGCTCCGCCTCGATCCGCATTAAATGTGACTGCTTGCTGTCCAATGCCAACGGTTTCTCACAAAGCACATGAATGCCCCGTCTCATCGCTTCCATGGTTAGAGGGAAATGCGTATCATTCGGTGTGATGATACAAACCCCGTCCAATTTCTCGGTGTCCATCATCTCAATTGCTGAAGTGTAAACGGCTGGAATATCGTATTTCGCAGCCATACGTTCCGCATTCGTGCCGTTTCTGCTGCATATCGCTGCTACTGTAACACCGGGGTGCTTACAGAGAACGGGCAAAAACCACAAATCGGCAAACCAACTGGCCCCGATGAGTCCAACGCGAATCTGATTAGGCATGAATAATCCCCCTTAATAAATGCTGGCCTTACAGCCGTCACCTTAATTAATACGACGCCTGGCAATTAGCTCCTGCTGAATAGAAAGATAAAGTCGCAATGTTGTAGTATTTGTGAACGTTGCATGATTTTTTTTGTATTCCGTTATCGAGGAACGCGAAGTCCTCCTCCAAGCCGGCAGGGGGCGATTAATCGTGAGATCGCCGCTGCGCTGGACTTGAAGGAGGGAAGCGTCAAGGTATCTTTGAGCGCATCTATGGGAGGCCGGGCGTTTCCTCGCGAACGCAGGCGCTGCTGAAAGCCCAGGATCTGCGCTTGCTTGAGCCGGGCTGATGACCCGGCTTCATACTGGCGTCCGCTTGCGCTGTTATCGATATAACGGGCCGAATGCTTGACACGCCCGGAAATCCGCCCCTACCGGGTCCATGCCGCCGAAGGCGGTCCAGGCGCTTGGACGGAGTATGCGTTCCTCCGGAACATTATGCATGCAAACGGGAATACGCAGCATTGCTGCAAGGGTAATCAAATCGCCGCCAATATGTCCATAGCTTACAGCCCCATGGTTGGATCCCCAATTATTCATGACGGAATACACGTCCTTGAACAGTCCTTCGCCGGTCAGATTCGGCACGAACCAGGTCGTCGGCCATGTCGGGTTGCTTCGTTGATCGAGCTTATCATGCACGTCATCGGGCAGTTCGATCGTATAGCCTTCCGCCAGCTGAAGAACAGGCCCCAGACCGGCAACCAGGTTGATGCGGGCCATCGTGACCGGCATGCCTTCACGCGTCGTGAAGTCGGTGGAGAACCCTCCGCCCCGGAAGAAATCGACAGCCGGACACCACTGCGTAGCATCCAGGCACGCCTGGACTTCCGCTTCCGTTATATCCCAGAATGGTTTCATAGCGGGTTTGCTATCGACGCTCTGTCTGCCTGTGGCGTCGAGCGCAGCCGGCCCCGAGTTGATGAGATGTATGATGCCGTTAGCAGCCTTGCCTTCAAGCTGATGCCCCGTAACGCGCTTCACCGCTTCCGGGCTCCAATAGGTGCGAACATCGGCGAATATTTGCGCAGCATCGGTAAGCAGATGGCCAAACAGCATCGTAATGCCGTTCAAAGTGTCATTCTCCGTTGCCAGCATGAACGGCTCGCGGATACCGTTCCAATCGAAGGAGGATGTCAAGACAGCCTCCATGAAATCTCCGTTCGGGAAAAAGTCCGTCCAGGCGCGCTGGCCTTGGAACCCGGCTGCGATCGCATTGTGGCCGAACGCCTCTTCGCCGTAGCCCATCGCGTTAAGCTTCGGATTGCCGATCATTAGATCGCGCGCGATAAGCGCCATCTTGACGACGGTCTCCCAGTCGCCCGATTTCTGCTCCTCCGTGCGGCGAAGGTGCTCGGGATTGACCTCTGCGCCCTCCCGGCAGTTCTCCTTCGTCCACTTCAACGCTATCTCAAATTCCTCTTGGTCGTATATGCCGATCTCCATCCGGCGCACGAATTCCGTCATATCCACATATTCGTTGCGGATGCCCAAATAATGCTGGAAGAAGGTCTCATCGACAATACAGCCTGCGATACCCATGGATACCGAACCCATGGACAAGTACGATTTGCCCTGCATCGTCGCAACGGCCAATCCCGCTTTGGCGAACTGCAGCAGCTTCTCCTTAACGTCGGGCGTAATCTCAGTATCGCCGATATCCTGCACATCGCGGCCATAGATCGAGAAAGCCGGCAGCCCTTTCTGATTGTGAGCGCCGAGCACGGCGGCCAAATAAACGGCTCCCGGACGCTCCGTACCGTTGAAGCCCCAGATCGCTTTTGGCCGGGTCGGGTGCGTATCCATCGTTTCCGTCGGATAACACCAGGATGGGGTGACGGAGATCGTCAAACCTACGCCTGCCCGGGCAAATTTCTCCTCCGCTTGCGCCGCTTCCGCAACTCCGCCGATGCAGGAGTCGGCAATGACGCATTCCACCGGCAGCCCATTGCTGTGTCTAAGCTGTTCGGTCAAGAAAGCGGCCGCGTTCCTTGCCATTTCCATCGTAACCTCTTCCAGCGATTCGCGGATGCCGCCTCTGCGGCCGTCAATGATCGGGCGAATGCCAATCTTCGGCAGACTGCCTTGAAGCCGGTTTCCCACATGTACGTTCATCAGTATTACATCCTCTCCAATTGGAATTTACGATATGGCTGAATAATCACACCATCATGGAATACGCTTGACGACATTGCGAAAAATCTTGACGATACAGGATTGCTCTTCCTTGCGAATGCGCTTCAGCAGGATTTCACCGGCCTTCTTCCCCATATCATAGGGATTCTGGTCGATATAATAGAGTCCGGGTTGTTTAAGAAGCTTCCCCGCTTCGACTTCGCCAAACGACGCCACCGCCATATCGCCGGGAATATGCAGACCTCTGTTCACTAATTCCAAGAGAACGCCCAGACTCATCCGGTTGTTGAGCGAGATGATCGCCGACGGACGCGACTCCTCTCGAAGAAATTGTCCGACAGCGCGGACTCCGCCCTCCGTGGTGAAATCGCCATTGTAGAGAAGCGGTTCGCCTTCAATTCCGTGTTCCTTCATCGCCTTAAGCACACCGTCGAAACGTTCGCGCCCCGTGCTTGCCCGGGCAGGTCCGTTCACGACACCGATTCGGGTGTGCCCGTCCTTAAGCAGCTTCTTCGTTAACAGATAGGCGCCCTGTGTATTGTCCTCGGCAACTAAATCAAGCGGCTTTGCATCAGGCTGCTTCTCGAGTTTACGATCGATCAGAACGATTGGTTGCCCGCTATTGGCAAGCTTGAAGATCGTCTCGCCGTTTCCTCCCGAAGTAGCCAGCACGATCGCATCCACGCGCTTCTCATAAAGCATCTGCAGCAGACGGGTTTCCTTATCGGGATTCTCGTCCGAGCTGCAGAACATCAGCTGGAAGCCTTCTTGCCCGACGATATCCTCGATACCTCTGGTGATCCCCATAAAGTATGGGTTGGAGATGTCCGGGACGATGACGCCGATCATGAACGTCTTATCCTGCTTCAAGCTTCTGGCAACCGCACTGGGCTGGTAATCCAGCTTGGCGATCGCGTTGCAGACGCGTTCCCGCACTTCCGGGCTGACATAGCCGCTGTCATTAATAACTCTGGACACCGTCGCTGTCGAAACCTCCGCTTCGGCCGCGACCTTCTTGATCGTTGCTTTGGACAACCTTCGTTCACTCCAGTCCTGATTCCTGTGTATGTAATCGTTTACGTAATCGGTTACATACATCGTACCTTGATCATCCTTTTCCGTCAATATCCATCTGTCAAGACCGACTAGCAGCGGCATTCGCATTCCTATTGCGGTCAACTGCCATTAAATTTCGAGGGTGATATCCTCCATTTCCTTCAACGGGAGCAGTTTCAGACCTTGGGCCATCGAATATACGGTTCCGACTAATTCACATGCGAAGAGGCTGCCTACCGTCATCTTCGATGACTTGTGGACAGCCCCTTCGGATCGTCAATCTCTAGATTTATTGCAGCGACTCCCGCTGAACGTAGGAAGTGCGCATCGTTACGTTAATCGGGTAATCCCGCTCGCCCCGGATGCGCTCGATGGCCATCTTCACGGCAGAACGGCCGATATTGAATTTGGGCACGTCGATCGTGGACAGCGGGGGCGAAACGTAGCTGCTCATCTCCACGTTATCGAATCCCAGCACCTGCACGTCCACCGGTATGCGAATGTTGTGCTGCCTCATCGCGAGCATGCCGCCGATGGCTTGAATGTCGCTGGCGCAGAAGAAAGCTTCCGGCAGCTTCCCGCCGCCCTCCAGGAAGGACGCAACAGCCAATTTCGCCGCATCCGTGCTCCAATCCTTCGCAAAGATCGAATAGCCCGGATCGATCGGGCGTCCGAGCAATTTATGGGCGTCCAAATAAGCCTGGTAACGAACGGTTGCCCCGTAGCCGATATATCCGACACGTTCGAAGGAATTCATGAGCTTCTCCATAATCCACTTTCTTGACTCTCCATAGAGATCGACTCCGACATAGTCGGAACCTGGCAGCGCCCCTTCGAGCTCGATCCCCGCTAATATCGTATGAATATCCTTCCGGTTCCTTAATACCTCCAGCAAGGGCGAATAAGATATGTAGATGACTGCTCCGACCTTGGATTCTTCCAGAATCCGCACAAACACTTCCGGTTTGTATAAATCCGGGGTAAAGCAACCGAATGGGATATGCACGCCCGATTGCAGCGCTTCATGCTCGATCCCTCTCAACACTTGCGAATAATAAGGATCATGATGCTGCTCCGTCGAGCTTCCCAGGACGTAACCGATCCGGAGCTCCGAATCCCCTTCTTGCTTGGCTCGCGCCTTTCTCTTCGGATGGTATCCGACCTCTTCGACTAATTTCCATATCAGGCTTTGCGTTTCTTCGCTGCATATGCTTGTATCCTGATAATTGACGACGCGCGAAACCGTTGTGACGGACACGCCCGCCCTCTTGGCGATGTCCTTTAATGTTGCCGACATAGTCCAGCTCCTTCTTCACTGCAAGCCATAAGCTATAATTAAATCAATTTTAAACTAAAATTAGTTAAAATTCCAGCACGCTTTTAGTTATTCGGGTCATGCTTCAAAATAAATTCGTCCATCAAGCGGCCATCCACGTCATACGCCTTGTAAGTCAACGTGTTGTCATCCACCCGGATGCCCGCGAACATCTGGCGGTAATTCTGAAAGTGAACCTTGTGGTAGAATTGATCCTCTTTCTTCTCATTGAATTTCGGACCGGATGAATTCACGGTAGCATACACGGCTCCCCCGGATTCGACGACCTTGCCGTCCTTGAGCGGATACGAACGGGAATACTCGTGATTATGGCCCTGAAGGACGAGATCGACGCCGAATTCATCGAATACCGGCACCCATTGCTTCAATACGGACTTATCCGAGCTCCCTCCGTAAGCTGGACGGTGAATGGCCGCGATGATCCATTCCTTGTCGGTCGCTTCCAGATCGCTGCGCAGCCATTGCGCCTGATCCTTCGCTTTCGATTCGGTATTCAGCACGACAAAGTGAACCGGACCGTAATCGAACGAATAGGTCGTCCCGGCGATCGAGCTGTCCGAACCGTTGTCCGGCAAAAGAAAGTGGGAGACGAACCGTTCCGCGTCCTTGTCGACTTCCTCGTGGTTGCCGGTCACCGGCATGAGCGGATAAGACCTGATCCAGGAACTCGCCTTGCCGAACAAGGATTTCCAAGCTTCCTCATCCTCCGGGTATTCGGTCAAATCGCCGTTATGCACGATAAATTCCGCTTCCGGGAACTGTTCGAAGGCTTTCTCCAGCGTCTTGCCCCACAGCTCAAAATCCTGCTCCGTAATGCCCTGCGAATCCGTTACATTAAGGAATGTGAACGGGCCGGACTCCTCGGCCTCGGTCTCAAAAGCGGCTGGTTCACTCCATCCTCCGCTGCTGCCATCCCCTACCCGGTACATATATCCGGTGCCGGGCGCGAGTCCGCTGGCCTCCGCTTTGCGCACGCCCTGAAAGACGCCTTTGTCATTCTCGATTGCCGTCGTCGCACCTCGGAATTCAAGAACATCCCCGCTTTCGAAAGCTGCGGCTGACGAGCCTTTGAGCACCTGAAGAACCGCTTCCCCCTCCGTGCTTTTCGTATGCCATGTAAACGCTCTGCTCGTCTTCGGATCGCCCTTGAACGTCGTCACCAGCGACTGCGGCTTATTCGGCGGCTGCGTAACCGTCTGCCGCTGCTCCATCCAAATCAGTAAAACGGCAGCCAGCACGAGAAGCAGCGTTATTATTCCGAATGCATATTTCCGTAGCATCGTCTTGCCTCCTGCACCCATCATGATTGAATAATATTCTCCATCATCCGGCCATGAAGTCAACCCCGAGAGCGAACATTCAGCGAACATTCAGTTTCGTTTCAGCTAGAAATTAGGTTCGGCCTGTAGAGTGAATGTAAAGCAATTGTAAATTAAGTTTCATACAGAAAGCGAGGTGCACTACATTGAATCCAAATCTGAAATATCGTCACGAATTAAAATATTACGTCAACCACCATCAATATCACATTATTCGCCAGCAGCTGAAAAGCTTGCTGTCCCCGGATAAGAACGCCGATTCCAGCGGGCAATATCATATTCGCAGCCTGTACTTCGATGATATCGACAACAAAGCGATCCATGAGAAGCTCGGCGGAATCCGGGATCGTGAGAAATACCGCATCCGCATATATAATTTCTCCGACAGAGTGATTCATCTGGAAAAGAAAATCAAGTTTAACGATTACATTACGAAAGTGAAAACCTCGTTAAGCCGGGAGATGGCGGACGCCATTCTGGCCGGCCACTATGAGGCGCTGAACGATCCGCGAAAGCCGCTGCTGTTCGAGCTGTATCAGCAAACGACCAAGCATCTGCTCCGGCCTAAAGTCATCGTCGATTATGTCCGCGAAGCTTATGTGTCCGCTGCAGGCAACGTTCGGATCACCTTCGACAAAGATTTGAAGACCGGGCTTCATGCGACTGATATATTCAACCCGGACATCAACACCATCCATACCTTCGATCATCCGATTATCGTGTTCGAAGTCAAGTATGACGAATATTTACCGGATTATATCCGTACGGCCATTCAAGCGAACGGACTTGTCCGACAATCGAATTCGAAATACGTCATATGCAGAAAATGGCTCAAATTCAACTCATGGGAGGACCAATAACAATGGCCGAAACAAACACACCGGCAGCGGCTGCGGCTGAACCAACCGGGCAAACGAGCAACAGCTTTAGCGACATTCTCAAAAATTCCGTACTCCAAAACTTCAATTCCGACATCAGCATTTCGAAAATTATTCTGACCCTCGCGATCGCCTTCCTGATCGGCCTGTTTATATACTTCCTATATAAACGGATATTCAGCGGCGTATTGTATTCCAAGAGCTTCAATGTGTCCCTGATCGGCATGACGTTAATTACGGCAACGGTCATCATTGCAATCAACTCAAACCTCGTGCTGTCGCTCGGGATGGTCGGCGCGCTCAGTATCGTACGTTTCCGGACGCCGATCAAGGATCCGACGGATTTGATCTTTCTGTTCTGGGCGGCAACCGTCGGCATCGTAACCGGCGCAGGCTTCTATACGCTGGCGATCATCGGTTCGATCATTATCGGCATCGTGCTGTTTGTTTTCATCAAAAGCGCATCCTTCGAGACGCCTTATCTGCTTGTCATCCATTGTGACGGCGACGCAAGCGAGAAAGCCGTCAACGACAAGCTGGCTCAGCTGGTCAAACGGTTCAACGTGAAGCAGAAGACGGTAACGGCAGACAATATCGAGATGACGGTCGAGCTTCGGCTCGGCAGCAGCGAACCGCGTTTCGTGAACGAAATTACGAAGCTTAGCGGCGTGAAGAGCGCCGTGCTCATTAGCTACAGCGGCGATTATGTATCTCAATAACGGGCGGTGGCGACATGAAACGTAAACCCTATTCCAAATCGATTATCGCATGCATCTGCGCGGCTGTCCTCTTAATCGGGATAACCGGCCGGATGGTGGCGGAGGAAGAGAGCAAGCCGGGCCAGGCTGCCGCTTCGGCGGACGAGAACGCCGCCCTCATTGCGGAGAACGTATTCCCCAAGAATAAAGTAATCGACGTGAAAATCACCTTGGATCCCGGCGATTTTCAGGATATGATCGATAATGCTTCCCAGGAAGTGATGAAGCCGGCAAGCGTCGAATACAACGGAATCCAATTGGATAATGTCGGCATTCGGACGAAAGGCAATCTGAGCCTGCGCAGCGTAGTCGGCATGAGCGATTCCGACCGGTACAGCTTCAAGCTGTCGTTCGACGAATATTTGGACAAGCAAACGCTGTACGGCATCAGCAAAATCAACTTGAACAACAATTACAGCGACGCGAGTTATATGCGGGAATTCCTCACCTATGAGCTCGCCTCGGAGATGGGTCTGACTACGCCGGGCTTCTCTTATGTGAATGTCTATGTGAACGGAAAGCTGTGGGGGTTCTATCTCGCCGTGGAACAGATCGGGGATGCCTACCTCGAAGCGAATTTCGGCAATTCGACCGGCGAGCTGTATAAAGCCCAGATGATGGGCACTGGGGGCGATTTGAAGTGGATCGATGACAATAGCGCTTCGTACACCTCCCTTGTCCGGAAATCGAAGTCTTCCGAGAGCAGCCGGCTGATCGCGATGCTCGACGAGCTGAACAACGGCGGCGATTACGAGAAGGTACTGAATGTTTCGGAGGCCCTTCGTTATATTGCCCTCAATGTCGTAACGGTTAATACGGACAGCTACCTGGGACAGACTAAGCAAAATTACTATTTATACGAGGATGATGGAATCTTCAACATTCTCCCTTGGGATTACAATATGGCCTTCGGAGGTTTAGGCAGATCCACTCTCCTGATTGACGAGCCTACGCAAGGAGCCCTTGCCGACCGTCCGTTAATCGACAAGCTGCTGAAGGTGGATGAATACAAAGAGGAGTACCATCGCATCATTCGTGAAGCGCTGGAAGGCTATCTCGCTAACGATACGTTCTCCGCGCGCGTACAGCAGCTTTCGGATCTGATCAGCTCCTATGTCGAGGATGATCCATCCTCGTTCTACACCTTCGAAGAGTATAAGGCCGGCGTAGAGTCCTTGGTAAAGCTGAACGCGAGCAATGTGTCGACCTATACCCAGCAGCTGGACGGAACGATAGCGATCGCCGGAGATGGAAGCGGAAGCGGCGGCGATATGGAAGGCTTTATGGGCAACCGCGGCGGCGGCAGAGGCCAAAACGGAAACGCAAACGGCAATGCACCCGGTAATGCCCGCCAGAATGGCAATACGCCGAATGACGGGAATGCTCCGGCGGAGCAGAACGGCCGCTCGGGAGATGACAATACTTCGGCAGAACAGAACGACAAATCGGCAGGCGGTAATGCTTCGACGGAGCAGAACGGCAATTCGGCTGACGGGAATGCTTCGGCGGAGCAGAACGGCAAATCGGCTGACGGGAATGAATCTACGGAACAGAACGGGATCACGCTGTCCCAACAGACCGGCAAGGCGAGCGGTTCGGCTGAGCTGGCATATATAACGACGACGATCCAGAATGGATCGGTCAACCTTGCAGCAGTAGAAACCGACGGCACCCGGCCGCTCGACCAAGAATCTCAATTATCGCCTAATGCCCCGGACGGCCAAAATCCTACTGGACCCGACATGCAAGGCGGTGCAGGGGGGCAGGCTCCAGGGCTTAATGGTCAAGCTCCCGACGGACAAGGCGACATGGGCGTACCGAACGGTCAAAATGGGTTCGGCGGCGGCATGGTTCCCCCTGACGGGATGGTTCCCCCTGACGGGATGGGCGGAGGGCCCGGAGGTATGGGGGGGCCGGGAGGCTTCGGCGGAGATCCGTTCGGCATGAACCGCCAAGCAGCCGGCGTCACCGAAGACAATAAGCAGGAAGCGGCTATTGTTGCCGGATCATTAGTTGTGCTGGCCCTTGCCTGTTTGTTCGTGAACTTTTTTAGAAGAAAGCGGCTCTAGCGGTCAGCGGCTGGTTCATAGAAGAAGCGCTCCAATCCAACGCGGACTGGAGCGCTTCTGTTTATTGCATGACAATTCCGGAACTTCACTTAATTGCTTGCATTCAGCCGGTAGTGCAAATCGTTCCAACGCAGCTCATTCTCGATTCCGCGAACCGTCGTTTCGTTATTAATAATAACGCATTCAATTCCCGCCATCTTCGCCCAATCCGCCATCTGCTCGCTCGTAACATGATGGGAATAGACAAAGTGATGCGCGCCGCCGGCCGTAATCCACGCTTCCGCAGCGCTCTCCAGCGACGGCTCCGGTTTCCACAGAACCCGCGCAACCGGCAATTTCGGCATCTGCTGCCGGTTCTGAACGCCCTGCACTTCGTTTACGATGAGGCGGAAACGGTTGCCCAGATCCACGACCGTCGCATTGATGGCTTTGCCTTCGATGCCGTCGAAGATCAGCCGTGCCGGGTCTTCCTTGCCGCCGATCGACAACGGATGCACCTCGAGCCGCGGCTTGCCCGCCGTTAATGTCGGGCAGATTTCCAGCATATGCGCCCCGAGCACCATGGCATTGCCCTGCTCCATATGATACGTATAATCTTCCATGAACGAAGTTCCTTTATTGCCGGCCATTACCTTCATCATGCGAAGGAGCGCCGCGGTCTTCCAGTCGCCTTCCGCTCCGAAGCCGTATCCGGCTGCCATCAGCCGCTGTGCCGCAAGCCCCGGAAGCTGCTTCAACCCGTTCAATGCTTGAAAGCTCGTCACGAATGCGCTGTATCCGCCTTCCTGCAAGAACGCCTTCAGGGCGATTTCGATCTTCGCCTGCTCTCGGATCGCATCCCTTATACGTCCTTCCTTGAGCCCCTCTGGCGTAATTTCATAGAGCTCCTCGTATTCATCCATAAGCTCCCGAACCTGTCCATCTGCAACCTCCTGCACCCGCTCTGCCAAATCTCCGATCGAATAACCGTTTACGGACCATCCGAACCGGATTTGCCCTTCTACCTTATCGCCTTCCGTTACGGCAACATAGCGCATATTGTCGCCGAAACGGGCAATTTTCATCGTTTGGCCTTCGGCGCAGCCTGCGGCCGTCTTCATCCAGGCGCTGATTCTTTCGCGGGTCTTCCCGTCCTTCCAGTGGCCTGCGATGATTTTGCGGGCGATGCCGAGGCGCGCCCCAATGAAGCCGAATTCCCGGTCGCCATGCGCCGCCTGATTCAGATTCATGAAATCCATATCGATGCTGTCCCATGGAATTTCAACATTGAATTGGGTGTGCAAATGAAGAAGCGGCTTCTGGAGCTGCTTCAGTCCCGCGATCCACATCTTGGCCGGCGAGAACGTGTGCATCCACGCAATGATGCCCGCGCATTCCGGGTCGGCGTTAGCCGCTTGACAAACGCTGTGAATGGCTTCCGGCGAGGACACAACCGATTTCCAGACGATCGGGTACGAAACGGCTTCATCCTGGTCTAAGCCGTCTGCGATCTCCTTCGCGTTCCGTCCAACCTGCTCCAGCGCTTCTTCTCCATACAGACCTTGACTTCCGGCTACGAACCAGAACACATACGGTTTCGTTTGAAGCATGTATGAGACCTCCTAAAAGTTTTGTGGAGTATAACTTACAGTGAATCTTCGCAACAAAACTTGCTTCGTAAACATCCGCTAAGTTTTGCGGGCCCGGTCACGCTTTGCCGCTGCTCCGGAATGTATGCATAATCGCTTGCGCATCTTCCTGCAAATCGCCGATAGCGTTCATCATGAATTCATGATAGAACAGCTTCGTATCGCTCTGAAGCATGCGCTCCTTCGCCTTCTCCATTACTTTCAACGCCATACCCGTATAGTAGTTAATTTTGGCCACGCCTTGATCGATCGATTGGTGAAAATCATCGTCGGACAGACCTGATCCTCCGTGCATAACGATGGGGACGCCGGCCTTTCGGCTAATTTGGTTCAAACGCATCAGGTCCAGCACCGGCTTTTTCAAGTAAACGCCATGTACGGTACCGAACGCCGCAGCCAAAGCATCGATCCCTGTCCGCTCGACGAATTCCTTCGCTTGGTCGGGATCCGTGTACAGCGACGTATCGTCCGCGATGGAATCATCGTCCTCCCCCTCCGCTCCCCCGCTCTTCGGCCGGGTTACGTAGCCCAGCTCGCCTTCAACGGAGACGTCTAAGGCCTTCGCGATCTTTACGACTTCCGACGTTCTGCGGACATTCTCCTCATATTCATATTCCGAACCGTCGAACATAATGGCATTGAAGCCCAGATGCATCGCCTTCATAACGGCCGGGAAGCTCTTGCCGTGGTCAAGCAGAATGCTGACAGGCACCTTCGCGCGATTCATCGCATCCACCATGACCGGAGCAATCACCTCAAGCGGCGTATACTTGAAATGAATTTCCGCATGACAGAGGATTACCGGCGACTTTTCCTCTTCTGCAGCTTGTATGATGCCTCGGATCATATCCAAATTGATGGCATTGAAGCAAGGAACGGCATATCCCCGCCTGGAAGCGTCCTGCAGCAGCTCCCTCATGGAAATCTTCGACACGTCGATCGATCACCCGCTCTTTCCAAAAGCTCCTTATTTCACCATAACGCACCCTTATTTTAGTTTAATTTATTGTCATATTCAACAATAATTTTATTTAATTGTTACTTTAAAACAGGTATACTAAAACCGATCATTACACTTCCGTGCATAGGGGGCATACAGATGCCGTTAATCGGACTGGATGTTGGAACGACGGGCTGCAAATCGACCTTATTCGATCAGGACGGCCGCATGCTGTCTTCGGCTTACCGGGAATATCCACTCGAAAACCCGCAGCCGGGCTATTATGAATTAAATCCAATTCGCGTATGGAATGAGGTTCAAAGCGTCATCGAAGAGACGATGGCCGACTATCCGGGCATTCAGGTTCAAGCTCTCTGCATATCCTCGCTTGGTGAAACCTTCGTCCCTGTCGATCGGAGCGGGAATGCGCTTAGCAGCGGCGTCCTATATACCGATCCAAGAGGAAAGGATCAGGCTGCGAGGCTGGAGCAGCTTTTCGGCAAACAGCGGATTATGGAGCTTGCAGGGGTCCCGCTGCATCCGATGTTCTCGTTGCCCAAGATGATGTGGATCAAAGAAAACCAGCCTGAAGTGTATGCACGCACCTGGAAATTCATGCTATTTGGCGATTACATTGCATATCTGCTGACCGGTATTTCAACCTGCAATCATTCCCTCGCTTCCAGAACGATGGCTTTCAATGTATCCAGACTGGAGTGGGAGTCATCGCTTATCGATGGCGCAGGAATCGATCGTTCGCAGTTTCCCGACCTCATTCGTCCCGGAGAGGTCATCGGTCAGGTCCGGATGGAAGCCGCGCAGCGGCTTGGTCTTCATAAGAATACGCTGGTTGTCGCGGGCGGACATGATCAGGCGTGCGCTGCGCTGGGTGCAGGTATTATGCGGGATCATCAAGCCATCGACGGAATCGGTACCGTGGAATGCATTACACCGGCTTATTCCTCGCCTGTATTGAACGATAGGATGCTTGCCTACCAGTTCAACTGCGCCCCCCATGTTATAGAAGGGATGTATTTGACGTATGCATTCAATTTTACCGGCGGATCTCTCTTGAAATGGTATCGGGACCATTGGGGACAGGCCGCGGAGATTGAATCTCGAAAATCAAATATGAACGTCTATGACTATTTGTCATCAACCGCACCTGCAGCCCCGACGGATCTGCTTGTGATCCCGCACTTTGCCGGCTCAGGCACGCCATTTATGAATCCGGAAGATCGGGGCATGATTTACGGGCTGACGCTCGATACCGACGCCGGGCAGCTATACCGTTCACTGCTGGAGGGTGTGACATACGAGATGCGGAATAACCTGGAATGTCTATCTGCGGCCGGTATTCCAATCGATATGCTGCGTGCGGTCGGCGGAGGCTCCAAATCCGATCTCTGGCTGCAGATTAAAGCGGATATCATGAACCGACCTATCGAACGATTGAACATGAACGAAGCCGGCACGGTCGGCGCAATTATGCTTGCAGGCAAAGCGGCCGGCGTTTACCGCTCCTTCGAAGAAGCCGCTGACGTTCTCGTCAAGCCGGACAGAACCTTCTACCCGGACCAGACGAATGTGGACATTTATTGCGAGCGGTATGAGAAATATAAGAAGCTGCTCACATCGCTGGCTGCATTGCGGTGATTATATGTTGTCGGATCAGGATAAATGGTTCTCTGAAGAAAAGAACCTCACCGTTAACAATTGCGGCGAGGTTCTTGCAGCATCGATCAATTCGCGTACTCACTTCAGTATCCGAGAATCGGTATTCATAGCAATCGACATGGTAGATAACGTTTGTTCAGGCTCCTACAACGTCTTCTGCGTGCGAAAAAATCGGACGGATAGCGGCTCCATCCAGATGCTGCGTACCGCTTCATCCGTAAAAAGATCGAACAATTGCAAATCGGTATGAAGCTTTACCTCCGTTCCATCCAGATTGCCGCTAATAATCCCGAGCAGTCCTTCGCCATCTTCGCCTTCGTAATAAATCGGTCCAACATTCGGACAATCCTCGATCCAAATCGGGAGAGACTCGCGCATAAGCCACTGCGCTACCTTGGCGACCATATACGCCCGGCATCGGTGAAGAAACTGAAAGGACGTAATCGGAACGGTGAACAACGCAACCCGGCCGCCAAGCTCATTCTCGAACAACACAACGCCCGGGGCCAATTCGTTCAGATGATCGTCCATTAGCATGGATATGGCTCTTGCATCAGGAGCGATATGAACATGAAGAGGAAGCTTCCCTTGTTTTTTGCTTTCTGACCAATTCGTCGTTTGCAAATTACCCGCGAATGGTCCGGTAAACTCATTCATTCCGAATTGCTCCACACTGAAACCGTCCACAAACCCGCTTGGCTTACAGCCCAAATACGGGCCGAATCCGCGGTTGTGCAAGTTTTCGAAGGCGAGTCCGTCGAGCATCAGTCCGCCGGCTAGCAGCTTCATTATTTCGGCTTCGTCATAGCATTGAACGGCATCGCCGAAGATGAGATTCCCCTTCCCTTGTTGAAACTGTACGGGAATGCCAAACTGCGGCAAATAGTTATCCGGATCCCGGTTTGGCATCACGTCTTCCAGCAATCCGCGCCGGCTCACTTGATGCAGGGCGGTATCCTTCCTCCACGGGAGGCCGAATCCGACCATCCTCTTCCCTTTTCTTGCCGCTTGGATCGTCTCCAGACGTTCCTTCTCTTCGATTAGAAGACGAAGAAAATCCGGTTCCTGCCCATAAGGGGTGGCCAAGTAATCATACAGATTAAGGGTAAAGCCTTCGGCCCCCGCCAACGCATGAAGCTCAAGCTGCAGCTTCGTGATGCGGATGCTCTTGGTGAACCGCGAATGCGGATAGTTCTCCACTTCACTCACGATCTGAATGTCTTCACCTACCGTGCTCATGCTCAAGGCCATAACCTGGTGAATGGTGAACAAATCGCCATGGATCGAATCGCTATAGCTGCAGCCTGCAGGGCGTGAGAGCGGTCTTCGGCTTCCGGCAAATTCCCGCAGCAGCACATCCATATCCCGCCCCTGCAAGGAATGCGCCGGTTCCCCGGAATTCATCAAACCGAGGCGTGTCAGAGGATTTACTTGCTCCACGGCCGCACGCATTCGTCTTGCCGCCGCGAGCTGCCCTTCGAAATTGATCTGCATCCATGCTTCCTTGATCCGAATATGCTCCGGGGTTGTGCCGCTAACGGCATGCATCAAGCTCTCTGCGGTCAATTCAGCCCCGCATCTCTCCGCGGTCCGGCGCACATGGATCGGACAGAAGCAGCCATACTGCACACCATGGTTCAAGCTTCTGAAGTCGTCGTCTATGAACAATTTATCCGGCCCGGCTGCGGCATACATGGCGCATACATCCGCTGCATAGGCCTGCCAATCCTCATCCAATAAACAATATGTAGCATGCCGTTCACGCAAATCTTCACCAACGAATTTCTGATAAGGCAGTATATACTTCGCATCTACGTCACCATCCGAATGGCCAGCCAGCATAATGATATTAATACTGAACACGATATTCGCCTCGCGGAGCGATTCCGCCATATGCCGGTAAATCGCAGCCATCGTGCGATGTCGATTCATTAGAAACGGAACCGGTATAATATGCGATGACAGCTCCTTGAGAATGACTTCTTCGATGTCCGCTTCCTCGCACAGCTTGATGATCTCTTGAAGCTGCCTCTCCCAGGTTTGCTCCAATATTACGGCTCTTAACATATAACTCATATGAACGATCATCTGCCCTTCTTCAATGGATCATGCATTCATTGCAGTACGCATACCTCGGGCTAAATATCGAATCGATTGGCTCCGTTCCCAAGAACACCTATTTTCATCTTCACCTCCTGAATGAGTTCGTCTTGCCGAGCGGTCATATGCTCCAAGATTCGGTATCATTAGACGCATATCCTGCCTAAGCGATGGAGATATTCAGATTATTCAGTATTTTCATAATGGACGGATAAAGGAAACGCAGATGATATGGCTTTGGCCCATAAGAAAAGGACGATCCCGCAAGCGAGACCGTCCTTATTTCCCCGTATCTTAACAGATCTTTTCCTTCTGCCATCGTACATTCTCGTCCCAGTCGGAGAGCACAAGCGGAAGCTCTGTCCAGTAATACTGCAGCTTCTCATTGACCCAGCCCTCATATACTTCCTCCCAGGGCAGCGCCGCTTCGCCGCCATGGGCTTGGAGCGAGCCGCGGTCGATCGGCAGATGGACCGGCTGATAGCGGAAATCGCAGGATAGCCGGATCTGGTTGCCCTGCCGGTTCGGAAGGGCCTTGTGCACGGTATGGCTGTGAAAAATAACAACGTCCCCCAGCTCATAATCGCCTTCCGCCCATTCCAGATCCATGTTGCACAATACCGACTCCAGCCCGCCTGCGCCGCCATGATTCGTTACGCCCAGCACGCCGGATTTATAGCTTCCCTCCAGCATCGCCAATCCACCCAGCTCGCGAGGGCAGTCGCCCAGCGGAAACCAGGCGGTCCAGGTCGCGGGCGTCCCTTGGATATGGATAAAATCCTGATGGGAAGGGGTAGCCTTTAGCTCCCGGTGAGGCATTACAATTCGGGCAATATTCCGCGGATGAGGCAGAACCTCGCTGCCGAACAATATGCGGAAGGCCTGAAGCAGCGCGGGCTGGTGAGCCAGCTGATGGAATGCTTCGATCCGTTGGACCTGTTTATATAATTCCCAAGGCACTCCGTAGCCCCGGAAGGATTCCAGTGGGAGTTTGTTTACCGCCTCATAGTCGCCTATGCCCTCTTCAATCGCATGCCGGCTGTCCAATAAGCCCCATTGCCGCATAACGTCGAGCATTCGGTAACGCACCTGCCGTAATTCATCCTTGTCGAGCAGTCCCTTGAAGAACAGATAACCGTCCTTCTCCGCTCTTTCCCTCAAAACTTCCGGCTGCGCCAGCAAAGGCACCGCATCCTTGAATGTCCGGGTCGCAGCTTTCTTGTCGTTATCCGGTATCGCACTCATCGCTTAAGCCTCCTCTTCTTCTTACCTCCCATCATAGTAAAAAGAAGAGGGGTTGGCTTTAGCTTTTTCCTTGAAATGTTGCACTCTACAGGACGGCTGCCGGCGTACGCTCTTCCGCAGCCTTAACCTCCAGCTGTGCCTGGGCGGCAGCGATTCTGGCAAGCGGTACACGGAATGGGGAGCAGCTGACATAGTTCAAGCCCGTGCGCTGACAGAACAGGATGGAAGCCTTGTCTCCGCCATGCTCGCCGCAAATCCCTGTCTTCAGAGACGGCTTTACCGTTCTTCCTCCTGCAACTGCCATCTCAATCAACTGTCCGACGCCGTCGGTGTCCAGCACCTGGAACGGATTCTGCGGGAGAAGCTTCTGATCGAGGTAGCGGGTCAGGAATTTGCCTTCCGCATCGTCCCTGCTGTATCCGAAGGTCATCTGCGTCAAATCGTTCGTACCGAAGGAGAAGAAGTCCGCATACTGTACAATTTGTTTGGCCGTAAGCGCAGCCCGCGGCACTTCAATCATCGTACCCACTTTATACGCAAGGACCTTGCTCTTCTCCGCGCCCAGAATCCGCTTTGCAATCTCTTCAATCCGCCCGCGAATCAATTGCAATTCGGCGGCATGACCTACCAGAGGAACCATCAGCTCGGGACGAACGTCGATGCCTTCGGCCATGCACGTATCGGCCGCCAGGAAAATCGCTTCGATTTGCATATCATAAATTTCAGGGTATACGATACCCAGTCTGCAGCCACGCTGACCCAGCATCGGATTCGTCTCGTGAAGCAGCCGAACCTTGCGGATCAGAACCTGCAGTTCTTTCTTCTTCGCAGGCGTCTCCGGATCCTCGCCGTTCAACTGGCTGAGCTGGCGCAGGAGCTCTTCGATGTTCGGCAGAAATTCATGCAGCGGCGGATCCAATAGACGGATCGTCACCGGGAGTCCGTCCATGTTCCGGAAGATCCCCTCGAAGTCGGCTTGCTGCATTGGCAGCAGCTGTGTCAGAGCGCGGTTGCGTTCGCCGATATTGTCGGCCAATATCATCTGCTGCACGACTGGAAGTCTCTCCGGCGCGAAGAACATATGCTCCGTCCGGCAGAGGCCGATGCCTTCCGCTCCGAAGCGTCTGGCGGTTTCCGCATCCTTCGGATTATCCGCATTGGTGTAGACCTGAAGCGTCCGGATTTCATCCGCCCACTCCAGCATTTGCGTCAATTCCGGCGTCATCTCGGCTTCGCGCAGCGGAATACTTCCTTCTATAACACGGCCAGTGGTGCCATCCAGCGTAACCCAGTCGCCTTCCTTGAGCACATGGCCGGCGATCTGCATCGCTTTCTCCTTCTCCATAAATTGAATGCCTTCGCAGCCGCAGATACACGGCGTTCCCATGCCGCGCGCAACGACGGCGGCATGGCTCGTCATCCCGCCTCTGCTTGTCAGGACGCCCTCCGAAGCGATCATGCCGTGAATATCTTCCGGTGTCGTTTCCTGCCGGGCCAGTATGACCCGTTTGCCCATCCGGTTCCATTCCACGGCCGTATCGGCATCGAAGACGACCTGGCCGGTCGCGGCACCCGGAGAAGCCGGCAGACCGGTTGCGAGCACCTGTGTAATTTTACTCTCGTCCATACCTCTGTGCAGAAGCTGATCCAGATGAGAAACTTCGATACGGCGCAGCGAATCCTCTTTGCTGATGCTTCCTTCCGAGACGAGATCGACGGCGATTTTCATTGCGGCTTGCGCATTGCGCTTGCCGCTGCGGGTTTGAAGAAGGTACAGCTTGCCGTTCTCCACCGTAAATTCGATATCCTGCATATCTTTATAATGGCGTTCAAGCTGCTTGGCAACGGAATACAAATGATTATATACAGCCGGCATTTCGTTCTCCAGCGCGGCGATCGGCATCGGCGTTCTTACCCCGGCGACCACATCCTCGCCCTGCGCATTAACGAGATATTCGCCGAACAGAACGTTCTCGCCGTTAGACGGATTCCGCGAGAAAATAACGCCAGTACCGCTATCATCTCCCATATTGCCGAATACCATGCTTTGGATGTTGACTGCCGTTCCTTGATGATCGGGAATTTGATGCACTTTACGGTAGATCTGGGCTCTCGGGTTGTGCCAGGAGCGGAATACAGCTTCTACGGCCAAGTAGAGCTGTTCATTGACATCCTGCGGAAACACCCGTCCGGTCTTCTGAAGGATGCAGGCTTTATAGGAAGCAATAAGACGCTGCCAGCCTTCGACGGTTATGGCTTGATCCAGCTCCGTCCCTTCCTGCTGCTTCAATTCATGCAGGAGACGTTCAAAGTGAAAGCCTTCTATATTGAGCACGACATTGCCGTACATCTGGATAAAGCGTCTGTAGCAGTCATAGGCAAATCGGGCATTATGCGTATGGTTGGCCAAGCCTTCGACCGTTGCATCATTCAATCCGAGATTCAAGACCGTATCCATCATGCCGGGCATGGAGGTTACCGAACCGGATCGCACCGAAACGAGCAGCGGATTGCACGAATCGCCGAAGACCTGCCCTTTCTCAAGCTCGAGCCGCTTTAAAGCTGCGGCGATTTGTCCGCGAAGCTCCTCGGTGGTCTGTCCGCCCTGCTCATAAAAATCCCGGCAGGCCTCGGTCGTTACCGTAAAGCCGGGCGGAACCGGAAGTCCGAGCCGGACCATCTCCGCCAGATTAGCCCCCTTGCCACCTAATAGATGAAGCATCTGAGCATGGCCTTCCTGAAAAGCAAATACTTGTTTATGCGGCACTCCTGACATCCTCAATGTCCTCCTTTAGCAAGCTGTTGGCAGGGTTCGCTCTGACATACCCCATAAAATTTCTTGACACCGTTAGTAGGAATCGTACCGATCAGACAGCCGCAATATTTGCACAGTATCGCACCCAACTCCAGCTTCCGTTCCTTCCCGCTAATCACCATTTTATTGATATTCATCCCCTGTTTCCCTCCCCAACAACTTTAGTACAACATAAATATATCAAAAACTTATTTAATGCACAATATATTTATTTATGATGCACTAAATATTTTTCAATCGCTAAGTTCACTCTTGATTATGCACCAATATGATACTCATATTCGGATAGTAAAATGAAAATGACGACCCAATAGGCCGTCATTTGTACATCATTATGAACCGCGAACAAATAAAAAAACTCCAAATCTGCCGCGCACAGATTTGGAGTCCGGCTATCAAGAGGATTTTCGTTCCAGAGAAGTCTCATCATTCGCTTGCATATAGACTATGCGGTCGCAGATCGCATCCGCGTCTTCTTTGTCATGTGTCACAAGTATCGAGGTCATATTCGCGGCGCTTAGTATGTGCCGTAATTCGGACCGGATCTCGCCTCTCAAATTCGCATCCAGATTGCTGAACGGTTCATCCATGAGCAGTAGAGCAGGCTCGGGCGCAAGCGCCCTTGCGAAGGCGACACGCTGCTGCTGCCCGCCGCTTAGCTCATGCGGGTAACGTTTGCCATAGTCCTGAAGCTTGACCAGCTCCAGCATCTCGTCCAAACGCGCTGCGCGGTCCTTCTTGGACAAACGGTGCAGGCCAAAGACTATATTCTGAGCAACGGTTAGATGAGGGAACAATCCATAATCCTGAAATACCATGCCTATCCCTCGCGATTCAGGGTTAACGAACTTCTTCGCGTCCACCATCGTCGTACCGTTGATGACGATTTTGCCCGAGGCCGGCTCTTCGAGCCCGGATATGAGCCGCAGCAGGGTGCTCTTTCCACAGCCGCTCTGTCCAAGCACGCCTACCGATTCCCCTTTATCCATCCGCAGCGAAAAATGGCGCAGCACCTTTCGGCTTCCTTTGTCATATTGAAAAGAAACGTCGGTCATTTCAAAAAAGGTCATTTTGAGTTCTTCTCTCCTAACCAATGGTAGAAAAAGACGGAAATCATGCCTACCGCGATAATAAATAACGAAGGAACGGACGCTTGATGAATTTGTTCGTCGCTTGCATACTGATAAGCTTTAGTTGCCAATGTATCGAAATTAAAAGGACGCAGCAGCAGGGTGAGCGGCAGCTCCTTCACAATTTCCATGAATGTCAGAATACAGCCGGTTAGCAGCGCGCCCTTGATCAAAGGCAGATCGACCTTGAAGAAGGTTCGCGTCATCCCGAATCCAAGCAGGCGGGAAGCTTCCGTATACCGGTTTCCCGTTTTCTCGAATCCCGCTTCCACCGCGTTATACCCGACCGCCAGAAAACGGATGACGTAAGCGAATATGAGCATTGCAATCGACATGCTGAGTACCAGCTTGCCCTTGCCTAACCCCAGCCAAGCATAGAAGCCGCTGAGCTGTTCATCGAAGGAAATGAATACGGCCAGCACGCCAATCGACAGAACCGCGCCGGGAACCGAATAGCCCATTGAGATCAGCTTGGAGAGAACAAGCGTAAACAGTGAGCGCCCGGTCCGAACGACATTGGCTGAGATAATGGCAAACAGCATAAGAATAGCGATAGCAATCGCAGACACGGACAGCGTATTCATGAGCATTTCCGCGAACTTGGCATTCAGGACGTCCTTATAGGTCCACTTGGCCCATACGATTAGCTGCACCACCGGTATGAGAAAGGACAGCGATACGATAACAGCGCCGAAGCCAAAAGCGGCCCAAGCGGGCAGGCCGCGCAATCTTCTTCTCGATAACGGGCTCGACCTGTTCGTTGAAGCATTATATTTTTTCCGTTTGCGAAGCAGCCGCTCGATCAGGAACACGCCGATGATGACGCTCATGAGCCAGGCCGCCAACCGGATAGCCGATTCGACGTCGTACATGCCGAACCAGGTGGTGAAGATCGCGGTCGTGAACGACTGAATGCCAAAATGCTTGGTCACGCCGAAGTCGTTCAACACCTCGAAAGCGACAAGACTTACGCCTCCTATAATCGCCGGCTGTGCCAGAGGAATCACGATCCGGAAGAAAATATGGAACGGATTTTTTCCGAGCAGTCTCGCATTCTCGATAAATGAAGCGCTCTGCTTCTCGAAGAATGATCGCGTAATCAAATAGACATAAGGGAACAAAAACATCGTAAAAATAAAAATAGCGCCCTTCATCGACATGATGTCAAAATACTTCTGATCCGGAGTCCAGCCCAGCACATTGCGCATAAAAACTTGAACGCTCCCGGTGTAGCTGAGCATAGAGCCGTACGTATATGCGGCTATATATGGAGGAATGGCCAGCGGCAGCACAAACGCCCAGGAGAAAAATCTCCTGAGCGGGAATTCGTATGCTGCAACGAGCCAGGCCAGCGTTACGCCGATCAAGACGGTTAACGTTCCCGTCCCCAGCACCAGCCATAACGACTGAAGCGCATAGTCCTTCAGCATGTATTGCTGAATATGCTGCCAATTCTCATTGGGCTTCTGGAACAGGCCCACGAGAATATATAGAGACGGAAGAAGGGCCACGAAGGCCCCAATTACGCTTATGATCACCCAAGCATTGCTTCTCCGTTGTATTCTCCGCAGCCATGAAACAACATTCATTTTTATTTCCAGCCTACTTTATTAAGGATTTCGGTCGCCTTCTTGTTGTGCTCTCCCAGCTTCGCATAATCGATTTGTTGGGATTTGAATTCGCCCCACGATTTCAGCAGCTCCGGTTTGTCCGCCGCTTGGTTGACCGGGAATTCGTAGCTTCCTTGCGTAAGGATCGTTTGTCCTTCCTTGCCTGTCATGAACTCGATCAGCTTGATGGCATTCTCTTTATTCTTGGCATGCTTGGTCAGTCCAATGCCGCTAATATTCAGATGCGTGCCGGTCGTGTCCTGGTTAGGGAAGAATACGCCGATGTTCTCGGCTACCTTCACTTCTTCCGCATCCTTGGAATTCAACATTTGACCGACGTAGTAAGTATTCATGATCGCGACATCGCCGACTTTGGCAGCGATAGCCTTGGCTTGGTCGCGGTCTCCGCCTTCAGGATCGCGCGCAAAGTTGTTGACGATGCCCTTAGCCCACTCTTCAGCCTTCTGCTCCCCGTTCAGTTCGACAAAGGAGGCCAGGAGCGACTGATTATATAAGCTTGAAGAAGAGCGTGCCAGCACCTTTCCTTTCCACTTATCGGTCGCGAGATCCTCGTAAGTGGACAGCTGCTCCGGCTTCACGCGATCCTTCGCATAGACGATAACGCGTGCGCGGGTTGCAACGCCAACCCAGTTGTTATCCTTGTCGCGCCATTGCTCGGGAACGTTCTGTTCCACAGTCGCGGATTCGATCGGCTGAAGAACGTCATTCTGCTTCGCGTAATTCAACACGCCGCCATCAACGGTAACGAACAAGTCCGCTTCGGAGCTTTCGCCCTCGCGCTTCAAACGCTCTACAAGCTCCTCTGCCGTTCCCTTGACCTCATTGACCTTAATGCCTGTCTGCTTCGTAAATTCTTCATAGATAAGACTGTCTACATCATAATGCCGTGCAGTAAAGACGTTGACGACTTTGTCTTTGCCTGACCCTTCCGTAGTATCTTCGGGTTTCTTCTCATCATTCGCCGTATTCGGTGCCGTATTTCCTTTTACCGCTGTGCCGTTGTTCTCGGCATTAGAGCCGCAGCCGGTCATAAATACGAGTGTCATCATGACCATAAGCATGATGCCGACAGTATACTTTTTCATTTCCCTTCCTACCCCGCAATCGTTTTAATAATAATCCATTAGCAGCTGTACTTCTTTGCAATTAATACTCATTCTCATTTGAAGCTTTGAAGCAACGTCGATTCAATTGATAATGAATATCATTACCAAGCGCATCGACTATTGCCTATTGTAACGGACTAAAATGAGAAAATGATGTGAAAACAAAAAAATTATTCATTTTTTTGCACATCATACTGCTTTATCAGACAAACCGAAACGGTCGTGCCCACATTCACCTTGCTGTATAGCGTGATTGTTCCCTTGTAACGTTCCGTCAGACGTTTGGCAATCGCCAATCCGAGGCCGTGCCCGCCCTGTTCGCCGCTTCTCGCTTTGTCCACACGGTAGAACCGGTCCAAGACGAATGGCTGATCCCCTTCAGGGATCCCCATGCCGCAGTCGGTTATTGCTAGACATACCATGTCTTTGTCCATTGCACCGCGTACCGTGATCATTGCGCTTTCCGGCGAATATTTAACCGCATTATCCAGCAGGATAAGAAGGATTTGCTCCAAATGCTGCGCGGTAATTGTGAGTGCGACATCCTTGATCGCTTCCAGATCAACTTCAATGCGAGCCTCCGGATGAAGAACTTCAACGTTTCTGACCATCGTTCGGATAATCTGTTCCGGATTGGTGACCACCGCTTTCTCATCGATGCCGCCTTGCTCAGCCCGCGTCAGCATAAGCAGCTCCTCCACGAGTCCCTTCAAACGGGACGTCTCTAGAATCGAGGCTTCCAGCGATTCCTCCAATATAGCCGGGTCCGTCTTGCCCCAGCGCTGCAGCATCGATAGATGCCCTTCTACGATGGCGACCGGTGTTCTCAATTCATGAGATGCATCCTCAACGAACTGTCTCTGCTGCTTAAACGACTGTTCCACTTGATCCATCATTTCGTTAAACATCTTCATGAGCGTGGAGATCTCATCCTGATTGTCGCCGATCCTCACCCGTTCGTGCAGTCCTTTTTGTTTCACATTCCGCATCGTTTCCGCCATCGACTGCAGCGGCCTGAGCAGCTGCCGCGCAAGCAGCATGCCGCCTAATCCGCTTAAGATGACGGCTCCTATGCCGCATAGGATCATGACATAGAGAATATCCTTCGTTAATTCATGGAAGACCTGCGTGCTCTTCACGATCTCGATCGTCCCGTTGAATTGAAATATCGTCAAGGGACTCCTCATGATAAGCAGCCGGTGGTCCTTGAACGTCCCTTCTTCAAGCGAAGGCCGCGTGACCGCCTTCGGTTCGACCCACTCCACAGGCAGATCATTGGATACGACGATAATCGGCGTGCCGTTCTCATCCAGAACCCGTAGAAATTGATCCTGGCGATTCACCTTTTCCAGAAAACTGCGTATTTCGGCCTTATCGCTCTCTCCGAAGGAAGCTTCCTTCTCCAGAAAATAGTTTAAGATTTCCCGCATATCTTGTTCCGTACGAGTCTCTTCCCGCTTGAGCATCCATTGTTCGACGAATACATACTGCACCGCATTATAGGCTGCGAACAGAAGAAAGAGCAGCAAGGCCGAAGCGATCGTCAGTCTCCACTTGACCGGCATGCGAGAGAATGGGAACGCCATCGACGGTCTCTTCATTGCCGCATCACGTATCCGATCCCGCGCAGCGTTTGAATGCAGCTGACTTCGTTAGCGCTGTCGATCTTATTCCGCAAATATCGGACATATACATCCACGACATTCGTATCGACTGCCGCCTCGAATCCCCACACTTTATCCAAGAGGGCCTCGCGTGTTAATACCCGGTTCACATTCTCCATGAACGTGACGAGAAGCCCATACTCTCGCTTCGTCAAGTGGATCTGCTCCTCCCCTTTCCGGACTACTCTGGAATCCAGATTGACGCTCAGGTCTTGAAAAACGAGCAGTGGCGCAGTCGCTTCAACAACGGCATCCTCCTGCCTTCTAAAGATGACCCGAATGCGGGCTAACAATTCTTCGATCGCAAACGGCTTCGTCATATAATCATCGGCCCCATGGTCGAGACCGGATACCCGGTCTACGACGCTATCCTTGGCCGTCAGCATAATAATCGGCGTTTTTTTGACGGAACGTATTTGACGGCATACTTCGATGCCATTTAATTTCGGAAGCATCAGATCGAGGAGAATGACATCATAGTCCTCTCTCAGCGCAAGAGACAGCCCCTGTTCCCCGTCGGTTGCCACCTGAACGTCGTAGGACTCGTGCTTAAGCTCCAGCTCAATAAATCGCGCCATATTTTTTTCATCTTCAACGAGTAATATTTTTTTCATCATTGACCCGGAAAAACTCCATCCATTGAGAAGAATTATCAGAATTTACCGTATTCAGTTTAATACATTCGCAATAGACGTTCAACTATGCATGTATTTATTGATACCTATACAGAAAGGCTGCCGGAAAATCGGCAGCCCGTTTATGTCATTTTGCTCCACTCACCCTGACCTTATAATAGGGGGAGACGATCGCCGGTTTCCCGGCTTGGTTAACCAATTCAGCCTCGTCCGTCAGACCTGCATCCCGCTTCGCGAGTATGTCCACCAGCCTCCGTCTCCAGTGCTGCAGCCGGCGCTGCTCCTCCGGACGGTCCGCCAGATTCCGGCATTCTCCCGGATCCGTCTGCAGATCGAATAGCTGCTCGCTCCCCAGCCGCGGGAACCACATATACTTCATTTTGCCATCCGTCAGGAAGTGCATCTCCTGCTCATCCGAGTAACAGGCGCAATGCTCGCCATGTACATATTCCCGCCAATCAGCAATCTCCGCATCCAGCATCAGCCCTTTCATGCTCCTGCCGTCAACCGTCTCCGGTATGTCCAAGCCGGCTATGTCCAATATCGTCGGCATCACATCCTGAATCGTGACCGGCTCGGTCACTCTGCCCTTCGCTTTGCCATAGGAGCGCGGCAGCCTGACGATCATCGGAATATGAGCGGATCCTTCATAGCCGTAGGTTTTGCGCCATAGATTGTGATCTCCGAGCATATCGCCATGGTCGGACAGAAACACGATCATCGTGTTGTCGTACAGCCCTTCCCGCTCTAGGCATTGGATCAGCCGTCCGATCTGATGGTCAATATGATGAATAAGTCCGTAATAGCCCGCTCGGGCCCGACGGACCTCCTCCGGCTTGCGCACGCCCCGCCATGCGACGGGACTGACCGCATCCTCCGGTTTGTCATGAATATGCGCCCAATCGCCGACGAACGGATCCGGCATGCGCTTTCGATCATACAGATCGAAATAGACGGATGGCGCATCAAATGGAGAATGCGGCCTCGCGAAGGAGGTTTTCAGAAAGAACGGTTTTCTCGGATCTCTCCGTTTGATGAACGCAATCGATTCGTTCACCGTCCAATTGGTCGGATGCAAATACTCAGGCGCGTGATACGGCCTTGCCATCCATGAATTCCAATGAATGCCGTGATCGACGAACTCATAGGGGCCTGTCTTGTTCCGTTCGAACCATGCCTGATAATCCGAGACGAAATTACGGTCCTCCACCCGGCCGGATTCATCCAGCAGCGTATGATGAAACCCGTTCAACGACCGCTGCGGGTAAAAATGCATCTTGCCGATTCCTTGAGTATGGTAGCCCGCATCGGCCAGAACGCCGGGAAGCGTATGGGCGAACCCCGTTTCCATCGGTCCTTGTCCGGCGCCCATACCCAATATTCCGGTATGCCACGGATCCATCCCGCTCAGCAAGCTTGCCCGGGCGGGAATGCATGACGGAGACGGGGTGTACGCATGCTCGAACACGGTTCCTTCCGCCGCCAGCGCATCCAGGTTGACGGTCTCGATGATTTCGTTTCCATAACTGCCCATTGTGTCCCATCGCTGCTGATCGGTCATGATCATGACGATGTTAGGCTGCTGTTTCGACGCCATGCCTATTCCTCCTCTTTCTTCACGATTCCTCCATCGGGCGGCTATGCATGGTGCAGACGAGGCATCGGCATCGGCTCCTTGCCCATCTCCGCCCATAAGAAGTGAAGCAGCAGCCGCCCCTTCACGTCCTGGTGGCCGGGATCGTCCCACAGATTGCGTAACTCGCCCGGGTCCTCATACAGGTCGAATAGTTCGCCGTATGGGCGTTCATAGTAGACGGTCAGCTTGTAACGTTCGCTCACATAGGTTTTGACGTGCATCAAGGTCGGTTCGTTGCGATTCTCGCAGATGACATGGTCCCTTGCGGCAGATTGCTCCCCGAGCCATACCCGGCTTTGATCCACGCCTGTCATTGTCGGCGGAACCGGTATTCCCGAGAAACCAAGGAACGTCGGCGCCAGATCGACCAGCGATTGCAGCGACGAGTCGACCCGGCCGGCCGGAACGCTGCCCGGGTATCTTACAATGAACGGAAGCTTCAGCAGATCCTCGTAGTGGAAGGCGCCCTTGAACTGCAGTCCGTGCTGTCCGAAGAAATGCCCATGATCGGTTGTATAGACGACAATCGTATTATCGGCAATACCCAGCTCGTCAAGCTTATCCAGTATCCGCCCGACATACTTGTCCATGAAGCTGACCATCCCGTAATAGACGGCCATGTTCTTCCGCTGCTTCTCCTTCGGAATCAGATGCGTGTACAGCCCGTGTACACCCTTTCCCGTCTCCTGATAAGCCGAAAAATCAGGACGTTCAAGCTGCGTCATGCCGAAGTGAGGCGGATTGGCCTCATGCTCTCCGGGAGTCAATTCAGGCAAGGTTAGCCGCTCGGGATCGTACATCGTATCCCACGGCTCGGAAACGAGATAAGGCGGATGCGGATCAGGAAAGCTCGCCCATACGAAGAAAGGCTCCTCATCGTCGGTATAACGCTCCATTAAGGCGTTCGTCCGCGCCGCTATCCATGTATTGTAATGATACGCTTCGGGCAGCGACCAGCGGTGCTCCGCCGAATACGGTAGACTTCCCGTCGGCTCGGCGTAATGCGCCTTCCAATCGAACCCCTGCTCCTCCATCCATATGGCATAATGCTGTCCGACCAAATGCTCGTGCGCATGATTCCGCAGCATTTCGGCATGCTCGAAGCCGTAGAACGGTCCGGTAAAATCGCGCCAGTAATCCAAATCCTGCAGCAGCGGCATCATCTCCACGGACGGATGCTCGTCCGTCGAAGCCAGCGGTTGAAAATGCGCTTTGCCGACAAGCGCGGTCCGATAACCGCCCGCCTGCAGATCGTCCCCTACCGTCCTGACGTCCTCGGACAGCTTGGTCCCGAGCGCCCAGGCGCCGTGCTGGCTCGGATACATCCCCGTAATGATCGACGACCGGCTGGGCGTACAAGTCGGATTCGGACAATAAGCCCGCATGAATGCAGTGCCTTCGCGCACCAGACGGTCAAGATTGGGCGTCGAGATTTCATCGTTGAACGCGCCGATCGTGTTCCAATGCTGTTGATCGCTCGTAATCAATAGAATGTTCGGTTTCTTGGCCATTGTTTGCCTCCTTAAAGTTTTGTGGATGCACCGCTGACGAGGGAGCGGTCTAAAGCAAAACTCTCTTCGAAAGCATAAGCTTCGTTTTGTGGATGCACCGCTGACGAAGGTGCGGTCTTGAGCAAAACTCACTTCGAAAGCATAAGCTTAGTTTTGTGGATGCACCGCTGCCGAAGGTGCGGTTTTGAGCAAAACTCACTTCGAAAGCATAAGCTTAGTTTTGTGGATGCACCGCTGACGAAGTAGCATTTTAGTGCAAATCTCTCTTCGAAAGACGAGCTTCGTTTTGAGAAATCAATGCTTCTGAAGAAGAAGCCAAGAGTAACTATCATCGGAAGCATAGCTTAGTTTCATAGGGCATGTCTATATGATAATGAACCTATGCATGATACAACGAGCGGAGCAGGAAGAATGATTCTGAAGAAGCGTTAGCGGTCGCCTTTGTTCCCGGATTTCAACTTATACCTACACTGATTCAAAAAAATCCGGGAACAACGGCGATCGGAAGAACGTTCTGCCTGCGCAGCGGTTGTTTCCTGTGCTTTGGCTCATTTCAACTTAGGCCTGCCCTGCGGTTGTGTTCTATGCTTTAGTTAATAAGCTCGCCCCGATATCGGAAACCAATATCGGGGACGGTTGGAATGCAAGTTATTTCAACGATTGGTAACGGTCATAATTCGATTGGAGAATGTCCAGCATTTCTTTCATCCCCATATCGTCTAGCTTCTTGATGTAGCCGTCCCACTCCTTGTCCACCGAACCGTTCATGATCCAGTTCGGCTGCATCTGCAGCACGTAGCTCATCACGTCCGCTTTCAGAATGGCCATACGCTCCGTATCTTCCGCAGAGAAGAGCATGTTCGGATAGGTCGTATTTTGCATGAATGGCTCGTATACCTTCAGGTACTCCATGCGTTCCAGCTTCGCTTCGTTGCTCTCCAATTTATCGGCGGTAGCCATCAGAATCGCTGTCGCCGTCGTATTGCCCGGCGCTTCGCTATGTCTGAATTCGTCGAAATTCATGCCTTCTGGGGTTGGCAGGAATGAATACTTGCCATCCGGGTTTTCCTTCAATGTCGTGCCGATCGGTCCGTATGTCCATTGAAGCGCATTCTTTTCCTTGTACAGCTCATCGATCCACCGGAGCGACGCTTCCGGATGTTCGTTCACGGACGTAATCGCAAATCCGGCACGGGTAAAGTAATGCGGGTTGAACCCGTTCCACAGCTGCGTTCCGCTTGCTCCTTTCAGCGGCGGCAGCGGGACATATTGATCCATGTAACCGGGACCGACTACGTTGACCGCGCGGAATCCGCTGAATACCCCGTAGAGAGGAACGCCTTCGTTCTTCCCTTTGGCGAAATAAACGTTGCGGTCATGCGTGAACACTTCCTTGTCGATCAGCCCTTGTTTGAACAGCTTGCCCAGAAAGGCTGTTGCTTCTTTAAACTCCGCTTGCGCCGGATTGAATATTACCTTGTCGTCTTTGACCGATATATGAGCCGGCGAGTCAAGCAGGCCGAAGGCGCCATGGAAGGACGAGATTCCGTTCAACGCATTCTCATACAGGAAGCTAAACGGAATTTCATCCGCTTTGTTATTGCCGTTCGGATCTTTCTCCTTGAAGGCCTTCAATGTATGCTCGAACTCGTCCAACGTCGACGGAACCGGCAGTCCGAGTTTGTCGAGCCAAGCTTTATTAATAAACATGACATCGCCCAGCGCCTGCTCCGGACCTTCCTGAATTTGCGGAATCGAATAAATATGTCCATCCGGTGCCGTAATCATCTTCTTGATCTCCGGATTGGCTTCCAGAATCGACTGAATGTGAGGCGCGTAAGTCGGGATCAAATCCTCCAGCGGGATCAGCATCCCCTGCGGGCCGTATTTCATGAGATCGTCGTCGGTCAGACTTTCCGCGCCGAAGAAGACGTCCGGCAGTTCGCCGCCGGCAAACATCAGGTTTTTCTTCTCCGCATACCCTTCAACGGCAGCATCCCATTCAATATGCACATTGGTTGTCGCTTCGAAATCCTTGACGACCTTCATTTCTTCATGCGGCTTCTTCTGCTGGGCGGCCTTCGTCGTCATAAATTTCAACGTGATTGGGTCCGATGCAATCGGCAAACCGGTCATATTGACTCCCAATGCGTCCGCACCCTTCGCACCGTTCTTATCCGCCGCGCCGCCGGCGTTAGTATTTTTGTCGGACGAGCAGGCTGATAAGAGAAGCGAGAAAGCCAGCGTCGTGATGAGCCCGATTTTTGTCCATTGCTTCGTTTTCATAGGCCTATAGATCCCCTCTCGAATGATGTTTCGATGTTTCTATCTGTAAGGTTGAATGACCGCCCTTGTCCTTATCCTTTGATCGACCCGATCATGACCCCTTTGACAAAATACCTCTGCAGGAACGGGTACAGGACGAGCACCGGCAAGCAGGCGACGATAATAATCCCATACTTCATGACGTCGACGATCCGCAGCATCTCGGAATCGGATTGCGCGGCCGTTAACGCATTCTCTTGCGTTTCATTCACGATCAATATCTCCCGAAGGACGATTTGGAGCGGATAGAGCGCTTCCTCTCTTAAGTAAATCAATGCCTGAAAATATGAATTCCAGTGTCCCACGGCACTGAACAGCACCATAACCGCAATAATCGGCGTTGACAGAGGCAGTACGATTTTCCAGAAAAATACCGCATCCGAGCAGCCGTCCATTTCAGCCGCTTCGTGCAATTCATTCGGAATCGTCTGGGCGAAGAACGTTCGCGTAATAATGATATTCCACGCGCCGACTGCGGTCGGGATCACTTGTGACCAGATGGTATTATACATACCGAGCTCTTTGATCAACAGGTAAGACGGAATAAGGCCCCCGCCGAAAAACATCGTAAATACGATAAGAAACATAAACCAGTTCCTGCCGACGATATTCCGGGATAACGCGTAACCGGCCGTGAGCGTCAGCACAACGTTAATCGCGGTTCCAAGCGAGGTATAGAGCAAGGAGTTGCTGTAGCCTCTCCAGATCCGCTCATCCTGAAAGATGCGTTCGTAGCCTTCCAGCGTAAACCCTTTCGGCAGCAGCCATACTTGGCCGGCATTGACGCTGTTCGGATCGCTTACGGACGAGATGACGATCACGTATAAAGGATACAAGACGATCAGCATCAGCAGCGTCAGGAAACTGTAATTCAGAAAGTCGAACCATCGGTCCTTGGCGTGTGCTTTAATTGTCAATTCGTATTCAGCTCCTCTACCATAAGCTTGCCTGCTTCAGCGACTTCGCCAGCTGATTGAATCCGACAAGCAGGATAAAGTTGATGACGGAGTTGAACAAACCGACAGCAGCCGAATAACTGTATTGGGCGCTTAACAAACCGGTCTGGTAGACGTAGGTTTGAATCACTTCCGACGATCCGATATTGAGCGGATTTTGCATCAGATAGATTTTCTCGAAGCCGACGGCCATGAAGCTCCCGATATTCAAGATGAGCAGGATCATAATCGTAGGCAGGAGAGACGGCAGATCAATATGCAGAATACGCTGAAACTTGCTTGCCCCGTCGACGACGGCCGCTTCATGCAAATCCGGACTGACTGCCGTTAATGCTGCCAAATAAATGATCATCGACCAGCCCGCATTCTGCCATACGCCGGAGAAGACGAAGATCGTCTTGAACCATTCCGCGCTGGCCATGAAGAAGACCGGTTCGCCTCCAAACCATACAATCAGCTGATTGAGCAATCCGTTGCGCGGAGACAGGAACAAGTAGAGCATGCCGACAATGACGACGACCGATATAAAATGCGGCGCATACGTTACGGTCTGTACCAGCTTCTTGAATCTTGCGTTCGCCACCTGGTTTAGCAGCAGCGCCATAATAATCGGAATCGGAAAAGCGATAATCAGCTCGTACAAGTTGATGATGAGCGTGTTCCACATTACGGTGGAAAATTTATACGAGGAGAAGAACCGTTCAAAATGCTCGAATCCGACCCACGGGCTCCCCATGATCCCCTTGCTCGCCATGAAATTTTTGAAAGCAATCGTGACGCCATACATCGGGATATAATGAAACACGATAAAGAACAGGATCGTCGGAAACAGAAACAAATACAATTGATATTGTTTGCGTATCCGCTTCCATTTGGACAGAAGAAGTGTTGATTGCGGTGAACTCGTTTTCATAACCCCCTTGAGTCGACACATGTTAACGCCGCGGCTCCTCTAACGATAGGGGATGGGAACGGCAATCGTAAATATGCGGAACGTATTCTCGATTGCCGATACGGATTCGCGACCGATTCCGCATATAAGCAAGACCTCCCGCAAGCGAGATGCAAGCTGGCGGAGGCTCTGATTTCACTAGCTATGCACTGTCATGCTCATTCGATCCGTAGAGCTTACGGTACTCGCCCGGCGTAACCTGAAAGGCCTGCTTGAACTTGCGGATAAAGCTCGGCACATCGAAGTAACCGATCCGCTGCACGATGTCCTTCAGCTTCATGTCCGTCGTCCGAAGCAGATGCTTCGCTTGCTCCATCCGGTAGTGATTAAGAAAATCGGTGATGGTCTTCCCGGTCTGCTCCTTGAATTGACGCTTCAAATACGATGCGGATATCGAGAAGCGATCCGCCATGTTCTGGACCGAGAACTGTTGGTCATGATAATTGTTCTGAATGTAAACTAACATCTCTTGCTTCTGCCCGGCGGACTTCGATTCCGCCTGTGCTTGAACGATATCCGCGCACAAGCGCTCGCACATCACTTCAATAACGGCTGCCAGCTCCTGAATCGTATCGAATTTCGTCAAGCTGAACACGTCGGGATACGGTCCTTTCCCTGCATCAAGCGTCCCTTTTATCCGGTACATTTCTTTAATGATGCAATTGATCATGTCATAGCAGATGCATCTCACCATATGAAGCGGCATCGCACTGGATTCAATGGTGCCCAGGATGCCTCTGACCGCCTTCTTGAGCGACTCCGTGTCCCCTTGGCGAATCAATACCTCCATGGCTTCGATAGCTTGTCTTGGATAGGTGTAGCCAAGGTTCGTCTGCATGGCGATGTCGCTGTACAGAATCAGTTCGTTGTAGCCCTTGAGCAGCCTGAAATCGAGCGCCGTCGAAGCCTCGATGAACGACTTCCCGAGCTGGCGGATATCTTGGCGGCGATTTCCTGCGCCCGCTGTAATATCAATGCCGTAGAGCTCCCGGATGCCGCCGAGCACGGCTTTCATTTCAATTGCCCAATCGCCTTCCTCGGAATCGATCGCAACGATATAATTGACGACCGGTCCCTCCAGTCCGACGACCCGGTAGCATTCGAATCGATCCCGCATCAGCCGCTCCATTCCCCGCAGCATGTCGGATTGCTGCTGTCCGGGAAAGCTTTCCATATCGCGAACCGCCAGCCGGACAACGAGCAGCCATGGCTTGGTGAAGCGGATGCCCGCTTCCCCGGCCTTCTCCATGAAGGGTTCCGGATCCGTCACCCGGCCGGTTATTAACGTGACCAGCATATGTTCATGGACGGCTAACCGGCTGTCGATCAAGGCACGACCCATGCTCTGCTTTTCTTCGGTTATTTTGTGGACCGCATGTGTAACATCGTTCAAATTCCGGTAGGACTCGCCCCATTGCTTGCCCGCGAATAGCAAGAATCGTCTGAGCGGATGATAGCTTACATGCATCAGCGCATATATAAGCACACTCCCGATCACTAAGACCATGCCGAGCGATAAGAGCGCTCTGGTTCTCACTTCATCGACGCGTTCCATGAATTGCTCGATCGGAAGCATCGTGATATAGGTCCAATTGAATTCGTTCGACCGGACAGTGGAGAACGCATATTCCTTGCCGTCTACCTGCTTCGTGCTCGTCCCGCTTGGAAGCTGCAGCGCCGACTGATAGAAGCCCGGCTGATCCAAATATGCCGCATCGCGCAAGGAGACGATTAACTCCCCCCGGTCGTCCAGGATGATCGTATTCCCGTCGCTGTTCTCATGAAGTCCCTGCAGCATCTTGCGTGCCGTCTGCTCTTCAATCATGAAAATTACGGAGCCATAAGGCGATACGCTGTTCAAGGGAAGCGGCACCATATACGTCAATACCCGGTCATCGGTCAACCGCTCCGATGTAATCGCCTCCGAATGCCGGAGCACCGGCCGGCTGAGGGTATTCATATCCTTCGTGAATTGCTCGAAGGTCCAGTCCTCATACCGGTAGAACGTGTCGATAAACAACGACGCCGGGTACGTGCTCGATCCGGAATAGATGTAGGGCTGGTCCTTTATATAGAGAAAAACCTCTTTAATGAATGCATTGGCGGATGTGTAGTTGAGGAATAAATTTTTCGCTTTAACCGCATTGTACATATTTTGCTTCAATTGGTATGGGGTCAGCTCCGGCTTGAAAGCGATTTCAGCGGAGATCTTATGAAGCTCCATGATTTCCGTGTCGAAGGAATCTTGAATCTGCTCCAGCATCCGCTGATGGTTGGACGTTATTTCATCCTGCAGGATCGCTACATAGTGATTATAAACAAGGAGTCCGATCAGCATCAGCGGGATGATGAGGAGCGCAAGATAAGAGATCAAATATTTATAGAACAGCGGTATCTTCTTCAATTTTCTTCGTCCCCTTAGTTGCTTATTCTCTCTCTGCTGTTTCCTATTCAACATCATGATTTCCTTACGGCACCTCCGAATGATGAATGCTAACCAACCGAAGTATGCGAGACGTATTATGTGAATAGGCGAAAAGTCTATTGAATGAGTACCTACTATACTGCAATCGCTTACAGACGTATATATGTGAAACGGATATCCCATTTGCGAAATGGATTAATGGTGTCCGTGCGGCATGCTAATCGGTTTTTCCTTTGGCCTTCTGCCGATAATCGTTCGGCGTCATCCCGGTTTCCCGTTTAAATAACACGCTCATATACTCTAGATGCTTGAAGCCGATCCGTTCGGCAATCATGGATAAGTTCAGCTCCGTCTCCGTCAGAAATTCCTTAATAAGCTTGACCTTCATCTCGACGATGAAAGCATGCGGCGTCCGTCCGAGCGAACGCTCGAACCGGCCCTCGAAAGACCGCCGCGATACAGGAAACACCTTCAGCAGATCGCCGACATTGATATCTTCATAAATCTTGCCGCGGATGAAGCGTACGGCATCCGCTACTAGCTTATCCTCCACGGCAACGACATCCGTCGACATCCGCGTTACGATATCAAGGGGCTGGATCGAGGTAATGCCGCTCTCGATCCGTTCGCCGTTCATCATCTGCTCGAGCAGCGCCGCCGCCCGATAACCCGTTTCCAGCGCATTCGGCACAATGCTGGATAAGGGCGGGTCGGATAAATTGCAGAGCAGCTCATCGTTATCCACTCCGATAATGCCGACTTCATCAGGCACAGCTACCCCCGCAAGGCGGCAGGCCTCCAGCAGCTTCTGCCCCAGAATATCGTAGCAGACTAGAATTCCCGCCGGTTTCGGCAGCGACTTCACCCATGCTGCCATATCCCGCCGCTCCTCATTCCACGTCTTCCCGTATACCAAGCTGTTGATGCTGCAGGAAAGGCCGTATTCCTCCAGCAGCCTTACGTAATGATTCTGTCGCTGTCTGGACCACGTAAAACGTTCCTCGCCGCAGAAAGCAAAGTGCTTGAAACCCCTCTCCATCAAATGCTGTACGGCAAGCCGGGCGATCGATTGATCGTCCGTCTCAACGCAGTGAAGCTCGGGAATAAGCCGGGAAGCGCTTAGATCCACGGTCGGAAGTCCGAGGCGGCGGATGTGGGCAGCGATTTCTTCATTCTCGATTCTTGCAATAACGCCATCTCCCTGCCAGCCGCTCAGCCAGGTCAAATCGGTCTGGCTCCGGCTCTGCTCGCCCATGTAGATCGACCAGGGCTTGTTCTCGCGAATATAGGAATGAATGCCGCGCAGCAGCCCTCTCCCATATTCATTGGACGTTTCGATCAACAAGGCGATCTGCCGGTTCCTCGTTCCCCCGCCGGCTATGGACAGCTCCTCTAAAAAACGCAAGACAAGTCCCCCTCAGTCAACCTTTTCGATTCTAGAACCTAACCAATTTATAAGCTTTTTCTCCTCTAACCGTCAAGGTAAATAATCACAATTGAATTGCGTAAAAGTTCCTTCAATTCGTTGCGGCCATGTACTATAGTTAGGTTAATTCATAGCTGGGAGGTTTTTAGCATGGGTAAAAAAATTAAGATCGCCCTCGTCGGCCTAGGTTTCGGCGCAGAATTTATTCCCATTTATCAGAATCACCCCGACACGGAACTGGTCGCTATCTGCCAACGTTCGAAGGACAATCTGAATCTTATCGGTGACCGTTTCAACATTGCCAAACGCTATACAAGCTTCGAGGAGCTGCTTCAGGACGACAGCATTGATGCCGTGCATATCAATTCCCCGATTCCCGATCATGCCGAGCAATCGATTGCCGCGCTGAAGGCCGGGAAGCATACGGCCTGCACGGTGCCGATGGCGACCTCGATCGAGGATTGCCGCAGGATTATCGCTGCCCAGCAAGAATCCGGCAAGAACTACATGATGATGGAAACGGCTGTCTATACGCGTGAATTTCTTTATGTAAAGAGCCTTAGGGACAGCGGAGAACTGGGACGAATCCAGTTTCTGCGCGGAGCCCATCAGCAGGAGATGGCCGGGTGGCCCGGCTATTGGGAAGGACTTCCCCCCATGCATTATGCGACGCATGCGGTAAGTCCGCTGCTGGCGCTGGCAGAGAAGGAAGCGGAACGGGTTTACTGTCTCGGCTCCGGACAAATTGCGGAGCGGCTCGCCGCAGTCTATCAATCCCCCTTCGCAGTCGAGTCCGCGCTCTTCCGGTTGAAGGATTCCAACCTGGCCATGGAGGTTACGCGCTCGTTATTCGAGACGTCCCGCGAATACGTAGAAAGCTTCGACGTCTATGCGGACAAGAAGAGCTTCGAATGGCAGCAGCTGGAAGCGGAGCAGCCCGTCATATTTAACGGAGAAGACGGCGCGCGCATTCAAATTCCGGATTATGCCCACCTGCTTCCGGAAGGAATCCGCAAGTATACGATGGAAGGCATCTACGACTCGGACGAAAACCAGCATCTTTCGTTCAAGCAGGGAAGCGGTCACGGCGGTTCGCATCCTCATCTGGCGCATGAATTTGTCATGAGCATTCTCGAGCAGCGCGCGCCGTTCCCGGATGCGTTCACCTCGGCGAACTGGACCTGTGCCGGCTTATGCGCGCACATATCCGCTATGCAGAACGGCGAGCCGGTGCAGCTGCCTGATTTCCGCACCGAATTCGGACAATAATGGAGGCGCATACATGAACGGAAATATTATGCAAACGGGCGCTCTGCGTGTCGAGTGCAAGGATCATCGGCTTGCTCTATACCGCCAAGGACAGGACACGCCGCTCCTCGTACAGCTGGCCGAGCCTGACAAACGTCCGTACATACACCCAATACTCGCTCCGGACGGAATCGGCATCCTTACGGAGGATGCGCCTCCTCATCATCCTTGGCAGCATGGACTGTATGTCGGACTGAATGACGTGAACGGCTTCGGGTTCTGGTCGGAGGGCTTAACGGGCGCTCCTTCGGATGGCACGTTCCATCCTCTTGCAATTAGCCATGTCAACGCAACGGATAATCGGGCCGGCTGGACCGTAAAGACGCAATGGCGCGAGCCGGGCGGCGAGGCGATCCTGGTGGAGCGGCAGCAGTGGACCTTCACCGACAATGGCACCGATTATGAACTGGATATGGAATGGACTCTGCAAGCGGAGAAAGATATCCGCTTCGGTGAATCGCCATACGGAGGATTGTTTCTGCGCATGCCTTACCGGGAGGAACTCGGGGGCTGCTTCACGAATAGCGAAGGAATGGGGCGCGAGGAAGCGGAAGGCCAGCGTGCCCGCTGGGGAGCCGTCAGCATGCCGATCGTTGGCCGTGAGGACGTTGCCGGTATCGCCATCATGGACCATCCGGACAATGAGGAGCATCCATCCCCTTGGCGGGTGGATTATCAGTTCGGCATAGCGCCGAGCCGTTCTATAGCGGGAGCTTGGCAACTGGCTGATGGTCAATCCTCCACGTCCCGCTATCGCGTTTATGTTTTCAATGGAGATATTCAATCAGCTGCTATAGAATCTAACTGGCAGCGATATTCAGGGAGGCAAGAAAGATGAAAAGTTTAATTGTCGTTCACCCTTCATTTGATCGTACCTGGCCGTATGCGGCCGACCGGTTTCAACAGCAGCTGCAGAAGGATGGAGATGCCGTTCTCATCCGGCTCGACCCTCATTCCACCCAGAAGCTTGGCGATGTAGCCGACAACCCGGAATCCGTCGTTCGGCTGGTCCTGCTGCAGGTACCCGCGACCTTGGATTGCTTGAACGGGTTCACTGCGCTTGAGGAGGCCGTCATCCTTCCAGGAGGGTATGAATTCACGCCTACGGCCGAGCTGGTCGAATCGCTGAAGCAGCGGAATGTCCGCCTATACTCCCATCCGTCTGAAGGCTTCTGGGGGCAATCGGTCAGCGAGTTTGCGCTCGCGCTCACCTTATGCGGCTTGAGGCGGATCCCGCAAACGCATCACGAGATGATTACGAGCCACCAGCCATGGTCGTATTCGCCGCCTGACGGCATTGGCAGGCCCGGCGCGCGCGGTGAACAATTCGGAGATGACCCGCGGTTCACGAACGGTACTGTAGAAGGCAAGCGGATCCGGATCGTCGGTGCCGGCAACATCGCCAGCCGCTATGCCAGCTTTGTCAATATGCTGGGCGCAGATGTGGCAGCCTGGGATCCATTCGCGACCGAGCCTTCCTTCCATAGAGCCGGATCGCGGAAAGAATGGCATCTGGACCGGCTGGTACAGGACGCGGAAATCTTCGTTCCGATGGTGCCTTTGACCGAGAAGACCCGGGGACTTGTAACCGCCGAGCATATTCGGGCGCTTCCGACGGGAACGCTGGTCGTTCTCGCAACCCGTGCGGATATTTGCGATATGACCGAATTGCGCAGACGCGTGCTGGCCGATGAATTGAGTCTGGCTGCCGATGTTTTCGATATCGAGCCTTTGCCGCTTAATGATCCGCTGCTGGGACGGGATAACGTCGTGCACACGCCGCATAATGCCGGACGCACGAAGGAAGCCAACTATCTGTTCGCAGATAAGCTGATCGATCAATTTCTGCCTCGGTAGTTTGAACGAAAAGCTGGAACAATAACCGTAATGTTCTACGTGCATAGGACGAATAAAAAAGGAGGCGCCCCGTTGGCGCCTCCTTTCGCATGTATGACCAGAATGAAACGACGCTGAACCTGTCAGTCTTCCAACGTCTTGCTGATCCGATCCGTAATAATATTGCGGGCGATCGTAATATGTTCACGCAATTCATCCAAACACTTTGGATTCCTTTGGATAATGAGATCCACGATTCTGCGGTGATCTTCATAAAATTCCGTGAAGCTGTCTTTTGTCATGTTCGTAATTTCCAGAACGGCTTGAAGAATATTCGCCATCGTATTCCAAGCAACGAGAAGAGGCTGGTTTCCTGACATAATCAACAGGCTTCGATGAAACTGAATATCGAGCTGCGAAGTCAGCCCGCTCGTTATTTCCGTCTTCTCGTTCATGAGCTGTTCGAACTGTTCCATCATATCGAAGATCGGACGGTAATGAAAGGTCGGACTAGCCAGCAAAGTCTCGACGGCCTGAAGCTCCAGCGTTAACCGAAGGTTGAATAAATCGGTGCAGTACCGCGTCGAGAAGCCGACGACTTCCGTTCCGCCATTGGACAGGCTCAGCACAAGCCCTTCCTGCGACAGCAATTGGAGCGAGGTCCGAACGGGCGCACGGCTTATCCCCATTTGCTCGGCAATCTTCGACTCGATCAGTCGGGTACCCCGCTTATATTTGCCTAGTATGATATCGGTCCGCAATTTCTTGACGATATCTTTCGTGTACATCGTTCTGGCCAAAGGATCGTCGTACTTTGTCATTCGTCTGCCTCCCCTGCCATAAGTCAGCTGCCTATACGCACTTATCCAAATAATTTTATCAGTTATCGCCAAATAGTGTCAACAATAGAAGCGGCTTGGATGTATGAATACAACGAACCCCCTCCTTATAACTTTAGAAGGGGGTATCCGATCAGGTGAGGCTAGCTTCGATTAGCCGCGGGCAGGCTCGGGCATCGTTTCACGCATCCTGGCGCTCAGTTCAGCCAGATGACCGTCATTGGCCATAACCTGTTCGAGATGGACCATCCGGCTTGGCGATGCGGTATTCATCATGATGTCGGTAAAGGCCCGGTCGATCCAGAAGCGTGCCGCTCCGGAGATATAATCGCGAAGCTCCTGCAGATCCTCTTCCCGGTAGCGCTCACATAAATTCATCGTAAACATTCTGCGGTTCGGACCGCCATTGAACGCAGCATGGAATGTATTGTGGTCGAACACGAGGAGATCGCCCGGCGTCACATCCAATGTTACCGACGGTACCTGGCTGCCCGTGATTCCCCACAGCTCGCTGCTTTTGCGCATTTTCTCGGTCAAATCCTTGCCGTACTGGTCATCCAGCCGGTGACTGCCCGGAATAACACGGAGCGCGCCCGAGTTGCCGCCCAGTTGATCCAGGTAGAACGCAATTTTGATATGCCTGTATTTATGATGATAGCCGTCGCGATGCCAGCCGGTTTCGCCTGAATAATAATTACCGTCGCTTCCCATGTAGTTGAAATCGTCGCCAACCAGAGTTTGGCCAATCGCTTTGATTCTCGGATCGTCCAATAACGTGTTCATCTTCTCACGCTGATCGATAAAACGCGCTATACAAGTACGCTGCGTTCCGTCATGCGGCTTAATTCCTTCGTAATCGGGAAATGTCTTCGTAAACTCGTCTGTAATCCAATCGACACTGTCGGCCAGCAGCTGCGGAAATTTAATAAATCCGAATGTTTCAAAAAAATCAATCTGGGCTTCGGTCAAACGCATGCAAACACTCTCCCTATAATTTGGATTGGAATAAGATGCGCTTCCTTCAGCCAGGACCATCCATGCCGCTCAAATGTACCAGCCTCTTAACGGTATCGCAAGCGGCGTCAAGCGTCAAACCGCGAGCAAATACGGGATGAAAGCGCTCCAATATCAACTAGAATATAAATCAGTCATGATTGAATGTCAACTAAATTTATTAATTGTATACATTATTTCGAGACTCTATGCATTTTGACATGAAGACATTCATTTTTTGCATAGCGGTTACAAAGATCATTCACTGCGACAAAGCAAGCACGCGGTAAAACATGGGCTTGACGAAACCGGATCAACGGTTTAAGATGAGTCTCAATCAAATGTATTTAAAGCGATGACGGAAAGAGTAAGCAGGGATTGCCGCTAACAGGAACGGAGTGCCATCGACTGAGAGCACCCGAGCAGACACCCCCGCCGAAGTTCACTCCCGAGCCGGTCCCAAACGGCTGCCCCCTGCGGGCAACCCCGAAGGATACCCGTATCCCCTGCGTTAAAGGGCAAAGTGAGAGATCGGTTCCTTGCCCCATAGGCCAAGGCGCAGATGTCTAATTAGGGTGGTACCACGGCTCCTCGTCCCTTGCGGCGAGGGGTCTTTTTTGTTTTTCAACATCACTACAAACAGAACGAAAAGGAGTGGAAGGCTATGAGCCAAGGAACTTTGGAACAGCTTAGAGGAAAACTGGACGTCATCAATATGCAGCTGCTGGAACTGCTGTCGGAACGGGCGGCTATTGCCCAGCAAATTGGACATGAAAAAGAAAAACAGGGTGTGCCGAAGTTTGATCCTGTCCGCGAGCAGCGCATGCTTGAGGAATTGGCAGCCCGCAATTCCGGACCGTTCGATGACAATACGATTCGTCAGCTGTTCAAGCAAATTTTTCAAGCATCCTTGAACCTGCAGCAAACGGACGTCAAGAAGCAGCTGCTTGTCAGCCGTAAGAGACAGAAGGAAGATACGGTTGTTCAGCTTGGAGAGGCTAGCGTCGGAGGCGGCAAGCCGATGATGGTCGCCGGACCATGTTCGGTCGAGAGCTACGAGCAGGTGCGCCAAGTCGCTGCGGCGCTGAAGCAGGCAGGCGTAACGGTCATGCGCGGAGGCGCCTTCAAGCCCCGTACATCCCCTTATGATTTTCAGGGTCTCGGAATCGAGGGCTTGAAAATCTTGAAGGAAGTCGCCGATGAATTCGGCTTGAAAACCATCAGTGAAATCGTCGATCCCGCCCATATCGAGCTTGCGTGCGATTATATCGACGTTATTCAAATCGGCGCGCGGAACATGCAAAATTTCGAGCTGCTGAAGGCAGCCGGCGATGTACGCACCCCTATTCTGCTTAAGCGCGGATTGGCGGCCACCATCGACGAATTCCTGCATGCAGCGGAGTACATCGTGTCGCGCGGGAACACACAGGTCATGCTGATCGAACGCGGTATCCGCACCTACGAGAAAGCAACGCGAAATACGCTTGATATTTCCGCCGTGCCGATCTTGAAGCAGGAGAGCCATCTGCCTGTTCTCGTGGATGTCACCCATTCGACGGGTCGCAAAGATATACTCGCCCCTTGCGCCAAAGCCGCTCTTGCCGCAGGCGCGGACGGCATTATGGTAGAGGTTCATCCGAATCCTGCAGTCGCCTTGTCGGATGCGGCCCAACAGCTGAATATCGAAGAATTCAACCGCTTCTATAACGAAGTGCAGCAATCCGGATTATTCCATTCGCTTTCGGTAAGATAACTGAAACTGAATCAACCTGAGCATCAGTTTAATACCAAGAAGGCCTCCACAATTAGGGAGGCCTTCTTGGTTAACTATTTTGAACGATCGGATTCAATCCGCCTGCCCGGCGGCCTCTACTCCAACCCCTCTATTTCATTGATCTACCTGAATGCCGCTTTAGCCTTGCGTCGTGATCGTGATGGTCTTTGTAGTCGGATCACACTTGACATCGGCCCCTAGCGACTCGCTGATGAAGCGCAGCGGGACCATCGTGTGCGTGTTGACCAGCTGGGCGGCAGCCCCGAGCGTGATCTCCTGGTTATTCTTCTTCGCCCGTACACTGCCGAGCTTCAATTGGATCGTCGTGTCCGCCTTCTTGGCCGTAATGGAGCTGTCCTTCGGATTCCATACGACCGTCGCCCCGAGCCATAGCACCTTCCTAATTTTTACAATTGATACTTTATTCCCATCGAAAGGCTGAATACGAACGGAAGGCTCTAGGTCTATTTATCGAGTAATCCCTCCCAAGTCTATAGCGCAGCGCTTGAGCCCCCTGGCAAAAAGAATCCCTTAATCTATCGTTCGGAAGGATTATTCGTACACCGACCGCTGCCTGGATACTCCACCGTCACTTCGTTCGCTTCATTCCATTGGCACAAAAAAAGGAACGTTCCCGAGCAAGCAAGCTGCTCACAAAGAACGTTCCATTTTCCATTAGCTTCTCCGTGTCTTGATCCGGAAAGCAACCGTAAAGCTTAAAAGAAGGAATATCAGCTGAATCGATATTGCCAGCATGATCCCGGTATAGATGCCCCAATCTAACGATTCGCTGATGGCGATGAGCGCGCCCCCTATACCGATGCCGAGACCGGGTCCGAACGCATCAATAAACTGAATGTTCGACGAAACCTCGCCTTCCTTGCCGTGGCTTGCATGCTGCAGGGCAATCGCGCCCGTCGTTGGATTCGCGAAGCCGATTCCGAAGCCTGCGAGTACCTGAGACATTGCCCCGAGCATAATCCCGCCGCCTGACCACCCGACGGTCGCAAGGACCATTACGATTCCGATGATCATAATCCCAATTCCGACGATAACCCGCTTCTCCCTGCCGCTGCCGCCGTCCTTCTCATCCAGCTTCGACTGCAGCCAAGCTGCGAACGACCAGGCAAGCGAACCTGCCGCGACGATTAAGCCCGCAATATCCGCCGTATAGCCCTTTAATTCCGTGAAGGCCAACACCACATAGCTTTCAGCAGCAATATAGCAGGCAAAATATAAGCCTCTTGTAATGATCGTCGCCGCTAATCCCCTCTTCACGCGGAAGCTGCCTTCCGGGAGAAGGTGCCTTAACGGACGAAGCATGAGAATCATCCCGACGATGGCGAGGGCAATCCCTTTCCATTCCGTAATCGCTCCCAAACCGGTCAGCAGCAGCCCTGTTCCGGCCGCCAGCAGAATCGCGTACAGCTCGGTTTTGCCGCCCTTCCGGGCAGGAGTCCGCTTGCTCGTCTGAATACTGCGGAATGAAGGCAGCGTCAATAAAACAGCCAAACCGATCAACGGAAGAACAAACCAGAACACAAACCGCCATGATATGAACTCGGCTAACAATCCGGCTATATAAGGACCGATTAATGCAGGCAAAATATAAGCGCTAGAGAATGCAGCCAAAATCTTCGTTCTGATCTTATCCGGATAGCTGAGCGTAATACTATAGTAGACACAGGTAATAATGGAGCCTGCTCCGAACCCCTGAAACGCCCGGCCGACAATCAACATCAGCATATTAAAGGATAATGCCGCGATTACGATTCCTACTACAAAGATGGCGATCGCCCAAATGAAAGGCTGCACGACGCCGCGCTTGTCGACTTGTTTGCCCATAACCATCGTCCCGATGATTTGCGCGAGCATGAAGGCGGTGAAAATCCAGCCATAGAGCTGGATTCCGTTCAATTGCTGCGCTAGCTTGGGAGCGATTGTCGTGACGGCCAGCCCTTCGAATGCGACGGTTGTTACGGCAAGTATGATTCCGATTGTCAAAGCCCGGTAAGGCGCGTCGAATATGCTCTCCTTGGGTATGCTTATTGTCGTCGTTTTCATGATGTACCTGCACTTTCTCTCGTTCCTGATTTATAAATCTTTGACATTGTCGTGAATGATGGACAAGGTCCTTCTGAACTGGTCGACTTCCTCTTCAGTCAAGCCTGCGATCGTCCGTTGATACGCCTGTATCGAGATCTCCAGAATATCGTCCTTGACCGCATGGCCCTTATCCGTCAGATACACCCGAAGCGCTCTCCGGTCCGTCTCATGAATCTGACGTTGGATGAACCCTTTATTCTCCAGCTTGAAGAGCATTCGCGCGACGTTGGTCTGATCCTTGTAGAGTCGTTCCGCGAGCTCTTTTTGCGTGATGCCTTCATGATCCCACAGCACAACCAGAATCTCCCACTGATCGATCGTAATATCGAAGGGATTGACCGTCTTTTGATAATAATTCGATAGCTTCAGATCTGCCCGATGGACAAGAACACCGATATACTTGTCTAGTTCCAAGTTCAGCCTCCATTTTACTTGACATAGCGATAATTGCTATGACTATTATATGGATAGACTCCTATACTGTCAATAACTTGAGACCTTCACAGTTTTCTGGATAAGGGGTTCAGCATGAGATGGATAAACAACACAAAGATGCACGCATTGAATCGCTGAGGCGGATCATTAATGGTCAGCGTTGAACGATCGGGCAGGATAATTGAGAAAAGATACCGAATTATGACAAGAATATATTTGAAAAGTAGGGGGGGTACATCTGGATCATGCAAGGATATAACGTTCTTATGATATACAATAAAGATATGACTCGGCTGCTTATGTGCAAACGTTTAAAGAATCCCTATAAAGGATTAAATAATCTGATTGGCGGAAAAATCGAGAGCGGTGAATCGGGGATTGAAGCCGCATATAGAGAATTATTTGAGGAAAGCAGCATATCCAAAGACGACGTTACTTTGCATCATCTAATGGATTTTAAATATTATGTTCAGAGCTGTTATGTTGAAGTTTATGTGGGTAAGTTGAAGGGTGACGCGGTAATCTCCGGGGATGAAAATGAATTATTCTGGTCTGATCTGAATCAAGACTTTTTTGATATGAGTCAATTTGCTGGCGAAGGAAATATCGGTCATATGATTGAACAAGTAAAAATGAGCAAAAGTTTATTTCTTGCTGACTAAATGAATACGGTACGATACCGCCACGAGGCTGCCGCAGAGACGCTGCGGCAGCCTCGCTGCGTTTTCGGGAGCTGATCCGTTACGAGCAAAAAAGCTTTCATCCGGGCAAAGAGGAGACTCGTATCATTTATTGACTTCTGACGAGTACGCGTTTCGCTGGTGCGGACCCGTGCCACGGAGGCTGTAAGACCTTAAAACGGACTTACAGCTCCTTCCTCCGACTGCGGGCGCCGCTGTAACGCCCTTTTTCGATCTTACAGCCCCTTTTTGCCAATGGCGATATAAACTCTGCAGAAATTAAAAAGGACTTCACATCCAATAGGTGAAGTCCTTCCTGTGCAACCCGAGGCTTGATCAATCCAACAGGTTTTCCAATATCAATAATTATTCCTTCACGGTTCGAAAATCCGTCTCCAGCTTCTCCATTACCGTTCGCAGCGTAGCCGCTATGCCGCGAATATCGCCCGGGTCCTCACCCAAATCCCCATCGCCGAAAAGGGCTGCGACCAGCTTCTCCCCCGTTGCATTCCATCCGGTCACCAGCATGCCCGGCATGCGGTCGAATGCGTCGCGCTCCTTCGCTTGCCGGACGGATTGCTCAAGCAGGTCCAGCGCAGCCTCCGGCGTCTTCCAGCTGGATGGCCATACCGTAAATCCTTTATCCAATAAATGTCCAACGGACGGATACGCATCGAGCTTATCGTAATGCCAGTCGCACAGAATAATATCCTTCGGAATGCGGTCCACGGCCGGCCAAATGCCGTACACGTCCCCATCCCACTGCGTATAGCCCATGCCCTCGGCATCGATCAGCCGATCGGCCCACATGAGCATCTGCACGTTCCGTTTCTTGACGAGATGCTCATAATAGTCGCAGGCCGCCTGCGCGAACAGCTCCGCTTTGTTCTTCCCTTTGCAGCGCGGACAGTGCTCATCGGCTATGGCGAATACTTCATCCATGCCGACATGCAGGGCATCGGCTTCGAATGCATCGAGCAGCTCATCCATCAGATCGAAGACGAGCGGATTGATATCCGGATGTGAAGGGCACCAGCTCGGACAATAGAAATCCGGCCACTTCGCATCGGCAGGAACATGCGGCGTTTCATCGAATTCCGGATGAGCCCGCAGCAGCGAATTGCGAGCCCCTCCCCAGCCCTGATGCCCCAAACATTCTAATAATGGAATAAGACGTATGCCATTCTCCTTGCATAAAGCGGAGAGCTCTCTTGCATCCTGCTTCGTCAGCGTCCCTCCGGATACTTCCGGATGGGATTCGAAGACGAAGGAGGTGTTGCACTCCAGTATCAATACATTGACGCCCATCGGAACTAACGCATCCCGAATGACTCTCTTCAAATTGCCGACATCTTCATGCGATCCGAATCGCATATGAAACCCGCGCAGCAGTCCATCCTTCTCCATGTCTGTTTCCTCCAGTTATGAATTGATGCCCATCTCATTGGATTAACCGACCAAGCCTGTTCTTTCCACGCTCTCGACAAAATAACGCTGAACAAACAAGTACAACAGAATCAACGGCGCCATCGTCAGCAAAACGCCTGTATTCATCAGCATCGATTGATACACGGGATCCGGCTCGCCGCCGATCAAGACCCCCATGTCCATAAGTCCTGTCGACAGCACCTTCACTTTGCTGAGGAACAAGGAAACATAGTAGCTGTCATTCCACTGCCATACGAAGGAAAACAGCAGAACGGTAACGACCGCAGGGATTGCGTTCGGAATCATGATTCGATAGAAGGTCTTGAACACACCGGCTCCATCTACCAGCGCAGCCTCTTCAATTTCTTTCGGAATCCCTCGGAAGAACTGGCGGAAAATATAAATATACAGTCCATTTTTAAGCCCCATGGCAGTCGCAGATGAAATCAAGAACGGCCAGAAGGTGTCGATCAGGTTGACGCTCTCCTTGCCGGAGAACAGATCGACGAGTCCGAAGAAATCGAAGTACCGATAGGTCAGATAAAGCGGAATCATGATCGTTTGCGGCGGAACGACAATGGTGAAGATGACCAGCGCGAACAGCAGGCCGCTGCCCTTAAATTTGAGTCTTGCGAAGGCATAGGCCGCCAGAGCGCATGACGCCAATTGAATCAGCGTCGTACCGCTCGATATAAGCACCGTGTTCAGAAGCGTCGAGAAATACTCCGTCGTTTCGATGGCAATTTTCAAATTATCCAGCGTAAAATGCTTCGGAATCCACAGGACGGTCGGGTCGTAAATATCTGCTTTGCTGCGGAACGCGACCGACAGCCGGAGAAACAGCGGAAACAATATGATGAAGCAGAAGCCGGTAACCAGCAGTGCGCGAAGGATAATCCATACCCATTTCTTTGTCTTCTCCGCGGGATTGTAAGTGATGACGAATTGTTCGGCGTAAGCGGCGGGTCCTTTCATCTTCCTTTCCTCCCGTCAGTCATAATAGAACACTTTCTTCGAGATCAGCCAGGTCGATAGGAGCAGAACGATACCGACGACGGCAAAGTAAACCCATGACATCGCGGCGCTCAAGCCGAAATCGAACGTACGGAAGGCCGTCTCGGATATTAGCTTATTGATATCGTTATGGCTGAATGAATCAATGATCGAGTAAACCAAATTAGTCAGTATAAGCGGTGTAAGCATCGGGAAGGTGACCTTCCAAAAGATTTCGTACCCTGTCGCCCCTTCAATCCGGGAAGCCTCGTAAAGGGATGGCGATATGGACTGCAGGCCTGCCAGGAATATAAGAATTTGCACGCCTGAGGAGCTAATGATTTCATAGATCCGGTCAACCGCTCCGGTTACATAATCAACCAGTATCGGTGAAAGGCCGGATTCCAGCATGACCTTCTTCAGCTCGAAGCTTTGCAGCAGGTTCCCGCCTGCATCGCCTCCGCCGGAGGAAGCTACCGCTCCTCCGACAAAGCTGCTGATATCCAGACTTGCGATCGCACTGGAAGCGAGAATGACCGGAAGAAAGAAGATCGCTCTGGCCAGTGCGCGTCCTCTGAACTTCTGATTCAGCAGCACGGCGGCGAACAAGCTGAAGATGATGATGATCGGCACGTTGACTACCATGTTCACGACGGATTCCGTCAGCGCTCTCGGGTAATCCGCATTGGAGGTGAACAAGCTGTTGAAGTTCTCGAATCCCTCATAGATGACGGAGAAGCCGCCCTCCACCAATTCAATGGAGCTTAGGCTGAACCGGAACGATTGGATGAGCGGAAGCAGGAACAGCATGACGAGCCCAATCATGAGCGGGACGCAGAAGATGATGCCCCACATCGCTCTGGTCTGATCCAGCGTTAATCGTTTCTTAAGCATGTTACTCACCACCCAGCTTGTAGCTGTGGGCGTCGATACGAATACCGTTCACCTGTACAGCGGTTTTATTATAGTTCACGATAATCGAAATACCGCCCTCGAACGTGGTTTGAACGACATTGCGCTCCAGTATGCGGTGATCCGTAATCGCCTTGTTCCGGACCTGCTTCAGAATGCCGTTAGCTTCCGCATACAGGGACACGGCCTCGTCGAACCAATCCTTATAATGAAGAGCATACATATCGTTGAACGGCGTATCCTTCACGTCGGACGAGGGGCTGTAGCTCCATTGATAGTAGACGTTAGAGCCCGTTTCCAGCGCCTTGAGCAGTGAATAGCGAGGGTCCTGGCGCTCGCTCATGTTGAAGGGCTCGCCGGCTAGGTCTATATAGCCGTGAAGCGCCATCTGATAAAACGGAATTTCTTCATCGGCCAGATTGATCCTGCTGCTCTTCGTCGGCGCGTTCACAATCTGGGTTGCATAGGCCAGACTATAAGCATTGCCTCCGCTCACCATCAGCTGCCCGGCTTGCTCTTTCAGCTTGCCGGCGGCTTTCACGCTCGCCTGCAGCGCATCCTGTCGGCTGATCGAATGATCGGGATCGAAGTCGGAATTGACCTCGCTGCCCAAGTCCCGCAAGGACAACCCGCCGATTCCTAGCTTCGTATAGCTGGCGAGAAACTGGTCAGTCAGTTTGTCCAGTCCGGTCGCCGATTGAATATAATGCGAGAAAGCGGCCGTATTCTTCACATTATGAATCGGATCATATTCGTAAATCTTAGCCGTCTGCCGGTCAAGGAAGGTGGCCGTCCGGCTCGGCTTCTTGTACGCCTGCAGCAGAGCCGTGTCCGGGTAGAACGAGACGTTATTCTGCTTGGCATAGTCTGCCAAGGACTTGAATCCGCTTTTGCCGCCAAGCGCTCCGACCAGCTTAACCGATGACGGGCGACCGTGATGGATGCCGCCGTTAAACCAGCCGATGTAACGGAGCGCGATGCTGCCGACTCCTTCCTCCTTCAGCTGGCGAAGCACCTGCTCCGCCTCCGCATAGCTCGTAAGCGACTCCGTCGCTTCATACGGGATACCCAGAAACGACTTCTCTCTCGGGAAGGCGCCTAACAGCTCAAGCATGAACGGCGCATCTCCATCCGGCAGTTTCTTCAGACCGTAAGCCTGCACCAGGTAGTCTCTGTAAAGGCTGGCCATCCCCGGATAGCTGGCCGAATCGCCGCTTAAGAATGCGTAACGGACCGTGATATCCCCCTGAAAAGGCTTCGTCTCGAACATTGGAACCGAGCTTGTCTTCGTCCCGGAGGTTAACGTATAGAAATCCATGGAGACGATTTGGAATTTCGCCGATGCCGTATTGTAGGAATCGTTCCTGCCGCTAATATCCGCAGCGATCTCAGCCATCGCATCCCCATTCTCGATAATGCCGAGGAAGGCATGATCGTTCTGCTTCATCCCGAACACGGGAAGCCGGGCGATCTCGTTCTGCTGTGTCCGTTCTTTCATATCGAAGGTGCCGTCCTTCCCATAGACCGGAAGATTGTACGGCTCGGCGTTCAGCCTCTTGCTGTTCAGATGGATGAGCGCCCCGGAGCCATCGGGTACGAAGATGTAGCCTTCCTGCTTCTCGCTGGCTGCACCGAAATGCTTGAGCACATGCAGGGAGGATATCGGATACGACTTCGTGTATTTCAATTCCGAAGCCGGAATCTTCACGACCAGGTGGTCGTCTTCAAGCACGTATTCGAGCGGAACGGTAAATTCGGGATTATCGGCGGATGCCTCGCCGGCTTCACCGTCTCCGCGATCCTTGGCCGCTTCCTCTGCTGTATAGCCGATGGATTCCAGCGTCTGAGACAGCTCCTCCAGCGCATAATCCTGCAGCTTTCGGATTTCATACTGCTGCGTTTCTTCATTAAGTCTATACCGGAGCACGACACTGTCACGGACATCTTGATCGGTGATCTGATTCAAGATCGCCTCCTCGAATCGTTCCTTACCGATTATAGCCGGGATATTGTCCAATCCTTTCGACACATTGCCAAGCTGATAGACGACTTTAACGCCGTGCTCCGTCTTGTCGATAGCGAACTGCTTCTTGAGCACGCTGTCATTGTAGCTGTTTAAGCTGTTGATCTGACCCTTCTCGTTATAATACGAAACCAGCACCTGCGACGCGGTCTCCGCCTTGAACAGCGGAGATGCCTTCGCGTCTTGATCGCGGCCGACCGGATTGGAGAACCAGGCATAGCCGTCGCGCTTATCCTTCACCGCGATCTCGGCGGTTTCCCGGTTTACATACAGCATCAACGATCGGCTCTCGGCTGCAAGCTCCATCGCTTCCAGCGCCTGCAGCTCCGCAGCCGTAGGGAGCGTAGCGGCTGCCGCATTGGCCTTGAAGGCTGCCGTTGATACGGCTGTCGACCCAAGCCCCGCGGCATCCGCTTTCCCATCGCCGGAAGTTGAAGCCGGTGCCGATCCGCTTGCCTGCTGGGAGCTTACTCGCCCGGCAGAATGTAATCCTGCGAATCCGCCCAGGATTAAACTGGCGCAAAGAATGCCAAGCAGCGCTTTTTTTCGTCCGCTCACGTTGTATCCCACCTTCTTCTTCTGCTTCCTCCTGGACCCTTACACACGGAACGCCAGCTCGTTATAGATGGAGGTGACGAAATTGACCATCTGCTGCATCATGCTGAAGAACAGCACGCCCAGGAAGATGAGAATTCCGATCACGACCAGTGTCAGGATCATCGTAACGATCGTTTTGCCTGCGCTGTATTGATGAACGGTCATCGTGCCGACAAACAGCAGCCCGATAAACCAGATGAAGGCGATTGCATCCAGCAGGTAGTAGAACGAACTCTCCTCGCTCGTTATAACCTGGCTGTACAGCACCTGCGGGATGTAGATCAAGACAAGCGGCATGAGCGCATAACCGGTCGCCATCACAATCTCTTTGAACTTGCCTTCCCCATCCATCAACGTGGTGAGCGACCAGTTCGCTACGCACCATAGCAGGAATGGCAGCAAAATATATTGCAATTCGTCAATACTGTTCAGGTCGGACAAATTATTGTAGTTAACGATAAATGCGCTGTACTGCCGCTTAATGATGGTAACGATGACCAGCAGGAAGACGATCCCTACGGCCACCTTCACCCGTCCTTTGTTCTCGAACTTCATCTCCCAGAAGCCGTTGAACGGATGCAGCATCGTATAGAACGGATTTTTCAATATTCCAACTTCATTGTAATGCCGTCCCGCCATTCTTCTCTTGCCAAGTCTGACAGCGAGGAACAGCAAGCCGGCGAAGGCCGCAATACTGGCAACGATGTAACCGAACCGCTCGAGTACGACTTCCTTCCGATAGCGCTTGAACGCTTCAGAGTAGTATTCACGGCTGTTGCCCAGCTCGAAGTAGGCCATCGCTTCACGATTATCGCCTGCCTTAAGCAGCGACTTTCCAATGCCGATATACCCGACTTCGAAATTCGCGTTCAATTGGAGCACCTGCCGCCATGCCCGGCTCGATTCCTCCGACTTCCCGTTATAGAGCGCAATGACAGCTTCGCGGATCAGGCTCCCGTAACGCGTCGGCTCGAACACCGATATTCTTCCGTAATCCTTATCCAGAACAACGACCCGGTTACCCAGCATGTCAATGGCTGCCGGAGTGCGGAAATTATCATGCTTGCTGCCCAGCCCGCCGAAAGTGTACAGCAGGTTTCCGTCCTTGTCGTACGTAAAGATCCGCCCGCGCTTGGAATCAAGCGCATTATACAAGCCGCCTTCATCGGAAGCCACATCGACGAGAATCGAGCTGCCCGGCGTGCTTCCAATGTTCAGCGTGTTAATGTCGCCCTTGGGCGGAAAATAGCCTTTGCTCCGCAATATGTCGGCGCCCGATGGATTAAGCATCTTCAGCGGGCGGTCGGAATTTTCCTCCGAGGTCGTCGTATAGATGAATCCGTTCTCATCCAGATCCAGATTGTTGAACTCGAGCGGGATGAACAGCTCCATCTGATCCCGCTGCGCTTTGGTCGAGATTCGCTTCCAGAACAAGTCGAGCGGGTCGAACCGGACCCGATTCGTTCCGATGAAGCCAATGAAAGTCCCGTCCGAATCGAACTCGATGATGCCCTCGTACGATCCCCGGCTGACGACGTAGATCCGCTCGGCCCGGTCTACGATCACTTTAATCGGCGTAAACTGAAATCCGGCTCTGAGCAGGATCGATTTCGGCTCGCCGATCACGCGAAGGAGCTTCCCGTCCTTATGCAGGACGACGATTCTTCTATTTTGCGTATCTGCAACATAGATGCGTCCCTTCCCGTCTACGAACACCCCTTCCGGCTGCTTGAACGCATCCGGCTTGCCGCCGTTCTCGAACGTTTCGATAACTCGCGTCATGCGAAGCTGTTCATCCATGACGACGATCCGGTTATTGCCCGTATCGGCGACATAGATACGGTCATCAGGCCCGACGAATAAATCCTGCGGGGTGGCGAATGATCCGATGTTCAGATCCTTGCCGGTGACCAGCTGCTCCAATACATAGGGACTCGGAGACGGAACCGCCTCACCCCAAAAATTATAGTTGTAATTGTCCTTCGGTTCGGCGGATACAGGAGCTGCCACCCCGGCCAAGAACGTGATGATAAATAGTATGGCAATCGTTCTTTTCAATCGGCTCCCCCCTGTTATTCCTTCAGGCCCGATGTGGACATCGTCTGAATAATATTGCTTTGCGTTACGATAAACACGGTAACGGGCACCGTCAGCATCAGAAGCGCGACGGCCGACATCGGCCCCGTCCGGACGAGTCCGCCGGCTCCGACCTGCCCGAACACATAGTCAACCGTCTTTAACTGCTCGCTATAGATAAACTTCACGGATCCGCTCGTCCATAAATTTTGCAGCGAGAAGATGATCAGCGTAAGCCATGCCGGTTTTACGATCGGCATAATGATTTGCCAGAAAATCCGGTATTCGCTGGCGCCGTCGATCTTGGCCGCCTCCAGCAGCGCATCGGGAATTTGTTCCATGAACTGCTTCATCAAATACAGTCCGAGCGTCATCCCGAATGCGGGCAGGATAATGGCCCAATGCGTATTGATGAGCCCCAGCCACGAAATGGTCATGTAGTTCGGCACCTGCGTCACGTACGAAGTGAACATCAGGGACAGTACCACGATGCTGAACAGTACGTTCCGCCCCGGGAATTTGATTTTTGCAAGCGGATACGCTGCAGCCGAGGCTAGAATTACGTGTCCTACCGTCCCGGTGATGGTGATGAAGAAGGTATTAAACACATAACGCGAGAACGGTACCCAGGAGTCGGAGAAAATATTGATCAGGTCGGTAAAGTTCTTGAACGTCGGATTGCGGACAAGCAGCTTGGGCGGGAATTGAAAGATTTCATCGATCGGCTTGAACGCGTTGCTGATCGTGAATACCAAGGGAAGCGCCATGAAGCTGGCTACCCCGCCGATCAGAATAAACAACACGATATCCATGCCCCATGAGCGGTTCAATCGCTTCCCTGCATTTAACTTTAATGTCTTCATGCTAGTCGCCCACCTTCTTCAGCAGGGTCTGAATGATCAGATTGGTCAGGAGCATGATCGAGAACAGAACTGTCGCAATGGCGGAAGCATAGCCCAGCTCAAATCGAATCGTACCGTAATCGACCAGATGCGTAACAACGGTATGCGCGGCATAATCAACGCTCGGAAATCCGAGCAGCTGCATGGAAACTTCAGCGACGGCGAACGCAATCGAAATTTGGATAACGGCTCCGAACATCAGCTGCGGGCGCATCGCCGGCAGCGTAATGAACCAAAGCTCCTGCCATCGGTTGCGGACACCGTCAATCGCCCCTGCCTCATACAGGGACCGGTCGACATTCTGAAGTCCGGCGATGAAGGCCAGGAATGACGTTCCCAAGCTGAGCCACAGCTGCACGATGATCAGAATGCCGAGCATATAGCGCGGATCCTGCAGCCACTGGATCGGTTCGAGAATGAAACCCCAGTTGATTAAGAAGGCATTGGCAAACCCGTAGCTGTCGCTTGCGAAGAGCAGCTGCCAGATCAAGTAGGTATTGCCCGAGATGGACGGCACATACAAGATGAGCGTCAGCACGGCACGCAGCTTCGGAGGAAACTCGTTGATCAGCCATGCGAACAGAAAGCATGCCATGTAGCTGACAGGACCCGTGATCGCCGCGAACAGCAGCGTATTCTTCAGGGCGAGCATAAACACTTCATCCTGGACAAACATGCGGGTATAATTCGACCATCCGGCCCAAGTCGGCGGCTCCAGCATATTGAAGTTCGTAAAGCTGAGCAGCAGGGACATCGTAACCGGAAGAACGGTAAAGGTAATGAAAATAATGAAATACGGAGCCATCAATACATAGGCCTGTTTATGCTTCTTGATTTCGACGACTGTCTTTATGATGATCCCCTCATTCCTTGTAGGGAAGTTTGAATTCTTTCCGCTTCAGCGTTATTTCTTCATTAATATAGCGAACGTAGTTATCCATCGATTCGCGTGGATCGTCGCCCTGGACGACCACCCGGCGGAAAGCATTATCGATATGGCGGCCTGTCATATAGCCCCCGGGAACCTCGGGAATGCCATGCACCCATTCCTGCTGCAGCTTAAGCTGCTGGTAATCCTTGGCTGGCCACGGCAATAACGACATCGCCTCAAGGTTGGCGGTCGGGTAACGCGCCGAAGTGCCCAGACGGATTTCCATCTGTCGTCCGAAGGCCAGCTGCGTATCCTTGCCTGTCCACCACTTCATGAATGTCCATGCGGCTTCCTTGTTCTTCGCATGCTTCAGCATGACCGCGGATGAACCGCCGCTTCCGACGTCGCGGCGAATTTCTCCGCTTGCCGTCATCGTGCCCGGTACGGCCGCGAATTCCCACAGCCCTTTAATTTCCGGCGCGAATACGCTGAGCTTGTTGTACATCGTATAATCTGCGATTCCGATCGGCATCTCGCCCGTCCGGAAGCGATTCGCAAAGTCGAGCGCAATCGGCAGCTTGTAATTCACATACATATCCGTCCACCGCTTGAACACTTGAATGGCGGTCTCTCCGTCCAATTGGCTCGTCATGCCGTCTTTGCTGTACAATTGCCCATCGTTCTGATACAAGAGCATCACCATGGACGGACTCGGCGGAAGCGCCGCAACGTTGGTCGTGGCAATCTCGTTGCCGGTCATATCGAGCGGCCGCTGCGGCAAGCCCATATTGAGATTGTGCTTCTGCAGCGCAGGTATTAACTCATGCACATCGTCCCAGGTTTGAGGGACCTTGAGCTTCAGCTCATCTTCGAGGATATCCTTCCGATAGAACAGCATCGGGAACGTCTGCTGTTCAGGAAGCGCATAATACTTCCCGTTGTATTCATATGGAACCATAGCGCTTTCATGGAACTGTTTCCTCACCGCGTCGAAATCAGGGAACGCCGACAAATCCTGGACCGCGTTGCGGGTCGCATAGTTGACCGGCAGATCATTGCCCATCTGCAGAGCGACATCCGGCCCTTGTCCGGCTATGGTCGCAGACAGCACGACGTCCGATGAGACCAGCTTCAGATTGACGCGGATTCCCGTCTCCGCCGTGAATGTATCGTCAACCAGCCGTTTGAGCACCTGAGCCTGGTCTCGGGCGGTTGTCATCCAGACCGTGATGATTTCGCCGTCCCCGTCGCCATCGGTGAATTCATCGTATTTCTCGGTGAACGAAGCGAGGAAGGACTGCATGCTGGCTTTCACGCTTCCCCATGTGGAAGCATCCGGATTCGGCAGCTTCGCTCCTGGCGAGCCGACGATCAAATAATCGATGGCAAGCGGCTGCTCTTTGAACGAATTCAGCCAATCGCCAAGACCTCCGACATTCGTCTTAAACCGGTCGATCCTAGACGGTACCGTATCCGGACGATCCGCCATATCATTCAACTGGTAAGCAAGCGATTTCAGAACAGCCGAACGGTCGCTTCCTTCGCCAGAACCGTCTATAAGCTTCGCGACCTGATACAGCAAATCGCTTTCTTTGCGAAACAGCTCGCTCATATGCGGAATTCGCTTATCCAGCTGATAATCGCGGAACGTATCCGGGACCGTTCCCGTGAAGCTGATAATTTGACGGTACATCGCATTCAATTGCAGAATCGAGGACTCTACCGACCGAATGATCGGGGCCATGTCGCCCAGCGTCGTTTCCAGACGAACCGTATGCTTCCCCTTGGTCAGGTGGAACAGATACGGCTCATCGGCCGACTTGCTTACGACCCCCATTTGCCAATCCGGAGAATAGGCGAACGGGAGCGTGCCTGCCTCTTGGAATGGAATTTGCCCGTCAATGGATAAGCTGCGGAGCGCATATCCGCCTTGCAAATAGTTTTGCCTGTTCTTGAAAGCAATCTGATACAGCCCGTCCTCAGGGGCTTCGATCTCCCATTCGATCCACTGGCCCGGCATCCGCCAGCCCCAGCCGCCCATCGCATTATTTCTCAGCTTCGATACATGATACGGTTCGATGGCTGGACTGGATCGGTCGTTATAAGGGAGCAAGGTCGCCGACGACTTATTGGCCGTATGCTCGCCTTGAATTTTGATCGATACATTCTTAACTGCCTGATAACCCTTCTCCTTATATATTGCAGCCAACTGGTCATAAGTCGGCATTGCTTCCTTGTTCGTTAACTTTATATAATCGATCATTAACGGTTCCTTCACGGATGTTAGGGACAAGGTGTGCTTACCTTTCGTGAAATAGAACAGATACGGCTCCGTATAATAGCCCGTTGCGTCTTTTAGCCGTACTTCCTGCCACATCGGGACTTCAACCTGATTCGGAATCAAATCATTATTGCGGTCATCCCGAATGAATTCGTTCGTCTCATTCTTCCATATCCGGTTGAAGATCAGGCTTCTTGCTTCGGAGAACGGAAGCTCGCCGTCAATTCGAAGCTCTCGTTCCACATCGGATTCTTTGCCTTCCGGTGTCAATAATTTAAGCTGCAGGTTATACAAACCTTCTTGTGTAACGTCAATTTCCCATTCCACCGTGCCGGATTCCTCCGTCATGATGGCCTTGCCGTCTCCGCCATCCTGATGATCGACAACAGATACGGCCATATCCCGAGAGTTCGTATAGCTTTCTCCCTCAATGATAAAGTCGAGGTTGGGTCGTTCTACGGACGATCGGAATTTCGACAGGTACTCGTCGTAGCTCCCTTTCTTATAGGAGTCACCTCGATCCGCAAGCTGCGCCGTGTCGATCTGTGTGTTCCCGGCCATAACGGCCTGAAGGCCAGAGCTGCCGGACCGCGACAACGATACGGATACGGCCGCGATGACTACAAGCGAGATACCAATGATTAAATAAATCGGCCGCCGCATTATCTTCCCCCTCTTCATTCGCTCTCCCGCATATACCGCCACTCATCGTGGCGGTATATGTGCGGAAGCGCTCTATAGCTTGACTGGTTATTTCTTTGCATCTTCCAGAAGCTTGTTGATGTTGGCTTCGAATTGCGGCTTGACCTTATCGACTGCCGTTGCCGGCGACACTTTGCCTACCGTAATGTCCTGAATGACTTTATCGAACAGCGTGCCTGCATCCGGAATGGCGTAGTAGGAGATGTAACCGATGTTGTCAGCCATTTGTTTGCGCGTATCAAGCGACTCTTTGTTCGGATACGACGTCTCCCAAGCTTGTTCCGAGAGCTTTCTTCCTTCTTCATGAAGGCTGATGGCATCCATGATTAGAATGGCCGCTTCCGGATTTTTCGAATATTTCGACAGCATGTACATATTGCCGAAAGGCGTGTAGCTCGTATATTTGTCCGCCTTCGGTCCTTTCGGGAAGAAGACATAGCCAAGCTCCTGCCCCTTCATATTGTCCATCAGGCCGCCAAGCTCCCAGCTGAATCCGCCATATAAGACGCCTTTGCCGGCAATGAACTCTTTGGTTGCATCTTCCGGAACCGGCTGCATGATGGATTTATCCACATTGAACAGATCGGATACATACTGAAGCGCTTCGACCGCATTCTCGCTGTCTAACGAGAACTTGATCTCGCCGCTGGCATCTTTATCAACGGAAGCATTGTTCGCATGAAGGAACTGCTCCGTCAGCGAATTGACTTTGCCATACGCCCCGGCAATGCCATAAACATCCGTTTTTCCGTCGCTATTTGTGTCTTTCGTAGCCGTCTTTACATATTCACGGAATTTCTCGAAGGTCCACTCGCCTTTTTGCTGCAGCTCATAAGGATCCTCCAGACCGAACTTTTGTACAAGCGTTTTATTGTAGAAAAAGCCGTAAGGCGATGGTGAGGAATCATAGAAGCCGTACTGCTTGCCGTTGAAGCTGCCGCCTGTCTTCATCCAATCATTATATTTCGGGTCGCTCATATCGAGATATTGGTCGATTGGTTCAATGAAGCCTTTATTGACGAGCGTCGGGAACGCCCAGAACAGCTCCAATACGACAATATCGGCGAACGGTTCCCCGGCAAGGGAGGTTGTTGTAAAGTTCTCGACGTATTTACCGTAATCGCCGAATTTGACGAATTCGATTTTGGCATTGAATTTCTTTTCCGTCTCTTCGATTTTCTTGATTTGCGCCTCGATAGCAGCCGTAGAATCCTCCGGCTTCGTTTCCCGCGGATCGGCGCCATCCCACCATAATCCGATTTTGACGGTCTGCCCTTTCAAATCATACGCTTTCTCTTCCGGCTCGGCAGGGGGGTCATTTTCAGGCTTTTCTGCGTTATTGCCTGTCTGCTCGGTGCCTTGATTGGTTGTATTGTCCGGTTTTTCATTCGTTTCTTTGCCCGAACCGCTGGAACAAGCGGTCAAAACCAGCATAAAAATTAGTGCAATTAGGATAGCAGGTGTTTTAAGCGCTTTCATTTGAACTCCTCCATCATTCATTTTTTTGAAAAATAGATGTTTGCGAATCCATTGCGAATAACCGGATGCCCCCTAAAACCCTCTTTTGCCTCCTCGTCTTAAAAGGATGAAAGCCTTTGCGAAACGAAATATGCAGCATATGGTATATCCGCCATTTGTCATAAGCGATTTTTCCCGGCAAATGAATCATCCTTTCATGATGCAAGGAACCTCATTCACCCGGGACAACCCATGATATGATATACCATATAACTTATTTCTGTTTGTATTATATCTACGTTAATCCCGTTTGTAAATATTAGATATATCTTTTATTTTTCAAAATCAATATTATATATTTACTTTCTTCGTGTAGCCAAAGAAAAAGAGCCCCCTCGCAGCGAGGAAAGGCTCTTGAATGCTATTTGATTAGTCGGTCCTGGACAGGAACATATCCTCCCGGTTGGGCCTGGGTCCGGTCGTTTGCCGTTCAATCAGCTGAACAGGAACTTTTATTTGCCGCGGCTGGGAACCGCTGTTCTCAATACCGGCCACGATCAGCTCCGCGGCACTGCGGCCTAATTCATAATAATTCTGTGCAATCGTCGTTAACGGAACTTCAGCGTGCCATGAAACTTCATGATTGTCGAATCCCACAATGGACAGTTGGCCCGGTACGCTAATCCCCGCATCCAAAGCGTTGTTCAGCAGGTCGACAGCCAAGTGATCATGCTCGACCTGGATCGCGGTCACCTTCTTGCTGAGAAGCTTGGTCAACAAGGCCTGGTAGAACGTCTTCGCGTTCTTCTCGTTTACTTCCCGGTAGAAATCCGTATAGATCCAATCCGAATCAATCGATATCCGATGGTCTTTCAATGCTTGGCAATAGCCGAGATAACGGTCTCTCACGGAGCTGCGGTACTCGATGCTGACGCTGGAAACAAAAGCAATGCGGTCATGGCCAAGCTCAATAAGCTTGCTCGCCGCAAGGTACCCGCCCGTGTAATTATCGGATACGACGCTGCTTATGTTCAAGCTGTCGAAATATTGATCCATTGTCACAAGCGGATACCCGTTGCTGCTGATCGCATTCACGACATCTACATTACTGATCGTACTTAACGGATATAGAATAACGCCGCTCAGTCCGCTCTTGGCGAGCTTGGAGAGCAGCTCCTTCTCCTTTTCCTTGCTCCAATTGCTGTTATGAATGCTTAAATAATAGCCGTGTGCGTCGAGATAGTCGGTAGCCGCTACAACATATTCAAACTCTTTCGTCGCCATGTAGGGTAAGATCATGGAAACGATTGGACTTGCGCCCGAAAACCCATTGTAAGGAATCGCATCGGTCTCATCCTGCAGCTTGACATAACTGCCGCTCCCCCGTTTACGATAGATAAGACCTTCCCGCTCAAGCTCGATCAACGCCCGCTTCGAAGTAATACGGCTTACGCCAAATTGTTCGGCAAGCTCAACTTCTGTCGGCAGCTGTGCCTCCGGCGCATATAGACCTGCTTCGATTTTGTCCTTCAAGTCGTCAAATATGATCTGATATAACGGTCTGTTATCATGCACGTCGAGTCACTTCACTCCATTCCCATGTCGAATACATCGTAATACGATCCATGTTGAATAATTCGATTGTAAATTAAATATATCAAATTATCAAATACAAGATCATTATCGGTTCGAGCGAGGATAGTTGATATAGACCAACGATGCAAATTTAAAAAAAGAGAAGCTGTCGTTGCAGCTCCTCATTGAACACATCGAAGTGAATTTGAATATATTCATTCTCGCCCAGCCTAAGACCGTCAATCGTTAAGATAAACGAAAGATTGAATCGCAGTACACATACTTTCTCTGTCGTCCAGCTTCATTCATTATTCTGCTCTTATTTCAAGCAGCTCATATTCAATCGTTCCCATCGGCGCGGCTACCGTAATGATATCGCCGACCTTCTGCCCCATGAGCGACTTGCCAAGGGGACTCTCGTATGAAATTTTATTCTCCAGAACATCCGCTTCGGCAGGACCAACGATCCTGTACTCTAATTTCTCTTCTAGTTCCTTGTCGTTAAGAACGACAATGGAGCCCACTTGAACCGTATCCAAGCTTGCCACATCAGCCACCCGCGCCCTGTTAATCATATGCTGCAGGGTCAAGATTCGGGTTTCCATGAATGCCTGGTCATTCTTGGCCGAATGATATTCGCTGTTTTCCTTCAAATCGCCGTAGCTGATCGCTAATTTAATCCGAGCCGCCAATTCCTTGCGCTTGACCGTCTTTAGCTCATCAAGCTCAAGCTTTAACTTCTCCAACCCTTCCCGGGTTAGAATAATATCTTCCTGCTGCATCCATACAACTCCTATTTGATCCTTTTTTTTCTATACCTACACTCTAATCAATTTTACATGATCTATGGTCATTATGCGAGCGAAATATATACTGCCCTATTGCCCGGGCAATATAGTCCCGGTAGAGCTTATCCTTCGATCTTCTCTTAGGTATTGTGTCCATATATTCTGTCTAAAGACCTACACGCTACTAAGCTCCGTTATTCCCCAGCAATTCGTTCTTTATTGCAAAGTCAAGCTCATGCTTCGTCATACGAAGCATGAGCTTGACTTCAACCGGGTAAAGCAGCTATTTCAGGGAGAGCCAATATTCATTCACCCTCGCCCTCTATAAGACACCGTACTTATCGTATACATCCTGCAAATATTTGCCGGCAAGCAATTCATCCCGGGTGCTGTTCTCGCGATTAACCTTCCGGAAGGCTTTATCCAGCACTTCATTCAGCACGGCATGCGGAATGACAGCGATTCCATCCCGATCCGCAAAGATCACATCATTCGGATAAATCGTAACGCCTCCGCATGTAACCGCAACATCATAATCGATGACATACGTCCGACCTTGGGAATCCAGCGGATTCATCCCCTTCGTGAAGACGGGAAAGTTCATATCGATAATTTTCTTGCTGTCTCGTATTAAGCCGTCAACAATCGCGCCTCTTCCGCCTCTCACCTTCGCAGCCGTCGAGAGAAGCTCGCCCCAAATCCCGCTCTTCTCCGAATCATTCGTGCACACGACGACGACCTCATTTTCTTTGATGCTGTCTACAGCCTTGATTTCTTTATCATATGGATTGCCGTGAACCTCGCTGACGTCCACCGCATGGATCGTCTTCGCCCGGCCGGTGACCACCCAATTATGATCAAGAGGCACGATGCCCGATTTTAACGATTGATTCCGGTAACCGACTTCGTCCAATGCATCGCAAATTACAGCCGTGTACAGCTCATTAGTCATTCTGTCGAATAATTCTTTCTCGTTCATTAGCCGATTCCTCCTGCAGGTTTATTTAAGAATCAGGTTGTATATATTGGCATCGTAGCACAGCAATGATTATCTATCAAGAAAATTATTTCATATTCAGAAAAGCAATGACTGATATTGAACATCGACCATTGCACAGGCAAATTGGTTCTCGGCCGCTAACTTCCAGAAGCATTCGTCATAAAGGCTTTCTTCCATACATTTGTGATACAACGACAAATAGACCGCCCTTGCCCTCGCCCTGACGGTCTATAAGAATAATATGAAAGAAACGAAAATTGCAGCAAATACTTAAGACGCAGCGGATGGGTTAGACGGTTCTGTCCAAATCCGCTTGCCGCGGCGCAACATGCTCGATCTGATCTTGAGGCTCCTGCTTGCCGGCTTTTTTCTTATTCCATCTTTTCTTTAGGAACAGGAAGATAACGAGGATTGGGACGGCAATAACGAAAATGTACATCGAGACATCCTTTACCATGCCTTCCGCAGCTCTGCCGTAATAATAGAACAAGAGACCGACAACGTAGAACTTGACTGCCCTGCCAACCGCCGCATAAGCCATCAGCCGCCACAACGGAAAGTTCATGCACCCGGACATGATGGTGAATACCTTGAACGGAATCGGCGTGAACGAGCCGATCAATATGGCCGCTTCCCCATTCTTCTGAAACAATTGCGTCGCGGAATCTACCCATGATTTTTTTAGAATTTTGTAGAGGATGGAGTTTCCCACATACTTCCCGATCAAGTAGCCGAACGGAGTTCCTAACAAACAGGCGAGGTAGCCGACCGTAGCAAGCCACAAAGCATTCGAAGGATGGGCGAAGCTTAGAGGAACCTGGAGAAAAAATGCCGGTACCGGCATGATGATGGCATCCAAGAACGAATGGAAGAACAGCCCCCACGCGCCAAAGTCCATCAGAAAATTCAGAAGGTCTTGAATCATATGCAAACCCCTATCCCTGCAATTTCTATATCTAACATGCTGGCTCAAGATGAACCCTGCTCTCACTTCCCCCAGCAGACTTCAATATAAAGCTAATCTCTTATAATACGACATAGGGGTACCAAATGGTTTCAGGAATTTCGCCCTTTTTTTTTACGGGCATCCAGCCTGGCCTTATGTTCTTCTAGTCAATTTGTCCCCCTTCTATCGAACAATCCTTCTTATTATCTCATTTACTCTGGATGCATGCTATACTATTGCGACTAATTTGTATAAAAAAGAAAAAATAGCGTCCCCCATTGTTGCCAGGCAGTTATTCGTACTCATGGAAGGGTTCTGTATGTCCTCGCGGTTTATCGGTGCGGACAGCCCGGCGGCAGAAGTTGTTCGTGCTGCCGTCACCTTGATCGATGCGCATCGCGAATAGAACTTTTCGATCGAGAACGCAGCAGATCCAGTGAAGGTACGCGTACCCTCAACTGGATCTGTTTTTGTTTCTTGTTAATCTAACCGGTTTACTCATTTGTTCATGCAGAAAGTGAATTCAATCGCTGTTGTTCCCTGGTTTCGGCTCATATCAATGATCATAATGGGATATGGAAAGATTCATGAATCCTACTTGCCCGGTTAGGGCAAGATATGTTCTGGAACGGGCTGGCAATGCATCAGCATTTCCTATCACATAATAAGGGAGTGAAACAGATGGCACGTAATAACGACCGTAATCGTAACGGAGGTTCTGACCGAGATGCAGATGTTACCGCTGGAGAAGCTGTAGGATCGGTGGGCGGTGGCGTCGTGGGTGCTGTGGTGGGTTCTGCTTTGGGTCCTCTTGGCACAGTTGCGGGCGGTGCTGCAGGCGCAGCGCTGGGCAACAAGATGGGCGAGGCTGCTGATGGCGACAACGACAATGCGGAAAGTAATGAATAAATGAGCATTAGCTTCATCAAGGTAAGCAAGGCTGCCGGCTCTCGGCAGCCTTGTTTATGTGTTTACAGACCTTTCCCGTTAGAGCCGTGCTTACAAACACGTCATCGTTCATGATTGCTTATTATATTGACGCACTCTTCTCCACGAACCTATAATTGTTCCTATCGGACAATAAAAATCACCATTTGATTGATCGCAGACTTTCGCACCCGCTATAACCGCCGCAGGAGGTGCCCCACCATGCAAATCAAGAAAGAAATGATCCATTTTCGTCGAGTGAGGTTAGACGATTTGTCCCAAATTTATGATTGGCTTACGAATGATCCCGAAGTAAAACGGTTCTGGGGCTATGCCCATCAGGGGCCATATGAAGAAGTGACAAGAGAGTTTGAACGCTACGTAAACGGGGATGAACCGACTGAACCCTATTTGATTCTCTATGGTGAAACCTCCATAGGTTATATACAAACGTTTCAATGGATCGATTACCCAGAGTATGAACAATATGTGGATCTCTCACATGCGGCTAGCATAGACCTTTTCATAGGACTATCGGAGTTCCGGAACAAAGGTTTAGGTTCTAGCATTATTTCGCGTTTTCTCCGTGATTATGTATTTGCCGATCCGAGCGTAGTCCGTTGTGTTATCAATCCGGAAGTGAGCAATTCGGCCGCGATCCGCGTCTACGAGAAAGTTGGTTATCGGATCATTAAGACCGTTCAAGACATCTCCGGCGAGCCTGGGCCTGTTCATTTCATGAGCATCGAAAGGGATCCATTCATCTCGAACAACGATGAATGATTCAACTTACTAGCATTCCCGCGCTGCCGCGCCCGCCTCAGATCCTCCTCCTGCATCGAATAAAAAAACTCAAGCCATCAGTCGGCTCAAGCTTTCGGGTTTAATCGGTCATTACCAATCATTTCTTCTTCTTTTTTCGTTCTGCCTTCTTTATATTCTCAGCTATTCTATATTTAACGATACGGCTTATTAATGGATAAGGTATCGGCTTATCTAGAGGAAATTGAACCGACCCTTTCGCTCCCTTGTATCCCGATAAATCATCTTTGAATGCTTCAATTCCGCTAGCGCCCGGATAAAAGCCGATGTGGTTTTTATAGGCGGCAAAGTGCACCAGATTGCCATGCAAAGCAAAGGTAGGCATTTGATAGCTGATCTTTTCTTCCGCATCCGGCGCCGTTTCTTTGATCACGTTTCTTAACTTACTAAGAATTTCTTGAACATCAGGAGGAAATGTAGAAATATAATCGTCGATAGATGTAAACGCTGATTTGTTTCCTTCCATAATTTCTCCTTTCATCATACGAAATCGTCTTCGTATCGCGTGACCGATACTTCAACTACTCATTCTTCTACTAGCTGACCGCCATTTTCGATGCTCAACGCATTCCTTTCTTCAGTATAGCCCCTACCATTCTGTCATGCACGATGATATCACGTTAGATAGCCCTCTCAACTGTTGAGAGGGCTGGAACGCCTTCAATTCTCATTCCGATCGCGAACTGCAGATTCGCTTAAGGAAGAATGCAAACGTCGAGCTGATTTCTCCAACAGGTCATGTTTGTACCTTCCTGCTATCGGAGACGCCACTCGTCATTAGCAGCAGCTATCTAGAATAGGCGGTTACGATATCCTCATTACTATCATCGAATTAGTTGACGGGAACCGCATAAATATGCGGATTCTGGCGCCGGCACTCTTCCATGACCATCATCTGCTGCCGAACCTGCTGCGGGGTAATCTCCAGCTCCGCTCCCTCGTTTATGTGACGGTACAGCATCATGTACAATTGTTCCGTCATATCCTCGAAGGAGGACCTGCCTTCCGGAACAGATAAAGCCCAGTTGTCGGTATGCCAAGTCAAGGTCTCGTGGCAATACGCCGGCAGCCCGTTGCTGTTAAAGAGCGGCTCTCTCGTTAGCTGCTGTACGGGAGCCTCTTCCGGCTTATAATACTTCCATTCCAATTCCTGACCCGTTCCCCGAATTCCGCCGTTCGTGCCTTGAATATTAAACTGCTCGCGGCCATATGCGCAGGTTGAAGAGATTTCAAGATCGATCGTCGGCCGGCCTTCGCCTCTCAAGATCAGCTTCACATAATCCTCCGCATCGCCAAACGTGTTCGTACGATCCATGATACATGTGATCTGGGGCATTATATCCGTCCCGAACAGCTGGAGCGCTTGATCGAGCGGATGCGGTCCCGTGTTCATCAGGCTGCCGCCATTATTGCTCTGCAGCGTCTGCCAATCCCAGCGCCGCGCGAAGCCATTCAGCGTAAAATTCACTTGAACGATGCGGCCCAGCACGCCGGATTCGATAATTTTCCGAATTTGCACGAACGCATGCTGGTAACGGGACTGCTGGAATACGGCCAGAACCTTGCCGGACCGTTCGGAAGCCTGGATCAAACGGTCAACCTCTTCCGCTGTTTTGGCCAGCGGCTTCTCGCATAAGACGTGATAGCCGCGGTTGAGCAATTCAAGCGAGATTGGGTAATGCATATGGCTCGGAGACGCATTCACGATAAGGTCAAGCTCCTCTTGAGCCACCATCTCCTCCCATCCCGCATAAGCGCTGCAACCATACTCCTTCTTCGCAAGCTCCTGGCGTTCGACAATCGAGTCGGCAACAGCAGCAATTGTGAAGTATTCCGGAATTTTCGCGAGCAAATTGCCGTGAATATCGCGTCCGCTTCGTCCTTGCCCGATAATGCCCACTTTCAGCGTTTTCTGGCTCATTCCTGAAAACCCTCTTTCCCTTAATTAGGTTGTTGAATACCGAATGTTTTCTTATATTCCGTAGGCGTAATGCCGGTACGCTTCTTAAACGTGCGGATAAAATGGCCCAAATGATGGAAGCCGACCTGAAAGCCGATGTGCGTGATCGTATGTGAATTCTGGCGAATCAGCTCCATGGCCCGTTCAATCCGCACTTCGTTCACAAAGTCGACGAAGGTCTGCCCGGTCTCTTTCTTGAAGATATGACTGAAGTAAGCGGGCGCCATGTTCGCAATCATCGCTCCGTGCTCAAGCGGAATGTCTTGGCTGAAATTATCGTAGATGTACCGTTTCACCTCATCGATGGGGTGCTGGTTCACGAGCGAAGGCTGCCGGGCCGGCTTCCGCCTTTCTTTGCGGAATTCCCGATCGATGATGATCAGCAGCTTGACCAGACTCATGCGCACGGAAAATTCAAACCCTGCTTCGCGATGTTCGAATTCATCCTGAATATCTTGAAGCAGATGCTCGACCAGCGGCTGCTTGCTCTTGCCGATATGGAGCCACAAGTGCAGCGGAGCATTCTTGCCCGCCTCCGGCTGCTGCAATAGCGGAAGCAGCGTATCGGAGAAGGGCGGTTTCAACTGATCGCGCACGAGGATCGGCATGAAATCGAGCAGCACCATCTCGTACTCTTTATCATCAATAGCGCTTATTCCATGCTCGGCCCCCGGGGTAATGACGAAGATGTCCCCTCTGCTGACCGTCAGCGCCTTGCCGCGAAGCTGATGGGTACACACCCCTCTAAGCACGTAGGCGATTTGGATATATTCATGCGTATGCAGGGGCTGCTTAAGAAGCTGGCTCGAATAACGCAATATTTTGAACGGAAACTGCTGACAGAGCTGATCCTTGCTTCGAAAATAATGAGCATCCATGATCATACCACCAGTCGAAAGCTAGTCTTGCATCTAGCATATTTCAAACCGCCTGAAGGAACAACCATTAGTTGGCAGTAGAATCGATCGAATTAAGACCGGCCCAGCAGCCTTTTGACGACTTGAAAATCATGCTCCAAGCGTTCATAGGCCGGGAACGGGGCATGGCATTCGAGTGTTATCCAGCCCTGATAATTCGTTTCAAGAAGAGCATCGAATAGCGGCTGGTGATCGGCTCCCCCTTCGCCCATGCGACTCTGCAAAAAATACTCCTCGCCTCTATGCGTCAGATTGACGAAGGTACCCGGTGCCCCCGCCTTGTCGATCCGCAGCTCATCCTTCACATGCACATGACAGAGGTGCTCGCCGAGCTTATAGACCGAATCGCGGCCATAATCGGTATCCGTAATATACATATTGCCTGCATCGTGAATCATGCCGACATTGTCCTGCTTCAGCATACCTAGAAGGCGCTGGCTGCTGTCCGCAGTCTCGACCAGCGATTCATTATGGATCTCCATGATGATATCGATCTGCTGTGCCTTCGCTTCCGCTGCGCAGCGGTCCATCCAATAGGCGGCTTTGGCAAAATGATAATCCTGAGCCAAGAACGCATTCGGCCCGCCGGGAGACACGCGCAGCTTGGATGCGCCGAGCTCGGCCGCATGATCCAGCATACGCCGGAAATCTTCGAGGGCTTGCCCGCATTCCTTGTCGCTGGCGGTGGAGAACCCGCCCACGTAGGAAGCGATTACGGGAATGGCCAAGCCCAAGCTATCGGCGACCGCCTTCATCTCCTTCACGCGCTGCCTGCTGGTGGAAGGAGAGAGATGCGGCTCGCGGCCGGCAATTTCAATCCCGTCTGCGCCCAGTTGTTTCGTTAACCGCATCGCTTCCTGGATGCTGTAGTCTATCAACACACCGCTGAATACCGCAAATTTCATAGGGATCCTCCTAAAGTTTTGTGAAGGGTTCGCGTCCGAAGGAGCGAATTTGAGACAAAACTTACTTCGAAAGCATAGGCTTAGTTTTGTGGATACTTTCGCTTCCGAAGGAGCGAATCGAGACAATGAGCCAAGCAGGAAGAATAATTCTGAAGAAGCCTCAGCGGTCGCCTTTGTTTCCGGATTTCAACACCTATAAACAAAGATCAAGGAAATCCGGGAACAACAGCGATCGGAAGAACATTCTGCCTGCGAAGCAGCGGTTATTATCCTGGTTCATGAGCTATGATTTCGAATAAACCCGCTCCCCGCCTTTATACGTTTGCTCGATGCGGATCCGGCTGCCCTCCCGGCGGAACAGTACGAGATCAGCCGGGGCTCCTGCCTCCAAGCCTCCTGCCGAAGGCAGTTTCATGACCGTGGCCGGTCTAACCGATGCCATGTCCCACGCCTCGGCCAATTCAGCGAGACCGCGGCCGGTCAGGTGCTCGATGCCGGCCAGCAGCATCTGAGCCGATCCGGCCAATATCTTCTCATTCTCAGCAAGATGAAGCCTTCCCTCCGGAGTCAGCACCACTTGCCCACCGATATGCGTCGTATATGTCCCTGCTTCCAAGCCGCTCAAGGAGACCGCGTCGCTGACCAGCATCGCCTGCTTGCCCTTCACCTTGATCACTACCTTCAACACCTGATCCGGCAGATGAAAACCATCGGCGATCACACAGCTCGATAACATGTCTTGAGCAAGCTGCTCCCATATATAATTCGGATGACGCGGCAGCATCAGATGAGCGCCGTTGCCAAGGTGGGTGGACATCCGCGCCCCTGCTTGGGCAGCTTCCCGGATTTGGTCCGGAGTCGCGGACGTATGGCCGATTGAGACGGTTACGCCGCTGTCAGCACAGCTTCTGATAAAGCTTGCGCTCCCCGGCCATTCCGGCGATATCGTCACAATCCCGATGCGTCCGCCGGCTGCTTCCTGCCATCTGCAGAACAGCTCCCAATCCGGCGCCATGACATACTCGAGCGCATGAGCGCCGCGGGCACCGTCCTGAGGCGAGATGAACGGGCCTTCCAGATGAATGCCCGCAATCCCGCGAGCAGCTATGGGATCCTCGTCACATGCCCGGGCAATCTGCCCCAGCAGTTTATGTATGACATCCGCCCGGTTAGTGATGACCGTTGGATAACAAGCGGTCACCCCCTGGCTCCACAGCCGGGTAACGGCATCGCTAAGCAGTGATTCAGGCATGGGGAGCTGATTGAAATCCAGCCCAGCGTATCCGTTAATTTGCAAATCGACAAGACCGGGTGCTGCGATCGGCAAAGCATCCTTATCCGGAGCCGCTTCCGGAACCGCCTCGATCCCCGTGATGATCCCCTGCTCCATGGAAATCGCAATCTGACCGCCTGTAGCATAATGAATTGCTCTAATCATCGCCTTTTCACCTGCCATATGAATCGCGGTCTACGTATAGTGTACAGCCGGGATGCCTTCTTAGAATCGTAGACGGACATGCCGTCGAGATCGGTCCGTTCAATGTCCGCTCAACGGCTTGGCGCTTCGTCGGACCCGGAACGACGCAGTAGAGCCGAGCGCCAGTGAGCAATGCCGGTATCGTGAGCGTCAAGGCGTGCGTCGGAACATCCGAGATGTCCCGGAAGCAGCCGTCGTTCACCTGCTGCCGACGGCAGACCTCATCCAGCTCCACCGCTTTGATGACCTGCGGATCGTTGAAATCGGCTACGGGCGGATCATTGAACGCGATATGTCCGTTCTCCCCGATTCCAAGGCAGACGATATCGATCGGCGATTCCTGGAGCAGCTTGCCGTACCGGCTGCATTCAACCTCCACCGCATTTGAGCTGTCGATGAGATGCACCTTGCCCGGCTTGACCCGATCGAATAGATGCTCTTGCAAATATCGGCTGAAGCGCTGAGGCGCGTTATTGGGCAGACCGATGTACTCGTCCATGTGGAAGGCTGTTATACGGGACCAGTCTATCGACGGATTCTTCGCAAGATGCTCTAGCAGCTCATTCTGCGAGGGGGCCGCCGCGAATATCACGCGTACTTCGGGCTTGACGGCAAGCAGCTCCCGTATCTGCTGAGCCGTGTCAGCGGCAGCCGCCGCGCCCATCGAAGCCCGATCCCGATAGACTTGAACTTGCAATAAGTCCACTGTTTCCGATTGCACTGGCTGCTTCTCAATCATTGGCATTCTCCTCTCCGGCATCGGCACCTACGCGAAGCTGAACGCCTTCGGCCGCACTTTTATAAATCATTTCGACCAGCTGCACGGCGCGCAAGCCGTCTTCGCCCGTGATGAGCGGCTGCGTGCCCGTTTCGATCGAAGATATGACATCAATCAGCTGGCTCTGATGAAAATCGCTGACAATGCTTCTTGGATCGGTTACCCCGCCATAGGAAGCGGAATGAATGGCGCTCGGCTCCTTCCAGCCCGGGACCGACCAGTGTACGATCGAGGAGCCTTCCAGCTTGATGGTCCCTCTTTCGCCATAGAGCTGAATAGAAGCGGCAAAACCGGGCTGAATGCTCGTCGAAGCCATAATCGTACCGAATGCGCCGCTCTTGAACTGCACGATGGCCAGCCCGAGGTCCTCCGCTTCCATCTCATGGGTCTGGGTCGCCAGCTGCCCGAAGACGGTCCGCACCTCGCCCGCGAACCATAGCAGCAGATCCAGGCTGTGAATGCCCTGATTCATTAGCGCTCCGCCATCCTCCGCAAGCGTCCCGCGCCAATCCGCGCTGTCGTAATACGCTTGCGTCCGATAGAAGGGAAGCGATATTTCGGCCAGCAGCAGCTTGCCGAGCGCTCCTTCATCCAGCACCCGCTTCACGGCTTGATGCTGGGCTTCAAACCGCCTTTGCGAAATGACGGAAAGCTGCTTGCCGCACTCTCTTGCCGCCTGCACAAGCTTGGCTGCATCCCGCTCATTCATGGCAATCGGCTTTTCGAGGACCAGATGCTTGCCGGCCTTCAATACGTCCAGGCCGATGGCGGCGTGGCTGCCGCTCGACGTCGTAACGCACACAATATCGATATCCGGTCGTCCGATTAAGTCGCGATAATCAGCTGTCCATGCGCAATTCTCCCGATGTGCTACCTCCTTAGCCTTGGCTTCGCTGCGGCTGGATACGCAGGCTAAGCGAGCACCTTCGATATCGCGAATGGCTTGAATATGAAAATCGGCGACCGTTCCGCATCCGATGATTCCGAAATTCCACGTTTTCAACGGCTTAGACCTCCTTCAGAAGGGTCCGGAGCGCATCCAGTGTCATGCGGGTTCCGGTCATCCGTGTGCCGCCTTCGGGTATGAAATGCGTTTCAAGGGTGAACAGGCCATCATAGCCGTCTGCCAATAATGCTTTCATCTGCGCGATGACAGGGACTGCTCCGGATCCGAGCGGCACGCAGCGCGCCGTTCCGTCTTCCCGAATATAGGCATCCTTCAGATGGATATGAGCTGCCAGTTCCTTCATAACCGCGTACCCCGCCGGGAATGCCTCACGGCCGCCGTATGCTTCATTGCCCGGATCCCATAGAGCCTTAAGCGCAGGGGAACCGGTGCCGCGGACAAGCTCCGCGACCTCTTCGGCAAAGCCACCGTTGCATGCAGGCTCATTCTCCAGCAGGAGCAGGACGCCTTGGCGCTCCGCAGTCTCCGCCGCTCTCTTGAGATGACCGATAACTTCCTCTCTGTACTGCGCTGCATTCTCTTCCCGCCAGAAGGAGAAGATGCGAATACGGTGTGTTCCGAGCAGCTTCGCAATATCAATGACGCGGGTAAGCTTGGCAAAGTGGGCGTCAACGCTCTCTTCCTGCTGGCCGAAGGTATCTCCGTGAGCAGACTTTCTGGACGGATCCAGCTTGCATTTAAAGACGGGCGAGGCTACCGCCGAGATGTATAAGCCCCGCTGCTCTACCAGCCTGCGAACCTCGCGCAGCTCGTCGTCCTGAAGCTCCACCACGTTGCGCCCGTTAATGACTCTCAATTCAACATGCTTCAAGCCTTGCTTCGCCGTCCAATCCAGCGCTTCTTCGAAATCGGCCGATACTTCGTCCGTCAGTACGCCGAGCCGGTCCAATATCACGGAATAACCTCCTTCATAAAGCGACTAATAATCGTGATGACAACGCTTCCTAAAAATCTGATCATCATCCTTCTTATTCACTATATCAAGATGTTCCGCTCAATAGTTGACGTTTCTTTCGAACCCATTGAGCATTTTTTTTGGGATCGAAAGAAACGTCTTTTCGCCGTCGACAGCATCGAAGCAAGTTTCTCTCCAGAACAGCAGCAAAATCAGAGAAGTGCTGGCGTAAAACTTATACCTGCTTATCTAGAAAAAAAAGAAGAGCCCCTCGAGCGAACGATGGACTCTTCTATGATATATCGCACTCCGGCATGAGCTCCCTGCTTGGATGCCGGACGACTAGTATGTTCCCTTACGCTTAACCGAAACGGAACGGGCGTCTGCCGCGAATTCCCATATCGCTGGTGGACATATGGAATAGAGCGCCTGCGAGCGGATGCTCGGAACGCTTGCTATCGCTCATGCCTTGGTAGGCGCTCGTAATGTACAGGGTTTCATAGTTCTCTCCGCCGAAAGCGCAGCTGGATGGCTGCGGCACCGGCATCTCAAGAACCGATAGCTGGCTGCCATCGGCCGGATTCCAGCGCACGACGCGCGATCCGCCCCACTCCGCTACCCAGATCATCCCTTTGTGATCGATACTCATTCCGTCCGGCAAACCGCTCTTCTCATCCAGCGTAACGGCCGTCCGCGCTTCGCCCAGCGTACCGTTCTTGGAATCGAAGGCATAGGCTTGGATGCGGGGAACATGCGAGTCGATATAATACATCTCGTCATGAGTCAGGCTCCAATCCAAACCGTTCGAGCAGATGATGCCGCTGATCTTTTCCTCGTACTGAAAATCGGGGCTGATCCGATAGAGTATCCCTTTGGCTTTCACTTCGGCCATATCCATCGTCCCAACCCAGAATGCGCCATCCGGACCGGCCTTGCCGTCATTGAACCGGACATCGGAAGGGAGGTTCTCCAGCCGCAGCACTTCCTCGAAGCCCTTCTTGCCCGGCGTCCAATGAAAGATGCTATGATAGGCGCTGACAAGCCAGCCGCCGCTAGCGCATGGAATGATCGTGCTGACCAGCTTCGGCGCATCTATCGTCTCCACGCTGCCGGTTTCCGGACAGAGCCGGTGTATGCGGTCCTTCATGATGTCTACCCAGAGCAGCTGCCCTTCGTTGTCGTCCCAGCAAGGGCCTTCGCCGATCTGGGACAATGGTTCCGCAATTGAAATCGGTTTCATAATTGTCGCACCTTTCCTCTCCCACGCGAATTATCGCGTTTCTCGTCTTCTTAATAACTATCCATCCCAAGCTTAGTTCCTTCTCTGCCGAACCCATGCCATCATCGGGCACGCCTTCCACCGAGCTTCAATACGCCAGCTGCCCGCCGTCGACAACGATGCACTCGCCGGTAATAAAAGCCGCATCGTCGGAAGCCAGGAAGGCGAAGACGCCTGCAACGTTCTCCGGCTTGCCGACCTTGCCCAGCGGAATGTTACGCTCGATATACCGGCGGACCGTCTCGGGGCTGTCTATCGATTCCGACAACGGCGTCTGAATATAACCCGGGCATACCGCATTGACGCGGATCCCCGATCGGCCAAGTTCAAGAGCCATCGTCTTGGTCAGCAGCACGACACCGCCCTTGGATGCATTGTAATGCGCGTAATTAACTTCACCCGCTAAACCGTTGGTGGAAGCCATATTGATGATGCAGCCTCCGCCCTGCTCCTTCATAATCCGGGCGACGCGCTGGGCCACGTAGAACATTCCGTTCAGGTTCACGTCAAGCATGCGCTTCCAATTGTCGTCCTTCATGTCCAGGAACGGCTCCTGCCAAGCGATTCCCGCATTATTGGCCAAAATATGTATGGCGCCATGCTCCTGGTGTATGCTGCGCACGGCATCGTCGACTTGCTCCGCCTCGGAGACGTCCAATACGCGCGACGATACGGAATATCCCGCCGCATTCAACCGTTCTACGGCCTGCTGCAGCACCGATTGGTTGATGTCGGCCATTGCGACGTGAGCCCCTTCGGCTGCGAACCGCTCTGCAGTCGCCAGGCCGATTCCTTGTCCAGCGCCGGTCACGAGCACGATACGGCCGGAAAACCGCTTCATATGGATTCCTCCCGCCTTCAATTATTAAGGTTTATGGACGAATGCGCCAAATTCGAAATTTTATCGGTTACGCTGCATTGGCCGGATCATACCAGTTACCAGGAAAAATACGGAGGCATTCGCATACCCTTCCTGTAATAGTTCGCTAACCGCGTTCCATTCCCTGCCGGCATTCAGCTGATTTTCAATGCATGCGATGATCCGCCGAAAGAGGTTCCCTCGATACACTTGTAGAATATGTACTTATATGGAGACCAGTCAACCGAGCAGAAAGAACTTTTCCCCGTCGGATGTCGATCGCAATGGATGCGAGCAGTATATTTATGTTTCATTGGTGGAGGGCCGCATTAATCAAGTCCATATTCAAGCCTATGAGAAGAAGGAAGGCAGCTGGAATTCGTTCTTCTCTTGTATAGGGTTCGTAGGAGAAAACGGAATAACGGCAGCTTCAGAGAAACGGGAAGGAGACGGGAAAACGCCGGCCGGCGTCTATCCTTTTGAATTGGCTTTCGGCAAGTACGAGAATCCCGGAACATCCATGAATTATCGGCAGATGGACGATGAGGATGTTTGGGTGGACGATCCGTCGTCACCGCTGTACAACACGCTTCAGCGGCTGCCCAGCAAGGGCAGATGGCAATCCGCGGAATTCATGCTCCTCGACAATGATGTTTACGATTACGGCAGCGTAATCGGATACAACACCAAGGAGCGGGTTCCTGGTGCGGGAAGCGCGATCTTCATGCACATCTCACAAGGGCCGACAGCCGGTTGCCTGGGCATGTCGAGAGAAGCCATGCTGAAGGTGCTGCTATGGCTGGATCCGGCCAAGAATCCGGCTGTAGAGTTCGCTTTACATTCTAACTAAATACCGAAGAAACCCTCAGACGCTATCAAAGTCTGAGGGTTATGCTCAAGAATACGAAAGCTTGGCCGGATCCGCTATGCCGGCTGACAGGATGATGAGAGATTACCGCCCTAGAGTTCGTCGATCATCGGATCGTCCAGCGTTACTCTACGGCCTTGCTTCGCGGAAGCGTAGCAGGCCAATACCATCCGTAGGGAGGTCCGGCCTTCCTCGGCGCTTGCAAGCGCTTTACATTCGCCATGCAGAAATTCCGCCAGCGGCTTGGCGAGCCCGCGAATGCGATAGCCATGATTATCCGGCGTTTCGATATCGCTACCGATCCACGCGCCTGCTGCGGCATCATAACGCTTCAATCCCGGGCCTTCGCTCGAACGGACGGCATTGCAGCTCGGCGCGTCGCCGAAATTTTGCACGACCGTACCCCGCTCGGCTACGATCTCCGTCGTGTTCTCTGCGGCGTTGCAGGTAAAGGAGCAGTTCACCTCGGCGATCGGGCCTCCCTTGTAACGGAAGATGGCTACGCCGTTATCATGAGGAATATCCGGATTGTAGAGCGATTCGATCTCTGCCGTCACGCTGTCCGGAACGCCCAGCCAGAAGTGCAGCAGATCGATCGGATGCGAAGCATCGTCTGCCCAGATATCCCGATTGTATTCCGGCTTGACATGCCAGGATTGCGCAAAGTCGGCATGCAGTCCCATCGCCAGACCGTGTCTGCGACGGATGGAGAACACTTTGCCAAGCTCCCCGCTATCCATCCACTGCTTCATCTGAAGGTTCTGCGGATCCACCCGCATCTGCCACGCCATCGTGAACGGAATGCCATACTTATTGACCGCCGCAACGATCCGGTTCGCTTCTTCCATCGTCAGCGCCATCGGCTTCTGGAGAATAACGGCTTTGCCTGCGGCTGCGGCTTGCTCGACAAGCTCGGCATGCATCGAGGTTTCCGATGCCACCACAACCGCTTGAATGTCTTCCTGCGCCAGCAGTTCGGCTGCCTCTGAGTAAGCATTCAAACCGAACGCGCTGCGAGCGACTTCCAGCCGGCTCTGATCATGATCCCAGCCTCCTACGACTTGAATGCCGTATGCAGGGTCTCTCCACACGTCACAATAGGCGTTGACGTGACCATGCGCGAAACCAAGCACGCCTACTTGAATCATCTTGCTCATCCTCTTACCCCTTTCGAAATCGGATTGATCACACTATGGGCAGTCGCTTGCCCTTCCTCTTCATCATACACACTCGCAGCGACAATTTCGTAGTGGATCGCGACAATTATGAGCAAACGGGGCAGACCGGCCTGATGAACAAGAGAAGATGATTCAAGGTGCGTTCATAGCTGGATATTAATGTAATTTGCGCTTGTATTTCCCGTAATAAGGAACAATCACCTTCACATCGAGCTGTTCGATAGAGTCCGATTTGAGTAGCAGCTTCTTACCATGATGCGTTAATCGATTCCACATGTGAGGATATTTTCGGTACAGCTTTTCCTCCAGCCCAAAAATATCTACGCCGATCCGCAGCCCTTCCCGGTAAGTGTCCATAATTTGCTTGCGGACGGTTTCCTCTGCGATTCGATTCATTTCTTCGGACGTCATCGGCTCGATATACTCGTACATCGCCCCATAATAAGTCGCTTTCACATGAAACCGGACTTCCGACCCCTTTATAACCGGTTTAATTTGAGTGCTGCGTTGCGATAGCGTCAACCCCCCGTAGACGGTCCCTTGCTTCTCGATCGTTAACGGCGCCCGTGCCATATCCTGGAGCAGCCAGTGATAGCCGACAAGCTGGCTTCGGTCCAGAAACCCATTCAACCTGCCGTCAGATTCAAAGAAGGCGCCGTCGATCATCAGCATATCATGCGGCTTCTCGGCATCCCTCCATTGCTTCTTCGTAATCGATAAGCTCGGCAGATAAGCCGATACGGCGGGTTCATTGTAATCGGTAATATATTGGAAGAATAGTACCGGATTGAACAGCGAATATTGCTCGAAATTCGGCCGCGGACTGTGCAGAATCGATACGAGCGGCGACAGATTGAACTGGGGCGTGGCGCTCAGCAGCCGGTCTAATGACGTTCTCGTTCCGAAAAACCATGCGTTGTACCTGATTTCCGGATACCGATTAATCATGTCCAAGAGATGCTCGTTCTTGGCCGCCAACACCTTATCGGACAATACGATCGCCGTCACGTGCCCCCAGGAGACCGGAAGCTGGGAGCTTTTATAGATATCGTCGAACGCCATGTTCAATGTACTCCCTCGGCCTTTGGCCACCCAGACAGGCGATTTTGCAGCCGGGCCGCCTATTCCGCTTGATTTGGCTATACTCGTGAAATCAAGCATTTGGATATAGACGACATATTCATTGTCCACAAAATCGACTCCGATTGCTTTGGCGTAGCCCTGGACTTGAATTTCCTTGGCGCTCCAGCAGCCGCATAACGGGAACAGCAGCATGACCGTGACAAGAATAGACGCAGTCTGACGCAACCGTTTCATTCCTTCCTTCCTTTCTTTACCGGTTGTTGGGTATGGAGGTAGGATGGCCGGCGATTCCTCCACATGAACGGCAGCCTGAACAGCGAATTCACCGCTGACTTCAAATTCAACGGGCTTACCGGAGCGAGATAGGGAACGCCGAATGACTTGAGTCCCGTCAAGTAAATCACGAGCAGAATCACGGAGAGGATGAAACCGTACATCCCCAATGTAGCCGATAGAATAAACGATGCGAACCGGAGAAAGATCGAGGTGCTGATCAGCACCTGATTGACCAGCGTCGCGCCTGCTACTACCGTTACCGCGGTAACGACGATCATGAGCGGCGATACTAAGCCCGCTCGGATGGCGGCGTCTCCGAGAATGAGTCCGCCTACGACCGTCAGCGTCTGTCCGATGGTGCTTGGGAGCCTTACCCCGGCTTCGCGGAAGAGCTCCATTAACGACATGATAAAGAACATCTCCAAACCGGATTCCATCGGCAGACCCGCCCTCCCCAAGGAGATCGTAGCCAGCAGCGTGAACGGGACCTGATCGAGATGAAATACCGTCAGCGCAATATAGAATCCCGGAAGAAAAATCGTCACCAGCAGACCGATCAGACGGAGAAGGCGGCCTACATTAACACCCAGGAACGAGATATAGGTGTCCTCGGCCGATTTGAGCAGCAGGAATAGATTGACCGGAGCAATTAGAATCGTCGGATTGCCGTCCACAAGAACGATGAAGCGTCCGTTTAGCAAACATTCGACGGCAAAATCGGGTCTGCCGGTGTAATGCGTAAGCGGGAACAAACTTAGACTCGTCTCGCTTAGCAGCTCGTCGATCTGATTGGTGGACAGCAGCGATTCGATGTCCGCCCGCTTCAGCTTCCGTCTGATATATCGGATCATCGACGGTTCGGCGATATCCTTGACGTACATAAACGCGACCTTCGTCGTCGTTCTCTCCCCGATGAGATGATATTCGCATGCCAGCGAGGGAGAGCGGAGACGCTTGCGGATCAGAGCGACATTAATGGTGACAAGCTCGACAAAGCCGTCCTTGGGTCCGCGTATGGATACCTCTGTAGATGGTTCCTCCGGGTTGCGGCTCGGGAATTTGGAGATATCGATCGTCCAGATCTTCTGCAGGGAAGGAAAACAGATGAGCAGATGGCCTTCGAATACGTTGGCGGTAATCATCTTCTGGTGCAATTCCGGCGTCAGCGATTCGAGTTCGGTCCACTGCACTTCCGCTTCCCGGGCCATTTCCTCCTTGCGGATGAATTTCGTTGCGTTATAGACGTTCTTCAAGTCGGGCAGGATGATATCGTTAATGATGCCGGTATCCGTCATCCCGCTGCAATAGACCAGAATGACCTGCGCAATTTCCGGCGGCTTCCCGAAATAACTGCTTTGCACAAGCACGTCGTTGCAGTGGCCGAACAAGCTTTGAAGCGAATGCTCGCTTATAATGAACGGATCATCCGCTGCTGCTTTTTTATCCTGCTGACTCATTGGATGCAGCCTCCTTATTGGTTCGTTGTTTAAGCTGCTTGATCAGCACAGCCAGAGCAAGAAGCAACGTCGTTACCATAATGAAAATGAACGAAGCCGGGAACTGGATATAGGTCATAAAGGCCAGTCTCTGGCTATCGCTCCAAGGTTGAATGGCAATGATGCTCATAGCGGCGGAAATCGTGAGTATCGTCCAATATCGCTTCGACGGCTTACGCACATTCAACAAATCCGTAATCAAATACAGCGATAAGGATACACGGGCAAAAGCGCCGCACAGCCATTGATAGATCGACAGAAAGTCGACATGCTGGAATAACTGGCCCAGCCGTAATATTTTCCACTGCTCGAAGGCCGTATTCCGCTGCTTGGCCGCTTCCATCGGACCGAATTCGGTTATGGCGCCGATCGTTGGTCCGATCGTCATCATGACCAGGAACAAACCGAGCAGGAACATCTGCCACCAGCGAAGCTTCTTCTTCAGATGATGCTGATACAGCATCAGCACCCAAATTTCAATCAAGCCCGCCACGCTGTAGAAGGCGCCTTGAAGAACCGGCATCCAGCCATTCTCCAGCACAGGAAACAGAACATGATAGTTTTTATACTTGGTGTTGGCGGACATGACAAAATAACCAAGAACGATTACTACCGGCAGCAGGATGCTGGATGTCATGGCAATGGATTGCAATCCTTTGCCGGCTGCCAAGGCGGATACAAGCACCCCCACGACCACGATAACGGACAAAGGGGTTTGCTGCATGTAAGTGACGACGGCCCATGTGGTCGTATCTTCCAGCGTATAGGTCCCCATCGTGAACAGCAGCAATACCGCACCTATTCGGAAAATCCACGATACAACAACCCCGTACTCGCGCGCGATCCAGTCAGGCAGCCGCTGTCCTTGGATTTGTTTCAAAATATAAAAGAACAACAGAACCCAGAGCAAAAATAACGGTGTTCCAACCAATACGGCTACCCATGCATCGCGTCCGGCAACCCCGAGCAGAATCGGAATCGCTTGTACATGGCTGACAAGACCGCCGCTTAACAGCATGATGGAAAAAGCGAGCCAGATGCTGATTTGGCCTCTTCGCCTATGCATGAACGGTACTCCTCCCACCCTTAAATGATGCGGATAGGGTTCTCAAAAATTTACCATCTTATACAAAAGAACCATATTGTGCATAAGAAAAACCCTCTATTCGGACGAATGCCGGATAGAGGGTTTTGGATAATTTGTGGATTGGACAAACGTTTCTGCTTCGAATATTCGATCAGGGCTCGGATCCACATGGAGTCGCCGATCGCAATGACGGGACTCCTGGATGATAGATATCACTCAAAAAGTGCTGGATCGATTGGTGGCCGGACACCATCTGGATTTCTTGAGGAAAGATAGCAGGAGGGTAATGGCTTCTGGGGTGTGTATGCGGTCAAGCGCGTCTACCGTAATAGACGGAACATATCGATAACGGTCAGTCAGAGCGGACTTCAGGGCCGGGATGGCTTGCTCCGCAAGCGGACCCATTCGGGCGATCGAAAGCCCCGCTTGGAAACGGATAAAATCCTGTGGATCCTGAAGAAGGACTTTGCATACCGCTTCAATCGCCTCTGAGTCACCCGTTCGCATGATGCCAAAGGCTTCTACTGCATGCTGGCGGACGAATGGAGACGAATCCTGCAGGAGCTCGATCAGCATCGGAATCGCGACAGAGGCTTCCTGGCCGATCTCTCCCAATGCTAGAGCCGCGTAAGCGCGGGCGTCTCCTGCCCCTTCTCCTTCTTCGAGCAATGCGATCAATGCCGGAACCGCCTCCGGACCGCATTCGATCAGGCCATGTGCCGCATTGCAGGCGGTCGGATGGAATGAAGATCGCAAGCCTTCGACTAAGGATGCAATCGCCTCCGTTCCTATCGCTCCAAGTGCATAGGCCGCGTTAAGGGAAATCCCTTCGTCCGTATCGTACAAAAGACGCGCCAGATCGGGTATCGCTTCAGCGGCGGCGGCTCCCAGCAGCCCGATATCGTCAATAGCCCTTAGACGGATATGACGATCCTCGGCATTCAGATTGTCCCGATAGACCTTCAAGCTGTCCTGCTCCTCCGATATGATGCCTTCAGACGCAGCAGCAGCGTATGGTTCCGTGTTCGACGGGCTTCCTGAGAGCCAGTTCCAGTAGGATTGCCACTGCAAGCGGTGCTCATCAATTCCTTTCAGATCGGATGGAGGGATCCAGACCGGATTTCGATTATCCCATTCGGGCGCGGCCGGAGCTTCCATGCGGAAGAATTGGAACTTAAACATGTAACGGTCGATGTTCGAGACATTCTCGGTTGCCGTATGCCATAAATTATAATCGATCAATGCCAGCGTTCCCGCCTTTCCGCAAACTCGAAGCCATGACTCCGATTCATCGCCGCGAAGATTATAGTAGTTCTGAGTGCCGGGCATAATGGACGACGGCCCCATGTCGGGCGTTACGTCCTGGGTGTAATAAAAGATTAAGGCCGACCAAGGGCGGTGGTTGCGTATTTTCTCATTGAACCAATAGTTATCCTTGTGCCAGAACACGCTGCCGGTTCCTTGCTTGGTCAGATGCCCGTGTCTATGGCTGCTCATGATGTATCCGCTTCCAAGAAGGCTGGTCAGCGCCCCTCGAACGGTCGGATGCTCGAAGATCTCCCCGATCTGGGGGATACGCGGCAGAAGATTATTACCCACATTGCCTTCCCGGTCGTATACCTCCTCGATTTGTTTCAGAATGCTTTCATGAAATGAGGCTGGAAGTTCCGCGTTCAAGATCAGATAACCGTTCGTAATAAATTGCTGAATCTGTTCATCAGATAATAGCGTCAGCCTGTTGCTCATCACCCATCGCTCCCCTCGATAATCAGCGTTATTGAAGCTTGAATATTATATTCGACGTTATTATATTATTTAATTTACTGTTATTATATATAATTTGTCAAGGAGTAATTAAACAGTTTTGGTACCGGTAAAGGGCCTCAATTATGGATGCAATCACGCCGTTTTTCGCGCATCGCGGACGAGCGAGCTGGTTTCCGGCTCTGTAAGACCGATTTTCGGCGTTACAGACCCGCTCGGCCTCGCCGCGCCTGGCTGTATCGCCTTTTTAAGGTCTTACAGCTTTCCTTCGGCCGCACGCGTGAGCTGATCCGGCTCTGTAAGACCGATTTCCGGCGTTACAGACCCGTTCGATCGCACCACGGCCGGCTGTAGAGCCGTTTTTCGGTCATACAGCCGGATGTTGGTATATGTAGCTGTATACTCCCCTAAGCACCAAAAACCACGATATGGATCGCGGTTTTTGGCTAGGTATCTTGATCGCTGCGTATGATGAACGACTCGCATCTTAACTCCTGCATACAATGGTGTTTCATTGCCTGTTTACAGGATACGATGATCTCCCGATTACTCCACTCATGGATAAACTATATCTTGATTACAGCGCCGTACACATTGATAACTCACTCCACCACTCCTGCACAACGGAGAGGCTGCGAGCAAGGACCACCACGGTCAACAACACTCAATAGATCAATAAGTCAGCCTTCAACCGATCAACTGGTCAACAGGGATCAATAAGTCAGCCTTTAACCGGTTAACTGGTCAACAGGGATCAATAAGTCAACCTTTAACCGGTTAACTGGTCAACAGGGATCAATAAGTCAACCTTTAACCGGTTAACTGGTCAACAGGGATCAATAAGTCAGCCTTTAACCCGTTAACTGGTCAACAGGGATCAATAAGTCAGCCTTTAACCGGTTAACTGGTCAACAGGGATCAATAAGTCAACCTTTAACCGGTTAACTGGTCAACAGGGATCAATAAGTCAGCCTTTAACCGGTTAACTGGTCAACAAGGCTCAACAGCCTCCCGCTTTCACCGCCTCTTCTGTTAAAGCACGCCGTATGCGATCAAGAGAGCGACTCCTCCCCTAACCCATACTGTCTGCGGAATTGAACCGGAGTCATTCCGGCAAGCTTGCGGAAGGTATGGACGAAGTGGCTGTCGTCTTGAAAGCCGACAGCGGCCGAGATTCCCTTGACCGTCCTGCCCTGCTCCGACAACAGCAGTTCCTTCGATTTCTGAATGCGGAATTGAACCAAATATTGATAAGGACTCATGCCCCAGCTCTTGCGAAACAAGGTGTTCAAATATTGGGGGCTGACCCCAAGCGTTTCCGCCATCCGGGCAAGCCCCAGCTCCGGGTCCCCGAATTCCTCCTCGATCAATAGGTAAATCGGCGTCAGCCTCTCATGCCCCTTGGACAGCGACTGCTGCCCGCTGGATTGCCCGAAGCGCTTCAGCTGCGATAAGAAATCATACACCTCCAGCGATCCGTTCACGCCGGATAGATCGAAGCTGTAGCGAATTTTTTCACTGTAATGCTCATGGATGTCCGATAGCGGACAGCCCGTCTCCCAGCTCAGCGGCTGCATATGCTGCAGATCCAGGGAAGCGGTGATGGGATTGGCCAGTGCGCCGTCGAAGGTCACGAACCATACCGACCATCTCTCCGTCTCGGCATGGTAGCTGTGAGGGACGTTCGGCTTGAGCAGAATCCCCTGATTTGGATACAGTTTGACGGCTCGTCCGTTAACCGTAAACTCTCCGCATCCTTCCACCGTATGCAGCCAGTGAAACGTATGATAGCCGCTCTCTCTGACGATGACATTCTGATGCTCCGAATAGCCGATGCTGGTCAGATGAAGCGGCAGGCGCTTATCCCATTCCGTGGAAACAAAATGTCTGCCGTACGATGTGCTCATACCTCACCTCTAGTTTCATTTTCTTATACCACATATGTAATATATTATATTTTATTCCCATAGTACTTGAACTACAATAGGAGCGAAAGTTGAATTATATTATATCCTTCCGATTGGAGTGGAGAAGCGCATGACAGTAAAGCTTGGATTTGTCGGAACTGGCGGTATTGCGAATCATCACCTGAAGAACTTGATGCAAATGGATGGGATCTCGTTACAAGCATTCTGCGATGTGGATATTCAACGCGCACAGAAAGCGGCATCCGAGCATAATGGAGCGAAGGCCTACTCCAATCTGGATGAGATGCTGGACAGCAATCAGCTGGACGGCGTATACGTATGTGTTCCTCCAATGGCTCACGGCGATGCCGAGCATAAATTAGTCGAACGGGGAATACCATTCCTCGTCGAGAAGCCCCTTGGCATAGACCGGAACATCCCGAATGCCATCAATCAAGCGGTCAAAGACAAGAAGCTCATTACCTCTGTAGGCTATCACTGGCGTTATAACGAATCCTCAAGCATGGCCAAGCAGCTGCTGGCCGACAGCAAGCCCGGAATGTCCCTCGGCTATTGGATGGGCGGCATGCCGATGGTTCCGTGGTGGAGAGTTCAGAACGGCTCCGGCGGACAATTCGTGGAACAGACTACGCATATTGTGGACTTGCTTCGCTATACGTGCGGAGAGGTGCGTGAAGTTTATGCCGCGTACTCCCTTCAGGTGATGGACAAACAGGTGGAAGGCACCGATGTTGCCGATGTTGGTTCTGTCACGATGAAGATGGCTAACGGCATGATCGCCACGATCTCCAATACATGCCTGCTCCCAATCGGGCATCATGTCGGACTCGACATCTATACGAACAAAGGCGTGCTGGAGCTTCGCAGCGATGCGCTCCGCGAGCTGACTCCGGAAGGAACGAAGACGCACCCGAACGTGGCAAATCCTTATTTCGTCGAAGACGAAGCGTTCATCTACGCCCTGCGCACAGGCGACTCCTCACGCATCTTGTCCGATTACGAGGATGCCCTTAAGACGCATGACGTTACAATCGCGGCCAATGAATCGGCCATTTCCGGCCAACCGGTTACGTTAGGTTAGCATTTGATAAGGAGGATAACGAGCATATGAAATATTCCTTATGCATCGGGGCTTACCCGAACCAGGATATCTTCTACCATCTGGAGAAAATCAAGGAGCATGGATTTCACGGATTGGAATATTACGCCTGGTGGAACCTGGAGGATTTGAACAAGGTAGCGAAGGAGCAGGAACGCATCGGCGTCGGCATCAGCGCGACCTGCACCAGATTCATCAGCCTCGTCGACGAATCGCTGCGCGACGCGTATCTGGAAGGAATCCGCGAGACGATTGAAGCATGTAAAATTCTGAATGTCCGTTCCGTCATCTCTCAGACCGGCAACGTCATTGACGGTATTCCGCGCGATACGCAAAGAAGCGTCATGGTGGAAACGCTCAAGCGCTGCGCCCCGTTGTTCGAGGAAGCAGGCATCGTGCTGGAGGTCGAGCCGCTCAACGGGCTTGTCGACCATCACGGGCATTTCCTCCAGCGCTCCGACGAATCGGTCGATGTGATCGATCAAGTCGGCAGCCCGAACGTCAAACTCGTCTTCGACGTCTATCATCAGCAAATTACGGAAGGCAACGTGATCCGTAATGCAACCGGTTACATCGAGCGCATTAACCATTATCACATTGCGGACAATCCGGGCCGCAAGCAGCCCGGGACGGGCGAGCTCAATTACGTCAACATCCTCCGCGCTATCAAGGATACCGGCTTCAACGGTTTCGTCGGCCTTGAATGCGGCTATACGATCGATACGGATGCAGCGATCGAGCAGTACAAGAGAGAGATATTAGCGCCAATAGGCGAATAAGATGTCCATCCTATGAAGAAGAAGGAGCCGGTTCCACATGGAATCGGCTCCTTCTTTAACCACGTTCAATTGTTCATTCATCAATCCTAATTGTCCGATCACACAACCGCTTGTATTTTCCTATACCACAGCCTTGCGATAAATTAGATCATAAAAGGTTCTATGTCCGCAAGCATGCCGCTACAAGGCGGTTTCGTCTGTTCCGCAGTCATCACTCACGTGCCCAGGGGAATCTGCTGTTCCATTATGCAATATCGTCTCTTCGATTCACCGGATCAAGGGAATGTCTTCTACAAAGTGGATCTCACCCGGAGACATAGAGGCGATTCGGGCTAGCGAATGAACGCGAACGCCCTTCTGCTCCAGCAGGCTGCGGCCTTCCTGGAAGCTCTTCTCGATGACGCAGCCGACACCCACCAGCTCTGCTCCCGCTTCATTTACGATATCGACCAGTCCCACAAGTGCCGCCCCCGTTGCCAGAAAATCATCCACGATCAGCACTTTGTCGCCCGGACCCAAATATTTCTGGGAGATGCTCACTTGATAGGTCTCCTGACGGGTGAACGAATGCACCGGTGCCGAATACAGCTTCTCCGTGAGCGTAACGGCTTTCTTCTTCTTTGCATAAACAAACGGAACATCAAGCGCAATCCCCGCCGCCATGGCAAACTGAATGCCGCTTGCCTCGATCGTAAGCACTTTGGTAATGGGCTCGCCGGCAAATAGACGCGCGAATTCCCGCCCAATCGCAAGCGCCAGCTTCGTGTCCACCTGATGATTCAAGAATGAATCCACTTTGAGCACCGTATCGGACAGAATCAATCCTTCTTGGCGTATACGTTCTTCCAGCAATTTCATATCCTTAACCGCTCCTTCTATAGAGAAAAAAGGACAGTCTCCTTGAGACGTTTCTCTCAAGCGCAGTCTCTCCTGTTTTTACTTTGTATAGGTAGTATACATGAATATTCAACTTTCTACCTATGGAAGTATTGCCCCTTCACGACACAACGCTTCTTCTGATTGGCGTTTATATATTGAAAGCTCCGTTCCGGTGTGTCACAATGAATAAGCTACTATTAATGATCGATGCGAGGAGGAATACGCGGGTGAGAACGATTAAGCTTGGAAGCAGTGCCTTAGAGGTACCCGTTATTGCAGTCGGCTGCATGCGTATTAATTCATTGGACAAGGTCCAGGCTGAGCAATTTGTTCAGACTGCGCTGGAAGAAGGCGCGAATTTCTTCGACCATGCCGATATTTATGGCGGCGGAGCATGCGAGGAAATCTTCGCAGATGCCATACATATGAATGATGACATAAGGGAGAAGATCATCCTTCAATCCAAGTGCGGCATTCGCAGTGGAATGTTCGACTTTTCCAAGGAGCACATTCTAGAGTCGGTGGACAAAATTTTGAAGCGTCTAAAAACCGATTATCTCGATATTCTGCTCTTGCACCGTCCGGATACATTGGTAGAACCGGAGGAAGTGGCGGCGGCTTTCGATCAGCTCGAGAGCTCGGGTAAAGTACGCCATTTCGGCGTATCCAATCAGAATCCGATGCAAATCCAACTGCTGAAGAAGTCGGTAAAGCAGCCGATCGTTGCAAATCAGCTGCAGCTGAGCATCACCAATGCCACCATGATCTCCAGTGGTTTTAATGTCAATATGGAGAATGCTTCCGCGGTGAACCGCGACGGAAGCATATTGGATTACTGCAGACTGAACGATATCACCATTCAGCCGTGGTCGCCATTCCAATACGGATTCTTCGAAGGCGTATTTCTTGGCAACGACAAGTTCCCGGATTTGAATCAGAAGATCGATGAAATCGCGGAGAAATACGAAGTGAGCAACACGACCATTGCTATGGCATGGCTGCTGCGCCACCCTGCCCATATGCAGCCGGTTACCGGTACGATGAATATCGAACGATTGAAAGACTGCTGCAAAGCAAGCGAGATTCAACTAACGCGCGAAGAATGGTATGGCATCTTCCGCGCTGCAGGCAATGTGCTTCCATAAAAACTCGAAACAAACAACCTCCGGTCTTTGACCGGAGGTTGTTATTGCTACTGTCTACATAAGAGGCTTGAACTACTCCATCTGTTCAACCACGCGGCTACGTCTCGCGGGCGAATGTTCTTCCGGCCCCATGTCGTTCATTACCGTCGAAGGAAGACTTGGAGAAAGCGCCTCTCCCTCTTGCCGTGCCGGCATTGGGAAAGGCGCTTCTTTGTCATGCTTTATTAAGAGAGATAAACACTGATAATAACGATATTCTGTCATTTAACCGTGGTGGAAGCTATTTCGCTGCCGTTAACGCCTCTGCGTAATCCGACAATACGATGACCTTCCCGCCATTCAAGCGCGATTCCTCCGCAGCGAAGGCCATTAAGTGGCTGCGGACCGACGCGGTCGCCGAGGTCAAGCTATCTTGCCCGTTATAATTCCGGACCTCCTTCAAGAAGCTGCGGACAATACCTGCATCTCCCCCGCCATGTCCGGTTACTTGAGGCGGAATGGTCAGCTCGGTTTTCTGATGGGTCAAAAAGTCATACAGCGTAATCGTATCCCCTTCCGCCCGAAGCTCACCGCTCGTTCCCATGATTTGAATCCGCCGTTCCTGCTCGAATGTGAATCCGCACATGCTGAACATCGCCGTTGCTCCCCCTTCAAACTCCATGTTTACAACTTGATGATCGACGACGTTATTATCGCTGCGGTATACGCATCGGCCATAGTCCGTCTCGCGGAGGCCCTTGATAATATTCGATTTGGTCAGATCAGGCGAGAAGTGTCTAGCCCAGCCCTTAAACTCATCGCTGAGATAGAAGCGAGGCGCCGAATACGGACAGGTTGCCTCTACCGCGCAATCCAGGCAGCGGTCGGTTGAGTCTTCCGGCGCATGCTCCTCATTGAAATGCATCAAAGAGCCGAAGGAGCTCACACGGGTGCATGACTTGTCCATCAGCCAGGACAAGACGTCCATATCATGGCAGGACTTCGCTAGTATCATCGGGCTGGATTTGTCCGAATTGTTCCAGTTGCCGCGGACGAAGCTGTGGGCGATATGCCAATAGCCGACGTTCTCGTTAAGCTGGATAGAGACCACCTCGCCGATTCGCCCTTCCGTAATCATACGCTTGATCGCCGTCCAGAAGGGCGTATACCGAAGCACATGACAGATGGTCAATAAACGGTTGTTGTCCTTGGCCGCCTGCTCCATATCCAGACATTCTTTCGGATCCGGCGACATCGGCTTCTCCAGCATAACGTGATATTTCTTATTCAAGGCTAGCAGGGTCGGCTCATAATGCATGCGGTCTTGTGTACATATGATTGCAATATCCGCCAGCTGCGGCTCAGCCAACAGTTCTTCCCATGACGCGTAACAGCGCTCAGGCGGGATAGAGTGCGCCTCCGCGGTACGCTCACGACGCACCGGGTCAGTCTCTGCTACCGCAATCAGCTTCAATTCATGCGGGAAATCTAGCGCATACGGAGCGTAACTCCCAGCACCCCTGGCTCCCGCTCCAATCAATACAGCGGTCAATTGACTCATCGAAACCGTCTCCTTCTCATTCCAAATACGTCATAGTCTTCGTCTGATCTACCTCAGAGATTTTGCTATCCAAATCAATAATCGTTTCATCCAAAATATGATCGGTTATTTGGATAACGCCAAAATCGATAATATTCAACCAATTTCAAGCATAATACTATCATACATACAGGCATATTGAATAGTTCTTTATCCAAAATCACAGATGATAGAATGAATATCGGCTAAAATTAATCATCTTTTTGGTTTATTTGGCTCCAAATATAGTGAGAACCGGTTGACGGGGTAATGCGGCGCTAATTGGTTTGATAAAGCGGATATTAGTATAAATCATAACGGACATCAGATGCGCTATTCTTGAACTATCGTCCTGATGGACTGGGGGATTTGTCATCGAGCCTCCTATCAAGTAGGGCCCAAGCGCACTTCGAACGTTGAATGATAGGACAAAAAGCCCGATGGCGAGTTTTACCCGCCTTCGGGCTAATAAGTATGATCCCTGCTCCTCCGGCAGCGTACCCATAATGTGGTTACGTGCTTCGCTTAAATGCGGATGATTCTCTCGCAACCAATGTGCAGGGCAGCAGGATTTTGGGCGGTATCGGATAATGGCCGTCCAAGTGATCCACGATCGTTTTTGCCGCAATACTGCCCACTTCAAACCGAGGTACATGAACCGAAGTTAGCGGCGGAGACGTATATTGCGCGACAGCAATATTATCCATGCCTACGAAGGCAATATCCTCCGGAATACGGCATTCCTTCTCCAGAGCAGCCCGCATGGCGGGAATCGCCAGCATATCGCTTGCACAAAAGATCGCAGTCGGCCATTCGGACTTCGGCTTGCTCGTCAGCAGCTCGGTCATCTTGTTGTAGCTTGCGTCAACGTTCCAGTTCGTATCGATCACCCAGTCCGGGTTAATGGTCAGACTGGCCTGAAGCATCGCGAATTGATAGCCGATATACCGCTCTTCGTTCTCCATAATCTTGAAGAAAGCAGGTCCTCCAATATAGCCGATTCGCGTATGCCCCTGCTCCCTCAGGTGACGGACGACTGCCCTGGCAGCGGAAATCCGGTCAACGTCGACGACCGGCGCGGATACGGAATCATCATTGAAGCTTACGCCAAGCAGGACGACCCCTTCCTTCTTCATCAGCTCGAATAATTCGTTATCATACCAGCTGATGGCCAGCACGCCCTTCACGCCAGATTCCCGCAGCATGTCGCCGAGCTTCGCCGCATCCTTCACCTCTTCAAAGGTACGCACGATAGCAGCGGGCTGTCCAAGCTCCTTCAGCTTCCAATAGAAGCCTTCCAGAACCTGCGAGAAGTATGGATGATTGTCCATTAAGGACTGGGGAACGATACACGCAATCTGTTTCTGATCGTCAATCGCTCTATCCGCAGCTACTCGCCCTATCCCGTCCAGCTTGTATCCCAGCTCGGCGGCAACGCTCAGAATTCTGCGTTTTGTCTCATCGCTCACAGGCCGCCGCGTGTCGTCGCTCAATGCGCGCGATACCGTCGAGATGGAGACACCAACCCGGTCAGCGATATCTTTTAATGTCGGCAAAACGTTATCCTCCTTGCTAGGAAGAGTACGGCAGTCGTAATCCGATTATCCCCAACCTATTCCAAAATTCCAACAAATGATTGCGATAAAGATAACATCGTTCATCACTGGTGTCAATTCAACAGCTGAATCAGCTGCAGGCACAGCGCTGCATACGATCGGACTTCGCCGAATCCGTACGACCAAAAGCCGCGAATCTCTTCGCGGCCTGGAATGGCTATGGTGATTCATGCTAAGGCATTCAAGCGCTGCCATCCAAATATGCCAATTGCTCCGGCGTCAGCCGGATGTCCTCGGCGGATAGACTTTCCTGCAGCTGTTCCGGCGTTCTGCAGCCCACGATCGGCAGTGTGGTAAAGGGCTGGTCGATCAAATAGCGGAGCGCCACTTGAGTCACGGAGCAGGATAGCTCGGAAGCCAGCTTCTTCGCCCGCTCATAACGCTCCCAATTCGCCGCCGAACGATAAGTGGGGCTAATCCTTTCATCGTCTGCGCCGTATGCACCGGTATCCCACTTGGTGAACAAGCCTTGGGCCTGCGCGGAATAAGGCATGGCGCACATGGAGGTCTTCAAGTGATACTGCTTCATTGCCTCATTCATCGCCACCATCGTGGGATCGGCGAATTTAGACGAATCCGCTTCGGCCAAGCTCCACATCACTTGGTTGCTGGTGAAGCCTTGGATCCCCCGCTCATCTGCATAGCGCTGCGCTTCCTCCATTCGCCGCGCCGTCCAGTTGGAGCAGCCGAAATAGCGGATATTTCCCGCCTGCCTCTGCTCATGAAGCGCTTCCATAATAGCTCCGGCAGGCTGGCTTGCATCGTCCCGGTGAAGGATATACATATCGATCGTATCCACCTGCAGATGGCGCAGGCTGCCTTCAATGTCGAGCGCAATATCGGCAGGAGACAGCCGCGGTGTATCCATCGACTCCAGCAGCGGATGCCCTCCCTTCGTCGTGACAATCATGGCATGGCGGTTCTTCCTGGCCTTCATCCAGGAGCCGATCGTTTTCTCGCTGATGCTTGCTTCGACAGGCAGCCAATTGGCGTATACCTGTGCGGTATCGATCAAATTGCCGCCCCGGTCTGCGTACGCGTCCATGAGATAGAAGGATTGATCCATGGTTAGGGTGCTTCCCAGCCCGCTTCCGCCCAGGCAGAGTATCGAGCTTTGCAGGTCGGTTCCCTTAATCGGTTTCTTATTCATCGATTGCCTCCTCTCTTATGCTCATTCTCTTTCGCCGTCCGCTCAATAAATCCTTCTTATCGTCAAGCCGTTAAGCTTTGCCTGATATCTGCCAAACCGCTCGTCCAAAGCTAGTTCTTATTCGGCATTGATTTACGATACGCGTTGGGCGCCATTCCGTATTTCTGCTTGAACGCCCGGATAAAATGCGTGTAGGAATTGAACCCGCAATTGTAGCAAATTTCGGTGACAGATATCTCGGAGCTGCTTACAAGCGCTATCGCCGCGCGTAAGCGCAAGGATTGCATATAGCTGCGGAAGGAGCTGCCGGTCGCTTTATGAAAGCATTCGCTGAAATAGTTAGGAGACAATCCGGACTGGGCGGACACCTTCTCCAGCGTCAAGGGCTCCCGGTAGTGATGATGAATATAGATCAAGGCTTCCTGGATGGAGCTGTCGATCTTGGTGCCGGCCCGCTCCTGCCGCCCGTTCGTAACCGCCCGCAGCAGATCGATTAAAATTCGTTCCAGCCCGCCTCTCATCAGAAGCTCGGATCCGATTCCCTTATTCGCCGATTCTTCGATCAGACGGGCGAACTCGTCATTCATCCGGTCGAATTCCGTCCCCTCGAAGCGCGCCATGAAGCATTCACGATTGACGAACAGCAGATTGCGCAAGGAGGCGCCAAGCGTCTCTTCCGAAAATTTCACATTATATAGCTTCAGCGCTTTATCCTTTACCGGAATGATTTCATGAAAATCGGATGGCGTCACAAGAAAGAGATACCCCTTGGCCAGCGGATAGGACTGACCGTTCAGCAGATGCTCTCCCTCGCCCTCAACGATAAATTCCAATTCGTAAAATTCATGCCAGTGCAGCGGATAGGTCTGATTGACCGTATAACAGGCGGGATGCATGAGCGCTTCATTCTCGTTCAACAATCGGTTAGGCAGCTTTCCCCATTTCATTCCTACTGTGCCTCCTGCAGCGTTCGATTGCGGCGGATAGCGGATAGTCGATTTTATGTAAACTCATCGGTACAAAATCGCTTTCATGCGTACGATATCCGCGTACTTATTGTCGCATGCCTGTTTCAACATGTCTATGAGTATCCCTCCCGAAGCTCCAGCTAGCCCGATTGTCTGTGATTTATTGCACATCTCAGGCAGACAGCGCTATGTTACGATATTTCTGCAAGATAAAGTTGTTGTAAAGGATGATATGCATGCCGCGAAAGATACTTCGAAGTCAGTCATCACAATATCCGTTTAAAGTCATCTTGAATCAAACACGCGTTGAGACCCTCCATGGCAGAGGTACGATTATCGACAGAACGAATGAATGGATATTCGTTAAGCTCGACCGCAACAAATCAACCATTAAAACCAGCATCTTCATCGTCGAACTGCTAGAGACCGCTTAAGAGGTCTTACATATGCCCAGCCTTCGCCAGAGCAAGAGCGTCCCCAAGAGGGACTTGAACGTATGTTCATCCCCTTGGCGACATGTCTCTGAACAACGAATAGCCATGCAGGTTCAGCAGCTGAACCGCATGGCTATTTATCATTTTGCTTCCATATGTTCGAAAGCAGGGCAACTGCTGCCCTCGCTAACGGCTGTACCTCTCATCGACTAAAGCTTGAATATATTTCGTCATGTGATCCAGGAAAGCTTTCGGCTCCAGGCTGCCGTTCATGACATCACCATATTTTTTATCGAACTCGGTTTGCCATTCGACCGGGATCCATGTCCACAAATGATCATGCTTCGCATTGGCGAGCACTTCTTTAAAGACCGCATAGACAGGGTCGGTCTTTGCCTGCTCATCCATATAAGGGTTTTCTTTTTTCCCCGAAATCAGATTCAAATGCTTCAGGTTGGATTCCGCCCCCTCGTTCGTAGCGCAAATCCATTTCAAGAACTCCCAAGCCGCTTCTTTATTCTTCCCGCCGGCCGTCAGAGCAAAGCTATGACCTCCGATCCAGGTAGATTTCTCAGGCATGGAGATGATCCCGATTTCATCCGGATTCAAATTGTAATTATTCCGCAGATCTGCTGCTGTTTGCAGATATATGGCCGATTTGCCCGCTTGGAACCAGCCCGTTCCTTCCGGCAGCGATGCCTGAACCTGCTGCAGGCGTTCATCATCAATATTATCTCGCTTGAACTTAACGATCCACTCCAGCGTTTCAACGATCAAAGGATCATTAAAGCTGACCTTGCGGGTCTCCGGATCGTAGAACGTTTTGGTCGTAGCCCCATTGAGGTAAGCCCATGTTTGCAAGGCGTTGACAGTTCCATAGACGTTCTGAGGCGTGAACGTCGACATCTCTTGCTTGCCGTCTCGGACTACCCAGAAGCTGCGCAGAAAATCGCCGAATGCGGACAAAGAATTCAAATCAGGTATTTCTGTAATCCCATACTCATCCAGGATCTTGGTGTTGTACATGAAGGCAAAGTTAGGATCGACCTGCCAAGGCAGGGCCCATACCTTCCCGTCCGAAGTTACGGATCGAATATAAGCGGCTTCATAGAATGTATCCGGATTAACGTCAGGATCCACTTCAATATATTCGGACAATTCCTCTAACACGCCGTTCTCCACCCACTCCGGCATCGTTCCGACCAGGCCTACTACATCGGGAATCGTACCAGCCGCGATTAAGGCGGGCAGTTCACTATAATGCTGCGGCAAAAGTTCGACCTTAATGTTCGGATACTCCTTATTGAAATCCTCGATCAACGGCTTGAACCGATCGTCAGATGACCAGAGCAGTTTGATATCGGCAACGAAGCTTTCTTTGTCCTTTACAGGTGCTGCTGTCTCTTCCTGTTCTACCTGTTCTACCTGTTCTTCATTGACTGTGGGGGCTTCGGAAGTACTACAGCCTGCAATCGTAACAATAGACACAAACAACAACATGAAGATTCGTAAGGGATGTCTGTTCATAAAATGACCTCCTTATAAACGCGTCGACGTTAACGGCTGTACCTCTCATCGACTAAAGCTTGAATATATTTCGTCATGTGATCCAGGAAAGCTTTCGGCTCCAGGGTTCCGTTCATCACTTCAGCGTATTTAGTATCGAACTCGGGTGCCCATTCGACCGGGATCGCGGTCCACAAATGACCTTGCTGCGCATTGCCCAGCACCTCTTTAAAGGCCGCATAGACCGGATCGGTCTTCGCCTGTTCATCCAGATAAGGATTTTCCTTTTTTCCGGAAATGGCAGTCAGATGCTTCAGGTTGGATTCCGCTCCTTCATTCGTTGCGCACATCCATTTCAAAAACTCCCATGCCGCTTCTTTATTCTTCCCGCCGGCGGTCAGAGCAAAGCTCCAGCCTCCGATCCAGACGGCTTTCTGAGGCATGGAGATAATTCCGATTTCATCCGGATTCATCTCGTAATTGAGCCGCAGCTCTCCTGCCGTCTGCAGATTCATGGCCGATTTGCCCGCTTGAAACCAGCTCGTGCCTTCTGGAAGCGAAGCTTGTACCTGCCCCCGGCGTTCATCATCCACATTGTCACGCTTGAACTGAACGATCCACTCCAGCGCTTCGACGATCAGCGGATCATTAAAGTTGACTTTGCGCGTCTCCGGATCATAGAATGTCTTCGTCGTAGCCCCATTGAGGTAAGCCCATGTTTGCACGCTGTTGACCGCACCGTAGGTTTCGTGAGGCGAGAACGTCGCCATCTCTTGCTTGCCGTCCCGGACGACCCAGAACTTGCGCAGAAAATCGCCAAATGCGGATAATGAATTCAAATCCGGAATTTCGGTTATCCCAAACTCATCCAGAATTGTGGTGTTATACATAATCGCAAAGTTAGGATCGACCTGCCAAGGGAGAGCCCACACTTTCCCATCCGGGGTTACGGAACGCGTATACGCAACTTCATGGAACGTATCCGGATTAACGTCCGGATCCACTTCAATATAACTGGACAAATCCTCCAACACGCCGTTCTCTACCCACTCCGGCATGGTTCCGACCATGCCCACAACATCGGGAATCGTGCCTGCGGCGATTAATGCAGGAAGCTCGTTATAAGGCTGAGGCAGCACTTCAACTTTAATATTCGGATACTCCTTATTGAAATCCTCGAGTAACAGCTTGAACTGTTCGTCGCTTCCCCAAGTACGCAGCAGTTTGATATCCGCCACGAAGCTTTCTTTGTCCTTTACTGGCGCTTCTTCTTCATTCTGCTGTTCACCTTCACCGGCTGGAGGGGATTCGGAACCGGAATTCGAATTGGAACTGCAGCCTGTAATCGTCACAATGGACAGCAATATCAACAATAGTATTCGCAAGGGATGTCTATTCACCATAATGACCTCCTTTAGCAATTCATTCATTTTTTCTAAGAATTGGAATCAAGAGGAAACAAAGGATTTCGACAACAATTTAATGCGCTTACATTTTTTGTTTCTATGTAGAAACTCTATAGGATATTAGCACCCTCCTCCTCATTGTCCATTACACACAATATATGGGAAATGATATGAATTTCGTGTGAATTTGGAAGTATACAACAAAAGTTGCTCTTCAGGTCATTCAACCAAAAATCAAAAAACAGCCTGTCCTCATTCGAGTCCAGACTGCTTTCGTTCACTATATCTTTTCTGCTATTGCGGCTGCCTTGTGCATTAGGGCGCTGCAAGCCCAATATCGGATGAGGGAAAAGAGCTCCACTCTTTCAGGTAACCTGCCATGGGTACAAATACGCTCGTCTATATTGAATAACCAATTCCTTGCGCACCCGAATTTAACGCAAATTGATCCTAGCAATCTACCGATGCATTCCATATGCGGGCAGCGGGTGAAAGAGTATTCGTCTCGCCAGCAGTCAAAGAAGCTGTATGAAATGGATAACGATCTAGTGAACCGGTAGTATATATGTCATGAGAGTTATCATTATCGGATGCAAAAGGGTTGATGTCTAAAGAAAGCATTAGCAATGCGCCGGCAACACCTCCAAGCAGACATGCGATAATCGTTATAAGGATGACGCGCTTATTCCTTCTCGAGGGAATGGAATTGTCGAACGGATGAACACCGGATCGGCTCCGAAAGAACCTCCTGCTTCTGGAATCATAAAAGTAAGTAAGCCTCTGCGGTTGAATCCGGGATTGATGCTCGTCCGAGTTTTCCTTCTTGACTTCTTTATCATACTCCATGAAGCCGCCCTTGTTTTCGTTCATCATGAACGCCTCCCGCAAGAAAAAGAAGTAATTTCCTTTTTTAGAATATATAATCCTTATCTTAAGCCAACCTTAATGAGTCATTAGAATGGGGTTAAATTCTTCAACAACAAAAAACGCCTGAGCAGCCGGACCGGCTGAACAAGCGTTATTTATTTGAAACTGGGGGCGGGGAAAGAACGGTTACGCTCTGCCGACAAGGATCCGGTCATAGACCTGCAGAGCGGTCTTATGCAGGATATATTCCTGAGCCTCCGGCTCAATGCCGCTGGTGCGAACCTTCGCCAGCTCGGTGCCGGCGTTCGAGGGTTGGTCCGAGCCGAACATAAACCGGTGGCCGAATTGCGGAATCCAATGCGCGAACATGAATCCGCCGGACCAAGTAATATCCGTATACACGTTCGGACAAAGCTGCAATATAACCGGCACCTCCGCAGAGCTGACCATCATGCCGGTATGGGCCAATACGAACTTCACCTCGGGATAGGCCAATGCGACAGGAATGACGAGACTGGGGTTCGCCCAAGGAATGCCCGCCCCGGTATGAAGCATGACAGGAATGCCAAGCTCCTTCGCGGCTTCGTACACTTTCTTGGCGTCCTCCCCCATCGGGTTGACCGCATGGGCTGCGGTATGGATTTTGACGCCGATAAATCCCAGCTCCTTCACGCACCGCTCCAGCTCACGCCGGTATTGATCCTCCGGAAGATGAGGATTCGGGTTGGCCATGCCATAAAATTTGCCGGGATACTTCACAGACAGCTCCGCGATATGATCATGCTGCTTCTTCACCTTATCCAGGAAGTGGCACGCAGCCGGCTGCACGATGGAGATATCGATGCCGAACTGTTCGTGATTGCTTAGCTGCTGATCAACTGTGAACAGCTCGTCAAATACCTCGTCGTGCCCGATATGCGTATGGACATCGATAATCATAAGGCTTCTCCTCCTTCGAATACCTCGATGTTAACGCTTACAATTATAGATAAGCCGTCAACGAAAATCCACCAACCAGTCCGTCTCGATGTTTCTGGCGATACTTTCTTCCAACACTCGGGTTACAATATCAACGCCTGCCTGGATATGCTTATGCAGCAGCGCTTTGGTCGTCTTGGCCTCGCCTCCCCTAATGGACTGAAAGATGTCGCGATGCATCTGAGTCAATTCATTCATGCCCGGCTGATCGATCTGTTCATTGGTGATTTCCTGAAGAGCCGTAATCGTCTGGATCATCGTGCTCCAAATCCGGAACAGCGGACGGTTGCTCGCGGCCTCGACCACCTTCCGGTGAAACATCGTATCCAGATAAATATAACTTCCGTGATAATCGGTGCATTGCTCCATCAATTGCAGCACCTTTTCGATTTCGATCCATTGTTCGACGGTCAGAATGCCTCTCTTGTGAAGAGCCTGCATCGATTTCCATTCCAGATCGAATCGCAGTTCATACAAATCTGCCAAGTCTTTGGGGGTAAATCCGATAACGATCGTACGACCGGTGGAGAGTGTCTTCAACAAACCTTCGCTTTCCAGCGTTTTGATCGCTTCCCTTACCGGACTGCGGCTGACACCAAGCATTTCCGCCACGTTGGCCTCGTTCAAGTGAGAATTCGCCGTCAAATGGCCCGATAAAATCTTTTTTCGTATGCGATGGGTTATGGTCTGCTGCAGAGTACGTTTGTCCGAAGGCTTTGGAACCATTTACGCTAATCTCCCTTTCCGGTTGGCTTCGGCTTCATTCTATGGGTTAAATTTACAGCCGTCAATAGCTTTTTTGTATACAAATTTTATTTTTTTGTATTTTCTTTTCCGTATATTTGTCGACAAAAAAAGCATGGCATTTGGCCTCAATGAGCAATTTATTGAGGGTTTAAAGCAATGAATCGGGTTGGTAGCCCGGTGATGCGGCAATATAATGGGAGTATCAGGAAAAAGAGGAGGAGCCCGGAATGAAGCTTCATGCTTTGACCGATGAACAATATCTGAGCTGGGAACGCGACGGGTTTCTGGTCATGGAAAACTTTCTTACTGCCGAAGAGATCAAAAAATATGACGATGGTCTGGACAGCGTCGTGAAGCTTTGGAAAGAAAGGGGCAGTTATAATTCCGAACATGCCCAGCTTGCCAACGTGGATCAAGTAAGCGCCATCATCGAATATGACGACCTGTTCGTGGAATTGATGGAGCATCCACGCATGATGAAGACCTTGCGCGATCTGCTCGGTGACGCTTTCGTCATGATCGATAACGACGGATTGCTAAAATATCCGCAGCAGAAGGCCCATACCTCCTGGCACCGGGATACGGGGAACGACCTATATGTTAATGGAACCCGGATTCCGTTCATGGTGAAGGTGTTTTATTTCCTGGCAGATGTCCCCTATGACGGCGGCTGCCTCTCCTTTCTGCCCGGAAGCCATAAGATGAGGAACGATCAGCTGCCGAAGGTGGGCGAGCCGGAGGACATGCCTGGACATGTGCGGATGAACGTGAAAGCCGGAACAGCGGTCGCCTTCCACGGCAGCACATACCATTCGGCTTTGAACAATTTCTCGAGCCGCACTCGAAGATCAGTCATTTACAACTATGCGCCGATGTTTCTTCGAACCTGGCCGGGGTATGAGCCATCCGAAGCGCTTCAGGCGAAAGCTTCGACCCGGATGCGCCAGATGCTGCTTGGCATGCTTCCCTGGATGAGCGATCCGAAGGCATTCGAAGAGTAGTCATCGATCCATGAAGAAAATAGACTCATTTGTGATGAAGAGGAGTGTGTCAGCCGATGAAAGATCTATTATACCAACAGGTGGAGGCGTTCAATAGAGACGGGTATTACATCATGAAGGGGGTCCTGGAGCCGGATCGCATAAAGCGTCTCATTGACGCGGTCGTTGAAATTTCGGAGGATGTGCAAACGAGAGAAATATCCGACATTATCGACAAGCATGATATTTTCACCCCTCTGCTCGTCCAGCAGCAGGTATTTGATCTGATTCGGGCCTTGATGGGGCCTAAGGTCCAGATGGAAAGCGTCAATGCCACACGGGTCAAACCGGGCAAGGGAATGCCGGTGGGCTGGCATCTGGACAGCCACCCGTATCCGGAGCCGCTTCCGCCGCAATGGTATTTCCCCATATCGATTAACTGCGCCTATTATCTGGATGACTTGACGATGGAGAAAGGACCGCTGCTCGTGCTTCCCGGCAGCCATAAGTCCGGTAAAGTCCCTCCTCATTACACGATGGATATGCTTCCAGGCCAGGCGGAAGTGATGGCCGAAGCGGGCGATTGCGTCATCTTTTCCGGTCAACTATGGCACGCCGCCCTGCCGAACCTGCATCCGACTGAAGAAAGACGGGCGTTATACTTCAACTACCAGCAGTCGTTCTGCAAACAGAGGCCGCAGAACTTTATAGGAGACAGGTGTCAATATCTGCGGGAGCACGGCCCCTTCTATATTCAGCAGCTGCTCGGCAAATTCGACGGCTGGCAGGAAATCCCGGAATATGCCGAGGAGGAATTGGCTGAGGTTCGGCAAACTGTATAGGAGACGGCTTGCAAAGAGACAGAGATATGATGAAGGGAATGGGAATCGAATAAATTTCCGGAGGTCCGGCTGACAATGACGGAGAATGGGTTCGATTACGTCGCATCGCCAAGCGATTTTGCCAGATCCAAATATTTTTATGCGCTGATCGGCGGATATTCCGTTCCAGATGAACGATTTCACTTCGAACGGGCCTATTACCCGGCCTATGAAGCGCTGATTATTACCTCGGGGAAGGGCTGGTACCGCCACGGCCGGGAATGGCTGGGGCTCACAGCCGGCGACTGCCTGCTGCATAATATGCGCTATCCGCATGCTTACAAAGCCGATCCCGACGATCCTTTCCAAATGACTTACCTCGTTTTTGACGGGCACCTGCTGGATAAGCTTTGGCCGGACAATTTAGCCGCTCCATATGTGCTGTTCAGGCCAGTACCGCTGAGTGCCCTCACGGAGATCGTAGATCGCATCTTGACTGCGATGCGGAATGATGATCGCGATCCCGATGGAACCGAGCTCCAAATTTCTTGCTTAATCTATCAATTAATGGTGCAATGTCTCCATCAATCGCAAGGAGACAGCCAGCAGGCCGATCTAGTCAAGCCGGATGCGATGACAGCCGCCCAACGGTTCTTGAACGAGCACTATTTGACCGTCGAAAAAATGGAAGATGCGGCGAAAGGAGTCAATTTAAGCTTCTACCATTTCATCCGCCAGTTCAAGCGTTATTTCGGCCGCACGCCGAAAGAATACGTATTGCTCAAACGCGTCAATCACGCCAAGCAGCTGCTGCTGCTGACGAATCGGTCCGTCACGGAGATCGCGGCCCTGTCGGGCTTTAATAACTACAATTCTTTCTTGCACGCTTTCCACCAGATCGAACGCCGCTCGCCCACCGACTACCGTAAAACCAAGAAGAAGTAGAGGACGAAGCGAACGGGATCGGCGCTGAAGAAGCCGCGGCCGCTGCCATGATGCGCAGCAGGCCGCGGCTTTTCGATGCAATCGTCATGACAGCCGAAACCCGGACTCTGCCCGATGCAGCACGACCTCCATACTTCATGATGAAGGGACTTATGGCGCGAAGCGTGACGCTTGGCCATCGTCCCTTTCATCTGTTTGTTTACCGCCATCGTTCCTGTCATAATGTAGGAAGCGGTACGATTGAGGAGGTGATTGGAGCTTGAACTCATTTGAACTTGTCGCCACCCCGCCTGAATTCGCGCGGATGCATCTGTTTTATCCGATATTGGCCGGCTATGACGTGTCAGAACCGGCGTTTCATTTTGCCCGCGAGCATTTTCCCGCTTACGAGCTTCTGCTCGTCGAGGAAGGCCGGGGCCGCTTCCGGCAAGGAAGCGAGTGGTTCGATTTGGGTGCAGGCGATTGCCTGCTGCATGACATGCGCTTTCCGCATGCGTACAGCGCCCATCCGGAAGAGCCCTTCCGCACGTATTATGTCGTATTTGAAGGCTTGGATACCGAAACGCTGTGGAGACGGTTCACGAATGCGCCGATGGTTCTCCTGGAGGCGGACCGCGGGAGCGGCGGGTCGGATGTTGTCTTTCGTCAATTGACTGCGATTATCGAGCTTATGCGGGAGGGCGGCGATGAAATTATGTTCTCTTCACGCCTCTACGAGCTGCTGGTGCGCACGCTCTCCTTGGCTGCTCATATAGGAGGCGCGGTCGTCAAGCCGCAGTCGATGGAAGCTGCCCGCGAATTTATCGATGCCCGCTATCTCGGCATTCACGGCATTCGCGAAGCGGCTGAGCATGTAAACTTGAGCTTATACCACTTTATCCGTCAATTCAAAACCTGTTACGGGAGTACGCCTAAGGAATATCTGCTGCAGAAGCGGGTTCACCATGCCAAACGCCTTCTGCTGCTTACCGACGATTCCGTCTCGGACATTGCGGAGCGAAGCGGCTTTCCCAGCTATAATGCTTTCCTGCATTCCTTCCTGCGCATCGAGCAATGCTCGCCTACCGAGTACCGGAAAAATTGGAGAAGACGGCGTACTCCATCGTCATAAAAAAAGAGCCTCCCGTCATTCGGGAAGCCCTCGGGAGGCAATCACAATTACCGCAAGAAATAGTCCTCTACCTCTCTCCAGTTGTTCACCCGGACATAACCGGTTTCGTGACAATTACGCGGCGACGTATACAGAATGCCTTGGCCGGCAAAACGTTTGAAATGGTGCGCATGATCATCGATGAGATAGTCCGCTTGAATGATGCTCTTGTCGCCGCAAAAAACAAAGTTCATGTCATTCAAGAAACTGAAGTGCTCTTTCAGCCATTCATACTTAGCCGTAAAGGATGCGGGGATATACATCGCTGCGGTCGTAATGAATATTTCATAGCGCTCGCTCAGCGCCTTGATCACTTCCTGGCTGTCCTTCATGACAGGCAGGTCGCGGAAGTAAGCAGGCTCCGTCTGCCAGCTCCAAATTTCCTCCTTCAGTTGCGGCCGCAAATCCTCCAGATAATAGCCCCTTAATTCTTCGATTGTAATATTCTCGTTGTACGTCCCGTTAAACCTGCCCAGATGCTTCGGAATAAAATCGGCAATAACCTCGTCCATATCGATTGCAATTCGCTTCATTCTGATACCTCCGTCTACAATTGTACGCGCAAGCTGTCGTAAGCCGGCTCAATGCCATGCGGCTTGAAGATGTCTGCCATCTCGTAACTGCAAAAACTTGCATCCGGTAATTATACTATAATTTTGCAGTTTTATTTACAATTTAACACATAAGATAACAGCGCTTACCCCAAGTAATCCGCTTGCCGGTATAACGCTAGGATACCTGATTGTTATGAAGTGTTCATACTAACGCTTGCTTTGCTCAGTATTTGGATAGTTTCTTCCTCTATAATGAAGGAAAAGACTATTCATACCTATATGGAGTGAGACAATCATGACTAGAAACAGAATATTGCCCGTTGTCTTGATCATAACCGGAGCGATTATCCTGCTGTTTCCTACTGCCAGGGAATACTATTACAATTGGCAGGAAGGCCGTCTTCTAAGCGAACTGGAGCATGCTCCCGATTTGAAACCGGCCGGTGCTGCGAACAGTCCGATTCAAGCCGAATACGAGAAGCTATCCCAATTGTTAACGCAAACCGCCAACAACCCGGAACCTCAGCCGGCTCCCGAGACCGTGAAGAAACCTGCTCAAGATCTGGACGATAACGCCATTGGACTTATAGAGATCGATAAGATCGATCTCAAGCTGCCGATCCTGGAAGGGGCCTCTCAGGCAAACTTACGATATGCAGCCGCCCATATGACGGAGACGAATCCAATCGGTCAAACCGGCAATGCCGCCATAGCGGCTCATCGAGCCAGAACCAAGGGCCGTTTATTCAACCGGTTGAACGAGCTTGAGATTGGCGATAAAATTACGATTCAAACGAACGATAAGCAATTGACTTATAATGTGAACAAAATTTCGATCGTGGAACCGACCGACTTATCGGTTCTGGCAAGCAGCGACAAGGAGTCGATCGTTACGCTGATTACGTGCGAGCCGCTGAAGAACCCGACTCACAGGCTGATTGTACAAGCCTCCCTGGAGAGCTGAATTCTTCCAAAATAATAAAACTGCCGGAGCGAATGCCCGGCAGTTTTTTGGTATCTGCAGCAGATCAATAGGTCTTTTCCACTTTATAATCTTTGGCGGATTTTGCGAAGGTGAACGGTTTTTCGGATTTTTTCAAACCGGTATCGACCGTCGTATCCACCAGAACCCATTTTCCGTTCAAATAGACTTCATTCCAGGCATGGTAGCCGTCAACCTGGCTGGTTGTTCCCATCACAAGCTTGGCCGGTATGCCTTCGCTGCGGAGCATCGCGGCATATAAGGAGGCGAAATTGTAGCATACCCCTTTGCTTGCTGCGAGCGTTGCGTCAATGTCCGGTATATAAGCCGAGTCGGTCAGCTTCTTGGCCAGCACGAAGTCATATTTCACATTGCTAATGATGTATTGGTAGATGGCCTTAGCCTTTTCTTCATCCGTCTTGCTGTTGCGGGTCAGTTCCTTTGCTTTGGCGGCGGTTTTCTTTGCATCCATCCAGTTTACATGCTGGATCGAGTGCAAGTAGATATCCGCTCCGTTCGGCACTTTGACCGTAACCGACTTGGACAAGACCGCCCGGTATTTCGTCTTCGTCACATTCTCCAAAATGACAACGCTGTATGCCCCATTGCCCATTTGGAGAGGGAGCCATATCGGCTTCGTTGCTTTCGCCTTATCCAATGAGTAAGTGTATGAATTTGCACCCTTCGTAATGACGGCTTTCGTCACCTTGCCCGCAGGGGCATCATAACGAATTCCGATCGCTCCCTTATCCAGCTTGGACAGGTCAAGCCGTTCGTCTTCCGCCTCAGCGGCAGACGCACTCGGAATTATAGCTGCTGTCAGAATAATAACTACCATTATCATAAACGACAATTTTCTCATCGGATAAAACTCCTTTCGGTAGCTGGCTGCCATCCATTCGGGAAGGCCCTGTAGCTTTGCGTCCCTGCCTTTCGGCAGGTTTGCCGTTATCGTACTTGTTTCATCGGAACAAACAAAAAAAGCCTGAACATTCGGTAGCTGGCTGCCATCCATTCCGGGAAGGCCCTGTAGCTTTGCGTCCCTGCCTTTCGACAGGTTTGCCGTTATCGTGTGGCTTTATCTACGACATAATCACTGGATTCTATGTTCAATATACATGACTGCTAGACTACTGTCTATCTATTCATGCAATAATTTCGCGATGATTGGCGAGGCCTGACGCGCTTGCATCAGGCCCCGCCCCATTGGATCGCTATTATTGCGTCTTGCCGTTCATTCTTCTTCTGATGAGCATGAATGCTCCCAGAATAATAATGCCAAGACCCGCAAATTGATACGGCAGGCTGCTGTCTTCTCCGGTCTTCGGCAAGGTTGTGAGCCCACTGCTGGATGGTTTTCCTTTCGGGCCTCCGTCCAGGCCTCCAAGCGGATTACGATCCGTATCAACTTCATACAAGTCCTCGGGCGAAGTACCCGGCTTGACGTTCGTCCCCGGTTTGCTCGGGTTAGTCGTATCTGTCGGAGTTCCCGGTTTGCCCGGCTCTGACGGATCTGTCGGCTCTCCAGGCTTGGTCGGAGGCGTTTCTTCCTCTCCCGGCTCTGTTGGCGTTTCCGGATCAACTTCTTCTTCCGGTTCCGTCGGCTCGCCTGGATCTACTACCGGCGGCCAAGGAAATACTGGCGGAGGAGTCGGATTAACCGGCGGATCCGGCAGCTTCTTGTTCGTTATCGTTTCGAGCGCGTTCGCCGAATTAATCGTAACTTCAAGATCAGCTGCATTCAACTCGTATCCTGCAGGAGCTTTGATCTCCTTCAAGATGTAAGTGCCGTATCTGAGATTTGTGAAATCGGCTTTGCCGTCCGCATCGGTCGTCTGCTGGCTGCCCGGTACAATCGTCCCATTCGATAGCTTGCGATCTAATTGGAATACGGCACCAGGAAGCGTTACGACTGTGTTCTTCTCATCAACCTTAAGGATGGACAGGCTGCCTCTCAATCCGCTGCCTGTACCCGACCCGGACGATTTGCCGACTACGATGGTCTTCTCCGAGCTCAAATCGGTTACGTTTACGCCCGTGCCCGCGAACGTGACTGCGTTGCTTAACTCATCCCCGTCGTCCGCGGCAATCGTAGATTTGTATTCCAAGATGTAAGCGGTGCTGATCGGATTCTTGAAAGAAAGTTCGAAGGTTTGTCCGCCGCCGGCTGCCTTCGTTACGGCAACGGTATAATCCGTTCCTTGGACCAGCTCTTTGCTTACGTCCTTCGTCACTCCGCCGTTCCCGTCAACAATCGCTTGATATAGATGGAACGAATCTTCTTTGATGATTTGCCCATCGCTGGATTCATCGATAATTTTGGCATTCGTAACATGGGATTGACCTTGATTGATCGTAATCGTCCAATCAATGTCGCCCCCGTTCTGCTTGCCGCCCTTCGTTACATACTCGGTACCGTGGGGAATCGCAACCGATGCGTACAAGCCTTCGGTAACTTTATCGATTCCCTCATGCAGATATGCCGTATTTTCTACTTTATCCGCGATAATCGTATTATCCAATATCGTTTCGAACGTGACATAGTAAGGCTTGTCGATCGTTTGATTAAACTTCACATGCAGCTTGTTATCTCCATCGACGGAGTGCGTATAAATCGTTCCGTCATCTGGAATAGGGGTGCTGGCAATCTGGAACCCCCCGTCCTTCTTAATGCTCATGTCAAACAATTTCAACGATCCGTCTACGAATGATTGACCGGCAAGCAGCGGATCGATCAGTTCAGCGTTGCTGACCGTTTTGCCGTTGTAGTTAAAGCCAACCTTCCACGTAACCTTCTTCGTTACCGGATTATAAGATCCGTTCTTGAATCCGTTGAGCTTGGCTTGCCCCTTTGGATCGAAATCCGATCCGGCTGTAACGCTGTGCGGCTTGCCGTCCGCATCCTCCCAAGTTATTACAGCTGTATTCTTAGATGCTTGCAGCGTACCGAAATCCCAATCCGTGCTGTAGAATTTCGTCTCGTACGTAATATTGAACGCCGTCGTTACAGGCTCCTTCAGATGAATGCTGAAGCCCTTCGTGTAATCGTGGACGCCAGGTGAAGACTCTGGATAAATGATGTCGTACTTCGATGGATCCAGTCCAACAACAGACAGCGTATTAGGGATCAGCTCCAGCTTGCCGCCTGTGAACGTATCCGCAATCTTCAAATCTGTCATCGGCTTGTTATTGCCGTTGATCTGAATATTCCATTTTATCGTTTTGCTGATATAGTCCGCATCCAAGGACTTGATTCCGAACTGCTGGAAAATCCACCGGTCCTTCGGAACGGGATCGGTCCCCTTCGTCGAAACCGTGTTCGTTATTTTCTCATTGGCATATACGGGACCTGTCGGCTGTGTCTTGTACTCGATCTCGTATGCGGTATTGATGGCCGAATTGAATTGAAGTTCAAATCCAGCCTTCCCATCCTTGGCCGGGATCGGAGTATCTGTATAATTCTGAACCTCGCTGCCTCGGGTGCCGTTACCGTTACCGTCAACCGTAACATTATAAACATGCAGAGTTCCTGGTACTAAGGCTTGACTGTCATTGAACAAATCCGTCAGCTTGGCATCCGCTTGAGGAATGTCCATCTCGCCGTAATTGTACTTGATCGTCCACGTAATGGTTTGAGAACTCCGGTCATAGGCGGATTCTTTGTCCAACAGCTTGCCATAAGAGACATCGACGGAAGCTGTGGCATCTACGGGCGTAATGCCTTCGCCGCTTAATACGGCCGTATTATCAAACTTCTCCAGCCGATCCGTCAGCTTCGTCGAATACTCAATGCGGTAAGCGGAGTCGATCTCGTTCAGGAACGTAATTTTAAAGTCTTTATCGTTATTGTCTCCTGTCTTCTCCACCTTGTAATCGGTATTCAAAACAAGCTCGACAGCAGCCGGATCAACGGAAACATTGCCTGCCAAATTTACCTTCAGCGGGAAAATGTGAATCGAACCGGGGTTCAACTCCATTCCTGCAGGAATTTCATCCGTAACGACCGCATCTTTGATCTTGTCGAGCTTCTTGTTCGCATCGATCGTCCAGTTGATGTTTTTAGCATTTTTGCTTTTGTCGGGAATACCCGACTTTTCAATCGTCTTGCTTACATTGGGAATGAATTTAAGCGGAACCTTGACCACTTTATTGTTAATCTCGGCAAGTTCCACAACCGTGGTCGTTTCTTTGATCTTATCCATGTTCCACTTCGTCTCGAAGGTCATTGTGCCGCCTACCGCGTCTGCGTCGACATCCGGCGCAAAGGTCATGACGACTTTGTTATCGGCTGCAGAGGCTATGAATGTACCGATCGACGCGTCGGTCAGAACACCCGTAATATCAGGGCCGACAATCTTGAACTGCTCCGGAAGATAGAAGGTGAATGTATCGCCGCCTACGTATCCGTGACTATTCGGAAACGCCCATTCATAATTCAGCTTGACGACCATGCCGTCTTCGATTGCAATCGGCTGATCCAATGGCACCTTGCTGCCATCCTTCTTGGTCACCTCCATAGATGCGCTTGTCAGAATGTTTTCCTCGATGACCCCGTTGTTGGACGCCGCGTCGGCGACATTCAACCCGGTAAAGCCGCTCATGCTCTGCAGCAGGAACAGCATTCCCACTACAACCAAACTTAACTTCTTCATCGTTCTTTAATAACCTCCGATTCTTACATTCCATATTGTTAAATACAATCTTCAATCCATCCTAGCATTGCAACATGTCCAAAATCTGACCAAAATCGACAATCCATGACTTTTTCCGGTGAAATAAAAAAAGAGCCGGGCAGCGTATTGCTGCTTCAGGCTCTTATGTATTAATCCACTAGCGGACGAATGCTATTAAATAACCGTTTTGCCGTTTCTGATGGCTCGGAATCATATTCTCGGCGCATCATGCCGGAGAGAAGCTCATATTGCTGTTGAGCCAGCGAATGATGGTCTTCATTCACATAATGCTCAATAAGAGCTTCGTATATTTCCTCCGAATGCGGGTACTGCCGCTGCAGTCCCTCGTACATGTCAACCGCCTTGTCGCCTTGGCCTTCGCTTGCCCAGAAGCGGCACAGCTGCATCCCTTGCCGATAACATAAGCTTCGCAGGCGCTGACGTTCACCATGCGTCCATATGTAGTCTTGCTCGTTCAAATAATCGCCCGGATAGTCGTCCAGCAGCCGATGGTAGTCATCCGCTGATTCAACCGACAGAGGCGGGAGCTTGCCGATCGCTTCCTCCCACTCCTGCATATCGACTTGAAGCCCCTCCGTGCTCAGCCAATAGCCGTCCCCGCTGTTGAGAAGCTTGATGTTCAAGGAGGCCGACTCGAATGTTTTGCGGAGTCTGTAAATCGTCGTGTACATATGGGTAAAGCCCTTCTTCTCGTCAGAGTCCGGCCATAACAGCTCGAGCAGCACCTCCTTCCGGACCGGCTGTCCGCGCTTGTACACCAGATAGGCGAATAATTCGCGGGACTTGGAGGTTCGCCAGGACAGCGGCTCCCCGTCATGCCCGAAGACGTTCATCGTCCCTGCGCATTGCACGCGGACAGCGGGCTCCGGTTCCTCCGCCTCTTTCATGACCGAAGCACGGCGATTCATCGTCTCCTGCTGAAGCCTGGCAACCGTCTGCTCGAGACGATGCGGCTGCACCGGCTTCAATACATAGTCGACGGCGTTCAATTCAAATGCTTTCACGGCATATTCCTCATAAGCCGTGACGAATACGATCGCGATCGACTCATGAATCATTTGCAGCTTCTCCGCAACTTGAATCCCGTTCATCTCCGGCATGTCGATATCGACAAAAGCAACGTCCGGCTGCAGTTCCTCAGCTGCCGATACCGCTTGAACCGGCAGAGAAAACGTGCCAATGATCTTCACGTCTTCGAACCGTTTCAACTGATGCTCCAAGCTTCTAAGCGCAAGCGGCTCGTCATCGAGCAGTAACGCGTTCATTCCTTCATCTCCTTTACATCGCATCAGAGCTTGATTGGACGATCGCTTCCCGTAATCGGAAAGCAACGGTCGTCCCTTCTTCCAACCGGCTTCGTATGTGCAATCCTTTGCCGTAAATTTGCTTCAGCCTTCTGTCCGTATTGCGCAGTCCGATCCCTGAGCCCGGCTTCGGACTCCCTTCTAGCAGCTTCGCCACCGTTAACTTGTCCATTCCGACACCGTTATCGATAATCGCCACATCCGCGCCTTCCGGGCACCTCGTTATCCGAATAACGATCTCGCCGCCCTGAGACCGCCTTAGAATCCCATGCCTGACCGCATTCTCCACCAGGGTCTGGATCGTCAGCGGCGGGATGTACAGCCCTTGCACCAAGCCCTCGTCAACCTCAAAGCGCACCTGAATGCGGTCCTCGAACCGCTCTTTCTCGATGTGCAGATAGGAACGAACAAGAGCAAGCTCCTGCTCGAGCGGGACTAGACGCTCGGAATTGCGGAAATCGAAGCTGGCCTTCAAATAATTCCCGAACGCTTCAAGCAGGCTCCTCATCCGGGTTGTGTCAAAATCGCCTAAAGCGGCAATGGAATTTAACGTATTGAACAGGAAGTGGGGCTTAATTTGCGCCTGCAGCCATGCGGCCTCCAAGCGCAGCCGGTCGCGGACCGAATATTTCAGCTCGGTCAATGCCCATACCCGCATGCGTAATTCAGCTGCATCCACCGGTTTCGTCACGTAATCGTTAGCGCCGCATAGGAAGCCCGCCTGCAGGTCCTCCGGGCGGCTTCGGGCCGTCAATAGCAGGACGGGAAGCTCTGCAATCGTAAACCGGTCCCGGATGAGCCGCGTAAGCTCATAGCCCGACATAGCAGGCATCATAACATCGGCAATGATCATATCCCATTCTCTCGAATCCAGGACGGACAGCGCCTCCCTGCCGCTGCCGGCCGTAATGACTCTGCAGCCATCCGCGGCCAGAATGTTCTCCATCACAATCCGGTTGACGGAATCGTCGTCGATGATCAAGACGATCGGCCCTTCGCCATCTGCCTTGGCATGAGGCTTGGCGATTGCTTCATCAAGCCCCTCCGGCGGAATGGAAACGGCCGCTTCCGAATCGCTGGAGACATCGGTCAGCCATCCCATCGGCGGATTTTCCGGCACGGCTGAATAGGCTGAATAGGCTGCGCCGGCCAAACTCAACGAGAACGTGAAGGAGGAGCCTTGGCCGCGGACCGAGCTCACCTGGATCACTCCCCCATGCAGCTCTACAAGCTGCTTGCAGATGCTCAGGCCAAGCCCGATTCCGCCGCTGATCGCCGTTATTCCGGTTTCTCCCTGCTCGTAAGGCTCGAATACTTTGCTCTGCTGCTCGACGTCCATCCCGACACCGGTATCGACGACGTGAATCATCGCTTGCCCGCCTTCCGCCTGAGCCCTGACCGTGATGACGCCTTCATTCGTGAACTTGACGGCGTTATGCAGTAGATTGAACAGAATTTGGATAAGCCGGCTCTCGTCGGCGATCACCATAGGGAATGTCTTCGGTATTTGATTGTCGAACCGGATCTGCTTGCCTTCCGTCATGAAACGCAGCATATCGATAACGCCTGCCGCAACCGTTTGAATCTGAACCGGCTTCTCTTTCAGACGAATCCCCTTTTCCTTAAGCAGCGTCAGATCCAGCAGATCATTAAGCATAAACGACATCCGCCGCCCGACAGTTACAATAAGCTCCAGATTCCGGGTGTTCCGCTCTCCTAGGACGCTCTTCTCGGTTTCCAAGACCGTCTGAGTGATGTTCAGAATACCATGCAGCGGGTTACGCAATTCGTGGGATACGTTCGCCAGAAAATCATCCTTTCGCTTCACTTCCTCCTGAAGCTTCTCCGACAGATGCGCCGTCAGAGCGGCGGAAGAGTTATACCGCCTGAACCAGAAGGATGAAGAAGCCAGAAACGCGACGGTCAAGTCAATCGGGTAAAACTCCGCAACATACCAGCCGGTATTCTTAAGCAATCCGCCAATACCGCTTAGGATGATCGCAATCGTGCCCAACATCAGAAATACGGCATCCTTGCTGCCCGACTTGATCAGACGTATCGTAACGATCAGGAAGATCACGATCGACATGAGCAGCATCATAAAATTGATGAGCATAGCTGGCAACAAAATCGTGACCGGAAGAACGACTGCGAAAGCAATAGCCGCCGTATTCAATACTTGCATCGGCCGGTAAGCTCTATGCGGCATATAGTCAGGCAGAAGCCCCCGGCCGAATTTGAGCAGAAATAAGGCAATGCCGCCCAATGACATGATCTGCAACCTGATCGTCGTATCCCGGCTCAGGGATAACCATTGCTGCAGCAGTCTGTCATCGTCCGTAAGCACCATCAGCATGGCGCTGAACACGAGCGCCGCGAAGGTCAGGAGCACCTTCTCTCGCGCGCCGAATAAATAAATGAGCAGCGCATATATGACATGCAGCCCCAGCACGACGGTTACCAAGAACTCCATCGCGAAATTAAAGCGCATTTCCCCGGAAACGGCAGCTTCGGTCCCGAACTTGATGGAATAGGAGATTCCGCCGGTACTTCTGTCAGAATAATTAGCCGCTTGTATCACGACATCGATCGTACCGTTGTCAGGATTGAATGCAACGGAATAAAGCGAATTGCCGTCCTTAAATCCCTGCTTCGATTCAGCCGGTTTGCCAGAGCCCTCCAACAGACGTCCGTTTACGTAAAGCTCGGATGACGTAGCGACTCCCTTCAGGCGGATGCGGAACAACCGCTCATCCTCCGGATCAAGGAGAATGCGCAGCCGATAGGAGCCATAGCCGTAATTGGACCCGGTGTCCGGAGAGAGCGTCTTTCCCCAATTGCCCGGAACTTGGATCGACACGGGAGCCTCGCCGGCTGCTTCCTTACCAACCGCTTCTTTCATAATGAGCTTGTTTGGATAAAATTCCCATTCACCATCTAATGCGATGATGCTATCTGAATCCAATTTTGATCCGCGGAGATCCATTACCCCCCGGACGATGGGGATCGGTTCCGACGGGAGCTGGAGATAGATCCATAACACCCGAATACCTACCAATACGAGTAAAAATGTTAGCGTCATACAAACAAGTGTTCTTTTTGACATAATACTCGTAGTATTCGACACGAATCGTTATATTCCTTTTGATCGGGGACCTCATTCCCTCTGGCCGAGAACCAACAGCTATATGAACAACATGCGGAGGGTGACACATGCTGACATGAGTAGGTTTCGGCTTCATAATCTTGCATATTGTACAATTCTAAGCAGGAAAAAGGCGCTCCGATACAGGTATTGTTGTAGATTCTGCAACAATACCTCCAATCGAGATGCTAGCACGTGCTTTTCTGGCCTTGATGATGTATAAAGTACAACAATTCAGCCTCAGACACGGATTTATGAAGCTATTTTTGCACTTTGTACACCATTGTCAACGAAACGATGTACGAACCGTCCTCGAAACCATCTGCCAAACTATCGCCAGATAAAGGTTTATCATCTCGTTGCCGGCCATGAACGTCGCATCATAAGATCAGGTGCTAATGTGATCCGGAACAGGCTAGAAAAATGAATCCTCGGCCTTCAGGTTCGACTCGGCATACATCGCCATAATCGCCATATCCGGAGGATACTACATATACGATAGATTTTAATCTGCTAAGAAGAAGCGCCCTTAGAACAAACAAAGCGGGAGTCAGGCTGCAATGCCTGATCTCCCGCTTCTTCACTCATTCTTCCATTCCATCCCTTTTTGTTACGCTTACCATCCCAACAGCTTACGGGATACCAGCGTCTTCTTGTTCCACGCTTCGACCGCAGGGATAATGCCGTTCACGTCGCCATTACCGGTCCGGAACATATCGGTGAGCGCATTGTCTACCGTGGATAAGTACTCGGTAAAGTCAGGAACATTGGCCCCCGGAAGGTCACAGCACATCTTGGTGGATATTTTGATCGCTTCGGTATTCTTGCCTTTCCACATCTCGACCTCGTCGATATACTTCTCCAGATCCGGATGCTCGACATACGTATTCGAACCGTTCTCGATCATCCACTTTTGCGCTTCGAGCTCGAATTGGAAGCTGAGCCACTTGAACGCTTCTTCCTTATGCTTGGACGCTTTCAATATGCCGATCGGGCCAAGGATCTGCGTCGTGACTTGCTTCGATTTGCCCTTCGGCATCGGGAGAACATCCCATTCGAACTTGGCTTCCGTCTTCAAGCCCGGCAGCACCCAGTCCGCACCGAGCGTGAACAGCGCTTTGCCCGTCAAGAAGCTGTTGTTCAGGTCCCAGCCCATCTTTGCCGCTTCATCGGCAGTCGGAATGACATTCCACTTGGTCGTCAATTCCATGATCCAGCGCATATCGTTCAATACGGCAGGCGTATGCGCCACGCTCTGCGTCAAATCGCCGTTCAGGAAGTATAGGTTCTCCGCACTGCCGTTGGCAACCGCCATCGCCCATTTGAACTGCTGCGAGAACAGAGCGTCATACGCGATCCCGTATTCCCCGGCTGCCGGATCCGTCGCTTTCTTCGCCATCTCCAACAAATCGTCATAGGTCCAATCGTTGGCCGGCATCTCCATGCCCTTTTTCTTCAACAAATCCTTGTTGACGATAATCCATTCGGCGATTTTGGAGAATGGAATCGCGAAACGCTCTTCACCGGTTTTGAATGCATCAAGAAACCCTGGGGATACTTTCGCTTCCTGGATCGTCTTGTCGACCTCGATGTATGGCGTCAAGTCTTCCAGCAAGCCTTCGTTCGTCCATGTGCTCAAGCCTTGAATCCAGGTCAAGTCCGCCGAATCGCCGCTGGCCACCAATGCCGCCTGCTTCTCCATCATGGCATCGTCACCGCCTACGACGAGCGGTTCAATCGTAATCCATGGATATTTCTTGTGAAACAGATCGAATTCCTGCTGATACTGTCCGACATACCACGTCAGCAGCTTCAAGGTAACCGGTTCTTTCTTCTCGTCCGGCACATCCTGCGGCGTATCGTTCGTCCCGTTATTCGTGGATGTATTACCGCTTTTCTCCGCTCCCCCCTGATTCTTCGTTTCGCTGCCGTTCGATTCATTCTTCGAGCAAGCGGACAGAGCAAGCGTGAATAAGAGCATAATGGCTAGAACCGCTGATATATAACCTTTTCTCTTCATCGGATAGACCTCCATCGAATAATTTCTCCCGTTCATTTAAGAAAGCCGTCGTGAAAGCTGCCGTGCGCCCCCTTGCCCGCTCACGCTAATGCGAAGACGGTCACCCCCTTTCATAACACGCACTTCCGCATCGTTATTCAACCAAGCCGGTCCGCTCAATCCCTTCCGTGAACCAGCGCTGGGTAATCATGTACACGATTAACGGCGGCATGATGATGAGGAAAGCAGCAGCCATCTTCGGCCCTTCGGATATGGGATCCTTGCCGAAGCCCGCGTTAAAATTAATCGCCGTGTTTCCCATCAGCTCCTCCTGCATCAAATTCAGCCTCAGCGATAAGGGCAGGAAATCCTTGCCCAGAAACATCGACGGCTCGTAGTACATATTCCAGTACCAGATAAAAGAAAAGAGAAAGACAACCAGACATGCCGAACGCGCCAGAGGCAGCATGATGCGGAAGAACAACCGGAAGGACGAAGCCCCGTCGATCTTGGCCGCTTCCTCCAGAGCCTTCGGCTGCGTGAGGAAGAACTGCCGGAAGATGATGATGAACAAGGCCCCCCGCAAGCCTTGCGCGAATATGGCAGGAATGAAGAAGACCAGCGGCGTATTCAGCCAGCCGAGCTTGCCGTAGATCGCATACAGCGGAATCATCGTAATCTGCGGCGGAATGAGAAACGTAACGATAATGAGAAAGAATGCGAGATTCCGACCCGGAAACTTAAGCCGTGCCAACGCATAGCCGGTAACGGCACAGGAGCAGACCTGCGCCACCGAGCAGACGAGCGCGATTGTCAGCGTGTTCGCAAACGCCTCCGGATAACGCAAGCCTCGCCAGGCATCGCTGAGATTCTGCCAGTTGACCGTACGCGGAATCCATTGCACAACCGGATCGATCAAATCGCTGACCGTCTTCAGCATCGTCGATATCATATAAAATACGGGCTGCAAGTACAGAAATCCGATGACCGCCAGCAGCAGCAGAATGACGATCTTGGCGATCCAGCCGTCATTGACATGCTGGCCGACCAGCATTTTCCTCACTTGCTGCGCTTTGCGGCTGCCGAGAACATGCCCGGAGTCCTGCTTCAGCCGGCTAATGGCCTCATTGGCCCTTGCTGCTAATCCGTCGCCCTTCACCGCATCTCCCTCCTTCCCTTGGCCGCCCGGTACGTAATCCAGAGAACGATGGCAAGCAGCGCGATGATGATGGCGAAATAAATCCATGCCAGGGCGCTTGCGTAACCGTAGCCGGTGGCCGGCTTGAACATATTGGCCCGGACATGATCCATTACCGGATTGAACGGAAAAGTGAACAGATCGACGATCGTAAACACCGCATTCAACCCGATAAACGGCACCATCGCGGGCAGCGTAATTTTCCAGAAGCTCTCCCACGGCGATGCCCCGTCGATCCGGACAGCTTCGTAGATGGTTCTCGGAATCGTCTGGAACCCGGCGATGAAGATCAGAATCTGCACCCCGGAATACCACAGAATAATAACCGCCTTGCTCAATACGGCCAGCATCGGTTCGGCAATTCGCGGACCGACATTTTCCCTCACAAGCCCTTCCAGATTGTACTGCTCGATGAACGGGAGCTTGCCTGCGCCTTGGACGAACAGCTCCGTCAGCACCTGGCCGGTGGCGAATATGACCGGCAGGAAGAAGACCGCCCGCACCAATGTGCGCCCGGGAAACTTCTGGTTCAACAGCAGCGATACGAAGAACGAGAAGATCAGAATCAGTGGAATCATCAGCAGCATTTCTTGAAAATAGGTAATGAGCTGGATTGAATAAATATTGTCTTCGACGAACGCTCTTCTGTAATTGTCGATGCCGACCCATTCGAACTTGAAGCCTTCCGGCGTAATGCGCACTTTGTTGAAGCTGTTGAATAGCGACCAGCCGACGGGAAACGCAACAAGCACCGCGAACCCGATCATCCATGGGAGCATAAACAAATATCCGACGCCATAATCTTTCCAGCGGTATAGAAAATAGCGTCTGCGGCGCTGCTTGTCGTCCATCCGGCTGCCGCCGCTAAGGGGCGAGGTCTCGGCCGAATGCATCGATATGCCGCCAGACTTCACGACATTGCCTGAATCCGTGTTCATCTTGCCGCCCCCTTCGCCACATCGAACCGATTGGCTTTGTAATCCACCGTTACTTCCGTGCCATCCTCATATGTCGTAACAAAAACATAATCATTGAGCTTCCGATGACCGCGTATGCGCTGGTTGTAGACATGGGCCAACTGGTCGAATTTCTTGTATTCCTCCGCCACCCGGTCTTTCCAGACTGCAAATTCGCTGCTATAGAGCTTGTTGTCATAGCTCGTGCCGATCAATCGGCGGCTCGGCGCGTCCGTCAGGATGTAATAGGGAACCGCTCCATATTCGATCGCGCGCAGCAGCTCTTCATCGCTCATCTGGCGCAAATTGCCGGGTGCCGCCGTATACGCGACGGAGCCGTGGACGGCAATCGGGTAGAACGGCACCGTCTCGTCGATGATGACATCGTAGCTGGAGTTCGTCGGCAGTTCGATAATCAAATCGATGTTCCGCAGCGCATAATCATTGCCTTGGACCGTACCGGCGAGCGGGAATCGTTCCTGCACGTACCCCAGAAACGATTGATACAGATGAGCGGTATCTTCCCGTTCTACCGCCTGCCCGCTGTTGTAATCGCGGAACACGGTTTTGCCGGGCCCATCGACCAGCAAGCCATCCGCGCCCAATGCCGCGAACCGGTCGACTGTATTCTTGGCGGCCCGTACGGAAGTCTGCGGATTAAGCATAAATTGCCCTTTCCGGTTAAAGACTACGGTACCGTCGACTCCTCGCATGCCTTCGGTCTTCGCGGAAACATCCGCTTGATCGGGGTGCATGACCGCGATGTTATCGGCAAACCACATCTCGCCTCCCTTGTCGTGCACCGCTTGGATCAGACGGGCGGCCCCGCTTTCTCCCCCGAGCTCCGCTTCGACCGGAAACCGGTTATCGGATTCGACATATCCGTCCTGCTGCCAGCCGTTATAGATGAGCCTCAGCTTCTGCACTCCGCTTGCAGCGAGCTCCTCCACCATCCCCTCTGCTTGCTTGAACGTTGTCATCGGCACGTAGCGCAGGCCGCCGGACGTATCCTTCGCGGCGCCCCCGAGGACGGCCAGCTGCAGCGGTACGTGCTCGACCGCTTCAAGCGGCTTGCCGAGCATGCCGGACTCTTCCAGATAGCTGCGGTACGCATGCGCCATCCCGGCGTAATTCGCCTCATCGCCGGATAACAGTCGATATTCGACTCGGCGGTCGCGGTTGACTCTATCCTTCTGCATCGTGTTGATCGGCGCACCGAGACGGCTCACTCTCCGCGGGTACTCCTCACGGTACACGAAGTTCGCGCTTACCGCGTGATAGCCCGACACAATACCCGCCGGCATCGCTTTGACCCATGTCGTATATTTGCCTTCCTTTACAATGGCGGCGTAGGCATGATCCCCCCGCTTCAGACCGAACACCGGGTAACCGATCTGCTCGCGGGGAACCGACGGCGCCTTGGCATTGGCGATTTCGTCGCCGTAGATGGGATAATCATACCGGACGCCGCCCGCAAGCCGTTTCTTATCGAAGCGGATCAAGCCTCCCGGACCGTCCGGCACGAACATGTAGCCCTCGTCCTCCGCTGCGGATACGGCTCCGAAGAACGGCAGCACATTGAGCGCCAACAGCCGGTTCTCTCCTTGTTCTTCAATGCCCTGGGTTGGAATGCTTACTTCAAGTCCGCTGTCCGTCAGCTCGTATTGAATAACGAAGGAAAGCTGCAGCTCCGGATAGGCATATGACGCCTGAAGCCCCTTATTGAACGTGTCGTAGCGAATGCCCGGCTTTGGCTCAAGCGCGTTTGTCATACTGCGCTGCGTATTCCCCGTCGTGACGTATTCCAGAATAAAGGGCGATTGCAGGTTCGACAGCTGCAGACCCTTCACCGTTTCTGTCTCCAGCTGGTCTGCAGGCGGATTGCTCCGCCACAAATACCCGCTGCTGCGGTCGCGCACGGCGATTTGACCCGTGCCCGGCTCGACCAGCAGCGTGAACTTCCCATTGTCGGCCGCTTCGGCGAAGCCCAGCGCATCCGCGGGGCCCGGACTCCAGGCCGCATCCTGATAAACCGGGAAGAAGGTCCGCTCCGGCATCTGAATCTCCATCTCCGATAGGGCGGGTAACGACGGCCGGCTCGCAACAGCAATCGCCGTGACGATCAATACAGCGGCACACACGCCTGCTGCCAGCACGATGATCCTGCCCCGCTTGCCCTGCGGCCACAGCCGGCCGGTCCTGCTGTGCCGCCCTGCGCCAGCAGATCCTTGCGGCAATTCTACTTTGGGCACCTTTAGGTCACCTCCCGGAAAATCTGGTACGCGAAGTCGAACAGGTTGTAGCCGAGCCCCGCGATGATGACGATGAAAATCCAGATGACCGCAATGGTAAATATGGTAATCAGCACATTCTTCACCGTTTCCAGAAAATCGAAGTTATGAATGACCTGCGTCATGATGAAGAACATCGCCATCATCCATATCCAGTAGATTTGTTCGATGGAATCCACGAGAATCCGCTCTTCCAGAACGACGATATGAGAGAACAGGATGACGGGTATCATAAGCACGATGTAGGGCACAAGCGCGAATGCGCTCGCCTGAAGCACCTCGCGCAGCCGCCCTTCTCCGCCCTTCACGGCGCTGACCAGATAGTTCGCTGCGATCCAGGTCGCCCAAGGCGCAAACAGCGTCGCCATCGACATCGCCAGGTTCACCCGGCTGAGATCATAGGGATGGAAGATAAAGCCCATTCCATAGACTGAGATCAGTCTGATTCCGCCGGCAAGCACGACAATAAGAGCCAGAACGACCCAAGAGATCTTCCGTTCCTTCAATCGGTAGAAGCCTTCGTACGGATGGAACATGGTATAGATCGCATCCCTCAATTCTCGCCCGTACCGGACCGTAAGCGGCGGCCATGACCGGCCCTGCGCGTATACGGCCATCCTGCGCTGCAGCAGCCGTCCGCCCCATAATGCCAGCGCCAACACGACCACGGCGTATAGAAAGTACTGCTTGATCCAGGCGAAACGCAGGCTCCAGAATGCTTCGGAATAACCAGCCGCATTATAGGCGTCTTCGAATTGAGCCATCGCTGTCTCATATTGTTTGTCATGCAGCGATATCTTGCCAAGACCTTCAAAGGTCAGGTTAATCATTCCGTTCTGCTTGGCGACCTCTTCCCAATAAGGCTTGCTTTCCGCATAACGGCCTTCGTAATAGAGCTTCGCCGCCGTGAGGAACGCTTCGCCGAATGCGGTACGCTTGAATACTTGGATCGTATTCGCTGCGCTGTCCGCTACCCACAGCTTATTGTCGCCGCTGACCGCCAGCGAGGACGGATAGCTGAGAATGCCGAGCTGATGGACCGTTTTATCCGTATCGCCGAAATAGAACAGCACGCTTCCCTGCGGATCGTAGATCGATATTTCCCCGTGCTCGCGATTAACGCCATACAGAAAGTTATTCCGGTCGACTGCGGCATCCGAGAGCTGAAACTCGTTAAACCTCTTGTTCTGAAACGCATCCGTCCCGCCGGCATTCAGCCTCTTTAATTGTCCGTCGCTTAAGCCGGAGCTTGCCGTCACAAGAAAGCCGTCGCCCGTAAGCGCCACATTCTCAATGGAACCCGGCCGCTTGGCGATTTCCTTGCTCAGCTGATTCTTGTTCAATACGGCCCGCTTCATACGGTCAAGCCACGAGAGCTGCGTCTTGTTCGCCCCGAAGAAGCCCGTGAACTTACCGTTCTCGTCTAACCGCATCAGCCCTTGATAGGAATCCTTCACGACGATGTACATGACGCCACGGATATCTACAATAATCTTGCTCGGAACGAAGAAGTATTCCTGCGGTATAAGCGGCGATTCCGGCTTGCCGTAAGCCCGCTCGAACCTGCCGTCTTTGTCGAATACCGCGATCCGGTTATTCCCGGTATCCGCCACATAGACCGTATCGTCTTTCGTCACGAATACCCCAAGCGGCTGGTTCAACCTGCCATCTCCGTCGGCATCCCCGATTTCGCGCACAAACTTGCCTTCCCCATCCAGCTCGACGATCCGGTTGTTGCCCGTATCGGCCACGTACACGCGGTTGTTCTCCGTTATGTACAGATCGCTTGGCGCGGACAAGGGGATCTCGAAGCCGTCCCAGCCGATGATGGTATCCGGGACATACAACGGCTGCGTCGTAATCATCCGCCCTGTCTGCTGATCGTTAAACCAGGTGTTATACGGCAATTTGGCTGATGCGGCGCCCGGAAAGAACAAGCCAAGGATGCCGATCAGCAGCAGCGCGATGGGGAACGGACGATTATACCGGTATCTTAGCCTCATCCTCTCTCTTCCCCCCACGTTATTTCACACCCGAATGCAGCATCGTTTGGATCATCTTCCGCTGGAACAGCAGGAACATGACCAGGTTCGGGATAAACATCAGCAGCGCGCATGCAGCCGCAATGCTTTGTCCGGCCACGCTGTTCTGCAGATTGGCCGTCAAACTCGACACGTAATACGCAAGGGTCTTCATCGTTTCCTTCTGCGTATACAAGGAAGAGCCTTCGATATCCAGGTACACCGCCTGGAACGTAATGATGGAAATCGTCGCAACCGCCGGTGCGATAAGTGGAATAATGATGCGGGTGAAGATGAACATATCCCCTGCACCGTCCAGCTTGGCTGCTTCAATCAGCGCGTCGGGAACCTGGTCAATGAACTGCTTCATGAGAAACACCGCCACAGGCGACGCGATAAAAGGCAGGATATGGGCAAAATACGTGTTCGTCATGCCGAGCCCGCTGACAATAATGTAGCGCGGAATCGAAACCGTCTCCGGTGCGAACATGAGCGAAATCATGATCAGTGACATGACAAGCGTCTTGAAATGAAACCGATGCTTGGCAAGCACATAGCCGGCCATCGTACTCGCAAGAATGACACTGACGAGCGTGAGCGCCACAACGATGACGCTGTTGAACAAATATCTTGTGAACGGCACGACGCCCGCTGCCGAATGAAGAAACAGCCGTTCGAAATTGCGCATCGTCGGTGCCTTAACCCAAATCGTGGGCGGAAACAGAAACAGCTCGTTGAGCGGTTTGAACGCATTATTAAATAGAAAGATGATCGGCAGCAGCATGAACAATCCAATGCCGGTAAGAAACACGATGAGCGTAACCTGAAACCAAGAGACCTGCTTGCGCAAGCGCCGTAACCGGCCCGTCAGACGCTTGGGGTACGGGAGAGCCTCAACGGTTGTGCCGATACGTTCTGATGCAAGGTTTCCCATTGTCACTCCCCCTCTTTCACCGCAAACAGCCGGTAACAGAATCGCATGATCAAGAACGAGATAAGCAGCAGGACGACGGAAACAGCCGAGGCGTAGCCCCATTCATATCGCAGGAACGCGTAGTCGTCGATATGGTTCGTCATGAGATGTCCGGAATAGCCGGGGGTAATCTGCAGTCCCGTAAGCTGTGTAGAGATGGACCCGGCCTTGAGCGTGCCGACGATCGCCATGACGGCGCTGAACAGCATCTGCGGCTTCATGGACGGAACCGTAATGTAGTACACTTCCTGGAGCCTGTTCTTAATGCCGTCGATTCGTCCGGCTTCATATAACTCGGTGTTAACCGTCTGCAGTCCGCCAAGCATGGCGAGGAAGCCGACCCCCATGCTCGACCACAGCGTCACGACGATCATAATGGTCATTAAATATTTGGGATCCTGCAGCCACAGCTGCGGCGATTCAATCATGCCGAACTTTAACAGAATATTGTTCAAATATCCGACCCTGTCTCCGCTGAATGCAGCGATCCATATGACGGACAGAGCAACGCCGCCCGCCATGGACGGGGCATACAAGGCCAGCGTGAAATAATCGCGCAGCCCCTTCGGCAGCTGGTGGATCAGCCATGCGAATATAAAGGAAAGAATATATCCGCCCGGACCGACGATAATCGCGAATTTGAACGTATTCGGCAGCGTGTATTTCATGAAGATAATATCCTGCGTTAATAGCGCAATGAAGTTGTTCACCCCGATAAACTTCGGGAAGGCGAAGCCGTTAAACGACGTTACGCTCAGCAGAGCGGCCATGAACACCGGAATGAGAATAAAGCATGAGAATGCAAGCATGAAAGGGGCCAGAAAGAGATATGACATCCGGTCCCGCCAGCACTCCCGGAAGAACTGCCGCAATCTTCGCAGCGCCCGGGGAGCGGCCGGTTCGCCAGGTGCCGGACGCATCGCGATGCCGCCGGGAACGGCTCCCCCTTCGGCAGTAAGCTCCGTATTTAATTGCTTCATGGCGCACTCCCCTCGTATGGTTTGTTATGCGGCGGAACATGCATATCCGTCTCCGGGCCGAAGCCCAGCTCCTCCTGCTTGCGGACCATCTCCCGCTGCAGCGAGACCGCCGATTTCTCCAGCGCCTCCTGCGGCGCCATACGGCTAATAACCGTATTGTTCCAGGCGAAGTCCATTTCGCGCCCCAGAAAGTAATATCCGGGCACATAAGGCATATTTTTGGCCCAGCGGGACTGTTCCGTCAGGACGGCCAAATCTTCGGAGGGCCATGGCAGCAGCTTCATCGCTTCGATATTGGCGGTATTCCATCGGTATTCGATTCCCGCGAACGATTCAATATCATTGGCGTATTGAGCCTGCACACCGGCAGATGTCCACCACTGCAGGAACGTCCATGCCCGCTCCTGATTCTCGCTGTTCTTCATGATCATCGCAGACTGGGTCGGCTGCATGGACCAGCGTGCCACCGATCCGTCAGGCTGTTTAATTCCCGGCAGAGGCGCCATCTTCCATCGTCCCATAATCTCCGGTGCCGCAACCTGCAGCTGGATATACGTATTGAAATCCGCTATTCCGATTGGAATATCGCCGAAGCGGAAGTGGTTGAAGAACGCCGGCACATCTTTGGGCAGATCGTACTTGCTGAACCAATCGGTCCACTGCTTGAATGCCGTGATGGATGGGTTGTCATTCAGCTTCGCATTCATCCCGTCGGGCGTATAGAACTCCGTGCCATGCTGATAGAAGGGCATCGCGAACTCTTTGGCCGGATAGAAGAACGTCTTGCCGTTATCCTGCAGCGTCGGAAGCATCCGCATGACGTCTTCCCATGTATCGGGAGGCGTCAGGTTCAGCTGCTCCAGCACATCCGTGCGATAGAACAAAGCCATGAACGATTGTGTCTCGGGCAAGGCATACGTGCCGCCGTCGAATTTGTAAGACCGCATGACGCCGGGATTAAACCGCTGCTCGACCTCGGCGAATCCATCGAACCGGGTCAAGTCCGCCGAAGCTCCGCGCATGGCGAAATCAACGGGCATCTCCATGCCTACGCCAAGCGCGACGTCAGGCTGATCGCCAGCCGCATTGCCGAGCATCAGCACATTCGGATTCGGCATCAGGTTAACGTTCACTTTAATCCCTGTACTCGGGGTAAAGTCCTGCTCGATCTGCTTCTGGAGCAGGTCGACGTAGTCTCTGCCCCGCTGCACCCAGACGGTGATCGCGTCCTCTTCGTTCACGTCTTTCAAGTCATAGGTCTGGAAAAAGGTGCGCCCAAAGTTTACTGTGCTGTAGCGAATTCGGTCCCATGTACCCGGCTCCTTCAAGCCCGGCTTGGCCTCCGGAGAACGAACGACGATGTAATCGAGCTGAAGGGCTTGACTCTCCATCGGCTTCATCCATGTGCCCAGGCTCGCTTGAATGTCCGATAGCAGCTGCACTTTATTAGGAATTTCATTCACATCGTCCAACAGCTCTTCCAAATTATGGACTGCCGAGCTGATGGCCGTCGTCGGATCGGTCACATGCTGGTTCAAACCGTTAACGTAATCGCGGATCTTCTTCAAGTCTTCAATAATCCGTGCAAGCTTCGTATCGATATCCGGATCATAGGTCTTGATTTCCCACGTGCGTCCCGTGTCGAGGTTCATCGATGAACCCATGCCGTAATTGCCGGTGATGATGCGGATATCCCGGTCAATGGCAGCGATCTCCTTCACCTTCTGCTGCAGTGCGATGACGGCCGGCTTGACCGTACTGGCGTCGGCGATAAGCCGAAGCCTGTGCGTACCCTTCGTGAGGTAGAAGCGGTAGGGCTGTCCGTCTGGGTCCGCGATCGTCCCGATTTCCAGATTGTCGTTGGCTTTCAAGGAATAATGGAGCATCTCACGGAAGGGCACAGCCCCGTCAATCGTAAGGGTCCGGTAAGCATTCGCCTTGCCGTTATAACCTTGAAGATATTTGAGGTCGATGGCGTACAGGCCGTCTTCCGGCACCGCAATGTCCCACTCCACCCATTCGCCCGCCGTCTGCCACCGGTCTCCGCCCAGCGTGTTATAGACGAGCCGCCCCTTCGGGTCTGGAGATGCGTACGGCTCGGCAACGCTCTGCGTTTGGATGCCGATCGCGGACTTCGCGGCGAACCGCTCCGCCTCGAACAGCTCAAACCACTTCGGATCCTGCCCTCCGGCCAATCCTTCATAGGTCTTCCGGTAATCCGCATATGACGGTATTGGCTTCGATGCGGCGAATGTTAAGGCATGGATCGCCACCGGTTCTCTTCCTCCGGTCATCCGGATCGTATGGCGCCCTTTCGTGAGCGGCCATAATAACGGCTCCGAGGACACGCCATAATCGGCAGCCTGCCTGGTCCGCCATCCGGCGATTTCCTGCTGCACCGGACGAATTTCATTGCCGATCTGATTCTTGTCGTACGGCGTCTTGCCATCCTTCCAAGAGCGGTCGAGCACGATGCGCTCCGCTTCATCGAACGGGTACGCTCCATCAATCTGAATACCCCGCACGATCGAAGCGAAGCTGCCCTTCAGTGGAGCGTAATCGACGAACAGCTCATAGAGTCCATCCTGAGACACATCGATTTCCCATTCCAGCCAGCCCGAAGCATTCTCCCATTCGATGACCGGCTCGCTCCGCTCTTCGTCTTCAACACGCCGAATGACCGCATCCGCCGATACCGCAGCGTAGTCGTAAGCCTGAATGGACACCGCACTATCGTCTGCCGGAATTTGCTTCAGCTCCGTGATGGAATCGCTCTTCAGCCATTGAATATAGGACAGAGGCGCTTCGTGATCAGTGGCAGCCGAATTCATCGGGATAGCGCTTACATCAATCGTTATAAAAGCTTCTTCGTCCTGCAGCCATCCGCGTCCGAATAGCAACAATCCGATGCCTAACAGCACGGCGCCCCATATAATAGCTATCAAGCCTCTGCGCGTCAGCCGCCTCTTCATGCCCGTTCCCCCGGAACGCGCAGCGAATCGCCGTTCTCCCAGTCGAAGAAATGAGCTTTGTCCATTTGCAGCGCCAGCTTGATCGAGTCGCCTACTCTTATCGGCGTATGCGCCTCCGTCCGGGCAATCAGCGTCTCTTCGCCCACCTTCGCGTATAGATACGTATCGGAGCCCATCGGCTCCTTCATGTCCACCGACGCGCCGATCTGCCAATCCGCCCACCCTTCGGATGCATCATTCTCGCATACGACATGCTCCGGCCGGAGTCCGAGCACGATCTGCCTCAGGTTCGCTCCTGACGATTCGAAGCGGGGATAATAGAATTCGGGAATGCGGAGCTTGAGACGCTTGGTCTCGAAATAATAGACGCCGTCCTGCGAAGCGACCGCCCCGTGCAGGAAATTCATCTGAGGCGTGCCTATAAATCCGGCTACGAAGAGATTGCGTGGCTCGTCGTACAATTGCTGCGGTGGAGCTACCTGCTGAATCTTGCCGTCCTTCATGACCACGATCCGCGTTCCCATCGTCATCGCTTCCGTCTGATCATGCGTCACGTAGACGAATGTCGTCTGCAGCTGACTATGCATCTTGATGATTTCCGTCCGCGTCTGCGTCCGCAGCTTTGCATCCAGATTGGACAGCGGTTCATCCATCAGGAACGCTTTCGGCTCGCGAACGAGCGCTCTCCCTAACGCGACCCTCTGCTTCTGGCCGCCTGAGAGCTGGTTTGGCTTCTTGCTCAGCAGATGGGAGATTTCCAGCATCTTCGCAGATCGGTTCACCCTCAGCTCGATCTCATGCTTCGCTACCTTGCGCAGCTGCAAGCCAAGCGCCATATTCTCGTAAACCGATAAATTCGGGTATAAGGCATAGTTTTGGAATACCATGGCAATATCCCGATCCTTCGGGGAGACGAAATTCGTGAACTTCCCATCGATGTAGATGTCTCCCTTCGACACCTCTTCAAGTCCCGCCAACATTCGGAGCGTCGTCGACTTTCCGCAGCCGGAAGGTCCGACCAGCACCAGAAATTCGCCGTCGGCAACGTCCAGATGGAAGTCATTAACCGATGGGACAGGCTCACCTTTGTAGTATTTATACACATGATGAAATTTGACATTCCCCATAGTCCACGAGCCTCCAACACATATTGATCGCCTAATCGTCAGCTTATGCCGTTATGGCTTGCTTAACGAAATCGTTATCGCGCTTTAAGCGCGATATCAGTTCCCCGTCCCACGATACGTCCATATGACGCAATGTGCCCAGAAACACGCCAAACACCGGTTCCAGCGATTGCGGAATCAAGCGGTAGCTTTTCTTCATCCTATGCTCCAGCGTTTCGCTAAACGAATCCAGCAGCAGCTCGCCGATCCGCCAGGAGCCGCCCGCGTACCCGATTGGAATGGGCTCGTTGCCCATATCCATCCGGTCGCACACGGCCGTTACCTGACAGGCAAGCTTCCGGCCGGCTTGTTGAATAATCGCAATCGAGATGGGATCGCCCATGCGGGCGCATCTGGCGACGACCCGGCAGAGATTCGCAATCATATGGCGGTAACGGTCAGGCATAAATTGAAACGCTTGGTTCGCGATTGTACGAGAGGCGGGATTCATGTACGGGGCTTCACGGGGAAACTCGGTTATCCCCCATTCCCTGCAAATCTCCGCCGCAAGCATCGTCTCCTCTTCCCAGCCCTCCAAGTGCCGGAGTGCCGCACGCAGTCCGCATAGCCCGATCTCGTAACCGCTTCCATCATCACCGAGAATATCCCCTAATCCGCCGACCAGCATTGTTTCGCCTTGCCGGTTTCTGCCATAGGCGAACGATCCGGTACCGCTCAATGCGACAACACCCCATTCGCTGCACAGCGCCCCGACCAGCGCTACCGTCGGATCGTCCAAATATAATTTGGCGGCTGCCACTTCCCTCTGTGCTAGCGCTGACAGCAGCGCTTCATATTTGCCGAGCTGCGAATAAGAAACAAGCGAAATTTGGGAACCTGCTAGACCGCTGCTGTCCATAGCCATCGTTACGGCTTGTTCGAAGGATTGAGCAGCTTGCTCATCAGGCAGATGATGGGTAGGTCCTCCGAGTCCCCAGCCCAGCAATTGGCCATCCTGAGTTTGAAGCAGGCATATCGTCTTGCTGCCTCCGCTCTCGATACTCATCATGATCTGCGACAATGCAATACCCCCAATTAGTACCCCAGTTCTTGGAACCGCTTATTCGTCGCCTCGATCTGTTCCATTCCGCCCGGCATGCTGACACTCCGGTACACCGACGGCGCAATGCCCTTCGCCAGCAAACTCTCGATAAGCTGCGCGATGAAGCACCAGCTGACCACTGCCGAGGTTACGCCGGAAGTCGGCAATATCTTCTCCTCCATCCCTTCCGCTTCCAATGCCGCATCGCCCTTAAGCGTCATGATGTCCAGAACGTGCTCGCAGACCTCGAACAGCCGTTTCCCGCTCGGATGCAGCGACGGCGTCTGCGAGGTGTAGTCGACCGCGGTGAGCGCAACGGTTACGATACCGTGATCCCGCGCTTGCCGTGCCAGCTCGACGACGGAGGCCGCGCGTCCGGAGACGGAGCCGAGAATAAGGATATCTCCCTTGCGAATCGGTGACGCAGGAATCGTAGCAGCAGCCGCATCCAGTTCCCCCTGCACGCCTTCGCCGGTAACGGGGGACATGTTCAGATGTTTGAGCAATGCCAAGCCTCCCGATCGGTGGAACAATTCGTAGTTCAGCAGATGGCCGCGGTCATGAATGTATACGGAGCCGCCGGCCGCTACCGATTGCGCAGCGAGCTCGGCAACCCTGTTGATCATCTGCAGCTGTTCCTGTTCGATGGAATCAATTAACTGTCGGTATACAACTAAGAGTTCGTTAGCTAACATAGTATGGATCAACCCTTCTGTTTACGAATGTAATGGCTTGGCTACACGCTTCACAAATAATGAATCTGATCCCGGTATTCGCTTAGCAATCTGGCGTTATGCCGGTCTCCTTGATCGACATTCGCGCTCAGGAACACAGGTGCGGCATGACCGGCTTCGATCAACAGCTCGATCGTTCTGGCCATGACCGGATGAAGCATGGCGATGCTCGTGATCGTCGATGTTGCAGCCGTCTTGACAGGCAGACCTTCAATGTCCAGGACGGCGTCTCCGGGCACCGAGCAGCAATCTAATACGAGGTCGGCCAGCTCGTGCAGCTTCTTTCCGCTCGGATGTCTGCTCTCTACGGATTCGGCATAGGCGACGCTGGTGACCGCCACCGTAGAGATACCGTTCTCTCTCGCATATTCGGCCATCTCAACCGGAACGATATTACGGCCGGATATGGAGCATATAATGAGCGTATCTCCGGATGTAATGGGCGATTCGCGCAATACGGCTTCCGCGACGCCGGCAATTCGCTCGAATCTCGTCGTACGTGTGACAGGCGGAGTTTCCAGCGTCAGCCCCGGAGCAAAGATCGGATTGATCAAGGCGAAGCCGCCGGCCCGATAGAACATTTCTTGAGCCATAATACTGGAATGGGAGCAGCCGAAGATATAGACCGAGTTTTTGCGGCTAATCGTCTGGGCCAACAGGGCTGCCGTCTTCTCCATTGCACCGCTTTGTGTCCGCTCGATTTGGTGCAGCTGCGATACAATCGCCTTCAAGTAATCCTCCATTACCCCATCTCGTCACCTCTTCCGTTAAACTTTCGAAAATAAAACAAATCGAAAGGTACATTTTCTTTTAAAAGGATGGTTTTGGTAATCCACACTAAAGATAATAGCAATAAAACCGATTTTCGTAAATATTGTTTTCGAAATTCCGTTTATATATTTTTTTTCGAAGGTTCCATTTGGCTTTATCTTTCGAATTTATTTATTTATTTTCCAGCTTATGCTACAATATGAAAATGACAGTCGGAGAACCCCCGGTTGTTCACAGCTAGCTATTGCTTTCAATAAGTAAAAGAGGTGTCCGTATGAAAACGTACCAGAGACGGCAGGAAATTTATCAGTTTATTTTCGATAGGAAAACCGTAAAGATATCGGAGCTGAAAGAGGTCTTTCACGTTTCGGAGGTAACCCTGCGCAGCGATCTCGACTTTCTGGAGAGTGAAGAGAAGATTGAACGGCTTCATGGAGGCGCTGCCATCATCGAGAAGACGCCTCCGCAAGCGGAATCGGTTCTGCCCGACACCCCGCTGCTTGAGGCGAAGCTTGCGATCACCAAGAAAGCAGCCGAGCTGATCGTGCCAGGCGATACGATATTTCTCGATTCGAGCGCGACGAGCATCATTCTGGCTTCCCAGTTGAATCCGGAGCTGAATATCACGGTCATTACGAACTCCTTGCCGATCATTAACCAATTGAAGCTTGCTCCCGGAATCCGGCTGTATGCCATCCCGGGTCTATATAATCCGTCTACCAATTCGTTCAACGGACCGCTGGGAGAAGCCTTCATCAGCAATCTGAAGACGTCCAAAACGTTCATCTCGCCCAAAGGCATCATCGTGGAGGGGCTGAGGGATTTAACGGCGGACGAAGCCGCAATCCGCAAGGCGATGATTAACTCGACCAGAGAACCGATCGTGATCGTGGATCACAGCAAATTCGACCATTCGGAAACGCTGTTCCAAATATCCGATTTCAGTCCTATATCGACTGTCGTAACCGACCGGACACCTTCTCCGGTATTTGTCGACATCCTTCAAACGAGGAAAATTACGCTAATCACGACGGAAAGCGGCGCTTAATGCTGCAGAAGAACTGCTCAGGCTAATGTCTTCCTCCCGCGGTTGATATCCGGCAGCAATGGCAGGCGCTGACGCTTCTTCTGAACGATTCGCCCTTCTCCGCCATAGCGCCCTAACATGACGCCGACAGGAATACGGTATACGTCACGAAACGATTATTGTTGTATATTCTGCAACTTTGCACGGGCTGAAGCGGTTGCAGCACCAATATTGTTGTATTTTCTACAACAATCTCTCCACTATAAAGACTATTTCACGAAATCATATCCAGATTGTTGTATAACGTACAATAATTCGGCCCGATGGAGCAGAATAATGCAAAATTGTTGTAAGTTGTACAACACATTCGCATGGGGTCGACCAACCGCCGACATGCGGTGAACCACCGCGCGCTGGAAGCTGCGCGCGGTGCGAAAATCTGCAAGGGCCGCTTAGAGCAGCATTGCCAGGCAGTTAGGGCCGCTTGCTTTCGCGAATGAATTAGCTTCACACTGGAATTTATCCGGATACCCGCTTGAGCTCTTGAACAGACCGGTCGCCATTGTTCAGAGAGATATTCAATTTCAACCGCCGGCTACCTTTCCTTGGTTCCATAAGGCAGTGCGAGTCACCGCCAGCCAAGGAAGGGTTTTTCCGCATCCCGTTTTTTTGGGAAATTCCCCGCAGATTCTACCGCATCTACCGCTTCCGCATGCGGTCGACCGACCGCCGTCATGCAGCGCAACGCGCTACCTTGGGAGCTGCGCGCTGCCGCTGCTAGGCTTGCTGTTATATTTACTATTCCCCCTCTCTCCCGATCATTCGTCCCCTCCGGCCGCTGTCCGCACTAGCATGTATCTATAGATTGCTTTATGTTAATCCTTAAATTGATTGGTGAATTCAACATATATCCAATGCACGAAATACAACTCATCAAGATAGGATGGTTCGTTCATGCTCTGGCTTATAAAGTTACTGACGGGAAACCGGAATTCCAAGTACCGGAAGGCGCCGAACCAGGCAGACATAACGGAGAAGGCGCCGATAAACCGTGAATTATCCGCTAATCTCAATCGCCTGAAGCAGTCGTTTAGTCTGGCTCCCGACTTGGTCTTCCGCCATTTTCAAATCGTTCATTCCGGAGCTTCCGCGGCGCTTGTATACTTGGATGGCTTGGCCGATAAGCAAACCATCCAAGAACATATTCTGCGGGAACTGATTCATGGCGCTTCGGAGCAGCAATTTATATTGAATGCGGTAAGCGTCGGGGAATGCCGGGCGGGCGTGATGTGGAGCAGCATCGACGATGCCATTCTGCATGGGGACAGCGTTCTATTCATTGACGGTCATCCGAAAGCCTATATCTTCGCTACGAAAGGCTGGCCGCAGCGAGCCGTTGAAGACACCAAGATCGAGCCGGCCCTTCGGGGCGGGCATCAAGGCTTCGTCGAATCAGGCTACCAGAATATCGCGTTAATTCGCCGGTATATTCAAAGCCGGGAATTGAAAATAAAAGAATTCACTATCGGCGAGCGCGGCAAATCAAAGGTATCGGTCCTCTACTTGGCCGATGTCGCCCATCCGGAAGTTCTTAAGGAGCTGGAGACGCGAATTGCGCAGATCGACGTCGATGCCATCTTAAATACCGGCGAGCTGGCGGAATTCATCGAGGATAATCCTTATTCGCCTTTTCCGCAGTTCATATTGTCAGAAAGGCCGGATTCCGCAGCCTCTCATATCCTTCAAGGGAGGATCGTTGTCGTCGTGGACCGGTCGCCAAGCGTGCTGATCGCGCCGGTAAACTTCGTGTCCTTCTTCCAAAGCGTCGACGATTACGGCAGCCGCTGGCTGATCGCTTCTTTTATCCGGATTCTCCGGTTCTTAGCCTTGTTCATCGCTTTATTCCTGCCGGCTGCGTACATTTCGCTTATCTCGTTCAATTACGAAGTGATTCCGCTGCAGCTTCTCATATCGATTGCCGAGACGAGAACCCGCGTTCCGTTTCCCCCGATTTTGGAAGCCATTCTGATGGAATTAACGCTTGAAATGATGCGCGAAGCCGGAATCCGCCTGCCAACGCCGATCGGCCAGACGATCGGGATCGTGGGCGGGATCATTATCGGACAAGCGGCTGTTCAAGCAGGGATCGTCAGCAACATTATGGTCATCGTGGTAGCCTCGACCGCCATAGCGTCGTTTATTTTCCCCAACTATGATATCGGTGCGTCTATACGGCTTCTGCGGTTTCCGATGATGCTGCTTGCTTCGATGTTCGGCATTGTGGGAATGGTATGCGGGGCGATGGCCTTGGTTGCGCATTTCGTTTCGCTTGAATCGTTAGGCACGCCGTATGGCAGCCCGTTAGCGCCATGGCGCTTTGCCGATATGAAGGATGTATTCATCCGATTTCCGCTGTGGAAGATGAACAAGCGGCCCCAGAGCGCAAGAGCGGTGCAATCCGCAAGGCAAGGCCCGCCGGAAAGGGATCAGCAATGAAAAAATATGCATTCAACGAAATAACTTACATGCAGTTTATTCTTATTATCCACGGAACTCAGATCGGAACGGGGGTCTTCTCTCTGCCCAAGAATTTGGCCGAGAAAGCGGGGACGGACGGCTGGATGTCCCTGCTCCTCGGCTGGGGCTTCGCAGTGGCCGCAAGCATTGCGATCGTGCAAATTTTCAAGAAGTTCCCGAACGATACGTTGGCGGATCTATTGATTCGCCTGTTCGGCAAATTTATCGGAAAGGCTCTCCTCATTCCGGTTATTTTGTATTTTGCCTTTGGCGTCTGGTCCGTCCTTACCTCTGGGGTTCTATACGTCAAGCACTGGTTTTTGCCGCAGACTTCCGACTATGTCGTGATGATCTTATTGATTGTCCCCGGCTATTTAGTCGCCCGCAGCGGTTTGCGTATATTGGGCCGGTACAGCGAGCTTGTCTTTTATATGACGTTATGGATGCCATTCACTCTTCTGATCGTCCTGAAAGACAGTCACTGGATTCATTTGCTGCCGCTGTTCAAAGACGGGTGGAGACCGATCGTTCAAGGAGTGGAAGAAACCGCTTTTTCTTTTTTCGGCTTTGAAATCGTCTATTTTTTGTACCCTTTTTTGCAAAAAAAACAGCTCGCCGTTCGCGGAGTCGTCATTGCCAATACGTTGACCCTCATCTATTATCTCGGAGTCACGCTGATTTGCTTTGCTTTTTACAGCCCTGACGATATCACAAACTATAATCAACCGCTGTTAAGCCTGCTGAAGGTGATCGAATTGCGGTTTCTCGAACGATTCGACATGATCTATCTGGTTTTTTATCTGTTTGTCGTTTCGACGACATGGCTCTCTATGACGTTCGGAGCGGTCTTTAGTACCGGTCATTTGTTTGGAAAAGAAGGTCCTGCGCCGTTTGCCGTCATCCTCTTTCTGCTGATTGTCGCGCTTACCGTCGCGCTTCATCCATCCTGGAATCAGCTTCAGCAGTCGCAGCAGCTCATAAGTAAATTCGGAATAGGCTTTGCCTACATATTGCCTTGGTTTCTGCTCCTGTATTCCCGTATTTATGATCGACTTCGAAGGAGGGATCCCCAATGAAACGCATCTCTTTCATTAGTATGCTGCTATCTCTTTCGCTCCTATCGGGCTGCGCGGATCAAATCAATATCGAGGACATTTCGCTTACCTTATTGGTTGGCATTGACCTCGATGAAGAGAACCGTCTTGTTTTTTCGTCCTCCAGTCCGGTCTTTAACGTAGAAGCGAAAGAGAAGGAAGAGAAAACGGTTGTCTTTGCCGACACCCTTCGGGAGTCAAGGGAAAAATTCGATGCCACGGTAACCGCGCTAACGAGCCGCGGCAAGCTTCAAGTACTGCTTCTAGGCAAGCGTCTTCTTCAGCACAAGGATTGGTTCTCGCTGGTCGATACGATGTACAGAGACGGCAAGAATACGGTCGTATCCCGCATCGCTCTTGTTGACGGTCCCGTTTCGGAAATCGTCACGTTCAATCCCAAGGACAAACCCCGTCTCCCCATCTATTTGGCAAAGCTGATCGATACCTCCGAGGAACGAAATATAGGCGTACTGACAACGCTTCAAGAGCTTCATCGTCAATTTATGGAGAAAGGAGTAACGCCCAACCTGACGGAGCTTAAGAAAGACGGCACGATTCAGGTGTCAGGCACGGCACTGTTGGACAATTCCGGTAAATACAAGCTGAAGATCAAGACGGATGAAACCAAATTGATGCGACTCTTGCAAAAGGAAAAGGGCGGCGTGTTTACGATTACGATCGGTCTTCCCGACCAGCCGGGCAAGGGGATTTTTCATGAAAATATGCTGAGCTTTACGCCTCTGACCATTTCGGTCAAGACAAAAACGGACTACAAGGAGGACAAGTTTAAATTCGATATGAAGGTTAAGTTGAGAATCGCGATGAACGAACGCCTCTTTCCCTATGACGTTAAATATAAAGCCCCGCAATTGGAGAAAGAAATTCAGAGCGAGCTGCAACAACAATTTATGCAATTGATCAAGAAATTCCAAACCGCCAAAATCGATCCGATTGGATTCGGCCTATATGCCAGAGCCTATGAGTACCCCCACTGGCTTAAAGTTCAGGATCGCTGGGGCGAGGTTTTCTCGGAAGCGGAAGTGAACGTTAAAACAGACGTCAAAATTCAATCCATGGGATCGATCAAATAAGACCGACAAAGGAAGTTGAACCGCTGCTTCTAACACAGCTTGCTGCTCAGGCAGAAACGTTCTTCCGATTGCAGCTGTTCCCGGATTTCTCCAAATCAGAATGATAGGTTGAAATCCGGGAACAAAGGAGACCGCTACCGGTTAACTAGAATCCTTCCTTAGGTTTTTCCCCGATTAACCCCAACAAAAACATTTGGGAGAAGGCATACCCGTTGGATGTTTTGGATACAATCGCTGGAACCGTCAGGTCCAGATCCAGGTAGGTGGACAGGATCAGATGCGTAAATTCCTTCTGGTTCGTCAGCGCAAATTCCTGAAGCTGCTTCACTAACTCCTTGTTGACCTTCTCTCTTCCTCCAAACTCCTGCTGCAGTTCGTATCCAGCCCGATACAGATCGACTGCCGTATTTTCATTCGCCCGTTCATGCTCAGCCACATACTGAATAATCCAATCTCTCACCAGGGACGAGGCATCTTTATTGTTTTCCTTTGCCGCATGCTGGAAGCTCTCCTTCAGATCCTTGGAAATGCGAATTTGCAAATTTGTATCCACTCCGATAACCTCCTGAACTCGTTGTATAAATGAATAATAACTCCACGTAATTACATTGTCAATACATCGCAATTACAACTGGACGGGATGCCAAATCTATTTACTCGTTCAATACCCAATCCAGTAGGAGTCATGCGTCATATGTTATTGTGAAGGATTCTAGCCGAGGTGCTTCATGATGCGGGAAAAGCAATAACAGGGGCCATTATTGCGTCGGCCTCCAGCTTTGCTTTCGGTTTAAGCCGATTAAGGAGGTTTCTTCATGATTTCGATCCTATGCTGTACGATGCGGCAGCGCCTTATGAATAATGTTTTTAACAATTATGACCATCAACAATGGAAGGAGAAAGAATTGATTCTTATCTTAAACAAAGATGATATGAATTTAAGTGAATGGGTAGAAAGAGCGAAGCGTTCGCAACATGTTTCCGTCTATCAATTGCCGGAAAAGTTAACGCTGGGTGAATGCTTGAATTATGGAATCAAAAAAGCAAAGTACGATTATATCGCAAAATTTGACGATGACGATTACTATGCACCCGGTTATCTCATCAATTCGATGAAATTTATGAAAAGAAAAGAGGCTGATTTGATAGGAAAAAAGTCGATTTACATGTACTTTGAAAATAAGGAACTCCTTGCCGTATATTCTCCCGGCTATGAAAGAGAGCGCGTAAGAAGGGGGCTTAAGGGTGCCACTTTGATTTTTAAAAAAAAGATTTTTAACAAAATAAAATTCCCTAAAATAAATCGCGGCGAAGATACTTTATTTGTCAAAAAATGCAGAAAGGAGAACTTTAGAATTTACTCCACAGACAAGAACGATTATGTATGCATTCGTAAATCCAGCCCTCGGCATCATACCTGGAATGTTACCAATAAGCGCCTTTTGAAGCATTCGGTTACCGTTTGTAAAACAAAAGATTACAAACCTATTATCCTCAATAATAGATAGTTGGGGGGCGGCATCCATGCGAATCGGAGTAAACCTCTTGAATCTTTCACAGGATAAGTTCGGAGGCGTTGAACAATACTTGAAAAATCTAATCGCTCATTTAGCTAAAAGAAGAGATAAATTAAAGATTTTCCTTTTTCTGACTAATGGACACAAAGACGTATTTCCTGATGATCATGAAAAAATAAAGAAAGTTATTCTCAAGAAAGGGTTAGACAATCCATCTGCCGTGTATAAAGCCATACGCCAGCACCGGGTGGATCTATGGTTCTGCCCTCTGCATAGATCGTATCTCCCCCATGTTCCGGTTCCTACCGTCGTTACCATTCATGATGTTCTCCATACCTCATTCCCGGAATACGTTCACGGTGGACTTGAAGCCAATAATCGGTACTATAAAAAATTTTCTCCCTGCATTCAGGCTGTACTTACGGTATCCAAGTTTTCAAAAAAAGGGATTGCCGAACATCTTCACATTCCTGCAAAGAAAATTCATGCGATCTATCCTGACGCATCAGATCTTTTCCATAAACGAAGGCACGATGAGCGCAGCGCAACTATTAAAGCCAAATACAACTTGCCCGACGATTACGCATTCTATCCCGCAAGCTATAACCCCCACAAGAACCATCTCAATCTTCTCAAAGCGCTCTTGATTCTTAGGGACAGACACCAAATTAAAATTCCTCTTGTTCTTACGGGTTATATCAACCCCAAAAATAAGACTTACCGGACCCTTGTACGATTTCTGAATGATCATGATTTAAAAAAACAGGTGAAGATCCTAGGCTATATTCCACCCAAAGATATGCCTTTTCTTTATTTTAATGCCGGCTTTCTTGTCTTTCCTTCTCTTTTTGAAGGATTTGGCTTCCCTTTAGTCGAGGCGATGAATACCCAAACCCCCATTATTTGCTCTAAAGCAGGAAGCATTCCTGAAATCGTTGGCGATGCCGCTTTGTTCTTCGATCCTCAAAAACCTGAAGATATTGCCTTAAAAATGCAGCAAGCGCTTCATCCCGATACTCGAAAGCTGTTAATACGAAAAGGCAGGGCCCGGACAAAAATGTTCTCATGGGAAAGGAATGCCGTTCAAACCCTTAAGGTTTTTCAAAGGGTGGTGGGAACAAGATGAAAAAAATACTGGTCCTCAACCTTTTCCCCACCGTTTTTCCTCCGACAAGCGGGGGGACTTTAAGATATTATCATGTTTATCATGAGCTTTCGCGGTACTATGACACTACATTATTGTCCCAGACGCAGAGACAAAGGGGAGAAATGATTACGTATTCGCCTAATTTTAGGGAATACCGAGTGAATCGGGACCCTTTGCACAAGGAAATCAAACAAAAGCTGTTTAACGGCAAATCGATTTATGAACATGAATTGATCGTAAATATGATGCTTTCGCAACACCCGACATCTTATAAAAAACAATTTGATCTTCTATATATGACGAGCGATCTGATTATTCACGAATCCCCTTATTTGCTTGGATATGACCGTTATTTAGGTTTGGATAATAAGCCGAGAATTTATAATAGCCACAACCACGAATATGTATTGGCAAACCAAATTTGGAAAGACGGTACATCAAGAATATATCTTCAAACCGTTTATTACCTGGAGAAGAAATTAATCGAATGCGCCGATTTGGTGTTTGCGACATCCGAGATCGAAAGGGCCAGCTTCAGTGTCATGTATGATGCAGCTCCCAATAAAGTAAAACTGGCACCTAACGGTATCCATCCAAAAGACATCATAATAAACAAAAAAACATCCCATGCAAATCCTAGAGCCTTGTTTATTGGAGCGAACTATCCCCCCAATATCGAAGCTGTTGAATGTATCATTCATCATCTGGCGGACAAGTGTCCAACGATTCAATTTATGATTGCCGGGAGCTGCTGCAAACCCTTTAAAAACATAAAAAAATCCAATGTCCATTTGTTAGGAAAAGTAACTCACAAACAAAAGATAAAACTATTTACAGATGCCGACCTGGCTATTAATCCTATGTTTAAGGGTGCGGGCGTTAATTTAAAAACACTTGAATTTTTGTCATCGGGAATCCCCCTCTTCTCTACTTCATTCGGAATCAGAGGCTTGAATTTAATCGACAAGAAGCATTATGTGAATGCGGAAAAAAAAGATTTTGCGAAAAAGCTGAACAAATATAGCCAAGACCGAAAACGGTTGAAGGCGATCTCTTCAGCCGGACAAAAGTATATCAACGCACATTATACCTGGCCCAAAATTGCCAAGAGCATGAAGACAGAAATTGAACATATTCTAAAATAACTAATGGACCACTTTTTCTATGGCCTGTTTCAAGGCAGCGCCTGCTTTTTCCCAAGATAATTCAAGCATGTCCTTCCGGCCTTGCCGCCCTTTCCGTTTGCAAATAGCGGGGTTGTTATAGGCATATCTCATTTGTTTTTTTAAATCCTTCATATCCGCTTCAGCCCATAGCTGCCCCTTTTCATCAAATGATTCACGATAAAGGGGTGCCAGGGCGTTCTTGTTATTCATACTGATTCCTGGATGACGCAGTTTATATTTGACCAAGAAAGCATTTCTTTTATTCAAGAAATCCATCTGTCCTCCCCAACCGGTAGCGATGACGGGAATACCGCTTGATAATGCTTCGATATAGGGCAGCCCTACTCCCTCCCCTCTGGAAGGAAGTACAAACGCATTGCCCAGTGTATAAAGTCCTTTTAGTTTGGTTTCATCTATGATTTCATGAATGAGATATAAGGGTGCCGCTTTGCTTCCAATCCCTAGTTTCTTCTTCAATTCGTTTATTTTTTTTCTTTGTCTTCCGCTTCTGTCCCCATACGTTTTCATCACCAAGATGACATTGTCTTCACAAGAAAATTCTTCCCAATAAGCCTTTAATAAGGCTTCCGGATTTTTTCGGTGCTGAAAGTCAAATATGGACAGAAAAACAAACTTCCCTTTCGCCTCCTTTAATCGGAATTTCTTGTTGTCCGGCTTATACTTATTCGGTTCGGACCCATGCGGCACCAGAAACATGGGAATTCGAATGCCGCTGTTTTTCATGGCTTCTATATTCTGCGTGCAGGGCACACACACCGCATCAAAATCATTCATGATCGGGACCCATTGATTAGGAAGCTTCGTGGTTTCCCAGACCGTGTTGATGATCATAAAATCATGCTTTTTTCTATCTTTTTTAGGACGGATGGACCCCGCGGGAGAATGAATAATCAATACGCTGCGCTTATTGGCTGCATAAGGCTTATCAATGAGTTGGCGCAGCCTTCTTTTCATGTTCTTGTTCATCCCCTTGAAAGGATATCCCCAGGAGTAGCCTTCGATTTTGACGTCGAAGCCAAGGCGATCCAGCGCTAAAATATACTCTCTGCTAGCCGTCCCATATCCCGTAGCATCTAATACCGGACCCCTCCAGATGATTTGATAATCCTTCAAATCTGGCCCCCCTTGAAAATGGAATGATCCATCTTATTCTTGAGCTTCACCGTCTGTTCCCCATTCCTGCATCTAAGAGCTCGTTCTTGCTATTCATGCAGGCACTTGAAAGAGAGAAGCAAAGTACCGAGCTTCGATAGCTCGGTACTTGATGAAAATTGGGATGGCCGTTTGTTTGATTAGCCACAGCCATAAGGGGGTTTAGGCAAGCCTAGGCGGTCTAAGTTGCCGCATACCGTACTTTGCCAGTAGGCCAGCTGATCATCCAGATCTTTCGCAGAATGCTGTTGAATGATTTCGATATAGGCTGTAGCTGCTGCGACTTGCGGATCGAAGGACCAGGACCAGTAATCCGTCCGATCATAACGGCCGATCCATTGTCCGTCCACGCCGAATTTTTGTTGATCGGTTACGCCGATGACGGCTCCGTCCGCCGTCCGCAGCAGAAGGAAGACGCCTCCGGTAAATCCGGTTAATTTGACGTTGTTTTTCGTTCGGGTCACGACATCAAGCTGGCCGGCAAGTGCCCCCGAGCGCTGCAGCGTGGCCCGTGTATACATGTAACGTCCGCCATTGGAGCTTTGCCAGGCAGACTCTGCGGTTAAAGAAGGAATGGTTTGGACAGTAGATGAAGATGAAGTACTCCCGCCAATGCTTCCTCCTGTTCCTCCACCATAACCGCCGCCATCGACCGGATCTTCCGACATCCGCGCAGAGACCGACATAGCAGGAACAGCAGCGAGCAGGGTAAAAGCGGCAAGCATAAACGTTAACAATAGACCTTTCCATGTTTTCATCATAAAACCCTCCAAATAATGATTTCTTGTGGTTGCAACACTCCATCATTATGGAATAATATTTACCATCCAAAAAGTACCAATATTTCATAGTACCGCGGCATTGCTCCCCTCAGCCCCTCTTTACTATTGAAGTACGGGCAGAATTTAATAGAATTTCATCATGTCTATATATTTCCGCTTGCCCCTTACAAAAAACAAGCCGCCTGGCATCCTGCCTGGCGGCTCGCTTCATTTCTGCTATGCGGCTTCTAATCCTCTACACTCATACCCGGTGATAATCCGCTCTCCATTGCGTGACCGATTGCTTGATCGCGGCGGGCTGCATGCCGGATTCCGCGGCCTTCTTGCATAATGCAGGGAACTCGGTATCCCCCGCGAACCGCAGCGCAACGATCTGCTTCACGCTAAGTCGCGGATCGAGCGGTTTGCCGGTTAGTTGCATGTGCCGGAAGTTCTCCTCATGCTGAATCAAGCGATCCTGCAATTGGGTCGCAAATATCCGGACAATCAACGTCAGTACGATAATGCAGAGTGAAATACCGGTAATTAAGAGCGCCGAGTAGCCGAACTCCTCCCGAAACAAGTGAACGATAGCTGCAATAAAGATGACAAGGGAGAGAGGCATCAGGAAAAAATGGTACAATGGCGCAAACTTCTTATGGTTTCCATAGTTCTGTGACTTGAGATTACTCAATTTTATTCCTCCTTTTATTTTGAAATGAAGACGCGTTGTCGATTCCATATGTTGTCATTAACTATACTATATCACGTTTGCCGCACAGCCTCCGTAGCAATTTTATGTCGGAGCTGTCCAAGTTATTTGCCGATCTTCGCTTTTTTTATTTATTTGAATAAATCCTTTTCATCGCATCCGCTCGTCTTTATGAATTGAAGTGAGGTGAACGCGTTGCAAAGCGATGAAGAGCTCATAAGAGAGCTGCGGCAAGGAAATCAAATCGCGATGGAAATACTCGTGAAACGCCATTACAAATCCGTGTTTGCTTATCTGTACCGCTATTCAGGCGATTATCATACCTCGTACGACTTGACGCAGGAAACGTTTATCAAGATGGTCCGCCATATCGACAACCTTTCGCAGGAAGAGAGCTTCAAGCATTGGCTGCTGAAAATCGCGTTGAACACCTGCCGGGACTATTACCGCAGCCGGAGCTATAAAGCCAGGCAATTATCCAATGAATGGACGGAAGAGACGGCGGATTCCAGCTATCATCAAGTCGATATTATCGATTCGAGGATAGAGAGCGACTCGGTCAAATCGGCCGTTATGGAACTGCCGGATTACCAGCGGGAAACGATTATTCTGCGATTCTATCAGGATTTGAAAATAAAAGACATTGCGGATCTGACCTCGGTTGGCGAGCCAACCGTAAAGTCCAGAATCAATCAAGGCTTGTCCAAGCTGAAAGCGATAATGGAAAGAGGTGTTAACCATGACAAGAAAAAGAATGCAAGATGACCGTTCTGATACGGTGACGGAAGAGGATCTGAACGACATTCACGATTTCTTGCTTCAGTACGAGGTCGAGTACCCTGATTCTGCCGAGATTGACCGTACCGTCGAAGCGCTAAGGCTCCACATGCATGCGTCGGCCGGCGAGCAGCGGGGATTGGGGGAACGATTGAAACGGCTGCTGCGGCTTGCCGCATCAGAAGTAACCTTGATGAGTCCCTTCTACTGGCTCATGAGCACCGTTCTTTATCTGGCAGGCTTCATGATGATCGGGCTCGAGTCCAAACTCACTCCCGAATTTGCATTATTCACCCTTGCCCCGATGCCGTTTATTCTCGGGCTGGTGGACATATTCCGCAGCCGCGACCAGCGGATGCTGGAATTGGAGATGTCCTGCACGTTCAATGCGGCCAGCGTCATGCTCGCGAAGATATTGATCATCGGCGTTTATAATATCGCATTGAACTCGCTCTGCTCCCTATGGTTCATCCGGATAACGGAACAGATGGATGTGATGGATATCACCTTGCTGTGGATGACGCCCTTCTCGGTCATAAGCGGGCTCTCGCTTCTCGCGGCGATTCGTTTGCGCGGAAGCACCGCTGTCTCGTTCATGATCGCAATATGGTTCTCCTTCTGCCTGATCGTCATCATCAATCCTTCTCTTATGCGCCGTATACTGACCATGCCTGCCGCAATCTACCTCTTGCTCATTATGCTCGGGGCCATGCTGATCGTGATGCAGCTATACCGCTTGCTATACAAATCCAGCGTAATGGAAGGAATGTATGAATGTGAAACTAACGCTTGAGAACGTAACCCGGACATACAAAGGAAGAATAGCCGTCGATGACATCACCTGCGAGCTGACGCCGGGCGTCTACGGCTTGATCGGTCCGAATGGAGCCGGCAAGACAACGCTGATGCGCATGCTGGCCGATGTCTTGAAGCCCTCGCGCGGGGGAATTGCCGTGAACGGCGAGGATATACGCCGGCTGGACGACCGCTACCGCGATCTGATCGGCTACCTTCCGCAGGACTGCGGATTTTACAGCTATTTTACAGCCTGCCGGTTTCTGCAGTATATGGCTTCGCTCAAAGGGTTGAACAAACGCGAAGCGGACATTAGAATCGACGAGCTTCTCCAGTCCGTTCACCTGCAGGAACAGAAGCATCACAAAATCGGGAAGCTCTCCGGCGGTATGAAGAGAAGGCTCGGCATTGCCCAGGCGCTGCTCAATAATCCGAAGATATTAATTCTGGACGAGCCGACGGCCGGGCTTGATCCGAAGGAACGCGTGCGCTTCCGCAACCTGCTGTCGGACATATCGGGGGAACGCATCGTCCTTCTCTCGACCCATATCATCTCTGACATTGAATATATCGCGAAGGAAGTGCTTCTGCTTCGAAACGGCAGGCTGGTCAAGAAAGAGGCGCCGGAGACGATTCTGCAGGAATTAAGCGGCAAGGTCTGGCATGTTACGGCACCGGCAAGCGAGCTGCCCGTGCTTGCAGGCCGTTACATTATCGGCAATTTACAGCGCAGGGGACAGGAGATCGAAGCCAGAGTGATTGCCGAGCAAACGCCGCCAGGGTTGGCGTCGCTCCAGCCTCCCCGGCTTGAGGATATCTATTTGTACTATTTTGGGGATTCCCCGGAATCGGAGGCATGAGCATGCGATTGATCCAACTGGAGCTTCGTAAAATATGTTCACAGAAGGTTATTTATATCGCATTTGCCGTCTTCATTATGCTGTATGGCTTTCATTTCTTTGAATCGATCGGGTATGGCCGGGAACTACAGGCGCTGAAGGCGGCGTATGATCAGTACGGCGGCGAGCTGACCGAAGAGAAAGCCGCTTGGGCGGACCACATCTGGGCGCGATATCAACAGGAATCCGAGAAGCTGGAACAAACCGAGCCGATCGATCCATCGCTTCAGGCTCAATCCAGAGTTGCGCTTGATATAAGGAACGTTATTCAGAGACAGGACATAAATCGCCAGCAGCTGCAGTGGTTGGAAGAGCAGTCTCAGGAGATCGAAAGCAGCGGCGGAGCTGCCGAGTATAAGCAAAGAGAATTGCTTCGGGAGTTCGAAATAAGAGAAGTTGTCGGTTCTCCTTCGTTCATCATGAACCAAGAAGGATGGAGAAGCATTCTCCGCTATATGAATGAAGTCGGATATTATTTTGCCGCGGCGCTCACGATTCTAGGGCTATCGAATCTGTTCAGCGGGGAGTACGCTTCCCGAATGGACAGTCTGATCTTCAGCAGCCGGCATGGACGCAGAAAAATCGTATATGCCAAAATAGCCGCTTCCGCTATATACTGTGCTGCCGTTGTCATCTTGTTCAGTTCGATCGTATTTATGCTTAATGGCTATTTCTACGGATGGGCCGGCTGGAACGCCGATTTGGTCAATCTATATAGCTTATATGCCGATACCGGCTTTGACGGCTCGATCGGACTGTTTTATCTTCAGCAGCAGCTATACGCCATAGCCGGCTGTATCACGCTAGGATTGTTCGTAATGCTGATATCGTCACTTTCCCGCTATCCGATCATCCCCGCTTTCATAGGCGGCGTGGTATTCATGCTGCCGGTTGTCGTCATGTTTGTTCAGATTCCGTCCGAGCAGGTAACCTTGCTGGTGCTGAAGCTGTTCCGTTATATGGAGTTTATACAGCTCGAACAGCTGGATGCCAGCCTATTCACGAACGTGCTGGGGATTCCCGTCTTATATAGCCGCAGCATTCTGTTCATGATGGCCGGCTTCATCTCCGCAGCTGGACTTCTCCTTATGTTCAGTGTACGAAGACGGCAGGTGAAGTGACTTGCTCACGTTAATTCGTATGGAAATCAGCAAAATCGTTCATAACAAATGGGCGATTATAATCGGGCTGGTATTTGGAGCCGCTTATATACTCCTAACCTATTCCTATTACCGCTGGAACGTTTCGATCGCTTGGGAAAGTATGACGCTCTTCCCCTATTCCTTCGGAGCCGTAATGGAGGGCGTGATTCTCTTAGTCGCGCTGCCTGCCTGCATTACGCAAGAATACCAGTCGAACACGGAAGCGCTGCTGCTCAGTTCAAAGCACGGCAGAAGCAAATTAATGAAGGCGAAGATTACGGCCTCTCTGTTAATCGTAACGTTCGTCGTCGTCGGATGCTTGATTCTAAATGCTGCGGTTAACGTATGGTTTGCCGGCTGGACCGGCTGGGATTGGCCGCTGCAGAAGCTGAATCGATATGCTAATTCTCCCTACGAGCTGCTAATCTGGCAGTATGCGCTGGTGCAAGCCTTGACCAATTGGCTGGGCTGTCTCGTCTTTGGGCTGTTCATCTTGTTCGTGTCCGCCAGAAGCCAATCCTACCTGACCGTATTCTTTATCGCGGGAATCGTATTCGTCCTGCCTTTCTTCGTGCGCAATACATCGGACCTGTCGGTCCCATGGCTGATCAAGAACTTGCCGATGACCGATTTCATGAGAGTTGAAAATATTTATAACCGGGAGCGGTTCGTGCTGGTATATAATTGGATGCTCTCTCTGCCTTATCAACTGTTCTATGTCTATATGGCCATCCTGGCTGCCGCTTTCGCCAAAGGCGCGTACGGGGCTTTCAGAAGACGCGCAGACGGATCATCCTGACTGCTTAGAAACGGTCGTAGGTGACAAACTCCCCGTTCGGCTTGCGATAGCCGCGGGGTCTTTGTCTGCTCGTATCTTCGGCGCCCAATGTTATCAGCATAGCCGGAACATAACGATCGGGAATGTTGAGCGCCTTCCGCAATTGATCCGGATCGAATCCGATCATCGGACAGGTGTCCCAGCCTTTATCCTTGGCAATCAGCATGAACAGCATGGCCGACAGACTTGCATTGCGGATCGCCTCATCCCGCTTGAAGAGGTCTCCCCTGTCTTCATACATCGCATGCACGCTGCTGACGGTTTCATCGAATTCCTGCTGATCGATGATGCCGAGGTTTAAGAGGCCCTCATTAATCGGTCCGATATTATGATAAGCCTCCAGGTCTCCGAGCACGACAATCGCAGCCGAGCTGGTCAATACTTTATACTGCTTGTTTGCCGCTTCATAGACCTGTTCCTTCAAATCCTTGTTCGTGACGGCCAGGTAATGCGCATGCTGCAAATTGAAAGCGGACGGAGCGAACTTGACAAGCGAGAACATCTCGTCCAGCTCGTGCCGGCTGATCGTTACCTCTGTCTTGAACTTGTTGGCAGACCTTCTGGATTTAACGAGCTCCGTAAAGGTGTTCATTCAGCATCTCTCCTTGTGACTTCTCGCTGGGTAATTTAGGCATACGAAAATAATACCATAGTTACTTATATTTTGTAAGTATATATTCATTTTCATTTGTGTTGGATGCATCGTTAGGGACTATTTAATATGTATGCGCCGTCAAAAACCGAGCGCAATCAACAAAACAAAAAAACGGCATCTCTACCGTTTTTTCGCCTGAATCGATCCAGCTTGTCCGCTCACTTCGAACGCTTCGACCCATGGAGAAATACGTCGAACGCTTTGCGGTAAATATCGATCGTCGCGGAAGGATTGGTTTGCCGCTTGCACATTTCGCCGAGTCCCACCAGGAGTCCCTCCAGAATAAACGCGAGCATCCCCGCATCATCCGGCTTCAGTTCCCCGGCGTCCATCGCTTGCTGCAGCATGCTTTGGTTAAATTGAATATGCTCGGCGTAATAGCCGGCGACCACTTCCTTAATATCGCTCCGATCCCATTCGCTTGTTAAGAATTCGTCCATCGCTTTGGTCAGCGGATGATTGAGATCGTTGGCAACGAGATGCTCCGCGAACCCTGTCATTTTCTCCTCTATAGTCGTATACAAATGTTCCTTCTCGAACCACTGCTCGTTCCATTCCCGGTCCCACTCGTCGAGCAGATACAGGAACAGCCCTTCCTTGCTTTGAAAATGGTAATAGATATTCCCTTTGCTGCTGCCGGTAGCGGCAACAATATCTTCGATGGAAGTCGCCGCATAGCCCTTCTGGCCGAATAACTGTCTGGCCGCTTCAGCGACCTTCTTTTTCGTTTGCAGGGTCTGCAGCTGTTTTTTATTCATCTGCGCTTTGTCCAATTCCGGTACCGCCCCTATTCAGCGTATTTATTGACATCATATGCTTTCTATAATAAACAATAATCGTGATCATGACGATACATTCCGACAAAGGAACCGCAATCCATACCCCGGTTATTCCGATAAACGCCGGCAGGACGATGATAAATGCGAGCATAAGAATCATCTCCCGGGCCGCCGTGATCCAAGTCGCCATCTTAATGCTGCCGATGGATTGAAAATAAGTCATCATGACGAAATTGATTCCCATAAACAGATACGCAATGACGAAAATGCGAATCCCGTATTCCGCGTGCCCGGTTACGCTGCTGCTGAAGTTCCCGAATAAGCCGACGATCGGCAGAGCGGCCAATTGCACGAGGAGCAGCAAGCTGGCTCCCGCTCCAATCGCGGTCTTGACGGCAATCCGAATCGTCTGCCGCTTGCGCAGCTCCTGCCCTCCGCCGTGGTAATAACTGATCAACGGTTGGATCGCCGATCCCATTCCCAAGAACGTTAACAGAATGACGCTGTGGATATAGTTTACGACAGAGAAAGCGGCAACGCCGTCAGTCCCTGCAATCCGCTCCAGTGCGATATTATGGGACAGCGTGAACACCGATATGCCGACCTCGGCAAGAAGGCTTGGGAATCCGATGATCAGGATTGCAAACAATAAGGCCCGGTCCCATTTGAACCGCTTGAACCTCAAGTTATTCGTTCTTTTAAGAAAATGCGTTAGTAAGACCAGCAGCCCCAGAGAGGCAGCCAAGATCGTACCGAAGGCCACCGCGTCAACCCCCAGCTCAAATACATACAAGATAAAGTAGTTGATCACAATATTAGAAAGGGCGAAGGTGATCTGAGCGGCCATAGAGAGAGTCGGATTACCGTCATTGCGAACGAATATGCTAAGCGCATTCTCTACCGTGAAGACGAAGCCGAACAGCAGCATGACATTCATATATGCGGACGCATAAGGATGTGTCTCCGCATTCGCGCCAAGCGCATATACAAGCGAATCCCGAAACAAAAACGCGGTCATGCCGATCACAAGCGATGCCGCGATAATTATCGTGACGGAATACGAGAAGACCGTCTGCGCCTTGCTGCGTTCGCCCGCTCCCATCGCTTGCGAATATTTCGTTGCTCCGCCTACTCCGATCCAGATCGACATGGCGACAAATATCGTATAAACAGGACTCGCTATATTTAACCCGGCCAGGGCGGTAGAACCTAATTTGTTTCCGACCATTACACCGTCAATGACAATGTTGATCGCGACCAGCAGCATCCCCAGCATAGAAGGGATCAGATAACGAAGAAAAACTTTACTGACTGACTGATTATTCAAATCTTGGATAACATGTTGCTTAGCCATAGTTTAACCCTCGACTTACCACCTTATAATTTATACTGAACGTTCGTTCTATATTCTAACACGGTCAAATTCGTTTACGCAACTGACGCCAGTTATGAAAATAATGGAAGTGATTCCACAACCCTTGGCACGGATTGACAAGGACGATCTCATTGGCTCATAATTTTATATACATAATTGTATAAAATATAGAGATAAAAGAACCATCTCGGCTGAATAGCTCTGTTACCTATTAGAGATATTACGACATTCATCCAACATCGCCGGCATATTTAAGACAGTTAAGAGTGCCGACCCCTATTTTCTGCATCCGGGTATTCGTATTGGCTGAGGCGGATGTCGTATGTACCGGGATGGTTTTTGGAGAGGAAGCACGATGAACAATCGTTATGATGTTTTTAATAAACTTTGTTTGCGGCAGGTATCGTTATCGGAACATAGTTCCTATGGAATCGGAGGAGACGCGGATTATTACGCTATGCCGGAAACGGTGGAACAACTTTTGACGATCCTCGATGTATGCCGAACGTACGGGATGGAGTTTTTTGTTTTCGGGATGGGGACTAATGTCCTCTTTCCGGAGCAGCCCAAACGGGGAACTTTATATGTTTCGCTAAAAAATTTTGCCGACTTTAGAATTAACGGTACCAAGTGGTTTGTTTCATCCGGCATGCCTCTTTCGATGCTGTCCCTCGCAGGCTTGACTTCGGGCACGTCCCAGTTTCAATTTACTTACCTGCTGCCTGGATGTTTGGGGGCGGGTATTTATATGAATGCCAAGTACCTCGACGATCAAATGGGCAGCAAGATTGAGACCGTCCATTATGTTGATTTATCCGACCCGACGTTATCTCTGCAGACCATCCGGGCTGAAGACTGCCAATTTTCATATAAACATTCTATCTTTCAACATAAACCATGGATTATTATCGGGGCCGAAATCCCGATTTCAGAATATGATGAACCGATTCAGGGCGGAATGAGCGAGATCATAAGGAAATATAAGCTATTGAATGGCAAACTGTCATCCCTGTCTATGTTTTATCGTTTCTTTACCTATGAAATACAGGAGCTTCAGAATAAGCAATTCGCCATCCCCGCTCCCATGCGGAATATCGACCGATACCGTACGGGAAACAGGCATTTTGAGTATCGTTCCTGCGGCTCATTCTTTAAAAATAATTACAATGCGGGCGCTTCGATCGGCGCTCTGGTCGACAAGCTAAACTTAAAAGGAACCTCCCGCGGCGGGGCCGTTATTTCCCCTTACCATGGCAACATGATATTAAATCTTAACCGCGCAACAGCATCCGATATTCTTTATTTGAAGGATACCGTTTCGGAAGCCATACATCGGCATTATGGTTTTATTCCTGAGCCGGAAGTGGTCATTGTACAATAGCAAGCGGATGCATTTCGAAATTCACTTACCGGATCATAGCGACATATGATACCCCATGGGTCAACAGCCTATTATGCAATGAAAGGCAGGGTGTAACGTGGCGGTTTCATATTTGGATTATACTTCACCAACCATTCAGTTTACGTACGACTTAAGCAACAACCTTTTTTTCAAAAAAGATGCGAGGAATTATATTAATGGACTCTCCATCAATCAGCTCAACACATTGGGCAACGTCTCGCTGCTGGATATTTTCCTGAGTACGGGCAATGTCGTCGAGCCGCATATCCATCAGAACGCAACTGAATTGGTCTACTGTATTTCCGGCTCGGCCGTAGTCTCCATTGTTAATCCCTTTACGAAGGAGCTGCTCAATTTCCCGATCCAGCCGGGCCAAGTCGCCAATGTGCCGCAAGGCTGGTGGCATTATGAAATTGCATCCGTCGACAACACGCATCTGCTGGCCATATTCGACGCTCCGGTTCCGGAGTTCATCGGCGGGTCCGACCTGCTGCGGCTCACGCCGGCAAGCGTTTTTGCCCATACGTATTGCCTCAATGAGGCACAAGTAAAAGAGACGCTCGCTCCTATTACACAGACGGTAGTCATCGGACCGCCCAACGATTGCCACGCGCAGCAGGTTCAAGACAAAGGGTCGGCCCGATCCCCGTATCCGAATCACGCCTACTTCAGCCAGCCGTACGGTTCCACGACGTATCAACATCCGGACCGGCCGCAGCACCAGATGCCGGTCATCGGCAATGGATGGGGTTACCGTTAAAGGGCGATGTGAAGGAAGCCCGATTCGCAAATAATGCCCCGCTCATTCTCATCAGGCCGCAGAGCCTGGAATGCGCGGGGCTATTCGTGATTTTCGCTCGCTTGGAAGGTACGCTTAACGGATGCTTCCAATGACATGATGATGGAAATCTTGATCATTTTATTACCGTCGGTTACATTTATATTAAAAAAGAGGTGCTTCATTGAGTCTTGTCGCTTGGATGATCGTCGCGTGTGAAATTGCTTTTTGGTGTGTGATCTTATTAGGCTTGGTGGTGCGATACGTATTCAAGAAAGATAAGCTCGGATACTTCTTGCTGTGCCTGGTGCCGGTCATCGATCTGGCTTTATTAATCTTTGCAGGTTATGATCTGCTGAGCGGGGCTGTGTCCACGAAGGCTCACGGAATTGCGGCGGTTTACATCGGGGTATCGCTCGCTTTCGGCAAGAGTATGATTCAATGGGCGGACGAACGCTTTCAGTATTACATCATGAAGCAAGGCCCCGCACCGGTGAAGAGATACGGGCTCGACTATGCCAAGCATTATTTGAAAGGCTGGTTGAAGCATGTCCTCGCCTACCTCATCGGCGCCGGACTATTGGCTGCACTCATTTATTTCATCCAAGATCCCGCCCGGACAGAAAGCTTATCCGCCATTCTGAAGCTGTGGTCTGTCGTACTGGGCATCGACCTTATTATCACCGTCACCTATTTCCTGTTTCCAAAAACGGAAAAAGCAAAAAGCTGATCCTCTTGGACCAGCTTTTTTTGCTTCAGCTAACCTACAGATTCTTAAGACCGCCCAGACTGGCTCCTTTGACAAATAACCGTTCGATGTTCTTCGCAACCGTCGGATCCGGGATTAAAGGCGGCGCTTGATGCGGCTTGATGCGGGCATCGATAATGACCGTATCGCAAGCCCAATGCTTATTCTCATAGCGGCTGTTCACGCCGTAGATATCATGGGAAGGATTGCTGCGCGTGAACGTCGCCCATAGAAAATTGTTGATCGCCGCGCTCATAAACATGCTGTCATCGCACAAGATGATCATCGGGCAGGAAGGAAGCGAGCCCTTCTCTTCAATAGCGCCGCACAGCTGCCGCAATTGCTGCTTCGCTCCTTCGTAATCCGCAAAGGCTGGACCTTGTATGGCGACGATCCCCGGCATGATGAGACGCGCGTTCTCGAAGCCCCGTATGTCCTGCAGCATGTCGGGCACACCGGTGCACAGCTCCCTTTTCTTGTCGCCGTAAGCGGCGAAGACCGCTTTGCTGCCGCTGTTTAATCCGGTGCCGGAGTAATCCAGCGTATCAATGGTCGTATTGGTATAGAAATGAATATCGCGCTGAAGATCGATCCGTTCCAATATATAGGATAAGAAATCCACCACATCATGCGTATCGAGCGGGCGCTTCTCTTCGGCCGTAATGAACACGTACTTCGCCAAGCTCAGCTGTCCCGTGCCCAGAATCCGGTTGGCGATCGTGAGCAGCTCTGCCGGGCGTTTGACCTCCTGATAAGGGGTATATCGCTCGCTTCCAATCGCGAACAGCAGCGGATGCACGCCCGCGGCATCTACGGCATGCACTTCCTTGACGCCGGGAATTTCCTGTTTGATCGCATCGCCCGTCAACTCATGGATAAGCTCGCCGAATGCGGTATCCTCCTGCGGCGGCCGGCCCACGACTGTAAACGGCCATATCGCATTGGGCCTCGCGTATACTTTATGCACCTTCATGAGCGGAAACGGATGAGTCAGGCTATAATAGCCGAGATGGTCCCCGAACGGCCCCTCGGGCTTGGTCTCGCCCGGATGAATTTCGCCGGTAATGACAAAATCGGCATCATGGCTAATGCAGAATCCGTCGGTATAGCCGTAGCGGAAACGGCGGCCCGCCAGCATGCCTGCGACGGTCATCTCGCTCAGACCCTCCGGCAATGGCATGACGGCAGCTAAGGTGTGAGCCGGCGGCCCGCCAACGAAGCAACTCACTTTAAGCGGAAGACCTTTCTTATTCGATTTATCCTGATGGACGCCGATCCCCCGGTGGATCTGATAGTGCAAGCCGATTTCTTTGTTCAACTCATACTCATTCCCGCTAAGCTGAACGCGGTACATCCCCAAATTGGAGTTCATGATGCCCGGCTTGTCCGGATCCTCCGTATACACCTGCGGCAGCGTGACGAAAGCCCCGCCGTCCATGGGCCAGCTTTGAATAAGCGGAAGATCCGAGATTTGAATTTCCTGGGCGGCAACCGGTGGGCGCCCCGATTTCTTGACGGGAAGCGCCTTCCATGCCGTCAAGCCGTTTCCGATATTCTTAAGCGGATTCTTCAATGCCTTCATCGGGTCGTTGCGTACGGCCATTACGTTCTGGACCGCGTCCCATGTAGCGCGGAATATAAACTTGCTGCGCTCGATCGTGCCGAACAGGTTGGATACCGCCCGGAACTTGGAGCCCTTAACGTTCTCGAACAACAATGCCGGACCTCCGGCCTCATACACCTTCAAGTGAATCGCGGCCATTTCCAGATAGGGGTCCACTTCTTCCCGAATGCGAACCAGATGCCCGTTCTTTTCCAAGTCGACGATACATTCTTCTAAATTGCGATACAATTGAGTTACTCCTGTCTCTTCGTAATAGATGTGGCGAATATATGTACTCCTGCATGCAGAGTGGCTTACGGACGTACTGCTTCGTGCTGCTTCAACTCGATCCTATTAAGCTTAAGTTAAAACGAATTCAAGACCGTTGTCAAACCATCAGCAGAGCCGCTGCTAACACGCATAGCAAACCCGGCATCGCAGAGGTGCCGGGCAGTTATAGAAGCATATTCGCAAGAAAAATTATTGCTGCCATTATTATCGATGAACATTCGGCAATATGAGAGTCATCCTGCACGAGACCGATGTTTAATCTCTAATGAACAGGTTGCTTCTTCCTTCATTTAATTAACAAGAGGCGCCTGAATCAAAGTTGCGAATTTGAAACGGTGCAAATGGCCGTCGACTAATGTCGTTTGGCTATTTATAAAATGGACGTGTTTGCCGTTTCCGACAGGAACGGCAGGCCCCGTTCTAATCCTTCTCAGTTGATGAAAGTGATCTAGAAAATCTGTATTGGACAGAACAATTTCATGGACATGGCTATTCCCTGACCGGATCGCTTGCCCCGTAACGCCCGCGAAGCGATGGTTATGCCGGTCAGCGCCTTGTTCGGCCAGTTGAGTGCTGCCTTCGAATTCATGTACGTGCCGCTGCACACTACTGCGGGATGCCAAACTCCTCTTTAACACTCTTTTTCTTCTCTCCAACTGATCATTCCTCCTTGCTTTTTGCGACTCATATCATTCTATTAAGAACAACCGCTTAAAGTTCTAGGCAGCTACTTATGATCCGACAAATGGGGCGAAAGGCGTTAAATCATGACCATATACGATAAAGAGAGTCGGAACATGAGTGCTTCACGTGATCCAAACCGGCTTCAGGCGGGCATGAGAGACGATGTTAAACATCCAGCAATCGATCGTCCTGGGCTATGTGATACAAACAAGCAGCACGTGGGAGCTATGCTGGCAAATAAAAAACTGCCGAGCAATGACGATCTCGGCAGTTTTTGCATACTTGCAAGAAGAAGCGGCGGTACAAGCGGTGACCCGGCACTTATTTGGCGAGATTCAGCTGCCAGGATACGCCGAACTTATCTTCTACCCAACCAAACCTCTCGCTAACGGGCGTCGAGTTCATCGGCATAAGAACTTTGCCCCCTTGACATAACGTTTCATATACCCGGTCGATTTCTTCCGCGCTGTCGCAGGTGACGAATAACGATATCGCCGGCGTGAACGTAAATGGATGATTCGGCATGCTGTCGATGCACATGAACGTCTGTCCTTTCAAAGTAAACGTGGCATGAAGGACAGAACCGTCTTCCTGATGGAGCACATGATTAATCTCCGATTCATCGAATACCGATGTATAGAACTTCATCGCCTCTTCCGCCTGACCTTTGAATAACAAGAATGCATTGATCTTCTGATTCGTGTTTCCCATTCCATTATCCCTCCATTATTGGTATGAAGTTCACTAGAGCGGTGTACAATCTGAGCCTTTATGAATGCATATCTAGTCATTATACACCTCGATCTAATATTCAGCCATATGGTTAAGTATAAGGGTCTTTTTCTAATTGTCAACCATTTAGTTGAATATTATTTTGCAATGGATTCACTTGACCGACTGGGATGCATTCACCGCATGCCAGCCGGAAGCGTTGTTATTACGGGCTCGTGACCTCCAGCCACTTCGTGATTATTACGGCGAGCTTCTCTCTCTTCGCTTCTACATCGTTCATATCGGTAAATTTCACTGTAGCCCTATCTTTGGCAACCCAGTCCAGCAGTCCTGTTGGATCTTCTAACAGACGCGCCTCGCCTGCATGTTCCTTTGCCTTCGCTCCGCAATGAAAAATAAGCAGGAAATACCCTTTCCCATGCAAATTGAACGTTATCCGGTCTTCATTGTCGTAACAGAAACTCGGCGCTTTCCATTTGATATGCTCACAAAGTTCTTCATTCGCCCCTAGTATGATTTTTCGAACTTCCTCGATTTCATCCTTAAGGGGATGCTCCAGATTGTTCAAAAAATCAATGACTTGTTCATGGCCGGACAGCTTCGCAGTCTTCTTCGCCGTCATAACTGCAGCTCCTTTCACATCGATTACTTTCAACAACCGTCACAGATAGAATAATAAATATCCGCCGCGGATGAATAATGATCTTTCTATATAGAGTAATAGAATACATACCATGATGTCAGTAGAGCCAGCGGATCATTGCGAACCGCCGCTTCCTCATCCGGACAGAAGTATAACATATAAAAGAAATATTGGTTTCTTATGAATTGCTTTTCTGACATGCCATGTGTAGGATCCGTCAATTGACGTATAGCAGGAAACTAGCCCACCAAACTCATTAGGTAACATTAAAGTTAAATAGTGAACTTTATTATTGACTTATATACGTGGACGACCTATAGTAAAGTTGTGTTTATTACGTAATCAAACCTATCTATTTAATCTAAAAGTTAATCAAAGGAGAAATGTCTGAATGAAACTGCGACCTCCTGCTATTCCGCTCGTAACGGTAGATCCTTATTTCAATGTCTGGTCGATGGCCGACAAATTGACGGACGACGTCACCCGCCATTGGACCGGCAAACGGCATGCGATGACCGGACTCTTATCCATAGATGGAACCGTATGGCGGTTTATGGGCACAGCCGGTGCGGGTGAAGATACAGCTGCAACCGAAGAGCAAGCGGATGCGGCCCGGACCATTGAGGAGCCTCCCGCTTTACTGCAGACCGATTTGAACGTTCGCCCGACATCGACGTTATTTACGTTTGAAGGCGGCGGCATCCGGTTGACGGTCGATTTTACGACGCCGCTGCTGCTTGACGATCTTGAACTGCTGTCACGGCCTGTAACGTACGCTTCCGTCGACGTCCGTTCGATCGACGGCGCCGATCATAACGTCATCCTCTATTGGGATGCCACCGGCGAATGGGCCATCGATACGCCGGATCAGTCCGTCGTTTGGGGCCGCCAGCCGCTTCCGCTGGAAGGGGCAGCCGATATGCCTTATATCGGCAGCGAGCAGCAGCCGGTGCTTGGCAAGACCGGCGACGATACGCGCATCGATTGGGGATATCTGTACTTGGCGGCAAACGGCGGCGGCTATGCTTCCGTATCGACCGCAATCGGCAGCGCCGAGGAGCTGCGCAGGCAGTTTGCCGCTAGTGGCGCAATCGCCGACGAGACCAGCCTGGCCATGCCGCGCGCCGTCAGCGACGGATATCCGGCTATCGCAGCGGCGATCGAGCTCGGTGCCGTCGGCATCGAGCCGAAGAGCTGCTTGGTCGCGCTCGCCTACGACGACATTGCCGCAATCGAATATTTCGGCCGCTCGCTCCCAGCCTATTGGCGCCGAAACGGCGCAACGATCGAGCAGACGGTCGCGGAGGCGATCCGTGGCTATGCCGAGGTGAAAGCGCGCTGTACCGCGTTCGACGAATCGCTCGTCCGCGAAGCTCAAGCGAGCGGCGGCGAACGTTACGCCGACATACTCGCGTTGGCTTACCGGCAATCGATCGCCGCGCATAAGCTCGTGGAGGACGAGGACGACGGCATCCTGTTCCTCTCCAAGGAGAACTTCAGCAACGGCTGCATCGGCACGGTCGACGTCAGCTATCCGTCGGTGCCGCTATACCTGCTCTACAATCCCGAATTCGTCAAAGGCATGATGCGCCCGATTTTCCGGTATGCCGCTTCGGCAGATTGGAAGTTCGAATTTGCGCCGCATGACGTCGGACAATACCCGAAGGCGAACGGTCAAGTATATGGCGAGAATAAGCTTGAGTTCCAGATGCCGATCGAAGAATGCGGCAACATGCTCGTCATGGCGGCCGCCGTGGCCGCAGCCGAAGGCAGCGCCTCGTTCGCGGAGGAGCATTGGGCGCTTCTGTCGCAGTGGGCCGATTATTTGCTGCAGCACGGGCTCGATCCGGAGAATCAGCTTTGCACCGACGACTTTGCCGGACATTTGGCCCATAACGCCAACCTGTCGGTCAAAGCCATTGTCGGCATCGCCGCGTATGCGCAGCTGTGCGGACAAACCGGCCGGACCGCCGAGCAAGCCCGATACGGCGAATCGGCCGCAGCGCTTGCGAGCCAGTGGATGGACAAAGCGCTCGATTCCAGCGACGATACGGACAGCGGGTTAAGCATGAAGACGAAGCTGACCTTTGACAAGCCTGGCACATGGAGCTTGAAGTACAATATGGTTTGGGACAGCTTGCTTGGCGTGAACCTGTTCCCTCAAGAGCTGAAGGAGCAGGAGGTCGAGCGCTACATCGCATTGCAGAACCGATTCGGCGTGCCGCTGGACAGCCGGGAAACATATACGAAGATTGACTGGATCTTATGGGCGGCTTCGCTGACCGAATCGCCTGACAAGTTTTCCGCGCTCATCGATAAGGTCTGGACGTTCCTTCACGAATCGCCAAGCAGGATACCGGTTACAGACTGGTACGATACCGTAAGCGGGAAGTGTATTGGTTTCCGTAACCGTTCCGTTGTGGGCGGGCTGTTCATCGAGATGCTGAAGCGCAAGTGGCGGCAAGCGGACAAGAACGATCTGGTCGCAAGCACACAGCCAGGTAATTGAGAAGATAGCCGATTCTAACTAAGCATCATTAGTTCCTTAACCATACGAAGGTACAGCCGCTGGCGGCTGTACCTTCGTTTTTTAACGGATACCTAACGGCTTCTCCCTGTTTGGTTCGCGGTACGGCGGTCGAAGAACAGTGAAATTAGTGAAGACAGGCCGGAGCCGGGCTGGCGTTGGGCAGGCAATCCCAGCACTAATGAGGTTGTTTTATTTTCTATCTGCTTATATATTAGTAATTAATGTAATGCTGTTGACCCACCCATAATATACCAATGAATTACGATCACGCTGGAGGTGCTGTACGCTGGGTCTTATGGCATGGAACGACTTCTTGTTGTTTGTCTTGTTGTTTGCTCTATTTGCTTATGTATTTCTTTCTGTTACCATCACGAACCTGCATAAAGCTTATTTAGCCTTCCACTTTTCCATGATGCTGTGGCCATTCTGCCAATTTGCCATAAAAGCAACAAATAACGCCACGGTTCAGTTATTTTATGTAAAGCTAGCATTTGTAGATATGTCGCTGTTCGCCGTTGGCTGGCTGCTCTTCACGCTATTCCTAACGGGTAGGTCTTCGTTCGTACGAAGAAAGCGTGCTTTGGCGATGTATGTTCCGGCTTTATTGGCAGCGTTCACCGTGATCATAAATCCGAACGGCATGTTCGTTCAGCCTCTACAGGGCGGTTACATCCAGAGAGACTACGGACCGCTGTTCTGGTTTATTATTGCGATCTTAATCGGTTATGTTCTCGTATCGCTATATATCATGTTTCTAACCTTAGTATCCCACAAGGCATCACGTCTGCAAAAACAAGTCATGCAGGTGCTCAAAGGGATGCTGGTGATGACGGTGTTCACTTTATCCGATATCTTCCTCTATGTTGTTTATCCCCAGTCTCTGCCTGACATACCGGGGCTGACATCGCTTGGCATTCTGGTTTCTGCTGTATTTTTTGTCATTGCCATTACTCGTGATAAGGCATTCGATATTGTGAAGATCGCTCATAAGGATGTCATCAACACGGTAGCGCTTGGAATTGTAGTACTTGATGATCGTGATACCGTTATTGAAGTCAATCAATACTCGCTTCCCCCCAATGTTGCCTTGCATGCAGGTGACCATTTTGAGATCGCAGCCATTCTCCCTCGAGAAGAAGGCGATAAATATGCCCGCGCAACGGAATTATTCATTCAAGCTTACCAAAATCGTCCGCTGGAGATGACAGAAATAGAAGTTACCTATCCGGAATATGTTGGTTCACGTATCCGTATCCATGCCTCTCCGATCATGGTTGGCGGTACGAAGGTTGGACGAATCATAACGTTTCAGGATATGAGCGAGCTTCGCCGTCTCATCGATGAGACGAGCGTCCAGAACGATATCCTGCAGAATCGCAACCAAGCTTTAAGAGAGATTAAGAACGAACTTTTTCAAACCAATCAAAAACTCGAAGAAATGGCGGTCACCGACATTTTGACCGGTTGTTATAATCGACTTTACTTGACACAGAGGTTAGAGCGTGAAGTGATCAAAAATATGGGTTACCACATACCGTTTGCGATCCTACTGTTCGATATCGATTATTTCAAATTAGTCAATGACAATTACGGTCATTTGGTTGGCGATGAAGTACTGTGCAATACGGTGGATACGATCAAACACTCGCTGCGGAAGACAGACATTTTGGCTCGCTATGGCGGAGAAGAATTTATCATCTACTTGCCGAATACGACCCCAGCTCAGGCAAGCATTGTAGCCGAACGAATCAAATCCAGAGTCGAGTCGAATGAAATGACCGTCCGCAACGGATCCCCTTCGTTATCGATAACGATAAGCATAGGACTGCTATCCATACATACGTTCACGATGGATCATTCCATAAGAAACCGACCTCTTCTTAATGAATTGTTTCAATCCGTGGACCAAGCTTTATATCAAGCCAAAAGAGGCGGCCGCAATCAAATTGTCAGCATCGTAAGATAGTGACTCCAAAAGATTGCAGCCCCCGGGTCCCTTGAGCCACACCGTTTCTGGTAGCTTTACTCGGTTCGTCCGCCTTTACTGATGGCCTCCGCATCACGTTAGTTATGACTTAGACCATACACGAAGAGACCATCCTAAGATGGTCTCTTTTAACATCTGTTCCACCAGCATTCGACTTAGGCCATCTGGCTCATATCCATATACAGCACATTCCACCGATGCCCGTCCAAATCGGCGAACCCTGCGCTGTACATCCAGCCTTGTCCTTCCGGCTCGCAGAAAACTGTGCCTCCGGCTTCAGCGGCCTTCTTCGCCAATTCTTCGACTTCTTCCCGGCTGTCCGCACCGATTGATATTAACACCTCGGTTGCCTGCTTCGTATCTGCGATTTCATTTCGTGTAAAACCCTTGAACGTAGATTCCGGAAACAGCATCACGACGACCTTGTTATCCCCTACGATCAAGCTGACCGCCTCATCAGTATTAGGATGCTGAGGGTTCAAGGAAAATCCGATACGGGTGTAGAACTCTTTGGACTTCTTGACGTCTTTAACCGGGAGGTTAAGCCATAATTCCTTGGACATTAATTATTTTCTCCTTTACTCCGGGAGTGGTTGATGGTTTCCTTATGTTTCATGTTAACAAATTTACGGGGAGCCGATTTCTTCTCGATTGCGATGATCCTACAATTGTTAACAGTACCGACGAGGCGCTGAGCAGCCTATTATTCCTATCCGGGCAGATCACCATCATTATACCAAAATATGGTACTCCAATGATATTTGGTAGATGGCTACCGTTCAATGATGGATGTGCGCCAGTAATACGCTGCGCGGGTGTGTGCGGGGATTGAGGCGTGTGCCAGGAACCCACCAACGAACTGGGGCTGCCCGCTAGCCAATATGGCTATTAAGCAGCCCCTTAATCTTTCCCTTCATACGGTCGAAAGGGAATTAAATCCTCCTCATAATAACCAAGCCGGAGTACATAAACATAGTTGTGCTCTTCATCATGGGAGGTATGCTATGGACAATTCACATCACAAGCCCAATCAGGTTCCGCAGCCGATCCGAAGCGATGGTACCGGAGCGCCTGATTACGGCCCGAGGGATATTATGCGGGACAGGGAAAATCCCGATATGCTGGTTCCGCCCGTTACGGATTCCGGCTTGATTCCGAATCTCAAATTCTCCTTCTCCGACACGCATATGCAGCTGAATCACGGCGGCTGGTCCCGTGAAATTACGGTCCGGGAATTGCCGATTGCGACTACGCTTGCCGGCGTTAATATGAGCCTGACCCCTGGCGGCGTCCGGGAGCTGCACTGGCACCAGCAGGCCGAATGGGCTTATATGATCTGGGGCAGCGCACGGATTACAGCTGTAGACCAAGATGGACGGAATTTCATCGCCGATATCCATCAGGGCGATCTCTGGTACTTTCCGGCAGGACTGCCGCATTCCATTCAAGGCCTAGCGGAAGGCTGCGAATTTCTGCTCGTGTTTGATGACGGTAAATTCTCGGATTTAAATACGCTGTCGATCTCGGATTGGTTCGCACACACCCCGAAGGACGTCCTGTCCGCCAATTTCGGCGTGCCCGCGAATGCGTTCGATACCATTCCCGCCGAACAGGTCTATATTTTTCAGTCCGAAGTCCCGGGATCGCTTGAAAGTCAGAAGGTCGACTCCCCTTACGGAACCGTCCCGCTCAGCTTCAAGCATCGTCTATTGGCCCAATCGCCCATACAAACGCCCGGAGGATGCGTACGAATCGCGGATTCCTCCAATTTCCCGATTTCAAAAACAGTTGCAGCTGCACTGGTGGCGATCGAGCCCGGCGCAATGAGAGAGCTTCACTGGCATCCGAATAATGACGAATGGCAGTATTACCTTACCGGACAAGGCCGGATGACGGTGTTTGGCGGCAACGGAGCTGCGCGCACATTCGATTACCGTGCGGGAGACGTCGGTTATGTTCCATATGCCTTTGGCCATTACGTGCAGAACACAGGCAATCAAACACTATGGTTTCTGGAGATGTTCAAGAGCGACCGTTTCGCCGATATATCATTGAATCAATGGATGGCGCTCACGCCGAAGGACCTGGTCCGTCATAATCTCCATGCCTCCCCCGAACTGATGGGCTCGCTCAGGAAGGAGAAGTGGCCTGTCGTTAAATATCCGGGATATTCCTATTATCCCAGATAATCCGGACGCAGCTGCTGTTATAAGGGCAGATCCCGTTTGCGGAATAGCAGAATGGCCAGGCTGAACGAGATCAGTCCGATCAGGGCCAGCAGGATGAAAGACAGCAAGAGATCTTCCCCGTTAATAATTTCGCCAGGCTGATACAGCGAATAGATGGAGAGGTTTCGGATCCAATCGACGCTTTCACTGAGTTTGCCCAGCAGATCCAAACTGAAGAAACCAAATGCGATCATTCCGGAAATGCCAAACGCCTTCTTCTCGTCATTGGAAAGCGAGGACACCAGAAAGGAGATTCCTCCGACAGCAAAGAAGAGCAAGAAGGCCGCGGCATTCATCCGAATAAAGGTAGAAGTATCAAGCGCATACTCAGCCCCCAGAAACCATGCGTTTCCGGCAAAACCGGCGATGGTCGTAATCGCCATGATCAGGAACAGTCCCGTAACCAACACGGCCGCCTGCGTAAAAGCGACACGCCCCCTTGTCGCCTTGGTGGACAATAAATAAGCCATGGAGCCCTGATCCACTAGTTTTGCCATAAGCTGCGTCGATAACTGGACACATACGATCGACAGGATGAGAACCAGAATGAGTCCGTAATATTCCCCTGAGATGAACGCCTCCGCACTGCCGAACCCGTTTAGTCCGAATGCCTTCCCTATTCCTTTCGGCATCGCTTGGACAAGCTCGTCGATGGCTTCCGTTTTGCTGGCGATACCGGGATACAACCAGAACATGAGCAGAATGTAGAACGCAGAACCGAATGAATAATTCATAAAGCCCTTTATGTTCACTTTGAGCATCTGCTTATATAAAGTGGCATTCATGGCGTCGTCCCCTTCTTATCATAGTAATTCATAAAGACATCCTCCAGATTCTGGGTGAAAACGTCGATGCTGCGTACCTTGTATTTTGCCGCCTCTTCCACGAAACGATCATAATCGCCCTGGATGGCCACCCTTACCCGGTTCCCGTCGTGTGAATCGATAGACAGACCCGAATTCATAAATGATGCCGCATCCGCATGATGGACGAAGATCACTTCGAACAGCTTGCGCTGCATGGACTGAAGCTCGTGAATATCCTTGATGGCCATGATGGCGCCGTCCTTGATAATCGCCGCCCGGTCGCAAGTTCTCTCGATCTCCGGGAAGCTGTGGGAGGACATGAGGAACGTCTTCCCCCGCGCCTTCTCCTCCAGTACAATTTCAATAAACACCTTCTGCATGAGCGGATCGAGTCCTGACGTCGGTTCATCCAGAATAATGACGGCAGGATCATGCATGAACGCGGCTGTGATCGCGACCTTCTGCTTCATGCCCTTGGACATTTTTCGGATAGGCGTATGAACGTCGAACTGCAGGCGGTCAATGAGGCGGGTGCGCATGGACAGGTCCTTCACCCCCTGCATGCGAGCCATGAAATCGAGAAACGACTTCCCCGTCATTCCTTCGATAAAAGCGATTTCGCCAGGCAGGTAGCCCATATGCGATTGAACCTTCCCCTGCTCCTTCCACGTGTCCAGCCCGTTCACCTTCACATGTCCTTTATCCGGCTTCATGAAGCCCATAATATGTCTGATCGTCGTCGACTTCCCCGCTCCATTCGGTCCCAAAAAGCCGTATACTTCGCCTTCCTTCACTGCGAACGATACGTCGAATATTCCTTTCCCGTTCGAAAATGTCTTCGTCAATTGCTCAACGGCTATCATAACGACCCCACCTCCAATAATAAAGAAATGAAATATTCTTATTAACATATTTCATATATGCTATAATATTCCTGAGCGACCGTTTCGTCAACGGATTTTATGAAATATATTTATGGAATTATTTCATTAAATCCATAATAGTCAACCGTCATGCGACGCCACAACGCGCGCTAGTAGCTGAGCGGTGCCAAAAGAAATGGAGTTAGGGTGAACCGGGATGAATGGATTCGAGAGAAGAGCCAATCGGATAAAAGAAAAAATCATGAAGGCCACCATGGAGATGCTCCAGACGCTGGAACCCAAGCGGATCCGGATCGCAGATATTTCCAAGAGGGCTAACGTTTCACAGGTGACGATCTATAACTATTTCGGCAGCAAAGAGGCCCTTCTTCGGGAAGTGTTCGTGAACTTCGTGGATAAAGCCATTCGCGACTTCGAGGAGTATATGAACGGGAACCATTCGTTGAAGGATAAGATCGAGCATATTATTTTCATGGAGAAAGAAGCCTACAGAGAGCTGCGCCCCGGTGTGATCAAGGAGCTCATGATCGAGGATCATGAATTAGCCCGTTATGTCGAAAAGCTATATAAGGAGAAAACGATCCCTTGGACCGTTCGAATCATTGAAGAAGGAAAAATGAGCGGCGAAATTGCAAAGAACGTATCCGCCGAGAACGTCCTGGCGTTCATTCAACTCTATATGAATCAGTATGATACGATCCTGGAAATGGCTGCGCAAAGCGGGGATATGGATAACTTCCTGGAAGGGATGGTTCAGATGTTCTTCTATGGCATCTGCGGAAAACCGTAACTCGAATACCACGTGCAAGCCGGATTATTCGTTTGAGCAGGTAACGATAACAGTACTTTAGTGCGATCATCGATACAATTAAACTACCGAAACAGGGGTTATCCTTTGGGTCTGACGAAGACCTTCCGGGACAGCCCCCATTCTATTAACAAAAATTGATTTGCGCGTGTGCTGGATCGCTCGCCGTACCGTCGAAGCCAACCGCCGTCAGCTCAAGCTCAGCCGTTGGCTCGCCGCCGACTTGTTCCAGTCCCTTCACATAATACACTTCATCGTATATTCTCCCGATAACCTCTTTGCCGCCATCGGATTTCAACCGGTTAATCTCGTAATACCAGACGCCGGACGAAGCAAAATCCCATGACAAAAATAATTCCGCTTTGTTGTCGTTGAAATAAGCCTGGTCCACCCGGAAGCCCGTTGGCGCGGCAGGTCTTGACGCAGGCGCATCGTTCAGAGCCAGCTCGCCGATATAGAAGGCATGCTCGGATGATTTCGCAGTTGACTCGAATCCGAGACCAATCGCGGCGATCGTTCTACCCGAGTAGGCTTCCAGACTAACCGTTCTCTTGCTCCATGCTGCGTTTGTGCCGCCGCCGATTTCCAGCCAGACGAAATCGGATGGATCGTCTTCGAACAGAAGTCCAACCTTTAATTTCGACGTTGCGGCAGCCGCGGCCGTTCGATACGTTACGGACAAGCCCACTTCCGGCGATACGGAAAGTTTTGTTTTGAACAATCTCACTTCCGTCGTATTATCCGGACCGAGCGTACCCGAAACTTTCAATGAAGAGCCACCGTTATAGGCAACGCTGTAGTCATACGAAACGTTAAGAGGCGCTTCGGAGCCGCCGCTTCGAACCCACCACTGCCAGCTTGGCAAAATATCCTGGATTCCGGCGTTATTCCATTCCTTCGCGCTGGAAACTTGGCCTTCTACGAAAAAAGCTCTCCCGTGGCCTGTATTGAACCGGGTAACGAACGGGTATCCGCCGATTACCGAGCGTTCCGGAATGTAATGCGCGACGCCGTCCCACTTCCGGTACTCCCAAGGATCGACTTCGTGAAACGGATCCGGGTACGGTTCATACAATGTCCGCCCAATGCGGTCGGTCGGATCTTCCGTTGGGCCCGACCAGTACAGTCTTTCCCGCTTATGCACCGCTTCCTGATCGTCCGGATCGAACTTGTTCGAATATCGGTCCCAAGTAAAATCGGTGCCGAATAAAGCCCAGCTCGTTCGCGGCTCGGCGCCTTCCGGGAAAATCGCTCTTGTATCGTAGGGAGGATTGTAAGCGTATTTATAATTTTCCGTCCCTGGAAACAGCACCTGATACGGATCAAGTCCTAGGCTTTTGGCGAATTCGACGGAATCGTTAATTCTCTTCTCGTTCCATGCATAATTGACAAACATGCTATGAATGCCGGGTTCGCCGTTATCGATCATCCAAGGCGAGTTTTTTGCGTTAAATTGATTTTGATATTTTAACGATCCATCGGGCAGCATCGCGTCATACCATTGAATATGAAAATGAGCCGGCGCTTTTTTGCGCAAATATTTGACCATCTCGAGCAGCTTCGAGGCATCCTCCGGCGAAACCGCCGCTTCCTGATTGAAGAAATAGCCGTCAAAGCCAAAATATTCGGCCATCTCGATCATTTTATCCGCCACCGGGAAAGAACCGTCCGCCAGCTGCTCGAGCAAGTCCGAGAACTGAACTTCCCTTGGCCAGAACCAGCATCCAAGGCTCAATACGCCGTTGCGGTGGGCCGCGTCGGTATAGGCCGGATTCGGAATATTAATGACGCCGTAGTCCGGAGAATCAATATCGGAACCGGTTACCGGCACACCGTGCCACGAGCCGTAAAAATCGGTATATTGCCAAAATTTCAGCAGATTGCAGCAAAACGTATCATTGTATTTATACCCGGTCTTCATGTTGTTGTAATCAGGGGCTAAGTTCATAACTTGCGGCTTCGAGCTTAACCCCGGATTGGCCTGTGTTGCCGCAAACGGAGTAATCCGTTTCGCCAGCGGAACACGAGAGCGCAAATATTTGGCGTGCGGGTCCGTTTCCGGGCTCCAATTCTTGATGTCCTTCGCATGATAACCGTGTATAGTCGGTTGATGCGAATTTACGTTTTCTGTCATTCCTTCACCTCAATGATTCGTTTTATTTGTAACGTTTTCCATTATAGCAGGTTACACAAAATACTTCATAACATTAATCACCGTCGGCGCAGCTAAAAATGCACCCCTTAGCATCCATCGGATCACCCTAGATTATTTCCAATCATCGAGCTAAAGGGTTCACTTTAACGCTTGGTGCTAAATGTTATTGCTGGCTTTTCATTCCCTTCACAAGCGCCACGGGCTCTCAGAACGATGCTTCTCATCCCAGTTACCTGAGTAGCAGAGCCAAGCGGTACTGCCATCATCGCTGATGAATTTGGAAGGCAGTTAACGAAATAGGCCACAGGCCCGAAATTTCCCCAATACTGCGCTAACTTCCAAGGTCCGGTCATCTCGTCGGCTTCCAGCAAGAACGTATCATAGTTTTCGTCCTGTCGCTGATGCTCACGGCATCCTGCTTGTCACCTCAAAACTGTCGCTGATGTTGACGGCATCCTGCTTGTCACCTCAAACTTGGTAGCATTTACGGTTACGAAGATCCTCTCTAGATCTACGACGCAGTGTCCTTAACTCTGAAGCTTCTACCTCCATCTTGCTTACGGACATGAGAGCCGCTATAGTCCAATCTGCCCTCTTCTAAGCCGGCTTGCGGACATACGATTCGTTATTCGAGATGATGGCGTAATCATTTGCCATGAACCGAAGCAATAGCGGAACCAATGTCCGTAATAATAAATATTGGGCGAAATTGCCACACATAGCGGATCTGATGTCCGTTATCACACAGGTCGTATTGCTCAACTGAACAAACAAACGCCGATGCCGACTGCACCAGTCTGCTGGCATGCCACTTCTGTAATGGCAGCTGCAGCGGCCACATTTATTCATCAAATTCGGTTCAACCCTCTAAATTTGGACACTAGCCACACTCATACTACCGTAACTATATCCTCATCGATGTTTACTATAGTCGGTTCTGCCTAATTATTGTATTGACATTGCAGGCATGGAGCACGTAGAGTTGATTTGTAGATCTGTCACATTGCCCGGAAACACAATTATAACCGTATCTCGAATATTGGTCGTGAAGAACACGCCGCTTTCATACAATCTTTCCTTTGATGGGATGGATTGCATGGGGCGGCGTTTTATATTGCAGAGGAGGAGAGGTGGTTATCGTGTCGCAATTCGAACAGATGTATGAGGAATGGATGCAGGCTAATATAGAAGCCGAGAAAAACCACAGGAGACGAGAATTGCTGATAAAAGGGCTTGGGCACGGAACGGCGGAATTTTTGCGTTTAGTATGGTTTCCCGCTGTCGGTCATTTCAACCATTTGTTGCCGGAATGGGAAGTGCGCGACTTCAACAATGGCTACCGGTATCTGGATCTGGCCTACATGCCAGGAAACGCAAAAGGAGGAATAGAGATTCAGGGATATGGCGCTCACGCTAGAGATCTTGATGTGAGACGCTTTAAGGATCTGTGCAGACGGCATTGCCTGTTAACGCTGGATGGCTGGATATTCTTGCCTATCGCTTACCCTTCTATTACTGATGAACCTCAACAATGCCAGCAGCTTATCCTTGCTTTTATCGGGAAGTTCGTTGCGTCCGATGTCCCTTCGCAACTAACGTGTTTGGAAGCCGAAACCGTAAGACTAGCAAGACGCATACTCCGGCCATTCACTCCCTCGGAGCTCGCCCATCACCTCAGAGTAAGCGACCGGCATGCAAGGCGTATCTTGCATAAGCTGGTAGAACTTCAAATTTTGAAGGCAGCAAGCGGACAACAACGCTCTCGAACCTATAAGTTGTGTCTGTAGCTTCGACTGTTTGAGCAGCATGTGATTCACGTTCTCATATTGTGCAGAATTGAGCAGTCTAAGGCGGTAAAACACAAATTATATCACTTTACTGTTTTGAATGGTTGAATAGCCTGAGTTGGCCTTGCACGTATCATTGTAATGAAATTTCTCCGCTAAGACGGCATTGTACTAATTTATTTATGTAATGCTTTGAGCGCTAAGGCGGCATTGTACTAATTTATTTATGTAATGCTTTGAGCACTAAGGCGGCATTGTACTAATTTATTTACGTAATGCTTTGAGCGCTAAGGCGGCTTTGCACACATATTACTGAACCGTTTTTGCGCCGCCTGAGGCGGTTATTTCGCAAATAAACTGCTCTCATGGACCGACCGCGTACGTTACGGACATAGCATTCGTTATTGCAGAATTTCGGCTGATTTTACTAATGTTGCGGACATCAGCTATATAGCCCCCTAATCCACTTGGACACTTCACCCACTTCAGATACACTAATAGATAAGCAGGTGAAGGTTCATGAAGAGACGGTTTCGGTGCCCCGTTCAAGTGAAGAAGGAGTTAGTGGTTGAAGTGTTATCCGGTTATCGAACAGAAGTGGTAGCACGTCAACACGGAATGTCCCCAAAAACGCTTAGTAACTGGGTCCGGCAATACCAGGATGAGGTGGACGAACTGATGGCAAAGAAACGTGACGATGCAGAAAAACTAAAGCAAGATGCAGCCGAACTGGAGGAGCTCCAGCAACGATATGACCAAGCGATCAAGCAGCTGGGTGAGAAGGAATTAGAGCTCAGCATATTAAGAGAGCTGGTAAAAAAAGCACCCCGACTGGAGACAGCGCTAGCATGGATTGAACGAGGTCATCCCGTTCGGACGGTGCTACGAATCTGTGATGTGCCTCGCTCCACGTATTACTACCACTTGCGGCATCCTGAAAGGCGGAAGCCTGTAAGTACGGGACGTTCGATTCCGGGCTATTCGTACGATAAAACAGGAAAAGTTGTCAGCGATATTCGGATAAAGACGTATTTACGACGTCTGTTTCAAGGGCCCAACGCATCTTTTGGCTACCGGAAAATGACCGTCTTGTTGCGTCGGAGATACCGGTTGGTCATCAACAAGAAGAAAGTGTACCGGCTTTGCAAGGAACTTCACCTACTTGCTCCACAGCGAGAAACAAGCCATTCCGTACCCAAAAAGATCGCGAATAACCGGACCGTTACAGGACCAAACCAACTGTGGCAGTTGGATATTAAGTACGGGTATATCGCCGGAGTGCGCCGACACTTCTACCTTGCAAGCATCATCGATGTGTTCGACCGTGCCATTGTGGCGTACCATCGGGGCAAAACATGCAGCACAAGTGATGTCATAAGGACGGTACAAAAAGCCTTACTGAAACGCAACATACATGAGCAAGCTGACAAGCTGGTGATTCGGACGGACAATGGGCCTCAGTTCATTAGCAAAGCCTTCTATGCCTTTTGTGAGCAGGCAGGCGTTGAGCATGAGCGTATCCCGAACCAAACGCCAAATAAGAACGCGTATATTGAATCGTTCCACAGCATTTTGGAGAGGGAATGTTACCTCCGCAATTGCTTTGAACGTTACGAAGAAGCTTTTGCTGAGGTCGATCGATTCATTCGTTATTACAACAATGATCGTATTCACGGCAGTCTTAAAGACTGGCCTCCCAAAGAATACTTACGTTTGGTTACCTCCGGAGCACTAAAACCGAAAGAAATTGCGCTATGATGTAATTTCGGTAGTATGAGCGTGGTTAGTGTCCAATATTAGGGGGTTGAACCGTCAGATACGCTATTTGCACTCGGGTCCATTGATTCAGTCTAGTTTGAGCCAAATAACGGCACTCAGGTCCGCAACATGCAGAAAATTTCTTTGAATGCATCATTAACGGAACCAATGTCCGTTATCTATTAATCAAATGTGGTCGACCGCCGTCTTGCAACGACACACCGCACTGGGAGCTGCGGTCCAATTGTTCCCGCCGAGCTCGTTATGTCCTGCATCGTATCCGGAATAAGCCAGCCGTTGTAGGCATCGCATAGAGATTTGATTCGCGAGGATGACATCCAGATAGAGGCGGGCGCTTGCCCGTCTCTTTTCCGCATATTCACTCGTTGTTCCGCTGACGATTTGTTTGCGCAACAAGCGGACGGCGTCTGGCACAGCTTCCTGGCCGTTTATTTAGAAGCGTCTCTACTGCAAACATTTCGTATTGCGAATTTACTACATACGTTATATACTGTTTACAACATCCACAGTTATTTGAATTCGAAAGGAGTTTCTCTATGAGCAGATGGGCCATTGAGATTAAAGGCTTGCGCAAGAAATTCGGCAATCAGGTTGTGCTTGACGGCATCGATCTTCAAGTTCCGGCGGGTACGATCTATGCGCTGCTCGGTCCCAACGCGGCCGGAAAGACGACGCTGATTCATATTCTGACCACGCTTGTTGCCGCGGACGAGGGATCGGTCAAAGTCGCCGGTTACGATGTCGCGGCTGATCAGCTTGATGTGAAGCGGTCGATCAGCCTCACAGGACAATTCGCGGCTGTCGACGAGATGCTCACCGGCGAAGAGAATTTGCGGATGCTTTGCAGGCTATCGGGGCTTACGGCTTTGGAATCCCGCGTTAGGACCCTCGATCTGCTCGATCATTTTGACCTGACATCGGCGGCGAACAAGCGGGTTAAGACCTACTCGGGCGGTATGCGCCGACGGCTGGATCTCGCCATCAGCCTGGTGATCGACCGGCCGGTTCTGTTCCTGGATGAGCCGACGACAGGTCTCGATACGTCGAGCCGGCGGGCGTTATGGGATATCATCTTGAAGCTGAAGGAACGCGGAATAACGGTATTCCTGACGACGCAGTACTTGGAAGAGGCGGATCAACTGGCCGATATGATCGCAGTCATTGCGGGCGGCCGCGTTCAGGCGACCGGTACCGCCGAAGAATTGAAATCGCGCATTGGCGGCGAGGTGATCGAACTGCGCGACGAGAACGAGGAAATCATCCGGGTCGTCCCGACAAGCGGCAGCATCCGCGATATCAGACAGACCCTTAACGAACTTATATCTTCACTCCCCGGTCATACGCGCATGAGCATTCGCAAGCCTAGTATGGATGACGTGTTCCTGGCTTTGACATCCCGACAATTGGAGGAATCCCGTCATGACAAATCCGCAATATCCGGTTAAGTCCGCATCCTTCGTTACCACGAATGCCGTCTTCATCGGCCGCGCCATTCGTCTTAGCATGCGCAACCCCGAAGCTCTCCTCATGGCCATTATGCTCCCGATCATGCTGTTATTGTTGTTCACCTACGTATTCGGCGGCGCGATCGACCCCGTCGGCAATTACGTGAATTACGTCGTGCCGGGCATCATTCTGTTATGTGCCGGATTCGGATCGTCGTCAACCGCCGTGAGCGTTGCCGAGGACATGACGAATGGCATCATCGACCGGTTCCGGACCATGCCGATACACAGCCTGAGCGTTATAACCGGGCATGTAGCCGCCAGCCTCGCCCGCAACCTGCTGGCAACCGGCATCGTGATCGGCGCCGCGATGCTCATCGGATTCCGGCCTTCCGCCAATGGCTGGGAATGGCTCGGGGCGTTAGGCGTCATTACCCTATTTATTCTCACCTTCACCTGGTTATTCGCAGCGATCGGGCTGCTCAGCGGAAGTCCTGCGGCAGCGAGCGGGTATGGATTCGCGCTGCTCTTCCTTCCTTACCTCTCCAGCGCCTTCGTCCCGACGGGCACCATGCCGGTCTGGTTACGGGGAGTCGCGGATCATCAGCCCATTACTCCGGTTATCGAAACCATCCGCGGACTGCTTACCGGCACCCCGATTCAGCACAGCGCATGGATCGCCTCCTTGTGGTGCCTGGCTATCCTCCTCCTATCCATTGTGTTGTGCGTGTGGGCATTCCGCCGCAAAGCCGCTCGCAGGTGAAGGAGATGGGTTCACCGGCGTTGCATGAAGCTAACGTTCCCTAAATAAGTCGTGCAAAAAAAACCTTCAATCCACGATATTCGTGGAACTGAAGGTTCTTTTCTGTACCCGATGGGTATCCATTCTCACCCGGGTTAAGGCGTCTCCTTGCGTTCGAGGTAAGAAGCGATGCCGTCCAGTATTCGCTCCAGACCGAAATCGAAGTCGTTGCCGACCGTATTGTCGCTCTCATTCTCCCCGGTGTATGCGCCGGAAGCGACGACCGGATGCAGGTCCGGAAAGCGTTCCGGCTTGACGAGCCGCTTCAGCGCGGCGGTATAATAAAACCCGCTGAAGGTTTCGGGGCTTGTGCCCGACTGAACGGCGCGGTCCATGTCCCGCTGAATGATCCCCGACGATCTCGCGTAGCTGCTTAACAGCAGGATGATCGACATTTTCTCATAATCATTGAGCGGAAAATCACGCATGAACCGGAGCGCCCAGTCGATAACTTGAAGATTGTTCGGCGTCGTCGGAATACTGGGAATCGGGATGTCGCCCATCCACGGATGCTTCCGAAAGACTTGAATGGTAGCCTGTACATATTCCCGCATGTTTTCACGCCAATCCGCGTCAGGGTTATCCGGCGGTATCGGAATATCGCACGCCGCATCCTGCATGAGGATGAGCAGGTCTTCCTTGCCGGTGATATACCTGTAGAGGGACATGGTGGAATAGCCCAACGATTGGGCAACCCGGTTCATCGAAACAGCCGAAAGTCCGTCCTTGTCGGCGATCGCGATCGCTGCATCGACGATTTGTTTGATGCTCAGCTCGCCCTTAGGCCCTCTTGTGGACTGCTTGACGAACCCCCAGCTCAGTGCCACGCCATGGGGCAAGTCATTTATAACTTCATCCAATCGGTCGTCATTCTGCATGCCTTGCATTCTCCCCTTGTATCTCACGAATCCGGCCCGTCGATTCTATATCCGCGCCGATCCTTCGAGTGAAATTGTTTATATGATAAACAGTATAGCACATGCGAAATTCCAAATCGACCGGGAACCGATGGACACTCCCTTGATGCGAAATCGTAGATACGGAACCTGTATAGGCTGCAAAGTCCGCTTGTCCCGATCATCTCGAGCGGCTAATTAGCTTCTCCGCCCGGATAAGCAGCGTAACGTGAAAACGATCATTCTGAACAAAAAAGAAACACGCCTCCTCGGCGTGTTATGTGCAATATACTACTCTTCGATTGCCCAAGCAGGATTCCAGACCACTTCCCACAGGTGTCCGTCCGGATCCATGAAATGACCGGAATACCCGCCCCAGAAAGCATCATGAGCCGGATCCGTTATCGTTCCTCCCGCTATTCGCGCAAGCTCCATGACCCGATCGACTTCGTCCTTGCTGCTAACATTATGGCCAATCGTGATTTCGGTTGAACTTGTCGCGCCCAGAGGGACCTTGGTCTCGTGGGCAAGATCTTTGCGATTCCAGATGGCCAGCTTCACGCCGTGCTGCAAGTCGAAGAAGGCGACCGCACCGTGCTCGAATTCCGTGCCAACGATCCCTTCCGTCGGCAGCCCCAGTCCATCTCGATAAAAGGCCAACGATCTCTCCAAATCATCCACGCCCAGAGTAAGGACGGTTATTCGCGGCTTCATCATACGTTCACGCCTCCATGATTCATAGTATTGCTGCCTTAATGTAAGGATCGCTTATTTCAACCATGAATAATTGTAAAAAACGGACATGTATTTGCAACGCGGAGCTTATTCGATGACTTGTTTGGGAGCCAGTCCATAATAGCGCTTAAAGTGTCGGATAAAGTGGGACTGATCATAGTAACCGTATTTCAAGGCAAGATCCGTCAGCCGGGACCGCGTGCCGCCATTTAGCTCCCGCAGCAGATTCTGAAAACGAATGATGCTTGAAAGCTCCTTCGGACTGATACCAAGCTCCTGTTGGAATGTTCGCCTTATCGTTCTTTCACTATAGCTCAGCTTATCCGCTAGAGCAGGAATCGATATCGTCCCTCGGCTAGCATACATGTATTGCATACTCTGCCGCAGCAGATGATCGGCTATGCATTCATTTGACCGAATGCAGTCAACCAATTTCGATTCAACACGCTCGATCCTGTCGGAAACATCCCCGGCGGTACATACTCGCTCCGTGATCAATGATGCTTCCTGCCCCCATAGATCATCAAGCAACACCTTCCGGTCGATGAACTCCGACACAGCATATGCAGTAACATGACGCGCAGAGTCTGAGAATAAACGAATGCCGAACAAAGAGCGGCTTGCCGACAAGCTCGTCGCTTCATATTGTGTCATCAATCCCACGACAAAAGCTCCATTGATTAAGGATGGCGACCGTAAATCGAAAATAATATCTACGCATCCATCCGGGATGATACGGTGCAGATGAAATGTATCCGATGCATGATAGTTTAGTGTCCAATAGCAAGCAACGAAAGGTTCCAGTACTCTGCTTGGCTTAAACTCCCGATACCGGTAATTGGCATCCAACCGACCGCGCGCAAGTAAGGGGGGTTGAACAGGCAGATACATTCGCATTGCATCACCTTCTTCCTTCTAGTCGTGACGATTGCGGTACCGGATAAGCGGATCACATCGTAACGTCATCATACCTGCAGCTATTGATAAGGCACGGAGGGCGCACGGTACCTCCATCATAATTCCTTGGCGTGTATGCACGCCCGCCTTACGAGACGATATCGGACGAACGCTCTTCCCTTGCTTGTGTCCGATACTGTCCCGGCGTTAGCCCCGTCCACTTCTTGAACGCGCTCTGAAAAGCACTTGGCTCCGAAAAATGCAGCGCGTAAGCGATATCGCCGACCGAGTAATCCCCTTTCCTCAAGTAGCCTACGGCTAAATCCTTGCGTACGCGGGCCGTCAAATCATTGAAGGAAGTGGCATCCTGCTTCAGTTTGTTCTGAAGCGTTCGCGTGCTTATTCCGAAGGATTCGGCCGTTTGCTGCAAGGTTGGAAAATAGGACGGCATGCAGGATTTCATCCACTGAACGACCCGCTCCGCAAACGTGCCGCCATTCGTCAGCCCGGCACTCGTTTCCTGCGCAATCGTCTCGAATATGCCCAGCAGCCGGGGATCGGAATACAGCACCGGGTTGTCAAGCACGTCCTTGCTCATGCACATCGCGTTGTCCGTTTCTCCGAACCGGGGCATTGTCCCGAATACAGGCATGTACGGACTTGTATCGGCCGGCGCGGCATGCGCAAACGTGACCTCATGCAGGGCAAAGTGCCGATTGCTAAGCTTGCCGATCAACCGGTATACCGAGCTCGCCATATCCTCCACGCAATGGCGGGACATCCGTCCGTCCGGCTGTACGGACATCCGGATGTAAACATCGTTCCCCCGTACCTCCCAATCCAGATGGAATCCGCTATATAAGATGACGTTATATCTCTGATATGCTTCAAGCGCATCGGCAACGGTGCGGGAATGCATCATGACATAACCGGGAATGCCCATATCGACAAACTCCATCATCTTCCCTTGATATAATCCAAAATGCTCGTCCTTTGTGAAGTTTGCGGCCGCGAGCATGAGCCGTTCCAATTCCTCCAGCTCAATGCGGGCATCCACGTCCTGCAGCAGGCGGGCATCGAACGAGGCGAAGCGGCAAAATTGTTCCGTATCGTATCCCTTGTGGACGATCGTCTTCATGATCGGATAGACCATGGAGATGGCAACTCCTTGATTGTTCAAGCTTAATCCCCCTCCTTGCGCGATTCCGCATGATTTTGGCGCGATTGATCATTCAATAAACGAAGGAATCCGTCTATGCTGATTATAGTCTACAACAAGATATTATATCGCAAGCACTTATGAAGGATAAAGAACATGATTCCGCGACTGCAGGAATCCAAGGAGGAGCATGGAGATGAACCATACCAAAATCGTTGTCATTACCGGACATCCCGATCCGCAGAGCTACTGCGCGGCCTTGTCCGACGCTTATATCGAAGGGGCTACCGGCAGCCGGGCCCAAATTCGCAGAATCGATTTAAGCCAAATTCAGTTCGATCCGAACTTAAAATACGGTTACCGCAAGAGAACGGAGCTGGAGCCGGATCTGATCGAGGCGCAGCAGCTGATCCGTTGGGCGGATCACCTGGTGTTCGTCTATCCAAACTGGTGGGGGGCGATGCCGGCTATCCTGAAAGGGTTCGTTGACCGCGTCTTCCTGTCCGGCTTTGCATACAAATACCGCGAGAATTCCCCGCTATGGGATAAGTTGTTGACCGGCAAATCCGCCCATCTCATCGTCACGATGGATACTCCGCCCTGGTACAACCGGTGGATTTACAAACATGCGGGACATCGCGTCATGAAGAGCAACATCCTGAATTTCTGCGGGATCAAGCCTGTACGCGTGACGGAGATCGGCCCGGTCAAGCCTTCGTCAGAGGAGCAGCGTACCAAATGGCTGGATAAAGTACAACGGCTCGGCTCGAAGCTGGCTTAAGAAGCTTCGCGAAACAGCGGACGCGAACACCCCATCGTCATGATGGGGTTCAGCAGTTCCAGCAGCTCCAGCAAGTTCCCACGTCCAAGCCCACATAATCTACCTGCTTTCCCGCCTTACTTCCTCAATAATCGCCTTGACCCCCTCGTCGATTTGCTCCGGCTGAGCCTGCGAAATGCTGATCCGCAGAAACTTATCCCGCTTCAAGTAATCCGCCAAATAAAACCGTTTGCTGGACATAACGCTGATCTTTCTCGATGCAAGCCGCTTCGTCAGCTGCTCCAGATTAACCGTTAGCGGCAGCTTGAACGGCACATAGATCCCGGAGCGAATGTCCGGCACCTCAATGACGCCCGCCGCGTTATATCGCTCTACGGCTTCATTCAAAGCTTGAATCCTCTCCGTGTATTGACGGATTATTTTGCGCTTATGCCGCTCGTACATGCCGTTCTTGATGTAGACCTCAAGAGCCGCCTGGGACAACAGCGAGGCGTCGCTGACTAATTTGTAGGCGTGATACGTTTCCAGCAATCGTTCCGGCAGAACGGCGGCGCCCAGCCGCAAGCCCGGAAAGATGATCTTGGAGAAGCTTTTCAAATAGATGACATGAGAAGTCCGATTGTAGGCATGGATGGGATCGAAGCTCCGCTCCTCGCCCAGATCGGCCATGTAATCGTCCTCCACGATATACACATCGTATTTGCTAGCCAGACCGGCAATCGCTTTCCTCTCTTCCGTGCTGTACGAGGTGCCCAGCGGGTTGTGGTATCTCGACATGGTATAGAAAAACTTAATGCCGCCGTCCTTGAACTTCCTCTCCAACTCCACTAAATCGATCCCTGCCGTCGAACGAGCGATTCCGCTTACCGGAATGCCCTCGGCCTCCAGAAACCGCAAATAGATATCATAGCCTGGCTGCTCCACCAAGACGGCCTGCTTCCCATTCGGGAACGGCATCCTTGCCAATAGCTCCAACGCCTGATGCGCGCCTGAAGTCATGACAATCCGGTCCGCGCCGGTGAACACTTGATCGTCTGCCAGATGGGAAACAAGCGTATGGCGGAGCTTCTCCAGCCCCTTCCAATTCCCATACGTGAACAATTGATGCTTATACGTATCGATCGCCTTGTTCAGGCAATGCTGAAAATCCAAATATGGAAACACATCGGCATCGGGCAGCACCGAAGAAAAATCGATCATTCTGCAAGGCGTGTCAGATGCGCCGTCTTCCGATTTGCCGACGACGTAATAGCCGCTTTGCGGGATCGAATAGATGACATGGCGTCTCTCCAATTCACCATACGCCCGGGTGACGGTGCTGATGCTGCATCCGTACGACTCCGCAGCGCTGCGAACGGAGGGCAGCTTCCGGCCTGGACCGTATTGTCCTTCCAGAATCCTCATCTCCAAATCGGATAGAATCGCTACATATTTTTTCATGCCGTTCCCCTTCTCGTCTCCTTGTCTTATCTAAATCATTATATATGATTCGTGAACTGTATCGATACAGTTCGCTTCATTCGCTATTGTCCAGATCATGATTTCGCCCTATCCTTTCAATTATAGGAACCATGCTTCGAAGCGTGATCCACTCTATTGTAAGGGAGGAGAAACCATGACAAACCGGAATGAATTGAAGCTGGCCTACTTTGCAGCCGTGCTCAATGCGGTAATCGTCGGATTCTCGTTTTTATTTACCAAGATGGCGCTTGAACACGCCCGGCCAATGGATACACTGATGTACCGTTTTGCCGTTTCGTTCGCCGTTATTTCGATCCCGGTTATGTTCGGCCGAGTAAAATTGAACTACCGAGGCAAACCGCTATTCAAGGCGCTATTGCTCGCGACGATGTATCCGCTTGGATTCTTCACGTTCCAAACGTTTGGCCTGCAGAGCGCCAGCTCGTCCGAGGGAGGCATCCTGTATGCTTTCACGCCGGTCTTGACGATGCTGTTGGCCTATGTATTCTTAAAGGAGGTAACGACCCGCCTGCAGATGCTGTCGATCTTTCTCTCCGTATTCGGCGTTGTGTTCATCTTCGCGATGAAAGGGAGCGGGATTGCGGTATCGAACATGACGGGATTGATTCTGCTGTTCTTGTCCTGCCTCGCCTTCGCGGGATACAGCGTCTTGGCCCGGTCGCTCCTCAAGACCTTCAGCCCAGCGGAAATCAGCTATATGACTCTGGGTATCGGCTTCGTCACCTTTCTCGTCATATCGCTCACGGACCATGCGACAGCAGGAACGCTGGATACCTTATTTGAGCCGCTCGCCAGCAGCAGCTTTATCGTATCGATTCTCTACCTGAGCGTATTGTCCTCGCTCTTGACCGCGCTCATGTCCAACTATGCATTATCCAAAATCGAAGCCTCGAACATGAGCGTATTCTCCAATCTGTCGACGGTCGTCTCGATCGCGGCAGGAGCGATGTTTCTACAGGAAGAGGTTACGGTCTATGCTGTAATCGGGTCGTTGTTGATTATTATGGGCGTGATCGGAACAAGCCGTTTCAAACGTACAGTACCCGCACCGCGTACGTTCCATCCGGATCGGCAGAAGTTTTATGAAGATAAGAAAATCGTTTAGGAGGCAGGATTATGAGTGAAGTTAATGCGCGATATCGCAATCGAATCGGATTTCCGCATGACGAAACGCTGACGTTCGAACGGCTGGATCACATCCTTGCTTTGACGGCTGCAGCGTTCCCCTTTGAAAATTTACGCATTATGGGCAAGCGGGCCGGTGACATCTCGGCGGAGAATTTAGCGGACAATCTGCTTGCCCGCCAAGAAGGGGGACTTTGCTACGAGCTAAACCCGCTGCTCTATCTCTTCTTGATCGACAACGGCTTCGACGCCGTTCTGACCCGCGGAATCGTCTTCAACTATGAGGCGCAATCTTATGTTGCGCTTGGGAGAACCCATGTCACGCTCCTTCTCCACTGGAACGGGCAAAGGTATCTGATCGATACCGGCTTCGGAGGAAATTTGCCGTTAAAGCCCGTTCCCCTGACAGGCGAGACGGTTACATCCAGCAACGGCGAATTCCGGGTCAGCAGGTTGAACGGCGAGCAGGGCGATCATATATTCGAAATGAAGCTGAAGCATAAGCATGACGATTGGCGGATCGGCTATGCCTTCGATTCCAACCGGCCGATTGCCGACATGGCAGAATTGAACGACGTCCAGCGGATTATTATCCAGCACCCGCAATCGTCCTTCAACAAAGGACCCTTAATTACCAAGCTGACGGACAGAGGAAGCATTACCTTAACGGACAGCTCCTTCACGAAGTGGGAGGATGGAACGATGACGAAAGAGAGCCACGGCGTCGGAAGCTTCAGTGAGCTGCTGAAGCGGCATTTTGGCCGATAGCGGTTAGAAAGCCGCAGACGTGTCCTATTCCGTAAGATGCCTTCTTCTCGAGCCGCGTAGAGGAGGAAATTTATCAAGCTCTGCAGCAGAAGCTGGAGCTGGTTTGGGAGGGAATTTCGGATGAATAGATGGAAACGGATATTCAAGAGCAAATTCGTGTTCGGTCTCGCCGTGCTGATTGTTTTCATCTATTTGAACAATAGCTCTCTTCTTACGAAGCCGCGCGGCGGAGAACCGCTCCTTCTGGCCCATCGGGGACTGGCGCAAACCTTCACCATGGAGGGCATCACCAATGATACCTGTACGGCAGAGCGGATCTACGAGCCGGAGCATCCTTACCTGGAGAACACGATCCCATCCATGCAAGCGGCGTTTCAGGCCGGTGCGGATATCGTTGAATTGGACATCAAACCGACGAAAGACGGGCAATTCGCCGTGTTTCACGATTGGACGCTCGACTGCCGAACGAATGTTACAGGCAAGACAATCGACTATACGATGGCTGAATTGAAGAATATCGATATCGGCTACGGATATACGGCAGACAACGGACAAACCTACCCGTTTCGCGGCAAAGGAATCGGTCTGATGCCCGCGCTGGACGAAGTCCTCGCCCATCTCCCGGAACAGTCTTTTCTCATTCATATCAAAAGCAACGACAGCGGCGAGGGAGAACAGCTGGCACAATTTCTCTCCCGCCTGCCGGAGGAACGCTTGAAGCAGCTGGCCGTATATGGGGGCGATGAACCTATTGCAGCCTTGCAATCGGAATTGCCCGGAATCCGGGTTATGTCCATGGCGACCATGAAAAGCTGTCTGATTCCTTATTTAGCCGGCGGCTGGACGGGATACGTACCCGCAGCATGCCATAATACGGAGCTGCACATTCCCGAGAAAATCGCGCCTTTGTTGTGGGGATGGCCGGACCGTTTCCTTAACCGGATGGAAAAAGCGGGCACCCATGTGATCGTCGTTGGCGGTGATGGCAGCGATTTTTCCAGCGGATTCGATACGCCTGAAGATATAGAACGGCTGCCGGATGATTATACCGGCGGCATATGGACGAACCGGATTGACCGGATCGCGCCATTATATCGGGATGAGGGCTGAATAATCGAGAACATGCTGCTGTAGGCGAACAGCTCGTACACTTAGCTGCGCAGCAGCTCCATATCCAGCTTGGAGGCCGCTTCGGGATCGAGAATGATGGTTGCATTCGGATGAATCTGCACAATGGTGGCGGGCAGCTCCGGCGTAACATTACCCGTCAGTGCGCGTGCCACTATGTCTGCTTTATGTTGACCGCAGGCGACAAGGCATAGCTCACGCGCCGCCAGTACAGTTCCCCAGCCGTAGGTGATGGCATGTGTAGGAACATCTGCCAGGCTGCCGTAATCTTTGGCATACAGCTCCCGGTTTACTTCGGCGATCGGCGTGACGAAGCACTTGGCCGGAAGCGACGGTGCCGGTTCGATAAAGCAAATATGTCCGTTTATCCCGATGCCGAGCAGCTGCCAGTCGACGCCGCCCAGCCTGGCGATGGCAGCTTCGATCGCTTCGCATTCGGCGATCGGATCGGCCGCCGTACCGATCGGAATATGCCACTCCTTCGGCTGCGTCCGAAGTTCATCCAGCATATGCCGTTTCATGTACTGGTAATAACTCTGTTCATGATCCGGCCCGATGCCGATCTGTTCATCCGGATTAATAAATGCGGTCGATGCAAAGCTTAACTGCCCCTGGGCTTCCCTGCAGATCAGCTCCTGGAAGATGCCGGTGGTGAGCGGCGTCGTGCCTGTCGTCATGCCGAGAACGGCATCCGGTTTGCTTGCCAGAAGCGCTTGCACATCATCTGCGACAAGAGCGGCGATTTGATCAAGCGGGCGTACAATGATTTTCATAATGAATTTCTCCTCCCTTTCATTCCATGTCGTGCTATTGCATCAGCTGCTGCTTGAGCCGTTTGGGCGCGGCATGCAAATAAGCTTCTTTCAGCAGCACCTTCATTTCTTCCCAGTCTTGAGGCTGCCGCGTCGAAACCCAGCCCCGATGACCGATATAGGCGGCTTTGCTAAATTGTTCCTGCTGCACAAGTATTTCTTGGCTTTCCAGGTCAGACTTGAACGTAATGCCGTAATCGCTCATGATGATGAACGACTTATCCTTCACTTTGAACGTCGTATGTCCGTGGCCGTCAATCAGTTCGGTAACTTCGGGCAATGATTGACAAATGCCGCGTACCTGTTCAAGCATTCTGATCCCTTCCGGCGTCTTGATGCCGCTTTGATCATGCCCCATATTCATCCTCCCTTCGTCTATCCTGCCAGCTATCCAAGTATTCGCAGGGACACCGGCTTTTGTTGATTTCCCTCAAAGACTTGCGTTAATAAAAGCGTCGATACCGCCTATATTACCATAATTTAGTCCCCTCCGCATTGCCGCATTGTACCTTGTTCACTCACTCCCGCTCCCGCCCCAAGGCTTGCCGAAATCCCCTCGCAAAAATGGATTTTATTTCCTTGCGTCTTTTTGCCCCGCTCACTCATCTAACCTATGTAAACTTCATGAAGCGCATCACAAACCATGGTCACTACAAACAAAATACGGCGCACAGTCACAAAGGAGATTATTTCATTATGAATAAAGTTACAATTAGCACAATCGTAGCATCGGTCATTGCAGGAACGGCACTCTTCGGATTTACGTCCATTTCCATCGATAATTTCAGCGTCGCACATGCCAAAGAAATCATGAAGCAAGAGAACCATCATCAGGTCAAACCGCCGGTAACGAAACAGCCTGAAGCGGAAAAAGCCGTCAACGATTCTTTCCGTAACATCAAAGCAGAGAAGACAAGCCTGCTGTTCGAAATCAAGGGCGAAGCAAGCGTGTTCGAAGGTACGTATAACTACAGCGTGAAACAAGGCAAGAAGGAAATTGCCTCCGGCTTCGGCACCGCCTCGATGGGGGGACCGGAATGGGGCAAGGTGAAGCAAATGATCGCCATCCCGGTCAACAAGCTGTCCGCCTACGCTCCGCTCACGATCGAGCTGTATGAGATCGACCAAGAAAGCGGCAAACAAGTCCGTACCGTCAAAATGCCGCTATCGTTAAATAAAACCGGCAAATCGAAGGGCAATGAAGTTTTCCGCAAGATGACGGTCGCTCCCGTAGCGGTTGAATATACGGTAAAAGGCGAAGCGAGATTGCATGAAGGCACCTATAATTACACCGTCAAGCAAGGCAAGAAAGAAATTGCCTCCGGCTTCGGCACGGCATCGATCGGCGCTCCGGAGTGGGGTCAAGTGAAGCAGACGATAATGGTTCCAACCAATAAACTGTCCGTCAACCAGCCGCAGCCGCTTACGCTGGACCTCTTCTCCATCGATATGGAAAGCGGCGAAGCTGTCGATAAATGGACGATTAAGCTTTCCTAAGGACCATGGCGGCGTTACGAAACGCCGCTTCTTTTTTCACTGGGGACGGCATTGCTATTGTATATAATGGAATGAATAGTTGGAACTATTCGTGAGAATATAACGTGAGGACTAGAAAAATATGTAATAATTCGGGGGCGTTATAGTGGATGATATCGAACTGGTGAAAAAAGCGATAGCCGGAGACGACGACAGCTTCTCCCAGCTGATCGCAGCACGTCGGGAACGGCTCTACCGGATCGCATTCACCTATGTGCGAAACAAGGACGACGCACTCGAAATCGTGCAGGAAACGGTCTATCGCGCGTTGATTTCCGTTCATAAAGTGCGGGAGGCGCAATACTTCAATACATGGCTGACCAAAATTGCCGTCAATTACGCGCTTGAATTTATTCGCAAGGCGAAAAAGACGGTTTATATCGATAACGATTACGAAGTCGGCTATGTTCCGGAGCGAGCCGAAGAACATATCGATCTGCATCAGGCGCTGGACAGTCTGGACGAAAAGGCGAAAACCGTTATCGTCCTGAGATATTTCGAAGATTTGCCCTTACAGGAAGTCGCCGATATTCTCGACTTGCCGCTAAGTACAGTGAAATCGATCGTCTACCGGGCTTTGGCCAAGCTGAACATCGATCTGAAGAAGGGAGAAGACGATGAATAACCGAATCGAGTCCTTAAAGAAAGCCTATGAAGAAATCGAAATCCCCGATGAGCTTGCTGCGGTTACCGAAGCGGCTATTCAGAAAGGCAGAATGGAACGGCAGCGCAAGAAGCCAAGGCGTGCGAACCGCTGGGTAAAGTGGGTAGGCGTCAGTGCGGCGGGCCTATTCGTCTTGTTTACCGTCAGCATCAATACGATGCCCGCTCTAGCGAGCAGCCTGGAGCAAATACCCGGACTCGGCACCTTGGTACGGACGCTGCAATTTAACAAAGGCACCGCAGGAGGCGGCGCAATTACGGATAGTACCGATGTCAACGTGATCTCGCTGCACAAGAAAGAAGGCCAGGAGCAGATTGTCATTCATTTTCAACAAAATAATCAGCCGCAGCAGATCGCGAACTCGTTCAGCGTCAAATACAGCGAATATCCGAATATGATGAGCTTTGCCATCGGCGGCGCACGTAAATTCTCGGCTGAACAGGACTTGGCCGCGCTGAAGAATAGCGAATGGGTCGAAGACGCCTATGAGATCATTTCTTTGGACGATTCGCTCATCCGGTTCAATGTGATCTTCAAGGATAATGTCGCTTACGAAGTGCAAGAATATAAGGAGCCGGCCCAAGTGGTGCTTACGCTCAAGCCAGGTGAATCCCATGCCGGCCAGCCCCCTGTCTATTCGGTGCGGACGGCATCCTCGCCTTACGGAGAATCGCAAGGCATCTATGAAGAAATGCTGTTTGGTGCGGAGGGACTCCGCACGATGAAAGACAAGGAAGGCACCTACTTCGTGGAAGCCGGTTACTTCAAAACCGAGGCCGAGGCTGAGGCAAAGCGGCAGAAATGGATTCAAACGCATGGCTTCGACGAGCGGTCCTTATTTATCGAACGACGCGAAGCGCTGCAAATACCGGAAGCCATTACGGTCGAAGAGCCTGCACTTTAATTGATCTTGAATAGATAAGCAATAACGAAAAAAGGCTGCCCTCGGGCAGTCTTTATCCGTTCTGATGCGTTATCCATCCTATGGACCAGCCAAATAGACGAGCTCGTTGCTCAAATGCCATATTATATCCGCATTATCGCGATCGAGCGCATATTGGGGGTAGGTTCCCGAACCGAATATGTTCTTGAACTGCGCGAAGCCTTGCTCGCTGGCGGAAGGCTGGACGATCTCGCGCTTATGGTTGATTAACTGTCCTGTAACATCGCGGAATTCATCCGACGTGCAAATAGAATAGTAAATATCCGCCATGCCGGAGGGCAAGGGATTGGTTATATTTTGAGCCATCGCAAGCACTTTCCAGAACGAATTCATTTTGTTGATCGTGTCTTTGGATAGCTTCACGCGGTTGATTTGGAGAGCGTTGACTTTAATTCCCCGGCTCTTCAATTGCTCCGCCATCTGGAAGGTTAAGATCAAAAAGGCCATTTTCGAGTCTCCGTACATCTTGTATGCGCTGTAACGCCGCGTTGCCTTGAATTCGCCGCGCAAGTTATCGAACTCGATTTTTCGTTTCGGATCGAAGAAATTTTTAATATTGGTCGTGCAAGCGTTCAGAATTCTCGGGTCCTGCGATTTCTCGAGGTGGTCTGCTAATAGATGAGTCATGAGACATGGCCCGAATACATTCGTGGCAAAGGACAATTCGATATGCTCGGGGCTCAGCTTATATTCTTTCTCGCCATGATTTAAGTAAGCGGCATTATGGATCAAGATGTCTACACGCGGAAATTGAGCTTCAACCTCCGAGCAGAAGGTGCGTATGGAATCGAATGACGAAACATCCACCTTCATTAGATGTACATTCGTATTGTTCGAAGCCTGGATGATTTCTTTATGGGCAGCTTGACTGATCTCCATATTGCGGCAAGCCATGATGACGCGGTATCCTTCTGTCGCAAATTTGAGAGCGGCTGCTTTGCCAATCCCCGAGTTCGCCCCGGTAATAAGAACGATTTTATCCTTCATCCTTTTTGCAACCTCCAATTGAAAAATGTCATCCTTTCTTCGAGATCACGTTTATGCGCATCGATTATCTGCGCAATGAACGGCTAAACCGATACCAGTATACCATTTATCGGTATTCATGAGCGCAATCCCCCAGGAAGTGCGCATACTAAACTTGTGAACAGCCACTGTCGAATCGGACCCCTTGCCGAATAGAAAACAGGCATTTATGACGAAATCAGAACGAATGGCCGGAGCCGTTGAAGTCGCTATGAAAAATCGATATATTTAACGTTGTTCCTGTATTCGCGCCAATGAGCACTCGGTTTCGAGCTATACGGATGCCATCGTGGGCAAGGGACATTCTATGCAAATCAAGCAGCTGGGGGTGTACTCGGAGTGAAGTCTTCGCTTTCAAAGAAAGAAACCATGATTTCTTATTTTATTGCCATCACCTTTATTGTCGGCATGACAACGGCTTCGGTGTTGTTCAAAGATAACGAGATAATACTGCCGGAAATCGCAGCCATGGCCATTGCCATGTGGGCATACCGGGAAGCCGGGTGGATCAGGCGGCCGTCGATGATCACGATCGCTCCTACTTTAACGGCTTTGAGCGGCTTCTTAATCAATCAATTGCCGATTGCTTATATCGGTAAGGTCCTTCTCGCCTTAATCATCATGATGCTGATCCTGCGGATCCTTCGGTCGAACTTGGCACCGTCGATTGCAACGGGGTTGTTACCGCTCGTGATCAATACCTCCCACTGGTCGTTTGTGCTGATCGTGCTCATTCTCACGCTCATTCTGATGCTTGGCGTTGTCGCATTCAGCTTGAATAAAGGGCTCGAGAGGACAGTGAAGATTCCTTATAAATATATGCTTGTGTTCTTAGCGCTCACATTCATCTGGGTTGGCGTATGTTGGTTGGCGGGCTATCCGCAATTTTCCGTTATCCCGCCTATTCTAGTTGTCGTATACGAGTCGCTTCATAAGCCGATGTATAACGGGAAGATGGCTTTCAAGCAAGGGCTTGTGCTAACCCTATCCGCGACAATCGGAACCTTATTGTATTTTTCGATGGACTCCTGGATTTTGATAACGCTGCTGGACATGCTCTTGATGCTCGGTCTTTCACTGCTTGTAGGAATCCGGATCCCGGCAATCTATGCCTTCCCGCTGCTTCCATTCATTTTCCCAGAGGAGATCGCGCGGAATTTACCGCTCGGTTCGCTGGTCACTTGCTTGTTCTTGTTCACTTCCGTGCTGCTGTACAAGAAGTATGAAAGAAAGCAAATGGGCATGAACATGGGCAGCATGTAATTATACACCGCATTAATGGAGCTGGCCCGGTTAGAACGCCAACAAGGCGAACACGAAGGTTCGCCTTGTTGGGTATGGTGCAGCTAACTAACGACGCCTCCTATCGTCACCTGAATTCGTCGTAATCTTCACAATTCGTTCGACGCGTGAATCGGGATCGATGACAAGATTGTTCGAATAGCGCACTTCTTCGATTGTGCAGCCCGCTCCGATCCGGATCTCCTCGCCGACAATAAGCTGTGCCTCCAGATGATTCACCTCAATCCAGCGTCCCTTCAAGCTGGAGCATCTCCCTCTTCTCCTCCCAAGATGAAGCCAGCTCAAGATAGACAGCCGGTCTGCACGTATATCGACCGTTCTCTCTGCGACGATATGTTGGATCGAAGTTAAACCAAGCAGCCTGATTCGGACCTCGCCTGCTGTCAGCGTATCTCCGATCGTCACAATGCCCTTCGCCAGAAACGATTCCGCGTTCACCGATTCATTGGCCAAGAATGAACCGGTAGATTGAATTCGATCTGCAATAATGGAATTAAAATGCCCGTGCCCGATACTCGACATCTGCGCAGCGGCCATATGACCTTTCACCCGGCATGATCCCGAGCTCTTGAAGCAGTCTGTTCGGATGCCGCCTTCAAATCTTCCATGTCCGGCGATACGCACCTTCTGGGCTTGAACATCGCTTTGATAGGTGCCAACGCCATTAACCTTAATTAGATCAGCTGTTTCCTTAGCGGATTGCTTCATAAGCACCCCTACTTATATTTTAGTAATAATATATTTTAATCGTTAAAATACATTACAGTTAATATAATCCCACAAGTTAAGGACTGTCAAGCGGAATGAAAGATTGAAAAATAAAAAGCCGCCACGCGATATATGCGGGACAGCTTCTCGTCAATCGATAATTTGATCCATCAAAACATTCACTTGCCTGAATACATCGGCGATCTTCCGCAGCTTATCTTCCGGAATTCTAGAGAAGATTTCACTCACTTTCTTTTCACCGGCCTCGGTTAAACCGATTAGCACGACTCTCCGGTCTTCCTTCGTCCGGATTCTGCATACCAGCTGCTGATCTTCCAGCTTATCGCACATCGAAGTCGCTGCGCCGGCCGTAATGAAGAAACGCTCGGATATATCCGTAATCCGCATGTTCCCGTTCAGTTTCAAGTCCATCAGCAGCATAATATGATTCTGAGACAGCACGTCGTTACTTGTCAATCGATCGACGAATGCTTTCGATTTCTGCTGCACCAGACGCATCTCCACCATCATGGCCTGAATATCCACATAATCGGCGTTGGTTTTCACCACAGGACAGCCCCCTTATTTTAAGGCTTGCATATTTTACTTACTAAAATATATGTAAAAGCCCTCCGATAGTCAAGTCTAGGCTTGGGTATAACCCTTCATGGCATCTGCGGCTATTATGAACATGTTCCGTTCCGGTGCTCAGACAGAATGTTCTTCCGATCGCCGTTGTTCCATACAGCAGATTCGACTTGTAAAAGACGGACCGGTTATGTCAATATCAATAGTATCCAATGACAAGAAAGGGTTAGGACCATGTCTTTTCAACAGCTCGTCGACGCGATCCCCGTCTTCGAACAGATCGAAACCAGCCGCATATCCCGAACCATCGACAGCACCCCTGACCGACACGTGCTAATTGTTGTACTCCGCGGACATGTTACGATTTCATCCCGTGAGCAGAAGCCTGCCGTATTAATACAAGGGTATGCCTGTCACCCGGACTGCGGCCCTCATACGATCCAGATCCCCAAAACGAAGGAAGCCGAGTATATCGTCATCACTTACCGCATACTGCCGGCGAATAGCGAGTGGACGCTCCGCGGCCCGCTGCGCACGCTGAGCGAAATTAAGATCAAATATATGCTGGACGAGTTAATCCGTACGATTCATGACATCGATACCCGCTCCGAAGACGAAGAAGCGGCTCAGCAATTCCGCAAGCGCCTAATCATGGAGCGCATTCTGTTTATCTTTCTCTATGAAACCTATTTGGTACAGGATGAGAAGTCATCTGAACTATCTATGGAAGAGTCGCTCTCCTATATGAACGAGCATTACATGCTTAAGCTGACGCTTCCCATGCTCGCGAAACGGGCCGATATGAGCGTAGGACATTATGCTGTTCGCTTCAAAAAGCATACCGGTGAAACCATGACCCGTTATCTGCGCCGGATCCGGATCGATAAAGCCAAGCAGATGCTGCTGCAAACGCATTTGAAGGCCAACGAAATATCGCAGCGGGTCGGATTCGCCGATTACTTTCATTTCAGCCGCATTTTCAAACAAGAGGTTGGCTGCTCGCCTACCGAATATCAAAAAAGCTCATCCAAAATCTAAAAATATAACATGCCCGATCATGATATTAGACATGGTTTACAGGGAGGTCTCACGCTAAAATGGGTTGAGAATAATTATTATTATCAGGAGGAACCCATTATGCATCACTGGATCAACCGCGCTCTCCGGACCGCACTACTGCTCGTCTTTACGCTTAGCTTAGCTGCTTGCGGACAGGCTGCCAGCACTAATCAAGCATCGAATAACAATGCGAACCAACCGTCCGCCGCTCCTTCAGAAGGTGAAATTACCGTCACGGATGCACAGGGGACCGTAACGCTGCCAAAGACGCCATCGCGCATCATTACGATGGATTTCAGCTTTACCGATATGCTCGTCACCTTAGGCGTGCAGCCCGTGGGGATCGCCGATGACGACAGCCCGGAGCTGTTCATGGATTCGGTTAAAAGCCAATTGACGGATTACACTTCCGTAGGCTCCCGCTATGAGCCGAACATCGAGCTGGTCAGCTCCCTGAAACCGGACTTGATCATTGCCGATATCAATAAGCACAAGAATGCGATAACGCAGATGCAGGCCATCGCGCCGGTTCTCGTTCTGGATGACTTCCAAGCGGATTACGATCAAATGCTCAAAAACTATGCGATCATAGCCAAAGCCGTCGGCAAAGAAGAGGAAGGCAAGAAACGTCTTCAAGAGCACGAAGCCAAGATGGCTGAAGCCAAGAGTAAAATTAAGAGCAACAACCTTACTGTACTTCCGGCTGTAGTCAATCCCAAAGGCTTCTTCGGCCACTCGGATCATTCCTATACCGGCTCTGTTCTGGCAGAGCTCGGATTCGCCGATCCCGTCAAGCACGACGAGTCTTATCCGCAGCTGACGCTGGAGCAGCTTGTGGAGACGAACCCGCAAGCGTTGTTCCTGATGCCGACGGAAGAAGTCACGATCGTCAATCAATGGGAAACAAATCCGTTATGGCAAAAAATCGATGCCGTAGCAAACAATAACGTATACAAGGTAGAAAGACGCAACTGGGCACTGTCACGCGGCATGCTCGGGTCGGAGAAAATAGCCGAAGATATCGTTAATCAGCTTGGAGAAAAATAAGCATGGCCGATTACATGCCACTGGAGAAGCAGAACCGGACAGGGTCTCTGCTCTTCCTGTTTTCTGCATCGTGCATCGCACTTATAGCCGGCATCTTGTTCAGTCTAAAGTGGGGGCAGGCTCAAGTATCCTGGTCAACCTTGTTCGACGCATTAGCTTATCGCGCCCATGACAAGGTCCACTTATATATCCAGACGCTGCGGCTGCCGCGTACGCTGGCGACCTGTATCGTCGGCATTCAGCTTGCGCTTGCCGGACTTCTGACACAGCTTACGACCAAAAATCCGCTCGCCTCGCCGCATATATTCGGCATCAATGCCGGGGCTTCACTGGCGGTTGTGTTCGGCCTGGTGGCGTTCGCCAATTTGTCGCTGTACGGCTCCATGCTGCTCGCCTTTGTCGGTGCCGCTGCCGGTGCGCTGCTCGTCTGGTCTCTAGGAGGAACGGGAAATAAGCAGTATGTCCGCCTGGCGCTGGGCGGCATTGCGGTTCATTTCTTGCTGTCTTCGTTAACCGAAGGCATCATCATACTTAATCAATACTCGACCGAAAGCATGATGTTCTGGTTAGTCGGCTCCGTTAGTCAAGCAGGCTGGCCGGAGGTCCAGGCGATCTTGCCCTTCTTCATCGGCGGGCTGCTGCTCCTTGGCTTCATGATGCCTTCCTTCCGGCTGCTGCTATTGGACGATGAAGTCGCATCGGGACTGGGCCAGCGGGTGTCCATCGTGAGAGCGGCCGGAATAGTGTTGGTCATCGTATTGGCTGGATCGGCCGTCTCGATCTGCGGCCCTATCGGCTTCATCTGCTTGATCGTGCCGCATATTGCCCGCGCTCTGGTCGGCGGCAAGCTGACAGTGCTTGTGCCGATGACAGGCTTATTAGGAGGCGTCCTGCTGGTCTATTCCGATTTAATTAGCCGGGCCATCGCCTTTCCTTTCGAATCTCCCGTCGGCATTGTCACCTCGGTCATCGGCGGACCGTTCTTCATCTATTTGGCCCGCAGAAAGGGACGGTCTAACCGATGAGAAAAGGAATTACTCTTATCTCAGCATTCGTTATCATGCTCGTATTAGCGACGGCATCCTTAAGCGTAGGATCCGTCTCCATTCCCTTACGCGATATCGGAACCAGCCTATGGGATTCGAGCAGCTCGACTTATTTTATCGTTCACGAAGTTCGGCTGCCGCGTATTTTCGCAGGGATTCTGGCCGGATTCGGACTGGCGGTCGCAGGCGTTATTCTACAAACCATTGTTCGCAACCCGCTCGCCAGTCCCGACGTCATCGGCATTACCAAGGGAGCTGGATTGGTTGCTTCCGCCGTCATCTTCCTGTTCCCCATGGCGCCTGCTTACACAATTCCTATAGCCGCTTTCGCCGGAGCTGTCGGGGCATTCCTGATTCTGCTGCTGCTCAGCCGGAGACTGACCTTGTCTCCCGCTTCACTTGCACTCGTAGGCGTTGCGATTGGCGCCGTCCTCCAGGCAGGCACGCAATATTTGATCGTTACGCATCCAACGAACATTAATGCGGCGCTATTATGGCTATCGGGCAGCTTGTGGGGGCGGGGATGGAGAGAGGTCTACTCCCTCCTGCCCTGGATCGTCCTGCTGCTGCCGGTCGTCTGGGTCCGCTCTAACACACTGAATGTATTCCAGCTTGGGAATGAAACGAGTGCCTCACTTGGCTTGCATATCGTCCGCCAGCGTTTCTGGCTGCTGTCAACGGCCGTCGCCTTAGCTGGAATCTCCGTATCGGCAGTGGGTGCAATCGGCTTCGTTGGACTAATAGCTCCTCATATGGCTCGAAGAATAGTTGGAGCGAAACATCAATGGCTGATTCCCCTCGCGGCGCTGATCGGGGCCGATTTGATGCTGCTCGGCGATTTCCTTGGACGCATTATTATAATCCCGCGGGAGGTGCCCGTCGGCGTCATGACCGCTATCATCGGCGCTCCTTATTTCGTCTATCTGCTGCGCCGGGAACGCGCAAGACGACTCCAGTAAGACATTCTGCAGATCTATACGGACCTATTTATGAGGAATCCTATCGAGAGTAAAATGAAAAACCCTTGATATTCAAGGGTTTTTCATCTATGCAGCCTCGAGCGTTAGACTTACCCGCAGATGATTGGCTTGCACGCCGCTGTACTCAGGCTTGAACTCGATGGTGTAAATCGAGTTTTGCCCATCTGCCTTTCATCCAGCCGACCGGTCTTGATTCGGACTTAATGCCTTCGAGTATCGTTTACGCATCACCTTGTGGAGCTTCAACCCTGGCGAGAAGGTTACATCGACGACGTCTCTTTGATAAAGCTGGAATAGATCACAATTAAAAACCCGCCTTCGGTTGCGTTTATACACAACTTGGGGCGGGTTCTTCCTATGGATAGACGGCTACAGCGACAAAGGCGCGTAACGGAAGCCGGTGCCGGTCCATTCGAGATCGAACACCGCGATTTGCCCTCCGTACGGCTCGCCTTGCTCGACGATTCTGCCCTCACCGCCGAGGATGCTGCGCCGCAGCTTCCCGCCAACGACGAAGTTCTCCCCGGCGCCCCAGCCGTCCTGCTCGCCTTCGTAGGCGATGCATGCCGAGAAGGGCCCGAGCGGATTGTCCGCGACCGCATAGCCTTTGTTGACGAACAAATAATAGTTTCCGCCATGCTCGGTAACGAACGGCGATTCGGTAATGATGTCGCTGCCAAGCGGCTCGATGTACACGAACCGGTCGAACGACCAATGGAGCAAGTCGTCCGACAACAAGGCGCCAACCGCATTGCGGAAGTCCTCCGTGTACATCGTCACGTACATGATCCAGCGGCCGCCCGCTTCGTCGCGCAGCACCATCGGATCGCGCAGCGCAGCGCCGGGATGCGAGGTCATGGCCGACGTCTCGACGAAGACCGGCTCGGAACGATGCTCCCAATGGACAAGATCGGTCGAGGTCGCCAGGCAGATGCGCTGCACGTGATAGCCATGAGGCGAGGTATACGAATCCGGCGTAATGACATGATGCTCAACGCCGGTGTAGAACATCCAGTACTTGCCGTCCGCTTCGATGCAGTGAGGCGCCCATACCTTATCCTCGCGCCAGGGAGCCTCGATGTCCAGCTCCGGAAAGGCTGGCATCTCTCCGCGCGCAGACAGCACGTGCCCCACGAACGTCCAGTCGCGTAGATTGTCCGATACGCTGTGGCTCAGCCTGCTCTCGCTGTCCGAATAATACCATGAAGTTCCCTCCGTGCCGCTGATGCTGAACAGATGATAGCGGCCATCCCGCTCAATGATGGTATGGTCTTTGCAATATTCGCCCGCAGGGGCATACCAGCTTGCCTTCATGGCGTTCACGTCCTCTCATAATATAGATGTACGGTGGCGCTTGACCGCCATCCATGATCCGGAACAGGACAGCCGCAGCCTCCGCGGGGCTGGCGATGCCCTGTGGCTTAATTTCCGCCGCGGCCATTACCTCTCTCATGATATGATTAGGCCACTATCTATAACTGCAGTTTACAAGAATGGGAACAGTTGGAATAGAGACTGCCGGTCTATATTCACATGAAGAGGGAGTTATTTTTTTCCTGTGCATTCTCTCATGCTGCCGAAGCGAAGGATAGTTAGATCGTTAGATCGTCATAGCTTCAATAAAAAATGGAGCTGCCTCCAGGCAAACTCCCCGTAGCTTCTACCTTTTCGTTCACTGTCATGCCATGCAGAGCTTTACACCATAACCCGGTTCCCTACTCCTCATCTTTCACCGTCGGCGAGCATTTTTAATAGAAACTGCTTCGGCGTGCAGCCGGTATAGCGTTTGAACAGTTCATAGAAATGCGCCATGTTCTCGATGCCGACCGATTCGGCGATGTCCGTAATAGTCAGGTCGGTCGTCAGCAGCAGCTGCTCGGCACGAAAAATCCTTTTCCGGTTTATGTATTCCGTGAACGTAAGCCCTGTCGTTTTCTTAAAAAACTTGGAAAAGTAAAAATAGCTCATTTTCGCCTGCCTGCTGACTTCTTCCAATGGAATTCTTTCGTGCAGATGGCGTTCCACATACTCCATAATCGGCCGCAATATTATCGCGCTCTCCGGATCGTTTGCCTGGAGAATCTCCTTCTTATCCCCCCGGAGCATCGACAGCAAAATATGGCGGATATAAATGCTCGCTGCGATTTCATAGCCTTTCTTGCGCCCCATGATCTCCTCATGCACGCGGACGATGAAGCCGGCCACCTCTTCCCGCATGGCATCGTTCTCCCGAAACAAGTCGTTCAGCGCCTCAAGCGGGCTCTTTACCTCGGAGAAATGGGGGTAGTACATCAGCATCGGCGGATCGAAATAAGGCTGCAAATCGACATGCAGCACGATGTAGACCAGATCATCCTCGCTCAGCTTATTGCCCCAATGCGGCTGGGAGGCCCCGATCACCATCACGTCGCCGGGATTCAGGACATAGCTGCGATTGAGCGTATGCATGCCGTGAATGCCGGACTTGATGAAGAGGAATTCCACCTCCTTATGGTAATGCCATGCCCAATCCGCCGGAGGTTTGGCTGATGGCGCCGCCTTCGATGTAAACTCCCACACTTTGATATGCAGAAGCGGATTCTGGTAATGAATGGGCTCTTCGTAAATGTTCATGCGCTGCTCCCGTAAAAATGATATTACCGATCGCGGAACAAATTTGGATAGTAAATCGGCAAATCCCGTCATACTACCGCTCGCTGCCGGACGATATTGTATTGGTTAGGACCATTATACAATAATCGGAAAAGAGGGAATACAGATGAAAGTAGCCATTGTCGGCTGCGGAGGACTCGGCAACGTGCATGCAAGCTGCTATGCCGAGATGCCCGGCGTTACGGTAGTCGGGGTATGCGATATCGATGAGGAACAGGTGCGGCGCACCGCGGATCGAATCGGCGCCCCAGCCTATGTGTCTTACCGCGACATGCTCGAACAAAGCGGCTGCGAAGTCGTCAGCATCGCGGTCCCGAGCTATTTGCATAAACAGTTCTCTATCGAAGCGGCGGAGGCTGGCAAGCATGTCATCTCCGAGAAACCGATTGCGCTCAATCTGGCGGATGCCAGAGAGATGATCGATACTTGCCGGAATAACGGCGTCCGCTTGTTCGTCGGACATGTCGTCCGTTACTTCCCTGAATATGCGCAAATGAAACATCAGCTTGCGGATGGCACGATCGGCCGGCTTGGCGTAGCCCATACGAGCCGGATAGGCGGACATCCCGGCAACGTGCGCGCCTGGTACTTCGACGAGGAATGCAGCGGCGGCGTCATTCTCGATCTGATGATTCACGATATCGACTTCATCCGCTGGGCTGGCGGCGAAGTCCGTTCGGTATACAGCCAGCGCGCGACCAGCCGCGAGCTGGACTATGCAACGGCGACGCTTGTATTCGAGAGCGGAGCGGTCGCCAATCTGAAGGCGCATTGGGGTTACCCGGGGCCGTTCACGACGGCGGCGGATTTGGCCGGAAACGGCGGCGTCATCCGCACCGACAGCTCGCGCTCCGCGTCGCTGCAGATCCGCAAGACGGAAGCTTCGGCAAGCGGCGGCCCGTTTGTCGAGGTCCCTCAGAGCCCGGGCTACGAAAGCCCGTACTATACCGAGCTGCTTGACTTTATCGATTGTATCCGTGAGGGACGGGAAGCGGTCGTTACGGCGGAGGACGCGTACAAGGCGCTGGAAATCGCCCTGGCGGCGGCAGAATCGGCCCGAACCGGCAAGGCCGTCATGATCGGACAAGACACTCGGAAGGCGGAATCGGTATGAAGACATTGAAGGTAGGCTTGATCAGCTTCGCTCACGGGCACGCATATTCGTATCTGAACTCCTTCCTGGCGCTGCCCGAAGTCGAAATCGCCGGCATCGCCGACGAAGTCAGAAGCCGCGTGGAAGCAGTCGGTTCTGCGCATGGAATTCCGCTATACGACGATTACCGCGAGCTGCTGAAGACGGATATCGACGCCGTAGCCATCTGCTCGGAGAACGCGAAGCATGCGGAGCATGTCATCGCGGCGGCGGCGGCGGGCAAGCACGTCATCTGCGAGAAGCCGCTCGGCCTCTCCGTGGAAGAGATGGAGCGGATGATTGAGGCGTGCCGGGCAAGCGGCGTCCAACTGATGACCGCGTTTCCCTGCCGCTATCTGGCAGCCGTCGTGAACGCGAAGAAAGCGGTCGACGCCGGCGAGATCGGCGATATCGTTGCGATCAAAGGGACGAATCGCGGCTCGATGCCGGGACAGTGGTTCGTCGAGCCGCACTTGTCCGGCGGCGGCGCTCTGCTGGATCACACCGTTCATGTGATGGATTTGATGAACTGGTTCACTGGGTCGAAAGTGACGGAGGTATATGCCTACGCGGCGACGCTGTTCCATGAAGAGCTCAAGGTGGACGATGCCGGCATGATTCATGTCCGGTTCGCCAATGGCGTCTTCGGGGTGCTGGATACGAGCTGGTCGCGGCCGAAATCGTTCCCGACCTGGGGCGACGTGACGATGGAAATCATCGGAACGAAAGGCCAGCTGTACATCGATTCGTTCGCGCAGAGCAACGAGGTATACAGCGACGCGGCGGGTAAAGGCGCCTGGAGCTTCTGGGGCGACAATATGGACCATTACATGGTGAAAGGGTTCGTGGACGCCCTGCTTTCGGGCAAGCCCGTACCGATCACCGGAACGGACGGCCTCCGTTCGGCCGAAGTCGCTTTGGCCGGCTACAAATCCGTGCAAAGCGGGCAGCCTGTGGCGATCTAGCAGCAGATGCGGCATGTCAACCATAAGAACGGCGCCCGCTTCTATTTGTCTTTTGAACATCTTCGATAGGCGCCCTCGTTCGAATTCCTTATTATAAGAGACTCCTTCGCGGGTCTCTTTTTGTTTTCTCTACTAGCCTGCATGGAAGCAGCGGATCGGACGAAAAATGATTCGATATAGCAATCTGTAAGAAACGAAGCTGGTGCAGCTAAGATACAATAAGCTTGTAACAACCCCCTAGATTAACGGATGGCAGTCTCGGAGAATAGAAGTTTGAACGATGACAAAGAAGGTGGATAATCATGAAAACAACCCGATCCAAAGACGGCACAATATTGGCTTATGATGTCTATGGCAGCGGACCTGCCCTTATTTTCATAACGGGAGCCACCTGTTTCCGCACATTTGAACCGGTTATGCATGATGCCAACGTATTTGCAGAGCAATTCACCGTCTACAATTACGACCGACGCGGGCGCGGCGACAGCGGTGACACACAGCCGTACGCCATTGAGCGCGAATTGGAAGACATTGAAGCCATCATTGACGAAGCAGGGGGGACAGCTTATGTATACGGACATTCCTCGGGCGCCATTCTTGCGCTTGAAGCCGCCATGCGGCTGGGCGGCAAAGTGAGCAAGCTGGTCATGTATGACCCCGCCTATGCCAGTGATACGGCAGACCAAGAAGAATTCATTGTGCTGCGTCAAGGGCTGCATCAATTGCTCGATAACGGTAAGAACGCCGAGGCGATAAGCCTATTCTTGCAAGGAATTGGAATTCCTGAGGAAGCGGTTGCCGGCATGCGGCATTCCCCTCAGTGGGCGACTATGGCGGCGCTCGCTCCAACGCTAGCCTACGACACGATGTTGGCCAACGATTTCCCGCCTGTTGCACGGGCCTCGCGACTTGCCGTACCTTCGCTGATTATTGTCGGCGAAGAAAGTCCTCCCTCTATGCACGAGGTCGCGAACCAATTGAGCCAAGCAATTCCAAACGCCGCATACAGGAAGCTTGCGGGCGAAGACCATATGCCGAATGCAGAAGTGGTGCTTCAGATACTCTCGAGCTTTCTGATACCATAGCATGCCGGATCCTTCACCCAAATGAAAAATGTCCTGCAGTTTTTTCTGCAGGACATTTTTCCCTATACGTCAATTTGATCCGGAGAAGCCCAGAGAGATTCGAAATTTTGGATTTATCATCCGTTTTCCATAATATACGTATTCAAGAAGGCATTGCGGAATTTTCCCTGAGGGTCGCAGCGAAGGACCAAATTCCGGAAGTCGGGCAGCTTCTCGTACAGCAATTGCAGACGCGCAGGCGTCATGGCGAACAGCTTGCCCCAATGCGGGCGGGCACGGAACGGCTCAAGCCGCTCCTCGATGACCGGAAGCACTTGCGATACGGCCTCCCAATTCGCTTTCCACGTAAAATGAATGGCAACCGACTCCTGCTTGTAGAAGGGGCTCATCCACAGTTCATCCGCGGCAATCGTGCGAACCTCGGAAATATGAAGATGCGGCCATATGAATTCCCTTACGCTATCAATAGCGCATAGTGCAGAATAGGCATCCTGTCGCGCCACGAAATATTCGCTTTGCAGCTCCTCGCCGGCGCTTGGAACGAAATCCATGCGAAAGTGCGGCATCCGCTCATGCCATGGACCGGGGATGCCCAATTGCTCGTTGCAGCTTTCCGCCGTAATCCCCGGTACCGGGTGCAGCCGTGAGGTTGCCCGCGCCGCGCCGTAATAATGCGGTTCCGCCTGACTGGAGCCGTGCTCGCTTATTTTCCTCTTGACCCACACTTGATTGAACGCGGCTTCCTTCCAATCCGTGAACAGACTGACGCTGTAAGCTCCGGAGAAAATATGGTCAAACTGTTCGTTAAGCGTCGTCAGAGGCACATGCTCGTAAACTTCCTGGCTCATCTGGAAGGCCGGGACCACGTCCAGCGTGACCTTCGTTACGACGACCAATCCCCCGAGCCCAACGACCGCCCCGGCAAAATCCCCTTCTTGATCACCGCGGGATAACATAACGGCCTCCCCGTCCGCCTTCACGATTTCCAGGGAATGGACCGCCGTGGCGAGGCTGCCGTTCGAATCGCCGGAACCATGCGTAGCCGTCGCGCATGCGCCTGCTACTGTAATGTGCGGCAGCGACGCCAAGTTGTGCAGCGCGAAGCCGTTGTTATGGAGGTATTGGCACAGTTCCCCATACCGGATTCCGCCTTCAACCGTCACCTTCCGGTTCGCTCGGTCCAATTCGATGATCCGGTTGAGCTTCTGAAGCGAGATATGGCACTCTTCGGTATCGGCGATCCCATTAAACGAGTGCCGCGTGCCCAGCACCTTCATACGCTTGCCGCGCGCCACGATTTCTTGTACCTGCTCCACGCTGCCGGGAACATGCAATTCCGCGGCGTTATACTTGTAATTTCCGGCCCAGTTACGTTCATGATCCATATGTTCACCCTCCGTTCCAGACTGTGGCGATGTGATTCAGTTATCATGTTCGACTGTGATGACGACATTTCCTTTTTTTCTACCTGTTGCCACATATCTGTAGGCTTCGGGAATTTGATGCAGCGGATAGCGCCGGTCGATGACCGCTTTTATCCTCCCCGTCTCCATAAGCTCCTTGAGAAGAATTAGATCTTCCGCTCGTACCTTCGCGATTCCCTGTCCCTCTACGGTCAGGTAGGTTCCGCTCGGCGCCAGCGCATTCTCGCATACGGATTTTGAGATTTTACCGACGGCATCGAAGATGATATCGTAGCGCTCGCCTGTACTCGCAAAATCTTCCTTCGTATAATCGATGAGCTTATCGGCTCCCAAGGATTTTACCCATTCGAGATTCGCGGTGCTGCATACCCCGGTAACTTCCGTCCCGAAATGCTTCGCAAGCTGTACCGCGGAAGTTCCTGTCGCACCGGAGGCTCCGTAGATCAGCACCTTTTGACCGCTGCGGATCTTTCCCCTGCGGAGAAAATGCAGCGCCGTCGTCCCCCCGAATGGAACGGCAGCCGCTTCTTCATAGGTGGCATTCGCCGGTTTAAGGGCTACAACTCCGTCTTCGGGCAGACATGCGTACTGGGCATGAGCGCCAAAGCGCATCCCGTTCAGCGCATACACTTGGTCGCCTTTCTTGAATCGCTTTACGCTTTGCCCGATGGCTTCGACTTCCCCGGCCAGCTCAACGCCCAGAATAGGCTGTCTTGGCTTGGTAAGGCCTAAGAACAACCGCATGGGGATCCATAACAAGAAGGGACTTTGAAAGCCCAGCACTCTGCAGTCTCCCGACGTTACGGTTGTCGCATGAACTTTTATCAAAATCTCATTATCCCTGGGAACAGGCTTTACTACCTCTCTCAGCTCCAGAACATCCGGTGAACCGTATTTGGGGCATACAATTGCTTTCATGACGCTGCCTCCATACCTCAAATTTGCAATAAGTATAACGGCAGCTCGGTATTGACTTGTAGATACTAAAGTACGGTTTTGGAAAATGGTCTGACTAACACGGCTGTAACGCCGAAAAAGGGCGTTACAGCTTGGCGTCACGCCGGGACGGCAGCTGTAAGGCCGAAAAATGGACTTACAGCTAATCTACGGCGCGCGGAGCTCGGCCGTGTGCGGCTGTAACGCCGAAAAAGGGCGTTACGGCTTGGCTTAGCGACGGGCTGGGCTGGGTAGCTGCTGGGTCGGGTTAGCTGTGAGGGCTCAACTTGAGCATGCTTGCTGCTAGGATATGCCTCACAGCAGACCCAGCTTGCGGGCTCGCGCGACGGCTTCCGTACGCCGTTTTACCTGCAGCTTGTCAAAGATCGTCCGATTATGCCCTTTGACCGTCGTCAGCGCGATGAACAGCCTCTCGCCGATCTCTCGATTCGAGAGTCCCTGGGCAATGAGGCGCAGCACCTCCAGCTCCCGCGCGCTCAGCGGCTCGATCAGCGCATTGTCGGACTTGGCCGGATGCCGCTCCTTCATAAATTCACGCGTCATTCCCCCGGCTTCAAATGCGGCAAGCAGCTGACCCGGATAGTCATGCAGCATTCCATGAGCAGCCGCTTCACGCAATAATAAGTACATCGGAACACCTTCGTCGACAAAGGTACGAGTGAATCCGCCTGGCTCGCCCATCGTCAAAGCGTCCCGCAGCATTTCCGCCGCCCTGGCCCGTTCGCCATGCGCATGCAGAACAGCCGCCAGCAGAGCCATGACCTTGAGCATTTCATCCGCATGCTCCTTGGCCTCCGTCAATCCGAGCAATGGTTCGAGCACCGACAATGCTTCGGATGTATTTCCCTGCATCAGAAGTGACCGGGCCAGACTGGCATGGAGCTCATGCTTTTCAGCAAAACGAGCGGCAGCTGCCGGATCGCCCTGTTGAAGCAGCACTTGCGCTTGAACGGCGGCAATGTGAGGCATCTGATTCTGAAAATGCTGCCGGCGGGCGGATTGTTCGGCATTCGCTATTGCAGCAGCCGCTCCACTGCCCTCTCCCCGAGCAAGCATCAGCTTAGCGAGAAACGCCTCGCCTGCAACGGCTCGGTCCAAGCTCTCCAGCAGCCGCGCCAGTTGAACGGACTGCTGTCCATGCCGCCAAGCGGCATCCAGGTCGTTCCATTCGTAGAAGATGCGGGCTAATCCCAGGTGCGCTTCGCAAGCAGCCGGAAGCGGCGGATCGCCGGCCAGTTTCAGAACGCCGCGATAAGTCTCGGCCGCCTCATGAAGCCGGTTACCCGCTTCCTGCATGTTCCCAAGACCGAGTGCAGCCATGATGGCAATCATGGTATGCCCGATCTTCTGACTTCCCGATAACGCTTCCGTGTAAGCTTCAACAGCTGCGGCACGATCTCCTTGGAGCTGGTAGGCATATCCCAGCGTCCAGGCCGTGGCTGTGCGGACAGGCAGATTGTCGGGATGCAAATATTCCAGCGCACGACGCGACTCGGTCATGATCGCGTTCGCTTGATGCCTGCTGACGGCCATCGTGGCGCGTATAGAGGCAATATGACCGATAAGATCGCGGGTCTTCTCGTCTTGCGCGGCATCTTGTAGAGCTTTCTCGGCAGCTTGCAGCTTAGGTTCAACACCGTTCATTCGGCCCGCCATCAACAGCGCGGAGGCAAACATCACCCATAACGAGGGTCTAACATCCAGTTCCTTCCTTGGCAGCGAGTCGAGCCAATTCATGACAGGGGTTACCGCACCGCGAAAGAGCAAGGGCATTCCGTCTCCATCCAGCAGGCGAGCGGCGCGTTCAACATCATCGGCGGCAGCGGCATGGTGAAAAGCTTCAAGCAAATGGCCGTTGTCTTCGTACCACCGACTGGCATGAATATGCAATTCAGATATGAACCGCTCCTCATTCCCTGCTGATGATGCGATGCTCTGGCGGAGCCGCTGCCGCAGCAACTCGGCGAAGAGATGGTGATAGCGGTACCAGCGCCGCTCGTGGTCCAACGGAACGATGAACAGATTAGCGCGCTCGAGATCGGCCAGCGTTTCTTGCCCGGAAGCGTTGGTAATGAGTTGTTCCCCTGCTTCCCTCGGATGCACGGCATCGCATAGCGGGCCGCACATCCGGTCAAGGATCGATGTGCGCAGCAAGAAAGCCTGAATGTCTGCGGATTGCCGCTGCAGCACTTCTTCCACCAAATAGTCCAGCACGAAACGATGGCTGCCGGTGAAAGAACGAAGGACGTTTGCGGGATCCGGATGCCCCTGCATCGTCAGCGCGGCTAATTGCAGGCCGGCAATCCAGCCTTCCGTGCGGGATTCCAATAGGGCGATGTTGGCCGAAGTCAGGCTGAGCCCCATAACCCGGTCTAGAAATTCAGCCGACTCGGAGGCGGTAAAGCGCAGGTCTTGGGTGCGTACTTCAGTCAATTGGTCCCTGACGCGCAGCTTAGCCAAGGGCAGCCGCGGATCCTCGCGGGTGGCGATAACCAGGTGCAGCTGCGGCGGCATGCGCTCGAGCAGCAAGGCGATGGCATTGTTAACGGGTTCTGCGGTAATGACGTGGTAATCGTCAAGGACGAGTACGAAATGGCCCGGGGCGCCGCTGATTTCATTGGCCAGAGCCGTAATAATCGACTCGGCCGGGGGCGGCTGAGGCGCTTGCAGCACTCGAATCAAGCCTTCATTCGTATTCGCGCCTGCCTTCTGCAAAGCAGCGCAAAGGTAAGTCATAAATCGGGCTGCATCATTATCCCCTTCGTCCATCGACAGCCACGCGACGGGCCGTCCGCAGCTGGCGGCCCAGCCGCTGACAAGCGTCGTTTTGCCGAAGCCGGCAGCGGCGGAGACGACGGTCAGTCTGCGGTGAAGACCTTCGTTCAGCCGCCCGGTCAGCCGGGGGCGGAGGACGCTCTTCGACCGTTGCAGGGGGATATGGATTTTTGTGGATAATATTGGAATGGTCATGCTTAAATTATAATTACCGGCGTCTTTCACCGTCAATAAAGGAAGAGGCCAAGGGGGATTAAACCCTTGACCTCTTATTCGCCTCACATGCGCTCGCTTGGGTTATGGTTGTCGAACCGTCATCTGACTATGGAGATGGAGGATAATGTGGTTCTATTTTCTGGCGTCGCAGAAATCCGTTCCGTTGACGTCCGGCATCCGTCGGAGTGCTGAACTAGCCTTTAGTGTATTCTTTATTGGCTTCTTTATGAGGCTCATTCATCAACTCCTTCGTTCCGTGTCGAAACTCCTTGATCGTCGTACCAATGGCCCTTCCCAATTGCGGCAGCTTGGAAGGCCCAAATATGAACAAGGCAACTAACAAAATAAGAACCACTCCCGAGACACCGATATTCATTGGCATATGGAATGTTCCCTCCTCTTCCTCCTAGAAATTAACCAACAGCGCTGTGACATACATCAACAAAATCCCCATCGTCAAACCGCCGAAATTGATCCATGAAACAGGCGACAATCCTTTATCGGAAGATTGTTTTACTATCATTTTCGATATGGCATAGATGACTTGCAGAATCGCTCCCGCACCAATACCGAAGAACAACGCAGCCAGCGTATCATTAAAAATGAAACCGCCCACCCACGTTCCTAATATCGCGGGACCGCCGGCAATGGCCGCTAACGAGACAAACGTTTTCCAAGTCGGACGTTCCTTCAACAAGGGCGATGCGATTCCAACTCCCTCCGTAATATTATGCAGCGTAAATCCGATAACAAGGAATGTGCCAAGCGCTGCTTCGCCTGACGCGAAAGCAGCTCCGATGGCCAACCCTTCGCCAAAGTTGTGCAATCCGATCCCCGCAGCAATTTTGTACGACAAGCTCTTCCCTTGGGCTGAGGCTCTTGATATTTTTTTGTCATTGGACTGGTCAATGGCCACCAAAAACAAAAAGCTTAATAACGCCCCCATCCAGACCAATCCGGTACCTTGAAAAACTCCGGGGGCTCCTGCGGCCATTTCCAACCCTTCCTCTATGGTATCGACAGCTAGGAAGAACAACAATCCGACCGTTAGGGCCAGTATGGCGTGCATTCCTTTTGTAGTGAATCTACGCAAGAACGGGTACCACAACAAACCTAAGCCAACAGGTACGATTCCTACATAAAAGCCGATTAACGCATACTGCCAGAACAATTCCGGACTCGCTTTCGGCGTATCGGTTGCTACGGCAACTTCTCCTGAAAAAATCAATCCGCTTGACGTAATTAATTTAATTTCATGCGGATCTCCGTATACCCAAGGATATGGAATATTGATCGTTCCGGTTTCAAATCGCTGCAATGTATCGCTAGGTGCAAATTCAGCGTTCCAGAAAGAATCATCGACCACTACTTGGGCAATGGTCACTTCTTCCGGGCCCGAATTCAACACTTTGACCTCGAAGCCATTTTCATCGAGCTTTATTTTCTCAATATTCAGGACTTCAATCGGAGCTGCGGGATTATTGCTTACCCCTGTTCCGTTATTTACAATCCATACTATGATGGCCGTTAATAAAATAATCGGTAAAATGCCCCAGAATATCATTCGATACTTCTGCATCGTTGTTGTCCCCCCTCTCTTATTCGGCTGCAAAGAACCCCATCCAGCCTAACTCGGCAAATTCGCTCTGATGAGCATGGAACATATATTTACCGGGTGCCGGAAAGACAATTTCCAGAATGCCGCGCTCGCCTTGGCACTGCATAATGGTATCGGTATAATTCGGTCGTGCTTCCGGATCCGCGCCTGTTGCAAAATAGTTAAAAAAGTTAGCGTGCAGGTGAAAGGAGTTAATGAGATCGAATTCCGTCATATTGCTTAAATAAATTCGGACCAACTCTCCAACTTTCACTTTAATTGGCTCCTGCATGTAAGCAAATGCATAACCGTTGACCGTATAAACTTCATTTTCACCATCCAAATCCAAATCGAAGCCGTTCATCACCATATTGAATTCGGTAGCTTTCGCCCTCGGTTTTATCGGATCGATGATAAAATTCCCGTACAGGCCTTTATGGATATGACGTGCAAGCGGCGCTACATGGCAATGGTATACGTGCATTCCGGCCGGTTTTGCTTCAAACTCGTACACGAATTCGCCGCCTGGCGGGATCGCTTCCAACCCGTCCATATTGGTAGGATGAATGCCATGAAAATGTATCGAATGCGGATGACTCGTGGTATTGCGGAAATGGACTCGAATCACGTCCCCTTCCGTACAACGAACGGTAGGTCCCGGAATCGTATTGTTATACGTCCATCCCGGGAATGTAATTCCTTTGGAAATTTCGATGTTCGTTTCGGCAGCCGTGATTTCGTATTCCCTCAACGTCCGGCCATCAGCTAAAGTGCTGACTTTTCCATAATCGAATTTCGTTAACGCATCCCAAGCCATTTGATAGCCTTTTGTCTTTTCGGAACTTGGGACGAATCCGTGCTTCATTTCTTCATGGAGCTGATGTTTATCCATTGTTTGCAGGGACTTTTGAGCTGACGTAAAGGAACTTAACCATGAGCCGCCAAATATAGCAAATGCTCCTGCCGCGCCAGCTTTTAAAAAACTGCGCCTTGAAATATTCTTTTCTTGAGACATCGGCAATCCTCCTATTTTTGTGTAAGTCCAACTATGTTGTCCCTATGCAAATTTTTCGTTAAAAAAAAGTTTTCCTTCGGACATAATGTTTCCTGCGGGCAACTTTATGCATCAAATATATGATAACCCCTTAATTTTGTAAACCATTATTTTTACAGGGTTGTTCAACGAATTAGCGGGTCAAGGCGGAGCGCTGTCCGGATAGGCAGCGGCAGCCCGATACTTTGTGAAGTCCCAAGCTGCAGCCGCCTTTTCTTTTTCCTGTTGCTAGTTCTTGGTCTTCAGTAATCGCATACTGTTCAGTATGACGATTAATGCAGCCCCTGTATCGCTTATGACGGCGATCCATAACGTGAGCAGTTCAGGGAAGATAAGGATGAAGGCCGCTGCCTTAATGATCAGTGAAAACCAAATGTTCTGTTTAATAATGCGGATCGCTTTACGGCTAAGCTTAACCGTGTGGGGCAGCTTCTCCAAATTGTCCGCCATAAGCACAATATCAGCCGTTTCCATTGCCGTGTCCGTACCGGCCCCGCCCATTGCGACACCTAGATTGGCGGTTGCAATGGCAGGAGCATCGTTGATTCCATCCCCGACCATGGCAACGTAGTGCCCCTCATCCTGCAGCTGCTTAATCGCAGCCACTTTATTCTCAGGCAGCAATTCGGCAAAATAGCGGGTTACACCCGTCTGTAACGCGACCTTCTGCGCGGTGCCTTCGTTATCGCCCGTTAACATGACCAATTGATGGATTCCGGCACGTTGAAGGTCGCCGAGAGCTTGAACCGAAGACTTGCGGACGCGGTCCGCCACGGCGATCACGCCGAGTATCCGGTCCGCAGTGCCGACGATAACAATCGTATTCCCTTCTTTCTGGAGTGTACGAACCTGAGATTCGAGTTCTCCAAGAGGGGTGTGGAGCTCGAGGAACAATTTGAGGTTTCCGGCGAAATATTCTTGGCCCCCAATCCTTGCTACGACCCCTTTGCCCACCCGATTTCTGAATTTATCGCCATGCGCGGGGGAGATTTCGTTTTCCTTGGCAAATTCGACTACGGCCTTGGCAATCGGGTGTGTGGAATACTCCTCCAAGGCGTAAGCGATGGACAGCAGCTCCTCTTGGGTCGTCCCCGTCGCAAACACTTGTGAAACCTTCGGCTTTCCCTCGGTTAATGTTCCGGTCTTGTCGAAGGCAATCGCTGTTATCCGTCCAGCCACTTCGAGAAAGGCGCCGCCTTTGATCAGAACGCCATTCTTAGCCGCATTGCCGATTGCGGACACAATGGCCACAGGTGTGGAAATGACCAACGCACAGGGGCAGGCTATAACCAGTAATTCCAGCCCCTTGTAGAACCATTCCCCCCAGTTCCCATAACCTAAGAGCGGCGGCAACACCATAACGACCAGCGCAAGAAGGAATACAATCGGCGTATAAATCCGGGCAAATTTATCGACAAAAGCCTCTGTCGGCGCTTTTTGTTCCTGCGCTTCTTCAACAAGATGAATAATTCTGGAAATCGTCGTGTCTTCGACTAATTTTGTGACGGCGACCTCCAGTGATCCATGCTCGTTGATGGTTCCTGCATAGACGGTATCGCCAACATGCATATCGACCGGAATGGACTCCCCTGTTATCGGGGCTTGGTTAACGCTCGATTCGCCGTTGATCACGGTTCCGTCTAGAGGGATCTTATCGCCTGGTTTAACGACAATGATTTCGCCGACCGAAATATCCTCGACGGGCTTTCTTACAAGCTGCCGGCCACCCTTGACAAAAGCTTCTGGAGGAGCAAGATCGATCAGGCTGCGAATGGAATTTCGGGTCTTCTCGATCGATCGCGCTTGAAGTATATTGCCTAAGGCAAACAGCCACACAACGGTCGCACCCTCAAACCATTCACCAATCGCCGCGGCGCCGATCACAGCTGCTGTCATCAGCACATTCATGTCTAACGACTTGCTTTTCACAGCATAATAGGCGCTTCTGGCAGGCCTATATCCGCCGATTACGATGGAGATGCCATAGAGCAGGTTTATCAACGTCTGCGAAACCCCGGTATAGGAGCCGAGGAAACCACAGAGCAGCAAGAAACCCGATATCGCAACGGCATTGGTTCCCGTCTTATCTTTCTTCGCTTCGCCGGTCCGTCTGTTCGATACCAAGGACGCTTTATATCCGGCTTTGGACACTTCCTTGATAATCTCTTCGACGGGATTATCGTGTTCGATGGTCATTGTCCCAGAGGCAAAATGGACGTTAACCTGCTTGACGGCCGAATGCGTCTTCAGATGATTCTCTATCGTTAACGCACAGGTGCCGCAATCCATTCCTTCGATGGCATAGGTTCGGGTGTTTCCTTTCGGCTGGACTCTTTCCAACGAATATCCGAGCTTCTCGACCGTTGCGGACAGCTTATCGAGCGCTGCAGCTTCCTCGGCAACGACCTTCATTTTGCCCGTACTGTAGTTCACTTGAACTTGGGCAATACTTTCCGTTTGCCTCACGGCCTTTTCGATCGTAGCTGCACAGGCCGAGCAGTCCATCCCATAAACGATGAAGTCACCCTTGTGTCCTGCTGCCTCCTCAATCGTGTCATGGCTCTCTTCCGGTCCGGATTCATGCTTGCATTTCGATTCATTCGTGCAGCAGGCATCTTTGACCGGCGACGGAGCCGCGGTTACGTGAAGAAGAGTAAGCTCCTTCTTAAACTTGGGTTGCCGGCTTGAGGCACAGCCTTGGTCGGAACAGCAAGAATCGTGATCCTTATCTTGGCTCATCCTGGGAATTCCCTCCCTTAGCGATTGGAGCAGCAGTCCAGCTCGTCATTCTTTTCACAGGCGGCGACCTCTTCCTCGACCTGAGTGAAAACGGCTTCCATCATATCCAGCAGCTGTGCGATCTGTTCGTTTCTCAAGCTGTAATAGATAAATTTCCCCTCCTGACGGCTTACAATAATGCCGCAGCCTTTTAGGCAGGCTAAATGCTGGGATATATTGGATTGATTCCCATTCAACTCTTCCACAATTTGCGATACCGTTTTTTCTGCCCTCTTGATGCTTTCGAGTATTTGCAGCCTTGTTTTATCACTGAATCCGCGAATGAATTTGGCTTTTACTTCTACACTTGCTTTCCCCATTAAGAGCGACCTCCGTCACATCAGTGATTACTAATATGAATTATATTAGCATTGCCTAATATGTGTGTCAATTTTTATAAGCCCATCATACAGTGACGGGTTGTCTCAAGTAATGAGCCGCGGTAAAGCTTACCTCTTGGAGCAGCCAAAGCTTCTGGAGGAGAAGCCGAAATGAATAGAACCCGCCGATTTTCCATTTTTATACATCGATATACTGACATAAAATAATGTTAAAGAACCTGAAATAGTAGAACTCTGCTCCAATGAGTCAGCGCCTGAAACAATCCTGCATGCCGGACGTACTATCATGAAGATACAAAAATTTACAGCGAAATCGAGGTGCACGCAAACATGGAATCTATCTCAATCGTCCCTTACCGCCCCGAGCTGGCCGCGGCAGTCGCCGATATGTGGAACGGAAGCCGGGACAGCTGGGGAGGCGGAAGCTCAATTACGACAGCCGAGCAGATCCGTCAGGAAGAAGCAAGCTCCGATGCTCTCGCGGTCTACCTGGCAATGGATCGTGACTTGGCAGTCGGCTATTGCAGCCTGAGCGAATATCGGGAGGACACGGGCGCCCTCTACATTCCGCTGCTCAATGTGCGGCCTGAGTATCACGGCAAAAAAGTGGGCCGCATGCTGCTTGCGCGCGTGCTGGAGCAGACGATCCAGCTTGGCTGGCCGCGGCTTGATCTTTATACTTGGGCAGGAAATACGAAGGCTGTTCCGTTGTATAAAAAATTCGGCTTCTTCTGGGAAGACCGGGACGATTCCACCCATCTGATGAACATGATCCCTACTGTGCTCCGTACGGAGGCGATCGCGCACTATTTTGAGGAGCTGGACTGGTATCGGGACTCCACGCGGGAGATTGCGGTCGAGCCCGACGGACGGAAGGAGAACGGCTTCGATTATTTCACCTACTCCTGGGCCAAAGGGGACAGGAGCTTGCGCGTGGAGTTTGAGCGGCGCGGCAGAGGCATGCGCCTCATCGAGACAGAGGATTATCTGCTGTCCGCCGAGGCGGAGAAGCTGGAGCTGGTCTTTGGCCGGGAGTACCGGATTCATTACCGGATCGTCAACAAATCGGGCAAGCCGCTGCAGGTCGCCTTGAAGGGGGCATCTGACGGAACGATCCGCTTCGATTATGAGCAGGAGCTGGAGGTTACGGGTGAAACGACGCTGTCGGCAGCTTTTTTCGTCGATGAAATTGCGGAAGAACAGAGCGTCTGGCGCACGCATCCCCGTGTCTGCACCCACCTTCTTATTAACGGTAAAGCCGCGATTTTCCAGGTAGGGGTTCTGCCCAAGTTTCCCGCCTCCCTCGCCCTGCATGTGCCCGGCGTCACTTACCCGGGTCAGAAAGCGGAATTTTATCTGGATGTGGAGAACAACTTTGCGGAAGAAGCGGAATTTTCATTCGAACTGCCCTCGCCTTCATTTCTTCAGCTCCATGAGCAGCACCACACGCTCCGGCTGCGCGGCAAAGAACGGATCTCGCTTCCGCTTGGCGCTGTCCTGCATGAACACGGCTTTTATGAAGCCAATGTGCAGATGGAGGCGAAGCTTGCGGATGGAGGCTCTGTCTCCTTTGCCAAAAAGATCGGTGCAGCCTTTACAGGATTTGGCGCAATGCTGTCCGGGGAAACGGAACAGAACTGGCAGGTACACCATGGCCGCCACAAGCTCTATTTGAACAAGGACGATAATGAGATCAAGGTTACATGTGGAACAAGCGGGAATCCGACCACGCTCATCTATCCTAAGATCGGCAAACCTTATTCTAGCGAATTCTCCAAGAAACGCGCCGAGCAGGTTGAATTTATCGCGGAAAGAGGGGCGATCGGGATCCGCGTCGCCTACCGCTCCGGTGAATACCCTCCGATCGCGCTCACCGGAAAGACGCTCCTATTCGGAGATGGCACGGTGGAGCACGGATACGAAGCCGAGAACCTCTCTGCCGACAAGACGGCTGCCGAGCTCTGGCTTAGCCAAGGCGTTGCACATAACCTTCAGCGCCCCATTTTGCCATATCAAGGCCGTTATGTCGAAGTGCCGGCCTCCTGCGGCAGCGATTTGGACTATTGGGATGGTGAGCTGTTCAGTGAAAACTGGCTGTTCTCACGGGATAAAACAGCTCCTTGGGGCATGTGCTGGCCTGAGGAGTACCGTATCGAGATCCAATCCTGGTATATAGCACTGGAAACCAGTTTCGGCGTACTTGAACCGCACGGCAAAACAACGTTCGGCCCCATCTACCTTACGCTGGGGAGTTATAACGACTGGAAGTCATTCCGTGCGTTTGCCCGGAGAGAAGCCATCCCGGCGGCGGACTTGTCCCTGTCAGCTGATCTGGAGCTGATCGCTAACGGGCATAATCCGTTTGTCGGCAGCGGGGAAATTAACGTACAGGTGCAAGAGCACAAACAGCAGTATCTGGATGGTGAATTGACTGCCTCCCTGAAGAACGACCCTTCTTCTGAACGTGCACGCCACCATATGGAGGAAGAGGAAGAGACGGAATCACGCTTCTCCTTCATCACGCCGGAAAGATCATATGAACTCTTGCAGGTAGACGGACTTTTTGCAGCGCATGAGACGCGTTTGCTCAGCGCCGTTTTCCCAATCGGACAAGGAAAGGTTACACGGGAGCTTTCGGAGGAAGAAGGACAGCAGGTCTATATCGCCGACAACGGCCGATTGCGGATCAAGGCAGCTCCGGATTTTTATCCGACGCTCTACTCGCTAACAAGCCATGGCCAGGAGTGGCTTGCCAGCTCCTTCCCCAATCGGCAGCCCAAATCATGGTGGAATCCGTGGGCAGGCGGAATGGGCAACCAAATTGCTGAACTGAGCGCTTTTTCGCTGGTCAAGGAGGAGCGGTCGGCCTCATTCGTCGAACTAGTAGATAACCGTCAGAATGTCTGGCAGGGAATCAAGCTGAGCTACCGTGTCAACAAGCAGGAAAAGTATCGCGGTCTGACGTGCCATCAGTATTACTTGCTTCTGCCGGGGGTGCCTGTTCTCTGTCACACGGTAGAGATCGTGCAGAATACCGGAACGTATTTTGCCGGCAAGAACTGGTCGACCGACATCTTTCTGCAAACTGGGGATGCCGGCGAGGAGGTATGGCTAAAAACTGTCGGAACGAATGGAGAGCTGCGCTACAAGCTGGCTCAAGGCGAGCTGTCCGTTACCGAAGCCTCTATTTATCGGGCAGGCTCAGCTGCCCGGAAAGATCAGATGCAGATCGTTACGGATCTGGATACGGCAGTGCCGTATGCCTATTCCAACAAAGAAGTGGCCGTCGTCACGTTCGAACGCGAATTGCACCTGCCCAACAACAGCATGACCTTTACTTCACCCGTCTTCTTCCTGTTTGCAGACGAGCCGATTCCGTCCGAGTCCTTGTCTGCCTTGCGGGCGATACGGTTTACCAGCCAAAGGAGGACTCAGGATGAAAATCATTGATGCGCACATGCATTTATCCCGGATCGAGGAATTCAAGCGGACAGCGGCGGAAAAGTCGCGGGTCGATTACTCTGCCGCAGGCATCTTAAGAGAATATGCCGAGAATGGCGTGGTGCTGGGGATCGGCATGGGTTTGGCGGAAACACAGCCGGACGGCTTTCCCGATGCGGAGGCCGTCACTCCGATGGGCCTTGACCTTACGGAGGAGCTGCCGCCGCAGCTCGTCTACTGCCTGGGAATCAATCCGTTCAAGTTGGATGATGCTGCGGTGGCACGGCTGGCAGATGACCTGCAGAAGCCTAATGTGGTCGGGCTCAAAATCTATCTGGGCTATTATCCCTTCTATGCTTACGATAACGTCTATGATCCGGTCTATGAGCTGGCTGCCAAATTTCAGGTTCCTGTTGTCTTTCACACCGGCGATACATATTCGGAGCGCGGGCTGTTAAAGTACTCCCATCCGCTCACGCTGGACGAGGTTGCGGTGAAGCACCGGGAGGTTAACTTCATGATGGCGCATTTCGGCGATCCGTGGGTGCTGGATGGTGCGGAGGTCGTTTATAAGAACCGGAACATGTTTGCCGATCTCTCCGGTCTAATGGTAGGCGACGCAGCCAATTGCCAGCGGCTGAAGGACTCCCCGCTCTTCTTCGCCCATCTGCGCCACGCGATCGCCTATTGCGATCACTATGACAAGTTTCTGTTCGGAACCGACTGGCCGCTCGCTCCGGTGAAGCCGTATATCCAGTTCGTACAGGAGCTGATTCCGCCGGAATATCACGAGGATGTGTTCTACAAGACGGCATTGAAGGTGTTTCCGAAGATCAAGCCGCTCTTGAAGTAACGGGCTATCGGATGAAAGATACGAATCCGGGAGCGATCCAGCTCATGAGAAACCCGGCAAAAGCATCTTCCGCTTCTGCCGGGTTCGACTTATTTCAAAACTATAACTCTGCCCGTAATGACACCTTTGTCATCCCGGGAAAATTGCAGCGCCTTCGCGGTGAAATCGTCTTCGCTGACTTGCATGAATTCCGAAAGGCCTGTCTGACCTTCGGCAAACAATTGGTCCGGCGCAATCATTATGCTAAAGCCGTCATAATCGTAGTTGATGTTGCCCTTGTCGTCATAGGTCACTTCCTTGACGGATTCGGGGATCACCTTGCCATCGGGTATCAATTTCTTCAATTCTTCGCTCCTTTTCATCATTGCCGTTTCTTCGTCAGAGACCGCCTGATCAGCCGCTTCGCCTTCGGAAGGTTCCTTCAACAGCTCCTGCAAATAGGCCTCGGCCTTGGCAGGGTCGGCTTTCGCCTTATCCAGTGGCAGATCGAACAGTATCGAGGTCCCTTTGTAATCCGTTCTGGCGCTTACTTCTCCCGTGCTTTCGTTATAAGCGAACGCCTCGCTGCTGTAGAACGAGCTTCCGCTGCTCACCGCCAGATACACCCCGCGGTCGGCGAACATTTCGATTCCGTCGCATTCAATCAGCCTGTACATGATCCCGTCCAGCACCATCTCGCTGTAACCGCCGTTCATCGTCATGATGTTGACCTGCCACGGCTTCTGGCCTTTAATAAACGGGGATACGAAGAATGGCTCCTTGCCGTATTCCGGGTCTTGAGTGTCCGGCATAGGGCTGCCATTCTGCTTGGCGATCGATACGACGGCATAGGTCCTGTCGGGGTTGATATCCTGCGCGGAGCTGTTCAGCCCCGATAGCCCCGCTCCCGAGACGATGCCATGCAAAGTAAAGTTGAAGTCGCCGGAGGCCACCGTTTGATTGATTTCGATGGCGCCCTTGCTTTCGAACGCTTTGGCCAGAACCTGATCGCCCAGATGCTCGGCAACCTGCTTGGAGCTGAACAGCTGCGTTGCCGCAACAGCCGTTATGGACATGACCAGCGTTAATACCGCAACCAGCACGCCTATGGAAAACCGCTTTCGAGTAACGCGCTTCATTCGATTTCTCTCCTTATATCGATTAATGATGCTCGAATTCAATTGCTCTTCGGGTTCCTCTGCTGCAGCAAGGGCTTGCTTGAGCAATTTGTCCCACTCCTGCGAATCATTCATGGGGACTCGACCTCCAATGTCTTTTTCATAGCCTTTCGGGCTTGGTAAAGCCTGCTTTTGACCGTACCGGGCGGAATATTCAGCGCCGACGCGATCTCATCGACGGACATTTCAGCCGTATAGTGCATATAGAGCGGAATCTTCAGCTTATCGCCCAGCCTGTCTGCCGCAGCTTGTAATATGCCGCGTAGCTCATGGGACAGCACGGCATCCTCCGGCGTCGCTTCCCCGCAAGGACGGCAGGCCTTGTCCACAGCCTCGTTGAGCTCAGCTACGGGAGCAATCCTTTGCCTCCAGGCAAATTTCCGGCGTTTGTTTTTGCGCAACTGTATGGCAATGGAAATAAGAAATCCTTTGGGGTTTTGGTTCGCGTCCATTTTGTGCCGCACTTCCATTGCTTTCAGGAACGTTTCCTGATAGAGATCATCCGTATCCGCCTTATTTCCTGCAAGCTTATAGCAGAATCCGTAGATCGCTTTGCCATGCTGCTTGATTAGATCGCTCAACTCTTCGATATCCAAGTAGCTGCTCCTTTCTGAATGGCCATTCACCTCTATATTGTCATAACCTTGCGATTGGTTCACTAGTTTGGCGAGTCTCTTCTGAATAAGGACGCCGAAATATCTGCTGCCCCCGTATGTCCTGCTGGACGAATGTCGGTAAAATGCATAAAAGACAGGCACCGGATCATTCCGGTCAGCCTGTCTTATAATTATAAGGCGCTATGCAAAATCAATAGATTCGTATACAGCCTCTCGCATTACGTCCGGCGCATATAGGCACGTACCGTAAGTGGGGCAAAGATCGCCACAATGACGGCAGCGCCGATAAGAGAAATCGAGAGATCCCAACCTACGGTTCCCGAGTTGGCAAGATCCCGGACGGCCGTTACGAGGTGCGAGATCGGATTGATATTGACAAACCACTGAAGCCAATCGGGCATGGTCTTGACCGGCACGAACGCGTTGGATAGAAACGTGAGCGGAAACAGCACGATCATCGATATCCCTTGTACGCTCGCGGCGGTACGCGCAATGACGCCGAAGAAGGCGAAGATCCAGCTGACTGCCCAGGAGCAGACAATGACAAGAACCGCGGCGATGGCAACATAAGCAAGGCCTCCGTCGGGCCGATAGCCCATTATATAGCCCATGGTAAAAGTGAGCACAGTCGCTATGGTATAACGGACGGTATCAGCCAACAGGGCTCCCGCAAGCGGTGCGATACGCGCGATAGGAAGCGACTTGAACCGGTCAAACACCCCTTTATCCATATCCTCGCGCAGCTGAACGCCGGTGACGATCGAGGTCGTGATCACGGTTTGCACGAGGATGCCTGGGATGATGACAGGCAAATAGCTCTGTACGTCGCCGGAGATGGCCCCGCCGAAAATATAAGTAAACATCAGGGTGAAGATGATGGGCTGGAACGTGACATCGAACAACTGCTCGGGTGTGCGCCGAATCTTCAGCAGCCCCCGATAGGCCATCGTGAACGAGTTGCGTACCGATTGGTCGAAGCTCGTGTAGTTCTTCAATTGAAGATCGGCACCCGGCTTCATTGGAGCGGTTCTCATGCGCTTGCCTCCTCTGCTTGGGACGCTGACGACGCGTTCTCCTCCACGCCATGGCCGGTGATGGTTAGAAAGACTTCGTCAAGCGTCGGTTTCTGCACGCTGATCTCGGCCAAGTGAATCCCCGCTGCGCGGAGGGCGATAAGCAGGTCGGTCACCCGGTCGGCGTTCGCCATCGGCGCCGTAATCTTGCCGGCTTCCGACGTCACGTTAGACTGGGCCTTGAGCACCTGCTCGATCGTCTGCCGGGCCTCCTCGATGTCCAGCGGATTTTGGACTCTCAGATGCAGCGAAGAAGTACCGACTGACGCTTTCAGTTCATCTACGGTCCCCTCGGCGACGACATGGCCGCGATCGATAACCGCGACCCGGTCGGCCAATTGATCGGCCTCATCGAGATACTGCGTCGTTAACAGTACGGTTGACCCCGTATTCACCAGTCTGCGGATCGTATCCCACATCTGTGCGCGCGTGCGCGGGTCCAGCCCGGTAGTCGGTTCGTCCAGGAAAATAAGCGGCGGCTGCGCAATGAGGCTCGCGGCCAAATCCAGCCGGCGGCGCATCCCGCCTGAGAAATTCTTCAGCGGCCGCCTTGCGGCCTCCGTCAAACCGAATTCCTCGAGCAGCTCCTCCGCTTTGCGCCGCGCCTCCGCGCGTCCCAGCCCGAGCAGCCGGGAGAAGATGATCAGGTTCTCCGTCGCGCTAAGCGACTCATCGACCGATGCGTATTGACCGGTCACTCCGATCAATTGGCGGACAATGTTCGACTCCTTCATCACATCGTATCCGAAGATTCGAGCCGAGCCCGCGTCCGGCCGAAGCAAAGTCGCCAACATTCGGATCGTGGTGGTCTTGCCTGCCCCATTCGGGCCGAGCACGCCGAAGATCGTTCCGGCGCGCACATTCAAATATACGCCATCCACCGCACGATTGCCGCCAAACGTTTTCACGAGTCCACGGGCTTCAACGGCCCATTCGTTACTCTCCGACACTGCCCTTCGCACTATATTATCCATTGCAGCTCCTCCTTCTGAACAGCTTATAGGGAGATGATAGCTAACCTTTATAAACGGAATATAAACAATGGATTATGCCCGTGTATCGCATCTCGATACCGCCGCGGTTCATCCCGGCTCGGCTGCTAGCGTTCCTTCTTGCATTGTAAAGAATTCCGGGTAACCGAATAACCAACCGAAGAACGGTTTATCAATCGGTCTCCAGGCGGATGAGAGCGTGTACGGGTCGGCGGAGATAAGCAAATCGAGGGGTAGAGGGCTCTATAGCCAGCTGTTAAACGCAAATTCAAGATGGCGGTGCAGGAGTAACCTCCGCACCGCCATCTTGTGGAATCCAATCTATTAATCGTGAAAGTTCATGCCGTCCGTCACAGGCTTCACATAGCCTGCGCGGATGACATAATCTCCGAAATGCTCGCCTTTGTCACGCTCGGCCGCATACCGGTTAATGATCGGCTTAAGCGTGTCGATGATTTCCTCTTCGCCGATGTTTTCGCGGTACAGCTTGCTCAGGCGGTCGCCGGAGAAACCGGCTCCCATGTACATGTTGTACTTGCCAGGCGATTTGCCGATGAAGGCAATTTCACCTAAGGCCGGGCGCGCGCAGCCGTTCGGGCAGCCCGTCATGCGGATATTGATCTCTTCATCGCGAAGGCCGGCTTCCTCGAGAATCGGCTCCAGCTTATCGATCAACGTCGGCAAATAACGTTCCGCCTCGGCCATCGCAAGACCGCATGTCGGCAGCGCCACGCAGGACAAAGCGCTTCGGCGCAGGGCCGAATGCTGCGAGTCTTCCGCAATGCCGTATTCCTTCAGCAAAGCAGCTATCTTCGTCTTCTTCTGGCTGTTCACGTTGGCAATCATTAAGTTCTGGTTGGCCGTAAGACGGAAATCTCCCGTATGAATCTTCGCAATTTCACGCAGCGCCGTTCTCAGCTTATACCCTTCCACATCCGCGATGCGACCGCTTTGAACGTACAGCGTCAAATTCCATTTGCCGTCCTTGCCTTTAATCCAGCCGTATCGGTCGCCGGTATGCTCGAACTTGAACTCGCGAGCAGGCTCCAGTTCCCAGCCCAAGCGGTCATGCAGCTCGTCCACGAACCATTCCAAGCCGTGCCGGTCTATCGTATATTTGAAACGGGCGTTCTTCCGTACGGAGCGGTTGCCGTAATCGCGCTGGATCGTTACGGTCTTCTCCGCTACGTCCAGAACGCGGTCCGGCGTAACGAAGCCGATGACGCGGGCAAGCTGCGGATACGTAGCCGGATCGCCGTGCGTCATGCCCATGCCGCCGCCGACGACGACGTTAAAGCCGACAAGCTTGTCGTCTTCCACGATAGCAATATAGCCAAGATCCTGCGAATAAATGTCAACGTCGTTCGATGGCGGCACCGCAATGCCAATCTTAAACTTCCGCGGCAAGTATACCGGACCGTAAATCGGCTCCACCTCGACAGCCGCGCCGTCTTGCTCCAGACTGTCCACGACCTTCTCGCCATCCAGCCAAATTTCATGGTACGCAGGTGTCTTAGGCGCCAGATGCGTCGTCAGCTGCTGCGCCCAATACCAGACCTCGCTATGAATATCGGATTGGTAAGGATTCGGATTGCACATGACGTTGCGGCTAACGTCGCCGCATGCGGCCAACGTCGTAAGCAAGGTTTCATTGATTTCTTGAATGGTTTTTTTCAAATTCCATTTCAGTACGCCATGCAGCTGGAATGCCTGCCGGGTCGTCACGCGAAGGCTGCCCGTGCCGTATTTGCCGGCCATTTCATCCATAACGAGCCATTGCGCCGGTGTCGCTACGCCGCCCGGCGTAACGACACGAAGCATAAACTGATAGTACGGTTCCAGCTTTTGCTTCTCACGCTCGATGCGGTAGTCGCGATCATCCTGCATATAGCTGCCGTGGAATTTTAGAAGCCGGTTGTCCAGATCGGGCAATCCGCCCGTAACCCGGTTCGCTAGCGATTCAGTCAACGATCCGCGCAAATAGTTGCTTTCTTTCTTCAAATGTTCCACGTCACTCGGCGGTCCGCCGATCGGCTCTACCTTAAGTTTATTGGCCATTGCTGTTCGCTCCTTTGACCGCAAGATGGGTCCATGCTTGTTACATCTATTGAAATATGCGCTCTAGCTCAAGGCGCTTAGTATACATCGCGTTGGTAACGTCCTTGCTCCTGCAGCTCAGACAAATACGCGGCTGCCGCTTCCGGGGATATGCCGGCGTATTGGCCGATTATCGCGAGCAACGCAGCTTGCACGTCATGCGCCATATGCTTCTCGTCGCCGCAGACATACACATGTGCGCCATTCTCCAGCCACTTGTACAGCTCTTCGCCATGTTCCAGCATCCGGTGCTGCACATACACCTTCTCGTCCGTATCCCGGGAGAACGCTACGTCCAGCTTCGACAATACGCCGTCCTTCAGCATGCGCTGCCAGTCGGTCTGATACAGGAAGTCGGTCACGAAGTGCCTGTCGCCGTAGAAAAGCCATGTTTTCCCCGCTGCGCCTTGCTCCTCGCGATCCTCAAGGAAAGCCCGGTACGGCGCAACGCCTGTGCCTGGTCCCACCATGATGACCGGCGTATCCGGGTCAACCGGCGGCTTGAAGTTCGGATTCTGCTGGATGAAGATCGGAAGCTTATCGCCCGGCTCAATCCGTTCGGATGTGTACACCGAGCATACGCCTTTACGGTCGCGGCCATGGGCCTCGTACTCCACTTTCCGGATCGTCAGATGCACTTCCTCCGGATGGGCGTTCAAGCTGCTCGCAATGGAATATAACCGCGGCGGCAGCTTGCGGAGCAGAGTCGCAACGTCTCCGGTTGTAAGCGTCCATGGCGAATAATCACGAAGCAGATCAAGCAGATCGCGTCCGTCCATATAGGCTCTCAAGTCTTCTTTATTTTCCGGTTTCACCAGTTCAGCCAGCTTGCCGCTTCCTGAGAAGGCAACCGCTTTTTCAAGCAGAGGCTTGGTCAAGACGGTAATTTCATAATGGTGAAGCAGCGCCGCATGCAGCGAAGAAGTTCCGCCTGCTTTGCCGGTTACGACCGCCTCCTCCGGATTCCACTTCATGAACGAGATAATATCGTCGACCAAAGACGGGTCGTTCTGCGGATATACGCCAACCGAATCGCCAGGCGCATACGTCAGACCCGAACCTTCAAGCGACAGCTCCAGATGACGCGTTTCCCGGTCCGAGCCCCTGCCGTTCAAATTCAGATTATCCAGCACCTCCGCCATAAACGGATTCGTCCGCGAGTACTCCGACTCACCTGCAGCAGATGCCGGTATAGAGGCAGCTCCCGGTACGCCTAATGGGGCTGCCGATGTATCAGCCGCGCTTACTGCGCCGTTGACAGCTGCTATCCAGCCAGCGGCAGACTCCTCAAAATCAACATCGCAATCGACGCGCTCCGCAATCCGCTCCGCACCTAGCTCGACGAGCTTGGTATCGAAATCTTGGCCTGTTTTGCAGAAAAACTCATACGATGTATCGCCCAGCGCAAGTACAGAGAACTTCGTTCCATCCAGCTTCGGCGCACGCTTGCTATGCAGAAATTCATAAAACGTCATTGCATTATCCGGCGGATCGCCCTCGCCATGCGTACTGACGAGAATAAACAGATAACCGGCTTTCTTTAGATTGTTCGTTTTATACTTGTTCATTGCAGATAGCGTAACCTCGAAGCCTTGGCTCTTCAGTGTGTCTGCCAGACGTCCTGCCAGTCTCTGCGCATTGCCGGTCTGCGAACCGAACAAAATCGTCGCTTCGCGCGGGCCTTGAGGCACGACTGCCGCAGCAGGCGCCTCCAAGACTTGGCTTGCCGCCAGTTCCGATGAAGCGGCGCTAAAGTTCCCCGCACGATAAAAAGTTAAATAACCGCCCAGCCAATTCACTTGGGCTTCCGTCAAAGTCGGAAGCAGCTTATTGATTAACTCCGCTTGTTCCGTCGTAAACGGACTATTCGTCACTTGAAGTTGCAACTACATCCACCCCGCATCAATCTCTAAAATCCGACCATATTACTTTGATTAATCTGTATTTATACTAACGCAGTCTTATGCAAGGCGCAATGAATTCTTTGATATTTATCTATAAGAAATATTTCAAAATCGATTACTTTTAATTATATTGCCGCGGATCCGAAAGCCGGCTCTCTCCAGCTATTGAGCGCAATTCGGTAATAACCCTCTCATTTCGATCACAATTCGTCCATTTTACTTCCCTTATAAAATGTTAAAATAGAATAATAAGATCAAAATATGAAATAGGAGCTTATCAAGTGCGGTTACATCCAATCTACATTTTACGTATTACAGGACTGTTAGACGGTATTTCGTTGTTGGTATTACTAGGTATTGCAATGCCCTTGAAATATATTTGGGGAATCGAGCAAGCCGTAACGATTGTAGGAAGCATTCACGGGGGGATTTTCTGTCTATATGCTGCAGCGATTCTATATGCAGCAATACGAGTCAGGTGGAACCTGCTGTGGTCGGCTGCCGCGCTGCTCGCAGCTTTCATACCTTTGGGCAACTTCTTGCTGGATAGGAAACTAAAGAAGGCGCAAGCCAGCTATAGCGTTAAGCCTGTTAGCCATGCCCTGCTCGTGTACAGCATCGTGTTTTTTTCGTTCTTCGATTTATTCTCGCAGCTGCCGGTCATGAGTACCTTTGCGACTTCCGTCGGCGCCAGCTCGTTTATTGTAGGCTTTGTCATCGGGCTGTATTCGTTATCCAATACGCTGGGCAATATTTTATCCGGCATTATGACCGACAAGATCGGGCCTTTCAAAATTCTCATGGCAGGATTGCTTCTGACCAGCATCGCTCTGCTGCTGTATCATTTCGTCGATCAGCCCGCATTCCTGATCGCCGTGCGAATCCTGCATGGGTTTGTCGCCGGGTTGATCGTTCCAGCCGCTTTCACATTCTCTGCGAATACGACGACGAACGAGCAGCAAGGGAAGAAAGTCGCCTTTACCGGTACATTCGTAGGACTAGCCGCTATTATCGGGCCTGCTTTCAGCGGAATTATGGCAAGCAAGACCTCCGTACCCTTCGTCTTTACATGCGTCGCTATTATGGGGCTGCTGCTTGCCTTCCTGTCAGCCGTTTTTCTTGGCAAGTATAAGATTGCGAAGAAAGAGAAGGACGCTGCAGTCGTTCATTCATCAAGCCTGCTCTTCAATGCAGGTGTAATAAAGGCTTACGGCGGCGCCTTCTTCTTGATGTTCTCACAAGGCGCGATCGCGTATTTGCTGCCATTGCATGTTCAGACACTTGGCTATGATTCGAGATTAAGCGGCACCTTGATGAGCACCTTCGGGATCATTGCCGTTCTCATATTCGTGCTACCTACGAATCGCATATTCGATCGGGTTGCCCCTTCAAGAACGATGGCCATCGGAATTGGTTTGATGGGTTTAAGTCAGCTGGTCATTAGCCAATCGACGACGACATTAACGCTTTACATTGTTTTAGGCTTGTATGGCGTAGGCTTTGCCTTCTTGTTCCCCTCGATCAATACGATGCTGATCAAGGCCACGCCTGCAGAGCTGCGCGGAAAAGCTTACGGTTATTTCTACGCCTTCTTCTCTCTGGGTGTCGTAGCCGGATCTTCCGTATTGGGCTGGCTGCCCTTCAACATCATCGAAGGGTTCTCCTTCACGGGAATCATCCTCCTGCTGTTCGCTGTTTTCGTTGCCTTCAACAAGGAAAGAGAGCATGCGTTGAATCATTGAACCCCCGATTAAGCCGAGCGTAAGTTGATACAGAACGTAAGAGCCTGAGGAAAAAGGGATTCCCTTCATTCCTCAGGCTCTTACGTTTCATTTTATGCAATTTCCACTACATTAACTCGCTTCTTCCTCGCCCTCACTGAACTGGCTGTTGTACAGGCTTTCGTAGAAGCCTCCTTGTTCTAACAGCTCATCATGCGTGCCTTGCTCGATAATATCGCCATCCTTCATCACAAAGATGAGGTCGGCATCGCGAATCGTTGACAGACGATGAGCAATCACGAAGCTCGTGCGTCCCTTCATCAGATTCGCCATCGCTTTCTGGATCAGAATCTCGGTACGGGTGTCAACCGAGCTGGTCGCTTCATCCAAGATCAGAATCTGCGGATTGGACAAGATCGCACGTGCGATCGTAAGCAGCTGTTTCTGGCCTTGCGACACATTGCTTGCTTCTTCGTTAAGCACCATGTCATAGCCGTCAGGCAGCGTCCGAATGAAGTGATCAACCTGAGCAGCCTTAGCCGCTGCGTAGAGCTCTTCATCGGTTGCTTCAAGCTTTCCGTAGCGGATATTCTCCTTAATGGTATTGTTATACAACCAAGTATCCTGCAGCACCATTCCGAACATCGACCGCAAGTCGTTGCGAGCGAAGTCGCGAATGTCGGTGCCATCGATCATGATTGAACCCTCTTGAATATCGTAGAAGCGCATTAACAGCTTAATGATCGTAGACTTGCCGGCACCTGTAGGTCCAACGATAGCGACCTTCTGTCCAGGTTGAACGCTTGCTGTAAAGTTATTAATAACGGGCTTCTCCGGATCGTATCCAAAATGAACATTTTCAAATCGAACGGCACCTTTCACACGCGAAGGATCTGCCGGCGTTGCCGAATCTGCAGGCTCTTCCTCTTCAGCCAAGAATTCGAATACGCGCTCAGCAGCCGCTACTGTCTGCTGCAGAACGTTTGAGATGTTCGCAACCTGTGCAATCGGCTGCGTAAACTGGCGCATATATTGGATGAAGGCTTGGATATCACCGACAGAGATTCGGCCATTCACAGCCAAGTATCCACCGAGAATACAGATCGCTACGTACCCTAGATTGCCGATAAAGCTCATAATCGGCATCATCATTCCCGATAGGAATTGCGACTTCCAGGCGGAGCTATACAGCTTCTCATTATGCACATCAAACTTCTTGAGCGACTCTTCCTCCCCATTGAACGCCTTCATCACCGTATGGCTGCCATACATCTCTTCAATATGTCCATTGACATGTCCGAGAGATTCTTGCTGGGCAACAAAGTGCTTCTGCGACTTCTTCACGACCAGCATAATGAAGATAAAGGACATCGGCAGCACGCAGAGCGCGACTAACGTCATCTGCCAGCTGATCGTGAACATCATGATCATGATCCCGATTATGCTTGTAACCGAGGTAATGATCTGAGTCAAGCTTTGATTCAAGCTCTGGCTGATCGCATCGACGTCATTCGTGATATGCGACAACACTTCACCGTAATTACGTTTATCAAAATACTTCAATGGCAGCTTATGAATCTTCTTCGAGATATCGCGTCTCAGATTATAAGTCACCTTCATCGCGACATTAGACATGATATAACCTTGAATGTAAGCAAACAGTGCACTGATGATGTAGAGAATAACTAAGATGAGCATAATCTGACTTACATATCCAAAGTCAATGCCGTCACCTGTACCCGAGATCATATTCATGACGCCTTCGAATACTTTGGTTGTCGCTTCACCGAGTATCTTAGGTCCTAGTATATTGAATATCGTAGATCCGATAGCAAAGACGATGACGAGTGTTACCGCAACCTTATATTGACCCAAGTAAGAAATCAGCTTCTTAAAGGTTCCTTTAAAGTCCTTCGCCTTCTCGCCAGGCATCATCATCCCCGGCCCGCCCGGTCCGCCGCCCATCGGCCCGCCGTTCTTCGGTTTTCTAAACTTGGAGGCTTTCTCACTCATTGCAATTCCTCCTTCGAAAGCTGGGATGAAGCAATCTCCAGGTATGTCGGGCAGCTCTGAAGCAGTTCTTCATGCGTACCGCTTCCGACAATCTTACCTTCATTCAATACAATGATTTGTTCCGCATGGCGAATCGTACTAACGCGCTGCGCGACGATAAGAACGGTGCTATCTCCTGTATATTTCTTCAAAGCCTGCCTGAGCGCAGTATCGGTCTTATAGTCAAGCGCGGAGAAGCTGTCATCAAAGATATAGATTGGAGCCTTCTTCACAAGTGCACGTGCAATCGATAAACGCTGCTTCTGACCGCCGGACACATTCGCGCCGCCTTCTGATATCTTCTTCTCAAAGCCGTCCTCATCCTTGAGAATGAAGTCTGTGGCTTGAGCAATTTCAGCAGCCAGATGCACTTCCTCATCGGAAGCTTCTTTCTTACCATAGCGCAGATTGCTTGCAATCGTGCCTGACATCAGCACACCCTTCTGAGCCACATAACCAATCTGATCGTGCAGATCATGCTGTGTGACATCTTTTACATTAACACCGTTGACTATAATTTCACCTGACGTGACATCATAGAAGCGAGGAATCAAGTTAATCAGCGTGGATTTACCTGAACCTGTAGAACCGATAAATGCTGTTGTTTCCCCAGGCTTCGCAGTGAATGTAATATTGGTCAGCACATCCTCCGGCGCATCCTGATAATGAAAGCTGACATCTCGAAACTCAACAATGCCTGACATGTCGGACTTAAACGGCTTCGTCTGAGCAGGATCTTCAATAGAAGACTTCGTTGACAGCACTTCTGCGATACGCTGCGCAGATACCGAAGCACGCGGTACCATAATGAACATCATCGAGATCATTAAGAATGACATAATGATTTGCATGGCATATTGCATAAACGCCATCATATCCCCTACTTGCATCGCAGATACAGCGATCTGCTTAGCACCGACCCATACAATCAGCAAAGTAATAAGGTTCATGATAAGCATCATAACCGGCATCATGAACACCATGACGCGGCTTACGAATAAGTTCGTTTTCGTCAAATCTTGGTTGGCATGGTCAAAACGTTTCTTCTCAAATTCCTGTGTGCTGAATGCACGTACAACCATAAGTCCGCTCAAATTTTCTCTCGAAACGAGATTTAATTTATCAATGAGCTTCTGCATGATCTTGAACTTTGGCATCGCGACATAGAATACAACCCCGATTAACATAATGAGCAAGGCAACTGCCAAGCCGATAATCCAGGTCATGGAGCTATTCTCCCTCAGTACCATGATGACGCCGCCTACCCCTAAGATCGGAGCGTAGAACAAGATACGGATACCCATGACAATGAGTGTCTGAACCTGCGTAATATCGTTTGTCGTACGCGTAATAAGAGATGAAGTCGAGAACTTATCAAACTCATTGCTCGAGAAGCTTTCAATCTTACTGAACACATCACGACGAAGCTTCTTGGCCACTCCAGCTGCAACTCGCGCAGATAGATATCCGACACCAATCGTTGCGATAGCTCCACCTAAGGCGATCAGAAGCATGATGAATCCTGTATTCATAATATACTTGCTCTGAATCTTGCCTACATCCATGCCCAGTTCGCCATACAATAGCTTCACGAAAGCTGTTCCCGTCTGAACCTGCATGGCAGGATCCATCAGATTAGCAGCTGCGATTGCCTCATCCAGCTTCTCGGCAGGAAGCTGCTGGACCACTGGTGTCAAAGCGTACAGCTCTTTGAAATCTATATTGGACATATCCATCTTTTTAGCAGGTGCAGCTTGATCGCTTGAAGAGGCCGCCAACTGCTTCGAAACTTCGATGAAGGTTGAAGCGGCTCTACCGAAGATCGGATTCAATTCGTCCATGCTGCTATTGTCCGCATCCTTTAAAAGGTATACATTGTGACTTTCCAGCAAGGGATACTTATCGAGATAATTCTCATCCCCTGCTTTGATCAGCGAGTAATGCTGCTCGACAATCGCTTTGTCCTGCTCCTTCATTAAGGAGGTCATCAGCCTGAAGCCGTCCTCGCTGATCGCTTCAGGTACTGCACTTTCAATACCGCTTTGCTGAATACCCTTGTTGACAATGTCGGACATGTAATTCGGCAGATTCAGATCCGCCATCGCTTGCCCAAACAATAAAGCAATCGATACAATGAGCATTACCATGAAGGGCTTCAAATATTTTGCGAGTTTAACCATGACATGTTCCTTTCCTTTCTAATCGTGAAGTAAAGATCGAAATTGATGATCAGATGAGCTTATTCGGATTGGCATGATTAGGATTGACGGCTCTTCATGTCGCCGATAATCTCGTAAAGGCGCGTGCATAGGGTGATAAACTGCTCCGTTTCCTCATGTCCAAGCCGAGCTACAAGTTCATTGGTATAGGATAAGAAAGCATTCTTGGCTTTCTTTAATGCGGCCTCGCCTTCAACATCGAGCGTTAAATATACAACACGCCGGTCATTTTTAGTCGTGACACGCTTCACATAACCTTTCTCCTCTAAACCATTGATCATCTGCGAGACGGAAGGCATCGTAATGTGCAAGATCTCGCTCAATTCAGATACTTTAATACCTGGAGGAGCAAGCTGCTCCTGTTCATCGGAGCTTCTGCACTGCATTCGGCTATTGATAATTTCCAGTACATGAAATTCGCGGTGGGGAATAATGTCATCCATTTGATGCTTAGACGACACACGTCTTATTTGGGCCATAACTTCAATCAGACGTTTGCCTTGACTGTTCTCCTGATCCATGGTTTGCCTCCCTCCGATTCTTATCCCATTAATTAGATCACCTATTAATTAGTTTAACTATTAGTTAGTCTACCTAAATATATGCACAAAGTAAAGTAAATACATATACGCAATCAGGATTCCACTGGTTCCACCAGACGTTTTGTATGGCGGGAGCAGAATACTGAGATAAATAATTGGCTATAAAAAAAATCCACGATCAGTAATAAACCGTGGACTTGCATTTCTTTTTTTTTATAACAATAAAGCTATCTCAAACTCTTCCCTCGTATTCCCTTCCGCGGACCAGGGGAAACGCTTTCCTCCCGATTGCCCCTACCCACTCTGAATCTGCTCGCATATAGGAGGTTACCAGCCCGCGCCGACGGTTCGGGGACAAGTTGGGACCGCTGCTGTGGATCGTGCAGCTGTGGTGAAAAGCGCACCACCCGGCAGGAACTTCCGCCGGAACCGCTTGATTCGGGTCAAAGTCGCGCACATGCAGAAATCCGTCATTCTCCCTGTGATGCTCCAGAACCCCGCGCTTATGCGAGCCGGGGACGTAACGAACGCAGCCGTTCTCGATCGTCGCATCGTCAAGCGCCGTCCAGCAGTTAACGAGTGCGGGAGGACTGATCTGCGTCCAATACCCGGAATCCTGATGCCAGGAAACAGGCGAACCGTGATGCGCCGGCTTCATCAGGGTTTGGTCTCCGAACAGCTTGATATCCGATGTGCCGAGCAATTGCTCGACAATATCGAGTATTTGGGGATTGCGGGCATGCCTGGCTATGGTTTCATCGTAAGAAGAGGCATCCATAATCTGCCACACCTTATTTAGCTTGGATTCCTGCTTCAACTTCTCTGCATCGGCCTCCAGCCGGATCCCGACTCGCGCCGACAACGGATCTTCCCCCGAGGCCAGCGCATCGATCCTGCTGCGCAGAGCAGCCAGTTCGTCCTCTGTCAGGAGCGGACCGATGACTAAAAATCCGTTTTCTTGAAACTGTTCCAGCTGCTCTTTACTTAATCCCATCGCGCATCCTCCCTATTCTATGAACGAAGCTCCTTCAAAACGGATTCGATGATCTCCAGCGTAACGTCGATATCCTCGTCGGTATGGCTGTACCCGATATGATTGCGTTTCAAATTCATCGGCAGCTTGAAGATTCCATTCTCATTCAGTTTGCGGCGGTAGCTGAGATACATCGAGGCATCGTTATGCTGTAAATCGCCGTAATGCTTCGGTTCAAAGTCCATGAAATACGTCGTCCAGACCGAACCGAAGCCGGCTACGAACGCCTTGATGCCTAACCGTTCATGGATCTCGCGGATTCCGGCGCGCATCCGATCCCCCAATCGGAAGATCCGTTCATGCACCGGCTCATTCTCCATCAGCTCAATGGTTGCAATGGATGCGGCCGTGCCGACGGCATGCCCGTTGTATGTTCCTGCGAACCAGACGTCACCGCCCGGATTCGTATTGAACCGCTCCATATAAGGCTTCCTTCCGGCGATTGCGGCGATCGGGTAACCGTTGGCCATCGCTTTGCCCATCGTTGTCAAATCGGGGGTTACGCCGGCCACCAGCTGAAATCCGCCGATGTCATGGCGAAAGCCCGTTATGACTTCGTCGAAGATCAGCAGCGTTCCGTTAGCCGAACAAAGCTCCCGCAATCCTTGAAGGAAGCCCGGCTGGGGTAGCACGCAGCCTATATTATGGGGAATCGGCTCGACGATCAGGGCGGCGATCTCCCCCTTGTTCTCCCGGAAGGTCCGCTCGACATCGTCCAAATCGTTGAACGTACAAACCAGCGTATGATCGACAGCCTCGTCAAGCATGCCTGCAGAACCGGGGTCGCGTTTGCCGATCATTTCCCACGCGCTTAACATGTTGCGTGCTGCATAATCGTGCCAGCCATGGTAGCAGCCTTGAAATTTGATCAGCTTCTTCCGCCCCGTAACGGCTCGGGACAACCGGATTGCATGGTAAGTCGCTTCCGATCCCGAGTTGCAGAAGAGCACCTGCTCGGAGGAGGGGACATGCTTGCAGATGAGGCGTGCGCATTCCACTTCCAAATCGGTACAGCCGACCCCGTACAGATCCGTCCTGCCGATCGCTTCAATGACCTTTGCATTGACGTATGGATGATTATGCCCGAGTATGAACGGGCCGAAGGCCGCCTGATAATCGATATATTTCCTGCCGTCCGCATCATAGATATAGGCACCCTGCGCTTTTACGAATACAGGGAAAGGATCGACGCTGCGTATAGAAGTATGAACGCCGCCTGGCGTATATTTCTTCGATTCCTCGTATATTTGCACATTACGTGACATGGCCATCCGCCTCCCATGCTAGCACTTCATGAAATCTGTTCAGCCCTTGATCGACCCGACAAGCATCCCCTTAATAAAATACCTTTGCAGGAACGGATAAATCATCATAACCGGTAAAACCGTAATCATCGTGATCGCCATCTTGAGCCCTTCGGGCGTTACCGTATTGGCGGTCGGATTCGCTGCCGACGACTGCATAAGACTGGCGTTATTCGCATTCGATAGGGTCTGGTATAGCACATATTGCAGGGTGAACAATTCGGGATTCATGGCGTTGTACAGCTGCGTATCCATAAAATTGTTCCACTGCCCAACCGCCGAGAACAGCACCATTGCGGCAATAACCGGCAAACATAGCGGGAATATAACGCGCCAGAATACCGTAAGATCGTTCGCTCCATCAACGACGGCCGCTTCTTCCAAAGAGTCCGGCAAGCTTTCGATGTACGTTTTGATTAATATCATGCTGAATACGCTGATGGCCGTAGGGATGATATATACGTAAAAGGACTTCGACAAATGAAGCTGAACAATCAACACATACAAAGGAATGAGCCCGCTTGAAAAATACATCGTAAAAACGAAAAATTTTCTCCAAAACCGCACGCCCAGAAAATCGTTCCTTGTTAGACAGTACGCGGCCATAGAGGTAACGAAAATCATCAGCGCGGGACCAAGCACCGTCCTGCCAACGGAAATAAGAATGCTGCGAAAAACAGCCGGGTCCTGGAACGCTCTAATATACGCCTCAACCGTAAAACCCGCCGGGAGCATAATCAGCCCTTGCGGCAGCTTGCTCGGCTCGCTTAACGAATAGCTGGCGATATACAGAAACGGAAAAAACATCATAATGCCGATCACCGTAAGCAGCAGGTAATTCGCGATCTCGAAATGCCAGTCGATAAGGGTTCTCTTCCCCATATCCGCCCTCCTCACTAGAGCAGCGATTTGTTCGTCACCTTCTTGGAAAGTGCGTTGGCGCCGATAACCAGAAGCAGGCTAATGATCGTTTTAATGATCCCGACCGCAGTCGCATAAGGGAAATTGCCAAGCGTCAAGCCAAATTTGTATATATACATATCTAAGACTTCCATTGTCTCCCAGTTGGTCGGATTCGTGAACAGATAGAACAGCTCAAAATCGGAATTCAGCACCCAACCGACATTCATGATAAGCAGAATGATAAGCGTCGGCATTAAATTTGGAATGGTGATGTACCAAATTTTCCCGAACCGTCCGGCTCCGTCAATTGCCGCCGCTTCGTACTGCTCCGATGGGATTGACGCGATCGAGGCGAGGTAAATCACCCCGTTGTACCCCAAATACTTCCACCCCATCACAAAGATGATGAGCACCCAGGAATAAGCTTTATCCCCCAGGACATTAATGCCCTGCTCAATAATCCCATGCTTGATCAGCGTAACGTTGATTGCTCCGGTCGATTCCGCCATCAGAGCGTGAATAATCGCATATACAATGACCCACGATACGAAAAAGGGAAAGAAGGAGACCGTTTGAATGATCTTCTTGAACCAGGAATGACGCACCTCATTCAGAAGAATTGCGAAGATCATCGCTACCGTAAGATTCAAGACAATAACCGATATGTTCATGACCAAGGTATTGCGAATCAAGTAGATATAATCGGCGCTTTCCAAGAAAAACATCTTGAAATAATCGAGCCCCGCCCACGGTACCTTCCATAAGCTGATGCCAATTTGGTAATTTTTAAAAGCGATCAGCCAACCGGCTAACGGGATATAGTGAAATACGAAAATTAAAATAATCGCCGGCATGATCATAAGAAATAAATACTTTTGCCGATACGCCTTTTTTAGCCGCTTATGACGATTGCTTTGCAGTTTCACCGCGGCTTCCATGGCCGGCTGCTCCGCCGCCTGCATGGCTCCAGGTCCTCCCTTCCGGTACATGGGAATCGAGAAAAAAAGGGAATTTACGATAGGTCCTCATAAACTCCCCGCGATGAATTAATTCTTAAACTTTTTCACAATTTCCAGCTGCTCCTTTAGAAGCTCATTGTACTTATCGACAACCTTCTGCGGGTTGAGAGCTTGATATTGTTCAATTACTGCTTGCCAGTTTGCTTCGAATTCCGCATCCGATTTGGACCGGATCAGATTAGCCGAGCTTTTGATCCGAAGCTCCACCATCTTCTGAGAAGTCAATCCTTCCGGACTGGCCGGATCGATAATCACGCCGCTTGCCAGGCCGGTCGGAGCCGGAACGCCATTCTTCAAATACCAATCCCTCGAGTTCTCCCAGCCCATGGCTTTGTAGGTTTCGGCTACCGGTGCGGTCAAAGTAAATTCATCGTGAACATTGATATCGCTTAGCAAACTATACGGTTGACCGTCTTTGGCCGAGGCAGCCTTGAATCCGAGGATGTTGAAGAAACCGAAGCCCTGCTTCGCCATATAATCGACGTCTTCCTTATATCCCTTCTTGAACTCGTCGGTAAGGACCCGTTTGCCGTCCACTTTCTTGTAGTGCATCCCTTCTATGCCGGACTGAAGAAGAAGCTGTCCTTCCTCCGAGGAAATCCAGTCCACCAGTTCAAATATCCGCTTGGGATCTTTCGCTTCTTTCGTAATCATGATCGAATCGAATGGACGGACGGTTTCCAAACGCAAATTTTTCTTCTGGCCCTCTTCGACCATGGTATTCGTTTGAATGGGCAGCTGGACATACTCCAGTTCCGGATGTCCGGCTTTCTCCAGCGTATTGTTCACAACATCCTTGGCCCACATGGTATAGTAGAAAGCAAGCGCTTGACCGGATTTGATCTTCTCCAATACTTGATTGTACGTATCCGTAAAGCTTTCATTGTCTAGCAGCCCTTCCTGGTACAGCTTATTGAAGAATTGTATCGACTCTTTCGTGTACGGGTTAAGGAGCATGTCTTCGAATTTTTGTTCCTTGATGTTAAAGACAACGCCCTCGTTGCCGATCGCGATATATTTGTCGCCTTTCTCATAAAGAATAGGCAGAATGCCCGCCATTCCCCATGATTCGGCGAATGGCGCCACGACGCCGAGCGTCTTCTTCCCGTTGGTCGTCGGTTGCGCCGCAATCGCCTTCTTGAGAAACGCAATATAAGAATCGGTGCTGAGCAGCTTCGGATAGCCCTGCTCCTTCAACACGTCGATTCGAACGGCAATGTCATTGCATTCGCAAAAATTGTTGACGTCCTGCGGAACAGCCATCTCCCACTTGTACAGCTTGCCGTCATTGGCCGGCATCCTCCAGTAAGAGATCAGCTCCTGGAAGGAGTCCTTGAAATAAGTTGAATTTTCCACAAAATCGTCTAATGGCAATGCCGCCCCTGCGCTTATATATTTCATCACCAAATCTTGTCGTTCCACCCGCAAAATTTCCGGATAATCGCCCGAAGCGAGCATCATGTTCAACTTATCCCGATAATTGCCGGTGTAAGGAATGAGTTCAAAAACGATATTGAATTTATCCTTTATCACCTTACCGATCGGTGTTTCGTCACTCTTCTTCACGATGGGATTGGCTGCGGAGGACAACACTTTAATCGTGTACAGCTCTTGAGAAGAGGAATCCCCGGGTTTTTGACCCGCATTACCGGTGTCCGATCCGCCGGAACAAGCTGTGACCACTAACAGTAGAACGCCGGCGGCAATAGCCGTTACCTTTTTGAGTACAGTCACGCCCAAAACCTCCATTTCTGATCATCATCTTTCCCCGTGCAAAGGGCGTTATATCCGGGTAATCTGCTCGGCGTAGGAGGAGGCTTTCCGGAAATCCGGCATCTCCATGCTCTTCCCGCCGTTCATCGCGGATAGCTCGGAGAGCAGCGCTACTGCCGTCCATTCGCAAGCATCGTATACGTCGATCGCAGGCTTTTGCAGCCCCTTAACCGCATGGACGAAATCCTCAACGATGAAGAAATCACCTCCCCAGTGTCCTGCTGCCTTCTGCTCTTCCGTTACGTTCTTGTACCGCTCAGGCAAATACGCATTATAATCGCTCAACGGCCGCCACTTGGCATGATCCGGATGCTCGCTGTCGGATTCAAACCATACTTTATGCTGGTCTCCGAGTCCACGAGGCGCTTCGAAGCAGCCCTTCGTTCCTTGGAGCGTATAGTAGCTCATATTATGCGGGCGCTTGGAAATGCAATCGATTCGCAGCTTGATCAGCTTCCCGCTCTCCATCTGGCACAGCGTAATCGAGGTGTCTTCCTGGCGAAAACGGTTATCCGTATGCCAACCGGTTCCATAACAGGAAACGGAACGAATACGATCCCCCTCGAACCATTGCATCACGGGCCCAAGGCTGTGAGTCGGATAAAAGGCGCCGCGTTTGCCAAGCTGCCAGTAATTGCGCCAGGTCGCCTTCGTGCCTTCCGCCGCTCCACTGCGGTTGTGGCGGAACGCAAGACTTCGGATATCGTGCAGATACTCGCCTTCGCCGAAATACACCTCGCCGAACAGCCCCTGTTTCACCATGCTCAAGATCAGTTGGTTTTGCGGGATATAGCAATAGTTTTCCGCCATCATATAGACGCTTCCCGTTGATTCCACGGTTTCTTTCAGCCACCATAATTCGTCCATGGAGACACCGGCGGTTACCTCGCTCAACACATGTTTGCCCGATTGCAGGGCCAATATCGTTTGGGGCACATGCAGCTGCATCGGCGTTGCAACGACCACCGCATCGATATCCGAAGCCAGCATGTCTTCATAAATGCGATAAGTACGCGGTATGCCGTGTTTGGCGGCGGTCTCCCTACAATAGTCTCCGTCCAAATCGCAAAGCGCCACCACTTCCGTATCCGGCAAGCTTTTGAATCCTTGGAGCGTACTAAGCCCCCTCGCGCCTACGATACCGACTTTTATGGCCATTTTCCTTCCCCCTATGAAGTGGTAGTGGATATGACAATGCATGTCATGCGTTCAATATTCAGATCCCATTTCATCCTATTGAGCTTGAAAGCGATTTATTCTATATGATGTTTCCCACCCACCAGTCATATTTCTAAACACCGTTCCGTATAATGAATACCCATAGCCCCAATATGCAATTATCCGATCAGGCGAATACTAATTTCTCATATATGGAGGTATACGGATGGCGCAAGGCACGAAAGAGTATTCCGTCCCGGCTTTAGAGAAGGCCATTGCCATTCTCAACGCATTGGCCGCAAGTGAGCTCTCCATTAGTGATTTGCACTCGCAGCTGAAGCTTCCCAAGACAACCACCTTTGTCATCCTCAACACATTAGAGCAGCATGAGATCATCCGCAAAACGCCAGAAGGCAAATACCGCCTAGGCCCCGGTGTCCTGCGCTGGGGAAACCGGTATTTCGACTCCATGGATATGGTCCAAATCGCCCGCCCGCACTTAGAGCGGTTAGTTGAGGAAAAGCCGTATACGTGCCACTTAGCCGTGCTGATCGGGGACAAACCGGTATATTGCGATAAAGTGGAAGGTAGCGGCTTCGTCAGATTCGCAACCATGATCGGCCAAAGCCAGCCATTACACCAATCAAGCGTAGGCAAGGCATTGGCTGCAGGTTTATCCGATGACGACATCAGGTCACTGTTACCTGACGCCATGGATGCCTCCACCGGCAAAAGCATCCGTTCCATCGAGAAGTTTTTGGAGGAAGTTCAGTTTGTGCGGGAGAATGGCTTCGCCATCGAAGACGAGGAATTCGAGGAGGGCGTTCGCTGCATCGGGGCTCCGATTCGCAATTATACCGGCAATATCGTCGCTTCCCTTAGCATCACGGCTTTGAGCAAGGATTTGCCGGCTGTGAAATTCATGGTCATCGGCGAAGAGGTCAAACAGACGGCCGCGCTCATTTCCCGCGACCTCGGTTATAACGGCGGAAACATCCGCCACTCTGTCACGGAAACGAAGTCGATGGGGAACAAGCCGTGAAGGGCAGCCCTATCGGCGTATCTCTGCATTCTGGTCGATTTGGTCATTCGCGTTTAAAGGGTAAAGCGAGAAGACAAGTAGAAGACCGTGAAGGTAAATAAAGCGAGACGCGAGGCTTTAGGCAGCCTGCGTCCCGCTCTAATCATCGAGCTAGTTTTAAATTCTCCTTCTACTCAAACTTGACCGACCCCTCTCCCGAATCCTTAATCGATAGTGTTCACTACTCCTTCAAAGAACCGATCATAACTCCCTTCACAAAATGTTTCTGAACAAACGGATATATGATGAGAACGGGTAAGGAAGCGACTACGATTAAAGAATATTTCAACAACTGGGTCAGGTATGCTTTCTGAGCCATCTGCTCCACATCGCCCATCATCGTGGGGTCGAATTCATTCTGGACCAGTAAGTTTTTCAATATAAGCTGCAGAGGGTATAGCCCTTGATCCCGCAAATAGATTAAGGCTCCGAAATAAGAATTCCAATGACCGACGGCATAAAACAAGGCCATGACCGCAATAATCGGCCCTGATAGCGGCACAACAATTTTCCATAGAAAACGCAAGTTGCGGCAGCCGTCGATTTGCGCAGCCTCCAGCAGCTCGTCGGAAATCGTCGTCCGGAAATAGGTGCGGGTGATGATTACATTAAATACGGCCAGCGCGCCAGGAATTATCATTGCCCACCGGGTATCAAGCATACCCAACTGCTTCACTAACAAATACGTCGGAATGAGTCCGCCGTTAAAGAGCATCGTAAAAACAAACAGAAACATAAAAAATTGACGGCCCATAAAATCTTTGCGGGAAAGCGGATAAGCGGCCATAATCGTTAAAATCACATTAATCGTTGTACCCACAACAGCATAGAATAAGGAATTGGCGTATCCCGACCAGACAAGACCGTAATTAAAAACGGTTTTGTAGCCCTCCAAGCTAAAATCAACAGGGAATAACCAAACCCTGCCGGAAATAATGGCTTGAGGCGAGCTGAAGGATGCGCTCAACACATGCAGCAGCGGAAATAAAACCGTTGCCAGAAGCAACGATAACACCGAATAATTGATGATCGTAAATAGACGATCTCCACGAGATTCTTTTATTGCATGTTCCATCCCTATCACCCTTTACCACAAACTTTCATTCCCGATTCTTTTGGCCGTATAGTTAACCGTAATGAGCAATATAAACGCAACAACGGATTTAAACAGCCCAATCGCCGCAGCATATGAATAATTGGGCAATGCGGATACTAACCCTACTTTGTAGACATACGTATCGATAACTTCGGCGGATTCCATATTCAGAGGAGTCTGCATCAGCAGCACTTTTTCAAATCCGGCATTAAGGATACTCCCCATGCTCAATATAAGTAAAATAATGGCCACCGGCATAATCCCGGGCAAGTCGATATGCCAAATGCGGCGCAGCTTGCTAGCGCCGTCCATCACTGCTGCTTCATGCAGCGATGGGCTGACACCCGATAATGCTGCCAAATAAATGATGCAGCTATAACCGATATTCTGCCAAATATCCGACCATACATAGATGGATTTAAACCAAGAGGCCTCAGCCATGAAATGAACGGGAGTGATTCCTACGGCTTGCAGCAGCGCGTTGATGGGACCACGCGGCTCCAGCGCTACCAGCATAATGCCGACCATAACGACGGCTGAAATAAAGTGCGGCGCGTAGGTGACCATCTGCACGAACTTCTTGAAGCGCTGGTTCATCACATAATTCAAACTTAGCGCCAATAGAATTGGAAAGGGAAAGCCCGCAATCAAATGATATAAGCTGAGCTCCAGCGTATTTTTCATTACCCGCCAAAATTCATAGGATTCAAAAAAACGGATAAAATGATCAAAACCGATCCATGGGCTTCCAGTGATGCCTTTTACCGGAGAAAATTGCTTAAAAGCAATTTGTATGCCGTAAATCGGGATATATTGAAAAACGATGATATAGAGCAGCGGCAAAGCAAACAACGCGTATAGCTCCCAATTGTTGAATGTCCTTCTCCATAGAGACTTCAACGTTCTTCCTCCTTGATGATAGAGGGAGGCTTGCGCCTCCCTTACCCTTTATTTTTTCGCGTCGAAAGCCTCTTGATAGATTTCCAAATAACGTTTTACATTAAGTTTATCTAACGTTTGGACGTAGGAATCCCACTCTTTCTCGAGGTCAGCTTTTCCGGTAATAAATTTAGCCTTCATCTCATCCACATAATTTGTAATTGTCTTTTCCAGCTCGGCCAATTCGGCCGATTGCGCCTCCGAGAAGAAAAGCGTGGGGACGACTTCGCTGATTTTCGGTATATAAGGTTCATAGTTTTTGTTCGTTTCGGCAAATAACACCTGTTCAATATCTCCAGGTTCAACGCTCATGCTCAAACGAAAATCATTGTCTTGAAAAGACGGCCCGGTCCCCTTCCAATCATCGTTCTGAATATTTCCATATTTGTAAAGTATAGTCCATCGGGCAGGTTTGCCATTGATCCCAATCTCTCCATCCTTTGCCCAGCGCCAATCTTTATCAGGTATACCATTTGTAGAGCGAAACGTAACTTCCTCACTGAACATCGCATCCGCCCATTTGAGAGCAACCTCCGGGTGCTTGGCTTGATTGGTAATGATAAACTCCGTGGGGCGAGTAACAGGTGAAGGCATATACAAGGATGTGCGTTTGCCTTCCGGACCTTGCAGCGCCGGGATGGTTACATAATCTTTACCGCGTGTTGTGAAACTACAGATCATGCAGCCTCCCGGAACCGCGCCTAAGATTGGCGTATCCGGGTTTTCTCCGAGCTTCGTCAGCTGATCCCCGTTTTGCGTGAACGATTCCGGTGCAATCAATCCTTCGGCATAAAGCTTGTGCATATACTTCAAGCCTTCCTTGAATGCCGGTTTATTGTATGGAATTTCAATCTTGCCGTTCGCCACGTATTTATCGGAATAAATAAATGGGTTCATCAGGAAGCCGTCTACCGCTCCAAACCATGTTTTCGGCGCACCGGCGAGCGAAATTTCATCTGGCTTGCCGTTGCCGTTCGGATCTTTTTCTTTAAACGCTTTCAACATTTCGTAAAATTGCTCCGTCGTTTGCGGAACATCGATTTGCAGCTTATCCAGCCATGGTTTATATACCCACATTTTTTGGGACATTGTACAGTGATAACATTCGTTCACCTGAGGCAGGGCATAAATATAGCCGTCCGGCGTAGTAATCGTTTCTTTAACAATCGGCATTTTTTCAAACACTTTTTTGATTTCGTACCCATGCTTATCGATCAAATCGTTAAGCGGCAGAAACATGCCTTGATTGCCGTACACCATCAATTGCGCCAGCGTAACGGGGCTGTCCATAATGACATCCGGCAGCTCTCCGCTAGAGAGGATCAGATTAAGCTTTTCCTGCGCGCTGTCTGCCGGCATGACTTCCCATTCAACATGTACATTTGTTTTCTCTTCCATCCATTTGGTGAATTCATTCGTTTCAAAGTTCTCTACCAGTGAATTAGAAGGTACCAGTACTTTCAACGTTACTTTCTCATTGACAATTGGAAACTGGCCGGGGGCGGACACCTGCAGCTCCACATCATCCTCTTTTTTCTGTTCCCCTTGTCCCGATCCGGCATTGCTGCAAGCGTTTACAATCATGAAACATAATAACAAGACCAACAATCCTAACCGGTTCATTCGTTTCATTCGAATCGACCTCCCTATGATTGACGCAGAAGCTCACGCATCTGCTGGGACAAATACTAATGCGCTTACATAAATTCGTAAATCTGCAATAATTAAAACCCGTGCAATCTTTAAAAAAAGCGGTACAGCAAATCTGTACCGCCCTGCTTTTTTCAATTCAGATTGCGATATGCACTCGGGGACATGCCGTAAAGCCGCTTGAAAGCACGTCCGAAAGTATTCGCCGATTGATAACCAATTGTCTCTGCGATTTCCTGAATGGCAAACGTTTTGTCTGTCAGCAATCCTTTTGCTTTTTCCATACGCAGCTGTTCCACATAACTAAAAAAATTATCGTTTTTGTATTCTTTGAACAACTGGGATAAATAAACATCAGAAATATTAAACCGATCCGCGACATGCGAAAGACTCATCTCGGAACGGCAGTATGCCTCCTGCAAATAGTTGCACACTTCCTCAATAAGTTCGGTATGCCGATTGGCCTTACGAGCATGGATTTGCTCACACATTGCGGACAGTTGTTCCGCCAATTGCCGATAGAATCGCTCCAATTCAGACACCGATGCCAGCTGCTCCAGCTCATATGTTTTTAAGCCCTTTTCCAAGGGTGCTTGTACGTCCATTAGATCGCCTAGCTTAATCATGGTACCCTGCAATTCCAGCAAGAAGAACTTCATCATTGAAATGGACAGCGTTCGCTGCTGCATGTTTTCCTTATGCAGCTGCGCCAGCAAGTTGTTCAACTCCTGTGTGCTGCCGTCCCGCACAAAATTCATCAGACGCAGCTGCAGCTCTGCCGGGTAATGATAAGCAACATGCGGCGGCATCATTTCATAATACATAACCGATATTTGATTTCGTTGCCTCTTATTCCATTCAAGAGCTTCATTCGCTTCGGCAAACGAATGGACAAGCTCCGTCAGCTTGTGATAGGTACGTCCAACCGAGATGATTTGGCTGACGCCGGATTGGCGCATCGCCATATGCAGCTTATGAACATTCTGCGCCGTCTCCGGCTGCATGACCATCATGACCGCCATTTTATCCTCGCTAATATCATGCCATAAGGCTTTTCCGGCAAAATATTGTTCCAGCGCCTCTTTCGCAAAAATACGTTTAACCTCTATATCATGAAGCATGGTTTCATCCGGCACATAATCCATCGCATTCAAATCGATGACTGCCACCGCAAACGCGTCCCCGGGCAACACGCAATGATAATGCTCCATCTGCGTCCGAATCTCTTGCTCCGTTGAAATGCCACCCTGCAATAAACGATGGAGTAAATTAAACCTGAGCAGCGGTTGCTGCTTGTCCACCTTATCTTGCAGAACCTCATTATTATGTATAATCGTAGAAACCGTATTTTGCATCTGTCCGAACATATCCCGAGTCTCTGCGCCTTCTTCGATTTTCCCGCTCAACGCGAACCATAGCTGACGGATCGGCTGACTCGTCCGATAGGCCAGCAATATCGCGACGATCAAACCAAATAACAGCGCGATAACAAAGCTTATCCAGATTACTTTTTGTAAATCATACATCTTGGCCATAACTAATGCTTTGGGCTGTACGACAACATATTTCCAGCCGTTCGTATTTGAAGTCATATACGTCACTAGCATGTTATCATTCGCTAATTGCAGATTCTCTGTTCCTCTTTCTCCATTCATAGACAGTAGTGCCGGCAGTTGTTCGGGCGCCTCTGCAGATGACGCAATCATTCGTCCTTCAGCATCGGTAATGAAAGCCCATCCTCCATAGGATGTATCGAGAGAATACAGCATTTGACGTATGGCTTTATCATCAATGAGCAGCAGGACCGCCCCGTAATGACGGTACGGCATTCCTAATGAATGAACAAGCGTAAGCATCGTTTGGTGTTCATCTTCATTGGATTGCATCATCGGGATATAGGTATAATTATGAAATGCCTTCACATATTTTTCGATCCACTCTTGATATTCGATTTGCTGATGCGGCAATAGGTCTTCAAAAAAATAGGAAAAGCTTGAAACGACATTCGGCCCAATCACCAATTCGCTGTTTTGATATAAAATATAGTAATCGCTTATAAAATTATTGTATAACTTAAAGTCATACAGGTTTTTTTGAGTGACATAAACATCAAACATGCTGTTTCCTTGTAGGGGATTTTTCTCGAATGCCAAATATTTAATTTTGGTATCGCTTTCAATTTGCTGAATGATCATTTTCACTTCTTCAAAGCGCTGATCCAGCACACGTTTGCTTTGATCCAGCACACGGAAGTTTTCATTGATTAATTGCCGCTCCATCGTATCAAAGGTTTGCTGCTGAAAATAAAGTCCTATGCCGAGTGATATCAGCAATATAGCCGCATACGGCACAAAAAAACGCAATGTAATGCTCCGCTTCAACTCTACTTGACCCCCTGGCTCTTTAAAATCATATTCCTTAATGTAACACATCTTTATATATTTAAAAATCAATTGCCCGATCTGTTCCTCGCTTATCTCCCGCATAGCAGGCACTGACGGAATTATAGGCTGCATATCAGTACTTACCGCTAAAAACAAAAAAAGCCTTATACCAAGGCTTTTCAAAGATTAAATAAGGAGCCTAGGGGAAACGAACCCCCGACCTCATCGCAGCCAGTGATGCGCACCTAATGATCCTCGCCACTCATGCCTTCTATCTCTACCTCATAGGGACCTTGCAAGACGAAAGCCGAGATCATCAATCTTAAACGTAGGGTGACTGCGGCGGCGGCACGTCGCTCCACAGCCCCTAGCCTCCTCCGCCCAGCTTCCACCGCGGAAAACTCTGTAGGAGCCGTATACTCGGACATCGTATAGATCCCAGCACCACTCCCACACATTTCCTAACATATCGTAGAGTCCCCACGAATTCGGCAGCTTTGTCCCTACCTCATGTACCATGCCCTCAGAGTTTTCATGATACCAAGCGATCGTATCAAGCTCGCCGTATCGATAGCCGGTGGTTCCTGCCTTGCACGCATACTGCCATTCCGCTTCTGTAGGAAGACGATAGCCGTCCGCTCCCCAGTTACAGACAATACGCTCACCATCATCGCTTACGGCGTAACATTCCTTTAGACCTGAGTGCTGAGATAGCAAATTACAAAAGGAGATCGCATCATTCCAAGAGACATCCACGACCGGAGCTTGAGGAAGGCCATTCGATCCAGCTGTCTTTTGCATGATCGAGAAGTATAACGCTCGCGTAACAGGAACCGGCGCAAGCCAAAAAGAATTCACCTCTACCGTCCACGCAGTCTTTATTCGATCGTCCCTTAATTGAATTTCACCTGCTGGAATTTGCACCATGGGATACTCAGCATGATTATGCCGTGCTTTAGACACCTATCTTCCTCCCGTTCCATCTGCTACTTCAACATGGTCAGCTTCTCAATCGCTTGTTGTTCCGTCGGCAAGAAAAAGATATCGTTTCCTCTGTTGCATTCATAGATGAAATCTTGAAGACTTTGGCTCGTATACACAGAGAAATTCCCCACAATGGCAATCTTCACGCGATAATTGACGAACTTCTGAAGGATTTCGCCTGCAAGGCGTGTTTTCAAATCGAAAAAACTATCGCTTATCATCGATTTGTTTATTACGATCCGATCGCTGCCTGTTTCATATTGTACGTTTGCTATAAGATCCAAGGCCGACTGCACATCCCCAATCAATATCTCACTGCTGCTCACGACGGCAATGTTTCTCCCGCCTGCTTCTAATTGCGCTATTTTCATAATCGCCCTCCTGTTCGCTTATACTCGTCATTGCCATTTCACATATTTCAACGACACCAGATGATTTAACCCATTTTTCTTGGCCATTTTTGCGGGAATAGGTTTCCGTTTGTATTCCTCAAATCCCAATTTTGTATATAGTCGAATTGCGGGAATATTCGTGTCGGCAACTTCTTCAATTAAATATTCTTTGTAAGATGTACTTTCAACTAAATAGCCTATAATCTGTGTAGCCGCACCTTGCCCTCTATATTCGAGTGCTGTTCCGACAAACTCGATCGAGCATTTTTCACGAAAAGGATTTTCCAAAAGCTTTTCAAATTCTCTCTTTAATATAAATCCGGCAAGGCTCCCCTTAAAAAAGCCCAAGTATTTTCTCAACTGTTTCTTATTGAGTCTTACCGACAGAGCTGTACCATCCGTACACGCAGCCATTCCTGCAACCTTATTGCCTGTTATGGCAACATAGAATTGATCCAAAACAAACATATGGGCAAAAGCTTTGGCGATTGTGTTTTTATCTTTGGAGAAAAAGCCAAGCCACTGAGTAAAGCCGTCTGCAAAAATTTCAGACATTTGCGACCTCACATCCAGTTCCGTTTTATCCGCTCTGATCACTGTAAACATGTATCATTCCCCTTCCTTATATAGGAAAGCTGTGAGGATAACTGGAGAAGGCATGACAAAGTTGTTTTGTAATATGACTTTCATCTCAGCCAACCCCTGAACCGCCGAAAAGAAAAATAGGGCCATTTCGAACGAATCTCCTGATCGGAATTCGCCTAGTTCCTGTCCCTTATTAATAAGCTTGACAGTGGCTTTTAGCAACCTGTCATTTTGCCGGGCGACTTTATTTTGATTCCAATCTGCTTCGCCTCTTGAAACAAATTGCTTCATAAGAATCAACAAATTTGCAAGTTCTTCACCTGACACCATGTCGTTGTAAACTTCATTGACAAACTGATTGATTAGCTCTTTGGGTGAGTCATCCGACTCGAAAAGCTCAACAATCTTGCCCATGCCTGCTAGCGCATACTCCACCAATTCAAGAAACAAATCCTCTTTTGTTTTGTAATGACGATACAAAAGCCCGATGCTGATTCCGGCTAGATCGGCAATTTCCTGAACATTGGCGGAACCGAATCCTTTCTTAACGAACAATTGCATAGCCGCTGATTGTATTTTCTCTCTTGTTTCTTTACGCATTGCTTCAAACTGTTCTTTGGTACGAGGCATAAATACAGTCCTTTTTTGAGTGAGGTTTTACTCATTATAAAATAAGTAAAACGTACAATCAATACCCTATGTGAAGCCTTTAACGGCGGATTTCCATTTCTTTTGCTTTTGTTAATATTCTCAGTAAGACATCCACCTCTTGATGCCAATTGATATCATCCTTCGAGATGTCCTGCAGCATGAGGCCCGTTATAACGGAGAAATATAGAAACAATAGACGATGGGGATCGCCTTCAGAAAATTCACCTAACTGCTGTCCCTTCTTGAGGATAGGAACAAGATGTTCGAACATATCATTCGACGAATATCGTTCCAAAAGTTGTTTGGCCTGTTCGGGTACCTCCTTCGATGCATTCGCATGCTGAAGCAGCAAAAAATATTCTTTATGGCTTTCATCCAGCATGATGAGGGTAAAGGCTCTAAATTGTTCCCGCGGCGACCCGGGTAGATGAACGACATTCCGAACCGCAGCATGCGCTTCTTCCAACGCTTCTTGAACCAGGATCGTGAATATCTCTTCTTTGGAGCTGAAATAGCGGTAAGACAGACCTTGGCTGATTCCGGCTTCGGCTGCGATCGCGCTCATCTTCGTTCCGTCAATTCCGTGTTTGGCAAACACTTTAAGGGCCGCTCTCTTTATTTGGTCTTTGCGCTCGTCGGTAGAGGATTCAATTGACTTCATGACTCGGTCCAATGTTTGTTCACTCTCTCTCTCAATGTTTTTGTTAAATCTACTGCCGGGTCTGCTCCTCGCTTATCGTCCATAAACGCTTTGCAGCATCTTCATTCTGAGCAGGCACTGACGGAATTGTACGCTGCATATCTCTGTAGTACCGCCCGTTAGAAACGTTCATTTCGTCGGAGTCCGCCAGCCATACCAGTGTTTCCGCCCCCTTCTCGGGGGTACGGGAGAACCGCTTCATCACCGCCATAGTCAGACGCGCTAACATTCCGTTGTCCTGGTTAAAATTGGTCGCTACCAAGCCGGGATCGTAGCAAGAAGCCTTGACTCCGGTTCCTTCCAATCTCCTGCCTAATTCAGCCGTAAACATGATGTTGGCGAGCTTAGTTTCCCCGTAGCGGCGAGTAGCTCCGCCAAACAGGCTTTGCGGAAAACTATAATGTCCCTTCGCGCTCAGATCGTCAAACCGGATCCCCTTCCCCGCCATCTTGTGACCGTGAGAAGCGGTCGTGATTACGCGGGCATGGCCGCTCTCTTTCAACCGGTCGAGAAGCAGGTTCGTAAACAGGAAGGGGGACAGATGATTAACCGCCCAGGTCATCTCCACACCGCCAGCAGTCATCTTCCGAGTCATATACATGGCTCCGGCGTTATTAATTAGAATGTCGATTTTAGGCCACTTCTCAAGAATGTCTGCCGCTGCTTGACGGACAGAAGGCAGAGAAGCCATATCCGCCAGAAACACGTCCACTACGGCATTCTCCCCCGCAATGGCTTTCAATTGGCTCTTCACTTCATTCGCTTTCTCCCGATTGCGTGCCACGATTCCCAAATTTGCGCCTCGTTTGGCGAGCTCCTTCGCGGCGGCGAACCCAATGCCGCTTGTTGCACCCGTAATGATGACGTTTTTCCCTCTGACTGTCGACTTCGAATGATTCAGCTCCATTATATAACAACTCCTCGCATAGAAGTGAATGAACCATTCATTCATTATTAATTAGATTATATTCCAGGTTCCAAATTTTGTATACCCCTTTTTTTTTGCGGGGAAATTGCCTCCCTGGACAAACGATCATTTTTTGCTAAATCCAGCCAGTGTATAAAAGATTCCGCCAACGATCCAGAATGGCTCCCAAAACAGAAGTCTCCATTTTATCGCATAAGCTTCCAAATCAAAATCCAATATGTTCATCGCGGCCAGGGATATGGTAATGATATTCCCCGCTCCATACAAAATCATAAAGATTCCAGCTGAAATACAAATAAACGATAACCATCTTCTTAATTTTGTATTCGCTCTGCTTCTAATCAAACCTAATAAAAGAAGCACCCCTCCTAATTTGACAACCCCTGTTGCCCAAACGATTGGAAGAAAGCCTTCGTCTCGCTCCAGCGCCATCCGATAGATTTGTCCGCCCAATGATTTAACCCCGATCATTCCGCCGGCAGCCCAGTAGAAACTCATGAATGCAAAAAGCAATGTCCATGTGATGCCTGCATAGATAAACCATTTTACATGCAGTTTCATATCATTGTTACCTCACTTATTTAGTTCGTATCATTTATTTTAATCAATGTTATGTAATCACCGTTCCCTGTATTATACTTCGAGACCGTAGATTATTATATCCATTATCTTCTTTGCCCTCATTCTTTTAAATAGACAAACGAACCGTTCATGTGGAATAATACGACCATCTAATTAGACGTTTATCTAATTTCAAAACATCCCCACTCAAAATATCGCGATTAACTGCGCCAGACGGAAATGCGAGGGAAAGGAAAGCCAACCTACATACAGAGGCGGTGGTTAGCGTCAAATCTATTGCTGCTTTTTTTTTGGCTATATTATTCGATATATATCTAATTAGATGACCTTCGAATGCGATAGGAGGCTGTTAGCATGAATTATTTCATCGTATTCAACCGCGAGAAACAATACGCCGGTTGTTTGGGGCAGGATTGATCAACGGTATGGGGGATCGATTCAGTCAAGTGGCTGTACTCGGTTTGCTGCTATCGGTAACCGGTTCCGGTTTGGCGGTAGGAATTACATTTGCCATTCGGCTGATTCCTTACCTGCTGTTCGGGTACCTTTTGACGGTGAACGGTCTTGAACAAGCGATGCTCGGGATCGTACTGATCGCGGGGTCGGTTACAGGCGGAGTAATTGCTGCCGCGGTAGGAGTACATGCCACCTTTATTTTGAACGCGCTATCGTTTCTGGTCTCCGCCCTGCTGCTTGCCCAGCTCACCGGTGATCGCCGATTAACCGCCGATGTACCCGAACAGGAGATGGGAAGTTCCCGCTCGGGAAGCATGAAAGAACTGCGATTGCTGATCTCGGAATCCGCGTTCATTCGGGCCATGCACCTTATCTTCGCCCTATGGCCCATTGGCAGCGGCATCTTTAATATTCTGATCAGCGTGTACGCCTTTGGGGTGTTTCACAGAGGTGAAATCGGCATAGGCGTATTGTACGGGGCTCTTGGATGGGGCTACTATTGGGTTCGGGATTGACCGGGAAGTTCTCGAATCGAATGGAAGCCGCCTGCATATTCGCATTTTTGCTGGATGGAATCTTGAACATATTCATTAGCCAAGCGGGCAATTTTGGAATGGCCGTTATTTTCATGACTCTCACCGCATGCTGCACGGCGATAGGGAATGACTGCAATCGGACGATGCTTATGAATGTCGTTCCCCACCGCTTTCAAGGGCGTTTTTTCGGCATGCTGGCAACGCTTCAAAATACGATCATGGGAGCCGCCATGTTTCTGTCCGGTATCAGTTTGGAAGTGCTATCGCCAAGAGCATTGGGTTTGGCGGGAGGAATACTATTGTCGGCTGCAGGAGCGGGTTTCGTGCTGGTCTATTACAAGAATAAACACATTAGAAACAGACAGTGAGCAGGCGAAGGAAGATCAGCAAACCGGACTCTCCTATTACCTTTCCGCAGCTGCACAATCCTTCTCGGCCAAGAATCAGTAAGGCAAATAGCCCCAGGGCATGGTTTTCTTGGTCCTGCGGGTTAACATGGAACTAGCCTGGAGCTTAGCATACTTATCGGACATGAGTTCCGTTATTTTTTGAATTTAGTTGTGTTTTCGGTGTGATGCGGACCTGTGAGCCCTTATTTGGGCTTGAGCTTCTTCAATAACGCCGTTTTGTTAGCAATAGAGGATCTGACGTCCGCAACCATCCCTGCAATGCCAAAATTCACAAAATAGCGGATCCTGTGTCCGTAAGCCCTTAGCTAGCGCTGAGAACGTGCCAGCCTAGGGGGATACAGCTCGCACATGCCCGCTTCTCCAGCAAGACATAATTCGACGGAAGCCGTTGTTGCAAGCGACACTAAACGACAATTTATCTGAAATCTAACGTTTCTTGACTAAGAAATTAGGTTTGTTAACTAGAAGACAGTCCATCTTCTTTTATACAATATATCTTGTAAGCGGTTACGAAAAAGGGGACTCATACAACAAAAGAAGGAGTTAATACGATGAGCGCAAAATCAGAGCAACTCAAAAAATCAAAGCGCTTTCAGTGGAGAAAGCAAGATATTGAGTTAACTCTCCTGGCCATACCAACAACCATTTGGTATATCCTATTCTGTTTCTTGCCCATGTTCGGTATTATTATCGCTTTTAAAAACTTTAAAATTAGCGGGGGCTTCCTTAGCAATGTGTTTAATAGCCCATGGGTCGGCTTTAAAAATTTTGAATTTTTATTCAAATCCAATGATGCCTGGATTATTATCCGCAATACAATCGGCTACAACATCATCTTTATTATTCTCGGCATTGTACTGCCCGTGATGTTCGCCATTATGATTGGACTCCTTCATAATCGCAAAGCAGGGAAAGTATACCAAACGATGATGTTTCTCCCTTACTTCCTGTCATGGGTCGTCGTCTCCGCGGTAGGCTGGGCATTCTTCAGCTTCGACAAAGGGATTCTTAATCAGTTTTTGGGCAACTTCGGAGTCGAATCAATAAACTGGTATATGGAACCGCAGTATTGGCCTTATATTCTTGTTCTCTTGAATATTTGGAAGAGTATTGGTTATGGCATGATTATTTATTTGGCAACCATTACAGGTATCGACAGTACCTACTACGAAGCTGCTGTAATTGATGGCGCTTCCATCTGGCAGCAAATCCGCTTCATTACGATCCCACTGCTTAAGCTTGTCATCGTCATGATGTTCATCCTATCCGTAGGACGCATATTCTACACCGACTTCGGACTATTTTATCAGGTCACTCGCGATTCAAACTCCTTGTTTGAGGTGGCCACAACGATTGACGTATTAGTATTCAAACAGTTGAAAACTGCTACAGTAGGAATGGCGTCTGCTGCTGCATTTGTCCAATCTGTACTTGGTTGTATTACAATTCTAACGGCCAATTGGATTGTCAAAAAAATTGACTCTGATAGTGCAATGATTTAGGGGGTGTGCGAATGGCAGCAAAAACCTATGAGTCCGGACTTGAGAAATTCAATCGAACGAGTACCGGCGTCAATATTTTAATTAACTTGATTTTCATTCTAGTCGCACTTGCCTGCGTCATCCCCGTGATTGTCGTATTATCCATATCACTGACGCATGAATCCTACATTCGAGAAACGGGCTATAGTATCCTCCCTCCGATTTTATCGCTGGAAGCATACGGTTTTATTGCCAAGCAAGGAACGATCATTTTACGTGCTCTGGGTGTATCCGTACTCGTAACAGCTGTTGGAACTGCAATAGGCGTTCTGCTAACGACCTCGATGGGCTATGTGATCTCGCGTCCAACTTATAGGCATAAAAATTTCCTGACCTGGATCGTTTTTATTCCGATGATTTTCAACGGCGGTCTCGTTTCCAGCTACTTTATTAACACCAATTTACTAGGATTAAAAGACAGCATTTGGGCACTTATTTTACCGCTTGCGGTCTCATCCTTTAATGTAATCATTTGCAAAACTTTTTTCAGAAGTACCATTCCTGATGGTCTGATTGAATCAGCCGAGATTGATGGAGCGAGTCAATTTCGAATCTTCTTCTCCATCATTCTGCCTATTTCATTACCGGTTCTTGCAACGATTGGATTATTCCTTTGCTTCAACTACTGGAATGACTGGTTCCAATCCATGCTGTATATCGATAACCCGAATCTGTACTCCTTACAGGCATTACTTAACAACCTAATGACCAATGCCGACGCGCTTGCCAGAAATGCTTCGACCATAGGTATTAGCGCCGCAGAACTTGTAGCAACCATGCCTAAGGAATCGGCTCGTATGGCCGTTGCGATTCTCATCGTCCTGCCCGTTGCTTGTGCTTATCCATTCTTCCAGAGATACTTTATTTCCGGACTTACGGTAGGCGCAGTGAAAGGCTGATTACGAAGTAAGCCAGATTCAGCCTGGTTTATGATATGCCATTGCACAGCTTGTGCAATGGCGCAAAACAAACATACTACTATAGGGGGAATTTAGGTGAAAAGATCTTTTAAGCTTTTATCCGCACTTTGCATTATCGCCTTAATGGCATCCGTCTTGGCCGCCTGCAGCGGTTCCAACAACTCCGGCTCGTCGACGAACGGCTCCGCGAACACGAACACGGATGCAAAAACAAACGGGGAAAAGCCGGCTGACAAAGAAGTGCCAACCTTGGTATGGTGGCTAATCGGGGGCACTCCGCTTCCAAAAAACTTTAGTCAAGCTATTGACAAGATGAATGAATATACCGCAGAAAAAATCGGCGTAAAAGTGGATATCAAAGTCGCTAGCTGGGGCGAATGGGATACCAAGATGAACACGATTGTCAACACAGGCGAACCTTTCGACATCATGTTCACGAATAACGGGAAATACAGCAAGCAGGTAGCTATGGGCGCTTTTGCCGACATTACCGATTTGATTCAAACTGAAGCTCCTGAATTGTACAGCTTAATTCCAGAACAAGTATGGAACGGTACTAAGATTAATGGTAAGTTCTATTCCGTTCCAACTTACAAAGACTCTTCCCTTTCGCAGTACTGGGTTTATGATGATAAGCTCGTACAGAAGTACAATATCGACTTCCAGAACATTAAGACGCTGCAAGACTTGGACAAACCGTTTATGGATATGAAAGCCGGCGAAGGCAAGAACTTCTATCCTTTAAATCTTACTCAAAACGAAGGCGTCAATGGCCTCTTCAACGACTACGACGATATGACATTAGGCTTCGCGCCAATTGGCGTGAAAACGGATGATCCGTCTCGCAAAGTTGTATCGGTATTCGAACAGCCGGATGTTATGGCCAATTTAAAAATGCTGCACAAATGGTATAAGGCCGGCATTATTAACCCGGATGCGCCAACTAAAGTCGAAGGCGAGAAATACAGACCGTTCTTTGCCGCACAAGCTTTCCCGGGTGCTGAAGTCGGTTGGCAGATCAATGCCAACGTAGAGAAATATGTGATGAACAAAACATTGGGACCTATCTACACGACAAGTACAATCCAAGGTTCCTTGAACGCGATCTCGGCGAATTCGAAATACAAAAAAGAAGCTCTGAAATACCTGCAATTGGTGAACACCGATTCAAAGCTGCGTAACATGCTTGCATTTGGCGAGCAGGACGTGGACTTCAAAAGCGTAGACGGCGATCGGGTTGTTGAGCGCGTTACGGATACATGGCCGTTGGCTGCCTACACGCAAGGTACATTCTTCAATATGGCCGTAACGAAAGGCGCGCCTGAAGATCAGTGGGAGCAAGTGAAGAAATTGAATGAAGAAGCTACCGCTTCGACGATTCTCGGCTTCGCCCTTGACGTTACCGATATCCAAACCGAAGTTGCAAACTGTACCGCTGTATTGGACAAATACAAATACGAATTGATTACAGGCGCCTCCGACCCTGAAAAGATTGTACCAAAAATGATTTCGGAAATGAAAAACGCAGGTATGGATACCATTATGCAAAAGGCACAAGAACAAATCGATAATTACTTCAAATAAGCCTCACGACACGAAAAGTATATGGTATAGTTTAATTACTATGCCATATACTTTTTGCATCCTATGGGCAAAATGGATTAGAGTAATCGATTTCGTCCATTGCTATACAATATTTACCACCTATTTGTGTTGAGGTGCCGAATGACGACTTTTTTGCGTATCATTATTTATCGGAATAAGTTTTGGGCCTATCTCATCTTCATTGTATTAATCGGATTTACGTTACATGTGCTGACGAGCGCAATCGTCATCAATCAATCGCTAGGCAACGCCCGCATCGAAGCGGCCAATGCTTTTTCCCGCATAGAGAACAATTTCCAAAACGATACGGATCGCATCGAAGCTTATATCCAGCGCATTTATTCCAATCAGGCTCTAATGAAGGATACGCAGTATTTTATGAGTCCTACCGTCGGCCAATATCTGACGAATCGGCTGTTGAACAACCCTTATTCCGAGCAGGAGCTTCTCTCCTTCCCGGAAGACGTAAAAACGTACCTGTATAACTGGGCACAGGGCGATATTACGCAAGTCAGCGTTCATTCCGAGCATAACGGCAATGTTATCCTATTTGATAATAAAGGCATCCCAAGCTATCAATTCGGCCTGTCCAACGAGGATGAAATCTTCCAGGAAAGCCTTCAAAAAGGTTTCGTCTACCGCAAGAAATTGTTTCAGCGCTCCGAGGGATCCGGCGAAATTCGCTTTCTGGTCAGCAGTGAGCGAATTTTCAGCAGTGTCAGCAATTATCAGCTCGATAAAGCAGCCGCCGTTAATGCATCTGGAGATATCTTTCTCATCGGTAACGGCAATATGAAGATTGTTCAGCGAGCCATTGCCAATAAGGATAGCCATGGATTAATATTTGACGACTCGCTGGCACCGATTTTCTACGATACTTTTTCATCATCGAAATTTAATTATAAGTTTGTAAGCACCATCGATCTGGGTACCTTGATACGTCAGCAAAGCTCCGTGCTATTCATGCTGTTCTTCGTTATCTTAACGGCTATTGTAAGCGTATTACTGCTCGTGGTTTATAATCTGCGGGACGATGCCCGTTTCCTGCACCGGATCATCCAGTCCATTAAACGAGTGAAAACCGCCGACTTTACCCCGAATAAGCCTGCACGCTATCGGCGTAATGAATACGGCATGATCGCGCGTGAAGTCGACGATATGATCCGCCAGCTTGACCGGCATATTCACAATGAATTTGTGCTCAAGCTGAAACAGCAGGAAGCTGAAATGAAAGCGCTGCAGCATCAGATCAATCCTCATTTTCTCTATAATACATTAGAGGTTATTCGGTCTACGGCGCTGGTGAATCAGGATGCGCATACGGCCGATGCCATTGCCACTTTAGGCGCGTTATATCGCGAGATTGTCCAGAAGGACAATATCATTACCATCGGAAGCGAACTGGAGCTGCTGCAAAAATACCTTAAAATTATGGAGTTTAAATACCCGGATCATTTCTATTATCAAATCGACGTTTCGGAATCCGTCATGGCGCTTCCTACCATAAAGTTTTGGATGCAAACGTTAGCGGAGAACTTCTTCGTTCACGGATTTTCAATCGAGAAAGAATTTAACCTCTTTATCGTTACGGGCTGGGAAGACCTTGATTTCTATAAATTGGAATTTATTGACAATGGAATTACCATCGAGGACGACCGGCTGGACGATATTCGCACGACCTTGTCGAGCAATTACGGCGCGAACACGAAGAGTATCGGCTTATATAACGTCTATAATCGGCTAAAGTATTATTATCAGGAAGGCCTCTCCATAAGCATCGATAACAATGACGAAGCCGGCGTTAAAATTTCGGTACAGATTTCAAAAGAGGTGATTCGAGATGTACAAGCTCCTGATCGTTGATGACGAGCCGCAAATTCTAGAAGGAATGAAGCGCATTCTGGATTGGAAAAGCTACGGGTTCGAACACATCGAAACCTGCAGTTCCGCAGACGCGGCGGTATCTAGAGCCATACAGCTATTGCCCGATATCGCCATCTTCGATGTATGCATCGGAAAAAACCGCGGATACGATGCGATTCAAAGACTCAATGAAGCCAATCTTCCGACCAAGTATATCATTATGAGCGGTTACAGCGATTTCCACTATGCCCAGCAAGCGATTCGCTGCGGAGTGAAGGATTATCTGCTAAAGCCCGTGGAACGCGAAAAGCTGCAGAAGGTCGTCGAGAATATCATCGTTAAGGAACTCCATGGGACAATAGGAAATCCGCATGCGGTTCCGCTCCAAATGGACCCCGTACTCGGCGTCCCCCATGATACGCTGTCCAAATTAGTGCGGCGCATTCTGCTCATGGTTACGACCGAATATGCCCAGAACATCACCCTGAAATCGGTCGCCGAACGTTTGCAAATGAACAGCACCTACCTCGGGCAACTATTTATCAAAGAAACCAAGATGAAGCTGTCCGAGTATTTGATGATTTATCGCATGCAGCGCGCAAAAGAGTTCATTTTATCGACCAATGAGAAGATCCAATGGATTGCCGGTGCGGTAGGATATAATAACCTCAACTATTTTTACACCCATTTTCAAAATTATTACGGGAAGTCACCCTCCGATTTACGCGAAAAAAGTTAACCTGTCGGGGAGATCGATGTCATGAATAAATATAGCCGCTCTATTGTCGGCCTTGTCCTGCTGCTCCTTATACAGCTTACCGGATGCACGAATCAGAATACGAACGTTCCCGATTCCCGCGACGATTCGCCTGTAAACCTCATTTATTATACGATAGGCGATCCGGATAAGGATCTTCAGCTTGTCAATAACAAGATCAATGAGCTTCTTCTGCGGAAAATTGGAATTACGATCACCTATATCAAGATCGGCTGGGAAGAGTACGAGAACCGCCTGAATACGATGATATCGTCGGACACCTCGTTTGATATCGCCTTTGCGCCTAACTTTATTACGAATGCCAAACGCGGCGCCTGGCTGAAGCTCAATGATTATTTAACGAATCAAGGTAAAGCGATGTATGATGCGATTAACCCCGTCTTCTGGGAAGGCGCGAAGCTTAACGACGGAAGCATATATGGCATTCCGACGAACAAGGAATTGGCCGTGCTTGAAAATTGGATCTATCCGGAAGCATTGATTAAGAAGTATAACATCGATATCTCCAAATACAACACGTTGGAGTCGCTGGAGCCTCTGCTGCGGATGATACAGAAGAATGAGCCGGATTACATTCCCATGGAGCTGAACAAGGACTCTCACAATTTCTTCGCTATGTACGGCTATGAATACATTACGAACAATAAAATACCTTTAGCAATCCAATCGCTGGATCCAACCGCATCCGTCGTCAATATTTTCGAAACCGCTGAAGCCAGGCAAATCTTAACAACGCTCCGGCGTTACTATCAGCTGGGCTTCATTAATCAAGATGCGGCATTGCGCGAACCGGGAGCGCTGCAGCTGGATTCGAAGGTATTCTGGAAATCCGCAAGCGGCGGACCGCTGTCCGAGAGCGTCTGGAGCAAAGATCTGGGCTATAAGATAGTCGCCCATCCCGTCACGCCCGAAGTCGCGACGAATGTGTCCGTGCTTGGCGGGATGATGGCGGTGAACGCAAACACGAAGCATCCGGAAGAATGCATCGCCTTTCTAAATTTATTGAATACCGATTCCGAATTGCGCAATCTATTCAACTACGGGATTGAAGGGATTCATTATGACTTGGATCACAACGGCCAGGTTGTTCTTATTGATGCGCAGGGGAATCGATTAAGGAATAAAGCTCCCAATTATGCGGGGGTTCAATTCACGCAAGGCAATTGGTTCATCTTAAATACGCTGGGCGGTGATTTTCCCGATCCTCTTGATAAATGGGAGCAATTCCGTACGTATAACGCCAAAGTCGTGAAATCGAAAGTACTCGGGTTTAACCCTGACCTGTCCATGATGAATGATGAATTCGAGAAAATCGAAAATGTATGGCATAAATACTATCCCCTGCTCATGACCGGCAGTGTCGATATCGACACCTTCCTGCCCAAATTTAATGATGAACTGCATAAAGCAGGACTGGAGAAAGTACGTGCAGAGGTGCAAAAACATCTTGATGCATGGCGCCAAGAGCGTGATAAATTGTAATGTATTCCAATTTACAGTATGCTAAACCATATGGGAGGAGAGGAATTTATGGTCAAACAACTGATCGTTGGCGACGCAACGCATGAACTTTCCACTACGCGCCGCATTCTGGAACGCTTGCCCGAGGAGCATATGTCGTGGAAGCCGCACGAGAAATCGATGACGCTCGGCGGGCTGGCCACGCACCTGATCAACCTGCTGAACTGGCAAATCGCGATTTTTCAGTATCCGGAGTTCGATCTTTCGACCGTGCCGCTGCGGAGGGAGCCTTTGGAAAAACGCGCTGACGTTCTGGAGGAGTTCGACGCGAACGTCGGCAAGTTTGAAAAGCTGCTCGCCGAATGTGACGAGAAAATCCTCGGCGAGGAATGGACGTTGCGCCACGGCAACCATATCATCCTCCGCGAGCCGCGGGCGATCGCGCTCCGCACCTTCGGATTAAGCCACATGGTCCACCACCGGGCGCAGCTCGGGGTATACTTGCGGCTTCTCGATATTCCGGTGCCGGGCATCTACGGTCCCTCAGCCGATGAGGAAGCCCAATGAACGAAGTTTCTCGATCCGATACGAGCCAAACAGTCGCAGGGCACCGGCATGACCGCCGGTACTCTGCGACTGTTTTTATTGTCGTCGAATAGACGCTCGCATTGATCAGACGCGCGGCGCCGCTTACGGGAGCCTAGGGGGATCAGCTCAATGCTTTGCTGTCCCATCAAGAGATGTATGAATCCTGATTAAGCCTTGACCGATATATTTCGATGAAGCAGATCGCTGCGGTAGATTCAGACGCTATTCTCCTCCGTTTGAAGATCATATTTATTCCACCTATTTACAACAAAATCAATCTTAGGCTCTCTTCAGTGACCTGTTTACCCACCAATATTTAAACTCAAATATGGCAAATACGCCAACTACGAGTGCCACAAGACTAACAGCCCATATTCCCAGATATGTCATTATAAACGAGGTTCCATCCGACGCAATCAGATAAACGCTCCCAATTACCCAGAGAAAGTCCACCACAGAATAGATAAGTACATACCTAGGTGGAATGAATTTCAGTTTAACCGTCCAAAAAACAAAGGCTACAAAAACGACAAGAAAAATCCCCACTTCGACTAGCGCAGATGAATGATCCAGGCCAGTCAAGGTTGCCACGAAATGGGAGAAGAAGATCAAAATGAGCCCAAATGCCCCCGTAGAAAAACCATTCGCTAACAAAATATAACGAATCATTCTCCCATCCTTCACGCTTTCTTCTGCGTGTAATTTTCGATTCATGGTTAGACACCTCAATTTTCGTAAGGATTAAATGTCTAAAGCCGATTACGCCATAAGTCGATCACACTCCATTTCTTGACACCCATAGCTGATTGACGACAGCCAAGATGTTTCTTCAAAGCAAAAGAGACAGATCTGTCTCTTTTGCTTATTATGATACAGACAGATCTGTCTCGTGTCAAATAAGATTTTACCATTTTTTGAATTTCAGAGTCGTCGAGTTCTATGGAAAAAAGTAGAGGAATGTTTGTTGGAACCTAGGGGGAATTAGCTTTCGCTATGCAGAGTTAGAAGACAAGTCGGACATCTCTGTTACTGTGCCTGCTGACCACTGGACTGGTTTTTCTTCATTCTTGTGCCCAGTAGGATGAAGGCGACATAGATTACAATGGCAATCGAATCTATAAACGTGTCCGTAAGCGCCGAAACGTCAAGCAATGCCGTTACGCCAAGAATAACCATCAGTCGGACGATCAGGATCGCCGCGATCATCCATGCGGCAAACCGGATCTTCGATCGCTCACTTTGGAATGACATGAAAATGAATGCGATGCCGAAGACCAGGTTTTCCGCCGTGATAATGTGCCAAACATACGTGAATACCGTCTGGGTATCCATGGATATCGCCCTAATGTCGAGCGTCGGCAGCACAGCGTATTGCCCGTTCCATGCGTGCGTGGCGGCAAACAATATCGCAAGAACGCCTGCAATCAGATAATAAAAATTCCTAACCTTGATGTTCATCGCAACCCTCCTTACAAATTCCCGGTTCATTCGTTCGGATATCCTTGTAAATCTCGCGGACGAATTCTGCCAACCGTTGGTCACTTTCATTATTAAAATCCCTTAACGTTTCGGCTGCTATGCCGAGCAGCCGACTGACCTTTTCCAGATGGGCAATCTTCTTGCGCGTTTCTGCGTTCTTGGCATCGAGGAACGCAGCAACCTCTTCGCAGTAAGCGGAGTCGATATTTTTCATCTTACGGAAACCAAATTTCCCCCTGATTTCGTCAAGAGAAAAGTCCGCATACTGCATGATCTGAATATTCATCAAATCCATGAGGTCGTCCTTCGAATACCTTCGGTACCCATTGCCTTCCCGAGACGGCGAGACGACCCCAATCCGGTCATAATACCGAAGCGTATCCTTCGGCATCCCAAGTATCCGCGAAACCTCTTGTATAGAATAAAGTTTTTCCATGAATTCAGAATAACATTAGAGTTGACTCCAATGTCAAGAAAATTGGGCGTAAAAAAGTTTTTGAAACGAATTCGTATGTGCGCCAACGTATGGACGATGTGAACAGCTGGTCAGAAAAAACGGCTTCTCAGCGTTAACTGAACAGGTTTGGTGGAGCCTGGGGGGATATAGCTCGCAGAACTCGCTGATCCATTATGGATGTCCGAATCTTGATTATATGCTGACGAAGCTATTCGACGAGGACTTTTAGCGGTAGATCCTGATCGCCGTGCTCCTCCGTTCGCAGTATTTCACGGAAGTGATCCGTCCGCGCGGGCGAACCCGTAGCGGTTCTCTCCCCTAGGCTGTCCACCAAATAAACAGAAAACCACGTTCAATGAACGTGGTTGATTTGTTTATTTTGGTGGAGCCTAGGGGGATACAGCTCGCAGAACTCGCTGATCCATTATGTGATGTATGAATCCTGATGAAATGTTCACAGATGTATTTCAACGAAGCAGATCGCGGCGGTAGATTCAGACGCCGTGCTCGTCCGTTTGATGATTACTCTGCGAAGCTTCACACCCACTCCCTGCGCGCGGGCGAACCCATAGGGGTTCATCTCCCCCTAGTCTAACCACCAAAAAGAAAAACCACTTCCTAAATGAAGTGGTTTGATTTACGTTTTTTGGTGGAGCCTAGGGGGATCGAACCCCTGACCTCATCGCTGCCAGCGATGCGCTCTCCCAGCTGAGCTAAGGCCCCAAGATTTGTAACGACAAGATAGATCATATCATGGGACTGCAATAGCTGTCAATCTTTTTTTGGGCTGGCGAGCGAATCTTTGGACAATAAGGAATTAAGCTCCTTCATGAACATATCAATATCACGAAATTGACGGTAGACCGATGCGAATCGAACGTATGCAACTTCATCCACCGGATACAGTTGCTGCATGACGATTTCGCCTATATCGCGGCTTTCCACCTCGGCTAATGCCGTAGTCCGCAATTCTTTCTCCACTTCGGACACAATAACCTCAAGCTGTTCGACCGGTACGGGGCGCTTCTCGCAAGCCCGGATAAGACCGCGCAGAATCTTGTCACGGCTGAATTCTTCCCGGCTTCCACCCTTCTTGATCACAATCAACGGCGTTTCTTCGATCATTTCAAAGGTTGTGAACCGGCGGCTGCATTTTTCGCATTCACGGCGGCGGCGGATCGATTTATTCTCGTTTGCGGGCCGTGAATCAAGCACCTTTGTTCCGGAATAATCACAATACGGACATTTCATGCTTGTAAGAACCTCCATCAGATCGAAGTAACCAAATTCAATAATAAACCCATTATAACGCCGATGTTGCAGCGCTATTCAAACCGGTAACATTTTCTAACCTTTTCCTGTTATGAAACTCACGCTTTCGCACATAATACTGTTACAAACCGCGAGGAGGTGAACGACAATGGCACAAAACCGCAGCAGCAACCAATTGGTTGTACCGCAAGCCAATGCAGCGCTTGACCAAATGAAATATGAGGTAGCGCAAGAGCTTGGTATTGCTATCCCGCAAGACGGATATTACGGGAACATGGCTACGCGTGATGCAGGATCCCTTGGGGGCTACATTACTCGTAAACTGGTACAAATCGCTGAACAGTCCCTAGCAGGACAAAGATAATGAGGCTTAATAACGGAAGCTTCGATCAGACGCCTTCATAGGCGGTTGACCGGGGCTTCTTCTCTTTTTACCCCATAAGAAGGTGGGCACATGCACACATCAATTTCATTATACCACAAAACCCGTCCGTAAAAATACAAAAGAGTCTATAATCTCCTGCTGCGACTGACTTCAAGACGATATTTGCCCCACATTACAGATGGACTAATCGTGGGTTACTTGATGACTTTCCAATTTTTCATCCTCATCGAATTTCAGAACGAACAAACTGTCATCCACGCCCATGCCTGCACGGCCCAAATAATAAACATACTGAACCACGGGATCTTCCAGCCTCTGCTCAGGCTCCCCTAATAAATCAACGACCTCTTGCTCGGTCAATCCTATAGGCTCATGCTTGTTTATAAAATCGTTCACCATGCCATATCTCATATCCGGTTCGTTCTGCCAGTCCCCCTCGTTAAATTTGCTCTGGCACGCGGTAAGAAACAGCACCAGCATGAACGAGATGAATATCCTCTTCACCGCAAACACCCTCTTCTATAGCCTTTGCATATCGCTGCAAATATTCACCCTCCAATAATAAACGATATAGGCGGATAAAGGTTGCAGTAACAGCAATTTGAAGAGCATTGAGCTTGCGCCATCAGGGTGTACTGTTCATAGCCGCGCTGCATTCCATAAAAAAAAACCGCCAGCAACAAATTGCTGGCGATGCCGCGTAAATTATGTAAGCCATTGCTAAAATTCGGGATAAAGCTTCTTGTATTTCTTATAATAATAATGGACGCGCTGCACGTAGTGCCGCGTTTCTCCATATGGAATATCGCTTATCGTACTCAATTCCCCGTCCCATTTGCCCTCCGTCATCCAACGCTTAACCGCGCCGGGACCGGCATTATAAGCGGCAATGACAGCCACCTGGTTCCCTTTAAACTGCTTATTCAGCCAATTTAGATACCATGCGCCCATCTCGATGCCAAGATCGGCCCGATGCTTAAGGCTGTCCCTCGTCACGCCGTCAAATCCGCTCTTCTCGACGATCCAGTCCGCCGTATCGGGCATGATCTGCATGATTCCGACGGCACCCTTCTTCGACTCCTTGCCGGGCTCGTAATTCGTCTCCGTACGGATAACCGCGGCAAGCAATTGCGGCTCCAGCTTATAATTGTCCGCGCTGATTCGGATATCGTCCTTGTAATGGATCGGATACATCCAGCGGCTGATCCACTCCGAATTAAAGAACAGCACGACCAATAGAGCGAGTACCAGTACGAGAAAGACTCTCTTGCGCCGAAATTTCTTCATGAAAAATCATGTTCCTGCCAAAATTGCCGGACCTGGCGTTCGGTAGCTTCAAGTGAGCCGCTGTTGTCGATCACGTATGTGGCCAGACGCTTCTTCTCTTCGATGTCCATCTGGAGCCCTATGCGCAGCGAGGCTTGTTCCTCCGTGAGCCCTTCCCGTTCCATCAATCGCTGCAGCTGCATCTCCGCCGGAACGTAGACCACCATTACGGCATCATACAGCTCGGCTTGTCCGGTTTCGTATAGAAGCGGAATGTCCGCAATGACAAGCAGGTTGGGATCCTCCTGCAGATAGGCGTCCATTCTCTCCTGCATGCGAGCCCGGATCGCTGGATGCAGGATCGACTCCAGATCCTTCAGCTTCTGTTTATCCGGCGTAAAGACAAGGCTTCCCAGCTTGCTCCTGTTCAACGTTCCATCCTCATTCAATACAGCTTGTCCGAACCGTGCGACAATCCGCCCGAGCGCCGGTTCGCCGGGAAGGACCACTTCCCTGGCGACCTGATCGGCGTCGACGAGCTTCGCACCCAGCTTGACGAGCATGGCGGACACTGTACTTTTGCCGCTGGCGATACCGCCCGTTAATCCGAGTTTCATACGTTCACCTCTGCTTGCTCTAAAGCAATTTCATTATTCCCATTACTACCAGCATAATGCCCGGCAGAACCGACAGCGCCTGCATCGTGCTCCATCCCGAGAATCGGAAGCCCAGTCTCATTCCGCCAAGCAAGAACAATCCGCTCGCCGTGGAGATGACCAGTGCGGTCAACAGCGGGGAGAAGCCGATCATCGCAGCGCCAAGTCCGGCTCCGAAGCTGTCCAGCGACAGCGCGAACCCGAGCAATACGGCCTCTGAAGCCGAAATAATGCCCGAACGGTCCACATCCGCAATTTGCGGTGTCCTTAAGATCTGTATAACCAGACCGAGCCGCTTCAACTCCAGAATGAGGATCGTTGTTGCCGTTAGCCGGTCATTCCCTCCACTGTCGGATCGAGTGCCGTTATCAGCTTCCCCCATTTCTTCACCAGCATTCGCGGCCATCTCCTTGCGTCTGCGCCAGTGCTGCCACAACGCCCAGCCGCCGATCAGGATCAGCAAGCAAGCCCCGATCCACCTTGCGATATCCGGCGACATGTAGCCGGCAAGCAAGCTGCCTACCTGCATGGACAACCAGACGACAAATCCCGAGCATAGCGAAATGATGACGACCGATACGACAGGTATCCGTATGCGGCGCAAGCCATAGGTCACACCAACTCCAAATCCGTCCATGCTGACAGCAAACGCGAGCAGCAGCAAGGATGCAACATGTGCTAGCAACCGATGTCCCTCCCATGAAGGCCGTAAACGACATGTTTCCAATCAAGAACCCCGCTGTACTGAGCGTACCTGAGCTTCAAGCTTGGAAACAATGTGCATTCGCCCATGAATGGTTCATCATATGCGTTCATACCCTATTCGTGCATCTATTTATGACCGAAGACTTGACGCTTTTGGTTTGCGCAGCGGCTGGCACTTCGTACAGATATGCGTGCCCCGGCCTCCGACGACGGTTTTCTCGATAGACTGGCCGCATCTGCTGCACGGTTCGTTCTTGCGTCCGTAGACAAGCAGCTCGTCCTGGAACATGCCCATCTCGCCCTGTCCGTCCACATACGATTTAATAGAGGAACCGCCGGTTTCGACGGCGCGCGTCAGTGTTGCTCTCACCGCGTCATACAATCGCTTCCAGTCGCTGCGCTTCAGAGAATCGGCCGTTTGCTCCGGATGGATACCGGCTGTAAATAAAGATTCATCAACATAGATATTGCCAAGCCCCACCACATATTCCTGATTGAGCAGCAGCGGTTTAATTTTAGTCGTACGGTGCGATAAGATCTTCATAAACGATTTTAACGTGAAGGAGTCGTCCAGCGGTTCGATCCCCAGCTTGTTCAGCGGCGGCATCAGCAGCTCGTCGCCAGGCTCGAACAGATGCATCGTACCGAATTGGCGTACATCCTTGTACCGCAGCTCCGTTCCATCGTCAAAGTGGAAGATGACATGCGTATGAAGCTCAACCGGATCACCCTTCTCGTAGACGCCGTAGCGTCCTTCCATCCGAAGATGGGATACCATGACGAGCCCGTCAAATATAAACCTTAGAAATTTCCCGCGTCTCTCGATGGTCTGCAAGGTCTGCCCGACCAGCATGTCAGCGAATTGTTCCGGCTCCGCCGGCCGCTGCAGAATACGCGGAAGCGTGATAGTAACGCCCTCGACGGTCTTGCCCGCCACCAATTGATTCAGCGTCCGCCGAACCGTTTCTACCTCCGGCAATTCCGGCATTGTTGTCTACCTCCCCGCCGCGGCCAAGTCATTGGACGGCCGCAGCACTTCCCATTATAACCGATTGCATGCCGGGATGCCCTACTTGGTCTCATACCAATTGATACCGTAATTAACATCGACTTTCAGCGGCACGTCAAGCGCCAGCGCGCTCTCCATCACTTCAGGAACGAGCGTCTTCATCGTTTCCAGCTCATCCGGCGGAACCTCGAAGACCAATTCATCGTGTACCTGCAGCAGCATCCGGCTGCGCAAATTCCGCTTGCGCAGCTCCTCGTCCATCCGCACCATAGCCAGTTTGATAATATCGGCGGCGGTCCCTTGAATCGGCGTATTCATCGCCGTACGCTCGGCGAAGGAGCGCAGATTGAAGTTCGAGGCCTTGATCTCCGGCAAGTAACGGCGCCGCTCCAGCAGAGTCGTGACATAACCGTCGCGCCGCGCATCCATGACGATATTGTCCATGTAGGCACGCACCCCTTTGAACGCCTCGAAATATTGCTCAATGAATCGAGCGGCATCCTTACGCGTGATGTTCAAATTGTTCGAAAGGCCGAAGTCGCTGATTCCGTACACGATGCCGAAATTGACCGCCTTCGCCTGGCGGCGCATGTTCGCGTCAACCGCGTCCGCACTCACGCCGAACACGTCCATCGCCGTCTTCGTATGAATGTCCATATCATGGACAAACGCTTCCTTCAGGTTCTCGTCGCCTGAAATCTGGGCGAGCACGCGCAGCTCGATCTGCGAATAGTCGGCGCCGAGAATGAGCCAATCCGGCTCGGACGGGACGAAGGCTTTGCGAATGCGCCGACCTTCTTCCAGACGGATCGGAATGTTCTGCAGATTCGGGAATTGGCTGGATAGACGACCCGTGGCGGCAATCGTCTGACGGTAATACGTGTGCACCTTCCCGGTATCCCGCCTAATTTCCTTCAAGAGTCCTTCCACGTAAGTCGATTGAAGCTTGGACAGCTGACGATAATAAAGAATGAGCCTTACGATCTCATGATACGGCTCCAGCTTCTCCAGCACCTCGGCGTCTGTCGAATATCCGGTCTTCGTCTTCTTGATCACCGGCAGTCCAAGACGCTCGAACAGCACCTCGCCCAGCTGCTTCGGCGAGTTAATATTGAATTCCATCCCTGCATGCTGATAGATGTCGCTCATATAGCTGACTAATTTATGCTCCAGCTCGCTGCCAAGCTCCTCCAGCGTCTGCGCATTTACCCGGATGCCCCGCTTCTCCATTCTGGCCAGCACGATCGACAACGGCTGCTCCAGCTCATAATACAGCTTGGTCATATCGGTTTTCTCAAGATCGCCCTGCTGCAGCGGTACTAGCCTTCGTACCGTATCCGCCTTGGCGGCAAGATGGCGGGCAACCTCTTCGAAATCCGGAACCTTGAACTTTGCGCCTCTGCCATATACGGCTTCATCCGAAGCAATCGCGGGAATGCCGTATTTCGCTGCCAAGAAATTCAAGGTTTGATTCGTCTCGGTCGGGTCGAGCAAATAGGCCGCCAATTGAACGTCGAACGCCGTTCCACAGAATGTGATATGATGCCACGAAAGAGCAAGCTCCGCTTTGTGCAAATCATAACCGTACTTAGGAGCCTTGTCGTCCGCAAGCCAATCGCGAACAGGTTGTCCAACCGGGCTTTCCAGCGTATCGCAGTCGATGACATATACTTGTTCGCCCGCTGCCACGGCAAGTCCAAGCAGCTGTGATTGGTGCGGATTCTCACCATAGGCTTCGATATAGACGCTCTCGGATTGGGCAAGAAATGCCTTCAGCGAGCTGACGTCGGTGTCCGAATCAACTCGGATAATTTCATACGTCGCGGCCGCCACAGCTTCCGCTCCGTCAGCCTCTCCGGCTTCGGGCAGCTCAAGCCGATCGATTAACGATCGGAATTCCAGCTTGCGGAAGGATTGGGCGAGCGCCGCTTTGTCATACCCGCCGTAGGCCAGCTCGTCCGTCTGGTTCTCTAGCGGAACCTCGCGATAGATCGTAGCAAGCCTCTTGCTCATGAGGGCATCATCCTTATGAGCCTCGACCTTCTCCTTCATCTTCCCTTTCAATTCATTCGTATTCGCCAATACCCCTTCGACGGACTCGAATTCGTGAAGAAGCTTGAGCGCCGTCTTCTCGCCGACGCCCGGAATACCCGGAATGTTGTCGGAAGCGTCGCCCATCAGACCTTTCAGGTCAATGATCTGAAGCGGCGTGAGACCGTATTTCTCTTGAATTTCCGCCGGATCATAGCGGTCAACTTCACTTACGCCCTTGCGGGTCAGCGCGATCGTCACCTGCTCGGAGGCGAGCTGGAGCATGTCCTTGTCGCCGGAGACGACAATCGTCTCCACGCCCTGCTCATCCGCCATTCTCGTCAGCGTGCCGATAATATCGTCGGCTTCGTAGCCGGCCAGCTCGAACTGCGCAATGCTGAATGACTGCAGCAGCTCCTTCAGGACCGGAAACTGCTCGGACAGCTCCGGCGGAGTCTTCTGCCTGCCGCCCTTGTATTCCGTGTAGCCTTCGTGCCGGAACGTGACCTTGCCCGCATCGAATGCAACGAGCACATGCGTCGGCTTCTCTTCTTCAAGCAGCTTCAAGAGCATCGTTGTAAAGCCATAAACCGCGTTCGTATGCAGCCCTGCGGAATTCGTCAGCGGCGGCATGGCAAAGAACGCGCGATAGATAATGCTATTTCCGTCAATCAACATCCATTTGTCCATACGGGTGCACCTCACCTCGTTATTTGCTATTAACTATCATAATCCAGTCGGGCAGCGAAGTAAAAGGAATCCATAAGCAAGAGGTTTATTTTTCACTAAATTCCATATTTTAAGTGATTAAACAGACAAAAAAAGAGCATCACCGTCCAATGACCGCTTGCTCCCAACGCAGTTACTATCTTTATTAGCTGATCAGCTCCGATTAACATGACCGGTATCCACCCGGTTCTTTACTAGGCAGAAGTAGAATCGTTGCGTCCGATGCTCGCCTGCGGTTTTCCCAGCAAATAGCCTTGCGCATACGCGATCCCCATGGACCGGATCTGGGCAAGCTCCTCTTCCTCCTCGATCCCTTCCGCCACGATCGATATGCCCATCTTGGCCGCCAGCTCCGTAAAATGCTGCACAATATGCTCCTTCATCGGATCGAGATGGATACCCCGGATAAGCGAGCGATCGATTTTAATTAAATCCGGCTGCAGCTCCACAATCGACTGAAGAGACGAATAGCCGGCCCCTGCATCGTCGATAGCGATTTGATAGCCTTGGTTGCGGTAATGATCCAGTATCTTCTTCGCTGCGCCGAAATCCTCGATCGAGCTGCGTTCCGTAAGCTCGAATACGACATGATGCGGAGATAAGCCGAACTGCTCAAGCAGGCTGCGTGTTTGACCGGGGGTGAAGGAAGGATCGTCAATAATTTGCGATGTGATGTTAATAAACAGCTTTTGGCCGTCGGCCAGACCGGTGCTTTCTTCAATGGCGCGTTCCCTCGCGAGGCGATCGAGCGTATAGAGCATGCCTTCCTCGGCTGCGAAAGCGAACAGCGGCTGCGGACCGGCAAACCAGCGGTTGTCCGGGCAGCGCAGCAGAGCTTCATAACCATACACCGTTTCATTCCGGAGAGAGATTATCGGCTGATAGACCGGATAAATTAGCCTGCTTTGAATAAGATGGTTGAACGCCTTTATCCGCATGCTCCGTTCGGGGGCCGAGGGCGACTGGCCATGAATAATCGCCCGCTTTATTCCTTCGTACCATAATTCATCGTAACGGCCAGGCAATAACCGCTCCACGATGGAGATGCCCGTATGAAGTCGCAGCTCTTCGATCCAGCCGCCAAGCGCGGTCTGCATAAACCGCCGCTCCCAGTCATCCTTGAATCGGCTGCCAAGCTCCAGCAGCTGCTCCTCCAGAACCTCGGCTCCCTCATAGGGGAGCTGCAGGCATATGTATAGATCGTCCTTCATCCATACGCTGCGCAAATGGCCTACGCCAGCGTTCCGCTGCTTGGCGATCGCCTCTTGCACGAAATGCCTCCAATGAGCATCGATGGCGGATTTAACGTCCTCGCGCTCCTTTCCCCTGCCATGCCATGCTACATAAATAATGCCTGTCGGCCCGACTTGCCCGGAACGTTTGCTGTATTTTCTGACGCTGTATCGTCCTCTCACGTTTGCATTCGTTCCTCTCTATCCTGCTTGTCCAACAAATCACCGGTCACCCACGCACTCCCTTTCACGGCCTTAGCCTGCTTCTTCAAGCGTGCGGCAGCCTGGGAGATCGCATCAGGACTAACCGGCTGTTCACCGTTCCATCGAAGCAGCGATAGCGAGACGCCAATGCCGCGCTGCTCGATTCGGCTTCCGCTCCGGTCGGTTACACCAGACACTTCCGTATCGCCATAGAACGCTTGAACGCCATCCTCGAAACGTTCGATAATCGAAGCGCATAGCGCCCGCGGATCTCCGGCAGCAGTCAGAACGATAAAATCATCCCCGCCGATATGGCCGACGAAGCTGCCTTCACTCCCTGACAACCGTCGAACGCTTTCTTGAAGCAGATCCGCCATATATCGAATGAGTTCATCACCTTGACTGAAGCCGAAGCAATCGTTAAACCATTTGAAATAATCCAAATCCGCATAAATAATCGAGAAGGGTTGGCCCCTGTCGATATACCGCTGCATCTCACGCCGGATGACTCCATTGCCGGGGAGTCCGGTCAAGGGGTTCGCCGTACGCGCTTCCTCGGTTCGAAGGCTGGTGATGCATTCCAGAATGGAACGGATCGATGCGGCACCGAGCAGCTTGTTGCCCCTCGTTATAAGAACGATATCATACAAGCGGGAAATATCCCGGGACATCGCAAGCTGCGATACCTGTTCCACAGGGAGCCCTTCATCCACGATAAGCGGATTGTCATCCATAATTTTATGAATGGGGCGGCTCCAATACAGAGGCAGCCCGAATTGCCCCGCAAGCAGCTGATGCATGTTCTCCTTCATGACAAGCCCGACAGGCGCCCCGTTCTTCACGACGGCCGCCCCTTGAATAAGATGGTTGGACTCGAATAGCTTGGCTGCATCGGAGACCAGCTTCTGGGTGTCGAAGACCGGAATATCCCTGGCCAGATTTCCCATCGGATACGTCGAGGACCAGTCGGCTGTGCTTTGTTCTGCCGCCGGGGCTGCCCATAACAACGGCTCCATTACCCGCTCCCCGCTCCGCTCTGGGCGGGCGGTACTCAATAACGCTTCTTTGATCGCTTTATAGATCCTCGCTTCAGCTGCAGCTCCCATACCTAACGGGATCGCCTTCGCGAAGCCGATATGGTGCGGTAACCGCTTCTGATGCCCCTGAACACGATCCCTCGCAGTCAAGGCAGACGAACCGTTAAGATTTTTTTGCAGCAGGGCCGCTGCCGCCTCCAGACGAAGCGCTAACTTCTGGGCGGACTTGCCGCCCTGCAAGAAGTAGTAATATTCATGATCGATTCTATACCGCCATATAATATCGTTCTGCTCATCGGACCAGTTTTGAAGCCGTTCACGGGCTTCAGCATGTCCGGCATGCACCTGAACGGCAATAACTCCAATTCCGTTCTTATGTCCCCGCTCCGTCAATACATGCAGCATATTGCGGTCCAGCAATCCAAATCCGATTTCGTCCAAGTGGAATCCCTCTTCGCAGGATTTTTCGATACAAGTTGAAGTTGAGCCCATGATCGGAATACAGCCCGGCGCGCCTTTCTTTGGTACAACTTTCCTATATGGAATAGCTCCATTGTACTTATTCTTTGTGTTAAGAACGTTGCACGAGTGTTAAGCGGATATTAACTTTCCTGCAAACATAAGAAAGACCCGCATTCTGCAGGTCGATTCGTAGCTGTTCGTTTATGGCTTCAATTGCTCCTGTATGCGAGGGTAACCGTTCGAAAATCCATTTATCCGAATCGGCCTGAAATATAATCGTCGGTCGATTTTTCCGCCGGATTCGTGAAAATCTGATCGGTTTCGCCCGTCTCGATCAATTTCCCCATATAGAAGAATGCCGTCCGGTCCGAAATACGAGCTGCTTGGTGCATGTTATGCGTCACGATGATGATGCAGTATTCCTTCTTCAGCTCCGCGATCAGCTCCTCAATCTTCGCCGTCGATACGGGATCGAGCGCAGAGGCCGGTTCGTCCATCAGAATAATTTTCGGCTTGACGGCGATCGAACGCGCGATGCACAGCCGCTGCTGCTGTCCGCCGGACAGCGCGAGCGCCGATTTGTGCAGCCGGTCCTTCGTTTCCTCCCAGAGCGCCGCTCTGCGCAAGCAATCCTCGACAATTCCGTCAAGCTCGCGCTTGTTTCGGATACCGTGATAACGCGGACCGAAAGCGATGTTCTCATAGATCGATTTGTGAAACGGATTGGGCCGCTGCCATACCATCCCGATCTGCTGGCGAAGCAGCACGACATCGACGCCCGGGTCGTTGATGTTCTGGCCGTCGATCCAGATCTCGCCTTTGGTCTTGACTCCGCCGATCGTATCGTTCATCCGGTTCAAGCTGCGCAGAAACGTCGATTTCCCGCATCCTGAAGGACCGATTAGCGCTGTAACCTGGCGGGGCGAAAATTCGAGTGAAACGCCTTTGACCGCTTCCTTCTCCCCGTAGAAGACGCTCAAGTTTTTGACGGATAAGCCTGCATTCTGCATGTGAACATTCCTCCTACGGTTTATTTGGTAGCGGTAAATTTACGATACAGCGCTCTGCCGAACCAGCGTGCCGTGAAATTGAAGAGCAGCACCATGATGATGAGCACGGCGGAAGCTCCTGCGGCGATTTCCGCAGCGTCAGGGGCAAGCCCTTCGCTGTTGACCTTCCAAATATGAACGGCCAGCGTCTCTGCCGGACGGAACGGATTGAGCGGCGAGAACGGGCTAAACGGATTCCAATCCGTGAAGTCCAGCCTTGGCGAGCTCATACCGGCTGTGAAGAGCAGCGCGGCCGCTTCGCCGAATACGCGGCCCGAAGCCAGGATCGTGCCCGTCACGATAGCAGGCACCGCGATCGGCAGCATGACCGATGTGATCGTCTTCCAACGGGACAATCCCAGTGCCAGGGAAGCTTCCTTCTGCTCCCGCGGTACGCCTGCGAGCGCCTGCTCCGTAATCCGCACCATAAGCGGCAGGTTAAATACGGTCAATGCCAGCGCGCCGGAGAACAGCGAGAAGCCAAAGCCCAACAAATTGACGAAGACGAGCAAACCGAACAAGCCCACGACAATGGAAGGGAACGAGGACAGAACCTCGACAACCAGGCGGATGGAATCCGTCAGGCGCCCCGGCTTCGCGTACTGGCTCATGTAGATGCCGGCACCCAATCCCAGCGGGACGGTAATGATCATCGTGAGGACCAGGAGGAAGAGCGAGTTGAACAACTGCGGTCCGATTCCCCCGCCGGCCTTGATCGTTTCCGGTGCGGAAGTCAGAAAGTCCCAGCTGATATGCCCGAACCCGCGCACAATAATATAGCCCAATAATCCGGCGAGCAGCAGGACGATGAACGCGGCGACTAAAACAATAACGGCAGTTGCTATACGGTTTACGGTTTTGGCGCTCATCGTTTATTTCTCCTTTCCAGAAAGCGGACGATAAATACGAAGACGAAGGTCATCATGAGCAGGATCAGCGCAAGCGACCACAAAGCGTTATTGTGGGCAGAGCCCGTAATGGTGTTGCCCATGCTGAGCGTAATAACGCTCGTTAGCGTTGAAGCCGATTCGAACAACGACCTAGGGATATGCGGCGCGTTACCGATCACCATCTGCACGGCGAGCGCTTCGCCGAATGCGCGGGACATCCCGAGCACGACACCTGTCAACAGCGCAGGCAATGTCGTCGGGATAACAATGCGGTAGATCGTCTGCCAGCGAGTCGCGCCAAGCGCGAACGACCCTTCTTTCAGGCCGCTGGGGAGTGATGCCAGCGCATCCGTGGCAATCGTCGTAATCGTCGGCAAAATCATGACCGACAGAACAAGCGAACCGGCTGCAATGCCAATCCCTTGTCCCGGAAAAATATTGCGAAGCATCGGAACGATTACGCTGAGCCCGACAAAACCGTAAACAACCGACGGAATACCCGCCAGCAGCTCAATGACAGGCTGCATGTAACGTCTTCCCGCTCCCGGCATAATCTGCGTCATGAAGATAGCGGCGCAGCAGCCAAGCGGCGCGGCAATTAGCGCGGCGAGCAAAGATGTGCTGAAAGAACCGAAGATGAACGGCAGTGCGCCGAATAAGGCGGGTTCCCCTTCCGGAGCCCACTTCAGTCCAGTGAGCAAATCTCCGATGCTGACGCCATTCTTGAAAAAGGTGCTTAAGCCGCGAGACGCGACGAAATAAACCATCGCAACGATGGTTACGATAAGAAAGAGGATACAAAGTGTCGTGAAAATACGTCCGACCCATTCTTCTCGGATGTGCTGCTTACTTGGTTTTCTAGTGAGACTCTGTTTATTGTTGCCATCTTGTTTGACAGCCCATTGATCCATATGGCCCCCTCCTTCTCAAAGCCAAGGAGAGGCGAATCAGCGTTCACCTCTCAGGCTTGACTATTGCATATATACGGATTATTTCGTTACATTGCCGTCAACATCGCGCTTCACTTGCATTTTGTTGACTGGAATGTATCCCAGCTCTACGACATCGCCGTTCTGAACCGTGTCGGATACCATGAACTCAAGGAATGCTTTCATAGCGGCATCCGGCTCGCCCTTCGTGTACATGTGCTGGTAAGCCCAGACAGGGTAGCTGCCGTCGATAACCGTTTCTTCTTTTGCTTCTACGCCTTCATATTTCACGGTCTTCACCGAATCGTCGAGGTAAGAGAACGCAAGGTAACCAATTGCACCCGGAGTTTCGGAGACAAGCTTCTTAACCGTACCTGAGGAATCCTCTTGGATCGAGCCTTGCAGGTCTTCCGTCTTCGTGCCTAGTGCATACTTCTCGAACGTTTTGCGCGTACCGGAGCTTGCAGGACGGTTAACGATCGTAATTTTCTCGTCTTGGCCGCCAACTTCTTTCCAGTTCGTCACTTTACCTGTGAAAATCTGTACCAGTTGATCCTTCGTTAGGTTGTCCACAGCGACATCTTTATTCACGACAGTTGCCATCGCCACAACCGCTACTTGATGATCGACGAGCTCCTTCGCTTTTGGAGCGTCAGCATCGACAAACTTCTCTTCCGCGAAAATATCCGAGTTGCCGATTTGCGCTTGGCCGTCAGATACTTGCGTCAGGCCAGTGCCGCTTCCGCCGCCTTGCACGAGAATGTTAACGTTCTTGTGCTCTTCCATAAACTTCTTCGAAGCTTGATCTACCAATGGTTGAAGCGCAGTCGAGCCGACTGCAAGAATGGAGCCGGAGAGCTCTTCCCCGCCAGTGTTGCCGCTGCCTTGACTATTATTTGTCTGAGCCCCTTCGTTCGTTCCTTTGTTGTTCGTGCCATTGTCTTTGGAACCACAAGCCGCCAACCCGATCGTCAACATCAATGCTACTACGACTAACAACATCTTTTTCATGCTTCTGGTTTCTCCTCCCGTTTCGAACGGTTATTTGTTTGAACAAACTTATTGTAGGTCTTCGTTATTAATCTGATATTTTCTAAGTGTTAACGGAATAATAAAAATGCATAGATTTCTTGTATGGTTAGTCGTAAAATTATAAATAAACTCTATATAAGAACAATGGGAGAATGACTCTATTATGAATTTGTTAAAAATACGGTTGATTGTCCTGCTGGAACGCTTCAAGAAAGTCACGGCCGTCGCTGAGGAGCTAGGCGTCAAGCAGCCTACGATCAGCTTCCATATGCGCAAGATGGAAGAGGAATGGGGCACTCCTCTATTTGAAATGAAAACCGGTAAAGTCATGTTGACCGAAGCCGGCAGACTTCTCCATCATTACGCCGAGCAGATCGACCGTCTCTATGCCGAGGCCGAGGCGCGAATGAAAGAGCTGCAGAGAAACGGACTCCATAAATATGTTATCGGCTGCAACGAAACCGCCAATGCCGCATTCCTCCGGGGATCATGGCTCACGGCCGCTTCGGAGCTTGCCGATATTCAGCTCTCGCTGCTGACAGGCGATAACGACAGACTGCATCAGCTGCTCCTGGAAGGAGGCGCCGACTTGATCTTGACCAGCCGATCGTCCGGTTTATCCGCAGGCAATAACGTTCTTCTCGTCGAAGATCCGCTGATGCTGCTTTTACCAGCAGTGCATCCGCTCGCAGGCACCGCTAATTTATCCTCGCTTTCCACCTATCGGCTGGCACAATTGCCGTTCGTCCTGCTGGAGGATTCATCGCTCAAAGAGGCTGTCACCGCCTGGGAAGCTGCCGAGCGGATGACCCTGTCCGTCAGATGGACAACGGACCGGATCGAGCATGTCATCTCCGCCGTGCGGACGGGATCGTGCTTAACCGTTATCCCTTCCCGCTGCGTCAGCGAGACGGCTGCTGGGATCGTCTCGATCCCGCTTCCAGGCTCACCGGTCTACTACCGGATGTATGCCTCGTGGCTCAGCAGCGGATGGTCCCCTCAGCTCGCCGGCCGAATGGTCGGCATGCTTCAGCAGCAAGCGGGGAATGCTTATAAATAGAAGCTGATATAAGGGCTCATCCGGCCAATTGGCGTAGGACTCCTGGCGTACAGCGTCAGACTAACTAATCAGGAATTGCCTGCTTTGCGGCAACAGCACTCATAGCGCCGCTTTCAGCCTCAAGCATGGTGCCGCGATAATTGGCAAATCCCAAGGATGGACTGTGTTTATGGTTGGTTTGGCGGTTGGTTTGGCGGTTGGTTTTATCAGCTGGCTAGTTAGGCATAATGGCACATTTTTCATCCGTTAATATTTACTGCCGCCCTGCCAGGACACATGGAAACTTTGGGGATAATCAGGGGGCGCTCTACTTTGCTTTTGCGCTACTGCTTACTGCTGTAAGACCCACAAACGGACTTGCAGCTTCATTTCCGCGTGGCGACACGCTGTAAGTCCCTTTCCGACGTTAACTCGACCAAATGGCCGATCAATCTCCGTTTTTTCTGGCTGTAAGACCCACAAACGGACTTGCAGCTTCATTTCCGCGTGGCGATACGCTGTAAGTCCCTTTTCCGACGTTACCTCGACCAACTGGCGTTTAAATTGACCACTCAGCAGCCAGTGAGCCATAATTGATTGATCCCGTCCGGATCATCCCGCGGCGCAATAAAAAACAGATAACCCTCAGAAGGATGCTTCTCCTGTGGTTACCTGTTTCTATACCTGGTCTAGTTCGTTTCCACAAACTCAGCAAGATCCAGAACTAACTATTCAAATCCGGGCGCGTGCCGGTCACGAGATAAACGACGCTTTCGCCGATATTGGTCGCATGGTCGGCGAACCGTTCGATATAACGGCCAACGAAGCTGAGCTGGTTCGCTTGCGAAATCGTGGTCGGGTTCTCCAGCATAACCGTGAACAGCTCGCGGATGATCTGGCTGTACAAGGCATCGACGAGATCATCGTCTTTCGCCATCTTGTACGCGAGATCAACGTTCTCCTGCATGAACGATTGAATCGATTCATAGGTCATCGTCTGCACGATTTCACCCATGCGCGGCAGATCGATCAGCGGTTTGATGAGCGTCTGGCCGTCCAGACGGAGCACGACCTTAGCCACGTCAACCGCAAGATCGCCCATCCGTTCGAGGTCGCTTGCAATTTTGAACGCAACCAGAATTCGGCGAAGATCCTTGGCAACCGGCTGCTGCGTTGCGATAAGACGCGAACCGATATCGGTAATCTTCTCTTCGATCCGGTTCAGCTCCCGGTCTTCGTTGATAATACGTTTCGCCTCAGCCGTATCCAGCTGCTGCAGCGCCTGCATGGCATCGGCGATGGCTTTCTCGACCCGATTGCCCATCTCCACAATCAGGTTCTTCAATTCGCTGAGCCCTTGATCGAATTCCTTACGCATCGTCATCATCATCGCTTTTCCCCCTAAACGTTGTATGATCTGCTTATTAATATATTGTATTAACCGAAACGGCCGCTAATGTAATCTTCTGTCCGCTGGTCGCGCGGGTTGGAGAACAGCTTCTCCGTATCCGCGTATTCCACCACTTCCCCGTTCAGGAAGAACACCGTCTGGTTCGAAACCCGCGCGGCCTGGTGCATGTTATGCGTGACCATAACGATCGTATAACGATCCTTCAGCTCCTGCGCCAGCTCCTCGATTTTTAAGGTGGAAATCGGGTCGAGTGCCGAGGTTGCTTCGTCCATTAACAGAATGTCGGGCTCGACCGCAATCGCGCGAGCAATGCAGAGCCGCTGCTGCTGACCGCCGGACAGGCTTAATGCCGAACGTTTCAAATAATCCTTCACTTCATCCCACAGTACGGCAGACCGCAGGCTTGTCTCCACGATTTCATCCAGCTTCTGCTTGCTCCGAATGCCGTGCAGGCGCGGTCCATAGGCGATATTATCGTAAATGGATTTGGGAAAAGGATTCGGCTGCTGGAACACCATGCCTACCTTCTTCCGCAATGTCTCTACATCGACGTCCTTCGAGTAGATGTCGGCACCGCTAATCGCGATTTTCCCTTCGATTCTCGTTCCCGGTATCATATCATTCATCCGGTTGAGCGTACGAAGCAGGGTCGACTTGCCGCAGCCTGACGGTCCGATAAAAGCGGTGATCGCTTTCTCCGGAATCTCCATCGAAACGTTCTTGAGCGCGTGGAATGTGCCGTAATATAAATTCAATTTATCAATTTCAATCAACGATTTCGTCTTTACTTGTGCGGGCATGGGCGTTCTCCTCCAATAACAAAGACTTTGTACGACTCCATCTCATACTCGTTATCGTAACGGCCGTATGTTAAACGCGTACGCGCGAATTGTTAAGGGAATGTTAAATCTCCTGTTTTCAATCCCGCCCATGACTCATCATTTTCAGTTCTTTCAATGATCCTCGAAACCTATATGGCTGTGGGCTGCAGGAATATCAACGAATGACTTTTTATATACCAGCAGGTCATATTTGCTGTAATGATGCATGACAACAGCGACTTCTCCGTCCATGTACTGCCCGCTGGCCAGACGGTTCTGCCCGAGCAATCGTATTGGCCAAGCGGATCCTGCTGTCCGACATCCGGACGCTATTCGCTCATCAACGAGCTGGATCCTCCTCAATACTAGAATAGGAGGCTGGCTCATGGCCAACCTCCTCCCATTACTGCAAGCCTCATACCTTGAACTTCAGCACGATCGGCTCCATGCCCGGTTTATAGACGAATGTGACAGGATCGGGCTGTTGATTAATAAGCGTCAAATCGGGTTTGGGATTGGCATCTGCTGCGTTAATGCGATAGACAGCCGTAAGCGTATAGGTCTGCCCTTCCGTTAATCTTCCGACAGGATGGTAACCTCCGCCCACATGCGCTGCAAAAGACAAGTTCCCATGACTGTCCTCGATAAACACCGTTGTATTGGTTACCGGTTCTCCGTTCTGTTTAACCGTCATGACTTTCAATTGTATGTGATACAGTGTTCGTGCCGGTAAACGGGTTACCTCTTCCGTGTATATAAATTTTGCACTATTGCCTGAAACGTATGGCTGATCTTCATGAGATAACCATGACGCTGGATCGACAACTTGAAAATATTCCTTACCGGCTGTAAGTCCGCGTATATCCACTTTCCCGCTGCTATCACTGTAAAATAGCTTTTCCTCCTGGCTGACTTGATCATAAAATCGGACCCGGGCATTCGCTACAGGCTTCCCGTCTTCATCGACAATCGAATCGGTGAACTGAACGGGGTCTCTCAAGGTGACCGGTACCCGGATCGGTTCCTTGCTGGACGGATCGAACGTGAAGGAATACGGAGCGGCCTGCTCATACTTGGCATTACTCTCCACGAAGTATAGTTGAGCTTCGTACCGCTCTCCGGCTTTGAACCCCTCAATTATGGGAGCTTGATGTTTCACGCTGTACGCAGCCGACTCCAGCTCCCGTCGCTGCTGATCGCGAATTCGGATCGAATAAGGATCGCTGCTGATCGGCTTGCCATCCTGATCCACGGCCAGCACAATCGCATAGGTGCGTTTCATCACGAGCTGCGGCTGAGGGTCAACTTCCTGGTAGGTAAATGTATACGATGGCTTCAAGTTATAACGGAATTCTTCATCAATGAGAGAGAGGCGATAGGTCTTCCCTTTCAGCAGGCCGCCAATATGGAACTTCCCGTTCGCATCCGTCCTGTACATGAGATTAGGTGTCTTCTCTTCCCCTTCGAAAACATATAAGGGCTGATCGGGAACCGGTCTGCCTGCTTCGTCGGTCACACTTCCTTCTACATCCACCTTGCGAAGCATAAGTTCGACGTCTCGGGTCATATCGGCGTACGTTATTGAGATCAGCGATGAGTCGGAATATACGGTATTGCCTTGCGGAGGCTCGGCACGAACGATTAAATCTTCACCCGATTCAAACCCGCTCACCGCATACCGACCATCTGAATCGGTCTTTCCTTCAAACGCGCCTTCCAGCTCCAAATCTGCATAGCTGACGATTACCATCGCGCCGGCAACCGGAGAACCCCCAGGGTCCAGCACCTTCCCGGTTACATGATCGGTTTGCTTTCCTTCCCCGGCAGCAGGATGCTGGTTCGTGCTGTTCGAAACGGGAGCAGCAGCTGCCTTCTTCGCCCCTATCATAATCACGCCGGTAAGCGGGTCCCAGCGCACGTCACGGGACAGAGCTTCACTAACGAAGCGGAGCGGAATATAGGTGAGGCTGCCTTGCGTAATTGGTGCGGCGAGAAGCTTGGCGGCTTTGCCATTAACCTGCGCTTCCAGGCTTCCCAGCTTCACTGCCACCGTCACATCCGCCGATTTACCCGTTATCCGCTTCGCTTTCGCCTCCCAAACGACGTTGAGCCCTAAGCTCTCAAACAAGCTGCGAAACGGGACCATCGTCACTCCATTGATTTGTATTGGCGGGGCCGGCAGTAATAGCTCCCTTCCATCAATGACGATCTTTACGCCTGCCGCGGACAGAGAACTCGCCCCCGACATACAAGCGACCAGCAAGATCATGACCACGGCTATTCGTCGTCTCACCTATCCTTTACCTCCCTCAACGCAATGTTCTTTCTTCTTCCTAAAATATCAATTTTTGCTATATATGAAAAGAACAAGTTTCGTGCCCGTCATTAGCACCCTATTCATCATCCGAATTAGCCCGTGTTAATTCGTGCAGCCATACAATCCCCGCTTCCGTCTAATAGAGCGGGCCCCGTCATGTGCAGCTGCATGTGAGCGTAAACGGGATTGAGTAGAAATCGGATTTTGAAAGGCAATGAAGCCACATCAAAATCAATAGCATTCTTATTTGGCAGCAGTGCCGTTCTTGTCCATACCTGCGGCAGCCCATCCACGATCAGCTTACCCGCTTCCCATTGAACCGAACAGACTTGATCGCAGCCAGCCGAGTCGGTGTATGAATAACTTCCCGCGTATTTCTCCAGATCTGCCATTGAATCACAAGCGTCTTCTCCTGCTTCGATCCCGAGAAACGCATGAATCCGACGATAATAGGCCGGCCAGTCTCCCATGTGGTTCTCAATACGAAGCTTTGGAAGCTGCAGCAGGTCGTATAGACGATCCATGATGACACGATAATTCTGCCAATACGCGACCATACCCTCGAACCCGGCTAATCCGCGGGATATTCCGTATTGGGACTGTGAAACCCGCTCCAGCATATGCTTCTCTGCGCCGCTGCCCCTTCTCGCAATAATTTTGCTCATAGCGGCACGAAGATCGTCTTGATAGAAATAGATCAGACACGGGTTCAATATCCTGATGATTCGTTCAACTTCCATTACGTAGTCCGTGATCTCTGCTTCGGGAACATTATTCGGAAACAGGCTCCAGGTCAAATATCCAAGCAAACAACCGTCGACGATAATGATTTCATCCGACTCAGCGGCCAGTTCGGCAAACCGCTCCCACCGCTCAAGCGCTCTCCTAATCACATCGCGATAATTTCCGCCGGTCAAATCAGTGACGGTCTGCATCGCCGAAGCCGCGTCGGTATAGACATAAACCGGGTGCCCCAATTCTTCTTCATACCACCATTTGTGCTTATAGCCGAGCTCGCCAAGCTTGCGTGATATGTATTGTGCCGTCGAAGACTTTCCCGAGCCGGGAATGCCTTCGATACAGATTAATTTCGTCTTCAACAAATCAATCACATCCCTTCAGAGCTTTAGCACTCTATGTAGTCGAGTGCCAAGTCTACCATTACCATTATTATCCTTTAGCTGGATGGCGTCAACCTTTGCAACAATGAACAAGCTGTAAGATCGGGTTGCCCCTTTAGACCTCCCTGCCACCAGCGGGAAACCGCCGCGCTAGTTCTAACAGCTGGTTACAGCTCATCCCCGTCCCCCGGCCTGGGTCATTTTGCCATCCGAACAGCCTCGCTGCTGTTTTGAACTGGCGAAATACAAAAAAAGAAGGTGACCGAGGCCCCCTGCTCCATAGATGTGCATACAACGTTAATTATTGTTTCACCGTCAAAGATCGATAAAAAATAAAAATCATCGAACCGTTTGGACAAACCATTCGTTATCTTAGATGCACATAACATCAACTTACTTTACAAGGAGAGGATCATTTTATGAAGCGATTTACCCTGACAAGTTTATTGGCGGTTCTGATGCTTTCACTGTTTGCTTCGGCCGCTTTCGCCGCCGTTCCGGATTTTCAATCCGCCGGATTTCCTGACGTCGTCGCGGAACAAACGATTGACGCGGGAAAAGCGGCTACGCTCAAATACGACCATGTACGGATCGTAATTCCAGAAGGGACGTTCACAAACAAAGTGAAGTTTCAAGTCTTGGAGGGAAGTTTGAATGATTTTCAAGCGAAAGCACCCGAAGGCGAAACCGTTCTGATGAATTTTGCCTTCAAGGTTACCGATCTGACCACCGGTGAACGGATCGGCAAATTTAACAAACCTGTTTTGTTTCGCTATACATCGCCTGCAATTACCTCCAACAGCAAATACTACAATATTCAACCGGATGGAACATTTGTATTGAACAGTGTCCTTCCCGAAATTCACGGTAACACGTTAACTCATCCGAACCCGGGAGCTCCCGTCGGTTGGGCCGTGACTTCGCCAACAAAAAATACGGAAACGGAGAGCTTCGACGGCAGCATCGTCAACAATTCCCTGGCCGTAAGCCCGGATGAGCAGATTGCGGTTGTATCGGATAGCCGCGTACAATCGATCCGTATCTATGACCTCGCCAAAGGCGTTTTGCGCAAGGAGATCGGCGGCTTTGTTTCCCCGAGGAACGTCGTGTTCGTTGACGGCGGCTCAACATTTGTCGTATCGGACAGCACGCTCGGCACCCTTCGCTTCTACAATGCGAAAAACCTGACCCTGCAGGATGAAGTCGTGGTCGGTCCGGGTGCGTTCGGTACAGCCGTCAGCCCTGATGGTCGAACGCTATACGTGAACAACCAGGCGCACAGCTCCGTAACGATCGTCGATCTTGAGAAACGCAAGCCGATATCGGTCATTACCGGATTCGCCCAGCCGCGGCAGGGGATTGTCGTGTCTCCCGACGGACAGTCAGTATTCGTTACGAACTTCAAGGGGGACAAAGTATCCGTGGTGGATGCCGCCACGAAGAGCATCGTCCGTGAAATTACGGGGTTTTCCATGATCCGCGGGATCTCCGTAACCGAAAACGGCATCTTATATGCCGCAAATAGCGGCCGCGACAGCATATCCGTGGTGGATATCTCTCAAGGCAAGATCATCGATGAGATAAAGGTTGGGCGCGAACCCTACGGCGCAGCTCTTTCACCCGACGGCCAGCTGCTTTTCGCCAGCAGCAAGACGGATAATGCCATCGACGTGATCGACGTCTCCGATAACCGCGTGATCGATACCATCGGCGGGTTCTTAGAACCTCGGCAAGCGATCGTCTTCAATCATGATGGTACGGATGCCTATGTCCTTAACCGGGATCTCTCGATCTCCGTCGTGGACGTGAAATCCCGTACGATCGCGACTACCATTCCGGCCGATAAAAAATAACGCGTCCATCATAAGCATTCCTGATCGAGTAGGAGGGGGCGGCTAGCCCCCGACCTCTCTCACTACCTTGTGTTTTCCTCCAGCTTTCCTCAGATCTCACCATGCGACGGCCCCTTTGCCCTTGGCTAATGGCAGGCCTCTCCAGCCCCCATTCCTGACTTTCACCAAAGAGATGACGCCCATGCTGGGCATACAACGAAAAAGAGCCGCCTGCCGGCAGCCCTTCTAGCGCATATTCTATTCATAGGATTTCAAACTTGAAAGATATGTTTTCCTGAGACCCATCTATTGTGTATGTTATTTAATGATTTTCAACCTTAATATTGGCATAGAATTGTTGTGATTCGGTGTATTGATTATAATTTGGCAGAATTGATTCGCCTTTATTTCAAATTCATAAAAATCTGCCGGCATATTATGAAGGTCTTCCAATTCGAACATGATATGCGAAATCATTTCATGCCCGATAATTTCCTCAAAAAAATTTTGAATACTTGGCAGACGAGATTGATCAACACATGCTATTCTAAAAGTTTTATCAGCATACCATACGCCTTCAATTATTTTTCGGCATTCGGCAACCCATGGCGCGTCTACGATTTCAAAAGGGATATATCCATCCTTCAAATAATCTCGCAAAGGGTATTTATGTAATGCATGTACTGTTAAGACATAATTAAGATTTAAGCCGATCCTGTTTATAATTGCTTTTTCTAATAAAAAATAAGAAATATCTGTCATTTCATCATAAGATGGAATGCATGCAAAATGGATTTTCCCTGTAAATAACTGGCTCATCTCAACACCTCATTTCATGAACAGCACAGCAACCTTGCTTGAAACGGATGAAGATAACGACGCGAACTTTTGACCCAGGCTCTCATTGAACGGAGCTCCCCCGCCAAACAGAAACAAATGGTTATCCGCCATGATCGCCTCCTTACCAGATTCCCTTCGCATCCGCTGGCAAGCTTCTTACCTGTTTCAGATAGTTCGTCATATTGACATCCTCTTGAACGTGATAAGTAAACCCGCCATACGCGGCAACGTCGTTCGCCAGTGTCCGAAACAGTTCGCAAGCGACAAATATAGCGTTCCACATGTGTTCGTAGCTGCCGTCGGAATAGGTTGCTTTATACTGGTTCCAATGCGATTCCGGGAGATATCGCTTGAAGTACTTCCCCATCTTTCCCGTCGAAATCCGGAAGTCATGCTTCGTCCCGATCCACCACGATACCATCTCATCGAGCGCAGCCCTCACGGGCTGTTCGAACATTTGCTTGGCATACGGCAGCTCGTCGCGCCATATGCCTTTGGCGACATTTTGCAGACACCACCAAAATTCGTTGCAGCAGCTCATGAAATGCGCTTCTGTCGGCTCTTTAACCCAGTAGTCCTTATCCGCGGGAGCAGGAATGAGCGGCAGACAGTTGTCCTTATCCAGCAGCGGTCGCGTAAGCTTGTCGCTCACATACCCCACGAGCATCGATTCCTTCGTTTCGATATGAAGATCGATACGAATACCGTCCGTAAACAGCATCAGATAAGCATATGACCGGTCGAAATCGCGATCGATGCCGATGAGCCGATCGTTCTTATCGGGCTCTTGGATTATCAGCAAATCTCCAAACACGCTCACCCATCCCTCATCTTGAATGAATGAGGCCGTTTCCGTCACGACATAAACAACATCGTAATCCTGGAACAGATCCCTAGGCGCGTTGGAATTGGTTCTTGAACCGTTCATGTAGACCGCCCGAATCCGGTCATCCCTACGGGCCGCATTCAGGATCAAATCGAGCATTTCTTGTTCGTTTCTCATTGGCATTCCTCACCCTCGGATAAAGTAACGACGGACTGCGTCTATAGAAGTTACAGCGAATTCATGAGACAATACCACAACCATAAGAAGAGAAAAGGTATGCAGCAGGCTAAGAATATGGATAGGACAATAACCTTATTTCGGAGTTGTTTTCTCATGTTTATCCTCCAGGCTGTTCAATAATCGCTTCCTATAGTAGACGAATCATCGACAGCCTTAGCTGCTACCCTCTCTACCTGTTCATAGACGTTCTAAGGAAATTCGGATTATAGGTCCAAATAAATTCAAGCCAAGGCGGCGCTATATCGGCAAAATGTCCCCAACTGCCGGGTACCGGCGCGGGGTCGTTGCTTTTAACCTCTGAAAAGTAGGCAAGCAGAAAGCCTTCTTGGATCAGACCGTTCATTATTCTGCTCAGCGTCTGCCTATACTCTCTCGGCGCTTGTATTTCATCGGATTGCGACCGGTCATAGACCCACTCTTGGTCGGGATATGATGTTGTCGCTTCGTCTACGTAAGGCTGCTTTAACGTATATCCCTCCCCGTTCCAATCCGCGTGAGTCAATCCGGAGAAGAACGGATTGGCGCACATTAGATGATACAGCCCGCCTTCCTTCATAATGCGGGACACTTCATGAAACACCACCCGCGAATCGGGTACGAAGGTAAGGGAATACGGGTGCCACACGATATCGAATGAATCGTCCCCGAAACATGATAGATCGCGCATATCCCCTTGAACGATTCGAATTGCCGTTCCATAATGGTCGGCTGCAGCCTGATCACGTTCTAATTGGGATGGAGAAATATCATAGACCGTGACAATAGCCCCCAGCAGAGCAAACGCAGCCGACTGCTGTCCGCCGCCGCTGGCCAAGCATAGAACATGTTGGCCCGTTAAGTCGGACGTTATGCCGAACCGGTCCAAATTCAAATAAGCCCGTGCCGTTTCCTTATCCAGATCAAGCTTGGGACGTGTGAATAAGGCATTCGCTTGTGCTAACGCTTCCCAACGAGCGTGATTATACCGATAGACTTCATCCTTCATGCGTGTCGCCTCCAGACGATTATTTTAATCAATATAACACGAACTGATTTTGCTTCTATATAAGTTGAGCCAAACGCAGCATGCGCACAGGCAGAAGTTCTTAAGAAGTTGTTGCCGGATTTCCTTGCATGCTATTTTTTTATCGTGCGATCGATGCAGACGCATGGATGCTGATGTTGTAAAATATGCAGCATGACATCATCATTTGGCCCCTATTAGCCGAGTTGTTGTACTTTGTACAGCAATCTGGTTATGAAATCATGGATTAGCCGCTATGCAGGGGATATTTATGCAGAATGTGCAACAATATCGGTATCATCAAGGTTTTTGCCTGTTCAGTCCTGCTCTGCTCGCTCCGACTTCTATATAAGTTGGATGAAAGTTTCGCATGGCCGAACAGCAAACTTGCATGTGATGGTCAGCAGCGACCCGCATTGGTGAACGTATCGATTGTTACGGACCATGAGTCCGCTATTTCGCCTTGTCGCCCCTTTTTGTTGCACTTGCGGACCCTCAGTCCTTTATTGGCTGCGAAACGGCCCCTATCCCCCGCATGTGCGAAGAATAGCGGACTCAGGGTCCGCAACACCTAATAAAAGTCGGGTTTCACGCAAAATAGAGGACTGTATGTCCGCAAGGGATCGTGCCGCACAAGACACAGTCGAAGTTCTTTCCTTCACTTCTATTGCAGTAACAATATAGGAACGCAGAACGCCCACGTTGGCTGCTTTTTACAATGCCAACCGTTTCGAACAAAAATTGACGAATAAAACATTCATGTACTAATATATAGAGCATCCTATATCCTCCCCTAAGGGAGCACACAAAATAGAGAGGCCACGTGATTGTCTATGAATCATGAATATACAGGATCTTCCCCTGATAGAAAGCGCCTTAGCGCTGATTGCGAGAATTGCTTCGGCCTATGCTGTGTCGCGCTGCCCTTTGCGGCTTCTTCTGATTTTGCCACCGACAAAGCTGCCGGGCAGGCCTGCCCCAGCCTGCAAACGGACTTCCGCTGCGGCGTTCACACCAGCCTCAGGCAGCAGGGCTTCCGGGGCTGTACGGTGTATGACTGCTTCGGCGCGGGTCAGCAGCTTTCCCAGGTCACATACGGCGGACGCGACTGGCGGCAAGCCCCAGACACCGCCAAACAAATGTTTGAAGTGTTCCCGGTCATGCAGCAGCTCCATGAGCTCCTCTGGTATTTGACCGAAGCGCTGACGCTGCAGCCGGCTCGTCCGATCCACGATGACCTCCGGATCGCACTCAACGAGACGGAACGCCTCACCGACCTTAGTCCCGATGCGCTCATGGAGCTGAACGTCGCGGCACACCGGTCAGAGGTGAACGCGCTTCTCCTCCGGACCAGCGAGCTCGTTCGGACCGAAGCGCGCAGGCAGCAGAAGGGGCCTTCCGGACGCCAGAAATCCTATGGGCGCGGAGCCGACCTCATCGGGGCCAAGCTCAGAGGAGCCGATCTTCGGTGCGCCAACTTGAGAGGGGCATACCTGATCGCCGCTGACCTCAGAGGCGCAGACATGAGAGCGGCTGATCTCATTGGCGCCGATTTCCGCGATGCCGACATCAGGGGCGCAGACCTCACCGGCTCGATCTTTCTCACCCAAGCCCAGCTTAACGCTGCGAAGGGCGACGCCGGAACCAAGTTTCCATCGTCGCTTACGCGCCCAACGCACTGGTCCGCCAGCGGAGCATGAGCGATACATGCGCCAATGATTGGCACCGCCTTCAAGGGTGTCTACTTGCGGTGCACGTATGCCCTTGAACCTGTGGCGACAGCAGCCTGCCGATATTACGCAGGCTGCTTATCTTCCGAACGCCGGCTGAAGTCTCGTCAAACAGATGAAATTACTCCATCGCTTGAAAAGTTACTTCCCCCAATGGAAGGCCCATAAACGCGCAATATTGCCGAGCTCTCTCCAGAATGTCCGCTTTCCGGTCCTCCTGCGGGGTAAATAGCATAATGTCGATATCGATCCCTTTCTTCTTCAAGGTTCGCTTCCATTTGCCCGCTACTTGGCCATCGATGACGACCGTCGGCATGAATACCCCGTTATTCCCCGGGACGATTGCCTGTGAATATTCCGTCCGCAGCACCGCGCTTCTGTCCTTATAGCCGAGCAGATGCTCATCGAATCCCGGAAGCAAATAGACGGCCGATGCAGCATCGGCAAACTCTGTGCGAACATGATTGGCTTCCCAGTATATCTGATTATCCACGGTTTCCGATACCAGCTTGGATTGTACAGCTTCAATCCCCTGCCTCGCATCCGTTAGGGTAAGACCAGCCCACCAGGCAAAATCATGTACGGTTGCAGGGCCGTGACTCGTAAAATATCTCTCCGCTAGTGCAGCCAACGCTTCATCCCTGGATAGCTTCCGGCTTGGAGGAACCCACTCATCCAGCAATACGAAGGTCTGCTGCTTGCCTTCCCTCGGCCCCTGACAGATATGTCCGGTCTGAGCGAGATACCAGAGAATGTGATAGCCCCGCTGATTCTTCGTGCTAATCCCTTCACCCTCCAGCAATTCCATGAGAAGGGGACGGGATAGCTGCTTGTCCCCCTGCAGGGCATCATGGATTATTTGGCCAGCTTGTTCCATAATCGCCTGATTGAGCTCCAATTGCTCCTGCCTCCGCTTATCCTGCGCGAGAATACGCGAAGCCGAGAGCTCCAGCATCCATCTCACAACCTCCGGCGGCACCATATGAATCGTACCGCGCATCGGCCAAGTCTGCACGATTTTGCGGTCCGCAATGGCTTGCTCGACATCCGCGATCGTTGATGACTGCAGCCGCAGGCCGACAGCCCAGAGAGCTTGATGATAATCCTGTGCCTGCATGGCGCCCAGCTGCTTTACGACTTGTTCAGAGCTTTCAAGCCTCCCGCCATTGATGCGCAGATTGAATAAGCGCCGATATGGAATACTTTGTACCTCCATGGACTTCCTCCCAACGATGGTAATCATGTAACGATTTAACTTCGCCAAATATGCCTTAATCCCCTTTTATTTGGAGGACCTTCCATACATGATATCAAATCCATAGAAAAACAACGAATGGACGGATATTACGATGCTGTATCCATGGACACCCAAACAAAATCCAATTACAATCCTCCTGAATGACGATATTTACCATTTGAAGGGAGTGATCTGCATCTTTCCTCAGGCCGCGGTATCGCGGGTAAATCCATACTTTCTGTCAGTTAACACGGTGAACATGCCAAAGTCCCGACATCCTATGGAAGGTGGTTTTGTATGATTCGAACCATGTGGAAAAGGCTGGTAAGTGTTAGTGTCGCGTTGAGCGTAATGCTGATGACGGTGGTTTCGCTGCCTCTTACGGCCAATGCGGCATCGGATGTCACTGTAAACTGGAACGACATGAAACAAGAGATTGATGGGTTTGGGGTATCGCAAGCAGCCTGGTCAGATGCGATTTATGATTTATCGGAGCCTGTACGAAGCCAAGTCATGGACCTGCTGTTCACGCAAGAAACAGGCATTGGAGCATCTATTCTTAGAGGCGAGATTTTCCCGGATTTTAATCCAGCGCCCGGGACGTACGATTTTAATGCCAGACCTGACCAGGTGTGGGTCATGCAGCAAGCCAAAGCCAGAGGCGTTGACAAGATTATCGCGACCAGCTGGAGCCCCCCGGCCTGGATGAAAACGAACAGCTCCACAACCAATGGCGGATTCCTCAAGTCCGAAAATTACGGTGATTTTGCAAACCTCATGTCTACGTTTATTAAGGAATACGATCTGTAGTTCGGAATCGACCTTTACGCGGTTTCCTTAACGAACGAACCCAACTCCATGACCTTCCTCCCCTGGAATTCCAGCGAATGGAATTCGACGAACATCCAAGTATTTCTGAGAGACTATTTGAAGCAGGCCATGATTGACCAAGGCGTACAAGATACGAAAGTCATAGCCGGCGAGTCATCGTGGTGGTCGGAGGATCTGGTGAAGGATGCGCTCAATGACCCGGCTTCGGCAGAACGGATCGATATCGTTGCCGGTCATAACTATCCCGTTCCGGTCGTGAATGCCGAGCTGCCGACTGCTCCATTCGCCACGGCGGCCTCCAAAGGAAAAAAAGTATGGATGACCGAAGTATCGAAGGTGGATTCCTACGATCCGGGAATGACATCCGGGCTGAAATTCGCCAGACAAATTCATGATTTCATGACGAAGGCCAACGTCAATGCCTGGCTGTACTGGACGGGAGCGATTCCAGGCAGTAACGATGAAGGATTGATCAACGTATACAAAGACACGAATACCTTTCAATTGACGAAGAGATATTACGCATTCGGCAGCTTCAGCAAGTTTATTAAACCTGGCTATGTCCGAATAGGCGCTGCCGACAATCCTCAATCAGGTGTATATACTTCGGCGTATAAAGACCCGACTACAGGGAAATTCACGATTGTTGCAGTCAATGACAGCGATACTACGGCAGAAGTTAATTTCCTGCCAAGCGGATTTACAGCCGGGAAACTAACTCCCTACATTACCAACAGCGACCTGAATATGGCGTTAGGACCGAATATCCCGCTCACCGGCGGCAAGTTCAAGACGGTTATTGCGCCTAAGAGCGTTGTGACCTTTATCGGGGAGAATGGTTCTGCGGCCGACCCTGTCGGGCAAACGTTAACAGACGATCTGAACAATTGGTCCAAAACAAGCTCGCATACGGACAACCTGGCTTTCGATTCATCCAACAGCTTCTTATACTTCAATAACGACAGCTCGCGGGTCAAACGGACAACCGGAACAACAGGAAGCTTTGTTTATAACCTCCAGAATATGACCAACTTTACGGCGACCTTATATCATGCCAGTGTTTGGGATGGTGTCGCGTTCTACACGTCTCCTGACAATGTGAACTGGACGCAGGTCATCCATGTCAGTACACCGGGTGTCTATACCTTAGGCCAATGGTACAGGAAAACATATATGCCTCTAAGCGCATTGCCCGCCGGTACACAATACCTGAAGGTAGAGCTGTCCGGATCGGATTCATGGGAGAAGCAGGTTTCCAAAATGGTCATAAACTACGCGCCATAAATTCAATTCGTACGAGAGAGACGGGATCCGCTCAAAGAGCCGGACCTAAACCATAGCAATTACCTATAGGAGCAATCACGGCTGTGGTGCGCGCTTCTAAGCCAAATAGGCTGCCGATTCGATCGGCAGCCTGTTGCTCTCGTATTCCTTCTAACTAATTCCCTCTACTTTGCGCTCGTTGTTGTAGTTGTCGTCGCCGAGGTTGAGGATGACGATGACGATGAAGCCTCTTTCGGCTTATTCTTTTCTTTGGCCTGCTCTTGATCCATGACTTGCTGACCTCGGGTCTGCAGCAGCGCAAGCGCCTCATCAAGCGACTTCTTATCATCGAATGCGCTCTTAAGCTCTTCCTGGGCAATACTCATAAACTGCATGAAGAAGTCTTGCGGCAGCTTCTCGTAATCTTTATAGAGGGAGGATTCCGCCGGTTTTAGACTGTAGAAAGCTTGCATATTGTGATTTTCATCGTCTTTAATATAATTCGTTCGGACCGGAAAACCGCCATTTTGAACTTTCGAAACGACTCTCGCATATTCCTCGCTTGTCACATAGCTGATAAAATCTTTGGCCGCTTCGGCATTGACCGATTTTGCGTTAATGGCAAATATTTGGTTGAACGACATATTCGGGCTCGTATCCGGAATTTCCGGATTGACAGGAACGGTGACGATATCCCAGTTCTGGATGGCCTTGTCCTTCACTCTCGTCTGCGCTTCCTTTAATTGATCCATAAAATAGGCGCTTTCGAGCTTCATTGCTACTTTCCCGGATATGAAAGGATCGCGCAAGAGATAATCCTCATAAGATTGATTCGAGCCGCTCATGCCATTCGGATCCTCGGTGTGAAGAGCTCCGGATTTCAATCCCTTCATGGCATTCTGAAAAACATTTTTCCATGCGGACGTATTTATCGTGACCTGCTTGCTCGATGCGTTAACCATGCTCAGGTTCTGAGAAGCACCGATCATGGTACCCAATTGAAAAAGCTCGCCATTATAGCCAAGGCTGAGCCCATAGACCCGATTATCCTTTCCCCCGTCAGTCGGGAACCGCTGCGCCAATTCAAACAGCTTGTCCCAGCTCATCCGATCCTCTGGAAGAGGTATGCTATATTTATCAAACAAATCTTTATTATAGAAAATGGCCTGACTGTAGAAGCTTGACGGAAGACCGTATATTTTCCCTCCGCCAATCTCCTTCATATAGTCGAGGAGGCCGGGAATTAGCGTTTCCTTGTTATAGTCTTTATTTTCCGTTAACAGATCCAGTTCAAGCAGCTTGCCGTCCTCCGCATATTTGGTCAATTGCTCCGTTGAAAGCATGAGCACATCCGGCTGCTGCTCCTCAATGAATTTATCGAATTCGGCCTTCCAGTCTTTCTGCGGATCATAAGCACCCGTTTGCTGCTGACTGACGACTGTAATATCCACTTCGGGATGGAGCGCGGAATAGACCATGCCCAGCTGGCTATAAAATGACCTTTCATCGTAATACATCACCTTTAGCGGCAATGTTGTCTCTTCGTTCTGTGAACCGCCGCCTGAGAAACTGCAGCCCGACAATACAACCGACAGTGTCAACGCACCCATCATTGCCATGCGTTTGAAGCTAAAGCCTTTCAAACCACCCACTCCATTTCCAATTCTAAGTAATATTTTCCAATTCTATTATTCTAGCACATCAATCCTACTAAACCCAAATTTTAGATATTTTTTAAGATAATTTCTCATCGTGTCGGGGCTGCCGAATCATTAGCTATCCACAGCAAAAAACCGACTGCAGCAGCAATCGGTTTCCGATCCATCTATGAAGACACTTTGCGCTTGAACGTCCGAACCATCAGAAATAAGAAATACGGAGCCCCGATCAAGGTGATCAGCATGCCTGAAGGAATTTCAATCGGCGCGAGCACCGTGCGTCCGATAGCATCCGTCAGCACCAGCAGCAAAGCCCCGAACAGGCTCGACAGAATGATGGACTGTCTTGTATTATGTCCGATCAGGATGCGCACCGCATGGGGCACGATTAAGCCGAGAAACCCGACCGTTCCGACCACGGACACGGCTCCGGCGGCAAGCAGGACGCCGACAATCATGGAGGCTAATCTTGTGTTTCGTACCGCCAACCCCATCCCTGTTGAACTCTCATCCCCGAATGCCAGTAAATCGAAGCGGCGGCCAAGGTACCATGCGATCGGGAGCAGCACAAGAAGAAATAAGGAAATGAGCTTGAATTGTTCCCATGTCCGCCCATACGTAGAACCAGTCAGCCATATATAACCCGAACTGCCCCACAATGAGCCTCTGACGATCAGAGCCTGAATACCCGCCGAACCGAAAGCAGATACCGCGATCCCCAATAAAATCAACACGGAAGGATTCAGTTTCTTGTGCCAAGCAAATAGAAAGACGCACGCGGCAGCAGCCGCTCCCCCGATCATTGCCGCGATCGGCATAACGCTGACGGGTACCTGGGGCCACGCAATCAAGATGAGCATAGCACCAAAGCCCGCTCCAGAGGTGACTCCGATTATCGATGCATCGGCAAGCGGATTCCGCACCGCAGCTTGAATCAATACCCCGCTCACCGCTAGTGCGATACCGGCCCCTGCAGCAACGAACGTCCGTGGCAAACGTAAGTTTAACAGCACGGAATAGGACGATCCGCCGTCTGACCCGAACAGACTGGCAAGCAGATGTTTCAGCGGAATGGCGGTTCCTCCCATTGTCATGCTGATCAGTATGAGAGAGACAACCAGAATGAACGAGAATATCGTTAGTCGAACGAAGTTTATTTTAGAAGGTCGGCCGCCTACATTCATCGACATCTGTAGACCGGAACCGGATATTCCCTTCATCTTCCGCAGGACGAGCCAGACAAGCCAGGGTGCGCCAATGATAGCCATGACGGCGCCGATCGGCATTTCCCCCACGCTGCTCCTGACAACTCTGGATAATACATCCGCCGTCGTAAGGAGTACCGCGCCCCACAACGCGGCACCTGGAATTAACCACCTATGCTTACGTAATCCGACCAGCCGAATCAGATGCGGTGCAACCAATCCGACAAAGCCGATCGGCCCGACAACGCTCACCACAACAGCTGCTACGAGCACAGCCAGCGCAAGCCCTATAAACCGGGTCACGTCGACCTTCTGGCCTAGCGAACGGGCCGTTGCTTCATCCAAATCGAGAACATCGAACGACCTTCCAAGGAGAATTGCAAGCAACACAATGCCGGCTACCCACGGCAGCGCGTAGTTTACGCCGCTCCAATCGACCTGCACCAGGCTGCCGGCGCCCCATAAGAACAAATTTTGCGTTTCTGTCGCCTTGAAGATGTGAATCGCTCGCGTGAATGATTCAATGACCAGCGATACTATGATCCCTGCAAGAGCCAGACGAATGGGACTTGCCGCTCGTCCGCCGCCCAGAATATAGGCAATCATGGCAGCCAACGCCCCGCCTAGAGCCGCGAATACAAGCGGCGAAGCCGAGAGAACCGACGGGAAGAATGCCGTGCCGAGCACAACCATGAAGTACGCACCCGAGTTAATGCCGAGCGTATCCGTAGATGCAAGCGGATTTTTCGTTATCGTCTGCAGCAGCGCTCCCGCGACGGCCAAGCCTGCACCGGCCAACAAGCCAAGCACGGTTCTTGGCATTCGCATATCCCAGACAATGTTGTGTCCGGGTAAGTCTTGTCTGTGCAGCAGCGCATCCATGACCGTCTGCAGCGATATCTTCGCCTCTCCGAAGCACAGACTAAGAAAGAACAGAACAATAAGGGCGGCAATGCCGCCCCCGTATACCCCAATAATTCTCCATAATGCATGCGCAGGTGTCTTCATCATTCTGTCAGGGCGGCTACAACACGTTCAACAATCGTTTTGGAGGATAGCGGCCCGCCGAACGTCCACGTACTGCCGTCAATCGGATAGGTACGCTTTTCCTTCACGAAGTTCAGCCCGTTCCATACCTTGTTATCTTTAACCGGCTCGCCAAACACATTATCGTTAGCTTGAACAATATAGATAAAGCTGGAGTCCGTTACTGCAGGCAATGCTTCAATTGTCGAATTCGTAAACCCGTACTTCTCGAATTTATCCGATTTCCAATCATTCTTTAGCCCGATCCGAGCTAATGTTTGAGATACGGTCGACGTATCGGTGAACATGCGCAGTGTGACCGCGTTCTGATACGTGAACGCTTGTGTAGCGACATAATTCAGATCCGCCTTGCCTGCAGCGGCAAGCTTCGTCTTGGCCTCCTCATAATATTGATCCAAGTCCTTCCAGACTTTCTCAGCTTCAGCCGTCTTGCCCATAGCGAGTGCGATGGAGTTGAAGATCTCTTCCATTCCGGTATAGGCGTCGCCTTCATTCGGATAAGGATTGAATTCAATCGTCGGAGCAATAGCTTTCAGTTGGTCATAAATGGCGGCGTTATTGTCAGTATTGGAAATAATGAGGTCTGGCTTCAACGCGGCAATCGTTTCCAGATTGGGCTCCCAACGCAGCCCGACATCCTGAACATCGGCGTCTAAAGCCGCTTCCTGCGTAACCCATTTGGCATATTCAGCATTATCCGCATTACCTACGGGCTGAACGCCAAGCGCAATGACGCTTTCCGTAAACAGCCATTCAAGCACGACAACCCGCTCGGCCGGCTTATCCAGCACGGTCTCGCCTTTGTTATGCTTGATCGTGATGGGCTGCTCCGCGGGCTTCTCTCCCGAAGCCGTATTCGTGCCCGCAGAGTCACCATTCTTCGGGGCATTCGCATTCCCGTTATTAGCAGACCCGCAGCCTGATATAATGACCATTATCAGTGCTAAGATACCGATGAATAAGGATCTTTTCATTTCTCTGGTTCCCCTCGTTATTAAAAATATTTGCTGCAGTCATAGATTTATACCACTACTTTGACTTTCTCCAGACTGCCGTCCATCGAAGGATCGGCTTCCGGTCGTAAACCATGTTCCAGTTCCCCTGATTGTTCAGCCAAACCATAGGGGAGACACAGAGGCGCACCATGCCTAGGATCCGGGATTACATCCGCATCGATATTAAATACATCGCGGAGCATCTGACTGGTTACGACTTCTTCCGGTTTCCCTTCATAAAGGACAACCCCGCTCTTAAGAGCGATGAGATGGTGAGCAAATCGAGCCGCATGATTCAAATCGTGCAGAACCATAACTATCGTTCGCTTCTGCTCTTGATTAAGTTTCTCAAGCAGCGTCATGACTTCCATCTGATGCGCCATATCAAGGAAGGTCGTCGGCTCGTCAAGCAGCAGCAAGTCCGTCCCTTGGGCGACGGCCATCGCAATCCAGGCGCGCTGACGCTGTCCGCCGGACAGCTCGTCGATGGAACGGTCGCCGAATCCCGACATGCCGGTTGCGAGAAGCGCCCAATCTACCATCTGATTGTCTTCAAGCGATAGATTGCCAAACCCCTTCTGATGAGGAAATCGACCATATGAGACCAGCTCGCGGACGGTCAGCCCCTCGGGCGACGTCGGATTCTGCGGAAGTATCGCCAGCTGCTTGGCAACCTCTTTGGTCGGCTGACGATGAATCAGCTTCCCGTCCAAATAGACGCCGCCTTGTACCGGACTAAGAATACGGGCCATCGATTTCAGAATGGTAGACTTTCCGGATCCATTAGCGCCCACAAGCGCTGTAATTTGTCCGTCCGGAATATGCAGATTCAACCCCTGTACAATTTGCCGGCTGCCATATGATAGAGATAGTTGATTTGTAGTTAGTCGCGAAATAATCCCTCACCTATCTTTCATTGATTATCATTCTCATTGTTACTCAAGGAGAATGATAATCGTTATCGATACATCTGTCAAGATATAAGTAACTATTATTTCCATCACATACAGGTTTAACGGATCGAAGAGCCTGGATGGTATCAAACCTTATTGTTTGCCGGGAATCCACCGGTATCCATCAACAAGGAATAGGCTGCCGCCGGCAGCCTGTCCCTTGTCAATCTCTTCATGCATCACGGTTCGTTCCCGCTCATTTTTCTTGCTTCATTTTCTATCGGCCGCTGCAGCAGTCTGCATCTCGCTCATAAGCTGCTTCATATCCGTCAGTACCCGTGCGGATTTCCGGTAGGCATGATCGGCTAAGCTCCCGATCTGAGCGGCACTCTTGCGGTTGCTCCCGGCCGCGTGAAACAGCTGCTCGAAGGCGCCTGAGGCGGCATTCACCGACATCTCGCTCGCGATCGCATCGCTTTGGCCTTCCTCGACAAGCTCAACCGTATGCTGCACCGCTTCCGATATGGATCGGATGAGGCTGTTGATCTCACCCGCAGCCTGCTTCGTCTGCGCCGACAGTTTCCTTATTTCATCGGCTACCACGGCGAACCCCCTGCCATGCTCCCCCGCACGCGCAGCTTCGATCGCGGCGTTAAAAGCGAGCAAGCTGCTCTGCTCCGCTAGCTCATGAATCAGCTTCGATATGCGGTCGATGGAATCCGCCCGCTGCTGAAGCTCCCCGATCTGCCGCACCTGATGCGTCGTCTTGTCCGACAGGCGAAGAAACACGGATTTGGCGCTGTCCAGCTCCTGTTTCCCTTTGAGCGTCAGATCGACCATCGTTTCGGACATCCGCTCGCCAAGCTTGGCTGCTTCATGCACTTCGTTCACGGACTTATCGATGTCCCGCATCATTTCATCCGCGCCGGTTACCGTACGCATTTGAGATTGCAGACTTTCCTGCTGCATCATCCGCGAAAGCTTGAGCAGATCGGCCACCGTCAGTATACCCGCTGTACGTCCATCCTGCGTGAGGATAACGCAATCATACAGCGTCTTCTCTTCCCGTCCCAGAGCGCGCTCAATGAGTTCCGTCTCCATGATGGACTGCTCTGCCACAAGCGGCTCGCTGTCCATCAGCTTTACAATGGAACGGTCGTAATAAAGCTCCTGGCCATAGCGATGCGTCTGAAGCCGTGACAACCGGGACTTCATGACCAGACCGATAGGCCTCTCATCCTCCGCGCAAACAACGACGCATTCACAATCGGTCATCGAATTGAATGTATGAATAACTCCCCTGCATGTTGAAGAAGGATGAACCGTGTACGCCGGTCTCATAAAATCGTGCAAAGATGCCTGTTTTCTCCTCTGAACACCTTCCGTATGAACAACCTGTTCGAGATCGCTGATGAAGACAGCCGACATCGTCATGGCATGCTCCCCCTTCATGATTCTGACTCTATGGCTCCACTATAGGACTTTAGCATTAACGGAAAAATATCCCTATGTAAATGGAGTGTGAAAATCGGTCATGATTCATGGATAGTCACGGTTGTAACGTAAAAAATCCGTTCCGGTTAACAGATTGTTAACCGGAACGGACCTGAAACTGCTGCGTCCGTTGTTGGCATGCCATTAACGCGTTTTGCGGGCATTCAGGTAGAGCGGCAGTCTGAACAGCACATTAATGAGCAGAACGACGAATACGAGAACGGCCGCTGCTTTATCGGCAATCTCCGAGGCGTCCGGAACGATCGCCTCCGATTGGACATACCATAGGTGAACGGCGAGCGTCGCGCCCGGCGAGAAGAGGCTGAAATCCCACATTTCGCCGGATGTCGATACTCCGGCTGTAAGAATAATAACCGCACTCTCCCCGAACGCTCTCCCGGCAACGAGGCAAATACCGGTAATGATGCCGTTCAGCGCTACGGGAATGAGCACGCGGCGGATCGTCTGCAGATGCGTTGCGCCCAGAGCGAAGGACGCATTCTTCATCTCGCTTGGCACGGCGCGGATCGCCTCTTCCGTCACCCTTGTCAGGACGGGGAGATTGAGGAACGCCAGACTGACTGCGCCGCCCAGAATCGTCAAGCCCACTTCGAAGGCTTCGACGAAGATTGCGATACCGAACAGTCCGAAGATGATAGAAGGTACGGAGGCCAGACCTTCCACGCAAATCCGGACGAAACCGATAAATTTATTGTTCGGGGCGAATTCCGCCAGGTAGATCCCGGCCGACATCCCCAGCGGTATGGAAATGAGGAGCGAGATGATGAGGACATAGAAGGAATTGAACAGCATCGGCCCGATCCCGCCTCCGGGGTCGATTTCACTCGGTAAGCCATGCAGAAAGCTCAGTTCAAGCTTCGGCAGCCCTTTCTGCAGAATAAGAAAGAGCAGCGCGCAGATGAAGAGGATCGTACAGATCCCGATGCCCCAGACGATCACCGTGAAGAGCTGGTTGCTCCTTTGGCTCCAGCCTTTTCTCGCTTGGAAAGGGCTGACAGCCGGCTTCGAATCAGCACTCATGATGCAGCACCCTTTCGTTGAATCATTCGAATCACGACGATCATGAGCAGCGAAATCATGAGCAGCAGAAAGCCCATCAGATACAGGGCATAATTCCATGTAGAGTCGAACGGCACATTGGCAATCTGCATGACAATATTGCTTGTTAGCACGGCCGTCGGCTGGAACAGTCCGCTTCCCAGCTGCGGCGTATTTCCGATGACCATCACGACCGCCATCGTCTCGCCGATTGCGCGAGCCATCCCCAGAATGCCGGCATACATGATGCCGCTGCGCGCTGCCGGGAGGACAACCTTGGCAATCGTCTGAAACCGGGATGCGCCAAGCGCATAGGATGCGTCCCGGTATTTCTTCGGAACGGCTGTAATCGCATCATCGCTAATTCGGCTTATCGTCGGCAGCACCATGATGGTCAGGACAATGGCCGCAGCAAGTAGACCGTCTCCAATATTCGTGCCCGTCATATCGCGCAGCATGGGGATCAGAATCGTCATGCCCAGAAATCCATATACGACGGAAGGGATACCTACAAGCAAATCAAGCACTGGACGAAGAAGCGTCTTCAGCCATTGCGGCGACATCTCTGCCAGAAATACAGCCACAAGCACGGAGATCGGAACCGAAATAAGCATCGTCAGAGCCGTCAGGGCGAAGGTACCGAAGATAAAGACCAATGCGCCATATTGTTCATTCTCCGGTACCCACTCCGTGGACAAGAAGAACTCGGCGACCGATACCTCATTGAACGTCAGCATCCCCGTTCTCCCCATGAGGAACAAGATGGAGAACAGGATCAAGCAGACGAATATGGCACTCACGATGCAGATTAGCTTGAACGTGCGATTATAGAAGGACAATCGGGTCCTGCGATTGAATGATCGGTCAGAGCGGGTATGCAGGCTTCTGCCCAGCTCGCCGGCTGCCGCTCCGCCGCTGGATGCCTTAAGGTCCAGCATGATGATTCCTCCTAAAAGTTTTGTGGAGCTTGGCTTACAGTCTTACATCGCAACAAAACTCGCTTCGTAAGCATAGGCTTAGTTTTGTGAGTTCCTCGCCTCCGCAGGAGCGAAATCGAACAAAACTTACTTCGTAAGCATTCACTTAGTTTTGTGGCGCTTCCCTAAAGCTATACTCCTCAACAAAACTTGCTTCGTAAGCATAGTCTTAGTTTTGTGAACAGGTTGCTTCCGAAGGAGTAAAACTGGAGCAAAACTTACGTTGTAAATATAGGCTTTGTTTTCAACGTAAAGCCTACTGTTATTCAACCTCGCATTGCTAACAGGCTAGCGGACATGAGTTCCGTTATGGAAACATTCATGGGAGGTTTTGCGTGTGTTACGGACCTGAGAGCCGTTATTTGAATAAAACGCCCCCAAATGGATGGATTTCATGCGTATAACGGAACTAGTGTCCGATTCCGTTTTAAATAGGCCCAAAAATGGACGAATAACGCATCCTATGTCCGCCTTTTGTGAATCTCTGCGCCTTAACGAAGAAGCCAGCCTCGCACCTCTGCCGAAGCTGGCTTCTTTCACAAGCCTTATTATTTCTTCATCGCAGAGATCGGAATAAACTTAAGCTTCTTCAGGGAGCCGTTCTGGAACTCCTTGCTTTGCACGTATTCAATGAACGCTTTGACCGCGCCGGTAGGCTTGCCCTTCGTCATGTAGTAGCCGTATGCCCATACGTCATACTTGCCGTTAATAATGTTCGCTTCGGTCGGCGCGTAGCTGTTAATGTTGAGCGCACGCATCTTGTCCGTGACGTACACCAGATCGATGTAGCCAATGGAGTTCGGCGTCGTCTCGATCGCGGTTTTCATGTCGCCGCTCGATTTGACCTCTTTGTAGTTGTCGCCCTTGCTCATAAAATTAACGCCGTCCAACGCCTTCATTTGAAAATTGACGCGGGTGCCGGAACCGAATGCCCGGTTAACGACGACGATCTCCGCATCATCTCCGCCAACCTCTTTCCAGTTCGTGATTTTGCCGGAGAAAATGCCCTGCAGCTGCTTTGTCGTCAGGTTGGTCGCTTTGACGCCCTTATTCACGACCGCCGCAAACGGAATCACGGCAACTTTGTTGGCGACTTGGCCTTCGAATGCCTTGAAACCGGGCACGTCCATCGAAGCGTCCCAATCGCATGCGCCGATATCTGCGATGCCTTTGCGCACGGATTGCGGTCCCGTAACGGAGCCTGCTGCCGATGCGGAAATTTTCACCTTCGGATTCAGCTTCTTGAACTCGTTCGCCGCTTGCAGCGTAAGCGGGAGCAGCGCGGAAGAACCATTAATGACAATCTTGCCGCTAAGCTTGCTTGCCGCACTGGCAGCGGATACGCTTCCGAACGCAACCGCTACGGCCAGGACTGTAATCATCGTATGCTTGAACCATTTTCTTTTCATCATCGTTTATATAGCTCCTCTCGATCTATTGGGATTATTTCGTCAATTTCTTCCATTGTCCATCGTTGTCAATCAGCACTTCACCATTCTGCACGATTGCGGTCGGCGCTCCGGCAGCTGCAATCACTTCGCTGACATCGTCAGATACGATATGGAGAAGCTTCGCCGAGCCGGATGCGGCATCCACTTCATAGATGGCTTGGCCATTCGATTCGGCGGTTAGCGCAATCAGCTTATCGCCAAGCAGCGTAGCCTGCAGCACGTCTTTGTCGCCGACAAGCGTCGTGACGGTCTTATCCTTGTCAACGGATACGAGCGCTGACGGTTTATCCTCAACGATGCTGATATAGAACGCCTTTCCCCCGTCTGCCGACAGACCTGCAAATATTTTGTCATCCGTCGAAGAAGTCAGCTGTACAGCCTTCGCGTCCTTAACGGAGGAATCAAACAGATACACTTGCGGCTCCGTACCCGTCATGTCGATCGCGACGTCATCCGACTCCACCGGTTTGCTGCCATCAGCTTTGACAGAGCCCGGCTTGGTAACGGTATAAGCGAATGTTTTGCCGTCGGCCGAGACGGTCAGGTTCGCTTTATAATCGACCTTGTCCTCCAGCACTTTCGAGATTTTCCCGTCGGCTAGATTGAGCTTGGCAATCACGCTGCCCTTATCGCCTTGCAGGAAGTAAATCGCTGAGCCGTCTACCGACCATACAAGCTCCGGCTTAATGGAGCTGTCGCCCGACACCTGCGAGGAAGCCTTGGTCGCGAGATCTATAACGAATACCGCGCCGTTCTCATCCGTGTATGCCGCTTTATTGCCTCCGGGAGCAACCGTCAAATTCGAAGTGCCGCTGGAACGAAGCACCTCAGCGTATGCGCCTGACTTCGCATCGAGCGTATAATCGATTCGGCCTTCGTCTGTCAGCTGGCTGACAAGCAGCGTACCGCTGCTCAGCCAAACCGGATGCTCCACGTCCTGCAGCCGATTGGCAGCATCAATCCACACTTGTCCCTGGCTGTCGACTGTCCGTTCAACGCCCAGTACCGCCACAATGTCGGCAAGGTCCATGTACAGGCTGTTCTTCACATTGACGACCGGAGTGTTAAGCTGCAGCATCTCGCCGTCCACGATAACCGTAGCCGAGGATGGGGCCAGCTCGATCGTACGGCCATCGAAATGCACAAGTATACGGTTTTGACTTACTTCGAACCGGGCGCCGGCTGCAGTGCCAGTATCGCGTACGGAAAGCAATGTCGCACCGTTATAGCTCAATGCGCGTACAGAGGCAGCCGTCTCGTTGATGAACAGCGTGACGGGCTGTGCTTGCGTGTAAGTGGCAGATGCCGCAGAAACAGCACCGGCTGCCGACGTGCTTATTGCCGCTGCAAGCACGGAGAGCATGACCGTTTTCTTCATTGACATGTTAGGTCGTCCTTTCTTTCGGTGGCTTTTGGTTCAATCAAGAAAGCTTCTCTCATCCTTCATCTCTATCTATCTGTCTGCTGCCGTTCGCCCGGCGGTATGACACCGGACTGCTTCCCTCCCACATGACTCGTGTTATGTACAACGCTGATTATAGGCATCATTTGTAAAGCGACAATCAATCTATTATGTAAATATTGTTAATTCATATTATTTGAGGGAATGCACCACCTAGTGCGGCTGCCCCTTAGCAACAATAAAAAATCCCCCTGTGCTGCAGGAGGATGGCTTCCTTTATCGTTTTCTATCGATCCAACTCTTGTTCTGGTTCGTGATGCCAAAACGATGCGTTAATGATTCATCCCCGGCATGTCGGACATGTCGTGTCCGCCTTCTTCGCCCGGAACCGGCTCTGTTTCCGCATCGGTGCTGCCGCCGCCGCCATGACTGCCATGGCCTGTTCCTGATTCGGATACGATTTCCAGCATCGAATCGATCTCCCCTTGCGCCGCGATGCTGATCGCATCACGCCCTCCCGTTATCCAGGCATGATTATAGGGGCCTTCTGTTGGGGACATCTTATATTTCGGTTGGATCGACATGACGTAATTGCGCAGGCTCTCAGGCATTTGATCTTCTTCCGTCAATAACAGCGGGGCATGCTTGCCCAGATGTGAGAACGGTGCCGCCGCCAGTGCCAGAGCATGCGTATCCTCGCTTACGAATGAGAAGTTATGCCCCGGTGTTGTGATCCCCCAGCCAAATCCGGTAACCGGATCTTTATACTGCGCGAATGCAACGGCGTTCTCATAAGGATCCTTCCCGGCAATGCGGACGGCCTTTCCGTATTGACCCAGTTGCTCCTCTACGTTAACGGAAATGACCGATTCCGGACCCAGAATATAGATGTTGGCTTTCCCGCCGCGTGTCTTTAAGGCCTCGACGGTCTCGACGGGTATTTCATCCTTTTTGACATATAACAGCGGCTCCGGCATGTGAGCAATCCAGTTCACTGCCGGCAGCGTATATGCCTCGCTTTCCATCGAACCGACGATGACCGAAGCCGGGTTCTCCTTCGCGACCTTCGTATAATACGCGTCGATGGCTTGTGCCGCTGCCGCCGGGTTATCCCCTTTTATGTGATCGGTTTTCAGCCCGAGCCCTTTTATCTCGACCTCCACCTTCTCATCCAGATCACCCACCAGAATAGCCTGAATGCCGTCATTCATGTCAACGCCCGTCGGCTTTAACCGTTTCAGCTCATTCAAAGTCACCTCGGGGATCCCGTCTTTATTCACGAATAAAACAGGACCGTTGTTCGGATGATGGATCAAATCCGCGCTTGCGAGCGTCGATTGCCAATCGTCAGGATTCGCTAATATGACACCGCCGGGCCGGTTATCATCGCTCGTCGCCATCCAGAGGCTTTGCGAAACGATAACAGCCGCCGTCGCCGGATCGCTTGTATTGATCCGCGTCGTATTCTTCGATCCGATCCATGAGCCTTCTACGGTTGCTGCGGCCCCGGATTCGCTTTGTTCGGTATCGTTACTGCTCGTACATCCCGTTATTGCAAGCGCCGCTGCAACAGAGATAATCCCCGCTTTCATCAGCTTTATCATGACAAGACCTCCTATACATGGTGCAGCAGACCGGCTGCAGCCATATGATTCATTAGCTGCCTTTGAAGCCTAGTCATACGATAGCCAGCTTACGATCAATATAAACACCACTTTTGAAGATCCTATGAAGATAATGGCTCGATTCGCAAAAATTAAGCCTCTTGCTTCGGAAGCTGGATATGAAATACAGTCCCTTGCCGGCGTTCAGCCCAAATTCGGCCTCCATGTGCATCGACCAGCTTCTTTACTATGGTTAACCCGAGGCCGCTGCCGCCCGTACTCCGATTCCGCGACTTATCCCCCCGGTAGAACCGGTTGAAAATATGCGGCAAATCCTCTTCGTCGATGCCGCTGCCCGTATCCTGGACGGTGATGTGCACAGCATTATGCTCCTTTACGGCTTCAATGCTCACCCTGCCGTTGACGGGCGTATATTTTAACGCGTTGGCAAGCAGATTGACCAGGATCTGAATGATTCGATTACGATCCGCTATGATCCGGATGTCCGGGCTGCACTTATATGAAAGCTCAACCTGCTTCTCAAGATAAGCCGCGGATAGCAGACCTATCCCTTGCTCAATCATCGATACAAGCTGCTCTTCCTGCCGTACCAGTTGAAACGCCGGCGACTCCATATGAGTCAGATCCTCCAGCTCGGCCACCATTCCGGTGAGCCGCTCGATTTCCTCATAACAGGAGTGGAGCCGTTCAGGCGTCGGTTCCCAGATGCCGTCTTCGAAAGCCCGCATATGGCTCTTTAATGTAGCGAGCGGCGTTCGCAGCTCATGGGCGATATCTTCGGTCATCGTGATCCGAAGCTGCTCTTGCCGATGCAGCTGTTCGGCCAGCTCATTCAGCGAAGCGCCCAATTCAGCCAGCTCGTCCGTTCCGCCTATGGATACTCTGACGTCCAGCTGACCGCTCGACATCTGCTCCGCGACCTGCTTCATGTCAACGAGCGGCTTCGATATTCGTTTCGCAACGAAAATTCCGATGAGAATGGCAAGGATGATCGACCCCGCGAACATCCAAATGATCGATTGAACAAGCGCCTGCTCCAGATGATGATCCAACTGCGACATGGCATGGTTCATATCTGCGGCTTGATCAAGAAACATGGAGATGTGGTAATGCGTCGCCAATATGACGCTTATGGTCGAGATTAATAAGATACAAACCGCTGTACCGATAATGATGAAGGCTAGGCGTACATGCAGACGTTTATTCATTTTGAACCGCCTGCGAACCGGTATCCGGAGCCGTAAACCGTCACGATATATTGGGGATTCTTCGGATCGGCTTCAATTTTAAGACGGATATTCTTCACATGCTGATCGATGGTCCGGATATCGCCGTCGAATTCGTAGCCCAGCACCTTTTCCACCAATTCCTCGCGCGGAAACTGCCGCTGCGGGTATTTCGCCAATGCCAGAAGCAGCTTGTATTCGTTCGGAGTCAGGTGGATCGGTTCGCCATGAGAGAAGACCAGCTGCTTCAAGGAATCGATTTCCAGATGGCCGCCGTTGAACGACAACCGGTCGGCAAGCAAATGACCGTCATCCGTCCGGCGCAGTATCGCCCTTACACGGGCAACGACCTCACGCGGATCAAATGGCTTAGTCAAATAATCATCCGCACCGATCGATAACCCTTTGATCCGGTTGTTCTCCGATGCTTTGGCCGTCAACATTAGAATCGGAACCGAATTGATCCGGCGGATCTGCTGGCAGACAAGCTCCCCTTCCATATCCGGAAGCATGAGATCCAGGATGACGAGATCGATCGCTTGATTCTGAAGCACATGCATAGCCTCGTTCCCCGTCGCTGCTTCTGTCGTCCGAAATCCGTCCTTCTTCAGGTAAGATACGACCACATCGCGGATCTTCTCTTCATCATCCACTACAAGAATCGTTTTCATCTCTTCCACAAAGCCCCCTCAATACCCCTATAGGGTATATAATAAGGTAAAAAAGAAAGGCCATCGCATTCGGCCTCATTCCTGTTATTATTTCATTAATTTATTTACGGTAACCAGCAGCTCCTCGATGACTTCATTCTCCCCGGCCTGGATCCGTTCGACCACACAGCTTCTCATGTGCCCTTCGAGCAGAAGCTTGCCCACGCCATTCAAGGCGGATTGAATCGCCGCAATCTGGTTCAATACGTCGTCACAATAAGTGTCCTTCTCGATCATGCCTTTGACGCCGCGAATCTGACCTTCGATCCGGTTCAAACGGGAAATCAGATTGCTCTTCGTTTTGTCCGAGTGATGGCTTTTTCTATGATGATCCGTAGAACAACAAGAATCCTCGGCTTCGTTTAATTCTTCATGGTTTGCCACAATAGATCACCTCACATTCCAATATTAAAAACCCCCTATGGGGATGTCAAGTCTTTTGTCTTGATGTCGCTCGCGGTCGGAACCATTGAGACCCTTACGGGACTGGAAGGATCTTCATTGCAAACTTTTGCGGGACGGCATACAATTGCAGTATATGATCTGAATATTCCGAAAAAATATGGTCGAAGTTATTATATCATTATATCGTGGGTAGCAGCTTAAAGACATCATGAGGGGGGGTACGCATGAGTCCACATATGCTCTTGCTTGGAATTGTCTTTCTTGTATTGGGTTATTTGATCGGGGTCAAGAAGAAGGTCGGCCTGTTAGCCGGGTTTAACCAGCATCGGGTGAAGGATAAAGATAAACTGGCACAGCTAGTAGGAGGATACAATTTAGTCATCGGTACTCTTATGGTTCTGGCCAGCTTTATTGACAATCCGAATGCAGAGGCGATAATCCCCCTCGCCGTGCTAGGCTTCTTTATCCTGCTCGGTTATGTTCAAACACGGATGGTTGAATAATACAAATGGTACGAGAATGAATACGAAGCCTCCAAATTCACTTGGACAGTGACTGTGGAGGCTTCTTTCGATTTATGAAGCCGATTCATTCCGTGTTGCACGGTTGAAATATCGGCTAAAGATGCCGATGCAAAGAAATATCGGCCGCCCGGCGGCAGTGGACTGTTACCCGCTAGATCGGGAGCGACAGGAGATCGTTGCTGGATATGCGAACGGTACGGTCATTAATACGCTCGACCCGTGGATCATCCGACTCCCCATTCCCTTGCAGCGGGTTCAAATAGCCGATTTCGAGCACATACGGTGCCGCGATACCGGTGAAAGGCATGAACTCCGCTGTCCGCCGAACCGCCTTGGCGGATCCATCCTTTATTCTACGGCAAGCTTCTTCCGCGGATAGATGGTCCGCCGCCTCCACACCATGTCCCGTCTTCACGACAGCCGTCTCGATATCCGGCACGAACATCCGCGCTTCCAAGGCAGCTTTATCGTCGCCCGACAAGAAGATCGTCGGTACGCCCTGTGTACCCGCGATAAGGGCTCTTGCGCCAAACTCTCCGATAAAGGTGCCATTCAGCTTGTAGTAGGAAACCGTCTTCGAAGAATACGTATGGCATAACGGACCGTTGATGGTGCCGGCCATGGCATGCTGGCCTACAAACAGAAGCGCCGTGTAGCCTTCCAGCTTCTTATAGGGCTGCCCTTCCCGTAAATAGGTGCCGCCGATCAAGCCGTCCGCAATCAGCCCTCCAGGACCGTGTCCGTCCCAAACATCGATCCGGCAGTCGGGATAAACCGACCGAATTCCTTCTATGCAAGCATTGACCTCACGGGTCAGAAGCGCCCTGGCCGCTTCCACCCGTTCCGGGAAGCCGTCATCGGGACGGGTTTGCGTGAAGCTATCGATGCCTGCCGGCCCTTCGAGATCCGTCAGAATAAAAAAGGCGGTCATTACCGTCATCTCCTCTCATTCATGCCCTTGCATGGACCGGCTATAACTCTACCATCGCTTTGATGACGCCGGCACCCGGCTGCATCCAGCCCTCGAATTGACCGATCATCTCGGCGAAGGCCGCGCGGTGTGTAATATATCGGGTAGCGTCGATACTGCCGTCCCGGACGGCCGCCATCACCGCGTTAAAATCCGTTATCGTCGCATTCCGGCTTGCCAGCAGCGTGAGCTCCCGCTTGTGAAACTCCGGATCATGGAACGTAATGTCCGCCTTCACCAGTCCGACGAAGACGAGCTTGCCCCCATGCGCCACCATGCCGAACGAATCGTTCATCGAATGAACGCTGCCTGTCGCATCGAATACGACCGTCGGGAATTCGCCGTTCGTCAATTCGGCAAGCCGCAGGGCAGGTTCCTGCCGCGCATTCACCGTTTCGTCGACCATTGCCCATTCCCGGCAGAATGCGAGACGGTCGTCGTTGACATCCATCGCAATCACCCGCGCTCCCTGGCGCTTGGCCAATGCCATCACGCCGAGACCGATCGGACCTCCGCCGATTACCAGCACGGTCTCTCCCTTGCGCAGCTCCGACCTGCGAACCGCATGGGCGCCAATGCTCAGCGGCTCCAGAATGGCCGACTGATCGAGAGTCAGGCCTTCGGTCCGTATCAGATGATCCGCCGGGAGCGTCATCCGCTCACGCATACCTCCATCAATATGAACGCCAAGAACTTGCATATCGGTACAGCAATTGGTCTTCCCGTTGCGGCAAGCGATACAATGGCCGCATTCCATATAAGGGATGACGCTGACCTGATCCCCTTCGCGGAGGGCGGTCACTTGATCGCCGACGGCTTCGACGATGCCGGCCAGTTCATGGCCCAGGATGCGCGGATACGTGAAGAACGGCTGATTGCCCCTGTAAGCATGGAGATCCGTGCCGCATACACCGATACGGCGTATGCGAACAACCGCTTCTCCTGCTTTCGGCGCAGGCGGTTCTTCCAGTTCAGTCATGGCGAAGCGTTCAATCTGCTCGCAGATAATGGCTTTCATGCGTTTACAGGCTCCTTCCGATCCAACGTGACAGTGTCTATATGCACAACATCCTGTTATGCAAGCTTATTAGTAGTTATCATGCCTTGCAAGATACCGCCATCTTTGAAAATGGCAATTTCCCTGAACCCGTTACGCTCGTTCCTCGTCTCTTCCTCACCGGAAGCATACCGTATAATTTGCTCCCACAATTCATCCGTTAACGCCTGCATCGGCTTGCCCTCGATTAACTGTCCCGCGTTAAAGTCGATCCAATTTTTCTTGCGGCCGGCCAGCTCGCTGTTGGTCGATATCTTCACCGTTGGCACGGGTCCCCCGAACGGTGTTCCTCTCCCGGTCGTGAACAATACGATATGCGCGCCGGCAGCCGCGAGCGCCGTAACGGAAACGAGATCATTGCCGGGCGCTTCGAGCAGGCTTAATCCTCCCTTGGTTACCCGTTCCCCGTAAGCGACAACATCAGTCACGATTAAGTGACAACATCAGTCACGACCGCATGCCCGCCCTTCTGAGAGCAGCCGAGCGATTTCTCCTCCAGCGTGCTGATACCCCCGTCTTTGTTGCCCGGTGAAGGATTCTCATAGATCTCTTGGTTGTGGCGGATAAAATATTGATTGAAATCGTTGATCAGCTTGACGATCTTCTCAAGAATCGCTTCGCTGGAAGCGCGATGACGACATGGTCCTTCTCATGCAGACGGATCCAATTATTCATACCGTTCCTCCAGTTGATCGAATTGAATGCCGATCGCTTCCGCAAGGCCTTCCACGGCCGACAAATCCCGATCCCAAACGAAGGTACATGCCAGCAGCCGCTGTGCTGTCCGATGTTGCACAGATAAGCCGCTATTATCTTCCTCGGCAGACGACCATGCGCTGCTAAGCGCTTCGGCTAAAGCGGCGTCATCCCTGACGGTATACCGCTTGCCTGTCAGCGTCCTGCCTTCGAAGCTGCCGTCTGCCAGCTTGTCGGTTTTGTAATACCGAAGCAGCGCCGCGAAGCCCTTCAACAACCGATCCGGCACACGCTCACCATGATCGATATAGTAAAGAATCGAGGGCAGCAGCCGTACTTTGAACTTGCTGATGCTGTTCATGGCAATATCCGATAGCTTGTGGCGAATGAACGGATTGCCGAACCGTTCGAACACCTCTGCGGCAAACTCCTTCAGTTCCCCCGCAGGCAGCGAAACGGCTGGTATAATATCGCTCTCCACGGTTTGGCGCACGAAGCCGCCCAGCTCCTTATGCTCCATAACCTCGCGCACCTGCTCCAGTCCGAGCAGAATCCCGATTGGCGTCATCAGCGTGTGCGCCCCGTTCAAGATCCTTACTTTTCGCAGTTGATAAGGCTTTAAGTCCTCCACCCAATGAACGTTAAGTCCCGCTTGGCGGAAGGGAAGAAGCTCATCGAGCTCCGGCTCCGCTTCAATCGCCCAGAAATGATAGGGCTCAGCCGTATTGAGCAGCGCATCGCGGTAGCCCCATTCGGCGAACCAAGCCTCGGCTCCCTCCTCCGGATAACCGGTCACGATGCGATCCACAAGCGAATTGAGAAAGCGGTTGGAGCGGATTACCCACTGACGGAACGACTCCGGCAGTCCCCAATCCTCGCTGTATTGCAGCACGCAGCGGCGAAGCTCATCGCCGTTTCGCTCCAGCAGCTCGCAGGGGAGCAGGATGAGCCCCCGGTTCTCCGCCCCATCGAATGCAACGAAGCGGCGGTAGAGCAGAAGCGTTATTTTGCCTGGAAAAGAAGCAACGGGAACGCCTTCCACAAGATCTTCCGCCCGGTAGGCCAGTCCTGCTTCCGTCGTATTCGATACAATCGTCTGCAGGTCGGGGGATTCCGCCAGCTTCAGAAAACGTTCCCAATCCGAATAAGGATCGAATGCTTCGGCGAACACGGAGATCAGCTCCTGCCGCTCCACACGCTCTCCCTTCTCTAAACCACGGGTAACTAGCGTATACATACCTTCCTGCTTGCGGAGCGCTTCGATCTTCGGCGCTCCCGCTGGCCGAGGCTGCGTTACCGCTACGCTGCCGGCAAACAGCCCCTGCTTGCGGCATTCATGCAGCATCCAATCGACAAAACCGCGCAGAAAGTTTCCTTCACCGACTTGCAGAACCGTTACCGGACTTGCCTTCATCGACTCGAACAGATGCCGCTGTTCTTCCGTTATGACATTCGGATTCAGTAGCGGCCGGGAATCGTCGCGCTGCATCAATGTCTACCTCTCTTCGGCCCCGGAATGGAGGCTATAGTTTGTAAAACTTCTTCGCATTCAGCCCGAACAGCTTGGCCCGATCCTCCGCTGACAGCGAATCCGGCAGCGCCTGCTCCAGAATATCCACCACTTGATCATAGCTTGCCGCCAACAGGCATACCGGCCAATCGCTGCCGAACATTACGCGCTCTGGGCCGAACATATCGAGGATGGGCCGGATATATGCCGAAAAATCTTGAGGCTTCCATGACGTATGATCAGCCTCGGTCACCATGCCGGATAGCTTGCAGTAGATGTTCGGATGCTTCGCGATGGCGCTCATCTGACTCATCCAAGGCTCGAGAATGCCATCGGCAATTCTTGGTTTGGCAATATGGTCGATGACGCCGCGCAGTCCGGGTACCCGCTCCAGCAGCTCGACGACCACGTCCAACTGATGGGAAACGAGAAGCAGATCAACGGGGACGTCCTTCCCGGCGAAGTAGGTAAGCGCCTCGACGACATCGGGCTCCAATACTTCATGGGCATCGGGCATGTCTTGAATCATGACGCGAAAGCCGGCGAATTTCGGATGACGGCTAAATTTCTCGAAGTGGTCGCGATAAGCCGGATCATGAAGGTCGAGCCAGCCGACAACGCCGAGAATCGAATCGTTCGTATCGCTCAGCGACAGCATGTATTCGGTCTCTTCAAGCGTTGCCGCGGCTTGTACGAGAATCGTGCCGTCGAGCTGGTGCTCCCGCACATGCGGGAGCAGCTCCTCTGGCAGATAGTCCCGGTACAGAACGCCCGAATTCGGCGACAGCCAATTGTAATCGCCGCGGCCTAGCTTCCAATAATGTTGATGGGCATCGATACGCATCGTGATCTACTCCTTAATAACGCCTTTTTTCAAGATGATGTTGGCGTACAGCGCGCTTTCCCCTGTGGCGACAATCGCATAAGCTTGCTTGGCCCGCTCATAGAATGCGAAGCGCTCGACAAACTCGAAGGGCTCTTTGATCGATGAATGCTTCTCAATAATATCCTCGTATTGCTTCCATATCGGGGTTTCCACCTGATCGCCGGGAACGACTTCCATGAGCGCTGCAGGACGATCGACATAGATGTCGAGCGGGAAGAGCTTCAAGATGGCCTCCAACAGCTCCGGCCCCGAATGGCCGTCGGCGCGAATCAACCTTTGCGCCATGCTCGCAGCCGGGAAATTCGCATCCCCAAGCACGATTTCATCCCCGTGTCCCATTTCCATCAGCGTTTTTAATAACTCAGGCGATATTAATTTCGAAATTCCGATAAGCATGATCGCATACTTCCTCTCTTGCGTAAAATTCTTTTACTTGTATTGTATCAACAATATCAAATAATAAAATAGCCTATCCTTGCACATTTGTAACCGATTTTGATATTCTCGAATGGTAGGCGCAGCGGGACACGTACTGAGTGGCTGTGTAAGTCCCAAAAAGGAACTAACAGTGCGCACACTCTGCGCTTTGCCCTGCTGTAACGCCGTTTTTCGGTGTTACCGCCTCCGTCCGAAGCCGAGCACATGGCATTCAATCGGGCGCTGGTCCGAAGTTCAGCAGTTTCTGGTTTCAACGACAGGCGCACGGGAGTGAAACCTAACTTTACTCGATTCATTTTACATTGGAGTGTTATCCCTATGAATCCGTTACGCAAGCATTTCGAAGCGAATTCGCCCTTTCCATTCGCATTCGTCTATAAAGACACCAAAAGCTCGCAAAGCGAGCTTCCCGATCATCTCCACGACTGGTACGAGCTAGTGTACGTTTATGGGGGCAAAGGTACTTTTTTCATCGATCAAACGTTCTACGACATGGAACCGGGCAATGTATTTCTCATCCCGGGCAACACGATCCACCGCGCTTTCCCTGACTATGTTCAGCCAATCACATCCACTGCGATATTCTTCGGTCCCGTTCTCTTGCAGAATACGTATCTGGGCGACGCGTTTTCCTTAATCGGATGCTTCGAGCATGCCAAGCGGAGCAAAACTTATAAAATCGAAACTCCGATATTGGAGCGGCAGCTGTTGGAGTCAGATATAGATACGATACACAGGGAAATGGCGGAAGCCCATCCGGGCTACCGCCACGCTGTACTGCTTCATGTCCAGCAGATACTTCTGCGGATAACCCGCTTGGTTGCGCCTGATGAAGAGCCGCGGCTCTCCGAGTCGACTATCGGGCCCCGCTGGATGAAGCAGCTGCTTGCAGAAATGGATAGCCAGCTCGACGGCAACCTGAGTCTTGCTTCGCTATCACGGCATGCCAGCGTCACGCCCGCCCATTTCTCCCGCGTCTTCAAGCAGCTGACCGGCATGAATGTAACCGAGTATGTGACGACCAAACGCATTATCCGCGCCAAAGAGCTGCTTCTCGAATCCGATGACAGCATTGCCATCGTAGCTGAGCGTTGCGGCTTCGAGAGCCTCCCGCATTTTCATCGGATGTTCAAGAAGATCGCCGGCCTGACACCCGCCGCCTACAAGAAAGGCGTTAAACCAAAGCATCCTTAACTCCCTTAAGCGCATAGCCTCCTTAGTTTCGGGTCTTAGGGTTGCCTTGGGATCTTTGGGATCTTTGGTTCTTTGGGCTCCTGGGTTCCCTAGGTCCCCTGGGTGCCTGGGTTCCCTGGGTTCCTGGGTTCCTGGGTTCCTGGGTTCCTGGGCTCCCTAGGATCCTCGAGCTCCCTGGGTTCCTTGGGTTCCTTGGGATCCTTGGTTCCCGGGTTCCTGGGCTCCTGGGCTCCTAGGCTCCTGGGTTCCTCGGTTCCTCGTTCCCTGGGTTCCCTAGGTTCCCTGGGCTCCTTGGGCTCTCCTTAAGCTCACTAGGTTTCTTGAGCTCCCAGGCCCCTTAGGTGTCTCGGACTCCCAGCCCTCACCCATCAAGCGCCGTAATTGACCTTGCCTTGCGAGTGCAGATACAGCTGCTCATAATAGCCATGCTGATTGAGCAGCTGCCGGTGCGTGCCCTCCTCGACGACTTCACCATGACGCATGACAAGAATGCGGTCGGCCTGCATGATCGTCGACAGCCGGTGCGCAATGACGAGCGTCGTCCGCCCTTCGGACACCACGTGCAGCGCCGATTGGATCAGCTGCTCGGTTTGCGAGTCGAGGTTGGCGGTCGCTTCGTCGAGTATAAGCACCTTGGGCTTGAATACGATAATTCTCGCGAACGAGATCAGCTGCCTCTCCCCCGCCGACAAACCGCTTCCACGCTCGGATAACAGGGTATCGTAACCGTCCTTCATCCGCTGGACGAGCGGATCCGCTCCGACGAATTTGCAGGCGCGGATCACTTCCTCCCTCGGAATGGATTCGTCGAACAAACGTACATTGTCGATAATGCTCCCCGAGTACAAATAAGGCTCCTGCTGAACGAGTCCAATGAGACGCTGCAGATCGGACTGCTCCATATCGCGAATGTCGCATCCATCGATGAGAACGCTTCCGGCCTGAACATCGTAGAACCGGCACAGCAGGCTGATCATCGTGCTCTTGCCCGCCCCGGTCGTGCCGACGACACCGATCATCTCCCCCGGCCGGATGTGCAGGTCGAGATCTTTAATAATCGGCATATTCGCTTCGTAGCCGAAGGTCACGCGGTTGAAATCGATGCGCCCCTTAATCTCGGGCAAGCTTATGGACTGCGGCTCGTCACTATTCTGTATTTCCGGAACGACCGAGAAGATCGACCAAATCCGCTGCACGGATACATTCGTCGATTGGAGCGTGTTCCACTGCTGAGTGATGGCATTTATCGGCTGGAAGAATAAGCGAATATACGTTATGAACGCATACAAGACGCCGAACTCCATATTTTTATTGAAAACCGCCATGCCCCCCAGCCAAGTAACGAAGGCGACGGACATATTGCCAAGCATATCGAATGAACGGTTAAACAGGACGTTCGTCCGTATTTCCCGCAGATTGGCGCGAAAATAGGAGCTGTTCCGGTTCGTAAACTGCTCCTGCTGCTCCTTCTCCTGATGGAACACTTGGATCAGGTTCATACCGGCCAAGTTCTCGGCAACGAAAGCGACAAGCCGGGACAGCTGCGTACGGGAGAGCTGGTACGTCTTACGCATATACGTGCGGAAGCTGATCGCTATGATGGCGATAATCGGGAGCAGAATCATACAGTATAAGGCCAGCGTCGCATCCAGGTGGAACATAAGCACGATAATAAAAATAAGCGTCAACCCATCGCGCACCACGCTTAACAGCACCTGGGTAAAAAATTGGCTCACCGTCTCGGTATCGCTCGATACATGCGTAATCAGGCTGCCTGTAGGAACGCGGTCAAAATAAGACATCGACAGCTTTGAAATATGCTCAAATAATTCTTTGCGTATTCGCGCGACAATGCTCTGCCCGGCATACTGCAGCAGATTGTTTTGCAAATAGCTGAACAGCAGGCCGGTGACGGAAAGGAAGAGAAAGATCCCGCTAATGCCAAGTATGGTGCCAAAATCGTTCTTCCCGACCATCAAATTGTCGTCGATCGCGATTTTCATTAAATACGGCTGCAATAAATCGGCGGCTATCGCGATTACGGCGCAGCATACCACCCAGAAGAAGGTGAGTCGATGCGGCTTGGCATACCCGGCGAGGATTCTGAATGCGGCTCCGTCCTTCACGTTCGGATTCGAACCTATGCCCGGGTCGTCCTTTGCTTGACCTTTCCTGCTCTTCTTACCGGCCGCCCGATCCTTCCCTATAACACTTGCTCTCCCGTCTTCCTTAGCTTGATTGTTCCCGGCTCTTCCGGGCGCCGGATTGTCGCCGGATCCCGATTCCGGTCTAGCGTCCCCCTTCGGCATATGAGCTCCCCTCCTCTTGTATGGAATGGAGCGTCCGGTAGATCCCCGGAACGGCGAGCAGCTCGCCATGTGTTCCACGCTGGACGATCCGCCCCTCATCTAGCACGATGATCTCGTCGGCATGCTTAAGGGCGCTGATGCGGTGCGCAATCAGCAGTGTTGTCTTGCCGCGGCGTTCTTTGCGGATGGTCTCGATGATGCTCGTCTCCGTCACGGCGTCGACAGCACTGACGCTGTCGTCCAGAATGAGAATCGGCGCATTCTTAATGAGCCCCCTCGCCAAACTCGTCCGTTGACGCTGGCCGCCCGATAACGTTATCCCCCGCTCGCCGAGCTTCGTCTCGAATTTCTCCGGGAACGATACAATACTTCCGTATATCTGCGCCTGCTTGGCCGCTCGCTCGACTTTGTCCATCGAAGAGTCCCTGCGGAAAAACGAGATATTATCCCGTATCGTCGTACTGAACAGAAAGCCGTCCTGGGGTACGTAACCGATCTGATTGCGCAAGCTCTCCAGCGTCATCTCACGGATATCCGTATGGCCGAACAGAACGGTATCGGACGGCGGATCGTAAACACGAAGCAGCAGCTTCACGAGCGTCGTCTTACCGCTGCCGGTCTTGCCAATGATGCCGATCGTGCTGCCAGGCGCAATATCCAGGTTGAGATCATGAAGCGTTTCCTTCGATGCGCCGGGATAAGTGAACGAGAGGTGTCGGATACGAATACCGGTGCTGTCCAAGGCAACGGCTTTCGCAAGCTCCGATTCCTGGATCTCGCCTTTCATGCCCAGCAGGTTGTTAAGACGTTCCATGGACGCCCTCGACCGCTGCATCGTATTGATGACGTTTCCAATTTGCTGCAGAGGGCCTACCATCATTCGGACATACAATGTAAGCGCTACAAATTGTCCGATCGACAGCTGCCCCTGTATCGCCAAATAACCGCCGAAAGCCAACGTGACGATAACGGATATCGCGCCAAGAAAAGGGATGATGGCCTGAAACAATGAGGATATCCGTACTAAGCTGAGCTGGTTGTCGCGAATCCGGTCCACCGTTTCGCCGAACCGCCGCCTCATGATCGGCTCTACGGCGAACTTCTTCGTAACCCGGATCCCGCCGAACTGTTCCTCCGCCGATTCGGTCATCTGTCCGAGCGACTCTTGGACGGTACGCGACCGCTGCTTGATGACCGGTCCGATTCGAATAACGATGAATGGGATTGCAATCAGCGGCAGCATGCAGACGGCAATCAACAAGGGTGGAATGGAGCTGATCAGCATCATGACGAGCGAGGATATAATGAGCATCGTAGCATTGGCGGTCTGGTTCACGCCGGCCGAGATCGATTCCCGGACAGCCGTGACGTCGTTCATCACGTAACTGAGCAGCTTGCCTACGCCATGCTTGGAATAATAGCTCTCCCCCAGTGTGGTAAAATGATCGAACAGCCGGTTCCGGGTGTAATATTCGAACCTTCTGCCAAGACGCATGATCAGATACTGGCCAACTCCGGCAAGCAGTCCGAAGCCTATTCCGACACCAAGCAGCAGCAGACTGTAATCAACTATCAGTCCTTTCGTCAATTGTTCCAGCTGAAGCTGGTCGGTAAAGCTGCCGATCAGCCTCGGGTAATACGACTGAATCACGTTCGCTACCATCGTTGACCCGACGGCCAGCGCATAAAAATGCCAGTTTGCTCTTAAATAATCGACAAGCAGTCTCTGTGACTTCAACGCGCAATCACTTCCCGTTTTTGACATTCAAGTATAAACAACTTTCCCGCCTGCAACGATATATTTCCATCTACTAACAGCTTAGCCCCAATAGAACGCATAAACAACCCCTTAGAAGCGACATCGGATACCAGAAATTCCGCCGTCATTCTAAGGGGTACGCAGTAAATCGCCGTATTATTCGCTCATAGAGCGTGAATGAATGACTTCCTGCATGACCTGAAGCGCATTCGTGACGGTCGGGAAACCGACGTAAGGGATGCACTGAATGGCGGCTTCGGTTATTTCATCCGCAGTCAGCCCTGCATTCAATGCCGTATTCGTATGCAGCCGCAGCTGTGGCAGCGCGCCCTGCGTAATCAGCGTCGTTAAGGTCACCAGCGCCTTCTGCTTCTTGTCCAGAACGGGACGGGAGTAGAAATCGCCGAACAGGCCGATTAAGATTTCGGCGAAATCGGGATGGAGCTTCCGCATCTGCTCATACGCCATCTGACCGTTTGCACCCATCATATCGTCCAATACTTCAAGCCCTTTACGGTGCCGGTGCGCCTGCATCCGGCTTTCTTCCTTCTCATGCTGCATGGATGATTCCTCCTTATCGTTTCATCGTTGGAGGCGTCTCCAGCGGGTCTACAATGATATCGATTACAGATGGATAAGAGCAGTTTAACGCTTCCTTCACCGCTTGGCGGATGTCCTCGGCCGTATAGCAGCGGTATCCGCGCGCGCCGAGCGCCTCTCCGAACATCGCGGCGTCAATCGGTTTCTTGTAGACGGCACCGATCGCCTTTCCCAAATACTTGACCATCCCTTTCTCCACCATGTCCAGCCGCCCATTGTTAATTACCACGAAGATCAGCGGCGCATTATAATTGACGGCCGTAGAAATTTCGGTGCCGTGCATAAGCATGCAGCCGTCGCCGGTCAAGCATACGATCGGCAGCTCGGGCCTTGCCAGCTTCGCGCCTACCGCATATCCGATCGCATGGCCCATAGCACCGAACAGACTATCGAAGATGAAGGTGCCCGCTTCATAGATGGAATAATCACGAATCGCATAGAACGTATGGCTTCCGCAGTCTCCGAACAGGACCGTATCCCTCGGCAGCTCAGACTGCAGAGCTCGAATGGCATCGCCGGTTGCGATAAAAGGCCCCTTGGAATCGGAGGGAGCCACATAGGGAACGCGTACGGATAAAGGCGTCTGCTCCTGCCGCTGCTCATTCACCGGCCGGTTGAGCATTCCCCTTAAATTCGCCTTGATGTCGCCCAACACAGACAGAGTCGGGCAGGTGAAGGTTTTGCCGATGAACATCGGATCGTAATCGAACTGGATGACGGCGCCTGGCAGCATGGTCTTCATATTGAAGCCCGATAGCGTCATATCGCTAAGCTTGGTGCCGAGCACCAGCATCAGATCGACGCCATCCTCCAGGTACTTGTCGGCATGCGGCGTTCCCCCGAGACCGAGCCCGCCCAGCGAGAGCCGATGACCGGTCGGGAACGTCCCCTTAGCGCTGGTGGTCGTCATGACCGGGATGTCCCACCGCTCGGCAACCTCCTGCAGCTCTGCATAAGCATGTGCGCTATGTACGCCTTTGCCGGCGAGAATGACCGGCCGCTCCGCCGCTTCGATCGCTTGGACGACTTCCTCCAAATTATTCGACCACATCAGCGGGGCTTGCGGTATATCGATATCGAATGAAGGAATGCGTTCCATGAATACATCGAACGGTATGGACAAGTGCACTGGCCCCCTCACGCCGATAAAGGCGCTGTCCAGCGCATGCCTCAAATAGATTTCCAGCAGCTCCGCTCTCTCCAGCCGCATGCTGAATTTGGTAACGGGCTCAAGCACTTTTACAATATCCGTCCCGAAGGCCGATGCATCCTGACCCAGCCCGACTCCCGTCCCTGCCATGGTTGGATGACCCGTAATAATGAGAATCGGCAGGTTGGAAGCTTTCGCCTGCGCAGCCGCGGTTACAAGATTCGTTCCTCCCGGACCGGATGTGCCGAGACACACCCCCAGCGTCTTTCTCCCCCAGGCGTAGCCGGCGGCTTCGAATCCGGCTGCCCCTTCGTGGCCGCTCAGTACAAATTCAATGCCCAACTGATCGGCTGCCTGGATGATCGGCAGAATTGCTTTTCCGGGAACGCCGAACATATGGGATACATTCCATTTCTTAAAATGCTTAGCCAGCAAGGCTGCGACACTCTCCACGGGGACAACTCCTCTCTGTTTTTAAGAATCGCATCGTGAAAAAAACATGCCGTATGACCAACCTGTCAGAACAGCAATACCACTTCCTCGGGCGGCAACGGTTTGCTGAAATAGAAGCCCTGCACTTCATCGCATTGATGCGCCTGTAAAAACTCGAATTGCTCTTTGCTTTCGACCCCTTCCGCAATGACGAGCAATCCGAGACGATGCGCCATTAAGATGATCGATCCGACGATATCCGCATCGTTGCTGTCCGTCATGATATCGCGTACGAACGACTGATCGATTTTTAACCGGTGCAGCCCGAACCGTTTGAGATGATTAAGCGAGCTGTAGCCCGTCCCGAAGTCGTCCATGGCGATCTGAACGCCAAGCTCGCGAAGCTGCTTCAAGGTCTCGACGGTCTTGGCCACATCCATCGTCATCGTCTCCGTGATTTCCAGCTCCAAGTACTTCGGATCCAGCTTCGTTTCCGACAGGATGTTATTAATCGCATCGATCATATCATTCTTCATGAATTGAACGGCCGATAGATTAATAGAGACGCGGACCGGCGGATACCCTTCGTCCTGCCAGGCTTTGTTCTGGCGGCAGGCTTCCTTAAGCACCCATTCGCCCAGAGGGAGAATGAGTCCCGTCTCCTCGGCAACGGGGATAAACCGGCTTGGCGGTATAGCGCCCATCGTCGGACTGTTCCATCGAAGCAATGCTTCAATGCCGATAAGCTTTCCGGTCTTTATTTGAATCTGAGGCTGATAATGAAGCGTGAACTGATCCGACTCAAGCGCCTTGCGCATCGCCGTCTCCAGCGCAAGCTGCTCGTTCGTCAAATTCCGCATATGCGGATGGAATACGGTAATCTTGTTCTTGCCGCTCGATTTGGCCTGGTACATCGCGCTGTCCGCATGAATCATCAGCGTTTCGATATCTTCCCCATGGGCCGGGTAGACCGCAATTCCCAGGCTGGCCGACACGTGGAAGTCGCTCCCGCCTACGATGAACGGCTTGTCGAACGACTTCAGAATGCCATCTGCGATACCCAGCATCTCTTCCTCGTCCTTCAATCCCTTAAGCAAGAACATAAACTCGTCGCCGCCCATTCGTGCGACGACATCTTGATCCGGAATCGAAGATTTCAGCCTTGCCGCCACCTGCTTCAGCAGACGGTCGCCTTCCGTATGCCCCAGCGAGTCATTCACGACCTTGAAGCGGTCCATATCCAGAAAAACAATCGCCAGCTGATCATTAGACGCCCGCCCGCTGTGGCCCATCTCGGCTTGTGCCGCATGGATGAACATTCGCCTGTTCGGCAGCGATGTCAGCTCGTCATGATACGCCATATAGTTGATTTTCGCTTCCGCTTCGTATCGCTCGGTTATATCCCGGAATTGGCCGAAGGCGCCGATGACACAGCCGCTCTCGTCTACGATGGGGTTGGCATCGAACAAGCCCACAAGATTGTAATCCTCGAGGCGAACTTCCACATCTTCATAACGCATGCCCGAGCGAAGAACTTCTTGAAAGTAATGACCCAGATAGGGGAGGCGGTACGCAGAATGGCCGATCAATTCCAAGCGGCTAAGACCGAAATTCGTGGCAGCGGGACCGTTCAGCTCCGTAATGATCCCGTCCATGTCCGTCAGGATGGCGGCATTCTTCTTCGTTTCCATGATGATTTGATTGAAGATGTGGAGCCGCTTATTCTGTCTCCTTAGCATGAGCTCGCGTTCTATCGAATCCACCGTCGTCTGCAGCATGCAGATGAACAGCGGATTATGCTGGTGCACCGTGGTCATGATGGCGATCGATCCGATAATCCGCTCATCTTCGGAATACTTGAACGGAACGGAATAACAGGATGATCCGTGAAAAATATCGTGATAATGATCCTCGCCGATCAGTTGAATCGGGGACCGGTGACGCAGCGACAAGCTGACGACATTCGTCCCTGTAATCTCTTCCGAAAACCCTACGCCGACCTTGAAACCGACCTCGTCCATCATGCTCTTGATGTTCTCGTCACCGGCGATCTGCAGGATGGTCGCATCGCGGTCGCATACCGCTACCAGCAGAGGCATATGTTCGGGTATGGATTCCAACAGCTTGTCCATGAAATATTGTGTAACGGCCAGTATTTCCTCGTACTTGGCCAGCTTGGATTGCAGCTCCTCGGAGGAGAATTGATTAAACATAGGCATGACATCCGCTTGTATATTATTTTTTTTACACAGTTCATGTGACTCGGTTATATAGCTGGGTTTTTCTTTTGATGTCATACCGGCGTCTCCTCGCTTTCCCTCTATAAGCCTTATTCCCGGCCTTCCCACAATAAACAGGGAATAAACTGTGTTTGTATCATTATAAAATTAATCCGTCAATTATTAAACCGAATTACCACAAATTTCTTTCATTTATATTACAATGGTTCAGTTTATTATAATCGCTGCTTTATGAATTAGCTCGTAAAAATTTTACAAATCATCACTCACACAAAGTTTCCCGGTCCGCTGCAATTGAATAAGACCTCTGACAATAAATGTCAAAGGCCGAATAGATACGATACGTGACTAACCTTACTTTACATAGAAGCGGGCCGTCTCCTCCCAGATCTCGCCCGGCGCCAAGCTGAACAATCCAGCTTCCTCAGCCGGTTGAGCTGTATTCGGAGCATTGACCAGATTGATTTGCGGTTCCGGACAGAAGAAGCCCTCAGTCGCAAAATTGTTCCAGATCATCCACTGCTTGTAGGAGGTTCCCACGTCATAAACGAGCGTAATGCCCAGCTCGGTATCGGTCAGCTCCATCCGGTTCCGGCCGTTCTGGGTGACAGCTGTGTAATGATTATCCATCTCTTCAAAGAACGGATAAACCCCTTCTCCCCGAAGCAGCTCTTCCTCCGCTTTAAGAGGCTGATGCTTGCCCGTAGGCAGCATGCGCTCGCTCATCTCCCAGCGCTGCCCGATCGTCAGCTTGACGCGGTAATCCTTCGCCGATCCGTTCGGTGCAAACGGCGCGTTAACCGAAGTATGGAAGGCCAGCAGACATGGCATCTCGTCCTGCCCGTTATTCCGGACGAATACGCGCTGGGACAGGCCGTCGGCGCTTAGCGTATAAGTCAGCCTTAGGGTAAAAAGATGCGGTAAATAAGCGTAAACGGCGTGCTCTTCATTCACGGTCAGTGAAACGGTTACATAGCTGCCGGTATTCGTATGGCCAAACTCTTCCACTTTCCACGGCGTATCGGACACGAATCCATGAAGGTGGTTTCCCCTGTCCGGCTCGTTCACCGGGAATTGATACGTCTTTCCTTTCCACGGAAATTTCCCGTCTTCATAGCGGTTAGGCGGGAACAGCACCGGAATGCCATGAATAATCGGTCTGGCTTTGAAGGAAGGCATTTCCTCTTCCGTTGGCTCATGCAGAAAACGATAGCCATTCTCCACGTCGCGGAATGCGATAAGATTGCCGCCAATTTCAGGCAAAATAGCCGCTTCATAGGAACCTGCCGTCAGCCAAATGGCCTTTTCACCCTGATATGTACCTTCATAAGCAGAAAATTGTCTCACTTTGTCATCTCCTACTTCCATTTTTTCATACTATTAGATTATCATATAAAGAGGACAATAGAGAAGATAGCTTCGTTTGCCTATACAGGTTTTTTTAGAAGCAATACGCGATGCCGGAGGAACCTTATGTTTTTGAAATTGTTAATTTCCGTGTCCTTGCTGTTCACGCTAACCCTGGATCCGACAGATGGCGACCCTGCGCCCGAATGGACGAATTATGAGCTCGTGGCACACGGACTCGGAGAAATCGATTCCTATACGTATACGAATACGCTGGAGGCTTTCGAGCTGAATTACGGGAAGGGACACCGCTTGTTCGAGGTCGACCTGCAGCTGACGTCCGACAACTATTTAATATCCCGCCATGATTGGGAGCCCTATCTGTACAAGCGGTTCGAGCAAGAGGCGCCGCCCGAAGGCTTGGAGGGCAAGCCGTTGACGCGCGAGGCGATCAAATCGCTCAAGGTGCATAAGTCGTACCAGATTCTCGATTTCGAAGAACTGTTAGGGCTATTGAAGAAATATCCAGACGTCTATTTTATTACCGACACGAAAGACATGGATTCGAAGCTTGTCGAGAAGCAGTTCCAAGCGATGATAACGGCAGCCGGCGAGGATCTCTCCCTGCTGCAGAGGGTGATTCCCCAGGTTTACAACCAAAACATGTATCATCAGGTAGACGCGATGTTCCAGTTCCCTTCGTATATTTATACGCTGTATATGTCACCGGACACTCAGAAGCAGGTGCTCTCCTTCGTGAAGGACAACTCCCGCATCGATGCGGTAACGATGCCGGAGACGCTTGCGAAGTCTTATTTTTTGAAGCAGTTGAAACGGGCCGGCGTCAAAACCTATGTCCATACGATTAACGATACGAACAAGATGCATGATTATTTACGCCAAGGCACTTATGGATTTTATACCGATTCGATTACGTATGACGAATTTGAGACGGTTCGCATTGAACCGGCCAAGAGCTTGAACGTATGGCAGGCAGCCTTGAAAAATATTTTCCTTCTGCCGATCGTACGCCCGATTATGGATTTACTGTAACGAGCGGTGTCATATGAAGCGAAAAGAGCGCGGACACAAGCACATGCGAGCGGTCCACGCTCTTTTCTTATCGTGCTTACAGCATCACTTTCCGGCCTGTTCTGGCGCTTTCCACAGCACCGAATACCATTGCGACGCTTTGGATGTTGTCCGTGCAATCGGTCTCTGCCGGTCTTCCCGATTCAAGCGCGGCAAACATTTCGTCCAGACAGCCGTAATGCCCTTCCCGTCCATCCCAGACATCGGTCACCTTCATCTTCTTCATCGCGCGAATAAACTCCGGCGTCTTGCTGTCATCCACAACCTCGCATATCGGCTCGTTAGCCCCATCCCACATGACCGAGCCTTGGCTGCCATTGATGCGCCAATCCGCTTCCCACGTTGTATTCAGTCCTTCCGCACACCAGGAACCCCTGTACGTAAATACGGAGCCGTCGCTCATTTCGAAGATGCAGACAGCGGATGCATTCCCTTTGTACCAGGACCCCGGGGGATTAAACTCGTGGCAATAGACCGATACCGGATCGGCGCCGCTGATGAACCGGGCTTGATCGAAGGTATGGATCGCCATATCGACGATGAGCGGGCTATCCATGATGTCGCGAAACCCGCCGAAATGAGCGCCTATGAAAAAATCGGCATGTACCGAGCCGATCGTTCCGATCGTTCCGGAAGCCAGAAAGTCGCGAAGCGGGCGAATCCGTTTCAAATAACGGCGATTCTGCATTACCGAATATCGCTTGCCGCTCTGCTCTGCCGTTCTGACGATCTCCCGGGCATCCTGAAGCGATTCCGCCATCGGCTTCTCGCCGAATACATTGCAGCCGGCTTCCAGCGCGGTCGTTACGATTTGCTTATGGCTGGCCGGAACGGTCACGTCGAACACAAGGTTGGCATTCGTCTCTTCAATCGCTTTCTGCAGCTCCGTAAACGTAGGGACCTGCAGTCCCCTTCTTTCGGCCATTGCTATGGCGCTTTCCTCGAATATATCGACAAGTCCAACGATCTCTGCATTTTCCCGCTGCGCTGCGTAGTCTAGCCAGACGTTCGACATCGACCCGCAGCCGGCAACGATGATGCGATGTTTATTCATATGCATGCTCCCTTCCATTCTAAGCCCGGCTGGAACATGCCCGATTAGGCATGAAGCACCTGCCGAGCTATTCACTCTATCGTATAAAACAGGTAACATGTATACTAGAATCAAAATTACGACTTATTCATACAATCTTACGATTCAGATCCTATGTTTACGTTTACTAACGTACAATCAGGAATAACCGCGATAGAATTGTATGATACGAAAGGACAAGAGATGACGGTCAGTCCATTGAAGGAAAATACGTTCATCCCCGATCAGGCGTTTCCGATTAACGTTTTTTTCGTTGGCGGCATTCATTTGCACTGGCATGATCACATGGAATGGATTTTCGTCAAGTCCGGCAGGACCCGTATTCAAATTGATGCGGATTACGAGCAGCTACATCAAGGGGAGCTTGCATTCGTCAACTCCAAGCAGCTGCACGGCGCCACGAGCCTTGAGCCGGACACGGAGCTGGTCTGCATCGTGTTCAATGAAGCGCTCGTACGCGGAAGCGGCCTGGATATTACGGAGCATCATTATTTTCTGCCTTATCTGCAGCAGCGGTTGAAATGGCCGAGGACGATGAAGAAGACGGATCCGTTCATCGAACAAATCAATGAATCGTTCTCCCGTCTGTTGTCGGAGTTTGAACGGAAGGCCCCCGGTTACGAGCTTCTCGTGAAAGCCGAGCTTCTCCGGGTGTTCGGCTTGTTCTTCCGCTATGCGAAGCAGTATGCGAACACGTCCGGTTCGCGCGTTCACAGAGGCCATGATCTCTCGCAGCTGCTGCATGTGCTTCGCAGCCGGTATATGGACTCATTCAGCGTAAGTGAAGCGGCACGGATGGTGAATGTAAGCCCCAATCACTTCTGCCGGGTATTTAAACAGGTGACCGGCAAGACGCTGATCGAATATTTGCATCTGCTGCGGATCAATGAAGCCGAGCGGCTGCTGCTGGAAACCGATCTGCCGGTGACGGAAATCGCGGGCAATGTCGGCTTCTCCAACATGACCTACTTCGGCCGGATCTTTAAAAAGATGAAAGCCGCCACACCTTCCGAAATTCGCAAGAGGGTCTGAGGGGGATGAGTGTTGGTTGGCGGGCGATCTGAAGGGCTTGGCTGACGCTTGTGGCCCGTTTACGCTCGCTTCCCCGTGATTTCGATCCGCTGTAACGCCCTAAAACGGACTTACAGCCTGCTTCTTCCCTCGCCCTTTGCCTGTAACGCTGTTTTTGGGCCTTACAGCGCGGAACCAGCCGATCCGCGCATGAACGGGTCGGCTAGCGTTGTCTGCTTCACGCCCGTGCCCAAGGAAAGCCGGCATCAGTTGTCCGTTACCGAGGGACGCAGCGGGTCCCAATACGACAAACGGCTGCACAGTTCAACATTGAACCGTGCAGCCGTTGACATGCAGTCGGCCGACCGCCGTCAGGCAGTTATCGCGCCGCGTATTTGGAGTACCTAGGGACACCTTGCACATCGCCGCTCGCTTATCGAGCCAAGCCGTATGCCGCCATAAGCCGCTTCTAACCGGCGAAGCCGTAGCGCTTCAGCCACAAGCCGCAAACGGTTGTCCAATTGGCAACATGCTCGTCATGCTCGGCCAGTCCGAGACCATGCTGACCTTTCTCGTACACGTGAAGATCGAACGGAACGCCAGACTTCCGCAGCGCGGAGGCAAAGAGGAGACAGTTCTCGACCGGCACGGCTTCATCGTCCGACGTATGCCATAGAAATGCCGGCGGCGTATCCGCCGTCACCTGCAGCTCGTTGCTGAGCAGCTTGATCATCCGCTCCTCCGGAGCGGGTCCGAGCAGGTTGTGCACCGAGCCTTGATGCGTATATGGCGGCTGCATCGTAATGACCGGATAACAGAGGGCCATCAGATCCGGACGGCAGGATTGCCGGTCGATCGGGTCGGCTGCATTCGGCAGCCCCAGATCGTAATGGGTTCCCACGGTCGCACACAGATGGCCGCCTGCGGAGAACCCGAGCACGCCCACTTTGCCCGGATCGATTCCCCACTCCTCTGCGCGATGACGGACATACCGGATCGCCCGTTGAACATCCGTCAGCGCACTTGGGAACCGGTAGGGCTCCACGCGATAGCGCAGCACGAATGCATGGATCCCAAGACGGTTCAGCCACTTTGCGATCGGTTCTCCTTCATGATCCGCCCGCATGCCGTAGCCGCCTCCGGGACAGACGATTACCGCTCCGGGACCGCCCGACTGGGCCAAGTAGGGCGTAATCGCCGGACGGTCCTCGTCGCCCGCTCCTTCTGCAAATGGAGCTCCTTCAGGCCAAAGCTCGATTAAGGCGTTCTCAGATCCAGCCATCGTATTTCCTCCTGGGACAGTTGAATATGCGTCGCTTCTAGACAAGACTTCATCTCGGCTTCATTCCGCGGGCCGATAATGGCCGCTGTCGGGAACGACTGATTGAGCACATAGGCAAGCGCGATCTGAATCGTTGAAGCACCCTTCTCTTTACCCAATTTCTCGGCGCGGTAATAACGCTCCCAGTTGGCGTCATTGTAGAACACGCGTACCAAATCGGCGTCGGAGTGATCGTCCGGCGTGAAGCGGCCGGTGAAGAATCCGCGGGCTTGCGAGGACCAGGAGAAGATCGGCAGCCCTGAACGCTCGTGCCAAGCAAGCGCCACATCATCCACACTCACGCAATCGGCCCAGTAAGGCTCTTTCGCTTTGGCAAGGCTCAGGTTGGGACTGCTGAAGTCGAAGCCCCGCAGACCATGCTCGGCTGCATAGCGGTTCGATTCTTCAAGACGCTCCGTGGACCAGTTGGATCCGCCGAAGGCAAGAATCCGGCCCGCTTCCACATGCTCGTTCAGCCATTCCAGAATCGCGCCGACCGGTACATTCACATCATCGCGATGGAGCGCGTAGACGTCGATATAATCCGTACGAAGCCGTTCCAAACTGATCTTCAGCTCTTCCTCGATGGCTGCCTTGGACATGCGGGAGCCGTTATGGTCGGGATGAGCGCCTTTCGTCCAGACATTGAAGCGGTCGCGGTTCTTCCGGTCTTCCATCCACATGCCGATCGCCTGCTCGCTCTTGCCTCCGCCGTAGATAAACCCGCTATCGACCGTGTTGCCCCCGATTGCCGTAAACGCATCCATATTCGTACATACCAGCTCGTACACGTCCGGAGAGAAATAATCCGACCCCATGATCAGGCGGGATACGCCCTGCTTCAACCCTGGCAAATCAATCGTCTTCATCTTCTGTTGTCCCCCTTCTATAGTTCAACGCGTTTACGCGTTTCGGCTGATTCCAAACAAGCGTCGATGATTCTCATATTGGCCACTGCATCCTCCGGCGCGAACCTTGCTGGCTGCTCGCCCCATACGACACGGGCAAAGTTATCCGCTTGCAGCGCATATTGATTCAGTGCCGGCTGCTGCTCTTCCCGCCTGCCGTCCCTCGTATGGACAACAAAGCTCGCGTCGCCGATAAAGGCCGAAGGCACTTCAATCCGTCCTTCCGTACCGAGCACCTCCAGCGTATTGCGGAACGCCGCCCACATCCCGCAATCGAACGTAAGCGCGACGCTTCCCGGAAACTCAACCACACCCGATGCCATCATATCGACGTAGTCATGCTCCGGAGACAACAGGGCATGCACGGTTGCCGCTTCAGGCTCGGCGTCCAGCAGCAGGCGAGCCGCGGAGAGCGGATAGCAGCCGACATCATAGATCGAACCGCCGCCCCATTCCTTGCGATAGCGCACATTCTTGCTGTCACCCGCATTGTTGAACGTGAATGTACTATGAATGCCGCGAAGCTCGCCAATCTCCCCAGACTGGATAATTTCCTTTATGCGGTCATAGCGCGGATGGAACCGGTACATGAACGCTTCTGCCAGATGTACGCCTGCTTTCTTGCTGACATCCGCCATCTTCTGCGCCTCTGCCGCGTTAAGCGCGATCGGCTTCTCGCAGAGGACGTGCTTGCCCGCTTCCATCGCACGAATGCTCCATTCCATATGCAGATGGTTCGGCAGCGGGATATATATAGCATCAATATCGGAATCCTGTAGAATCTCTTCATAGCTTCCATAGGCTTTGGGAATATCGAGTTTAGCCGCCGTCTGCTGCGCTTTCTCCAGACCGCGGCTGGCAATGGCGGTTACCTCGCCTGTTTCGGATTGTTTGATGCCCGGAATTACGGAGCCTACCGCAATACCGGCACAGCCGATTACTCCCCAACGTAGTTTCTTACTCACTTCTGATGCACCTGCTTTCCTAGATTTGGCCTCATTATAGTTCAAGTTGGACATGAAATGATATACAACATTTTCGCTTTTGCATATCAAAAAAGTGTCGTCTGCCCGTAATCTCGGCAAATCGATTCAGCCAATAAAAACAGCCGCTCTCTCGTTAGAAAGAACGGCTGCGGGCCTGCGCAGGAGCATCTATTCGCCCATATCCTTAACACTGCGCCGATCCGCATGCTTGCCCTTATTCCGGGGCGAAGCGGCAAAAGGCGCATATAGAATAAGAAAGAGGACCAATGCAACGGCCTCAAGCGACAGCAAATACCAGGGATAAGGTCCAAGAATATCCAGAAGAGACGCCGTATCCGGTTTTCTCGCCAGAAACATGTAGTTCCCGCCGGTGATAAAATTAATGAGCGAGACGATAACGAGCAGCACATTCAGAAAGCACATCGTCAGAAGGATCGATTTCCACGTTGGACGGAACCCTTCCACCCACACCATGTAGAGGACAGCCAGAATGATGGCAATATGGGCTGCGAAAAATTCAATAAACCGAAAATGCGGATACCCATAATATAGCGCTGGCGTCAGAAGTGCCTGAATCGCTCCGCCAATTCCCGCAAAGTATGCGATTTGAAAGGCGATCCGGCTTCTGAACAGCAGCATGAAGATGCATAGGTACAAGGATATGCTGCATAACTCAAGCGGCAGCGTATCTTTTGGACTATAAACGTCATTGGCCATATACCAGAGATTAAGAGCGGCTTCGGAGAGAACAAGAACCGCAGCCAGGACATATCGGCCATACCGGCTTCTACGTCCCCGGCGAAGCCATTGACGGGAAAGATACAGCAGGATGATCAATCCTGCGAAGCCGGCAAGAACGGCAATGTGGGAAGGCGAATAAGCCTTGAACACAGCCTCAGTATGAATACCGAACCAACTGTCCATAAGATCCCTCCGCGTTTGAAAGGCTGCTCTTGCTCAGTCGATATATCGCTAACCAATCACGGTAAGCTCTTTCGGGAAAGACGTCAGCACTTCAACGCCGTCCTCGGTTACGATCACATCATCCTCGATACGCACACCGCCCAGTCCTGCCACATAGACGCCCGGTTCAATGGTGAACGCCATGCCTGCTGCAAGCCGTTCCTCATTCTGTCCATGTACGGACGGATATTCATGCACATCGAGTCCAAGCCCATGGCCAAGCCGATGCATGAAGTATTCGCCATAGCCTCTGGATGCGATCGTATCCCGTGCAGCGCGGTCCAAGCTTGCGAGCGTCACGCCCGGACGCACCGCTTCAATTGCCTTCCGGTTAGCGGCAAGCACCGTCTCATAAATATCCTTCAGCTTATCGTCAATATCGCCGACTGCGAACGTTCGCGTAATATCCGAAGCATATCCATCCAGATAAACGCCAAGATCGAATAGAAGCAGTTCCCCGTTCTGCACTTTCCGGTCGCCCGGTATGCCATGCGGCAGTGCCGATTTCTCGCCTGCCAGCACCATCGTGTCGAACGAAGGACCGTCGGCGCCCAGCTTCTTCATCCGGTAATCCAGCTCCGCGACCAGATCCAGCTCGCTGACGCCCGGTCGTACGTGTGCGATCCCGGCTTGCAGCACATCTTCGATCATCCGCACCGCTCTTCGCATAACGATTATTTCTTCGGTCGACTTAATGACGCGCATTGCTCGCAGCGCCTCGTCAATATCGGCGTATTCCCGCGCGCCGCAGGCAGCCGTAAGCGCTTCGAAGCGGCTCACCGTCAGGTGGCTCTTCTCGAGCCCGAACTTACCTATTGTGCGGGGCAGCAGCTTGCTTAGCACTTCGTACGGATTATCGGTATCCGAGTGCGTATGGATATGAGGAATATGATTGGCCGCCGCCTGTGCCGCTTCCAGATCGATCGCAGGAACGAGCAGGAACGGCGATTCCCCCTTCACCAGAACAAGGCCAAGAAAACGCTCATGCGGTTCGCTCCGAAATCCTGTCAAATAGAAGATATGGGCCGGCAGCGTGACCAGCAGCGCGTCCATCGATTGGTCGTTCATATATTCATACAAAGCTTGTATGCGAGGTTGCATAAGTACACCATCCCGTTTCATTCTCTTATCGCTTATATGTTCACTGCCAACATTATAGCACATAAGCCATGAAATCCGTTGTATCCGGCAAAGCATGGAGCCTCACCTTATCCGCATCCTTGACGGGATATCCGCCAAAGACGAAAAACCCGGAATCGCTTCCGGGCTGATGGGTTCAAATAACCGCGTTCATTCGTATCCTTGATAAAGTGGAAGCGGAGCTTGTCACAACCTCGCACAGTAACCAGGGCGCGGCGTTGCGCTGGATGACGGCAGTCGGTCAACGTCCCGTCCCCCTCTGCACGCTTACAAGGCAGGATCCAGAATGATCTTTCCATGATGAACGCGGCCGGATACAAGCTCCGCGAAGGCATTGCCGCCTTCGGACAGCGGCCTGATTTCCGTCCAGCCTTCCTCCGTGACTCGTCCGCTAACAAGCAGCGCCACCGCATCGCTGAAATCCTCGCGGGTGTAACAGAACGAACCGAGGATCGTGATTTCTTGCCGTGTCAGATGGTTCATCGGCAGCGACGTATCGTCGATGCCGAGGCCGATATTCATAAGCGTGCCGCCCGAATTCAACAGCCGAACCGCCGTATCCCGCGTATCCTGGAACCCGGCCGCATCAATAACGACGTCTACGCCCTCGCCCCCGAACAGCTCTAAGGCCTTCGAACGGATATCCTCCGCTGCCGAATTGATAACCTCGCCAAGCGCGAGACGCTTCGTCATGGCCAGTCGATCCGGATTGCGGTCGACGATCGCGATCTTGGAGGCACCCAATATTCGGGCAGACATGGCGCACAATAGTCCGATTCCTCCGGCGCCGAACACAAGGACATTCGGCAAGGAATGTCCCGCCATCGCCCGTTTCGTCGCGCGAAGCGAGCAGGCCAGCGGCTCGGACAGCGCGGCCCGGAACGGGCTTATCGAGTCCGGAACAGGGACGACGGCCTGCGCCGGAACGGATACCAGCTCGCCGAATGCGCCTGACCGGTGAATGCCGATAATATTGCGCTTTTCGCACAGCTGAGTCAGTCCCTTCATGCAGGAACGGCATTGTCCGCAGAAGAGAAGCGGATTGACGACGACCTTCTGACCGGCCCGCAAGCCGGATACTTCGGATCCCATACCGACGATTTCTCCGCAAAATTCATGTCCCATAACCAATGGGGGAATCCGAAGGCTGTTATGTCCCAAATACCCTTCGATTTCGGACCCGCATATGCCAACTGCCTTTACTTGAATTAATACTTCGCTTGGCAGCGGAACCGGATCCGGCCGCGGCTCCCACTGCATCGTCTCATTCGCTACCCATACCAATGCGTTCATGTTTATTCCCCTTCCGTATGGCGCCTTGCCCATAACCGCTATATTCGTCTGCGGCGGCTTCAATGGCCGCCTGCTGCAGCTGGTTCGTGATATGGCGGCAGTTCAGCCGCTTCTCGATCAAATCCTGAACGGTGTAATAATAATGATTGCTTGCTTCGAACCCGATTCTTGAATCCCGCTTCAACAGCTCCATCAGCTGCATGGCGTGATCGGCTTCCTCTTGGGCGATCGCCATCAGCTTCCTTCCGGCCTCAAGCCGGGTGCCCGGCCTTCTCGCCTTAAGATAGCGGTTCCGGCTTATGACGAAGGTGATTTGGGAATAGGTGCTTCTAAAATGCAGATAAGCCGCCGAAGCCGCATTCATCAGATCATCGAATTCCCGCTCCGTGCCGGGCAGAAGATTCTTTCTGGCCCGTTCCAGCCGATGAAGCCCCTTCTTCCATCCGCTGGACAGCTTCTTGAACTGCTTCGCAAAGACGGCCTCCGGGTAGAAGCTTCTCCATGCTGGCAGATCGTCGTAGGGACAGCCGATCATCGTCGCCGCGTAGCCGGTTGGCTGCATGTACAGCAGATTGGCAGGACCGTAATTTTGCGGTGCAAAATAGACGGTATTGATGCCGAACGGAAACTCGCGGAACGCGCTGCTGAACGCATCGGAAGCTTCCGCGATCGCCTTCCCGGCTCTGCGGCCGAATTTGCCGGCCAGCAGCTCTTCGATTCCGGCCTTCGATTCCGAATCCGATTCCCAATAATATTCGGAAGCCATCTCCAAATTGATCGACGGATATCCGCCCAGCGTCCAGCTCAGCATTAATCCCGAGACGCCCGACTCGTTCAGACGGCCCAGGTGCTCCTCAATAAGCTGAAAGACGGGCAGAAACGGCACGGCGGAGCACTCCCACGTATTGTTGAACTGTACCTTGGCCGCTGTCCGCAGACCCCGCGATTGCGCCAGCCGCCAGCTTCGCAGCGCCTTCTCGCCCGGACCGACGACCGATATGGAATAGTCGATAACCTCTCCCTTCACGCCGCCGACATTCGTCGGAATGGCCTCTTCGCTGTTGCACATGACCGTAACGTTCTCGGGCAGCTGTTCGATAATCGATGGAATATCCTCATACGCCCACCCCCAAGCCCAACAAATAATGCGTGCCGACGGCTGCGCGCGATGCGCTCCTTCCGCGATGACACGGTTCACTTCTGCGACTACGTCGCTTCGGGTTCTCTTGCTGCAGCGGGGACAATTCGTCAGACCTCCGGGCGCTCTGGAGTAACAATTCGTCAAGTTCTCCGACATTGTTATCGTGAACATACCGGCAAGGCCAGGAACCTCGCGGAATAGCCGTGAAACCCCATTCCGCAGCAGTTCCAGAACACCCGGGCTTGAGGTGCACATCGACGCATGGCCGTCTTCGATATGTCCCTTCCAATCGGGCTGGCTTTCATAGAAGGACAGCGGCATGGATCTCGGCTCGTTGCAGTACAAGTAGACGCCGATTCCGAAGCGTGCCGCCCGTTCTACGAGTGCGCGCAGACTGGCGAGCCGTCTCTCCCAGCCGGCCGATAATTCCGGCGCATCCTCCCACGGGACAAGGCTGTACAGGACACTCTGCAGCCAGACGCCATTAATGCCTGCATCCGAGAGGCGCTCAAGCAGATCATCCGGAAACGGATTCAATTCCGGCTCAAGGAGCGGATCGCCATATACGGCGCTGTACGAGTAAATGTAGCGGAACTGCATTCTGGGCGCGCGCCTGAATTCGCCTTTCAACACATAGGGGGCGCCGCGTTTGCGCATCTGCTGCTCCAGCCATTGCAGACCCCGCATGATGCCAGGTTCGGCGCCAGCGTGAATGGTAATTGCCCGATCCGCAGCCGAAATCGTATGGGTCTCGTCGGCGGCAACCGTTCCTCCTTCATCGATGACGATCTCAAGAACAGCGCCTTCTGGATCCGGCGGAGAGGAGGAGGCAGAAGAGACATGAATTCTCCACTTCGCCCCCCAGGCCGACTCATGCCTCAAGACGAATCGTTCAACCATCGATTCCAGAATCGGATGATCGTCAGGAATTACAATCGTCCAAGGGATATCCATCTGAATTCCGCCTAGCTCCGGCATCCGTTCCGGTTTGCTGCGGCGTGCCGTTTCTTTCTTATAACGATGCAGAAAATCGAACGGCCGCTCGGCAGCTTCCGATCCGGCAGCGCCCTCCTGGGAGGCAGAACCATATTCAGAAACTATTTCGCTTATATAAGCCGTCTGAGCCCGTTCCTCAGGAGTCAGCGGCCTGTAAATCACCGGCTCGGCCCAAGGCTTGCTGCTTCCCAGCTTGATCCATAGAAAGTCATCCTCTTTCAACGTGAAAGCCAGCTTCTCCTCCGTCCATCCAAGCAGCTGAAGAAGCTGCTCATATGGCAGCAAATGCCAATTGGCCCGAATGATTGTGATATACCCCCGCTCAAGCCACTTGGCATCCTTAACCTGCGATTCGCCAAGCCCCAGCCCGGCGGCAGCTTCAACGATTTCCTCTTCCGTCGCCTTCATCACATCGGCGATCCGCGACGGCGGGACCATTCCCCAATTGCGCCATATGACGGCCTGCATGCGTGTCGGAAAGTGCGGAAAAGACAGGGCCGGGCGCCCTTGCTCCGTTTGCAGTTCGAGTACCATTCCGTAAAGCCTCCATTGCGGCCGATAAGGATCAGAGCCCGCTCCTGGCATCGGCCGTTATCGATTCGAATCCATAGCCTGATATTACGCGCGCTTGCGAATCGCTAAGATGCAGGGGGCTGCGCGCTCAGCACGATATCGCGTCCTGACGCGCAGGAAGCTGCGATCGCGTCGGCGACTTCGATGCCATGAACGGCATCGGCAAACGACACGACGTCCGGCGATTCGCCCCGTGCGATGCAGCGGCATATGTAGGTCAGCTGCTCGCGCAAGCTCCCGATGGATTGTCCATGCAGCGTCGTGTGGATATTCATATCCGGCGAGAATCTTCCGGCGCTGCTCCAAAATTGCAGGCCGGTATTGCTTGTCTCGAATTGCGCGGTTCCATGCGTGCCGATGACCTCGATCGCATCCGCAATCTCAATGCCCGCCGCGTTAGGCGTCATCCAATTGCTGTGCAGCACAGCAAGCGTGCCGTTCTCGAACTCCAGGTTCGCCCACAGCACTTCGGGAGCTGCAGCTCCGGATACGCTTCTTCCGTAGGCTCTGACGCTCTTGACGCGGCTCCCGGCGTACCAGATGGCCAGATCCAAGTCGTGAATCATCAGCTCGTATACGGTGTGCGTACGCTGGAACGTCTCGAAGAGAAACTGTTCGCGGGCACGCTTCATGTACATGCTGACCGGCCGGCCGATCCGTTCCGTCCCGATTGCTGCCTTAATCGCCGCATAACGGGGGTCAAAGCGCAGCAGATGCCCGGGAATGAGCAGCCGGCCGCTCTCCGCCGCAGCCGCCTGCATCGCTCTGGCTTCACCAGGGTCTATCGCGACCGGCTTCTCTACCAGAACATGCTTCCCGGATCGAAGCGCTTTCACGGTCGGATCCAGATGGGCGTGTTCAATCGTCACCACGCTGATCAGATCGAGGTCGTCCCGCTGCAGCAATTCATCGGCATTCAAGTAACGATGCTCGATTCCGTATTCCCTGCCGGCTATCTCCAGACGCTCCTCCGAGCTGTCGCAGACGGCCACGACTTCCGCTTGCGCAAGTGAGCTATAGGCTTCAAGATGGCACATCCCCCATCTGCCCAAGCCGATGATTCCGACTCTTGCTTTGTTCATCTGTACGCGCTCCTTTTCAGTGGGCTTCGTTTGCGATGATTACAAATTCGGAGGAATTTCCAGCCGTTCGAAATACCCGTGAGCCAAGTCGATATGCTTCCAGGCCTCATCGGCGAGGAATACCCCATGCCCCGGAAATAAGCTGTCGATGCGCAGCTGCTGCAGTTTGGCGACCGTCGCCGCATAATCCTGTATGCTGCAGTCCCATATGTTCTGGATTACGACCTTCCCTCCGGCAAAAACAGAATCGCCGCCGAACAGCAGCCTCCTCCCGCCTCGCTCCATCATGAATCCGATATGCCCTCGTGCATGCCCTGGCGTATCGAGCACGCGCAGCACGGTGCTCCCAATGACGATCTCGTCATACTCGGAAACTTGCCGCTCCACCGGACAAGCTCTGAATTCATAATCAGCCGGATAAACGCCGGCTCTGACCGCAGCATTCAAGCTGATCTTCTCCCTGTCCGCGTTCTCAATCCACGGCGCAGCTTCCTTGGACGCAATGACCTGCATCCCGTACCGCTCATGAAAAAAAGCGGCTCCTGCGGCATGATCGCCATGAGCGTGCGTCAGGAGCAAATACCGGATCTGACCGGGCTCAATGCCGATCCGCTCCATATTCGCCACGATCCGCTCCGGTTCCACGCCTCCTCCGGCATCGATCAGCGCGAATTCCCCTCCGCCTCCATCCAATACGAAGACATTGCAATCGATGGAATGGGTAAGCTGGGCGCCATGCTTGCCGCTGCCAACCATGAAGATGCCTTCGTGAAGCCGGATCATGATGGAATATAGGCGATGCACTCGATTTCCACGCGCATGCCGCGCGGAAATTTGACGATTTCGAAGGTGCTCCGGGCAGGCGGCTCCTCCTTGAAGAACGTCCCGTACACTTCGTTATAGATCCCGAAATCATCCAATTCATCAATAAACGAAGTCACTTTAACGACATGCTCCAGCGACGTTCCTGCAGCCCGCAATATTTCCTCGATATACGTCAGAACGACATGCGTCTGCTTGCCGATATCCCCCGGATGCAGCACCGCCCCGGTTTCGAGATCGAACGGGCAGGTGCCCGCCACATAGACCATGTCGCCAAGCTTGACCGCTTGCGAATATTTACCGCTTGGTACCGGCGCTTTATCGGTTTTAATAATTTCTTTTCTCATCGACGATTCACTCCCTCTGATCTGGCCGGAGGCCTTATTTCATCATGGATCCCATTAGAGCTGCAAAGCGGTGTGCTCGACAGACGACCGGTTGGCGGCGAGCGTTACGGCGAGCGTCCGTGCGGCGTCGCTGTAGCTGCTTAAGACCGGCTCCTGCGTATGGCGGATAATGGCATCGATAAACGCTTTGGATTGCTCGAAATAAGGTTCCACCGCAGACGTTACGGTCTCATTCTGATTCTCGTCCACAATGGTTAAGGTGAAGCCGTTGTTGCTCAGATGGACGAAGAAATCGGGACCGAACAATTTGACATCGGAGGAGGAATGGTGAACCGACAGACATGATTCCGTGATGCTGCCGATCGTCCCCCCTTCCATCGAGAACGTAATCGCTCCCGCGTCGTAGATGGTTCCTTGAGCTTGCTGCCGGTCGAAGGACACGCGCCCGAATTTGGCTTCGATCTCTTGGAATTCGCCGGCCAGATAACGGATCATGTCCACCTGATGCGTGACGGCATCCACCAGATGCCCGCCGGACATATCCAGCTGATGCCACCAGCGTGCCGGATGAGAGCCGCCGAACCGATAAGCCTGGATCAAATGCGCCTGGCGTCCGTTCAAGTAGGCCTTGGCCTGCTGGACCGTATCCAGATAACGAAGGCAGTAGCCTACCGAATGAATAATGCCCGATTCGAGAATCGCCTTCTCCTTCTGAAGCACCTCTTCTACATTCAATCCGAGCGGCTTCTCTACGAACAGATGAATGCCCCGCTTGGCCGCGAGCTCCTCCAGATTGCCTCTGGCGAACTGCGGCGTGCAGATGTACACGGCATCGATCCGGCCCGGATCCAGAACATCCTCCGCGCTGTCCATGACCTGCGCCCCGGTGCGCTCCGCAGCATTGGCCGCATTCTCCGGGCTCACATCGTAGACCGATACGATCTCCGCTTCATCGATCCGCTTCAAGCTTTCGATATGAAGCGAGGCGATGCCGCCTACTCCAATAAATCCGATTCTTAAGCTCATCCTCATCCAACCTTTCATATGGCTCAGATATAATCGACATTCTTGACTGCAAGCAGTCAAGTGGTGATTTGCCTCATAATATTCGCTGCTGCCCTGATGATACCTGCATAGATAGCGGTACATTTCATACTTTGTTCGCGCTTCCAATAGCGCCTGAGAATGTCCGGTCATTTACGTGCCGGTTTATATATAGCGCAGCAAGCGTTCGATATCGCCGCTGTCGTTGAACGCATGAATCGATACGCGAAATCTGCCGTCGCCCCCCCACAAATAGATACGCTCCTTCCGGAGCATCTCCGCGATTTCGGCGCCTTGGCCGGATACGACGCAAATATTGCCCGCGCGGTGCTTAGGTTCATGCGGAGTCATAACCTCATAGCCCTTCTCCATGAGCCTGCCGGTTAGCTCGCTTCCAAGCTGCAAAATATGCTCCTCAACGCGGTCGATGCCCGCCTGTAAGAGGAGTCCCGTCGAGAATTCAAGCGCATATACGGTAGGGTAGCTCGGGTATCCGGTCTCGAACCGCCGGCTGTCCGCGAATAATTCGTATTGGTTATAGCGCTGAGGACTGAACATATCCGCAACGCTCCGCCAGCCGATGGTGCGGGGAATAAAGCCTGACAACCGGGCAGGATTCACGGCGAGAATCCCGAGGCCGTGCAACCCCAGCAGCCACTTATACGAGCTGCATACCACGAAGTCGGAGGCATTCATGTCAACGGAAACGGCACCCAGCGATTGCGTGGCGTCCAGCAGCAGCAGCGTATCCGTATGCTTCAGGCATTCGTACAGGGAGCGGTAATCGAGCCTCGCCCCGGACAGGTAGCTGACGTGGCTCGCCATGACCAGCCGGGTGCGGCTGTCCACCTCGGCCAGGATATCATCCGGAGCAATTTGCCAGTTCCGGTGAGGGACGACCCGCACCTCGACTCCCCGTTCCTTCAGCATCAGCCACGGCAGAACGCCGGAAGGAAACTCCAGGTTATTGATCACGACATTATCGCCTGGCCGGAACTCAATCGAGCCGGCAATCATGGAAATAATCTCCGACGAGTTCGACAGAAAGCCGATGTTCTCCGGTTTACCCCCGAGCAGCCTGGCGATGTTCGCCTTGCATGAGGCTTCGATAAGGCTGTTATGATCCCGGCCTCCCGGCCCGTCGCTTCTAAGCTTCAAGTAATCGTCGACCGCCGCATGGACCCCTTTCAATGGAGGGGTCTCCGCACCGCTGTAGAACCACGTGCTCGTATCCAAATCGGCAAAGAGACTCTTACTCAATAACGCTTCCAAATACGTCCACTCCTCGCTTTGGAATCCACTCGCCTGTACTAGAACCAGGCGCGATTATCAAATTCGGGATCAGTCGCTTTCCTCATGTCGGCAAATTCGCAATAGGAGCGGTAAATATGGCTTCGCATCACATTCTCCGCTTCATCCGGATCCCGCTTGCTTAACGCCTCGATCAGCTCGAGGTGCTGCCAGGCCTCCTTCTCCTTCGTTGAAGCGCTGCCCAGAATACGATTGACGAGCGAGATCTGGAAGGAAATCGTTCTGTACATCGCAATGAGCCGCTCGTGCGAGGAGAGCTCGATAATCGTTTGGTGGATGTGCAGAGAATCGGGAAGCAAAGATGAAACCGAATCGTCGTGAACCTTCGCTTTCATCTGTTCATAGAAGCTCTGCAGCGCCCGAACATCGTCATCCGTCGCCTTCATGACGGCCAGCCGGATCGCCAATCCTTCATAAACCGCCCTCAGCGAATAGATTTCGAAGACATCCTTCATACGCAATTCGCGAACCTGTGGCCCTCTATTCGGAACGATCACGATAATGCCCTCGCCCGACAATTGACGAATCGCCTCGCGGACCGGCGTCTGACTGATGCCGTAATCCTTGGCCAGCTTCGTCTCCACGATCCGGTCGCCGGGATTTAATTCACCCTCCAGAATTTGATTCTTAATCAGCTCCACCAGATCTCCGCTTATACTTTGCTTTGTCAGCAGATGCGGCTTCGTCGCTTTCACCATCAATCAACCTCTATTTCTAATGATAATTACAATTGCAGATCGAACGAATGGACGGGAAACAGCCTTTCTTTCTTACAACCGACAACAAATTGTTTATCCAGGAGGACCTCTTCTTACCAATCATATATTATATATAATATAAAATGCATAATTTCTTGTAAACGCTTTTTTTGGTTTTTTTAAAAGTTGCATACAAAATAAAAAACCGCCGGATCTGCTCGTCCAGCGGTCTTCTATGCAATTCGAGCATCCTGCAGTGCGACGCGCAATCGATTCTGCCGCGATACTACAGGATCGGCGACAAGAGGCGTGTGACGGACTCCTTGATCTTCTGCGTGCGCGACCTTGCGCTGTACTCCGTTAACGTAAGCTCCCGGCAGTATATTCGGTCCATATCGAAAATCTGCTGGAGCTGATCCGCCGTCTTGCTGTCATAGATGATCGCGTTCGCCTCAAAGTTCAGCTTGAAGCTTCGTATGTCGCAATTCGCCGTACCTACGGAACCGATCTTTCCGTCCACCACAATCGACTTGGCATGAAGAAAGCCTCTTTCATAGAGCAGACATCTTCCGCCCGCTTCCAGCAGATCGCCCAAATAGGAGAATGATGCCCAGTAGACCATCTTGTGATCCGGCTTGCTCGGCATCATCAGATTGACCTCCACGCCGGACAATGCGGCCAGCCGCAGCGCCGTGAGCACGCTTTCGTCGGGAATGAAATAAGGCGTTTGAATGCAGATGCTTCGTTTAGCCGAATGAATCATTTTGATAAACGCATTCTTAATCTGTTCCTCGGACTCGTTCGGCCCGCTTGAGACGATTTGAACCCCGACATCCCCATGTGCCGGGCCGATTGGAAAATAGTCAAGTGTCTCGGGGAGCGGCGCATCGGAAGCCAAATTCCAATCCAGATAGAAAAGCCCCTGCATCTGCAGGACGGCGCTTCCGCGAATCCGAAGATGCGTATCCCGCCAATAGCCGTACCGCTTGTCAAGACCGAGGTACTCGTCACCGACGTTGAAACCGCCGATATATCCTGTCTCTCCGTCAATAATGGCGAGCTTCCGATGATTCCGGTAGTTGACGCGAATGTTCAGATAGAGGATTTTCAACGGGAAGAAGGCTGCGACCTTTCCTCCCGCATGCAGGAGCGGGGTGAAGTAGCTGCTGCGCAGATGCCAGCTTCCGATGGCGTCGTATAGGAACCGTACCTCGACGCCTTGTTCGGCTTTGGCCGTCAAGGCTTGAATGAGTCTCCGGCCTATCGCATCATCACGCACAATATAATACATGAGATGGATATGTTCCTTGGCATCGGCGATCGACTTCAGAAGATCCTCGAACTTGTCGTTGCCGTCCGTATAGATATGGACATCGTTATCCTGCGTATACAAAGCAGGACCGCTCGTTAAGTTCATGTAGATCAAATCGCGGTAGGGAATAATCGCGGGATCCTTGAACGTAATTTCGTTATGAAGGTACGCTTTGCGCTGGCCTTCCACGATGGCTTTAATATCCCGGCTGGTCTTCTTGCTGATCTTATACAGCTTCACCTTGCTCAAATTTTGCCCGAACAGCAGGTAGAGCGCAAACCCGACAACCGGGATAAAGAGCAGAATCATGAGCCACGCCCAGGTGACGCCAACATTGCGCCGCTCCAGGAAGATGACCGTCGCGGCAAGAATAAGGTTGAGAACGATTATGATTACGGATATATTCTGGTACACTAACATTGCTTCTCAAGGCCACCTCAATTCAACCTGTATCAAACATACTATAGCGCATTGTCGATAAGTTGGCAAAGGCTCCCTGCTGCATTAAAAAAAGCTGCCCCAGCTTCTAGGCAGCCCGCGTAACGCTGTTGAATACAGCTCTATCTAGCCATCCAACCGCCGTCTACGCAGAGTACATGACCGTTCATATAGTCGGATGCAGAGGAAGCCAGGAATATGGCCGGTCCCTTCAGATCGTCCGGCTTTCCCCAACGTCCGGCAGGAATACGCTCGGTAATGGAGTTGTAACGCTTCTCGTCGGCTATGATTGGAGCCGTATTATTCGTCGTCATGTAGCCTGGCGCAATCGCGTTGATGTGGATTCCGCTTCCTGCCCATTCATTGGCCAGCGCCTTCGTAATACCGGCTATTCCATGCTTGCTGGCCGTATACCCCGGGACATTAATGCCGCCTTGATAACTAAGCATGGAGGCAATGTTAATGATCTTGCCGTTTCCGCGCTGCAGCATATGGCTGCCCACCAGCTGACAGAGGAAGAAGACCGCATCCAAATTGAGCGCCATAACGTCATGCCAATCCTGACGCTTGTGATCCGCGGCGGGCATGCGGCGGATGATTCCCGCGTTATTAATCAGAATGTCGATGCCGCCGGATAGACGGAGCGCTTCCGATACGACGCCTTCCAGCAGCTCTTCCTTGCTTAGATCGGCCGCAATGAAATGCGCTTCTCTGCCGAGAGACCGTATCTGATCGACCGTCTCCCTGCTCTCCGAAGAAGATACGGCGATAATGTCGGCTCCGGCCTCAGCCAGTCCGACCGCCATCGCCTGTCCAAGACCTCCGGAAGCACCGGTGACTAGCGCGCGCTTGCCTGTAAGATCGAATAATTGCATCGTCATCGCACCTTTTCTTCAATATTCCACTTCGATTCCGGCCGCCCGAAACGCAGCAGCCGCCTCGGGATCGCATCCGCTGTCCGTAATAATTCGAGCCGCCTCGGTTAGCCCGGCGAACGTACGAAGCGCCGATTGGCCGAATTTATAATGATCGACGACGGCGTAAACGGTCGCGCTCGATTCAATAATAGCCCGCTTATAGGCGATCAGATCGTTCGTATAGATCGTAAACCCGTGCTGCAGATGAACGCCGGTGGAGGAAATGAACGCCTTCTTAATATTCAGCGTCCGAATATACGAGGGAGCCTCGGGACCTGCAAGCATGTTGCGGACCCGGCTGCCTCCGGGCACGACCAGACGAATCTCATCCCTGCGAACTAGCTCGCTAATGATATTCAGATCGTTGGTAACGACCGTCAGCGGCATATTATCGAGACGGCGCGCGATCTCAAGCGTCGTGCTTCCGCCATCGAGCGCGATAATGTCGCCGGGCTCGATATAGTTGAGGGCGCGTTCGGCGGCTTCCGCTTTCTCGGCCTGGCGCGTCAGAGCCGGACCTTTGGCTGACAGGAGGCCAAGCTGCTCGCCATGGGCCAGCATCGCGCCGCCATGTACGCGCAGGAGCAGCCCCTTCTCTTCCAGCTTCGCCAAATCCTCGCGAATCGTCTTGCCCGTAACGGCCAGACGGTCACTCAGCTCGTTCACCGTCACTTCCTTGCGCTCGAGCAGCATTTCCATTATGATCTCATATCTTCGGAGCGGGTTCATCGAATCATCCGTTTCTGCAGCGTATTTTCTTTATCTTAAATCCTTCATGGAGACTGCGTCCATATCTTCGAACGTTTGATTCTCGCCCGCCATTCCCCAAATAAACGTATAACTGCCCGTCCCTACGCCGCTATGAATCGACCAGCTCGGCGAGATAACCGCCTGCTCATTGCGCACGACGAGATGCCGCGTCTCCTGCGGCTCACCCATGTAATGGAAGATAACGCCGTCATCCTGCATATCAAAGTAGAAATAAATTTCAGATCGGCGGTTATGCGTGTGGCAAGGCATCGTATTCCACATATTGCCCGGTTTCAGCAGCGTCATGCCCATTACGAGCTGACAGCTCTGTACGCCTCCCGCATGAATGTAACGGTAGATCGTCCGTTCATTGGAATTGGAGATGCTGCCCAGATGATTGGGGGATGCTTCGCTGATGGCGATCTTTACCGTTGGATACGTTCGGTGGGCGGGGGCCGAGTTCAAATAGAATTTCGCCGGTTCGCCGGCGTTTTCGCTTGAGAAGATTACTTCCCGTGCACCGAGTCCGATATACAGGCCGTCCTTGGAGCCCATGCTGTAAGCCGTTCCGTCTACCGTCACCGTGCCCTGCCCGCCGACATTAATGATGCCGATCTCGCGTCGCTCAAGAAAAAAGTCGGCCCCCATCTCCTTCTTGTCCGCCTCCAGCTGCACAGGCCGGCCAATCGGCAGAGCGCCCCCGACGATGAACCGGTCCACATGGGTATAAGTAAGCTTCAATTCATTCGGAACGAATAATGATTCCATCAGAAATTCCTGGCGAAGCCTAGGCGTATCGAAGCTCTTCACTTCGTTCGGATGGGAGGCATAGCGGATATCCATCAGCAGAACATCTCCTTATAGGTTCATATTGGTATATATAGGTTCATATTACTTCGAATCATCCGTAATTTCAATCAAAATATACCAATTCGGAAGAGATATTTGGATTCCGACTGATATGAACCTAGCCCGCTGCGCAGGCAGCATGTTCATCCGATCGCTATTGCTTCCCTGTTTTCTTTGTTACGCGTCCGCTTCATTCTTTTGTCAAAAACAACTATACTGATTCAAAGAATATGAAATGAAGGGGCTGCTACCCATCTATTTATCCGAGCTGATTGCCAAATCTCCAATCGTTCCATTCATTCGCGAAAGCGACTTCGCCATACGCAAGCCATGGAACATGCCCGAACGGCGGCTGTTGGACTACCTGCTCGTCTATATCCAGGAGGGCGAATGCTTTTTTCGCGTGGACGGGACCACGTTTCCGCTGAAGAGCGGCGACATTTGTCTTATTCAACCAAACAGTCTCACCTACCTGGAGGGCCGGACGAATTCGATCACTCCGTTCGCCCATCTGGACTTCTTCTATAATCCCGAGCGGGAGAGCAGCTTCCCGACACGGGCCGGACAAACCGATCTGAGCGGCTATTCCCATCTGCTGCAGCCGAGATTAAATGATCAGCAAGGAATCGATATACCGGTCCGTTTAAAACCGAAGCGGCCCATCGTGCTCCGCGACAAGCTGTTCGCGATGGTCGAGAGCTGGCAGCACCGCGATACCATTATGCAGCTGCGCGCGCAAACGCTGGCCACGGAAATTCTGCTCGACATATTGGAAGACCACACCGATCTTACCAAAGCCGAGCGGGCGGCGCCGCAGCCGCTCAATTGGATTACCTCCTTCTTCTCCTTCAACCTGTCCGAACCGCTGACAATCCAGGAGATGGCTCGCAGAGCGAATTTGTCGCCATCCCGGTTCAGCGCGAAATTCAAAGAAGAGTTCGGCGTGCCGCCTCATCAATATGTGCTCGATTTGAGAATACGCCACGCCCGGGAGCTGCTTAAGACAACCGATATCGGAATCGACGAAATCGCAGCCTACTGCGGATTTGCAGACATTCACCACTTCTCGAAGGCATTCAAAAAAGCGGTAAACACCGCTCCTGGCGCCTACCGCAAAATTAGCCGCAACGGCTCCGGGCCCGCCCAGCTGCCGCCAACATAGGAAGAGGCCAGCCCGATCGAATCCGGCTGACCTCTTAAATCTTGAGTCGTCTATCCTCATCGGAAGGACTCAAGCCGATATGCTGCGAACCGATATTGCGGCTCCCTATGAAGAAGTGGAGGCAATGCTCTCCGGAATTCGGGATAAAATCAGCCCGGCCGTTTCTTCCACCGCTTTGTTCGTAACGTCGATAACTTCACATCCAAGCTTCTTCATAACACTCTGGGCAAACACGATCTCTTCCTCGATCCGTTCTACCGATGCGTAACGGGAGCCAGGCGGAAGCCCCATCGCTATAAGACGCTCGGACCGGATGGAGGCGAGCTTCTCCGGATCCATCGTAAGTCCCACGATTAAGCCATCCGGCCTCACCTTCAGCTCGGAGGGCACGTTCATCTCCGGCACGAGCGGCAGATTGGCGGCGCGGACGCCCTTATGCGCCATGTAGATGCATATGGGCGTCTTGGACGTACGGGAAACGCCGATCAGGACGACCTGGGCCAGCTGCAGCCCGCGCATATCTTTGCCGTCGTCATATTTGACCGCAAACTCCATGGCATCGATTTTGCGAAAATAGGCGTCGTCCAGCGTATGCAGCAAACCGGGCTGCTGCTTCGGCGAATCATTGAAGGTGTCGACAAACGCCTGCATCATCGGCCCCATCACATCGACCGCACGCACGCCGCGTCGAATGGCTTCTTCCTTCATCATCTCGCAGAGCTCCGGCTGTACCAGTGTAAAGGCGATGAATCCGCCGGTCCGGGCCGCCTCGTCCACGATGGCGATAATTTCATCCTCATGTTTAATATGCCCGTAACGCTTCAGCTTCACTTGATTGAACGCAAACTGCCTCATCGCTGCCTTGACGACAGCTTCGGCCGTCTCGCCAACGGCATCCGAGCAAACATATATGTGCTGATTCTGATTATTGATCAGTCCCAATCCCGGCTTCCCCCTATTCATGAATCTCGTCCGCCGCTTCCAATAACCGCCGTAGAATCGTCGTCTTTCCAACCCAACCGACGACTTCACGTTCCGGCGACAGCACGGGCACGCCGTCAAGACCATGCGCTAGCATAATACGTACGACCGTCTCTACGAGGTCTTCCGGACCTACCGCAGCCATGTCCGGCAGGCGCGACATAACCATTCCAACCGGCATCGAGCCCGCCTGCGAATTGCCCAGCGTCAGCTTCAGCATGTCCTTGGCGGTGACGATACCTAAGAAACGTTTCTGATCGTCAATGACCGTCAGCGTCTCCGCATTCTCAAGAAACAACGTCACAACCGCCTCATGCACGGAGAGAGACCCCGTCACGATGACAGGCATTCCCTGCACCTGCTTAACGGATATGCTCATCCAATTGGGAGCAGAAGCTTCTGCCTTATGCAATTCACCGGGAAAATAGCCGACCTTCGGTTTGGCGCTTAACATATGCAGCATGACCAAGAGCGACAAGTCCGATCGGATTGTCGCCCGACTCAGGCCGAGCATCTCGGCAATCTGGTCCCCCGTTATTGGCGCATGCGCTTTGACAAGTTTTACGATGTCAAGTTGACGCGCGGTCAGTTCGATGTCGATCCACTCCATTCCAATCGTTGTCAATCTTAAGTTTAATCGGAAACCACCGCTCTAGACAAGTGCGCCGGCGTTCCGGAACAAATAAGATTTATTCGGCAAATAATGCGTTGCATGCACATGCCTAACGGTTTGCGTCTTCGCGCGCATAACGATCGAGTGCGTCTCCACGCGCTGATCCGGCAAATAGCGGACGCCGCTGAGAAATTCGCCGGGCGTTATGCCCGTTGCGGCAAAAATAACATCGCTTGTTCCGACCATATCGTCCATCACCAATACCTTCCGGGGATCGGACAACCCCATCTCCACGCAGCGGGCAAATTCCGTCTCATCCGCCGGCATGAGTCTGCCCTGGAGCTCGCCGCCAAGGCATTTCAGCGCCGCCGCAGCCAATACGCCTTCCGGAGCGCCGCCGGAGCCCATATACAGATCAATGCCTGTCTCAGGGAAAGAAGGAGCGATTGCGCCGACAACATCGCCATCGGACAAGAGCTTGATTCTTACCCCGATATTGCGCAAGGTTTGAATCAGCTGGGTATGGCGTTCCCGATCCAGCAGTACGACCGTCAGATCCGATATGTTTTTGTCCAGCGCCTTTGCAGCCTTTGCGATCGTCACTTCAGGCGAGTCGGTAATGCTTAGCAGACCGCGGAGGGCCGGACCTACGGCAAGCTTCTCCATATACATGTCCGGAGCATGCAGCAGCTGGCCCTTAGGAGCCACTGCGATGACCGACAGCGCATTGTTCAACCCTTTCGCGACAATTTCCGTTCCTTCCAAAGGATCGACGGCCACGTCGACCTCCGGACCGTCGCCTCCGCCGACTTTCTCCCCAATATAAAGCATTGGCGCCTCGTCCATCTCGCCTTCCCCGATGACGACTGTTCCCTGAATCGAAACCGTGTCAAACATGAGACGCATGGCCGAAGTAGCCGCCCCATCCGCCTCATTCTTGTCCCCGCGTCCCATCCATGGCGCGGAAGCCAATGCCGCAGCCTCCGTCACCCGTACAATTTCCAGCGACAACTCGCGTTCCATGACGAACCACACTCCCAATCTCTCTTTTGATCTCTCTTAGCTAGAAAAATTGTACTACTTAATTATTTATTGCGCAATATATCTTTATATAATACACATTACATTCTCATTATGTCATTAATCAGCCGAAAATAGATAAAAAACCACCTCAAGAGCGTATTACACACTCTTGAGGTGGCTTATTGGCTGCAAACAGCGTATCCGCTTGCTTACAGTTTAATGATTTGTCCGGTAGCTTGGGATTCGAAAGCGGCCAAAATGACCTGCAGGGATTTCAATCCTTCTTCGCCGGAGATGCTTGGCGGATTGCCCGATACGATGGAATCGATGAAGGCATCGATAACGCCGCTGGTCTCCTGCTTGTCGTTCGTTGAAATTGCGCCTACTTTGTACTTTTCCACCGTGCCGTTACGCAGCTCGACAATGACTTGATCGTCCGGATGCGTACCGATTTTCATGACGCCGTTCTCGCACCACAGCACCGTGCTGTTGTCTTCGCCTTTGTAGTACGTCCAGCTGGCAACAAGCGAACCGATGGCACCGCTCTTCATCCGGAGCAAGCAGGTTGCGTTATCGTCGACTTCCGTACCTTCTTTATGCTGCGTTCCAATGAAAGCTCCTACTTCCGACACTTCGTCGCTGAGCAGGTACCGGATCAGATCGGACTTGTGAACGCCCAGATCGCCCATAGCGCCCATAATGGCTTCTTCCTTGTTGAAGAACCAGCTGTTGCGTCCGTCTACGCTCCAGCCTTCAGGTCCCGGATGTCCGAAAGAAGTACGGAACGTAAGCACTTTTCCAAGCGCTCCGGTTTCCAGGATTTCCTTCGCCTTCACGTGAGGAGGCATCAGGCGCTGATTATGGCCGACCATCAGGAACACGTTGTTTTTCTTCGCGGCTTCGATCATGGCCAGACCTTCTTCTGTCGTTGTAGCCATCGGCTTCTCGACCAGAACATGGGCTCCGGCATTGGCTACATCGATGGAAACAGGCGCATGCAGTACGTTAGGCAGGTTGACGCTTACTGCGTCAGGCTTCTCGATTTTCAGCATTTCTTTATAATCGGTATAAGCTTTCGCACCGTATTTGTCGGCAAACAGCTGCGCCCGTTCAGGCACAAGATCGACGAATGCAACGAGCTCTACGTTCGGATGATCCGCATATTCCGGTACATGGCGAAACCTTGAAATCGAACCGCAGCCGATGACTGCCACTTTAACTTTTGACATTAGAATTCGTCCTCCTGTTAAATAACATACATGTTATGGATGAGTAATAACCAGCGCGTGCGTGTCGGGACAGTACGTCGACTTGCCGTCATTATGCTGCAAGTCTCTTATAATTGGGATAAATAGTTCTCTTTCACCCAGTTCAGGCTGTTAGCAATACTTTCGAGCGGCGGATTCTGGCAGTTGTCCTGCTCGACAAGAAACCACTCCACATTCGCTTCCGAAGCTGCCGCAATGACTTCCTTCAGCGGAACATCGCCTTGTCCAAGCTCAAGCGTCACCATATTGCCCTGCTCGTCTTTGGTGAAATCCTTCAAGTGGAGAAGCGGCAGACGGCCGGCATACTTGCGAATGTACGCAAGCGGATCCTGCCCGGCAAACTGAACCCAGCAGACGTCCATCTCGACCTGAATATCTTCCGGCGCAGAAGCGGAGTAAATCGCATCGAATACGTACTCGCCATCCATCTGAAGATGGAATTCAAAATCATGGTTATGATACGCAAACTGCAGCCCCTGCTTGCGGACTTCAGCTCCGGTTTCGATCCAGAATTCGATATGCTTCTTCCAATCTTCCACCTGCCCGCGCTCGGATTCCGGCAACCACGGACAAATGATATAACGCCCGCCAATCGCTTTCAGGTAGTCGATTTCTCCCTGCAGATCCTCGCGAAGACGATCCATTCCGACATGACTCCCGACGGCCTTCAGCCCGGTCTCCTTCAGGAGCTCCTTCATCTCAGCCGTCGATAGTCCACCATACCCTGCAAATTCCACGCCTTCATAGCCAAGCTCCGCAACTTTCCGCAGCGTGCCGGCAAAATCGGCAGCAGTCTCATTCCGCAGCGTGAATAATTGCAGGCCAATACCCATTTTTCTCATCGGATCAGACACTCCTTTAAACGTAATGGTAAAGCCAGGCCGGGCGCCGGGTTCATTCCTGGGACAAACCCTTCCCTATTGCTGATTTGACTACATCTTACTACGAAATGGCTTAAAACGAACATAAACGATATAATGATAACATCGAATATTTGACTATCATTTTCTAGCAAGGGGTCAAGAACATGAAATCCGAATCCACCGTTCTCTCCTGCGGCTATTCTTATCATACCCAACGGTTTGACGATCAGCACAACAATGGTCTTCACTCCTATCTGTTCCGCCTCCAAACCGAAGGTCACAGTGAAGCGGTCATTCAAGGGCGTCGAGTCGCGCTCCGGCCCGGCGATTTGCTGCTGCTGGAGCGGGGATCGACCTATGAGCTGCATGTGCAGGAGCACAGGCACAAAGGGGGAGAAGCCTCGATTGCCAGCGGCGATTATTACATTCTTTGCGAAGGGGAGTGGATCGATAGCTGGTGGACGCGCTCCTCAAAGCCGTCGCTCGCACATATCGATCCGGATGAGAAGCTGTTAGGCTTGTGGCGGCATCTCATTGCCGAGAAACGGCGCCAGCCGGGAGGGGAGGATCGTGAGCTCATCGATTATTTGCTTCGAACGATATGCTTATACTTGGAACGGGCCGTGACGGAAGCACAAGCGCCGAGTGCCCGTCCCCCATTTGCCGTGCTGCGGATGAAACGATATATCGAGGAGAATGCGACGAGCCGGTTCAAAATCGAGGATGCCGCGAAGTATGCCGGCCTAAGCACGTCCCGTTCCGTCCATCTATTCAAGCAGCATGTCGGCCAGTCCATGATGGCCTATGCGACCGGAGTCCGTTTATCCGCTGCGCTCGAACGGATGAAGTATACGTCCATGACGCTCCATCAGATCGCTGAAAACTGCGGCTTCGGCGAATATTCGTATTTCCATAAAGTATTCAAGCAGTATTACGGCATCTCGCCCGGCGTTTATCGAGACAGCATTACGAATGCAGCCGATGAGAACCTCGCCACAGCAAAATCCGCTGCCGACGGCTATCTCTAACCGCCGGTGAGTATTTCGCACGATGGCTCCGCCTCCGCAGTCGGCAGGGCGGCTTGAACGGGCTAACGGACATAGGTTCCGCTATTGTGTCGTTTCGGGGGTTTTTGCGAGTGTTGCAGACCTGAGAGCCCTTATTTGGCGGAACACGCAGCGAAATCGATGTTCCTTATGAGAATAACGGATCTGATGTCCGCAACTAGCTCATAATGACCTAAATTCGACGATTAGCGGATCTTGTGTCCGTAACGATTCAGCACCTGCAATGTAAAGAAGGCCCCCTTGTCATCAACGGACAAAGAGGCCATATGTGGGTTTATTCAGCTAAAGAATTCCTTAAGCTTCTTCAACGAAACGGTTGGTAAGGCTTCCCAGCTTCTCGATCTCGATCGTTACGACGTCGCCTGGCTTCACATACACTTGTTTTTCCGGCGGATAGCCCATAACGACGCCTTCCGGCGTGCCGGTCAGAATAATATCTCCGGGCGCAAGTGTCATGTGCTGCGAGATGTAGCTGACAATTTCGTCGCACTTGAAAATCATATCCGCAGTATTGGAGTTCTGACGGACTTCACCGTTCACGATCGACTTGATCACAAGATCGTTCGGGTTGCCGACTTCATCCGCAGTGACCAGGTAGGGGCCGAGAGGGCTGAAATCGTCGCAGGTTTTGCCTAGCAGCCATTGCTGCGTGCGCAGCTGCAGGTCGCGCGCAGACAAGTCGTTAACGGCGGCATAGCCGAAGACATGATCCAGCGCTTGCTCCTGCGGCACATATTTGGCGCGCTTGCCGATTACGATAACGAGCTCAGCTTCATAATCGAGCTTCTCGGTTACCTTCGGAACGGCGATATCTTTCTTGTGGCCGGTGAGCGTGTTATTGAATTTATTGAACAGGATCGGATATTCAGGAATCGGCGCATTCGTTTCTTCGGCATGCTTGCGGTAGTTGAGTCCGACGCAGATGATCTTGTTCGGGCGTGTGACGCAAGGCCCCCATTCAACCGCTTCTTCGTCAAGCACATAAGCGGCATCGCCCGCAGGCAAACCGTCTACATAAGCTTGCAGAGCGGCAACCGCTTCGCTGCCGCCTTCAATGACGGCCATAACATCCTGAGGCACTTGTCCGCCGGCAGGCTGCACCGCCAATGCTGCAGCAATATCGATAATGCCGGCTTCCGTCTTTACGCCCAATGCGGGCTTTCCATCCTGCATAACGGTTACGAGTTTCATGGTATGATAGCCTCCTAAAAGTTTTGTGAGTTCTTCGCTCCAATAGAGCGAATTCAAGCAAAACTTGCTTCGTAAGCATAAGCTTCGTTTTGTGAGTTCTTCGCTCCAATAGAGCGAATTCAAGCAAAACTTGCTTCGTAAGCATACGCTTCGTTTTGTGAGTTCTTCGCTCCAATAGAGCGAATTCAAGCAAAACTTGCTTCGTAAGCATACGCTTCGTTTTGTGAGTTCTTCGCTCCAATAGAGCGAATTCAAGCAAAACTTGCTTCGTAAGCATACGCTTCGTTTTGTGAGTTCTTCGCTCCAATAGAGCGAATTCGAGCAAAACTTGCTTCGTAAGCTTACGCTTCGTTTGTTGATTGCCTGACGCGCTTGACCGGACGGCCGCTTAAGCGTTCTTGCCGGACGTCACGCCGCCATCGATGTAGAGCGGCGAGCCCATCATGAATTTCGACTCGTCCGAGGCGAGGAACAGCGCCGCCTTGGCCACATCCTCGGGACGGCCCAAATCGCCGCTAAGCTGGCGCTTCTTCAGCCCTTCGTATGCTTCCTCCGGATTATCGTAGGATTCGCGAAGATACTTTTCGACGAACGGCGTCAGAATGGTTCCCGGCAGCAGCGCATTGACCCGGATATTATAAGGCGCGTAATCGACCTGCATCGACTTGGTCAGCGACAGAACCGCGCCCTTGGTCGCAGCATACACGGCACGCTTGCCCAGCCCGATCTCGGCGATGCAGGACGACATGTTAATGATCGAGCCCGACTTGCGCTCCATCATATGCGGCAGGACATATTTGCTCGGGACATAGACGCCGCGAATGTTAACGTTTACAACGCGGTCCCACATATCCGGCTCAATCTCATGAAGCGCCCCGACGCCGCTAATCCCCGCATTGTTGAACAGGACATCGATATGCCCGAATTGCTTCAGGATCTCGTCCACCATCGGACTGACGGATGCAGGATCAGTTACGTCGGCTTTCATGTACACCGCTTCCCCGCCGGCTGCACGAATTTCCGCTGCCGTCTCTTCGCCTTTCTCCTCCGACAAATCGTTAACGATTACTTTCGCCCCTTCCGAAGCGAATAATATCGCGCTGCTCCTGCCGATGCCTGATGCTGCTCCGGTAATCAGAATTACTTTGCCTTGCAATCTCATCTTCTTTCACTCCTCGTCTTGAGATCTATTAGTTGGAAAGCCGCTCAGCCAGCTCGCATATTTCGCGCTTGGCCGCATCGGCTTTATCCTTCCAGCAATGTACGGGCATCGAGCAGCTTACAGCGTAGACCGCTTCGCCCCGCCGGTTCAATACCGGTGCCGCAATGCAATTAAACCCCATTACCGCTTCCTGCATATCGACCGCATAACCCTGCTCCCTAACCGCAATTAACGATCGCTGCAGTCCCTCGACATCCGGTACCGTATGCGCCGTCAGCGGTTTGAACTCCACATCGGCGAATATCCGCTGCAATCGATCTTCCGGTTCGTAGGCCAGCATCGCCTTGCCGAGTGCCGTCGCATAAGCGGGAAAACGCATACCGGGCTCCGATACGAGACGGACAGGCGACGGCGCTTCCACCTTCTCCAGGTAAAAGACATCCGCTCCCGACAATTTGGCCAATTGCACGGTTTCCCCCAGCCGGTCCCGGGTTATTGCCGCTTCCTGACGGAACTGCTCCTTCACATCGAAGCGCTGCATGTAGGAATAACCGAAATCCGACAGTACCGGACCGACGGCGTAGGAACCGCTAACCTCCCGGATGACCCATTGAAGCGATTCCATGGTTTGCAGCAGCGAGAACATGGAGCTCTTGTTAAAATCCAGCATGCGGGACAGCTCGATCAGCTTGTATTTCCCGGGCTCCTCCGCCAGAACGCGAAGGACAAGATGGGCCTTCTCCAGCGCAGGCACCCAATATTTCGGTTTGTCCGCCATGGCAGATGCTAACCTCCAGTGATGGTTTATTATAATAAACCAGTTTCCTAATAATAAACCTTATCCCGATTATACATGGGCCGCTCCTTCCCGGCAAGACCGTAATGCAAACTTCCTTCACCCCTTTTCCCTTGTCAAGCAGCAGCCCTTATCGAGATTGGACGACAGCCAAACCGGTCGGCCAGCTGTAATCTAACCTGTTATGACCGTCATGTATCATTCCTCTACTGAAGCTGTATGCGCATTCCCGCGATGCATAAGCAGCAGCACGATGCTCAGGCCGAACGCGGCCGCAACGAGCAGGAAGGGAATCCGGGGATCGATCTGGTATGTCCATCCGCCTATGATACCGGCCGGAGATATACAGAGAATGACGAGCACGGACAGAATCGAGAAGATCTTGGCCCGTTGATTGTCGTCGATGGCATTGGCCACCTGCGCTTCCAAATACGGCGAGCTGATCATCATGCCTACCGCCGCCATGATCGTGCTGATGCCAACCCACAACAGGTTTTCCGCCGGGATGACGACGAGCATGACCGTGGATATAACGGAGAGAACGAAGCCGCCGTTCATCGCCGACTGCACGAGCCGTTCCGGTATGCGGGGCATAATCAGCCACATGGTCAGCAGCATAACGACGGAGGAAACCGCCGGAAACAACGAAATCAGATCGCTGTCGATATGCAAATAATCAGCCAAATATAAGGACAGATACGTTCCCTTCATCGTCATTTGAAAATTAAACAGCATGTACACCCCAAAAATAAGAAGAAGAGGCCGGTTCGTTAGCACATTCTTGATCGCGTTCATATACTCGTTTAAGCTTTCCTTCAACCCGAGCTCGCGGGATTCGCGCATTTTGCGCTTGCCGATATCCGTTTCGCGCGTCGTCATATGGCGACCTATAAATTGCAGTGTCATACATACGAATGCAAGGCCGTACATCATCCTAACCCCGGGGACCAGGGAAAAATGGTGCACCAGCAATCCGCCGAGCGGAGCGAACAGCCCGCCTACGACACCGATAAATTGAAGGAGCGTAAAGACGTACGTTCTTACCGAAGGCTCCGTGTCCTCCACCAGCAGGCAGTAGAACGCGGTATGCGGTATCCGTTGGAACCCGTTTACGATTGCCGCAATAACGAACAGCCAGACGTTCTGAGTGACCATCCACAGCAGCGTAGCTACCGACCAGCTCAATAAATCAAAATAGAGCAGGGCATATTTTCTCCCCATACGATCCGTCAAATAACCGCTAATAAATGAAGAAAGCACCTGCACGATCAAGCCGATCGTCGCAATCCAGCCAATGGCCGTTTCGTTCAAGCCTAGTTCAACCATATAGATGGTGGCATAGGTCGTATACATGCTGTACGGAATAAGAAAAAGCGGCTCGAAGGCGAGACAGCCTCTGCTGTTCCCCTTAAGCCTGTGAAACATGGTTCTGCTCATCCGAATACCTCCAAGATGCTAATGATGCTCTGTATATTTCTTACGTTCGATAAGGAGCGGTCATCTCCTGCTCCAAAAAGGGCATTTGACTTTGCCTCTAACTCTTGTTGTAATGGATTTATGAAGAACGCCCTACGGAGGTAGACACTATGCTATTTATCGATAATCGCGGAAACACGGATCCCGCCCTCAACCTGGCTCTGGAAGAGTATATCCTGCGCAACCTGCTGACCGGCGACAGCTATTTGCTGTTCTATATCAATGAACCATCCATCATTATCGGCAAAAATCAGAACACGATCGAGGAGATCAACACGGATTATGTCCGCGACCACAAGCTTCATGTCGTGCGCCGGCTGTCCGGAGGCGGTGCGGTATATCACGATCTCGGCAATTTGAACTTCAGCTTCATCACCAAGGATGACGGCAACTCCTTCCACAATTTCGCCAAGTTTACGCAGCCCGTTATCGATGCCCTGGGCAAGCTCGGCGTTCATGCCGAGCTGACGGGACGCAACGACATTCAAGTCGGCGACCGGAAGATTTCCGGCAACGCCCAATTCGCCACCAAGGGCCGCATGTTCAGCCATGGGACCCTCTTGTTCGATTCGGCTATGGAGAACGTCGCTTCCGCACTGAAGGTTAAGCCGATCAAGATCGAGTCCAAGGGAACGAAGTCGGTACGGGGACGCGTGGCGAATATTTCGGAATTTCTAACGCAATCGATGACAACCGAGCAATTCCGTACGGCGCTGCTGCGCGAGCTGTTCAATTGCGAACCGGACGTTGTACCGCAGTATAAGCTGTCAGAAGCGGAATGGGCCGATGTCGGCAAGCTGGCCGAGGAGCGGTACCGCAGCTGGGACTGGAACTACGGCCGTTCGCCGAAGTGCAACATTCAGAACATCCGCAAATTTGCTTCAGGCATCATTGATGCCCGCCTCGATGTGGAGGATGGCCGGATCGCCGGAATTCGGCTGTTCGGCGATTACTTCGGCGCACACGACGTGGACGAGCTGGAGCAGCTGTTAATCGGGACCCGCTATGAAGAGGCTGCGCTTCGCCAAGCGATCGCGAACGTGGACCTGACCCGTTACTTCGGGAAGCTGACGGAGGATGAGTTTATCGGGCTGCTGATGCTGCAGGATTAAGCCGTCCGTTACCTGCCATACGACCAGAATAAGGCTCTCATGCGGGAAAGAAATTACCCGCTGAGAGCCTTTTTCGCATGAACAATTTCTATCAGGTCCCGAGAAGAGACTAACCTCGCCGTCCAAGTACGGCATAAGTCGTTTCTTCTGGAGCCTACTTCGCCAAATCGCCGAAACGCGAGAAGATCGCCAGCGCCGGATCAATCGGCACTTCAGCCCGCTCAACATCCGCCGGAATCGTGATGGTCGGGGTCGGCCGCGGCAGCTTGCCCGCGAATTGCGGCAGCCATTCCCGCTCGGCTTCCAGCATCTCCGTCACCATGTCGCGGATTTCCTTCAGCGTGAGGACGGATGAAGTGAGCGGATCGAGCGCAATAGCCTGCACGACCGTCTCCGGATCGCCGCTCTTCGCCGCCAGAACCGTTAACCGCTGGACATTGATATTCGTCATGTTGAGCGCCGCGCACTGCGGCGGCAGATCACCGACGATCGTCCGGTTCAGGCCGGTCCGGTCGGCGAATATCGGGCCTTCGGCGCAGCACTCGTCCGGCAAATTCGTGATCATGCCGTCGTTGCGGATATTGCCGTTAAATTTGAATGTCTTCCCGGTCTCCAGCGCTTCGATGATATACGCGCAGTATTCGACGCTGCGCGGCGGCAATGCGGTCGGCTCATCGGCCAGAACATCCTGCTCGCGGTACTTGTCTGCAACATAGGTGCACCATTTGTAATACGCGCCGGATTCACCGCCGAAGGAAGGCTCGTCGCAATACAGGTCGAGCGCCTTCTGATTCTTCCGGAACCAGGGCACGTATTCGGACAAGTGGCCTGTCGACTCGGTCATAAAATATCCGAAGTGCCGGAACACTTCCCCGCGCACCTTCTCGTTCACATAAAATTCCGGTTCTTCGAATTTATCGCGAAGCAGCGGATACAGGTCCTTGCCTTCATGCGACAGCTTCGTAAACCAGCCCATATGGTTAATGCCTGCGGATACATAATCAATTTCCTGCTTAGGAATGCCGACATAGCCGGAAATGAGGTCAAGCGTCGTCTGTACCCCGTGACACAGACCGACGAACTTAACGTTCGTCTCGCCCAGCGCCCAGCAGATCATCGCCATGGGATTCACGTAGTTGAGCAGGGTCGCATTCGGGCACAACTCCTCCATATCCTTCGCGGTATCGAGAATGACAGGAATGCTGCGAAGCGCACGGAATACGCCGCCTGGTCCGAGCGTATCCCCAATACATTGGTCGACACCGTACTTCTTCGGAATCGTATAATCGAGCTCGAAGGCCGACACGCCTCCTACCTGAAAAGAGCAAATGACATAATTGGCGTCCCGCAGCGCTTCCCTGCGGTCGGTAGTAACCGACACCTTCGACTTCAATCCGTTCTCGGCAATCACTTTATCGGCAAAAGCTTTAACCTGCGACGTCTTGGTTGTAGATGGCGCCATCAGCACGAATTCCGTTTCTGCGAGCGCCGGGGTGGCCATAATGTCCAACATTAACGTTTTGCAAAAGACAACGCTGCCTGCACCGATAATGGCTATTTTCCGCATGGGTACGACCTCCGTTACGATTATTTTCGTTTCATCGGTTCCGAATCATAAAGTCGATGTAGTCCTTGGCCAGCTTCAAATCTTCCAGAGCTTCCTTAGCCGCGCAAGGAGCAGGACGCTCCCCGCGGACAGCCGCCAGGAAATTGACCGCTTGATTGCGCATCGCCGACACGTTAGGCATGACGGGGCGGATATGCTGCGCTTCGTCTTTCCCGTTGTCCATAAGAACGGTTACCTCTCCGGCGCGCTGCCGCGCAAGCGGCGGCGGAAGCTCTACCTTCACGTAGCCCTGCTCGAACGCGACCAGTACCTGCTCATGCCATTCGGCCGATGTACTGTAAGGTGCCATCTCCAGCGTCACGGTGACGCCGCTGTCGCTCTCTCCGACGAGCAGAACGCCTGCGCGGTCCCCGAATGTCAAACGATAAGACTCGCCAAGGAAGAAACGGATGGCGTTCACTTGATGAATGTAGTAATTTACGAAGGAATCCAGCATCCGGGTCTGCTCGTCGGTATAATCCGCAGGACCTCCTTCGAGCGTGATCGCCGGATACGGCTCGCTGGTGCCGAGCGGCATATCCGCACCGCCCACCCAATCGCCGGGCGGCATCGTGACGCGAATGTAGCGCATCTTGCCGCATGCGCCGCTGGCTTTCCATTCATCCACGCGCTTCTTCGCATATTCCATCGCGGGATCCGAACGTTTATGATACCCGATCATATGAAGAACGCCCTTCTCCTCCCCGATCCGCACAAGCTCTTCGCCCGCTTCGACGGTCAGGCACAGCGGCTTCTCCGTCAATACCGGAATGCCGGCGCGCAATATATCCGAGATCAGCACCGGATGGTGGCGGTATGGCTGAGGCGCCACAATCGCGTCTACCTTCGCCTTCTCGATCAGCTGCAGATGATTCTCGTATACTTCCGGCACGCCGTAGCGCTGCGCGATCAATTGCGCCATCTGCGGGCGCGGCTCCGCGAGTGCCACGACTTCACATTGATCCTTAAGAACGGCGTAGTTCGACAGATGCGCCATTTGCCCCATTCCGCCAACGCCAACAAAACCAATACGCAATTTACTCATGACTCTAATCCCTCCGGCCCCAAGTTTTCGAATAAATACAGTCCATCCTTGCCCGGTGCCACGATATCCGGATAACCGTTGCCGGTTAAATCCTGCACCCAGAAATATATGCCCGCACCCGATGCCACGCCCGCAGGACCGTAATCGATCACATGCTTGTCGAAACGGCCGCCATTCACTTTATAATAGTAAAGACCGACCGGATCATGCGCTCCGGGATCGCCGTCGTTATGGGCGCGGTACCGCTTGCCCGTAATAAGCTCGGGCTCGCCGTCAAGGTCGATATCCACAAGCCATAGATCATGCACCTGCGAGCCGCTCATGTCGATCTCATGCTTGATCCAGGTCCTGCTGCCGTCTGCCGCGCGCTGCTGCTCATACCAATGCAGACCGTAGTCATGGGCTTGCCCGACAATCAAGTCAACCAGACCGTCCCCGTTCACGTCATAGCCGATAACCGGTACGCTGGCCGAACCAAGCGAGAACTCGCGATGGAACGTCCATGGCGTTTGGAACGGATCCTCCGGCTGCTCCAGCCAGCCGTCATGCAGCACGATATCCATGCGGCCATCGCCGTTAATGTCGGCAAACCCCATGCCGTGCCCGCTTGCGCCTTCACCGATAACGAACTTCAGAAATTGTCCGGTCCCGCGGCCTTGATCGTCGCGAACCAGCTTATAGAACGCTTGCGGCTCGCCCGGCGTATTCGGGAAGATCTCCGGCACGCCGCATCCGTCGATATCCAGATAACGAATCGTCTCGATGCTGCCGCATTCGTCAATGTCATACGTCTGCCACTCTTCGCCCGTGACGCCGGGGTTCTTGCGCCATCTCAGCGTCTTTCCCCACCATGCGCCCGTAATGATATCCAGACGGCCGTCCCCGTCGACATCCATCGGATAGTCGCTGAAGTCGTCATGATACCCATCCACCGGCTCCACCTCGCAGACCGGATGGCGACGGCTGTAATCCGGCCCTTCATACCAATAGGCACCGCTTACAATATCCGGGATCCCGTCGCCGTTCACGTCAAAGACTGCGCAAGCCTCGTACTTCTCATCTGCCAACAACCGTTTATTAAACTGAAGCACAACGTTACCTCCTAGAGCTCATGTCATTATCGTTTCTTGAAAATTGGCCTGACGTACGATAAGGTTATAGCTAGAAGCGTAAAGCGCTTCCTACACTAAATTTAATGATTATCCGTCCAGCCAACAATAAGCGATCTTGTGTTTCTATTATCGAATCTTGCGAGGGGTGAAGGAAATGGAAGGAGATTCGCTGTTTTTGAGCCCGCCCGTCTTCATAGACGGCTTCGCCATCGAGAAGACGGACGACGACCCGTTCGTCTTCCCCCTTCATAGACATGACAGCAACAGCGAGCTGCTCTTGATTATCGAAGGCGAAGGGGCATTCGGAATTGACGGCCGCACGTACAAGGCCAAGGCCGGGACGATGCTCTTCTATCACCGAGGGGTATGGCATGAGGAACGTTCCATTCGCCATCCCTTCAAGGCTCTGTTTCTTGCATTCAACGAACTGCAGCTCCGTGGGCTTCCCGCCGATTATTTTCTCGATCCCGGGAGGCCTCCGATCATCGAATTGAAGGAGCACTATCTGCCGCTCAGACAATGGATACAGGATATACTGGCGGAATACAGGCAGAGGTATCCGGAGGCGCAGTCGATAGCCACGCATATGCTCGGCATCCTCTTTGCCCGCCTTGCCCGGCTAGTCTACTACCCTCCCGCCCCCGTACCAGATAAGAGGCCTTCCCATGCAGCCGTCCCGACCGCAAAGCGGTATATGGAGGAAAACTATTATACGGACATCACTCTGGCGACATTAGCCAAATTGACGTACGTCAACGAATATCACCTTGCCCACCTGTTCAAGGACGAGGTCGGAATCAGCCCGATCCAATATCTTATCCAATGCCGCATGGAGGTTGCCAAGCGCTACTTGCAAACTACCGGGCTGCCGCTGAGGGACATTGCAGAACGGGTAGGTTACAAGAGCGAGACGTCCTTCCTCACTCTCTTCAAGAGAATGACGGGAACGACACCCGGCAAGTACCGCAGCATGACGCAGCAGCCTCCTGACGGTCAGCCGTGAATTGACGCTCAGAACATGGTATTATAGGGTAGTACGAGCTCTACCGGGTAATAATATTTTGAAGCAGACTGGAGGTTACATGTGCCTAACTCCAAATTTTTTCGTTTCGGGTACGGAATTTTACTGATTTTCCTCATTATTTGGGTCGGAGTAAAAATTAATTTTATTTTTCATCCTCTGGCCGTCATGTTCCAGACGCTGTTTGCCCCGCTGCTGATCGCGGGCATAGGCTATTATTTGCTGCGCCCGATCGTCCAGCTGCTGACCCGCAAGCGCGTACCGCGAACGCTCGCCATTCTCACCGTCTACCTGGCGATTACCTGTCTGCTTGCGCTGCTGTTCATCTTCGTGTATCCGATGATCAAGCGCCAATTCAACGATCTGGCCGCGAGCTTGCCGTCGCTTCTCCAGACGGCGATCTCCAAAGTCAACCAGCTTGCCGGCAGCGAATGGTTTAACAAATTGCTGGAGAACTTCGATCTGAATCTCCAACAGCTCACTGCCAAGGCTTCCGAATTTGCCATGATTCTGGTCGACCTGCTTGGCACCAACATTACGTATGTCATCGGCTTCGTGACCAATCTGGTCCTGCTCGCGGTCGTCGTTCCGTTCATCCTCTTCTACGTGCTTAAGGACGGCGAGAAGATGTCCGGAGGGCTTGTGAAGCTCCTGCCGGAGAAGAACCGGAAGGACGGCCGGAAGCTGTTATCCGAGATGGATGAAACGATCAGTCTTTATGTCCGCGGACAAATAACCGTTGCGATCTGCGTCGGCGTGCTGCTGCTTATCGGCTATTTGATTATCGGACTCAACTATGCGGTGCTACTGGCCCTTGCCGCCATGATGACGAACGTTATTCCTTACGTGGGCGCCTTCATCGCCGCCGCACCGGCCGTGCTCATTGCAATGGGGGACTCGCCTGGTATGGTGGTGAAGGTGCTGATTGTCACCATCGTAGCCCAACAGATCGAAAGCAACCTCGTCTCGCCGCAAATCATGGGCAAGACGCTGGAGATTCACCCGCTAACGATCATCCTTCTCCTTCTGGTCGTCGGCACGCTTACAGGACCGGTCGGCTTGCTGCTTGCCGTTCCGACCTATGCGGTTACCAAGATCGTCGTTACGAACGTGTACCGCTTCATCAAGCTTCGAAATTCGAACCCGGTTCCATAATCTGCATGAGCTCCGTCTTCCATATGACAATTGTCATGTGGAAGACTTAACATTTGCTACTGTCTCGCAGACGAGCCCTGCCTTAAAATGTACCAAGGGGAGGTGTGGGTCATTACGATAAGAATCGTTACCGACACGACTGCAGAGCTGTCTCCATTCATCATCGACCAATACAACATTACGGTTATCCCTTTGCAAGTTACGCTGAATGAAGAGACCTTCACGGAAAGCAGCGATATTTCAACGCTGTCCTTTATTAACAAAATGAAAGCTTCCAAGAAGCTGCCGCTTACCTCGCAGCCAAGCATCGGAACGTTCCTCGAAACGTACGACAGGCTCGGCGAGAACGGAGATGCCATTCTGTCCATTCATATGACGGGCGATATGAGCGGCACCTACGCAACAGCTTCATCGGCGGCTGCCATGTCCGCCGCCAACGTGGAGACATTCGACTCCCGGATGATGTCGCAGGCGCTTGGCTTTCAAGTCATTGAAGCCGCACAGATGGCCAGCCAGGGCGCAACCATAGCGGAAATCAAGGATCGCCTGGCCAAGATCATTCAGCAGACGTCACTCTTTGTCGTGGTGGATAGCTTGGAGCATCTGGCCAAGGGGGGACGGATCGGACGAGGTCAGGAGCTGCTTGGTTCGATATTGAATATTAAGCCGATCGCCATGCTGCAGGACGGGGTCTACACGCCGGTCTATAAGGTAAGGACCCGCTCACAGCTGATTAAGAAGCTGATCGGCCGCTTTGAAGAAGAAACAAGCGGAAGAACGATTCGCGGAGTCGGCATCTCGCACGCGGATAACCCGTCCTTGGCGGAAGAGCTGAAGCATGAAATCGAGAAGGCTTCAGGTTATACGTCAACGTGGATCAAGCTGACGACGCCTGTCATCAGCTCGCATACCGGCCCAAGCGCTATCGGTTTTTCCTATTATACAGATTAATTCTGACGCATCATCCGCCGCGTAGCCGCTCAAGACTGGTTACGAAGCGGATGATTTTGGTATTGGAGGCACCTATGAAATCGAGATGGTTCCGCGTACTGCCCAAGGGAACAGGAATTATCCCTTATATTTGGGCACTGCTGTATATACTGCCTTTCTACTTTATCTTTCAATACTCTTCCTTCAACCGGATCTGGATCGGAATCGTCCTGATGATCGCCTTTGTCATCGCAAGCCAGCTTTCCCAAACGACCAACCGTACGTTATTATATGTATGGACGTTCGTCCAGATCGGAATCTCCGCCGTGATGACGCTGCTGTACGATTATGTGTATCTGGCTTTCTTCATCGCCTACTTCATCGGGAATATCCGCATGCGCGTCCACTTCTTCGTTCTGTACGCCATTCATCTGACCTGCGTCTTCATTACCATCAACTACAGCTTCATTACGCAGAATGGCGTTTTCATCAATCAGTTTCCGTTCATCATTCTATGCTTGATCGGATCCATCCTGCTGCCGGTGAATACTTATACACAGATTAGGCGTGGCGAGCTGCAGGAAAAGCTGGAATACGCGAATAAACGAATCGCCGAGCTTGTCATCCAGGAAGAGCGGCAGCGGATATCCCGCGATCTTCACGATACGCTCGGACAGAAGCTGTCTTTAATCGGCCTTAAGAGCGATCTGGCGGGAAGACTCGTGCACAAGAACCCGGATCAGGCCAGAAACGAAATGAAAGACGTGAACTTAACGGCGAGAACCGCTCTGAAGGAGGTCCGCCAGCTCGTATCCAAGATGCGCGGCGTCAAGGTTGCGGATGAAATCGTCCATGCCCGGCAGATGCTGGAGGCCGCTCACATTGATTTTCAATACAGCGGCGACGTCAGGCTTGCGGATGTCCCGCCGTTCATCCAGCATGTCCTGAGCATGTGCGTGAAAGAAACCGTCACGAACATCGTGAAACATAGTCAAGCTACCGCTTGCGATATGCTGATCGAGCAATCTCCGACGGATACGCTCATACGCATACGCGATAACGGCATCGGCATTCCAGCACATATTCCATCCGGAAACGGGCTGCAGGGGATGCGCGAGCGGCTGGAATTCATCAATGGCACGGTTAGCTTGACCTCGCAGAAAGGTACGATCGTTACGATCCGGGTACCCCGGGTGAATAAGCAGAAGGAAGCGGGTGATAGTGTATGATTCGAATCGTAATCGCGGAGGATCAGCGGATGCTGCTGGGCGCTCTCGGCTCCCTGCTGGATTTGGAGGATGACTTTGTCGTCGTGGGCAAGGCAAGCAACGGCGACGAAGCGCATGAGCTCATCAAGAAGCTGGAGCCCGATATATGCGTTATGGATATCGAGATGCCCGGCAAAAGCGGATTGGACGTCGCCGAAGAAATCCGCGGGATGAGCTGCAAAGTCATGATTCTGACCACGTTCGCCCGTTCCGGCTATTTCGAGCGCGCTCTGAAGGCCGGCGTCAGCGCCTATTTGCTGAAGGACAGCCCCAGCGAAGAATTAGCGAGCTGCATCCGCAGTGTCATGGCCGGCAAACGCATCTTCGCTCCCGAGCTCGTTGCCGATGCCTATAACGAGGAGAATCCGCTCAATGAGCGGGAAATCGAAGTCTTGTCGCTGGTCGCCGACGGCAAGACAACGAAGGAAATCGCCGAAGCGCTGTATCTGACGAACGGCACGGTACGCAACTATATTTCCGGCATGCTGGACAAACTTGGCGTGAAGAATCGGATTGAAGCCATTACCCGCACGAAGGAAAAGGGATGGATGGAATAAGGGGCTAGCCCATAAGCGGGTCTTATGGGTCAGCCCCTTGTTGGTTTATGGAGTATGCGCAGCATTAGCCTTGCTCTTCTTCCGCAGTCCAACAACGACGACGAAGGCGACGATCAGCACTTCGAAGCCGTATTTCAGAACAGGATTACGGAAGAATGGAGCCAGTATGGCTTCACTCACGAACATCTTGGATGCCGTCCACCCCAATACGGCGGAGCCGAGAATAATGATCCAGGGGAATCTTTCGATAAGCCTGAGCACGACGGTGCTTCCCCACACGACGACCGGCACCGAAATCATCAGCCCCACGATAACGAGCAGAAGATGACCCTGTGCCGCACCCGCCACAGCCAGTACATTATCCAGCCCCATTGCGGCATCCGCTATGATGATCGTCCGGACAGCCGCCCCTATGTTATGGCCAGCCGTAACGTGGAGCTGCTCCTTATCCTCCGCAACGAGTTTGATGGCGATCCAAATGAGAAGAAGGCCTCCGATAATAAGCAGCCCCGGTATCTTCAGTAAGTATACGACCCCTAGCGTAGCCAGAACTCGAATGACGACAGCGCCAGCCATCCCCAAAAGAATGACTTTCTTCTGATCTTCCTTGGGAATGCTGCGTGCGGCCATGCCGATCACGATCGCATTGTCCCCAGCAAGCACAAGATCGATGACGACAATCGACAGCAGCGCCGTCCATAATTCCAGACTAAACAGCTCCAAGCGGATACCATCTCCCTGATCTGAAATGAACTGCGGCCAAAAAAAGCCCCACCTGATGATAGTACCCCATTTGTTCCATGGGAATACAATCACCCGGTGAGACTATCGCCAGCGGCAGCTTATTGACCGCCCGTTTCCTGAAAATATTGCTTCAAACCTTCCACGATCGCCTGAGCCACACGGCTCCGCGAAGCAGGATCGAGCATCTTCGCTTCTTCCTCCTTGTTGGTGAGGAAACCGACCTCCATCAGAATAGCCGGCTTCTCGCTTTGCGTCAGTACACGCCAAGCCTCCTTCTTCACGCCCCGGTCTGTAAAACCTGTCGCCTCCACAAGCTCCTTGTGAATCGTATTCGCGAGCAGCCGGCTGTTATCCGAATAATAATAGGATTCCGTGCCGGTTATGCTCGAATCCGTGTACGTATTGCCGTGAATCGAGAGGAATGCGTCCGCATCGAGATCGTTGCCATATTTCGCCCGATCGTCCAGTTCCATGAACGTATCCCCGTCACGCGTCATATACGGTTCGAACATCGGTTCCTGCTGGAGCAGCTCATAGACCTCTTGAGACAGGGCAAGCGTATATTCCTTCTCTTCTTTCCCGCTCACGCCGCCCGCTCCCGGATCATTGCCTCCGTGTCCCGGATCGATCACGATCTTGTAGGCGTTATTCGGTTTGCTGTCGGCAGCAGTCTTGGCGACCGCCGCCGCAGTATCATTCCCGGACCGCTTGGACTCCTGCGCCGGCTGCATCGCTTGCGATTGATTATATTTCATCAAGGCTCCCCCTACTAATAGAAGGGCACCCAGCATGAAGATAACAGCTCGTAGGGAACCTCTATTTCTTCTCATCATAAACTCCTTCCGATCCGGTGGACGAGCTCCGCTCGGGTTCAATGCCTGCGGCGGTTTTATATGCCGGCGGAACCTCTTCCAGCTGCATGATCGTATCTTTATAGGAACGCTGCATCCGCGCTTTGAATTCATTCGAGATGTGCTTGCTGTCCATGTAATTCAGGATAGGAAGAATTTGATACGTGTACGCCTGCTTCCCGTCCTCCATATCTCTGTATACCCAGGTCGGCACATAATCGATATTAATGATCCTCGTCTGATTCGTCGTTTTGTTCTTCTGGATGTCGAACAGGACAATGACGCCATCCTCGGTATACGCATTGTTCAACGTTTCATAGCGCTGATTGGAAATAAAATTGCCCATGGAATAGATGACAAACGCATTATTGCTTCTGCCGCCGAGCTGTTCGGATCGCTGAATAACGTGAGGGTGGCTTCCCAAAATAATATCGACGCCCGCTTTCGCCAGCAGCTTGGCCAGCTGCTCCTGCTTCTTGGACGGCGTGCGCTCGTATTCATTCCCCCAATGCAGGAAGGCAATGATGACGTCCGCCCCCTGATCCTTCGCGTATTGAATATCTTCCTTCATCTTAAGTTCATCCGCCATATTGATCATCGTGTCCAGCTCCTCGGGCGTGAGGGAGCCCTCCAGCCCGTTGGCGCTCTCCGTATAGGACATGAACGCGAGCTTAATGCCCTTCACGTTCTTCATCAGCACCCTCGTATCGGGCCGCTTCTCATACGTGCCGACGGTATCCAGTCCGCGCTGCCGGATCATCTGCACCGTCCGGATCAAGCCCGCCCTTCCCGTATCCAGACTGTGGTTATTGGCGGTTGACAGGATATCGAAGCCCGCATATTTGATGGCGTCGAGCACCTCGTCGGGCGAGTTGAAGCGGGGGTATCCGCTGTACTTCTGCGTATCCGGGCCGGCGGTCGTCGTTTCGAAATTCGCAATCGCCAGATCGGCAGCGCTAATGATCGGCTTCACGGCATCGAACACCGAATTGAAACGATAGGTATTCGTCTTGGCATCGTATCCGCTCGCCAGCTGGGCATTATGGAACATAATGTCGCCTGCGGCCGCGAGCTTGATGTCGATATAGGATTCGCGATCCATGACAGGCGGAAGATGTCCGGGCTTGATGACGCCGCCCGTGGACGTTCCAGCTTTCTCTTGATTGGGCAAGATAACGAATACAACCGCCGCAATTCCGACAGCGGCAGCAAGAACAGACGCAAGTAGAACCGCGGCAGCCGATCTTCTATTCACCCGGCCGGCCCGCTTCATGATGCGTCCCCTGCATTCCGGTATTCTTCCAAAGTCAATCCGCTCTCGTATACCTTCGCCGCCATATCGGCACCCAAGTACCGAAGGTGCCATGGCTCGTACATGTAGCCCGTTATCTCTTCTTTATCCTTGGGATACCTGATAATGAATCCGAAGTTGTGGGCGTTGCCGCTCACCCATCTGCCTTCCGGCGTCTCCCCGAAATTCTCCGATAACTGCAAATCTACGCTGTCGCTCGTAATGTCCATGGCCAGACCCGTCTGATGCTCGCTTTGCCCCGCTCTCGCGCTGAATCGGCTTGCAGCCGTTTCTCCCTCCCGGGCAGCGTAACGGTCGAACAGCGCTTCTTGCGTTTTATAGGATCTATAGCCCGAACGGGCATAGAGCTTATAACCGGCTTCTCCGGCCTTGCCGAACATCAGCTTGAGCGCCTCGGCAGCCTCTTCTCTGAGCTGATTGACCTCCGGGTTTCGAAGAACGGTCGGCACCTCGACATCGACCAGATCAGTGGGGGCATAATCCTCGGCCAGCTCATACCGTTTATTCACGAATACCTGGATCGAGGCATCGCCGGCGCTTCCTTCCCCTTCACCCGTCGGAACGGCCTTCGTCTTCGCGGGATTCGGTTTGTTCCGGTCTTGCGCAGATCCATTCTGCTGCCCTTCATGATCCGCGGGCTTGTCCGCCGAACCGCCGCAGGCTGTCGTTCCGACGGTTAAAGCCGCCAGACCGACGATCAGCATCCTTCTGGTTTTATCCATCTATTGCCGCTCCTTATCCTGTGTCGTAAACCTACGAATCCCAGTTTAATACCGGCACATATAAGAAGTTAGATGGAGTTGTAATGGAGTTGTAAAAGATTAATCCACTATGCGGTACGCATACTTGTTCACGATATCTTGCAGCGCCGTCATGATGTCCTTATAGAAACCGGTAACTTTCCGCGTTTCCAAATCGATTAACAGGCTTAAGACGATATCATCGGTTCCTTTGGCCTTATAACGCAATTCCGTCTTTTCCCCGATCATGTAAAGCGAGGTATCGTCCAGCTCCAGACCGTCCGGCTCATAGCCGTCCATATTCGCGATAAACGGTTCCGCAATGATAGCCAGCTCGTCAAGTCGAAGCGCCCGCGATCCCTTATCCTTGACTGCCGTTTTGACGAAATCGACTTTGGAAATCCCGATGACGTCGCCGTCCGCCGCATTCATGACGACATTATAGAGATCCGTGGCATTATATTTGTTCATGACCGATAGAATATAGATTCCTTTGGATACTTTGGCGAGCTGCGTTTTGTATTCGACGAGAAAGCTTTGATCGGTTTTGTACTGTCTCCCGTCACGGGCCAGCAGTTGTTTGATCTGGGCCTGATCCATGGCGAATCCTTCGAACTGGACATCCTCCAGAGACAAATTATGCCCGTAATGGCTGTTGACCGCGCTGACGCTTAACGATCGTAACGTGTCTTCCGACAGCACCCCGTTATACTCCACTTCGGCCGGCTGCGCTTCCTGATTTATTTTTTTCACCATAACCGTGTCCTTGGCTATACTCGTGTAAAAGCTGCTGCAGCCGGTCAAAAGAAGACAAGCCGCCATCATAATGCCGCCTATCCGTAAGATTGCCATTCGCCCACCTCCCGCTGAACAACCGCCTCTGTGAACACAACCGTCATGGCCGTCCCTAACCCGGCTTCGCTTTCCACTTCGATGGCGGCGTGATGAATGCCGGCTATGCTTTGACAGATCGACAAGCCCAGCCCCGCTCCATTGCTGCTCCTTGTTCTGGCTTTGTCGGCCATATAGAAAGGCTCGAAGATTTTGTCCAGATGCTCCTTCGGAATGCCGGTTCCCTGATCGATCACTTCCAAGCGGCATGTTCCTTCATGCACATAGGTTCGAATCGTAATGCTTCCATGGCTGGGGGAGGCCTTTACTGCATTGTCCACCAGATTAAATATAAGGATCTTAACGAGATCCCTCTCGAGCATCAGATAGCAATCCTCGCATTCCAGGCGAATCTGAATCTGCTTCTCTCTGGCTTTCATGGCCAGCGATGGCTCGATTTCGAGAATGATGCCGGTTAGATTCTCGCGTTTCATAACGAATTGATCCTCATGGAGGACAATTAAATCCATGAGCTTGGCTGATAGAGCTTCCAGTCGCTTGCCCTCGCTGTAGATGACGTTCAGCCCGTCCAGGAACGTATCTCCATCGTACTTGGTCACCCGCAAATAATTTGCATAGCCGATGATCGAGGTCAGAGGCGTCTTGAGCTCATGCGTAATGTTATTGATAAAGCGCTGCTTCTCGCTGTTGTTGCGCTCCAAGATGTTGATCTTGTCCTCCACCACCGCGGCCATCTCGTTAAAATTAGCCGCCAGCACACCGATCTCGTCCTTCGATTTCAGCTGCACCCGTTCCGAGAAATTCCCCTTCGCAATCACTTTCGCCGTTTTCACCATCTGATCGATCGGCTTCGTCAGCCCCTTGCTAATAAAAAACATGACGATCATAAAAAACAGGCAAGCGCCCAAGTCCACCTTCGCGAAGAAACGGTATTGCTCCGTCCGTTCCGCATAGACCGGCGTCACATCCTTGATGTACGTAAAAATATATGGATTACGGTTAATATCCGTTAGATTCGTCGTAAACAGCAGCGTCCGGCTTCCGATATCGCGCAGGATATATTTGATTTCGCCCGCTTGAAGATCAACCAGCTCCTTGCGTTCGGATGGCATGGCAAAATCCGTATTGCTGTAGACGGTTTTCTTCTTGGCGTTCATGATCTCCAGATAAATGCTGGAATCCCGATTCTTATCGACGAACTCCTTGGCGATATTCGTCAGCACCGTCTTCTCATAATCGATGGAATCGTATATACGCAGGATCGGAATGATGGCGTTAACGCTCGAATTCACACTCATGTTGGCGCTCAGCGTATGATTGATTTCCTGCTGGAGCATCTTGCTGTGATTGCGTTCGATAACCATAATGGAGGCGGCATTAAAAATAAGGACGAAGGAAAGGATGGAGAACAGATAAATCTTCTGCCAGAATTTCATCGGCTACTCCTCCAGCCTATAACCGATCTTATAGATGGTCTTGATCGAATCCTGCAGCTGAAGTTTCTTCCTTAACGATTTGATGTGCATGTCGACGGTTCTCGTTTCCCCGTAATAATCGCCGCCCCATACCTTGTCCAGAAATTGCTCCCGGGTGAGCGCGATATTCTTGTTCTTCAGCAGGACGACCAGCAGCTCATACTCCTTGGGCGTCAGCTCGACGGGAATCTCGTTAACCGTGACCTCTCTCTTGTCCAGGCGGACGGTTACCGCTTTGAAGGCTATGATCGTCTCCTCCTTGCCGTACCTTCTGAGCACGGTTTCGATCCGCGCCAGAAGCTCAATGGCTTCGAAGGGCTTCACCATATAATCGTCCGCCCCCAGCCTGAGCCCGTTCACTTTATCGAACACCGAGTTCTTCGCTGTCAAGAAGATGACCGGTATACCGGTGGAACGTATTCGCTCCATAAGCGCAAATCCGTCCAGCCTCGGAATCATGACATCGAGCAAGATCAAATCGAAATTCCCGTTCTTAATGGCGTCAAGCGCCTCAAGCCCGTCGTACGCTTCCGTCGTTTCATAGTTCACGATCGTCAGATTCATTTTTATAATTTTCGAAATATTGATGTCGTCTTCGACGATTAATATTTTCTTCTTCCCGTCCATCCGCTTCACCTTTCTCGCAATCCGCCAACCTGCCAATTTTATTTTAACCTTAATGCCAAGGTCCTGACAGGAGCAATATTTGTCACGATCCCAATGCCCTTTTTGCAGAGCAAACCCAAGCTTGAACACGGCTGCTGCGCAGGCGGAGTGTTCCGCCCCCGCACCCGGAATTCACATCCCTATAACGATGCGGGCGAAGGAAAGGATTAGATTCAAACGGCGTTATCGCGGAGCTTGCGCCTGTTCCTTCATAAGCGCAAGCAGCGTATATTGGAGCGCTGCCGATCCGACCAGGACCACCGGCAGCCAATAGGACTGCAGATCTTGCGAGAGTATAATGAGCGATGCAATGGAAATCACGCGCCCTGTGTTCAAGAACACCTCTCTCATGGCCACCGACTCTTCCCGCAGCTGCCCCTTGAGCGGAAGCGTCCCCATCAGCCGGTAATAGTACGAGGTCAGCGTATTGATGGCAAGCGGGTTGCATATCGAGAATAAGATCATGAAAATCAGGACCGACCACAATTGAACTTCTATAAGGAGGAAGGACGCGCCGAGCAAGGTTCCGGTCGACGAGGCCAGCATATATTTTCTCACGTTCTCCTGCCGGGCTTTGCGGGAGATGACATAGCCGGTGGCGACCGTTAGCGCGGAGAAGAAGACGCCCAGATAGCCGACCCAATCTTCCCGGCCTACCGCCCCGTAGAGCAGGATGCCCGGCAGGAACAGCATGACGCCCTGAAACAAGCCCAGCACGAAAAAGGCGATCAGTCCTTTAAACCAACGCCTGTTCTTGCGCATGACGAGTCCCATTAAGTTGAGATGATATGCCCGATGATGGGTATCGACGGTACGGATCCGGAAGCTGACGACCGCCGCGATGAGGAACATCAAGAACGCCAAGATGAAGATGAAGATATATCCCTGCAGCCCGCTGCTGCGCTGGATGACGTAGCCTGCCAGAGCCGGCCCGACCAGACCGGCGAAGTTAAAGACAATCATATTGATGGCCAAATACCGGATGCGGTTCGTATCGGTCGAAACATCGTATTGCAGAACCAGGAAGCCGGACCAATACAAGCCGGATGAGAGTCCGTTGAAGATCGCGAACAGGACGTAATAATTCACGACCTTCTCCTGCATAATGACCACCATCAGATAGAATAACGCGATCAGCAGAATTCCGATCCTATAGGTGACCATCCGGTCCTTCCGCTTCGAGATCCATCCACCCAGCACGAATGTCCCCGGGACGGAGGCATAGAGAAGAATGTAATAGAGGCCGTTGACCGTCAAATTTTGTGTCAGTCGCCACAAATACAGATTGAGGAACAGCGCTGACATGGAGGCGCCGAATTGAAAGCAGCCGTGAATAACGAGCGAGATCCGCGCTTCCTTTCCCAATCGAAGATCAGGCGATACCGAAGAGCTGGTTCTTCTTGCAAAAACGGATCTTAATCGTATGCCTGGCTGCATCGAGATGGCCTCCCCTGAATTTACCAATCGCCGTATTGGCAACATTGTAACATAGGGGTAGGAAGCTTATTCGCCGCCCGAAGTTCATTTTGAACGAAAAAACCGCATTTGCGTGATTCTACGGCTGATTGCCTTTGAAATCCGGCGTTTTTTGAAACGGCTTTCATTTGGATTCCCAACATTTCCACCTTTATGGATGCGTGAACATTTTACATGATGCTCAAGCTATACTACAATGAGAGGTAATTGTACGAGTGGAGGCTTTTCATGACAGACTATATCATACTGGATATTGAATTCAACGGACGTAAATTTGCCAGCGATAAACCGATGGAGGTCATCGAGATCGGGGCTGTCCGATTGAATGCCGCGCTGGAGCAGGTCGATGAATTCTCGGCTTTGATCAAACCGGTCTATTTTGCTAAACTGAATGATTTTATTAAGAAAAAAACCGGAATTCCTCAAGAATCCATTGATAAAGCTTCAGGGTTCCGCAAGGTTATCGGCGATTTCGTCCGCTGGCTGGATCGAAGCGAATCCTTCTTGCTTGTCACATGGGGCGGCGAGGACTTGAAACGGATCATATACGACACGCGAATGCATCAATTGAACGACGCATACTGGATGTCGGCCTCCTATTTCGATTTATTGAAGGGATTTCTGCGCTACAAAAAAATTACGAATGACGTCAGCGTCGAAGCGGCTCTGGCCGATCTGGAAATCACGCCGGAGGGCTCCGCGCACCGGGCGCTCGACGATGCACGAATGACTTCTGAGGTCTTCAAAGCGATATTCGATCAGCTCGATTTCAACCTTAAGCAGCAATTCAAGGACGTTTACTCGAATGCGAAGGAGCGCCGGATGGTGAAGCAGGCGGTACGGGCTATGCGCGCGCAGAAGATCGTCCCGCAATGGGAGCTTGTCGTCACCCACTACCTCAAAGACAAATTGCCGCTGGACGATACGAGAAAAATGAACGAGCTTCAGCAATATTTCGCAGCGGAGATTACGAATTAGGCGTCTCTGCCTCTAAAAAAAGATTGCCAACCTACCGGCCTTGCCTGCCGATGGGTTGGCATTCTTTTTTCTGAGCATCTTTAGAACGGCTTGCTGTGCCAGACGGGTACGGTAAAGCACAATGTCCTTAAAGGTCACATCTTCAAGCGATTCTTTATCGTTCCGTTCCCTCCATTGCTTTGAAATGTAAAGGTGCGTTCATAGCGATCATAGATACGGTACACAGGAAACGTTTCAATACTTCGCCATTGTTTATTCAACCTGTTGTCACAATCTTTGTGAAATAAATCACAGATTGTGGTTATACTATAGCTAATCGAAGGTGTTGACTTCCAAATGACATGCAGAAAGGGATGATTTCATGGAGCAGCCGAAGGAGAGCCGAGGGAGTAAGCAGGAGAAGCGCCTCATTTACTTATGTATCGGCGTTGCCATTATTATGCTCATGTCCTTGTCACGTTATTTATTTTAATCGCGAATTACGATGATACTTTTTGATGCAGGAGGGGATTCGCATGCTGTTAAGTGGTTACGACCCGGTATTCTACAGTCGGATACTCACGTCGCTTACACTCGGATTTCATATTATTTTTGCCACCATCGGTGTCGGTGTTCCGCTCATGATCGCTTTAGCCGAATGGATCGGAATCAAACGGGATGATCCGCATTACTTGCTGTTGGCCCGCCGCTGGGCGCGCGGCTTCGTCATAACGGTCGCCGTCGGTGTCGTTACCGGAACGGCAATCGGTCTGCAGCTCAGCTTGCTCTGGCCCAGCTTCATGCGCGTTGCCGGGCAATCGATCGCGCTTCCGCTATTTATGGAGACGTTCGCCTTTTTCTTCGAAGCGATATTTTTAGGAATCTACCTCTATACGTGGGACCGGTTCAAGAACCGGATGGTTCACTTCTGGCTGCTTATACCGGTCGTCATCGGTTCGTCGGGGTCGGCTTTCTTCATCACCATCGTGAATGCATTTATGAATGCGCCGGTCGGCGTTACGGTTGAGGGTGGCAAAATCGTCGATATTTCTCCGTTCGGCGCAATGCTCAGTCCTGCTATGCCGACGAAGGTGACACATGTGCTTGTTACCGCATATCTCACCTGCGCCTTCATACTGGCCGCTATCGCCGCCTGGTCGCTTCTGAAGGGACGCAATCACGTCTATTACAAGAAAGCGCTGAAACTGACCATGGTCTCAGCCTTCGTGTTCATTATCGCCAGCGCCATGATCGGCGACTTGTCCGGTAAATACTTGGCCAAATACCAACCGGAGAAGCTGGCCGCCATCGAATGGCATTTTGAAACGACCGCGCAAGCTCCGCTTATTTTTGGAGGGATTCTGACCGAAGATAACGAGATCAAATATGGCTTGAAAATCCCGTTCGCGCTCAGCATCCTGGCCCATGGCAATCCAAACGCGGTCGTGATCGGGCTCAATGATATTCCCGAGGATGAGCATCCGCCATTATGGATTCATTACTTGTTCGATTCAAAAATGGCATTCGTCGCGATCATGACGCTTATCGCAGCCGTCTTCATGATTCTTCTGTGGCGCAATCGAAACAAGGCTTATACGTCCAAATGGATGCTGCGCTCTATAATCGTTGCTGCGCCGCTCGCAGTGTTGACCATCGAGCATGGGTGGATCTTCTCCGAGGTTGGACGCCAGCCATGGATCCTGCGCGGCATCATGCGAACATCGGAGGGCGCGACGGTATCGACTCACGTTGACACGATGCTTATTCTGTTCGCACTGCTGTATATCGTCCTTGCCATTACCGTCGTGCGCGTTCTCATCCGTATGTTCCGCAGCAATACGGCAGAAGCTGAGATGGCGGATAGACTGATCCCGGGAGGGGAAGATAAATGAGCTACGAAGTATTGGGTATAACGGTTCTGTGGACCTTCCTCTTTGGCTATTTGATCATTGCGTCCATCGACTTCGGCGCCGGCTTCTTCAGCTTCTACAGCTCGATTACCGGCAAGCGTCACCTGATTCACAACATTATCGAACGTTACTTATCCCCTGTCTGGGAAGTAACGAACGTCTTTCTCGTCTTCTTCTTCGTCGGGATCGTCGGTTTCTTTCCGGATACCGCCTATTACTTCGGTACCGCATTGCTCATTCCAGGCAGCATTGCCATTATCCTGCTTGCCATCCGGGGTGCGTATTACGCCTTCAACAGCTACGGAACCCGAAGCAAGCCTGCCTATATGTTTCTGTACGGTGCCAGCGGACTTCTTATCCCCGCCTCACTGTCGACGGTGCTGACCATTTCAGAGGGCGGATATATTGAAGTTGACAGCAGCGGCAAAGTAACCTTCCTGTTCGAGAAGCTGTTCGCCAGCTCCTATTCGTGGACCGTCGTTCTGCTTGCGATCGTCAGCGTGCTTTATATATCGGCGATGTTCTTGACTTATTACGCCGCCCGGGCCAAAGACGTGAACGCATTCGAGGTCGTGCGCAAATACGCGCTAGCTTGGAGCGCACCGACAATCCTGAGCAGTCTTCTCGTCTTCTTCGCCATCTCCAGTCATAATCCGGAGCACTTTCAGCGGATGCTGGACCTTGCCTGGATGTTCGTCGCTTCGTTCATTTGCTTCCTGGTTGCGGTCTATCTGGTATGGACGAAGAAGCGGCTCGGCTTGTCGTTCGTATTCGTTATGCTGCAGTTCGGCTTCGCCTTCTATGGCTACGGTGCCGGACACTTGCCATACATTCTGTATCCGTATTTGACGATCTACGATAACTTCACCAGCGAACCGATGGCGATCGGGCTCATATCCGTATTTGTCCTTGGTTTGATGCTGCTCATCCCTTCTCTGTATTTGCTCATGAGGCTGTTCTTATTTGACGCCAATTACGTCCAGGGCAAACGGGAAAATCATTGATTAGGAGGTACGCAAATGGACAACTTTAGCATATTCATTGCTCCGTTCCTCGTTTATGCTGCTGCGGTGGGCAGTTTATTCTGGTGGGGAGCGCGCAAACCGAAGACCAAGAAGATGTAAGGATTATTCAACCACTCCCGCCTTCGTATGTTTCGGCCGGAATGCGCCCAATCTAATGAGGAGGGAACAAGCCATTCCCTCCCCTTTGCAGCTGTCATGATTGAAAGGAGCGCTCATACGATGACATCTTCCCAAGGCCGGCGCCAAAGCGCATGGAAAAGCCGCAAGCAAAACCGAAAACCGCATGACAAGATCAAATCGTTTGCTGAGATCTACAACGAATCCACCTCCAATGGAGCCGGATTCCGGAATCATGAATAAGCGAAAACTGGCGTAATAAAGCGAGAAAGGCGCCTCCCGTGAATACGGGAGACGCCTTCTTGTTTTATGCTCGTGCAGCCAATTAGTCGAAGTAGATGGCTTTGCCTGTTTGGGAAGACTCGTAGATCGCTTCCAGAATTTCGGAAACAACGAGCGCTTGCTCCGGCTTTACAATCAGCTCTTTGTCGTTCAGTACGGCATCGATCCAAGCGCGCGCTTCCAGCTCGGCAGGATCGTCGCTTGCGCCTTCATAGAACGCCACGCCGCCGCTGTTCAGCTCAATGTCCTTCACATACAGACGGCTGTTTTCTTCGCCGTTAATTCTGAGACCGCTCTTCATGTCTGCGCCAGCTTTAGTACCGCAGAGGGTAACTTTCGCTTCGTCAACTTCAAGCGTGTTCAGCGCCCAGCTCGACTCAAGCACGACCGATGCGCCGTTCTCCATCGTAATCATGGCGAAAGCGGAATCTTCAACGGTGAATTTCTTTGGATCCCATGGACCCCATGCGTTCGCAGCGTTCTCGGTTTGCGACAGCTTGTGGTAAGCGCGGCCAAGAACGACCTTCGGCTTGTAGTTGTCCATCATCCAAAGAACAAGGTCAAGCGCGTGCGTACCGATATCGATAAGCGGACCTCCGCCTTGTTTCTCTTCGTCCAAGAATACGCCCCAAGTCGGAACCGCACGGCGGCGAATTGCGTGTGCTTTGGCGAAGTATACTTCACCCAGCTCGCCCGACTCGCAAACTTGCTTCAGTGCGCGGCTGTCCGTACGGAAACGGTTGTTGTAGCCAATGCTGAGCTTCTTGCCGGTCTTCTTCGAAACTTCCAGCATACGGCGAGCGTCTGCTGCAGTCTTAGCCATAGGCTTCTCGCAAAGTACATGCTTGTCCGCTTCCATTGCAGCGATCGCAATCTCTGCATGGGAGTCGTTCGGCGTACAAACGTGAATGACTTGGATGGAAGAATCCTTCAGAAGTTCTTTGTAATCGCTATATACTTTTGCATCGGAATTACCGTATTTCTCTTTTGCTTCTTCTGCACGCTCAACGACGATATCGCAGAACGCCACCATTTCGGCTTCTTTCACTTTGGAGAGGCTAGGCATATGCTTGCCATTGGCGATGCCGCCGCAGCCGATGATACCAATACGTACTTTAGACATGATTTCCTTCTACCTCCATATCGAATCGGTTAGATCGTCGTAATATTACATTGAATGACTGTGCGCAATGCACTAGAATAAGTATAGTTGAAACGATAGATGAATTACTAGGTTCGGAATGGCGAAGCTTTTATGTGATTTTGTCAAGTTGAGAGGTGGTAGCGTGGAATTTTATAATGAGAAGGTCGCTTATGAAAACCCTCTTTTGTCCCTTAAAGTCTTTCAATCGCAGCGCAATCATGACTTTTTCATCAATTGGCACTACCATCGCGAGCTTGAGCTTCTTCTGGTCAATGATGGTATGCTCGACGTATATATCGAGGATGAAGTGCATCGGTTGAACGCGGGCGATATCGCCATTATTGGCGCCAAGCAGCTCCACCGTGACCGGAGCCTCGGATTGCCGATGAATTATATTGTGCTGCAATTTGATTTGGAGCAATTTTTCGACCATAGCACGATGCCTTATATGCGCTACTTCTCCGAGGAGAAATCGCCGCTCAGCCTGGCGAACTACATCTTTCGCGAGAACGAGCATGCCCGGCTGGAGGCCGCCGACTGCATCAGGGCGATCTTCAAGGAAGTCACCTTCAAGCAGATCGGCTACGAGCTTGCCGTAAACATGATCATCAAGAGGCTTCTCCTGCTTATTATCCGGAACGATACGAAGAAAGTGCTGATGGAGGGCGAAGATTTCGATCGTGCGCGGCTGCGGGCCGTTCTCGATTATGTCGAGAATCACTTGACCGACCGCATTCAGGTCGAGGAAGTGTGCAAGCTGGCCAATATGAGCTATTACTATTTCGTTAAGTTCTTCAAGAAGGCGATCGGATTATCCTTCACGGAATATGTCAATTACCGCAAAATCAAATGGGCGGAGCGCATTCTGCTCACGAAGGATATGAGTGTGTCAGCCGTGGGCGACCATATCGGCATGCCCAACATGGCCCATTTCTATAAAATGTTCAAGAAATATAACGACTGCTCCCCGAAGCAGTTTCAAAAACGGATGCTGGCCTGGGGGCGTCAATAACGCACGACCCCAGTTATGCAGATCATGGCAGGCATCAGCCACTGCTAATCTGCGCGGGCTGACCGGCAGACACAGGCCGAACTTCATGTAACGCAACGAAAAAGCCCGGTTCACCGATATTACTTCGGAGCTCCGAGCTTTTTTGGCATAACGAGCTTGTAGCCGACCCCGCGGATCGATTCAATCTGAACCGATTGCTGGCCGAGTTCTAATTTCTTGCGCAGCGAGCTGACATGGACATCCACCGTACGCTGGCCGCCGATGTAATCGAAGCCCCATACGACGTTCATGAGATCGTCCCGCGTAATGACCATGCCGGGCCGTTGAACCAGATACAGCAGCACCTCGAATTCCTTCGGACGAAGCGGCACCGTCTCCCCGTTGAGAATAACCTCGTACTTCTCCGGATAGATGGACAGATCCCCGGCCGTAATGACCTTCTCGGTCGTTTCAGGCACTTTGCCTTCCTCGTTATTGGTCCGGCGGAGAACGGCCGACACCCTTGCGAGAAGCTCTGCGACGCCGAACGGCTTGGTGATATAATCGTCCGCTCCCCGGCGCAGTCCTTGCACGACTTCCTCTTCCGCGTTACGGGCGGTCAACACGACAACCGGTGTACGGTTGCCGCTTTGACGCAGCCTTGATAATATTTCAAACCCGTTCATTCCCGGCAGCATAATATCCAGAATAATTAAATCGAATGTCCGCTGCAGCGCTACCTGCAACCCTTCCGAGCCGTGGTCGATGACTGTCGTATCGTACCCCTCCTGCGTAAGGTTGTAGGAGAGCAGCCTGGCCAGCGTCGGTTCGTCTTCTATGACTAGCACTCTTTGCGACATGAGAACCCCCAGCTTCCTAGCTTGTTCCTTAAGCACATTACTTAGCCTTAACAAAAGTAATCATAACATTTTTAATCAGGGCGGGTAAACCTTTTTGTACCCCGCCCGTCCTGGCTTTACTCCTGCACAACGGGCAATTCGATGGTAAAGGTCGAACCGATGCCGACTTGACTCTCTACCATGATGGTACCCTTATGCAGCTCGACCAAATGTTTGACGATCGACAGTCCCAGACCAGTGCCGCCTGAACCTCGCGAACGCGCTTTGTCCACCCGGTAGAACCGTTCGAATATCCGAGGCAAATCCTTCTTCGGAATGCCGATGCCGGTGTCGGAGATGCTGATTCGGATATGATCGTAATCCGCATCCGCTTGATCTAGCATATGGTCCGTCATAACAGGCTCAACCATGATCGTAACCCGGCCTCCATTGGCGGTATAGCTGATGCCGTTGGCGAGCAGGTTCATCACGATTTGCCTGAGCCGATCCTCATCCGCTTCGACGAAGAGCCCTTCCTCCACGTTCATGATCAGCGTGATATGCTTGCGCGCGGCTTCCGAAGCCATGAGCTCCACGATCTTCGCAATGAAGCCCGGCAGCTCGATAGGCGAGAATTGCAGCGGAATGCGCCGTGACTCGATCTTGGACAGCTCCAATATATCGCCGATTAGACGGTTTAGCCTGTCGCTCTCGTCATAAATGATCTGCAGGAAGGAGCGCGTCGTCTCCGGATCGTTAACCGCACCGCCGAGAAGCGTCTCCGCGAAGCCCTTAACCGCCGCAAGCGGCGTCTTCAGCTCATGGGAAACATTAGCCACGAATTCGCTCCGCATCCGCTCCAGCCGGCGTATGGCCGAGACGTCCTGGAGAACGAGCAGCACCCCGTTGAATTCTTCATTGTCCTCGAAGATCGGAACCAGGTTCAGGTCGAGCAGCCGCTCCTCCGGAAAGTAGAAGGTCATCTCTTCCCTGAGGCGTTCCTTCCTTTCCAGTCCGTCCTGGATGATTTGCGTCAGCTCGAACTGCTGCTTCGCTTCCGCGAAATGGCGGCCAACAAGCTCCTGCGCAGCAATGCCGAGCACCTCTTCGGCGAACCGGTTCAATAAGACGATCCGCCCCGTACGGTCGATCATCACGATCCCGTCAATCATGTTGTCGAGGACGCTTTCGAGATGATTCTCGTTCTGGTTAATGCGGGACATCTGCACCTGCAAACTGTCTGCCATCGCATTGATCGCAAGGCCGAGCTCGCCGATCTCGTCTTTGTTCTTGAACGTCACGCGTGCCTGATATTCCATGTTCTTAATGCGCTTGGCGACTTCCGTTATCTTCTCCAGCGGGCGCGTCAGCCCCCGGGCGATCCGGTAACTGACCAGAGCAGCTATGACGAATAGAATCAATAAGCCGATGATCAACACGGCCCAAATATGCTGCACGCTTCGATCCACTGTCTTCAAGCTGAGCGCAAGCCGGATCATATCCGAATCCGGATTATCGGGGTCTACTCGCTTAGCTACGTATAAGAGATTCTGGTCCAATGTATCGCTATGCCGGATTGTCCGGCCGACACCGCTTTTCTTCGCTTCCTGCACTTCGGTCCGGTCGGAATGATTATCCATCGTCCGCGGATCATGGTCCGAATCGCCAAGAACCGTGCCGTTCCCGTCTATGAACGTAACCCTGGCATCCGTAATTTGCTTGAGCTGTTTGGCTTGCTCCGTATAATAATTGTACAACGTATCGGGTTCGCCATGCCGCCACTCCATCTGTCTAAGAATAATGTTCATCTCGCGCACCATATTATCCTGGAGCGCTTCGATATGGTTATCCTTGAACGTCTTGCCCATCAGCAGCCCGGCGGCCAGCACTGATGATCCGACCATGACAATCATAATCATGGTCAGCCGCATTCGAAAACTGTTCATGTTCCTCGTCCTCCAGCATGTCACTTGTCCCTAATCGTACCTGTCCCTAACCGTGCGCGCCAGTCTTTCGATTGTTAAGTTTGTGTAAAACATAATGATGCAGCGTCGCGAGCGGCTGCTGAATCAGAATCGACAATACGACCGGGACGGCGGCCAGCGGGCTGAAGTAACCCATTGCAAGCACAATGCCTAGTGATATATTGCGCATTCCGGAGGCATATGAAACAGTCGTTATAATCTCAGCGTTCTTATATGGAAGCGCACCTATGAATCCGATCGCGTAGCAAATGCCGACCATAAGGACCGCAAGCGGCACGATGCGGATCAGGTCGCTCTTCAAGGCTGCCGCTTGAGGCGCAATAGCCGATGCGTTCAGTACGACGACGGCGACGAAACACAGCTTCGACAGCGGCGCGGCGACTGGTTGAACCGCCTGCTGAATCCGTCCCTTGGACAGCTCAAAGAGCAGCACGCCGACGGCCGTCGGCAGCACGATGATAACGAGCAAATCGGTCATCATCTGCATCGTATCCGCCTGTACGTCCGTATGGAACAGCAGATGAATTCCAGCCGGCACGACCAAGGGACTAAGGGCGGAATCGATGACAACCATCGCCAGCATTAACGGAACGCTGCCGCCGGACATGCCTACCCACAGGACGGTCGAAACCCCGAGCGGAATGATGGTAAACAGGACAAAGCCGACGACGTAGGGAGAGTCCGCGCCGAACAGCAGCGAGCTTAGACCATACGCGACCAGAGGCGATAGCACATGCGTAAGGATAAAGGTCCGCAGCATGATGCCCGGCCGCCGCAGCACCGTCCCTAATTGGCGCACACCGCAGCCGATCGCCATCGTCAACGTGACATAAGCGAATAAATACGGAACAGCGGGCACGAACCGCGATAGATGCGATGAAAAAATAAATCCCAGGACAAGGGATCCAGGGATAATAAGAAACATCCATTGTTCAAACCTTCTGTTGAAGGCCAATCCGAAACTGCGCGTAACGCATCCCTCTTTTTCTTCTCTTGCTTCGCTTCTGTCAATCAGGCTGTCCGCGATCGAGCGCTGACGCTCACCCGCCTGCGGCGTCAGCTGCGGCAAAGAGCTGCCGATGCTGACGTCGTTAGAGCCCGGCTAAGCAGAGGGTAGTCTATTTGAATACCGGTTCTTTGAATTGTGCGAGCTTGGCAAACGAGTCCTGCTCGACTTCGGCGTGCAGGCTGTTGCCGTGCGCGTCCATCGTGACGATGGCTGCGAAGCCTTCGGTCTCCAGATGCCACATTGCTTCCGGAATGCCGAATTCCATGAAATCGACGCTGTTTACGTTCTTGAAGCATTGCGCGTAATATTGCGCCGCTCCGCCGATCGCGTTCAAGTATACCGCTCCATGCTCTTGAAGAGCGGCCAGTGTCTTCGCGCCCATGCCGCCTTTGCCGATCACCGCGCGGATGCCGAATTTCTTGATGATATCGCCTTGATAAGGCTCCTCGCGAATACTGGTGGTCGGTCCGGCCGCCTTCACCTGCCAGCCCTGCTCATCTTTGAGCATAACCGGACCGCAATGGTAAATAACGGCTCCATTCAGATCGATTGGCGCATCATGATCCATCAAGTGCTTATGCAGGGCGTCGCGGCCTGTGTGCATCTCGCCGTTAATGATGACGATGTCGCCTACTTTCAGGCTGCGTACCTGCTCTTCCGTGATCGGCGTTTGGAGCACAACCTCCCGGCGCTCCTCTTGGCCTGTAACCGCATCGGCTGCGGCATCCGCTGCGGACGATTTCATCGGTGTATCTGAACCATTCGGGTAGATCCACTCTTTAATTTCGCCTGTTTCCGCATTGAGCAGGACGCCTTGACGGCGGTATGCCCAGCAGTTATACGCCACCGATACGAAGTAGCTCGCCGGCAGACGGTTCATGACGCCTACTTTGCAGCCGAGCAGCGTCACTTGTCCGCCGAAGCCCATCGTCCCGATGCCGAGCTTGTTCGCATTGTCGAGAACGTAATCCTCCAGCTGCGCGAGCTCCGGAATCGGGTTCACATCGTCGACGTGGCGGAACAGCTGCTGCTTGGCCAGCTCATAGCCCGTCGTACGGTCGCCGCCTATGCCCACCCCGATAAAACCGGCGCTGCAGCCTTGTCCTTGTGCCTGGTATACGGCATGCAGGATACATTTGCGGATCCCGTCCAGATCGCGGCCCGCCTTGCCAAGCCCTTCGAGCTCGGTCGGCAGGCTGTACTGAATGTTCTTATTCTCGCAGCCGCCGCCCTTCAGGATCAAGCGGACGTCTACGTCATCCTTCTCCCATTGTTCAAAATGAATGACCGGCGTGCCGGGTCCGAGATTATCCCCTGTATTCGCCCCCGTCAGCGAGTCGACGGAGTTCGTCCGCAGCTTGCCGTCCTTCGTCGCGCGCGCGATCGCATTGCGAATCTGCTGCTTCATCACGATTTGGTTGGCACCTACCGGCGTATGGACGATAAAGGTTGGCATACCGGTATCTTGACAGATCGGGGAGACATTATTCTCCGCCATCTCAATATTGGTAGCGATCGTCGAAAGCGACAGGCCTGCACGCGTTGCGCGGTCTTCCGCCTCCTTGGCCGCTTGAATCGTCTTGCGTACATCCCCCGGAAGATTGGTGGACGTTTCGACAATAAGGTTATAGACGCTTTGTTCAAACTGCTGCATGGGTCCAGCTGACTCCTCTCTCTAGTCGCATTTCTAGTTTAACTATATAATATAATAGCATATACCATCGGTTTGGTATAACCTTTGTAAAGCTTGGAAGAACGGCTTTTGCCGTCCTTTGCGGCAAAGGAGGTTTCTTCCTCCTAACAAGGTCAGACAAGCGCTGACGTAAAGCTTATTCATTGCTGGACTTGCAATAAAAGCCGCATATATCGCCGCTGCTGCGGTATTTGCCTCGGTAATCCGGCCTATTGCGGCATCTCTTAGCCTATAAATCTCTTCGCTTGTTTGAAAGGAGCCTTTCTATTGGACAGCCACTTTATCGCTTATATGTACCGGCTGCGTTACATCGAACGCTGGAGCCTCATGCGCAACACGACACGCGAGAACGTCGCGGAGCATTCCTACCATGTCGCGCTGCTGGCACATATGCTGTGCGAAATCGGCAACCGCATATTCGGACGGTCGCTGAATGCGGACAGAGCGGCGACGATGGCGCTATTCCACGACGCGACCGAAGTATTCACGGGAGACATTCCCACTCCCGTCAAGCATCATAACCCGAAGATGCTCACGAATTTCCGCGAGATCGAAGCGCTGGCCGCCGAACGGCTGCTCGATATGGTGCCGGGCACGCTGCAGCCTTCTTACGAGTCCCTTGTGCTCGGTCCCGCCGCTAAGCATCGCCGCAATCGCGCTCAAGCAGCTGAGCACCGAGGGGAATCGGATCTGTCGGCGGCTGCCGAACAGTCGGATCGCGAGGGTTTTGCGGGGCTTGCAGAAGACGCCGCTGTGCCGACATCGAGCGATGATGAACATGATTTGCTCAAGATGCTCAAAGCCGCCGACTTGCTGGATGCCTACATCAAGTGTCTGTCGGAGCTATCGTCCGGCAATCGGGAATTCGCCGTGGCCAAGAAACAAACCGAAGATACTCTTGCCCGCCTCGCCATCCCCGAGGTGGACTGGTTCCTCGAGCACATGGCGCCAAGCTTCAGTAAAACATTGGACGAGCTATCGGAGAACGATTGAGGGGATCAGGAGCCGCATTACGAAAAAAACAGCCTCCACAGCCGGTTAACCGGACCATGGAGGCTGTTCTACTATGTCGTTGCTTACGTTACATTACCACGCGTAAGCGCGCGGCGCTTCCCCGCCCGGGCCGGGGAAAATCTCATCCAGGCGTTTCATCGCGGATTCGTCGAGCTCCAGCTCGACAGCACGCAGCGAACGCTCGAACTGCTCCAGCGTACGGACTCCGATAATCGGCGCGGTGACCGCCGGATTGGCGAGCAGCCATGCCAGAGCAACCGTATCCTCGCGTTCGCCGAGGTCGTCGCAGAGCGCCCCGAATGCTTCCAGCTGAGCCCGGTGACGCTCTACACGCTTCATATCGCCGCTGCGTTTGCCTGCTCCGCCGCGAGTCGCGTTGCCTGCCAGCAGTCCGCCGTCCAGCGGGCTCCAAGGGATGACGCCGATGCCGAGATTCTGTGCAGCAGGCAGCACTTCAAGCTCAGGCAGCCGGCACATCAGATTATATTTGTGCTGCTCCGAGACGAGCCCTTGTATTCCCCGCGCCTTGGCTTCGCCCTGAGCGACGGCAAGGTCCCAGCCGGCAAAGTTGCTGGAGCCGACATAGCCGATCTTCCCTTGCGCGACTGCCGTTTGAAAGCCTCCCCACAGCTCATCCCAGCCTACATTGCGATCAACGTGATGCATCTGGTACAGCTCGATATGGTCGGTCTGAAGCCGTTTCAGGGAGCCTTCCAGATGTCTTCTCAATTTATAAACGGAAAGCCCGCCGTCCCGGTTCGGTCCATCCTGCGGGTCATGCATATCGCCGTAGAACTTCGTCGCGAGGACCGTACGCTCGCGGCGGCCGCCTCCCTGGGCGAACCAGCGTCCGATAATCTCCTCCGTGCGCCCTGCGTTCTCGCCCCATCCATAGATGTTAGCGGTATCGAAAAAGTTAATGCCGGCGTCCAGCGCCGCATCCATAATCCGGTAGGATTCCTGCTCGTCCGTATCTACGCCAAAGTTCATTGTGCCGAGGCAAAGCCGGCTGACCTTTAATCCCGAACGTCCCAAGTACGTAAATTTCATATTCAATCCCACTCCTTGTCCCAGAAATTTATCTGCCAGAATACACCTTATAGAATAGATGATTTCCTCCGGTCTGTTAAGTACTCACTTTAAGTTTAGTTGGTTACGCAAGGTATAGCTGCACGCTGCCGCCTTCTTGTCACCGCGTATGAAATTCCCCTCCGGCGCTCATGTTATGAACGGCGGAGGTGATAACCATGGCAGGAAGAAACAGCAAGCCGGACAATGACGGACCTGCGGCAAGCCCTGATCGGCTCGACCAATTCGGGGACAAGCTTGCCGACGAGTCGGGCACGAAGCCGATGAAAGCAAGCAGCAAGAAAGGCAACAAATGCTAATCCGGTTTCCGAAATAGCAAGGCTAGAAGGACTTCTCAATCCCGTCCGGGAAGTCCTTCTAGCCTTAACCCCTCCGATCGGCCTCCCGCTGTATTTTTACTGATCCGGTCATCAGTTCCACTCTACTCTCTTCACTTTCCTTCAACGTTTATTTACGAATCAATATGGTCATATTAGATCCAAAGATATACGTTTGGGAGAGAGTGGGAAATGGCGGCTAGTTTACATACGAGTCTATTGAATAATCTCGGGCAAATCAGAGAAACGTTCGGAAACAGTACGGATATTGTCATTCGGGAACTCCGTATCGGCGGCGGTCGGCTGGCAGCTATTATCTTTGCTGACGGACTGGTAGACGACAAGATCGTCAATGAATTTATTATAGAGTCGCTGCTGCAAAGATTTCATCCGCAGAATGACGATGAACGTTCGCAGGACATCATTCAAGCACTGAAGGAATCGCTCCTTGTGAGCGCCAATATACGAGATATCGCCGATTTCGAACGCTTGTACGATGCCGTGCTGACCGCTAATATCGTCATTTTGCTGGATGGCCTGGCGCATGGCATCGCGGTCGAGGCGCCGGGCTGGAAGGACCGCGCCGTCAGCGAGCCTGTCAGCGAATCCGTCATTCGCGGGCCGCAGGAAGCTTTCACGGAAACGCTCCGCACGAATACGGCGCTGATCCGGCGAAAAATCAAAAATCCGAATCTGTGGCTGGAGACGAAGCCGGTCGGACGGATGACCAAAACGGACATAGGCATCATGTATATCAAGGGGCTCGCCAATGACGGCATCATTGAAGAAGTGCGCAAGCGGCTTGACCGGATCAAGATCGACGGCATACTTGAAAGCGGCTATATCGAGGAATTGATTCAGGATGAGCCCTATTCGCCGTTCCCTACCGTATATAATTCCGAACGGCCGGACGTCATCGCAGCGGAGCTCCTGGAAGGAAAGGTCGCCATCCTTGTGGACGGCACCCCGTTCGTGCTTGTCGTTCCGGCACTGCTGGTCTCATTCCTGCACGCTTCGGAAGACTACTATCACCGTGCGGATATCTCCAGCCTTGTCCGGATCCTTCGGTACATCGGCATCTTTATCGCCTTGCTTGCCCCGTCGCTGTACGTCGCGATCACGACTTATCATCAGGAAATGCTTCCGACTGCGCTGCTGTTAAGTCTGGCGGCCCAACGGGAAGGCATTCCGTTCCCCGCATTCATCGAAGCGCTCATGATGGAGATCGCCTTCGAAATCTTGCGGGAAGCCGGACTGCGAATGCCGCGGGTGGTCGGTCCTGCCGTCTCCATCGTCGGAACGCTGGTTATCGGGCAGGCGGCGGTAGAAGCGGGCGTCGTTTCGGCGGCTATGGTCATCGTCGTATCCGTTACAGCCATTTGCAGCTTGGCGTTTCCGTCCTACAGTCTGGTCAATTCCATCCGAATGCTTCGTTTTCCGTTAATGGTGGTTGCAGCGACATTCGGTTTGTTCGGCATCATTATCGGGCTGATTGCGCTCGTCCTGCATTTGAGCAGTCTGCGTACGTTCGGAATTCCTTACATGAGTCCTTTCGCGCCTTTGATCCCTTCCGATCAGAAAGATGCGCTCATCCGTCTGCCCCATTGGGCATTATTTTCCCGTCCCCGGCTGATTAATCAAAATAACGTGATTCGAGAAGACACGGGGCCGCCCGTCAAACCAAAGCAGCGGTCGTGACAAGGCAGGTGCTCGTGACCATGAAACATCGATTTGCAGCGTTGATCGGCATCCTTGCATGTTTCGTAATCCTGACCGGCTGCTGGAGTCGCAAGGAGCTGAACGATCTCGGGATTGTGCTTGCAATCGGAATCGACAAAGCCGGCAAGCAATACGAGGTTTCCGTCCAAGTCGTAAATCCCGGGGAAGTAGCCGTTAAGAGAGGGGGAACCAGCGGATATTCACCCGTGACGCTGTATTCTTCGAAAGGAAATACGATCGCGGAAGCCATTCGGCGGTTGACGACGGTAACGCCGAGAAAAACTTATTTTTCCCATATTCGGATTCTTGTCCTGTCCGAATCATTGGCCAGGCAAGGCATCGGCAGGACGCTCGATTATTTATCGCGGGACCATGAATTCCGCTCGGATTTCTACATCGCGATAGCAAGGGAAATGGCAGCCAAAGAAATCTTGGGATATATGTCTCCGCTCGAGAAAATTCCGGCCAACAAACTCTTCCATTCCCTCGAAGTAGCGGAGAAAGAATGGTCGCCGATTATCGCCGTTCAGCTCAACGAATTGACTGAAGATTTGCTGAGAAAAGGAGACAATCCGGTATTGACCGGCATCCGCGTCGCCGGCGATAAGGAACTGGGCCTAAGGAAGGAAAACGTCGAATCGATTATACCCGGAGCCGTCCTTCAGGTTAGGGGTTTGGGCGTATTCAAGGACGATAAGCTGGTCGGATGGTTGAATGAGACGGAGAGCAAGGGATACAGCGACCTGACGGATAAATTGCACCGAACGGCCGTCGAGATGGCTTGTCCGGAAGGCGGAAAGCTGGCCGTCGATATTGTGTCGTCCAAAACGAAACTCACGGGCAAGGTTGTTGGCGGGGAGCCGGAAGGCCGCGCAGTCATCCGCACCGAAGCCGACGTTTCGGACGTCGAATGCCAGATCGATCTCTCCAAGGCGGATACGTTCGCCGATTTGGAGAAGCGAACGGCAGCCATATTGAAGCGGCACAGCGAGGCTGCGGTCGCCAAAGCACAGAAGCTGGAAACGGATATTTTCGGCTTCGGTGAAGCCGTCCGGCGGGCGAACCCGGCCTTCTGGAGAAAAGCCAAGCTGGATTGGGACAGTCGTTTCGCGAAGCTTCCCGTCCGAATCGAAGTCGACGTCAAAATCCGGCGTATAGGGACGATCACGAATCCGCTGATAAAGCAGTTGAAGGAGTAGATCACATGCTGGCCGTCTTCTTAATCCTTCTCGCCACCGCCGCAATCGTCATGCTCGAAGTCCCCTCCCTGGTGAAACACAAGCGCAAGAAGGAGCTTTGGGCATTCTCGATGCTGCTCCTTTTTGGTTCAGCTCTAAGCATAGCCTTAAGCTTGAACGCGGATATACCGAATCCGGTGGACTGGATTTCGGCTCTTTATCGGCCGTTCAGCAATATGCTGGAGATGGCGTTTAAGTAAGCCTTGCGCCTCTGGATGCTTCCCCATTCATGATTACAAGGAGGTGAATCCGTGAAAGGAACGCCGAACATTTCTGCCCGACAATTTATGATTCTCGTCTTTCTGTATTCCGTCGGCACGGTTATTCTCCATACTCCGGGGCCGCTAACGGAATTTGCGAAGCAAGATGCGTGGCTTGCCGCGTTGATCGGCACCGTTTTCGGGCTTGCCCTTGTATGGCTATATATCAAAGTCGGTCAATTATATCCTGAGCTAACCCTTGATCAGCTCAATGAAAAGATATTCGGCAAATGGCTTGGCAAAGCGGTCAACTTCACGTTTTTTCTGTGGGCTTATTCGACTGCGGCACAGGTCGTTTATTATGTCGGCAATTTTGTCAAAACGTTCTGGATGCCCGAAACTCCGCTTACCGCTTTCAATATCCTGTTTACCTTGATTATCCTGATGGCCGTACGGCTGGGCATCGAACCGATTGTCCGGTCCGCGGAAATCTTGGTCGTTCCGTTCACAATTCTGACTGTCGTTCTGATTCTGTGCATATTGCCCCAAGTGGACATGAAGAATTTGACGCCCATGCTGGAGGAAGGCGCCAAGCCGGTTTTTCGCGGCGCTCTGTTTTATATGAGCGTGTTCTCGCTGTCTCCTGTAATATTTCTGATGATATATCCGGCGGTTAACCGGAGCAAAGCGGCCGGCAAAGCGTTCTATATCGGTACGCTGGCGGGCGGGATCGTTCTCATTATCGGGATCCTGCTGACTACGCTTGTTCTCGGGCCGGAGCTCATGGCATTGAATACGGCGCCCAGCTATTCGCTTGCCAAGATGATAACAATCGGGAACTTTCTGACCCGGATCGAAGCCGTGCTCGCTTTTCTATGGATCATCACGACTTTTTTCCGGGCGGTCATGTATTTTTACGTTTCCGTTGCCGTATTCGCCAATCTGTTTAAACTGAACGATTACCGGCCGCTCGTTTCACCACTCGGCATGATCATGGTCGCCCTCTCGCTTATCATCTTTCCGAACGTACAGGTGTCCGGTGAATTCAACAAAGAAATCTGGCTTTTCTACGCCTCGTCTTACGGTCTGATTATGCCTCTGCTGCTGCTTATTGTCGGGACGATCAGAATGCGGGTACTGCATGCTCTATCCCCAAAAAACGGCTAGCATTAGAACATAAAAAGCCTCTCGTTGTTGGTACGGCAGCGCGGCCAGCCGACAACAAAGGAGAGGCTTTTTTCATTATCTATCCATGGTTGGTTTATTCCCTTAACCCATTAACGGCATCGCGAATCGAGCGATAGAATGCCTGCCAATGCGCCGCGGCGTCCGAAGGACCGACCGGTTGTTCCTTCCGAGGCTCCGAAGAGCCCCGCTCGGCCGATCCGCCCGGATCGGTATCCGCTTGATCATCAAGCCGTTCATGCTCCGCCATGACTCATTCTCCCCTCACATTGCGAACATATTAGCCCTTCAGCCTCTGCTTGCGCAGCGTGAACAATTCTCGCAGCTCATCCGTGGATAGCTCCGTAATCCAGTTCTCCGATTGACCGACAACCTGTTCGTTTAACATCTGCTTGCGGGTAATCATATCGTTGATGCGCTCCTCCAACGTGCCGAGGGTAACATACTTATGCACCTGTACATTCCGGGTCTGGCCAATCCGGAACGCCCGGTCCGTCGCCTGATTCTCCACCGCCGGGTTCCACCAACGGTCGAAGTGGATGACGTGATTCGCCGCCGTCAGGTTAAGCCCGGTGCCGCCCGCCTTAAGCGAGAGTACGAATGCACAGCCAGGCTCGGCTTCGTTCTGGAAGCTCTCGATCATGGCATCGCGCTTCTGCTTGGGCACGCCGCCGTGCAAATACGGAACAGCCATGCCGATCCGCTCTTCCAGCAGCCGCTTCAACGCTTCGCCCATATCGACATACTGCGTAAAGATGAGGCAGCGTTCGCCTTCGGCGGCTATCTCCTCCACCATCTCAAGCAGGCGCACGACCTTGTTCGAACGTTCCGGGTCCCAAGGCGCGGCTGTCGTATCCCCATCCTCCTTGAGCAACAAGGTAGGATGGTCGCAGACCTGCTTCAACCGGGTCAGCGTGGAGAGAATGAGGCCGCGGCGCTGCATGGTACCCGCCTGCTCCAGCTGTCCCAGCAGATCGGACACGATATTCTCGTACAGCGCACCTTGCTCGACTGTAAGCGACAGGTAGGTGTGCATTTCATTCTTCTCCGGCAATGCAAGCTGAATCGAAGGATCCTTCTTCACCCGGCGCAGCATGAACGGCTTTACCCAGCGCTGCAGCTCCGCAATAAGCGTCTCGTCACGCTCGCGCTCGATCGGCTGTATGACCGCTTGACGGAACTCGTTTAAGCTCCCCAGATAGCCGGGATTAATAAAATCATAGATCGACCACAGCTCCGTCAGCCGGTTCTCCATCGGGGTGCCGGTCAGCGCGATCCGGTGATTGGCGTGAAATCTCCGGATCGCAGCAGACTGCTTGGTATAGTAATTCTTGATGTTCTGCGCTTCGTCCAGACAGACGACATCCCAACGGACAGCGCTCAGCGCTTCTTCGTCAAGCGGTGCCAGCGCATAAGAGGTAATGACCAAATCCGCCTCCTGAGCCGCGTTAGTGAATGCTTCTCCGCTCGCCCGGCGCGGTCCGTAGTGCACATGGACACGAAGCGAGGGAGCGAATCGCTCCAGCTCCTTCTCCCAGTTGCCGATAACCGATGTCGGACAAATGAGCAGCGACGGCCCCAGTCCGCCGCCCCGTTCGATCACATGCTGCAAGTAGGCGGTAAATTGAATGGTCTTGCCAAGCCCCATATCATCCGCCAAGCAACCCCCGAGACCGAACTGCCGCAGGAAAGCGAGCCAGGAGACGCCCTGCAGCTGATATGGCCGCAGCTCGCCATGGAACGCCGCCGGCTTGTCGACGAGCGGCAGCTCCGATGTCTCGTTCAGCTTACCCAGCCAAGCGGTCAAATGCTCATTGAGCTCCACTTCGGCTTCGAGCGCTTCCCTGTCTTCCCGCTCCGCCTCCAGGTCAGCCGTTCCCCGCAGGTGCATCTCCAGCACGTCGCGAATCGTGAATCCGTGCTTGCCGCCGTTCTTCTTGAGCCATCTGCGGATCCGGTCCACATCGTCCGGGTCCAGATGCACCCATTCGCCGCCAATTTGCAGCAGCCGACGGTTATCTTCCGCGAGCTTCATGAATTCCGCCTCGCTCAGATCGATATTGCCCACCGCCAGCTTCCAATCGAAATCGACGATCTGCTGCAGGCCGAATGTCGGCTGCTCGGTTGAACCAACCGAGGATTTCACCTTCGCCCGCAGCCGCAGCCTGCGGCTCCGTACCGCCTCCCACCATCCGGGCAGGAGCACGGTGCAGCCGGCTTCAAGCAGACGCGGACCCGCCTCCTCAAGAAAGGCATACGCCTGACCGTCAGTCAGCTCCGTCCGAAACACGGTCTGCTGCGGAGATGAATCCGCATGTTCAGCCCCGTTAGGCTGTGTCCAGTCCGGCAGAGCCGACATCCATTTGGCTTCTTCCTTACGCATTCGTTCAGCGAAGTAAGGAAGCCACGTCTCCGGCACCCCGGCGGGAAGCCGCCAGCGGGGCTGCGTTCTGTCCTCTTCATGCCGTCCGGCAATAGCCGGCTCCAGCGTAACCCATCTGCCGCCTTCCGCCCGGTCCTGCACGGCGGGACGAAGACGCCAGCCCGCTTCGTGATCCGGCTCGATTAATTGGAGACCCAGCCGGAAAGGAACATCGTCTTGCTTCAACCCGATGGATACGAGCCAGTCATCTTCATCCGCGGCTTTCATGTAAAGGGATGCCGCTCCGGCAAGCGATGAGGTTTCCCCCCATGCGGCGGCGACCTTGGGATCGCCGTCGATCAGCGACTCGACGATCTGGCTCAGCCATCGTCTGACGCCGCGGTCGTTCTCATCCAGTGAAGCCAGCAGCCGTTCATAGCGGTCAATCCATTCGTGCTCCGCAGCGGGCAGCTCGATCTTCCATACCCTCGTTTCCTCCGACCATCTGGCCCAATCCGGTATAAACCAGCCGCTGCGCAGAACATGCCGGACCAGATGAGCGAACTCCATCAGCTTGAGCAGCCGCTCGCCCCATTCAACACGGAGCAATCGAACCGGCTCCGGGGAAGTCAAGTAATCGAGCGCGAGCAAGGGAGGGAGAATCATCTCCACTTCCTTGCCCCGCCCGCTCTCGCGCTCCTCGATGTCAGAGCCGTACCAGGACGGGGCATGCCAGGCAAACAGAAGCGCCTTCAGCCGCTGCGTCAATCCTGCCGCGTGCCTGACGGTCAGGACAATTCCCTCGCCATCTTTCCAATAGCCGTCCACATACATGATTTCCGCGCCTGTGTAGCCTCTCATGTGATGATTTTTCCCCTCCACAGCTCTTCCTGCAGCGCCCGCAGCCGCTGGTGCTTACTTACGATTCCGTCAATGTAGCGGCTCCACCGCTCCTGCTGATTCTCCGCCTTATACAGCCGTTCAAGCTTCTTCATCAGCTTCACGGCCGATTTGTAGCCCTGCCGGTTGCGGCTGCGGATTGCGGCGTCGATCGCCTGATGATACAAGGGCATGAGGACATGCGGAGCGGCCTTGGACAGCTCGCGCAGCACCTGCACGTCAAGCTCGCCCGGGTCAATGCCGATCAGCATCTGCAAATCCGCCCACTGTTCGTATTGCTGACGCCCCAGCCAATGCTCGGTCAAGGCCGAATACGAATGCGGCAAGAACGAAATCAAATAACGCTGCCATTGCGGATTGTCCGGCTGCCGCTCATCGGCTAACCGGCACATCGATAGAAACGGGCCGAAGGAGCGTGATTTCCGCTCGATCTTGAGGCCGCTATGAATAAAGCCCATCCAGCTTTCAAGCCGCTTCCAATCGCCTTCCCCGAGCCGCTGCATCGCACAATCGCACGCCAGCAGAGAGGTCCGGTTGAAGGCCGTATCCCGCAGCAGCGCTACCGCCTCCTCGTCCCGTAGGTCGATGAAAGCCAGGAAAGCCAGAGCCATCGGATAGAAGAAGGCCGACCTTCCGGCTTCATTCGCCTCCTTCAGCCAGCTTTCCTCAGCCAGGCGGCGCTGCGGCACCGTTACAAGCTTCGTCCAGAGGGAAAAATATAGCGATTCCCAGCGATGAAGCTGCTGCTCCCGATCCATATCCCGCCCATGAAATAAACCGACGAGACTGTCGACGGCGGCATTCTCGATATCCGTCATTTGCCCGGGCGACAGCTCGGCTGCCATCTCCTGATAGTGAGATACCCACGGTTCGGTCATGCGGGCAAATGCCATCTCATAATAATAACGGCTGTAACTGTCCGTTGCGGCATACGCTTTCTCCGCCTGGTCGACGACGAACAACACGGCATGCATCCAATGCAGCCGTTTGACGTCGCTGTTCCAATCCTTGGATGTCCCTTTGATTGCGGATAATACGGCCTGCAGGGGATGAAGCGAATGTCGGCACTGCCGCCAAACCTCCCCGTGCTGCCGGTCCATCTCCGTCAACCAACGATCCGGTTTCTCCTCCAGCGGCGAGCCGTCAGCATGCGCGTCTTGTCCGGAAGCCGACTTTTCTACGGTAGCAAGATCTCCTCCATATAAGAACCGATTATGCACTTCGTCGGCGCTTTCTCCAGCATAGTCGCAATACGCATAATATACGGCAGCCATATGCATGCAGTGACTGCTGCTTGAACAGGTACAAGTGCTAAACCCGAATTCATCCGCATCAAGCGTTACGGCATAGATTTCGGAATCCCGCACGGTACCGTAGATCGACGAACCGTCCATCACTTGAACGGAGAGTACCTTTTCACGGCGGTAATAATCCCATCCGCGTTCCAGCAGCGGCAGGGGGATCGTCACGAGCAGCTGCTGCTCCATGGTTTTGCGAAGCCCATCCTTGAGCCGAAAGTAAGTGTCCATCTCCGTCCCCCCCAATCATGCGTATAAACATTCTTTTTATTATATCAAAAATAAAAGCTCTCTGCTCGGACGAAGCGTCCCTAAGCAAAGAGCCATCGCATCTAATCGTTAACCTTCAGCATGCCCGCGTAGATCCCCGGCACGGAGCCTTCTATAATCGTCGCTCCCGCCGTCTTCGCATAAAATTCTGTCGGACCCGCGCCGCCGATGATGGCATACCCGTATCCGTCCTCCCGCATGGCACGCAGCGTCTCCAGGAAGAGCCGTTTGCCGATGCCAAGTCCGCGTGCCTGTGCATCCACGCCCGTCGGGCCGAAGAAGCCCTTGCAAGTCGCATCATAACAAGCGAACCCGAGCAGCTCCCCATCCTTAACGGCAATGAAGCAGGAAGCCGGCTGGCGCGAAATGGCAACCTCGCACTCGCTTCTCCAGCCTTGGCCGAAATGCGATTCTACCCACTTCGCGATTGTCCGAAGCTCCGGTCCGATCGCCCTCCGTACCATAACCCCCGTGCGCTGGGCATATTTCGCAGCCGATTCATCCTCCGGAAGCTCATATAACTTAACCAACATGTCTGGCATGGCCCTTGCATCCCCCTTCGATGATTGCAAATAATGGCAAACATAATTTCAGTATACACAAAAGAAAATCATTGCACATGATGCTTCAGCTAGTCCGAAATGCGAATGATGAACGTCACCTTATTCGGTTCATTCAGAACGATTCGGACAGAGCCCTTATACTTGTCGACGATCGACTTCACGATCGAAAGTCCAAGTCCGGAATGGGTAGCTCCCTTCATGCTATAGCCGCTTTCGAAGAGGGGCTTCCCGTCCAGCTTGCCGGCGTCATCGCATGTGTTGCTTACCTCAAACTCCATATATCCATTCGTCTGACTCCCTTTAATTGAGATGAGCCGACGTTCCTCGGGATAATTCATCACTTCATCGAAGGCGTTATCGATCAAATTGCCCAGTACGCGGGTTAAATCAAGCGACTTGATCCCGAGAGCCAGATTGCTCATATCCGCAAACGAGGTTTCCAGCTTAATCTTCAGCGATTCCGCTTGTGAAATTTTGGAGCGGATGAGCGCAGCTATGGCGGGATTGCCGATATTAATGATGTCGTTCAACTGGCGGATTTCTCCGGTCAGCTCGCTTGTATACGACTTCAGCTCGTCTGTCTTGTTCAATTCCGCTAGCGCATGGATCGTCTGCACATGGTTCATAAAATCGTGTCGCTGTTCCCGTATGGCCCGGAACAACCCGTTAATTTCTTCGACATACGTCTCCTGCGTTCTCCGCACCAATTTATCCTGCGCTCTACGGTAGGAAGAAGCGATCAGGTAAACGATGACAAGACTTAATACCGTGACAACAAGCATGATAAGTGCAATATTGGAAAATTGCTTGTCCAGCGAATTCTGGATCGTCTTATAATCCGCTACCAACGTTAAGACGTACCGGTTGATCGGTTCGCCGTTCTCATCCAGCATGCTTGTCGATTTGTCGACAGACACAGGGATGTACAGCTTGAGAACATGCTTGTTGTTAATGGTTGTGTTAACGGTTATGGATTGGTTCGATTGAATGGCCTTCTGGACCAGCTTCTGGTCGTCGGCATGCTTGTACAGATAGGAACCGTATACAATAGGCTGCTGTGTCATATGAGCAAGTTTATCGCCCCTCTGGGTCACCGTTGTCTGTTCGCCGAGCGGGAACGTGCTCGGATTGATGCCGGTGATCTCGAGCAGTTGGCTGTTCTCAAGAAGCGTCTTGGCGATGATCATGCCGACTCCAGTCTGCTTGTCATATTCCATCTGCCGGTCTTCATAGCTGATGTATGGATCGATAATATAATTGGTCGAACCGTCGTAGTAATAGCCCCACTTGCGGATTTTACTCGTCTCGGTTTGCGCAAACTCGAAGGGCCCTGTCCAAAAGTTCTCCAGACTCTGTCCCCAGTCGATCGTGACGTTATGCGTGTCGAATAATTCATTAAACGCCTGGTACCAAGGATCCCAGGTATTCGTCTTGAAGCCGATCTGCTTCGGATCGGATGATTTGTACAGGACAATGTTGTCGATCGTCCTTTTTAGAAGCGTAATATGAAGCACATCCAGCTTCATGCTCAGCTCGGTTAACTGCTCCTTGGTCACCTTCTCGACGTCAGGATCCAGAGCATATTGCGCGGCTATGGAGACCGCCCGAAGCTCCCGTCCGATTTGCTCCTGAAATTTCTCTGAACCTTGTCTGGAAAGCTCGATGGAAATTTCGATCTGCTTTGCAATCGATTGCAATTCATGCCGGAGGTTTTCCTCCAATGATTGTTTGGTCGTAAAATAATAAACGGTGTTATTGGCGCCAAGCAGAACGGCGATTAACACAATAGCCAGCAGCCAGACGTTGCGACGCATTATCATGAGACTCTCCTGTTTGTCCGTTGTTGGTACGCGGCAGATTCTATTCAAACGTACTGAGATAAATGTAGGGACGAATTTCTAGTTAGCTATCATGAGTCTCTTACAGAGAAATACGAATCGATTCATTGCTTATGAAGGTCAAACCCTGCGGAGCCGTGCAAGGACCGCCCATTTGCGCTCTTGCCGTCTCTTATACTTGGGCAGCATACGGTACACCGCGCCGCAATCTGCCAGTGCTTGCTTCTCATCATCAAGGCGGCCAAGCTGCTTATAAATTTGCGCAAGCTTATAGTACGCTTCGCAGGAAGAGGTTTGGATCGCGCGAAACGCATCGAGATGCTTGATCGCCTTCTGCGGATCGGTCTTAGCATATAGAGAGGCCAGCCTCAAGTACGGAGCGCCATATTTCACTCTCGGATTAATCGACAATGCGTTATTGATCGCTGCCTCAGCAACCTCCGGTTTATCGAGATGGACCAGACATGCGCCGAGATCGTCCCAGAACTCTGCCGAGTTCTCGAGTGCGTCCTGCAGCGGCATAAGGATTGACTTCGCTTCCGCGTAGCGTTTGCGCTCGATCAGCAATCTCGCCAGCTCATGCTTGCCCGGCACATCGCTTGGATTCATCAATACCTGCTGCCGCAGCCGGCGGATAGCCGTCCGCCTCCGCAGCGGCTTAATAAAGCTGGGCGTAAGACCGATGAAGCGCCGGTCGAGGATATAGAGAATAACAAGCAGTACGAGAATAGCGAGAAATGGATTTCCAAGCAATGCCCACAGCAAACCAAATAGCAGAAATTTACTCATAGAGCCTCCGAATCATTAGTGGTTCTGACTCACTTCATTGTACATGATAAGTAAGCAAGGGGATAGCCGGAATTTGAAACCGGTTTCGCCTGTCTGACGGATGTTTATCCCGCGGAAGATCAGGGAATCCTACATAAGAACAGGTCTGGCCGAGCAACCTTGCCTTAAGATTATTTCATCGTTGAGCATGGAAGGAAGCTGATGGATTTAATGAGCGATAACAACAAGAGCAATCGTGATGAAACAGCCTATGGGCCTGACGTTATCCACGTTATTCCCGACCCCGGGCATAAAGATATTTCGTCAACGGAATTGATTGAGCCTATTATAGAGCAGATCATGAACAATATTCAGAAATCGTTGCTTTTTGGCGATGATGACGAGCAGAAGTAATCGCTTCACTAATACCGCTATGGAGGTGAACGGATGGAATACAGAACAGCCACGCTCACGCCGGATGCCGTTACCCGGCTTCAGCAGCTTGAAAGCGACCTGTCCAATGCCACGGGCAGCAACATCGTATTGATTGCATATACGGAGCAAGAAGAAGGCAAAGGAAATCGGGTTATCTATGACTCAACAATCGAACATGATCACAATTAATGGTTACCTGACCCGCAGCGATGCGGGTCCTTTTTTATGCCGTCTGCAAGGCGGATTGCGCCGTTAAAATATCCCTCCGACGTAACAAACACCCAATCATAAGGTAATTATCACGCATAACTTACAGGGTACTCGTCACGTAAGGAGGTGTACGGAAAAATGTCCGGTTTCGTTGGAGGAGCATTCACAAGCACAGGTTCGATCCTGGTACTTTTCATTCTATTGGTGATTGTCGCTTGCAGCTGTTTAGGTTTCGGCAATATTGGCGGCATTGGTAAAGGCTGCTGTTAATTGACGGCGGTTGACTGGTGTAGAAGACCCATTAACGTGGGTCTTTTGCTTTTTACATAAATATATGAAAAACTCTTGTGGAATATATGACAAAATCGTATATTTTATACAGCGAACTATGCAGGCAGGTGATGGATCATTTGAACTTATCATTGAAGGAATATACTACATTAGCCGAGGAACTGGGGGGAGACGTCGGGATACGGATACTCGAATTAGTCCATAAGGTCGAGGAGCTGCATCAGGAGCTTGCGGGCAAGAAGCTGCCGGAATTATCGGGATCCGCCAAGGTAGCGGAGCTGCTCGGCATCGATGTTCGAAATATGCACCATAAGCAAAAGACGAAATTCTTCCCTGAACCCGCCTTATACGTCGGCAGCAGGCCGTTATGGCTTGAGCGAGATATCGTGGAATACAAAGCAAAGATAGATGAATGGCGGCGCGAGAAAGAATAAACTCGCTACCTCACTCATAATGGACAAGCGGGATGGTGAGTAATGAATTTCATATGGTTTATGCTTTTCTCGACGATTGAGGGACTTTCCGTATACGCATTAGCTCTTTACATATTTCGGTACAACTTCACGCGGTTTATATGGCATTCGCTCATTATTATCGAACTGATCAATTTACAAAACTACCTGACCCGGGCAGAATTAGCTTCGATGTCGTATTCAGCCCCCACCATAAACATTTTGATCACGATTTTATTTTTCAAAATCATCGTACGAATTCCGATTCTACAATCCATGTTTATGACGGTTGTCGGATACAGTATCTATATGATGCTGCAGACGTTTATCATATCCTTCTCCTTTAGCCTTGCGAAAATACAAGCTGATCCGGTTAAAGGTTATATCGTTCAATGTCTAACTGGGGTTATCGGCACATTCATCGGTTGGGCAGTATACAGGAAGGGATTCGGATTTACATTCAATTTCGAGAGACTGCGATTTAAAGGCGAACAAGTCTTTGTTATGATCTTGATCATTGTATTTATTTTGGCCTTGCTTCTGATGATGTATTTCCAAGACGTGTACGCTAATTTGTTTGGTTTCCTTCTGACTCTGATTATTTTCTTGTTCTATTCTATACGAAAGGAAGCGCGACAGATTGATTAATGCACTGTCCCACAGAATCGCGGCAGGGATTAAGTCGAAGGTGCCCGAGCATCAGGCCAGCGTAGCTGTATTGCAATATTCGATTTCATTTATTTTAAACATTATTTTTATTATCGGGCTATCGCTTGGGATCGCGCTCCTAACAGGACAAATCCGGAACGCTGTCATCGCATTGACCGCATTTGCTTTGCTTCGTCAGGTTTCCGGCGGCTACCATTTGAAATCGGGAATGATGTGCATCGTCGTTTCGACGGCAGGGATTACGCTGCTCTCCTTTGCAGAATTCAACAGTACGATAACATTCGTTTTCAACATCATGGCGCTTATTTTAGCCCTGGTCTTCGCGCCTTCCCGTATTGATGCGCAGACCCGGATTCCCAAGAAATACTTTCCATTCTTGAAACTGATTTCACTTGCTATGATTGCGGTTAGTTTTATGGTCGGCAGCTCGGTACTGGCTTCGACTTTTCTGGTACAAGCATTAACATTAATTCGAATAAGGAGGTGAAAAGATGGCGAAACGAGTTTATAGCTTAATTGCAACAGTCCTTGCTTCGGCTGCGATCTTAGTTGTAAGCACTGCAAGCTGGGGCTATATTCATCAACCAGAGACGCCAGAAGAATTGCTTAAGTAATCAAAGCTCAGGGGTTGATCAGGGATGCAGCAATGTAAACAATTGTCTGTCACACTCGATATCGACGGGAAACTAGGCTTTGGACTTGTAAATATTCATGACATCATCTTTTTCGAGTACGACAATTTAATTAATCGAATAATAATCCATACGATGAACAAGAAATATTACACCATGAGTACGTTAAAATATTTCATCGAATCGCTTAACAACAGCGGGTATTTCTTCAAGTTGGTCGATCGTAATAATGCCGTCAATATAGACAAGATTGTCTGTCTGGATTCACGAACCAAGAAGGCTTATTTTGAATGGCCTACTCACACAGGCTCCAAAAATTGCACGTTTTCCGGTAAGCACTTTGATGAAGTCATGAAGCTATTATCCAGCGATTCTATCGTAATAGCATAATTATAGAATGACAGCTGTGCCACCGAGGTGCGGCTGTTTTTATATGGAACCCGCTCACGCAATCATTCTGCCTTTATAATTAAATCGACAAACTCCGGCGCCCGCGGCAGACCATTCTTATTCTTGCTGCGATAACGGATGCAAGCTCGAATTTGCGGTTCCATGTAAATATAGTTTCGGTCTTCACCGGTTATCATACCTTTGGCGGTGCTATGGAATGATCTGCGAAGAACGGCCGGCATGGCCAGTTCAATTCTGCCTTCAGGCTGGTCCGTGACTTGCCCCAGCAGGGCGAAATGCTTCTTCCGATAACCGACTATCGGTACGTTCTCGTACTGGTAGTTCATGATTTTCATCCATCCGGCCGTTTGTCCGCTTGCATAGAGACTGTCCTTCCGCTTAGCTACGATCCCTTCAAGGTTTAACTGTTGGATCGCTTCGAACAACACTTTGCCCCGGCCGTTTACACGTATGATCTTCTTATAGTATTCGTTCTCTGTAAGTATGTCGTCGAGCAGCGCCATCCGTTCAACGAAAGGCAAACCGCGGACATCCGCTCCATCGGCATGCAGAATGTCAAAGACGAAATATCGGACGGGCCACTTCAGCCGGCCTTCGAGAATTTTGGGTCCTTTGCGCTGCTTGAAGCGCTCCAGGAGCGTATCGAACTCAAACAGCCCCGTGTCCGGATTCATGTATCCGACCTCTCCATCCAGAACGACGTCGCAGCCTGGCTTAACCGGCACATGAAACAGCTCCGGATACTGCCCGGTGCAAATGTTATTATGCTTCGTATACATCTGAACCTTGCCGTTCATGAGCGATACGATCATCCGATGCCCGTCTATCTTCGGTTCAAACAGATAACGGTCATCGTCAAAGGGCTCCTCTTGTTCTTCAAGGAGCATCGGTGAAATAAACATAGCCGTTTCCTCCGTATCTTATCCACTGTCTATCCATTGTATCACTTCATTTCGTTCATGAATTCCGGTAAGTGATGCATAGACCTCCTGATTGTTCCACATAATATTTCCAGTATCAGGAGGTGAGAACAATGGCTCGAAACAATCAGCTCGTCGTTCCGCAAGCCCGCATGGCAATGGATCAATTGAAGTATGAAGTGGCGCAGCAGCTTGGCATCCATCTGCCGGCAGACGGATACTACGGGAATATGCAAACCCGCGAGATGGGGCAGATCGGGGGTAACATTACCCGGCGCCTCATCCAAATTGCCGAGCAGCAGCTTGGCGGCAGATAAACGTATTACGATTGGCGATTCCGGCCCGCAGCAATGCGGGCTGGTGTTTTTTCGCCACTATAATAAACATTAAAAAGCCTTCTCTCTCCCACATTTCGTAAAGTAGGAAAAAAGAAGGCTTGCGCTGATGAATCAGCGTTAATGAAGGTGCCCATGCAGGTATCACAGCAACATTAGATTTTTAACTCCCCAAGCTTGATCAGCTCGACAACTGCTTGCGAACGACCTTTGACATTAAGTTTCTGCATCACGTTGGAGATATGGTTGCGTACGGTCTTTTCACTGATGAACAGTTGTTGTGCGATATCCCTGGTTGTTTTATCCTGTACCAACAGTTCGAATACCTCGCGCTCACGATGGGTCAATAAAAACTTGCTCTTCTGGTCGCTTCCCTTCAAGATTTGTCACCCCTCCTTGCTCGGGTTTTTATGGTTTAACAAGGTTAAGGGATACAGTCAAATTATAGTATGAAGGGGCATTTGCAGTGGTGCGGCTTCCAACAAAAATGGGCACAGCATCTTCTCCAAAGGGATAGGGTTTGAGCTTATCCCTATAATTCTAAAGAAGAATCGTCACGACAAAGTTATACCTGGCGCCGCTGGGCAGCTTGACTACGCACACAAAACCGAAATCATCGATAGGCGTCGCAATAACGCGTGCCGGATTCACGGCCGATCGGACGAGCCGGAGCAGAGCAGCGGGCTGCCGCCTGATTATCGTATCCGTAACCTTGGCGGTGAACTGGCGGCTATTCGCCATCTTGCGGAGAAGAGGCAGCATGATACGCGATACCAAACGAATTTGTGCAGTATGAATACGTTCTCCCGGACGAAAGATCCCTACGCAAAACTCCCGATCTCCATTATCGAAATCCAAACAAGCATCGAAACCGGCTCCAACGCTAACCATCGCTCCGGGAACCTCCATCCGGATGATCGTTTCAACCCGTTCCAGACTTAACGCTTGGACGGCCTGTACAAGCTGAGCTGCGTAGTTACGGTCGCGAACGATCCGCCGATATAGCGGCATCGTACGTCTGGAGGTGATTCTTAGTCCTTGAATAATAACATCCCGCCTCTGAGCAGTGACAGCCTTCTTCCTTCCGCTGAGGGATCTGAGTCTTCTTATTCCCATGCCCGCTCTCCTCCTATTTAAAAGATTCATTCCTTTCACTATATGAATCGAGCATCGGTTGTAATTGGATGCCTGTCCGCCCCCTTTCCCTGTGAAAAAAAAAGGGCTCCCCCCGGTCTTCACTGACCGGAGAAAGCCCTATTTATCGAGTTATTAACGCCGCCAATAAGTTTCATGCGCGTAACGGTATTGCTGCACCTGCTTCGGTTGACGTATGGCGAAGCCGCCAGTCGGATTATAAGCAAACGGAGTTTCATTCTGCGCATATGGCGCCTGCTTGCGGCGCTCTATGCAATCGAGCAGCATATTCTGTTTGAGAGAGAGATATTCCAGCGTGTGCGGGCCAAACTCCGCTTCGATTTCACCTGGACGGAATTCATAATAGACGGTACGGCGAAGCGGATTGCCATCTCCCGATGGAGAACCGTGCAGCACCTCAATATTGTGTAAAATAACATCGCCAGGCTGCATAGGAACCGGAATGGCATCCTCTGTCTCGAATCCAGGGCGGCTGCAGCGCTCCTTCGCTTCCTCCTGCGACCACAGATGGCTGCGCGGTATGACCCAGAGGCAGGTTTGCAGGTCGGCTTCGTCCAGATAGAAGTCCACGTTGAAGATCGGATGCGGATCCGTGCACCCTTCCGGCACAGCTGCATCACGATGCCAAGGAACGATCATTCCTTCATTCGGCGCCTTCAACACCATGGAATCCCAGGTAGGAATGAGGTTTGATCCTTGCAGCTTTTCTACCGACCGCAGAATATAGGGATGCCCGAGCATCACTTTCATCGGATCGCTCTTATCGATGACGTATTCAATGCGATGCAGCGTATTCTGGCCCGATTTCACACCCTTACCATACCTGTAATCGGGATCATCGGGCATGCCGGCCATCCCTTTGTCATAAAGGGTCGTCATCTCCGACTGAACCAACTCCAGCTCCTCGCCTACGAGGACATTACGAATAACCAGAAATCCGTTATCCAGAAAAAACTGGGCCTCTTCCTCCGTAATACAAGGTTGAAGACGGGCATCGGCCACAATTAGCTCGGTATTGCTCAGCTTCGTCAATGCATATCGCTCCTCTCGCATGTTACGTTTCCTTCTCTTTGTAAGTATAGGAGAAACAATAGCTCACGTATTTAGTTTAAAGTAACAATTATGTTGCCGATATCACACCAATCAAACATAATAGAATTCAGAGAAAGACAGCGTTGTCATTTCAATTGAAGGGATGGATTGACAAATGGATAAACCGCCGGTGTACTACTATACATTGCCTGAGCATGCTGCCGGGAAATATTACTTTCCTCCTTACATTACACTCGCTCATCTTTTTCACGCACCGGATAACTGGGGAATTCAGCCGCGGATGCTGAACAGCTACCAGTTTCAGTATGTTGTCGACGGGTATGCGGAATATGAAATCGAAGGCCGGACGATTATTACCCGCAAGGGGGATCTGATTTATCATATGCCGATGCAGCTTCACGAAGTAAGAACAAGCCCCGGCGAGCCTTACATATGTATATCCATTCTGTTTCACTTCGGGGAAAGCGCCTATCCGGTTGAAGAGCTTATTGGAGAAGACCGTTATCTGGGCAATTTCGCGGGTCATAATATCGAGAAGCTGCTCTCGCAGTTGATTGCTCATTATCATCAGCCCGGTCTTACGCATCATACCTCATGCCAAGGCTTGCTCATGCAATTATTCGGCGAATTGTCGCGCTGCAAGCAAGAGCGGGAAACCACAACGGAAGGCCAGCACAAAATCAAGACGAAGATGGTGCTGATCCGCAACCATATCGCCAATCATTATGACCGGGAAATCCGGCACAAGGAGCTGGAACAGCTGTCCGGTCTGAGCCGCAACTATATTATCGTGAAATTTCGCAAAGCGTTCGGGATGACGCCGTTCGAATACTTGACCCGGGTTCGGATCGAGAGGGCCAAGGAACTGGCTGTCCAAACCAATATGTCCATAGGCGAAATTGCACGGTCAATCGGATATTCCGATGTGCATACTTTCGGACGGATGTTCAAGAATAATATGGGCGTCAGCCTCAGCCAATTCTGCTCTTCGCTTGTCACGGACTAGCATAACATGAAGGTTTCAAGGGCATACTCTGACAAAAACCGGTCATCGCATTACATGTACGACAACCGGCTTCTTATTGGTTATTATTTCGTAATGATCGGATTGGCGGGAAATATACGATCAACCATCGCATTGAATTCGACGATATAGCCTTGAATCGGATGGCCAAGGCGGACATCCTCCATGTAAGCGGTCATTCGAGATACGAAATCCGGATTAGCCGATACATAGACGTTGTCGATTTGCGGAGCCAGCGTCTTGACTTCCTTCGCAATACGCTCCTTTAATGCGCCGGTTATCTTAGACTCGTTCGTACCCATTGCATTCATCCGACTTGCCGAAGAAGGTTTCATCATTGTTCCGGCGCCTCTTGGCGAGTATGACCGGTTGTGGGAACGGTTCGTATGGATTTTCGTATCGTCGAAGCTCCTCGTCGCATCCATCCTTGTGCCGAGCATGTCATAATCCAATGAAGTTTCCGTCCGTCCGGTGCGGCCCACTCCGGTCATTCCTTTAGGCAAGTAGCTTTGGTCCGTCCGGGATAGCGACCTTGCCATCGGACTTGCGCTTTTTGCCGATCCGTCTGTTTTACCGGACTTATCGTCATCGTGCGATACGGCGACATAAGCATTATTGTCAGTCAGCATGACGTAAGCATTGCCGACGCCCTTCAGAGAAGAGATGCGGTTCGAAGCCTCCTCGCTCATCTCCAGACGGTAATTGCGATGCAAGCCGACAATGTTATTGCTGTTCAGCCTGCGGCCGTCCAGGCGGTTCATCTCATTCTTTTGGTCGTTCGCGAATCGCTTCGTCATGATCCGATTGCCATTCATATCATAGCGAACTTTATTTTGACGAATGTTCTGGTTTCCAAGATCACCTGTCTTCTCCATACAGCCCGTCAACATGGTCCCGAGCATAGCTCCGGCTATAAGCACTACCCATTTGCGATGCATCTGCCATCCTCCGTTTCGTCGGGCCATAATGTCGAATAAAGGGCCCGCTCTTATCGTTGACCGTTCACGGAGAGGCTATGCTTGCAATATTCCGGCAGCCGCGGCTTCGCTACGGCTGCCTTAATGTGATTGTTATATTTCCTTCGACTTCCTCTAATCGCTTCATCGTTCCTTCCAAACTGCGGCCTTTGACGACGATCTGCCCGATCCGGTCCGTACCAACCCTGAATTTGCGGATATGATCGCCTATTTCATAATCGAACGATACTTGAATGATGTCCTCATGAGGTACATTTCCATTCTCTAGGCTCACGATCTCCCCGTCTTGATCCGAAATGATTAGCGCACATGCACAAGGCTGAGCACTATGAATGCGGAAATCGGGATTCATATGAAGAGCGGCTCTAACAATCTGCTCATAATAATCAAATCCGAAGAAGGTGGATACGAGTTCAGGTAAACATGTCGCTCCCGCTCTGCCGCCGATTTCAAGAACATATACCCGGTTATCTTTTATAATAAAATCCGCGTTTATCGCACAGTTATTTAACCGCAATGCGCGAACGCTTTGCTCTAACTGCAAACGAATATCCTCTTCGATTTTGTCCGATGAATGGTACGGCACATAGTGACCGACCGGCACCCCGGCATCTCCATAAAACATGAGATCGCCATGCGGCATTATAAATTGAATTTGGTTGTTATATACAAATGCTTGCGCCCCAAACTCAGTACCTTCGACGAATTCCTCAATGATAAAAAAGTCCAGTTTGGTTTCCTTCTTGACTTGAGTGAAGGCGTAATCGATTTGTGCGGCATCCGTTACTTTCACAATCCCCTTGCTGGCTCCGCTGTCTGCCGCTTTAAAGATAAGAGGGGGCGATAACGATTTGAAAGCGTTATGGGCCTCCTCTTTATTGTTAACCTTTAAAAACTTAGCCGTTCTTACGCCGTATTCCATAAAAGCCTGTTTCATTTCCCATTTATTGGATGAAAGCTTGGCAGACTCGTAACTGATTCCGCTGATGCCAAGGGTATCCGCCACTTTACCGATCGCTTTGACAGCCACATCCGTACCGGTCGTACATATGCCGTCAATTTGTTCGAGCTTGGCGATTTCCACGATACTATCCGCATTTGTTGTATCTTCATAATAGACTTTATCCGCCAAAGCAAATCCCGGGTAGTTGCCCTGGCGGCTGATAACAATGACATATAACCCCATTCGTTTCGCTGTTTTGATCAATGGCAGCTGAGAGATGCCCGCACCCAGTATCATTAGCTTCTTCATGGCTTGAACTCTCTGATGCGGCTAATGATCCGATCGAGGTCTTCTTCCGTTACATTCGGATGAATCGGCAGGGTAAGAATTCTCTTCCATATTTCGGAGGAAAGGGGGACTATCGCTTTTAAATGAAGGTAGCACGGATGAAGATGGCAGGGATAGTAGTGGACTCCGGAGGCAATATTATGTTCTTGCAGGTGAGCAATCATTCGATCCCTTAGACTGTCTTCGTTGAACTGAATTTGGAACAGATGCCATGCACTCCGGGCATACGGCTTTTCCTTCGGCAGCTTTATCCAATCCAAATCTTTTAGCTCGGCTTGATAACGTTCCGCAATTTCTCTGCGCCTAGCATTTAATTGATCAAGCTTGTTTAGTTGAACAAGGCCGATCGCCGCTTGTAAATCGTTCATATGGTATTTGTAGCCGATATCGTCGACAAAATACTGCCATGCATACACTTTTTCATGCGATGACCGCATCCAAGTATCCCGGGAAATACCGACCCATCGTTTCTCGCGCAGCTTTCGGTTCATCCACTCCGCATTGCAAGTGATCCCTCCGCCTTCGCCGCTGGTCAAGTTTTTGACCGCATGGAAGCTGAAGCAGGTCAAGTCGCTGATCGACCCGATCCGCTTGCCTTTATATTCCGCACCGCAGGCATGCGCGGCGTCTTCTACCACTTTGATTCCCTTCGAGAGTGCCAATTCATGCACCGCATCCATGTCGCAGGGATGGCCGCCCATATGAACGACGATGATTGCTTTCGTTCGATCCGTTATTTTGCGTTCGATGTCAGCTACCGATATATTCATCGAATCATGTTCAATATCTGCAAATACCGGCGTTGCACCCACATAACTGACCGCGTGGACGGTCGAAATGAAGGTCATTGAGGGTACGATAACTTCGTCTCCCGGTCCGATTCCCAGTATTTCCAGCGCCAAATGAAGCGCAGCCGTTCCGGAATTGAGCGCAACCGCGAAACGGCTTCCGGCAAAACCGGCAAATTGTTGTTCGAATTGCTCGGTCTTGGGTCCGAGACCAAGCCATCCGGAACGCAGAACCTCCGTCACCGCATCGATTTCCTCTTGACCGATACTTGGCTGAAGAACAGGAATCAGTTTATGTTCCAAGTGAAATCACCTTTCTTTATCACAAAATTTATTCCGACATCAAGATTTGCGTACGCCATCGATCCGCACAAACATCCACAGAGAAATTTTCCCATGCCGACCTTTCCGCGTTATCGCTAATGGTCTGTCTTAGCTCCGGCTTTTCGATCAGCTCGACCATTGCTTCATACCAATCATCTCTCGAATCCGAGACTAGAATCCCGTTTTCTTTGTTCTTGACCCAATCCTTATAGGCCGGAGAGGAGGAATAGATGCCCGGTATCCGGCATGCGGAGTATTCGCGGAATTTATTATTGGTTTTGCAATCGTGCAGCAGCGAATTCTCTAGAGGAGCCAGGCCGATGTCCCACTTCGAACGGTAAAGCCGTTTCAGAAAGCTTCTATAATCGGAATCATGCTGGATAAATGACACTTGCGGCTTGCCTTCGAGTCCTTCGGGAACATACCCGAAGAACTCGATTCTGATTTTTTCTCCGTATGTTCGAATGATTCCCCTCAGCGCATTCGTAACCGGATCAAAGGCAGCCGGCTTCCTGCCGCCTTCATATCCGATTACGATTTTATCCTCGTTCTTTCTGTCCTTCTGCAAACCGGAAATCAAGGAAAAATCAACACTGCCCGGGAAATTAACCACTTTATTCGGATTAAAATGCGTCTCGAGATGTTTGCCAAAAAATCCGGAGGCGACTTTGACGATATGCGCGTTTTTTAGAAACTTGACATACGTTTTTCTTTTCGACGATTCCTGATAGTATCTTCCCATCTCAGTTGCCGGAGACATGGCCAAGAAGTGGTCGTCGATCACATACACCGTTTTTTTCCCCATCTCGCGGGCTAACTCCAGACATTTATACGCTTCGGGTTGAACCGTGCGAAAAAAGATGACGACATCCGAAGCGGCAAGTCTTGATATATGCACATCATCATCGGACCTGACGTCAAACCTGCATACCCCTAATTTTTCCAGGTGGCGAAATGGCTGCTCTATGCCGATCTTATACGATGCGATTTTGTCGGAGCCAATGATGAGTACGTTCATATCCCCTCTTCTGCCCATAAGCCGCTTCACCCCCCATCCTACAATTTAAAAATAAACTTCTTCCAGTTTTCTATGCACGTGGTTAACGAGAAGTGCTGCCTTGCCGCTGCTTCCGCATTCTCCCTGATACGGATCCGCATTGCCGGATTCTCAATCATGTCCTTGATTCCTTCAAACCAGCCTTTCTCGGTATGCGGGACAAGATATCCCGTTTCGCCTTGGTTGACCCAGGGAGCATAGACGGGAGAATTGGAATAGATACCGGGTATTCGGCATGCTCCGTATTCACGAAGCTTGTTATTGGTCTTCCCTTTGTTGAACGTATTGTCGCCAAGCGGCGCAAGCCCAATATCCCAATTGCATCGATTCAGCTTCTTTAAGAAGTCTTTGTACTCCATGCCTCCCTCTTCAAATCTAACGCTCGGATGGTCGGCCAAGGAGGCAGGGACGTAACCGAAAAACTCCAGCCGGACAAATCCCCCATAGTAATCAAGAATCTTGCTCAGGGCTGCCGTCACGGGGACGAAATCCTCCTCTTTGGCGCCCCCTTCATAACCGATTACGATTTGTTCGTCATCCTTGACGCGCCTGCTCTGTTCATCAAGCCACTCAAAATCGACGCTGGCCGGGAAATAAACGACATTCCGATTAAACCGTTCTTGAATATAGGCGCCAAGCTCTTGAGCATCCACTTTAACGATGTGCACGTTTCTCAAAAACTTGATGAATGTCTCTCTGAGGACCGGATCGGAATAATACTGGCCGACCGCCGTGGTCGGCTGAATTTCCAAGAAATTATCATCGATGACATAAACGGTCCGTTTTCCGAGCCGCTTTGCCAGTTCCAGCAGCGCATAGGCGGCAGGTTCGACATTGCGCACAAATATGACCGTGTCCGCAGCCTCGATCATTTCATGGCTGACTTGATCTTCCTGCTTCACGTCGAATCGTAAATTCTCGCGATTTTTCAGGGCGCTTAAGGGTTGAATAACACCGATCTCTAGCGAAGGAATGAACCCGGCCGTGATAACGAGAACCTCCGCAGCCGGATGTTCGGGTACGGCGACGGCGGTTGCGGATTTCTTCGCGGCGTTTGCGCGTCCTTGCGCGAAACCATCCTCTCTGCCCCGTTGAAAGCCGGTGATACGACCCTGCTGGAAAGCGCTCAGACGAACTGCCGGACGCTTTCTGCTCTTCACGGACCTTAGTTTTTTTCTCAGCGCCATTGCGTATCAATCTCCCTTATATGCATCTTGATGGCCGGCTGCCATTCCCTCTGCGTAGCCAACGTTGAACCCTTCATTGTATGCGGAATCGAATCCTGCATCATACGATTGATTATAGGAGCCGGTTTTTTTGACCGGCGTTCTCAAGGCCGTTCTCCTTACCCGTCTCTTCCCTTTGCTTGCAGTTGTTCTTACGGCTGTTCTCTTCCCGGTTTTTCTTATTGGCCCTCTGCCTTTTACCGGCTTTCCACTCGATCTGCGTTTGATCATCTTTGCGCCCTCCTAAAAGTTTTTATATATTGTCAGCCTTCAATAGCGGAGGAGAGATAATAGGAGGCCCCTCCTCGCCATGCTGCACCTTGAGCTGGTGGAGAATCAGCGGTTCATAATAATCAAGCTTCCAAGCAGCTATTGTCTGCCGGTTCATAAACCGATGCAGCTTTCCCCCTTTGCGCTGATAGACAGCGCCGTCTTGCAGCCTTACAAGCCTGCCTTCGACATCCGGGCTCTCCGTCGAAGACCGGTACAATACGTGCATCCGATTCATGACTTCCTCCGCCATAATGGCTTCGCCAAGCTGCCAATTGCGCAGATCGATCTGGGAAACCCGGATCGCTTGAACATCAACGGTGCCGACGATCGGGGATCGAATGCCGTTCTCCACCCAATAGGACGTTGTACCGGCACCTTGCACGATCACGCATGTTGGATAGGAGTCAATCGTTCGAAGCGTTATGCCGTTCATCGTTCGCTGCCATGCCAGAGACAGCATCATATGTGGATCGGCCCATTTATTGGCGTAAAACGCAAGATTCTTCTTATACACCTGATCAAACCTGCCATTCAACGATTTCATGCTCACACTGCCGTAATGATGAATAAACGTATCCTTTGCGATTACAAGCTGCATGCCCAGCAGCCGGGCACGCAATCCGTAATCGTCATCTTCACAGTTGCCGATCTCAAATCCTTCGTCAAAATAACCCAGTCGTCTGAAATCCTCTCGCCTAAACAGCATACAGAATCCGGTCAGCCTTCCTGTTACGACCCACCGGCTCGCATCGGATCGATTGAACGTTCGCGAGAATTGCTGCATTTCTTCTATATTCGAATAGCTCGTTTCAATGAGCTGATCCCCGCTGATGTAATTCGTCACTGGCCCGACAATTCCGTAGTGCGGATTGCTGTGCAGACATGTCAGCAAGTTGGAGAGCCAGTCGGGGGTTACGACCGAATCGTTGTTCAAGATCATCAATGTCGTTCCCCTCGCCAGCATAAGTCCCTGGTTTACCGCCCCCGCAAAGCCTTTATTTTCGTTATTAATCTGAAAGCGGAGTCCTCCACCCGCTGATTTCAAATACGCCGACGTGCCGTCATCAGAAGCGTTGTCGATCACAATCAGTTCATAGGGCTCGGAGGTGTACCTGGCAATGCTTTCTATGCATTCTTTTACATAACGAAGCTGATTGTAGGTCGGAATAATAATACTCGTACCTTCGAAGAGAGTCTCATAGCTGGCAGCCCCCGCGTCTTTCCCGCGACGAAAGCCATCCTCGTACCCCTTGTTATAGCCTATGGAGAATCCGTCGTTAAACCCGTCGCTTCGCTTCGCCGCCTTGTTCATAAGACGGATTCCCCTTTCACGATGGAATCGGCCAAATGCCCGAAGTCGAACGCGACTTTTCCAAGCTCGGAAGCAATGCGCTGCACGATAATAACAGCAGGAATACCCGCCCCGACAAGCGCAATGTCGAAATCGAGAGCCGCAATTTCCTCCATCACTCTCGGGATATCAGGCATACCTTCAACGGGAGCAACCGTCCCGATTACATGAAGGCCGCCGAGTGAAAGTGCATGTGAAAGACCAGGGGCTGAATTGCCTACAACCAGCACACGGGAATTTGCGAGTATCCCTCGCAGAAACCCTTCCAAATGCAGGGCATAGTTGATTGTCGATAAAGTCAGCCGCAATTGCCGGTAATCAATGCCGTGCGCTTTGAATACGGCAAAGGCAAGGGGTTGAAAGTTAGGCAATCTTAATTTGGGTATGCCTACGATATCTGCCTTTCTTACCGCTCGAACCAGCTGGTCTCTTGCTGCAAGATCCGGCAGCCGTATGCCGGCATAATTCAGAAAATGGCCTTCCTTCCGTACCTGCTCCCCCTTCATGACCACTTCCTGCGCTAACGTCAACAACTCGCCATCCCCCAGGCGAATAACCGACAACGGCGATTTTCTTTTCAAAGCATTCGTTATTTCCCCGGCAACTTCCGGTGCGCCGAGAAGTTTATAGGTCTGGGAACGCATCATCTCCACACCGGCTTCAATAATTTGACGCACGGAAATATCGGGAAGAATATCCAGTTCGGGAAGAATCGCGTCCACGATACCATCTCCTCCGTCATAGACCCCTTTCTTGTAATCTTTATCGAAACTTCTAATCCGGTCTTCAACGGGTACCTGCTGCACGGATTTCAAGGGCTGTACGGGTTGCACGGGTTGCACCGTTTGCATCGATTTGATCAAGGCATCGTCATAACCGGCATCATAACCTTGATTATAGGAAGCAGCCGCTTGTGCCATCACTTTCTGCATGCAAGCATCTTGGCCAAGCGGCTTCTTGGGCGATGACCTCCTTTTTGAGGATACTCGCCTATGAATGCGTCGCCGCCGTATGATAATCACCCCACTAACTCATAAAATCACTATATTCTTTACAATACGTTAAGAAACAGGTACAGCCATCCATTTTAAGAAGGACAATCATGGGAAAATGATGCTCAGCATCGTGTTCAATCTTGTATGGTAGGTATGTTCCCGTCTCGTTCTCATCATCCCGCTCAAGGCCACTTCTTGCCTCTCTTCCTCATGACTCAAATAATAATCAATCTTATCAATCAGTTCGTCGTGAGAAGCGTACGTGACGATTTCCTTATCAGGGGTGTATATATTGTTTATATCCTGACGAATATCGGACAGCTGCAGCGTGGCGCAGCCGGAGATTTCAAACGTTCGCGGATTGACGGAAAGAGCCTCTATTTTTCTGGTGTTTGCATTGATCGTATCATCATGAATGGAACGATGAAGATTGATTACAATTTTCGCTCCATTATAGTAGCTGGCCGTATCCATAGGAGTCATCCAATCGCCGAGTTTGATTTTATCGGACAGCTGGGAATAGCTTTTCAGCCGATCCCACCACCATCCAGCGATTACAACTCTTCTATCCATCAGAATCGGGGCTAGGCGATCGATCAACTCGACCCGGTTCCAAAAAGCCGTTCCAATAAAACAGATGTCGGATTGATAAGAAGTAGGCACATGCTTCGGATGAAATACTTTGGGATTGACTGCGAACGGAAGATAATAAACATGCTGACAGCCTAACTTACGGTAAAATGACAGACAGTTGAGTTCAAGCGTAAACACATAATCGTATCGGGGCGCGATCGAAATGGTCCAGTCCGTATAATAGGGATCGTCGGTAAACCAGACAGCTGTTTTAAATCCGCTTTGCCGCAGTTGTTTGACTTTGTCTGCAGGCAATACCACTCCGTTAAGAACGAGCACCAGGTCCGGCTGAACTTTTTTGGCGATTGCGACAACATCGTCCGAAGGGGTGGCGACCGATAAACCTGAGATCAGTCCCTCCAGTGCGTCAATCACAGCCTGGTCCAGCGCCGGATAAGGAACACCGATGCCCGCTGTGACATAGAGGATCTTTATATCTCGAATGGGCTCAGAAGCCACGGGCAGTCCGCGCAGGGCGGCATCACAGTATCCCAATCGGTATCCGTCATTTCGTCCCTGCCGAAAACCGGCATCACGCCCATTTTTGCTTGCTATTTCTTCGGTTAAGAATACTTCCTGCTCTTGCGAAGTTTGTTCGCTAGTTCGCATCTGTCAGGCCTCCGAATTCATTCGTCTCATAATAGGAATGGGCCAGCAAATCGGAAGCCGCTTTGCTGGCTGAATATGAGCTATTGGGAGCGATCGGGCTCTATTCGGTAAAATATTGTTCATTCCTCATTCAAAACCCGGCCGCAGGCTTGATAAAGAGAATGGAAGGTGCCCGCATCGGTCCACCAGCCGTCCAGAATGTCGTAGGCGAGCTGCCCCTTGGCTGAATAAACATTGTTCACATCGGTAATTTCCAGCTCGCCGCGCGTGGAGGGCTTAATCGCTCGAATCACATCGAACACACCGGAATCATACATGTAGATACCCGTTACGCAGTAATCGGATTTCGGTTGAGCCGGTTTCTCCTCAATCGATTCAATGCGATCGTCCTTCAATATCGGAACCCCGTATCTCGTCGGGTCGTGAACTTTCTTCAGAAGTACCCGGGCGCCTTCCGTCTGTCTATGAAAAGCCTGGACATAGGGCGTTAAGGAATCCTCGAATAAATTGTCGCCTAGAAGAACAACGAATCTTTCGCCTGTCTTCATGATAGGTTCGGCAAGCGATAAAGCTTGCGCGATTCCGCCGGCTTCTTCCTGAATTTTATAGGTGATGCGGACCCCCCATTCCTTACCGCTGCCTAGCAGCTCGGTAAATAATCCTGCAGAATGCTTGCCAATGACGATGAGAATTTCTTCAATGCCCGCATCCCGGAATTTCTCAATGCCGTGGCAGATCATAGGAACATTTCCGACAGGAAGCAGATGTTTGTTTATTATTTTGGTTAACGGATACAGACGGCTTCCTGTACCTCCAGCCAGTATGACACCCTTCATATAACCCTTCCTTTCCGTACCATATTCAGCTTAAAGAGGATGTTATCGGGCTATCTCGCCTAAATATAGTTGGCCGGGTCGACGCCCCATTTATCCATAAATTTTTGGCGGTTGGTCTCTATGAGCTGCTTCACCTTACTCTCATCCTGCCGGCCAAAACTGGCACTGCCATGATGAAAAATGAAAACATCCCCTGCGATTCTTAATTGATATCCCACATTCCGCGCCCGGTAACAGTAATCGTCGTCTTCAAAATGACCGGGAGAAAACCGTTCGTCCAGCATTCCGATATGCTCCATTAACTCACGTGTAAATAGAAAGCATAACCCGACGATGCGATCCACCCGGATCCACTTTTCGGCGTTCGGATCATTCAGCCTGCTGGACATCTCCTCCAGATTCGTATAGGGCATATCGATCTGCTGTCTGCCGCTTGCATAGTTTGTGAACGGTCCGACGATGCCGATATCCGGTCGGCTATGAAGACAATTCAGCATGTTGCTTAACCAGTTGCGGGAAACGATGACGTCGTTATTCAGTAATAGAAGGTTGTCGCCGGAAGCGATTTTCAGTCCCATATTGCAAGCAGCGGGAAAGCCGATATTGCTCGCAAGCGAAATGAAGGTAATCCCCTCCTGCCGGCAAATATCGGCTGTTCCGTCGGTTGAGCCATTATCAACGACTATAATTTCATAGGGTTGATCCGTATGCCGCTTAATCGAATATACACAATCCTTGAGCAATTCCCTTCCATTGCATGTCGGAATAATAATGCTCGTTTTTTTCATACCGCTCCCCTTCTAGTGCCGGGTTAATGGCCGCTGTCTGATCCGATCCGCGAACGATAACCGCGATCCTTTCAAGTCCAACGCCGTTTTCAAAGCTTCGATGTGATCTCCGATGATCAACTCGGACACGGCATTGTTCTGCCCGACATTTCGCGCCCGAAGCCGATTGGGTGTAATGACGTCCACGCTAGCCGGCGAGCTTATTTGCAATCCTTTGTCAATTGCGATGACTTGCGCTTTCGGAGGGACCGCTAAATTGGCGTACCCGATTAATTGTGCCGCTTGTTTCCTCATCGCATGGGGGACCGCAGTAAGTGAATTCGATTCGAGATCTGCCCTGGCCATCGACCGGTTGATGAATTCCTTGACCTTGGTTACATCATCTCTGCCGGAGAATAGTCCGATATAGGGGGAAATATTGTTTAAGGCAATATCCACACCCCGTTCAATGGCATCGATGAAAGGGACGAGATGCTCCGCAAATACCGGGAAATCTCCGTCAAGAAAAAGCAGGATTTCGGATTCGGACAGCTTAGCCCCTATCGCTCTGCCAACATCATGACCCAAAGCATGACGATAATGGACAATGATGGCCCGGGATTGGTTTCGGATCATCTCGAAGGTTTCATCGGTCGATCCGTTCACGATGAAAATAATTTCATGCAGCGGCAGCCGGTGAAGCTGCTCAATAACGCTTAGAATCGTATCCTTTTCATTCATGACCGTAACGATCGCCGCAACCTTCTTGGTCGTCGGAACCAGCAGGCGATTTCCGAAGTAACCTCCCGCATGCTTACGGTATCCTTCCGCAAACCTGGCTGCGGCTGCGTGATATAGGGGCCACGGCAATCGTTTAACGGATTGATACCATTGGTGCCAGCGTGCATTCACTTTATGATGCAGATTGTTTTCTACCGGATTTGACTTCTCTTCCGTTAATGGCGGATCTTCCGCCGTTGCGGCCAGATAACCCGCCGTATAAGCCCGCTCTCTCCAATAGTTGGCCGATCCTGGGGAAGTTAAGGGCCTCTTGAATTTCCGGGCTCCTAAATTGTTCCTATTTCTTCTTATTGGAATTGATTTTTGTCTGGTTGGTGTTGGTTTCCTTCTTAATGGGGGGCTGGCTGCGGTTCTCCTGCTTCGTGTCGGCCTTCTGTTTACCATTCCATCATCACCGCACGCTCTCTCTAATTCGATTGAGGTCCTGCCGGCTTCCCCGCATCCCGGTTTTCGAGACGTACCAGTCCAGCGCTTCCAAGTGGTCGCCAACAATCAGCTTTTCAAGCGGATCATTCCCTTTTGTCCGGCCTCTTCTCGGATTTCTTCTCCCTACATCCACATAATGGACGCCGCGAACTTTCAATCCTTGAAAGATGGCTATGGCCTGGGCTTTAGGAGGGACCGCCAAATTGTCCGGGCCGATGACCTCCCTCGCTTTGCGGTTGATCGCATGCGGAATGGTTGTCAGGGACGCGCCCTTCAGATCGGGATTCGAAACGAGAATATTCAAGGAATGCTTGGCAAGCACGACGCTATGGACGTGCTGCTTGGCGGTCGGTCCCAAATATTTGTTTAAAGCCACGTCAACGCCTCCCTCAACGGCTTTCGTTAAGGGAATGAAATCCCGGGTCGGTATGACAATATCGGCATCCGTAAACAGCAGGATTTCACCCTTTGCCTCCTTGGCGCCAATACTTCGACCTACATCATGACCCAGCGGATGAGCAAAGCGGATCACTTTGGCGCCGATTCGCTGAGCGATCTCAGCCGTACCGTCCGTGGAACCATTGGCAACTACGATAACCTCCGTCTCGGGATGTACCCGGTAGGCTTGACGAATTACGGCCGCAATGGTCTTCCTTTCATTCATAGCAGGGATGATGACGGACACCTTGGGAAATTCCGCGTTTCTGATCGTGAAGGAATTCCGGCGGGCCTTTACGATGTTTCCGGGGCTAGCAGCACTTCGTCTCGGCATGTACCTCACCTGCCTATTTCGTTATAAGAAGACTGTTACCCTCATTCTATGTATAGGTAGTTTAACCGTAACGGCATTCGTACCTGAAGGCGAAATTAACGCTGTTTGCAGGACTTACAAGGCTGTAATGCGTAGGCCGGTAAACATACCTCTTCGGAAATCTATGAATATACTAAATCATCACTATGAAAAGGAGTGGAGACCTATCCGAATTTTCAGAGCCGTCTTAAACGGCCGTAACGAGGTGCCTCCCGTAAGGACGATCGCGACAGGAAATGCCGCTTTCCGGCTTATTAACAACGGTACCCAGCTAAGCTTCCTTCTTATTGTCCGAAATATTAACCGCGTGACCGCAGGGCATATTCATCTTGGAAGAAGAGGGCAGAACGGTCCTATCGTCGCCTTCTTGTTCGGTCCGTCCAAATTCGGCATTTCCGTTAGACGGGGAGTCGTGCGAGGTGTCCTGACCAACCAAGATCTTATCGGTCCTCTTCAAGGAAGGACGATCCGCGACCTCGTCCGCGAGTTCGAAAGCGGCAACGCTTATGTCAATGTGCATACCATTCAAAATCCGAATGGGGAAATTCGCGGCCAAGTCGGCCGGTAGCTGTAAAAGTTTCACAAAGGCATTCCAATCGTGAGAGGGGCTGTCCCATAAGTCATCTTAGATGACGACGGGCAGCCCCTCTTCCTTAAAGATTGACGAAAAGATGCGTTAAACAGGCACTGCGCTGTCAATGTTCTTCCGTTCTGGAAACCATGATAAAAAAATCAGACTGTCGAGACTCGTTCGACAGTCTGGATCCCTATAATAGAAGGTAACTCTCTTAGAATATACTTTGATCTCCGCGACCAGATTCAGAAGCTTGGATAGAGTCGAGAGGCGCAGATTGTGCATTCTTTAATGATTGCGCAGATTGGTAATCCGCAGCTTGTGCCGTTCCATCATCACCGACATTGGCTGAATCGGGTTTATAGCCGGCCGCTGCAGAACTTCTATGCTTGGCTACGGCCACATCCGGATAATCGCCAGCGCCTACACCAATATCACCGATTGCCACTTCATCCTTGTTGTTGGTCACGACATTGATGTCCGGGCAGCAGCAATCATCGTGTTGCTCGGTATGTTTTTTCTTACGCATACCATGCTTTTTCATACGCATGCCAGGTCCCTCCTTTCATAATTTGATAGGATAGTTCTCTAGGTTATGAGTTGATCCCCGCGACCGGATTCAGATGCTTGAAGAGAGTTATCAGGAAAAGATTGCGCATCCTTTAATGCTTGTGCAGAATACGGATCCGCAGCTTGTGCCGTTCCATCATCGCCGACATTGGCGGAATCGGGTTTAAAGCCGGCGGCTGCAGAACTTCTATCGATGGCTACGGCCACATCTGGAAGAAATCCGGCGGCTACGCCAATTTTACCGATTGCCACTTCTTCTCTGTTATTCGTCACGACATTGACGCTCGGACAACATTGCTTCTTATGCATTTTCTTACTCATCTCACATACCTCCTTTCATAGAGATAATGTAATATATGAAACTCAAAATGATTTGGAAAGGCTCATTAATTGGTAGATTTGCACATTTATTAGCGAAAAATGCGCAAAGCATAGAAGGGGCTGCCCCTAAACAGCCCCAGATCGATTAGAATATGGCTTGATTTAGATCTCCGCGGCCGGATTCGGATGCTTGGTTAGATGCAGATGGCAAGGACTGAGCATTCTTCAAGGCCTGCGCAGAATTAGGATCCGCAGCTTGTGCCGTTCCGTCATCGCCGACATTGGCTGCATCGGGGTTATAGCCGGCTGCAGAAGAACTGTTTTCGTGAGCTACGGCAACATCCGGGAGCGCGCCGGCGGCCACGCCGGTTTTGCCTATCGCAACCTCTCTTTGTGTATCGTTGACGACATTGATTTCGGGTTTGCAGACCACGTTCACTTTCAAGACGATGTATTTCAGCTGCTTTCTTACTTCTTTTTCTATTTCTTCTTTTAGGTTATATTCGTGTTTTTTGTCTCCCTGCTTTTTGTCTTCACGTTTTTTATTTTCGTGTTTTCTATTTTCCCTTTTGCTCATGGAACTCTCCTCCCTTCGCGCTTGTACTATAATATATAAAACCGAATCTAGTTGTGATAAGCCATGTGACTTGGTAGATTCACACATTTTAATAGATATACCGCATTATCCGCCCGCATCATCAAGCATACCGGTTCCCAAGCGCACAATCCGGCCTTTGCCATTGAAGCTTCTGGTCACCCCTCGCGTGTCATACACCAGAGGTGCATGGTCAAGAATGAATGGGATCGGCAGCTGCGAATGATCGGTAGCGATAATAACGCAATCTGCATCCGACAATATCCTTTCGTTCAGTTCCTCACCCTTCAACGGATATCCGTTAACCGTAATCTCCGGAACATACGGATCATGATACGAGAGCACCGCCCCTTCTTGAGCAAACAAATTCATCAGTGTCAGCGCGCTTGATTCGCGTACGTCATCGATATTTCGTTTATAGGTCACGCCGATGACCAAGATCGATTTCCCTGCGAGGACGGTATCTCCGATACTATCTTTTATCCGATCTACAATATAGGCCGGCATTGAGCTATTGATATCATGGGCATATTCGATAAATTTGCTATTCGATCCGATGCGGTTTGCACTCCACTGCAAATAAAGCGGATCTACGGGAATGCAATGTCCTCCGATTCCCGGCCCGGGATAAAAGGCCGAAAAGCCGTATGGTTTTGTTTTCGCAGCTGTAATGACTTCCCAAACGTCAATCTTCAGTTTTTCGCATAGCATGGCAAATTCGTTTATTAATGAAATATTCACGAAACGATAGGTATTCTCCAGCAATTTCGTCAGTTCGGCGGCTTCCGGCGAAGAAACCGGGACCACATCCGCAAACACCGCAGCATACAGCTCTACGATTCTCTTCGTGCACGCTGCCGTTATCCCGCTGATGACTTTCGGAATCGTCTCCAAGGTGAAATTCATATTACCCGGATTGATTCGTTCAGGAGAGTAGGCTAAATAAAAATCCACCCCGACCTTCAGGCCGCTCATTTCAAGCAGAGGCTTCAATACTTCTCTTGTCGTCCCGGGATATGTCGAGCTCTCCAGCACGATGAGCTGCCCTTGCACAAGGTGTTTACTTAAGGCCGATCCAACCTGATGCAGATATGTTAAATCGGGCGTATGATCTTGGGTCAGCGGAGTCGGAACACATAAAATAACGGCTTCCGCTTCCGATAATTGGGCGTAATCCGTCGTAGCTGTCAATTTATTCTGCGTGATGGAGTTTCTTACGGTTTCATCAGAAACATCGGGCAGATAGCTTCTTTCACCGTTCAATGCATCGATTTTTTGCTTGTTTGCATCCACCCCGATTACTCTAAATCCCTTCTGAATGAATGTAAGTGCCAGTGGCAGTCCTACGTACCCTAGGCCAATGACGCCTATCTCACGACTCATAATCTATCTTCACCTCAACCTTTCCATTCTATTTAAGCCATCGTAATGATATCTTATGTTGCTCATTTTCATTTGGAGTGGATACCATCTACGATTTTCGGCTTAAAGTGAAAAATAGATTTCTGCACAGCGCTAAATGCTGTGCCTTTACGGTTGTTTCCACATAAATTGGCATAAACGGATCTATGAGATTAGCAACACTCCAATATAAATGAAAGGGTGAGTAAAATACGATCTTTTTCTTTCCTGGAATATTCCTCTATCCTTCGAAACCTCTTAGCCTCCCGCCGATACATGGATTTTCGGGATGTAAACGAAGCAACGACCAGCTATACGGTCTTGCGCCATGATGTTGAGTTTTCCATCGAAAGAGCATTGCAAATGGCTCTTCTCGAATGGATGCTAGGCGTACGCTCCAGCTACTTTTTTCAAATACGCAACGATGCTTACAATTTGTTCTCCGAGCGTAGCATACGGACCGTAAGGGAAATTCATAAGATGGGGCATCATATCGGGCTGCATGTTCATTTGGGCATGCTGGAAAGCTTGAATCAAATGGAGGACTATATTCTGCATGATGTCGAGTTAATGGAGAAAATGATAAAAATCCCGATTGACCGCTTCTCCTATCATCGGCCTACAAGAGAAGCATTGCAGCTTAAATTAAAAATCAAGGGATTGATTAATACCTACGATGATTTATTTTTCGAGTTTAGAGAGTCGGATTGGGCTGATTTGAAAATAAAATATATCGCAGATTCCAGACATCAATGGAAATACGGCTACCCGGACGAGGATACGATAATAAAACACCCTAAAATTCAACTGCTCACTCATCCGGATGAATGGACGATCAACGGTTACGATTCGGAATCCAATTTTCAAATCCTTCAGCACGAGAAAAAAGCAGCTTTCCGTACAACCATTAAATCAGAATGCGATCACTATTAAATAAAAGGGCTGCCCATCATCCTGCAAGACGATGGGCAGCCCCTTTTTCTTAATGATTTCGGCACTCACAAAAATTTTGTTATAAGCGGAATGAAGTCTTTGGTTTGGGAGACGAGTGTACATCTGGTCATATATTTTTCTGCACTTGTTTTTTGCGTATGCGTTCCCAGGTCCGCTCTTCTTATACAAACATAATTGTATCTGGAAACGGAATAAACCCGGTAACCGTCCCTTTTGCATCTTCTCAAGAAAACCGCATCACTGCCATTTGCGCGCTTTTCATTGAATTTGATGCGATCCCACACGGATCTTCTAAAAACCAATGTTCCTCCTTTGACATGTTTGCGATACTTATGCTCCGCCCCTTCCCTATATATCATGAGGGCCTTCTGTTCTTGAAAATAAACAAAGGAAGTATGTTTCCCTACAACGGATATCTTCGGATTGCTGCTTAGCAGGTCCATGGCCTCTTTCAAATAGTGGGTGGCATAATAATCATCATCGTCGAATTTAGCAAGAATATCGAATTTGGCTTTCTTGATTCCATAATTTAAACACTTGCCCAATTGAAATTGTTCCGAAACTTGATAGACGGATACGTTCTTATATTTCTTCGCTTCCGTTCTCCATGCCTCGATGTCCATATCATCCTTATTCAAAACAATGATCATTTCTTTCTTTCTATAATCTTGTCTTTCGTAATTTTGAAAGATGTTTTTCATATAAGAGTTTCTCATCGTACAGCAGATAATAGAAACCATCTCATTCTCTCCTTCTCTCAATATCCTGTTCATGACCTCTTAGTTAGAATATGAGTGATGTGTAGTCGAAGAAACGGCGAATGCAACAGCCACTATGTCCATGCCAGATCTAGAAACTCATCATACATTGGTAATAAAGCTTATATTACCTCATTAAGGGGGAGATTTAATGTGAAAGGGCTCATCCTTTGCGCCGGAAGAGGTTCTCGACTGTATCCGTTAACCCGCTCCTATCCCAAAACACTCATTCCTATCGCTAATATTCCGATTCTGCAAACTTGTATCGAGAAATTGATCGAACAAGAAATTGACGAGATCGGCATTGTCATCCACCCGTCGCAGGATGCCATCATTAAGGAACAGATCGGTAACGGTGAAAGATGGAGCCTGAAACTCACATATATTCTTCAGGACGAGCCGATGGGGATATCGGATGCGATAAAACAAGCCATCGGCTTTATAGGCGGAGATTCTTTTTTGCTTTTGCTAGGAGACAACTTAATTTCAGAATCTCTTTCCGAGTTGAATGCGCTCGTGTCATCCCAGCGATACCACGCCGCCTTGATGTTGGCAGAGGTTCACAATCCTCGAGACTACGGAATCGCGGAAGTGGCCGGTCAACGTATTGTTAGATTGGAGGAAAAGCCGCAATACCCCAGATCCAATTTGGCCGTCATCGGGGCATACGCGTTCAGTTCATCCATATTCAAGGCCGTCGCTGCCATCCCGCCTTCGTCGAGAGGCGAATATGAAATTACGGATGCCATTCAATGGCTAATCGATCAAGGCGATCCGGTAGCCTACCATATTACGGATAAACGGAATTTCGATGTCGGCACGATGGAGCGGCTGCTGGAAGCCAATCGCTATAAGCTTGGACAGATGGAAAGCGTCTTGCCGAACAAAACATCCGTATTGGAGAATTGCCGAATCATTCCTCCGGTCGCAATAGGCAATGGATGCGTATTAAGGAATTGTATTATCGGCCCTTATGCTTCGATCGGTGCAGGCACCAGTATTGAAGGATGCCGAGTGGAGAACAGCGTCATTTTTAGCCAGGTGCATCTGAAATATTTACCTTACCACGTCAAGGATACGGTTATCGGGTTTCGATCCGTCCTAACGGGCTCACAATCAGAAGGGATCGTGACAGGTCAATGAACATTGTCGTAATCGGAACGGGCTATGTAGGAACGACTACCGCTCTTGTATTGGCGGAAATGGGATGGAACGTTACGGGTCTTGATAGGGATGAGAACAAGGTGAATCTGCTCCGGCAAGGTTCGCTGCCTTTCTACGAGGAAGGACTGGAGGAGCTGTTGAAGAAGCATCTGCAATCAGGCAGAATCCGCTTCACGAATGATACGGAGCAGGCCGTCAAGGATACCGATGTCATCTTCATCTGCGTGGGAACCCCGTCCCATCCTGACGGCAATGCCGACCTGCGGTACGTGCAGCAGGTTTCTTCAGATATCGGCCGATACATGGACAATTATAAGTTGATCGTCAATAAAAGCACGGTCCCTGTCGGCACCCAGGAGAGAGTGACCGAGTGGATCCGAAACGCCCAGCTTGTTCCTCATTCATTCGATGTCGTATCCAATCCGGAGTTCCTGCGTGAAGGAAAAGCGCTGTCGGATGCGATGAATCCCGATCGGATCATTATCGGGGCCGATAACGAACACGCATCGAAGCTTCTCCAAGCACTGTATTATTCATTGGATTGTCCAGTCGTCATTACAACGCCAAGAACGGCGGAATTGGTCAAATATGCAGCGAATGCTTTTTTGGCGACCAAAATCTCCTACATGAATGAATTGGCCAAACTTTGCGACAGGTTGGATATCAATGTGAAAGAAGTGGCGGAAGGCATTGGGCTGGATTCCAGAATCGGGCCGGGTTTTCTACAGGCTGGAATCGGATACGGAGGCTCTTGTTTTCCAAAGGATGTATCCGCTTTGCTGCAAACGGCAAATAAACACGGATCAAACCTGACATTATTAGAACAAGTCATATCCGTTAACCGGGCACAGCATCTGCATCTGCTGGACAAAGTCCGTACGCGGTTAGGAAGCTTTGAAGGAAAGAAAGCGGCTGTATTGGGTCTGGCCTTCAAGCCGGATACGGATGACATTCGGGAAGCACCTGCCCTCCGTATTATTCGAGCTCTGCTTGACGAAGGAGCTCTCGTGAGCGTTCATGATCCGGTTGCAAAGCTTCCGTCGGATCTTAATCGCTCCGCCGTGCTGTGCGCTTCCCCGGAACAAGCGCTAATAGGCGCAGATGCCGTTATCCTGTGTACGGAATGGAGCAGCTATCCCTTATTGGATTGGAAGCGAGTCAAACAAAGCATGAACCAGCCTAACGTCTTCGACGGCAGAAATTTGCTGGACGCCAAGCTAATGACGGCGCTCGGCTATTACTATCAGGGAATCGGTTATTGTTAACTTGGAAGAGATTGGAGGGATTTCAAGATGGACAATAAAAAGATAAGTCAGCCTGTTTCTGCCATCAAACAGCAGCTTCAAACGGAGGATATGTTCAACGGCGCAGAGCATCCGCCAAAAAATGAGAAGCATCCGATTGAAGTTGCGTTTGCTATTTCTCTCAAGAGCAAACTGGTTTCCCGAGATTGGGAAAAGGTTCAGGACAACTTGGCTAAAACGCTCCGGTCCATATTGCGAAATACGGACCAGAATTTCCGTATCGTCATTGCCGGTCACGAAAAGCCAAAAATTGAGGAAATGAAGCATAAACGGGTTACCTGGTTATCCGTTGATTTCCCTCCCCCCAAAAATTCCAATGGATTCAGCGGCGACAAAATGCGAAAACGCAAGGCAATAGGAGTATATTTAAGAAAAATCAAGTTTTCGGGGTATTTCATGCCCCTTGATGCCGATGATTGGGTACATTATCGATTTGTGGAGTATATTCGCTCACAGCCCCGATCGGATGCGTTTGTTTTACGGAGAGGGCTCATGATTAATTTAGTGAATAAAGAGGTTTGGCTGCGAAGAGATCGCTTCTTCATCGGCTGCGGCAGCAGTGCCGTTATTTACATGTCCAACGAGGACTTCCCTCGTTCCTCCAGGAAAGAGGATGTACGGAATAAGTTTTTTCATATGGTGCTCAAAGCTCATACGAGAGTGATTCAACATCTGGAGGAACGTAACAAACAATATGTCATGATCGATTTCCCCTTCATAACCTGGGTTCTTGCACATGGCGATAACAACAGCATGATAAAAGGGAAAAAAGATAATGGAGTATCGGCTTCAAATTATGGCACGACCGGAGAAGAGCTTAAAAAATGGATTTATGATTATTATAAAGTCAAAGCAAAATAAGGATTGAATGAACGCTCTAAATGAGAAGAGAATGAAAAAGAAGAAAGCACTGGCGCTCTCGCCAGTGCTTCTTGGGCTTGCAAAGTTAAGGAAAGATAGCGTTTTATTCCTTCGCGATGAACAGAAGCGGCTGACGAATGGCCATATTCCGTCGAATTTCCGGATTGGACGGATCGGCTTTCAGACTCGACCAGAGCTCCATATACCGCATATCTTTCAGTGCGAGACCGGCAAATAACATAAACGACATACGTACTGGCCAGCCTTTCCAATGTTCAACATCCCGTTTTTTGGGCCATTTTGATTTATTGGCCAAATAAGGGTACATGTAATGAAGCGCGCGACGGATTCCGCGGCCATCCGGCAGTTCGTACCGCCATAAGTCGTCTTTCGGTATACTTAACACCTGACAAAGCGTAACCATATTATCCAGCGTAAAGATCGAGTATCCATAAGGCTTCGTTCTTGCGAGTTCCCGTGGAAAGCTGCCGTCCTTTGCCATATGTTCCGGCAGCAGTATGGTCCGGAAGCCTTCACGGCACTCTTGGAGTATGCGATTGTTGCCGGTGAACCGGGCAAACACCGCCGCCTGCACATACCAGCAAATTCTATGATTGTTCTTTTCTGCGCGTTCCTGAATACCGTATCTGTGCTTCACCATCCAGCGCAAATAACAGACGAACCACAGTCGCAGTGCTTTCATCTCTTTGCCGGACAGTACGTCCGCCAACCGGATCATCTCGATTGCCTGCGGCACATCGATTAAGTGCAGCGTATCTATAATTCCGATTCCACGCCCTGAGCATACCCCCGGAATGGCTTGGGCATACCGCAAATGCGGATTCATGCGGGTAGCAGGATCTATAAAAAAAACACGCAGCAGCCCCGCTGCTTTTTCGGCATAGACGCGATTGCCGGTTACGGCGTACCCGGCTGCCAAATTGGCGACATGCGTCCGCATACGGCGAAGCATCTCACGATGAGCTTTGAATGCCTTCGGATTCGATTTTCCGTCCCGCCGGACGTAAGGAAGTCCGTTTTGGGTTCGGGTATTCGGCCACCAATAGTCGCCGTTGGAATAATAATCGCCCGGACCTCCCTCGCTGGCTTTCGCCCTCACGGTCGTAATCGATATCGCATCGGCTTGAAGCGATTGTTCCGCTTGACGGATAATCGTATAGGGGTCAATGCGCCAATGGTATAACCGCTCCGGTAAGATCACGGCTTATCCCTCCTTACTGCCGGATTGCTGCTTTAAAGATTTGGCCGGGACGCCGGCAACGGTATCGAATGGCGGCACATCTCTAATAACGACCGCCCCTAATCCCGTAACCGAGCCTTTCCCGATCGTTAACCCTTGCTTATAAACGGATCCCGGCGCAATCCAACAGTCGTCTCCAATAATTAACTTGCCCCCGATATGGGCAAGATGCGTGATCATCGCATTTTCTCCAACGCATACATTGTGGGAGATATGGGTCAGGTTCCCGATCTTCGAATTTCTTCTAATGATCGTATCCGATAGCACGCCTCTGGCCACGCATGAATTGCTGCCGATTTCCACCCCATCCTCGATGATAACTCCTCCGATATGAGGCATTTTGAAGGCGATTCCTTGTGGATCCCGTTCATACCCGAACCCTTCCGTGCCAATAACAACTCCACTGTGAATGATACAATGGCATCCAATTGTTACATGATCATGAATAGTGACGCCGCTGTGAATAAGAGTATGACCGCCTATTTTCACGTTATTGCCGAGCACGGCATGATGACCGATATAAACATGCTTGCCGATCACGCAATTTTCTCCGATTATGGCTGTTTCCGCAATTCCGGCATACGTTCGCTTAGGATAATACGCCCGCAAAGCGAGAGCGAAAGCATTTCTCGGATGTTCAACAGCGATAAAGATCATGTTCGTGTTAGTGGGCAATTCAGCGTTAGCGGAGCAAATGATGACAGAAGCTCGGATGACGGACCAGTCCAAAGACTGCGACTTCATCCAGGACAACGTATTCGGCCTGGTATCGTAAATAGAAGAAAAACCCGTTATCTCCCTGTCCGTCTCAACGGCATCTCCCGCCACATCATAAGGAATTCCCATCTCCTGCAGAAAGCGGAGCAGATCGCTAAGCTTAAAGCTTATTGCCATTCGATTCATCCTTTCAAGAATCCAAACTTAATAGTTTTCTCGCTTCTGCCGGCGTGGCGATTTCTCTTCCGAAATCCGTAGCATACCGAACCAATCTTTCAACTAACTGCGCATTGCTTGCCGCCAATTTCCCGTAGCTGAAATATACATTATCCTCGAAGCCCGTTCTAATATGCCCGCCCAGAATGATGCCCAGCATATCCATCGTCAACTGCGCCCTGCCGACTGCCGCAACGGACCATGTGCTTTCTGAGGGGATACTTTCAACCAAGTGAAGGAGATTTTTGGTTGAGGCCGGTATTCCCCCTTCTACCCCCAGAACGAACTGAAAATGAAGTGGATGAGCAAGAAGTCCTTCATTCGCGATCTTCAACGCTTGGCTGATCATCCCGAAATCAAAAATTTCGATTTCCGGTTTGATCCGATATTCATTCATTTTCTCTGCCAGCTTACGGACAAACGCGGGGGTGTTGATCATGACGCTGTTTTTCCGGCTCATCGAACCAGGCGTGTAGGTTGCCATTTCCGGTTTGCATACGAGCGGCTTCCATCGATCTTCTTCCTGACCCGATTGTCCCCATCCAGTTGTAGTCAAATTAAGGATAATATCGCACCGTTCCCGGATAAGAGAGACGATTTCCTGATAGACTTCAACGCGCTGGCTTGGCGTCCCGTCATCTTCGCGTGCATGAATATGTGCGATTGAGGCACCGGCAAGCCAACACTCATACGCAGCATCAGCAATCTCCTTTGGCGTTATCGGAAGGTTCGGATTATTTTTCCTTGTTGTAACCCCTCCCGTTATGGCCGCAGTAATCATTAATTTCTCCATCATTTCACCTCTATCTTGATAACTTTTTCGTAATAATCGGCAGGACGTCTTTTGTGTATGCAACCAGCTTGCACTTAGCCATATAATCTTGCGTGCTCAATTTTTGCGTATGCGAATTTGTATCCGCCCGCCGTATGCAAACATAATTGTATTTGGAGACCGAATAGATTTTAAACTTATTCGCCCTGCATCTATTCAAGAAATCGACGTCGCTGTTTTGTCTGAGCTGTTCATTGAATTTGATCTTGTTCCATACTGACCGTCTGAATACGAAGGTTCCTCCTTTGACTCTTCTTTTATACCGATTTTCTCCGCCACCCCTATAGATCATAAGCGCCTCTGTTTCTTCAAAGTAGACATACGCGGAATACTTGCCTACAACGGATGCCTTTGGCTTGTTCTTAAATGCGTCCAAAGCCTCTCTTAAATAACCGGGGCCATAGTAGTTGTCGTCGTCAAATTTGGCAATAATATCGAAGTTCGCTTTTCCGACACCGTAATTCAAGCATTTTCCGATGTTGTGCTCTTCAGCGACCCGGTAAATGTGAACATTTTTATATCGTCTCGCTTTTCTTCTCCACCGGCGGATATTCATATCGTCCCGGTTCAAAATAACAATCAATTCTTTCTTTTTCACTTTCTGATTGTCGAAATTGGCGAAAACATTGTTCATGCACGAATCTCTGATCGTACAGGTTATAATGGAAATCATAGTATTCTCCCTTCTATATAGAATGACTGACTACTTCTTTGTCTGATGTAATTGTTTAATGCTCGAATATAGTCTTTCCGTCCAGTCCAGCGGGTTATAGTACTTGTGAAACGCATGATAGGCATAATCTGCAATTTTCTGCCTTCTCGCTGCGGAAGAGCATAGGTCTCTTAATGCATAGATCCAGCCATTGGTCGAGTGAGCCAAGTGACCGCAATAAGGATCTGCAAGGATATGAAAACAGGACGGGATAAAATCGGATATAACCGGAAGACCCAATTGATGAAATACGAATGCCCTTCCTGCGTTGGATTCATTTTTAAAGCGAAGAGCGTAATCGGTCCGTTTGGCATAAAATTCAGGTGCTTTGAGAAGCTTGATCCCCGGTGTCAGCCCCGGCACGATCCCGATGTCGCAGGATAGCAAGTCGTCTTCTACGCGATCGACATCCCACTTCTTATATTCGATATCGATCTTGGCGGGCCGGCCGACCTTCCATTGGCTTAGCTTATTAAAGTTGGAAATCGCCACTAATTGAATCTTTCGTTCCTGCGATAACGTTTCTAGCGCAGGCGTTATATGGGGATGCAATTCTCTTATGTGATATTTGTTGCCCACATATGCAATGCGTATGGTTGAGTTGTTTTTATGCTTCTTATATTTTGTAAAGGTATTTTCAATACTTGGCATAATAAAAACATGCGGGCAGTACTTCATAAAATGGTCTCTGCCTTCGATGGAGGACTGAATCAGGAAATCGCACAGCTTGATGGTTTCTCTTCTTATTTTTGTATCGTCGATAGGGGCTAACATTCCGATCAAAATATGCTTATAGAGAGTTCTGGCTGCTAGAATATCTCTGGCTTCGGCAAACCGTCCAAATATAACGACATCATAGTTACGATAATCGTTTGTATACTTTACTTCAGCGTCATAGTTCAATTCGCGCATCCATTGTTGGAGGTTAGATACCATTGTCCTTGACCATGCCCGGTCGGTATTAACATCTACCCGAAACAATATTCGCATCTCTCTACCTTCCTCTCTCTTGCCTCACACCTGTTGGTTCAGTATATTCTTCCGTTTCATTCCCTGCGACGGCGCGTATCTATTAGACTGGCGCCAAACCATTTTATAAAAATAGTTTAAATGTTCATTCCTTTATTCTCGTATGGGAATAATATAACTAAATAGCTTTATAACGTAGAGAAGATATCGCCTATTCGATCAAAGGAGGCTCTCGTTTCATGAGTAAGAGCAGCTGCCGTTTTTGCGGAAATCCATTAACGCATTCCTTCGCTGACTTAGGAATGTCCCCGCTGGCCAATTCTTTTCTTTCTTCCGAACAATTAAGAAACATGGAGCGGTTTTACCCTCTGCATGCTTACGTTTGCAGCACATGTTATCCGGTTCAATTAGAAGAATTGGAGGCTCCTGAACATATATTTTCTGATTATGCTTACTTTACGCCGAAATGGCAGCTTACCGTTTTTCCTTGAACGAACATTCTCAAGTGATAGAAATCGCGAGTAATGACGGCTATTTACTGCAGTACTTCTTGAATAAAAATATCCCGTCATTAGGCATCGATCCGGCTGCCAATATTGCTGCCAAAGCTGCTGACTTAAGCCTCAGGGTGCCATAACCATGGAATTTCCCCTTTTTTGATGTGGAGCAGCTGAGCTCCCATGGCGGTTCCTTGCGAATCTTTGTCTGTCATGAGGCAGATAAGACCAAACCAATCATGCCCCGAGTAGGAGAATTGCTGGATATTGAAAAAGAATATGGCTTAGACCGAATGGGAGTCTATTCAAGGTTTCAGGAGCAAGCCATCCGCATAAAGCATGAGCTTCTCTCCCTATTTATTCAAATCAAGCGTGAAGGAAAGACAATTGCGGGCTATGGGGCACCCGCTTATTTTGTTCAGTTGGGGGAAAACAGATGGATGCTAAGCGAATCGGAATCGTAGGAACCGGCTTTATTGCGAGAGGCTTGATTCTCGCTCTGGCCGAACATGCCGATTTGAAAGTAAGCAAAGTATTAACCCGCAGAAAACTTCACGAATGCCCGAATTTCCCGGGACAAGAAAAGTTAACGAACGACGTGGACGATTTGATCGAGCATTCTGACCTGATCGTGGAATGCAGCGGGGATGTCATCCATGGAACCGAGGTCATCCATAAACTATTGACGGCCTCGCTTCCCGTCGTAACCATGAATGCGGAATTCCATGTCACAACCGGCTCTTACTTTGTAAATAAAGGTTTCGTGACGGAAGCCGAAGGCGATCAGCCCGGCTGCCTTGCCATCCTGAAAGAAAATGCAGTGAGCATGGGTTTTAAACCGCTTGTTTATGGTAATGTAAAAGGATTTCTGAATCATACGCCAGAATGGAACGATATGAAATATTGGGCCAAAAAACATGGAATAAGTCTTCGAATGGTTACCGCGTTTACGGATGGAACAAAAATAGAAATCGAGCAAGCTCTCGTTGCAAACGGATTGAATGCCGATATAGCCGAGGTCGGATTATTGGGCATCCCTTCTAACGATATCAATACGGGGGCTCTTGTATTGGCTGACAAAGCAAAAGTGAATGGTTACCCAATCAGCGACTATTTGCTAATTCCCCGTTCCCCCGCAAGCGTATTTATTGTTGCAGAGCATCACGAGAATCAGCGGGAAGCGCTGAAATACTTTAAATTGGGTGACGGCCCCTACTATACGTTAACCTCGAGCTTTCACTTATGCCATCTGGAGATTATCAAAACCATAAGAAGGGTTTTCTCCGGGGGAGGAATTCTGTTGAATAATGGAGTGCTTCCGGCCGTCGGGGTCGCTTCCATAGCCAAGCGCACCCTCAATCCAGGTGACAAAATCGAAGACGGTATCGGAAGCTTTGACGTGCGGGGAAAAGCTTGCCACATACGAAACCATATCGGCCATGTTCCGATCGGTTTATTGAAGAACGCCGTCGTCAAGAGGCGCATTGCTCCTGGACAGCTCATCCATTTTGACGACATCGAAATTCCCGAAAGTCTGGCATTAACGGCATGGATCGAAATCGAAAGAAGCGTTCGCCTTCAGTCAAGGACATGATAAATCGCGATGCTCGAACACAACAAAGCTGCCGACGCTGTTCGTTCAGCAGCTTTGTTCATCAGACCGTCACATGCGTCTTATAGTCGCTGGAATAAGACATAATCGAGCAGTTTTGCAAAAAAGCCAGATTGCTGGTTCTCCATGTATGGTTCTCGGGGTTCGATCTTCGATAACAGAAATTGTATTTATCCGATGAGTACATCTTCACCCCGTTGGCACGGCATTCCCGCAAAAATGCCGTATCCCCGCCTCTTTCTTGATCAGGCCATTTGACGATATTGAAAACATCTTTTTTGATCAGAAGTGTCGGTCCGGCCAGAAAACGGCCGAATTGATTCTCATTTCCGGGAAACCGGATGGTAAGTGCCTTCAGGTTCTCAACATAAGCATAATAGGTGTGTTTACCGACAATGTCGGTATCCGTGTAATTAAATGCGTGCATAGCATCCGTCAAATAGTTGGGTGCATAATAATCATCGTCATCAAATTTGGCAATGTAGTCATGCTTGGCCTTATCGACAGCGAAGTTCATGCATACGCCAAGCGACTTCTCCTCCGGAATTCTATAAACCGATACATTGGGGTACAATTCGGCTTTTTGCTTCCATTCCTTGATATTCAGGCCATCATGATTGAGGATAATGATAAGCTCCTTATTACCCCACTTTTGGTGTTCATAGTTCTCGAAAATATTGTCCATGTTATGTTGTCTGTTCGTGCATGTAATAATCGATACTCCACTGGGCGGAACTTGACTATAATCAATACCGATCTTATTCAGAATCGATTGGAAACGGTGTTTATATAAATGCTTGCTGTTTATTTCCCTAATGCCCAGCAGGCTCAATCGTTGACTAAATTCGGGGTTCTGGAGAAGGAGATGGATATATTGACTGCACTCTTCTTCCGATTGAACAAGTGGAATAATGCCTGCAAACATATTTTCAATGCCCAAGGAATAGGTGCTGATCACATTGGTTCCGGAACCCAGGAGCTCGAATACCCTTCTCGAGAGCATCGTCGGGCTATCCTTCACCGTATTTACGTTAAGAAATAGTTTATAGTTCTTATAGGCCGTCACCATCTCGTTATAATCCAACGAACCGACGATGTAGGGCAGAAATTGTTCCGGATATCGGTACTTTTCAATATTTTGCATGCGATCGAAAATTTGCAGCCCATATGGTATGGCCGGTTTCAGGAGGATCTCCATGTCCTTCACACGCTCTTCGTATTTTTGAAACCAGGAACCGGCAAACGCAACATTGCTTTTGTCGTTCGATGTCTCATTAACGGGATTGTGAATAGCGGGTTGCGAAGCAAACGGCAATACAAATACGCGCATATGATTGAGGTCGCTATAGTACTTTTCAAGACAATTCTCATCCGTTGTAAAGACGGTATCAAATAATTTAGCCGCATCGATAAAAAGATCGTAGTTCACAGGATCCTCTTTATTCCAGAACACGGTTCTGATCTGGTTGCTGCGGCAATATTCCATTAGCTCCCAAATCTTGCTTTCCGGTTTCTCATTCAGGTTCGTCAATTTGCTGGACCACGAATTTTCCGCACCTCTCCAAGCCGATTCCACGAACAAGAAATCAGGCTTCATGCTCTCCATTTGCTCTTTCCATGTGTGAGGCCACAGCTGTTCTAAATGGCATTCGTATTTAAAGCAATCGTAACTAAAGGCGTCCATTATGCAAGCAACTTTTATTTCGGGATGATTTCTTCTGAAAAAAGGCTCATCCGGAATCGACTTCGTCTGCAGTATCTCGCTGTTTTTTCGGGATCTTCGTTTTTTTTCTCTACGGCCCATATACATCTCACTCCGTCTATACATTATTGCTCCGCAAGAAACGAGTTGGTTCAGACTTACTGACCGGCAAGGTGTACGGCGTACTCTAATGGAGCGGTTATAGATTTATCATAGACTGGAAAATTGTAGTATGGATAGGGACGTCTATTCACTTCGAATATCCATATTTTCCCTTTGTTATCGATCCCAAGATCAATACCGATATCGGCTACATGGTAACCGCAACGATCAAAAAAATGGCAGATGTCCATTCCAAGCTGAATAATGGTATTTTTCAGCCGTTTCGCATCATGAATCCCTTTCTTTTGAAGCTCCATCAAGAGACTGTCGATCTCGATCATGATTTCGGCCGGGTCGTATCCCCTGCTGTATGCGATGTGACTCCCATTAAGCGCACGCAGACCGATTAATAGACAGTTTTCCCACTTTCCCGACCCATCCTTTGCCATATTCAATCGTATGCCCGTAAGCTTCTTCTTCCATTTGACTGTTCGTATTCTTTGCTGTACCACATAATTGGCTTTCGATACGTCCGTCCTTATCCAACGCCACAAATCGTTAGCCGTCGCGAATTTTTTTCGATGCGTCTCATGATTCAACGTACACACAACATCGATGCTTTTATCGCTATACTTCGCCCGAACAACCCCGTTAGAGGTGCTTCCAATAACCGGCTTAAGAAAAACGCAGTTATATTTGCCCAAATAATCGTTAATGATTTCTGGGCCGTTAACGAGACATGTATCAGGCAAATGCTTCTCTAATTGCGGTTCCGTATTAAGGACGCACCATTCCTCCCATTTATTGAAGTTTATCGTGTTGAACACTTTAAATCCGATGATCTTCTCAATCTCTCGCGCACTCTCGAGCGGTATTCCGCATCTGGCAAAGATCGTATTAGGATAAGGGAAGACCCCCTTGTTCCATGAATTCTCCATATTGGATTCATCATATCGATATCCTTCCATTTGCCGCGTTTCGGCATTTAAATCTTCAAGCGTAAATAAGACAAATATTGCTTTCTTCTTAACATTCTTACTTAAATGTATCAGCCGGCGCTTCATTTCCCTGAATATTTTGGCGGGTATCCGATCCCTTTGCAGTGCACCGCATATTCCAATGATGGGAATAGGATCCGATTCTTTTATTAATCTCTCCATCATATCACCTCCAATCTTCGGAAATTCTGCGGTAGCTTCTTCCGGAGATTAAACCGCGACATTTAGGTGAGCCGCATTCGCAGACGAATTGTCTGAACAGGATATCTTCCGTTGTTTCGTAATCCATCGTAATATACTCGCCGGCGTCGATCGCTCTGATTGCGATAAAAACTTGCCGATCCATATCAACTCGTGCATTGGGATTGCATGAATGCAAGATCTTCCCCATAAAATAGGGATCTTCAATATATAAGCCGGGTTTCTTCTGCAGCGTAAACAGCGTCTGATAAGGGAGTTCATTACCGGAGAAGCGAAACAAAACCTGTTCGGCTTGAAATCGGATTTTTGACACGACTCCGTCTCCGTATTGGTTATGATGAACAATTTCGAATTTCGCCGCGCTTGGTTCATCTTCGCGATAAGGTATTTCTTCCGGGTAGAACCGGTTATTCGCGAATAACGGTCTGGTATTCGAGACGTCTCGGGGAGAAGGCTTTGTTGATGCTATCCATAACTTGATCTTCTGAATAATCTTTGCAACTAAAGACATCCAGGTACCCCTCTCTGCATGAATCATTCGTATGCAAAGTTATGCTGCTTGTCATAATTAATTGAACGGCCGATAACCCGACCTCATCGCCTTCCCCGAAACGGTAACAATGACACTCGCCGAAAGCAACCATGTCGATATCGTTCACAAGCTGCCCGATCCACTGTTTAACAAATGCAATGCTTAAGATATTGTCGTTGCAATCGACCATGTGCAAAAGGAGGTGCTTTCCGTAGCATAATTTGTTTTCATGTTTAATTCTTTTGTACATACGATCGATCTCCTTGAGGTTCATGTTGGGATGATCCGATTTTTATGCAAGTGATTCCTAAATCCGTTAATTCATTACGTTCTGTAACATTCTTCATATCGAGAACCATCTTCGTGCGCAGCAAATCTTTTATTAGGCTGTAATCGATCGTCCTGAATTGATCGTGGTCGGTCAAAAACACGAGGCAATCGGAATCTCTCGCCGCTTCCTCCAGGGTGGTAACTTTTCCCTCCATAGCTGTTTTAATAAGAGGATCGAATACTTTCACGTTATATCCTTTCATAATTAACGCATTCATAATGACTAAGGAAGGGCTCTCCCGCATATCGTCAATGTTTCCCTTGAAGGCAAGGCCAAGCAATGTAATGACAGGCTGATTGATTTCACGGACTGCTGTTTCGATCATGCGAATGACGCGCTGGGGAGTGGAATCATTAATGGATCGGGCAAGAGTAATGAGCTCCGCTTCGCGGGGCGCTTTTTCGACTAAAAACCATGGATCGACGGCGATACAATGTCCTCCTACGCCGGGTCCAGGGTTATGAACGTGAACCCTTGGATGAGAATTGGCCAATTTAATAGCTTGCCAAATATCGATTCCAATCACTTCTGCGATTCGAGCTAATTCATTGGCGAATGCAATGTTGATGTCACGGTATGAATTTTCGATCAGCTTGACGATTTCAGCCGTCCCGGCATCCGTAATATGAATGTTTCCTTTCACAAAATGTTTATATAGATCTGCAGTTTTCTGCGAGGACAATAAATTGATTCCTCCTACAATCCTGTCATTGGTCACCAGCTCTTCGAATAATTTCCCTGGTAAGACGCGTTCCGGCGAATAAGCGATAAACAGCTCGCTGCCGATCTCGAGCTTCGATCTTTGAAGGGTCGGGATCAGCACATCTTCAACCGTCCTTGGCGGCACCGTTGATTCCAATATGACCAGATCCCCTTTTTTCAAAAAGGGAACAATATTTTCAGCGGCAATTTTCACATATTCCAAATTAGCGGTTTTATCGGGGTTGATCGGGGTCTGAACAGCGATAATAAACACATTCGCTTCTTCCGGTTCAGATGACACGGTAAGAAGCCCGCGATGAATGACATCCGTTACGATTTCCTTTAAGCCCGGCTCATTAATATGTGGATTATTATGGATTAGTGAAGTAACGACTTCTGAATTCACGTCTACTCCGTGCACGCGCAAGCCGTATTTGGCGAACATGACGGCTGTTGGCAATCCGATGTATCCTAGCCCAATCACGCAGATTTTCAAAGCTCTACTCCCCTTATCTAACCGAGTATTAATACGGGTCAGCATTGAAAAAAAGCTTCAGGAATGCTGTGACTTCGCTTTCTTCATGGATCTCAGTATATTCTTCCGTACCGGATACGGCGACGGCACATGTCTAAGTAATCCTATTCGCAACCGATAATAGGATTTATTTAGACATGTGCCGTCCGGCAGCTTATTAAATCATAATGAAATTCCTAAACGATCTATTGCACGTAACGCTTGTAATGTTTGGTTCTGCGAATGATCTTTGACTCTTCCAGCAAAGATTGATTTGGCACACTCCAGGTATGCAGACGTTCCGATCTTCTGAAGCATACATAGTTTTTCTTGTCCGTTGCATAAATTTTATAATGATGTTTTGTGCATTCCCTCAGGAATATCATATCTTCATCCATGTTAAGAGGCGAAAACTTGATTTTTCTGCGTATCTTTTTACGGAATACGAACGTTGACCCTTTTGCTCCCTCGGCCTGGTACAAAAATTTATTTTCCCCGTCGCCATCGAGATGGATCGCAAGTTTTTTTTCTTGTTCAAAGTACATATAAACGGTTCTCTTGCACACTACATCGGCTTTTTTATTTTTTAATGCCTTGACTTGCTGCGAAAGATAGCGGGGAGCATAGTAATCGTCATCGTCTATTTTGGCAACAATATCATATTTGGCTTTATGGATCGCAAAATTCAAGCATTCCCCTAAAGTAGTTTTCTTCGAAAGTCGATAGACGGATACATTCTTTGAACGAGAACTTCGCCGGATCCATTTGGCTCTATCCATCTTATCCTCATTCAGAATGATGATGAGCTCCTTTTTCTTCATCTTCTGCGTGTCATAATTCCGAAATACATTCTCCATCATATTATCTCTTATCGTACAGCAAATGACAGAGATCATGAGCCCCCCTCCTTACTTCAATCATCTGCAATTGCATAAACTATCATTCTCTATCCGGCTTCAAGCCTGACCGAACCTATGTGTTAGTAGTATATGCAGCTGGTTTATATGATTCTTGGACTTCTATTAAGCCTGATAAATAATAGGGCTGCGAGCTAGACCTTTACCTTAATTCCCCAAATCCTATTTTGACTTATGGGGGTAACTCCATTTACATAATCTACATATACTATCCAAGCAGCAAAAAAGGAGTTGGTCGCAGTGAAACGGAAGCGGAGAACGAGCTCGGATATCGTCGAAGAAACGAAGCGAAGCACAATGTTATCCGATAGAGACCTAGAATCGATCCGGCATTGGATTATGAATATGAAAAGGAAGTCAAAAAACAAGCTGCGGTTGAAATATACAGTCATTGGCAGCGGGAAAACCAGAATCGTATACGATCTCGAGAACGGATACGTGGTCAAAGTTGCCCTTTCCAAAAAAGGACTAACCAGCAATCAGAAAGAACTCCATCTCTATAACCGTTGTTCTCGCAGATTGCGAAAGCATCTGTGCCCCGTTATCGAATACGGAAACGGGTGGATTATTATGAAAAAAATCAGTCGAATAGAAAAGCTGACGGAAGAATACGAGAAGAAGCTGCCCCGGTTGAGAAAGAAGTTTTTAAAGGAAGGAATTGAAGCGCGAAGTCTCCGAAGCAAGAACCTGGCCATATCGAGCGATAATCGGATTATCGTCATTGACTACGGCAGCTTCCGGTATGACGACTAATATCTCAGCGCAGGTCTGCAGCTGTAGGAAACCGTGCCATTCTGCAGCAGATGTCCGCTGAAGCTGCCGGTTTCTCTCGTTTTGGAAGGGACAAGCCCGCCACCCGCGATTGCTCGGACCATTGTTGAAACGGCAGTGCTCTCTCAAGATGCCCATACCAAACTATCTACTTCAGAATAGTATAGCAAATATGACTTATTTTCATTCGAGCTTGCGGTACGTCTTACCCGCTTTGGCAGAAAGGATGATAGGCATGTCAAAAACAATCATTGTCGGAATCGAGTTCAATAGCCGCTCCAAGCCCAATAATCATTGGCAGGTAGGTTTGACGCAATCGTGGATCGAATACAGAATGTCGATTTTTATGAAGTATACGCTGCAAAGCCTCAAGAAACAGACCAACCAAAATTTCACGGCCCTAATCCATTATGCGGAAATAAGCGAAAATATTGTACTTCAGACGTTGAACAGGTATGAACCGCTCCCAAGCAACATTCAATTTGTCCCCAATTATCGGCGGTCTATGGAAATTCAAGAAAACATCTCTTTCGGCTGCGACGATTTGTACTTGGTTCGTCTTGATTGCGACGACACCTATCGTAAATCGTTTATCCAGCAGCTGCATGATTATACACCGCAGCCGGATACTTGTGCACTCATCAACCAAGCAGGATACATTTACGACAGCGTGAACCATCGCATAGCGGCTGTAACGACGCCTTCTCCTCCTTTTTATACCTGGATCTTCAAGAGAGACGAGTATTTGGCAGGAAAATATTACCCGTCCCCAAACGGCCATGGAGGGGTCATTATGAATAAGCATGAAATCCTGACCACGGATCGCAAGCGAAATTATATGATTGTGGTGCATGAACGAAATACAGCAAATCAGGAATGGCTGTCCTTCGCTGATTTCGAATCGAACCCGAAGAAAGTGAATGCTGTACTAAAGAAGTTCATATGAGCAGAAGAAAACACCAAAAAAAAGCACCGGTAAAAGCACCGGTGCTTTTTTTGTCGTGAATATCGTTTGATATGTATCAAGCGATAATCCATTCGGTACTCTCAGGACTGGATTGATACCGCAGCACAGCAGTTATCATACTGAATCCGAATCCTCCTGCAACAAACGTTCTGCCATAGCTGCAGGCTTCTCTAATTTTCGTTGTATGAAGGGCCAGTTCTCCTTGGATGCCGTATGAATGACCGTATCATAGACAACGCCTTTGATCGTGAGACCGCCTCGTTCGATTCCCGTACGAATCAATCCGCAGTTATCATGAAATGAGACGACGCTTGCATTGTCAATTACCGTATTGGAATATACGCTGGACAAGCCCAATATATCGAAAGCGACATGAAAAACAAGCCATACGCTGGCAGGTGCAGCAGGAATATTGGGCGAAATGATCCACCTTCCCCAATTCCCTTTATTATCCGCAATATCATAAATCGAAATCGTGCCGACGGCTTTTCCCGATAGCAGCTCGATGCAGAAGTAATAATCTCCCTCTCGCTCGAAGTATTGATCAAGCCATGAACGGTGAACGGAAAACCGGGAATCGACTTCCCCGATATACTTGGACAATTCCGGCGCTCTTCTTAATTGGAATATAAAATCGGCATCGTCCATCGTAACGGGCCTTAATCGAACCCCAAAGCGTTCGACGACTATATTATGGTTCACGATTTCACCTCTATGATCCCCACGATATCATCCAAGCATTGAATATCCGCTACCTCCCGGATTGAAAAGCGAATGTGATATTGCTCCTCAAGGCGGAGAATGAGCTCCATATGCTTCAATGAATCCCAAGCTGCCAGTTCATTCCTTGCCGGATTGTCTATCGATGACAAATCAGCGTTCAGTACCTCCGATAAGATAGACCGAACCTGATTACGCAATTCACTTTTCACTGGATCACCTCAATCTTCGCAGGATGGTTCGTGCACGCCGTCTTAACGCGGCCATACAAGTCAGGCAGGGAGCAGGTCTCAGCTGTATCCGGAACAAAGCGCTTCAACCAGTCCAAGGCAGGAGCATTGCGCTGCCCTTCGGTCCGATCGATGCTCAGCCTTGTGACGCCATGAGCAATCAATTTCTCCAATACCCAAGCAAACGATACCGTCTCGACCTCTCGTCCAAGCGCCCTGCAGCTAAAGAGCGTTTCGGTCAGTTGCGCATTCTCCCCCTCTATCCGGCATACGAATGCGCCGATAATCCCGCTGTCGGCTAACAGATCGGAGAGACGGACCGTAACCGTCAAATAATGCTCGCTATCCATGGCTTCCTTTGCTTCGATTTCCGTCATCCGCCGCAGAGCCACATTGAATTGATTCGTTTTTCGGCTTAAATCATACAATCGTCCGGCATGAGAAGGCTCATTCTCGTACATGCTCACCACCATCTTCAAGCCCTCTAAATAGTCTTCAAAGCTTGCGGCCTCTTGTCTGCTTTGTTCTCTGATTGCATTGGCTTGAATATCGGCTGTCCGTGATGAGGCTTCGCCATCGGGACGAAGCAGATACAGCCCCGGAAAATGACATAATCCGTTCATTGTTTCAATGCCGCTGCGCTTCGCGCGGAACAGGCGGACATCAGGCAGCGCGGCCGCCATCTTGAGCAATTCTGCCGGGTTGTCGTCCAGAAATAAGAAAGCTCCAGGATCGATATTCAGCTGCTGAGCCAATCGGCTTAAGTTTTCCGGTTTGGGCTGCCAGTTGGCGCAAACGGCCGCGAAATCGTTCCACTTCAACGGAAAATCGTCTCTTCCGTCAAATAAAGCTCTCACATCCCGTTCCTCGTTGCGGCTGCAGACCGTAAGCAGCATTCCGGACTGTTTCAGCCGGAGCAGCAGCTTCTGCAAATGGTGATGACCCTCCGTCAGGATTACCCCATCAACGCCTTCTTCTCCTAAGACGCCGTTATAAAGCGTATCGTCCAGATCCAGGGCGATCGCTTTGAGCCGGGGAGCAAACGCAGCGGGAAGGAGATGCACGCCAAGATGGCGGGCGACGATAATCGTGGCCTGATTGGATAACGGATAACTGCTCGCTTCCTCATTTCGTTCATCATAGAACGATTCCGACCCTTGATGCGCCAAACCGACTAGATCAATCAGCTCGCATCCGCTGCTGCCCTCGATAAGCTCCAATAGATAAGCGTTTAATTTGCGGAACCAGCCGCGGTCGCTTGCGCTGGAGCTGAACAGCATGTCTCCGTCCTTCGGTAACTCGGGCCAATTATTCACCCAGATCGGTTTATCCGTGACGCCGCGCAGCTGTCCGATCCGTTCGCCCAGCCAATCGATGACCTCCTGCGCCGACATCGATTTTGAATAGATACGCCAATCCAGCCAGATGATGTAAGCATCTGCCTGATGATTTCCGCCAAGACCGGACAAAGCCGCATCATAATCGGAATAGTCGAAACGGACATCGGCCTTCCATAATTCACAGAAGGGAGGCATCAAATTACCGATAAATTCAAAGGGCATTGTTCGATCGACTCTGATCTTGAACATTTGCTTGTCGGCGATGTTCAGACTTCCGGCAATCCGCGCTCTGGTGGGAAGGGAGCAAAGCAGGGATTCTGCCCGATCAAGATAATTCAACGTTGCGTTCACTCGCCATACCTCCTCCGTGCCCGAGCCCGGTTAATCATGAATGCAATCCGAGCTCCTTGCCCCAGACCTTGATTTTCTCCAAATAACCGTCCAATAAAAAAGCCGGCTTCTGCCCTTCTACCGCCCAGTGAAGCTGCAAATACAAGCTGCGTTCCAATACCCGCTGCAAATATGCCATTTTATATAGCCTGACCGGATCTCCGTCGAACCGGATCCCGTATTTGAGCATCTCTGCGGCATATAAATGCGAGCAGCGATGGATGACCGATTCCTCGTCACTTCGCCAGTCCTTCCGGTAAGCAAAAAACACGCCCATTAAATTAAACATGTCAAACCAGCAAGGAGCGAAGCGGGCGCCTTCCCAATCGATAAATTTAATCGTCCAGTCGGCTTCCCCCACATTGCCGCAGCCCATATTCGGCGTCTGCAGATCATTGTGAATAATGCTTTTCCCTGCTTGAATGAGCTCCGGAAAATAAATCGGCCCTTTCTTTTTTAGTATGCCGCGCAGCAGATCGTAGCTGGATTCCAACCGCTGCTCGATCTCCGGACGCTCCATCGCTATATCCAAGTATGCAAGCGTTTCCTTGTGCGTCTTCTGACGTTCGAGGGACGTTTTTTCCGAATCGTAACGCGGAAGCCAATCTGCGAACAAATCCCAGTGCTTGTAGAAGCCGTCATTATAAGTTTGGGCATGAAGCTTCGCCAAGGAAGGAATAATGCGGTCAAAGTGATCCGGCGTGAAAATAACCTGACCCTTTAATTGAGGGACATACTCCATGAACACCCAGACGTCGTCACCGCTCATTCCTTCTTGAATCAAATAAATGGTAGGCATCACATCCGCCAGAATGCCGCTTGCTTTACGGTACATGTTCAACTCAATCAGATCTTGATCTTCAACCGGGGCCTTGAACATTTTAAGGATGATGGGGGAGGACTGCTGCTTTACTTTTATCTCCAGCTTCCAGATCGTGCTTTTCACCGTTTCTTTCAAGCATTCCATGCTCTGGTCGTTCAATGTGACGGAATCACCAAACTGGGCTGCAAATTTATCGGCCCATTGGAATTCCCGCCACTTCAGACTAATCTCATTCAGAGGCGGATTGTTGGATGCAGCTTGCGCATCCTCGATCCCTTTCTTATATCCGTCTTGCTTCCCCTTATTGAATCCATCTGCGCGGCCCTGCTTATAACCGCCGGGATCGTATGCATTCGCCATATATCCTAATCCTCCACTCAAGATTCCTTCCTTATCATATGATGCAACCCGCAAACGTGACAATAAAATGGGATCAGGGCTCCAGATTTCAGGAACATACTATACGGGCGGCCTTCTCTCACGATCGGTTAGCTGTACGCTCTCCAGCCGGCGGTTCCTCCTGAAACAAGCAATTCTTTTGCTCCGTTTAGGCCTACATTAGCAATAAGGTCCAATATGGATAGATTCGGCACAAACTTCCCTTTGCTTTGCGGGTACTCCGGGCATCGCCAGTCTTGAACGATAACCGAGAGGCTTCGACGCCGGAAATGGTCCAGTTCAACGTACTGTCTGAATCCTTCACCTCCACATACATAATGAGTTCCATTCAGATCATGTACGATCTCTGCCATGCGCTCGGACGCTCTTGAATCGCGAGTCATACCCGTTGAGCTTATTACGCTGCCTTGCCATCCTAGCATTCGCAACATGTCAATCGTAAATTGTTCGCAAAATAGATGAAAGCCCGTATTCATCCGTTGATGAAGATCAATGTAATTAAACACTATCGATCGCACCATTTCAAAATAAGGGCTTCGTGCATAGGCATGGTCAAACGTCTTTTGAAGCTTGGCGATCCAGTCTTCCTGATAGGTAATGGCCGCTTCATTGATTTTGATCCGATTCCCTCCTAAGAGCGGCACAGTCCTGACATGCTTATCTCCGTTGATTTTCAACGAAAAGCGGGTTTGTCCCACCTTCCTGTTAATCTGAACGTCATCGAGCATTACCCACATATCGCTGTTCATAATACGGTTAAAATAGTGAAGCGGCGGAAAAACATTAGGTTGGTATATGCAAATCTTCTTCAACACCTGCTTCACTTCCTTTCCTCCGCAATAACGCTTCTGACTTTGACTTCAAAGCCTTGTTATAGACAACCATGACTTGTTTCATCATGGTATCAAGCGAACAATGAGTCGTTCCCCAAACCTTGGCTCCTTTGCCCAAACGTTCTTGCAAATCCGGGTCTTTCAATAGCACCTTAATCTGCCTGTAAAGCTTCTTGCTGTCGCCTGCGGGAACCAGAAGACCATTCTTTCCGTGTTTCACCATTTCGGTAATCCCTCCAACCCTGGAAGCGATTATCGATTTGCCAGCAGCCTGCGCTTCTACCAACGAATAAGGATAGTTATCCTCGAGGCTCGGGATGACTACAATATGGGCTTGTTTTAGAAGGGCGGGAATGTCGCTGCGCCATCCTAAAAATTGGACCATTCCGCTCAGCCCTAGCCGTTTGGATTGTTTTTTTAAATCTTTTTCTTCGTTCCCGCTTCCCACGATCCAGCAAACCCAATCGATCCGATTCTTTTTCACCCGTGCCAAGGCGTCCAGCAAATAACGCTGTCCCTTATCTTCCGACAGCCGTCCCGTACATATAATGATTGTTTTGTTCGGCGGGCTCTTCAGCCCTGTCTTCTCGTTCATTAGATTCTGAAAGACCGGGACATCGATTCCATTAGGAATGACCTTCATGCTCCCAGTCGGGATCCGGCACTTTTCGTACACGCGCATGAGCCATTTTGAAGGGACGATTGTCCATTTGCTTTGTCGAATGACTTCGGATTCGAAGGAAGATAAGATCCTCCATTCCGAGGAATACTCGGCCGTAACGCAGCTATGCAAAGTCAAAACGAGAGGTGTAGACTGGGGCTTGCAAGACATCAACACACTGGCGGATACAATGTCCTGCGCATGTATGATTTGGTATTGACTCAGATCAACACTTTGAACCGCATTAAAAATCTTTATGGCCTTATCTCGTATTTTCTTTTCATATTTCTGTACCTGTTCTCCCCCCCAGCCTGCCGGCAAGTATGGGATGCCTCTTCTATCGGACTTTTTGCTGTTAAGCGGGTGCTGACGATCCGACCTCGTGATGCAGTATTTATCTTTATGTCTGGCTAATATGTCTACTTGATGCCCGTTCTGTTCAAGCCCTTTCTTCAGCTCTTTGATATACATTCCCACCCCGCCTCTTGGAGGATAGGCACATTTCGTTGCGATCAATACTTTCACAGCGTTCTCCTCCTATCACTTACAATAAAAAACCCGCATTACGCGATGGAATCGGCATGTGGGTTTGTCGTTATAGCATGACTGCACGAATGAAGCTATTCTGGACGCTAGTATAATCCAAATTGCTTTCCCAAAACTTTGACTTTTTCCAAATAAACCTTCAGCAGCTTCGCTTCTTTTTGCCCCGTGACGGCCCAGCTTAATTGCAAATATAAGCCTCTTTCCAGGATACGTTTCAAATAGGCCATCTGATAGAGCTTCATAGGGTCGGTCTTGAACACAACGCCATGCTTCCTCATCTCGGCGGCATACAGGCTGACGGAGCGGCGGGTTATCGCTTCTTCTTCATCCTTCCACTCTCTCCGGTACGCCAAGAAAACGCCGATCAGATAGACGAGGTCATACCAGCACGGGGCGAACTTGGCGCCCTCCCAGTCGATAAACTTAACCTGCCATGGCTTCTCCTTCACATCGTGACAGGCCATATTGGCCGTGTGCAAATCGCCGTGAACGATACTGAGCCCTGCCTCGACCACCTCTGGAAGATATTCCGGACCATCTTTCAGCACTTTCTTCAGAAGGGTATAATACGGCTCCAGGATTGCTTTTAGATTGGGTTTCTTCATGGCTTCATCAAGATAATGGAGCGTTGATTTGTTCATTTGGACTCGTTCGGCATGCATGCTCTTGGAATCGTATCGCGGAAGCCAATCCGCAAACGTTTTTTCATGACGCATAAACTTTTCGTTCCTTGTGGCGGCATGGAGTTTTGCTAACGTTGGAATGATTTTTTTAAAGTGATCCGGGTTATACTCAATCTGCCCTCGCACAGGTTCAATGTATTCCATGAATACCCATAAATCATGGCCATTGACGTTGCGTTTGGTCAGATAAATTTGCGGCATGAACGGCTGCAGCAGTTTTCTTGCTTTGCGGTATATATTTCGTTCAACGGTGCTTTCCGGACGCGATCTTCTTAATTGCTTCGAAATTTTGAGAACGACGGGCAAACTTTTGTGACCGGCTTTGATTTCAAGCTTCCAGATGCTGCTTTTGTAGGTATCCTTCAAGCACTTCATATTTCGATGGTTTAATGTTATTTCCCCGTCGAAGATCGGCTTGAATGCATCGGCAAACTGCATCTTGCGCCATTTTCTGCGAATGAATCTTTGGGTGATTTCTCTAGCTCGGCCCATGGACCCTCATCCCCTTTCCCGCCTTTGTACTATTCTATGTTGAAGCGGCAAATATGAGATGGTTATTGCACCTTGGGAGACAAATATACCTATCATTCATTCGTCCAACCGGGAAGACGCATGATTTCATAGTCTAATTGGAAGAACAGAAACTTCGGAAGGACTGTTGATGCTTTGGAAAGGCGATTTGTAGGCATACTGGTCAATTCATCCGTGTATAAAGGAATCCCTTCCGGCCGCCCCCGGCATGAGGAGATACGATTCTATGAAGAAGCAGGGCGCCTGTACGGACTGACTCCGTGTTTCTTCCGTCTGCAGGATATTCGTTTGCAGCATCGTACCGTTAACGCATATGTCAAAACATACGGGGGCTATATCCGACAACAGCTGGCGATTCCGGAAGTCATCCATAACCGTGCAATATACACCCGTACAGGCCCGAACAAACGAATGAAAGAGCTGGCTCAATCGGGCATTCAGGTGTTTAATGGCCGGAACCGGTACGGTAAACTCCACATCCACAATCTGCTGATGGAAGATGAATTATTGCGGCCGCATATCCCCGGTACAGCTGCCGTGACACCGGACTCCCTGAAGGAAATGATGTCGCTGTACGACTCGCTCATCCTGAAACCGGACAACAGCAGCATCGGCCGCGGAGTCATGAAGCTGGACCGTTCCGGAGCCGGGTGGCAGCTTGCGTACCGTTCCCGCGGTTTATGGAGAAAGCTCCGTTTCGCAGACCGGATCCCTTCATTCTTGCAGCGGAAGCTGAGCCGGGAAAAGTATATTGTGCAGCAGCGGCTTCCGCTCGCAACCTATAACGGCTGCCCGTTTGACCTTCGCGTGTCCGTCCAGCGCTCTCATACGGGCGATTGGACAATGACGGGGATCGCCGTTAAGGTGGCGGCCAAGAACGCATTTATTACCAATGTAGCGCAAGGTGGAACCGTCTATCGATTAGAAGAAATATTGCGGCAATATCCTGCGTTGAGAGCGGAGCAGGTACGAGACGATATTGAGCGTTTCTGTTTGCATGCCGCCCGGCATTTAAGCGGTCATTTGGCTCACCTTGCGGATGTTGGATTCGACATTGGCCTTACGAACAGCGGTTATCCTCTTTTTGTGGAATGCAATGGGAGAGATCTGCGCTACAGCTTTCAAAAAGGAAATATGCCGGAGGCGTGGAAAGCGACCTATACGAATCCGATCGGATTTGCACGTTTTTTGATGGATGGGAACGTGCCTCCTGGCTGACAACCGATTTCCCGTCTACCCATAAGATTAGATACATCATGAATAGCTTCATGACGATTAAATAATAGCAGCGGCCTTTGACAGCATCATCAATTTGATGTAATGTAGTGGTATTAGAATCTGGTACTAATACCTGATACCAATACCTAATCGTAAAGGAGCTGCTCCCCATGCAGGAACCGCAATATTTGTCCCATGCCAGCATCACGGCTTTCGGAGCTTATGTGCCGCAGCGCATCTTGAGCAATGCCGATCTGGAGCGAATCGTCGATACAAGCGATGAATGGATTGTCCAGCGGACCGGTATTCACGAACGGCGGGTCGCCTCCGAAGGCGAGTTTTGCAGCGACCTGTGCTTTGCCGCCGTTCGCGACATGCAAGCCCGTTTCGGATCTGTATTGACGGATGTGGATTTCATTCTAGTCGCGACATCGACTCCGGATACGTTCTTCCCGAGCATGTCCTCGCGAGTTCAAGCCGAATTCGGCATCGAAGCGTGCGGCGCAGCCGATATTCAAGCCGCATGCGCCGGATTCGTCACCGCCCTGCAGCTGGCAAACGGCCTGCTGCTGACAGGAGCTCATCGGAAGATATTAGTCATTGGCGCGGAAACACTCACTAAGGTAACCGACTATACCGACCGTACGACATGCATTTTATTTGGTGATGGAGCAGGTGCGGCGCTATTGGAGAGAACTCAAGAAGGTGCTTTTCTCGGGTCGCATGTTTCGACTACGGGCGAGAGCGGACATCAGCTTTATCGCTCCAGTTTATCTCCTTCCATACTAGGGATGCCGATCACGGCAAACGGGAAAATCATCCAGAACGGGAGAGAAGTGTATAAATGGGCGGTCAGTCAATTGCCTAAGGGCATTTCTGCGATTCTGCAACGTTACGGCTATACCGCCGCGGATTTGGATTGGTTTGTTCCGCATAGCGCCAACATGCGAATTATCGACTCCGTGTGCGATAAGACAGGCATTCCCATCGAGAAGACGCTGTCAAGCATTGCTGAGTATGGGAACACATCGGCAGCCTCCATACCGCTCGCGCTCGATCTGGCCATGAAGGACGGCCGAATCAAGCCAGGCGACCTCGTACTGCTCTACGGTTTCGGCGGCGGTTTGACGGAAGCCGGCTTGTTGATGCGTTGGACGCTCTAGGTCAGCACCGCCGAGGCGGCTTCAACATACAGATCCGTTTAGCGATGTCCGCTTCCTCGAGCGGTACCGCCAGACAGATTCCGCCGCAATGTAAGGCCATTTCGTCTGCTATAAGGCACAGCCTTGGAATCGTCCCGGCGCTTTAATGATCTGCATGCAAAGAAGCCCCCTGCCACACGGCTTGGGGGCTTCTTCTTTTCGGACTTGCCGCTTGCTGCAGCCGCAGCGTTTACTTTACACGCTGTCTCTCGATTTTCTCAATAATCAATCTGTGGCCGACTGTGGTTCCAAGCCGGATGACTCCCGTAGTTCTTCCGGTAATGATGTGGCGATGGCCATCGGCAACATTCGTCATAATGCGGAACCTGTGAAAATGGTTTGGCCCGGTGCCGATATTAAGACCCGTTTGTCCGGTATAGGTGTGACGGTGTCCATCGGCTGTGGTCGTGATTCCCCGAAAGGTGTGGCGGTGTCTGCCGTCCTCGGGGATGACTAAATCCGTTAAGTTTCCAAACGAATGTCGGTGTCCTTGTACCAGCGAGGTCAAGCCTTCCATCCGATGTCTGAATTGTACGGGCCCGCCTTCTCCTTGTGAAATTTTCACCATCCATATCAACCCTTCCATACAGTGATAGTGACAGAGTATGCAAATGATCACGGTATGGTTTGGACAAATGATGTTCGCAAAGGCGAAAGAACCGGGGATGAACGCATCGATTCCGCAATGAACTGACGCGCGGAAGCACATCAGCTATTCATTGCTTCCGTGCCGTCCGCAGCATTGGGCGGGGGCTATGCAATCGCAACGTCCCGCGACCTCAGTTCTTGGACGAGCGCCTTGCGCAGCTCCCGTCCGGCCGTCCAATAATACTCATCCTTGACGAGACAGGTTACGGTATACTTGGCGCCGAGCTGATTGTTCTCCATTTCGGCAAGCCCGTACAGCTTCGGGGGCTCCACAGGCACGCCATCCGGATCCGTCAAGAACAGGTGCGGCATCGTCTCGATCAGACGAACGGAAATGGCTTGCACCGCTTGTTCGATCACCGACGGATCCGTATCAAACGGGATGGACACGTTGACGATTGCACGCATTCTTTCCCGGTTATAGTTCTGGCTCACTCTGATTTCCGAGTTTTGAATGACGACCACATGCTGCGCCCAAGTACGAATCTTCGTCGCACGCAGGCCGACGCTCATCACCGTTCCGTTAATTTGGCCGTTATTGATCGTGACGTAGTCACCGACCGAGAATTGATCTTCAAATATAATAAAGAATCCTGTAATAAAATCCTTGACAAGCGTTTGGGCTCCGAAGCCTACGGCAAGCCCAAGAACACCCGCTCCCGCAATGATGGGTCCGACTTGAACGCCAATGTTGCTCAGACACATGAGCGCCGCAACGATGAATAACACATACTTCGTAAACGACAATAGAAGCGATTCCAGCGTATCCCGCTGCTTCGAGCCAAGACGCGTCAGAACGAACAGCCGCCTGATGGCTGTCTTCCTCAATTTCAGAGCCAGCCCTGTTGCCAGAACGATAATAATCAGGATAACCGATTTACTGGCAATAAGTTTAAGCCCGTCGATCCAAAATTCTTTTCCCATCCAATCCGCCACGTAACTTCCTCTCCCTGCATGTTAGCTCATTTATCCTAAAATACTCAAACACAGAATAAATCAACAACTCCGATCTATCTCACGGCAAACCCTTCAATCAGCATATGGATAAACCGGTTCGCGGCCGCGGGCAGCGGCGAGTCCTTCAAGGTGACGATTCCGGCTTTCCGCGGCGGTATCGGCTGCGACAGTTTCACCTCTTGCAGCAGTCCTGCGGAGATATCATGGGCCACGAAACCGCGAACAACGCAAGCGATGCCAAGTCCCGCTTTGGCAAAATCGGCAAGAAGATCGAGGCTGCCAAGCTCAACCTCCGGTTTGAGCCGCACGCCGTGCTTCTCGGCGATCGCATCGACATAAGCTCTTGTGTTGCTGCCGCGTTCCAGCATCATTAACGGCCGTTCCGCAAGCTCCTCCCACGAGATGGCTCCTAGCACCGGCTCCCGGTAAGTCTCCCCTGCTACGAAACAATCGTGCAGGTCGATCGTTTCGACAACGTTTACCTGCTTGTCCGCCGCGAACGGCAGATTAATGATGCCTACATCGATCTTCCCTTCTTTCAATAACGCCATCGTCTCCGGCGTCGTCCGATTCGTCACATGCAAGCTTATCGCCGGATAGGCTTTGTGAAAGTCGCCTAGACAGGGCAAAAGAACATGCTTGCAAAGCGTGTCACCCGCCCCGATCCGGATCTCGCCATCCAGCAGATCATGCATCTCGGCCATTTTTCGCTCCCCGTTAAGGATCAACTGGTACGCCTGATCGATATAGTGAAAGAGCGCTTCACCTTCAAGAGTCAGCTTGACCCCCTTGGGCGTACGGAAAAACAGTCTGCCGCCCAAGCGCCCCTCCAGCTGCTTGATCGAATGAGTGACGGCAGGCTGCGTAATGAACAGCTCGTCCGCCGCTTTAGTCAAGCTTCCGGTCATGGCCGTATAATAAAAGACGCGGTACAGCTCCAAGTTTTGAACGGGGCGCGCCATCCACATAAACCACCTTTATGATAGATATGAATAACATTAATTATATTAATATTATTACAATCATTATAATCAGAATAGGAAGCACATTTCAAATAGGAGGCTTAACGAATGGGCGTAACAGCGATTGTCGGGGCGAATTGGGGCGACGAGGGAAAAGGTAAAATGACCGACGTCTTCGCAGGCGAGGCGGAATACGTCGTCCGTTTTCAAGGCGGCAGCAATGCGGGGCATACGATTATTAACGATTACGGCAAATTCGCGCTGCACCTGCTGCCGTCCGGAGTATTTCATCCGAATGTAACGAACGTGATCGGACCGGGAGTGGCACTCAATATGGAAGACTTGTTCCGTGAACTGGATGAATTGAGGACGCGCGGCGTTCCGGAGCCGATATTGCGCGTCTCGGACCGGGCTCAGCTCGTACTTCCTTACCACAAGCAGCTGGACGAATGGGAAGAGGAACGGCTCGGGGACCGCAAATTCGGATCGACCAAAGCGGGGATCGCGCCATTCTATGCGGACAAATATGTAAAGCTCGGCATTCAAGCAGGCGATTTGCATGACGAAGACCGATTGTGCAAGCGGGTCATAGCCGCTCTAGAAACCAAGAATATACTGGCTGTTCATCTATATGGGAAACCTCCCTTTTCAGCCGAAGCTATCACCCTGGAACTGCTCTCGCAAGCCGAGCGGCTAAAGCCGTTATTATGCGATACAACGACGCTGATGCACGAAGCGTTGAAACGGGGGGAGCGGATTGTGGCGGAGGGGCAGCTTGGCGCGCTTCGCGATCCGGATCACGGCATCTATCCTTATTCCACATCGTCATCGACGCTGGCCGGCTTCGCCTCGGTCGGTGCCGGGCTGCCCCCCGGCTCGATCGATCGGGTTGTGGCCGTAATTAAAGCGTACTCAAGCGCGGTGGGAGAAGGGCCTTTCACGACGGAAATCACCGGCAGCGCCGCGGATGAGCTCCGGATCCGAGGCGGAGACGCCGGCGAATTTGGGGCAACGACGGGCAGGCCTCGTCGGATGGGTTGGTTCGATGCGGTCGCGACCGCTTACGGCTGCAAGCTGCAGGGCGCAACTGAAGCTGTGCTGACCAACTTGGACGTACTTGGCTATTTGGATGATATCCCGATTTGCACCGCCTACGATATTGAAGACGACGTGACCGATAGGTTCCCCGTGTCTTCCCGCCTTGAGAAGGCAAAACCCGTATTCAAGACCCTTCCCGGCTGGAAAACAGCCATCTCGCACATCAGGCGCTTCGAGGATTTGCCGCCGAGCGCACAGCGTTATGTCCTTGAGCTGGAACGGCGAATCGGCGTACCGATCCGTTATATATCGGTCGGACCGGAGCGGGATCAGCTCATTCAGCGGTAAGGCGATACGTCGGCGCCTTTTAACAGCCACGGTTTGGCGGGAATTCCTTGCTGAGGGCGACGCATCCTTATGCCGACGACCGTCTCCGTCATCGACAGCTGCATCGCCGTCAGCGACCGTACATTCTCACGAACCGACTTCGCCATTTCCGGCGAATACTCGGAGATATCCGCTACGCTATCTAAGATCCGTGCCATCGCCTGCTGGCTTTGGGCAATGGAACGGATCAATTCAATGCGCGCTTCCCATTCCTTTACGACTAGGCTCATTGGGTGGGTTCCCCAAAATCCATGTTGCCGAATCCGCTGCTGCTATCCTCCTGATCATGACGCAGCACTGCTTTCAGAACGTTTGCCATTCCTTGGTTAAGTTTGGCCAGACCGTCGATGACCTCAATTAACTGCTCGTGTACGCCAAGCGTATCTTTCAGATGCGCTTGCTGCTCCTGATAAGCATCCGGCGTAACATGGTTGCAGAGCCAGTTCCGAACCTTCTCCGCTTCGGTCGCCTTCGCCTCCAGAATCATTGCCACGTTCTGCTGCAGCTTGGCGGAGGCATCCAGCATTCGTGCATATGCCGTCTCCCGACTCATGGCCGCATCTTCCTCCCTTTTCCCCCGCCCTACTCTTCTTCCTCTTCACTAAGCTCTTTCATAATCGATTTGATCGTTTCTGCAATCGTTTCTTGAAGCTCTGCAATGCTGTTCAAGTAAGAGACGACGCTATTCGTTACCGCATGCGAGCTTTCCATCAATCCGCCCATCCCCCCGAACTCTGGATGTTGATCCGGCAGGGCGTTCACCATCTGCGCCATCCGCACCGCAACATGACGTTTGGCCTCCAGAACATTCGCCATATGTTCATGCGAATGCGACATATGTTCAATCAATTCCGTTACAATATGCTGTGTCAAGAAAGTCCCTCCCCGCTTATACCAGCATATGCGCGACAAGTCGGTATGATACTGTATGGTACCTTGGCAGACGACACCGCGTCTCGGGCTGGAAAGGCGATTTCGCCAAGCTCGCGCCGTCCCCATTCGCAAGGCTAAGACGGTTTTCGATTGCCGAGCCATCACACAGTCATCAGAAAGAACCTCTTCGGTCCGTGCTTTATCGCACGTGCCAAAGAGGTTCAATTAAGAAGCTACTGGGTTCCGATAGCAATCCAGTTGAGAATGCCTTTAGGTTCTGGACTAATCCGCGTCCGGACGATGATGATTTGGGCGCCTGCAGCAGTCTTCTCCTTAATGACTGCATAACAGGACGGATGATCGGTGGTGGCAACAATCGCGAACGTATCATTTGCGAACGGTTCATCGAAAAATACGCTCACTTCGATCTGCTCGCCGTGGCCTTGGAAATCGTACGGCACCAACCCAAACTGCTGCATTGCAGAGGATTTCGTTGTGCGGACAGGGGCAAAATCAAGTTTGCCGGCATCTATGCTTCCATCCTGCAAACTGATTGTACGGAAGGAACCGGCCAATACATCTGGCGCCAAATGATCTGAGGTGATGGAGCCCGGCGCAATCTTATCAGCGGTTACGGCACCTTCCGCGATTTTCCCTGCGGTGACCACACCTTCGGCCAAATGAACTTCGCATACGCCTCCGGACTGCAGCGACTGCTGATCCAGCAGGCCTGGAGCCAGCTTGTCGGCCGTAACCGCGCCCGCAGCCAGCTTCGCTCCCGTTACCGCGCCGTCACTCAGCGCTTCTTCGCCTACCGCACCCGCGGCTAGCTTCGCGCTCGTCACCGAGCCGTCACTCAACGCTCCCGTACTAACCGCGCCCCATGCCAGCTTCGCTCTCGTCACCGAGCCGATACTCAGTGCTTCATCGCCTACCGCTCCGGCAGCCAGCTTCGCGCTCGTCACCGAGCCGTTGCTCAGCGCATCCGTTCCTACCGATCCGGCGACCAGCTTCGTGCTCGTCACGGCTCCGTCGCTCAGCGCTTTGCTTCCTACCGATCCCGTGACCAGCTTCGCGCTCGTTACCGAGCCGTCACTCAAGGCTTCCGTTCCTACCGATCCCGCGACCAGCTTGGCGCTCGTCACGGCACCGTCACTCAGCGCTTCCGTTCCTACCGCGCCCGCGACCAGCTTGGCGCTCGTCACGGCACCGTCGCTCAGCGCTTCGCTTCCTACCGATCCCGCGACCAGCTTCGCGCTCGTTACCGAGCCGTCGCTCAATGCTTCGCTTCCTACTGATCCGGCGACCAGCTTCGCGCTCGTCACTGCTCCGTCGCTCAACGCTTCCGTTCCTACCGATCCTGCGACCAGCTTCGCGCTCGTTACCGAGCCGTCGCTCAACGCTTCGCTTCCTACTGATCCAGCGAACAGCTTCGCGCTCGTCACGGCCCCGTCACTCAGCACTTCCGTTCCTACCGATCCGGCGACCAGCTTCGCGCTCGTTACCGAGCCGTCACTCAATGCTTCGCTTCCTACTGATCCGGCGACCAGTTTCGCGCTCGTCACGGCCCCGTCGCTCAATGCTTCCGTTCCTACCGATCCCGCGACCAGCTTCGCGCTCGTTACCGAGCCGTCGCTCAATGCTTCACTTCCTACTGATCCGCTAACCAGCTTTGCGCTCGTCACGACCCCGTCGATCAGCGCTTCTGTTCCTACCGATCCCGCGACCAGCTTTGCGCTCGTTACGGCCCCGTCGCTCAGCGCTTCCGTTCCTACCGATCCCGCGACCAGCTTCGCGCTCGTTATCGAGCCGTCGCTCAGCGCTTCGCTTCCTACCGATCCCGCGACCAGCTTCGCGCTCGTTACCGAGCCGTCGCTCAATGCTTCCGTCCCTATCGATCCCGCGACCAGCTTCGCGCTCGTTACTGAGCCGTCGCTCAGCGCTTCTTCACCTACCGCACCGACAGACAGCTTCGCGCCCGTCACAGCTCCGTCGCTTAGCGCTTCTTCACCTACCGCGCCCGCTGCCAGCTTCGCGCCCGTCACAGCTCCGTCGCTTAGCGCTTCTTCACCTACCGCGCCCGCTGCCAGCTTCGCGCCCGTCACAGCTCCGTCGCTTAGCGCTTCTTTACCTACCGCGGCCGCTGCCAGCTTCGTACCCGTCACAGCACCGTCGTTTAGCGCTTCTTCACCTACCGCACCGACAGACAGCTTTGCGGCCGTCACGACTCCATCGCTCAGCGTTTCTTCGCCTACCGCGCCCGCTGCCAGCTTCGCGCCCGTCACAGCTCCATCGCTTAGCGCTTCTTCACCCACCGCACCGACAGACAGCTTTGCTCCCGTCACAGCTCCGTCGCTCAGCGCTTCTTCACTTACCGCGCCCGCAGCCAGTTTCGTGCTCGTTACCGAGCCATCGCTCAGCGCTTTCTCGCTTACCGCACCCGCAGCCAGCTTTGCGCCCGTTACCGATTCATCGCTCAGCGCTTTCTCGCCTACCGCGCCCGCAGCCAGCTTCGCTCCCGTCACAGCTCCGTCACTCAGCGCTTTCTCCCCTACCGCGCCGATAGTCAGCTTCGTGCTTGTCACAGCTCCGTAGCTCAGCTCATCCTCGCCTACTGCGCCCGCAGCCAGCTTCGCACCCGTCACAACTCCGTTGCTCAGCGCTTCCTCGCCTACCGCGCCTGGAGCTATTTTCGTGCTCGTCACAGCTCCGTCGCTCAGCGCTTTCTTGCCTACCGCTCCGGCAGCTAGCTTCGTGCCCGTTATCGATCCATCGCTCAGCGCTTTCTCGCCTACCGCGCCGGCTGCCAACTTCGCTCCCGTCACAGCCTCGTCGCTCAGCGCATCCTCGCCTACCGCTCCGGCAGCCAGCTTCGCGCTCGTTACCGATCCATCGCTCAGCGCTTCTTCACCTACCGCGCCCGCAGCCAGCTTCGCTCCCGTTACCGATCCATCGCTCAGCGCTTCTTCACCTACCGCACCGACAGCGAGCTTGGCGCCCGTTACTGATCCATCGTTCAATACATCCTCGCCTACCGCACCCGCGGCCAGCTTCGCACTCGTCACCGCGCCGTCACTTAGCGCTTCCTCGCTTACCGCGCCCGCAGCCAGCTTTACTCCCGTCACCGCCCCGTCACTCAATGCATCCACGCCTACCGCGCCCGCAGCCAGCTTCGCTCCCGTTACCGATCCGTCGCTCAGCGCTTTCTCGCCTACCGCGCCAACAGCTAGCTTCGCTCCCGTCACGGCTCCGTCACTCAGCTTATCCTCACTTACCGCACCCGCAGCCAGCTTCGCGCTCGTCACCGATCCGTCGCTCAGCGCTTTCTTGCCTACTGCTCCCGCAGCCAGCTTCGCACTCGTCACCGATCCGTCACTCAGCGCTTCTTCACTTACCGCGCCCGCGATCAGTTTCGCTCCCGTCACAGCTCCGTCGCTCAGCGCTTTCTCGCTTACCGCACCCGCAGCCAGCTTCGATCCCGTCACCGCTCCGTCGCTCAGCGCATCCTCGCTTACCGCACCCGCAGCCAGCTTCGATCCCGTCACCGCTCCGTCGCTCAGCGCTTTCTCGCCTACCGCGCCCGCAGCCAGCTTCGATCCCGTCACCACTCCGTCGCTCAGCGCTTCTTCACCTACCGCGCCCGCAGCCAGCTTCGCGCCTGTCACGGCTCCGTCGCTCAGCGCTTCTTCACCTACCGCGCCCGCAGCCAGCTTCGCGCCTGTCACGGCTTCGTCGCTCAGCGCTTCTTCGCCTACCGCACCCGCAGCCAGCTTCGATCCCGTTACCGATCCGTCGCTCAGCGCTTTCTCGCCTACCGCGCCGATAGCCAGCTTCGCTCCCGTCACGGCGCCGTCGCGCAGCGCATCCTCGCCTACCGCGCCGACAACCAGCTTCGCACCCGTCACAGCTCCGTCGCTCAACGCATACTCGCCTACCGCGCCCGCAGCCAGCTTCGCTCCCGTTACTGATCCATCGCCCAGCGCTTTCTTGCCTACCGCGCCGGCTGCCAGCTTCGCGCTCGTCACCGATCCATCGCTCAGCGCTTTCTCGCTTACCGCACCCTCAGCCAGCTTCGCGCCCGTTACCGAACCGTCACTCAGCGTTTTCTCGCTTACTGCACCGGCTGCCAGCTTCGCGCCCGTTACCGAACCGTCACTCAGCATTTTCTCGCTTACCGCACCGGCAGCCAGCTTGGCGCCCGTTACAGCCCCATCGCTCAGCGCTTTCTCGCTTACCGCACCGGCAGCCAGCTTCGCACTCGTCACCGATCCGTTACTCAGCGTTTTCTCGCCTACCGCCCCGGCAGCCAGCTTCGCGGCCGTCACCGCTCCGTCGCTCAGCGCTTTCTCGCCTACCGCCCCGGCAGCCAGCTTGGCGCCCGTCACAGCACCGTCGCTCAGCGCATCGCTTCCTACCGCTCCCGTGATCAGCTTCGAGCTCGTTACCGATCCGTCACTCAGCGCTTTCTCGTTTACCGCCCCTGCAGCCAGCTTCGCGCTCGTCACCGATCCATCGCTCAGCGCTTTCCCGCCTACCGCCCCTGCAGCCAGCTTCGCGCTCGTCACGGCTCCATCGCTCAGCGCTTCTTCACCTACCGCGCCAACAGCCAGCTTGGCGCCCGTCACAGCTCCGTCGCTCAGCGTCTTCTCGTTTACCGCTCCGGCAGCCAGCTTTACGCCCGTCACCGATCCATCGCTCAGCACTTTCTCGTTTACCGCCCCTGCAGCCAGCTTCACATTCGTTACCGCACCTTTTGCGATTTGGGCTGTTTCGATCGTTCCTGGCTTTACTTTGCTGCCCTGTATAATGGCATCCGGCGCTTTATCGAACGAGAACCATTCACTCGCAAGATGCGCTTGCGTGATCGAGCCTTTGCGAATATGGTACCCTTGGATGGCCTCCGCCTTCAGATGCTTCCCGACAAGCGTCTCCAGCATGATATGCTCTCCGCTCACTGACAAAGGTGCCAGCTTATCGGATGTTACCGCATGTTCAGCGATCTGCTCGGTACTTACTGCGCTGTTGGATAGATGTGTTTGATTCACGCTATCCGGCTGCAGATGTTTCGACCCGACTGCGTTTTTGCCCAGATGGATTTCCCCGATTGCACCCTCGCCCACTTGCTCCGCACCGACGGCACCAGGCTGCAGCGCAGAAGCGCTTACCGAGCCCGCTATAAGCTGAGCGCTGCCAACGCTGCTATCTGCCAGCTTCTCGCGCGTCACGATACCATCGCATAAATGCTCCTCATGCAAGCTGCCAGGAGCAAGGTGAATACCTAATACGGATTGCACCTGAATATGCTGGCCTCCGACCGATTCATCCATAAGATGCCGCCCGGTTACAGCGCCATCGGCAATTTTCTCGCCGCTCACGGCACCTGCCGCGATCGCTTCTGCTTTCACGGCGTCTTCTGCAAGATGCTTCGCTTCCACGATGCCTTCATTCAAATGCCAAGAATCCACAGACCCTTCTGCAATATGATTGCTATTCACCGCGAACGATGACAGATGCTCGCTGGTTACCGATTGAACAGCCAGTTTCTTCTCTGTTACGCTGCTATCGGCGAGCTTCGCGTGCGTTATCGCCCCATCGGTCAATTTATCCGTCGAGACGCTCTCCGGAGAGAGCTTCAGCGAGGTTACAACATGGTCGGCCATATGGTGGGATTGAATGATTCCAGAGGCAAGATGGCGTTCATTGACTGCACCCGCGGATATCTTCTGCGACTTAACGGCATCATCCTGAATGGCGCTTGTCGCGATCGCTCCCTTCGAAACATGCTTCGCCTGAATAAGGCCGGGCTGGAGATGCTCGGTAGCGACGGCTTCCGGCGAGATCGATTCTTCCGTTACCGATTCGGCAGACAGATGGAAGGCTCGAACCGCATCAGGAGCAATTTTATCAAATGTGACCGATTCGTCCGTCAAATGCTTTGTTTCTACCGAAAGCTCCGCCAGCTTCCTGCCTGTAACGCTCGAATCGGCCAGCTTGCCGACCGTCACTGCCGCATCTGCAAGCTCCTTTTCTCCAACCGACGCTCCGCTGATGTGAACCTGCCGGACCGCATGTGCCTCAAGCTTGCTTCCGTTAACCGCGTTATCTGCCAGATGAGCAGTCTGCACGCTTCGATCCGTCAAATTCACCGAGCTGATTACCCCCGCCGTGAGATGCCTTGCTACGATGCTTCCGTCGGCCACTTTATCCGCACCGATGCTAAAACGTCCCAAATGTCTGCTCTGCACGGATTCATCCGCCAGCTTCGATGCATTGACGCTTTGGTCGGCAATCTTTGATGACGTTACCGCATGATCGACCAGCTTGATCGTAGAAACGGCCGAATCCGCGATTTTGGTTGAAGATATAGCTCCATCGGCTATATGCTCAGTGCCGATTTCATTTCTTGCGAGATGACTTCCTTTTACGGCCCCTTCCTGCAGCTGTGCGGAGCCGACTGCTCCTTCCTTGAGCGCCTCCTGCCCCACGGATGAGGGACCCAGCTCTCTTGCTCCGACCGCGCCTTCCTCCAAATGTTCGGCGGAGATTTCGCCTGGGGCCAAATGCTTTCCCAACAGCACTCCCGCAGCCACATGCTCAGCCAGCAGAAGTCCTGGCTTCAAATGTACCGCATCGATTGCCCCCTGAGCGATCTTCTCGCCCGTTACCGATTGATCCCGAAGCTTGGAATGCGTTACCGAGCCGTCCTCCAGCTTGGAGGTGTTTATGGCGTCATTAGCGATATTTTCGGAACGGATGGTACCGCTCTTCAGCTTGCTTGACGTAATCGACTGGTCCTCGAGAAGATCCGTCGTAATGATAAACGGCTTCAGATGCTTTGCTTCAATCGAGTTTTCCGCAAATTTATCGCCGCTAATCGTCCGGTCGGCAAGCTTATCCGAACTAACACTGCCGTCGCGCAGCTTATCTCCCGTGATCGAGCGGTCACGAATTTTAGCGCCGGAGATTGCATTACGAGCCAGGTGCTCCCCCGTAATGGTCTCTTCGGCAATTTTCTTCCCTGTTACGGACCGATCCGCTATTTTAATGCTTTCCACAGCAAAGTCCGCAATCGTCTGCGTAACAACCGCTCCATTGCGAAGCCTCGTCGTATCAACGGCGCCTGGAGCGATTTTCTCAAAAGTGACCGATTTGTCAGCAAGATCGTCGGTGTACACGAACGGGATAGGACGATCCGGTATGCGCCGCTCAACCGCCCGTTCCTCCCTGCTTGCGCGATCGGCTCTCAATAACTGCTCTAACCGATCTGTTGACTGCTCTTCGCTTTCAGCTTCAGTTGCAGTGTCAGCTTCGATTTCGGCCTCGGCTTCAATTTCTGTTTCAGTCTCGACCTCGACTTCAATTTCTGTTTCAGCCTTAATCTCGGCTACAATTTCTGTTTCGGCTTCGGCTTCGATGTTGGTTTCGATTTTGGCTTCGGCCTCAGCTTCAGCTTCGATTTCGGCTTCGATGATCGCCTCCACTGGTTCCGCTTGGGCGGCAGCTTCTGCCTGTTGAACAGTCGGGCTGTTCTCACCGGTCGTCATGATTATGGATTCGCTCGGCGCATCTGATTGAACAGCTCGAACCCGTTCAAATTGCATCTGCCTATGGATATGGAACTCGTTGGCAATCTGTTCATGCACATTCTTACTCGTCTCTACCTTCTGCTCGGGCTCCAATACAGGCGCAGGCGTTGCTGCATTGACATGTACGATTTTCTTTTCATTGACGTGTCCCGCATTCTTGGATGCAGTCTGTCCGGTTGTTGGAGCCGCTCCAGCACTCTTCCTTTTCACTTCGTCAAGCCATTTCAATTCCGAAGTATTCGGATTATCTACGTAGAATAACGGCTTTCGCCCTTTGGGGCTCTTCCCTTTCCTGCTCTTCGCCATAGCCCTCTCCTTCTTCCACCTGAAATGTCATAGGTATCATATGCATTTACCCATGGGCAGGTCACTTAGAGAGTTAACCTTTATAGCAAAAAGTGAAGAAAAGCTATTCCCGCATCGTTTGAATTCCTTTGGAAAGTGTAGCCATGTATAAATCCGTACCGTGCCAGTCAATATCCGTAACAGGGACCCCGGCTTTTATAGAGAACAACGTTATTCGGCCGTGCAGCGATCCGAGCCGGAATAGACCTTTATCCGTGCAAACATAGACGTGCTGCGCTTTCGTTGCTACCGCAAATACAAAAATGCCGCCGAATTGAATCGTCTCGAATCCGCCTTGGCCATTGCTCACGATCAGTTCGCCTTTCTCGCCGGAACCGACAAGGCGATCTCGCTCCGCCGCCAGACTCGTAACGCCGACCTTCAGCTCGAATGTGGCCCAGCGATCCGTTAAACGGTCATACATCGCTATGCCTTTGTCGAGAGCGATGTACAAATATTGCGGAGTGAACAGGAAATCGTATACGACGGCGTTCTCAAAGGCGGACAACTGCCAGTCGCCTTTCGCTTTGTATATCAAACCGTTCTGCGTGGCGACGAATATGAATCTCCATTCTTCTTTGAATTGATAACAGGGCTGACTGATATCGGCATACTGCCAACGTTTGCGATGCAGACGATACAGTCCTTGACTTGTGCAGGCGTAGACGCGCCCTTTAATCACCTGAAGCCGGTTCACGGTCGTCCGATCAGGCAATCCCTCCGACAGCTTGCTCCAATCCCCCTGCTCGGACATATGGTAGATCCCCTGATCAAGAGATGCGGCAATGAGCGAACGATCCGCTTGAACCTTGACAGAAGAAAAGTGATTGGGGCGCGATTGCCAGTTCTTGAAAGAATCGGGCAGCATTCGTGATTCAACTCCTTGTTCGTTTCGTCTAAATTCGCAAGTTTCTATACGACCATATTAAGTGATAATGATTATCAGCGTCAATATTACTTTCGTACGCGCCTGCATAGCGGATGTTTTTCTTCCGTGAGGAGGTTCCGGCTGCGGTTCAGCAAAAGTTTTTGCAATGTGATGTATAAAAGAAGGGGCAGTCCCTTGATCCATAATGGCTAAGAGACTGCCCCTTCATCGCTTTCAATCCGATTCTCTTCCAAACTCTAGTAAATGCTGATTCTATTAAGCGTATATTTCTTTAACAGGACACAGAAGATTCCGTGTCTTTGACTCACATATGCGGTACAAACTGTACGGACGGCTGCAGCATCCTTACTGTATCGTCAGCTCCAACAGGTATCGTCTTCTGCTTGGCTAACGGATGTCCATGCTGCAGCCCGTCTTCACTTCTTTATGCAACCGATTGTATCATTTACTCTTCCACCGCAAGCGGCTCTGAGATGTGCCGGTGAGCCGCATGCCATAGCGAACCAATCCCCCGTCCATGAGGGACGGACGCTTGTATGGCCGCTGTGACAAAACGCTTCGCTTCACGGGCAGCAGACGGCACATCGCGTCCTTGCGCCAGCAGGGCCGCGATCGCCGCGGCCAAGGTGCAGCCCGTTCCATGCGTATGACGCGTTGCTATTCGCGGCGAACGCAGCAGAATCGGCTCGTGCAAGCCGCTTGCCGGCGCTCCGACAAGCACGTCCACGGCTTCGTCCGATTCGCTGCTGCCGTTGGTGCCGCCGGTCAGATGCCCGCCCTTGAGCAGCACATATCGGGGACCGAAGTCCAAGAGACTCCGTGCAGCTTCTACCATATCGGCTATCGTACGAATTGTGTCGGGCTGAATCTCCAGCAGCTCGCAGGCTTCGGGTATATTCGGTGTAACGATCTCGGCTATGGGCAGCAGCTCAGCCTTGAGGGAGTCCGTTGCCTCTCTGCGAAATAATGCCGATCCGTCCTTGGCATATAGTACGGGATCTATAACAAGTCTTCGTATATGGCGCTCCTCCAGCGTTTTTGCTACGATCCGGACGATAGCGGAGTCGAGCAGCATGCCGGTCTTGACCGCGCTTGCCCCCATATCGTCCAGAACCGCAATAAGCTGGGCTTCGACGGTCTCCACCGGAAGCGGATAGATCGCATGGACGCCGAGACTGTTTTGCGCCGTTACTGCGGTTAGCGCAGTCATGCCGAATACGCCCAGCTCCTGGCATGTTTTCAAGTCTGCTTGAATACCTGCGCCGCCTCCGGAATCCGATCCCGCGATGGTCAAAACCCGCGGATGCGGGTCCGGGTCCGGACTAAGCCTCTGATGCACTTGGTCTTCCATCCCACTACGATTCCCGATCATGAAACACCTCTCCTCGCTGCCGTTCCGGCAAATCTGTCCGGAGCGAATGCCGCAATCGGCCCGTCAGGCTTACGCCCAGTGAGCAGATCGGCGACAATTGCTGCCGTAACCGGGCTAAGCAGTATGCCGTTCCGGTAATGCCCCGCCGCCAAGATGATATCCGGTCTGCCGGGCAGTGGGCCGATAAGCGGCCAGCCGTCGCGCGTAGCCGGCCTTAACCCGGCCCAGCTATGGATCGGGCGCAGCCCTTCCAGTAACGGCAGTAGGCGGGGACCAAAGCGGACCAGCCGTTCGATTCCGCGTTCCGTTACGGAGGTATCGTAACCGGCAACATCCTCCGACGCGCCGCACACAAGCGTTCCGTTATTTTTGCCTACCCAATAGGCTTGGCTGGAGAACACCATATGACGCACGTCGCGAACGGGAACGTCGAAGGCGCAGATTTGACCGCGAATCGGATGGATCGGAATCGGAAAACCGAAGGCTTCGGCATACTTGCACGCCCAAGCGCCTGCGCACACGACGAGCCGATCGCCCGTGAAGGTTCCCGCTTCGGCTGTCTTCACCTGAACGCCGTATTGGCCGTTCAAGCCGGGCAGGGTAATGGCTCCCGCATGTGAAATCAGCTTCACGCCCATCCTCCTGCAGGCTGCTTCCAACGCCTGGACGAGATGCGGAGCATAGACATGGCTTTCATCCGGGCAGAACAAGGCAGCCGTTACCGCCGGCGATAACGATGGCTCGAGCAATCGCAGACTGGAGCCCTCGACAAGCTCAGCCCTTAGTCCATAGGCTTGCTGCCATGCAAGTCTCGTCTGCAGCGGCAGCAGGTCCGACTCATGCATGGCGACCGTCAGGCTGCCGGTGTTCATCAGCTCCGCATTCAAGCCGGATATGGATTCGATATGTCTCAGCCATTCCGGATATAGACGTAAGCTTGCAGCACACAGATGGAAGAACGGGTCGGGCTGCTCCGGATTCTCGGTATACGGAGCGAGCATGCCTGCCGCAGCCCCGGATGCCTGTCCCCCGAATTCATGCGGCTCCACGACCGTAACGTGCGCTCCGCGCTGTGCGGCTTCGAATGCGCAAGAGAGTCCGATGATTCCGCCTCCGAGAACAATGACCTGCTCAGGCATGATTCACCCGCCCCCTTCGGCTGTGGCGTCCGAAAAGAAAGAGGAACCTCCGTCTCCAAGACTACTCTTATCCGAAGCTTTATCGAACGAAGCCACCGTCAGTTTCTCTGCCGACGCGGACACGCTCCTCGAAGCGGTCGGCTTGGATACGCCGGCTTCTTCACTGCTGGCCGACGCATACCTTCGTTTCGGAATACGTCCAGCCCGGTATGCGATCCGTCCAGCCTCGACAGCAAGGCGCATGGCGTAAGCCATCGCTACCGGATCATTCGCTTTAGCGACAGGCGTGTTGACTAGAATGCCCGATGCACCCAGTTCCATTGCCTCAGCCGCATCGGCAGGGGAGCCAATACCTGCATCAACGATAATCGGCACGCCTGCCTCTTCCGCAATAAGTCCGATATTATACGGATTCAGAATGCCAAGCCCAGAGCCAATAGGCGAACCGCCCGGCATAACGGCAGCCGCCCCCGCTTCCTCCAGTCTCTTGCAGCCTACCGGATCGTCGGATGTATAGGACAGCACGACAAATCCTTCTGCTGCCAGTCTCTCGGTAGCTCTTAACGTTTCCAGCGGATCGGGCAGAAGCGTGCGAGGACTTGCGCTAATCTCCACTTTAATCCAGTCCCCCAGCCCAGCCGCCCGGGCAAGCCTTGCGATACGGACCGCCTCATCGGCGTTGTTCGCACCGGACGTATTCGGCAGAAAGGTCAGCGCCCTATCGTCGAGATGCTGCAGAATGGAATCGTCTTGGGCAAACTCCAGATTGACGCGGCGTATAGCGAACGTAATCACCTCGGCAGCGGAAGCGTCAAGCGCCATCTGCATGACGGCCGGGCTCGGAAACCGCCCCGTGCCGAGGAAGAAGCGCGAGGAGAGCTTCTTGCCGCCAATAATGAGCGGATCTTCATCACGATACCAATCCATCATCGTTTAACCTCCCCCTACAAAATGAACCAGCTCCAGCTCCGCATCATTCTCGATCTCTGCCCTGCTCCATTCATCGCGGGCTAAAATCGAGCCGTTGAGCTCGACGACAATACGTTTGCCCTCAAGGCCCAGCTGCTGTATGAGCTCGATCACATTGGACGCCGCTGTCTGTTCCGTGCGTCCGTTCACCCGGATCCGCTTCAGCTCGGCCGGGCCTTCAGCCGTCTGAGCCGACGTATGAATAGCATGCAGGAATGAGCTGCACTCCTCAGCCGGATCTTCACTGCCGACAATAGCCGAGACCGCGCATATCCGTGTCGCGCCTGCGGCCAGGACATCGCCGACGTTGTCTGTCGTAATGCCTCCGATTGCTACGAAAGGGATCCGGATCCGCTGCGCAGCTTCCCGTACATAAGAGGTCGTAACCGCCTGCCGGCCAGGCTTCGTACCCGTAGGGAACACCGGTCCAACCCCAATGTAGTCGGCGCCGCCTCTCTCTGCTTCCAACGCCTGCTCCAAGCTGTGCGTCGAAATGCCGATGATACGATCTGAACCCAGAATACGTCTTGCTTCGGCGAGAGGCAGGTCCTCCTGTCCAAGATGAACGCCGTCCGCATCGACGGCTTGGGCGATATCGATATGATCATTGATGATAAGCGGCACATCATAGCGTCGTGTCAATTCACGCAGCGCATAGGCTTGCGACAGCAGCTCCCGTTTCGGGATGTCCTTCGCGCGCAGCTGCACGATATCCGCGCCGCCCTGAAGCGTTTGCTCCATGACGGTGACCAAGCTCCTGCCTGGATGATAATTTTCGCCGGTTATGACATAAAGACGAAAATCGGCCCACTTTTTATCCAACATGTTTACTCCTCCCTGCCCCTTAAACCGTTCAACGGGGCTGTCTCGACGTCTGCTGCCATAATTGCCGAAACATAGCGTTCGCAAAGCGCCTCGGCCCTTCTTGTATCCTGCGTGCCTTGAACCAGGATGCGTCCATCCGGAAATAATGCGAGCAGCTCGCCTTCCTGGATCTGCACCCGAACCAGATATGGATTAGCGGTTACCGGCATCCCGCACGCAGCCATGTGCTGCTGAGCCTTAACGAGATCGATCGTTCGGCCAATCGAAACTTGAACGGAATCGCGGCCGCACAGCATAACCGAACGAACGGGTTTCTCAATAGGGTCATCGCTTGCTGATAACAATCCCGTTGATTGATTCCCATTCGCCTGCAGGGCGGCATCATCTCGACGATTTATCTTTTCGTATTCGGCTTGCTTGCCAACCCTTGTCTTAGCTCCAGCAGCGCTTAACGCGCGTTCTTCAACGCTCGATGTGCTTGCATGAATCGCGCTCGTTACTTTCGCAGCAATCTCTTTCGCACGAATCGATCGTCTTTCCTGCGCCGCACTCTCCTTCACATGAAGAGGGTCTTGGACCTGCCCGACGATATCCTCCTTATGATTCGAGTGATAAGCCTGCCCGTCAATATCCCCCCCGCGATTCATCGGGGATCCGATAGCTGCAGTGCTGCAGCAAGGACAGCTCGACGAAGGCTTCGGCATCGCCGATTCGGATAGTCGAAACGGCCACAGATCCGCAGATAGCCACGTCCGGCGAATCGCCTCCCGCGCTCCGGCCAGCCACTTGAGCGCTTCCGCCGCTTGCAGCGCGGCGATCCAATCTACGATCGGCGATATTACGCCGATCGTATCGCAGGTCTCGCCTGAGTGGTCTTCCTCCGTCCCGCCAATCAAGCAGCGCAAGCAGGCGGTTTCACCGGGGATGAGCGTCGCGCTCATCCCATGCGATCCCGCGATCCCCCCGTACAGCAGCGGAATTCCGAGGCGAAAGCATGTATCGCTCATCGCCAGACGGGTAGGTACATTATCTGTCCCGTCCAGTACCAGCATAACGCCTTCGGTAAGCTTCACGGCACTTTGCGCCGTGACGTCCGCGACATACGGCTCGACGGCCACATCGCTATTGATGCGGCGCAATTTATTCGCCGCAGCAACTGCCTTCGGCAGCGCGGACCGCGCATCCTCCTCGTCGAAGAGCACCTGCCGCTGCAGATTGCTCGGCTCCACATAATCGCGGTCCACGATCCTTACCGTCCCTACGCCTGCGCGCACCATATGCTGGGCGAGCGATGCCCCCAATGCGCCGCAGCCGACGATAAGGACGGATGCTTTCCGCAGCCGGTTCTGACCCGCGGTTCCGATAGGGGCAAACCTCGTTTGCCTCGAATACCGTTCGCTCCATGCGGCATCGTCACTTAGGCTTGGTTGTTCATCGATTGAGTCGGTCGCCGCCAATCCAATCATTCGTCCTAAACCAGTCTGATTTTCTGTTGTCCCTGCCTCAGTCAGAGCCATACCCTTATGCAGAGATAAGTGTTCATCGCGCATATATCGAGCTTCCAGCCGCTTTGAACGCTTCCGACTTCTCCTTCATGCCCGCTTCGATCGCTTCCTGCGTTTCAAGTCCGTGTTCCGCTGCATAATCCCGGATATCCTGCGTAATGCGCATACTGCAAAACTTCGGACCGCACATGGAACAGAAATGCGCGGATTTCGCCGCTTCAGCCGGCAGTGTCTCATCATGGTAGGACATCGCCCGCTCCGGATCGAGCGAGAGATGGAACTGATCGCGCCAGCGGAATTCGAAGCGCGCTTTGGACAGCGCATCGTCACGCACTCGGGCACGCGGATGGCCCTTGGCTAAATCGGCTGCATGAGCGGCAATTTTATACGTGATGACGCCTTCCTTCACATCTTCCTTGTTCGGGAGACCCAGATGCTCCTTCGGCGTCACGTAGCACAGCATCGCCGTACCGAACCAGCCGATCATCGCCGCTCCGATCGCGGAAGTGATATGGTCGTAGCCTGGGGCAATATCTGTCGTCAGCGGGCCTAGCGTATAGAACGGCGCTTCCTGGCAGACCTCCAGCTGACGGTCCATGTTTTCCTTGATTAGATGCATCGGCACATGGCCCGGACCTTCGATCATCACCTGAACGTCATGCTTCCAGGCGATCTTCGTCAGCTCGCCAAGCGTATCCAGCTCGCCGAACTGCGCCTCATCATTGGCATCGGCAATGGAGCCCGGGCGCAGGCCGTCTCCGAGCGAGAATGCCACGTCATACCGTTTCATAATTTCGCAGATATCCTCGAAATGCGTGTACAGGAAGTTCTCTCGGTGGTGAGCGAGGCACCAGGCCGCCATGATGGAACCGCCGCGGGAGACGATGCCCGTAAGACGCTTGGCCGTCAACGGGATGTAGCGCAGCAGCACTCCCGCATGAATCGTGAAGTAGTCGACGCCTTGCTCCGCCTGCTCGATCAATGTATCCCGGAATACTTCCCAGCTTAAATCCTCGGCTTTGCCGTCGACCTTCTCAAGCGCTTGATAGATGGGCACCGTTCCTACCGGAACCGGCGAGTTGCGTACGATCCACTCGCGCGTCGTGTGAATGTTTTTTCCGGTGGATAGATCCATAATCGTATCGGCGCCCCAACGAGTCGCCCAAGTCATCTTCTCCACTTCCTCTTCGATCGAGGAGGCGACGGCAGAATTGCCGATATTGGCATTGATTTTCACATGGAAATGACGGCCGATAATCATCGGCTCGCTCTCCGGATGGTTAATGTTGGACGGAATGATAGCACGGCCGGCTGCCACCTCGTCCCTCACGAATTCCGGCGTCATCCCTTCGCGAATCGCAATATATTCCATCTCCGGCGTTATCATGCCTTTGCGTGCATAGTGGAGCTGAGTCACATTGCAGCCCGGCTTGGCCCGCAGCGGACGACGGTTTAAATCGGGGAACTGCTCCGCTCCGCGTTTTTCAGCCGACTCCTCGGAGGTAAATCCGTTATCCTTCGGTTGTATAACGCGGCCCTCATAAGACTCGACGTCTCCTCTTTCATCGATCCAAGCGCGTCGCAGCCCCGGAAGTCCGCGTCGAACATCGGATTCATAGGATGTATCCGTATAAGGGCCGCTGGAATCATAGACCCGGACCGCTTCATTGGGCTGTTCGATCCCTTTATTGGAGCTGGGCGTCAGTTCGATTTCACGCATCGGCACACGCAGATCGGCACGGCTTCCTTGGACATATACCTTGCGGCTGCCCGGCAGGGGCGTAGTAAGAATCGGCATAATAAAAAACCTCCTGGGAATATGATAGAAATCCCTAGGAGGCCATGGCGTTGTGGTATTGAGACAGCAATGCGAGCTGCGCGATTCCGATCGTAAGCGGCTAGCTGAAGCTCTTCAGCATAACCCCCTTGTCGATCGGCACTCCCGCTTGAGCACGTCTTCGATGGCGCTCCTTCGCCAGGGCAACAAAAAAACCGCCCCGGCGAAGGAGCGGTCAGCAGACGCGGTCAATTCCGAACGCGCGCAGATGAAGCAGCTGCGGTTCGGACAAGAGGTAAGTCCGAATGCGGCCGTTAAACCGTATTCCTCTCTCCTCTTGTGTCGCATGCACATTCCCACTTTCCTACGCTGGCATAACCCAGATCAGGTTCTAAGGGACCAAGGCAGTTTTCGCCTTATCTCAGCCCATGCGGGCGCCCCTAGTGGATTTCTTGGTACGACTATACCCCTCTCAAGTAAATTCTGTCAACCCCTTTGCTCGCGCGATCTGTTACCTATTGTCTCCGATGTACCCCTACCGTGCTGTTAACATTGGCTGCAATCGTGACGGTTACCGGAACGGATTTGACCGTCCCGTTGCTGTAAACAGCCGTAAAGATAAACGTAACCTCTCCGTCCGGAAGCTTCTCGAAGCTCTCGTCCCACATTTCCCCCGCCCAGCTCACGGCGCTTGCTCCGTCGCTTACGAGATTGACATTGAAGCCGCCCATCGCAGCTTCCACGCGCAGAGCTTTCGTCGCTGTATTCGTGAGAGCAGTCTGGGCCGATAGTAGAAAGCGTTCGCCTGCCCAATAGACATGATAGCCCCTCGGACTCTCTTCGTTGCCGCTCGCCTTCAAGTTGAACTGCTTGCGGCGTTCGTCCCACAATTCCGTATGCTTGACCTGGGCGGCAACCGTAAGCGGCAGGACCCGAATATCCTTGCGAACGATAACGGCCGGCGCTTTGCCGTCGGATACCGTGAGCTCTACTTGATAAATACCGGGTTTGACGCCTTTAAAGCTTGGTCCAGCCGTCGGATAAGGCACGTTCGACATGGAGGCGTGCATCTTCCGTTCTCCTGCAGGATCCGTAATCCGGTATTGGACTGTCAGCTCGTCCGAATCCGGATCATGAATGAGATGGGTTATTTGTACCAAATCGCCTTCATATACCGGCTTAGGCGCCCAATCGAACTCGGCGGCCGGAGGCTGATTCGTCTCGATGTAGAAGAACTTCGGATCGCTCCACTCGCTCCAGTCGTAGCCGTCATAGGTCCGGACCATCACGAAGAGATTAACCTTCTCGGGCAAATCCTCCATAGGTGTCCATGCTAGCGCCGTGCCGTTCAATATGCCGGACTCTTGCTCCAGAATTCCGCCGTAACGGTATATCCGGACCTGATGCCTTCTCATCGCATCGTTATCGCCGTCCGTGTACGTCCATTTAAACTCCGGCTTGGTTATCGTTATTTTCTCCGGGTTCAGCTGGTCCGTACTGGTCGGATACGTCACTTGCACAACAGGAATGCGATTGACGATCTCAATAGTATCAAGCGCTTCATCGTTCTGGCCCAGCTTGTCTTCGACCACTTGCCGGATCTGGAACGTCCCCATTGTATGGAACGTTTTCTTCCAGCTTGTCCGAGACGCGCTCTGCATGGTCTCGAATCCGAATTCCGTCAAATTGCGGATGAAATATTGATGAGGAAGATTCTCTCTGGCTCCATCTTCCTTATCGCGTGCGGTCGAGTTAATCGTAACCTCTACGCCGCGATACGTTTGCTTATGACTCAGGGTAAAGCCTGCCTGCGGCGGCTCATCCGGCTGCGGAATCCGCGTCACATTGATCTTCTTCACGGCATACGGGCTCCAGGCATCGTACTCATCTTTTACAGCCAACCCGACGGTATATTCCCCCGTCTCTTCCGGCGTTACCAGTTTTTGCTCGACTGTAATGCCGGATGGCGTAATGTAGTAGAACTTTTTCTGAAGGACGCCCTTCGTAGCCAAATAGTCGATACCCGTTTCTTCCTTCGAATAATTCGTCGGGCTTAAATATCGGTCGGGGTCATGGCTGCGATCGGTCCATTTGATCGTCCAATCCGCGTTGAAACCAAGATCGAAATCCGCAATCGGCGCACGATGGACAATGAGCTGCCGCGCTGCGCGGTTAGATTTCTTCCGGTACGATTCGAATTCGGCCGCCGGGTGCAAATAATCCGGGTTCGCATCGTCCTTCGTATCATAGTTCACTTGGTAGAGGCCTACCTTGTCCATGACCATGACCGGTTCCCGGTATGTGTTGCCATCATGCTCGGACCGGCCGGATTTGCCGTCGCCCGCATCCATGAATTTTTGAGACAGATGGTCGTAGCGCCAATTGGTGGCGGCCTTGATCATCGGGTCCTTCTCCAAATCGTCGTTCGTGATCGTATAGGTCATTTCTTCGCCAACAAGAGCGATGCCTTGCAGTTTGGCCGATGAACTAATTGGCGTTAAATCCGAGTAGACCATGTTCAAGAATTCCGTTCGAGGAATATCCGAATAAGGTCCGAATAGCCCTTTTTCGAATGTATCGTCAGCAACGTCTATTAAAGGTACATTATTGATGTACACTTTGATATGACCGTCCAACACTTGAACACGAATCGGATAAACGTTCCTAACATTAATCGAATAAGGAGCGCTGCCAAGGACAGATCGAATGCCGTTTTCAATCTTGACTAGCCGAACACCCTTAATATTCATCTCAACCCGGTACATGTTACGATGATCTTGCGCATGGAACGAAAATCCTGCATACCGCTCTAAATGATCGTAAGGGTAGTCATTGAACCGAAGCTTCAAATTGAACTGAATATTTTGGAATGCTTTGCTGTTCAGCAACTGCTGCTGCGTGCCTAACTTCGGATTGGAATAGTCTACATCGCTCATGACAAGAACTTGCCGTTTCCCTTGTGAACTCAGGTTTCCATTATAGTAACTCCTGTAATGCTGATCGTAATAAATGGCTCCGCTGCCTACGCTCAGCGACCTGCTGATTTCGGTTCGGTCACTTCCCGTCCCTGAAGAATCTCTCCACACGGACGATAAGTCATAGATTGCCGTCTTATTCCCTGTTGCTGCCTTAATCCTGAAGATCTTCTTGTCTTTGATGAAATAGGTGTACCCAAGAGAATCGGAGTTACCCGCAAACACGATTCCGTTCGTCAGATTCTCTTCGCGCCAGATCTCGTTCAGCGTGCCTTCAGATGTTAATTTAAAGGCGATAACCGCTGCATTTCCTGCTGGGAAAAATAAGAAAACATTATCCTCCAAATAAGCCCGAGAAAGTGCTAGGTTAGAGGCGGACATATCAAACGTGAGCTCCCCTGTCTCCGTGCTGTACACCTTAATGGCTCTGGAGGTAGGGCTCGTAGCTAAAATATGTTTTCCGTCTCTCGTTACGTTGAGTGTATGACCACTTGGGACCTTCGTGCTGACAAGCTTTAGATCGTCTGTTGCAGGATTATAAGAATAAAGGCCTGTAGTTCCTCCCGTTGCTCCATTAGCCGTGAAGGATACATAACGGATCATTTTGGCGTCATATATACCGGAGGATAACGCTAGCGATCTTACCCTTTCTTGCGTTAATAGCGATCCCTTTGTTCCTGTAGCCCAATCCCCGTTATATTGTTTCGTGATGTTATTAGGTACATACTCTGAAATAACGGCACCAAAAGGAGTATTATTAGACGTTATTCCGTTTTGAGCAGCTGGTACGGTAGCAGCCGTATTCGTTGCATTCAAGTATATAAAATTGTTCCACGTATAAACATAGGGATACCAACTTGAATACCCGGTAGAAGGATTAAACACTTCTCGTCTAACGTATACACGATCTTCTATCGGATCGTACCTGTCTACTTTTTCACTATTCCGATACGCGTTCCACCAATTGTCTGGAGTCCACCAAACACTTGAGTTATCCTTAAATAACTGATATCGGTCAGGATACCATTGACTAGCTCCAGATGTGTATGTGGTATAGTAGTTGATTACATAATACCCGTCCTTCAAATAAACGACATTATCATTCGGACTCAAGGATTTATCTATTGATTTAATATTATTGATTCCAGGGCCGATATAATCGCCAAAATTAGCAATCTGAGAAGGACTATGCCCAAGTGCGCCAGTAGAAGGATTAGCCCCCCAGCTTTTAAGTTTTCCCCCTCCCAGGTCATAATTCTTCCATCCTTCTAAATTTACCATATTATTGGCATATAGCGGAATGGATGGAATGACCACTGGTTCTTTGCTCTCGGTCGAAATATCGAACGAGACCGTTGGCCCATCATTAACGACTTCGTATTCATAGGTCTTGGTTGCCTCAAGGCCCCAGTCTTCCTTCACATACACCGTGAATTGGTATTTCCCGACACGATTCGGCGTTAGAATAAACTCGCCATCCTTATCTAGAATAACCTCGACCTCTTCTTCCTCCTCAAAGCTGCTGTCATTGTTTCTATCATACCGGTAAGATACCTTGTGCTCCACGAGCTTATCGTCATCCGGAGAATAGGAGGTATCTTCGAAGACGGTGCCCACCGTCCGGATGGATGGAGTCGTAAAATTCAGCTGCGGGATCGGCGCCAGATCCGGTACGACGGTCAAGCGATGTGTCGCAGGCTGCAGCGACTTTAAGCCCTCCGAATCGAATACATGCAGGGTAATGATCTCATCACCGACCGTATCGTATTTCGTTTTCACGTTCGTCCATTGGTCCCTTGCGTGGTTGATGGTCCGGTTCGCGTATGGGCTGTAGCTCTTTTCCGCATTGAACGGGGTTTTCAGGGGCCGGCCTTCAACGACAGTGGATGGTCCCGTAATGATCGGAACGGGATTAGGCGGCATGACTTGGATATAGGTTGTTGCGATGCTGGTCGCGCCTGCTTTATCCCGCATTTTCCCTTTAACCGTGTACGTTCCAACCGTATCCATCACGATGCCGTGATAGCCATCCGTATACTTCGAATAAGCATACTTGACCGGGATCTGTTTGGCCCACTCGCCGGTATCGCTAAAGTCAAAGTATTCGAAATACATCGTATCGCCATCCGGATCATATGGGGTCGGTACGGTCGGATCATCGATGTAAATCAAGTCCATTACCTCACCAACGACGACTTGATGGACAGGCTTCGTCCGCAATCCCTCGTAGGGATAGACGAATCCGATCTGAAATTGAGGCGGCTGGTTATCAGGTGATCCGATGACTTCCAACGGTTTCGGTCCAATCCAGGCGCTTTCCCCGCAGTTCGTCACGATCTTCATCTTTACATCATGTACACCGATGCCCAGCGCATATGGATAATTCGATTTCGTATAGGAAGCATCCGTCGTCATCCCATAGATGTTTCCGGAATATGAATCGATCCCGTCACGAGAAATCATAAAGTAGTGATATTGGTACGTGCAGCCTTCAACCGTAATGTTTTTCGGTACCAGCTTGAACGGATCGCCGTAATTGATTTTTGGCGGAACGACATCGAAATCGCCACTGATATTCGGGTTGCCGCCGCCTTCCGTCGATCCCTGATAATAGAACATCACATACGCCGTTTTACGGGTGCTGTTCAGACTTGCGGTCTGGCTGCTGCTGTTTACCGTATACTCCCCGTTGACAAAAGCCGTATACGACATGTGGCTGCCGATGATCTTCCCATACGATGTATCGGCAGTCACCGTCTTCGTCCCCGGTAATGGCGAAACGATGACATCCTGCTGCCCCATCTGAACGTACGATCCGAAATCAGCAGCCTTCACCATATGTCGGACCTTAATGACGCCATCCGTCGGCGACGGCGGTTTGGGATCGTAGTAAAGATAGACGGTATAGGCCGGGAACATGCTGGTATTATAAGTAAAATTCATCGGGCTCGGATTTCCGCTTATTGTTGATCCCGCGGGGGCAGCCGTCGTTTTGGATGACCGATACCCCTTATAGACATATTGTGCGTTGGAAGGCGGAGCTGCGCTGTATGTCTTTCCTACAATTAGATCCTCTTCTTTATTTGGAAACACCGAATTTATACTTGTGCCATCGGTCTTGAAGTGCTTCACTACGAATTTAGACGCGTTACCGCCGCCTCCACTTTTTTCGTAGTACAAGTTCAGGTAGTAGGTATCATAGGATCCGTCGTAACGAACCGTCGGTGGGCTTCCCGAACGGATACTTCCTCCAGAAGGTGAAGATACTTTGCTCTCCTTGTAGCCAGAATACTTATATTTCGAATTAGCCGCAGGAGATATTGAAACGTCATCCCCAACCTTAATCGATTTGGATTGGTTGGGGAATTCACTATCGATATTTACCCCGTCTGTTGTGAAATGTCTGACTTCCAGGAAGCCGTCTAGTTCGAATTCGAAGACGATGGGGAAGAAGTAGCGTAATCCCTGTACACCTGGAGCATAGTCGTTTGGATTGGTAATTAAATTTAAAGGGTACTGAGCATTGAGCACCCCATCCATTCTGGCTTTAAATGAAATCGAAGAAGAACCAATACCTGATTTACTTCCATCCACAACAGTTGGGGTTGACGAATTACCTATATGTATTGAGTATTGATTGTAATCCTCTTTCCTTGATTCGGAAAAAAGTGTTCCGTCCTCACCTAGGTTAAATGCTCTAACATTAATATCTCTTACTACTCTCCCTGGAAAGCTAAAACTGTAGTCCCACGATAGAGTTACTGGTGCTCCTTTGAGTTTTGGTGACCATTCTCCTGAAGAGTTACTCCATATATCGTATGACATGAACCCGACTGCATACCTTTTTGTAGGAGGTTTCCCACTCTGCTTAACAGGAATAATGTGTGCATTACTTCCAAGATTAGTTGATGAGGAAGCCGAGGTAATAAGGAAATTATCAACTACTCCTCCCAGCAATAATATTGCAACTATTAATGATATATATTTTTTATTATTGAGGTATGTCAATCTATTACCTCCAGCTTGGCTTATATACCAAGATACTTGGGTATGATGTATGAATGTATATTGTTTGTATGTTCTTCAGCTTGAAGTTTTTATAGTTTTTATCATCATAGTAATTTAAATCAGTAATTGATACGATAGGGAAATAGTGAATCCTAACGTCTTTTGTTGCATTTTCACGCAACTCTACAACCGCTTGTCTATATAGCAGCTTTTCAGAAGTCATAAAGAACATTTTCGTTTCCGTTATTCCTTTGTCAGTGGTGGTAGCCTTAATATATTGTTGGCCAAGGATGTCATAAGCTAAATCATATCTATAGAATGTTTTTAGATCAGAGGTTTTAAATGGAAATATCGAGTCATCAATAAGGGTTACAGTATCCCTGTTGCTCTTACCATCAACATTCAACAGGATCTCATTACCTTTAAATAGTTTCTTATATTGGTCAATTGAAACAGCCTTCGGAGCCACATCCTCCAACAAAGGAACCTCCTTACTACCCACCCACACAAACCGCGTAATCGCATCCCACTCAACCGGCACGCCCAATCCATTAAGCGCTTGCAGCGGCACGAGCGTTCTTCCGCTTTCCGCCAGCACTTTAGCATTCAGCGTGACTTTCTTCCCGTTGATCGTGGCCACATTTGAATTGATCGTCACATTGACGACACTCAATCCCTTTTCGATACTTATATCCTTATTGTTCTTGGCTACCGTAATCTTGCTCCCAATCTTCTCCCCAATAAACCGGATCGGTACTAATACCGCCCCTTCCACCACTTTAGGCTTCACATCGGATGCTACCTGACGAGCGTTATAAAGTACCTTGACCGGCATATCGGAGCTTACGATCTTCGTTTTTGATTTAGCCGCTGCTCCTGCCGTAGCCACTCCAGCTAGGGCAGATGCCAGCATACTCATTGCCACTAGCACTTTCACCTTGTTCTTCCAGTTCAAATTCTTCATATTCGTGTCCCCCTATTAAATAGAATCCATCACTTTTCGTTCGTTATTAGCGGTCTCCGTTATTCTACCGATTTCATCTTGTAAGAATATTCTGCCTGCACGGCGGTTAGTGTTCCGACCTTTCGCTCAGTCTATAGAGCAACAAATATATTATCGTAATGATCTCTTCCAGCGTTTAGCATATTCTACCACCTTCCGTTAACTTTCGACGATCCTTGCAGCAAAAAAAGCACCCGCATGCAAGCTGAAATTCAGCCTGCAGACAGGTGCTTCCTGTGTGAAGTCCTAATTAATTCCGTATTCATTGCTTTTATCATACTTGATATGCGCCTTAAGAATCAAGCCTTAATTGTAACCGTCACCTTTTCCAAGGACTACTAGCCTGCTATTTTATCCCGCTTTCGCGCAGCAGCGCCAACCAACGTTCTGCGGAGTGATGCCAAGTGAAGCGCTGCTCCACCCGCTGCCTGCTCGACATTCCCATTAACGACCTGAGCTCGCGATTGCGGAGGAGAGCGAGGATCCGGCTGGACATTTCCGTCTCGATATGAACCGGATCGACCAGATAACCCGTAACTCCGTCTTCAATAATTTCCTTCATCCCCCCGGCCCGCGTTGCAACGACTGGCAGCCCGCACGCCATCGCCTCTACATTCACCAGCCCGAACGCTTCCCGAGTGCTCGATGGAACGACGGCCACGTCCGCTCCGAGAAACCAGTCCGGCACTTCCGAATACGGTACATACGGTACGAATTGCACATGTCCCATCAATCTATTACCCATGCGATGGAGCTCGCGCACATAAGACGTCGTTCGCTGCGATCCGTAGAAAGCCCCTCCGACGATAACAAGCAATACAGGCGGATGCTGCTTGATAAGCTCCGGCAATAGACGCAGCAGGTGATGCACCCCTTTCATCGGAATGAGCCGCCCCATATACAGGACGACATCGCGTCCGTTCCACCCGCGCGCGAATCGAAGCTGTTCGCGTTTAATAGCGCCCTCAAACGAGAATTGTGATACAAACCGATCCGTATCCACGCCAGGATAGATGACGTTGACTTTATGCGCGCAGCTAGGCACGCGTTGTGCGACGACATCTCGCAGGAATTCACTGTTCACAATGATTCGCTCCGCCTGGCGAAAGCTGCGGGTCAGCATGGACGACGGAATAGCCGTCTTTCTGATAAAGGTCGTCGAGTGCAGATGCAGCCAAATTCGCCCTTGCGGCCGCATCCGCTTCAACCGCAGGACGGTTCGCGGCCGATTCTCCACTTCAGTCACATCGGGCGCATTGCGAAGTATGGATAGCCCGACATCGCGCACATATTTAAGCTTGTCAACCGCCGGATAACGCTCGCATTCCGCACCCTTTAACATCCCTCTCCGGGGAAGATTGCGGCTCGTTCGACCGTAGATGCAAGCCTCAACCGCCGGAACGAGCAGCGGCACGAGCTTCTCTACGACCCGCTCCACGGAACTGCTGTTCGGCGAAGGCAGCGGGAATGATCCCGGTGTGACGAATGCGATTTTCGGTCGCGCCATCGACAACCAACCCTTTCTGAATAAGCTTGTTATCTCCAGCATACGCTGCTCACCGAGTTCGGTAACGGCGTCCTCCTACTCCCCGGACAACAGGTGAATCGGCCTAACCGGCTTCACGAACAGAGCCTTTGCTCCGCTACATTTTTCGCCCGAACCTTACGCTCTCGTACAGCCTGCTTAGACCATACATTCCGATGTATGCACCGCTCAGAAGAAACAGGGTACTGAGCAGCACTTCATGAACCTGTGTCATAAATACCGCATCGTCCGCCAGAACGCGAATTACGGTTCGCGATATCTCTACGGTAAAGCCAATATAGGCGATCACCCCGACTCCATCCACGATAAGCTGCCAGGGCCGTCCGATCCCCCGCAGCCAATACATAAAACCGGCCCCCAGAAGCAAGCCCGCCGTAAGAAACACCGTCATGTAACCATCACCTCACTTAAAGCATCGGCATCGGCCAGCCAAGGCAAACCTCGAATCTCCAAAACAAAACCGCTTCCTAACGGTCCGGACTCTCCGTAAGCCGGGACGATCTCCCTGAATGCCCCATAAGCATCTGGCCGATTCAAGGCTGGAAATGAAGTCTATTGATAAAAATGGCGCGATATGTCAAACTAATTCGGAGAACCGCAATGGCTTTAATCTTGAAAGGACGTGAACAACAGGCATGACCAAATGGCTGCTTCGTTCGATGACTGAGCTCAGCTCGCGAAAGTGGATTTCCAGAATGACCGGCCGCTTTGCTCAATCCTCAGCCAGCCGGCGTTTTATACCGAAATTCGCGAACATGTACGGCATCCGCATAGAAGAAGCCGAGAAACAGCTGGACGAATATAAGACATTGAATGAATTTTTCACTAGACGGCTTAAGGCGGGCGTCCGCGCGATCGACGATGGGGCTGCGGCGCTGGTCAGTCCGGTTGATGCGCTTATTACCGGTGCCGGTCCGATCGATGCCGGCACGATACTGAACGTCAAGGGACAGGATTATACGGTGGATGAATTGCTCAACCACTCCCCTCGCACCGAGAGCTTTAAAGACGGGTATTGCATCGTCCTTTACTTGAGCCCGACCGATTACCATCGTATTCATACGCCTGTCTCAGGCAGGATTGTCGAACGCGAGCATGTACCCGGCAAAGTATATCCGGTCAACGATTTCGGACTTCGCCATATGCGGCGGGTACTAAGCCGTAACGAACGACTCATTACATATATCCATCATGCGGCTGGGGAAACGGCTGTCGTTAAGGTGGGCGCCATGAATGTAAGCAGTATTAAGTATGTTGAGCCTCGCACGGATAAAGTGACCAAAGGCGACGAGCTCGCTTATTTCGAATTTGGCTCGACCGTCGTACTGCTTACCCAAGACGACACCTTCTTTCCCCGTACCGATTTGAAACCGGGATTAAAGGTGCGCATGGGAGAGCGTCTCGGAACATTGTTGGAAGATAACTAAGATACGTATATTCATCAAAAGAAAGCGCCGGATACGCTGAAGCATCCTGAATCGATGCTGCTGTGTATCCGGCGCTTTTGGTCGTTCACGTTGCTGTACCCGTCACATGCAGAGCAGCCCTCTCGATCCGATTCACGCCCTCCTCAATCTGAGCCTCTGTCAAATGGGCAAACCCGAATAGCGCACTTGCAGCAGCTTCGCCATTCTTATCGAGCCAGTATCGCCCGCCATCCGTCCAGCTGACGCCGGCCGCTTGACAGGCGGATTTAAGCCGTTCATATTCCGCCCGTTCGCCCCGCCAGGTCGCATACATATGCAGGCCCGCGTCGGTTCCGGCGAAATGAAACCAACGTTCGAGCTTTCTGCCCGCTGTCTCGCGCAAACAGATTCGTCTGCGGCCGCAAATTCGGCGCATCCGGCGCATATGCCGTTCATACCCTCCTCCGGAGATAAAGGCTGCGAGCGCCCGCTGCCCGGTCAGTCCGGACGGTACAGGCTCGAATAGCAGCTTGGCGCGCCGAAACAGATCGGTTAATGCTTCCGGCAGCAGTGCATAGCCAATTCTGAGCTCCCCGAGCATCGTCTTGGAGAAGGTGCCGATATAGACAACCCGATCCTCGCGATCCAGCGCCTTCAACGGCTCAACCGGCCGTCCGCCCCAGCGGAATGTGCTGTCGTAATCGTCTTCGATAATGACGGCTCCTCTGCGATTCGCCCATTCCAGTAGCGCTTTACGGCGTTCGGCGGACAGGACGGCCCCGGTCGGAAACTGTCTCGTCGGCGTGACAAATAGCAGCTTCGCCGGCCAATCCGCCGGGATGATCCCCCGGTCGTCAACCTTCGCGGCGATGATATGCCCGCCTGCTGCCCGAACTGCTCTGGCAATGCCCGGATACGTTGGGTTCTCAAGTACAACCGCGTCTCCTGGCGAAACAAGCAGCATGGCAAGCAGAGCGATGGCCTGCATCGAGCCATTGGTTAGGACGAGCCTCGAAGCATCTGCGTGAATGCCTCGTTCACGTATAAGCTCACGCGCGATCGCTTCGCTTAAGGGGGGACAGCCTTCTCCTTCTCCGGCCGCCGTTCCCGCCTGAGGATTGACCGTCTCCCTTATTTCGGCATACATCACTTTCTTCCATTCTTCTGCGGGAAACAGCCCGGGAGCTAGGGATGTAATTTCAAAGTCGATTGCTTTCATCCCTTGCCCAGGTTTAGGTGGACTTTCCACTATAGCCATTCTTGTCCCAGCTTCGTCCGCTGCCGATGTGATCGGCATGAGACGCTTCGCCCATTCCGACACTGCAATGTCAGCCTGTCTGCCGAGGTCGCCAATCCTTGAGGATCCTTGGGCAGAATCGTAAGCCGCGAAGGTCCCGCTGCCGGATTCCATCCGCACATAGCTTTCCGCATACAGCATATCGTAGACTTGATTCACGACGCCGCGGGAAACTTCGCACATCTCCGCAAGCTTACGGCTTGGAGGCAGCCGCGTCCCGGCAGGGAGCCCCCCACTCACGATTTCCTCCCGCAGCGAACGATACAAGGCTTCAGTCTTCTTGCCGTGCTCTTCATAATACCGGTTATAGGCCAGAATCAAATTCATCTGTCTTCACCATCCGTGAACTGGAAATTTATCATTGTGCTGGTATCGCAGGCCGGTCAGAATGCTCCATCCAATCGCTGCCGCTTTCGATTCTCCTTGAAAAAAAGCCCGCCGGGCAAGCCGTTCATAACGGATTTGCCCAATGCGGACTTCAACACGGTTAATCGGCCAGCAAGGCGGAGTTCTCTTTCGCAATTCACCATGCTTCAGCAACCGCATAACCGCTCTATCGTATTTCTGAAGGACTCTTGCCCGTATACTGCTTGAATTGGCGGCTGAAGAAGAAGATATCGCGGTATCCCAGCGCATCGGCCACCTCGGTCACATTCATTCCTGCATGCATGAGCAGATGCTGCGCCCGTTCAATTCGGGTTCGGATCATATACGATTGAACCGAAAGCCCGATCAGCTCCTTGAACTTAATAGAGAAATATCGGGGTGAGAGCTGCGCCCGCATCGCCAAATCTTCTACACGATGCGCTTTACCGGGATTCTGGCGAATATAATTGGCGATTTCGTGAATGGCTTCGGTAAGCTGATTGCTGGACTTTCGCTCCACCGGACTCTCGCTATCATCCCGCAGCAGATGGATGATCAGCTGCTTCAGGATCAGCTGCGCTTCCTCTTCGGCAGCGTACGTCTTGACCAGAAACAGCCTGACATACCGGGACAGCAGATGTTCAAAGTCGATCGTATCGTTCAATATCCGATAAGGCTGCGGAATAAGATCCACCGGTCCCTTAACGTCAAAATGAATATACGTCAGCACGAGCGGTTTTTGCGGATTATGCGTTGCGCTTGTATGGTCTCCCGGCCGGAAGAGAAAGCAGCTTCCCTTCCCGACGGAGAAGGATTCGCCGTTCAGCTCCACGTTGCCTTCGCCGCTCCACACATAGAATAAATCGAAATTGGCCAGCGGCTTCTCGCGCTTCTGCCATTTCCAGCCCGGTTCGCAGACAATCTTGGCGAAATACGACAGCAGGACATAGGATGAAGATGGTAGATGAAGCATGGCAGCGATACCTCCTATCGCAAGTTAACGCTATTGAAACAGCTGTTTTCCTCACTGTCTCTGTCGTTGTCATCATACACCGCCGATTGCTCGTTCGCAAGCAGCTATCCTTAAGGTCCGGCCGCAATCCATATAATTCGTCGAAGACATGGTCTTCTCCTCGCAATAAATGATATAATAATCCCTACATGGTTTCGCCCTTCGAAACCCGAATAGATCAATGAATTATTGGAAGGATGGATTGAGGTCTATGAACCCACTTGCCCAGCAGCTGAACACGACCATCGAGCAAGAAAATGCACATGTCTATGCGATGCTGTCCAATCTCGGCAAAGCGATTTATTTTCCGAAAGTAGGCATTCTGAGCCAATCGGCAGAGGCGAAGACGAAGGCGAAGAAATTCAACGCCACCATCGGTATCGCCCTTGAAGACGGACAGCCGATGCACCTGAAAGTCATTCAAGACACATTGTCCGCGTACAATCCGAAGGACATTTATGAATATGCCCCTCCTGCAGGCAAACCGGAGCTGCGTGCCGCATGGCGCGCCAAGATGCTGAAGGAAAACCCTTCTCTGGAAGGCGTCTCCTATGGAAATCCGATCGTCACCAACGCGCTGACGCATGGTCTTAGCATCGTAGCCGATCTGTTCGCGGATTCCGGCGACGCTGTGATCTATCCGGACAAGAACTGGGAAAACTATGAACTGACCTTCGGTATCCGCCGCGGTGCCGAAGTCGTGGAATATCCGCTCTACAACGACGACATGCGCTTCAACAGCGCGGGTCTTCGCGAAGCGCTTCTAGCCCGGAAAGGCAAAGGCAAAGCGATTGTACTGCTTAACTTCCCGAACAATCCGACGGGATACACGCCCGGGCCTCAGGAAGGCGATGAGATTGTTGCCGCCATACGCGATGCTGCGGAAGCCGGCGTGAATGTCGTTGCCGTAACGGACGATGCCTACTTCGGCCTGTTCTTCGAGGATTCGCTTCAAGAATCGCTGTTTGGGAAGCTTGCCCGCGTCCACCCCCGCGTGCTGGCCATCAAAGTGGACGGCGCTACGAAAGAAGAGTATGTATGGGGCTTCCGTGTCGGCTTCATCACCTACGCCGGTCAATCCGACGCCATGCTCAGCGCACTGGAGCAAAAGACGCTCGGCATCATCCGCGCTACGATTTCGAGCGGGCCGCACCCGTCCCAAACCTTCGTGCTGCGTGCGCTGCAATCGCCTGAATTCGAAGCGCAGAAGGCTGAGAAATTTAACATTATGAAAACCCGCGCCAACCGGGTTAAGGACCTGCTCGACAGCGGCCGGTATGGCGACGTCTGGTCGTATTATCCATTCAATTCCGGCTACTTCATGTGCCTGAAGCTGAATACGGTCGATGCGGAGACCGTCCGCCAGCGCCTGCTGGACGAATACGGCGTCGGTACGATTGCCCTGGGTGAAACCGACCTTCGCGTCGCGTTCTCCTGTATTGAGGAGCCTAATCTCGAAGAGCTCTTCGATACGATCTACAAGGCCGTGCAAGACGTTGCCGGCTCGAAATAAGCGCCTAGCGCATACGAAACCCCCAGAAGGCATCTTGAATGCCTTCTGGGGGTTTTTTATTTCGATAGGCTGTGCGTCAGCTTATGCTTTCGAGCGGAACAACAGATGATCCAGGGAATACTTCTGGCCGCCGCTTAATGCAAAAAGTACGGACATCGCCATAAGCGCCAGATCCAGCTCGTAGCCGGCCATTTGCGGATTGCCCAGGAAGCCTGCCGCGAATTTCACTTTGATCATCGCTCCCGCCATGACCAGAACGAATAATGCAGCAACGATGCGGGTGCCGAAGCCGACAATCATGGCCGCGCCTCCAACCAGCTCGATGACAGCGACAATATAGGCTGCGAAGCCGGGAATGCCAATGCTGTCAAACCAACCGGCAATATTGCCGATTCCGTCTTGAAATTTAGTCAAGCCATGTACAAAAAAAGTAATGCCCAGCACCAGGCGCACGATAAGCAAGCCCGCTTCCATTTGTTTCGTCATTGTAAATCTCTCCCCATATCAGATAATAGAATGATGCGGTTTAAATCTTAAATTCTAACACTATAAGTAAAGCAAGAGCGGCATGAAGAGTGGAGCAGGAAGAATGACCAGTTTATATGCCCTACATTTGTTCAACTTATATATCGCGTTCCTTCACTTTCAATCTGATTTCAATCCCCGAAGGATCCGTAACGAACCACGCCCCATCCCGCTCTCGGACATCCAAGTCAGCTTTCATCAACCGGTCCGTGATCGTATCCAATTCACCCTGATCGGGAACAACAATCGTATAATAGGCCACGCCTGTCCCGTTCGCCGGAACCGCCGGGGCGTTGGCGCCGGCCCATATGTTCAAGCCGATATGATGATGATAGCCGCCTGCAGATATAAACAGTGCACCCATCTGCCGGATCTGATCAGCCGCAACGTCAAACCCTAACAGGTCGCAATAAAACGCCTTAGCCTTCCGCAAATCGCCCACGTGAAAATGAACATGCCCGATCAATGTTCCCGAAGGAAGTCCCTCCGAGCTGCCGTCCTTTGCTTCTTGAAGCAGTCCGTCCCAATCGATCGGGTCGGACGTCATCTTGTAATGACCGTCGGCGTCGCGCTCCCAGTTTTCCCGCGGACGGTCGCGATAGATCTCGATCCCGTTCTGATCCGGATCGGTAATGTACAGCGCTTCACTCACGAGATGATCCGCCTGGCCAATATGAATGCCCGAATCCACGAGTCTGCGGAGCGCTATGCCAAGATCGCGCCGGGTTGGCAATAGGATGGCGAAATGATAAAGCCCGCTCATCGATCTCCTGGGCACGATCACAGCATCAGGCACTTCCACCAGAATAAGAAGCGTACGCCGGCCATCGGCCGACAGCTCTGCACGGCCCTGCTGAACGGACTTGATTTGGAAGCCCACCACATCCTGATAAAATCGAAGCGACCGCTCGAGATTGCTTACTTTTAATTGAAGCTCACCGAGCTCGATCTCGGGATGTAACGTGTAAGCCATCAATTCTACCACCTTTCTATTTATTTAATTACTTTTCGTAACTTAATATATATTAATAATTATAGAACGTCAAGTATGTTATATTATCTTTGTAAGTTATTGACGTATAAGCTATACTGTAGTTAGCGAGGTGATTAAGAGATGGAACAGTTTTCATTATGTCCACGTGTCGAAAAGGGCATGCAGATTCTGAGCAAACGTTGGGCCATATTGATTATTTATCAGCTGCTTAGCGGTCCCCAGCGCTTCTGCACGATGGAATCGGCACTGCCCATAAGCGGTAGACTCTTATCGGAGCGGTTGAAGGAGCTAGAGCTTGAAGGCATCGTACACCGCGAAGTATATCCGGAAACGCCTGTCCGTATCGAATACTCATTAACAGAAAAAGGACATGCGCTTGAACCTGTCGTACGCGCGATGGAAACATGGTCCTCAGCATGGATCGAGCTGGACAATGAAGCGAAGAAAGCTTGATGCTCGCTATAACCTATATGAAGGCGGCCCCTTGGAACAGATTCTTTGTTTTCGAGGGGCTGCTTTTTTCATAACTACCTCACTTTACAAAGTAGTTTACCTTGTTATACAATGTACTTGTTTTAGTCCGGTCATTGGAGTTGATAATTTATGTTCGACAAAGAAAAGCTGAAGGGCTATATCGATCCCATTCTGCTTCGTCTGCTTGAGAAGGGTCCTTCCTACGGCTACGAGATGGCCAAGTCCGCCCGTGAACGTACAGCCGGGAGCTTCGAGCTGAAGGAGGCGACCTTATACTTATCCTTGAAAAGGCTGGAACAGAAAGGCTGGGTCGCTTCCTATTGGAGCAGCGAGGAATCCGGCGGCGGGAAGCGCAAGTACTACAAGCTCACGGAGGAGGGGCGGCTTGAGCTGACAGCGAAGAAGCAGGAATGGATGGATGTCCGCAGCGTATTAGACGCTTTTTTGAAGGAGGAGAAGGAATGAAGACAGATGGATTGAGCAGCTATGCCGAGAATGAGCTCATCCGGTATTCGAATGGCATATGCAGCAGAATGAAGGGAACATCCGAGGAAGTGGAAGACTTTCGGGAGGAGATGCTTATTCACCTGCGCACGAGCGTGATGGAGCTGCTCCATGAAGGGATGCCGGAAGAGGTAGCCGTTCGCTTGGCCTTGGAGCGATTCGGCGAGCCTTCCGATGTGGAGCAGGAATTGGCCCGACTCAACAAGCTTAAACGCGTATTTTCCAACAATATGCTCGTAGCCTCAATCACTTTGCTCATAACCGGCACCCTCTTGACTGCATTCGTTCCGCTATGGAATGAGATTTTACACTACCGGTCCGTAAAATCTGTCTTCGCGGAGGTGGATACTCATATGGGCAATAAGGATCACCCGATAACAGCTGAGATGGAAGCGGCTGTCGCCAAGCAGGTGAATCGCAAATGGGATATTCAGGCTGCGAATCTGGCCGTAATCGATAACGGCGAAGCGGTAAGCCGGATCGACTATGTGTATCCCGACTCTTATCGGGACGAGACCGTGAAGAACAACGGCTTCTCCTACAAGGAACGCTGGTTTGTCTATCATCCGAGCTCCGGTACGGCCGTGAAGATTCCCGGTACGGATAAGTCTGTCTCAATTGAGCTGTCCTCTACCCTCTTATCGGATACCGCCTTCATGGCCGGCTTATCGCTGCTGTTCGGCTACTGGCTCCTGTTTGCGATATGGGGAAGCTTGAATGCTTATCACAGCAGGAATGGGCATCCGTTCTGGGTAGCGGCCTTCCTCCTGTTCAATGTATTCGGCTATTTGCTCTACCGCGTCCTCACCTCTAACCGATTGCAGCGCCGTCTCCGGACCGCCTAAGAAGCGCATACGATAAACGCCCGTCCCCCACCGCGAACGATTCGTTCGCATGGGGACGGGCGTCTCTCTTAATCCTCTTCCAAATCCGCAGTGAATTTCCGCTTCAGCCCTCCCGGCCTCATCCATAGAATATAGACGACGCCTAGGAGCGCACCCGTAATTGCGGCAGCGATATATCCCTGCCGTGGCAGCAGCAGAATAAGCGGCAGCCACAATACGGCGGCACATACGAGCGATGCTACCCGGTCGACCCGCAGAACGGCCTGCAGCCGCGACTGCTCCGGCAGCGGATACACATGCCGCCATACCGAATACCGGTGGGATTGCGTCAACGAACTAAGCTGCAGTCCGGTTAGCCACACGAACAACAAGTAGACCCCCGCTGTTCCCCAGCCTGACCAGAGCCCGGAATAGGCGGCGAGCCACCCGGACAACATGCCAAGCGCGGTTAACCGCAGCACGATCCCGCCGAGCTCCGTTCGCAGAAGCGTATGCGCGTAAAGATAGACAAACGTATTCTCATTGCGGTAAGTCAGCCGCCGTATGATCCAGGTCAAATACCGCCGCGCGGACACCTGCGCCGATTCGGAAGGAACGTCCGTAAAGGCGCTGAAGAAGACCATGTACCTCCGCTTCGTCCGCGTTTCTTCACGAATGAGCGTCAACCAAGGAAACCTGTAGCTGTTCAATCGACCATACAGCAGCACCATAAGAGCCGCAGCTGCTGCGGTCAAGAGCGCGGCCATCCAAGGCGCAGTCTGCAGCCAAGCCGCCAGGCACACCCCCGTCACCGCCCAGCGGAGCAGGCGCATACCGCGGCGGGCATGGGTCCAGGCCAGACGACGATCCCGCCAGGCGCCTGCGGCATTCAGCAGCTTAAGCAAGACGACGACCACCAGCATCAGATACCATGGCAGCAGTCCCGGTCCTTGCACATATAGAAGCGAGAAAACCAGGAACACGATTGAAGCCAGAATAACGCCTGGAATTAGATTATACCGGAATGACCGCCTAATATATCGGTCCATCTCATTCTCGCGCGGCATCAGGAACACGATATCCGCTTCGCTGAGCCAAGTCCGCATCGGGCTCCAGCAGATGAAAGGCAGCAGTAACAGCGTACCTACAAGCGTGTACGGAAAATCGGGCGGCACACGGTGAATAAACGACGTGTAGAAGCTTGCTCCGGTAAGAAACAGCAAGGCCGCAACAAGCGGTACACCGCTTTGGGCCATATAGCGCAGATAGGGTGACGAATCCCGCCAGAACGCCTTTGCCCTTGCGCTCCAAATCGCATCAACCCCCATGCGGTCCACCATCCGCGGTAAGCCGGTAGAATGCTTCCTCCAGCGTGCCGTTATCGCTCGGCATCCCGGCTGCCGAGCGGATATCGCTCAGCGAGCCCTGAGCAATGATCTTCCCATGATGCAGCACGATAAAGCGGTCGCAATACGTTTCGACGGTCGACAAAATATGCGAGCTCATGAAGATCGCCGCGCCTTCCCGCTTCACCTCGACAAGCTTGTCCAGCAGCGACCGGATTCCAAGCGGATCCAGCCCCAGAAACGGCTCGTCGATAATATAGAGCGGCGGACGGGCAAGCAGCGCATTCATGATCATCACCTTCTGACGCATCCCTTTCGAGAGATGCGCGGCGAACGCGCTTCGCTTTGGCGTCATGTAGAAATCGTCCAGCAGATTCGCGGTAAGGTCCGAATATCGGGACTCTTCCACATTGTATGCCATGCCGGTCAAGTGAAGATGCTCCTCTACGGTAAGCTCGTCGAACAACAACGGTGTTTCAGGTACGTAAGCGATGGCGCTGCGATACTGTCCCGGTTCCTGGCCTAATGTTTGACCTTGAACGCGGACTTCTCCCTCATGCGCCTGCATGAGCCCCAGAATATGCTTAATTGCCGTGCTTTTGCCCGCTCCATTCAAGCCGATCAACCCGACCATCTCGCCGGGCTCCACTTGGAATGACAAGCCGTGCAGCACAGGTCTGCGGGGGCTGTAGCCCCCCGTCAAATTGCGAACCTCTAATACCGGATTCATCACTCTCACCTCATCTGCTTCCATTATACCGAAAAAGCAGGCAGAAACGAAAACAGCGTCATGCGTAAATTTAACACCCGTGATGAAGGTAAAAGGAAGCGGGACCCGATTGGTGCGGCTGCCCCGTGAATAAAATAAGGGCCCCTTCCCGTCCGAGACGGGAGGAACCCTTAATATAGATGGGGAGGATATTTAATGCATGATTATTTTACTTCAATAGAAGTAACGATATTGTTCTCCAGCTCCAGCTCAACTTGCTGGCCCGGATCCAGAGATATTGCTCCACCTTCAATTTTCACATCCGGGGAAACATTGAACTCAAAGGGTTGTGAGACTCCGTTAACTTCCTTCGTGATAGAGATCGTCGCGATTTTTCCTTGGGAATTATGCGTGAACTTGATAAACTTGCCTGCTTCCGTCGTAAAACCGGCCTGTTCAGCGGTTTTGGTCACCTCGATGAACACGACCTTGTTCTGATACGTGCGGACAAGCACCTCATCGCCGGCTTTAAGCGCCGATACCGGAGCTTTCACATTGTTGCGGAAAATGAATACGTTCGGGTCAAGCGCAACGGAAACCTCGGACTTGTCCGATTTCACGACAACGATGGAGCCGTTTGCAGGATCCGCCTTCAGCTTGCCCGTAATCGCCTGAGCGTCATGATCCGGCATTTCCTCATCCGTACGGTCCAGAATCGCTGCCAATTCGGCGCGTGTAACCGGTTGGTTAGGACGGAACGTCTTGTCGCTGTATCCGGTAATAATCCCTTTCTCGAGCGCGACCGCTACATAGCCTACAGCACCCGCAGGGATCTTGTCCGCATCTTTGAAGCTCAGCTCCGTATTCATCTTCGCTTTCGCTTCAGCTTCAAGACCGAGCGCTTTCACCAGCAGCGTTGCCGCATATAGGCGCGTCGCCGGCTTCTCGGCTTGCAGCACGGAATCGGTCTCTGAGAACAGATCCTTCTCAAGCGCGACAGCGACATAACCTACTGCCCAAGGATACTTGCGCTTCAGCTGATCGGCATCTTTAAAGTTCAGCTTTGTGGCCATTTCCTCAGCCGACTCCGCCTGCTCTTTGAAGCCCATCAAACGAACGGCCGACACAATCGTTTCGATGCGCGTTATTTTCTGATGAGGCTTGAACGTACCGTCGTCATAACCGTTAAACACGCCTTTGGAAGCAAGACGGATAACGTGCTCGAGAGCCCACTTCAGCTCTTTCTCGTCTTTGAAATGCAGATGGATGTCGATATCGTCTTTCTTGCCATTCTGCTTCTTTTTCTCGGATTGCTTCTTATCCTCATGCTTCCAATCGTCATCATGCCCTTTGCCTTTTCCGTCTGCAAACGCGCTTGATGCACCGCCTGCAAGTGTAAGTAACGCCATCGATGTAATCGCCGCTTTTTTCATGAATGTCTTACTCATGGTGCTGCCACTCTCCTCTACGATAGCGGTCCGTGCCGCTTATTTTTGCTTTCGCCCATAACCTTCGGCAGCCCATTGCCGGTTTAGGGGGGTGACCCGCAAAAAAGAAAAAAGGACAGCGTCGTCGCCGTCCTCATTCGGATTAACCGATATAGCTGCCAATAGCTTGGCATTACTAGCCTTATTCAGACATTTAGGCCTGCAGGATTCACCCTACGATTTCTGTTCCCCGTCTTGTCCATCGCGCTTGGCCTTCAGCCATTTCGGCGCCCCTTTATCCTTCTTCTCCCGCTGGAGCTGGCGTGCCGACTTCGCTGGTGCAGCCGGCCTGGATTTGGACAACCCGGCAGGCGCCGGCTTCGTTCCGGCCGTTCTTCCCCGAGGGGAAGCGGCCGTCTGATTGCCAGGGCTTTCCACACCGGCATCGCTGCGGCGGCCATCGACATGCAAAGCGCCTTCGCCTCTGTAAGCGGCAGCCGAGCTCCCATTGTTCGGGGTTTTCTTCCCCGCCGAAGATGAATTTTTCTCACGGCCTCCGTTTCTTGATTGCAGCCGGGAGGCTTGAAGCTCCTCCGGAGCCCATAGCTGTCCGCGGAACATCTCCCTCTCGCGCAGGTCGATCCCCAGCTGCTTGTTGAACTTCTCCATGATGAACAGCTGCTGCGGCGTTACGATGGACACGACTGTGCCGGGTTTGCCCATGCGCCCGGTGCGGCCCGACCGGTGTACGTAATGATCGGCATCCACTGCCGGATCCAGATGAACGACAAGCGGCAAGTCTGCGATATCCAACCCGCGCGCAGCGACATCCGTTGCCAATAACAGCTGACAGCGTCCTTCGCGGAAACGGGTCAGCGTAGCTGCCCTTCTTTGCTTGTCCGCATCGCCGTATAACGTCTCCACGGTAAAGCCCTCATAACCGAACTTGGCCTCATAATTGGCGATTTCATCGGTCTCGTTGATGAACAGAAGCGCAGACGCAGGGTTCAGGAGACGAATAAGCCGTCTCGCAGTATCCACTTTGTCGCGCTTATCGCAGACCAGATAGTAGTGTTCCACCTGGCTGGGTATGTTCTGGTCCGCAGCAACCTCGACGACTTGCGGATTCCGCATCCAACGATGCTCCACTTCCTCCATCGGCTTCGGTCTGGTTGCCGAGAAGAACGCGATTTGCCGATCGCGGACCATCCCTTTCAGCAGCGTCTCGACCTCCTTGGTCGATCCGAGACTAAAGACCTGGTCGGCTTCATCGACGATAAGCAGACGAATTTGATGTAATTTTAATTTGCCGGAGGCGGCAATTTCGTGTATGCGTCCGGGCGTACCGACAATCAGATGCGGACGCTGCTTCAGCTTCTCCACCTGCCGATGGACCGAAGCGCCTCCAATTAGCTGCTGGACACGGACACCGACCGGTTCACCGTAAATTTCGGCGACCCGCATAATCTGCATGGCCAGCTCCTGCGTTGGTGCCAGAATCATCACCTGCAGTCCTGGGCTAGATGTATCTATGCTCTGCAGAGCCGGCAGCAAATAAGCCAGCGTCTTGCCTGTGCCGGTTTGCGACCTTGCCGATACGTCATGTCCGCCGATCAGCGCAGGTATTGCGGCTGCCTGGACAGGCGTCGGATGAACGATTTCATTCGAATACAGCTTATTTGCCAATTCGGGACGTAAGCCGTAAGATTCCCAAGTTTCATTCATTTCGTAAAGCTCCTCATTTCATCATTCCGTGGTTTACTTGCGATTCAGGAAGCGTCCTGCCACTTTATCAGCCAGACGCGGCGCCATACTATACAGCCGGATACCGATTCCAGCCGACCATGGAAGATCAACCTCCGGCGTCTGCCGTTCGATAACGCGGACGATCGCTTCCGCCACCTTATCCGGCTTCAGCATATAACTCCGAACGTTCTTCGCATAATTTCCTTCCGGGTCGGCCGCATGCAGAAAGGGTGTATCAATCGGTCCCGGATTGACCGCCGAAACCGCGATGCCGAGCGGCTTTAATTCGGTTCGCAGCGCATTGGTCAGTCCGAGCACCGCATGCTTCGTCGCCGCATAGCCCGATGCCTTGGCTGTGCTGAGCTTGCCGGCCATGGAAGCGACATTGACGATATGTCCGCCCCCTTGATGGCGCATAATGGGCAGCACCATCTTCGTACAGCGGACAATCCCCATATAATTCGTATCCATCATGTCTGCAAAATGCTCCAGCGGCGCATCCTCGAATGCTTCGAACAGACCATATCCCGCATTATTAAGCAGAACGTCAATCCGTCCAAAGTCGTAAGCCGCGCGCGCGATTACATTAGACACTTCATCCTGGTCCCGGACATCCAGCTTGTAGCAGCCGAATGCCCCCTTCAGGGAAGCGGCCGTATCTTTCAGTTTCATTTCATTGCGGCCCGTTATAATCGGAATCGCGCCTCGATCAGCCAGCTGTCTTGCCGTCTCCGCTCCGATACCGCTAGCCGCGCCGGTTATAAATATAATTTTCCCTTGCAGCACCTGCATCACCTGTACTTTAGTTTACTTCAACCGGAAGCATTAGGCAAAGATAGGCAATGTCGTCCAACGCAGGCCGGACTTGACGTGCATGCCAAGAGCCTGTCCAGGGCTAGTCAATCGGGCCTATGGACGGCAGATGAGCCCCCGGTTCCAGCGAACCGCGTCCAATCACCGGCATCCAGCGCTCGAACGGGCGCTATCGCAGCTATAATGCAAAAAAAAGCTCCCCGCGGGAGCTTTATTGATGTTACGATGCTACTAGAACTTGAATATCCAACTCGCCGATTCCATCCATAATTAACGGGATCGTAAGGGCTCTCTTGGCTTCGAATCCCGCCGATTGGGCCGAATGAAGAACCTTAGGCGGCGTAATATCCACCCGAACTCCTTGATTGAAGAGGATCGTGCTCGCATTGCCGCTGATCATATTGCCCAGCTCTGATATCGCGCTCTTGCCCATCTCGTCGATTTCGGAAATTACGAAGCCGCCCATCATGGCCGATATCATCTTGATCGCTACCTCTTCGCTGAGACCAAATACAATGTCTCCGTTCATTTGGCCGTTAAGGCCAATCTGAATCCAAATATAATTCTCAACGAACTTCACGTCTTTAAGGCCCAACTGCCCGGTAGACGGCCGAATTTGAACAACTTGTTCGATGACAATTTTTGCGGATTCCAGGAATGGATTAATGTACTCGGCCTTCATCCTATGGTAACGCCCCTTCTCGACTCAATTCGTGTTACACCGTCAATCTTCTTTTGTATTATACTAGATTTTCTAGGACAAGTATACTATTCCTTGTATAGAATGTAGAAAAAACTCTAATTATGTCGAACGAAAGTCCTAAGGAGGAGAAAGAATGCCAAACATATGGACCCATTTCATATTTGGTCAGAAAGTACTGCAATCGCTCGGCGAAGATGCATTCCTCGCGGATGATTCACATAGGCGTTTGTTCAATATGGGCTGTCAAGGGCCCGATTTTCTGTTCTATCGTCATTTTCTTCCCTGGCAGCGTGACAAGACCATGAACAAGCTGGGAAGCGAGATGCACAATCGCCATTGCGGGCACGTTATGATGGATTTGCTGGACGCTGTTTGCGGACGCTCCGCCTCTTCATCGGCGCCGGACCGGGCGGTCGTCTATACGCTTGGATTTCTGCTTCATCATATATTGGACCGGAATATGCACCCCTACGTGTTCAGCCGCTCCGGATTTCGCAAGTGGGATCACCAACGATTCGAAGTGATCATGGATACGCTCATTGCGCGCAAGCTGCTCGGAATCGAGACATGGAGAACGGAAGTATGGCGGGAAATCAATATAAAAGCCGAGAAGCTGCCGGAGACGGTCGTCGATGCGTTCGAGCAGGTGACCGCCGTCTACTATGACGATCTTGCACCCGCTGTCCGGCGGGAAGATTGGGATGCGTCCATCCGCGATATGATTCATGCACAGCGGCTGTTTCACGACCCGACCGGCATTCGGCGCAAGCTGACCTTTGGGCAGATCGAGCCGCTTGTCTACAAACGCGAGCTCCCTCCTCTTGATATATTGAATGAAGCCGAACTGCCTTGGCTTGACCCGGTAGACGGCAAACAAGCAAAGACGGACAGCGTATGGACGTTATGGGATGCCGCTATGGAAGACGGAATCCGTACCGTTACCGCTGTTCTGAAATGGCTCAGAGAGGAGGAGCAGCCTGACTCCTCCTCTAGTTCCGAAAAATTCTCGCAGCGGGCGACTTCACTACGGGAGGCTGCTGCCCTTGAGATCGGCAACCTCTCCTATGAGACCGGCCTGCCCTGCGATAGCGGAGCCGCCATCCGATATGAAGATCCAATCTGGCCGGATCGGGTAAGCAGCCAAATATCGAGCAGATAGACCGAATGAATGAATGGACGGCCAGCCGTTGTCCACCGAAACGAAGGCGCCCATCTCATTCATAATGAAGAATGTGGCTACACCGCATCGGGTCTTGCCCGGCGGTAACGCAGACGGATAAGACGCAGGCGGTCGTAGAGCATATCAAGCGGCTTTCCTTGAACGGATTCTTCCCCATAAACGTTAAAAAGCACAGGCTTCAAGTACTTGTCGCCGATGGTTGCGAGGGCATCCCACACAAGCTGCTGCTCCGCTTCCGGCATCTGCTCAAGCTCAAGCTTAATGAGCGGCTCCATATCATAGCCTTCCGTATCGAGCCGCTCGATCCGCTCCATCAAATCGCGGCGCGGAAGCTCGAGCTCGGCCTGCAGCTGCTCCAGCGACTTCCCTTCCGAAATAGCGCTAAGCAGCTGTCTCTTCTCTCGATGCCTGTCCATCTGCGACTTGTATTTATTCTCTTTCTGTTTATACAGCCACTGCGTATACAGCTTAGGGTCGAGAGCCTCGGCGACCCAATCAAGCGGAAACGGTCTCGGCTGCTCGAAGGCATTCGTCACCTTAAGCAAGTCCTCCCCGTAGTTCGCCTGCTTCGCTTCGCCCCAGCCCGGTATTTGCTCTAGCTCTTCCAGCGTGTGGGGAACGTATGCGCTAATCATCCACAAGATACGGTTCGTTGCCACCAAATAAGCCGACTTCTTATCGGCCACCGCCCTGGATCTGCGCCAGTCCCTAAGCGCATCGAACAGCGCCGCATTCGAGTTCATCTCGCCGAAGCATTGCATCATGGAATACGTGCTGCCTGAGCCGGCGGACGCCCTGCGTTCGTCGAGTGCGCCGTCAATGATGGGCGAATAGCCTTCGCCCATCTTCACTGCAGCTCCGTGCCGAAACGCGGCCAGCATCTCCTCCCACGAGCCGCCTTCAAACCAGACGGATTGCTCTTGGCTTCCCGTCTCGCTTACTTCCGTCCAGACGACAGACCATACCCCCTCGTACTCGCCAATAGACTGCTGCCCTTGCTGAGCCGCATGTCCCTCCGTCACTTTCTCGAATGTGTTCAAAAATACAACCTGCATCCTGACACCTCCAAATTTGTCGTTGCTCATATCGACCGACTGAACGAGAGGCTGAGGTTCGTACTACAAGCACAAAAAAAGCACCCCTTAAGCCGTTACCGGCATTAAGAGGTGCTTCCTCAACGTTCAATAATTCGATTGCTCACATCATAGCATAGGAATAGACCCATGACAAGGGGAACAAATCGTCAGGAGTAGACCTATATAACAGGTTGCCCAACTCTGCGGGCAAGTGCTATGATACTTGGCAAAAGCGTATATGCAGTCGGCTCTTATTTGTCATCGTACGCGTATGCTTTCTTAACGATTTATACACTTAGGAGGATATATATGCAGCTGCCGGATTATGATTTCATGTCGGATACGACAGAAGATACGACGACCCGGTTCGTCACCTTCATTACACCGGGGATGACGCGCTTCGATCTTGCGGTTACGTCGACCCACCGGTTCTATGGCAAGAAGCTGGTTACGGATCTTCAGAGCGGACGGACCGCCATTATCGGGCCGGACGATCTCGAAGAGGAAGGTTATTTGGAATATACGTTCAAGCTTACTGAAGAAGAAGCCATGGAGCTGGGACAATTTCTGACCTTCGTTGTCGGTACGGTGAATTTTACCGATTGATCGGGGCACACTGAAACGGTAAACCAATACCGTTTGCAGGAGGGACAACGATGAACGGATTTATCCCCGAAAACCGTCAGCCTTACACGGACCTGTCAACAGTCGAATCGCAGCGCAACGATCTCACGGCCGAAGAATTTCCGGAAGGGGCTTACGGCTCCGATCTTCAATCAGAGAAGATCGGCAAGAGCAAGCCGTGGCGGATCGATCAGAGATCTCCCAATCCTTTCGGTTACGAAAACCGCGGGCTGCATGCCGGACTGGAACGCGGTTATCCCGGCGACAGCGGTTACGGTAACGCAATTCCGGATGCGCTGGACGAACCGTAATTGTTCACCTGTGAAATCAAAGAACCGTCATGGATCCTCATTCGAGGTCCTGACGGTTCTTTGATGACTATGCTACCACTTCAGCTGTTCACCGAACAACAGCGCATTGCTCAGCTGCCGGCCGGGCGCCGTTACCGTTTTCCCTTTGAACCATAAGCCGGATGAAGCTCCTCCATCCAGATTCATCGCTTGATGGGCGCCCAGACCGACCATCAGCTGCGCCCACTGTTTCATTGTCGCGCCCGATACGGTCGCGAGCATGATCGAGCCGTCCTTGCGAAGCGCGATGCCGCTCCTTGCGCCGGCACCTGTCAATATCTTCGCATCCCTAAAGCCCTCCGCTGCCGCGTTCAACGCAACCTTGCCGTCTTTAACCAGCCTTGGACCCGCCCCGATTGCGGTATGCACTTGGCTCCAATCAACCGGATTCCCCGCCAGATCGGTCATCTTCAGTTTGTAGGATACGGTTGATCCCACTTGAAACTTGGCTGCCTGTCCCTGCTCCTTGCCTTGAAAGACAAGCACGAAGCCGTCCTTCGGAATTGCGGCATTCTCACCCGAGGCTATACGCGTGACGACGCCTTTGGAGACAATAACCGCTCTGCTTGCAGCAAATCCGAGCCGTTCTCCCCGCTTCGGCGTGAATAATGTGGCAGCTGTCGCTCCCGGAGCAGGCGTCCGATTCATGAAATAGGCATACCAGCCTGAACTGCCCGTTTTTCCTTCCGTCCTTCCGTCCACCAGGAGGCGGATATTGTCCATCAGAACGCTGCCGTCCCACTGGAACCCGACTGCAGTGCCGGTATTGCCGATATGTTCCGCCATTCCGTCGCTAATGACGGTGCCATAGGGATCCGGCGGACCGCCGTAAGCCTCGAAGAATGTCCCGTTAATCGCGACATCCGCACGATATGCCGCAGCAATCGAGGCCAGCGGGGCAGTCGCACCGACTCTCCGCTCAGCCAAGCCTGCCGTGACAGGCATTCCCTTCGGAATGGTCACCGTTCGAACGGTGAACGTCTTCCCCGATACCGTCAGCTTCCTGTCCGATAGAGCCGGCAGGAAAGCCCGCTTAACCGGTTTATAGGCCGTAACGTTAACCGGCAGCTTGAGCTGCCCGCTGTAGCCTTCGGAGACGACCGTAACCGTCAGGACCGTCGATCCGGCATTCACCGACATGAGGACGCCATGCGCGTTCACTTTCGCCACTGCCGCATTGCCGACTTGATAGGCAAGGGTGACGGGCGCCGACAGGGTCAATTTATTCCCAAGCGGAATTCGCGTTCCGAGAGGCAATTCAATCGACGCCAACGGATACGCAAGCTTGACCGCCGTATCCTTAGCGGCACCGGCTGCTTCGGCCGAGGCAGCGTATCCCTTATCAAATAAAACGCAGGAGCCTGTCAATCCGGCTGTTGCGAGCCATGCGGCCAAAACGCTTGCCGCCAGGCAGGCCGTTCGCGCTTTCCACTTCATTGATGCGCATCTCCATTCCAATCGTAATCATGCTTATACCGATATATTTTCGGTATTTCGCCCTGCAATGTGAAGAGCGGCCAAAGAATGGATGCAGCCTACGCTGAAAATGGAAATCGCATGCGAGTAACCTCTCCAAACGACATGCCATAAGAATAAAAGGGTTCGCTCGGCGGCGAAGGCCGTTTAATTCTTAGTCAGGCTCCTTGCTCCGGCCGCCATCGATCGGACTCGCCGAATCAGTCGAGTCCTCCGGGGGGCTTATGATGACCCGTTTCCCGTCGAATTCGAGCACGGCTTTGCCGGCGACATTCATTTCATCCAAGTACGTCTTAGGGATTTGCAGCCGGCCTGCACGGTCGATGACGACAAATTCTTCATGCCGCGCACCGAATCTTGAACCGGGAGCCGCTGCTGTCGCCGTTGATTCTTCATCATCCTCTAAATTCGCAAGAGCGGTGTCCATGTCCCGCTTGACCCACTCCGTGCTTGTCAACCCGTCCCGGATCGCAACAACGCGGTCGACTTTGTCCGCGACGGAGAGATCATGCGTAACAATGACGATCGTCACGCCCATCTCCCGGTTAAGACGACGGAAGATATCCAGGATTTGTTCTCCCGTCGAGCTGTCTACCGATCCGGTCGGCTCATCGGCGAGAATAAGAGACGGGCGGTTGGAGAGCGCGATCGCAATGGCGACTCGCTGCTGCTCGCCGCCGCTAAGCTGCGTCAGCCGGCTGCCCATCCGATGCTCCAAACCAACCGCGGCAAGCAGCTGTTTGGCATAGACCCGGTCTGCTTTTCCCATTATGAGCATCGGCAGCTCTACGTTCTGAGTCGCGGTGAGGTAGGGCACTAAATTACGGGCGTTATTTTGCCAGATGAAACCTACGGTTTTCCGTTTATATTCGATCAGATGCTCCTTGGACATCTTGAGTAAATTCCACGGTCCGACGACCGCTTGGCCGGCAGACGGCCGATCAAGACCGCCAAGAATATTGAGCAGGGTAGATTTGCCGCTCCCGCTGTTGCCGATGATCGCCATCATCTCGCCTTGTTCAACGGTCATATTCAAGCCTTGAAGCGCAACGACCTCAATATCGTCGGTTTTATAAATTTTCACCAGACCTTCGCAATGGATCATCCAGTGCCTCAACCTCCTCTTTCACATGGTGCTATCGTTCTTCGCCAAGCTTAACGGCCTGCGAAATGCGCAGACGCCGAAGCTGCAGGATGAGCAGGCAGGCGCCGGCGGCGAGCATAACGCCGATGGCCGCGTACAGCTTCAGCGTATCCTCCGCCTCGAACACAATGCGAAACGGCGGCACCTGCCTCGTCCCTTCCAGCGTTCCGTCCTGCAGGAACGGCAGAAACAAACGGCTCGCCATCGTGCCGAGCCCCATTCCCGCTGCGACCGACAGGCCTGTCGTGAACAGCTGTTCGAGCAGCAGCATCCGGGTTAATTGGCCGCGGGAGAGTCCCATAGCTCTCAAGATGCCGAACTGGACAACCCGGCGCGACAAGGTGAAGAACCAGAAAATCAAATAACCCAGCAGGGAAACAAGCAACGATATGAGAAACCCGAGACTCAGAATGCCGAAGACGCCGCCTTGTGCCGGATGATTGCGCCGCTCGATCAGCTCGCCGCGGGCATCTTCCGCTTGAGCGACTTCAATGCCGCGCCCCGCCAGTGTCTCCAATACGGGCGCTAGCTTCGCGCCGTCTTTCATCTTCAACCATACTTCATACGGAATCTTCTCCATCTGCTGATACAGATAGTCCAGATTGACCACGAAGAAAGGCGACTCGTCCGGGTATTGGCTCGGCCAATAGGGCACAATTCCAACGACTACTAATTCCACCGCCGCTTTGTCATAACCAATCGTTAATCGGAGCGGGTCGCCTTCCTTCAAGCCATATTGCTGCGCGAATCCGGCAGAGATCAGGACGGCTTGCTCCGCTTGTCCAAGCGCATTCAGATACTCATAGGGGTGATACGGATACAGATCCTTGCGAAACCAGGCCGCCTTGGCGAATTCGGCATTGTCGATACCGACGACCTGCCCATTGCCGGCTTGCTTGCCGCCGACCTCCGCTTTTCCCGTCGCCTTCAAGACCCGGGCAGCCGCCTCTACCCCACTTAATTGCGAGTAGGCTTGGAAGGAAGGTTCGGTATAATAGATTTTGTTCTCATCATTCTCATCTTGAACGCCTTCCCAGGCCGCCTTCAGAACAACGTCGCTGCCATATTGATAATTCGTGCGGTCCGATGCATTCACATCCATCGTTCGTGCAGCCGATGAATTATAGACGCCAAGCCCGATCGTAAGAATCAATAAAATCATGAGCGGGTAAAAAGTGGCGGCCGACCTGGACAGCTGCGTCAACGTAATATACAGCGTTACCGGCATACGATTCTTCATGAACGCATTCCAGACACGGAGCATCAGCGGAAACAACCGGAGGCATAGCAATGCCGCGGCGAACAGGAACAACGCCGGGAAGACGAAGATGACCGGTTGAATTTGCGCTGTTCCCCCACTTTGGGCAACCGACGAGATTTGGCCGGTATCCAGCAGATACCATCCGGCTGCGACGGCAACCAACAGAGCGACATCCACATACATTCGCTGCCAAAGCGGAGATCCTCCGCTTCTCGCACGCCGCTGGGTATGCTTGACGATCGACGCTTCGGCATAGGCGCGAATTGGCGCCGTCGTGGCGATCACAGCGAGCAGAGCTGCGGTGCCTCCGAACAACCAGACCGCTTTATTCCACCCGACCGGAATCGATTTGCGGCCGACGAAGGAGAGGAATCCGCTGGAGGATCCGATCATTTTGGCCATCAACCAGGCCAGAACAAGACCGATCAGCAGAGCGGCTCCACCAAGCAGCGCGGCTTCGATCATATAGAGCCATGTGATCTGCCTCGGACTGGCACCCCGGCTATGCAGCACCGAGATATCGCTTCTCTGGCGATCCAGCGCTTGCTTCGCGTTAAGGGTGATGAAATACAGCACCATCGCGAGCACCGGTGCAGCAAGGGCGAACAGCATTGCCTGCAGCAGGACGCTCTGGCGATTGAATTCATGCAGCATATCGATAAACGTCAAATTGACCTTCGTATTCTCCAGCATACGGTGCAGATTGATCTCGAGCCGCTGCAGCTCCCCAGTGAGAGGGCCAAGATCGCTGATTCGAATGTCTCCTAAATCGAATGCGTAGAACCATTCAGCCGAATCCAATACCAGTTGCTTTTCCCGGAGCAACGTATCGGTCATCGACTTGTGGCTGACGAGCAAGGTATCGGCCAATTTATCTTTTCCGTTGATCGCCCAGTTCAGATCCGTCTCGTCTTTTAATTTATACGTGCCGGTAATACGCACGGTCAGCCTATTGCTCTGCCCGTCCGCATTCTTGGCGTCATAGTAGAACGTATCGCCGATCCTCCAGCCGTACCGGGCCAGCGTCTCGTTCAGCACAAGAACTTCGATGGCTTCTCCTTGATTACTATCCCGGGGCAGCTTCCCTTCCGTCAGTTCGATCCGATCCGTCATGCCGCTCTGCGCGGCGAGCTCCATGCGAACTAAACGGCTCGAAGCGCTGCCTGCGCCTGTTTGCGCAGATCGTACCGTTGAAGCGGGGAGGCTGAGACGGTTTGAGAAGGCTTCAGCCGGAAATCCGATACGTCCGGGGAGTTCCCCGGTGATCCAGCGGTCCGCCTCTCCCAGCCCGTCCAAGTCGGTGCCTTCCATCCCTCCCGATTGATATTTGATATAGAGAGATGCTGCAGGCAGTCCTTTCGTCTCTTCCTGAAGAGACTTCGCAACAAGCCGCTTCAACGTGCCGTCGGCATACATCGGTATGCTCATCGCGAACGCCGCCGCCACAGTCAAACCAAGCAGCGTTGTGAGCGTAAACCAGCGGTTTTGCCACATTTTCAGGAGAAGATAGACGATGATCCGCATTATTTCCCCACGACCTTCTGGCCTTCCTTAAGCCCTTTAATGATTTCCACATCCGTGACCGTTTGTACGCCGATTTCTACGTCCACCTCGCCCTTGCTGCCATCGGCATTGGATACAAGCACGTAATGGCGGCCATTCTGCTTCCGAAGGGCTGCGCTTGGAATATACAACGCATTCTCCTGTCGTTCGATGATGACGGAAGCGGATAACGGCGTACCGTGCTGGACGCTCTCGGGCAGCTTCTTCAGATCGATCAGGGCATATGAATCTAACGAGTCTTCCTCCTGCTGGCTTCCGCTTACAGGCAGTCTTCTTACCTTTCCCATATGGTCGCCGGCCGTGTTGATCCCGACTACCGTTTCCATCCCCGGGGCAATATGCTTTAGATCGCCCGAGCTGAATTGGACCGCAACGACGAGAGCGTCCATATCCGCGATTTGGCCGACCTTCTCGTACGACTTCGTCATATCGCCTTTCTCGGCTGTAAAACTGACAATCGTACCGTCATAGGGAGCCGTCAATTTCGAATCGGCGAGCGCACTTTGCAATTCAGCCAGTTCTTCCTTCTGCAATTTGTATTCGAGCTCTTGCTTGCGGAGCAGAATTTCATTGTCTCCGGACGCTTCTCGCAGCAATTCCTTCAAATCCAGCCCGGTCTTCTCCAGCTCGATCTCTTTACGAAGGATTTGATTTTTCATATTGCCCGTATCGAGCTCGGCCAGCACCTGACCCTTCTTCACCTTGTCCCCGGCCTTCACGTAAACATCCGTAATTCGTTGATTGTCTTCCGTAAAATAGAGAATCTCCTCCCGCTCGGACATCAGCTTGCCGGATCCGCTCACTTTCAGCTCAAGGGTTCCGCGCTTAACCGAATATTCCGGCTTCTGCGATATCTTCGGGATTTGAATCGCAGGCAGCTTCTCCAATTCTTCCTCCTGCGGAAGCAGGGAACAGCCTGCGAGGATGGATATGCTCGCCGCCGCAGCCAGCAGCCGGCATGCCGATCCCATCCTTCTATTCCGTAACGATGCGGCCATCGGCCATTTGATAGACAACATCTGCCGCCCCCCATAAAGTAGAATCATGTGTGGTCATGCAGATCGCAATTCCTTCTGCCTCCACGATATCCCGAAATATCGCGATAATATGCGACGCCATGTGCGAATCAAGCTCTGCCGTCGGCTCGTCTGCCAGCAGGAGCAGAGGCCGGTGAGCGATCGCTTTGGCAATCGCCACACGCTGCTGTTCGCCGCCTGACAGCTCGAACGGGCGATGGTGTATCCGCTTCGTCAAGCCCACCAATTCCAGACACCGGGCCACCCTGTCCTTCCATTGTGTCCGTGAAATACCTGCCATCCGCAAGCTAAGCTCAACATTCTCCCAGGCTGTTAGCAGCGGCATCAGGGCGAAGGTTTGGAAGATATACCCGATCTCCTGCCGCCGCATGACAGTCAGCCGTCTGTCACTCCATTGATGGATCGCGCGATTCTTAAACATCACTTCACCCGCCGATGGCCGGTCGAGACCTCCCATCAAGTTAAGGAGCGTTGTCTTCCCTGAGCCTGAACGTCCCCGGAGCATCGTAAGGGCGCCGGATGCAACCGACATCTCGATCCCTCTCAATACATCGACCCGCTGACCGCCGGTCCAGAAGCTTCTGTGCACGTTTCGCACTTCATGGCATGGCATCTCCGTCCTCTCAGCCATTACTCTTGTCCCGCTTCCACTTTCGCTTTAGTCAGGAGATCCTGCCCCCCAGTTTGGATCGCCTTAAGGGCATCGTCCACGGTTTGCGCTCCTTCCACCGCCTTTTTGATCTGGCCGGATGCCAGCTCGGCGAATGAATCGGTGAATCCTTCGGGCAGCGTCCGGAGCAGAAGCTGCGTATTGGCTTGCAGCGCATAGAAAGCGTCGATGTTTTTCCCCTCTTCCGTTTTCTTGAATGCGGTTCGCGACGATAACGAAGGGGATGACTTCGAGCCTGTCTTGGCCAGCTGCTCTCCATTGGCGTACTTCACGAACTCCCACGCGGCGGGCAAGCTCTCGGAGGACGCGTTGATCGAGAACACGCTGTCCAGGCTTAGACTCCCCGCAACGTCAGGCTGGGAAGGATCGACAGGAAGCGTTACGACATCCCAATTAATCTCTTTGAATGGGCTCTCAAGCGTCTTCATCGCGGAGCTGGAGCCGCTATCCGCCTTGACCGCGCCTTGCGCGCCCATCTTCGTATTCATGCCCAGGAGGTTCATAATCATCGGTCCGTCGATAGTCATCGCAGCCTGACCGGACATGAAGCGCATCGAGTCTCCGCCGATTCGAATCGTTCCTTTGCCTCCCATGCTGCGCATCATGACGGCTCCTCCCATGTTTCCGCTGTCGGCTGCCGGCATCGAGATGCTGCCCGATTTATAACCGTCGATGACCGACTGGAAGATCGCCTTCCACTCCGGCGATTCGATGGACACGGTTCCGGCATCCGCATCCGCATAGATCAGCCCTTTCGCTTCGCCGATCGTGCGGATCAGCTCGAACGGATCCACTGTCTGGGAGGACTGGAACAAGCCGAACAAGGCATCGTCTCCGTCTTTCTTGACGGGGAAGCGCTCAGCCAGCTGCATGACCTCATCCCAGCTCATGCCGTCCGTAGGATAAGGAATGCCGTATTGGTCGAACAAATCTTTGTTATAATAGAGCACTTGACTGGAGAAGCTCGGACTCAGCCCGTATAACTTGCCCCCTCCCCGTGCTTTGAGCAGCTCGATGACGGAAGGCTGGAAGCTGTCCAGGTCGAACTGATCCTGTTTGACGACGGCGTCCAGATCATATAATAGTCCCTTCTTTGCAAACTCGGCATACTGCTCTTCCGTTAAATACAGCGCATCCGGCTGTTGTTCCTTGAGAAGCTTTTCCATTTCGGATACCGGGTCCTCAGCATTGAATACGGATTCGGTCGAGACAACTTCCAGCTGGATATTGGGATACATCGCCTGAAATGCATTGCCATACTGCATAAAGAAGGCTTCTTCGTTAAAATAGGCAACCTTCAGCGATCCCTTGTCCTCCCTGTCCAAGCCGCTTATTTCCGCTCCCTCTTTGCCTCCTTGCGTCGTACATGCCGACATGACAGCCGCGAATACGAAGGCGCATGTCAGCAGCCCTACGTTCCTCATCCAATTCTTCCTCACTCGATCACCCTCCGGGTTAATAGATTCATCCCAAGTATGGTGGCGATTCTTTAGAAATCGGTTAGAGAAGCTGAACGTTTGCTTAAAATACAGTAAGCGGAGCATAAAAAAGACAGTCAAGGATGGAGACCCTTAACTGTCCTGTCTGATAGAGGTAGCTGCCGCATTATAGCGGCAATGAAATATAAACACGGGTTCCGATCAGCGGCTTGCTTTCTAGCCGAATCCGGCCTCCATGCCGCTCCACGATCCATTTGGCGATGGCAAGGCCCAATCCGGTTCCGCCTTCCTGCCGCGTCCGGGCCTTGTCGCCGCGGTAGAACCGGTCGAAGACATGCGGCAAATCGTCGGGCGCGATACCGACTCCGGTATCCTCCACCTCGAGCTGTACAGAGTGGGCCAATTTATTGCAAATAATGCGGACAACGCCGCCTTCCGGCGTATATTTGACCGCATTGTCGAGCACGGTCACAAGCAGCTGGTGCAGTCGCTCCTCATCGGCTTCCATCGGAATAGGCGAGTCGATTTCGGTATGTAGAATAATGTCCTTCACCTCGGCCAGCATCTGCATCTTGTTCACGCTTTCCTGAACAATCCGGTCGAATTGAACCGGCTTGCGCTCCAGCTCAAGCTGGTTCGAATCGGTTCTGGCCAACGTCAGCAGCCCCCCGACCAGCTTGCTCATTCGCCGGGCTTCCTGCAGAACATTGGAAATATGCTTGCTGTCCTGCTCGATCGTATGATCGGGATGCCGCAGCAGAAGCTCCGTGTGCGCCTGGATGACGGCAAGCGGCGTCCGCAGTTCATGGGAGGCGTCCGATACGAACTGCTGCTGCTTCTCCAGCGAGCGGCGGATCGGAATAAGAGAACGATTCGCCAAGTAAAATCCGGCTGCTACCGCGGCAAACAGCCCGATGCTGCCGCCGAACAACAGAATGTTGCGCAGCTGAAGGAGCATGTCAATCTCAGCGGAAACGTTGCTGAGCAGCTGCTGCGTCGTGATCTTATAGGAGGTTCCATCGACGTTCACCGCCGAAATGCCAGGGCTATCTACATTCAGCACCCGGAAATATTGGTTGTTTACCTTTACCGTCTCCGGCGATGACCCGAACCGTTTCGGCAGGAGCTGCTCCAGATGCTCATCGCTAAACTCCCTGCTGCTCAACATCGGAACGATCTGATTATCCTTTGTCCAGAACAACTGGATAATCGGGCGATCCATCTGGTCGACGCGGTAGATGACGCTTTTCATATTGGATGTTCCCGCGGTCGCCGACATGTCAGGAACGGACACGGCCATTTGATCTCTGAAGCGCGTGATGGATAGATCGATTTGGGCGAACAGCATCTTCTTCATAATAAAAAATATGGACAGGTTTAACGTGACCAGAATGACGCACAGAACCGCAGCATTACGGATCGTCAGCTGTACTCGGATACGATTGAACATCAGCTTTTCTCCTTTAACATGTAACCGACTCCGCGAATCGTATGGATAAAACGGTCGCATCCGGAAGGGGCCAATTTCTTGCGCAAATAATGGACATAGACGTCGACGACCCCCAAGCCTGCTTCCGAGTCGATTCCCCATACCCGGTCAAGCAGCTGATTTTTCGTCAGAATCTGCTCCCGATTGAGCAGAAAGTACTCCATCAGCTCATATTCTTTTAATGTAAGCTTCAAAGGCACTCCGTCCGCATAGCCCTCCATGAATGGACACTTTACGGTAAGCTGTCCGTAGTGGAGCTCGCCGTCCGGCGCCCCGAGAGAAAACCGGCGCAGCAATACTCTGATGCGTGCCAGCAGCTCAGGCGTCGCAAACGGCTTGACCAGATAATCGTCTGCGCCGCCGTCCAGCCCCTGCACGCGATCCTCTACGCTGTCGCGCGCCGTAAGCAGCAGGACGGGCATCGATACCCCCTGCGACCTTAGCTCACTCAGAACGGACAAGCCGCTCATGCCGGGAAGCATCACGTCCAGTACGATCAAATCATGGATACGCTGCTGCGCCAAATACAAACCGTCCGGGCCATTGTCCGCCTCATCGACCTGGTACGCTTCTTCCTTAAGCAGCGTCGTCACGGCATCCAGCAGCGGACGGTCATCTTCGATCACTAAAATTCTCAATTGGTCCGCCCCTTTAAGTCAGGCTTATTCGCGTAATCAGCAGACCTATTCTAATTGACGAACCTTAATGAAAGCTTAGAAGCACATGAAACGATCCTGAAGCAGATCAATAATCACGTAATCGTACGCAGCAAAAAAAGGCTTTCTACCGTCAACTGCGTTAACGATAGAAAGCCCCTCTTCTTATAGATCGACGAAATGATTCAGGATTACGTTTCCTCTCTCGAAGCCGCTGCTTCATTCACGGTTAGCGTGAACAGATCGATCTCTTCTTCTATTTCACCTAGCACCTTGACTAAACTGCCGAATTCGAGCTCTTCAAACTTCCTTGCCGCTGCTTCTCGCTGCAGATCCCATAGACATTCTGACAGGCTGCACGCGATAGGCACGTCAAGCCGGATTCGCGCAAGATCGCGCGATAGATGGAGCATATCCAGGTTCGCCGATATCTTGGCCTTCACGCTCTTGGGAAGCTGGTCCAGACATTCCAGGCAGCCCTCTATGGATTTATACTCCAGAAGCAGTTTGAGCGCCGTTTTTTCGCCGATTCCTTTGACGCCCGGATAGTTATCCGCGGTGTCGCCCATGAATCCCTTCATATCGATGACCTGGAGCGGCGTTAACTGCTTCTCGGACAGCAGCGTTTCCAAATCATAGACCGCGTAATTGGACCGGCCTTTCTTCATAATAACGACCTTGACCCGCTCGTTAATGAGCTGCAGCATATCATGATCGCCTGTCAGGATGTAGACATCCGCATCTGTCCCCAGCTGCGCGGATAGGGTTCCTATGCAGTCATCCGCTTCATAGCCCGCTAATCCGACATTGGGCACGCCCATCTCGGTTACGACCTCTTTCACCAGATCGAACTGGGGAATGAGCTCCAGAGGCGCTTCCATGCGATTTTGTTTATACTCCGGATAGCTTTCGTTGCGGAACGTGCTGCTTCCCATATCCCAGCAGCAGATCACATGGGTAGGTTTAAACGTCTCGATGGCATCGAAGAAGTATTGAATGAAGCCGTAAACGGCGTTAGTAGGCAGTCCTGCTTTCGTTTTGCGGATATAACCCGTATAGGATGTTCCATAGAAGGCACGGAACAATAGGGCCATTCCATCCACAATCAGCACCCTACTATCCGGCGGTTGCTTCTCTTTATTCAGTTCAGACACGGGTAATCGCTCCCATTTGTTTTCTCTCATTATAGCATTTTTTCTTTGAACCTCTCATCACTAAAGTGACGAGATTCCTAAGTACGGAAACCTAACGGTTTCTAATGGATTAGGCTATCCCCGTCGTTCCTACGGTTACTGCAATTATGCAGAGAGCAGTCTTTTACCTTCGGCAAGTATATTTTTACTTGCGTTCATATCCCTGTCATGGTGTGCCCCGCAACTTGGGCAGTCCCATTCACGTAAGTTTAGCTGTTTCACATCTTTGTTCTGGTATCCACAGTTTGAGCAGAGCTGGGAAGACGCATAGGTTTTCCCGGTTGCCACTACGGTACGCTTGTACCACTTGGATTTATATTCCAACATGGTTCTGAATTGGTACCACGATACTTCACTGATCGCTTTGGCAAGTTTATGATTCTTCATCATGTTCGATACCTGCAAATCTTCAATCGCAATGATGTCGTGGTTTTTGACAATATGCGTTGATATCTTTTGCAAGTAGTCTGTTCGTGCATGGGCAATTTTCTCGTGAATTCGAGCAACTTTGATTCGTTGTTTGTTCCAATTGGAAGAACCTTTCACACGTCTGGATAAGATACGTTGCTCACGAGCAAGTCTCTGCTCCATCGTCCGCAGGAACTTTGGATTGCCAAACACTTCACCATTGGATAGAATGGCAAAATCTTTTAACCCTAAGTCAATGCCTACTTCTGCACCTGTCTTTGGAAGCGGCTGTATGTCGACTTCTGCTAGTACAGACACGAAAAACGTGCCAGAGGGATTACGTCTGATTGTAGCGTTAACAATTCGTCCCTCCACTTCACGACATTTCGCAAAACGCACAAAACCAAGTTTAGGCAGTTTGATTTTATTCCCACTAATCGCAATGTTACCATTGGTTTGTTTGGTGGTGTACGATTGAACTTTGTTTCGTTTCCCTTTGAATTGTGGCGCAGCGTTCTGTTTCTTGAAGAATCGGGTATAGGCTTCGGCAAGGTTTTTCACCGAAGTCTGGACAGCAATGGAGTCTACATCTCTTAATCAGTCGTATTCTGCCTTTAGTGAAGGTAGCTCGGCAGAACATGCTTTGTACGACAAGCCTTTGCCCGTTTCCCTGTAGGTGTCGTTCCATTTCTTTAAAAAGTGATTGTACACAAATCGAGAACAACCGATTGTTTTGTTGATTCGTGTTTGTTGTTCTTGGCTAGGGTAAATACGGAATTTGTAGGCTTTGTTGACTATCATGTCATTTCACCTCACTTTCTCATTTTGAATGGATTCACGTATTTGGGTTTCTGTGTGCTCGCTAACCGTTGCCACAAAATAAGAAGGATTCCAGAGATCCTGACGTGAGTGTTCTCGGCTTAGCCATAAAATAAGGGGTTGCCTCCCCTGTAAATAATGGATAGGATCTTAACTGGCCCGCTGCGTAATGCCGTCTACTGCCCGCGGATAAACTGGCCGATCCGTCTGGCCGCTTCCATAAGCAGCTTCTCATCCTTCACCAGAGCGATCCGCACGTAGCCTTCGCCCTCCTGACCGAACGCATCGCCTGGAATAACCGCAACGCCCTTGCGAATTAACATTTCCCGGGAAATTCGACGGGAACTCCAACCTTCCGACAGTTCCCATCCCATAACGGGAAGCGGCGCCCAGACAAACATGGTCGCCTTCGGAACCGGAATGTCCCAGCCTTCGGCCTTCAGCGCCTGCAGCAGGATATCCCTCCGCTGCTGGTACAGTGCGGCTACCGGCTCATTCACGCCCCGTATATCCTCATCGAGTGCCGCAATTGCGGCCTCTTGAACAGGGATGAAGATTCCGTAGTCGATATTGGCCTTCAGCTCTCTCAACGCGCTTATAGCATCCCGATTGCCGGCGAGGAAACCGATCCTGCTGCCGGCCATATTGAAGCTCTTGGAGAGCGAATGAAATTCCACTGCAGTCTCCATGGCTCCCTGCACCTGAAGAATGCTCGGCGGTCGGCATCCGTCGAATGCCATCTCCGAATAGGCCAAGTCGTGAACGATCAGCACGCCGTGCCGTTTCGCGACCGCGACCGCTTCTTGGAAGAAGGCGAGATCTGCGACAGCCGATACGGGATTGCTGGGATAGTTCAACAGCATAAATTTCGCTCGCTGCCACACTTCTTCGGGAATCCGGCTAAAGTCAGGCAGGAACCGGTTCTCCGCTTTCAGCGGCATGAAGTATGGCTCTACGTCCGCAACCGCCAAGCCGGCAGCGTAGACCGGGTAGCCCGGATCCGGAATGAGCGCGATATCCCCCGGATTACAGAGCGCTAACGCCAAATGGCCCAGACCATCCTGCGATCCCATAAGCGACAATAACTCCTGCTCCGGATCCACCTGCACGCCAAACCGGCAAGCCAGCCATTCGGCCGCTTTATGAAGAAAAGCCGGGCTCCCTTTCGAGCCCGGGTAAGCATATGAATCCGGCCGCAGCGCCGCTTCGGCAAGCGTTCTGCGAATCGTGTCGGATGGCGGCGCATCCGGGCTTCCGATGCTTAGGTCGATGACCTCCAGCCCGCCCTGGCGCGCTTCCCGCTTCCAATCGTCCACTTCTGCAAAAATAGACGAGCCCAGCCGTCCAAGCCGATCGGCCCGCCATTGTTTCGTCATCACAGTATGAGCCTCCCTGCTTCCAATCCGTTCGTTCCGCCAGCTTCCGCTAGTCCCATACCCGGTCATATTCGTCTTCTTTGAAGCCAACGGTAATTCGGTCGCCATCTACGACGATCGGCCGCCTAATTAAGCGGCCATTCGAAGCCAGCAGCTCCACCTTCTCCCTGTGGCTCATTCCGGCAAGCTTGTCCTTTAGCCCCAATTCCTTATAGACCTCGCCGGACGTATTGAAAAACTTCTTAATATCCAGCCCGCTCTTCGCAATGAGCTCTTCAATCGTCTCGGCAGGGGGAGCCGTTTCAAATATGTTATGCGCTTCGATCTCATAGCCTTTGGCTTTCAGCCATTTGCTTGCGCTGCGGCAGGTTCCGCAGCGCGGATATTCGTATACCGTCAATCGGTTTGACTTCTTCATCACCTTACAACTCCTATTCGTTCGTTGCCTTCAGCATCGCTTCCAGCTTGCGCAGATCTTCCGGGAGCGGCGCCTCCCATTCGAGCCATTTGCGGCTGATCGGATGCGTCATTCCGAGAACAGCCGCATGCAGCGCTTGCCGGCTAACGGCAGCTTCCAGCTCCTGGCTTCCGCCGTCAGCAGGGTTTCCGGCATAGCCGTACAGGCCGTCGCCGATTAACGGGCAGCCGATATGCTTCATATGGACGCGGATCTGGTGCGTGCGACCGGTTTCCAGCTTCAGCTTGACTTTGGCGGCTTCGCCGCCGCGGTAAATCGCTGCGGTCTCATAATGGGTAACCGAAGGATAGCCGCTCGCAAGAACGGTTCGGACATGAGGCGAGTCGGGATCCCGGTCGATCGGAGCGTCCACCGTCCCCTTCACATCGACCGGAGCGTTGTACACATAAGCGAGGTAAGACTTATATACGTCTCCCGCATGCATTTGCTCGGATAGCTGCTGATGGATGTACGGATTCTTGGCAATGGCCAGCAGGCCGGAGGTGTCTTGATCCAATCGGTGTATCGGACGAAATCGAACGAGCTCGCCGCGCTGCTGCCAATGATGGACGACGCCATTGGCAAGCGTCCCCGTGTAGTGGCCGTGGGTCGGATGAACGACGATCCCCGGCGGCTTGTTGAGAATAAGCAGGTCCCGGTCCTCATATACGATATCGAGCGGTATAGCCTCCGGCAGAATATCGTCCGATCGTTCCTGCTCCATTCGAAGCTCGATGCAATCCCCCTGCTTCACGCGCGAGGACGTATAGACGCGACAGCCATTGACCGTGATGCCTTCATCGGTCAGCTTCAAGCGAGAGAGCAGCTTGCGGGACACGCCGAGATTTCGTTCCAGCACCTTCCGTACGGTCATCCCATCCTCTTCGGGCTTGACGTGTACGGCAAGCGGTTCATAATATTTCATGCTCACTTCCGTTTCTTGAATACGTCCGCGCTGCGCACATATTCCGTATCCGGCACGCCTAGCTTGGCATTGGCCGACCTGGCCGCCGCAAAGAAATAATCGGACAGCCGGTTGACATATTTCAGAACGTCCTCGTTGATTGCCATGTCGCCGGAGAGCGTTACGATGCGCCGCTCCGCTCTGCGGCATACGGTCCGGCATACATGAAGCAGGGCCGATGTTTCGCTGCCGCCAGGCAATATAAATTTAGTAATCTCGGGCGCTTGCTCCACATGCGCATCGATCCAGCCTTCAAGGCGCACCGCCGGTTCGGCCGTGATCTTGAAGGTGCGTCCCTCCGGATCGGCGAAGGCCAGATCGGAACCGCAATCAAACAGCTCCTGCATGATCTCAATCAGCTCAGTTGCGAGCTCGTCCAATTCCCCTGTCGCCCCTGCGACAGCCGCAGCTTGTCCGACAAACGAATTCAATTCGTCAAGCGTGCCGTATGCTTCCACGCGGTTATCGTCTTTACTGACGCGGCCGCCAATGACGGATGTTTGGCCTCCGTCTCCTGATCGTGTATAGAGCTTCATGGTTTTACAATCTCCTTTAATACCTCGACGGACAATTCCTGATCAGGAGCATTCGCCGGGATGAACATAAACATATCCTTCTCCTTGTAGCCGGCTTCCTGCAGCACAGGAATCTTCTCGACCGGGATTGCGAACAAGCCGGTTATTTTCTTCTCTTTGTCATCTTCGCCCAGAACGATACTCTCCATGACGCCTTCAGGATAGTCCTCCGCTTTAAACCATTCGTCCAGCTGAACAGCCGGGCCTTGCTGCAGCATGTTCTCGAGCACTTCCTTAGGCAGCACCATAATGCCATTGCCGCCGGCAGCCAGTTCTACGATCATCTTCTGGTCGTTGTACATGGATGTGCCGTGAACCGCGATCTTTTTCTCTTCGCCGAATGCACTCTGCAGTTTCTCTTCGAGCTTCGTCGTAACGCCGTCCTGCAGATACTCTCTTGGCATCATAAATAGCGTAAAATCGGCTTTTGATCCGCATGCGCTCAGAACTGAGGACAATAACAACATAAGGAGTAGAATTCCAGTAATGCGGGTTTTCTTCGGCATACGCTGCAACATAATCCCTCCACAAACAAATTCTATGAACACTATAGCACAAAGGACAGCCTATTAGAAAATATCCTTATACCGGCGACGGATTATAGAAACAGCTTTGCACATGAAAAGAAGCCCCTTACTAGGGACTTCTCGAAACGATTCCGTTCATCGTGCTGCCGTGGCTCTTGCGCCAACGCATAAATCTCATATATTCGTTGATTTTGACGTCCAGCTTCCGGCTCAGATCGATCACGTTGTCGGAGCTGAATGTCTTATGTTCGAGATACGATTGTTCCATTAGTTTGCGCAGCGTGTAAATTTCGTCCTCTAAAACTCGAATGGATGATGAGGTGTACTGCTTTGCTTGCATGGTACCCGGGTCGCTGAGAAACGAGAATCCATAATCCGCATAAGCCACTGTCATTCCTCCTTCTCGTTACGTGAGTCAAACCATACCGTGCCTGCGCAATATCCTATGCTCAAAAGCTTGCTAATGGATAACTAGCCATAACGCTTCTGAATATATACGTCCTACTCGGCTTTCAGTTTATCGACAAATCGCCCGATCCGTTCAATAGCTTCCGTCAATTGGTTCACGGAAGTGGCGTAGGAGCACCGCAAATGGCCTTCGCCGCCCATTCCGAACACATCTCCAGGCACAGCCGCCACGTTGGCTTCGTTCAACAGTCGCGTGGAGAATTGCTCCGAGCTGAGCCCGGTCGATTTAATGGAAGGGAACGCGTAGAATGCGCCCTGCGGTTCATGGCATTCCAGCCCGATCTCACGGAAGCCGTGAACGATCAGCCTGCGCCGCTGGTTGTATGCTTCAACCATACGGTCTTTCTCGTCCTTCCCGTTCCGGAGCGCTTCGAGCGCGGCCACTTGACCCATAATCGGCGCGCACATGATGGTATATTGATGAATCTTCAGCATCGCGCTTATGAGTTCCGGATGTGCGCATGCATAACCCATCCGCCATCCCGTCATGGCGAACGCTTTGGAGAAGCCGCTGACCAGAATGGTCCGGTCCTTCATGCCCGGCATTGAAGCCAGGCTGACATGCTTCGTGCCATAGGTGAGCTCGGCATAGATCTCGTCAGAGATGACGATCAAATCATTCTCCTCGATAACCTTGGCAATCGGCAGCCAGTCTTCGTACGTCATGATTCCGCCCGTCGGGTTGCTCGGATAACATACGATAAGCACCTTCGAACGAGGTGTAATGGCGGCCTTCAACGATTCCGCCTTCAGCTTGAAGTGATCCTCCGCGAAGGTCTCGATCCCGACCGGAACACCGCCGCTTAGCGACGTAATTGGCGAATAGGAAATATAGCAGGGCTCCGGCACGAGAATTTCATCTCCGGGCGTAATAAGCGCGCGGAGCGCAAGGTCAATCGCTTCGCTGCCGCCAACCGTCACCAGAATTTCTTGAGCCGGGTCATACGCGACATCGAATTGGTTATACAGATAGTTCCCGATCTCTTCCCGAAGCTCGGGCATGCCGGCGTTCGACGTGTATTGCGTCTTGCCCATCTCAAGGGCGTATACGCATGCTTCACGCACATGCCATGGCGTTACGAAATCGGGCTCCCCTACGCCGAGCGTTATTATATCTTTGCGGCCTGCCGCCAAATCGAAAAACCGGCGAATGCCGGAAGGTTTCATCGATCGAGCGCCGGGAGCCAAATAGTCAGCCATCGATGCGCGGCGGACGGTTGCGTTCATTGATCTTTCTTCGTCTTTAATCATCGCGCATCACCTTTCACGGCGAAATGGGGAGACGTTGGTCAACCTCATGCTCCTCGAATATAATGCCGTCCTGTTTGTATTTTTTCAGAATAAAGAACGTCTTCGTCGATAATACCGCATCAATCGGAGACAGTCTGTTGGAGACGAAGGAAGCCACTTCCTTCAAGTTCTTCCCTTCCACCTCGACAAGCAAATCATAGGCGCCGGACATCAAATAGACCGACTTCACTTCCGGATATAAATAAATCCGTTCCGCGATCCCTTCAAATCCACGGCCGCGTTCCGGCGTTATTTGCACTTCGATCAACGCGGTAACCTTCTCGTCGTCTACCTTGCTCCAATTGGCGACGGTCGCATATTTGACGATGACATGGTCCTGCTCCATCTCCGCAATCGCCTGCTTCACTTCGGCCGCCGTCACATCCAGCATCGTTGCGATCAACTCCGCCGTGCGGCGCGCGTCCTCTTTAAGCAGCTCTAGTATTTTCATCTTCAGCTCACTCATCGTCAATACCTCCCGGTAACATGCTTCAAGTCAAATTTATTGCGCAAGGACGAAGCCTATTTTTTGCAGTATGCGCAATAATTTTATAAGCTCTATATTACAACGAATCCAAGTTTCCTGCAAAGCGGAAATAAAGCTTACGATCGTCCCCATCTGCCGGCGATCCGGTAAATACGGCGGGTTACGCCAAGATCCGGACAAGCTCCGAAAGCAGCTGCTGGATCTCGGACTCCGTGCCAATGGAAATCCGCAGCATGCCGCGAAGGCGCGGATGGTCGAAATGGCGGACGAATATATGAGCCTCGGTCAGCCGCTCTTCAATATGCTTGGCCGTTATTCCCTCTTGTACCGGAGGCGCGCAAAGCACGAAATTAGTCTGCGAAGGCAGCACATCGAAGCCCATCTTCCGCAGCCGTGCTGTAAGCTCGCTCCGGCTCCGGTTGGACCGGGCAATCGTGTCGTTCACATAGCCGGCATCCTCGATTGCCGCGACGGCCAGCTTACGGCTGATCGCATTCACATTATAAATATCCCGTCCCTTCTCAAGCGCTTCGATCAGGGAGCGGTCCGCCATGCAGTAGCCGACACGTGCGCCGCACAGCGCATAAGCTTTAGAAAAAGTTCGAAGTATCATCACATTTGAATACTTGGATAGCAGCTCTAGCGAGGATGCGCCCGGCTCCGCAAAATCGATGTAAGCTTCATCGATGACCACGAGGCCCGGAAATCCGCTCACAAGCCGTTCCACCTCGCCGGAGCTGAGCAGCAGACCGGTTGGCGCATTCGGATTCACCAGTACGATCGCCTTCGCACCGCTTGCCAGCAGCCCGTCCACGTCGACCGTGAAGTCTTCCCTGGTCGGAACGGCCTTGCTTGCCGCTTGATAGCTGGCCGCCACGGTATGGTACAGCCCGAATGAAGGATCCGGCAATGCGATGCTGCCCCCCGGACCGATAAACACTTTGAAAATAAGCGAAATGATTTCACTCGATCCGTTCCCGCAAAAGATCCGCTCCGCCTCGATGCCGAGCTTCGCGGATAGCGACTTTCGCAGCTCGACGCATGCGGCGTCGGGATAACGGCGAAGCTCCTCCTCGCTCATGTCGCGAAGCGCCTGCAGCACGCGAGGCGATGGCGGATAAGGGCTTTCGTTCTGGTTTAGCTTGACGGATGGAACGCCTTCAGGCGGTTGTTCGCCCAGCGCATAGGTGGCTAGCGCTTCGATATGAGGCAAGACGATCGACATCGAAGATCATACTCCTTCTTCCGGCTCTTCCGCCGGTTCATCTAATGGTTACCGCCCTTCCCGTCCAGCGGAAGGGGTGTTAAACTAATCGTATTCGAGAATTGTCACTATGAAAATATACAGATTATATTTTTTTGATGTGACAGTTTACGGTTACATGATACGGAGGATATGAGATGCCTGATCTAACGTCCAGACCGAACATGCCGGCCGACGAGCCGATGTATATTCAAATCTACCGCAGCACGCGCGATGAAATATTAGCCGGGCGGATTGCGCCGGGCTGCAAGCTTCCTTCCATCCGCACCGTTTCCGAACGGCTTGGCGTAAGCCGTACGCCGGTTGCGCTGGCTTATGAACAGCTGCTTGCCGAAGGGTATGTCAACAGCAGGCCCAGATCAGGACTGTTCGCCGCCGAGCTTGATGCTGCGCTGTCCCCTGCCATCAATAAAACATCGGAATCAAGCCCCGTTCTCCCTTCGCCGGCTCGCGCTTACCATGCATTGGCCGGAGAAGGGACCGCCTATGATTTTGGCTATGGGACCGTTGATCTGGATCGCTTCCCTTATGCCAAATGGAGAAGGCTGCTGAACCAATGCTTTCTGCCGGAGAATAACCGCGTGCTCCTATATGGCGATTATCAAGGCGAACGGGAGCTTCGCACAGAGGTCTGCGCTTATTTGCATCAAAGCCGCGGAATTCGCTGCTCGCCGGAACAGATCGTCATTGGAGCCGGTACGTACCACTCGCTTGATCTGCTGTTCCAGCTGCTCCAGAGCGACGTCTCGACGCTGGCCGCGGAGGAGGCCGTCAATGACGGGGTCAAGGCGCTGTTCGAACAATCCCGCTTCAGCCTGCGCCCCTTGCGCTTAGAGAGCGACGGCATCCGCATGGAGGATGTATATGCAAGCGGCGCCCAAGCCGTATATGTGACACCCTCCCATCAATTCCCATACGGAATGACCTTATCGATCGGCAAGAGAACCAAGCTCCTGGACTGGGCAAACCAGACCGGCGCTTACCTGATCGAGAACGATTATGACGGCGAATTCAGATATGGCGGGAGACCGATCCCGGCTCTCCAAAGCTTGGACGATCATGGACGGGTCGTATATGTCGGCACCTTCTCCAAAGCGCTGACCCCTTCTCTGCGGCTGAGCTATCTCATCCTTACGCCAGAGCTGTTGGAGCGGTTCCGGCAACGAAAACACAGCTTCGACCAGCTTGCCTCGACCGTCTTCCAAAAGACGCTGCAACAATTCATGCTATCCGGCGATTTCGAACGCCACATCAGGAGGATGAGGAAGGTTTACGGCAGTAAACATCATGCATTGCTGGTTGCGATCCGCAGCCGGTTCGGAAGCAGCGCCGATATTATCGGGGCCGGCTCCGGTCTGCATCTGCTCATGAAAGTGAAGAACGGCATGAGCGAGGAAGAGCTCGTAAGAAGCGCCAAGCAAGCCGGCGTTCATGTTTACCCGACGTCGATCTATGCTTTAAAACCTGAGCTGGCTCCTGCCTCCACCGTGCTGCTCGGTTTTGGAGGAATGAAGGAGAACGATATCCCGGCAGGAATAGAGCGGCTGGCCCGCGCATGGTTATAAATCCAGTCCAGAGGGGACATTCAGTTATTCGGAGGAATTAGTGCAGCCGCATCGGGCGGAATTCAGGTGGTTTCAGCTTCTGGCTCACTGCAAAAAACAAATCAGCCCGGCCCTCCGGATGGAGAAACGGGCTGATTGTCTGCTGTACGATTACGGCTGTTATTGAGGCCGATATTGATATTGTTGGTATTGTTGGTATTGCTGGGATTGCTGGTATTGCGGGGATTGCGGCTGCTGATAAGCTTGGAACTGCTGCTGCATAGGCTGGCCTGCCAGGCCGATCTGCTGAAGATGCTGCTGCTCCTTCTGCTGCATCTGCTGCTGCTGACGAAGCTGCTTGTCCACCTCTTGACGAAGCGCCGGGGACGCTTTGCTATACATGTTCTGCTGCTGCATAACGTTATACAAGTCGCCTTGCATACGCAGCGTGTCGTTCATCAATTGCGTAAACATTTGACGAATTTGCGGACAGCTGGACTCGGTTGCAGCCGTTGCGTATTCACGGACGACCCTCTTCAAATCGGCTAGCACCGCATACGCCATATCCTGATCGGGCAGCAACGTTTGGATCGACGGCTGCTGCTGCGATTGTTGTTGTTGATACAAGTTTATGACCTCCTTTTATATAAGTGCGACGTCAATTTTGCGGCTGTGACGGCGCCATATATTGATGCTGCTGGATCGATTGAATAAGTGTCTGGATATGCTGCTGGTGCATTTGGATCATTTGGCTGCAGGTCTGCTTAATGGCCTGATTCGTTGCGGATGTTGCGGCAACGGCGCATTGCTTCAGCAGCATATCCTCGTTGGACACCGAATCCACAATATACTCCAATTCCTTGGCAGTTACGGGCTGCATCATATTCATATTCGAACCCCTCCTTTTTTCCATAATCATGAGCCTTCAGTAGTGTACCCTTCACAATTCGCAATATGTATCCGAGCCCCTTCCTTGCAGAAGAAGCCCGGGGATGGAATTCTATTAAGGGAGATGGACGGTCTTCACATGGTCAAAATGCAGGAAAACCGAGCTGCCGCCTGCGGTCGACAGTTCAATCATATTCTGTTCGATACCTTTTAGCACGCCTATTTTATTTGGATTCTCTCCCAAATCGAGAATAACGAATTCACCGATTAATTTGCGCAGCTGCTGGTCAAAGGTACGAGCTAGCGTCATTGGCGACGGCTTAAGCGGGAACTGGGCCGGCGAAAGTGTGTACGGAGTTACATTCGGATTATATGGAATCAGATACTTAAGATGCTGCAATGATACGATGATCGTATGGTAAACAGGCGAATAGAAAACGAAGAAGTCGTTCATGACGCTGGTCAAATAGCCATGAATCGTCTGATTGCCGGTAATATACAATTCCGAGAACATGCCTTTGGCGTTCATTAAAATTTTGCGGTAAGAGATCGGCTCGCTCTGCTGCTCAAACGGAAATTCCGGGATTACGAGATCCTCGCCTTCCTGCTTCACGGTGCGTAATTGCTGAAGATGTATGAGCGGAATGTACAGAAATTGCAAACCGTTATGAATGACCAGAATATCTTGGCCCATGTCGATCATCTTGCCTTGGATCGGCAAAGATTTGCCTGATATATTAAGCTCCACATATTGATCTAATAACGGATGGCGGTACTTCATACGGTGAACCTCCTTTCTACCTATTCGTTGCATGCGCGACTTTACCCGCCTGCACCCCAAGGCCGGATCCGGTGAAGAACCCGGCCCGTGTGCTGACGAGAATGAGCTTTCCTAATCAAGGTGAACAACAAGCCAGGCGAGGAACGCATATCTATCAAACATGCCGCCTCGCCTGAAAGTAAAGGTCATATGAATAGGATCCCGTTTCTATTGGTGAGGGAGTCGGATCAACTATGACGCACGAGTGTCCGACTAGTAGTGACAGCGTTCGATCGGGTAATCGAGCTGATAACATGAATTCAGGAGGAGAATGCGGGGCTATGAAGAACACGAACGGGATATTATCAATCGGAACCGCCGGAAGGGGAAGCACTGGATTTCTGCTCCATGAGCGGATCATGAAGAGATACCGGAATCCACGGACGCGCTTGAGAGGTTTAACACGCTAACCCCCGTTTGCTCTAGCGCGTGCCGCGGATTCCCTCAGCTGCTCAGCCTTTTTTTCCTGTGCGGCGGGATACACGTTTTACTGCTTTTCGTACGGCGACTTTCTTCCAACTGGATGTGTTGGCATTATTGTTGTTATTGTTGTTGTTGTTGTTGTTCTTGTTGTTCTTCGCATATTGGTCTACTTTTTTAACCGATTTGATGTGATAGAGCGGGATGCGAACCAGGTTTTGGCTGCTGTTATTGTTGTTGTTGCCGCCTTGAACGAGAAGAAGGAGCGAGTCATTGCTAGCATCGACGACGAATCCTTCGACTTTCTCAGGGCCTCCGGCGTTAATTTGTACGAAAGATTTGTTCAGTTTGCCAAGAATGCCGTTGAAGTTGCTGGCTGCCAAGAAGTTCGCTTTGATACCTGTGCTTTCTTGTTTGTTCGATGTTTCCGTTACGCTTTTGACATGACGAAGGTTGATATAAACGTAATCGCTCTCGGATTGTTTGGTATTCGAGTTGTTTGTGTTGCTCATGTTCATATTATTGTTGTTGTTGTTATTATTGTTATTATTATTGTTGTTGTTGTCGGAAGACAGCAGAACCAAGAATCCATTGCTCACGCCGGCTACTGTTCCTTGAACCGCTTCCGGACCCCCGCGGTTAATTTGCACGCCCATTCCGATCATTTTGTTCAGATAGGATGCGCTTGCTGCTCCGCGTGCACCGCCCGTACCGCGTGTGCCATGTGTACCGCGAGTACCACGAGTTCCGCCCGTGCCGCACGTACCGCGTGTGCCGCGCGTACCGCGAGTTCCTTCTGTACCACGAGTGCCTTTTGTACCGCGAGTGCCTTTTGTACCATGAGTGCCTTTTGTACCATGAGTGCCTTTTGTACCATGAGTGCCTTTTGTACCTTGAGTGCCTTTTGTACCGCGAGTGCAATCTGTACCACGCGTTACTCCTGCTTTCTTGCCAGCCGCGCTTTTAGCACCCTTCGCTACTGTCGAACCAGCGGATTGGTTAAAACGGAAACCACTGAACGGTTTGTTGCTTACGAATGGAAAATACATAGATGTTATCCCTCCATAATTAGAATAGACTCGTTACTAAGGACGATCGGAGCTTAACGATTTAACGACCACGAATCTAGATTTCATCAGCTTCGCCTCGGCATTCATCCCTCCATTGTCTATCTCCCCGTAAACTATCATGGGAGATAATTTATAATCTATTTATATGTATCCCCTAATTGATTGTTACTAGATTGACATCTATTTATATGAGATTGCACGCTTACCCAAGCAGTAAATAGAATTCCAACATAGCTTGCATTATGACTAGTAAAGGAGGAATTCAAATGCAGACAACTGAAGTGACTGAAGTAACCGAGGTAACTGAAGTAACAGTCAGCGGTACTCGCGGCACTCGCGGTACTCGCGGTACTCGCGGCACTCGCGGCACTCGCGGTACTCGCGGCACTCGCGGCACTCGCGGCACTCGCGGCACTCGCGGTACTCGCGGCACTCGCGGCACTCGCGGCACTCGCGGCACTCGCGGCACTCGCGGTACTCGCGGTACTCGCGGTACTCGCGGCACTCGCGGCACTCGTGGCACTCGCGGCACTCGCGGCACTCGCGGCACTCGCGGCACTCGCGGTACTCGCGGTACTCGCGGTACTCGCGGTACTCGCGGTCGTTAACAAGCCTTTGCTTCCATCGTCTATTTCTTAAAAGAGTTACGGCTGTGACATAATGGGCACAATCGGCATAAAGTAAAGCAATCATTGATAAGCCTATCGTTTGCGATAGGCTTTACTTTTTGCCTGGAGGGATGGTCGAATGTCCAATGAAGGACTGCCTACCCGCTCAATAACGATTAATCCCAGCGATTTATTGGAGCTGCAGAAGGATGTTTGGAGTGACCAATTCGCACCGGTAACGCTCGTAATGGATGGAGTTGAAATGGAGGCTCGGCTTAGATTCAGAGGGGGACATACCCGTAATTATCAGAAGAAATCGTATGAAATCCGGTATGGCGGCGATCAGATTCTGCACTGGAATGCTGAATTCGATGACCCGTCGATGATCCGCAATGCGCTTTCATTCCGTTTCTTCAATATGATCGGCGTGCCTGCACCGGAAACGAGGCATATGTGGCTGATCTGGAACGGACAGCCGCATGGCGTCTATTTAGAGCTCGAATCTGTCGACAACACCTTCTTTAATAAACGGGAAATCCCAGCCCAATCGCTCATTTATGCCACGAATGACAGCGCGAATTTCAGTCTTATCGACCCGGATACCAAACAGACGAAGAACTCCTTATTCTCCGGCTATCAATTAATGAAAGGAGGCAACGCGACCAAGCTTAGACTCGTAAATTTCATTAAGCGGATCAACCGTCCTGTCAAGCAGTCTTTGCGGGTTTATTTGGCCAAACGGCTGGATGTGACGCAATATCTTGAATGGCTGGCCGGCGCGGTGCTGACCGACAATTATGACGGTTTCGACCAGAATTATTCGCTGTATGAACATACGCCAACGGGGCAATATCGCATCATTCCTTGGGATTACGAGGGAACATGGGGAAGGAATCCATACGGCAAATTGTGCAGAAACGATCAAGTACCCGTGCAAGGCTTCAACAAACTGACCCGCAGGGTACTGGCCTACAAGCGGTATAGACAGCAATATCGAAAGTTGCTGAATAAATTACTTGCAAGCCACTTTACCGTGCAAGTGCTGGATCCGGTCGTCGAAGATATTTACAGCGGGATAAGGGAAGCGGTGCGCGATGATTTTACGAGGAAATGGCCTTACGAGACCTTCTTGAACGAACCACAAATTATCCGAAACTACATTCAAGAACGGCGAAATATTCTCAAGAAAGAATTAAAACAGTGGACCGACTAATAGATTGCCGATCCCTGTCCAATCTTGCCTTGCATTAGAAGATATCCATACTTAGATATCGTTCGCCGCTATCCGGCGCGATGCACAATACCCGGCGTCCCTGACCGAGACGTCGTGCCAGCTGCAGCGCTGTCCATACAGCCGCTCCTGATGACGGCCCAAGCAGCAGACCTTCCTTTCTGGCCAGAGCTCGCATCGTCTGCAGGGCGTCATCGTCGGAGACCTGTACAATTTCATCATATACAGCTGTATTAAGAATGGCTGGCACAAAGCCGGGACTTGTCCCTACCAGCTTATGCGGTCCTGGCTTGCCTCCGGATAATACCGGTGAGCCCAGCGGCTCGACAACCGCGATATGCAGACCGGGAATTGCCGCCTTCAGCGTCTCTCCTGTTCCGGTAATCGTACCGCCGGTGCCTGCTGTCGCAACGAAGGCATCCAGACGGCCTCCGGTCTGACGAATAATCTCAGGCGCCGTCGTCGTCCGGTGGATATCGGGGTTCGCATGGTTCTCGAACTGGTTCGGAATATAGCTGCCCGGAATCGACGCCTGCAGCTCCTGTGCTTTGCGAATTGAACCGGGCATCCGATCGGCAGCGGGCGTCAATACGACCTCCGCGCCGTAAGCTCTCAACAAGCCGATTCGTTCTTTCGTCATATTATCCGGCAGAACGAGAATAAGCTTATATCCTCTGGCAGCGGCATTCATTGCCAGACCGATGCCTGTATTGCCGCTTGTCGGCTCAATGATGGTATCGCCCGGCTTGATAAGACCTCGCTGCTCGGCATCCGTTATAAGCGCGAATGCTGCCCGGTCCTTGACGCTGCCGCTCGGATTATAACGCTCCAGCTTGACCAGAACCTCCGCATCGCTATCGCCCGTCAGTTTCTTCAAGGCAACCACCGGGGTATCGCCAATCAATTCGGCAATATTATTGACTACGCGTGCCATTCTTGTTTCCCCTCCTCCATACAACTTAAGCCATACATTTATGAAGCTTCACGGGCGCTGCGGCCCAGGAATGTCCGGATGAACAGCCATCCGATCAACGGAAACAGCCCGATGGAGAACAACAGCCACGGTATGGCTTGCGGAGTTTTGTCCGCATAGGGCAGAATGATCAGATAGCAAGATAGCCCAAGAAGACGTCCTATTGTCAGCGACGCTTCTCGAAGCACAATAAACTCCTCGCGCTGCTTCGCGCTTTCTTCGGATTGCCCGATCATATCGAATACGACCGAGGTCATGGGAATGGTATATAGCGGCATGAAGATCGCCGTACCGATCCCGAATACCAATAACGTGCCGTAATTCATCGGCCAGAATAGCGGAAGAACGAATACGCCGATAGCCGCTGCCCCGATAAGCATAGCGATCCGCCGTCTAGACGGCGTCAGCAGCTTGCCGATCAATAAGAAGCTGCCAAGTGCAACCAGCGAGGTAATCAGCGAGAAGCTGCCAAGCTTCTGCTCATTGTTCGTCGCGATGAAGACGAGCAAGCCAATCAGGAACATGAAGACACTCTCGCGTACGCCTTGTGCGGCGATTGACGGAACGATGCGCCGCCACGGACTGCCTTTGGTCGCAAGCTGGCGGATCCCCATCAACCATTCATATTCCCCCACGGTTTTCCTCTTCTTCAACCAAAAGCTGAGAATAACCGCAATCGCGAATATAATAACCGCAATCGTAAAAATAATGGTGTAGCCCCGTTCGCCTTTATTGAGCATAATGATCGTTCCCGAAATCCAAGGAGCCAGAATTCCCGCGCCTGATCCGAGAAATCCCGCCCAGCCGTTGAACCGGTCCCGGTTTCCCGGTTCCGTCACTTCAAAATAAACGACGTTGAAGGACAGCCAGAAGCAGCCCAGTGCGATGCCGTTCAGAATGCCAAGCGGGATGGCATAGGTCGCCGCCGATTTACCCAGCAGCAGCACGGTAAAATAAAAGGCCCCCGATAGCGCTACGCCAAGCCGAAGGCTGTTCATCTTATTATGCTCCTTCACCCACTTGCCCGCTATCCAGAACGTAAGGCCGCTGACAGCGTACTGGCTGAAGTTAAACCAGCCGATCAAGGCGAACGACTGGCTAGCCTTCCACAAGTAAACGGGAACGAACGTACCCGATAGCGCATTCGCGATTCCGAGCAGGCCCTGCACCGCCAGCAGCAGTATGGATTGCCCGTCCAGCACGCGGCTATCCGGATTGCGGTCCGTCCTCCCGATGGTTTCATGCTTCCATTTCCCTCTCGCGGAGGGTGTAAACCATCCGGATTTTACCGGATATTTGCCTTGTCCCACATTACATCCCCCTCCTGCTTGTGAAATCTTGCGTGCCTTGACGTAAGATTCCCCCAACAGGGAGGATGCATGCCGCTAACAAGAAGTTTTCCTATAGTTACCAGTCGAATCCAGTACGAATTTCTTAGCTTAGCTGCTCTCGTCCGACGCCTTCGTCAGCACGTGAACCATACGCTCTTGGTCATCCTGTGCCAGCTTTCCCAGTACAGAGAAGCAGGACGGGCAAACATAACGAATGATTCGGAACGGAGCGGTGAGGAGCGGTGTGTTCAGACCGGCGGATTGTGCCGGGTTGAACTGAGAACCGGTTACATGCTCTACTCCGACCTCCAGCATATATTCTCTGCAGGACGGACATTCGGGTACCTCAACCTGCTGGTCGAGTATGCGCTCTACCGTCTCCTCCAGCATCAGATGCTCGCGGCTCCGGGTCAGGAAGGAACCGGCCGATTCATCGAATGAACGGTCGGAGTCCCAGGATTCCTCTACTTCTTCCTCATCGTCTTCATCCTCATCATCCTCATCATCCTCACTATCGTCGATACCGATCTGCATCGTCCGGTAACCGGACAGCTCATTCTCGCAGTGCGGACAGTACCGCTCCGGCCCAATTTCCTCATCCCAGACGATCTCCGTCTGACACCATGGGCAAATCGTATGTTCATCCATTGCGTTTTCCTCCAATTGCTACATGAGATAAATAACCCCTAATATAATAAACAAAGCTGCGAGAGCAAACAGAATTCCCCATAAATATTTCATGCTTTGCGCCCTTTCCTCTCATTGTGTTCAAACTATGGCAGCCCCGATAACGAATGAAAGCGATACGGAAATAACCATCGCAATTAATCCGACTGCACGGTTATCTCGCCCGATTTCATCATCGATCCGGAAGACCGGCGTCAGAAACTCGAACAGAAAATAGGCGACGAGCAGCAGGAAAAAACCGAACGTCCCCCACACCATGCTCTGATAGACCGATTCATTGGCTTTCACGGCAAAGTGGAAAATGTTGCAAATTCCGAATATTTTTCCTCCGGTTGCCATCGCGACCGCTACGTTGCCTTTCTTAATTTCTTCCCAGCATTCGTATCGCGTCACGAACTCGAATAAAAACAGAAATAGGACTAACGCAAGCACAGCCACCGACACATAAGCAAGTGCCGCTGCATAAGGATTGCTCAACAATTTGTCGACTTCCTGCTCCATTAAAGGTTCTCCTCTCCAGAGATTACTTTAATTCCGCAACCGTTACGCCAGAGCCGCCTTCGCCGTAATTACCCAATCTATAGCTCTTCACATGCTTATGCCTGCGCAGAAAGTCACTGATCCCTTGGCGGAGAATGCCGGTCCCCTTCCCATGAATGATATAGACTTGACCTAACCCCGCAAGAAAGGATTCGTCCAGAAAACGATCCACCTCGACGATCGCTTCCTCCAAGTTATCGCCGCGCAGATCAAGCTCCATCCGAACATTGTCGTCGCGCGTTCTCTTCAGTGTAGCCGCAAGCTTCGGCTGCTGCGTCTTCGCTGCTTCGACACGCTTCACGAGCTCCAGATCGTCGAGGGCGACCTTCATCTTCATGATCCCGAGTTGTACGATTGCAGCATTGCCGCTCAGCTCCACAACGTGGCCGCGCTGGTTCAAGCTGTATACCGTGACCTCATCCCCTGCCTCGATCCGCTGCGGCTTCGCCGCCTTCGCCTTCCCTGCTTTGGCAGGCTTGCGCGGCTCTGGAGCGGCTTCATCCAGCTTGCGTCTTGCCTCAATCAGCTTATGCTCCTTAACGGAGGCTCCTTCTTCCATAGCCAGCTTGCGAAGATCGGCAATGATCTGCTCCGCCTCACGCTTCGCCTTCGCAATCGTCTCACGGGCTTCCTCCTGCGCCTGCTGGATCAGTTTATCCCGCTGCTGGTCAAACTTAAGCCGTTCCGCCTCATGGCGGGCATTCTGCGCCTCCATTTCGATACGCAGCGTCTCTGCAGTCTGCCGCTCTGCTTCTGCGCCGAGGCGGTCCTGCTCCAGCGAGGCGATCATCGTCTCAACCCTCATATCGTCCTCGCTGACTTCTCCCCGGGCATGTTCAATGATGGACCGCTGCAGCCCAAGACGTTCGGCAATCGCGAATGCATTGCTTCGTCCGGGAACGCCGACAAGCAGCCTGTATGTGGGACTAAGAGTCTGAACATCGAATTCCATGCTCGCGTTAATGATACCTTTGCGATTATAGGCATACGCTTTAAGCTCGCTATAGTGAGTCGTAGCAACGATACGGCAGCCCAGCCGGTGCATCTGCTCAAGGATGGCGATTGCAAGCGCCGAGCCCTCAGCCGGATCCGTGCCGGCGCCAAGCTCGTCGAGCAGGACAAGGCTCTTCGGCGTCATGTGCTTCAAGATTCGTATAATATTCGTCAGATGGCTGGAGAATGTACTTAAATTCTGTTCGATACTTTGTTCATCGCCAATGTCGGCATAGATCGCATCGAACACGCACAGCTGGCTTCCGTCCTCCGCCGGGACGAACATCCCGGACATGGCCATCAAGCTGAGCAGGCCGATCGTCTTCAAGGAGACGGTCTTGCCGCCCGTATTCGGACCGGTAACGATAATGGCCGTATAGTTGTTCCCCAACTCGACATCCGTCGGCACCACATGTTCCGGTGCAATAAGAGGATGGCGCCCTTTACGCAGCTTTAAGAAGCCGCGGTCGTTCATCATTGGAAGCGTCGCCTTCATCTGGTGAGCAAGCCGCGCCTTTGCGAAGGCGAAATCGATCCAGCCCAGAACGTCCAGATCGAGCAGCAAATCCTCTACATACTCAGCCGTTAGCGCAGTAAGACGGTGCAGTATTTTCTCTATCTCGCGGGTTTCTGCCGCACGAAGCTCGCGAAGCTTGTTATTCATTGCGACAATCGCCTCTGGTTCGATGAACAGCGTAGCCCCGGAGCCCGATTGATCATGTACGATACCGCCAAAGTGAGAGCGGTATTCCTGCTTAACGGGTATGACGAACCGATCGCCGCGAATCGTGACGATCGCATCCTGAAGCATCTTTTGAACAGACGACGAGCGAACCATCTGCTCCAGCTTCTCGCGGACCCTCGCTTCCCCGGTGCGCAGCTCGCGGCGGATCGAAGCCAGCTCGGCGCTTGCGCTGTCCATGACCGTACCTTGATCGTCAATACAGTCAAAAATGGCGTCTTCAAGCGTTTTATGCTCCGTAAGCTGCTCTGCTTGAGCCGCCAGCAGCGGAATCGGGTCATCGTCATGCAGCTGCATAATGTGCCGTTTAACCCGTCTGGAGCCTCGTATGGTCTCCGCAATTTCGAGCAGCTCGGACGGATTGAGCATGCCTCCGATCCGCGACCGCAGCAGCGCCGGACGGATATCGACAACGCCGCCGAAGGGAGCTGAACCCTTCAGCCTGTCTGCCTTATAAGCCTCGTCGGTCGCCTGCAGGCGAAGCTTGACTTCCTCCAGATCCGAGCTCGGCTGAACAGCCTCCGCCGCCGCTTTGCCTAGCGATGTAGCCGCATGCTGAATCAATTTATGTACGATTTTTGAAAATTCGAGTGTCTGTAATATTTTGGTATCCAAGTTGAGCACAACCCCTCTCGTTCCTTATTATAGCCGAAGCTGACAACGTATGCCATGACGTAAGCTGCCATGCATGTCTTTCGAAATAGCGGAAACACTAATTGTTGCACCCGAAACTTTACAAATACGCATAGGAGGGTTCCGAATGCAGTTTCTGGGACATATTGTCCGCTTCATCGTTTCCGCGATCGTCCTGATGGTCGTCGGTTTTATCGTGCCCCAATTCAGCGTAGGCGGCTTCTGGAGCGCACTATTCTTGGCCTTGGTAATTGCGGCTCTTGGCTGGATTATCGAGGGCATCTTCGGCAAACGGGTAACCCCGTTCGGTAGAGGCATCGTCGGCTTCCTCGCAAGCGCCGCCGTCATCTGGATTGCACAGTTTATTGTCGGCGGCGTATCCGTCACTTGGCTTGGAGCGATTCTGGCGGCGCTGGTGATCGGGATTGTCGATTTGTTTATACCGACGCCGTATGACGCCGGGCGAAAGCAGGAAAGCCGAGACTAGCCGCGTGGACGATTGCGCACAAGCCACACAGAAGACCGAGTTTCCCGGGAGGTTCCGCCCTGCCGTCGAAACTCGGTTTTTCGCTGTTGCTGCCAATTATCGGCAGTTTGTTCATCAAATGTTCAAAGGAGCCGTATCGTTACACACTACATTTTATCCGATTAACGCTATACTATAGATGTACAAAACAGTTGTACAAAAAAATTATTCGATATCGGAAATCGGAGGGTATTATTTATGATGAAAAAAGCATTGTTCATTTGTATGCTCGCTGCGCTCGTTATGGTTGTCGCAGCTTGCGGTTCAAACAACAAGAATAGCGATAAGTCGCCGGAGCAGGATGCTGGCGTAGAAACAACCGGTTCGGCTTCGCAAGAGGTCGTCATCAAGGCATCCAACTGGGAATTCGACAAATCCGAATACGTCATCAAGAAAGGCGAGCCTGTCAAGCTGACGCTTGAATCCGAGAGCGGAATCCACGGTATTGCAATTTCCGATCTGGATGTAAAGCTGGGTAATGGAGACTCCAAGGTCATTACGATCGATGAAGCGGGCGAGTATGAATTCCGCTGCAACATCCAGTGCGGAACCGGCCACAGCAAGATGGTCGCCAAGCTTGTCGTTGAATAATAAATAGAAGCAAGACGGCCATAAAAACCGCTTTCTGCCCATTAGATTGGGAGAAAGCGGTTTTTATAATTCCTATATGAATTATTGATAGAGTCGATAAATTATCATAATGATCGGGGAGATTACCCGATTCTGACCGATTAATTGCGGAATCCTTATAAATGGCATAAAAAACCTTTATGGCCGCCCTTCTTCCCCCGAACTCGGCACCTTGTTAAGATGGATGCATCCCATTTTCAATTTAAGGAGCTGTTCGCAAATGAGTGCGATGAATGGACGCGTGGCGGTAATCAGCGGTGCAGGCACGGGTCTTGGGAGAGCCACCGCGATTGAGATCGCACGCAAGGGGGCAGCTGTCGTTCTTCTTGGAAGGCGCAAGTCGAAGCTCGATGAGACAGCAGCTCTCATCGCGGAGGAGCATCCAGGCAGCGTATTCGCCCTCCAGACGGATGTTTCCGATGAGCAGCAGGTTAACCGGTCCATCGCAGCGGCAATCGAGAAATTCCGTCGGATCGACGTTCTCATTAATAATGCCGCCATATTTGAACCGGGCCGGGTCGGAGAGCTGACGGTCGAAGAATGGGAGCGGCAGCTGGCAATCAACTTAACCGGACCGTTTCTTATGACGCGGGCCGTCCTGCCGATCATGCGGCAAGCCCGTTACGGGCGCATCGTGAACATTACGTCGGGTTTAGCCTTTAACGGCGCTGGCGGTTATGCGGCCTATAGCGCATCCAAAGCGGGGCTGGAATCGTTTACGCGGACGCTGGCGGATGAAGAGGAATCCCATAACATCCTGGCCAATCTGTATAATCCCGGCACCCTCCGCAGCGAGATGCACCGAACAGGCAAAGATCCGGCACTCGTTAACCCGGGTATTATCAGGCTGGCGACGCTGCCTCAAGGCGGCATTACCGGGACGATCGTAACTTATTAGCAAATATGCAAAACGACGCACCGCTCACTTGCCGGGTAATATCCCGATAAATGAGCGGTGCGTCTCTTTCATAGCATATGCTAGCTTTCCTCGATGAGCTCGATCCATTCGTTGTATTCCGTTTGCAGCTTCGAATACTCGATCTGCAGCTTGGAATGATCGATTTGCAGCCGCTCATGGGCTTGCCGCAGCTTATTGCCGTCACGGTCGGAATCCACCAGCAGCGACTCCAACTCCGTCAGCCGCAAGGTGAGCTGCTGAACCCGGGCGCTCGTCCGGTCCGCCTCCTGCTCCGTAATAAGGAGCTGCTCCCGCAGCTCGCTCTCCGCTTCCGTCGAAACCGCCGCTTCCTGCAGTGCAGTCTCGAATTCGCTGCGTGCCGCCGCGGCTTCCTTCTCGAGGCGGGACACCTTGGCGCTTGCTTCGCTCAGCGCCGCTTCCCTCGTCCTCGCCGCCTCTGCCGCTTCCTTCTCGAGGCGGGACACCTTGGCGTTCGCTTCGCTCAGCGCCGCTTCCCTCGTCCTCGCCGCCTCTGCCGCTTCCTTCTCGAGGCGGGACACCTTGGCGTTCGCTTCGCTCAGCGCCGCTTCTCTCGTCTTCGCCGCCTCTGCGGCTTCCTTCTCGAGGCGGGACACCTTGGCGTTCGCTTCGCTCAGCGCCGCTTCCTCGTCCTCGCCGCCTCTGCCGCTTCCTTCTCGAGGCGGGACACCTTGGCGTTCGCTTCGCTCAGCGCCGCTTCCTCGTTCTCGCCGCCTCTGCGGCTTCCTTCTCGAGGCGGGACACCTTCGCGTTCGCTTCGCTCAGCACCCTCTCATTCGACCGGGCGGCTTCCGCAGCTTCACCTTCAAGCTCGAGTGCTCTGCGCCGCGCCTCGGCCAATATCGCCTCGCTCTGCTCGGTAGCCAGTGCCACGCGATGTTCCAGCTCCTCGACCCGCTTCCTTCCTTCCGCGAGGGAAGATTCATGGCGTCCGTTTTCTTCCGCGACCCGCTGGTCTGCTTGGTCCAGCTTGCGGCGCAGCTCCCGCTCACGGGCAGCATGCTGCTCAAGCTCCGATTTCAGCCGGTCGCGCACCTCGGTAAGCTGCCTAACCTGCTTTTCTACATCATCGTTATGACGCTGCGAGGCGGTCAGCTGATCGCGCTGCTTCATCAATTGTTTTTCCTGCTGCTGCAGCGCTTGGCTGCGTCTATTTTCCTTCACTTTCAACTCTGCTAACTGGCGCTGAAGCTCCGCAACCGCTTCTTCTCTCTCGGCCAGCACCTGCTCGAGCCGCTTGGCGCTCGCACGCAATTCTTCTTCTCTCGCAACGGATTCAACCGCCTGCTTGTCGGCTTCCTCCTGCCGTTTAGACATAGCTGCTGCTGCGGCTTCCTGCGCACGCTGCGCCTGATCCAGCTGCGCGGACAAACCGTTGCGCTCATCCTGCCACTCGGCTGCCAGACGTTCAAGCTCCCCGCGGTGCACTCGTTCAATCTCATCCGCAGCTTCTCGCTTCGCTTGCTCCAGCGACTGCCGCTCCTTATCGAATTGACCTTTGAGCTTGTCAGCCTGCTCTTCGCTCTCCAGCAAGGCTTGCTCCAGCATGGCCTGAGCGGCCGACTGTTCCTGGGCCAGCATACGAGCAGCTGCTTCGCGTTCCTTCGCCAGCTCATTGCGCGCCGCTTCATTCGCCTGGTCCAGCTGTTGGACATGCTCGGCTCTAACCTGCGCAAGCTCGGCATCCGCCAATTCCCGCTCATCTTCCAGCTTACGCTTGGCTGCCGCTATCGCTTGCTCCAATGCCTTCGATGCCTCGGAGCCTGCTTGCGCATGTTCTTCGCGCAGACGCGCTTGCTCATTCAGCGCGTCCTTGTTCGCTTGCTCCAGCTGTTCCTGCGCTTCAGCTTGAACGAGCTTCAGCTCATCGGCATGTTCTTCGCGAAGCTTGTTTATTTCAATGCCCGCTTGTTCCAAATCGGCTCTGGCCGCTTCGCGTTCACCCTTCAATTCCGTGCGCAGCCGTTCCAGCTGCATGCTGGCGGTCGCCCGCTCTGACTCCAGCTCTCTGCGGAGGCTGCTCAGCTCCAGGCTGGCCGCTTCGCGTTCGCCCGCAAGCTCCGTACGTACGCTGTCGAGCTCGGTGGTTACCGTTTCTCGCTCGCCTTCCAGTTCCGCACGGACCCGCTTCAGCTCCGCACCGGCCGCCTCGCGTTCGCTTTCCAGCTCCTCGCGCGCTGCCTTCTGCGCCTGCTCCAGCTGTGCCTTCGCCGCTTGGCGCTCGCTTTCCAGCTCCTCGCGCGCTGCCTTCTGCGCCTGCTCCAGCTGTGCCTTCGCCGCTTGGCGCTCGCGTTCCAGCCCCTCGCGCGCTGTCTTCTGCGCCTGCTCCAGCTGTGCCTTCGCCGCTTGGCGTTCGCTTTCCAGCCCCTCGCGCGCCGCCTTCTGCGCCTGCTCCAGCTGTGCCTCCGAATCGGTTCGCAGCCGCACCAGCTCTTCAATCGCGGCAGCGGCCGATTCCGTATGCACCTCGCGCTCCAGCTGCAGCTCGAACTGCATCTCCTCGAGCGTGCGTACATGCTCGGCTTCCCGTTCCTTAAGGACGCGTTCACGCTCCGCTTCCAGACCTTCGCGCAGCTTAGCCAGCTCAGCGGCCGCCAGCTCGCGTTCACGCTCCAATTGCGCCCGGGCGGCCTCCCGTTCGCCCTCTAGCCCCAGACGTGCGGATTCCCGCGCCCGTTCAAGCTGCGCACGCGCCTCCTCGCGGACATGCTCCAGCTTCTCTGCGGCGGCTGCAGCCTCGTCATTATAGAGGATGACCGTCTGCTCCAGTTCCTCGTTCACGCGCTGAAGCTCGGCTTGACTGGATTCGCGAAGCTGCTCCAGCTCCGCCATCAATGCCGCGCGAACATGCGCTAATGCCTCTTCCGACGCCTCGCGTTCCCGCTTCAGCTCTGCCTCCAGACGCTCCAGCTCCATGAGCTGTTCGATTTGCGCGTTCTCAAGCTCGGCTTGCAGGCGTTCTACCTCGTTCCGGCGGTCGGCTTGGAGCCGTTCCACCTGCTCTTGACGCTCAGCTTCCAGCCGCTCGACTTCCGACCGAAGCTTGGTCTGCAACTGCTCCACTTCAGTCTTGCGCTGAGTTTCCAGCCGTTCGACCTCCGATTGACGCTCGGCTGTCAATCGTTCGACTTCAGTTTGCAGCTCGGCCTGCAGCCGTTCTACCAGGGACTGATGCTCGGCTTGCAGCCGCTCCACCTCGGATTGACGATCGGCCTCCAAGCGCTCTACTTCAGACTTCAGCTTAGCTTGCAGCCGCTCCGCCTCCGACTGATGTTCGGCCTGCAGGCGCTCCACTTCAGCCCGACGCTCCGCTGTCAGCCGTTCTACCTCCGATTGACGATCGGCTTCCAGCTTTTCAACTTCGGTCATGCGTTCAATTTCAAGCCGCTCGACTTCCGACTGAAGCTCAGCCTGCAGCCGTTCCAACTCGGTTAAATGTTCGGCTGTCAGTCGTTCTGCCTGCGATTCGCGCTCGGCTTCCAAGCGCTCTACTTCAGACTTCAGCTTAGCTTGCAGCCGCTCCGCCTCCGACTTGCGCTCGGCTTGAAGCCGTTCCACCTCGGCCTGGCGTTCGGCTGTCAGTCGCTCTACCTGCGATTGACGCTCGGCTTCCAGCTGTTCTACCTCGGTCATGCGTTCCAATTCAAGCCGTTCGACTTCCGACCGAAGCTCTTCCTGCAGCTTCTCTACCTCGGTTTGGCGCTCGGCCTGCAGCCGCTCTACCTCGTTCTGCTGAAGCTCTTTTAGACGGGAGAGCTCCCCGTCCTTCTGCTCCTGCAATCCTGCCAGCTTCACTTCGGAAGCTTCGCGCTGACGATCAAGCTCCGCCACGGCATCGGCCAGCTGAGATTCCAGCTCGTTCTGCAGCGAAGCAACCGATTGCTCGGCGCGTTCAAGATCTGCAGCCAGTCCTTCCGCACGCGCTTCCGTCTCGTGCATCCGCTCGTTCTCACGGCTTAGCCTGAATACATCCTCCGCCATCTGCACGGCCGCCAGCATCGCAAGCTTCGGTATATCCAAGCGGGGATATCCTTTTGCCAGTTTATGCATATTTTCATCGACCACGGCGGCTACCCGCTTTATGTACTCGGGATTCGAGTGGCCTGACAATCGAAATTGATTTCCAAATATATCAACGGTAACGCGTGTCCGTCCGGCATTATCCATACAGGCAGCTCCTCCTCGCCAATTAGTCCTTATCCATTCATTTCATATGTTAGAAAACCGGGTACGTTCTCGGGTATTCGCCGATTACGCCCATTTTTTACTTTAACGCAGCATAACCGATCCGAATAAGGCCATGCAAGTCGATGAGCATATTCTCATTAATTTCAGCGCTATTCGCCCGTTATCTCGTAATGTTTGGCGCATTAATAGCGGGCTACATGAAGAAGCCGCATCGATATCGGTTCGCAATGAACTAATTCGATACGGCTCCGGCCATCTCCTGCCTATTTGCGCAATTCTGCGGCAAAAGATTGTTCCAACTCTGTAACAACACGGCTATGCAGTTCCGAAACCTCTTCGTCAGTCAGCGTACGCTCGGAATGGCGGTAAGTGAGCGATAGCGCAACGCTCTTCCTGCCTGCTCCAAGCTTCTCGCCCGTGAATACGTCGAACACGTTTACCGATTCCAGCAGTTCGCCGGCTGTCTTGCGTACGGAGTCCGTCAGCTTGCCCGCTTCGACCTCGGATCCAAGCACGACCGCAATGTCGCGCTGCATCGCCGGGTAACGGGGAAGCGTCCGATAGACGATATCGAAATTGGCTTGATCGTACAGCGGAGCGAGATCGATCTCGATCACGTACGTGTCGGCCAGGTCATGATCCAGCTGTACTTGCGGATGCAGCTGACCGAGATAACCGATCGTTTCCTGCCCTCTCTCCGTATCCAATACCACGGCGGCCGTCCGGCCCGGATGCATATGCTCCGGTTGAGCCGCTTCATAGGAAATATGTCCGCTCAGACCCAGTATGTCCGCGATCGTCTCCATCACGCCTTTGGCATCGTAGAAATCAACCGGGTCCGCTTTACGGTTCCACTGGGCAGACGTCTTGCTGCCCGTAAGCAATACCGCGAGATGGTGCTTCTCTGTCGGCAGACGGGTCAGCTCCGGTTCTTCCGTGTGGAATACGGTGCCGATTTCAAAGATGCTGACGTCGTTATTCTTTCTATTATGATTGTACGTGGCCGTTTCGATCAGCTGCGGAAGCAGACTGGTGCGCAGCACGCTGCGGTCCTCGCTCATCGGCAGCGCAAGACGTACATGCAGAGCTCCGTTCGTAATAGCCGGGAACAGCTTCGTCCTGTCCGGATGGGTGAACGAATAGCAGATGACTTCATGAAGCCCGGCGTCCGTCAACCGCTTGCGAAGCTCGCGGCGGATCGCTTGCGGCTTCGTCAGCGCTCCCGGCGTCGTTTCTCCTTCGATCGGCGTCGTCGGAATGTTGTCATAGCCGTACAGCCTTGCCACTTCCTCGATCAAATCGACATCGATGGCAATATCTCCGCGGCGCGTCGGCACATTGACGATGAATACCCCATTCGCCGAAAGCTCGTAAGGGAATTGCAAACGCCCCAGAATCGTCTCGACTTCCAAGCGCGATAGCGATGTTCCGAGATAGCGGTTGATTTTGTCCAGAGAGACCTCGACGACCGATTCGGTCTGAGCGGAAGCGATCGCCTCCACGACGCCGTCGAGCACCAGTCCGCTTGCATACTCGGCCATCAGCGAGGCTGCCCGATCGAGCGCCGGAAGAACGCGCGCAGGATCGACGCCTTTCTCGAAGCGAGTGCTGGATTCCGAACGCAGGCCGAGCTGGCGGGAAGTCTTGCGTACCGTGCTTCCTTCGAAGCGGGCCGACTCCAGCAAAATATTAACGGTCGAGTCCGTTACCTCCGAATCCGCTCCCCCCATGACGCCCGCAAGAGCAAGCGGCCTCTCGCCGTCCGTGATCAGCAAGTTATGCGGCTCCAGCTTGCGCTCCTGATCGTCGAGCGTGACAATCGTCTCGCCTTCTCTTGCCAGGCGGACGACGATATTGCCGCCGCTAACCTTGTCCGCGTCAAAGGCATGGAGCGGTTGGCCGTATTCCAGCATGACGAAGTTCGTAATGTCCACAACATTGTTGATTGGACGTATGCCGGCGGCGATCAGCCGATTCTGCATCCAGAGCGGGGCCGGTCCGACTTGGACGCCTTTAATGTAACGGGCCGAATACCGGGAGCACTGCTCCTTCGCTTCGATAACGACCTTCACATGGTCGCCGGCAGCCTCGGCCGCATCGTTAACGCGGTTATCCGGAAGCTTCACCTGACGCCCCGTCAAAGCCGCTACTTCATAGGCCACGCCCAGCATGCTCAGACAATCTGAACGGTTCGGGGTCAGATCGAGCTCAAGCACCTCGTCGTCAAGGGCGAGCACATCGAGAATCGAACGGCCGATCTCCGTCCCCTCCGGCAGCACCAGAATGCCCTCCTGCTGCTCCTTCGGCAGCAGCTTGTCGTTCAGGCCCAGCTCCTTCGCCGAGCAGATCATGCCCTGGGATTCGACACCGCGCAGCTTCGCGCGCTTGATCGCAAAGTCGCCCGGCAGCTTCGCCCCTACAGTGGCAACCGGAACAAGCTGTCCTGCCGCTACATTCTTCGCGCCGCAGACGATCTGCAGCGGTTCGGCCTGGCCGACATCAACCGTACAGACAGACAGCTTGTCGGCATCCGGATGCTTCTCGCGCGTCAATACATGGCCGACAACGACGCCGGTTACGCCCTTATTGCGGGATTCCACGACGTCGATTTCAATCCCGCCGCTAGTCATCAGCTCCGCGAGCTCTTCGCCCGCATAGCCGTTCAAATCGATATATTCGCTTAACCATTTATAGGATACATTCATCGTATTCGCCTCCCCTATTTACATTCGGACAAACTGGCTCAGGAAGCGCAGATCGTTCGTATAAAAATGACGGATGTCGTCAATGCCGTATTTCAACAACGCGATCCGCTCGACGCCCATGCCGAACGCGAAGCCGCTCACCTCAGCCGGATCGTAACCGCCCATCTCCAGAACGCGCGGATGCACCATGCCGCATCCCAGAATTTCCAGCCAGCCGGTCTGCTTGCACATCCGGCAGCCGTGCCCGCCGCATTGGGAGCAGGTAACATCGACCTCTGCGCTTGGTTCCGTGAACGGGAAGAAGCTTGGGCGAAGGCGAATTTGCGCTTGCTGGCCGAACATCAACTGCACGAACTGCAGCAGCGTCCCCTTCAAATCGCTCATCCGAATGTTCGGACCGACGACAAGGCCTTCGATCTGATTGAATTGGAACGAATGCGTCGCGTCGTCATCGTCGCGCCGGTATACCTTGCCGGGACAGATCACTTTGACAGGCGTCTTGCCGTTCATCGCTTTCATCGTCCGGACTTGGACGGGGGATGTCTGCGTGCGCATCAACAACTCGTCCGTCACATAGAAGGAATCCTGCATATCCCGTGCCGGATGATCCTTGGGCAGATTCAACGCTTCGAAGTTATAATAGTCGGTCTCCACTTCCGGGCCTTCCGCCACGGTGTACCCGAGTCCGATAAAAACATCTTCGATTTCCTGGACGACCTTATTAAGCGGATGTACGGCGCCGGCCGCCAGCTTCTTGCCCGGCAGCGTAACGTCGATCGTCTCCGCGCGGAGACGGCCTTCCGTTTCGGCTTGCTGGAAAGCTGCCTGCTTGGACGCAATAACATCCTCGATCGCTCCGCGGACCTCATTGACCACCTGTCCGATGACCGGACGCTCCTCTGCGCTTAATCCTCCCATACCGCGCGATATTTCAGTCAAAGCACCTTTTTTACCGAGGTATTTGACGCGCAGATCGTTCAATTGCTGCGGATCCGTAACCTGCTGCAGCTCCTGCAGCGCCTCGATCCGCAAAGCCTCTAATCGCTCTTTCATTCCCTTCGCCTCCGATAACAAAATAAAAAAGCCCTTCTCCCCGCAAGGGACGAAAGGACCGTGGTACCACCCTAATTCGAACTGCATCGCCGGCTCCCGCTTACGGGTGCCTACCATGCAATTCCTTCAGCTTCCGGATATCGGCCGGTAACCGGGTCTCCCTACAGTCGTCCCGGACGTGCCGTTACGAGTTCAAGAGCCTGCTCAGGAGCGAACTTCGGCAGCCTGGTTTCGTCAAGACGCTCTCAATCTGCGGCGTCTCATCCCTGTACGAAAGCACTGCGTACTTTTCTCCCTCATCGCGTTACATATAAGCTAATTATATATATAATGCCATATCATACGCAAGCGTTCCCTACAAGATTCGATAAAAAAACGCCAATAATCGCTGATTACAGGCCAATAGATCCCAAATACCGGAAAAATGCCCGCCCGCCTGCATCAATATAATGAAAATACGGCTCACGCCGTCTTTGGGGCAAAGGAAAGCCGCCCGCAAAGCATGAAGCTTCCGCAAGCGGCGTTCTTTCCCGCATATTTTCCGTCTATACCTTATTTCCGCCGTGTGAGCGCTGCGATCAATGCGGCGGCAGAAACGACAAGCGCGGCAATCGAGAGCACAAGCTGAATCATCGACGAGCCGTCTTCTCCCTCGGCGTTATCTTCAGACTTGGCGGTATCGCCGGCAGCGGCCGGCGCGCCGTGACCGTCGCTTTCGCCGGTTCCGGCGGTAACGGTTGTAATGGAAGCCGGATATTTCGCATTATCGTCCGCGCCGACCCATTCCACAACTTCGCTATCGCTGTACGTCTGATAAGCTTTCCATACCAAATCCTTCGCATCGTCCGCCACTTTGCCGGACATCCGGAATTCGGTGAATTCCGTCTGGGCAAGCCCTTCGCCCTCCGCCGTCCACGTGACGGACTTGATCGCGCCGTCAGCGCCTTTCTCCAGCTCGTACGTCCAGCCGGCCTTCGGCTCGACGCGGGTCACCGCAGCTCCTTCCGCAACCGTTACCTTGATGCTCTTCGTTGTCGCGTTTTCCTTCTCGCTGGGTACACGTACCGTGAACACTTCATAGCTGCCTTGCGCGGCTTGTTTCGGCATTACCGTCACATGTGCGCTGGCCACACTTGCAAATAACAGCACCGACAGCATTGCCATGCTGATGATGGACCATCTTTTCATCGATTTCATACATATGCCTCCCCGTTCTTCACTTCGAGAATAAATTATATCTCTTGCGAATACCGGAGGACATGACTCGAAAGGGCTATGGATGTGAAGAAAAATTGTCGGTCAGCTGCCGCCGTATAGCCCTTTCTCCAGGGCGTAGCGCGTGAGCTGTACGCGATTGTCGAGATGAAGCTTCTGTAAAATATTTTTCAGATGGTTTTTCACCGTATGCTCGGATAAGCCGAACGTCTCCGCGATTTGCCGGTTGGAATCGCCGTTTGCGACCCGCTCCAAGATCTCCTGCTCGCGCTGAGTCAGCGGCGTCGTCCCCTGCCTGGCCGTTTCCGCCACGCTGGAAGCACGCAGCCGCTTCGTTGAAGGCGATGGATTCTTGCTTCCCTCGTCGACCTTCGAGTTATTGCCGCTCCTGCCGCTGCTGAATTCCTGCAGCAGCCGGAACGCCAGCTCTTTGGACATCGGCGCCTCGTCCATCGCAACGCCGCGCAAATATTCCAGCCATGAGGAGGGGGACAGATTCTTGAGCAGATAGCCCTGTGCTCCGCGTTTGACCGACTCGAATAAATCCACGATATCATCGGACACGGTGACCATGACGATTTTGATCCGGGGATCGATCGACTTGATCAGCTGGGTGGCCTCCATGCCGTTCATGACCGGCATATTAATGTCCATAAGCACAAGATCCGGCCCCAGCTCCGCTGCCAGCGACACGGCCTGTTCCCCATGCACCGCTTCGCCGACGATTTGAAAGGAAGGGTCTTGACTCAATATTTCGCGCATGCCTTCACGTCCATGCGGATGATCGTCAGCCAGCAGCACGCGCACCGGTTGGTCCATGCTCATTTCCGTTTCCCCTCCTTCGCAACCTCGACCATCAGTCCATTCATGCCGTCTTCGCCGGAAGCAGGCGCGATAACCAGCCGCCAGCCCATAACAGCCGCCCGGTCCATCATCATACGGACGCCATACCGTCCCATCGCTTCAAGCTCCGCTTGTTCGGTACCGGTTCCGTTGTCGGTCACCGTGCAGCGGAATCCGCCATCTTCCGCTTCTGCGGCGCGGACCTTCAACCGGCTGGCCCTGGCGTGCTTCTGAACATTGAACATCGCCTCCCGTATAATCGCGAGCAGCTCGACCTTCTCCTTGTTGGTAAGAGCGGCATCAGGGAGGCGCCAGTCCACTTCAACCTGGAGCCCGATCAGCGCAAGATCGTCCGCCATCTGCTTCACCGCCTGCATCCATTGAACGTCAGCCACAGCGGGCTCCTTGCGCAGACTGGCGATCGATTGGCGCACATCCTCATAGACGTGCCGAACCGTGCTCCTTAATTGGGATACCGTCTTAGCAGCCTGCCCTCCGGCCGTCTCCTGTTCCAGCCGGTCGAGCTTGACGGACAACAGAAACAACGATTGCGATATGCCGTCATGCAGCTCTCTTGCCAGCTGCTCCCGCTCCATGAGTCCCGCCTTCAACGCCCGTTCCTGCTGGAGCGACTCATGCACTTGTTCGAGCCTTCTCATCAGCATGCGGACGAACGTGACGGTGACCAAGAGCACAATGACCGGCGCCAATAGATTTCCGAGATCCATCGAGATATAGGGCAGCAAGAACGCATGCCTGACATATTCCCAAAGTGCAATTGTAATCGTCGGAATCGATAGAATAAGCCATTTGATCCGATTATACGGCACCGATATCCACTCCCGCCCAAGCAGCATAAAATCTTAATACGTACGGAATTCGTACGACTCCACCTTCTCGTTGTCTTCCTGATCCATGACGCGGATTTCAGCGTTCCACTTGCCGGCGAACGGAATGAAGGGACCCTCCGCCTTGTAATCGGCTCTGACAAACCCTTCGAAGCTCGAAATCTCATCGTCTTCATACGGCTGAAGCGGAACGTCGATTGCCCCAAGCTCCTTCCGGTCCTGCGATTTCAGGCGAAGCACGACGTTCTTCGGAGCACCGGTCTGCTCAGGCAGCCATACCTTAACGGTAAACTTGTTATCCGCCCCGGGATTGTTCGGCGATATGCGCAGCGTCAGATGCATCTCCTCGCCCATTTTATGATAAACGACCGGCGTATTGCCCGGCAGCGGACTGATGTACGTAAAGATGCCCACGACGGCAAGTATAATGGCCATCAACCCGAGATCCAAGCGCATCAGCGTCATACTCGGCAGATCGCCTCGCCGCACGCGGCGGCGGAGCAATGCGCCGACGACCAGCACGAGCAGCACGGCGCCGGTCTTCGCCAGCAGCATGGAACCCCAGCTCGTGTAGAACAAATAGCGCAGCGAAGGCATGAACGTCAGCGTCATCACGACACCTGTCAGGATGAGCAGCACAATCGAAACCAGCGCGGCCCTGGAGAAAGCAGACGCGAACCTTCCCGCCTCTTTGCGGTCGGCGGACCACAAGGCGAGCAGCAGCGCCAAGCCCCCTACCCATACGGCAGAAGAGGCCAGGTGGACGAAATCTAAGAGGACCGTAACGGCTTTCGGCTCGAACACGACCGCATGTCCGCTCCAACTCTCCACCCCAAGCAGAGCGGCGGCCCATATCATGCGCACGACCCGCCCGAGCTTTAGGATCGGAAAACCCGCGACAGCCAGGACGATGAGGGCGATCCACCCGCGCCCGACCGACGTCTCGCCGAACAGCTTCGCATAATCGCTTGCCGGATAGCCCAGCATCATCTCCGATGCATGTATGAACACATAGACCAATGCGGCCAAGAGCAGGAACCGCATAATCTGAAGCTCCCACTTCTTGCGAACGGCGTTCATCGCATCGGCGCCGCCCTTGTACAGCAGCGACCAGAGCATCACACCTGCGGCGAGCAGCAATGCGCTGTAATAGAGGAACCTCACAATGTAGAGGATCAAGGTCTTCCAACTGAACGATCCGGAGTCGGTGCCATGGCTCTCATGGCCAAACTGCTTATGGAGATCGAACGAGGAGGCGTCTACGGCCTCCGGCGGATTGCCGACGATGAATACGTAGGAGCCGCTTATCGGATGTCCGTCACTTGATACGATGCTGTAGGAAACGGTGTATACCCCTTCATCCAGCTTCGGCAGCGGCAGCTTGAGTGATTTACGGTCCGCTCCGGCAGCCGGGGCTTCGCCGGTGACGGCCTTCGAATTGTTGTCCAGCACATCCAGCGCCCCGACCTTCGACTCGATCGGCTCGTTGAAGTAAATCTCGACTGCCGCCGGCCCTTCGCTCAGCCGCGCGTTCGGTTCAGGTACGGACCGCTCCAGCTCCGCATGCGCAAACGCATATCCCGGGGAAAGAAACAGCGCCGCTAGCATAACGAATAAAATTAGTATAGGAGCACCGGTTCTCATCGTCATCGTGATCCTGCTTCGGAATGGAAATATTGTGGTCAATCGAATTACACGTCCTTTCTCAATTACCTAACTGAGCATTAGTTTACCACATCGGGCAAGCGAAAATTTCCTGCTTTCTTGAACGCTTTCTGTCTCTTTGCGTGCGGAGCGATCGATTATTTTTTTCAAATCGGAAACTATTTTCCACTGTCCCTGAGACGGTAAAAGTAGTATAGTAATCTAGTTGTAAATTCCCGTCGCAGCAAGTTTTCATACTCTTTTCACACCCGATTTACGCCGCTTCGGGCACCGGTTTTGTCGAATGTTCTTTCTTGACTTACACTACATATTGGTGTAACTTTGGTTTACGTTATCAACATATTGTGTATTTAGGGCATAGAACTGACGCCCTTCGACAAGGAGTGACTCACGCTCGTGGATATTATTAAGCGCAACGGTCAGAAAGAAGAACTCATCTTTTCAAAGCTAAAAAAAGTTATCGATTTCTCGTGCGTCGGTTACGACGACTGCGATCCCCTTGAGCTGGAAACAGCCCTTCTACCATATTTCCGCAACAACATTACAACCAAGGAAATCCAACGCACGCTCATCCAAGTGGCCGTTGAGAAGACAAGCATCGAGCAGCCGAACTGGCAGTATGTGGCCGCTAAACTTCTTGTATACGATCTATATAAAGAATCCGCAATCAACCGCAAATACGGCTACTTCGGTTACGGCGATTTCTATTCTCTAATCACGTACTTGACCGAGAAAGGCTTCTACGGCAAATACATATTAGAACACTACTCCCGTGAAGAAATCCGCGAACTGGGCAACTATATCGTTCCGGAACGCGACTACTTGTTCAACTACATCGGACTGAAGACATTGGCAGACCGGTACCTCATTAAAGGCTTTAACGGCGAAGTGCTGGAGCTTCCGCAGGAGCTGTTCATGGGCGTCGCCATGCATCTGGCGATGAATGAAGACGACAAGCTCGGTTGGGCCCGCAAGTTCTACGACGTGCTGAGCCGCCTGCAGATGACGGTCGCCACGCCTACGCTCGCCAACGCACGCAAGCCGTTCCATCAGCTGTCGAGCTGCTTCATCGATACCGTGCCCGACAATCTGTGGGGCATCTACCACGTCGATTCCAGCTTCGCCCAAGTGTCCAAATTCGGCGGCGGAATGGGCATCTATGTCGGCAAGGTACGCAGCCGCGGCTCCAATATTCGCGGATACAAGGGCGTTGCCGGCGGCGTCGTGCCATGGATCAAGAATTACAATAATACCGCCGTTGCCGTAGACCAGCTGGGCGTGCGTTCCGGCGCCGTTGCCGTCTACCTGGACGTTTGGCACAAGGATATCCTTGACTTCCTCAACCTGAAGACCAATAACGGCGACGACCGGATGAAGGCGCATGACATTTTCCCGGGTGTGTGCATACCGGATTTGTTCATGAAGAAGGTTCAAGAACGCGAATCCTGGTATCTGTTCGATCCTCATGAAGTCCGTTCCATGATGGGCTGGGCGATCGAAGACTCATGGGGCGAAGAATGGGAACGCCGCTATGAAGAATGCGTCAATCATCCGACACTGTCCCGTGAAGAGGTTCCGGCGATCGAAATTATGAAGCGTATTCTGACAAGCTCGTTCGAGACGGGCACGCCGTTCGTCTTCTACCGCGATACGGTTAACCGCGCGAACCCGAACAAGCATAAAGGCATCGTATACTGCTCCAACCTGTGCACCGAAATTTGCCAGAACATGAGCCCGACCGAGTACGTATCGACAACGCACGAAGACGGAATCATTACGACGAAAATCAAGAGCGGCGACTATGTCGTCTGCAACCTGTCGTCCCTCAATCTGGGCCGCACGCGGACGAAAGAAGACATTCAGGAAGTGGTCGCCTGCCAGATGCGCATGATGGACAACGTGATTGACCTGAACCATTACCCGATTCCGCAAGCGGAAATCACGAACCAGAAGTACCGCGCCGTCGGCCTCGGAACGAGCGGCTATCACCAATGGCTCGCGATGAACCAAATCGCGTGGGAGTCCGAGGACCATCTGGACAAAGCGGACGAGCTGTACGAGTGGATCAACTACTGCGCGGTGAAAGCCTCCATGGAAATTGCCAAGGAGAAAGGCAGCTACCGCGTGTTTGAAGGCAGCGAATGGCAAACAGGCGAGTATTTTGACCGCCGCGGGTATAACAGCCCGATGTGGCAGCAGCTGAGAAGCGACGTTGCCGAGCATGGCGTCCGCAACGCTTGGATGTTCGCTATCGCGCCGACCGCCTCGACTTCGCTGATCGCCGGCTCCACGGCAGGTACCGATCCGATCTTCAGCAAGTTCTTCGTCGAAGAGAAGAAGAACGCTGTTATTCCGCAAACAGCTCCCGGCCTGAACGAACAGACCTTCTGGTATTACAAGGAAGCTCATCATATCGACCAGAATTGGAGCATTAGAGCCGCTGGCCGCCGTCAGCGCCATATCGATCAAGCGCAATCCTTCAATCTATACATTACGCCTGAATATACGGCCAAGGAGTTTCTGGATCTCTATATGTCCGCTTGGGAAAACGGCTTGAAGACGGTGTACTACTGCCGCAATAAGAGCCTGGAAGTTGAAGATTGCGTAAGCTGCAGCTCATAATGAGCTGCAGTCTTCTTGTAACGGCGGAACAAGCGGCACCCGCTTTACCAAGTAACCAAGGAGGCAACAACAATGGAACTGCATAAGAAAAAACTGTTTAATGAGGACGGCGACCGCGACTGGGGCAAACGCCGCATGATCGGGGGCAATACCACCAACCTGATCGAGCTCAATAACGTCAAGTACGACTGGGCCACCAAGATGTACCGGAACATGATGAACAACTTCTGGATCCCGGAAGAAATTCCGCTGGCCCAGGATGCCAAGGACTACCGTAATCTTACGATCTCCGAGCGCAACAGTTACGACAAAATACTCAGCTTCCTGATTTTTCTGGACTCCTTGCAAACGGCCAACCTGCCGAACATCAACGAGTATATTACGGCACCAGAGATTAATCTCGTTCTAACTGTCCATACGTTCCAAGAAGCGGTACACAGCCAATCGTATTCCTATATTCTCGACAGCGTCTGCTCGGCCGAGGTCCGCGACCAAATATACAACCTATGGCGCGAAGACAAGAACCTGTTGAAGCGCAATCGGTTCATTACCGACTTGTATGAAAACTTCATCGCCAATCCTTCTTCCCAGAACCTGATCAAGACGATTATGGCGAATTTCATCCTGGAAGGCATCTATTTCTACAGCGGCTTCAGCTTCTTCTATGCGCTTGGACGTCAAGGCAAGATGCTTGGAACCGTGTCTGAAATCAAGTACATCCAACGCGACGAGCTGACGCATCTCGCGCTGTTCCAAGGAATCTTCCGTGAAATCCGCAAAGAAAATCCGGAACTGTTCACACCTGTACTGATTGAAGAGCTTCGCCAGATGATGAAGACCGCCGTCGAGCATGAGATCGAATGGGGTCAATATATCACCAACAACCAGATCGCCGGCATTACGAACGACATCATCGACCAATATATCAAGTATCTATCGAATGAACGTCTCCGCAAGCTCAACCTGGAAATCCTCTATCCGGAGGTCGTCGAGCATCCAATGAAATGGGTGGAGAGCTTCAGCAACATGAATGGCATGAAGACGGATTTCTTCGAACAGAAAGTAACCAATTACAGCAAAGCATCCAATCTTAACTGGGGCGATCTGTAACTTGACATATTCAGCATAAAGCGGGCTGCCCCACAAGTCATCTTAGATGGCGTGGGGCAGCCTTTTTTCATCGGATCGATGTCCGGCTTGTTTTTCAAGCTTCTTTTCCGTTCTCCCCATTGTATTTTTATTCACATTAATGTATATTTATAAATATCATTTTTATAACGGTTACGCAGTCCTGTGAAAACGAAGGCATGCAACAGTATGGGGAGGAATTAGAGCTATGTCCGTTGGAAATATTGGCGTGGTCGCTAACCTCGGTTATCCGCGAATCGGCGAGCACTGCCAGTGGAAAGAAGCTTTGGAGCGGTTCTGGGCCGGCCACATCAGCCAAGCAGAGCTGCATCGGACGATGAAAGCGATCCGTTTGCAGCATATTGATAAACAGGCCGCGGCCGGTGTAGGAATCATACCGGTCGGGGATTTCTCATTATACGACCATGTATTGGACCACTCCGTCGCGTTTGGACTTGTACCGGAGCGGTACGCCCCGCTTCAGGATGACGAGCTGCAGCTTTATTATGCGATGGCGCGGGGTACGGATGGAATCACAGCTTGCGAATCGGCTCCTTGGTTCCATACGAACTACCATTATGTCGTCCCCGAATGGAGCGAGGGCTTCCCCCCTCGATTAAACCGCAACCACTGGCTTGAGCTGATCCAGGAAGCGCCTGCTGCCATTCGTTCGAAGCTAAGACCTGTTATTATCGGCCCTTATTCATTCGCCAAGCTTGTCAAGGGCTATCCTTCCAGTCAATTCGAACCCGTGCTTCGCTCGTTTATACCGGTGTACATCGAGCTGCTCGCCCAATTATCAGCAGCCGGAATCGAATGGGTTCAATTTGACGAGCCTTCGCTCTCTCAGACAAGTCATCCCGAAGACTGCAAGCTGCTGCAGGAGGTATACGAATCATTAAGAAGTCATTCGGCGGGTATCAAGCTGATGCTGCAGACATATTTCGGGGCCGTCCCTCTGCTTGCCCGCCTATTCCGGCTTCCGGTCGACGGGATCGGTCTCGATTTCGTTCATGACGGCGGCGCACACAGGAAAGCAATCTCAGAGCTTGGTTTTCCAAAGGACAAATTGCTCGGCGCCGGCATCGTTGACGGAAGCAATGTATGGCGGACGGACCTCTCTGCGGCTTGGTCAGCCCTTCAAGGCCTTCTCCAGTCGGTTCCGGCGGACCGTCTTATCCTGCAGCCCTCCTGCAGCCTGATTCATGTGCCCGTTACGGTGAAAAACGAGCATAAACTGCCGTATCTGGCACGCTTATCATTCGCATTTGCCGACGAGAAGCTGGATGAGCTCGCCATTCTGTCCCGCGGCTTGCGCGAAGGCCGGCGGTCGATCGCCCTCGAATTGTCAGACTGCTCGGTGACCTTGCAGGCGCTTGCCGCCAGCCCTTCTCGCTCCCTGTTCATGCATGGCCGCTCAGCAGCGTCTCATCAGGCGGTCATCGGATCGTTATCCTACAACTCGCATAAAGAAGAACAGTCTTCGCAAATGACGACCCAGACGTTCGGCCGCCTGTCTCATGCCGAGGTCGGAGACCTCCTGGAGCATAACGAAATGCTGGAATGGCTGGGCAAACAGCTTGACGGCTATTTATTCACCACGAGCGGCTGGACGCAACGCAAGGGCTCTGATTGCGTGAAGCAGCCCATTATCTTCGGTGACATTATGCATGTCATGCGGGAAGTTTCATCCGGTGTCAGCGATGCTCCTGCTTCGGCTCCGGAGATAACCCGTTCCTTGTTGAGAGGAGCGCTCACCGGACCGCTTGCCATGCTTCATAGCACGTTCGTCCGAACCGACCTTTCCTGCCACATGGTGGCTTTACAATTTGCACGGGCTATTCACAGTCTGGTGAACCAGCTGGATAAAGCCCGCACGAATCTCTCGGATGAAAGCATGTCCCGCGATCGCGCCTTCAACAAGTACGGCAACTGGGAAATTTATCTCCATTGGGGCGATGAAGCTTGCAAGCACAATCCGAGCGTCAGGAAGGAATCCAAGCTATCCCATATAAAGCCTCATCGTTCTGGCATTCATGATGGTGTAACGGCCATCTGACAGTGTAAGGTACGATGAGTGAATCAGGAAGCATGATCCGTTGTCCCGCCCTTCTTAGGATTGAGAACGATGCACGACTTTAGTCGTGTATGAAAACTGGACTCCGGCCAATTTATCCATTCCCGATTTCTCGGTAAAATGAGAACAGTTGAATGGAACGGAGGCGTTACTTATGTTTCAAGCGCTGATCGGAATGGAGACAGTGCTCGCGGTCATCATCCTGTTCTTCTCCCTGCAGGCCGGTTATAGTTCCGGGGCGCTCGCCTATCGGAAGACGATCGTATCGATGCGGAGTACGGCAAGAATGAACCTCATCCTGATTGCATTGATCGGCAGTCTGGCTGCATGTGAACTATTATTAATGATCTACAGCAGCTCGAACGGGTGGCTATCGATCCGAAACGAGCTCTTGCTGTTCGCCCTCTTCATTGCGCTTCCTTACGCGGCAGTTTTGCGTTTCACAGTTCCCAGATTGATCAAGCTTTCCCGCGTAGAGGAGGTAAGCCTGCTGCGGCAAGCAAGCCGGGTTAAGCGCCGGGCTGCCGCCAGTGCATGGCTAGTCGTGCCGGTACAGGCTCTGACCGTAGGCACTATGATGTACACGTACAAGATGCTGAACCCGATGCAGCACCAGGTTTATAATGAACTCAGCATCCTCGGTCTCCTCTACATGGCTGTGATCGCTCTGTTAGGATTCCGTCAAACCGTGAAGCGCAGACGCATTCACCGCGATGACGGCATATCGGCTATCCATCGCATGAAGCGTGCCGGACTTATTATGGCAACGATTGTACTCCTGCCTTTCGGATTGACCTATACCGTCATTGAAGCACAGAATAGCCGCATCGGGAACGATTCGGTCCAGATGGACGAACAGATTATTACCAACAGCGATATCCCCGGCCAAATGGACGTTAAGCCTCCAACTCCCGTTCTGACCGAGCAATCCGGTGCGCCGCTTCAGCTCGAGCTTCAGGTTAACCGCAGCAGCCTGGGCCGATAACATACGCAAAGAAGACCGTCCGCGTTTCCAACGCGACGGTCCTTTTTTGTGATCATCCGATAGAACGACGCCATTCTCCCTGCACCTTCGTTCACGCGGTTTGGGAGCGGTGCCGGTACCAGCTTTCGAACATATTGGCCGGGATCGGCTTGGAGAAATAGAAGCCCTGCGCTTCCTCGCAGTTCCCCTCGCGCAGGAGACGGATTTGTTCGTCCGTCTCGACGCCTTCGGCGGTTACTTTAAGATTCAGATGACGGGCCAGCGAGGTAATGGTTGTTATCATCGCCGCATCGCTTCCGTCCTTCGTCATATCGGTCACGAACGACCGGTCGATCTTCAGCTTGTCGACGGGGAACTTCTTCAGATTGCCCAGTGAGCTATACCCGGTTCCGAAGTCGTCGATGCTGATTTGTACGCCGATTGCTTTCAATTCCGACAATATTCCACTGGCAATGTCAGAGTCGCTCGTCATGCTCTCCGTAATTTCCAGCTCCAAATACTGGGGCGGCATTCCCGTCTGCTCCAGGATGCTCTCGATCCGTTCTGCAAGTCTATGCTGGCGGAATTGCCGCATCGACAGATTGACCGACATCATCATCGGCGGCAGACCTGCATCCTGCCATGCTTTATTCTGCTGGCATGCGGCACGGAGCACCCATTCGCCGAGCGGCAGAATGAGGCCGTTATCTTCCGTTAACGGGATGAATTCACCCGGCGGAAGCAGGCCGCGCTGCGGGTGCTGCCAACGGACAAGCGCTTCAACCCCGACGATGCTCCCCGTGCATAAATTCACCAGGGGCTGATACGCGAGCGTAAACTGCTCCTGCTCCAAGCCTTGGCGCAAATCGCTCTCCAGACGGAGCCGGTCATATGCCTCATGATTCATCTCCGGCTTATAGCTCTGGTACTCGTTGCGGTTCTTCTTGGCGTGATACATCGCCGTGTCCGCATTTTTCACAAGCACGTCCACGCTATTCCCGTCCTGCGGATAGAATGCAATGCCAAGGCTGATTGTAATATGATAATCCGCTTCGCCCAGCATGATCGGCTTGTCGATCATCCCCATAATCCGCTGCGCCATCTTATCGGCCGCCGTATTCCGGTCGAGGTCAGGCATCAGCACGGCAAACTCGTCGCCCCCCAGCCGGAACACATGATCCGGTCTTGCCGCAGCCAGCCGTAGCCGGTCCGAAACCGTCCGCAGCAGAACGTCCCCGAAGGAATGTCCAAGCGCCTCGTTGATCGACTTGAACCGGTCGATATCCAGCAGCAGAACCGCAAACCGGCTGCCCGCCGCTTCGGAACGTTCCAACTCGGCCTGAAGGCTCCTGTTCAATTGTCGCCGGTTAGACAAGCCTGTCAGCTCATCGTGTTCGGCCAGTTTGCGCATCCTCGCTTCCATGGACTGCTGCTTCTTGAAAGGCTCTTCAATCGTTAAGTAATAGATGCCTTTCATCAGATAATAATAGCCTGCCAGCTTATATACATGTCCGAGGAGCATATCCATATCAACCGGATTGACGCTCAGAATGAACTGAATATTGGCAAACACGAATAGCAATATCGCCTGCATGATCATGAGCTGGGCCTGCGGACGCCTGCTGCGGTGCCGGTATATCATGATCCCGATCGTAAGCGAATAGGTGAGAATCACCGTTGTTTCGGCGGCAGCGCGGAATATAGGCCACACATTCCCGCTCAAAGCGGGGAGTGCTGCGGTCCAACCGGATAATGAGAGATATGAGATTGCCAGGAGCCCGCCCAAACCTACCGCAGCGATGCTTGCGGGCAACCGCCTGCTGGCCGGGATTGGACGGTCATCGGTACTGAAGATCATAAACAAGCCGAATGCCGCGATCACTTGGGCCGTAAGCCCGTACAGCAAGGACAGCGATGTGTCGCCGACAATGCGGAAGAATGGCATCCCATCGGTTGTCAGCGCATGAAACATATCGAACAAACCGACAACGATGAATATGACGGCCGTATATAGCCGCTGTACCGTCAATGATTCCGTGTAGAACAGACAGGCTATCGCAAGCACGGCGAAGCAAACGGCGCCGCTCATGTACTCGATGCCGGAATGAACCAGCACGTACAGTCCGTTATTCATCATCACGGAGCGTCCATCCAGCAAAATTCGCAAGAGCATGAAACTAATGATTATTATAATGGCGGTCCATAGTGTCTTCTTGTCCGCCCGGTTCAGTGACATGATGTCCCCCCTTCAGAAGGAAAGCCAATAAAGGTCTGCTGCCTTAAGTAGAGCGAATCGCAGCTCGTAACAATTCCTGTCATTCGGGCCGCTGCAGCGTAATGCCTGCCGCGGCCAAGCCGCGATGGATCGCCGCCGCAAACGATGATGCGTGAGGTCCGTCCCCATGCAGGCAAATCGTATCGGCCTGCACGGTCGTCACCTCGCCATTCAGCGTGCGCACAGCGCCTTGCGTTACCATGCGCAGCGCCTGTTCCAGCGCGGATTCGGGCGACTCGATCAAGGCGCCTGTCATCTTGCGCGGCGTTAGCGTGCCGTCTGCCATATAGGTGCGGTCCGCGAACACCTCGGACACGGCTCTAAGCCCATGCAGCTCCGCAGCCTTGAGCAGCAGGCTGCCATTCTGGCCGTAGATGCGAAGCTGCGGATCGTATGCCTTCGCCGCGCGAACGATCGCATCCGCTATAGCCTCGCTGCGGCCCGCCATATGGTATAACGCGCCATGAGGTTTGATATGGCGCAGCTCCGCGCCTGCCGCGCGCACGAATCCGCCGAGAGCGCCGATCTGGTAGAGCGTATCCTCATACACCTCGGCAGGATCGGCAGCCATCTCCCGGCGGCCGAAGCCCCGGCGGTCGGGCAACCCCGGGTGGGCTCCGATCGCGGCTCCGGCAGCGGCCGCTCTCTCGACCGCTTCGCGCATCGTGCGGGGATCGCCCGCATGGAAGCCGCAGGCGATATTGACCGACGTGACGTATCGGAGCAGCTCCTCGTCCTGTCCGAACGTATAGCTTCCGTAGCCTTCTCCGAAATCGCAGTTCAAATCTACCCTGTTCCGGAATGAAGCCCCTTCTCTTATCATCATGTTCAGCTTCATCCCCCCCTTCAGGTACCGGCGCAAGCCGCATGTTATTATCGCGTCTATTACGAGTACCGCTATCTTGAATCGTTATGTATTTTAATTGCAACAGCAGCCGTTCATGTAAAGCGCAGCCGCACCGAAGCCTTCAGCCTCCGGACGGCCCCTTCCACCGCGAAGTAAGCCCGCTGCGCTTCCGCGAGCGAAACTTCGCGAAACCGGATCGCATCGCCGGGCTTCGCTTGCGCAAGCAGCGGCAGATCGGCCGTTATGACATGGGCGGCCTTCGGATAGCCGCCGGTCGTCTGACAATCGGCGGCCAGCACGATCGGCGCGCCGCCGGCCGGCACTTGCACCGTGCCGGGGACGACGCCGTGCGACAGCAGCTCGGCGGCGTCCGCGAGCTCCATCGGGGGTCCTTCGAGGCGGACCCCCATCCGGTCCGATGCGGGAGCGACGCGGAACCGCTCCCGGAAGAGCGCCGTTCGGGCCGCTTCGCGCAGCCGCCCGAACTCGGCGCCCGGCATCGCGCGCAGCTCGATGCCGTCCGCAGCGCCGCCGACATAGGCGACCGGCGGCGCGAACCAGCCTGGAGCCGCCCAGCCATTGCGGCGGCTCCACAAGCTTGCGGCGCGCCATGCCGGCGCCGCTTCGAAGCTGCCACACGGCAGCACATCGGCCGTGCGCAGCGCGCGGCCCGCGATGCCGCCGATGCCCGCACGCGTGTCCGTGCCGCGGCTGCCGAGCACGGGCTTAAGCCCGATGCCGCCGCCGGCAACCGCGACATAGGCGCGGCAGCCATCCGACGCCGCGCCGAACGAGATTCGCGAGCCGGCGGATACCCATACGGGCCGCCACATCGGCAGCTCTTCCCCGTTGACTTGAGGCGCCATATAAGCGCCGCACACCGCCAGCACCATATCCGTCCCGGCCACAAGAACCGGGCCGACAAGCGTCAGCTCCAGGCCGGCTGCGCCTTCATCATTGCCCAACAGCACATTCGCCGTCCGCAGCGCATAACGGTCCATGGCGCCGCCTTCGGCAAGCCCGTCCTTGCGCCATCCCGGCCGCCCTAAATCCTGGACTGTCGTATGCAGTCCGGGTTTCTCTACGCGGAGCGTCATCATGCGCCTCCCCCCGCTCCCATATCGCCGGAGCCGGTCTGCACGAAGCGAAGCTTGTCACCGGCACGTAGCAGCGATGGCTCGTCACGATTCGGATCGAACAGCTTCACCTGCGTTCGGCCGATCAGCCTCCAGCCTCCAGGTGTTTCCAGCGGATAGATACCGGTCTGGCCTCCCCCGATGCCCACCGAACCAGCAGGCACGAGGCGCCTCGGCGAAGCAAGGCGAGGCTGGGCGAGCCGGGGAGGAAGCCCCTTCAAGTATGGAAAGCCAGGCATAAATCCGATCATCGCCACCTCATATTCAACCGAAGCGTGAAGCACGATGAACGCTTCCGTGCTTAGTCCGCTGCGCATGGCGGCTTCCGCCAGGTCAGGACCGTCAACGCCTCCGTAACGGACGGGGATCTCTACGATTCGGGGCGCCCGTTCTAGATCGTATGCGCCAGCTGCCAGTAATTGCCGGACTTCCCTTTCTGCCGCAGCAAATGGAGTTATCACTTCGTACCGGATCGCTGTATCCGGCGGTTCTCCCCTTGTTCGATGGCCATGCGCAATTGCTGCGCCCGAATCTTCCGGAAGGGTCCTCTTATCCGAAAGCCGCATGACCGCAAGGGGCTCATAGACGACCGTTAACGTATCGATTGCAGGCACAACATCGATTATCCAAGCCGCTTCAGCCGCTCTTAACCGTTCGGCCATGCCGGCCATTGCATGGGCGTCCATAGAATCGGGCGCTCCGATGCGCCTGACGACCAGCGCCCTGTCGCCCAGCGGCGCTATGGCAATTTGCGGCTGCATTCCCAAGTCACTCCATTCTCTTCCTGCCGGGCTGCAGCAGCGGCTCCGGCACCTTCATAGAGCCGGACTCCGGCTGCCGTACGGCGGCCTCCCTCCCCCTGCGCTGCCCGTAATTCCCCTTCGCTAATCGCCCGGTCAGGTGGTAAAATAAGAAGTGCCGATAATTCCGCTTCATCTAATAAGGCAAGAACGAATTGGAACGCCATGACAGGAAAGTCTAATTACTACCTAGTTTGTACCATATGAACGGTTTTTGTCCAGCACCTTGGCAGCGCTTTGCAAAAACTTTTTCGTGCAGCCCTTCGTCTAGTCCACAGGAGGAAAAAAACCGATGTTAACCGCCTACAATTTAGGAAAAAAATATAAACAAGAATGGGCGCTCGAGCCTCTCTCCTTCCGGTTGGAAAGAGGGATGTACGGCCTGCTTGGGCCCAATGGCGCCGGGAAGTCGACGCTGATGCGCCTGCTGGCCGGACTAATGGCGCCGTCGACGGGAGAAGCCACTGTCCAGGGGGTTTCCGTCCGCAGCGGCTTGCAGGCCCGAAGCCGCATCGGCTATGTGCCGCAGACATTCCAGATGTATCCGCAGCTTACGGCCCGTGAGCTTCTCCGTCATACAGCCCGCTTGAAAAGCGGCGCCTCCCGCGCCGAGCAGGAGCGGGAAGTGGAACGATTGCTTCACTCCGTCAATCTGGAGGACAAGGCCGATCGACCCGCGCGCACGTATTCGAGCGGCATGGTCAAGCGGCTAGGGATCGCCCAAGCGCTGGTCGGCAGTCCGGACGTCATCATCGTGGACGAGCCGACGACCGGTCTCGATCCCGAGGAGCGTATCCGTCTTCGCAACCTGCTCGCCGAGACGGCTTTAAGAAGCGTTATCCTATTGTCGACGCACATCCTGGGCGATGTCGAAACGAGCTGCAAGGACGTCATTGTATTAACGGACGGTAAGCTCCGGTACAACGGTGCGCTCAGCGGGCTCGCCCGGCATGCCGAGGGAAGGCTGTGGCAGTGGGAAGCCTCCGAGCTGGAATGGCGCGCCATGGCTCAAGAGCGGCTGCTTGCCGCGCGGCGTACGGCAGACGGCGTACTGTGCAGGACGCTCGCCGACGCGCCGCCCACGCCTTACGCACAGCTTGCCGAACCGTCGATGGAGGATGGCTATTTGGCGCTCATTACCGAGCGCCAAGCCAAGCTTGCCGAATGCGCACATTAGCGCTGCAAACCGTTATGGAGCTTCGCCTGCTGCTGCGGCTGCGCTGGCCGCTGCTGCTGCCGCTTGCCGCCGGCGCCTGGATGATACTCGAGACGAGAGAAACCGGCCTTCCCGCTTCGATGGATGTCAACCTGTATGCGGCGAGCGCCCATGACTTGCTTATGATCTTCGTCCCAATGGTTCCTATCCTGCTCGGCGTTTATCTGATGCGGCGCGATACATTGAATACCGCCTACGAGTGGGGCCTTGCACTTCCCGTCACGAACCGGGTATTCATCACCAGCAAATGGATGGCAGGCTTCGTCTACAGCAGCATGTTCACCCTTTGCATTCAAGCCGCTTATTTGATCGCGGCATGGCAGCATGCACTACCATGGAAATCCGCCTTAAAGCAGATTCTGATCTATACATCCTTGTACGAGAGCTCCTTCGCCATATGCCTTGCGCTCGGTATGGTTCTAGGCGCCCTGATGCCGATGCGGTTCTCACTGCCCATCGCATTCTGCGGCTGGGTGTTCGGTACGCTGTTCGTCCCGATGTTCCTCGTCGAAGTGTTTAACTGGCATCCGGCCAACATGTTCAGTCTCAACCCGCTGGAGCTAGCAGGAGGAACAGTGAATGAGGCATGGACGTTTCAGCTCCGGGCGGAGGAATTCCGGCTGAAGTTTGCCATTAACGCGGCCTTCACCTTATTCATGCTTACCGCCGCCGCGGCCGTGCTTGCCCGTTCAAGACCGGTGCTGCGCCCCCAAATTCCGAATCTGGTGATGTGGACCGCTCTTCTGACGGCACTGGCTTCCCTCGTTCCCTATGCCGGATTGTGGGGAGTCCGCTACGAGACGATAAACGCGGTCGAGGCGGCAGCGGCGCCTCCCGAGCAGGCACAGCCGCAAGAGCCGTTCATGTTCCGGATCGACCGGCTGGCACTGGAGGTGCACCGTAACGAGGACGATCGTCTCGACCTGAAGGCGACGGTCGACCTGCCTCTGCAGAATGGAGCGCTCATCCCGGCCGCACCGGGAATAAAGAAGGTCAAGGAACATGCAGAGGGTGTTGTATCCTTCCTGCTATACCCGCGATTGACCGTTCAGTCGCTCGCCATCGACGGCAGATCCGTTCCCTTCGAGCAGAAGCGCGATCTTGTCTCTTTCGAACGCGACCTGCTCGGAACGGGCAGCGGTACCCGAACGCTCGTCTTTACCTATACCGGAACATTGCATGAATGGGAACGGGAATATACCAGACAATATTACCGTGCGTTCGTTGACGGGCGCCAAGTCTTCCTCCCCGGCTATAACGGCTGGTTTCCGATTCCGGGCGGCGACAGCTTATTATACAAGAGCTACCGCTACGCGATGAGCCGGACCGACACGCTCCAATATATGCAGGCCGATATCGATGTGAGGATGACCGGCTTTCCCGGAGATTTATTCACGACCATTCCCCCTGCTCCGGATGACGGGCCCGGTTCCAGGCACTGGTCGCAGAAATCCGCAGGCGGCCTGACCATCCTGGGGGGAAGCTTCGAAACGGTCCGCATTGACGGAGAACCCATCAGCATCGTTACTACACCCGGCAACGTGGAGGAAAGCAAGCTGTTTCTGGAAAGAATAAACGAACAGCGGATTTTCTACGAGGATTGGATCGGAGAGCCGCTGAACCGCTTGAAGCAGATCGTATATTTTCCAATGGACGATACGATGCGATGGAGCTACGGCAATAACTTGTTTATCGAAGGCCATACGCTGTTCATTAACGAAATGACGCATAACAATCTGGACAATTACAAGCTTCAGCAGGTGATGACCTATCTGCTGTTCGGCGATACGGTCAGCACGACTATGCCCGTCAATGAATGGGACGACAAGAATCAGAAGATGGCGGATACCTATTCGATCGTACAAGAATTACGGGAGGCCATCGTTCCTTATGTTTGGCTGGCGGAGTCGCTACCGGCAGATGAACGCTTGAACATGCATCATATTTCTCCGCTGCACAAGACGATGCATGAAATGATCAATAATGCGTATGCGGCAGGAAAGCAGGATCTCGTCAGACGGGTGCTGCTCCGCTTCTACGATCAAGGACTATATATTAAAGATCCATACTCGGTACCATTCCAGCCGATTCAATTCAGTGAGCATGACGGCCGGTTTAAGTTCCCGGTCATTACTTGGAAGCAATGGCTCAAGGTATGGAACGAAGAAAAGGGCAGGTGAACATCAACATGACGGATGAGGAGCTTCTTCAAGGAATGGCCGCCGGCGATCAGGCGAGCTTCGAAGCGCTCGTACACCGGTACAACGCCCCGCTATATGGGTTCCTGCAGAGGCAATTAAAGGATCCCGGGCGAGCCGAGGATTTCGTACAGGAGACGTTCCTTCGGCTGATCCGTCAGCTGAAGGAACGCAAGCCGCCTGACAATGTACAGGCTTGGCTGTACCGAGTCGCGCTTAACCTGTGCAGAGATTACTGGAAGAGCGCGCACAACCGCAATGTTCAGACTTCCTTCGCCGAGCCTCCGGAGCAGCGCGATACGACCCCATCGGTCGTCGAGCTGGCCGAACGGCAGGAAACGCGCAAGGAAGTGCAGCAATCGCTCGATTCGCTGCCGGATGTACAGAAGGAGATCATTACGCTTCGCTTCTATCAGGATCTGAAGCTGCAGGATATTGCGGACATTGTCAGCTTGCCGCTCGGTTCGGTCAAAACCCATTTGTATAACGGATTGCGAAAGTTAAAATCACGGCTACACCCCGACACGATCGTCGCGGCGGATGCCAAAGGAGGCGGACGGAAGTGACTGTACCAAAGGATAATGAGCTTCAAATGCTGGAAGATGAGCTGCGTACACCACTGTCCCAGCTGCTGACGGGAACCGTTTCGCCTTACGACACGGCGCGGTTAATCCGGGCGCTTCAGCCCGCCTTCGACGAGCTGAAGCAGGCGAGCGAAGAAGAGCGGTTCGTCAACCGGAATACGGTTAAGGCAGCACGCCCTTCGATTATCCGGTTAGTCCGTTCGCAGCTGTCATCCTATTCGCGAATGTACTGGCTTGCGAGCCTTCTCATCTTCGGCATGCTGCTGCTCCTGCTGCCGACCAGCCAAGGGGTTTCCGCCCGTTCCGTGGGGGATATATTCTCCATTGTGCTTCCGGCACTGCTTCTCGCTTCGCTGGCCTACAGCTTCCGCACTTGGAATAAGGAAATGCGGATGATCGAAACGATAACGCCCTACCCGCCCGCGCTGCTGCTGATCGTCCGGACGATGATTGTCATCAGCCTCAACCTTGTGTTCGGCATGATCGGTTCGATCTACATGAATATGAAGGTCGAATCCTTCCCGATGCTTGCATTCGTGCTCCAGTGGCTCTCGCTGCTGCTGCTGCTGAGCGGAATTACCGCTTACGTCCTAATGTGGAAAGGCTTCAAGCTCGCCTTCACATTCGCCGCGGCATTCTGGATCGGTTGGAACGGGCTCATGCTGCGGATTCTTCCCGCCTTGGAGCTGTCGAACAGCAGATATTTGGCCGAGCTGCAAGGCTCTGCGGTCATCGCGGGCTTGCTGCTTCTGGCTCTCGCATACAAACGAAGCTACGGCACGCGTCTGCTGCCTTAATCACGAGGTGGCGGCCCAAAATAAAGGAGAGAACTAGTCATGCTGGAGCTTCATAAGGTTCAATGGCGCCGAGGCGGTTCCGATTTCCGGCTCTCCGTACCGCGGCTTACGCTGAAGCCGGGGATTACCCTGCTCGTTGGACGTAATGGGGCAGGGAAATCATCGCTGCTGCAGCTGCTGGCGACGGCCCAGTTCCCCCTTGAGGGGGAAATCCGATACGACGGATTAACTGCGGAACGCGATTTGCCTATCATTCGATCCCAGATCGGCTTTGTGCCGACTGGGATCGAGCTTTACGAGCAGATGAAGACAGTCAAGCTGCTTCATTATTTGTCCGAGCTTAAAGGAGGCGCCACAAGCGAGGAGCTTGACCGGCTCATGGAGGACTTCCACCTGACCGCTTACCGCTCGTCCAAGATCAAGACGCTTCCGCAGGGGGTTCGCCAACGAATCGCCCTTGCGCAAGCATGGATCGCCTCGCCTGCTTACATCTTTTTGGATGAACCGCTTAATGCGCTTGATTCCCTCGAAAGACTTCACTTTACCCGGTTCGTTGCTTCGCATTCGCGGGGACGGACGATCATCGTCTCGACGCATGAGCTGAACGAATGGGAAGCATGGGCGGATCACGTGCTCTGGTTCGATGCCGGTACGCCTCAATTTCACGGCACCATGGAGGAATGGATCGAGGGCTTGCCGCTGTCGGTGTGGGAAGGATTAATCGATGCCGATATGTATCGCGAGCTCGACCCCGCCCGCATTCTCCAAATCCGCAACGAATCCAACTTCTTCCGGGTACGGATATTGGGCAGCGGCTCTCCGCCTGCTCCACAGTTCGTGCAGCAGCCGATCACGATGGAGGATGCATACTTCATCCGCTGCCGTTCACTAGCCCAGACGTTCGCGGCCGGCTGACGCTTTCGCTGAAGTTGCAAATCAAGCCGCGCCCTATTACAATCGAAACTGAACTTATCCTAGACCGTTTCCGGTCAGATTTATATAGCTAGCGAAGGAGGGCATTACGTCAGTGGATACTTATATGCTTGCGGAATTAACCATCCGGCAATTCGATGAGTCGACCAAGCTCATTTTCTCGGGTGCTCAGCTGGTTATCGTGACCGATACCGGCTCCCGGTTATGGTATATCGATATCGACGGAATGACTCAAACCTCATTGCTGCGGTCTTTTAACGAAAGCGAGAATATTCGCGTCGAGCTGACGGCCGTTACGGCAGGCGGACGGGCCTTCGAAGGGACCGGATATTTGCATCCGAACGTTCAGCATCATGCAGCCGCGATCCGCGGCGAAGGCGAGCTAGCGGGTTTCAAGTAATCGCATCGCAACAATGAATAAAGGCAGCTCCAGCGGCATAAGCCGACCGGTGCTGCCTTTATGATATAGTAGATTGCTTTTGGCCTATTCTTACCGGCCCTTTGCCGCATCCAGCGTGTACGCAACCAGCTCGGTCAATTCCATATGCTGCAGCTCCTCTAACAGCTGTCTGGACGTATCCGATCCCCGCCTCTGCTCCTGCCTTGCAATGCCATCTGTGAATGCCGCCGAATTCCACCTGCCCTGCTTCGTCACCGCTTCCAGCATCTCCCGAATCTCCCCTTCCGGAAGCTGCTCCAGATTGGCTTCGGCGCGCAGCCAGGAGCTGGCCCGCTGCTGCAGTCTGTCCATAACCGGATGCGCGCCGGCCTGGCGGAACCAATACTTGGCGTTGGAATAGTCGCGTTCCATCCGGTGCATCAGACCGTGCCAGTATCCGCCCGTTGGATCATGCTCGATTAATTGCGCATAGGAATGCGAGATGTCCAGGCTATCGTTCCATAGATGAAGGCCTGCCTTGAGAGCGATTGCTTCCGCAGTATCGGCATTCGGCAAGCGAATTGCTGCGATTTCTTGATCGAGCGCCTCATCCCAAATCCGGTTAGGCGATAACGATTGAAGCGGCTTTCTCGTTCGCAGCCGTTCAACAATTTGCATGATGCGTTCATCCATCCTTCATTCACCTCTTGATCGCTATATAATGCCAGTCTACTCGAACCGCCCTCCATTGTATAGCGAATACACGAAATTAGATATAACATTCAATCCATCGCTCGGATAGGAGAAAACGCCTGCGGCTGCAGACGATATCCCGTATTTCCTATTATGAGGCCGCGGTTTGAAGATCGCAAAAAACCGCCATTCTTAGCAAGGCTAAGACATGGCGGTGAAAGCAAACGCAAGCTCCGGTGAATTTTGACTGCCGGATGAACATGACTGCGCCTTTCACTCTAGACGCATCATTATCTCTTATCGCGAATCGGTCAGATAAGCGCGAAGCACTTGCTCAACATGCGTGAGATGGGAGCGCATGCCTGCATCCGCTCCGGCTGGATCCCGGTCCGCCACCGCTTGGTAGATGGCCGTATGCTCCTCCAGAAGCTGGAGCGACACCTGCTTGTTGCCATACAGCTGAATGCGGCGCGCTTCGCGAATCGCGGCCTCCATCTGCGAGGAGATCGTATCGAGAAGACGGACCATAATTGAATTATGCGTAGCCTTCGCGAGCAAGCGATGAAACTCGATATCGGACGCTTCGCCGAAGGCTTCGTCTCCAAGCCGCTCCTCCATCGACTTCAGCAGCTTGCGGAAGGCAGCGAGATCCTCTTCCGTCCGGCGATTCGACGCGATAGCCGCATTGGATGCCTCAAGCGCAATGCGCGCCTCCATCAGCTCGAAGATCGCCTCCCGGCTTAGCAGCAGCGTATCGAAGCTCGGCATCCGGATCTCCGAAGATTCGACCGACCTCACAAAGCAGCCTTCACCGTGCCGGATTTCAATCAGTCCCATCGCTTTCAACGCACTGAGCGCCTCGCGCATGGTGGAACGCCCCACTTGAAATTGCTCCGAGAGCTCCTTCGTCGAGGGAAGCTTGTCGCCGCTCTTCCACCCGCCTTCAATAATGTGCTGCTTCATCTGGTCCGCGATTTGCTCATAAATTTTGCGCGTCGTAATTTTCGAGAATGCCACCAGCTTCCCTCCATTCCTTGAAACACTAAAGACCCGTTATCCGCTACTCTTCTTCCGGGTTATCATTCACGATCGTATTATATCACGGGAACGAATATCATTTTGAAAAAAAGCTGCCCCGGCGGAGCAGCCTTCTTCAAGGCTCTGCTCGGTCGGAACAGCCTCATGTTCAACCGCTTCCTGCTTCTAGGAGCTGTGGGATACTTCCGGCGTCGTCAATTTATCGTAGAAATCGACAGACTTGTCCTTGTCGGCGGAGTTGCGAAGCGCCATCGCCGAGCGCGGATGCTCGTCCAGCATTCCCGTGATCATGTACGGGATGATGTAGCCCCATTCTTCCTTCTCGCGAAGCGGAATCATGTACTTCTCGATCATATCCAGCACCGGACGCACGTTATACTTGGTGCCCTTCAGATTAGCGGCAAGAAGCTCCGTGCAGCAGTTGCCTGCAGCGCGTCCCATGCCGTATACGGATGCGTCAAGCAGCTCGACGCCCTTCTCGGCGGCAAGAAGCGTATTGGCAAACGCCAGCTGCATATTGTTATGCGCGTGGATGCCCAGGCGCTTGTTCGGCAGATGCGTCTTGAACTTGTCCACCAGGTAATTGAAGTCGTTCGGATTCAGGCTGCCGTAAGAGTCAACGATGTAGACTACGTCAACGACGCTATCGCTGATCAGCTTAAAGGCTTCAAGCAGCTGGTTGTCCATGACGTTGGACAATGCCATAATGTTGATGGTCGTCTCGTAGCCGCGGTCATGGAAAACTTGAACCAGCTCAAGCGCCTTCTCCACGTCCTGAATATAGCAAGCGACGCGGATCAGGTCGATCATGCTTTGGTCGCGGGGCAGAATGTCGTTCTCGTCGACACGTCCGATATCAACCAGCGCCGAGAGCTTCGTATTCAGCTTCTGAGGGATGACCGTGCGCAGAAAATCATCGTCCAGAAAACGCCATGGACCTGCCGATTCGGCGCCTTTCAACAGCTTTGGCGAATTTTTATATCCGATTTCCATATAATCGACGCCAGCTTCGTTCAAGGTATTATAGAGATGCTGAACGAACTCCACGCTGAAATCCCAGTTGTTCACGAGCCCGCCGTCGCGAATCGTACAGTCGACAATCTTGCAATGTGTAGTTTTCGAATTCATGCGAATGATTGCTCCTTCTGAATGACCATTTTTCTTTTTCTCACCATCATACTTGAAATATGGCTCGAACGCAAAGCTTTCTTGTCGGATTTTCGGAGAAAAGCGCCTCCGAAAAAGCTGCTGAAAACCGGGCGGAATCAAGAAAAAGACCGCCAAATCGGCGGTCATCTGATCCTGCAAGAACCTGTAATCTAAGATGTGTCATTTAAGCAACAAATTAGAAGAACGGTACCGTGCTTTCTTTAAATCGCATTGAGCTCCATTTGGTCGTCGTCATCGCGATTGAACGCCTCCCGGTCGAATTCCCCTTCGGACTTGCCCACGATCAGAGCGGAAACGGTCGTTCCCGTAGCATTGACAGCCGTACGGCCCATATCGACGATGGCATCGATCGCAAGAACAAGACCCAGACCTTCAAGCGGCAATCCGAGCGCCGTCAGCACGACGGTCGTGGAGATCGAAGCCGGGCCAGGAACGCCGGCTACCCCGATCGAAGAGATCATACTGACGACTACGATCAGAATATAATCCGATATATTGAGGGAAATGCCGTATACCTGCGCGACGAAGATCGCCACCACCGCCGGCCAAACGCCGCCGCAGCCGTTCATGTTCATCGTTGCGCCGAGAGGGGCGACGAAGCTGGCGATACGAGGCGATACCTTCATCCGCTTCGTAATGACCTCCAGATTGACAGGGAGCGTCGCATAGCTGCTGCGCGTTGTGAATGCGACGGCAATCGTCGGATAAGCTTTGCGCAAGAAGCGCAGCGGGTTGATCTTGACGACGAACGTCACCAGCCCGAAGAAGGTAATGATGAAATGGAGGGCCAGCGCTACATAGGTTGCTATAATAAGCGCAATGAGCGGCTTTAACGTCTCCCAGCCATACTTGGCCGCCATGGATCCGATTAAGGCGTAGACGCCGTAGGGCGTCAAACGGATGATGTATTTGGTAACCTGATGCATAACCTGCGTCAAGGAGTCGATGAACTTCTTGACCGGCTCGACCGCCTCCGGCTTCTTCCCTGCGAGATGAACGATCGCGATCGCCAGGAAGATCGCGAAGATGAGGACAGGGACGACTTTGCCGTCGGCCATATCACTCACCGGATTGGAAGGCACCAGATCGAGAATCACCTGCGAAAAGGTCGGAATCTCACGGGCCTTGAAATCTTCCGGAACGGCCTGTTCGATGCCTGTGCCCGGATTGATTGCCAGCGCCACAAGCAGCCCGATTAAAGCCGCAATCCCCGTCGTCACAAGGAAGAGGGAGATCGTCTTAATCCCGATCTTGCGAAGCTGCCCCAGGCTGGATATGGAGGTAATGCTCGATATGACTAAGACGGATACGAGCGGAATCACGAGCATTTTGATTAAATTGACGTAAATCGAACCGATTGTGCCAATGCTTGTCGCGTCCGTTCCCGTCGCATTGAGAATAATGCCTGTTATAAGCCCGATGCCGAGCGCGAGCAGGACTCGATAACCAAAATTGACGCGTTTCCGGGCAAGCCAGAAGAGAAAACCGATTACTATAATCGAGATAAGCAGGCTGATCCAGTTCGTCTGAAACGCATGCACCAGATTATTCTCCATGATGACCATCTCCTTTAATTCCAATCTGTCTACTATACTTTATTGATACTAAGTAATATTCTCGTTTATGTCAACAGATTTATTTTACCCAAATTTGGTTCATACCCTTCATAAAAAAACTTATTCCAATATGAAGACGCTGAATCAAATTTCATTTATTATGTAAGGAGAAGCATTTTTTCCATTCCTTTCTTGTACAACCATCCAATAGAAAAAATTGACCTCATTCGGTGTTCCTCGCGCTAAAAAAAAGACCGGCCCTAAGTCTAGTTTTGCTTCCATCTCTGGTACGTGTCGGGCAGGCAATCTCTGGCGTATGCTGGTAATAGTCAATTATTGGACGGCTTTTATATATTATGTACCGGAGGAATCATACAATGACACATGAGAGAAGGATATATGTTTTATTAACCGATACGGGAACGCTGTTTACGAGGATGATCCGTATGGTGACCCGGTTTCCGCTTAATCACGCATCCATCGCGTTCGACAGCGATTTGAAGCAAGTATACAGCTTTGGACGCAAAAACCCGAACAATCCGCTCATTGGCGGATTCGTCAAAGAAAATGTGTACGATGAATGGTTCGACAATGCCCAGTGCGCCGTTTTCAGCTGCATGGTCGATGCCAACGTCTATTATCAGATGCAGGAGCAGATGGAATGGTATGAGCGCAACCAGGAAAAGTACAAATACAACCTGCTCGGCTTGTTCGGCGTCGTCTTTAATAAAGAAATCGAACGGTCGAATGCCTACTTCTGTTCCCAATTCGTCGCCACCGTCTTCGAGAAGAACGGCCTGGCTTTGGCGGATAAAACGGCCGGTCTCGTGACGCCGGGCGATATCTGTCAATCGAAATCGCTGCAATTGGAATATATCGGCGTGCTGCGCGATTACACCAGCCTAGTCCTTAACGAATCCTCCTTCGTCAGAACAGCCTAAGACCGTTTCACCGCCGGGGCTGCTGCAGTCCAGGCCTCCGGTTCCTCATCCTGTTATGCACCCGCCGCAAGTCCACTCCAGCACAAGCGAGCCAGTACGAGCCCCTTCATAAGGCAGGCCTCATACTGGCTCGCTGTCGCAATTCTTCAGACTCCCTGCTCTAACGCTCATTCTCTATTGCCTGGAAATAACTCGCGCAGAAGGTCCGGAAGCTCCGTGCTTTGGCGTGTCTCGGAGTCCATTGTAACGCATGTCACGAGCGCGTCTGCGCATCGTTCTCCACGGTCGTTCACAATCTCTTGCCGCAATACATAGCTGGTTCTGCCAGCCCGCTCCGGTTCGGTTGTAATCGCAAGGCGGTCCCCTTGGCGGCATTCCCTCCGGTAATTGATATTAATGTTGACGGTGACGGTTTGGATGCCCATCTGCAGGAACACATCGTAGTATAATCCCGCTTCCTCATACCAGGCTTCCCGCCCCCACTCCAAATACTCCAGGTACTTCGCATTATTGACATGGCCGTTCACATCGATCTCCGTCGAACGCACAACAATGTCCATGGCTGATTTCTTCATCGCGTCTTCCCCATTTCTGCTCCTTATACTGCTGCCCGGTTCTTCTAATCATGCCTTCGGGTGAATCATATCCTCCGCACGCACGACTTCATCGAACTTCTCCGGCGTAATGAGACCGCTCTGTACGGCGGCTTCCCGCAGCGTAATGCCCAGCTTATGCGCCGTCTTCGCGATCGTAGCCGCATTCTCGTAACCGATGTGCGGATTGAGCGCCGTCACGAGCATTAAGGAATCGTTCAGGTGCCGCTGAATCGTCTCGCGGTTAGGTTCGATGCCAGCCGCGCAGTGCTCGTCGAAAGAACGGATCGCATCCGAGAGCAGCCTGGCGGATTGCAGAAAGTTATGAATAATCACCGGCTTGAACACGTTCAGCTCGAAATTGCCTTGGCTTGCGGCAAACCCGATTGCGGCATCGTTGCCCATCACTTGACAAACGACCATCGTGAGCGCTTCCGACTGCGTCGGATTCACTTTGCCCGGCATAATGGAGCTGCCCGGCTCATTCTCCGGAATCCGGATTTCGCCGATGCCCGAGCGCGGGCCGCTGGCCAGCCAGCGCACATCGTTGGCTATCTTCATCAAGTCGGCGGCAAGCGCCTTGAATGCGCCATGAACGAATACGAGCTCATCATGGCTCGTCAGCGCATGGAACTTGTTCGGCGCGCTCACGAAGGATATTCCCGTCAGCTTGCTGATCTCCTCCGCCGCCCTGTCGCCGAATTCCGGATGGGCATTGAGCCCCGTCCCTACCGCCGTCCCGCCGATCGCAAGCTCGCGCAGCTCCTCGCGGCTGCTGCCGATGTTCCGCTCGGCCTTCTCCAGCATGCGAACCCATCCGCTAATCTCCTGCCCCAATGTGAGAGGGGTCGCATCCTGAAGATGGGTGCGGCCGATCTTCACGATGCCGGCGAAAGCTTGGCTCTTGCCGGCAAGCGTCCTCTTCAGCTGCGCGACAGCCGGCAGAACGAGCTCTTCCACGCTCTTGAGCGCAGCGATATGCATCGCTGTGGGGAAGGTGTCGTTCGAGCTTTGCGAACGGTTGACATCATCATTCGGATGAATGGCGCCTTCGATGCCCGCTTCCTTCATAAGCTGTCCCGCACGCCGCGCGATCACCTCATTCACATTCATATTGGACTGCGTCCCGCTGCCGGTCTGCCAGACGGCAAGCGGAAATTCGCCATCCCATCGGCCGTCCAATATTTCGTCGGCCGCAGCCGCAATCGCGGATGCCTTCGCCGCATCAAGCTTGCCGAGCGATTCGTTAGCGAGCGCGGCGCTTTTCTTCAGATAAGCGAATCCGCGGATTAGCTCGATCGGCATTTTCTCCGTTCCGATTTTGAAATTTTGCAGGCTCCGCTGTGTTTGCGCGCCCCAAAGGCGGTTCTCCGGCACCTGTATCTCACCCATGGAATCTTTCTCGATCCGATATGTCATGCCATACTCCTCCTATCATTTGTCATGCGGCATCCCATTTGCCTGCAGCTTCAAAATTCATTGTGCCCCGTTCATTCCGTTCCAACCGAATGCCATGAAACTTCATACCGCCGTTTCCATTACCCCTCACCGGAAGTTCGAAACGTAATATGAATATCCAGCACTTCGCTGCGACTTCCGATCCGAACCGGAGGCCCCCATGTGCCGAATCCCGAGGAAACGATGGCATGGAGCCGGCCGACGCGGAGATATCCCCAATCAAGATCAAACAGCCGCCGGGTAATCCAATGATTGGGAGCCATCTGTCCCCGATGGGTATGGCCGGAAAGCACCAGATCGGCGCCAGCCTCGGCCGCCATCTTATAGCCGTACGGTTGATGATCGAGTACGATAACGGGTTGTGAGCGGTCCAGGTCATGGAGCAGCGAAGCGATCGGAAGCCTGCCTGCCTTGGTCCCTTCGGCCGCTTTGTCCGCACGGCCGGCAATGTAGAGGCTGCCGGATACATGAACCGTGCGGTCAACCAGCACCTCAATGCCGATCGCACGCATACGCTCGATATATTCGGGAATATGACCGCCGTAATACTCATGGTTGCCTAGCGAAGCATAGACGCCGAGCGGCGCTCGCAGCTCCTTCATTACATCGGCCATATTCTCGCGGATGAACGGATCTATGCTGTCGTCGAGCACATCTCCTGGAAGAAGAATAACATCCGGGCGAAGTCCGTCGATTACGCTGACTAGCCGCCTCAGATGACGCTTGCCGACAATCGTCCCCAAGTGCAAGTCCGAAGCGGCCGCGATGCGAAGCTCGCGGTAAGGACCGGACTGCTTGTCGATCGTAATGTCGTATCGCCGGACGATCGGACGCCAGGCATTGAGTGATCCCCACAGCATAAGCAGTACAAGCATTGCGACGACGAACCATCCGACCAGCAGGACGGATGCCCGTGCATCCATACCTGCCTGGCGAAGCAGCCAAGCCGCCAGATCACCGGCCGGAATAAGAATTAGCGAATAGAAGAGCAGAGCCATTCCGTAAGCGCCGATTAGCTTAAGCCAAGTGTAGATTCGATAAGGAAGGAAGCGCTGCAGCAGCATAGCCGCCAGATAGGATAAAGCGATGAGGCCATAAGCAATCCAATAAATCGTCATGAAAGCCGGCGAGAGAACGGTTCCCCAGAATAAAGAACCGTTCCAGCCGATCAGGACATTGAGGCCGAGAAATACAGTAAGAAAGAAAACAGCCGATAATAGCATGCGCATGCTCATCTGTCCGAACACTCCTTATATGATAGGTTCCATACCCACCATCTTCGCACAAATCGGGCGCCGAGGGAATCTCACCTTGCTTGCCGCATGCTGCCGTTTTCTATTCCCGCAACCATCATGCCGGCATAAAAAAGAAGCTGCTCAAAAGCCGATCGCTTTCGAGGGCAGCTTCTCTCATCTTAGTACGAAGCCGGGTAAGCTTTTACCCATGTATGATCCTTCCGCATCTGTTCATCATTCTTCAAAAAATACTTGTAGCCGACGGTTCCAGCACGATCCGGCACGGGATCGTCCCATGTCGCATCCAGGTGATACCACTTTCCGTCAAGCTTCACCAGGTTCCAGACATGGCTTCCCGTGTCGACCTCGCCTTCGATGATGCGGTTCTCGATGCCGGCCTTCTCGAGCATCCGGTACATGAGCAGCGTATAGCCCTGGCAGACGGCGCTCCCAAGGTTCAGCGCCTCATAGGCTGTATACCTGGAGAGGGACTGATCGTATTCCACGTTCGTCACGACCCAATCGTGAATCTTCTTCACCTTATCGCGGACGGTCATTCCCGGCTGCACTATACCGGATAATACCTCACCGACCCGTTCATCAACCAGACGGGATTGTTCCAACGTCTCGCGGTAAGTTACGGCCAGCTTGATCTTGGCGGACAACCCCCAGGTGCGTACGGTATAAAAATAGGAATCTACAATATAAGCAATATAGTCGTCGGCCGATACCGCTTGGCGGAGCAGCTCGGCAAGGCTTTTGGACAACTCCGACTTATCCCCGTTATAGGTCACGTTAATTTCGGTCTGCTGCTGTGCAAGCTGGGCTGCGATATCCATCTTCAACTGCTCCATCGGAGCCATATCCGTCGATCGCGCTTGCACCTGCACAACTCGGAATTCCGAGCCGATCCCCAGTGTAAGGACAATAGCCACCAATAGTAACTTTGCAAACAACTTATACACGGTTTGCCTCCCGAACACTTTTTTCTAATTAAACTTCATTATATCGAATGAGACTTCCGGAATAAAGCCATTTATCAAAATGCTGGAATTCACATGATTGTATCCTCTTTCGAGCAAGTTTATGGAATGAGAGTAAGATTTTCGGTCATCGGACAACATACGAAGGAGCAAACGTTTGGAAAGGCGGCGAGGAAATGATGAACGAAGATCAACAGCATTCAAGTCAGACGCTGACGACCCGGCAGGGCCATCCTGTCACGGATAACCAGAACATTCGGACCGTCGGGGACCGCGGCCCTAGTACGCTGGAAAACTACCATTTCATCGAGAAGATCACGCATTTCGACCGGGAGCGCGTACCCGAACGCGTCGTTCATGCGCGCGGCGCGGGTGCTCACGGCGTGTTTGAGGCTTATGGAACGGCAGGCAATGAACCCGTCTCTGCCTATACGCGGGCCAAGCTCTTCCAGGAAGCCGGAAAACAGACACCGGTCTTCGCCCGCTTCTCCACCGTTATTCACGGCACGCATTCGCCCGAGACGCTGCGGGATCCGCGCGGCTTCGCGATCAAATTTTATACCGAGGACGGCATCTGGGACTTGGTCGGGAACAATCTCAAAATCTTTTTTATCCGGGACCCGCTGAAGTTCCCCGATATGGTCCATGCGTTCAAGCCGGATCCCATCACGAACGTGCAGGATATGGAGCGCTTCTTCGATTTCGTATCCATGAGTCCGGAATCTACCCACATGATCACCTTCCTCTTCTCCCCTTGGGGCATTCCGGCGAATTACCGGCAGATGCAGGGGTCGGGCGTCAATACATACAAATGGGTAAATCAGAACGGCGATGCCGTACTGGTCAAGTATCATTGGGAGCCGATCAAGCAGGGGATCAAAAATTTGCTGCAGCGCGAAGCCAATGAAATACAGGCACTTAATTTCAATCATGCCACGCTGGACCTCTATGAAGCGATCAAGCGGGGCGAATATCCCGAATGGGAGCTAAGCGTGCAAATCATGAGCGATGGCGAGCATCCCGAGCTAAGCTTCGATCCGCTGGATCCGACCAAGCTCTGGCCGCAAGAGCAGTTCCCCTTCCTGCCAGTCGGGAAGATGACCTTGAACCGCAATCCGGACGATTACTTCACGGAAGTGGAGCAGGCCTCCTTCGGAACCGGGGTGCTGGTCGACGGGCTGGATTTCTCGGACGACAAGCTGCTGCAGGGACGAACCTTCTCCTACTCGGACACCCAGCGATATCGTGTCGGGACGAACTATTTGCAGCTTCCGATCAATGCGCCGAAGGCGAATGTCGCAACGAATCAAAGCGGAGGCCAGATGCTGTACCGTCCGGACCGCGCGCCAGGGCAGAATCCCCACGTGAATTACGAGCCTTCATCATTGGGAGGCTTGCAGGAGGCAGCGCGGCAGGGGAACGAGCATAAGCCTCACTATGATGCCGACCTGACCCGACAGGCAATCGGCCGGACGAACGACTTTCAGCAGGCCGGCGAGACATACCGCGCCTTCGAAGATTGGGAGCGGGACGAATTGATCGCCAATCTGGTCGATGCCTTGCGCGTATGCAGCAGCGGAATCCAGGAACGAATGATCCGGCACTTCTCGGAGGCTGATGCCGATTACGGAAGGCGGGTCGAGAAGGGGCTTGTGCAAGGGGGACACCGTAAGATCAAGAGCGGGCAGACGGACCCGGAACAGGCCGTCGATTTATCGAAACGCATGGGCCGCGAAGCAGATCCATATTAATAAGGAATGCCGCAGGCTGCGCCTGCGGCATTCCGGTGTATGGCCTTTCGGGTAGAAGCATTCATGCCGGTCTAAACAGCCAGTAGAACAAATAACAAATCACAAATACGATGATTAACGCGGTCGATACGGCAGACAGGAACGTGAAAAATCTTCTGTACCTGATTTCTGACGCGGCGGCCTCATTCTCCTGATTCGGTGGCGTCTTTGTGACTGTCATGGGTTTCACCCCTTCATGCTGCGTGATGGAGCAAGCTAATTGCTCGTTCTGTACACGACCAGAATCGTACTCCTCTGCTGCCCCGTGCCGTTCAAAGTCGCCTTCATGACCGATCCATAACAAATATTAACGACTTGACTTTCATCCAGCGTTGCCAGAAACTGATTGACCTTGTTCTCAGCAAAGGAGTTATCCGTGTCGACGAATTCTTTCACTTGAATCATACAATCATCCTCCGATCTTTTTTGCGTTCATCCATTAATTGTAAAAAGCCAGCAAAAATAGATCAAGGCACCCCGCAAGATGACGGAATGCCTATGAATAGTCATGGTACCATTACAGGAAACCAATGTCAATCCTATTAAACAATACCATTAATTCTCATTATATATCGGGGCATATTTAATACCTTCAACATTAATTTTAATGACGCCCGAAGGAATATCGAGTTCATGGCTCTGCATGACTTTCGACAGCAGTAATTTTCTCCCGATCGGGGAGAGAAACGAAATCCGGTTCAAATCGGGCTGCGCTTCATTCGGAAAGACGACCGTATAGCTTTCACAGGAGTCGTCGTCCTCATAACGGAGCTTCACCTGACTTCCGATCAGAACGGTTGAGTGTAGCGTTGTTTCGTTAAAGTCCGAAACGATGTGTTCGAGCTCCTTGCAATAGGACGTCAGCAGCCGCTCCATGCCGGCTCTCTCTTTACTTTGATCGCTGAAATACTGTTCCAGGAACTTGGCTTTCTCTTCGTCAAAGTAAACGAGCTGGTTGATCAGCTGTGTCTTCGAACCGGTTAAACTATGGTTCATAGTAGATTTCCCCCCCAACACGCTGCACGCTTCCAACATCTTTTCTTAACGATCGCATTGTGAATCCCTCCCATAGAAATAGAGGCCTCCGGTTGAAGGAGGCCTTTCAGATATAGTAACAAATATAGTTCCCGATTCCAATATGGAATTGGGCATGCTTGACTCGAAAACGGCGTTAAAAGCTGCTAAACCTGTTGTCTATCTATATTGAGCCATATAGAGGCACTACCTCTTATACAGAACAGGGAAATACTCGTTTGCAAACGGCTGACCCTTGACTGGACGCGGACCGAGCAGCCTGACATTTTCATGCCGCTGAACGCGCGGGCGGTAGCCGGTTCCCTGCGGCATCAGATGCGCAACAACGGACAGGCGCGGCTCATTCGTCCGGTTAACGCCGGAGCCATGGAACGTCAGACCGTGATGAAAGCTCGCCTGGCCCGCTTTCAAGATGCACGGCTCCTCGATCCACTCCCGGTCACCGGCATATTTCTCTTTCAACTCTTCCATGTTCTGATTGAAGAATCCGTCGCTCTCCGGAACGAGTCCCCAATGGTTGGAGCCCAGAATCGTCATCATGGCGCCATTCGAAATATCGGTATCCTGCAGTGCGATCCATACGGTAACCATGTTCGAATTGTCCGAGCTCTGCCAATAGCCATAATCCTGATGCCAGCCGACATTGCCGTCTCTTGTCGGCTTATCGCCGACGCCCGGCTTGTAGATAACCTGATCGTGCCAAAGCCGGATTTCGTTCGTATCGAGCAGATCGGCCGCCAGCTCGCCGATGAACGGATCGGTAACGACGGTGCGGACTTCGTCGTTGATCCACCAGCCGTTATCGAACTTCCGTATGGCATCCGGATTCGGATGAAGGCGGAAGTAATTCATCGGCTCGCCGTCGCCATCCCAATCCCCGCTCCATATGCGGTCATGCGCGCGGCGCAGCCGCTCAATCTGATCGTCATCGATCAGCTTCGGGCTAATCCAATAGCCGTCTCTTTCGAAAATTTCCTTGTCCTGCGGCGTAATTTTGTATTGGCGCTCTGCCGGTATGCTCATATGATCTTTTCCTCCCGAAAAATAAATAAAATAATCCTATCTAAACGACCTCTGTCGTCATCTCTCTCATACAAAATACCGCAGAACGCCGTTCCTTGACGTGTCTCTGTTTACGAAAGAGTATTAGAAACATACAATAGATAGAGAAACATATTGCGATTGGAGATGATCAGCTTGCCGGACGCTCAAGACGCTCCCGGAATGAATGCCCCTTCGAAGGAGGCTGCCGGCGGACAGACCGCCCGTTGGACGTATACGACCGATGACAACGGCCCTATACCGTTCGTGCCCGAGTTCGTAATGATGGGATGCGACGACATTCGTAAAGCGATTCCGCTCGACGATCACGTCCATAACGGCTGCTTCGAGTTCGTCCTTGTCGAGCGCGGAATCGCGAGCTGGGAACTGGAGGGGAAAGTATACCGGACTCAAGCGGGGGATGTCTTCCATTCGAGGCCCGGCGAGCTGCACCGGGGCGGCTTCAATATTATCGAGCCGTGCAAATTATGGTGGCTGATTCTGGAGGCGCCTCATCATAACGGATGGCTGCAGCTTACCCCGGCGGAAAGCCGCTGGGTTGAGCAATCGCTCGCCGCACTCCCCCGGATAGTCCACACCGGATTGAAGCCGGTTGAATCCTTTAAGTTAATTCGCAGGGGACTCGACCAGCAGAATGAGGCCGTGCGATCAATGACGGTCCGGCACGCCATCCACGACCTGCTGATGAACCTATTTCAGCCGACCGGATCCAGAGCAGCCATCGCCGAAGATCTGCTCCGGAATTTCGATCTCCTGATCGCCAGAATGAAGCGTGAGCCGGAATGGCGCCCTTCCGTACAGGAGCTTGCGGATGCCGTTGGCGTCAGCCAGTCCCACTTCTACCACACCTTCCAGGAATATACCGGGCAGCCGCCGATTACCTTCATCGAACGGCTTCGCATCAAAGAAGCCTGCAGAAGGCTGACGGAAACGGGCGATACCGTAACGAACATTACGCACAGTCTCGGCTACCCGTCCAGCCAGCATTTTGCCACCGTATTCAAACGTTTCATGGGGGTTACCCCGACCCAGTGGCGTACCCGCAAGTAGTCACGGGCACTTCCTGTATCACTCGTGCTATAACTTATGCAGCAGCAGGTCCAACGGCTTGAATATCATGGATATCCACTCCGACGGTCCCTTCATATTCGGGAAGCAGATCAGGAGGATGGCAATCAGCCAGCCTCCCGACGTAATCATGAGGAACGCAGCCTTCTCCTTCCAATATTTCATCCCCCGCCAGTTTGCCAAAGTAATGAATGCGGCTGCGCACGTGATCGCCAGCAGTTTAACGATGATCATCGTTTCACCTCGTCTTCATTCCATCCGGCAGGCAGCGTGCGCTTGCCCGGACTTACCATATGGGGTGCAATCTCGTAGTTCACCTTAACTTGCGGATAAAGCTCTTTCCAACGATTTTTCGCTTTGTTCCAGCTCTTCGGATACTTTCGGTGAAAGGCCTCCCCGAAGCCGAATATATCGGCCTTCAGCTCCTTCTGAACCAGCTGCAGCGTTTCGTTCATTCGCTGCTCAATCTCGCGCTTTAACTGTTCCTCCAATTTCCGGGTCTCCTTCCGGCTTAACACATCCAGCTTGGATGTGTTCTGAATGAGGAGATAATCGGCATCGGCCTTGACCGTGATCTCCCAGCTGTCCTTCTTAATCGACGGGGCAATCTTCGATTTCCCTCGAATGAGGCGCACGGAAATGTAACCTTCCTCCTCGTCCGGCTTCACGGTCGTGGTCGAGTATCTGATTTCATTCCGCAGCCAGAGAATGCCCTGGGTAATATTATTATCGGCAAATCCGGCCAGCTTGCCCTCCCGGAACACGGCGCTGCCGACAAGAACCGGATGGGTCTGGTTTGGCTTCTGGCCTGGGGATGGCGGTAGAATATCAATGGCAGGGGCGGCCGAACTGCCTTTCGAACGGGCAAGCATGATGATGAACTTGCCCAGCTCCAGCGCGAGCCCCACCTTGATCCCTTCAAAATCCTCAAGCGCTTTGGCCGAGCTTCTTCGAATCTGCGGCATTAATGCAAGAACGTCCTTCGCCTTCTTATGGCTGATATAGATAAGGGTGCTGGCACGGATTTGAGGAACGCGAAAGATATAATCCAGATGTCCGCGGACATCTTTGCGAGCGGCCTCTTGTCCGATAACGAGCACCTCGCTCTGGCCCCAAAATAATCGCCGGGGCACCTTCTCTTGAAGGCTCGCCACTGCGGCCGCAAAATTAACGCCGGAAGCAGAGACGACCATCGTAGCCGGAGTCTGGCCCGGCTGGCCTCCTTGTCCCATGCTGGAACCGGATCCCCCGCTTTGAGAAGGGGCAAAGATTTGAACGGACAGCTCAATCAAATCATCTGATTTCTGATCGATACCGACTGCGGTAATGGTTGCCAAATCGTTCACCTCTACCCGATCCCAGCACCCGGACAGCAGAGAAGCAAGGAGGCTTATACTAAGCAGCAGCGCTCCTCCTTTCCATATTCGCCAAACACCGTTCATCCGGCCATCTTCCTCCTTGCGAGCGAAATCAGCAGCAAAGCGGCAGGAACAGCGATCTGCAGAACAAGCAAATAAGAGGGAAGCGACACATCCATAAACCTTATTAACTCTTGAAGCCTCGGGTCTCCCCATTGGCTGATCACCACAATCAGGAAAACAACCGGCATCACCAGCGGCTGATAACGCGGAAGCCCCAGCCATTGCGACGTCCCGATAATCGAGACATAGCTGAACATGGAAAATTTAATAAAGGTTCCTGCCACCCAGAAGAACATCACCAGCGATTCCAGATGCTGAAAAAAACCGGCGACGCTTATCGATCGCGTTATGCCCAGCAGCGGATAGACGTTGCGTCCGGATTCCTCGCTCCCCATGAACATCAGGGATGCCATATTAACAAGAACAAGCGTAACCATGACGGCTAGCAGGGCGACCATGCTTGATTTCACTTTCAAATGCTTGTCGTGCATATAAGGAAGAAGGAATGACAGCAAAAAAAACTCGCTGTACCATGCTTGGACCGAGATGGAACCCCTAAGCGACGGCCCCGCTCCATGCTCAAACATCGGCAGCATCTGCTGCGGTTGAATCTTTGGCGTGATGAGAACGATCGTAGCGAAGAGCAGGAGATACGCAATCGGCGTTAATAAAGTAGCCGTTCTGGCGATCACCTCGATCCCGCCGCGGGCATTGAATGCGCAGAGCAGCGCGAAGCTGCCTATGATTACGATGATAGGGGTGCGCATGTAAAAGTTGTTCACAAGAAAATAACCATATTCCTTCAGGATTAGACTGGACAGATGGATGTAGAACAACAGGTAGATCAGACCGACAAGCTTTCCGAGTATACGGCCCAGAATGTGGTTGCTATATTCAATGACCGTTTCTTGCGGATACCTCTTGCCGAGCATAATCGCAAGAAAGATGCTGATTCCACCGCTAAGCAGCCCCCAAATCGGAGACAGCCACATATCCCTGCCGGCATGCATGGCCGTAATGGCCGGAAGCGACAGAATCGCGGTGGCCGTAACGGTCGAATACATGATCATCCCCATTTGCAGCGGACTGATCCTTCCTTTTTCAAGCACTTAGCTTCGCCTCCTATTCCGGCTTCTTACGCGATGGCTTCAAGTTCGCCGCTTCTCGATATTCATTCATCCTTCCTGCAATACGGGGGCGTGTGAGCATCCTCCACCAAGGGGCCCGGACCAGCACATCCTTCATATCCTTGGAGACTACGGGCGCAAGCGGCGCCATATAAGGTACGCCGAAGGAGCGCAGCGAGCAGAGATGGATGGCAATGGCGATAATCCCCATAATTACGCCTAGCAATCCAAGCATGCCGGCCAGCAGCATGATCGGAAACCGCAGCAGCCGAAAGGAAAACCCGATCGCGTAATAAGGCACCATGAAGGATGCAATCCCTGTAAGGGCGACAACCATCACCATCGGTGACGATACGATGCCCGCCGCGACTGCGGCTTGGCCGATCACGAGTGCCCCGACGATACTAACCGCAGATCCCACCTGCTTCGGGAGCCTGACGCCCGCTTCCCGCAATGCTTCGAAGGCAATCTCCATGATAAGCGCCTCGACAATCGCCGGAAATGGAATCCCCTCTCTCGAGGAAGCGATGCTGAAGTAGAGAGCGGCAGGCAGCATCTCCTGGTGATAAGACAGGATCGCCACATACAACGAAGGAAGAAGCATCGAAATGCCAAGAAACACATACCTCAGCCAGCGTATCGGCGTGCTATAGAGGTATCGATCGTAATAATCGCCCGGTGATTGCAATAATGCGAATAACGTGATCGGAACAATGAGCACGAAGGGGGTTCCGGCAACGATGAGAACAATTCTGCCTTCAAGCAGATAGGCGGCGGCCACATCCGGCCGCTCCGTAGCGAGCGACTGAGGGAATGGCGAATACGGCTGGTCTTCGATCAGCTCTTCGATATAGGACGTTTCCAGGACGCTGTCGATCTTTATTCTGTTGATTCTCGATTTCACTTCTTCCACAAGCTTCGGATCCGCGATTCCCTCGATATAGGAAAGAATGACTTCCGTATTTGTGTAATCTCCAAGGTGAAGTGCGTGCATCTTCAGCTTGGAGCTGCGGATTTTGCGGCGAATCAAGGTTAGATTGACCGAGAGCGTTTCGGTGAATCCTTCGCGGGGGCCGCGGACAATAGACTCTGCTTGAGGCTCCTCGATGTTTCGCTTCTCGAGCTTCGTTACGCCCAAGGAAACCGCCTGCCGCTCGCCCTCGATCAGCAGAACAGGCTTGCCTTGCAGAATATGCTCGTCGCATTCGGCGAGGGTCGTTAACAGCTTCACTTCCGTAACCGGGAGCATCGCTTCGATCAAGCTCGGTATGCCATCGGAAATCGACAAGCTGCTCTGCATAAGCGGGGCGAGCACGAACTCGCCGATCTGCTCTTTGTCCACAAAGCCGTCCAGATATAACAGAACGGCGCTTAACGTCCCGCCTATTTTAAACCTGCGGAATACAGCATCGGCACATTGGCTGTAGCATTCTTGAAGCATGCGGACATTATGGTCCAAGTTGTTCGTAAGGGGCTGTTTCTTGGCCTGCTGCCCTCGTGGGTCTGCTTGCCCGCCGCCATTCTGATCGATGCGGGCTTCAGAGCGTTGTTTGAACCGCCGCATGACATGTCGCATAGGCTCGCCCCCTGTTGGATAGTGCTTCTATTTTGACCAAATTTATGGAAAATTATTTACTTGTTCCAAGGTGACGCCCACCCCGTCGCATGGAATGAAAAAGAAAAGAGCCGTGCCTCCCTTACGGAAGGGAAACCGGCTCTTCTCTCTGAATAACAACTGGCTATTGTCTCTCGTCCCTGCGCGCTTCCGCGGGGGTGCACCGTTATGATGATCTAAGATCCGTAACGCACCAAGGCATAATTCTTCTTGCCGCGGCGCAAGACGACGTACTTGCCGTGCAGCCTTTGATCCGCCTTGATGACCGAGTCGATCCCGCTCTGCTTACCGCCGTTGACATACACGGCTCCGCTCTCGATATCCTGCTTCGCTTGGCGGCGGGAAGGCGCAAGTCCTGCGGCCACAAGGAGATCGATCAAGCCGGTCTCCTCTTGTTCGTCCAGCAATGTCGTCGGCATATCCTGCAGCGCCTCGACAAGCTCGTCTTCGCTTAACTGCGTCACATCGCCGGAGAACAGCGCTTGCGTAATTTTTTCCGCGCTAACGACGGCATCCTCGCCATGGACAAGCCTGGTCACTTCACGGGCAAGCTCCCGCTGCGCGGCACGCTTCTCCGGCTGGTTCTTAAGCTCGGATTCCAGCTCCTCGATCTGCTCGCGGGTTAAGAAGGTGAAATATTTCAGAAACTTGATGACATCGTTATCGTCCGTATTGATCCAGAATTGATAGAATTGGTAAGCGGACGTCTTGCTGCGGTCGAGCCAGATTGCGCCGCTCTCCGATTTGCCGAACTTCTTCCCGTCGCTCTTCGTAACAAGCGGCATCGTCAGCCCGATGGCATGGCCTCCGCCCATCTTCCCGATTAAATCCAGACCGGCCGTAATATTGCCCCATTGATCGCTTCCGCCGATCTGCAGCGAGCAGCCGTATTCTTCGTGCAGCTTATGGAAGTCATATGCCTGCAGAACCATGTAGCTGAACTCGGTGAAGGAGATGCCCTGCGACAGTCTCGAATCGACGGAATCCTTCGCCAGCATGTAATTGACCGTAAAGTTCTTTCCCACATCGCGCAGGAACGTAATGACGTCAAGCGGCGCAATCCAATCGTAGTTGCTGACCAGCTTGGCTGGGTTCTCGTCCACTTCGAAGTCGAGAAAGCGGGACAGCTGACGCTTCAGGCTGTCGGTCCACTGGGCCACCGTATCCGTCGTATTGAGGGAGCGCTCCGTAGAACGTCCGCTCGGATCGCCGATCAGGCCCGTGCCTCCGCCGACAAGAGCAAGCGGAATATGTCCGGCCATCTGGAACCGGCGCAAGCAGAGAATCGGCAGCAGGCTGCCTATATGGAGGCTGTCGGCCGTCGGATCGAAGCCGCAGTATAGAACAATGCGCTCGTCTGAAAGCTTCTTAAGCAGACCGTCGCGGTCGGTGATTTGATAGATTAGACCCCGATATTCCAGATCGTCCAGCAAATCGGCGTTTATTGCGTTTACGGCTTCATTCGTCATTGAAAATTACTCCTCACATCGGATATAAAATTTGATTCATTTATACCCTTTTTCGCGTCATCGTGTCAATTTATTGCCTATGAGGCAAATTCATATCGAATCCGGGGCATCCATGCAGCCTGCTTTCATGAACGTTATATTCTGATGAAGGCCGTTCATTTCGAGAGGATTTTGTAATTTTATGTCGAAATTTGAAATGACAAATTCATGAAAAGCAGGTACACCTTATGCTGCGCACCCAGTCTATCAGAAACAAAAAGAAAATCAGTCTGACGGTTATGCTGCCTCTGCTGGTAACGTTCTCCATCCTGTTCTCGACCTTCATACTCATCTTCGTATCCTACCAGGCGGAGAAGAAGACGTTAATGAATACAACGCTCGAGCTTAATTATGTCAATGCGACAAAAATGAGCGATACGATAAACTCCTTATTCAAAGCGATGAAGCAGAGCTTGAAATCGACCGCTTCTTATATGTCGGCCAATACGTATAAATCGGCATCGGTCATTCTAGCGGAGCTGGATCTCATCCGCGGCAGCAGCAATTATTTCAACTCGCTTTTCTGGGCGGATGAGACGGGGCTGATTCATACCGTATCGCCCTCATCCATCGGCTTAGCCGGGCAAACGCTGTCCACGCCTGCTTCGAAGATCGCACTGGCCTTGCAGCAGCCCTATCTATCGGCTCCTTACATTGGGACGACCAACCGGCTCATCGTGCTCATGACCGAGCCGGTATTCGATTCGGAAGGCCGCTACCGCGGATTCATTGGCGGAACGATCTATCTTCAGGAAGCGAATGTCATCTATGACATATTCGGCTTGAATACCGACAATGAAACGGGATCCTATTTCTACATCGTCGGCCCTCAAGGGGACCTGATCTTCCATCCCGACCGTTCCCGCTTGGGCGAGGATGTCAGCGGCAATGATGTCGTACAGAAGCTGGCCCGCGGCGAAAGCGGCATGGAGCAGGTCGTGAACACCCGCGGCGTCTCGTATTTGGCCGGATTCTCGGCAGTCGCGGAGAATAACTGGGGCGTCATCATGCAGACGCCGGAATCGACCGTATACCGGCAATTGACTCTGCTTGTCCGGGAGCAGCTGCTTAACATGCTTGTTCCCGTCCTCCTTATGATGGCTGCGGCGATCTTCATCGCCATTAAGCTGGCTAAGCCGTTCGTGAAGCTGTCTGCGCTGGCTGCGCGGTTGTCGGATGGCGATGCTGTTTCGAAGAACGACTTCACCCCGCATTGGAACAAAGAGGCGAACCAGCTCAGCCATATCATGAGTCTTGCGGTCGAATCCGTTGAACGGCAGAAGGCAAGCCTTTCGCTGGCCGCGGCGACCGATCAATTGACCGGGCTGTACAATCGCAGAATGCTGGAAGAATCGATGAGGACGTGGCTGGTTCAAGGTATGCCCTTCTCCCTTATCGTGCTCGACATCGACCGCTTCAAATCGGTAAATGACCGCTTCGGGCACCAGACCGGGGACGAGGTTCTGAAGCATCTTGCCCGCGTCATGAGCGATTGTGTCCGGCTCGGCGATATTTGCTGCCGGTTTGGCGGAGAAGAATTCGTTATTCTGCTGCCGCAGGCCGCAAGCCAAACGACGCTGAAGATCGCCGAGGATATCCGCAGGACGATGGAAAGGGCCGTAAGTCCATGCGGCGAGCCGGTAACCGTCTCTCTGGGCATCGCAGAATATCCGCTGCACGCCGACAATGCCGATAAGCTGTTTCAGCTTGCCGACACAGCTCTGTATACGGCGAAGCATGAAGGCCGGAACAGGATCGTCGTCGCTGCCCCTGAGCTTGTCAGGTGAGACAAGCGCAGATTCCGCGTGATGCCAGTTGATACTGGTCTTCAATAAATCGGCCGTTCAGAAGTCCAGCCTTTGAAGCTTCATCTCTACCCCGGCCGATCAACCGATCCGGCGATTCTATTATAAAGCCCCGTTATACAGGGCCGTCTGCAAATTAAACGGGCGGCCCTTTCTTCGGGCATTTTTCTTGAGCTGCCGCGCTTCTAGCCAATCATTAATGGTTAGGTATCCGGGATCGGACATCAGATCCGTTATTTTTGATTTTCAGCGGCTTTTGCGAGAGTTGCGGACATGAGGGCCGTTATTAGTGCCAGAACGCTTCCGATTCATAGAATTTTGCTCTGCTAACGGAACCAATGTCCGCAAATGTTCGCATAATAATTCTGTTTGAAACATTAAGGTCTTCTATGTCCGCAACATTGAATACCCTCACCCGCTACCGGACTCGATGTGTCGTTGAACCGGTCCGGACTTCGGATCCCGCAACGATGCCTTTTCGCTATCAGGAGAGCACATAATCGCCCCTTCTGTCATATGATGCCACTAAGAGGTGAGTGGATTATCATGGCCTCATCTGATAAAAACAAAGCGAAGACGCCCTCGAACAGAAAAAATAATAAACCGAGCAATAATCGATCCCTATTCGATTCGCTTCAAGGCAACAATTTGGAGATTATCGTTGCCGCTCTCCTTTTGACGGGAAAGTTGAGAGTCGACGCTGTACAATTATTTAGACAAGCCACTATGATTGTCAGCCTGACTGGCAAATATACAACACTGACAAAAATGAATAATTCGAATGTCGATAAAATGATACGATTTCTAAACGATAACGGGGACATGACCATAGACGAAATTATTCAAGCATTCAAAAGCAAAACGGAGAAATAAAGGAAGGGTGATCGGTGTGGGGGGTAATAATGGAGCCTGTTTTGATGGAGAAAATTTTTCGGAATTAATAATCGTCGTTATCCTTGTCACATTGTTCTTCTTTGGTTCGAAGGACATTAAAAATCTTTCCGCGCAGCCTACACAGTAGTAAAAAGCTAAAAAACGATTGCGCTATCGTGTATTTTTCCGCCAAACCGCCGTTTGGGTTTTCTGCAAAGGGATGTTTCCATAGCTAATTGAGGCCGCTCATATGAGCGGTTATTTGCGATTTGGCATGTACTGCATGAATGGCCCATCGAAAGCCCGGCGTCTCCATATTCATGACTTGCGCCGGTGTTATATAATAGAATAGTCCCCCACCGGCCGCTCGATCTGCCGATCATATCGAACGTTAGGAGAATACATATGGACATGATAGAACTACCCCTTGATTTAATCGATGAAGATACCGATCAGCCCCGTTATCAATTTGACGAAGAGGCTCTGCAGGAATTAATGCAAAGTATTGAGGAAATCGGCTTGCTGTCTCCGATCAAAGTGCGGACGATGGATGGCGGCCGATATAAGATCATTTATGGCAACCGCCGCTACAAGGCTTGCAAGACGCTCGGCCTTCGCAAGATTCCATGCATCGTATCCACCGTAACGAACGAGCTGGACATCTATTTGGAGCAGATTGCGGAGAACTTGACGAGGGAAGGCTTCTCCCCGATCGAGGAGGCGGAAGCCTTCAACAAGCTGCTGAACGATCCGAAGTTTACCAGCTCGACCAAATATCTCTCCAGCAAATTAGGCAAGCCGGAAGCCTATATTAAAAATAAAATCGAGCTGCTGAAGTTCGGCCAGGCGGTCAAGAAGCTGATTGTCGGCGGTACGGAAATCAAGAAGGGCCGGCTGACGGAGGAGCAGCTCCTCCCTATTAAAGATTTGCCGATGGAGCACCGGGATCCGCTGGCCATGATTATAGCCAGAGACGAGCTGCCTGTAAGCGACGTGAAGAAGATCTCCCGCTTATTCAAGGATAAAGACATTTCAAGCGGCACGAAGGACAAGCTGCTGTACAAATCAGGGCGCGATCTGCTGGAAACCTGGTCGGTATATGAACAGAACCGGGCGGAACGCGCGAAGCCAGCAGCGCCCAAGGCAGCGGCCGTCAAAGAGAAGAAGCAAGAGCAGGCGGCAGCCGCGGCGGCGCCGAAGCAATCCGCCGCTTCATCCCTGGAAAGCACGCTTAAGGGATTGCTGGCTGCTATTCCGGCTCACAGCCCTTTATCTCCCGAGGTTATGCTCACTCATGAAGCTATTCTGCCAGCCGATCGGGTAAGCTTCGAGCATGATGTCGATCAGCTTATCCAGAATCTTCAGAACCATCTGGAGGAATGGAAGAAGATCAAGGAGCTTGCCGGCTCCTCCTCCTCCAACGTTAGCGTATAAACAACTCGATTATAGGGATTGCTCCCAGTATCGCCGGACATGGAGCAGTCCTTGCTCACTTTTGCATCCTTCTGCCTTGAAAATATCCGGCCCGTTAACTGGCGCACCGAGCATTCGCCGATTCAACTGTTGGTTGAATCGGCTAACACAGCCAGGATCGGCAATCATTTTATCCACTGATTGAATTCGCGGAACCGAACTTGCACATCTTTCATCCGAATCTTGAAACCTCAAGCTGAATCAGGTTCTGCAAGGTTTCATCGGCAGGTTGAATGATCCATTAAAGCGGGAGAAACCCGATTCAACCATCCGCTGATTGGCTTCAGCCTGTACCTATGTTACGTTGAATGCAGCAAATCGCGCGGTTTTGCAAAACCATTCCCAGGAGGCAGTGCCATTATGGATGTACGGAAAATCGGTGCTTTCATTTCGGAACAAAGAAAAATAAAGGACTACACCCAAGCGGAGCTGGCTGCGCTGTTAAACGTCAGCCACCAGGCCGTATCCAAGTGGGAGCGCGGCGAGTCGCTGCCGGATATCGGCATGCTCCCGGGCTTGGCCAAGCTGCTGGATATTACCGTCGATGAGCTGTTGAACGGCGAGCAGTCGGGCCTGGCAGAGGAGCCCTTGAATGAACTTGAGCTTGAACTTGAACTCAGCCCGGAAGCGCCTATTGAAGAAGATGCGGCTGCTTCGCTTGCAGGGCCTCTCTCGCCATTATCAACCGCGCTCCCGGCATCCTCCGCCGCCGCCGAAGAGACTTCAACCGGGCGTCAATCTATGACATGGAACCATATCATGAGTCTGGCCCCTTTCTTAAACCAAGAAACGCTGGAGACGATGATCGGGCAGATCGAAGACGATCTGGACTGGCCCGCATTGAACGCGCTGGCTCCCTTCGTAGGAAGATCAGCTATGGAGCAGCTGGTGGACAAAGTCGTTGAAACTCCTGTCGATGTCAGCCAGCTCTCAGGCATCGCCCCCTTTCTTGGCCGGGATCTGCTGGAGCGGCTGCTCCTGCACGCAGATGAAAACAGCGTGGATTGGGGAACGCTGCAGGCTTTGGCCCCTTTCGTCGACCGTTCGTCATTATCCCGGCTGGTCGCGCAGGCTATGGATTCCGTTCCCGAGCCTTGGCAAATCATCGGACTTGCGCCGTTTCTCGACAAAGCCGCCTTGGTCCAGGCTGTCGGACGAATCGAAGCCGCTTCGCTTTCACCGGAAATATTGCCGGGACTGGCACCTTTCCTGCCGCAGGAACAGCTCAATCAGCTTGTGCTTCAATTTAGACGCAATCCCGTTTCGACGTAACAAATTGATGGCTGCCTTCGCCGGAGGCAGCCATCAATTTGATTTACACACGAACATATGTTTGTTATAATTGAGTGAGATTTCTATTATTATCCTTATAGAGGAGGTAATGACACCTATGACCGACTCCTTGCGCAATGGACTGATCGCCGAGTTCTTGTTCCAGGAAGGATGCAGAGACACCGGCAGCTCCGGTATATACGAGGGGCAGATACACGGCGCGGTTCCGACCGCCGACCGGTTCGGCAATCCGGATAGCGCCTATGAATTCGACGGAATGGACGACTACATCGTGATTCAACCCGCTCCCAAGCTGAACCGGGACGGGTTCTCGCTCTCCGTCTGGGCCCGTTACGGACGCGACGCCAGCTTCAGAGGATGGAACAATGCGATTGTTTCGCAGGACGGGCATCACCAGCGGCGTGTGTTTCAGCTCAGTACCCAACAGGATCAGGTAACCTGGCACCGCTTTTTCCAATCGGCCGATGTTTATATCCAAGAGCCCGTGAAACCCGGTCATTGGGAACACTACGCTATCGTATTTGACGGCAGCATGCACAAGCTGTACCGCAACGGCATTCTGATGTCCGAGAAGGCCGGCGGCTTCGAGCCGAATGTCGATGAGCCGCTTTATATCGGACGTAAAGCGACGGACGAGCCTCACTTCTTCTTCAGAGGGGCGATCGATGACATCCGAATCTATGACCGTCCGCTTACCGATGAGGAGATCATCGCCCTCTACACGGAGAACGGCTGGGGAGACGCAGCTCTGGCTGCCGCCGCTCAGCAGGCCAAGACCGGATCGGAGCAGGTCGAATGGAAGCATAAGCGCAGCCCCAATCAGAAGCTGTGGGTGGAAAATACCAACTTCGCCTACTCCGTATTCGTGAACTGCCGTGCCGAAGAGGTCAAATTTCACGAAGTATCTCTCCCCGGCTTGTCGATGGAATGCGTCGACCTCCACCGGACGCGCATTCACAATGCCAACTTCAGCGCAAGCATAATCAGCGATGCCAATCTGAGCGATCTCGAGATTAACGGCGCTCAACTGGGCGGAGCCTACATTCATAATATCGGCATGCCGCCGCAGGGGCATCCCGCATATGTGGAAGGCAGCCGGCAGCGGCCGCTCTTGTTCGAGAATTGCGATCTTCAAGAAAGCGAGATCCGCGACAGCAATCTTAGCGGCCTCTCCATTCAGCGATGCAATCTGCAAGGGATGACGATCGACGGCATCCCCGTCGAAGATCTGCTCGCAGCCTATCGCCGCAGCCAAACCTAGTCCACTTCGAATTAGGCAAGCTTCCCTTGTCCCAATACGGCCGTTCATAAAGAAATAGGAGGCTGACCGCATGCAGCCTTGCATGCAGCCCGCCTCCTATTGAATATCTCTCTCTCTAGCTTCTCTTGCGCGCAGAGATCCATGCGGATAATTGACGCGCCGCACCGGCCGGCGCGTGCCGTACGCGGAACGTTGCGCTTGCTGCTCCTGAAGTGAGCGCGACACGCAGCGTAGCCAGTTCCCGCCGCGACTGAAACGGCGATTGCCTTACCTCATGCCATTGAATGCGCTGCCTCGGAATAAGCGCACGCTGCCGGGATAGACCGCCATACCGGATCGCAATCTGACGCTCTGCGACCGACCAGCCTGCCTGCCGGAAGCACAGCCAGCTCCAATAGCCGGCAGCGACGGGCAGAACCAGCGCGATCCAGCCCAGCTGATACGGGCTCCACACAATCGCAATCACGGCAATTGCAGCCGCTATCAATACCGGGATAAGCAAATAATTGCGCAGCGCACGCGGCTCAAGAGACGCCCATGAATCGGGCGCGTTGAACTTCGGCGCGAACTGCTGCAGAAACCCGTCCAGCTCCGCGGCGCGTACAATCGGGAACAACAGCCCGGTCTGCCCTTCCTTGCCCCCGCTGTATCCTGCGGTAACGACACGCACACTGACCAGGCCCAGCGGCCTTCGCAGCACATTCTCGACCAGATGGATCGCTTGAATGCGGTCAAGCGAGATCGTCACCTGCCTGCGCTCCAGCAGCCCTCGTTCTATGATCAGCTTATCGTCCTGTAAGATTAGCGTAAACCCGTATTCCTTCAGCACCGTCCCGATAAAGGCAATCACCCAAGCAAGCACGAGCACGATGACCGTCCCCCATACATACCAGACAGCGCCCAAGTAGTGTTCCAGCTTATCCCACACATTGAAATTTTCAAGCACATTGTCCAGCTGGGAGAACCCCGCTCCCAGCACGGCCAGCGCAATCCCGATTTGTCCCGATGTGGAGCTGTATATGAGCAATTCCTTCATTGGCAAGACGGCCTTTGCCTTCGTGACCGGCTGTTGCAAGGAAGCAATGCCCGGGTTCGACACAGCAGCATCGCCTGCAGCCGATATGGATTCCCCCGCAGATTGTTCATCAAGCTTCTCTAGGACGGTACCGGCCTCATTCGCGCCCCCCTCACCGGCTCCTTCCATACCCGTTCCAGGCTTACGCAGTTTAAGGACGGCGCGGATACGCTCCGCCTCCTCCGTCGAGATCGCGGTTAGAACCGCTTCCGGCTTCTTGCCGCCCGCGGTCTCCACCTGCAGCTTTACTAAGCCGAACGGCCGGTGAAGAAGACCTGCCGTCGTATCAACCGACTGGACACGGTCGCCCGATATCCATACTTTCTTCCGCACCCAGATGCCATGCTCGACGTACAAGGAGCTTCCGTCGACCGCGTAGACATAGCGATACCAATTCAACCAAGCAAGCGAAAAAAGAAGGAGCATGAATAACACGGCGCCTCCTGTTACCCACAGCCAATTGACTCCTTCCCGGAACACGGTTGAGACCAAGAAGACGATTAAGGGGTAGACCAGATCCTTCCCTGTCTTGACAATAAAGAACAGCAGCGAAACGGGATGTAACCGGCACTGTCCTGCTGGGACTCCGTTCTCAGATTTCTTCATCGGATATCCTCGCTAACCGGGCGATTTGCCGCCGTACCTCGTCTGCCCTGATTTCTGTCAGTGCCGGAATCTGATGGCTGCCCGCCGCGGTGGAGAAAGTCACCGTAGCCAGCCCGAAGGCCCGCAATATCGGCCCCTGCTTGGAGTCGACATGCTGAATGCGTATCATCGGGATAAGCGTCCGCTTACGGAAATAGATGCCATGGTGCAGCTCTATCTCATGCTCCGTAACCGCGTATCTCCACTGCTTGTACCTCAATCTCGGAATTAGATTGATTTCCAGGTAGGCGCCCAGGCAAGCCAGCGCAAGCGCCGCAGCCGGAATCCATATCGGCCAATCGAACTTTATCGTTACAATTAACAGCGCCAGCACAATGAGGGCATAGATCCCCGTTGAAATCCATCCGGATAGGCGCCATGCACGAAGTGCTTTCTCGTCGATCCGACTCGTTAATTGTTCATGTTCCATCTTTAATTCCATCCCCCTGATATCCGTTTCACCTAACTGCCCGTCATCGTGATTTCATTCATTCGAGCATCCATGGGCAAATCCTTCTTCGCTATGCTGACAAGAGAGGTGACAAACACGTTGCCTTCATAGGACGCTATATGTATATCCTCGGTAGGCCTTACTTTGACGTGAAGAGCTGCAGCTTCCCGATCATGATCTTGAAGTATGGATAAGGATTCGATCGCGAACCCTTCTCTAGGCGATGACTTCTCTTCGACGCTAATGCATATGAAATAATCATCAGCAGTCTCCCCGACAACATATCCGCCAGGTGCCGCATTCTTTAGCTTCTCATACCGATCCCGTATATCGCTGCTGATTCCCGTATCCGTTTCTTCCTCTTCCCATGCAAAGGTCTTCGAAGTCTTGGAATAAAGAAGGCGTTCGTAAGGAACGCCGATATAGGCCTTGCTGCCAAGATCGCCCTCAACCACTTCCGCCTCCAGACTCCCATACGCGTTACTATTATTAGAGCAGCCTGCCAGCAAGGCAATGAGAACGAATGAAGCTAGGAATCCCGTTATTCCCCGTCTCATTCCAGTCCCCCCCTATTGCTATCTATCATCCATACGATTATTGCAGTAATCCATTCCGCCGAGAGCCGTCAGTAAATCACCAAGAAGAAACGGCAAACGCCGTCTATGACGGCGAACGAGTTTCATCCCTTTAGAAATATAAGCAAGCCAAGTTTCACAGAGACTTGCGCTTCCATATTTTGTCGCACAAAGAAGGCTTCCCCGCCGTTCATCGCTCGCAGTAGAGAAGCCTTCTTCGTTTCACTCTGCTACAGTACCGTTGACTTGCCGCCATCAATGTTGACAGAGGTGCCTGTCACATAGGAGGCCGCATCCGAGACGAGGAACGATATGACCTTCGCCGCTTCCTCAGTCCTGCCGATCCGCCCCAGCGGGATGGCGAACCGGGGATCGACTTCGAATTGCTCCCATGTCAGCTCGGGGGCGCTAGACCGCCACATCCGCTCGATCTGATCGCTCCGGATCAACCCGATGCAGACGGCATTCACGCGAATGTTCGCCGAGGCCAAGTCTTGGCTCATCGCCTTGGTCAGCGCCAATCCTGCGGCACGGCTGACGGAGGTCGGCAAGGAAGAGGCGCCCGGCGCCTTCCCGCCGATTGCCGTCACGTTGACGATGGCGCCAGATCCGCCCTTGCGCATATGCGGGACGACCAAACGCGAAAAATGAATCGCACCGTACAGCTTCAAATCCAAATCGGCATCCCACGCATCGGATCCCACCTCTTCGAAAGGCCGCGCAGCCGATGTCCCGGCGTTGTTAACGAGTATGTCCACGCCGCCGAAGCGTTCTACGGTTTCCGTCACCGCGCGGCGGGCATCCTCCTCCAATGTGACATCAGCCGCGATAATCAGGGCTTCCGCCCCCGTCTTCTCTGCGATCAGCTCTGCAGCCTTCTGCAGCGGCTCCACGCTGCGAGCCACGATAGCCACCTGAGCCCCTTCAGACGCAAGAACGAGCGCAGTAGCAAGACCGATGCCTTTGCTGCCCCCGGTAATAATCGCCGTCTTGCCCTTTAACCCGAGATCCATGCTTGCTTCCTCCTTATCTGGTTCCTGCACGTACTCTTTATCCTACGAGGTCGAATAAACGAAAGCGAATCGTTCGGTTCTTCGCTGTCCTTCCAATACGATTATTATGCCATAATCTCGCGGATACCTGGCCAGTGGAGCCATATATCGGTCATCGGAGCTTTCCAGTCCTTCTGCACATCCACATGCTTCACCCGGAAAAAGATCGCGTAGCGTGTTAATGACGCTATGTTGGGCGCAGCCGTATGGCCCAGCTGATAGTGGACGAGGAACACATCCCCCGGCTCTCCTGTCGTCTGGAGCGGCTGCGGCATCGCAACCGGCGGCATGCCATTCAAGAGCGCTTCCGGCCCATGCTCGCGAAAGTATTGTTCATACAGATGGTGCGTACCAGGCCAAACGGTGAAATTCCCCGCATAAGCTTGCTGCACCGGACTTAACAGAACGCCAACCAGCATCGTGAAATTGCCGATGGTCCCTTTCGTCATGCCATTGGTCGGCGTATACATTCCGTCCAGGTGAGCGACAGGCGCATGCGGCGGATCCTGCATCGTGGGAAAGCGCAGTGCAATTTGCCCGTCGTTAATCGGGAGCGCTTTCCCTTCACCGATCAGAGACGCCACCAGATCCTTGACCGGCGTCTTATTATACAGGTCAGAAATTACGGGCTTGCCTTGAAGCTCCGGGCAGTAGGATTGGGATCGGAACTTGATGATATCACTCTCATTCATCCCTTGTCCAAGCGAATGATTGATGTGACGTACCGCGTGATCCACCATAATTTTCGGAACGACCCCTGGAATATGGATATACCCGTTATCCATCATGGACTTCTTCTGTTCATACGTTAGCAAATGCACAATTGCACCTCCACATCGTAAAGTTCGCCAAGCTACCTCCATTCTACATGCTTACGTAAGGAAACGGAACCTATAACTGCCTTTCAACCGTTGGTTGAATAGATCTCAACTTTGCCTATATTGTCGATGATCCGCTTCTATGCGATCATGTTTGTAAAGGAACCTAAGCAAAGGCGGGTGAGTGCTATGTGGGATACATATAAAATGAATGAACGCATACGAACGCTGCGACTTGAACGGGGATTTACCCAGCAGGAGTTAGGAGATTTACTTGGGATTACAGCACAAGCCGTGTCCAAATGGGAAACTGGACTTGCGACACCCGACATAACATTGCTGCCGAAGCTCTCCGAGTTGTTCAATTGTTCCATTGATTCGTTATATTATGGCTTCGAGACAAGAATAGGTTTGGAAGTGACTTCTCCTTCTTATACATATCGGGTGAGTGCAGGGCAGCAGTGTTCGTTTTGCGGTAAGCATCCAGAACAGGCGTGGCGCATTATTGCTGGTCCAGGGGTGCGGATATGCTCCGAATGCGTTGAGATTTGCGGAGATATTTTGAAGCAGATCAAGCAGGTTGACGGCACTGGCAGTTGATAAATCCCATCACAAAAAAGATGCGCAGCCTCATCGGCTCGCATCTCGAATTTAATATAGGATCTCCGAGCCTTCAAGGGAGTCCGTAAGATCTGACCGATCCAAGTGCTGCCTCGCTTGGGATCAATCGGTTGTAACGCTTGCCGCGGTCGGCGTCAAATCCGGATTGAGGTCGAGTGTAAATTCATCTTTTCCCGGGTATGCAATCGGATCGTAATAGTTGTAATCGTTGAGCGTCGGGGAATATGTCTTGACGTGAAGCTTGCCGCTCCGCGCATCGAATTGCAGGAGCCTTATATACCCCAGTCCGCCGTCAACCGCATTTTGATAATCGGCCATCATTTGATAAACGCTGCGGTCCGCTTTGCCATCGCCGTCGTCGTCGACCGGATCGATCTTGATCTCCGCGTCATGATGGTGTCCGGACAAGATGGCGAACACGTTCTTGTTGGGAAGCACGACGCTCTCAAACACGCGATCTCCGATCGGTGACCGTTCGCCGGAGACGAGCAAATACTCATGAAAGCACAGCATCGCCTTCCGGTTCGGGTACCGCTTCAACACCTGGTTCATCCAGGCGATCTCCGCGTCTCCAAAGCTCCAGCTCATGTAAACGATAATGAAATCATGGCCGGCCGCGGAAAGGAGATCGAAGTGCCCCCTATTGTTCTGATAGGAACCGCCATATGTCGGCCGATGCTTAAACCGGTCTTCCCCGAACCCTCTCCGGTAAAGGTCGTAACCGCTAATCCGGCCGGCATCGTGGTTGCCGGCCAGCACGCCGTAAGGAATGCCGGTGTCATCCAGTACCTTCATGTTCCGGTCGGCCTCTATCCATTGTCCGATCTTGTCACCCTCGTCCACGATGTCCCCGGTATGCATGACGTATCGGATCTTCAGCTTGTCGCGGTTATCCCGAATCCAGGCGACATTATCCCGGAAATACCGGTGAAACGTCTTCGAATAATATTGAGTGTCCGACATCCAGACGAATGAAAAATCATACCGATCCGCCTCGTAATCTGCCTTCCCCGCTCCGCTTTCACTATCATCCGCAAAGCTCCGCCCTTCTGCCAATCCGAATAGGATCCCCGTTATCACGACGATAGCAAGCCATTTCTTCATTTTCTCCGCTCTGATTGCCACGTTACCGGCACGCTCCTTATGTCGACTCCCAGGAAGAAACGGCTATCGTCGTCCTCTGGCAGCGAAATTCGTTTCTGCCCTTAGACCTTATAGAAATGAGTACGTCGTTAAACCTATAGATTCTATAAGGTTGAAAAAGGGAGCATGCATGGCTCCGATTTCCCGGCATCCTCTCATTATTGCTGCGAGACGTATCGTTTATTCGCCTCCTCGCAAATCCGCATGTATTGCGCAGCGCCCTGATGTCAACCTATTCATGCGTCTCACGCGGAATTCGTTAAACAAGACATACTGGCCCGACAAGGAAGCGGTCAGGTTAAGAAAACAGAACAAACCTCAAAGACAGTCATGTCGCAATGCCATTGGGCATGCAGCGCGACATGAAATCCTTGAGGTCCTTTACTGAAATGTAACTATGCCACTCAAAAATAACGAGACCTGAATACGGCGCTTCGATCTAGATCCATTTCTCACTGCCGCGGAACGCCATGTGCTCGCCCGCCTTGAATGCCGGCTTCTTCACATAGGTGTTGATTCCGGGAACGGCCTCCCCCCGGAGAAGAAACGCGCATGACCAGTTGGGAACGGTGATCCTCGTGCTGGCTGGAATGTAGCGGATCGTCAGGCCGCATCGCCGCATGGGCGAATGGTTCGGCTCGGAGCCATGGATAATATTCGGGTGATGCACCGACACATCGCCGGATTTCAGAATAAGGTCGACCGCCTTGGATTCCTCAACCAGCGCCGGGTCCACCTCGGACTCCAGCACGTTGGCCGTCTGCGTATTCCTTTTCATCTCCTGCAGCGACATCGTCTGCGTCCCCGGTATAACCCGCAGGCAGCCGTTCTCCGGCACGGAGTCGTCGACGGCGAGCCATAAGGTGACGACGTTCATCGGCTCCAGCGGCCAATAGCTGCCGTCCTGATGCCACAGCACCGGCTGCCCGTCATAGGCAGGCTTGCTGATATAGTGAGAAGCGAACAAGGCGATATCCGGTCCGATAAACTGCTCCGCGATATCGAGCAGCCGCTCGTCGCTAATCAATCGGACCCAGAACGGGTCGTTCGCGACCAGATCATGCGACATCTGCTCCGGCCGCTTCTCGGGGTACTTGGCGATCAGCCATTCGATATGCGCCTTCGCCTCCCGCATGAGCTCCTCGTCCAGCACGCCGCGGAATACCGCGTATCCGTCCTTGTCGTATGCTTTCTTTAACTGGCCCAAATCTTGCCCTGTTGTACTCATCTCATCGGCCTCCAGATTGTTTATTGTTATTCCAAGACATGAATGAAAAAGATGACGGTTCGATACCGCTTCCAGCGGCGGCACTGATTTCGAATATACGTCGTTCGGACGGCATGAGCACTTCATGCGCATTGCGGCAGAACCAGTCCGGCCTTCCGGACGGGGCGGCGGGATGCGAAGACGCCGGGCTGACATACCAGGCCACCGAGCTGCCGCTGTTCAACACTTCGAAGGTGTGCGTATCCACACCCCGCTCTGTCCGGGTCGACCGGCAGCTCCATTCCAGCTGTGCAGGCGGAAGCCGGCGAAGCCAGGCGAACGGATGCTGCCCGTGCAGCGAGAAGACGTACACATTCGGGTCCTGCTGGCCGAGCTGCAGGCGGACGGCAAACCATTCGAGCGAATCATCCAAGACCGGCCAGCGGATGTCCGTGATTCTCAGGCAACCGTTATCCGGCATCAGTACGTTTTCGTTCATCTCCCAGTGCATCCGGCCCGTCTCGTCGAACAGCTGCGCCGACCAGCTTCCCGCTTCGGCTTCTCCGCTGTTGTGCAAGAACACTTCCGCCATGAAATGTTCGCCGGCTGAATAGGCCAGCTTATCGTAGCGCAGCGAGATATGCTTGGTGGCATAAGCTTTGCGCGCCCAATAGTAGGCCATCTTGGGCCGTTCGTAATAATCGACGAGACTCGTGCACGACACATTCGGAAACGGCTCGTTGAACTGCCAGACGATGCTGCCGCTGTTCCGGAACTTCCGTCTCCGGTTCGCCTCCAGCGCGTACCGGATGCCTTCCGCCTGCGTCCATTGGCTCATCATGGCGAACTGCTCCAGATCGTCCGGCGCGCCAAACAAGGCCGTATCCCGCTCCAGCGTATCCCACCATTCCCCGTGATGGCGCCAAACCGGATTGTTCTCCATCGTGTCGACCTTCCGCTCGGACTCCGGAAGAAAGCAGGCCATCGATTCTGTGCTGCAGCAGCCATCCACCCCGAATTCGCTGTGCAGAAGACTGTCGGAACGGTTGTACTGATTGTAGTGCTCCACGGGACCGCCGTATTTCCACGGACCATGCACATCATGATTTCGGCCGGGCTGATCGATCATCAGAAATTCATTCGGCCCCGATGCGGAGGTCGGAAGAAAATAACGGCCGGGATCATGCTCCATAACGAGACGGCGCAGCATCTCAATATTATCATCCTCGAAGGTTGAAGGCATGCCTTCTATATCCATCAGCTCATTCCCTCCGCTCCAGCAGGCAAGGCTGACATGATTCCGCTTCACGCGCAGAGCCGCTTCGGCCGTTTCCTTGAGCAGCTCAAGAAAATGCGGATCCTTGGACGGCACGTTATCAATTCCCGAGCTGGATTGAATGAATTCCTGCCAGACGAGAATGCCCGCACGGTCGCAGCAATCATAGAAGTCTTCCTTCTCGATGATTCCGCCGCCCCACACCCGCACAAGATTGACGCCTGCTTCCTTCAGCAGCCGGACCATCCTCTCGTAACGATCCCGGGTGACCGTCCCGTATTGAATATCGAGCGGGGTCAGATTAACGCCTTTAATATACATACGCCGGCCATTCAAACGAACCGTATAGGGCAGCGCGGAATCCGGCGCATCGTCGTTCGCGATCCATTCCAGCGTGCGGAAGCCGGTGAAGCCCTGCCATGTATCCGAAGCCTTGCCTCCGAACTCGATCCGAATGCGGACGCCGTATAATCCGGCCTCGCCCATCCCGTTCGGATTCCAGCTGCGCACGGCGGGAACGTTCAACTGCAGCTTCCAATTCAAGCTATTCGTCCCTTCCCGTTTACAGACCAGTTCTGACTCATCGACAAGGACTTCATCATCGAACAGGGATACAACAACCACCGGGTCCCCGCCCGCTGCGGCGTCTCCGTCTATCGTCATGCGGCCCGATGCGATTAATCGTCCGTTCTCTTCTTCTAGAAGAGGCTCGAGCCGGACTTCATCCAGACTGGCCATGCCCGTCGTTTCCACGGACACGCCGTCCCACAGGCCGATCGGAACCATGCGCGTGCTAAAGTCCCACTTGTAAGTAAAGCGGCTTTTCTGGGTCCATGTTCTCGATGTGTAACCGATCTGGCCCATCTCATCCGGCGCATGCTCCAGAAGAACGATGAGTTCGTTGCCTTCCGGCTTCAGCTTGCCGGTAATATCGAACCGTACAGCAGCGAACATGCCTTCATGGAATCCGAGCTTCTCCTTGTTCAAGTAGAAGTGCGCCTTGTAATCGACGCCTTTCAAATTCAGATAGACCTTCTCCCCAGCCTCCGGCTGAAAGGAAAATGCCGTCTTGTACATCCACCACCGGTTCTCCACCCATTCGCAGTTCAAGCTATTCATGCCATAGTAAGGATTCTCGATCCAGCCTGCAGCCCATAAGTCGTAATGAACGCCTCCCGGAACGGTTGCTGTCATCCAGTCGGTAACCCCTCCCATTACGACTCCGGTTTCCATGCTTTGTCCCAGATGCGGAACATGGGGGTAGAAGCCTCTGACCTCCCAATCGGTCAATTCCTGCGCTCTGATCGCCATCATCAGTCTCCTGTTCTGTATGTATTATTGCGTACATCCCTTACAGTTAGCGAGGTGTCTAGCCTAGTTTATTTTAATTTAATATGAAATAACATAACCTTTTAATTTGTGTTATGTCAAATAATATTTTCAGTGTTGGCCTAATAAAATCACCGCTTTAAATTGCAGGTTTTGGGGACGTAGTTTTGACTTTATAGCCATACCGCATCAATAATGTTATAATTGTCATATAATATTTTGTCGGGGGGTCCACATGTCCAGCAGCAATCAACCTCTGTATCTGCAAATTCGAACCATGATTCGAGATAAAATAGAATCCGGCGAGCTGAAGCCGGGCGATCAAATTCCGGTGGAGGCCGATCTTGTTCAACAATTTAACGTCAGCCGGATTACGATAAAAAGCGCGCTCAAATTGCTCGTCGATGAAGGGCTTGTCTATCGTACGGCAGGAAAAGGAACCTTCGTCGCCGATCCGCAGGAGCCTTCCCTCTTCGCCCCGTCCGATCAAGAATCGGCCTTCAAAAAAATCGGCTTGATCGGCCCCATGACGAGCGATGCCTTCACATTGAACATGCTGCGCGGGATCGAAGAAACATGCAAGGAGCACAACTTGATTCTGTTGATTCGCACTTCGTTTACGCAATCAGAGGAGAAGGAAGCCATTCGCATCTTGCGCGCGCAAGGCATCGACGGGCTGCTCATCTTCCCCGTGGACGGAGAAGCATACAGCCAGGCGATATTAGACTTAAAGACGGAGTGTTTCCCCTTCGTTCTCATCGACCGGTATTTGCCCGGGATCAAGACGAATTCGGTTTATACGAACAATCATCAAGGCGGATATCTGGGCACCGAATATTTGTTTAACAAGGGGCATCGTCAGATCGGCATCGTCTCCACGACCCAATCCAAGACGGCCAGCGCCGAGGACCGGTTCGCCGGTTACTTGGAAGCCGCAAGGCATTTAGGACTGAAGATCGAGCCGGCCCACTGGCTTACCCGAATTGACGAAAGCTCGTTTAAAGAAGAAATTCCAACCAAAGAGATTATACGGGAATGGCTGTCCGAGCAGAAGAATCTAACGGCCGTCTTTGCCTTCTCCAGCATAACCGCCGTCTTCGTCGCAGATATTGCGGTCCAGCTGGGGAAGAAGATTCCCGAGGATCTGGCCATTCTCTCCTTCGATTCGCCGGGCGTCCAGGACTTTAACGGACTATACTTTAGCTGCATCGAACAGCAAGAATACCAGCTTGGCGAGAAAGCCGTGGATCTGCTCTTGCAGGTCATTAGCGATCCTGCGCATATTGAACAGATTATCATTCCTGTCACGCTGGTAGAGGGAAGATCGACATAGAACGATTCCCCGCTGATAAGGATTGCTTCACAGCGCGAAGACCGAGTCACACCCTGTTTCCAGGTGACTCGGTCTTTGTTATTTAGCGGGATCTTCTGTTATTACGGACCGCTCTGTACGATGCAAAAATAAACTGGCAGGCGATCCATCCATGACGACTATTCGACTGCCAGTTTTCGGTGAATTTCCTCTCTTATTTCAAAATCGCCTCAGCCTTTTTCTGCGCATCGTCCAGAATCGTCTTGATATCTGTTTTGGTCATGAGCGATTTGGACAAGGCTTCGCCATAAATCTGCCAAACTCTTGTATTCTCTTTGGCGAAGGTAGGCAGCCCCTTGACGTTGCCGGCCATCGCTTCATAGAATTTATAGATTCCCGGCTGTGCCGCTTTGTACGCATCGCTCTCTCCGATCTTCTTCAGAACGGGCGGGCGAACGCCGGCATCCGCTATAATTTGCTGCACTTCGTCGCTCAGCATGGCTTCGATGAACTTGAATCCGCCCTGCTTGTTCTTCGAATAAATCGATACGGACGCAAACGCCGCTCCGATCGTAATATTGGCTTGCTGGCCGCCGTCGGATAACGGCAGCGAGCCCATTCCGCAATCGAGCTTCAAATTCGTGCAGGACGAAACCATCCATGGGCCTTCCGCCCAGATGCCAACCTGACCTTTATTAACCGGATCCCAATAAGCGCCTTCGCCCGTATTCGCCATCACGCCCGGAGGAGCATATTGATTGAGATCGCGCAGGAATTGGAATGCCTTGACGTTCCCTTCGGCATTGAAGATCGGATTGTTGCTCTCGTCGACGAATCCGCCGCCTGCGATCAGAGGATAGATGCCGCCACGGAGGTATCCGCCGTTATTCGGGCCTGAATAGATCGCCGCCCCCCAGAACTTCCCCTTGCCCGCATCGTTGATTTTCTTGGCCATATCCAGCATTTCATCCCATGTCTCCGGCCCCTTCTCCGGATCAAGGCCCGCTTTCTTGAACAGATCCTTATTCCAGAACAGGACGGATACGCCGGGCTGGAAGGCAACCCCGTATATTTTTCCGTCGTATTCCATCGGCTTCCAGGCGCCTTCTACGATTTCGTTGCGCACCTTCTGTTCGAGCCAATCCGGAAACGGCTCAAGCAGCCCTTGCGCCGCAAAGCCCGGAGATTGCGTCTCGCCCGTCAGGACGTCCGGCGACGTCTTGGCGATGAAGGCCGTCGTCTGTTTCTGTACGAGCGGTTCCGACCAGCCCCAGTCCTCCTGCTTGAGATCAAAGCCTTGGTCGGCCATGATTTTATTGACCGCTTTTGCGATTTCCACCGGGGATAAAGCGTCTTTCGTCGGAGCCTTTTCCGCCTTCGCAAGCTCATCTTCGCGCGCCTTGATCCGCTCGTCGACGTCTCCGGTGCCGGCAACATTATCCGCGCCGTTCACATTGATGACGACTTCCGCGCTATTCCCGGCTTGCCCCTTATTATCCGGCGAATCGTTCGAATCGCTGCCAACCGCTGCGTTGTTGGGCGTTTTGGCCTCTCCTGTGTTTACTGCATTACCGCCGCAAGCCGTTAATAAGACGAAGATTAGAATCAATACCAGAGGCAATACGAACCGCTTATTCATTGGCATTTACAATACCCCTCCTGTATAAATGTATTATTGCATTACTACTTTTATTATATTTCAGAGATTTGATATGATCAATATAATTTTTATAAAATTATCCTTTTATACCTGCATTCGCCAATCCCTGCACGATGTACCGCTGGAAAAAGAAGAATAGAAGCAGCATGGGCAGCGTAACGCCTAAACCGAGCGTTAGCATAAGCGGATAATCCGGCAGCCCCATCGGATTCTGCGCAAGCTGCGACATGCGTGATATTGCCGCAGGGAGCGTCTGCAGATTATCGCTTGTCGTAAAGAAGAACGGCGTCGTCCAGTCGTTCCATATCCCCTGGGAAGTCGTAATGGCGATAAAGGCCAGAATGGGCAGCTGCAGCGGCATTAAGATTTGAAAAATGATTCGGAAGGTTCCCGCTCCGTCAATCTTGGCGGCTTCATCCAGCTCATACGGAACTTTCTCCAGCGATTGCTTCACCAGGAAGGTCCCCATGATGTTGATGGACGGCCCGCCGATCAAGTACACCCACCAGGAGTCCAATATTCCCTTGCCGCCATTGAAGATATAGTTTCCGCCGGCGAAGGGCCATCTAGCAAATTCGATAAACGTCGGGATGACGGATACGACGCCCGGAATCATCTGCGTGGCCAGCAGCACCAGAAACAGAGTGTCTCTTCCTTTGAATCGCAGTCGCGCAAATACGTATCCGCCCAGAAACGACGTGATCATCGCCCAGAACAAACCGTAGAGCGTCCGCAATATCGAGTTAACATAATAGGTTTGAACTTGGGAGTCGCTGGCTCCTCCGATCAGCACCATGAAGTTTTTGAAGGTCGGCTCTTTCGCAATCGGGAACAGGCCCATCACCGTCTTGGCATACTCTTCGGCGGACATCATTCCCGCCATGAACATGAAGATAATCGGATAGATCAGCAGCAGCCCGCCGAGCATCAGCACGGTATGCGCGAAAACATTCAACGGCCGGAATTGTTTGGCTATACCTTTGGAATTGGTCACCCTCCATGCGCTCCTCTCGCGTTTTTCTTGCGGCTGGACCGTTCGTTCTCGGTTGCATACCTGAAATAGGCAACCGTAAAGACAAACACGACAGCAGCCAGAACGACGGAAGAAGCGCCCGCCATGCCAAGATTAAAGTCGAAGAAGCCATCCCGTAAAATCCGGTAAACCAGAACTTCCGTCTGACCGTAAGGGCCTCCGCCTGTAATGAAGATGACCTGCTCGTAGATTTGAACGGCCCCGATCAATCCGGTAATGATAATATAGGTCGCAATCGGCTTGACGCCGGGCAGCGTGACGTTCCAGAATTTCTGCCAGCGGTTGGCGCCGTCGATATCCGCCGCCTCATACAAAACCGGATCGACGGACTGCAGGCCGGCCAGCCATATCAGTGCGGAGCCGCCGATGCCTTTCCATATCGAATACACGACGATCCAGAAGACGCCCCAACCGACCGAATACTGCCATATGATGGGCTCCTTGCCGAATCCCTTCAGAATGTTATTAATGACACCGTTATTAGGATCTAAGAAGATGTTGAAGATTTGCGTGGTTGCGACAGTCGAGGTTACAACAGGGATATACCACATGGTCCGATAGATGCCTTTGCCGAACAAAGGAAGGTTCATCAGCAGGGCCACCAGAAAACCGATAATAATCGTCAGCCCGGTTACGAGCAAGCCGATCCAAACCGCTCTCCACAATGCCATATAATACACGGGGTCATTGAAGAATCGGACATAATTATCGAAGCCTATAAATTTCGGAGTGCTTGCTACGCCGACCCATTCGAAGAATCCCAAGAAGAATCCGAACAGCGTCGGAAAGCCTGAAATCAGCGCCCACCAGAGAAGCATCGGACCCAATATGATGGTCGCTATAACCGCATCCTTATGATTGCGCATGAATTTCGTGATCCCTTTGGAAGGTGCAGATGCTTCTCCGATAAGTGCGCCTTCACCGCTAATTCTTTGTTTCAATCGTGTTCCCCCTTCGCTTTAGATTCACAGCCTCATTTGCCTCCAATGGCCAACTTCCAGCTACTACAAGAAAGCGCATTCATTTCAAAATAAAAAAAATTTATCCGCTTCCTCTTCTCATCTGCCCACTGCTTCCCTTCTCATTTGTATTATATTTAAATAAATGAATTATTTATTATACTAAATCATAACCTTTGATTAGTCAATATCTCAATATATCATTCTTGTCCAATTGCATTGAAGTTAATTGATGGGTTCTTTCACTAGGTTATGCTGCGAAAAAAACCTTGATTCTAACGGAGAACTCCGGTTATCAAGGTTTTTTCGTGATCCCTGTGCGCTTTATTGTCGTGCGAAAAAACATCCCGCACCGCTCAGTCATAAATGTCTTAACGTTTCACATGGGCGTCCGGAGCTTTGTCCGCTACCAGATTCAATTGGATGTTATGCTCCAAATATGCCTTTAACCCGCAGAGCACCATCGTATAGCCTTCCGTCGAGTCCATGGCTTGTCTTGCGATTTCATCTCCACTGCCCGTAAACCCCGAATGAGTAATCGTAACGAGCGTTTCGCTATCGGCACGGGGAGTAAAGTTCCACTCGACCTGCGTATTGTCCGAGGATGCAATCCGTATACGTTTGTTGGGCTCGATTGCCTGTACGTAGACGTCATCCGAAACGCCGTACATCTCCCATTCCCAACGGACACGTTTGCCTGCCTCCAGCCTCCCGCTGCTTTTGGTAAACCAGAATTTCGTCGTAATAGCCGGATCGACAAAAGCCATAAAGACCTCTTCAGCCGGCTTGCGGATCAGCATTTCCGCTCTTACAACCGGAATGTGATTCAACGTTTCCATCCTCAAGACTCCTTTACAAAAGACTTATCCCCAGCTTCACGCTTTTGTCAGGCTCCCGGTCCACGTAAACCTCATAACCGGAAGCAGACTCTTCGAACGGGATGACCGGATGTATGATTTCCTCGCAATTGATTTTATTCGCTTTCAGCAGTTCCCAGCATTCCTGCTCGATCCTTCTCCAGCTCCACCTCGGATGTTCCGGGTTCGGCTCGCTGCACGCCCGCGAGAACACGATCTTGGCATTGTTGAAGTGCGCCTCCCGGCCCAGATCGAGTCCGCCTTTGAACGCTCTGGCCCAGCTGATGTAAGCGATCGTCCCGCCATAGGCCAGCCCGCGCAGAGCGCTTTGCAGCGCTTGTTCGCTCCCGCTCGTTTCGATGATCACATCTACGCCCCGTTTGCCTGTCGCCTTCTTCAGCTCCAGCCCGATATCATCGCTTAAGGGGTGAAACGCGGCGTCCGCTCCCACCCGCAAGGCAGCTTCCCGGCGGCTGTCGATGGGATCGATCACGGCGACATAGCTCGCCCCGGCCAATTTGGCCAATTGCGCGGTGATCGCGCCGAGCGCGCCGAGACCGAAAACGGCGACCGTGTCGCCTACCCTTAGATGACTGTCCCGGATGCCGCCTAAAGCAAATTGCGCGGGATCGAAGCAAACCGCATTCTTCCAGCTCATTCCTTCCGGCATCTTCAGCAAATAATAGTTGTCGATTGCATTCACCACATGCGTCTCGCGGATGCCGCCATAGCCGCACACCCGATCGCCTACCGCATAGCCCGTTACGTCGGACCCGGCCTCCGTGATGACGCCCACCCATTGATTGCCCAGATTCCATGTCCCGAAGCTGCCCGTTTGCTCTCCTTCACGCGGCAAGAATGTTCTCCATTCCATGTCGTAATAATCAGCGATGTGCGGGCTCTCTCCACGAAATTCGGCCAATTCCGAGCCGTGCTTGGGGGAAGCGTATTCCACCCGCACTTTAACCTCGTGAGCCTCCGGTTCTCTGTCCGAATACTCGCGAAGCGCGGCCTGTCTAGGCGCGGTCGCGATTAACTGCTTTGGCATTTGCATGAACCTCACTTTCGGCATGAAGTGATTTTATTCCCCCGTGTCTGTTCATGGGTGCAGAGCGATCATATTCACTATTAGTGCAATAAGTTCGAGCCTTGCGGCTGCACCACCTCCAACGGTAAATTTCTATTCATTGGCAATGTTTACTTTCTATATATTCCCTTGCTTTCCTTCACAAGCAAGCAAGGAATATTATCTTTGCCCTTTATGAGCATCTCTTTGAAGCCGGATGCATTCATTCATCTGCGAAGTTTCGAAACTACGACAACATGCATATTCAATTTCGGATAAATCCGTTTCCAGCTCTCCTCGTTCCAATCCCTAGACCGGCTTCTTACGAAATTCCCGATGCCCAGAGGATCGGTATTTAGTCTTTGCAGCTTGTCAATCAGCGCTTCGCATCTTTTCTCCAACTGCCGGTTTACCGACGCGCTCAGCTGATCGATCTCCGTTTCGGAGAACTTCCCTTGGGCGGAGTCTGCCACGTCCCCGTCCAAATGGATGCGGATATGGATACGGTTATCTTCCCTCTTGTATTGATAACGCACTCGTGTCTTCAAGTTTTGAATCGAGAGCTTCTGCTCAGGCAGCCAGATGTTGTAGGAGCTGCTCGTATTTTTTTTCATCCAGCTGTAAGCGATCATTTCATCCGTCGATAGCTTCCCGACGTACGCGGCGTCCTTCATCAAGGCGATTCCCGCAATCTCAGCCATGTGCTCCGATTTGTTGATGATCGGCATGACAGGATCCATTCCCGCTCCCTTCCACTCATATACAAATTGATGCAGATTCATAAGCGGCAGGCCAAAGGTATGGATATTGTTCTCTACAACAGAGCAGATATATCTCCCAATCGGTTGATTCGTAGGATGGTACTCTGATTTAAGCACATCTGCCGCTTTTCCCTCCGTCATGGCCAGAATCAGCCTGCCGCTCAGCATCGGATCTTGACTAAGCGCCTCGACATACTCTTTAATGCCGGAGCGCAGAACGTCCTCACTCATAATAAAAGCTCCCAGCTTTCTGATGGACAAGTACTGGTCGCTCTTATAGTTTATTTTGTTTTGAGCATCCTTCAGATTATTTCCTTTCCCTTTATAAATCACGTTGTCGACGCTCCTGTTAGCTTTATACTCCGGCACGCTCACGGCGACTTGGATCGCTCGTCCGCTCCCGCTGCCGCCGGCATTGCGGTGGTCCGAATCATCGAAGTCAACGGCTACAGCCAATGCGATGTATATGTCCTCGATTACTTCCGTTTTAACGATGCAGCCGGTAAGCATCGCGCAAATCATGAGCGAGACAACGCCTATGCGCACTTTCATACCCGGGCTCCTTTCGGATGAATCCACCTCGACATCAGGGCCAACAGAGGCACGTATACGAACAAGAGAACAAATCCGCCTTGACCGACAATGGAATAAATCTCAAGCGTCTGCTCCGCATCTTTGAACATCAAACCGCCTATAAAAACAATAGCCATATACACGGGCAGCATTCTTCGTTTGGCGACTCCGAACTGCTGCCTGGTCATCTGGATTGCGGTCCATAAATACAAGGACAGAATAGGAATTAGCCGTGATAATTGGAACGTTGCGCCAATAAATTCGACCCGCTCCATGAACGGCAGCTCAACGAACTTAAACAGCGTGAGCGTCGGCCACGTCTCATCCTTCAATTGCCCCAGACTAAAGAACATAAGCGAGAAACCGACAATAATCAAATAGACGGTCAGAGTGGCTGCGTTAGCCCAATGCGTCCACTTTTGGGCCTTCCTTCCATTGCTAAAATAAGGGTAGTACAGCAGCAGCGCTTCGACGCCCATGTAGCCCGGGATTAAAAACGCAACCGCTTTGACCATATCCGGGAGCGGATGGGACAGGACCGGGAGAAAATTCGACGAATGATAATAGAATCTTAGGAAGTAGAAGATCCCGTTCAGCAGGACAAACACCTGGGCGAACATGAAGAAACCGACGATCACGCGCAGTCCGCCAGAGACAATATAATAGGACAGCAGCAATAAAATCAGTTCCATGACCCAAACGTCAATCGTCGGGAATATCCATATCTTTACGATTTCAACATACAGTCTCAAGCTTACGGTGCAAACCAATAAAAAATAGGCAATCAGCAAGCTGTTGAAGCATGCGCCTACCCAGCTCCCGAACAATCGTTTGTTGATTGTCGCCAAATCCGCTTGCTGACGATTCAACAACGAGAACATCCAGAAGATCGCCGCGTGTACAAGAAGTCCGGCTAGGATAACCGCTATCCATGCATCCTGTCCGACTGCCTGCGCGAGCTTGCGCTGGAACGTCAAATAATCGAGGCCGACCTGGGTGCCGAATACGACATATAGAGCCGAGGAGGGAGGAATCTGTTGATCCGGTCGTATGGTGTGTTGTGACGGCAATAGCTCTCTTCCTCCTTACTCATCGATGTCCGGTAATGCGCTTTTCGCTTTCTTGCTCTTCCTCAGAGGGCGGAAGGCGCCAGGTCTTTTACTGTAATAGGACGAAGGAACGCGGTATACGGCATCCTCCCAATCTGCGAAGCGAATCGGATAGAACGGCTGCAGATAAGGCGTACCGAGCGATTTTAGTCGCAGCAGGTGGGCAAGGAAGAAGCTGGCGCAGACGACTACCCCGACAAAACCGAGCATTTGCGCAGCCAGAATGAATGGATAGCGAATAACCCTGATCGTGTTGCTGAAATGAAAAATGGGCACTGTGAAAGAAGCCAGTGCGGAAAGGGCTACGATGGTCAGGAGTATATTGCTGGTTAACGCCGCCAATACAGCGGCTGTTCCGATGACGATACCGCCCACGATCCCGATTGTCTGTCCGATTTTGGACGGCAGCCTCGCGCCGGCTTCCCGAAGCAATTCGATCGTCAGTTCCATAAGAATCACCTCCATGTATGGAGGGAATGGAAGGTTGATGCGAGACGATATAATCGGCCCCATGAGAAGGGTCGGAATGATGTGATAATGGTACGTGAGCATGGCAATGTATACAGGCGTGGCAAAGATCGAGAACAGGATCGCCAATATCCGTAAGATGCGAAAAAACGAGCCCAGGTGCCATGGCAAATAATAATCTTCATAGGCGACAAGAAATTGCCCGATCGTTGCGGGACCCGTGAATGACTGTGACGATCCGTCGACCAATACCGCTATTCCTCCAAAACATAGCACGTGAACGAGCCGGTCCGGACGTTCCGTTTCGATGAACTGGGGAAACAAGGAATACTTGTTGTCGACGATCATCTGTATGAGGCTCGTACTGTCGGTAATTACGTCGATGTCCACACTGGATAACCGCTTCATCATGCGCTGCAAATTCGACGGATTCGCGATTCCTTCCAAATGGAGAACGGCGCATCTGGTTTTGGATAACGTACCGATCTCGATCTCCGTCACCCGCAGCTGCGGTACCGGCAATCTCCTGCGGACCAACAAGATATTCGTATCCAACGACTCGACCAAAGCATCTTTAGGGCCTATAACGCTGAATTCCACTTCCGGAGCCTCGATGGAGCGGGAATCCGTTCGCATCGCTTGAATGGCAATGCAGGCTTCCTTCGAGGGGATGGACAGCACGACGCATCCGACCATCGGCAGCTTCGACAGCGTATCGATATCGGTCGCGATTTGTTTATCTCCGAATGGCAGGCCAGCGTAAATCTCATCTATGCTCGCCCCCTTTGACTGAAGAATGGACGGCAAAATATCTTGGACTAAGACTTGCGAGTTAACCATTGTTTCATAGTAGCAAACGGAATAATGCGGTTCCTGATTCGATAAGGCCACATGTACAAAATCGGCAGACTTCGAATGAATTTCGACTAATTGCTTATACAACTTGCCCAAGCTTTGCCGCACCCCTTTCCCCATTCATTCCCTTGGAAACTGCTGTTAGTATGCACGGCAGCCCCCGAACTATTCCGGGCGCCGCGTTAATTCGAATAGGCATCTTTCCATAAAAAAGAAAAAGCCCACAGCACAAGACTGTGAGCCATTTCGAGCCGAATTCGTTTGTCGCCCTGCCTATTTCCACAATTCCAACTGGAAGAACTACATCATTCGCCATCACCGCTGCCACAATTGTCCGCTCTATCAGCGTTCATATGGCTAGCTGCTCTCGCTCTTTCTTAACTCTTCCGCTGAATTGGCGCCATGGCTTCGCAGCCATTGAACCAGTTCTTCGGCTTCGCTTCGGCGCGCCGCATCAAGAGGCGTCAGCTCTTCCCAATCCGGTATCCAGTTTAGGTCAGCATCTTGACCGAGAAGATACTCAGCACAACGCTGCTGCCCTCCGTGGCATGCATTCCAGAATGCGCGCGTGGTATCCGCCTTTGTTGGAGGATTGCCCTCAGCGAAGAAGTTCTCGACACGACCCATCAACCCGAGTGTTGCCGCATCATCGAGCATAACCTGCGCACCGCGCTCAATGAGCCGGTAGGCCGCTTTAAACTGCCTGAAAGCTCTCGCGTCTGCGAGCGGGGTCCCCCCGCCGATCACGCCGCCGAGAGCTTCGATGTCGGCACCGGCGTCGAGCAGTGCATCGAGCACCTCAACATCGTCACTGCTCGCCGCCCAGTGGAGGGGAGTTTCATTGTGCGGACCGACAAACCTGGCATTAACATCGGCGCCCGCTTCGACTAAGACGGCCACCGTTGCGGCACCGTTGGGAAAATGACCCGGCCAATCGGTCACCACATGCAATAGTGATCGTAACATTCCACCGTCGTCGCAGTCGTCGCCGCCCAGCCATGCTGTTGCCAGCTCGGGATTCTCGCGCAGCAGCCGTTTCAACGTCTCTACGTCCCCCTTGTGGATGGCCTCGACTACCGCGACCGCTAGAGGATCATTGGCATGAATGGTTCGATATGCTGTCATCTAGATCAACCTCCTTAATAGGATTGAATATTGGCAGAAGATGTTTTGTTTCGCGCCCTATTCCAGCGCAGATTGTTGCATTTCCTGCAACAATTGTGCCGTCTTCGGGCCGGCGACAAGAAAATGCTGCATTTTTTGCAACATTAAGCAGCGTATCGCACTCATTCGCGGCCTTCGCAGCCGAATTGCTGCACTTTGTGCAACAATTTCGCCCTCCACCCCTTTTCCGGCGCAGATTGTTGCATTTCCTGCAACAATTGTGCCGTCTTCGGGCCGGCGACATGAAAATGCTGCATATAGTGCAACATTAAGCAGCGTATCGCACTCATTCGCGGCCTTCGCAGCCGAATTGCTGCACTTTGTGCAACAATTTCGCCCTCCAACCCTATTCCGGCGCAGATTGTTGCATTTCCTGCAACAATTGTGCCGTCTTCGGGCCGGCGCCATGAAAATGCTGCATATAGTGCAACATTAAGCAGCGTATCGCACTCATTCGCAGCCTCCGCTCATTCCTGGCCTCTCCGATATTGCAGGGGCGATGCGCCGGTGATTTGATGAAACAGTCTCGAGAAATAATGGACCGATGAAAAATCATGCTTCTCGGCAATTTCAGTAACGCTGAGCTGGGAATTCCGCAAATCGTACTTCGCCCGGTTGATTCGGAAGCGATTCATATATTGAATGGGCGACATGCCCGTCGCATGCTTGAACAGCTCGAAGAAATAACCCCGGGATATCTTGAGATCCTCGTAATAATGCTCCAACGGCTCTGGTCTGCCCCGCATCAAATCCTGATCCAATCGCTCCAGCAGCTTGTCCATACGCGGATCCGGAATTTGAGCCTCATTCAGCGTAAAGCTTAAAAAATGCTCGATAAACCCTTGGAATCGGCTCTGCACCTTCAAGTTCCGCATCATCGTGCGCTCGCTCACATATTCGTTGGCCGTATAGAAGCCTTCGAACAATTCCGTCCAGACGCGGATCCGTTCAACGGTCGAATGTTCCGGAATCGGGTAGTAGAATGAAGGACCGATCATGTCGGTATGCAGCTGCGGGAAATCGTAACAAATCGAGGACGGCGTCTCGAACCGCGCCTGCCGGTCGACGAAATGCCAGTCGAAATAGCAGCAAATATGAACCATCGGATCGCGGTCGTCCGCAATCCATTCATGGATCTGCCCCGGCGGTATATAGACCAGCGATCCAGGCCGGGTCTTATGCGTTCGCCCGCATGTGTGAATAACGCCATGTCCCTCGCTAATCAGATAGAGGGAGCTTCCATAGCATATTCTCGGCGCGCTGGACTGCCCTTTGGAGAACGGGTATCGGGTCGCGTAATAAACGTAAGGATTCAGGCTTGAAATTTTCATACGACGATTGTACAAAAAGATGAACTCTCTGTAAATACAAATACATGGCGGAATGGTTATATTCTACTTATCATTGGTAAGAGAAGAGGAGCGATTCTGAACATGGTGGATTCCCGTTATTTGTTGACGGATGAACAAATGATACAGTTCATTACGAAAGGTTATGTCGTACTGCAAAATGAACTGCCGCAGCAGCTTCACCAGCAAGTCATGGATTCGATTTATAATGTGCTTCACGAGGAAGGCAACCCGGGCAACAACATCCTGCCGCGCGTTCCGGATATTCAACAGTTCTTCGATACCCCGGTCGTGAAGGGCGCACTGACGAGCGTCCTCGGGCCGGATTACTATATGCATCCGCACCGGCACTGCCATTACAATCAACCGGGCAACCAGACTCCCGGCGGAGGGAACTGGCATAAGGACGGATACTGGTCCTCGATGCGCAGCCACCGGCCGTGGTGGGCGATGATTTTCTACTATACGCAAGATATAACTGAAGATTTGGGCCCGACTGCCGTTATGCCCGGCACTCAATATTACGAGAAATTTATCGGCGACCGGGGCGAGACGGTGCTTCCGACCGGCAAAGCGGGTACGATGGTGCTGGTCCACTTCGATATGTGGCATAAAGCTTCATTAAATACGACGGATCTGGATCGTTATATGTTAAAATTCCAATTTGTCCGGCTGCGTGCTCCGCAGCGACCGAGCTGGAATCATACCGACGGCGAGTTTGTCGTCCCGCAAGGAACGCCGGCGCTCCATCATCATTTATGGACCGATGTGTGGGATTGGCTGCGCGGCGTACGGGCGGAAGCGCCGTCCGGCATAGAGGCGGATTCATCCAGATTGCAGCAGCTGGAGAACGGGCTCATGGCGGAATCGGCCGATATCCGGGGACAGGCGGCCGACGATGCAGGCCGGTACGGCGCCAATGCGGCTGCACTGGTACCGCAGCTTGGACGAATGCTTGGCGATCCGGTAGAGACCGCTGCGCTTAATGCTTCCTATGCGCTCGGACATATGGGTCCGGAAGGCGTACAGGAGCTGCTCGCGCAGTTATCGGGGGAATCCAACCCGATCGCAATGCGCGCCGCATACGGGCTTCAAGGGGCAGGTGCCGGCGCTGCGGCAGGTCTGATCGAAGCGCTTCATCATCCGAACGACAGACGGAGAGCATTGGCGGCATTCGTTCTGGGCATGATCGGATCGGATGCGGTCTCCGCCGTTCCGGCGCTGCTTGCATCGATGAACGATGAGAGCGAATGGGTTCGGCGCAATGCCATCGAAGCGCTTGGCATGATCGTTCAACCCGCAGAGCGGATCGTTCCGGCTCTGGCGCGCGCGTTAGAGGACTCGGTAACCAATGAAACGTCCGGGGAAGCTCCAAGCGCAGACAGTTATTCACGCAATCAAGATTATATTACGAACAAAATCGGATATACGGCGGCATTGTCCCTATTGCGCATCGGCAAGGAGGGCGACCCTGCCATCATGCTGCGGGCGCTCGAGATAGGCTTGACCAGCCGCGACCGTTATGTCCGGGCTTACGCCGCCGAGGCGCTGACATGCCTTCGCACGCCGGAAGCCGTCGATACGTTGATCCGCTTCTACCGCTCTTCAAGATGGTGCCCGGATACCCACAAGGCGAGCACATTCTAATCTTCTTCGTTGTCTTATCCGATACTGAACGTACATGGAGTTCATCAGGGAGATGAACGTCACGCTATAAAGCGACAAGCAACGGATAACAACAAAGGGGGACGACCCGCGAAGGAATATGAAATTCCTCCGGGTCGTCCCCCTTTCATCTCGTTCTGGCACGTATCGATCAATAGCCCGCTTCCGGCTTTACGATGTTCAAAGGTAACGGCTGCCCCTGCACATACTGCTTCAGATTCGCGGTGAAAATATCGATCAGCCGGTTCATATACTGGGGCGTGCTCCCTGCATTGTGCGGCGTGATGATCACGTTAGCCATCGACCACAGCGGATGCTCCGGCGGCAGCGGCTCCTGCTCGAACACATCCAGGCCTGCGCCCGCGATCTTGCCGCTCTTCAGCGCGTCCAGCAGCGCCTCCGTATCGGTCGTCATTCCCCTGCCGATATTGATGTAATAAGCCGAAGGCTTCATCGCGTCAAACGCTTCGCGGCCGATCAGATGCTCCGTCTCCGCCGTATGCGGCAAACAGTTGACGACGTAATCGCATTGGCGCAGCACTTCCGGCAGCTCCTTCATCTCGTGCATGCGGTCGACGTTCGCCTCGGGCCGGCCGGACCTGCGGACACCGAGCACCGTCATATTGAACGCCTTGGCAACCTTGGCCGTTTCCATGCCGATCGCCCCGACGCCCAGGATGCCGATCGTGCTGCCGTGCAGCTCGCGCATATCTCCATGCCGCGCCCATTGGCGCATTTGCTGATTGCGCACCGATAGATGAAGCTCGCGGGTGAACGCCAGCAGCATGGCGAAGATCGTTTCGGATATCGGATTCGGATGAACGCCCGTCGCATTCGTCACTTGGATTCCTCTGCCGTCAAGCTCGGCAAGCGGCAGCCGTTCGACGCCGGCTCCCCAGTTCTGCACCCACTTCAGCTTCGAATCCGGCAGCAGAGCCGCTTCCTTGACAGCCGAGTTCCATCCGAATATAATTTCGGCCTCCGATAGAATCGCCATATCCTTCATCGAAGCTTGGCCGCCAATGACGGTCCAGCCGGGCGCTGCATCGATAATTCTGGCAAGCAGCTTCTCTTCCAATGAATGAACGACTGCGATTGTACTCATATTCCCATTTCCCCCCCCTGTGGACGTCTTATATGTAGAGAGATCGTAGCATCCGGTTTCCGCCGTGTCAACGCGCCCACGTGCCGCCTTAACCGCACGCCCCCCGTCCAGCTGCCCCATGAAACAATAACGCACGAAGAGCATGAGTCAATGCCGAGCACGACTGCCGAACACTCATCTGATGTGGCTGGGAGCAGCCCCCATCCATTTTTTGAAGATACGGTTAAAATAAGCCTGGTCGCAGTATCCGAGGTACTCCGCGATCTCCCTCACCGTCATCTGAGTATTTTCCAGAAGATTCACGGCTGTTTTGATTCGGATTTGGTGCAAATATTGGATCGGGGTGCTGCCGAGCACTTCTTTGAACAATACGGTCGTGTAGTTCGGCGTGATTTCGGCCAATGAAGCCAATTCCTCGATCGTGATGTTCTTCCGGAAATTGCACAGAATGTATTCCTGAATATTGCGGGCGATTCGTTCTTTGGATGGAGAAGCCCGCAGCTCCTTACGCTCTTGAGCGATTAGGGTTAACAATTCCAAAAAGATATGCTGCGACATGAGTTCGAAGTACGGCCTCTGCCCCGACCATTGGAAGAACAGCGTTGCAAAGCGTTGTTCGAAGTAAGGCGCATTGCGCGGCTTGATTCGTATCATCGCGTCTTGCTTTGTAAAATGCAGGGGATTGTCGCGCGAACGGTCCTCCCAGTTGAACTGAACGGTATATTTCTGATGCAATTCCTCCGGATGGCTGGACCATGCGCGATCTACGCCGTATGGCACATAGAGCGCTTCCCCCTTCTCCAATTCGAAGCGGTCATTATTCACCCAGAAGACGACCTTCCCTTCGGAGACGTAAACAAGCGTATCGCAGCCGCTGCCTTTCCCGATATTCCACGTTGGATTAACATCATGATAGACGCCTGTAATATCCAGCATATACTCCCACCATTACGAATTTTATTGATGAAATATACAAAATCGAACGATATTGTTTATTCTAACGCCTCTTCTGATCTGATAGGATCAATATAGCACAAAAATAAAGCGTGTACATACCAGAAAAAGGAGAGGATTCAGGGAGATCCAGCAACTGCATGATAAGCGGAACGGAACGGTTGCGCTGAATTTTCCACTGATTATGACTTCCAATGTAAGCGTTTATATCGAAGAAGTCCATCATCGTCAATGAAATATACAAATCAAGATGAAGCAGTTGTTATATACAAATAACTTATTAGGAATGGCGGGGAATACAATGAGAATTAGCGCAGAAGAAATGGCTGCTGGGAAACTGCTGCCGGAGACAGTTGAGTTAGCCGTTAATTTGATAAAAGCCAATGGTTATGTATTATTTGAAGAAGTGCTGCCTAGAGCGCAAGTAGACAACTTGTACGACAGATTTGTAGAAATATTGGAGCCTGCTATGGAAAAGCATCAATTCAATCCTGAGATTGGATTTCATAATGGCACAAACCATGTAGGCCTCGATTTGCCTTTCAGGTTGCCCTTCAATGATGAAGCGATCATTGCTCATCCATTCGTTACAGATGTAGTGGATCAAATTCTAGGCGATGATTGTATTTTAAACTATTTTCATACGAATACATCCGTGCAAGGCGGGAAAAAGCCGCAAGACGTACATGCCGACACGGGTTCGAGGTATGGCGATAGATGTACGGTTAACCTGCCTATCATTAAATTAGTTGTCAACTTCCCTCTTGTCGATGTGAATGAAAACAATGGACCTATGGAAATATGGCCGGGCGGGACGCATTTACACCCTGATAACTGGTATGGGCCGAATGCTTTCAGCAAATCTAAACTTGCTGAACATATGCAGTCTATCAAAGTACTGATGCCTGCCGGATCCATACTGATCAGGGATGATCGTATGTGGCATCGGGGCACGCCGAACCGCTCCAATCAACCTAGACCCAATGTTGCGCTAATATATACATCTGCAGCGAATGCGCCGCATATAGGGAGCATTCAAATTCCGCAAGAGACGTACGATCAGCTTTCTGATAAAGCTAAACGACTGTTACGCAATGAGAAAATCGGCTTCCCGGTCGTCGAGCCCTATTAAACGGCCTGCTTAGAAAGATATCGATGCAATCGTGGAAATAAATTATTTTTTTACAGCTTCGCATATGCGGGGCTTTATTTTTTGTAACGGAACAAAAAATAACAGCGGCTCCATCGGCGTATACTGCCATGAATGTGGCCGCGATTTCAAAGATAATGAAGTCCTCATGACTTGTCCCCACTGTTATACTAAATATATTCGGCATGTGGACGGAACGATTAATAAATATAAAAATATTTCCTTTGTATTAGTATAGTCTTCGTCCATTTAGTTGGTCGAAGGATAAAGCTTGTACACTGAGAGTCAACGTAGTGTGTTCTGGCACGCCAGATAACGCCACAAAAGGAAAAACGGCCATTTCCGCCCAGTCGAACGGAAATGGCCGTTATGGCGGAGCCGGAGCACCTTTGCCGTCAGATTGCCTTCCCGAGTCTCGTGTCTCGAACCGATGCCGCTGCGTATACTACGAGCGCTGTCCAGATGAGCGCGAAGCCGAAGAGCAGAACCGGTGAGACCGATTCCTTGAATACGAATACACTCAGAAACAGCATGATCGTCGGCCCGATGTATTGTACGAAGCCGAGCGCGGACAGCGACATCCGGGCGGCCGCCCGCGCAAAGAAGAGCAACGGTAGCGCCGTTACCGCGCCGGACAGAAGCAGCTCGACGAACGTGAACGCGGGCAGCGTCCATGCCGTCGTCTTTCCCATGGCGGCCAAGTAGATCCAGTAACCGAGCGCGACGGGCAGGACGACAGCCGTCTCCGACAGCAAGCCTACAGAAGCGTCTTGCCCGATCTTCTTCTTCGCGAAGCCGTACAAGCTGAACGACGTGGCCAGCGAGATCGCGACCCACGGGAACCGCCCGTAGTCGAAGGCGATGATGAGCACCGCGGCGCCAGCGATGGCAATCGCGAGCCATTGACCGCGGTTTGGCTTCTCGCGAAGGAAGACGACCGCCAGCATCACGTTCAGCAACGGGTTCAAGTAATAGCCGAGACTTGTCTCGACGACATGGCCGTTGTTGACCGCCCAGATGAAGATGAGCCAATTCGCCGCGATCAGCAGTCCGCTGGCGGCGAGCGACAGCAGGAGCGCACGGCTAGCCGCAATCCGCTTCATGTCGCCCCAACGACGCTGGACGGCGACGAGAATACCCATGAAGACGAACGACCAGACGACCCGATGCGACAGAATCTCGCCTGCCGGCACGTTGTTAAACAGCTTCCAATATAGCGGGAGAACCCCCCACATGATATACGCGATAATGGCGTTGACCAACCCGTTGTTCATAACCAATTCCCCGCTTCTCGCTCCGATGTCTGAACGGATTATACGCCAAGCTCTACACTTAAGCAAAGGAAATATTTGGTCTATCGGCTGGCAGCCGCGCTTCAGTTCGGTTGCCATTGTATATTTTGAGCTATCGTTCCTGTAAAGAAATTTATTCCTCTGTGATGTACTTAAGTGAAGTAAAGCCCTAGACGGATACAGAACTGGCAAGTTCGTTACGTGGCTTTTCGTAGACACCTTCACAAAATTCGGTTTTTGTTTTTGTACAAATGTAAATATTGAGGGTGTGGTGTAGAGCCATTATTCATCTTCAAAGGATCCTGATCCCACTCCAAAAAATGGTATTTTTCCTTCGGGCATTTCGTTAATTTGTTCCTCCTGTTCTGCCGATTCATCTTGAGTGAAAAGTCTCGGACTTGCCCGTTACTTCAGGCGGGCTACCGCATTGAAGAAGCCAGCCGGTTAAGGCTGGCTTCTTTAGGTCTCAACCGAATGACTCGTTGCGCCGCAAATGGCCACATGTGAAAAAATGGTTCTCTTTTTAACTTCTTCACTTATCTTCTTTGTCAACAATTAGCTCACTGACATTTAAAACTTTCTATCCATTTCGCTCTGCAACAAGAATATCCTCTTGACTTATGTAATAAATGAATGAAAAAGGAAGCACTGCTCCAAGGCACTCTAGTGGCATGAAGCGGTGCTTCCACTTTTTTTTGGCAGCCTATTCGGCTACACTATTCGATTGTCATTTATTTGTCTAACAAACTTATTCATGCACATATCTCCTAGAGGATACGTTACCGTAGCACTATTGTAAACTAACCTGATCGCTCCATTCTCCATTAGCAACATTCAAATAACCTAAGTGAATTTTAATGTTATTCTGTGCGCTGCTAAGATTGAGAACGCGCTGGATATCTCTAAAAACTTATTTCAAGTTCATAAAATTCGTCTCTTTCTACATCTATTGAGAAATCCCCTTGCTTATCCGCCGTACCCAACCCTACTAAAGTTCCTGTAGAATCTTTGACTTTGATTTGTGCTTCACTTGCACCAAAAAGACTACGTTCTTTGCCATTCCTCTTTATTTGACAATATTGTGCAAAAAAGCAAATAGGCTGCCGATGGCAGCCTGCTTCGAAAGCATGATCCATTCAAATCTTATCGTTAGACTTACATTTCAAGAAAGTCCATATTCCTTCCTATTTGCAGCACGTCTCATATAACTGGTGAGAAAGCTCCGACGGCTTGACCTGCAGTTCCCCGAGCTTGTCCATCAGTCTGCGGTAAATCGCATGAACTTGATCGCGTGAGAGCCGTTTTTCACGAATAAACGAATGGATGGACCTCTTCCATCCTCTCCGGCGTCTGTTGAAAGAATATCCGCACTATCATCGCATTCATGATGATTCACGTTCAATCGTTCCCTCTGCTCCGGGCAACCAATTACGTTGATATCGGATACTTTTCGTTGATTTGTTAACTAGAAACATACCATCGCTCTAAATACAATTAGTTGCATAAGCCCGAATAATTAAGAACGATCCCTCGTTCGGAAAGGATTCATCATCATGAAGCTATTCATGCGGTTTCTGAAACAATGGGATATTCAAATTATGGTCATCCCAGCCATTTTGGTCGTTTTCGTTTTTCACTACGTTCCGATGTGGGGAATCCTGACCGCATTCCAGGACTATAACCCGGGAAAAGGGTTGCTGCACAGCCCCTGGGTCGGCTTCAAACATTTCCGGATGTTTTTCAACGCTCCCGAATTTGGGCTGGTTATGCGGAACACGATCGTGATCAGCTTGCTGAAGCTGCTGATCGGGTTTCCGGCGCCGATCATTCTCGCCCTTATGCTGAATGAAGTGAAGCATGCTGTCTATAAACGGATCGTCCAAACTATTAGCTACTTGCCGCACTTTATTTCATGGGTCATCATTTCGGGATTCGTCATCTCTATGCTCTCGGTCGATAATGGCAGCATTAACATGCTGCTGAAACAGCTCCATCTGATACAAGAGCCGGTCAGTTGGCTGTCCATGCCCGAATATTTCTGGGCGATTCTAGTTACTACGGGGGTATGGAAAGAAATCGGATTCGGTGCCATCGTCTACTTGGCTGCCATCGCGGGTGTCGATCCTCATCAATACGAAGCGGCATCGATCGACGGCGCCGGACGCTTCAGGCAGATCCTATCGATCACGATTCCTTCTATCACTCCGGTTATTATGATCTTTTTGATTCTGGCCGTGAGTCAGATTCTCAATGCCGGCTTCGAAGAAATCCTGCTTTTGACCAATCAGGGCATCAACGTCATCCTTCGTCCCGTATCCGATATTATCGACACGTATGTCTATCGGGTGGGGATCATTAATTACCGCTATTCGTATGCAACGGCAGCAGGTCTGTTCAAATCCGTAATCAGCGTCGGTTTGCTTGTTGCAGCTAACTGGATCGCGCGCAAACTTGGCAGGGCAAGCTTATGGTAGTGCCTTGGAAAGAGGAAGTGAAACCGACATGAAACGATCATACGAGGATTGGGCATTGGACGCCGTCATCTATATCAGCCTGACACTGCTGGCATTCGTGACGCTGTATCCGTTCTTGAATTCGCTTGCAATCTCCTTTAATGAAGGCAACGATACGGCATCCGGAGGCATTACGTTGTGGCCGCGAGTCTTTACTTGGGATAATTACGCTTACGTCTTTCGAGACGGCAAAATGCTGCACGCATTCCTGATTACGATAGCGCGTACCGTCTCCGGCACATTCCTATCGATATTGTTTACATCTATGTTTGCATACGGACTGTCGCGACGCCAATTGATCGGAAAAAAGTTTTATATGATCGTTTGCGTGATTACCATGTATTTCAGCGGAGGTCTTATTCCCAGCTACCTCCTAATCCGCGACCTGCATCTGATGAACACGTTCTGGGTCATGATCATCCCCGGAATGATCAGCGTCTGGAACATGATTATATTCCGCACGTTTTTTCAAGGCCTTCCCGATGGTTTGGAAGAATCGGCGAAAATCGACGGCTGCAATCATCTGACAACTTTCTTCTTGATTGCGCTACCCGTATCCGGTCCTGTCATTGCAACCCTTTCTTTGTTCACAGCGGTCGGCCATTGGAATGCATGGTTCGATGCGACGCTTTATCTGACGAACGAAAAGCTGCAGCCGATTCAGGTGGTATTGAACCAGGTTATCAATTCAACGCTTGAGAAAGACCCTTCCAAAGAAATCAGCGCTACTGCGCAGCAAGCGCAGGCCAGCTTGCAAGCTGTCACGCATCAATCCGTCGTGATGGCAACGATGATGGTCGCCACGATCCCGATCATGATGGTATATCCGTTCGTGCAGAAGTATTTCGTCAAGGGCGTACTGGTCGGCTCGCTCAAGGAATGATGCCGCGTTAAACGCCGGAAACGGCTTTAACATATATGCTATAAACTATATAATGATTTGAGAGGGGATGCTTGATCGTATGAAGAAAAAGAAATGGACAGTCTGCGCGCTCTTGCTGATGCTGAGCATGAGTGTTCTGACAGCAGGCTGCGGGGACAATTCGAACGGTGGAACGCCGTCTTCAAACAGCGGCGACAGCAACTCGAAGAATACGTCGGAGGCTGCAAAGCCGCTTACGTTCTCCTACTTCGAGTACGACGATACGTTCAACCCTTCGCCATGGGGAGAAACCGTAACGACGAAGTGGATTCAAGAGAACAAGAATGTCACGGTCAAATGGGTGACGGGCAATGGAGCCGCCCAGCAGAAATTCAATGCCATGTTCGCAAGCGGCGATCTGCCTGACGTTATTACGATGAGCCCCGGCCCGGAATTGGAGCGCTTGATCGAATCCGGCAAGGTCGTGGCACTGGACGAATATATCGACAAATATCCCAATCTGAAAAAATGGGCCGGCGAAACTACGCTCAATATGAACCGGTCGGGGGATGGCCATATCTATACGTTTCCCGTCTGGTACATTGGCGAAAACTGGGCGAACGGCAACGGCGGCTACGGCATCAACCGCAAGGTATACAATGATTTGGGATCCCCAAAGCTGGAAACCGTTGCGGATTTCGAAGCTTACTTGCGTCTTGTAAAAGAGAAGTATCCCGACTACGTACCGCTTGAAGTCGGCAATCCTGCCGCCATTTATATGTTGTATTCGGCTTTCAAGGAAAACAATCCCCCATTCTTCGTAAGAAATATGATGTTTCAAGACGGTGACCAACTGAAGCCGATTACGGAAGATCCCGCATTCAAGGACTTTATCCTGTTCGCAAGCCGGTTATTCCGCGACAAGCTGATGACTCAGGACGTCTTCACGCAGAAGAATGACCAGTTCGTGGAGAAGCTGAACCGCGGCAAGGTCGGCATCGCACTTGAATCGAACCTGTCGACTTGGGCCAACAAGCCGAATGCCAAGCTTCGCGGGGAGGATCCAAACGGCGGCTACGAATTTATATGGCCGATTCGCAAAGAAGGCCTCGATAAGAACAAGATCACAATTAACTCGTACAATTCAACGGGGCCTGATAAAACGGTCATTACCACGAACGCGGAAGATCCGGAAAGCATCTTTGCGTACTTGGATTGGTTGACCGGCGAATCTAATTTGATGTTCATTTACGGGCCTCCCGGTCTTTTCTGGGATAAGCTGGACGATAACGGCTCGCCGATTCTGAACGAAAAATATACGAACATCGATAAAGCCGAGCTCGCGAATATGAAGATTAGCGAAGGCTGGATGGCTGGCAATGTGAAGCTCGTCGATTCGGTCAAATCCGCTCTTAATGAGAAGCTGCCGAAAGACAAGCAGGATTGGGTCACGAATCAACAAGTGAACATCGCTTGGAAAACCAGCGCGGATGTCACCGCATTCGCCAATTTCGATCCCCTGCCTGATTCGGAAGAAGGCATCGTTCTGCAGACGGTAAAAGATATTTTCAATCAAGCCTTCTCCCAGATGATCTATGCCGCAAGCGATGAAGATGTGCTCTCGGTCTTGAACAAAGCAAACGATGACATGATGAAAGCCGGCTATCAAAAAGTGCTTGATTTCCGGATGAAGAAATGGCAGGAAAATATTAAAATCATGAACGGCGGTTAATAACCGTGCAGCCATTCAGGAGAGTATACATTGTATACTCTCCCCTGCTATATATGGAGGAAAACGACCATGTACGACGTGCTGCTTGTCGACGATGAACCGCTGGATTTGGAAGCGATGCAGCTTCTTATTCCATGGGATGAACTGAATATGAAGGTCGCCGGAACCGCCTATAACGGATTTGCCGCCCTGGAATTATTACGGCGGCAGACCGTCGATATTCTGATTACGGATATCCAAATGCCGATTATGTCCGGTCTCGAGCTTGCCGAACAGGCAAAAAGCCGGAATCCTTCGCTCAAAATCATTATTATAAGCGGCCACGAGGAGTTTCAATATGCCCGCAAAGCAATTGCAATGAACGCAAGCTCCTATATCTTGAAGCCTTTCGACGATCGGGAGTTAATCCATGCACTGAAGAACGTCAAAGAACAGCTTCATTACGAACGGGAGCGTTACGTGAAAGAAACGCATATGGAAGAGTCTCTTTCCCTGCTGCAGAATGAAATGGTGCTTTCGTGGATAAAAGGTTCACTCGAATCCCCGTTCATTGATACTATCCTGAATAAATACGGCATTGAATGGCAATCAGGCCAAGGATGCATCGCCCTTATTGAGATCGACGATCTGTCGCAGGTGTTGAAACAAGTTTCGTCCGAACAGCAGACTTCCGTCATTCATCATATCCACGCTTCCATCACAAGCCATATACGGGAATTGCGGCTTGGGCTTTTCTGTAGGATCGAAGACAACCAAATCGCCCTGTTCATGAGCGGTTTATCATCCTCGCCCATAGAAGAACTTCAGGCGTTGGTCGATGCCGTAAAGCAAGACGGTATACATACGATTACAGTCGCGCTCGGCACCCTCGTCCCCGGGTTCAACGTGATCCCCTTCTCGTACCGTAATGCGGAGCGGCTGCTGGCTGCCAAAATGTTCGTCGGCAAAAGCCGCGTCATTACCGCCGAACAGTCAGAGGGAGAAATTGTCCAGCAAACATCCGATCTGGAGAAGCTGTTCGATGGACTGTTTCTGGCAACCGGAAAATACGATCTCGTACAAATACACGACTGCCTTGAGGATGTGTTTGAGCTGGTGCGCAAGCTCGGAGACAAGCTGTCGGTATACAATTTCTCGATGTACGTCATCTCCAAAATTGAAACCTATCTGCAGACCTTGAATACCAACTTGCTAGAGCTCCTGAACATCGAGCGCAAGCATATGGATGTGCTGTTCATTTTCGAAACGATAGACGATATCAAGTCATGGCTGCGCAAGAAGATTTACGAAATATCCGAGCATTTGCATATGAAACGAAAGAAACCGAATCGCAAGCTGATCGGAGAAATCGATGCCTATATGACCGACAATCTTCATCGGCCCTTGCAGCTGCAGGAAGTGGCCCGGTTGTTCGGATTCTCCACCAATTATTTGGGCTACTTGTTCCGGGAAGAAATGAATGTGTCATTCAACGAGGCCCTGATCAGTAAACGAATGGAAAAGGCACGAAAGCTGCTGCAGGATCCGAAATTGAAAATCTATGAAGTCGCTGCGCAGGCCGGCTATCAGAACCTTGCCTTTTTCAGCCGTCACTTCAAGCAAAGTTATGGGTTAACGCCAGGCAATTATCGAAAAAAAAGTTGAGCGTGGTCACATGAAATTCCGATATAAGCTGTTGTTGTCATACTTGCTGCTCGTCATTACCCCGATCATTGCCATCGGATATTTTGCTTATACGTCATCCGTACAGTACGTGAAGGAGCAAACCAGACAAAACGTTGTCGGCACACTGAAGCAGGCCCATGATAATGTTATGGAGAAAATGAAGGTCATTGAGCGGGTGGACAATCAGATTTACCTCGACCAGTCGCTTCAGCAGCTGCTGCACAAAACATACAGCCCATATGAGAGTTACCAAATTACTAAAGAGAGCCTGACACCGAAGCTGGACTCCGTCTTGAATCTGGCTTCGAACGACATGCTTCTAGACATATTCGTCCTTAATTCTACTTTGCCGGAAATCTACTATACGAAGCCCGGCGACGTTTCTCCGATTATCGGAAAACGTTTCGAGCTATATCGCATAGACCGGATCGTGAACGAGAACTGGTATTTGCAATTTATGCTGGCAAAGGAACAGTCCTTATGGCGGCAGGTCGATCGTGACGTCAAGTACGGCAATGTTTCACTCCTACAAAAATTGATGCATTTCCAAACCGTATCGACGATCGGCATCATGCGCATCGCGGTGAGCATGAGCGATTTATTCGGGGACCTGGATTATAATCGAAACGAACAAGATACGCCTAAATTTTGGGTGGTCAACGATTCTGAGGGCAACCGAATCTATGAAAGCAGCCAAAATCCGATCCCTGAGGACTGGCAGACGCATCCCGATCGTTATTTGCTCGAGCAGCAGCCTCTGGAGGGAATGAATTGGAATCTGGCGGTGCTCGTACCGCTTCAGGAATTGGAGAAAGGCGCCCATAAAGTCCGCAATCTTACGTTCTTTATTTGCCTGGCCAGCTTCGGGCTGTTAGCGGTTATCAGCACAGCGGTCTCGAATTATTTTTCCAAGCATATCAAACGGATCGTGTTTTCGCTCCATTCTTTTAAAGAAGGGAGATTTTCCAAACGTATTCCCTACTCCGGCCGTGACGAATTTGCGCAAATCTCGATTGCGTTCAATGAGATGGCACAGAACATAGAAGAACTGATTCAAGAAGTCTATGTAGGCAATCTTCGCAAAAAGGAAGCCGAGCTTGAAGCGCTTCAAGCACAAATCAAACCGCATTTCTTATATAATACGCTCTCCTCGATCAGCAGGTTATCGCGTCTCGGAGAAACGGAGAAGCTGCACCAGATGGTAAACGGACTGGCCGCCTTCTATCGGCTGACATTGAATCAGGGAAAGTCGATGATTCCGATTCACAAAGAAGTAGAGCAAGTTCAAGCTTATATCGACATCCAGAAGATCAAACAAATGGACAGGCTGGAGGTTAGCTGTGACATTCCGTTTCCGCTGCTGAACTACGATACGCCGAAGCTGATCCTGCAGCCCTTCGTCGAGAATGCGTTGGAGCATGCTATGTTCGGGGATAAGCTCCATATTCGGATTCTCGCTCAACAGGAAGGAAGCAATATCGTGTTCAAAATCATCGATAACGGGATCGGCATGAGCAAAGAGCGTCTGCGAGAGGTCGGAGACAGGGCTGAGGCAGGCTACGGAATCCGAAATGTCGATGAGCGAATCCGCTTGCAGTTCGGAGAGGCTTTCGGGGTTTCACTGCACAGCGGATTAGGGATCGGAACGACAGTGAAGATCGTCATACCCGCTTATAGGGAAAGCTGATCGCAGCAGAAGCCCCCGTTCGATTTCGAATGGGGGCTTCTGCTGCGCGTCCCGCTCCAACAAGCAGAGACGAATCAGGAAAGCTGATGTTTTTCAGTCTGCAATTATTTATCGATCGTTAATATATACTCGGAGGACGGCCCAATGACTATCAGTCGATGATCGAGCAATGCATTCTCGCCTAATACCCGTTTCATCTCTAGCGAATTTTCTACGAATATTCGGACCTTTGCCGTAAAATGCGTAGGGTTTGTCAGCTTTACCGTCATCGCTGCGTTATTATTGTCAACGACCTCTGCGTCAACATGATCGATCGCGCGAATGTTCCCCGTATCCGGCTGAATGTACACGCCGGGCACTTCCAAATAAGTTAGCATGTTGGAAACTTCGCACCAGCAAGAACCGCCCGCGACCTCGCCAATGTTCTCCTTGCCTTCCCAATCGCTTAGATTGACTCGCTCTCCCATCCATCCCGGCCGCGAGTATTGGGTTCCATTGCGATTGCCGCCCCATGATATACGAAGCGGCCGGTCCTCTCGCGACATGTATTGCGGCAGGTTATGCGCGATATCTTGGAGCAGCTCCAGGTAGAATTCGTTTGCCGTTGCACGATAAAGCTTAAACAAGGATACACCAGAAAACGTACATATTCCCGGAGACGCATGCTTATTTTGCACGCTTGCCCAGACCGCGCCGGATGAACGCAAATCAAGTTTGCGAAATTCCGTTTCTTCGGCATATTCGTAATCGTACGACACAACCCATGTCGCGCATAGTTTTGCCGTTTCTTCAGCCATCCCCAGCCACTTGCGGTCGCCAGTCGCTTCGTACAAGACGACATAAGACTCCAACAGCGCGAATGCCGACTCGCTGTCCGGGCATTGGCATATTTCGCCTGGCGCACCCGTCGTAACGCCCTGCTTCATGAAATGCTCGTAATAATATTGGCCGGCTTCCTTCGCTATAGCGATATAGTCCGGACGGTTGAAATATTGGCCGGCCAATGTAAGCCCTGCAGGGGCTATTGCCGCGCCGGCACTGCCTCCAATGAGGATTTCTTCCTTGTCCAGATCAATGAACTGGCCGAATTGACCGTATTTGTTCCATAAGCGAACGAATGCATCGCAGGCCCGAATCAATCCATCTTTCCAATTGGCCGGCATCTCTTCACCTAATTGGTCCAGCAGCATCAGCTGCTTGGTCATAAAGTAAAGGACATCCGCATTTTTGCGCAGCAGAACGATCGACGTTTCTTCATGGCGGCGGAAAGCGTCGCCATATCGATTTCCCTTGCAATAGATACCGTAAAAAAATCCGGAAGGCGCCTGGATCGTATCGAACATGAAATTCAACGTTCTGATCGATCGCGCTTTGGACAATCCGCTTCCGATGGCGAGCATCGGATACGTGTTGATCGCCCCGCCGACCCAGCCTGTCTGCCATTCGCCGAACACCGGATCCGGCGAAGTCGACGACCGGTAAAACTCGTGGACGGCCTGCCAATTGTCCCGGTTATACTTCTCCTCTAGAATGTCCCACGAAGTCGAGAATGGGATTTCATGCCGATGCTCCGAAGGGCCGGTCAAGTCTTTCCGGATACGCGTGAAATAATCAAACAACGACGGAATGCCGGGGCAATCGAACATATAAAGCCTAAAGTTGATCGTCACCTCGTCCTGTTCTTGAAAATCGTATCCGCGATCGCCGGAGGGCTCTTCCGCATTGCACATTGAGTATGTAAAGTTTCTCACCGCAGGAGCCGCAATCGAGATCAGCGCTTCCGAACGATCGTCATTTTCTTCTACGGTCAAGCCGGAATCGCCTAGCGCCGTTCGCTGATAAGTCAGCATAAACAAGCCTTTCTGCTGTTGATGCAAGAAGCATCCGACGGCCGGTGTAGCCAAGTCTCCCGTCCGCAATTCGATTTTCGACGGCCCTTCATTCCGATTGAGTCTCGGCACATCGGTAATCGTCGTCGGAATGTCGACACCAATCTCATCCTCGAGGGTCAGCATTGGCGGATACGCTTGACTGCTTACCCGAAAACGGTTGCCGTTGTAAGCTGCCGCAGGCATCAACAGGTAGTCTTCCTGCGACCATCGGTCCAGCCTGAGTCCAACCGATACGCTCGCTTCGTTCAAGCTTCCCTTGATAACCTTAAACGTAACTTGGCAATCCATCGCCTCTTCATTGCCTTCGACCGGTTGCGATGAATAACGGATATCCCACAACGATTCGCCCAGAACAAGCTGCTGTTCACCGCTTGATTCCGACCAGTCGCCCATGGCCGATCGGATCGGCCTGGCCCCATCGTATTGGGTCAGCTGGAACGCCATTCCACAGCCAGTTTCATTCATTCGGGCATAAGCATGACTCATAGAACGCTGTCCTCCAGATTGCCCGTCATCGCCTCCACCGTCTCCGGTTCGCCCCACGCCGATATTTTCATGCTGACAGACGGCTTCGGATCCCCCTCGAATTTGCAGCTGAACGATACGGGCTGCCCCCCGCTTCGGAGGATCGGCGCATCCGCCGACGCCTGCACCGTCTGCAGCAGATTCCAGTTTTGATCGTAGATGCTGCCGGTCCGACCGCCTTCGCACACGAGATATTGATTCGGCTTCAGTTCCGTATCGAATGTCATGTAAACCCCGTTGGTGTATAAAGTCGGCCGTTTCACCGAAGCGTCCTCATTCCCGTACGAAGGGACCACCCGCAGGGTGAATTTCAACGGTTGCTCGGCATACGAGTTGAAATAAACCCAGTCGGCGCCCCCTGGCTGGCCCGGCTGCAGCTCGGCAGGATGGCAGACAAGCGGCTTCGAGATGTGAACGGGGTACAGCTTCCAACGGCCTTCGCCGGCCGGTTCCAAGTGCCAGTCTCCCTTCGGCTCGCGCAGCCGCTTGCGCTGCTCGGGCGTAAACGCTCCGGCCCGCCGTGCCTTCTCCCATTCGCGCACCGACGCCAACAACGGCTCGATATTGCCGTTTCGCCGCAGCACCGCCGTATCGGCTACCAATGCGAAGCCCGCCCCGAATCCGGCCGCTTTCGACAGCACCCATTCGATTTCGTCCGGCGCCGTCGCCTCGAACCGTTCGGAAGCGGACCGGACGAGAAACCATCCCAGCATCGGCGGGATAAAGTTTCGGGCGAAATACCGCTGGTTGCTCAGCCTCCATTCGAGCTGGCCTTCGCGCGTTGCCGCTCCCCACGGCTCTCCCCAGTTGAATCGCGTGAATATGTGCCACAGATAGTTTGGAACGACGATGCTCGCATCGTTGATCACATCATCGCCCCAGCCATCGTAGCACATCTTGACGAACCGGTTGACGCCGTAACCGTCATGTCCGGTGGCGTATAAGCCCTCTAAGCCGTCGAATGAAATCTGCTTCAAGCCCGTCGTTCGGAACAGTTCCGCGATCCGCCTGCTGTATTCATCCTGCAGGTCGATATTCGGAAAGAAGACGTCATAGGGGTGATCCCACAGCCGGCCGATTTCCGCGCCGGCCTCATGCTTGGCGGCAGCCGTGCCATTCACGCCGCGCCGTACGTCCAGCAGCTTCCAAGGCGCGCTCTCGGTCACGGCGTCGTATTCGATCAGCTCGCTGCCGATTTTCGCCGAACGCCGGAACAATCCGGCCCCGAACGGCTGCGGGTCGCTTACCTCGATCTCCCGGTCCTCCGCTCCGACGCTGCCGACGGCCCGCGCCGATCCTGAGAACTGCAGCCGTTCGTCCGGCACCGGCGTCACATAGGGATCGTTCAGCGTCGTAAAGTTAGAGAGCGTATGAACGCCGACCTTCACGCCTTCGCGTTCGGCCAGCACCGCGCAAGCTTTCAATCCAGCGTCGCCATTAGGGAAGCTGCTAGGCTTCAACGTGAAATGTCCCCATTGCGAGAACGGATCGGGATGATACACATAGTTCAAGCCGGCCATCTTCGTATACCGCACCGCATCCGCCATCGTCGCTTCGGAGAAATCGGTGATGACATACGATTGATTCGCCGCCGGCGACGTTTTGCCCCACTCGCCTTCGATCATCGGATGCGGCAGCCCTTCCCCGATCTCGATCGCTTCGATCGTTTGGAGAACCTGGTCGACCGCGCAGCCGAACAAGGCGATCTTGGTCCCGGCGATTCGAGCGTCGCCGCCCGCGATCGGCGCGATATCGACATCCGGCAAATTCCATGCGGGGCGCCGGGCTGCATCTGCCCGATTCCGGGCATACGCCTGCAGCATGCTTCCTTCGCTTGTTGGCCACGCCGCGCAAACATCATACTCGAATTTGTTGTCCGAAGGCTGCGTGCTGTCAGGGTCCGGCATCCCGCTGTTCGAATACGTTTGCTGAACATATTCCATTCGATCGAGCTCGAGAGGCCACCCCCCGACGGTTTTTATATTCAACGCCTGCAGGCCGAGGGCGAACGATCCGTTATGCACGACGCCGACTGACTCCCCGATCGAACCGGCAACCGTCGTAACGTAAGGCCCCCAGATGACGGCATCTACATCGCCATCAATGGATTGTACTTCGAATGTCGCGTAAAGCCCTTTTTCTTCGGCCAGAATCGCCACCGTCGCCCTGCACTCAGGAAACTTCAATGTTATTATGCCGGATGCCGCTTCATAATCGGCCTGTTCCGGCATCTCGATACGGCCGTCAACGACAACCCGAAGCAGCGGCATAGTATGCTTGGCAGATTCATATCGATTACCGGAAGCCGTATCGGCCAGACCGGTTACCCTGCCTTGACGATCCAATAGAATGCTCGAATTTCCCGCAGAAATGTTCAACATCTCTTTCATCTCCTTACACCGGCAACTTTTCGTTTATTCGTTCCAAAGCTGCGCGTTCAGCCCATCCGCTTGCCGATTTCCATCGCAGCGATTTCATTGGGCTGAAGCGTCAGCGTGATGATTGTTCTTTGACGAGCTACACGGAAGGGTACGATACGCAGGGCTCTGTTCGGATCGTCACTTTGGCAGCAGTTAATCCGGGTGACTCAGCCGTAATGCACAGATCTCCAGCTTGCTTCGTCGATTGGACGATGGCCATGCAAAGTCCGTTAAAAGCTCTTCGTTTCCAAACCGTGCCGCTGCCGATATACTTATCCGGCTCATGGCTGCTCGGGTTTCCATTGCCGACACCGATTAATACGCCCGGTCCGGTTACGGTGAATACAACTTCATTGTCAGCTGTGGGGATGACCCGGCCTAAAGCATCTACAATTTGCACGGCAATGCTCGATACATCTTCGCCGTCGGCATCGATGGCAGAGCGATCCGGCAATAACCGCAGCTCGGCGGGAACGCCTGTTGTTTCTCTGGCAGCGCTCGCTATCTCTTGTCCATTCCTGTATCCTTTGGCAACAAGAGCGCCAGGCTCATAGGGAACCTTCCAGCTCAGATGCCCGAGATGCTGCATTGGTTTCATGCCAAGGCTGCGGCCGTTGAGAAACAGCTCTACTTCTTCGCAATTGCTGTAGCAGCGCACGTCGATGTCCTGCCCTTCCTTACCCGGCCAGTTCCAATGCGGGAATAGATGCAATACCGTCCGGTCGGTCCACCAAGACTGGTAATAATAGTAGTTGTCTTTCGGAAAACCGCACGTATCCATCATGCCGAATTGCGAGCTGATGCACGGCCAACGGTAAGGAAGCGGTTCGCCCCGGTAATCGAATCCGGTCCATACGAAGGCGCCGGCCAAATACGGCCTCTCCGCATAATACTTCATCCATTCCTCGGCACCGGATCCCCAGCCGGGGAAGTTTTCATCATACGACGAGACATATCCCCGTTCTTCATCGTTTTCATAGATGCCTCTCGTGCACAGCGTGCTCGCTTCTTCGCTGCCGATCATGGGCGTCTGTGGATGATCGTTGTGGTATTCATCCAAATTGGCGCCGATTTTCCAATAGTTCCAGCCACGCACATCCACAACGCCGTTAATCCCCGCGCTTTGTCCGCCGTTATTCCCGCCATAGCTGACAAGACGTGTCGGATCAAGCTCGTTTACGATCCGTTTCATTGTTCTTGCGGTACGGGCGCCGGCTTCCGTATCCTGAATCCCGCTCTCTTCGTTTCCGATCGACCAAAGAATGATGCTGGGATGGTTGCGGTCGCGTTTGACCAGGCTGCGCAATTGACCCTCAAATTCCTCGCCGCAGCCTACTTGCCGGTGTTCGTCCATGACCAGCATCCCAAGACGGTCGCAAGCTTCGAGCAGTTCCGGCGTCGGCGGATGATGCGATGTCCGGTATGCATTAACGCCGAGCTCCTTCAGCTTCTCGATCCTGTAAAATTGCAAGCGGTCGGGCAGCGCCGTTCCGACTCCGGCATGATCCTGATGGCAGCAAACGCCTCGTATCGGGACATGCCGCCCGTTTAGGAAAAAGCCTTGGTCCGAATCGAAGCGAATACTGCGAATGCCAAATGATGTTACATAAACATCCGTTTCGGCTTCGCCGTCCTTGACGGTCGTAACGAGTCGATAGAGATGGGGCGACTCCAAATCCCAAAGCCACGGCTGCTCCAAACGAATGCGCTGATTGAACTCGCACACCTTCCACGATCCGATCGGCGTTGGCTCCGACTGAACGGTCGCAACCCGGCGGCCGTCAGCATCATAGATGGCCGATTCGATCGTGACTGCTTTCGCATGATCGTCTTCGTTGACAACCATCGTTTGAAGCGTCAGATCCGCAAATCCGTCGCCAATTTCCGAAACGACGTACGTTCCCCAATGCGCTACATGCATCGGGTTGGTTTTGACCAGCCAGACATGCCGGTAAATGCCTGCCCCTTCGTAAAACCATCCCTCCACTTGGCTTGCGTCGGCCCGCACGACAAGCACATTCGGCCCGTCGAACTTCACGCAGTCGGTAATATCGCGACGGAAGCTGGTATATCCGCTTTCATGACGTCCCAAGTAATAGCCGTTCAACCATATCATGCTGTCGCGAAATATACCGTCGAACTCAATGGATAGCCTCTTCCCCTCATCTTCCTTCGCTACCTCAAACCGCTTGCGGTACCACCCGATCGATGTCGCCGGGTTCGGTCTTCCGATCGGCTTGTATCCGTGATAATTGATGTCGTTATCGTCGGAATATTCAAAATCAAGCTCCACTGCCCAATCATGCGGCAGCGAGACTTCTCTCCAATCGCTGTCGTCAAATTTGACGTGAATCGCGCCTCTCCCTTCGGCTTGTTTGGCAAACGGCTTGCCTTCCCAATAACCGAAGTCGAGCTTGATGTCCGAAGCGTGTCCCAGGGCGAATCTCCAACCGGAATCCATCAGAAACCGCTCCCGAAGCGGCTGTTTTATCTCTCTATTCATTGTGCGTATCTCTCCTTTATCTCTGAATGCTCTTTGTAAATTGTCGGTGTTCAAGGAGCTCTGCAGCGTTATTTTTTATTCATCTTCTCTTTCAATTTAATCGCATAATCTTCGTCCATTTTTCTCAAGAACGTAACGACATCTTCTTTGGACGTTATGAATTCGGAAGCCTTTTCGGCCACATAGTTCTCGCCGTAGTAAAGGGAATCCGGACCGAAAGGGGAGTACGCAGGATCAGCTTTTGAACCTGTATAAACGCCTTGTAAATTGTACTGCTTATTGCCGCCTGCCATTTGATCTTCGCCAAACTGGACAGCAAGGTCCGGATCGCCAAGCGGAGAAGGCGAACCATGGCGGTGCAGCCTTGTTTGATGCTCTTTGGAGGCGAGGAATGCAATCACCTCAAACGCCTCTTTCAAATGCTCGCTGTTCGGATTAACGCTCACTGCAAGAGGTGCGTAGTTTGGCGTAATATCCGGCTGGTCGGCCCAACCCGGAACTCTGACCATATCGAAGCTGAGCCCTTTGGTACCATGCATACCGGCTAGATTCGTAATGGATAATATCGCCATTGCGGTTGTTTGGTTCTGGAAATACAAGTCTTCTTCCTTTTCTACATCCCAGTTGCCGGAGATACTGCGAAACTTATCAAGCAGATCGAAGTATTTCTTGAACCTCGGCTCTTTGGTGAACAGCACTTCACCCGTCTGCGGATCCGTACCGGTTGCCGAAAGCTCCATAAAAGGCATCGATAAGCCATTTTTCGCTATCCCGTGGTACTTGACTCCGTCTTTTTCTCCTGTCAGTTTCTTGGCCAGGTCGATAACTTCTTCCCAGGTAATTCCGTCCTTCGGATAAGGTACGCCGAATTTATCGAAAATCGATTTGTTATAAAAAAGCGCTACCTGAATATCTTCCATCGGAAATCCCAATAAACGGTTTTCGCCTTCAGGGTCCCGCACCCGCATCGATTCGAGCACACCCGGCCGGAATGCCGATAAGTCAACGTTAAATTGGTTCGCCAGATCATCCAGCGGATACAGCAGCTCCATGTCCTTCAGAACTTCAAAGCCGCCGGTGGTCAGCAGAATATCCGGATTTTCCTTCGCGGCAAACGTTTCCTCCAACTCCTGCTTGCCGACCCATTTGCTGATGAGCTCGATCTTGATGTTTGGGAACTTCTCTTCGACAAACGGCTTCACCCGCTCATCGAATTCCCCGCCCCAAGGCGCCATAAATTTTAGCGTAATCTGCTCTTTATTCTCGGATTCCGGTTCTGTCGCCGCTGGTTTATCTTGATCCTCCTGTTTCGGAGTATCATCCGCAGCAGCAGAATTTTGCTCTTTATTCGTTGATTGTTCCCCTTCGGAGTTTTTGCCCGAACATGCCGCAATCGATGCTGTGAGTAACAATAAAATCAGGATCAATGAAAGCATTCTTATCGATTTCATAGTATGTATCCCCTCACTATTTTGAATGTTTCGGCCCGCTTAACTATTTTCCAATTCCTTGATTAATGTTCTAGCCATTTCGTCCAATTTTCTTAAATGGGTATTGATATCGACATGGTCATAAATCATATCTTCCATGTGTTCGATAACGGTTTTGCCGAATAGATCCTCTTCGACCTGAGTTCGATTCGGATGGAAATCCATCTTAAACAAAGCCTCGTAGTTCACGCCTTCGAACTTCGGATCAGGCTTGATTTGCTGCCGTACCTCAGGCGACTGCAGAACCAAGGATGAAATATCTTTCCCTTGATATCTTTGAATCGTATATTCATCGGACAGCAAATAATCAATGACCTGGAATGCCTCGTCTTTATGTTCGCTGAACGAAGTCACCCCCAGAAAATAAGCCAGCCCGCCCGGAACTTTCCCTGGATTCTCATCCCAAGTCGGATAATTGACCATATCCCAATTCATCTTGGCGTCACTGAGCTGTCCGCCATTAAACCAGAGCGGCAGCATCGCAACATTGCGTTCGTCGACAAAGCGGGAATAAATATATTCACGGTATTTCTCGCGAGGAGGCAAATTGCCTGGAATTTCATACACTTGTTTCACGACTTCAAAGAACGATTTCCAGCGGTCATCCGTTAGAAACGTCGGCTCTTTCGTATCCGGATCGATCACGGGAATATGCTGCGACATCGTATTGAAACTGTCCCATCCCCACTGCAGTCCGTAATATTTGACCCCGCCAATTTCTCCCGTAACTTTTTTGGCCAGATCGACGATATCATTGTACGTTATGCCGTCTTGCGGATAAGGCACGCCGAATTTATCGAAAATGTCTTTATTGTAATGCAGTGCATAACGGTCAACGATAAAAGGCAAAAAGTCTATTCCCCCGCCCGACTCGACTTTGACTCGATCGATCAGTCCGGGATTGAAGCGGTCGATGTCGTAATTGCGCGTTTCGATTAAATCGCTCATGTCATACAAAACTTCCTGTTTTTCGAGTGCTGTTTTATGTCCCATATGCGCAAAGTACAAATCAGGCAGTTTTTTGGCGGCAAAAAGCTCCTCCAAATCCTTCTCCGTTGGCATGATGTTGTATCGTTCCAGTTTGATGTTCGGAAATTTGCTTTCCACCGGTTTTTTCCAATCTTTCTCCCATGATTCATCGTCCGCCCAGTTGATCATCGTCAAGGTGACCTGTTTTTGCGCTTCTTGCGGTTTTTGCTGATCTTCCGACTCTTGCGGCTGATCTTCATCGGCAGTATTAACCGTCGGCTCGGCCTGGTTGTTGTCGGCCGCTTTATCCTCGGATTGGCTGCAGCCTGCGAGAAGCGATACGAGAACGGTAAAAATAAGAATAATTAGATAACCTTTTCTTTTTACAGTTGTCATCTAACGATACTCCTTTGTACATGGATTGAAGAGAACCTGCTGGGATCATGACCTTCCAACGGCAAAAAAGGCAGCGTTTACAAAACAACCGTACACGATCGGCATACCGGCACCGGGCAATCACCCCCTTAACCGCAAAATACTCTGATGACAATGTAGAAAAGGCCGGAAGTTGTCCCGTCAGACCACAATAAGTTCTACTGACGGACTTTCTATTAATGAAACTTCTTCCCGCGGCATACCGCGCAGTTCGACGCATGGCATGCTGTCATTGCCTTCGAAGCGGTTTCCGCCGATTTCCGCATCGCTGCAAGCGTGAAGGCGGATGAACGATTGGGCATGATCTTGATCGCCGACTACGATGCGGTTTCGGCTAAACCGTACATGGCGGGTGCTCTTAGCATCCATTACACGATTGCCGATTGTCTCGAACGTGTTGTCTTCAATGACAATATGCTCATGCACGGGCGTTTCATGGGACGTGTCCGTGTTCTCCGGATGAATCCAGATCACGGGATCGGCGGCGCTTCCGCATTGGAGAAACGTATTGCCGCGAATCGTCACATCTTGCGCCCTGCCGGATTCGAACCAGCTTCCCGCATCGTTTGCGATAAGAATACCGCTCATTCGCATACGCTCGAATACGTTGTTTTCAATGGTCACCTTTCTCCGCGTCGTTACTAGAATGCCGCGTGTCGGAATGCGCGCAAAACGATTGCCGCGAATCTCTACCTCCGGCGTCCATGTAACGTTCTCAATGACATCGTTAGTCTCGATATGCTCCGGCGCAGGCCGCTCCAGGGTCAGCAGCATTTCCCGCGGATTCAATAACCGGGCCTCCTTGACGGTATTGCTGTCATATGCAAGCAATGAGTTTTCACGCACGAATTCAATCTCGTCACCGGGGAAAAACGCCTCGAAGCCGAACGTTTGGCCATGCATGAACCGGACAACCAACTGAGCCGGCGCAGGCTTACCGATAATTCGCAAATGCGTGCCGTGAACATTGATCGGATCGTCATGGGCTCCCTCGAACAAGCTGTCTTGAATTGTGATTCGCCCACGGCAGCCGGAGAGATGAAGGAAGTCCGCGAATGCCGCTGCCGTACGTCCAGAGTCGGGACGAGGCGCCAATGTCATCCGGTCGAAAACGAGATTTTCGCTGAATTGACCGACGATACCAAGCCCATGCATATAATGCATGCCAACTTGCTTGAAGATCACATTGCTGCTTCGGGCAACGAATGCGCCGACCTGATCCCGAATGCCGTCCCGCATTTGGAACGTCTGCCCGACGGAGGCGTCGGACCTCCGGTCAAAGTGTAAGCGAAGCCGGTTCGGCGCAAGCTCCTCGACCTTCATGGCGATCGAAACCGGATTCGGTACGCGCCACGTCGAATTATTCGTCGGATCGTACAGCTGCGCCAGGCCGTTTGTGAACCGCCACCCCAATCCGATCCAAAACAGGCGATCCCGCTCCAATTCGTATCGGCTGTCAGGGTGAACGCGAACGTCCATCGTTCGCTCTTCGACAACCTCAACCGTCATTTCCGCCATCGTCGGATGCGCATAGTCGGTGTTCAAGTTGCGGATTTCGATGTCGCTGCAGCTGATCACGGCGAGCAACGTCATTTTTCCGTGAAACATCAATAACGACCCGTTGCCTTCAATCGTTACGTGGTTCAGTCCTTGCAGAAGCAGACCGAAGGTTTTCGTATTGTCCGGGTTTTCTTCTTCCGTTGTCGTATTCGATATGCAGCACAGAGCCTGATCGGCATGATCCGGGTACAAATCGTATCGTCCATAAGGAAATTCGATAACAACGGGCTCATTCACTGCGGCAGCCGCTTTAATGGCTAATCGAATGGACGATACGGTATCCTCCCCGGAATCGGGCTTTGCGCCGTAATCGGTTACTCGAATGACTTTTGCCTCTTTCAGTTGTTGCATCGACAATCAGTTCCTTTTTTGCGTCAGCTCTTCCTCCGTTATATTGGCGGACGGCACTGACGTGTTTTTGTCATCAGCTTGATTCTCGGATTTCGTCTGCAGCCTGCGAGCAGCGATACGAGAACCTGTGCTTCCATGATCCATGTCTCCTCTCCATGCTACTGCTGGCCTTTTGCCTCCTTAATTTTGATCTGCGCTTCTTCTGTCTTCACGCGCAGGAACTCTGGTATATTCATTTCCGATGTAATGAAAGTGCCTTGATCCAAATTCACGTGGGCATCCCAGGTGCTAATGACTTCCGGTGGTTTGGCAGGCGTATACATAAAAATCGCTTTCACATTTTTGCCTTGAAAATTCGGAAGATCCGCGCCGAATTGGGCTTGAATGTCCTGATCCGTGAGCGGCGTTACTTCCTCGGCGCCCCGAGTCAACATCGTCTGGATTTCAGGGGAGTAATATGCGGCTAGCACCTGGAATGCCTCATCCTTATGCTCGCTGTACTTATTGATCATATTATGCGAATAGCTGCGGCTTACCATTGTCGTTCCAGGATTATCGGCCCATACGGGAGCGGCTGCAAAATCTATCCGAGCGGCTAAATCCGCCGGCACTGCCCAACGCATATACTGCGCGGAGGTGAGCAGCATCCCGACTTTTCCTTCAAGAAACGGGCCGAAAGGATCCGCGTCCTCTGCCATCCCCGGAATACTGTATATTTTCTTTAATAGCTCGAAATATTTGATCACACGCGGATCTTTCGCAAATAACACATCCCCGGTTGCTGGATCGGTCAGGTTTACGCCAAATTGCTGCAGTCCAAAACCAATTTCCGAACGCATTTCCAATCCGCGATATTTCACGCCTTCCCGCTCTGCCGTCATCTGTTTCGCAGCATCGATCATATCGTCCCAAGTCATACTATCAGTCGGGTACGATACCCCAAATTTATCAAACACCGTCTTGTTGTAGTACATAACGACAACATCGTTCGAATTGGGCAGACTCATCAGTCTATTTTCTTTGTCGGATGCCCGCTCGGATGCAACTAATGAAGAATTCAATGCTCCTAGATCGAATTGATGTTTTTTAATCAAATCATCCAGAGGTTCGCTTGACTCTTTTTCATATTGTGAGAACCCCCACCCTGTCACAACGATATCGGGAACAATGTTTTGAGCATGCAGTTCTTCAAGCTTTCCTTCAATTATTTCCAGCTTGATGTTCGGTAACATCTTCTCAATCGGCCGGTATCTTTTTTCGGATAACTCCGCCCCAAATGGCGATAACAATTTGATTGTCACTTGCTCTGCCGGTACCGGCTTCGCTGCATCGCCATCCGCGTCTTGTGTGCTAACGTTCTCGCTTGTGTCCTGCTTTAAGCCTTTCTGGTTGCCGGAATTGGAATTAGAACCATTATTAGAAGAACATCCTGCAATAATCAATACCGTCAAAACGAACGTTAACGCAACCACCGTCGTTCTTTTCATCGATCGATTACCCTCCTCATGAATTCTTTCGTCCAAACCATCTTTCCAGACTTATTCCTCCCTCTTACTGGTACCACATCACCTCCTATATCGGGTGAAATAACGCTCCGCTGCCAAAAAAAATGAGCAGGGGTGGCATGGCTCCATCGATTCTTGCCGAATCGTAAGCTGACGTGGAGATTGTCTGTAGCCCGGCGGGGCCTCGAGGAAGCCCCGGTTAAGTGGCAGCTACGACTTTTCCTATTCAACCAGACCGGTACGCTCAACACTCTCGACAAAATAGCGCTGCGCGAACAAGTAGATCAGCAGGGGAGGCAAAATAACAAGGAAGCTTGCGCCCATCTTGATCGGTTCGGCCAAAAATTCCGGAAACCCGCCTTCTTGAATAAACGCCGTCAAGTTGCGATCGATATAGGAGATTTTCAGCGCCAACGGCATATTCTCGCTTGCTCCAAGGAACATTCGCGGATAATACGTATCATTCCACGTCCATACGAATGAAAACAAGAACACGACAAGGATAGCCGGCTTGGCCAAAGGAAACATGACACGGGCATAAAACTTCAATGCATTGGCGCCGTCAATACGCGCCGCTTCTTCCAATGCCTTCGGCTGCGTCAAGAAAAACTGGCGGAAAATGATGACAAATAACGCACCCTTCACCCCGAAACCGAACACGGAAGGCAAGATCAGCGTCAGCAGATGCCCGTTCAATCCAAGCTCCGTATACGCCATAATCGTCGGCAAAATGATGACTTGCGGTGGAATGATGAATGCCGATATGACAAGGAGAAAAACCGTTTTTTTGAACGGAACGTCAAGTCTTGCGAGCGCATAACCCGCAAGTCCGCACGCGATGCAATGCAGCACGGCCGCCGTTACCGCGATAAACAAACTGACGGCAAGCGACCTCGGATAATCAAGCAGCTTCCATGCTTCGGCGACGTGGCCCAAATAGATGGAAGATGGAATCCACGTCACGGTCGGATCGATCAAATCTTTGATGCTCATAACCATCTTCACGAGCATTTTAATAATCGGATTCATATAAATGTAAGAAGTTATGATTAATACGGAATACAATGCCAATTTAAAAATAAGACCTTGATTGATTTCTCTGCCTAGCACCATATACCGAATTTTGCTCAAGCTGCGTTTCGTCGTCCATTTTTGTTTGGCGCGCGCTGCTAAATTTACCTTCATCATCCGCTTCCTCCCTCCTTATCCTCGATTTGCTTTGGCATGTTTCCGATTTATTCTGCCATAGAGCAAAATGACGAATCCAAGGAATGCAATAATAATCAAGAAGTAAATCCATGCCATCGCGCTGTTATAGCCGTAATTGCCCGTAGTGATGAGCGAAATAACAGGGTTGGACGGGAACGTAAACATATCCACTACCGTATAAATCAGGTTCAGCAAAATAAACGGCGACATCGCCGGAAGCGTTATTTTCCAGAACACTTCCCACGGCGTTGCACCATCAATGCGGGCAGATTCGTAGGCAGAGCTCGAAATCGTCTGAAGTCCGGCAATAAACAATAAAATTTGCACGCCGGAATACCATAAGACCAGAACAAAATGATTCATGACTTGCTTCACCGGTTTTGCCCATGAATTATCCCCAAGGAACATATCGATATAACCGCCGACATTAAACCGTTCGAGGAAACCGAGGTTGCCTTCGCCTTGATTCATGAACGACATTAAGACGGCGCCCGTAGAGAATATAACCGGCAAGAAAAAAATCGCACGGAATATAAATCGTCCCGGCAGCTTCTGATTCAGCATGATCGCGATCATTAAGGCGAAAATAACGATAACCGGCACCATGAGAACGACTTCTTGGAAATAAGGAATCAATTGATCGTATAAAGCCGAGCTGTTGAATAAAATTTCCTGATAATATTTCAACCCGACAAAATCGTAAACGATTCTTTTCGGCAAAATCTTAACTTGATGAAAGCTCATATAAAGCGAGAAGAGAAGCGGAAATCCTAAGAAAGCGATAAATCCGATCAACCACGGCGCCATAAACAGCGTTCCTTCCAGCTTGCGGGACGTCTTGGCGGAAAGGATTCGTTTTCCTGCCATGTTACGCACCTCCCTGGTTGACGATGTAATCTTTCGCCTCGACAACATGGCTGCCGGCCGTAACCTTCTTATTGTTATAATTCACAATAATTTGTTTGCCGTTGCTGTATGTCGTTTCATAAACCCCGCTCATCAATTCACGATGCCCCGTAATGAACTTGTCCTGCACATCGCCGAGCGCTTCTTCGTATTTCTTATATTGCGATTCCATCTCTTGAATCCAGTCTCTATAATTTGTGCTGTAAAATTGTTGTAAATTTAATGATTTTAGCAATTCCTCGGACTGAGCATAGGTTACGACGAAAGACGGGACAGCGCCGTATTCGATGCCTTTCAAGAAGGCCTCCCTGTAGTCATCGCTCAAGTTGGCGTAATTGAACGAATAAGTCGTCAGGCCATGAAGCGCGATTTGCGCAAAAGGGACGATGCGATCGACAAACAAATCATAAGAATAGGTGGATGGCAGGTTGTCCAAATGGCTTATAAATTGCAAGGTATACTCGTTGCCTTTTGCAACTTGCACATCGCCGAGCGCCTCTTTCGTTTGCTCAAACATCCGGGCCTGAATTTGCTTGGATTGCTCTCTGCTCGACACATAACTTTCGTTATAGTCGGTATTTAAGACACTTCCGATTCCTTGACCGAGGAGGTAGCCGTCGATCCCAAGCGACTTCGCTTCCTCCAAATCGTCTAGAAAAACGTTCTCCATAAATCGGGGACTGACAACCGTATCTCTCGTCTCGATAATAGAGGAGCCCAGATCGCGCAGACCGTCCCGGTTTTTTCGGAACCCATCCTTACTGCCGCTGTTAAAAGTGTAGGAAGATGCGTCAAGGTACACCGAAATGCCTTTTGAATGCGCATAATCGGCAAATTTCTTCATCCCGTCGCTGCCGCCAAGTTTTTTCGGAACCGGGAATGCGCCGCCGTATTCGCTATAGCCGTCGTTTTGCCACCCGAGATAGGAAATGTCCATATCCTTCACGCCAACCGCGAGCAAATCCTGTACGATCTTGGCGGCCTCTTCCGTCGTGGTCAGCGGCAAATAAGAGTCCCACAAAAATCCGTCTTCCGTATCGCCGCCAAGCAGATGAAGCTGGAGCTTCAACTTGGCATTCGTCAGCGGTTTCATCCCGTATTCCTGCATCAAATGCGCACGATAGCGTTCAGCGAGCGTAACGTAATCGATCTCACGGTTATTTTGCTCATCGATGAAATAATAACGAGTCGCCCGATCCGACTTCGTAATCTCCGGACTGTAAGTCAAGTAGCCGTTAAGCTTCTTCGTATCGGTCGGCTGGAAAAACTTAAACCGGTATTGGTACTCGGGCGTCACCCAGTTGTATTGGCTGAACGATCCTGAAGGCGCCGCAACAATGTTTGCATACTCTTCCCCTTCGGCAACGACGCCGAGTACCGCTTGTTTATTCGATTTCATCCCGAAAACCGGCAATGAAACCGGATTGCGGTCGGACATCGTGTTGCGGTTGCTGTATGCCCAGTCATCCCCATATATGCGTTCCGAATAGAGGTTCTGCGTACCCGTACGATGCTTTTTAAAGTCGAGCAGCGCACCCGGACCGTCCGGAATGAACAAGAAGCCGTCCTCATTGTCCGACGTCTGCGCGCCCAAAAACGGGAATAAACGAATGGACGCCAGTCTGGCCTTCGGATCCTTCTGGTCTTTCGGATACACCTTTTCATCAACCAAGCCGTCCGCCAATATTTTCGTTTCGACGAAATCTTCGCCGAGCTTTACTTCTACCGGAATAATGAAGCCGATATTCGGCATCTCGTAACGGATTTTGAAACCGCTGTCCGTTGGTTCAAACTGGGTGACCGTTCCACCTTGCGCATTAAAGTTCGATTCGATAAGCAAATCTTTGCGTGTATTGAACTCCAAATAACGGAACATAAAAGGAGAGCCAAGATGAACTTTCCACGCATCCGTATTCAGCTTATCCTGCCAATTTTCCGAGTTCGGAAAGGAACGCCATATTTCCCCTGTTTGTTTGCTTGTTACCGTAAAGTGTCCGGAAGTTGGGTCGGCTTTAAGCTCCAGCCTCATATTTTCAGCAATGGGCTGGAACCGGGTTTCGTCCGGCAAGCTTCCGCTTGGCTTGGAAGCCGAGGCTATACGAACGCTGGACTTTACCTTTGCGGTCCGATCCGTAGAGTCGGAATTTGCATAGATGAAGCTGCTGAGCATCGATGCGGATAAGATGCCGATCACAGCGATTATGGGCAGTTTTCCGGTGCGGAACAAACGCATCACATCGACACCTCCTGATAAATGGTATAAACAAAGCTGAAAAATTCAGACGACAATCCGATCAAGATGAATATGACGACCCATAAGATAATCATCGTTAGGACCGTAAGCAGAATATTGACTACCGCTTCTCCGACACCATAGTTTTGCAGCGCCTGGATATTCCAGAAAAATAATAGTCCGCACCACAACATCATTCCTGTCCCGATTGAGCCGTAAATCGACATTTCGCTAAGCGTAAACATATTCGAGAGGGCTGCCAGCGGTAGCCCCAGCAATACGACCGGGACTAACGAATAGGAGCTTCCAACGAACACGTCCTTAAACCGTGCTTCGCCTTGCCGGATGGAACCGATCAAATAATTGCAAATGACCCATGACAGCCACGTTGCCAAGAAGATCGTCAGCGTAGACGTCGAACCTTTGGCATAAACCGGAACCGGATTGAATGTAAAGCTCGTATAATACGATTTCACAAGAATCGTTCCGATCGTTAACAATAAAATGATGATGGCGCTCGTATAACCGCCTTTACTCAGAAAACGCAAATCGCCAAAGCCGTCCAGCGGATGCTTCAACGTATAAAACACATGCTTCGCCTGCTGGTACCATGTCTGGCGTTTCAGCCTGCTCATTGTCGGGATGACGCGGAACTTGAATTTTTTCTTCAGGAAAGCGAAGAACCATAACAAGATAACCGCGATAATCACACTGTTAGCCAATGTAGAGAAGTTTGCCTGGAACCATTGCAAACGAATTTGCCAGAATGAATCGGAGTATCCTTCACCATCGCCTGCAAGCTTAAACAAATCCCTCGAACGCTCATATTCGCCTCGGAAAAATGCAGCCTGCGCGAGTCCTTCATAGGCTGGAGAGAAGTGCGCGTTCAACTTCAGCACGTTGTCCCAATGCTTCTCCGCCTCCGAATATTTCCCTTCCTGCATCAGCCTGTACGCTTCATGAACGGCTGCGCCAAACTCGGTTGGTTCATACACCTGGATGAGACCAAGCGCTTCGTCCAAAATATAAAGAAGACCTTTCGAATTGCTTTCTACCGCAACCGGAGCCGCCGTCAATCCGACAAGCGATTTTCCAACGACGGAACGTCCGTTCCAATAGAACAGCAACGTTCCGTTTGCATCATATTGGGAAATGATGTTCCGCGATTTATCGATAATCGCCACGTTGCCGTTGCTGTCCACGGAAGCGTCCGTAATCTCCGCAACCAGTTTGTCATCCTTTTTGTCCAGGTCGGAGAAAGATCTCATATTTTTGTTGAACTCGATATCTTTCCATACATTCTCTCCGCGAATGTTCATTTTTTTGATTTGCTCTGTTTTGGAACCGGAAACCGTATAGATGAAGCCTCGCTCATCGATATCGATGTTGCGGATCGAAACGGGCAGTAATCGAACTTGCCGGCTTAACTGTTCCTTCGAATAAAATTGTCTGCGAATGATATCCATTGGAGTGACTTCCGTTTTATTCGTTCCGAAAAATTTATCGAATTTGCCTTCCGGGTTGAATTGGACGATGCCGTTATAGCTTCCTTTGGATACGACGTATATAAATCCGCGTTGGTCGACAACCATATTCGTCGGCTCGTAAACAAACGCTTCATTCACATACCGCGATTCCGGACGGCCGATTTCTCTGATCCATTCGCCATGGCTGTTCAATTGGACAACCCGCTTGTTTCCCGTATCGGCGATATAGATATCTCCGTTCTCGGCAACAAATACGCCTTGCGGCTGCTTCAGCGGACTTTCAGGCACGGTGATGATCTTGACGAGCTCGCCTTGCTCATTGAGATGAACAATTCGATTGTTGTCCGTATCGGCAATATACATATCATCGCCAGGCGCAATAAACAGATCCTGCGGCCGCTGCAGCGTTGTATACTCGACCTCGCCCTTATCGCCCGCGATTGGAATCTCCTGCGCCAGAACGCCTGCCGGAGAATAGGCGGGTTGAGTCAAGATCGTACGTCCGTAGCTATTTTTCGTAAACGTTCGATAAGGCACATCGGCGATCGCTTCCATCGGGAATACCGTCAAGGAAATTAGACAGACGAGCCAAATCGAAAATTTCCATTTGCCAAGATGCTTATGCATGGCATAACCTCCGTTCTCCTCTGCTTATTTAATCCCCGAATGCGCCATCGTCGCGATGACTTTCCGCTGGGAAATGATAAATACGACCAGAGGCGGGATAAACATGATCAATGCCCCAGCTGCAGCGGCTCCCTGTCTGGCTACAGAGTTCGCAAGACCGGATGTTAATGTGCTCATATAGAAAGGCAGCGTTTTCATCGCGTCTTCCTGCATGAACAGGGTTGATGTCTCCGTATTTCCCCACGCGGATTGAAAAGCGAGAATGGAAATCGTTGCAATTGCCGGATTGACGAGCGGGATCACGATACGCATAAATATGGTAAATTCTCGCGCGCCGTCAATTTTGGCTGCTTCCATTAAGTCGTTCGGGATCTGGTCCATGAACTGTTTCAACAGAAAAACACCGACCGGCAAGGCGACTAACGGCAGCACGTGGCCGAGGTATGTATTCATGATGCCAAGGCTTTGGATCACGATAAAACGTGGGATCGCAACCGCCTCCGTTGCGAAAAGCAAAGCCAGCATGATTAGACCCAATACGAATTTCGATCCTGGAAACGGATGCTTGGACAGCGGGTAAGCGCACATCGCACCCGTGACGACCATTGCAATGGTAGAAAGAAATGTTACTACAATGCTGTTAAATATATACCGGGATACCGGGACAATGGTTGATTCAGACAAGGCAAGCAATTCCGCAAAATTGCCAGTGGTTGGCTCTCTGACAATAAAAGTCGGCGGGAATAGAAACAGCTCATGCAGCGGCTTGAACGCATGATTGAACAGATATACGAGCGGAAGAAGCATGAATGCTGCAAGCGGCAACAGTAAAATGGCGATCCAGATCTGCGCTCGCTCAAGCAATCTTATCGCAAGCACGAAATCTTCCCACTTGACGGTTAATCTTCGCTTCATCACAATCAAACGAGATGCCTGCATTATTCATCCTCCTTCGGCGCAAATAAAAAGCCAAAAAATTTACTGAGCACGTAACACAACAGAAGAACGAAGATGGATATCGCACTGGCATAACCAAGCTCGAACCGGATAAATCCATAGTCGCCGATATGATCGAGCAATAACTGACCGGCATAATTCGGCGTCGGGTTGCTGCCGGACAATTGAACGCCAATGCCGCCGGATTTAATCGTATGAACGATCGCCATGATGGCTGCGAACATCATCTGCGGTTTCATCATCGGCACCGTAATATACCATACTTCCTGCAGACGGCTTGATATCCCGTCAATTTTACCCGCTTCGTACAATTGTTTGTCCACATTGAGAATACCGGCCAAAATAGCCAGGAATCCAATCCCCATCGAGGACCATATCGAGATGACGATCATAATGTTCAGCAAATAATCTTGATCGAGCAATAAATAGACCGGCTTATCGATAATGCCCCACTTGAGCAAGAAGCTGTTAATATAACCGGAGCGGTCTCCGGTAAACATGACCGTCCATACGACGGTCATCGCAACACCGGCGGACAACGACGGCGCGTACATCGCAAGCGCATACCAGGTACGCAGCGTACTGGGCAGCTGGGAGATTAGCCAAGCAAGCAAGAAGGCGAGCAGGTAACCAACCGGACCTACGAATACCGCGAATTTGAACGAGTTCGGCAGCACATGCTGCAAAAATACGACATCTTGCGAGAACAGGTTCTGATAGTTAAGCCATCCGCGCCAAGCCGGGAAGTCGAAAGCGTTAAAATAAGTGAAACTGAGCAGAACACCGGCAACAACAGGGATCAGAATAAAGATGATGAACATCGCCATAAAAGGAAATATAAAAGCATAAGAGAGACGGTATTTCCACATTTCTATCATCAAACCATGGATTCGCCGCGAAATGCTTGGCTTCGTTCCAACTGCCGGAGCGCTGCTCCGCTTCTCGGAAAGGGCCGTTGCATTACCTGTCATTCAGGTTCACTCCTTTCCACGGTTCTGAAATGGTTTCTAAATCCAGTTTTTTCAGCACATGCCCTTCCGCATCGATATAATTAAATTCTTGCTGCTTGCGTTTCATCTCACGATTGATTTCTTTAACCGCCTGTTCCAGTGCAATCCGTGGATTTTGCTGATCAATGGCTACTTTGTTCCAGGCAAATCCAATCTCACGAGTGGTCATATATCCGCCGGGAACGTTCGGATATTCTTTAATCCATTGCCATTGTTCGAGAATGACATCGAGATCTTCCTGCTTCCAAGGCATGTTTGCGAATGCTTGAACATTGGCCGAGTTCCAGCGGAACGTCTCACCGCGATATTGCTCCAGGTTTAGACCAAATTCGGTTTGGATGTCATCGGACATATACCATTTCATGAATTCCCAAGCGAGCTCGCGTTTTTCTGCGGGCGTGTCGTTGAACAAAACGTTTGCCGTTGGCGCTCCGCCTGCAGCCCACCTGGCAATCGTGCCGTCCGATTGTTTCGTACCGGGAATCGGCGCAATCGCCCACTCGTTCATAATTTCCGGCGCCGCAACAAGCAATTGCATATAGCTGTTGAAATCGCCGATCCCGATTGGCAATGTGCCGTCTCTGAATTGTTGATAGAAACTATTGACTTGACGTTCCAGTCCGAAGACATTGTACAAGTCCGTCCATTGTTTGAACGCTTCGAATGCTTGCGGCTCGCTTAATGCGCTCGAAAGTCCATCCTTCGTGTACAGCTCTACACCCTTCTGGAAGAAAAAGAAGGAATAGTTATCCGGCGGCACATAGAAGTTGGCCTCGTTCTGGAGCAGCGTTGGCAGCATCTTGTACACGTCATCCCACGTTTGCGGAACGGTCAAGCCAAGCTGCTGCAAGATGTCTTTTCGATAGAACATGATATTAAAGTTGTTGGTTTCCGGAATGCCGTAAATCCCTCCGTCATAGCGATAAGGCTGCATGATGCCCGGATGGAATTTATCGATGAGCCGCTTGGAGTCCGGGAACTTCGAAAAATCGTAAATCGCGTCCCGCAATGCATAATCAAAAATCGATCCGCTGTTTACCCCAATCGCGATATCGGGCAGAATGCCCGCCGCCTTGCCAAGAACGATCAAATCGGCAGACTGAATCAAGTTGATCCGAACTTTAATGCCATGCTCCGGCGTAAATCGTTCATTGGCCAGCTGCTGCAGCTCGTCAACGTAGTCTCGGCCTTTGAACATCCAGATGTTCAGCTCATCGTCAGATTGCTTATCGAGCTGGTTTTCATTTGTAAACGAATAAAATGTCGATGTAACCATATTCCACGACTTCTCGAAGAAGTTAGATTCCATTCTGGGCAATTTCGCTTTCGGCTCTGAAACAAAGATCCGATCGATCTGAAACGGCGTATCCATCAAATCTTTGCGCTGCGTCTCGATCTTCTCTTGCAGCGTACCGATCGTCAATTGACTATATGGAATTTCGTTTGGATCTTTGAGCAAATCTTCCAAATCTTTCGCGCTCGTTTTAAAAGCTTGCGACACATTGTCGGTTACCTTATTAATAGCCAGCATTTGATCCGTCAATTGTGTAAATTGCGTCTTCAGCGTATCCAGCCTTTCCTTCATACCCGGTATATCTTTATCGATGTTCCACACCCGGTAAGGGTCATTGCTGTTTCCTGTAGCATTGCGCAGCTCTCTGGCAACATCGCGCAGCTCTTTGGAGATTTGGTCGATTTGGAGGATAATCGGCACGTAAGGCTCATATGTCGATTCCATCTTGATCGAATGCTTTCCTTTGGTGAAATAAAATTCATAAGGCTCCCCTTCCGGATTTTCCAGGGTGATCCCTTTCCAATCGCCGCTGTAGGGAAACTGAACGTTTTTCATTTCTTGAAAAGGAATTTTTCCATCGATATAAATATTGCGGAATACGGACATATTTTTACGCAAGCTTTGTTTTGCGCGCAAGGTCAAATGGTAAACGCCGTCTTTCGGCGCTTCGAATTCCCAAGTTATCGCTTGACCGCCCTTATTCCATCCCGTGCCGCCAATCGTATTGTAACGAACCAGATCGAGCGATGCCGGCTTCGTATGCGGACTGCGGTCGTATTGCGTTTGAATGGACGATGAGTTTTTATAACTGAACTGCTCGCCCTCGATTGCAATGACTTCTTTGTTTCCGTTTGCAGAAACGTCAGGATACGTTTTTTTTACGTCATCATAGGCAGGCAAGACTTTCGGAGCTTGTAGACGGAATGCTTTCACGGCGACCGGCTCACGAATCGCTTCGATACGAATCGTATTCTTCCCTTTATTCAAATGCCACAGCAACGGCTGGCTGTAAGCTCCTTCCGAATCGCGAAAAGAAGCCGTTTTCCAGCTTGTCTCCTCACGGATCAAGGAGCGCAGCTGATTGCCGGCATCATCGTATTTCTCCGGTCTCGCTTCAGCAAACTGCCTTTCCAGAGCAATGGAATGCGCTTCACGAAACGGGAAGTCTCCATTGATCCGGACACTCATCATAACCGATTGCCGGTGTCCTCCGTCATCTGGAATATATGGGAAATATTCGGTTTCCAGTTCATAAATTCCCTCTTTCTCCGCATTTACTTCATACTCCACCCAACCCTTAGGCTTAGACCATAAAAGAACGTTGTCTTCACCTTGATAGGAGCCGACAGAAACTTCAGCGTCATCCGACTTCGCACTGAAAGTTCTTGCTTCAATCCGGATTTCTTGGGCTCCTGCCGGAACGTTATCATGTTCCCATTTGTTCGCCATCGAATAGAAATAGGGCTCGCGAGTCGAAACATCTTGAATGATCCTATTTTCACTGCCCTGATCGGCAGCTTTGGGCTCACCTTGCGCATGATCCGATAACACCGGGACACCTATTAGGGCAACAGCTAAGATAAGGAGTAACAATCGTTGAACTGTACGAATTCCCCTCTTCATTATTCGCGCCCCTCCATTACTCTGTTAGTAATATTCCTGTATCTTTATGGAAAAACAACGCCTTGTTCATATCCACGGCCACGGAAGCTTTCATTCCGTCATCAAAGTGATAACGGGGGTGCGCCCTGGCAACCAGATTTTTCTCCATACCAATATTCATATGATAATAGCGGTCCGAGCCGACAAATTCGCTCAATTCCATCGTTCCGTTAATGATGGAATGCGGGGACGCTTCCAACATGATCTCTTCAAAGCTGATATTTTCCGGACGGATACCCAATATGATCCCTTTATCGACCAAATTCAGGCGTCTTAATGTATAAGCTTGTTTCTCGGTTAGCTTTAATGCGAAACGGTTCGTATGGAATTCGAGTCCACCGCCGTGCTCTTCCAATCTTCCATGAACAAAGTTCATCGGAGGATTGCCGATAAAATTCGCAACGAACAGATTTGCCGGTTGATTATATACTTTCTCGGGCGTATCCACTTGCTGTACGATCCCTTTCTCCATCACGACGATGCGATCTCCCATCGTCATCGCCTCAATCTGATCATGCGTAACATAAATCGTCGTGACGCCGATTTTTTTATGAAGACTAATAATTTCCGACCTCATCTGCACGCGCAGCTTCGCATCCAGGTTGGAGAGGGGCTCGTCCATCAGAAACGCCTGAGGCGTGCGGACGATTGCCCTGCCAAGCGCAACCCGCTGGCGCTGACCGCCGGACAGCTCCCGAGGCTTGCGATCCAGGTAATTCTCAATTTCCAGCACGCGTGCTGCACGTTTGACAGATAGATCAATTTCATGCTTTGGAATCTTTCTCATCTGCAAGCCAAAAGCAATATTTTCGAAGACAGACATATTCGGGTACAGCGCATAGTTCTGAAAAACCATCGAAATGTCGCGGTCTTTGGGCGGCATATCGTTCACGATCGTATCGCCGATATAAATCTCGCCTTCCGAAATATCCTCTAATCCTGCGAGCATCCGCAAGGTTGTCGACTTCCCGCAGCCTGAAGAACCAACAAAGACGAGAAATTCCCGGTCTTCTACTTCCAGGTTGAAATCTTTCACCGCATATTCTTTAAATTTTCCATAACGTTTATGAACATGATGAAAATGAATTCTCGACAATGAATGTTCCTCCCTTGCTTTTTTGTATACACCCATATAGCACCATAATCAAAATGTTTGTTTGGTTTGACATAGCTGCTGCATGAAGGCCAGTTGAATTGCACCAATAACGACTGCGCATAGCGGTATAGCAGCCATGACGGCAACTGGATTCCATACCCAGTGCAGCAATAAGCTAATCGTACCCGACGCAATGAACAATACGGCTACGAGACCCAACGTCTTGAAGCTTGAAGCTTGAACATAGCGACGGCTTTGCCGAAAAGCTGCATCGACATTCAACCGATCGATAACGATACAATATTCCACATAAATATACCTAATCCGAAGAATCACAAATATAACGAGGGAAAGGAATAAACCGATGGCGTTAAATAACGCAACCAGAAGTGTCGTCAAAGCCGTTTTTGCTGCCGTAAAAATCAGAAACATGAAGATGAAGCGGACCCAGTGGCTTTTCCCGTCTCTCATAAATTGTCGCAATGAAATCGGCTGCCCTTCGACAGCATTTCGCAGGGAGGCAATATATCCGCCTTGCGTAAAGACCGTGGCAAGCAGCATGGACAGCACGGCAATCCATGCGCTTGCCGGAACCGTCCCTCCCATAAACTGCAGCTGATTAACGAATTGCGGAATATTGCTGACATAACTAACCGATGGAAGCCCCATCTCAAGAATAAGACGATAGGATAATGACGGTGTGCCGATAAAACCAACGATCATTAGTCCCGTGATAAATGAAAGACCATCCAATACGATTGGGTATATCAACAACAGCGGATTTCTGAATAGCAAGCCAAGTAATTGTTTCAACATGATGATAACCTCCGACACAGCTTTGGATTGCATATTCGTTGCCGCAGTCCGGTTTTTAATGCGAACGTCTCTTGTGATTGTTTGGACTTTAAGGGCTGCCGGGGGGCCGGACAGCCCTTATTCCTTATTGCTGCTTCTCAGCGAGCACCTTATTAATTTCCTCTTCTGCTTCTCGCAACGCCGTGTTCAGATCTTTTCCAGCCAAATATTCATCGAATTTTTGATTTGCTATTCCCATGCCGTCTCCGTTGAATGGAGAAAATACTGGCGCTGGGGCAGGTTTGCTTTTGAAAACGCCGGCGATATTTTTCCCTTTCATATGAGGGTTGTCGGCGCCAAAAGCATTTTGAACTTCCGGACTTGTCAGAGCCGTTACGCGCATGGTCTTCGATGCGCTGAGCTTCTGAACTTCATCGGATGTGACGACGCTGATCGCTTTCATCGCTTCTTCCGGGTGTTCGGACGTGCTGTTGATCGTCAGAATGTGCGCGTCAACCATGCCGTATGTATTCTCATGCCCCGGAAAGCTTGGATATTGGACAACATCCCAGTTCGTAAACCCTTCCGCAGACATTTGCATTAGATTAGGGAATATGTTCATAGCCGCAACCATCGCGCCTGTCTTGTCCAAGAATGCCCATGCCTTATCTTTCTCATTGCCCGGAATTTTGTAAATATTGTACGCCGTTTGGAATGCTTGCTTCCACAGATCGTTATTGATGCTGGCTTTATTCGTCTTCGCATCAATCGTAACGATGCTGAGAGGGAAAGATAACCGCTCCAGATGCTCCGGACTTAGACCGCTAAATTGCGTACCGTCAATTTTTCCCGTAACTTTTTTGGCAAGATCCGTTACTTGCTCCCACGTCATTCCGTCTGTCGGATAAGAAACGCCAAATTTATCGAAAATCTCTTTGTTATAATAAAGCGCATTCAATTGCATCGCAAAAGGCAGTCCGTATAACTCGCCGTTATCCGACACGTTTCGAATCGTTTCCAGCACGACCGGTTCGAAACGATTAATATCCACGCCTTCTACCTCAATATACGGAGTAATGTCCTGGAACATTTCATATCGCTTCACAGATGGCATGGCGCCGTTCCAGATCAACATCATGTCCGGCGTATTTTTCGCTGCGATCAGCTCTTCCAGTCCCGCTCCTTCCGGACCTTTGAACAATTCTACGGTAATGTTCGGATACTTCGCTTTGACGGGGTCTGTGAACAGAAGCTTGAAATCTTCTTCGCTAATTCCTACCGAAATTGGCATAACGGTAAGTGTAACCGGTTTCGTTTCTTCGGCCGGTTTATTTCCTTTTTCTGTTGCGGCATCCTTGTCGTCTGTTTGCTCTTTATCGTTTGTATTGCTGGACGGTTGTTTTGAGTCATCTGTACTGGAACAAGCAGTAAGGATTAAGAACATCATGATCAGAAGAATGGAAAATGTCTTTTTCATAGGAACACCCCTGGTTTAAATTGGTCATTCACAAGACAACATGCTCAAAACGTGATATCATGCAGAAATGATAACGCTGTCAAAAACAACGTTATCCTTATCGAACTAATGATCATTTGCCTCCTTTTCGAAGTGGTTTAGAATTATATTGTCAGTATATTCGAAGAGTAACTAAAGATAAATTGTATTATCTTGTTTATTATAGAACGATATTGCCCATTAAGGAGTGTCGCCGATGTTGCTTAGACATGCATTTGCTCCGGTTCTCTCTGAGCACCCATTCTTTTGCTTGCCTGAATCCGTAGGATGGTATAGTCAGTGGCCGGATCATTTTGTGGGACGCGACAAGGGCACGTGGAATACATTTAGCATTCATGTCGTTGTTGACGGGAAAGGATACGTGGATGTTGACGACCGTCAGTACGCGCTGGTCAAAGGAGATTGTTATCTTTATTTCCCGAACCAGCGCCAATTGTACTACAGCAGCAAGGATGATCCGTGGGAATTGAGGTGGGTGCATTTTTACGGAGGGCCTGAGTTAACGCAATTTCTGATTGATCGGGGTTTTCACCGCTCGTCTTTATGGACGCTAAAAGATATGAGCTCATTTGAACAGCTCTATCATGTTCTGCTCACGGAAACTGAGAAACATGAAGCTCTTCATTACAGCCGATTGTCTTATTTAACCTATGGAATTATTGCGGAGTTTGTAAGCAATGCAATCCCGTTAACAACAAGTAAAGGAACAGAGGTAGCGGACAGGCTGCTCAAGCTGCTTCCGCAAATTCAGCAACAAGCGCATCTTCCTTTTATACTTGATGAATGGGCAGAGAAAGCGGAGATTAGCCAATATTACTTCTGCAGACTGTTTCGCAAATTGACCCAGCTTAGTCCGCTGGAATTCGTTACCTTATGCAGATTGCAATTGGCGAAGCAATTGCTGATCGAGAACAAGGATTGGTCGATCAAACGTATCGCGATCGAGTCGGGTTATATCAATGCGAACTATTTCAACAAAAAGTTTCTGGCTCTTGAAGGGATGACACCGACCCAATACAGGGAGAGGCACTAGACGGACGGCGCTCAGATATGATATGCGGGTATCTCGAAGGTCTGAGAAAGCCCTAAGTCATGAGAAAATGACCGGACCTACCGCAGGTCCCGGTCATTTTTGTTATATGTTCTATAGCACCTCAGGGGTAACGCTTCTGCCTAACTCCGAGCTCTGCGAGGCGGCTTCCAAGATGCTGATGACACGCAGCGCTTGTTCGGGTTTTACGATCAGTTCCTCGTCCATCAGCAAATGGTCGGCGACATTCCAATAATATTTTTTCCAATCCGCTCCGAACATCCGTTCAATCTTGCTGTGCTGGCGAACGCCGTTCACCATGCTGGTCAAATAAATCTCGTCCTGCGCATTCATCTCGATGCTGCCTTGGGTGCCGAGAATTTGCCATTTCGGCCGGTTGACCGCTGCGATCGATGACATCATGATATCGACCGTCACTCCGTTTTTGAACTTGATATTGATTTTGCCGTGATCTTCGTTCGTTACCGCATGCCACACTCTTTTCTGGAAATCCCCCATCAGCTGAGTCATTTCGGATGGGATCAAATTCAGAATCCAGTCAATGATATGCGCGCCCCAATCGTACATCAAACCGCCGCTGACGGCTTTGTCGGAGCGCCACTCGAAGCCCGGCTGATGGTAGCCTACGGACGAGTAGTCGATGTGGAACACGTCGCCGATTAATCTTTTGTTCAGCAGCTCGCGGATCGTCATATAGTCGTCATCCCAGCGCCGGCAATGAAAGACGGACAGCATGACCCCTTGCTCCCGCGCCTTCTGAATCAAATCTTTTCCTTCGGCAACCGTTAAGCAAAACGGCTTTTCCATGATGACATGCTTACCGGCTTCAAGACATTTCATTGCCAGCGGTGCATGCAGATAATGCGGCAAAATGTTGACGACAAGATCCACTTCATCCATAGCCAGCATATCATCAAGATTGGTAAAATACCCCTTCATACCGGGAAGCTGCTCCTTGGCTGCCGCTAATCTGTCAGGCGAAGCGTCGCAAACCGCAACCACTTCCATGCCTTCGGTTTGACCGATCCAGCTCGCATGCCCGGCACCCATATTACATGTCGGTCCGAACCCGAGCAAACCGCAGCGGATCTTTCCGGACCGTTTCTCTTCCCCGGCGCTCCAACTGATTGCGCGCAGCAGCATTTTCTGAAACTCCGGATGGATCCAGGCTCTTAAATCATGGCCATTCGCCAAATAGGCGACCCGGCCTTGACCGTATGATTTGGTATACGCGAGTGGCAGCTTCCTGCCCTGCCAGTTCGTTTCCGCAAGCACCGTCACTTTGGATGGATCGTAGCTTTGCAGATGATACATTTCGTCCGCGATCGTAAACGTCTCCATCCTTGTCGTTATGGGATGATCGGTGTTCACGATTTCTACCTTAAAGCTGTGATGGTCAGGATGCGTCAAAAACTCGCAGCCCAGCATATCAATATACCGGCGACTGCCTCTGAAGCTGTCCGCTGCGGAATGAACGCCGACAAATCCGCCGCCGCTCTCGATGAAATCAAGCAGCCCACGCTCGCGCTCCGGCGTCAGCTCGTCAGCAAACCCGGTCGTGTAAACGACAACGGCGGCGTATTTCCCTTCGGACAGGCGAGCCAGCATATCGAGGTCGGAAGTGGTCTCGAGACAATAGCCTTCCTTAGAACCTATCAAATTGCTTAGCAGTTCCCCAGCCGCTCTCGTCGGGTGAAATTCAGGACCTCCGTACACATACAATATTTTTTTCATGTTAACAACCTCCCAGAAATGAATTCGTATAATTTGGGTTTGTCGACTCGGTAATGCAGAGCTCTCCCGCTTGTTTCGTCGAGTAAGACGTCTTTCGGTGAGGCTAGCCCTATACTGAACGCGTGTACATTTCACTCAAAAAAAGAACCATATTGGAAAATCAGCCTCGATTAAAACATACTTTAATGCTATTTGTTCGTCAATAAGAAATCAAAAAAATTCTCCAGTATAGTTCTTTTGAAGGGCGCCCGTCTACCCATATATAATTGATTACTTTGATGCCGCAGATTCTCCCCAAGATTCTGCCATCACTATAGGTATGAACGCGTTAAGACAACGGTGAAGCGCTTGCGATACGCAGATAGCCAGGCGCACTAATCGTAATCGGGGTTTCCGGCAGTTCAGCTTCGAATAACAGACGTTCCGCTTCCAGCTCTTCAAGGCTCTCCTCGCGTCCTTCCGCGTAATCGAGAAGCCGATCGATTGCCGTCGAAATTCTCGCAAGCATGCCCCCATAGCGAATATCCAGCACTTCCCAACCGAAGGGTTTGTTCGTAAGCATCCAAATGCGCCGGTGAGCAATCCGAAGCTCGTCCATCCGCCGATACAAATCCGGTAAACATGACTGGGCGGCATCCTTGAGCTCCTCTTTGCGATCATCCCGATACAATCGGGTCAAAACAAGACCTAACGTCGATTTGACAGCCAGCACCCCACTCAGTTTCTCGTAAAACTCGAATAGGGCATCAAACGGTGATCCCGCCTTTACCTTGCAGGCACGCCATTTCTCTTGCAGCTTCTCGTAATGGTCAGGCAGTTCATTCTCCGGCGTTCCTTCCACATGCTTGTCAAACAAGCCGATCAGCACGTCCTGCCATAGCAGATACTTTGATGGATTGGCCATGTAATGATTGCCTTCGCTCACGCCGGGCGTCTCATCCATGTATTTCAAAGCGATGAGCTCGTCGAATAGATCTAGTCCCGTGCAAGCGGCAAACCGGCTCCTCAGCTTCCCGTCATTGACCTCGTCCGTGTATCCGTGCTCGGCAAAAAGCTGCAATCCCGGCAGCATGGCCAAATGGTTCGTTTCCTGCCCGTTGTCACCCCAAGCGGTGGCCAGCACTTCCCGGACGCCTTGAGCTTTGCAGGCGAGCAAAGCGGGATGGGTGATCATCCACGTTTTTCCGTTGTTCGGGCTCATGCTGCCCCAGATATGAATGCCGCCCGCAAACACCGGCACTGAACCGAACTCCTTATGCTTCTCTATCAGTCGCTCATAAACGAGCTGATCCCGCTGCCCGTAATCCCAATAAACGAACTGTACATCATTCGGAATTTGAGCCAGCTTATCCGGTGAAAAATCAACGTTCAACGGGTAATGAAACGCGTTCGGATCGTTTGAGAGGAAATGGAATGGCATATCGCTCCAGATCATCGGCTTCAAACCATGCTTTCGGGTAATGTCGAGCACCCTGGCCAAATGTTCGTTCATAACGTCAAAACGCTCTCGATAACCATGAAGCGTCAAATAACGCCCCAGTCCGAGGCCATACGCTTCATCCATCCCGATGTGAATCCGCTTGGTACGGAACGGGGCCGATGCGGCTACGATCATTTCTTCGATAAAGGCGTACGTTTGCGGTTCTCCAACCAGGAGCGTATCGCCGCTATCCCTTATTTTCGCGGCAAACGACCACTTCAACGCTTGAGCCAGATGCGCTAGCGTTTGGATGCATGGAACCATTTCGATGCCGAACAGCGCCGCATAGTCGTCCAGCTCCTTGAGTTCCCCGTCGGTATAGCGTCCCCTCATATAGCCAAAATACGGTTTGTCCGGCACTTCGTAAGTATCCTCCGTATACAGCATCAGACCGTTCAGGCCCATGAGCGCCATATAGCGCATCATTTGTTTGATCGTACTTCGTTTCAGCACGGCATTTCGCGAAACATCAAGCATCGGCCCGTTAAAATCGAACCGAGGCTGTTCTTTAAACTGAAACCGGTCTTGTCTACGGGAGTACTCGACAAACAACCCAAGCGCACGAAAAAAATGAATGCTTTCGGCAAACTCAATACGTCCCTGACCATTCTCCAGAGAGATCTTAAGCGGACCTTTTCTATTAACAACTTCTACGGGTATTCCTGACTCGCACAACTCAATGCGCAAGATCGCAGCCAACTCACTTATACCCGCAACCACCTCGGCGACATCCCCATGAAAAAATAGTTTCATCTTATTTGCTCCTTAAACGTTTATTTATTCAGCGATATTCATGTTGTCTGGCAAGGAGAGGGTAACACACCGGTCGCCGCAATGACAATCCGCTTGTCTTGGAGATGTATAGTCAGCACACGTCTCATGCCTGCCACGACATGCTGCCACAGACTGGAGCCCAAATCAGCATGTCACATCGAGGAAATTGTTATGACGCTTCCTTGGCTCGGGCATATCTATGACTCATTGAACGCTGTCCTCCAGATTGCCCGTCATCGCTTCCACCGTCTCCGGATCGCCCCACGCCGATATTTTCACGCTGACAGACGGCTTCGGATCCCCCTCGAATTTGCAGCTGAACGACACGGGCTGCCCCCCGCTTCGAAGGATCGGCGCATCCGCCGATGCCTGCACCGTCTGCAGCATATTCCAGTTTTGATCGTAGATGCTGCCGGTCCGACCGCCTTCGCACACGAGATATTGATTCGGCTTCAGTTCCGTATCGAATGTCATGTAAACCCCGTTGGTGTATAAAGTCGGCCGTTTCACCGAAGCGTCCTCATTCCCGTACGAAGGGACCACGCGCAGGGTGAATTTCAACGGTTGCTCGGCATACGAGTTGAAATAAACCCAGTCGGCGCCCCCTGGCTGGCCCGGCTGCAGCTCGGCAGGATGGCAGACAAGCGGCTTCGAGATGTGAACCGGGTACAGCTTCCAACGGCCTTCGCCGGCCGGTTCCAAGTGCCAGTCTCCCTTCGGCTCGCGCAGCCGCTTGCGCTGCTCGGCCGTAAACGCTCCTGCCCGCCGTGCCTTCTCCCATTCGCGCACCGACGCCAACAACGGCTCGATATTGCCGTTTCGCCGCAGCACCGCCGTATCGGCTACCAATGCGAAGCCCGCCCCGAATCCGGCCGCTTTCGACAGCACCCATTCGATTTCGTCCGGCGCCGTCGCCTCGAACCGTTCGGAAGCGGACCGGACGAGAAACCATCCCAGCATCGGCGGGATAAAGTTTCGGGCGAAATACCGCTGGTTGCTCAGCCTCCATTCGAGCTGGCCTTCGCGGGTTGCCGCTCCCCACGGCTCACCCCAGTTGAATCGCGTGAATATGTGCCACAGATAGTTTGGAACGACGATGCTCGCATCGTTGATCACATGATCCCCCAGCCATCGTAGCACATCTTGACGAACCGGTTGACGCCGTAACCGTCATGTCCGGTGGCGTATAAGCCCTCTAAGCCGTCGAATGAAATCTGCTTCAAGCCCGTCGTTCGGAACAGTTCCGCGATCCGCCTGCTGTATTCATCCTGCAGGTCGATATTCGGAAAGAAGACGTCATAGGGGTGATCCCACAGCCGGCCGATTTCCGCGCCGGCCTCATGCTTGGCGGCAGCCGTGCCATTCACGCCGCGCCGTACGTCCAGCAGCTTCAAGGCGCGCTCTCGGTCACGGCGTCGTATTCGATCAGCTCGCTGCCGATTTTCGCCGAACGCCGGAACAATCCGGCCCCGAACGGCTGCGGGTCGCTTACCTCGATCTCCCGGTCCTCCGCTCCGACGCTGCCGACGGCCCGCGCCGATCCTGAGAACTGCAGCCGTTCGTCCGGCACCGGCGTCACATAGGGATCGTTCAGCGTCGTAAAGTTAGAGAGCGTATGAACGCCGACCTTCACGCCTTCGCGTTCGGCCAGCTCCGCGCAAGCTTTCAATCCAGCGTCGCCATTAGGGAAGCTGCCCGGCTTCAACGTGAAATGTCCCCATTGCGAGAACGGATCGGGATGGTACACATAGTTCAAGCCGGCCATCTTCGTATACCGCACCGCATCCGCCATCGTCGCTTCGGAGAAATCGGTGATGACATACGATTGATTCGCCGCCGGCGACGTTTTGCCCCACTCGCCTTCGATCATCGGATGCGGCAGCCCTTCCCCGATCTCGATCGCTTCGATCGTTTGGAGAACCCGGTCGACCGCGCAGCCGAACAAGGCGATCTTGGTCCCGGCGATTCGAGCGTCGCCGCCCGCGATCGGCGCGATATCGACATCCGGCAAATTCCATGCGGGGCGCCGGGCTGCATCTGCCCGATTCCGGGCATACGCTTGCAGCATGCTTCCTTCGCTTGTCGGCCACGCCGCGCAAGCATCATATTCGAATTTGTTGTCCGAAGGCTGCGTGCTGTCAGGGTCCGGCATCCCGCTGTTCGAATACGTTTGCTGAACATAGTCCAACCTATCGAGCTCAAGAGGCCATCCCCCGACGGTTTTTATATTCAACGCCTGCAGGCCGAGGGCGAATGATCCGTTATGCACGACGCCGACCGACTCTCCGATCGACCCGGCAACCGTCGTAACGTAAGGCCCCCAGATGACGGCATCGACATCGCCATCAATGGATTGTACTTCGAATGTCGCGTAAAGCCCTTTTTCTTCGGCCAAAATCGCCACCGTCGCCCTGCACTCAGGAAACTTCAATGTTATTATGCCGGATGCCGCTTCATAATCGGCCTGCTCCGGCATCTCGATACGGCCGTCAACGACAACCCGAAGCAGCGGCATAGTATGGTTGGCAGATTCATATCGAATACCGGAAGCCGTATCGGTCAGGCCGGTTACCCTGCCTTGATGATCCAATTGAATGCTCAACTTTCCTGCAGAAATGCTCAACATCTCTCTCATCTCCTTAACACCGGCAGCATTTCATTTATTCACTTCCAAGCTGCCTGTTCAGTCCATCCTTTTGACGATTTCCATCGTAGCGATTTCATGGGGTTGAAGCGTCAGCGTTACGACGCCATGACCGCGCGAGTCCAGTTTCACCGCGCCGATTGTTTCGACGAGGGCTTCTTCTCTGCCTGCAAACCCTGCATATTTTAGCGGCAGCTCCAGCGTAATCATTTTTTCTTCATTGACCGGATTAAACACGACCAGGACGGCGGGAATTTCCGCTTCCGTCGATACATGCATCACCGCATCCGGTTCGAAACCATTCGGACGCGCGAGATGCACCATTTCGCCAGCCAGCGTCGCCCGATACTTCTTATAGAACGAAATCCATTTCTGAAAAATTGTATTCGTCTTATTCCCGATATAAGCCTTTTTTCCGTATAATACACCGCTATGCCCGTATCCGAACATGCCGCCGAGCGCATGGTCGTAGGTAGCCGTGTTTTCCTCGGACGGCTCGATGCTGTGACCATGGTACGTTTCCAGGTTAGCGGACGTCCATGTCGCGCAAGCCGGATCTTTATACCTCGAGTCGTAAACAAATGCACGCGATTGCGTAACAAGACGCATGCCGCCCATGACATTCTGATCTTCCTCGCGGTAACCGCCGGGACGCTGGCTCAACCCCAGAAACATGGCTTGCATTTCTTGCGGCGCGGTAATCATCTTGTTTCTGTCCGTTATTTCCTTGAAAAAGCGCTTTTCCCACATCCAATTCATGAACTCCACGCTTTGCGGATTAGCGTGACTGTGATCGGCCTCTTGGCACGGAAGCCCATGATAAGGACCGTCAATGGCAAGGCCGTCAAACCCAATATGATCTAAGAGATGGAGCAGCTTCGCTCTGATATAATCGCCCCATGGCGACTGGTAGCACATATTGCCCAGGCCTTCCGGGGAATAACGGATTCCGTCGGGGCCTAAATACTGCCACTCCGGATGCTGCTTGCAAATCGCGGAAGAATGCCAGGCGATCGTCGTTGAGCAATAAGGAAGAACCGTTAAGTTTTTACTGTGATAGTAATCGACCAGCTTCTTCAAATCTTCTTCCCCATTCGGGAATAGATCCGGACGCGGGATGTAGTCGCCCGTATTCGTAAACAGCTGACCTACGAATAACTCGACCGATTCGACGCCGTCCTCGGCTGCTTTATCGGCGAATGCAAGGAGCTCTTCGTATGAACGGCATGTGGCCACGATTTGTTTGATTTGCGGCGATGTAATCCATGGCGCAATTTTCTTGTAAAGCCGGTGCAAAATAATCGAAGCCTCGTCTTTGTTGCCGGACGTAACCGCCTCGTAGCACTTGAAGGTTTCAAAATGCTGCCCCGGCATAAGCTCCATGCCGATCGGCTTCGGAAATTCGAACCGGGAGAATGGAACGTAATAGTCGTCTTCCTTCTGGATATTCCAATAATAGTCGCTGAATACCGACAGCTCGATCTTCCCTTCGAACAATCGAACGATGTCAACGGTGACATTATCTACGGTAAGAGGGGAAGACGAAACATTGTGCACGCTTACACTTTTCGTTAACAAAGGCAGTTCGTCGGCAATTTCATATTCGATGACAAGTTCGACCGGCGGTATTCCCTCGTGGCGCCCCGCACATGTCAGGCGAAGAATCTCTCCGAAGCTGCCCTTGCTCACCTCGGCGTTTGCAACGTAAAAGGCCCCTTCCCTGTCCCAATTCAACCGATGCTTCCATGGTCCGGCCTCATATGTCTTGCCGTCGATGGTCATGGCAGCTTCATAAGGCAGGTTCGACTCGAATGAAAAAACCGGGTACCAGTATTCTCCCCTCTGCTTGCCATTAGGACGAATATTATATTCAGTCGTCGCCAAGCCTTCCGAAATATCGATTTCCCGATAGATATAATCATTCTGAATAACTATTTTATTGTTTTGTATGGATATGCCCATGATCTGCTTCTCCTCTCAGCTTATGAAAATGTAAACCGTCAAAGCAAGGGTATGTATGCGGCCTTCGCTTGAAGGCCGCCAGCCTATCAACTTATGCTGCTTCCGTGGCTCTATTGCTGTTTTAACTGATCATACGCTTGCTGCGCTTCTGCCATGACCTTGTCGCCGCCTATTTTGTTCCACTCCGCCACGAAGCTGTCAAACTCGCTGACCGGTTTCTTGCCCGTGATCATATCGATGAACGTTTGCATCGTCATCTTATCCAGTCTTTCCTTGTAATCATTGTAGATTGGCCTGTCGATCGGTCCAAGAATATCATATTTTCCCGTGCCCAATTCCATCAGCTGGCTTCGCAGCGGAAGCATGGATTTATCCTTTGTAGCAAAAGACGCCAACTCTTCGCTGTAATCGTCATTCCATCCCCCCGGAACGGAATAAGCGCCGTCAAAGCCGTATTTCCACCGTTCCTTCTGATCATCGTACGGCTTGATATATTCGAACTCGCCATCCGCCGTCTTCTTGAACGTCTTTCCTTCTTCGCCAAAGGTTTGCGCGATCTTGGATTCGACTTCGAAGGAAGTGAATTCGAATACCTGAAGATATTTGATCATTTTATCGCGGTCGTTCTCCAATTGCTTGCCGAACATAATGTCGACTCCAAACAGCGCATTACCCTGCAGCATGCCAAAGTTTCCGTCCGGTCCTGTAGGCCCCGGAATCATGGCAAAGCTGGCTTCCGGATTCTTCTTGTGCAGGGTCGCATAGATATCGTTGCAGCAGAATACGCCATCCTGAGCAAGCCCAAACCAATAGGTTCCGACAGCTCCGGCTTTTTCCTGAACCAATTTATCCTGTACGTTGTTCGCTTTGTGTACGATAAATTCCGGATCGATCAAACCTTCGCTATACCAACGGTTTAATACGGTCAAGGCTTCTTTCGCCCCAGGCAATATGTCGCCACGCACGATCTTGCCGTTGTCTTCCGTAAACGCACCCGGATAAACGCCATACGCGCCGAACACAAAGCTGAATAAATCTCCGATTCCCCCGGCCGTTCCCGTAATGCCGTAAGTGTCCTGTTTGTTATTTCCGTCCGGATCGTCATTGCGGAATCTCTTCAACGCTTCTTCCATCTCTTCAAGCGTCTCCGGCGTCTTCGTTATCCCGACTTTTTTCAGCCAATCCTCGCGGAAGCCTACAACATTCCCATGCGGAGCCAAGTCCCAAATCCCCGGCAATCCGTAAATTTTACCGTCCCTGCGCAAATATTTGAAAGGATCGTCTCCCAATATCTTTTTCAAAAATGCCATGTACTTGGGTGCGTACTGTTCCAGATCCTCCAATTTGATCTCGGCAACGACATCTTGTTTGATCAGCTTATCGTATTCCTGGAAGCTAAGACTTTTCCACCAATCGGGAATATCGCCGGAAGCGATGGCCAGATTCAGCTTTTCCTTCGCCGTATCGGAGGATGCGACATAGAATTCAGCCTCAAAATCGAATTTGGATTTGAGGAAGTTCATGAAATAACCGTCTGTTTTGGTTTGTTCCGGATAATAGGTCCAAAAATTCAGCTTCATCTTCTCTGCTGCGCCATCCGAATCTCCCCCGTCGTTCGACTGGGCGTTTTCCTGATTCTTCGGTGCTTCCGAATTTGAATTCCCGCCGCATCCGCTGAGCAGCAGAACAAGCAGCATGCAGAGGATGAATGCGGATAACCCATATTTTTTTCTATTCATCGTTGTATCCCTCTTCCTTTCACATTGTATGGTTCTATTCATTGCTTCACGTTCATGCTCAACCTTTAACAGCGCCCACCATGATTCCCTGAACAAAATATTTCTGCAAAAAAGGATAGACAATAAGCATCGGAAGGATCGAAAGCATGATGACGGTGGCCTGCAGCTGCCTTCCGGAATAGGGACTCTTCTCTTGCAATTTCGTTAACACTTCGCTGAACTGAGTCGGGTTGTTCTGGATAATGATTCGTCTAAGCACCAGCTGCAGCATCTCTTTATCCGCATCGTTCGTATAAATCAACGCGTCGAACCAGGCATTCCAATGTCCGACTCCTACCCACAACGCTTCCGTGGCAATAATGGGCATGGATAACGGAAGAATAATTCGGAAGAAAATTTTCAAATATCCCGCGCCGTCCACCATCGCCGATTCTTCCAGGCTATCCGGCAGCGAACGGAAAAAGTTGCGCATAATCAAGACGTTGAACGTACTGATCATACCGGGGATGACAAGCGCCCATATGGTGTTGTACATCCCGAGATACTTGATTAACAAATAGTTTGGAATCAATCCGCCTCCGATGATAAATTGGATCAACATGAAGCGCGTAATCCATTTATTTAACGGTAAATCTTTTTTCGACAACGGATAAGCGGTGATCGCGGTTGCCAATATGCTAAGCAGCACGCCGAGGCATGTCCTTATAATGGTATTTTTATAGCCGACCCATAAGGCATCGAAGTCAAATGCGAGCTTGTAGCTGTCAAACGTGATCTTTTCCGGAAACAGCATGAATGAACTGTTGGCGGCATCCCCGCCATCTAGCGATATGACCACTTGCGTCCAAAACGGATACAAGGTTATGACCAGTACGACCGTCATGATTGCATACAGAAAGATGTCTGCGATTTTGCTCCCTGTCTTTACCATAATGTATAATCACCGCCTCCGATCCTTCTGGCAAGTCCATTCGCCGTCAGCATCAAGATGAGACCGATGACCGATTTAAACAAGCCTACCGCCGTCGCATAACCGTAATCCATTTCGACCAAGCCTTTTCGGTAAACATAAGTGTCGATAATATCGGCAACATCATATACTTGCGGGTTGTACATGTTGAAAATCTGATCGAATCCGGCATCGAGAATGCCAGACATGGACAAGACGAGCATGATGCTGATGACCGGCATGAGCAGCGGAATCGTAATGTAGATCATTCGCTTGATCCGGCCTGCGCCGTCAACGACCGCAGCCTCATGCAAATGCGGATCAATGCCCGTGATTGCGGCAAAATAAATGATCGAGCTCCAGCCGAATCCCGCCAGAATCGACGTGAAGACTAGAATCGAACGAAAATAACTGGTATCGGCCATGAATAATTTGGGATCGACCCCGAACATTCCAAGGATCGCGTTAACCGGCCCCTCAAGTGAAAAGATGCTCATGAAAATCCCGCCCAGGATGATCCATGAAATGAAATGAGGCAGGTAGGAAGCCGTCTGGACCGTCTTCTTGAATTTGACGTTTTTCACTTCACTCAGCAGCAGCGCGAAAATGATGGGAATGGGAAACCCGAACACCATGCGGTATACGCTAATCAATACCGTATTTTTTAGCACCAGATAGAAACCCGGATCTCGAAACGCTTTTTCAAAATGGGCCAATCCGACCCATGGACTGCCGAAGAAGCCTTTCGTAATTTGAAAATCTTCAAACGCAATCAATAGCCCGTAAATCGGTACATAGTTGAAAATGATGACGTACAATACGGAAGGAATCATCATGATTAACAGTACCCTGTATTTTTTGAACGCATGACGTTTGGATTTGGCGTCCCCGGTTTTCGGTTGGCCGTTCCATCCGGGCCGCCGGGCCAGCACTGTCGTTTTGCTCATCCCTTTCGTCTCCTTCCTATAATCCATGAATGCGCATTCATTTCATATGGAAAGTATAGCATGGGGGTCATAAGGCATCATTATCACTTATTTGATTTTCTTATCGTTTTTTTGTCAAATCAGATCGATCTGCTTTCATCCTTTACCGTTAGCGGTACGGTAATCAACATCGTTGTTCCTTCCTCTCCCTCACGATGACCTCGGACGGTTATGCCGTAACCATGACCGAAGAACAGTTCGATTCGTTCTTGCACATTCCTAAGGCCATACCCGGCAGAGCGAAGTTTCATGACATTCTGGACAAGTTCTTCTTTCATTCCCGGCCCATTATCCGTAATGGCAAATTGCAAGCAGCCTTCCACAAGGCAAGCCGAAATAGTGATCATCCCTCTGCCGTCCGTCTTCCGGTGAACGCCATGCTTGATCGCATTCTCCACCAGCGGTTGCAAAATCATATTAATCGTATCGTACCGATTGACGTCGTTGTCGATATCGTACATAACATCGAAGCCATAATTATCGGTGATGAGCATAATGTCCAAATACGATTTCACATTTTCCAGTTCATTAGTAACCGATATAAAATGGTCCCCTTTGTTGAGTGCCGTGCGATAGTACTTGGACAACGAAGTTACGATCCGGCTTATTTCATAGGATTTGGTTTGCAGCGCCTTCCAGTTGATGGACGAGAGCGTGTTATATAAAAAATGAGGATTCATCTGCGCTTGCAGCCTATGCAGTTCTTTCTGCCGCACCTCCTGAATCAGTTCTCGAATACGAAACAGCATGTTGCCGAAACGGTCGGTCAGCTCGCCGATTTCGTCTTTGGAGGAATTTTGAATCTTCAGTTCAAGCCCGCCGTTCTCCACGCGTTTCATCCAATGATTCAGCCGGTAGATGCGCCTCAGCATCCCGTTGGCGAATAGCGAAATGATAATCAGCAGAATCGCGATGCAAATACCGATAACGATAAAGGTGGCATACAAGATAGGGGCAGCGTTTCCGGATACCTGGTCGATCGGCACATAGCAGTGGATCGTCCAGTCCGTTTTCGGAATTTTCTTGTTGATTACCATAAACTCGATTCCGTTAATCGTGGTCACGCCTTCTTCCCGAACCTCTGCAGGAGCTTCGGAAAACCAACTGGCTGCGCGTGCATTGGTCACCGCCGCAGCGCCGTTCGAGTCCGATATGACGAGGCCGTAATCGCTCAGCAGCTTCATCGCATCCATGAATATACTTTCGACATTCACGTGAACATACAACACATGATGGCCTGATAAGAACGTTTCCGGAAATTTGCTTACCGCATAGGCTGCCTGCTGCGATTCGTCAAAATACCAGCGGATGCCGAATTTTCTCAGAGCATCCCTGTACCAGCTTTGATCGGATACCCGATTGGCCGACCGCAAATAATCGCCGTATTCCGGAAGCGGGCTTTCGGTATATATGGTCAACTTATCGATCCCGTGATAGGACGTGAGCATCATATTGAAGTAGGGATCCAAATACTCTCTTAATTGATTGGCCAATGTCGATAATTCGACCGCTTCGCCGCTTTGAACCGATACTATGTCTTGTATCAAACCATTGGCGACAATCAAGTGGATCAAATTATTGTACAATTCCATCTTATAGGCAATACTGCTCTCCGCTGTACTAATGTTTCTCTCGATGCTTTGCTTCGCTTGTTCATTGAGCAATTGTCTCGATTGCGTGTATGAATAAATGCCGAGCACCATAATCGGAATGATGGTCACGATCAGATACGACATATACAGCTTTTGTTTCAATTTAAAACGTATGAAGGTCCAGTTCATCCATCTTTTCATAGGCCATGTTCTTCCCTGTACTGGGACGGCGTTTTCCCGTAATTATTTTTGAATAAGGCGGAGAAATAGGCAAAGTTGGGATACCCGACTTCCTTGCCGATATCCGTGATTTTCTTGTTCGACGCCAGGAGAAGCTCGCCCGCCTTTTCCAGCCGGATCGACGTCATATATTTGACGATGCTTTTGCCCTTATACTTCTTGAACAATCGGCTCAAATAACCCGGACTCAAATAGACCTGCTTCGCAATGCTCTCCAACGTAATTTCACTGCTGTACTCCCGGTCGAGAATCAGTACGACTTCCTCGATCACGCTGCGAAGCAATTCACGGGGTCTTTCAACGCTCGCTATCAGATCCTGGGCGATCGACCGCATAACCTGCATGAGCTCCATGAGTGAAGAAGCATTATGGATCCTTTCCAGACCCATCATGAATTCGTTTACATTTTGTTGGGTCGGACGATCGATCGACTTCAATACTTCCGTGCAAACATATTTCACATAGTTTTCCGAGACTGTTTTCCCGCCTTCGAGCAGCTCGATCAGAAGGACGATTTTATCGTTATCCACCTCGATTTCCTTTAACCACTCCGTCATATCGAGTAAAATACGGCGAGTGTGCGAATAAACGTCCCGGTCTCCCGATTTGACCTCTCCCGTGTACAGCACCGCCCCTTTTTCCATAAAAAACTGATTCGCTAACATCGTTTCCATCAGGTTGTACTCACTGCCTATTTGCTTGAGGCTCTCGATCAATCCGCTGATCACAATGCTTACGTCCGTACGATGCTTTTCTTTGAACAACCCGACCAGAAACGAACCCGTCCGAATAAGATCCTCTTTGGTTTCTTCAGGTCTGCCTTCGTACAATAGAACGCTCTGCATCTCATTCAAATTTACGAAATCGGCCTTCACGCAAGCCATTCCCTCCAACACCGGCTCGACATCGATATCGATTCTATCGAAAAACCGGCTTCCGGTATGAATCATCGCCATTCTCAAATAACGGTACCCGCTGAAGTGGATGGCCGTGTCCGGGGATTCGTTATCCTCTTCCGCAATCATCCCCCTGCCGTGAATGAGATCATATAAAAATTGCTGCTTCTCGTAGCGGATTCCTTTCCAATAGATCTCTTGGATTCTTTCATTCTTCAATTTCTCTTTCTGTTCTTCGTCGCACAGCCGGATGACATTCGAAACAACGCGCATGAATTCGCCGATTTCCACCGGCTTCAGTATGTAATGCGTTACGTTCAAATCGATCGCTTTCTGAGCGTATTCGAACTCGCCGTAAGCGCTCATAAAAATGATTTTGATATGCGGCAGCAGCTCTTTGACTTGTTGCGCGAGCTGCAGCCCGTCAAGCTCTCTCATTCGTATGTCCGTAAGCAAAATATCGATATTGTCGTGGTTGCGGATGTATTCCAGCGCCGCTTCGCCGGAATCCGCTTCGGCTATCTCAAGTTCCCAGTCAAATTGTCCGGTCAAAAATTTGACTCCTTCCCTTTCGGATCGGTCATCGTCGACGACTAACATCTTATACATGCTCAACCTTCCTTTCTTAAAAATGCGAATAATATCAGAATGTATCATAGCGGAGCTATTTCTACAATCGCCGATTTTAACAGTTGGCAAAAATAAAAAAATCCGAAACGGCGTTCATGGACGCTATTTCGGATTTTTGCTAGGTTTCAATATTGCTTGGAAGCCGGGCGTCCGGGTCTCTTTGCCCGGTCAGCCCTGCTGCCTATCGAACGACCGCAATGTCAATTGGAAGCGATACTTCATATCGTCTTCGAACCACATTCGGAAATTCGTGCCCCAAACGTTATTGTGCAGATTGAAATGGAACCCGCCGTCCAGCGAAGCAAACGTGTTATCGAACTGAAGCAGCCGTCCTTCTCCCGGACAAACGAGAGGCGCATCCAAGGTTCGGATCGCGCAGCTTCCGTCAGCGCCTTCGTAGTAAAGCCCGGAGTTTACGGCATGCATGCTGCGGTTCCCGTCTTTAACGACGGTAAGCGGCGAAATAAGCTCCCCCAGCTTATCCATTCGCCACATATTCGGGTTATCCACGAGCGGCATAAACGAGATCCAGCTTGCTTCCGGCAAACGGCAAGCGGATTTGCCGGTCCAATGAAGCTCAACATCGATTAGCGGTTCCCGCTTGTGAAAAGCATACATGATGATCAGCTTCCGGGGGGCTCCATAACGCTCGACAGCCTCTGAATCTACGGTCAGTTCAATTCGAACGACATCGCGCTCCTTCCGCTTCTCCAGCTGCAGCGTCCTTCCCGTCACAGAATACCGTGCCTGCTCCGGCCGCGGCATCGCATATTCCATTCCCGGTTTGCCGAAGTCGGCATCCGCCCAACCGTGATGAAGCCTCAGATCCGTTACATATTCATTGAAGAACCGGTCGTAATTTTCTTTGCCGAACGTCTCATACCGGTAGACTCCTAACCTGTGAGATGCGTTCGCCCACACTTTTCCATTCGAATCAACCAATTGCTGAATCGAGCCGTCCGGGCTAAAACTCGCTTGAAACCATCCTAATTCATACCTTGTATTCCAATCAAGCTGAACCGCTTCTTGCGCCGTATCGATCGCGTCATCCGGAACCATCCGTTCAAAAGCTGCCAACGCTTCGCTCGCCAGCTCCTGAGGCAATGCGGACAATGCTTGATCGATATACCCGCGTTGTTCTTTCCATGAGCTTTCGAAGAAAAGGAACGTGCGATCCGGTTTAGCTATGCGCTGCAGATAGGAAAATTTATTTATAATCGCGTCATTAACCCTATCATTTTCTCTGGCAGCCGCGAAATCACCTGAAGCGTAGGCGCTATAATCGCCCAAATATACTTTCTCGTCGAGCCCCCACGTATGCTCCGGAATGAGCATTAATCTGTTGCAAAACAGCTTATATTGCTCGCTGTCCGGATGGAGCGCGCCGGATGATGTCCATTCGTCTCTCAACCGCAGCAGTTCCCGATACCGCGCCACCATCCACGGATCGGAACCGACGCCGTGAATCCAGGAATCGCCGATTTCCTCGCGGATCACCGGAAGACGGTCTTTAAGCGCGAACAGCTTCGCCGCAAACGCATCGAGGCTGGAAGCGACAATTTCCGCACCCGGATAGTCAAGCTGCAATCGATCAAACAGGTCTCGTACGGCCTCGATGCCGGAAGGCCCATGGTTGTCGCCCGTATGGGCAAAATACAGCGCATCCTCTAACCCTTCGATTTTCAATGGCTTCCCGTAATCCGCGGCATAATTCACGATGATTTCCGAGCCGTCGGCGGCGCGCCATACGAACACTTCAGGCACATTCGGTTTCGTGGATGCCGGATTAACCCCCAAATGCAAATATTGAATGCCGTTTCTCGCCAAAATCGGCACGATGCCGATCGTATGCCCCGGAACGTCCGTCATCTTTGCCGCGATCGTCTTTTTGCCGAATTGCCGGTCAAGATTCCTGGAAAGGGACAGGCCGAATTCGAACAATCGGGCATCCATCAATTCCGAATGCGTCGTAAACGGCAGTCCATGCCACGCGATCCGGCCCTGCCGTATCGCTTCCTCCATGCGGCTGCGCGAATCCGGGGATGCCGTACGCAAATATTCGTGTATCAGCCACGAACCGGTCGTCCATACGAAATTCGCCTTCCCATCTTCCTCAGCCAGCCTTTCGGACAGCTCCAGCGCCTGCGGTATAAATTGCTTCATATACCGGTCGATTACATGCTTGGCCAAATCGGTAAAGCCCATATCCAAATGCGTCTTAAATATGACATGAACCCTTTTGATATCGGTCATGAAACCTTGCCTCCAATTGTCTTATTTGCTCGCGCTTCTATACTATTCTTTAACGGATCCCAGTACAATGCCGGAAACAAAATAACGCTGCAAAAACGGATAAATAAGCAGAATCGGGATCATGGCCACCATCAGTTTGGCGGCGTTCAGCGTTTTGTTCGAGGCCTTCATCAATTCGATCAGCTGCTCCGTCGACATCTGACTCATTAAATCCGGCGTTATATTGACGACCAGCTGCTGGATGTAGGTCTGCAGCGGATAGTTTTCCGGTTTGCTCATATATATAAGGCCGTCAAAGAATGAATTCCAATGCCCGACGATGCTAAACAGCGTAACGGTGGCCATGGCGGGGACGGAAAGCGGGATATAAATGCGCAAGAGCGAATACCACGGCCCTGCGCCGTCTACAACGGCCGCTTCGTCCAATTCCTTCGGCAAGCTGCGGAAAAAATTCATGATCAGAATAACGTTAAAAATCGGTACCGCCCCCGGAAGGACCAGCGACCAGATCGTATTTTGCAGCCCGAGCGTCGTGATCGTGATATATAGAGGAATCAAGCCTCCGGAAAACAGCATGCAGAAAACGAGAAACCACATGTACAGGTTTCGTCCGGGGAACTGTTTGGCATTGCGCGACAAAGGATAAGCCATCACGACGGTTAATAAGAAATTTATCGCTCCTCCGATAACAACCCGTTTGACCGAGACCCCGAATGCCCGAAAGAACTTCTCGTCATCTAGAATAATCCGATAGGACGTCAAATTGAATCCGCTTGGCCATATCGTTACTTGGCCTGCGTTCGCCGCGGCTTTATCGCTGAAGGAGAGTGCGATCGTATACCACAGCGGATAGAGAGAAGTCAGTGCAATGACGGTCAGCACCAGTAAGATGATGCCGTCGGTGAGACGGCTGGATAATGTTTGCGACCTGACCATGGCCAACCTCCTTTCCTGCGTCTAAAAAATGCGATAGTTTGCGAATTTATAGGCCAATCGGTACGACAACGCAATCAGAATGATCGCCACGACCGATTTGAGCAAACCGACGGCAGTGGCCAAGCCGTATTGCATCTGGACAAGACCGAGGCGATAGACATACGTGTCGATAATGTCGCCGGACGAATAGACGAGCGGATTGTATAGATTGAAGATTTGATCGAAGCCTGCATTCAGCACATTGCCGAGACTTAATGTCGTCAGCAATACGATCGTCGGCATAATGCCGGGTATCGTGATGTATCGGAGCTTATGCAGCCGGTTTGCTCCATCGATCTCCGCCGCTTCGTACAACGATGGATTGATGCCGGTCAACGCGGCCAGATAAACGATCGTGCCGAATCCGAATTCTTTCCATACGTCGCTCCAAATAATGATATGGCGAAACCATTTATTGCTGGCCAGAAACATGACCGGATCTGCCCCGAATAACCCCGCTATCTGATTGATAATGCCGTCAAGCGATAGAATGTTGACCATAATGCCGGCCAATATGACCCATGACATAAAGTGGGGCAAATATACGATCGTTTGCACGGTGCGCTTGAACCAGGACAGCCGCACTTCATGCAGCAGCAGAGCGAATGCAACCGGTACGACGATGCCGGCTATAATTTTCATCGAAGCGATCAGAACCGTATTGATCACCACTTGCTTGATGTCCGGAATTTGCAGCATGAATGCGAAGTTGTCCCAGCCGATCCATGCCTGCTTCCAGATTTTTTTTCCCGGCACGACATCTTGAAACGCCATTACGATGCCGAACATCGGAATAATGCTGAATATAAACAGCAATATGATCCCGGGAGACAACATGATATGATATTGCAGCATTGTCCTCTTATCCTTCATATTCCGCGCTCCTCCCATGAAGTAGAGAAGGCGCAAGGTGCAAGACACCTTTGCGCCCTCCTTGAACCGATAATCGGGTTTGACTCTATTTGCCGGCTTCCTCTTGCACTTCTTTGGTGATTTGGTCGCCTCCAAGCTTCTTCCATTCCGTTACGAAAGAGTCGAATTTATCTGCAGGCTCTTCCCCGAGAATGATCTTCAGGAACGTTTCGTTCTCCATCTTTTCCAGTATCGCCCATTTCATTTCCATCGTTTTGGTTTGCCCGAAGAAGACATTGCGGATCACCGTAAGCTTGCCCGGATCGGTTTCGGCCGAACCGTCCATGCGCGACATGGCATTCGACCAGTCGTTTAGATCCTTTTTCGGATTTTCGGTGTTTTTCTTCACGTTTTCGTACCACATTTTGAGCTCGTCGTTCAAGTTGGACGGGTCCTTCGCTTCCCACGCCGCCTTCAGCTCCAGGTGGGTCCTGTAGACGTCGTCTTCATTGCCGACCTGCAGCGCGAATGGCCAGATGGCCCAGCTTACGTTCAAGTCCTTATAAATCTCTTTGGATTCCGGATCTAGCTTGCGAATGCCCTCGTACTCCACATTCAGCACTTTGGCGACCGCTTCGGGATGAGCGTATTCTTTATTCACAACAAGAAACGAACCGGTCGGATTTTGGTCATAGGTGTTGAAGTTACCGTCCGCATCGAGCGGAGCGGTATACGGTCTCCATTCGGCCTTCGGATCGTTCTTGACCGAATCCGGCAGCGGCGAATACGGAATCCACCACGGGCCGAATACGATGCCGACCTTGTTGCCGGCAATCAATTCATTCGAATCCTTGCGGACCGGGAATTCTTTATCGATAATTCCCGCTGCATACAATTCACGCAGCTTGGTTAAAGCCGTTTTCATTTCCGGAAGGATGGAGCTGTATACGGCGTTGCCCGCTTCGTCTTTCAGCCATTGGCTTTTATAAGCATGGTACGCGCCGAAGATCGGATCGAATCCGTTGACCGAGTTCCACCCTGCCAACGTCGGGATGCCGGTAAATCCGTACGTATCTTGTTTGCCGTTGTCATCCGGATCGTTCTCGGTAAACGCCTTTGCCACATCGAACAATTCATCCAGCGTTTTTGGCGGCTGCAGCCCCAGTTTATCGAGCCAGTCCTGCCGGATCCAGGTCATATTATGCTGTCCGCCAATCTGCGTATTGGGGAAGGCCATTAATTTTCCATCGAAGGTCGCTCTTTTTAGGACGCGATCGCCGTATGAATCGTAATAGCCTTTGATTAGCGGAGATGCATAGTTGTCATACACATCTGTCAAATCGGCAATCAGATCCGCTTCGACAAGCTGCTTCAACTGTTTCTCATTAACAATGAAAGCATCGGGCAGATCCTGGCTTGCGATCGATACGGACAGCTTCTGCTGGTAGGCGTCAACCGTTTCGGTTTGCCAAGCATGCGTCACTTTAACGTTCAGCTTTTTCTCGATAAACCGGTAGTACTCGTTGTTGTCGACGGTATCTCCGTTTGGCAGATTGGTATCTTTCGTGCTGACAGCCTTCCCCAGGCTCAGCGTGATCGGCTCGCCATACTTGCCGAATGGATCGTTCTGGCCGCTTTCCGGCGTTTTGCCCGCATCCGTCGTTTTTTCGGTTTGATTTGCTTCCGCGCTTTGTCCGTTTTCATTATTGCTGCACGCCGTTGCGAGAAGCATGAATGCCACAAGACAGATTGCAACCAATCTCAGCTTCATTGCTGATTTCCCCTTGTCTGTCAATAGAATAGTGTATGATGCGGACACCTAAGCGCCCACCCTGATCTTTATTTGTCTTTTCCAACGATTACTTGGCTTCTTCTTCCACTTCTTTGGTGATTTGATCGCCCCCGAGCTTTTTCCATTCCTTTACGAAAGCATCGAATTTATCTAACGGTTCTTCACCGAGAACAATCTTCAGGAACGTTTCGTTCTCCATTTTTTCTAGAATGGCCCATTTCTGTTCCATCGTTTTCGTCCGTCCGTAAAAGACGTTTTGAACTTCATTGTAATTGGCCGGATTCGCTTCAGCCGAACCATCCATCCGGGACATTGCTTCGGACCAGGCTGCGAGATTTTTTTTCGGATTCTCCGCATTTATCGCCACATTATCATACCATCCCTTTACAAATTGAGTCGTAATTTGGGATGGATCTTTTGCCTCCCAAGCGTTCTTCAATTCCATATGATACCTATATACGGCATCCTTGTAATCCAGTTGGAGGGCAAACGGCCATAGTGTCCAGCTGACGTTCAAACCTTTATAAATGTCCACTGCATCCGGATCCAGCCAACGCAGAGCCTGGTACTCGACATTCAGAACTTTCATAACCGCTTCGGGATGTTTGTACCCCTTCCTGACAACCAGGTATGAACCGGCCGGATCCACATCGTATGTATTGTATTTTCCATCCGCATCTACAGGACCAGAATATGGCTTCCACTCCGCTTTCGGGTCATTCTTGATGGAATCGGGAAACGTATTGGTGTACGGAAACCACCACGGTGCGAAGACGATGCCTAGTTTCCCGCCTGCGGCAAGCTCATTAGGATCTTTGCGAACCGGGAATTCCTTGTCAATGATCCCCGCCGCATATAATTCATGAAGCTTGGCCAGGGCCGTTTTCATTTCCGGCAGAATCGAACTGTAGACCACGTTGCCCGACTTGTCTTTCAACCACTGGCTTTTATAAGCATCAATCGCCCCGAATATCGTTTCGAAAGTGTTCGGAGTGCTATAGCCAACTCCGCCCAATTCCGGAATTCCGGTCATGCCGTACGTATCCTTCTTGTTGTTGCCATCCGGATCGTTCTCGATAAATGATTTAGCCACAGCAATTAAATCGTCGAGCGTCTTCGGCGGATTCAGCTCCAGTTTTTCCAGCCAATCCTGCCTGATCCAGGTCAAGTTATGCTGTCCGCTAATAGTAGTACTCGGCAGGGCCATCAGTTTGCCATCAATGGTAGCCCTGTTCAATACGAGGTCACCATAGGACTCATAGTAATCTTTTACAAGCGGGCTTGCTAGAGAATGATAGATGTCTGTTAGGTCGGCAATCAAATCGGCTTCCACCAAATGCTTAAGCTGCTTTTCATTGACGATGAACGCGTCCGGCAGATCCCGGCTTGCAATCGATACGGACAGCTTCTGCTGATAGGCGTCAACCGTTTCGGTTTGCCAAGCATGCGTCACTTTGACATTCAATTTATTCTCAATAAATCGGTAAAACTCGTTGTTGTCGACGGTATCTCCGCTAGGCAGATTGGTGTCTTTCGTACTGACGCTTTTTCCCAGACTTAACGTAATGGGCTCTGCATATTTGCCGAACATATCATCCTTGTCGAATTCCGGCGCCTTGTCCGTATCTTGTGTTCCTTCCGACTGATTTGCTTTCCCGTTTTGTCCCTTGTCGCCCCCGCCGCACGCCGTTGCGATAAGCATGAATACCACAAGACAGATTGCGGCCAATTTCAGCTTCATTGCCGATTCCCCCTCGTCTGTCATTAGAATAGATTCTCTTGCATCTCGATTATATGATGCATTCTGTTCCGGCAAGGACAGAATCCGGTCATAGATAGGGTGAAAACGGTCCTGAGGTTGCACCCGCTGATGTCCGCCAGCGACCGCATTCTTACCAATGCCGACCGAATTCCTACTGTTTTCATTTTGTCAGCGCGGCCATCGGGAGCCGGAGCGTCATCGCCGTGCCTTGTCCGATTTGGCTGTCAATCTGAAAGCTGCCGCAATCTCCGTAATGGACATCGATCATTCTCAGCACATAATTCAGCCCGATGCCAAGACCGGCTTGCCGGGCTTCGCTTCCATGCGACAGCAGCCGCGACACTTCCTCTTCGGCCATCCCTGCTCCGTTATCCTTCACCTGAATATTCATACTCCCGTTCAACGTGGCAATGTTCACTTCTATGACCCCGGTTTCATCGCCAAGCCCATGATATAAAGCGTTTTCAACAAGCGGCTGCAAAATAAACCGGGGAATCGGTTGATCAAGCAGGGATGCATCGATATCGTAACGGACATCGAATTGATAATCGTATCGAATGCGCTGCAAAGCGACATAATCCTTCAATGCCGCGAGCTCTTCATTCAGCGTGACGATTGCGCCTTCCTTGCCGAGATTGTAATGAAGAACGCGGGTGAATATCGAGACGAGCCGGTCGATTTCATCCTGCCCGTTCATGCGGGCAATCCATTGAATCGTATTCAACGTATTATGAATGAAATGAGGATTAATCTGATGAAGCAGCTTCTCCACTTCCAGGCGTGCCTTCATGCGTTCCTTTTGCTCGATTTCGGCGAACAGTTCCCTGATGCTCGAACGCATCCGGTCGAACTCATGCAGCACCGTATCGAATTCGCGGATATGCGTCAGATTAAGCTGCGAATTAAATTTATTGCCGGAGATAAGGCGGATTTCTTTCATAATTTTGCGGATCGGGCGGTACATCGTTCGCCATACCAGTAGAGCAAGCGCTATGCTTAACGCCACGCTTGCCAAACTGATGCTGCCGTATTTCAACAGCCAGGCGCGAAACTCTTGTTCAAAATCATTCTTTTGAATGGCAACGACGATGCTCCATCCTTGATCGCTGCTTTCTTTAAACAGATAGTCGCCGACGGTCTTGAGCGATGCAAAATCGGATTCGGGCGGGAACCGATCCGGGTCATCGCTGTATGCGACTTTACCGTTTTGATTTAGCAGAACATGCGAGGCAGCCATACCATATTGTTTCTTGCTAATTATTTGTTCGAATAAGAGCAGGTTCGTTTCCAGATACACATATACCGATTGCGGCTTTACTCCGGATACTTCGATGGGTCTGATCATGGAAAAAACGGTATTTTGACTATATTTGTAGCCTGTCGGATGGGGACCGAAAAACGAAGCCCCCTTCGTTTTGGATAACAAGGGGAGACTTTCGATCGCAAAATCATTGCGAATTTCCCTGTTTTGAAACCGAAACTCCTTCTTATCGGAAAAATAATAGAGCATGACGCCCAAATACGGATTCGTAAAGTTGACCAAATTCATGTTTTGCTGAATCTCTGTCGTCAGCTGCAGCTGTTCGAATATTCTTCGGGACGAGAACAGCTCGGACAGTGCTTGTCCGACGGTTCCTTCCTGCGAAAGCTGCAGTGAAGCGTACTCCATATTGCTGAGCGTGTTTTCGAGGTTCACGCGCGTTTGCGACAGCGTATTTTGAATGCCATTTTCGATTTTTTGCTGAAACACATTTTGCAAAGCCAAATAGGAAATCGCCCCCAACAAAAGGAGCGGAATCAATGTGCTCATCAAGAGGGTAACCACCAGCCGCGTTTTTAAGGAGGACCAATCAAAGTCAAAGATCATGGAGTCAGCCTGCTCCTTTCATGCGTCTTCCGGTATTCGGCAGGATTGATGCCAACGCGCTCGCGAAATATTTTGCTGAAGTATTTATCGTCCTTGTAGCCTGACAGCTCCGCAATCCGGTAAATCGGAAGCGGCGTTGTTTCGAGCAGCGCCTTCGCCTTGTCGATTTGCAAATCTTTCATGTAGTCGCCAAACGTTCTTCCGGTTATATCCTTGAAGCACTCGCTGAAATAACCGCTGCTCATATTGATTTTTGCCGCGATAAGGTCTCGATTGATACTTGTATGTTCCAGTTTCTTCATAAAATATAGCGCTTTCATAATAGCGATGATGATTTCGTCAGAATACGCGGACTGCTTCATTCCATTTCGAATCTGGTTTCGCAGATCGCCAACGCATCGTTTGTATTCCTTCCAGAATCCTGAAGAAAGCCATTCTGCTTCACGTTCGTCCAATTCGCGGTTAGGGAATAACTCACGCCAAAGCTCTACTGATTGATGCAGCATGTCCCGCAGCTGCCCGGTGTCCGGTTTCGTACGTTCGATCAACGCGATCAGATTGTCCCAAATTTTCTCGTCATGGAGCCAGTGGTAGGAGAACCATAATTCATCCAGTAAATCGCGGGCATTCCACGCCTGCACATCCTCCGGCAGCGGCAGCTGCAGATCGTATACATTCCGATGCTGCTCGTATTCATAAAACATGTAATGTCGGATTTCCGATACGGAAGTTTGTTTATTGCCATGCACTTTCAAGAGGATGAATTCATCCGTCCGGGCAACGAACCGCCGAAGCGCCGCTTCATGAATTGCAGAGGGCACGGACCATATATTGTCTCCCATAGCTGTCGCTGAATGAAAACCCGCATCGTGCAATATGGCGTAAACATCATCTGGCGCCGCGGGACTTCGTCCGGCAATCAATATAATGGGGCTTTCGTTAGTCCCGTTATTGGAAACCGTCGTTCTGGCCGCTTGATTCATTTGCTCGAACTCGATCCTCTGTATAATACGAAGCAGAATGCCGTCCATGTGTTCCTTGTCCAGCTGGGTTTTGACGACATAATCGATTGCTCCTGCGCGCATTGCCTCCTGAATATAATCAAAATCCTGATGGCAAGTGAGGACGACGAGCCATGTCATCGGATATTTCATGCGCACGGCCTTCATGAGTTCAAAGCCGCTCATCACGGGCATGGTCAAATCAACAAACAGAAGATCGACCCGATGCTTCTCCATGAAATCGAGCGCAGCCCGTCCATTCCCCGCTTCTCCGGCAATGTGCAAGTCATATTTCTCCCACGGCATCGTGGATATAAGTCCTTTGCGCACCAGCCTTTCATCATCCACGATCAGTACATTTAACATTTGTCCACCGCCTCGATTTCAGTCTTGTAAAAGAAAGTGCAATGTCATTATAGCATGAAGAAGATCGCCTACCACCCGGCTCTGCTGGCCAGGCAGGGCGACGTCGATACGCTGATTCGCACATCCGTTACGTAGTCGCTGAATAAAAAAACTGTCCCGCAGCAGTTATTCCCTACTGCTTGCGGAACAGCTCCAAATCGGTCTATGGCAGCTCTATGGCGCCTTCGGTCCGTTCGTTCAGTCCATACACTTCAAGCTCGTCAATAAATATGAAACGCTGCAGCGGAACCGTAACCTTCACATACTGAGCGTAAACCTTGGTCGCGTCCGGATGGCCGATTACCCCGTCCCGGTCGCCCTTCCAAGCAAAGACTTGCGGCTCGACCGTACGAGTCGTACCCGGTACCGTACGAGAAAGCGCTTCGCCAACCGGGGTCCACGTGACGCCATCATTCGATACGGATACGGAGATCCGCTCAGGATAATAGATGGCCGCATCGGCATATTCCAGGAAATCGGCACGCACAATGCCGATGGACTTCTTCGCGCCGAGATCAAACACAAACTCCCTCGTCGGATCGCCGCCCGCATGTCCTTGCCACTTCCAATCGAACAAGTCCGTTCCTGCGTAGAAGCCATCCGTCAGCTCCTTGCCGGCATCCGAATAATGCTCAGAGGCAGGAGAAGATGTCGTATAATCGAGCCCCGCTGCCAGATTGACCGAACCGTCGGCAGGTCCTCCTTGCTGCTCGGTATAAGTGCCTTTCACGAATTGATACATCCAGTCATAGTTCATGCGAATCTCCGGATCATTACTGCGTGCTGCACGGAGCAAAGAGGTAATCCCTTGATAATGCGCCTTGAATGCGTCCTTCATATAGCCGTATTTAACCCCGCCGTTCAGATACTCGGTGTACTTGGACCGAAGGGCATAGCTCTTATTCATGTCCTCATCGGTCTCCATCTCGAATCCCATGCCATATTGCTGGACAAGCTGAGCCGTATCTTGAATCCGGTATTCTCCGTGCGAGAAGAAGAAATGGTTCGGCTGCAGCGCTGCGGCATCGAAGCCGAGCTCCTTCCATTCATGGACAGAGTTGGCCTGGAAATACGGAATCCAGAAAAACTTCAAATCCGCTTCATGCACGATGTCGCTTGTCGCCTTGATTAATTCTTTTTCACGCGGCGTTTTGGGCTCGATATTTTCACTCAACCAATACAATCCGCTTAACGTCAAATGAGAAAATTCGCTATCTTCCCACTTCTGAAGCAGGTCCTTCACATGCCAGTTAATGACTTTCAGCTTGTTGTTATATGCCGCATCAATGCCGATCGAGGCCGAATTGAAGTTTTCGGATATGCCGTCGCCGTCAATGTCGCCAAAGTCCGTCTGCGATTCCACCGGATACGGGATCGTCAGCACCACTTTAACTTTATGGTCCGGCTGCCCCAGCTTCGCACCGACTTCCTTGACCGCTTCGTTCAAATTGTGCAAATCCCCATCCGCCGCGAACGTCTTATCCGCATACCAGATCCAATCGCTGCTGTTGGCCGGCGGATCGGTTCCAAATTTGCGGTAGGAAGGAGCATAGTTCGGACAGAACAGCAATCCGTCATAGAACCAGTCCTGCGGCTCTCCTTCACTATTGACGTAGCTGATATACGGAATCAGTTCTTCCTTCGTCCAGTCTCCGAGCTGGTCGGAATAGTAACTGTTGGGCATAAGCACCAGGTTATGAATGCCGCCCGTTGCCTCGCCCGCTTTCAAATACGCAGGACGATCCGGCGGCAGCTTCTTCGCTCCCTTAACTTTGCCGTCATAACCCCAAATTTCAATCTCATCGATAAAGACGAACATCTCCATCGTGAAGGTGACCTTTACATATCTGGCCAGCGCCTTATCTGCGTTTTTCTTGGCGTTTTTACCCGGCAGCCCATTCACTTCTCCGTCCCATACATACTGTTCCAATTTAGGCGCCGACCACTCCCAGAACGAGCGGGGAGAGGCGACATGATCCAAGTTCGACCAGTCTTGACCATTGGAGGATACGTAATAGGAGACGGCGGTAGGCAGCATAATGCCCGGATCCGTATCGTTCAAGAAATTGGATTTAATTTGGCTGATGGATTTCAGTCCGCCAAGATCGAATATGACCTGCCTCGTCATTCCTCTCGGATGCCCCTGCCAAGCCCCGTCCCAAAACTCCAAGCTGCCATACTGACCGTCCGTCAGTTCCTTGCCGCTGTCCGGGTAAATCTCATGAGGCTGCTCCGATAACGAGTAATTCAAGCCGAGCGCCAAATTTTTGAGCTGAGTCGGATTTCCACGATTGTCATCGCCCTCTTCCACACTGCCGTCACCATCATCTTCATAATAGTAGTAATCCTCATCATCGTACTCGTTACCCGCCGATACCGTTGAAGCGCTAGCAAATACTGCAAAGCAAATGAAGAGTAAAGCCAACTTTCTAAATTTCATCATACACCTCCGCCAAATGGTTATCTTACAGCCAAACATAGATCTGTGCTGCATTTCCAATTATAGTGATATGCTCAAGTACAGTGCTATGAATATGGTCCGAGGGTTTTGCCATATCATCCATATGGCCGTTCGATTGCGTTCTTCCGCTGAACGGCAGCCTTATTTTTCCTATAACCCGTTCTTCGTTGGTCATATGACGTGCAGTTTATTACACAAAAAAAGATGGGAGGCCCATGATCGCATGGGCCTCCCATCTTTTTTTTCTTCTCATATTCATCTGCTTTGCAGGTAAATGTCAGCTTCGCAGGCAGTTTTCAGTCGAGTAATGTCTTTTTTAACCTAAAATCCGAGAAGTCCCCACCTCTAAACTTCCTAACTCACGTAGTGAGCGTGTAGGTGGGGGATGAATCGGTGCTTTTAGTATTCTGTTTGCCGACAAATATACGAACGTACATTCCTTCTTTTTTGGTATAATCGACGAATGGGGGTGATCACGTGAATAAGGCTTATCGGTTAGGTTATTAGATATGTCCTGGGAAGCCCCCACTTCTATAAGTGGTGGGAGCATGTCACGATGCTCTTCTAAGCAAGCAATCAGCGATGCAGCCGCTCCCTTCCTTCGGGCAGCTGCTTCAACATACATCTGTCAGGTATAGCCATAATGCAGAAAGATCCGCCGTGGCGGATCTTTCTATTATTTTCATTATGTTATAGGTGTTTCGTCCGTACTAATAATTAGGCGCGACGGTATACGACATTGCCTTTCACGGCCGTCAATAACACTTCAAAAGCTTCATTCATCAAAACGAAGTCCGCATCAGCGCCCGGAGCGATCCGTCCTTTGTTGACCAGGCCCAACAAGTCCGCCGGCGTTTGAGTTGCCATCGTCACGGCATCTTTCAACGATATTCCGGAGCGAACGGTCTTCGCCAATGCCTCGTTCATCGTCACGGTGCTTGATGCAAGCGTACCATCGGTTAATGTGGCCACTCCTTGCGAAACCCTGACCTCATGTCCGCCAAACAGGTACAACCCATCCCCCATCCCCATCGCTTGCAGAGCATCTGTAACAAGAACCATTCTATCGGCTCCCTTCTCCCGATGCATCAACCGGACGATGGCCGGATGAAGATGTACGTCGTCGACAATAGCTTGGACGCTGACGTGCTCTTCTTCGAATGCGGCGACAATTAAGCCGGGGTCGCGGTGATGGATGGGCCGCATCCCGTTAAAGCAATGCGTAACATGACTCGCGCCGCATCGAAAAGCATGCTTGGCTTCTTCGTATGTAGCATCTGAATGAGCAATGGATATGATAATTCCGCGGGATTTCAAGTACTCGATCATCTCAGTGCCGCCTGGAAGCTCTGGCGCCAAAGTGACCATTCGAATCAGCGATCCCGATTTTTGTAAGATCATATCCATTTCATCCAGGTCGGGGTGACGTAAATACCGTTCGTTCTGCATGCCTTTACGTTTCGCGTTCAAGTATGGGCCTTCGATATGAATGCCTGCGATTTGCGCTCCGGGCTCATGGCCCATGACACGGGAGACACTTGAAATCATACGGAGGAGGTCATCCAAGGACGATGAAACGGATGTTGCCAAGAATGAGGTGCAGCCCGACTTGGCGCACTCTCTTGAAACGGTTTCTACGCTTTGAATCGTACCATCCATCATGTCATGGCCTGCGGCACCGTGAATATGCACATCAATCATGCCGGGAATAAGGAGGTGTCCATGACCATCGATTTCGAAATCGGCCGAATCGGGGCATGAATCCCCGTCATGAACCGATTCAATTCGGCCGTTTCGAACCGTTACGCACCCCGGTGCAAGCTCATGGCCGCTGATCAAACGTGCGTTCCGGATAAGCACAGTTGTCATTCCGATTTCGCTCCTCGAATTCATTTAGAATCGTTGTCCTATAAGCAGCTTACACCCTGACTTTGGGAGTTCGCAAGATAACAGTTTCATCGGCCCGGTGCAGCACCTCGAACAAGCGCGCCGAAGGCGCATGATCCAGCTTAACAGTTAGTACCCCCGATTCGGCATTCCAGCGATTCGTTGAGCAAATGCGCCTGCTAAGCGACGATTATCGAGCCTATCAGGAGACGCTCGCCCGCCTGCAGCGGGACTTGAATATGCGTTATGACGATAAGGGCTGCTGACATTCTGACCGAATCATATATAACCTGATCTCATGGCTTCTTTCTGCACGCTCTGCTCGACGGAGCCTTGCCGGCAGAGCGCTTTAGCCAGTAATAACGATGCAGCTCCAGGATAAAGTGAAACATAATGAAAGCTAACATGGTATACACGCACATCAGAATGATCGTTACCGTCTCCTCGCTTACGAACATTAACGAGAGATTGGCCAGGAGATAGCCAAGCCCGGTCAGCGCGGTTAGTGAAACCATGGGCATGCCCGTACGGTCTTGGCGCTGCTTTGGCGGAGATTCCAGCTTCCGGATATGTGACCGCGCATAGTGATAAAGGGCAAATCCGTAGGCAGTGAACGATACAAGCGCATACCAAGGAGTCGTCAGACGAAGCCCGCTATAGGCAAGCTTCTGGGTTACGATCATAAATCCCGCCGAGCAGACAAGGCCAAACACACCCCGGAACAAGACGTAATTCAGCTGCAGCTTCCGGGGAGCTATAATGAGGGCCAGAGCCCATACGTTCATGACAATAAGCGCCGGAATCAGAAGATAAGCATACAGCGGCACGTACGGCACGCTGAGCACAGGGATCACCAGAAACAGGTTAAGGAAAAAAAGCACCAATACCGCTGCGTTTAACCTGATACCGCTCGCCGGATATAAGGAGAGATAGGCTTGGAGCGCCTTCCGGTTATATTTCGTTCCCTCGCGGACTTGGCTTTCAACTTGGGTTATATGGTGTTCAGCCATTTACTTCAACCACCTCGAAACGTTAAACCGCGTTCGCTTGACCTCATGCCCGACGATGTCCTCCACGGATCATCCTCCCCACTATTCAAAGCCATTTCCAATAGGATACCTTAGATATTCCTTACAAAGAAACCCGAATTCCCATTGAGACGAGAATCCGAGTTTCTTCCAGGCCGCTTTTCAACATATAAAATTATTTATAGGATTCTAATGAAGCCACTTCAATCATTGAACGATTCCGGGCTGAACGAACGATAGCCTCCATATGAAGTTGATTTGTGAACCCATCCTCCAGCGTGGCATAATTTGCTGCCGCATCTCCTCGAATCAGATCGGCGAACGTCTGCCAAGGATTCAGACCTTCCTCCGCCGGCACCTCAATGGTTTCGGTTACCGTTTCTTCCCCGCCCTCCTTCAAGCGATGCCACACGACCTGGTTGTTGGCAGGGGATACATGCAGTGAACCTTCTTCGCCATATAAAGATATTTCATGCTGATTGTCGGCTCCGATTGCATTGCGTGACGTTTGGAATACACCGACTGCGCCTTGGGTGAAACGCGCATTGAAACAGGCAAAATCGTCAACGGTTACTTGCTTAAGCGCACCTGTCTCCGGGTCAAGACGTTCCGGCACGATCGTCGTAAGCATCGCCTGAATATCGGTAATATCGTCCTCGATCATGTACTGTGCGAGATCGATCATATGAGAGCCCAAATCCCCTAACGTTCCGGTACCGGTAATTTTTTCGTCAAACCGCCATATGAAAGGCGTATGATATCCGGACGAACCCCATCCTTGGAGATATTGCACGAAAAAATGGTTAATGCGTCCGATCCGCCCTTCCTGGATCATTTTTTTAGTGTATTGAAAAGCAGGGGTGTTGCGCCACAAGAAATTGACCATGCAGGGAATCGGCTTTTTTCGTCGATACAATTCAAGAACCCGGACCGCTTCTTCATACGTCCGCGTTAACGGCTTCTCGGTAAAGAGCGGTTTCCCGGCATGGATGCACGCTTCGATAATCATTGCGTGCTTATCGTTCGGCGTAACCGAGAGTACACCATCAATTTGGGTATCGCCTATCAGCGACTCGTAGGCTTCATACCGTTTGGAAGCAGGGATGCCGAGCTGATCTCCCACCTCCTGCACCGCCTTTGAATGAATGTCGCATACCGCGGCAATACGTACACCCGGCACTAGAAGTAACTGCCTGATATGATGCCGCGCCATTTCTCCAAGTCCGATTACCCCTATGTTAATTTCTCTCATTTGTATTTCGCCCCAATCAATCGTTATTTCGCCTTGATTTCTTCAAGCGGCTTCGCATTGCCGTATACCGGGCTCGCACCGCGAGGCTGCGCGGCCCAATTCACCGCGTTGGAGATTACTTTCAGCACTTCTTCGTTATAGTAAGTCGGATAGGTTTCATGACCTGGACGGAAGTAGAAAACTTTGCCTTGGCCGCGATGATAAGCGCAGCCGCTTCGGAACACTTCCCCGCCTTCGAACCAGCTTACGAACACCAGCTCGTCCGGCGCAGGGATATCAAAATGCTCGCCGTACATTTCTTCACTAGGAAGCTCTATGTACTCGCCTAGTCCCGCAGCAATCGGATGCGACGGATCGATAACCCAGATGCGCTCCTTTTCGTCCGCTTCTCTCCATTTCAAATCGCCGGAAGTACCCATCAATTTTTGGAATATTTCGGAACAATGTGCGGAGTGTAATACAATGAGTCCCATGCCTTGTAAAACTCTGCTGTGTACGCGGTCTACAATTTCGTCTTCCACCTTCTCATGCGCTATATGGCCCCACCAAATCAATACATCGGTATGATCAAGGACTTCTTGGGTCAATCCGTGTTCAGGCTGATCTAAGGTAGCCGTTCGCACCTCGATGCCTTCTTGAGCAATTCCTTTGGCAAGCTGTCCGTGAATGCCTTCAGGATAAATAGCCAAAACAGCTTTGTTATCTTTTTCATGAACATTTTCATTCCATACGGTTACGCGAATCACTTAAATCATCTCCTTAATCGCCTTGGGCGGCATAGGTTTATTTAACGTCCGAGGCGTCTTCGTGTTGAATAAAGCAACTCGTCGCGGGCGTCTTACTCGCCCAGCAATCGCTTACGTATGCATTATAGTTCTCTTTCCATTCGCCGTATTGTACGATCGCACACGTTTTGTAAAATTACGATAAAAAGTGATTGGCGACGAAGGGAACGTCCAGCATCGTATCGGTGGCAGAGCATTCGAGAATCCATCGAAAAAGCAAACAAACCGTAACTCCCGTCTGCCCCCAAGCGGCATGCAGGTTTACGGTCTGATACAATCCGAAAGCCGATCTCAATCGGGCTGGATTAGTAGATAAGCGTCTTGTTCGCGATATTGCTGCGGCGTCATCGTTTCGCTCGCTTTGAATGATTTGGAGAGATGCGCTCCATCGTAAGAGCCGCTGACCATCGCGATTTCCTTGACTGACATCGATGTTGCTTCAAGGAGACGCTGCTTGCCGATCCGGCAAGCAGATCAGTTCGCCCTGCTTGATACCGCAATCGACATTGTTTGCGAAAAACTGAAGAAAATCTTTACAAATATCTGGTAATCACTTTACATTGATCACCTATTCTATCATCGAATCTGATTTGATAGAAGGAGGAAGAATAGTGAAGAGATTGAAGCAAACCGCATTATGCCTATTCGTCTGCGTGCTTGCAATGACTAGCGTCATCGGGCCTCAATTCACCCGCGTATATGCAGAAAGCGCAAGCTGGACCGTAGGACAAGCGATTGCGAACAACAGCGGAATTGCATCTGTGGAAGGGTATGTGGTCGCGCATACGACGGGAACGAATGCGTATGCCTTCACAGCTCCGTTCGCCAACGATTTCAACCTGGTACTGGCTGACTCGCCGGACGAGCGAGATGCCGCTTATCTGCTGCCGGTACAGCTCCCGGCTTCATTCCGGGCGCAGTACGGTCTGCAGACCAACCCTCAGTTGATCGGCAGCAAGATCAAAGTGACGGGTACGTTAACCGCCTACTTCGCCGTACCTGGTTTAAAGAGTCCGACAGCGATCGAGACGCTCTCCGGTCCGGGACCGGGAACCGGCGAGCCGCAGCTTGTATCGATCGCGGATGCCAAGCAGCGCCCCGGACAGACGGTCATCGTCGAAGGCGTCGTGACGGCGGACAATGCCGCGGTCGGGGGCGGCAGGCTGTCGACGTTCGTGCAGGATGAGACGGGCGGCATCAATTTGTTCGGCTTCACGCCGATCGAGCTGCATGAAGGCGATCGGGTACGGGTGACGGGCAAGATTGAAGCCTACAAAGGCTTGACCGAGATTGTTCCCGCCTCGGCCGCCGGCGTAGAGGTGCTGCAATCGGGAGCGGAGCTTCCGGCACCCGTCGAGACGACGATTGGCGGCATCGGCGAGCCGCTCGAAGGCCGGCTCGTACAGTTGAACGGCTACGTGCAGCAAGTGCCGTCCAGCCCGGCCGGCGGCGGCTATAACGTCTCGCTGATTGACGAGACGTTCCAAGGCACGACGCTTCGAGTCATGGAGTCGGCGCTTCCGATTGGGGCAATTCAGGCCGGCAAATGGTACCGGATCACAGCCATAGCGAGCCAATACGACGGCTACCAGCTGCTGCCGCGCAAGGCGTCGGATCTGACGCTGCTTGACCCTCAGCCTCCTGCGCCGGATGCAGCGGGCGAATACGAGTCCACCGTTGCAGCTATTGTGGACGGGGATACGATTCATCTGCAGTCGCCGGTGCTGGGCACGACGAAGGTTCGCTTCGTCAACATCGATACGGCGGAGACGTACCATACGCCCAAGAACGACCTGGACCAGAACCAGCTTGATCACGGCAATGCGGCCAAAGCTTACCTGAATACGCTGCTGAAGCCTGGCGATACGGTGAAGCTGATGGTCGGCAAGGAAGCGACGGACGATTACGGCCGGCTGCTCGCTCAGGTTGTGCGCAAGTCGGACAACATGAACGTCAATCTGGAAATGGTCGCCAAAGGGTATGCGGCTACGTATTTCCTGTGGCCGATCGGACCGGATGCGGAATTTACGGAATACGGCGATGCCGTCAAGGCTGCCGAAGCGGCAAAGCTTGGCATCTGGAGCGAGTCGAATCCGCTCCTGGAGCTGCCGTTCGTCTTCCGTGCGCGCGAGCAGGGCAAAGGGCTGCTTCGTTACGCAGGCCATTTCGCAACAAAGAGATTCGCAGCTCCGGACAAATGGGCCGATGTGCCGGTGGAGTCGCGCGTCTTCTTCGCATCGGAGCAGGAAGCGCTCTCGAACGGATACACGGCGATGGCGGGCAATCCCGGCGATCCGATTCACGTACAGCTGCTGGGCATGAACGACTTCCACGGTAAAATCGATGTTTCCGGCACCGTCTCCGGACAGCCGGGCGTCAAGTTCGGACGCGCAGATTACCTGGCCGCCTATATGAAGAAGCATGAGGCGACGAATCCAAACACGCTCATCGTTCACGCCGGCGATATGGTCGGTGCGAGCTCGCCCGTTTCCGCGCTGCTGCAGGACGAGCCGAGCATTGCGGTCTTGGAAGCCATCGGCGTGGACGTCGGCGCTCCCGGCAATCATGAGTTCGACGAAGGAACGGCCGAGCTGCTTCGTCTTACGAACGGCGGCGAGCATCCGAATGGCACGCCCGGCTATGACGGCATGAACTTCCCTCTCATTCTTGCCAATGTAGCGTACAAGTCGAACGGCGAGCTGCTTCTGCCGCCATATGCAATCAAGGAAATCGGCGGCGTCAAGATCGGCTTCATCGGCGTCGTCACGACGGAGACGCCATCGATCGTCGTGCCGACCGGCATTGCCGATATACGCTTCACGGATGAGGCGGAAGCGATCAATAAATTCGTACCCGAGCTGCAAGCGCAAGGCGTCGAAGCGATTGTCGCGCTGGCGCACGTGCCGGGCGAACAGGACGGAGCAGGCGCGAAAGGCGAGATCGAGGAACTGGCGCTTGCCGTGAACGATGCGGTCGACGTTATCTTCGCCGGACATAATCATCAGCAGGTAAATGCAGTCGTAGACAATAAGCTGATCGTGCAATCGGGGGAATACGGGAACGCCTTCTCGGACGTCGATCTCGTCATCGATCCGGTTACGATGGACGTTATCGAGAAGTCGGCGGAGATCGTCGACGTCGTGCAGGACGGCAGCGTCATGCCGGATGCCGGGGTTACGGCTCTCATTACGCATTATCAAGAGATTGTGGCGCCGAAAGTGAATGAGGTCATCGGGAATAATGGGCTGGCGATGCCGAAAGGCTATCCGGCGAAAGGCATCATCGGCGACATCGCGCTCGGCAATCTGATCGCAGACGGCATGAAATGGTCGATGCACAGCGACCTCGCCTTGATGAACGGCGGCGGTGTGCGGGATAACCTGGATGCGGGTCCGATCACATGGGGCGAGCTGTTCAACATCCAGCCATTCGGCAATACATTGGTGCGGATCGAAGTGACGGGGGCGCAGTTCATCGACATCCTGAACGCCATGATCAGCCCGCAGTATGGGCCGGATTCCTTCATTGGCGGCGCTTGGTATACATGGGATGAAAGCACGAACAAGGTCGTTCGCGTCACGCTGCCGGACGGAAGCGCGCTAGACCCGGCGCAAACGTACTCGTTGACGGTGAACAGCTTCATGTACGGCCAAGCGAATGAGAAGTACAAGCTGCTTGGACAATACGGCAAAAACGCAACCCAGGGACCGGAGGATATCGAAGCGACCGTGCGGTTCATTCGCCAGGCGGCGGATCCGATCATGTATGAAGCTGAAGGCCGGATCAGCTCGGATATCGTGTCTCCGGTTATTGCGGCGCCCGAGCTGCTGAGCCGGTTCACCTATGAAGCATTCGATATGAGCGCCATCTCGGCGTCGGATGCGGGGATAGGGATGAAGCAATTCGAAGTCAAGCTTGACGGCAAAATCATCAATCCGTCGGAGCCTATTCCGGCATTCAAGCTGGCACTTGGGAATCATGTCGTAACGGCGGAAGCGACGGACAAAGTCGGCAATAAAGCCGAGAAGACGATGAAGCTTCAGGTCACGATGGATCTTACGCACCTGGACGAGCTTGTTCGAGCGGGTGCCGCATCCGGCGCTTTCAAGGATAAGAATGTGCCGAAGCTGCTGCTGCACTTTATAGAAGATGCGCAGAGCAAGAAGAACGGGCAGAAACTCGTCTACCTGCAAGCTGCCTATCATCAAACGAAAGTGCGAGAAGGTAAAGGGATCGAGGCTGATTTCGCCAAGCTGCTCATGCGCGATCTCATGCATGTCATAAACTCGTTTAAGTAATGTCGCTCGCTCACCCTGAATTCGATCCAAAGGAACAAAAGAAGGAGCGCAATGCTGATGGCGAACAAGCCGATAATCAGCGGCGAATCCCAAGCGTAATGCTTCAAGCCGCCTTTCGAAGGGCCGCTGCAACCCGTCTCGATCGCCAGTAGGAACGAGACAATGGCGCCCGTCAGCGCGGCCGCACCGCCCCAGTCGCTTCGCCTTTCGATTCCTTCAGCGATGAAGCGATGAAGAGGCGGCGAGAACGCCGAACGGCAGGTTGAAGTAGAAAATCCATTGCCAGGCCAAATTGCCGACGATAAATCCGACTACGGCCGGCCCGATGACAAGCCGAATACGGCGCCGAACAGGCCCTGCATTTTGCCGGTGCGTTCGGCCGGGAAGAGGTCGCCGATGATCGTCATACCGATCGGCATCAGCGCGCCGGCACCGATCCCCTGGATGGCGCGGAAGACGACAAGCTGTGTCATGTCCTGCGATAAGCCACACAGCGCCGAGCCTGCGAGAAACAGTCCCATGCCCTTGTAAAAGACGTATTGTACAGACTATCATGATCGGCAAAAAATAGCCTTGGCCGACTAACGGCCAAGGCTACTTGCATACGAGCGAATCGGAGCCGATTCGCGATCAGTGACCCACCATCATCGCCGGGTCCGGGTTGTCCCCGCCGGCGGTTCCGTCTTCTTCCTGCTGCTTCGGTTTACGCAGAAGGAGCGACAGTGCGACGCCCGCGGTCACGATGCACGCGGACAGGAAGAACGTGTCGCCGTAACCCGCGACGACGGCGTTCAGCGGATTCGCGTCCGCTCCCGCGCTTGCGGCGTGGGAAGTGATTTGCGACGTCAGATAACCCGTCAAGCCCGCGACCGCGAACGAGAGGACGACTTGCTGAGCTGCTGTTGTCAGCGGTGTGACGCGGCTCACCAGTCGGCGAGGCGCAGAGTTCAGGACATGCGTGTTGAGCGGCATCATGGAGAAGCCCATGCCGAGACCCATGATGCAGATGCACAGGATGATAACCCACAGCGAAGTATCCACCGATATGCCGGACAAGATGAACAGAGAAACGGATATGGCGGCAAGACCGGCGAAGGCGAGCGGACGCGCGCCGATCTTGTCGAACAGCCGGCCGCTGATCGGCATGGCGATTCCCGAGCATAGCGCCTGCGGCATCAGGATCCAGCCCGTTTCAAGCGCGGTGTAGCGCATGACGCCTTGCAGGTACAGCGGCACGATCAGCATGGCGCCGAACAGCGCGAGCTGTACGATCCACGTCAAGACGATGCTGCGTGTAAAGTCGGACGACTTGAACACTTTCAGCTCCAGCAGCGGCTGCTTCTGAGCCAGTTCCACGAAGATGAAGAGGATGAGCGCAATGCCGCCGACGGTCAAGCCCGTGATCGTCGAAGCGGAGGACCAGCTGGTGCCGCCTTCGCTTACGCCGTACGCCAGCATGGAGAAGGCGATCGGCGCGAGGCACATGCCGATGACGTCCAGATGCGGCGCCGCATGGCGGTCGGATTTCGGCAAATATTTATACCCGAGGATGAAGGCGATAATGCCGATCGGCAGATTGATGATGAAAATCCAGTGCCAGCTGACAGAATCGACCAGCCAGCCGGATAGCACCGGACCGAATGCCGGCGCCATCAGCATTGGGATGCCGAGTACGCCCATGATGGATCCGCGGCGCTCTGGAGGCGCGAGCTTGAACACCATGGCCATCCCGATCGGGGCCATCATGCCGCCGCCCAAGCCTTGAATGATGCGATAAATGATCAGCTGTTCCGGCGTTTGCGCGATGCCGCATAGCACGGAGCCGATCGTGAACAGGGCGATCGTAATCATGAATATTTGCTTGGAACCGAATTTATCGGTCATCCAGCCTGCAAGCGGGATAACGGCGGATAAGGCCAGCGTATAGCCGGTGACGGTCCATTGGATCGTCTTCAGATCGGTGTCGAAGTATTCAACGAGTTTCGGAATGGCATTATTAACAACGGTGCTGTCCAGAATAACCATGATCATGCCGACAATAATCGCCATGAGCGGCGGCAGAATGGCTTTGAGCGAGAAGTCGTCCCCGCCGGCGGCCACCGGTTTTGTTTGCGTAGGAGCTGACATAGATCCCTGCTTTCTGCTCATCGAGCTGAGTATGGATGAAAATAATGGTCGAGGATCAAAGGTTACCCCCGATCCGTCAATATGGGCGCTTTCTCGTAAAAATTCGCAGACAATGCCTGCACGAACGGCGACCAATCGCCCGTCGTGTAAAGATGAAGCCGGTGCATCGCCCGCGTACACGCCGTATAAAGAAGCTTGCGTTCGTTATCCCGGCCGTAAGCTTCGGGCGAAGCATCATAGACCAGGACTGCATCGAACTCGACACCCTTGGCGAGATACACGGGAATGACCATCACTCCTTTTTCAAAGTCCCTCGTCTCCTTCGTAATAAGCTGAAGCCCTTCTTCCCCTTGAATTCGTAATGACTCATAGACCTCTCTGCTTTCGGCCGCAGTCTTTGTTATGACGGCGATGGAAGCGAAGCCCTCGGCCCTGAGCGAGGCAATGTCCTCCAGTAATTGTGCATCGCGCTTCTTTACGCCGTTCGATCGGATCAGAAGGGGCTTGCGGCCTCTTCTTTCGAACGGTACGATCTCTTCCCCGCCGGGAAGCAGCGATTTCGTGAATTCCACAATCTCTCTGGTTGAACGATAGCTGCGCACAAGGCGGACGAGGCTTGTATCGGCTTCGCCAAAAAGCCGGATCAGCGGAGAATCGGATGCTTCCAGGTTTGTGGCCTGTATGAAGATCGCTTGCCCGAAATCGCCGAGCACCGTCATCCGGGCGCGTGGAAACAACTTTTTAAAATATTCATATTGAAACGCCGAATAATCCTGGCCTTCATCGACGAAGACATGCCGGATCTCCGTGTTCGTTCGGACGCCTTCGACCATTTCTTTTACAAACAAATAAGGAGTCGCATCCTCGTGAAACAATTCGTTCCGGCTCAGCATATCCTTGGTTTGTTTGCAGATTTCAGGCCAAAGCGGGGGAATGGCGATCTCATTTGTTTGCTCCCGATAAGAGGTTTCGTCGCCGAACAATTGGCCATATATACCTTTGGCATCTACAAACGAGAAGTTCTTCACGCTTTTCCTTAGCGGCTTAAAGCTTTCTTTCACGATTCTTCGAAGGATCAGTTCCTCTTCCCGCTGGGAGAAGTCAACGTCGCCTTCATCTCCCCGACGCTTATTGTTCATTTGCTCGCGAACCACAGCGTATTGCTCCGCAAGGTCGAGCACTTCCCTATCTTTGTGCAGAATGTCGAAAACCTCCGCGTACTGTTCGTTATCGAGATAATTTAACTCCTCCTGAACCCAGAACGCGTTCCGTTCCTCGCGTTCCAGCGAAGCCAGTTCATCCAACAGCCATTCCTGCAAGAGAGCGATACGACTGAACAACGGCAGGGAACTGTCGAAGTCGTACAATTTTGCGCTCATACGCTCTGCAGTAATCAGAACGCGATCTCGAAACCAAACATCATTGAATCGCATACCTTCCCGCCCCAACCACTTCCCGTAGTTCTGCAGGGCTTTCAGAAAAGCTTCGGAGGTTTTGTACGCAATCCCCTGGAGGCGAGCCTCATATCCCGGCTCCCCCTGTGCTGTCAGTGTGAATTCGATCTGATCGAAGGGATCCTCCGACCGCAATGAGGAACCAAGCCAATAGTCAAGATATTCCTGAAACGTCGTTTGCTGCATATTCTCTTCGCCGAGTTCCGGAAGGACGGTGGAGATATAACTGGAAAACATCGGATTGGGCGAGAAAAGCACAATCTGATCGGCCCTGATCGTCTGACGGTGTTTGTAAAGCAAGTACGCCACACGCTGTAAGGCCGCGGAAGTTTTCCCGCTGCCAGCCGCCCCCTGTACGATAAGCATCCGGCTATTGTCGTTGCGGATGATGGCGTTCTGCTCCTTCTGGATCGTGGCTACGATACTCTTCATTTGCGAGTCCGCGTCCTTGCCGAGCACTTGCTGCAGCAATTCGTCTCCAATCGTTTCGCTCGCGTCGAACATGTTGCGGATTCGCCCATTTTGAATCTGAAACTGCCGTTTGAGCTCCATCGTCCCTTCGATCCGACCTGCCGGCGTGTCATAAGAGGCTCGACCCGGAGGATAGTCGTAATATAGGCTCGCGATGGGAGAACGCCAATCATAGATCAGAAAATTCAATCCGTCATTGTCGATGAAGGAGGATACGCCGATATAGACCTGCTCGCTTGCGTTCAAGCCATCCTCCTGAAAGTCAACGCGCCCAAAATAAGGTGACGGAAGCAGCCGTTTCATGCCTTCCCATTGCCTCACCAACCGTTTGTGGCCGCGCTCCCGTTCGGCCAGCATCGCAGATTGCTGTTGAACCGAGTAAAAGGTCTCTTCAAAATCCTCGGCCGTGCTTGTGTTGATCGTCACTTCTTCCCAAAACCGCTTGCGGATGTCCGTAGCCTGATCGCGCAGCCCGGCAACCTCCGGCTCCAGTTCGGCGATTCTCGCCTGCAGCTTGTTCCTGACCCGTTCCTGCCGCTCCTGTTCCTGCCGCCAATCCTTCGCTTCCATCTCCCTGAACACACTCCTTTTTCCAATTTACGGTATAAAAAAGAGCATTGACAAATCAAAGTTCCAGATGTACAATTAAAGTGGGAATAAAATCGAACGTATCCTTTATTTTAATTTGTCAGTGACGCTAACGATTATATCATAGCGTTAATTCGCGTTCAATTTATTTTTTTCTTTTACCTTCCGGCAGAGCTGAACACTGACCCGGATTGCTATTTGTTTAAACAAACCACCACGAGATAAGCTATCAGGAGATGACCCATGAATTCATCAGGGGTCATCTTTTTTATGTCCACTGGCTCTGAATTATAATAGGTTATGTTGTAAGCGGAGACGCGTGCTCGAACTACTTCAGGGGTACCCTTAACATAATTTGATGTAACTTTATTTTCTCTCATCACTTTTCTTACCTTACAAATCAAAATTAGGGTTTTGTAATGAAACTGTAATATTCCCTTCATATTCCTTTCATATTAAATAACTATAATAGCCTTATGACCCCCCTTTATTATATATTCTCTCTTGTAGCCTGCGAGATTTTTCGCAGGCTTCCTTTTATTTGGATGGAGTCCCTATCAATCTCGTAATATAACTGTAATATTTCCTTCATATTCCTTTCATGTTCGGGTTCTATAATAGACCCATGACCCCCCTTATTATATATTCTCTCTTGAACAAGCCTGCGAGATTTCTCGCAGGCTTCTTTTTTGGGGCCAGTCAGTATGCCTAAAGAAATAAGACCGCCTCTGCAGGCGGTCTTATATTTCGATATCCATAATCGGCTATTTACTTATCCGCTACCTGAAGATGTTCCTTCAAGAAAGGAATCACACGCTGCCAGAAAGCCGGATCTTCCTCCGAGGAGCTGTGCCCGGCGCCTTTCACGAACAGCGTATTTAGTTTACGCTCCTTAGCCAGCTCTCTTAGATCGTCTGCAGGAATGAAATCGTCTCCGTTAGCATGCACCATGAGCACGGGAATATGCGCCCCATTATCATTCCTGTCTAAGGCCTCCGGTAGTTGCGCCTTCGCGTACTCGCTGCGCGTTATACCTGCACGGTGAAGCCAGATCGGCGGAATGAGAAGACCAAGCGGAAAATACGGGAGCTTGTGGCGCTTTAGCTCTGCCCTTAGCATCGTCTCGAAGCGCGTCGGTGTCGAATCGGTTACCACTGCCCTTACAGGCAATCCATCCGCGAGTGCCAGCAGTGCTCCGAATCCGCCAAGCGAATGGCCGAGAACGGCGACCCGTTCGGCGTCCACGTTCTTAAACTTGCGTACAGAAGCAACAGCCGACGCGATATCATCTCGGAACATGAGTGCCGATGGCGCAGAGATGGAGTCGCTTTCTCCATGACTGCGGGCATCGTACATAAATAAGGAGAAGCCGGCACCCAGCAGCGGCTTGGTATAGCGAAGTACCCGGGATCGATTCGATCCCCAGCCATGCGCAATTACGACAAGCGGCCGCTTGTCGGCTTGATTGCCGCTATTCGGCTGGCTATGTTCACGATCCTGAGGATGAATGAGCCACCCGCAAAGAGTTGAACCGCCGCTCTCGAAGGTCACGTTCTCGAACGGCCGGTCCGGTTGATTATCATTCGGCCGCTTGCGGGGCTGCTGGCTCCGTGCGCCGATAGTCCATATGACCCATAGAAGAAGCGCGACAATCGCCGCGCCCGTCAAAATCAACCAAACTGCCACAGTTATGCCGCCCCTCTCTATGTACTGCCGTTAAGAACCGATACTTACAAGGATTTAGCCGCTTCTGCGAACTTGCTTGCCCTTTCGGTCAGCAGATCGAATCGTCCGCTGCGCACCCAATCCATATTGAGCAGCTTGCTGCCCATGCCTACCGCGCTGGCGCCTGCTTTGAAATAATCGCCGATGTTATCCAGATCGACGCCGCCAGATGCCATCATCGGTATTTTGTCCAATGGCGCGCGGATTTCCGCCAAGTACTTCCAGCCCAGCGTTCCCATCGGGAACACCTTCACCGCTTCCGCTCCCGCTTTCCAGGCCCGGACGATTTCCGTTGGCGTCATGCAGCCTGGCCATACAGGAACGCCGTTCTCATAGCCATAAACGACGACAGACTCATCCAGGTTCGGGGAAATCATGAATTGCGATCCGGCAGCAACGGCTTCCTTCGCCATATCCAGATCAAGCACCGTCCCCGCTCCGACTGAAGCCTGTTCGCCGAACTTCTCGCGCCAGCGGGCGATCATATTGGTCGCGCCCTCGGTATTCATCGTAATTTCCATCAATGTAATGCCGCCATCCAGCAAAGCTTGCGCTGCCTGGTCAGCGTATTGATCCTCGATAAAACGAAAAATAGCAACTACCTTTTCCTGCAGCAGTCGGTCCAGCATCTGACTCATCGTATGATCCTCCCTTACACATCCCTATTTATAAACCTAACACTGTCTATTGTAGAACGAATAAGGGTATGAATCAATCAACCGTCTCCCAATATTCGCGTAAAATGCGCAAGAATACGTTAGGAAATGCGTAATTTGACATATCTTCAGGACCAATCCAACGGTAGTTGGCCGGTAGGCTCGCTAGGTTGTCCGCTTCGGCGGCCTCTGCTGCCGGTTCATTCCCTGCGTCATGCTGCCATGCATAAACCGCATGCGCTTCAGCCGCCCGATCCGCCAGAAGAGCGGACGCCTCCTGTGCCGCAGCGGCTTCTTCCAGCATAAAGCCGAACTCCGTTATGTAGACTTGAACATCCCAGACCAGATGGCTAAAAACATGCTCCGCTTCGCCCCACCAGCTTGTCGGCCGAATCAGGACACGTTCTTCGCCGGCCAAGGTGCGGCAGAGGATATCCATCTGCTCCTCGCGCACGCGCTGCGGCACGGGCTCTGCCTTAGCCCCGGCACGGCGGCGCTTCTTCGGCATGTCACTGTCTTCTGCCGCGGCGATCGACGGACCCGCTATATGCGGCAGCTCCCACATTCGCGCGAGCAGCCCGGTGTCCGGACGCTGCCGGATCAGAATCTTGCCGGCATGCGATCCCGTGCCGGTAACTAAGGCAGCCAGCCGTAATTCCGGACGCGGCGGCTTCGCCTTCGTCTTGATCGGAAGGATATGCTCCTTGCCCGCCATCCTTCCTTCGCAATGAGCCATCACGGGACAGGTCAGGCAGCCCGGCGACTTGGGCGTGCATACGAGGGCGCCAAGCTCCATCAAGGCTTGGTTGAAATCTCCGGCTGCGCCTTCAGGGATTAAGGACGCAGCCAGCTTCTCGATGCTTACGCGGGTGGATGGCTTCGCAATGTCATCCTCCAAGCAGAAATAACGGGACAAGACGCGCATGACATTGCCGTCCACTGCAGGCTCGGGACGGTTAAAGGCAATGCTCATGATGGCTCCTGCCGTATACGGACCAACGCCTCTTAGCGCAGATACCGCCGCTTTATCGTCGGGTACGACGCCGTCATGACGGCTTACGACCTCCTGCGCTCCTGCTTGAAGATTACGGGCGCGGGAATAATAGCCAAGCCCTTCCCAACACTTCAGCACCTCTGCCTCCGGCGCTTCCGCCAATGCCTCAGCGGTCGGAAACTTGTCCATAAACCGTTCGTAATAAGGAATCACCGTATCGACTCTCGTCTGCTGCAGCATGACCTCCGATACCCAGATCCGGTACGGATCGCGGTTCATCCGCCATGGCAGCACCCGTTTATTCTGACGGTACCAGCCTAGCAGCTCGCGACTGAAATATTCGGCCGCCTCTGTTGTCATGAAAGCTCTTCACTTCCTTCCTTTATGCCGCTTGACGCTGCGGACATGCGGTATAGCTGCCGGTAGCGGCTTGGAGTCAATCCGATGTACTGCTTGAACAAGCGGGACAGATAATGATTTTGCATGCCTACCTGCTTGGCGATATCCGCCACGCTTGCCGTCGTTTCCTCTAACAGCCGCTTCGCGTTCTCCAGCCGTCTTCCGTTCACGTATTGGATGGGCGAACAACCCACCACATTTTTGAAGAAGCCGATAAAATAGTTCGGATGTAGATAGGCAATGCTTGCCAGCTTATCGACCTTGATATTCTCTCTTATATGCTCTTCGATATAGCGAAGAACCGGGTCCATCTTCTCGACCAGCTCGATCCCTTCGCCCGTTATATCGTTTAATTTGCAGTGATCCAAATACGCAGCCATCAGATCCAACATGGCCGACCGCAATCGCAGCTCCTTCGTTAACGATTGCGAACGATAGGATTGAATCATACGTTCAAAGATCGATTCGATGTTCTTATGGTCGTCAATTTCAACACTGATCGGAAACTTGAGCTGATGTAAAAACTCCAGGTCTCCGATTGCCGCCCGAAAGTGACACCAGTACATCTCAATTCCTGTATTGCTGTCCGTACCGAAGGATTGTGAGCTCCCCGCAGGCAGCACATAAAGCCGGCCAGGCTTGATTTCATAAGTTTGATCATCCATTACCAGCCAACCTTCTCCACTGCGAATATACCAATACCGGTGATAATCAGGAATCTCGGCTTGATTCCAATCCGGCAGATTTTCCGAGAACGCCGCCATAGATACAGCCGCTTGAAAGCGATGAAAGTAATTTTGTAAAATCATCTTGTATGTAGGTTTCATAGCAGCTCCCAATATAGAAATCAATTCAACGGCTTTGCCATTCTCTATTATAAAGGGTATGTTATAAAAAGGACATGCCACTATTTGGGTACAAACCGCTGTGGATCAGGCAAGCACGACGACGAAAGGAACGATATGGAATGATGAAGATGACATCCAATACCCCAAGTCGGATTTTAAGAAATGCACTCCCTCTGATGCTGGGCGCCGTCATGATCTTATTGACCGGCTGCGGGGGAGGAGGATCGAATACGCTTGAAGGTCCTGCCCAGACAGTCAAAATCTATAAAGCGAACTGTGTCTCCTGCCACGGTTCCGAGCTGCAGGGGAAGATGGGCGCCTCTTCTAATCTGCAGGACGTCGGCGCCCGGATGACGGAAGAGGAAATTATCCAGCAAATCCGGGACGGCGAAGGTTCCATGCCCGAATTCGCCTCCAAGCTTGAAGCCGATGAAATAACCGCGCTCGCGGAGTGGCTGGCTTCGAAGAAGTGACCGAAGTCACCGTCAGGCTCGCAGCCGCTCTACGACAACGAATGCGGATGCGAGCGGTCCGTCATGCGTAATCGTGACATGCACAGCCGTTTGCTCCTCGGCAAGCCCGAGTTTCTCCCAAGCCGCCGCGCTTAGCTGACACTCCGGCTTGCCTAGAGAACTTCGAACGATGGCCAGATCATGGAAGCTTAATGTGCCGCCAATTCCGCAGCCGAACGCTTTGGACACGGCTTCTTTGGACGCGAACCGCCCGGCTACATATTCCGCTAGACGGCCGCCGCTCAATTCGGATGCCGCCGCCCGTTCGGTATCCGTCAAGATACGCGCTTTGAATCGCTCTCCCGCTTTGCCTTGAAGCAGTGAATCGATTCGTTCAATGGACGTTATGTCATGTCCGATGCCAAGTATCATACTGCAGCGCCTCCTCTGTCGTTCTCCCCATAACGCAAAAATAGTGGCATTCCGCCACTATTTTTTATTTGAATACGTACATCTGCAACCGTTAGATCCGCTTGTATCGGGGCTCGGTTGTCAGTAAGCCGCCGTACAGACGGTTAGATGCCAGGAATCGGATCGCGTTTATGGTGTGTCTTCACATACTGCTTCTCCAGCTTCTCCCGCGCTTCATCGTTGATGACTTTGCCTTCCAGATAATCGCTGTTATCGGCATAGGTAATGCCCAGCTCATTCTCGTCGGTCTGCCCTTCCCATAAGCCTGCTGTCGGCGCCTTGTCAAGCACGCTCTGCGGCACGCCAAGGTAGGCGCCGAGCTGACCGACCTGCCGCTTGTTAAGCGTGCTCAGAGGCGTAATGTCGACCGCCCCGTCGCCCCATTTGGTATAGAAGCCGGTAATGGCCTCCGAAGCATGATCGGTGCCGACAACAAGCAGGTTCAAGTCGAATGCCAGCGCATACTGCACCACCATCCGGGTGCGAGCCTTCACATTGCCTTTGCCGCCACGGCTAATGTGACGCGAGATGCCGATGTCCTTCATCGCATGCTCCACTTCAAGGGCGATCTCGTCGACCGCTTCTTGAATATTCGTCTCGACGCGGTGCTCGAGCTTGAATGCCTCGGCAACCTCGTAGCTGTGGGCGATATCGCCCTGCTCGCCGTAAGGCTGGAAAACGCCCAGCGTCATATAAGGCTTTCCGGTCTCCGCCGTCAGCTCATCCGTCGCTTTCTTGCAGAGGCCTGTCGCAACGGCGCTGTCGAGCCCGCCGCTAATGGCGATCAGCAGCCCGGTCGTTCCCGAGTTGCGAACGTGTTCCTTAAGAAAATCAACCCGTTTGCGGCATTCTATCGCCGGATCGATCTCCGGCTTGACGCCAAGCCGCTGAATAATTTCCTGCTGCAAGCTCATACGATCACCTCTTATCGGCAGAACCGGTCGAATGCTCCAGCAAGGTCTGCCGCAATTGCTTCAGCCGAACGGTTCTCAATTTGATGACGTTCAATAAAGTATACGAGTTCTCCATCTTTCATGAGTGCAATGGATGGGGAAGAAGGCGGATACGGAGCAAAATATTCACGAGCTTTCGCGGTCGCCTCTTTGTCCTGGCCGGCAAATACGGTGAACAGGTGGTCCGGCGTTACGTCATGCTCCAGCGCTTTGCCGACACCTGGACGGCATTGACCGGCTGCACAGCCGCAAACCGAATTGATCACAACGAGCGCCGTGCCTTTAGCCGTTGGAAGCGCAGCTTCAACCTCGTCGGCCGTACGGAGCTCTTGAACGCCCAGACGCGTCAGATCATCGCGCATAGGTTGTACAGTATCCAGCATATATCGTTCGAAAGACATTGACATGTATTACCACTCCCTCAAAGTAAAGTCGTTTATTTCCCATTATAACCCCCGCCAGAAGTGAAAGCAAAGCAATCTGTACGCGTCCCATAACAAAAAAAACAATCGGTGCGCATACACCGATTGCAATCCTTACGATTCTAGCTCGCTGCCCTGCTCCTTCTCGGGACGATCCAGTCCCGCTGCATAAGCCGCATCTTTATCCGGATGCATGAATATACCCGGCTGCGGCGGGATGCCTTTCTCAAAATAATCCCGATTCTCGTCTCGAAGGAAGCCGATATCCTTGAATGGATGGACCCATTCGTCCCCGGACATGACCGCCGGATCCGTATCGGTCGTCCAGCGGTTAAGCGGCGATTGCGGCGAATCGTATTGATGATCCCCGATCACGACGCCGCTGCTGTTGACAAACGGAGAACGCGGACCCCGGCCATGCTGGAATTGCGGCAGAAAATTGATTTCGTACGGATCCAGCGCCGGATCGTCTTTGTTCACCAAGGGCTCGCGGTCAAACGAGTTGCGGCTTTGCTCCGATGAGCCATCCGTCGATTTAGAGTTCACGGCAGCAATCCCTCCTCACGTCGAAGGCCGGTTCGGGCCGTCCAATTTCTTATCGAATGCTGCCGATTCCGGTGCTACCGGCTTCCGGCCTCCATTGCGGTCAGCCGATGCATCCGGCCTGGAAACGGACTTCGAGCGTCCGGCATTCCGGTTATCTTCCATCATCATTGCTGGCACCCCCTTCCAACCCTATTATGTACCCATGTTGGAGAGGCTATCCCGTTTCATTCGCGCTTCTTGCCCGAATAAGCATAAGGTATGACCGCGCCAAGGATGCCGGTGCCGATCAACAGCCATTGAGAAACCGTCAAGCCTAAGGTCAGACCCGGTACATAACCGGGAGGATACGGGGCGAACAGGCTTGCGATCAGCCCTCCTATTCCGATACCAAGAAGTGCGCTGCTTATCGTACTTCCGTCATCCGGCACTTCCGATGCCTTCTGCATGATGAGCCATACGAAAACCGCGGCGTAGACGATCGCATAGATCAGCTGATAGGGAAATTCATTCAATGCGCTCCACGTGATCCATCCGGGCAGAAGGGCGAAGGGAAGCATGTTCAGGAATCCCTTCCAAGACATTCGTTTGCGCAAGTGCATCGCGATCAAATAAATAACAGCCCCTGCCAAACCGATAATCACATCCGCGGCATTTCCCCGCATAATCAATATCGCCGATGGGCGGGTCCACAGCAAACTGGGATCCCTCAGCAGAAATCCCAGCTTCCAACCAAGCAGCGTAATAATGGAAGCGGTCATTAATATATCAATCCAAGGTCCCTGTCTCGACGCAGGATCCAGCCTGATCCATATGGCCAGCGCTGCCATGCCGACGGCCAGCGATATAAGGACAGTAAGAAGCGTTCCGTCCGCACGGAACGGCCCGATTGAAACAATGTCTGGCATAGGTTCTTCCCCATTCGGTTAGCTTTTATAGGTCTGCATATCGATTGAATGTAACAATGAAAGCGGTACCGATTGATTCCACGGATTCGACCCGAATCTGGCCTCCGTGCCGTTCCACGATGCTTAAACATAAAGGCAAACCAAGCCCGGTCCCGCGCGCCTTCGTTGTGTAGAACGGCTCGAATAGACGTTCCAGCTGTTCCTTCGGTATCCCGCATCCTTCGTCGATAACCCGTAGCTCAACATGGTCGCTCGTAACTTGCGTGCAGATCTTCAATATGCCCGTATGGTCCATCGCTTCCATGCCGTTCCGGGCCAGATTCAAGATAAGCTGCTTCATTTCCTTTGCATTCAACATCAGTCTCGGCATATATTCGTCAAGCTTGAGCTCGATTGTTTGCCCGCGCATATTCGCATCTGCCAGAAGCAGCGGCATCAGGTCATGGATGATATCGTGAAGAGAACAGCTTTCCTTCTCAATGATCCGGTTCTGGGCGAGCGAGAGAAAATCGTTGATGATCCCATTGGCGCGGTCGAGCTCCTCCATGACAATCCGAAAATATTCCTGTTGATGCTCCGGACTCCGCTCCCGCATCAGTTGAATGAAGCCGCGAATGACAGCCATTGGATTGCGGATTTCATGCGTAATGCTGGCAGCCATTTGACCGACGAGACTCAGTCTCTCCATACGTCCGACTTCATCGCGCAGCCGGTTCAATTCCGAGATATCATGCGATATGATAGCGGCGCCAATGATGTTCTGGTTCAGCATGTCACGAACACAAATGCCGGTTTGCATATAAATCTTTCCCTGCCCCAGAATAATCTCCGAGGAAGTTTGAAACCCGTTCAATGCTTGATTCAATTGTTTGCTCAGCGGAGAATGCTCCATGCCTTCATTCAATACCGTATATGGCATGCCTAATAATTCATCCCGCTCTTTGCCTGATAATGAATGCTGCAAAGTAGTGAAGGCCATCTCATTAATATGCGTAATCATTCCATGTTGATCGGTAAACAGGACGCCAAGCGGCGTCTTATCGATGAATTGCTGCATCTTCTGCACTTCAAGCCGGTAATTGTTCGAGATCATCTCTAACTTCTCATGCAGCGTTTGTTTTTCTCTAAAATTTTCCACGAGGAAGACAATGACCCACGTCGTAAGGAAATAGAAGCCCGAATGCATGAACAGGTATAGAGATAAAGGTGTCGTATCGGGCCGCTCTACATATTGATAGCTTAAGAATACCACGAATTCGATAAGCATCATTACAGCAGCCGCGCCTAGCGCAAGCCGCTGCCTGCCTTCCCGGTCCGCTTGTTGGAACGGTCGTATTGCCTTAAGCAGAACCGGCAGCATAATCAGCAGCACGCCGCCAATCTCCACCCATGTCCATGCACCATAGCCCGTAACAAGCTGTAAGGCTACATACGTAAGGACGAGCGTTACGGTTACATAAAAACCACCGTACAATGATCCAACAAGCAGCGGCACTAAGCAATAATCCACATGAAAGTACTCGCTATTCGAACATGCGGCATAGCTGACTACCATCGCCACAAAGCATAGAAAGCCGAAAACGAAGGGAATATATTTTCGAGTCTTTGAACGTTCGTACCAGAGCTGAAAAGTGAACACGGGCATCAAGGCGACAATGACTTGCAAGAGCGTCTGCTTCCACACAAGTATACGAATCTCCCCCCGATCATATCCGACAAATAATTCCCATTATATCCGATTAAAACATAGGTAACTAATTTTTACAACGAGATTAGATAGGCATCAGAAGAAAAAAGCCGTCGGAAAATAATCCGGCGACTCCCTATGTATCCGATCTATTGATGTTTTCGTCGATCCATCTTTCGATGTCTTGTCGCAGCTTGCTTCGGTGCATAAACGCGACTGTTGTCGACTTTCCTTGTTTATCGTCAACGGATTCAAAAAAAACCTTCCCGTGATCATGGTCGTAGGCTACAATTTTATTCTTATTGACGAGATTGATTCGGTCAAGTTTATGAAAGCCGTACTGCTCCAGATGTTTCACATAGGTGGATAGAGAGGGCGCCAGAGGATAGTAACTTTCACTCGCCGTTTGAAACACGATGGTTCCTTCATCGGTTTGGATATATAGAATATCCGCCGTATCCAGCATGAAGATCGGCGTATCGTTATTCTTGTCTCGGGTAACGGGGATTTTCATAGCCTACACTCCAAAGCGTTTCCTTGTTGGAATGGGCCGCCGCTTGCGGGCGGCAGCCCTTGTTGATTACTTCTGCAATAGCTCAGCCGGAGTCTCAGGACGGTGTCCAACCCAGATACAGGCAGTGGAAACAAAAACAACAGCTAAACCGCCTAGTGCAGTTGCCAATACGCGTGCGAATTTGGTTTTCATATTTTCACCCCCTTCTGGATTTATTAATCAACGTAATCGCTTGTACAATGCACGCTAGTGATACTATATCAGAAGAGATTACGAGATTACTAAGAATGATGGCAATGGCAAGCCATTTCCTGAACTGAAGGGCCTTCTCCGACAATCTGGTTACCCCCCTCAGGCGGGAAGGCGCATAGATGAAATTAAGAACGGCGGCAATCAAAGTCAGCACAATTACCATTGTAGAATTCACGGGTATAAAGGGAATAACCGTAATAACGACTGTTGATACAACGATACAGAGAACAGCGGATTGCAGATGATAGCCGCCGGATAATGTGCGCAATAAAGCGATTAATACCATTGCAATCAACGTCTCTGCAAAAGCGCCGGCAAGAATGCCGATAACGCAGGAAAGAATGAATGTGATCGTATTGGTGAAAACGGAGACCAGCGCATATTTCATGACGGCCTGGCTGACGTTTTTCTTATCGTTCAATTCATAGATTCTGAGGCTGATACGTTCCGATAGCGCGTCTATCATTCTTTACGCTCCTTCCACAAGGACAGCTGGATGATGATTAATATAATCGTAATGACGGAAATTGCCGAGACGGCAAATTTCAATTTCCCCTCGAATCCGGAGTAGGCGATCGCAATGATAATAACGCTGGATACGATAAGGACTTGCAGCAGCGCGCGGTTCACGCCGATTAACGGCACTTTCGCATAACTGCGGTCGGGCACGAACGAGAAACCGATTCTTTTTTTCGACAATATGTATGAGGCAAGTACGGCAATGACGGAACAGATGACTTGAAGCATCTTCTGATGGTAGAAATCCGTTGTCAGATTCTCGACGCCCAGCAGCCATTGTATGACAAATATAATGATCATTTGGACGGAGACATAAACGAAATAACCGGTAACCGCCATTAGCAGTGCGTAGAATAAATGCACCCGGAACAGCAGCCAGATCAGGATAATCATCCATCCGAGCATAAAGAGCGGCGTTAAATTTTCCACATGAAAAACTTCACGCACAATATAAGAGGTTTGTGCCATAATTATGGATGTAAATAGCATCTGTGTGCCATATGAACGAATAGGAAACATAAATATTGATAGTAGGAGACAAAATAGCGCAATCGTCTCAAAAACGTTTACAATAAAATCTACAAAAAAAGTCGTCATTGGGTCCCCCTGCAGCTCACCATAGGTTGTCTTTACCACTACTATACAACTAAAACTGGTACAAATAAATACATATTTTTACTTCCTCGTCAGAGTAGACCATAACTTCGACGGATAGTATGAATAATAGCCTTGAGTGAAGATAAACGGGCATAAACAAAGAATTCCAGAGACTTTCGGCTCGTTTATGTGCCCGAATAATCAGGATAAAATTTCCAAAAATTACGAACGACTAGGAGTAAAAATCTTATGATATTTGATGTCATCATCATCGGCGGTGGTTCCGCAGGCCTAATGGCCGGCATCGCCGCCAGCGAAACCGGAGGCAGGGTCATTCTTGTCGATAAGGGAGATAAGCTCGGACGCAAGCTGGGCATCTCGGGAGGCGGAAGATGCAATGTAACGAACAATAAAGAGCTGGACGAGCTGATCAAGCATATCCCCGGAAACGGCAGATTTTTATACAGCGCCCTATCGCATTTTGGCAACAAGGATATTATCGCGTTCTTCGAGAACCTTGGCATCGCACTGAAAGAAGAGGACAACGGCCGCATGTTCCCCGTCACCGACAAGGCCAAGACCGTCGTCGATGCGCTGATCAATCAAGTGCGCAAGCAGGGCGTCGCGATCAGGGTCGACTCCCCTGTCGATAAGGTTCTGTACGCCGACGGCAGCGTTACGGGCGTGCGTCTGAAATCAGGCGACATACTCAGCGGCAAGAACGTCATTATCGCCTCCGGGGGCAAATCGGTTCCGCAGACCGGTTCGACCGGCGACGGATATGTCTGGGCTGAGCAAGCCGGCCATTCGATCACGGAGCTGTTCCCGACCGAGGTTCCCATAACATCCAACGAGCCTTTCATTCAATCGAAGGAGCTTCAAGGCCTGTCCCTCCGGGATATTGGCCTGTCCGTATGGAATCCCAAGGGGAAGAAGATCATCGAGCATCAAGGGGACATGCTGTTTACGCATTTCGGCATATCCGGACCTGCCGCGCTGCGGTGCAGCCAATTCGTCGTCAAAGCGTTAAAGCAGTATGAGGCCGGGAACATTATGCTTACCGTCGATCTCCTGCCCGATAAAAGCGTGGATGAAGTTTATTCGGAAACGTTGCATTTGTCGAAGACGGAATCGAAGAAGACCATCAAAAACGTGTTGAAGGGCTATGTGCCGGAACGTCTTATTCCGCTTTTGCTCCAAGCTGCCGAGCTGGACGAGGCTCTCACCTACGATAATATTCCCCGGCAGGGTTGGATGACGCTGGCCAAACATATCAAGGCCTTCCCGATCCGGGCGTACGGAACCCTTTCATTAAGAGAAGCATTCGTAACAGGCGGCGGGGTTAATCTGAAGGAGATCGATCCCAAAACAATGGAATCCAAGCTCATGCAAGGTCTATTTTTCTGCGGTGAAATTCTCGATATACATGGTTATACGGGCGGTTATAACATTACAGCCGCTTTCTCGACAGGCTACCTTGCAGGAAAAAGCGCAGCCCGCCAGCTTTAACATATGATCATGACGGCAAATACACACGCAACGATCGACAAGCCTCGCCAAAAATCCCCGATATGCTCTAAGAAGCGTACCGGGGATTTGGTATGACGATGGGGCACTAAGCTTTGACATCGCCGGAGAAATGGTTGTATGCGCCACCGTCAAGGAGGTATCCGCTGGAATCAGATGCATCGTCGTCACGGTTGCGAAGCGCGTCCGAATCCGTTTCCTGCGCAACGAGATCTTCATTGACCATATGGGCGGGAATTGGAATGGCGTCGAGACTGTACGTCGTGCCATTCATGACACCGTCTTCGATCAAGGCCTGGTTGGCAAGCGATCCCCCATGCGATTGGGCAATCTCAAGCGCGGTTGTCAAATCGCTCCCCTCCAAGTGGATGTGAAGCTCTTGGCTGCCGTGAAAGCTGGGATCATAGCCTAGTTCCCTCAGCGTTTCCGCCGCAAGCGCGGCAGATGCGTCATCGGCGAATCGGAACAGCAGTGCGGAATTCTGTGTCATATATGCAGTCATCCCCCTTCCAGTAAAATGCTTCCATTATGGTTAGGGTTCCCTAATCTACAATTCGCATACGCCGCAAAATATGGGGCTGTCCCATTACGACTTGCCCTTCTTTCGCTGCTTCAGCATCAGAACGTCCGACATGACTTCATTCGCCTTCCACCAATACAATCCGGCTATAGCTCCGCCCAGCAGACCCCCTACTCCGAACATTTGCACTCCTCCTGCAAGCCCGAGTACGACTGCGATGGGAAGAACAAGCCAGAGCCTCACCTGCTGAGCAGATTGCTTCATCATGCTGTCCGTCCAATTAAACTGTTCAATAAACGGTTCTTGAATGAAGTTCTCGCATAAAGACTGTACCCACCGCGCGATGAGCAGCGGAAGCAAAACCATCAGCAGAATCTTCACCCATAATGGCGACAGCAGCATGGCTGTTGTCGATACACTCAAATAGCCGAGCCATATCCGGATTTGGGAGAAGCGCCGAAGAAAGCTTTTGATCGTATTCTCCGCCAGCAGCGCTGCGGGCTCGAAGGACCGGAATATCCGCTTCGAGCTTCGCATAACGATCGGCTTGTTCATCTTGATCCTCGGCTTCCGTTCCATGATCGGACCGAGCAGCAGTTCCGTACTGGCGAGCCGGGCGCGGTGCTCCTGCTGAACGTCCGACTCGAAGGTATCGCGTGCACGGAGCTTCTTGGCGATCAGGAACGCGAGCGCGATAAGCCCCGCTGCGGGCTGCCACACGCTATGAATGCCTTCCGGCGTGTAGAGCAATGCCGAAACGATATAGGTCGCGGACAGCATCAGCATTGCCGCGAGCTTCCATGCTGTTCTGCGCCAGCCGCGGTAACGGCCCTCCAACAGGTTATGCCATAGGCTGCCGATGACGGACCACAGCCACGTTAAGAGGAACATCTCCAGTATCGTAATCCAAGCAAGGTCATGCGCGATGACCATAATGGGCAGTATGAATGCGAAGAACAGCGCGGCTGCAATCCCGCGTCCTAGAGCCGTATACGCCATGCCCCGTATAAATAGACCGCGACTCCAATCCGGTTTCTGCAGCAGGAAGAGCACGTCCGCCTCTTCCGCAAAGGTACGGAGCGTACCTGTGTTAACGATTAATAGCGCCGCCAGCTGCGTCGCCCACAAGGGAACCCGGTTCATCCATGGTGCAGGGTCGGTCCACAGCTCTGCATACATTCCCCCGCCGATCCAGAGAGCGGGGATGACAATATAAATCCACACCGACCAATCCAGAACCGTCCGCCATACGCGCCACTGCTCTAGCCAGCGCCTGCTCAGACGTCGCCGGAACAATTTTCCGCCGGTCCAGATCGCACCTCCGGCTCGCTTTGTTATTGGTTCCATTCCCGTCCCCCTATTGGTATCGTGGAGTGTCCTATGCATTTGTTTATGTAAGGGCATAGAAACAGTCGAACAGTGTCGCTTCCCGGGTGCAGGCAGCCTGCTGCCGCACATCGTCAAGCGAGCCTTGGGCAACGACCGAACCTTCGTTAACGAGCAGGAAGCGATCGCATATTCTCTCGGCGGTGTCCAGCACATGCGTACTCATGAGGACGCCCGCGCCGCGCAGCCTCTCGGATTGCAGCAGCTCGAGAAAATCTCTGGTCGCGCGGGGATCGAGACCGACGAAAGGCTCATCCACCACATAGATATCCGGCTCCAGCATGAAGCCGATAATAAGCATCATCTTCTGCTGCATGCCCTTCGAGAAGCCGGTGGGCAGCCGGTCGCGGTCACCCAGCATCCGGAATCGTTTCAGCAGCAAATTAGCCCGCTCGTGGAAGGTCTGTTCGTCCAGACCGAACGCCGAGGCCGCAAGCTGTAGATGCTCCCACAACGTCATATATTCATAGAGTACGGGTTGTTCCGGAACATAAGCGTATCGTCTGCCCTCGCCTGCGAACGTAACCGTTCCGTCCACATGACGCAGCAAGCCAAGAAGCGCTTTTACAGTCGTGCTCTTGCCAGCCCCGTTCGGTCCGATCAAGCCGACCAGCTCGCCTCCGCCCACGCTGAAGGCGACATCCTGGATGACAGGGCGGCCTTCCTCATACCCCGCCTTACGGATATCTACGGTTAGTACGTCCATTGTAAGCCCTCCATGTGCTATTTCGTCTCTGTTATCTATTTCTATACTACTGCGGGCAGGAATTAGTTTCAAACGATCTGCAGCATGGACGTTATTGTTAGACGTCTCATAATCTTGTAAGTAATGCAACAATACATGGGCAGAAACACTGGTTATTGAGATATTGTTGTATATTCTGCAATAAATCCTCCCGTTGAGTGGCTCACCAGTCGGTTTCATGTCCGCATTGCTGCAGAAATTGCAAGAATACTGCCTGTAGCGCCTGAATGACAAAGTAATGATGTACTTTTTACAACATTCTCTATATCTTTATCATCAGTTTGAACGGGTAGGAAGAACTATGGGAGTAGATCGTATCGATCGCGTTAACTCCGATACAACGAAATCCGGAGCGGCACCGATCCCCGAATTCTGGCACGAACTAATAAAAGCCGCATACTGCGGGCAGAACGCCCGCTGTATACGGCAATAATCATGAACTGCTATGTTTCCATCTCTTAAGTCCGATACGCCTTCAACGATTCGTTCAAGCCTGCAGTCTGCGTATATACCTGCTGATAGATTCGGAATAAGCCCGCGTAGGCAGCCGCTGCCGAAGACTGCGGCTTATAGACCGACGAGCGCTTCACGAAGCTCTCCGCGCATTCGTCAAGGCTGCCGAACCATCCGCACCCGTAAGCGGCCAGCATGGCGGCGCCCAGTCCGGGTCCCTGTTCGTTCTCCAGCGCGACAACGTCCGCGTTAAATATGTCCGCCTGCATCTGCAGCCAAACCGGGTTCTGCGCGCCGCCACCGATTGAAATAATCGTATCTACCGTCTTTCCGGCGGCACGGAACAGGTCGACGGATTCATTCAGGGAGAACGTAATGCCTTCCATAACGGCCCGGGCGAAATGAATCCGTTCATGCGAGCCGTCGATTCCGATGAAGCTGCCGCGGATCACGGCATCCGCATGCGGCGTTCGTTCACCGACGAGGTATGGCGTGAAGAGCAGTCCATTCGCGCCGGGCTGCACAGCGTCGACCCCGGCAAGCAGATCGTCGAACGATTCGTCCTTGGCGAATGTGTTCTTGAACCAGCTCAAGGAATAACCTGCCGCAAGCGTAACCCCCATCGAATAGAACGCGTCCTGCTTCCCATGGTTGAAGAAGTGCACCTTGCCTTCGTAGTCGCGGCCGCTGCCCTGCTCATAGGACAGGATGACGCCGGACGTACCGATGCTGCACATCGTCAGCCCGTCCTGCAGAATACCGGCGCCGATGGCTCCGCAAGCATTGTCCGCACCGCCGGCGAATACTTTCGTTCCGGCCGGCAAGCCGCAGCGCGAGGATTGTTCCGGCAGAAGCGTGCCTACGCAGGCATGCGACTCCACAAGCGGCGGGCAGAATGAATGCGGCAAGCCAAATGCAGCCAGCACATCATGACTCCATGTTTTGCCCGCCACATCGAGCATCAGAGTGCCTGCCGCGTCAGAGTAATCCATATGGAGCTGACCCGTCAGCCGATAGCGGACGTAATCCTTCGGCAGCAGAAACAGCTCCGCTTGGGCGAATGCTTCCGGCTCGTGCTTCTTCACCCAAAGGATCTTGGGAAGGGTGAAGCCTTCGAGCGCCGGATTCCGCGTTACACGCAGCAGCTTATCGCCTAGCAGCGATTCAATCTCGCGGCATTCCGCCGTTGTCCGCGTATCATTCCACAGAATCGCGTTGCGGACCGGAATGCCTTCGCCGTCAAGCAGCACGAGGCCGTGCATTTGACCCGAGAAGCTAATTCCTTCAACCGCTTCGGCAGCCGCACCGCTTACTTGCGTCAATTCATGCAGCGCTTCGATCGTGCCTTCAACCCAATCGTCGGGCCGCTGCTCGCTCCAGCCCGAGTGCTCATGGAAGAGCGGATAGCTGCGCGAAGCTTCCGCGAGCACTTCGCCTTCCCGGTTCAGAAGCAATACTTTCACCGCGCTTGTGCCCAGATCGACCCCAATGACATAGGACATCGTATTCAAGGACCTCCCTATACGCTGTAGATGATTTCGTTCAGCATCAGCCGGATACGCTCTTGACGGCCGGACTCATTCTTGATCGGCTTGTTCTGCAGCGCGTACTGCTCCAGCGTATGCAGCGTCACTTTGCCCGCCGCGATATCGGCGCCAATGCCTTCCTTATAGCTGCGGTAACGATTGTCGACGATGCCGTCCAGCACCTTGTCTTCGATCAGCTTCGCGGCAGCCTTCAGCCCCCACGCGTAGCTGTCCATGCCTGCGATATGAGCGAGGAACAAATCCTCGTCCTCGAACGATCCGCGGCGCACCTTCGCGTCGAAGTTGATACCGCCGGAGCCGATACCGCCTGCTTTCAGCACTTCGTACATGGTCAAAGTGGTTGCGTACAGGTCGGTTGGGAACTCGTCCGTATCCCAACCCAGCAGCAGATCGCCCTGGTTCGCATCCAGCGAGCCCAGCATGCCATTAATGGCCGCGACGCGAATCTCATGCTCGAACGTATGGCCGGCAAGGGTTGCGTGGTTGGCTTCCAAATTAAGCTTGAAGGAATCCGTCAAGCCGTATTTCTGAAGGAACGCAATCGTTGTCGCCGCATCGAAGTCATATTGATGCTTCGTAGGCTCCTTCGGCTTGGGCTCGATCAGGAATTGAGCGCCGAAGCCGATTTCCTTCGCATAATCGACGGCCATATGGAACATGCGGGCCAAATTGTCCAGCTCGAAGCCCATATCCGTATTCAGCAAGGTTTCGTAGCCTTCCCGGCCGCCCCAGAACACATAATTCTCCGCACCGAGACGTTTGCCGATTTCGAGCGATTTCTTGAGCTGTGCGCCCGCATAGGCGTAGACTTCGGCGTTGCACGATGTGCCTGCCCCGTGCACAAAACGCGGGTTATTGAACATATTGGCCGTATTCCAAAGCAGCTTGGCGCCGGAAGCCTTCATATTCTGCTCGAGCAGGTCGGCAATCACGTCGAGATTGCGGTTCGTTTCTTGAAGCGTCTCGCCTTCCGGCGCTATATCGCGATCATGGAAGCAATAATAAGGAATCCCGATTTTCGAGAGAAACTCGAAATTCGCGTCTACCCGGGCTTTCGCCTGATCCATCGCATCCGCGTAGTCCCAGCCGCGCACAGCCGTGCCCACACCGAACGGATCCGCCCCGGAGCCGACGAAAGTATGCCAATAAGCAACGGCGAAGCGCAGATGCTCCTCCATCGTCTTGCCAAGAATCTTCTCTTGCGGATTATAATGCTTGAATGCTAGCGGATTGTCGGAGCCCTTGCCCTCGTACTGAATCTTGCCGATGTTTGTAAAATAAGTCATCTCGATCATAGCCTCCTTATTTATCGTAACGATAGGCGCATTGAAGAACGTTCAGTGGCAGTGCGTCCTCCATTCGGACTTGAACAACCGCCTCAATGAATGGAAACGCTCTCCTTACGCTATATGGGTTTAGCATAGCATGACCTAACTTAGTTTGTCTATTAAACAAACTAAGTAATATGCTATACTGGAAACCATAAACTTGCATGCAGCACAATAGTAACCATAAACGTTACAGGAGCATCCACATCCATGAAAATGAAGCCCACTGGCGACCTCGCCATGATCAAGAAAATTAATACAGCCATCGTCCTGGAAGCGATCCTGAAGCATGCGCCTCTGTCGCGAGCGCAAATATCCGAACGAACCGGCCTCAATAAAGCGACGGTATCCAGCCTCGTGCAGGATCTCATCGACAACCAGCTTGTCCTGGAAATCGGACAAGGCGCATCAAGCGGCGGCCGAAAGCCCGTACTGCTGCTCTTTCATGCACGGGCAGGCTATGCGATCGGCATCGATCTGGGGGTTAACTATATCCGCGGCGTCTTGACCGACCTCGAAGGCGGCGTTATCGCCGGCTGCGAGCTGCCTCTGAAGACGAATGAGCAGCAGGCCGTCATCGAGCAGCTTGCCGCTTGCATCGACAGCCTGCGTAAAGAGATCCCCGACAGCCCGTACGGCCTTGTCGGTATCGGGGTCGGCGTTCCCGGCATCGTCGACGAACAGGGCATGATTCTGTTCGCCCCTAATCTCGGCTGGACGCAGGTCAAGCTGCAGCAAGCCTTAGAGCAGCGGTACGATGTGCCGATCAGTATCGATAACGAAGCCAACGCCGGTGCCCAAGGCGAACAGAAGTACGGCGCAGGGCGCGGAATCGCCCACCAAATCTATGTGAGCGTCGGCATCGGAATCGGCACCGGAATTATTCTGAACAAAGAGCTTTATAAAGGGGCATCCGGCTTCTCCGGCGAGCTGGGACACTTATCGATCGAGATGAATGGGAAGCACTGCCGCTGCGGCAATGACGGCTGTTGGGAGCTATATGCATCGGAGAACGCCTTGCTGGAGCAGGCCGAACCGCTTGGCTATACGGATCTGGATGCGCTGCTCCAGGCTGCCGAGGATGGCGATACTCGCGTACGCGAATTATTTTCCAGCATCGGGACGGCACTCGGCACGGGTATCGCGAATATTGTCAACGTCTTCAATCCCGACGTCGTTATTGTCGGAAACCGGATGAGCCGTGCCAAGCCATGGATCGGCGGCGCCCTGCAGGACGCGGTAGCGTCAAGAACGCTGTCCTACCACAGAGAACGGCTGCGGATTCTGTTCGCAGAGCTTAACGAACAGTCTGCCGTACGCGGAGCCGCATATGAAGCCATCAGCCGATTTTTTACCAAGATCAAAGGCGGCGTATATTAAACGACAGAAACAGGGACGAATTTCCTAAAGGAAATTCGTCCCTAAAGAATGCTTTCAATACGAACATAAGTTCGGTATAATGGAAGAGTAATAGAAAGGCTTGCAAGGGCGGCCCGGCTAATACTCCCTGAAGGGAGGTGATGCCCGTGGAGGTTAAAGACGTGTTGGCGCTTATGATCGGTGCCAGTTCGCTGCTAATTGCGCTCGTGACGCTGGTCCTAACCCTCGTCACCGTGCTTAACCAAAAAGAAGTAGGCCGCCCTGTAACGAGGAACGCGGCCTACTTCCGATGCTGCTGCTTCGTTCATGCCAACCGCCCTTGATAGCGGCTATTGCGCAGGGAGACCGGCGGCAACCGGCTCCCTTTGCATGCTTGGCTTCATCTGTTCTTACTATACCACAAGAGAGGTCGGCAGCGAAACAGTTAAGAGCGAACCGTCATTTTTTTGATATGGAAATCGCCGCATCCAGCAACAATTGCCCATCCTTCTGAATCGTGCGAATCACATCCTCCGTCGACTTCCCTTCACTGACTGCAGCTTCGACCTCCCGGTTAACTAGCTCCTGGAAGAGCGGATTGAACTTCTGAGTATCCACGTCCCCAGTTGAATTCGCGGGTGTTTGTACAGGCATTAGCTCAAACAGCTTCCCGATCAGCGGATCCTGCTTGTATTCCACATAAGTCCGGCGGACAGAGAAGCCTTCCATCCCTGTACCAAGACGCGCCTTGACTTTGGCCATATGGTCGCTGGTCATGAATCGGATCACGTCCCACGCCACCGCGGCATTGGCTGAATCAGCCGGTATTGCCATCGCATCGAAAACATAGATGCTGCTGGTACGCCCCCGGTCGGATGAGCTTACGGGCGGCGTAACCGTGCCAACCTCGAACGGATAACTGTTTCCGTCGTTATAATACACGATCGTCATGGCTGCTTTGCCTTTGCCGAACAGATCGCCGGCCTCTGCCGCTTCCTTCCCATACGTAACGACGTCGTCAATCACTTCGCCTTTCGTTCTATTCAAGGAAAGTGTGCCGTTCCGGTACAATTTAATGATGGTCTGAACCTTGTCGCGCCATAATGGCGTGTCCATCGTAATCTTGCCCTTCGCATAGTCGACCATCCGGATGCCCTCGCTTCTCGCGAAGCTGTCTAACATATCATGCGGCTGATTGATATATTGCTGATGGAAGCCGACGACACCGTCCTTCCCTCCGCCCTGATCGACGAATCGGCTGCCGAGCTCATATACCTCCGCCAGCGTCATTCCTTCCTGCGGCGGATCGATCTTGTATTGCTCAAATAAATCCGCGTTATAGTACAGGACGGCACTTTGAAAATCAGGTGCCAATCCGTATAATTTGCCGTCGCCCGGCCGCTTCATCCATTCGATCATGCCCGGATAAAAATCATCTTCCTTCATGCCGCTGTCCGTCAGCCGAACGGATAAATCCGTCAGAATCCCGCTCTCCGCAAGCATATCGTATCGCCAGCTGGAAGTTAGAATCAAGTCCGGCTTCTCTCTCTTAATCGCAGCAATATAATCATCGTCTGAAACCTGCGTTTTATAATCCGGTTCCAGTTCGATAAGCTGTACCTTCAGTTCAGGGAATGCCGCTTCGATGTAATCCTTGTAGGCAAATTCATAGAAGTCTTTTGAGCTGATGGCGATCTTGAGCGGCTTTTCCTTGCCGTTCCCGCCCTGTTCATCATTCGTACAACCCGATAATACCGCCACCAGGAACATAACCGCAGCTGCAAGCAGAATTCCCAAGCGACCCCGCCGCTTCATCATGGCTGTTCACCGCGCTTTCCCAGCTTGCCTAGCGAGGCATTCAGCTCCGTCTGGAGCTCCGCGAGCGCTTGATCCACCGTCTTCGTTCCGTTAACGACGTCCAGAAACTGCTTACTGCTTGCTCTCCCTAGAAGCGATGCCGCTTCGCCGTATCGGGCGTCGGCTTGAAGTGCCAGCTCAGCCGCTGCATTCGACGGATCCGGCTGCATCGAATAGAAGCCCGCCCATTTCTCCTTCGGCTGCGATTTCATCGCTGACATGCGGCCAAGCAGCTTGCCTCCATACCGGCTGCTCTGATCGAATCGCGATGCTATTTCCGGACCGGCCGTAAATTGCAGCAGCTCCCACGCCGCATCTTCGTTATTCGTGCTGGACGACATGGCATAGACGAACATCGGCTCCATATACTCTCCTTGATTCGTTGCGGCGGAATCAATTCGGTAGGACGAGGTCATCCATTCGAAACCCGGTTTCTTCTTCCCGCGGGCCTCTTCATCGATAAGGAAGCCGTAATAATTGCTGCCTGCCAGCGACATGGCCGCCTTCCCTTGCGCAAACAAATCGTTCTTCATGATCTCGCTCATGGAGACGCTTCCCTTAGTCATATCCATCTTCTCCGGGTATTGGATCCAACCGGCCTCGATCCCTTCCGCGACCTGCTCCCACACCCGTTTCCAGCCATCGGTCTGTACCATAGCCGTAACCCGTTCTTTCTCGAAGGCCAACGTTTTCAAGCCCGAGGATTGTCCGGCGATACGGGCGATCTCATAGGGGTTGCCACGCTCGTAAGTGGTCAGCCCCGCGGCATCCGTCCCGGCAAACCGGGAGGCCAGCTTCAAGATATCGTCCATTGTCGCCGACTCGTCCGGCAGGGGGATGTTATGTTTGGCAAACAGCGTCTTGTTGACAAACAACGCGCTCGACTGGAATTCGACCGGCAAACCATACAGCTCCCCGCCGCCCGCATTGCGGAGCAGGTCGATCAACGGCTTATGAATCGCTTCCACATCGAAATTGCTTTGCTTGATGAGTGTATCAAGCGCCTTCAGCTTCCCGTCCGCCGCAAGCTCCCTATACTTGTGCATCGGGAGCATGAGCAGGTCAGCATTCTCCTTGGCAAACCATTCCGAATATTTATCCGGATCTTGGAGGATTTCGCCTGATGCAAAGACCGTCTCGATCTGGACGAAAGGATGCCGAATGATGAATGGTTTCTTGATATTGTCAAAATCACCATACTCCACAAGCCCGACCTTCAGCACAGCCTCTTGACCGGCTAGAGGGTCATCGAAGATCGATGCCAGAGCATCATTGGAAGCCCCTTGTCCTGCCAGTTGCTTCAAATCATCGCGAAACCACCAACCGCCGCCAAGCAGCAGGGTGATGCTCAGAACTGCTGCCACTGCTCGGAACGGAGATTTTCGTGCATTGCGTTCATTCGATCGCATACGAATACGTTCCCTCACTTTACGTTCAAGTTTCGAGGTGAACCCATTCGTGAGCGGTGGCTTGCCGGCGAGCCGCCCTTCCCAATCCTGTTCCGGACCATTCATACCCACTCTTCCTCCCCGCATGCAGCCGTCTCCTTCGCCCATTTGCGGTTCACCGCTGCGCGCGCGCGGTGAAGCCTCGATTTGACCGTGCCTTCGGACACCCCTAGCAGCTCTGCCGCTTCCTTCATCGAGAGCCCATAATGGCTGTTAAGCAGCAGCGCTTCTCTCAGCTTGCGGGGCAGCTCAAGCACGATGGACCAGACCTCCTCCATATCCAGCTTGTCCATCGTTTCCCGTTCCGCTGAAGGATGCATTTCCCGGTCGAACCAGACCGGAAGAAGCGTCACCTTGCGCAGCCAGGAGGAGCGAAGAGCATCCCTGGCTTTGTTGCGCGTGATCGCCAGCAGCCATGTCTTGACGGACGATTGCCCCCGGAAATCGTAGAGTCGCTCGTATACCTTGACGAACACATCCTGGGCGATGTCATCCGCAAGCTCCCTCTGCCGGGTTAAGAAGAAGGCAAAGTTCCATACATCCTTGCCATATTCCCGCATCAGCTCATCGAGAACCGCAGAGCGGTCTAGTCCGCCGGTCACATGTTTCAAATAGTCGAACTGCTGCAAGTCGTTCACCTCTCACAAGTAGACGATTCAAGAAAAGAATGGTTCCCTTCTATTCGACGGGTAACGGGAACGCCGTCTTGAACAGCGACTGAAAGCGCTCCGACGTCTTGAAATAATACGTTTCTCCCGCGGCTTGCAGGATCAAATAACGCCCCTGCAGATCGACTTCAAACTGCATTCGGCGAAACCTATCCTGCTCATGGTCCTGATGAAGCTGCAAATACAAGACAGCCTCTCCAGGTTCATGATCAATCTCGTCAATCCCTTCTGATTCCAGCAAAGCTTCATAGAGCTCCAAGCCTTTCGCGTCCCGCTCCGTCACCATATTAAACGTTTGTCCCCCGCCATCCGATACCGTCATATTGAAGCCATCCTCCGCCGGGATTAATTCCTTATGTAGATAGGTCGTGATCTCGTTGCGGGGGAAGAAGAGCCGGTCAATGCGTTGATCAAGCGGATAAAGGCCGATAAGGAACAGCAGCGCGCCCAGCAGGATCGCCGTTTGCTTAACCTTTCGGTTAAGAGCCGCCCGTCTTTGCAGCATGTAGGCAATCAATAGGCCGGCGGGCAGCGGAAACTCATTCATCCGGAAAGTAAATGCAGCCAGCAGCATATAACCCGCAACTTTGAGCCATAGATACGGCTCCGGCTGTTTATCCGACTTTCTGTAGACGATGGCCGAAAGCAGGAGAAGCAGGCCATAGAACACGCTGAGCGATATCACCGTAGCCAGCTGCGAGACATTCATTAAACTTGTATTCATGTCGTTGTCCACAATCATTGCGTGCATCTCTCCTAACCTAAATTAAAACGACAGCGCCGGTGCGCTGCCGATCTTCACCTCTAAGTATGCGATATTCAAGCGATGATTTGTTAAACAATTCCTTTTATTATTATACGGTTATCTCCGCGCTTTGGTTGAGAAATTCGGCCGAATAAATCCAAAAAGCATAAGAAGAAACGGTTATCGCCGTTCCCTCGCTTCTATTTACAGCGCAAAAAGAGCATGAAGCCGTCCGCGGTGTCCCCGCTTGTAGGGCGACTTCATGCTCTTCATCCATTCATTGCGCGAGGCTTAATGAGTCCCCGCGCTTGCTGCGATTGGCGCACCGGACATCTCGCGGACAGGCGCTTTATGCTTGAAGATCGGGACGAGCAGCAGCGCTCCCGCAAACATCAGCAATCCGGCGATTGAATAGATCGTCACGAGCGGCATCACCTTCATTAACAGACCGGATGTCGCGATCGTCGTGACCATCATTCCGCTGAACATCGGACTAACCACGCCATTCACCCGGCCCACGAAGGATTCCTCGGACCACTGCAGCATCATCGTGCTGATGGCCACTTGGATGACCGGGAAGAACAGCCCGTTCGTGAACTGGAGAACCATCGTTAACGTAACGTTCGTCGAGAAGCCGATGCCGATCATGCAGACGGTGTTCACTAGCATGCCTAGCGCGAGCATCTTCTGCGGCGATAACCGCTTCGCCAAGGCCATGACCGATATCCCTCCGATAAGCATAGCCACGCCGTTAACCATCATCATAAATTGCAAAAATTCCTTCGGCTTGCCGAGCCGCTCCGTCACGATAAACAGCCCTAACGTCTGCACAATACCGACTGCAAGGCCGGCAAGCGCGAACGTGCCGCATAATGTGCGAAGCACCTGACTGCGCATCACATAGCGGATCCCATCCTTCAGATCCTGCGTTACACGACGTTTGACAGCCCCGGCATGCTCCTCTTTCCGATCTGCCGGTATACGAACCAGAACGAGTGCGGAGAGCAGGAACGCGATACCCATAACGGAGATTGATAATTCAATGCCTAGCTGATGATATGCTGCAATGCCAAGCGCAGGCCCGCCTACCATCATGATCGCAACAAGAGTTTGAAAGAAGGCCATCGCCGTCTGCAGCTGATTCTCCGGAATATGCTGCTTGAAGAGCTTCATCACTGAGGGCTGGGAGAACTGGGAGAGAATCGCGGATACCAAAGTGGCGAAATAAATGGCTTCCCACGCTTGGAATACGAGGGTAAGCAATACGACGAAGACCGATACAGAAGACAATATATCGCACCAGATCATCGTTCGTTTCGGACGCCAGCGGTCGGCGAACGTTCCTCCGATAAAGGAAAAGATAAAGATCGGAGCAAATTCGACGAACGAGATCAGCGAGACGGCAACCGGATCGTTGCCCGTCTTATCCGTGACAAACATAAGAATCGCAAAGTTGCGGACCCAAATGCCGATCTGTAATAATACATTCGATAACATAACCGTTTGAAAAAAACGGTTGCGCAGCAGTTGGCCTGCCGCGCCTTGTGACGCCGATACAGACGACATTCTACTACCTCCCTAAAATAGTTGACTGAAGACGACCGCCCAGCATAAGCGATGGTCTTCAATTCCAATCAACGCGCTCTGGGGCGCCGGTTATACCCTGCCGGTTCGAAGGGCTGAAGCTCCTCCAGCCAGAGTTCCTCCAGCGCTTTAAGCTCGTTACGGTATGATTGTATCACGTCACTCCGCAGTCCCGCCCCGTTCGGAAGGATGATATCTTTGTAGTCGTGACGAATATCATCCTCCAGCTTCAGCTGTGCAAGCACTTCAAACTCGAAGCCTACGCCGCCGGACTGAGTCCACTCCGCCTGCAGCGCCTTATTCATGTGCGTGCCCATCTGAAGCATGAACTCCTCCCGCTTCCATACGGAATCAAGCGTAGTAGACGAGCCCACAAACCGCTTGCCGTTATTCCGATTTATAATTTGGTATACGCCCATCGCGCGTTTCTTCATGCCGAATTCGTTCTGTAATTCTTTTCGTCTGTTCATAGCGTGCAAATCCTCCTCTTCGATTAGTCTTCTAATCATTCAACCAATACGCACTGCCGTCATCCTCGCGGTCCAGAAATCCGTAATCGATCAAATACCGGCGGAGCGTCACGTATTCTTCGTCCAGAAAGCGGATCAGAATCTCATTGACTTCCTTCTCATTATACCGGATGCCCTTCTTGAATTTAGCCGTGACATGCTTCAGAAGCGCAACCTTATGCTTCTCCTTGCGCGGCAGCTTGGTGAGCGGGCCATCCGGTCCCAGCGGCAAATATTTGTTCAGCAGCACCGCATACTCGTCCTGCGTCAAGGCATAGCGTTCATCCACCAGCGGGGCTGTTCGATGGATCGGCACGAACTTTGCTCCGCTCGGCACCTTGCTGTCCATCATCTCGATAATGGCGAGGAACAGCTTCGCCTGCTTCGCTTTCTCCTTCAGCGCGAACCGGTGATTGCGGATTGTCGAGGCGCTGCCGCCGCCCGTTAGCCGGACTGTGTCTGCATCGGACATGCCGGAGGCGAAAGCGCCGATCAGCTGCTTCTGCAGATCCGTCAGCCCCGTCGCCTTCTTATCCAGTGACAAATAATATTCAAGCATCGAGCCATGGACGGCTCCAATATGATAAACCGCATATTTACGAGCCTCCAGAAAACGGCCGTCTGCCGGGAACACGACCCCTTCTTCGAACGATTCGCCGCATAGGAGACAAACATAGCTTTCTGATTCTGCTTCGTATAGGAAGCCTTGCTTCAATTCATGCAGCGAAGCACGATCGAATAAGTCCGAGAATATCATAAAACCAAACAACTCCTTATTTCGTCTGCCATAATAATAGACATTATATTATCTTGTTTGTTTTTTATCAATATCCTTACTTAAAAAATCAGCCATCCCGGAATAACAAAGGACCGCCCAAGCGTCATCCTGCGATGACTTCCCGGACGGTCCCAGTGTATAAGGATCGACTTTCAACCTCGTTCACATGCGATAAGTTTTAATTTTCTTCGCTTCAACCTGCGCCTCGAAGCGGCCGGATTGCACGGGAATCGCAGCATGCGGCTGCTCAAGCAAATTCGCAGCCATCACTTCACTCTCCAAGCCATCGGCTGCTATAGAAACGACGGACGCCTTATTCTCGACATTATAGATCCGCAGTACGGCGTTATTGCCATCCACGGACCATTTCAATGCAGACAGCATAACCTCGCCGTCCACCTCCAGGAACGACCTGCGCAGCGGAAGCGCCGGCTTATTCGCATTCGGATCCTCTTCCTTGAACAACCCTTTATGAGCCGTATCCTGCACCCACGCCCTTCCTCGGGTCCACCGCTCTTGATCGATCGGATGCAGCTTCGTCTTGACGCCTTGGTGGAAGCGCTCCGCCTCCTGATAGAGGCGTGTCTTCGATTCATTCGAGAACGGACGAATCGACAGCTCGACTGTAGAAGCTCCGAGACATTGCCCCTTCGGCTGACGATCCTCCTCCAAGCCGACTTCCTCCCGCATGTTGATCGTCTCAACGCCACGCAGAATCGTGATGCCGATCGTGCGGCCTTGATCGGTCATCTCGTACTCGTACAGACCTTTGGCATAAACAGCAATGCCACCTTCTTCATAGAGCGACGCAACCCACTTCCAGAACGGCTGGGAGTGAGCATCGCGCTGAAACTCACTGCCTTCGTTCCATGCGCGCGCGACCGCATCGAACTGACCTCCCGCGAGCACCTCGCTCGCTGGACCGGCACCTGCGAACAAGAGGCGCAGACGATGATCCTTCACCTGGTTATCCAGCTCCACGGTCATCTTCAATTCCGATGCACCGCGATCCAAGCGGAGTATGACCCGGAACCGGGACGGCTTCATAACCGCCGACCTTCTCCGCTTCGTATGATCAAGGCTCTCGGGCAGCTCCCATACGAATTCATACTTGCATTCCTCGTAAAGCTCGTTTCGCGTCAAACCGGTGAACGATACCGGTCCTTGCCAGACGGAGGGGGTGTCGCCCTCTGCGTTCTTGAATACGTAGAGATCTCCGGCATCGCCGGCATCCTGAAGACGCCCCTGATTGCTGTATATGACACCTGTCGATTTGTCATGAACATGGAACGAGCCGTCCGGCTGCAGCTCCACTTTCAACCGGTCATTTTCCAGGACGGGATATGGCGTCGTCTGCTCGGGCATCTCGCGAACCAAGGCACCTTTCTTATTCGGCCGTACTTGATAAGCCGCGTACCCGAGCGCCGGTGCGTCAGGCTGCCATTCAATGTCGACGCGCTTTACTCTCAGGACGCCAGGCAGATTAATGGGGCTGATCACCTGAATCCGGCTGGGTCGTTCGGAGATGATGCGATACGGGATCATTTGCCCTGCATCGTCCATCAAGGCGAAATCCGCAACCTGATCCTCCTCGAGAAAATAAACCGGCATCCGAATGACGGCGGAAGAGCGAAGCTGGGAGGTATTGAACACAACCGCCTTCTGGTCGCCTAACTCGAATCGATCGGCACTCACTTGCTTCGCGACCGCTTTCATTTTACGGTCGATGATCTCCTCCGCCAATTCCTCCAACCGCGCGTAGCGGTCCATCATATGATCATGCACGATGTCTTGGCTGCAGCCGCATATGCTGTCGTGCGGGTGGTTCTCCATATACAGCTTCCAGAAGTAATCGATCGTCTCCGATTCATAATCATCCAGTTCGGCCATCCGGCAGAATACCGACAGCGGCTCGATCCACTTCTCCACCAGATCGTGACTATGGGCATTCGCCTGCTTTAAGTAAATCCGGCTGGATAAGGTTCCGGCCAGAATACTGTATTCGAAGCATTCCCGCAACTCGCCCGTAACCGTCTCCAGTACACCCTCCGGCTGATCCCGCATATAGGCTTGAACGCCTTGAACATAATCCGTCAGTCTGCTGTGTACGATGTCGATCTCGCCCTCCGACTGTTCGCGCAGCTTGAATAGCACTTCTGTCAGATCGTACTGGGCTTCCAGGTGATCCACGCCGTTCATCATCGCATGATGCGGAGAAGGATTGACCGCCTCCTCCCGCTCGCGCATACCGGCAAAGACGCTCCGGAGCTCTTCTTCTCCACTCGGCAGCCGCTGAGCGCTGTTGTACCAATAATAGAGCAGCATGCCGTCGACGGCGGACCCGTCAGGCGCCTGCCAACGGAAGAAGGGGAGGCGATGCTTCCCGATATCGTAGCCCCGGCCGAACACGCAGTTGTCCAGCCCCACCTCCCGGAAGATCTGCGGCATCTGCCCGATTAATCCGAAGTGATCGGGAAGGTATCCCACCTTCATCTCGCCGCCCAATAGGCGCGAGTCGGCAATTCCGGTTAACAGGTTCCGCACGGTAGATTCGCCGCTGGTCAGAAACAGATCGTTCTGCTGATACCACGGCCCGATCAGAATCCGTCCCTGCTTAATATAAGCCTCAAGGCGTTCGCGATTGCTTGGCCGCAGGGCGTAATAATCCTCCAGAACGATCGTCTGGCCGTCCAAATGAAAATAGCGGAACTCCGGATCGCGGTCCAGCAGCGCAAGCAGCCGGTCGATCAGGTTGACCAGCCGGTAGCGAAATCGTTCAAGCGGCAAATACCATTCACGGTCCCAATGCGTATGCGATATAAAATGATAGGTTTTCTTCGTCGACATAGCGCCACCCTTCCATTATGCAGCATGCCGGGAACTGGGGAGTCCCGGCATGGCTTCAACATTTCGCACTCATAATCGCTTTAACGGCCCGTTCCCCCGAAGCGCAGATCCGCCCAATTGGACTGGTCATCGCCATTGCCGACCCACATGATTTGCTCCCAATTGGCAGGTCCATGCGTGGCCAGCACGGACATTCCGATCGTTCCCCCTTCTTCAGGCGCAAAAGGAATCATCTGCAGCTCAGCCCAAGGAATGGCGATCTCAACGGTATAATGGTTGTTATTAACCGAAGAGGCAATGGTTGCTTCCGTAAGCGGATATTCCGCCGCGCCTCCGTTATGCCCCTCCCGGATCAGAATGTGCGGCTGGCCATCCGGTCCGCTCGACATCTCCCGATTGGGCGCTGACCGTAATTTCTTCGGCACCGTCCCACTCTCCGGGTTGAAGCGTTCCATCGGCTTGAACAGGCGCCGCCGCTTTGGCTGATGTATAGGTCACCTGTTCTTTGATCCACGGCTTAGCTTCCGCCTTCCCATCCTGTTCGTTGGACACACCCACGGATTACCCGTTCAACGTCCAAGTCAACTATCCTTTATGCAAAATTCACTTTCAGCGTCACGATTTGCTTTGACATGACGTTCACCTTCACTGTACTGCCGTCGACGGTCAGTTCGTCCAGAAGCCTGTCGTCTAAATTAACCCGCTGCACGGATAACAGCGGACGATCGAAGCCGAGCACCCCTTCGCCATCTGTATCTTCAATATTGAATATTCGCACGACATAGCCATTCCCGTCATCCGCTTGCTTATAAGCACTTAGAATAAGTTCCTCCGATTCAAGAGTCAGGTATGACTTACGCAAAGGTAAATCCGCTTCCCTCCGATGAGGCGTCTCCCTGTACTGCTTGCCTTGCTTGCGGTTGATGGTCTTAATTCCTGCCGAATAAAGCTGATGCTCCTTCCACAAGCCGGCACGGCTATCCTTCTTCGCCGCGAATAGGCGTATGGCATACTCAAAGTCCAGCTGTCCCAGCAGTTGACCGCCGTCACTTCCATCGCTGAGCACTTCCTTATGCGTGCTCCGGTATAACGTCAAGGCGATCGTGCGCCCGGCGTTATCCCTTACCGAAACTTCGTATAAGCCTTTGCTGTAGAGCGCAAAGCCCCTTTCCCCGTCATCCAACGCCACAATGCCATTATGGGGAACGACCTCGAAGGGCTTGCGCAAATAGTCGGATTGATCGGGAACGCGAACGTCCCGCTTTACGAAATCGAACGGCGTGCTCGTATAATAATGCTCTGCATCCAGACCTGCCGGAAACAGCAGACGCAAGCGATGGTCCCTTGCTGTATTCGTAATCGATGTGCGGCAGTAAATAACCGGATCATCCTTCTTAAGATCGATATAAGTCGTTACCGGCACGTCAACGAGCTCGCTGCTCCGTCCGTTCTCGCCCGCTTCTATGCCCTTGGGCAGCTTCAACGTGAGCTGCACGCGGATTGTCGATTGATAGGCGCCGTCCGCTACCGTCGATATGACCGCTTGAAGTCCGGAAGACCGTACCTTCGTATTGCCGACAGGAGCGATATGGCTCCAGCCGTCCCCGATATCCCCTTCATCCTCGAACACCAGCAGCCCTTTGCAGGTATGTCCGGATCGGATATCCGTCACATCGATGGTTCCGCTCGCGCCTACTTGAACAATGATTCGCCCGTTGTTCCACGTATTCTCATCGGTCTGCATCGAGCCTGTGTGGCGAACAGGGCCAATGAGCTTCGGAGCGCTGTAGGCCAGCGGAGCAGGATGCTCAATCGTATATTTTTCCAGCGTATAGGTGGAATAGCCCATCGCCGGGATGCTGGCGGCGAATGCAATACGGTAACGATCGACCATATCCAATCGCGGCAGCTCGCGGTAAGGCCTGAACTTATTGGCGCTGCCCGAACGGATGCTGAGCACCTGATAGGAAACTTCATTGCGGGCATGATCGAACAGCCGGAAGGAAGTGCCGCCCATTCCCTTCAACGCTACGGCTGCGTCGGATCCCGCAGGAAGCAGAAGCTCCACTTCAATGACACCCTCGATCCCGAAGGAGGAGCTGTTGAAGACCGTAAAGGCTTGGTTGCCGCCCAGTTCCGATTCATTCAAATGGTCGACAATAAAGCTCGTTTGCTCCTTGATCATCTGTTCACTGATTAAGCGGGATTGATCGAAACGATAGATCATATCCTGATGAACCTGATCAATCGAGCAGCCGCAGATGGAATCATGCGGATGGTTCTGCAGCAGATGCTCCCACGCCTTATTCAGAAAACCGGCCGAATAAGGGCGGCCCTCCAGCGATGTCATGACGCCAAGCGGCTCAGCCCACTTTTCCAGGAGCGTCTCGCAACTATAATTGTGCTGTTTGAGATGAATGCGGGAGGATAATGTATTCTCCGGCACCCAGTTGTTGACGCCGTTATATGCCAGCGCTTTTTGTTCGCCTTTATACACCCGCAGCTCGCCGAGCTTACTGCGCAGCTCCTCCAGGTACTTCTCAAGGCTGGAGTGTATGAAGGTAACGTTCAAGCGGTCCGTCTCGTTCAACAGTTTGATGAGCAGAGGCAGCTGCGGTTCAATCTCCACATGATCGACGCCATCCATGCCGATCCCCACCGTCGTCGTCGTCCGCCGATTCTTGAACGCCATATGCGCCACGGCACGGTCGATCAGCTCTTCCTTATGCGCCTCATAGGCATCGTCCCGGTCAAAGAAGGGCCAGCGGAAGGCAAAATAAAAATCGCTATAGCTGCGGTCCTCATCCAGCTTGAGACCCAATACGCGGCTGCCGTCGGCGCCTTCCCACCATATTTCGGACGGGTCGGCATCGCCGTGAAAGCCCCGGAACAAGACGGCATTATCGATGCCGAAGCCCTGCAGAATTTGCGGCATCTGGCTGTTATGGCCGAAGATATCGACGACAAACCCGGACATCATGGGCTCCACGCCCCATGAGCGCGATTGGCTCATCCCTTTCTGAATGTTGCGGATCAATGATTCCCCGCTGACGAGAAATTCATCGGGCATGACATACCACGGGCCAATATCGATACGTCCCGCTTGGATCAGCTTCTGCAGCCGCTCGCGGTTCTCCGGCCGGATTTCCAAATAATCGTCCAGTACGATCGTCTGTCCGTCCATCATAAAATGCTTATATTCCGGATCCTTCTCCATATGATCGATCAACTCGTCGATCATGTACACGAGTCGAGCCCGAAACCCTTGAAAATCCTGATACCATTCCCGGTCCCAGTGTGTTTGCGAGACCACGTGTATCGTTTCGATGCCGTTTGTTTCTTTACTCATAACCGATTCTCCCTCCAATAATCCACCGTATTTGCACAGACAACTGCTTCAAGACCAGGGAAGCAGCCGAAGCCCTCCACCCTCCGCGTGAACTGTGAAAGACAGACTCTCGTCCCCTTCACGGCGGTAATCGAAACCGGTAAGGGACCGGTAATAAAGATGCCCTGCAAATGGTTCTGCCAAGGACAAGCCAATACCTTTTTACCCGTCATTCAAAACAATAGAACATTTATGCTATAGATCCTGCAAAAATGAAATAATATGCCCACACTTCCTAATTAAACAATACAGGTGATTTAAGGTTAGCTTACACACTCCACCTTAACCTGTCAATATAATAATACAATATGACATATTATTAAAACGATGAATTTCCAGCCGCCTTATGTCTTATCGACAATATACATTTTCCGGTTGAAAGCAAGAAAAGCCTGGAAGCTTGCGGCTATCAGATAATGATCCGATAGCTGCAGGTTTCCAGGCCGTGTCATTCGTTTGTTCATCCATTTGTTCGTTGCTTGCTTGCTTCAACGATCCTCGCTCACGACAAGCAAATCGATATGTCTGGCGCTGCGCAGCAGACGGCGCGCAACGTCATCATGCCGCATTCGCAGCAGCAGTCTCCTGCTGCGGCTATGATTGCCGCTCTGACCAACGATCACTTGCGTGGTTTTCAAGCTTCTCGAATGCGCCAGCAGCGTGTCCGCCACGCCCTTTCCTTCCGAAGCCGCAATCACTTCAAACCGGCCGCCAAGCCGCTCTGTCAGTGTGCGAAGCGCTTCCAGGTTCTTCGCCTTCAATCCGTTCGGATCTGGAGCTCCATCGTCGGAATGGACGACATGCCAGGCCGCCTTAAGCCGGTGCGCGATCCGAAACCCGCGCCGTACGAGTCTTAATGCCAGATCACTGGCCGATACGCAGACGAAGATCACCTCTTGACGGCGCAGCGGTCCCCGAAGGGCGCTCTTGCGGTCCCATGCCTCGAGACGTTCGTCCACATTGTCTGCGATTTCCCGCAAAGCCAGCTCACGCAGTGCAATCAGGTTGCCGATTTTGAAAAAAGCGCCGAGCGCCTGCTCTACCTTCTCCTTGCCGTAGATCTTTCCCTGCCGCATTCGCTGCTGAAGCATTTGCGGCGTGACATCGATCAGCTCCACCTCTTCGGCCTGCTGCAGAACCCAGTCGGGTACCGTCTCCCGCACGCGTACGCCTGTAAGCTGCTGTACGGCATCGTTCAAACTTTCCAAATGCTGCACGTTAACCGTTGTCATCACCGTAATGCCTGCATCGAGGAGACGAAAGACATCCTCGTATCGCTTCTTGTTCTTGCTTCCAGGCACATTCGTATGAGCCAGCTCATCGACAAGAACTACCTCCGGATTACGGGCGATGATGGCATCGGTATCCATTTCCTCCAGCATCGCGCCCCGGTATTCCGTTTGAAGACGTGGAATAACAGGCAGATTGCCGAGCTGCTGTGCCGTTTCGAGACGGCCGTGCGTTTCGAGCAAGCCGACGACGGCATCGATCCCTTTGCCGAGCAGCGTATTGCCTTCCTTCAGCATGCGATAGGTCTTGCCGACACCTGGAGCAGCTCCGATATAGATGCGAAGCCGCCCGCGGCGTATCGCCGCAATCTGCTCCTCCACCTCTTCCTCGCTCAATCTCCGGTATCCGGACCTGGCGCTTCGGACTTCGCGCCTCGCCGGCATAATCCGTTCCCCCTCATACTCGGCCCGATCCGCGATATAGAACAAATCGATGTGCTCATTGCCGCGGAGCAGCCTTTGGGTAACAGAACCGTACAGCAGTTCCTCCCAGCGGTTCTGCTTGGAATGTCCAAGAATGATGCGCGTTACCCCTTTCTGGAGAGCGTAGCGCAGCAAATCCGCCGGAAGCCGCCTTCTCGACCGCAGCGGAAGCTCTTCATGATCCGCCCCCAGCTTGTTTGCCAGCTTCATTAATGATTTCCGGAATGCCGATTGAAGCTTCGTTAACGTTTTGCCCGGCTTCACGAAGGTTACCGTCAGTAGATCGCCGTTCAGCCGTTTGGCAATCTGCTGCCCTCTTCGAAGGTGGATCGAACCGTTCCAATGATATTGCGTCAAGACCAAAATCCGCTCCGATGCTCCGGATGGTCCGATCAAGCCCATCCGTTCACGATGCTTCTCAAGCGAATCGTTCACATCCTCGGCGACCAGTCGCAGCGTCAGCTCGCGCAGCACGCCAAGATTACCGCGCGCGAACAAGGCACGATCGCTGCCATTCCCGATCACCCCATCCTCCAGCCGCTGCAGCATGGTCTCCGGCGGCACATCGACGAGCTGCACCTCGTCCGCAAGCTCCAGCGTATCAGCAGGCAGGACCTCCTCCGCAACAATGCCCGTGAGCCTTTGCGCCAATATATTCACGCCTTCGAGCTCGTATACGTTGACCGTCGCCATAACGCCGATTCCATTGTTCAATAGATGCTTGATGTCGTCGAGACGGGTTGGAAACCGGGCTCCCGGGCGATTGCGGTGAGCAAGCCCGTCGACAAGAACAAGCTCGGGATTGCGCTCCAGAAGAGCATCCAAATTGAGATCCTTCTGCACCGTTCCGTCCTTCTCCCAACGAATGCTGGCTACCCGCTCCAAATCAGCCAGCTGGGCGGTCGTCTCCGGCCGGCTGAGTGTCGATACCGCGCATAGGACGACATCGATCCCCTGCTGCTTCAAGCTCTGCCCTTCTCCCAGCATGCGATAGGTCTTGCCCGTACCGGTCATCGCTCCAATCCAGATTTTAAACCGCCCCCGATGCAGCCGCGATACCGACAACAGCAATTCCTCGGGCGTTTTTCGCCGATATTGCAATTCAATCCCCCTCCCCCAAAGCTGTAGTTAATAGGATACTCTCCGTTCACGAAGTATAGGTTTCTCGTTCTTATGGACACTATCCCCCTGGATCAGTTCACTTTCACTCAGGTCTCGCATTCTTATCGGTACTATCCCCTTGGGTCAGTTCACTATCACTCAGGTCTCACATTCCTGTGGACACTATCCCCTTGGATCAGTCCACTTTCACTAAGGTCTCGCATTCTTATCGGCACTATCCCCTTGGGTCAGTTCACTTTCATTCAGGTCTCGCGTTCTTATGGACACTATCCCCTTGGATCAGTCCACTTTCACTCAGGTCTCGCATTCTTATGGACACTATCCCCTTGGATCAGTCCACTTTCACTCAGGTCTCACATTCTTATGGGCACTATCCCCTTTGATCAGTCCACTTTCACTCAGGTCTCGCACTCTTATGGACACTAATTCAAACTAGAATGTTGACGCGTTCAGTTCCGTGTTCTAGCCCACATACCTTCATCGCAAGTGGACATAGCGGTTCAACCCCCTAATATTGGACACTAACCACGCTCATACTACCGAAATTACATCATAGCGCAATTTCTTTCGGTTTTAGTGCTCCGGAGGTAACCAAACGTAAGTATTCTTTGGGAGGCCAGTCTTTAAGACTGCCGTGAATACGATCATTGTTGTAATAACGAATGAATCGATCGACCTCAGCAAAAGCTTCTTCGTAACGTTCAAAGCAATTGCGGAGGTAACATTCCCTCTCCAAAATGCTGTGGAACGATTCAATATACGCGTTCTTATTTGGCGTTTGGTTCGGGATACGCTCATGCTCAACGCCTGCCTGCTCACAAAAGGCATAGAAGGCTTTGCTAATGAACTGAGGCCCATTGTCCGTCCGAATCACCAGCTTGTCAGCTTGCTCATGTATGTTGCGTTTCAGTAAGGCTTTTTGTACCGTCCTTATGACATCACTTGTGCTGCATGTTTTACCCCGATGGTACGCCACAATGGCACGGTCGAACACATCGATGATGCTTGCAAGGTAGAAGTGTCGGCGCACTCCGGCGATATACCCGTACTTAATATCCAACTGCCACAGTTGGTTTGGTCCTGTAACGGTCCGGTTATTCGCGATCTTTTTGGGTACGGAATGGCTTGTTTCTCGCTGTGGAGCAAGTAGGTGAAGTTCCTTGCAAAGCCGGTACACTTTCTTCTTGTTGATGACCAACCGGTATCTCCGACGCAACAAGACGGTCATTTTCCGGTAGCCAAAAGATGCGTTGGGCCCTTGAAACAGACGTCGTAAATACGTCTTTATCCGAATATCGCTGACAACTTTTCCTGTTTTATCGTACGAATAGCCCGGAATCGAACGTCCCGTACTTACAGGCTTCCGCCTTTCAGGATGCCGCAAGTGGTAGTAATACGTGGAGCGAGGCACATCACAGATTCGTAGCACCGTCCGAACGGGATGACCTCGTTCAATCCATGCTAGCGCTGTCTCCAGTCGGGGTGCTTTTTTTACCAGCTCTCTTAATATGCTGAGCTCTAATTCCTTCTCACCCAGCTGCTTGATCGCTTGGTCATATCGTTGCTGGAGCTCCTCCAGTTCGGCTGCATCTTGCTTTAGTTTTTCTGCATCGTCACGTTTCTTTGCCATCAGTTCGTCCACCTCATCCTGGTATTGCCGGACCCAGTTACTAAGCGTTTTTGGGGACATTCCGTGTTGACGTGCTACCACTTCTGTTCGATAACCGGATAACACTTCAACCACTAACTCCTTCTTCACTTGAACGGGGCACCGAAACCGTCTCTTCATGAACCTTCACCTGCTTATCTATTAGTGTATCTGAAGTGGGTGAAGTGTCCAAGTGGATTAGGGGGCTATATAGATAGCATCCGTTATTTGTGACAAACCCCTAATATTGACGCACCGTTCGGACATCAGATCCGCTATTGGCACCAAGTCACCACATTTCCTCCGATATTCGCATGAATAACGGCTCTGGTGTCCGCTACCTCCCCAATTCGGCTCGATATTCAACATTAGCGTACCTGATGTCCGTTCCAAGTCCAGCCCACTTACCCCTGCATTGCACAGACATAGAATCCGTTATTTGTGACAAACCCCTAATATTGACGTACCGTTCGGACATCAGATCCGCTATTGGCACCAAGTCACCACATCTCCTCCGATATTCGCAAGAATAACGGCTCTGGTGTCCGCTACCTCCCCAATTCGGCTCGATATTCAACATTAGCGCACCTGATGTCCGATCCAAGTTCAGCCCACTTACCCCTGCATTGCACAGACATAGAATCCGTTATTAATGACAAACCCCTAATATTGACGTACCGTTCGGACATCAGATCCGCTATTGGCACCAAGTCACCACATTTCCTCCGATATTCGCATGAATAACGGCTCTGGTGTCCGCTACCTCCCCAATTCGGCTCGATATTCAACATTAGCGTACCTGATGTCCGTTCCAAGTTCAGTCCACTTACCCCTGCATTGCACAGACATAGAATCCGTTATTTGTGACAAACCCCTAATATTGACGCACCGTTCGGACATCAGATCCGCTATTGGCACCAAGTCACCACATTTCCTCCGATATTCGCATGAATAACGGCTCTGGTGTCCGCTACCTCCCCAATTCGGTTCGATATTCAACATTAGCGCACCTGATGTCCGATCCAAGTCCAGCCCCGCCCCTTCTCGATTACAGCGCGGAATTACTGCATTTTGTGCAACAATTGCATCAGTATCGCTCTAAGAACAAGTAAATATTGCACTTTTTGCAACAATAAACAGAGAATCACCCTCATAGCCGGCCTTTGAATCCGAATTGTTGCATTTTATACAGCTTCAGCCGTACCTTCCCAACTCCAACGCAGAAATATTGCACTTTTTGCAACAATAGCGTACCCGCCCGATGACTATTTCATTGCTAATCCCATGAATTCCTGGCATCAATAGCGATAGTAGATCGTCGACCGAACCTCGTCTCCTTCAACACCCTTCCTGAACGAAAGAGATGGTGGTGATAAGCTGCTGGACGAGGCCTCACCTCACCGACACCTACTGAACCACAGGGATAGTGACCAAAAAAGTTTTTTGCTGAGATTCAGCCTCCTTCGTCCTCTGAGCCATCGGGATGGTGCACATAACATAGCCACAGACCCAGCCTCTCCTGCACCACCGAAACGCTCCTGAACCACAGAGATAATGACCCTATAGATTTCATCCTATGATCATCGCCATTCCATTCCTGAGCCAACGGGATAGTGGAGATAAGCTGCTATACGAGGTTTTTCCTACACTATCCTCCTTCCGAACCACTTGATACCGGACAAAAGAATCCTAGGGATGGCGAGCACGAGGTTCCAATCAGCCCACCATCCCATAGCGTGAAATCTCATCCTATTTCACGTATTCTTTTAGCGCCATATTCAGCTTGAGCACATTTACTCTCGGATCGCCGAACACGCCGAGATCGCGTTCTTCGGTATGCTCATCTACAAGCTTGGTTAGCTGCTCCGCTGTTAACCCTGTCAGCTTGCTGATTCTTGGAATTTGAACCTTCGCCGATTCCGGTGTAATGTGCGGGTCCAGTCCGGAACCGGAGTTCGTCAGCAGCGCAATCGGCACGCGGTCGATCGGTACGTCCGGATTCGCCTTCTGCCACGCCTCCATCGATGTCTCCACTCTTGCGATCAAATCGGCGTTAGATGGTCCATAGTTGTTCGATCCCGATCCTTCCGCCTTGTAATCGATACTCGATATACGCCCGTGAAAATATGCCGGATCGGTAAACGGTTGACCGATCAATTCGGAGCCTACAACCAGACCGTCCCGGTCCTCCAACACGCTGCCATTGGCTTGATCCGGGAACAGAAGCTGAGCCGCTCCCGTACTCACGAGCGGATAGACCAAACCGCACAATACGATAAACACCAGGCTCGCCCGAACAGCAACCGCCCAGACCGATCCGCTCCATGCCCCACCGCTATCTTGTTCTATATTCACAGCTTGCTTCATTGTTACCTTCCTCCTAGTGGCAATCGTACCGCACCGCATGCCAAGCTCTATGCAGTGCAGCACGACTTCCATTATCTGTTATACCCACAAATGGACGATCATGTCGATTAGTTTGATTCCAACAAACGGTGCGATAACACCGCCGAGCCCATAGACGACCAAATTCCGGCTAAGCAGCTTCGCCGAGCTCATCGGTTTGTACGCTACGCCCTTCATTGCAAGCGGGATGAGCAGTGGAATGATGATCGCATTGAATAGGAGCGCCGACAGAATCGCGGAGTATGGCGAACCGAGCCGCATGACATTCAGCACGTTCATCTCGGGAATCGCGAGCAAGAATATCGCGGGGATAATGGCAAAATATTTGGCCACATCGTTTGCAATACTGAACGTTGTCAGCGCGCCGCGAGTCATGAGCAGCTGTTTCCCGATGGCCACGACCTCGATAATCTTGGATGGATCCGAATCGAGATCGACCATGTTCGCCGCCTCCTTGGCTGCGACCGTGCCGCTGTTCATCGCAAGTCCCACATCGGCCTGCGCAAGCGCCGGAGCATCATTCGTCCCGTCCCCTGTCATGGCGACCAGCTTGCCTTGCGCTTGTTCTCTACGTATGACGGCGATTTTGTCTTCGGGCTTGCTCTCCGCGATGAAATCGTCCACGCCCGCTTCACGGGCAATCGTCGCAGCCGTTAGCGGGTTATCCCCCGTACACATGATAGTACGGATGCCCATTCTGCGGAGCTCGTCGAAGCGTTCCTTCATTCCTGGCTTCACCGTATCCTTCAAATAAATAAGCCCATAAATCCGGTTACCCGCCGCAACCGCCAAAGGCGTGCCTCCCGCCGAGGCAATGCGTTCCGTTACCGCATCCAAGTCGCTTGGAAGCTTGCCGCCTTGCACTGCGACCCACTGCTTCACGGCATCGACCGCCCCTTTGCGAACGGACAGACCGCTCGTTAGGTCAACGCCGCTCATGCGCGTTTCGGCTTTAAACTCGATGAACTGGCCTCCTTCCGCGATTGCCGCGTCATACGTGAACCCTTGTTTGTTCATAAGCTCAAGCACAGAGCGCCCTTCCGGCGTCTCGTCCTGCAAGGAGCTGATAGCCGCCCATGCCGCAATCTCTTCAGCCGCTGCGCCGCCGACCGGCACGAATTCGCTCGCCATCCGGTTTCCGTACGTAATCGTGCCAGTCTTATCGAGAATCATCGTGTTGATATCCCCGGAAGCTTCAACCGCTTTGCCCGACATCGCCAGTACATTGAACTGCGTCACGCGATCCATCCCCGCAATGCCGATTGCGGACAGGAGACCGCCGATTGTGGTGGGGATCAGGCAGACGAGCAGCGCGATCAGCACCGGGATTTCCAAATCCACGCCGACATACTTCGCGATCGGCGCCAATGTGACCACCACGATCAGAAAAATGAGCGTCAGGCTGATAAGAAGCGTATTTAACGCGATTTCATTCGGAGTCTTCTGCCGCTTCGCCCCTTCAACGAGCGAAATCATCCGGTCGATGAACGACTCGCCCGGATCGCTCGTAATGCGAACGACGATACGGTCGCTGACGACCCGGGTACCTCCTGTGACCGAGCTGAAATCGCCTCCCGCTTCTTTAATCACAGGTGCGGATTCACCCGTAATCGCCGATTCGTCAACCGAGGCAAGCCCTTCGATCACTTCGCCGTCGCCCGGAATCATCTCTCCCTGCTCTACGATGACAGTGTCTCCTTTGCGAAGCATCGATGCTTGTATGACCGTTATCTCACCATTGACCAGCTTGTTCGCAGCCACTTCCCGCTTCGTCTTCTTCAGCGAGTCCGCCTGCGCCTTCCCCCTGCCCTCGGCGAGCGCTTCGGCAAAGTTCGCAAACAGAACGGTTACCAGCAGAATCAGGAACACGGTCAGATTGAACGCGAACCGTTCCTCAGCATTGAACCAGCTTGGAAACAGGGTTAGAAGCAGCACGAGGAACGTTCCGATTTCAACGATGAACATGACCGGATTCCGGATCATGGACGCCGGGTTCAGCTTGATGATACTATCGATTACAGCCTGCTTGACGATATCGCCCGTCAGCAGCTTTTTACGTTGCTGCAGTTGTTGTTTCATCTTCTCTTCCCCTCACTTAACGAAGCGTTAAATATTCCGCAACCGGCCCCAGCGCAATGACCGGAAGAAATGTTAGTGCGCCAATCAACAGCACCGTCCCGATAATAATCCCCGTGAATAGCGCATTATCCGTACGGAATGTCCCGATCGTCTCCGGTACATGCGTCTTGCGGACGAACGATCCGGCGACGGCTAGCATAGCCATCATGGAGATGTACCGGCCGAAGAACATGACCAATCCGGTCGTAATGTTCCAGAACGGCGTGTTATCCGCTAGTCCTTCGAAACCGGACCCGTTATTGGCGGCCGAAGAGGTGTACTCGTACAAGACTTGAGAAATCCCATGGAAGCCCGGATTGGTTATCGAGCCGCTGCCCAGGTCGGTCAAGAAGGCTATCGCCGTCGGAGCCAGAATGATCAACGGATGCACCAGGATGGCAATGGCGAGAAGCTTCATCTCGCGCGGTTCAATCTTGCGGCCTAGAAATTCCGGCGTCCGCCCGACCATAAGCCCGCAGATGAATACCCCCAGCATGGCGTACATCAGCATATTGATCAGCCCGACGCCTTTGCCTCCGAATACGCAGTTCAACATCATCTGGGCAAGCGGGGCTATACCGCCAAGCGGCGTGAGCGTATCATGCATGTTATTGACGCTGCCGGTAGTGGCCGCGGTCGTCACCGTCGTGAACAAGGCGGATTGAGCGATGCCGAAGCGCACCTCCTTGCCTTCCATGCTACCTTGCGATGCATCGAAGCCCATGGCGTTCATCGCAGGGCTACCCGCCTTCTCCGAGAAGTAAGTGAGCGAGAGGAAGACAAGGAAGAGTGCCATCATGGCGGTGAAAATAACCCAGCCCTGCTTCGTATTCCGTGCGAAGCGCCCGAACATATAGGGCAACGATGCCGGCATCGCCCACATCATGAGAATCTCAAGCACATTCGTAATGCCATTCGGATTCTCGAACGGGTGCGCCGAGTTGACGCCGAAGAACCCGCCGCCGTTCGTACCGATATGCTTGATCGTCTCCAGCGATGCTACAGGCCCCAGCGGAATATGCTGCGTAACACCTTGCAGCGTAGTAACGACGAGGGTCGGATTTAGCGTCTGCGGGACTTGGAGCGCCACAAGAACGAGCGTCATGATGAACGAGAAGGGCAGGAAGATCCGCATGATCCCTTTCACGAAGTCTTCGAAAAAGTTGCCGATCGTCGTCCCTTTGCTCGTGATCCCCCGCACGAAAGCGACCGCAACGGCGAATCCCGTGGCTGCCGACGTGAACATCATCATCGTGATGACGGCCATCTGGGTGAGGTAGGTAACGCCAGACTCCCCGCTGTAATGCTGCAGGTTCGTGTTGGTCACAAAGCTGATAATCGTATTGAAAGCAAGCGTTGATTCCATATTTCCGTTACCGCTCGGGTTAAGCCATAATCCGCCCTGTACCCGCAGCAGTAAATAACCGATCGCGACAAGCACGACATTGGTGGCGATGATGCTAAGCGCATAAATCTTCCACGTCATGCCTTCCCGCTTCTTCAGCCCGATCAGCTTATAGATCGCCCGTTCCATGCCTCCGAATATGCGGTCCGTCCAATTCGATTCATTCGAGAACACATGATAGACATACGTGCCCAGCGGCTTTACCAGCAGCATCAGGACAATAATGACGATGACGATTTGCAAGATATCCATTGATCAACAGCCTCCTAGAACTTCTCCGGGTGAATCAGTGCATAAACCAAATACATGAATACAAGCAAAGTAAGGATAAGCGTCACAATCATGCTTCGTTCCCTCCCGCATCTTCAATCACTTTACCGCACCAGTTGGCAAAACCGGCTGCTAGCGCGAATCCCGCTGCCAGCATGACAAGCATCCCTATATCGCTCATGCTTAAATTCTCCCTATTCATCCCTAATATTCAATTTTTACCCATTCTGAGCATGAAAAAAGAAGCCTGCGGGCATGAGGAACATGACCCGTGGCTTCAACGATTCACAGCAAGGAAGAATTCTGCCGTACCCCTTAGAGGGCACAAGAAGAAACGGCTCGCACCATTCCTGGGGGCGACGTTAGTTTCTTCCATTAGACAAATTCATCCCGAGCTGCGACTGCACGTGTTAATGTTGCCTCTCCCTATACGCTTACGAGGTTAGCTGACGGATTCGGGCGCGAGAGTCGCCCTACCTGGATCAGTCTCCCATTCCAAGATTCACCCCATGGCTTCAGCAATACGCATCGTACTGCTTGCTGGCCGTTGGTTCCCCCGCTCCTTCTTCGAAATCAGAAGGACTCAGCGATAAAGACGGTTAATGCTATGACTGAAACATAACTGCTATCGGTTTCAAATCGTTCTCCTGCTCGGAGGCCTCCGAAAATGGTAAGAACAAGAAGATTCGATGAATTGAATCTTACTCCTGCTTCGAATCTCTGTAAAGCGAACCTGAAGCTGATAATACGGCTTTTCCGCTCGATTATCGCGCATAAGCAGCGCTTACATTCCTATAAATATCCGTCTTGCTCGCTCATTCGCATTCATTCTGCGCCTTTCAAAAAAAGCGGCGGACATTCGGGAAGGGATATCATCCAAAAATGCACAAAAAAGCTGTCGGATAAATCTCGACAGCTTAAAGCAGCCATTTCATCGGAATGCCTGCATGCATGCAGCGGCTCGCCTCCATAGCCTCAAGGTTCATTCCCGCCGGTCCGGCGGCAGCGCAAAGGCGAGAAGTCCGAGGAGCGGCAGAAAGCTCGACCAGGTCAGAACGCGGTCAAGTCCCCATATATCGCCCGCTTCTCCAATGATCACCGCCCCGATCGCCCCCATTCCGAAGGCCAAGCCGGTAATGAGCCCTGAAGCCATGCCAACCTTGCCTGGGAGAAGCTCCTGCGCGTAGACGACGCTTACGGAAAATCCGGAGAGCAGGATGACGCCCAGCAAGAATATAACGGGATAAATCAAGAATGATGGCAAATAAGGGAGTAGTAACGCGAACGGAGCCGCTCCCCCGATGGAAATCAGTATCATCCGCTTCCGGCCGAACCGGTCGGCCAGAATACCGCCCAAGAAGGTGCCGAGCACGCCTGCTGCCATGAAGAGAAAGATCGGCACCTGCGCCGCCCGCAGCGAGAAATCCCGGAAATCTTCCAAGTAGATTTGATAATACGTCGAGATTCCGGTTGTATACCACGATCTCGCAAATACGAGCAGGATGAGCAGGAATAGAGCAACTCCAACATTCTGGCGCACCTGCTTGGCATCCCCACTCTCCGGCGCTTTCGCCGCCCGTTTCACCGGCTTGCCGTGTGTGACAAGCTGAGAACGGTACCAAGGAACGACGCGGATCAGAATAATGATCGCCGCCGCGGCAAGCAGCGTCCCCCATATCGCACCGGACTGGCCCAATGGCACGAAGATGAAGATGGTCATTAGCGGTGCCAATGAGCTGCCTGCATTACCTCCCACCTGATAGATCGATTGCGCCAAGCCGCGCCGCCCGCCCGCCGCGAAATATACGACCCGCGACCCTTCCGGATGAAAGATAGCCGATCCCAGCCCAACGAATACAACCGCCAGCATTAGCGCCCAGAACCCGGGCGAATACGCAAGCCCCGCTACCCCGATCAGGCTTAGAGCCATTCCGAACGGCAGCATCCACGGAGCGGGCCGCTTGTCTGATAAGAAGCCGACTACCGGCTGCATGACCGATGAAGTCATATTCAGGGCGAACGCCACCCATCCAATTTGCCCGAGAGACAGGTCAAGCGATGTACGGACGACCGGGAACATCGCCGTTACAATCGCTTGCATGGTGTCATTCAACATATGTACCGAGCTGATCGCGAATAAGATGGCATACACTGTGCCCGTTTGAACCGCAGCTGCCTTTGTTGTAGCTCCCGCTGCCATGCCCCCACACCCTTCGCTGTAGAATCTACAAGCAAGATTAGCATACATACGTATAGGTGACAATCATTCATAGAAGTATAATTTTATGGGGCCTGATGAGGAGATTTCCCCTATAATTGGAAATGTAAACGTTGACACTGCTCCTGTCCCCCTTTATTCTTGGAATAAGAAGAAACGGCTTTCGCCGAAAACAGGATTAATAGAATATATAGGCCGCCCCGGAGGAGGAACATTGTACCGATGATTCAACGAATAAGCAAGCGAAAGCTAATGAAGCGCGTGGCGTCGGCTGCACTCGTCCTATCGCTTCTGCCTGGCTGTTCGCTGCTGCCCGAAGAAGAAGATTCACTGCAGCCCCCTGTTCTGCAAAAGGTTCAGAAGGAGTATGAAATCGTCGAGGTGAAGCGCGGCAATATCGAGCGGTTCATTACCTCCACGGCAACGGCGACATCCGGCCGCAACATCTCCGTCTCATTCCCGGAAACGGGAGGACGTCTCAAAAATTTATTCGTTAATGTCGGCGATCTTGTCAAAGCCGGCCAGCCGATCGCCGAGCTCGATACCGGCGATTTGCCGATGCGGATCAAGCTGCAGAAGCTCAACGTGGAGAAGAGGAATATTCAATTATTCGAAGCCACCACATCGGAGCTGAGCACGGACGACATCAGGCTCCGGGAACTCGACCTGAAGGGCGAGCGCATGGTACTGGACTCTTTGGAGAAGGAGTACAACAAGGCGCTGCTGTTCGCGCCTATGGACGGTATCGTTACCCATGTGGACAGCTTGCGGACCGGAGAAGGGGTCGAAGCGCTGCGAACGGTCGCGGTCATAGCGGATCCGAATGACGTTGATCTGGTCTATGAAGCTACTGAAGCCAAATCGCTGGTCGGCGCGAAGGTAGACATGGGTGTCGAAGTGACGATCAAGAAGACAAAATACTCGGGCAAAGTATTGCAAACACCTACGACCGCACCGAAAAGCGATGTGGAAAGCGTGAACAGGCGCAACGCCAAATCGCTTATCATCGGTATCCCGTCGCTGCCCAACATTCCGCTGAAAATTGGCGAATATGCGGATTTCAAAATCTTCATGGAGAAGCGGGACAATGTCATCGTCATTCCACGGAATGGACTGCGCAACTATCTGGGCCGGAATTATGTTCAGGTCATGGAGAATGACCGCGTGAAGGAAATCGACGTCGAGACGGGCCTGACGACGAACCGCGAGGTCGAAATCATCAAAGGGCTGGAAGTCGGGCAAAAGGTTATTCTCAATACATAGCCGGCACGAACTGAATCGACAAGAAGAAGCAAGCTGCAGCGGATGCGGCTTGCTTCTTCCTCGTATCGCGCTTATTATACCGACGCATCCCGTTCTTATCCTTCGGCCTCCCTTCTATCCCCTTGCAAGTTTTCGAATCCCATACACGGCAATAAGCCCCAGAGGAAAAACCATGCTGAACGTCAAGTCCCAGAATGGCCAATACAATTTGAGCGATTCGTTGTAAAGAACCGCGTTCGGGGATAGGGCATAGGCGGTGCCAAACAGGAGGATCCCCAGCGGGATCGTCAATGAGCGGTTATCCCGAAGCTTGAACAGCTGCGTAATGCCTGCATTCAATGCATAGAAATAGATGGTGCATTTGAAATAAGTCGAGATAATCCACATGATCGCAAAGATGGCCTCTACCCGTTCCAAAAACTGACCGATGCTTATTTTCTTCGCGAGGGCATACGCCGGGTAATTCTGATGTGCCGTGATATAGGGACCTAACACAAGAATGGTTCCGAGGATTACAGCCAGGATTGAGCAGCCGCCGAATAACGCAGCCAGCATAAAATCCCTGGTCAAGTTTTTGCCCGGACGAACATTCGGAAGCACCATCGCCAGAGCGATCAGTTCAGAGAAGGAGTAAGCGGCCAGATAAATAGAGCCCTGCACAGTGGGAATGATTCCTTCGCCGAGATAGGGTTTGAGATGATCCAGCTTCGTCTCCGGCAGAATGAGGATGATCAAAGCGGCGAAAAACAATAGATAGAGCGGAAGGAAGATTTCACCTGTCCGCACGATCGGCTCTAAGCCGCTCCTCACACCACTCACCAAGATTAGGAGGAGTATCGCCTGAATGCTCCATATCGGCGTTTCCGGCATCATCATGGTGGTCATGAAACTGCCGACTTCCCTAATGATTGCGGATGTCATCAATAGATAATGTACCACGAACAGCAGGGAAAGCGGCCAACCGATCCATTTGCCGAACACCTTCAAATTAAGCTCGATTTGACTAGCACTTGGATTAACCCGGTACTGCAGCAATATGATCGATGCGATAAGCATACCGGCAGCAATACCGATCACCGCCGATATCCAGGCATCCTGTTTGGATGTTGCCGCGATGATAGTCGGCAGGACGAGAATGGAGTCTCCTATACTCATGAAGATGACTAGCGCTGTCATTTGCCGGATACTTATTTTCACATTATCAAGCACATGTCATCACGATCCCTCTACCGGTTATTTTTGAAAAAACCAGCTGCTAATGGGCTGATAGATGAATTGCAAGATACCCAGCGGACTAGGAATCTTCACGAGTTTTAGCGCAGCGATGCCCAAGACCAATCCGGCCAGAAGCAGGAATGAGACGATGACCGCTTCTCTCCTGAAACGCTTGCGCGCGAGTCTTGGCACCTCATAAACACCTACAGCCAGAACAAAGGCGGAGAAGAGAATTACTTCCGGCATGGCGCTCTATTCCTTGATTTCACTAAGAATGGAATTGTTCACGGATCCCGTTCCTTGAATACGGGCATCGACGGAAATATTCACCTTTAACCGGGTAAACCGCTCGTCCCAATCCCGTTTCAGCTTCTTCCACGCCTTCGGGTTTGAACGATAGATGGCTTGTCCAAATCCGAGCGAATCAACCTTATAGTCTTTCTGCAGCTTTACAATGGTCTTTCTCATAATCTCCGTCAGTCTCCTCTCCTCCTCATCCTCCAGCCTTCGAATGATATGAGTATCTTCAATATCGATGTTGCATTCCACATCGGCAATATTAGACATCGTCTTCATCTTAATATTGATAAAGGGCTCTCCGTTCATAACGTTCCCCTCTATTTTGGTTTCGTAATGGACCCCTTCCAGGTCGAGATATCCGCCCTTCGGACAGGTTATATGGCCCACAGTGCTTTTGACATTGCCCATAATGTAGTTATAGCCTTTACTTTCTTCCTCGTTAAGCCAGCCGATTAACCGGTCCTTCCGAAACACAGCCAGCTTCGTAAACTTCAACTGAGTTGCCGGTTCAATGGACTCAACATTAGACTGTTTCTCGCCCATCCTTTGATTGCCGATAACCTTTATGCCGGTCAAAACCGGATTTCCTCCTTCGGAAACCAACTGCTCGATTAACTTATCCATAGTGAAGGCATTCGTGACCGCCCATGCTTTGGATGAAGTATCCAGCGATTTGTACAGCTTCGTAGCCGGTATATCCTCTAAGGGGGTCAAAATATGAAGGATATTCTTCGCCTCTTGCCCATTGGCGACCATGATGTAGTAGTCCGTCCGCAGCTCCGGATCACGCCACAGAAGATCGATTACATTCGCAATTCCGTCTCTGGCCAGCGACTCACCCAATACCAATACACGGATATGGCTTGCATATATTTTGCGCGGGCTTATCGTCGTCAGCTTGCGGTACGCTTCGAGAATCGTCGGTGCTGTCGCGGTGTACATCGTTACCGGTACTCGCTTCGAGCCTCCCTTCGATTTGGAAGCGACCTCCGCCGGATCGACCACCTGAACGGCGACTCGATACTCGCCGTCCTTCATATCGATCGCCGCACCCAGCTGAATACCGAGTGTGTTTAATTCGCGGCGATTCCAGCACCCGGCCAGAAGGCTGCATAGGAGCAATCCTATTATTGCGGACAAGCAGAACCGGATCATACACTACTCTCCCTTGTTCACCGCAGGCTTTTTCCGCTGTCTTTGCGGATTTTCTCGATTCATCAGGCTGGGCCGCATAATCATCTTGGACCAAGGCATCCGGAATATCGTATCCTTCTGGTCTTTCATCACGAAAGGTCCGAATGGCAGCATATATGGAACGCCAAACGAACGAAGCGTGCATAAATGGATAACCATGGCGATGATACCGATCAGCATGCCATACATCCCGAAGGAAGCGGATAATCCCATGAGCAGGAAGCGGATCATCCGGATGGTGATCGACATATTGGTCGTTGGAATGACATAGCTTGCGATGGCTGTGATGGACACGATAATAACCATGGCCGCCGACACGATGCCGGCTTCGACCGCCGCCTGTCCGATTACAAGCGTGCCGACGATCGATACGGCTTGTCCGACCGTCCGCGGCATTCTGACCCCTGCCTCGCGCAGAATTTCGTACGTCACTTCCATCATCAGCGCTTCGATGAATGCCGGGAACGGGACGCCTTCCCGCTGGGCTGCCAGGTTGATTAACAGCCCTGTAGGCAGCATCTCCTGATGAAACGTCGTAATGGCAATGTAGAAGGACGGCGCCAGCATAGCGATAAAGAAACTGATCATCCGAATCACCCGCAGCAGCGTACTGATATCCGCGCGTTGATAGTAGTCCTCCACCGATTGAAAGAAATGAACGAACAAGCCCGGTACCGTCAGAACGAAGGGCGTGCCGTCAATCACGATGGCTACTCTGCCTTCCAGCAGCGCAGCTGCGACCGCATCGGGCCTCTCGGTATTGTTGATCGTCGGGAACGGGGTCAGCGTCTTATCCTGGATTAATTCTTCGATATAGCCGCTCTCCAGAATTCCGTCAATATCAATCTTATCGAGGCGCTGTCGCACTTCCCGAACGATCTTGTCCTCCGCGACATTGCGCAAATATACGATGCCGACCTGCGTCTTCGTCACGCGTCCGATTTGTCTGGATTCGATCCATAAATTCGGATCCTTGATTCTGCGGCGAATCAGCACGACGTTCTTCCGGTAGTTCTCCGTGAAGGCTTCCATCGGGCCGCGAATGACCGACTGCGTTATCGGCTCGCTCACTGTGCGTTCCTCGATCCCGAAGACGTCGATTCGAAGCGCTGTCGCCGATCCGTCCAGCAGCAGAATGGCATCGCCGGAGAACATGGCGTTGAATAGCGGCATCAGCTGCTCAACTTCATTAATATTGCCCGCAGATAGCACATCGTCTTTCAGCGCCAGCAGCGCGCTCACGCCCGGCTGCGGCTGAAAATTCGCGCCGTCATTCCTTAAGGAGAGCACAGGCGCGATAATCGTATCGTGCATGACCGCCGAGTCAACCATCCCGTCGATATAGAGCAGCGCCGCCCGCCAATGATCTCCCCATTGGAAGTTCTTTACGATGAGATCCGGACTGCAGCCGAGCGCATTCTGAATCATGGCAATATTATCGTCAAGATGTGGAAGCAAGGGCGTATCCGTATCCGTGATGTCTGCTTTTGTGCTCATTTGTTCTCCTTCTCATGCATCGAACAAGAGGTAAATTACGGTGCGCTTAGTGTGGCCCAAAATAAGGATTTCATTCTTGTTCGCCAGTTGGCACCGGTATGCCAAGCAAGCTTTTGTGCATCCATATCGCCGCCTGAGCCCCGTCGCCCATCGCGATGGATACCTGTTCGGAGTGCGCCACGACGTCGCCCGCGCTCCAAACATGGATCGCGTTGGTCATTTTCGTCCGGGGATTGGCCAATATATGCCGATTATCATGGAGAGTAACGCCCAGCTGCTGCGCCAGCTCCGACCGGACCTGATTGCCCCCCATCGCAACAAAGCCTTTATCCGCCGCGATTCGTCTGCCGCTGTCCAGCACGAGTCCGCGAAGCTCATCCCCATCCGTTATTAAGCTTGCGACCGCTTCATGGACATAATCGATACCCAGCGCCTGCAGCCGCTCCCGCTGCTGCTCGTCGATATCGGCGGCCTCATGGTTGATATAGATAAGGTCTTGCGACCAATAAGCAAGCGTAATCGCCATCTCCGCGCCAACCTGTCCTGAACCTAGCACGACCGTTCGCTTGCCGGATATTTCATAGCCGTCGCAATCCGGACAGACGTAGATGCTGCGCCCTAAACAAGGCAGCAGCCCGGGCAGCTCCGGCAGACGATCCATGATCCCTGTCGCCAGCAGCAGCCGCTTTGTCTGGATACGCGTCCCGCTGTCCGTCGTCAGCTGAAACAGCTCACCCGAACGTTCCGCCTTCTCCACCCGGGCCTGCATAAATTTAATGCCCAGCTTCTCCGCCTGGCTCCGTCCCAGCTCCCGCAGCTCCTGACCGCTGACCCCTTCGGGCCATCCCAACAAATTGTTATAGCTCCGGCACAAGACAGAGCGCCCGTCATGAGCATCGATTACCAGCGCATTGCGCCGGTATCTGCCCAGTTGAATGGCCGCCTGCAGGCCGGCGATACCTCCGCCGACGATCGCACAATCTACATTCATGGCAATTCTTCATCCTTTCCTTATAGCGGAACTTATCCTACAAACTTCATTATGCCGGACAGACAAGCGGCTTAAACTTGGACCCTTAGGTCATTACCAATATCAGCGAATAGGTGTATGATAGAATGACCGATTGTTCAGGACCGATTCAGCAAGAATGAATTATAACAGGCGTCATTGTGCCGACATAAGGATGTGATACGCATGGGATTTTCATGGAAACGGAATTTGATCGTGTTATGGACAGGCGTATTCTTCTGCAGTACCGCTTACTCCATCTCCATTCCGTTCATTCCAATCTTTCTTCACACGGAACTGGGCGTTAACAGCAATCTCGAATTGTGGTCCGGCTTTGCGTTCGGCATCACGTTTCTAGCCAGCGCGCTCATCTCCCCGTTCTGGGGATCGCTCGCGGATAAGTACGGCCGGAAGCCGATGCTGATCCGCTCCGGCTTCAGTCTTGCCGTACTCTACTGCCTCACCTTCTTTATCTATGATCCGTATTTGTTCCTTCTCCTGCGGATATTTCAAGGGCTGCTTGCCGGGTATGTGCCTGCAGCGATTGCGCTTGTCGCAACCAATACGCCGGAGGAGAAGACAGGCTATGCGCTAGGTATTATGGCAACCGCAGGCGCAACGGGAGGCATTATCGGTCCGCTCGTCGGCGGCGTGGTGAGCCACTATTGGGGAAACCGGGAGGCGTTTCTGTTCTCCGGGGGCGTCGTGCTCGTCGCTGCGCTCATTGCAACCCTGTTTGCCAAAGAGATGAATTTTAATCGTTCGGCCGTGCGCCCGTCGATTCGCGACGACTTGAAGCAAGCCTTGTCCAACCGGACCTTCGTCGTCATTCTAAGCGTTGCGGCGCTGGGTACGTTCTCCGTTATGATTTTGGAACCCCTCCTGACGGTATATGTCATGAAGCTGGGCGTGGAGCAGGGGGAAGCATCGCTGAAATCGGGGATTATCTTCTCGGCGGTTGGAATAGCGACACTTATTGCCGCGCCGCGCTGGGGCAAAGCCGGCAGCAAGCTCGGCTTCTCCAATGTGCTCTTTATCGGCTTGCTCGGCGGCGGGATCGGGAACATTCTTCAGTTCTTCGTCGGCCACTATGTCGAATTCGGAATACTGCGCTTCGTGTACGGTTTGTTCTTCGCAGCCGTCTATCCGTCGATTAATGCGATGATCGTCCAGGTGACGGATCCATCGTTCCGCGGCCGCGCTTTCAGCTTGAATCAATCCGGCACCCAGCTCGCGACGATGCTCGGACCGATAATCGGCGGGGTGCTCGGCGGCTGGATTCCGATCCGCTGGGTATTCATCATTAATGGATCGATGCTGCTCATCGCAGCGATGCTGTTGAAGAAACAGCGGCTGGAGGAGGCCGTTCAGAAGAAGGTTGCACAGGCAAGCGGATAAAATAAAGCCACCATCTGCTCTCGTACAGCAGATGGTGGCTTTGTTGTATTGACCGAATGATTTGTTGTGATATCGGCCTTATTATTCGAACCGCAGCGCTTCGATCGGCTTCAAATTCGATGCCTTGTTGGCCGGAAACAAGCCGAATACGACGCCGATGAAGACGGAGAAGCCGAAGGCGAGCATCATCACGGGAATCGACAGGGACACGCCCATGTTCAAGGCCTTCGAGGCGAACTGCGCAATCGCGATGCCCAGACCGACCCCAAGCAATCCGCCCAGTCCGCTAAGCGCAACGGATTCGATCAGGAACTGGATCATGATGTCCTTCTTCTTCGCTCCGATCGCTTTGCGGATGCCGATCTCCCTCGTGCGCTCCGTTACAGAGACGAGCATTATGTTCATAATCCCGATCCCGCCAACCAGCAAGGAGATGGCCGCTATGCCTCCTAGCGCAACGGAGAGCGTAGCGGATATGCTGCTGAACGAATCCAGCACATCCTGCTGATTGAATACCCGGTAGCTGTTCGTGTTCCCGCGGAAGGTCTTGGCGAGCCCTGCTTCCAGCTCAGAGACGACCGTCTTCATCTGGTCCGCTTCCTTGACTTGCACGTAGATCGTCCTCACGCCCTTGGATTTAAACAGCCGCTCGGAGGAAGTAATCGGAATGATGACCACATCGTCATTCGAGCCGCTCAGCGAGCTGCCTTTCTCCGCCAGCAATCCGACAACCTTGTACCGGATGCCGTTGATAAGAACGGATTGTCCAACCGGATTTTGCCCTGCGAACAATTCCTCCGCGGTGCTGGATCCAAGCAGCGCGATCTTCTGATAGTAATCCAAGTCGATCTGCGAAACAAACCGACCCGCCGCAATCTGATAATCCCGCACATCGATATAATCCGGCGTTGTCCCGATTACGCTGACGCTAACGCTGGCGGTGCCGAATTTCACATTGCCGTTCTGCGTATTGGCAGGTGCGGCATATTCCACGCCTCCCTTATCGGTCAGCTCCTCCGCCTCCTGGTAGGTAATCGTCGTCGTCGCTCCGCGGCCCGTAATGTTGACGGTCAGCAGATTGGTTCCCAGACTGGCGACTTGATCCGTGACCGCCTTCGTCGCGCCTTGTCCGAGAGAAACAAGCGAGATGACGGCCGTAACGCCGATAATGATGCCAAGCATGGTCAGCAAGGATCTCATTTTGTTGCCTAGAATGCTTTTGACGGCCATCTTAAGGGCTTGTCCGACGTTCACGCGTCTCACCGCCTTCTTCACTGATGCGTCCGTCTTGAATGCGGATGACGCGGCCAGCCTGCTGCGATATCGACAAATCATGCGTAATGAGGACAATCGTATGCCCCTGCTTGTTCAGTTGCTTCATCAACCCCATCACTTCGACGCCCGTACGCGTATCGAGCGCGCCCGTCGGTTCATCCGCGAGCAGAATCGGAGGATTGCCGGCCAGCGCTCTGGCAATCGCGACACGCTGCTGCTGGCCGCCCGATAATTCGCTCGGCTTATGATGAACCCGGTCCGCAAGCCCGACCTTGCTCAACGCTTCAATGGCCTGTTCCTTGCGGAGCCTGCCCGCTACGCCTCTGTAGATCAGCGGAAGCTCCACATTCTCATAGGCAGAGAGCTTGCTTAACAGATTAAAGCCTTGAAAGATAAAGCCGATCTTGCGATTCCGGATCTCCGCTAATTTGTTCTCCTTGAGCCGGCTCACTTCCTCGTTATCGAGCCAATAGCTTCCCGTCGTCGGCGAATCGAGGCAGCCGATGACATTCATCAGCGTCGACTTTCCCGAACCCGAAGGGCCGATAATGGCGACGAAATCGCCATGATCGATGCGGATTGATATATCGCTCAGCGCATGGACGGTCTCGCCTCCCATCTTGTACTGCTTGGACAACTGATCGATTCGGATTAACGGTTCACGATTCGCTTGTTTCGCGTCCATCTACCGTCCTCCTCCGCCTCCGGTTGGGCTGCCACCGGTTTGGCTGCCTCCGGCAGGCGGCCCGCCGGCGGTTCCTTGACGTCCGCCGCCCGTGAATCCGCCGCCCCCGCCGCCGGGAAATCCTCCTCCGCCGCCCAAGCCTCCGAGTCCGCCAAGCCCAGGCATTCCCGCCTGCTGCTGGTTCATTCCCGCGCTTGCCGCGATTGTCGGCAGAATGACCGCATCCCCTTCTTTCAATCCGGACAGCACTTCAATGTAATCTTCATTATGAATGCCGACCTCGATCTGCTGCGGCGTTCCGGAACCGAAGCGGCCGGCTCCTCTGGAGGCCGAGCCTTGATCCCTCTGCCGCTGCCATCCCGTCTGGCCGCCGCTCTGCTCGCCCGGTAGCCCGCCTCTGCCGCCTTGCTGGCCGGAAGGCTCTGCGCCCGGCTGACTGGCCGCACCTTCGCCGCCAGCACCTTCGCCGCTGGCGGCTTGGCCGCCGTTCCCGCCGCTTGGCTGCCCGCCGGTTCCGCTTCCCGTGCTGCCTGTATCGCCTGCACCCTGGGCGCTGGACGGAAGCAGGACGATATACCGGTTGCCAAGCGACTGGACGGCATCGATCGGCAGGATCAGCGTATTCTCCTTCTTCTCGATCGAGATGCTCGCCTCGGCCGACATCCCGGCCTTCACTTCCTTGGAAGCTTTGACGCTGATCGTCACATCGAAGGTGGCAACGCCGTTGCTTGCCGTTCCTTCATCCGCGATTGCCGCCACTTTCCCTTCGAAGGTCTGGCCCGTCAGCGCTTCAACCGAAATGACCGCCGATTGCCCTGCCTTGACCTTGGGGATGTCGAGCTCATCGATGCTGACGATGATTTGCAAATTGTCGTAATCCACGATTTCCGCGATTTGCGTCTGGGGCGTAAGCTCGTCGTCCGCAGCGGCGGCCAGCGATTTGACCGTACCGCCGATCGGAGCGGTAATGGTGATTTCCTCCTGCTTCTCCTTCAGCTTGGCAATCGTGGTCCGCGACTGCTCGATATCGAGTTTCTGCTTCTTCATTGACAAATCCAGACTCGATAACGAGTTTGTATCGATCTCGCTTTTATACCGGGTCTGAAGGTCGGTCAGCTCCAGCAGCTTCTTCTCCAGATTCACCTCTTCGGACTTGATTTGATCCGAAGTGTCTTCGCCTTCGAGAACGACCAAGACATCGCCTTTCTTGACGACGCTGTTCTCCTTCACCTTGACCTCCTTAATCGTCCCCTGCTTGCCCGCCATGACCGTCTTGCGGTCCCCAACCTGGATGCTCCCCGTCCCGCTGACGCTGACCTCCAGCGTTCCTTTCCGGACCTGCGTCGTATTGACGGGCGGAGCGGCCGGCTGTTCATCCTTCTTGAAGTAAAAGTACGCGTATACCGCCCCTGCAACGAGCAGCACACCGACGATAAGCAGCCACCATTTTCTCATTGCGTGTTCTCCGCCTTTCTGAACCCTTCCGGTATCGTTCTCTTCAATGCCGCAATAACCGTCGATTGATCCTCATCGAGCCAGAGCGTCAGAATATCGCCGCTCTGAAGATCGGCAGCCTCAACACGGTTATTCGTCATCCCGCCTTCTCCAAAAGCCATGGCGAAGAGTTCAGTGTCCGCCGTCAGCTTAACCGTGACCTGTTCATCGAGAAATTCCATCTGGCCGCCGAAGCCGCCCGCTTGGCCCCGGTTGCCTCTTCCGCCGCTGCCCTCTGCCGGAGGCTGCGGCTGGCCGCTCCCATCGACGCCTTCTGCCGGAGGCTGCGGCTGGCCGCTCCCGTCGACGCCCTCTGCCGGAGGCTGCGGCTGGCCGCTCCCATCGACGCCTTCTGCCGGAGGCTGCGGCTGGCCGCTCCCGTCGACGCCCTCTGCCGGAGGCTGAGGCCGCTCGCCCTGAGGCGCGCCGTTCGAGCCGCCCCGTCCGCCGGAGCCATCGCCGCGCTGTCTGCCTCCGAAGCCCATTCCACCGCCGGGCATGTCCGCCGGCTGCGTCTTCGATTTCTGCAGCACGATCGAATCCGGCGTTACGCTGACGACCTTGCCCATCAGATCGGCCGTCCGTTCCGGAAGCTGAAGCTGTGCTACATCCATCGGCTCGCCTGCCGATGCTTGTCCCGTTTCCGTCGCCGCATCTTCGCCCGCATTCCCGCACCCGGTGAGCATCGCGGCAAGTACAACCGCCATCGCTGCGCGTTTCCATATCCATCGTTCCTTCACGCTCGTGGTCCACCTCTCCATACCGTTATCCGGATCTAGCATAGCAGGCCAATATGAACGATCAGTGAACGTATGCTGATGTGGTGCAGACGACAGAAACCTGTACGTCAAAAAGCCCACCGACCGGTGGGCTTGATAGGTACGATAGATTTATGCAAGAAAGATCGGCTGACGCCGTCTTGGCGGTAAAATGTGTTTCTTACTTCAAGCAGCTTCCTCTAGGCAGGCTTCTCTCCTCTTTGCAAATCGCTGATCGTCAAGCCGAAGCTCATCTGCAGGTGCGGATAATCCGGGAAATCCGGCCAGTCGCCGCCCCACTCGAACCCCAGCTCCTTGGCGATATCCACGACCTCCATCCAGTCGGACCGCCCGTTCTTATTGCCGTCATAGTCCATGTCCCAGACGACGTCTCCGCTCTTCGTCCGAAGCGCAAAGTCGATTGCGAGCCCGTAGTTGTGGTAGGATTCCCCGCCTCTTGCATTCGTTACGACCTTGCCCCCGCTTGTCCGCCCTTGATTGTACAGCTCGTCCTGATGCGCAGCGCTGCGGAAATCATCGGTGATCAGGATGGCGATCCCTTTCTTCTTGACCTTCTTCGCAAGCTCTTCTTTCTTCTGCGCAATGACCGGGTGGAGCTCCTTCACCTGGTTGGCGTACTTGACTCGATCATGCTTGAGCCGGTCCGGCAGCTCCTGTATAAGATAAACAAGCAGAATGATAATGCCCGCAATAAGAATAAAATTTCTCCGTTTAACCATGTGTCTTAGTGCTCCTTAGGGAAAGTGGTTCTCTCTATCATAGCCCCTCGGGTTTAAGAATGGTTAACATTAATATTAAGAAAAGGTTACGGAAGCGTGAACGTAAACGAGGTGCCTCTGCCAACCTCGCTCTCAATTCGGATCGACGCATGATGCCGGTCAAGGATATGCTTGACGATCGAGAGGCCGATGCCGGTTCCGAGCTTCCGGCTCCGGGCCTTGTCCCCTTTATAGAAGCGGTCCCAAATATGCTCCAGCTCCTTCTGCGTCATTCCGATCCCGTGATCGCACACTGAAATCTCGGTGCGGCCGTCCTGCTGCTTGACCGATACGCGCACCTCGCTGCCCGCAGGGGAGTAGAATACCGCATTCTGCAGCAAATTGGCGAGCACCTGGTCGATTCGATCCGGGTCGGCAACCGTATACAGGTCCTCCTCCGGACCATCCAGACCGACCGTGATGTGGTGCTGCACAAACTGCGGCTCCATTCTGGCAATGGTTTTGCGAATTTGCTCGGTCATATTAAACCTGACCTTCTCCAAGCTGAATTGTCCGGCTTCGATTCGGGCCATATCCAGCAGATCGCCGACCAGCTTCATCATCCGGTCCGACGATTCCTTCATCATTTCCAAGTAATGCTTCTCCCTGTCGGGCGGAATCGCACCGTCCATCAACGCCGTCAGAAAACCATTGATGGACGTGAGCGGCGCGCGCAAATCATGCGAGACATTCGCCAGGAATTCACGGCGGGCGCTCTCCAGCGAAGCGAGCTCTGCCGCCATATAATTGAGCGACTCGCCAAGCTGGCCGATCTCATCCTTCGTGCGGACTTCCACCTTGCGGGAGAAATCGCCTTTGGCATACATCAGCGCTCGATGGGTCATCTCCTTAAGCGGCCTGGACAGCCTCCGCCCAAGCACGAAATAGATGGCGACGGCAACCGGAATCGTAATAAACACGCTTAGCATGAAAGGCCTGAAGAACCGGTTCACGTCCCGGTCGAACTCGAAGGAAAAGCTGATGATCACCTTTTCCTCCAGATTGCCGGCATCCTTGATCGACCTCGCCGTGAATAGCGTTTGACGGTCATTGACGACCGTCTCTTCCTGCACGCGGTATCCCGCAAGCGCTTCCTCCACCAGCTTGCCGTCCACGGGAATCGGCTTGCCGTGATTGCCGACGGTATAGAGCAGTCTCCCGTTCCGGTCATAGAACTGGTAAGCCCGCTCCGGTCCGCCGACTCCCCATTGCAGGGAATCGATAACCGTCTCCCGGCTCCAGCCTTTGCTGTAGCCGAATTTAATATGATCGACAACCCGGCCTTGCATCATTTCCGAGCCGTCGCGGATGAAGGAACGCAGATTGCTCTTAAAGAACGTGGAGGACAGCAGGGTCGACAGGCCGAACGACACGAACGTTATGAGCAGGAAGCTGAGGAACAGCTTGCCGAAGATCGTCTTCGTGCTCATGGCTCGGCCTCGCCGAACTTATAGCCGATGCCGCGGATCGTCTCGATCGAGCCTTGCACCTGATAGAACCTTAGCTTCTCGCGAATCCGTTTGATATGAACGTCCACCGTGCGCGGATCGCGGTCGTAATCGAAGCCCCAGACCTGATCCAGCAGCTGCTGGCGGGTAAAGACGCGGTTCCGGTTGGTTGCCAGGAAATAGAGCAGCTCGATTTCCTTCGGCGCGAAGCCGGCATTCTCCCCCTGCACCTTCACCTGCAGATGGCGCATGTCGAACAATAGCTCGTCCAGCCGGACGACCTCGTCATGGTACAGCGAAGGATTCGTCCTGCGCAGCACGGCCCGGATCCGGGCCATCAGCTCCTTCGAGTCGAATGGCTTCACGACATAATCGTCGACGCCCAGCTCGAAGCCCTTCAGCTTGTCGTAGCTTTCTCCCTTGCCGGAGAGCATAATAATCGGCGTCGCAAAGTCCTTCCTGATCCCTTCGCACACCGTCCACCCGTCCATCTCCGGCAGCATAATATCCAGAATAACAAGATCCGGCCTCGCGTCATAGGCCATCTCCAAACCTTCCAGGCCATCGTTCGCTTCGGTGACCTCGAAGCCTTCCCGCTCCGCATATAGTCGTATGAGCTCGCAAACATGCGGATCGTCGTCAATGGTCAGCAGTTTAATCGGTTTCATCGCGCTTTCGCCTTTCAGCATGACTAGTTTGCAGCCAGCTTACCACACGAAGATGAATAGAAGATGAACGCGCCTATACCGGCGGGATCAATAATACATATGGATATCGATATCTTGATCGTAATTGCCGAAGCCGCGGCCATACAGCGTGACGCCCCCGCAGTTCTCCGCTGACTCCGGAGAGACGATTCGCAGCGTAACTTCTTTGCCGAAGGTAATGCCGATGGCATCGATCGTCACATTCGAGATTTGCACCCCGTCCATGAACGTCCCTTTATCCGTTACGGACAAGGTCTTAAGCAGGCCGTGCTGGGAGCCAAGATTGAAGCTCTGCGGCGTGAAGATACCCGGCCTGCTTCCAAAATCGCCCGGGCAGGTCCACGTGCCGATCTCTACCCCATTCACGGCGAACGTAATGTCCGACGGCCATTGCTCATTGTAGCCGGGCGCCTCCGAGCCGATTTCAAGCGAGATTTCGAGCCGCTTCAGCTGCTGGTTGCTCAGCAGAAAATTCGGGATGCGGTATTCGATCCAGCCGCTCCCGAACCATAAATGCTTGGCCTTCACATGCTCCGGATCGGCAAAATACCGCGGATCGTCGATCATCCCGATCATCCGGCTCTCCGATACCATGCCGCAGGTCGGCTTGATGTCGCAAGCGATGAATTGCCCGATTGGAATCGATGCAATGTAGCTCTTCTGCGGCACCGGCTTATTCGTTTTGAACTGCAGAATAACGGACTCCAGCTGCAGCGAGCACACCTTCTGCATGCCGCGCTTCCCGGTCGCGCTCTCGGTTGCGACGATGCCCGCATGCTCCATCTTCTGAATATGCTTGGTCACGATCGCCGACGAAACGCCAAGCAGCTCCGCAAGCTCTCCGATATTCATAGGCTTGATATTCAGCAATTCGACGATCTTGATTCGTGTTGATGAAGAAAAACATTCCAGGAAAGCCAGGTTGTCGCTATTCACTTCTATCGACGTCATCGTTACGCCTCGTCTCTCGGTTTAATTCGTTCATTATATAACCCGAAGGTTAAATAATCAATGAGAATGACAGCTGGGAAGCCGGAAAATGACAAAAAAAAAGCCGCTGCTTGCCTAAGCAAGCGGCGGCTAATCGATAACCTGGAAATTAATTAATCGATTGAATCAACTATACGCTGTTGACCGTAAAGCCTGGATTCGCGCGTTCGAAATGCGGATTCTCGCCGCAAACCATAAGCCCTTGTCCCCAGTTAATGTGGGTATTCAGCGTTGGGAAGTCCGACGCATTGCGGTATTGGAACAGCACGTTCCGCCGGGTGCGCTCGCTCTTATTCGCCGGCGAGCCGTGGATCGTCAAATAGTTGAAGAACAGAACGTCGCCCGCTTCAGCCGGGCAGGCAATTCCGCTGGACAGCGGATGCTCTTTGGCATCGAGGTAATGGCGGCCGACATGCTTCATCGGCCCCTCCTTATGCGAGCCTGGAACGACGTGCAGACAGCCGTTCTCCACATTCGCATCGTCGAGATGCATGCTGGCAGCCAGCATCGTGTGCTTCTCGTGAGGGAAGTAAGGCTGGTCCTGGTGCATTGGGAATGCGGCGCCGTTCTCAGGCGGCTTCACGAGCATCTTGGAGTGGTGGAGCTGGACGTTCGGACCGATCAACTGCGACAATACGGCTGCCATATTCGGATGAATCGCGGCGCGCGTAAAGGAAGCATCATGGTATTGAACGTCGTGGAAGCCTTTGAGGATCAGCTTTCTCAGCTGATCCGGCGGGAGAAAGTCCCCCTGCCATTGAGCGTTCGCGTCCATCTTTGCTTTCGCCGCGCGATCGATAATCGAGTCGATTGCCGTGCGCATCACTTCGACTTCTTCTTTGTTGAACACCCCTTTAACGAGCAGGTACCCGTTCTCATTGTAAAAATCGACATCCTGTGCTTTAATCATGTTAATTCCTCCTTGGGAAGTAGATACTATGAATTACTTCAATCTGCTTATAATTCTAGCGATTCGAGGCGTTATTCGTCTTTAGCCGATCAAGACAGCTTTTTGTCTTTTGACGCCATAATGTTAAAAATGGGTAGGGAGGTCTTCATCAATGAACTGGCAGGAAAGCGCTTCAAGGCTCAATCGGCACGCATTCCGGCCCGCCGCGGCCGATGCGGTGTTTACCGTACATGGCTGGGGAATGCATCAATGCCATTACTCCAATCCGCCTCACAAGCACTCCTTCTTCGAAATATGTTATGTGCTCGATGGAGAGGGCACTTATGTGGATGACGGCAAGTCCAATCCCCTTCACAGCGGAACCCTGTTCTGTTCCAGGCCCGGCATTCCCCATCAGATCCTATCCGAATCCGGCATGGAGCTTGTCTTCGTCGCCTTCGAGCTCGACGAGCATGCCAGCGCCGATAACCACCGCAAGGCCTTTCTTGAACTCATGAAGACGGAGAAAGTATGCGTCTATGACGGTGACGAATTGCCTTCCGCCTTGCTGTGGAAGTCGCTGTTCCTGCTGGCGGATTATAAAGGAGCCGTACCTGCGGCCGCACTCCCGGCGGCAAGCGCCGCGCTGCTGCTCTCGTTTCCCGATCTGTTCGGAGAAGCCGTACGGCGGCAGCATCCGGCGCCGCGCCGCAATTCTGCGCACACGCTCAAGCAGGCCAAGCTGTTTATCGCCGACAATTTATCCGACAACGATCTGTCGCTGGGCAAAGTCGCCGGTTATCTCAACATGTCGGAGCGTCACCTGTCCCGGATGTTCTCCTCCGGCATTCACGAGTCCTTCACCGACTATGTGCGGCGTATCCGCGTCCAGCAGGCGGCCGATCTGCTCATGCAGACGGACCTGCCGATCGCGGCGATTGCCGAACAAACCGGCTTCGGTTCCGTCCATTATTTCTCCCGGACGTTCCATACGCTCATGAACGAAACGCCCGCTCAATTCCGGGAAAATGCAGTGAATGGAACGAAGTTCATTTAACTTTAAAGTTAATTGATGAATCCATATTGACAGCAATGTGAAACGAGTCTAATATGGGCTTATATTGATTGTTTAATTAACTTTATAGTTAATAAATGGAGGGTTATCGATGACAACAACGTCTATCCCGCGTCCTGAGTATCCAAGACCTCAGTTCGTCCGGGATAAGTGGCTCAACCTGAACGGAGCATGGCAGTTCGAAATCGATCACGGACGCAGCGGCAAGGATCGCGGACTGCATACGGAGGACGCAAGCATGGGTCAGTCGATCATCGTTCCCTTCTGTCCGGAGAGCGCGTTATCGGGCATCGGGAACACCGATTTCATGGATGCGGTCTGGTACAGAAGAACGATCGACATCCCGGCCGATTGGGCGGGAGAGCGGGTGCTGCTGCATTTCGGGGCCGTCGACTACCATGCCGAGGTTTGGGTTAACGGCAAGTCATTCGGCACGCACCGCGGCGGATATACCGCCTTCACCTTCGATATTACGGATGCGCTGCAAGCCGGAAGCAACACGGTAACCGTATACGCAGAGGACGATCTGCGCTCGGGTCTTCAGCCGCGCGGCAAGCAGAGCGGGCTGTATCATTCCCATGGCTGCGATTATACGCGTACGACCGGCATCTGGCAGACGGTATGGCTGGAGTGCGTCCCGCAATCCTATATTTCATCCTTCAAGATCTTTCCCGATCCGGAGAACGAGTGCGTTCATCTGGAAGCCAAATTGAATGGCCAGACGAAAGGCTTGCAGCTCGTATGCGAAGCCAGCTACAAGGGCCGTCCGGCAGGCAGCGCGGCTGTGCGTCTTGGCGCGATGTCCGCAAGAGTGACGATCCCTGTATCGGAGGTTCATCTGTGGCAGGTAGGCGCTCCGGAGCTGTACGACCTGAAGCTGCAGCTCGTCAGCACCGAGGGCGGTCAAGCGGTGGATACGGCGATGTCCTATTTCGGCCTCCGCTCCGTTCAATTGGACGGCATGGCTTTCCGCATTAACGGCAAGTCGGTATTCCAGCGTCTCGTGCTCGACCAAGGCTTCTATCCGGACGGTATCTATACGGCACCGACCGACGAAGCGCTGAAGCGGGATATCGAGCTTTCCCTGGAAGTGGGCTTTAACGGCGCGCGTCTGCACGAGAAGATGTTTGAGCCGCGCTTCCTCTATTGGGCCGATCAGCTCGGTTATATCGTATGGGGCGAGCATGCCAACTGGGGACTCAACATTTCGAACGCCCAGGGACTGGCGCAGTTCCTGCCGGAGTGGATCGAAGGGGTGGAGCGGGACTTCAACCATCCGAGCCTAATCGGCTGGTGCCCGTTCAATGAGACATGGGACGACGGAAGGACTGGCTCGCGTCAGGATAACGAGGTGCTGCGCATCGTATACGAAACGACCAAGGCGATCGATCCGACCCGTCCTGTCATCGATACGAGCGGCAACTTCCATGTCATTACGGATATCTTCGACGTCCATGACTACGATCAGAATCCGGAGACGTTCAAAGCGCGCTATGAATCGCTTCGGACCGGCGAAGGCGAAGTTAACGCCTCGTTCCCGAACCGCCAGAAGTATACCGAAGGCCTCCCTTACTTCGTCAGCGAATATGGCGGAATCTGGTGGAATCCGGGCCAGACGGATGGCAAAGCATGGGGCTACGGGAACCGTCCTACGAGCGAGGAGGAATTCATCGCCCGCTACGACGGCTTGACGACGGCGCTGCTCGAGCATCCGAAGATGTTCGGCTTCTGCTACACGCAGCTGTACGATATCGAGCAGGAAGTGAACGGCCTATACACGTACGACCGCAAGCCGAAGTTCGATCCGGCGATCATCCGCGCCATCAACACGAAGCGCGCGGCAATCGAAGACTAATAAGAAGCCCGCCGGACGCGAGTTGTCCGGCGGGCTGTTTTTGTTGATGCCTATACTTGGGGCTGTCGCCTCCTACTTCCCTCATGCAGTACCGAACTTCTTTTCCCCGCGCGGCTGATCGCCACGATCGTCGGGCTCCAAAGTAATCCCGATCGAATCGAATGCCAGCCGGTCCGAACCGATCGGCATCGCGAGCACGCCGATCCCCCGGTCGGCATCTCCGACGCGGAATGTGCCCGCGCTCGTGCGCTTGCCATCCTTGATCAGCCAGACTTGATAGGCTTCATCGCCGGTCGTGGCAGCAGCTCCGAACACATAGACAACGAACTGCCTGGTCTGGCCGTTATCGACGACGCAGGCCACTCCGTAGGCTCCCTCTTTTGCCCCCGGCTGCGCCTTGAGCGGCAGCACTTCCTTGATTTGTGCCGCGGACACGTTCAGCGCTTCTTCAACCGTAGCCGGAGAACCGGCTCTTTCCCCATACAACCATATATTCCACGATGTGCCCGCTATAAACAAGAACAGCACTACAACCGCTGCGGAGTTGAACATTCTCTTCCTAACCGCTGCTCGCCTGCGGACTGCAGCCGACTCGTCCGGCAAGGCTAATTCCGCAGCCAGAGCGGCGTCCATCACTTGCTTCTTCAGGTCTTCCGGCGGTTCGATCCGTTCCATGTCTGCGGGAAGCGCCTCCCATACGATGCGCAGCTCCTCCATCTCGGCTTGGCAGGCTTCGCAGCCCGGGAGGTGACGCTCGAAAGCAAGCCGCTGCTCTTCCGTGCATACGCCCGAAATCACATCCAGGCATAGATCGCATATGGTTTCCGCATTCTTATTCGGCATTACCAACCCTCCCCTTCCACCGCCAGATGTCTGCGCAATATTTTCAAAGCTTGATGTAACCTGTTCTTCACCGTGCCGAGCGGCTCTTCATAGACGGCCGCCAGCTCGCTCAGGCTGTATCCCTGCCAATAGAAATGCTCCAGCAGCTCGATTTGCTGCTTCGATAGATAGCGGTAGGCGCCGCGAATTTGTTCCTTCACCGATTCGCGCTCCGCTCTCGTTTCCGGAGATACGGCATGGGCGTCCGGTATTCGCTCCAGCTCTTCGGGAACGAATGGCACGAGCCCTTCAGAAAGCCGGCGCTGCTTGCGGAGCCAGTCTGCCGTCATGTTCCGGGTTATCGTAATCAACCAGCTCGTAAACCGTCCCTTCTCCGGGTCGTACCCCGCTTCCGTCGTCCATAGCCGGACGAATACGGATTGAACGATCTCCCGGGCGGCCGACTCGTCCTTCAACGCTTTCATGGCAAACGAGTAGACCAATGCCGCATAGCGGTCGTACAGGACGGACAGCGCATCTTGCCGCTTCCGCTTCACGAGCAGCATCAGTTCGAGATCGGAAAGATTCTGCATGTTGCGTGGCCTCCAGATTCGGCTTATTGATATCCGTTTATTCATCCTATCAGCTATGGATTCGAAAAGAAATCCTTAATGTTGCGGCTGCTGCGGGACGTGAAGAGAGGGCAGCCGTCCAGGCTGCCCTGCTCTTGAGATTGACTTGACTTTACTTCGCTTTGACCGTTATCGTCCCTCTCATCCCGGGATGCGGAGTACAATAATAGCCAAACTCGCCCTTTTGTTCGAAAAGAATCGTCTTCTCTTCGCCCTTCCCGAATAAGTCCGTATCGAATGAATCGTCGTCTGCGGTCGCCGTATGACTGACGGCATCTTTGTTCACGAACGTGACGCTGTCGCCGGCCTCAATCTCCAGCTTCGCCGGCGAAAAGGCGAAATCCACGATTTCGACGACATGCGTCTTCGCAGCCTTCCGGTCGTCTGCCTTCTCGGATGCGGTACCGGATTTGCTGACGGAGTTGTTCGGCTCAGCGGGCTTCGGCGCAGTGCTTTTATTACCAGCGCTTTCGGTTTTGCTCGGCGCGGGCGCGGGAACCGTATCTTTCTTGCCGGCGCCTCCTGTTTTGCTTGGTGCGGGAGCAGTCCCCTTATCACCGGAGCTGCCTGCCTTGCTAGATGTAGTAGCGGACGATTCGGAGACGTTCTTGGACCCGCTATCGCCCTCGCTTCCGCCTGTTTGTCCCGAAGCACCCGGCTTCGAATCCGATTTTACGGCGCCGTTGTCTTTCGTGGCCGCTTCGCCATCCTGCGGCTTGGCAGAATTGTTGTTGTTCTTACCGCCCGCGGCGCTATTCGCCTCTCCCTGATGGCCTGAGGAAACCGGATGCTGTGCATCCGCGTTCTCCCCTTTATCAGCAGAATCCGCATGATCGTTCTCTGCCGATGCCGATTCCTTGGTCTCCTCGCCGCTTGTGCTCTGCTCCTGGTTTGCCGGGTCGGAAGGCGGCGCTTCGGAAGTTTGTTCATGACCTGCCGCTTGATGGTCGTTACCCGCAGCGGGTGAACCGGCATTCCCATTACCGCAGGCGGTAATCAGGAACAGCACGCCCAGAACCGCGGCCCAATACGCAATGGCTCGAAGCTTCACCTGACATCACGCTCACTTCACGATAATTTGGCCGGTCATGAAGCTTTTGTGAGGCTCGCAGTAATAATCATAGGTGCCTGCCTTATCGATCTTGATGGTGAAGGACTCTCCCTTGGCTAGCAGAGGGGTGGCGAAAGCTCCATCCGCTGCGACCGCATTGTGCTTCATATCGTCATAGTTCGTGAAGATGATCTCGGAACCGGCCTCGACGGTCAACGGTTCTGTACCGAACGAAAATTCCTTGATATCGATCCGATAAGTTTTGACCGCTTGCGCAGCTGTTGTGCCCGTGAACTTAGCCGGGTCGATGACGAACCAGACTTTATTGACATTCTGACCCGTTACATCGCCGTGCGCTTTGTCCTTGACAAAATAATAGAGCGGATAGCCTTTATACGTCGCCTGGACACTGCCGTCTTCACGGGTGATGCGGCCGAAATCGTCCTTTTTCATCGTCGACGGGACGCTGCCGCCAGATTGAGCGTAGACCGGCCAGTTCGCGATGCATTCGCCTTTGCATGCGCTATTCTGCGGCGTATCTTTATCGAAATAGTATAACGTCCTTCCTTGGTCGTCCGTCAAGTAATTCCCGAGCGTGCCGTTCGTCCCGAGCATGACGGAATAATCGGATTTGGCAACGAACCACACGCCGTTAACCGCTTCGCCGAGCACATCTCCGGCCGCCTTGTCTTTGACGAAATAATAGAGCGGCCATCCTTTATACATCCACTGCTTCGTTCCGTCCGTACGGGTCAGTATGGTAAAATCGGCCGCATTCAACTGTGCCGGAATTTGCAGCTGCTCCGAGGCAAACAGCGGCCAGTTCTTGACGCACTCCCCTTGACAAGCGTTAACGTCCTGCGCATCCTTCGTGAAGAAATAGAGCGTACGGCCTTTGCCATCGGTAAAATAAGTGCCCAGCTTGGCGTCCGTACGAAGGCCGATCCGTTCGCCCTGAGGCATCTCCGCCGAGCCTGGGATGACGCCGCTTTGCTGCAGCATCGCGAATAACGTGTGACCGTGAGCGGTTTCTACCGACAGCGCCTCGATCATCGCTGTTGCGATGTGGGCATTCGTCAGAACGGAAACGCCGGCGACTTGACCGAGACCTTTGCCGGCAGCGTATTTCTCCGTATCTGCAAAAGTAAAGTCCGTACCTGACTTATAGCCGGCCGCTTCAAGCAGCACCTTGTAGAACTGCTGGGCGCTAATGTCCGACAGCGGATCGAAGCGGTTGCTCCCCGTTCCGGACCATCCGTATTGCGGATTTTTTTTCAAATAAGCCAGAACGGCCTGATTGCTCTTGCCCACGAGCTTCGCGTCGGCGAAATTGGCCGTTCCTTCGTAAGCGATCGCTTCCTCCAGTTTGCCTTGAAGACGTAGCGATAGGAGCGCGGCATTCATCCGGGTCGATTTCTTCTCCAAGTATGCCGCCGTAACGCCATCGCCTTCGCCAATCATGAGGCCCAGCTCCTCCGCCGTCTGTGCATCCGATTGCACGGGCTGCCCGCTCGCTTGCTCCTCCGCGAACACACCGGCCGCCGGCATCAGCAGTGAAGCGCATAATACAATTCCCACCAATAAACTCGTAAACCTTCTCATCAGCATTTACCTCCCTAATAATAGCTATTCAATATGAGGTAACGCTGCGCTTCGGTAATCGGTTTGACGGAAGATCATTATTTTTTTAAAAAATAATGAAGTGCAATTTCAAGCTTAGCGGATTACGGTCCGTCAGTCCGTCTTGCATCTTGAATGAATCAACCTGTCCGCATAAATAAAGCGGCGCAACCTTTATCAAGATTACACCGCTGATACTATGATTTACTATCCAGCCGTTCCTTCTATTTGGAGTGCCTTTAAGGGGATTAGGGAAACAACGGCTATAATATATACCTGCTACCCTTGCATGTTATTTACTAGTGCAATCTATGGCATGCTACTTTCCAATAGTGCGATCTATGAAGATGTGCAGAAAGTGTTGTACAATGTGCAACATTTCTCTCATTCTGCAGACCTGTCGACCGCATTGTTGTACTTACTGCAACAATACGGCCATGAAATCATGGATAAGCCGTTTTACGGGGAGAATTATTGCAGTATATACAACAATAATCGAAAAATCTTCATTTTGCCCGTCCAATGTTGTATAACATACAAAATTAAAGGTTGATGACACCTGAACGAATCCTTAGAAACGATTCAAGACGCTTCCCATGACTGAACTTGTCATTGCCGCATGTAGTTGACCACCGTCATGCGACTCCACTCCGCGCGCGGGGTGCTGCGCGCTGCGAATGGAATCGCCTTACTTCTGCCACCTCTGAAGATCGCCATCGCCATAACGGCTCACCAGAAGCTCGTCCAGCAGTTCCCGCATTGTCTCGGGATCCATTCGCTGCACTAAATAACTATGCCCTTTATCCGCTGTATCGTGCCAGATGGTTTCGCCGTCCGCAGCAACTTGAACAGAACCGCCCGTAACCGCCTCCCAATAGTCGCGGAGACCGCGCACACCGTATAGGACTGCGGTCAAATCCCAGCTGTTCCGGCTGCCCGGCTCGCCCAGATAACGTTCATAAGCATCGCGCACCGGACTGTCAGCCGGAGCATGCGTAAACAACGGTCCGCCGGTCAGGATGTCGCGCCCGATTTCGAAGCCGCTAAACATAATGGATGTCGGCCAGTGTTCCGCCACAAACTGCGCAGAAGCCGGGCACATCTCGAAGTTCCACTCTTTGCCGGAAGGGAACGCGCCGCCCATGACGACGAGACGCTCCACTTTGCGTCCGACCAATTCGATGCCGTCGAGGCTGGAATGCCGATCAGGTCCGGACTGCAGCAGATGGAGCAAATTCCGCAGCGGACCGATAGCGATCATAACGACGCTGTGATCCGCTTCCTGGGCTAGCAGCTCGCGAAACAGATCCGCCGCATCAGGCGCGTCCATTCCGCCTTCGAACCGGTTCGGATAGTTCTCGGCAAGATGCCGGTTATATTTGCGGTAGATGTCTTCATCCAGGAATCCTGTTTCCTTCAATGTACCGACCGGGATATCCGGACGGCCATGGTACCGGTTAATGGCATCAATGCAGCCCGCTCCCCAAGGGCTGGACGTGCAGTGGGTCACGCCGACAATCTCCGCTTCCCCCCGATCCGCCAGGGCATGAAGGATGGACAGCGCCGCAGCGTCGTCGCAATCCGGTCCGATATCGGTATCCAGGATTACTTTCACAGGTTTTATCATCCGGTTAATCCTCCCATACATGTCGATTTATCCAGAACTCTTTATGAGGCGAGGAATCGTCAATAAGATGAATTCCGGTTTGACTCCAGCTTTTCTGAAAGTCACGCTTCAACAGTCCATTCAACCGTTGCCCCGCCTTTTACGACAATCATCTCACCAGCCGCTTCTAAATAAATGTCGAGTGCGGATGGATTATATACCACTGTCCCTAGTTCCGTGTAACGAAGCTCATTGGCAGCTTTCACATAGTCGTAGATTTCGATATTGGTCGCATACCACACTTCCGGCTTACGGCTAATTTCGGCGCAGAACGCCTCGATCTTCTCCCAAGCGTTGTCATACATATCGAACTCGAAGCTATGCCCCCATACGTAATAAAGCATGACCTCCCGGTTCTCAGGGTCAAGAAACTTCTTCGTCAGGGCAGGCCGGTCCGGGTCATTATCATGGCATGTCGGGTGCCAGGTTAAGAATTGCTCAGGCAAGTGAAAGGCTCTGTGATTAACGACAGTACGTGAGTAAGCCACTCCGGTGCCGCTTAGCGCTTCGACGACATGGTTGCTGAAACTTCCGCCCGGATAGGCCATCCCGCGTACCGGATAGCCTGCTAGCGCCTCCAATGCTTTCTTATCCTCAAGCACCTCGTGCAAGATGGCTTCATCCGGCACTTTCGTAAGATCCGGATGCGTGACGGTATGTATGGCAATCTCATGACGGCTGAACAGCGTCTTGACCTCAGCCGATTCGATATGCGAATGATCGACGTTAATGTCGCCAATCTGCAGCCGGTCCTGATTGCCGAAGGCACCGGAGTTCAGGTTGAACGTCGCTTTCAACTGATATTTATTCAGCATTTCAACAAATCTGCGGTCCTGTACGGTTCCATCATCATAGCTCATTGTAAACGCTCTCGTTTTTCCGCCTGGGAAAAGCAATCTTGCATGTTGCGGTCGCATACGTTATCTCCTTTAAGAACCCTTCCGCCGATAGCGGCAGAAGGGTCCATGCTTTAATATATGCAATCATATTACTGGATTTGACGAACAAGCTTCCAATCCGCTGCAGGAGGCTGAAAAACATATTTGAACAGCTTCCCGTCCGGGTCTTCGACGGCAATCAATATGCCCTCCGATACCGGAAGCACATGATGAATCTCGCCGCCCTGTACAAGTTCGGCCGCAAGAGGCGCAAATGCCGGAATGATGGCTTCCTCAAGCCAAATTCGTTCTTGAAACCAGCGCGGAATTGGAGTAGGCACCGGATATCCCTTCACGGGGGCTCCGAGGTCCTTCGCCAGGCCGAGCGGGTCGCTGGACAGATTGCGGTTCGCCCCGACTGCGGCAACAAAACGCAAATAAAGCTCGACCGTGTTGATCACTTCATCATCGTCCAGGGAACCATTCGCATAACGAAACTCGACCGTGCCGATATCGTACCAAGCTGCCAGATTGATCCCGCACCGGTGAGACTGGGGACGCCCATGATAGCGAAGCGCTTCCGGGCCGGGATTTAATCGATAGTTCCTTCTCATCTCTTGGGTCACCGGAGGACAAAATATACGCCGGTGCGCGCTGGTCTGCATGAGCGCTTGAATGGCGTCCTGATACTGCAAGGCAGCATCTACCAGCGGAAGCACGATATCTTCCCCCCATGGCTCCATGCCGACGTGGACATGGACTCCGCAGCTCCAATTGGCCGATGTCCCTTGTTCCCTCAGCCGGGCAAGCATAGCGCGGATCTGTGCCCTGTCTCCCCACAGAATCGGAGGCGGCTTTAGCTCGCTTCCCGACTCTGCTCCCGTCTCGTCAATCTGGCGTTCATCCAGTGACATAATCCAATCAGGCAGCAATTCCAAGCCCTCCGGTCTGCCGCCGATAAACTCGATTTCCACGCCAAACTTAAGGCGCTGCCAATCTACTATTTTGGGCCACATCGCCTTCATCTCCTCGTTAATGTTTATTGAGTAAGTGTGATTCTTCAAGGAGATGAGGCGGACCTCGGGGTTAGCGGGGGATTTTTTTTCTAGGCATCGTTGTTCCTCCTGCGATCTCTTATATGGTAATTATATACAACCGAAATTGAGCTAGCCAGTTCAAATTATGATTGGTCGCTGCTTCCAATAACCTGCAGCTTATTTCCGATAACACGTCGGACATGTTTCTATATTTCATGCTGGAAGGATGGTCCACTATTACAATTGCAGCACATTGCTGATTTGAGTTTCAAAAGGATCGGTTTGCTTTCTTTTCAAATCACGATCAAGATGATTCTTGGCATCTCTGCCAACGATTGTTGTTATTCTATCCTCCCATAAGCATTCCGCGCCGCGGGATTCTGCTTTGATTTACGCAGCTGAATAGGCGCATACCCCGTCCAACGCCTGAACTGACGGCTGAAGCTGCTTGCGCACGAGAAGCCTAATTGATCGCCTATATCCTCCAGCGAAGCATTCGTGCGAAGAATGAGCTCCTTAGCCTTTTTCATCTTCAGCAGGCTCAAATAATGATGCGGCGGCATACCGTAAACCTTCTGGAAGACGAGTCCGCAGCGGTTGCGGTTAATAAAGAGCTGACGGGCAATACTGCCAATCGTGTCGGATGTGAAGACGGCTGCGTGAAGCCGCTTCTCAATTTCATGTGCCAGTTCAAGCTCTGACGTCGTCGCTGCCTGCTTGCGCAGCTTCGGCTGCGACTTCTCCATCACTCCAAGCAGTTCTACGATCATACGAATAATGACAGCTTGAATAGACAATTTGCGGGCTGCCGCAGGAAGCCGATCTGACAGGTCAGCCCCCTCCCTCTTAGAATCGTCGAATAATTCCGGCCCAGCAGCCAACAAATGCTCGAGTTCTTCCCACAACGGCCCTGCCAGCCTGGATTGTGTCGGGTTAATCAATATATAATCCCTCTGGCTTAGCTCCTCCCGAATCGTCATATCATCCATATCAAAATGTAAAGTAAAATATGAAAATGGCGCGCTTGGTTCCGTGATGGTACTGTGCAGAACTCCCGAGCCCAGAAACAGCCAATCACCGGCGGATAGCTTAACCGCTTGACCGTTGATCCATTCTACAGCAGCCCCATCCACGCAATGCAGCAGCTCGAATGAGGCATGATGATGCTTGCGGTAGGACCACTCGGCTTCAACGGAGGCATAATGACAGCCGTGAATGAGCAGCGTGCCGCCAAGGTCAGGGATGCTGAGTAAATTTCGAATCATGGCAAATCCTCCGTGCAAATGGTTAAGTATTGTGTTCTATTCGTCATGTTCACCCCTCTTTCCTTTTGATACTTTGGAATATGAATCACTCATTCTTAACGAAAGCGGGATGTATATGAACCGTATACTGAGCATTTCCGACGTCAATTTTTATCGTTCCCATCATTATCTGCATGCCAAACAAGTCATACCGCAGCATTTGCTCGATCTTGGCCGATCAATCATCTCCCGCTGGGTAGACGAGCTAATCAACGAATGGGCGGAGAAGGGTCTGATCGACGACAAGCTCCCGGATCTCGATTTTCAACACCGGTTAGTTACATTGTGGAATGCCGCCGGCAGGCCTAAGTACATGCGGAGTCCAAGACGAGATATCGTCGGGCCGGATATGTATTCGTTTCTCGCGAATCCTCGGCTCCTGGATCTGGCAGCTGACCTGCTGGGTACGGATGAATTGTCCGCTCACGGCATCTTCAATTGTCGGCTTAAGCTTCCCGATCAGAAGTGGACGGATACTCCATGGCATCAGGACGCACAGTATTATCGAGATGCTGAGAATGTGCATGTGGTCTCCATCTGGATTCCGCTGCAGAAGGTAACGGAGCACAACAGCTGTCTGCAGGTCGGGCCGGATCTCTTCACCGACACATTGCTGAGCGGACACGACGATGAGGAGACGGGTTTTCTCGGTTTAAGCAAGGAGGACGCGGGAAGATTGAGGCCGATCTCCGTCGAGATGGATCCGGGAGATGCGCTCTGCTTCACACAGCTGCTGCCTCATCGCGCACTCCCGAATCGTTCGGATGCCGTTCGCTGGTCCATGGACATTCGTTATGAGGCTACTCCGAATGCAACCCTTTCCGGCAAAGCACAGGGTTTCGTAGCGAGAAGCCCAATCGCCCCGGATTCAGTGGAAAAATACCATCAATGGGAACGCAAATGGGGAAACATCCCGCGTGGAAGCTACTAACTTGTATTCCGTTCATGACCGGTTATAACTTATGACCGGTCTTTTGATTTGTTTCAAAGTACGAAGGTTTCATTCGGATGAATAACGCCAAGGGCAGGCCATGATAATAAATTCCCCCTCCACCGCAACCATTTCCAGCTTTTTAGCGTACTTGATTACAGGCGAATGAAGCTTCGTTAGCCAAATTATCGAACGGAGGGGTCGTTAATGCCAAATTCCTTTCACCTGCGCTTAAGCGATGCCAAGGAGCGGCTGTTTCGCTTGCAGAAGGCAGAACGAAGAATACAGGATCTGCAGAAGCGGGTGCGGGAACTGGAGCGTCAGGTCATTCAGCTGGAGATTCAACTGGAAGACGAACAAGCTGACGTCGATAAGCTGACGCGGATGTCATTGACGAATCTGTTTCATACCATTCTACGCAGCAAGACGGAGCAGTTGGAGATGGAACGGCAGCAGGCGTTATCCGCGGCGCTCAAGCTGCAGGAAGCGAAGCAAACGCTCGCCGATACGCAGTCGGACTTGAGGCGCTTCAGCGACGATCTGTCACATTACCGCAATGCCAAGCGCGAATATGACGAATTGCTGTTAGAGAGAGAAGCGTTCCTCCGCAGTTCCCACTCTTCGACCCATGCGCTGACGGAGATGGAGGAACAGATCGGCGATCAGTCCATCCTCGTGAAGGAACTTCATGAAGCATGGACGGCAGGACGCCGCGTATTAAGCTCGTTAGAGGATGCATCGGCCAGCTTGGAGAAAGCGGAGAATTGGGGCAAATGGGATATGTGGGCCAACGGGGGCCTCGTCAGCACCCATATCAAGCATAATCATGTCGACGATGCGAAGCAGTTCATCCATAATGCGAACCACCAGCTCTTGAATTTCCGCGACGAGCTGGCGGATGTGAAGCGCAGCATTGCCATCGAGGTGGATATCAGCTCGATGCTCAAGATGGCCGATTATTGGTTCGACGGCTTGATTTCCGATTGGATCGTCCAAGGAAGAATACGCGATGCGCATGATAAAGTCCTTGATGCTATACATCGAATTCGAACGATCGTCAATCAGCTGCAAACCGAGCATCAATCCGAAAGCGCGTCCTTGCAGACCATGAAGACGAAACGGACGAGTTGGATTGAAACTTTTCAAGCAGGATGAGGACCGCCATGATGATGTACAATGAGCTTGCAGCTTCCGCCGTGCCGGAAGTGCAGGCTCTTTTTACCGCCGCTTCTGAAAATGAGCGAAGAACATTTGCATTCAAGAATGAAATGCTGTATTTTTAAATTGACATGCGAGCAGGTCTAAAAAAGAGGTGTTGCTGAAGATGTGCCCACGCACCAAGGAACAGAACGATGCATTACGGGAAAAGCGGAAGCTGCAGATCATTCGCGCGGCTGCCGATATGCTGCTGGAACGCGGCCTCGCCATTGAAATTCGCGACGTTGCGCTCAAAGCCGGGCTCGGATACGGGACCGTCTATCATTATTACAAGAACAAGCATGAGCTGCTCGACGATTTGCTGTGGCATGCTTTCGAAGCTGCGAAGGATGCGGTGGAAGAGGAGCTCTCTCCGGGTATGAAACGGGGCCTTGCGACTAACGATAAGCTGGAACGCTATTGTATCCGCCTGCTTCAGCTGTGGCTTCATGATCCGTCTGTCTTCTTCTTGTATAAATCGGTTGCCGAGAACGGACTCTCCATCCCCGGAGGCGGCCGAATGCCCGATCAGCTTAGCGAACGTTTCGATGCGGAGCTCTATGAGCCGCTTGTTGCCGCGATCCGCGGTTCTTACGAACCGAGCGCGATCCGTGACGCTGACCATGAGGCCAATTATGTTCTTGGAGCGCTCATTGGCTGCGCCGGCCTCCATATTCACCGTCATCAGATGGCGATGGATGTCGAGGGAACTATAGCCCTGCTGCTCGCAGCATTTCAACCGAAGGAAGGGGCCTGATGATGGTTATTTTAAAATCACCGCGAGAAATTGAACTTATGCGAAAGCCCGGAGAGCTGGTTGCCGCCTGCCATCGGGAAATCGCCAAGCTGATCCGGCCGGGTATAACGACAAGAGAGATCGACGCTTTCACGGAATCGTGGATCCGGAAGCAGGGCGCCAATCCGACTACGATCGGATACAATGGATATAAGTACGCGACATGCGCATCGGTCAATGACGTGATCGCACACGGATTTCCGGGCGATGCGCCGCTGCAGGACGGCGATCTCGTTACCATCGATATTGTAATCGATTATGAAGGATGGGTCGGGGATTCTGGTTGGACGTATGCCGTAGGCACCTTGTCCGAGGAAGCCGCGAAGCTGATGCGGGTGACGAAGGAATGCCTGTACCTCGGAATCGAACAGGCTGCGGTCGGCAATCGCATCGGCGATGTGATGCATGCCGTCCAGACGCATGCGGAGTCGAACGGCTTCTCCGTTGTGCGCGATCTGCTCGCCCACGGAATCGGCCAATCGCTTCACGAGGAGCCAAACTTCCCTCATATCGGCAAACCCGGCAAAGGCTTCCGCCTCAAGGAAGGCATGGTATTCACCATCGAGCCGATGATCAATGTCGGCACGTACAGGATGACGATCGATGCGGACGGCTGGACAGCCAGAACCGCAGACGGCAAGTGGTCGGCGCAGTACGAGCATACGATTGCGATTTCGGAAGACGGCCCGATCATCCTGACCGATCAAGGGGAGCCGAGATAACCGGAACTGAAACGGAAGACCTCCAGTCCCATCGCCCGGCATTAGGCGGTGGAACCGGAGGTCTTCTTTGAAGCTGGAAGCTCTGATAGGTGTTAATCTCCACAACAACTAGCCATTGTACTGCGAGAAGAAGAGGAATGCCGCAGCGGCTGCGATCACGCACAGCAGAACGAAGAACGTAATCTTCCAAGGACTGCGCGGAACGGTTCCCGATACGAGGCCAGTCTGTCCATTCACCATATAACGGTAAGGCTTGGCGCGATAGGTGTAATTCGCGTTCCAAACCGGAAGCAGCATATGTTTATAAGTCCGGTCATAGTATTGGGTGCGAATGTTGAGGCTTCTAATTTCGTCGCCTCCGATTTCCTCGCGGATGTTAGCGCGCAGCGTTTCGTTGATTCTATTCCTTGCTTTCTGCCAGCCCTGCTGACGCGTAACGGAATACCTCTCTGCGGTATAACCGCTCAAATATTCCGGTTTATAGCCCGTCAGCTTCCTTAGATCGAAGTTGCCGAGATCCTCCAGCAAGCCCCCGTCGTACCGGACCGAGGCCGGGATGAGAATATCGTCGAACGAATAGTCGTAATGCCCGCCTACTCTTCGCCAGACCGTATACCGAACCCGCTCGGTGTAGGTCTCGGTTTTGCCGTTCACGACCCGGGTCCTTGTTTCGTTCCGGTAATGGTAATCGCCTCTTTCCGCCGAATAGACGGAGGCTGTCTCCGAGTCGTACGTCCAATACGGAACGTAGATGCCCGTCAGCCGGGAGATAATCTTCCCTCTCTTGAACTCGTTAGGGATAAACCAGCGCTTCTTCTTCCAGGCATGGAAGGAAGCTGTCGCTTGTTCCAAGGTAACCTGGAACGGAATCATCGTTTCCGGCCGAATGCTGGCCGCCGCTTCCTCGACAAGCACCTTAGGCGAACCGCAGAAGGCGCATCGCGCGGAGGTCTCCATCTGCGGAATAAGACTTTCCCCGCCGCACTGTTCGCAGCGGACCGTCTGCGTTCGCATCCCCCAATCGGTCAGCTCCGGGCCGTCCGTCTCCCGCAGATCGAAGTCATGCTCGATGGGCAGCTGATCCGAGTTCTCGATCGGATCCTCCTTGCCGCAATACTCGCATTTCAACGATTGGCTGCCGGAATCGAATAGCATGGGCCCGCCACAGCCGGAGCAAGGGAACGAGACCGGCGTCTTAGACTTGGTCGTCGCTTCCACCGTCATACGCTACACCTTGGTGCCGCAGCTGGAGCAAAATTTCGCATTCTCCGCCAGGCGCTCGCCGCATTCGGAACAGAACTTTTTCCCTGTGGCGGGGCCTGAGCTTGAGTTCGAGCTTCCCGTGCCGCTGCTTGCCTGCCCGTTCCCGGCTGCATGGCGCTGATCCCCGGCCGGCGCTTGAGGCTCGGCCATCCGGTTCATCATCTGGCTCATCATCTGCCCCATGGCCATTCCTGCACCAAGACCTGCGCCCGTGCCGGCTGCGCCCGAATCCGGATTATTGGCCGCCTCTCGGATCGCCTCCGCCGTTTGATATTTCATATACTGATCCAGGTTGCCGGCAATGTTCATCGACGACTTGCGGTCGATCATCCGCTCGACTTCCTCCGGCAGCGACAGGTTCTCGATCCTCAGCAGCGTGAGCGACAGTCCCATCGCCTGAAGATGAGGCTGCAGCCGCTGGGCCGCGCTAACGCTCAGCTCTTCGTAGGAAGCGGCCAGATCGGCCACAGGAATCCGGGATTCACTAATAAGATCGCTGATTCCGGTGACGATAATCGACTTTAGAAACCCGGAAATCTGATCGGTTGTGAAATCGCTTTTCGTTCCGAATAGTTCTCTTAAGAAGACTGCGGGATCCGTCACCCGTATCGAATAGCTCCCGAAGCCTCTTAGCCGGACCATGCCGAACTCGGCGTCCCGCATGATGACCGGATTGGTCGTTCCCCATTTTAAATTCGTGAAGTTGGCTGTGCTGACGAAGAACACATCCGCTTTGAACGGCGAATTGAACGCATGCGGCCAAGACTTCAAAGCTGTCAATAAAGGCATGTTCTGAGTGCTTAACGTATAGGTGCCGGGACCGTATACGTCGGCGATTTGCCCTTCATTCACGAATATGGCCGCCTGCGATTCGCGCACGATCAGCTTGGCGCCCATCTTAATCGCATTATCGTAAACAGGAAAACGGTATACCATCGATCCGCTATCGTCCAGCCATTCGATGACCTCGATAAATTGCCCTTTAAGAAACGAGAATAGTCCCATCCTTCTACCTCCACTGCCAAACTTGTCATTACGGTGCCTCGTTCCGCGCATCCATTGGAAGCCGGAAGCACCCTTTACGTTACTAACCCGACTGCTTCTATATTTCCAAGTGTATGCTGCAGCCCCACACAGCCGCACGTTCAGGTGTTTCCTCTAAATTGTATTCACGCAAGGCTATGCCTTATCCCTGCCAGCCGGTTAGGTTTCTCTATTGTATCATGTTACGACAATTTCGGACGCCTCTTCCCAAATAAGGACAAAGAAAGACGAAGAACCCTCCCCGGCGAAAGAGTGTCGAGCTCTTCCATCGCGGAAAGGGTTCTTGCAGGAAAATTCGGCAGCATCCGCAATCGTACGATCGACGCGAAAACCGCGGATACGCCCTAGCTTAGTAGTAATAGCTCCGTCTTCTGCTGCGCTTCAGAGAGGCCAGCTGATAAACCACCCACACAACAGCCGTTACGAGCATCATATCGAAGCTTACGTTGAACAGGAACAGGTGCTTGCCCATATCCGCCTGTCCGTCTCCGAGTATGGGGACGAGGAAGGCGAATATTCCGACGAGCCCGATCAGCATGAACAGCTCGATTGCGATTCGCTCCCGCACCGAAGGCCGCCGCATATATTCAAACAGCGCAGCAGCAAAGTACAGGACGTAGAAGATGACGATAAATAGCAGAGATCTAGGCAAATATTTATTTTTGAACTCGCTCCATGTGCTGTATGTCATCGATAGCGTACCGGATGGCTTGCCCTCCGCCTTCTCATAATTGCCAAGATAATACGGCCGGATGCTCATCCCGTTGGAAGCCGCGTATTCCATCTTATCGATCAGCCGTCCGGGATGCTTCAGGTAGAACAGGAGCACGTCCGTATGCGAGATGCGATCATAGAAGTCCGCCTTCAATGACGGATCGTCCTGTTTAATGGCGGTATCGGTCTGAAAAAAGTTCGTGCCCGCCAATACCGACAGCCGGTCCGGCAGCCCAAGCTCCTCGAGATCCCCCTCCACGTCAGGCGAGCCGTTCAGAATGCCGAAGAATACCGTCTGATACAGGTTAATATGCTTCAGATCCTTCGGAGCAGTTATATACATAATAACGGCGGTAAGGAAAATCCCGATCGAGAACCACATGGCGATCTTGCGCCACTTCATATCGCGCTTGAGGCTCATATATCGAAGACCGATCAGAGCGAAGGCGACGCCGATAGGCGCGTTCTGGATTTTGGAGAAAGACAGAAACACGACCGATACGAAAAAGAGCACCAGCACTTTGTTCGACGGACGCTCCTGCTGCGTCAGCCATAAGCCCAGACCGAACGTTAACAGCATGAAGACGAAGGAGACCGGTTCGCCAAAGAATGAGTTGAAGTAGGCCAAATAGGCGATATCGCAGAATACGAACACGATGCATGCCGCAAGGACGATGCCGGTCACGCGCGATTCCGTCTTGTTGTGCCTAATAATCAGATATACCGCAGCCAGCAGCAGCAACGTATAGATCGCGCCAAGCACGCGAATATCGAACGCGTCGCTATTCGCGATCATGCCGGCGAACCGAGCAATAAAGACGAGAATTATCTGCGTGGATACGTAGGCTCCCTGGAAGAAGGAGTCATAGGCAAAGTTCGCATGGGCGTACCCGAAGAACCGGTCCTCGAACGATTCCGCCGCATCGTAATAATTCAATCCGACCGTACCCATAATACGGAGAAAATCTCCGTTATCGGCAACGCCAATGAATGGCCCGATAAACAATATATATATCGCAATGCAAGCCGCCGCAACGACGGCTGCCGATTCAACCGTGACTAACCTTCTCATTGCTCGCTCTCCCACTCTATCGTTCGCTCTTTCTTCTTGCCGAACGTCATTTTTTTCTGACCTGCGTAATTCATGACCGTGTACAAGCCGCTGCCAATCAGTGCTGCGGCATTGTTCAATGCCGCTTCGCTTGCCTGCGGAAATACTGGTGCGATCAGCCAGCGTGCGGCCTGGGCGCTAATCCAATAGGCGGCAACGTAACAAATAACCGTCACCAGCATAAACCGCCAAAGCGTGCTGGAGACGCTGGCTTTCGACTGGAACGTGAACCGTTTGTTCATGACATAGCTGTTCACAGCCCCGACAGCGTTCCCGATAATCGTCGACGGCCAATAGCCCAGACCCGCCAGATTCAAGCAGGCGAATATTACCGACAAGCCGATCAACGTATTCACTACGCCAACGATGACGAAGCGTACGAAGCTGTGCTCGAGCCATTTCATGGCTGAACGTTCAAGCTTCGCACGCGCGCCGGACCTGATTCTACCTCCGCCTGCTTCAGCGTATCCGGCATAAGCAGCGTCTCGACGATGTACAGCGGTCTGCGCTTGACTTCCTTGTAGATTTTACCGACATATTCCCCGATCAATCCCAGCGACAGCAGCTGCACGCCTCCGAGGAACCAGACGGATAAAATAAGCGATGTCCAGCCGGATACCGTGTTGCCCAGCAGCTTGGACGCGACGGCATAGATGACCGCAGCTAAACTGACCAGCGATAATCCGAATCCCATCATCGTCACGAGCCGGATCGGACGTACGCTAAGCGAGGTGATGCCTTCGAAGGCGAACGCCAGCATCTTGGGCAGCGGGTATTTCGATTCCCCTGCGAACCGGTCCAGCCGGTCGTAGAAGACGATTCCCGTCTTGAAGCCGATCATCGGAACGATGCCGCGGAGGAATAGGTTGACTTCCTTGAACCGCTCCAGCTCGTTAAGCGCACGCTTGCTCATCAGCCGGTAATCGGCATGGTTGTACGTGACCTTCACGCCCATCCGCTCCATGAAGCGGTAGAAGCCTTGCGCAGTCGTACGCTTGAAGAAGGTGTCCGTCTTCCGGCTCTGGCGGACCCCGTAAACAATTTCGCAGCCTTCGACCGAATATTTGATGACGAATTCGCGGATCGCCTTCACGTCATCCTGCAAATCGGCGTCGATGGATATGACACAATCGGCATGCTCCTTGGCCGTCATGAGGCCCGCCAGCAGCGCGTTCTGATGCCCGACATTGCCGGAAAGCTTGAGCCCGGAGACGAGCGGATTCGATTTCTGGCTCTCCGCGATCAGCTCCCAAGTGCGGTCCCGGCTTCCGTCGTTGACGAACATGAGGAAGCTTGCTCGCGATACGAGACCTTCCTCCATCAACGCCTTCAAGACCCCGCTCAATTGGGTGATCGTCTCCCTGATTACAGCTTCTTCGTTATAGCACGGCACGACAATGCCAAGCGTTGGCCGTTCATTACTCATCAAACCACCTCAACAAACTTCCTATGTTTTCTTCTATGTATAGACCTGCTACTACCATTGTTACCCCTTAAGCGCAGCTTTAGATCGCCAGCCGCCTAATAATTTAATAACAACCTACAAAATACAACATTCTCCATCCTACCTGTGTAACACAACTACGTCAAGTTTGCTCCACAATACGTCTATGCCGCAGAGACAGGCGGTTAACGCTTCTATCATCGTGCCAAGCCGCTATAGTAGAGGGAAGTAGCTATCCATAGACACATTACGTATCAAATATTTCACTACTTTATGCATGCGGCTGGAAGCGTCTATAATAAAACTGCTTTCCTAATTCTATCTATCGGAGGTTTATTGCACTCATGAAACCATATCCATTACAGAAACGCGGGATCTCCGCAAGCCAGCTCGTCCTGGGATGCATGAGGCTTGGCGGCGGCTGGGATCAAAGCCCGCTTACCGCCGAGCATTATAAACAAGGGCATGAAGCCGTCGATGCCGCCCTCGAAATCGGCATTAATATGTTTGACCATGCCGATATTTATGCCGCCGGCAAAGCGGAGCGGGTATTCAGCCAGGTGCTGAAGGAGCGGCCGGGGCTTCGCGAGCAGGTGCTGATTCAATCCAAGTGCGGCATCCGCTTTCAAGAGGGTCCCGATCACCCGCACCGGTTCGATTTCTCGGAAGCGCACATTCTTCGCAGCGTCGACGGGATTCTGGAGCGGCTGGGCACGGAATACATCGATTTCCTCCTGCTGCATCGTCCCGACCCGCTGGTCGATCCGGAAGAGGTGGCCAGTGCCGTTCACCGCTTGAAAGCCTCGGGCAAGGTCCGCTGGTTCGGCGTATCCAATATGGGCCAAGGCCAAATCAAGCTGCTGCAGGCCTATTGCGACGAGCCGTTCATCGTCAATCAGCTGGAGCTGAGCCTGCTTAAGAACGGCTTCATCGAGCAGGGAATCCACATCAATCAGGATGCCGCCCGCGACAGCATATTCCCCGAAGGGACGCTGGAATACTGCAGGCTGGAGAACATTCAACTGCAGTCCTGGGGGCCGCTTGCACAAGGCGTATTCTCCGGAGGCTCCTTGGAAGGCCGCGACGAGAATACCGTGAATACGGCCAAGCTTGTCCATGAGATGGCCAAGCAGAAGGATACGACACCGGAAGCCATTGTGCTCGCCTGGCTGACAACGCATCCGTCCGGTATCCAGCCCGTCATCGGCACGGTCAATCCGGAACGGATTCGCGCTTGCAAGGACGCGGCCACGCTTCGTCTTACGCGCGAGGAATGGTATAAGCTGTACACGAGCCAGCGCGGACGCAACATGCCGTAAGCCGGCATAACGAGAGAAGGGAGGGGTCCTGGGGCCCCTCCTTTCCCTTTTTCTCCAGACCCTTTCCATTAGCTGCTGCCAACGCAACATGATCGTCATGGGGTTAAGGAGCCAGAAAGTAAGGCGGAGGCGCGGTTTGCTCCTGATCACCCAGTCCTTTCTGCTCGCCGGTATCCCAGACCGCAAGCCTTTGTCCATCTGCCCAGCCGAGAAGAAACCCGACGCCGACCCAATCCGCCGAATCATTCTGCGCATCGATCAGCCATATCCCGTACTCCGCCGTCTGTACGGCCATGTACCGAACCTTCTCCAGCGATGGCTGCGGCAGAATACGTATCATTTCTACCGAATTCCCAACCTCGCGCCGAAGAAGATCTGCGGCAGCCTCGGGCAGTTCAAAGTCTTTCACCTTGCGCACGGTGCCTTTATTCACATCGATGATCGCCTTCCCCCTGACCATGTCTCCCATGCCGACAAGCGGAGCCGCTACCGTGCTGTTATCGTTCCAGCTCATAGGTAACCGAACAGAAAGCCGTCGCTATGGGACATGAAGCCAGCATCCGGCCATCGCTTCAGCTTCTTGCCGTTCGTATCGAGAACGACGAGGTCGGCCATCGGCCCCATGAATTCATCCGATGCCACGAGAAGCCCGATGCGCTTGCCATCCGGCGATGAAGCAACACCGTAGACAGGCTCGGGCGAATCATACAGCTTACGCGCCTTGCCCGCTCTCCAGGCCACTTCATACAGGGTGCGGTTGCCATACACGGCATAAGTCTTATCCGCGTGAAACCGGTCGGAGAACAGAAGCTCCCCGCCATAATCATTGCCATACGGTTTCCCGTGGTCCGGCCATTCCTTCACTTGAATCGTATACGGACTTCCGCCATCTATTGGAAGCAAGGAATGACTCCCCTGCTTGCCATGGACAAGTACATATGGCAGCGTCCCTGCTTTCTCTTGAACCTGCACAGCCTGCACCAGCGGCGTGTCCTGCGCTGAAGTTACCTGCTCCGTCCCTTCTAATGCATGGATCAAACGTATCTGATTCTGCTTGGGCGGCACAGTCAGCTGAACCGTATTCCGATACGGCTGTGAATCGTCTGCATATGATTCGCCTGAAGTCGTGTGCGCGGCGTCTAACCGAAACCGTACAGATTCGCCCGCTTCCAGCCCGTTCGTACGGATCACGAAACGGCGGCGGTCATCGTTCCAATCCATTTCATAGCCGAACGGCAGCCCGCCATCAATCTCAATCAAACGAAGGGAAGCCTCCATAGATTCACGAACCGATTTACGAGAAATCTGCCGGTTGGATTCCACGACGATCGCGCCGCTCTCCTGATGCAGTTGGATATATAAGTACGGGGCCTGCTGCCTTGAGGCATCAGGCGATACGCCGTAGAATCGCTGGATTAAGCTGCTGGAGATGCTCCATACATCGCTCCGCTCAGCGCTGGATTCCGAATAAATCTTACCGCTTAAGCTGGATGCCGCCTCCCGCAGGTCATTGATGTAATAGGTTTTTGACCTATTCTCGCCCTTCATCTCGACACGCAGCAGCGTTCCAACGTATTCAGGATCGTCGAAATAGGATGGTTTGGCCGTCTTTAACTCCGTCAGAATACCGGCGATCTCGGCAGAATCATCAATAGATGCAATGCGCGCCGACGTTTTGTCATCGAAAATCTGTATCGACTCGATACCCTTGATGGCGGGAAACGCAGCCGGCTTATCATCCGGACGCACATTGTTATTCACGCAACCGGTCAAGGCCAATAGCAGGAAGCCAAGCAGTAAACGAAAAGCAAACTTACTTCTCATCGCTCCATCCCACCCATTCGTTTCCTATACCTCATTAGACGATTGAAAGAGGAGAAGGTTGCATGGCAGCATCGAAGAACCACAGAGCTGTGCAGCTTTTGTACGTACGCGCGGCGCCTTGGGATGAAGGAATTCCAGCTGGAAGATCCAAAAAAAAAGTCCAACAAGCAGCAGCTGCTGCTTGTTGGACTTCATAAGATGATTCGTCGTTAATGCGGGTATGCGACTTCGAATTCCATGCCGCAAGGACCGCCGCCGGTGCTGTCTTCCCGTTCTGCAATCGTTCCGTCCGCCCGGTAGAGAGGCTTGTAGCCGCCTGAGATATGGGTAGCCGATTCGTTGGCATAATGGCAGATGAAGGCTCTGCGGAACCGGTCCTTCGACTTGTTGCGGTAAGAGCCGTGAATAAGGTTGCCGTTGAAGAACAGCACATCTCCCTTATCCATTATTGCCGGGATGGCTTTACGGTCCTTCGGCGGTTTCACGTAATGCGTGGTGAACGATTCATTCGCATCCGCCAGATCCGGGCAGGCGATTTCGTGTTCGTTCGTCCTCGGCACGATCAGCAAGCCGCCGTTCTCTTCATCCGCCGCATCGACAGCCGTCCACGCAGCAATACAGTTGCCCGGCTCGACCTGCAGATAGAAGTTGTCCTGATGGAGCGCCTGGCCGCGTGAGCCTGGCGGCTTATAGTAAAACATGCTCTGGGCAGCCAGCACGCCTTCGCCAAACAGATCCTCCAGAATATCCATCACCGGCTTGTGCAGCATATACTTCATCGCGGCTTCGTTGAAGCGGTGAGGGTGCATAACACGGGGATAACGCTTCAGCGGATCTTCGACGCCTGAGGGGCTGAGGTCCGGTTCGAAATAGCCCGGAATCGTCTGTTCGCTCATGACCTCGAAGGTGCTCTCGATGACGGCAAGATCCTCCTGCGAGAACAGCCCCTTCACAATCACATAGCCTTCGGTATCAAACAATCGCTTCTGCTCTTCCGTAAGTGTTCGCAACGTATTCGACATATGGAATCCTCCTATTAATTTAAGGATGAGTTCGTGCTTAATTAACCTCAGTATAGGAGTTTACGGCGCTAAATTGAATGAACAAAGATGCTAAATATTCATGCGATTCTGCTATTTGCTTTCTTCGCGTTTGCACTTAGGGCTGTCGCCTTCTTCCGTGTTCAGCCAAGCTCTGCCCTGTTACCTGTCACCGGTTAGCCTCCAGCCACCGTACCGCATAATCTACGAGATCTCTTTGTCTGGCCAGCAGCGTGTCCGCCCCCGCAACCTTGCCCCGCAGGAATAGCCCTGTTTCCCGCTCGAATGCATTTCCCAGGACGGCGAAATCGTCGGAGTCGAAGTCCACGTCTTGGAAATCGATCCATGACCGGACGCCATCCTGCTGCACCGGTGCCTTGCAAACCTGCTCCTTCTTCGACTTGAAGCCGGCCCGATACTCGGCAAGATGCAGCGACGTATTGTTCGCATGCCCTACGCCGAGGAGAAGCACCCAGCCGTCAACATCATAAATACGAGCAAGCGGGGAGTGCTCTCCTAGCGAATAAGCGAGTGAATGCTTGTCCGTAATCGTGCGGGCATGCTTCCCCCAAGCGGCGAAGGATACCTGCGGATGGCTGCTTCTGAAGACGCCCTGCTGCTTGCGGAAGCATTCGGCAATAATTCCCATTCCGTAGGTCGGCGTCAGATCCGGATCAAAGGCAGGCATCTGCTCGCGGATGGTCTTCCACCACGATTCGCGAACAGGCGGATTCGCCCATCCGGACGGGTCGGACAAATCGCCGGTATGTGCCGGCATGACGAGCGTCCCACTCTCCCCCAGCACCTCTTCCAATGCGAGAATAACCGCAACCGGGCCGCCTGCCACCCACTGCCCAAGCGACTTGAACGAAGCGTGTACGATCACCGTCATACCCGGTCGCAGCCCTAGCCGAACGAAATCCTCTTGCAACGATGCGGTCGTTATTAACGTCCCTTGTATTTCCTGCATATCCGTTTCACCTCTTAGCTTCTCCTTGCGCGCCTCTAGCTGCGCTTCCAGCCTGTGACGAACATTTCGTATTTGCGATCCTCACGAGGCTGATCCAGGCTGCCAAAGTGGTGATTGATCGAATACTTCTGCGAATCATGCGCACGCAGCGCCGCAGCCTTGGCATCCCAATATGGAGCCGTCTCGACAATCAACTCAGGGGCTTGTCCTCCCCCTTCGGCTTTATTGAAGTAACCGTAGTACATCGTGTGTACGGTCGGACACTTCAAGCCTGTTACGGCTGCTGTCGCGGCGCGCGAGATCGCAACATGATCGGGATGCCCGTTGCCCCCGTCCAGCGGAAACGTAAATACGACTTCAACCTCATGCTTCTGCAGGAATGCTTCGATCCGGGAGATCAGCTCCCGGTCATCTGCCTCGCCCAGCTTGCCATCCGGATATCCGAGCTGCTCGACGACAGACAAGCCGAGCACTTGAGCCGCTTCCGCCATCTCATGATCACGGATTGCCCCAAGCTCCTCGCGCGTAGCATGAGCATAATCTCCGTTCTTAAAGCCTGCATCTCCGCGCGTAGCAACGAGAAGGACAGGATCCCCTCCCGAGTCCGCCAGTCGGCGGATTACAGCCGCGCTCATAAACGTCTCGTCATCCGGATGCGCGTAGATGAAGCCTGCTTTTATCCCATTAAGTTGATTCAAATGCTGATTGCTCATAACCTGTCATCGCCTTTCTATTCCTGATGAGCTTCCTGTGTTCTATTATGAGCGAAATAGAAGTCAATCACAATTCACCTATAAACCAGCTAAACAACAAAGAGGCTGCTCAAAACAAATCTCTTGAGTCAACCCCTTCTCTGTGCTCCTATACTACAATTTACGGACGATCGGGCCGGTCGTCTTACGCTCGATGAGCTCGGGCCGGATCAGCGTCTTGCTGAATTTAATCTTGCCTTCTTCCCCGCCTTGGATGACGCCGAACAGCTTGTTCGCCGCCTGATAGCCCATATCCTGTTCATACTGCTTGATGTGGGTAAAAATACTGAATTCCTCTACAATCGACGTCGGATCGTCGAAGGTCACAATCGACAGATCCTCCGGAATGCGCAGACCCGCTTTCTCCGCCATTTGGTAGATATAGACGCCGAGTCTTCCGTTAAGCGCAATATAGGCCGTAGCCATCCTGTTGCGAATATACCGGTATAACGGATGGGATTCGTTATTATCCATCTCGCTCAAATCAAAACCGTTAATGATATGAGCGGGATTGATCAGTTCGCCCTTTTCCTTAAGCGCTTGTATATAGCCTTCGGTTCGCTCCTGCACCGTAACGGTCTGCAGAGGGGAGTCCGAGCAGAGCGCAATCTCGCGATGGCCGTAATTCCATAGTAGATCGACGGCAAGGCTCGTACCCAGCCGACCATCGGAAGCAATATAGTTCGTCTCGACGCCGGGCAGGTAACGGTCGATCAGCACGAACGGAAATCCGTTTAACTTCATGGTTAAGATTTCCTCGTTGTAGCGCTCTTCGTCTACAGGGAAGATCAGCATGCCTTCTACCCCAAGGCGCATAAGCGTCTTGATCGCTTCCTTCTCTTTCTCCAGCTTGCTGCGGCTTAGAAGGATCATGCTCCGGTAGCCCTTCTCGTCCATCGCTTTCTCAATACCCTTAATGATGCGGATGGCAAAATAATCATCGATCGAAGGCATCACGATTCCGATTAATCCGCTCTTGACAGCCCCGCTCTTCAACATCTCCGGCTTATCCGCCGCTGGGTAGGAAGAAGCCGCTGCTGCAACCGGCCCGCCAAGCCCAAGCGGATGAGTATCGCCGCTTTCTTCTTCCGAGGGAATCGTTTCGCTGACGAAGCTCCCGCGTCCCGGAACGCGGGTAATGATCCTTTCGTTAGCCAAACCGGTTAGCGCATTGACCACTGTAATCTTGCTGACGTTGAAGCGATCCATCAGCTCCTTCTCAGTAGGAATCCGGTCCCCTGTCTTTAGTCCTTCCGAATTGATCAGCTCGCGTACATATTCTTGAATTTTTTGATAAAGGGGGATACGATCGGTTGAACTCATTCTCTCACCATATTCTTGCAAGATTTGTTATGTATAATATATATTTTTAACGGTGGATAATCAAGGACAATAGTCTCGTTCTCTGCAAGTTCTCCCCGTTCAGATTCATATAAAAGAGCGCGGAACTCCCTGATGGGCTAGTCCCGCGCTTCTTTATTGTCTATATTGTGAATATTCTATAGGATGCTTAAGTAGAATGTCCTCAACGCTTCTATTATGCCGAGCGGGTTTCTCCGCAAATCTTTGGCGCTGAAGAATACATCGCCTTTGATCTCCGGGTACTTCTTGTTATACATCAGCTGATTGATGATTTCCTGGGAGGACTGCCAGCCGGCTTCCGTCGTTCCCAGCTTGTACGGGGAATGGCCGATATACAGGTCAACCCCTGTACCACGCACCTCCTGCACCCACCAATCTACCAGCTTATCGTAACGCGCCGCGGAGAATGACAGGCTCCAATAGATTTGGGGAGTCACGTAATCGATCCAGCCTTGTTTAATCCATGTCCGGACGTCTGCGTACATGTTGTCATATGCGGTGACGCCTGCCTTGGTATCCGAGCCTGTCGCATCGACCGATTGGTTGCGCCACACCCCGAAAGGGCTAATGCCGAACCGGATGTTCGGATTGACCGAATGAATCGATTCGCCCAATTGCTGAACGAACGAATTGATATTATCCCGGCGCCAGTCGCCGATCGTCAGCCCGTTCGGATTATACGCATTGAAAGCCGCTTCGTCCGGGAAGGCTCCGCTGGAGGGGTAGAAATAATCGTCGAGATGAACGCCGTCAATGTCATAGCCGTTAACGACCTCCATGATCGTATCGATAATATGCTGCCGCGCCTCCGGGATACCCGGATTAATATAAGGCTTGCCGCCGGAACTCACGATCCACTCCGGATGGAGCTTCGACACATGATTGGCCGCAAGCGTATCCGTCTTGGCATCTACGCTTGCGCGGAAAGGATTGAACCATGCATGGAACTCCATCCCGCGCTTATGCGTCTCTTCGATCATGAAGGCCAGCGGATCATAATCCGGCGCCTTCCCCTGCGTACCCGTCAGAAACTTGGACCAGGGCACTAGCGCGGATGGATACAGCGCATCTCCTGCAGGACGCACCTGTACGAAGACGGCATTCAGACCGATCCCCTGCAGCTCATCCAGCAGTGTGATAAATTCTTCCCTCTGCTGATCCGATTTGCCATATGAGCCTGCAGTCGGCCAGTCTAGATTGTAGACCGTCGACACCCATACGCCATTCAACGTTTCTCCATTCCCGCTTCCGCCGCCCGTACCCGGGTTGACCGGCACATTGTTCACCGTCAGGAGCGTGATGATATTCGTTTTCGGTTCCCAGTTCACCAATAAGCCAAGCTGCTCTCCGACGAAACGCAGCGGAACCATCGTCCGGCCCGCTCTGGCCTGAACGGATGCGTCCAAGGCGACATTGCTGCCGTTAACGACGGCATAGCTGCGTCCGGTCGTCATCGTTATCGTCGTGCTGGCATTGCTGATCGTCACCGTCTTCGTTTGCTGATTCCAATCCACGCCCGCTCCGAGCCCTTCGCTGATGACGCGAAGCGGGACCATAGTTACATACTGTTTAGGAATAACATAAGGCGATACGTCGCTATTAAGCTTCTCCCCATCCAGATAGATGGCGATATCCGCCGAGCCCGACGATACGGCAGCCTCCGCCTTGCCTGCTCCCGCCGGAATTGCCGCTGCGACGAATACTGCCAGCAGCATGAGCTGCGCCAACCACTTGCCGAATTTCATCGTAATAAGTCCTCCTAATGCCGGTTTGTTAAACATGTCCAGCAATTAAGACGCTTGTTACGGCTGCTTTGTTGCGATATATTTCTTATCTGCCCTTAAATTGCCTTCCCGAACACGACCGGGAAGTGACTTCCGGACATCAGTTCTCCAGGCTTTACATTGACAAATTGGTGCATCGGATGGTTCGCTGAAGGCTCATAGCGCGTATGGCCCGGCATATAGTGGACGGCAATCGCTCTGCGGTGCATCTCCGAACGGTTATGCGGGCTGCCATGCCAGGTGAGCGAGTGATGGTAGCCGACCTGCCCCTTCTTAATCTCGAAAGGAACGGCTTCCACAACGGCGCCCTCCGGCAGCAGCTCCGGATTTTTGTGGTAAGGCTTAAAGTCTTTCGTAGAAGCCAGATGCTTCTGATGGTCGCCCCACTTATGGCTGCCAGGCACCATCCACATGCAGCCGTTCTCGATGACGGCATCGTCCAGCGCTACCCAGGCGCTGACCAGATCGGCCGGCTGAATGATCGGCCACAGCGGATGATCCTGATGCCAGCCCGTCGGACCGCCCGAGACCGGTGGCTTGTATTGAATTTGGTCATGCCATATCCGAAGCGTATCGGTATTGCTGCAGAGCTGCGAGATCTCTTCCGTAATGATCGGGTGAGCCGCATGTTGATAGAACTTTTCGCTTGCCATCCATATATTTACAATCTGAACAACCCGCTCCGTGACCGTCATTTTCATATCGTCATACAGCGAACCGCCATCCAGCATGTTGTGATTCAATACGGGCTTCTTCACCGTCTTGCCTTCCATAACGAGAGCCAGCTCTTCACGAAGCTCTTCAACCTCATCGTCGTTCAACACGACGCTCCCCTTCAAAAAACCGTTCTTTTCAAATTCTGCCAGCTGCGCTTGCGTCAACATTAGCTTGCACTCCTTTTCCAGAAGGAATAAGATTTTGGTAACACTTTCACAATAAACGAAAAAGCATGTCGCGTATTTAGATAAACGCAAACTCGATTTACACTTTTGCAAGATATGCAGCTTTCGGGGGAGGACTGCCTATGCATATGGGGAATTTAATCGACTTGACGCCGACGGTAAACTTTGCGACTAGGCAGACTTCCGAGCCCGGCGAATACTGGGGGGCCCGCATTATTCCGGATTGCCAGCTCATCTACGTGTTATCCGGGGAAGTACAGCTCCTGCTCGGCCCGGGCCGTTATTCCGTCCAGCCTGGAGAATGCGTCTTCTACGGTCACAACAGTCCGCATATTCTGACCAGCGTCCGCCATTCTACGTTTTACAGCCTGCACTTCGCATGGCATGCGTCTTCATCACATCCGGTTCATCCGGCCTATCATCTTAAAGATGTACGGGAATCGGAGATGAATCGTCCGCCCGAGCCCTACAGCGTGACGATCGAAGGCCGCGGCGACATCGCCATCCCGCACCACTTTGTGCTCAGCAGCGGCGTGGAGCCTATAATGGCCAGAATCGTGAAGGCTTATCAGCAGCCGGACGACTGGGGGGCCTCCTTCGCCATGCGGGCGCTTCTTATGGAGCTGCTGCTGACGATCATAAGAACGGTCACGGAGCAGACGATCGGGGAGATGGAGAGCAAGATCGAGCATGCGCTGCAGGCCATGAGGGAGCAGCCGACGAATAACTGGTCCGTAGCGGAGCTTGCGCGGTTATGCGGGTACCACCCGAGTTATTTTGCCAAGCTGTTTGCCGAACAGACGGGCATATCGCCCAAGCAATATATCATCTCCGAGCGGATCAAGCTCGCGAAGCTGGCTCTCTTGAAGGGCGAATCGATTGAAGCTGTCGCCGAACAGCTCGGCTATACAAGCGTCCACTATTTCAGCAATAATTTTAAGAAGGAAACCGGGCTCACGCCGAGCGAATTCCGCCAGATGCCCGGCCGCATGAACCGCGAACGCATATAAGAGCCTTTCCAGCATAGACTGGAAGGCTCTTATTGATTGTTATCGAATTCCACAAGCAGCAGCTATCGGCCGTACATTCATTACCAAACGCCCTAGCCCATCGCCCGTTCCGCCACCAGGACGGCAAGCAGCCTTGCGCCATATCCCGCTGCGCCGGGAACGGGATACGCTTCCGCGGCGGATGCTTCCTTCAGGCCCGCCATATCGATATGCATCCAGCGCTGGGACGAATCGACGAACGTGCGCAAGTACAGGGCAGCGGTAATCGCGCCGGCTTCGCCGACGCGGCTTATGTTGTTCCACTTAGGCTGCGTATTCAGCTATAAAACAATAAGGGCTTTATGTCCACTCTCCCAAGAGCTCGCGGTATGCTTTCATATAATCGTCAACGAGAACCTTCGCAAGCGAATAGGAACTAACGAGCGGGTGAACCATGAGCGCCTCAACCGCTAATTCCCGGGATTGATGCCGCACCGCTTCCACGGTCAGACGCTCGAACCGCTTCACGGTCTTCATGAGCAGGTACATATTTTCAGGCACTTCGCCGATCTTGACCGGCTTCGCACCATTCCCGTCAACGACGCATGAAACCTCCACGACATCGTCATCCTCAAGTCCGTCTATGCTTCCTGCATTGGGCACGTTGAGGACGATGTCGCTGCGCCCGCCGGTCTGAAGCGATGCAACATAATCAAGCATAACGCCGGCATAGCCGAGCGAATTCGGAAGCTCCAGCTCCCCCTCCTGCGCTAGCTGCTTCGAACCGGAGTTCGTCTCGATCGCCATATACGAGGCTTCGCGTTTCTGGGTGTAATAGAGATAAATTTGCAGCGCTTGATTCGGATTTCCGGCGATGTCGGTCTCTTTCAACGCCGCAATCATATCCTTATTGTTATGTGCGATCATTTGACCGCGGGTCATGCCGGATCTGTTAATATTATCGAGGGCCTGTTCACGATGGTAATAATAATAGAGATATTCGTTAGGAAGATAGGGGAGCGTCCGCATCAGATCAATGTCGAACATCTTGAACTCTTCCACTTGTGCGACGAATGACGCGTCATTCTTCAGCCGAGCCAGTATATTATCGCCTTTGTAAATAACCTTGCTCACCCAAGACAGATGGTTCAGGCCGAAGAACTCAACGTACAACTCCTTCGGATCAACACCCATCGCTTGCGCCATGCGCAGCTTCGTATGGCTCGGAGTGTCGCAGATGCCGATCACGCGGTCGTAGCCCGCGCTTCGCAGCGCCTGCGTCACGAGTCCCGATGGATTCGAGAAATTGAAGATCCACGCTTGCGGTGCAAGCTCCTTGGCCAGCTCGCAATAATGCATCAGAACAGGGATGGTGCGAATGGCCATGGAGAATCCGGCCGGTCCCGTCGTTTCTTGTCCAATCACCCCGCGGTTCAAAGCAATCTGCTCGTCGGTATACCGGGACATCTCCTTGCCGACGCGGATCGTCGTGACGATATAGTCCGCGCCAGACAGCGCATAACGGATATCGGTTGTTGTACGGAGCTTCAGATTAACACCGCTCTGTGCAATAACGATCTTGCACAGCTGGCCGATAATGTGCAGCTGCTCTTCATCCGTATCATGCAGCACCAGATCCGTAATCCCCGCTTCCTCCGCCTTAAGCGTCAAGCTCTTCGTGAAAAGGACGGCCCTGACGCCGCCCCCGCCGATCAACGTTAATTTCTTCATCCTCTAGCCTCCTCTTGAAGCGCCGAAGCATCCGTATGTCCGGCAATAAACCGCAGCATGGCCTCATGGTCCAACGTTCCGGTGCTTCCGCCATAAGCGCTGACGGACAAGGCTCCGCATGCATTGCCATAAACGAGACACTCCGCAGGCTCTTTGCCCGTCAGATAGCCATAAATATAGCCTGCGTTGAAGGAATCTCCCGCTCCCGTCGTATCCCGCGCCTCTACCTGGAATCCAGGATGATAAATCCGCTTGCCGTCCACAATGGCCATAGCACCCTTAGAGCCAAGCTTCACAACGACATGCTTGCCATGCCGGGCCAGATGGGTGATGGCCTCCTCCACGGTTGCGCAGCGAGTGTAGTGCATGGCTTCCGTCTCATTCATGAAGAACACGTCGATCTGCGCAGCCAAGTCGAGAATACCTCTGTACCATTCACCGGTATCGTCCCAGCCGGTATCGAAAGAAAGCGTGACGCCCAGCTTCTTCAGCTCCATGACCGTTTCCATGTAATCCGCATGGTTCGCGCTCCCCTTGTAGCAGGTCAGATGGACATGGCGCCCTTCGGCAACGCTGCTGCGATCGAGCTGCCGCAGGCTCAGCTGCGCGTTCGATCCCGCATAGGTAATGAATGAACGATCCTTCTCGGGATGCAGGGCAATGGAGATTCCCGTATTGGCCGTCTGGCTCAAATTGATATAACTGGTATCGATACCATACTGCTCGAATTGCTTCATCAGGAAGCGACCATAGTAGTCGTCGCCGAGAATGCCGTTGAACGCAAGCTTCAAGCCGAGCTTGGCGAGGGACAGGCTGAACAGGGCTGCTCCCCCGCCGAGATGCGTCATGATGTTGTCTACGAATATTTCCTGGCCAGGCAGCGGGGGCCGGTCATAGCCGACAACGACTAAATCAATATTCACATCCCCTATGACAATTGCATCGAATTTTTTCAAAGCATTCTCCTCTTCTCCGCATTACTTATGTTGGAAGGCCTATTTGTTCGTCTATTGCATTGCAGCTGTCGCGGATGACGAGCCGGTGTTCCATGATGATATCCCCGTCCGGACGATATGTTCCGGCAATCAGCTTCATGATCGTCTCCACCGTCAGCTTCCCCATCTCATGAATGGGCTGCTCCATCGAGGTCAGGCGCGGACGGACCAGCTCCGTCAATTGGCTTCCGTCGAACCCGATGACCGAGATGTCATCCGGAACCTTCAGCCCCCGGTCATGAATGCAGTTCATCGCGCCCAGCGCCATGTCGTCGCTCACCGCAAAGACCGCGGTCGGCGGATTAAAGCCTTCGAGCAGCTCGCTCATCAGCTGATAGCCGCTCTGCACCTTATAATCGCCGAAACGGATTAACTCATAAATAACCTTGCGCCCGTGATCGGAAAGAGCGTTGCGGTAACCCGTATAACGGTTCTGACCGGATGTAACATCCCGCATATCGCCGCCTATGAACCCGATTCTCTCATGTCCCAATTGGATCAAATACGCCGTCGCGTCATATGCCGCCTTATAATCGTCGATAATGACGGAGATGAAATTCTGGTCGGCCGGCTTGACGCTGGAGAAGATAACCGGGATTTGCAGCGCGTTAATAAAGCTTCTTATTTCAGGGTTGATCTTCTCGTGCATAATCACGATGCCTTCCACGCGCATTTCTTTGAATACGTTCAAATACTTGTATTCTTTATCGATATCTTCAATGATGTTGCACACCAGAAGATTATAGTCATTCAGGCTTGCCGTCTCTTCAATGCTGCTTAAGATCGTCGAATAAAAGCTGGAGGTCAGATCCGGTACGATGACGCCGATGAGGTTCGTTTTTTTCCGCACCAAGCTTCGCGCAATTTGGCTGGGGGAGTAGCCCAGGTCCGCAATCGCCTGATTGACTCGTTCTTTCAAATCGTCCTTGACATACTTCTCCCCGTTCAGCACGCGTGAAACGGTCGTTACAGAAACTCCCGCCCTCTTGGCAACATCCTTGATCTTTACCGCCATGTCTATCACCTGACCTTCATTCTCTACGACTCTTCCGCCGTGTTTAGTCTCGCTGTTATTCGGTCAAAAGTGAAATCAACCGATGAATAACGGCTGGGAAAATGCCCCGAAGCCCCCCTCAAGATATACCGAAATACGCACGTATTCCTCATCCCCTGCGCATTCATACTCGATTTGCTTGAATCGGCCGGTAACTTCCTTAAGCACTCTTCCATCTTTACCGAATAACGTAGCGTATTTATACATCCCATCCAGCAGTGCATTCGAACGGAAATCCGCAATGATTTTGCTGCCTTCTGTCCGAATCGCTTCGAACCCGAAGCCAGTCGATACATAAAAGCTGCCGTCCTTGATTGCGGCCGTGATCGCTTCATTCGAATTGTCCGCTGCAAGCACCATATTCCATACCCGCTTTTCCTGCCCATAGACATGGGAGTCGTCATTGCCGAATCCCCATACCTTGCGCCCTGCGGATAAGAGAGCATCCCATTTATCGAAAGCGATATCGTATTCCGGATTGCCGTCTCCGTTATAGACCTCGATACCGATGTACCTTTCCAACTTTAGCATATCTTCGACGTTCCAGTAATTAGAAAAATATCGATTCGGGTGAACAAGTACCGAAAATCCGCCATTGTCCACGGTTCGATCTGTCAAACGCTGATAGTTCGCTATCGTAAATTCATTCGAATAATCCGTCATGATCGAATGCGGCGGATTGACGAGAAGCATGTGCGTCTGTTTGCTGCTCACCTCGATCGCTTCAAAAACGGTAGGGATCCGACGCATCCCTTCGTGCTTCGTAATCAGATCATGGTCGGATATCCCCAGAAAATCATATTCGGCGTACATTTTATACACCGTTTCAAGCGGAAACCAACCGTCGCTGTTCGAGGTATGGTTATGAAACGCCCCTCTTAGCCATTGTCCCGTTTTGTCGTAAGGGTTCTTGATTTCCATCGTCAACATACCTCTTTCCCGTCATTATTCCTTCAATGATCCAATCATAACGCCTTTGGCAAAATATTTCTGTATAAATGGATAAATAAGTATGATCGGGGTGACCACGATTACGATGGTGGCCATTTTAAGCGAGTTGCCTGTCACTTGGATCTTCTCCAGCGCATCATAGTTTGCGCCTGCTGCCTGCGATAGTGTATCCCTCATCGCTTCAGCCTGCATTAGCATTTCTTGCAATAAAGTGGACAATGGCCGCAGGTTGGACGAACGCACGTAGAATGCACCCGTGAACCAATCATTCCAATGACTCACGGCATTGAATAAGGCGATCACCGCGACAACCGGGCGGCTGAGCGGCATAATGATCCGCATAAAGATGGAGAAATCATTATATCCATCAATTCGAGCCGATTCCTCGAGACTGGGATGGATCTGCTGGAAGAACGTCCGCATAATGATCAAATTCCAGGCGCTGTACAAGCTTGGGATCACGTAAACCCATATCGTATTGGTCAAATTGAGCGACTTCAGCAGCATATAATAAGGAATGATTCCCCCGCTGAACAGCATGGTGAAGAAAATAAGGAGCGTAAAAAACTTTACGCCCGGCAATGTTTTCCCTTTCAGCGCATAAGCCGCCATTGCCGTCAAAAATACGCTCGCCACCGTACCAACGACGGTTCGGAATATCGAAATGCCAAATGCCGTTCCTACATTCGCAGACATGAACACTTCTTTGAAGTTCTCCGTCGACCATGCCCTTGGCCAGAAATAGATTCCCCCCCGCTCGGCATCCTTGCCGGCATTGAAGGATAGAGCCAATATGTTCATGAAAGGAAGAATAATCGACAAGCACAAGCCTATGATCAGCAAATAAATGACGATCTTGAAAATCTTCTCTCCCACTGACAGCTTGTAAAATTCATTTCCCACCCGGTCTCCCCCTCCCGCTCCTTATGAGGGGCCGGTTTTACCCATGAGAATAAAACCGGCCACTTAAACTCCCCATACCGATGAACGAATGATATGGACGCAAACTAATTAATATTTCACTCTCGTTTTCTCATCCGCGTTCTTCTGTTCCAGAAGCTTCATGTAGTCGTCCAGGCCTGCAGCTTGCAATTGCTTCAGAGCGGAGTCCATGACTTTCTTCGCTTCGTCCAGATTCTTCGTATAGTAAGCGCGAGTCAAGCTATCATTGTAGTTATCGAGAGCGGTCTTAAGCTCGGTGCCACGGTCAAATTCACCAAGGAAGGACAGCGGCGGGTAACCGTCATTGATTTTGGCATCCTTGCGTTTGCCGTCCCAGTCAAAATATTCGATGAGACCGTTCGCGCCTGCCAGCACTTCGGGATGGACGGATTCACCAAATTCCATCTCGCCAAAGTCGGCCATGCGGTCAATATCCGTTCCACCCAGCAGCTCGCCGAAGGAATTGCCGACACCGGCAAAGCCAAGCTTCTTCGCTGCGTTCGGATCACTTGCTTTCAGATCCAGCACTTCCTGCTTCACCTTCGGATTGCCTTTCTCATCCAGCGTGTAGTCGCGGCCTTCAATACCATACTGCCACAGCAATTTACCTTCGCGGCTGGCCAAGAAATCGGCAAACTTCACGATTTCCTCCGGATTTTTCGTCGTGGACGGAATCGCCCAGCCGGAGTAGCCGGATTTGAAATCAACCTGCATTTGGTAAGGAGAGTCGGCATTATCAAGCGGGCCGATCGGGAGGTAATGCATGTCGTTGTTGAATTCTTGATAGTTGTGCATATCGCCGATAATCGCGGACGTTCCGTTCAATGCGGCTTCCGTTGCACGGCTCTCATCAATGGTGAAGAACTCCGGATGAATGAGCTTTTCTTTCAGCAGCTTCTGCACGAACTCAATTCGTTTCATAGCAAACTCGGTTTGTGCTTCGTGCAGCCATTTGCCGTCTTTATCCGGCTTAATACGCTGATCGCTGGCTCCCCACGATAGATCTGGATACAGGGCTCCGACTTCTTTCCCGCCCCAGTAGGAAGGACCGATCGGATACACCGCGTTGCCGTTCGTGTCTTTAAAGCCGCCATCCTTAATCTTTTTCGCCAATTCATAGAGCTGCTCGCTTGTCTTGATCGTACGAGGATCGACTTTGAGCGTATCCGCAATATCCTTGCGGATGAACGGGCCTCCTACATATTTACGGGTAGTAGCTCCGCCTTCTCTATTAACATTCATATGGATGAAATAGCTGGAACCGTTGAATTCGGGACGAAACATAACGCCATATTTCGTATCCAGCGGAAGGTAGTCGTCCTGCAAGTATTTGCTGAACACCTTCGTCTCTTTAATGAGCGGCGTCAAATCGGTGAACATGCCTTCACGCGCTGCTTTCAGAATGACCGACATTTCCGGACGGCCGCTGTTGTTTAAGTAGAAGGTGATAAAGTCCGGCAGGTCGCCCGAGGCAATCCCTGCAATCAAGCCGTCGATCGAGTGATCCGCTTTCATAATTTCGAGCTCGAGCTCGATGCCGGTCATATCTTTGATCTTTTGCTTAATTTCCACATTCATGTCCTCTGTGTAATCATCGGTGCCCATGAATACGAGACCTTTGATTTTGCGATCAGCAATCCAGGTAGCGGGTTTTCCGTCATCAGCCGGATTTTCCGCATTCTCGGTTTTGGTTCCGTTGTTTTCATTCTTGCCACCGTTTGCCGGCTCATTGTTCTTGGAGCAAGCCGTAAGCAATAACGCCAGAATAAGGAACACCGAGATATAAATTGACCCTTTCTTCCCCATGTACATACCCCTTTGCAAATGTTTTTATGAATAACGCCAAGTTAAGCGCTCTCACTAAGGTCTGTTCATTATGCTTATGGTATCGTTACCATACTGAGGTGTCTGAAATACGTCTGGAAAGCCGATTCGCCAGGACGACTAGAATAAAGCCGATCAGTCCTTGCATCAAGCCGACAGCGGTTGCATAACCGTATTGCCCTCCCTGCAGCCCTACACGAATGATGTAGGTGTCCAATATATCCGATAAATGCATGTTACCGGGCGTTCGCAGCAAGTACAGCTGATCGAAGCCTGCCGATAGAATGCTTCCAAGCGATAGAATGAATAGAATGAGAATCGTAGGCATGATGGACGGGATCGTAATATGCCAGATTTCACGCCACTTGCTGGCACCATCCATTCGCGCCGCCTCGTACATATCGGGATTGATCCCCGATATTGCCGCCAGATAAATAATCGAGTCCCAACCAATCGATTTCCATACATGGCTGCCAAACATGATTTGGTAGAAGTAATCCGGCTCCATTAAGAAATAGGTACTTCCGTCTCCGCCCATATTTGCGATGGTTTCATTGAGCAGCCCCGTATCCGGTGCTAACACTCGCTGAACTAACCCGACAACGACGACCCAGGATAGGAAATGAGGCAAATACGAGATGCTTTGGGCAACATTTCTGAAGAATTTGCCGCGAATTTCATTAAACATCAAGGCGAGTATAATTGGGAACGGTAAGTATAAGAACAATTTCATTCCGCTAATGATCAAGGTGTTTTTAATAAGATTCATACTCTGATAGTCATTAAAAAAACGTTCGAAGTACACAAACCCGATCCAGGGGCTCCCTGTGATCCCCAAATTGAATTTGTAATCCTTGAAGGCCAGCATCAGTCCCCCCATCGGGATGTAGGAGAAGATGATGAAGAACAGAAGACAAGGCAGCAGCATCAGGTACAAATAGCGGTGCAGTAAAATGCGTTTCCACAGTTTTCCGGTTAGCATAATTGACGGATCACCTTCTTGTGATGGAATTCAACTATCGGCATAAACGTCGGGGCGGATCTGTACAAAACCGCTCTTCATCTCCTCTCTCACAAATCATATGGTATCGTTACCAGAAAATCCATAAAAAAAATATGAAGATTGCGTTAACGCTTTCAAACGGCTGACCGAAAATAGAGGGAAGCGCTTTCTTAATGTGAATATCATAATATATTTGTTCCTGCCGGTCAATCCATTTCTATACGGAGCACCCTCGGATTACCTCTTGAAGCCGGATCGGCCGCCGCGTAGTAATCGCATTTACTCCCAGCTCGATCAGGCGCATCATCTCTTCTTGCTCGTTTACCGTATACACCCACACCGCCAAATTCTGCTCACGTGCCAGCTCCGTCACATCCGCATGACAGGTCCCGTATGCCATATTAAGCCCGAAGTAAGCGCCGTTCGAAGCTTCCTTGCAAATGCGGTTCGCGAAGGAAGCGTAGTCCGCAGCATCCTCCCGCGACAGGCTGTCGGGAGTATTCATCAGAACCTTAATATCCGGATAATGCTTCGTTATGCCATCCGAACAGCCGGTGATGAAGACGCGATCCTGCGCCTGATACTGCTGAACGAGAGCGATCGTCGGCTCAATGCCGGACGCATCCTTTACATCAAGGTTCAATTTCGCGGTATGAGACTGGACGTATCGGAGCACATCTTCCAGCCGGACAAGCTCGTGCTCCTCATAGGCAGCGGCTAGCTTCGCGCGATTTTCTCGCCGGTTAAGCTGCTCGAACGTGTACTCCCTTAGGTAAGGCGAATCGTCATGAAGCAATATTGCGGTACCGTCGGTAGTTACCCGAATATCGATTTCGACGATATCCGCCTTCATCTGAACGCCCTCCAGAAAAGAAGCGTATGTATTGTCCGGTGCCGTTCCGCAGCCTGTATGCGCCGCAACCATAGGCAGCTTCATCCTGCATCACCTTCCCTTTTCCCATAGCATACTTCTCCTGTACGCCATTATTTGGTTTCCTGCTGATCATAGCTCACTTACGTATCGTTCTGCAATGCCAATGTTAATGATACTTTCCGATTAGCACTCAACGGACGCATCAAACAACAACGGCAGAGCCCTTATCTGCAGGGCTCTGCCGTCAACTTTACATTTGTACTTCGGCATGCACAACAAAGCGCGGCTTAGCGCCGCGCTGCATTCAGTTCAATAACATTACGATCGGGATCAAGCAGAAAAATTTGCGCGAATCCGGTAATGCTGTCGCGATTAGCCCGATGCTCAATGCCATGCTGCCGCAGCCATTCGACGGTTTCGTCGAAATCGCCGACCCGGATGGCAAAATGGCCGTCCCGCGTGTCGATGCCGCCGGTTCGCTTCGTTTGTCCATCGTGTACGATCAAGTGCAGCTGTTGCCCCGTCTCGCCGACGGCAAACCACTCGCCGGGAAAGTCGAAGGGCGGTCTCGGTATCTCGCGCAAGCCGAGTATTTCCTTATAGAACGCCCTTGCCCGTTCGATGTCGCTCACGATCAGGCTCACGTGATGAATCGCTTCATGCTTTATCATCTGTCTAACCACCATCCTATTACCTTTATTGTTGTGCGATTTCAGCAAGATCGTCGAAATAACAAAGCCTCCGACCCTTATTATCGGCTGCTGCCACAGCGTCTCCCCGCCACTGGAACGTGAAAGCTTCCTCCCGGAATGGATAATGCTTCGTTTCGAGCGGCATTCGGAATCGGATCCGTATACGGTCGCCATCCTCCAATCCATGAAAGTACAGCCAGCCATCGGAGATGAGATACGCGGCGTCCGCATTATCGGTTGATATCGTCATGCTGCCTGCTTCCATCCAATCCGAGAGCCGCAGCCGGACCGGATGCTTACGTTTCACGAGAATCTCCATCACATCCTGATGGGTGTACGGGCTTTGGACCTCAATATCGGCATCGCTATGGTCAAAATGCAAGTTAATGCTGATCAATCCGTCCTTCTTCGTCACCTTGTCCCGATACGCTTCGCAAAGCCCGCCGACGCCGCCGCCCACGATGTCCCAGTTGAAGGAGATGACGTAATCCTTCTCGTATTCATGCCCGTAAGGACAAGGGAAGCCGAAGGCCCCTTTGGAACGGGAGGCAAGCTTATGGCGGTAATCGTGATCCGGACAGTCCGAATCGGGAATGAAGCAGGTGTCCAGCAGCTGGGAGGGCAGAAAGTGTGACCGTAAAATCCGTTCCGCTTGCTGGAAATAGCCTGCGTAGCCCGCTTTCCCCAGAATCAGACAGGTTTCCATCATATCCGACGTATTATTGATTTCGCCCCAGTGATCCTTGCGATGATAACTTTCGATGCACCAACCGAATTCCAATGCGATCTCCCGCAGCCCATTCTCCATGAAAGCAGAGACCCGGTCCAGAATCGAGCGGTCTCCCAACACCTCGCCCAGCTGCGCCAAGGAAGAGATCATCGCCGTTGTGGAGTGCGTATGGTCGCCGAATACGCGCACATCGTAATCGCCCCGCTCGTTGATCACATTTGCGAATGCATAGTCCTTGAGCCGGATCGCAAGCACCAGCGCTTCCTCCAGGCCGCATGCCTTATACAGCTTCACAAGAGGGCCGATAAATCTCCCGAATGAAATCGGGAATGTGCGCACCTCTCCGCAAGTGAACGTCGTGCTGCCTCCCGTGTCCAGGTGAAACCGTTCTTCCTCCCATTCCCCGGTAGTAAAATTAAAATACTTCGAAACCGTCTTGATAAACCGCTTCGAAATATCGAGCGCCTGCGCATCGTTTCGATATTTGATCAGTGCATACAACGCATGAGCCGCTTCCCGCAGGTTATGCAGATCACTTGTCTGCACGGGCTCGAAGGTATGCAGATCGATCAATTGAGGCATGCTCATCGGATGGCTGAAGGCCTTGTACGTGCACCGGGCAAGATTGTCTATGACCGATTCATCCAGTGGAATTCCCAGAGCATCCTCCGCATTCAATAATGCGTTCAGCCACCTGCCGGGGACATGGGAGATGGAGTAATTCGTAAAATGCGTATTCCCCGGTTCCGGCCCGCTCATCATATTGCCGAAATACGGAAGATCGTCATGCTGCGGATCGAACTGCTGCTGCATCGGATGACAGCCCTGCCGGATGGCAAGCTCTAAGTCTGCTGCGTTCACGTTCACCTTATTCGGATAATGAATGGCCATTGAATCTCCCCCAATGAATTATCAATTCGCTTGCAGAAAGCGCCTTCACTTGCATTCTAGTCGCATTAACGCTCTGCGTAAACTACTTTTATGGCGATATCTCTCTACCGCTCCAAAATCAAAATCATTCATCCGGCTTCACGCTTCTTGTTGCTTGCATCATTCGACATGGCAAAAAGACCGGATAGCCATCCGGTCTTTCCTTGTCGCTATGGGTTGAATCCTCTTCCTACTCGCTCTTCATGACAGATGCATACGTTTCGGAGGAGACGACACGTCTAGCCGTTACATAACGTTCCTTGTAATAGGAATCGGACAATTTACTAATGACGACCCCTTTGCTGCTGGAGGAATGGGCGAATTTGCCGTCCCCTACATAGATTCCGGCATGCGAAACGCCTTTGCCGCTCGTATTGAAGAATACGAGATCGCCTTCGCGGAGCTCGTCCTGGCTTACTTCAGTACCCGTCTCTGCTTGCGAGCTGGACGTTCTTGGGAGGTCTACCTTGAACTGATCGAAGATATAGATGATGAATCCCGAGCAATCAAATCCCTTCTCGGTCGTTCCGCCCCACTTGTAAGGCGTGCCGATCACCTGATCGATGGATTCGTTCAATGGAGTCTGTGCTGCGAAAACACTTCCTCCTCCTGCAAATATCATGACCCCTGCTACTAACGATATGAAAGCTTTTTTCAAACTGACTTTCTCCCTTCGTTGCCTACGAGGTTAGCTGAGGGGTTCGGTTGAAGGTCCCTATTATCTTCCTATTGAAGATCAATTCACCCAGATTGGGTCCCCCGTTTCTCCTTGCCGGAGAATTAGGCATAAGTGTCATCCTGCATGCTCTAGAAAAGTAATTCGAGGATTTCCGTGTTTTTCCTCTTTATTATTTATTAGAATCCTTTCATTTTTCGGATTTTGTCAAAATCATGAGCACCGTAATGAGCGTGAACGCGATCAAGGCCAGGAACGGTATGGTGATAAAACCGAGCCAGTTAATATAATCGATATTGCAGGGAACGCCTTGCGTACAAGGCTTAATCGAAGCAAACCCCGGCACCTTCTGCTCCAAGTAATGGAACAGCGAGATGAAACCCCCGAAGATGGATAATGGCAGCACATACTTCTTAATGCTTGTCTCCGTATTATACGCTGCGATCCCCAAAATGATCGACAGAGGGTACATCAGAATGCGCTGGTACCAACATAATTCGCACGGAATATATCCGCGTATTTCGCTAAAATAGAGACTGCCGAGCGTTGCAACGACAGCTACGATCCAAGCCATGTACAACGTATATTCACGAAATTTCATCCTGCGCCCCCGCTATTCAAAATGGTTAGAGCTGTTCCTCGATGAGCTTGACGATTGCATCGTAATCGAACGGATTATCGAGTTTGACGTTATTGATCATGATCGTCGGCGTTGAGCTGATTTTAAAATCCTTCACGAGCTTCTCGTCCAGATCGACTTGCGTCTTCGCCGCGTCGGCTTCCATATCCGCCTTCATCTTATCGGTATCGATTGCAGGCTGGACCTTGCCCGCCACTTCCAGCACCTTCTCTTTGGTCAGCCAAGGTTCATCATGGTTGACTGAAGGCTGGGCGTCGAACAACGCTTTGTGGAACGGCCAGAAGGCATCCGGATTCTGCGCCAATACGGACTCGCTAGCAAGTGCTCCCACTCCCGACTCATTGTGGAACAGCACGTTTATATAGGCAAACTTCGCTTTGCCGGTCTCGATATAATCCTTCTGGAGCTTCGGATAAATCTGCTCTCCCCATAATTTGCAGGACGGGCACATGTAATCCCCGAATTCCACGATCGTAACCTTGGCATCCTGGCTGCCTTCCACCGGCTGATTCGTAATATCCGGTGTGCTGTCGAGCGCCACCGTCACCGGATCCTTCGTCGCTTGGTTCAATACAACCAGCAGGACGAACAATCCAACCAATATCGTCGTGAAAATGATTAAATTCTTAGGCCCCTTCTTCACCGGCGGTCTCTTGGAAGAACTCTTGGGAGCATGTCCTTTCGCAGCTTGTCCCTTCCTTGCTTCACCCATCTGTTACCTCTCTCCTCTACCCATTCTTATTTCTTTCGCTTGGCCTGCAGACTTAATAGCCATGCACTGGGCACGGCCGCCGTCCGCATAATAAGATGACGCTCCTGCTTGATTCAGTCATGCTTCAAATGCTGCAGGGTCTGCATGAAAATCTGCTCGACATGATCGTCATCAAGGGAGTAATACACGGTCTTGCCTACTTTGCGGCGCTTGACGATACGCAGATTGCGCAGGAAGCGCAGCTGATGGGACACGGCAGACTGCCCCATTCCAAGAACCACCGTCAGATCATGCACGCACAGCTCCGATTGAAGGAGCGCATGAATCAGCTTGACCCGCGTCGGATCGCCCAGAGCCTTGAACAAATCGGCCAGCTCGGAAGCCGCCTCATCGCCGATTAATTTCTCGCGAACATCTTGGACATCGGCTTCCGTCCCGCTGCACGGATCGTCGCATGCATCTTGTACCAGTTTTTCAGTCATATTGTCACCGTTATCCCTCGCATCTTATTTGAGAGCTATTATATCACAGAAAATGACGGGAGCACGAAGGTGTTCTTACCATTCTGGTGAACGATATTTCCTTTTTTTTCTATAGCGGAGGTAGGCAATAAATACGAGGAATGCATTCATAACCAGCCAAGCCATAAAAACGAAGATTAGCCAAAGATTCATCGGGTTTCCTGTCTCTTCATAAACTTGCTTGCCGCTCATCTGAAGAGGCTCGTCGTTAACACCGGGTTCAATCACGGTCATCTTCCCTGCCGCAATCATCCCCTTGGAGGTCTGAACCTGCACACTGCCGCTAGGCTCGACTCTTATGTCCGGTTGCTCGCCCCGGGGTGTAACCGCCCATATTTCTTCGGAAGCAACGAATGTGGGAGCTCCCTTCTCGGCTGGCTGGGGGTAGGACTCGCCGGCATCGAACAGCTTCTTAAGCTCGAAGCCCGCAAAGCCGTAATCCAGCAGTTTACGCATATCCGCATAAATCCCATTATTTGTTGGCGCTTTCAAAATAACGCCGATCAGCTCCATCTCGTCCCGCATCGCTGAAGCGACCAGCGTAAAGCCGGATGCATTGGTAAAGCCGTTCTTGATTCCGGTAGCGCCTTCATAGGTTCCAAGCAATTTATTGTGGTTGATAAGCTCTGATGTCCATTCCGCTCCCTTCCACGGGCGCTTCGTGGTTCCAACGATGGTTCGGAAGGTCTCGTTCTTCATCGCATATTGGGCAATATGCGCCATATCCAGTGCTGTCGTTACCTGCAGCGGGTCGGGGAGTCCGCTTGGATTGACAAAGTTTGTTTGCGCGGCGCCTGCTTTATCGCGTACGAAGGTGTTCATCCGTTCGGCGAATTTCTCCTTCGTGCCGTCGATAAACTCGGCGATAGCGGTTGCGGCGTCATTACCGGAGTTGACTAACATGCCATAAACGAGATTCTCAAGCGTCTGCTGCTCGCCTTCGGCAAGAAAGACCCGCGTTCCATCCTCGTGACGGGCTTCCTTCGAGACGGTAACCAGACTGTTCAGATCGGCGGCGGTTTCAAGCGCAATGATACCCGTCACGATCTTCGTAATACTTGCCGGATACAATGGTTTGTCGGCATTATGCGCATACAATACCGTTCCGGTACGCGCATCCATGAGAATCGCAGCTTCAGCCTGAAGCTTGGGCTCTGCCTGCAGCCCTTCATCCGCCGCCGTCAATGGATCTCCTTCTGCCGCTGCCGCTGTCCAATGAACTGACCACAATTGGCAGCAAATCAGCAGTAACACGACGGACAAGCATCTTAAATAGTGAGGCGGCATCATCCAGTAGACCTCCTAGAAGACGTAAATGGAATGAAGCTGTGATGGAGCTCGTGGTGGCTGTTATAAACGTAACATAGGAAGAACCCATTCATCAATAAGCAATAGAGAGCGGATGATCGTCACCATCTCTGTACACGCTAAATAAAATGGGTTTGACAGCCAGCTGCATCTGAACTATCATATGATCAAGTATTCATATATTGGTGATGAAAGAAGGATGCGTCATGAACGAATACAGAGTGAAGGGACTATCCTGCGGCAGCTGTACACTCAAGCTGGAGAAGCAGATTCAACAGCTCGAGCATGGCGATAGCGCCCAGCTGATCTATACGACCGGGAAGCTGAAGCTCGATTCACGCGTCTCGATGCAGGAAGTTGAACGCATACTGAAGTCGGAGCGTGCCTTTATCGAACGGCCTCAGCCTGCGCATGCGCACAATCAGACAGGACATGATGCGCATGATCATGCCGGTCATGATCATTCCGGGCATCATCATGGTCACGGTCATCATCACGACCACGCGGGACATGATCATTCTCACAGCCATGGGCATGGCAATTCACTCATGATCAAGCTTCTGGCGCTTTCCGCCGTTATTTATTTCGCTGCAATCGTATCCGATGGCGTTATCGATCCGAACATTCAAATCGGCATGTATTTGGTCGCAACCGCGATTAGCGGCTACTCGACCTTTCTGCGCGGACTTCGAAATTTATTTGCGCTGCGGTTCAACATCGATACCCTCATGACCATTGCCCTTATTGGCGCTATCGCCATCAGAGAATGGAAGGAAGCGACGCTGGTCGCCATCCTATTCGGACTGAATGAGCTTCTGGAAGGCCTGGGGATGGAGAAGGCCAGGCGCTCGATGGAGTCGCTTCTGAAGGTAGCGCCTAAGGAAGCCGTCAAGGTGGAGAATGGACGCGAGACGGTCGTGCCGGTCGCATCGCTGCTGGCAGGAGACGTGGTTATTGTCCGACCCGGCGAGAAGATTCCTTCGGACGGCACGGTGCTGGAAGGAGCAAGCTCCGTTAATGAAGCCGCCATTACAGGCGAATCGCTGCCGGTGGAGAAAGCCGCGGGAGAAGCGGTATTCGGCGGAAGCCTGAACAACGAAGGCGTCCTTCAGGTGCGCATCGACAAAGCTTACGAGGATTCCTCGCTTGCGCGGATTCTGCATCTTGTCGAGGAAGCGCAGGAGACGAAGACGCCGACCGAGCTGTTCATTAATAAGTTCGCGCGATATTACACGCCTCTCGTCATGATCATCGCTGCTCTTGTTATGGTCGTGCCTCCTCTGTTCTTGGGCGGCGATTGGAGCGAGTGGCTCTATCAAGGATTGGCCGTACTCATCGTCGGATGCCCTTGCGCCTTAATCCTGTCGTCTCCGATCGCGATCGTATCCGGCATTACGCGGAACGCCCGCAACGGCATATTGATTAAGGGCGGCGTGTTCCTGGAGCAGCTGGGCAAGATTGATACGCTCGCCTTCGACAAGACGGGAACGCTGACTAAGGGACAGCCTCATGTCGAGAAGACGATCAGCTATGATGACGAGCGGTTCATGACGGTAGCCGGCGCGATCGAGAAATCGTCGACCCATCCGCTTGCGCAAGCCATCATGAAGGAACTGCGCCGTCATGGGATCGAGGCTGCGGAAGCAACCGACATCGAAACGGTGCTCGGCAGCGGAATCCGTGCCCGTGTCGAAGGCATTCCGTATTGGCTGGGCAATGAGAATAGCGTCGCCCATCTTAACCTGCCAACCGACGTACAGAAGCAAATCGCTGTTTTGAAGGAAGAAGGATTGACGCTGGTCCTGGTTGCGGACGAGGAACGCGTGCTCGGCATGTTCGGCATTGCCGACGAAATCCGTGAAGAAAGCAAAGCCGTTATTGCGGAGCTGCATCGCGCCGGTATGAAGCATACGGTTATGCTCACAGGCGACCATAAGAAGACTGCCGAGAAGGTTGCGGCCGCCATTGGCGTAACCGACTACTACAGCAATCTGCTCCCTGAAGACAAAGTGAACAAAATCAAGGAGCTTGCCCAGCGCGGTCAGGTCGCGATGATCGGAGACGGCATTAACGATGCGCCGGCACTCGCTTCCGCCCAGCTTGGCATTGCGATGGGCAAAGGCACGGATAGCGCGATCGAGACGGCCGATATCGTGCTGATGCAGGATCATCTCGGCAAGCTCCCCGAAGCGGTTACCGTTGCACGGCGAGTCAATCGCATCATCCGCTTCAACATCTCGATCTCCCTTGGATTGAAGCTGATCGCGCTGCTCTTAACGATCCCGGGCTGGCTTACGCTATGGATCGCCATCCTCTCGGACATGGGCGCAACAATCTTCGTCACGCTCGTCAGTCTCACGATTCTGATTCGCAAACGCGAATAGCATAGTAACAAACAGCCTCCCCCTGCGGCTTCGCAGGAGGAGGCTGTTTGTTTGTTGGTTTGTTTGTTGCTGCAAATTGTTGTAATACGATTGATGATGACGAGGATGTTAAACGGCCACACGGTCAATCCGATCGATAATTTCCTGCACGCGGGCCGGGCCTGCCCATTCGCTTACAAGCCGAATGCCTTCGGATAAATTCGGCTTTCGGACGACATTATGCGCGTCGGAAGCCAGTGTATGAACCTCATTGCGTTCAACCAGCTGACGGCCGAATATCTCCGCTTCCTTGCCGTTCGTACCGAGCAGGCTATCGACCGAAACCTGCGTCCAGGCACCCTGTGCAATGAGTCGCGATAACAATTCCGGATCTTCGCGGAAGAAGAAGTGCCGCTCCGGATGAGGAATGATCGGTGTCGTCCCTTGTTTCAAGAACCAGTCCACCACTTCTTCCGTATCCGGACAATATCCGTCCCACCTCTGCTCCAAGAGGATGAAGCTTCCGGCTTCATTCAAGTAACAGAAGCTCTCCTTCTGCAGATGCTCCTCAATAAAACGGGCACTCTCCAGCCGAACCTCATTGCCGGCAGAGATGCGGACCGCTATCCCCTGACGGTCAAGCTCCTGCTGCAGCAGGTTTACCTTCTCCAGCAGATGGTCGCGCGGTATGATGCATTTCTCGAAGAAATGCGGCGTCGCTACAATGTGATGCGTGCCATGCCGCAAGGCGATTCTAGCCATCTCCAATGATTCCTGCAAATCCTTGGCGCCATCGTCAACGCCATCCAGAATGTGACAATGTATGTCCGTTAACATAAGAACTCCACCCCTTCGTCTCCGCCGAACTCCCCGGTCCGTCATCTATCCTTCATCAACTGTATGCTACGCCTGCCTGGATTGAATTGTCAACATCCAGTACTGACGGAAACGGTTGGGTTCTTGGCTTGTTGAGAGGTGAAAATAGAACAAGCCGGCTCGCCCACATTTAGGTGGATGCTCCGGCTTGATCCAAACTTCGTTTATCCCGCAACATCCCGTTTCGTAAACATGATCCAGGCAATGAAGTGGAATAGCGCATAATAAGCGGCCAAGATGCCGATTGAGAATGTGAGCGTCATCTCCGGCCGGATCGGCGAGCCTCCTGCATACTGGCTCAAGTCGACATTGGCGAACATCAGATATTTGACCCACTCGTATCTCGACAAAATTCCGACAAGCGTATTGCCCGCCAGTATGAACAGCAGCGAGAAGGCGATTGCCATCGCGGAGCTGCGGAAGGATGCCGATATCATGAACGCCATGGTCACATACATGACCAGCTGGACGACGGCATATCCGTAACGCTGCAGGCTGTCGATCAACATCGATCCTTCGTGGACGGCACCATCCGCTCCGATGGTAAGAAGCGGCTTCGACAATCCGTCAAACCCTTCCAGTCCTGCCCCCAGTGCGAGTGCCACAATGAAATTCAGCACAAGGAGGAACAAAGCGAACAACAGCGACGAAATATATTTACTTACTAGAACCTTCGTCCTGGACGCCGGACCGACCAGCAGCAGCTTGATCGTTCCCCAGGAGAATTCAGCCGCGAACATATCGGCCGCGATAACGACCGTCAGCAGCGTGACGAGTATGATCATATAGGAGGATGCATTCACGATATCCCACATGGTATTCTCGCGCGGATTAATATCATGCTCAATCGCATATTCATTGAGCAGAATGTTTTCTTCCATCGCTTCTATCATATCGGGGCTGAGCCTGTCAGCCTCCTCCGTCAAGCTTTGCCGCGTATGCTCATTGGCCTGCGCCAGCTCCTGCTTCCAATTGCCGGAGGAGTCCCGGGAGGGTTCGTCCCACTTCATAAGTCCCGCCATAAGCGCCAGCGCCATGATGAGGATGCCGACCATGGCCCATGTGCGCGGGCGGCGATAGATTTTCGTATTCTCGTTGCGAACGAGCATGCTAAGACTAGACAACTTGCTCCCCCCTCGTTATTTCCAAGAATTGATCCTCAAGCGACAGATTCGCCGCCCGGATGCTGTATACGTCGATGTCGGCATAGACCAGCGTCCGGTTCAGCTCCGGTATCCGCTCTCGCCCTGCGGCAACTTCCAGTTTCCCGTCACGCACGGAGACCGCCAGTTCAGGCAGCGCCGTTGACAGGTATTCCATCGTTTGCTCCGGATTCTCCACCTCGACAATGATCTGCTGATTGCCGACCGCATTCTTCAATTCGCTCATGGTCCTCACATCGATAAGCTTGCCGGCTTGAATGATGGCCACACGGTCGCACATCAATTCCATCTCCGACAGCAGGTGCGAGGATACGATTACCGCGATCCCTTCCTGCTGCGCCAGATTGCGTATATAATCGCGAAGTTCGCGTATGCCGGCCGGATCAAGCCCGTTCGTCGGCTCGTCGAAGATCAGTACGGACGGCCTGTGAAGCAGCGCCTGCGCCACGCCAAGCCGCTGCCTCATGCCGAGCGAATACCGTTTTACCTTCTCATTGATGCGTTTCTCCAGCCCGACAAGCTTCACGACTTCGTTGATCCGCTCCTTGGTAACGCCGACATGCCTTCTCGCGCATAGGACCAGATTCTGATAACCGCTCAGAAATTTATACATCTCCGGGTTCTCGACAATCGCCCCGACATGCGTCATCGCAAGCTCAAAGTGCTTGCGCACCGATACCCCTTTGATGAGCGCTTCGCCCTTCGTCATGGAGATCAGGCCGACGATCATACGGATCGTCGTCGTTTTTCCAGCCCCGTTCGGTCCGAGAAATCCGTAAACCTCCCCCCGATGAACATCCAGCGACAAATTGTCGACGATCGTGCGCCCGCCAATTTTCTTCGTTACATTCCGAAGCTGCAATACCGCTTCTTCACTCATTGCATGGTGCCTCCCTGCATGTTTTGTCTCAGTATACCGGGGAAGGCAAGTTGGTAAGAATGGTCTCAGGTTCAGTCGATTACTGGACTTAGGTCTAAATCAATTCTGGACTTGTCAAGAGAAGGAAGGGCCGCAGCACAGGAGAGAACGAAGGAAAAACCAGCCTTCCGAGAAAGATTTGCGCTGCTTTAGATGTCCGCTCCTAAGATGAGGCCAAGCAAAAAAGTCCAATCACGACAAGTGTTTGCTCGTAATTGGACTGATAGGCGTTACCGCCGATGACCGTATTATTTAAGGATCAGGCTTGCATTTGTCTCCTGACAAGCTTATACCCAATCCTTGCGTGCTTTCAACCTCGACATAACCCGCTCAGGTCCCATGACCTGCATAACATCGTACAAGTCCGGCGTTCGGGCACGCCCCGTAATCGTTAAGCGCAGCAGGAGACTGACATCGCCCACATGCCCTTTATAAGCGGCAGGCTCCTTCTTATACCGCTTCATCTCGCCGGCATAGCCGTGCTGCTCCGACAGCTGTTGAATAGCGGCGAACCATTCATCTCTGTCGGCGTCATGACGGTATAGGCCAATATAGCCAGCGATTAGCCGATCGGCATCCTCCGGAGAGATCGACGCCGGAACATCCGCAGCCGCCACGGCAGGAGAGTCTTCCTCGTAGAAGTATTCCATATATGAGGGCACATCGGACCACATCGCAATATCTTTGCGCGCATTGGCCGCCCCTCTCCCGATCGCCAGGATGGCCTTGGCGTAGATAGGATCGTTCTCCAAGCGTCCAGCCAGCCCGGCATCGAATTCCTTGGCCCAGACCAGGACATGGGAGTAAACTTCGCCGGCATCCATGCGGGCAATGACCTGCTTGCTAATATCTTCGATCTTCACCCTGTCGAAGAGCGCTCCGCTGCTCCCCATCTTGTCCAATTCCAATCGAAAACTTGACCGCTCTTCCTGGGGATGCTCTCTTCGCCAGTCTTCATACGTCCAATTCGCCAAGCCCAGCATATATTCGAGTATCGCTTCGGCCGGGAAGCCCTGCGCCTTGAAATAGCTGACGGCCGCTTCAGGATCCTTCCTCTTGCTGAGCTTCCGCTTGGAGGCGCCGTCCTGCTTCAGGATCGGAGCAATATGGGAATAAATAGGGGCCTCCAACCCCAGCGCCTCGAATAATTGCAGATGGATTGGAGCCGATGACAGCCACTCATCCCCGCGAATGACGTGAGTCGTCCGCATCAAGTGATCGTCGACAACATGGGCAAAGTGATAGGTCGGCATGCCATCCGACTTCAGAAGAACGATATCCATATCGTTCTCGGATAAAGTCACCAAGCCTTTGACGCCATCGACAAACGTTACATGACGCTCATGGCTTCCTTCCGATCTCAGGCGCAGAACATGAGACTGTCCCGATGCGATCCGTTCCTTCACTTCAGCGAATGGCAGATCGCGATGAAAGGCCCATTCCTTGTAGCAGCCGGGTCTAAGCTTCTGCGCTTCCTGGCGGAGGCGGGCAGCCTCCAGCTCCGATTCCGTGCAGAAGCACGGGTAAGCTAGACCTCTGCGCACAAGCTCCTTGGCGAACACATGATAGATCGCTTCCCGCTGGCTCTGACGGTACGGCCCGTATTCGCCGCGCTCCTCCCCCGCTCCGGTTACGCCTTCCTCGAAGACGATGCCGAAATCGCGCAGCGATTCCGTGATGCCGGAAATCCCGCCCTCAACCTCCCGTTTCTTGTCCGTATCCTCGATCCGCAAATAGCACAGACCGCCGGATTGTTTAGCCAGATGCATGGAAATCATAGCCGCGAACAGTCCCCCAATGTGGAGGAAGCCTGTCGGGCTCGGCGCGAAACGCGTCACGAACGCGTCCTTCCCCAGCATCCGCTTCGGATATCGCTGCTCCAGATCATGCGGCGATTCCGTAATATTCGGAAATAATAACTCGCTTATCAATACTGAATCGGCAATAGCCATCTACAATTCCCCTTTTCCCCCTGCCGGACAATGGTCAGCTGAACTCAGGCGGAGTTCTGCGCGCCACGCCGGTTAGAATGGCCGTTTCGATGACGGCCCTGCGCACATTGGCGACCACCATTTCGTTGAAAATGCTCGGTACGATGTAATAGTTGTTCAGTTCCTTCTCGGATATCACATTAGCAATGGCCCGGGAAGCCGCCAGCTTCATCGGTTCGTTAATTGTTCTCGCCCGGCAGTCCAGAACGCCTCTGAATATTCCCGGAAACACCAGCACATTGTTGATTTGGTTCGCATAATCGCTCCGGCCCGTCGCGAATACAGCGGCATGCGGCAGTGCCTCTTCCGGGGAAATCTCGGGCTCGGGATTCGCCATGGCGAATACGATCGGATCGTGGGCCATCCGCTTAATATCGTCGGCTTTCATTAGCTTCCCGCGCGAAACGCCGATAAAGACATCCGCACCTGCGATAACCTCCTGCAAGGTGCCGGCCGCTGCCTCCACCTGCGGCTGATCCGCCAGCCACTGCCACATCGGGTGCTCGTATTGGCCGCCTCTGACAATCGCGCCGTGACGATCCACGGGAACCAGCCGGGTTACGCCGGCATTCAGCAGCATTTTGCAAATGGAAACACCTGCAGCGCCGATGCCGTTGACGACGACCCGGACATGCTCGACCCGTTTGCCTGTTACCTTCAGCGCATTGAGCAGCCCTGCTATGACAACGACGGCCGTACCGTGCTGATCGTCGTGGAAGACCGGAACGTCCATCTCGTTCGCTAATCGGCTCTCAATCTCGAAGCAGCGCGGCGCACTGATATCCTCCAGATTGATTCCTCCGAAGATCGGGCCGATCGCCTTGATCGTGCGGATAATCTCCTCGGTATCGGTCGTATCCAAGCAAATCGGGAATGCGTCCACGCCGGCCAGCTGCTTGAACAGCATCGCCTTCCCTTCCATGACGGGAGCCGCCGCATAGGGACCGACATCGCCCAAGCCGAGCACGGCAGTGCCGTCGGTTACGACCGCGACCGTGTTTCGTTTGATCGTCAGGGAGTAGGCTTTCATCGGATTCTCATGGATAGCGGTACACACTTTGGCTACGCCAGGCGTATAGACGCGGGATAAGTCATCGCGATTCTTGATCGGGAGCTTCGGTTGAACCTCGATCTTGCCGCCCAGGTGAGCCAGGAAGGCCCGGTCCGATACATTCACGAGCTTGATTCCGGCTTGCGCTTTGATGGAATCTACAATGCTCGCTTCTGCCGTTTCGGCAACGTCGACTGTAATATCGCGTACGGAGGAATCCTTGCCCGGCCGTATAACGTCGATCGAAATAATGTCTCCGCCCGCACGGGCGATCGTTGCCGCTACATCGCCGAAGCTGACGACCCGATGGTCCAGCTCAATGCGCAAAATAATACTTGTCTGTGCCATTATTATATCACCCGTTTCTATAGAATCGCTTCAAAAAAAGCTGACATAAATCTGCAAAATCGCCGCCCGCAAAGTCCGCCTGTTTGCAGCAAGCATATTAAGCACGCGGCGCATCGGCCGCTTAAAAATTTCTTCCATTAACTTATGGATATATACCCACAAATATCCGCTTCGATCCATAAAAATGAAATAGGGCTGCCAGGATCTTCATCCTGACAGCCCTAAATCAGACCGATGTCTTTCTCTTTTTCATTCTTCGAATCACGAGGTAAACACCCGCCGCGATGATGGCAATTCCAGAGCCTCCGACGATGAGGACCGTCTTCACGTTAGGTGCGTAGACCTCAAGCTGGACCGGCTTGGGTTCCGTTAGGGGAACATGCCACGTGAGCGTTCTCCCATCGGCTTCGTCCGCATTATGCTCACCGAACACATTCAGAGGCAGCGTTAATTTCAAATCAAACGTGAGCCGCTCAAGGAACAGTCTCGCTAGTCCGTCCGATACGTTCAAGTCCCCGATGTACTTCAACAGCCCGTCCGCCTTTAATCCCGTATCGATCTGGCCTGTTATCGCATATCGGGTATAGAAGAAGCCGGCCTCCTTCTCCACAACAAGATCTCTCCCGTCCCAATTGCCGAACGCTTCCCTGAGTTCATGGATGGAAGCAAACCTCCGCTGAATTTGATATTCCAAGGCTTCCGCGGTTGCCTTCTTCTTGAACTCGTACCCCAGCTCTCTTACCTTGTTCTCAAGGGCGTCCTCCACTTTCGTTCCGACCAGCTTCTGCGCACGCGCATCCAAGCTGATCTTCGCGGCCGCGTCGATGCTCCCGTCCAGATGTATGGTGACATGAGCGGTTCCCTTTGCACACCCCGCCATGGTAAACAGCGCGAAGAGCATTCCCGCTATAGCAAGCAGCCTAGGCTTCATAATCGTTTCCTCCGACATCTGTTGAAGGTTCGCGATCCGCGCATCTTTCGAGCGAACATCGAACCGGAAAGAGACTGTTTATTATACCATATCAGGAGCTATGATAGCCGCCCTTTCGTTATTCTGCATGAAGCAGCTTCTTGAATACGACCCGGCTGCCGCCGCGGCCGTCGTAATCCATACATACGGGAATGCCATCGACTTCTTGATCCTGCGGCTCGAGAATGAATCCAAGCCGGGTATGGAACGCGATCGATTCTTTTTTCCATGGAGCCGTAACGCATCGAATCACAGACCTCTTCATGGCAAGGGCCCGTTCGAAGAATGCATGATACAGCGCCCGCCCTATGCCCTTTCCGCGATAGGCCGGATCTACCATTACGATTCGGATGTAGGCCTCATCCGGATACGTTTGCGATAAGAATCCCATCACGAAGCCAATCATCCTGCCGTTTTCCTCGGCCAGCAGACAGGTTTCCCGGAAGTGGGCGATGTACCATTTCGAGAACATATCGCTAGAATATTCGCTTCCCCACCATCCGGAAGCAAGCTCAAGAATTCCCCTGCAGTCGGCTGCTTCCATATTTCTTATGATCATGCGGAATGTCTCCTTCCGATCAGCTTCCCGGTTATTCCTTCATCCTTACCTGCCATAGACCGCCCGCCGGGAAGGGTCTGTTGTCCTCTTCTGCCGACCGGTTTTGGTTCATACGCGATGACGACGTTCGTTAGCGGCTTTCAGTCACTGTTCTATCGTACAATAAACGGGAAGGACTTTCCTACCACAAAAAAGAAGAGCTGCCAGTGTTTCATCATAAGATGATAACACCGGTCAGCCCTTAGCGGATCACGGATTCGGGAAGGATAGAGAAACGTTTAAAGGTTCGCTCTATCCTTATCCTGTATACGGTCGGCCATCGTCAAGCAGTTACACGCCGCATATTTACGCCCTTAGGCCGCTTTCGCTTGTTTCGGTGGAGTCTGAGCCTTTCTTCCAAAGCCCTGCGGTCCCAGGAATATTCGGGTTAGTATGGCCGATCTGGACATGACCCAGGCCATAGCAAGCGGAATCAGCACACCCGCCACGGTATAAACCGCGGTTCCATATTCTAACCCCAGTCCGTAGGTCAGCGTGATATTAACCGGAATGTGCAAGTACATAATGGTAATGGTGACTGTTCCCAGGAAAGCCAACGCGTTCGTTGCCGGAGAGCGGGAGATCCAGTAGCATACCTGCAGCACCACGAGCACGCATGCAATCGGCACAAGAACATCCAGAACCGGCTGCGTGTACACTTTGAGTTTCATATCGATCCGGAAGTACCATACACCCGTCACATTCAGCACAATCGCGGTCAGCCAAATGACGGCCGCGGGCACGAATAGCGTTGCTTTCTCCAGCCAGTTCTGCAGAACGGATTTGTAGGTGTACCCGATAAAGAAGAATACGATGGCCATAAGCGCAACATCGGCATTCCATGGGATGTCCCATTGGGATGCGGGTGTCATGCTGACCAGATGGGCCACCGCGTAACATGCGACGATGATTTTCCATTGTACGCTGAACGCATACCTGGACAAGAAGCCCATCAGGAGATGCACCAGCAGCAGGCACGTAATGAACCAAAATACTCCGTACCATCCGCCTAATACAGTACCGCCATAGATGAGCAGCAGCATATCGTTCGGAATGGACATCGGATCCCGTAGCCGTACCGCGACGAGAACGGCAATGCAGATTCCATAGGCGAAATACGGAATCATGAAAAATTTGATTCTTTTCCACGCCCACGGCAGGTAGGCATCTGCAGCCACACCCTTGAACAGCAGCCCGCTAACCAGGAAGAACAGCGGGATACGCAGCCAGCCTAAATAATGGTTGATCACATCGTTTCCCGCATGCCCCATGACCACCAGAATTATGCTTAGTCCGCGGGCAACGTCAATCCATTTCTTGCGTTCCTTCACAAATTCCCTCCACTCTGCTTGGATTATTTTGTCACATCTCTACCATAAAGGATAGCGATATGTGTCGAACATAGGCGAATACGTTCAAAAATGTAGGTATTCCGAATCGCTTACCTCGAAGCAACGAAGGGGTCTCATTCACAAAACGAGTGAAATTATGCCAAGTGAACGCTCCATAGGAGAATAAAAAAGCTCCTTGAGTCATCGATGACTCAAGGAGCTTCCTCGTCTTCATGATCGGCGGAGCAATCGAAGCATAACAGCGTTTGATCTTCCTGCACAACGCCGTTAATGAAGCCATCGTTGCAGTAAATGTCCTTGCCGCATTGCTTGCACCGGCCAACAAGCTCCTGCATGAACATCCCTCCCATTTGTCCGGGTTCAAGACGCTAATGAACATCCATTTCCGGCGCGGAAAACTTATCCCGTTGAAAACGATATAACATAAAAAGATATAAAGAGTACAGTCCCAATGACCCCAGACAAATATCCCATTCCGTAAGACATGTTAGCGACCCGCTTATAATCCAATATTACGCTTATGGCCTAGATAGCTTCCCGCCCCGGGGAAGCCGCTGTCTGCAAGCTCGATAAATTTATCCGAGAATCCATAAGCGGCCAGATCCCGGACCGGCACCATCCTGAGATCATGGATCGGGGTCGTCTCATGGGCATTCGTCGGCATGGTTAACCGGCCTGATATCCGTTCTAGCAGAAAGGTAATATGAACGACGGAAGGATCCGCTTCCGGCAAATCGCATACATATAGAAGCTTGCTTACCTTCATGTCGAGTCCGGTTTCTTCCTTCATTTCTCTGGCTATCCCGTCCTCCAGCGATTCTCCCCGCTCCAGCTTCCCTCCCGGAAGCGACCAGCTGCGTTCCGAATTGACGCGCTGCTTCACCAACAGAATGGCACCATTCTCGATATAAATCCCCGTCACTCTCACACGCACCAGATTGTTATCCATCCGAATTCCACCCTCTCCGTCAGGAAAATATTGACAACCAAAAACATATTATATCCTGCGGCTTCCGGATAGGAAAGAACTTTTCTCCGACTGGCACAAGTAAAGTAATGGCAGCAGCTTAGCGTGGCTCACCAGCTAAGCTTCGACTACGTTATCGTTACGGTAACGGACATAGGATTCGCTATTCGTTGAGAAAGGTTAAATTTGTTGCGCTTGCGGACATCAGTTCCGTTATATGTTTCAGAATCATAGATTAGAAGATGTTTCTGCTTACATAATGGACCTCATGTCCGCAACGTTCGCACTACCGCTTGAATGCTGTATTTAACGGAACCTATGTCCGTTAGCTTTCCGACACATACCGTGTGAATATCGATATAGACCGGCAGATGAACGTTAACTTGTTTGTGCTACCGCCCACATTCCAGCTTGCCATATGAGCAGCGCTTGACAATCAGCACATAATCATTTATCTTTAATTTAAGATTATTGATTTCAAGAATTATATCAAGGAGGTGACCGACCATCGACACCGATAACAAGAACGACTTCGAAACACCCCTTTCTATAACGGATGAAGAACAGCTATCGCTTAAGCTCATGGTGGTTTTGTCGAAAGCGTACAAAAGCGTAATCGACCGGGCGCTCCAGGATATCAAGAGCTATGGCTTATCCGCTTCCGAGTTCGGGATTATGGATGTGCTGTACAATAAAGGGAAATTCCCGATCCAGCAAATCGGCGGGAAGATTCTGATTACAAGCGGAACGATGACCTATAATGTCGACAAGCTTGAGCAGAAAAGCCTGCTGAGGCGGATACCGTGTACGGAGGATCGCCGGGTCGTCCATGCGGAATTGACGAACGAAGGCAGAGAGCTGTTCGAGCGAATATTCCCCACACACTCGGCAAGCATTCACAAGGCGATGAGCGGTCTTACGAACAGCCAAAAGCAAGAAGCTATTGCATTGCTAAAACAATTAGGCAAAGGAGTTCATGAACATGACAACTGAACGTAAAATCCAAGGCATCTACAGAGGCGCTCCTTTTCATATGGTAGGAGACGGGTTCCGGGTATCCAACTATTTCCCTTCGGGCAACAACTTCCAACAGCGGTTCAGCCCCTTCATCTTAATGGACTACAACGCGCCGTACAAATTCCCTCCAAGCCAGGAGGTAAGAGGCGTCGGAGCGCATCCGCACCGGGGGTTCGAGACGGTTACGCTGGCATACGACGGCTATATCGAGCATAACGACAACCATGGCAACCACGGTATTATCGGTCCAGGGGACGTGCAATGGATGACGGCGGGATCAGGACTGCTGCATAAAGAATACCATGAGCGGGAATTCTCCAAACGAGGCGGACTGTTTCACATGATTCAATTGTGGGTCAACTTGCCCCGCGCGGACAAAATGCACCCGCCTAAATACCAGGAGCTGCTGAGCGAGCAGATGGGCAGAGCCGAGCTGCCGGATAACGGCGGTACCGTCCGTATTATTGCAGGCGAGTACAACGGTGTTCGAGGTCCGGCACAAACCTTTACGCCGATTCATATGTTCGACATCGCATTCAAGGCACAAGGCAAAGCGGACTTCAAGCTTCCGTCGGGCTTCAACACGGCGGCCGTGGTGCTGCGGGGCTCGGCTTTGATCAACAACGCGAAGGCGGCTAATGAAGGAGACTTTGTTCTATTCGAGAATACGGATGGCAATATCGTTATTGAAGGAAAAACCGACGATACGCTTGTTTTCATTCTAAGCGGAGAACCAATCGATGAACCGATCTACCAGCATGGTCCATTCGTCATGAACAGCCGCGAAGAAATTATAGAGGCGTTCCAAGATTTTCAATCCGGCAAAATGGGGCATATGGATTTCTAATGATTCATCGAGAAGCATTCAAAAAAAGGGCAGCCTAAGTTTTCGTCACTTAGGTTGCCCTCTTCTCATTTAGAATATAGCCGCGGCTTGAACCGCTTTCTGAAGCCCTTCTTCGATGAGGCTCTCCCGCTTGTCCGGGTACTGATTATGCCCCTCGATAACAACGGTCGTGATGTCGGTAACGCCGTACAGCCGCAAATTCTTGGCGACGTAATTGACGGCCATTTCGGCGGATGCCGCAGGTTCTTGGGAGTAATCGCCGCCTCTTGCGCACAGCAGCGCCACTTTCTTATCGCCGGCCAAACCGACAGGCCCTTGCGGGGTATACCGGAATGTTTTTCCTGCGCGGCTCAAATAGTCGATATAAGTGTGCAGGACGGCAGGTACGGTTAGATTCCACAGCGGAAACGCGAATACGATCTTGTCGGCGCTCAAGAACCGGTCCAGATGCTTGTCCGCAATCCCGAGCAGCTCGCTCTCTTGAGGAGAGAGCTCCATTCCTTGCGCGGATTTGAAGATTCCATTCAACATCTGTGCGTCGAAATAAGGAAGCCGTTCGTTGAACAAATCCACTTCGATGACCGCATCCTGCGGATGCGCTTCTGTATAGGTTCTATAAAATGCATCATACAGCTGCACACTTACGGATTGTTCAATGGGACGATTGTTAGCTTTAATAAATAGAACGGTACTCATGGTTAATTAGCTCCCATTACTTATGAATGTTTTTTAGAAAAGCTCGAAAAGATCGGATAAATACATGAACATTAACGTCAGCGACAAAATCATCAATAGTAAGGGAGCGAACATCTGCTTCAATGGATCCCCTACTCGTACATGGGATAATACGGCGCCGAACATAATACAACCGATCCATAGTGCGCCAAGCGCGAGGAAGCCTTTATCCCAATAACCCGCGAGCAATCCGGCCGCTCCCGCCAATTGAGCGAAGCCGGTAAATACTCTGAACCATTGCGGCAGCCTGATGTGATCGAATACCTCAACCTGCATCTTCGCACCGGCAATCTTGCTTAATCCGCTGAATGTAAAAGCGAACAATAATAAGCTCTGAAGAATAATCGTCAGAATGGCCACGACATTGCCTCCATCTCTCGAATGTTTATCCTTTATCCGCCTTGGGCTCAGCCGCTTTGGACAGGACTGCTCCAAACTGCAGGCGATACAGTCCTGCAATTGCAATCGTCAGGACGCACATCACTAAAAATATGTTGCTGTAAATATAAGCTGCCTCATTGGTTACAAGCGGGTTGAGACGAATAGTGGTCAGCTCGTTATCCAGCAGCTTGCCGATGAAACTCATGGAAATCGCGCCCGAGATAAAATTCACCATCGAGAACAATCCCATCCCGACTCCGACCTGGTCCTTGCTTAACGTCCGCGACAGCGTGTTGGACATGGTGATTTGCATGAAGGTTTGTCCGACGTTGCCGGCGATCAAGATAACCGCAATGATGTAAGGCGATGCTCCGATCAAGGTGGAGATCAGAGCAAAGCAAAGGAGCATCAGGAACGACGCCGTAAATAAGAGGAAGGAATTGCCCTTATCGTCTGCCAGCTTGCCTCCCCTTCGGCCCATAATGGCAGAAGCGATAGCTGCCGGAAACAGCACGAGTCCGATGCTTCCCGGTGACAACCCGTTCAATGCGGCCAAGTATTGCGGTGTCATGAACGTTACGCCGAAATTCATCGCCGTCGTAATGAATGCAATCAATAACCCGACCGAATAGCTTCGATTCCGAAATATACCCGGCTGAACGAACGGATTGGATACCGAGCGGATCCTGGCGATAAAGAGAACGAGCACAACCAGCCCTGCCGCGAATAACAGCCAATTGCTCTGCGTAATGGCAAGCAGCACGAACGCGACCGTCCCGGCAAGCAATAGGCCGCCAATAAGATCGAGATGTCCGGCTGTCCCTCTGTCGTTATCCAAATACTTGCGGAAAAAAGGCAGTGTGACCAAGGACAGCAAAGAGAAGAGGAACAATAACCTCCAGCTGCCGAAACTTGCGATCAGCCCCGCAACGACCGGTCCCAGAGCGCCGCCGAGAGCAAGTCCGACAGCGGACGTACCCAATGCTCTGCCCCTCTTCTCCGGCGGGAAATAACGAACGGGAATAATCATCGCCGTTGCGGGAAGAACCGCGGCACCCGCTGCCTGCAGCACCCGCCCGAGAATAATCATCCAATAATCGGAAGCAAGCATACCCACAATCGAGCCGACCGCGAACACAAGAAGTCCGATGGTCAGCAAATCCTTGAGACGGTAGCGATCCGCAAGCTTCCCGTAGACAACCGAACCGACCGCATAGATGACCATGTAGCTGGTCATGATCCAGCTCACCTGTGATGGCATGAGGCTGAACTCCTTGCCGATAACCGGAAGAGCAACGTTGAACATCGTGCCGTTCATCACCGAGAATATCAAGGCAAAGACCAGTACGCGCAGCAGTTTGTCCGGATGTTTAATCGTAGGAATGTTCACTATTGTTCCCCCTCCCTTTCAATCGTTCGCAATTAACACTCTATTTGGCGCCGCTAGAGTTTATCTGCCTATAAATATAATGAGTATTCATATATTGAAGTTACTCACTAATTTATAATACTGAGGATACACACTAATTTCTCGGGTGTCAACAGTCAGGTTTCGGTCTTTTTTATATTGCTGCCAATCGCCTGAAAAGACGTGCATATCGAAGCCTGAAGTGGCTTTAAGGAACCAATCCCGGTATAATGGATAATTAAGCTTTCCGGTTTGAGGTTGAATGAAATCATCCGACATGATTTACAAAGGAGCCAAGAACCTATGATCACCCCCTCAGACAATCCTTTAGCGATCGATGTGATTCACGTCATGGTCCGGGCGACGCAATATATCCAAAGAGAATTTACGGCGCAAATCTCTTCTCTCGACATGCCCTTCCAATTATCGGGCCCCCGCCTTCGCCTGCTGTCCATCGTATCGGAAGCGGGCCAGATCCGCATGAGCGAACTGGCGGCAAGACTAGGAGTCGCAGCCCGTACCGTCACCGATTTTGTCGATGCCCTAGAGAAGGATCGCCTTCTTGTCCGGATTCCCGATCCCACGGATCGCCGGGCCACCTTGCTTCAGCTTACAGAATTGGCGGAAGCCAATATTAATCAGGCTCTTGAACAGCAAGCCAAGATTGCGGAGAAGTTAATTGAGAATCTATCGCCGGAGCAGCGAAAGCAGCTTCTCGATCTATTCCTGCTTCTGATTGAAGAGAAGGATCTTTCCAATCCTTGCGAGGAAAACTTAAAGTAGCCTCATCAAGCCGGTCCTTTTTTCCCGCCACCCGATGAATTCGATGATCCACGATTGAAAAAAAAGAAGTGTGCACGCCGATCTCGGCTGCACACTTCTTCTATTTACAGGAGCTGCGTTCTATCTAAAGACAAATAATTCAACCGCTTCCTGATGAACCTGCTTCAGGACTTGATATTGACCATAATATAATTTGCTTTATCTGCAAATCTCACCGTGATGATGACATTGCCTACTTTTACGGCCGTAATCGTGCTTCCTTGAACCGTAGCCAGCTTCGGCACGTTCGACGTCCAGTCCGCATAATCGGTTACGTCCTGTCTGGTGCCGTCCATAAACACCGCCTGCAATTGAAGCGTTGCCGAAGCATTCGGCTTCAGCTGCACATTGAAGGCTGATGGAATGATCGACTTCAGGTCGCTCTTATCCACCACGGTCAGGAATTTCGCCTGCTGGCCGCCATAGGCAACCGTTACGACGGAAGTCCCTTCAACGCTGCCGGTCTGGAGAGCTTGCCCCGCAACGCCTACGACATTGGTATTGCTGCTCTGATACACTGTGCCTGCATCGCCGCTGATTTCCTTCTCCTTGCCGTCTTCATAGAGTGCATAGACCTTCATCGCGATCGGCTGATTCGGCTTCAGTACGGCATATTTCTGCTCCGTCCTCAAGCTTAGGACCTTCTTCGGAGCCGCCTTGGTGTATCCGATATAATCCAGCTGGATCTCCGGATTCCACGCCAAGCTGTTGCCGACTGCCCGGAAGGAGATTTCGATGCGGGTTACCTGAGCGTTATGAGCCCAATCCGCAACGCTCAAGCTGATCCGGTTCCACTTGTCCGAACCCATCGGAACCGTTGTTGTGATGCTTTCGCTGCCGCTGTACAACGTAACCTTCGTCTCATAGGTTGCGTTAGGAACGCCGCCATACGAGTTAATGTGATAGAAGAACTGGTCGGCCGCGCTCAGATCAATCGGCGTTGCCGGCGCTACCTCGAACGTCTTCCAGGCCGTAGCCGCTACAACGACGGATCTGGCATTCAGCGCATAGCTGCCCAGCATCGGCTTCGTCGGCCCGTTCGGGAACGATTCGACGACCGTCGGGGTGACTAAATTCGTCTTCGCCGTCCACCCTTGCGTGGACCCTTCGAAGTTGAAGAGCAGCTTCTCGTTCTCCGGAATGCTTCCCTCGCCCGTTTCTTTGACGGTACCCAGCACCTTCTCGACCGTCCAGCCTCCATAGGAGAAGGCAGCCGAGATCGCTCCCGAGGACGGAGGCGTGTAGGAAGTAACCGTGAGCACGAACTTCCGGCTCTCCCCGGCTTGAATGCCGCTTACTTGAAGAGCGGAGGAATCGAATCCAAGATGACCTTTGCCCGAGACGGCTACCTCACCATCCAGCGTCTGGCTGCCGCGGTTCGTAACGGTCACCTCGACCTGCGCGCCTACTTTCAATTCCGGCGACAGCAGCTTCGTAACGATATCGATGTTTCCTTTGGTGCCGTCCACAACAACCGATTCATGGAAGCCGATCTCATCGAGCAGGAACGAGCCTGTCCACGGCTGCGTAACCGGCGAGCTGACCCATACCTTAATCCGGTCGATCGAGGTTACTCCGCTCCAATCCGCCAGATTCAATGCAATGTGATTCCAGCCCTGCGGATCAAGAAGCACCGTGCCTTCCGTTATGTTCTTTCCGCTGTATACTTTCACTTTGCCATAGTAGGTTTTGCTCGCATCCGCACCTGGCAGCTTCATGGCGAACGTCAAATTCGGCGATTGAGCCGCGTCGACAGGCTCAGGGAACCGCACGTCCGCTCCCTTCCAATTCAAGGCGGAGTAGTCGCTGAAATTGATCTTAAGCGCACGGGTGCCCTTGAAAGCATCCTGATCCGCAACCGCGATGGAGCTTGCATTATCCGCAGCGTGCCATGCGCCTGCTCCATTCTCGAAGCCCTCCACCAGCAGAGGATTGTTGGCCTCCGTTATGAAGGACACGCCGCTTTGCGACGGCAAATCCCGATCGGCCAGGGCCGACGGATCGAATCCAGGGATAACGTCCTCCCAATTCGCGATCCCGATGACCGACTTGGCGAAATCGGTAGTTTCCAGCGATTTGTCCGTATCGATGTATTTGAACACATCGTAAACCAGCTTGTGCGCATTCGGCGAACTAATGCTGTTCTTGACGGCTGTCCACAGCCCCAGATTCAAGCCTCCTTCCTGCTCATGGTCGACGTGACGGTGCAGGATGAACGAATCGATGCCGTCGAGGAATTTGATTTTATAGTAGGCGTACGCATAGGCAGCCGCCTGGATACGCTGATCCGCCTGGGAGTCCGTCATGCTGTTCAAGCCCTGCTCGGACAGAATGATCCGGCGCATGTTCCCTTCATACAGAAAATCCTGCTGCTGTAAGTATTGCACGAGCACCTGCAGATTCTTAAACGTGATCCGTACCGTGTTGAAATCGTTCGTAGGCGTCTGGTCATTCCAGAATCTCGCATCGAACAGATTCTCCGGATACGGATGGAAGGCCATGTTCCAAGAGAAGTCGCCCTCTGCTTGCGCCAGCTTGTTCAGCATATCGACAATGACTTTATTGTCGTACTTCCAGAGCGCATCCGAAGGGAGTTCTTCATTCCAGAAATGGTCGAGGGAAATGTAAGACCGCGCATTCGCATAGCGGCTCTTCACGATGGTGTCGACCAGCCGCAGCGTCTGTGCGTATTCCCGCACATATTTGTTGACCGTCTTCGGCCCCATATTGTTCCAGACCTGGTTCTGCCCGACCTCGTTGCCGACAATGAATCCGACCGCGCGGCCATAGGCTTCATCCGGCTGCGAATAGCGATCCGCAAGGAAGGTCGTGACCGCCTTGACGTATTTGACGCCCATCTCGTTCTGCGTATTCAGCGCATATACGATACCGCCCGGCTGGGAATCGGGGTGAATGAGATGCGAATTGGGCGTATTCGCCGACAAGTCCCGATACATGAGCAGAATCAAATTGACGATCGTATCGTTGTCGGACAAGCTCTTGATTTGCGAATCCAGATGGCTGACATAGTCCTTCTTGAAATAGAAGGTCTCGCCGTCCACCACATACGGAATGGTATTGCCCGGATTGGTGTTGGCCAGATACAGCATGCCGTTGTACGAGACGTTAATAGCCGCATGGCTGACGCCGAGCTCTTCCGCGTCGTCCGTCATCTGTACCTGAAGCCCCTTAATGCTCTTCGCTTCCGGATACGGCTCCCGGTTTGGCGCCAGCTTCTCGGCATTCGTAATATACTGGGGCGCATCCATCAGCTTAAGCTCGCCCGCCCCGTTGCGGGACGCGACGGCAAACTTGGAATAGAGCCGGTTATGGCTGCCGTCCTTCAGGCTGACGTCAAAGGAGAATTCCGCCGCAATATCCTGCTCCGCAAGCGGCGTAAGCCCTGTCAGATTGCCGGCATCCGCATAAGTAGGCAGCTCGAAGAGCACAAGATCGTCTTCGCTATGCTCCGCTGCATACTCCGGCTTCACCGAGCCGTTGATTGTTATGCTGCCGCTGTCGTTGATCTGTGCTGTAATGGCGCCGTCATAAGGAACCTCGGCCGGCGGGAAATTCTTGAAGCGGATTTCGTCAATTACGATCGAGCCGCTATCGGCCGGAGCCAGAATGCGGAACTGCTTGATCGTTCCCGACCAGTTCGCCTTGTCCCACATATTGAAGTCGACCGTCTGCGCGTTTGCGTTCGGCGCAAGGTCGAACAGCTTCGTCTTCGCATCGTCCCATGTCGGGTCCTCTTCGGTAATCCAGGCCAGCTTCACCTTGGAGCCGGAAGTCATATTGTCCAGAGCAACCGACATCCCGTTCCGGATACCCGCGTCGATCTGAATGACCGGAGATTCGATGTAATCGCCTGCGCCTCCGATGCCGAAGGTTGCCTTGCCGCCCGAAGCGTTCACTGAGCCTTGGCTGGCGGTGAAGCCTTCCGCATCCCCGTCACGCGAGAATCTCATGTCCAGCGTGTTGGTAGCAATAATGTAATCGATCTGGAACCTGCCGTCCCAGCTGTCATAGCCGGGCGCTCCGGGCGCGATTCCCGCCAGATCGAAGTTCTGCATGAACGACAGCTCCATCTTCGTGACGGCACCGCGCTGCGCCCAGCCGGAAATGTCGATAAATACGCGATTCCAACGGTCATTTGAAATCTTCGCGACCGATTCATATACGTCCTCTCCGCTGTATAGACGCACCTTAAACATATAGTCTACAGGCTGCCATCCCCAGGAATTCGCTGCGAATGCGAGGTACCGTTGGCCGGATAAATCAAGCGGTGCGGAGAAGTCGCGATAAATCGTTCTCCATTGATACACCTTCACTTTCTCCGGTATTTGCTCCAATGTACCATCGCCTTCGTAAGGGCCCCCCGGCCCGTTCAGAATGCTGGTCGCATAGTTGACCGATTTCGTATTAGCGCCCTTCTGCCATGTCGCAACATCCGCCGCCGTGTTGAAATCATTAATGATAAGATTCGGGAAAAATTCCTGTGCGTTGAACACATTGCCGGATTGCTTTAAGTCAGGCTCGTAAGCCCCCGCGAAAGCGGTTACAGAACTGAACACGATTTGAAGCAGCAGAGCCAGAGCAAGCGCTCCTGATGTTACCTTAACATGTCGTTTCATACTGAATAACCTCCATTACCTGCATTTTCCCTGCATCATCATTCTGACCGCTTCATGTGATCTCTTTAAGAATTCTTTAACGGGATTAAGATCATCGAAAAGCAGAATATACTATGAATCACCGCCTTTATACGAAACTATCACCATTACGTATACATATTATAATAATTGGTATATTAAAACAATATTTTAATTCTATTCTTCCGGTTATTTTTACATCATTATCCTTCCATGGAATCCGCACATAAAAGCCGATCCCTCTCATTCCCTAGTGTCGATTGGCATATTTACGATAAAACTCGCTATATACTTTGCCTTGAATCTTTGATCCATTACTCCAGTCAGGTAGTTAAATTGGAAATTTAGTATATCGACAAAGTTCTAGTTATTATATTACTATTTACCTATTAATGTATATTTAATTAGATCAATTTCAACAAATTAACATAATATTTTCTATCATTCATCATTATCTATCATTATTCGACACCATAATCCGATACGAAAATGACGGAATTGCTGATCATGAAAAAGGTTCAATAACGACAACAAGCTGTCGTTATTGAACCTTTATAATTTCATGTACTCCTGAACCTAAATAATGGATCGAATCATGTGGGCCGCTGGCGCCTTCGAACGATCCTCAGCAGCGGATATCGTTTCTCCGGCAGCCACCGGCACATTCAGCAATACGATGGGAACAAGCCCTTTCGTCGGCCTTCCGGCCGAAGTAATCTCGATGATCAAATCATACCTTGGTTCCTTCAAAGCAAGAGGCGTCAACTCGAAGAAAAGCTCGGTATAGCCGACGTTGCAATGGTACTGCTCCAGCGGTACGCTGATGTTCTGTCCGGGAGACAACGTCCACCCTTCGGGTAAATGCCACTTGACGTTTAACCACTGCTGCATGAACAGCTGGTTGTCCAGGATCAGGCGGAACCGCCTCGGCTGCGCCTCCGACACGTATGGATCACTCAGATAATCCAGATAGACGGAAAAGATCTGAAAGTCGTAATGGACCATGAATGGGCTTTGATTGAGCAAATCGGATTTTTCCCGATATACCCAACAGTTCACTCGGACCGGATGATTATAAAGATCCTGATATTCTTTAGTCTCTATCGTGTACCCGCGCTCCGAATGAACATAATCACAATATTCGCTTCCCAGGAAAATCGGCGTCACCTTCAGGATGCGATCCGTCAGCTCCGTCACCGTCTTCGGAATTCTCACGCCCTGATCGGTCAAGCTGATGCATAATGTCTTTATTTCGTCTCCGATCGGTTCCAGCCATTCCGGGGGTATACTCTCTGTCTCGCCGATGATGCCCATAATGGCGCCGACTGTTGCAGCCGTACAATCCGTGTCTTCGCCGCAATTATTCGCGATGCAAATACTTTTGCCGAAGTCGCCTTCTCCGTACAGCCAGCCTATGATCGTAATCCCGACATTGCTTGGCGCATCCCAGCCCATATCCCCCACGGGCACTTCATCCGTGAGCTGTTCGGGAGCCATCCCGATAATGCCGAAGCTGCCCGGCAATTCTGTCAGCAGCCGGATACGCGCTTCCTGCCAGTTCAGCCCTGAACGGTAGCATTCCATGACCATCCGCACCGCTTTCGCTGCTCCGCAATCTTCCGGAAGATACGAGAGTCCGATTTCAATTAAAGTAAACGTGTCGCTCTCCACGAAAGCAGCGCTTTGGATGGCCGCGAAGAACACTTCGGCATACACGCCCTCGTGGCTATGATCGACGACCGCATCCTCGAAAGCATATTTCACCGCGATATCCGGATGGCCGGGGGCCAGACAAGCCCATATCTCCGAACGGATATACGCTCCGTTGCTGTCGCGGAATTTATTGTTCACATATCCGGAGAGCGGAGGCACGATTCCCATTCGCATGTTGTTTTTGCCTGCGCCGTATTCCGCCCAGTTCGGCGTGATATAAGACAGCCAATATTCACCCAGGATTCTGGAGTTGACCGCCTTGCCGTATTTCTCCACCGCATTTAACCATACCAATTGCAGATCCAGGTCGTCATTAGGCAGAACCCCTAAAGATAGATCATGCGTATAGTAGGATACATCAAGCACGCCTCGTTTGCATTCGAACGGCGCTCCGAGTGTGCCGCCAACGTTTTTGCCAATCCAACATCCCCGTAATTTGCGCTTATATTGATCCAATGAAAGTTTCATCTATTGCACCTCTTGTTCTCGATCTGGTCGATCTGGTTTGTGTTATCCTTCTTGCGTACAGCTGGTCTGACTGACTAGCCTTTCACGCTGCCCAGTACGATCCCCTTCATGAAATATTTTTGCAGAAAAGGATAAAGCACGAGCACAGGCAGCGCGGCCAAGAAAATTTGCGAAGCTTTCGTTGTACGGTCGGATACCTCTGCCAAGGCCTTCATATCTTCCGCGGTCAGATTTCCAGCTGCGGTGAATAGCTCCGTACTGACTACAAGCGTCTGCAGGTAGGTCTGCAGCGGATAATTCGTCGGCGAGTTCATATAGATCAGCCCGTCGAACCAGGAGTTCCACTGACCTACGCAGGTAAACAGCAGAATGGTCGCCAGTGCGGGCATCGATATCGGAACCATGATTTTCCACAATAGCTTCCAATGGGTACAGCCGTCCACAAGCGCAGCCTCCTGAATTTCCTTCGGCGTACCGCGAAAGAAATTGAGCAGCAGCACGATATTGAACACCGCTACGGCGCCTGGAAGCACGAGCGCCCAGATCGTGTCGAGCATATGGTAGTTTCGTATAACCATGTAAGTCGGAATTAATCCCCCGCTGAACAGGATCGTCACAAAGAAGAACCATACATAGAAGGTGCGCATCGGAAACTCCGTCCGCTCCTTCGACAGCGGATACGCCGAGATAATGACCACTGCCAAACTGATGAACGTTCCCAGGACAACCCGCTCAATCGAGACGAGAAGCGATTGCAGAAATTCCGGCTTGGAGAGCGCATATTTATAGGAGCTCAGCGTGAAATCAACCGGCCACAGCTTGACCGCACCCGCCGTTGCCGCCGAGCTGGAGCTAAAGGATATGGCAAGTATGTTGATGAGAGGAAGCAAACAAACCACAGCCAAGGCGATCAAAACTATATTATTGCATACAAGAAAGATTTTCCGTCCAAGTGAAATATGGATGTCCATTGCGGCCTTTCCTTTCCTTAGAAAATACGGTAACCGGCTAATCGATAAGCCAGCCAATACGATGCTCCTACAAAAATCAAGGAGACTACCGATTTGAACAGGCCGACAGCTGTCGCAACCGCATACTGAGCGTCGATAAGACCAAGCCGATAGACGAAGGTGTCCAGAATATCCCCAGTCCGATAGACAAGCGGATTATATAAATTGAACACTTGGTCGAAGCCCGCATTTAGCACCCCGCCAAGTCCCAAAGTCGCCAGCAGTACAATGATCGGCAGCATGCCCGGCAGTGTCACATGAACCGTCTGCTTCCATCTCCCAGCCCCATCCATTACGGCTGCTTCATACAAGGTCGGATTGATGCTGGTCAGCGCAGCCAGATAAACGATCGTACCGAACCCGAATTCCTTCCACACGTCCGTAACGACCAGCACATAAGGAAACAGCTTATCATTGCCGAGAAAAAATAACGGCTTCATCCCGAACCAGCCCAACACTTCATTGAGCAAACCATGCGATGGAGAGAGAATATCGATCAATATCCCGCCGAGAATGACCCATGAGAGAAAATGCGGCAAATATATTAGGGTCTGTACCGACCGCTTGATGAATGATTTCCGAACTTCATTCAGCAGCAGTGCCGCTGCAATCGGTGCAATTTGACCGAAGATGATTTTCAGAAAAGCAATATAGATCGTGTTCCATAACACCTGGCCAATCCCAGGCATTTGAAGCATCAATTCGAAGTTCTCCCATCCTACCCACTTGGAATCGAAGAAGCCTTTGGCGGGGATGAAATTCTGGAAGGCAATGACGATTCCGGCCATCGGGATATAATGGAACATGATCAACAATACGATGCCGGGCACCAGCATCAGATGCAGAGGGAGACGCCTCTTCCAAGATCTACTTTTAACGGTCGCCGCTTGCACCGTCATCATTCCTTTCTATGCGGATGGAGCAAAGAAGGAAGCGAGCAAATCTAAGACCCGCTTCCTCTCCATTCTCAAGTCTATTGCTTCGCCTTATACCACTCGTTGACCTCAGCGGTAATCGCGTCGCCGCCAAATTTCTTCCAATCGGCCATAAACGTATCGAACGCGCTTATATCCGACTGTCCCATAATAATCTTCGTGAACATTTCCAGCTTCATCTTATCGAGCGTGCTTTTCTTGGCCGTCATTGTCGGCGTGCTCGGTCCCGTATATTCATCAACCAAGTACCTGTTATCCTTCACATAGTCACTGACGACATTCATGCCGCCTCCGGGTCCAGCCCATTTATAGGAAGACCAGGCTTGCCCTTCCTCGTTGCTGTCTGCAAACTTGCCCGACAACCACATTTGGTAGAGGTCATAGTGATGCTTAACATCGGCAATTGGATTATCGATATACTTCCCGGCATCGACGGATTCTTGAACGCCCCGGTGAATATTGATCAGCTCCAGCGGATCGCTGATGATGACGGCCGCGAATGCGGATACATTAATTTCTTTGTTTTCCCCGCCGTACCAATAAGCATCCAGACGTCCTTCCGGGCCATACTGCTTCTCTACCGCAAAATTAAGCAGCTTCACGAGAGCCTCCGGATGCTCGAAGCCCTTGCGGACGACATAATAGTTCCCGACCGGAATGCCGCCTGATGTGCTTGCTGGCTGGTCATCGAAGGAAATCAGCGGATACGGCTTCCAATCCGATTTTTCCTTCTTGTAATGATCTGTAAGCGGCCACCATACAGCACCCTCGCCGGAGTAGAACATGCCCGCTTTGTTGGAGGCAATCAGCTCGTAAGCTTTCGCTTGATCCTTGACGGCAAACTCCGGATCGATGAGACCTGCTTTGAACATTTCCTGCAGCTTCTGCAGCGCCGGCTTGAGTCCCGGCTGTATGTCACCGGAGACGAGCTGGCCGGAATCATCCTTGATCCAGCGGCCCGGATACGCATGGAAGCTCTCGAAGAAGCCCATTAAGGAGTTCATGTCCTTGTTGATTCCGCCCAGCCCGATCGTGTCCTTCTGGTTGTTGCCGTCCGGATCTTGATTGGCAAAAGCCTCGGCGATTTTGTATACGTCCTCCATCGTCTTGGGCTCCGGCAAATTAAGCTTCTTCAGCCAATCCTGCCTGATCCACAGCATCTGCGCTCCGGTACCCGTGAAGCTGACGCCCGGAAGCGCAAGCAGCTTGCCTTCGAAGGTAGAGGCTTTCATCCCATTGCCGCCATCGTTGTTAATGATCTTCTTTGTCTTATCCGAAGCATATTTCTCGAACACGTCCGTCATGTCCTCGACCATATCGGCGTCGACCAGACGCTTCAGCTCATTGGCCGTCACCGACAGAATATCCGGAATGTCGCCGGATGCGATGGTGACATTCATTTTTTGCTGCCACTGGGTCTGTGGAACGCTCCATTTATTGATCAGCTTAATGCCAAGCTCCTCTTCATAGGAGCGGTACCAGATGTTGCTGTCAATGCTGTCGCCCTTCTCGAATTTGATGGATGGTGGCAGATACCTTACGGTTGTCACTTCAATCGGAGTCTCATATTTGCCAAGCGGATCGGCTGCGGCTGTCTGTTCTCCGGTATTTCCAGTTCCTTGACTGTTCAAGCTGTTTGCCTTGTTAGTCGCGTCTTTGTTATTCGCCGTACTGCTGCATGCCGTCATAAAGAGGAGCATAGCCGCTGCGGCGAATATAAGATATCGCTTCAGACTCGTGTGGTGCATGTTCAATCCCCCCATGTGTGTAAACGCTGTCACTTGCATGAATCAAGTATAAGCCCGTTACCATCGACTGCGTAACAGGCCATTTCTTTACTTCGGCTTATCTATTTTTTACCTTTGTTCAGGGTCGTCCCTGCGGCCAATAATCCATTAACGTTCTTCGAGCGACCGGTAATCCTGGGGAGTTTGACCGCTCGTCTTCTTGAAAAACCGCGTAAAATGGGGCGGTGAAATGAAGCCCAGCTCCGCACTGATTTCATGAATTCTCAGGTCCGGCTGAAGAAGCATCCGCTTGGCTTCCTTCAGCTTCGTCTCATGGATATAGGCAAGCACATTCGTGCCTGTGACCTTCTTGAATGCTCTGGATAAATATGAGGGATTCCACTCGACAACCTCGGATAATCGCACTAAAGAGAGGTCTTCTCCCAGATGATCGTGAATGTAACGCTTCACCAGATCGATTGTGCGATCGTAACGTTCCGCCTGATCTTGCACCTGAAGATCGAAGATCGTACTCGCCAGCCGATCATAATAATCCAACCAATATGCCGGCTCCAGTTGAACGTCCGAAGGCTGCATGATCACAGACAAATCCATGCGGTCCGACAGTCGATCCTGCAAATTAAAGCGGTGGATATGGCGCAGAAATACGAGTGAAATCGCAGAATGAACCGCGTCCAGCCGCATAGGCTCAGCCGTGAAGTGCTTCCAGACGGAATTGAAGGCTTCCGCTTGACCAGTGGCGAGATACTCGCCAAGCAGATCGGATTTGCGGAGCATCTTCGTCCGATAGAGCTCTAACTCGTCGAATGCGACCTGAACAACCCCGTTTCTCTCGCCGGATTGACGCTGGTACTCATGCTGCAGCATCGCCCAGCGGTCGGCAATGTCTTCCCATTCGCATGGCGACCGGTCAAGCAGACAGAATAGCGAAATACCGAAGGAACGCAAGCAAGCGGCCTCCGCATTCTCCGCATATTCGCGAATGGCCAACAGAATACCGCTCCACGGAGCAAGCACTTCCGATCGCTCATCCGGATGACTGGCTGCCGGCTGTACGAACCAGACCAGAGTATCCTTGTCGACAAATATATATTTCATATGCAGGTGCGGATAACCATACTGCTCCTCGATTGCATGCATCCCTGCATGCAGCTGAGCCTTGCCGGTCTGGCGAGTCCCGGAATCCCTTCCCATCAGCTTGCCCATCATAAGAAGGACTGGGCGCTTCGGGTCGAGCGAAATACGCAGTTCCTCGAATTGCTCGGATCTGCCTTGCGTATCGAATGCTTCGCCATGGAGCAAATCGCTTAACAGCTCGTTCTGCAGCAGCGGCAGTGTTTGTTCCATCTGCTGCATGGCTTTGGCCACAAGTCCTTCAATCTGCTGTTCTCCGGCTATATCCTCCATCAGCTTGCCGATCGTCTCCAGGATTGTCTCATGGCCTTCGGTCTTCAGCAAATAGCTGGTATTGTCATAATGGATCGCCTCGTACACATAATCGAACTCGCTATGTCCCGTCAGAAAGACAACCTTGCACCTGGGCCACAGGCTGCGTATATGCTTATGAAGCTCCAATCCGCTTAAAGCAGGCATTCGGATATCCGTCAGGACAATGTCAAACTTTCCCCGCTTCAACCATTCGAGTGCCGACTTACCGGAATAAGCCTTATATAATTCCAGCTCGAACGGAAACCGATCCTGGAGAAGCGTTTGGAGACCGTCCGCTATATCGGGCTCGTCATCCACGATCAACAATCGAAGCATATTCCTTGTCCTCCTTCCATATCGCGATCCGGACTTCCAATCCGCCTAGAAGGCTGCGTTCCAGATGAATGCCGCCTTTATCTCCGTATTTCATGCGCAGCCGCCGATGAATGTTCAGAAGGCCCGTCGTTTCTATCGTACTTTCATCTGTACTTAGCAGAGCCCACAGCCCCTCCAATCGTTCCTGATCCATGAACGGACCGTTGTCTTCCACCCGGATAAGCAGACAATCTTCCGTCTCCTCGAATGTAATCGACAGGAACCCGCCTTCCTCCATCTGGTCAAACACATGCTCGAATGCGTTCTCGATAAGCGGTTGAAGGATAAGACGCGGCACCATGACCGCCCGGTAAGAGACCGGCACTTCGCCGCACTCAGCTTTCATGCGCAGTCGGAACCGCCGTCCTTGAATTTCCGCATAAATCGTAGCGTGCTTGGCCTCCTCATAGAGCGGAGCCTCGTCTGAGGAATTCCGGGTAATATACCGCAGATAACTGCCCATTTGCGTAGCGAACTGCTTGGCGTTATCATGATCCTCTACCGCAATCATATTAGATAGGGTAAAGTAGCTGTTATATAGAAAATGAGGATTGATTTGGGATTGAAGCTGTTTGAGCTCCGCCCGTTGAACGAGTATTTTATGCGTATAGACCTGTTCGATCAATTCCCGCATATTGCGGGACATCTTATTAAAACCCTGGAGCAAATAACCGAACTCGCTGCGACTGCTCGCGGCGACCGTCACGTCCAGCTCGCCCTTCTCCATCTTTCGGAATGCCCGCAGCAGCGCCAGCAGCGGCCGATGAATCATTCGGTATAAGGAAAGCCACAGCACGACAATAAAGACGAGGAACACAGCTATTAAGACCCAGAACAACTGCTGGTAACGGTACAGGTTATTGAACAGATGCTTCTCGGGAACGTAATGAATAAGCGAGAAACCGAGCAATTGCGAGAAACGGGAGGATACGAGCACGCGGTCTTCTCCTTTTCCTACGCTGCTGATATTCTCGAATGTATGAGGCACATCCGTTTTATATTGATCGATATACTGATCTAAATACGGATTCTCGTAATGATGGCTGCGTATGATGAACCCGCCGCTAGGATCTCTTAGAACGGAACCGCTGTTCTCGCTGCTCTCGAGAGCGGCAAACGACTTGATCAGCTCATTCGGCGAGAGCTCCACGATAATGGAATACAGCGCATTTCCCCCTTCATACAAACCGCGCACCTCATGAACCAACACGATATACGGGATATTGCCGAGGAAATAAATCGCTTCTCCCGGATTCTTGCTGGCAAGCTCGCGGGTTGCATTGAATTGTTCCTCTGCCATTACTCCCGTCCCCTGCATAGCGGATAGCGTGCGGTTGATGGAGGGAATATGAACCGACACATCCGAAATATATATGCTGCTGTTCTTCAGTGCAAACAACCGATCCTGCAGCAGAAGCAGAGCCTGGCTTTTGTCATAGTTATTCATATAGTCAGGCATGACTGCCAGCTTGTTCAGAGACTCGTCATTAATCATTTCAAACTGCAGCAATTGAATCCGTTCGACTTCCTTCTCCATCGCACGAATATTCGCTTCAACCCGGGACTCCATGGAGTTGGATATTTCCCGGCGCAGCGACTCTCTTCCCCCGGAATAGAAGTAGTTCCCGATCAAGATGATCGGTATCAGCATAAAAGCCAGCGTTAAGGCGAAGCGAAACAACAGCGAGCTCTTTATTTTACTAAGCCCTGTACGGATAAATCCCACCCCCATCCTCGCTTCGAAACTTGTTTGCTATGCGCTTTCACAACACATATCTTCTCATTATTTATAAGAAAGCGCTCAAAAGCAATAAAAAAAATTGTTTTCTATGGCGTATCACCCGGTCGTGGTTGAGAGAAGCTTCGCGTCCTAATTCCATTTAATTACAACGAAAAAAGTCCAATAACGACTTATATTTATCGTCGTCATTGGACCGGTTGGTGTTCGTATGCTCGAAGACAATGCAGTATGAAGCAAGAAGCATGTAAAGAAAGTCTTATCCTGCCTTTGCAATGATTTAACTATCGTTGCCCTGTCAGGTTCAGCACCATTCCTTACAGTTATCCGCCCTTAATTGCAGATCGTTATACAATAGGCTGGCATGATAGCCATCGCAAACAGCGTGGTGGAATTGACCCGACAATGGAAGCAGAACTTGACCGTCTTGATGAAAATATTTGCCTATCGTAAATATGGGCAGCAAATAGGTTCCCTCGGTATAAATATTCAGATTAAAGCCAGAGAAGCTCACCCACGGAATGCTGGAAATCGGAAAGGTGTTTGGCGGCTCATTGGCTTTAGCGGAAAATTGTTTAATACCTCCATATTTCTCCATATCATCAAGATAACGACGGTAGAATTCATTAAAATCTTCGCTGTACAAGGTCCAAATGGATGAAAATGTCTTGTCATCATCATGGAAAATCGTAAAGCTAGGAGACATGCTGTCCCAATAACCTAACCTGCCCTCGGAATCAAGACATGTGCGAAATTCAATGTGGCGGTTTACCACTGTAGTGACCATATGAATAAGCGCCGGGTACAACTTGATCCCCTTCGTTTTAAGCTCTGCAAGCAGCCGGGTTATATCAATGTTTGCCGTCATGCTGTAGGTGCATCTGACTGTGTTTAAATAATGTTCATAATAGGTTCTTCTACCCCAGTTATCCATATTAATTGGATTGAAAATCATTTTCATAACCTCCTAAAATGTTAAGAATCTTCGTTTTAGGAGGCTTGATCGACTGATTTAACCATATCCTCATCACAATCCCCGTACATTTTTTTACTGCATGTTCAGAAAATCAGCCCGCTCTTGGAATTACGCTGCGCCATCAATGAGCAGCACTGTCCGCGTTAGTTGTTCTTATATGCCGGAGACATGCTTGCGGCGGTCTCCCGACAATCAGGCTGGCGCCGTCCGTATATCCTTCTTCCCTTCCCGTCAGCTCCAGGATCAACCGCTCCCTCCAGTCGGCCAGCCTCTCCTCATGTTCTGGCGATCCCGCCAAATTATACCGCTCTTGAGGGTCAGCCTGAAGATCGAACAACTGCTCCTTACCGATCTGGGAATACCAAATATACTTCTGCTTACCGTCCGTTACATAATGAGAGGAAAGCCCCCCGTAAGCGTGCTCGCCATGGATGTACGCCCTCCAATCAGCTTGGCTTTCGCGCCCTCCCAGAGGAACGACGCTCCTTCCGTCTACAGAGTCTGGAATCGGAACGCCGGAGGCCTGCAGCAAGGTCGGCATAATATCCCGCAGCTCTACGACATCCTTCACCCGTTTCCCGGGTACAAGCCCCAAAGTGCCTGTCGGATCATTCAGAATAAACGGTACTTTGGCGCTGCCTTCATAGGCTAATATCTTCTTGTACAGATTATGGTCGCCCATTAAGTCGCCATGATCGGATGTGAACAGAATGATCGTATTATGGCTTACCCCAAATTCGAACAGCGCGTTCCGCAGGCGTCCGATTTGGTTGTCGATATGGGTAATGAGCGCATAGTACGCGGCGAGAGCTTTCTTCCGCATCCGCTCATGCACGATTCCACCCGCAGTCGTCGGATTCAGGCCCTCACGGCCCGGATCGTCCCGCCGCGCCCATTCACCGACCGGCGGCTCGGGCAATTCGATCCCATCGTACAGATCCAGGAAAGCCTGCGGAGGATCCAGAGGCGCATGCGGCCTGACGAAGGAGGTCCACAAGAAGAACGGCTTGCTCGGATCCCTCCGCCGCAAGAAATCGATGGATTGGGTTACAGCCCAGTTGGTTGGATGCAGCGATTCATCCAGATGCCAAGGTCTGGCGACCGTCGAAGCATTGCAGTCCAGGCCGTGATCCATAATGTCCTGCTGCGATCCCGCCTTCTCCCGCAGCCATACCAGGTAATCATCGCATTGATCCCACCACTCCAGCGCAGTGGAACGGGCGCGGTTGCGGTTGTAATGCATATAGCCGTCATGCAGCACAATGTTGTGGAATCCGCACAGATTGCGGGTCGGGTACACATGCATTTTGCCGACACATTGCGTATGGTAGCCGGCTTTGGCGAACTCCCCGGGCAGCGTATGCTCATAATTCCAAGGCACCTTGTCCTCGTATCCGACTCGGCCGTGATTGCGCTGGCTCATACCGGTCAAAATGGCAGCTCTGGCAGGAATACAGGACGGCGTTGCCGTGTAAGCGCTTGTGTAAGCGACGCCAGTTCGGGCCAGATCATCCAGGTTCGGCGTTTCAATGACCGGATGGCCCAGGAAGTGAAGGCAATCCGCCCTCATCTGGTCAACGGAAATCAATAGAACATTCGGTTTCATGCGGCATCTCCTTTGTTTCTTGCCGATTTACGAATCTATTATGTCATCACCATTAGAATCGTTAATATAATACCAATTATCGTCAGTAATATCTATAACATAGGGAGAATCGCATACTTGATTTATTTTTTATAGTTAATATAATAAAGTTATAGATATTCCGAACATCAACACGGACAGAAACGAGGAGACAGACATGACGAACAAGATGATTTGCGATTTGGAAACGGGAGTTTGCGGGGTTGGCGGAGAAGAGGCTATGGAGCTGATCGATCTCAACGCCCCCCAAGAGATCATCGATCTGTATTACGTCACGGACCCTATTTGCTCCCACTGCTGGGCGCTGGAGCCGGTGCTTCGCAAGTTTGCCGAACAATACGGTCATTACTTTCACTTGCATACCGTCATGGGCGGACTGTTGAAGAGTTGGGACGGCTTCGCGGACGTGAAGAACGGCATAAGCCAGCCCGCCGATGTAGCGGTCCACTGGAGAGAGGTCGGCGTGCATTCCCGCATGCCGATTGACGGTTCGTTATGGCTGGATAACCCGGTGCAATCCTCCTATATTCCATCCCGCGTCTTCAAGGTCTTTCAACGGAAGGATGAGAAGCTGGCCATTACCTTCCTGCGCAGGGCGAGAGAAGCGGTCTTCGCCTTCAATCAGAACATCGGAGATGAAGAAGTGCTTCGCGGCATCGTCGATCAGATGGGGTTGGATGGGGATACCATCGTGAAGGAGGCCGCTCTTCCCGCCAGCCAGGAGCTTCTGGAGCAGGACTTCGCGCTTGCCAAGAAGCTCGGTGTTAGAGGTTTTCCCACCATCATTATGGTCAATGCCGAGAATAAAGGAGCCAAGATCGTCGGAGCCCGTTCAATCGATCACTATATAACGGGACTCAAGCAGACGCTTGCTGCGACAGAAGAGCTTACATCCAAGCCGATGCCCGCCCTCTCCGAGCTTATTGCCCAAGAAGGCCTCCTGTTCGCCAAAGAAATCGAGGTCATGTACGATCTGAAGCAGGAGGATCTGCAGGCTTATCTTCATGCCGAGCTGTCGCCGGAGGCCTATGTTCAGAAGGAAATCTTGAATGAAACGTATATTGTAAAAAAGTAAGCCGCAGCTCTCGGTCCGCATCACGGTCATAAGGTTCTTTTGACCGCTGTTGTTCCCGGTTTTTCAGATTTGACTAGAAATCCGGGAACATCGGTGGCCATTAACGAATCTTATCATCACTATTCCTGATTCATTATGTAGGACATTCTCGCAATGTTTCTCTCATTCAATTCCAGCAAGTCTCTTCCGTCCGCCTCTTCAATCCTTCTATTTGCTCTTTCACGTCTTCCTTCCCCAAAATATCTTGCCAGACCGCATTCACCCCTTTATCGATAAAATCAAAATTATAGAAGTACGTGATCTGAAAAGCAGTCAAGATTTCGATGTTCTTATGTATCCATTTTCGATTATCTGTCAATATCAGCCTATCTCCGTGAAATGGTAATTTAATCCATTAAACAAGCGATATGATATAATGATAGCATTCAAAGCTGAGTTTCAGGCAGGAGGATAGGGATGAATCAGTTTCTGATTTTAGCTGTACTGGCGAGCTTTATTATAGGCAGGTTGATAGGAACGAGATTAAGCTATGCCAAGCAAATCGGCGCGTCTCTGCTTAGCGTCGTGGTCACGTCGGCCATATTTTGGTTCACCTACGTGCGGGATCATCCATCGAGCAGTCCGGGAATAAACGAAATGTGGTGGCTGATCAGTATCGTCATCGTCTCCATGCTGTTCTATCTACTGCTTGAAATGTTCGATCCCCTTCCGCTCGGCGAGCGGGGCGACCGGCTCTCCGAATCCAGGAACCCGCTTGCGAGGTTGTTGGCCTGGATGCGCAGGCAGCACCGATACGCTCAAGTATTGTTTATCGCCATTCGTCATGGCGTAGGCCGGAACCTTGCCGTCAGACGTACCTCCTTCACGGACCGCAAGCTTGCCGTCTCCCTTCGCAAAATGCTAGAGAAGTGCGGCGGCTTCTTCATTAAATTCGGGCAAGTGCTCTCCACGCGTTCGGATCTGTTTCCCCCTGTCTTTATTGAAGAGCTTTCTCATCTGCAGGAAAACGTAGCCCGGTTAACGACTAAGCAGATCGAGAGCATATTGGCCAAAGAGCTGCCCGAGCCCAAAGACGAGCTGTTCAGCTACTTTGATATGGAGCCTCTTGCAGCGGCATCGATCGGGCAAGTCCACCGCGCTACGCTTCGGAAGAACGGCAAGGACGTGGTCGTGAAGCTGCTTCGGCCCGATATCATATTCCTGCTGCGTAGAGATCTCGACATTCTCATCCGGTTTGCCTCCTGGGCGTCGCGCAGATCCGCATGGGCGAGAAGCATCGGTTTTCTCGATCTGGCCAAAGGCTTCTCCGCCGCGATGAAAGAAGAGACGGACTTCCGTATCGAAGCCCGCAACTTAGCGCAGGTATCCGCAGCGATGGAGAACAGCAAGACGAAGGTGAGAACGCCTAAGGTCTACCCGGAAATCAGCACTTCATCGATTCTTGTTCTGGAATATATGGAGGGTGTGAGCGTCAAGAAAGGGGCTGCCCTGTTGTCGGAACGGGGCATCGACAGCCGGCTCATCCAACAGGAGATATTCGATTGCGTCATGGCTCAAATCTTCTTTCAGGGCATCTTTCATGCGGATCCGCACCCTGGCAACGTATATATTATGCAGGACGGAACACCGGCCTTATTGGACTTCGGTTCGGTTGGCAGGCTGGGTACCTTGCAGCAGGATGCGCTGAAGAGGCTGCTAATCGGATTCGAGCAGCGGAATGCCTATGTCATTATGGATTCGCTTCTGCAGCTGACCGAGACCAAACAGGAGATCGACAAGGAAGGATTGGAGCAGGCCATCAGCCAGCTGCTTGTCCAGATCGCATACAACGTAACAGGCAATTCCGATGCGTTTATCCAAGGGCTCTTCCGCATCATCTCCGAATTCGGACTCGCCTTCTATCCGATGGTCGCCGGCGTATTCCGCTCCTTGATCACGCTGGAAGGAACGATGCTGCAATTGAATCCGGATTTCAGCCTCTTGGGTGAAATCAAACGATTCGCCAAGCAATATCTATCGGAGTTTCTGCCCGTCGGCAGTGTCGACGATATACGTAAAACGGCGGAGAACGAGCTGATTGAGCTGCTTCCGGTACTTAGACGGCTGCCAAGGCGCATCGATAATCTGGGCACGATGCTGGAGAAAGGCGAGCTTTCCGTCAAGGTTGGCTTCTTCTCGGATAAGACAAATTCGTCGTTCATCGCCAAGTGGATCGCCCAGCTGCTGCTTGCCTTTGTCGGTCTGGCCTTCGGGGGCATATCCATCGGCTTGCTGTACTTGGGGGAAGCCCAGCCGGCAGAAGGGTTCTCGGTCTTGTCCATGTTCGGTTACGCCGGGGTGCTCGTCAGCTCCATATTACTGATCCGCGTTGCCATCCATGCCATTCGGGAGTTGAAGGTAGACAGATAATAATTCCTCCAAGCTAGGAATCAGTTTGATGAGTATACATCCTATCATTGAGTCGATATGAAGGAGCATGAACGGCGCTGTCAGGCCGACGTTCATGCTCCTTGTTTACAAGGAAACGATTCTACAGGCTTCGCCTGCTTGCAGGGGGATGGTGAACGTACGTCTCAAGCCGCAGACGAGCTCCGTTATCTTATCGCCGATCCGGACCTGCAGACGCTCTCCCGCAAAGTCGTTTTGTACGCGGAAGATACCGCCGCGTTCGGCACGCAGCTCTATAAAGTCGAGCAAGTTCTCACTCATTCTCGCAGAGACGAACACGCCCATCTCGCCGCGGAAATCGCGGAACTCGATGCACTTTGCGGCCCAGTCAGCGGGCACTGCCGGAAAAGCGCGTAGCGTTTCGCCGTCCGTATGCAGCAGCATCTCCTGCAGTGCGCAAACCGCTGCGAAGTTACCCTCCAGCGTAAACGGGCGGTAATGGAACATGCAGATACCGGCCTTCTTGTAGTCGCCGTTCAGATGGAACCCATTCTGCGAGCAAGTGTACCTCCACATTTGCTGCAGATGATATACGGCCGCTTCGCCGTTGCCCTGTTGCGCGTACATGGCGGCAGCCCATGCGAACGAATAACCGACCCACTGTCCTTTACCGAGCACTTCCAAATTATTGATCGTCTCATCCGCGATTTTCCGGTCCCGCTCCGATCCTCGCCGATCCAGCACCCGCAGCGGATAAATGGCCATCATATGCGACATATGCCGATGGCTTTCCGTCAGCGATTCCTTCGGATTGACCATCAGCACGTCCCGCTCGTTAACGGCGAGCTCCGGCAGCTTCGCAAGCACATCCGCCCATCGATTGGCATCGGCGGCAAGGGTAAGTCTTCCCGCCATATCCTGCAAACGGCGGAACAAATAAATAAGCAGCGACAAATCGTAGTTGCTGACCGGATCCAACCATGCCGACAGCCTGTTGTCGTGAATTTCCGGCGAGCTTGAGACCGGCAGCCCCAGCTTTCCGTCCTCCCCCTCTGTCAGCCAGCGCTGCACGCACTCCGCCGTTTCCCGGAAGTACACATACGCTTTGTCACGGAGAAAATCGACGTCACCCGTATACAGCCAGTAATGGTCGAACGCCTGACATACCCATATGTGGTTCGTAATGCTCAGGCTGTACATCGGCCAGCCGCCCATCGCTTTGCCGTTAAGCGTCATAACCGACGGAAGGTTGATGCCCGGTGCATCGAAGAAGCTTTGCGCAAACCGCTTCGCCTCCGGCCGCAAATTCCACAGGAAATCGATGAAGCTCTCACCTTCTTCGAGATGATTCGCCTTCAAATAGTGCCAATAGCATAACTGCGTATTCAGATCATGATGGTAATCGCCCTTCCATGGCGGGAGCAGCCCTTCGTCGGCTGTCCATACCCCTTGCAGCGGCATCGGCGGCGCACCTTTGCGCGAGCAGGAGGCGAACAAATAGTTGTTTAAGTACCACTGCTTCTCTGCTTCCTCGTCCGGTAAAGCAACCTCGCTTTTGCCCCAGTAGCGTTTCCACCAATCAAGGTGATCTCGGAATGCGGCATCGAAGCCGGCGTCGAGCTCGGCAGTCACTTTCCGTTTTGCCTCATCCAGCCACTCTTCACCGTCGCGGTTGGACGCAATCGCATAGACTGCCAGACGTTCCCCATCCGCTATTTGCCGCTCCGCGATAACAATCGCGTAATCGAGCTCATGGTTAGTTCTCTGGTAAAACCAACGAACTTCACCCTCTTCATGCTGCTCAGCGACCGGATAACCGAGCCGGGTCAGGCTTGTGTGAAACACCGGATCCGCGCTAGCGTCCTCCAGCATCCCCGCATAATCCGGCGGCACGATGTCCAGCCTGCCCTCTGCGGAAGTCTCGCCGGCGATTCGGATATAGCCAAGACCGTTAACTGCATGAAGGTAGCTTGACACCAGGAGGGAATGGCCGGCAAACGCAAGCTCTACATGCGCGCATGCATCACGTAATGCAAGGCGGCTCCTGACGCTGCCGGCAGGCTGGCCAAACCGCAGCTCCAACCGGCCTGCCGGCAGCTTGGTTGGATACGGATACTTTTCGTAAATGCTATCGAACCGGTTAAGCAGCCCTTCCTGATCGGCCCGCCGTACGCATTCGATCATTTCCGCATAAGTGAAACGTTCGTCGAGCACCTCGGGCGCCAGGCGCAAATCCCACAAATCGCCGCGGTCGAGGCTGAAGCGGAGCGGCTCTCCGTTACCCCATAGCAAGCACCCGGTCAATCCGTTACCGAGCGGAAGCGCCTCGTCCCACCTTGTAATCGGCTGATTGAATATCAGATCATGCTTTTCCATTCTAATATCCTCCTCGTATAAGCAGATAAATCCTCCTATGCGCTGCAAAAAGCCACCTCTTGTTATCCTGGATGGGAGCTCGCTCCATGCATATGTATCCCAAACCATTCCATTCCGAAATATACTATTCGGATGCAGCATTCTTCTTATTGATTTCCGCCAGCATTGTGACGATCGTATCCTGCAGCTCCCATTCCTTCATCAGGCCGAAACGGCGAAGCTGCGACTCTTCATGCTCATTCAGATCCCGGCCAAGGCCCAGCCTGAACTGCTCCGCCATTTCGTCGTATTTGTTGACATCCTCAATCAGGCCGAGTACATTGCCGTACGGATCGCTAAACGTCAGAAACTTAAATCCGTTGTCGGCATACAGATGTATTTCCACCCCAATGCTTTGCAAGTAATCCCGAATCGACTCGATCTGCCGCGTTTTGAAATAAAATCCGGATTCGTTGCGGAACCGTCCGAAGTCCTTCATCTGCAAATCCGGCTCTTCCTTAAGGATAATGAGGCCGCCCTCCGGCAGACCCATAAAGCACATATCCACGCCCGGATCAGGGATCCGGTCGCATAAGAATCCAAGATGCTCGATGTACCACTTCGCGGCTTCGATGACATTAGGCACCGGAAGCTGCACGAATTCAAGCTGCAATAAAGGTTTTTCCAGTTTCATGCTCTGAACCTCGCTCTCTCGGATTAGTGAGCATTGTACAATGAAAGAAATATGTATCTTTCATGGATTCAACTTATGCGGAAGAATAAAGTAAATATTTCCATATCCGACTGATTCGACAAAGGATAGCCTTTTCCTTTATCAAAATCTTACCGATGCCGCAATTTCTCCCCTAAAATATTCCTTATCCTGTATTATAAAGCAGGGAAAACCTCGTTTTGAACCCCTCATATGATTCTACTAGGACGAGCTTCCTCAGCAATTTTTCATGTTCAAGCTGCCAAAAGTCATTACGACACCATATCGGATTTTATCAACTACGGACACAAAATGATTGTGTGCAAACATTTTCATATCATTTTCGATCTACTACACTGATGGTATGATATACATGTCATCTTGATGCAAATGGTACTATGATTGGCATCGGCAGCAGACCCCACGATAGAATCCGCTATCGGACGAACAAATCTTCCAGTCAATGATAACGGTTACGCGGCATTTAGGAGGGACGATTTAAGAGCACTATTTCTTAGGATCAATGAAAAGAAACTTCCGGGAAGTGGATACGGATATGGACACTCGGTTGAGGGCGGAAGCGATTCCGCCCTTTGTTATAAGCGGCGCCGATTCGGGCTCCGTCGTCTATCCTCCCGGCGGTACGTTCGGTCCCCGGGTTCAACAGCACTTACAGCTGGTCATGCTCCATACCGGATCCATGATTGTAAAAATAGACGACATCAAACATACGGTTCCGCCCGGACATGTCGCACTGCTTTTACCGGGCCATCTGGAGCATTTTACTTTCGACGAGAAGCAGGAAACATGGCACCGCTGGATCGACGTTATGACGGAACCGCTGAGCGAAGAGGCACAGCAGTACTTTGAAGGGCTTCCAACCTTCATCCCCCTTTCGAATAGGATGAATCAGCTTACCGATCTGATGCTGGCCGTACAAAAAACGGATGATTCCGACATATACGGCAGCGTCAAAGAAGCGCTCGGCCGCTCGGCGATTTTGCTGTTTCTTACAGAATGCATCCATATGAGCGGCGAGCGACGGAAGCATCCCGCCGTCATGATCGCTAAAGAGGAAATTCATCAACGATACGGCGAATCGATCAACTTGAAAATGATCTCATCGATGACGAACAATACGCCGGAGCATTTGATTCGATTGTTTCGCCGGGATGAGGGCATGACACCTACGCAATATTTATGGCGATACCGGTTAAGCCAGGGTTTGGATTTGCTGAGGGGAACAGGTTTAACCATCGGTGAAATTGCCTACCAGGTCGGGTTTAAAACATCCTACCATTTTTCACGGACGATCAAGCTTTACACTGGAAAAACACCGAGCGAAATCCGCAAAGAGAGCTGGAGCAGTCTGTAGTCCCCTTCCTTTTTACGCCGCTCGGTGAAAGCGGCGCTGAAACAAGCAATCCGTACATCAGCACTGGCTGCATGTACGGATTGCTTGTTTTCAGCTTATTCCCGTTACCCTTTCACTGAGCCCGCCGAGAGTCCGCTGACGAAATACTTTTGCCCGACGACGCTTAACAGAATAAGCACGGGAATCGCCATCAGGCACGCGCCTGTGATCGGCGAGGCGTAATCCTCTTTATAGGGATTATTCATAGTCGTGATGCCGACGGCTAGCGTCATCTTATGCTCGGACGTCAAGAAGATGAGTGGTCCGAGGTAATCGTTCCAAGAACCCATAAAGCTGAGCAGACCGACGATGCCGATTCCGCTCATGGACAATGGGACAGCGATGCGCAGAAACGTTCCAAGCTCCGAACTGCCGTCGACCCGGGCGCTTTCATACAGCTCCCTGGGAACGGAACCCATCACCTGACGAATCAGAAAAATATTGATAGCCGAAACGGCCCCCGGCAGAATGACCGGATAGAAAGTGTCCAGCCAACCCCAATTGCGAAACATGACGAACGCCGGAACCAGTGTCATCTGGGCGGGAATCAGGATGGTGGCGATAACAATCGTGAAAAGCACATGTTTAAACTTAAAATCGTACCTCGAGAACCCGAAGGCCACTAGTGCGTTGAGCACCATGGCTAACACGGCGACAGATGCCGCAATGAACATTCCGTTAAAAAACTGCGTCCAGAAGGGCAGCTTCTGAAACAACAGAATAAAATTGTCCAGTGTCGGCGCCAGAGGCAGCGGATTCAGCGGCTCTCTCACGATATCGTCGTACTTCTTGAAGGAGGTGCCCACCATAAACAGGAAAGGAACGCAAAACAAAAAGCTCATCAAAGCCAAACATGCATAAATGAATAACCGGTGAAACATTCTTCCTGTCATTGGATTGCAGTTCCCCCTTTACCGCCTACTCTCTTGCTCTTGGAATAGTTTGATTTGGATGAGACCAACGATCAGCAGAATCAAAGTAAATATATAACCGATAGCCGACGAATAACCGAATTTCTGGAACCGGAACGCTTGCTCATACATATACATCGTCGGGAACAACAGCGAGTCGTTGGGTCCTCCGCCGTTGTTCGCAAGCAGATAAGCTTCCGCGAACATGCTGAAGGAGCCGATGATGGCCTGGAACACGATAAAGGTCATGATCGGACGCAGCAGCGGAAGCGTGATATGCCACAACCGCTGAATGCCATTCGCTCCGTCGATCTTCGCCGCTTCGATTAGCTCATACGGTATATTTTGCAGCCCGGCCAGAAAATAGAGGATATTGATGCCTAGGTACCGCCAAGTCACCATAATGATGAGTGCCGGAATTGTCCACTTCGGATTCTCCAGCCATGCAATGGATTCCATTCCGAAAAGTCCGAGAAACGAATTCAGGATGCCGATTTCCCGGTTATAAATAAAACTGAAGACGATGGCTACGGCAACGGCGGACGTAATGTTGGGCGTAAAGAAAAAGGTTGCGAACATGCCCTTCCGCCGCTCGACAAAAGGCTGATTGATTAACAGCGCCACGCCAAGCGCAATGGGCAGGACGATGAATAGGCTTCCGCAAGTAAGCTTCACGCCGTTCCCCATCGACTTCCAGAACCTTTCGTCCTGCAGCAAGTAGGCATAATTTTGGAACCATACGAAGGTCAGCTTCGAGACCCCCGAATAGAGGCTGATCCAGAACCCGTATATCGTCGGATACAGATTGAATACGGCCTGATGGACAAAGAATGGCAGAATAAATAAGAAAGGCGCGATTTTTAACCCCGTGGACGATTTAAAAGGCATGAACACTCCCCCAGCCGAAGAAGAAAGAGCAAGACTCTCTCCTTATAAGCTCATTTTTAAAGGTTACTTCGTTATCCCGCTGCTTTTTTCTCCTTCTCGATCAACCGTTCAAGCTCTTCCCGGACTTTTTGTAGAAATTGTTCAGGCGTCAGCTTGCCTTCCGTGTAATCGAATTGATATTTGTCCCATGCTTGCGTAAGAAGAGGGCGCCACCAAGCCTGATTTTGATTCGGAGCGTCCTCTACCAGCGTTCCATACAACTCGCCGAGGTCTTGACCTGCAAAATATTCCGTATATTTGCTGGGCTCATGCAGACCGGGTTCATTGACGGATGTTAGAAGCGCCGGAAACAAGTTAATGATCTCGAATCGTTTGACCGACATGGCCGGCGTTAGTTGGGCCGTCTTGAGGTATTCCCACGCCAAATCTTTATTTTTGGAAAATTTGGATATCATCATTCCGGTTCCGCCCCACACCGTTGTCGGCACCGAGTTCGGACCGCCGAGCGGCATCGGCAATGCAGCCCATTTGCCGCTAAGCTCAGGCACGTTATCGACCAGCAGATTCACCCACCAGTCAGGCCCGAAAGCGGCGACATATGTACCGTTCTTAAACCGATCCCAATAACTCGGCCCCTCAAAATACCGGTTATCCATGATTCCTTCCTTCTTCCAGGCATTCATTCGTTTTAGAGCCGCAAGCGCTTCCGGAGAGTCAAGGCCGATCCCGCCGTCAGTGGTCACGACGTCACCGCCCTCCTGCTTAATGAGCAGTTCGAAGTACGTGCGGTCACCACCCGTTTTCGTTTCCGAGTCTGCTGGAAAAATATAGTTGTCTTTACCGGTAAGCTTTTTTGCCGCCTCGGTGAACGCGTCCCATGTTTTCAGTTCCGCCACATTGATACCCGCTTCATCGAAAATATCTTTACGATAATAAAGCGCTGAGGCAGTCGCAGCGTGTTCGATTCCGTATTGCTTGTCATTCACTGTATATAACGCCTGCCGGCCTTTTGACATCGCCTCTTTCAAACCGTCAACCTCCAAATACTGATCCAGCGGCTCGAAAGGAACGTCTCCGCGAATAAAGTTCGGAAATTGACCTTGTTCCATATCGAACAAGTCGGGCCCTCCCTCTCCTCCGGAGCGGGAGAGAATCATATACTTATCAGTCATCGCATTCGCATCCATCAAGTTGACATCCACTGTGACATCGGGGTGGGTCTTCTTGAATTCTTCGTTAACGGCTTCGAGAAATCGTTTATGCGGATCGGCAAATACCCAGATCGTCAGCTTCTTGCTGTCGGATTTCCCGGTTTCGCCAGTATTGGTATCGCTTTCATTATTGCCTTCGCTTTGGTTGCTACCTGTTCCGCCCCCCATATTCGGTGTACACGCGGTTGCCGCTAACATAAGAACAAGCATTAGGAGAAACATTGTACGTCGGTTTTTCAATGTCGATCCGCCTCTCTTTTGGATGATAGAGTTGTAATAATGACATTGTAGTTAATTACCTTTCAGAACAAAATGCACCAATCTATCTATTTAATATCTGAAATTGATATTATAAGCATTATGTTGAATCATGCGCAAACAAAAAACCACCGTTTAAACTAAACGGTGGTTAACACAGCCTCGCGCTGTTAGTTTGGATCCGCCCAACGGTCGTTCGGCACGAGCGGGAACCATTCCGGCCTCGTCGGATCGCGGTCATACGGATAACCGCCGAGCTCGCGATACAGCTCCGCATATTGAGCCAGCTTATCCCTGTTAATCTCGATGCCAAGTCCCGGTCCATCCGGCACTTTGATCGCTCCGTTCTCGTAACCCATTTTGCCGCCGACAATGATATCGTCCTGCAGATGATGGTAGTGCGCGTCTGCCGCATGCGACAGGTTAGGCAATACAGCTCCGAGATGCAGCATCGTAGCCAATTGAATTCCCAACTCGCCCGAAGAATGGACAGCAACGCCCAATTGGAACGTCTCGCATACGCCTGCAGCCTTGATGCAGGCGCGAATGCCGCCCCAGAATGTCGTATCCAGCAGAATAACGTCTACCGCCAAATCCAGAATATTCGCCGCTAGCTGCTCGAAGTTAACGACAACGGTGTTCGTGGCCGTAGGAATACGGACCATCGAGCGAACCCTGCGCATGCCATTTAAGCCCCATGTCGGATCTTCGTAATAGTCGTTGTTCAGATGCTCGATCGCTTGCCCGAACTGGATCGATTCCTCTACACTTAGTGCAGCGTTTGGATCATACCTGAGCTTATCCTTCGGGAACGCAGCAGCAAGCGCCTTATAACATTCCAACTCGTAATCAGGATGGAACACGCCGCCTTTCAGCTTATGAACGTTAAAACCGTATTTGGTTTTCAGATCTTGGCAGTGCTCGATTAGCTGTTCAATCGTCCGCACTTCCCCTTGCCCCTTCTCGTTCGGCAGTCGATAGAAGAGGTAGCTGGCAAAAGGAACCTTATCGCGGACTTTGCCGCCGAGCAGCTTGTATACCGGTTGATTCAGCTTCTTGCCCATAATATCCAGACAAGCGAATTCAATCGCTGCGTGGAGTTGTGTCCGGTTATTATACAGGCTTGCCGTCGGATTGCATATCTTATAACGAAGCTCCTCGAGTTGAAACGGATCATGGTCAACCAGATAACGTTTCAATCCGGCGAATGCCAACTCCGAGCTTTCTCCGCCTCCGCCCATTTCCCCGTAACCCGTAATCCCTTCATCGGTCTCTACTTCGATAATCGTCCGAACAAAGCGGCCCCAGTGGGCTCCATTGCTATGGCGAAGCGGTGCTTCAAGCGGCACAGTGACGGTCGTCGCTTTGATGTCTGTAATTTTCATTTATAAACACCTCTATTCTGGTAAATGAACGCCAAGCGCTGCGGTCATTCCTCCATCGATTTTGTACTCGCCGCCGGTTATGAACGACGCCCTGCTGCTTGCTAGAAAAGCGATAAGCTCTGCCACCTCTTCAATCTTCGCCACACGGTGAAGAGGATGCATTTGGCCCCAGCTATCGATCATCTGATTGACCGTCTTATCTTCTTTGAATCCATCCGCAGCCCATCGCAGCATCGGCGTATCGACTGAAGCTGGACAAACGGCGTTAAAGCGGATGTTCTCCCCTGCGTGATCAAGCGCCATCGCCCGGGTCATCGCATTGATCGCACCTTTGCTGGCGGTATACGCAGCTACCCCTTTTTGCGAAGCGAATGCTTGAACGGACGATACATTCACGACGCTGCCGCCGCTTCGCTTGCGCATCTCGGGCAGCGCGTGCTTGCACGCGAGGAAAATCCCTTTGAGGTTGGTATCGATGACCTCATCCCACACCTCCTCCGGCGTGTCCACGACATCCCCATACCGCTGAACGCCTGCGCTGTTCACCAGAATATCAATGCCGCCGTATAAGATCACAGCTTGCTCCATGAGTTGACGAACTTGATCGGAATGCCGCACATCCGCGCAGAATGCCGAAGCTTCAACCCCTTCCGCTCTCAGGCTGTTCGCCGCTTGATCACATTCCATCTGATCGATGCCGCACATTAGCACAGATGCTCCGCCTTGCGCCAATCGTCTAGCCGCACCGAATCCGATGCCTTTGGTCCCGCCGGTTACAACGGCGACTTTACCTGCAAATTCGGAAGCGTCCATCTTGAATACCTCGCTTTTCTCATTCGAATTTATTTTTCATTCAGCGGGTATGGTGCCGCGGTTAGCCAAGAGCTGATTGTCTGGCTGGGACCGATGCTGCCGGCCGATTCATTTTCAAGCGCCTTCTCGATACCATGGGTTGGGTACCCGCTAAACGGCTCCAGCCCGACGTTATAGTGCCGACCGTACCAAGGATAAGTTTTTGTTTCCCCAAACTCTTGCCAATACCATAAGTAAGGCAGCCGAGACGCATCCCACTCTACGCGAATGCCCATACCCCTTCGCCCATTTTCCACTTCATACCATGCCCGACTTTTCTCGAAACCGGTTACATAAACAATATCCGACCGTGCATCGCGTGCGGGCAGAATGGACAAATCAACCGCAGCACCTTGCTCATCCGCCGCTACAGGCCATTCATGGACATCGCCGCGCCTCACCCTGCCAAGATTTATAGCTTGCAAGCTTCGCTCTTCCGTTAAGACGGTTAAGCCCTCTGGAAGATTAATTCTGCAGCCCGGCTCCAAGAACGGTTTGCCGAACGCAATATGGTGACCCCACATGAATCGCAGAGGCAGGTCGCTTAAATTCTCAAGCTCTTCTTCGATGCGAAGAGTCGATGAATCCGATTGCAGTGTCAGCGTTTTGCGTAATTCAAAAGGAACCTTCTTCGTCCGAACTCGGAACAATACGCGAATCCGATCCGCTGAATCCTCCAACACCTCGACATCCCAAGGCATATGAGCAACTTCCCCATGCTGACCAAACCGGGCTCCTAAATAAGAGCTAGTCGACCCGCCATTCGGGAAAACTTCCTGCCACCCACCTGCGTAATAGTCAATAAACGTGGAGATCGGATCGGGTGAGGTCGGCAAATAAGAATTCGGATTATGTACACCGTTCTCAGTTAGCCACATGAAGTCCAGATCGACTGGCTTATACAAAAATTCGAATATTTCGGTACCTTTGTCCGGAAGTAGAGAGATCCTTACCTTCTCATTCTCCAAAACAAGTACGCGCATGCCCAAATAGGTATATTGATCATGAATGCGGCATCCGTAATTACGTTGGTGACGGTAAATGGTCATAGGCTCCTCCTATTCTCAGCCCGATTGGGTGATTTCCTTTCTTATGCTTTATGCACTCTCCTTCGATGCAAGTGATTGCTTTCGTCAATTCAATCGGGATAGCATCCTAACCAACTCGAAAATTCTTATTTCGCCAGTTCGCATTCTCCTCCCAAAGTTGCATATCAAAAGCATACCCTTGCCCCTTACTGCATCTAGCTTCGTATCGCAACGCTTTTATCTAGGTTTTGCATAATATGCTATATTTTATATAGTAAACAGCTAGCCCCATTATAACTTCAGCTCCTTATCGATTCAAGAAAAAGAAAACGAGATTCTCACGCGACAATTAGCCTCTGCAAGCTTCAGCTTATAGCGGCCTTCTGCTAGATTCTAAGGGAGAATACTCGCTTAAACCCCTTTGCAGTAGTGATGCACGCTGCCGAAGCTCAACCGATCAAACTTACAATTATCCAACTATCGAAAAAAAACCCACTCAGATCAAGGGTTTGATCTGAGCGGGCTTAATTGTTAATCTCATCAAGGCGATATAAAAAGTCTCCGTTATTATTAAGAACAGTATCCCTTATAACCATTGCTCACAAATGAAATCGTCTGTAGCCTAGTCTGCAGCCTATGCCTTGTAAGCTTTCATCGCCTTACGCAGCTCCTTGAAGGACGGGCGCTTGCCGTACATCAAGACGCCTGCGCGGTAGATGCGGGCGGAAATCCAGCCTGCAACATAGATTGTGACGAGCAGAATAATAATCGATGCCCACACTTGCCATAGCGGCGGATCGGATAGTCCCAGACGAACGACCATTGCATAAGGCGAGAAGAGCGGGATGAACGACGAAACTTTCATTAGCATCGAGTCCGGATTGTTCAGGCCGCCGAACATACAGATGTAGAAGCCGGCGAGAGCGACCATCGTAATCGGAAGGACCGCTTGACCGAGATCCTCGGTACGGCTGACGATCGAGCCAACCGCCGCGAACAGCGTCGCAAACAGGAAGTAACCTGCCAGATAGAAGATAAGCGCGTATACGAGCACGAACGGATCGATATCGCTTAACCGGATATTCAGCTCCGCCAGCGGCTCCGCATTATGCGGCAGCATCATGTTGATCACGATAACCGCAACGTAAGCGATAATCTGGGTCAATCCGACGATGAACATGCCGAAGATTTTGCCGAACATGCTCTTGAGCGGCGATACGCTTGTGATCAGAATTTCCATCACGCGGGAGCTCTTCTCCGCTGTAATCTCGCTGGCGATCAGCTGGCCGGTGATCATAATGGCCATGAATAGCAGAATGATGATGACATAGACCAGTCCCATATCCATCGCCTGCTGAGACGGCGTCTTGCCTTGGCCGATCGAGCCGGCGCCTTCGGATGTCGTAATCTGAACCGAATCGATATCAACAGGCGACATCAACAGCTTAGTCTGCTCTTCGGTCAGGCCCGCATCCTGCAATACGCCCTTCGACTTCACGGCTGTCAGCCCGGCTTGCAAGGAATGCGTGACACTGCTTTCCATCAGCTTCTCCGACTTGTAAACTACATTCGGGAAGCCCACTTCTTTATTTTCTTCGAACTCAATATAGCCATCGATTTTGCCGTCTACAATCGCCTTCTTAAGCTCCTTCTCGTTGCCTTCGGTAGATCCTGTATCCGCGAACGGCACGAGCTTCAGCTCCGCTTTCTCCTGCGCGCTGTAATGTTCGTTCAGCATCGCCGCGATACGAGCGCCATTGAACATCGTAGAGCTTGTTACGTCTTCCTTCGTTTCCACATAGCCGATCGAGGTCGGCTCATCTTCTCCGCTGCTGAACTGCGAAATGATATAAGGGAGATTAATACCGATACTAATGATAACTGCAATAATCAAGGTCGTGATCAGGAAGGCTTTTCCTTTGAATTTGTTGCGGACCGTAAACCCGACGACTGTCCAAAAATTATTATTCATGGCTCTCACCTACCGTTTTAATAAAGATTTCATTGAGCGTCGGCTCCATCACTTCAAACCGCTGAATTTCCGTCTGCGCCATAGCCAGCTCGAGAATCGGCCGTCCTGCATCCTCGCGATCGATAAACAACTCGTAGCCGTTCTCGTGACGAATGATCTTCGTTACGCCCGGGATGGACTCCAGACCGGACACTTCACTGCCTGTGCCGAGCATGACGCGCTCGCGCGGGAACTGCTTCTTGATTGCCTTCAGATTGCCCTGCAGCACCGGGTTGGACTTGTGCAGAATGGTGATGTTGCGGCACAGCTCCTCGACATGCTCCATGCGGTGAGTCGAGAACAAGATGCTTGTTCCTCCGTCACGCAGCTCCTTGACCGTCGATTTCAGCAGCTCCACATTGACCGGGTCGAGTCCGCTGAACGCTTCATCCATAATAATGATCTTCGGCTGATGAATGACCGCCGCGATGAATTGAATTTTCTGCTGGTTGCCCTTGGACAGCTCTTCAACCTTCTTGTTGTAATATTCCGGTACGCCGAACCGGTCCAGCCAGCGCTTCAGGCTGCGGTCCGCATCCTTGCGGGACATCCCACGAAGCTGAGCCAAGTAATGGATCTGATCACTCACCTTGACCTTCGGATACAGCCCGCGCTCTTCCGGAAGGTATCCGAGCCCCTTTAGCTGCTGTACGGTGTACGGCTTGCCATGATAAGTAATCGTACCGCCGTCCGGATAGATCAGGCCTAGCACCATGCGCATCGTTGTTGTCTTGCCTGCACCGTTGCCGCCGAGCAGTCCGTAAATTTCGCCCTCCGCCACTTCAAAGCTGATGCCGTTCACTGCCGTCTTGTCGCCATACTGCTTAAAAATTTTCTCGACCTTCAATGGATTCATCGTATGAACTCCTTCCTCTATTTAAGAACGAATGCGTAATCTCTCCTGCTCGATTAGTACGGTTAGAATGTCGTCCAGTTCCAGCTTCTGCCTGCCTGATATCCGCACGCCGGTTTCACCGCACCATCTCTCCGCATCCGCCGCTTCGCTGGTAATGACTTTGTACAAGCTGCCGCCATTCGGTTCAGCGCTCCGATAACCCGGCATAGCCTTCCAATTCGCAGTGCCCTCGCTCGTGTCGATGTAATAGGAATACCATGATTCGAGCAGCGAGTCCTTCTCGAACATTCCGAGTACCCGGCCATGGACGATGAAAACGATGTAGTCCGCCAGCCGTTTCACCTCATCGATAATATGCGATGCCATCAGCACGGCTCGATCGCCGCGTTCCATGTACCGGTGTATGGCGTCGATCATCGTCTTCCAGGCGATCGGATCGAGTCCGGAAGAAGGTTCGTCGAGCAGCAGCAAATCCGGATTATGCGCCATCGCAACCGCCAGATCGAACTTCCTCCGCATTCCCTTGGACATCTTGTTAAGCTTCAGCGACGTATCCACCTCGAACCGCCGCAGCAGCTCCTGATAGCGGTTAAGGTCCCAGCTCGGATACCATTGGCTGATGAACGCCGCCTTCTGTTCCGCCTTCAGATTATCATCGATATCAATCGCTTGCTCAGGCACATAACCGATCCGCTGCTTCATCGCGATATCATCGCCGCCGACCTGCAGTCCGAATAGTTCAATTTCACCTGCATCCGGTTTGGCTTGGTCGAGCATCATTCGAAACAGCGAGCTCTTCCCCGAGCCGTTCGGACCGACGATTGCCGTCACATAGCCCTGCGGAATTTGCAAATCGACAGGCCCCAGCTGAAAATGCTTTCGTTTCTGCAGCAAACCTCGTACTTCTATAACCATCGGCTCCATATTGTTATACGCCTCCCCCCGGGTTGCTGCCGGCCGCCCGTTTCTGCTGCAGAACATCCCGCAGAATATCCATCATTTCTTCATCCGAGCATTGCACGCGCAGCCCGGCATCAACCGCGGCTTCAATCGCCTCAATAACGGCACTTCGGCGATGCAGGTCTCTCATCTCGTCCCCCACCTTGGCTACAAATGTACCGGTCCCCTGCCTGGTGCGCAGCAAACCTTCATTCTCCAAATCCTGGTATACCCGCCTGATCGTTATGACACTGCACTTCACCGACTGGGCCAGCTCCCGGATGGACGGAAGAAGCGTACCTTCTGCCAGCTGTCCGCTCACGATCAGTGCACGGAGTTGAACCTCGATTTGATGATATAGCGGCTCTGCGCTTTGCTCGTTAATCTGTATCGGTATCCACACCGTGCCCGTACACCTTCTTCGTTCATGACATGATAATCCTTAACGCCGATCATTAACTTCAGCAAGCCAATCTAATTCAATAAGCTTCGTGTTCCGAGCTTGTTCTTGACGAAATGCCCGGAGGCCATGAATGCCGCTGCTCCGGCGATCAGCATGACGATGGCTCCAATCGGATTGCTATTCTGTGCCAGCTGCATCGAATCGCTCACCGGGTGAAAGCCAATCCACCAACATAGCATCAGAAGAGGAAAATAAATCAGCAGTGAGCATAAACAAATGATGAAGTAAACTTTGCCGTTGTAGGCCTGCTCGAAGAACATGTACAAGGAGCCCGCAATAAGCGAGTACGCCCACCAGCAAGCCGCGAACAGAAGATACTGTCCGGGATTCATAGCCTCTCGCAATCCGCCGACGAGAAAGTATTGGAGCGTAAAGAAAATCGTACCGACGATCAGCAGAGTCGTTAGCAATAGAATCATCCGGGAGATAACGAGGGACAGGAGTCCGATCGGCATCGTTCGCCAATAGGCGAGCTTGCGTGTATAGGGATCATTATGCCAATAGCGGAACATGACCCGGTTCATAATAAACCCCATGTTTGGCAGTATCGTCAGATAAAAAAAATCGATAAGCCACTTCCAAATCTGCTCCGAGTCCTCCGCTGCCTGGAAGAGCTCTCCCATACTCGGCGATATGATAAGCGCAATATAAGCATAAAACAAGATTGAAAAAATAAGGCCAGCCCACGAATGGCGCAACTCATGCTGATACAATCGCCAAGCACCCTGCCAGCTCGTCATTTCTGTATCCTCCAGTCATTATACTGTGTATATCTTTATATACAGTATAATCACACCTCGATATTGAAGTCAACCCGATATTCTTAAAGGTTATCTAAAAAAGCCCTCCGCACATTGGCACGGAGGACTCACAACAGTTCAACGCTATATTCTGTTGTCACAAACGCAGTTCCTTTCGTTCCCGGAGCTCTTGTCGGATCATGGATAACAGCAACCGGTAACCTGTTGCTATTGAACCGGATCCATTCACAATCAAATCGGCATACCATTTGGTCGGCTCCACAAACTCGTCATGGCGATACCGGACAAAGTCAAGATATTCCGTTACGATCTCCTCATAATTATAACCTTCCTGCGAGAACCGCTGGATGCGCCGCGCAAGCCTCTCATCCGATTGACATTCCACATACAGCTTCAAGTCGGTCCATTCCCGAAGTACCGGAAAATAAAGCGCCAAGAAGCCTTCAACCATTACAACCTCCGTCTCGCCATCGTTCGCGATCCGCGTTAAATCCGCTATGATTCGGGTCAGATCGACCGCCGCCGGATGATTGAAATCCTCGTATTCTTTGCCAGAGAACGGCGCAGTCCCTTTCGGACGATGGCGAACGTAATAGCGATCCGTATGGAGAACCCTCACATTGTACATATGAAGATCAGCTTCCAAGCGTCCTGTCAATGTCGTCTTTCCGCTGCCCGTCCCTCCGCCAATGCTAATGACGAGCGGACGATGAATGCGATGGTTCATGAACATGACAACCTTCTCTCAATAAATAAGTAATCAGATTGGCGACATGTACCGCCCATACCGTTTGTCGAGTTCCCGGAACTTGTCTTACGTCCTGCAATAATCGCTCGCAATGATTCGTAATCGTCAGGAAACATTGCTGCCGCCACATGTATTTCCACTCGCAATTAAGAATACCATATTCTGGCGCACCCATGTGAATGAAAAAGAGGCAGAACCTCCAGGTTCCGCCTCTTCATCTGGCACTTATGGATTTGTCTCTGCTGCACTAGCTGTTTGCTCCAGCAGGACCTGCCGCTCCGGGATTGGGCATTTCATCGTCCGCATGCTCCCGTTTGTACCAAGCTTTGAAGACGTAGGCCAGAATAGCCCCATACATCACTTCTTGTACCAGCTTCATGATGATTCCGCCTGTTTGTTGATCCTCAACCGGCTTCATCATGCTGAAGAAAGAAGGGCCGTTGAAGCTTGCGAGCAGCGCGCTTGGATCACCGGAGACGCAATAGCCCATTGCTTGCGCCCATACCTGAGGGTCGCTATAAGTTGCATAAAGCGGTGCGCCCGCGAAGATGATGAGCGCACAAGCAGGTGTCAGCAGCAGCCCGTTCGCGAAGATGTACGCCATCTTCTTCACATCCGCCAGCCGGCTCCATTCCCGGACCGGTTCAACGATCTGCCACCACATCATGAACGACGTAACCAGCAGGGCAATATAGTAGAGCCGGTGGACAGTAAAGTTCGTCATCACATAATCATGCACGAGAGGTACATGATAAATCGAGAAGAGCATATTAAACGCCACAAGCGTAAAGATCGGATGCATGAAAATACTCAGCTTGCGCCAGAACTTCTTCCCGAATACCGCTCGAAACAGGTACGCCGGGACGCCTAACAATATGAGCGGCGGCGCAATCAAGTATGAGAGCGACATATTCGTCATGTGAAAAGAGAACATGATATGCCCGAGCAGATCAAGAGGGCCGCCATGTGCGAGATAAAACAAGATCATCCCCAGCACGAACAGACTCTTCCGGAACTTTGTTACTTGAGGCTCATCTGGCGCGTGTTTTTCTTTCCATGGGCCGATCAAGTAAAAATAAAGAATCACAAGCGCTGCCATAAAGAAGAAAAACAACGGGCTCCATAGCTCTTCAAAGCTGAAATATTCTAAGCCAAGCATCATGGAACTCCCCTTTCCTAACGATCAGAAAGTGCAGTTCCATGCACTTCTCTGATATTTCTAATTGAGTAAAGCTGTCCCAGGGCTGATTCGTTTACAACAAAAGAGGGGGTCGCTCAAGGACCTCCCTCTCTTCAATTCATGCTGCTTACCACCAAACCCAATACTCGGCCATAATAACGCATGTGAAAGCAACGAATACACCTGATAGAATGCCAATAATGGCAAACATATGTCCACGGTCTTTCATATGCATCCAGAACGCCATTTGAATGAATACTTGCAGTAACGCCATTCCCACAAGCAACATGTACGTGAATTTCACGTTTATTTCACCTGCTGCTACCGTAGCGAATGCGATGACGGTAAGAACGATCGAGAAGATAAACGCGATAATGTGTTTCTTAGGACCTTCATGCTTATGCGGTCTGCCGTGATCCTGTGCTGTTGATTGTTGATTGGCCATCCATTAGCCCACCTTTCCCATCAAGTATACGACGGTGAAGATGAATACCCATACGACGTCAATAAAGTGCCAGTACATACCGGCTACATAAATCTTCGGCGCCGTTGTGGTATTAAGACCTTTTCTGAAGGTTTGCACAATTAACATTGTAATCCAGAAAACACCGAACGCGACGTGAGCGCCGTGGAAGCCAACAAGCGTGTAGAACGAAGAACTGAATGCGCTTGTAGTGAAACCATGTCCCTCATGCACATAGTGGTAGAATTCGTAAATTTCCAATCCCAGGAAGCCCGCGCCCAACAATACGGTTAGGATCAACCAGTTGAGCATGGATTTCACTCTATTCGTATGCATCGCCTGAATTGCGAATACGCTTGTTAAGCTTGACGTGAGCAAGATGAATGTCGCAGCCGCTACGAGCGGCAGCTGGAACAACTCTTGTGAGGTCGGATTTCCGTCGCCAACCTGGTCGCGAAGCGCAAGAAACGCAGAGAACAGCGTTCCGAACAATACCGTTTCACCGCCAAGGAACAACCAGAAGCCGAGCACTTTATTACGGCCTTCAAGAGTTGCTTTCTCCGGCTCATGCGGCAGTTGACCGTCTACATGTGAATGTGCGCTCATGCTTTTACCCCCTTGTCATGCAGTTCATCCGGCTCGATATGGAAGCCATGGTCATCCTTAACGGAGCGCGTGAACATACATCCGAACGTAATGACAAGACCGGCTATAGTAATAATGTGTTGATGGTACATTAAGCCAAAACCGGCAATGAACAAACCAATTGACATGATGAACGGAAGAATGGATGGGGACGGCATATGAATCGGGCCAAGCGGTTCAGCCGGCGTCATTGCGTTCTTGCCTTCCATCTTTTCTTTCCAGAATGCGTCATAACCACGAACAAGCGGAGTTTGAGCAAAGTTGTACTCTGGAGCCGGAGAAGGAATCGTCCATTCCAGCGTACGGCCGTCTTCCCATGGATCATAAGCTGCATTCTTAGGTTTCATCGATGTAATAACAATGTTGATCAAGAAGGCGATTGTGCCAAGGCCCATTAGAATAGCGCCTACGGTACTAATCAAGTTCATGTTATTGAATCCGAGACCATCCAGATACGTATAGATCCGGCGCGGCATCCCCATCAAGCCGAGGAAATGCTGTACGAAGAACGTAAGATGGAACCCGGTAAAGAATAACCAGAAGCAAATTTTACCTAATGTCTCGTTCAGCATACGGCCGAACATCTTCGGCCACCAGTAGAACAGGCCTGCGAATATGCCTAGAATCAAACCGCCCACGATTACATAGTGGAAGTGAGCGACGACAAAGTACGTATCATGGTACTGATAGTCTGCCGGAGCTGACGCAAGCATAACCCCGGTAACGCCACCCATAACGAAGGTTGGCACGAAACCGACTGCGAACATGTTCGCAGTCGTGAAGCGAATGGAACCGCCCCACATCGTGAATAACCAGTTAAATATTTTGATACCCGTCGGTACGGCAATCAACATCGTTGCGATAGAGAACAGCGCGTTCGCAACCGGACCAAGTCCTACTGTGAACATGTGATGCGCCCATACCATGAAGCCCAGGAATCCGATTAACACGGTTGCAAATACCATGGAGCTGTAACCGAATAGCCGCTTACGCGAGAACGTGCTGATAACTTCAGATATGACGCCGAAGGCCGGCAGGATGAGAATATATACTTCAGGGTGTCCGAAGATCCAGAAGATATGCTCCCACAATACAGTATTACCGCCATTATTAACATTAAAGAAGTTGGCTTCGAACAGACGGTCGAACATCAGTGCGACCAGACCGACTGCAAGTGCCGGGAAAGCGAACAGGATGAGCGCCGATGTAATGAAAACCGTCCAAGTAAACATCGGCATACGCATGAAGCTCATGCCAGGAGCGCGCATATTGATAATCGTTGCCAAGAAGTTAATGCCGCCGATTAATGTACCTATGCCGGCGATCTGCAAACCAATTACGTAATAATCTACGCCTTTCCCTTCACTATACAACGGGCTTGCAAGCGGTACGTAAGACGTCCAGCCCGCATCCGGTGCACCTCCTGCGAACCAGCTGACGTTAAGAAGCACACCGCCGAAGAAGAATGTCCAGAACCCAAGGGAGTTCAAGAATGGGAATGCAACGTCACGCGCGCCGATCTGCAGCGGAACTACCGCATTCATCAGAGCGAAGAGCAACGGCATCGCCGCAAGGAAAATCATGGTTGTTCCGTGCATCGTCAGCAGCTCGTTGAATGTACTTGCGCTAACGAAATCATTCAGCGGTCTCCATAATTGAATCCGGATCAAGATGGCTTCAAGTCCTCCGATAAGGAAGAAGAAGCCGCCCGCAATCAAATATAGGATGCCGATTTTTTTATGGTCAACGGTCGTCAGCCAATCCATCAGGCCCCGATACCGTTTAACCTCGTGTGCATGACCCAAAGTAGGTACCTCCTTTTTCTGTATTAATATTCGATCTTCAGATCAGCCAAATATTTCGAGATTGATTTGATCTCTTCATCGGACAGCTCGATTTTACCCATTTTGTTGCCTGGCTTCACTTCGTTTGGATCTTTAAGCCATCTCTCAAGGTTCTCTTGAACCGTACCTTCATTCTCATACTTCGCATCGTCCGTATTCACGAGCATGCCGGCTACCGTACCCCGGCTTCCGATGCCTGTCAAGTTCGGCGCCCATCCTGTTCCATCTCCGATTGCATGGCAGGACAAGCAGTTGGTCGTCAGTGTTTCGGCAAGCTGTTTATCAGCCGGCAATGCCACTGGCGCTTTCTGAGCCGCTATCCAACGATCGTACGAAGCACGATCTACGGACTTGACTTTAAAGTCCATCAAAGCATGGGAAGGTCCGCATAACTCGGCACATTTGCCTAGATAGACACCTTCTTTAGGCGCTTTGAAATACATCTTATTCACGTTCCCGCCGGGGTTCGTATCAATCTTGCCCGCTAGTGAAGGAATCCAGAACGAGTGAAGCACGTCGGCCGTCTTCGCTTCGATGGAGATGACAGCATCATTAGGAATGATCATTTCCTGCGCCGTCTTTACGCCTTCTTTCGGATATTCGAATTCCCACCAGTATTGGTGTGCCGTTACTTTAACTTGAATCGCATTAGGATCTTTGGAGTAATCCTCTGCCAGCCCGAATACAGACTTAATGGTCGGTACGCCCAGGATAACCAGCAAGACGATCGGAATAACCGTCCAAATGATTTCCAGCTTATGGTTGCCTTCCACCTGTACAGGGATTGATTTGTCGCCTGGGCGACGTCTGTAACGAATAATTACATAGAGCGCGATTACAAACACGACAATAACTACGAAAGCCATAATCGTGATGGACAGCTTCATTAAACCGAATTGTTCTTCGGCAACCGGCCCTTGCGGTCTAAGTGCCGACAGGTCAGCTCGTCCGCACGCTGACAGCAGCAACACCATCCCGGCAAGAAGCGGCGTGAGCCGTTTTAGAATGTGCCACCGATTCATCATCAATCAACCCCACTTTGTTTACGTTTTCGCAACTTCCGTTTTTTAGACAAAAAAAAACGGCCGATATGCGTAAAATCTTAGCTGTTTAAGACAAAACTTAAGCAATCTAATCACTTTATTAAATATAAAGTTGAAGGTGGTTTTTGTCAATGTTCCTAGAAGAGTTCACAAATTGTTCGCAAAGCTGTCAAAATGCTTGATTTCATTGGTTGTCCGACCTTCTCGCGAAGATGTCTCTTACCACCATCACTATCCTACATTGTTTGCAAAAACCATGGTTCTTTATGTATCCAATTTCAATGCATATTTCAGAATCCGCCGTTCATCCTATAGATAATCCAGAGGAAGGGGTTACGGATCATGAACAAGTGGATAAACAGCAAGGCCAGCATCCGCTTGCTTGCTCTCGCTTTGATTGCAGTAGTCGGTCTCGCAGGCTGCAATTACGAACAACGCGTTCAGAACAGCACATACGATTACGGCTCCAAGAAAAAAGGGGATCCCAAGATGCTTGGCGGCCGTATGTACGGGGCAATGAGCAGCAATCCCAATCAGCATGACAATCTGTGGATCGAGTACAGCACGCATCTCTCCACGGTCGTATCGAACATAAACGGCATAGCCGCAGGAATGGTGTTCCTGACTGACAAGAACGCTTATGTGGGCATGACGATGGATTGGACGGCAACGGGCACGCGAAAAACCGGCGGACGCAAGGCCAAGGAACAGAACAATACGGGTGCCAAAGAAGGGGTATATAATGTTGATACCGGCAGCCCGTACTGGAACAACCAGCGATTCGCCGGTCCTTATAACTCCTACATGACGGTCAATGATCACAATGAAATATCAAGCGAACTGAAGCAAACCATAGCCGTTCAGATCCGCAAGCTGGCGCCTGCAGTTCAAGAGGTCCACATTTCGGCCAATATGGAATTTGTGAATCAACTCGTCCAGTATGCTCAGGAAGCGCGTATGGGACGATCCCTCACTCCGTGGGTCGATTCGTTCAATACGCTGGTCAAGCATCAATTCGCAGGCGGCGACTATGTGCCTGAGCCATTGCACATTCAAAAGCGCCGCGGACAGGCCCGTTTAGAGAACGGTGGAAAAACCACTCCATAAGCATCAAAGACTAAAGGACCGTCACAGGGTACCTTTAGTCTTTCTTTTTGGAAGAGAAAGGATGCATGAATCGTTGAATGGCATGGCAAAAAAATCCCTTCTATTATATACACATTTTTTTATTTTATCCTTTAAAGCCAGAGCCGCTCCCTATCTTCTAGAACCAGGCAGCGTATAGCAGAACAGAAATCGGACCCGAATGCCTTCCTATTGAAGGCTGTCCGGATCCGATTTGCGCAGCCGGGTTACATCCGCTTACGTACGTGCTCCAGCACCGCCCGCTTCATAGCTTCGCCTTGTTCCAGCAGCTCTTCTCCCCGCCTGCGAAGCTGCGTGGCAGCCGTCTCGTTCTTCATCGATTTCAAATTGATTTCGACGGTCAGCCAAGCCGACTGCATAGCGGCCTCCAGCATAATCGCGGCAATCCCCCAATCGGATATGACGTTCCGGTTCACCGCCCCCGCTTCCTCGTTCAGCACAATCAATAATGGATGGCATAACAGCATCAGAGATAACGGAACCTCCGCGGCAGCTGCAGCGGCATCCTCCAAAGCCTGCTTCCGCCGCGCTTGTTCGCCTACCGTACCTTTCGGAAGGGCCAATGCGTCCATGAACCGGCTGAACGCCGCAATATCCGCACGTAAGACGGCTTCGCTTCTCTCAATTGCCGCTTCCATTTCCCGGGCAATTTCGCGCATTCGATTACGGACGGCGTCGAATTTCGGGCCTGATGTCAAATTGGCGACCATGGCGCCCATCGATGCTCCAAGGCCTGCTGAGAGAGCGGCGGCGCTTCCTCCTCCCGGCGTCGGTGAGCTGGAGCTTGCTTCTGTCAGGAATGAACGAATCGACTGGTCGTACATTCTCATCGAGAAAACCTCCCCTCTGCTTCCTGCAGGTCCATGGCACGCATCACATTTTCAAACAAGAGGACTGTAGTTAGCGTACCCACGCCTCCGGGGACCGGGGATATTGCACGAACCGCATTGGCTGTTTCCGGATCAACGTCGCCGGTTATCCCATTTCCGTCTATTTTCGCGTTGATGCCCGCATCGATGACGACCAGCTCGGGATGAACCATCGCTTTCTTGATCAGACCGGCATGCCCGGCTGCCGCTATAATAATATCCGCCTGCCGAATATGAACCGACAGGTCGGGAGTATGGGAATGACAAACCGTTACGGTCGCGTTCTCTCTCAGCAGCAGCTGGACAAGAGGCCGTCCTACCGTTTCTCCTCTGCCGATAACGACGACATGTTTGCCGCGCAGCGGATATTGATAATAATGAAGCAGACGGATACAGGACTGCGGTGTCGCCGGGTAAATGCCCGGTGAACCGATCATGCATGCCAGCTTGTTGGCGGAAGCGATCCCGTCGACGTCTTTGAGCGGATCGATTGCGTCCGCCAGCCTGCCGAGCCGGATTCCGCCCGGTAAAGGCAGCTCCAGCATAATGCCGTGCACATCCGCCTTCTTATTTAATGAAGCAATTGTCTGAATCAGCGGCTCTTCCTGCACGTCAGGCGGGAATGTTAACAGCTCGAACTTCACGTTCAGCTTCTCGGCCAGCCGGCGCTTAGCCTGGGCATAATATAGAGATGCCGGATCTCCTTCCACAAGAATCGCTGCGATGGCAGGCTCGACTCCTTGTGCGTGCCACCGTTTTACCTTCGCTGCAATTCGGGCGCTTGTTTCATCTGCGAGCGGTTTTGCTTTCAATAGGACAGCCATACTTTCGCCTCCAGTTTCTCTTTGTTAGGTAACAGCAAGAAAGAAAACAAAAAAAGCATTTGATCTGAAGGCACGTTGAGTCCCTCTTGTCAAATACTTCGCCCAGGCGTACGGCTTGCCCATGGGTCGTTCCAGCTAAGAACGTCCGCAGCGGCAATCAGCTGCTCCGAATGCATGGCATTTGAACCGGCAGCATCCGCATGCTCCACCGTGGTTCTCCACGTTTCGCCAGTTACATGCGGGAATATGAAGCTGCCATGATTATATCAAAATCAGCAATCGTATGCATCCAAAACCTTTCGAGGCTGAATCGGGAATAAGGCGAGTGAGAGCAGGAAGTGTTGTACCGTGCAAAGCTCCTAGAGCGGTATGTCGTTGCATGGCAGGGGGCGAGCACATGGAGAGACGACCGCGTTCATCCCTTGACAGAAAGATCAATTTCGTTTATCTTTAATTTAAGACATTTTAATTTAAGATGTGAGGCTGAATGTGCTTACTAAACCATCATGATCCATTTGAGGAGGAAACAAGGATGACACAACCCCTAATTTATGGTCCAACCTTGCAAGCATCGGGCGCCTTTGACGGCGGGAAGATAACCGAGCAGAAGCCGATCGGCTTTCCGGGCGAAGGCTCCGTGATCAAGCGGGTCGGGCCGCTGTTCTACTGGGCATGGGCAGAATCGAAGGAGGAAGGCTACATTCCGCTTCACCCCCATCAAGCCTTCGAAATAATGACCTACGTCGTTCAGGGTCAAGCGATGCACGGGGATACGCTCGGCACGAAGAGTATCATTGGCGCTGGCGGTGCGCAAGTGATGCAGACGGGCTCCGGGGTCAGTCATGAGGAACGTTTTATCGGGCCGGATATGGAAGGCTTCCAAATATGGTTCGAGCCTTCCATGAAGGAAGCGCTGCAGCGCCAGCCGACCTACAGCCAGTTCGAGCATGACCAATTCCCTTCCGAGCAAGGCGACGGGTACGTCAGCAAGAACGTTCTCGGGCCGGACTCCCCAATCGAATTGGTCGCGGAAGCACAGATGTGGGACGTCACGATCGAGCCAGGCCGGACGTTCCGCCACACGATTGCCGAAGATAAGACACTGACTGCTTTGGCGATCCGCGGCAACGGAACGATCGGCTACGCGTCGGAGGAGCGCCTGGCAGCACGCTTTAACCATAAAGATTTTATCGTTCAACGAGCCGATGATGCGCTCGAAATCATCTTGACCGCCACGGATGAAGCAGCATTGCGAATAATTCTGATCGAGGTGCCGACCAACGTCTCCTATCCTCTGTTGCGGAAGCGTTAATCGTATATATGAATAAGCAGACTGTCACGATTTGGTGCCAGTCTGCTTTCATTATAAGTCTCAAAAACGAATGGTCGACCTTAGGGCAGTCATGACATAAGCTGCTTCGGAGACAGCATGTCGATAAACCGGGAGGATGCCAGCGGAAGCGGCATCCCTCTTCTCACAGCAATGCCGATCGTTCTGGGCGGTATCGGCTCGGCCGTCCGAAGCTCGAACAGTTCCCCCGCTTCAAGCTCCGAGGCGACGAACGAACGGATGACGAATGCCGCCCCGAACCCCCGCCGCGCGAATTCGACCAGCAGATCGACGCTGCCCAGCTCGATATCCGCTTCAACGGCTACCCCTTGTCCCGCTAACCACCTCTCGAGAAACCGGCGTGTACCGCTTCCCTGCGACAGCAGCAGCAGCGGCGTGGATGCGATTTCCACGCCTGTCAGCGGCTTATCCGATAATGAGCGGTAAGCATCGCCTACAACAAAGGTATCTTGGATGGCGGACAATGGCTGAATCTCAAGCATGGGATCGTCGACCGGCATGGGGACGATGATGCAGTCCGTTAAGCCATCCTTCAACCGTTCGATCAGATCCGGCGTCTTGCCATGGGAGAGTCGGATCCGGACGTTTGGATACAAGGTGCGGTATTCGTCAAGCTGCCCGAGCAGCAGATGCTTCATGAGGGAATCGCTCGCTCCTATCCGCAGCTCTCCGGCAGCGAGACGCTTCAAGGCATCCATCCGCTGCTCACCCGCATCAAGCAGCGTCAACGACCGCTCCACATAACCGAGCAGCGCCTGGCCCTCCGCCGTCAGTTCGACGCCTTTGGATAACCGATGAAACAGCTTAAGGCCTAACTGGCCTTCTAATTGTTTGATCGCATAACTGACAGAGGGCTGCGTAATATACAGCTCCTGAGCCGCCTTGGTCAAATTGCCGGCCTTGGCCGTATGGAGAAAGATACGGTACCACTCCAAATTGAGCATGACATAGAACACCTCTATAGCATATAGCTGTAATTAGTATTTCTTTTATCGATATGATCCCCATTATAATTTATTTAGACACAGCCGTCCATGAGGATAATATAAGAGAGGATGATGATTCTATGACTGCTCAATCCGTTCAACAGCCGGATCACGAGGCTCGCTCTCCGTGGTCCCGTCATAACGACTGTCAGGAGGCCGTTCTATCTCCCGCTTCGAACCCTGTTCATGCCAAACTAACCGTCCCCGGGAGCAAAAGCCTGACGAACCGTGCGCTCATCATAGCCGCATTGGCTTCGGGTACCTCCGAATTGGCAGGTATTCTGAAGAGCGACGATTCGTATTGGTGCATCGACAGCTTACGCCGCCTCGGCATCTCGATTACGATGGACGGCGAACGCGCAATCGTCGAAGGGGGCGGCGGTGTTTGGCCTATCCGACATGGGGAGCTGTATGCCGGCGCAGCCGGCACTGTCGCCCGCTTCTTACCTGGAGCACTCGCTGCCGCAAGCGGGCACTGGACATTAAGAGGAAGCAAACGAATGAGTGAGCGGCCGATTGCGCCGCTTGTGGGTGCCCTGACCTCGCTCGGAGCCGATATCCGGTATGCGGAGAACGGACATCGGCTGCCGGTTTCCGTCGAAGGGAAAGGGCTTCGGGGCGGAACGATTGATATGCCAGGCGACCAATCGAGCCAATTCATCAGCGGCCTGCTGATCGCCGCCCCTTATGCGAAAGAACCCGTGACAGTTCATATTAACGGTCCGATCGTGCAGCATGATTATGTGGAGATGACTCTGGCAACCATGAGTCAGTTCGGGGCCGATGCCCAGATGGGCATCGATAAACAGACGATTTATGTCCACCCCCGCCGTTATGAGGCGCGGTCCTTTGCATTAGAACCCGATGTATCGACTTGCGGCTATTTCTGGGCGCTTGCCGCCCTCACGAACGGGTATATCCGTGTCGAAGGCCTTCCCGCCAATACCCGCCAGCCGGATATGCTGCTCTTGAAGGCGTTGGAACAAATGGGCTGTACAACTGCGGTGGAGAACAATGCCGTAGAAGTTCGGGGTACGGGGCAGCTTACGGGAGGGTTTACGGTGAGCATGAAAGAATGGTCCGACCAGACGTTGACGATGGCGGCATTGGCCGTGTTCGCCGACGGTCCGATTACGCTGACGGATGCCGCTCATATCCGCCATCATGAATGTGACCGTATTGAGGCAATCTGCTCCGAGCTCGCCAAGCTCGGCATTCGAACGGATGAGCATCCGGACGGCCTCACGGTATACCCCGGGGAGCCGCTCCCTGCTCTTCTCGATCCGCATGACGATCATCGAATGGCCATGGCGCTCTCCCTGATTGGAGCCAAGATTCCCGGCGTCCGGATTGCCGACCCCGGCTGCGTATCCAAGACATGCCCCGATTATTGGGAACGCTTGGACGCACTTGGAATCGGCGTGCAGCTGCGATAAGATCCCTGCTCGCAGCAACTCTTACGCGGTATTCGGCTGCTCTTCCTTCGAGGTGCGTCCGAATATCCGCTTGCGGGCGAACGTTAAGGCGATTATCGTCAGCAGAATCGATAGAATGCCGAAGAGGAGCAATGCGATTAAATCGATGCGAAGGGATTGATATTCCCCCGTCGATAGAATGGTCCGCAATCCCTGTACCGTATAGGTAATGGGCAGGAAGCTGTGAACCGCCTGCAACCCTTCCGGGATAAGTTCCACAGGAAAGGTGCCCTCCGTCGCGGTTAGCTGCAGCACGAGCAAGATGATTCCAATGAACCGTCCGACGTTATCCATGACAGTTACAAGCAGCTGAATAACCGCCATAAATACCAGGCTGATAAAGAGCGTGAACCAGCCGAAGTCGATCGTGTTCCGCGGCTCAATGCCTACAATACCGATTAAGACGATACACAGGATGATCACTTGAAACAGCGAGACGATCGCCAATATGACATATTTGGAGAGGAACCAGCTCCACCCCGATGGAGGCGGCGAAGCCGTTTCGCGCAGCGGAAACACCGTACTGAGCAGAAGTGCGCCTACATAGAGGCTGATCGAGATGAAGAAGGGCGCCATCCCGGTACCGTAGTTGGGGATGGTCGTGACCGGCTCCTCCTTGAGGCGGACGGGATTGGCCATCATCTCATATAGCGGTTGCGACGCATGGAGACTCTTCAAGTCTTCCGCGCCATCCGCAAGTGCTCTGCTGAGCTTGCTGCTGCCGTCCACAAGCTTTCTCTCACCTGCCGCCAGCTTGTCCAAGCCGCTAATTAACGTATCCCAGCCTAGTCGCAGTTGATGAACGCCGTTCTTCAGCGAAGCGGCGCCTTTACTCAACTCGGACGCCCCAGAAGACAGCTTCTTAAGATTGTCGTCGGCCTGCTTCACCCCGGCTTCCAGCTTACCGAAGCTGCCGGTCAAATCCGCCATGCCCTTATTCAGCTTATCCAAGCTGGCCGACAGCTTCTTAAGGCCGCCCGAAACTTGTTCTCCCGCTGCAGTCAGGGCTGCATAGGTTTTGTTCTCCGCAAGCTCCGGGGTCTCGCTGCCTAATTGTGCGATCAGCGCGTTCACTCCATCCGAGCCGGTAGAAATTTGCTTCAATCCTTGAGCGAGCTGATCGCCGCCGGCCCGGGCATCGGACAGCCCTTTGCCGAAGGCTGACATTCCAGCAGCCGCTTGCGAAACGCCTCCTTCCAGCTTGGCGGCTCCGCTCGCCAATTGCGCGGCGGCACGCTGAAGCGAAGCAGCCCCTTCATCCAACTGCTTCAGCGATGCTTGCCTGCCCTTCACCTCGCTCAGCAGCCTATCGGTACCTGAAGCAAGCTCCGTCATCCCCGTGTGGAGGTCTCCCGCTCCCTTGCTCGCCTCCTGCATGCCATCCTTCAATTGTTCCAAACTATTGAATATCGCTTCCGTATAGGTACGCGTTAGCTGCTCGGATAGCTGCCCGCGTATTTTCTCCACGCCGCTCTCGCCAATTTTGGCTACCGTATAATTCAGCCCTTCATTCGACTTCACGATGAGCTCAAGAGGTGTCGGCTGATTCTCGGTTAATGTTGTCGCCCGCTTGGAGAAGTCCTTCGGGATCATGATGCCGAAATAATAATTGTTGTTCAACAGCCCCCGGTCGGCTTCCTCCCGTCCGATAAAATGCCATTCGAACGAATGATCCTTCTTGAACTCTTCCACCAGATCATTGCCGATCGCAAAGGTTTCGCCCTTATAAGTTACAGGCTGGTCCTCGTTGACAACGGCGACAGGAATCTTCTCGATATGGGCATAAGGATCCCAGAACGCCCACAGGTACGTTCCGCCATATAGAGCCGGAACCAGCATGATTCCGAGCAGCGCAATAACAGTCTTAGGCGTGCGGATGACCTTGCCCCACTCCGAACCTAACCAGGATAAACCTTTCATCATGTTTCCTCCAAACAACTGGGAATGATTGCAAACCCGCAGCGTTATTATGGAGTTTATATCCGGTTACTATACGTCAGCCGTTCCTTCAGTTTTGCCGAATGTTCATCTCATAACGGAACACGGTCCCGGGTATCCTAACGCATACAGAAGAACGCGATAAGAAATGGGGGACTATCATGCTGGGTTCGGCAATCACGATATCCATGCTGGCGTTGGCGGGAATAGGGTACAAGCTGTCCGGGTTCGTCATTCATATTCGAACCTATAAGGATGAGGAGATCTACAAATTCGAGACAAACGGGGGAACGATTGTTCAAGCAGACATTGAGCGGATGGCGAAGGAAGAGGTGAGCATTGAATCGCCGTTCGGATACCGGCTGCGCGGCTGGTTCTTCCCCGCCGAACAGGATCAAGGCAAGCTCGTCGTGCTGGTGCACGGCGTCACTTCTTCACTGGTAGGGTCGCTGAAATATATGGATATATTCCGCCGCAGAGGCTTCCATGTGCTCGCTTACGACCACCGCCGGCACGGTCTCAGCGGCGGCCCTTCGACAACATACGGCTACTATGAGAAGCATGATCTCAAAGCATGCATCGATTGGGCGCTTGAACGATACGGTCCGGACTGTAAAATCGGGGTGCTCGGGGAATCTATGGGCGCCGCAACGGCGCTGCAGCATGCGGCCATCGACCGGCGGGCGGCCTTCTATATTGTAGATTGCCCTTATTCCGACTTAACCGCCCAGCTCAAATACCGGTTGAAAAAAGATTTTCACATGCCTCCCGTTCCGCTGATGCAGCTTGCCGGATTATTCGTCTGGATGCGAACCGGAATGAAATTCAAGCAGGTCTCCCCGATCCGGGATGTGTCGGGGGTCGATACTCCTATTCTGTTTATCCACGGAGATGCGGACGACTATATACCGATGGAGATGACGCTTCAGCTCCATGAGGCGAAGCCGGGCTTCAAGCGGCTGTATCTCATGCCAGGCGCCGACCATGCGCAGTCGCTGCGTACAAACCGGGAGGAGTATGACCGTGTAGTGGGTGAATTCTTGGCGGAGCTTGGTTTGGCGGAACCGGTAGAATCGACCGGCGTCGCAGCCACAGGAGAAGCGGAGGGTAAGAATCGGAACCGGCTGGAGGTACCGGCTTATCTCTGTGCGGACGAATTGACGGCGAGTTCCGAAGCGCAGCTTCAGAATTAGTCACGCGGATGCCTCGCATGAGCTGTATCCAATGAAAGTACGTGATAATAATGAAAGGGGCGTAACAGTTCTCCTCCCCCTAAGAGGGGAAAGCTGTTACGCCTTCCTTAGGTTAATAGTTCTGCCAGGTGTAAACCGGCTCCCAGCAGAGCGCTTCCCGCGCACGCCGGTTACTGACAAGTGCTGTGAACCCGGAGAGCTCTTCCCGTATGTCGGTCACTTCCGGGAAATAGCTCGCAATCAGCTCCGGCGTCTCCACATCGGATAGCGTCACGCTGGAGGTGATATTCATCCCCTCAGGACTCAATCCGTCCGTTTCGAGCGCCAGCCGGCAAGCAGCAGACGCATCGCGAACATCCACATGGCTGTATAAATTTCGCTTGAATAAAGCCGGATTGGACTTCATGGCGCGGGTCAAATCCGGCCATTCTCGTTCCGAGATGATCGTCGAGAAGCGCAGCGGCACGACCTGCAAGCCCGAATTCCGGTAGAACATGGCAGCCGTCGACTCATTGAGAACCTTTGATAAGCCGTACGTTTCCTGCGGCTTCTGCGGATGCGCTTCGTCAACCGGGAAATAATCGGGTACGAACGGATGCGTTGCCCAATAGAATCCATATGACGATTCGCTCGAACCGATAACCGTCTTGCGCATGCCGAGCGCTTCGGCCGCTTCCAGAATGTTGTAAGTCGACATGACATTATTGAAATAGATTCGCCCATGCGTGTAAAGACCGAGCCCGGGTACGGCCGCCAGATGGATTACGGCATCCGTCCCCTTCAGCGCTCCGTAAGCTTCCCCGGCATCGGTCAGCTGTGCATGGACATACTTGCACTTTCGACCTTCCGGCGCTTTGCTGTCAATAACCGTTACTTCATAACCGTGCCGCAGCAGCTCGTCTATGACGTACAAGCCAAGCTTCCCGCTGCCGCCCGTCACCGCGATACGCTTCATGCCGCTTCCTCCGCATGTTCTGATTTTTCATGGCATACGCCAAAGAGCCGGATACGGCTTCTCCGCTTGGAGCATGTTCATCATTCTTACAGCCCGCACGGGATACCGGGATTTATCGTCTCCACCTTGTATAGCGAGGTCGTCGCCGTTATGAAGAGCGTGCGATTATCCTCTCCGCCCCAGCTGAGGTTGGCTGCAACTTCCGGAATACGTATAACGCCTAGTGCGGTGCCCGAAGAATCCAACACCCAGATGCCTCCAGGCCCTGTCACGTAAACATTGCCGCGGACATCCACCTTCAAGCCGTCAGGAACGCCGGCTCCGACGGAAGAATCCAGCCGGGCAAACAGCCTTCCATTACGTATGATGCCGTCATCGGCCACATCATAAACAAACACGTCCTGACTCGATGAGTCGTCCACATACAGGACCCGCTCATCCGGCGAGAAGCAAAGTCCGTTCGGATGATTCCTCTCCGCGCAGAGAAGCTCGATTGCGCCGCTCTCCGGCAGGTATCGATAGACCCCTTGATAGGGCAGCTCCTGTTCGGACGGGTGGGACAACCCATAAGGCGGATCCGTAAAATAAACCCGGCCATCCGATTTCACGACGATATCGTTCGGGCTGTTCAGCCGCTTCCCTTCGAACCGGTCGACGAGCGTCCGGACGGAGCCGCTCTCCTCCGTCACGGATACTCTGCGGTTGCCATGCTCGCATGCAAGCAAGCGTCCATGTCGGTCCAGCGTCAAGCCGTTGCTATTGCCGCTCGGCTCGCGGAACGGCTGCACGCCGTCTTGCGGACTCCAGCAGTAGATCCGATTGGCGGGAATATCGCTGAAGAAGAGAAGTCCCCGCTGCGAATCCCATACCGGCCCTTCAATAAACTGAAACCCGCTCGCGAGCTTGCTTACCGCGGCGTCGTCGGCGATAATGCCGCTCCACGCCGAATGATATTGTATTGCCTGCTCCGCCACCTTGTTCGTCCTCCTCTCCAAGCTACGGTGCCCTGCGTTCCAACCGGAATCGGAGAGCACGCTTCTCATTCCTGTCTGGCCTGCTAGGATCAAGGGCGGACGATCGTTCCGTCCGCCTTGCGGTCAATCGGATACGGCTTGTGATAGAAGCGCGTCCGAAGCTCCGGATTCACGAGCTTTGCCGCTTTCTCCTCGTCGATGTCGACGCCCAGTCCCGGACGCTCATTCGCGTAGAGATGGCCGTCCGATAAGACCGCATGGCCGGGGAAAGCTTCCAATTCCTCCGGACGGAACGTATTCTCTTCCTGAATGCCGAAATTCCAGATGGCCATATCCAGATGCATCGCCGCCGCCTGATTAACCGGGTCGTTGTCGCCTCCCTCCTGCCATGCGGTGCGAACGCCGTAAGGCTCGGCAAGAGCGGCAATTTTCCGGCACGCCGTTATGCCTCCGCCCTTGGAAACCCGGACGCGGATGAAGTCGATCAGCCGTTCCTGAATGAGCGGCAGCCATTCATGCGGACTGGTGAACAATTCCCCCATCGCCTGCGGAGTCGTACACTGCTGGCGGATGGAACGGAACCACGCGATCTGCTCCGGCGGGAGCACGTCTTCAAGAAAGAACAGCCGGTACGGCTCCAGACGCTTCGATAGAATAACCGCCCCTTGCGAGCTCAAATGCTCGTGAACGTCATGCGTGAATTTCGCTTCCGACCCAAAGCGGACGCGCAGCTGCTCGAACATATTCGGAATGGCTTCCAGGTAAGCTTCCTCATCGAAGACCGCAGCTGCCGGCCAAGCGTTCGTCGGCCGCTTCGCCCGCTCGGAAGGAAGGAAACCGCCTCCGCCGTATGCGCCCAGCTGGCAGCGGACGACGGGATACCCTTCCTCCTGATAGCGTACGATTTCCTCCGAGAGCTCGGCAATATCCCTGCCGCTTGCGTGAGCATAGCATGGCACGGCCGAGCGGCAAGGTCCGCCAAGCAGCCGGTAAACCGGCATTCCCGCTTCCTTGCCCTTAATATCCCAGAGCGCCATGTCGATGGCGCCGATGGCCGTCATCAGCGCTGAACCGTTGCGCCAATACCCGCTCTGGTACATCGACTGCCAAATATCTTCGATCGCGCCCGCGTCGCGTCCGATCAGCGTAGGTCCGAGCAGCTCCTCGATAACGGCAATAACCGCGCTGGGATTGAAGTAGTCGTTCGCCGAGCCGATTCCGTACAGCCCGGGCTGGTCGGTCTCCACCTTAACGATCGTCCAGCTGTTATCTTGGCGGGTGCGGATGATACGCACCCGTTTGATGGTCGTCATAGACACGCCTCCTATACGATTGTAGAAGAGACCGCTTCTTCAGCGGTCTCATTGTAGATGCTTACGGTGCCAATGCCCGGACCAGGTTATTTGATCATATGGTAGGGATAATAGGTCGGGAGCGGCTTCTTGTAATTGTCGCGCGCGAATTTGATCTGATTCGGCGTCCATTGCGAATAGAATAGACGGGTTTCCTTGTCGTCGCTGAGCGCCAGCTCCTCCGGCACGGTCGCCCAGTTGGTCAATGGCGCGCTCGACTCCCGCGAATGATAATTATGCATCGTGCGTCTGCCGTGCGAGCAGCCCTCCACGCCGCCCTTCCGCGTATGGAAGGTCGTAATGTTGTACAGAATGGCGGTTCCCGCTTTGCCCCGGATCGGGATCTCCTGATAAGCGTCGCCCATCTTCTCCTTCGCTTCATCCAGCGAGCCGTATTCGTGGCTGCTTGGGACGAGGCAGAAGGCCGGACAGCAATCGTGGACATCCTTCAAATAATAGATCGCGCATGTATAAGTGCTGAGGTATGGATTTTCCGGATCCCAAATCTTGCCGCCCACCGTGCCGTACCAGCTGATATCGCGATGAAAGCCCATCTGACTGTTGCTGGCCCGCTCCATCGTAATATCCCGGAAATCGAATTGGGCGAAGCGCGCTTCTCCAAGAAGCACCTCCTGAATCAAGGGGAACATCGTGCGATGACGGATAAACTTATCAATCTCCAACGGGTGCTTCATGAGCAGGCTCCCGTTGCCGGTCGCGCCTTCCATCGGCTTATGCCAGCTCTCCGGATCGGATTCCATTTCGCTCTCGACCAATTGATTCAAATAAGACAATTCTTCTTGCGATAATGCATCCGGAATGACGGCATAACCAAATGCCTTATAATGCTCCAAAATCTCTTCCTTCGCCGTTTGATACTCCGTAATCTTCAACATGTGTTTCCCACCTCACCGCTATGAATGTTGGTATTAACCTTTAACAGAGCCAAGCATGATGCCTTTTACAAAATATTTCTGAAGAAACGGATACACGATCAGAATGGGCACGATCGCGAAAATGATGGTCGCCGCCTTGATATTCTCGGGCTGAACGACTAATTTGCTCGCATCATTCAATGTATTCGTGTTCTGCGTGCCCATATTCAACATATTGAAATCGATCACGATCGAACGCAGGACCATCTGCAGCGGCCACTTGCTGTTATCGTTAATAAAGAACAGTCCCGAGAAATAATCATTCCAATGACCGACGGCGTAGAACAATCCGACCGTAGCGATAACGGGCTTGGACAAGGGAAGAATGACGCTCCACAGTACGCGGAATTCGGATGCGCCGTCGATCCGCGCCGATTCCTCCAAGCTCTCCGGTATGCTCCAGAAGAAGTTCCGCATTAAGATCAGATTGAACGACGCGACCAGCTTCGGCAGGATCAGCACCCAAATGTTGTTCAGCAAGCCGAGATTCTTCAGCAGGATATACATCGGAATCAGACCTGCGCCGAACAGCATCGGGATAATGATCAACCACAGCATGATCTTGTGGCCCGGAACATGCGTCTTCGATAATCCGTAAGCGCCCGTTGAAGTAAACAACAGATTGAGGAAGGTGCCGACTACCGTAACGAATACCGTAATGCCGAACGATTTCAACAAAACCTGCGTGTTAAAAATGTACTTGTACGATTCCAGCGTAAACGACTTCGGCCACAGCATCATCGGATCCTTGAAAACCTCGTGTGCCTCGCTAAGCGAGATCGCCCATACATTCACCATCGGCAGCAAGGTGACGAGGCCGGAGCCGATCAGGATGATATAGATGATCGCTTGCGCCCACCACGGGTTGGCATCCAGCTTATTCGTACCCGTCAGCACATCTTTCTCGTTCAACTGTTCCGCGCTTGCAGTCTGTTCTACCATAGCGATTTCTCCCCCATCCTGCGAATGATCGTGTTCGCCGTAATGATGAGGATCATCCCGATGATGCCTTTAAACAGGCCGACGGCAGTGGCCATCTCGAACTGGGATTGCAGAATACCCAGCCGATAGACATACGTATCGATAATGTCGCCGACATCGTAGACCGCCGGATTCAGGAACATAAAGATTTGCTCGAAGCCGGCATCCAGCACGCCAGCCAGCTGCAAGCAGAAGAGAAGCGCGATAATCGGCCGGATGCCCGGCAGCGTAACGTGCCAGATCTGTCTTAGCTTCCCGGCTCCATCGATCTTCGCCGCTTCGTACAGCTGCGAATCGATGCCCGCCAAGGCGGCCAGATAGATGATGGCCCCCCAGCCGAATTCCTTCAGAATAGCCGTCACCACGATGATCGTCCGGAATAAATCTTCATTGGTCGTCATGTTGATTTTCTCGAAGCCCGCATTGGACAGCAGCAAGTTGATAATGCCGCTCGGGCCGATGAAGTTGTAGATGATACCGGCAAAGACGACCCAGGACAGGAAGTGAGGGAAATAGGTGATCGTCTGAATCGAACGCTTGAACCAGAAGCTCCTCACTTCATTCAAGAGCAATGCGAACAGAATGGGTACCGGGAAGCCGAATATAAGGCGGTACATGCTAATGATGATCGTGTTCTTCAGCAAATCCGGAAACTTCTCCGATGTAAACATCGCCTCGAAGTGCTTGAACCCTACCCAAGGGCTGTCCATGATGCCGGACATAATCTTGAAATCTTTGAAAGCAATCGTGATTCCATAGAAAGGGGCATACGTAAAGATCGCGAAATAGATAATCGTCGGCAGAACCAGAATGTAGATATATCGCGATTTCCAAATCCGCGTGCGAAGCTTTACTCGCTTCTTGCCGATCGATTGCCCGGACATACCGGGCGGAGCTTGGACGGACTTTGCACTCATGCCATCATTCCTTTCTCCTGACCCCTGCATGAAGCAGTGGGGCGGAACGGAGCATGCCGTAAGCTGCCCTGCTCCGCCGCCGGGACGGCAATGTTATTCGACGTAATTGGGTTCGGATTTATCGGATTGAAGCTCGTTGACTTCATCGATGATTTTTTGTCCGCCGGCATCCAGCCACTTTTGACGCGCTTGCTTATAGACTTCTTTAGTCAATTTGAAATCGGTCAAAATACTGCCGTCCACCTTCGCCATATAATCCTCCCAAATTTGCGGCCCGATCTCCGCATTGGTCGGCGATGTTACGGTCGGATCTTTGTAATCGTTATAAGGCGTGGCCGCATATTTCTCGAACATGCTCTTATAATATTCGAATTGATCCGCGATACCGATTCCGATGAACTCCAGTTCCTTGGCTTCCCAATCCAATTTCTCGCTCATCGGATCCAGAAACCTCAAAGGCTCGATCTGAGCAGCCTTATAATCCGCCTCGCGGTCGGCATCGGGAATCGGAACCTTTCTGCCTTCCGGGTCGATGGTGAACGTCTTTCCTTCAATACCGTATCTTCTAAACTCGGTTCCCTCGGTCAAGGACCAGTTCAGGAATTGGAAGATCTGATCAACCTTATCCTTTGCCTTGACATTAATATAGAAGCCTCTATCCTGCGGGAAGACCACCCTTGTTCCGCCCTTCTCGCCGTTAAGGCCGGTCAGCGGAGACATAATCTTGATCGATGCGTTCGGCTCGGACTTCCGCAGTTCCGTAATTTGATTCAAGCCTCCGCCCAGCATAACGGCCGCCCGGCCGGCTTTGAATTTGGTCTCGCCGAACGACGCGTCGGGATTGACGCCCGCTTCCTCGTCGAACAAGCCCCGCTTCTTCAAGTCCTGCAGCCAAAATTTAAAGTTCAGGTGCTCCTCCTGCATTTCCGGCGGAACGATCTTGCTTGGATCCTCCTTGGACGGCGCCCATCCGCTCGTCGTGCCGAACGAGGTTCCGATATCTTTCCCGGCCCAGAACGGAACGGTGTTGCCGTGGGTCAGCGGCACGATGCCAAGCCCGCTGTCCTTAATCTTCTGCAGCGCATCCTCGAACTCCCGGATGGTCGTCGGTTCCGCAATATTCAATTTCTCGAATATATCGGCGCGGTAGGTGATGAAGAACGGCACTACCGGATAGATCAAGTTGGGAATGAAATAGATGTCGCCTTTATCGTCGGCCATCTTGTCCCAGATACCGTCTGGAACCGCACTCTTCACAGCCGGATACTGATCCAGATAATCATTGATCTTGACGAAGGCGCCCTCGTCCTGAAGCTCCTTCCAGAAGGCGTCTACCGGACCCCAGCCCCAGATGACATCCGGCATGTCGCCGGAAGCGGCCGTTGTCTTGATCGTAGCATCGTAATCAACGACAGGAATGATCCGGATATTGATATTGACATTAGCCCGCTTGAACAATTCCTTCTCGTACGCGCCTCCCTTCGTATACGTCGAAGGTCCCCAGGTCGGTCTGACATAGCTGAAGCTGAACGGCCCCGATTGGCCTTTTCCATCGCCTGTGCCGCCTTCGTCTGTCCCTCCTTTGTTATTGCCGTTCGACGAACAACCGATTACCGCCGTAAGCAGCATGACCGCTACTAATGACAATAATCCACCTTTCCAAACCCGACTCTTCATCCCTTTGTACATGTTCATCCTCCTTAGAATAGTTTTCTATCCTTGCTAACCGAGAATGATGCCGTTTGGACTCTGTAACCCCCCTAACTTGAAATCGATCCATCTATGAATAGCTCCCTGGGAGCGATCCATCTCCGTTAAGAATCCGCTTTCATTATCGTTGAGGAACAAGAAAAATAGCTTGTACCACCCTTGATGGTGATGTTAGTTTCTTCCCTTAGGCTTTAGGATGAGAGAGTAGATTGTGAAACTATCCATTCGATAAGGTGAGTAACCGCGTTTCATTCATGGAGTAGAATTGCCGAAGAGGATGATGGTCATGAATAGATAGCCGACACAAACTGCGTCCGATATACGTATTCAGACAAAAATCATTACAATAATGTATGGTGATTAATATTATTGACACATAACGACATACCGATAATGACTTTAATGACTTATTGTAATGTACTTGATATGGATATTATCACCTGAAAATGCGGATGTACATGTTCTTAATGTTCTGAAAATAGTGATTAATCTGCTTATTCATCGAATTTAACTCTAAAACAGCTCCTTATCTTATTAATTGTTTAATTTACTCAACTATCCTCGGTATATTAGGATAATATTTACAATCGACATACCAATCGATAAGATGATATATATCAAGACAATACGAAGAGAGCAGGAGCTGGATGATGATAAAAGAAGATAAGCAGCCCTCGTTGTATGAACAAATAAAGACCTACATACTCTCGGAAATTGCACAACAGCATTGGAAGCCCCATGACAGAATCCCCTCTGAGCATGAGCTTACCCGGCAATTTTCGGTAAGCCGGATCACGGTCAAGAAAGCGATGAGCGATCTGGTCGAGAATGGCGTCATCTATCGTTTGCAAGGCAAAGGCTCCTATGTATCGCCCGTGGATAAGAGCATGATCGCCGATGCACTCCCCGCCCCTTCCCCCGCTAAACGTCCTATCGCGCTGCTTCTTCCCTTTATTAATAATCAGTTCAACGCTTTATTGTTAAACGGTGTCGAAAGTGTCCTCTCGGAAGCCGGCTATCCGCTTCTGTTCTGCAATACCGGTAATTCGCAGGAGAAGGAAGAACGGGTCATCCGGAATATGGTTGATCGGGATGTAGCGGGGATGATCATCTATCCGGTCGAAGGGGAATCGTACAACCGGGAAATTCTGCATCTGACGCTGGATTCGTTCCCGCTTGTTGTCATGGACCGTTATTTGCGCGGCATCGATACGAATTTCGTATGCTCGGACAATGTGAAAGGCGCTCAGGAAGCGGTCGATTACCTCATCTCGCTCGGCCACCGCAACATCGGCTTTGTATCGACGACGGTCACAGGGACGAGCAGTATCGAGGACCGCTTGCTTGGTTATGAGAAATCGCTTGCCGAGCATCAGATTCCGATCGATCACCGGTATCGACTCGTCCATCTGGATATCGAGGTGCCCAAGACGGAAGAAATACGTTCCTTCTTAACGAGAAATCCCGGATTAACGGCGATATTCGCCATTAATCCGGGATTCGGGCTTGAAATATTAAAGGTCGCCGAGGAGATGAACATTCGAGTTCCTCAAGACCTGTCGCTGATCTTCTTTGATGATTTCGAGCTGTCTGAGTTCCATTATGTGAGGCCTACTTGCGTGAGCCAGGAAGAATTAAAGCTCGGCCAAGAAGCGGCAAGGCTGCTCCTCTCCATCATGATGGATCCGAAGCAGGAGAAGCGCAAGCTGTTTCTGCCTCCGGCATTAATTGTCCGGGACTCCACCGCCCCGCCGCCGCCGCAGAAACAATCCCGATGAGGGCTCATGACGACATGGCTCGAGCCATGCCGAACCCCCTGCAATGGGCCCATGCTTATTGCGCGGCTGCCGGCCGTTCTTTCGCTTTGTCTGCTTCGCCAGCGTTCCTGTTGGCCGCTTCGCGGTCCTGCTTCATGTCTTCAACCGACTTGATGGACAGCCTTGCCGCGCCCACATATCCTTCCCGAGTGGGGAGCAGCTCGCCGGATTCGAGGCGCTTCTTCGCCGCTTCAATCGCCATGCCGTACTGCGGCAGCCAAGGCGCTTGCGCGACGAGCAGTTCGTCGACCATCTGCCAGATCTCTTTCGGATTGCAGACCGCCCCGACGAGCGGATCCATCATCATCGATTGACGCAGAAGGGTGTCATCGCCGTGAACCGCCGCTTCCACAGCCAGGCGCTGCACCGATATGCTTACATTGCATACAGCCGCACAGCCAAGCGGCAGGTCGCCGACTTGAGGCATGTTGATGCCGTTGCGGTCGACATAGCCCGGCGCTTCAATAATCGCATCATCCGGCAGATTCGTGATGCAGCCGTTATTGACGACATTGAAGTGGCCCCGGTAAACGCGGCCCGTCTCTAAGCCCTCGATGATATAGGAGCCATGCTCCTCGCTTCGGTTCTCCGCCTTATATTCCATCGGCTTATCCTTCAGCCAGTTGGGGAAGTCGGTCTCGAACCAGCTGCGGCCTTCCGTCGAAACGCGCAAATAACCGCCCGTCTCGCCGTTGATCCATGAACCCATGTCGATCCAATCCTTAATCTCGTCCGGACGCTTCCGGTACCACGGCACATATTCGCTCAGATGGCCATTCGATTCGGTTGAATAGTATCCGAACCTGCGGAGCATGTCGATACGCACCTTCTCTGTCCTGCTGAAGTCCGGATGGCGCTCGAATGCCTCCAGAATTTGGCCGGTCATATCCTCGCCCTTGTGCTTCACCTGCACATACCAAGTCTGATGGTTAATGCCCGCGCAGACGATGTCAACCTCTTTCTTCTCCAGTCCGAGCGCGTTTGCGATCTGCCAATGTCCGCCTTGTACGCCATGGCACAGGCCAACCGTCCGCACGCCGCCGTATTTATTGCAGGCCCAGGTCATCATAGCCATCGGATTCGCATAATTGAGCAGCAGCACGTTCGGATCGGCCATCTCGCGAATGTCCTTGCAGATGTTCAGCAGCTCGGCAATCCCCCGCTGGCCGTACATGATTCCGCCCGCGCACAGCGTATCGCCCACACATTGGTCGACGCCGTACTTCAGCGGAATATCGACATCATGCTTGAACGCTTCCAGCCCTCCGATCCGTACGGTGCAGAATACGTAGCGGGCATCCCGGAGCGCCTCCCTGCGGTTGACGGTCGGCTGGATTTCGATGTTCAGCCCATTCTCGTTAATATCGCGCTGACAGAGCTGCGTCACCATATCCAGGTTGTGCTGGTTAATATCCGTGAATGCGACTTGAATGTTATGAAACTCGGGCACGGACAGCAGATCCCGCAGCAGCCCTCTCGTAAAACCGATGCTTCCCGCACCGATGAACGTCACTTTAAACGACATAACAAAGAACGCCTCCTTCGCAAGACCGGCTTTAAGCCGGTTCGTTAACCCCATTGTAACAGGCCCGCTAAGAAGGCGTTTTCAACATTGCAACGCTTTTCATTTCAACATGTCAACAATTACAACTTCTTGATTCGGCTCCCGCTGCTTAAGCGTCTCCACCGATCTTCTGTACGCCGCAGGTGTATCGCCGGTCATCTTCTTGAATAACAGGCTGAAATATTGCCTGGAATTCAGGCCGACATAATCGGCGATTTCCGCAATTGGAATATCCGTCTGCGCGAGCAGCATCTTCGCCTTGCCGATCCGCACGTTCGCCAAGTAATCGGCCATCGTGACGTTCATGCCTGTCCGGAATATCCGCTGCAGATAGACAGGATGCAAATTAACGGCAGCGGAGATGTCCTTCGCCTGAATATCGCAGTCATAGTGCTGATGGATGTATTCAACCGCCTTGCGCACATAACGGTCGGTCTGCCTGCTCGCATGATCGATCCGCTTGTCCTCGGCAAGCCGGGCAATGCGGATGAGCAGCTGGGAGATGAGCAGATGAACCATGCTGCCATTATCGACGCCGACACCCGCATCAAGCTCCATGACGAGACTCTTGAGCGTATGGTACACATCGCTCGGATCGGACATGACGATGTAGTCCGTCTGACGCCCAAGCAAAGCTCGAAGCGCCGGACTATTGGCCGCCGTCTGGGCAAGCGAAGGATGGATCCCGTCACAAGCTGTGAAGGTAAACTCCACATTCAGCATACGGCATGGGCTGTCCTTCTCCACGACCAGCCGGTGGATCACCCCCGAATCCAGCAATATAAACTCGCCCTTCCCCATCGGGATCGACTGCCGCTGCGTCTCGACGCGGCAGGTTCCGGCGATCACATACATGATTTCGATCGACCCATGAGCATGGAAGCCCATATGGAAATCGACCCACTGCTTATAATAATAAGCATCAATCTTCGGCCGGAAGTCGCCTCTCGTCCACTTGGGGTCAAATAGACTATACAGCTCCACATAGCTCCCCCCTCATCCAGGCGATATAGCCGACATAACAATTCCGCTCATGCCTGTTCTTTCATATGCTTCTATCCTCACTATCGCGCGGGCAGGGCGACTTTGTCAAGCTGGAAGGGTTTAGGCGGCTTATCTGCGATCTTTCTGCTGCCAGTCAGAAAGCCCGAAAAGAACACAAAAAAGACGCTGCTCACAGAATCAGTGTGAACAGCGTCTTCTTGCATGTACGGCTTATAGGTTGCGAATGCTAATTAATAAGCCAGCGAGAACAATCCGTTGATGTGCGACAGATAACGGGCATTACTTGCTTTCTTCATCAGGGAAGCAGGCGTGCCTTTCATCTCGATGCCGCTTTCGCCGATGGCGCCGATTCCGTCTTTACGTCCCAAGCTAGCAAGCGTACCCGAGAAGACCGGTGCGAATTTGTCCATCGTCGTACCGTTGAAGTAAGCTGCAATGTTGCCGCCGACGAGCTCGCCCATTTGCCATGCCAATTGTGCAGTTGGCGGGTATGGACGGCCTTCCGGACCGAATACGACAGCGCAGTCGCCGGCAAGGAATACTTCAGGATGCGATACGGATTGCAGGAACTCGTTCACCGTTGCACGGCCGCGGTTTACTTCGATGCCGCTGTTTGCCACGATGGAGCTGCCTTGAACGCCGCCAGTCCAAACGCAAGTGTTGGTTTCGATCGTTCTGCCGTCCTTCAGGCTGACGGTCGTTTTGCTCATTTCCGTAATTGGCAATCCTGTCAAGAATTCAACGCCGCGCTTCTCCAGGCTTTCCTGTGCACGAGCAATCAGGTCAGGGGAGAACATTGGCAGAATGCTTGGCATTGCTTCAACCAGGTACAGGGAAACGTCTGCGAAATCTACGCCGTTCTTCTTGCAGATGCCTGGAAGCTCGTCAGCAAGCTCACCCACAAGCTCAACGCCTGTAAGACCGCCGCCGCCGATAACGAACGTTGCGTCCGCTTTGTTCTTCGTTTTGCTGTATTCTGCAATGCGGGCTTCCACGTGTGCGAACAGACGGTTAGCGTCCGCTACGGATTTCAGCGTGAAGCTGTTCTCTTGAAGCCCTGGAATGCCGAAGTAGTTCGTTTCGCTGCCAAGTGCCAGAACGAGAGAATCATAGCTGAATGTCGAACCGCCTTCAACCGATACCTTGCGGCCTTCCAAGTCGATCGATTGAACGGAGCCGACTTGAACGTTAATGTCTTTCCCTTTGAACAGCTTCTGCAGTGGCAACGCAACAGCTTTCTCAGCTACGTTGCCTGCAGCGAGGCGGTGAAGCTCGGTAATAATTTGGTGGGAATCCACGCGGTTGATGACCGTAATGCTAGCTTCTTCTGGTGTAAAATGTGCACGTGCCGAAAGGGCGCTCAACAAACCGCCGTAGCCGCCACCCAAGATCAAAATTTGTTTACTCACGTTTATCCTCCGTTCTTCGTTTTAGAATTATTTCTTTCTTTCGCCTAGAATATCGAGGTAAGCTTGGCCGAAACGAAGCATCTTCTGCAGCTCGGGATCCTTCAGAAGCTTCAGCATGCCGAAGAGGCCGATCGTAGCATCGCTTTGATCCGCACGGTCATTCGCTTCGATCGCAGCGGATGCGTAGCCTTTCACTTTCTCTTCAAGAGGCTTGTACACTTCTTGAATACCGCCTACCATGTCTTGAATCAGTACACGGTCTGTCGCTACTTTCTGTGCCAAGTCGTAGGTCTTCGTAAGAAGAGCCATCATCTCGGACAGCTTAGGCAGCTGATCCACCAATACTGTCAAAGCTTCTTGTACTTCCGGCTTCAACAGCTGATCCAGTACATCCGACTTCGCGCTCCCTTGTACGGAAGCTTCCAGTTCTACATTCTGAACGGTTGTTTCTGACATTTGCACTTTGCTCCTTTGTTCATAATAATTAGTTGATAATTGGCATTAAGGTGTTTCTTATTCCGCATCCGCATAATCTAGTGAAATTAATCACATAGATATCATGAAGATTGCGAAATGAAATTTCGACATAAAGCTTGTTTACTGCTCCATCTATTATAAACCCAAACGACAGTCATTTGGCAATCAAAAAATGAAGGAAAATCAAATAAATTAGCGCGATTTGGATCTATTGTCCCGCGTACGCTTCTGTTTCATTCCTCAACGCAAAAATTAGCTGTTTTAGCCGAATTTTTGCGTTGAGGCTTCAGATGTATGGACCCGTAATCAAACTTCTGGAACGCTTACCTGAAATATTTCGCCAGATGCTCGGTCGCTTTCAAGATTCCTTGTCTCTCCGCTTCCAAAGAACCCCAGAAACGGTGATCCTCCAGCTCGATTCCGATCGCTCCTTTGTATCCGAGACGATCCAGGCGGACGGCTACTTTGCCCCATTCCACTTCGCCGTGTCCGGGAATCGTATACCGCCAGGAGCCTTCGGAGAATCCGTACTTCGCGCCGAACGTCGCTGAAAGAACGCCGCTCTCGTACAGCTCTTCGTGGAGAATTTCCGTATCCTTGCCGTGGCAGTGGTTGACCCGCTCGCCGAACTCGTCCAGCGCCCGCAAGTAATCAATGCCCAGACGGACCAAGTGGGACGGATCGTAGTTCAGGCCGAAATGGTTGGACGGAATCGCTTCGAACATCGCTCTCCACATCTCCGGCGTACAGCCCAGCGTAGCATAATGCGGCGCAGGCCCCGGCCAGCCTTCAATGGCGATGTACAGGCCGGTTTGCTCGGCATGGCGGACGATCTCCGGGAACGACTCCTTCCATATGGCGAAGCCTTCATGGCGCGGAAGCGTATGATCCTCCGGTACCAGACACATGAACAATACGCGTCCGCCCAATTGGGAAACCTCGGTCATCTGCTTCTTCAGCCCTTGAATGGCATCGCTGCGGCGCCCCTCGTCCCGGCTTAACAGCTGCGCCGTGTAATCCACATCGGTCGAACCGATGCCGATGCCCGCTGCTTCGCATGCCGCCTTCACTTCAGGCGTCAGTCGCGGCACATCCAGAACGTCCAAGCCGTTATCCGCAGCCCATTTCGCCACGTTGCCGATCCCTTCCGCCCCCATCTTAGGCGGTATGCGCATTCCTATTTTGAAATTCATGGTTATTGTACACCTTCTTTTCCGGCTTCGATCGGTACATAGCCCGCCGCCTGGTAGACCATCTCGGAGAACTTGACCACCTTGTAGGCGAACTCGCCGGATACGAGCACCTCATGGCGACCGAGAATCGCATCGATGAAGCTCTTGTCCTGGTTGGTCGTCGACTTCGGAAGCTCCGGCACGACCGGTTCTTGACGGAGACGGCGCAGCGTGATCTTTCCGTTATCATAGAATATCGCGCCATCCTCACCGCAGAACACGTAAGTTTCATGCCAGCAAGGCGCATAACCGACAAGATTCAATCCTGCAACGGCACCCTCTGCGAATCGGATCGAGGTGAAGGTGTCGATCTCAACTGGCGATCCGTGCATATGTAGCTGCGGTTTCACTTCAACCGGGGTAAGTCCCGTCGTCCACAGCAGCACGTCGATGATATGGCTGCCGGAATCCATCAGGAAGCCGCCTCCGGAGAGCGCCGGGTCCTGACGCCACGAGCCAGGCGTTCCCTGCTTCCACTCTTGGTACAGCGAAGCCGTAATGGAGGTCAGCTTGCCGATTTCTCCTCTGGCGATTGCATCCTGGATGTATAGAAACTCAGGTTGAAAGTGCCGCTGATACGATACTTGCAAAATCTTCCCAGCCCGCTTGGCTGTCTGGATTAACAGCTCCGCTTCGGCCGACGAGCATGTCATCGGCTTCTCGATCAAGACATGGCAGCCTTTCTCCAGAACATCGGTCGCCTGCTGGAAATGGAGGGTATGGGGGGAACAAATAACGACCGCATCCAGCTCCACTTGGTCCAGCATCTCCTTATAATCGGAGAATTGCTTGACGTTCTTCAATTCAAATTTCTCGACGAACGAACTTCTGGTCGCAGCACTCGTATCGGCTACCGCCGCGATCTCGACCTCGGGCAGTTCAAGCAGCTGCCTTGCATGCCACTGCGAGATTCCTCCCGTACCAATCATACCAATGCGAATCTTGCTCATACCTCCAACCTCCTGCATGAAATCATAATTAGGTTGCTTCCTTCTTGACCTTCAAGTAGGATCATAAGACCTGACAATATAACGGACTTAGGAATGACAACACGGTTATTGTAAGCGCGCCCACCCAATAAGTAAAGTATAGAATTATGACAACCTGTTAAAGTGAGAACGTCTCGTCCAAGAAGGAGACAGGATAGGCGAAAATAGAAGATATTGTTATTTCCTAATTGACGGTATGAGGTCCATGGCGTGAAAATTGAGCTGAAAGATAAATCGGAAGGGCGCTTGATTGACGTGGATTGGCAAGGTCTATTTGGAGCAAATACGATGATACCAAGGAGGTTATGATGAAAAAATATACCGTTCCCTACTTCGGCTGTTCCGTCTTTATAACGGTAATTCTGTTCTTTCTGCTTTCCTGGCTGCTTGAGCCGGAAGGCGATTCCGGCCTATTGATCGTTATGACGATATTAATTTCCCTGCAGATTTCTTTTGTTACGGGATTAATCCTGGCGAAGGGCAGAAGCAGACGGTAGCAGACAGACGCGCTTCCTCCGCCGCATGTTCCTGACACCTCGCTGCACGGCAGCAGTACTGTGAGGGACGGCTATTCTATTCAGCCCGCCTCAATATAACAACGCTGTTTAGGGCTGTTATTATTTTGAACGAGTGCGTGCATTTCTTCCGAACAAGCGCATGCTTCATTATTAACGAAAGAACCGGGTGCCAGCAGCACCCGGTTCTTTCGTTAATTAGCGTGCATTCCTTATTGTTTGCCGCGAATTTCTTCGATCACTTGCTGAATGAACGCTTCCAGTCCCTTGGTGCCGATATCGCCTTCGCCCCGCTTGCGGACCGCGACCGATTGCTCCGTCCGCTCGTTCTCGCCGAGCACCAGCATGTAAGGAACCTTCTCCAGCTGCGCTTCACGAATTTTGTAGCCGAGCTTTTCGTTGCGCTCATCCAATTCGACCCGGATCCCCGCCCGGACAAGCGCCTTCTTGACCTCGTATGCGTAGTCAAGAAAATTATCCGACACCGGCAGCAGCTTCACCTGGACCGGAGCAAGCCAGAGCGGGAATTGGCCGCTGTAATGCTCGGTCAGAATGCCGATAAAGCGGTCGATCGAGCCGTAGATCGCCCGGTGGATGACGACCGGACGATGCTTCTGGTTGTCTTCTCCGATATAGGAGAGCTCGAATTTCTCCGGCATCTGGAAGTCAAGCTGGATCGTTGCGCACTGCCAGCTCCGCTTCAGCGCGTCGAGAATGTGGAAGTCGATCTTCGGACCGTAGAACGCGCCATCCCCTTCATTGATCCGGTATTCGATATTCCGGCTGTCGAGCACGTTCTGGAGCGCGCCCTCCGCTTGGTCCCACAGCTCCTCCGAACCCATCCGGTCCTCGGGACGGGTCGACAGCTCGATTGTATATTCGAAGCCGAATACCTTATAGATCCGGTCAATCAGTAGGATGACGCGGCCGATCTCGTCATCGATTTGGTCCGGACGCACGAAGATGTGGGCATCGTCCTGGCAGAAGGTGCGCACACGCATCATCCCGTTCAGCGCGCCCGACAGCTCGTGACGGTGCACCTGGCCGAATTCGGATAACCGGATCGGCAGCTCGCGGTACGAATGCAGCTTGTTCTTGAATATCAGCATATGGCCCGGGCAATTCATCGGTTTCAGCGCGAATTTGGTTTCATCCACCTCGGTGAAGTACATATTCTCCCGGTATTGATCCCAGTGCCCGGACTGCTCCCACATCCGCTGGTTCATCATAAATGGGGTACGGACCTCATCATAATCCTGTTTCGCCTGCTGCTCGCGGGAGAAGTTCTCCAGCTCCGTGCGGATCGCCATTCCCTTCGGCAGATAGAACGGCATGCCCGGCGCTTCCTCCGAGAACATGAACAATTCGAGCTCTTTGCCCAGCTTGCGGTGATCGCGCTTCTTGGCTTCCTCGAGAAGATGCAGATGCTCATCAAGCTGGGATTTCTTCGGGAACGATGTGCCGTAGATACGCTGCAGCACCTTATTATCCGAAATTCCGCGCCAGTAGGCGCCTGCTACGGACAGCAGCTTGAACGCCTTGATCCGGCCTGTGGACGGCAGATGCGGGCCGCGGCAGAGATCGAAGAACTCGCCTTGGTCATAGATCGTAATAACCGACTGCTCGGGCAAGTCGCGAATCAATTCCAGCTTCAGCGGGTCCTCCAGCTCTTCGAAGATCCGGATCGCTTCTTCCCGGCTAACGACACGGCGGGTGATCGGCAGGTTCTCCTGCGCGATCCGCTCCATCTCCTTCTCGATCTCGCTGAGATCGTCCGTGGACAACGGCTTCTCAATATCGATATCATAGTAGAAGCCGTCTTCGATAACGGGACCGATGCCAAGCTTAACGGCTTTAGCGCCGTAAATCCGCTTAATCGCTTGCGCCATAAGATGAGCCGTACTGTGTCGATAGACTTCCAAGCCTTCCTTGCTGCCTTCCGTGATGATTTCCACATCGCTGTCCTCGTCAATCGACCGGTTCAGATCAACCAATTGACCGTTAACTTTGCCGGCCACCGCCGACTTCTTCAACCCGGAGCTGATCGATCCAGCAAGCTGCTCCATCGTTGTACCATGCTCAACCTCTCGGACTGCGCCATCTGGTAGTGTTAGTTTCATAGCCATGATCGTCATTCCTCTCGTGATTAAAGTTTATATAGCAACAAAAAAAACGCATCTCATCCCAAGGGACGAGTGCGCTTAGCTCGTGGTTCCACCCTAATTCAATCCGCTCTCGTTCTGACGCGAACGGATTCTCATTTTGATTCACATCCGTAACGAGGACGAGACGGCATCCCTTACTTCGCGGCCGGCCGCGGTTCAAAGATACGGCTACAAAGGGGTAATTCCGTAGCGGTTGCTGAAGGAGCTTGCAGCCTAGGCCCCTCTCTCTGTACAGCGTCGTTAAGAAATCATGTCTTTGATCATCGCCTGCTGGTATATGGCTCAACATTATATAGACTGCGCAGCATTTGGTCAAGTCAGATTATAAAAAATAGGCAGCGCTCGCAATGTGGCTTTTTTCACCCCTGAGGTGTCTAATAAAAGGCAAGGCAAGAGGAGGTACCATCCATGTCAGGAGCTCATGACGCATCACCCCCTGTTAATCCGGATAACCAGGGCGAGTACAAAGCATTCGAACCCATTGTCAGGCAATACTACGGACGCATCCGCAACTATTTCATGATGAAGGTGGATTCCGCCAGCGCAGAGGATTTAACCCAGCAGGTATTCTTGAAGGCCATGGAGAACCTCCATACCTTCCGCCGCGATTCAAGCGTCTTTACCTGGCTGTACACCATCGCGCACAACACGCTAAAAAACGAATATCGCAGACGGTCCCGTTCACAAGAGTCATTATACGACGGGATCGATTGGAGCTCGCGGTTCGTCTCCTTGGACTTCGAGCAGAACTTGGAAATTCGGATCGACATAAGCGCGGCGCTCAAGAAGCTGAGCATGCTCGATCAGCAAATTATTACGCTGCGTTTCTTCGTGGATTGCACATTATCCGAAATCGCGGAAATCGTCGGCATGCGCGAGAGCGCTGTGAAGAACAGGTTATACCGCTCTCTGGATAAGCTAAGAAGCGAGATGCAGAATTGGAGAGGATTGAAGATCATGTCCATTCAACAAATGGTATCTATCGTGAATATGAATGATTCCGATGCTGTGAAGAATGACAGTCAAGCCAATGTGTATGAGGATTTATTCAACGAGCTGAATAACAGCGTCAATCGCCTAATAGCCAAATTGAATCATAAGCCGACGAAGAAAGTGGTTATTGAGCTGTATCCCGATCTCCCTACGTTCCACGCGGCCGTCGGCGAGGCGGATGCGCCCGATTGGTTCATGGGAATCTATGAAGATAACTCGATCAAGATCGTTTCTCCCTTGAATCCGGGTCCCGAGCATACGTATCAATCGATACTGAAGTCAACCACGCACTTATTCGCAATGTGGCTCGTCACCGATATTAATCCCCAAGCGCCAAGGTGGCTTCGGCAAGGGCTGGGGGGATATGAAGCCGGTCAGATGTCGCAAGCCTATATCAAAGACAGCATTCGAGAAGCGGTGCACAAGGGTACAATCCCAACGCTGGAGGAGCTGGAGGATGACTCCTGGGAGCTGCAAACAACGGGAGGATTTCAATTCTCTTATAAAATGGTAGAATTCATCGTAAAGGAATACGGTGTCGATGCGCTTAACAAGATCATTCGAAATCCCGGTGATTTTCAAGGAATCTTCCACTGCTCGGAAGCCGAGCTGCGGGAGCGGTGGATTGCCGATTTGAAGAAGCAGGTATAGGATCGAAGATCGTGAACCAATAGCCGCTGGCTGTGCCTAGGCTATTGGTTTTTTTTGTTGGCTATTCAACAGCCTCTATTCAATTCAAAATCCGGGACTGCGGCTTCCAGTATTCACGGGTCATGCTGTAAATATTATGGTGCTCCCAGTTCCCGTTGATTTTCAGATAATACTCGGCGAATCCTTCATATCGGAAGCCGACCTTCTCGAGCACCCGAATGGAAGCGGCATTATGAGGCATTACGGCTGATTGAACCCGATGTAATCCGGCATCGTTGAAGCAATAGTGGACTGCTGAAGCAACGGCCTCCGTCATGAATCCTTGTCCATTCAATGGCTCATCCAGCAAATAACCGATCGTGCAGCTCTCCCACGCCCCGCGAGAAATATTGCTTATGTTAACCCGGCCGATCAACCTGCCGTTATTAAGATAGATCCCGAATCCGTATCCAACGTCATGCTCCCAATCGTACTGCACCTTCTCAAGCGATTCTTTCTGCCATTCCAATGTATAGTAAGATTCTTGACGGAGAGGTTCAAGCGGCTGCAGAAACGATTTATTCCGAATGAGCAGTTCTAGCAATTGATCTGCGTCATCCATCTGAAGCCTGCGAATATAGATTCGTTTTGCATATATTTTCAAAGCATATGCCTCCGTTCGTGTGAATGAAAGGGTTTCGATAAGAAGTTGCGAATATTTTATAATACTTCACTAACGATGCACCCGAGCTATTTCTCAGTCCCCCATCTATTAAGTTCGTTTTTCTGAGGCGCTTGTGAAGATACTATACTTTCGTAATTTCTGGAGGAACGATGATAACGTACAATATTTGTTTTATAAAGCAAGGCCTTAACGTCCTGCTGCTCAACAGAGAGTCTCCGAGCTGGATGGGATGTTGGAATGGCGTTGGCGGAAAAGTAGAACAGGGCGAGTCGCCCCGACGATCCATGGTTCGTGAAATCATGGAGGAAACACGGCTGGCAGAGTCCGAGTATCAGCTGACCTATAGAGGGCTTGTTTCTTGGCTGGTGGATCATGAGCGTTTCGGAGGGATGTATCTCTATTCGGCCGAGCTTTCGGGTCATATCGACTATAGCACACCGATCAAGACCGAAGAAGGCATTCTGGACTGGAAATCGATAGAATGGATTATGAATCCTAAGAATCAGGGCATTGCTTCGAGCATCCCATTGATTATGAATCACTTGAATGAAGAGCTGACCTACCATCATCATTGTACATACATCGAAGGAAAGTTAGTCGATACTTTGTCAGAGCCCATTGCTGCAAAGACAGAAAACATCGAACAGATGAATGAATATTGGCAGCTATTCAGGGAAAATCAAGCAGGCGATAGACAGCTTGCCCCCTCAGTTGTGCCATAGCGATAAGAAGATAGTTGATCGGACCGATTTGGTCAAGCTTGCAGTTTGGGTACATGTCCAGCGTACCGGATGCTTCGACGGTTCTAGCATGTCCGGCGTACCGGATGCTTCGACGGCCGTAGCATGTCCGGCGTACCGGATGCTTCGACGGCCGTAGCATGTCCGGCGTACCGGATGCTTCGACGGCCGTAGCATGTCCGGCGTACCGGATGCTTCGACGGCCGTAGCATGTCCGGCGTACCGGATACTTCGACGGCCGTAGCATCTCCGGCGTACCAGATGCTTCGACGGGGCCGTAGCATGTCCAGCGTACCAGATGCTTCGACGGTTCTAGCATGTCCGGCGTACCGGATGCTTCGACGGCCGTAAATGGTGAACGCTAACTTACTAGACCGCAATGTGAACCAGCGCGCCGAACAACGATCATTCTAAAAAGCCCCCCTGATCATCTTGGACACCTTATGGAGTAGTCGCAGCCGAAGCAGCGCAAGCAGGCGGCGACAACATCAGAGCTTTGCTAAGCGATATATAATGGCCGCATTGTTGTATTTTCTGCAATAGTTCACCCTCTAGAAACGTGATACCGACCGCATTGTTGTATTTTTTGCAATTGTTCACCTGCTAGAAGCATGAAATCATCCGAATTGTTGTATTTTCTGCAATTGTTCACCCTCTAGAAGCGTGAAATCATCCGAATTATTGTATTTTCTGCAATTGTTCACCCGCTAGAAGCGTGAAATCATCCGCATTGTTGTATTTTCTGCAATAGTTCACCCGCTAGAAGCGTGATATCACCCGAATTGTTGTATTTTCTGCAATTGTTCACCCTCTAGAAGCGTGAAATCATCCGAATTGTTGTATTTTCTGCAATTGTTCTCCCTCTAGAAGCGTGAAATCATCCGAATTGTTGTATTTTCTGCAATAGTTCACCCTCTAGAAGCGTGAAATCATCCGAATTGTTGTATTTTTTACAGCAATCAGATCCATCTCATGCCTTCTGGCCGGAAATTGTTGCACTTTATACAACATCTCGGACGGGCCCCCGAATATTGGACACTCTGCGGAGAAACTCTGAGCAGTCGCATTATAATGCGATTATTTTTATCGCCTTTACTTCGTTTTTCTTCGGTTTCTCAGCAAACTCGACCGGTGAGTGCCGTACAAACTCATGTGGGTTCTACGGTTCTAATGTAGATTCTACGGTTATTGTAGAAGTTTATGAATCGGTCTAATGCCGTGAACCGGCCGACCGGCCGTTAGAACCTGCCGGTGGCAGTCCAGCATTTATAATGCGAACAAGCCCGTGAAATCCAGGATTCACGGGCTTGTTTGATTGCAGCTTAACCTTAAGACCATCAAGCATCATAATCGACCAAATACGGCTGCAGCGCCGTGTTGTAATAGCCGATGCTGCATTCGATCACATTCCCGTCGCCGTCGAAGGAATACCGCAGCCTTTTCAATACGGAAGTTCCTTCCTCGATCCCCAGCAATCGGGCGCTGCCTGGCGCTGCCGTTTCGACCAGGAAGCTGTCGCGGAAATTTTCCAGCGCAATTTGCTTCTCTTCCAGCCAGTCGTATAGCGATGCAAACAACTGCCCCGACGCGGCCAGCTCGTCCGGAAAGCTGATGGCCGGCGTGATGTAGTGGATGAAATGAATATACGGCTGATCATTCAACAAATATAACCGCTCCATACGGTGACACGAAGCGCCGAACAGCTCATGCAGTTCCGTTCCGCTCTCCAATGAAACATGGCCCGATGCGATCAGCCGCTTCTCCATCCGGTGCCCCGCCTCTACCAGAAGCTCCGTAAACCGCTTGCCCTTGGATAGCTTGGATAACGAGGTGTTGCGCAGCACAATCGTCCCGACTCCGCTCTTCTTCTCGACGTAGCCTTCCTCCGCAAGCTCGCGGATCGCGTTTCGGACCGTCATTTTGCTCACTTGAAACTCCTGCTCCAGCTGCGGCTCAGCAGGAATATTGCTGCCCAGCGGGTATACGCCATGCATAATCCGGTCCTTGATGATCTTCTTGATTTGCAGATATAATGGCCCTTTCTTCCGCGTAATGGACACGGCTTTCACGCTACCTTTCCACATCGCCTATATGATCCGTCATCGCCGTAAGCACGTCATCGTCGGACGCCATTGGCGTATCGCCAGGCACGGTATGCGCCAGTATCGCCGCAGCCGATGCAAACTCCACCGTCTGCTGATACGGGATCGCCTGCAGCACGCCATGTATAATGCCGCTGGCAAAGGCATCGCCCGCTCCAACACGGTCATATACCGAGAAGGTCCGCTCTCTGGCGAAGTAAAAATCATCGTTCCCATATACGTATCCCGTGAGCGTATGCGTATTGTCCCCGTTGATTTGCCGATGGGTGCCGGCTATGGTCCGGATTTGATACTGCTTCGCCACCTGCGGTATCACATCCTTTAACTGATCCGCCCTCCCCTGCGCGGATGTCTTCAGTCCAAGAATATGAAGCGCATCCCGCTCATTCATGAGGACGATGTCCGCCAGCTCCAGCATCTCCTTGTAGTGCGGCCGGGCTTTCTCATAGCCATCATCGCCCCACAAGGAAGGCCGGTAATTGCAATCGAAGACAATCTGGCCCCCGCAGCGCTTGACTTCCCGAGCAAGCCGCTTCATCGCATCCCGCACATTGTCGTTCATGGCAAGCGTAATACCGCAAAAATGCATAAGGTCAACCTGCTGCGCCGCCTTGTTGAACAGACTACCGTCGTATGCTGCCGTATTGAAGCTGCTGCCCAGACGATCCGTATACGTCACCCTGCCCGGACGAGCGCCGAAGCCATGCTCCAAGAAATACATGCCGACATATTTGCCGCCCCGATTCACCAGCGAGGTCGCAATGCCAAGCTTGCGCAAATGGGCAAGCGCGGCTTCGCCGAGCGGGTTGTCCGGCAGCGTCGTAACCAGATAGCTCTCATGTCCATAGCGGGCCAATGCCGATACGACATTGACCCCGCTTCCCGAAAAGGAGTATTTCAACTGATTGTCCTGCGACAGCGTTCCGTATCCGGGGACTTCCAGACGCATCATCACTTCGCCGAATGCGGCTGTTTTACTCATATTGATCCACTAGCGCATTCAGTGTGCGGTGCAGCAGCTCCACATCCTTAATCCTCGTCGCGCCTGTTGCCTGATCAATGATAGAGGTATATACATGCGGGATAATCTGCGGCACGCCCGCTTGCAATGCAATTTCTACAATCGGCTTGAAATTGTCCAAATCTATGCCGCCCGTCGGCTCCAAGGCAAAGCCTTCTTCACCGCATGCCTTGGCTACCGCCCTGTATTCCTCCTCCAGCTTCAAGCCTTGCATAGGGAAATATTTCAGCGCATTGCCGCCCATATCGCGTACGAGCGCAATAGCCGCCTTGACCGGGACGATCGCCTTGTCCGCAATGCCTGCGCTGATCACGCCTGTCGATATATTCACGTATCCGACCTGACCGCTCGGCGACACAAGAGCGTTGATCCAGCTGTCCTTGGCGCCCAGATTGGCGCGCGTCATACCGACGGCCGGGAAAATCTGATTGATATGGTTGCCTGCATAGCTCTTGGCAATTTCCGATACTACTACCGCCTGGCGGTTGTCGCCCGCCCCTAAACCGATGGACACCGCATCGTCGATTGCGGCGCCGTACGCCTTCATGGCCTCGACCGCTTCGGCTGCATTCGGATAATTTTTGGACAATACCCCTACCAACACCTGGCCTTCCGCCGCCTCGTAGATCTGCTTGGCGTTATCGATCGAGTTCGTCAGTACATTTAAGGCCGCCTTCTTCTTATACATGCGTTCATAGATGCTAGACATGGTTTGCCCCTCCTACGATCTCTTGGATTCTGCCCGCGATGACCTGCAGGTCATCTCCTTGCAGCGAGCGCGGATCAATATCGAAATACCCTTGACGAACGCCGTAATCGCGCGTATAGACGGCAATATCACCTTCGCGAAGCTGATCGTTCACCGCTTGCGCCCCGATGCCCGCCGCAGCCGCGTCAATGTGGATTCTTCCCCGATAAATGGCACGGCCCGCTTCGTCCTGCACGATGCTGACCTTTACTCCCGTCAGGGCGGACAAGGCAAGCAATGGCTCTAGCGCGGCCTTCTCCTGCTGGCTCTTATCTGCTTTGCTCATATATTCGTCCAGCGCCTGCAGCAGTCCGAATATCGTCTCCTTGCCGACCTTCATGCTGCGCCCGATGCCGTGCAGCTGAACGTTCAGCCAGTCGATATATTTGCGTTTGCCGCCGACAATGCCTGAGGTAGGGCCTTCAATCGCTTTGGACCCGCTGTATATCGCCAGATCCGAGCACTTCACATACTTGCGGATATCTTCCTCCGCCGCAGCATCTATGATTAGCGGCACTCCGCGGCGCTGGGCGACTTCCCAGGCTTCCTCGGCGCTAATCATGTTTTTCTGCACGCAATGGTGGGACTTGACGTATAGAATAGCGGCGGTTCGATCGGAGATCGCTTCCTCGATATGCTCTTTGCGCCCCTCGTTGGCATAGCCAACTTCGACGATGGAGCCTCCTCCGAGGTAAACCATTGTTTCGACGGGCGCGCCATATTGCACATTATGCCCCTTGAGCATAATGATCTCGTTCTTGAGCACGTGCTCCTGGTGCAGCCGCAAGCTGACACGGGGATTGCCCTCCGTCACGACGGCAGCAACGGAAAGCGCGATCCCGCTGGACGCAGAGTTGACGACGACCGCTCCTTCCGCACCCAGAATGTCCGCGACGTATTCGCCGGAACGCCGTACAAGCTCCGCCATCTCCACATACTGCTGTCCGCCTTGCTTCATCGCTTCCATGACACTGTCCGTTGGCGCGGATACGCCCAGAATGCTCATCCGTCCGCTTGCATTGACGACCCGTTTGAGCCCGTATTTAGCATGCAATGAATGATCCATTAACAACCACTCCCTTTGCTTCAATATAGCGATCGGCGGTGCGCTCCTCACCCTCCGAATCTGTTAGCTTCTTCACTCCGTTCTCTACCGCGAACAGTGTCAGATTGGCAGGCTCTCCTGCACGAATCCGCCCCAGCTCCGGCCGGCCAAGCCAGGCTGCCGCATTGGACGTCGCCATCGCGATCACTTCCTCAAGCGGGTACCCCAGGAGCAAAAATTTCGTCAGCGTGTCGGACATGCCGTATACCGGACCGTTCAGCCGGTTGCCCCGGTAAATATCCGTGCTGATCGTATGCGGCTTGATTCCCGCTTGCCTGGCCAGCTCCGCCGCCTGAAACGAGAAGCTGGCCGTCCCGTGCCCGACATCCAGATGAACGCCTCTGTCAATCGCATCGAGCAGTGCCTGCAGCGGCTTCCCATCCGCCCCGAATACATTATTGGCCTTGCCGTTGAGAAAATGCGTAACGATGTCCTTCTTCTGCAGCAAGTGCAGCACCTCATCGATTGCAGGCGGACCGGATCCGATATGCACCATCAGCGGCAGGCCGTATGTGTCTGCGAACCTGCGAGCCAGCCGCAGCGGCTCCAGACCCTGCTCCTTGACAACGCTGCGGCTGATCCGCGCCTTCAAGCCGACGATAAAATCCGCGTATTGCCTGACGGCCTCTCCGATCTTGGCTTCCTCAATCCATTCCAGGCTTGACAGCTCATCAGTCCGGAGCAGCCCGATCCGCGAAATATTCAGAAAAGCCAGCACGCGCGTCTGCGCACGGCCTGCATTGACGAAGAGCCGGCCAATCCGGTCGGCCCCGCAGCTTCCCGCATCCACAATAGTGGTAACCCCTTGCCTGATGCCGATTTCATCGATCTCGTCTCCATAGGGTTCCAGCTCCGGATCCGCATGAACATGCAGATCGATCCAGCCGCTTGAAGCATATAGACCCGTACCGTCCACATATTGGCTGCCCTTCCCCTGCCCGGCGGGAGCGATTCGTTCCGTGATGCCGTCTCTGATGACAATGTCTGCCGGCTGGCCGCCAAGCAGCTTCACATTGCGCAATACCAGTTCCATCGTTGCTTCACCCTTCCTAACCTAGCAATTGGCTGATGATCCCAATAATTGCTTTCCAAAATTAGCTTAACACATTATAGTAATAAAATGAATATAACGTTATAATGTTTAATAGAGTATCTCGATGCTTTTCAAAATAGATTCATCGTCGCATACGGTTCTTCCGATGCCTACATTAACATTACGATACTACTCAACATAAAGGGGGATTCTCGTGCCTGCAGCATTCAGCAGGGCGACAGCGCTTGCAGCGAAAGCCCGAACGCACTGGAGCCATTTCAAATCAAGACTGCTTCTGAAATACGCCCTATCTTACATTGTCATATTTTTGGTTCCGCTTACAGGCGTTACAATCTTTGTCTATGAGAATGCCGTATCCAATTTACGGTCCGAAATCGAACAGTCCAATGTCAATCAGCTGAATCAGGTCAAAATGACGATCGACGGCCTGATGTCCGATCTGTATGATATAGCCAGCAAAATTTCCTACGACGAGCATTTGACGCCCTATATGGTCAATCATCCTTACCACAGCAGAGAAGCCATCTCGTCGCTTGCGAATTATACCGCCTATAGCGGCATCGTCGAAGACCTGTTCCTGTTCTATCACGGCAGCGACAATATTTTTTCCTATCAGGGAATGACAGACGCCGGCTATCTATTCAACCGCGTGTACCGCTACCAAAATTGGGATAGCAACGAGCTGCTGAAAGCGCTTAATGAAGCCAAACAGCCGTTCATTCGCCCTGCGGAGGAGGTAACGGTCTATTCGCGTCAGGAAAGGCTGCTTACGCTGCTGATCCCCATCAAGCCGAACGATCCGTACCCCTACGGAGCGGTCATGTATATGCTGAGGGAATCCGAGCTTACGGGCGTCATGGATTCGATCCTGAACCGGTTTGCCGGCAGCAGCTTTATGATCTCTCCCGCTGGCGAGATATTGACCCAAAGCACGAACGGCAAGAGCCTGTCCGGCGAATCGCTGATGTCCCTGTCCGGACTGGAGCCAGGCATACATAGCATTGAGCTGGATGGCGAACAGAATTCGGTTGTTGTCGTCAAATCCAGCGAGAACGGCTGGGGCTACGTGACGACTATGCCGACTTATCAATTCTTTGAACGTGTCGCCCACATTCAAACGCTGATTATGCTGGTGTTCGCCATCACCGTCGTGACCGGCATCGTCGCAGCGATGATTCTGGCTAAGCGGCAATACCACCCGATCAAGAGCTTGGTGGAATTCGCAAGTCTGCAATCCGGCGGCGAAGCGGTCAAAATCCGCAACGAGTGGGAATGGATCAGCCAGACCATCCATGATTACAATGCGAGAGTCAATTGGCAGGAGCCGTTTGTCCGCAATCAGTGTCTGATGCTGCTGCTCAAGCACGGGAAGCCGGATGATCCGGAAATCGAGCGCATGGTCAGGGAGAGCGGCCTGGAGCGTACAGATTCCGAAGCTGCTTACTTCTCCGCAGTCCTCGCCTGGGAGGATGCTCCCGGGGACGATGCGCAGCACCCGGATCAACTGCTGCTGCAGGAGCTGCTGAGCCAGGTCGAATTTCCTGCCTTGAATGCCCGCGTCTACGGCGTGGAGTTCTCGGTGCGAGACCGGTTTGCGCTTATGATCTCCTTGCCGGCAGAACCGCCGGAAGCGCTGCACCGATTGGTCCTGCAAGTCATAGACGCGATTAAAGTCATGGTGATGGATCATTCGCACGCATTCCCTCACATCGGTGTCGGAACGCTGTACAATAACATAGCCAGTGTCAACCAATCCTTCGTCGAAGCGTCTACCGCGCTTGAAAACCGGGTATCCGGCAGCAAAGAGCGCATTACGTTCTTTGAGCAGCTGCATACGCTGAAGACGGCGAACGAGGAAACCTTCTGGTTATCCCGTAAGTCCGTGCTCAAGCTGGAACAGAGCCTCAAGCAGGGCAATGAGACGGTTGCGCTGCCGATGATTGCCGGCATGATCGAGGAAATCAAGCAGGAGCAGCTGACGGTTCCCGTCCTGAGGCTGATCTGCTACGATTTGCTCAATACGCTGCTGCGCACGGCTGCGGATCTGAGAATGAATCAGGAATTCGGCAGCATTAACAGCTTCACTTCCTTCGAGACGCTGGAAGAGTTCGAGCTGAAGATGGTTTCGCTCGCTTCGCGAATATGCCAACAGGTGCAGCGCAATACCGAAACCGGCCAGCCTTCCCTCATTGACGATATCGTCATGTACGTCGAGCAGAATTTTGCCGATTACACGCTTAGCCTGGAGCACATTGCGCTGAAGTTCTCGGTCTCCACCTCTTATCTGAGCCGTAGCTTCAAAGAGAAGACTCAAGTGAACTTCTCGCAATACATTTGGCAGCTGCGCGTTAATAAAGCGATGCGGCTGCTCGTTACAACCAACGATCCGCTGCAGATCATCATTGAAAGCGTCGGCTATCTCGACGCGCCTAACTTTATCCGCAAATTCAAGAAGGAAACCGGCCTGACGCCCGGCCAATACCGCAAGCAGAGCAGCGGCGGCAGCTTCGCGGAAGCTTAGATTATAGGACGGCCGGAAGGGCAAGCGGACAGATGTACTCCTTCCGGTTGCCCCTCTTAAGCCGCTTTATTTCGGCTCGTTAAGAATATAGTCTACCAGTTCGTCCAGCGGCACGGTCGCCAGCGCGATGGCTGTATCGGTAACACCGTAGTAAATGTACAGCAGGCCGTCCTTCACGACATTGCCGGTCGGGAAGATGACGTTCGGGATCTGGTAACCGAATTTTTCGTAATACGTTTCCGGCTCCATAATGAAATTATGCGTTCGGGCAATGACCTTCTCCGGATTTTCCAAATCCAGCAGCATGGCGCCTACCCGGTATACAACCTGATCGTCCACGCCGTGATACAGCACCAGCCACCCCTTATCCGTCTTCACCGGCGGCGTCGACCCGCCGATCTTGCGGGATTCCCAAGCAGGGTTCTCCCCTTTAATCAGCAGCTTCGGCTCCTCCCAATGAATCAGATCCTCGGAATACGTGATCCACATGGCCGCTTTCTCCGTACCGTAAGCCTCGCCGACATATTCCTCAGGACGGCGCAGCAGGGCAAATTTGCCGTTAATCTTCTCGGGGAATAAGATGTTATCCCGGTCATTAATGTCCAGCGGCGTCGTATCGGCGACAAACTCCCAATCAATCAGATTATCGGATTTCACAATGGAAGAGCGGGTCAGCCAGTGCCCCTCCTGCTCGCCCCATCCGTCCGGATACTTCGGTATCGACCGCTCGGGCACGCCCGCTCCAGTCGGGTAATAGCTCATGGCGCAAGGGCGCAGCGCATAGTTCATGTAGAACGTGCCGTCGATTTTGACCAGACGCGGGTCCTGTACGCTGCCGTACGGGAAGCCCAGCATGTCCGGCGTCAAAATCGGCTCGTCCTTGACATGCGTAAAGTGAACGCCGTCCTCGCTTTCCAGCAGCCCCAGAAAGTTTTTGCAGGGCGTCAGCGACTCCGCTGTCCGTTCAACCATATAGAACTTGTCATTGTCGATAATGACAGCCGGATTGAACACCGTCACTTTGCGCCAATCATAGCCTCCCGGCACGACAATGGGATTGTCGGGATGTCTCGTAATTTTCATCGTTATTCCTCCAGATGCATGTGAATTTCATAAGGGCGATGCCGCGGGGCGCCCTTCTAAGTACCTCCAGCCGCTCTATGAGCGATCCTTATCCCAGAGGGGGCACACCAACAGCTCTTCGGCTGCGGACGAGTCCACAAGCCGTAAGAGCTGGGCCAAACATCATGTGCGGTCTGCTCGTATTAATTTGCTTTCCAGCGGTCGTAGGCGGCCTGATAAATCTCGGCCATCCGGTTTCCGCCCATTTTATTAATGGTATTCAAGTAACCGTCCCAGTTGGCAAGCGGCTCCGCGCCGGTAATGAACTTCGCTTCCATTTGACGCACATAAGTCGTCAGGTCGGAGCTTAACGTCGTCACTTCCGCCTGCTCTTCTGAAGTCAGGAACAGGGTCGGATAAGGGATTCTGGCCCCCTTGTCCAGCAGCTTCGTTTTCGATTCATTTTCGACCCACGCATCAAATTCCGTCAGAAGCCCCTTAGACGTTTCCGGAATCGAAATCGTCGGCGCCGGAATGCCGTAGTTAGGCGTTAATGTAGCGCGGTATTCCTCGCGATCGCCGCCCCCTGGCACAGGCAGATATTCCTTGGTCAGCGTATTTTTGTCCGTGTACTTCCACAGCGTGCCTTCCGGCCCTTTATTGAAGAGCGTCGCGCCTTCATAGCCGTACAGGTAATCCACCCAACGCATCGAAGCTTCCGGATATTCATTGGTGCTCGAAATCGCGAATGCGCCGGTCGTCACGCCTCTGTTCTTGGCTATGACGGGAGCGTCTACCATCTCGCTCTTGACAGGCGCAAACATCGGATCGTCCATGCTTGGCTCTCCGCCAAGGGTCATATAAGCATGCCAATCGGAGAATAAGGCCACTTGATTGTTTTGCGCTTTGGCTTTCTTCTGCTCGGCCGTTTGGGAGAATGTCTCGTGATCCAGCAGATTCTCGCTCCACAGTCGGTTCAGGAAGGTCAGATATTGTTTATATCCTTCCTCTACAGGGGTATAGTGAACGACATCCTTATCGTCTACATAGATCTCTTCCTCATAGACACCGTATGCGCCCAGCAGCCATGTGCGGATATCGCGCAGGTTGACCGAGGAGAGCGGAATTTCATCCGCCTTGCCGTTGCCGTTCGCGTCTTCGTCCTTCACTCTCTTCAGGAAGGCGTACAGCTCTTCCGTCGTTTCAGGAAGCTTGTCTACGCCCAGCTTCTTCAGAAAATCGCCATTGTACCACAGCGGGTTGCGGTACCAAGGCTGGTTGAACTCCACAACCGGCAGCGAGTAGATATGTCCGTCCGGAGCCGTGATCGACTTGCGCACATTCGGATTTTCATCCAGCACCTTTTTAAAGTTCGGCGCGTGCGACTCGATCAAATCCTCCAGCGGAATCAGGATACCCTGCTCTCCGTAGTTCATTTGCTCTGCTGGCGTCAGGCCGGCCGCATAGAACACATCCGGATATTCGCCGCTGGCAAATACGAGGTTTTTCTTCGTTTCGAAGCTATCCTTCGGCGCGTTCTGGAACTCCATCTTAATATTCGATTTTTCCGCCATCTGCTGCAATACAGCCATGTTGTTCCAGTTTTGCAAACCAACGTCAGGCGCCATCATCGTCAATGAAATCTTCTCATTCACGATCGGGAACCCTTCCTTGTTTACCTCGGCCGCCGCATTCTCGCCCTCTTTGTTGTTGTTGGACGAGCCGCAGCCTGCCAGCAGCCCGACCAGCATAGTCGCCGATACGAGCAGTGCCAAGCCTTTTCTTCTCTGTTGCATGCGTAATCCTCCCTTTTCGATTATCTTAATGCTATAACAAACGAAGGCATCTTGCATGCTGCCTCCATCTATTACCGTTAATGGTAGCGGAACGATTGAATGGAACCTAAAGCGCCTTCGCAGGCGGTTACCCTTTGACGGAGCCGATCATGACCCCCTGGACAAAATACCGCTGCAGGAACGGATACAAGATAACGACCGGCAGCGTAGATACGATAATGACGGCGTATTTGACCAGTGAGGCGATTTCCGCCTTGTTATTCATCGCTTGCGCAATGTCGCCGCTAATGGCGGCTCCCGTCGTTTCCGCAGACATTTCTTGCAGAACGAGAATTTGACGAAGCACCATCTGCAGGGGATACTTCACCTCGTCGTTCAAATAAATCAAAGCAGGGAAGTAACTGTTCCAGTGGCCTACTCCATAGAACAGCGCCATCACCGCTATAATCGGCGCCGATAAAGGCAGCACGATGCGGATAAACAATTTGAAATTGGTACAGCCGTCCATATGGGCCGCCTCCTGCAATTCCTTTGGAATCGTGGAATGGAAGAAGGTACGCGCCACAATGATGTTCCAGACAGATGCTGCCACAGGCAGAATCAGCGCTCCCATGGTGTTGATCAAGTTTAAGTTCTTGATTAACAGATACGTCGGTATCAAGCCGCCATTGAAGAACATCGTGACCAGGAACATCCCCATGAAGAAATTGCGGCCGACAAAGTCCGAACGGCTTAACGCATAAGCTGCAGGCAGCGTAACGGCCAGATTCAGCAGCGTGCCTAACACCGTGTAAATAATCGTGTTCATATAGCCGTTCCATATTTTCGGATTGTCGAATACAAGCTTGTATCCATCCAGCGTAATTCCCTTCGGAAACAGCCACATCTCGCCGGAATTGACAGCCTGCGGACTGCTGATCGAGGCGCTGACAATGTACAGCAGCGGATACAGCACAACGACGAGAGCCACTGCCAGGAACATATAGTTTAGCGCCAGAAACAGCTTGTCCGACTTCGTCTCCCTGACTGACGTCACCATAGCCTCATCCCCCTCCTTTTACCATAAGCTGTTGTCGCTCGTACGCTTCGCAATCTGGTTCACCGTGATCAGCATAATCGCATTCACGATCGAATTGAACAGTCCGACTGCCGTAGAGAAGCTATACTGCGCGCTGACCAAGCCTGTACGATAAACGAATGTGGATATGACGTCTGAGGCTTCCATATTCAGTGAATTTTGCAGAAGCAAAATTTTCTCATAGCCCACGCCCAGAATATTCCCGGTATTCAGGATGAGCAAAATGGTAATCGTCGGAATAATGGTCGGCAAATTAATATGAAGCATGCGTTTGAATCGACTTGCGCCATCCACGATCGCCGCTTCATGCAGCTGCGGATCGACGGCCGACAGCGCGGCCAGATAAATAATGGTCCCCCAGCCGGCGTTCTGCCACACCCCCGAGATGACATAGATCGTTTTGAACCAAGCCGGCTCATTCAGAAATTGCGGCGCTTCGATCCCAAACAGCTCAATCAATCTGGTGATCATCCCGGTGGACGGCGACAGGAATGTAATAATCATGCCCGCCATCACGACCATCGAAATAAAGTGCGGCGCGTACGTAATCGTTTGCACCGTTTTCTTGAAGAAGCCGGTCCGTATTTCATTGAATGCCAGCGCCAGTATGATCGGGAGCGGAAAACCGATCGCCAGCTCAAGGAAGCTGATGCTCAAGGTGTTCCATAGCAAGTCCCAAAAATAATGCGAGTTAAAAAACCGTTCAAAATGCTGAAAGCCTACCCAATCGCTTCCGAAGATCCCCTTAGATGGAATAAAGTTTTTGAATGCGATTTGAATGCCGTACATAGGTCCGTAATGGAAGATGGCAAAATACAAAAATGCGGGTGCGATAAATAAATACAGTTCCCAGTTTTGCCATATTTTCTTGCCGATTCCGCCTGACGGTCGAAGAGTAGGCTGTACAGCTTGCTGCCCCTTTCCCTTCATCTCTTCTCTCCTTCCTCTCCCGTTCTCGTTGTCACCGCTTACAACAACCGGATACTGCCGGGTATGAATGAATTGTAAGGAAAAATCGACGGGACCGTAAATATGTAGGTTCTGCTCCGTCATCGGCAAGTCTCCGTCAACCCCAGCATTATCAAGGCTTCCCCGCTAATCCCCCGCCCAAGGGAAGGCGGATATGACAAGAGCGGTTATTCACGCCTTGATAGTGCAATGTGTTGTTTTTGACCTGTGGCATTCACCTGCAAATGATACATATTGCTGGATCTGCCGCTCTTGTGCAATCCTGCCCTTGAGAGTTTAAACCCAATCAGGAGGCATTCAACATGACACTTCCATACGCCATCAAACAATTTATGGACGAAGCCGATCAGCGCCTTGCCCATCGTCCCAAGCTGCAGCAGCTGTTCCGGAACTGTTTCCCCAACACGCTCGAAACGACAACGAAGCTGCAAGGCGACGGAACGACATTCGTCTTCACGGGCGACATTCCGGCCATGTGGCTGCGCGATTCTACCGAACAGGTCCGTCACTATATTCCGTTTGCCAAGGACGACAAAGATTTGCAGCGCATCATCGGCGGCTTGATTGCCCGCCAGATTTTCTATATCAACATCGATCCCTACACCAACGCCTTTAATGAAACCGCCAACGACCGCCATTACCTGGAAACCGACGATTGCGGCTTGAACCCATGGATGTGGGAGCGCAAATATGAACTCGACTCCCTGTGCTTTCCCGTGCAGCTGCTTTATTCGTACTGGAAAGAAACCGGGCAGACCGATATTTTCACCGATGCTTGCTATCAGGCGCTCACGTCCATTGTGCAGGTGATGATCACCGAACAGCGTCATGAGCAGCGGTCGACGTACCATTTTATCCGTCAAACGAAGAAGGAAACCGAAACACTGCAGAACGAAGGGCGCGGGCTTCCGGTCAACTATACCGGCATGACCTGGTCGGGCTTCCGCCCGAGCGATGACGCCAACCTGTTCGGATACAACATTCCTGCCAATATGTTTGCGGTCGTCGTGCTGGGACATATCATCGAAATTGCCACTGCGATTTACCAGGATAAGAATCTGGCTGAGCGGGCGGACAAGCTGCGCCGGGAAATCGATTACGGCATCCGTGCTTACGGAATCGTCAATCATCCCAAATACGGACAAATTTATGCGTACGAAACGGATGGCTACGGCAATTACTGCCTGATGGACGATGCGGGTACACCGGGGCTTATTTCGATCCCTTATATCGGGTATGTAGGGGTAGATGATCCGATTTATCAGAATACGCGCCGCTTTGCGCTGAGTCATGACAATCCGTTCTACTTCGAGGGCAAGCTGGCCAAGGGGATCGGGAGTCCGCACACGCCGGGAGGCTATGTATGGCACATGGCGCTGTCCATGCAGGCGCTGACCGCTGATAATGACGAGGAAATCAAGGCATTGATCGAGATGCTGATCAGTACGGATGCCGATACCGGCTATATGCATGAAGGCTTCCATCCGGACGATCCGGCAGATTTCTCCCGCGAATGGTTCGCCTGGTCCAACAGCCTGTTCGCCGCGCTGATCTGCAAGGCGATGGACAAGAATTTGGTGTAGATAAACCGCTACGTAGGCAGAATGTTCTTCCGATCGCTGTTGTTTCCGGACTCCTTGATTAAATTGGACAATGGTTGGAATCCGGAAACAAAGGCGAACGCTGGCGCTTCTTCAGAATCATTCGACCTTCTTCGTTATGGTTTAACTGATCATCCCCAAAAATAAAAAAGAAACCTTTCCTTGTCAGAATGGAAGCATGACCAACCATCAATAAGGAGAGGTTTCTTTATGCATTCATATACCCTGGATCAGCTTATCTTGCTAATCAAGCTAAGAGGAGAAATTCTATCAACGACGCTGTCAAACGGTTAAGTTGCACTCAACTCATGTAGTGTAATAGCCCCCTTAAGTGCTATCGCAGCAAGCTTCATTTATGTGAAAGTTAGGCCGGTTTCCCGGCCATCCTTCGATTACACTAGAAGGCGACACCCTGCTCTTTTAAGCTAACAAATTGGCTTTCACCGATAATAATGTGGTCTAGTACTTCGATTCCCATCAGTTCTCCGACTTCGACCAAGCGCCGAGTTATGCTTATATCCTCTTGGCATGCTGTCGTATTCCCACTCCGATGGTTATAGAAGCATACAATCGATGCAGCGTTATTTAGGGATTGCTGCTTTGAAAATTTCTCTAGGATGCACGATTGAGGAGTTAAGATTTCCGATAGAAATAATATGTACCCCCGCGACGGCGTTTTTTGTGTTAAGCGTCAAGATACCGAACTTTTCACAAGCCTCATGTTCAAGGTCTAGGACAGTTTGAATGATGTGGTAGGCATCACGCGGAGAACGTATTATCTTAGAATCAAGGTCATACCGTGCACCCTTCTCCTTGACTTGTTTTATGGTGTAAATGTTATTGGTTATCATTGCTTCAATCCCCCATTGATTGATTTTGCGGCCATACCAGTCTGCCGCTTGGCAAACGAATACTGCAGCAGCAGGGGTGAATGCCGCTGCCCCCGATCGCCATCTAGAGGCCCCACGCAGCGCAAAGTGATGTGGCGGGGGTAGATGGCTCGGCAAGTCTAGGGGTCGTGGAATACCGGAACGTAGAGAGGATATGCCGCGAAAGCCCCTTGAACTGCCGGAGGGCTGTAGTAGAGTCCAAGCGTAGCGGCAGGCGTTGCAAAAAAAGGCCGCCGTTCCTAATCTCTTCTTCCCTGAAGGCTTCGGGAACGCGAAGGAGGAAAAGCTGGCCAATGGAACCTACCGGGTCTTAGACGGGACGATCTTGCTCGGCTTAGAGCTGGTCGTTCGCTTGGCAGCCCGACTGAACGAGCTGGGGGGCCAAATAGCTCCAAAGATCGTTTGTTAAAAATCGTCCGCCATCAGCGCAGTATCTGCAGTTTCAAGGGCCGTATCCGTACCGGCTCCGACCACGGTAATCCCAACGGTTGAAGCCGCGAGTGCAGGGACATCATTGACTCCATCGCCGATCATTGCCACATTTCTAAAAAGTTTTTCTAGTCCAAGTTTTTGTTTTATATATGTCATTAAGTCCTTCCCGCGAGGATGGGTTTGTTTCCGGAAAAAGGGAGTTTTCCAGGGTTGAATAATAAGTTGATTCGAGTGATTTCCATCAAACAATATAACCGACCCTGTTCGCATCTTGAAAGGTCGGTTTTTTTTAGCGTTAGAACTCGTTACCGTGTCAGCTTAATAAATAGTACAAAATGCATAACCATAGCCTGAAACTTTCAAGAATTACAAATGTTTGGTTAATTTTGTAATTTACCCCCAAAAGGGAAAATTCAATACGAATATATTGTAGTATATTATTATTCAAATTGAATAACCTTACTCATTTTACCGAAAGAAACAACAAAGAGATGAATTCCCGTGAGGGCCTCAGATAACGATCTTTCGGTGATTCTGCTGAATGTTATTCTTTTCAGACCCTGCCTTCTCAACTACAACATGTTTTTCTGTGAATTCGACACAAGGGGGTGTTTATTTAATCAAAACAAGTTTAAAACGAAATACCGATGGATAGTCAACAAAAATAAGTTTATAGGTGAGGTGCACTAATGAAACGACGATTTATCCCTTTTGTTTGGGCATTTACGCTGTTGATGCTGATTCTGCTTCCGCCGTTGCAGGCCTCGGCCGCTGATGATTGGAGTTCCGAGGTGCTCCTTAACGAATTCAACGGAACCATCCTCGGCTTTGACGAAAGCCGAATTATTTGGAAAGAAACCGGCGATAAGGTACTCTGGTTGCACAACCGTACGGATGGAAGCCAAGTAAAGGTTTACGATGCCACCGGGTCAGACTATACGATCTATTCGGCAAAGTTATCCACCGAAGGCGTAGTCTATACTTTATCTATTACAGACCCTAGCGGATGGCCTACTTATCATTCAGTTTATTATTGGAACGACGGAAACGTTCAAAAGCTTGCCAATGGCAATTATCGTGCGGATGTTTATGATGTGAAAGGGAATTTTGCGGTATTTACCAATAGAGTGCTGGATTTAGCTACGGGACAGTCCCGTACCTTACCGAATTCGCATTTTGCAAATATGAACCGCTTTGATCTGTCGGCTGACGGAACCGTGGTTTACACGGATCCAACTTATAATTCGAACCTCTACAAGTCGCATCCCGACGGTACGTTGATGACGTATGTGCTGCCTGCCGGCTACCAAAGCTACAGCGGGCCTTTGATGGACGGGAAAAACATGATCTACCAGGTTAAAAGGTACAGTAGCGACAAGTGGTTGCTCCGATTGCGTGACGCCGATGACAATATTACCACATTAGCCCTAAATCCTTGGTATGGCTTTTTTCCCAACCCGAGACCATCCTATCAGATCAATAACGGCTGGATTGCCTATCAGGAGTATAATAAAGAAAAAGATAATTGGGCCTTGTATGTCCGGTCGCCGGAAGGTGAAACCAAACCGATCTTTGAAACCGCTTCACAGACGTGGAAACAGTCGTGGTACTCAAGAGACGGCATCTCCATCAATCAGTTGGGCGCGGACGGCTCGGTTGTATACACGGTGTACTACGGGAAGTTGAAATACTCCAAAACGTACCTTTATTCCACTCATTCGGATAAACATGTGCGTGTGTCCAGCGGTACGAAGTTCCAATACCAGAATGGTGCCTGGTACCGGATGACTAGCAATTCGTTGTTCGCCATTCAAATTTAGGCAAAACATGCAAGTCTATTTGAGGTTGCATGGGAAAAAGGTCAAGTGAGTATGCCGCTGCAAGAAACTTTCTTCAGCCCTGCTTACGGTATTGTAACGGACAAGTTCGGCATAACTTTCGAAATATACACCGAGGGCAAACAAGAATAATTCATTGCGAGTGAATCTCCCCTATGAGAAACCCCTAAAATGCTTGTTATTCAGCATTCTAGGGGTTTTTACTATATCATCTCGGAGTAACTAAGACGTTATCGAATACGGCTGTCTGACCGTTGGTTCTCAAGCCGATATAACCGTCGGTCAAGCTCAAATCGTTTGCGTCGATTTTTTGCACTCCGTTGACAAAACCTTTAATGGAGCTGCCATCCAGCTCCATCCGCAGTAAATACCACGTGCCCGGACTGGCTTCGATGTGAGCTTCTCCAAGATTGACCCAACTGCCGTTCACTTTTTTGTAAAGCTGGACTTTGTTCGCATCGTAATTGATCTGCATCGTGTACATGCTGGATAAATCGGCGTTTGCTCTGGCGACCAAGCCGGAAGAAGACTTGGGGCCGGTCTTATCATACACTTTGACAGCCGCAGTTATCGCTGCATCGGTGTAAACGGTCCCTGTTACCGTTTCCGCAGTGCCGGTTCCGGTTTGCTTCAATACTTTGGTGCCGTCGTCCGCTACGCTCCAATTGCCGCTTAATACCGTCCAATTTGCAGCGCTACCGCTTTGGAAATGGTCCCCGAAGCTAACCGGTTCGAACATGACCGCATCAGCTCTTGTGTTGGAGCCGGAACTCGCCGTCAACATCACATAGCCATCCGTTCCCGCATCGAAATAGGCCGTATCGATCAGACGCCATCGGCCTCTGCCCATTGTCGTCTGATCGATGAAAATCGTATCTGTTTTGCCGCCATGATAAATTGTGTATAGGGCGTTCTTATTCGAGTTTAGATTCGCAGGATAACTGACATATACGTTATAGTATCCCGATTTCGGAAGGTCTGGCGTCCATTTGGCCGTACTTCCGGCATTGCTGCTGTAACGGGAGCTTCCACCGTAGCTGTCGGGAAGAGAACTGTTGCCCCATGTCCCCGACTCGCTATAACCGCTGCCGCCATTGTCGATGATGACGGCGCCGTTCGATTTAACCGGTCCGATCACGTTGGAATAAGGGGAATATAAGCCTTCTGAATTTTTGGCCCTGACCCGGTAGAAATAAATCTTACCCTTTTTGGCCGACAAATCGCTGAATATCGGTACGATTAAATTATAATTGCGCGGTATAGTAATATCGTCGGTCACTCCGGCGCCTACTGTTTCCCAAGGTCCCTTCCGGTTAAATGAGCGTTCGACGTCATATGAAGCGGCTCCCGAAGCTCCCAGCCAAGAGAGTGTGTTTACGGAGTTCGCGGGAAACATAACCGGTGTGTCCGGGGCGGGCCATGGCGGAACGGTTAAGCCTTTGATTGAATACGCATATCTTCGCAATAAGCCAATGGTAACCGATTCGTTCGCAAAATCGCCAGTTGCAAATCCCGGATAACGCAAATATGCCCAATTTCCGACCGGCTGCCAGTGCCATCCTCCCATCTTGTGATGGGGCATTGTGGCCCAAAACATCGCACCTGAAGTTCCGTTGTTCTGTACGGTGCTGAGCAGCTGCTCGGTCACTTCGGGTGAGAAATCCCCGAACTCTCCGATAATCAACGGTTTCTTCCCTTTGGTCGTATTTCTCCATTCGTTGATTTTGGCAATCGGATCGGAGTAGTTGTGATATCTGTATATATGCGGATCAATGAAATCAATATTGGGGTCATCCAACGCATTTTGTCTTATTCCCTGAGCGCGTACATATCCTCCGTCGCCAACGAGATGATTCGCATCGAGACTTTTGAAATAAGCGGCCATTTCGCTTGTCCAGCTGTCGGTGGAATGAAGCTCGTTGCCGAGCTGCCAGGCCATAATCGCATTATCGTCCTTATACTTCACGTTCGTATAAGTATTGGTACGGTTAACGACGTAATTGATAAAGTCTTTGAAATCCTGCTTGATTTCCGGATCGCTCCAGAATTCATCGGCGCTTTTGTTGCGGAATGCCGCCCAATCGGCAACTCCGCCAACATAATTGTATTTGTCCACGAAAGGAATAATGAGCCGCACATTGTACTGATTCGCCAATTGAAGAACCTTGTCAAACAGCTTAAAGGCGCTCTCGTTATAGTTTCCGGGGGCCATCACATGACGATAGGCGTCTTCAGGGTCGCTGGTCATTTTCACCTCGAAAGGATACAAGCGAATGACGTTAATGCCCGATATGCTGGCACCCCGAATCAAGTCCTCGATTTCGTTCGGATCCATCCATGCCCTACCAAGAAACGGCACGTTCGAACCGATAAAGCGAAACTCGGTCGTACCGTCCATGAATTTATCCACATCACGCGTAATATAATTTGTGAACCCGGCTTGTGCCCTTTCCGGACTAAAGAAAAATAAGACGGAAACAAGCATTATTACAACGCAAACCATACTTGTAAATCTCATCTGATGTCTCATATAGCTGTACCTCCTTGTTAAAGTTGTAAACGCTTTCAATATGGTCAATAGGCAGTGGTGAAAAAATGTGCATCCCCCTTCCATTTACCATAATCCAATTACACGTGTAAGCGAATTCATTAACTAGGTAAAATATAACAAGTTCTATATTTGTTACGATATATACTTTTCCATGCAAACAGATCGCCAAGCTGTTCACGATACCGTTATGCTCATGTGTTTTGCTGCAAGGCAGCGCCCAGATTCCCGGACGATTAATCATATGCGTTCGGAACGGTAGTCATTCTCTTACTCCCTTTACAAATGAACGAATGACCGTCACAACGAGCGGAGCAGGAAGAATGATTCTGGAGAAGCGTTAGCGGTCGCCTTTGTTCCCGGATATCAACCTCTTCACGTCAATTCAGAAGAAATCCGGGAACAACAGCGATCGGAAGAACATTCTGCCTGCGCAGCGGGTTGTGTTTGATCATCCGTTCATTTAACTAACTCTCATCGATCCAAACCTCTTCCCAGAAATTCGTTTCGGGGTTGTATACATAAGCCCAGTACTCCGTCTGCTTGACATCCAGGGTCTGCAGCTCCGGCTTGGTCCAAGCTTGTTTATCGTGATCCACCTGCCCGCCTCCCTTCGTTTTAGAATGATCCCGCACCTGTGAAGATGCCTTTGGCAAAGTCCATTTTGTTCATAACGACTTCCGGATTCCCTGCCTGATCGGTACTGTAGTATTCCACGATATGCGTAGTACCGGCCATGGCCGTGAATGAACCGGTATACGGCATCCAGGCGCCGCCGTTAATCCGATACAGCGTTCCTCTTATACCGGACCCGCTGACCGGCTCCTCTGCCCGCAAGGTGACCGTAAACCCGCTAATGTACGGTCTTCCGGCTTTATTGACGGCCATGATCGGATCGAAGTGATAGCGCGTGATCGGGGCCGATTTATCGAGCTTCAGCTCCATCGATTGGGGGTTCTCGACATTGCCGGCCTGATCGGTGCTGCGGTATTCGAAGGTATATACCCCGTCCTGCGGCAGCACCACAGGCGCCGTATAAGCCTTCCATTCGCTGCCGTTCATCCGGTATTCCGTCAATTTCACCCCGGAGCTGTCGTCCGTGGCGGTGAGCGTTATCGTGATGTCGGACCTATGCCAGCCGGATACGGGATCTGGGCCGCTGGCCGATGTGGAGACGGCTGTCGTAACGGGAGGCACGACATCCGGATTTTTCCTGTCGTACAGCTCATCGATTTCTTTCTCGGTCAGAGGATAGTTGAATATCCGGAAATCATCCATCAACCCGCGGAAATATTCCGTTGCTCCCGGGGGATCGAACCCGATCGTCACCTTCTCGGTCGTATTCTTGAATACGCCCGCCCATTCTCTGGTGGCCCGCAGTTCCCCGTTAATATAGTACTTGATGATCTTGCCGTCCCATGTAACCGTGGATAAGTACCATTCCTTGAAGCCTACCGGCGTATCGGGGAAGAGATGCGTGTATCCCGGACGATCGCCGCTGACCAGCCGCACGCCCGGCGATTTGCCGGAAGGATCGTGCAAGAAGGAATACGGCCCATAGTCGGACGTGTTCCCTTTGGTCAATATCGGCGCATAGCCTCCAGATCCCGCATCCTCCTTGTAAAGCCACATCGAGAAGGAGAAGTTCGTAGACAAATCAAGCGAATCGCTGTCTTCGACCGTAACGCCGCTTCTTCCGTCGAATTTGGCGGCTTTCCCGACGATTCCTTCGGCGAACGTCGGATTCCCTACCGCGGGTTTCCCATGATTGCCGTTGCCCGAGAAGTCATCGAACGTATCGTCAAACGTATAGAACGCAATCTGTCTTGGAGTCTGCTCCGCGCGGGTGATGAACGTCATGCTGGCTTTCGCCTCGCCGCCGTCATCGTCCCTCACCGTTACGACGGCCTCATACTGCTTATCCGGCGCATCCTTCTCCATGACCGGATAGGCATGATCGAAGGTGCATAAGGATGAAGTGGTTCCGTCTCCGAAGTCCCAATGGCACGTATGCTTATCCGCTCCCCCTGGATCGGAGATCTGGATTCCCGTCCTATAGTTCTGCCCGCCAAGCAAGGTCGCGCCATCCCCGACCCTAACGGCAGGCGGCACGTTGGTTGTCGTGATGTCCTTCGTGACCCGATGCACGTTCCCATCCTTCGTCACAGTCTCCAGCGTAACGGGATAGGTTTTGTTATCGTTGTAGCTATGCGTTACAGGCATTCCCGTTGTCGTTGATGAATCTCCGAACAACCACTTGCTGGACGTTATGAAACCATCGTCGCTGCCTGCCGTGGTATTAACGAAGGTAACGGTTTCCCCTTCCTTCGGGTTCTGAGGCATAAATTCGAAGTCGGCCGGTTCGACCGTCTGCTCCAGCGTGTAGCTGCTGGTATGTCCTTGGGAATCGGTTACGGTCAGCTTAACCGGATACGTTCCGGGACCCGGGAAGGTATGCGTAGGCTCCTTCTCCGCGCTGATCGGACTGTTGTCGCCGAATTCCCACTTCCAGGACACGATGTCGTTATCCTCATCCGTGGACAAGTTCTGGAACGTGACCGTTTGGCCGCCAATTAAACCGGTTTTCACTTTGAACTGCTGGGTGGAAGTCACGGAGCTGTTCCCATGATTGGTAAGCGGCCGGTATAGAATATATTTGGCCCACACCGGCTTTGGCAGCTTGAATTCCTGCAGATCACCATTGTTGGCGGTCGCCGATTTGATGACGGTCGTAAACGCCGCATCATCCAAGGTCGTCGTCGAGACGGCAACCTCGAAATCTTTTACCCGCTGGTCTGCAAAAGACGGGCGGGGCCTGATCTGAATTCGGTCGATCAGGTACGGGTTGCCGTCGGCCAAACTGATTTTCACCCACTGATTATCCTTCACCCGTGTCGCCCAAGGGTTGTGGTAAGTAAACTTCAGCATGTTTTCCGCACTGTGGCCGCTGTCGTAGTTGCTGGATACGGCTTCCACCTTCGCGCGCTCTTCCAGCAAAGCGACGTTCTTCCCGGGGCCGGCCGGATAGAATAACGCCTGCGGCTGCTTCGGCTGGGCAATGGTGAACGAAACTTGCTTCGTCGCTTCAACGTTGCCGATCAGGTCGATGCTCCGGTATTCAACCGTATGGGCCCCCTCGACCGATACGACGATTGGCGCCGACTGATAAGTCTGCCATTCTCCGCCGTCAATGCGATATTCGGTTTTCTCGATTCCGCTGTCATCCTCTGCCGTGAATGTGATCGAGACGGGAGATTTATAATTGCCGTTCACGCCGTCAGGGACGGCAGGAGTCAGCGCGGCTGTCGTAACCGGCGGCGTCTCATCCGCTGTCGTCCAACGTACGCCGGCTGCCGGCGAAGTAAGTCCAGCCGCCCGGGCTATCGCTTGGTCGTCGCCTGTCTTCGTGCCGGTATAACTGAAAGCCGCAACGCCGTTGTTGTCGGTCGCTGCCGTATATGAGGCCGGATTTGCCCCGGATATCGTCATGGTCACCGGCACTCCCGCCACGCCAAGGCCTTGATCGTCAAGAACAGCCGCTGTAAGCGTGTGTACCGCGCCGACCCGCACGGTCTTGCTCTGCGGCGAAAGCGTCAAGGCAGCCGGCATCGACCGGAGCACTTTCGCTGTCCAGTCGACGCGTACCGCTCCGCCCAGCAGGCTTCCGTCGGTCACGACCGCTTCAATCGTATGAATTCCCGCAGCTGCCGGCCGGTATGTAAACGAGCTCCCGCTGCCCGAAGAGACGCCGTCTACGAACCATTCCGTCGATATGGGATCGTTATCCGGATCCGCGGCCGATACGCTAAACGTCTCCGCCTTCCCGATGTACTGCTCCACTTGGCGATTGGCCGGTGATTGAGCCGTAATGACAGGCGCACGGTTTACATCTGCGATCGTCGCTTTCGCATAGTCAACCGCTTGCTTGCCGGCTGCATCGGTTACCTTCAATCCGATATAACCTTGGAAGGACGTCATGAACGTATGTGAGACCGCTGCGCCTTGAGCATCCCCGAATACGCCGTCGCCGTTCAAATCCCATTCGTATGCCGTTATGCCGGCGGTGCTGGTCGAAGCGGCACCGTTCAGCGCAACCGCGGTTCCTTCATTCGCGGTATAGGGCCCTCCTGCTTTCGCGACCGGATCATCATTGCGAACCGTCGGATCGTTGAGCAGTTGGTTAATGACATCGACAATGTGAGAGCCGAACGTCACCAAAGTCGCACCAAGCACGTTATTATCACTCACAATACCCGAACCTTCAGCCAGCATCTCCTGCTTCGTGAAGGCGAAATCCCCGGCGATGAATTGTGACTTGAATTGGTCGATCTCGGCATCGCTCATGTTCAAATTGCGCAAGTATTGGATTTCATCAGCCGTAAACCCGGAGGCGGCTACTCGCGTACGCAGCTGCTCCAGCCCTGCGGCTTTGTCGTTCAACGGTTCTCCGTCCGCAGATAGTGCCTGATTAAACTGCGAGACGCGCTGGCTCGTGCGCTGCAATTGATTGAGCAGCAGATCGATGTTGTCATTCAATGCCATCGCGTGGGTCAACGCCCAATTCGTGTCGCCGGCCGCCTGCGCGCCTTGATAACGTTCAAGCAGCGTCCACAGCTGGCGGGTGATGGCTTGCTCGTTCGCAGCTTCGTTTGCTAGTGATTGCATGGCTAGATCGAGAGGATGATTGCTTTGAAAATCAAGAATCGGCCTTTCGCCGAGGGGAGTGACATGCTTGAAGTCCGGATCCGGAGGATCATCGGCAATACCTTGGTAATGCTTCGCCTGGTTGGCTAGTTGAAGCGTCGCCATTGTGCGGGGGTCTTGGAGGCCGCTTCTCATGAGGAAATCGACGAACTTTTCATTCGGATTCCTGCCGGCATCGGCGGCTTTCTGGAGGGCAAACAGCTTTTCCGCGTACTTCTTATACTTTTCCCAACGCTTTGCTTCTTTCTCTGCGGCTTCCTTCAGCTCCGTGAGGTCAAGCGGCGGAACGACGCCCGTCGTATATTCCACCTTGAAGGCCGGGTCGATAACGCCGTCGATCAGGTAGTTGAACTTGCCGTCCTGGCATTCATCGAATACAATCGCATACTCTCCAGGGGGGATTTTACCATCGGGCCCTGTATACCCGATCGTCTCCGAGATGAAGATCCCGCTGGACAATGCCATGACGGCGTTGGGGCCGCCGCCTCCGACATCTTCAAGCTCCTTGCCGTCGGACAGTATCGAAAGACTTCCGCTCTCTACGATGTAGAGGTCGGTCCAAGAATTGATGCCATCTGCAATGCCTTCGGGGCAATGAGGGATGATCTGCATCTTGCCGGTATGAATCGTAATATTGGCATTTGCTCCGAACGTCTTGTAGGCATCGCCTTGATCCGTCCACGAGATCCATTGGCCGAGCCCGCTCGCGCCCGCAGCGGGAAGACTTGCCCCGAGCAGCAGCACCGTACAGAGGATGGTTGCTAGAAACTTGCGTAAGATGATAACCACTCCAATCTTCAATAATTATGAAATATGCAGCAAGAAACGTATCGTATCCCCCCCTAATACAAAATGTATCAGCCATAAATGTAGCAGGCGGTCTGACAATAAACAAATCCAAAAAAAGCCGAAAAAATACGCGAAAAAGATGGATGTATCTAGTTAATAAACCTCTTTCTTCTTGTAGATCAGTTTTTCATACGAAAAGCTACGTCTTCTTCACTCTTTCGTTGAATAGCTTGGGTTCGATGCATGCGGAAGAACGCCAAAGGCTGTCCCTGCAAGCTTTTATAGCTTTTAAGGACAGCCTTATTCGACAAAATTTTAGGATAATCTTAATATGGAGTAATGACCCTCGGACCGAAATCCCATCTGTTGCTCCCGTTCATAATCCAATACCCCTTATGACTCCTGCTAGCGATATCGAACAGCTGGTCCCAGGAGGGTCTAAACCATATTCGGGTAATAGGTTGCGAAATAACGGGAGAAGATGCCTTGATCTGCTTTCTGCATATATAAATCAAGCGATTCGCGAATCGGCAACGTCATTCTCACACTCGTACCTCCGAGTGTCGGGTAATTTCGTTCTAAGTCCGCACTAAGTCTGATTCTATGATTCTACGGGCTGCCAACCGAATGTCATCTGCTCCAATCCCGAATAAAACCCTAGATTAGTGTAGAGAGATTCCGCAGGATTGCCGATGGTTACGAACAAGCGAAGCACCTCGTACGATGGATTCAATACCGTCAGCGCATGCGTGATCAGCTTGGTGGCGATTTGCTTGCCCCGGTATTCCGGCAGAACCGCGATATTCGAGATGAGCGGCAGGTCCTCCCAAATCGAAATCAGGCAGACGCCCGCCAGCTTGTTATTCCGCTTATCTACCACCAGACGCGAAGCATCCGTTAAAATTCCTGCCGTGTTATGGGCAAAATAGGACGTCAAATACGATCGGTGCTGATCCATCGTATTATCAGCCGGATAGCCGATGTGATCCTCGCCTGAATATGATTCCAGGAAGAGCACTGCGATTTCTTCCGATTTTTCGTGAGTGGGGGGTATGATATGAAAGGCGGTGCCCCAATCCGGTGGCGGACAAATTTCCGTTGGTCGAATCATCACGCGTCTTGCCTCCGTCAATACAAAGCCAGCCCGCGTGAACGCTTCCGCATGATAAGGAAGTATTCCGTACGCTTGAATGGATTTCCCCTTGTCGGATATCTCGGCCAGGTATTTCTTTAACACGGTCAGTACCTGATATACATCTGTATACGGCGGCTCCAGAAAGAAGGAGGAGAGCTCATTGGGCTCCAGGCAGACGCCGCCTATTCGCTTGGTCCGAAACGTAATCCAATAGCAGGGCGCGTCATCCCCGAAGATGGCCAAGCGCCGCTCCCAGCTTTGCCTGAAAAAAATATTTTCGCGATACGTACTATAATGAACGGCGAACGCTCCAGGATCCGCTTGCAATAATCCAAATCCGCCTTCGAGCTTCGTTTCCACCGAAAGGCCTCCTCTACTGATCTGTTAGATGAAACGAATGAATGGAACATAAACCGCTGCGCAGGCATAACGCTCTTCATTCGTTCAATCTATTTAGTGTAGCAGAAAGACCTTTCCGCAGCCGGGAAATAACGGCTATAGCCATTTTCCCCGTCATCGTCGGGATAAAAAATTAAAGAGCAAGACCACTACATCAGCGGCCTTGCCCCGTTATGTCATATTCTCATGCATCCGGCAGCGGCTTTCGTCCTTGAAACCCGTCATGCCAGCCATGATAATGCGTGATTCGTTCTTCTCCTTCTTTCCAGCAAATGAGCACATGCTCCCCGTCGATCACGGCAGGAAAGTCGATTAAACCGGGATTGACCATCTTCAGAAGCACCCCTTTGCGCTCGAAGTTCGCCACGAGGAGATCCGCTTCGACCCGCATAAAGTCGAGCTGCCCTTCCGCTTCGAAGAAGGGATCCTTCTCATCTGCGTGACTGAAGGATTTCCCGCTATAGCTGGCTTTGCCCTTCTCCAGCTCCAAATACCGCTCTTCAAACTGCTTGGCAAGGGTGCGCAGCCGTATGAGATCCGCCTTCAGCTGGGGCAGCAGCGCATTCGCTTCGTCCAAGGTAAATGTTTTCTTGTCCATGTCGCATCCACTCCTTACCCCAAAGTGTACTTGATTGCGGCGTTATTTTCCAATGTGAATGCTTTAACCTAAAATCCGAGAAGTCCCCTACCTCTAAACTTCCTAACTCACGTAGTGAGCGTGTAGGTGGGGAATGAATCGGTGCTTTTAGTATTCTGTTTGTCGATAATATACGAACGTACATTCCTTTTTTGTGGTATAATCGACGAATTGGGGTGATCACGTGAATAAGGCTTATCGGTTCAGAATCTATCCCACAACAGAGCAAGAGACGATGATTGTTAAAACATTTGGCTGTGTTCGGTTTCTCTACAATCGGATGTTGGCTGAACGTCAAGTCAAGTATGAATGTTATAAAGCAGATAAGCAGCAACTGAAGCAGCAGAGGTATCGGACACCGGCATCGTTCAAGATGGAGTTCGACTGGCTGCGAGAAGTGGACAGCCTCGCCTTGTGCAATGCGGAGCTAAACCTGAAGACCGCCTTCCGGAACTTCTTTCGTGACAAGCACATGGGGTATCCGAAGTTCAAGAGTCGGAAAAACCCGGTGCAGAGCTACACAACCAATAATCAGAAGGGGACGGTTCGAATCGCAGCAGACGGGAAGCATGTCCGTATCCCTAAACTTGGTATGATCCGAATCAAGCTCCACCGGCAAATTCCGGATGGACATGTCATCAAATCGGCAACGATCAGCCGCAATTCAAATGGAAAATACCACATTTCGATCCTGACCGAGTATGCGGCAGACATCGAACATACGATCCCCCGTCGTGAAAAAGTACTGGGCCTGGATTATAGTTCAAAGACGTTATATATCGACCACACCGGCACATCCGCAAACTATCCGAGATATCTGCGTCAGATGGAAGTTCGGCTGAAGCGAGCACAGAGAGTCCTCTCCAGAAGGGAAAAGGGTGGGTCGAACTGGAAGAAACAAAAACTTCGGTTAGCCCGTCTCCATGAGAAAGTATCCAATCAGCGGAAAGATTTCCTGCACAAAGAGAGTCGGCAACTAGCGGAAGCTTGGGATGCAGTCGTTGTGGAAGATCTGAACATGAAAATAATGTCCCAATCCCTATCTCTTTCGAAAAGCAACGATGGATAACGGAAACGGCATGTTCAGGGCGTTCCTTGGGTATAAACTGGCTGAACGTGGTAAGCCGCTTGTTCGGATCGATAAATGGTATCCTTCGAGCAAACTTTGCAGAACGTGTGGCACGATCAACACGAAACTGACACTTAAGGATCGAGTCTGGGTCTGTGAAGGTTGTGGTACGCTCCATCAGAGGGATGAAAATGCTGCCGGAAACATACGGGCCGAAGGGATTAGAATGCTAGGCATGACATAGATGAATAGAGAACCGCCGGGCAGGCGGAGATAGCCCAGTAATGATAGCTAGATTATTAGGTATGTCCTGGGAAGCCCCCACTTCTATAAGTGGTGGGAGCATGTCACTGATCCGTTTACAGGGCTATTCGCTCACGAAGTATTCGCTCCAAGAGGATCGCCACGCCATCCTCATCGTTCGAGGCCGTTACCTCGCTGGCTATTGCCTTCAATTCCGGGACGGCATTGGACATGGCAGCGGAATAACCGGCCATCCGGAACATCTCGATATCATTATGATCGTCGCCGAAAACGATGATTTGCGAGGGTCGTATTCCAGCATGTCCGCACAGCTTCAAGATACCGGTCGCTTTCGATACCGATTTATTCATGAATTGAATCAGTTTGCCCTGGTCGGTTACGACCATATTGGTCTCTTCGCCAAATTGCAGCCGCAGCTGTTCGCATTTCCCAGGCTCCTCGAATTCCGTCAGAAGTATCTTCGTCGCAGGATAGGTTTTGAGCTCGTCCAAGGTAACGATCATGGGGCGAAATTGGGGATTGTAGATGGTGCCGTCGCCGATTTCTTGGTTGGAGTACCACTGATCCCGGACCTCCAGACTGATGATGCACATAGGCATATGCTTGTAGCAGAAATCGATGATATTCGCCGCTGACGGCTGCGGAATTGGAATATGTTCTTCGATACCTGCCAGCGTATCGCATACCATTGCGCCATTATAGTAGACAAAGGAGGCGACTCCGAGTATCTCGAGGGGCAGCATCGCTTTCACGGAACGTGGAGGACGTGCGGTCGCAATGATGATTTTCATCCCCGCTTGATGACAGCTCATTACGGCTTGCAGATTTCGATCCGATACTTCCTTGTCCGAGTTCAGCAAGGTCCCGTCCAGATCTAATACAACTGCCTGCATATGGATTCACTCCATTCAGATCTAATACAACTGCCTGCATATGGATCTCCTTCACCCCGTCCATATATTTAATGAGAAACAGGTTTTAGTTTAATAATGGCGGAAGAATCAGCAGAAACACGGACAACCCCACTAGAGACAGCGTCATCGGCTTGGATAGCTTGATTCTCCCGCTTCCTTTATACCATCCCGAGAACTGCAGACTATTTCGATACAAGACATAAATGAAAAGGTAGATCGCCAGCCATACGAGCCACACATACGGGTTATGATCCAGCGTTATTCCAAACCATGAATAAACATGCTTGATAAGTGCGTCGAGTACGGCACCGCCGAGCAGCAAAATCACGATAACTCGCAACAGCTCCAGTATGAACCTTGTCATGTTGGCCCCCCTTAGGGTGATGGCGTCTATCCCCGCAGTTCTATTAATGGTTAAACTTTACCACCTTTAAGCAATATGAGCAAAAACAACTGCGGCTCGCTCGCCGACGAACCCCGCTCCGGCGTTCTAGCGCCCTAAAACGGTCTTACAGCTCTTCATGCCACGGGTTCGCCGTGCTGGAACGCCCTTTTTCGGCCTTACAGCCGCGGCTCGCTGTCCGACGAGCGGCGGCCGCCATACCGCGACCCAAACGTCCACAACAAAAAAAGAGGGCGCAGCGGTCGCGCCCTCTTCTTCACCGATTATTCGCCCGACAGGCTGCTTTCCTTCAAGATGACGTCATGGGCGCCGCCTTCGACGAGGCTGGTCGCCGACACAAGCGTAATGCGCGCATTGCGCTGCATCTCTTCGATGGATTTGGACCCGCAGTTGCACATGGTGGACTTGATTTTGCTGATCGTCTTGTCCAAGTTTTCCTGCAGACTGCCCGCATACGGCACATAGGAGTCGACGCCTTCTTCAAACAGCAGGCCGGACTTGCCGCCCGTATCGTACCGCTCCCAGTTGCGCGCACGGTTGGAGCCTTCGCCCCAAAATTCCTTCACGAAGTTGTTGCCCACTTTCAGCTTGCGCGTCGGGCTCTCGTCGAAACGGGCAAAATACCGCCCCATCATCACGAAATCCGCCCCCATGGAGAGCGCGAGCGTAATGTGGTAATCGTGCACGATGCCGCCGTCCGAGCAGATCGGCACATAGATGCCCGTTTCGTTAAAATATTGCTCCCGCGCCGCGGCAACCTCGATGACGGCCGAAGCTTGGCCGCGCCCGATCCCCTTCTGCTCCCGCGTAATACAGATGGAACCGCCGCCGATGCCGACCTTCACGAAGTCCGCTCCCGCTTCCACCAGATACAGGAAGCCTTCCCGGTCGACCACGTTGCCGGCGCCGATCTTCACGTCGAAGTTCGCCTTCACGTATTCGATCGTCTCGCGCTGCCACTCGGTATATCCATCCGACGAATCGATAACGAGCACGTCTACGCCCGCTTCCACGAGCGCAGGCACGCGTTCTTTGTAATCCTTGCTGTTAATGCCCGCGCCGACGATGTAGCTCTTGTTGGCATCCAGCAGCTCAAGCGGATATTCCTTGTGAGCGTCATAATCTTTGCGGAAGACGAGATAATCGAGACATTGATCCTCGTTAACGATAGGCAGAACGTTGAGCTTATGCTCCCAGATCAGATCGTTGGCTTCGGAGAGCGTAATGCCGGTTTTGCCATAAACGAGCGAATCGAACGGTGTCATGAAGGTGCTGATTTTCTTATCCCGCGCATCGCGGCTGATCCGGTAATCGCGGCTGGCCACAATGCCCAGCAGCTTGCCATTGGCGGTACCATCGTGCGTGATGGCGAAGGTGGAGTGAGCATACTTTTCCTTCAAGTTCAAAATATCCTGGAGGGTGTGGTCGGGGGTGAGGTTCGAGCGGCTGACGACGAAGCCTGCTTTGTAGCTTTTGACCTTGCGGATCATATTCGCCTGCTCTTCGATCGGCTGCGAGCCGAAGATGAAGGAGATGCCGCCGCATCTTGCAAGCGCTGCCGCCATCTTATCGTCGGAGACCGATTGCATGACCGCCGAGGAGAACGGAATGTTGAGCGAATACGCCGGTTTCTCGCCTTTCTTGTACTTAACTAACGGTGTCTTCAGACTAACGTTCGCCGGTGTGCAATCCTTTGTCGTTAAATTCGGAATGAGCAAATATTCACTGAACGTCCGTGATGGCTCATTGTAATACGTTGCCATGAAGAAGATCCCCCCTGCCCTTATTTGGGTAAATTTTTTCAATTCTATCATCCAATCAATAGGGCAGTCAAATGGAAATTTAGGGCAGGGGAAAATGCCGCAGCTTGTAACTTAATCCAACACTTTGCCAACTATAAACAAAGCCTTGAATCTCAAGGGATTCTAGCTTTGTTTTTTTGGCTCTTTGGATTTTGTAGTGGAATGAACAATTATAATTTCCTATTACTCGATGAACATTGAATTGAGGTTTACTTTATTATCTTCGCTTCTTGCCTCAAAAATAGCGGATATAAAAATAGGTGCAGGATCATTTCCTATATCCGCAAATAGAGTATGGATCATCCTTAAAAAATTTCCGCTGTGGTCAATCGGCAAAAGCCCTTTTCAACTTTGTGCTGTATCGCGATTTTGCTGACTTCTTTTCCGTAGCTGTTGGCGGGCCTCCGTTAACTCAAGTCGCTGTGATCGGACCACCTTTCATTGAAGACGGCGCGGCGAAGCGGTGGCAAGACTCCGCAAAGCTTCAAAAAGCTTTTGCCCGCCAATCGCGCTGCTTGGTTGGCAATGGCTTGTTTGGTGTTGCGAAGCGAATCCTTCACGGCGGCAAAGCCATATTTCAGCATTTGTGTCTCATAGCCTTCGATTGCAGGAAGCAGCGCCGATTCTCCTCGGTTGACGGATATCAATTGCCCGCAGATAAGGCACGCATCGCGGAGTGCGGTATTGGCGCCGATCCCTCCAGCCGGAGTCATGCTGTGAATTGCGTCACCGATCAGCGTAACATTTGTCGTCTTCCATGGTTTTACCGGAATCGATGTTCGGAAAGGGAACGCTTGGATTGTGGAGGGATCGGTTTCGGTAACGATTCTGCGCAGGTCGGGATGCCAATGATTGATCATCCGGTTAACCAGACCTTGTAAGGCATCTCCGCGCAGATTATCGGAAACGAAGAAGGGGTTATCCCGACGAGTAATGAAGGCCCAGAGAATGTAGTCACGGTTCTCAAGGTTTTGAAGGAGCTCTTCCGGATTCAAACCAACTGCCCTAATATCATCGCCTAGATGGAGTAAAATGTCGCTCTGTTTGAGCCGCCGTTGGAAAACGGCGGTGAAGAGGAAATGACGGGGCCCTAGTACAACGTTCATCCCGCGCTTAATTCGGTCAGGTAACCAGGTTCGAGTCCTGTCCGTCAACTCAAGTTTGCCGCCAATGCCGACGGCCCCCGTATCCACACGTTCGGCATGAGGCAAGAACTGACGACGCACCCTGGAGTTCGCGCCATCCGCTCCTATTAGAAGGTCGCCAATAGCCGTCGAACCGTCAGAGAAAAAGGCGGTGATCTTCCCGTCGGGAGATTGCTCGAAACGGACGAACTCTTTGTCAAAGATAACCATATCTTCGAGGCCGGCCAGCAGAATCTGACGCAACGTGAGCCGACTAACTGCATGGTGGCCTTCAGCGGGATCGTACACTCCACCGGTAAAAATCTCATCTTCAACAATGACGAGCTTCCGCAGCCGTTCGGTGAGAAAACCGAAACCTGTGCCGGGATTGCCAGCTGTAGCGACGAAAGCGTTCCATAAGACAGGAGGTAGACATTCGTGAAGCGATCGGCTGCCAGTCGGATCGATGTGAATGCGGTAACCCTGCTCGCGCGCTGTAGGGGTGCGGTCGCGTTCGTACACTGCGACACTGATGCCGGCTTGCTTCAGCCCCTGGGCCAAACATAAGCCGCCGATGCCCCCTCCTATAATGAGAATATGGAGCGGTGAAGCCATTCCGGCATTCCTTGATACGTTGAAAGGTGGCATTGAAAGTTGCGTCACCGCTCATCCTCCTTGTTCATTCAACATGGTTTGAACAATTTCAAGATCGGATTGGATTTCCACACTTGAATGTTGCGATTCATCACGGAAATAACGGAATTCAACTGGCCTTCGTTGTTTTTGAATCTTTGCCGGAGGTCCTCCAGCTCTCTTTGAATGTAGGAGATGTGCGCCTGGCAAAAGCTCACGTAATGGTCTATCATAGGGTGTGATTGCAGTTCAGCGAGACGAACGTGACATGCTCCCACCACTTATAGAAGTGGGGGCTTCCCTGGACATACCTAATAACCTAGATATCATTACTGGGCTATCTCCGCCTGCCCGGCGGTTCTCTATTCATCTATGCCCCCAGTCAATTAGTAATGACTGCTGATTTTGTAACTTTTGACTCGATATATGCAGCTAAGCCTAGCGAGATCCCCCAACCAAGGAACAGTGAGTACCATACATATCCCCATGCTGCCATCGGGCTTGCATCTTGTAAAGCAAAAGCGGGAGCGGACACAACGCGTCCGATTGCAAATTGAAACTTCAAAACAAAGAAGCTAAAACCCCATACGGATAATCCAGCACATCCGACCCATGCAGGAATGACCTTCAGCCATCTAGGGAGTTTCTCCCCCCATTGATAAACGAATGATAATCCGAACAGGGAAGCAAACACGGCCAGCACCCCCATAACCCAATAGCCAATGATTCGTGACTCCGCTTCGTCCGGTGCCGTTGCAAAATCTCCCGGGAAACCAAACGAAACTCCTAGGCCCCACCAAAAGTGCGGAAGAGCATATAACAACCCGCATACGAACGCCGCATACCCTGCCCAATTTTTTTTCTTAACGTTCATCGTTATCACCTCATAATTATCACATCTTCATCAACCGTGAGCCCGGCGCCGTTTGGATGATGTTCGATTATCTTTAGTTCGTTCCAAGAGCTGAAGAAACTGGCTTAATCTCGGCATTTAAACTCCTATTTTCCTCAGAGTAAAATACATCAGCCCTCTGGCTCATAACGTTCACAACACTAGCTGCTTATTCGTCCCGCGGGTCGCTCACGCCTACTTTAAACAGAACCGTCGGTTCCCGGTATTAATCCCAAAACGATCAGTATGAACGCAACGGCCAGCAAGATCCAGCTAGGATGAAGACGGCGAGTTACCCAAAGTGATATTACAGTACCATAAAGAAATGAACTGCCGGCAAGTAGGCCCGTCGCGAGCTTTGCACTCTGCTCGAACCAGATGGCGGCGACGATCAAGGCGAGCCCGCTGAGTAACCAGTTGAACGAGGTGAAATGTAAAAGCAACTTCAATAGCCTTTGCATCGGTGCAGATATCCGTCCATCCGCCACAAAAACCGCATCGATCTGCCTGATTATCAGCCGTTGCATCAGTATTCCGTGAACTACTGCCGTGCCGCCGCCGATAGCCCCGCCCGCCGTCAATGCAATACTATGCCAATCCATACCCATACACCTCCAGTGAATATGTCTCCATCACCATACCAACACATTTTCAACACCGCATACTTTTCGTTGATGCCATGCCTGTCAGAGATTCTTGTTGTTCGCAGTACGTTAAAGCGCGTGCCGCCGGATGGTCGCAAGAATCAGCCAGCGAATAAGAGCACTGAACGGTCGGATGAGCAGACAGACTGTCGATCAATCCAGTGGCAGCCCAGTTCTAATGTTTTATTCATCCAAGGCTCGTCGTCGATCGTGCAGCACGAGCAGAATGATCATCCCCATCATCACGCTCAGGACGATACCAGCCTCCGTGGTCAGCACCCGCAGCAGCGTGTACTCCGGGGAAAACTGCGAATCCGCGCGAATGGCGGAAAAGAAATTGTAAGAGAACAGCATTCCCGACGAAATCCATGCCGACGCCATAGGTGGCAGGAACCTTCGAGATCCGTTGCGGGAAGTTAGCGCCAACAGTCCCCACGCCCCCGCTATGGACCATGCTCCAGAACTCAACGTTAGCAGATGCCACCACACATCGCGTTCGCCCAGCCTCGCCGGATCAATGCCGAGCGTGCCACCCGCCGCCCAGAACACCTTGATGATACCCAGCAGGATACAGCCGGCTCCAACGAGCCTGGCCAAGGTATGCTGCAACTCCCAGGTATTTCCCTTCAACTTCCTATAGTCGAGTGAACCGCCGAATGCCTCCGGCCACCGTGCCTTTGCGTACCCGGCTAGGGCGATCGGCAAACAAATGCCGACTCCAACCAGCGAAACCATGACGAAGAATTGCTCGTAGACCCAGACGTCGGCGGCGCCCGCCTCCTTATCCCGAGACATGGCTGCCGGGCCGAGAACCGGTGCCAAGATCAGCATGGGAACGAGCAGACCGGTGCCCACCCACACGGGAAAGGCAACCAGCCATGCGGGTAGACGTGCACCCCACGGCCTGCTGAAAGCCAGCGCCAGCAGAATGCCGATAGTAGATAGGACTACGGTAGCTGCGTTGATCGCGCGCCAGCTAGCGTCACCCATCTGCTCGGTCGGTAAGAAGAGACCGAAAGTCCAAGCGACTTTAATCAGTAGATACGGAGTCACCGCTATGGCAGCGCTGTAGCCACAAATTCTACTCAGCTTCATCCAATGCGGAGCCTCCGGCTTTGCCGAAACTGTCATATTGTTAGATTGCATGTTTGTTACTTACCTCCTAGATAACTCTATCTGCTTATGGCGTGATCGGCTCAATTGTACAGTAGGAGCTAACCCGGCACATATCCGCCCAGGCATATGCAACATACCCTGCTATAATGTTCTCATCGCCTCATATCCCATTCTATCTCCCTTATCGAAAAGTAAAGTGACCTTAAGTTTAACTTTAGGTTAAATTCTTCCACGGGAGGGCTCTAGGTGCTCTCATCCTCGAATTCATTCATTACAGGAATGGCTCCTATATTGATTTACAAATATAAAAAAACACAGGCTATTGGCCTGTGCATAATGTAATCGAACTGGAAGTTGGGTTTTCAGCAATGGCCGCAACCCGATCTACGATCAACCGATCCTTATCTACAGTTAAAGAAGCTGCATGCAATTCATCTAAGATGACTCAAACTGAAGCTTCTTTTCCGTCCATATATACAATTGGCTTCCGTTTGCGCCGGATTCCAATTTCCAGTTCATGCCCATCTCCTTGGCCATCATCGATACGATGGACAACCCGATCCCCGCTCCTTTCTCAGGTGAATCACTTGAGGTGCCAGGACCTTTGTCTTTCACGACAAGCATCGTCAGCCCCTTGAGAACGACGATTTGAATGCCGATGTACCGGCCCGAACCAGCATGACGCACCACGTTCTGAAACACATTGTCAAGAATCCGGTTAAACCACAGCGGGTCGGCAACCCATGTTAACGGAAGCTCAGGCAGCTCGACATGTACATCAAAGCCCTTGTCCTCGAATACCGGATACCACTCGGCAACCCGGTTCCTGACTTCTTCAGCGATATCGATTGTTTGCAAGCGAAGCAAATACTTCCCCGCCGAAAGCAGTGTGTATGACAGAAGGTTATCCATCAGCTTGCCTACTTCATCCAGCTTATGCTCGATGACGGAAAGTGAAGCCTGTCCCTGGGAAGAAGCCGGGTCTTTGCGAACGGTATGGGCATGCTGCCGGATCACAGTCAGCGGCGTCCGGAGATCATGAGATATATTGGAAATGAATTGCTTGCGCAGCTCCTCCTCCTCCCGCTCCCGATTGCGGCTGTCCTTGAGCTCCCGGACCATCCGGTTAAATGCTCCTTCGAGCTCTCCGATCTCGTCATCCTTGCTAATAACTACTTCATCTGGAATCTCGTTTATACCGTTTACCTTCATTGCTGATTGAAGCTTGACCAGTCTTCTGCGAAGACGAACGAAGAAAAGCCAGGACAGTATGAAGAAGGATAGACAGATTATGAAAAACAAAAGGACAAGCAGCTTGTTTCCCGAAAGCGACATTTCCGCCGTAACGATATGGGATTCAGGGAGCCGCATCACCATAAACCCTTGCTTCGGATCGTCTCCGATTAGAGAGGTTATGGCAAACATCTCATGTACATAGTCTTGAGTCCGGAAGGTGAGAGCATCCATATAAGTCCACCGTTCGGGTATATCTTCCGGGCGGTTCATGACAGCATTCGTTTTCCCCGTCGGATCCACCCAGAACATCTCAGCATCCGGATAGTCTGCGTTCAACTCACCCAGTCTCTCATGAATCCTATCCCTTCCGGCACCGTCCAGCTTGACTGCCTCCTGCCGCCACATACGAGTGATCTCCTCCGGACGATGCAGCGGATGATCCCTGAGCATATAACCCGGTAAATAAAACATCGCCGGAATAATCGGCCACAGCAGTAATGCCGTCAAAATAAGGATCAGGTACTTGCTCATTAACGATCCTCGGATTCTCATGATCGCACCCTGTATCCGACACCACGGATTGTCTCGATAATTTTGGGGAAACCGGAATCGCGCTCGATCTTCTCACGCAGATGCCGAATATGCACGGTCAACGTTTTATCTCCGTTCAAATGCGGCTCGCCCCAAACAGCCTCATAAATCTGTTTCTGGGTCAAGACCTGATTCAGATGGTCCAGGAAATACATGAATATATGGAACTGCTTACCTGTAAGAATAATCTCTTCCCCGGTTTCGGAATCCCATAAACAGTGTCCTTTCCGGTCGATCGTTAAATGACGGATCTGAAGTTGCTCCGGTGCAGCAACGTCGGAGCGCCTGAGGAGCACTTGAATTCGGGCAGCCAACTCATCCGGATGAAACGGCTTCGTCATGTAATCATCGGCAAAGGACAAGCCTGTCAGCTTATCTTCGATCGCGGTTCTGGCCGTAAGCAACAGGATGGGAATGGCGGGATTGATCCGTTTAAGCCGTTGACCAACCGTGAATCCGTCCAGACCCGTAAGCATAATGTCCACAATGACCAAATCGCATCGCTCTAATACTTCCTCCGCATCATGGCCAGAAGTTTTCCAGATCACCTCATAACCTTGCCCGATCAAAAAGTCTCTGGACCAGGAACCAATTTCCTGATCGTCCTCAATGTACATGATGGTGAATGTCTTCATCTTCTTATGGACCCCTAACAAATGTTATATGGGTAGTCTAGCACATTAAGACGATGATAAGATCCTACAATATTGTTTTTTCTACCCGGTTTAGCACAGCAAGGCTGCAACATGGAGGTATAAGGTTGCCATAAATTTATCTTTATTCATTGCCACCGTGGCAATCATTTAGGGCAAGTGTCGCAGCTCATTACATCGGATTTAACCAAGTGTTATTCCAATGTCCATTCTAAGGGGTGCACTTCATCACTGACCGACCATATTACTTCCCTAGCGCTTGTTCGATCCGCTTCAGCTCGCGGCTTGGAAAATCGTCATTGAAGCCGTATTTCCCCATGAACGCGACAATGCATCTCCACTCCTCGGCGGCCTCCGCCAGACGTTGTTCCCGTTCGAATAGGAACGCTCTGCTGAATCGTCCGTCTATAAGCTGCTGATCGAGCAAGGCGGATTGCTCCCAAGCGCGCAGCGCTTCTTCGGTCTGACCCCCGCGTGCCGCAACTTCTCCAAGGTAGTACATCAATGTCCCGTATTGAGGGAACAGCTTCAATCCCGCATCCGCCACTTTTCCTGCTTCATGCACCTGATCCGCATTAAGATAGCACTGGATCAAGAAGCAATAGACTTCGGGATCGTCCGGCGACTCCGTCAACAGCTTTTTGTAGAAAGCAATGGATTGATGATTCTCGGACAGCTGCCGGCGGACGCTGATCAGCTGTGCGTGAAGCTTCCCGCTCATCCACGCATACTGCTGTTGGATCAAGGGGCTCTCCAGTCCGCTCTGGTAGCATCCGGCCGCTTCGCGCAGCATTCGGTTGGCCCGCATCTCCAATAAATACCCGTAGGAATGCAAATATTCCGGGTTATTCGGCTGCTGCTCCAATGCGTCTTTATACAATTGAACGGCTTGCTGCCATTTTATTTCGTCATATTGCGCCTCAACCTCTTCCAGTAATCTGAACTTCTCATTCTTTTCCCAATAGAGTCTAAATTCATCCTGCGGCATCTGTTTCACGCTCCCCGTCCCAATATCGTTTGCTTCGCTTGTTCTCTCATTTCGCCGAAAAGTCTTCCCTCAGGAGAAGGAATGCCGTCCAGCTCCTGCAGCAGAGCTGCAGCGGTATGATGCGCAATTCGCTTGTGAATGTCATCCCACACGTCGGGAACGCTGCGGGTAAGTTCATCTTTTAGCCCGAACATGAGCAGTTCCTTCCTCATCGTGATCGCCTCCCATCATGTCTGCCAGCCGCGATAAGCTCTGACGATATTTCCATCTGACCGTTCCCGCCGGAATCCCCAGCTGCGTGCTGATTTCATGATGCTTCAGCCCCGCCACCACGTGCATGACGACAATCTGACGTTCCATCACTTCGAGCTGGAACAGAGCATCGGTGAGCGCTAATCGCTGCTCGATCGAGTCTCCGGCCGTACACATGACTTCTTGGATTTCGCCGGACCTTGATTTGCTTTCTCGCCTTAATACGTCGTAAGCCAAGTTCCTGGCGATCGTGACGATCCAAGCTTTGGGATTGGAGCCTGCCCGGTAGGTTCCCGCCTTCTCATAGACGCGGACGAAGGTTTCCTGCAGGATATCTTCAGCAGCCGGCTTATTCCGGACGATCGAGAGCGCCAAGGCATACACGATGGAGCGCATCTCCTCGTATACCAGTTTGAGCGCGCCTGCATCACCGCCGGCGACGGCCTCTAGAGCTTCATCCAGGTTCATGGTTCACCTCCTTGTGCATATAACGTTCAGGCGGTTCGTTTTGTTGGAAACCATCTCAACCTGCTGTAGAAAACCGGCCACATCGCATAAATACGAAAACCCCTGCGCAATGTAGAGGGCAGGGGCTTGTAGTTAGTTCGGATTATCCTTTAGCAAAATGCGAGAAAGACTGCACTCGTCTCATTAATGTTGGAAGAACGTCTTACAACCACTTTTCAGCCCACTCCTCCACCGCTTTAAGCGCCTTCCCTAGCTCCGTTCCTTTTCTGGTTAACGAATATTCGGTACGAATAGGACGTTCCGTGATGACATTACGGATAATAATTCCGCATTCCTCCAGCTCTTTGATTCGTTCGTTAAGCATGCGCTTGCTGAGATCGGGAATATACGCATGAATTTCGCTAAATCGTTTGGGCTCCTCCAGTAACGTATGAATAATGGAATTCACCCATTTTTTTTCGATCAGTTGATACGCTAATTCTACTTTCTCGCATAAAAGATGCTGGTGTTTTTCTTCGATCATTGGTGCCGACCTCCTTCTTACGATGGTTACTATATGTTATCTAATTATAATTTATTATCCGAATAAGTAATAAGAAAACAACGTAAAAAACCTGTTTATTACTAATACTACCATAGAAAACGTTATCAAAAAAGAGATATCATAAGGGTTTTCACAAATTGGACAAAAAGTATTGACGAACGTATGGATTGCAGTTATTATTGGGCATGTAAAGTTAACAGGTAATTAAATGTAACCTAATTAGAGAGCAATCGGCTGCCTGCGTAGTCTTTTATCAGGCAAACCCGACTGGAGGTATCGAATATGGATCCGACATCATTTGTTTTGTTTGGCGCGACAGGGGATCTGGCGAAACGAAAAATCTACCCTGCCTTATACAATCTGTTTATCGATCACAAACTTCCTGAATCGTTCTCCATCATAGGATTAGGAAGAAGAACGTTATCGGATGAAGAGTTTCATAAGCATGTAGAGCAGTCCTTAATTACTTTTTCCAGACGATCGGCGAATGATCCATCTCGTTTGAATGCTTTCCTGCAAGCTTTTCGTTATCGTACGTTGGACGTGAATCATGTTGAAGATTACCGGAAGCTGCTGGAGCTTGTACAACGGCGCGAGAAGGAATTGAATATACGGGAGAATCGAATGTTTTATCTTTCGGTAGCTCCGGAGTTTTTTGGCGTCATTGCTTCCAACATCAATGAGAGCGGATTGGGCTCTACGGACGGCTGGAAACGTCTGATTATCGAGAAGCCCTTCGGCCGCGATTTGGAATCGGCTCGGTACCTGAATGAGCAATTAAGCTCAAGCTTCGAGGAACATGAGATTTATCGAATCGATCATTACCTTGGAAAGCCCATGATCCAGAACCTTGAAATTCTTGAATCCTCCAACCCCATCCTGAAAGCTTTATGGTCAAACCACTATATTGCCAACGTCCAAATTACGGCAAGCGAAACGGTCGGGGTAGAAGAAAGAGCCGGATATTACGATCATGCCGGGGCTATTCGAGATATGTTTCAAAATCATATGCTGCAAATCCTGATGATGTTCAGTATGCAGCTTCCGAAGAAATGCGATGCTCATGAAGTTCGGTTTAAGAAAAGAAAAGTGATGGAATCGCTCCGGCTGCTGCAGAAAGAAGATATTTCGCATCATATCGTTCGCGGCCAGTATACGGCGGGAGAGATCGAAGGGAAGCATGTCCCGGGTTATACGCAAGAACCGGGAGTTGCCGAATTCTCGACTAACGATACCTTTATTGCCGCCCGCTTGTGGATTGATGATTTCTTCTGGAGTGACGTTCCCTTCTATATTCGCACCGGAAAAAGAATGAAGGAAAAGTCCACGCGTATCGTGGTCGAATTTAAAGAGCCGTTAGGCGGAAGCAGCGATCAAACCAAGGCTCGCAACCTTCTGGTGATTGATATCAATCCGAATGAAGGGATTTTCATCCAGCTGAACCGCAAAGATCCTTTGCAAGACGGCAAGCTTGAACCGATACGCATCCACTATTCCGATAGCGAAAAAAATGCGCCCGAGGCTTACGAAACGTTGATTTTCGATGCCATACGTGGAGACTCCACTTTCTTTGTGCACTGGGATGAGGTTGAGCTTTCGTGGAAATGGGTGCAGCCGATACTCGATGCTTTCGAAGAAGATCGGATTCCTCTCCAAGCGTACCCCGCAGGCTCTAATGGCCCGGCAGCCTCCGATCAATTATTAGAAGCGGATGGGTATACATGGTGGTTGGACTCTGAACCGACCGATCATAACAAAACCATTAAAGGAGAAGAATATGAAAAACAACTCCATTGAACAGCTGGCTGTTAATACGATCCGGACATTATCTATCGATGCCATCAACAGCGCGAACTCCGGTCATCCGGGATTGCCAATGGGGGCCGCCCCGATGGCTTACGCCTTGTGGGCAAATCATTTGAAGCATAACCCGAAGCATTCCCGATGGTTTAATCGCGACCGGTTTGTACTGTCGGCTGGCCACGGATCCAGCTTGTTGTATAGCCTGCTTCATCTCACGGGATATGACGTAACGATCGATGATTTGAAGCAATTTCGCAAATTGAACAGCCGCACACCCGGACATCCCGAGTTTGGATATACGGACGGCGTAGAAGCTACGACAGGTCCGCTTGGGCAAGGGATTGCAATGTCGGTAGGAATGGCAATGGCAGAAGCTCATCTAGCTTCGAAATTTAACCGGGACGGCTTCCCTGTCATCGATCACTTTACTTACACGTTGGTTGGAGACGGAGACTTGATGGAGGGCGTATCCTACGAGGCCATGTCCATGGCGGGCCACATGAAACTTGGCAAATTGATCGCTTTATATGATTCCAACGATATCTCGCTTGACGGTGGCTTGAACCTTTCCTTCTCGGAAAATATGAAGCAAAGAGCCGAGTCGGCAAACTGGCAGTACTTGCGGGTTGAAGACGGGAATGACCTCTCGGAGATTACAAAAGCGATTGAAGCGGCAAAGCTGCATTCTCAGCAGCCAACCCTGATTGAAATCAGGACCATCATCGGTTTCGGAAGCCCGAAGGTGGCGGGAACCAATAAGGCGCATGGAAATCCTCTCGGCGTCGAAGAAGCCAAAGCGACCAAAGCGGCCTATGGTTGGAGCTATAGCGAAGATTTCTTCGTGCCTGATGAGGTAAGAGCCCATTTTGCGGCATTGCAGAAAGAAGGAGCGGCTCATGAATCGGAATGGAACCGGCTGTTCTCCTCCTATAAAGCGGCTTATCCTGAATTGGGCAAAGAGCTCGAAGATGCCATGAACGGCAGCGTGCTGCTTGAAGCGGCGGATATCTTGACGTTTGACGAGTCAAAAGCGGTATCGACCCGGGTAGCTAGCGGCGAAGCAATCCAGCATTTTGTCCAAAAGGTACCGTCCATGTTTGGCGGCAGCGCAGATTTGTCCCACTCCACGATGACGGATATGAAGGGAGATCGAAAGTTTGCCGTTGAGTCTTATTCCGGACGGAATGTTTACTTTGGGGTACGCGAGCATGCAATGGGCGCAGCGGGTAACGGGATGGCGCTGCATGGCGGCGTAAAACCATTCGTGAGCACGTTCTTCGTATTTAGCGATTACTTGCGGCCATCCATACGTCTGGCGGCTCTGCAAAAACTGCCTCTCATCTATCTATTCACGCATGACTCCATTGCGGTTGGCGAAGACGGCCCTACTCATGAGCCGATCGAGCAACTGGCGGTTTTAAGGGCCATTCCGGGACTTACGGTTATTCGTCCGAGCGATGCGAACGAGACCGCGAGTGCTTGGGCATACGCCTTGCAACAAACGGATGGGCCGGTGGCACTTGTCCTTAGCCGACAAAACTTGCCTGTTTACGAGCATACAAAGGCTAATATCGATCAAGTTTCCAAGGGAGCTTATATTTTCGCCGAAACGGACAAGCAGCCGGATCTCATCCTGATCGCTACCGGTTCGGAGGTATCCCTGGCCGTACAATCGAAAGCCGAGCTGGAGAAAGACAAGCTCTCCGTACGTGTCGTCGCCATGCCAAGCTGGGAGCTCTACGACCGTCAAACCGATGAATATAAGGAATCCGTGCTTCCTGCTGCGGTTTCCAAACGGATCGCAATGGAAACAGGAATTGCTCTAGGCTGGGAGCGTTATGCCGGAGCGCAAGGCAAAGTCTTGTCGATCGAAACCTTCGGAGCTTCCGGACCGGGAAGCGAAGTAATGGAGCATTTCGGGTTTTCCGTTCGACATGTGGTTCAAGCGGCGAAAGATCTGGTTCATTCTGAATTAAAAAAATCAAATCATTGAATCATACGGAGGGGAAGCAAATGAAAGTCGGATTAGTCGGTTTAGGGAAAATGGGCTTGAATCTGGGGCAAAATCTCATGGATTCCAGCCATCAGGTCGTCGCCTTCGATTTGAATGCCTCTGCAGTAGAAGAAATGAGAACCAAAGGCGCCGAAGGCGCAGCAAGCTTGAAGGAGCTCGTACAAGCGTTGGAACCGCCGAGAATCGTTTGGATCATGGTCCCGCATAACGTGGTCGATTCCGTTATCGGCGAGCTTTCTCCCCTGCTGTCCAAAGGAGATATTGTCATCGAAGCCGGCAATTCACACTACAAGGAGTCGATTCGCCGACATAACGAGCTTCGTGAAATCGGCGTAAGCTTTCTGGACGTGGGCACGTCCGGCGGAATGGAAGGCGCGCGCAATGGCGCTTGCTACATGATCGGCGGGGATGCAGAAGCTTGGAAGATCGTCGAGCCGATATTCCAGGATACGGCCGTGGACAATGGTTATCTCTATGCAGGTAAGGCAGGAAGCGGACATTTTCTGAAGATGGTTCATAACGGAATAGAGTATGGCATGATGGCTGCCATAGGCGAAGGCTTCGAAGTGCTGGAGAAGAGTGATTTCGATTATGACTATGAGAAAGTGGCACGCGTATGGAATCACGGTTCCGTTATCCGTTCATGGCTCATGGAGCTGATGGAACACGCCTTCTCCAAGGATACGAATCTGGAGGATATCAAAGGGATTATGCATTCCTCCGGTGAAGGGAAATGGACGGTCGAAGAAGCATTGGATCTGCAAACCGCGACTCCGGTTATCGCGATGTCCTTGTTGATGCGGTACCGGTCTTTAGAAAGCGATACATTCACCGGCAAAGTGGTAGCCGCGCTCCGGAACGAGTTCGGCGGACATGCAGTCGAGAAAAACTAACATCAACATAGACGGAGGTTATGAAACATGAAATTTTTTATCGATACAGCCAATGTCGAGGATATTAAGAAAGCCTATAAAATCGGGATCTTATCCGGGGTAACAACGAATCCTTCCCTAGTGGCCAAAGAAGGCGTGAAATTCGAAGATCGCATTGCGGAAATTTTACAGCTCGTTCCTGAGGTTGAATCGGTTTCCGCCGAAGTAACGCCCGATGCCGAAACTGCAGAAGAGATGATCGCGCAAGCAGAAGAATTGATCAAGATCAATGGCGGAGACAAGAACGTGACGATCAAGCTGCCGATGACGCTGGACGGTTTGGAGGCTTGCCGGTATCTGGCCAAGAAAGGCGTCAAAACCAACGTCACGCTAATCTTTACGGTGAACCAAGCCTTATTGGCTGCTCGTGCCGGCGCGACCTACGTCTCCCCTTTCCTGGGACGGTTGGACGATATCTCCGAAGACGGCGTGCAATTGGTTTCCAAAATAGCGGAACTGTTCCGTATTCATAACATGGATACCCAGATCATCGCTGCTTCCGTTCGGCATCCTGACCATGTAACCCGCGTAGCTATGGCTGGCGCTCATATTGCCACCATTCCATTTAGCGTTATCGAGCAGCTAGTCAAGCATCCGCTAACGGATCAAGGAATCGAAAAATTTGCGGCAGATTGGAAGAAGAACCCGACTAAATAGCGATGATCTAACATGTGGTGGGAAAATGGGCATGACGATTTCTTCGAGCTGACCGTTGAGATACGAGAACATCCGGAGCAGTACAAGATTTGCTTGCTAATGATTAAATAGAAAGAGCTGTCACAGGGGCAGCTTTTTTCTTATTTTTAATGAAACATAACGTTTGGCCATTGGATAGATTTCGCGAAACGCTTCTTCCAAGCCAGGCAGGAACATCGGGCACCTCGCAATTTGCTTCTTGTCTTTTATAACACACGCCTGGTGCCTGGTATGAAACGGATCAAAGCTGATGCCGCAAAACAGCATACCGTCGCCAGTAGCCCGACCACAAGAAACTTCAACCCCGCAGGCCATGCAAATTGTTTCAACATAAGACTGATCCCCACCACTATCGGCGGGTGAATGATGTACACCGTAAATGCGTTATCGGACAGCCAATGGAACAACCGGCTCGCCCGGTTGAACCGCTCCCGAAACCAAACGAGCAGAACCATAATGATGCCATACGCGACAAAAGGCTCCCACAACGCATAAATGAATGCGATCGGATTGGCTCCGCCGCTCAGCGATCCCCCGTCGATAATCGCTGCAATCGGCAAGGCGGGCAGAACAGCGAGCGACACCCATAGCCATCTTCGCGCAATACGGGCGGAAAGCTGCTCCAGCCATTTATTCCGATAAGCGATTATGCCAACCACGAACAATAAAATATAAGAAGCGAAATAACCAAACTGCAAACCGAGTACATCTGTTCCCGTAGGAAAAACAAGGCGAATCACGAATGCGGCCATCCCGACAACTACCGCAGAGATCAGGATCATTGTATGACTCGGGAACTTGCGTACTTCCGACTTCTCTTTGCTCTCTTTCCTGATCCACCCATAAACAACATAGATGATGGAAAAATAAAGCAGCGCCTCTCCAAACCATAACGGACCGAAATCCAACAGTTTTAACGTAAGTACCCATTCCTTGTAAAAAGACCATAACGATGTCGTATCCGCGAAATTAAGCGCGTAAACCATTCCCGGACCGATCACCGCCAAGTAAACGATCAGCGGAATACCGAGACGGATGAATCGATTCGCCAAAAATCGCATCGGCCCCTTCCTCACGTATGCGCCAGGCGTAAAATAACCCGAGATCAAAAAGAAAAACCCCATAAAAAATGCTTGGTTCACGCCGGTAAACAAACTTAACATCGCTTTCGTCGGCGTCAATTCGTCTCCGGTCACTTCAACGTAATACCAACTCCCTTCACCCCCAAATGTAATGGACGTATGGTGAAAAATTACTAAAATCGTGAGAACTGTCCGCAAACGGTCAATATAGTACAAACGTTCCTTCATCCGTTTAATCAGCCTCCAATTCACATCTTCTCAATTATTTTTATTACACTCAGCATAAAATCATTAACTTTCGTATAAATAGGCCAAATTTTACAGGCGAATCATAACGTTGCGCAATGCGTTCGTTCCATATTTAAGCGACATTACAATACTTATTCCCCGGATCCAAATACCTCCCATATACAACAGAAACAGGTATTGTCCCCTCACCAAAGTAAGAGACTATACCTGTTTTCTTTGTAAGGACCTTTTCAGTGGCTTTCCTCAGGAGCAGGAGCTAGTACGGCCAGGTATGTTAAGCGTAGGTACGCTTCGGTTCTATCTAAGCTTTCGAAGGTTTTCTGAACCGCAGAATGATGACAGGAGGAATCTCATACCAATCGAATGCCTTGCTTTCGGTTACGCGTTCGAAGCTGGGTTCCTTGAGCCCATCCAGCACAAAGCTGGATTGGAAGAATAAACTCATGTAATAGGCTAACGGCCTGTGAAACATATAGTGCGGAACAGGCTGCCCTCTCACCCCGATCGCCTGGTATGGCTCCGGAGTTTGATACCGGTAAGTCTGAATGCTGTTTCTGGCGATCAACTCACCGTCCCGGTCCTCGGTTTCATGCAGCTTCTTCATGCCGGGCGTTTTGGAAGCAAGGATGAGTGATCGAGAATACAAAGATACCGTCCGGTTTCAACAGAGTTAGCAGCGATTGGACCAATGGGGCGATATCGGCAATGTCCATTAACGCCATATTGGCGACGGCGCTGTCGAAACGCTCGATCCCAAGCTCATGCAGCTGCGCGGTGCTCGAAGCATCTGCTACTCGATATTCGATCCGGCCCGCATATTCGGCAGACCTCGCTATTGCCCGTTCAATCATATTCGGACTGTAATCGAATGCAACCACATTAGCGCCCAATTCGGCTAATCTTCTGGAGAAATTCCCATTGCCGCATGCAATATCGAGTATCGTCTGGCCTTCTGCCGGCTTCAACAATTGCTCGGTATGGGGTCTAATCAATTCGCGATGGAACTGATTGCTCTGGGCGCCCATATAGTCGTCCCAATATCCCGCGTTGGCATCCCACCGGGTTTGCGATTCATCGTTCAGCTCATTCCATTCGCCCATCTTCCGTCTCTCCTTTGACTTTGCAAGCGTGAACGCTGCTATTTGTTAGAGGCATCTGCTCTGTCGCTATGTTATAATAATGCACAATATCTGCTTGCTGGAGGTTCTGTCGTATGAAGCTGTATGTCGTCCTCTCGTTCAACGAGGATGAAATGGACAATGTGTATGTAGGTGAAGACGAGGAAAAAGCACTTTCGCTAACTCCGTCCGATTTCGACAATTGCGATGCGCTGTTCGTTGAGATATGGGAAAACGGCGAGAAAATAGACGATTATCGTCTGCAATAACGGCAGCTCAGAAGGAAAGTCGCCCGAATCTAACGGATTGGCGGCTTTTGTTTTATCTTATCGGTCATTCCCGAATTGGTCAATGATGGAAATAGTCTTCAGAATCAATCTTCAGAATCAATCCTTCCAGCTTCGCTTCTTGTTTCTTTTAATCGAGCATTCCATTCCATTTCGTTGTAAAAGGAGGCTGTATAGTCGTGGTCGATCAGAATACAGTTATGGAGTCCGGCCGATGTATTGAATGCGGAGCAAAGGCGATCGACGGGTTGTCCTGCTATGAACAGTTCGGCTTCCCCCTTGTTTGGGAGCATCGTGACCCGGAATTATACGCCTTACATTTTTGGCTTGTTTCCTGTTATATGATCCAACACCCTTCCAATTTCACCGAAGAAGGCTATGAGAAGCTGGTCCATTTGTTTAAGGAGGCCTATGATCATGGTTGGGAACCAGCTTATATTCTAAAGAAGAACCGCGAGATGACGGCCAATATAAGTAAAATATCCAATCCTATTCCTAATAAGGATAGGAGACGACAGCTTCGGAAGTGGTCCATGACCATCGAAGATATTTACTTGGGCGGTGAAGACCAGGCCATCAACAATATAATCAAATGGAAAAATCTCCTGCGGAGCGAACTATAAGAGACTCCTATCTCGTATAATAGAGACTTAATCGAACTGCGGGAGGAATGGTCACCGGCATGAATCCACAATCGCGAGTTGTGAAAAATGTGTATATCGTTCGGCATTGCAAGGCAGAGGGACAATCAGCCGATGCGCCCTTAACGGATGCCGGCTTGGAGCAGGCCGATCAGCTTGCGGAATTTCTTATCGATCGGAATATTCAATCCATCCTCTCAAGCCCTTATGAACGGGCAACCCAAACCATTGCGCCGCTCGCCGGCAAGCTTGGAATCGAAGTCAGGCTGGACGATCGTTTACAAGAACGGCTCCTATCCAGACAGAGTCATCCGGAATGGCGCGAAAGACTGCGAAGAACCTATGATGATCTGGACCTTTGTTATGAAGGCGGCGAGTCCAGCCGCACAGCGATGAACCGCGCTGCTGCTGTCATGAATGAAGTGCTGCACAGCGAGGATAATCATGTTGTCATTGTCTCGCATGGAAACCTGATTTCGCTGCTGCTCAACTATTACGATCCCCGAATCGGCTTCGACGAATGGGCGGCTCTATCCAATCCCGATGTATACCACCTCACCTTCCGTCATGAAACACCTTCCATTCAGCGAATATGGCCAGGATGAACGGCCTGTAAACGCACGGAAACCCGCAAGCCTTAGCTGCGGGTTTCACACATATATCAATAAAAAGGGGTAGTACAAGCATACCCGCCGAACATTAGTATAAGATGAAGATGTTGTTACAGAAGGGTTACATGAAAAAATTCTAATCGAATGATTCTTCGATCATGCTCCAAGAAGAGTACCTAAGTGAACGCTGCTTGCCATTTGTCCAACTCCCGTACTATGCGCAGCGCAAATTCCACCTCATCGAGCATACCTGCCGCGTGCCTCCGCGCAGCTTTCTCATCATCCAGCAAGGCAATCCACCCGCCGATTGACCACAATGGTTGCCGTGCGATCGCCAGCGGGAGAGCCAACCGCTCCGTGATCGACAAGTGCTCGGCTAAGCCCTCGTCATAAGAATCGGTAAGACTGCGCAATCTGTCTAATCGCTTCTCCGAGACGGGTTCGTTAGAACACCCAAAGTAGTACAAGATCAGTGCAAGATCATCGATTCGCGCGCGCTCGCCCATGAAGTCGAAGTCAGTGACGAGCACTACGCGGCCATTGCGGAATAACACGTTGTTATGCCAGTAATCACCGTGCACGACTTGTCGTGGAAGCATCGAAATCAGCTTTTGTTCACCGTCCGAGACCAAATGAGCCAGTTCATCCGCGGCGTCTGCGAGTCTGAAATCGGCTGACGTATTCCAACCTCGTATACGCCCAGTGCCTTGCAAGGTCATGCTTAGCGCTTTGTCCGGCTCAATGTGGTTGGCAAAGATCGGATTTCTTCCTGCCGTATTAAATTGGATCCCTTGCAGAATCGTATGAATAAGGCCCAGTAATGGAAGGGCAGCGATTAGGTCATCGTATCCATTCATGCAAGTATCGCTCTCTACATATTTCTCTACCTCAATGAGTCGACCGTCGAATTCAGTCCATTGCCGCCCATCCCGTGCCGAGAGTACTTCCGATGATGGCACGCCGCCCGCATGGAGCGCTTGACGAGCGAGCTGGATATCCTTAAGCCTGGCTTCGGTAACGCATGGCCGGTATACCCGGGCTACATAGCGGCTGTGATCATCAGCAAGGAGCAGGTTCAGCGTATTGGATCCACCAAGGTCGATGCTACCTTCTAAGCCGTCAATTCCATAAGAATGCTGCACGGCGTGGAACAGCCCTGCTGATGGTCGTGCGCGCAGACCACGCACGCCGCCGCCTGCATTATCCGTCATCGTTCATTCATCTCCTCTGTATAGGGTAATTTCGGTGACCAGGGATCAGAATCGAAAACTAGACGTTATTTATCTTCGGAGACCTGTATCGATTCGTTTGCCCACATACCATCCGCCTTCGGTTGCAATTATTTCCTTAATATGACGCAATTAGAAAAGGAAATGTTGCCTATGCATTAAATATCCAAGGAAGAGGTAGGTTCGTCTAAGATAGAGAGGATAGAGAAAGCCGCGGAATGAACAACGTTCACCCGCGGCTTCTTGCATACCGTCGTTATTTACTTCTCTGCACTTAGCCCGCTGCCAATACGAATTTGGTTTAAGACATCGGCTAGAATATCGATCGTCCGATTCGATTCGACAATCGTATTCTCTACTCCGCCGACTTCGATCAGCGCGCTAGTCGGCGATAGCTGTTGGTTATACCATCCATTGCCGGATTTCCGGTCCTTGTAATAGATCCCTCGGGATATGCCGGGATATCTATCATTCATCATAGCCTGAATCTGTTTGGCGAAGGCATCGTTCTTCTTCCAGTCCGGATTCTCTAAACCGATGACGAAGTATATCTTGGCGTAACTCACGCCGTCAACATTGAGCGTCGTTGGTCCCCGTGAACTGGAATCACGATGGATATCGATTAAATATTGGATTTGAGGATGTAGCGCCATGTACTCTTTGACGGTCTTCTCGGAATATTGATAGGATTGCGAGTTCTTGTAGTTCTTTCCGTAAATCTTCTGGTAGTCTTCCCTGGCATGAAAAGCTTCCATCCCCATGCCTTGCAGGTTCATCGCAAGCCGTTCACCCAGCGTGGTGATATTCTTGGTAGGGCTCCAAGCCAAATTCGGATTCGTTACTCCTGGCAGTTCCGGTAACCATGATTCCTGATAGTGAGAATGGTAGACAAGTACAGCTCCATTCCCTGGCGCTACCGGTGCATGAGACTCCAGATTGATCGTTAGATTGCTAGGATCACCTGTGTTCACGATTTGATAGTTGGTCGGCTGTTTCAAGTCGGCCACAATACGGATGGTAGAGGTCTCAGGAACGCTCATCGCATAGCGAATCTTGAACACGGGAGAATTCTCAGCCGGTAAATTCGCGAGTTCCCCTTGGGTGCCTGCAGTCGGATCGCTAATCAGTTCACCAAAGGTAAGGCCTGGCAGGTCGATCACCAGTCGGTCCGGGTTCGCTAAGGTAAATACGTTAGGCGTAAGATTCCCATTCGCTTGTATCACCAGTTGATTGTTGGCTAGCTGAATGGATTGTAGTGCCGGATATGTAGATGGATTAGGGTTAATTTCTCCGTCTGGATCGACTGCCGGATCGCTGCCGGAATCATCTCTCCATAATCGTACCGAATTCGCAGACGCATCCCATTCAACGGTTACGCCTAGACGCTCCGATACAAAACGGATGGGCAGCAGCGTAGTTCCCTTCTCCACAATAGGCGGTTGGTCCAGCTTCTCGGCTTGGTCATTCACATAGGCCTCTGATTTGAGCATGTCCAGCACAAGAACCGTATTAAGATGGGTTATCGTAACAGTCTGCTTGGCCTTGTCCCAGGTAACCGGTGCGCCTAATCCTTCCGAAATAATCCGAATCGGCACCATAGTCGTCTCCTTGATGACGCGCGGCGGAAGGGGCGATGTAAGTTCTTGACCATTGAGATAGAGCTTAATTGCAGCATCCGGTGCGGCTTGGACACTAGGTATAGCAGCGAATAAAACAAAGAATAGAGACAATAATAGCGCAACCTTGCTTTTCATTATCCACCTCGACCAAATGATAGTGTTACCAAATGTTAGACGCAGAAAAATGGCGAAGGTTGCATGATTATGCAAAGAATAGTCAAATAATTGTTTCGACATGATTCGTTCGGGGTTATAGAGTCTCTCCTTCGACAGAAATCGCGAATGAATCGAATATCGGAGATGATAGAAAGCAACGAAATTCACCCACATCTCTCTCATCTCCGGCACATGTTCGCCTGCTATATGACTCTATGACTTTGTTGTCGGGCTATGAATGGTATTTCAAGCGTGCCGTAGAGCTCACTCTCGACGACATACCTCCCGCCTGCATGCGAGGACTTCCGGATGCGCATGCCTCTAGCGTTCATTTCTAGCGCCAATTCTAGCGCCATCTCTTGCAGTGCCTTCTCTGGCGCCATTCCTTGCAGGGTATGATAGCCTTCGGGCCGGACCTCCTCCGGACTGTTCCTGATGTCCCTCTCTCCCCGGGTGCACAATTCCATATCTACATCAATCCCATGTACGGAGAAATAGGCCGCATAAAATTCCATAGGAAAATGCAGCTTATAGAACGCATACCGTACGGCCGAGATTACATAAGAGACCGCATGGGATTTGGGAAACAGGTATCTAACCTTCCGATACGATTCCATATACCATGCCGGGACTTTGCTCTCCAGCATCGCTTCAACCGATTCCGCTATCGGAAGGTCTTTTCTCTTGCTCACTGTGATCGAGTAGGCTGTCTCCATATCAACCCCAAATTTCATAAGGTCCATCATTAGCTGATCCCTGCAGGCAATCGATGTCCGGAGCGTTCCGGCCCCCTCTTGTATCCGCTCTCGCGCGTTCCCGTCCCAAGTCCCGACTCCATGCGAAAGTCCGCTGATCTGGACCAGCTCGCTGAACGAGGACGGCTGCGTCATCTGGAGCATGTCCCTCACCGGGCCGATGCCCATTTCCGGAATACCGTATGTTGCGACCTTGCTCTTGATTTGATCCGGAGTCACGCCAATTGCGTCGGTTGACCGGAATAAGCTTAATGCTTTGGGGTCATTCATCGGGATGCTTCTGGGGTCGATCCCCGTGAGCGTATGCACTCGTTTTAAGACGGATGCCGCGTTGTGCGGAATGATATCAGGTACAGGAATGCCGCTCCTCCAAATGCTGTTATGCATCTGATAATTCAACTCATTGTTCGCGTGCTCTTCATATTCCCAAGCCGTATACAAGTCGATGTTCGGAGAGGTATTGCCATCTGCTCCGAAGAACGTCTGATACGGAATACGATGCCCATCGCCTACGAACTTCCCCCCACACTTGGCGCAGAGCTCGCTCGGCAAATCAAAACCGCTGTCTACGGCGTCCGCCGCCCACTCCACATGTCTGCACTCAAGGCACTGATAATGGGGAGGCAGCGGATTGACCTCCGTTATGCCAAGCAAATAAGCCACGATGCTGGAGCCGACCGAGCCCCGGATCGCCATCGTGAATCCATCGGCATTCGCCTTGTCTACGATGCGCGCCGCAACTATATAAGGATCGGAAAACCCATTCCTGACGATGTGCTGCAGTTCCTCCTCCAGGCGGGAAATGACAGCTTCAGGAACATCATCGCCGTACCGCTGTCTGGCGGCGTTGTAACAGCTTATACGGATTGGGTCATCCTCATGATTCTGCTGGTTTGGCATTCTCATCAACCTCCGAATTGGTATGGAATAAAATTTGTTGTGTTGATATTCAACTCAACTTTTGTAGCAAAAAAAATCAAATATCAAGCGTCAGCTGCTCGAGCCTGCCCTTCCTGTCTGCAGGAGCAGGCTGACTCACATAACCCGCCGAATCGATGTGCAGAAGGTGCAGCTGTGTCAAACGAACCGAGAGCGCGGAGATCGACACCTGAAAACAATCTGCCAGCGCGTAGAGATTCGACAGATGAATACGGCCCATTCGCTTCAGCTGATCCACCGCGCGAACCAGCATCGGTTCAGGCAGCAGCAGACAGCCCGCAAACAGATCGGCCTGCACTTCTTCCGCCGGCTTCGAGGAGCGGTTCTGCTCCGCGCCTCTTAATCGCAGAATAGCCGGCGATTCGCCGGAATGAAGCACCCAATGCCCCAGTTCATGAGCCAATGTAAAATGATACGTCCCCAGCTTGCTGTCAAAGAGGTCGCGCCGGGATTCATTCAGGATGATCTGCCTTTGATCCGGCAAAAGTGCTGCCATTACGATGCCGCCCGCATCCAAGTGGTCGATCGTCTCCCAACAAATCTGCAGGTCGAAATGAAATTCGACCAGCTCTTCGATCGGGACGGGTTGAATGATTTTGCCGCGCGGGTCGTAACCGTACTCTTCCAGGATCTGTTCCGTCAACGCTTCCATCTGCTCGCGTGTAATGAATCTGGAGGCTTTCATTGCGGCTCCCCCTCGCCTTCCTCGTCGATGATCTCCTTGATCCTTCTCCATTGCGCGGGAGACAGCTCGGAGGCTTTCCTAAGAAAGACCGGGATCTCTTTATTCTCCGTAATTAGCCTCTGGAAGCTCTTCGGGACCTTCTTCGCGGCGAGTATAAGCGCTTCCGGATCTGCTTGCAGCACTTCGGCGATTCGGATAATCTTGTCTTCTGCCGGTGGATCCATCGTGCCGCTCTCGATCTTGCTGATATAGGTAAAATCAATTCCCACACGTTCCGCAAGCTGACGCTGGGTAACCTTACGCTGCTTGCGCAAATCTCGGAGAAGCTCGCCAAATCCGCTCATGGATGCCACCACCTTCCAGTAATTCTCATTTTACACATGTTGAGTGGTTTGTCAACATCGCCTTATAGAAACGGCATGAGCTGACGGGAAGCCCGATCTATGCGGACTGTACTCCCCCCGCCCGGCTCCCCGCGGCAGCCGCGGTCAGTCATAGCTCCAATTGCAATCATCCGGATTTTTGTCCGGGAGGAAGCCCCGGAACACCGTCGTGCGCAATTGATGCGTATCCGTCCGTTCCAGATAGTCGATCCGGCAGCAGAGACGCGGCTCGATCCATTGCGTCTTCTTGTCGCGCTCCCGGTGCAGCCGCTGCGCAAGCGTCAGGAAGGCTTGCTTCTCCTCGGGCTTGAACCCGAATTCCACTGTGCCGACAGGCTTGTACCGGACCGTCCGGAAATGAAGGCCGAGCGCCAGCGCGAAATGCGGTTCGGTCCGATAGCCCAGCACGATCGCGTCGATCGTCTTGAAATGCTTGATTTTCAGCCAATCCGCCGTAACGGTCCCGAACCGGTAGAGCGATCGTTTCCGCTTCGCCACGATGCCTTCCATCCCGGTCTGCCCGGTCAGTGCGAACAGCGCCTTGCCCTGCCCGTCCACGACCATCGTTTTGGTCAGCGCCGCCGAATCCGCCACGATCGCGTCCAGACGCTTCTTCCGCTCGGTCAGCGGTTCATGCGCAAGATCGCGGTCCGTATATAGCGCGTCGAAGACGACGAATGTAGCGGGATGCGTCTTCACGGCCCGGGCAATGCTAGCGCTATGGCTCAGCCTGCCCCGAAACGCGAAGTCGTCGAATACCGGACGGCCGCCGCGCAGGCAGATCCCCTCGCAATCCAGAATCGCCTCCTGCGCCCTGATTGACGATACGGCCTCTCTCAGCTCGGGAAACTTGTCCGTGACGACGCTGCCGTACCGGGTATACGCTTCGAGCCGCTCGCCTTGCTTATGCAGCAGAATGCGCCATCCGTCGTACTTCGGCTCGAAGACCCAGTCCTCGTCATCGAACGCTTCCTTGCCCATCCCTACGATCATCGGCTTTAATGCCGTGAAGAGCATCGCGGCGCCTCCTCCCTGCTATTTATTGTCGACCTCATGCCGGAGCCGCAAACCCGTTCAATAGAAAAAGCGGCGCGCTTGCGCGATTATGCATTATGCAATCGAAGAAGCCGAAGCCCCTCCGTCCTCGACGCACGCGCGAGGTACGCGTCGGTCGGAACGGACCGGACATCGGCTCAGAATCAATCGACCAGACCGGATGCCTGCAGAATATATCGGTTTCGATTTGGAAGGAAAGCTAAGCGTGGCAGATGCGCGGCATCCACATCGACTCCTTGCCCAGCTCCGCCCAGATGTACTTCAGCAGCAGCCCGCTCTTCAGTCCGGCATGGTCCGGATGATCCCACAGATTGTCGATCTCTTGCGGATCCTCCTGCAGATCGAACAGCTCGCCGTACGTTTGATTGTAATAGACGGTAATCTTGTAGCGGGCGTCGACGTACGTCTTTTGATGTATTGATGTCGGCTCGTGATGAAACTCGCAGATCGCGTGATCGCGCGCCGAAGACTTGCGCCCCTGCCATACGTCGCTTTGATCGACCCCGGTCATCGAATGCGGAACCGGAATACCGCAGAGCGACAAGAAAGTAGGCGCCAAATCGACAAGCGATTGAATCGCCGGCGATACGGAGCCGGCCGGAACGCGGCCCGGGCTGCGGACGATGAACGGCAGCTTGATCAAGTCTTCATAATGGAAGCCGCCCTTGGCCTGCAAGCCGTGCTGGCCGAAGAAATGCCCGTGGTCCGTCGTGAAGACGACGATCGTGTCCTCGGCCAGTCCCAGCTCGTCCAGCTTGTCGAGGATGCGGCCGATATATTTGTCCATCAGGCTGACCATGCCGTAATAGGTCGCGACCAGCCGCTTGCGTTCTTCATCCGGCAGATTCGTATGCGAATGATAGCCGTGAATGCCGTATCCCGACTCCTTATACGCGCTGAAATCCGGCGCATCCTCCTGCGTCATGCGAAAATGCGGTGGGTTGCGGTCGTGCTCGCCCGGCACGAGCTGCGGAATCGTCAGCTGGTCCGGATCGTACATCGTATCCCAAGGCTCGGGCGCCAAGTAAGGCGGATGCGGATCGAAGAAGCTCGCCCAGAGGAAGAACGGCTCGCCATCCGCGTCGTATTGCTCCATCAGCGCATTCGTCCGTTCCGCAATCCAAGTATTGTAATGGTATTCCTCCGGTATCGGCCACTTGTGCTGAAGCGCCGGATCCATTGTGCCGGTGGGCGCGACGAAATAATCCCTCCAGTTCAAGCATCCCTTCTCTTCCATCCAGATCGCGTAATGCTGCCCGGCATGCGCCTCGTTCGCATGGTTGCGGGCCAGCTCCACGCGGTCGAAGCCATAGAACGGACCGTGAAACGTACGCCAGAAATCAAGATCCTGCATAATCGGATACGATTCCAGCGAAGGATATTCTTCCGTGCTCTTAAGCGGCTGAAAATGCGCCTTGCCGACCAGCGCCGTGCGGTAGCCGGCTTCCTTGAAATCCTCGCCTACCGTATGCTCGTTCTCCGACAGCTTCGTGCCGAGCGTCCATGCCCCGTGCTGGCTCGGATATTTGCCGGTGATCATGGAGGCGCGCGTCGGCGTGCAGGTCGGGTTCGGGCAGTACGCCCGGTTGAATGTGCTGCCTTCCCGCGCCAGCCGGTCCAGATTCGGCGTCCGCAGCTCCGGATTGAACGCGCCAATCGTGTTCCAATGCTGCTGGTCGCTTGTAATCAGCAAAATATTCGGTCTCTTCTTCATGTCGGCTCCCTTCATTCGTGCCCCGCTCTCAATCATGAGCACCTCGTCCTCCTCATCATAGTCAAGCGCTGTGCCCCGGTAAATATCCTTTCGTTAGCTTTCGTTTGTCAATTTGTTAGGTATGAGGTACAGTGATATCACATGTTGAGGCGCTGCGGCAGCCGACAGGAGGTTTCGTTCGCATGAAAGAATATATGCATGAATACGCCGTAGATTACCTCTTTAACCCTTCTGATTTCTTGAAGAAGGGCGGCATCTGGATCCTTCGTGCCGGCGCCAACCGCGCCAAGCCAAACTATCAAGTAGGCCCCCGGAGAATCGAATACTACAGTATGCATTTTGTTGTCGATGGTTCGGTAAGCTACCGCTACCCCGACGGCGCGGTCACGCTGGGGAAAGGCGACGTCTTCTGCCTGTTTCCCGGAACGGTTCACGAATATGGCGTCGTTCCCTCCGATCGTCCGCTGCGCATGCATTGGCTTGCCTTCGACGGGCCTCAAGCGCCCGATCTGGCCGCATCCCTCGGCATATCGCCCCAACATCCGTACGGAAGCGGCCTGCTCGACGGGAACGGCCTGCATTTGCTGCAGCAGACGATCGAAGCGCCGCCTAACGGACCGGATATGGAGATGCGGCATTTAAGCCTGATCTACAGCCTGTTCGCCAATCTTCAGAGCCGCCTGAGCAAGGCGGCCGAAGGAGGGGAAGGCTGGCTGGAAGACTGCCTGCGCTACATGCAGACACACTTCGCCGAAGATATCGGCGTGAGCAATATCGCCGAGCGCTTCAATCTGCACAGATCGTATCTCTCGGCGATGGTCAAGCGGCATATCGGGCAATCCCCGGGGCAATATATTCAGTCGCTTCGGCTGGAGAAAGGGGCCCGCCTGCTCAAGGAAACGGAGCACTCCGTTACGGAAATCGCGCTTTCCTCCGGTTACCCCGATCTGTACTCGTTCAGCAGGGCGTTCTCCAGAAAATACGGCGTCGCGCCCACCGAATACCGGCAAGCGCAAGAAGAAACGGCCCGCCCTGTCTCCCGGGAGCGGAGTTAGTTTCTTCCCGCGGGAACAGCTGCAAGCTTAAGACCGCCGGAGGGCGATTTCCCATCCGGCGGTCTTGGCGATACGCGTGGCAGTTATTAATGCTTCGCAGGCATTATTTGCCTGCGGCTTTGATGAAGGGCTCGGTCTTCAGGAACTGTTCGGCCGGCACCGCTTCGGTCATTTTCCCGTTCTGCACGAACAGCTTCTGCAGATTGTCGTACCACTTCTTGGCCGTCCCGTCCTGGAACGCGTCGGCGACCCGTTTGTTATCCAGCCATTCCAGCGAATCGAGCTGCTGCTTCAATGATTCTTCGGGCACTTGCGTGTATTCGGCGGTCAATTTGATGGCCTCGTCCTTGTTGGCCAGCTTATAATCGGTCGTCTTGTAGATCGCCTGCATGAACTTCTCGACCAGCTCCGGCTTCTCTTCCAGAAACTTCGGATTTACGACCCAGCTCGCCGGGAAGACATACTCAGGGAAGAAATCGCTGTTATCACCCAGCTTCACGATATTCTCCTTGCCGACCTGCTTCTCGATCTCCAATGTATATGGCGACCAGATCGCGACCGCGTCGACTTTGCCGGCAACATAAGCGGATACGGCGCCGGCGACATCCATGTTGACGATATTGACGTCCTCCGGCTTCAGCCCTCCTTTTTCGATCCCCAGATTGAGCACCATCTCGCCGGACGTTCCTTTCGGCACGCCGACCGTCTTCCCCTTCAGATCCTTCCATTCCTTCACGCCGGATTTCTTCGTAGCGAGCACCATGTCACTCTTGCCGAGGCTCACAATATTGATGATGTGACCCTTGCCTTGCGCTGCAAGGAACGTTGCGCCCGGACCGATATACGCAATATCGATATCGCCGGAAGCCATCGCCTGGAATTCGGGCGGGCCGCTCAGAAATTTAACCGCATTCACGTCGAGGCCGGCTTCCTTGAAGAACCCTTTCTCCTCGCCGATAATTATCGGGGTAGCGCCGTTCATATCCGGCATATAAGCGACATTAATCTTCGAAAGCTTGCCGTCGCCGGCTGACGGCTCCTGCGGCGTAGGGGCTGTCGTCGAATCATTCCCGCCCGAAGAACAGGCGGCCAGAACCAGACTAAGGATGATGGCCATTACGGATAATTTGAACATGGGCTTCCAGTTGTGTGACATGGATGACTCCTCCTTTTTTGTGTAAAGCTTTCTGTCTATATGGATCAAGCTAACCGGCATCCGGTTGAACCGGGGACGACTGGCGTCGGCAAGGCCGGCCCGTTCCCTCCGCCAGTCAGCGTAAGCCGCACCGGATTTACTTGGCGACTTCCAAATATTCGCGGTATACCTTCGACCAGATTTCATTCTTGATTTGCACGAACCGCTCGTCCAGCTTGGTGGACTGGTCTCTCGGATACGGAATGTCGACATCGACGATTTCTTTGATCCTTCCGGGACGCGCGCTCATGATGATGACTTTCTGCGCCAGAATGACCGCCTCATCGACATCGTGCGTGATGAAGAAGCACGTCTTCTTCTCCGTTTGCCACGTCTTGAGCAATTCTTCCTGCAGCTGGGCCCTCGTTTGCGCGTCGAGCGCGCCGAACGGCTCGTCCATGAGCAGCACCTCGGGCTGAACGGCATACGCTCTGGCGATGGCGACGCGCTGCTTCATGCCGCCGGACAGCTCCTTCGGATAGGCATGGGCAAAGTCCTTCAATCCGACGAGATTCAAATATTTCTCGGCGATTTCTTTGCGTTCTGTTTTCCCCATTCCCCGCAATTTCAATCCAAACTCTACATTTTTCAGCACGGTTTTCCACGGAAACAACGCATACTGCTGAAACACGACGCCTCTTTCTTTTCCCGGGCCGCGAACATCTTGGCCGTCCACCCGGACGGAGCCCGAAGTGGCATCCTCCAGTCCGGCGATGATATTGAGCAGCGTCGTCTTGCCGCATCCGCTTGGGCCCACCACGCAGACGAATTCGTTCTGCCGGATCGTCAGGTCGGTATTTTGAAGCGCGGTCACATCTCCGTTGCGGCCCTTATATACTTTGGACAATCCTTTAATTTCGATCTTCGGCGCACCTGCGGCAACGGGGACGTTCTCTAGCTGCTGCGTACTTCCTGCCATCCCGTCAGCCTCCTCTCCAGAAACAGAATGAATTTATCCATTGCGAGTCCAATGACGCCGATGACGATAATGCCGAGAATGACAACATCCATGCGGAAGTATAAGCTGGCTTCCATAATCATGTTCCCGAGCCCCTTGTTGGCACCGGTCAATTCGGCTGCGACAAGCGTCGTCCAGGCGGCGGCAAGCCCCAATCGCACGCCGACCAGAATATACGGGAAGGAGGCGGGTACGACGACTTCGAGAAAAATATCCTTATCCTTCGCACCGAGCACTCTGGAAGCGCGGATGAGCGTCGGGTCGACGTTGCGTACGCCCTGGAAGATCGAAATGACCATCACGAGAAAGGTTGCGACGAAAATGACGCTGATTTTGGCGCCTTCGCCGACGCCTTGCGCGACGATGACGAGCGGGATGAGCGCAATCGGCGGAATCGTGCGGAAGAACTGAATCCACGGCTCGACGACCGAGCGCACCACGGAGTACCATCCCATGAGGAAGGCGACGGGAATGGCGACGACCAGTCCCAGCGAGAATCCGCCGAGCACTCTCAGCAGGCTCGCCCAGACATTCGTCCACATGCGGCCGCTCTCGATTTCCGTTATGAAGGCTTTGACGACCAGAGTCGGATTGGTCAATATCGCGCCTATGGAAGGGATGGCGGCGAGCAGATACCAAGCCGCGATCCCGATGACGACGGAAAGCGTTGTAAGCAGCCCGTTCGGCATTTTTTTCATGCGACCACCTCTTTCTAAGTTGTTATGCTTTGAGGGATACTCGCTGTAAAGGCTTTCATTCCTACGAAAGATGAATGTCTCTTGCGGACCTCCTGCTGCAGCAAAGGTTAACGAGTTGACCTCATTATAGCGGCAGGGCCGAAACCGCAAAAGGTTGAACTAAATTCAAACCTTTTCGTCTCCCGCCGCCAGGCTTATAATGCTCGTGAAAACATTGCGACTGGCTCCTTCTTCTTGGTCTGTGATAAGATAAAGGCGAATTTTGTCGAAAAAGTTACGACAACGAAGAGTTACGTGAGCAGCTAAGGGTTTCCGGAGGAAACCGGCATCGGAAGCATACGCTTAGTCCCGGCTGAGTTCAAGATTCGATGCCGAAGCAGCCCTCCTGCCTCGGCTTTGTGATCAAAAGACGGCTTTTTGAACATCCTTAGAAGGTGATCCGATGACAATACTGCTATTCCTGCTTATGCTGGCCGCCATCACCTTGTTTATCGCGAAAGCGCGCAACCCGTCCGCGTATTGGATGGGCTTCGTGCTCGTCGGCTGGTTTCTCAGCATGGCCGGCCTCATTCTGTTTATCGCGAAATACGGCGGGTTCTATTACAAAGTGAACATCGTTCTGTTCTTTCATGACAGCGTTCGCAATTTCTTGCTTCAGCTTCCGATCAGCATCGAATGGATCAGCCGCATGATTACGGTCGGCCGGTCGGTTTTTATTTTCAGCCTGATCGGACTATCCGTGTCGCTGCTCTATTACCGGCCTCTCAAGAAGCTGTGGAAAATCTATGCGCTCAACGCGATTCTTCCGCTGGCCAATATTCTGGTCTACGACCCGATCATCTATAAATGGGCGCTCGGGATGATTGACCGCAACGTGACGTATGTCGTCGGCTGGCTGACGAGAGGCTGGCTCGTCGCTTCCGCTCTCATCGCTCTTCTGCTGATGATCAAGAAGTACCGGAAGGTGACGATTCCGTGGGTAAAGAAGCAGAGCAAGTACATTCTGCTCGGCGTCCTTTCGCTCATGCTGTTCTATTTCTATCTGGGCTTTCTCGGGCCGCTGCAAGTATTCGACGTCCGCACCTATTATGTGCTGTATTCGGATTTCTCCAACTTCAACCCGCCTCTCACCTTGTTCGGCTGGTATGCCAGCATCAGCCTGACCGGCGTCCTGTCGCTGATCAGCATCCTGTCCATCTGGCGCTATACGGAGATCGAGAAAACGATGGGCAAGAGCGACCTGCAGCTGGAACGCAAGCTGAACACGGCGAATATGGGAGCGCGCGTCTTTACGCACGCGATCAAAAATCAGCTGATCATGATTCAACTGCTGATCGGGCAAGCTACAAGCGAAGAAGGTGCCCGGAATGCCGGACAATCGCTCGCCAAGGCGGAGGATATCGTCAATCACACGCTCGAACGGCTGGACAAGCTGTACAATTCATTCAAATCGAGTCAGCTGCAGCTCAGGCCGGTCTCCATGCAAACGCTGCTGCGGCTGACGCTGGAACGGTTGCCGCTGGTGCCCGAGCATCTGACCCTGACCTGCGACCCGCCGGAGAAAGAAAGCCTGCTGCTGGCGGACGTGGGCCATCTGTCGGAAGCGCTTTACAACGTCATTGTCAATGCGGTGGAAGCGGTGGGCGACCGGGAGGACGGAGCGGTGCGGATCACCGCCTACGAGGAGGAGCAATGGGTGCTGATCCAGATCGTCGACAACGGGCCGGGCATACCGGCGGAGCTGATGGAGACGATCTTCGATCCGTTCTATACGAACAAGAACACGACCCGCAACTGGGGGATCGGCCTATCCTATGCGAGACATGTCGTCCTCGGCCATTACGGCCGCATTCATGTAGAGAAGCGAGCTGAAGGCAGCGCGTTCAAAATCATTATTCCGCTTTATCAATTGAAGTCGTAAGCAGGAGGAAGATAAAGATGGTCTTACAAGAACCGATCCGGGTCATGATCGCCGAAGATCTGGGCATCCTGCGGGAGCACTTCTGCAGCTTGGTCGAGAACGAGGACGACATGGAGGTCATCGGCCAAGCTTCCAGCGGGAAGAAGCTTCTTCAGCTTATCGACGGCGCTCCGGTCAAGCCGGATATTATTCTGATGGACATCGAGATGGATGCGAAGCATGACGGGATCGTTACGGCACAGCGTATATTGACGACGGAGCCGCAGATGAAAATCATCTTCCTGACCGTGCACGAGGACGACGAAACCGTCTTCAACGCGTTCGAGACCGGAGCGGTCGATTACGTGCTTAAGACCCGCTCCGGCGATGAAATCGTCACCAGCATCCGTCTCGCCCATGCGGGCATCGCCCAGATGAGGCCGGAGTTCGCGTTCAAGATCAAGAACGAATTTTCCCGGATTCGCCGCAACGAAGAAAGCTTGCTGCAAGCGACGCTGATCATGGCGCAGCTGACGCCGACGGAACTGGAAATTCTCGATCTTCTCTTGAAAGACTTGAAGATAGCGGAGATTGCACGCCATCGGCAGGTCGAGCTATCGACAATCAAATCGCAGATTAACGTCATTTTGAAAAAATTCAACAAGAACAGGTCCAAAGAAGTGATCGCCCTGCTGCGGGAGCTGAACCTTCAACCGCTCCTAAGGAAAGTGCGTGGCGAGTAACGAAAGGCGGGCTCAAGCGGTTGGAATTCGGAGCATTCGGAGCATTCGGAGCAATAATCATTCATTGTTTCTTTAATGAGCAGCAAGAAAAGGCGGTCCCATCAAAGGGGGCCGCCTTACGTCATTCCTTCGTTTCTTATGCGATTTCGTCTTTGACCGGCTCGTCCAGCACGGCCAGCTGCAGCGTCCGCAGCTCTTGCTTAAGCTCCCGGATCGTCTCCGCATAGCCGGGATCGGCGTATACGTTGTTCATTTCGGCCGGGTCCCGCTCCAGATCGAACAGTTCCCACTCCGGCGGACGGTTCTCGTCGACCGAGCCGGAGGTGCCCAGCGCCTCCGCGTAATAGTAGATCAGCTTATACCGGTGCGTCCGGATGCCGTAGTGCGAGTACACGTTATGGTGCTCGTCCAGGTGCATCCAATACCGGTAGTACATCGACGTTCTCCAGTCGCCTGGCGTTTCGCCGCCGAAGATCGTCCTCAAGCTTCTTCCCTGCATCTCCGCCGGAATCGCAGCGCCGGCATAATCGAGGAACGTAGACGGGAAATCAACGTTCAGCGTCATCGCTTCGGTATGCGAACCGGGCTTGATCGCCCGCGGGTACCGGACGATAAACGGCATCCGCAGCGATTCCTCGTACATGAAGCGCTTGTCGAACCAGCCGTGATCGCCCAGGAAGAAGCCTTGGTCGGATGTATAGATGATGATCGTATCCTCCGCGACGCCCTCGGCGTCCAAATAATCGAGCAGCCGGCCGACGCTCTCGTCGATGGAGGCGATGCAGCGCAAATAGTCCTTGATATAGCGCTGATACCGCCACTTCTTCGCTTCGAGGCCGCTCAATCCTTCGGGCGGGGTTCCTTTCAGATCGACTTTGTCGTTCATGTCCCGGTCGATCCGCATCTTGGCCTCGACGGCCGCCTGCGAACGGTTCGAATAATCGTCATAGAACGTATCCGGTTCCGGAATATCGATATCCGCGTAGAGATCCTTGTATTTCTCGGCCGGCTGCCAAGGGCGGTGAGGCGCCTTATGATGGCACATCAGCATGAACGGCTTGTCGCGGTCGCGCTTGTTCATCCAGTCGATGGAGTAGTCCGTAATCAAGTCGGTCGCATAGCCCTTGACCCGCTTGAGCTCGCCCATCTCGATAAATTGGGGATCGTGGTATTCGCCCTGATCCGGCACGACGTTCCAATAATCGAATCCGGTCGGGTCCGCATCGCCGCCATGGCCCAGATGCCACTTGCCGACGATTGCCGTCTGATAGCCGACTTCCTTCAGCAGCTTCGGATAGTTCATCTGCCTGCCGTCGAAATGGTCGTTAATCGATTTGACGCCGTTCAGATGGTTGTACTTGCCGGTCAATATCGCCGCCCGGCTCGGCGAACAGATGGAGTTGGTGCAGAAGCAATTGTCGAACCGCATGCCTTCGGTTGCGATACGGTCGATGTTCGGCGTCGCGTTGATTTTGCTGCCGTAGCAGCTCATCGCGTGCGACGCATGATCGTCGGACATGATAAACAATATATTAGGCTGCTTCAATTTCTCATCACCTCAAGATCCATTATAAACAGTCCGGCTTCTTTTGCGCGATGTACAATATTACGATTCTAGTAGGTTATCACTTTCACTTTCCAAACCGCTGCAGCTATCGACAAGATGGACGAATTCATGATCTCGCTCTATTATTCCATGTGACATGGCCCTATCGCTTCATGTACAATAGCAATGACCCGCCGCGCTTGTCCAACAGCGGATCCGAAGCTCGAGGACGTTCGGCGGGGAAGCCCGGAGGTGAGCAAATTGATCGAAATTCTCGATACGCACCGCGACGACTTTATTCCAAATTGGCATAACCGGCTGCAGCAGGTGTCCTACAACATTCTCGTTCTCGTCACGGAAGGACAGCTGCTCTACCGGCTGAACGACCGGGCGTTCATCGCGTCCAAGGGAGACCTGCTGTTCATTCCGTCCGGCACGATGCGCGAAGCGATGAACGACAAGATGACGCTGCATCAGAAATACGCGGTTATATTCACCAGCAGCCCTCTTATCGAACTCCCGCTGTTCGCGCAACCCGGCCACGTTCTGATCCGTCCCCGCAGCTTCGAGTATTTCAAAGAAAAGATGATGCTCATCTATCGCCATTCCATCGAGAAGAAACCGTTCTACGATGCGATCCGCGCCGGAATAATGCTCGAATTGCTCGGCATGGCGTGCAGGGAGCTCGACTCGGCTCCGCTCCCCCTCCGTAAGGCGAACGACATCCGCAAGATCGAACAGCATATTCTGGACCGCTTCCGCGAGAGGATTTCGCTGCAGGAGCTGGCCGGGCTGATCGAGCGCTCCCCCAACTATACGCTCAGCCTATTCAAAGAAGCCACCGGGCAGACGCCGCTGGCTTATATGCACCGTCTCCGTATAACGGCAGCCAAGGAGCTGCTCCGCAGTACGAGTTTGACCGTGAAGGATATTTCCGAGCATCTCGGTTATTACGACACCTCTTATTTCTATCGGATGTTCAAGAAGAGCACAGGGCTGTCGCCGTCCGAATACGCCGAACAGCCGGAATATTGAGCCCGAGGCCAAAAAAGGCAGCCTCCCCCGCCCCGGCCACGTACGGCTCGGTGGGATGAGCTGCCGCTCTACCTGAACAGCTCGCCTTTCCCCGGCTTTTCCGTCATGGCATTGATCCAGGCGATATTCCGCTGCTCCAGATGGGGCATCCATTGCGAAGGCTGAGGAACATCGGTGACGATAACGTCGATGTCCTTCAGATCCAATATTTTGTAGGGACAGCTGTTGCCGAACTTCGTGTGGTCCGTCATGACGACGGTCAGCTTGGCCGTACTCGCCACTTTGCGCAGCAGGTAGCCCCGCTCCAGATCAAAGCCCGTGAGGCCCTTGTCGATCGTAAATCCGTCGACCGATACGAGCGCCTTATCGACATGGAAATTTTCGGCCATCGTCTCCGCCAGCCCGCCGGCAACCCTGGAATACCGCGGCAGCACCCGGCCCCCGAGCAGATAGATGTGGCCGCTAAACAGCCCCTTGCCATAGAGATCCATGATCAGGCGCAGCAAATCGAAAGAATAGACGATAACCGTAATGTTCTGTTTATCCTGCAGGTAGTAGACGATCTGCATCGGCGTGGAGCCGTCATCGACGAAGATGACGTCATTATCCTCGATCAAGGCGGATGCCGCCAGACCGATCTTCTTCTTCTCCTCGACCCGCACGACTTCCCGGTTGAGATGCGGAGACTCCTCGCGGGTGACGTCTGCCTTGACCGCGCCGCCGTAGATCCGTTTCAACCGTTTCTCCTTCTCCAATTCCTCCAGATACCGGCGGATCATCTCTCCGGAAACCTGCAGCTTCTCGGACAAGTCGGACGTGCGCACCAAGCCTTCCAGCTCCAAGATGTCGAGAATGATCTTCTTGCGTTCCTCTCCAATGAACGACATGCAAATCCCCCTCTTCTCCTTATCCTTGTTTTCCGTTGTTTAATGCGCCCTTCCTCAGCCTGTTCTTCAATCGAGTAGAGCCGATTTCCAGCACAATGGCAAAGAAAAGAATGAAGAACGTCAGCGCGCCGATTTCCCGGATATCGTAATACAGACTGCCCGCCATATATAAATCGTAGCCGAGACCCCCGGCGCCCGCCGCAGCCCCCATGGCCAGGGCATTGGAAAAGTTCATTTCCAGCCGCAGAAACGTCCACGAGATCAGATAAGACAGGGAGGAAGGAAACACGGCTTGAAAGACGATTTGAATCCGGCTCGCTCCGCTTGCCTTCAACGCTTCGAGCGTGCCGTTGTCGATTTCCTCGAATGCCTCGGAGTAAGCTTTCGTTAGGTAGCTGATCGTATGCCAGGTCATTCCGATTACGGCCGCCACGCTCCCCAGACCGGACGAAACGGCAAAGATGAGCACCCACAGGATCGTAGGAACCGCCCGAATGACCGCGACAACGGCCCTGACGAAGCCGGACATTCTATTGCCGCTTAGATTGCGGGCCGCAAGCAAGCTGACCCCGAAGGCGATGACGGCGCCAAGGATCGTCGTCAGTACGGCAAGCCCCAGCGTTATAAGCGCGGAATAGACGGCCTTCCCGAAGGTGAAATGCTTGAAATGCGGCTCTAAGAACATCAGCCGGAAGTTGTCTAGCATGAGGAGCAAGCCTTCGCCGAATGGGATGTATTTGTTTTCCAGATTGAACAAGGCGTACAGCGTAATGGCCGCGATGGCAAGCAAAGTGACGCTTACGACGAAGTTCGCCCGATTGAACGGCTTTCTGCGCAGCGGCTCCAATACTACGGGAGCGGCGGCGATTTCCGAGTTGTTCGGCAACATAATATTTCCCCCTACACGATAACTCTGCGAATGGCATTGGATATCAATTCGATGACGAGAACAGCCATCACAATGACGAGTACGACCAGACTGGCCGAAGCATAGTTCAAGCTCTTATAGTACAGATCGAACGAGAACCCGATACCCGTTCCGGTCAAGATGCCTACCAGCGTGGCGCTTCGAATGTTCGTCTCGACCATGTACAGCAGCCAGCTGATCATCTGAGGCGTGCCAGACGGCAGAACCGCCCTGCATACGATCGACAAATATCCGGCCCCTGAAGCCTTCAACGCTTCTACGGAGCTGCCGCTGACCTCGTCAATCGTCTCCATGAACGCGCGCGTAAGAAACCCGAAGCTTGCAAACAAGAGCGCCAGAAAACCGGTCAGCCCGCTCTGTCCGAACGAAAAGAGAAGCACCATCGCCCAAGCGGAGACATCGACATTCCGAAACAAGGTCGCGATAAAGCGGGCAGCCGTACTGAAAAATCCGTTTACCTTGGTCGTATTCGACCCCAATACGGCAAACACGACGGCGCCGACAGCGCCGACGGCAGCGGCGGCGATGGACATGATAAGCGTCTCCCACAGCTTGGACATGATTTGCGGAAGCTTGGACATCGCCTTGGCATCGGGATAGAAGTTGGACGCGGCCCACTGGATCGCTTCCGGGAACGATAGAATGCCCTTGGCAAGATTAAACTCGGTTAGGGCGGATGCCGCCCAGGCGACCATCAGCACGCCCAGCACGATGAAGAACGTTCGTCTCCGCTTGCGCAAAAAGAATTGATCCAATTTCATACGACAACGGCACCTCCCGCTTTGAAGGATGGCGCTTCGTCCATAATCAGCTCGCCTTTATCGGACCCGTAGATATGATGAATGCGATCCGTCGTCAGCTCCTCCGGCGTTCCATTGAACACGATTTTCCCTTTGTTGACCCCGATAATCGTATCCGAATACTTTATCGCCACATCGACCTGGTGCAGATTGACGAGAACGGTAATGCCCATTGCCTTGTTGATGTTCCGCAGGTGGTCCATAATGACCTTCGAGGAGCTCGGATCAAGGGATGCGATCGGCTCGTCGCAGAGCATCAGCCGCGGCTGCTGGATGAGCGCCCTGGCAATGCCGACACGCTGCTTTTGTCCGCCGCTCAACTGGTCGCAGCGTTTAAACATCTGCTCCGACAAGCCGAGCGTCTGCAGAATCTGCTGGCACTGCCGCTTCTCCTGCTCGTTATAAATGCCGAATGCGCCCGCTATGGCGCTCTTGTAGCCCAGCCGGCCGTGCAGGACATTCTCCGCGACGCTTAGCCGATCAACCAGATTGTAATGCTGGAAGATCATGCCGATCTTGGACCGGAACTGGCGAAGCGCCCCCCGGCTCAAACGGGAGGTATCCTTGCCGTCGAACACAATCCGGCCGCCGCTTGGCTCGACCATGCGGTTGATGCACCGGAGCAAAGTTGATTTGCCCGCTCCGGAAGGGCCGATGATGGATACGAATTCGCCGTTCTTAATGGAGAAGCTGATATTCTCCAGGGCCATGGCGTCTTTATTGTAACGTTTGGAAAGGTTATCCAAAACCAGTAGTTTCGACATAAGATGCTCCTTTGCCCGGGTAAAGGCGGAAAATCAGACCCTGTATGGAATACCAACTCGCACAGGGTCTGAAGCCTTCTTCCAAGCTGTAAATTTATTTCACCATATTGAAGATCACTTGCGATGCTTCCGCGCGGTAGCGATCCCTTTCGGAACGAATTGATCATTGGCATTGCCTTGGATCAGTCCAAGCCCGACGACCGAATCGATCTGTCCCGCCGCCCAGGCTTCTTTCTAATTCCGCGCATGAATGAGAAGCCTCCTGAACCAAATGGCTGTTTAACGAGTGCTGCTTGCGCTTTCCTCGACAAGATGGTTATCAATGCGGCATTGCTCATACGATGTAATGAATGCGTCCGCGTTCCGGTAGTACTCGCGCTCCCGGGTAATGTCCGCCTCCGTGCTTTCCTCGGGCAGAATCGCAATGGTCACGGCGGCTCCTGCCGCCCTGCCCATCCGCATATCATGCTCGGTATCGCCCATAACGGCGGCCTCCGCAGGGGAGACGCCCAGCCTGTTGCAGGCCAATTCCACCAGATCCGGATGCGGCTTGCCGCGAAGGACGGCATCGCTGCCGATCACTTCACGGAAATAATGCCGGATGCCCAGCCACTCCAAATGCTTGATGGCATCCTCGGTGTCGTCGGCCGTGACAACCGCCATCGACAGCTTGCTGGACGAGCATTGGTCGAGGAAATCGACAAGACTGCAGCGGGCCTGTACCGGCCGGAGCCGTTCGATCTCTCCGTTCGTCCGGCGAATGCATTCCTCCATGCAGCGCTCCGCATCCATGGCTGGCACTCCCAGGTCGCGAATATGTTCGGCTAACAGCGTCTTTACCTTGAAGTTCGTACCGGTAGACAGCAATCCGGCCCGATCGTAATCCACCACTTTGCCGCTTTCGTCACAGCTGATGCCGAGCAGCATCGCAAGCGATTCCGGTGATGCATGAATGTTGTACTGCTCCTGGAGAAGAATCGCGATGTTGCGGATCAACAGCTCGCTCCAGCTGCCCCACAAACCGATGAAGTCCAGCAGCGTCCCATCTTTATCGAATAAAATCGCTCTTACGGGATAAGCCTTGCCTTCAACCCGCAGCAGCGCGTCCCCCTTGGGGCTATGCTCTCTCATCAGTTGGACAGCTCCCGGATCGGGTTATACCAAGCATCTTCGACCGGAAGGAACTTCGCGTCACCCGACTTCCAGAACAGGCCGGATTTCTCGGAATCCTCCGGCAGGAAGATGCTTTCGTTCTTCGCCGTTGCTTCCGATGTCATGATGTCTACGATCGCCTTGAAGTCTTCCTCCGAGATCGTGTCGCGATTGGCGATGAACGGTCCGTTCAGCACCGGCGTAACGGTAATCAAACGGAATTGTTCGCCGGCCAGCTTGTCGAACGGCTGCTCCGCCTTCTCTATCACCTTGTACAGCGCCCCCGGACGATTCGCTTCACCCTCGGCCAGCTCCACATAGTTGCCGACGCAGGTGTCGCAGAATGCGGCAATATCCGCTTTCTTCGTCAGCAGATTGACTGCGGAGCCTTGATGAGAGCCGCCATATACGACATCGCTGAAGAACTGTCCGCTTCCGCCTTCCATCAGGTCCTCGACCGTCAGGTCTTTATAGGCATCTTGCTTGGAGAAATGCGATACGATAGCATTCGAAGGCACTTTAAAGCCCGAAGTCGAGCTGTTCGAAACAAACGAGAACCGTTTGCCGGCAATATTGTTGATCGAATACGCATCCTGTTCCTTGTACTGCGCTTCGTCTTCCTGTCTTACCGCTAACCATCCATAATAGCTGGCATCGTCCAGCGTGCCCGATTCGCCGGAGTTCACGACGAGCGGAACCAGATTGTCGTTCTTCTTCTTGGCTTCGACGTACGAGGTCGCGCCCATGTATGCAATATCCGCGCTGCCGTTGGTCAGCGCTTCGATCGAAATAATGTAATCCGTCGTGGTGAAGTGCTCCACCTTCTTGCCCGTCGCTTCCTCGATCATCTTGCCGATCGCGTCGCGCGTTTCCTGCAAGTCCCCGCTCGATTCATTCGGCTGCCAAGCGATTGTAATCGTCTCTTTGGCATCGTTCTTTCCTTTTCCGCCGCCGTTCTTGGCGCTGGAATCATTCCCGCCGTTCCCTGCGTTCGAGCATGCCGTGAGCAGCAGGACAAGAATAAGACTTGCGAATAACATTCGCCGTTTCATGAGATCACCTATTCCTTCTTTTTCATGATTGGAATCGTATCAAGTCGCCCCGTGACGGACTGCCTTGCCGTTCTACAACACATTTTAAGGTTGTATTGTAAGGTCGAAATCAATTACAACTTAAGATCATGTAATGAAACCGTTTACTACCTTCCAATACGCCAACACAATCGCAAATTCGGCGATTTTTTTCGTTGTGAGTTTAATAATGCGATAACAATTGGGATTATCTCCCTTATAACCGGAAATGTTTATTGATTACGGATGATCGCAATTTGTACTCCCCCGCTCGTACAACACGTCGATATTGGCTTGCGATTGCTTGATAATATCCACGCAGCCTTGAGTTCTGGAACAAATCGGGGCCGCTTCATGGCCCCATAACGAAAAAAGCATGGCGTCAGAATGCAAAAACAGGGCCTCAATATACAAAGACGACCAATAATGTTATTTAATATAATTAATAGTATGGTAAGTAAGCGCTTACAATCCCATATTCGATCAAAATCAGTTTTTTTTACAAAAATCTGAACATTAAAAAGGAGGATTGTTGATGCGATTCCGTAAATTCAAGCTCGTATTGCTTCCATTTATATTGGTTTTCACCATCGTTTTGAACGGATGTACGGAGGATAACTCTAAAGTGTTCCGTGATTTGGGCGGTTGGCCGAAACCACCGTTGTTCCAGGGGAACCCCTTCGCTTCCGGCGGCGTAGGACAGGCTTCGCAGTATACGTTCGAGGGACTATTCCAGATCGTTCGCTCAACGGATAAAATTTATAACCGTCTGGCTGAATCGGTAGAGCATAAAGGAAATGAAACCATCATCAAAATAAGACCGGGTGTAACTTGGCAGGACGGAAAGCCATTTACAAGTAAGGATGTTTGGAGCTATTACATGCTCAATAACGGCGTCGAAATCGCGAAACATCTCACCGGCATTGAGATCACCGACGATACGACAATGGTATTTAAGTGGCAGGAACCCTCTCCGTTTACGGAAATGAAAAATTTGTTCCTTGCGCAGGATCAACAGGCCACAATTCCTTATCATCTCTATGGTAAGTACGTCGATAAGGTGGATGAATTGTTAAAGCAAGCCAATCCTACAAACGATCCAGATAAGAAGGGTCCGTTCGGCTTGGAAATTTCAGACAAGCTGCGCAAAGATATCGATAAAAACTGGCAAGATTTCTTGAAGGCAGGACCTAAGATGCCTGTAGGTACAGGTCCTTTTATCGTGAAGAAAGTAACCGCCTCCGATATGATTCTGGAGAAGAACGAGAAGTATTGGAGAGCCGAAAACATTAAATTCGATCGCATCTTCATAAAAAATCCGGGCTCCGATTCATCCGGCCTGGCTTTGCTGAAATCGGGCAAGATCGATACATATCCCGGTACGCCGCCTAAAGACATTCTCGAAAATATGCTGGCTACCAACAAGGATCTCGTTCATTACCGCATGTTTGACCCCGCGACGATCGGGATGGTATTCAATTTGGATAAACCGCCGTTCGATAATCAGAAATTCCGTCAGGCCGTCGTCTACGCGCTGGACCGTACGAAGATTCGTGAGGTCGGCAACTACTATGGGCAAGAAGCAGACGTCTCGATGACCGGGATGCCGCAATCGGAACTTTCCAAATGGATCACGCCGGACAACCGCGAGAAAATGACGAAATTCTCGTATAACCCTGACAAAGCAGGAGAGCTGTTAACCGAGCTGGGCTGGAAGAAGGGCGCTGACGGCAACTGGGCCGACCCTAGCGGCAAGACGCCTGAATTTATTATCGGGGTGAGCGGTGGATGGCTGCAAGCGGTGAACTCCGCCCAGATCGCCGCAGAACAGATGACCAAATTCGGTCTGCCGACCAAATTGCTAGCCGTCGATGGCAGCGTGTATTACAACAATGCTACCAAAGACAAAGGCGCTTATCACATGTCTGTCGATTGGGTAGACGTTTCCTGGGGCTTCATGTTCCCGTGGAATTCACTGCGTAATTTCTACTGGGGCGGCATCGGGAATATGGCTCATCTGCCCAAATTCAAGGATGGCCCGGATAAAGGGAAATTGAATATGAAAGTGCCGGGTCCCGACGGGCAGGTCGTTGACATTGAAAAGACGTTAAAGGGAATGCCTTATCTGCAAAAAGAAGAAGAGCGCAAGGACGCCATCTACAAGCTGGCATGGATTACGAATGAAAATGCCTATGGAGTAGGCTTCTTCCAGAATACGACCGGATATTTCGAAAATGTCAAGACGATCAAGGGCTGGCCGAGAGAAGATGAATTCGAAAAGTACAATCGCAGCCTGCCGGTACCGACCGAACCTGAAGACATCGATGCTGTTTCCGAAATCAACTTCGGATTCGGGGGAATAACGTACTTCGTGGAAGGAAGATTATCGCCTAGAGAGTAGCCCTGATTTCGAAGTTACTAACGCACATTCTCCATTATGAAACCATGCTCGGGCTTCACAGCGTTCCTGCGTATCCTGTGTACGTATCCATCGTTGTGAAGCCCGTAACCTACCCCATTTCTTGAAGGAGGATCTGATTGTGACGCCCGTTATTGTGCTAAAGAGAATTGGGATGGCTTTCGTTACCGTATGTTTAGCCACAGTGATGACCTTCGTACTGCTCCGTTTAACACCGGGCAACGCTATTGATGCATGGGCCCGCGATTATGCGACCCAATTCGGGATTACATTGGAAGAAGCGTACCGGCGCATCGCAGCAATGATTAATTACAATCCGAACGAACCGCTGCATGAACAGTTTGTTCGTTATATTTCAGGTCTCCTGCAAGGAAACCTTGGCGTTTCAATGGTTTATCAGCAAATTACGGTAAACTCCATTATTGCAAACGCAATGCCTTGGACCATTTTCGTTGCAACCATTTCTCTTTTCATCAGTTTCGTGATCGGGATGCTTCTGGGCGTGAGAATGGCTTGGAAAAGAAACTCTATCTTAGAGCCGTCGGTTTCCTTATTTACCGTTATTACCTCAGCCATACCGGATTTCATTTTTGCGATCCTATTGTTGGTTGTTTTCGCATACGGGTTAAACTGGTTTCCCGTTAACGGCGCCTACGATCCCTTTGTGACCCCTGGCTTCAACCTCGACTTTATTGTGAGCGTGCTCTACTATGCCGCCATGCCGATCCTGACCTTCGTCATCACGAATATCGGCGGTTGGGCTCTTATGATGAAAGGCAATGCCGTAAGCGTACTTGGTGAGGACTATATTATCGCAGCGAAGGCGCGAGGTATTTCCGAATCGGTTATCATGAACCGGTACGTCATGAAGAATGCGATGCTGCCGATGATCACGATGCTGGCCATCACCTTCGGCAGCATGCTTGGCGGAGCGACGCTAATCGAGAATATTTTCCAGTACCCTGGAATCGGATACTTTTTGGGAGAAGCGACGAGAACGAGAGATTATACGGTTATGCAGGGCATCATGCTGTTTCTCAGTGTCACGATGATCGTTGCCAATCTCATTGCGGATTTGGTTTATTCGAAGCTTGATCCGAGAATCAAGGTAGAGGGGTAATCATAACATGCGAGGAATGATCGATTTTTTTAGAATCATCTGCCATAACAAAAGATCACTAATCGGTTTAATCATTCTGATCATATTCATTCTGATGGCGACGGTTGGGCCTTTTATTTTCAAACTTAATATGACCGTCGATTATAACAATCGTTACCTATCGCCATCGTTAGAGCATTGGCTTGGAACTGATTTTGCCGGGAGAGATACGTTTATTCAATTGGTGCATGGGTCCAAGGAAGTTCTTCTTGTCGGCTTGCTTGCCGCCTTCTTCACCTTGTTTGTCGGCGCTCTTCTGGGGACACTCTCCGGACTTGTCGGCGGAAGACTTGATTCGGGTATTATGCTGATTACCAATTTGTTTCTTACGATCCCGAGCTTTCCGATTCTGATTATTATGGCGGCTATATTCTCGATCCGGGACCCTGTTTCCTTCGCCCTTGTGTTAAGCGCCTGGAGCTGGCCTGGGCTAACGCGCGCTGTCCGTTCGCAAATTATTTCGCTGAAGGAACGTGATTTTATCGTCATCTGCAAGGTTATGGGCATGAGCAAGCCGCATATTATTTTCAAAGAGCTTATGCCGAGCATCACCTCCTTCTTATCCATCAGTTTTATTATGACGATGCGCGGTGCCATTACAGGAAGCGTAGGCATTATGATGCTGGGTCTTGCCCCTTACTCACCGACCAATTGGGGGCAAATGCTCAATCTTGCCGTTTCTCAAACAGGGGGTATCTTCAATCCTCTGGGCTTTATTTATCTGTTCTCGCCGATTCTTTGTCTTGCTTTATTTCAACTGGGTTCGATCTTTTTTGCCAATGGCATCGATGAAGCACTAAATCCTAGGCTTAGAGGGTAGAAGGGAGAATCCATGAACGAGAACAATCTGATTGAGATTAGAGACTTATCCATCGAGTTCAAACTTCGCTCGGGAACAATTCGAGCTGTCGATCATGTCTCGCTTGATATTCCCAAGGGAAAAGTGACCGCATTGGTCGGCGAAAGCGGCAGCGGCAAATCGACGCTGGCTTCAGCTATTCTCAATATCGTGTCAGCGCCGGGAATCATCAAGAACGGAAGTATCTTTATCAATGGCCAGGATATGCTGCGCTACAATGCCAATCGAATGCGCCAGCATCGTTGGGCGGACGTATCGATGGTATTCCAAGCTGCTCAGAACGCATTGAACCCTGTTATGCGCATTGGGGAACAGATGATCGAGACCGTCCTGGCTCATCAGAAAATGAGTAAAGAAGAGATCATCAAGAAGGCATCACAACTGCTCGATTATGTCCGGCTTGAGCCAGACCGCATACTAAAAGCATATCCGCACGAATTGAGCGGAGGCATGAAGCAGCGTGTCATGATCGCCTTCAGCCTGCTGCTCGACCCGCAGCTGGTCATTCTGGACGAACCGACAACTGCGCTCGATGTCATTACGCAGGATTACATCTTTGATATTCTATTAAAGGTTCATAAGGAAATGAATATTACGATGCTTCTTCTGTCGCATGATATTTCTGTCGTTGCCAGAGTGGCCGACCGCATTGGCGTCATGTATGCCGGCAAGATTGTGGAAGTCGGGGAAACGTTCGAGATGTTCGAGAATGCCAAGCATCCGTACACGGCGGGACTCATTCAAGCGGCTCCATCCATATTGGATGATGTCAACGATAATAGATCCATCAAAGGCTCTTCGCCGAATCTGTTGAACTTGCCGCCGGGCTGCGCGTTTCACCCAAGATGCGAGTTTGCAACGGATCTCTGCAAGCAGGAGGAGCCTCGGGCGATTTCAGTAGGCAGTGGCCGTATATCTGCATGTCATTTGAATGAGAAGGGAGAGATGCTGGCTTGAGCAGCTTGCTGGAACTTCGCAACATAAGCATGATTTTTGAACAAAAATCAGGAATGCTTGGCAAACCGACCCCCATCCCTGCCATGACCGATGTCCAGTTATCCTTCGAGCCTGGAGAGATACTGGCTCTTGTAGGGGAAAGCGGCTGCGGCAAGACAACGCTTGGCAAGGTCGTTACGGGCCTGCACAAGCCTTCCAAAGGTCAGCTTCTTTTTCAAGGCAAGGACGTATGGAATATGAATAAAGCGGAATTTACCGAGTACCGTCAGAGCGTGCAGCTTGTCCAGCAGGATTCGTATGCCGCCTTGAACCCGATGCGCACCATCCTTCAGTCCCTATCCGATCCCATTCTTCAGCATAAAATAGTCCGCAGCCGCAAAGAGGCGCACGACCGGGTATGCGAGCTTCTGAATACGGTCGGATTGACGCCGCCCGAGCAATACATCGAGAAGTATCCCCATCAGATGAGCGGGGGTCAGAGACAGCGGGTCCTGCTGGCAAGAGCGATCTCCTTAAAGCCGAAGCTCATCGTCGCCGACGAGCCCGTATCCATGATCGATGTATCGCTGCGGATGGCGATCCTGCGGTTAATGTCTACCCTAAATAAAAATCTCGGCATTGCCTTCATCTATATTACGCATGATTTGGCGACTGCCCGATACATTGCGCAGCATGGCCGGATGGCCGTCATGTACTTGGGGAAGATCGTCGAGCAAGGAAGCGTGCATGATGTGCTTGCCGCTCCGCAGCATCCTTATCTGCAGGCGCTGCTGTCCGCCGTGCCGGTGCCGAATCCACGGATCGCGAAAGCGAAGCGGGAACTGCCGCTCAAAAGCTTGGATATGCCGAGTATTGCGAATCCGCCAACCGGCTGCTCCTTTCATCCGCGATGCTTGTACGCGAGCCAGACGTGCGAGCAAACCGCACCGTCGCTTGCTCCCTCCGGCAAGACGATCGTGTCATGTCATCACGTAGAGAAGGTACCGCCATGGACCATAGCTACCGTAAAGTAATCTTTAAGATTTGCGTCTTTTTCATTGTATTGATCGTCTTGCTGCTATTTATTGTGGAAAAAGATTCCGCCGAATATGTTATTCTGATCTTATCGCTTGGCGTCAATCTATTCCTGTCCGTCGCCATCCTTCTACTCGCATGGATGGATCGGAATCGCGGCTCTCAGAAGCGCTAGGATGATGCAGAAGCTCCTATTTTTATGAAAGGGTGTGACACAATGATCGAGACAATGGACCGTATTTCCCCGTTGAACGAAGAGCAAATCTCGTTTTTCGCTTCTAACGGCTATCTTCTTCTAAAGCAGGCTTGCAGCAATGATTTACTCGATATTTATAATCTGCATATGTATAACATGGCCAAGAACGAGATCCCGGATCAGCCGGATTCGGCGGAGAAAGCGACCTTCTCGTTCCGGGTCTTCAATCCCCATCTGAAGGATAGCTTCTCCTTGCAAATGCTGAAGCTTCCTATTATAAGAGGGGCGCTCGCCCAATTGATGGGAGATGAGGCGGTCGGCGTGCAGAGCATGTACTTCTTCAAGGAACCCGGCTCGAAAGGCCAGGCGGCGCATCAAGACTATGAATATATTCATCACGAGCCGAACACTATGATTGCTACGTCCCTCGCGATGGAGAGTAACGATGAAGAGAACGGATGCCTTCGCGTTATTCCAGGCAGCCACAAGCTGGGACCGCTGCGCCATGGGAAGGTGAAGGATCTGTTGGAGCATGCGGATTGGACCACGGAGACGGAAGGCGTCGATTTGAGCGCGGAAATCCCCGTTGTGATGGAGAAAGGGGATCTTCTCTTCTTCCACTGTCTGCTCGTTCACTCCTCCACCCGCAACAAAACGAAGGACCGTTTCCGCAGATCCTACGTCTGCCACTATATCCGGCACGATTCGAGGGTAACGGTGCGGGAGGATTTGAAGCGGAAGATCGATCTGTTCTAGGGTGGAGCCGGGGTAACGCTCAACGCTCATCCACGTCATCACCTAGCAACCTCTATGCGTGTCTCTTTTTCTTGGGATCGTAACAGTAGTACACTGGTAGACAATCCTATTCATATAGATTGTCATAATTCAAGAAGCGGCTACCGTTTCGTGCGATGCGATACAACACTGGATGGACAGAAGCCTCGATTGCCTCGAATTGTTGTATGTTCTACAACAATTCGAGGCAAAAACAAGCTTTCATGGCCGTATTGTTGCATAAAATACAACAATACGGTCTTTTATGTGCTGAATCACGAGTAAATGTTGCATTTTTTACAACACGTGCTAGTTCTGTATCTATGTCTGCCTCTCCATCTGAGCCTGCCTGCGTCTGCGTCTGCCTCTGTCCTCAAAGCTTCGAAGTTATACGGTCCCAGTACATCACCAATCCTGGATGTACTTGTTGTTCGCCATGAATAACTCGATTCAGATGACGTTTGGCCGCTTCTAGAGAACGGATCATCCGAAAGGCAGGAATCCATTCCCGTTCAATCTCCGACAGCTCGATTAAGGAACGATACCCGTTCAGGAACCAATCGGACATAGACTCCTTATAGCCCTCATCCTCCTGCATAGCTTGCAAAAAGGTGGACACATCATGCACTCTCGGTGCCCAGCGGCAGCATTCCAAATCGATCATGCCTTCGACTTGGGCCTGAAGCGTCAATAGATTGGCAGGCGCATAGTCACCATGGCACGAAAGATGCGGCAATGAGAGATAGGGCTGCTCGTTCATCTGCTTCCCGATCTTGTTCATCCTGAATAATAGGTTCTCCACGGCGTCCCAGAAATCCGCGTACTCCGATACCGATTGTTCATTTATCGTATTCCTTAATTCATTCATGTCTGCCTTCTCGGCATGGAACGACTCCGGCAATGTCTTCCAAGGATGCTTCCCGCTATACCCGGCAACAGCCCTGTGGAACTCAGCTAAGGCCCTGCCGGCACTATACACCAGCTGCTCCTGATGCAGATCGAACGTCGGGTCGGCATCAATGAACGGGAACACACTGGCGTATATACCATTTGGCAGCGGAACCAGGTGAAGAAGAGGCACGACTCTCGTATTTTTTTCCGAAGCCCATTTCAAAACCGCTTGCTCCGCCGCCAGATGATCCGAATGACTGGAATACTGCGGTACTCGAATTCTATATTTGCCCCGGCTTGCCGTAAGCAAATAGTTATCATTACTAAATCCGCTAGACATTCTAGTAATTGTATGAAGCGTTCCCAAGTGGATTTCTAGCGATACCAGATCGGTAAGAGATACTTCCATGGATGCCATCCGTACATTCCTCCGCTTCCTATAACTAGTAGAGGTTTCTTCAATAGAGATGCCAATCCCTGCCAATCATCCAAAATGATTGATCAAAATGATTGGTTGATGGATAACGTGTTCCCCCATCGCGCGTTGGATACTGAAAGTGGCACTGGACGATTAGCCGCATACAGCAAATGATGAACATAGTCGAGCCATGGTAACCAGGAGATAGCTCTAAACAAGAATTTATGTCTAGCCGCGCACGCCACGTCTTGGGAATACACGATAGGGCGCCGTAAGACCGAAAAACGGCGTTACAGACTGCGCCAAGAGGATGATGCGCGGCTGTAAGTCCGTTTTTGGGACTTAACCAAGTAGATTTCATAAGGCGGCCGGTTGATCGGGCGCTGGAAGAGCAAACAAAGAAACCGTACCTTCGTAAATGGAAGAACACACCGTCTATCCATTTACCGTCGTACGGTTCCTTTTGATTAAGCAGTACAAGGGGGCTATCCCTATTGTTCGCCGGCCGGCTGGGCGCAATGGAGACGCTATGCCCGGCCGATACTGATACAGTTGATGACTTTTGAGACAGCCCTCAGCAAAGAGGATTGATTCTGGTGAAGCGCAAGCGGTCGCCGTTGTTACCGGAAATTCGGAAACAACGGCGACCGTAAGAACATTCTCCTGCCCAGCGGGCCATTTACCAATCAGTGGTCGAACAAGCCTTCTACGATCCAAAACGCACGGTCAGCCGGTCATCGACCTTCGCGTGCAGGCGGGATACGATCCGCTTCAGCCCCTCATGATTCTCGACCGTATAATCGTCGCAAGGCAGGATCTCGCGAGCGGTATCGACTACGATCCAATCCTGCGCTTGCGTAAGCCGGAACGAGATTTCGTCATCCGCGATTCCTGTAATTTCGGAAGTGGAATGGCGGATCAATATCCCGCTGGCCGTTATGCCGACAGGCAGCATGACGCCGTCTTTGCTTCCGAGCGTAATCTCGCGGCCGTCAAAGAGCGGTACGCCATCTTCATAAACGCGGAACGACTTGTCCAGCCCGTCAAGATTCAACATATGGATGAACCTCTCTCCCGCTTCGTTCGACGTCGAGGTCATGAAGATGCCATGGTACGGACAGTCATGCGTAAGACCGGCCTTTGCGCCGAGCTTCTCGAGCGCGGTGCGGAACAGCCCGATGTCGCAGTTGTAACGTGCGGTAATGACGACTGCCCGGCCGCGGCCGGCCCGGATGTCGAAGCCGCACGCTTGCCCGTTCCCGTACAGGCGCATAATCGTCTCCGCAGATACGCCCGGTTTCGGTTCGAATGTCTGCACATGATACGACCGCACTTCCGGTCTTGGAGCCAGCCAGCCTTCCGTCACGACGGAAGGATACACATGAGGCGCATCGCGGAAATCCCCGATATGCCGGAGGCCGAGCGCATCCGCCAGCGCGGTGCAGGACTCGCCTTCCATATCGTACAGCGGCAGCTCACCGTAAAGAAACAGACCGCCGCCCTGAAGGATATAGTCCGCGAGCTTCCGCTGCACGCCCGCATCCATATACAGCGCCGAAGTCAGTGCCAGCACCGGCGTTTCGTCCGGACGGAGCGGCTTGTTCTGAATATCCGCGGCCCCGAACCGGTACCCTGCGAGCAGCATCGCTCTCGCCATCGTCTCCCAGCCCCCGTGGGCGCGGTTCGCCTCGATGTTCGCATAAATCTCCTTCATCTTCGCGCTGCCCGGATACCGGTATTCCGTCATGAAATAATCGGGAATGAAGGCGAATGCGACGTCATCGCGCTCCTCGCGCATGACGGCCAGCTTGTCCGCGACGGCCATCGCCGCTTGAATGCCCCGCGCCATCCGGGGGAACGTATAATTAAGCTCTCCTTCCGGACTGATAGGAGCCGCGAAGCCGTGCCGTTCCCCGGTAAAGGCAATCCGGTCGTTGCCGTCGCCCGGTTTGTCGTCCAATACATAGTTGCGGCCGCCTGAGAGCAGATAGTAGTTGATGAGCCGGTTGCCTTGGGCGACGCACATCCGCATTTTGAAGTCGGCGGCCGACGGGTCGTAGCGCGAGCTGAACGTCGAGCCGAAGTTGCCGTCACCGCAGTTGAATTCTACGGAAGTCAGCGGCTGGTGCTCGTCGTGCATCGCGTCCATGAAGCCGTTGATCAGGTATAAATCTTGAAACGAGTTCATGTCGAGATCGCCGAAGTAGATGTCGGAACCGGAGATATACCCCGGCTTCCCCTCGTAGGTTTCGTACAGCTGGCTGATGCCGATCGGGTACGTGAAGCCGCGGCCGCCTCCCGTGCCGTGAATGTTGATGACAAACGGCACGTCCCGTACCCCGAACTCCTCCGCATATCCGCGCAGCTCATCGACATATCGCGCAAACCGGTTACGCATATAATGACCCAAATCCAGGTGAAGGGCAGGCGCATATTCTTCGCCTGGCGAACGGATTCCCGCATTCCTGCTTACCGTATCTTCCAGAGCGAACGGGTATCGGGCCGCGAGCTCTTCCGGACCGTAGGCGCTGCCGAGCCATCTCGCAAAATCATTCAGCACGAAATCGGTTAGATCGGGCACGTTGCTCACCCAGGACAGCATGCCGATTTCGTTGTCGAGCTGAATGGCGATGATATTGCCGCCATTCGGCTGCAGTCGAGGCGCGGCCACAGCCATAACCGCCTCGTACCACCGCCGCGCTTCGGCGAGGAAGCCCGGCGCGAGATAGTCGACGGTCCGCGTCGTAGCCGGCTGGCCATCCCAGCCGGACGGCACGATTTCGGGATGCTTCTCGTACACCCAATACGGCAGCCCTTCGTTCTTAATCTCCGCCATAATGAATGGACCCGGCCGCAGGAAGAAGTACAGCCCGTTATCCCGGCACAGGTCGATGAAGCCAGCCAAGTCCAGCTCGGGACGCGTCTTCCCGTGAAGATCGATCTGGCCGAAGGCCGGTTCGTGGCACAGCCAAGGGACATAGCTGGCGACCGCGTTACAGCCGGCCAGCTTCAATTTGTCCAGCCGATCCTGCCATTCGTCGCGCTGCAGCCGGAAATAGTGAATTTCGCCGCACATGATCATCTGCGGCTTGCCGTCTATCCGAATTTCTTTGTTTATAATCTCAATCATATGCAAACCCGCCTTTGCCGATTAATTCGCTGTCACGTCTTCCGTCTGCGGGACGAGCCCGATGGCCTTTGCTCCCGCCTGCACGTAATCGTTCTTCATGTATAAGTCCCATACAAAACCGCTCCGGTAGTTCTCGATCATCAGAAGCGTAATGCCTTTGTCGATACCGATCACATCCGTGCCGACCCACTTCGGCGTGATGGCTTCATTATAAGCGTCGGCCAAGCCGTATTCGCTCCACAGCTCCGGTTTGCTGCGATAATGCTTCAATGCCGCAATCGACGCTTCGGGCGTGAATACGATGGAACCGAGCGCGGCCGCCGGCGCCACTGTTCCGTCCGTGAAATGCTCCCGGTCGTCGCGGTCGGAGGGCGGCGATCCGTAGCGGCCATTATAGCCATTCGGACCGTCGCTCGCCGTCAAGCCCCATGCATGAGGACCGAAGGTCTTGAATGTTCCTGACAAATCGATCGCATGCTGGCGGCTCGCCTCGGATGCGATCACCGAGTTCGCCCACCAATCCACGCCTTCGCGGTCCTGGTAGCCCCGGAAATCGAACCAGGCGTGGGAGAATTGATGCGTGAACAGCGACCCGTACCAGGAATGGATAAACGGTTCGCCCTCCCCGTAGGCTCTGGAGCTTCGCTCGAAAGCATAGAACATGTCACCGCTTAGGGGATGCGTCTTAGACCCCGCGGCCAAGATATACATCATTAGCTGCTCCGCGTAGTAATCCCAATAGCCGCTGAAGCCGTTCTCAGGCGAATATCCCATGTAGAACTGATTGACAGCCGGATCCCTGAACCACGGCCATTCCACCTGATCTGCAAACGCTTTCGCTTTCTCCATCGTTTCCCCGCCGAAATAAACGCCTGCCGTTAGAGCCCCGTTCACGGCGATCGCCGTATCGATAACCGAAACCTCGCTGCCGCTTGCCCGCGTTCCGTCCTGCATGTTTAGAAAATGGTACAGAAACCCGTGCTCCTTCTCCGCATTCCACAGGAGCGTATCGATCGTGCCGAGCGCCCGTTCCCTCGCCGCTTCCTTCTCTACCCAGCCGCGCTCGGCGCCTATGGCCAGTGCGGTCAAGCCGAAGCCGGTCGAGGCAACGCTCGACACACCGGGGTTGCCCGGCGCCCGGTCGGCGATGAGGCCGTAACCGTCGCTCGCGGCGTCGGTATTGGCTTCGAGCCAGAAGAAGTCGAAGCTCGCGCGGCTTTCTTCCTCCAGCATCGCATCCACCGTTTTATCGACGCTGGCGGCTACCCCTCTTCCGCCTCCGGCGTCGTTCGAACAGCCCGCCGCAAGAAAGGTCGAGGAAAACAGAAGTGTCACTATCAATCTATTCGTATGCATAAATTCTCCCTTCGAAACGTTTCGAATTTCAGTTATGAAGAAACGGCTGGCACCACCTTAACCGGTATCAGCCGTTCCTTCATGCCAATAAAACTTACCATAACTTTCAAACCCTATGATTTGACCGAACCGGATGCCGAATCAGCGTTTTTGCGTCACGGAATTCCGCAGCACCAATTTAGTAGGCAGATTGTAGAATGGTTCGATGCTCTGGCCTTCCAGCATTTGAAAGATCAGATGGGCGGCCAAAGCGCCTCTCTCATACTTAGGCTGCATCACCGTGGTCAGCGCCGGGCGGACATATTGGGCCAGTTCAATATCGTCGAACCCGATGATCGAAACATCGGACGGCACTTTAATGCCGTGCTCCCGGAATGCGTTGATGCCGCCAATCGCCATTTCATCATTGGCATACATGATCGCGCTTGGCAAATTGCCCTGCGCAATGAGCATCTTCGTATTGCTGTAACCGCTCTCCCGATTGAACAATCCGTATTGAAGCAGCCTCTTCGAGCCTTCGAGCCCGCGCTCCTGCATCGCTTTCTCGAAGCCGTTCAGTCTCTTGTACATAAGCTCGCTGATGGCCATGCCGCTAATATACGCAATGTCCCGGTGGCCCTGCCCGATCAAATATTCCGCAGCCATATGGGAGCCCGCTTCGTTGTCCACTTCGATGCTGACGACATGCTCGCTGTCGATCGTTCTGTCGAGCAGGGCGATGGGAAACTGCTTTCGGGCCGAATGGACAATCACGTCCTCGCTAACGTTGTGAGCCAATACGATGGCGGCGTCGACCCGCTTCTCCGTCAGAAATTTGACTGCGGTGGAGGTCTCCCCGCCGACCGAGCTGCACGCAAGCAGATCGTATCCTTTGGACAGCGTAACCTCCTGAATCCCTTTCACCAATTCCGCATAATACGGGCCGGCCAAATCGGTTACGATCAATGCGATCGTGCGCGTGCTGCTTTTTTTCAAATCGGATGCGATGCCATTCTTCTGATAATTTAATTGGCGTGCGGCTTTCAATATCTTTTCTTTTGTCTTCACATTTACCTTGTTGTTGTTGTTCAATGCGTATGACACTGTCGATATCGATACTCCGGCCATCTTGGCGATATCTTTAATCGTCGTCATTCTTGTCTCCTCGTTTTCCATAAAGAAAATCATTTGATAAATTATAACACGGTTATGAGACAGTTAGCACGATTTTTGCAATATCACTCCCCGGTAATTCCGGTTTTGTCGACGACCTCGACGAACCACTTCTGTGCGAACAGGTACAACAAGAGCAGCGGTAATATAATCAGAACGGTGCCGGCCAGCTTGATCGATTCATTAATATTTACCATTTCCTGTCCGGCGCTGCTGGAAGACATGGCTTGAGAGAAAGCCAAATCGAAGGTTTGCAGCATAACCGGAAGCGTCCGCATGCTTTCTCCCAGATAGAGGGAGGCCGTATACGTTTCGTTCCAGTGCCAGACGAGCGAGAACAGAAACACGACCACGATCGCCGGAACGGAAATCGGCAACATGATGCGGAAGAAAATCTTCACCGCTCCCGCCCCGTCGAGTCCGGCCGATTCTTCCAGCGATTTCGGTATCGTTCTGAAAAACTGCATGTAGATCAGGATGAACAATGCGCTCTTGATTCCGCCGGCAAACAGGGCCGGGACGATGAACGGAAGCGGCGAGCCGAGCATGCCGTATTCTTTGAACATCAGAAAGAGCGGAATCATCACGACCTGCACCGGTATGATAAACGTGAACAAAATAAAGACAAGCATAATACTTTTACCTGGAAATTTGAATCTCGCGAATCCGTATCCGACCAAGGCACAGGATAAGGTTTGGGCGAGAGCAGGCAGAACCGAGTTCAAAATCGAAGCTGCGAACGACTTCGGAAACTCCAGTACCTTCCATGCCTGAACAAAGTTGTCCCAATGCAGCGATTTGGGCAGCCACATCACGGTCGGATCGAGCAAGTCCTCCAAGCTTTTGAAGCTTTGCGAAATCATGTACAGAATCGGATACACATAGACGAAGCCGATGCTGATCAGCAGGGCGTACACCACGATTTTGAATATCATGCCGTCATTGCCCTGCTTGCCGAGAAGAATTTTTCTCCCCTTGTTCAAGCCATTCATCATCATCGTTTTGTCTGCGGCTTTGACCGCCTTCCGCAGCGGCGCGATTCCTGTCTTCATGCCGATCACCCTCCTGCCTTTCTTGGGTTGTAATCATCGTTTCTGCCGAAGATGACCACGACGAGCAGCAGAATGACAAAAATGACCATAAAATAAATCCATGCCAGCGATGTCGCGTACCCGAAGCCCGTATCGATTTGGAACATGTGCACTTTGATGAGCTCGATGACGTCGTTCAATGAATTCGTGAACAAGTCGACGGTCGTGTAAATGATGTTGACCAGGATAAACGGCTTGATGCTGGGCAGCGTGATCTTCCAGAAGATCTCCCAAGGCGAAGCCCCGTCAATGGAAGCCGCTTCGTAGACCTGGGTATTCACCTTCTGAAGGCCCGCCAGGAAAATCAAGATCTGCACGCCCGAATACCAAAGGATGACGATCAGCTGCTGAATAATGGAGATGATCGGCTCCGACCACGTGGGGTCCAAATTATTTTGTATAAATTCGATCATGCCGTAACGCTCCACGATCGGAACGGAAGCGGCCCCCTGCGAGAACAATTCCTTGACCACCTGGCCGCTTGTGATGACGACCGGGAGGAAGAAGATCGCCCGGAAAAATCCTTTCAGCCGGATTGGCTGATTAATCAGCAGCGCAACCAGCATGGAGAACACGATAATAATCGGAATCATGAAAACGACCGATTGAATGAAGACGACCAGCTCTTCCGTATACTTCGGGTCGGTCAGAAACGCGTTCTTGAAATTGTTCCATCCGACGTAGTCCTTCTTGATGCCTTCGGACGAAATAATGACTTTATGAAAGCTCATGTTCAAGGAGAAATAAATCGGATACGCCATAAACAGCAGAAAGCCGATCATCCACGGGAGAACGAACATGTAACCCGTCAGCATTTCCCTTCTTTTTCGGAGCAGCTTCAGCATGGCCTTATTCCCCTCCCGTCACGACGAAATCCATTGCCGGAACCGTCTGGTTTCCGACCTGAACGTCATTCGCCCTGTAATTCACGGCAATCTTTACGCCGTTCGAGTAGGTCACCTCGACGATGCCCCAGTCAATCACGTTTCGCTGCTCGATCGTAGCGGTCTGAACGTGCTTCAAGGCTGCATTTACTCTGTCGTAAGTGACTTTGATGTCGCTTCTCCAATCCTCGAAATACGAGGTGAACAGATGGTTGGACAGCGTGTGCTTCAATTTCCACGACGGCTCGTTCATCACATCATAGGATGGGTACGCCCCGTACTCTACCATGCGGAGCAAATATTCCTGCGGGTTCGCGTTGTAATTCACATCCGGCGCGAAATAATCGCGATAGCCGTGCAGGACGATTTGCAGGAAAGGCACCGTATCGGTCGCAAACATATACTGCGATGAATAAAGCGGCATTTCGAACATTTGATCCGCGTACTTCCACAAGTAGTCAAACGGCTTATAGAAGGCCAATTGATCCGCTTTTTCGAGCAGCGTCTGACTCAGCTTCTCATATTCGCCGGCCGACTCCATGCGGGACATGCCGTTCTTCGGATGGGAATCCGAGAATAGCAGCCAGCCCGCCTTATCGACGGCAAGAGAGTCGATGCCCATTTTGTCGAAACGGGCTGCATCCTTCGCGGCGATTTCACCCGCAACCTTCGGGTTCATGAAATAGACGGTTAGATCGGCACTGCTCTCCTCATCGGCCCACAAATAGTATTTATCTTCAAATACCTGATTGCCGACGGTGCGGATGCCTTCCGACTTGGGACTGAAATTGTCGTTGCTGCCGTAAGCATTCATATAGTCGTTATATAGAAATAACGAGACGCCTTTCTCCTTCAGCTCCTTGTTCAGGGCAGCGAGCTTCTTCTCCCCGCCAAGCTCGCCGGGGACCGGAAACTTATCGGGGTTGTTGCCGTTGATCCCCCCGTTGTTCCATCCCCTGAAGACGGCGGATATGTTCGTGATCCCGTCCTTCATCAGGCTGTCAATGATGCTCCCGGCTTCATCGAAGCTCGTCATCTTGACGATTTTATTGCCGAGCAGACCCGGCTCCTTCTCTGCCCCGAGCATTTCTACCTTTAACGGGATGTCGGTCTTCGTATCGCTATTGGGCGAGAGGACGTCCTTCTCTTGAAGATAGTTTCGGTATGCCTTCGCCATCCCCACATAATCCGCGTCATTCCCGTTTAGGAACATGTACCGCACTTGGCGGTCTTCATGATTTCGTTCCTTCTGGTACGTGTTGAATCCGCCCATATTTTTGCTTGTGGGCTGGAAGAACGGGTAGCGAAGCATGAATTTGGGCGACGTCCAATAATATTCCGTATTGACGCCGCTCGGATAGGCGGAAATCCGGGAATTGTATTTGCCGTCTTCAATGATGCCGAGCAGACCGTTCTGCTGAACACCGTGAACCAGGCCGAATACCGGCATCAGGATCGGCTGTTCGCGCAAGGTAAATTGGCTCTCGACCGATTCTACGGCATAGTCCGTGCCATAGATCCTGCCTTCAAACGCCTGATCGTATTGCGGATGCTCCTTCTGGAAACGGATGAGCGCCCCGCTGCCGTCCGGAATCATCATGTAGCCCGGGATCTCGTCCTTCCGGACGGCCCCTAGAAACGGAAGCGGCTGAATGGACGACAATTTCCCCTTGCCGTTCTCCACGATATCCTTGTCGGGAATCTTCACGACGAGCGAGCCGTCTTCCAGCTTCACTTCCATGGCGAAGGTGACGCCGATCGATTCCAGAACGTACGTGGCTTTGAAACCGCCCGGAACCTGCTCCATCGCCTTCGTCTTCCCGCCGAGGGAACGGTAGCTGCCGCGCTTCTGCATCGCATTCTCATCGAAATACTCGACCAGGAAAGGCGACCGGATGGCTGCGCCCCATTCTTCATTCAGTTGATCCTTCTGAATCGTCGCCTCGTCCGGCACGGAGCTCCAGACATAGCCGCTTGTTTGGTTCCGGATCATGACGCTCTGCAAATCTTGGGCGGCGTACAATTCCAGACTGCCGCTCTCCGCCGCAAGCTTGTACCCGGCCGGAATTTGCCGCGATGCAAGCGCAGCGCCGCCGCTCTTCTCGGGACCGGTGTAGCTGTTGATTTGATATTGAATCGAACTTTCTTCCCGCGTTTCGGGAAGGCGGCTCGCTTCCCCGCTGTCCTTCTCTTCCCCGACTGCCCATTGCCCGATACCGAAAAACAGAAGCGCAACGAGACCGATATAACTGACCGCCTTAGTAACTGTAGACACGATACTTCACCTCTTGGAAGATAGAATACATAAAGTCCGTTACCTGATTGGACAGTCCAAACAGGATGAAGGCGAGCAGTGCCATGATCAGCATCCCGATGATCGTCAGCACAATATTTTTCACGCTTTGCCCGATTTCGTAGCCGTGAATTTCCTTCACCATCATGAACATGAGGAAAGCGGAATACAGCATGATACAGGTCGAAGCGAAATTGTAAATGACGAACTCCAGCTGGGTCAATCCTTGCGACATGACCGCTACCGGTCCGGCGAACACGATATAAGGGCTAAGCGCGTAGACCGATCCCTTATAAATATCTTTGAACTTGCCTTCCCCGTCGTTGATGGTGCTGACCAAATAGTTCGCAATGACCCAGGCGAAGAACGGGACATAGATTTTCAGGAACTCGTTCATCACGTTGATCTTCTTGACATCCCAGCCCGCGAACAGGAAATTGGTCTGGTAGATTTCGAACAATCGGACCAGGAACACCAGAACGAGCAGAATCGTGGCCGATAACACGGAGGCCTTGCCTCCCGTTTCCAGCTCGTAATACCCGTCCACCGGATGCCTCATGATACGCAGCGTATGCAGAAGCTGCGACGGGAGCTTGCGGCTCCAGAACCATTTCCAGCCGTTCACCGCCTGCTTCCCAAGCCCGTATCGGCGATACAGCTTCCTCAAGATCACGATCACCGCGAACAGCAGTACGATGCCGATTAGAAATTTGGAGGTATGCTTCATCAGCCATACCCGGCGGATTTCCCAATACGCGTTGGAATATTCCTCCTTGTTGCCGGCAACCTCGAACTCTTCCAGCCCTTTGGAGAAATCCCCCTGCTTCATGGCGGCCATTCCCAGGCCGGTATGCGCCAGGTCGAACATGCTGTTGAGCCGGAGCACGTTGCGCCAAGGCTGCTCGCTCTTCGCATATTTGCCGTCCATGTAATAGACAAGCGCTTCATGCACGATCTTCGTAAATTCGGTCGGTTTCAAAATTTGGATGTTGTTGCGCTGCTTATCGGTAATAAACAGCCGTCCGTCCGAGCTGACGGCAATGCCGCTTGGCGCCTTGAACAGCCCCAGCCGCTGGCTTCCCACGTCGGTGCCGCCGAATACGAAGAGGGTATTGCCGTCCTGATCGTATACCGTAATCCGTCCCCGGAAGGAATCGATGGCGTAGATGTTGCCGATCGAATCGACGGTAACGTCCGCCAAATCCCGAAACGACCACACATCCTTCAACAGGTTTTTGCCCGCCACGTTCAGTTTCTTGATGCCGTTATTGTTTGTGCCGACCGTGCTGGTAAACACGAGTCCTTCGCTGTCGATGGCCACGTTCGTCGCGGACGGCGGAAGCTGCTTATTCAATTTGTCCATCTGGGCTTGCGTGTAGAATAACCGCTGGATATATCGTTTCAAATTGAAATCGGTTGTATTGCCTCCGAAATAGCCGTAGAATTCGCCTTCCGAACTGATTTGGATCAACCCGCCGATCGTACCCTCGCCGACGACATAAATGTTCTTGCGTTTGTCCGCGATCACTTTCATCGGTTTGAACGGGTCATTCTTCCCGAACAGATGGGATTTCGGTTTGCCGAATTCGTTGATTAACGTTCCGTCCTCACGGAACATATAAATTTTTTCATTGCGGTAATCGGCGACATAGACGGTGCCTTCCTCATCGACGAACACGCCGGTCGGCTTGCCCAGCACGTCCTTCCCGATCGTCCGAATATGATTGCCCCATTGATCGAACACCACGATTCGCGCATTACCCGTGTCGGCCACATACACCTGGTCGCGGCTGTCGATAAAAATATCTTCCGGGCGGGACAGCGGAACCTTCTTCTCTTCGCCGTTCTCATCCTTTTCGACAATGTTGAATCCGTCCACGGCTCCCGCTGGCAAATAGGCGCTCTGGGTCCAGATCGGCTCTCCGTCATCATCGAACGTAAACGTCATGTAAGGCGCATTGGCCAATGCCGCGCTCGGCTGAATCAACAGCGCGATGACGGCGATTAGCAGCATCCATTTGTACTTCACCATGTTCCCCTCCCCCAGCTATTTCAGCCCTGAATGCGCCATCGTATCCATCACTCTGCTTTGCAGGAAAACAAAGATGATGAGGTTGGGCACGAACATGATTAATGCAGCGGCGGCTGCAATCCCTTGACCGGCAACTTTGTTCTCCAGATTACCCGTGAGCGTCGTCATATAGAAGGCAAACGTCCGGAGCGTTTCTTTATTCATGTAAATCTCGGACGTTTCCGTATTGTTCCACGCCATCTGGAAGGCCAAGATGGCCACCGTAGCGAGCGCGGGCATGATGACCGGGATAACGACCTTTCGAAAAATGATGAAATTCGTGGCCCCGTCCATGGAAGCCGCCTCGATCATATCATTGGGAATCTGGTCGACGAACTGCTTGATCAGAAACAGTCCGACCGGCATCGCCAGGAGCGGAATAATGTGACCGAGCATATTATCCGTCAGCCCAAGCTCATTGACGATCAAATAACGCGGGATCGCCACGGAGGCGGGAACGAACATTAACGCGATGATGTTGGCTTCGAAGATGATCTTCTTGGATTTGAACTGCATCTTGGAAAGCGCAAACCCGGCCATGGCGCTGATCACGATGCTAAGCACGACGACGCTGCCGGTCATCACGATACTGTTGAACAGAAACCTCGTCATGGGGATGACGGTGACGCTCGTGACATTCATGAGATCGTAAAAGTTTTTGAATGTCGGATTTTCCACCAGAAATCGCGGCGGGTACAGAAACAATTCGTTGAGCGGCTTCAATGCCTGCGAGAACATGAAAACGATCGGCAGGATCATAAAGACGGCCAGCAAGATCAGAAACAGGTAGTATTTGATTTGGCTTCTGTGAAATCTTGTCGGGTTAGCTTTACTTCCGTGAAATGAGCTCATGTTCACAATTCTCCTTCAGCTATAAATGCGGTGTTCAACACGCATGTGCTTCGTGATCGTAAGGCGGCTTGCGGATCAATCTTTTTCCGAGAAAAGCCGCCAGCATATTTTGGAAAGGCCGTATACGATGATGAGCAGCACGACGGATACTGCCGAGGCATAACCCATGTCGTAGCGGATGAAGCCGTAATCTTGAATGTGGTTGATGATAACCTGACCGGAATACTGCGGCGTCGGATTGGCGCCTGACAGCTGAACGCCGATATCGCCGGCCTGGAACGTGCCCACGACGGCCATGACCGCGCCGAACAGCATCTGCGGCTTCATGGAAGGGATCGTAATATACCACACTTCCTGCAGCCTGTTCTTGATGCCATCGATCGATCCCGCCTCGTAGAGCTCCTGGTTGATGTTCAATATCCCAGCCAGCATCGCCAGGAACCCGACGCCCATACTGTTCCACAGCGTGACGGCGATCATGATGTACATCAAGTAATGCGGCGATTGCGTCCATTGAATCGGATCGTTTATGACACCGAGATTGATGAGAAAATTGTTCAAGTAGCCGGCAGCGTCGCCGCTGAAAACGACGAGCCATACGACGGCCATTGCGACCGCCGCCGTCATCGACGGCGAATAGATCGCGAGGGTCAGCAGCGACCGCGGCTTTCTCGAAATTTGCGACAGCAGCCATGCGAGAAAGAACGATAGGATGTACCCGCCCGGTCCCACCAAGAGCGAGAACTTGAACGTATTCGGAAGCACGTACATCATGAATACGTTATCTTGGGTCAACAGATTGACGTAGTTCTTCAAGCCGATAAAGACAGGCGCTTCCACGGTGTTGAAGTATGTAAACGATAAATAAATCGCGACAAGAACCGGAATGACGATAAAGATGGTAAACATCACAACGAACGGCCCGACGAACATCATGGCGTCCATTTCTCTGCGCAAGCCTTTACTCATGGCGATCTTCACTTCGTTTCACCTCTTGCCTTTATGACATCCTCTACGGTAGGTACCTTCAAGGTCTTGATGACCTTGCCGTCCTTGACATAACCGAACTCTTCCAGCTTCTTCATGATTTCCCGATTCGCGAGGATAACGGCGTCTTCAATCGTCTTTCTCGGATTCTTGCCGTCGAAGACGACCTTGTTCCATGAGTTACTCAGTTCCCTGTCCAGCATATAGTCGCCTGGAATATGCGCTACGTCTTTCAGCCATTTCCACTGCTCCAAGATGACGTTCAGATCCTCTTCCGGCCATGGCAGCTGGCTGAATGCTTCCAGGTTCGCGCTGTTCCAGCGGTAAGCAGGGCCGTAAGTGGTTTCGATCAGATTGCCGAACTTGGCCTGCACATCGGCCGATGTCCACCATTTGATAAATTCCCATGACTGCTGCTGTTTATCGCTATTCTTGAAGGAAACGACGCCTTGGCCGGTTCCCGGCGCCCAGCGTACGATCTCGCCCTTGTCGTTCTTCACGCCGGGATACGGCGCGATCTTCCACCATCCGGCAAGCTCCGGCGCAGCCGTCGTCAATTCCACGTACGTGTTGTAATTGGAGATGCCGATCGGCAAATTGCCGTCGCGGAAATGATTATAGAAATTTGCAACCTGCAGCGGCATGTTATATACCGTAAAGATGTTCGTCATCAGCTTAAAGCCTTCGAGCGCCTGCTCGCTGTCGACGGCCGTCCGCGTACCGTCGCTTGCGAACAGCTCCCCGCCCTGCTGATAGATGAACGGCGCGGTTAAGCCGAACGATTTCAACGCGGATGAATCCGCGATCGGAACGTAGAAATTCATCCCGTATCGCTGCAGACTCGGCAGAATACCGATAACATCGTCCCAGGTTTCCGGCACCTTCAGATCCAGGGCATCCAGAATGTCTTTACGGTAGTACAGCACCCAGAAATTCTGTGTCTCCGGCAGCGCATATACGCCCCCGTCGAACATGAACGGCAGCATAGCTCCCGGTGAGAATCTTCCCAAAACTTCCTTGTAGTCCGGATATTGACTGAAATCGGTTAATGCTCCCCGCAAGGCCAATTCATAGGGCAGCTTCTCGCTTACGCCAAGCGCTACATCGGGCGATTCGCCTGAAGCGTTGGCCAGGATAAGCTTCTGTTCATTCGGCATGAGGGCTAACGATACCTTGATGCCGGTTTGGGCTGTGAATTCCTGATCGGCCAGCTGCTGCATCAGCATGACATACTGGCGCGGACGGTTGACCCAAATTTGCAGCGAATCTTCGTCTGCAGGATTGATTTGCGAATAATCCTTGGTGAATGAGGTGAAGAACGATTTGTTCATCGATACGAGTTTTTTCCACCAGCCCGCTTTGGCTTTGGGCAGTTCCTCGTTTGCGTACACATAGAACTTGTCAATCTGAAGCTGCTGCTGCGGCAAGGTGAGCAGCAGGTCTCCCAATTTCTGATTCACCGATCCGGAGCCTTCCGATATGCGCTTGAATCGGTAAGGGATCGAGGCCGGATCGCTCGCCAGCCTTTCCAACTGCTGTGCGCCAATGACCAGATTTCGTGCCTCGTCCGGACTTTCACCGCTCAATTTGCTCAAATAATCGTATTCATCGCGCAGTTTACCGGCAATTCCGCTGAGCCTCTCGGTAATGTCCGGCATTTGCTCGGTAATATTCCAATCCCGGTTCACGTCCTGCGTGTTGCCGGTAGCCATCTTAATCTCCAGATTGAGCGCGCCCAATTCGTCCATGGTCTCGCGTACCGTCTGGATGACCCGCTGATACGGAGACGGGTTGGCGATCAGCGTCAGCTGATGCTCCCCTTCGGTCAGATAAAATTGGAACGGCTTGCCTTCGGAATCCGACAACACCTCGTTCTTCCAATCCGGCGAATACTGGAACGGATAGCTTGCGACCTCTTGGAACGGAACCTCCCCGTCGAGCATCACTTTTCGAAAGACGGGCATGTTGGTCTTGAAATATTGCGTGTATTTGAAAGCGATTTGATAATAACCGGTTTGCTCCGCTTTGATTTTCCACGTAACGCTTTGGCCGCCCTGCTTCCAGCTGTCCGCTCCGATCGTATTCAAGGTAATCAGGGTGCCGTTCTTCGGCGTTACGTTAATATCGCCGCTGGCTATCGCCTGAATGTAGGAATCGGATTTCACGAACGGCTTTTCCGCCTCATACGCTTGAATGACCTTCGGATCCGACTTCTCATCACCGCTGCGCTTCAGGTACGCTTCGTAGGAATCGAGGCGCTCCGGCGTTTGTACGGTAATCCGCCCGACCTGCATCGCTTCCCGGATGTAAATCAGCTTGATTTGATTGTCGCCCTTCTTAAGCCGGAACTTGAGGGGTTCATCGTGCAGATAACTCGCATCCATCATGCGAGCGCTTTGCCATTGCGATATTTCAACCTGATTGGCGTAGACATCGTTGCCCAATTGGTCGCGTTGGAATTGATCGGATTCGTTCTTCCACATGCGAGGGAATACAATCCTCCGCGCTTCGTAATACGGAAACTCGCCGCCCACTTGTATGCCTCTTTCCGGCGGCGTGATCTTCCCGGGGAGCGCATAGTAGTCGATTTGAATCTCGTAAAGCCCGTCAGCCGGTACATTGACCGTGAAATTAATTTCCGGTGTCTTCTCATTCCACAAGAACACCTCTTCGTCATAGCCAAGCGATGCCGAAGCAGGGGTGACTTCAACCGGGCCGCTGCCCGATTTTATTTGTCTGGGATGAATGACCGTCTGGTACGATTGGGATTCGAATTTCTCATTGTTCCATTTCAACAGCTGCTGGGAATAGTAATCCTCGATCACCTTTTTTTCGAGAGCGTTTTCATTCTCTTTCGAATCGGATCCGGGCCCGCTCTGATCGTCCGTGCTCTCGGCTTTGTCGTCGCCGGTGCCGAACAGATCATCCAGCAAACCCTTGGTATCATCGTTCGGGGCGGCAAGGACCGGACCCGGTTGATAGGACACCCCTAATGAAAACAGCATACAAATCATAAGCAGCACTGCCGTCGCTTTACGTTTCATCGTTTCTGCTCCTCTTCGAGAATGAACCGATTGATATAGTTCGTGTTCAAAAAGCCAACTTTTCAGCACTGAGAAGGCTCGCAAGAACCTTAAAAAAACCCGATGCTCCAATATACATCCTGATAAGCTCCGTGATCAAAAGGGGGCTTTTTGCACAACCTCTTAAAAGAAAAATAGGGTTCTCCCCCTCACAGGGAGGGAGAGAACACGATTTCTGGTAAGAAGAAACCTAGATCGCTGTCTTCATAGCCATATAAGTTTCTTCCCCTCGGCAATATCAGCAAAGTAGGCGCTTTATTCCGATACCTGCTGCTATTGCGAGCCCGTTATTTTGCCGCTTCCAGTTGAGCAGCCGCATCTTTATACGTATCGTTCATTCTTTTTTCCAAATCTGCGGATATGTCTTCCAGCTTGACTTTCTTCTCGGTCAATTCCTTGATTGTCGGTCCGTAGACATTATCCGAGGCAACCTGATAACCAGGAAGCCATTTCAGCAGATCGACAAACCCGTCTGGAATCAATTTGACCATTTCCTTCATACCCGGCGGCATTTCTGGTCTGGCGAGATAAGCATTCCAAACTTCCTCATCGTTGATGAGCGGGATGCTGCCAAGCGGCCATTCCGGCTTCATTCTCTCCATCCAGCCTTCTTTGGAGAACGTGAGCCATTTTACAAATTCGAATGCTTCCTGCTTGTGCTTGGAGCTTTTGGACATGCCGACATAGTCCGTTACAAGCGGAACCCGCTGTCCGGTCGCCGTCGGGATCGGTCTGATATCCCATTTGAACTTGGCGTTCTTGGCGTTGCCGGCAAAACTCCATGAAGCGTCATACTGCATGCCCACTTTCCCCAGTATCCACGGCCATTGGTCCTTTCCGAACCATGCTTGAATTTCTTCCGGCTTGTAGATGTCGTAAGAAACTTTGTCGGAGTAGAGCAATTCGTCGACGTAATCGTAAGCTTCTTTATAAGCCGGATTCGTGAAGTTATATTTCTCGCCGTCCCATGTATTCCAGCCCAGGCTCGTATCAATTGAGGCCGGAAGCGTTTCGCGCAGTCCTCCGATACCCGACATGCCGAACTGCTTCTCATTGAACTTCGTCAGCTTGATCGCCGCATCGCGCATATCGTCTAAGGTCCAGTTAACCGGAGGAACGGGAACGTTCTCTTTCTCGAACAGGTCGAGATTCAAGTTAATTCCGAACATAAAGAGCGAATGCGGAAGTGCGTACTGCTTGCCGTTATAATTCGATGTGGCATCCAAATTTTTGAATGTTTTTCCTTCTTTGTATTCCGGATCGTTCTCCAAATATGGCGTCAGATCTTCGAGCCAGCCGTTGGCGGCAGCGAACGGTACGCCGAAGGTCCACATGACGTCGGGAAGCTCCCCAGCCGCCGCTACGGCCGACAGCTTCTCGTTCCATGGCCAGTCCACGGCAGTATCCTTCACGATTTTGATGTGCGGATGTGTAGCTTCAAATGCTTTAATATAGCGATCCGCTTCCTCTTTGCCCATCCACGTGGCCCATTTGAGCGTAACCGTCTCTTTATTTCCCTCCGCCGTTTGCCCATTATTTTGTTTGTCGGGCGTATCGGCCGGAGCCGTATTGCCAGTCTCTTTATTGCCGTTTGCCGCGTTGCTGTTCCCCTTATTGCCGTCCCCCGAATTTCCGCAAGCCGTGAGTACAAGCGTCAAGCACATGATCATAATCATGGACAAGGACAACATTTTTTTCATGTCCATCGAACTCCTTCAAATTCATTTTGATCTCTCTGCGTTGCAAATAACAGGAAATTCCTACATGTGATGTGCGCATCACCTCCCATATTAATAAGGTGAGGCAGCCAAAGGTGTCGAAACGTTTCAAATTAAGAGTGAGAGAAAGCGCTGTGAAGCGCTTTCTTTTTACAGCTGTATTGCTAAGGATTCGGACAGCGAGACAACCTCATCCGCCGTCACTTCTCTTCCGAGGCGGCCCGAAATGTAGATGCCTTCGCTGATCAGCATCGTTTGCAGCGCAATTTCCGCCGTCGGCAGCAGTTCGACCCTGCCCTGCAGCGCTGCGATCCAATGATGCTGGGAAGAATCGTAAGCGTCTACATCATCCCGCAAGTTGTGCCAGCGATAATCCATCGCATCCAGGTTGAACGTGCTGTCCATTTCCATATCGCACATATTCGTATGGTAGCTGAGCGGCGTCACTTGGCCGTTCACATAGCTCGGCAGCCGGATTCCTCCTTCTGAGCCGATAATGCTGCTGCCCTCGAAACCGTTCATATGAACCGCCCAAGCCTCGATTATATCCAGCGTCATTCCGCCCTTGAACCGGACGAACCCGATGCCCAATTCTTCAACGTCAAACCCGGAAATCGCGTTCCTGCGCTCATCGATCTCCATTTCGCGATACGTCTTGCCTGTAATGGTCTGCACTTCGGTGTTCCCGAGCAGGTAGAGCAGCTGCGAAATGTTGTAGACGCCCATATCGAACAGCGCGCCGCCTCCGGCCGTTTCCTTTCTCGTGAAGAACTTCGTCCCGTAGCCGTCTACATAAGGACGCCCGCGGCGGCGGTACCCTGTCGAGCGGGCATGGAACAGCTTGCCCAGCTTGCCTGCCTCGATAAGCGTCTTGGCCGCTTTCGTGTCTTTGTGATACAGAAAGCTTAGCTGGATGTGCAGCTTCTTGCCGCATCGCTCCGCCGCGTCAAGCATCGCTTTGCCGTCCGTATACGAGCCGGCGATCGGTTTTTCGCAATAGACGTGCTTACCCGCTTCCAGCGCAAGGATCGTTGCAGAAGTGTGGTAATTGTTGTGCAAGCAAATATCGACGGCGTCGATATCGTCGCGCTTCAGCATTTCCCGAAAGTCTGTGTATGTATGCGGGATATTGTATTTCTCGGCGACATTCTTCAGTTCCGCTTCATTGACATCGGCGGCCGCCACCACTTCCGCTCCCTCAATCTTCGCGTAGAAGTCCAGATGCTGCTTCCCGATCAGTCCAACGCCGATAACGCCAACTCTAATCTTATCCACAGTCGTTCGCCTCCTTAAAGTTTTGTGAAGCTTCGCTACCATGCTGTTCTTCGCAACAAAACTCGCTTCGGAAGCATAAGCCTCCTTTTGTGAAGCTTCGCTTCCATGCCGTTCTTCGCAACAAAACTCGCTTCGGAAGCATATGCTTCGTTTCGTGAAGATTTACGCTTTGCCTAACTGCATGGCTTTAGTTCGTTCCCTGCTTCGCTTGCTTCAATAGGCGGCGGATGCTGGCGAGCTGCCATTCCACTTCCTCGTATTCGTTCTTGCTGGAATGGTGTTCGACGCTGTAGTGTCCGGTATATCCGGCATCCATCAGGTTCTTGATTTTCTCCTCGTAACGCGGCAGCACCCAAGCGGCAAAATGAGTGTGGAACGCATACTGCGCGCAAAGCCGGTCGCCGTTTTCTTTATCCACATCCCAGTTCTCCAGATGCAGCAATATACCAAATGCCGGGCTGTCCACAGCTTCCACCAGTTTCTTGATGTTGGCCGGAACGCGAGATGTGCCCCAATGATTTTCAGGACCAATCTTGTAACCGCTTTCTTCAGCGCGACGGGTATACTCTTTATATCTTTTTACGGTATAATCGAATTGTTCGTCTGACATTTCCAGATCATGGCCGCCCATATCGATCCTGACCGTCTGCGCCCCCAAAATTTCCGCTGCTCGCAAATTTTTCAGCGCATTCTGGTAATTGCTCTCTCTCAGTTCCGGATCTTCATCCCAAACATGAGCGCCGTCGACGCACAAATTGGCAACATGAAGCTCTTTATCATCGATGGCCTCTTTGAGTTTGCGAAGGTAGTCTTCCTCGTAAGAAGACAGCATGATGTTCCAAATATCGGCACCGCTTACATGATAACGATACTTCAAGCTTTCCAGATAGCCGAACAGATCGATCTTCCCTTGGTTAAACATGCCGTGAAAAGAATACGAAGCGATGGATATATTCATGTTCAACTCTTCCTCCTTGCGAGGCAGCCCTCACATTCATTCGAACCGTTTCGATTTCTCCTAGAATATACAGCAGAAATATAGCGCTTTCAAGTTAATATTTTCCCTGAATTCCGGATAAAACAACGGTTTTCCCTCCTGTTTTCGACGAAATGCTCCGTTTCTCTTCAAATAACTCGAAACGTTTCGATAATTATCGTTTTAGAGCGCCATCCTGATCCTAGCGAAAATGTAACATACACCCTTTTTCTCGAGGGGGCCGCAGCATAAAATTACAAGCGGCGAAGCTCGCCTCATGAGCTGCTAAAGGTCCGAACACTTTATTGATTTTATGCAAAAAATGGGACATCCCCCTCAACGCTTGTCGACGTTCTCATGTGCGTGCTTATGTATCAGGCTTCCATACATACCTCATATAATCAGCCATTCCATCTGCTGGAGAGGACTATTATGACTCCTGCCGCACAAGGCGGCGTACATCCAGGTATCGTGTACATGTGCAAAAATACGAACTTCATTTAAGCCCGTGAAATCCGCCGCATCAGCTCCTTGATTAAAGCGCTGCGGACTTTTAACACAAACGAATTTACGGAAAATTAATAACATGATATGGCTAATAGTTGGATAAGAAATTCATTTTTCAGATATAGAAATCGAAATTTCGCATACGATTGATCCAATGCTTTTTGCGTGAATAGCAGCCGATTCCTGAAACTTTTCACAAGCGAAAACAGAAAGGACCGCCAACGCGGGCAGCCCATTCATTCTTGCGATTGCTCAGTTTTCACAATCCTCCATCATCAAATATAGCTCCGCATTTCCTTATTCCTTCCGAACCTGTAGATGGCAATCAGTGACAATACCGCGGCGAAGGCCAGCAATATCCCGAGGTTCAGCAGCAGGCTCTCTAAGGAACTGCCCTGCTGGAGCTTGCCGAACGTGTCCAGCAGCCAGCGCTGCGGAAGAAAGTCGGCGATGCGCTGAATCGAGGCCGGCATGACTTCGATCGGGAATAAACATCCGGCGAGCAAACAGGTTGGCATAATGAGCATGCTTTGCAAAGCATTGGCCGTCATGGAGTTGTCTGCGAATGCCACGATGACTAGCGATAGCCCGATCGCCACCATAGCGAACAGCAGCAGGAGCAGGAACATCTGCCAGAACGGGATGCCCGGATCGATATGGAAGAACCGGATCATGACGATCAGCGTCACCGCGATCTGAATCATCATCATGAACAGATTCACAATCACGTTCGAGGCTACATACGTTCGAGGCGAGATCGGCGAAGCGAGGAGCCGGTAGTAGGTCCGGTTCTCTTTTTCCTTGATGATAATGCCCGACAGATTGACCGCCGAGAACAGCATGAAGATCAGAAGATAGCCGATGGTTTGCTTGGTCATCCCGTAGTTCGCGGACCGGTCCTCCACCTTCGCTGCCGATAATTCGAAATCCGACTGACGGTATCCCTTATAAATCGTGTCAAACGAAGCCGTGTCTCCTTGGACCGTCCGGCCGATCGCAGCGATATTGTTGATATAGGCATTCAAATACGAGCTGACGTATCCGGTGACCTGCGTCCCTTTGATGGAGACGATCTGAACGCTGCCTGGAGCGCCGTTCTTCAAGCTCTCCGCAAATCCGCCCGGAAACATCAATACGGCATCTAATTCTCCCGACACAATAAGATCCCTTGCCTCGGATTCCTTGATTTCTTCTGCCTGCACATGCTCCAATTGAAGTATAAACTGAACCGTATCCTCCGTCACAGCCTGGCCTTTATCATGATTGACGATGCCGATATTCAGCGCCGTTTCTCCCGAACCGCCATGAATGAGACTGGCCAGAAGGATCCCCAAGATGGGCATGCCGATATACAGCAGCAGATTCTTGTAGTTCTTGAACGTGGTGATCATCGTCTTGCGGATTAACCACAGCGTATCGCTCACTTACAGCCCCTCCCGTCTTCGCATCATTACAGCGGCAATTCCCAGCAGCAGGGCGGCACATCCCAAATTAAGCAGCATGGCGGTGATGGACGCCGCGTAATGATCGGCATAGATGAGTTTCAGAATGGCGTCATTGGTCCATTGCAGCGGTGAATAATCCGATAAGGTCCGCATGATTCCCGTGGTATCCTCGACCGGATAATACGATCCTCCCAAGAACGCCGCCAGCTGGACGATGATCATAATAACGGCACCCGAAGCCCCTTCGCGGACGACATAGCTGATCCCGAGCCCCAAGCCGAGGGCAAACACAATCTCCGTAGACAAGACAAGGAATACCAGTCCCAAATTGTCGCCCCAATTGGCATTGAAAACATACTTGCTGACGAGGACAACGATAACCATGAACAGAAAATTAAGCACCAGCGTGCCCAGAATCTTCCCCGTCAGAATCTCCGCTCTGGTAACCGGCGACGCCATCAGTCGGACCGCCGTATGCTGCTTGATCTCGTTCTTGATCAGATGCTCGGCAGACAGCGCGCTGTATAAGATAATCAAGGTCGTCACGGCGACGGCAAAATAATCCATCGATCCCGGCTGCTTGGCTGCATCCAGCGAGACTTCCTGTACGTAATCCCCGCCTCCCGCAGCCGGCTCCTTCAAATCGGTCTTCGCCACTTCGGCGGCCAGCTTATACCGATCGGCGAACGCCGAAAGCATCCCTTCGACGATGCTGCTCTCAAGCGTGCTGCGGCTGTTCCCGTAGTAGTTCAGGCCGCTGTCGCTTATCACGGCATAGCCGGTATACCGATTGTTCTGCACCGCCCCCATGCCATCTGTCTTCCCGTCCGCTTTCTCGAAGAGAACGCCGGATGTCCCTGCCTCCCGGGAGAAGGATTCCCATTGCGCCGCAAGCGCGCTGCCGGGAGCGCTATTGTCTTGATAGAGAACACGGATATCGCCGATCGCCGCACTGCCGTTAAACGAACTCGAAAGCGCCGTTCCCAATATGAGAATAAGCACAACCGGGGTAACCAACATGAACGCAAGCATCTTAAAATCCCGAAAAACCATTAACTCCTTTACAGCGATTCGAAGGATATTCACAAGTCCCGCCTCCCCTTAAGTTCCATCATCCGTTCTTAATCCCGCAAGCTCCGGCCGGTCAGCGTCAGGAATACCGTCTCCAGGTTAGGCTCATGCGCCTCCACCGAACGGATCTCCATCCCGTCCGCCATCAGCTGCTGAATGATCCTGTTCAGATTGTTGACCTCGGCATCGGAGCTGATCTTAACGAGCGTATCATCGACCTCGGCCGTATTGACGCCGGGGATCTCCCTCAGCTTCTCTACCTGCAGCATATCGGTCGAACGGACTTCAATGCCGGTATTCTTCTGATTCGTAATGATCGCCTTCAGCTGCTTCTTCGTCCCTTCGGCAATAATCTTGCCGTGGTCGATGATGGCAATTCGGGTGCACAGCTCTTCAACCTCTTCCATGTAATGGCTGGTATAGATGATCGTGCTTCCCATCTCGTTCAGCTTCTTGACGGAATTCAGGATATAATTCCTGGATTGCGGATCGATGCCCACGGTCGGTTCATCCATAATAATCAGCTTCGGCCGGTGGGCGATCGCGCAGGCGATATTCAGCCTTCGCTTCATGCCACCCGAGAAATTCTTCGTATAGCTCCGATGCTTATCGCCAAGCCCGACGAACGCGAGCGCTTCTTCCGCCCGGCTCTTCAATAACGCACCCCTTAGTCCGTACAGCCCCGCAAAAAATTGAACGTTCTCGTAAGCCGTCATATCTTCATAGATGGCCAGCTCCTGCGGTACAATGCCGATGTTCGACTTCACGAACCTGCCGTGTTTGGCGATATTTTTACCTAGGATGTGAATCTCCCCTTTGGTCACGGGCAGCAGCGAGGCGACCATATTGATCGTCGTGCTTTTGCCCGCGCCGTTCGCCCCCAGAAATCCGAATATCTCGCCCTCCCGGACGGACAACGACAAGTTATCGACAGCGATATAATCGCCGAATTTTTTCGTAAGCTGTTTGATTTCAAGAACGTTCATTCTCTTCAACCTCCGCATCGTTTTCTAAGTTAATCCTATCGTACAAAAAAAGGATGAACCTGCGGAAGTGCACAAGTTCATCCTTACCCATGAGATTCTTCATGTTTTGCATCCAGAGAATATTCACTTATCGCTGAAGGGGATCAAGGTGGTGACGGAGAAACCCCGCGAGCCGTCGACGATCACCGTGCCGTTCACGGCAGCCGTCCGTTCCTCCATCCCGATGACCCCCAGCCCCTTGATGACCTTCGATGCTCCCCGGCCGTTGTCGGATACTTCGGCTTTAATGACGGTATTCAGCACCTGGATATGCACGGATACGGCGGTCGCGTTCGCATATTTCATCGTATTGGTCAGCGCTTCCTTCACGTTCTCCATAATAATCCGCCAATGGAACGGAGAGATCAGATCGACGTTGCCCTCGTAAGTGAATGCGGGCTTGATCGGATGTACGGCGGCGAATTCATCGATGAATAATCTCATCCGGTTGATGCCCAGCTGTTCCGTGGGCGGCTTCGCATTCTTCAGCACGAGGCGGATGCTCTCAATGCCGTCTTTGGAAATATGAATCGCATTCTGCAGCAGCTCCGCCGATTTCTCCGCGTCGGCTGCCATTAACCGCTTCGCGGCTTCCATCTGAATGAGCGCACCGGTCATGGAATGCCCGACATGGTCGTGAATTTGTTGAGACAAGCGATTGCGCTCTTCCAGCTTGAACATATATTCGGACTGCTTCAAATATTCGCTGTTCTCGTGCAGACGCTGCGTCAAGGTCTGAATATCGCCGCGCATGCTCTCCAGCTCTTCCTTGTACGATTCGATTCGCCCCGAATACGTTCGGAGGAGAGTCAAATAGGCGGCGCTCAGCGAGGCTGCATATCCATATTCGATGAGCATGTCTTGCGGAAGGAACGGCCATGGAATAAGCATGAACAAGAAGACGATGACGGAACTCTTGCTGTAATAGGATCCGAACTCAAATAGATTCACCGGGACAAGCAGGATCAGCAGCGGGTGAACATAAAGAGAGGCGGATATAATTAAAGCGCCGGAAAGGCCCGACAGAAGAGGAACGGCAGCGTCCTTGAAAATGTAGACAGAGATGTTCAAGCACAAATATAACAGAACGGATAACGTAAACCATGGCGTTATTGCGGTTGTGGAGATATAAGACAGGCTAATGACATAGAGCAATAGAACCGCTTTGTTCAGAATGGACCAGATCTCGATTGACGTTCTTCGCTGGCGCACTCAGTTCCGCTCTCCCGTCAGGTAATAGATCGCGATCTGCGTCCGATGCTCAAGCCCCGTTTTACTCAGGATGGAGGTAATATGGTTGGCTACGGTCCCGTCCGAGATAAACAGCTTCTTCGAGATCTCCTTGTTCGCCAGACCTTTGGCAATCAGCGCCATGATGTCCAGTTCTCTCTCCGTGAACGGAGTTCTGTCGATCTTATCCCCTTTGTCCGACACCTTATCTTTATCCGCCGCAATGAGACCGGATTTCAGCTTATCCAGCACCACATCCTGGAGCACATGATGTCCGTTATGCACGGTTCGGATCGCATCGCGGATTCGTTCCGGATCGTTATTCTTCAGCAGATAACCCTTGGCTCCGAATTTAATCGCATCATGTATATATTCGTCATCGTCGAACGTCGTCAGGATGAGCGGCTTCGTTGCCGTTCGTTCGGTCAGAAGCCGGGTCGCTTCCACCCCATTCATCTCCGGCATCCGGATATCCAGCAGCGCCACGTCCACCTCATGGCGTTCACAGTATTGCACGGCTTCATGACCATTCTCGACGGTCGCCACGACGTCGAATTCGTTGAAGGATGTCAGAATAATCTTCATTCCTTCCCGGATGAAAGAATTGTCATCCGCAATCATCACTTTGATTTTCAAGCGGCCTACACTCCCTTCATCCATATTTTACATGGGGCAAGGGGGATATTCTAATTAAATTTTTATGGAAATATTCTGGAAACTTTTTCAGATTTAATGTGTCTATAACCTTGTTATGCGAAGATATGACATAGGAGGAATAGGCAGAATCTTGGCTGAGCCAGGAGAATCGGTGAATTATAGGGATTTTACTTTCGCAATAAGTGTAATCCCGTTTGCAGCCTATTTAATCGGTTTTGGTTCCCATGCGCTTTATGAAAAATGTTCTCGATAATAGAAAAGACTGCCGCGCGGCAGTCTTTTTCGTCTTGTTCATGAAGCAGCTATCACGATCTCGTAATCTGCAATAGCTCCTTATTCCCGTCGTTCGAATCATGCTGGCCGATCTTGGCTCCCAGGGAACGGAAATCTTCAACAATATGTTCATAACCTCTTTCAAAATGTTGAATGCCGGTAATGCTCGTTTTGCCATCCGCGGCTAAACCGGCAAGAAGAAGGCAAATGCCTGCCCGAATATCGGTCGCATGAACCAAATTGCCCCGGAGCGGAGCGCCGCCCTTAATAAACGCCGTTCCCGCACGAAGGTCGATATCCGCTCCCATTCTTCTTAACTGATAGACATGATTGAACCGTTTGGGATAGATCCTGTCGCTGACGATGCTTTTACCCGGCGCTTGAGTGAGCAGAGCCGTTAGCGGCTGCTGCAGGTCAGTCGCGAAACCGGGGTACATGGCCGTCCTCACCCGGGTTGCCCTCAATGCGCCGGTCGACTGGGCCGTTATCGTATTAGGCGTCGTCTCGATATGCAGGCCGATTTCCTTCAGCTTCGCAATACAGGAGTTCAGATGCTCCGGAATGACGTCCTCGACCGTTACGGATCCTCCCGTTACCCCGGCGGAAATCAAGAATGCGCCGGCAATTAGCCGGTCCGGTATGACCGTATACGTACAACCCCGAAGATTCCGGACGCCTTCGATCCGAATCGTGTCCGTTCCGGCACCGGTGATTCTGGCACCCATTTGATTCAGCATAATCGCGGTATCGACGACTTCCGGATCTCTTGCAGCGTTCCGCAATACCGTTTGACCCTTGGCGCGAACGGCAGCCAGTATACTATTAATCGTCGCCCCGGACGTAATCGTATCGAAGTAGATATCCGCCCCTTTCAATTCCCGGGCTTCTGCTTCGTAATAATCTTGGTGATACGTAAATGCGGCTCCCATTGATTCGAACGCTTTAATATGCTGATCGATGGGACGTTTCACAAAATCATCCCCGCCCGGATACCCGACGCTAACCTTCCCGCATTTGGCAAGAAGCGCCCCTACGAAATAATAGGCGGTTCGGAACATCGACGATTTGCGGGGATCGATCGAAGCGCTATGGATATGACGCGGATCAATATACACCAAGCCTGTAGATTCACGATACATCTGAATTCCGATATCCTCTGCAATTTGGCAAATCACCTTGAAGTCGGCAATCTCCGGTATACCCGCCAATCGAACCGGCTCATCCGACAAGCAGGCAGCAGCCAGTAAAGCCAGTGAGCTGTTTTTGGAGCCGGGAATTTTGACCGTTCCGTTCAAGCCCGAGGAGCGTTCAACTTCGATCCATTTCATCTCTATCCCTCTTTCTGTGGTCTTTACGACTTTGTATGCTATAACCCGCTTGCGCTTGAATCCGATTCTGCCGCGGCAACGACCACTTCCACGCCTTGGTCTTCAATTTCCCGGATGACGGCGGCCGGGGCCCCGGCATCCGTAATGACCAGATCTAATTCATGAATAGGCAGCGTTCTTGCAAACATATCGACCCCCATTTTTTCATGGGGAGCCAGACATATTGTTCTTCGCGATATTTCGTTTACCGTGCGGGCAAAGCTGGCTCCATCCGGAGCAGTCGTGCTTATGCCCTTCGACGATACTCCCCCGCCTGTTATAAAACATAGATCTAACGAAAACCGGCGGATTTGTTCAATCGCTAACGGATCGATGAGATTCCCTGAAGCCGATCTGAGCCTTCCGCCGATCAGATAAGATTCGATGTTATCCATTTCTCTGATCGTCTGGGCGATTTTTAGCGAATTCGTGATGACCGTAAACGGCATCGTTCTGGAGAGATACTTCAGCATGCCGTAATGAATGCCTGCACCGCCGATAAACACGCTGTCATTCTCGCCTATATAAGAGGCAGCTAGCCTGGAAATGGCGTTCTGATGAGGAGAGCCTTCTCCATAACGCAGAGATTCAGGGAGAGGCAAGCTTCGAAGCTGCGTTACCGGGATCGCTCCTCCGTATGTTTTCTTAAGCAGTCCCTGCTCCTTCATAATCGTCAAATCCCTGCGTATGGAATCGACCGATACGTGAAACAGATCGGCCAGATCCTTGGCGACGATTCGTTGGTTCCGTTGAAGCAGCTCCAATATTTGCTGTCGACGCTCTTCCGTTAACATTTCAACCCCCTCATATGGTTAACGTTGGTTTGACCTGATGATATCTATTTTATTCATTATGTTTCATGTTCGTCAATAATAATTTACATGATTCAGCATGTTGTTTCGGTTTTCAGAGTAAATGCACACACTGATTCATCCACACCAACCCAATAACGTCTTTCGTTGCATTTTTGTTGCACGCCTGTTCAATCCGTGCTTCCTTGGCGCCCGCCGCTCTTAATCGGGATAGAGCTTCAGCCAGCAATGCCTTGCCTAACCCCCCGCCCTGATGCTCCGTCCTTACCGCAAGTGTTGGGATCTTCCCGGTTTCCCCAACGACTTTCGCATTAATGAATGCAGCCGGTCCGCCGTCAGAATGAGAAGCCATTATGTATAAATCAGGATTGTATTCCGGGCTGGTAAACTCATGAATAACTTGATCCGCCGTTTTACGACCGCCGAAGGCATCATTATATATAGACGCCCATGACGCAGCATCCGTAATTTCAGGTGAATGGAAAGAATAACCTGCCGCAGGACTTACGGCCACCAGATCCAGCTGCGTATACCTGAGGATCAGCAGCTCGTATCCGACAGCCATATCATGCTGAAGAGCCAGCTCCTTCATGCCAGGCACTCTGGAATCGGCACGGTGGACGTAGACCATGGTCCTGCCCTCATGCCGGGCCATTTTCTTTAAATGTGCAAGGATGAAGCGGAGCATCTGTGTACCAATCCCTCTTCTCCGCCAATTCATCGCGACGCCGGAATAGCTATAAACCGTCCAATGGCCGACAGACTCGCTGAAGCATAGGGAGATGAATCCAACGATTTGCTCATGTACAGCGACAACAAAGGTATTGTCGCGAATTCGTTCTCCAGGCTCGTCCAAACCACGTTCGAATTCTTGCGATGTTATACCCTGTTGAAAATGGTATGGATCTTCATTAATAATACCCGCGATTGCGTCAGCATCGGATTGCTGATAGGGACGTACATTTACGCTAATCACTTTGTCACCTCTTCCTCGGAGGACGCATTGTCTCCTATTACCTGATCGAGAAGCCAGCAACAGTCATTTTAGTTGAAGTGCCCGAATAATTTCGCCGTCAATCACTTCTTCACTGACTTTATCGAACCCCAATGATTCATATAATACGCTTTCTCGAAGCATGCATGCTTATATTTCATGCTTTCGTACTATTTATAAAGATACTATTGTCGTTTATTATAAATAAAACATAATATTTACAATGATGTCGTTTTATTCTAAAATCTGTGTTTTATCCTTTTAAGGAAAATCATATTCTTCAAATCATTCCCATAAAGTAGTAAAACTTGCGTATTTTTAAGGGGGTGATAGCTATGACGTGACTGTGGTGCTCCAGTGGCACGTGGTGATGGAGTCGCTCGTAATCTTAACTTTATTTTAGGCAGGAGGATGATTATGTCTTTGTTCAAGAAAAGGGTCGCCGCTATAATCTTAGCGCTCACACTTCTTATGCCTTATGGTATGGCACATGCGGAAAGCAATAAGTACAGCACAATTGGAAGCGCTATCGCTTCAGGGCTGCAGGGATGGTATAACGAGAATAACGGGTTATGGGATAGTACCGGCTGGTGGAATTCCGCGAATGCGCTGGAAGCGATCATCGATTACAGCTCGCAGTCGGGAAGCACCGAATTCCTTCATGTCATTGCGAATACATATGAGAAGCATCAAGCCGGGAATTTCCTGAATCATTACTACGATGATGAAGGCTGGTGGGCGCTTGCCTGGATTAAAGCCTATGATCTGACGAAAGAGCAGCGCTATCTGGATATGGCCAAAACGATCTTCGAAGATATGAAAGGCGCATGGGATTCGATCTGCAGCGGTGGCGTTTGGTGGAATAAAGACCGGAGCTACAAGAATGCGATCACGAATGAGCTGTTTCTAACCATCGCGGCCCGATTGCATCAGCGGACGCCCGGGGATGCCGGCGAAGGGAGTTATCTGGACTGGGCGGAAAAAGAATGGGCGTGGTTCCAAAGCAGCGGGATGATCAATTCGGACAATCTGGTGAATGACGGTCTGAACAATACGTGCAGCAACAATGGCGACGTCACCTGGACCTACAATCAAGGCGTCATTCTGGGCGGTTTGATTGAGCTCTCCAAAATTAAAGGGGATGCCCAATATTTAAATACGGCCAAGGCGATCGCCGATGCGGCCATAACGACTCTCGTCAATTCGGACGGCATCCTCCAGGAACCGTGCGATGAGAACGGCTGCGGCGGCGACGGTCCGTCGTTCAAGGGCATCTTCATGCGAAACCTTAATTATCTGTACGATACGACGCATGATATCAAATACCGGAAATTTATAGAGAAAAGCGTGGATTCCTTATGGGCGAACAGGAACAGCCTGAATCAGATCGGTGTCAAATGGTACGCGCCGGCCGACACCTTTAGCGCGGCTTCGCAGCATTCCGCATTGGATGCCGTTAACGGACTCGTCAAGAAGGTGCCTACAGGCTCCAGCGCATTGCTGAATGTGGCGCCTGGCGGATCTGCAACAAGCTCAGAACCTTGCGATGCTGCGCAAGGCCCGATTAATGCCATTGACGGGAAGGTAAAGCCTTCGAGCAAGTTCTGTACGCAAGCGGCTGACAAGTGGCTGCAGGTAGACTTGGGCGCCCAGTATAAGCTATCCGAATTTGCGGTCTATCATGCGGGTGCCGCGGGAGATGACCTCGCATTGAATACCAAAAGCTATAATATTCAAATCAGCCAGGACGGCATCCATTGGACCAAAGTCGCCGAACGGTCGGGGAACACAGCTAATGTAACGACCCATCACATCCTGCAGACATCAGCCCGGTACGTGAAGCTGAATATAACCGATACCGCTTCGAATCCGGCCATCATCGCCGAGTTTGCCATCTATGGCGAACCGAGTCCTGACGGACCTAACTTAGCTCTGTACAAAGCGGGTAGCGGCTCACAAAGCTGCGCGGCCTCGGAAGGTCCGGAGAAAGCCTTCGACGGAGCCTTCAAGCAGAATAGCAAATTTTGTTCCGGCTCCCCAGAGAAGTGGCTCCAGGTTGATCTCGGATCCAGCGTGGAGGTATCGAAATTTGTGATCAAGCATGCGGGGTTCGGCGGTGAGAACCCGAAATGGAATACGCGGGATTACAGCATTCTCGTGAGCGAAGATGGAACAACGTGGTCTGCTGTCGTTCAAGCGGCCGACAACGCCGCCAGTGAAACCAGCCATTCTATTACGCCTGTCCTTGCCCGGTATGTGAAGCTCGCGATTACCAATGCCGGAAGCGATAACGTCACGCGCATTTATGAAGTCGAAGTATACGGCGGACAATAAAACAACGGGCGTCCGTCGTTCCAACGGCCCATGTTGCTTATGAAAATAATGTAATAACCTATCCATGATAAGAAAAAGCGGCGGTTTAAGACCCTGAAAGTAGAGTCTTAGACTGCCGCTGCCATTTCAGCCTATTATTCAACAATCGTGTACCGTCCCTCAGTAAGGGAAGTGGTGTTTATGTCCCGATCCCGAAGCAAGCTTTTCTTCGAAAAGCTTTACCTTTGAAGCCCTTGATGCAAAGCATCCAGCAGACGGTGCGTCTTGTCGCAGCTGTACTCCCAGAACATGATGCCTGCCAGACCCTTAGACTTCACATAATCGCACTTGCACTGAATCGATTCCTCATCATCATAGGATATGAAGCTAGAGCCATTAAACAGATACGGTGCGCAGGCTTCTTCATCCCAATAACGGGTATAACCATTCTTATTGATGTAGTCTGCGGCAAGCTCAGTGAACGCGGGCCCGTACCCGCCGGTGCTCCCGGCCATTTGATGAAGGCCGTGATTGCGGTCCGGCACCTGGTTCCAGACGCGGGAATAGAATGCGGCACCGATCACGATCTTTTCCTTCGGCACGCCCGCCCGGAGGAACAGGTTCACGGAAGCGTCCGTACTAATCCGGAACAGATCGCCGGTCGGAGTGTATAGATTGGTATGATGTCCCGACAAAATTTGAAAACCGCCGCGCATATCATACGTCATTAGCTGGACGAAATCGAGATACTGCTGTACCTGATCCATCTCCGTGCCGTCTACGTAATATTGATCGGCGCCTGCCGCAATCGTAAGCAAATAATGCCGTCCATCCTGCGAGCCTTTCGCATCCAGAGCTTCCCGGATCGTCTTGAGCAGCAATGTGAAGTTCTGCTTATCATCAGGACTCGCCTCAATGCCAGCTTCGCCATAACACGGATATTCCCAATCCAGATCGATCCCGTCAAAAGGAAGCTCGTTAAGCACCCGTACCGCAGAAGCCGCCATGCTATTTCTTCCTTCCTCGGTGGAAGCCGCCTCGGAAAATCCGCCAGCGCTCCACCCTCCTACCGACAGCAGCACCGTAAGCTCAGAATGCTCCAGCTTTATTGTCCGGATCGCCTCGGTATGCTTCAAATGCTCTATGCTAATCTCATCGTTTCGGACATGACCGAAGGCCACGTTCAAATGCGTCAATTTCAACAAATCTTCCCGCGTCATCTCTGGAAGTGCAGCATCGCCGACATAGCCGGCCGCAATATATTTCTTCGACATTCCCCTTCACTCCGATCCTTTAGCTTGAATGAAACCAGACATAATGTGTAAAACTTCCTTCGCGGTGCCAATCTTGTACCCGGATGACGTATACCGGATTTGATCCTCGCTGTCGAGCGCGAACAGATGCGGGAAACCGGCTTCATGTGCCGGGGATTCCAATATGAAATCCGGTAAAGCAGCATACGTTGAATCCCGTACAAAAATCGTGCGTGACGGCAGCTTTGGATCATTGGCAGCGCTAAATGAAGCTGTCCATTCCGAATCCCCGACCGCAATAACGACCGGAATTCCCAGCTTATTAAGCGGTTCGGCCAGTTCTCGCAGCTCACGAAGCAGATGCTTCGAAGGCTCCCGCTCCGGTTCAATCCACGCGACAATAGCGCCTTCCTTTCCAATAAGATCGCCCAGTATACTGGAATCCCCATTCAACTGCGTAAAGGTGCTGCTGCGGTCTAAAGTACCGAGCACGGGGATGTCTTCCGTCGTCTCACGATAGGTAAGAGTAATGTCCGTTTGCTCACCGGCACGTACAGTAAAACAAGTAAAACGCACTCTCACCGTGCCGTCCTTGAGACGTATACCCGATATTAAACGGTAAGCCCCCGGCTTCACCTCGAACGGCTCATCATAAACGTCGGATTTGCCATATGGATAGACCAGCGTTTTGTACACGCCATTCTCAAGTCGGGCAAAGGTGAAGTTGTTATAATAGGAAGCTGCCGGAGCGTCCTGAGCTGCCTCGGGGTCACGGAGCAGCCGCAGCATTCCCCAAGCTATGTTCTCCTTCTGGTCGGAAGCGATTAAAGTGAACACCGCATCTTCCCAGCTGCCGTTCTTTAAATATTGAGGCTTCTGTTCACTCGGGTGCAGGCGCGCCGGAATGCCCAAGCTGCGGCATGCCGCCACAAACAGAATCGTCAACGAGACCGGATCGCCCATCTTCAGATTGTATGTACCGAGCGGATTTCCTTTTCCCTTCAAGTTGGGGAGATCCTCCCAAATCACAAATCCCTGCTCCAGTCTTCGGGCAAGCTCCGCAGGATTGGACCTGAACGCTGCCGACTCTTCGGCACTAAACGCTTCCTGAAAAATTCGTCTGTATGGCGTAAGCATTTCATACGAGACCCGTGGACAAAGAACATAGTTGGTAAACGTGTCCTCAGCAAGATCTCCGCGCTGCGGGAGAGCGTAGATCAGATGGTCATCCAGCACAGGCCGGAACGTATCGATCATATCTTTATCATTCAAACTCTCCAGCAGACGCAGCGGCCACTCACCGTATTCACCGGAACGTTCCTGAAGGAAGGCTGCGATTTCCCGGCTGTTCCCGCGGGCCTTTTGCAGAACATCCCATACCCGCTCGGGCGGAAGCCCTGCCGTCTGGGCAAACCGGGACACCTCCTCCTCGCCCAGGAATGTTCTTTCGTAATCGCACCGAATCTTCGTTCCTTCTTCGAGACGGCTGTTATGCCGTTGAATCTTCTCATCCGAAAGCGCATCTACCGCTTCTCCTTCACGTTCCGGAGGCGGAACCAAGTCGAAGTTCAACGTTCCATCTCGCTGTTCCGAAGCATGAAGTACAAGTTCAAGGCGGTCCTCTGCCGGGGTTGCTTTCATTTCACTCCACTTGCCGTCTTTGACGGCACGAATCATCAGATCGCCGAAGCCGGTTTTAAAAGAGACTTCTCCCCGGTCATTCGTCGGCAGTGCAGCGATCGGGTACAGCTCCGCCATGTTGTACAGTTCGAAACGGACTTCCGCCCCGCTCACCGGGGCATTTTGCCCATCCTTCACATTAACATGGATGGTGCGTGTAGGGGCATAATTCTGCAGCAGGTTAACTTCCGTAAACCACTCATCTGCCAGCGTAATTTCCTCCGGTCCCGGATAGTCCGCAAAAATGCGTGTGTTGATCAGCATCGCCCGGCGGGCAGGCGGGCTGAACCATCCCTGGTTAAGACGAGCTTCCGGTTCGCAAGCGCCTATGTAATACCACTGGCCGTCAGCCCAAGCTTCCACCCATGCGTGGTTGCTATCACAGTGAGCCCAGCGCGGTGTATATACCTGGCGAGCAGGGATGCCGATACTGCGTAGCGCGGCTACCGCCAGCGTGGATTCCTCACCGCAGCGTCCCTGCGCATTCCGGATCATGGTGAGCGGCGATATTGTTCGCTCGTCGCTACCTATGTACGCTGCCTTCTCATGGCACCAGTAGTTGGTCTCCAGAATCGCGTCCGCCATGGACAAGTCCCTTGTCCGTTTGAGCAATTCGTTATACAGTATGCCGCGGGAATCTTCGATATTTTCCGTATTTACCCGGAACGGCAGCACGAAATGAAGGAAGAGATGATCCGGCACACGTTCACCCCAAGGCACCTGCTTGCGGATATCCAGCGTCTGACGAACATGGCTTAAGAACAATGCCCCGTCATAGTCAGCCATATCATTTACCGGCATGCAGGCGAATAAGTACTTTAAAGCCCAGGTCTCCTCATCGGATAGCCCCTCCTGAAAAATATCAAACAGTTCATGTCGGCGTGCCGCAGCCAGAGTCTGCTTCTTGCGGAATTTCCGGTCGATTCCCTCCATCGTATGAGGGTTCAAAGAAAATATGGATGCCTGGGTCGTCACTTGCCTTCACTCCTTCCATAGTTTTCCGTCTTCGCGTATACAGATATGGCCTTCCCCGTCCAAGGACGGAGCGGTAATCTGGAACAGACTGCGGGTCGTCTCGATCACGGGATCAATACTCCACGTATCATCGCCCATGAGCAGCTTCTGATCCGCTGTAAATTCGCCATGGGCCGCAAAATAATTGCGCTCGCGGTAATAGAGCTTGCGAAGCTCCCATTTAATGCGTTCATCCTGCGGAAGCTCAAACGATTGCGGAGTGTCTCCGTCCGCAAACACGACATAGCCCCACAGCTCGGGATAATGCATATTGATAATACCCATCGGCGACCACACCCAGTTGTCCTCCGGGTAAGGCTTGCCTGTCTCGGGGTTTAGCACTTTCCGGTATTCGCCGTCTTGCACCTCCGTCTGCCACTGAACGCGGGAGAAATTGACGCGCCAGAATTCTCCTGGCAGTGGCCGGCGGCCTCCGGCTGCACACTCCCGCAAGCTAGCCCACGGCATAGCCACTTCAATACTCCACTTCCGGTTATGTGCACCGGGGCGGTTCAGCTCGCCGTCAATATGCACGGCTGTCTTGAGGGCGCTAATATCCCAGCCATTCACCGGAGGGCCGCCGTCGCGGTAAGGCTTCACCAGCAGCAGGTCCCATACCGTATTGAGCGCATTGATTTCAAACTCGTAATATTGATGCGTATCCCCATCCGGATCGATAAAAATTTCAAAGTCGTTATCATGAAAAATGACGGAATCCCGCACAGTCAGCGTCGCCCAAATCTGATCCTCGATCATCTCCGCCGCGAAGTAGAAATATTCATCATCCCACAGCATTTTTACCCGAGTCCGTTTCGTCGGCACCGGGCGAAGATCGCCTTCGATATCGACAAATTCATCCGTCCAATCCGTCCCAGCCCAAAACGGCTTATCTACACGGCCGTCCAACATTAGCGTCCCTTGGGCGCGTCTGCATATATAGTGCTTGGGAGCGTATTCAATTCTCGGTTCCGGTACTCCGCTTCCGTACATGTCCTTCCCTCCGCTTCATTTTCATCGGGCCCGCCTGTCGTTGTCAGTTATGGGTTATAACCGCTCCCGAACGTCCATGCCAATGATTACGCTGCGCCTTGGATATGGCATGCGCTCCCACCGCATTCTATCTCTCTGCAGGAACCGTGCTCTTGTTGAGGACATCACCGTTATCATTAGTGGAACGTCCATATAAATCTACGCGACCTTGCCAAACATGTAAATAGGAATAATCGCCCTAAAGTAGAACGGCCGTTGGAGAAAAACCAATCGTACCGCAGTGGTAGTGCCATGGGGCGAGTTCCTTGTCGGACTAGGACTGTTGATCGGTACGTTTACTACTTTTTCAGCACGGATGGGATTGGTTTTGAATTTTTCTTTCCTGTTCGCCGGTGCCATCAGCAAAAATCCGAATCTGATGAGAAAGCAGGCAGGATCCGATCTGAAAATGAGCCAATTCTAATTTACTTGGATTTTTCTAATTGGAGTTATGGCGCTAAATCTAGTAACCTTCCTATATAACCTTTTTTTCTGCTCCTCTAAACGGCTTGAGAACCCGTCAAGAGGAGAGCCCTGCAAAACACCCCTTTTTTGGGCTATCTTGCAGGGCCTTTTTTTGTGCTTCTGAAAATGAAAAAGATCCGCCGCGGCGGATCCTTTTGCTGTTTTATTGATCTAGTTCTCCGTTAACGTTACGGACGATCTAATCTTGCGCCCTGTTTAACGTTTTTTCTTTTTCAAGGATGGTCTGTTCATATCTCGCAATTTTATCATCCATACGTTCCAACACTTTCTTCATCTCTTCCATTCTTGCTGCCAGTTGTCTGCGCTGCTCGATTAGAAGCTCTTTTCTGGCACCGACGGTTTCATCACCCTGCTGATACAGCCCGACATATTCAATTAATATTTCAACTGGAAGACCTATTCCCCGCATACATTTGATAAATTCTACCCACCTGCAGTCTTCTTCCGTATAATCCCTAATTCCGCTTTTATTGCGGTTCACGCGCGGAATAAGTCCGACGCGTTCATAATAGCGGAGCGTATCCTGCGATAAATTAAATTTTCCACTTACTTCTGCTATCAACAATGGAGATTTCACCTCCCGATTTCGTATCAAGAACGCACATGAAAATGGATAGGGCGTTCTTGTCGTTTCTTATACTAAACCGTCATTGCATCACAATGGGACCAACGATCGGATGAGGAACATACGGCTCTTCCAGCGACGCAATTTCTTCGGGCGTTAGCGTAATCGAAAGAGCCGCTGCCGCATCTTCGAGATGAGACATTTTCGTAGCGCCGATAATGGGAGCTGTTACCGGTTCTTTCTGCAGCAGCCAGGCAAGTGCGATTTGAGCGCGGGGAACCCCCCGTTTCTCTGCTATTGCCGCAACCCGCTCCACGATCAATCGATCGGCATCCGCAGTCGCATCGTATTTCGATTTCTGAACTTGATCGGTTTCGGAACGATGTGTCGTTTCCGACCCATCGCGCGTCAATCTTCCCGATGCGAGCGGACTATATGGAATCACACCGATCTTTTCTTCCTTACAAAGCGGCAGCATTTCTCTCTCCTCTTCGCGGTATAAGAGGTTCAAATGATTCTGCATCGATACAAACCGGGTCCATCCATTCTTCTCGGCTGTATGCAGCGCCTTCAGAAACTGCCATGCGTACATGGCCGAAGCGCCAATGTATCTTGCCTTCCCGGCCTTCACGACATCATGCAAGGCTTCCATCGTTTCTTCGATGGGCGTATTGTAATCCCAGCGGTGAATTTGATACAAATCTACATAATCGGTTCCCAGCCTCTTCAGGCTCATATCGATTTCACTCATGATTGCCTTTCGGGAAAGACCGGAACCATTAGGACCTGGATGCATACGGAAATAAACCTTCGTCGCGATGACAATTTCGTCCCGATTGGCATAATCCTTAAGAGCCCGTCCGACAAATTCCTCGCTGGTTCCGTCTGAATATACATTCGCCGTATCAAAAAAATTGATGCCAAGCTCCAGCGCTTTTTTTATAATGGGACGACTGCGCTCTTCATCAAGTATCCATGGATGAATCCACCGCTCTGCTGCGCCAAAGCCCATACAGCCAAGACAAAGCCGGGATACGTCCAAGCCGGTATTTCCAAGTTTCACATATTCCATTGGTTTGTTCCTCGCTTTCCAAATGTTATTGTTCCTTCGAACGCAGTGTAATCCGATTACGGGTTGCCTGTTGATATCCGATATTATTGCACTTGGAGTTAACTCCAAGTCAAGCGTTATTGTAAAATTAATAGGCCTTATAATGAAACCTGCTGGTTAGGTTAACGCAGCTGCCGGTCTACAGCTATATTATCATGCCTAATAGGGGCCACCTCACGAAACGGAAAAAATCGTACGCTAAGCCATTCGTTGCATGAATAAACCGGATCCCTCTCAAGGGGAATCCGGTTTTCGTAAATCGAGGCATTAGCTCATTCAACTATCGTGTCCCGTTAGGATTCCTGTAGAGCGTTAATTTTGCGCTTTGCACAAAAACGAGCGCCTCCGGTACGATGGGTTAGTCACGGGTCATAGCCCTTTAGCCATCTTAAGGAGGTCGCTCTATCTTGAAGTTTAAAGCTCAAGCCAAACAAAATCAACTGCTCGAACGTATTTCAACCCAGCATCTTGTCGTCGGCATCGACATCGCCCAGCAGTCCCACGTTGCTCGCGCCGTCAACTTTCGCGGAATCCTGCTTGGCACTCCACTTCACTTTTCCAACGACGACACCGGCTTTTGCCAACTGCTCCAGTGGATGAAAGATTTGCAGGAAACGAACCAACTAGACGACGCCATCATCGGCATGGAACCAACCGGCCACTACTGGCTCAGCCTCGCTACCTGGCTCAAAGATCGCAGCCTCGAGGTCGTGTTGGTGAATCCTCATCTCGTCAAAAAGAACAAGGAAAATCGCGACAATACGCCATCCAAAAGCGACATCAAGGATGCCTTGGTTATCGCCGACATGGTGAAAAACGGCTACTACACCTTCATCAAAGAAACCAGTGAAGTGTTCATGGAACTGCGCGTTCTCATGGCGAACCGGGAGACAATTGTCCATCGTCTCATCAGCGTCAAGAACCAGATTCACCGCTGGGTCGACATTGTGTTCCCCGAGCTTCGGCAGGTATACAAGCACCTCATTGGTTCTGGATCGCTTGCCACATTGCGTCTCTTTCCTACGCCTGCCGATCTTCAAAAACTCACCGTTCGCCAGGTAGTCGACGGTTGGAAAACGGTCATGAAGCGGCACAGTGGTGAACGTAGAGCTGGCGAACTACTGGCTCTCGCAGCTCACTCCGTCGGCGCCAAGCATGCCGAGAAAGCCTACAAGCTTCATCTGCAACAGCTACTTGCCGAATATGATCTGGCTGTGGAGCAACTGCAGGTAATTAAGGATGAAGTCGCGGCTGCACTGGCCCAGATTCCGCTGGCTAAGCCCCTGCTGGCAATGAAGGGCATGAGCACCTTGTCTGTCGCCGGCATTCTCGGTGAAGCAGGCGACCTCAGCGGCTATGCACATGGTAACGCGTTGCTACGGCATGCCGGCCTCAACCTGGCTGAAGCGAGTTCAGGCAAATGGAAAGGCTAGATGACCATCAGCAAACGTGGCCGACCAAGGCTCAGGCATGCCCTGTTCATGGCAACCATGGCCCTCATCATGAACGATGTATCGTTTAAACGACAGCATGAAGTGAATGTAAAGACGAAAAGCATGAAACCGATGCGCTCCGTCATGAAGCTTTGCGGCAAGCTGGCACGCCTTTTGGTTGCCATGGCACAGAGCGGCGAAGCTTACGAACCGGATCGAGTTCTTCCTATGAAACAAGCTGCTAAACTGCTTCTCAATTAGCACGAATACTGGCTTATTCGCGGGATCTCAAGACTGCACGGAGTACCGGATTGCGTTCAACAAAAGGGCACAGACCCGTACCGTTAGGATAACCGGCCTCCACCCACCGGATAGGCGTAACGAAGGAATGAAAGGGCGTCGACCCGTCGAGAAATGGGAGTGAAAGCCTCCGGAGGTACGTGGAGCAGCGTGCAACAGAGCAGTAAAAAAGGAGCGAAAACTCGCCCCTTCTGTTCCCGCATGCGCTTCGGTTGCCGAATTTGACGGTACATCCCCTCTTCTATCCGGATAGCGATTTATCCATTGGAGAGATCCTGCGAATAAGCGAGCATTCGTGAGAAAACTGCATTGTACCGAGGGAGTTGAACAAGCTGCCGAACATCACTATTTGATTAATAAAACAGTGAAGGCCGCGAGATGAGAGCTCAAGGTTGATATTGATGATTACCATTAAATTTACTACCATGAACGATTGCAAGCAAAACTAAACGGCCTCAGCCCGATGGAATTCAGGACCAAGGCCACCTAATTGTTCTTTTTGCCCAATTGTAAACGGACGACGCAATCAGAATCGAACGCCGTACAACAAACCGCCGTCAAGTCGGTACCACGCTAAAAACCGGTATTCAACGCCATCGATATCCTTTAGGACATGCTCCCGGTATTCCAGCTCTCCCGGATCGTTGAAGGAATACAAGATTGTGCCCGCTTGTGCGGAATATACATAAGTGGTGTCTTGATACGTGTAAGCCAACGTACCGTCCGGTGCCAATTGCTTGATGGAGAGCGGCACGTCTTTCCATGACGACCCGTGAGGGGCAGCATATACTTGTTTAATCACGCCTTCAGGCGACCGGACATCCAAGACCCAACGCCCTGTTTCCTCGTCAGCCTTCTTGTAAGCAATCCATCCGTTATTGATCTGGTACGAATCTCTTGGGTCCGCGGCATAATCGGACGGATCAAAAGGGTTCGTGGCGAGCGTGGTTATCCGATCATTGGCGCTGCGAACACGCAGCGCCCACTTGGAGTTGCGCCCGGTATTCTGCAGGAGTTCGTTATAAATAAGGGTTTTCCCATCCGTCAGCGCACCGTAGAATGTGTGAGTGTCCGGGGATGGCGGCTCGTACGTCGTCAACGTACCGTCGGGAAGCGACTTGTACAAAGTCGATGGAAGATAGTGAGACGTATAAACTACCGTTCCGTCAGCCGACAGATCGTAGTCACGGTTATAAATAAAATCTGCATTTGGCAATGAACGTGACTCTCCCGTCGTTACATTCACAACGCTGTTGCCCAAGATCGCAAAATTCCCATTTACTACTTCAAGGTTCTGTCCGTCCCAACTATATTGAACCGCGCCGTCCTTCCAATAGTGTATATTGTGACCATCATCATAAACCACGCCTTTAGCGGATAACTCCATCTTAACCAGGTGATAGGGATCGGCGTTCTCGAACACTCGTACCTGGCTTTGATCCGCACGGTTGTACAGCCAGTAAACATAGCGTTGCTTATTCAAATGAACGCTTTCATCCCAATAATTCTCCAACTGTCTCCACAATATGCGGCTAGCGTCAAAGTCGAAAATCGTTCCCTTAAATCGATAAAGGATGGATTCCGGCCCACGATTCCCGAGTCCTTGAATTTTTATAGGGATAAGATGCTTCGTCGTACTCTCGTCGCTGAGCTGGCCACTCCCATTATCTCCCCATCCCCAAGCACTGCCGTCGCTTTTGAGTACCAAACTATGGTTATCTCCGGCTGCGATAGAAGTCACCGAATCGAGATCCTCCACTTGAGCGGGAGTCGGACGTTGAGTCGTACTTCCATCACCGAGCTGGCCCCAGTAATTATCCCCCCACGTCCAGACGGTTCCGTCATTTTTGAGTGCCATACTATAATAACTGCCTGCAGCTACGCCGACCACATTTGCGAGGCTGGCGAGCTGAACGGGAGTGGTACGCGCTGTCGTTGTTCCATCCCCGAGCTGTCCATAGTTGTTATCTCCCCACGTCCAAACGGTACCGTCGCTTTTGAGAGCCACACTATGCGTCGCCCCGGCAGCAATGGCAACGACCGAATCGAGACCTTGCACTTGAACGGGAATACTGCTTTCCCCGCCCCACGCCCAAACGGTACCGTCGCTCTTGAGCGCCAAACTATGCACCATGCCCGCAGCAACAGCTACGACCGAATCGAGACCTTGCGCTTGAACGGGACTAAATTCATAGGAGTATTGGTCCGAGACGGTTCCATCACCCAATTGTCCATATTCATTCCCTCCCCATGCCCAAACGGTACCGTCGCTCTTGAGTGCCAAATTATGCTTAGCCCCCGCAGAGATGGCGACTACCGAATCAAAAGCATGGCCTGATTTATCGTTCACTTGACGAGGAGTCGGGCCAGGAGCCGAATCTTGATCACTTCCAAAAGGCAATTGAATTCCCCATCCCCAGACGGTTCCGTCGTTTAGGAGCGCCAAACTTTTACATTCGCGAGCAGCTATGTTATGCACCCCATCGAGACTCTTGACTGGAATAGGCGTGGTATGGTTTGTCGTCGTTCCATCGCCGAGCTCTCCCCAGTAATTATCCCCCCACGCCCAAACAATACCGTCGCTTCCGAGTGCCAAACTATGCGAACACCCCCCAGCCAGATAAACCGTATCCGTGACGCTCGCGACATCATTCGTCGGACTGCCGTCGGCAATTTGGCTGTTATTGTCTCCCAGGGCCTGGACTGTGTCGCCGCTTTCCGCGGCAAACGCCGTATTCGATAGAATTACAAAAGCGAAAAGAAAACAAATGATACCCATTAGCCGTCGAAAGCGTATTTCCATCTATCGTTCCCTCCCATAACGTTACATAGCCTCTCGGCATTTGCCGAGGCAGATTGGACAAGGGTTTCCCCGAACCATCTTTATTCGCATCCTCCTACTTGGGTAGGGGAACTTTTCAATTAATCCCATTATTCATTATGGAAAATATTCTAGAATTTTTTGGTGATTTCCTCAGAAAACACTTGACTTTTCCCGAATTCCGCAAAAATCGCGAGAAGGGTATGTCCCTTACTACTCACGATTGGAGCGTGTTCCCTTTTGAAGCCTTCTTTCATTCCTCATTCCAATTACCAATCTTTTGTCCTTCAACATCTTCGAACATCTTATGGTCCCGGCAGTGTCCTCATCAACAAGGATTGGCCTCTGACTGTGAAGCTCAGGATGACCGATTTATCTGCCATGACGATCTTGCTTATCGATGATTATTCGGATCGAGGACCTGAGCCTCGAGACCCCGCATCGCTATTCCGTTCTTACCTGATTCTTCTCTTGACGAATCCAACGATGGGGTTTCAGAATGGGTGAATGAGTTAAAACGCACACCCATTTACGCGATCTTGAGCGGATTCTCTCCAGCTGATCTTCCCGGAGTGGGGACGTTCTATGATTTCTTCGATCGCCTTTGGCCAGCAGTGGACAAGAACCTAAGGCCCCGCATGCAACACAAACGCAAGGGCAAGAAGAAAGGAAAGAAAAAAGGCGAGAAAGCACCCACCACAACGCCAGGCAGAGTCGAACGTTTGGTCAAATGGATGATGCGTCATACCGATAAACCAACTGTTCTGCCTGCGGATCGTCTATTCCATTTCTTTCAATCCCAGATTCTATCCGTGTCTGCTAATTTAGGTTTGCTCGGGGATATTTCGGCACTCAGCGCAGCTGGTGATGGTACACCCGTTGTCACTTCCGCCTATCCCCGAAGCAAGCCCACTTGTGATTGTCGTGCCCGCGGAATAGCTGATTGCGACCATCATCGTCTTTACTCCCAGCCCGATTGCAACTCGGGTTGGGACAGTGCCCGTGAAAAATATTTTAACGGCTACCACCTGTACATGATTTCCGCAGCGGACAGCAAACACGATTTACCCTTATACCCCAGACTGCATCCTGCTTCCCGGCACGATGCGGTCAGTTTGGTCATGAGCACAGTCGAATTCAAGCAACGTTTCGCCTTGGGCACGGTCGATAAAATGCTTCTCGATGCCGCGCATGATGCGGAGTCGATCTACCTTCTGCTGACTCATCAAGGCATGGAGCCCTTTATTGATTTAAATGTTCGCTCCAAGAGGAACACAGCCAGCAAAGGGGTAGTGCGATTCAGATTTCACCCGCAGGGATTCCGATTTGCCCAAACGGAAATCCAATGAAGCCCAACGGAACCGACTACAAGCTCCATCGTCGCAAGTGGAGATGTTCGCCGACCTGCGGCTGTTCCAAAGCTAAGTATGGCCGTACCTTCTACACAAAAACCAAGGATGATCCCAGACTGTTTACGAAAACACCTCGCGATTCGGAGAAGTGGAAGCTGATCTACAAACGTCGTTCTTCCATTGAACGATCCAACAAGCGTGAGAAGGATTGATTGGAAAATTGGTGGAGTCTGCCCATTTTTGAAACTGGTTTTCATCTCCCATATTTCCCAGCCTAAGTTCATGATTTTTCCGGCATCACCCATGGATTCCCGCATCTAATTCCGAGAGGCTATTATAATGAATAGGACCAAGACGTAAAACTTTTACTCTAACTAAATCAACTAAATTTTACCATATAAAGTTTTTCCCATCCATAACCACAAAGTATACCTTTTCGATATCACTTGGTAGTATGACATCTACTCTATTGATCTCCCCTTAACATGATGCGTTACAAGTGAGTTGTTATTTGCTAAATCAGGTAAAACGAATGACGAAAATGCAATCCATGATGAAGTTGATTGGGAAATTGGCTCGAATGCATGTAGCCATGACGAGAGAAGGATAAACGTTCTCCGTGAATAAAACTCAACCGCCATTAGCAGCTACCCGTTCCGTAAACGTTGATTGTACTCCACACCTTGGATAGATAGGACGAAGGAATGTGAGGGGAGGGAGCGTAACGGAAAAAGAGCAACTGCCATTGGCAAGCTGCTCCAAGATGTGTTGAACTATCGTGTCCCGTTAGGATTCCTGTAGAGCGTTAATTTTGCGCTTTGCACAAAAACGAGCGCCTCCGGTACGATGGGTTAGTCACGGGTCATAGCCCTTTAGCCATCTTAAGGAGGTCGCTCTATCTTGAAGTTTAAAGCTCAAGCCAAACAAAATCAACTGCTCGAACGTATTTCAACCCAGCATCTTGTCGTCGGCATCGACATCGCCCAGCAGTCCCACGTTGCTCGCGCCGTCAACTTTCGCGGAATCCTGCTTGGCACTCCACTTCACTTTTCCAACGACGACACCGGCTTTCGCCAACTGCTCCAGTGGATGAAACGAACCAACTAGACGACGCCATCATCGGCATGGAACCAACCGGCCACTACTGGCTCAGCCTCGCTACCTGGCTCAAAGATCGCAGCCTCGAGGTCGTGTTGGTGAATCCTCATCTCGTCAAAAAGAACAAGGAAAATCGCGACAATACGCCATCCAAAAGCGACATCAAGGATGCCTTGGTTATCGCCGACATGGTGAAAAACGGCTACTACACCTTCATCAAAGAAACCAGTGAAGTGCCCGCATGCGCTTCGGTTGCCGAATTTGACGGTACATCCCCTCTTCTATCCGGATAGCGATTTATCCATTGGAGAGATCCTGCGAATAAGCGAGCATTCGTGAGAGAACTGCATTGTACCGAGGGAAATGTTCTTTCGTCAAGTTGCAGGCGCTCATTTAGTTCATTCGCAAACAATATCCTAAATTCATCACTAAAAGCATTTACAACATTTGAAGTGGATGGTCGATAAATCTAATACTAAAGTATTTAAACGAAGAAGCGAATGCAACTAGCGGATACGAACTATTTAATAAAACAAAAATATTCTCACCCTGCCTGGAATCTCCCTGATGAGGGCGAACCTATATTAGAAGTCCCCAGTAAAACGCCCAAGGAATGAACACAACACCAGCTAAAGCCAATAAGAAAAGTTGTATTCGAACTCCGCCAGTGATCTGGTGCAAATTCCGACGCCATGACGCAAAAGTGAAGATTGTCAGTACAATAGTCGCGACGGCTAGCAATCTAAGAACAAGCCAAGGTATGGGTTGGCCTAAAACTACAGGACCGATAAGATTCGCGGCAGTAACCACAGTGAAAAGGAAATAAATCACGAACCCAAGAACAGTTGTCAAACCAACGGCAACAAGCCAACGTGCCGGTAATTGGGCCAACACAGCACTGCGCCGTTTAAATACAATGCGGTATAAAGCAACTAAGGGATAACTGCTGAATGCAATGATGAAAATAAGAAGAGCACCGATCTGCAGCCAACCGGATTCAAGCCTTGAGAGCGGCATTATTGCAACGCTCTGTCGATCCTGATGCGGCGCCACATGAACGCTAATGATGGGAGCGCTTTGAGCTAAACTATTAACCCAGGAACCTACTGTATCTACGAAACCATCGGCGAGCTCATTGGGTCTGTCAAAGCCTCCATTGAAAGTAACATTCAAGTTATGTCGAGCCCCTTCAATAAAAGCAATCGTATAGAGGGTGTTACCTCCACGTTCAAGAGCCTGCTGAATAATGTGCGAGCTCTCTTCCGGCACCGCTTCGCGATCGAGAGCCCCCCACAATGCTAGCACGGGTTGATGGACTTGCTCCCAAGACGGTACAGGATCGTAATCATGCTGAGTAAATAAGCCTGCATCGACAAGCTGCCTGATACCGTTTACCTGCATCATTTTCAGAAACGATCCGGTTACACCGGCATGGCGCAAAAATTCGCCATAAGCCCATGCCTGCTGACGTGCCGGCGAAACACCCACAGCGCCTGCCGCAATAACAAAAGCTGTTTCAGGAGCCTGTTTTGCAGCAAGTGGGGCTACCCAAGCCCCCTCGCTTAGTCCGAATATTCCAACCTTGTCCGGATCTACATTTTTCTGTGCCCGCAACAGTTGCATACCTGCAATGGCATCATTTGCGAGTATTGAATAATCCCGATGCAACATCGAATAGCCTATTGATCTTTTGTCATAAATTAAGGTGACAATTCCGAGTTTGGCGAACGCCTCAGCTTCATCCTGAAAATCATCACGCTTGACAGGTCCGGCTCCGCCTACCATAACAACACCCGGGTAGTGCTTGCCAGTTGACGACGGAGCCACTATCGTTCCATGCAGCGTGACATCTCCATCACCGAGAAACGAAACATCAGTGCTTGTAACACCATTGGATTCAGCATTCGCTGGAACTGCGAAGAAAAAAAGCATGGCAACCAGCATCGCAAGGATCAGCGCTGACCGGGATATTTCTCGACCCCTAACATAAGATCGTACTAACATCATTCATTCCCTTCTTTCTTCATAATTCTATTAAGGGGCATCCGTATGTTCGATTTTTCGGATCGTGAAATAAGCGACCAACGGACCTGCTGCCGTCAACAATACCGATGTCGCAACGATTGAACCCATAGTCTCCCTAAAAATACTAGTCGTTGTAATTAGCAAAACGATAAAGGACGACAGAATGGTGGCAGGAACCGATTTTTTCGACATGCCGAAGTATAATGGGATTAAGCTCATCCCAGCCGCGGCAGCTGCTTGAACAACGATTTTTATCGCCTGTTGCACTAAATCTTCCATGGCTAACGAGCCAGGAATATAACTGACTATGGAATCGGCGATCCAGAAAACGAAGGTTACAAATACATTGGAAATCAAGATCATCGCAAAGGTTAGCGCACATACGATTAAGAGCTTCGAGAGTATGATCTTTTTTCGATTGATCGGGTACGTGAACAGCAATGAAATGGTCTTGTTCTTGTATTCCCCGATAATGAGTCTAGAGATAAGAACCGCCGCATATAGGATAAAAACAACCCTGACTAACCTATCAATAACAAACAATGCATCCTGATAACTGGCTAAGGGATTGGGCTCCCCAGTTAGAGGTACCGCGTAATACAGAGCCAACACGATGGCACTCATTAAGAGATTGATGATGATGATTCTCTTTACATAGGCAGCAATTCCAAATCTTCGCATTTCCAGTTTAATTAAATTCAACATTCGTAACCTCTCCATGTATGAGTTGATAGAAATAATCATCGAGTGTCTGATTCTTTTTGCTTATTGTTTCAATTGCAATGCCATTAGCAATAAAAGATTGTATAAGCTCTCTAGATGACATCCCTGCATCATAGATTCGTACGAGCTTGGAATCCAAAACCTTGAAATTGGAGATGTGCAGCGTATGCTCGAGAACAAAAGCTGCCCTGTTTACATCGTCTGTTACCACCTCAATAAATTCCGTGTGCGAACCGCGAATGCTTTCCATAGACATTTCCTCCAATAAAAGACCTTCTCGAATGACACCGATCGTATCGGCCAATTGTTCGATTTCCCCCAAGATATGGCTGGATATCAGCAGCGTAATGTTGAACTCTTTGTTCAACATCTTGAATAAGTCTCTAAATTCGCGGATGCCGATTGGGTCAAGCCCGTTGATAGGTTCATCTAGAATCAACAGCTCCGGCTTTATTGTTATAGCTCTGGCAATACCCAGTCTCTGCTTCATTCCGAGAGAAAACTCTCTCACGGGTTTACTGTCGGCTTGATTCAGGTTAACCAGTTCCAACGCTTCATTTATGGCATTCCTATTATGGAACCCCATATATTCGCAATGAAGATTTAGGTTTTCTCTTGCCGTCAGTTTCTCGAAGAAAATCGGATTTTCGATAATAATGCCCATCCTTTTTAACGGTTCGTATGACGAATTCGTCCATTTTTCACCGAAAATCTCAACTTCTCCTCTGGTCGGTTTTACAAGATTGGTCATCATCTTCATAACCGTTGTTTTACCGGCACCGTTCGGACCTAAAAATCCATATATTTCTCCTTTTTGAACATTCATGCTCACATTGCGGACAACTTCTTTTTCTCGATACGTTTTAGTCAATTGATTCGTTCTCAAAATATAAGTCATGACCATTCTCCTACTTTCTTTGGGTTAACTTTATTATCTCAGCTATAATGTTCTTATTTGTGATATAAATCTTAAGAAAATCTTACTTGCGAACAAAAAAACCGCCAATCGGCGGAAAATAGAAGACAGTCCATTAAGAATGAATTTGTTGCAATTGCACCGTGAAAGTCGTTTTTTCATAGGGTTTGCTTCGCAAAGAAATGTTGCCTCGCATCTTTTCAACAAGCCTTTTTGTAATCGTAAGTCCCAAGCCGCTTCCCTGGTACATTTTATTTCTGGAATCTTCTAACGTGTACATCCTTTCGAAAATCAAATCCTTATGTCTTTCGGTAATTCCTTTTCCTTGATCCCAAACGTCGACAAAGATAAAATGTGCGTCTTGCCTTAGAGTCAAACCCACGATCTTGCCCTCAGCGCCATATCGAATCGCATTCGATAATAAATTATTGAATATCCGTTCCAATGCCTCTTCATTTCCATAGGCAAATATTCGAGCATCCGGAATTTCAATTACCGCTTCCATATCTTCGGACTGGATTTGGTTATAAAAAAGCAGCATGCTTTTGCGACAAACCTCATTCATATTCACGCGCGTCAAAGGAATATTCTTGTCTCCCGACTCCAGTTTGGCCAAGTCAAAGAACTTCTGGATCAACTCTAATAATTCTTTTGCTTTATCTTGCACCTCAGCCAATAGTCGATCTCTTTCTTCCGCGCTTAAATGGGGTTGATGCAATACCGTTTCTATATATCCAAGTACAACTGTAAGAGGGGTTCTAAGATCGTGCGAAATATTAGCCAACATCATTTTCATGGAAATTTCGGTTCGCGTGTAATCCACGATAACTTTGCGATTGGATTCGAGCAGACGGTTTATCTCTATGACCATATCTTTCAAATTTGGGTCGCCGGTGACCAGAAGAAGCTTCTCTGAGCTATTATCGGAGATGATCGTATTCAATTTACTGGTTATATATCTCAAGCTGCTTCTGTCTTCCCGTCTTGATTTATATTGTAAATAGATGACGATGGATAACAGGACAATGATGCAGATTCCTATTAAGTTCAAATCAGAATTCCCCCAATCGGTACCCGAACCCCCAAAGCGTTTTAATATATTTGGGCTCTGAAGGATGATCTTCGATCTTGTCTCTTAATCGTTTCATGTGAACGTTAATGACATTCTCGTTCCCATAATAGTCTTCGTTCCAAATTAATCCGTAAATCTGTTCTTTCGTAAACGTACGCTTCGGATTGGTAAACAATAATTTCAAGATAGCAAACTCTTTTGAGGTCACCTTAATATCTAGGCCATTCTTACTGACTATAAAATTCTCCAAATCCATAGTAAGCTCGTTTACGGTGATAAGTCTATCCTCTGCTAACTTCTCGGGGATAGAATATTGTTTCGCACGTCTTATTGCGGCATTTACTCTCGCTGCAAGCTCGATCATTGAAAAAGGTTTGGTAATATAATCGTCGGCTCCAAAACCAAGCCCCAATGCTTTGTCCACTTCTCCATCCTTCGCGGACAATATTAAAATCGGCAAATGACTTGATTCACGAATCATTTTCAGAAAATCCATGCCATTCAGCTTCGGGAGCATCAGGTCTAACAAGATTAAATCGAACTTCTCACGCAAAAAAATTTGATATGCTTCTTCCCCATTAAAAGCGCAAACAATGCCAAACCCCTCTTTTGATAAATAACCTTTGACCATGTTGCTGATTGATAGATCGTCTTCTACAAGAAGAATGCGATGCTTCATTAATTTCAACCTTTCGTTCATAAAAACTTTGCTACTGTCTATCTGATTATATCATCCTGCTCAAAGAACTTTCTGCAAATAAATGTGATCGAGTCCACAAATCTTAAGCTTTGTCCGCATGCTGCCTTTTCGGGGTGGTACCAGCGTAGCAATGACTTTCGGCTTTCATGTCCGGAATGCGGTTGTAGTTCATCGCGTCAGCGTGCATGACCAACAGAACATCAGTTAGGGAGGCATCAGTGCCGCTTGTATTGGAGGAAGGCTTTCACGGAGACCGCCGCGGCGGTCTCTTTATTTGCGGCTGGAAACCGCGCTGGAATTTGAAAGGAAAATTTCTGAGTGAATTATCATTTTTTCACCCCCTTATATCGTTGGACAGGCCCGATTTTATAATTGGAGAGGAAAAATTTAGTAAGAGAGGAGCCGGAATGAGAAAATTTTCGATTGCAGCCGCCGCGATGATCGCCCTTGCTTCATTGCAGTGCACGGGAATCAGCGCAACGACGGCGGAATTTAAAGACGTGCCGGATACAAGCCCCTATTTCGCTTATATTCACGACTTGAAAACGCTTGGCATAACGGACGGAATCGCCGAAGGGGTTTACGGTCCGAAACAGACACTGACTCGCGCCCAGTTTGCCAAATTCGTCACCGTCGCTTTTCAGCTGAAGGACCAAGGAGGACCGGCGCCCTTCCCGGATATCCGGGATCACTGGGGAGCCGCCTATATACGCGCCGCCTATCAGGCGGGCATCGTTAACGGCACTTCCGATACGACTTTTTCACCGAATGAGCCGGTCAAACGCCAAGAAGCTTCGGTTATGGTATGGCGGTTTGCCAAGAAACAGGGTCTCGCTCCGGGCGGCGCGCTGAATTTCAGCGATAAGCCGGATACCTGGGCGGCGGAAGGAATCAGCGGCATTATTGCTCACGGCTGGTACGGTTCGGACGTTACCCAGGATTCCGGCGAGTGGTCGTACCGACCTCAGGACGCGATGACCCGCGAGGAAGCAGCAGCCTTAATCGACCTGTCGATAAAAGAGGTTCCCGGCAGCCTGTCTGCGGCCGCGGCGCCCGTGCCGATGGCGCCGGCACCTGCAGCGCCCGTGCCGATGGCGCCAGCACCCGCAGCGCCCGTGCCGATGGCGCCGGCACCCGCAGCGCCCGTGCCGATGGCGCCGGCACCCGCGGCGCCCCCGGCCACTGGGGAGGCTATACCTACACCGGTCAAGCCGCCCGCGGTTCCCGCAGGCGACGTTACATCAGGCCTTCCTTCGGGAAGCGTTCCTTACGGAAGCATGGCGATACTGAGCGCCGCCAAACCAGGCGCGACCATCTACTACACGACGGATGGCAGTGATCCCCGGACATCGTCCACCCGCAAGCCGTATACTTCGCCCATTCCGGTACTAGGAGGGCTTCAGTTGAAGACGTGCGCGGTATACCATCCCTCTTCCGGCAAAACGGAAGTCAGCGGCGTTTCCGTTTACGAGTATAAGGTCGGGTCCGTATCGCCGCCGGGGCCGTCCGTAGGCCTGTACGATCCGCTCGAAAGCTTCAAACTGATGACGAGCCGCGCGAATATGTACATCGCTACGGACCATCCCGCTTACTTCGGCAGCGATGCGAAACGGATGGTGCGAACGTCGACGGCGCCGGGAAGCATTGTTTACCATACGAAAAACGATATCGCTTCTGTGCTCTTTTACAGCTACTTTTTTACCGGAATTGAGCTGGAAAAGAGCAAGGTGTTCGCCTCGGCGGACGGAAAAACGTATCAGGAAATACCGGTCAAAACCTATCCGATCGGCTCTCCTTCAGGCGATTGGCAGCAGTACGCCTATGAAGCTTCTTCGCTACCGGCAGGGATGCGCTATTTGAAAATCGAGCAGCACGGAGCCGCCAAATCCTGGTCGCCGCAGCTTTCCAGGGTATCGATCAATCGAATCACCACTTCCGTCGACGTCAAGTCGACCCGAAACGCCGAATCGCTTCAGGTCGAGCTGTCTTCGGCGACCCAAGGGGCCCGAATCTATTACCGCAAGGACAACGCCCCCGCGTTTCAGCTCTACACCGGGACGTTCCGGCTTACAGGGTATAGCGTGCTCGAAACCTATGCCGTGAAAGACGGCCTGGAACCGAGTCCCATCCGCAAAACCAAGCTCAATGGAAGCAGCGATATTTTGGTCGACAGGTTCGGTCAGATAGTTACCGCGGGTTTTCCGGAGAAGGTGATGAGCGAGCAGGAGCTCGAAGCGGATGCCCAGGCTGATGCTTCCTATTACGACAGCCTGAAGCCGCTGGCGGATCTGGACCGTTACGGCGGTCTGGCGGGCAGCGCGGCCAAATACGGCCTGAAAGGCACCGGCTACTTCGCGATTCAGCAGCTCGACGGCCGGAAGGTGATGAAGACGCCAAGCGGCAACATTTTCTTCAGCCTGGGCATGAACGGAATCACCCCCCATGAAACCTATACGATGGTCAAGGGCCGAGAGCAGCAGTTTGAATCGCTCCCTCCCTATGAGGGAACGTACGCGCCGGCTTTCATCTCGCCCGATCACAGCAGTTTCTCGTTCTATATAGCAAATAAATACAGGAAAACGGGAGCGTTTCCGACGGAGAGCTCCTTCTATACGGAAGCGGTCGGGCGGCTGAAGAAATGGGGCTTTAACAGCGCGGGGGGCTATTCGCCCGAGAAATTCGGCAATAAGAATCAATTCCCTTACACGCGAATGCTTCCGCTGGACATAGACTCAGCGAAGCTGGACGGGATTTCGATCTTCGATATTTTCGCGCCTGACGCCGCGGCCAAGATTGATGAGGCGTTTGCAAAAGCGCTGCCGCCGAACAAGAACGACCCGATGCTGATCGGCTATTTCATCGGCAACGAATACGATTTTCACAAATTTTATTCCAACGTGCCGAAGCTGAAGGCCAGCTCCGCCGCCATTAAAGGCCGTCTGGTCAAAATGGTGAAGGATAAATACCAGACCATCGATATGTTCAACCGGAACTGGGGCACAAGCTTTACCTCCTTTAACGATCTGCTTGAAGCGGAGCTTCCGGTGAAAACGTCGCAGTCCTGGGCGGATATGGATGCGTTTTTCCGGTATTACCTCGATACGTTCTATGGAACGGTTTCGCGGCTGTACCATAAATACGATCCGAACCACCTGCTGCTCGGGGATCGCTGGATCACGACCTCCTTCCACAATGCGAAGTTCCGCGACGTGATGGCGGAGGTCGAAGGAAAATATTCCGACGTGATCAGCATTAACTATTACTCCTATAAAATCGAGGCCGATCTGCTGAAGGAAGTCTATACGAAATCGGGCGGCAGACCGATTCTGTTAAGCGAATTCGGCTACGGCACCGCGGAGCAGGGGCTGCAGCCTCTTCTGCCCAATGCGGCCGTGAACCAGTTCCAGAGAGGCATGCGCTACCGCAATTACGTGGAGGGCGCCGTGAGTCTCGGCTATGTCGTGGGTGCCCATTGGTTTAATTATGTGGATCAAGCCCCTCTCGGCCGATATTGGCAGGGAATCGGCGAATGGGCGGAACGCTATAATTCGGGCGTCCTCAACGTCACGGACCGTCCATATAAGTCCTTCCTGTCCGGCGCCATGCAGACGAACTACGACATCTACAAGGTCCTTCTCGGGGAACGGCCGAAGTTCTATTACGATTTCAGCCAAAAATAAGGCGTGAAGTGCAGAAAGACCGCCAGCTTGGCGGTCTTTCTGCGTCTTTAATCTGTCCGCTTATAGCCCATTGGTTTAGACGTATCAAAAGATATCATCTCTATTGCCGTCGCAGATGCTGGACGCGGTGAATCACGGTTTCTAGGGAACTTTCCCCACACACCTGAAGCCATGCGTAAACTCATGAAGAAAATAGGAACACCTGAGCAACTGCACGTTTGCTCCGAAGCTAGACCAACTGGGTATGGTCTCTTCAGGTGCGCAGGAGATCGCATCAAAACCGATCGAAGAGATGCATTAAGATTTCTTGAAAGATACATGCAAAAACACCGGTTCCTTCGAACCGGTGTTTTCCCTTTGATTATTTCCACTCCAACTGAGGCAGAATATCCTTCTGCAGCTCGCACATTTCGTCGATCATCGCACAAGCTTGATAATAAGTTGGCGCTTGAGGGTCAAGCAAAATCGCTTGCAGCAATTTTGTCTTCGACTTCTCCTGATACGCCTCGATCAGCAGCTTATGAATCGTGCCTTGAATATGAATCGTTCCGATAATGGCAGTCGGCAGCTCGACCGTCATCGGTTTGAACGAAATGCCGTTCTTATTCACGACGGCTTGCGTTTCAACGACCATGTCGTCCGGCAGACCTTTAATGGCGCCGTTATTTTGCATGTTCACGGCGTTAACGTGAAGCTCCTCGCCGAAGACGATCGATTCGATAATCGGAATCGCATACTCGTTGCTGCAATGAACCTTTTCCTTATCGAAGATATAAGCCTGCTCCGTCCAGAGCTCCTGCGTCATGGTTTGGTCGAACAGTCCTTGCTCCAGGTTGCTGGCGCCGGCGCAATAGACGAATTCAGGCGTTCTGGAGCCTTTCTCCCACAGCTTTTCCCGGATTGGATCGTAGCGGTATTGCAGTGCCAATCCGGCGTAGAACTCGCCTGCGTAGGAAATATACTCGCCGGTATGGTTTGTTCCCGGATAAGGATAATAGCCGTATGTGCGGTACATCGTTCTGGACAACGCAACATGCTCAAATTGCGCCAGACGGTTCGCTTGCTTTTCCTTCTCGTGGAATAGCGGGTACAGATCTTCCCCGGTCTTCTTATTCCAGACCTTCGTGAAGAAGCCGAAGTGATTCAAACCGCCGCCTTCAACGGCGATATCGCCGACTTCCATCTCCAGAAAATCGGCCAGCTGATGGATCCCCATATCCAGACCATGGCACAGGCCTACTACTTTGATCGAAGTAAGCTTAGAGATGGCTTCTACCAGCTTGGCTTCCGGATTCGTATAGTTGATGAGCCATGCATCCGGACATACTTTCTCCATCGTCTGCGCAATATTCAGCATCGGACCCAGGTTTCTCAGCGTATGGAACATCGATCCCGGTCCGCCGTTCTCGCCATAAATCTGTTTGCTGCCGTAGCGGCGCGGAATATGGAAGTCTTGGGACCAGTAGAAGTAACGCTCCACTTCAATCGCGACGATAACGAAGTCGGACCCTTTCAACGCTTCCTCCAGATTCGTCGTCCGCCAGATCTTCGCCGGATAATCGAAAGCCGTGAACATTTCCGTTGCATAATTGTAGGTTCGATCTACATTCGCTTCCGAAATATCCATGAGTGCGATCTCAAGATCCGCTTGCGTCTTCAAACGTTCCGACAGCACCATATCGTTAAGCGCACCCAGCGCGAAAGAAACACTTCCTGCTCCAATTAACGCAACTTTTAACTTTTTCATCGTTATCATTCTCCTTTTGCCTTATTGTATACGTTATATCCGGCTCCGATAATGCCAGCATCGGGGCCGAAATGTGATACCGTTATTTGGATATGGCCGCTTAAGTGCGGGAGCACCTTCTTTCGGGCGCTAGCCGTCACGCGATCGATCAGCCATTGGTTGTGATGGATGACCGCACCTCCGACTACGAAGATGTCCGGGTCCAGCGTTTGCATCAAGGAAACAATGGCATTGGAAAAGTGCTTGATCCACAGTTCAATGACTTCTATCGCTTGCTCATCTTGCTTATGGTACTGTTCAAACAACAGACTTGCCGTTGCATGGCTGCCATAGAGAAGCTTGCTTTCCTCTTCAAGCGCTATGCCGCTGCAGAGCGATTCCAGCGTCCCGTCATATAACGTGGAATGATTTTTCCCACTGTCGGAAACAATCATGCTGCCAATCTCGCCGGCATATCCATGGGAACCGTGAACAAGCTGTTTGTTCATTATGATCCCGGATCCGATTCCCGAGCTGACCGTAATGTAAATCGGCTGATCATAGGCTTTGGCGGCCCCATGATCCGATTCCAGCAGCGTGATTGCATTCACGTCATTCTCGAAATATAGTTCATATTCCGGAAAGAACGATTGGATCATTCCGATAGGGACGTTCTCCAGACAAGGAATGTTGGTCGCGTCTACGATAACTTCGGTTCGACCATTCCATGGGACGGGCAGGACCATGCCGATCTTGCTGGCTTTCCGGTCATGGTCGACTTTCTCGATCATGGCCCGAATAGCTGCAAAGATCTCTTCTGCGTGCTGGAAGCTGCCCGTTAAAACCTGCTCCTTCCGGATGAGCTCGAGATTCTCGTTCACCAGACCAACGCGAATATTCGTGCCTCCGATATCTACACCAATAACAAAACTACTCATGCCTAGCGCTCCTCAGCCTTGATGACGGTCAATATATTTTGCAGCCTCCGCATCCAAATAGAAATCAATATGTTCGAAACCGAACAATTCCTGGGCAGGCAGCTTGGCGTCTGGATTGGAGAACATTTCCTTCACGATGTCGGCTTTACGCTCTCCGGTAATGACGACAATAACTCGCTTGCTATTAATCACCTGTCCCAAACCTAATGTAATCCCTTGCTCCAATTCCGTAGGCTGATTGAAATATTTCTGGGCGACTGTCTTCGTCGTCTCCGACAGCTCCACGACACTGCTATGATTCAACACCGGGCAGCCGGGTTCATTGAGTCCGATATGTCCGTTCATCCCTACGCCCATTAAGCTGAACGTTATGGGATGCTGCTCGATGTAGCGGTCGATTCGCGAGCATTCCTGCTTCAGATCCGGCGATGTTCCGTCGAAGAATTCAATCTGGCTGTCATCCAGCGAGATGAGCGAGAATAAGTCCTGATTCAGCATCTGGTAGCAGCTGCCTTCGGAGCTCTTGTCAATTCCGACCCATTCATCCAGGCTTACGAAGTTAAAGTCCTTGATCTTCCCATGAATCTCGGGATTGCCGGCAAATTTAAGATAACTTTTGTGCGGCGTGCTTCCTGAAGCCAGGCAGAAGACGGGATGCTGCTCGTTAAATAAATGCTCTTTCATCTCTCTGGCGATTTCGTTTGCTACTTCCTCTTCGGTATCGAAGATTCTGATCATCGTTTTCACTTCCTTGTCAATTATGCCGAAATAACGTGAATGATCTCTTGCTGAAGTATGAGTATGGCCGCTCCGACTGCCGTGGAATGATGGGAATCGCTCACCGAAATAGAGGGCGTCCATTCCGTATATTGCTCCATATAGCTTCGGGTCCGGCTTAAGATCCGTTCCGGAAACAGCGCGATGGTTTTGCCGCTAATAATGATCCGCTCGATGTCCAGGATGCTGATCATATTCGTAATCGTCAGCGCTAGATTCTTGGAGATGTAATCGATGCAAGCCTCGGCATCTTCCGCGGAATTCAGGTCATACGTGCTTAACAAGTGTTTAATGCCAAGCTTGCTTTCCAGCCACCCGACGGATGACGGAGTCCGCTTATATTCCGGGTCAAAGCACATATATTCCAGCTCGCCCGCGCTTGCGTGAATGCCCCGGTGCAGCTCTTTATTAATGATCAATCCGCCGCCGACCCCATCGCCCGCAGCGATATGAATCAGATTCGCCGGCGCTTGATCCGAGTTTTCCAGATTCCGAAATTCCGCCACGGTTGCGGCGTTCACATCATTCTCCAGAAGAATCGGCAGGTCGGCCTCACTCTTCAGCTTCTCAACAATCGCTTCGTAATTGAAGTCGTTTTCTTGATTGTGCTGCGTTCTCATCCGGATCGTCTTTTTCCGGGTATTGATCGCACCGTCAACGCCGATGCCGATCCCGAGGACGACGCTGTTTAATTCCTTCGCTTTATTCTTCAGATGCGTGACGATCTCGTTAAATAGCGCTATGAACTCTTCGCTGTAGAACGGGACGTCCGTTTCAATCGAATACGAATCGATGATCTTGCTGGTCAAATTAATGAGCAGCGCCGTGATCGTGCTGCCGATAATCTGAATGCCGATGGTCGAGTAGCTGTTTTCGTTAAACCGGTATACCGTCCGTTTTCTTCCCAAGCCGCCGGAGCCTTCCCGGCTTTCACCTGTGGCGGTCAAAATCCCGATCTGTTCGAAGAAGGTCACGATCTTGCTCACCGTAACGAAGCTCATGGCCGTCTTTTCCGTGATCTCGACTTTAGCCAATTCAGGGTGCTGCAGCAGAATGTCGAATATGATTTTTCTATTCTCATCCTTAATGTCATTTGGCAGATATGACTTCATAGGTCCACCCGTTTTCCATCTTTTTAACTACATTAATAAATAAACTTAAATAATTACCGCTTAAGAGCTATTATATAGCTGTCAGCGAACATGTCAAGGTCTTTGTGGCGATCTGCCCGGCGATTGTACTTCGTTCAGAAGCCGTGAGCGACGGTACGGCATCCTCGCCCAATATTTCTCCCGGCAGCAGCCGGTAACCGACAAACGGCAGTCCATTGTCTTGTTTGCCCACGTAGTCAAACTGAGGAATGGCGAGCGTGACCCATTCCTCCAGCTTTGGCATGATCTTGATTTCCTTCTCCTAATCCTCCACGCCTTCCTCATTTTGGGGAAAGCGGATGTTCATTGATCAGGATGGCAACACTCATCCTTCCTGCTCCAAGCTTCCGGGCGCTTTGAACAGAAAAGCCGGAGAAATTTTACTGAATCGTTTTGTCCAACCTGCTCATTTGATCCGTATTCATGACTATCACCTCTTGATGATATCCATCACTTCCGAAATACGCTTCTTCATTGACAGACTGTTCTCCCTCCAAGTATTGATATTCAGCACAAAATAGGGAACGCTCCGGTTCCCCGCCTGGTTCAGATCGCAGAACAGCAGCTCGGCGGCAGATATTAATCCAAAACAAGAGGCCGCCTACCTTGTATCACCCGCTCAGGGGCTTTTTTGGGACAGTTCTCTTCTTAAAAAATCAAGAAACTGTTTGCCTTCATCATGCGTTAATTGTCGCTGATCGAAGACAAAATTGAATTTCTCCAAGATTTCTTCATTGGTGAGATGCAAAGAATCCACTAAATGCTGAATTTCCAAATCTAATGCTTTCACATTGTTTTCCTCCAAGCCGGTGAAAATTCGCCACTCATAAAATACCCCTGATATACATTATCGGAACTTAGTGCGTTTTTTGTACCATCGAGCCCGACGTTTATTGCCGACGTCGGAAGCGCCCCGCATCTTTCCGCTCTGGTCTCTCATCCAGATCCGGTCCAGCTCTTTCTTTGCCACCTGCTTGGCTTTGAACAGCAATATCGAAATTTACGTGAAATGCTCGGAGGAATGCGAGAAGAGGGATCCGAAAGGATTGTATAAGAAGGCAAGAAACGGACAGATCAGCAACTTTACGGAATCGACGGCAAATACGACATCCCCGGCAGCCCGGATCTGCTCATCGATACGGAGCACATGACGGTCGACCAGTCGCTGGCCTTCCTATTGGCTTACCTGGTGGAGCGGAACTACCTCGCAAGCTGTTGATCTTCCTTGTGCCTCTGCTTGCGGGGCGTTACCGGTTATTTCGTGGATTTGATTATGCGTGTACCCCGGCTTGAAACTCCAGCAGTTTGCCGAACGTCCCCTTGGTGTCCGCGGAGAGCTGTTGAAATCCGCCCCGCTGGATCACATGCCCTTTTTCCAAAACAAGCACTTGATCTGCGTTCCGGATGGTCGACAGCCGATGGGCGATGACGATGATCGTCGTTCTGCCCTTCAGTCGATCCAATGCGTTCTGAATTTTCGCCTCGTTCTCGCTGTCCAGCGCGCTGGTCGCCTCGTCCAGAATAAGAATCGAAGGCTTCCGCAAAATCGCCCGGGCCAATACGATCCGCTGCCGTTCCCCTCCCGAAAGCCTCACCCCGCGGTCTCCGAGGACCGTATCCAGTCCCTGGGGCAAATTCCTCACGAATTCATCCGATGCGGAGAACTGCAGAGCCTCCCACATTTGTTCCTCGCTTGCATCAGGCGAGGCAATAAGCAGGTTTTCCCGGATGCTTGCATGGAACAGGAACGGGTCCTGCGAGACGTAGCTCACGGACCGCCTCAGCGAGAAGCTATCGTCATTCGCAAGACTTTCTCCATCTACCAGAACTTCTCCCTTTTCCGGCCGGATGAGTCCGATCAGAATATCGATCAAGGTGCTCTTGCCGGCGCCTGATTTGCCGACGATGGCCGTCATGCTGTTAACCGGGATCGACAGGCTAATATCATGAAGGGCATAGGAGGAGCCGCTGCCGTCGTAGCGATAATAAATGCCGCTGCATTCGATTCCTTTCCCCATGCGCACGGGTTTGCGCTTGGATGAGATGTCGAAAGAATCCAGTTCCTTGGCCAGCGCGCAGTCCCTTTGAAGATCCGCAAGACTCTTAAAGGCGGGCAGCGACTGGGCGATCTGCTCCCAGTTAGCCTGCAGAGTCGAAAACTTCGGCCATAACCGGGAAAAGATCACGATAATCAACACGAGCTTCTCGGCCGGTATAAGGAAGACTTCCAAGGATAAGAAAACAAATAGCGAGATTAGAATAACCGATGCCACCTTGTAAACATACTGGGAGGAGGACTGCGTTTTCCCGAAATGAACGAGATTATTTTCCATTTGGGCGCAAAGTGTACGGAACCACGTCAAATGCTTCGCTTCCGTCATGTTGCTTTTAATGTCCTTCATGCCGTTGAAATGATCGGTCATCCCGCCGATATAATTTTGCGCGAGCTCCGATGTTTGATCCCCCATGGTTTTCGATCGTTTAATGAACTTGCTTGAATAGACCGCAACCGCCAAGCCGCAGATCAGGACCATGGCCGTAAGCTTTACCGACAACCACAGCGCAAAGCCGATCTGGACTGCGGTAAACAGAAGCGTCGTCGTTAATCGCAGCGCGAGATAGGTGCTCATGCTGACGCGCATCAGCTCGTTCGTCATGACATGCGTGAAGTCGGATCTTCTATTTCTCAGAAAGAAAGCCCAATTCGCCTGCAGCAAGCCTTGATAAATTTCCACGCGAAGGTACCTAATAAATCCGTGTTGAATTTCCAAATTCAAATTGGTTTGCTTGCGCTGCATAAGGGCTTGACCTGCAATCAATAGAATGAACCCGCCCAGCAGCACAGGCAGTCTCATCCCTTCCGGAATGGCCTGCAGCGGATTGACCAAATACGAAACGAACGGAATTCCGCTCGTATCCAAGGGAAATATCCCGATCAAACCGAGCGCGGGAACAAGCAGGAAGATGCCGATGCCCTCTAGGAAGCTGATGAGCGTCATGCCGACCAGATTGACATAAAGCTTGAATCCGGCAAATTCGCGCAGTTTTTTGATGTATATCAGCAGATGTCTCAATTCCGCTCTCTCCTTATCCGTGCGAAATCTTCGCGTCTTCATCTACCGCATCCAGAATTCGGCTTACCAAATCGTCAATGGTAAATCCCGCAGCCGGCCTGCGCAATTGGTACATGCTGACGCGATCGAGGATTGATACGGAGGTAGAGAAATGCCAATGCTCCAATCCCAGATGAGCGATCAGGAAAGGGCGGTAGGTATGATGGCGGAGGGTAGGCAGCCGATCCAATCCCTGGAGATGACGAAGCTCCGTCGCTTCCTTGTCCGTCTTCGCGAGTTCGAAGATGCCTGCCAGCGGAATAGGCTCCTTGCAGAACCTGGACGTTACGGGTATCGCATATTTGGTCTCGTACAGCGGAATATAGCGTTCGGACTGCATGCCGAGCTTGTCCAGGCTTTCCTGCCAGAGCTTTTGCTGCGGATAAGCGGGAATGACGAAGGGGACGCGGTCGCGGTCAAGCGTTACGGCAATGACATCGTCGGTTAGAAGCGGATAGCCGAGCCTTAGAAAGGCGGCGGCAAGGGTCGATTTGCCAGCGCCGGAATCGCCTACGAACGCATAGGCCTTGCCGTTAATGACTACGGCGCTTCCGTGAAGAGGCAGCAACTTGCGCTGGAACAGCAGCGCGCCCATACAGGTTCCGAGCAGATACAGCCGTACGGCGGTTTCTTCGGCACCGGTCGCCGGAGAGAAGCTGATCCGGTTTCCTCCCCGCACGCTGTAAATCCCCGTGCCGTCTATGTTGAGCATAAATTCGCCGCTGTCAAACGCATAATAATCGTCGTTGCCGTTTCGCTTATTCCATGCGCAAGTCAAGTCTGCCTTCTCGATATAAACATCCGCGTCGCAGGCTTGATCCGTTTCACGCAGCAGCTCCGGCAAGGCGATATCGCTCGCGATCGTCAGCCCGAATGCTTTGTAGATCGTCCGTATGGCAGCAGGGTTCATTTTCATCACCTTTTCTCCTGTAGAATCGAACTAAACAACAATGAAGAGGCCCTTATACGCTTTTATTCGTATAAGGGCCAAATTGGTGCTGTCAGGAATCACGGGCATTTACGATTCATGGGGATGTCCGTTATTGCCGCCTTTGCCGTTCTTGTCCGGGTACACCCCGTTCGGTCCGCCCATCGTCATGTTGACGTCGAGTACTTCCAACGTTGGCTGCTGCCATTCATTCCGCGTTTGCTTTTGCATCTGTTTCACCTCCTCTCACAGTATCGCTTATTATTGGAATTGCCGCAGGAATCGGTATGCAATCAAGGCCCGCATCAATAACCTGGCACCCGCGTCGTAAGCGTACTCCGGCTTGGGGGTTTGTCCGATTTTCTCGAGCGACGTCTTGATCTGATCCACGTTCAAATAATGCGAGGCGACGGGATCGCAGCATAACTTCCGCAGCTCTTCGATAAAAAAGCGCCACATCGGAATCATGCGATGAATCCAATCCGCCCCTTGAACGCCGCGAACGCGTTGGTTTAACCGAACGTCATCAGGCAAATACGATTCGGTCGCCCTTCGGACGAGCGAACGATCCATCCCGTTCTGGACATACTGCTCGATCGGCACGGACAGGCAGAAGCGAACCACTCTCGGATCGGCTGTCGGGTCCCGTTCCCAAACGGAGTAGGGCAAGGAAAACTTGGTTACGGATGTACCTTGATGGTTAGAGGCCGCCAAATTTCCGAATTGATAGTCTCTCGCCTCGAACTCGTCGAATGAGGCGCCTTCCAAGCCGACATCATGAAGGCGAAGCTTTTCGAAAACGTTCGTTCTTGCCGCCAAATCCGGATGGATGACATGCGGAATTTCGTTCTTCGCCCTTCTGGAATAAAAAGATCGGGTCGCATATGGAAAGGCCTGTTTGCCGATGATGGGTAGCAACCGGGATCTTCCGATATTCATTCGTCTTCCATAATGCTTGAGCTCTCGGTAAAAATGGAACCAGCGCAGTTTCCTTAAAAGTTTGGCATAATAGTCCATGGCCGGGCCCCAGGAAATGGAGTAATTCCCCCGCGCGCCAGTCAAAAGCACGCCGACGCCATCCTGCTGCGCTTTTTCAAGAATCCCTTTGATCCAGAACGAATTCTCGAAGAACTTATAAGGCGCCTCCAGAAGCCCGATCAAGTCGTCGATTTCATCGAACGAGTTTCTGCCTGGAAAATCCAAGCCGTTGTGCTTGATATTCCCTACGTGCCGTACGGCGGCTTGAATGTAAGGACTTTCATCGGCAACCACCCTTCTCGAGGTCCAATCCACGAAATCGGGCGAAGGAACGTAACTGTAGGTATGCAAGGTTTTCCCTTCTTTAAGCAAAGGGTTCGCGGCAAAGCCGACAACTGCGCCTGAGTCCAATCCTCCGCTTAAGCTTGCGCCGACCTGCCGGAATGTCCGAAGCTTCGACGCGACGGCTTCCTGGAAAACGTCTCGAAACGCTTCCTCGTATTCGCCGTTCGTTTTCAGCCGAAGCTGCTCCCGAGGCGCTTCCAACGAATCGTACTGCCCCAGCGCCAATTTCCCGTCCTCGACCGTAAGCCAGTGTGCCGGAGGCAACTGCTCGATATCGCGGTATACCGTGGCATTCACCTCGATGGAGTCGAGAATAATGGGAATCGCCAGAAACTCCGCAAACCATGACTCGTTAAGCGCCTTCTTGACGCCGGTTAGTTCGAATAACGGATTGACCGCTGTGCAAAAAGCGAACTGCCGCTCTTGCCGGTGATAATACAGCGTACGGCTTCCCAATAAATCGCGGGCTCCGAACAGAAGGCGCTTCTTCTCATCCCAGAGGACAAAGGCGAAATCGCCGATCAAATAGCGAGGGGCTGCCCTCTCCCATTTCAGGTATGCCAATAAAATAAGCTCGCTGTCGGTCATCCCTTTCCGCCGGTCATGATCTACCTGCAGCCGGTTAAACAATTCCTCCCGGTTGTCGATGATCGCATCCGCGGTTATGGCCAGCCGATTGAGACCGTCATAATAGGGCAGACGTTCATGGACCGATTCCGGAGTAATCCATTGGGCATGGCAGCCCAGAAATACGGGTCCGCCTTGCCAGATTTGCACGTCATCGGCCGGGTATCTTCGCAATGCTTGCATAAGCTTCTTGCTGTCCTCTATCGATACAGTCTCTTCGTCATAACAAAGAATGCCGGCAATTGCGCTCATATTTCCTCCGGTGTTGCTTGACATCCCGCTGCGCGGATTCGTTTTATCATATCCGGCAGTAAAAATGCCTTATTTTTATATTATTTCGAATATTCACTTAACTTTAAGGGGGCGTCCCTGGGTTAGCATGTGGAGGGCTTATCATATTTCCTGCCTCACCTGCCGCCATAACCAAACGAACGGCCTTAAAGGAAAATATAGAAAATGCAAGGCCTTCGGAAGCGGCAGCGCCTCTGTATCCCGGAAGCTGGGATATAACTGACTGATCAAATAAACCGACTTTTGCCGCTTCGTCTTCAATGCAAACAAATATCGTTTATACGTTCTGTCCAATTCCTTGGAGCCCGGCGCAAAAGAGACCATGTCCCGGATGAAATAGAGCGAACGCTGCGCCAGTTCGCGCTGATGCGCGCCTAGGAGCATCGGCCCTGCTTCATGCGGAATCGGCGTGCGGAACAAGCCGGAGGCCAGCGTAAGCGCCTGCCCGCCCAAATGCAGACAGCGGTAACGGCGCATGAGCGGGATGAGCATGCCCCAATTCAAGTTTCGGCGCGCCATCCTGTCGATGTCCGCCAGCCAGCGGAGCCGAAACCAGCCGTGACGGGCGCCATGCGATACGAGATACATGAAGAGGTCTTCGCTCCCGAGCAAAAAGACGTCATGTTTGGAAAGCGGGCTGCGCCTTCTCCGTTTCCAGAGCTCTTCGAACGGCGGTTCTTTCCCCATGTCGGAATTGAGCCGCCAATGAATTTCCAATTGAATTCTCGTTTGCGGGTGCGTAAAGGAAATATGGTGAACCTTCCACTTCCAGTTGAATACGCGCGGAACGCTTTTATCGCTATTATAGCCAAGCTGCAGCAGCATGTTCTCCACGGTCTCGACGTCGGCTATCGGAATGAGAATGTCCAAGTCCTTGGACGTCCTGAGCGAGAGATCCCCGTATAAATCCTGGGCAAGCACCGGCCCTTTCAGGACTAACGGAAGTACTCCGTTCTCCTGAAAGGTCCTGCAAACCCGTTCCATTTCTCCGCTTAAACGAAGCATTTGAAACGTATTTTGAACGAAATCGCGATGAAGGGCTTGCAGAACATCGGCAGGAATCAATTCGCTGGTTTTCATAGTGGCATACAGCTGCGGATAAACCCGGTGATGTCGGACCAGTGCCAGAAATTGATTCCAATCGATGTTCGGCAGCGATGGTTTATCCGATTGCTGCGCTTGTGGATCGGCACCCGTCCGCAAGAACGCCAGCATGATGTTTAATTCCTCCGGAAAAGCCCTTAAATCAAGCGTACAATCGTTATCCATATTCAGGCACCTTCCATCCTCTCCCCGCGTTTTTCCGATCCGAATAAGGCCACCACCGTGAACATCCGCATTTCCTCGGCTCCGGTCACATAGAAGGGCCCGCTTCGAAGCCAAGCATGAGCGATCATCTTCCCTTCGGCATCCCTCGCCGTTCCCAAATAAAGCGTACTCTCGATCTTCCGCCGTTCCAGCATTTTTTTGGCGGCGATCGCCCTGACCAAACATTGGCTTTCCCAGAACGTGTGGCGGCTCATGACCCCGACCGCCTTCGATACGCAGCGGATTGTGTTCTCATCCGACGGAATGCGAGCCATCGGCGTTTCCACCAAGCGTTTTCCTAGGGAAGGCGCGATCGTGGAGAACGGCATCGCTTTCATCACGCGTGCCAGCCCCAAATACATCAGCGCTTCCAGCATCAGCCGCTTCCTCTCCCCAGGCAATGACAGAAACTTCGCCAGGTTACGCTTCACCTTTCCGGACCTCGATCAACGCTTCCTCCTGCAGGTTCCTCAGAAATGCGGTCACCTGTTCCTCGCAAACCGAGCGCTCGACGTTGTATTCGGCCACGAGCTCGTCAACCAGCTGTCTTACCGGGATTGGCGAAGCGATAAGCTCCCAAACCCTGCCGCCGATCGCGCCAAGATTGTAATATTTTCCGGAATCGACGCAGAACATGACCTTCTCCCCGCTCATGTCGCTAACAACGCTGCCCGCCGACTGAACGACCGTTTGTTCTTCAACGTTTGAATTCGTCATTTGGCTTCCTCTCCTTCTCTAATCGTTTGAATGATCTCGGATACGAGTCGATTGACCGTAAACCCTTCAAGCGGCCTGTTTAATTGATACCCCTTCATTTGCTTAGCTATGCCCGCCGAAGCCTTGAAATGCCATTGCTCCAGCCCGAGACGGCGAATCCGTTGGTTCCGGTACGTATGAAGCAGCATGACGCCAAGCCGTTCGAGATTCGGCAAGGGTCTAACGCTGACTGCTTCCGCCTGCGACTTTACCAGCTCGAACGCTCCCGCAAACGGGATTGGATCGTCGCAAAATCGGATGGCCGCCGGCACGGCGTATTTCGCGGTTTTCCGGTAAACCGGCCGATAATTCCCGCGTTCCATGCTCATGCCAAGATCGAGGCATTCCCGCCACAGCTTCTGCTGCGGATAGGATGGCGCAACCACAGGCATTCCGCCGTCGTCCGCCAGGGTAACCGCAATGACGTCGTCGCTTACAAGCCGATGCCCCTCACTGACAAAAGCGGCCGCGAGCGTCGATTTCCCCGCTCCCGAATCGCCAAGAAAGGCATACGCTTTGCCGTCGATTTCGACCGCGCTTCCGTGCAAAGGCAGCGTATTTCGAATCATCAGCAGCGCACCCATGCAGGGACCCAACAAGTACTCGCGAACTTTCTCCGGATCCGCTCCCGCAAGAGGAGAAACCGTAATTTTGCGTCCATCTTCGATGCAATAAAAGGCCGTCTCCGGAATAAGAAACAGAAACCGGTTATCGATGCGCGCGAAATTACTGCCGGCGGACTTCAATTGGACCCATAACCGGTCCGGAACGCCCGTTTCAATGACGATATCCACATTTGCACATTCTTCTACATCAACGGATACGGGCAGCTCAGGCAGCGGAATTTCGCTTGAAATCCGTAAGCCGAAGGCCATATATACGGTTTGCTGCACCACTGATATCATACCGTTCACCTCTCTCGCCGTTAATGAAGGAAGATGTCCTTATATAATCCTTAGCGGATGGTATAAGGACACATAAGGAATAAGTGAAGAGAAAAGTAAACTTAGCTTGGATTGTAGATGTCTATATCGTCTGTCGTAACGAAGTCGATCGTTGTGATGCCTTTGCCATACATCGTTTCACTTACGTTGAGGGATTCCAGAGTCGGAACCATCCATTCTTTTTTCTCTTCGTTTGTCATGTTTCTCACCTCCCTTCAGTATTTTCCCTTCACTGCATTCGTTTCAGGAACCGGTATATGATCAGGCTCCGCATCAGCATTCTCATCTCCGGCTGGAAAGCCTGCTCCGGACGCGGTTCCACGCCGAGCCGCAAAACGGCTTCTTTGATCCGGTCGACATGGAGATAAGCTGCCGCGATGGGATCGTCGCAAAGCTGCCGCAGCTCGCTCTCGAGTAATTTCCATCCGGGAATGATGCGGTGTACCCAATCGGCTCCCTGTACGCCCCGCACGCGCTGATTCAGCCGTACTTCGTCGGGCAAATAATGCTTCGTCGCCCTCCGGATCAGCGCGCGATCCAATCCGTTTCGAACATATTGCTCCACCGGCACCGAGAAGCAGAAGCGAACGACCCTGGGATCGCAGGTCGGATCGCGCTCCCATACGCCGTAGCGCAAGGACAATTTGGTTGCCGATGCGCCGTTCTTGTTGCCGACAGGCAAGCTCTTCATCTTTTCCTTCCGAAGCTCCAGCGGATCGGCGATCATGGAGCCGTTCACGCCGATCCCGCTGTCCCGAAGCTTGGCGAACACGTCGGTCCGCCTGGCAAAATCGGGATGGATCAGCATCGTCGGAATGTCGGTCCCGCCGTCCGTGTTCGAACGTTTGGCGAGTATGGGGAAGGCCTCTTTGCAAATAATGGACATGAGGCGCTTCCCGCCGATTCCTTTATTGGCGCTGTACAGACGAAACTCGCGCATGAATTGCTGCCATTTCAGCTTCCTTAGCAGCTCCGCGTAATAATATACGGCAGGTCCCCACGAGACCGTGAAATTCCCTCTAGCTCCGGTTAACAGGACGCCTACTCCCTGCTGTCCGGCCTGCTCGTGCATCCCTTTCAGCCAGAACGAATTCTCGAAAAACTTATAGGGCGTTTCAAGGATGTCCAGCCAATCGTCCACCTGGGACATCGGACTGACCCCCTCGAAGTCCATATACCGCTCCGAGATGTTTCCCGCATGGCGAACCGTGGCTTGAATGAACCGGCTCTCGTCGGCTATCGCGCTTGAAGGCGTCCAATCAACAAAATCGCGTGTTGGGATAAAGCTGTAGGTATGCAGCGATTTCCCTTCTTCCCGCAAAGCGCGCGCAGCGAAGCTGGCGACCGCTCCCGAGTCCAAACCGCCGCTTAACGTCGCTGCCACCTGGCGATGCGTCCGGAGTCTGGACTTCACCGCTTCCCCGAATACGTCCCGGAACGCCTCCTCGTACTCTCGGTCGGATTTGAGCCGCAGCATCTCCTTCGGCTCGAGGGAGCCGTGAGCGGAGAGCGAGACTCGTCCGTCCGAGACGGTAACCGTATGCGCCGGCGGCACTTGATGAATATGCCGGTACGGCGTGGAGCCGACGTCCGTTGATTCGTACATTTCCGGAATGGCCATGAATTCCGCGAGCCAAGGCTCGTAAAGCTCCTTCGCGACATCCGGCAGCGCAAACAAGGGCGCGATCGTCGTTCCGAAGGCAAAACGCCGGGCATCGCGATGATAATACAGGCAGCGGTTACCGAACAAGTCCCGCGCGCCGAAGACGAGCCGCTCCTGTTCATCCCAGATGACGAAGGCGAAATCGCCGACCAGATGCTTCGGAGCTTCCCGCCCCCATTTCCGGTAAGCAAGCAAGATAAGCTCGCTGTCGGTCATGCCGGCGCGATCGGTAGGACGAACCTGCAGCAGGTCAAACAATTCCCGGCGATTGTCGATAATGGCATCCGCAACGATCGCCAGCCTTAACGTCGGATCGTAATAGGGCAGCCGTTCGTGTACGGACTCGGGCGTAATCCATTTGGAACGGCAGCCGAGAAAGATAGGACCGTCCGTCCAGGTTTGGACATCGTCGGCGTCGTATCGCTCCATGGCTTCCATCATGGCGCTGCCGTCCGCGGACCCGGCAGGCTGCCCGTCGAACCTGAGCAGGCCGGCAATGGCGCTCATTTCTTCCCCACGCCGCCGGTCAAGTAGGTCGACGCCAGTGTCGACAGCCGGCTGCCGAAGGGAATCAGCGATTTCAACCGGGAGATTTTTCGGTTCATGGCATCCAGCTGCGATTTTAAATGCCGCTGCTCCATGGCGCCGAGCTCCAGGCGCTTCTCGAGCGCGCGCATAGTCATCTGCAACTGAAGCGTATTGTCCGGGCGGGTCTTGTCAACCGGAACGTACTGGTGCTCCGTCAACGCCAAGCTTCTTCCTGCGGTTGCTTCGGATTTCATCGCATAGCCCTCTTCCCATCTGCAGCCCGTCGCATCCGCCAATTGCTTGGCGCGCAGCGCGATCAGCTCTGTATCCGGCTCCATCTCGAAGCGTACGCCCGTCAGCTTCTCGGCCTCGTCCAGCTGCTCGGCATAGCCGAGATCGTGAAAGATTCGCGCCCCGAGCGCCCGGCCGTACAGTTCGATCTCCCGCTTGTCCAATACCCCTTTCCAGATGGCGACTGATTCCTGATTGGGTTCCGTATGGTTCGCCACGAACGGATCGCCTACGCCCATGCTGAAGTATAAGTCGGACTTGGCGGAGTTCATGAAGTTCCCGTACTTTTCCATTCCCTCTTCGTAATCGCAGCCGAGAAAACGGCAGACTTCCGATAATTGCGCCTTGGGATCCAAAACCAGTCTTTCGTAATGCAGCCGATGCGCGTACAGGTTATCTTTGGCGAAATATTGATAATACCGGAACAGTCCGACGGTAAGATCGGCGATTTTCATATCGAAGCCCGGATTGCGCAGGCCTTCCGTCAAATCGAAGCCTACGCCTCTTTGCTGGTTCACCTTCTTATAAGAGGCGAGCACCGAGAACGGGTTCCGGATGAGCCAGATCCGCCTGGAATGCGGAAACAGCGCGTCCAAAAATTCCAGCAGATAGTAATACCGGGGCGACTTGTCGATGACCAGCTCCGCTCCTGCGCTGCTTTGCAGCAAGCCGTTATATACCTGAAGCGCGAATGCCCTGCATGCGTCTTCGAAGGTTTCATGCGACAGGACGCCGTTGAAGAATTGGGCTACGATGCCTGTTCCGCCGTACGCTCTGCGCTGCGGCGATTGCAGGTCAACCAGACTCATAAGAAACCACATTTCCTGAGTCGCGAACATTTTGCTGTGATTTTGGAGCATCACCGTAGCCAACGAACTTCCGCTTCTGGGCGTGCAAAGCAAGAAAACAAGATTGTTGCCGTTCGAATCGATCAAATCACTCTTCACCCTTTGCTGAAATCATAGTAATATTTCGGCCGTTCCCCGAGAATCAGCTTGTAGACATCGTAGTTCGTATCCATGATGCCCTTCAGATAATCCTTATAGGGCCGATCCGCGACGTTTACGAGCCCGGAGTTGTAATGTTCTCCCCATTCGCCCTGCCAGTATCTGCCGAGACCGGCTTGATCCACGTAATTAAACACATGCGCGCCGACAATGTAAGGCAGGGTGGCGACTTTCTCCACATAATTCCGGTAACGCATCCCTCTCTGGAACTGGTTCGACGCCGAATTCGGAAGGAGAGGGTTCAGTCCCTGCTCACCGGTGCCGTACCCGAATTCGCCGATCAGGATCGGTTTGCCGCCCGACTTCGTGTAGACATCCTCCAAGAGGTCGGTCTCAATCTTATAGGTATAATAGTTGATGCTGATGACATCGACGTATCTGCCTTCCGCTTCGGCGAGCGCATCCCGGAATTTCTTGTTATGGAAGGACGTCGTAATCCACCGGTCTCCGAGCAGCAGATGATTGGGATCGTATTTGCGATAGATCCGTGAAACGGTCCCAAAAAACGTATCCAGGTAATAAGCGAAAAAATCGTCCATGTCGCGCCAAGACGCCGACGTTTTTATCGGCAGTTCGGCTTCGTTCATGTCTTCGAACGAGTTGAACTTCGTGCCCCAGGCGGCGTTGAAGGCGGCGACAGTTTGATATTTATCCCTCAGCGTCTGGACCAATTTCCCTTTGATGGCGGCCGAGCTCGCCTTCAGCTTCGGTACGTGGGAATAAAATTTATGAAAATCGTATTCGTTGTCAATGAAGTACCCGATCAGCATCCGGTCGTCTTTATGCGGCTTCAGCGTTTTTTTGAACGCGTCGTCGATCTTCTTCTCGGCATTCGGCGCAAAGATATCGAAGATCGAAATACCGTCCAGCTTGGCCCAGCTCATGCTGTTCAGCGGAAGCATTCTTACGTAAGGCATTTTGCCCTTTTCGCCGTATTTCTCGGGCGAATAGTTGCCTATGCCGTTAAAGCCCCATTTTTGAAGCCGTGATACCGCTTCCGAATAGACGGAATGCTCGGTGGGGAAAACGCCAGTCTTGCGGTAAATATTGGCCATATAGAAGGAGTAGTTGTCCTTCCCGATATAAGCGCGCTTATATTCGCCCTCGTACGGGGGAATGGATTCAAACTTCTGCTCCCGTCCCTTTACCTTCGTATACGTCTCATTGGCCGTGACGCCGTTCACCGCCAGGCTGAAATAGAGATTCCCGTTCGGCGTCGTCATGACTTTGCGGCCGTCCAGCTGCTGGATCGCGAAATAACCTTTCGCTTTCAAGCCATATTTCTCGGCGCTGCCGGCCAGTCCGCCGTAATTGTCGCGATCGGCAGGAGGCTTAAGGCTGTTGTAATAAGCGTCATCCGCTTGGATGTCCGCAGCCAATTCCGTGTCACTCGTCACCTTCCCGGCGAATTTCGCATTCTTCATCTGACCGTACTTATCGACCACGACATCATTGCTGGCATTAACCGTGAATTTACGGATCGGGCTCGGCATCATGCCGTCCTTGACCGCGTACGTTTCCACGACGTTATAGCCCGTAAGCTGCAGCGGCGCTCCGTAGGACAGGAAATCGGGTCCCTTGTTCAAACGGTAATAGATGCGCGCGTCTTGCGTTTCCGTCGACAATTCGGTCTTGACCGCCCCGACGGTTTGGGATGAAACCAGCTTTACGGAGGCCGTGTTTTGATTAAGCACGACCTTGGTAATCTGCGGTGACCAGGCTTTGGCCGATCCGACCAGCATGATTTTCAAAAACCGCGTATGCGCGGGCACGGACGAAACTTCATACGCGTACGGCTGCCAATTGCTTTGCTGGTAGCCGGCCGGTCCCGCTAGCGCGGAAATCTCCGTATACTGTTTGCCGTCAGGCGAAACGAAGAACCGTTGGGCTTCGACCGGAACTCCCGTAAAGAAGCTGCCGTAGACCGTGAAGGAACCAATATCGTAATCCGTATGGTAAACGATACTGCCCGGCCCCGTGGTGGAGCGCGTTACTCGGCCGCTGTCATTGTCGAAGAAACCGGGGTTGTTCTTGGCGATATACAGATTGGAACGGCTGGCCATTTGTTTGAAATTATCCAGCGTATCAACCATGCCGACAGGCGCAGCGGCCGTAGAGGCCGGGGCGTACAGGTAGGTTGAAACCATGCTTGCCGCCGACTTGCCCGAGTCCGAATGGTTTACGGCGGTCGTCTTCAACAGCAGATTGTCGAGCACCGGAATTGGAGAGCTGTAATGCTTGCGGGTCAGCGAAAATCGCGGATCGCTACCGTCGGTCGTATAGTATACCGTTTCTCCCGCTTCTCCCCTGTTCAGCAAGATCATGCGGCCGTAAGGCACCGTTCCCGATGGAGCGCTGGCATCTACTTTCGAAGGACCGTTGAGCACGACCTTCCCTATCGAAGGCGATTGGTCAGTGATCATGCCTTGAAAGGTGATTTTCAAATATTTCGTGTTCACCGGAAAGCCCCTCGACTCATACACGACGGCGTTCCCGCCGCTTTCATGGATGTCCGGCGTGATCTCCTTGTAGGTCTTTCCGTCGCCGGATATCGAAATCGTTGGATGTACGTATTTATGACCCGCCGTGTAATAAGCGTAAATCGAAAAGGAACGAAATAAGCTATTCTTTTGGGCCTTGTAGACCATGTATTCGCCAAAAACGCCGCTTGGCTTCACGCGCGTCGAATCCTGGGGATTGCCCGGAAGCTTCTGCAGCTTGAGCGAATCCGAATGTTCGTAGACTGCGTTCCAATTCTCAAGGGAATCGACTTCGATTTCATAGGAAGGCGAGATGCCGTCTCCCAAAACATGTGCAGGGAACAGACCCACGAACATCCCGTATACCATCAGACACACTAATAGACACACGAATTTCTTTTTCACGATTTTTCTCCTTTTTTGCCCCTTTAGTCGCTCAGGGCTGACATTTCCTCCTTGGCCCCTTGGTCCAGACGCGGCCGGCCGATTGAATAATAGATGAATGACGTTTCCGCTAAATCGTCTTCCTTGAATACGTTCCGTCCGTCAATCAAAATCGGCTTCTTTAGTATTGTTTGCAGCATTTTGAGGTCCATATGAACGAATTCGTCCCATTCCGTCAGCAGGCACAGCGCATCCGCGCCCGTCGCGGCCTCCAATGCATCGTCGCACCACATTACGCCGTTATTCCCGTACATGCTTTGGAAGTTTCGAATCGCGATCGGATCGTAGGCCTTCACGTAAGCCCCGCTCCGGACCAAATACTGAATGATCTCTAGCGCCGGCGATTCCCGGACGTCATCGGTATTCGGCTTGAAGGCCAACCCCCAGACGGCGAACGTCTTCCCCTGCAGCTCCCCGTCGAATATCGTTTCCAGCTTCCGGATGACGCTCATCCGTTGATCCTGGTTCACTTCTACGACCGCGCGAAGCAGTTTGAATTCATAATCGACGTGACCCGCGATTTGGATCAGCGCTCTCGTATCTTTCGGGAAGCAGGAGCCGCCATAGCCGATCCCGGCTTTAAGAAACGCTGGGCCGATCCGTTTGTCGTACCCCATGCCTTCCGCGACGCGGGTGACGTCGGCGCCGACCTTCTCGCAAATGTTCGCGATTTCGTTGATGAATGATATTTTTGTCGCCAGAAAAGCATTGGAGGCGTATTTTAACATCTCCGCGCTGCGGATGTCCGTCACGACGATTTGATCCGTCAGCGGCCGATGCAGCTCTACGATCGTTTCGACGGCGCTTTGGGAATCGGCGCCGATCACGATCCGGTCGGGATGAAGCGTATCCTGTACGGCCGAACCCTCCCGCAAAAATTCCGGCAGCGAGATACTGTCGAACCGCTCCATAGTCCGGCTCCGGATCAGATTCCTCACGCGTTCGTTCGTTCCGACGGGCACGGTGCTTTTCACGGCAATGATTTTATACCCGTTCATTGCTTGCGCGATCTCGGCGGCCGCCTGGTCGATATAAGACAGATTCGCCTCTCCGCTTGGCAGAGAAGGCGTCCCGACCGCAAGAATGACAAGGTCCGATTGCTTAACCGCCTGGTTCAAATCACTTGTGAAGCTCAGCCTTCCGGCAGCCATATTCTTGACCGAAAGTTCTTGCAGGCCGGGTTCGTAAATTGGGATGCCCCCGTTTTGCAAGGTTTCGACTTTGGCCAGGTCCTTGTCGACGCAGACGACGTGATTGCCGAGTTCCGCATAGCAAATCCCCGACACGAGCCCGACATAACCGGTGCCGATGACTGTGATGTTCATATTTTCAGCTCCTAAAGCGTTTTTCTACGAAAAACGCAGCATCGTAAGCATAAGCTTGGCGTTTTCGTTACTTTATACCCTGCAAAGTTGAATGATTTCGTTCCAATCGAGTTCGAGCCTTACGATATCCTCTTCGATGAGCTGCGATCCGGTTTGGACTTCGATGATTTCGATATCCGTTTCCGCCCGCAGGCTGTGTTTGTTATCCTTCGGAATCGCGAGGACATCGCCTGCCTTCACGGAGAAGCGGTGTCCGTTCAATATCATGTCTCCGTTTCCGGAGATGACCGTCCATACCTCGTCCCGGAGGCTGTGGTACTGGTAGCTCAAGTTATTGCCGGCCGAAATGAAAATCCGTTTGGTGAGCACTTCCCTGCCGTCCGGGTACGTGATGTAATCCAGCACGCGATAACGGCCCCAGCGTCTCTCCTCGTACATCGGACGCTGATCCGAATGCTTCATGACTTCCTTGATCATCGGGCTTGACGCTTTGTCCGCGACCAGAATGCCGTCTGGGCTTGCCGCCACGATGACATCGGACAGGCCCATCAGCGTAATCGGGATATCCAATTCGTTAATGATATGCGTATTGATAGAATCTTCCGTGATGATGCCTTTGCCGATCAGCGAGGTTTGGATTTCCTCGGTCAGCGTATTCCAGGTGCCCAGATCTTTCCACGGTCCGTCATAACGAACGGCGGAAATCCGGTTCGCTCTTTCCACCACTTCGTAATCGAAGCTGATTTTGGGAAGCTTGCCGTACCGCTTCAGCATTTCATCGTACTGAATCGGCAGTTCGTTCGCGATCAGGATGTTAATGAGGAAATCCAGCTTGAACGCGAACACGCCGCAGTTCCAGAGCGCTTCCCGGCGAATCAATTCCTCCGCTTCTTCCTTGTTGGGCTTCTCGCGGAAGCTGTGAACGTCAACGAACGGCCGATCAGCGCCGGTTTCCTCCTTCGGAAGGATATAACCGTATTTCTCCGATGGATACGTCGGCTTTACGCCCATGAGGGCCAGGTTGGCATCGGAATGGTCAAGCACGTGCTCCAACTGTTTCAGCGCCTGAAAGAATGAATTTTCGACGTAAGGATCGACGGGCATCACGACAATCGTTTCTCCCAGACTCACGCCTTCGACCGAATATAAATACGTTGCTGCAAGCGCGATGGCAGGAAACGTATCCCGTCTTTCCGGTTCTACGATCAGATTGATTTCATTGTCCAATTGGCTATAAATCATTTCGACCTGAGGCTTGCTTGTCGCCACGTATGCGTCCCTGCGCAAATCGGCTTCCTCTAGCTGACCCCAAACCCGCTGTATCATGGACTCTAACCGGCCGTCGCCGTTTTTGAGTATTTTCAGAAACTGTTTCGAACGGGAGTCATTCGACAGAGGCCACAGCCTTTTTCCCGATCCACCCGAAAGAAGTACGATTTTCATACCAATCCTCCATTCTATTTTCCCGTTGGCTCCGCCATTAATTTCGCTGACGTTATGCCTCCGGTCCATGTGCGGTAGTAACTGGCGTTCTTGCCGTACGAGTTATCGAGCAGGATGTTCGGCTTATCCATGAGACAAGACAGAATATGACCGTGAAGCCTTGAAGTCTGTACGGTCTTATAGTCGCTGAACCGGTTGACCGCCTTGTTCACGAGGTAATCGGTGTACTTCCCCCAGAACTTGCTTAGTGGCAGTTTACCGCTGCCCTTTTGCAGCATTTTGCCGAAAACGCGGATCGATTTATGCTCGACCCCGTTAAAGAGCGTCGACCAGTCCAAATAATCGCCCTTGCCCGAAGCTTCCAGCCGCTCCTGCTCCGCTGTCTTCTCGATATCGGTCCTTAGAAAACAGAGCAGCTCCTTGCCCGGCATGTTCTTGCTGCGAATCGGCCACAGCTGATGCGCCATGTCCGGAGACAAATAGACATTGCATGTCTTGAACTTGGCCTTCGCCATTTCCTGCGACAACGTGTCGCGGACATATAGATGCAGGTCCGAATGACGGTTGAAGACTGCTGCCGTCCGGTCGAATGCGGCTTCGTTCTTGTAGAAAATCGTCTGGGGCAGCATGACCACGCGATGACCGGGATAATCGGCCACGATCTTCTCGCGCAGCTTCTGGTGCGCCGGATACAAGTCGCCGAAATTTCCGCCGCCGTGCAGGACGATGATATGATCCTTCGGAATGGCCAAGCCGTCCGGGAAATCCAATACGCTGTACCGCGCCTGGACATGGATGCGATGATCCTTGAAAAAAACTTCGGTCCCTTTCATAATCAACAGGTCGCCGCCGTTGCCGTGCACCGGATAATCGATGTAATAGATCTTGGAATGGGGCGGGATCACGTTCAAAATGTGCCGAAGCCGGTTTTTGAGCTCATCCATGGGATGAGGATGAGCGATCTGTACGGTTTCCATCAATCCGTCTCCTTCTCCATTGGGCGTATCTTCTCTCTTCTGGGTTCCGGGATCGATCCCGTCAAATGTGCCACTTGATGTTCTCTTTGATCGGCTTCGCCGGAACCCCGGCTACGAGCGAATAGGCAGGCACGTCCTTCGACACGACCGACCCGGCCGCAACGACAGCGCCTTTGCCGACCGTAACGCCCTTCAAGATAATCGCCTTGCTGCCGATCCATACATTGTCCTCGATGACGGTCGGCTTCGTTTCCGCCATCCCCTCGATGCGGTGAATGTCAGTATCCATGATGGCGACATCCCAGGAAATCGCGCAGTGGCTTCCGATTTTCACATGCTTCTTGCAAATGATCTCGGTTCTTCGATTAATGAAGGTATGGTCCCCGATTTCGATAACCGCTTCACTGGAATCCAAGTAAAAGCCGGTGTTTCGAAACAGCAGAACGTTGTCGCCGATGATGAGCCTGGCCTGCTTTGCCTTCGAGACCGTCACGCCGCCGGCTACCCGCAGCAGCTTCCCGCATTGGTCGACCTTCCTCCTGAACAGCATGCCGAGCAGGATGCGGTAACCGTATTTGGCATAATCCCTGACGCTTCTCTTTCTTTGGTTCGTACCGGCCTTTGCGGCCGCAAGCACATTTTTCACTTCACTTCACTTCATTCCATTCGTTAGGATGGCATGCTTCGCGATAACTGCTTGAATAGAGAGCGGATATCGTCTTTGTCAAAAAGTATGTCGGCGATTCTCACCTTGAAGACTACCCGCATGGCCGCGATCGTAATGACGATCCGGATGACCGAGCCGAGCAGCAGGGCAAACGCAATGCCGTTCAGCCCGTACAGCGGCGTAAAGACGAAGAATAATCCGACCGTTATCACAAGCGCGACCGCCTGCCGGATAACCACAAGTCCAGGTCGGCCCATAGCATTGAAGGAGGAGGCGAGAATCCACGATCCGCCGCCTAGAATGCATTCCAGAGAAAGCAGGTAGAACGCGTTGCCGGCTTCCAGAAACTGCGCGCCGAACAGGAGGCCCAGCAAGAAACGGCCGATAATCATGCCCGGAATGACCGCTGCGGCCATGAGCAGGAACGAGAGCCGGAACGCTCTGCCGACCGTTGCGATGATTTTGTCCTTGTCCATGCCGGTGACCTTCGGGAAAATCACGTTTGAGATGGCCATCTGAACGACATTGAACACGCGGGACAGCGTATAGACGACCGTATACAGACCGAAATCCTTCGGTGTCAGCAGCGATATGATGATGAGCTTGTCGCACTGCGAGTACATTGTCCCGAGCAGCTCGACACCGAACACCCTTCCGCCGTAGCCGAACAGCGACTTGAACACGATGCGGTCCGCGAACGGTTTGAACCAGTTAAAGGTCAATTCGCGCCGCAGCCGGTACAGCGACCAGACGATGACCATCAGGCTGGTGGCGAAAAAGGCAAAAGATGCATAAGAGATCGTCAATTTGCCAATCGCCCAAAGCACCAGCAAACCGGCCAGGTTGCTTAGCGGGACGTACAGCCGCAAACCGTTGTACAGGCTGAACTTATCCATGCCTTGCGTCAGCGCCGCAAGTAAATTAACGGCAAGCAGCATCGGCAGCGTCAGAATGGTATACCACCTGGCGACTTGGATCACGTCATCCGAATATTGCCCCAGCCAGATGGGAAGATAGATCCAGGCAATGATGCCGATGATGAGACTGACGGGAATTTGGAATAGAAATCCTGCCCTGACGTATTCGGTCGCTTTGCCCGCATTCGTCCTCATATTGAAAATGAGGGAAGTCGGAAGCCCGAAGCTGACGAGACCCGCCAGCAAAGTCGGCCAGAACAGAATAGCCGAGAATTCACCCTTACCCGCCACTCCGAACAATCGCGCCGTCACAATGGAGGTCAACGTGCTCAGTATCATAATCAGAAGATTGGCGGCGCTTGTATGCAGAATCGTTTGAATGGCTCCGCGCCCGGTCAACCTTTTTTTGACGGCTTGTAGACTGATCATAGGTTCGACATCCTTAAACCGCATATTCTCTTTACTGATACATCTTCAACACACCACGGAGCTGCCCGTTGCTGTATGAAATTTTGCTGATATTGCGGAAAATTTTGCGTTTGTCGTATGCGAATACGACGGTGAGCAGGGCGAACAACGGCATCTTCACGAGCGATTTCATCAAGATCCCCGCCTTATTCTTCGAGGAGACCGCGCTGCTGACCCCCTGCCAATAAATTCGCCGAAGCAGCCATTTCCGGCTGATCCGGCTGCGGGGAATCTTGTGCAGCACCGAAGCGTGAGGCGTGTAAAAGACCGAATAACGCGCGCGGATCCGCTCGATTAGCTCGGCTTCCTCGCTGGACAACAAATTGCTGCCTACTCTGCCGAGGTCCTCCCGGAAGGGTTCCATCGAATCGAAGACCGATTTGCGGAAGGCCACGTTGGCGCCGAACGGAATGTCTGGCCTGCGCATTTCCACGATTTCATCCGAATAATCCAGGATCGTGTATAGCGTCCGGTTCTCCGGGAGCAGCCACTGCGGAGCGCTTCCTTCCCAGGCTGGCTCGATTTTGCCGCCTGCGCAGCCGATTCGCGGATCAAGCTCGAACAAGGCGACAATGCAGCGGATCCAATCTTCGGAGGCTACTGCGTCGTCGTCCAGGAAAAGCACGTACTCGCCGGAAGCTTCGCGAATCGCGCGGTTCCGGGCGACGGAGAGGCCAAGCCGTTCTTCGTAAAGATAGACAATCGGGACATCGACCAGCCTCTGAAATTCTTGAACGACCTCTCTGGTATTATCGGTGGAACGATTATCGACCACGATCACCTCGTAGGAACCGTTAAAGCTTTGCTGCAGCAGGCTTAGAAGCGCTTCTTTCACGTCCGCTGCCCGATTATGCGTACAAATCGCTATGGTTGCTTTCATGCGTTCACCTCGTACCGCTTCATACCGGTATAGACTTGAATCATTTTACCGGCTATCCGGTCCCAATCCAGTTCCCGGAGCTTCGCCGCAATGTGCATCTCCGTTTCCTTCACGTCCATATTCATGGACGCTTGGAGGGCCTTGCGCAAGCCGTCCGGATCGTCCGGATCGTACAAGACGCCGCATCCGTCTGAAACATATTCGCCGAGTGCGCCCAATCTGGGCGCAACGACCGGCTTCTTGTGGGAAAGAGCGAGAATCGCGCTCCCGGAAGTCGAAATTTGTTTGTAGGGAAGTACGATCACATTAGCTGCCTCCAAGAAATCGGCCAGTTCATGGTCATCCACGAACTGCGGATAAATACGGATCGTGCCGTCATTGACCCGGTCGATGAAATCGAGGCTGTACCCCGAATCGACGTGCCCCGCGATGAGCAGGTCACAAGATTCCAGCTTGAGCGACGAGAATGCTTCGACGAGTTGATCGACCCCTTTGTAGGGATTGATCCGGCCGATAAACAAGAACAGGAAGCTCTCCGGGGAAATGCCGAATCGCTTGCGGATATCCGTGCCCTTGCTTGCATAGGCATCCACATAGTGACCGTGCGGCGTAACGACAAGCTTGCTTGGCGGCACGCCGAACGTTGCGGCAACCTCCCCCTTCACCGTCTCGCTCAGGACGAAGGCCTCATGACAGACGGTTAATATATACTTGCGCATCAGGCGGTCCCAGCGCGTCTTGCCCGTATGCGGCCAGACGTTATGAACCGTCCAGAACAGCCGCACGCCCCTGCATCTGAAATAGAGAAGCAGCAAGGCGAAAAACAGCGACTTCGCGATCGTCAGCGCAAAGACCGACGACGTATACGAGTTGCTCGGCCAGTGCAGGTGCACGATGTCTCCCCTGCGGGGCTTGAACATCGCCTCCCGGTCGTAATGCTCGACCTGCAGGCCGTTTTGCTCGATCGACCTGGTCAGCAGTTCGCTGTATTTATTGTGCGGGCTCCACTTGGGCCACATGTAAACGGTCGGTTTGCCCATCTTCATGACCTCCCGTTTGCGGCTGCTAACGTGTATGGATGGCTGCCTGATTCCGTTATTCGCGCGTAGAGAGCAAGGTGATTTTCCAGCAGCGATCCCTTCGTAAACCCGCTGCAATGCTTCAGGCATTGCGCTTGAATGCTTCGTTTCTCGTCGCCCGACAAGTCGTAAAACGCCGCGATTTTCTCCTTGATCGCGTCCGCGCTCCCTGGCTTGAACAGGAAGTCGTCCGGATTCCAGACGGCATCCGGAATGCCTCCTACGGCCGAAGCGTATACGGGCGTGCCGACTTGATAGGATTCGATGATCACCCGGCCGAACGGCTCCTCCCATATCGAGGGAACGAACGTGACGTCGGCCTTCGCCATGAAGCCGCGTGCTTCCTTCGGCGTAACCTTGCCGGTGAACACGAAACGATCGTCGCTGCGGCAGAGCTCGACAAGATATTGCCGAAGGCCCCCTTCGCCGCAGATGATGACCTGTTCCACCATCTCACGCGGGAGGGAATGGACCGCTTCGACCAGCTCGCGGACGCCTTTCTCGGACTCGATTCTTCCGAAATAGCCAATGCGAAGCGGCTTGCGGTCGAAATCTTTCGAAGCGCCGGCGATATAGCCGTCCACGACGTTCGGAATGACCAACTTGGCCGCATTCGGGAACAGCCCGGCATTCGTATGGCGCTTCAGGATGTGCGAAGAGATGCCGACGACCGCAGACACCCGCTTGCTGACGGCGAGGGAGCTTAAGTGATACATCCGCGCCAGCGCCGGGTTTGCGATCGGCGAGCTGACCGGCGAGAGGAGCGAATAATCCCGGAGCGTATGCACGATCGGCACGCCCGCCTCCGCCGACGTCCAAATCGCTGCGCCGAACCCGGATAAATTTTGGGTATGAATCAGATCCGGGCTGATCTTATTCAGAAGCTTGCGAACGTCCCGGATCTGAACCGGATTGTACAGATCGATCAATCGCCGGAGCATTTTCTTAAACGTCCCGGCATTGTACCCTTCGCCGATCCAATACAGATTGTTGTAAGGCAGGCGGTGCACGGTTACCCCGTTAATCACCTCCGACTCTATGCCGGCGCTTCGTTTCTGCCCCCCTACCGTCAGCACGTGAACTTCGGCCGCGGGGACGAGCGTTTCCGCCAGGATTTGCGTCGAAATTTCAGCGCCGCCAATGATATGCGGCGTATAAAGACTGTTTACAACCACGATTTTCATGCGACACGTTTCATTCCCTTCATGCTCTGCGTATCCATTCCGGTCTCCTGTACAGCCGATAGTCCATCGAAGAAGCCGCCGCGAATGAACCCGACTAACAGCCAAAAGTTCACGAAGGAATAGGAATCGAAATTCATGACGAGCGAAACGCACAGCGCAAAAGCGAATTTTGCGTACGGGTTCCCTTTAGCGCTCTTTAAGATCGATGCCATAAAGCCCAAGAACAACATGGCGCCGACCAAACCTTCCTCGGCGAATACCTTTGACAGCAAGTTCCGCGACGTCGCCATTTCCGGACGGTTGAATACGATATCGGACACTTCCTCGAATATCAGCCCATTGCTGAAATGCTTGAGCAGGAGATCCGCGAATTCCTTGTAATAATAGCCGCCTCCCACGCCGAATATCGGGTGGTGCGCAAACTCGATGAAGCCGATCGCCGGGAAAAAGACCCGAATGAAAAGGGAATTGTCCGTTTTGATCAAATGATCGAAATTAAATTGAAAGCGATCCGTAAAATAGCCGCTAACGTGGAACGTCTCGAGCAAATAAGGGACGCCGACCACGATGACAAGGACACAGACGGCCAGCACGAGCAGTATTTTCCCGCGGTTCTTATTCGTAATGAACACATAGATCAGCAGCGCGGTCAGCAATACGCTGTAGGCATAGGCCGAGAACGACAGCACCGTCAGCACGGCGGTGCCGATCAGCAGCGGCAATTGTCGTCGGTAGCCCTGTTTGAACAGGAAGAGCATCAGAAGACCGCCGCTCAGCATGTGGATTGCAGCCCAGGAAGGCTCGCCCGACAGCATTTGAATCCTGCCCTTATACACCTTCTCCGAGAACAATCCGGTGAAGGCTCCGGAGAATCCGCTGTGGAGGAACAGCGAATCCAGCAGCTGGAGAAAGCCGGCCGCGAGCGGCGGCACGAATGCGACCATCAGGCTTTTGGCGATCCATCCGATCAGGGCGGGATCCTCTTTCGTCTGCTGAGCGATATAAACTGACGTCCGGTACATAGATAGGCCGAACAACAGCGTAATCACATGCTTGAAGCTGCTGCCCAAGTCCTCGTAGCCGATGGATACGACCAGGGAATGTCCGATGCTGTACATCGCGAATGCCAGCAAAAAGTAATCTCCCGTTTTGAACCGGTATCCGGTAAACAGCAGCAAAAACGAGGCGGCGAACATCGAAAACATGGAAAGCGGACGGTACACTGAAAAGTGGAAATACGGCAAACTATCGTACGAGAGGACCGCGATCGAGAAGAGAAACAGCACGATAATGAGCTTTCGAACCATGGCTGCTTTTGCATGGTTGGCGATATAAGGCACTATGATAGAATCAGCTCCATGTTTTTAAGGGTCGCGGAGCTGCTGAAATGGCTGACCACGTAGCGGACCGAATTGCGCGATACCTTCTCATTGAGCTCATCGTTGTTCAGCAAAAGCAGCACGTTCCGAACGATTTCCTCGTCCGAATCGCAGACGAACAAGTCCTCTCCATGGTTCGCGTCGATCCCTTCGCTGCCGATCTGATTGGTCACGACCGGAACGCCCCAGGACATGGCCTCGACGATCTTCGTTTTAATGCCCGTCCCGAACAGCATCGGAGCGATCATCAGCGCCGAATCGCCTACGACCCGCTTCACGTCGTCCACTTCCCCGGTCACGATAACGCCTGGGTAAGTCTCCTGCAGGCGCAGCACATCGGCGGTTGGATTCTTCCCGACGATGTAGAACGTCGTCTCCGGCGCCTGCCGTTTGATGCTCGGCCATACCCTCTCGCAGAAGTAAGCGACGGCGGAGCTGTTATGCGGGATATCCATCTTCCCTACGAATACCAGCTTATTTCGATCGTAACGCCGAGGCCCCTTGCCCCTGGTTTGATCCGGGTCGAACTTCATCGGAATACCGTAGCACGATTCGTGACGGGTGAGCTTTTGGAAGCTTTCCGCTTCGACCGGCGAGGTGAACACGAGATGATGAAAGAGCGAAGCCACTCGTATCTCGTATTTGCCAAGCAGCCTGCTTTCGAAGTCGATCAGCCATTTCTGGATAAACTTCATATCCGCCAATCGCTTCATGCCGCCGGGCAGCTTGCCCGTGAAGCCGCCGAATACCGACGGAATGTATTGAAACCATTCGAGTTGCCGCCGATAGCGCAGCGACAACAGATCGTCATAGCTGAGCACCTTTTGGCCTTGTTCGTCCGACATATATTCCGCTACCCGCACCATGTCGTATAAGATGAATTCCGGCTGCTCGGCTTTGATAATGTCTTTTACTTTCCGGTGCGTTTTCCGGGAATAATAGAGGGATACCTGGAGCGGCCATTTTCTTAAGAGCAGCGAATAGACCGCAATATTGTACAGCTTCTCGGCCAGACCAGGCAGCTCGAGGCAAACCAGCCGGTCGATCTCGTCCGGGCGGTCCTTTAGATACTTGGCGTCGTCCACGAAGGATAAGTTGGCGAGCTCGCTGTCGGGATAAATCTCCTTCATTTGACGGATGTACTGCAGCAGCATGTTTTTCCGTCCGTCCGTATTCGGGAAGGGAAGCCGGTTCGTAATAAACATGATTTTCTTCATCGCAATCCCCCGTCCCATCCGTTAAAAAGCGTCCTTCGCCCCGATAAGGAGCTTGAATGTTTTGAAAATGATCTTCAAATCCCCCACAATGCTTCTGTTTTGGATATATTTCAAATCAAGCTCGACCATTTGCTCGAAACTGAGCTTATTGCGCCCGCTCACCTGCCAGAGGCCCGTGCAGCCGGACGTAACGGTCAACCGAAGCTTGTCGTATTCCGAATACTCCGCCACTTCTCTTACCAGCGGCGGCCGTGGACCGACCAGCGACATGTCGCCTATTAGCACATTGATAAGCTGCGGCAGTTCGTCGATGCTCGTTTTTCGGATGAATTTTCCGACTCTTGTGATGCGTGGATCGTCCTTCATCTTGAACATCGCGCCTTGAATTTCGTTCTGATTGAGCAGGTCCTTCAGCTTTTCCTCCGCGTTCGATACCATAGAGCGGAACTTGAACATTCTGAAGGGCTTCTCTCCCTTGCCAATGCGGGTCTGATAGAAAAACACCGACCCTTTCGGATCTTCCAGCTTGATCAGGAGCGCGACGAGCATAAACAGCGGTATAAAAAACAGGATCCCAAGGAGCGCGCCCGAAATGTCGATCATCCGTTTGACCACGTTGTAGGAAACAAGATCGCCGTCTTTCGCCAGCTCAAGCCGGATAGAATCGTATTCCGATAACTTTATGATCGCATCCTGATCATACCGCTGGGCCATTATGCTCACTCACTTTCTCTCGTTCGAGCATTCTCTCAAGCGCTTCGAAGAGGGTATATCTGAGTTCGCTGTTACGAAGGGCGAATTCGACCGTCGTCATGATGAACCCGAGCTTCTCGCCGACATCGTAGCGAATGCCTTCAAAATCATAAGCATAGACGCCGATATCTTCATTCAATTTTTGAATCGCATCGGTCAGTTGAATTTCACCGCCCGATCCGGTCTCGTGTCTGCCCAAATAATCAAAGATCTCGGGGGTCAGCACATAGCGGCCCATAATCGCCAAATTCGACGGTTCTTGTCCCTTTGGAGGCTTCTCCACGAAACGGTTAATTTTGTAGAGACGTTCGAATTTCTCGAGCGGATCCACGATGCCGTAACGATCCGTCTGTTCGGGGGAGACGGTCTGAACGCCGATGACCGACCTTCCCGTTTGCTCATATTGCTCGATCAGCTGTCTGGTGCAAGGAACGTCAGACTGAACGATGTCGTCGCCGAGCAGCACCGCAAACGGTTCGTCGCCTATGAAATTCCGCGCGCACCATACGGCATGTCCCAGTCCTTTCGCCTCTTTCTGACGGATATAGTGAACTTCAACGTTCGAGGACTGCCGGACCTTCTTAAGAGTATCCAGCTTCCCTTTTTCCTCCAGCGACTGCTCAAGCTCAAAGGCGATGTCAAAGTGATCTTCGATTGCCCTTTTCCCTTTGCCTGTGACGATGATAATGTCCTCAATGCCGGATGCGATCGCTTCTTCCACGATATACTGAATGGTTGGCTTATCGACGATTGGAAGCATTTCTTTTGGCATCGCTTTGGTTGCGGGCAGAAATCGGGTACCGAGTCCAGCCGCTGGGATAATCGCTTTTCTCACTTTTTTCATATGATCTCACCCTATCCGTTTTTTCTGTCCATCTGTTTTTTATGATGCTAAAAATACGAGCTATGTTTTCTCCAGTTTGAGTAAACATAGCTCGTAATTTCAGATAAAACATAGAGAAGCGGGCATTCAACCCATCCTCACGTCATACCCTTGACAATTAACGTCTAAGGTTGGCTAACCCACAGCATGACCGAGTGCCTCCGGTGATAGAGGAGCAGGAGACATTTCCTAATAACCAACTGGTTATAACGATAACGATTAACGATTGACGTTATTCAATACAGCGCCGATAATCTTTACTTGTCCATAATCCAACGCAGCTTTCGACTCTAGCAAAATTTCGTTTTTCACTTTTCCTGCTTTCATGACCAGTACAACGCCATCGCTCTTGCTAGCCACGACCAGCGCATCCGACAAGGTCATGATCGAAGGCGTATCGATGAAAACGATGTCGAACCGTTCCTTCGACGTTTCCAGCAATTCCGTCATGGATATCGATTCCAGCAGCTCGGATGGATTCGAAGGGAGGGGGCCTGCCGTAAGCACCTCGAGATGATCGATATTCGTTCGCTGAATCACATCGTTGAGCCCGCTGCGCTTCGTTAGCGCCGTGCTCAATCCGTGACGGTTGGATAGCCCGAACAGCTCATGTTGGGCGGGCTTCCGCAGATCCGCATCAATGATCAGCACTCTCCTGCTCGTCTGGGCATAAGCCACGGCGACGCTGGCCGTGACCGTGCTTTTGCCTTCGCCGGGCAGAGCGGACGTAACCGAGATGGTTTGCAATGCCTCGCCCCGGATAGAGAATTCAATGTTGGCCCTCAGGCTGCGATAAGCATCCGAAATCGTCGAGGTCGGGTACTCGGTAATTAAACGCTGTTTAAGAATCGAGCGTGACATTTTCTTTCCCCCCTGCCAGATTCATGATCTGCGGTTTATTGCGCTGATCGGACAAATCGCGTCTTTTCGCCTTGGGAATTGCCCCCAATGCGGGAATCCCGAGCAGCGTCCTGATGTCTTCTTCGTTTTTAACCGTGTTATCCAGCTGATCGAGAACGAAAGCAATACCGATTCCGATCATCGTTGACACTATAAAGGCGACCATAATGTTCATCGTCGTATTTGGCGATATCGCTCCCGACTGCTTCGTCGTATCGGCCCAGTTCAGGACGGACACGTTATCCAACTTCATGAGCGTGCGAACTTCCTGTTGGAATACTTTCGAAACGGCATTTGCCATCTTAGCCGCCCGCCCGTAAGAATTGTCCCTGGCGGATATGGACATCACCTGGGTTTCATTCATGGAGCTGACGCTGATTTTCGCTATGAGTTCATCTGCGGTCGCGTGCAATTCAGGATATTGCGTCGCGACTTTCGTCATTATACGAGGTGATCGGATAATTTCCTTATAGGTTTTGATCAGCATGATGTTGGAGTTGATGGATCCGACATCGACATTCGAAACTTGGGTTTTGGGGTCCGCTTGCGGATTGTTGACGATCAGTTCGGCGGAGGCCTCATATTGCGGCTGCAGGAAATGATTTGAGTAATAGCCGACAGCCGTACAGCTGACAATCGTGATCAGCGCAATCATCCATAGCTTTCTTCTGATAAAACTCCAATATCGTAGCAATTCCAAGGTGCTTCCTCCGATACTGATTTCGTTCATTTCGAGATGAACAAAACTTTTTTTCTGAATATTCCGACTATTATTGACTCTTTTCGTCGTTCGGTTACTGCGTTCATTCATCAAATTTCAGCATGTTTCTTTTTTCTCTTTCATTCTAAAGCTTCAAAGCCTTACAAAACTATTACACGGCAGGATGATTTTATTTATACTCCCGTCGTACTTCCTTCTGCCACATCCGAGCTAATGCTTGTTACACTTTAGTACCAGTCGTATCGAAATTCTCTTCTCCTCGATCCTCCGGCGGCGAATAAGTCGCCATGCCCCGCGACTGCGCATAAAGGGCAGCTTGGGTGCGATCGCTCAGATTTAATTTTTGAAAGATGCGGCTGACATGTTTCTTGACCGTGAATTCGCTATTCATCAGCTTCTTCGCCATAGCGCCGTTAGACAATCCTTCGCCGAGCGAGATCAACACTTCTCTCTCCTTCGGCGTCAGCTTCTCGAGCGGATCGTCCGCTTCCTTCCGGATCAACACTTCCATGAGACCTTGATCGAAGTATTTTCGTCCCCTGCCAACCATTTTGATGGCGAGCAGGAGCTCCTCAGGCATTGAATCCTTCAACACATAGCCGTCGGCGCCGCTCTCCTCGGCCCTGCGAACATCAAATTCCGCCGCAGACGAAGTGAGCATGATGAAACGGCATGGAAGATGACGGAGATTTTCCACCAATTCGAACCCGGATTGATCTCCGAGCCTGATATCGATAATCGCCAAATCAGGCTCCGTCCTCTCTATCGTCTCCAGCGCATCTTCTACCCCCTCCGATACCCCGACGACTTCGATTTCCTCTTCATTTGCAAGAACGGCAATCAACCCTTTTCGGACCAATGGATGGTCATCAACGATAACGACCTTCATGCGTATCACCCGCTTTTCGTATTTTGACTGGTTGCTTCATTTGCGTTGACAACGTCGGCCAGCGGCAACCAGAGAAGTATCCGGGTTCCGAATCCTTCCTTGCTCACGATATCAAAAGTGCCACCAAGCGATACGGCCAGCGCATGCATATTGCATAACCCGAAGCCGGAATTGGTTTTGTTCATCTTAGACCTGACGTCAAAACCGACCCCATTGTCTTCAATCATGAGTTTGACGGCATCTTGCTTCAGGGTCAACTCGACGTGCACGCAGCTGCTCTCGCCGTGGCGGATCGCATTTCCCACCCCTTCCAAAATGATTCGGTACAAAGCTTTCTGGTGGTTGATGGATAGGAGGCTGCAGGATTTGGGAGCTTGAAAATCGATGCTGATACCGTTGAGCTTGGCCTGATTGGCCAAATGTGATTTGATAATTCCGATCCAGGAGGCTTTTCCGCTCTTGGATGAGCTAAGGCTGTGAATCGTGGCCCGCAGTTCACCGGAAGCCGACGAGGCCGCTTCCTGGATTTCCTTCATCTGCTCCAGCTTTTGTTCTTCGGTCATGTCTTTCCAGCCGCATTTCATGGAATGGATGGCGTAAATGATACCGAACAAATGCTGGGAAACGCAATCGTGAAGCTCCTCGGCGATCCGGTTTCGCTCCTCAATAAGAAGCCGTTTGGATTCGATCTGAATTGTCATCGTTATCATCACCTTTCTTGCCGCACATTGAACACAATTGCCGTCGTAAAATTCAGCAAACCTGTGATCTTGACCTTCCCGGAATGATCAAATGCGCTGCGAATAATGAGAAATCCCTAATGTATTCGTCATATATCTCATTTTTTGACAACGCTTTCTATTCTCAACATATCTCGTGGGAATTGTCATGGACATGCTACAGGAGTACCGAATTTGTTAATCGAACATCCACATGTTAACAGTGACTTTGGTCTCAATTCCTTCGTATAGCTTTTGTCGATTGATCTCTTTTTTCGAAGCTTCGACCCTTTCGCGGACTCGGAGCGGAAATTTGCAGGATTGCAGAATTTGAAAGAAATCTTTAAGGTTTGAAAGCGTTTCTTAATTTCGCTTTTGAGATGTTACAGTATGTGTCGGGCGCGCAGGCCTCATTACCCATACTGAACCATGAATTCGAAGCACTTGGTATGGCATCGGTTGACGCCAGTTTATAGCTTCGGACACAAATTAGACACAATTAATGTTATTTTCATACGACCTATATAAATATCCCCATAGAATTTTATGTAAATTTTGTATTCACCATCCACCCTCTGCCCAAATAGTGGTATTAGGCATGGTGCTTTTGCACAAAATAAATCGGAAACGATTAGATTTATGAGAGAAAAAATGTTGGATATCGAGCAAATGAGATCCGTTATTTTTTTCTCTCGCGGCGAGTCGTTACTGCCTGATCCATCCTTCTGGAATTTCGAGCTCACGGATTATTTTTGCCGGTATTCCGGCAACAAGGACATTTTTGGGAACGTCTTTATTCACGATGCTACCGGCGGCGACGACCGAGTTCTCGCCGATTGTCACGCCGGGAAGGATCGTGCACCGCGTTCCGATCCATACATTGTTCCGAATGACGATCGGCTTGCTCGAACCCGGATCGTCGTTAACGTCCAATTGATGATAGGTACTGTCGAGGATGCTGGTACGAGGGCCGATTTTGACATTGGCTCCGATCGTAACGCGGTGACGGGCGGCTATGCCGACACCTGCATTGATAAACGTATTATCGCCGATTTCCAATACTGCTCCTGTTTCTACGGTAAGCTGCGTTGCCCAAGGTTTTCCAACGAATCGAACTCGTTTCCCTATTCGAATCGTCCCCGATTTGTTCACGTACAGCTTTCCTTTAATCCAAGGAAGTTCTCGCAGACTGTGACCCCCTTTTCCAAATCTGATCATCCATTTAAACTTCCTGAACGCATTGACAAACATCATGATTCGACCTCCAACATCAGTTTATGTTTCGGCAAGCATTTACCCACAGCGGTATGCATATGAAACATGAAAAATCGCAAATCTCAAAAATAATTTAATAACTTGTGTGTTCATGGCATCATTATTTGTGCCGGACGTAAAAATATGACGCAAATTCAGCAAGCTGCCAGAGGAGACCGAACACAATATGGCTGCTGCTGTTCTCTCTTCCGGCGGTTCCGCTCGATCAATTAGTTGCTGGCGAATGAAATGCGCTGAAGGAGCCACCCTCTCTGTTCCCCCCTTGCCGTTCATGATTTAGAAATATCGTATTCCAGCGGAAATAGGAATGGATAGAAAGACCCTTTTTGTGTCTGTAATGATCATTTACAAGTTGATGAGAATCTCCGCATACTCTCCTGCCGTGAGCTCGGAGTGCAGGCAACACGAAAAAAGAGCATCCGTTCGGATGCTCTTTCACAATTAAAGCTGCGCGTACACTCTGACCTCGACGATTTCAGCATGGCAGGCGCCGTTGACGGACTGTACCGTGATGCGAAGCCGACTTGCAGCCATAACCGCGTCAAGCTTATGCACCTGTTTGCGCTTGCGGTTGTCGATCCCCTTGGCGATCGTCACCCACTCTCCGTTCGACTCCGCCTGCACGGTATAATTGCGGACCAGCTCGGGAATAACTTCAAACGGCGTGCGGTGATGATGCAGATTGATCAAATCCTCGTTAACATCGTCGTTGAACGTCAGGTGAACCGTCCGCACGTTGACCGGATCCGGCCAACTGAGCTCCAGCCATTCGTCCACTCCGGCCTGCATCGGTGCGGATGACCACATATGCGGACCGGCATACGGCCGGTTATAGCCGTCGACCGCTTTGTCCGGCGAGAATGCCTGCGTCGGAGAAACCAGCCGGAAGCAAAACGTTTTGCGGGCAAACGGACGCATGCTCCACTGAACGACGGGCTGACCCGGCTGATGATCCTCCAGCTCTGACGAGACGACCGGCTTCGGACCTTTCAGAAAAGCCAGCACGCCCGTATGCGGCTGATCGGACAGACCGAGCGAGAGCTTCCCGTTCGCCTTAATAATAATAAAAGCGTTCTGCGCCGCTGCCGGACGCCAGCTCAGATCGAGTCTCACCCACTGGTTGCCGCCTTTGGCAACCCGGACGGAAGCAGACGAAATCCGCGTATGAGGCACATAGTTTTCACCGCGGCCGGTGTCCCACAGCTCGGCTTCCAGCACGGCATCAGCCTCCGCGTCGATCAACAGCTCAAGGCCGCCGATTTCCGGATCGGCCGGCACGAGCAGACCCACATCAGCCTCAAGCGAATACGATTCCATCGGCTGTTCGACCGCAATTCGCGTGCGCGTGCTCGATGCCGTCACCTCCACCTGTCGCGCAAGATCGTCCGGATCCGTGTTGCGCAGTCCAATGACTGACGCGTCGCAGCGCAGCAGCGTCTGCTGCAGCTCCCCCATATGGTTCCGTTGCAGCTCGCGCGGCGTTATTCCTTTCCGAACGCTTAGCGCTGCGCCTAATCCGGCCGCCTCGCCAATTACGGCGCAGGTCGCCATAACGCGGGTCGTACCGAAGGCCACATGCGAAGCGCTGATATTGCGGCCGGCCATCATCAGGTTGGAGACATTCGCGGAATAGAGCGAGCGGAACGGAAGATGATAAATGCCGTCGGCATGCAGATGCTTGGAGCCGCTTTCGGTTGAATATACGCCTTGCGGCGGATGCAGATCGATCGACCAGCCGCCGAACGCGACGCGGTCTTCGAACTCCCGCTGCGCCACGATATCGTTCTGGTTTAATACATAGTCTCCGATAAAACGGCGGTACTCGCGTTTACCCGGCACCGAGCCGACCCACTCCAGCGTCATGTTCTGCGCATCGAACTGACCGGAGTTTTTAATGAAATCCCATATGCCGTAAATGACGGACCACAGCTCGTCGCGAATCCGTTCATTATCGTCAACCGTATCGAGCTCCCCGCCCCACTCGATCCACCAATACGCGCAGCCATTGTCTCCGCTGCGAATGACCCGTTTGAGCGGAATGGTTGTGTCGGCGATATTTACCGCAAAGCCCGGCGGGACGTATTTGACCGGATGTCCGGCGTCTTTCGTATAGAACAGCAGGGTGCTGCCCAGCGTGATGCCGTCTGCCGCAAGCGGCGCCCAATCTTCATCGTATTCGTCTCTTGCCTCCCGGCCGATCCGGTACTGCGCCCCGGCAAGAAAGCCGACGAGACCATCGCCGGTGCAATCGAGGAACATCCTGCTCTCGAAGCGGATCCGCCGTTCCGAGCCCATCATCCAGCCGGTAACCGACCTAATCGACCGTTCGGCCTCGCTGCCGTCCGCCTCCACCTCGTGCACGTCGGTGTTCAGAAACAGCGTAATATTGTGCTCCGCACGCACCGTCTCCAGCACGACCAGATCCCAGTAATACGGATTCCCGTCCGGATTGCGGAATTGGTTCTCGACGAACATCTCGCCCATGATGCCTGTTTCCCGCGCATAACGGTTCGTTCCGTGTGCGGTCGCGCCGCACACCCATACCCGCACTTCACTGCTGGAATTGCCGCCGAGCACCGGCCGGTTCTGCACAAGCGACACGGTTTGACCCGCTCTTGCTGCGGCAACTGCCGCGCATACGCCTGCCAACCCGCCTCCAATTACGGTGATATCCGAATAAACAACCTCCTGCTTCACCGGTACGCACCCCTTTGCAAGTTTTATTCATATCCTTTATTTCATCATATAGCAACCTCTTTTCAAATAACATGCATCCTATTACAATAAACCATATACTTTATTTCAAAAATGTGATGAATCATCAGATATGGGACAACCGAAAGCAACCGGTCTGTATGAGAGGGAGCAAGGCTCTCTGCCAGGGTTAATCGAAGGTAGAAGGTAATAATTTCCACTGGGAGTCAGTTGAAACCAAGAGGCAAGGCTCTCCGCTGGGAGTCAGTTGAAGTCAGGAGGGACTAGGCATGAACGGTGAAGGTTTCGCCCGATTGGCAAGTCACGTTTATTGGCACCGGAAAAAGCAATTTGCGCTCGAACGGGACAGCTATCCGTATTGGACGCTGTTTGCGGCCGAAGAAGGACGGTTCTCATTCGCGATCGGACCGAATGAAGGAGAGGCCGGTTTCGGCGACTTGGTTTTATGCCCGCCAGGTACGTCTTTTTATCGGAAGACGCTGGAGACGCTTTCCTTTCATTTTCTGCAGTTTCATTGGGAATCGGGAGCTGATAACGGTAAGACGCCTTTATGGGCGGGCAAGTTGAGCGTATCGGATACGGAACGGTTGTCCTCCGACTTCGCTTATTTGAGGAGACTGCCGGCATACGGCAAGGATGACGGGGCTGTTCGCTCCTGCGAAGAGCATCTATTAAACGATTTGTGGCGGATGGCGGTTATGGAGCAGGTTGTTCAGATCAATGCCGGACTGACGCCGACGGTCGATTCGCACTTTCAGCACGCCCGGGATTATCTGCTCGCGAATGCTTACAGTGCCTTGAGCATGCGGAACTTGGCGGACGCTATCGGGCTGACGCCCGTGCAGTTGACCCGCGGATTCCAATCGGCATACGGCATGACGCCGACTGAATTCGTAACCGGGCTGCGGCTCGACCGGGCATGCCGGCTGCTGGAGGAGACGGCGCTGAGCATCGATCGGATCGCTCACATGTGCGGGTATGAGAACGGCTTTTACTTAAGCCGCTTGTTCAGCCGCAAGAAAGGGATCAGCCCTTCCATATACCGTCAAAACCGCCGTGTGTAGAACGTAGACGGCCTCAAGCCGTCTTAGAACCGGTTCCGGTTCCGGTGAACACCGGAGGCGGCAGGAACCAGAACCGCAATCTGCTGCGATTTCTTCGTCTTCAGGCTGCGCGCCGTCTGATTTGGCCGATAACCGAGCTGTTCAATCGCATCCAGCGCCTTGCGCGGGGTTGCCTCCTTCACCAAATTGCGGTTATTAATACGTACGAGACGACGGCGACGGACACTCCGGCCCGGTCCGCCACTTCTTGTCTGGTTGCCACGGTTATACCGCCTCCGTTCCCGCTTTGACAAGGTAATATGCCAGTTATTCCTGCTTATATGCGCTGCCTTCCGAATCCGGGCTTTCTGCTGGTAGTATTTGCTTCAATGGTATCATGGAATCATCCGGAACATAATAGTTGAACGGGTTGTCGCTGATGTCGCCGAGCAGCTGCCTGCGGATCGGACTCGCATCCTTGAGCAGACGTTCCGAAGCGGTCCGGTAATCGATCGGGCGTATCCAGATCGGGCTGTACCCGAGGAACAGCTGACGGCGCGTATGTCCGGAACGGTTCGGCGCCCCGGCATGCCACAGATTTTGCGGAAAAATAAAAACGTCTCCCGGCATGCCGCAAATTTGAATTTCGTCCGGCAGCTGATCGCGTACATTTTGTGAATCGGGACGGTATACACGGTTATGCGAACGCGGGATGATCTTCGTATTGCCGCGATCCGGCTCAGACATATCACTCAATATATAACAAGTTTTAATATAATACGTCGAAGTAAGGCCATCGATGGTCGGGAACCGCGGATGTGGTCCGTCTTGATGCCAGTTGATGAAGCTGCCCGTGGCCGTCTTGATATCCTGCGGATTAGGTTTCCGCACGGTCAGATGGGAAATGTGCAGCTGGATGTTGTATCCAAGCAGTTGAACGATAAGCGGCAGTACGGCCGGTTCATCGATTAAAGAGGCGATTTCGTCATGACGCTCTACGCTGTTATAAACGTTATAAGAGAGCGATTCCGGCTCTTCCGCCAATATTCCGTCAATAGCGGCATTTAACCGCGCCACCTTATCCGCGGACAACACGCCCTTAAGCAGCAAGTAACCCTCTTCTTGAAACTGCTTGGCTAATTCCGGAACGGCCAGTTGAACAGTCATTGTACATCCCCCCTCAAAGTTTTATCGATACTTCCAGACTCATCAACTACGCGAGCTAAAAACGATCATGCCTACGGTTAAGCCGGCTTTATAGACTTTCGATTCATCTCGATTGTTCGCGGCCTACTCTCTGAACAGGAGGGCAACCAGGCACGAAAGAAAGCTTCCCGCCTTCTTACGTGCCGCAGCCCGCAATCCTCTGTTATTTCAAGTAGCCAAGCTCCTTTAACTGACGTTCCGCTTCTTCCATATACACCTTGTAATTCATGGACGATTCCAGTGTCTGGAGGAACGTGTCGTATTCGCCGATCGGTCGCTTGCCGTAAATGAACTTGGTCAGCTCTTCCTCAATATAGCGCGTTGCATCGACGGCGTTGTAGCCTTCCGGGTAATCGATGAAACCGCCATATGATTGGATATGAGGCTGCTTGTCGGCAAATTCGATATACGGCTTCTGTTTCGCGAACTTCACCTGCAAATATTCCATTTCCGGACGTCCGGTAAACTGATACAGCCAGAAATATGCCCCTTCCTTGCCAAGCAGCTCCGTCGGAACGACGGTATCGCCATCCAGATTGTAATGCTTTCCTTCAACGCCGTACTGCACAAGCTTGGAGCCGTCCGTGGAAACATAGTTCAACATCTCGATCACTTTGTTCAGCTTCTCCGGATTTTTCTCGAGCGATTTCGGAATCGCATAGAGCGCCGGCGTCATCCCGACATCCCACGAGCTGACATACTGGCCGCCGGGACCTTGGGGAGCCTCCAGCTGCATCCATTCCGCGTTCGGATTGACCGCTTTGATCTGTTCGGCGAACTGATCTTTCGTAATATTCGGCCAATCGATATAAATAATGCCCACCTGCCCTTTAATCGCTTTCTCCTGATGCTGCAGACCGGAATTCGCCATCAGCTCGGGGTCTACGGCGCCCGCGTCGACAAGCTTCTTGATATAGGTCAGCGCATCCTTCATATTCGGGTCATATAGCGAGTTAATCAGTTTATTGTCGTGAATGTACAAGCTAGGGCCGCCTTCGAATCCGATGCCGTAAGCGCCGAATATGGTGTTGAACGCACCCATTTTGCCTCCGGTTATGCCGAATGTGTCCTTCTTGCCATTGCCGTCGGGATCGCCGTCCGTGAACGCCTTGGCGACCGTATACAGCTCGTCGAGCGTCTTCGGCGGCTGCAGCTGCAGCTTATCCAGCCAGTCTTTGCGCACCCAGTATGTGTTGTACGGAATTTGCGGCGATTTGGCGATCGCATACACGCTGCCGTTCATCGTTCCTTTCTTCAAACTGTCTTCCCCGATAAAATCGATCGTCGGCTTCAGCTTATCCTGGTAAGCCGTCAGATCGAGCAGCAGTCCCTGTTCGGAAAATTGTTTCAGCTGCTGACGGTCCACCGTAAACAGATCCGGGAAATTGGCTGACGCCATCCGGACGTTCAGCTGGTTCTTGTAATCGTCCCCTGAAGCATACACCGTCAAGTTCAAATCGGTCCCCAGCGCTTTATCCAGCTCCTGCTTGATCGTATCCTGGTCTGGTGAAGGCAGGCCGTTGCCCGGCTCGATAATATCGAGCTTTACCGCTTTACCGGATGATTTCGCCGGTGCGGGAGAATCCGCTAGTCCACCGGCGCCCGTCTCCTTCGGTTTCGCGTTGCCGCACGCCGCCAGCAACATGCCCAGCAGAACGATAATAGTAGTCAACGCAACCCGTTTTGTCTTTTTCATCGTGCTATGCAGCCCCTTTCAAATTCCATATTAAAAAGCCATATTGCTTATGTGAATCCGTCAGCCGCCGCTGCTTCAGCCCTGCAGTGCCAAGCAGATGGCTGGCCGAACCGGCGTTCAACCTTTGACGGAGCCGAGCAGCATTCCTTTCGTAAAATGCTTCTGGATGAACGGATACACCACGATGATCGGAAGGCTTGCCGTAATGACGGCCGCCATCTGCATCGTCTCGGTCGGCAGCACGTTCTCGGCATTTTCAAGGGGCTGCTGGGTCATCATCAGAATTTCGCGAATAATGACCTGCAGCGGAAACAGCGAACGGTCGGTTACATACATAATGGCCTGAAAAAACTCGTTCCAATGGCCGACCATATAGAACAAGCCGATCGTCAGCATGGAAGGGACGGACAGCGGTACGACGATTTGCAGTAAAATACGCAGCTCCTTCGCACCGTCGATCCGCGCAGATTCAAACAGCTCCTCCGGCATCCCTTCGTAGAAGCTTTTCATAATAAGCACGTTGAAGCTCCAGACGGCGTTCGGCAGTATCATCGACCAGACGGAATCGAGCAGGCCGAGCGACTTTACGACCAGATACGTCGGAATGATCCCCCCGCTGAACAGCATGGTGAACAGAATCATAAGCAGGAAGAAGCTGCGGCCCGGCATCAGCTTGCGGCTGAGCGGATAAGCCATCAAGGCGGTCAGAACCAGGTTGACGGCGGTGCCGGCAATCGTAATGAAGGCGGTAACGGCGAACGCCCGGGGAATGCCCGTCTGCGTAAACAGCTGCTCGTAGGCCGAGAACGTAACCGCTTTTGGAATAAGAATGAACCCGCCGTTCTTGAGCACTTCCGATATAGGAGTGATGGATACGGATACAACGTACATAAGCGGCAATATCGCTCCAAGCGCAGCCAGTCCGAGAAACAGGCAGACCAGCAGGTTGAAGATACGGTCCTCCAAGCTTTTTACCATATGCCTTCGCCCCATTTCTTGGCCAATTGATTGGAGCCGAGCACGAGCACGAGGCCGATGGCCGATTTGAACAGGCCGACCGCCGCTCCAAGACTGAAATTAAGCTGCTGGAGACCGGTGCGGAACACCCAGGTATCGAGAATATCGGCTACCGAATACACCTGAATGTTGTATAAAATATAAATCTGATCGAAGCCGGCGTCCATGATCTGACCGAGCTTCAGAATGAGCAGCAGCACGATCACGTTGCGGATGCCGGGGAGCGTAATATGCCAGATCATCCGCAGTCTCCCGGAGCCGTCGACCTTCGCCGCCTCATAGAGAGTCGGATCGATGCCCGTCATCGCCGCCAAATAAATGATCGCTCCCCAACCGAGGTCCTTCCATATTTCCGAACCCACTAGAATCGCGCGGAAATGGTCGGGGGATGTCAGGAATGGAATGGACGACAAGCCCGCATCCTCGAGCAAACGGTTGAACAAGCCGGAACTCTGCGACATGAGCGCGAGCAGAATGCCGTAAATAATAACCCACGACAGGAAATGCGGCATGTACGTCAGCGTCTGTACGACGGACTTGAACCACTTCAACCGGCATTCGTTGAGAAGCAGCGCCATGGCGATCGGCGGCACGATACCAAATATGAGCTTGTAGAAGCTGATCAGAAACGTATTGACGAGCAGTTGCGAGAAATAAGGCGAATTGAAAAATTGCGTGAAGTATTTGTACCACGGATCCGCCCAACCGCTGCCGAGAATGCCGTCAACCATGCTGTAATCCTTGAATGCGATGATGACCCCGTACATGGGCAAATAGCGGAACAAAATGTAGTAAATAACTCCAGGCAGCAGCATGATATAGAAGGCGCGAAAGGCCCATGCTCTCTTGCCCAGCTGCTTGATTTGCTGTGGTCCCGCCGCTTTGGGAACCGTCACCGGAACCGCTAGCTTATCCATCGAATCACCCCACCGTCTTCATGTGTGCGCTTTCATTTGCGTGTTTCCAGTATAGCAGGCGCATTTCCGGCGTTCTATGCAGTGATTCTGCGAAACTGTTTCAATTATTGCAAACGCTTACGGGTATGCTTCCATATCATCATGCAGGGAAGCTGGGAGCTCGATCCGAATCAGCGTGCCTATGTCCGGCAGACTGAAAATACGGAGACCGTAGGGCTCTCCGTAATGAAGCCGGATACGTTCGTGCACGTTCATAACGCCGATGCCCGTAAACCGGTGCTTGTTAGACGGCGCCTTCCGCCGCTCCAAGAAGACGCTCTCGAGACGGGCCGCATCCATCCCCGCCCCGTTGTCCCGCATAATGATGACGAGCCGCCCGCGGACCAGCTTCGTGCGAATCCGAATTGTTCCTTCCCGTTTCAGCGGCGCAAGTCCGTGAAAGATCGCGTTCTCCACGAGCGGCTGCAAAGTCAGCTTCAGCATGACGCAGCGCAGCGCGGCCGGTTCGGTATCGAGCTGCACTGCAAATTTGTCTCCATATCTCACCTGCTGGATATGAACGTACATCCGCAAGCCTTCCAGTTCCTCCTCCAGCGTCACGAACTCGCTCTTCTTGTCGAAGCTGAACGAGAGCAGACCGACGAGCGATTTGATCGTTTCCCGAACTGCACCGGTTTTCTGCTGCTTCGCAAGACTGCTTATGCAGGCGAGCGTATTGTACAGGAAATGCGGCGCGATCTGGCTCTGCAGCATTTTGAGCTCGTACTGCTGCTTGCGCGTCTCGGCTTCTTTTATTTCGTGCACTAGGTGTTGAATGCGTTCCATCATCGCGTTGTAGCTTTTGGCCAGCTTGCCGATTTCGTCGTTCCGGTTTACCGTAATGCCAGACAGCACCTCCACCTCCCGCACCCGGTTCATCTTGGCGACCAGCGTCCGGATGGGATGGGCGAAATACCGGCTCAGCAAGTAGGAACCGAACAGCAGCAGGACCACCCAAACCAGGGCGACATTCCCGTAATTGCGGTATAACGCCGTTATATTCTGATAGAAATAGCTGTCTTCGTAGAATGCAATAAAATGCCACCCGAGCCGGTTCATCCCGGCCTTGACCGCAACCAGCTTGCCGGTCGGCCCGTCGATTTGCGACACGCCCGTTTTAAGATTGGTCATCTCCGCCAGAAATGACGAATCGAGCCGGGGCGGAAAGACATCCGTATGATAGGGCAGCAGGCGGTAGAAGCTGAGCGGCAGGCTGGTTTCGAACGACTGCACCGCATTTCCTTTGCCCGTTACGATCGCGAACGTCTGATTTTTCGTATTCATGAACGTGGCGAGCAGTCCGGTCAGCTTGTTCAAATCGATTTCCACGACCGCCATTCCTTTGAAGCTTCGGTCCTTGCCGGCAATCGGAAGCACGAAGGCGACCGTCCGGCCGGACAGCGGCGATTCGTAAGGCTCCGTTATGAAGACGCCGTAGCTGCTTCTAGCTTGCTCCAGCAGGCTCCCGAGGGCGGGATTGCCCATTATTTCGAAGTTGACCTGCGTATTGGACAATACCTTGCCATCGGTCCGAACCAGATAGAGCGTCCGATACAGCGTGCTGTTCGGCGCGGCGTATTGACGCAGAAGCTTCACCGCTTCGTCTTCCTTGCCCTCGTCAAGCAGGTCCGAACGGGCTGAGAGCAGCAGCAATATGCTTTGCACATTGTCCAGATAGGCGTTTAAGTAGAGATTGGTCCGATCGATGATGATCTCCGCATCGCTTACCACCTGTTTGCGGAACAGTTGCTCCGCATCCTTCAAATTCAGCCAAGCGAGCAGGCCGTAGAGCAGCAGCGTGCCGATAAACAGAAACAAGAAATGCTTCAACGCGATACTTAGGCTGCTTATCCATCGGGTCAATCGCGGCACTTTCGTATCATCCTTTCTTGAATTCGGTGGGGGAGACACCGGTTCTTCCTCGGAATACGACGGAGAAATAACGGTAGCTCGGTATGCCGACCCGCCCGGCTACTTCGTACACTTTCAGCGACGTCGTCTGCAGCAGCCGGATGGCCTGATCGATTCTCAGCCGGGTCAAATAATCGTTGAACGATTCCCCGGTTTCTTCCCGGAACAGCCGGCTTAAATAAAAAGAGCTCAATCCGACCTCCTCCGCAATCGACGTCAACGTTATCGGTTCCGCAAGCTTCCGCGCCATCAACTGCATCGCCAATTGCACTTCCTTGCGCCATTTCCGGGGCTCCCCCGTTCCGCTCTCTGCGGACTCGGGGCGGCCGGCTGCCTGCGAATCGGATAGCACTTCGCCGGAATTGTGGAAGTAGGCGATCGACGGCCCCGGCTCCGACCGCTTGATCGCCGCAAGCAAACCCGCCGTGTCGGTTACGGGACCTCCCAGGAGCGTATACAGCTTTACCTCTCCGCTTAAGTAAGGAAGCTGGCGGTCGAGTCCATGCTGCAGCGCAATCATCAGTTTCTCCGCCGTTTGCCTGAATTGTTCCCGGTCCCATGCCGCAGAGGAAGCGGAATTAAACCACAGCATATGATCCGATTCGCCAAGCGGCGTCCAATCGAACTGATCGTGCGGAAGCAGCCGCTGCTCGTCCAGAGCCTGATGCAGCGCAACGATGACTTCGTAGCGGTATTCCGGCTTGAACACCGCATGCAGCCTGGCCGTAATAAGCGGGCTTGCCACTTCACCCTTCTCCGGGATTGCGCTTGCATCGCCGGCCCATAGCCGCCCGACCAGATCGTCCGGTCCTTCGCCTTCTTTCAGCAGCTGAGCCAGCAGCCGCGACAGCTCGGTGCGTCTTCCGTACCGCTCGCTGCGCCGGTTGGCATACTCACGGCGGATCGCTTCCCGTGCTTTGTCCAGTACCGCCCGCATATCTTCCTCGTCCAGCGCCACTTTGATCAAATAGTCGAGTGCCCCGAGCTTCAGCGCTTCCCGGGCATATTCGAATTCGCTGTGGCACGTGAGCAGTACGATCTGGGTTAGCGGATAACGGCCGCGAAGCCGCCGACACAGCTCAAGCCCGTCCATGACCGGCATCGTAATGTCGGTAATGACAACATCCGGCCGCAAGCCGTCACACATCTGCAGCGCTTCTTCCCCGTTCTCCGCTTCGCCTGCAAGCTCCGCCCCATAATCCGGCCAAGGAAAAGAGCGCAGATCTTCCCGCAGCGGCTGCTCGTCATCTACGATCAGAACCGTTAGCACAGGCTTGGACATCATTAATCCACCTCCAACTCATTTGATTCGATTATAGAACGAAAAGAAAAAAAGAGCATTCGCTCGATGCTCTTTCGATATGTGTTGGCGATTATCGCCGCCGTACCTGCCTTTTCATATTGCTCCTGCCCGTTGCCCGGGTCGATTTGGTCAAGGAAGCGCCCGGTTATGTGTTGGACAGACGAATAACAGGCCCGAATACGGCGGCCAGCAACTGTTATAAGGGCGAGGGGCTATCGACCAAGTGATTACGATCGCTTGGGAGACAGCCCCTTCGTATAGAAACGTTCAAAAACCCTATGCAAATCTTACGATGGAATTCCTCTGACGCGATCCCATATATCTCCCCACACAAAATCCGTTTCCTCCGAACCTCAATGCCAATTTCTCGGCCTTCCTGGCCGTGACGTAAAGCGTTGACAGCAGGTTCTCCAATACACGCCGCAGATGTACCCGATCGTCCAGACAAATAGCGGCGACTCCGTGAATTGACCGTAGGCGTAATGGCGGCTTTTTGGAAATCCGGATAAAACCCGATCCAAACTTTCTGTGCCACGTCCTTCAAGTTGATTAGATGAAGAGCGGAGGAGATGATTTCTCTCCAGTTTCATAGGCCTTTCTCGCGCATTCGTCGATTACATCGCTGCTGATGAAGGGCGCCATCGTTTGAAGGGCAGAGATCCCTCCTTGCTCGTAGGCTTTCCGCGCGCATTCGTCGATTACATCTCTGCTGATGAAGGGCGCCATCGTTTGAAGGGCAGAGATCCCTCCTTGCTCGTAGGCTTTCCGCGCGCATTCGTCGATTACATCGCTGCTAATGAAGGGCGCGATCGATTGAAGGACAGAGATCCCTCCTTGCTCGTAGGCTTTCCGCGCGCACTCGTCCAGCACTTCATCGCTGATGAAGGGAGCCATCGATACCAGAGACGTTATCCCGCCGGCTTCGTATGCGCTTCTCGCGCATTCACTAATCGCCTCATCGCTAAGGAATGGCGCGATCGACTGAAGGGCATGAATCCCCTCCTGTCCAAAGGCTTTCCGCGCGCATTCGTCCAGCACTTCGTCGCTGATGAAGGGAGCTATCGATACCAGAGACGTTATCCCGCCGGCTTCGTATGCGCTTCTCGCGCATTCGCTAATCACCTCTTCGCTAAGGAATGGCGCGATCGATTGAAGGGCATGAATCCCCTCCTGCCCGAAGGCTTTCCGCGCGCATTCGTCCAGCACTTCGTCGCTGATGAATGGGGCCATGGATAACAAAGAAGATAATCCTCCAGCATCAAACGACTTTCTCGCGCATTCGCCGATCAATTCTTCACTCAAGAACGGCGCTATAGGCGCAAGCTCGTCTAATGCCACCTTCTCTTTAACGCTTTCAAACACCTCTTCGACCTGCTCTGTTCTAAGTATCGGAGCAACTTCCGAGATTTCCTGTATCGATAGCTCATGCTGCTGCAGATAACCGTCGGCGGTTCGGTTGAGCATATGCTTGAGCAGCTCGGTTCCTTTGCCATTCTCGAGAATCTCGTCGATGCTTACGCCAAATACTTCAGCGAGCTGGGGAAGCTTGGAGATGTCGGGCATCGTCTCTCCCCGTTCCCAGTTGCTGACCGCCTGATGGCGAATGCCAAGCTGATCCGCCAATCCCATCTGAGTCATCCCCGCCTGGTTCCTCAACTTGGCAATATTTCTGCCTACTTTGACCATATTAAACACGGCTATCACCCTTTCGTTCGAGATGATCTCAGTGTATCCGCTGCGGGGCAATCTGTATATCAAGTCGTGCTTGAGTCGGTCATCCAGGGGTAACTGCAGCAGCCGCTACCTATTAAAGCGATAATTGAATTTGCTGCAGCGATCCTAAAGCCCGCTGCTCCAATACCGAGATCTCTCTCAAACTCGCAAGCAAATCTTCCTTATCGCCCCGGCCAAACAACTCGCGCGGCTGCTCGTAGGGATACTGTTCTTTCAACCTTCTGACTCGCATTGATATTTCACTGTAGAGCTGGATAGCTTCATCAACCGCCTGCCGCGCTTCTGCGCTGCATGCATCCTTCATCTCTTCCAGAAAGAGCTTCGCATGTAATCTGGCCTCGCTGACAACCTCGATAACCAGGGCAAAATCATACTTCAGAACAGCATCGCGTTCTATCGCCGCGATCCACTCCTCGTAAGCTCTGGGGCCGACATAATAGGTTTGCCCGAATTCTTCATAAGCAGCTTCAGTATTCAATCGCAGGACAAACCGGAGGGCTTCCTCGAATGCGGCTAATTCATCTTCCGCTGCGGCAGGACTGGCCCAATGCAAGGAGACTACTCCGCCGGTTGCAGCGCTTGGTTCGGCTTGGCTGCGTTCCAGGGCACAATTCACGCATGGACAGCGGCTTAAGCCTAGCAAGTTCCAAGGAATGACATCTTCACTATGCTGATAACCCGTATGCCATGAATCGATATAGTAACCCGTCTCATCATACCCCGTTATAACGCTGGTCTGGTCAAGCTGAGCGATATTCTTGGCAAACACAGGTTTGCCGGAATCCACTGCCGCTCTCGCCCTGTTCCACGCCTCGGCTTGCAGGTCGGCGAAAGTTTCGCCGTCCGCATGCGCGTGAATTCCTTCTATATGTACCCCAAGATTGCTTGCGAGTCTATAAATGTCCGGTATCGGCGGACCTGCATTGGGATGTATGGCGCGCTCATCAAGCACATGAAGAAAGGCGAGCCCTGTCATCCCATATATGCGCGTTGGCGTTATAGCGATATGGTAGTAATCCGCAGCAGACTTGATCGCCCCGAGCTGCGAGGCATCCATTCCGGCAAAACCGTAATGCTCCAGGTTTACCCTTGTCGTGATTCTATTCTCCATTCACAACCGCCTCTTTTCGACTAATAGGAATAACAGGCAGTACCCGCTGCTCCCCAAATCCGGGCACTTTTCCATTATATAACAATAACAACAAAGCAGACAGGCCTTCCGCACCGAAAAATCCGCCAATAGCGGTTTCCATTCACGATGTCCGACTGACTGCTTTAACCATATGACGGATGCGGATTGCATCATCATCCTTTCTCAAAGCTCTGCTGCATCTGGTAGGCCGCTTCGTCAGGCGTTATGCTCCCGAAGGCAAGCGCTTGAAGGACGAGGAACAGCGACTGCTGGACATCCGATTCCTGCAGCTCCCTCGGTCCGGATACGCCCTTATTCAAATATTCGAGCGTCATCCGGAGCGCCTCCTTCTCGACGGTACCGTACATCCACTCTTCGTCCACCCTCACTTCGGAAGCGCTGGGGAGAACCTGCAGCATTTCAGTCCACATTTGCTGTCCCTCGCCGACGGTCATAAATTGTATGAACCGCCACACGGCGCCTTTGTTCCGTGAATCTTTGTTCATCCCCCAGGCAATGTCGACAGTGGCCGTAACATTGCGCTTGCCTGCCTCTATGAGCTGCGGCAGCGGGAACATCCCGAACCGGGGCGGGTCGTAAAGCATTCCTGCCGATTGCCTCGTCATACTGCTCAGCTGCCAGGAGCCGAGGCTCACCATAGCCTGCTTGCCGCTGTTGAACTGTCGGAACGCGTCCGGGTAGACGGAGTGATGAAACGCGTCTGTTGAGAAGATGCCTTCCGCAAACATCCGCTGCCACCAGCGGAACGATTCCACGAGCAGCGGATCGGTCCAGGGAAGGAGCCCCTGCTCCGCTTGATACACGCTCCCCGGCGCCACTTGACCGGCAATCGCCATGAACACGTCGCGGCAAGCCCAGCCTTCCTTCGCTCCGATTCCGATTCCCCGAAACATGCCCGGTTCGGCTTTGGAGAGCACAGCAACAATATGCGTTAGATCATCATACGTCGTCGGCGGCTGCAGTCCGTGCTTCTGAAACAGCTTGTCGTTATATAAAATAATCGGCGCTACGGTCATGCCCCCGGGCAGCACATAGTAATCTTCGCCCGAGAAAGCGGCCTGCTTCAGAGCGATATCGAGAAACTTCGAGCGCCACTCCGTTCCCCAGGTTCGCTCGGCATATGGCCGCAGCGGTTCCAGGTAAGACTTGAACTGATTGGCATTCGCGCCGACCTGCATGGCGATGACGTCCGGCCCGTTGCCGCTGGCGAGCCCGACAGCCAGCTTCTGGAAGAATGCGCCCGATTCCCCGATATGCTTGACGACGAGATCGATGTCGGGGTTGAGCTGTTCGAATGCCCGTTCCAGCTTCGGCATTTGGTCGGGAGACGGAATCCATTTCCAGAATGTAATTTTGTATTTCTTCTGCACGACAGAGACCGCATCCGAATCACTGCGATTAACGGACTGGCTGGAGCCGCAGCCGGCAATCCCCAGTGTGAGCAGCACGATTGCAGTCATCAATAAACGGCTATTTCGCGTTATTCTCATCGCCTTCCCTCGCTTTTCGCTTCCCTTAAACCAACCGCCCTCTTCCGCCTCTCGTATTGGGTCGGGGTCATGCCTTCCACCGACTTGAACACCCTGAAGAAGTAATTGTAATTATGAAATCCGACTTGTTCGTAGATATCTTTAATTTTCAATCCGCCGCCGATCATCGTCTTCGCCGACTCAATGCGGATCTTGTTCAAATATTCGACGAACGGCACGCCCATCTCTTGCCGGAACAAACGGCTCAAATAAGCCGGATGAATGCCGATATGGCCGGCTACCTCGCCAAGCGACAAGTCCTCGCGATATCGGTCCCGCATGCAGCCGACCGCTTTCTTCACGTAGGGGGAAGCACCTTTCGTCTGAATATCCGTAAACCCTTCGATCAGCTCCGCCTCCTCCCTGACGCCGATAACCGGCACATCGCCGGGTAACGGCTCTTGATCGGCGGCGGACGGATCTTGGCCGTCATTGGCGGTATCGATTTGCTCCATTGCAGACGAGAACGCAGCCGCCATTAGGCCGGCTTCCTTGAACGGTGCGCTTATCCCATAGGCAAGCTGCACGTTCATAAATTTCGCATACAGCGCGGCTAGCCGAGTCGCATAGTGACGTATGTCCTCACCGAGCTTCAGCTCGCTGCGATACGATGCAGCCGGATACAGGACGGCAAACCGGCTCTCGCCGATATACGCCATCGTGCCGGTGAAGTTCTGTTCATGCAAGGCGAGTAGAGATTGGACCCACAGCTCTTTTTCTTTCTCGGTAAACCGCTTGGTCAACGATTCGCCGTTCGTTATTCGCAGTGCAATAACGATGAAGCAATCCTTGTCCAGCCCGCAGTTAGCCATCTGCTGAAGAGAGACGGCCGGCGCGGCGTCTTGCCCGAGCAGACCGTTTCGGACGATGCGCCTTCTCTCCGCATCGCTGCAGACGGGCAGCGGCGAAGGAGCGGCAGCGGCACTAGCGTCCGCCTCGTATTCTTTCAGCCCGCTTCTGGCCTTCTCGAGCGCCGCAAGCAGAGACTCCGGGCTGAGCCGGTCTTTGAGCAAGTAATCGACGGCGCCATTACGGAACGTCTCCCTCACATAGTCATACCGGTCATAGCTGCTCAGCATAATGAGCCTGGCGGTAAGCCGGGCCGTATTCAGATGGCCCGACAGCGCCACGCCGTCCATTCCCGGCATGTACACGTCCGATATGATAATATCGGGCTGAAGCGCCGGCAGCTGCTTCACCGCTGCCGTCCCGCTGTCGAAAACCCCGCATATCCGATAGCCGTGGGCCTCCCAGGCGATAAGCTTGAGCAGGTGATTCCGGGCGAGCACTTCATCATCCACAATGACAACCTGATGCATCGCGTTCTCCTCCTTCGTCGTTTCCGATAATAGAGGTTATACATAAAGCCATCTCTCGGTGCTGTAAACTTGTCCGATTAAACACGCACTTGCAATGGCATTAAGCCGAACGTTTCTCATACAGGATGGGCAAATGAAGCTCGGCTCTCGTATAGATGCCGGGCTCGCTCTCCAACCGCAGCCCGTAGGGCTCCCCATACGACAGCCGGATCCGCTCATGAACGTTGCTGAGCCCGATCCCGAACATCTGCCGGTCATCGCTTGCGTTCTCTTGAATGGCCTGCAGCCTCCCCGGCGGCATGCCCGGCCCGTTGTCCGTGACCTGAACGAGAAACGACCGGCCGTCCGGGCATTTGGCGATGCGGATGACGATTGTGCCGATCCGTTCCGCCTCGTGCCCGACCAGACCGTGCAGCAGTGAATTTTCGACGAGCGGCTGAAGAAGCAGCGGAATGATCCGGCAGCGGAGCAAATCATCGTCAACATCGTAATGGACTTCGAAATCCTCGGCGAACCGGTATCGCTGAATATTGACGTAATTGGCGATGTTCGCCAGTTCCTCCACCATCGTGACGTAATCTTGCCCCCGGCCGGAGACGCTTCGCAGCAGCTCGATCAGCGATCCGGTCACCTCCTCGATATTGGGGACATGCTGCAGCTTCGCCAAGTAACGGATCGTATTCAGCGTATTGTACAGAAAATGCGGATGAATCTGTGTTTGTAACGCCTTTAAATCCACCTCCCGCTTCTTCTTCTCCTTCTCCTTGATATCGCGAATTAGGGATTGAATCGTCCGCATCATGGCGGCAAACCGGTCGGATAGCTGCCCGATCTCATCCCTTGAGCGGGGCAGGGCTGGAAGCTTCAAATTACCGTCCTCCACCTCCTTCATCGCGACGCTTAGCCGTTCGATATTTCGGGTCATATGCCGGGACAACGCAATCGATACGAACAGCGCGGCGGCCAGCACGACGCCTACCAGCCAGAACGTCTTGTCCCTCAGTTCCCGCGAATCGTGAATGAGCGACTCGACCGGGATAATGCCGACCGTCGTCCACATCGTTTGATCGGAGCGGTAGATCAGCACGGGGCAGCCATTCCGCTGAAAGTCCATTTCGCCTCCCTCGTGCTGGATGCGGCGCAGATTTTGCGTCAAGTCGGGATCATCCGCGAACTCCATGCGGAGCAGATCCGGATCGGAATGATAGATCGGACTTCCGTCCTGTCCGATGAGCATCACCTGCGTTCCTTCGAGCGGCTGGGAGTCAAACAGATGGCTGATCGCGGTATAGCGGATATACAGAAAAACGGCTCCGACGGGGCGGCCGTTCTTCATGATCGCTTGACCGATCGCGATCAGATGCGATTCATCGCTTTCCGGATCAAGCCCATCCTGCAGGCTGACCCGAAAAGACCTGATTTTGCCGGCGGCCTCCTTCACCTCCTCCATCCATATGTCCTCAAGCTCTCGATAATAGAGCTTCGGATCTCCGGCCGAATATAGTTGACCTTTCGAATCCAGGACATCGATGGCCAGAATGCTGCTATTGAAAGAATAGATGGACTGCAGGAACGATTCGACCTTCAGCCGGTTCAGAAAGCGTTCGTAATCGGTCAGCCCGCTCTTAGGCATCATCGCCTTCACGACGTTCTCCTTGTTCATCGATACGAGCGTGATCAGGCTCATGAAATCGCTCATCATCAAATCTAGGCTATGGTTGGCGTCTTTAATATTGTCCATGACATACCGCGTCGCGTTTCGCTTTAGCATTGCAGTCGAGTTGTCATACCAAATCCAGGTCATTGCAAACATGGCCAGAAACGTAAGCAAATTGAACGAAACAAAAATTTTCGCTTGAATGCTTCGCCTGATAGCAAATAACTTCGTTAAGTTGCCCAACTCCGCATCCTCCAATATGCAAATGAAAGCGATTACTTCCCTGTGACCGACGAAACCGCAGCTCCCGTTTGGGAGGGGAGCGCGGCTTCGCAGTGATTCTATGATGACAATCTATCCATGCGCATCTTATTCACCAGGCAATGCGCGACCCTGTAAACCGATGAACAACCGCTAGCAGGTTGAAGCGAATACGATACTGCTCCATCTCCACTCCACGACGGTCGCACGAACAAGCTAATCCAATTGGTACAACAACCAGAATTGCGCGATTCCGCCTTGGAGGTCCTGCCAGGTTCCGACACCCGCTCCGCTGTCGATGCTTGCTCCTCCTACATCCAAGGCTTTACCCGTTCCTACATTGATCAATTTGCAGTAGCCGCTGCCGGTATCGAGGATCTTCCATCTCTGCGTATCCAATCCTTGATTGTCCCGAATGACGACCGCTCCCCATGGGGCTTGGGGATCTTGAACGGTCAAGGCCTTGCCGCTGCCTTGATGGATCAATGCATAGGTGGAATCCCCAAGATCGACAATTTGCCAGCGTTGGGCGGCAATGCCATTCCGATCATCCCCCATCCGTATAGGAACATCATTCTCCGTATCGGCGCCAATGGCTTCGAGCGCTTTGCCGCCGTGCGGATTGATCAGCATATACTCGGCACCGGATTTGACCGAGAAGGCGTTATCGCCGGATAGTTCGATGTAGTCGATCTCGACGGAATGCTTGCCTTTCGCAAACCGGATCGTATTCCGGTAGCCCTTCTTCAGCTCGACCTGCATGCTAATCTCGGCAAATTGCTTGCTTCCCGTATGCGGCAAGGAGACCGTTGTCTCTGGCATTCCGTTCACGGATACTTGCTGCAGGGCATTAGGGCCGGCGCTGTTCGAATATCCAATCGTAAGGGTATACGTACCACCCTCCGGTACGTTCACGTCTTCGATCAACAAGGAACTATTCTTGTTATTGAGTCTGACGGCTTTGCCGCCCGATGCGTCCTTCTCTTCCTTGATGCCCGCCTTGTCTAACGTACCGTGCTCCGCTTCGATTCGATAATCGCCCGCTGGAACTTCAAGAGGTCCGTTCGTCGGAACGCCGAAATCCGGAGAACCGTCGGCCTTCCAGCCAAACGGCTGTATCCTTGTCGGACGAGGGCCGCATCCTTGACCGGCGCCGTTGTTGCCGTGGTAGACGATCAAATCTTGCGTACCGTCCTTCGAGGGGACGAATGAATTATGCCCGGGACCGTAGACGCCGTTTGCCGCCGATTTGCCGAATACCGGCTGTGCGGATTTGGTCCAGGCTGCGGGATCGAGCAAGCTGCCCGTTTCCGAAGCCGTCAGCATGCCGAGTGCGTAATCATCCTCCCAGCAGGCGCTTGCGGAATAGATCAGAAAGAGGCTGCCGTTTCGTTTCAGAATAACTGCACCCTCGTTGACATGCATCCCTTTCTGTTCCCAGCTGTACTCGGGTTTGGTCAAAATAACGTTATCGCCTGCCAATGTCCAGGGATTGGACATCGGCGCGATTGCGATTGCGCTGCCGTGCGCACCGGACCAATTTCCATAGGCCGCGTACATGAAGTACCGCTGCCCGTTATGGTCAAAGACCGTACCGTCCAGGCCCGCGTACTGCGTATTCACCTTCCCTTTATCGACCCACTCGCCCTGCAAAGGATCGGCGGAAGCGTTCTCCAGCACGTAGATCCCCCGGCAATTATCCCCGCATCCCGTATTGGCCGTATAGTAAATATACCATTTTCCATCCAGATGATGGATTTCGGGAGCCCAGATGTCTCTCAATCCAGAAGAAGCCTCCCAAACCGTCTTTCGCTCTCCAAGGTCCATTCCGGTCAACGATCGCGATTTCCAAATATCCAGCCGATTGCCCAATGTACGCATGAAATAGTAATAACCGTCGGTATGCAGCATGACAAACGGGTCGGCGCCGGCCGTATTAATCGGATTTGTGTATGTAAACGTAGATGCGGCTGCTGATGAAGCATCGAAGCTCAATGTTGTGAACAAGAGGGCGATCATGAGAAACAGCGTCATAGATAAATGAGGGAATCTTTTTCTTAAGGGCACTGTACGGCCACCTCCGACATGAATTCATATGATAACGAATAGTAAAATGAAAGCGATTACTCCCTTATGACTGACAAAGCCGCGGCTCCCGTTCGGGAGGGGAGCGCGGCTTCGCAGCGATTCTATGGTGACAATCTATCCATCCGCATCTTATTCGCCGGCAATGCCCGACTGTTCAATGCTTTCGACAAAATACCGCTGTACGAACAAGTATAGCAGAAGAATCGGAGCAATGGTCAGCATGACGCCGGCCATAATCTGATTCATCAATGTCGGTGCCTGGACGATCGCTCCCGATGCCTGCGCGGCTTGAGCCACCTGGTCGATATTCTGATTCGCGACGCCGTTGAAGACCGCCAGGTTCTGAGCCAAGTTGAAAAACTCCGGAACGAGCAAGTAGGTAGTCGGCTCGAACGTATCGTTCCAATGCCATACGACCGAGAACAGGAAGACGACCAGCATCGCCGGACGCGCAAGCGGGAACATGATTTGCCAGTAGGTCCGGAACGCGCCCGCTCCGTCGATCCTCGCCGCCTCTTCGAGTACATGAGGCAGCCTCCGATAGAACTGGATGAAGATGAGCACGAACAACGCGCCCTTCAGGCCATGGCCGAACAGCGAAGGGACGACGAACGGCAAATGCGTATTAATCCAGTTCAAATCGCTGAAGAAAATAAACAGCGGGACGACGATCGTCTGCGGCGGCACCAGAAACGTGAAGACGACCAGCGCGAGCCATAAGTCGCGGCCGGGAAATTGAAAGCGGGCAAAGCCGTACCCGACCACCGAGCAGCTCATGATTTGCAGCGCAGCGCTTCCGAACGAGGTGATGGCGCTGTTGGCCAAGCCCGGCCAGTAATGGATCGCATCCAGTACGATCGAATAGTTTTCCAGACTGAATGATTTCGGCACCCACTGCACGGTCGCATCGGCGACATCCTGCGGCTGCATGAGCGAACGCGAGATCATAAACAACAGCGGGTATACAAAGACGAACGACAGGCTGAGCAGCACCAAATAGTAGAATAAGCTTCCAATTATGCTGCGGCTCCGTTTCATGACGGTGATCTGCCAGCGCGCGCCTTCGGACGACGGATCGTTCAGATTCAGCTTCTTCAGCAGCGCAAACCCCGGTGCGTTCATCGCTAAGCCCTCCCTTCTGCCGCGGACATGCTTCTGCGGAATAGGAAGAAGACGACGCCGAGCACGATAAAGACGAATATGAAATAGAGCCATCCCATCGCGGAGCCATACCCGTAGTTATTGCTGCGAAAGACGACGTTCATCAGATGGTTCATGATCTGATTATCCGCTTTCGTAAAAGAGTTCACGATGCTAAACAGCGTATTGACGAGAATCATCGGCATAATCATCGGGAACGTAATCTTCCAGAACGCTTCCCATTTCGTCGCTCCATCCATATGCGCCGCTTCGTACAAGATCGGCGATATGGTCTGCAGGCCCGCCAGGAAAATCAGAATTTGCACCCCGGAGTCCCACATGACAAGCGTTAGGGAATCCGCATATTCCAGCAGCGGTTCCAGAATCGCTTCCGGGATAAACGTCATCAGCTTCATATACAGGCCGTCCTGCACGAAGATCGGCAGCCGGGCCGCCCCCTGCTCCAGCAGCTCGCGCAGCACGGCGCCCGACGCGATGATGACCGGCAGGAAGAAGATGCTCCGGAACAGCCCTCTGCCTATGCCGTGGCGGTTAAGCATCAGCGCGCTCAGCATGGAGAAGATCAAGATCAGCGGCACCTGCGTCAGCATCGTCGTCATCGTCTGCTGCATGAGCGGAAGAAAGTGGACGTCCGTCGTGAACGCCGAGCGGTAATGGAGCAGCCCGACATACGTTGCCTTCAGGCCATCCGGACTCGGCTCCAGCGTTTGCAGCGAATAGTAGAACGAGCGGCCGAGCGGAACGGCCAGAAACAGAAAGAAACCGAATATCCAAAGCGAGATGAAGGAATACCCTTCCACGATATGGCGCGTGCGAATGGAAAGCCTTAGTTTCTTGTTCATCGGTCAACCCCCGCCACGGCATATTTGAGCGGCTCTACCGACACATCGTCTACCGTAACCGCCTGCGTCCCGTAGTTCACGATGACCTGCAAGCCGCCCGAGTACGTCGTCCGGTATACATAGGCACCGAGCTTCTCGTGATTGACCATCTGCTCGTTCATCGTACGTTCGGCTATGTAGCGGAAAGCCTCGTATTCCTCCTGAGCCGGTCCGAGCCAGTCGGTATACAGCGAGCTGAACAAACGGTCCTCCATCGTGCGCTGCAGCCTGCTCGTCTCCTCGAAGGTAAGCTCGAACGACGGAATTGCGCCGTATTCCAGCATCCGCAGCCGTTGCGCTATCGAATCGTCGCGCAAGTTGCCAGGAGAAGCCGAGTACGGGATCAGACCATGCAGAACGAGCTGATAGAACGGCACCGTTTCGTCCGCGAAGATAAAATGGCTGGAATCGAGCGGTGCGCCGTCAATACGGTCCACGCTGCCGAATGTGTAGGCGAATCCATAATCGACAGCCACGGCTCCGAGCCTGCCGCGGTACAGTTCGAGCGCCTTGCGCCAAGCGCCCGCCGATTGATCCCGCTGCGTGAGCAGATCCGTATCCTGGTCGGAATAGAGCGAATCGCCAAGACCCGCAAAGCTGACGCCGGCAGCGCCCAAATCGGCATATTCGTCCAGATCGGCGTTGATATGTTTGTTCAGCACGCGCTCCGGCTTCATCAAGTAGAACGTTCTGTCCGGGTTTCCCCAGCCGCTGGAGACGAAATAGTCATAGGTCGTAAGCACCTCCCGGTCGATCCCGTGAATGCTGTCCTTGCGCTTGTTGAAGCCGTCGCTTTCGCTATTCACGCGCACATAGTCGGCGTTCAGAAACAGGCGTATGCCTTTGCTGCCGGCATATTCAATCAGCTTCTTCAGCTCCTTCCGGCCTCCAAGCGGCTTGCTGACCGGGAACTGTTCCGGCTGGTTGCCGTACTGGCCGTCGTCATTCCAGCCCGTGATCGTTAAGTCGAGCTGCGTCATCCCCCGCTTGGCGAAGGCGTCAATGACGGTTCGGACCTGTTCGAATGTGGTCATGGAAATAAAGGTCTTCCCGATCACTTCGTCGCGCAGGATACCTCCGAACAATCGGAGGTTGAGCGAAGTCCCGTTCGACGCAACGGGCTTTACACCCAGCTCGCGAATCAGATAGTTCCGATACGCCTTGGCCATGCCGACGTAGTTTGCCTCTTCGCCTTCCAGCAATAAAAAGCGGACGGCGCGGTCGCCGGCAATCCGGTTGCCCTGAAACAGCGGCACTCGGCCTGTCGCCCCGATGAAGATCACATCGTCGTTGCGGTAGATGAACTCGGCCGATACCCGGTAGAACGGTATGCTGCGGATTCCCGACGGCGTAGCGTTAATATTGGCCGCAAATTCGCCTTTCGTTACGATGCCTAGCGCCCCGATTCCGTTCTTGTAGATGCCGAATACGGGCAAAGCGATTTTCTCGCGGGGGGAAAGCTTGTGCAGCCAGGCCGCATCGATCGTATCGTTATATTGCGTGCGGAACGTCAGGTCGGGACCGTAAATCGGCTGTGAATAACCGGCGAAGTAAGGCGCATGCTTCTCCTTGAAGCGGATCAGCGCGCCCGAGCCGTCCGGCAGCAGGATCGCCCCGTCGTCCGAGCCGCGAGCCGCATTCATGAACGGCATCACCTCCAGGCTGACCAGACGGGCGGCACCCGCTTCGACGATCGATTCCTCGGGAATCGTGACTTCGATCCCATTGTCCAAGAGACGGTATTCCAGCGCGAGCTTCAGCTTCAGCTTGACGATATCGTAGTCTACGCGCAGTCCCGACTCGACCGGCTTAACCGCTACTTTCGTGCCTTTCTCCTTGGCCGGGTAAGTCGACGTCTTCTCGGCGCCCTCCGTATAGCTGATCAATACGGGGGATTCCATGTATCGCTTGTTCGCCGGCGTCGTCTTCTTGTCCGTCAGCGGGGCTCCCAGCCATTCTGAACCGGTCGCGTCGTTCACGACTCGAACGTTGCCGGTCTTCTCATCGGCATATAACGTGTAGATCCCGTTGGACGCCATTTTCTTCGTCGCCGAGACCGGATTCGTCTTCGGGACTGCCGTACCGGTTGCTGTTGAGGCCGTTCCCGCAGCCGCGTCCGGGACCGCTTCCTTAGCCGCCCCTGCATCAGTCTCCTCGGCCGCTTCCGCCACTGGTTCCGCAGCAGACTCCTCGGCCGCTTCTACGCTCGTTTCCACCTCAGGTTCCGCAACAGACTCCTCGGCTGCTTCCACGCCCGTTTCCGCCGCAGGTTCCGCCTTGTCGGCCTCCTCCGCCTGACTGAATATCGGAAGCGCAGCCACAACCGCAGCGGCGAGCAATACGGTGAGGACGGCATATCGTTTGGTGCGTTTCATCCGCTATCCTCCCTCCTACGATCGTAGTCGCACTTCCTTGAAGATATCCGTAACAAAGCTGACAAACTGGTTAATCAGACCGAAGAGCAGAATGCCGACGAACAGGACGATCGCCATCGAGATCACGGTAAGGACCGCGATCCACAGCATCTTGCCGAGCTCGAAGTCGTGAAGGATCTTGATCTTGATCAGAATGAGCCACCCGCACCAGATGAACAGCAGGTTCGTCAATGTATGGACGATGTCGGCTTCTTCCAGCGACAGGATGTTCGTAAGCAGTGTCACCGGAAGCGAGAAGAGAATGAACGGAACCAGGGCAAACGCGCTGCCGACGAAAATCTCCTTGAACTTCCCCTCGCCTTCCATAATGGCGCTCACCGCCCAGTTGGCGATGCAGTACACGAGCCAGGGAACGAGAATGTAGACCAGTTCGTAGAACCAGGATATTTCATAAGGCTCGCGCGTTTCGAATGCGTAGCCGGTCATCAGGATCGACAGCATTCGTATGGCAAAGGCGAGTGCGATCAGCACAAATCCTTGATGCCAGAAGATTCGTCTCGGGTTCTGGATTTCGAAATAAAAGTCGATCGGATGTGCGATAACGAGGCGCATGAGCAGCAGCGTGTTCATACCGACTCTCCCTTCCCGGCTGCCGGAACCGCGGGTCCGGCTGCTTCAAGGTCGCGATCGCCGCCGCGCGCGTCGGCAAGCTTCTTCAGTCCGCGGACCAGACGGGGAAGACCGAACCTAAGCGCCGCAAGCAGCGCGATCGCGATCAAGGCGATCCAGGCGAAGTGCTCCCTTGTATATTGTTTGCGGTACTCGCGGAAGGCCGTGGAATAATCGCCCTTCACTTTGGCCAGCTTGAAGTAGCGCATGGCTTCCTCGTAACGTTCGGCTTTGTATAGCGCCTTGCCGATCGCATGATAGGCCATGGCGAAGTTTCCGTTCAGCTTCAACACTTCATTCCACATTTGCTGCGCTTCCTCATAGCGGCCTTCAACATAGAGCGCCGACGCCTCGTGAACCAGATCGGCGAACGGCGTCGTCCGGAAGAAGTCGATCCGGCTTCGGCCTTTATCGACGACGGCGATGACGCCTTCCTGCAGCTGCGCCACCGTCGCCGGCGTCTTGAACAGCCCGTTCTGCTCGCCCATGCCGCCGAATGCAAACAGCAGGTTGCCAAGCTTGTCGTATTGAAACACTTTGCTCGATTGCAGATCCAGCGCCGTAATGAAGCCTTCCGGACTTACCGAGATGCCGACGAAGGACGGCATCTGGAAGGGTCCGGCTTCGAAGCGGCTGCCGTATCGGACTTCGCTGCCGGGATTGAGCGTATCGACGCCGACCGGCGACAGCCGTTTGATCTGATTCGTTTCCGTGGCCAGCGTCGTCGTATAGACGAAGCCATCGGCGTCCTGGGCGACATTGGAGAACTCCATCGGCTTCTGAACCGCCAGCTGGCTCTTCTGCTCTTCGGTTGCGACCATCTTGACGAACAGCCGCTCCCAGCTAAACCCGATATGGTTGGCGCCGAAGAACCCTTTGAACTCGCCCTTGGCGTCGATCTGGATCAGTCCCTGCGTATTCCCTTCGCTTATGACCAGCATATAGTCGCGCTTGTCGACAATGACCTTCGACGGCGAGTAGGTGAACGTTTCGCCGAGCAGCCTGCTCTTCGGAGCAGGGAACGATTTCACATAGTCGCCTTTGGCGCCGAACACGGCAATCCGCTGGTTTTTCGTATCCGCCACATAGACTAAGCCGTCTTTTTTGACAAATACGCCTTTCGGCTCGTTCAGCATCCCCGGTCCTTCGTTATCGCCGATGACGCCCAGAACCCTGCGATCGCGAGTCAAGCGTACGATTCGGTTATTGCCCGTATCGGCCACGTACAGCGTGCCGTCATCGGCTGCGAACAAATCCTGAGGCTCCTTGAACGGGCCGGATTCGAGATCATATCCGTCAATCGAATCCATATAAACATAGCCGTTGATGGAGTGGACATCGCCATAACCGAGGCTTCTGGTATAGCCGTCGTAGGGGATCGCGGCATCGGCGGCCGGGTCGTATAGCCCCATCGCAACCGCGGCAAGCAGCGTCAGCCCGATTATACGTATCACGCGTTTCAAGTCGGCTCCCCCTCTACTCTTTCAGGCCCGAGTGGGCCATCGTCTGCAGCACCATGCGCTGCGTGATGATGAAGACCACGATCGTCGGAACGATCATCAGGAAGCTGGCCGCCGCAAGCGTGCCGACGCGGGCGATCACGCCCGCCCCGCCGCTGATGGTCTGGATGGCGAGGGGCAGCGCCTTCATATCTTCCTGCGTCGTATACACCTGGGACGGATAGGGATCGTTCCACGCCTGGATGAAGCTGAACAAGGCGAAGGTGGCAATGGCCGGTTTCAGCATCGGCATGATGACACGCCAGAACACCTGCCATTCGGAAGCGCCGTCGATCCGGGACGCCTCAAGCAGCGCATCCGGAATTTGCCTTAGAAACTGCGTCATGAGGAACATGCCGACCGGCGCTGCCAGATAGGGAAGCACGAGGGCGAAATAAGTGTTCATCAGACCGCTCCGGCTAATGAGCAGGTACTGCGGAATTTGCAGCACGATCGGCGAGAACATGAGCGCCAGTACTATCATGTTGAAGATAAACTGGCGAAACGGCATCTGATGCTTGGCCAGCGGATAAGCGGCCATCGCCGAAATGAGCACGCCGCCGATGACGATCGAGCCCGATATGACGATGCTGTTGAAGATGTAACGGGAGAACGGTACGAATGACGTTCCTGTAATAAGGAGCAGGTCCCGGAAATTCATCCATGTCGGATTGCGCACGAAGAAGCGCGGCGGGAAAAGAAACAGCTCGCTGATCGGCTTCATCGCCGTCGTCGCCATGTAAACGAGCGGCAGCAGCATGACGAGACCGAATCCCGTTAAAAAAACATACAGAACAATGCTGCTCCAATCGATTCTGCGGCCTTTTACGATGCCCTCCATGAGCTAGTCCCTCCCCAGCAGCTTAAAGATGACCCGGTTCAGACCGATCATCATCGCGAACAGCACGACGGCGATGGCGGACGCGTAGCCCATTTCGAACTTGATGAACGCATAGTCGTACAAGTGCGTCAATATCGTATGCCCGGCATAAAGCGGACTCGGCAGCCCGACAAGCTGGATGCTGACATCGAATACCGTGAGCGAAGAGACGACCTGCAGCACCGCGCCGAAGAGCAACTGCGGCTTGACGGCCGGAACGGTAATGTAGATGAGCTCCTGCCAGCGGTAGCGGATACCGTCGATCGCACCGGCTTCGTACAGATCCTTCGGCACGTTCTGCAGCCCCGCCAGGAAGGCCAGAAAGCCGACGCCCATGCTCATCCACAGCGACACGATGATAATAACCGGCACGATGGAATCGACATTTTGCAAAAATAAATACGGTTCGTCGATAAGGCCGAGCTTCATCGCGTAATAATTGAGCAGCCCTTTGCGGTCGCCTGCGAACAGGTAGAGCCAGACGACCGACATGGCCACCGCGCTCGTAATCGACGGCGTATAGAAGCACAGCGTGTAGAAGAAACGGTATTTGACTGGAATTTGGCTAATCAGCCAAGCGAGCAGAAACGCCATCGCATACCCTAGAGGACCTGTTATGAAAGCGAATTTCAGCGTAATGCCGATGGCCTTCAGGAAGATGTCGTCGTCAACGAACAGCAGCTTGTAATTGGAGAGCCCGATAAACTTCGGCGCTTCCAGAATGTTGTAGTAGGTGAAGCTAAGTCCGACCGACATAAAAATCGGAATGATGGTGAAGAACGTAAACAGCAGCAGGAAAGGGGCCAGGAACAAGTACGATACTTTGTTCCGCTTCACATCCGCCCACAGCCGGACCATACGCCCCTGACGCACCGGGCTTGCCTGCATGGCGGAGGTTGCCGGCACTGCCGCCTCCGTATTCGCGCTCATGGCCATCCCCCTCCTTGATCGGCTGCAGCTTGTTTCGCCGTTCCGGCATCGTCGATCCCAAACTCCTCGCGTTTCTTGCGAAGCTCTTTGTTAATCTCGCGCACGCCCTCTTCGACCGCTTCGCGGATGACTTTGCCGTTCAGCACGATTTCATTCCACATGTTGGCGATATAACGGGTCGTGTAGTAACCGCCCAATACAATCTCGCGTTCCTTGAACCACTCCCACTGCTCGAGGATCGCATCGATATCGGCTTTTTGCCATGGCAGACGCTTGAGCGCCTCGACGTTCGCGGTATTCCAGCGCGCTTCGACGCCAAGCAGCGATTCCAGCTCGGTGCCGAACTTCTCCTGCGCGTCCGCACTCGTCCACCATTTGAGGAAAGTCCATGCCTGCTCCTGCTTATCGGAGCTCTTGAAGATCATGCCGGTTTGGCCGAGACCGCCAGTCGCCCGGTTAATTCTGCCGTCCGGCTGCTTCATGCCCGGAATCGGCTTCATGCCCCACCACCCGGTCAGTTCCGGCGCCGCTGTCGACAGCAGAATATAGGTCGAGTAATCGGCGACCCCGATCGGCATTTCACCCGAACGAAAACGGTTGTAGAAGTCAGCCTGCTTCTGAATCTTGTAGTTCGTGAACAGCCCGGTCCACTGCTTCATCGCCTGGAGCGCTTCCGGGGCATCCAGATTGGATTTGTCCCCGTCTTCCCGATAGAATTCGCCCCCGTATTGAAACAGGAACGGCGCGAACTCGCTGATCGCCAGATTCGGGTTGTTCGGGGCATGCGGGTAGTAGAAGTCCATCCCGTTCTGCTGCAGCATTGGAATCAGATTCAAGACCTCATCCCAGGTCTGCGGAATATCGTCTTCCGATACCCCCAGCTGCTCCAAAATGTCTTTGCGGTAAAACAGCATGAAGAAGTTCTGGTTCTCCGGCAGGGCGTAATCGCCGCCGTTATATTTGAAAGGAATGAGCGCGCCCGGCCGGAATCGGCCGGCGACGTCCTTGTAGTCCGGGAAGCGGTTCAGATTGACCAGACCGTCGCGCACCGCGAAGTCGATCGGCACCTCGCCCTCGACGCCGAGCGCCACGTCGGGCGCCAGCCCTGCCGTATTGGCGAGCAGCAGGATCTGCATCTGTTGAGCGGGAATAACGTTGACATTCACTTTAATGCCGGTTTCCGGCGTGAAATCCTCGTCAATCATCTGCTTGATGATTTGCACCCAATCGCGTCCGCGCGCGACCCATACGTCGAGCGTCTCTTCATTGCCATACACGTTGCCGACGCCGCTGTAATCCTTCGTAAACGATTTGGCAAAATCGCCCGCCATCGTCAGCGCGCGCACGTATGCGGGCGCTTCGCCCTTCGGCCATGATCGGCCGGGCGACTGCACGATCAGGTAGTCCAGGATCAGGCTTTGCTTCGACAAGCCGTTCACCCACAGGCCCAGCGACGATTGCAAATCGGTGATGGCGCCCAGCCTGGCAGGGATCGTCTTCGTATCTCTGGCTATATCGATCATCTGATCGCGCGCCTGATAGATCGTGCTGATGTCGGAGCTGCCTTCCTTGACCCCAAGCTTGTATAGTTCCTGAATGACGTCGTCGAAATCGCGGGCCATCATGTAGAGGCGGGCGACGAGATTCGGAATGCTTTCTTCCAGGCGCCAATCGCCGTTCGGATCCGGATTCGTTCCCGTGACGCGAATGACTTCGCGCGACAGCATCGAAATTTTGTGCGTCGTATCGGTGATTTTCTCCAGCACGCTGCCGAGAGCGCCAACCTGAACCTCCATGCGAACGGTGTGCTTGCCTTTCTCCAGGTAGAATAGATATAAGCCGTCTTCATTGCCGAGTTTCGCGATTTGCCATTTCACCGCATACGGGAACGTGAACGCATTGGCTTCCGCAAACGGCAGCTTGCCGTCGATCGTCAGGCTGCGCTGCGCCGGAAATCCGTTCAAATACCACTGCCCATAACGGGCGCCGATATGATAGAGTCCGCTCTCCGGCACTTCGAACTCCCATTCAGCCCACTGCCCGCCGGAGCGCCAGGTAGGGCCGCCGAACGAATTCAGCACGATGGCATCCTTATTGAACGGCTCGGTCGTCGGTTCGCGGTCCTCGATGCGTTTCAGCGTAGGGTCCGAACGGAGGGTGGCCGCCTCCGCCTGAATATGAAGAGAGAAATCCCGTACCGGTTTATAGCCCTTGCGGTCATACTCTTCCCGTATTTGCGCATAAGAAGGCGCTGCGACCGGCGAATGAACGACGATGTCCCCCATCGCCGCCGGCTCTCTCACCGCTTCGATCCGCAGCGTGTGCTCGCCCCGCTTCAGAAAGAAACGGAACGGCTCGTATACTTTCCCTTCCGTATCGCGGAATTCACGGTATTGCCAGCCGGACGCTTCCAGGCGACGGGGGTTGAACTCGTTGCCCTGGTTGTCATACCACGGCTTGCCCGTTTCGCGCCACATGCGCTGAAAGTCGATCTTCTTCGCCTGAAAGAAGGGGTATTCGCCGTCGATTCTTACAGCCCGGACGACAGGAGAACGTTTGCCCGGCAGCGTATAATAGTTCATTCCGATCTGATAGTAGCCATCTTGCGGAACGTGAATCTTGTATTCCGCCCAGCTGTTCTCTTCCATAAGCGCCAATACTTGACCGCTTCGGCCGCCGAGATCCTCTTGAACCTGCGCTCCCTGCGGACTGATCGCCGAATACGCCATCGAGGCGATCGTCTGCTTGAACGATTCTGTGTCCTTCGCTCCTGCTTTGTTATGCGTTTCTGCATACTTAAGGTACGATGGCTCCAATTTGGACTTGATATCCTCCTGCTGCAGAATCGAGCTTTCGTCCACATCGGCAAAGACAGGCACGGTCGCCATGATCGTATCGTCATAGCTCCTCGTGCCGTTCCACCATGCCAAGAAGAGGCCCAGCAGCAGAATGACCGCGATGGTCACCTTGAATTTCCGCAAAAAAGTTAGCATGAAGGTCGGTCCTCCTGACCAAATTTGCTAAGCAGAGGCCCCTGGTACGCACACCTCAGCGGGCAAACCGTACGGCCGCGCCAGCTGGCACAGCCGCCGCGGTTCATCCGCTGCCTGCCGTTATTCGATGTTGTAGGCTTTCTTCAGCTTGTCGATTTCCGGTCCAAGCTGACGCTTGATATTGTCTTCGATTTTGTTGATTTCGGTCTTCGAATCGACATTCTTGTCAAGCGCCTCAAGCACGCCTTTCAGCCAAATATCCCATGCCTTGCCATCGAGCTCCGTCTTCTTGAGCGGCTGCAGCTTCTCGGCCAGCTGCGAGTAGAGAGCGAAATCCGCTTGCCCGCCGAGGTATTCGTTCGTCAGCTCCTGATACCAAGATGCTTCCGCAATGCTTTTCCAGCCCGGCTGTACGGACCATTTCACGAATATTTTCCAGGCATCTTCAGAGAACTGCATCCACTCCAAAAATTTCCATGCCGCCAGTTTGTTCTCATCCGGCGCTTGCTTCGGAATGACGAACGTGGAGCCTCCGCCGCCGTAATAAATGCCCATCGGAACGCTCGTCGCCCGCCATTTTCCCTTCTGATCCGGGAACACCTTGGCAATCTCCCGGGCGCCCCAGGAGCCGAGCACGAGGCCGACCAGCTTGCCGCTCTTCACGAGCGCCTTTCCTTTCTCGTCTCCAAATCCCATATGCGGCGCGATTTTCAATTGGTTTTGGCGTTTCGTCACATCGAGAATTTTCACCAGCTCTTCGGTATTGCGCAGCCAATTGAAGTCTTTGTCGAAATAGCCTACCGCGTCGCCCGCCCAATGAACCGGACCATCGCGCCATTCCATGCCGAATTTGCCGTTGGAGGTGAGCGTTTCCACAACCGTGATCCAGTTGTCCGCATCGGCGATATATTCGCCCAGCTCTTCCGGTTCGGAAGGAAGGCCCAGCTCTTCGAAGATGTCGGCGCGGTAGTAGTATACGCCGGGGGTTACGTCCCACGGAATGCCGAGCAGCTTCGTATTGTCCTGGTTCATCCAGCGGAACCAGTTGTAATCGGTCGTGTCTTCCTTGTACTTGCCGGCTTCGTAAGGCGCCTCAAGCAAATCTTCCAGCACATCGCCCTTTATGTAGCGGGGGAACTGTCCTTGCTCGACCTGCGCAATGTCGGGAGCGCCTTTGCCTGCTGCCAGCGTCGTTTGGAGCTTGTCATGCACTTCCCATCCGAGGCCGACGACATTGACCTTGATTTTCGGATACACTTTATTGAAGGAAGCGGCGATTTCTTTATGAATTTCGGGGGAGAAGGTCCAGAATGTGATGCTGCCGGACATGTCAGTATCCGTAAATTGCACTGCCGGAGCATCCACGGAACCATTATTAGCTGCACCGTCGTTGCCTTGGACATTGTTGCCGGAATTACTCCCTGCGTTATTCCCCTCCTTATTCGCCCCTGGATCGGTCTGACCATTAGTACCGGCCGGCGCGTTCTTCGTCCCCGAACTGCAAGCCGACAATACGAATGCCAGTACAAGAAGCAGGATGAAGCTTTTGGACCGCCATGCTTTCATAGAAACCCTCCTTAAGAATAATGAATGCAAACAACTTCTCTAAAACGCTTACATCGCACTTCTGACTGGAAGCCTCTTGTGGAGTCACTCTACTATCGTAATGGTTGAAAACAGAGGAATAAATGAACGATTTTTGAAAAACACTTCATTATTTTTAACACTTTCGGGGAGCGGCTGCATGACGGAACAAGAAGAAACCTATAGCCTCTCGCCGGACCAATTCCGGGAGCAGCAGGGCAAGTAAGGGGACAAGCGATTATGGAATCCGGGGGGGGGGGGCTCCAAGTGTTCCATTCTTGTCTACACAGGTTGAACCGCAAGTTATGGCGAGGTTCTACACAAGTTGAACGAATGGAAGCTATGGCGAGCAGAGCGGATAGAAACGTTCCGGGTAAGTGCCCGCATGCGCTCCCCCTGATTGATCGGATATGGGGTTGGGGTTGGGGTTGGCTATAACTTTGTAATCTTGTATTTTATACAACATTGGAGAGGAAAAACCCTGAGGATACGGATATTGTTGCACATTCTACAACAATTTCCTCAAAAAAGCGGCTAATCCATGTTTTCATAACCACATTGTTGTATAGAATACAACAATTCGGCCAATGAGGGCTAAATGATGAAGTTATGTTGCACTTTTTACAACATCACCATCCGTCTGCATCGATCGCGCGATAGAGAGATAGTATACAAGGCAATTATCCATCCATCGCGCGATAGAAAAATAGTATGCAAGGTAATCATCCATTGATCCATTGATCCATTGATCCATCCATCCATCCATCCATCCATCGATCGATCGCTCGATAGAAATGATAGCATACCAGGTAATCTGAATAGATGTGGTCGACCGTTGGCCATATCGGAATTTGCCACGTATGCAACGTATACGGTCGACAAAAAAAACCATCCCTGTCGGAACAGGAATGGGGCGGCGCCAGCGGCGTTTCACTGGATTCATTCGCTTTGATTATACAATCGGATCATGTGCTTGATTTTCATTGAATAGAAACCTGCAATACTGCTCCAAGTAAATGACGGTTTCTTGATGGGATAATTGATTAAGGAGATGCTCGGATTCGATCAGAATAACCTCGTCGATCTCCTTTCCGCAGGGCTTCAATTCATCGGGACGGCCGATAAGCTCCACAAGAAACATCGTTGTCTCCTGGGATGCATACCCAATTTTCTTGCGAATCTCCTCAGGGAAAGAAAACGTTATTTTCGCCGGAAGCTCCTGCCTAATGATATAATTATCTGTCCCCGTTTCTTCCATTAACTCCCGTAGAACTGCTTCCTCTAAGCTTTCGTCCTCTTCTAAACCGCCTTTGGGAAAGTCCCATACACCAGATTCCTTCTCATAGGTATTCTTGACTTTATGTACCAGGACGAACTTATCCCCTTGATAGGCTATTGCTCCAACCGCTCTTCGAACCGATTGATAATGCGATACATCGCCGTATATGTCTATAGTATACTCCGTATCAATCAGGGTTACCTTGCTCAAAGCCGTAGGCTGAAGGATGGGCGGCGTCCATAATTGATCAAGGGGATCACCTCTGTAGTGAGCCAATATAGCCTTCAGAGTCACCGCATGCGTAATAAGCAGAATATTGCCGCCTCTATGTTTGGACACCATCCGATGTAAGGCTGGGATTATTCGATCTTGCAATTGAGCAAACGATTCTCCGCCATTAATGGGCTTATAGAGATGAGGTGTATTCCAGAAGCTGTAATGCTCATCAGGACAGGTTCTTTCCAGATCCGAACGTATCTGTCCCTCCCACGAGCCCAGGTTTATTTCCAAAAAGCTGTCACAGGGGGTAATATCCAGTTCCCTTGTCCCTCTAATAATCTCTGCGGTATGAATCGCTCTTCGGCTGGAACTGGTATAGATGGCATCAAAATGAATGTCCTTCAGTGAAGCTCTTAACCAGGCTGCTTGCCTTTTGCCTAGCTCCGTTAACGGGGAATCCCTATGACCTTGCAATCTACCTTCCACATTCCAAGTGGTCTCACCGTGCCGCGTCAAATATAAAACGGTCTTCATATCAGCTGTTCAAGCGATACCGGGTAGATCGGCTTGATCAGTTCAAGAATGGCCTTGGCATATTGCTGAATTTCTTGCTGTGCATCATCCTCCAGCCGCTGTGCCAAGAAATGGGCGACGGATTGAACGGAAGCCGTCCAATACCAGCGGATGTACAATCCGTAGGCGGGCAGGAACAAGCGAGCTTGCTCCGCACAGACCCCATCCGCTAAGGCCGCCTCGTACTTGGAGATCCCCAGCTCCACATAGGCCATTAACTCCCGCGTATGTTTCTCGCCTAGCTCCCAGGTGATCGGTTCGCCGCTTCCCTGCTTGGAATTGGCCGGCTTGGATCTCCATTCTCCTGCCTGAGGGATATAGAATGCCGGCTCCTCCGTAATATAACGGCGGCTTGACTCATTCCACGCGTCCAGACTGTCGCCTGTTCCTTCATAATGCGCCGATCCCACCACATACTTCCACCATTGTCTGGCAACCATTAACGGCGCATACACTTCAAATTGAGCAATCGCATGACGAAACGGCGAGGTATGCCCTTCTTGGGCAAGAAACTTAATGAGCCGGACGTCCCGCTCATTGAGTTCAAGCGACTCTTTGGAATAAGAAACCCGCGCTGCATTAACGACGGTCAAGTCCGATCCCATGTGATCGACCAGCCGGACATACCCTTTTTCGTGAACGTTTATCATCGACATTCTAATTCCTCCTATCATGTTCTATCCATTGTCGTGTTACACGGCCAGGATTGAGCCGATCATCGTATTCATTACGGACATAGAATTCGTTATTCACCGAATTATAGACGATTTTCGACGGTTGCGGACATCAGATTCGCTATTTGCATCAGGTCCATTATTATAGGGATACTTTTGCTCGAATAACGGCTCTCAGGTCCGCAATACTGGCGAATGTCCCGCTAAAGACTCCATAACGAACCTCATGTCCGTTAGCATGCCGCGCACTGCGCGGGAGACTTGTACAGATAGATGCTAGAATATCAAAACGCCTGATGCTTGCGACATCAGGCGTCTGCTAGGAGAGACTCTCCGGAAACGAAGAGCTGATATATATAAAATAACATGAGACGAGCACCTTATCTATAGTTGACAGATAACATTTACCGAGCGGTTTGCGTTGCCTTGGAAAGGTTCGAGTGTTAAGGGCGTTTCCCGCCATATCTATGAAATTGACAGTTCTACGATTTCGGAGTCTTGCTGCTTTTCAAAGAGTTAACTTTTTCAGCAATATTTGCAGCAATTATACCTATAGGTATGCACCCATCAATAATAAAATCCGAATAAGGCTTTACTGTCCGTATATGTTGAACGTATGTTTCTCTATGCTGTGAAAGATAAAACGATAATGTTGCATCCATATGCTCTATAGGATTTTCTATTTTGCGGCGCGATTTATCTCTTCGAGTATAATCCCGAACAATTCTCCGTGCGAGTGCAAGATCTAACGGAGTATCAATAAAAATAGCATAGTCTATGAATTCGCCAACCGCTTCGTTCCCATAACCAAAAGGATAATCTAGAAGAATAATATCAGGCTTTTCTTCAATTAATTGTAGTATATCATTAACAATCGGTTCCAAATGCCACTCGTTATAATCAGCTCCGTTAGCAGACCACTGGCAATAATCTTGCTTTAAAAAATCTTCGGCATAACTATCAAATGATATGACTTTAACATTATTCAATAACTTAACCAGTTCTTGAGTTACAGCCGTCTTTCCACCGCCTGAAATGGCCGATATTGATACTATCAGTGGTGGTTTACAACTCATGTTTGCACCCCGCTTAAAAATATTCTTATACGATCCACTGTCCCAGCTGGTTGAAAAAGCTCTGTTATTCTGCTTGAGAACCTTGGGTCGTCCTATACATCCCTCCGCTCTCCAAAGAACCCTTTACTGCCTGGCAGTAAAGGGCTCTCATCGTAATCCGAATTATTTTCTTACCGCTTCATATACGAATTTCTGCTTCCTATGGGTTGGCGGGTTGCCGAATTCGAAGTCAGCGGATATCGTGACATCGGCAAAGCCGACACTCTCCAAGATGAACTTGAATTCTTCCACCCCGTACCACCGAAGGGCAAAACGCTGCAGTTCCGTCTGGATAAGCTCGCCGCTGCGCCACTTCTCATACTTCAAGTAATCGACTTTATATTGATTAAAGAACAGATCCGCCTCGATGCACTTGCCTTCCATCGTAATAATGTCGCCATTCGGACAACGAAAGGTTGCAGAGCCTCCCCATTTGCCCAAGTCGGAAGGGTTAAAGTCGTTGTCAGGCAGGAACAGGTCCAGCAAGAGACGGCCGCCGGTTTCCAGATGCTCGTATAGCCGACGCAGCACTTCAATCGCTTCCGCGCGCTGCTCGATCAGCAGGAACGAACCGCCAGGAATAATGATGGCTTCATATTTGTTCGGCAGAGCAAGCTCCTTCAAGTCCGCTTGGAACAGCTCAGGCGTAAGCCCGCGAGCTTCGCAGCGCTGCTGGCAGGAACGCAGCATCTCAGGAGAATAATCGACGCCCTCCATACGAAGACCCGCTTCCAGCAGCGGGATGATCACACGCCCGGAACCGACCATCGCCTCGAGAATCCGTCCCTCGCAATGCTTCAGCCGTTCTTGATAATACTCGATATCGCCATTAAAGGATTGCCCGATTTTCTTCGTTAAATCATAAACCTCTGTACATAGCTCGCCATAATAACTGAAAGACATCTAATGTGTCCCCTCCGTGGTTTGAATTGTTGCACGGAAACGGGATCATGATGCACTATCCCTTCCGTACCTCTTGAATAACGGCTTCACCAACGAAAGAGCTGACTCTCATTATGATCACTCACTTTCTGAACAGAATAAAATCACTATAATACACAAGTTAATATTTGGCAATGGAAGGACAGGTATAGAACGGTTATAACGATTTTTTAAAATATAGCTTCGTAAAAGGGCTTTCTTGCTCACCTAAGCACATCGCGGAAATTCTCTCCCCATTCCGATTCCAGCACGGAATAAATCAGCTCATTACACCATCTTTGGTTACAGAATCTTGTCTCTCTGAGTACGCCGTCCTTGATCATCCCGACTCGAATCATCAGCTTCTCTGACGGATGATTCTCCGCATTGGCATATGCAACTACCCGATGGGCGTTAAGATGGGTAAAAGCATAACCGATTAATATCTTGACGGCTTCCGTTGCGTAACCGTTCCCCCAATAGTCGGAATGAAACGCCCATCCGATCTCCCACTCTCTAATTTCCGCCCAGTTTAACTTTATGCTCACACGACCCATCAGCTTTACATCGGTCTTCAAACATACGGCAAGTTCATAACGTTGACGCGGATTGCTTTGCGCATCCGGCAATACCGTAAGAAAGCGATCTCTGATTTGCTTAGCATTCGGTGCAGTGTTCTCGTATTTGTAGGTATGATCATTGCGTTCCAGCTCTTCATAGGCGGGAAAATCGCTTTCCGTATAATCCCTTAATATAAGCCTATCGTCTATGATTTCCATCGTATCTCGCCCCGTTCATCCTCGCCTATGGTATTAGCGGCTGATTATTCTTAAGTCGATCGAACTCAATGACCTTTTGAAGATAATAGGGACTTTCTTCATTCGCTCGATTGAAAATTCCCAAGTATCCGACATGATTGAAAATAGCGTATTCCAGATTAACCCGCTCGTTAGAACGATTGGATTGCCAATAATAATGCAGTTCCCTCGGAGCTTCATACCATAACCAATCCAGATCTTTCACGGCCTTGTTTTTATGTTGAAGAACCCATAGACTGAACAGAACATGAGGATCATCGGTGCTTATTTTAGTCTCGGGGTTGATATTTTTCAAATTGCTGGCGGCCGTTTGAAGATCAGCATGAATCTCCGACCCTTGCGTAAAATGATAGACAGCTCGTACTTGGTTAAATTCCTCGGCATATTGCTCGGCTTGGGAAAGTTCTTTCATTTGGCTGAAACTAACCTCGGGCACGTAAGCAAATACAAGGGCGGAAATAAAACCGAATATAAGCACCTTCGATAAGTATACCTTCTTCGTCTTCCTCATATAGATCCATCCTATTAAGACGCCCACCGGAATGAGTATTCCGGATAACCGCAATGAAAATAGACAGACCATGTAAACGCCGACGAGGGTGAGCCACATTTGCAAATCCATCTTTTTTCGCTGTTCAAAGTAAGATACCCATAAGAATACAACCGAACAAATCCATATGATCCAGCCCATAACGATCCCCCACTTTCCTCCTCTTATCGCATCTTGAACGGGAAATCCCCACCAGACGCCCAGCCGCGTTCGAAAATCATTGTCATCCGTTATAAACGTTAGGGACTCTACGCCGAGTGCTGCCGCATTAGAATACAATTGATTCAAGGTGCTAGGGTCTAGCAGCGCCGCCCCTTCTACGTCTTGGATGTGATCCGGAAATAAAGGGACCAGCTCCTCGCCGCTGAGCTTATAGGCTTCGCCAGGTCCGATCCGCCAGTTGAACATCGTACAGCGAACAGGAGCAGGATGTCGGCCAGCCATCGGCCATACTCATTCGGCATTTCCAAGGCGATGCCTCATATCACTGGCGCCAGTTCCTCTCTTATAAAATCAATGGCCGAACCAGACGGTTCATTCCCTATTTTGCCAAAGAGCGGAGCCGGAAGGATGATGTTAGAAGAACATTCCGCCTGAGCGTGCTATCAAAAAAAAAGAACCGCGGGATCCGCGGTTCTTCAAGCTTGCAAGCTTCGTGTCCTCCCATGAGCAGCAGGCTGCAGCGTCCTTCGCACCGATCCTGCTATGTCACTCTTCTCTTCTGACCGTAATCTTGTGAAAGGCCGCCGTTCCGAATTGGGAAAAGAATCGCAGATAGGCATGACCGTTATTTATTCGTGAAATGATGGTCCGCTCGCCGTTCACGCACAGATCGATGAAGCATTCTTTTACGAATACTTGGACAGAAACACGCCGGTCCAAACCGTCAACGTGGTAGATGGACGAGACTTCGTCCTCTATGAACCCTGCGCTATTGATCGCATGAATCCCGATCTTGCGATTGGAAGGCTCGAATCGGATATCATTCCCGCGCTGGAAATCGGCGGTATCCGCAACGGAGAAGCCGTAGAACATCGTAGGATGCTCGGGAAAGACTTCGAAGAAGAGCGCGTATTCGCCTTCGGTCTCGCCCCAGATTTGTTCGGCGAAGCCGTTCAGATTCCCGATCTCAATCATATTCGCTCCATCCGTTTCAACTTGTCCTGACAGATCGATTAGTTCCTCCGGCAGCTTAAGTCCGAGCGACCCGTCATCATGCTGGACGAGCTCGCGGATGACCAGCTCGCCGCCATACCGGCCCGGTCCGGACAGGAATCCTACCGCAAGACGCCGTCCATCCGGGAAACCGGCTGTCTTCGGTACCCGCATCTGCACGCCATCGATCGTATCCATCGCCGGGCGCAGCCATGGTCCGAAAGGCTCTCGCGAATATCGGTAACGGGCGAGTCCATCGTTGCTGAAGACCAAGTAATACCAGCCGTTCCATTCAAAATAATCGGAGCACTCCGGCTCGCCATGATAACCCGGCACGATGAACGGCTCCTCTTCCCGCCAATTGTGCAGATCCTTGGAGACGAGATGGGCGAGGCAGCCTTCTCTCTTATTGCCTTCGTCGAGGCTGGTCGTAATGAGCATATGATAAAGGCCTTCCGCATCTTTAAATACATGCGGGTCTCTAACGGAGGCTAACGTGTAGCGGCTGGAAACAGGGATGTACGATTCCGACTTCTCAAAATGAATCCCGTCCGCGCTGGCCGCCCATGTTAATTGAGCCGGCGATCCGTCCACCGCGCGGACGGCGTAGAATGCGTAATAGATGCCGTTCTCCAAGATCACGGAGCCCGTACATATCGAGCCTTCCCATTCCTGGGTGATGCCGACCGCCATCGGATGATGCTCCCATTGCTTCAGATCCTTGGAGGAGATATGCGCCCATTGATGTGCGCCAAGCCCCCATTTGCTCCCGTGACCGCGACGATCGAACAAGTAATAAATATGGAACGTTTCCCCATCGAAGAAGGGCATGCAATCGCCGACGCTGGTATTGAAGCCTCTCGGCCTCCAATATTGAAGGGAATTCTGCTCCTTCCCCAGGTAAGCCAATTCTCGTTCCCGGCGTTCTTGTTCATCGCCGATAAAGAGCGTAAGTTCCGCATCGGTTAAGGTACGGCCCCAAATTTTCGCTTCATGCGTCCCTTCATGGGCCCTAACGATGGATTGCTCCAACCGGACCGCGCCCATTGGCCAATCCTCGTCTACAAGCACGCCGTCCACATAGAGCTCCGCAAGATGGCCGCTCCAGCGTAGAAGGACATCATGCCTTCCATCGCCGATCGCTTGCCAAGGAACGGAGAGCGTGATTGGCCGATCCTTGGCATCCGTCAAGATTTCAGCAATCAAAGCGTGTGCTGCCCGGTCAGAGGAGCCCCCCGCATGAAAACGAATGGAAGCTGTCCCGTCCTCGCCGGCTATCGTGAGAAAATCAATGCCATCCGCTCCTCCCGTTAGCAGAGCGCGGATCGTAAACGCTTTAATAGAGCCCCAGTCCAGTGAAGCTTCAACCTGATTATTCATCAGTTCCAAATAATAGCCGCTAGCCTCAACATTCATCATAATTTCTCCACCCCCGTCGATTCTTCGGTTCAACTCGCAAACATGGAAAATAACGCCCGATTGTTCTCGTACAGCTTGGTATAGATGGAATAGTGATGGTCATAGATGCCGCGGTTACCGGGATTAGGCACTACGGGGTCAGCCTGCAGCTTGGCGACAGCCGAGCAGGCTTGCTCGACGCTGTCATAGAGCTTCACGCCTACCCCTGCCATCAGCGCGGCCCCTACACAAGCTTGTTCCTCAATGGTACTCGTATACACGTCCCGGTTCAGGATATCGGCGGCAATTTGGCTCCACAGCCTGCTTTTCGCTCCGCCTCCGGCTAGAATGATCCGCCGTATCTCGACGCCGAGCGATTGGAAGATTTCCATGCCATCGCGCAAGGAATAACAAACGCCTTCAAGCACCGCCCTTACCATATGGGCATCTTGATGCCTTAAGTGAAGTCCGAAGAACATCCCCCGTGATTGCGGGTCCATGTGCGGCGTCCGATCCCCGGTCAAGTAAGGCAGGAACAGCAGGCCTTCACTTCCGGCGGGGACCTTCCCGGCCATCCGGTCGAGCGCCTTGTAATCCTGATTGCGCAGCACTTGCGAAGCCAGCCAGCGCAAGGACAGCCCTGCACTCATCGTGGCGGCCATGAGGTACCAGCGGTCAGGCACGGCATGTACGTAAGTGTGCGTTCTTAAGCGCTTATCGTAAATAGGCTGGTCAATCGGGGTAAACAGCTGGCCCCCGGTTCCAATCGTGCAGGAAACATCGCCCAGCTGAATGATACCGCTGCCAACCGCCTGCATCGCCTGATCCGCTCCGCCGAACGCGACGGGGGTTCCCGCATGGAATTTTGTTTCGTGGGCGGCTTGCGGCGTAACGTGCCCGGCGATCTCCCAGGGCTGGCCTGCTTCAGGAAACAGCCTCCTATCAATTCCAACCGCAGCGAGCAGCGGCTCCGACCATTGCATGGATGCCGTATCGTAGGCCGATGTGCTGGAGGCATCCGTCGTATCCGTCCCGGCCTCGCCCGTCAACCGGTACCGCACGTAATCCTTCGGCAGCATGACGCGGTCGATCTTGTCATAAATATGAGGCTCGTTCTCTTTGATCCACATTAACGATAGGAGCAAGAAGCCCGTCGCGACCGAATTCTGGATCAATTCTCCCAACTGCTCCTGACTGAACATGGTTTCCAGAAGCTTCTTCTGCGGAATCGAACGTTGATCGCACCATATGATTGCCGGACGCAGCACTTGGCCTTCCTTATCCAACGCTACCAGCCCATGCATCTGACCCGAGAAGCCGATTCCTGCGATCGAGCTGCCGCTCGCGCCGGCTTTCTTCATCGCCAATTCGCTTGTCTCGCAGACGAGCTTCCACCAGACGTCCGGATTCTGCTGGGCATACCCGGAGACAGGCATATCGATGTCATAATCCATTTGCGAAAATCCAGACACATGGCCCGATGAATCGATAACCATCGATTTCACGCTAGAAGTTCCGATATCGATCCCCATCAAAAGCGACATATCCTGCCTCCTCTTGTAAAATATTACTCTATGTATTGTTACTATAAATCTATTAATTGATTTAATCAAGTAATAAATAATTCATGACCGATGCTGCTGCAGAAAGCTGGACGGCTGGGCCACGATGCTGTCGATCGCGACGATGGCCGCACCGGCGAGCATCGGATCGGAGTCGTCTGCAGCCAGCTCGACGGCTAATTTCCCCGAAACATCGGGCAACACATGTTGGTCGAGGACCGATTGCACCGTCTCAAGCAGCAGCGAGCCGGCCGCAGAGAGCTCGTCTCCGAGGATGATCCGGTCGGGATTGAACGTATTGACGATATTGACGAGACCGAACCCAAGAAACCAGGACGCCTGCCGCACGGCTTCCTCTGCCTTCCCTCCCCTGCCCTCCTGGACTTCCTGCCATACAGATGCCAGAGAGGCATGCTCCTTGTTAAGCGTCTTGAGCAAGGCCGAGGTCGAACAGTACAGCTCGAGACAGCCTTTGCTGCCGCACTCGCACTGCGGACCCTTATAATCAATGCTCATATGTCCGATCTCTCCGGCCATGCCGAGAGCGCCCCGGTACACTTTACCATCCACGACGATCCCCGCACCGACGCCTTGGCCAGCTGCGACATAGATCATGACGCCGCGTTCCTGATGCGGCTCCCCGAGCCACCAATGGGCAAGCGCCCCCGCCTTCGCGTCATGCTCGATATAGGTCGGAATGCCGAAATCATTCATGAGATCTGCCTGAATGTTAATCGTCTCCCAGCCCGGGAAATCGGTCATGAGTGCAATGCGGCCCTCATTGCGGAATAATGGCCCTGGCGTAACGACCCCTATCGCGATGACTTTGCCCGCTTGATTGGATTCGATCATCTCTGCAATAAGCTCCTTCATACGTTTCAACGCTTTCATAGAGCCGTCCATCGTATGGATCGATATTTGCCGTTTGTCATATTCGACTCCCGCCAGATCGTAGAGCGCGACCGTTATCGATTTGCGCGCCAGCCGGACACCGACGATCTTATACGGCTCGCAATGAAGCTTGATTCCAATCGAACGGCGGCCCTTCTTGCCGTCGATGATCCCGGTCTCCACGACGAGCCCCCAGCTGATAAGCTCGTTGATGATATGGGTAATCGTCGATTGATTGAGTCCCGATGCTTGGGTCAGCTCCGCCCTTGAGCAGACCACCCTCCTCCGCATAAGCTGAATGACCAGCGAACGATTCATTTCCTGCACATCTTCAAGATTGGTTCCCCGTTTCGTTCTGGATACGATCACTTGATATTCCCCGCATTTCAATATATTTATAGAATCAATGAATACAAGAAATTATAATCGATTGGAAATTCCGTGTAAATTCAGGAGCTGCTGGGTTGATCCGGAAACCGGACGCCATGCAAATAAAAAAAACCGCGATTTACGCGGGCTGGTAGATTGTTGTTATTGTTATTCTGTCGTACATGGATCGCCCCCTTGGTATCTTATCCGTTAAGGTCCCCGACTTCGGCCAGAAACCTGGGCAAACACGCTCGAAATTCAAATTGTCTCTCAAAAATGTTGTAAATCGCGCTTCTGATTTATCCTTTTAACCCCGTCGAAGCTACACTTGCCTGCACCTGTTCCTGTACGAGCAGATATACCAGAATTCCCGGCGTGATGACGAGCGTAAGGGCCGCGAACATCCGTGTGTAATTGTACGAGAACGCCTCGTCGAAAAATTGAAGCGCCACCGGAAGTGTACGATTCGTTTCGCTAGTCGTCAAAATCAAGGCATAAAAATATTCATTCCAATTGCCGAGGAACATCAGAATGCCGGCCGTCGCGATACCGGACCGGGCCAGTGGCAGGTTGACGTTCCAAAAGATGCGCCAAAAGCTCGCACCGTCGATCAAAGCCGCCTCGTCCAGATCTTTCGGAATCGTCATGAAGGTTGCCTTTAAGACGAATAATGCCAGAGCAAGTCCAAACGAAGTGTATACCAGAATTAGACCCGTCTTGGTGTCATAGAGATTGAGCTTCATAATAAGGGAAAAAATCGGCTGCGCCTTGGCGTGACCGGGTACAAGCAGCGTTACCGTACACAGCACATAGAGGAGCGTCTTGCCCTTAAATTCAAACTTCGCAAAAATATAACCGGCGCACGAGTAGATAAACAGCGCGATCAAGGTGGCAATACCGGCGATCATTAACGAGTTTTTGAAGAAATTCAGGAAGTTATAGTTCGTATAAACATCGATATAGGGCGCGAAATCGAACCCTTTCGGAAGGGAAAACGGGTCTCCCAATATAGCCTTGTTCGTCTTGAAGGAAGACATAATAATCCAGAGAATCGGAAACGTAGACACGACGACCGTGAAGATCATTACGCCGTAAGTGAATACGCGGCCGGACAGCTTGGATAACCAAAGCGATGCTCTCATGATTGGGACACCTCCTTAATAGATCTTCTCGTTCATGCGGAACAGCCGGTTAACCCCCAGCATGACGATGACCCCTAATAGAATCATGACCGTGCCTGCCGCATTCGCATATCCGTATTCGGAGTTCACGATTCCGTTGTACAGCATGAGCGGAATGTTGTACGTATCGTTGCCTGGTCCCCCTCGGGAGGTTAATGCGACTTCTTCGAACATGGCGATCCGTGCGGTAATGGACAGGATCACACCGGTTCCGATTGCGTTTCTGACAAGCGGGAGGTTGATGAACCGGGTCACCTGCCACTCGTTCGCTCCGTCGAGAAGCGCAGCTTCGTGCACTTCCTTCGGAATCGCCATCAATTCATTGAGCACGATCAACGTCACGATGACCGAGTAGAAGAGCCAGGTCAATGTGACCGCGATGAAAGCTGCAGGCGATTCATAGAACCATTTCACATGCCAATTGGAGAATCCGATGTCGCGCATGAAATTGTTGATGACGCCGATATCGTCGTTGAAAATAAACTTATACATGATTGCCCATGCGGCGACGGATATGACGTTCGGAATCATGAACACCCCGCGCACAAGCCGCCATCCGAACGGTCTCTTGTACAAAATGAACGCGACCAGCACACCGAATCCTACGTGCACCGTACCCGCGATGAGCGACCACAACCCCAGGTTGCGTAACGAAATCAGGAAGGTGTCGTCGTATGAAACCAGATTGATATAGTTGTCAAGGCCGGCCCAAACCGGAGCACTGAACCCGTTCCAATCGGTAAACCCGGTTACGAAGACGGTAATAATCGGCACCAGATTGAACAACAGAAAGACAAGGATTGTAGGGGCCAGAAAGGCAAAAATCCAAGCTCTAGTCGTCCACTTCTTATTCATCAAGCTCACTCCCCCTGCTGAATTAGTCCCCTCTGAAAGGCAAAGCCTCTCGCATCCGGACCGAATGATCGGGGACACTGACCAGATTGCTTGTAAAAGCGTGAGCCCCCACCGTTAGATAGGAGGCTCACTTGTTCACGGGTTATTTTTGGAACTGCTTGGCCTTGCGCGTCAATTCCTGGGCGAATTGTTCAGGCGTCATGTCGCCGTTAATCAATGTCGGCAGGAACTTGCCGAACTCAGGGTCCGCGATTTGGTTCGGGAAGATCGAAGACATCGCTTGCACGGTGTTCTTCAAGTCATTCTTGGTCGAGCTGTTGAGCTCGGCCAGAATTGGGTTCAGCTTCGACTCGAATTCGGCGGAAGTCTGAAGATTCGGAGCCGTGCCTCCCTCCGCAACCATGTAAGCTTCCTGTTCTTCCGGCTGAGCCATGAACTCCAGGAACGCCAAAGCTGCTTGCGTCTCGCCTTCGCTCAGTCCTTTCGGTATCCACCAGGAATACTCGTTCAGCGTAGCGATTGCGATGCCGCCCGGGTAGATGGATGCGCCAATCTTCTTCTCCAGCCCTTCAGCCGACTTGGTCGTATCCGAGAAGTCCCCGACCATCCAAGGGCCGTTGGCGATGATGGCCGTTCTTTCGTTCAAGAAGTTGTTGGCAGCGTCGGCATAAGCTGCGCCGATCGCATTGTCCGTCGTATAGTTCTGGAACCACTTTTGAAGCTGAGTAAAGGTATTGATCCACGCTGGAGCGGTATAGTCGTACGTGTATTCCGTGCTCTTGAGCACGTCCGCGCCCCCCGGCTCATTCGCCATGAATGCGGTAGCCAGCAGCATGGACGTCCATGCATTCTCGCTCGTCATAAGCGTTAATGGGGCAACGCCGCTGCTTTTGATCTGCTCAAGGGCCTCGTTGAACTCTGCGAACGTCATTTGCGAAATCGGCTTCGTCACGCCGGCCTTCTCGAACACCTCTTTGTTGTAGTACAAGCCGATCGGACGCATCGTGATTAGCGGCATGGAGAAAATCTTGTCGCCCTTCGTATTGTACGCGACGTTGTCTTCGATCATCAGCTTCTTCACCTCAGGCTTGGAATCCAGCCAAGGCTTGAGATCGTAGAACAACTCGTCTTTGATGACGACATCCTCCAGGAACGTCTTCTCGCCGCCCTCTATCAGAGCGGGGAGCTTCTTTTGCTGAGCAAGAAGCTTGATCTTGGCGTTGTAATCGTCTTGCGGAATTTCTTCAATAATCAGTTCGTATTGGCCTTCATACTTCTTGTTGAACCGTTCAACCTGCGGCAGGAAAAATTTAGCCCCTACATTGCTGCCGCTTTTATAGTGCGGAATCTTGATCGTGACTTTGTCTTTCGATGCGCCCTTTCCATCGGATGCTCCTGTGTTTTCCTTATCCGGCTTATTTCCGCCCTCGTTCTTCCCGTTGCCTCCGCTGCTGCACGCCGTCAAGACGAGCATTAAAGCAAGAGAAAGCAGCATTAGCGTTCTAAACGATCTTTTCATTTTGATTCCTCCCCTTTTTGATGTTTATGATTCAAGCTGGAATGCCCTTATTCATAGCATGCAGACCGCTTCATCAGTGCTTAGGCGGTGCAACCGGATGGCCGATCTTCTCCTTGCGAAGAAGCCGCTGCGCTCGTGGAGACAACTGCTTATACGTCTCTTCCGGAATTTGAATCGTTGCATGCATAGGCGCACGGTCAGCAGGCGCATAGATCATGGCGATGTTCGGACGCGGAGTGCCCGAACGATTCGGTGTGCCCCGGTGCCACATGCGGTCATCACGGATCATGATCGAGCCAGCCGGCATTAACCCTTTGATGGAATGCATATGCTCAGCCAGCTTTTCTTTGCTGTAAGCTTTCGGCCCGTACCAGTAATCCGGCAACAGATGCGTCCCGCCCGGCCATATTTCCATCGGTCCGTTATCCTCCGTCGTGTCGACGAGCGGAAAGTTAACGATCAGATTGGAGATCGGCAAATTCATGGCGCACCTTGTGCCGAACATCGAACCTGTGTCGGCGTGAACCGGCTGACACTTCTGTCCGCCGGGAAGCGACGTGTTGGTTGCAAAATAATGCATTACGCTATCTTCGCCCAGAAGCCGGTCGATCATTTGCATCACAAACGGATGAGCGATGATGGATTCATCAATAAACGGTTTTTCGAACGGCAAGTATAATCGGATATGATTGGTGCCGTCGTTAAATCCGTTCTTGGGGTTATATACTTCATCATGATGCTCTTCCAGATATGGCTCCAAAATCTCGATATACCGGTCGAACAGCGTCTTGACCAGTTCATCGGGCAGCACCTTCTCGAAAATGACATGACCGTTTACTTGAATTAAATTTGCCGCCAGCTCTACCGTTTCCGGGGACAGCTTCCCTGCCGTAAGTTCTTCAGCGCTAATTTTCATAGATCGTATGGCCGCCTCTCTATTCGTAAATATGTTCAAAACGAAATAGCTGCTTTGCCCGCTCGCTAAGCGATTCATACGTTGTACGGGGGATCGCGATCTTGGGCTCTGTATGGAACCAGGAGCGGAAATAAACCATCGCCAGGTTCGGACGGGCGGCATCGGACTGGTTCGGCGTGCCCCGATGCCACATGCGAATGTCCCGGATCAACAACGATCCCGCAGGCATGATAACAGGCTCCGAATGCATCTGCTGCGCAAGCTTCTGAATATGTTCCGGCCGGTTCGCGTTCTCCGGAATGAGATGCGTTCCGCCCGGCCAGATCTCTACCGGGCCGTTATCCGCTCTGAAATCGACCAGCGGAATGTTGAGCACGACGCCGGTTGTCGGAAGCGTGACGGACGATTCCGGATACAGCGCTTTCATATCGGAATGAACGGCCTGATAATCGGAGCCTGGCAGCGGCGTATCCGACGCAAAATATTTGATCGCGCAGTCTTTGCCGAGCAGCTCCTCCATGATCGGCAGCGCGAAAGGATTCGTAACAATTTCCGGATCAATAAACGGCCCTTCGAACGGCAGGAACATCTGCGTCCGGTTCTTGCCCCTATTCGATTCCGTCTTGGCGATATGCGCTTCAAAGAGATTCATAAATACCGCATGAAGCCCGCTTACCTTCTCCTTCGAAAGCATGCCTTCCAGCACGACAAAACCATTAACGCGCACTTGATCGGCCGCTTCCCGGACCGTTTCCGGATTTAAGGTGCGGTTTGATATTTCTTCATGGCTGATTTTCATGTACGGGGGACCTCCTCCGTTATAGTAGACGTCATAATTCCCAAAACGTTTAGGATGCTCCTTAAGGCAAAAAGCAGCACTCTCTTCAATAAAAGTATACAGGCTGCAGGCCAAGATGAAGCATGATTCCCGTCCCGGTTCTAGCCCGATTATTGCGGGTTTTCCCCGGACAGTCTATTAAAAATTGAATGTAAGCGCTTTAACCTGTGAACCAATACTTCCAAATCGGATATAACCGTTTGCTATACACTTTAATCTGCAGTTTTTTGCAATTGTTCCAAATCGTTTTGGAAAACGTGCGCAGTAACGGGCAATCCTGCGTCTGCCCGTTACGGATGTCGAGCCGTACTTTCTCTGACAACAAGCACATTCTCCAGCATGACCTTATGCCGCACCTGCCGCCCTTCCAACATATCGATCAACAATTGGGCAGCTTGATAGCCTAACTCGTACTTTTCCTGGCGGATGGTCGTCAGCTTGGGGGAACAATAGGCTGCAAGCGAGATGTCGTCATAGCCGATGAGCGAGATTGAATCAGGAATGGAGAGACCGGCGCGTTCAGCTGCCTGCATCGCTCCGAGCGCCATTAAGTCGCTCGAACAAAATACGGCGGTAACGTCAGGATGCTTCTCGATGATTTCATTCATCGCAGCCTCTCCGCCCTCTTCGCTGAATCGTCCGTCCCAAACCAAGAGCGCATCGTATGGAATTCCGGCCTCCTGCAGCGCTAACATGTATCCCGCCAATCGCTGGTGACTGACATCCGCCTCGTTGTAGCCGTTGATCATCGCAATTCGCCGATGTCCGAGACGGATCAAATGCCTGATCGCTTCCCTCGCTCCGTTGATGTTATCCGTGGTGACGTGGCCGACCCAGTCTCCCGCAAGCGGGATATCGATCAATACGCAGGGGAATAGCGATTGAGTCAAGACCTCCTTCAAGTAAATATCGTTGATCTTCAATCCTTGAAGGATCGCCCCGTCGACGCTTCGCTCCCGGCACAAATCCGAATATGTCTTCTTGGACTGCTTCTTCGGATTCGTACTGAACAGAATGATATCGTAGTCCAGCTCGCTGGCACGGTCATTGATGCCGCAGAGCACCTCGAACGGGAGCGAGTTTTTGCCGTTCGACGATTTGAGCTCCGACATGATGACGCCGATCGTTTTCGTTTTTTTCAGCACTAGGCTTTGCGCCTGAGCATTGGGCCGGTAGGACAGCTCATCGGCCAGCCTCTTGATCCGGTTTCTCGTCTTCTCGCTGACATCCGGGTAGCCGTTCAACGCACGCGACACTGTGGTAATGGAAACTCCAGCTGCCTTTGCAAGGTCTTTGATGGTTGTCATTCTAAGATTACCCCGTTTTCCGAAACGCTTTGGAACATTGTTCCAGCTCATTATAGCAACAGACATCCAATTTATGCAAGCGCTTTATTTTTGAAAAATAGGTCAATTCCATCGTTTCAGAACGTACACAAATTCCCTATTCGTGCTCGGAAATAGAAAACCGCCCCCTATTCGGAGGCGGCGAAAAAAAGGACTGCTCAACAAATAGGCAGGCCAAGAAACCGTTTAATGAAGAGATCGCCAATGACCCGTTCTTCCATTTCACGATCAGACAGGTCGTAGTACCGCTGTACGATATGCAGTTTGAACTTCAAGGAGGGAGCATAAGGTCGGGGCCCCCTTGAAGAATACAAATGGGCACAGATACGGTCTGTGAAACCAAAGTCAATGAGTTTGTCTATCTGGGCGAAACGTTGATTGTTCAGATATTCCGCTCTTACATGATTTTCTCGCCCATCAGCGAGGCAATCAGCTCGACCGCCGCCTTCGCCGTCTGGTTCTGGATATCGAGCGTCGGATTCACCTCGACGAACTCCGCGCTTGTCACGATGCCCGCATCGGCAAGCAGCTCCATGGCAAGCAAGCTTTCGCGGAGCGTAATTCCCGCCGGAACGGGAGTGCCTACTCCCGGCGCATCCTTCGGATCGACGCCGTCCAGATCCAAGCTCAAATGGACGCCGTCCGTGCCTTTGGATACGAAATCGATCGCCCGTTCCGTTACGGCCGATATGCCCAAGCGGTCGACTTCATGCATGGTGAAAACCGTTACGCCCAACCGCTTCAAAAAAACCCGTTCGCCGGGATCCAGAGATCGCGCGCCGATGATTACGACATGCTCGGGCTTCACCTTCGGGCGATCTCCCCCGATACCGGTCAGCAGCGGATGCCCGTAGCCCATGGCCACGGCCAGCGCCATCCCGTGAATGTTGCCGGATGGCGACGTTTCCGCCGTATTGACGTCGCCGTGGGAGTCGTACCAGATGACGCCGACATTCGTCTTATGCCTTCGCAGCCCTGCCAGCGTCCCGATTGCGATGCTGTGATCGCCGCCGAGCACGAGCGGAAACCGCCCTCTCCCAGCGATGCCTGCAACCGCTTCGCATAATTCCTCATTCACGCGAACGATCTCGTACAAATACTTCAAATTCGATTCCGGCACGTCCGAATGATGCTTCGCCCTTCTGACGACCAGATCGCCTTCATCGGCTACGACAAATCCGAGCTGCTCAAGCCGCTGTTCCACGCCCGCGCATCGGATGCTGCTCGGCCCCATATCGACGCCGCGCCGGTCGGCGCCGAGATCCATCGGCACCCCGATCAGCGACAACTCTTTATTTTCCCGTTCCTTCATAGCGGCAGCCTCCCGTCAGTCTTATCATCTGTCTGCGAACCGCCTCAAGATCCTTTTTACATTCCCCCGTTCCTCTATCCGGTCAACACGCACTCAAGCCTTTCAAGCGCCCAATCGAGCTGTTCTTTCGTTACCGTCAGCGGCGGCGCGAGACGAATCGTATTTTCGTGCGTTTCCTTGCACAATAGACCGGCTTCCATCAGCCGCTCGCAATAAGGCCGCGCCCTGTCATGCAGCTCGATGCCGATGAACAATCCTTTACCGCGAATTTCGCGGATAAGCGGACTTTGCAGCCGCTCGAGCGCCTCCTTCATGTATGAGCCAAGCGAGAGCGAGCGTTCGGCTAGTCCCTCCTCCTCCAGCACGCGCAATGCCGCCGACGCCACCGCGCAAGCAAGCGGATTGCCGCCGAACGTAGAGCCGTGCGAGCCGGGCTCGAACACGCCGAGCACTCCAGCGTCCGCAGCTACGGCTGACACCGGATATACGCCGCCGCCGAGCGCCTTCCCCAAAATATAAACGTCGGGAACGACATCCTCCCAGTCGCTGCAAAATATCCGGCCCGTCCGGCCGAAGCCCGTCTGGATTTCATCAGCCATCAGCAGGACATTGCTGCGCTTGCAAATCGCCGCGGCTTCCCGCAAATACCCGTCCGGCGGCACGACGATCCCCGCCTCCCCCTGAATCGGCTCAACGAGAAACGCCGCCGTCGCCGGCGTGATCGCTTCCTCCAGCGCGCGCACATCGCCGTAGGGGACCGTCTTGAACCCCGGCGTGAACGGCCCGAAGCCTCTTTTATACGCTTCCTCGGACGAGAACGACGTAATGGTTACCGTTCTCCCGTGAAAATTCCCCTCACAGACGATGATTTCCGCTTGCCCGTCGGGGATTTTTTTGATATCGTACGCCCATCGTCTGGCCGCCTTGACCGCCGTCTCCACCGCTTCCGCTCCCGTATTCATCGGAACGAACATGTTCTTCGACGTTAGCCGCGCCAACTGCTCATACAGCTCGGCGAGCGGTTCATTGTGAAAAGCCCGAGACGTCAATGTCACCTTATCCGCCTGTTCTTTAAGCGACGACACGATCGCCGGATGCCGGTGTCCGAAATTCAGCGCGGAATAGCTGCTGAGCATGTCCATGTACCGGCTCCCTTCGGGATCCTCCACCCAAACCCCTTCGGCCCGGGAAATGACGATCGGCAGCGGGTTATAATTTCTTGCGCCGAGCGCTAACGTCAGATCGATAATTTGCCGCGATTTTGTCATGCGATCACCCTCCTCTTCAAAGTAAAGCTGAAAGGATCGTCTTCTGCCAACATCGAAACAACCAATTTGAAAACGTTTTCTATAGCGTGTTGCTTTCATTATATTCACGTAAAGCGGCGAACGATACGGGGACATTCTTACAATCCGTCATAAGATTGGGGGGTCCGATCAAGAACAGATTCCATTAGCCAGCCAAAAAAAGAACCGCCCTCCGTTTTGCGCTTTCGCAAAACGGAGGGCAATTAACAGGTATGCTTTATCGTTTTTCATAAAAACAAAGCTTTACATTTCTGGTTAAACCGCTTTCGCTCCATCAGATTCGCCGCGAATTCCCCCATGTTCCCACCGCCTGTAAGCTGAATGCCAGCACCGGCTTGACCGGAATACACATGCTCCGTAACGGTGCTTTGCTCCGCGACGGCGAGCCATTCCGCCCAACCATTCGGCTTCTGATTCGTGCCGTTTCAAATGAACCGTTCGCGGTAAGCGAAGGCGGCCCGGCAATGGCCTTCTCAAGAGTTTGGGCGATTTGCTTCGTTCTTGGGTACGCGCTTTCCGTATAGTCATGAAGCCTGCCGCTAACCGGCCCTCCTGAAGGCTCATGCCGTTTCACGTAATCGACGAAACCCTGATTCATAATACGAGTCCGGTTTCAACCTGCGTTACGCATATCTCCGGATCGTATCGGCCAGTTGGCCGGCAATGAAGCTCGCTCCGGAAGCAAGCTGATTGCGGTCGAACCGCAACCTTACAAAACGCTCATCCGTATCAAGCGCTTCGGAGAAGAAGCCGGCCAATCCCCGCGCCTTGCGGTCAATCTGCAGCAGCAGGTCGACGCCGTTCTCATCCGGGTAGAAGACGATTTCCAATTCGTCCAGCTGCCCGCGGAACTGCGAAGCAGGAATGAATTCGAATTCTTGAACGAAAGGCAATCCATACGTCCGGCCATAATTCGGCGCGTATTCGCAATCCACCTTGCGGAGCCGGAAACCGAGCTGACTGACCGCGTCCAGAATAACCGCGGAATGCGGGTGCGGCCTTACTTCAAGCCGGTCCTGATCCTTCGGATCAACCGTTTCATTAATATCGAGCCCGGTTTGAATCCAGACCGGCGTCCTTCCCATCGTTACCGGCGTATTCGCCGGAAGCTGGAATGAGACCGGGAATTCATAGACCTGCTCTGCCTTTACGGTAAACTTCCCGGCCAGCAGAAATTTGGAAACGGCTGCTTCCACTTCCCTCTTCGTATCGTTCTGCTCTCTCAAATAACGCGTCATGATGAAGGCATAGACATCGTTAACCTCCTGATCCACGCGTCCGCCCTCAATGCGGATGATACCGCTGATCATATCCCCCGCTTTCACGACATCTTGATGGAGCATGAGATCGACTTTCGCCGCGCCGATCCCGACGCTCGCAAGCATTCGTTTGAACATGGACATTACTGACTCTCCTCCTCATTACGTACATATTCACTGATACGATGAGGTAATACAAGAGGTTTCGTTCGTTGGCGGCAGAACTTTTCAAGCTGATCGAATTTTATAAAAATGTCACGGCTCCGAATTAAATACTACATATTGTAATGTATAATAATAGCAACGTTTATCATGTGTAGGTACAAGCTGTCGACGCGGATATGAACGGCTTAACGAAACTGTAAATTGGGAGATGATTACGATGAATACCCGCAAGGAGGATCTGTCCCGCCGCCATATGATCGTTGGAACAGTGGCCATAATTTTCGTATGGTTTTTTTGGATCAGCCGGCCTGAGTGGTCATGGGACATGCGTCTTTGGAAAGCTTTTGGCGATGCGGCGCTGCTGCTGTTATTTATTACCCTTGCCATGGGACCGTTAGCACGATTATGGCCTGCCTCGGCGAAGCTCTTGTTGTTTAGGGGCAACATGGGCATTTGGTTTGCGATTATGTCCCTCATTCACGGCTATCTGGTATGGAATGGATGGGCGAGGTGGGACCTTTCACGCTTCTTCGGGTATGAATTCATTCCTCAGCTTGGACGCGCCGCCCGGATGGAGCCCGGGTTCGGTCTTGCGAATTTAATCGGTGTCGCAGCCCTCTTCTGGGCGATTATTCTATTGGCTACTTCGACTGAGCGGGCGTTGAAATATTTGGGAGCGTCTTGGAAATGGCTGCATTACGGCGCATACACCATATTTTATTTGAGCACGATTCATACGGCATACTTTCTCTACATCCACTATACGTTATCGTTTCACAAGAATGTGCCGCCTCCGAATTGGTTCCGGCTGCCTTTTCTGCTGCTTGCAGCAGTCGTCTTGTTGTTGCAGCTGCTTGCGTTCGTCAAGACGGTAAAGAAGAAGAAGCTGAAGACTCGATAACAGAGGCAAACTGCCGTCTGAAAATAAAAAGAAGAAGCGCCGAAGAACACGCGGTTCTTAGACGCTTCTTTGGTTGGTCTTGGATAATTTCCGGGTTGGTTTACCCGAAATATTCACAATAATGACGCCGGCCAGAATAACAAACCCTCCGGTAATATGAGCGAATAACAGCTTCTCCCCAAGCACGGCCACTCCGGCGATAACCGTAATGAACGTGGCCAAGTTCACGAATACGCTCATTTTGGAGGCTTCCATATACGTCAGCGCGTAATTGGTTAATAACGAGGTGACAAGCGAGCTGAGTAGGCCAAGATACAGAAGCGACGCGATAAATAATGGATCGGTGAATGGCGTGAAGAATGACGGCAGCGTCCCTTCTGCCGCATGCCGTACGACTGCCAGGCCGTTGAACACGACAAAGCTGACGCCCATGATGAAGAATGTCATGTCCGCAGCGTTATATCGCTGAGCCAGCTTGCGGCCAAGCACATTATAGACGGCGAACGAGAGCGACGATAACAGGATGAGCAAGGCTCCATTCAAGTTGGCTGCGTTCATGTGAATGCCCTTCATGGCGAACATATAGATGACGCCCGCGACGGAGAGCGCAATCCCTATTTTTTGCTTGAAGGTAGATGCCTCCTTGATCCAATACGACGCGAGCAGCATCGTCATTAACGGAATGGTGGCTTGTATGATCCCAGCTTCCGAGGACGGAATATACAATAATCCGAACGTTTGCAGCGCGAAGTACAAGGTCGGAAAGAAGACAGCCAGCGGCAGCAGGGCGAGCATGTCCTTCCCCGAAAGCCGCAGCTTGGACCGTCTGATGAGGACAACCGCGGCTGCGGCGGCAAAGGATAACGTGAACCGATGGGCCAGCAAGTCGAACGGATGCGCGGAGATCAGTGCAAGCTTCACGAAAATAAGAGAAAAGCCGATGATGATCGCATACAAGGATGCGGCAGCATAGGCTTTGTTCATGTTACTCATCCGCGGTAACTATCCTGCCACTTGAGCAGCTTCGTCTCCAGAATCCGAACCAGAGAATCGGTTAGCTTGCCGACGATGGCGAAGATGAATATGCCGACAAATACGATTTCGGTCCGCATATATGCACGCGCATCCTGAATGAGATAGCCGATGCCCTGATCCGCCCCCATCAGTTCCGCGACAACCAAGCACAGCCATGACGTGCTTAACGATAAACGAACGCCTAACAAAATATTGGGCATTGCGCCCGGCAGAATAACCTTGGTCACTTGATGGAGCCGGCTGAATTCCAGTACGCGCGCCACATCGAACAGCTTGGCATCGACGTTGCGGACGCCCAAGAACGCATTGACGTATAGAGGGAAGAAGGCACCCATCGATATTAGCAGCACTTTGGACAGCTCGCCGAAGCCAAACCACAAAATAAACAATGGCGTAACGGCCAGCAATGGCACGGTTCGCAGCATTTGAATCGACGGATCGAGCAGCTGCTCGGAGCGCTTGAATAATCCGACGAAAAGACCGATTAGCAATCCTGAACCTCCGCCGATTACAAAGCCGAGCATAGCCCGCATGACGCTGATCCCCAGGTGATGCATGAGTTCGCCTGAGATTATAATTTCGTAGAAATTTCGGAAGATAGAAACCGGCGATGGAAACAGCTGGGGCGATATCCACTCGAGCGTCGATGCCAGCTGCCAAACCAGCAGCACGGCCACTGGAATAAGGCTGCCCAGGGCAAACCGCTTCGCCTTTTCGCTTTTGAACATGAGGGAACAATCCTTTCCGATGATGTTAGATAGACCAAGTATCGCTGTCTTGCTCCTCATGACCAAGCGCACGGATCACTTCGCTGCGCAGTTCTTGGAAGGGCGCACTAACCCGGTTTCTTGGGTAAGGCAAATCAATGGGAATAACGGCCTTAATGCGGCCGGGTCTTGCGTCCATGACGACAACGCGATTGGACAGGAATACCGCCTCGTCGATATCATGCGTAACGAGCAGCATGGAGGTACGGTTCTCGCGCCATATATCGAGCAGCGATTCCTGCATATGATTGCGGGTAAACGCATCGAGCGCGCCGAACGGCTCGTCCAGCAGCAGCACTTTCGGTTTGCGGAGCAAGGCGCGCGCAATGGCGACACGCTGCGACATGCCACCCGACAGCTGCTTCGGATAAGCCTTCTCGAATCCGGTCAGCCGGACCAGCTTGATCATCTCGTCGACTTGCTCCCGAACGTTATGGTCCTTCAGGGAGAGATCCGCAGCAATATTCTTCTCAACGGTTGCCCATGGGAACAAGCGATGCTCTTGAAAAATAAATCCCTTATCCTTGCTCGGACCGGTGACGTCTTCGCCATGCAGCAGCATTCGTCCCTCGTACTGTACATCCAGGCCCGCAGCGATCTTGAGCAGGGTGCTCTTCCCGCAGCCGCTCGGTCCGATAATCGAGACGAACTCTTGCTCCATCAGCGTAAATTCAATGTTATCGAGAACATGAGTCGCCTGGTTTGCCGTGTAAAAGGTTTTGTTCAACTGGTTGATTTCTAATGCCGCCGATGTCATGTGTTGATGTCCCCCTGCAACGAATCTCTTACGCCGCTGTAGAATTTAGGATGAATAGTAGCAGAAGAAGAAGTTAGTTGTCAATACAGTGCCGGGCAAGATGAAACGGTCAATGTTTCAGATTCGGATTCAAATATTCGCGCATGACATACTTCAAAAATTCCTTCTGGGCAATGGAGAAATGCTTATGGTTAGAGCGCGCCCAGCCCAGGGAAATCGTAGTTGGCTCGTGATTGATGAGAGGAACAATAACGATATCGCCGCTAAGAATGAGCGGATCGTTCAGCATGCTGTACTCGATAAACATGCCGATCGCCACACCCTCGACAATGGTTCTTCGGAGCAGCTCGATATTGTTGGAGGTGAAGATCACATCGACGGGGCCGTACTTGCTGACGAAATCTTCCAAATACCAATTCGAGAATACGCCATCGATATTGACGAACGAATAGGCGAGCAGCTCTTCCGGCGAGACGCTCTTTCTTGAGGCGAGGGGCGATCCCCTTCCCACACACACCACAACTCGCGAATCCAGCATCTTGTGCATCGTCAAATCCTTGACATGCTCCTTCTTCTGATCATGGAAGTAGATCAGGCCCAAGTCGGTGCGGTCCTCCTTCAGATCCTGAATCACCTCCTCCGTACTCTTGCTGGATATCGCAAGCCGGACATTGGGATAATCCTGTTTGAAGGAAATGATCGATTTGGTCAGCACCGCCATGAAATTCGGACCTACGGAGAATCGAACCTCCCCCTCGATCAGCTTGCTCTCGATCTGCGCTTCCTCTTTGATCTCCTCGACTTTGAGCAGAATGTCATATATCTTCTCGATAATGATTCGACCCCGGGGCGTAGACTCCGTGCCCAGCCGCGAGCGGGTAAACAGCTTGAACCCCAGCTCCTGCTCCAGCTTGGCAATCGCTTTGCTGATGGCGGCCTGGCTGACATGCAGCTGCTCGGCGGCAATCGAGATCGAGCCTGTCCGCGCAATGGCGGAAACATATTCAAATTGCTCCAAGTTCATGTAAACACCCCCACACATAACCTGTAGTTATGATAGCATAATTCATATATACTTTACTAGAATACTCGGAAATAATACAATGCAAATAAATCTAGTACGATAAGGGGTCCTGACAATGCGTAAATCCACAAGAAAAACAACCCGATTCGGTCTGCTATCACTCTTTATAATAATAGCTTTGACCCTGACTGCATGCGGCAGCGGCGGCAGCAAGTCGGGCGACGATAAAGTAACGGTCAATATCGCGGTAAACGGCGGGCTGAACCTGCTGTCGGTCGCCAAGGAGAAAGGTTGGTTCGAGGAAGAGTTCGCCAAATTGAATGCGAATGTCGAGTGGCACGAGTTCCAGAGCAGCGTTCCTCTGCTGGAAGGGATCGTATCGAACCGCGTGGACTTCTCCTTCATTGGCGACGGCACGGTCGTAACCGGCAAAGCGGCAAACAGCCCGTTCACCGTCATTTCGACGATTGGCGTACAAGGCAACCAGAACAGCGTTATCGTGAAGACGGACAGCCCGATTCAATCGATTGCCGACCTGAAGGGCAAGAAAGTCGCCGTAGCGAAAGGCTCGTCGGCTCATATCTTCCTGATTAAGGCGCTGGAGAAGAACGGCATGAAGGAATCGGATCTCAAAATCGTGCAGCTGCAGCCGGACGAAGCGAACTCCGCTTTCCAGACCGGCAGCGTCGATGCCTGGGCAACCTGGGATCCGTTCGTAACGACGGAACTGAAAGCTAACCGCGCACGGATCGTCGAAAGCGTGGAAACGATGAACATCGTTGCTCCTGCTCTCATGATTGGTCGGGATAAATTTATCGAGGAACATCCTGAACTGACGACGGCTTTCTTGAAGGTGTATCAGAAGAGCGTTGATTGGGTCAACGGCAATAAGGATGAAGCGGCTGCGCTTCTAGCGGAACAGAAGAAGATGGATTTGGAATTGGTGAAGACGCTCGTCAACTACACGAACTATATCAATACGCCGGTCACGGCGGATGTTCAAGCGGCGATGCAATCGACGGCAGATATTCTGCTCGAAGCGGGCACAATCAAGGACAAAGTCGACATTAGCAAGACGTTCAACAATACCTTCATCGAAGAAGCATTGAAATAGCTTAAACGCGTAACGATTGCTAGAGGAGGCGCATGTCAATGAGTACAGAAAGACAAAGCTCGATTCATAATTATAAGCAGACAGCCGTGAAGATTCGGCAAAGCGTGGAAGGCCTATCGGAGCAGCTGATTACGTGGAAGCCCGGTCCGGACATATGGAGCATCCAGGAAATCATCGGACATCTGATGGATTCCAATATCATCAATTCGTACCGCATTCGCAAAATCATCTCGGAGCCGGTGACGCCGATCGTTACTTTTGCTCATGAGGAATGGGTGAATGTGCAGCAATTTCACGGAACGCCGCTGGCAGAGATATTGGATGCTTATGATGCGCTTACCCGCTATAATGCGCTGCTGTTGAACAAGCTCACGGAAGAACAGTGGCAGAAGTACGGCATGAAGAATGATGAACAGATTTCCATTTCCCATATTATTGACAAGTTTATTTGCAATCATGTGCAGAAGCATCTCGGGCAGATCGAACGCAACAAATCGGAATATGACGCGAACCGGGTTTAAACGCCTGCAAAGGAGGAGCCTTCAATGACAGATTTACAACATTTGCTTGAACGGGCGGAAGCAGCACAAGATCAAGTGATTCAATGGAGGCGCCATCTGCACCAGCATCCCGAGCTGTCTTTTCACGAAAGCGAAACCGCTCATTATATAGAAGAAACACTTCGCTCCATTGGACGCATGGAGGTATCCCGGCCGACCGCTACGAGTGTGATGGCGAGACTGATCGGCCGGCAGCCCGGCAAGGTGCTTGCGATTCGGGCAGATATCGATGCGCTGCCAATCGAAGAGAACACGGGACTTCCGTTCGGTTCGGCTAATCCGGGTGTCATGCATGCCTGCGGACATGACGGACATACGGCCACTGTGCTTGGCGTAGCGAAGGTGATGGCTGAGCATTACGATTCGCTCGAAGGTGAAATCCGGTTTATTTTTCAACATGCGGAAGAGCTTCCTCCCGGTGGTGCTGAGGAGATGATCGCGGCCGGTGTAATGGAAGGCGTGGATGCCGTCATTGGCGCGCATCTGCAATCGCCGGTCGAGGTAGGCATGGTTGGGGTTGTTGCAGGTCCGATGCTGGCTTCACCGGATACATTCTATATTACGGTGCATGGCAAGGGCGGGCATGCGGCTGAGCCCCATATGGCGATCGATCCTATTGCGATTGGCGCACAATTGGTTACGAACCTGCAGCATCTGGCCTCCAGAACCTTCAATCCCATGGACCCGCTGGTCGTATCGGTAACGAAATTTATCGCCGGGCATACGCATAATGTCATCCCGGGAAGCGCGGAGCTGTGCGGCACGGTTCGCTGCATGGACCCTGGCCTTCGCGAGCAGCTGCCGAAGCGGATGGAGCAAATTATTGAAGGGATTACGCAAGCCCATGGCGCAGCGTATGAGTTCCGTTATGATTATGGCTACCGCCCGCTTATCAACAATGAAGCCGTTTCGCAGATCGTAGCGGAGTCCGTTAAGGAGCTGTACGGAGCAGACGCGCTGTACACGATCAAACCAAGTATGTCGGCAGACGACTTCTCCGCCTACCTGCATCTGGCGCCGGGCACCTATTTCAACATCGGAGCCGGCAGCAAGGAGAAGGGAATTACTTACCCCCACCATCATCCGCAATTTACGATCGATGAAGGCTCGCTTCTGATCGGCATGAAGGTATTCATTACAGCGGCCTTGAAGCTGCTGGCTGTGAAATAGAACGAATAGCCTGCGGTATAGCCTGCGGAATCGTTGAAGAACGATGCCGCAGGTTATTTCATTTTACGACGAAACTTTGAAGAGACGCATTATCGTGTTAACGCTGCATTTCCCCGCTCAAGCGATTCTCGTTGGCGACTTCCATTTGGACGTCATCAAACTTGATGGACTTGATTCGCATGACGACTAACCTCCAATAATGTGCAATTGTACAATGTGTTTAGTCGGGGTGTTCGCTACCTCCCCAACTCGGCTCCATATTCAACAATAGTGCATCCGATGTCCGTTACAAGTCCAGCCCACCTTCATTATACGGAATACGGACATAGAATCCGTTATTTGTGACAAACACCTTATATGGATACACGGTCCGGACATCAGATCCGCTATTCGCACCAAATGACCACATTTCCTCCGATTTTCGCATAAATAACGTCTCTGGTGTCCGCTACCTCCCCAACTCGGCTCCATATTCAACAATAGCGCATCCGATGTCCGTTACTATTCCAGCCCACCTTCATTACACGGAATACGGACATAGAATCCGTCTCCTATTGCCCGCTCGCCGTAACAAACATCTCTTCATTAACATCGAAATTATAGAGCAGCGGAAAGCAGTTCCGCAATGCTTCAGCCTCCACTTGGAATCCAATCATCCGAAGCCGATCAGCCCAGGCAGTGCGGGTTTCGCTTATAATAGCCGGGATTGACTCCCGTTACGGACTTGAAGGATTTGGAGAAGTGATGCACGTCGGTAAAGCCGCAGTATTCGCTCACCTTTTGAATGGACAATCCTTCCCGCAGCAGCTCCTGAGCATGCTCGATTCGTAATTTCAATAAGTACTGATATGGCGTCATGTTGAATTGCTGCTTGAACAGCACCGTAAATCGGGAAGGCGATAGATTGGCTCTTCGGGCCATGTCGGCGATGCTGATCGGTTCGGAGAAATGAAAAGCAAAGTAAGACGTAATCCAATTCAGGAATGGCTGCGGGGACAGCACGCCCGGTTTGGGCTTCATGTATTGCTTGAATAGGGTGGTCAGCCATTCATGGGCAAGCTGATTGGCTTCTACCGTTCCCATGTAGGTTTGCAGCTGCCAGCATTCGATCATCTTTAAGACTATATCCCGCATTTTACCCGAATGGGCCGTCTCCAGCTTGAAAGGTATTCGCACATCCTCGCAATTATGCAGTCTGGGCTGCATATAAGCCTCATATGAAGTCATGTCCAATTGGCCGGCAAGGGTGACGAAGCTATTCTCCCTGTGCGGATTATAGAAAAAATCCAGATGTACGTACGGGTTGATCGTATTCGTCAATCCTTGGATGGTATGGACATCGCCAGGCTGAAGCAGGCAGAGGTCCCCTTCCTTCAACATCTGAATTTGACCGTTGACCTGAATTTCGAATCGGCCTTCCTGCACATAAAAAATAATGTAATCGAGCAGATTGCGTTCACCAATGAAGAACGGGGGCCGGATTGCGTAATCGGCAATGCGAATATAGGGTGCAATGACGTGATCTTCTAATTTCATCTGCATGAAACCTCTTTCAAGATCGAATGACAATCGTTTTTTACAAAGAAAACAGGTCGATTATATAAAGAATTCCATACCCGCTCCTCTTATGATGAAGGCAGCATCTTACTTAGTAGTATATCATTCTATGAGGAGGCTACGTATGGAAAACGTGTATAAAGGCGCGGAAACAAGAGAAATCAGATTTCCGCTGGGCGGAATCGGGAGCGGCAGCATTGGCCTTTCGGGTAACGGCCGGCTGGTGGACTGGGAAATTTTCAACCGCCCCAACAAGAGGAGCTTCAACGGTTTTAGCCACTTTGCGGTGAAGGCCGAGCATGCCGGTCAAGTGCTGGACGCACGGGTATTGAACGGAGATATGCAAGCTCCTTATGTAGGCGAGCATATTCGAGGGGGCCCTCTTCACAGCGGCTACGGATTCGGTCCGGAAAGCCAAACGATGGCGGGAATGCCCCATTTTCAAGAGGTGGAGTTCCGAGGAGAATTTCCGCTGGCAGGCATGTCGTTCAAGGAATCCGCGTTTCCGGGGAATGTTCAATTGCTGGCCTTTAACCCTTTCATTCCGCTGCAAGAGGATGATTCAAGCATTCCCGCAGCCTTCTTCGAGTGGGAACTGGAGAATACGGAGCAAGTCCCTATAACCTATACGCTGTGCCTCTCGGCCGGCAACTCCCTTCCAACGGAGAAGGTTGTTTATCAATACAGTGAAATACCCGAGGGTCAAGAACGCAGCTTGCATATGATCAAGCTAGGTTCCAATCAATATGACAGCGAGCATCCCCAGTTTGGAGATATTACGATCGCTACGGATGCGGCGGATATCAGCTACCAGGAATATTGGTACCGCGGCGGATGGTGCGACAATCTGGAGATGTTCTGGCATGATTTCACCCAGCCCGGGCGCATGAAGAACAGACAGTACCGCGAGGATGAGACGCCTATGTATCGGAAAGATACCGCGTCGCTGGCCGCGCATGCGGAGCTGAAGCCCGGCGAGAAGACGAAGATCCGCTTCACGATCAGCTGGAATTTCCCGAACATGAACAATTACTGGAACCCGAATCCGACGGGGCATAACACATGGAAAAATTATTACGCCACTCTATTCGAGGATTCCCGGGCAAGTGCGAAATACGCCTTCACTCATTGGGAGCGACTGTATGGGGACACGCTCAAATTCAAGGAGGCTTTGTTCTCTTCTACGGTACCGCCCGTCGTCAAGGACGCGGTATCCGCGAACCTATCCGTCTTGAAGACAGCGACGAGCTTACGGCTGACCGACGGCTCCTTCTATGGATTCGAAGGCTGCATTGACGATACCGGCTGCTGCGAAGGCTCCTGCACGCATGTATGGAACTACGCTTACGCGATGCCGTTCTTGTTCCCAAGCTTGGAACGCAGCATGCGTAATCTTGATTTTCAATACAACAAACGCGAGGACGGCCGAATGTCATTCCGTCTCATGCTGCCGGTCGGGCGCGAAAGAAATAACTACCGCGCCTGTGCGGACGGCCAGTTCGGCGGCGTTATTAAAGCCTACCGTGATTGGAAAATATCGGGGAATACGGATTGGCTGCGGTCCGTCTGGCCGGCCGTCAAGCAATCGATCGAGTATGCGTGGGCCGATAGCAACGAGGACAAGTGGGACCCTGATCGAAAAGGTGTTCTTGAAGGCAGACAACACCATACCTTGGATATGGAGCTTTACGGACCCAATTCCTGGTTGAGCGGATTTTATTTAGCTGCTCTTAAGGCAGGCGCGGAGATGGCGTCGTTCTTGGGCGAGCATGCCGCATCGGATGACTACAACCGGTTGTTTGAAATGGGCAAAGCGTGGGTAGACGAGCATCTATTCAATGGCGAGTATTACGTTCAACAGATCGATTTGTCGGATAAATCAGTGCTGGAGCCCTTCGGCGAAGCGACCGTCAATCATTACTGGAATAAGGAATTGGGAGAGATTAAATACCAGATCGCGGAAGGCTGCGCCATCGATCAGGTCGTCGCCCAATGGCATGCCAATCTGTGCGGGCTCGGCGAAGTTCTCGATAAGGAGCAGACCCGCTCCGCGTTGAAATCGTTATACCGGCATAATTTCAAATCCAGCATGAGGCACGAAGCGAATACATGGAGGCTGTTCACGCTCAACGACGAAGGAGGTCTTGTGATCTGCACATGGCCAAGCGGGGTAAGCAGACCGGCGATTCCGTTGACCTATAATACGGAAACGATGACGGGTTTTGAATACCAGGCCGCTTCGCATATGATCCAGGAAGGGCTGATCGAGGAAGGACTCTCCATCGTTGAAGCCATTCGCGATCGTTATGACGGCGAGAAGCGCAATCCGTGGAACGAGATCGAATGCGGCAGCAATTATGCAAGATCGATGGCAAGCTATTCCTTGCTGCAGGCCTTCAGCGGATTCGAATATAATATGGTAGAAGGCATGATCGGCTTCAGTCCCGTACAATCTTCGGACGGTACCTTCCGCGTGTTCTGGTCGCTCGACATGGGCTGGGGAACCTTCGAGACGAGTCCCGGGCACGCCCGTCTTCACGTGCTGCACGGCAAGCTGGATTTGAAGGTGCTCAAGCTTCCTAAGGAGCAGATCGAAGCGATTCGCAGCATCCGATTGGACGGTGTTGATTTGGCGTATCGTATCGACGGCAATGAAATTCATTTTGCCGGTTCGAACCTAATCGATACGAATAGCTCGCTTGCAATAGAGCTGCGGAGCTAACCCATATAAGGCACAACGAAAAGTAGCGGTTAAACAGCAACTGCGCAGGCGAATGTTCTTCCGATCGCTGACGCTTCTTCAGAATCATTCGCCCTGCTCCGTTTCGGTTTAACCAACCATTCGTTTCGAATTATTAACAATGCATTCAATTAAATAGAGAGTTTCCGTTATAATGAAGATTAGCGGAACTCTCTTTTTTGACGAGATCCGATCGTTACAAATTTAATCCAAGGAGTTTACGATGACCAAAAACTATCAAGCACTGGTTGGCGATCAAATCTTTTTTGGAGCTGCTTCGGATGCCCAAGACATGGTTGAACAGGAGCAAGTGGATGTGTTGGTCGATTTGCGTGGAGATGCCGCGGAAAGTGCCGATGGCAGCGGGAAGGCAAAGTGGGTGCATATCCCATGTGATGAGAATGGGGAGACGCCGCTTGAGCAGTCCATACAATCCGCTGTTGACCAAGTCGTTAACGCTTATCACAACGGTCAAAAAGTCGGCTTTCATTGCGGCGGAGGCGGCGGGAAGGCCGGTTCAGTCGCGATCGGCACACTGATTGCCCTCGGCACATGCGCAACGATTGAAGAAGCCGAAACCATGACGACCGCCATTCGCGACAAAGTGAAGATCAGACCCGAACAGCGGGCAGCATTGGAAAAGCTATATCAGAAGTAGCGGCAGGTGGAATGGAACTATATTTAATAGAAACCTTTCCTCGTTAAGATGTGAGACCATCCGCCAACGAAGGAAAGGTTTCTTTGTACAACCATCAATCTTAAGCTATAGCATGCTCCGCGCACCATTCCCGCAGGAACTTCAGATTCGTATCGAAGTAATGATCATTTTGCCAGGCTCCCCATACCTGCGCGTTACCGGTGTGAAGCCCCATCAACCAGATCTCCCTGATCGCGATAAAGGCCGGAATCGCTTCAAGGTCATGCTTCGACAGCGCTTTATGCTGCTGGTAGGATGCCAAGAAGGCGTCCCACATCTCATTATGAAAAGCATCCTTCCCGCGGCCCCGGACTCTTGCCCACAAGAATACCGCAAGATCATACGCTCTCCAGCCAAATCCGCCGCAATCAAAATCGAAGTGGGTCAAGCTATCGTTATGGAAATGCACATTCCATCCATGCAGGTCGCCATGGCACATGCCCCGCTCCAATTCTTCCGAAACCGTCTCTATACGGCTGCGCAGCAGCTTGGACAGCGCCTCCAGATATTCGAAATCCTCCGGTCTATGGGCTAACAAAGGCTTGATCGATTGGAGAGGCTCTTTCAGCAAATGATCCAAATCAATGACAAATCGGTCATGACGGCACTGATAGCCATTCATAGCCGCGTGCAGCTTGGCTACTTCTTCTCCGTATAACGAGCTGCTCTCCTTCGTGTCCGAATGCCCGCCTTCCGCGTAGGTAAACAACGCGGCGAATCGCTGTCCTTCCGGAGCCGCTATTTCAACCAGATTGCCGCCGGCTTTCTTCATGACGGCATGCGACACCGGCAGTCCATGAACATATAAATGATGCAGCAGTTCAAGCTCCCATTCGATATCGCTTTGGCTTCTCCAATTGACTTTATAGATTCGCAAGATGTATTTAATCTCGCTCGCGGCTACCAAATAAGTATCATTAAGACCGTTATTGAGAAAACGCACCTCCGCGATGTCCCCGATATCATATAAGTCATGAATGACAGGAACCAAAGCGTCCGAAGAGATGACGGAATGATTGACAGCCAGTTTTAACATCCAGCTCCTCCTTTAATAGATATTAGTTGAACCGAAGATCGAACGCAGCCCGATGTGCAGATACAATGTTCTTCTGTAGCAGCCAGTAACCTTCATCCAACACCCCATATTGCCGATAACATAACTAGGTCAAACCCCTCCATGTAAATCCAATAAGGATGTGAACCGATGCGTATTGAGACCGGTAATGCCTACTCGCCCCTTACGAGACGGACGAGTGCCATTCCAGCACCGAATTTGTTTGAAGCTGCGCTTCAGAAGATAGAGAAAGAAGACGACAAGCAGAAAGACGATAAAGGAAAGCTCGTGACAGCAAGAGAAGGGGCTTACGTGCGTCAATATATCGTAAGAGCAGATGGCAGCAAGATTCTGATCCGTGAAACGAAGCAAGCCGCAGATGATTCCACGTTATCCGGTCATGATCCGCAGGCAGCTTCCGTTACTCCGGAAGCAGGTCACAGCGGCCTGAGTCAGAACGCGAAGCATATGCTCCATCTCGTCAACCTACAGGTTGGTGCCGCCGTAGGGTTCGGCTTATCTTATATCAGCATGAATGGTCCATCTCGTTCTTCAGCTCATGCTGGCCTTGTCCATTCACTTTCAAGATAACTTTCTTCCCGTTATGCAGCAGAGCCCGGTATGGAAACTGATATTGCCGGCCTAGATAATTGCGATCCAGTGACTTGATTCTACTCTCCGCGATCAGGTCATGAGGCCACGGAAATTCCAATGAATCGAGATCGAGCGTCATCATGATGCCTCCTCCGGGGCCAATACTGGCAGGCAGGTCTGAATCGACCTGCCCGCCGAAGTGAATTTATTTAAAGCGAATAGCCAGATACGGCAAGTCATTCATCAGATTCGAGGTCGTCGTATCCAGCATCTCTTTCGACCACGGATGCAGGTTATTCAGATCCAAGCTTCGGAATGCCCCTGAATAAACCAGAATTTCACGCAGTCTGAGGAATAGCGGAATTCGCTCTAACCAATATGTCTCAAGCGTGTTCTCCCGGCAATAGCCCTCCATAAGATTATCGTAGAACCGTTGGGCGGTTGCATTCCGCAGCTCGACGCCATCGCTCTTCAGCGGCGTCGCATAGAACAATGGATTGGCTATATCCGCAGCAAGCCAGTTGTATTCGCACTCGTCAAAATCAAAGAGCGTCAGCCCATCCTGATGGGCATGAAAGTTGCCCAGCTGAATATCGCCATGGATTAACCCATAGGAATCGGGATCTTGGGGCAGCAGCCGAATTTCACCCAGAAACCGTTGGATCGGTTCAAGGACATGTTCATAGGATGCCGGAACATAGGATGAAATTCGGGTAAGGTAATGATTCTCATACCAGTCGCATCGCCGCGGGGACCCTTCTTGGACCCGGTATGCTTTGGTCAAGGCATGAATTCTACCGATCATTCGGCCCAGCCTCCGTACCCATTGGCTGTCTTCCGTGTAAATCCGGTAGTCCAGCTTAGCACCGGGCGCGCTCTCAAAAGCGGTAGCCACAAAATAGTCTTCTCCGCTGTTGATTCTAGCAGCCCACTTGCCTTCTATCGAGCGGATCGGAGCCGCTGCGCGCACGCCATGGTTCATTAGATACGAGATCCAATTTAATTCCGCTTCCGTCATGGCCAGCGACCGATGGGAGCTGTGCGCAATTCGAATCACGCAATGCTTGGCATCCCTATGAGCTCCGTATACAAAGTTTTGAAACCCGCCCAAATCCGTCAAATCGTCTGGATGAAATCCGAACTTGCCTGCGGACTCCTCCAAGATACGGTTATTCAGTAAAGCTCTAATGGCTCGATCCAAATCGATTCCTCCCATAGATTCATAATGATGAATGTATGATCGAAATCTCCTTTTCTTCCGGCCATCTCAGCAGCAATAACCACGGCTGGTGGTTGCGCATCATGATTCCTCCTATTCTACCCTTTCCATCTTCAAGGAATAGTGTATATACCGCTCATTCTATTTGCCATGGAAAAGTTGATTATAGCGAAAACTCCCCCGTTACGATTGCTCTTGATTCGGCCAGCCGCTCCATAGATCGATTTTGTTTCCGTCCGGATCGTATACGTAGAAGTTTCTTCCGCAGCCCCCATTGTCCTCGATCGGGTCCGTCTTTACGCCTGCAGAACGTATGGCATCAAATGCCTCATCGAAATTCTCGATCTCAATCGTCAGCAAGCACTGTTCATTGCCGAAGATGTCGTGATAGTTGGCATTCTGTGATTCCTTAGTCTGCATAAGAAAGATCGCGCTGCCTGACGGAAATCCCAGTTGTGCTTGCGCGTTATTCGTAATTGGCCGCAGAAGCGTCAATCCGAGATGCTTGACGTACCACTCCGCGGATACGCGAGGATCTGATGCAGGCAGATACACACAATCTATTCCTTTGGCTATCGATTTCGTCAATGCAAACCATCCTCTCATGGATTCGGACATGATGCTGCACTATGGATAAGTCACTACTAAGATTTAATATACCGCACGTATGTTCTTGTGTAAATATTTTCCTCAATTGATTTGATGAGTAAAAAAATAGCGCCGCCTAGCGGCAGCACCTTCGATGGCTGATTCCTATTTCGAATAATCATATAGATCGACGACAGCCCCATGCTCGAAATCTTGCTTAAATAAGTATTCGATGATGTGTTGAGCCGTTTCCTCTGGTGTCGTAAGCATCCCCTTATCCTTAACCATACCGAATATTTCGGCAGACGGGAATGTGGTCTTGTCCTGATTTCTCGCTTCTGCCTGCAGATCCGTATCCACCATACCTGGCCAGATCGAGATGATTCCTACCGGTACCTGGGCCTGGTTCTGCTCTAGTCCCACGCACTGAGTGAATACATCCAACCCCGCTTTGGCCGCCGAGTAGAGACTCATGCCGGGGAGAAGATTTTTAGCCGAACCTGAGGAAATGTTCACTATTCTTCTATCAACAGGGATTTCATTGGTAAGTCGCATAAATACGCTGGTTAGTATGATGGGTGCTAGTAAATTGACATTCAAGTTACGGGTTATCCCCTGAACTTGAGCAGACTGAATGAACGTGACGGGAGATATCATGGCGGCATTATTGATCAGGTAAATACCTTCTGCAATAGATCGGTCGATAGATATGAAGATGTCATTCATTAAGGTCTCGATCTGATCCATGTCATTCAGATCAAATTCGAAATACGCGATATTGCTGCTTTTGCCCAAAAGCCTATTGTTCCTCTCGCGGGAGATACAGAACAAGTAATGATCTGGCGATATCAACCGTTCAGCTATTGCTTCTCCAAGACCTCTTGATGTTCCCGTTATGATGAAATATTTCATAATCGTTCCGCCTCCATCCGCCGTTCATACGCCTCCAACAGAAGCGCGACCGGAATTCCATTGATCGACATGCCGTCGACTTTGCATTCTTGTATCTTTAACCCGGATAGATCACAGTTTTGAAAGACGCTGTCCTGCAGCCGTACATCTTCCATACAAAGAGGTTCGTAGGTTTCCGGCTGAAGCAGCCAGCTGTCTTTAAGCGTCGAACCCTTGATCGTCACCCCGGATAAGTTGCAATCCGTTATCTCGGCTCCTGCCAAATCGCAGCGGTCGATCGTACTCCCTTTCAAATCATTTTCCGAGAAACGAATGGGGATCGTATGACCGCCAAGATCATGTATAACCGCTCCATTCATCTGGCTGAATCCAATCGAGAGGCCGTCAAGATCCAGATGCTGCAACGTGAGATTAGCCATGCCTCCATGGTGAATCCGCATACCGTTCAAGCAGCTGTCGAAGATTTCGGCATCTTCCAAATTCACATCGCGCATCACGATCCCCCGCAAATCGGAGCTTTCTATTTTGGATTTGGAGAGATCCGCCCTCATCATCGTTTTCATTCTTGCAAGCAATTCGGCGTCATTCGTACCATAGAACAAGGAGTCGATCGAGCATTTGAATATCCGGGAGAGCTTCGGCAATAAGGCGATGTCAGGTGCGGCCAGACCCGTTTCCCATTTGGAAACGGCTTGCGATGTCACCCCCAGTAAATCCCCTAGCTCCTGCTGCGTCAATTCCTGTTCAAGCCGATGCGTTCTTATCCGTTCGTTAAATTTGGAATCTACCATTAGAGTCGCCCACCGCCTTTACAAGATATGTCTATCATGGCATAGATGGCGGAGGGACAGCAATGGAAGAAAAGTTAATGATCGTACAACCATAGGTTGTGTGTGAATATGACGTGAAAGCAGCAGCTACTACGCGTGAGCCAATGCTGGTATACGGAAAGGCACGGCAGCGTCTAACGCTGAAAGTGGTTTAACGAACAAAACATCATCCTGGGCCGCTTGCGGGACAGCGCGTACCTTGTCCATCAGTTGATCGGGTGTGAATTGAAATCGGATCTGCCGGGTCTGCTCCATTGAAATACGGGGAATCAGCTTCTCTAGATCAACGGGATTCTCGCTGACAACATCATACAAGTGGAGCCGTTCATCTTCATGCTCATATACGATAATGGCGTCGTCCGCTTGCGAATAATAGAGGCTCTTCGAGAAGACGTTCAATGCGTAATAGCAAAATAAACCGACGTTGTTGGACAGGCCAAGCCGCTGTGAAATCGGACTGCGGGAACGAAGCTTCTGAATGATAAAGCTCTAATCTTCTTCCTGCGATACGTCCAGTTTACGCATTAAGCTCCCATTGCCTGAATGAACGGCTATATCCATGTAAAATTCAAATTCAGGTACGGCGGTGAACCCGAATTTGGGATAGAAGTCGAGCACCGAGCTGTTTCCAAACAGGAACAGCAGATCACATGCAGATTCATAGGTCTCCAACACATATTTCATCAGTTGATTGGCAAGCCCCTTTCCCCTATGATCCGGATGCGTCATCACGGTTCCGATCTGTATCGCTCTTCTCGCTGCACCATTGACGGTCAGATCCATTTTGCTGACCGAAACATTGGCTATGATTTGGTCGCCGCTGACGATCGAATGGCCAATATAGCGATCATCCCAGCACCCCTTCCGATACCAGGCTTCAAAGTCGATGCCGAAGACGAGTTGGGCCAGTTGATTGAAGCTAGACCGATATTCGTCTTGATCCTTAAAATCATAACTATGTATCACGCGAGCAGTCCTCTCTTCTTGGTAAACGATTCGCTTCCCCGTGGATATATTTCAGCAGAGCTACCAGGTCATGCAATCGTTCGATTTGAGACAAATAATAACGGTCCGGCTTGCCAACAGCCGCTCTTCAGCCGCGGTACCCCATTTTTGATTCATATCGTCCACCTTCCGAATTATATGCCAGCTATCCGTAACGTCGGACAGTTCCTTCAATCAACCGCTGAAGATCACGTATCCGGTTGGGTGTGTCCAAGGTGGAGTTGTTCAGCATATCGCACAGAGCAACGAGGTCCTCAAGCTTGGAGAGGAGCTTCCAGTCATCCTCCAGCTGTACACCATGTTCTTGATATGCCTCGATAAAATGCTGCTCAAAGATCGAGCCCTCCTCCTCATACCGGAGCATATTGGCGATATCGACATGACGTCTCCAGGAGAAAGCGAACTCCCAATCGAGAACAGCGGATACTTCATACCCTGCCGGACCATGCTGCATCAACAGATTCAACCCGTTGAAATCGGAGTGTACGAGTACAGGCTTGCCGCTATTCTCAGCCAGCAAGGAACGATACTTCAGGCAGAACGACCATAATTGATCGGTAAGCGCCTCGCCGAGCCACTTGCCGCTTTGGTTATGGAAGAGACTTTGCTCCATGAAGGTGATAAAATGCTCCCCGTCCATCCGATAAGGATGAACGATCCCCAGGTTCTTCCCGAAGAAACCGGACTCCGGAAAAGTGAAGCGATGGATGCGGGCAAGAACGCTTCCGACGGAAGCCGCGGCAGAGGCAAGCTCCTCCGCGTTTCCGGTTCGTACCACATCGCGCAGCAGAACGCCCTCCTTCCACTCCAACACCGCCCAGCATTTCTCATATGTACGGCAGCTCGTATCCTTATCGATAAAGTCGGCAACAGGCACGGAATGCCGCACCAGCTCAGCGATGGCATGCTCTTTGTCCGCTACCTCTGCTCCCCCGCTGAATATTCGAAGGACATAGGATCGCGAACTGCCTTCCAGCTGAAATTTATAATTGGCATTGCTGAATCCGGTTCCGAGCCGTTCCGCGGCTATGATTCGTTTCCCCGGAAAGGCCGGTTGGATGATTTCGTTCATCTTCCTCAGATCTAGCGAAGCCGCTGGCTCCGTTCGTTCCCAGCCTTCTTTCATCATTTTCGCCTCCCTATTCGAAATCCGCTATTGCTTCTTTTGAACTTCATTTCTTCAATCACTTGATTTTAGCATTAGATAACTATTTCTGTCATAGGAGACGGACGATGAAGAAGAAGGATGGCATTCGCTAAACGTTGTCATGATCCCAATTGATAAAATCCGATCTATCTGGTTTATTATGGCGGTTTAGATAACGAATAAGCTGCCCGGTGGTTGCGATCCGCTCATCCTGAAGCTGAATGGGATCGATCAACCGGTACATGATCCCTGGATAGGTGGTCGTCTCCGCAGCTCCGAAATCAAAATGAACCCCGCTTTGCGCACGGAGACGGCATGTCTTCCAGCCATAAGCCAAGCATATTCGATTCAACATACGTTCGAGGATCCGGCCGCCTGGAGCTGCCTCTCCATATTCGATCACACAACTGTATTGGTCCTCATCTCGAATATACAGCCATACATACGCGATTAGGTCGCCATTGTGATCCACTGCAACCCAGCATGGTTTGTTCTCCATCTGAATGTTACGACTCCAATAATCATCCCGGTCCCGGACAATCGGGCCATTAAACCTCCGGCTGTGCTTGGCATACAGAATCTTGATCGCATCCATATCTTCCATCCGCACTGGACGTACAGTGAACGCCTCAAGAACGCGATCATCAACTTCGAAATTAGCGATTTTCCAGTGCCAATCTACATTCTCCCATCCCGAACGCTCATAGAAGCTCCAAATTCCCGAAGTGAGCATCGATAGAGGAATATCCTGCTCGCGCATGATATCTATGGCATTGTGAAGCAATCGGGTTGTCAAGCCCTGGCCTCTGTAAGCAGGATTCGTGCAGACTCCCCCTATGCAGCCGGTCTTGATTGCTTGCGCGCCAACCATCGTGGTACGGCAATAAATCTGGACCGTGCTGACGATCCGGCTCTCATCCACAGCAACAAGTATGCTGTTCTGCTCCTTCCAAGGATCATTCTGGGCCATGCGCAGAAATGAATCCCCGTGTTCTCTCCCTGTCTCCTTGTCAAAAACCTCGCGACAAAGCTCTGACCACATCTGCAGCTCGCCCGATCTTATGGATCGAAACTCCATCTATTATCGCCCGCTTTCTTCTATCCGTTAATATCCAAATTATACGATGAGACGATTAGCTCCAGGTGGGAGAAAACAGGTATAACGAAACGATCTGATGAAGTACTTTTCGCGCTATATGAGAAAATAGGATAATTGTCCAATATTACGGATTTTCGCCTTTAGGCAGCACTTCCACCTGAATCTCGGCCCATTTGACAGAGCCATACGGCGAACTCCCTCCGACAAAGACAGCCGGACTCAATATATTTACTAAATAAGTCCCGGGCTTATCCATGACGACGGAACCGCTGAATCCCTTATTCTCATCGAGCGGAACAACCGTCCTCTCCCCGATTTCATAATAATCGTCGTTCCGAAATATGGACACTTGGAAAGCAACTTCATTGCTCTGGATGTACGAATCGGTAACGGTTCCGGCAATGGCTATTGGTTCTCCGGATTGAATTCGAAGATACCCTTGTGTCGGCTTGTCGAAGCTGATACTCCGTTCGTTCTCGGGGTGGTTATATAAGATTGAAACCGACGATGGATCCGAGACTTGGCGATGAACGACAATGCCGGCAGGGCGCGAGACATTAGAATAAATCTGAATCGGATTCGCGCCCGGACGAAGATCGACGGTATATTCCATTCGGCGAAACTCTTTTCCATTTACTAAGATAGGGCCGCCAATCATTTTCTCCGTGCCTGTTATCGAACTGATTCCGCCTCCTATTACGCTTGTCATACCGCCGATCCCCAGGCTTTGCAGCAGATATACATGGCCAAACTCTTTTTGCGCCAATGCGCTGAACGTGATGGTGTCGCCTTGGGTCGTGTAGGTCGGGCGCAGCACCTTGATCGCCTTATCGTTCCACTCCCAACGCATGACCCCCTTGCTCCAGCTATAATTGACTCCGATTCTGGACAGGAGCGTTACCGGGGCATATAATAGCCCATCTTTTGCAAACGTTGTGGGAATCGTTTCTTCTAGCGCTACCAGCGATCCGTTGGACTCTACGTAAATTTTCGAACGGTTCGGTATCAAGTGAAAAGACAACAGATATCCCTGGTTCTCGGGGTTTAATTCCGCCCATGCGCTGCCTGTCTTGGCGTCCCACTTGACGCTCCCCAAGTGAACCGTCTCCAGCCATTTGAGCGGAAAGTACAGATGACCGTTCTTCTTGAGCAACGGGGCTGCCTTCATCGTCACGGAATCCAATGTTAGGGACGGTTTATTCAATGCTGCGGTCAGTCGGTGCGGTACCAGGTAGAACACGGCTGCATCTCCCGCCGCTATCGGAAGATCGGCAGAGTCGAAGCTCTTCGCATAGCTCCAATTCACGGGGAGCACACCGGAAACAAGTAAACCGGCACATACGAGCATAACGGCAATGATTCGTCTCATCGAAAAAACACCACATTTCATTTTTTTCCATATAGACGAGAAAAGAACATAAAAGTTGCCGATTTTTAACTAATATTCATCTTTACAAGCAATCCGCCAAAGGGGACGCATCCGCTGCTGCATAAAAGCAAAAGACTGGCACAGGAAGCCCGATTGCAAGGGACTCCGTTGCCAGTCTTTTGCTGTGGGCAGAAAAGTCTCTGCCGCTCACGACTTTACTGCAGCGTTCCCGTTTGATACGGAAATTGGCTGGAGTAGCCGCTGAATTGTTGATAAGCCTGATCGAGCGCCTGCTGCTGCTCTGCTTGGAGCTTGTAATGTCCTTTTCTGAACATCAACTCGAACAAGCCGTATTGGCACTGATGCGACTCGTTCAACACCGTCATAATGTCTTGATGCAGCGCCTGATGGCTCGCTTCCCGAGCGGAGACGTTGAAGCTATCGGTCAAATATTTTTCCATCGCCAATACGTCGTTGATCCGATCGCGGTCATTCATCTCCGGGCCTTTGACTTGAGGCTCATTCGCCGGCTTCGGATTTTGGATAGTCATCGGATTCTGATTTTGATTCATGTCGATCCTCCCGTTTAGGACTTCGGCACTTTTGCCATTTCCGCATTGTTATTGTTTTGCAGATGCTTGACCAGCAGCTGGTAATGCCGTTGGTGCATCTGTCCCGCTTGGTCAATAGCTTGCCGGATTTCAGGATCGGTACATTCTTGGGCGAGGTGATGGCATTTCTTCATTGCAATCAGCTCCCAGGACAACTGGTCCTTCAAGTATAGGCAATCCTTCGTCGTAATGACTTGAGGCGGCTGCATCATGACGGGCTGCTGCTGCTGCTGGCCTTGCGTCTGATATTGCTGCATTGCGCAAATCTCCTTTGCTCCAAAATATGAACAGCGGTAGTATCCCCTGACGGTGGAGGAAATATCCAGCCAAAATTGAGTGAGGCACCTTCCGTCTAAAATGATAAAAACCATCAAGCCATTCCCTGCAGGAGACCGGCTTCATGGTTTCTATTGCATTATGACTTTCTTGCATAAATCGATAGCCATTGAGGGAGAGCGGCCAAGGGATTGGATTTCCAGTCGCACAATTGATCCAGCTCATGCTGGGAGCGCTGATCCACCTCATCGTCGTCAACCCAGAACGTACCGTCCTCCGCAAACATCTCTTCCATATGCTTTACGTTCAAGCCGGATGAAACCATCGCGTTCATGATATCCTGGATCCGCCATTTATATGTCGGGATTTCATCGAAGGGTCCGGTTAAGTCATAGGGCTTAATGACGCTTAATTTCTCTGTATCCATTGCGAGCGGACGCATAAAAGGGTGAACGTCAAACATGATATAGGCGCCGTTACTATTAAGAATGCGCTGAATGTTTCGGTACATAGCCTTCAGATCATCGATCCAGACATGAACCCCATTCGAGGTATATACAAAATCATATTCATCTCTCTTCAGTTTGCTTAAGCTCATGGTATCGTCGCATATAAACTCAATATCCCAATGATGTTTGCGAGCAATCTCGGCACTCTTCTCCAACTGCTTCTCGGATATATCGCATGAGGTTACGCTAGCCCCCATCAAATGGAACGCATACACCGCATGGTTGTTGCCGCTCGAAGGAATACAGATGCGCTTCCCCTTTATGTCAGGCAGCGCGGCTTGAATCATCGCATATGTGGTAGCATGAAAAGCCGACTCCGGCTGCTGGATGACTTTTGCGATGACCTCGTCCGTCCGGTAGCGCAGATACCATGTTTCCGACCAGTTATCCCAAGCCTCTCTAACTACATCCGTATGATTATTCATTGAAATCGCTCCTATCTCAACTATTCTCGGCTAATATAAGCTCATCGATCCGAGTTGCTATGGCTCCGGCACCGCTATTGATATTGGCTAATATATGAGCCTGCAGCTTCGATTCCGCATATATCGAGGACTGCATCTCCACCCCAGGATCGCTTCCCATCACAAAATATTTGAATATCTTGTTGCTTACCATCACGATCCATACCCCGTAACCATAATGAATGAACTCGTTATCTTGTATATGAGGGGTTAACATGATTTCAGTCATGTGTTTCGATAATAACCGGTTATCCATCAAGGCCGTCCAGAATATCCGCATATCATGCACCGTCGTGAAAGCACCGCCGTCGGGTCCGCCGACAATCGGGATGGAATACATATTCGTTCTCCAGGTCGAGCCGCTATCGATATATCCCCATGCGGTTCGTTCAGGCAGCTGATCCAGGCGGAAGTAACCGGAATCCTTCATCCCACAGACGTTGAAAATATGATCCTCCACATATTGTTGAAAGGTCGTCCCTGCAATATGCTCGACGATCAAACCCAGCAGAATGAAGCCTGCATTGCTGTACGAAAATCGTTCCCCTGGAGTAAATTTCATCGGGTTATGCTGAAACATAGGCAAGAAACATTCGGCAGATGTCATCGCGTACATCGGCCTTGATTTCCAAAGATCGCCGTAATCGTTCATGAACTCTTCATCGAAGTAATCGGGTATCCCCGAACTATGCGTTAACAGATGATGCACCGTTATTTCCGGATCGAAGACAGGGAAGGGAATGGGCAAGCAGTCCTTTAACCGGGTATCCAAGGCTAAACGTCCTTGCTCAACAAGCTGGCAAATCGCGACCGCGGTAAAAATCTTGCAGCCTGATGCCATGCCGAATCGTGTTTGTGTCGTATTCCTGATCTGCTCGCCTCGATTCGCGTATCCATAGCTTTGCTCGAGTAAGGTCTCTAGTAGGCCGCCAACCCATACTGCACCTGAGAAAGGTATTGACTCCTGCCGATTGTAAGCCTCTATACTAGCATTAATTTGCATATTCGAATGATCTCCTCTGCTCCTAATCATGTATAGTTAAAGCATACTCGATCCGGTCGCAGGCCAGAAAATAAAGTTCTTATATAAATGAAGTTTACGGCTTGGGCTGATTCAACAATACTGCGTCGTAAATATGGAAGCCGAAATCGCGAACAAAGGGCCTCCGTTAACGGAGACCCCTAGGAAAGCAGTCTTATGGTTGCAAGTTTTTTTGCTACTCGATTACCGCAATAGCATCTATTTGAACTAACATATTACTACTAACGCCTGTGATCGCTCTGGCAGGGTAAGGAGCACTGAAGTATTCTTTGTAGTAGCCATTGAACTCATCAAAGTCTGCACCGTTTCCAAGGAAGACCGTAACCTTGACGACATCGCTCATTTGAGCGCCAGCCTCAGCTAGAATCGCTTTCAAATTTTCCAGCGTTCTTCTGGCCTGATATTCCATCGTGCTGTCCTCGCACATTCCGCTTTGGGGCTCAAAAGGACCTTGGCCTGCTACATAAACCGTATTGCCGACCTTGATGGCCTGAGAGTAAGGCATACTACCGGGCTGCTGCGCTTTATCCGTTAGAATGATTTGTTTCATATTCCCCTCCAAGATTATGGTTATTTATTCCAAATAGAATATTCGCCAGGGAATTTTAATTATCCTTTAGTCAGAAAGAAGAACTCTAGTTTAAAGCTCGAAATCTTCGAACTATTCGTTTCTTCAAAGCTAGCGCAGTTATATACACAATATATCCCACGAAGGCTCCAGCCATATTTAGGATAACGTCATCAATATCCGCCGCCCCCAGGCAGGTTACAAATTGTACGATTTCAATGCTTACAATAATGGCGAAGGATAAGCCCATCGTTTTTAGAAAAGACGGTTTGTGCAGCAGCACAGGAATTAATAATCGCATTGGAACAAATCCAATGATATTGCCTATAAAGTTAAATGATGAAGGCTCCCACCCAATTCGAATATAAGATTCGATAGTGGAAGTTATAGACCTCAAGGGTACTAATTGAATATTCCAGTACCCCGCATTCCTTTGCTCTTTAATACCAACTATTCTTGTTAAGACCTTTTGCACGTCACCAAAAAACTTAAAAATGACGAAGTTAACTAAACCTAATCCGTAAATCACGAAAATGTGTTTTGGCTTTATTCTTTTTAGGACGGGAACCACTGCCTGTGCCTCACTTCCATCAAAAACAACATCTGAACGTAGTTATTTCGGCATTAAGCAATAATTTCCTCTAATTCACTTTCCCACCCTATTGTTTTATAAAAAAGAGGGCTGCCACAGCAGCCTGCTCATTTTTATGCTCACAAATGAACTCCACTATTTTTGAAGCCTCCCGGCAGAATCCATCTTGTTGAACAGATGTGTCTCGAGCGGATTGCCCCATACATCAAGCCCTTCAATCGTGAATGTCATCCCCAGAACAGCCGCGAGGGAAGTAAACCAGAAGGCATGTCCACCTTGAGCATGCTCAATCATTCTCGCAGTTTTTTGGTAGTTGTTGGGTCGAACAATTGAAATATTGGCTGTACAAATTAGTATTGAGCTTCATTCCGGCTTTGACCCGAGACTGCTGCGCGAAGTGATTCACGCGCTTACTTCATCATGTTGACCTTTCCAAGCAATCAGCGTGTGTTTCTCTCCCCGTTCCCGTCATTTAGACACATCTTTGTAATCATTTCGTCATAGGTACTTACAGGGATTGGGTTTTTGTTATCTAATGAGTAAAGTAGGAATAACATGTTGAAACGCCAACCATTGAATCTCTACAACAACAAATCATCGAACTATTGGCCAAGCTCAAATGGTACGAAGAGCAGTTCCGCTTAGCGCAGAAGAAACGCTTCGAGCTCAAGGATGGCACGCCAGAAGAGCGATATGCCGAGCGCCAGTCGGGAGAAAGAACTGGTTATTTGCGAATACGCCACGCGGCGCGAAGGCAAGTGCGGCGATCTACAGCGTCATCGAGACGGCGAAGGAAAACGACTTCTTCCGTTTCAATATTCAAAGTACCTGTTCGAGCAGCTTCCGCAGCTTCCAGATCCACCAAACCCAGAGGCGCTCGAGCCGTATTTGCCATGGTCATCTTCGCTTCCGATCACTTGTCGAGTGATGGGATAGGCATCGTAAAAACTTTTGGACTTAGATAGGGCTAGTTGGACGTGAGGTGACGCTTACTTTTAGCAGACATCAAATTTTCTAATTTCAGAGGAGGCCGGCATGTGCGGAATGAAGTGATATTACTGGTCGATGACGAAGAAGGCATACTGATTATGCTTGAGAATCTTCTTCGAAAAGAAGGGTATATCCATATTACAAAAGCCGGTTCAGCTACTGAAGCGCTTATGGCCGTGCGAACGACACGATTTGATATGATTGTTCTGGATGTCATGCTTCCGGATATGGATGGATTTGCCTTATGCATAGAGTTACGTAAAATCATAAAAACTCCTATTCTGTTCCTAACCGCTCGCTCCAGCGATTTGGACAAGCTGCAGGGACTGTACCTTGGCGGGGACGATTATGTAAGCAAACCGTTCAACCCGATGGAAGTGATCGCGCGGATTCAGGCTCATTTGAGACGGAGCTCTCTATATGCGTCAGATGGTTTAAGCGCCGAGGAAGTATATCAGTACAATTCGTTTACTGTTAACCGAACCACCGGACAGCTTATCGTGGGCAATGTGGATACGCCTTGTCCGGCCAAAGAGCTTGAGCTTCTGCTTTATTTTTGCAAACATCCGAACCGGGTTTTCACCGCACAACAATTATACGAGCAAATGTGGGGCACCATTGTGCTAGGCGATGAGAAGACGGTCGTCATCCACATCTCCAGACTCAGAAAGAAGCTGGAAATCGATCCGTCCGACCCCAAACTGATCGTTACGCTGAGAGGAATCGGGTATAAATTCGTTCCGCCCTTGAGAGGTTAAGACAATGAACTTTATGCTACGTATCGCGTTACAGCTGCTGGCTTTCTTTTTCTTGTTTGTTTTCATGCAAATGATTACGGCCGTGACGGTCCAGTTTTTTTGGCCGCAAGGGCTCACGGACGAGAACGGTTTAAGCAGCTCTCAGATCTATATACTAGTCTTGTACGCCGTCCTATTTCTTCTAACCTTGCTTCTAATTGGCTGGTATCTGTGGAAGCCCGTATATTTCATCATTGTTTGGATCAGAAGTCTGGCAAGAGGTCAATATGATATTCCTATACACTGGGATGAGATCCATACCCGCAAAAGCGGAACGTTGAAAATTCCGTATGCGATCTACAAGGAATTGTTCGAGCATTTACAGATGCTTGCGAATACGCTCCAAAAAAACGAGAAGAAGCTGCAGGAGTTGGAACAAACGAAACAAGAATGGATTCGAGGGATAGCGCACGATTTAAAAACACCATTAACCTTCATATCCGGTTATTCTACGATGCTGATCAATACGGAGTATCAGTGGAGTGAAACGGAACAGAAGAAATTCCTGTCTGTTATTCAGCAGAAAGCGGCTCATCTGCAAGAGCTGGTACAGGATCTCAATGAAACGATTCACGGACAAATCCCTCTAAAAGCTGAGGTAGTGGATATCGTTGAACTCGTACGCAGGACGGTGGCGGATGTCAGCAGTGCGCCTTGGGCGACCGGACGCCAATTCATGATGGATTCAGATCCAGACCAAATTCAGGGGTCCTGCGATCCGAAGCTGCTGACGCGTGCTATCCGCAACTTGCTCGTCAATGCCGTCGTCCATAATCCGGAAGGCACCAGGATCGCGGTTCGTATTTCACAGCTTCATGACAGGACGACGGAGATCCAGATTGAAGATGACGGGATCGGATTCAGCGAGACGCTTGTTAAAAGTGATGAAGCCTTACCATCCTCAGAGCGTTCGGGCTTGGGACTGTCCATTGCCAAGCAACTAATTGAAGCCCATGGCGGAGATTTGATCGTCACCAGCAAGCCAAACGAAGGGACTTCTCTGTCGATCAGGTTGCCGCTAACGCAAAGTTAGTATGAAGTTTGCCTTCCGTTTACCTCCTGTTTACTTGCGCTCCCTATACTAAAGGAAACGTTGTAAAAGGAGTTGTGATCTTTTATGGACCCCGTAAATTGGAATACTATATCCCATCCCGTGAAAATTGGATCGAAGCCTTCATTATTACGCTGGTGGAGGCGTTGGCCGGAATGGGTCCGGTACGCAGCGATCGTTTGGACGCTCGTCTATGGAGTGCTGGGATTGTATTGGTCGCTTGGAGGCTCAGGCTTTCCATTAGGCTTGGAGAACGACCCGAATGCGCAAAATTCGTTTTTAAGACACGCCACAGCCGCGGACGCAGGGCCCGTTATTGTTATTCTTTGCATTCTTGGCTTGATAGCGCTTGTCATGTGCAAGTTCAAAGCGCGAGGTTTTACCCGAACGATTCTGCTCGTTTATGCTTGGAGTGCTGCGGCGATTCTCTGCTTCGTAATCCCGGATGGCCGCTTGCTTGTTGTAGCGGCTTACACTCCTATTTTCTTGATTGGGGGCATTTTTTTCGAGTTACCGATACATTATTTCGATAACATCACATGGCCGGTGATAAACCAACTCATTAGCATTGCGGGCGGTTTGCTATGGGCGGCGACGGCTTTGTCCTACCAACGTCAATCCAACAACGCTTGCAGCTATTGCGGATGCAAAAGCGATGCGAGCCGTTGGATGGCTTCCGACTCCGCGGCTCGCTGGGGAAGGCGGATAACCTATATTGCGATCCTTGCTCCGGCTTATTACGATATTACCCGCATAGCATGGCTGGTTGGTATCCCTTTAGGGATTACAAAGGAATTATTTCAAAGTCTTCAGGATACAGGCGGGGTATGGGCTGGAGCGGGCCTTGCTCTGGTATCAATCAGCGGCGCCATGCTTATACGCGGACTTATAAAGCCGTGGGGCGAGGTCTTCCCTCCCTGGATTCCGTTTATGGTCGGGAAGCGCGTCCCTCCTGCTCTGGCCATCGTTCCTGCCGGGCTTGTCTCTATCATGATTACCGTTACCGGCCTTGGAGTCGTCCTCAATTTCTCTTTTAGCAGTTTACAGAATTGGGGAGCATCCACACCGCTCCTGCTGTTTCCGATTTGGGGGATCGCGCTGGGGGCCGCTACGATTTTCTATTATTACCGGAGGCAGGGGCGCTGCAATCATTGCGGTCAATAGGATAAATGGGAATTGAAGCTACTCATACGCGACAGAAAAGAACAGGTTGAAATATCACCTGTTTTTTCTGCTGTTGAATGGATCCATAAATGGTTCGGATTTACAACTCACACGATTATAATGAGCGATAGTTGACTCTTAGCGATACTCTTAGACTGCAGCATTTTGAACATCCACCTTTTTGGGGAAATTAACCTATAGTTATTATAACTAGAGTTAATTTTATCTAAAATAGTCTGCCCTAAATCAGCACAGACAAGTAGGTGTTCAAGTTTCGTCAGTTACATTGATATAACATTCCAATAATGATGAAATTGGAGGGTTACATTTACTGTGCTATCGTACCCGTTGGGATAATGAATATGACTCTCGATACGGCATACCGCTCAATAGTCGAAATTTTAATTGCACCATAATGAGCTGATGCCTAAAAAAACAAAAAGTTCCTTGCTCATTACGTTACGTTATGTGGTGTAATGGTAAGGAGGTGAGACGCATGGACGGAACAGACAAAATCTATTTGATCGGCGAACTGGCTGCGGCAACCGGTGTAACCGTAAGAACACTTCAGCACTACGACAATATCGGGCTTTTGCCGACATCCGGCCGTACTGATGGTGGACGACGTTATTATACCAAGGAAGATATACTCTGTTTAGAGCAAATCATATTTTATAAATCATTAGGATTTTCCTTACAAGAGATACGCGACAAAGTCGTTAAAGGTCCGAAGTTATCACAGACAGAGCAAATCCTGCATGAGCAAGAGGTTGTACTCTATAGAAAAATAGAAGACGCATATGCAAGCATTGCTTCAATCGAGGCTTTTCGGACTGCCGTCGCAGCTGGTAACTTCCCGTCGTGGCAGTTGTTAACCGGTTTTATCCGAACCTTAAGGAACAGTAATCTGTTGGATTGGGGGCAATACACTTTCGATGACGCCCAGAAGGAAATGTTGGGTAACCATTTTGCTAAAAAAGAAGCCTTCGATTTTTATCATACATGGAGAGCAATAGCTTTGAAAGCCGTGACGCTTGCCATGTCCGGAGTGGCACCGAAAGATCCAGTTGCACAAGAATTGGCCGAGGCTTGGTGGAAAATGGTATTGGAAGTAACCAAAGGGGATGATGAACGAATCCATGCTTTTGCACAGATTCAAGAAGATCGAGCTTCATGGCCTGAGGGAGACCGCGATCTCATGGATGCATCCCAATCTTTTATTGATCTATCGGTGAAGCACTATTTAAAGTCCCGGCCCAAGGACAGCAAAGAGTACAGCTCTTTAAAACGTAAATACGATAAAAGCCTTAAATCAGAGGAGATTCACTAATAAAATGAATAATAAAATATATCAACCAACCAAGGAGTCCCTCAATACTCACCTTGTTCCAGAATGGTTTGAAGATGCTAAGTTTGGGGTGTTTATACACTGGGGACTCTATTCTGTTCCTGGATTTGCACCCTTGGGCAGTTTTGCAGAGACTTTGAAGACAGATTATGACCGATCCATGTTAGTCTATCCATATGCTGAAGGCTACTGGAATGCGATTAAAGATCCGAACACACCATCTGCTCATTACCATAAAGCTAAGTATGGCAACATGCCTTATCAAGGATTCAGACAGATGTTTTTGGACGGATTGAACGAATGGGATCCTTCTGCATGGGCAAAAACTTTTAGCGACGCCGGTGCAAAATATGTCGTGATCGTTTCTAAACACCATGATGGTTTTTGCCTATGGCCCACTAAGGTTAAAAATCCTTACGAGCAGAACTGGTTTAGTGAGCGTGATCTTATAGGAGAATTAGCTGAATCGGTTCGTAGAGAAGGCATGCGCTTTGGCATATACTATTCAGGCGGCATTGACTGGACGTTTCAGCGAAGGATTTCAAGAACGCTTGTTGACTATTCATTCTCCACGCCCGGCGGTGATTATCCGGCATACGCCGATGCCCAAGTTCGCGAACTGATTGAGCGGTATCGTCCAGACATCTTATGGAACGATATATGTTGGCCTACCGATCAGGACACCCTGTTTCGTTTGTTTGCCTACTACTATGATGTCGTTCCCGACGGAGTGGTAAATGACCGATGGAAACACACAAGTCTGGGCGGCAAGTTTATGGGACTTAAGCCGGTACGAACCATAATAGACTTTATGATCAAGCAGAAGATAAAGAAACATCCCGATATTCACTCTGCCCTAGTACAACCTGCCATTCCCCATAGTGATTTCGCGACACCGGAGTATACGAGATACAAAGATATTAAATCGAATAAATGGGAGATGACTCGTGGAATTGGAAGTTCATTTGGCTATAACCGTAATGAACGTCATGATGACTACACCTCCTTTGAGACGTTAGTTCTAGATTTTTTAGATGCAGTGTCCAAAAATGGTAATTTACTGCTAAATGTAGGCCCTCGTGGTGAAGATGCACGAATACCTGCGGAACAATTAAGCCGATTGTCAAAATTCGGAGATTGGCTGAAGCAGAATGGGACCGCAGTGTACGGTACAAGGCCCTGGATACAGGCGGAAGCATTCACTGAGAAAAGAGAGGCGATCCGGTTTACCAAGAAGGACAATAATCTGTATCTGATGATTCTAGGTAAGCCCGGTGGATCAACAATAAAAGTAAAGGATGTATTCATTGACGGCAAAGCATGCCTGCTAAGTGATCGCAGTCCGATAAAGATAGAGCGAGACGGTAATGACATGGTGCTTACTTTTACGCGTCAGCTTAACGATGTATTTGTACCTGTTGTACTTATTCAGAGTTTGCCGAGCAACTGAAGAGAGAACCTCTCTGATTTCGTACCGCTAGGGCTTACGCTGCCTCAAAGCTGGCACTTTCGTTGTGGACTCGTGCCATCGCGACGCAGCTTGCCCAGGACGGCATTAAAATCCGTAACGTTGACCTGGGACGTAACAACACGCAAAGACCGATGGCGTTTAGCGGATGGGTCGTAGCCCATATGGAGAATGAACTCGGTCCTCGTGCTTTCTTTGTGAAATCCCGCGAATGAGCCAATATACGTGATGTTTCTTAACTTAAGCTGCTTCTTCCAGTTCAGGACAGTCTTCTCTGGTGTAAACGTTTCTTCTCGCTGTATTTCAACAAAGAGAGGAGCTCCGCGCGGCAAGCTCCACCCATAACCAGTACTGCCACCCACTTCTTTCGAAGACAAGAGCAAGAGACCATTTCCATGAGGAAAGGTCTCTTGCTCTTGTCTTCGAAAATTACACCCCTATACTACATCGGATTAACCAATGAGTATTTCCAATGTCTATTTAAGGGGGTACACTTCAGTTTAGATAACCCATTTTTTCTAATGTCTATTATAGGGGGTGTACCGCAAAGTAAGAGATGTTTTTTACTTCGATGTTGACTTACGTCTTTTTGCATGCTCTGCCGCTTGCTCACCCGCAATTTTCCCGAAAACCGACCCTGCCATGAGACCGGCTCCACCGGGATAGTTAAAATAAAATAATCCTCCCACCAGTTCTCCTGCTGCGTATAATCCTGGAATTGAGTTGTGCCCTCTATCCTGCACCTCCGCCTTCGAATTAATTTTTAATCCGCCAAAAGTGAATGAAATTCCGCAAGTAACCGCATACGCTTCAAAAGGGCCATCCTCGATCGTATTGGCCCAATTGGATTTTGGCACATGAAGTTCCACTGTACAGCGGCCATCCTTAATTGTTGGATTAAACGGAATGTCAGTACGAACGACGGAATTAAATTCCTTAATTGTCTTCAGGCAAGTTTCAAAATTTACGCCCTGTTTTTGCAATCCGGCGCCTGTAGCCAAATCTCCAAATTCCGGAGCATTGCGATCCCAACAGACTGAATGGGAGCCGGACCAATGTCCATAAGGCATGGAGCCAATATCTAAAGCCATGCGGATGCCATCCCCGGTATTGTAACGGGTCCCGCGGACTTTTGCCAACTCCCATCCGGGTCCGAGAAAACACGTGCGCATTGCTGCATTGGCCTGAAAACCTCCGATGCCAATATAACTGATTTTGCATAGATTTTTGTTGTCTTTCCTCTTCGTTTAAGGCTGACGCCATACACCCCTTGATCAAATCTATTTCTCTTCTGATTTTCTTGTAACGGTTTGTACCTATGCAAATTAGAAATAGCTGAGTGCGTATACGTGAGACGTTTGAGCGTTAAGGAAACGTCCTAAAGATACAATGGATCGGCACTGAACCGGTGCCATTTATTATTATAAATATTCCTTTACAGGAATATTCCTAATCATGTATATTAAAATCAACAGGAAAATGACACTAGTGATGAAGGAGATGAGATGATACCGAGAGATCATCACTTAACGAGGTGAGCGACATGTCAGGGAAGAATCCGGGCATGGACATGAGGACGCTGAGCGCTTTAGCCGAACCGAACCGTATGGATATCGTCGAACTCTTGCGCGATGGTCCCCTGACAGTGGGGGAAATCGCCGATCGGTTGGGGCTTCGCCAGCCCCAAGCCTCGAAGCATTTGAAGGTGCTTAGCGACAATGGGATTCTGGAAGTGAAAGCCGAAGCCAACCGCCGGATCTATAAGCTCCGGGCCGAGCCCTTCCAAGCGCTGGATTCTTGGGTGAAGTCCTTCCGACGCATCACGGAAGAGAGATTCGACAACCTGGACGACTACTTGCGAGAACTGCAGAACAAGGAAAAATCATAAAATCATTCATGATCATGAGGAGGAATTACAATGTCTAACAACGCAATGCTTTCGAGAGTAGAGAACGATCGGGTACTGGTGCTGGAGCGCGTCTTCGACGCGCCGCGCGACCTCGTGTTCAAGATGTTTAAAGAGCCTGAGCATCTCAAGCGTTGGTGGGGGCCTAGAGGCTGGGAGCTTTCGGTTTGCACCGTCGATTTCCGGCCGGGCGGCGTTTGGCACTACTGCATGAAGTGCATCGATCAGAACCAAGGTCAATTTTTCGGGATGGAATCTTGGGGCAAAGGCGTATATAAGGAAATTGTCGAGCCGGAGAAAATTGTCTACACCGATTACTTCTCGGATGCCGAAGGCAATACGAATGATGACATGCCGTCGACCGAGTGTACGTTGGAATTCATTGATCTGGGCGGCAAGACGAAGCTGGTTAACCGTGCTGAATATGTATCGGCGGAGGCCCTCAAGACCGTCATGGATATGGGCATGCTGCAGGGCATCACCGAAACTTGGGACCGTCTGGAAGAGTGTCTGAACGAGGTCAAGTAAGGTAATATGGGGACGGCCGCCTGTCTTTGAGAGCCAGGCGGCCGTTTTGATTTTCGGCGTATCTCCTTTTTGAAACCCGTATAATCCTTTATGGCCCGCTCGTTGGCGCTCATACTTTTAAAAAGATAGTAGGTGCAGCCGTACAGACCCCCCCATTACATATTACTTCACAAGGGACTCCATATCCTGGCTAAGGTAAATATGGAAGAAAAGCAACAGGAGTTTATCTTTACGTATGAAGTGAGAGAACTGAGCCTAGGCGAGATGAGTTTTCTTACCAAAGCAAAGCAGTTTCTTTCGTTAGGATTAGAGCATATCTTCACGGGTTATGATCTTATCCTATTCGTTATCAGTTTAATGGAGCCATGACAATTCGTCATATCCTTTCCTTGGTCACTGCTTTCACGATCGCTCATAGCGTTACGCTTGCGCTAGCAACGTTAGAAATCATTCAATTGCCTGGGAAATTAGTTGAATCTGCGATCGCGTTAAGCATTATTTATGTTGCGCTTAAAAACATTTTCCAACCCGATACCAAACATAGACCTTGGATAGCCTTTGCTTTTGGCTTGATTCATGGCTTCGGTTTTGCGGGCATCCTATCGGAGTTGAATCTCGGTGGCGGTCATCTGGCCACGTCATTGCTATTCTTTAACCTGGGCATTGAATTAGGCCAAATCCTGATCGTATCGCTCTGCTTCCCGATTATTCTATTAATTAAAAAACGACTGGCATTAAAATGGGTGCTGCCGAGTGTATCCACAGCCGTTTTGCTATTTGGATTCGTATGGTTTATACAAAGGGCCTTTTAGCCAAGGCGAATTCATGTGTCTCCGCGAGGGAACTGAATCATTTCGAAGGAATGGAATACTCCAGCTTAACTTCCTTCATTGTCTTGCCTTTAACGAATTTCTTAAATAAGTACCGAACAAGCGGTCCCACAACTAGAAGCTGCAGCGGGAAAGCAAAAATAAAGTTTTTGAATACTAAAGATAAGTAGCTGTCAAGCAACGAGTCACTCATCAGGCTGTTCGAAAAGTAAGCTGTCCCCAATCCATAAAGGGACATGCAGAGAACCATTCCGCTCACCATACAAAATGCAAGGGACAGAATCACTAATCCCTTCTTCGATTTGTCATAAGGCAAAGATAAAGCGATTTTCTTAGCCACAGGACCGACAACAAATAATTCCAATAAGGAAGCCGTAATAAAGACCAGAACAAGTTGACTGAGTATTCCTGTCAAAGATATCGAGCCAATCAAGCCGTTCGTAATTAAATTATAAAATGTCATGAATACGACCATCCCGGAGCACATCATTAACCCAAAATAAACATTTTCTTTCTTCGTAGTTGGCAATTTCCATCATCCTTTCTACCTTTGTAATTATAGAGATCGCGGAAATTCCTCATAAGTGACAAGTCTGTGAACATTTTACGATGAATGTTTTCACTGTTTCATTTGCCCCGGTCAATCGGCAAGCAGGCTGCCCGTTTTTGCAGCCCGCGGGCGACCCCGGCCACCATGTCATCCTCGCCCCCGCCCAAGCGGGCGGAGGTTTCCTTGCCGGCTCGCCGTCGCCATTTCCGGGACGTAAATCGAGTTATGAATACAAAAAAAGAGGCTGGGAATTCCCTGCCTCCTTTAGCTCTGCTTTTCGTTGATATTATGTTATTAGACAGAGAGCTTAAGTTCAACCCGGACAGCCATAAGGGGGTTTAGGCAAGCCTAAACGGTCTAGAGTGCCGCATATCGTACTTTGCCAGTAAGCCAGCTGGTCATCCAGATCTTTCGCCGAATGCTGTTGAATGATTTCGACGTAGGCTGTAGCTGCTGCAACTTGCGGTTCGAAGGACCAGGACCAGTAATCCGTCCGATCGTAACGGCCGATCCATTGTCCGTCTACGCCGAATTTTTGTAAATCGGTTACGCCGATGACGGCTCCGTCCGCCGTTCTCAGCAAAAGGAAGACGCCGCCGGTAAATCCGGTTAATTTGACGTTGTTTTTCGTTCGGGTTACGACATCAAGCTGGCCGGCAAGTGCTCCCGAGCGCTGCAGCGTGGCCCGTGTATACATGTAACGCCCGCCATTGGAGCTTTGCCAGGTAGACTCTGCGGATAAAGAAGGAATGGTTTGGATCGTGGATGAAGATGAAGTGCTCCCACCCGTGCTTCCTCCTGTTCCACCATTATAACCGCCGCCATCGACCGGATCTTCCGACATCCGCGCAGAGACCGACATAGCAGGAACAGCAGCGAGCAGGGTAAAAGCGGCAAGCATAAACGTTAACAATAAACCTTTCCATCTTTTCATCATAGAACCCTCCGTATAATTGATTTCTTGTGGTTGCAACCCTCTATCATTATTGAATATAAATCGTCATCCAAAAAGTACCATTTTTCTATAGTACCGGTGCAGGTATCGTTTATGCTTTCAGTGGTTAACTCGCTGAACCATGTGCAAACACCCCCGGCGAATAATCGCCAAGGGTGCATTTGTATCGTTCATATCATAAACGGCCTGCCGCTAACCCTATTACTTAATCTTTTGCTGTTCCTCTTCCGTAATGAAATAAGCGTGGATATCATAATGCGGCACTTCAAACCCTTCATGCCCGGTTGCTTGAAATTCAATATCGAGCTGAACTACGGACGGCGACGGAACGCCTTTCATCCCCGCCAAGTTGGCGTGATCTGTTCCATTTACAAAATCCTCCTGCGCGATCATATACTCCAGGAAAACCAGTTTGCCGTTGTAGACGCCATAAATCGGACCCGTCGGCAAATCGCCTGCCTGCGGGTTGGACCAGTGTTCTCCCATGGCTGGAACGACCGGAGTAATCTGAACCGAGCCCTTCGGCAATGCAAGCACGTATACTTCCTCTTGCTCCTGATCCCAGGCGACGCTTTGCGCATGGACGGCTTTAGCAAGCTCCCGTACCCATGCCGTCGCTTCGCCCTGATGCCACCGAATATCGGTTATCGTTTGCCCGTTGAACGCAATCGATCGACGATCCTTGCTGACGGTTGCCTCCAAATCAAACAGCTTCGCAAATTGCGCTGCGGACACATAAGCTTTCCCATCCCAGCGATGATTGGCTGCGGATTGAACCTGTACGCCGTTAATCAGAACCGTCAGTCCATGCGGCTTGGAATGCCCCGCATGCGCACTTGCGACGGTTCCTCCCAATAGCATCATAAACATGAGTACGAGCAGCATTGCACCTTTCTTCTTCATCGTTCTTTTCCTCCCTTTATTTATCATATTTCCATCCGGCAATCGTTTCGGCTACAAAAGCGTCGAAGGAACGCGGTTCACGCAGCAGCAGTTCCTTCTGGCGCACGAAATCTTGCTCCGTCCCCAAACATCCATATTGCTGGAAGCTTTTATACATGACCCGATAATCGTTGGCAAGCCAATCCGGCATCGTCATTGCCGCCTGTCGGTACCATGCACCCAGATCGTCACCGAAGTACCGGATATCCGCACCCGTATGGCGGCTGTACGTTTCAGCGATCGCTTCCCCCGTCAGAACCTCGGGCCCGTTAAGCGGATATTCCCCGCCTTCAAATCCTGTCAATAGAAGCGCGTTAGCCGCGGCATGGGCGATATCCCCTACATCGACACGGTGGAGACCAACTGGACCGAGCGGTTGAGGGTACACCCTATTCTGTAGAATGGCGTCCCGGAACCAGTAATCGTTTTGAAAAAAGTTGTTCGGGCGCAAAATCGTGTAAGCCATCCCGGATCGCTTGATCGCGTCTTCAATCCCAATTTTGCTTTTGATATGAGGAATGTGCAGCATATGTTCCATCATCGGCACAGATAAAAATACGATTTTGCGGACGCCCGCTTTTTTGACCGCGGTAACGGCCTCGATCCCTTGACTTGTTTCGTTTTGAGCCATACTGGTCAAAAGAAATACGGCATCCAGTTGATCGAATGCCCCTTCCAGGCTGTCCGGAGCTTCCAAATCGCCGCGAAACCATTCCGCTTCCGAATACCTGCCCTGATGTTTTTCCGGATCCCGGGCAAGGATACGGACGAATGCATTGCGCTCCTCCAGCTCCCGTACTAAACGGCTTCCCACCGTCCCCGTACCGCCGATTACGCCGATTTTCATAAGCTCACCCCATCCGCCTCGACTTCCTCCAATGCGGCCTTGAGCCGATTCCAGCTCATCGCGTCCAGTCGCGATTCCGCCAATCCGAGCACGCCCGCATAGGCTTCCTTCGGCGCATACAGCTTCATTTCGCCGATCATTTCTACCCTTTCCTCGTGACTGATCGCGGGAATGATATAGTGCATAAATATGGCCATCGTTTGGGGAGGAATGGACGAACGGATATTTTGCGAGAGCATCTTTAGCTCTTCATCCGACAAATGCTCCCACAATGCCGTCATACCGGGTCCCTCTTCGCGCTGAAGGTGAATCAAGTAATCGGCAGTGAATCGATTCAGCGCTTTGCCGACCTGATACCAGGCGTTCCGGCGTCCTACGGGGCCTTGCATGTTGAGCTCCAGTTGGTCAACCAGCACGGTCAGCTTGCCCAGTCCCAGCTCCAATCCGCTATGCTCTTCCTCCAATTGGAGCAAAGTGTCGGGGGCGTATTTGTTGTAGGATTCATTCAGATGGGCATCCTCGTCTCGCGAGTGGGCCTCCAGAATGACAACGACTCGGCGAAATTCCTCGACGAATGCAAGCACTTTTTCGTCGTCCGAACAATTGGCCGACCCGGCTTGATAGCATAAACTGCTTAATGCCAGCCGGATCCCTTTGTGAACCTGGGCGTACAGATCAAAACGATGAAACATGTTCAGCGCTCCTTTGATATGAGAATGTAAGAATCATTCGATTACATGAATAAAATTATCAAATCCGCCGCTCGAGTCCTATCGAGTAAATAACGTATTCTTGCCGAGAAGAATTACGTATTCTCTTCCTCCCCGCCCCCGCAATATACGTAAAAAACCGCTAACCTCCCACAGACGCGGGCGATTAGCGGTTTCTATCGTTACAATTCCATCAAATATTTAACCAGCGAAGCTCTGGAGTTGATGCCGAGACGCCGGTATATTTTCTCTAGATGCGTGCTTACGGTACGCGGACTAATGATCAGCGCTTCCGCAATTTCATTGTTGGATAATCCTTCGGCAACGAGCCGGGCTACTTCCATCTCTCGTTTGCTCAACTCCGTTTCCTTCCTGTTTGCGCTCGCCGCGGCAGGCTTAGGCAAAGGAAACCCTAGTTTCTTCATCAACGCTTGGGTCGCCGTCAAATCATGTTCCGAGTCAAGACTCTCGAATATTTCCATGCATTGGAGCAAGCGTTGTTTGGCTTCATTCGGGTCGGAGTCGATAAGCAGGCCCGCGTAAAAAAGCAAGGAACGACCGTAATCAAGCGGCATGTTTAACCGTTTAAAATTGTTGGCCGCTTCTGAGATATAAAGCAAAGAAGCTTTCCTGTTTCCTGAAGCAGCTTCAATCTTGCTGCATAACCGCCGTCCAAGCGCCCATGTGAACAAATTACCTTCCTTCTTGGCGGCAAGAAGCTCTTCAGCCGTTAGCAAGGCTCCTGTCCGATTGCCTGCAGCTAACTGAATTTCTCCCCATAGAGCCAGATTTAACCAAGGCAATGCAACGTAATAGGGCCGCGTCCGATTCATAGAGGCATAATAATCCGCCGCCCTTCCCGTACCCAAAGCAATCAGCATTTCGATCGGGGCCAGCATATCCATGATGTGGCCATCCTTCGTAGGAACGGCAGGAATCGAAACTCTCATTTCATCAAGGCAACGCTGGGCATCCGCGTATTGTCCCATCCAAGCATATACGCTCCCTTTCGTAATATGAGCGTACATGAGCGGCCTGCCTACGTCGATCCTTCGCGCTTTCGACATGCTCAAATCAACCTTGGGCAAGGCCTCCTTCCAGTGACCGCTTAACAGATCGGCTTGGACCTGTATCCAATAGCTGCTGATTTCGTACTCAATGACACGTATTCGCTTGGCGGCCTCAAGAGCCCTCTGCGAATACATTTTGCTTAATTCATGCTGACCGCAAAACGCAAAATTGATGGCGCTAAGAAAGCAGCCGCGAAAAAGCGTTTCGTCTTCCGCCCCGGTCTTGACCAGATCTTCGATCAGCCGCTGAACCTTCTCGGGTTCGTAATTTTCCTTATATACGCAGGAGGTCCAATAATCGATTTCGGCCACTTTGGCTTGTACGGCGGCTTGGGGGGTTCCGATCAGCTTGTGCACGGCTTGAATTTCTTCGTATACGTCGCAATACTCCTTCGGTCGTTTAAGCCGGCTTAAAAAAACCAGGCCCTTATGCAAAAGTTCATAACGCACTTCAAGGGAATCCGGTTGGCTTCGGGCGATTGCCAAGCCGTTCTCCAAATGCTGTACGGACTGCTCAATATGACCGGACTCCCAAAAAATGACCGATAATAAACCGTGGAGCCGCGCAATTTCCAGCGGAAAATCATATTGTTCGTAAGCGCTTATCGCCTCCAGACAATACCTCAGAGCCTCGCTTCGCTCACCCAGCATGCTGTGGACGACCCCTAAGTGCTTCAGGAGCCCGGGAACGCGGTTATCCTCCACAATCGTTTTATTGTGATGAAGGAGCCGAAATGCCGACTTATAATATTTCGCGGCCGATGCATAGGCGTACACATGAAATGCCCTATCCGCTTCCTTGAGAAAAACATCCAGGGTTCGCTCAGGGTCGGCATCAGGTCCGGCGCCATAATATAAATGCGCCAAATATTCCACATCTTCACAGCCGCTCTCTTCCAGCGCTTCAATGAACGACCGATACGCGCGCCGGCGAAACATGATCGGAAACTCTTCGATCACGACCTCCTTCATCAGCGCATGATAAATACCGTAGCAGACTTCCATTTGCTCGATTTCTTCATACATCAGTCCCGAAGCTTTCAGCCTGTGGATGGCGGTCAAAAAATCATCTTCATCCATTTGCGTGAGTCGGTGCAAAATTCGATGAGATACCGTCCCTTTAGCTATGCTTGCATAGAGGAGGACCTTCTGGTCTTCGGATTGGATCCTTTGAATACGATCCTTCATCAGCTCTTTCATTCGATAAGGAATCGTTTCGATGGAGTGCCCTGATAATATCCAGACTCCCCCCCGCTTCGATAACATGCCTGTTTCGTGCAAAGAATGAATCAATTCATCGATAAACAAAGGCACGCCTTCCGAATGCTTCATCACGACAGGAATAACGCCGTCCGGCAACGGGGCACCCAGCCTATCCGTCAGCAGACGGGTAACGCCATGTTCACTCAGACGGGATAAATGGAATTGTTGAAAACAGTCCTCTTTGCGCAAAGATTGGATTAACCCTTTTACATGATCGTTAACAGCCAGTTCTAACGTATCGATCGTGAACGCAAGAATCAACGGAAAGCTGTTCATCCCGCGGCTCAAATAATGGAGAAAATCAATGGTGGCAGGATCGGCGAAATGCAGATCCTCCTGAATAATGACTAGCGGTTGTCCTTCCGCCATCCGTTCCACAAGACAAGCCAACGATTCAAACAGTCGTGTTTTCTCCAATGCCGGATCCCCCACCTTGGGCGGATCGGGAAGCTGCAAACGGCGGAACAGCTTCCCCAAGTCCGGTAGATCCTTCGTCCATGCGGCCACTTTATCTGGATCTGCACCCCGAAAATGCTGTTGAATCATTTCGATTATCGGCGTGTAGGCCGTATCCTTCGCGACCGAGTAGGAACGGCCAAGCAGAACTTGGCATTGGTGCTCACCAGCCCTATACATGATTTCTTGGGAAAGCCGCGTTTTCCCGATACCGGGTTCCCCCATAATGGCAACGATAGCACCTATACCGTCAGTCAGATTGGCTATGATTGAAAGAATCTGGTTTACGTACTTCTCCCTCTCAACCATCGGCGCTTGTTTTAACGTCATCATTTAACAATCCTTCCCTGAGGAGGAATAATTCCTTTTATTTTCCTGGTTATTATATTCTCTGAATGGCGGTATTTTCCTGTACCCGTGTTTAAATACGTAAATCACCTGATAGCTGAACGAACGGAATTCACGTAAAATGACCATAAGCAAGCATTCTCGTGAAGGAGTGTTTCACTTGGGAGCAGGCAGGATCGTCTCGCTATCGGAAGAAAGCGCCGAGGCATTGATCTCGAGTTGGCCTTGCGGGAGGAGCAGCTTTATATGCTGCAAGCAAGGCGAATTTCGATGTAAAAGGAGAGAGCCCTCATGACGGACTTATCCGACTTTAAGAAAAGCTTGATACTCAGTGACAACGACAAGAAACTAGGATATTGGATGCTGGATGATACCCATTTCCCGAAACCGCTGACTCCCCTGTTTATCTCCTTGATGATGCCGGCCGTGACGATCGGGACCAAAAGGGCCTTCGAAACGATGAAATTGCCGATCGCTCAATTTATCGTGAAATCGGATCATGGCTATTATTATCAGTTGATGCCTCCCCATCCGGAGCCGTTAGAAGAAAGAATGCCCAAGCATAAGAAAAAAATGGAGGAGCTGTTCCCCCGGATCAAATCCTATATGGAGCGCACTGTAGATGACTTCTTAATGCCGTTTTACAAAAAGCTGTCCGAACGCTCCGCCGTCCCTTTATCGACGAACGAAGCCCTGGACTATATAAAGGAACTGCAGCAATTTTATGAGAAAACATGGCAATACCATTTTGAAATTTCGATACCTCGAACCTCTCTGGCCGTTGCATTGGAAGAGCTTTACGGACAAGTGACCGGTGCCAAAGATACCGCGGAGGTCTATGATTATCTGCAGGGAATCATGAATATGTCCCTTGAGACCGACCGCGGGTTGTGGCAGTTAGCCAATCAGGTGAAATCTTCCGCATGGCTGCGCTCCATTCTTGCGACATCTGCAAATCCCCTCGAAACGCTGCAGCATACCGCAGAGGGCAGAGTTTTTCTGAAGGATCTGCGGGATTTTTTGAACATCTATGGCCACCGCACCGCCGCCACCCATGAGTATAAGGAAGAAACCTGGTTTGAGAATCCGTCTTATGCGTTATCCCTTATTGCAAATTATGTACAAAAGGAGTATGACTTCGATGTCGCATTCATGCAAGTCGTCGCTGAACGCGAAGCCAAGGTAAAGGAGCTGTTCGATCGTCTTCCCGACAGCGAGCCGGCAAACCGGTTTAAAATCATGTATCAATGGGCTTTCGACTGCTGGGGAGCGGATGAGGATCATCATTTCTATATCGATGCCATGATCGCCGCCAAATCGCGTTACTTCTTCAAAAATGTAGGGCGAACCTTGGTTCGGCAGCAGGTTTTTGCCTGCGAAGAGGATATTTTTTATTTGTATCTTGACGATGTATTGGAGGTCTTGCAACAGCCTAAGCCTCTCCATGAAGTTGTCGAGAACAATAAAAGAACATGCAAAGAAAACATGAGCAGAAAACCGGAACCATTCTTTGGCATCCCGCCCATTAGTCCAACTCCCGACCCGGTCATTGAACGTATTTTTGGATGGCCGCATGCACAAGACGCCAAAGAGGAACAAGCGAAATCCTTCAAGGGAAACGCCGCTTCCAAGGGTAGCTATACCGGAACGGTTAAGATCATAAGCGGGCAAGAGGACTTCGCAAAGCTAACGAAAGGCGATATCCTCGTTTGCAAAACGATGACGCCGCCTTGGACGGTTTTATTTTCGATCGCCGGCGCCCTCGTTACCGATGCTGGCGGAATTTTGTCCCATGCCAGCATCGTTGCCAAGGAATATAAGCTTCCAGCCGTAGTCGGAACGAAGGTCGCCACATCCATGCTGCAAGATGGGGACCGGATCACGGTAGACGGAACAAACGGAGTTGTTTACATGGGCTAACCGAATATTCCAATAACGGTTATTGTTTTCGCGAAAGGGACTGTTTCCTGAAGGAAACAGTCCTTTATCGTCCGATTGGTCCGGGTAAATGGCGTTCGTTCCTCAACCTGCATGCATTTATTGTTGTTTCGTTTGATACGTAAGCGATACGGAAGAGAGCTGACTGTCATCCGTTGTCATGCTGATCATAACCGTGGTGTACACAGATAAGGAACTATCGAATAAATTACGTATTCCTTCCATTCGAGTTACGTATTTTTACGAGGGCGCTTTTCGGCATATCGCCTAAAAAGGGGGACTCCACCAGCTTTTTTCGATCAGTTCTTCGCGCTTTTCTGTTTTCAGTTAACGATATCGACATCATTGAGGAAGCGTCGTGGGAGGAAGCGGTCAAGAAGACTGGTACCGTTTAGCTTAAAGACACTACCTATACCGGTACTATAAATATTTGGTACTTTTTGGATGGCGCTATTCAATACATAATGATGGAGGGTTGCAACCACAAGAAATCAATTATTGGGAGGGTTTTATGATGAGAACATGAAAAGGTTTATTGTTAACGTTTATGCTGGCCGCTTTTACCCTGCTCGCTGCTGTTCCTGCTATGTCGGTCTCTGCGCGGATGTCGGAAGATCCGGTCGATGGCGGAGGTTATAATGGAGGAACAGGAGGAAGCACGGGCGGGAGCACTTCACCTTCATCCTCTGTCCAAACCATTCCTTCTTTATCCGCAGAGTCTACCTGGCAAAGCTCCAATGGCGGACGTTACATGTATACACGGGCCACGCTGCAGCGCTCGGGAGCACTTGCCGGCCAGCTTGATGTTGTTACCCGAACGAAAAACAACGTCAAATTAACCGGATTTACCGGCGGTGTCTTCCTTCTGCTGCGAACGGCGGACGGAGCCGTCATCGGTGTAACCGATCAGCAAAAATTCGGCGTAGACGGACAATGGATCGGCCGTTACGATCGGACGGATTATTGGTCCTGGTCCTTCGATCCGCAAGTCGCAGCAGCTACAGCCTACATCGAAATCATTCAACAGCATTCTGCGAAAGATCTGGATGATCAGCTGGCTTACTGGCAAAGCACGGTATGCGGCAACTTAGACCGCCTAGGCTTGCCTAAACCCCCTTATGGCTGTGGCTAATCAATAGAATGCTAAATAGTTTCAATCTCATCTTCAAATAACTTAAACCTATTAGAAAAAGGCAGCCGAATCCCCGGTTGCCTTTCCAACTGTTTATTAACCTGTCGTGCCCACTAGCTTAACAAATCACTACGCCCATTAAGGAGTATTACTTACGTTTTGCCGCGAGTTTGCGGCGGACGACGTCCGGTTTCGCAAGCTTCATTTTAGCGGAAATGATTTTATTAAGTCTTTGTACCATTTGCGGATTATTCTTCAATCGATTTCGATTTCTGCGGGCGTTCATTGCATTTTCCATAACCAGCTTGCTTCGTCTCGCTACAGAACATTGAGCCGTGTTAATGATCGGATTTCTTGCGGGAACGAATCTATTCATTAGATTTCGAGGATCATTGCTGTGTATATCTCCAGGGTTCGAAGGGTCATCCGTTGTAAAAATGATCCTATTGTTGCGAGTCACAAAGCGGCCGAATAAGGCATGCCCGGCTTCATGCGGAAATATATAGGTATTGAAGGCTCCGCCCGCCAACGCAACTTGCCCGTACAATTCGTAATCGGTAACGCTCTGGAAATTTCGAAAGAAGGCTCCGCCCTGACCGAGGGCAAAACCGTCGGCAAAGTTATTTTCGCTTATATAAACGACATAGATGGCTGTAGCATTGTTTGTCGCCCTTCTGGCAGCATTCACCAAATTGCTGATTCTTGGATCGTCAAAGCTGCTAACCGTACGAGCGTCTATTGTTACATTCGGTTGATAAAACCGTCTCAAGAAAACAAAATTCAAGCCGCAAGCAACTCCCGGAAAAAAGCCTCTTCCCCAAGCTTGGTTTGCCCGGGCGATATCGTCATTGAATCTTGCGGCGCGTTGGGCTCTCGTTGCGCTTGACACTGCGCCGTTTGTGAAAATGCCGACGACAGGAACCGTAAAAGACATTCTCAACATCTCCTTTTGAAGGATTTGGTTTCACTTTACAGGAAATGCGGCTTGCGGCCGATTGGCGACGAATACGGGCGCTGCCGGCACGCAATGCGTTCGGGGAGCACCGACCTTCTGGGGGTAAACATCCTGGCTCTTTTTTATTTTAGTTGAGAAAAAAGACGGCCGATGCCCGGCCGCCTTTCCAACGATTCATTAAGCTCACTTTATCCGCCAGCGTAACAAGACGAGATTGTCCGATTGAATAGTAAAACCCGCATTTGATGCGGGTTTTTATACTTTTCATAGGTTATGTAATCTATTAGTAATTACAATAACTATACATGTATTTGATAGATATTTAACAGAGTAATGCTAGTTTTAACCAAGGCTTACATCTTATTTAAGCCAAAATAATTAAAGGAGATGAATAATGTGAAAATGAGTAAGTTGGCTGCGGCGTTGAGTTTATCGGTTCTGATGAGTTCTGTTCCTGTAGCCTTGGTGACGGCAGAATCCATTCCTTCGGTTCTTTCGGAGAAAAAGCAATCAGAGAAAACATTCACCGTGTCCTCTGCAGGAGAAGCGCTTCTCGACTTGACGGCGACGGCCCACGGAGTCGGCTGGGACATGGAGGATAAGGAATCCGCGGTCATTACCTTGACCGTGGACGGCAAGTACAACCAGGATATCGTGCTCTTTATGGGGCAGCGAAAATTTACTTATCAAGTATCTCTCGGTTACATGGAACCGGGCGTACATACGCTGAGTGCCGCCTTTAATCGGGACAAGTCTCCTGTGGGCGCTACAAAGGTTCATATTCAAAAAATGGAGACGACAATTGTGTCAACGGATTCGGAAGATGCGCTGGCCTATCGGTTCTCACCTATTCTATATGGACGCAATTTGACTCTTCAGCCTAACTTTTACGAGAATAATCATTCCGATGTGCCGCTTCTGATGTATCATACCCTATCCAAAAATACAAACGGGAATCTAACCATTGAGTATACGATTATTTGCTCGAATGAGGATGGAGGAACAAATACGCCTGCGCTAATGGCGCGGTGGGGTCGTACGACGGATATCGAATGGATTTACCGGGTAACCCTCGATTCCAATCACAATATCGTTTCAGAGAAATACCAGTCTCCCGGACACGGAACGGTCGATTTTGACGGTCTGAAGGAGCAAGATCATCCGCTCATGTATATCTCCACAAGCAATAATAACTTCACCGCCGTGAAGCCGGGAACGCCGACGACCGGATACCGCTTCTTCCTCAACCCTTCGCAGAAGCTTCCCGCTAACCGGACAAGGGAATATATGATGGATACAAATCCATGGATCTATCAAATCATGGCCCAAGAAATGATCCGTGAAGGAAAGCTTGAACCGCTCCCGAACCCCGATACGAAGGAAGTATCCGATCAGCGAAACTATCTGTTCGTGGAGTTTAATAAATCGACTTCTCCCGTGAACGGTTCGGTTGGCATCGGCACCGCAATCGGCGTGAAGCTGAAAGGGGATCCGATGCTGTACGTGTCCAATCACAATGTTCCCGATTGGTCAATTACGCGGGATAACCCTGCGGCGACCACCGTGGAGCTTCCCGCAGGAACAACGGTCGATGCGATCGAGAGCATTCAAGCGATGGCTATCCCATTTGATAATAATCCGAATGATCCCGTATCCCCGCCGACGGATTACCAAATCACCATTAAAGACGTCAACCGCGCATTCATGCTGGATCGCGACTACCTGCCGCAAGCATCACTCATGGAATGGCACGGTACGCAAATCTTAACGCCTGGTCAGCCCCATGCAATACTATGGACCGCTTCATAATCGCTAATTCCAGGTTTATACAACCCGTCTCGCGCCTGGTGGAATGTGATCGTCCAATAGTTTAATTAAAATCAGAGGAGTTGTGCGATTTTGAAATTAAATAGGAAAGCGATTCCCTTGTTAGCGGTATCGTTACTTACCACTGCAGCTTTAGCCTCGCAAAGTTTTGATTTGGGGTTAACAGCGCCAACAGCGCAAGCAAAATCGATGAAAAAGGAAGCTTCTTGGCTTGCTGGCGACCATCATGTTCATAGCGAATGGAGCGTCGGTTGGGACAACTCCACCAATCCGCCAACTGCAATTAGAGGTGGAGATGCGATTTATCCGATTACGAAGAATGCTCAGATGGCAAAGCAATACGGTCTGGATTGGATGGTTTCCACCGACCACGGCGGTCCGAACCATTCTAAAGTGAACCTAGAACAAGCATATCCCGAAGTGCTCAAAGCTCGTGAAGCTGTTCCAGACCTCACATTGTTCTATGGCATGGAATTTGATACGCCCGCAGCCGATCATAGCTCGCTAATCATTCCAAAGTCAAAAGACGAATCACAAACGCTATATAATATTGAAAGTAAATTTAACAAACGCGATCCTCATCCTTCCGATCCACAGCGGGATACGGAAGCCAACATGATTGATGCGCTGAACTACATGAAAAATTTAGTAGAGCCTCCCGTTCTTTTTGCTAACCATCCAGCCCGTTCAGCTAATGGAGAAGCGGCTTGGGGACAAGATACGCCGCAAGAGTTCCGTAATTGGAACGATACAGCACCGAACGTATCTGTAGGTATGGAAGGGGCGCCCGGTCATCAAGCCGGTGCGATCAATCCAGACGGTTCCCTGGATCCAAAGGGAGCCCGTGGCGGCTATGGAAACTTCGCAACCATGGGCGGATTTGATCAGATGAGCGCTAAGGTCGGCGGCCTTTGGGATTCCATGTTGGGCGAAGGAAGACATTGGTGGATTACTTCTACTTCGGATTCGCACAGGAATTGGCGTGATGGCGGCAGCGACTTCTGGCCTGGGGAGTATTCCAAGACTTATGTGAAGGCGGAAAACACGTACGCGGACATACTGGATGGCTTGCGCAAAGGCCGTGTGTTTGTCACGACGGGTGCTCTTGTAACCGAATTGGACGTTACGGCGAAATCCAAGGGGAATAACGCGTCCATTGGAGAAACGTTAGCGATCAAGGACAATGGTAAAAGCGATGTAACGGTTACAATCACATTCAAAGACCCGAACGCTAACAATAGCCATGGCGATAACCCGAGCGTGAAACGAGTAGATTTGATCATGGGTGAAATCACAGGTAAAGTCGAAGACCGTTCTACGGCTTTCAACCCGACAACAAAAGTCGTGGCTAGGTTCGACGAGAACACTTGGAAGCAAAAAGGCGAGTATATCACCATCACGTATAAACTTAATCATGTGGACAAGGACAGCTACATACGCGTTCGCGGTACCAATACCGATGAACTTGAACCAAGCCTTGATCCAAAAGGAGAAGATCCATGGACCGATCTTTGGTTCTATTCCAACCCGATCTTCATGAAATTGAAGTAAGTTTACAACCATAGTACATGGCTGGACGAGGAGTCATGCGCCAAGGGTGCTCCTCGTCTTTCCATTCGGATCAACCAAAGGATGTGTTGATAGAAGTGAAATTAAAATGGACATTCCTTCTTCTTGGTCTCTTGCTGCTAGTCTCTTCGTCTGCTGCCCATGCGCACAGCAATAACAGTGAAGGTTTTTCTACGATTGATGTTCAAGACCAAACGATCCATTATCGTCTTCAACTCGATATGGTGGAGTTAAGCCATGCTGCGGGGTTCAAAGTGGATGAGCGACAAACGGACAACGTCGAGGCATTACAACAAGCCCTTACCGTTAACAAGGAATTACTTCAAGAATATTTGAATACGCATATTCACATTTACGCAGACAGTATACCCGTAGAAGGAACCATAAATGAAGCTTTGATCGCCCAGGTGAAAGATCGTCCATTTGCAGATCTTTCCCTTTCCTATTCCGCTCGTGAAAAACCAGAGAACTTGATCTTGGAATACAACGCATTCTTCGATGATAGCGATCCTAGTCATGCGAACATGGCTAAGGTAAATATGGAAGAAAATCAACAGGAGTTTATCTTTACGTATGAAGTTAGAGAACTGAGCCTAGGCGAGATGAGTTTTCTTACCAAAGCAAAGCAGTTTCTTTCGTTAGGATTAGAGCATATCTTCACGGGTTATGATCATATCCTATTCGTTATCAGCTTACTCATTGGAGCCATGACAATCCGTCATATCCTTTCCTTGGTCACGGCATTCACGATCGCTCATAGCGTTACGCTTGCGCTAGCAACGTTAGAAATCATTCAATTGCCTGGGAAATTAGTTGAATCTGCGATCGCTTTAAGCATTATCTACGTTGCGCTTAAAAACATTTTCCAACCCGATACCAAACATAGACCTTGGATAGCCTTTGCTTTTGGCTTGATTCATGGATTCGGTTTCGCGGGCATCTTATCGGAGTTGAATCTCGGTGGCGGTCATCTGGCCACGTCATTGTTATTCTTCAACCTGGGCATTGAATTAGGCCAGATCCTGATCGTATCGCTCTGCTTCCCGATTATTCTTTTAATTAAAAAACGTCTGGCATTAAAGTGGTTGCTGCCGAGTGTATCCACAGCCGTTTTGCTATTTGGGTTCGTATGGTTTATACAAAGAGCCTTTTAGCGCAGGTGTTTAGTTTTTGAAGGATAACCCCTTTTCCTTCAAGGCAGTCCTAAGTTTAGGTAAAGAAGCTGGTCCCATACCGTGAAGCTTCAAAATTTCTTTTTCACTAAATTTTGAGAGCAGCTGCAATGAAGTGATTCCATTGTGCTCCAATGCTCGTCTTGCCGGCGCCGAGAGTAGCGAAAGAAATCCGTCGTCAGGTTTGCGTTCTTGCTCGCAGATCGGGCAGGAAGGACAATCGCTGCTTTTATAGTATTGGTGTCCGCTGCTGCAAGTTCTTAAACTTTTTTCTGAAGCTGCCATTTCTGCATAGCTCCTTTTCATAAGAGTTTTCAATTTTCTACATTCTTCAGGACGCTTATCAAGTGACCGTGAAATTGACTCCGTAAAAGGACAGGGCTGATTTTCTTGCCACACGCTGAGAAGCAAGATTCTCACTAAAAGTGCTATATAACGGAAATTTTCCTATCTCCCGCACCGCCATTGCCCATCCGGCTACAACAGCGGCGGCATATCCTCTTCCACGAAACTGGTCCAAGGTTTCAAGCCCTGCTTCATGTGCCTTGGTAGTGATGCGAACGCTGCGGCAGATCGAGACAGCCCGGCTTTCGCGTACGAGCGCTATACAGGGCTGCGCGAAGTCGATTTCGGAGATCAACCATTCGAAACCGCCGCGCAGCACTTCATCCATATTTTCACGGGTGATCTTGACCACCTGCATGGTCGGAACCGCTTCTTCAGGAACAAGAAAACAAGGACCCATCGTGTACCGTTCCCCTTGGAGCAGATTCATATATGCCTCAATATGTTTCGGCTTCGTCTGGAAATCCTTCACGATCGGTTCGTCAGCACACAATTTCTCCAGTTGGCTAATAAGCCTCTCCGGGACATCGTGCCGAAACCGGCAGAGAGCCGTTCCCTCGGTTGTCCTTCCCAAGAAAAACCGGGGCGCAGAGGCCTCTCCCGGCCAAGGCTCGTTTATCGTGCGAAGCCGCCTATTCTGGTCATGCGTAAACAGCGCCTCAACATGGAACTCCATCAGCTTATGGGCAGTTGGTATGATTTCTTCATGCTCTCTCATGCTTACGTCCCTCCAATCCACTCCAATGAACGACTATCGTTGTTTGTCATATCAATAATATCAAAATATCAATCTGATGAACCGAGAATATTTAATCATAATCGAATGTTCCAGCCCGTTGAAACAGAATCCCCCTGTTCCGGCAGCACGCAGTTGCCGGAACAGGGGGATTATCGTCTATACAGCATAATAATCAGATTAGTGCAGCGAGAGCATCTCCGCCATGTCCTCTTGCGCATCGCCGATCAATTTCAGGCCGAACTTTTCGACGAGTACGTTCAAGACACCTTCATTTATGAACTCCGGTGCCTTCGGGCCGATCCGGATATCCTGAATTCCAAGGCTGAACAGACCTAATAATATGGCAACGGCCTTCTGTTCGAACCAGGACAGCACGATGCTGACCGGCAGTTCGTTGACACTGCAGCCGAAGGCATCGGCGAGTGCCAGCGCGATTTTGACCGTAGAACCGGAGTTGTTGCACTGGCCCAAATCGATGTACCGCGGGATACCCGTGCCGTCAACCGTACCGTAATCCACATCATTAAAGCGGAACTTACCGCAGGACGTCGTCAGGATTACCGTATCGTTCGGAAGCGATGTCGCCAGCTCCCGGTAATAATCGCCGCCCTTGCCCGGAGCGTCGCAGCCGGCGATGACGAAGAAGCGCTTGATCAGGCCGTCTTGGACCGCTTGAATGATTTCCGGGGCAAGCCCGATGACGGTCTCGTGATGATAGCCGGTGGTGAGCACCTGCTCGGAGTCGATATCCGCCTCCGGCAGTTCGAGTGCCCGCTCGATCAGCGGCGAGAAATCCTCGCCGACGATTTTCGTGACGTTCTCAAGTCCGGCTACTTCATAGGAGAAGAATCGATCCGCATACGTGCCCCGGATCGGCATAACGCAGTTGGTTGTCGCCAGGATCGCCCCCGGGAACTGCTCGAACAGCCGGCGCTGGTCGTACCAGGCTTTCCCGATGTTTCCTTTCAAGTGTGCATATTGCTTCAGCTTCGGATACCCGTGGGCCGGCAGCATTTCGGAGTGGGTATAGATATGGATGCCCTTGCCTTCCGTCTGCTTCAGCAGCTCTTCCAGTGCAAACAGATTGTGCCCCGTTACGACGATGCATTTGCCTTCGACCTTATTCTGCGGCACCGTAACCGGCTGCGGAATACCGAAGTGCGTCGTATGCGCACGGTCGAGCACATCCATGATCCGCACCGCAGCATTGCCGACCTTCATGGCCATATCCAGGTGCTCCTGCAAATTGAAATTGGAGTTGGTCAATGTCAGGTAGAGTGCTTCATGCGTTATTCGATCAACTTCCGGGTCGGAATAGCCAAGCTGTCTGGCGTGCGTCGCATAAGCGGCAATTCCCTTCAATGCAAAAATAATCGTATCCTGCAGGCTTGCGATCGTCTCATCTTTTCCGCATACCCCGATAATCTTGCAGCCGCCCCTCGGCGTTTGTTCGCACTGATAACAAAACATGATCCATCCCCCATTCGTTGATTCGCTTTTGTTCGCTTACAACGATTAGCTTATCAGAATCGGGAGGCGGCTTATGTGATGATTCTCACACTTATCAGGTGTTTTCTATAAGACCATAGTGAACGCCCATAGGGTCGATAATAAACGCCAGTTTGACGTTTCCGAAATCCATCACTTCTTGAATCGCCTTGCCGCCATGTTCTACAGCTTTCGCAATCGATTCATCGATGGAGTCGGTCTATTCTCCCCCTTCATCCTACCACCCATTTAATCCAGTAAGCAGCCGGCACCAGTAATACCTGAGCAAGAACCGTTCCTAATAACCGCGAAATCATTAACATTCCAAAAATCTTATGAAGTACAGCGATCTCTTGTTCTCCTCTAAGCACTTTATCGGTCATTAAACCAATTCGTGGATCAATGATTATAGTCAGTAATATTGTCGCGATTCCATTGATTAATCCAGAAGATTGTGATGCGGCAATTGAATGATCCATGGTTAATGTTGAAGCAAGCAGCGCGGCCAACACGCCAATTGTATAAATTGCCGTCACCAAACAATTAAGAACAACTAACTTTGTTGGAATGCCTCCAGTCCTCAATCGTGACAACATCGTGAATGTTGGAAAGCGCAAATGATACCGTACGTTCTGTAATTGTTGAGTGGAAACCGAAGAACGGACCAACTGGGGTATGGAACCAGCCACTTCAAAATGGGATATGACCCTAGAAGAAAGCAAAACAGCTGACGGGAACAACAATAATGCTGCACATGTTCCCATGGTCGCTGCACCAATAATAACTCGTAGCTGATCAATTAGATTATAGTCTGCATGATGTTTGGCGAAGTCTATGATTTTGCCGGTAAGCGGTGCCTGTACCATATTCGCTGTTCTTGAAATCAGGAGTATGATTCCCGACAAGGATAACGCAACCGCCAACTTCCCCAAACGAACTCCTGCTGAGCGAAGGGAATAAGTAAGCGTCTCTGCAAGATGAATAACGAAAGTAAACAGTGAAACAAGCATGACTTGCTCGATCACAAAGCGCACCTCACTCGTTTAGTAATAACCGTGTATATTTTCTAACTCAAAGATGCCTGAAAAACACTTATGCCTAATTATAGAGAGGTTAGACATGTCCAAAAAGAGAAAAAAGCATCTTAGCTTTTTCCAGTTTTAGTCATGAGCTTCTGTTGAAACGGTCGCTCTCCTTTTGAGTTCAACATAAAAAATGCTGCCCTGGAGAGTTTCTCCATGAGCAGCATTTCTCGAATACTACATACTAATCTGTTCGCGTAATATGCAATGGGCTAATCGATTTACAAAGTTAATCCATTCATTTTATGGGCGTGTCAAAACAATCAGATTCAACTACATGGGTTGATATGTCAATCCTATATGGAGTTTGATTAGGTATAAATCTGCACGTGGTTAAATCAGTCGATCCAAGCCGATTGCGCTGATTAATAGCCGCTCTTTCTTGTTTCCTAGCATTTTTTGTGTCCAATCTACAAAACCGCCATCACCAATGTAATACTCCTTGCCTTCTATAACAGTCTTTAAGGTGAATTGCAGTCCTTTGTAATACTGGTTTTCCTTGTTTGGCTCACCTGTACTTATCGATACATTCGTGGAGTGCTCATGCCCGCATTTTATAATCCGTGAGAACAGTCCGGCCGTGTCTTTGTAACCGTCACGTTCACTACATATTAACTCGATCTCAGACCCGAAAAGAGTTTTGAAAATGCTTTGGTAAACCGCTATATGTTCCCAAAAAGATTGTTTCTCGAAGCTGTAGGACCCTTTGTCTATTCCTGAAGTCACCATACCGAACAAATGGAAATGCGGCAGCATCCCTGGCGTATCTCCAAAGAATTGCGCACGGACATGTCTATGAGTCGTACAGAAACGAATGAAATCTTCTCTCTTATCCTCATTGGTCTTAATGAAATCACTGATATGCAATGCTAAGAGATTCGTTGCATCCGATACAACTTCCGTTCCTCTTAGTGCGGATATGACCTTATTTTGATCAACTGTACCCACTACAGAGGCACAGCCCAGAGGTGCGACCGGCGACAATTGAATTGGAGAAACGCCATGATTCAATGCCACCTTCAGGACATCCATTTCCAGTTGTTTTAGCTGAAGCGGATCTACCTTTGCCGGGTGTACAAAACGGTTTTCTCTGTATCTTTTCAGAAGGTCACCCGGAGAAGACTGATTAATCTTTTCATTAAACAATTTCAAGAGAAGCGTATTTAAATCGCTACCCGAGATCTGTTCTGCCAGGAGAGTTAGCAAATCAGGTTTCCCCAGTTTGTTCAATACTCTTTCAAGCTCTGCTGAAAGGATACGGTCCAAAGCATTCACCCTCCTTCGGAGAAAAGGCTGCCACCCAGCAACCCTTTCGTGTTCAAATATTTACTCGCAGGTGGCCTTATTTGTCATACGGTAGTGATAGAGCAATCTTCTTCGCCACTGGACCGACAATAAATAATTCCAATAAGGAAGCCGTAGTAAAGACCAGAATAAGTTGAATGAGTATTCCTTCTAATAATATGGTGCCGCCGCGGCAGATCCTTCTGCTGTTTCATTGCATTGGTTACATTCGAATGTCACAGCCGTCAAAGGGCCGACCATTCTGAATAATTCTAACGGCATTGATAACAGCGCTTTGCTGAAGTACGGACAAATTATTTTCATCACCATCCCAGCTGGAGAGCCACCAAAAATAGGAACATAGATTTCGATAATCCATGAACATTGGAATTTGTTGAATCCAGTAACGATCAAGATGATTTTGTTTGAAATAGCCTTCCAGAAAATCATTCAGGAATGATTGAGCAAACTCATTTTTGGATTCACGGTCGTCATTGGGCGCCCCCCACCAAACGGCGTGGGCTGCCGCAATTGCAATATCTAATGAAAACCAACCATACATGCTATCGTCAAAATCGAAAACCGTAATAGCACCGTCTTGGATATGAAAATTATAGGGATGAAAATCATTATGGATCAACCCATACGAGTGTCTATCCCTAGGAAGAGCTTCAATAGTACTCTCAAGAGATCTTAATTTTTCTAAGAGCAGGCGATAATGGCCTTGCTGTAGATACGGATTTTCGATTTCCCACTTGCTCCATCCGTCCCTCTTGGCAGCGATATCTGAAGGTTTATATGATTTAGAAAGCAGGTGCATCCTGCCCATGACCTCTCCCCACTTTTTGAATATAGCCGGGCCCCACAACTGTGGATCGTTCTTGTCAAAAAACCTCCCCGGTGCCATATGAAAGGCTGTTGTAATGCAGCATTTGTCTTCCCCGTTATAAACTGCTGTTAGTTGATTATCAATTGTTCTAATTGGCAATGATGCGGATACCCCGTTCTTAACCAAATCGTGCATCCAATCCACTTCTGCTCTTATTTTTTCTACATATGCTACAGGCTTCTCAGTTAATCGTAATATATAGTCTTGGTTATTCATAGAAAAGCGATATACCTCGTTGCATGAGTTACTAATAAACACCAGGGTCTTAACATCAAATCCAAAGGATTCTGCAGCTCTGGACAATACTTCCTGACTTGCCATCTTTGGAACCTCCGCCTTCCAGTGTTTCCCGGCCGGGATAGCATAACTCTACAGGATTTGACAAAAAAGATATAGACTTATCTTTTTCTCTCGATTAATCTAATAATGAAGTACAAGGTTATTTTTCTCCTTTATACAAAAAGACCCAGAACTTTTATTCGACTTTCTAATACCGCTAACTTTTTGGGCGATATTCCCTCTTTGTTTTCTTGATTGAAATCAGCCCCAAACTGCAGCAGTAATTTGAGGTGCTCCATTTTATATTTTCTTTTTAAAGCGTAAAGGAGCGCTGTATCCCCATCAGGATCTTCGTAGTTTACATTTGCACCGTTTTTTAAAAACCATTCTGCCATGCGAAACTTTTTCCACTTAAATGCCCCAAGAAATGCAGCATCTTCAATTTCAGCTCCATATTTTTCAAACAGATCAGCGGCTTTAACATCGTCATACCAAGCAATGGCAAACATACAATGGTTGGGGTCAGCGCCTGCAGTTAGAAGATAGGTATACAGCTTCTCGTTACGTCCTCGTGTATATGCATACCAAAGCGGTGTTGCGGAAAAAAAACCGCATTGACGATCAGGAATTTTATGAATCGAATTCATGTCCATACCGCTTTGTATAAGCAATTTCAATATATAAAGACTGGCTTCAACTTTTGTTGGATCTTTGGAAATATCAAGACCGCACAAATAATGAAGCGCATTTTTGCCGTCTTCTTCAGACCATTTAACCCACTTTGAATCTATCTGGAGCAACTCTTTAATTGAGGTAATATCCAAATCCTTCACTGCCTTGATGAACCTGTTCATAGGCATAGACCCCCTAATTATTGTCTGAAGTTCTGATTAAAATATATCCATAAAAGATAATACATGAACTTTGACTTTTTCCTTCTCTTCCTCTGTCATATTTTCCAATTGAAAATGTTCAATTTTATCATCGGGTATTAGGATTGTTGACGGCTCTTGGAGCACTTCTTTGCGACTATCTCCATCTTCTGCAAGTGTTACATTAGATTTAGAAAAATTAGAATGTATTATTTCTGTTTTTATATAATTACCTTCTATATTATAAAAATCTTCAATGGCTTTAATATCAGTCTTTATATGGTTTTTCCCCTCTTCAATAGTAGTTATCGCATTTACCTTCTTGTAACCAGTCGTTACAAAAAAACCTTCATCGTTTCGTTCTGATATTTCCGCCACAAAAACCTCAATATGTTGAATTTTTCCCATATTGCTGCATGCACTCAATAGAAAAATAGTAAATGTAAAACATACTTTCATTAAATAAACTGACGAAGAATGATTCTTCAAGTCCACATCCCCCAAGCTCAAACTTAATTAAAATTCCCCAAAAAACTACTCTCCTCGTTAGATCAACAAACGCTTTTAACCACGATAGCTCAACTCTCATCAGGAAATTTTGTGTAGATGTAAAAAGGATCAGCCGTGGCGGATCCTTCTGTTGTTTTATTGAGCTATCTTGTCCCGTTAGCGCAACAACAGGCCACGGCGACAGCCTGTTGTTTATTGTTGAGCTACAGTGTTCCGATAGCGCAATCGAACATTCATATAGAGAAACTTGGTTGATATTTATAGTAATCTTGTGCATGTACCGCTTTGAATCCAACCGATTCATATAACCCTAGAGCATGGTCGTTTTTCGTTTCGACTTCTAAGTGTACGGAGTATCCGGCCGAGCTTTGCTCTTTAATAACTCGGCGCAACACTTTTCTGCCTATTCCTTTGCCTCGGTATTCTGGCAGAATGGCAAATCCATAAATCCACGCTTGCCCCTCTTCACGGCTCACTCGAATTTTCCCTACCGTCCCTTCGTTCACGACAATCATGAGCATATTAGTGTTATCCCCCAAGGCCATGCTTTCCATCGCTCTGGCGTCTTCTTCGTCCACTCCGAACGCCGTAACGGATAATCGTACGCGCATTTCGTAATCTTCTAATGTTGCTTGCCTCAGAAGAATATTATCCGTTCCTTCAAGAGGCTTTTCTTTCCACTCCATTTGATGCTCCGAGAATGCATATTCAGCACCTTGTTTACACAAAAAAGCTTTTGCCGTATCGGATCCCGCAGGCGCGTTCAACAAGATTTTCTTGTATCCGTTTTGTTTGACCTTTTCCATTCCTAGTCGGAACAATCGATGGAAATGCCCCTTTCGTCGTTCACTTGGATTAACCATGCCGCATACTTCGACTGTAGAACCAAAAGCGTACAAACCTAAAAACGCTACAAGCTCGTCATTTTCGTAATGAAAAAAATCCAGTTGATCAGATCCGCGGTTTTCAAGCATCTCCCAGTTAAGCTTCAGTTGTAAATGATCATGAGTCTCACACTCTTTTTGCAATTGTTCAATATCTTTTAATTGTTGTGTCGTTAACATTTTTTCTCCTTTGGCTGTCCGCATTATAACTGTTATTCTACCAGGGTAATTTAAAGTGACGGATTGATCCCTTAGCCGGGTCGAATAAATTGATGTATTTGCTCCATGGTGCGTTAAACTAACGTTTCCCGTTAGCTTAACGAAAAAAGGAGCATCTGCCGCGGCGATCTGCTCCCTGGATCGTTCAACTATCGTTCTCCGTTAGTAAAAAAATCAAGTTAATTACCTGCCAATTCTTCTTAAGTGAATTATATAATTTCACAATCGATCGATCGGATTCCAATATAGTTTATATTTTCCATATTACTTCGAAATCGTGATAACTATTAATCCCGTATAGCAATGGGGACATCGTTGGAAGTGAACGGAATAATGCTTTTACTTTCAATATGTGTCTGCAGGGATCAAATAAAAAATCAGTTAAAGATTATATTTCAAGATAGCGCTCTTGATCATAGGGTAGGCTCCCATAAATTTTTGAAGCGTCTTTTTGTTCATTTGAAGCATCTCGATACAGCAGCCATATCTCATACCCTTCAATAATAAGTTCGAATTGTTGATTTGTGATAGGGCTGAGCAAATAGTAGTCATCGTAATCGTCTAGTGCCTCATCGAAATTTCTATTGAAAATATAAGGGACTCCTTGATAATCTGCTACACCTGTCTTTGGCCCATCCCACCAGTCATGTATTGTGTATACTTTCTCGTACGAAATCATGAATGTCACCCTGTTCCTGGATTAACATCAATAGCTATACTTAATTCAATACTATCGTCTCCGTTAGGTCAATCGTCAATTCCATAAATAACTACGTCATTTCGCATAACTGAACAAATTTCAAAGAATAAGGGATCCTCTGACTGCCGCTACAGCCGGAGAATCCCTATTAAAGTAACGTGCCCTTTAGGCCGCTGGGTCAACCGCACAACTAAGCTGGAACGTAGGTCAACCTGATCACCTGCTCGCCAATTCGATCGCTTGCCACGAGGCGCAGCGGCGGCCGCGGACCGGCGAAGAACGGCTTGCCGTGACCCAGCACGACTGGATGGAGATAGAGTCGATACTCATCAACGAGACCGAGCTCCGTTAGACTGTGGGCCAACTCCGGCCCGGCAACTTCAATCTCCCCTTCATGCTGAGCCTTCAGCCCACGTATGGCCGCTGCGAGGTCGCCCTCGATCAGAGAAGCGTTCGGACCGACGGACTTTAACGTCCTCGACACCACCCACTTCGGTTTGCTTTGCCACGCCGCTGCGTATTCCCGTTCCGGCGCATCCCATTCAAAATGGTCTCCGTCCCAACACCGCATGGTCTCGTACATGCGGCGCCCGTACAGGCTGCCCGCCATGCCGCGCAAGTCGTCAATGAAATGACGGAATAGCACGGGGTCGGGCTGAAATGCCGTGTGGTCGTGGTTGACGAACCCGTCCAGAGACTGGTTCAATGCGAAAACGATCTTTGCCATGCGACTGACTCTCCTCCCTGGTTTTCTCGCACATTCATCATCAGAATTACACTGTCCATATGCAGCCTCCTTTATGTCTACATTTTATCATCCAACAGCATGTCCGGTTTCTCATGGATTGCTAATGTGCACAGTCCTGGCCTGACCGAATACAACTTTAATTTAACGAAGGATGGTAAATTAAACAATTCTGCCCGTTCGTATTATGAGGTCATCCAGTTTTTACTGTTTTTGGGGATTTACATTCTGCGGTGGCGTTAAAGACTCTATTGGAGTTTCCGACTTCTGATGACGTGCTGAGAACTGGTAAAGCAAAAATATCGGAGAAGATTGCATCCCTATGTATGCGCCGGTCCGAACGCTGGGCAATGGAAAAGGCTGAAGCCTTACTGGCCGCGGCTGAACGGAATCCCTTCCGTAAGGCGCCATTCCAAAGCCATCTGATTAGCCTTGAGATGTACGTCAGCATGCTGCTTCATTACCGAGAGCATCTCAGCGCCCTGGAAAAGCAAATGGATGCCCTCGCTAATGATATTGAAGAATATCAGATTATCCAATCGATCCCCGGTATCGGAGAAAAAATCGCAGTAACGATTATTTCGGAAATCGGTGAAATCGATCGGTTTAATACCCAATGAAGCTGGTCGCCTTCGCCGGTGTGGACCCGAGTGTTCATATCTCCGGGAAGTTTACGGCTACAATTAACCGAATCACAAAACGTGGATCCAGCAGACTGCGTCACACCCTATTCTTAGCCGTACTCTGTAGCTTACGACGCTCCGGCATTAAGAAGATGAAGGCTTTTTACGATAAGAAGATTGCCGATGGAAAGCCGCACAAGGTTGCAATGATCGCCTGTGTGAACAAGATGCTTCATTGGATATTTGCGCTGCTTAAACGCAAGGAAACCTTTCCTCGACTTAGCCTAGAGTACCACTTCATGTAAAACCTTCCATTTAAACGATGGAGGGTTATTTGGCATGCACATATATTATGTATAGCATCATCTACTCAAGTTTTTATTGAAAAATCTTGACAAGATATTGGCTGGTTTAGCGGAGCGAAGGGGCCGCCGCGCGGCAGCCCCTCCTAAGTAGAACTATTGTGCTCCGTTAGAATGACCTTGAGCTTGTTTAGCCCGTTCATTCCGCCAACTCATTATGGAGTAACCAACCTAATGGTAATTGCTAATGTACCCCATCTAGTCTCTTGTTCAGGCGAATATATCTTGTAGGTTCTTTCAACCATTTCATCTATTGACCGACCCTTTCTATAACGGCAAATTTCAAGGTCATCTTTTACGAAATAGAACCACCGCGAAAACTTGAAACGAATAGGCTCCCGGAACATTCCGGAAGCCCGTCATTCATTACCCTTGTATGCCTAACATATATTGAGCATACTGTCGATACTCATCAGAGTTGGTTTTCTCAGCAAACAATGCGATCAGCACCGGATAAGCTGCATACCGCTCCGCGATATGCTCCGCCATGCGTGCCCATACCCTGCCGCCTTTACGTTCATACCGATCAATCAGTTCGCTCAAACCATTCGCGCCAAATAACGCATAATAGATTTGGAAATCTATTGACGGATCGGAAACTTCCCCTTCAGTCCAATCGATCAGCCCCGTGACGTGCCCATGATCGCCGATCAACAGATGTCCTGGATGTATATCCCCATGAACTACAGTCGTGAAAGTCGGCCAGTATGAATCATCAGCCATCCACCGCTGCCAGCGTGTCCAGAGCGAATCGGAAACGTCGTAATTTCGCTTCACCCATTCCATTTTTTCTCGGAAATCGGTCCGCGCCTCCGTTGAAGTCAAGATGCGAATGCCCTCGGACGTCGCTTCGTCGGTACCGACCGTGTGAAGAGCTGCCAACGTTGTGGCCATCGTATCAACAAACGCCTCCGGTAAGTTCTTTTCGTCGATCTCCCAAACATACTGCCGCGCCTCAGGGTCGATCGTCGCTGCCGGGATACCCTTGAGTCTCGGATAAGCGATCAACTCCGCCGTATGAATTTTCCAATCCGGTACCGCCACTGGAAGCCGCGGTTTCACCAGCGAAAGTACGCGCCGCTCGTATGAGGCGGACTCCACCACATCGTCGCGTCGCGGCAGACGCAAAACCCAGGGCGTTCCTCCCTCGTCTTCGGCAAAGCACGCCAAAAAATCCAATCCGGATTCGTTAATTAGCACCGAGTCCGGATTCAATGACAATCCATACTTTAATGCAAGCTCCAACACCGTAGCTACGTGATCCTCGTTTTTCTCCATAAAAAACACCTCTTCAATAAAATTGTTATTAGAAATGTTTCCAACGCAAATAAGCCATCCTCAAATTTTATAAAAATGGGGCAAGCCTCATTCGTCTATTCCTATTAACGAATTCGCATGAAGTGGATGCACATAATGGAAGCCTCCGGTTAATTGTTAGGGAATACCCGACTAGATTATACCACGTTATACGGTTCGCTGAAAACTTGCCGCTATTTATGTGGAACCGCCGTTTATCGCCGCCAGCTATACGTTTCGGAAACTGCTGGAACACCCCCCTGGCGCCGCTAAAGCCGGCCGGGATACGATTGCCGGGACTGCCTCCGCAGCTAACAAGCTGTCACCCGATCGGGCAAAAACATCGCCGGCAGCCGTTTCAATAACATGATTTAATTGTTCCTTAATTACTTCACGAGCTTCATTCGAATTGCAGTGACCACTGCCTGTGTGCGGTCCTGCGCCCCAAGTTTTTGCATGATATGGTGGATATGCGTTTTTGCTGTGCCTTCAGAAATGCATAAAATCGCAGATATTTCGTGGTTTCTCTTACCGTATGCAAGTAGCTGCAATACTTCCGTTTCACGCTCCGTCAAGGCGCCAAGCAGCCGATCTTTCCCGGGTGAATCCGGCTCCTCCATACCTGAAGTTAATATTTGGTCTAGAGCACGTTTGGCCGTGCTGCTATTGAACAGGGTTGCCCCCCGGTACATGGCCCGTATGCCGCTCAGCAATTCATCGGTTTCCGTATCCTTCAATAAATAGCCGGAAGCCCCAGCACGAATCCCGTCAAACACATACTGTTCAACATCGAATGTCGTTAAGAGGACGACTTTTGTGTCAGGCAAAGCTTCAACGATAGACTTTGTTGCCATGATACCCGTTCCGCCCGGCATGCGGATATCCATCAAGACGAGATCTGGAACATTTCGCAATGCGATGTCAACCGCTTCTTCTCCGGTTGAAGCCTCTCCGACCACCTGCATATCTTTTTGAATGTCCAATATGTAACGCAATCCTTTGCGGATGAAAGGCTGGTCATCTGCCAGTACGATTCGAATCATTTTCTCGGTTTGCATGAATCGTCTCCTTATAAGCCGTACTCGAAGTAATATTAAGCGGAATAACTGCTTGTATCTTTAAACCATTCGGTGAATTTGCGTAGAAAACGATGCTCCCTCCGGCAGATTTGCATCTTTCGATCATACCGTTTAGGCCAAATCCGAAATTCAAAGGTTTCTCGCCGCTGAAATAACCGTCATCCGTAATAAGGAGCATTACATGTTCATTCTCTTCTTCCACTACAATGTTAACCTGTTTCGCATCAGCATGCTTGAGGATATTGGTTAACGCTTCTTGCAAGATTCTGTAGAGAATTACACTGCATTCAACCGGCCACTCACCGATAGGTCCGATTTCTTTATATTGTATCTGTACCATAGAATTGGCTTCGATTTGAGAGACGAGGCCTTTCAGCGCGATCGGACCCAGGCCCTTCTCATCGTCCGACCATTCCTTTACTGCAAGCCTTACCTCATCCATCCCTTTCCTAGCAACCTTCAGAATCTCGTCTACGCTGTTCGCCGCCCCAGCCGGATCCTGCGGAATCATCAGCTTCAATGCTTGAAGTTGAACAATAAGCGAGGTCATTTGATGTCCAAACCCGTCATGAATGTCGCGTGCCAATCTCGTACGCTCCGTCAGCGCAGCATAGCCCATCGCCTGAACAGATGTTTGCTGCAATTCGGAATATGCCGTATTCAGTTGTTCCAGTTGCTTTCGGTTCGTTCGATGCGCTTCGCGAAGCAAGCATTGATTTCTGACCGCGATATACATTAGGACAGCTGCAATTAGAGCGCCATATGAGACCTTGTCGACCAGCATCATTGCAAAAATGAGGCAAACAGTGAAGACGGCGAGAGTAACGGTCGAGCGATTCCATTTCGGATCGGCCACACCCAGCATATACAGCAACGGCCAGAAAATGCGGTGATCAGGGTAATCGGAATGAACGATGCGAATGATGAGGGTTATGCCAGCAAGAATGCAAACCGCAAGGACGTACCTCTTAGCATTCCACCATCCTTTAGGTGCTGCCGCCATCCATATGTAACAAGCCGCGAAGGCAGCGTAAACGATAAGTACGTGGATATGCAGAAACGGATACTCTGGCATGATCAATATGAAAAAGGCAACGATAAAGATAGTATGCGCGGCGCGGGCGTTAAAGTGCTGAAATATGTTTTTATTCATTTTTCAATCCTTCATTCGGGTGGTTTACTTCATCATAACAGATGAATCCGTCTTGCTCATCAATCGATCGATATAGACGCTAAATAAAAATCAACTGCAGATAGACGTAAAAGGAATTGCATTGTGTTATTTTTGGTGTGCAAAAGAAAACGAGGAGTGATTGCCATGGAATTGGCCAAAAAAGACGAAGATGTCAAAGAGAGAGGAAGATTGAAGGTAGTAGGCATACAATTGTTGAAACGATGGCCCTCATTGTTGGCGTTAGCTATGGCCGCAACAGGGTTCCCTGCTTCGACGGATCCCATGTCATTTATCCTGGTTCTCATCGCGCTTGTCTACCCGATTGCAGGCGCAATTCGCGGTCATCTCCGCGGGGTTCGTACCCTCTTGATACAGGCGGCCGCATTACTGTTTTTCAGCATTATCGCGTTAGTGTCTCTGTATGTCGACAGAGAAACGGGACTGATCCTGCTTGCGGCAGGTTATATCGGCCATGCGGTCTGGGACTTTGCTCATTTTCGGAGCAACAAGATCGTCTGGAGGTGGTATGCGGAATGGTGCACTATTTTGGATTTGTTTATTGCAGCCTTTCTACTCGCCCCGATATTCATGTAACAAGCGGAGAGGATGCCTTTGCAATTGCATAAGATCCGATGGGGAGCGGCATTGAAATTTTTGACCATTACCATTGACCGCAGCATGATAACCTGATGCATTGCGAATCCCCTGTGATGGACGATCCTGCGCGGTGACGAGACCATAATCAGCACAGTTACTCGCTCTTCTACCAGGAACTAACGAATTTGAAACAGAAAGGGAATGATTCTAGATGGAATTGAAACGCTTGATGTACATGCTGCCGTGCCTACTCTTGCTCCTTGCCATGACCGCATGTGGTCAAGATCAAGAACAAACAGCTCTACTTTCTTCTACACCAGTCGAAGCCACATTCACGCTCGAACCGAGTCAACCTGCAGCCAGAGACAACGTTACTTTTGCGGTAACCGTTACCCAGGATGGTAAACCAGTGGATGACGCGAGCGAAGTCATATTTGAATGGTGGAAAGAGGGGCAAGAGCCTCATATGATGCTACCTGCTACTTTCCAAAACGATGGACTCTACATCGCCAAGCAGCCCATTACTGAACCGGGATCGTACTTCGTCTATTACCATGTGTCGGCACGTGATATCCACACCATGAAGAAGATCCCTTTTACGGTTACTGCCACGAAGGAACCATCCGCTTCCGCAACGACACAAGTTGAAACGCTTGCTGGCAGTCAACATGAGCAGAGTGGCACCCATGATCATGGAACTACCCGCCACTAGGATCTCTCCCTCGCTGCACAATTAAAGAAGTTATTAGTAGGTTTTGATAAAGATGAGATGAATTTCACTCTAGCGTCGCGATCAGACGATCACACGGTAGTGAAGCTGAACAACGCCGCTGCGGAAGCGGCGCTCACCGAGCAGCTCGAGCCGCATGAGGAGGTTGTCCGGCAATACTCATTCGCTTACCTCCACCCAAGAAGATCGGATTAAGAAGCAGATGACACTCGTCGATCAGTCCCGCGCTCATCGCCTGTCCGGCAAGCCCTCCAAGTATTAGTTTCCAACGAGACCAAGGCCTACCCCTCTGAATATGAACGAAGTAGCACCCGCTTTTATATTAACACATATTGGAAGTATTCTTCCCGTTAGCGCAACGAGGCTGCCGATCCATGCCGGCAGCCTCGTTCTGGTTGCTTATTGAGCTATAGTGTCCCGTTAGCGTAATGCGTTACTGTTTTTCATTATAGCGTTGATAATCCATTGTTTGGATACCATCTCAAATTCTCATGCCGTATATTGTTGGTTATTGGGTAGCGGTATTCATAAAGTAGTTTGCCATTTTTATCAAATGCCTTCGGGTAAAGCCGGTCGAGTTGAACTGCTTCATCCCATGTAAATGTCATTGGATCTCCTATACTGGCTTCTTTTTTAACTCTGTTGCCTTCAGGCCCCGCCTCAAGGTACGAAACTTCTGGATCATCCACTAAAATACTTATCACCGTGGTTTTCTCGCTAGGATTATTAAGGGATACTCCACCGATTGTTTTAATCGGATCATCTCGATGATAATGGTACACTGACATTCTTGATAGCCACAAAAAGCCAAGTGATTTTATACTAATTGCGGTTACTGGCTTTTCTGAAGAGTTGAAAATATAAACTCCGCCCCAACTGTATTTTACTTCATCTAACAAAACAGAATCTTTCGGAACGAATGCATTTGCCCTCGCAGCACTTAACCGTCAAACCTATAATCCACTCATATAACCCACGAAACACCGCCCCAGATCCCTAATGCTTCCATTTTTACAGACGTGTAATATATAGATTTGTTGCGCTTAACTGCCCGTCAGCGCAATGAAAAATGGAGCAACTGAAAAGTGCAGACTGCTCCATGGTGCATTGAACTACCGTTCCCGTTAGTTCAGTAATACTTGTTTCGTTGTCATGGTTTCATTGCTGTCTACTAAACCAAGTATTTACAGGTCAAAAGAAACTTAGTTTAGTTTTTGTAGAAGCAAATTACTCTCTGTATGAATCAAGCGAAGCAGTCCAACTAGGTCATTCAACCGCTTCAATTGTGAAGCATATTCTCTTGAATTCTCTCGACGTTTGATCGCAATTGCCTCGCGAATAAGTCCATGCCAACGTTCGGGGAATTGTGTAAGGCCATACTCTCCGGCACCAATTTTACTGGTCACTTCATGTTCCCGAATTGTATAAAATTGCCGCAACATGCCGAGAGTGCACCATTCAACTGCAAAGTCTAATTGTTCCAATGGCACTGAATGCTCCGTCATACCCGTCGAATCAAGGTTTTTTTCCAATCGGTCAATCCATCCGATCCAATAAGAATTCATATTATTAATAACGTATTTGATAAGTTCGTTAGATGATATCTCATAATTGAAGGACAATTGCTGGCCATACACACAGATGCCGTGTCTCTTAAGGATCCACCATGTGACCGGATTTAAATCCCCGTTTCCATCAGATTGCATTTTTTTATCGAAATAGGCGGGAACGAGTGGGATTTCTCCGACGGACTTTCCCACATCCTCTTGTCGGATATAGGCTCCCATAATATCTAATCCAGAAAGCGTTTGTTCAACATCTTTGTGCGCTTCCGAAATCAATCGGATATCAGATGGAGTTAACGTGCGATTAACAAATACAAGAAAGTCTATATCGCTTGAGCCCTCAATAAAAGCATTTAGAGCAGTCGAGCCATAAACATAAACAGATACAACGGTATCTGGGATGCGGAATTGTAGCGATTCGCATAACTTCCGCATAGATTTATCAACAACTTCTGGTATTATTGTAGCCATTCTGATATCCCACCTTCTTAATATGAATATGGTTATTCGCTTTAGAATAGTTGTAGGATAGAATAAGGAACTTACCCCGCTTATGATAAACGTATTATATTATTCTAAAAAGAGAAAATTCCCTAAATCTTTTTTCTAATTTTATATAAACTATCCTGCCCGTCAACGATCTGGAGCAGGTCACCGTGGCTCCTGCTCCGATCATAACTCATTTCACTATCGTCTCCGTTAGTGAGTGTCTTCGTCGCTTTTGTACTCCAAAATATCACCCGGCTGACAATCCAAAGTCTCACATATCGCTTCTAATGTTGAAAAACGAACCGCTTTTGCTTTCCCATTTTTCAGAATGGAAAGATTCGCTATAGTAATTCCAACCCTCTCCGAAAGTTCTGTTACTCTCATTTTCCTTTTTGCCAACATCACATCAACATTGATGATAATCGCCATGATATTCACCTCAGATCGTTAAATCATTTTCTGATTTTATATGAATAGCTTCTTGTAAAAGTCTTTGGAGAACAGCAGCAAAAACGGCGATCACCATAGAGGCGAAAATAATGGTCAATCCGATTGGTATGAAACTTGGAGGGTCAACTCTCTTCGCCATGAGATAGTAGAGTGGCATACCTAGCAGGTACAAGGTACTGATTGTGATGGCACAGTATTTTATATTCTTTAAAGCCTTTACGGATAATTCCGAGAAAGCTTGGTTCTTATCAATATAGCTTAAAAGTTTAAAAGCTTGATACAGAGCAAAGTAAAAAGGTATCGCTGCCGCGTACATATCGATTAAAACGAGAGATTTCATATAAGCAATATCTGGATACATTTCTCCAGCAAAATTCCCGATCTTAGGCACCAAAAATATGCACAATGCAAGAACTGGGATTCCAATAAGAATATCAGCCATCTTCAAAAAGAGTGTTGTTCCCCGTTTCATAAAGAGCACCTCGCTAATTTAATTATAAAATAACTTTAACACACAATTTATTGTTTTATAATAAATTCGTATCGATTTTTATTATATTGTTATTGTTAGTGGAATATCCTTTTTATTTTAAGCAAAAAAAATAAAAAGCATTTCCCATTACAAAGAAATGCTCTTACTGTGACATGCTCCCACCACTTATAGAAGTGGGGGCTTCCCAGGACATACCTAATAACTTAGATATCATTACTGGGCTATCTCCGCCTGCCCGGCGGTTCTCTATTCATCTATGTCATGCCTAGCATTCTAATCCCTTCGGCCCGTATGTTTCCTGCAGCATTTTCATCCCTCTGATGGGGGGCACCACAACCCTCACAGAACCCAAACTCGATCCTTAAGTGTCAGTTCCGTGTTGATCGTACCACACGTTCTGCAAAGCTTGCTCGAAGGATACCATTTATCGATCCGAACAAGCGACTTACCACGTTCGGCCAGTTTATACCCAAGGAACGCTCTGAACCCGGGTTCCTGATACTTCCATTTTTACAGATGTGTAATATACGGATTTGTTGCGCTTAACTGCCCGTCCCTCGGTTTTAAGGGTTTATCTCACATATACTCACTCATTCGCAGGATTTCATCACCTTAGTTTAGGTCAATCTCAGGAAGCAACGCAGATGATACCGGTTGAGGTGGTGTGCTGGGTATGCAGGAATAGAGGAACTATCAGGAATATTCCCCAGGTCGTTTCTACTGCACGCATACTTCACAAATCCCTTGGAGGTTCACCCTCCCAAATCTCTACGGGTCATTGCCCTTACATTCCTTCGTTATACCTGTCCAAGGTGTGGAGACCGATGGCGTTTAGCAGATGGGTCGTAGCCCTTATGGAGAACGAACTCGGTCCTCGTGCTTTCTTTGTGAAATCCCGCGAATGAGTCAATATACGTGATGTTTCTTAACTTAAGCTGCTTCTGTCCAGTTCAGGACAGTCTTCTCTGGTGTAAACGTTTCTTCTCGCTGAACAATTCCAACTAGAATTCGTGCCAACTTCCCAATTAACTTAAATATGGATTGCTGCTTTTTCATCTTCTTTTCTTGCACATTATACTCATGTAGATGGCGGAAGACAGGATTATTCCAAACGAGCTGGACGGTCGCGAGATAAAGATATTCTCGCAAGGCAGAGTCGCCTCGTTTCGAAAGAACAATTTGTCCTTTTCGCTTTCCAGACATGCTTTCAGCCAAATTCAGGCCAGCCTTCCGTAATACCTGACGTCCATGCGCATACTGCCTTAAATCTCCTGTACCAGCGAGTATAGCCGCTGTAAAGATCTTTCCGAGACCCTTTATGGTACGGAGTTGTTCCGCCATTGGAACCTCAGAAAGCAGAGCTTCGATGTCCTTTTCAATCTGCTCAAGCATGGTGGTAATTCGTTCATATTCTTCAATGAGCCGTTTCAAATCTGTCTTTGCTTCTTCTACAACAGTTCGATCTCCTACACTGCATTTTGCATGAGCTATGAGCTGTGCGGCCTTCTCGATCCCTGTAGAACCCTCAGCACGCTTTTCTTAAGCTCTACAGGAATGTTTAGTGTAATGGGCTAACTTTGTTATGACTCATTCTAAAAGGACAGGAATCATGAAGGAAAAAAATATTGTTCCAATATCAATCCATTACTTGGAAGTTGCTTTATCCTGCCGTTGGCTCAATCGACGAGGGGGGCGTGAAAAGAATCCGCCGCGACGGATCCTTTTGCTGTTTTATTGAACTATCGTTCCCGTCGTATTATGAGGTCAGCCAGTTTTTACTGGTTGACCACTTTTGTTTTGGTGGTGTATTTGTCGTGGACGGGGCAGATCGGTTGTTCCCCTGGGTCTAAAACCCGTCGCTAAAACTGATCGCCCCCTACTTGTAGAAACCATGTTTAATTTTCATTATCGAGTGCAAGTGGCGTCGTGGCGGATAACCTATATTGCGATGCAAAAAATGCCGCAAGAACAGAAACCGGAATTACACTCACAGCGACAGCCACAGGAATTGCAGGTATCATAAGCAGCACATAAATCAGCCAACATACCGGCACATACAGCAGCCATATTCCCGCCCCAAGCACAGTCGATGCGATCATTCGGCCGATCGGATACCGATCCAGAACGGCGACAATAAGCATCCCCAGTGCCGGTAACGTAAATAGGTAACTGATTTCATAGAAAAAGATCGTGCTTCCAATCACCAGCAGCAATAGTAATGACAATAAACCTGCAAGCGCTTCGGCAAGCGATTGTTTCCGCATCCGGAAGATCAAGACAGCGAGAGCACACAAGCCAGACGCTAAGGCGGTCCAGAGAAAAACCAGGTCATTGTTCGTTGTTTTGCCGAGTTGCATCATCTGTGTTAATACCGATACGATGCCCCAACTCAGTAAGCTCGCCGCACCCGTCGTACCCATTAGCCAGCCCGTGCCGATGACGATTTGGCGAAGATGAACCTTGCCGATCCGAATCTGAACAATCAGCCAGCACAAGGAAGCCAGCACGGCAAGAGCCGACAGGAAATAGGCCATGAAGTCACTCACTAACACGAGACGGCCGGGAAGGAAGGTGAAAAAAACGCTATTCCGGTTTGAAGGGCTGTCCTGAAATTGCGCTTGCGCGCCATAGTCGGCCATTTCCAAGACGGTCTGCAGAAAGTTATACGCGGTACCGCGATTCAAATTCTCAAAGCTGTCCGTGGGCTGGTGATAATGCTCCACGCCCCCCGCTACTGCGAAATTAAGCCCAGGATATCCAGCATCCAAAAATGTGGTCAAATCCGTGCCGTTCGGCATTTTGCGATAAAGCCCGGTTAAAAACGAAAAAGATATCGGGTGTGAACTGGCGGATTGAAAATGCCGCAACAGATCAAGGTTTGGTGTTGACGTTTCAAACATCAACAGTCCGCCGCGATTCCCGCGCGCATCGAAGTTCAGGACCAGATTGATTTTGCCTTGCAGCTCAGGATGCGACTTCACAAAGGCCTTCGCGCCCAGCGCGATTTCTTCCTCCCCATCCGTAAACAGAAAATAGAGGTCATTTTTCAAATCGGGATTTCTCGCTTGTTCGCGCAATGCCTCTATTAACGCGCATACGGAAACCATATCGTCAGCCGCGCCTAGGGCGTTTTCTTCACTGTCATAGTGGGCCATCATCAGGATGCCCCGGTCCGTATCGGGCGCATCGAGCTTCACCCATATATTGTTCAGAACCAGATCATCAAGGTTTTCAGGAACAACTCCGATGTGATTATTACCTGCGGACTCCCCTGAGGGCGAATTCATTGGAACGATTCGTTCTCTCTTTTGCCCTCCCGCTTGCTCACGATTTACGGTTGAGATGTCCGCGGCGGTGTATGTTTCCTGATCGATCGTCGCTTCTAGGCCCATATTGCGAGTTTGCGTCAATATATAGTTCCGTACCTCGTCAAGCTCCTTGGAACCGGCCGGGTGAGGTGCGACTGTCATGGCTTTCAGATTGGCGAGCATTTGTTGATAGGCCGGATAATCGGCATCCGATTCGGATGGCGGCGATGGCGGCCGCATTTGTTGAAAACCTGTCCAAATTCCAATCGTAAATACGAGAAGCATAAGTGAAATAGATATTTTATTTAACATCCCAAAACCCTCCTGCAAAATGAAGTATGCTCTCACTATAATGGAAGGAAGGTTAAATCAAGGTTAATAAAACGGCCTGCCGAGAAAATCAGCAGGCCTCTTTGTTTTCAGGTTTGGGTAACCGAATGACGATTGTTGTGGAGATATCCGCCACGCTTTGCACTTTGATTTCCCCACCATGCTTTTCGATGACCATCTTCACGATGGCAAGGCCCAGTCCGCTACCACCAAGCTCTCTCGAGCGCGATTTGTCTACGCAATAGAACGGATCAAATATCTTTTCGATCTGATCCTCCGGTATGCCGGTACCTGTATCGAAGATCGTAACACAAGTGTTATCCGCAGTTTCCGCAGCAGCGATGATGATGACGCCGCTTGGCTTGTTATATTTGACCGCGTTATGAATGATATTGGAAAAAGCCCTGTGCAACAAACGTTTGTCGCCGCATAGCAGCACGTTGTCGGTACGATTTTCGATGTGAATGTTTCTACTTTGAATAGGTTCGAGAAGCTCGTCGATGATATTGTCGAACAAGATCTTCGCTTCGATTGTCTCGCAAACCACGACATTCTGTTCGGCGTTCAGCTTCAGCAGATCATTCACCAAATCGCTGAGACGCTGAGCGTTATGGAGCGTGTCCTCCAGCGTTTCCTTATATTGGTCAAGCGTTGGATGATTGTCCAACTGCAGTACCTCGATGTGGGCAATCATGGCGGTGAGCGGCGTTTTAAGTTCATGCGCAGCATTGGCTGAGAAATTTTTATGCGCGACAAACGCTTTCTCCAATTTATGGATCATGCGATTAAAAGATCGGCTTAGCTTGGAAACCTCGTCATTGGACGGGGGCACACTGACTTGCCGGAACAAGTTGTTTTCGCCGATTTCCTTGATTTCCTTGCTTAAATCCGTTACAGGCTTTAAGGCTCTGCCCGTAATGAGATAGGTTAAACCGGTTCCGATTACAATGACCATTACGGCGCTTATGATTCCGAAGGCTGTAAAGTCGTTATTCCTCTCTATCACGATTGCCCTTGGCGGCCGCGGTACAAGCGGTGGTATATTATCAGATGCTTCCACTTTAAACTCTGGAAAGTCTTGGTTATAAATCTGTCGTGCGGCGTAGATCGAGGTCATCATTAACACAATGGAAGCAATAGTCAATATGAGCGCCATTAATAGGGTCAGCCGCAGCCGCAGAGGAAGATGATTAAACCGATTCATGCTGCACCCCCGCGATGAAATAGCCGATCCCTCTGGTGTTTCTGACGATTTCTTGATCCCCGAGGTGTACGGCAAGCTTCTTCTTGAGCGAATTGATATGAACTTTGAAGGTGTTGGAAAATAAATCGGTTTGACTGTCCCACACATGTTCGATAATCTCTTCTGCGCTAATGATTTTATCCTTGTGTATCATCAGATACTCGAGGATGCCATATTCCTTCTTGGTTACGTCGATCAGTTGATTTCGAACGTAAATCTGCTTTAACGCGGTATCGATTTGAAAATCTCCATGTGAGATTCGCGTATCTGTCAGAATGAATTTTCTGCGTAGTAAAGCGCGAAGCCTCGCTTCAAGTTCCTTGAAGTGAAACGGTTTCGCCATATAGTCGTTGGCACCGACATCGAGCCCCGCGATTTTGTCCTCCACCTCGGAACGCGCGGATAGGATGAGCACCTTGATTTCCTGGTTGAACTTGCGAATTTCTTTCAGAACATCTATGCCATCTATTTTCGGCAGATTCAAATCGAGCACGATCGCATCGTATTCATTGACCTGGGCGAGCCGCAAGGATTGTTCTCCATCCGAGGCGACATCGACCGCGTAGCCGAATTTTCTCAACCCCATGCCGATCGCTTTTTGCATCGATAAATCATCCTCGACAACCAACACTTTCAGATCCAACACCTCCCGCATTTCAATTAAGGTCATGATAGCCCAAGCTTGGTTAAATTACAGTAAAATTTTTCATACGTTAATCATTCACCCTATTTGTGATACGGTTCACCGGATGTCTTGCTAATTATTATACCAATCCATTACATGGGAGTTGCATTATCCTGCCTGTTAGTTGAGAAAAGGAAGAGGTCAGAACGATCGGCTGCTTTCATGTCTTCATTCAGCTATCGCTCTTCGTTAGTGAAGTTAACTATGAGAAAGGAGTAGCCCTCAGCTACTCCCTTTTGTTTAAAGGAACCTCCGCAATAACCTTGTTCCCCATAAGCACAAGCAATGTAGAATCAAGTTCCGATTTCTGCACCTCTTCAAAATCTACACCCTTCTTTATGGCATTCAAGATGAAGGGTAGCTGAATTCCCGCTGCAAATGAGCGTGAAATATTTCCTGGCCTCCAACATGTCCGCAATTCCGCCCAAGATTGTATCCTTGAGGGGCATATTCTTTATCCAATAGTTCCTTGACCTGTTGGGTGTTAAATCAAATGTGGTTTCTCTATGCATTTTTGGAATAATTAAGCGTGAACCAATTAAGACTTCTTGAGGTTTTTGAACAAAAAAGCAGTATTCATTACTAAGAACGATTCTCTGTTCTTGGTCTTTTTCAGGAAAACTCCACTCTCGTTGATCATGGAGTGATTTCATCTTTACGAGACAAATAAACATTTCCATATTTACGTCGAAAACCGGAACTGATAAACCTCATCCCCCCCCAGCCCTAACGCCACACATACGAGCGTCGTTCCTTCGCCGTTCCATTGAAGCATCGTGACGGTTCCAGGATCACTGTAGACGGTAGTCTCTGCGGACAAGCCCGCGCTTGCATTCAATGTGGCTGCAGTCAGCACCGGACGCCCTTCGCTTGATCTTACGACATACGCGATTTTCTTCTGAGCAGCGTCGACAGTCAGGTTGGTCATGAACCCTTTCTTAAGCTGCACGATCCGGTCGAAGCGCTCGCCGGAGATAAGAAACAAGCCTTCGGACCCGTTGATCCGGCCCGTGACGAGCAACCTGCCGCCGCTTAGCGGCACGAAGTCATTAATATCGCCTACGGCTAGCTGAATAGATTCCGATCCGTCCAGTGCAGCGAATCGGATGGAAGTGCTGCGGCCATCGCCGTCAGTGACCTGGAAATAGACGCGCTTCCTGTCGGGCGACACCTTCAGTCGAAACGGCTTGTCGGTGGTGGCTTTGGTCCATTTCCAGATTACCCGGCTTTCCCCCGTCTTCATATCCAACAACCGGATGCTTTCTTCGAACATCTCGATCAAGCGGCTCGCGTCGAGCATCGTTAGCATATTAGCGGCGCCGATTAGCCTATCAAGCTCTCTCCGTTCCGTAAGGTCGTACCAAACGGTAAACAAAGCCACTTCGTCGTAAACCAAATAAACAAGCTTCGTTCCATCGGGCGAGGCGGAAGCTTCAATTATGCGCGAAGAACGTACAACTTCTTCGATCGTATTATCCTTAAGGCTCAGCGTAGAGATGCCGGTCCGTTTCTTGTTCTCTCCGCTCTGCGAAAAGAAAAGCAACTTGTCGTCACCAAGCAGTCTGGCTCCGCTCAACAAATCATCACTTTGCCGCTTGACCGCACTCACGATGCGAAAATCGTCCGGTTTGCCCGCCACCGGTGTCTCGCTGTCGAGCAGAATCGTGCGGTCTCGGCTTGTGAACCACAAGAAGCCATCCCCGATTCCCCAGTATGCGGCAATGATCGTTCCCGTCAGCAATAACAGCAGACCCACTCGGGGAAGTTCCCTTGCCGGTTTTCTTCCGCTTCTAGTCATGCCCTCCCTCCTCTATCCAGATGGTCACAGCTGTTCCTCCGCCGGGGCGACTCGCAATTTCCACCTCTCCCTTGTGGCTGTCCACGATGCTTTTGACGATGGCAAGCCCAAGCCCGACGCTCCCCCGTTCTTCCTCCTTCTTCGTTCCAGGCACTCGGTAGAAAGGTTCGAACAATCGGCGCACGTGCTCCTCTGCGATTCCTGGCCCTCTGTCGGCGATGAGGACCCGAACCCGAGCCCAGTCGCGGTCAACCGAGCAATCGACGAAAGTGCCAATTCCTCCGTATTTGACGGCATTGTCGATGACATTGACCAACATCTCTCTTAACCTTAATTCGTCTCCCTGCACCGTTAGGCCTTTCTCCGCTCTGCAGCGGATTTCCATGCTGTATTTTTGTGCCTTGACGCTCATCTCGTCGCACACTCTCCGTATAAGCGCCGACATATCTACAGGCTCAAATCGCATACTGACCCGTTCGGAAGATGACTTGGAGTATTCGATAATCTGCACGACTTTCTCGTTCAATCGGCTGCTCTCTTCCATAATGTAGCGAAGGCCCTTCGTAAAAAACGGCTTGTCCGTAAATCCGTTCTCGTGCAGCATTTGCGAATAGCCCCGGATCGTCGTGAGTGGAGTTTTCAGTTCGTGGGTAACGTTGTCGAAGAACGTCTTGGTCGTTTCCTGCGTCACCTTGAGCGCATCTCGTTCCTGTTTGATGATCTCGATCTGGCTCCGGATTTGCCTGACCATTCGGTTGAACGATCGGGACAGATCCCCGATCTCGTCGTTGCCGTGCACCGGCGGCGCCGGCTCGTACCGGCCGAGCGATACTTGCTCGAGGCTGCGGGATAGCCTCTCCAAAGGCTTCGATAACCGGCTCGACAGCCATGCCACCGTCAGCAGTATAAGCATAAAGATGCCGATGGCGAACCCGCGAACTGCGGATATGAATTGCCGGGTAAAGCCGGAAAGACCGGAATAATCCTTCTCGAAATAAATGATGCCGATCGGATCGCCGTTAGAATGCATAAGTACGGATAAACTGACGGTCGTATTACCGCCGGAGGAGCGAATGGAATAGGCGTCGCTGCCTTGTAGCGCCTGGGTGAAATCGTCGCTCTGCGGCGCCAAGTTTACGTTGAGTGAAGATAGCCCATGCCCCTTCTCATCGTAAACGGACACCGCGCTGCCGACAGCGGTGTTTAGTTCCTTGACTAGGCCATCCGCTTCGCCGGATAGCGTGTTCCGATCCAGCATCATATTCTTGATTAAAAAATATTGGTTCGTGTATACCTCCAGGTTATGTCTCGCATCGACCATATCCTTTCCGATAATGCGTGACACATTCCGCTCGGTAATCGAGACGGAAACGAGCAACATCGCAGTCAATCCAACGAAGATCACAATGGAAAATGATAGCAGGAGCTTGTAACGAATCGTAAGTCTCATTCAGGAACCTCCGTTTAACGCAGCCTGTAGCCGACGCCGAATACGGTCTCAATACAGGACGGGGAATCAGGGGCGTCTAGCTTTTTGCGAATGCGCTGCACGTGAATATCCACGGTCCTCGTATCCCCCGAATAAGTAAAGCCCCAAACTTTGTCCAGCAGCTCAGCCCGGGTAAAGACGATCCTTTGGTTCTCCGCCAGGAAGAGCAGCAGATCGAACTCTTTGTTTTTCAACTCCACGGGCTCACCGCACTTCTTCACCTCACGCTTCTGCTTGGAAATTTCTATGCCCTCCCCGACAATAATCGGAGCGGCCTCTTCCCTGCTGAAACGCTCGGCCACCAGCTCGATTCTACGGAAAACTGCCCTGATTCTTGCTACGACTTCCCGAATGTCGAAGGGTTTGACTATATAGTCATCGGCACCCAATTCAATGCCTAAAATTTTGTCGACCGTATCGGATTTAGCGGTCAGCATGATGATGGGGATGCCCCAATTATCCCTGGATGCGGATTTGCACAAATCGAAACCGCTCAAGTCGGGGAGCATCAGATCCAGTAACAGCATTTCCGGCTTGAATGAGCGGACGAGATCGATCGCCTCTTGACCGGTTGCAGCATGCCTGACGCGATATCCTTCCTTCTGCAGCGCGTAGACCAGGAGTTCGGCTATGGCCGTCTCATCTTCTACGACGACTATTTTTTCATTCGGCATGACGCTCGTCCTCCATTGCGTTCGCTTAACAGTTCTTTCATTCTATCAAATAAATGAGAACACGGCGCCGTGCCGGGGCACATTTTACAAATTGGATACAACTTGTCTGCCAACAAGATACATCCTCCCGTAAGACAAGATACATCTATCTCTTATCCTTTCCTTGTGCCTATATTCATCAACCGAGAGACAGGCATTTAACAAGCGAGAGGAGTGTTCACTTTGCAAAAATCATTGTTCGCCATTATCACCTTGATCGCCCTGCTCATCTTATCCGCTTGCGGACACGGAACGATCCCCGCTTCCCCACCGGGTATCGGCAACGGTTCGGACGATACCTCCGTCGATTCCGCTAAGACGGCTGCCGATAAAATTCAGGTGCCCGAAGCAGAGGCGGCCATCGCTTCCTTGCTGATCAATAAAGACCATCCACTGCCGGAAGATTACAAGCCTGACGATCTGGTCTATCCGGACGTCAAGTTTACTTTCCTAGAGAAAATCGAGAAGCGGATGATGCGCAAACCGGCCTCGCAAGCCTTGGAGAAGCTGTTCGCCGCTGCGGCGAAAGACGGTTTGCCTCTGGCCGGCGTCTCTGCCTATCGGTCCCACGATAGGCAGAAACAGTTGTTTGAAGCATACGTCCGCAAAGACGGCGAGGCGAAAGCCCGTACCTACAGCGCGTATCCGGGAACGAGCGAGCATGAGACAGGACTTGCTATCGACGTCACTGGAGCTGATGGTAAATGTGCGGCCACGGGCTGCTTCGGCGGAACGCCAGAGGCGAAATGGCTGGCCAAGCATGCGTACGAATTCGGGTTCATCATCCGTTATCCCAAAGGAAAAGAAGACATAACCGGTTATCAATACGAACCTTGGCATTTGCGTTATGTCGGCCCAACCGCTGCCAATACCATTTATTCGCATGGATGGACGTTGGAGGAACACGCGGAGGCGATACTGGTATCCACACCCACCGGTAACGAATGAACCTAAGCAAATTTGCTTGACAAGCCGGGTTAGTAGATACTTAATTTCTTAATAGAAATAACATAATGATTCTACTCATGAATCAAGAAATTGAAACAGGTTCTCCAAGGCAACTAAAATATTATAAGGAAGATGACCATGAAAGAACTAGAGAAAAGCGATTTGAAACAAAAACTCTTTGGGGGCAAACGCCGGATATTAAGTATATTCTTGTTGGGATGTTTGCTAGGAGCATGCCTACTATCATGGTTTGGATTACTAGACAACGATATGCCCGTTTTAGCAGGACCAAAAAAGGTTTCTCAAAATCCAGTTATTTATCTTAGGGAGACCTATGCCTCAACTGATGTCAATGTTGTCGCATACTCCCATCAGACGGGGGAAGAGCTTTGGACGAAGAGTAGTCAATATACCCATACAGATTATTTACAACGGAGTAATGGTCTGAGTTATGTACTAGATGGAGAGGTGATCTACTACATCTCTAAATGTAAGTTATATTCCGTTAATGCTACTACTGGTCAGACAATCTGGGAGCAAGATCTCTATCGAAATGGCCAAACGTTTTGTTATGGCAAAGTACTCCTTGATAAAGCCTTCAATCGGATATATGTTGTGGGAACTGTAAGCACCGAAGCGATCCAAGAAATCCCCACGGAGCCAGGAGAAATGCCATTAAGACAATTGCCCTCAACTTCTGAACCAAGGCTTCTAGCCTTCCAAACAAGCACGGGAAATCAGCTTTGGCAGAACAATACCATTGGGTATTCTGTCTTTGAAGGCATGTTTATTAGTATGGCCCCCTTTGTGGTGAACAATGGATTCATTTATACAACCCAATCCCCTTTTAATACTACTGCTGATGATCGGAAACTTATTGCTATAAGTGGAGAAAACGGAGCGATTCTCTGGAAAGATAAACGAGTTGATGAAGAAATACAATCCCTAGAGGCTGTCAATGGAGTGGTATATACATTGACGGCAGAATTAAGCGAAGATCGGGAGCATTTTGAGCGTTTCACACTTGCAGCACTGCAAAATGGGAAGGCGATCTGGTCACGTCCTTTTAAAACAGTGGCTCAGAGTTCCCTTATGATTGCAAATAACCGGATCTTTGCTCAATCATTTTTACTACAAAAAGATGGAAGCTATCGCGTCCAATTGCATGGCTACAATATCACCACAGGCAAGGAAGAGGTTTCTCGAGATCTCGGTTCGGCTGGAAGTACGGCTTCTTCCGCGATGCAAACCGATCACACCTCTATCTATATGACTTTTGATCGACAACATATAAAAGCAATTGAAACAGAAACCGGAAATGTACTTTGGACATCAGCCCATTTTGAGAACATCGGAAATGTATTGGTGGAAGGAGACAAAATCATCTTCCTAATGAGAACGAAAACCAGAGAGACGTTTCTAGTCGCCCTTGATAGCACAACAGGGCAAACAGCTTGGCAGCAACCCTTACCTTAATCCTTAATAACTTTTTTGGGCAGTGTTCATCTGAACCTGTCCTTTTCTGACGATTCATTGAAAAAGTCCCCCTCTCTATTCAGTATTTGGATAGATCATGGTAACTTTTGATATTTTGAATTCACCAATCACAGTTTTACCGTTAACATCGTATAAAGGGATTGTGCGGCTTGCCGGAGTGTTATGTTGTTGTTCCAATGCTTCAGTAGGATTCTCGGCATCTTACCGTCTAGATCTGTTTTCAGCACATACCCCTCTATACCGTCCACACCAAATGCTTTTATTAATATCGAGAGCCACGACCCCTTGCAGATCAAAGAGAGAGACTTGTCGGGAATGAGTCTAGTTCTTGTCAACTTCGGAAATGGGATCAAGTTCTTATCATTGAGATAGTTCTTGTCACCCGATAACCCTCGCCCCCAAAAGGACGAAAGACTTCAATTGAAGAATGCTCTGAATTGTACTCTACTCTGCCAGTAATCTTTCTTAGGGATAAATCAAATATCTTCCGGGCATACTTCCGTACGACACGGTAAATTTAATTGGAGAGTGTTAGGGATGAACAAAAAGATGCATTTTACGGCAGCAGTCCTGCTGTTTATTGGTACAGCGCTTTCCGGTTGCGGTGCGTCGGCGGAAACATTGGCCAAGATGGAAGCGGAGGGATCAGGAATGATCCGTATCGGCATCATCAACACCAAAGGCGAGACAATCGGGTTGGCGAGACTGACTGAGCAGGTAGACGGCGTACATATCAAAATCGAAGCATCCAAGCTGTCGCCAGGAAAGCATGGCTTCCATGTCCATGAGTACGGTTTGTGTGAAGGACCGGATTTCAAAACGGCGGGTGCTCACCTGAATCCGGAAGGTCGTCAGCACGGTTTCTTAAATTCGAAAGGATCGCATGATGGAGATCTACCGAACCTTGAAGTAGGACCGGAAGGAACTGCGAAAGCGGAATTCGTTGACAATAGGATGACCCTTGCCAAGAGCAAGCCAAATTCCTTACTGAAACAAGGTGGCACATCGCTTGTCATTCATGAAGGGGCAGACGATTACAGAACCGATCCGGCCGGAAACTCCGGCGCACGGATTGCTTGCGGGGTTATTAAGCAATAACGAAAAATCCGATGGAAGCGGCACTCGCAGACATCGGATTTTTCTGCTTAACTCGAACCGGCTTATTTGAGAAAAGATTACCAACCAAGAATATTGAAGTTGTTCTGGAACTTCCAATTTGATGTGAACTTCGATATGAGATTACTGGAGTTTCGGCTCAAAACTAATAAACTTGACACCTAAACACCTTTCATTGTTTGGTAAAATGGAAATTGTCGAGATACATTGATCTTCATAAGTTCTTGTCACCCGACACCTCTTGTTGTTGTTGTGGCTTGCAGACCGATTTAGCCGGGGACCACTCTTCGGGCAAACAAATAATGCTCGTACCAATACTCCCCTTCCTTCTGGTCTTTATGGATATTGCTGATGATGACGCCGATTCCTTGTTCGTACGTATGTAGTATTTTTCCGTCCCCCATATAAATGCCCACGTGTCGTACTTTATTCAAGCCGGTCTCGTTCGGGAAGTCCTCATCGGAAAAAAACATGAGATCTCCTTTACGCAAATTGATAAACGAGATTTCTTCGCCTTGAACAGCCTGCTCTCTCGAGTTATACCCCAGCTCGATCCCCTGCTTGCCGTACAAATACTGCACATAGGAAGAACAATCGAACGCCTTGTCGTTAAATCGTTCCGCGCCGAAAACGTATGGCGTCCCCATATAACTAACCCCCTCGGCAATAATCGCGTCAGACGTCTTTTCCCATTCGGGCGCATCCACCGCTTCGTTTATTTTGAAAGGTTTCGTTTCTTGCACCGCATGAGGCCCGATCCCCTCCTTTTCACTGGCTTGAGGCTCTTTCTTGTACTGACAAGCCGATAAGACGCCAAAACCGCATGCGATCACGAGAAGCCAAACGGATGCACGCTTGTACATTTTACCTTTCATTCCTGTCGCCTCCTGTCGTAATAATGAATTATTTTGCGTCGGACATTCCGAAATATTCATTTGCGACATTAAACAAAAAAAAGCCGCGATAAACGCGGCTTGAATTCCCTTCCCTCACAGAAACCCCACGTCATGTTGAGACATGGGAGTGTGAATCGCTAAGGGCTAGATGGAGACGTACACAAGTGGAAGGATATGGGTGATGGATACCTCACCTCTGTTCCCGCATGCCCCGTTCTACTTCCCCAGCCACTGGCTCCTCCGTGTAACGAATTTCAAAACCATGGCCATCATCTGAAATAGCGGTTATTTCTACTCCCTTTTTCTTTTAAGTACCGATATTTCGTCAAAAAATCACTTCTGTATAATCTGAATAAGGTTGCCGCATGTATCGTCGAAGACAGCTATTGTGAGTTCACCCATTTTTGTCGGCCCCATAGTAAACTTCACGCCGTTTTCCAATAGTCGTTTGTACTCTTTATTAATATCTGCAACGCCAAACATTGTTGCTGGAATGCCATCGGCAGATATCTTCTTTTGATACTCTTTGGCTGCAGGGTGGTCATTCGGTTCGAGTAAAAGCTCGGTACCGTCTTGTTCATCAGGAGAAACAAGCGTTATCCACCTAAATTTTCCGACTGGAACGTCATGCTTTTTTACAAAGCCCAGCTTTTCTGTATAAAACTCCAATGCCTTGTCTTGATCTTGAACGAATATACTGGTAACAATAATTTTCATAATGTTTACTCCTCCTTTGATATTTGCGACGTTAGTACTCTGCTAACAATCTGGCTCCAATCAGAAAAACCTATACATTAATCAAATGTTTTTAATTAAGATTACTCTATCCATCCTTTCAGCAAATTTTTAAGTGGTTCGTTGTTGAATATAACCACTCGAAATTTTCCCTTTTTTTCTGATTTTACGAGCCCTGCATTCTCCAAAGCAGCAATATGTTTAGCAATCGCCTGTCGCGAAATGGAAAGGTCGTGCTTCATAATGAGACGTACCGTAAGTTCATACAACGTCATCTCGTTGCGTTCGGATAGTTCGTCTAAAATAAGCCGCCGAGTCGAGTCGCCAAGTGCTTTAAATATAGCGTCTTTGTCCCCATTCATATACCGAGTATATGCAACCATGCGGTTGCTTGTCAAGTATAAGCAACTATGTGGTTGCTTGTTCGAGGAACCGTATTATGCAGCCTGAACAGAAATAGTTAGATAAGAAAACGGCAGCCCTATATGCTGGCTGCCGTTTCTTCTTGTTTATTGAGCTATCGTACCCGTTAGAGCATTGAAATAAGCGATATCCGGACGGTTAATACTACATCTCCTCTTCGTATCGCGGAGCCGTCGATGATTTTGGATTTATCCACGATCCCTAGTTTATTTCATATTCGTTTTTTTCCATTCTTCATGACTCCGGTAAACCCTTTTCCATAATGCGTCACGTTCAATAGAATCATAATCAACCAGTCGTTCGCCGAAAATATCACCTAATGCGTCAAGCCATTGTGTTTTGAATTGAAGCTCTGACTTAACTATACCACTACTGTTTCGCTCACTAAGCATACAGCCGCGAAGCTCAAAACTGCCGACCGCATTCCGTTGACGAACCAGGAACACATTCATCCATGGGGAATCTGCGGAGATGCTGTAATATTCATGATTCGTCCGAAATGTCCCCATATCATGTACAACCTCGGGAGCAACATCCACGCCAACAAAAGAAGCCGTTGGGTCATGTTCCAATCGCCATCCATTTGGGGCTACAGAAGAAGCAGCTACCTTGTACAGAAACGGTCCCTGTAAATACTCTCCAGCTTTCAAAGGTAATGGTTCATACGGCATGTCACCGAGACCAACATCTGCGATCCAAATCTCTTTTTCTCCCGCCTCATTCAATAGATTAACCGTCATTCCAACATGAAAACTGTTAATTCTGGGATCTTCACCCCTCGGTTGAACGCCAGCCCTATGCAAGAACACCTGATATCCTAAGGCACGAAGTAGGATGCTGAATGCCCCGTTCAAGTGGAAACAGTAACCGCTTCGTCCCCTGAGGATGTGCGCGATAGATGCATTTACATCAATGGATACCGATCTTCCGGCATAAATATCCACTGTCTCCCATGGCACGTTCGTCACATGAGCTCGGTGAAGCGCAAATAAAAATGAACGGGTAGGCGACTCTATGTCACAAATGCCAATCCGATGTAAATATGCTTTGATTTCCTCGGCCGTCAGCACATCTTATCCCCCCATTTATATTGGTTGTTTCTTAATTGGCATAGAAAAAAAAACACGCCTAGACCTAAGGTCCTGCGCGCTGGTATGTCGCAGGGTAGGCAGCGCTAAAAGCGTTACCCACCCCTTAGTACTAAGGAATGTGTTAACGCTACTCGTGATAATAATAGTCTTTGAATAATCGGATCACCATATGCATCCATCCTCAATCACAGCAATCTTGTGGTTATTATAACCCCAACCTTACATCGAAGACAATATGATGAATTAAGTTATCCTACCCGTTAGTTGAGAAAAAGGCAGCCGAATGTACGGCTGCCGGTTGAGGCGAATTAAGGTCGAACATGGCGATGATTACGACGTCGGCAACGTTATAGCGTTCGTAACCGATTGAACTTATAAAGAAAAAAATACCCATTCGTTAGGTGTCTTTGAGCTACTGCCGGACTAATCTTCTAGTACAATTTCGATACGCGCAAGGACACCAGCTGGATTATTGACGCTTCTGTTTGCATTTGACGGAAAGTTAAAAGCGGCGATCACAATATCATTTGCACCTCTCCGAAGGAAACGCCTAATATTAAACGTTCTTCCCGTATTAAAGAATGAAGCATTGTCCTGCGGATTGTCGATAACTACCGACCGTCCATTTATTAAAACGATGGCAAAGTTATCAACGGACAGGAATAAGCTAGCTCTCTCAATATCGTTTCCAATCGTAAATCTTCTGGCGACCACAGCAGCAGGACCGTTAGGGTCATTTCTTCCCCAAACATACGATTCACCGGCTCGCGGCGCTACCCATGCCGGATTTCGCTCGATTTCAAGTGCATTTACCCAATTTCGATCCGTACTTATCCTCCTCGTTCTTTGACTAATAACAACCGGTTTTCGTGTATTCAATGATCTTTGTGCGGCAAGCATCATTCTCATTGCCTTTGCAACGCTACTCGCCCGGATTCCGTTATGTCTTCTAGGTGCTTGTAGTTGTTTGACCGTATTATTTGCCTTTCTTATGACTGTTCTTTTGTGCATTTCATGCTTCCTCCTTTTTTTTAAACGAATCCTTAACATATATATGAGTCCATGGATCTAATGGTTATGGACAAATGATTAGTCAAATCGCTCAATTTCCTCAAATGAAAATAGACCCCCGTTAAAACGGAGATCTGTCTCACATTTTGCTTGGTGACCATAGAATCAAACCTGCTACATACATACACGCAAACACAGGCACTTAATTCCCTACGTTAAACTGCCCGCTAGTTAAAGTAAACGGCAGCCGAATGTACGGCTGCCGTTGATTTCTTTTTTATTGAGCTACCGTTCCCGTTAGCGGAATGTTCTTGATTTGCCCCCCGACAAATGCGAATTTTCCGACTCTTTGAGTTCTACTACTATTTGCTGAACTTATCAGAGTTATTAATCTCGATAAACAATTGATTGGATTGTGTCATACCAGCCTTCACGGAGCAGAATTTGAAACGATCGGTCCGGATTTTGCTCACAAAATTGATCCAAGGCTTCCAGCAGCTGTTGTACTCCTTCAGGATCCATTTCGCGGATTTTGTTGTAGTCCATCATTTGTACAGTAGTTGCAGCCTCCTGAAGATGATGGCCTTGAAGAGACCCGAGATAATCATCTATCAGACGCTCCCCGGTATAATCGCAAAAGAGGAATCGTTCTTTCCAGTCATGGCTGTCTGCGCCTTCTCCCCTCCAGTGCACCATCGTCTGCCGCTCCCAAATATCCCACTTGTTCCCGTCTGGATCATACAATTGGATCTGGCGGCCACATCCTCCTCGATCATTAATTTGATGTGATACCTTTAATCCTTGTTCGATCATTTGTCTATGCAGTTTGGAAAGTCCATTCACTTCAAACATGACGAATGCCATATGCCGTATACTATCCGGTGCCGGGGTTTCGTGATTATATGTTTTGCGTTCCAGGGATCGAATAAAGTAGATTTCCTCTCCCGCCTCCGTCGTGGGTTGTCCCGCCTCATTCACTGGACCACTCAATGTTTCCTTATACCACTTATATGATGCCTCCGGATCACTTGCTGGGAAGAATAGAGCTGCCACTTTAATAAAAACAGGAACTCCTTGTCGAATCGGCTGTGTCTTGGTTTTGGGATCCTGCCATACTTGAAACTTGTGCCCCTGTGGATCTTCAAAACAGAACATAAGTCCTTTACCGTTCACATCTTCCAGCGGCTCAACTTCCACGCCAGTACTGGCTATTCGCTCGTACAGTTCCTTAATGCAATCCGTCTCATAGCGAAGTGAAAACATCTCATAGGTTTGCCCAGGAATCCATTCGTCTGTTATGAAAGTATTTGTCAAACCTTTCTTCTCTACTTCATTCATAAATATAGCCTGTTGTCGAGTACCAGTTCCCGTTCCAGTGAAAGTGTTTTCATACCACGGCCATACCAAGTCCTTCCCATTATCAACTGGCATATACAAGCAATCCAACCTTTTTAGCGCAACTTTCGTAGCTGGTTCCATAACCTTAACTGAATCGATCAATTCTTGTTCATTCCTTTCTAATGGTTTTATTTGATTTAGACACCACAGATCATGAAAGTAAATCCGTGCTTATGATTCGTAAACGTCGCTCACCGGAATGTAAATTCAAGTTTGAATTTCTTCTGTCGGTTTTCTCATTTCTCCCTTCAATTAATGGTATGCCCCCTTCTATTTTACCGAATGTATGTTCTCATGTAAATGATATCCTGTAAATATTATCCTGTCCGTTACTTCAATGAAAAAAGCAGACTGCCGCTGCAATCTGCTCCATTCCACTATCGTTCCTCGTTAGTTCAATAATTCTTTGCAATCTTTATTGATTCGATCAAGGCCCTTGATATAGTTGAATACCCAGGTCATTTAGTTTCTCCATGGATTTTTCTAATAGGAATCCAAATTTCCGTCTTGAAATCAGGCTTGCTAAAATCATAGCTTTCATACCAAAGCATTTCCGGTCCGCCTGTCATTTCATATCCGGATGTGGGAAACCATTCCGAAGAAATTCGAGCCCATGTATCCTGGGTTTCATTTGCGCGATTTTCGATCGTTGTGAACACAGCCCACGTGTAAGCTTCAACCGGCAATACATCAAATCTTGTTTTAAAACGATCGGGCATTTGTTCTTCCATAGCGATGCCCACATATAAATCCAGTTCGGTTCCCTCAGCATGCCTGTCATCAAAATTTGTATATACATTCAGTATGCCTTTCGGTTCCATCTTGGAGTATTCCGTTAATACGAGCAAATCCTCCTGTCTCAACTTTCTCCAAACATCAGCGGTATGCGGGTTCGGACCATTGTAAATTAAAGGAATTCTGCCTCCGGCACCCATAATATAAAAACTGCCTTTATCAACGATTCTATAATTCATCTCATATCCTCCTCGTAGTGTTAATTGGAAAGTCATGGGAGGAAACGTTTTTAACATAACAGCATCTTTGCGTGCATGTGATGGAACAATACCATGCATGGCTTGGAATGCCTTGCTGAAAGCATCTGGGGAATCATAACCAAGTTTGAATGCGATATCGATGACTTTTTCTTTGCCGGATTGTAATACACTTGCTGCATACGACAATTTTCTCTTGCGAATATATTCACTCAATGACATTCCAGCAAGGTATGAAAACATCCGTCTGAAATGATATTCGGAACAGCAGGCGATTCTCGATACGTGTTCGAAATTTATTTCATCGCATAAATGCTTTTCGATATACTGCATCGCTTCATTCAACTGCTTCATCGTATTCATTCCCATAACCTCCTTTCAAACACAATATAATGGATATTTACATAAAAAACCCGATAATCGAGATATGAGTTTTGTCTGTTTCTATTATATTGGCCATATCGATGCGATGAAGCATCAAAGTACCCTAACACAACCCCAGCCACAAGAATAATACTCATCGAGGTTAAGTTTCATTCCCTACTAGTTGAGGGAACAGACAGCCCATATGCTGGCTGCCGTTTACATTGTTCATTACGCTATCGTTTCCCGTTACTCAATGGCTAATCACAATATCACCTGTCAGTCAGTTTTACCTTTACAGTTTTTCAATCGCTGATTTGATTTGTTCATTAAGAAGTGGCTTTTCTTTTGATTTAGCCCAATAAATAGTGAGTATATTTCCTTTCTCATATAAAAAAGGATACGTTGTGAATTTGGCATTTTTCATTTCCTTATTAAATTCTTTGACACCGGATTTACGAGAAGCTTCTGTATTGAAAATATAAAAATAAACAAATTCAGGATCAGAATGATCTACAGTTGCTACATCTTCAACCGAATTCATTTCTGGAATAACATTATTCAATGTTGGTATTGTACCAGTCATCCCGAATGGTACTAGTTTTAAATTCTGTGATTCAAAAGCGTTAATAGCATCTTGAACACTATATTCATTTTCCTTGACATTTTCCTTGACATTTTTATCTTTAGAGCAACCAAATAATGCGATCATACATATCAAGATGATAATTCCTAACTTAGATTTCATCATAATTTCACCCCTTCAGAATTACCCTTATATTACCATGATTGGAACTATACTACCCGTTAGTTCAACAAAGAGTGGAGTAGCTGCAGCGGCAAATTGCTCCTTATTGAGCTTGATTTATCCCCCCTTTTTTAAAAGAAATACATTATATTAAATCCTCTGTCGAAATACTTCTGTTCAATCTCTATCATTGAGTTTCTTAGGTTTTGTAGAAAGACAATGCATTTTCTGCCATTTCCATAAGCATCTGAGCCTAAATGTAGCAACAGACCGTTGCGGCAGCCTGTTGCTAGTTGTTGTGCTATCGTTTCCTGAGTAAGAGGCTTCTAACGTTCTCCAACGTATTATTTTTTAATGAACAACGTATTTTGCTTAATTCGCAACAATATTTTTAAGATCTGAGTCGGTGATTCCTAATTGCTTACCTTCTTCTGTAATGTTATGGCTAAACTGCATTACGTCATTATGAGCAAAATATATGTACTCAACATACGGTTCATTTTCGAAGACAACAACCGTGTAAAATGACGGTAATTTAATACCCCAGATTCCTTTAACTGATTTAATTTCATTCTTCTTATAATGTTGTACATTCAAAAGATAGCTAGTTACTTTATTCGCATAAATTAATTTGTTTGCTTGGACGTAAAAGAAGGGCGTGATGAAAATTACTATTACTAATAAGATTAGTACCCATTTCAATATTTTCAATGCAACAGCCCCTTTTTAATTCTGTTTCCGTTCGGATCATCCAGGTATTCCCTATACCTACTTCGATATATTTCAACCACACTTGCCTTTTTCCTCGCATGAGTCTACCATTTTAATAGTTGGCACGCATAGGTATGTCTAAAGCGATGGGGATATACATTTGCTTCGATTTCTCCTCGATCTGCAAGCCGTTTCAAAGCCCACCTGATCTGCCTGCTGTTTTGAACTAGCGTTCTTCGATAGTTCAGTCATTGGTTTTCATCTCTGATCCTTTTCTAAAATCGAATCATATGTAATTCAGTTTAGTTAGTTAGAGTATATTTATTCGTTCTTGATTGCTTATGCAAATCGCACACCCATAATCCCAGTGATCAAGCCGACAATAACGCCGAATATGCAAGCCGCCAGCCAGATCTTTCTGCTATGCACTTCTTTCAAGAAACACCAACCTACAATGCCTAATAAAATCCCCTCGATCAAAAACCACGGTTCAAAGAGCATTAGATCCCACAACACATAGGCATCTTCGTGGATGTGAAATGATCCCGACTCCAAACCAACTACCCCACTGATTTGAAGTATTCGATAAACAATTCCAAAAATGCCGTGCGAAGCGGATAACGAACACCCTGCCCAAGATATAAATAACAACATATAACTAGAAACTCTGCCCTTATTCCAATAAATAAATGCAAGGCCAATGAGTCCGGCAACGGTTAGAAATACGGTTGCAATCCAATTAATAAATTCAAAATGGAGCGAATGTACTATATTAGGTTTTAGAATACCCCCACCCATTTTGCCACCTAATGCCCAATATAGGTGTGGAAGCATATAGGCAATGGACCAAATAAACACTGCGTAACCAGACCAAACCAGCAATTTTGTTTTCGATTGTTGTGTTTGCGAGTACATATCTATCGGAACACACCTCCTGTGACTCTTTCGTTCGAATACATTCTGCGCACTTCATATTATCCTCCCACTCAATTCTTTGCCGCTGCAATCTGCTCCATTCCACTATCGTGTCCCTTTAGTATAATAAAGCCACCTCATTGGCGGATTTCAACAGTGTTGCACTCTCGGTGTATTTGACTTAATCTAAGGTCTTTCATCTAGGTTTGATATCTTCCCATTGCTCTTTTGTCCCGACAAAAAAACGCAGTTTCTCAGGTATCTCCTCTGTTGTTCCATTCGCATACCCAATTCCTCCAGATGAAGTTCCTAAACCATGTATCATTTCCACAATATCAGTAAGCTCTGTTTTTGTTCCATTGTTATCAACATAATAATAAATCATGGGGCCTGAAATGTTTCTGCTTGAGGTTTTAATTTTTCCAGAGGGAGGGACTTCATAAACAATGTAATTCCCTTCATGTTTCAACGCAGAATATTCAGGTTGATCAAATACAACTTCTATCCACCCTGTATAATCCTTTGGTAATAAAAACTTATGAGATGACTTCTCTGATATGCTGGAAAAAATAATACCGATCCCTATCACGAGACAGGTAGTTACTATCACAGCGAAGATACCAAGAACCCATTTCATTTTCATAAACATCCCCCTATTTGTTAAAATAATTTTAAAAAATTACTTACCTTATTCCCCCTTTAGGTTCTGGTATATTTAGACGAGTAGTATCTTGAAAGGTTCCAATTTCAGCCAATTTTCCCGTTAGCTCAATCGGCAAGGAGACTAATACAATATTTTGTGTAGATGTAAGAAGGATCCGCCGCGGCGGATCCTTCTGCTGTGCAGCTCGGTTTCTTTTAGTTCGAAAGATTTCCTGCGAAAAAGATCCCCCATATTGTAGTTATCAGAGATCTCGTAATCGACTTACTGGTCATCGCTGAGTTGCAAACGTTTGAGCTCGACGCTGATACCTTTAATGATGCCGTCGAACCACGATTTGCCTTGAGGGACCCATTTCCGGGCTGCCTGTCCGAACCAAGCGATATGAAGAAAGTGGTATAGTTGTATGATCCCTATCGGGACGTGCCGCGATGGATCAATTCTGAGTGAAATTAGCAGAGTAGCAGTATCCAGCAATACTGGACCCCGTATTGGTCGCTGCCAGTCAAGGACTCGGTAACCGTTCGGTGTTACCAAGACATTTTCAGCCTTCAGGTCAGCATGGACGTATCCTGTTTGCGAGTTGAGCGCTTTCATTATCGGTGGGGCTTCACTCCATCGCTCGAGACAATTTATGAGTTCGTGATCCACTTGATGAAAACTGCCCTCGCTAATCAATGCCCGCATATCATCGAGAGCGATTTTAATATAAGCAAGCCAGCGGTCTTCTGTACGAATGTCCGCCATTGCCGGTAACTCTCCGCCGATCTCCGCGATCTGTTTCAAGAGATCAGCGGCTATTTCAAGGATTTCTGTTTCTTCTAGGTGGATGTCATTCAACCTGGGCGCATTGACATCCTCCATGATCATCGCAGTCGTCCCGCATTGTTCCTCGAGTAAGCGTACAGGTACTAATAACTCCGAACGAGCATGAGTGTAAAAGTTAACCTCGAGCGTTGGCGGAGCCTGCACCTTGTAAATGTAACTGCTGCCAGCCGCGGTTCGAATGCGTTGGACACAGGATAGAGGCCACTCGTGAATAGTGGCTCGCTCCGATATCGGACTACCTAGTACAGCTGCAAGTTCGTTGTCTTCATGCAGCCATAATTCAAAATTAGGATGTCGGTGCATAACTCAAACCACTCCCCCAAATTACCGATTCTGAATTATTCGTGATGGAGTTAACTCTCCTGCCCTTTAGCTTAATAAAAAAAATGAGCAGCTGTCGCGGCAAACTGCTCCTTATTTCGTTCAACTAACGTGTTCCTCGTAAGTTCAATGCTCGATTGATAATAACCTCGGAGCTTGCCATCTTTTTTTCTCATATCTAACCCAATACTCGCACTAGCAATCGGCAGTCTACGGAAATTTTTCCGAAGTAAAATGGTAAGATCGAATGTGTTACAGAGAACACCTCCACGATACTCACTCTCCCATATGGCATTGTTCGGATTTCAGTATTTTTTCTAATCTCACTTCGCTGTAATTTGGTCGCCAGCCCAATTTTCTGTTTACTGCCTCCATTGGCCCATTGGTATCACGAGTGGAAGTAAGAATGCCTTTGTATCCCATCCTTTTCGCAAATTCAATCCCTTTGACTTTTAAGGCTGTTGCTACCCCTTCCCCACGAAATTCTCTCAATGTTGCAGTTAGACCCTGTATTAAATTTTGGGGGTCGGAGGGCAATTTCATCAAATGACTATGTCCGATATATAATTGCCCCATCTTTGCAATAAAGTAAGCGTCTGGAATATTATCTTCGTGGGTCAACATTTGATCATTAGGAGATGATTGGGGTACAAGCGGCTCTGTTGGATAGTCGGCCCAAGTCATATTGTTAAGCGTATGTAATTTCGAAAAGTAATCTACATCAGAAACGAGTTCTTCTGCTAAGGTTGTAACCACGATACCTAGTGAGTTCAGCTTACTTTCAATTTCTACAAAAGGTGTAAGGTCTATATCTGCTAAAGGTAAATAAACATGCATCATTCTATGATTTTCAACAAATCCGAGTTTTTCGTAAATCTGCAATAATTGAATTTGATCATGAAACGTTCTTGCCTGTATCGCATAAGGTCCAATAATTTGAATATCATTGATGATTTTATTAAATAACATCTCCACAATCTCATAATCAGGATTAAATAATATTTCAACTTTGAGAATCAAGTGCGGTGATGTTCTTTGTTCCCATATTAAACCGTATCCAATAACACGTTCTTTTTCATTCGTTACTACGTACTTTCTAAGCATACGGCTATCCTGTAAATTAGAAACCAACGAAAAGGAACCTATTCTTTTGCCATACACAGAGTCACTAATACTAAAAACTTCTTCAAAATCCTTCTCAAGATATTCCCGAACAATAAATGACATGTGCACGTGTCCCCCTTGCTGAATTATTCTGCCCGTTAGAATTCCTTAATTTGGCATTTGAACAAAAACGAGCGCCTCTGTAAGATGGGGTTACGCACGAGGTCATTGCCTCAAAAAGCCCATCAGGAGGTCGCTCTACTATGAAGTTTAAAGCACAAGACATGCAAAATCAACTCATTGAAAACATTACCGTTCATTACCTGGTCGTCGGCGTAGACATTGCTCAAGAAGTCCATATGGCCCGCGCCGTTAGTTTTCGAGGAATTGCCCTCGGAACTCCGCTCGAATTCGGAAACCATTCTGAAGGGTTCCAGATATTCGAACGCTGGATCCAGGATCTGCCCAACACTTACAAACTGAGCAGCATCATGGTTGGCATGGTACCCACCGGCCACGCTTATATGATTTTCTTGCTGAGCGACTGCCTTATTCCATTTCTGGTACGAGCCGCATGAATGATTAACGTGCCTACGGCCACGATCGTACAAGCCAAAGCCAAGGTCACCATTGCATAGGCATCACCGCTCTCCTCCTTAAACCACAAGAGCATACCCAAATTAATCAAAGTATGCAGAGTGGTGGCCGTCGCCAACTTGTACCCCCTCGATCCGCGCAGCAATTCACCAAGAATAACCGAGATGGAGACCGCGGACAGGAGAAAGGCACCCGCATACAGCCAACCTTCGGCAAAAACACCGACATGCCAAACTCCCCACATAAGACCAACCACTACGGAAGAGGCGAGCACGCTGATACGGGTTTGCAAAACGGGCTGCAGGAACATGCGCCAGCCAATTTCTTCGCCAGCCGCTCCGATGAATTGGGCGACGATGATAAGCCAGAACGGATGCGATAAACTGGAAGGCGCCGAATAGTCGATTGTATGGGCGGAGATGCGATACCAAATAAGAGAGATGACGAATATCGCTAGGGCAAGCAGAATAGCTTCAACCAATCGACGAGGATCTGCATTAGAGGAAGCGCCGCCAGCCCCGGAGGATGACAGACTAAGGCTCCGCGATCGCGGGATTATTGATAGTACAGCGAACACGGCAATCGCCGGTCCGAACTGTGTAAGCTCAATGATCACCTCCGGGATTCCGATAGCAGGCTGCACAATCCCCAAGATTAGTGAAACGACTGAAGCTAAAACGTAATACACGATTATAATGAGCGATAGTTGACTCATAGCGATACTCTTAGACTGTAGCATTTTGAACATCCACCTTTTTTGGGAAATTAACCTATAGTTATTATAACTAGAGTTAATTTTAACTAAAATAGTCTGCGGTCTGAATCTTACCCGCCCTAAGTCCAGCACAGACAAGTGGGTGTTCAAGCTTCGTCAGTTACATTGATATAACATTCCAATAATGATGAAATTGGAGGGTTACATTTACTGTGCTATCGTACCCCGTTAGTTCAATCTTCTTTTCAATATTTCAAATCGTAATTTTGGACATCTGCAACCTATTCGAACCGATTTCCGTCTGATGGATTGTCAACATTGACGCTCATCAATCTCAGAATCGGAAGGAGCTTTTTGTATGAAAAAGAAACTAACGATATTATTAACTTTGGCTGGGATACTCGGCACAACGGCCGCAGTCGGAGCTGAAGACTTAGTAGAAAAGGTTACAGGTTACTTACAAAAAGATGTAAAGGTTCTTGTTAACGGACAAGACAGCATGCTTACGCCTGTCTATATCGATGGAAAAGCGTATATCCCGGTGCGCGATGCTGCGACTAAGCTTGGATATACTTTAAATTACGATGAAGCGAACAAAGAAATCGAGCTCGACGAAGCGGCTGATCTGATGCGTGCCTCCGGTGTGATCGTAAGCGTGCAGGCTAAAGAAGACGGGAAATACCGTATTGAGCTGCTCGGCAGCACATGGGTCATTTTGACTGTAGACAAGTCGACAGCTATTAAAAGTCTAGACGGCAAAACGCTAACCCCTACCGATTTGAAAGCCGGCACGCAAATCGATGCGGAATTCGGACCAGCCATGGCGATGAGCTTCCCGGGCCAAGCGCAAGCCGTAAGTATTAACGTTCACGCAGATCGCGCGGTCAAAGAAGATACAATCAAAGCCGTGAAACATACGGATGACGGCTGGCAAGTTCAATTAGGCGACGCTTTGGTACTGAACGCAGGTAAGGAAACGCGTGTCATGACATCCCAAGGCGAGTCCGTGAATTGGGAGGACCTGAAGGCCGGTACGAAAGTAAAAGCCTACTACGGTCCATTCGAGACGAAAAGCCTTCCTCCACAAAGCCCTGTTTTCCTCCTAGTTGTTCAGGTTCAAGCGCCTGTTACAGCCGGACTGAAAATGTCGCCAGAGACAGCGCAGGAATACCGCAACTTGGCATGGGCGCAAGTGAGTGCGCAAGCGTCCCATATTACGACGAAGCAAGACGAAGCAGCCGTTCACATTGTCTCCTCTAATGAGGTTGGCGTATTAGCTCCCACAGCCGAGCAGAAGAAATTGCTCGAAGACGTTCAAGCTGCGAACGGTAACTTTGTGACGGTTACTTACAACACGGACCAAGACGAGCTGCTTGGACCATTGACAGTCGTGTTCGATTTCAACACAAAAGCTTTTATCGGCTTCAACGCTAGAAGATAAATGATTTCTTAGCAGCCATGAAATTCAACCTCCGTTGAATTTCATGGCTTTATTATTCACTAGGTGCAGAATATGGAAATGTATTTAAGCGCTTAATCTACATTATACTATTGCGGCTCGCATTCAAAAAGAAGTTCAATAAGTTCGTGTTCCTCAGGAAATATCTCCATTCTTACCCTGCTTTCAATATCCATATTCCCCATATTATATGACATTTAGATTGATCAAAACTGCCCGTTAGCGTAATAAAAAATGGAGCAGCTGCAAGGTGCAGACTGCTCCATGGTGCATAAAACTTACGTTCCCGATAGCTTAACGAAGTTACTTCACTTTTTTTCGTAACCCACTACTTTTCCATTGATATCCTGTATTTTGAATAGTCCAGCTGTTTGACTGTCATTGAATCCTCTCCAACGCACGTCTGCCAGAATATAGTATTGATTTTGGCTCAATGTGACAGGCTCCCAGGAATCATTATTATCTGTGGATGGATCGTCTCCATAAAAGGTATCCAGCTTTTTTATTATCAATATAAACTTGCCCCTTATCAATACTCACCGTTTCGCCAGGAAGACCCACGATTCTAGCTATATCAGTTTCTTGGTCTTTCTGGTCCTTGGTTTTGAAAACAACAATATCCCCTCTAGAAATACTGTGTTTATCATAATATATTATGTCTACTAAAACTTCGTTGCCCATACCAAAAGGATGAGGATGGCTATATCCATTAGATAACATACCATCCGTGTTTACTTTCATCTTCGATAATGATGAATCAGGGTTTTCTATAGGTTTAATCTTTTCTTCTGTCACGGTGTCAGAAATGGTTTCAGTACATGCATTTAAAATCAAAACAAGGATCAGAACAAAACCAACTGTTTTTAATAACCTCAAACACTTCACCCTTTCTTGTTAACGCGAATAAGGAAAACAGAATCATGGTCCTGATCCACTGGCCCCCCCTTAGAGATTCCCTATTGGCATAATAACACATATTGGAAATATCCTGCCCGTTTGCTTAATGAAAAAGGAGCAGCTGCCGCGGCGATCTGCTCCCTGGATCGTTCAACTATCGTTCTCCGATAGCTTAACAAGCGTTGGACCTAATCCTTTTTAAAATATTCAACTACTAATACAATAAAGCCAAGAATAAACAACACAATACCCACAATGAACGGGAAACCTAAAAATAAGCTATTCACTTCATTGTTCCCCATAGGTTCATTCGTACCAAAAATAGCAAACCATAACTTCGAACCTCTCCATGCGGTGATACTTGGTACATGTAAGGCGGCGAGAATTAAAATAACTAAACATATCAAAGCCCCGCTACTAAAAAGTAATCCACCTATTATTGTCCTTTTCACTAAGACCCTCCATTCGGCATTAGTTCACACTACAGTTATAATAAATATATCATTTCCAATAGGAGGTAATCACCACTATCCTGCCCGTTCGTATTATGAAGTTAGCCAGTTTTTACTGGTTGACCTCTTTTGTTTTAAGGGGTTTAGTTACGGTAGCCGGGGTAGAACGTCTCTGCCCGTGGGGCTTGACCCCGTGCGCTAAACTGTTCACCCCCTACTTGTAGAAACATGTTTGAGGCTGGTTGAGACAACGATCTCGAATAACAAGCGAAGCTATGACACTGCAAGATTGGATTAGGGGCTTCCGGCAAATACATCAAACGAAGGTGATACATCAAATGAATCCAGTTATCGGCCTGGATATTGCCAAGGGAGAAAGTCAGGGCCAAGCTTTCTTAGATAAAGGCCAGCCGTACGGTAAGAGCTTTACCGTCCATCATACCCACGAAGGATTGGAAGCCTTCTACTCGTTTTTAAAGCTCGTTGAGGAAGAAACCGAGCAGCAACCGATGATTATCCTGGAGTCTACAGGTCATTACCATCTCCCTGTCACTCGGTTCCTAGAGGATCACAACTTCCTATTCGTTGTGGTTAATCCGATCCTGTCTTATCAGGCTAAGAAGTCATCGAGCTTGCGCAAGGTGAAGACTGATGCGGTAGATGCCTACGCCCTCTGTGAACTTTTCTACAAAGAAGACTTTGAGCATCACAAAACAAGAGGCGTTCAGTTGTTAAACCTGCGAAACTTAACGAGGCAGCACGATGCGGTAACCGGTTTATACATTCAAATTAAACTGCAGTTCCAAGCCGTTTTGGATCAGGTGTTTCCTGAATACAGGGGTGTTTTTGGGGATTTACATTCTGCGGTGGCGTTAAAGACTTTATTGGAGTTTCCGACTTCTGATGCCGTGCTGAGAACTGGTAAAGCAAAAATATCGGAGAAGATTGCATCCCTATGTATGCGCCGGTCCGAACGCTGGGCAATGGAAAAGGCTGAAGCCTTACTGGCCGCGGCTGAACGGAATCCCTTCCGTAAGGCGCCATTCCAGAGCCATCTGATTAGCCTTGAGATGTACGTCAGCATGCTGCTTCATTACCGAGAGCATCTCAGCGCCCTAGAAAAGCAAATGAATGCCCTCGCTAATGATATTGAAGAATATCAGATTATCCAATCGATCCCCGGTATCGGAGAAAAAATCGCGGCAACGATTATTTCGGAAATCGGTGAAATCGATCGGTTTAATCACCCAATGAAGCTGGTCGCCTTCGCCGGTGTGGACCCGAGTGTTCATATCTCCGGGAAGTTTACGGCTACAATTAACCGAATCACAAAACGTGGATCCAGCAGACTGCGTCACACCCTATTCTTAGCCGTACTCTGTAGCTTACGACGCTCCGGCATTAAGAAGATGAAGGCTTTTTACGATAAGAAGATTGCCGATGGAAAGCCGCACAAGGTTGCAATGATCGCCTGTGTGAACAAGATGTTTCATTGGATATTTGCGCTGCTTAAACGCAAGGAAACCTTCCTCGACTTGGCCTAGAGTACCACTTCATGTAAAACCTTCCATTTAAACAATGGAGGGTTATTTGGTATGCACATATATTAGTATAGCATCATCTACTCAAGTTTTTATTGAAAAATCTTGACAAGATATTAGCTGGTTTAGCCACTCATGCAGCGCAAGAAACAGCGCTGCACCACAGAGGATGAAAATAAAAATGCCGTCAATAATGCTACTACGGCTGGGAGAAGAAGGTCGATCAACTATGGTGCGTTTAGAGCCCATCCGTTAGTCTGACTCCGACGACCACGGTGCATCACAGAATGTCGCTCCCCTTTGGGGAAGCACTCATGGTAGATTAATCCTATTTGGTTTGTTGCACCAGCTCCAATTACAGAGCCGTAGAAAGGAATCTTTCAATGGATGTTCTCATTGAACGCGCATGTGGAATGGATGTTCATAAAGACTCTATTACTGCATGTGTGATGACACCTGAAGGAAAGGAGATTTGTACGTTTCCTACTAAAACAGTCTTTCTGTTGCAACTGATCGACTGGATTAAAGACCACGGATGTTCTCATGTCGCGATGGAGAGTACAGGCGTTTTTTGGAAGCCAATTGTTAACCTCTTAGAAGCTGAAGACATTGAGTTTTTAGTCGTGAACGCCCAGCATATGAAGGCACTTCCAGGACGTAAAACCGATGTCAAAGACGCGGAGTGGATCGCCCAACTCCTTCGCCACGGACTTCTGAAAGCTAGTTTTATTCCAAACCGAACCCAACGAGAACTCCGGGAATTAGTTCGGTACCGTCGAAGCATCATTGAAGAACGTGCCAGACAGCACAATCGAATTCAAAAGGTTTTAGAAGGCGCAAACATCAAACTCGGATCCGTTGTTTCCGATATTATGGGCGTCTCATCTAAAGATATGCTTCGAGCAATTGCAGATGGCGAAGACGATCCTGGGAAACTAGCAAACCTGGCTCAACGCTCACTGAAAAAGAGGAAATCCGAACTAGAACTGGCTCTACGAGGCTACGTAAACCCCCATCAGCGCTTAATGATCAAAACCATTCTAACTCACATCGATTTTCTGTCGGAACAAATTCAAATGTTAGATCAAGAGGTTGCCCAGAGAGTTAGCTCATTTCAGGAAGATGTAGAACGTCTGGACTCCATACCTGGTATAGCTCCTCGAATGGCGGAACAGATCTTAGCTGAGCTTGGAACAAACATTGAGAAACAGTTTCCTAGTGCGGCTCATTTATGTTCTTGGGCGGCTTTAGTTCCTGGTCATAATGAGAGCGCAGGCAAACGAAAGTCTTCCAAAGGAAAGAAAGGAAACAAATATTTGAAATCTGCTTTAACAGAAGCCGCGCATTCAGTGGGTGCATCCAAAAACTTCCTATCGTCGAGCACTTGCTAAAAAAGGCAGGAAACGAGCCGCTATTATAGTCGCTCATGCCATGTTAAGAATCGCTTATTATTTGCTATCTAGAAAAGAAATGTATGTGGACCTAGGCGAAGATTACTTTGAGAGGCATAAACAAGCTGCCGTTGTTAGGAATTCCGTTCGAAGACTTGAAAGCTTAGGATATGCCGTTTCGATCTCAGAGGTTTCTTGATCTACTATCTTTCGAGAATTAATTAACTTGGTGCTACATCTTTAAAAATTTAAGGAGCTGCACCCTTCTTTGATATTGCCTCTTTTAGATGTCACTACGATCAATTTTCATGGTAGTTCAATGCCCTTGCGTCCTGTGTGGTTCGAGTTTCATCTGGTACCTCAAGCCTTCTTTTTATTTTTCGAAACACCCAGATTGAATAAGCTAATGATAATAAACAAAATATTGGCATACATCTCCATGTTATCCGGCAGATTTTTGTAAAGAAGAAATGAACCAAACGGACTAAAAACCAGACTTACATGACGAATTCATATATTGGCTGCCATGAACCAAAAAACATACATGCAAATTTGAGGAGGTCCATTTTTGAAGAAGAAAATTGCCTATATGCTAATCGGTGCACTATGCTCTATCGTACTTTCTTATGGATTCGTCGCTTTCGCGGATCATGATTCGTCCGCAACAACAGAGGACAAACCGACTGCAGCAAGCGGTACATACGTTGTCCCTCCAAAGGCTGTTGCGGCGCCTAAGCCTGCAGCTGCTCAACCGAGTGCAAGTGAAGGACCGATCAAACTCGATCAGCTGAAAGACTTGGAAATTAAAATCGCAGGCAATGGCCTAAAGATTGAAATTGAGCTCGAACGGGAACAAGCCAAGGTCGAGTCCAAAGTAGAAATTAACCGCGGCCAGGATCAGGAAAACCACCTGACAGGCAGCGAAGCTACACAATTTATCCAGCAGCTTCTGGATGCTCTCAAATTGCAAGAAAACATGAATAAACAGCAAGTATTGGATGCGCTGTTCAAGCATTTCGCCGTCGAACCGGCCAAGGTGGAAATCAAAGTCGAAATCAAATTGACGGATCGGCTTGAAGTGTTGAAATATGAACAAGAAAAAGATGATGACGACGTCAATGCTAACGTTCAAAACGTTCAAAAAGAGCAAGATGACCAGAAGGAACAACTCGCAAATAAAGATCAACTAACGCAAAAAGAGCAGAAAAAAGCGCTAATCGCTAAGAAAAAAGCACTGCAAGAAGCTTGGCAAAAAGCTCATAAAGAGCAGCAAGCAAAGAAGAAGCAGCAAAAGCAATTCGCTCGTGATGACCGGGACGATGACCACCATGACGGCAAGCAAGAGGACGAAGACGATGATGATGACGATGACCATGACGGCGATCACGGTCAACATGAAAGTCACGATCATGAAAACCATGATAACGAAGACGAGGAGTAATTAATACCCCAAGAAACAGAGAACAAAGCCCCTTTACAGGGCTTTGTTTTTTTTTTTGAACTGATTTGTAAATGGAGAGCAAGGAAAGTCAATATTGAGCATAGTACCGGCATAGAGCCGCCTGCAGTGGACGAGTCCGGCCAAAGGAGCGATCAATCAGGAGAGGATCGCACACGCTGACTCGAAACACCCCCACGTCCCAAAGAGACAATGCCCCACCCACCACCCGGTCTAGATCAGGTGTATTGGAATTTGGTACATTTACTAAGACGCTTTCTGGTTCACCTTCTTGGAACGGTGCCTGGGGCACAACCAGTCGTAATGTCGTCTTAGCTCCCCGGCTGACCTGATAATATGAAAACAGTCCTTAAAAGGACGGCTAATGAGCCGGATACCCCGGCAAAGGCTGCCGGGTTCCATTGGGATTTTTGAATTCAAAGTTATTTTGTCTCAATCTTTTTTTTATTCCCGTACCAGCCTTGAGGAGAAAGCTCTATATGCATGATGTCTTTGGCCTCGTGATATTCGATGCCAAGATGGGCACCATGCTTGGCGAGTGCTTTGTATAATTCTAACGGAATCGTAATCAAGCCCTTTTGCTGAATGAGCTTGATATATTGTAATTTCTTTACATTGATAATCACTTTTCCGTTTTTGTCACGCAAAATGTCTCCTTTCTTGTTCGTTTTCAAGACTTCGAACGCGATGAGCAGGTTTTCAAGCAATTTGAGCTTCTTTTCCCGATTTTCGCGGTTCTTTTTTTGGTCGTCCGTTTCGTTATCCGGGGGCTCTTGTTTTTCTGCCTGCTGTTCTTTCTCCCATTCGGGAAGCCAATCGTCCAGAAACTTCTGAACGGTTTCGGAGGTTTTTTTTATTTTCTCATAGCTTTCTTCCGCATCTTTCTCATCCATCTTGGACACTTCTTTTCTTCCGACGATTTCCTTTACGCGTTCCGGAATCCCCGCGTCCTCCAAGATCTTATCGATGGCCTGCGCTTTGTTTCCGATAAGATGAGGATTCCAGGGAGCATCGATATCGATGGCCCTACCGAGCGCATGAAGGCTTAACGACTTCTCATTGTTTAAGGGTCTTGGGACAAAGCCGCCGATTGGTTCGTTGCTGATCGCTTGGGAAATTTGGTTTGCGACCTCTTTTCCATATCCGTTGATCGTTTGTTCCGCTTGTCGTAGCACCTTTTCAAAATCCGGGTGCACTCCCCCTGTTACGATCCGTCCCAGAAATTTGAAATCTCTCTTGATCTTGTTCACTTCGCTTGGCGGATTCTTGACACCTTTTGCATAATAGTATTTTCGCAGCCATTGATAATATTGCCACGGCGCCATACCTTTGGACGCCGCCCGGCTGTCAAAATCGGGTTTGAGATCCTGGCGGATCTCGGCATATTCCTTCTTTGCCAGCTCGTCGTAAGCTGCGTATAGAGCCATGATTTCGAGAGCAGCCAACGAAACGGAAAGCGGAAGAACCTGCACCTTGCTCCCCTCTGACTCTATAGGAGTACCGCGAGTGGCAATTGTTTTCATGTACTTGTTCGTCACTTCATTCAAAGCGGTCATTCGGTCGAGTCCTAACTGAATTCGTTCCCAATACCTGTCCAATTCAGCGAGCCCTAATATGCCTAGCTTCTGTTTCGGGTAATTAAGCAGGTCTTCCAAAATGTTTCCCATACAAATATCTCCCTGAGGTCTATTGATCCGGCGTTTTTGTGATTTCTACCCGTGTGGGAAGATCCACTTTGCCAATTGTCAAGTCGAGCTCCAGATTGGTATTGTCCGTCTTGTTTTGCACGATCACAGTTTCGATACTCTTTCCTTGCTGCAGGAGTTGATTTTCCCATTTCAGCTTCTCATTCGCCAACTTGAGCTTTTCCACTTCCAATTTTTTCAGTTCGAGATCGAATTGACGCTGAATCTCATAGTAATCTTCCGCGCCGGAACAGATCCCCAGCGCTACATCCGAGTATACTCCCTGTGTCGGCATTGTGGCCGACCATGTTTTTGCCTGACTATCCGGGTTTTCCAACAGATCGGCTTGCAACTGTTTCAGTGGTCCTGTGATGTTTTTGATGGCCCACTCTTCGACAAAGTTGTGCAATGTTTCAAGCGGCTGATTGTAAAACGGACCGGAAAACAGAATCGTACTGGCTGTTGTGGCGAGCGGGGTAACGGAAGGGGAGTTGATCACCATCAGTTCCTTCTCACCCTGAATGAGTTCAATTGAATACTCCGGAACGAGCAATTGCGTATACCGATTGAAGATTTTTTGATAGGCGGAAGCAAGCTCGATGCTCTTGTTCTCCTCCATCACCCGCGCCTCCATCTGCTGCACGCTGTAGGGGTGAAAGGAGTAGATGTACTTTAATAAAGGCAACTCTTGTCCGGGAAGGATCTCATAGCCCCATCGGAGCGCACCTTTTTCATCCGGTTCAATCCAAGAAGGCGCAGGACGTACGTACTGCAGAATGGTATTGCGAAATTCTTCGCGATCTTCCGGTTTGATCTGTAGGGGGTCCTTCATCCAATCCATTTTGACGCCAGCTCCGTCATAAAGGGCCTGGCTCCACCTTTCACGGATTAACTTAATGGGACTGACGCCATAAAAATCGATAAAATCCTGTATCCATGCTGAAGATTTGCTGAGCCGTATCAAGTGGCCAAGCGTAAAGTCACCGATGATCCTGGAAGCGAGATCCGGCTCCGCGCCTAGCAGGAGTAACGTGACATCGTAGGGCCGCATCGTCACATCGAATTGTTGCAGCACTTCATAAAAGCTGGCATTCAAGGTATGGGCTTGATTGATATTTCTGATCTTGCGCGTTGTTTTTGTTTCCGATCCCGATTCGCGAGAAAGCGATAACTTCACTTTGTGCGACGCTCTGTACTCACTGGTTGATTGCTTGGACGTTTCTTCCGCTTTTTTAGCGATCTCTCCGTGTTTATTCATCACGTCGGACGAATATCCCGCGGATACTTCCGCCGAGAAACCGAAGCCACTGTATCCTGCTTTGGCATCCACATATTCATGTTCTTTGGACATGTTCTCTTGAGAGGTTTCATTTGACGACGAGTTAGTGGATTTAATGTCGCTGACGTTTCGTTGATCCGTTTCATCGGTTACGTCCTGTTGGGTCCTGGAGGTCTCCCATGTTTTTATCTCCAAAGTTAACTCTTCGTTTGGCATCAGGGTGGTCGTATAGAGCAGGTCGCCGATGCCATACCCCTTCGATTCCCAATCTTGCCGGTACTTGATCATGATAAAAAGATCCCAGGAGACGATTATCGGTTCGGCTCGACTCGCCGGGCCGGCAGGGGCGACCGTCGGGCCGGGCGGCTTTGGCGGCTTTGGCGGCTTGGATGGGGGTTTCGGTTCTGGTTCGTTGTTGCCGTCCGGCTGTTTTTTCAATTCGACCATTGTCAATAGCGTACTGCTGTAGTCTTTTACCGGCTTATAAATAAAGTCAGGCAAGGAGTGACCTTTTAGGAGGATCAAAGTACGAGAAAACACGCTCTCCTTGCTATCAATCGATTGAAAAGTGAGGTGGGCGGGATCGATTCTGGATCGGCACAGGCGATCAATCGTATACGGATGAATAGTGAGGTTATCGTTGTCGGGCATAGGAGTAATTTTCTTCCTCTCTGCATAAATTGGCTTGACCGGTTTAACTTCACCATTTTTCAGATTTTATATGTAGGGCTTGCTAAATAACCCAAAAACCCTTATTCCACAGCGGTTTTAAGGCGATATTGTCGAATTCATCTTCAAGGAAGACGCGGAAAATACCCTTGCAGATGGAGTGAGCGAAAGTGTTCGTACTGAATCGAGATATGGCAGATCTGATGGAACAATTCTATTTTCATTAGTATGAAACGTTTCATGAATATAAATATGGCTTTTGGGCGAGTAATCGTTAGAGATGGCTATCTCGGAAAGCCATGTCGAATGAAGCAGGTCCAGCGGAGGGGTCATGGAGAGCCATGAAGGCATCGGTTGCGCTAGCTTTAACACAGGTTTCTTGGGATATCCCCGCCCAGCGATAGCGAAAGAGGAATCATGGTTCCCCCTGCTGCATAAAACATGATGGGTTGCGACAGATGGAGCGATAGCGAAAGCGGAGAAAACCATGATGTTTGAGCATGGCCGCGAGAGGTTGTCAGCTTCCTTGCAAGTCCCGTAAAAAATCCCAAGCGACCCCGGATGCTTGTTCCGGGGTCGCTTGGGATTTAGGGACGGTGAACTAGGATCTGGCTCCATAAGTAATTGAATTAAGGAGATTAATAAACGCGCAGCGATGACGATTGAAGGTGGTGAAAACAGCCGTGAAGATGATCTCGGTTTGGGTGCAACGTGGTTTTCGTTGTGCCCACACCGAGATCATCTTTGCTGAACCGGAACGTAGTGGAGGCTATGGTATGGGGTTGCTGGAGTATTTAATTGTGTTAATGGCAAGTAGCAATTTTTTTCATGGTCAAAACTGCCGATCAATTAATCCCCCCTTTTTTTATCATATTTCTATATTCTCGGCTGTAGTATTATTACCTCAGAATTAATCTCCTTTAACCAATGCCAAGATTTTCAGCGCCTCCTATCTCTAAGTTGTTAATTATTCTGTTCTTAGAGATACCCAAACAATAAGTATCCATAATAAAGAAACTAATAATACTGCCGAACCAATAGCAATTATAATGGTCACCCAGTATCGCTTAAAGAAGTTAGAAATGGACTTGAGTTCCTCTTTAAGATCTTCTTTACGATAATTCATAGTAAAGTATTCCCTTCGCTTTAATTTGCCCATACAGTTACTCCAGCCGTTGCAGTCAGCAATAATAGCGCAGTTCCAGCAATAAGTATTGATTTTTTTATTTTAATCCTCTCCTTTTACCAAGCTCTGTACCGACTAGGTACGCACTTGGTGCTCTATAAGTTAGCCCGATCATCGACGACAGAGGCCGTTTTGTGCGTCTGTTGTGATTTCATTTAAGTAAGTGTCGCCGTAGAATACTGTTCCTCTCGCTATCCTTGGATCAATACTGTTTATTTTTATGTTCCACACTAAATTATAACTATAATTAAGGGTATGAAAACGTGTCAATTATATCTTCATATTGGCCCCTCTCCTCAATTGCGCATTAACAAATAGTTACATATATAGCGACGAATTCAAGATCTGAAAGGTTGCCTATTTCCTTCGATTTATAAATCTTTTAAATTTTCATATCAGTACATATGTACAAAAACCCTCTATTTTGTGTAGAAGTAAAGAAGGATCCGCCGAGGCGGATCCTTCTGCTGTTCATTGAACTATCGTACCCGTTAGATGAACGAATCATCATAGCGTTGACGTATTAGTATTGTTCCGACTCCTGTAAATGTTTAAAATCTCGTGGATTATAGTTACCGGGAGGAGGGAATTGAAACCACCCTTTTTCTGAGCCCAAGTATACATAAGTATAAGTAAAGTTAGGTTCATCTTTGAAAGTAACGTATACCGGATATTTGGGTAACTTACTTAATTCACTTCTTATTCCTAATATCTCTTCTTCTTTGTAGCCCTTAGATATTGTTAAGTAATCATGCATCTTATTTTCAAACTTGTTTATATCAATTTTTACTTTTACGTACAGACCTAATAAAACTAATAAAATGATTATAAAAAACGATATCACAATTCGCTTCATATTGAATCCACTCAATTCTGCCTCCCCACTTTTTTCATTTACAACTTTGACACGTGCTTTGCTTAGTTCCGTATTGTGCGGGCCACGTATCAGTTTTCTACAAAACGCAAGAAACTTCTTGATACCGACTTCCATTATAGGAATGGCCTCCTTTATATATATGTCTTCAATGAGCAAAATTATGGCCTAAATAATAATACCATATATTGGAACTATCCTGCCCGTTAGCTCAATAAAACGAGCAGGCTACCGCGGCGCCTGCTCGTTTGTGTACTCGATTCAACTATAGTACTCGTTAGCTTAACATTATTTGCTAATGCCTTTTCTCACTTTGCAAGGCACGAATTTCCCATCGACTAAACAATATTGAGCCTTCTCCACCACAATCTCTTCCCTTAACAGATGCTCCTTTATAATTTTCTCCGCAGACTCAGGGGTCATCTTCTGATACCATACTCCATCAGGATAGACAACAACTGTCGGAGATTGAGAGCAGCGCAACATGCAGTCTGTAACGGTAATTCGCACTGTTTCATCAAGGTTTTCATTTTTCACATGTTTACGCATCGCTATCAATACTTCTTCAGAGGAGGCTTGAGAGCAACTCGGTCCACGGCAAACTAGAATATGATGCTGCATGCGCTCCATTCGTTCCTCTGACTTACTCTTTTTTGCCATGTATACACCCCCAAGTGATGTGAGTGACAGCTTACACCTCTTTGATACCCCGTACAAAAGCGTTCACATTACCTAAGCAACATGCCCCTTGGGGATTGTTTACCTCACATCCACATCGCCCCGCCTGAACGTGAACTTTGATTTGGTCGGCGGCAGGTTTTTGGTCGGTTCCTGCCGCTTGGATGAGACGTTCTCGCGTCCAGCCAAAGCAATAACACACAGGTACATCAAAGCCTAAGTTCTTCTGGTACACAGGCATCTTTAGGTCGCTCTCGGAGAATATTTGAGAGTGGTTCCCACTAAAATAGACGGTAGAGCAATTGGGGCTCGAACAAAATACGTAAGTGTTCTCAGGTTCAATGGTTTCTAAAACACTAGCTTTAAGCAATGACTTGAGCGTGATAAGTTGCACGTTCCTCCCCTTTTCGCCGCATGAAGGACAATTTATATTAACCTCTTGTGTGTTATTTGAAGGCGAGCAACAATCCATTGAAATCACTCCTTTTCCTCCGATTATCTCACTAATGAGTAGAAGAAGAAATATCTGTACTCTCCGCTAATCTGCCCGTTACTTCAACGAACTGGAGCAGGTCGCCGCGGCGCCTGCTCCAATCATAATAATCTTAACTATTGTCTCCCTTTAGTTCAACCAATACCGATATGTGGCAATAGAAATCCACAATACGGCTACTATCCACACTATAATAATTAAACTTCCTACAAGCCAATTTTTCGGTTTTCCATGCTTTATTCGTTCCTCTGCTTTTACTGTGCAATCCTGGATCACCATTTTAGGTATCAATTTCAATGCAAGCGTAACACCAAGAGGAACTAATATCACATCGTCTAGATAGCCTAGTATGGGAATAAAATCTGGAATCAAATCAACTGGGCTAAAGGCATAGGCAACAACACATATGGCAAATAATTTTGCATACCAAGGAGTGCGGTTATCCTTGTATGCAAAATAAAGTACAAAGACCTTTCTTTTTAGCTGCTTAGCCCACGTCTTTATTTTATCAATCATAAAACTAGTTCTCCTAATGTGCAGTTTACTCCTACAATACCACGTTCTACTGCCCTTTAGTTTAATAAAACGAGCAGGCTGTCGCGCCCGTTAGTTAGGAATATTCCTAGACCTCATTTCAGTCAGAAAGGTATTAAAAATGAAAGAAAAGGCAACCTATATACAGCTTTGTTTGTAACTAACTGTAATGGAGGAAGCTTATGGCTATTTTCAGGCCTTCCCAGATTGTGCGATCCATTTATGACATAGACGGAGACGCGCTGCAGCGGGCAGGAATTAAAGGAATAATATTAGACTGGACTAATACATTAATTCCGAAGAATTCTGAGTTTTCATCGGATTTGATGATGAAATGGCTAAAAGACTTTAAGTCCCGATATGCGATTAAGCTGATTATCGTCTCGAATAGTAAACCTCCTGCGCAAGGAAACGAGCTGGTTAATGAGATTCCGGCTATGTTCGAAGCGAGTAAACCGAAGAAAAAAGCATTTATGTCTGCTCTGGATATACTCGGCACCCAAAAGAATGAGACAGCGGTTATTGGCAATGGAATTATTACTGATTTATGGGGGGGAAATCGACTAGGAATGTATACGATTTTCGTTTCTCCTTCATGGACAAAACCTCGGTTTGTAGGCTCAATAAAAAGGTTAGTGGTAAAAGTACTTCGAGTGTAAAGAACCCCTGATGCGGGGATACTCCTCAATGTAAGGCTGGTCAATTAACCGGCCTTTTTTCACCTTCACTTGTTCCTTACTAAATCTCGCCATAGGTGCCATCCTCTCAAACCAGCCCTTCTCTTTTTGTAAAGACTCATTAAAATACATCCATAAGAGATACTACATGGTCTTTGACTTTTCCTTTTATTTTGAAGTGCTCTATTGAAATAAAGAAAGCCTCCACGAATCCATCGGGATAGAACCCAGTTTCAATCTGGTATATCCCTAACTCGATGAAACTCTTTTCATTTTGGCCAGCATTATTATGCCGATACATCATACATTATCGATTCATTCATTTAACGGAAATCATTTGCACAATAAAAATAACTGTTTGCCAACTGGCAAGCAGCTTATTTAAGGGTATCACATTTATTTGACTATCCTGCCGCCCGTTAGCTTACTGGCATGGCCGACGAATAGGCCGCGGCTAACGATATATATTCTTGTCCTTTTCGGCAAACGATACATGTTCTTGTCCATGGCTTTGGATAAGAACATGTATCCCTCTGATAAATCCAGGTCTTATTTTATTTATGACTGTTTTCTTCGTAGGGCGATACGAATCGTCTATTTTTTGCGCACATTCGCATTTAGAATATTCCTGCATTTTCTAATTTTTTGTTTGATTTGCTGATTATCAAAAAAATAAACCTCTGTACCTGCCCAAATAAAAACCCAACACACAATGCTTAAAACTCCTGCAATATAAGCATGAGTAGTTGAAAACTTCAAGAAAACCATCCCAACAATAATACCAAGCACAAACAAAACAATAGCCTTTTTGACATTTCTAGCATATGTATATTTCTCTTCCTTCAAGATGTTAGAAAAAGTATTATGTGTGGCAGCCTGCAATGTCTTTTCGTCAAAATTATTCTGACCTAAAAAAAATATTTCTACTTCTTTTCTTCTACCACTGTGTTGCTTTGACAAAATAAAATCTTCAAGATCAGAGCTTAGGTGAACATCATCTAAGCTATAGTATCTTGAAAACGGAGTATCCGTTTCATCTAAATAGATATTTAATTCATCTTTCACATTAACCATCCTTTAACTCCAATGTACTAGTTGAAAGTCAACCTTTTATCAGTATGGTCAAGATAGCAACAATTCTTACGAAAACAGCGTAATTCTAATAGCTGCTGTGCATCGCTCGTTACGTTCAACTCTCCCCTGATCAAGTAAATGTTTAACATTGACATTACTTAATCCCCCGTGATAACAAACCACGGATGCAATTGCCCCGCGTACAAAAAAAAGCGCATGCCGATGTCGGCATGCGCTTCTAGGGCTGCAAAAGTTTCTTAGTCTTCTTTAACCGTTTCCGCATATTTTTTTGAAATTGTCTTTATCGCCTGCCAACCGGCCGTCTTTGGCTTCCATTCTTGAGTCAAATTTACCGTCGACCTTCAGATCATTCCCGGCGTATGGCGTGTGCCAGGACAAGGCTACATACGACGATACGCCTTTTCATGAAATCGAGTAATGCTGCGAAACAGTATCTTCCCATCCTCCGGCAACCGATTAGTCTCATCGAAGTTTACATACATCGCCTGATAGGGCTCAGGCACCCAAATGTACTGATGGACATAAGCAGTAAGCTGGAAGCCGTTTGTTTCCCAGAAATGGATTCGCCGGCTGTTTTCTTCCGTTGGTTCGGATTCGACTTCGACGATGATCCCTTTGCAGCCCGCAATCGTGCGCGCCCATTGCTTGATACGATCCAGCAATAATCGGCCGTATCCGCTTCCGCGTACATCCTGACGAACGGCTAAATAATCGATTAGCAAAGCGCTAGCTTGATGATCTACTCCTGTTAACGCCATCCCAATGGTTTCCGAGCCTTGAACGATTGTGTGCAGCTGGCACATGCCCTTTTCGAACATGCGGCGAATAATGTCGCGGCTTTTCTTGCCGTCAAGGGGAAATGCTTGCTCGTAGATTCGTTCCGCTCCGTTCCAACGGGCTTGATCCCACTCATCGGTGATGCGGTACTCCAATGCGTCCAATGATGTTCACCACTTTCTTTGCAAGGGCCTTGTCATTCCTGTTGCATATTAGATTGTAGTTCTCCGTAAGTTCAGCATCGCCTTTTTTTTTGCGGATTTTGACTTGGTTACTTAATTGAATAAGACAGACAATACCTAAATTGGTGATAAAATATGTCCAAAGACATAAAAGCGACAAAAGATTTTGACAGATCGGTGATGGATTGCCAGAACCGGACGTTACCGGGGGACTCTATGATAGGATTAAAACAATACTAAGGATTGTCAGGGGGCGTGAGATTCATGAGCGCATTGAAAGGAAACCATATGGATGCGGGCTATACCCTTCAGCCCGTTTCGTTCTCCAGATTGCTGCTGGATACGATAAAAGTTGGCATTATAAAATCGAATTTGATCGCCATGTTTGCTGGAATTTGCATGGCGTTATACGTGACGGGTACGCCGTTATTCGGCAAGATTGCCGATATTGTTCTTGCCTTCATAGGCGCAGCGCTTGTGATCGGGTCTGCTGGCGCATTTAACAATCTGTATGATCGGGACATTGACATTCTCATGGAAAGGACGAAGCGCCGCCCGACTGTGACAGGCCAGATCGATACGGTGAAAGGTCTGATCATCGGTTGCATAATGTCAGTGGCAGGGCTGGTTTCTCTGTATGCCGCATCGCCGCTTGCGGCGCTGTTCGGCTTTCTCGGGTTGTTTCTATACGTCGTGCCGTATACGATGTGGACAAAGCGAAGAACCGTCTACAATACGGAGGTCGGCAGCCTCTCGGGGGCGACTCCGCCGCTGATCGGGTGGGCCGTCATTACTTCCGATTTATCGCATACCGGCATCGCCGCACTGTTTACTTTGATGGTATTATGGCAAATGCCCCATTTCTACGGGATTGCCGTTCGCCGTTATGACGAATATAAGGCTGCCAAAGTTCCGATGTTACCTGTCGTCAAAGGCATGAAACGGACCTATGTACAGACAAACGTTTATCTTGTGGCTCTGTTTATGTCGAGCGGCCTCTTCTGGTCTTTTAGTCCGTTTGTCGCAATCACGGCAGCCCTACTCAGCATAACCTGGATACTGCTCAGCCTGATTGGCTACCGCCGTATGGAAGCGACGGCGTGGGCGAAATCGATGTTTATCTACTCACTCAATCACATTACCATCCTGCTCATGATTATTATTTGTTATTCGCTAATCAAGCCGTTGTTCTGAGGTCTATTGGAGACCTCAGAACAGATCACAGCTTTTGGCAGCCGCGTTATCAGCCATATAAGGAATCCAGCAGTATTGTGCAGCCCCGGCATACAATTTATTCAAAAAAAGGTAGGAGGAGCTGCATAGCTGTAAACTCCTCCACTATCGTTATACGTTATACGTTTTCTTAATCTTAACTCGACTATGAATTGTTCGTTGTTCGACTAGCCTTAACGTATTTAAGCTGTGCAACGATGATGACGCTAATGATTACCAGAAGAAACCACGAGCTGATCTTACTGAAACTAACCAGCTGCCAGGTTTGGTGCTGGTCAGGGTATTTCCAAGCATCAAAAAATGTGGCTATATTTTCGGCTAACCAGATGAAAAAACCTACAATGATAAAAGCGAGCGATAATGGCATTCGATATGTTATGGTCCGTACCCGATATATGATCCATGTTTTCCGGAAGACAATAAATACAAGCGCCGTCAGCCACCAACGAAAATCAGGAATAAAATGATGGGTGAAAAAGTTGAAATAGATGGCTCCTCCTAGCAGCGCTGCGGTCGTAAGCCCAGGCCAGCCGGTCATGTCCATCCGCAGTCTCCGCCAGATCTGACACATATAGCTGGCTACACTCGCATACATAAATCCGCTATAGAGCGGTACACCGAGCAGCTTCGTATACCCAAGCTCAGGGTATGACCATGATCCCATTCTTACCTTATATAACTCCAGCAACAAACCGATGAGGTGAAATACGCAAATAACTTTGATTTCATCGCGTGTCTCTAATCCGCTGCGGTACATGAGGTATTGCACGCCAAGAAGGATAAGCAGAATGGCATCATACCGATGAATGAAAGGTACCTCGATTACGCTGGAGAGAGCTAAAGTTCCAAAGATTGCAACAGGAAATATGCAGCTCATCGCCTGATGATAGCCAAAATGCAAAAGTTGTATGATTGGTTTCAATGATGTCTATCTCCTCTTTATGGAGATTCAAAAAGGGCCAGGATCTTCATCGTTTACATTTGCACCGTTTTTTAAAATCCATTCTGTCATGCGGAATTTAACCGATAATGATGCTGTCTTCGTCACTTTTGTATTCTAAAATATCTCCAGGCTGACATTCTAAAGCCTTACAAATCGCCTCTAAAGTGGATAATCGAATCGCTTTTGCCTTTCCATTTTTCAATATGGAAAGATTGGCCATCGTTATTCCAACCCTCTCCGCAAGTTCTGTTACGCTCATTTTCCTTTTAGCCAGCATCACGTCAATATTGATTATAATCGCCATGTTATTCACCTCAGACCGTCAAATCATTTTCTGATTTTATATCGATAGCCTCTTTTAAAAGCCTTTGGAGAACAGCGGCAAACACGGCAATCACCAAGGAGGCAAAAATCACGACCATTCCGATGACTATGATACCTGGGGCATCGTCTTTCTCCGCTATAAGATAGAAGAGCGGCATGCCTGCCACATACAAGCCACTGATTGTAATGGCACAGTATTTTATATTCTTTAAAACCCGTACCGATAATTCCGAGAAAGCTTTGTCCTTGTCAATATAGCCTAAAAGTTTAAATGCTTGATACAGGGCAAAGTAAAACGGAACCGCCGTTGCATACAAATCGATTAAAACAAGATATTTCAAATAACTATGGTCCGGATACAATTCCGAGGCAAAATTCGCTATCTCTGGCACCACAAATATGCACAAAGCAAGAACTGGAATTCCGATAAGAATAACGGCCGCCTTTAAAAAGAGTGTTGTTCCTCGTTCCATAAAAAGCCCCTCACTTATTATTTAATTTAATTTGACTTTAACACAAAATTTATCGTTTTACAATAAATAATTACCGCCATTAAATATGTTATTATTGTTATAGAGATAATAGTTGAGAAAAAGACAGCCGATCGCCGGCTGCCTTCGAATAATTGTTGATATAATAGCTGTTAATCAACAAAGCTATTTTACATTCCGTACCGCGTCAGAAGCTCCCGATGGTGATCCTTGATCCGCAAGTAACTCTCCGCAGCCGCCCCGTTCCCCCAATCGAAGATGGTGAACTCTCCGATCCCGACTCCGTTATCGTTCACTTCGCCCCCGTGCCCGTAATTTTCCATCATGAAGCCGTAATCCTTCTCGTTGAAGTACGGGTATACCCTCTCCCATTGAACCTTGGTTCTGGCGTTCTCCGGGCAGTACATCATCACGAACGCGCATTTCAATGCGGCCATGCCTCTCTCGATATATTCGGTCCGATCAAGCTCGATCCCGTAATCCAGAATGATCTCGGCGAACAAGCTTTGCCGGGCGTCATTCCATTCGCCATCGCAATTCATCACGCCGAATCCGCCGAGCGCATTCACATGAATATACGGCGGCTGCCAGGAAGCTTGCGAAATCAGCATTTCGTCCAGGCAGCGCTCCCCCAGCTTCAGATAGGCCTCATCGCCCGTAAGCTTATAGCAGCTCATGAATGCTTCCGCGGACCAAAACATAGAGAAGTTGCACTGTTTGTACATATTATTCCGGTCAAATTTACGCCCGACATACTCCTTATTTGCGAAGGTGCAGCAGGACCAATAGGTTTCGAAATCCTCCCAGCGGCCGGCCGGCAGGACTTCTTCAGCCACAATATTCGCCGCTCTGAGAGCGGACTCAGCATACTGCTTATGACCGGTCAGCTCGGCAAGCTTGATTAAGAATGTAACGGAAACGCTCGTTTCAGGCGAATCCTTCAATATTTCGATAGGCTGCAGCGTATGGTAGTCCAACCAGGCCGGGAAGAATCCTTTGTCATCCTGCAGCTTGAGCAAAGCATCCGCATACCGGACCGCATAGTCCAGCAGCCTGTCGTCCTGTTCCAATTCTTCATACCACCGCAGCATCCAAAGGGTCGTCCAGCTCATATCGAGCACATGGTAAGGCGCATTCTTGACCGAACCCCATGTTTGAATCGGATTCCGGTTCGAATTTCCCCAGAAAGCGGTCTCCCAGCCTTTCGACCGGTTCACCAATTGGCCGCCGATCTCGAGCTGTTCCATCTCCGTTGCAATCACCGTCGGGAAAATCCCCTCCCGCTGAGGTGCCGACAACGCCAGCTCCTTCGTAAGTTTGGCGCGTCTGATCAAATCGGGATCGTTCTTCTCCGTGCCATAGCGAAAGACGCCGGTAGCGGAGCGAAGCGAGCTGAACCAAGCTTGATTCCATATGGAACGGAATTCTCTTTCGTTCACCGGACCGGGATAGTTGGGACTTTGCGTGTAATTCACGATAAAAGCTGCAGCTCCGACTCTTGTGCCGTCCAGATCGAATTCCTGCCATACGCTTTCTCCCCAATTATCGAAGGCCCATTGATACGTATACTGCACTAATCGGTCTAACGGCAATTCAAGAGGATCACCGGCTTGAAACAACTGCGATCCCCATCTTTCCCACAGAAACTGCAGGACCGGACGCCAAGGATTCTGAAGCGCCTCTGAATCTTCGAAGGTCATGAGATAAAATCCGATTTCTACGGTCCCCGGGCGGTATGCCGCACCTGCTTTTCTCTCGTAGAGAACATGCCCCTTGACCCGATACTCGCTCATGCCCAGCTTCAACACATTGCGCGGCGCATCATTATCCATATACCACCGGACCTGCGTACCTTTTAACATCATGTCGAGGTCGGGAATAAGCGTCAATACTCGCCTGTCATCTTTCGCGATCAGAGCCGGGGAGCGGAAGCTGTGCTGGTCGATGATATGGCTGTCTGTCGGCGATAGATGAGGGGCAGAGTGGAAGGCAGGAATAAAGGCCGGCTCGATCGTCAGCTGCCAATCATCCTGCTGAACCGCTTCTTCCAGCTGAAAGGTCAGCGAAACCTTCGTCAAATTCCGGTTAATTCTCTCCAGCATGACTTCAGGTTCTGCAGCACCAAGGCGGTCGTAAGATATCCTTTTGATAAATGGCTCCAAGCTTTTATCTAACGATAAATTCAGTTGACTCATCTCATATTGTCCTCCCGCTAGAAACTGTAAAAATTGAACGTTATCCTTTGCCCCGGATGGCGCCTCGTTCCCCTTTAACAGGATGGTCATTGGCCGCTGGGCAGTATCAGTTTCCCAGGGATAACGATCTTCCCCTGGAGCAGATTCCCTTTCATCGCCTCGATCAGAAAGCGGACCGCCATCACGCCAACTTCAACGCGCGGCACATGCACGGTTGGAATTTGACCGAAAATCTCCTGCTGGCCCTGAATGTTGTCGCAGCCGATCAACTGGACGTCGCGCCCGGGTTCAAGGGCCATGTCCCGGAGCGCCTGCAGAGCACCGAAGGCGGATTTATCGCTGACCGCGAAGACGCCGCCCGGCCGTTCGGGCAATGCTATCAACGATTTCATTTCGTCATAGCCCTTGATGTACTTGCGGTCGCCGGGGAAAGCGACGTATTCCGGAACAAACGGCAGTCCGTGAGCCATCAGAGCCGCACAGTAGCCTGCGTAGCGGTTGACCAGCGGCTTGTATTTGGCCGGCCCGCCGATAAAGCCGATTCGTTCGTGCCCCTGACCGATTAAATATTCCGTCGCCATATAACCCGCACCATAATGATCCGAATGAACGGACAATACATCTCCCCGGTGCGAGTAGTTATCGACCAACACAAGCGGCAATCCGGATTGTCTCAGCTCTTCGACAAGCTCATCCGTAATCAAGCCGCCGCCGACCAAGATCAAGCCGCTGACATTCTCCAGCCAAGCGACCGGATCGGGCGTCTCTCTTACGAACGTCAGGATGATTTCATAACCGAGCCGCCGGCATTCGCTCTCGACGGCTTGGATGATCTCGCTGTTATACGGATAGGATTGCAAGCTTGAGGAAGACTCCTCGATCAACAGCCTGATGAACTGGCGGCCCTCGGAGACGGCCCGATCGTAATTCAGTTCCGCGAATGCCTGATGGATCGTTTGTTTTGTTTGATCGGAGAATGTTCCTTTGTTGTTCAATACCAGCGACACGGTAGTCGGGGAGAATCCGGTCAGGTCGGCAATTTCTTTGATGCCTGATTTTCTTCTGATTTCCTGTTTACCGTCCATTTCTTGTCCTCCCGGAGTCTATTCATCTAAGCAACGTGTTCATTTCATACCCATTCGATGCGCTCGACCGGGATTTCCCCGGAGACGCAATGGACGAAGGGCTTTCCATCCTTTATCCCGGCTGTGCCGTAACCGCCTCCAGTGCTCAAGAAGCTGCTGTAATCCCCTTTACCCGCGCTGCTCTTCGAAATGAACAACGTCCGGTCGCATGCGTCATAACGGATTCCGCTCCAACCCTGAATCAGGGCGTAGGAAGCCATCGCACGGGCGTACCAGTGGCCCCATTCGTATTCATTGAAAGGATTGCGCTTGCGGCCGTCATAACGGTCGCGGCAGACCCGCACGATTTCGAGCCCTTCCTCTATGCATCCCAGCGCAAGCAAGTGGGAAGCGACCTGATATTCGATGCCGGTCCACACTTCATTGCTGTAGACGAAAGGCAGCGCCAGCTTGCCTCCTTTCGGCCACGTGCACAGCAGCAGCCCGCCATCGCTGCCGAGCGCATAGCCCGGACGCTGAGGATTGGCATGCTTGGACAAATCGCGTTTCAGATTGTATTTATATACGCTTAGAAGGTGGCTTCTCACTTTCTCCCGGTCGAGTATGTCGCCGAGTCCGCACATCTCCGCCAGCCAAGCGCCGATCACGCCGTCGGAGAGGCAGCCCTTGCCGTACTGATACTTCGGGCCTTGCTCCTGCATCAGCTCCACCGCTTCCGGCGAATAATGAGATTGGAACGACTGCAATTCGAATGGGGAAGGAGCTCTGAGTCCCGTCCAGACGATTTTCTGATCGAAGTATTCGCCGTTAAACAGCTCCGACTCCATATAATGCCGGCCTTTGCGGTAAAGCGCGTCGTATTCCCCCGCGTTCGCGGCTTCGCCCATTGCTTCTGCCATGATCGATGCGGCTTTCAATGCGCCCAAGTAGATCGAGGAGCACATCCCGTCAGGTCCCCAGAATTCAATGTCGTACGTATTGTGATGAGGCTCGACAAGAATGCCGATCCGGTCCGGGTCCCATGTCTCGGTGCAATAGTGCAAGTTTTGCTCCACTTTCGGCCACAGCTGCTTCAGCCACTCCGTATCGCCGGAAACTCGCCATTCCCGGTAAGCCTTCATTATGCTTCCGAGCTGGCCGTCGCTTGCGGCGTGAAACAGATGATCCGCAGGCTGGATCGGCAGCGGAGCCCTGAAGTTCTGGTGGCCCCGCTCATCCTGGCATTCCCCGAATTCGGTAAGCCGCAGCCCTCTTTCGAGTTCAGGAAACAGATGAGGAAGGGCTTGCGCGTAATTCCATACGTGGCTGCAGCTGCCGTGGCAGGCGCCTCTGTCGTCGTGGCAGCCTTCCCAGCCCCACAACCGTCCGTCGGATTGACGGAGCACGGTCGGCGATTTCAGGATGCTCAGATTCGCGCTAATCGCTTCCTTGATTTCTTCCGGCAGCGTCGTATCGTAGAAGCAATCGCTGAAGGTGCGGCTCTCCGCGCGCAGACGGTCATACTGCTCCGACCAATAGCCGGCGACGGCAGCCAGGCCGCCGAATTGTTTCGCATACCATGGCTTATAATAGCCGATTCCTGTATGTCCTGCAGCATCTCCCAGCTCGCCCGGAGCTGCAGCTGGAACGCCGGCGGTCAAGTCCGATTCCGGAACGTACCAGGACAGCAGCAGCCGAATCGTCTTGCGCTCGCCGGGCTCCAGCGTGAGCGGCACGTAAAGACTCGCGCCCGGGCTTGGCATTCCCTCCGTTACGGGCGGTTTCTCCGGACATTCGCCCGATTCGATCGTGTTCCAGACCATCGTAAGCGGGTCGAACCACCCTCCGCGGAACCAGGCGCAATTGACGATCGTCTGCGGCTGATCGGTCGCGGCGCTGAATCCCCCCTGCGCCCACGGCTTCCCGTCGATGGCGGGCTGATCCAGGACGAATCCGTTCTCCGTGCGCAGCACCCGGTGACCGGCGTTATCCGCCGCTTTCATAAAGTGGCTCGCGTTAAAGGAATAGACGATCTCCAGCCGCTCCCCGGTTTTGTTAGCGAATGTGAACTCCAGCCCGGCAGCCGGGAGGCTGGAATCATCGGCATGCAGCGGAATGAACGGACTCCAGCCCGTGATGCTCACATCCAGCGGCAGCTCGGAATCGAGCAGCTCCACCGTACCGAACGGAAAGCGGGCGTGGAACTTGCTGCTTGCAAACCGGGGAAGTCCATAATGCTTGCCGCCTAGGCCGTTGCCGGGATCCGTGCCGGTGAACACTTTCCAGGTCGGTACCGGTCCTTCGAGCACACGGGCGATATTGCCTTCGGCGTGCTTGATGCAAACGGCGGAGAAGACCATCGGTTCATGCAGCATGTTGGGGTGATGGCGAAGCGAGATGTGGGACAGGGCGCCTGTTCCTTCCAGGCCGATCATGCCAGAGCCGATGCCGCCGAGCGGATAGGTGATGCGCGAGCCGTGATCCCCTTCGTAGACGGTATTATACATACGGTTCATTAACGTATCCCTCCTAATAAAGCATTCATGTATGGCGAGCGAAGAGAATCCAGCCATTGCCTCGCCTACAGGCCGGACTCCTCCGCGTCCATTCTTACTTCCCCATCAAGACAGCGCGAATTCCTTCTTTAGCCACACCGCCATATCGCCCGCTTCCCGGTTTGCATAGGCAAAATAGGGAATAGTCGTGATCGTAACGATTGTATAATTCGAGCCGTTAGGACGATAAAGCGCATTGTTCCAGCGGCGATCTACAAAGTGCTTGGAGAGCTCCAGATACCGCTCTTCTCCGGTAGCCTGCCAGAGGCGAACAAGCGCCAGCTCAAGCTCTTGGTCCCCTGGAGTGGAATAATATTCGTTCACGTTAAGCTTGAAAGCCGAGTCTATGCAATCCGCGAACCGTTTCATTATATTTAGAAAGCGCTTACTATTCGTTGAATAGTAGTGGGCAATTGCCGCTTCGATCACGTGCCCGGCTGTATACAGTTCATGCGCACTCCGGTCCTGGAAGCGATTCTATGCTGCGCCCTCCATCCACTTGGCTACATCGGAATCCCAGAATACATGCGGCTTGAGCATTTGGTCCATGCCTTCTTGCCAGCCGAGGCGCATGGCATCGATCCTACCTGTTTCGTAGAACCGGTATCTTCCTCATATAGAGACTCCTTTCTCTAAGCGAAAGCGCCGTTATCCGCATCATATCACCAGTAATAAACAAAGTAAACTTATTCATTATTAATTTATTGGATTTATTTTGAAGACTTTTGAGACGAAAGAGAAATCAAGGCCAACTAGCGATCTTTCACCCCAGCCGTCTATCACACTATCAATCTTTCATGCATAAGCTGTGTATTATCGCTAGAGGAGGTGTAACGACATGTATAAATTTCTAAACAACCTCGGCGGCGTCGTTGGCGGCTTCAGCTTAATTCTCGTCTCTGTACCGGAATGGGCGTCAAGCTTGGAACCTCTGCTCGACGGGGCAGGCTTCATAACCGTAGGTGTATTCTCCGTTGCCTTAATCGTCAATGGCGTGCGTTCCCTGTTAAACAAAGCGTAACAGATTCGTATCGGCCGCACTATGCATGACTGGATTTCCGGGTAATGGTTTTTTGGGGTGGCACTATTCATATGCGCCGGGCGCCGGTCCTTGTTCGTTCATGATTTATTGAAAAGGTAGAGTCATAATCAAAGCAGGGATGGAACCAACGGATCACTGCCGACTAAGCCCGGAATGACGGTTTTCGGAAAAAGGGATTACAGCCGTTCCCGTAAACCGAATCCGCGAGCTCACACGACTAAAATAGCCAATTCAAGAAGCAGGCTGCCGCGGCGCCTGCTCTTTTGGCTTGAATTATTGCTGTCCCCCGTCCCGCTCGTCAGCTAATCACATGAGATGTCCCGCTCTTCGCTTCGTAAAACAAATGCCGCTTGAGATTGAATACACAACGAAGCAGATGAATGGCACAGAGTAGGTTAAATCCGAACAAGCCTAACGTATACGCGATCAGGAAAAGGGCCGGAAGTTGATTGATCCCTGCCCAGATATAGAAAACGTTCATTACCCCCGCAAGAAGATAAAGAAGTCCATATCGTATGACGAGCTCGCTTAATTTGATGCGTTCACCGCTTCCCTTTAACCGTATACGGACGACCCATTTGCCGGCCGTGAGACCATTGGTTGCATACGTGATCCCGATGAAGTAGATGACGGTAATCGTTACATAAGGGTAAGGAGCGTCAAGTAATACAAGCACGATAAGAATCGGCATTAAGATAAGCCAGTCGATCAGAAAAGCCAATGCCCGGCGAGTATAAGATACCCGCTTCTTCGTTAAATCCAAATTCTCGTCCAGTTTGTCTACGCGGGGCAGATGTCTGGAAAGCCATTCGCTTGCGATATAACCGGCCATGCCGCCTGCCGTATTGGTTAATAGATCATCCACGTCGAAAAATCGATACAGATAATCATATATGCCAAAAATGCCCGTCACCTGCGTAATTTCAAAGAAAAGCGACAAGCCGAGCGAAGCAAAGAGACATTTGACCCAATTTACCCGAAAGTAATAACGCAAGAAGATACCGAACGGTACCAGGAGCAGCACGTTGAACATGACTTGCAGGAAGGCCCGTTCTTTAAGCAACCGAATATATGTAGCGGGACGATCGATCTCAACGCTGGTTTCCCGTATAATATCCTGAATGAAATGAAACGGTATCAGCTGCATATAGGACGAAACATGGAGAGGCTTGTTGTGAATCGTTGCCGGAAGCGGAAGAATCACAAGATAGAAAGCATTCATCATATATAATAGAAACAAATAAAGCAGTATAGCCCGATACTTATTAATGTACCCATGCTTACGGTATTGAACGATCAAGAAAGGCAATGTAAAGAATAAGGCCGCTATCGGAAAAGTCAGGAACGCGAATGAAATCGGAAATAAATAAGATTGAAGCATCACGCTCACCTGCCATACGTCAATTATCATGCATCGTTCGAAAAGACAGGCCACTATCCCACGGTTATCGCGCAGAAGAGATGGCCTGATTCTTATTGTGACCCCTCATAACAATTATCGGGTGACGTTCCGTTCCGGTCTCAGCCCAAGAAATAATCCCTAACCTCTAGCCAGTTATTCACCCTGACATATCCGGTTTCGTTGATATTGTGCGGCGATGTAAACAGTATCCCTTGACCCGCAAACCGTTTAAATTGCCGGACATTGTCATCGATCAAATAATCTGCGCGGATAATGCTCTTATCGCCGCAAAAAACAAAATTCATCTCATTCAAAAATCCAAAATGCTCTTTTAACCATTCATACTTGGCGGTGAAAGAGCTTGGCACCTCCATGGCCGCCGTCGTAATGAAAATTTCGTACCGCTCGCTTAAGGCTTGTATGACTTGCTGGCTGTCCTTCACGACCTCCAAATCACGGAAAAATGCAGGGTCATCCAAGTAAGCTCTAATCTCATTCTTCAAATGAGGACGCAATTCCCTAAGACGCGTCCCCATCAAGTCCTCGATCGTGAGATTCTCTTTGTAATCCAGATTAAACACCCGCAGATGCTTCAGGTTAAAATCGGCTACGACTTCGTCCATATCAATGGCAATTCTTTGCATGAAACGCCGCACTCCCTCTATTTCTTTTAGCTTCATTATACAACTTCCTGCAGTGGATCTGAATGATATCTGCCGTGTACCGCAATTTCAGAATTAGGCATCTGTACAGTCAAATGGTTATTCACCTACATAATATATAACGAATAAATCATTCATAAGGAGTGAAATCAACTGGCATTACTACCACCGCCGGGATCCCAAGGAACCGCACCGCCGCTGCTTCCTCCCCCTGCATTCGTTCCGGAACAACCCGCTGTATCCTATATGGTCGACTGCGTATATGAATATACTTATGTCTGGCTATGGAATGGGGATAGCTTCTGGTTTTACCCGACTCGGGTAGAATATGAGGGAATTTCAGGTTACCGATGGAACGGAGCGTTCTGGGTATTCTACGGCATTGATCCAAGATATGTCGAGGCCGTTTCCTGTCCTCCGATTCCTACCCTATACTAGAAAAAGGTAAAATGCCTTGCAGCTTTAATCTAAAAAGCAGCCAGGCATTTTTTTTACGTGGCAGAGTCCGTCAAGCCAGATTAAACACCCGCCGATGCTTCAGGTTAAAATCAGCTACGACTTCGTCCATATTAATAATAAGTTTTCACCCGATAGCCCGTTTCCCCGTCATGAGTAAACGTCTTCAAGTTGCCGTTGCTCCAATCGATAATATATGAATGAATCGACTGGATCTCACTTTCTCGGATAACATACATCATAAAATGCTTGCTCAGGAAATGCTCGACCAGTCTGAGAAAAGCCGTAACTTCGGCTTCGGTCGCCGCCTCTCTACGCTCCAACTCAATCCTGTACAGCTCAACGACTCCGAATGGGGGAATCTGATCCCAATAGTCATAATCCTTATCCTGTACATCCTCGACGACGCTTTGCTTCATTGACGCAAGCATCGAAGATTGTTCCTGCCATATATCACACAGGCTGAACTTCAGCGCCAGCCCTGCATCGTCGCACTGAACTTCGATATCGGCATGGTTCAAATTGCGGCCAGGACGGACGGCAACCCGATGGTTGTCAATACAGCGCTTGTACTCCGGCCCTGCATTCTCCCATGCCTCCAATTTGAAATCTTCTTCTTCCAAAAACAAGTAGACTCTAGTTGCCATAGCTGCCTCCTTAAGCTCTCGTGCTCTCGTGCTCTCGTGTCCCTCCGCCGTTATCGCGCACCCGCCCGCCGCAGATCGGCTTCGATATCGGAGTGGCCTTTCTTCTGCGCCCAGGCTAGCGGAGTCGCCCACGGCGCGCCCGACTTGTTCGGATCGGCGCCTCGAGCAAGCAGCAGCGCGACCATCTCGCGCTGACCCCAGCGGGCTGCGAAGCCGAGAGGGGTCGAACGGTACTCCTCGTCAACGGCGTTGATATCGGCACCATAATCGAGCAGCAAACGAGCCTTCCGCAGATCCCCCTCCTGCGCCATATCGTGTAGGAGCGTGACATGATGCCAGTTCATGTGATTCGGATTCATGCCGTTCTGCAGCAGCAATGCGGAGATTTCATCGTGCTTGAAATAATAGTATCGGCCCCACTTCGAAACGTCCGGCACGCGCGCGTCATGACGGAGCAGCAGCTCGAGCATCTCGCGATTTCCTTGGTTAGCAGGCTCGCTGAGGATTCCCTCACCCCAGAACGCGCTTGCTTGACGCGACAGCTCGGGGTGTTCTATCAACAGCCGCTCAACGTCGGCAAGCGCGTTGTCGCTGACCAGCCTTTGGAAGCTGTCCAAGTCGCCAGAGTTGTCCTGTGCTCCGTACTTGAGGAGCATGCGCAGCAGCTCGGGGTCTTTCTGCGCGTGGAGCAGCACGCTGCCGCTTGACTCCGGCGCGGTATTCGGATTCGCTCCATGCTCAAGCAGCAGCTTCGCCATATCATGCTGTTTCTGGTATACGGCGGTCCAGAGCGCCTGGCCAAGAGGCGCGCCCTCTTCCGGCAGGCTGGGGTCCGCACCGTGATCGAGGAGCAGCTTCACCATGCCGAGGTCATTGCGCCGCGCAGCGGCCGAGATCGGACGCCTGTGCGAGGTGTCCTCGAAGTTGGACAGAGCCGAATCGCGGAGGAGCGCATCGCGAACGTAGACGCCATCGCCGAGGACCGCGGCCAGATAGATGTTGTACGCGGCGCCCCGCTCCAGAAGCACGCCGGCAAGAAGAGCTGATTTGCCGTCGCCTTGATCCAGCGCGCAGTTAATGGGACGGACTCCGTCGGCGCGTACGGCGTCCGCGTGTGCTCCGGCATCGAGAAGCGCCGTCACGATCTGCAGGTGACCTCCCGCTGCAGCCTGATGAAGCGCCGTATCGCCGGTGTCGTTGCTGACGCGAGCCAGATTGGGATTACGCTCCAGCTCCGATTGAACACGGGCAAGATCGCCGTTACGGGCAGCATCCAGAAAACCGGCGAGGCCTTCCATGATAGGAAACCGGAGAGACAGGATCTCCAGAAGATGCTCCGCTATCTCATGATGGCCGCGATCCTGGGCCATCGTCAGCAGCGAATCTTGGAAGGGATAAGTACGATAGGTCGGATCGGCTCCCAAATCCAGCAGGAAACGGACGATGTCCAGATGTCCCTCGCGAACGGCAAAGTGAATCGGAGGCGTGTAGTTATATACGAAGTGGACCAGCTCGGGGCGGCGCGAAATCAGCTGCTTCACTTTCTCCAGCTCCCCCTCCCGGCTTGCGCTAAGGATATTCCAAATATCTTCGTCCTTCAGGTCGGCAGGTCTTATCATATGGCATACGCTCCTCTATCGGAATGATTTTCGGCGATTAAACATTCAACAAGGAAATAACTCCTGATAAAATGCCTTTCTTCCTGATCGATTCAGGAAGTCAATCTTTCTTTTTTCAAAAAAATCCGCCGCATCTCCTCTATTGAAATACCAGACACAATCAAACAAAATGCTCAATTTATACACATCGAACAAATGCTTTCTTTCGACGCTGCTTAAAGGTCTATAGCGCATATATTCGGACAGAACCTTCTTGGCCTCATTAAAGTTGAGCGTTGTATCTTTATCGTAGCGCCATGCCCGGGATTCAATCAATCCTACCAGATCAAAGAGGAGGAACGTGTAGTTCGCATCATCAAAATCCAACAAAGTCCTAAATTCATCATTCTGAAAGAGGACATTGGAGAAGTTGAAATCCGCGTGGCAAATCCCCTTGGGCAACGACTCCGGAAGCTCCAACCGGAGCAGTTCATTGTCTAACCATGATAATTTCTCTAGTGAAGTTGCGGTGTTAATACGCTTTGATGCCTGCTGCGCCAATGCGCGGCAAAGCTCAATGCTGTAATTCCATCGATATTCTTGATGAACCGGCGTATAGTTTGCCGTCAAGTTATGCAGCTCCGCCACCTTCTGGATGAGCTGCTTGTGTTGCCTCTCCGTCGGCTCCTGAATATGCTGACCTTCAATAAATTCAAACATGACGTAAGGCTTCTGCTTATGAATGCCAACCAAGGTACCGTGTATATTACGGAGTGGCGCCGGACAGGGATAATGATGATCCTTCAAATAGAGAAGCAGGTTCGTTTCAAACAAGACGGAATCTACCGTGCGATTCTCATAATATCTAAAAACAAACTGCCCCTGTGTCGTTTGGAGCCTGATATTGGTTTGTACTGTTCCGCTTGTAAACGGGATGGAGTCTATGTATTTTCCCAAGCTGTAATGGGATAGTAGTTGTGACAGCTCCTCTTCCGAGAACGCTGTTTTTGCAGCCATACAACCTTCATTCTCCTTTCGTGAATAGGTTTGCTTCGTGAATAGGTTTGCTTCTTGAATAAAGCACTTCTGATTCCCACTCTCTCTGCTTCAATTCGTATATACTATACCATTATCAGTACATATATTTTCCATTTTCTTTATAGGAAGATAACCGCCCATTGATATAATACAATGAGCAGGCTGCCGCGGCGCCTGCTCGTTCTTGTACTTGATTCAACTATCGTTTTCCATTGTCTGATAGACCCTGTTATAAGGTTATGTCACCTGCATTCCAATCACGAGTCTGTTCGTTATTTGATTATAAGCCAATCGATATTTCTTGCCGTTGTTCAGTCCAAATCTTGACGCGTTGGCTGCCGTTAATTGAAAGAATAGATCCGGAGTCTCTACTCTGCTTTTCAGGATTCGAAATCTTTTGCACACGCCTCCGCGAATGACGATTATCGTTTTTCTGGTACTGAAAATCCCTAAATCATCAATGAATGGACCGCCTAACGTAATCGCGTTTTCGTGGAGCCTGTTCCGGTCAAGGACGAATAAAGCCGTGTCGCGGGTCACAGGTACTCTGATCATCTTCATTACTCTCGTTCTCCCATTGAAGACGAGCAAGAAACGCTCTTCCGCTTTGACTCTGAACAGCCGGGCTGTATTCGGATTTAATTCGGCGAAATGAAAATCGCATTCCGAGGCATCACCCTTAATGACGCGCATCCTTTTCTTAATGCTTCCCCTCTGGAGAATGACTATGGAACCGTCCGGAATTCGAAACAAACTGGCTGCGGGTCCTCCCCCGCATTCATTAATAAAAAGAGTGCTCGGGTCCAGACCCGACGAGATGTTAAAATCGACAAGCCCTCTTAAAATCATGGACTTCACCCCTCTAAACCTACTGATTTCCTTCAATATATGTAGGTTTAAACAACATGCTTGTGTTCTTGTGATCCGCTCATCATAAAAACCTCCCATTAGCCCTAGTATATCCAGGCTTCAAATGGAAGGTTTTTAAACCGTTTATTCAGTTGAGTAATGATATTTCTTCAGGTATTGATGAATCACGTCCTGATTCTCGTGCCACCAGAGAATGGGTACATCTCCTACTTTAGTGAAGCCCAGCCGGTTGGCAAGTCTGTTGGATGCCGTATTTCCTGCGTCACAATCCCAATAGGGGGTTAGCCCCAGCTTTCTGCTTGCTTTAATAAATGAAGTACATACAATAGCGGCAAGACCCTTGTTCCGATGGTTATCCAATGTAACAATATCCGGTGCGATCAGGCCTCCCCCTACGAAGAAGGTATTGCAAACACTGGCGAATTCGTCCTTGGCCAGCAGGCAAAATCCAAAAGCGTGTTGAAGGTATGCTTTCTCCGAGCCCCACAGAAGCTCATAGGTCCGGTCCATCGTGCTGCGGTACTTGATGAAAAGTCGTTCATCGACCGCCGATAATTGATACCCTTCGGGTATTTCGGCATCGCGATTCACTTCCGCATCTTCACGAAGAATATAGTGTGAACGGGTTAATCGAACCACATTCCCTTTCAGCGCTGGCTCCAGCAAGCGTATCCAATCTAGAGACGATACATACAGATCGAAGTAATTGGAATGATTGAACCGATTTTGCAAAAAATCAATAAGCGCTCTGTTAAACTCAGAATCCGCGGTATCACCGAACACATAGTAGCATCCACCCCGGTGAACAACTAAGCCCGAGGTCGGATGACTGCTATCGTTTACATAGACCGTTCCCGGTTGATTCTGATCCAGAACCGAATGCACGAACACGTTCCGGCAGTTAAACCGATCCTGAATAATTCCATCTATTTGATGATAGTCTCGGGGAGATAGTTGATCCATGAAGCTCAGCCCTCCATTCCTTGTCATACCTAAACTCTATAGCCATATCAAACCTGATGACAAGGTAAATCATCGATAAACATAAAGTTTCTTCAAACCGCCGATAATGAGACGTGTGCAGCGGTTCAGCAAACACAAAAAAACACCGCCGATGATTATGGCGATGTTTTCCCGGGAATCTCCAGCTGTTCCTTCCACTTGGGGTCCACGAAGATCCTCCCTCCTTACGCGTATCGAGTTTTCGTCATTTTAGCATATGAAGCAATTGTGAACCAAGCCGACTTCTCCGATGAGAAGATTAATATTTTGTAAATGACGTTCCCGATGTAGAACTTGTCCTTCCAGTCCGGCAATCTCTTCCGGGCCAGCTCGATCAACCCTTCCGAAATATCTAATCCGTAGAACTCGACTTGCATTTATTCATTGCTATACAATTCATAGTATTTTGAAAAGACCAGATCATCCATTCCACATATTGTATTTTTTTAAAACATTATTTAGAATTGGATATAATAAAAAGTCCACAATCCGTAGTCTGCAAAGGGCAATCGCACTATTTAACATACTGTCCTCCTATTTTCGCAGATAGGAATATTTCACCTGAGTTCTATGTTGTTTCTGGGGTTATTTGGATTTAATAATGACATAATTATGTCATATAGATTTATATCTAATGTGAGGTGAAAACACAAAAAGTTCCATATATTAATTTAATGGAAAATATGTTTGTACAAGGAGGGTTCCATTGCATACTGGGAATAAAGAACTGCTGAAAATTGAGAATTTAACGACTTCTTTTCGAATTGCAGATCATGATTATGCAGCAGTCGATGATGTGACGATAACGGTTAGAGAAAATGAGGTGCTTGCGATAGTCGGGGAATCTGGTTCCGGCAAAAGTGCGCTAGCCTATTCCATCATGGGCCTCCATACGAGAGCAAAGGTAAAGGGGAATATCTATTACCAGGGGCAGGACATTGTCGGGATGACACCCTCCATGCTGAACAAGCTGAGAGGAAAAGAGATAGGCATGATTTTTCAAGATCCTTTATCAGCATTAAATCCGCTTATGATCGTAGGTTCTCAGATTGAAGAGGTTATTCTCCTGCATCAGCCTAGGCTCTCGAAAAAGGAAAGATCGGATAGAACGATAGAACTATTATCTAAAGTTGGGATTCCTCATCCAGAGCATACTTATGGGCGGTACCCCCATGAATTGTCCGGCGGGATGAGGCAGCGTGTCATTATTGCGATAGCGATTGCAAATGATCCAAAGCTATTGATTGCCGATGAACCGACTACAGCACTTGATGTAACGATACAATTGCAAATTCTTGAATTGCTGAGGCGACTCAAGAATGAAAGCAAGGCAGGCATTGTCTTGATTACGCATGACTTAGGCGTTGTGGCAGAAATGGCTGACCGAGTCGCTGTGATGTATGCCGGACAAATTGTTGAAATTGCTGATATTTACACGCTTATCTATAAAGCGCAGCATCCTTATACCAGATCGTTGCTGCAATCCATTCCGACTGTCAGTGAAGCGAAGTCTAAGCTCCACGTCATTCAGGGAATTGTGCCCTCTCTTCAGAATCTCCCCAGGAAGGGCTGTCGTTTCCGTTCGAGGATGCCATGGATTGCTGAGTCTGCACATGAAGAGCATCCGGAGATGCATGAAATCTCTCCGGGTCATTTCGTCAGATGCAGTTGCTACAAGCACTTCCACTTCCCTGATCAAAAGGGGGACCATCGGCATGTCATTTCTTGAGATCAGCGATCTAAAGGTGCATTTTCCGAATCGTGGCGGCCTTTTTAGTAGAAAGAGCCAACCAATCAAAGCGGTAGACGGTCTACATTTCTCCTTGGAGCAAGGACAGACCTATGGTTTAGTAGGCGAGTCCGGATCTGGCAAGACCACGACAGGCAGAGCCATCATAGGTTTAACTTCGATTACATCGGGCAGTGTTCTCTTCCAAGGTCATCAGCTTGCTGCAGGTGGACTTCGAAGACAAGGCTTTCGTAGAGACATTCAAATGATATTTCAGGATTCCTATTCTTCCTTGAATCCAAAGAAACGCGTGCTCGATATTATCGCGGAACCATTTCGGAATTTTGAGAAGCTGTCCGCTGCAGAAGAGAAGCGCAATGTACAGCAGTTGTTGGAACAAGTGGGCTTAAGCCCGGAAATGATTTATAAATATCCTCATGAATTTTCGGGAGGCCAGCGGCAACGAATCGGGATTGCCAGAGCCATTGCCTTGAAGCCGAAGCTGATTATTGCCGATGAACCCGTATCAGCGCTGGACGTATCTGTACAAGCGCAGGTGCTAAACTTTATGCATGACATTCAGAAGGAGCTGAACCTTACCTATTTATTAATTAGTCATGATCTCGGCATTATCCGGCATATGTGTGATCATATTGGCATTATGTATAAAGGCCGTTTCGTAGAACGAGGGACAACATCCGATATTTTCAATCATCCACAGCATATTTATACAAAGCGGCTGATTTCGGCCATACCTGATATTGATCCGGCGAAGCGGGACGAAAAGAACTCGATTCGAGAAGCGGTAAAAGTGGAATTTGAACAAATGGTTGAAAACTATTTTGACGAGGAAGGCTTGGCGTATCCGTTAAAACCAATTTCAGAAACACATTACGTGGCTTTGCCTGGGAGAGGGTGAAGACGTTGTGGCGGACAGTTGCACGAAGAATGGTCATTATGATTCCTCAAATTTTTTTATTAAGCATACTCGTTTTCCTAATGGCTAAAGCCATGCCGGGGGACGCTTTGACTGGCCTTTTGGATCCTTCCGTAGATCCGGCTGTGCTTGATGCTCAGCGAGAGAGGCTGGGGCTTAACAATCCGTGGCATATACAATATTGGGACTGGATTACGAAAGCTGTTCAAGGTGACTTCGGACAATCGTTTCGCTTCAAAATGCCGGTGTCTGAACTGATCGGCCAGCGTATGATGAATACCTTTTGGTTATCCGTCGTTACATTAGTACTTACCTATATAATTGCGATACCGCTTGGGATTATAAGCGGACGCTATAACGACACATGGGCGGATCGATTCATTACAGGATATACATACATTGGATTTGCAGCACCGCTTTTTATTTTCGCTTTGGTTATGTTGTGGGTGTTCGGCTTTCATTTCGGTTGGTTTCCAACGGGAGGAAGCGTCGCTCCAGGGCTGGAAGCAGGTACCTTTCAACATTTTATGAGCAAATTTTATCATTTACTGCTTCCAGCCCTTTCGATGGCACTCATCACAACCGTCTCAACTGTTCAATATCTTCGAAGCGAGATTATCGATACGAAGCATAAAGATTTCATTATAACGGCTAGAGCAAAGGGAGCCTCAGAATCCCGCGTTTATAATCGCCATATTTTAAGGAATTCGTTATTGCCGATCGCCGCTTTTTTTGGTTATGAGATTACTGGACTCATTGGAGGCACGGTATTCATTGAGGGTATCTTCAGTTATCCGGGAATGGGCGAGTTATTTTTAAGCTCGATCGCGCTGCGGGATTTCAGTGTCGTTACTGCGCTAGTTTTATTGTATGGAGTGGCATCTATTCTCGGGGCATTAATCTCGGACATCGTTTTAAGCATCGTTGATCCTCGTATTCGAATTAAATAAGAATTCCACTCGTTGAGGTGAAAGAAGTGAGAAAAACGACCATTTCCATAACCGCGGACAAAAGCCCCTCAAGCTGGAATATTATTTGGCGGGAAATCGTACGAGACAAGTTGGCTTTGGTATCTCTAATCTTTTTAAGCTTCATCATTTTATCTGTTTATGGCATATCTCTTGTTCTGAATCAGGAGCAAATTGTAACGGTTGATTTATTCGCACTGAAAAAGCCGCCTTCGGCCGAACATTGGTTAGGTACTGATTATGGAGGTCGCGATGTTTTTGGACAGTTAATAATCGGAACTCGGAACTCGTTATCTATAGCTTTTATTGTTACTGCATTTACAGGTGTAATTGGCGTTTTTATAGGACTCGTTTCCGGTTATTTCGGAGGCACCGTAGACAATATCTTTATGCGATTTGTAGATTTCTTTATGATATTACCGACTTTAATGATCGTCATTGCGTTTGTTACAGCCGCGCCTGAATATAATATTATGTCATTCTCGCTTATTATGACAGCTTTTCTATGGATGGGGATTGCAAGATTGATTCGTTCGAAAGCGCTGCAGGAGAAAGAGCTTGATTATGTTCAGGCATCCAAAACGTTAGGCACGTCTCACTTTAAAATAATGATGGTACAAGTATTGCCGAATTTAAGCTCCATCATTATTGTAACGATGACATTGAACTTGGCGGCAAATATCGGTTTGGAGTCTGGACTCTCGTTCCTCGGCTTCGGTTTTCCAGAGAGCATGCCCAGCTTGGGCACGTTGGTCAGTTATGCCAGAGATCCGCAAACGCTAGAGATGAGATGGTGGATATGGTTACCTGCATCGATACTGATTCTGGTATTGATGTTGAGTATAAACAATGTCGGTCAAGCGCTAAAGCGTGCGACGGACGCAAGACAAAGAAAAGGATAACAAAGGAGGAAAATGATGTTGAAGAAGAAAACGGTGTTTGCAAGGTCTTTATTTATACCGCTTATGTTGGCATTCCTGGTCGTTCTTGCAGCTTGTTCAACGAATAACGGGAACATTGTAAACACACCGAGCCCGACAGATGGTACGGAGAAACCGGCTGAGACTCCGACAGAGAAGCCTGCTCCAGATGATGGTCTCTATTCGATTGAGGATTTCAGCAATGTGAAGAAGAATGAGGGCGAAGCAATAAAGGGGGGATCAATTACGTTTGGTCTGGTATCGGATACACCTTTCGAAGGAACGCTAAATTTTAGTTTCTATGGCAGCGACCCGGATGCTCAGGTGTTAAGCTGGTTTGATGAACCGCTGCTTACTTGGGATAAAAGCTATGTATACACGAATGATGGAGCGGCAACTTACGAAGTGTCGGAAGACGGCAAAACATTTACGTTTACGATTCGTGATAACGTAAACTGGCATGATGGCAAGCCGGTAACGGCTGAAGACTGGTTATTTGCTCATGAAGTCATTGGAGACAAGAAATATGACGGTCTGAGGTATGACTCCAGCTTCACCAACATTGTCGGGATGACGGAATACCACGAGGGAAAAGCAAAAACGATCTCTGGTATAGAAGTTCTTAGCGAGAAAAAACTCAAAATTACGTACATTCAATCAACGCCATCCTTATTGACAGGCGGAGTATGGACTTATCCGTTAGCCAAGCATATCTTCGGCAATATGGACGTGGATAAGATTTCTTCTTCCCCGGAGGTTCGTGAGAAACCAATCGGCTTCGGGCCGTTTAAGGTGAAAAGCATCGTTCCTGGAGAATCTGTCGTCTATGAGAAAAATACCGATTACTGGCGTGGAGAACCCGCCTTGGATGAGGTTGTTCTGAAAGTAATTAATCCTACGACCGTCGTTCAACAGCTGAAAAGCGGCGGAGTCGATCTCGTTGATAGTTTCCCGGTAGACCAATACCCGGATAATGCAAATCTATCAAATCTTGAATTCTTAGGTGCGATTGATCGTGCGTATACGTACATTGGCTTCAAACTTGGCAAGTGGGATGCCGAGGCTGGCAAGGTCATTCCTGATCCAAAAGCAAAAATGGGCGATGTGAACTTACGGAAAGCGATGTGGCATGCGGTCGATAACGATCAGGTCGGTAAAAAATTCTATCACGGTTTGCGCTGGAATGCGACGACGCTTATTCCGCCTTCCCACCCTGAATACCATGATTCTACAATTAAAGGCCTTGCTTATGATCCAGAGCTGGCTAAGAAAATTTTGGACGATGCCGGATACAAAATGGATGGAAAATTCCGTACAAATCCGGATGGCAGCGAATTAGTGATTAACTTTATTTCCATGACAGGCGGGGATATTGCAGAGCCGCTCGCCCAATATTATGTACAGTCCTGGCAAGCGATCGGCTTGAACGTACAGCTGGAAATGGTGGAATTCAACACATTCTATGATCGTGTCGGCAGTAAAGGAAAAGATGACCCGAAAGTAGATGTTTATCAGGGTGCTTGGGGCGTAGGAATTGACGTTGATCCATCGGGCTTATACGGGCGCGATGCATTGTTGAACTTCCCGCGTTACGCGAGTGACGAGCAGGATAAATTGCTTAAAGAGGGTGTTTCAGAAGCGGCCTTTGATGTGAAGGTACGTCAAGGCATTTACAAGGAATGGCAGCAGCTGATGGTGAATGAGATTCCAGTATTCCCGACGCTGTACCGCGCTATAATCACTCCGGTTAATAAACGGATTCTTAACTTTGCAATTGGAGATGGAACGAACCTGTATCTGAATCAGCTTGCCGTATCACAAGATAAACCGTTTGTAGCTGAGTAAAGAAGGCCCATGTTGTAATGTTTATTAATATCGAAAAGCCATCTGACCCTTTAATGGTCAGGTGGCTTTTCCTCTTGCGAACAAACGATCGTCGGCAAATGGTCTCAAGCTGCGGGGAATAACGGTCCATGATTCATCGGATGTCAGATATCCTTTTTCAAATAATAATGAGTATGCCTGCCCGCATTCTGAATCGTTCCAAACACTTCAAAGCCTTGTTTTTTGTAAAAATCTAGAGCTTGAAAGCTCAATGTATCTAATTTTATAAATTCGCATTTTTTATCTTTAGCTACTCTTTCAGCCTCGGCTAGAAGCTGCTTCCCATAGCCTGATTTTCTAAACTCGCTTTCAACAAATAGATACTGGATCTCTAGCCAGTTCCAACATATTTCCCCAACGAGTCCGCCATATATCTGCCCGCGAGCATCTTTTAAAAAAAGATTGATTTCTTGGTATCTGCCCTTCAACTCATCGGGAAAATGAATAAAATTAAACGCAATCATCTTGTTTGTTACATAGGCTTTGTCTGTTTGATTCAACTCACTAGAAATATACAACTCCACACCATTCACTCCGTTCAGCCATTTTGCTCAAAATAAACACAAACTATGATCTCATTATATCTGTTACTCCTCATCGTGGGAGGAATACAACATTTATAGATAAACTTTACCGCCTGCTTGGAGTCGCTCGAAGATTTTTCACAAAAAATGTTAGTATAGGATTATCCGCTGCCGCTGCTTATACTGAAGGTATTCTTCTTGAAGGAGCTGGTTAAGTGAATCGAAAGTCCATTACGGTCAGAGAAGTGACCCCGGACGATGATGCGGACGATCTCTTGAAGCTAATTAACGATACGTTACAGCGGTATGTAAAAAACAATACGATAACGGTAACGGGAGCGATTGAACCACCGGCCTATGTCGCCGTTTGTGATGGGCAAATCGTGGCCGTCGCCGAGATCAGCCTATCTGAGTTTTCACGAAACGGTAATCTGGCGTATGGTTACTTAGCTGACTGCGAGGATGCATTGCCTGCATTAGTCGATGAATGCGGGAGTTACGTTGTGCGCCATGGCGGAAGCAAGCTGTTTGCATGGGTGAACACAAAGTTCGGGCAGGTCCGAAACGAAGCGATCACCGTGCTGGAGCGCTGCGGATTTCAATCGGATGAGTATAGCACGATTACTTGTCAGCTTTCATTGACGGATTGGAGCGCTCCCGATTCTTTTGACGCGGATGGAATCGAGGCTGTGACCGATATGGAAACAGGAAAGCTGAACGCCATATTGCTTGAAGACGGAGAAGACGCCATGGCCGAGCTGGTCAATCGGCAGTTTCCTGCCGGACCGTCCCGGAGCCGGGTTACGCTTGGCATTCGGAATCAAGAGACCGGCGAGATCGCGGGCTTGGCCTATTATGAAGTATTTCTATATCGTCCCGATGCGGAGGAAGCCTATTTCGAAGCCATCGGATTCGGGCTTCATTTTCGGCCAAAATATAAGGTTGCCAAAGCGGATAAGAAGCGGCTCCTTCAAGGCGCTCTTCAGTCGATGAAGCAATTAGATGTACGGCATGTTTTGACTAGAATGACCTTAAACCATTTTGACGTATTTGCCGCTATGGCAGCGGAAGGCTTCACTAACGACACTTTGGAAGAATTGAATTCATTACGGTTGACAAAGAACGTATGAAGGAGTCGTGATGAAAAAATACGTGAATGCCCGTGATGTGCTGCCCAAGGCGTTAATCGAAGAGATTCAGAAATATGTGAAAGGGCAGCATCTCTATATCCCCCAATCCGGCCGTCAATCGTGGGGCGCTTCGACTGGAATTCAAGATGAATTTCAACAGCGCAATGCGGAAATCCGGCGAAAGCACAGCGGCGGTGTCCCGATTAGACAATTGGCCGTCATGTTCAACCTCAGCGAGGAACGAATACGCGGTATTATTTATGAACGAATCAAGGAGGAATGATTTCGGGAGTAGGAGCTGCCTTTCGATAGCCTTCTCCAGTTCCGATATGAGCTTTTCGCACCGTGTGCAGTTCCCAGCCCGCGGTGCGAAAAAGGAACAGCCTCTTGCAGCAGCTTAACCCTTCTTATCGAAGTAAAATACTCTTCTTGCGACATGCACGCTTCTGTTATGCGATCGTTCAATATAGCCAGAAGGCGTGTAGCCCCATGAAATCAATTGATCCTCCGTCTCCCGAGACGCTTTCTCTTCACTGCACGGTCCCAGAATCAATCTCCCCTGATCGGCAACGTAATGAAGGTACAGGTGCTCGAAGAAAGCCTTTCTCTTATTGCGCGGAACGTACGCCAATTCCTTCACGCATACATAGTCAAACTTCTTCTCCGGCGCCCATCCGAAAGCATTCCCGATGGTGAACTTGTCCTTCCAGTCCGGCAGTCTCTTCCGGGCCAGCTCGATCAGCCCTTCCGAAATATCCAATCCGTAGAAATCGATTTGAATCCGATTCAGCGCCGTTATCCATTGGTGCAGGGACTCGATCAAGTGGCCGTTCGCGCATCCCACATCGATGAAAGTGCCGCTCTTCGTCATCGTATCCATAAGCATGAAATGGTTGTGAAAATAGTGCTGCTCGTCGCCCCCGTGACCGGATTGCGCCCTTGGATTATCCGCTGACAAATAATGCTCCGTAAAATGTGCCGTCTTTATTTCGTACCATTCTTCCTCAGTAATTCTGCCCTCGTCCAATGCTTGCTGCTGCTCTTCCTCGAAATCATACGCTCTGTCTATGATCCGCTTGATTTCCAATTGATATTGCACCTCCGGGATTGATGAAAATAAATCAGCTTTGCTGCGCTCCACTGCCAAGCAGCCGCAAGATTCTTAACCCCTCCGGCTTTAACCGGAGGGGTTGTTTTCTCGCTATCTATATTACCGTAACTTGCATCTGAACGACTTTGCCTACCGTCCGGTCGCTTGTCACCGACGACCCTTGCGTCCAGACGTCGACCTTCAATCCAGTCCTCAAATCTTTTACCATTATGCGGCTTTCCTTGCCTTTGTGTTCAATTACCGCGTCCTGCTCCAACCTAATAAGCATGGCTTCCGGCTTGCCGTCTTCCATCAGCCTGTCAGGATTCTCGATGAGCATGGTGCCGTCTTTGTTAATCGACCGTATCACCCCTGGCATGTTCGGTTCCGGAGATATAACGACATTCTGAATCTGTAACGGAAAGCTTCTGCCGGCAAACTCATATAACGTTTGTTTGATCCGTTCAACTTCTTCGGCAGGAAGTGCTTGATCATGAATCCACAGCCGGCGTACGACAAGCTTCATCTCGCCGTTCTCGATTGAACTTGTCATGACCTCAACGTCCAGGTCTTCGAATAGTTTCTTCGTGTCAAATAGCTTATCCAGCACGCGGCCCATTGTAAGCTCTAGATTGAGTCCTGACGGGTAAATGATTTCGCTCTCGGAGCCAGGCTCTGCACGGAACAGGACGTAGGAGGCTTTGGAGGGTAAGCTGAAGTTCACGGTAACGATGGAGTCCGACGACCCCTGTCCGGTTTCCAGCGTCCATGGAATGACGCGCTCTGTCGCCTTTCCGCTGCTGTCTACCGCGATTACCATAAACTCCTGCTGGATCGGCTGTCCGTATTGATCCTCCGTCCGCTCAAGCGTCAGCGTCAACTGATACGGATTCTTGTTGTGCTCCGGATGCACCTCTTCTTGCTGAAGCGAGAGCGGAATGAAGGGGTATGCCGGATCCGCCAACAGATGGGGATACTCGACCGGTTGATCTTTGATGATCTCTCTTAGCGGTCTGTCCCCTTGCTCCCGATCCATAATGGCGAGCACCTTCCGGCCGTTTTCCGTACGGACTTCATAGCTGTAGGAATAAAGCTTCTGCAGTATCGGTGTCAGCGGAATAAATAACGATCCCGCCCGCATCTCCGGGGCTGCTTCGAAATAATAACCAAGATCCGTTTCATAGACAGCCCAATCCACCCCTTCACGCAGACCCGCGACCGATTCATAATTGGAAAGAGCCCTAATGGTGTACGAAGTCCCTCTCTTCGATGTATATGAATCGACGCTTGCCCCGATAATGTCAGCCAGCGGCTGCAGCGGCACCATAAGCCGATTGTTCTTAATGAAAGGCGCCGATTCCCCTGGGAACAGCACAAAATGATTTTTAATTAACAGCGGCATCGGCTGTACGCCTTTGCTTGCAGGTTGCGCTTGCGCAGGCGGCAGTACGGCTCCCGTTAGAAGAAGGATCATAATTAGACAAGTAAATGGAATCAACTTACGCACGATTTACCTCCACTTTTTGCATATTTTTATCATTAGTATCCAGTTATACGCCATGATCTGGGTTTAGTTGCGTGGAACAAAAGGAAAACCTCAGGTACTTATCCCCGGTACCTGAGGTTTCGTGATTTTGAAAGGCAAATAGATGTCTTACATGGTCGATCCAACACTCGCTAATACTATTCACAACTGGAACATACTGCAATTGACTTGGGTACAGTTTAGAAGATATACTGTACTCATTTGAATTACAGTTAATCGTATGAACCATACGGGAGAATCTATTTGGAGGTTACTCATAATGACAGTTCAAGTACAAGATGTGCAAGATTTTATGAAGGTCGTGGAAGGGCGCCGTTCGGTCCGTTCTTATGAACCGGCGGATATTTCGAAGGAAGTGTTGAAGGAAATATTGGAGACGGCGACGCTGGCGCCATCCTCTTCCAATATGCAGCCGTGGCGTTTCTTGGTCGCGCATGATAAGGAGAGCAAGAGCAAGCTTGAGTCAGCCGTTCTAGATTTTAATAAGCAGCGGGTGGCCGAAGCATCGGTCGGCATCGTCGTCCTTGGCGATCTGAAGGGCTACGAGAAAGCGGAAGATATCTATTCCCAAGCCGTGAAAGCAGGCTATATGACCGAAGAATTCAAGGCTCAGTTTGTGCAGAATTCGCTCAACTTATACGGTTCGCTCCCTCAGGACAAACTGAAGGAGATCGCTCTCGTCGACGGCGGACTCGTCTCGATGCAGCTCATGCTGGCCGCGCGGGCGAAAGGCTATGACACGCTGCCGATGGGCGGCTACGATCCCGTCAAACTGAAAGAGCTGTTCGGCATCTCGGACCAATATGTGCCGGTCATGGTGATTGCGCTTGGCAAAGCCGCACAGGAAGGCCGTCCGACGACCCGGCTGCCAATCGATAAAGTGACATTCTGGAATTCCATGGCTTAAGCAGGTTGTTGAAAAATCAATATCACGCCATTCTTTCGCACGTGTGTGGACTTACAGCTATAGCTTGCCGCCGCAGGGCGACTGATCACGAGCTGTAACGGCCAAATACGGCGTTACAGCCCTTCTCCTTCGCGGGACCCTATGCTGTAACGCCCTTTTTTTTCGGTCTTACAGCACCAGATTGCTGCCGCGGGGCGGCTATCACGCCGATCGGCTCAAGTACCTAGCCAATAGCCATCCCCCCTACCCCGCTTCATCATCGAGCGCTCCCTAGTACGCCTACATCCAAACTACTGCCTTTCTACTTCAACTCTGGTTCTACTTCAACTCTGGTTCTACTTCACCTCTAGTCTACTTCATCAATTTGCTCCTTCCCCTTTTGCCTCCACACTTCCACTGCCGCTGTCACTCCCACCCTCGCTGCCGCTTTCAAAAAGCGCTTGAATTTTCTCCAGCAATCCATCATTGTGAATATAATAGTGCCTGCCCGTACTGTTCGTCGTAAAACTGAACTGCACTTCCTTGTTCACAAAGAGAGTGACCGCATAGAGAAAGCCTGTCCGGCCTTCTTGATTCGGGTCGGGAACGAACGGCGTGTCACGCACTTCACGAATCCAATCTTGTATCTGCTTCTCATCCGTATACGTTCTAAGTTCCCCCGTTGATCCGCTGCGAATCTCGATATAGTCCACCTTCTGAATATCGCCCGGGTATAGTTCATCGAGGTTCTTCGTCGTTAACGGAGGCTCCTGTTCCGGCGCCGTCTCACTGCATCCCGCCACGATTAGCATAAATACGACTAACACGAACAGTGCTGCTGCAGGCTTCACGCTGCGCTTCATGTCATCACCTCATATCGACGTGGATGTGTCCATTTAACTTTAATCATGCTCTGCTTTCTCTATAGAAGGAGGCGAATTCGGATGGTAACGAATTACGTGGAGAATAGTAGTCAATGGAAGGCTTGGCAGCAGTGATACCGGTTTGGCGTATTCTTGATATTCCCGCCTGAACCGCTGATATCCCAAGTGAACGCGATTCGGGAAAAGGTTGACGCGCAGTCAGCGTCAGGCTGCGATGCACATATTAGCTTGACGCTGCCCTTGCCAGGACCGCTTCGTGAGCCTCAATGTAATGAACTTAAGCGAATCGCATCAACCATTCAACCGTTCACCATTCACTATGGCCCGTTGATGAATTACTTGCCTCACCCCGGCGTTTGCCTTGCGATTGAACCACAGGATAAGCTGGATCTGCTTCGGACCGCATTGGAAGCTGCCCCGGTATTCGAAGGCGCTCCGCAGCGGCGTTATCCATTCTCCGCTCATATGACGCTTGCAGAATTCGTCACTGTTGACCGATCGAAGGAGCTCATGGTTGAGCTTCAAGATACCGCGCCGGCTGGAGATTTTCTATGTACTGCTGTTTCATACGCGGTACCGGATGAGAACTTCCGCTTCACAGAGCGGGGGCGATTAATGCTAGCCTAGATGGCCTGATCAGCCTGTTACCACGACCTCGTAAACGGTTTATTAACAACCCGAATACGGTTTTGCTCCGCCCATTTCGCGAGTTCATCGATTCCCACATGCTCTTCGCCGACAAATCGGAAACAGAGATGGGTCGGAACCCATTTTTTTCCGATTACCTTAACACCCACTGCCGGTTTGAAGTATCCCATCACCATGATTCGCTCCATTTGGGCCGCTTCAATCAGACAGCCGCGAATGGATAGAGAATCCGGATGGATGAGTAAAACCGGTGGTTTTTTTATAAATAGTCTGCGAATTTCGATTGCCAACATAATGAAACAAAATAAAATCATACCAACGAGAAAATAAATCCATATACCTTCGTAATACCGATCGAAACGAATTAAATTAAACAATAGAGAACTAAGAAAGATGCTAAAGAGCATGATGTTCGGAATCACCAGTGCTTGCTTGATCCTTATGGCCTTACTTTCATCCTTCATAGTAGCCTCCTGGGCGGCAGCAATCGCGAGCTCAATCTTCCGCCTTGAATCTTACAGTTTCCAATACATACTACCATAAGGAGCGGATGTCCATGAATAATATATTTACAAGAGAAATCAGCGGCTGGTCGTCGTGGGGAAGCCACTTTCAATCGATTGAAGCCTTTGAGCCGCTCATCCGGGCGATCTTTCAACATGAAAAACTGCCCTTTCATCAAATCGAAAACTGTACGCCCGGCACCAATGCCGTATTCAAAGTCGGCGAGTATATCGTCAAAATTTTTGCGCCACCAGAGTCCGGTCTGAATAGCACGATCGATTTCCATACAGAGGAGTTCGGAATGAGCAGAGCCAACGCGCTTCATATTTCGGCGCCGACGCTAGTTGCCAGCGGATTAATTGAAGACCGGTACGCCTTCCGATATTTGATCATGGATTATATTGAGGGCGATGAACTTTCCAAACGAACCGTCAGCATGTCTTATGAAGAAAAAATGATTATCGGACAGAAGCTGCGCCGTATTACCGATACCATGAATACTCCTTCGGAGTCATTTCATACGATCGATATCCTGGAGCGGAGCATCGAGAATGAAAGATGGAATAAGTACGCCGACAGCTTCAATCATGAACGCGTGCGTTATATGAACCATTACACCATCCACAACAAGGTGTTCGTTCATGGCGACCTCAATGCGGACAATATCATACTCGGCCGAGATGGAAAACTATATATTATTGATTTCGCCGATGCCGTCTTGGCTCCGCCAATCTATGAACATGCCCTGGTTGCCAGCGATCTGTTCCGCTTCGAGAAGCCTTATTTGGAGGGTTATTTCGGGGATTATTCCGCTGCCGATATGGCTGATTTATGCTTGAACGGCTTGCTCATTCATGATTTTGGTGCGGATATTATCAAAAATCTACTTGGACCAATAGATCGTATCCTGAGCTTGGACGACTTGAGAGAACGGTTATTCCAGGCGATTCAATCCAAAAAATAAAGTCGCCGCCGCTTCATCCAACGCCTCCCGGCACGCATACCACACGCGAACAAACAGAACCCTTCCTCGCCTAACGAGGAAGGGTTCACATCCGGCAGCCTGCTTCTTGTTCAATATGACGATGTTCGAGACGATTTCTTCCCAAACAGAATCGTGAGATCAATCGTTATTTCGCCGATGTTGTTTCCTTGAATGTCTTGCAGTCGCTCCTCTTCAATCCCCCAGGATAGCGGGGTCATATGGATCAGCGGCTCGATGAGCGCCTTATCCAAGGGAAGACGATAATGAATGCTTTCTGCCTCTACCCGCTCAAAATGCGCTCTGAAACGCTCCAGCGTCTTATTATCTTTTGCATATAGCTGTTTGTCCGTACCATCATAAAGAAGGCCCCTCAATTCCTTCAGATAATCGATCCCCGGAATCACCTTGATCACCGTACCATCATCCGTCATTATTCTTCTGAATTCAGCGTAATTAGCCGGCGATAAGATATTCAGAAGATAGTCGAATGATTGATCCGCGAACGGGCTATTGGCATTATCCCCAACACACCAGATCGCTTTCGGGTATTCCGTCGCCGCTTGATGAATCCCCTCTTTGGAGATGTCCATGCCTACGGCCACAAGCGGATTCCGCGTGTGCTGCTCTATCGTTTGCTGAATGTTGTGCAGATGAGAGCCTTCTCCGCATCCCGCATCCATCACCTTCGTCGGCTCGCGCTCCACTTCCCGTTCAGCCGTTATTCGATCGCATATGGCCTCATAGAAGGGCCGATAAACGCCGCTCCTGCTGATCGCTCTTCGCGATTCGAACATTCGTTTATCATACATCGTCCTGTAGGAGCCGGACAATAAATTCATATATCCCCGCTTGGATAGATCGAAGCAATGATTATTATCGATACAGACGAGACTCTTCCATTGGACCATCTTCATATGACCCATGCAGATCGGGCATCTGAACAATTTTTCATATTCCGAGATTAGCTCTGCACTTATCCTCTTTTTGCTTGGTTTGGACACACTAAAGCACCCCATTCATTCGTAATTCGGTGAATGAAAAAAGGTACAGACAAATAAACCTGAACCATTCTCTTATAAAAAATGGCCAAGGTTACATGTTCTGTACCTCACATTACCGTAAACGAATGAAATGGATCATGAATAGCTCTCTCCTAATAAGGGATATAAGGTAGATAACCCTCCCCTATTATAGCATATTCGCAACTGGCGGCATTCTTCGGTTAATTGAGATACGCCTTCATTCAACAAAGAACCTCGACGGCAAATCCGCCCGGGGATTCAATATAGAATGTCCAACCATGGAACCCTTTGTGGCGGCTCCACTTCAAACCCCTCATCCTTTCAATCGTTGATGGATTTCGTTCACCCGCTCTTCGCTCTCCTGAAACAGCTTTAATCTTTTATTCGAATCGCCTTTAATCGATAAAGAGCAGGGGGGCTCCCTGCTCTTATAAGGTACGTTCTATCGCAAGCTATTCCTTCGCGACCGGATTGAATAGCGGTTCAAAGCCGCTAATGCGCGCTTCGGCAATATCGCCTTCGCGCAGAAGAACCGAACCCGGCGTTCCGGTCATAATAATATCGCCCGGCAGCAGCGTCATCATCTGCGAGAAGTACGATACGATGAAGAACGGCCTGTAGATCATATTTGCCACCGTGTTGGAATGCGTAACCCGGCCGTTTAAGCCGGTTTGTACCGTAATCCCGTTCAAATCGTCGAACTCGTCAACCGTGACCAAATGGGGACCGAAGCTGAAGAACGTGTCGAAGCATTTGGAACGCCCGAGAAACCGCGGGTTCTTCGCATGAATGTCCTGCGCCGTCATGTCCAGTGTCGGCGTATATCCAGCCACAATGCCTGGCGCCTCTTCTTCCGTCACAGCCTTGCATGTTTTTCCGATGATGATGCCGATTTCGGATTCGGCCGTAACCCGCTCGGAAATTGCCGGCAGGCGAATCGCCTCTCCGGGACCGATCAGACTCGTGTCCGGCTTCATGAAGCAGACCGGCTCCATGTCGGGCGGCGTGGAGGCGAGCTCCTCCGCTTTCTCCACGTAATTCATGCCGATCCCCCATATTTTTCGCGGATGGCGGTAAAGGGGCGCATACTGCGCCGCCTCGCGGGAAATCGCGGGCATGCTTTGCAGCTGGACCGATCCGCTGCTGCGGTACCAGTCGTTAAGCTCATCCACGCGCTCCGATCGAAGCAGTTCGTCCAGCCGCGTCTCCCACTGCCCTTCTCCGGCTTCGTTTACCGATTCCAGAAGAACGCAGCCTCTGTCGGTCACGATCGCAGCTTTCTCATCGCCTTCGATATGCAGCATTGTCAATTTCATCGTCGTTCTCTCCTCTGCCGCCAAGAACCCGGATACAGCGATTGCGTCAAGCTCGGCGTTCTCTTACGATTATTTGCCCAATATATAGAAAGGTGTCGTGCCGACAAAATCCGCCGCCCATTCGAGCAGCTTCAGATCTTGTCCGCGCCCCGCAATGATCGACAGCCCGATCGGAGCGCCGTCCCTATCCGCCAGCGGTATGGTGAGCTGCGGCAGGCCGCCGAGCCCTGCGATACAGGTGAGCTGCAGCGTTCGTTCGCGCCGCCGCTCCAGCTCTTCGCCCGTCAGCCCCAGCAGCGGCGCCGGCCCGGGTACGGTCGGAACGAGCAGAAGCGTATCGTCTCGAAGCAGTTCCGCCATCCGGCTTCGCACGTTATCGCGGAACGCGGCGGCCTTCAGACCGTCCTGCTCCGTAAGCGTGGATGCCCAGGCGAACCGCTGCGCAATGCCCGGTCCGAAAACCGGGCGGACGTCTTCGATCCATTGGCCGTGCGAAGTCCAAATCTCGATGCCCTGTATCGTGCGGAACGCGTTCATCCATTCCGCCAGCCCCTCGGGCGCAATCGCAATCCATCCGCTCTTCTCCGCCATGGAGGCGATGCTTGTACATGAATCCGCTAATGCGCTGCCGCACTCGGCATCCGCGAGCTCCCAAGCTTCGCGGACCATATAGATCCGTTCGAAGCCCGCCCGCACCGGCTTAGCGTTGATCGGCATCGCTACAGTTGCTTCATTGCCGATTGCCGCATGCGTGTCCAACGCGTCTGACTTTGAAGCGTCATCAGCATCATCATTCTCCGCAAGCAAAGCCCGGCCGACCGTCAGCAGAACCTCCGGATCGGCCGCCATCCAGCCGAGCGTGTCGAAGCCCGGCGCCAGCGGAATGACACCGTCCATAGGAATGGCGTCATGCGTTGGACGAAAGCCGAGGATACCGCAATAGGACGACGGAACCCGTACCGAGCCGCCCGTATCCGTCCCAAGGGCAAAATCGACCGCTCCTGCCGCGACCGCAGCGGCCGATCCGCTGGATGAACCGCCCGGAATACGCGATGGCGCCTTCGGATTGACCGGCGTGCCGTAATGAATATTTTCGCCGTTCAAGCTATACATCAGCTCGTCGGTATGCGTCACGCCGCTCAAGCGCGCGCCTTGCCGCAGCAGGCGGACAACCGTTTCCGCATGGCGATCGGCCGGCTCGTGGGTCCGCAGCCAATCTGGATTTCCCGCGGAGCTGCAGTGTCCGGCTACGGCGATGACATCTTTGACCGCAAACGACAAACCGGACAATGGGCCCGATCCTTCCGGCTTCACGATGAGGTCTTCGCGAATAAAAGCTCCTCCAGTCGACGGCATTCAGCTTCCCCTCCAATCATCGACACGTTCTTCCATACCGCCATTATTGCTCCGGATGCAGACTTACCGCATCCGCTCTCTTATCTCCCTGCGTGCCGCTCATTTCACGGAAAACCCTTCCAGCACCGCCAAATCCGCAGCATCCAAGCTTGCAGCCGGGCCGGACTTGATCAAATCCGAGAACTTCTCATCCGGAATCATCGTCGTCAGCACGTACAGGCGCCCTGCGCCCGTGTTGTGCACGGCATGCTCGTAACCCGGAGGTACGATGAAGAAGGAGCCCGGGACAATATCCATTTGGACATCGCCTACGATCGCCCTTCCCTCACCCGCCAGGACGTAAAAATATTCATGGGCTGCCGCATGCTCATTCGGCGGCGTCCTGCCGCCAGCGTCAAAGATCTCTACGACGGACACGAACGGAACTTGCGTACCGTCACAGAGCAGCACGAATTTATTAGTATCCTTCTCCGAAATTTTGCGGACCGGACAATCCGAATAATGCCCGGCAATAAGTCCCGGTATCATATAATCCGCTCCTCTCCCGTTAATTGTTTTATTGCTTCCATTAGTTCCATCGAATCGGCTGTAAAACCGTAGCATTGCTTAATGTTGTATAATGCCGCGTCGATGCAATACAAAGGCGAATTGGTTGCGCAGCAATCTTCGAGCAGAATGGCGTCGTAGCCGGAATTGACGGCATCCTGAAGCGTCGCCATGACACACTGATCGAGATTGACGCCCGCAAACAGCACGGTATCGATGCGCATGTTGCGCAAGATGCTGTCGAGCGGCGTATCCCAAAACCCGCTCATCCGGTATTTATCCACATGAATATCGGCTGGATCGACTTCCAGTTCGGATACGATCGCCGCCCCCCAACTTCCCTTCTCCAGCACTTTGGAACCATTGCCCGGCAGCGGTTCGCCGATTCCGATCCCTTCGCCCGTCCCGTTGTAGACATGCAGGACGGAGGGACTGAGGTTGAGCCGGTCCTCCCGGTTTCCCCAGTTGAGCCATACGACAGGCACGCGGGCCTCCCTCAGCGCCGGCAGCAGCCGGTTCAGCGGCTTTACAGGGCGGCGCAGCGCCGCGTAATCGCCGCCGATATAATCGACCCAGCCGCCCTCCGAGCAGAAATCATTCTGCATATCGACGACGACGATCGCCGTGCGGCTCAAATCCAGACTAAGCCGCTGAGGGGCGGCCTGGATGCCGACGATTCTTCGCTCCGGTGCCTCGCGCCCGAGCTCCACCCATTCCTTTGACACGCTCCATTGATTAGGGGCGCGGCCCAATTTGCGCATATCCGTTTCCCCCCTCCGGCACAAGCCGGCCGGTTCTAATTTTTCATCTCCGATTCGTGCCAGGAGCTGAGCATCCACTTGGAAATTTGATTGACGACCAGGAAGAACATTATCCCGAGCAGTGAAGCCGACAGCCCGCAGGCGAACAGATAATCGGTCTGCAGACGGGCCGCCGCCACCGTAATGGCGTATCCAAGTCCTCCCTTTCCGCCTCCGATGCCGCCGATATATTCGCCGACGATCGCCCCGATAATGGATAGCGAGCAGGAGATTTTTAGACCTGCCATAATGTAAGGAAGCGCGGCCGGAAGTCGCAGCTTCCACATCGTCTGCAGCCGGTTGGCGTTATAGAGGTAGAACAAATTCTTCATGTTCTGGTCGGTCGAATTCAGTCCGATCAGCGTATTGGACAGGATCGGGAAAAATCCGATCAGGAATGCGATGATGACAATGGAGTTGAAGCCGGCTCCGAACCAAATGATGATGATCGGCGCGATCGCTACGATCGGGATCGTCTGCAGCACGATCGCATATGGATAGACGCTACGCTCGACAGTCTTGGACAGCGCCAGCAATACCGCAAACAAGATGCCGAGCACGGTGCTGATCAGGAAACCGATGATCGCTTCCAGAATGGTCGTGCTGACGGATACGAGCAGGTTGGTCCACTTCTCTTGTACCGCCATCGCGATGTCACTCGGCTTCGGGACGATATAAGGCTCGAGGCCGACCGCCCGGACCACCCCCTCCCACAAACCGACAAATACGATGAATACTGCCATCGGCGGACCGATCCGCAGCATGATCCTCGCGAATAGATTTTTCTTGCCCGGCGCAGCGGGCTTTGCCTTGCGCTCCACCGCTGGCGCCATCGCCTTCGCAGCATCCGGCGCAACCCGCTGCGCCGCCGCCGGATACGTTTGTTCCGTCGCCATGTTCATTCTCCTCCCTTTGCGATATCTCGCCATTCAATGCTTCAAGGCAGCCGACACCGTCCCGACATACTCGCTGAATTCATGCTTGCTGCGGAAATCCTCCCCGCGTGGAAAAGGGGCGCGGACCGGAATGATTTCATCGATCTTGCCCGGACGCGGCGTCATGACGACGACTCGGGAAGACAAGTAGACCGCTTCGAACACATTATGGGTGATGAACAATACGGTCATGCTCTTCTCCCGCTCCCAAATGCCGAGCAGCTCGTTCTGCAGCGTCTGGCGCGTAATTTCATCCAGCGCGCCGAACGGTTCGTCCATGAGAAGCAGCTTCGGGCGCGAGATGAGCGCCCGGGCAATCGATACCCGCATCTTCATCCCGCCCGACAGCTGGCGCGGAAGAACCCGCGTATAATCTTTGAGCCCAACCAGCTCCAGCACCCGTTCGCCCTCCTCGATGCGCTCCTTCTTCGGAACGCCCCGCAGGCTTAGCGGCAGCGTGACATTGTCGATCAGCTTCGACCATGGTAGAAGCGTATGATCCTGAAAGACGAAGGCGATTTCGTTATGTTTGCGCGCTTCCTTCGGCGTCGTTCCAAGCACGGTCATGTGACCTTCCGTCGGCGCCGTCAGCCCCGCGATCATATTGAATATCGTCGATTTGCCGCATCCGGACGGTCCGACGAAGCAGAGGAACTCCCCTTCGCCCACCGTCAGCGTCGCGTTCTGCACCGCAACGGTCCCGTTCGGATACACTTTCCCCACGTTGTTCAGTTCGACCAGCGGCCGGACGATCTCCGCCCCGGCGCTTAGCATGTCGGCCATGCGCATTGCCATGCTGTCCACCTCCCTAATGATGTCCGGTTATCCGGCCAATTCGATTCGATTTGCCTCCCTTGGGACTCAAGCTTATTTTGTCGGCAAAAATTCCGTCGTGAACGCCTTGCTGACGTCCTGCGAAGCTTTCAATAAACCGAGATCGAGCAGCGTCTTGTTCATCTCTTCCCATCGTTCCGTTGACATATAGCCGACGCCATGTTCAGCGGCATCCCCTTCATACACCAGCGGCTGAAGCGCTTCTGCCCCGTATTCCATGACATCCACCGGATTATCCGGATTCGCTTTGGAGAGAGCCGGAATGATATCGCGCCAATTCAACTTGAAATCTTCCCATCCTTTGGCTGTCGCCTCGACGAACGCCTTCACGACCTCCGGATGCTCCTTCAGGAACGATTCCGTCGTATAGATCAGGTTGCCGTACGGGCTAAAGCCGAAGTCCGCATTGAGCAAATATTTCGTTTCAATCCCTTTCTGCTTGACGACGTAAGGCTCGGATGTAATATAGCTTTGGGTGACGGCTGTCTTATCGTTCAGAAATAGAGAAAGATCGCCGGAGTACTTGACTTGCGTCACATCATCCAGCTTATAGGCCTTTTTGAAATATTCCCAGAAGGGCGAGCCGCTGCCGACATAAACCTTGCGCCCGTTCAAATCCTCCATCCCTTCGATCGGCTGGTCGGCATGATAGAGGAGCGCCTGCGGACTCTTCTGAAACGTTCCGAAAATCGCGACGAGCGGCAGGCCCTGTTCCCGCGCCAGCAGCACTTCATCGGAGCTCCCCATGCCGAATTCGGCTTTGCCCGAGGCAACCAGCTGCGTAGCGGATACGCCGGGACCGCCGGACTGGATCGTCATATCGAGGCCCGCATCCTTGTAATACCCTTTCTCTAAAGCGGCGTAGTTGCCGCCATGCTCCGGCTGGGCGAACCAGTTGGTCACTTGAGTCACTTTGACTGGTTCCTTCTTCTCTGTCCCGCCGCCGGATTCGTTCGTTCCGCCTTCGGCCTCCCCATTCGCCTCATTCGACTTCGTTCCGCAGCCGGCTAGCGCGGCGGCACTCAATAATAGCAACACGACGATCAGAGACGCAGTCTTCCAAGATTTCTTTGTTTTCATAGTTTCCCTCCTCAAAGTTTTGCGAAGCTCTGCATCTCGCCTATTCTTCACAGCAAAACTTGCTTCGGAAGCATCGACTCTTGTTTTGCGAAGCTCTGCATCTCGCCTATTCTTCACAGCAAAACTCGCTTCGGAAGCATCGACTCTTGTTTTGCGAAGCACTGCATCTCATCTATTCTCCGCAGCAAAACTCGCTTCGGAAGCATCGACTCTTGTTTTGCGAAGCACTGCATCTCGCCTATTCTTCGCAGCAAAACTCGCTTCGGAAGCATCAATCCTTGTTTTGCGACGCGATACTCCCTCGTCTATTCTCCACAGCAAAACTTGCTCATCCCTCTATGATTTATCTCGGCATCTCAGCGGAGCCGACAGCCGGCGCCGCAGCCGACCATTCTCTCCTTACGGCAGCGCTGACCCAGCGGCCGTTCGAGACGACCCATCGGGACGGCGACTCCTCGATAAACAACCGTTGGACTGATCGCGCGTCGACGATGACGAAGCTGGCCGGCAGGCCTTCGCGGATGCCGTAATCCTCCAGCTGCATAATCGCGGCGGGGACTTCGGTAATCATCCGGAGCAGCGCCCGAAGCTCGTCGGCCCCTCCCATGTGGGCGGCATAGGAAGCGATCGTCGCGATTTGCACGAGATCCGCGCGGCCGAACGGATGGAACGGGTCCTGGATATTATCCGACGCCACCGCGACGGGCACGCCTGCCGCGAGCAGCTCCTTCACCCGCGTCACGCCCCGCCGGATGGGGCCGCAGTCTTCCCGGCCCTGCAAATATAAATTCACGGCCGGCAGCGTCACCGCCGCCAACCTGGCCTCGGCCATCAGGCCGATAATTTCGCCGGCCTCGCCGGGCGGCATGGAAGCGAGCGAACACAGATGTCCGGCCGTCGCTCTGCCGCCGTATTCGTATTCGATGGTGCGGTGCGCGATTGGAACGACCGTTCTTCGGGCCGGATCGTCGCTTTCGTCCGCATGAAAATCGACGGGAACCCCGTATCGCGAAGCCAAGGCGAATATACGCGAAATTTCCGTTTTCGGATCGCTGCCCAGATGGGGCGCACCGCCCAGACCGTCCATTCCGAGCTTCAGAAGCTCTTCCGCGGCCTCCACGCCCGCAGCGCCCATTCGCTCAAACGAACACATCGGGATCAATTGGAGGCTGATCCTGCCCTTCAATTCTTCCCTTGCCTCCAAAGCGGCTTCCATCGTTCGGAAGGCGATCTCGCGTCCCTGGTTCAGATGGAAGTCCAGATGCGTCCGGATATGCGTCGTGCCCCGGGACAGCGCCATCAAGGCGGTTGATACGATCCGCTGCTTGATCTCCGCTTTGGTAAAGCCGGCCACCTTGGCGCCGTAATTGTCGATCGCTTCCCGCAGCGTCCCCGACCGGTTGCCGACTGCGGCTATGGACGTCGCTTTGTCCAAATGCATATGCGCGTCCACAAAACCGGGCAGCACCATCCTTCCCTCCAAATCGATCGGCCTGCCGGTTTCAGGCAGTCCTTCGATATCCGACAGACGCACCGCATTCGCCGTACAAACGTCTTCATCCTGAACGGCGACGGAGGTCCAGCGGCCTCCCTGCGCATGCATAGCATACAAGCGGCTCTCGTCCTCCAGCGGAAGCGAGGCGTTAATCAACTGGATCTCCATGTCCCCCACCTCCATTGCCGATTATGATGCGTCCGCATCCGACACGACGATTTTGCCGGGATTGAGCAGCTGCCGCGGATCGTTGCTCCGCTTGCGAAGCCGCATGCCGTCGATCTCGCCCCGCCCTCCGTCGTCCAACACCCACGTATGCGGATTGGAAACCGGAACGCCGATCGATTCGAAATAGCCGATGATTTCGTTCAGCCGCTCCTCGGTCGTATACCGGATAATCGGGAGGATTGCCGGCGCGATGGTTCCTCTGGCTTTCATCCATTCCTGATGAATCAGCACTTCGCTGCCGAACCGGGTTTTTATCCTATCAAGCTGCTGCATAAAGCCGGTTGCGGAGAGACCCGCCTGCAAATAAGTCAACGTCGGGTCGGTCTTGATCGCCCACAGCGTCGTATGATTCCAGGTGAAATCGGACAGACTGATGCTCTTCTTGTAGCTCGAAGCTTCAATCCGGTGACCGCATCGCCCGCCCGCCTGCTGCGCAACCTCCTGAAGCGCCGGACTCGCGCTTTCTTCTATCTCCAGCAGCACGGCCGCCGCGCCGGGCTCCAGCACTTTAATAAGCGGTTTGAAAAACTGCGGGATCGGCCATTCCATGACGCTGACCAGCCTTTTGCCCACACTTTCGTCCTTCGACAGCCGCTCGGCAAAGAGCGTCGCTTCCTCCAGCGTGTCAAAGTGTACGACGTTCTGCTGCCACTCCTTGGCCGGGGCAAGCGGAATGACCAGCTCCGTAAGGACGCCCGTCGTGCCGTAGCTGTGAATATAATCCAGCAGCTCGCCGCCCGATACGACCAGCTTGCGCGGCTGTTCTTCCAGCGTGTAGACGGTCGCTTCCAGCACATTGCCGTCCCACAGGTTGCCCCACGTAATCGAGCCGATCCCGCCGGAGCCGCCGGAAACGAAGCCGCCGACTGTCGCAACCATGTACGTGCTCGGGTAAATTCTCAGCTCTTGCCCGTGCTTGCGCGCTTCCTTCTCGATTAGCCCCATCTTCACGCCGCATTGGACGCGGGCATAGCCGTTTCCGATTTCGCGGATCGCATCGAGTCCGCTCACATCGAGCACGATGCCGCCCGAGAGCGGGACGGCCTGGCCGTAGTTGCCGGTTCCCGCTCCCCGTACCGTCACCGGAATCCGGTTCCGGTACGCGAAGGACAGGACGGCGGCAACTTCTTCCTCGCTTGCCGCGGCGACGATGCCCTCGGCGACCTTCTCCTTCAGCTTCGCTTCCAGCACCGGAGAATACCAATAATAGTCCTTGGACAACTTTTCCTTTACACGTTTCTCCGTGATGAACCGCTCGCCGACCAGCTCCGACATTTCTTTCGCCCACTCGACCGCCACAGCCATCCCCTCCTGCTCCCATTGGATTGTTTTTTGAAATTTCTGAATATTAAATCAATACTACCCCCTCATATCCCGCCTTCACGGCACTCTACACGTTGACCGCAGCTCCGTTCTTAACGTCTTCCATATTGAACCGCATAATCGCCATCAATCCTTCCGCCAGCAGCTTTCCGCCCTTCCGGAACATCGTCCTCCCGCTTTCGGCCGAAGCCAGCTTGGCATTGCCCGAGATGCCGGACGCCGATATATCGTCGATGACCCATGCGAACGCCCTGCGCTTGAACTGCAGAAAATCGGATTCCGGAAAATTCGGCCTCTCCTCGGTAGCGAGCTCCATATGGACCCAATGCTCGCGCGCCGCCAGGATGAGCGAGGTTTCGACCGCGCCGCCGTGGATGCCGGTCATTAGCTCCTCCTCGTCGAAGCTGTCGTCCGCATAACCGAAGCCGGGATCGAGCCGGAAGACGGCGAGCCCCGTGTCGATGCGGATTTCCCGTGCCATCATCCCCAGCAGATCGGTGTTTCCTCCATGCGTATTAACTAACACGAGCTTCTTGAATCCGCTTCGCTGCAAGCTTCGGGAAATATCGGTCAGCATGGCCATAAGCGTCGTCGCAGACAGCGAGATCGTGCCGTAATGACCAAGATGCTCCGTGCTCTTGCCGTATGAGAGGGGAGGCAGGAGCCATATTTCTTCGCCGTCCGGAATTTCCTCGAAGGCATGCGTGATGAACCCTTCCCCAATCAGCGTATCCGTGTATACCGGCAAATGAGGCCCATGCTGCTCCACGGCGCCGACCGGCAGCACGACGACGGCCCGGTCTTTCGGAATCCGTTCGACTTCCAGCTTGCTTAAACGAGGCAAAAAGTGACGATCCCATGCTTTTCCCGAATAACGAGTAACCATACTCTCAACTCCTCTATGAAAATGTTGGATTATCCTCCGTCCGCGACGACGGGCAGCTCCAGGTACGAAACCGCACCGCCGCTCTTCACCGCTACCGAAACGACGTTCAGCCGCTCCGGGCCGACGCGGTGAATATCCTCCGGCGGCACGCCGCCGGGATGACGGACGAACACCGGAAAGGCGCTGCCCGTCAGCTCCAGTCTAACGGAGAGGCCGGCATCGAACGCCATCGCCACAGGCCTTAGTTCAATCTCAACGGTCTCCCATTCGCCGCTTTCCCCCTTGCCGATTTCTTCGCGTCCTACGGACAAAAAGCGCGATGCTCCATCGGGATATACGGCGCTCAGCACCGCGATGAGGTCGGTCGGGCCGTCGTCCGCCTGCACTTGAAGCCGCACGCGCGGAGCTCCGAATACGCGGAAGCAACGTTCCGCCGGTTCAGACGTAAAGACGAGCATTTCGAACCGGTCTTCAATCTCGCTGCGGTCTTGCGGCAAATAAGAATCGAGCGGCATGGGCAGCCGGGAATCGTACACGAATACGTCGACCGAGCCTTCATCTGCGCCAGCCGCAGCATCCGCGAGCCGACCTCCGCCCGATGCGCCGTTAGCCGGTACGGCCGACCCTCTCAAGAATCGTCGTTCAGCTTCCAGTCCGCTGCCGAATGGAGACACCCCCCTTTCTAGCGACCGCCACCGGTTGCCGCCAAGCTCGAAATATTCGATAGCCGGAGCCTCGGGCGAGCCCGCATCCCCTTTGTCTTTCAGCCAATAGTCGAACCATCGGAGCTGCTTCAGGTGAATGTCGCCGCAAGCCTCGGCCCCGTGATCGACGCCTCCGGCGCGCCGGCCCCAAGGAATGTGATCCCATGGCCCAACGATTAGCCGGTGAGTCGGATTGCCGCGCCCTATTGCGTCGAACATCCGCATCGTTCCCATAAGGAACAAGTCGTACCAGCCGCCGATATGCAGGGCCGGAACAGGACTGTCGGCCAGCTTCGGCATCAAGTTGCGGCTCTCCCAATATTCGTCGTAATGCGGATGGCTGCACCACTCGCGGTAGGCCGGGAAATAACGGGACAGGATCGGATGCTCGCCCGCGACGGGCAGATGAAGCAGCATTTCGTGCGAAGGCCCCCTGCGTACCGAGGTGCAAGCCTCTTCAACCGAAGGGTCGCCCGCCCGCCTCGCGGCATCGCGCGCCAGCTGGTAAGCCCAGGGCAGATGTTCCCAAATGGCGAGCCGGCCCTGCGGATAGATCATGCCGCCGTATACATCGGCCCCGCACATCCCCGGAGCGATTGCGGCCAGCCGGGGCGGCTTCTCCGATGCGGCCGCCCACTGCGTGAATCCCTGATACGAGAAGCCGTACATCCCTACCCGGCCGTTCGAATCCGGCAGGCCCGCCGCCCATTCCACCGTGTCCCAGCCGTCTTCCGCCTCGCGGATGAACGGCTCGAACTCCCCTTCCGAGATCCCTCTGCCGCGAACATCTTGAATAACGACAATGTATCCCTGCTTCGCATACCAGACCGGATGCGCATAAGTGACGGTAGAAGCGATTCGTTTGCCGTAAGGCTGACGCATAAGCAGCACGGGGTGCGGGCCTTCCGCCTCCGGCCGGTAAATATCGGCATAAAGCACGGTACCGTCTCGCATGATGCAGGAGCGGTCCCGCTCGAGAATAACGTCTCCGAACCGTTCAGCCATCTTCCTCGCCTTCCCCGATGATGTCGTTTCAACCCTTTTTAAGCGAATTACAAACATGACATGAATCTAACGCATTTTCATAAACCGCCGATTCCCATGAAACAGACTACTATTCGACAGACAAAATGGACAATTACATTCTTTTCGACTGCAATACGTCTAATCTATGTTCTTTTCGAATGTAATTTTAAGTTTATTATATCGATGCGAATAATCGCTGTCAATAATTTTATGTTAGTTTATATAACATATAAACGAATACATTACATGCATATGACACGAAATCGCATGATGTGTTCCATTCGCGCCCCTCCACTGCTATCCCCCCTCCTCGTCACCACCCAATCGCCGCACCGTCGCTTCTCGGATCCGTTCCGCCTTGGAAGAAGCCAAACTCGCCGACCATGATCGCATGGGCATGACCCATGACGCCGTCATATGCCCCGACTACGCGAACGCAGTGCCCGGCTTCGGCGAGCGACTCCGCAACCGAGGAATCGATGCGAGACTCCAGCTTCAGCTCTTGCGAAGGCTCTCCCCATGTACGCCCCCATAAGAAACGCGGCTCGTCGACCGCCCGCCGGGGATCCATGCCATAGTCGGCCATTCGCGTAAAAACAGCCGTTTGCGTCTGTGGCTGCCCTTCCCCGCCTTGCGTGCCGTACAGCATATCGAGGCTCCCCCCGCGAAAAGCCATCGCAGGCATAAGCGTATGGAACGTCCGCTTGCCCGGCTGCAGACAATTGACATGCAGAGGATCCAGCGAGAAGAACGACCCCCGGTTTTGCAGCAAAATCCCCGTGTCGCCCGCCACAACGCCCGAGCCGAATTCAAAATAGAGACTTTGGATAAAAGAGACGGCGTTGCCCTCCCGGTCGACTACCGCCGCGTATGCCGTGTCGTTCCCAGCAGGCACGGAGTCGACCGGCAATGCGCCATCCATGCGAATAGCGGACGCGAGCCCGGCCGCATACGGTTTGCTCAACAGCCGCTCCAGCGGGATCGCCGCAAACGCCGGATCCGTCAAGAACGCATTGCGGTCGCGGAAGCTCAGCTTCAGCGCCTCGATCATCAGCTGATAATATTCATGCGTTCCATGCTCGACGCAGCCGAAGTCGAACGTCTCCAGGACATGGAGCGCCATCAGTCCGACGAAGCCTTGCGAATTGGGAGGCATCTGATACACAATGCGGTCCCGATACGTCCCGCTCAGCGGCGTCACCCACTCCCCGGCATGATCGGCGAAATCGTCGGCTGTCAGCAGACCGCCTTCCTGATGCAAATAACGCGAGATTTCCGCCGCGACCGTTCCTTTGTAGAACGCTTCTCTTCGGCCGACAGCCACTTCGCGTAGCGACCGGGCGAGCTGCGGCTGCACGAACCTCGCGCCAGCCGCAGGCAGCTCCCCGCCCGGCATATAGATCGAGGTAGTATGCTGGAACGCAGCCAATATTCCAGCTTGCGCCCTCGTGTTGACATACTGGTCGTTCGAGAGAGGGAACCCTTCCGTTGCATAGCCAATCGCCGCTTCCAGCGTCTCGGCAAAGTCCAGCCGCCCGTATTCGGCATGAATGGCACACCAGGCATCGACCATGCCAGGCACGGTCACCGCGCTGCGCACGCCGCGGACCGGTATCGCCGCACAGCCGCGGAACGCCTCGATATTCGCCCTGTACCCGGAACGCCCGCTGCCGTTATATCCTCTGACTTCTCCATCCTGCGGCCGGTAAGCAAGCCAGAACGAGTCTCCCCCGAGCCCCGTCATATGAGGGTAAACGACCGCCAGGCAAGCGCTGACCGCAACGGCCGCATCAAAAGCGTTGCCGCCTTTCTGCAAGATGCGGGCACCAGCCGACGAGGCCAGGTAATGCGGACTGACAACCATTGCTTCCGAACCGATGACCGAACGATTCTTCTCCATGCCACATTCATCTCCCGCAATTTGATGTTAACTAACATAACATATACATTCCACAATCGACAAGAGCTGTTTTAGAATGTTATGTAAGCCAACGGCGTATATTATGTTGAAAAGGAATGTTAATGGCGATATATTTATACATAAGGTAACTGATATGACCGTTTTTCATTCGACTTATACACCCAAGAGTCAATCTATACCCGACATACTACTTACATCGGAACCCTTAAAACAGTTCCTACAAGGAGGACCTATTCATGCCGAACACAACGATAAACGAAATGCCCAACGTTCACATTGACGAGATCGACCGCAAAATCATATCCGCCCTGCTCGAGAACGCGCGCATTTCCTATACCGATCTGGCGAAGGAAATCGGGCTCTCGCGAGTGGCCGTGCAGGCCCGAATCAATACGCTGATTGAAGAAGGCGTGGTGGAACGGTTTACCGCGGTCATCAACCCGGTCAAGATCGGCATTACCGTTTCCGCCTTTTTCAACGTGGAGGTCGAGCCGAAATCGCTGCAGCAGGTGGCCGATCGGCTTGCGGAGGAGCCTTCCGTTACCAGCCTGTATCTGATGACCGGCCCGAGCAAGCTGCATATGCATGGATTGTTTAGGGACAATCAGGAGATGGAATTATTCATGAAGGAGAAGCTTTACCCGCTGGAAGGCATTACGAGCGTCGATAGCCAGGTGCTCATTACGCGTTACAAGAGCCGCATGGGCATGAGGCTGTAGCCGATGCCGGACCCGCGCATTCGGAATCGCTATTGGCAGTTGACCGCCGCGATGATTCGGACCGGCATCTTGGGCTATGGCGGTGGTCCTTCGGTTATCCCGCTTATCCGCTACGAAGCCGTCACGCGTTACGGCTGGGTGAAGGATGAAGAGTTCGGCGATATTTTGGCCATCGCCAACGCGCTCCCCGGCCCCATCGCCACGAAAATCGCCGCCTATCTCGGCTACCGGGAGAAAGGGTGGACGGGGGCGCTGCTGGCTATGCTCGCTCATATCCTCCCTTCCTCCGCCGCCATGATTCTGCTCATGTCCATCGTGCAGTTGCTGAGCCGATCGCCGGTCATCGCAGGCATGATCGCGGCCGTGATGCCGGTCATCGCGGTCATGATCGGCATGATGGCTTATGAATTCGGCAAGCGCGCACATAAAGGGCTTGGCCTGGTGCTCGGCCTTGCCTTCTTCGCGGCCGCGTTCTTGCTTCTGGAGGTCGTCCCTCTTCATCCGGCTGTTGTCATTGCGCTATTCCTCGCCTACGGCGCCATCCACTATAAGGTGGCCGAACGATTGCGCAGCCGCGCCCATAAACGAAAAAGCCGCAAAGGGGAGTATACGACATGGAGTGGCTGAAGCTTATCATCGGCTTTTTCACGGCGAATATCCTCGGTTATGGCGGCGGACCCGCTTCCATTCCGTTGATGTACCGGGAGATCGTCCCCCATTACGGATGGCTGGACGATGCGCAGTTCTCCAATATGCTGGCGCTCGGCAACACGCTTCCCGGCCCCATCGCCACCAAAATCGCCGCCTATGTCGGCTATGATGCCGCCGGACTTCTGGGTCTGCTCGCAGCGCTGGCCGCGACGATCCTCCCGTCTGCCATCGCGCTCATTCTGCTGCTCCGCCTGCTGCACAAACACCGCTCGTCGCCGGTCGTCAAAGGGATGACGCTGCTGGTGCAGCCGGCGATCGCGGTCATGATGGCCGTGTTGGCATGGCAGATGATTTCCGGCGCCGCCGCCTCCATCGGCATCTGGCAGTCGCTCGGCATCGCCGTCGCTGCTTTCTGGGCCATGGCCGTCAAGAAATACCATCCCGCCCTAGTCATCATCGCCGCTTTCGCTTACGGCGGCCTTGTGCTGTCGCATACGATATAACGCTCGGTGAAAAAGAAAGAACCTTCACATCCGCTAGAATAGCGAAAGCTGAAGGTTCTTTTCTTTTTAGAACTTATCATAAATGCTTCACATAACAATGCCGGGGCTTTCCTCCATACATCGGACGGGTAAATTGGTGGGTAAACCCTTCGGACTCCAAGTTTCGTATGCTGGCATGATTGTTCGGATGCACCGTCGAATAGAGGTAACGGCAGCCGTTCTCCATGGCGCGCTGCTCGCGTAATCGATGAAAATACCGCTGCAAGCCCAACCCGCGGACGGATTCGTGGACGACAGTCCCCTCCAGGAAAGCCACTTGGGACAATTCTTCCTCCGGAACCCCGAATTCCCTCCCGAGATTGCTTTCACTAAGCTTGGGGTATGTCAAAAATGTATAAGCGGAGAGTTTCCTATCGCGGTATGCACCGTAGATTTCGCCATTTTCGAGGACATAGGTATGAAAGTAATCTTCATCGTCCATCGCAAAAAGCTCCTGTGACGGGAGACGGGATATGACGTCAGCCATGAGGGTCAACAGATCTGGGATATCGGCATGCCCTAATCGGCGGTATTCCAAATTCTTTTCTTTCAAACTCGGCATAATAGCAGTCCCTTTCAGTTACTATCTATACTCGTCTATCCGTATAAATCAAGTCCGACAACCCGATTATCCTTCGCATCCACAACGAGAAGAAGCGACTCCGCGAACGCACGGAACGTACGGAGCGCTAGCGATTCCTGTAATGCTTCTTCCAAGACCCATCCGGTCGGGACCAGAAAGACGGAGCCGGAGTCGGCAAAAAAGCTGTTTTGGAAGAATTCCCTTATTTTCTCCGTCTCCTGCGTATGCATCCCCTTTTATAGCTTCATCCGAATATACCGGCTTCTTGGTTTCAACGAGCCAATCGAACATAAGATTCGCCCCTTCATCGATTTCTGCATATTTTAAGACAATCTGCGGTGTTTGCCATGCCACAATGCTGTCATTATAGCAGAAATAGATGCTGCGGATAAATCTCGGTCTACTACGCTCTAATAGTGAACGCCGCTCCCCGGCAGTGGTCCGGAAAGCGGCGTCGCCTGATTACGATGTGAATTTAAACGATTTTAGAATCTTGTCGACGAGATCGCGGAAAGCAGCCGTGTCGTTCGCCTGATTGATATGGAATTCCAGCAGATAGGCCCGGCCATTCTTCTCGAAGATATAGAAGGTCGAATTGAGCGGATGGTCACTCTTAAGCGCCTCCGCTTCAATCTTCGTCGCGGTCTGGCCCGCTATGGTGACTTGAGAGGTGCCGATTACCCGCGTCTCTCTGCTCTTAAAGTCCTCGTTCTGCGTCAGAACCGTCTGAACACTCTGTTGAATTCCAGAGACAGTAGCGTCATCATACACGCCTAAACTAAAAGTACCGTAACTGCCATTATAGGTCACGGCATCCTTCTCGAAGTCTTTGTCCACTCCGCTCCACGACTGCGGGATATCGATCGAATATCCGTATGTCTTACTGGTCTTCGTTACCGTCAGCGATTCCAGTCCCTCTTCTTCCTCCATCTCGCTGAAGTTCGCTTCCACGTAATCGATATCGAAGTCAAGCGTAGCCAGCACCTGTTTGAAGGCGGATTGCGCTTTCGCCGCACTGCCGGATGGATAGTAGAGAGTCACGTAATATCTGTGATTGCCGGCAATCAGATAAATGTCGTGCGACGTTGACCAGTTTTTCTTGTCGAAGCTGTATTCCAACGTCAGAACGGCTGCCTTCCCGTCTTCCAGCACCTGGTTCGACTCTGCGATGTTACGCAAGTAGCCCGGCGCATATTGCGCCTCCAGTTTCGCGCGCTCCTTCTTCATCCATTGCTCCGCCGTTTCATCCTTCTTCGCTGAAGAGATATGAATCTCCATGAAAGTATCTTCGTTCCCGAACAGCGGATAAGGCGCCTTGGAATCCCGTCCCCAGTCCGCGGGCAGCTGGACCGTCAGGCCGTAATCACGGTCGGAGACGACCATAAAGCCATCCTTCACCTTCGTGATGTCTTTCAGCGACGCATCCGCCTTGCTGAACTTCAGCTTGAAGCTGTCCAGCAGCGGCTGATACTTGTCCAGCGCGTCGCGGGACGCCGCCTTTACCCCGGACATGATGGTATAGATCCGGTTCTCCTTCTGGATGCCACGGTACTCGAAGAACCAGCCGTTCCGGCTGCGGCTGACGATCTTCTCGAAGCTGAGCCCTCCGATATCGACCGTCTTCTTCTCCACCGCAAACTCGTCTTCGGCGAAGTAGCCGAGCAGATGCTCGCGAACCTCTTCGCGCGTGTATGTCTGGCCGACATCGACGACCGTCACGATAAGACTCGGATTGCCGTTCGCATCGGACCAGACGGCAACGTTGCCGTTATCGCTCTGCTCCGAGAGAGACAGGTCGCTTGGGTAGTTGACCGACCAGCCGTAATAGCTGTCGCCGACTTTCGTCTTGCCGGCATCAGGATTTATTCCCCCGGTATTGCCGGTTTGTCCGCCGGTTTCGCCGCCGCCCGCACGGAAGCCGACGATTGTGATTTGCTTGCCGCTTGTCGTGATGGTCGCTCCGAAAGACTGAGCGATGACGCGCAGCGGCACCATCGTCGTATTATTGACAACCTTCGGCTCGACCGCGATCGTCGTTGCCTTCCCGTTGACGAGCACCTGCTTGCTGCCGATCGTCAGAACGACCTTCGTATCGTTGTAAGCTAGCGTGATGATTTTGTTCTTCTCCAGCTGCAGCCCGGCTCCGAACGCTTTGGTGATGACGCTTAACGGAACGAGCGTCGTGCCGTTAATTTGATACGGCTTCTGGATGGTCGAAGATGCACCGTTGATCGTGACCGTAGGGCTGCCAACGGTCAGTTGGATGACGACGGGCTGGGCCGCCGCTCCTACCGCGGCCGGAACGAGCGCAATCATCAGGCATAGTGCGGTGAATAGTACAAGTAGACGTTTCTTCATCTAAGTAATCCCTCTCCCATGTATGATCGTTGCCGATTTAGCCTTGAGCTAGGACAAGCTTGCGCGTAGTCAGCTTGCTTCCCGTTTGCGTTACGATTTCGACCTGCTGACCGGGCAGGTAGGCCTTGAGCAATTCGTTCAGCTCAACTAAGGACGTAACCGGCTTCCCCGCCACCGTATAGAGCAGATCGCCCGCTTTAAGTCCGGCCTTCGATGCCGATTCGGCCTTTACTGCCGTCACCCTTAGCGGCTCCGTCGTCGGCAGTCCGACGATCGCGGCCCAGCTTTCCTCCAGCTCGATACCGAGCGAGGCGCGGTTAACTTTGCCATACTTGAAAAAATGCTGCATGACATACCGGACCGTATCCGTCGGGATGGAGAAGCCGAGGCTCTCGATACCGGGGCTGACGAACTTCAGCGAATTGATGCCGATCACTTCTCCCTTTAGATTGACCAGAGGTCCGCCGCTGTTCCCGGGATTGATCGCTGCGTCGGTCTGCAGCAGTTTATAAGCCGACGAGACGGACCGGTTCATGCCGCTCAGGATGCCGGTTGTTGCGGTATTGCGCAGCGTGAACGAGACCGGGGTCCCGATCGCCGCCACCTGCTCCCCGACCTGAAGCTGCAGCGGTGAAGCCGCGAACCGCGCCGGCTTCAACCCGGTCGCATTCACCTTCACCAGCGCAAGATCGCTTGCTTCGTCTGCATGGGTCGTCTTGCCTTCATACTGCTTGCCGTCCGCCATGACGACTACGATGTTCTTCATGTCCTTGACGACATGCGCGTTCGTCACGATCCAGCCGTCAGCCTTCCAGACGACGCCCGTCCCGTGTGAAAGCGCATACCGATCTTCGTAGCCGGCCGGCTTGCCGATGATCGCCACCACGGAGGGCGAGACGTTCTGAATGACATCCGGAATCGGGTCGCGGGACGAATAAGAATACGTTCCCGTCTTCGCATTGTACGTGCCCGTTCCTCCCAGCGCTTTCGTCAGCGAGCTTGCCTTGACATAAACTTCCCCGTTAATGAGCTTCGCTTCGAGCGAATGCGCGGGGGCCGCAGCCTGCGCCGCACCCATCGCGCTCCCGGTCACAAGCAGCGCTCCGGCAGCCGTCGCGCACAGCAGCCGCAGCCTATTCTTTCTCATCATGAAATCTCCTATCCCCCAATTCAGCACAGGTACTATGGACGCATTGCTAGAGTCACAGATTCACTTTACTATATATTCCAATATGTAACAATTATTTTTTTCGTTTCCAGTTTTGTAAACCAGCACGCAGACATCCGAGCCGTTTCCAGCCTCTATTACCCGCCCCTTCCAAGTAGATCTATCGGTCTTCTTTCCTATGAAATCCCTGCTAAATCGACCTCATTTACAGGTATTGTAAAATTATGTATTTTGCTTGTTGGCCATGTGATTCGAGTCATTCTGTTTCGTTCTGAAGTGCTGTTCACAATGAAAAGAGAACCAGCAGCGTCAAATTAACGTTCTGGTTCTCTCTGGTTCGGTTATTGGCTTCTTCGACTTCTTTAGTTACACGGAAAGAATAAGTTCGAGATTATGCTTTTTTGCTCCAAACATTCTTATAAAGATCGCTAACCGTTAAAAGCACGATACCTGTTTCATTCAATGAGATTTCTTGGTTTTCGTAAGATTCAGAGGGAAAGATATAGAAAGAAAAATAATCGCCGTCTTTGTAGTTCAACCCGCTTAAACCAGATACCGAGCTGGTGTAGTGCTTGCCATTATACGATGCTGTCATTCGGGCGGACATAGACGTTGTGAATGAATTTCCGTTTACCGTAGCATGATGAGCTCCTGAAATTAATGAGGCATTGCTTAACGAATAGGATCCGCTGGACCTGAATCCAATTTGATATCCGCCACTATTAATGCTGCCTGTATGATCAATCCAAGATACATAGATTCTATAGGCACCGTCATTGTACAACTCTTTCCCGATATTGCTTTCTAAATCAGACAAGTCAATTGGAATTGAATATTCACCTTGAACAATATGCCCCTTCGTATCCGTAAATTCTTTGGTGTTATTCGCAATGTAAGCCATTCCTTCCGTCCATAAACCTATCAAACCTATTTGCCAAAGAACCACAACAATCACAGCAATAACTGATGTCGAAATCATTACTATTTTCTTGGCTTTCATTCTTGTTTATGGGCCTCCCAGATAAGGATTACACATGTTTGAAACGGATCGCTGCTTATCGGGGCAGCCCCTTCTTGTATTTGCCCGGGCTGCTGCCGTACATCGATTTGAAAAACCGGATGAACGGATACGCCTGGTCATAGCCGACCCGATTGGCGATTTCCCCCATCGTCAAATCCGTCGTGGCCAACAAATACTGCGCCTTCTTCAATCGCTGCGCTTGGATGTACTGCATCGGAGAGACTTGAAAAGCTTGTTTGAACTCCTTATGAAAATGAGAGGTGGACAAGTACATCAGCTCGGCTAGCCGAGTCACCTTTATTTTCTCGGCGAGGTGTTTCTCCATGTAATCGAACACGGGCTGAAACCGTTGGAATTTCCTTATATCCTCGAAGCTGCCGATCTTGTAACGGGAGATGGAAAGGACAATTTGCAGCAGATCGAACATTCGCTGTTTGACCTGCGCCATCCTGTACAAGGATGTACTCGAATCGATTGCATCGGCGTTCATCAAGGCGGTTATTTCGGCTTGCAGCCGACCGATGTCCGTTCCGATGGCTTCGGAGGTGACATAAGGAGCTTCGATGAAGTCGAACAGTTGACAATGGTCCAAAAGCGTAACGTTCACATTCAGCCAATGCGTAACGAATTGAGGACCCAACATGTGAATTTCGTATTTCGTATTCGGCGGAATAATTAACCCTTGTCCGGGTTCGACCTTATAGCTGGCATTTCCGATGTCCAGAAGCAGCGGGCCGTCCGTAATTTGGGAAATAAGCGCGAATGGCTGATCATAAACATGCGTAGCCCTGCCCCGGGCTTCATTCACGTGAAATCGCGTCGTATTTCCCTGGAAATACGTAAAATCGAATGAATTCAGAACCGTGACCAGAAACCGGGAATCATTCATGCCGCATCCACCTGCTTCGCGTAATTACACTTATTATAGTGGATTGCGGAACCGAATCAAGCGGGATCAAGAAGGCTTCCATTAAAAAGTGTATAAAATCAGACGATTTGCCATTTCTTCCTTTCATCGCCTGGTGGAATAATATTTCCGAGAACGAAATCATGAGGGAGTTGAAGCCGGAGATGAACGCAAAGCTGAAGATCGGCATTCTTGGGGGCGGAGGCATATTGGCCGCGCATGCCCCGGGTTTTATGCGTCTTAGGGATCTATGCGAAGTCGTAGTGGCGGAGACCGATGCAAGCCGCCACCATGAGATCAGAAGACTGCTGGGCGATGAGGTTGCCATTGTGAGCGACTATAACGAGATTTTGGCCGATGCGGACGTGGATGCTGTAGACATTATTCTTCCCCATTATTTGCACGCGCCTGCCGCAATCGCGGCTGCGAACGCGGGCAAACATATCCTGACCGAGAAGGTGATGGCCCGCAATCTGCAAGAGTGCGATCAAATGATTGAAGCATGCGGGAGATCGGGCGTATCGCTTACCGTCTGCCATGACCGGCGTTACGATTCCGAATGGCAGGCGCTTAAGGATGTCGTGGATTCCGGCGAACTGGGAGACATTCTGTTCTGGAAGCTGGAACACAATCAGAATGTCGTTTTCCCCGAAGGAAGCTGGGTGCGGTCCAAGGAAAAGCTTGGCGGGGGAGCCATCATGAGCTGTCTCACCCATCAAATCGATTCGCTCAGATGGTATGAAGGCGAAGTGGATCACGTGACCTGCATGACGAGGACGGAGCCGGGCCGCATGGAAGGCGAGAGCATCGGAGCCATACTCGCCAAGATGCGCTCGGGCGCGCTGGCTCTGCTCTCCATTAACTGGTACACGCAATCGCATCACGCTCCCAACGGATTATGGTACGAATTCAATCATGTCACCGGCACGAAAGGAGAAGCGTATTTCATGAGCGGCAAGGGCACATACGTCAAAATTCATGACGGATCGTCCAAGCACTACTACGACACGGAAGGCAAAGGAAGCTTCGTCAAGGTTGACGTTAAAAAAGACCTGACAGGGCACCAGCGCTGCATCGAGCAATGGGTGAAGAGCTTGAGGGGAGAACAAGCGGAAATTCTGACCAACGGGACTGATAGCCGCCGAACAGTTGAAGTGGCGGAAGCCGCTTACCGGGCTGAGGAAACGAAAGCGGTCGTTAGCCTTCCCCTCCAGCCGGCACGTTGAATACGGCAAACAGGCGAATAAAGGAGGAACAATCTTGAGGATCGGAATCGACAGCTTTACGATCCGGGAATTGAACCTGGATCCTTATCAGTGTCTGGATTATGTCAAGCAGCTCGGATTGGAAGGCGTGCAGTTTGGCGGTATTGCGGAATTAAGCAACAAGTGCGATCTGGGTGAATTAATGGACATACGGGATTACGCCGATTCGCTCGGGATGTATACGAATGTATCCGTAGATGCGTGCAATCCGCTGCTATTCCACCAATCGGAGGACGAAGCCAGAACCGCGATTACAAGAGATATTCAAATCTTGGCCAAGGCCGGCTGGCGTGAATTAAGAAGCGTGATCAGCCACAACGATGAACGATACAAACACCCCGTGCCATGGCACACGCATTTAACGAAGAGCGCCGAGTTCGTACGAAGCCTGAGGCCGGTGCTGGAGGCATGCGGCAGCCGGATCAATATCGAGAATCACGGCGACTCCACCTTCGATATTTTGCATGTGGTCGAAGCCTCCGGGGCAGATATATGCGGCGTATGCCTGGACACCGCCAATACGCTCGTTAATGCGGAAGACCCTGTTCTGGCCGCCAGAAGGGTCGCTCCTTACACGCACTTGACCCACATCAAGGACGGAATCGTCTTTTTCTCGGCGAACGGGGTCAGCAGGCAAGGAAAGGCACCCGGTCAAGGGATCGTCGATTTCGAGAGCATCCTTGCCGTTCTGGGCGAATACAACCCCGAGTTGCCTTTATCGATCGAAGATCACAAGTGGATTTTTGAATTTCCGGTGTTCGAACGGGATTGGTTCGGTCCCAATTCGGATTTGTCGTCCTATGAATTCGGGCAATTTATGAAACTGGTAGGGATAACGGAGAAGAAGCTTGCCTCCGGAGAGCTGCCCGCAATTGAAGCATACGAGGCAATCCCCTATTTGGCACAAATGGAAGAAAGGATTGCTAGCGGCGCCAACCATCTGCGGGATATTCGGAATCGGTTGAACGGATAACTGCGGCAAGTACAATGACTCTCGGCGTAGAGTGCATAGTCGGTCCGTATTCAGCGTGCCCGTGAGACGAGGTCTTACGGGCAAATGGACTCCATTCGACAACGCTGTTTCAAGGCACGGTCCACGGAACGATTCGAATAAGCGATGGTACGGTTGATTTGCCAGTGGAGCCGGTTCACCGGTATTCCCCCAGCCATTTGCCTGTTTCAATACAACGCCGTATGGTCTCCACTTCATCTTTCGTAATTGTAAGTCCCTCGACCATCGTGGCCTATTCGTCGGCCATGCCAGTAAGCTCCCGCTAACAAAACGCGAAAAACGTACGCTAAGCGAAAAATTACTCTAATAAGCCGGAAACCCGTAAGCTAAGGAATCCGGCTAATGTGCAATGTAATACGGGAATCAACTTTTAGGGTAATACCGTCGAAGCTCTCATATGGATGCATATGTCAAGTCGGTCTTCTAATGTCCCCCATATGCGCAATGACCATTACTTTGACCGTGCAATTCAGAAAATTGGAATAATTGTTTTCAAAAGATTGTTGATGACTCGCATTACGATTCATATATATACTCTCCTCACTTAGTAAAAAAAACGGATGAGACCTGCTTTTCTGCGTCTCATCCGTGGCTTTTATCCAACTTACTTCAGGCCATCCAGAAAAACTCTTGCAATAACGGCCGTAGTCATGTCTTCACGTTCCGGCTTGACCATTTCAATCCGCATGTCATACTTGTCCGCAAGAGAAACGATGGCTGGAAAAGCAATAATCTTCTCTCCGCGAATCGTGCCGTTTACGGCAATTTCCACGCCAAGCGGATCATGAACCCGTTCATTCTTGTCCTTGATTGACGCTCCCATATATTGCGCATATTCACCTGTCATACCGCAAATTGGACATTCGTCCACATACGGATGCAGGTGCTCTGGACGGTCGACTTCATAATGAATGCTGGCCGCATACTGGAAATAACCGTTCTCGTCTGAAGAATCGGGCTGAAACTTCTTCAACGGCTCGTAATAAAAGCGAAGGTGAAGACAGTGTTCGTGACTTCGGCTATCGTCCTCAAGACGTACCGGTTGCAAGCCTCTTCTTCTAGCATATCCGTCGCATCCTTCGTTAGAATGATAATACCCAAAATCGTTAGTCATATAGGTACAAGCTTCCAACTCTTCCAAAACGAGCTTTCTCGCAGACCCGTAGGATTTCACCAACGATGTGCTGACGTAGAACCACAGGTTCGGATAACGAGGAGCAAATTCGCCAAATTGCTTTGCTGGCGGCATAGTCAAATAGTTCTGTTCGTTCATTTAATATCTTCTCCTCTGCATGGTAAATGATTTTATTTGCTCCCTCAAGCTTTCAAGATGCGATGAACTCTGTCTAGTCCGGAAATAATTTCGCTAGTATGAAGTGCATAATAATGTTCGAGGACTTCCGTGATCACCAATCCGTTAAATCCTTTGAACGGAGCTAGAAGCCTTTCATATTCGATGGCTCCCCACCCGATAGGCAAATGAAGATCGCCTCTGCCCAAGGCCGTCCAGTTGTGGGTACCCATCGCGTTATACACGGGACGGTTCGTAATCCTTAATTCCTCGTAATTGCCGAAATTGTCATTCACATGTAAATGTACAACCAAATCTTTGAAACTTTCAATCGCCTGCAGCTGATCATAACCGTAATACGCTGACGCCAAGAAATCATGACCTAGATCATATGTCATCTTGATTTGCTGATGATCAAGCCTCCTGACCAAATCGGCTACTTTACCGCTGCGTTCAATCTCGATGTTCTCAATCGCAAGTACGACTTGATCCGTTCGATTCGCCGCCTTCAACAGCAACTGCTCGAGCAACTGCTCTTCCTGGGGGAACGATTCCTTCTCGTAATGAACAACCAGGATGCGGCTGCCGATCATGCTGCAAAACTCTTGTACGGAACTGAACAGCCGGTTAACTGCACCAGCGGCTCTTACGTTGCGCAAATCAAGCGATCTTGGCTGATGCACACTGTATTCGAAAGGGAACTGCCGCAAGATTCCGACAGCCATTTCTGTCCGGGTCGGATGAAGCGCTCCGTTGAATATCAGCTGCAATTGCTCAATCGAGAGTTCTACCGCTTCGACTCCGGCTGTGTGCGCAAATTTCAGCGTTTCTTCCAACTGTTCTAACCGGCAGCCCAACGACAATCCTTTTTTTACCATCGTTATACCTCCAGCGACTCCAGCATATCCATCACTTCAACAAGCGCATCTTCGTTATTGCTTCTTTCGGTTACCCGGCTGGCTGCTGCTTTAAGATCCGCATGTCCGTTTTTCATAGCGATGCCATGGAACGACGTAATCAACTCCAGATCGTTCAGACCGTCTCCGATCGTCGTTATGTCTTCACGTTTCACACCAGCAATCTCCATGAGTCTCAGGCACGCCGACCCCTTATTTATGCCTGGCGGAAGCACTTCCATCAAGCCGGGTTCGGAAACAACCGAATTCAATCTGGAGGGACCGATATCCGTGAACATCTTGATGCAATACTCTTGGAATTGATTTACACGCTCAACGTCTCCGAGAAGCATAATCTTATTAATCCGTTTCCATTCGCCGTAAATTTCGGTATAGAGCTTCTGTTGAATAGCAACCTTGTCTTTCATGCGAAACCGCTCGACCTCATCGCTCCACTCCGGCACATAGATTTGCTCATTGACAAATACAAGCAGATCCAATCCGTACTGCGCTTTAGTCGTACTGTGCAGATTCAGGACGAGTTCGGTATACGGCTGCGGCAAAAAATGTTCTTCCAGATAAGCCCCGCGAACGGGATCGTAGATCTTGGCTCCGTTGAAAAGAATGACCGGCTCCACAATATTCAATTGTTCAATGAATGGCTTTGATGCAACCAGCGTCCGTCCGGTCGCGAATGTCAATCTTCCGCCCTGACTTCGGAATTGCTCGGCGCGCCTGATTGTCTTTTCCCCGACTTGCTGTCGGGAATTCAGTAAGGTTCCATCTAAATCTGTAATGATCCATTTATTTGGCAACTGCAACTGAAATCAATCCTTCCTTCCTTTCATGCGAGTCCTCGGCATTCAGCATCAAGTTTCGCTCGGTATCGGCATCGAACAGATATCGGAAGTGAGTCAGCCGGAGCCGAATCTCATCGCCTTCTTTCACTTGCTCGGACAAGTCCGCGTAAATCTTGATATGTTGGGCTCCCGCCGCAAGGTGAAGTAATTTTTCCCGACCCGTGAATTCAATCATCAATACGTTGGCTTTAAAAGAGTTCGATTCATCTTCCGGCTTCACAATGTGGACCTGATGGGGGCGGAAGCCAATCATCAGCCGCTGCTCCGGCATTGCATCCTGTACGCCGGCAAGACTCGGCGGAAGCGTCAGCACGTCTCCGGTTTCCGGCAGCCGGACGCTCAATCCGGGACGTTCCCATCGGCAATCCAGCCTGTTCATGGACGGCATTCCGAGAAACTGGGCGACAAACCAGTTAACCGGGTTTTCATACAATTCATCAGGTGTCCCGTACTGCTGCAATCGTCCGTTGTTCATCACCGCAATGCGGTCGGACATGGACATCGCTTCTTCTTGATCATGGGTAACCATCACTGTCGTAATGCCGAGCTTCTTTTGAATACGCCGGATTTCTTCACGCAGGCTCATCCGGAGACGGGCATCCAGACTGGACAACGGTTCATCTAGCAGCAGCAGCTTAGGCTGCTTCGCCAAGGCCCGCGCCAAGGCCACGCGCTGTTGCTGTCCACCCGATAGTTGGCTCGGTTTCCGCTTCAGATAACCAGCCATTTGTACAATTTCCGCCGCTTCTATTGCCCGCTCTTCCGCTTGTTTCTTCGGCATTTTACGATTTTTCAAGGGAAACGTAATATTATCAAGCACGTTCATGTTCGGATAAAGCGCTGGATTCTGGAATACCATTCCGATATTCCGGTCCTTTGGGGGGACATAATTCATCAGTTCACCATCAAAATAAATACCGCCTTTGGATACTTCATGAATGCCTGCAATCATCAGCATGGTTGTGGATTTCCCGCAACCGCTCGGACCCAGCAGCGTTACCAGTTCCCCGTCCGCCACATCCAGATTCAAATCGGATACCGTGGGATCGCCTGACTCATAATATTTGAACAGCTGTGCAATGCGGACCTTCAATATCAACACCTCCATTTTATTCTTCGCGGCATTCCGGCTACATCTTCATATTGGAAAGTGCTTTCTGTGAGAAGAAATAAAGGATCACGCAAGGCAGCATATAGAACGTAGCCAGTGCCATTACCAGACCGTAGCTGGCAGAAGACGTCTCATTGAATAACGACTTGATAATAATCGATAGTGTATTAATACTGTCGTCAAATATAAACACCGATACCATCACATACTCTCCCCATCCGCTCAAGAAAGCGAACAGCGATATGGCTGTCACACCTGGCCAAATTTTGGGCAAGAAGACGGTATAGAATATCTTGAACTTTCCGCATCCGTCCGTTTGTGCCGCCCAAGTCAGTTCCTTGGGAACTTCGTCAAAAAAACCTTTGATGATCCAGGTGGACATCGGGATACCGCCCAATACTTTCAGAACCATGATGCCCGTCAAGGTGTTCAGCAATCCTGTTGTATTCAGAATATAAAACGCTGCAATCAACCCCGTGATCGCTGGGAAAGCGTGAGTAAGAATCGTAGATTGCAGCAAAAAGTTTCTTCCTGGAAATTTGGTTTGTGAAATTGCATAACCGGCCATAAGTGAAAATGCGACCTCGAACACAGCCGTTCCGACCGCGATAAACAAAGTATTCAGAAATACGATCCAAACACTTGGATACACATACCCGTCAATATTCAACTCGGACCACAGAAAACTCCAATGATCCAGTGTAAATTTGGTTGGTATCAGACCCGAATCGCTGAACGACACCAGCACCATCCAGACATATATCGCAAGCAGCGGCAGCGATCCGGCCGTCATGACGGCAATCGCCACTCCGTTCGGAAGTGCCTGAAGCCATCTGCGCCGACGGTTGAGCAAATTGTCATGCTGATTCTTCAGATCGCCACCAACAGTGCCTGTGCCTTGCAAGGGAATAGGATTTTCCAAATTATCCCTTCCTTTCTGTATCCTGGGGTGATGACTGGGCCGATTTCATCATTTTCTTGAAACCAAATACCCGGTATGAAATGAACATGGCTAACACAACAACCGGTAGAATGAACAGCGATATAGCCGATCCGTATCCAAAATTGAGTGTGCTGAATGCCGTATGAAAAGCATACAGAGCCCAGGTTTCCGAACGGTTCATCGGACCGCCATCGGTCAAAAGAAGAATGGATTCATAGCTGGTAAACATGGAAAGGCCCTGCCAAACAAGAAGAAACGTCAATGGCCATTTCAGAAACGGGAGCATCAGCTTGCGCAGGATGACCCATTCCGATGCGCCATCCACTTTGGCCACATAAAAATACGACTTCTCGATAGACTGTATGGCGGAAGAAAATATGATCATCGACATTGAAGAACCCATAATGCCGGATAACGCAATGTTGATCATCAGCGGATAGCGATCCAGCCAGTTGACAGGCTCCCAGCCATACAATGCATGCATGATCAGATTAAGGATTCCGTTAGAACCCGAACTGAAAATCCATATCCACAAGAGCGCCTCGACGACGCCAGGAGAAACGCGCGGCAGCAGCCAGATCATTCGGAACAATCTGCCTACGCGCTGCGAGCGGATATAGTAAGTTGTGGAGAGGGCTATGGTCAGCCCCCACACCACCTTGATAAACATCGTCACACAAACGAACAGCACTGTGTTCCATATAATTAGGCCAATCGCCGGGTCAATCAAAGCTCTTTTAAAATTATCCAGTCCGTTGAAATTCCATTGTAGCGCGGAGTCCATCGACGTGAATGAGATCAGGATGACGATGACAGCTGTGATGACGAACAGGACATATTGATTCAGCATAAATGGCAGCAGCATGATGCCGGGTGCCAATTGTTCTCGAATTTTGCTCCATAATGGACGTTTCAGTGCTGCTGAGCCTTCCTGAAGTTCATCATTCATCATTGGGACAGACACCTCCATTCACAACATTCTCGCATTATTTCTCAATTACTTCGCCTAAATCGATCTTCATCTGTTTGCCCATCCAATCCACGGCCTCATCGGTTGTCATACTGCCGCTGACAACGTTCTGTGTAGCATCTTTCATTATTTTCTCGAACTTCGGCTCATTCGGATCATTCGGCATAAATTTCGAATATTGGGTCAAGTAGCTCACATAGTTCAGCCATGGGTCCTTTTTGACCGTTTCGTACTGTTGGCCTTCCTTCGTAAACGGAATATGGGAGCTCTGCAGCCCATGTTCAGCTTGCAGCTTGGGCGCGCTGACTTCAACCAACAGTCGCTTCACCAGATCGGGATATTTCGTATCCTTAGACACGACATAAACCCACGGATTGGATACCGTTACCGGCTTCTGGTCTTTGTTAGCGACAGGCATCACCATCGCCCCGATATTATTCATCACATACTCGGAAGTAACGTTTCCTGTGACTTTGTGCATGCCGCGTGTCCGCCATTTTGCCTCATCCCATACGCCTGCTTGCAGGAACAATCCCTCATCATTGATTAAGGTTTTGAGCATGTCATCTTTGCTTTCCGAAACAAATCCTTTGGAAAGCATGCCTTGCGAAACGGCATTATTCAGATACTCGAACGTTGTCTTCAAGTGTGATTTATCCAGCACATATTTGCCTTGACTTGCGTCATATACCTCAGTACCGTGGTTAAAAAAGATAACCGGCAAATCTTTGCCGCCAGCAGTCAGCATCAATCCGGAATTCACGACCTTGCTGTCCACCGCTTTTTTGGCCAGATCTGTCATATCCGCCAATGTAAATTCTCCGTTTTCCGATTTCTTCGGTAGGTCTGCAATTTGTTGATCCGTCCAGCCTAATTTCTTCAGTACATTTTTGTTAAAAAAGATCGGACGAGCTTCGGTGTCCTGAATGACGCCCCAAACTTGCTTATTCCAAGAAACGGCGTCCCAATAGCCAGGCATCTGGTTCTGGAATACCGGTTCTTTCTCGATTCCGGTCAGCGGCAACAAATAATCGCCATTGGCCATCCAGCCGATATTGGAATATCCCGTTGCGTAAATATCGTTGGCATTGTCGGATTTGGATGCAAAGATAAACTGCTGTTTGAATTCGTCATCTTTCACCGATTTGACAATCGCTTCAACCTGCACGCGCTGCTTGGAATTTTCTTTCTCCAGTTTCTCATTCAGACTATTCGCCGCTTCAATAAAGTTATTGGCTCTTGCAGGAGCCGATACATCGGGTGTCATCACTTTAATGTTAATCGTTTCGATATTGCCATTTCCCGAAGTATCTACGACATTTTTCTTGACTCCGCCCTTATCCATGTCAGCCGCCGAGTTCGGGTTTTCCGTCTTGCTGACTTGCGAAGCCGGCGTATTCGTACTTTCAGTTTTTGCACAGCCTGACAGCACTATCGTCAATGCCATCATAACCATCAACATTGTTTGTTTTTTCATGGGAATCGATCACCTCATTCATCGTTTTCACTACGGCATTGTCCTTAACGCGCTGATTCGACTTTTCCCCGCTTCAGCCCTGGGTTATCGCGTTCCTTACGTTCTCCTTACAAAGAACCGGATCATATCGTTGCGCATGTAATCATAAGAGAGAAAAATCGGAACCGTTTTGGGATCATAATGGACTTGAATGAATTTCAGCAGCGGAGCGTTGCTTTGCTTGAGCCGATAAGGCAGCATATCTTCATCGGTAACGGCGCGAATCTCCATTAACGCTTCGGCGACTACGATCCCGTATTTGTGCTTCAAGCAATCCGTCAACGAACCGGGATTGAATTTTTCTGGGAAATCCGGTCCCACTACGCTTTCGGACATAATGTTTTGGGAATAAACGACCGGTTCTCCGCTGGCAGCACGGATCCGATCGACGACAAACACACTGTCATGCTTGTCCAAATCAAGCAATTGAAGCTCATTCTCGTTTGGCTTTCTTTTAAAGATTTGTACTTCCAAATCACTTTCGACCAGATTGGCGTTGCGGATCAGTTCCGTAATACTTGTGAATCGATTGATCGTGCTTTCCATATGAATCCCTTTACTTCTGATGAAATAACCGGATCCTTGGATGCTGTAAATGTGCCCGGATTCTATAAGACACTTGAGCGCTTTGCGTATAGTTTCCCGGCTCGCTTGAAAACGCCGGGAAAGCTCCGACTCGGTCGGAAGCTGTTCCCCTTTGGAGAACGACATTTGCTCGATTTCTTTGGCGAGCGCTTCGCTGATTGCCGTATATCGGTTCAACATTTAACGATCAAATCACTCCTTTGCAGCAGACGCCTTACAAGATCATCTTGATTCCATAATAAATCGGATATGTCATTACCAAATTAGTCGAATGTTAAACACTATCAATCCGGTGTGGACATTCTGTAAATTTGTCTAGATCAACATTCCGGTAAGCAAGTTGAGGAACAGTCCTGAATTGACCTTTTTCCCATAGGCGCCCACTTATTTTCTTGAAGAGGAAACCAAATTGTCTAGGAAACTTATTAAAATATGTCTAGATCAATATGCAAAAAAGGCGAGATCCCTTCCTTAGGGGATTTCGCCTTCAACGTTTCATTCATATCGTTAACTTTTTCGTGTTTATAACTGGCAGCAAATCAACGACTACGAGCAGAATGAGATAGACATTCAGCAACCACGAAATTGAGGAAGGATATGCATTCAAAATGTAGACGAGAAGCGGCTATACTCCCTATCCGCCCCAGGCTGATGGCCATTTCTCTGGCCATGAACGAAGCACCTAGAAAGAAACAACCCCTTTCTAATTTCGAGTGCATGCGGGGCGCTTGCGACCCAGGCTATTGGCGGAGTGGGGCGGGTATCATCGCTGCAGGATGTCGAGGCATTTCAGCGCACACACTCATTACGGGATTAATCTGCTTACCATATAGGAGAAAGCGAAGAACTGCTCGCGGTGTTAGCATGTCTTCATTTTATCAGTCAAGTAACTATGGATCGAAAAGCAATGTTCCCCAAAAGAAATAAATAGGCGGGAAATACAGAATAGAAAGTCAGATTGCCATAGAAACCGATTTTGTTTATGAATTCGTTTGCCGTGCCTTTCCGAATCTCTCTTTGAGCTCCTTCTTAAAGACATCAATCGGCCTCTCGTAGTCAATGGGCTTATAGATTAATCTATTGTTCCACTTATGCCGGGTATCCTGATCTTTAAGCTCCTCATTACCGCTTTCAAGTGTTTTCATTGTAAGCATGACTTCATTTAGCGTACCTAACACACTTCTGCTATCTGTCTTAGTCAAGACATATTCCTTGCAGTTATCCAGGTAAGCATTCATGAGCGCCTCCGGAATGTGTTCCAGTGCAAAGTAATGGCATAAATGGGTGAGGAAGATTTCCTGCACTTTAGTCGAATTGCTTCTGATCCCCGTCACGGACAAAGACATCCGCGACAAGTCATTTATGAATACATAGTGTTTCTTCCCGTATAGGGTGAAGAAATTAACGTGCCAGCTGAAGAACGGGTCGGTTGATTCAACCGTATGCGGTTTTGCATTCAGGTCCTTCAATGTATCTTTGGTTGCTTTTATGTAAAGCATCGTTCGGACTCCTTTCATTGTTTGCACGGGTACAACTGTATTGGATTGTTATTGTACCTTACCATGAAACCCTCAAAGTAGTAATTCGATCTTCCCTTGGATTTTACGCTTTCTTTTCACCCGTCCCATCTCCACCCACAAATTGGAAAGTAACAAACACATCTTAAGCGCGTCTATATAATGGTAAAGAAAACCTAGTAAGGAGTGTTTAGACATGAAGATGAGAACCGGCTTCCTTGCGGGGGCCGCGTTTACGATGCTGACTACGATGCTTATTCACACCGCGCCTGCAAAGGCCGAAGCGAACCCGTCACCATCCATTTTTCTGGACGGGCAGCCATTATCCTTTAAGACGCCTCCCGTTGTTGAGAACGGCTATAGCTTCGTTCCGATGCGTCCCATTTTTGAGGCCGAAGGAGCCAAAGTGTCCTGGGACAATCGCACGCAGACCGTGAAGGCTGTCAAAGAAGGCGTCACGCTTACATACCGTATCGGTGAAACCGCCGCTTACAAAAACAAAGAAAAGCTGGACATGCCCGTATCCGGCAAAATTATCGACGGATCGACCATGGTTCCGCTGCGATTTATTAGCGAAACGCTGGGCAGTCTCGTGCAATGGCATGAACATTCCAATTCGATTACGATATCATCCGTTCAGAATTACGAGACGACCATTGAATATGGAGTCAACCTGCGCAATTCGCCTAAAGACGATGCCAATTCCCGCATCCTCCGGATGCTGCCGAAGAATGAGCGAATCCACGTCATCCGGGAAATGGATGTGAATTGGCTGGAGGTGCAGGCCCAGGACGGAACCATCGGTTTCATCTCGGCTAAGCCGATTTATTCCGATTATACCAGCCTTGAGCTGGCGGAGAAGCAAGCGGATGCGCTGATCGCATTCGGATCGCAATACCTGGGGACGCCTTACGAGTTCGGGGCCAAGTCCGGCCAAACCAACACGTTCGATTGCTCTTCTTTCGTCGAGCATGTGTTTAAGGAAGTGCTGTCCATCGATCTGCCGCGCGTCTCTTACGACCAGGCCCTCGAAGGGAAGGAAGTCGGAATCGGCGAAATACGCAAGGGCGATCTGCTGTTCTTCGGCGCCCGCGGGCTTGAGATCGGGCATGTGGGCATCTACGCGGGGGACGGCAAGATTCTGCATACGTTCTCCAAAGAGCGCGGCGTTCACATCGGCGATTTCAACGACAATTGGAAGAAGCGTTTTGTCACGGCCAAGCGGTTATACTAATCGCATCAAGAAGAACCGGCTCGCGCCATCATTAATGGCGACGCTAGTTTCTCCCTACAGAAGAAGGATCCGCTGCGGCGGATCCTTCTTCTGTTCCACGTCGGTATTCTAGTTCATCGAACTCTCTGTTACTTGCCCGGTATTCCGATTATACATGATTCGAATATATTGATCTTTGCTATCGAGTGGACTGTTGTACATGAAATATAACTCGTCCTCGGTCCATTCCGCACCGATGAATTTTAACTCGTCACCTTGATAAGGGACATCGTTGTTGCGGGCATATTCCAGGTCTTTGCCGGACAGCAGCTCCTCATACAGCTCTACGGTGGAATTGTCCTCCAAATTAATGAGCGTCAGGAACCCTGTTCGATTCGGCCGAACAACCAGAAACTTCTCGCCCGCCCCCAGAACCGAGTAATTCTCATCCTTGCCGGCCAAAGCCGGCAGATCATATTCCTTCACCGCTTGGCCCTCTTCATTGAATACGGTCATCATTCTGCCGTCCGTCAGCACCAAATTCTGGATCCACCCGTTTGGATCATAGTACTGATAGTAACTCAAGTTCTGCTCGTAGCGTTGAAAGTAGCTGGCTTTCTTCTGGCTTACGATCTTATAGTCATGAATGAACACGCTATATGCATCATAATGAATACGAGGTTCCCCATAGTTGTCCAAGACAGTGACGACCCGGTTATGAGAATCTATCCCTTGCCCGCCAAACGATACATGACCCTTAATATCGGATTCGAGCTTGCCAACGTTAACCACGGATTGTCCATGCGGCCTGGCGATATATAAGTCTCCCGTCTTTCGGTTCAACCAGATATGGCCTCCGGAAATATAATCGTCCGGTTTAGTAATGCCCACCGTTTTTGTTGAAGGATTCCATCTCACATCGGCTCCGATCGCCTCCGAGAAAAAACGCAAAGGTATATAAATTCGATCTTTCACGCTCTTCAGAGGCGCCGATAATTCTTTGGCCTTCCCATTAACCGTTGCGACCGTCGAACCATAATTCAGTCTGACAGTAAGCTCCGGATAGGTCATGACCGCGGCTTTGACAGACGCGTTCCAAGTTACGATGGTTCCCAGCAGTTCCCCGGTATCCCGTACGGGCAAATACACCGTACCGTTGTCGATAAAGGGAGCGAGCTTCGGCTTATATTCGCTTCCGTTTATCGTAACCTTGATGCCATCCGAGGCGGGTGCCTTGACGGAAGAAGCTACGGCCGCCGATGCGGAGACCGGAACGGATAGAGCAATGGCTGCGGCAAGAGCAGCGGTGGAGACGAGAGAAAATAGCCTTGATTTGCGAAGCATGGAAATACCCCCTTTTCAGTCCTAAATGCTCTTCTGCATATAAATGACAATTTCGGAATCCATTCTTCTAATTCCATTCCGATCACTAGTCTCCCAACTAATTTTAAAATCGCCATAGCCCCAATCGATGTAACCCAACTTTTCATAGAGCCGTTTTGCATTCGGATTATCGGTACTGCCTACTGCCAATCCAATATGCGTGCATCCTCTTTCTTTCGCCAATCGCTCGGCTTCGCGAATGATGGCTGTCGCCGTCCCTTTTCTCCGATGATGGTCCACGGTCAGTCCCGCTTCCAAGTAGGCACTGCGGGTCACATCGATGCGCTGTTTCACGGGCTCATCCTGCGGACCGCTCCAGCGCAATAAGAAATGTCCGATCGGCGCATCCTGAAGCCAAGCGATCAGATAGACGCCTTCGCCCTTCTTCTGCACTTCGAATCTTCTATACTGGGGATTTGACCGGTTATCGGGAGAAAATACTTCTTCAAGTAAATCCAATTGAGACTCTTCCGCCGGCTTAATGTCCACTTGCAAGCGATGTTGATTCATAGACGACTCCACCTCCGAATTTTCGACTGAAACACTCCTATATTTCCAGAACGACAGGTAATTTCCTTTTTCGTTATCAAAAATAAATTATTCTAAAAACGACTGTCCTTGCCGAGCTCTACCCAGCTACGGCCGATTCGAGTATAAAGCAGACGCCGTCGGGTCGTGGTATTAAACCAACGGAAAGAGATAAAAATCGTTGCTGTTATTACCCTCGTCTGCCCGCGGGATCTTACTTATATTTGAGGCGGATATCCCCTGCAACTATATAAACTGAACCGAACACAGCATGCTGCACAGGCAGATGTCCATGTCCATATGATCATAGCCATTGGATGAAGCTTAGAGCGGAGGAGCTTGCTTATTTCTCCGACCAGCTGCTGTTGCCGGATTACCTGGCATGACATTTATGTGGTCGACCGACCGCCGTCATGCAACGGAACACTGCACACTGGGAGCTACGTGAGGTGATCCATCGTGCGACCATGCAGCAGATGTATGGAGTTGATGTTGTATAATGTACAACACGGCTTCATCATATAACCCCCATTGGTCGAATTGTTGTATTTAATACAACAATGTGGTTATTAAATCACGGATTAGCCGCTTTTGTGAGGAAATTGTTGTAGAAAGTGCAACAATAAACGTATCATCAGGGTTTTCCCCGTCTAATGTTGTATAAAATACAAGATTATAAAGCTATACCACGCCCAAAGCCAAAGCCGAAGCCGAAGCCGAAGCAACAGCCATAGCCATAGCCATAGCCGAAACCGAAGCAAAAGCCAAAGCCAAAGCCGAAACCGAAGCCGAAGCAACAGCCATAGCCATCTCCATAGCTATACCCAATCAGGGGTGGGCCTGCTCGTACTTCTCCAGAACGATTCTACCAGCGCTGCCCGCGTTAACTCTCATTCGTTCAACTTCTATATTTACAAAAAAAAGAAAGCCCTCGAACATAGGCTTTCTCAACACGAAGGATCCGCCTCGGCGGATCCTTCGTGACTTCCATGCTATTGAAATTGAGGCAGCAAATCGGCGTGGACGGCCAGCATGCGGTCCACTGCGAGATGTGTGGCCTGCTTGTCCGTTATGGCAGGATCCCGGTCGACCGCCCGGTGCACCAGCGCCGCGTCGCCCTTGAACGCCGCCTCCGCGATCAGCTCATGCACGTCGGAGATTTCGCGAATGACTGCAGCCAGCGCCTCCGGCAGCGCCGGGACGGAAACCGGCTTCCATTCCCCGCTTGCTATCGCGACCGGCACCTCGACGATGCGCTCATCCGGAAGCTGCGGAATAGCCCCGTTATTGCGGACGTTCAGAATGTCGAACCAGGCCTCCTCCCTCCTGTCGAGCGCGATCGCCACATCAACGGGATGCTCCCAGCTGCCATGGTGGAACAGATCGTCCCACGGGCGTTCGCCCGCAGCGATGGCCTGCAGCTCGCGAAGCCGCTGCTTCCGCTCTTCCTCCGTGCCGTGGTAAGGAGGCGTTGTTGCATAATGAATATCCGGCTGTGCGGGCAAATATTCGGCGTGATGATCGACGGCTCCGGCCGCAACCGCGCCGTATTGCTCCAGCCAGCGCCGCATGACGGACAGCTCCCTGCGCTTATGCTCGCTCTGGGCGGACCAATCGCCCTCCCGGACGTACGCTTTCAGCGCGGGCAGCAAATCTTCGCCGGTCTTCCTGTCCGTGATGGACATGACCCAGGCGAAGTGGTTCAGCCCGGCCGTTACGATCTCCACCTCTTCCGGGCGCTTGCCTACTAGTTCCGGCAGAAAGGCATAGCCGTCCGCACCCAGATAGGCGATGTTGCAGAAGCCGGCGGAACGAATGGAAGTGAAGCGGTCCATCGCGGTCACGACGCGCGGCATCGGATTCGTAACGTCCAGCACCCGGGCCTGCGGGCAGAGCTCCTCCATATCGCGGCAAACGTCCAGCAGCAGCGTAATTGACCGCAGCCCGTTCATCAGGCCGCCGGCACCGCCGCATTCCCTGGCTTGATCGGCCATCCCAAGCTCGCTCAGAATATCGTAATCCATCTTCCAGCGGCGAGCTCCCTGCGGCGAGGCCGATACGATCACATAATCCGCTCCGGGCAGGGCGTCCCTGCGGTCGGCGGCCGTGGAAATACGGACGGTCACGCCCAATTCCTTCGCAATCCGCCTGCCCGCTCCCGCCATCGCTTCCACAGCCTCGGCGTTCGGATCGACAAGCACCAGCTCATCGTCCATCAACCGGTGCTTCACGATAATATCTTCCAATACCGTCGGCGCGAATACAAAGCTTCCGCCGCCGATTAATACGAATTTCATCGCCATACACCTCTCCTGCCGCTCATTCGATCGACGGTATTATTTTTGGGTAGACTGCCATTCTTTGAATTGCTTCTGATATTCGGCCACGACTTTATCCAGTCCCGCCGCTTTTAGGCTTTCCAGCGCAGCCGGGAAATTGCCCTCGTACGGCACGACGCCCATCTTGATCGGAATGATGCTGGACTTCACGACCGACTGTACGTTCGCATATTCGACCGCAATCGGCTCGGTATTCAGGCGGAAGCCAAGCACCGGCGAGAATTCGACCGGATTGGTCGGCTCCGTCGTCTGCACTTTCAAGTAGTCCTCCGGCGTCATAGCATCGAACATCGTATAGTTGATGTTGCCGATCATCCAGGAATCGAAGAAATAGTTCTGGTCATTGGCATCGCGGATAATCTCGATTGTGCGCTCTCCAGCCGTCTTATAGTGCTTGCCTTCTTCCCCGTACAGGAACAGGTTATGATTTTCCTTGCTGCTGTACAGCCAGTTCAAAAACTTGATGGCCGCTTCCGGATTCTTGGCCGTTACCGGCACCGCATTCGTGTTGCCGAACGCCAGATACTGCAGCATCGGCTTGTCGGCAGCCAGGTAGCCCTCGGCTATTTTGGCCTCTGGGTTGTTTTTCGCCACGGCAATCGAGGAATATAGCGCGCCGTTGGTGCTGAACAGGAAGTCGCCCAGCGTCATCGCCTTGTCGCGCTCTTCTTTTTTGTACGTCAGAATGTCCGGGTTGATCAGCTTCTTCTCATACAATTGACGGAAGAAATCGGCATCCTTCTTGAATTCTTCGCTTTCCAGCCACGAGCTTACATTGCCCTGCTGATCCACTTTAATGATCTGCTCCCGATAGTCGACATAGAACGGCCAAGAGTCGTATGCGCGGTGCAGGAACACCGGCGAGCCATCCGTCTCCGTTTGAACGTAGAGCTTCTTGCCCGCTGCCTTCTGCATCTTCTCGGCCGCGGCAATGAACTCTTCCGGCGTCGTCGGGAACGCTGCACCCGCTTTGTCCAGCAAGTCCTTCCGGTAGCCAAGCGTCCCCATCTCGCCGCTGCTGGACGTTTCGTAACGCCATATCGCCGGTACGGAATAGATTTTCCCGTTGATCTTCGCCGCTTCCCAAGCATAGTCGGGAATCAGCTTCTTAAGCTCCGGACCGTATTGGTCGATAAGCTCATCGAGCGGCTGAAGCGCCCCGCGTCCGACATAAGAGCCGACCGGAACCGCACCGTTCTCCATGACGTGAAGCATCTCGAACTCCTCTCCCGTGCTCAGCATCAGGTTCGTCTTCTGATCCCAGGCATCCCAAGGAATGTATTTCAGTTCGAGCTTAACGTTGACCCCGTCGGCCAGCAGTTTCTCATTCACCTTGTTCACGACGTCATCCATGTAAGGCTTTGGCGTGCCGGGTACGGCGTAACGCACGGGCAAGACAGCCTCCGAATTCGACTCTCCCCCGGCCGCATTGCCGTTCGATTCCTTGTTGCCGGAATTGCCGCAGGCCATCATAAGAACGGCCATCATGACGATAACCAGACCTGCGGGAATAAAGCGCAGTTTCTTGTTCATTTCGTGTTTCCCCTCTCTTTTGTCTTATTGCATATATAAAGCTTTTCAGCGATATACCTAGCCTTTCACCGCGCCGATGACCAGCCCTTTGATAATGAAGCGCTGCAGGAACGGATAGAGCAGCACAATCGGACCGATTGTAATGATCGCAACCGCCATCTTGAACGATTCCGTAGGCGCCAATGTATTGGAGATCGCCACCCCCTGCATCTGATTGATCATGTTGATCTCCGATTGCATCTTGTACAACAAATACTGCAGCGGATACAGGCTTTCTTTGTCCACCAGCATAATGGCATTAAACCAGTTGTTCCAATAACCGAGTCCATAGAAGAGAGCTACGGTTGCCAGCACCGGCATGGAAAGCGGAAATACGATCCGGAAGGCGATATACGCGTCGCTGGCTCCGTCCATGCGAGCCGATTCGAGCAAGGCATCCGGCAGCTCCTGCATGAAGTTGCGCACCAGGAACAAATTGAACGGGCTGAAAATAAGCGTAGGGATGATCAGCGCCAACAAGTTGTTCTTGAAGCCGAGTAAGTCGTTCATCATATACCAAGGCACAAGGCCGGCGTTGAACAGCATCGTAATGAAGAAAAACAACGCGATCGGATTGCGGTAGCGCACCTGCCGGTTCGCCAGCGTATAGCCCGCCATCCCCGTTATGGTTACGGCAGCGAGCGTTCCGATCAAGGTAACCCCGATGGAGACCGCATAGCTTTGAAGCAATTGCTCATTGCTTGCAAATACCGACCGGTAGGCTTCCAAGGAAAAGCGGTCCGGGAAGAAGCTGTACCCGTTCTGCAATATCGATTGTTCATCGGAAAAGGATACGATTAAGACCAGCAGGATCGGCAGCGTGCACATGAGCGCAAACAGAAAGATAAATACCGTGTTGACTAGTTGGAACCAGTCGATCTTTTTCATACGGACTCCCCCTTTCCTAGAAAATTGCGCTGTCTCGATTGAATTTCTTTACTGCCCAGTTCGCGGTCAGGACGAGCACGAACCCTACGACGGATTGATACATCCCGATAGCCATGGCAATCGAAGGGTTCCCCGAGGTGCGAAGCGTACGGAACGTGTAGGTGTCGATGACATCCGTCGTCGAATAAAGCATGCCATTATCACCGATAATCGCATAAATCATGCCGAAGTCGGAGTAGAAGATTTTGCCTATCGCCAGCAGCGTCAGGATGGAAACCGTAGGCATCAGCATCGGAAGCGTAATCGACTTGATCTGCTGCCAGCGGCTCGCGCCATCGATCTTCGCCGCCTCATACAAGGAGTCGTCGATCGCCGTAATCGCCGCCAGGTAAATCACCGCCGACATGCCCGTTTCCTTCCAGACGCTTAAGGCTACCAGAATCCAAGTCCACGGCTTCGGGTCGGAGTACCAGTTATGCGGATCGAAGCCAAATGTCTGCAGCAAATTATTAATGAGGCCATGCTCGGTCGCAAACAAGCTGTAGACGATATAGCTGACGATGATCCACGACAGAAAGTGAGGAAACAGCAGCGTCGACTGCGATACCCTCTTGAAGACGTGCGAGCGGACTTCATTCAATAGAATGGCGAACAGCAGCGCGACGACGGTTCCGAATGCAATCGACAGCAAATTCAGCTTGATCGTATTCCAGGTGACCATCGTTGCAGCCGTCGACTGAAAGAAGAACTCAAAGTTCTTGAAGCCGACCCATTCGCTATCGAAGATTCCCTTCGCATAATTGAATCTTTGAAACGCGATAACCATATAGGGCAGCGTCATGTATCCGAAAATGAAAGTGTACAGCATTGCCGGGAGCACCAGCAAATAAGAAACCGGATTTTTGCGGATATCGGTAAAGATGGTGTAGCGTTTAGTACGCTCAGGCTTGGCGCGGCCCATAGCATCGTCCCCTTTTCATGCTCGTTTCGCAATCGTTTGCGCTCCTTCAAGTATGCTGCCGCCGATAGGGGACGCGAAAGTCAAAATACTTCAAAACCGTTTAAATTCAAGGCATTTTCGGACTTTAAATCGAAGCTATAGCTATAATTTTCGCGAAAACGAAGCGGCTGCCATTGCAATAAACAGGCATCTATTTTAAAGTTTGATCATTGAGAGATGTTTACGAATCTTTTTTAGACGAGAGGATTCATGAAAGAGAGAGAGAGATTAAAGGGGAGCAGGCTTGGATGAAGGGGAATTCATTTTTTCATTACTCGGTTTATCGTAAAATGCTGGGTAATTTCGTTCTGCTTGTCGCGATTGCGGTGCTTGCCGTCAGCAGCACGCTGTACTTTCTATTCGCGTCCAGAACGGAGCAGACGATTGGCAATCATGTGATATCCATGCTGCAGCAAACCAGCTACGCATCCAATATCGTGCATGAGCAGATCGAGACCATCGGCAGCCATCTGCTGAACAACAACCGCGTCATTACCTCGCTGATGAACAAACAGCATAGTTATGTACAGGACCGCGACGCCATGGATATTCTGATGGACATTCAAGCGACGTATCCGTTCATTAAATATTTGGGGATCTATAACGATTATACGAAGCGGTATTTGAATACGGCCGGTACCCCATTCAAGCTGAACGAGCTGGAGAAGCGGCATGTGGCGGATACGTCGGATATGGCCTATATGAGCTATTTCCCGCAGGATCTCCTGCCATCCTATGCAGACCCGTCGGCGCCGCCCGAGCATGTGCTTACCTTCATACTGCGTCCGGATTATGCGCTGACCTCGGCCTATAAAGGGGCAATCGTCATTCATGTCGATGAGAAGTACATCTTGAGCACGATCCAATCGATCGGAAGCGGAAGCGACGACGTGTTCGTCATGGATACCGGCGGGCTCGTCCTGTCCCATACCGATTCAAGGCAGTTCAAGCGGAGCTTCGGCGAGCTTCCGTATATTCAGCGTATTCTGGAATCGGGTCAGACGGCCGATCATTTCAAAACCGAAATCGACGGCCGGAATCAACTGGTCACTTACGTGAAGTCCAGCCAGCTTGGCTGGTATTTCGTCAGCATTAAGCCTTATCACACGCTGATCGCGGATATTTCCATACTGCGGGGCTACACGTCGCTCATTGCGCTGGCGATTATCGTCCTGGGCGGCATGACCGCCTATTTCGCGACGAACAAGCTGTATAACCCGCTCGGCAGGCTCATCAGCAAGGTTCATGAGGCAACCGGCACGGACAGCTCCGATCGTAAGCAAAAGCGGAACGAATTTTCCCTGCTGTCCGAAGCCTTCTCCAACGTCATCGATCAGGCGACCTCGGTCGAAGCGGAGAAGAGGCAGTCTTTGCCGGTGCTCAAAAAAACGTATCTGCAGCATTTGCTGAAAGCGACGCATGCCGATTTGTCTTCCACGAATGTCATTCATTCCGCGATTGACGGACATTTCGCAAGTCCCTTCTATACGGTCGTCCTCGCGCAGATCGACCGTTATGAAGCGTTCGAGCAAAAGCATGACCAGCGGAAGCAGGGCTTGTTCCGCTTCTCGGTCAGCAATATTAGCAGCGAGCTCCTGCAAAAGCATGCCCGCAATGAAGCCATCGTCGTCGACGAACGGACGCTTGCGATCTTAATGCTGCCGGAAGCTCCACTGGAACCCGGCGGCCTGCTGCTGACGCTCGCAGAAATACAGGAGGTCATTCAAAGCTACTTCCACTTCACCGTCACCTTCAGCATCGGGGACACCGTGAGCGACCGGAACGAGGTGCATCATTCCTTCGCATCGGCGCTGGAATATGCGAATGACCGTTTTTTCCTCGGCTCCAAATCGATCATACACGCCGAGCTTGTCCTCCGAAGGCAGACCTTCCACGCTTATCCGGCATCGGCGGAGAAGAAGCTCAGCGAGGCGCTGCGATTGAATCATGCCGGCAAAATCGATCAGGCGCTCGGCTTGTTCTCACGGCAGCTGCGTGAAATGAGCTATTATCAGGCGATTCTGAGCGCCAATCAATTGTTGAATGTGCTGCTCCGCGATTTTGACGGGACGCTGCCGATCATGCAGGACTACTCGAAGGAATATTTCGATACGGTGAATGCGCTCCAGAAGCAGGAGACGCTCGAAGAAGTGCAGGAGCTGCTGCGGAATTTCTGCAGGCTGATCAGCGTGCTGGCCGAGAAGAAGCAGACGAGCAAGTCGGACAGCCTGATCGATTCCATATGCGCCTATCTGCAGGAGCGTTATCAGGAGCCGGATCTGGGGATCGAGACCATTGCAGTCGACGTGCAGCTGTCGCCCGGCTATCTGGGCAAGCTGTTCCGCAGCCATACCCAGATGTCCTTTAACGATTATTTGAAGAATATCCGGATGGAGGAAGCCAAGAAGCTGCTCTTGACTACCGGAGAGCCGGTAGCGGCCATCAGCGAGAAGGTCGGCATTCTGAACACCACCTACTTCTTTACGCTGTTCAAGAAAACCTACGGCTTCTCGCCGGCCCAATTCCGGGAGCAGCACGGCAAGTAAGTGGAGACGCAATCGATTGAAGGAGTACGGGGGGAACGGTCAAGTTCGGCTGGTTTGCACCAATTCAGCCAAGAACAGGACTCCAGCCCATATTGGGTTACATTAACCCTGTTGGGTTTGGTAGGGACCCTATGTAAGCGAGCCTGCTGCCGCTGGTTCGCTTACGATCTGGAGGTTCCGTCCTCCTGGTGTACCTCATCCTACCTCACCTCAATCAACAGACGGTTTAAACGCGCTGGATGTTCCTTTTATTCCCGCTTATATCGACCTTTATCTATATAAAGAGGAGCTGACCCATGGTCTGCTCCTCCATTCGCTATCCTAGTTTGTTCCTTTGCTCAGCAATCCCTGCTCCAGCATCGATTCGGCGAGCAGAACGGCACCTTTTCCGGCACCCATCTTCGTATTGTGCGACACCAGCACATATTTTACGCCGCCGAGTACCGGCTCGGTTTCCAGTCTTCCCATGCTCGTCGTCATTCCGCCTCCGAGCTCGCGGTCCAAGCGGGGCTGGGGACGGTAAGGATCGTCGAAGACATGAATCATTTCCTCGGGGGCCGAGTGCAGGCCCTTGCCTTGGAAAGGATTATAGCGGCGGATCGCTTCTTTAATCTCGTCGAGATCCGCCTGTCGATTTAATCCGACGAATACGGATTCGGTATGTCCGTCCAGGACGTTCGCTCTCGTGCAGATACAATTGATATTAATCTCCGCCGGAACGATCCCTTCATCCGAATATTGGCCGAGGATCTTCAGCAGTTCTTTGCGAACCTTGCCCTCTTCGTTCGGGATGTAAGGGATGATATTGTCCAGAATATCCAGCGTACGGACCCCCGGGCTTCTTCCCGCGCCGCTGACCGATTGCATGGAGACCATAAGCACATTATTAATGCCGAAATGCTCATGCAGCGGCTTTAACGTTACGGCCAAACCGGTGACCGTACAATTCGGCACGGGCAGGACGAAGCCCTTCCAGCCGCGTTCCTGCTGCTGCCTGCGGATCAACGCCGCATGATCGTCGTTGACGCCGGTAATGAGCAGCGGCGTATCGTCGAAATAACGGAATGCGGATGCCGTTGAGAAGGTCGGGGTCGTCTGCGCGAACCAAGGCTCCAGCTCCTGGGCCAGGTCGGATTCAATCGCCGTGAAGATCACATCGACCGACTCCGGACGGAACTCCTTGGAGGAAACGACCGGAACGCCCAGCATGTCGCCGGGAACCGGCGTATTCTGCGTCCAGCGCGACGATCCGTTCGATTCCCGCAGCGCTTCCTCGTAATTCGTCACCGTTCTGGATGTAACCATCAAAACCACTTCAAAACTCGGATGATGGGATAAGGCCTGAACAAATTGCTGTCCGGCCATTCCTGTTGCTCCAACAATTGCCGCTCTTAACCGAGACATTGTCACACACTCCTTCTGTTGTCGTTCCTTTTATATTATGGTGCCGTTAGTAACATTCTCATTGAAATATAGACAAATAAAAAAAATCCCACCCCCAAGACGTTAGTCTCGGGGACGAGATTAGTATGCTCGTGGTACCACCCCAAATTTACAAATATGTCGCCATATTTGCCTCTTCAAGTACGGCATCTGCAGCATGGCAGATACGTATACTCTAGCTCTATAACAGGAGCTCCCGTTACACCATCCCCATCTTGGTTCCGATGTACTGCTCAGAGGCTTTCTTCAATAAAGAATTCTTTGCTCCCTCTCAACAACCGGAGCTCTCTGTAAAAGAATTTTCTTTATTTACTTTTCTCGTCATCGCATTTGAATATTGGAATCAGGTTACCAGACATTCACGCCGGAGTAAAGGTATTTTTGTCGAACTTGTCCGGTTATCAATGAATTCCCAACGAAAACTCGCCCCCGCTTAGCTAGAACTAACATTGGTAAATTACATAACTGTTATCAAAGAGCCCTTCAATTAAATCCTGTTGTCTAATCAAGAAGTACAGCCTCCCATAATCGCCCCACATCATATTCGTTTTGAAATAGTCTGAATCTGCCTGGAAAAGCAATATCCAGTCGAGAGGAGACTCATGATCACACTGGTACTGTAAGTCGGCTTGATATTGATCCGGATAGCCCATAAGTTTAGTTATAAATTGATCAGCATTGCAGTGTCTTTCTACAAACGCTTTATGGAATCTCCAATATTTATCAATAAAATATTTATCTTCCAAACTTATTCCAAAGCTTTTTGCAGCAGACGATTCAACAGGTGGCACATTGGGTTCGCAGGAATACTTGATTTCACAAGCTCTATAAATCCAATTGGGATTTAGGTCATGCGGGAAATCAGTTCGCTCCAAAGCAATACCATCATTAACATAAAAAACTCTTGCGTTTTGTTCGTTGTAATAGTCGCCTATCCTACCGAACAAATTATGAGCTGCTAAAAAGAAATATAACATCCCTGATTTGGGGAGCAAGTACCTCTCGGCCTCTTCAATATCAGCCAAATTTACTTGCCCTATGAAAGAATAGGGCGTATTTAAGTATGGCCACGGCATCCCTTTTGGTAAATCTGGTCTTCCTCCAAGCTTCGATGCTCCGATCGGGATATCCTCTTCACTTTTCTCTTTGGTTAGCATTCGAATTGATGGTCTTATAGCAGCCGCGACCCTTATCCTTCCAACCGCCTAGCTCAAATACACTTCGAATGAAGCTACCGTCGGACACCATCTTGATTCCGTAATCGTCATCCGGATAAAACGGGATTTGACCGCGTTGAACTTGCATATGCGCTTGTATCCGACGACCGTGCCCTTGTAGAGCGGCTTCCACTCGTGGCCTTCTTTGTACGCTAGCTCGAATCGCTCGATCCGTTGACTGTACCGGTGCTCCTGAAGAACAACATGGTCAAACGACGCCTCCCGCTTCAGATCGATTTCGACGCAAGCCTGCTCCGTCCCTTCTTCAGGTGCCCAGAACGTGTTCTTGTCCCCGTCCAGCATGTGGCTTGCATCGCTCCCGCTCTTCGTCTCCGATGCCGCAGCCGCCGCATCGGCAGCCAGATTGACCGCAAACGTACGTCGAAGCTTCTCCCCGAGCTCCCGCAAACGGTTCAGGTCATTCTCATGAATGAGCCCGCGACGGTCCGGCGGCAGGTTTAACAAGAACATTGCATTGCCGCCTACCGAGCCGTAATAGATATTAAGCAGCTCATTGAGCGGTCTTACTTTGTCATCCTCGGAAGCGTGATAGAACCAGCCGGGCCTTATGGAAGTATTGACTTCCGCGGGATGCCAGACCAAGCTGCGTTCATGCCGGATGATTTCCCGGCTGCCCAGGTCCTGGTCCTGCGAATCGTATCGCTTCGCAAACTCGCGGTCGTCTGCCTGCTGCGACTTTTCCTGAATAGCCTCGTTCTTCCGAAGTGAAGCCGGCACGACGCTCCATTCCGATTCCCGGCAATGGCCGGCCTCGTTGCCGCACCAGCGGATATCCGGGCCGCAGACGGAAATGACCGCATTCGGCTGCAATTCGCGAATGATCGAGTAATACCCCTCCCAGTCGTAAACTTGCCGCTTCCCGTTCGGTCCCTCGCCGCAAGCGCCATCGAACCAGACGCAGAATAGATCCCCGTAACCGGTCAACAATTCTCTCAATTGATTCTTGAAAAATTCGTTATACCGCGGCGAGTCGCCATAGGTTTGCTCATGCCGGTCCCATGGGGACAAGTAGATGCCGAACTTGATGCCGCCTGCACGGCAAGCATCCGCAACCTCCTTGACGATATCGCCCAGCCCGTTCTTCCAGGGGCTGTTCTTCACTGAATGCTCGGTATAACGGCTCGGCCACAAACAAAATCCGTCATGATGCTTGCAGGTAAGAATAAGTCCCCGCATCCCGGCCGCACGGCAAGCCTCCACCCACTGATTCGCATTGAAAGCGGCCGGATCGAAGATTGAAGGCGATTCCTTGCCGGTACCCCATTCCCGGTCCGTATAGGTATTGATAGAGTAATGAACGAATGCATAGAATTCCATCTCCTGTACGGCCAATTGACGTTCCGAAGGTCTCACCCCAGCGGCATATGCAATAAAATCCTCCATCATCGAATTCCCCCTCCGTTTGTAAAGCGACAAAGCCGACCAGCGAATGCCGGTTGGCCTTGCCGCTTAGCTTACTTCTTCTTGGACTCGGATTGGGCCATCGCATCCTTGATTTTCACTTGCGATTCTTCCTCGACCTTACGCAGAAATTCCGGTACGTTCATGTCGGACTCGGTGAATACCTTCATATCCAGCTGGACAAACCTGTCCCAATAGCTGCTTCGGGCCGGAGGCTCCGCAAGCTTGTTTTTCGTGAACGCACCGATGTTCTTCCCGTTGAACCGTACACGCTCGGAGCCGAAGCTTTTGTTGATTTCCTTGTCCGCCAGGACGGAAGGCGTGCCCGATTTCGACAGCCCGATCTGGTACTCGGGCGATACGCTCTCGATCAAGAACTGCAGCGCGGCTTCCTTGTTCTCGCTGAAATTATTGATGGCCCACGGATGGATACCGACCGGAACCGTTGACGTATTCGGCAAATCAGGCCAGGACGGAAGCGGAACGATATCCATCTGCTTCTGATATTCGGCGGCTTCCTCTTCCGTTTCGCCTCCGAACCAGGCTAATAATCCATGCCAGTTGACGCTCATGGCGACGGTTTTATCCTGGAACGATCCTGTTGCCTCCGGATCGTTAATTCCCGGAATTTCATAATATTTCTTCATGAGTTCCATGTATTTCGTGATTTTGGAATCCTTCGTCAGCAGCACTTCCCCCGATTCCGGATCGGTCAGATTGACCGACAGCTGCAGCAGGGGAGCGGAGACGCCGAATTCCAGGCCGCGATACTTGACGCCGTCCCGCTCAGCCGTCAGCTTCTTCGCCAGATCGAGAACCTCGTCCCAGGTCATATCTTCCTGCGGATAATCCACGCCGAATTTATCGAATAATTCCTTATTGTAATGCAATCCGATATATCCAATTTCCTGCGGCATCCCGACCAGTCTGCCCTCCGAGTCCCGCGAGCGGATTTCCGCGATTGCCGCCGGATCGATCGTATTGAGATCGAAGCCATACACCTCCAGCATCTCTTCCAGCGGGAACACCATGTCCAGATCCTCGAGCGGCTTCTGACCGGTATAGGCAAGCAGCACATCCGGAACGACCTGTGCCGCGAACAATTCCTGCATCTTCTCGGGCGTACCATCCCAGTCCACGTGCTCTAGAGTGATATGGGGCTGCTTTTCCTGAACATAGTCGCCGATCCGCTGCATAAAGCCGTCTTTGCCCCAGGGAGTCGCTACCTTAAGGGTTACCGGTTTATTCGCGAACTCCTTGAACGTCTTAGCCGGCGGGTCCGCTTTCTCTTCCTCCGATCCGGTTGAGGACGAGTTTGTTGGAGTGTTCGAAGAAGACGAATTTGGCGATTCCCCGTTATTGGATGAACAGGCTGAAACGATCAATGCCATGACCACAAACATCATCATGACCACTGCCAAACCTTTTGCGCGTTTTCTCATGAAATGACTCCTCCTTGAATTTGGTTTTTATTCCCTTCCCCTTCATGATTCATGTCTAAAGCCAGAGAATCCCCCCCTTCGCGATTCCAACCGCAGGAACCGAGTGTTACAATCGAGAATTCAGATTGTCACTTGTCGGCAAACCGCAAGTGTTACAATCGAGAATTCAGATTGTCGCTTGTCGGCAAAGTCTACTTATATGAAGCGAATGCGGTTGTTCTATTCCACCAATCCCGTTCGTTCCACGCTCTCCACGAAATACCGCTGCGCAAACAGATAGATTAAGAGCGGAGGTAGAATCGTCAGGAAGCTGGCCGCCATCTTGATCGGCTCCGCCACGTATTCCGGGAAGCCTCCTGAGTCGATGAAGGCGTCCAGGGAGGTGCCCATCCGCGACATCTGCGTCGCCAGCGGCACATCCTCTGCGCTTGCCAGAAACATTCTCGGCATATAGGTGTCGTTCCACGTCCATACGAAGGAGAATAGAAAGACGACTAGAATGGCCGGCTTCGCCAAGGGCAGCATCACCTTCACATAGAACTTGATGGCCGTGGCGCCGTCGATTTTGGCCGCTTCCTCCAGCTCCTTCGGCTGCGTCATGAAAAACTGTCTGAAGATGAATACGAAGAGCGCGCCCTTCACGCCAAAGCCGAATACGGCCGGCAAAATCAAGGTGAACAGGCTGCCATCCAAGCCGATTTCCCTGAAAAACAAGATCGTCGGCAGTACGATGACCTGCGGAGGAATAATAAACGACAGCAGCAGCAGGAAGAACGCCACCTTCTTGAACGGCACTTGAAGCCGTGCCAGCGCATATCCCGCCAGACCGCAGGAAATACAATGAAGGACCGAGGCGGATAAGGCAATCGCAATGCTGATGGCCAGCGACTTGGGATATTGAAGAATATTCCACGCCGACGACAGATGGCCGAAATAGAGCGAGGACGGAATCCACGTCACCGTCGGATCGATCAGATCCTTGGCGTTCATGAGCATTCGGACGGCCATCTGGATGATCGGGTTCAAGTATATGTAAGAGGTGGATACGAGGATCAGATAAAGCAGCAATTTAAAGATGAGACCTTTATCCACCTCTTTGCCCAGAATGAAATAACGTACGGACCGGAGGCTATGCCTGAACGCAAACTTATTTTTCTTTGCTTTCGGTACAATGATTTTCACGACGCTCATGCTTGTACACCCCCTCCTATTCACATTCTCTGTTGTCTGTTCACTCTGCTGTAGATGAGCAGAACGCAGACGAGGAACACGAGAACGATGACGAAATAAATCCAGGCCAGCGCGCTGCTGTACCCGTAGTTGCCGGTGCCGATCATCGTGATGATGGGATTGGACGGGAACGTAAACATATCGACAACGGTGTACATGACATTAAGCAGGATGAAGGGCGACATGGCCGGCAGCGTAATCTTCCAGAACACTTCCCATGGCGAAGCCCCGTCGATTCGGGCCGATTCGTATGCGGTGGCGGGAATTGTCTGTCTTCCGGCCAGGAACACCAGAATTTGCACGCCTGAATACCACAGCACCAGCACGAAATTTTCGAGAACGGCAAGCACCGGTTTGCCCCATGGCGTTCCCCCGATATACGCATCCATAAACCCGCCGACCAGCTCGCCGTTCATGAAGCCGAGCCCGCTCTCGCCCTGATCCATAAATTGCTGCAGAACGGCCCCTGTGGAGAATATGACGGGAAGAAAGAAGATCGCCCGGAACAAAAAGCGCCCCTTCAGCCTCTGATTGAGAAAAATCGCGATAAGCAGGGAAAAAATAACGATAACCGGAATCATGATGACGACTTCCTGAAAATATGGAATCAGTTGATCGTAAAATTCAGCGCTCCCCATTAAGATCGACTTGTAATACTGGATGCCCGCCCAATCGTATTTCATCCCGGTCGGAAGCACCTTCACGTTGTTGAAGCTCATATAGAGCGAGAATACGAGCGGGAACGCCATGAAAATCATGAAGCCGAGCAGCCATGGGGCCATAAACAGCATGCCTTCCAATCGACTGTATCTCTTCGCGGTCATCAACCGTTTTTTAGCCACTCTATTACCCCCTAGCTGACAACGGCAAAGTCTTTCGGCTTGACCGTCCATCCGTTCCCCTCATAGGGCTCGGCATTGTAATTGACAACAATTCGTTTGCCGCCTGAATAAGTCGTTTCATAAACACCGTCCGCCAATGAACGGTGATCCGTAATAAATCGGTCCTGAACATCCCCCAATGCCTCATTAAACCGCTGATACTGCAAGACCATCTCCTGCAGCCAGTCCTTGTAGCCCGTGCTGTAAAATTGTCCGAGGGATCTCGTCTTCAGCAATTGCTGCGACGGTGCATGCGTGATGACGAATGAGGGAACGGCGCCATATTCGATTCCCTTCAAGAAGGTTGTTTCATAATCGTCACTGTCGTTTGCATAATTGGCGGAATAAGTGACAAGTCCGTGCAGAGCGATTTGCATGAACGGAACCTGCCGGTCGACGAACAGATCACCCGAGATATCGTCGTCCAGCCCTTGAATATGATTCACATAGGGCAGTGTGTATCCGTTGCCTTCAGCGACTTGAACATGGCCGAGCGTCTCTTTCGTCGTTTCGAGGATGAGCTGCTGGATCTGCTTCGTCTCTTCCCTGGTCGCGGTGTACTTCTCATTGAAGTCCGTATTGAGGAGGGCTCCTATTCCTTGACCGAACGCATATCCGTCAACATGCAGCGTTTGCGCCACTTTCAGGTCGTCCAGGATGACTTTCTCCGCAAACCGGGGGCTGACGAACGTTTTCTTGTCATCCCCTCCGCGTGAATTAAATTCCATAACCGCAGCCCCGATATCCCGCAAGCCATCCCTGCTTCTTCGAAATCCGTCTCTGCCCGTGTTGTTATAGGAATAGGAGGAGCCATCCAAGTAAACCCGGTAGCCCTTCGCATGGGCGAAATCGGCGAACTGCTTCATTCCCTCATTTCCTCCAAGCTTGCTTGACAAGGGGAGGCTCCCGCCATACCGGCTATATCCGTTTCTCTGCCAGCCCAGATAAGTAATGGACATCCGGTCGATGCCGAGCGTGTTCAATTCCTGGACGATCTCTTCCGCTTGACGGGTCGTCGTAAGCGGCAAGTAGGAATCCTTCAGAAATCCGCGCTCGGAATCCGCACCGAGCAGATGCAGCTGCAGATCGATTTTGCCGTCTGCCGTTTGAAGCGGGAGCTTGCCGAGCTCATCGGTCAAATATTCTCTGTATCTGGCGGCCATCTGGGCATACTCGGCATCCTTCCGAGCGATCGGATAATAGCGGGTGGAACGGTCCGACGCGATTAAATCTTTGGTGAAGGACACGAATCCGGTCGTTTTTTTCGTATTCGTGTACTGATAATATTTGAATCTGAAATTCTGTTCTGCCGTAATCCAATTGTATTGGCTGAAGGTCTTGGAAGGAGCCGCCACGATGTTGGCATATTCCGAACCGCCCGAGATGACGCCGATTATCGCCTGCTCCCCCGCCTTGATCCCGAAGACCGGCATTCGAACCGGATTCCGGATGGAGAAGGAGCTGTTGGCGCTGTACGCCCAATCTGCGCCGTAGACCTGCTCGCTGTAATAATTATTCGTCCCTCCGCGCTCCTGTTTGAATTCGACGATAGCGCCTGAACCGTCGGGCAGGAGCAAATAACCGTTCTCCTCTTCCGAGGTTTGCGCGCCCAAGAATGGATACAGCCGCACGGAAACCAGTCTGGCGCCCTTGTCCTTCTTCGCGGCCAATTCTTCCTCGGTGTAGGTCCGCTCGTCCTTTAGCCCGTCCTTCAGGATCCGGGTCTCCACATAATCGTCGCCCAGCCGCACTTCAGCCGGAATCACAAAGCCCAAATCCGGAATTTCGTACTGGATCTTGAAGCCCCGGTCCGTCGCCTCGAAGCTGGAGACGATCCCCTTCTCATCCAAGAGATTGGATTCCTTCGCCAAATCCCGCCTGACATTGAACTCCACATAGCTGAACATGAGCGGCGACTGCAGGTTGGCTTTCCATTTTCCCTGGTTCTCGTTCTCGCGATACCCTTTCTCCTCCGGGTACGATTTCCATCTATGCCCCGTTCTCTTATCCGTCACGATAAAATGTCCGTTGGCCTCATCCGCTTCCAGCGTCAAATATTTGCTTTCCGCAATCGGTTTGTAACCCTGGCTCTTGGCCGCCTGGACGAGCCTGACAGCTGCCGGAGCTGCGGAAGCTCCGGATGCTTGCGTGTTCGGAGCGATGTCCGCCGACTGCCCGGCATCTGAAGCCCGTTCATGATTCTTCTCTTCCCCGTCCTGCTTGTTCAGTGAAGGCCAGGTGACCGCGAAGCTTGCCAGTGCCACGACGGCAACGATGGAAGCGGCAGCTGTCACGAGTCTTCGTCTGGAGAGCGTTAATCGCTTCACTTCGTCACCTCCTGATAGATCGTATAGATGAAGCCGACAAGCTCGGAAGCGAGTCCGAATACGATGAAAATAAGCACCCATAGAATAACCATCGCAAGCAAGGTCAGCAGAATGTTGACGACCGTTTCGCCGACGCTGTAGTTTTGCAACGATTGAATCTTCCAGAAGAAGAGCATCCCGCACCATGCTAAGGCGCCCCATTCGATGAATTGATAGATCGAGCCTTCGCTCAGCGTAAGCACATTGGAGACGAGCGCCAAGGGAAGACCGAGCAATACGAACGGGAACAGCGCGTAGGAGCTCCCTACGAATACGTCCTTGAAGCGGGCCTCGCCCTGTTGGATCGAACCGATCAAGTAGTTACAGACGACCCAGGACGTCCAGGAAACCAGAAATCCCGTCATAATGAAGCCGCCGTTAATATCGGCAGCCGGCTTGGGATTGAACGAGAAGCCGGTATAGTACGTTTTGACAAGCAGAACCGTCACTGTGGAGCCAAGCAGCAGGAACGCGCTTATGTACCCCCCGCGGTTCAAGAAGCGGAGATCACTGAAGCCGTCGAGCGGATGCTTCAGAATGTAGAACGCATGCTTCAATTGACTGACCAGCGTCTGCCGCAGCCATCCCCACCGCAGGCCGTATAGAAGGGAAACCTTATACTTGCGCTGCAGTCTCGCTGCGATAAGGAATACGGCGAGCGACAGAAGCATGCTGTTAGCGATCAATGGAAAATGCTTCTGAAACCATATCAAGCGAAGCTGCCAATAACTGTCCGAGTACCCTTGTCCATGTCTGGCAAGCTTATATAAGCCTATGGCCTGTTCGTAATCACCCTCGTTGAACGCTGCTTGCGCCATCCCGTAATAAGCGGGCGAGAAGAGCGCGTTCAGCTTAATCACCTCTTCCCAATAGGATTCGCTCTCCTTGTACTTGCCGCCTTGCGACAGCATGAACGCCTGATGGATGGCGGATCCGAGCGGTGTCGGCTTCAATTTCTGCACCAGATTGAGCGCATCATCCAGAATAAACAGCTCATTGCGCGAGTTCGTCGCGACGGCAACCGGACTTTGATTCAGTCCGGCAATCGCGGCCTGCGAAGACGGGCTTTTCCAGAAAAACTGCAGCTTTCCGCTGGCGTCGTATTGCGATACTACATTCAAGCTTTTGTCGATTACCGTCATGTTGCCATCGGCATCGACCGACAGATCGGTCAACTGTACGACTTTGTCACGTTCTTCCGGCGACATGACGACTTTCTCGCCGAAGCTCAATTCCTTCCATACATTCTCGCTGCGGACATTCAGCTTCTTCACTTGTTCCTTGGATGAACCGGATACCGTATAGATGAAGCCCTGCCGGTCGATTTCGATATTGCGGATAATGGGGGGCAGCAGCCTTACCTGCCGGCTGAGCTGCTCCTTGGTATACAGAAGCTTCCGAATGACATCCATCGCTTTCACTTCCGTCGCATTTGCGCCGAAAAATCCGAAAAACTCGCCTTCAGGTTCGAACTGTACGACGCCTTGATAACTCCCTTTGGAGACGACATACACGAACCCTCTGCCGTCGACGACCATGTTCGTCGGTTCGTAAATAAAGGTCTCGTTGATCAAACTGGACTGAGGACGCGCGTACTCTTGCAGAAGCTTCAGCTGTTTGTCCAGTCTGACGACGCGCTTATTCCCCGTGTCGGCAATATAGATATCGCCGTTCTCCGCTGCAAAGACGCCCTGAGGCCTCTTGAGCGGACTTTCCGGCAATGTGATTTCCCGCAAGAACACCCCATCCGCATCGAACTGAACGATCCGGTCGTTATCCGTATCCGCGATGTACAACCGATCGCTGCCATCGATAAAGAGGTCCTGCGGCTTCTTCAGTGGCGAATAGACAAGCTCGCCCTTGCCGTTGTCGATATAGATGTCCTTTGCGACGACTCCGGCCGGCGTATAAGCGGGGCGCGTAGGGATGCTGTGGCCCTCGCTATCCTCGAAGAAGGTCCGGTACGGCACTTCCGCCCCCGCCTTCACCGGTCCGATTGCAAGCGAAAGCAAGCAAACGAGTCCCATTCCGATCATCCATTTGCTTAGAGTCTGTTTCATCGTTCGTTCCTCCGTTATTCCGCTGCTTAAGCGCTCGCTCGAATCCTTCCTCCGTTTACTTGATTCCCGAATGAGCCATCGTGGCGATGACTTTCCGCTGGGACAGCAGGAAGATGATGAGCGAAGGCAAGAACATGATTAACGCTCCGGCCGCTGCCGCTCCTTGCCTGGCCACCGAGTTCGCCAGGTTGGACGTCAGCGTCCCCATATAGAAGGGAAGCGTCTTCATGGAATCGTCCTGCATAAACAACGTTGACGTCTCCGCGTTCCCCCACGCGTTCTGAAACGCCAGAATCGTGATCGTCGCGATCGCAGGCGTTACCATCGGAACGACGATCCGCATGAATATGCCGAACTCGGTCGTACCGTCGATCTTAGCCGCTTCGATCATTTCATTCGGCACTTGATCGATAAACTGTTTAATGAGAAAGACACCAACCGGCATCGCGATCATCGGCAGGACGTGACCCAAGTAGCTGTTCATGATACCCAGACTTTGCACGATGACATATCTCGGAATCGCGATCGTCTCCGGTGCGAACAAGAGCGAGGCGATAATCGAGCCGAAAATGAGTTTCGAGCCGGGGAACCGGTGCTTCGATAACGCATAGGCGCACAAGGCCCCGGTCACCACCATGCCGACCGTAGCCAGGAAGGTGACGATGATACTATTGAGCATATACCGCGATGCGGGTACGACCGTGCTCTCCGTTAGCGAGAGCAGCTCGATGAAGTTCTGGAACGTCGCATTGCGCACGATAAAGGTCGGCGGGAACTGGAACAATTCGTGCAGCGGCTTGAACGCATGGTTAAACACATATACGATCGGCAGCAGCATGAAGACGGACAGAAGCGCCAGAAACAAGACGATGAGCTGCTGCGTGCGGTCGAACCTCTTAACCGCGAGCCCCCAGTCTTTCCATCCCCAATAGAGACGGCGAAGCCATTTAGGGTTGATTTCGTGCATCATTCCCCCTCCTTGGGAGCGAATAAGTAGCCGAACATCCGGCTCAATAGATAGCATACGCCCAGCAGCACGACCGATATGGCGCTTGCATAGCCCAGCTCGTAACGGATAAATCCGTAGTCGTCGATATGATTAATCATCAGCTGTCCGGCATAATTGGGCGTCGGGTTGCTGCCCGACAGCTGCGTGCCGATCGCGCCCGATTTGAGCGTATACACGATCGACATAATGGCGGCGAACATGAGCTGCGGCTTCATCAGAGGCACGGTAATATACCAGATTTCCTGCAGCCTACTTGATATGCCGTCAATTCTACCGGCCTCGTACAGCTGCTTGTCGACGTTCAATATGCCGGCCAGGATGGCCAGAAATCCGATTCCCATGCTGGCCCAGACCGAAACGATAATCATAATATTCATCAGAATTTCGCTATGCTGGACGAAGAGCACCGGTTTCTCGATGATCCCCCACTTGAGCAGGAAGCTGTTCAAGTAGCCGGTACGGTCCCCGGTAAACATAACCTGCCATACAACGGTCATCGCGATCCCCGCCGTTAGGGACGGCGCATAGATGGCGAGGGCGAATATCGTTCGGAGCGTAGTGGGAAGCTGCGCAATCAACCATGCCAGGAAGAATGCGCAAACATAGCCGAGCGGACCGACGAACAAGGCGAATTTGAAGGAATTGGGCACGACATGCTGCAGAAAAATGATGTCTTGCGAGAACAGGTTCTGATAATTCTTCCACCCGACCCATGTCGGAAACTGAACGGCATTGAAGTAAGTGAAGCTGAGCAGAATGCCGGCTATGATCGGAATAAGGATAAACAGCAGAAACATGATATAGAACGGAGCGACGAACAAGTAGGACTGCCGGTGTTTCCAAATATCCTTGACCAGGTTCGTTATTTTGAGCATTAGTCTGCTTCCAATTCCGGCGGAAGCTCCCATCTGTCGGCGGGAACGGATCTGCAACTCATTCGACATCGATATCCGCTCCTTTCCAAGGCTCTTGAATTTGTGGCAGATCAAGCGTACGGACTACGTTGCCGGTCTCATCCCGGAAATGGAATTCTTGCTGCTTGCGGACAAGCTCGCGGGTAATCGCCTTAATGCCTTTCTCCAGCGCGATTCGCGGCATCTCGAGCGCCTGGCTCTCCGGCACGACGGCACGGTTCCATGCATTAGCCAGCTCACGGGTCGACATATAACCGCCCGGCACGTTCGGGATGTCCTTCACCCATCTCCACTGCTCGAGAATCACCTTCAGGTCTTCCTTCTTCCACGGCATGTTGGCGAAGGCCCTTACGTTCGCCGTATTCCAGCGGAACGCTTCACCCCGGAACTGCTCCATATTCAAGCCATAATCGGTCTGCGTGTCATCCGATAGATACCACTGCAGAAATTTCCAGGACAGATCGCGCTTATGCTCCGGCGTATCGTTGAACAGCATGGCGCTTGTCGGATTGCTGCCAGCAGCCCATCGGATAATCGAGCCGTCTGGCTGCCTCGTTCCGGGAATTGGGGCGATCGCCCACTCGTTCAATATATCCGGCGCTGCGATCATCAGCTGCATATACATGTTGAAGTCGGCGATGCCGATCGGCATCGTTCCGGCCCTGAATTGATTGTAGAAGCTCTGCACCTGACGCTCGAGTCCATGGATATTGAATAAATCCGTCCATTTCTTGAAGGCGTCGAAGGCTTCCGGTTTGTTTAATGCGGTGGACATCCCATCCGGCGTATACAATTCGGCCCCGTTCTGGAAGAACATCATCGAGAAGTCATCAGGCGGAACATGGAAATTGTACTGCTTCTGAAGCAGCGCCGGGATCATCCGATATACGTCATCCCATGTCTCCGGTACTTGCAGATCCAGCTTCCGAAGAATATCTTTCCGGTAAAACAGCACTTTGAAGCTGGTCGTTTCGGGAAGACCGTAATACCCGCCATCGTAATAGAACGGTAGCATCGCACCGGGATGATACTTCGCAATGAGCTCATCGCCGCCGGGTAATGAACGGATATTCAATGCCGCCCCACGCAGCGCCATCTCGAACGGCATCTCTCCCGGAATTCCGAGGGCGACATCCGGCAAAATCCCCGAAGCCTTCGCGAGGATCAGCAGGTCCGGCGATTGAACCAGATTCACTTTCACCTGAATGCCATATTCCGGCGTAAACTGCTCGTCCGCGAGCATTTGCAGCTCGTCGACATAATCCCTTCCCATCATCATCCAGACGTTCAATACATCACCGTTCTGCTTGCCGATCCGGTTCCGGTCGTTGAACGAGTACATCAGCGTAGCGAACATCCCTTTGGTTTTCTCGAATAAGCTGGCTTCCATTCTCGGGAAAGAAGCTTGTGCGGGCGTAATGTAAAGCTTATCGATCTGAAGCGGGGCATCCATGAAATTACGATACTGCTCCTGCAGCTGATCCAATACGGAGCCCAATGTCAAATGGCTGGTCGGAATCTTCTCGGGCTTCCGAAGCAGATCGTCGATATCCTTCGCGCTGGCACGGTATGTCTGAGCCACGATATCGACCTCTTGATTGATTTCCCGCAGTTTGCCGACCAGCTCGTGAAGTCCGTCTTTGATTCGTTTCAGGTCATCCGTGACGCCGGGAATATCTTTCTCGACATCCCACACGCGAAACTGGTCGTCCTGGCGGTTGCCCGTAGCGGATTTGATCCGTTCCAACACCGCCTTCAGCGAAGCGACCATAGGCTCGACTTCGGCGATCACCGCCATGTAAGGCTCATAGCCGGCTTCCATCGTGATCGTATGCTTCCCTTTCTTCAGGTAAAATTCCATCGGCCGACCTTCGCTGTCTTCGATCATATAGCCGCGCCAGCCAGGGGCATACGGGATCGGATAGGACTGCAGCTCCTCAAACGGAACTTGCCCATCGATATAAATCGTTCTGGAGACGGACAGGTTTTTCCGAAGATTCTGGTTTGCGCGCATGCCGATCTTATACAACCCGTCTTCAGGCACTTCGAATTCCCAGCTGACGACATGCCCGCCTTTGTACCAGCCCCATGCGCCAAGAGAGTTGTACGCTCTGTTCTTGAGCGATTTCGGAGTAGTTAACGCATCCCGGTCATATTGCGCTTGAATGGACGTGGAATTCTTCCTGCTGAATTGCTCCGCCTCGATCACGATGCTTTCTTCGCTCGGGGCCGACTCGCCGGGGTAGGTTCTCCTTACTTCCTCGTATGCGGGAATCGTAGAGGGAGGCTTGATCGTGAACGACTTGATCGCCATCGGCTGCTGCGAGAGATGAATGCGTATGACGTTCCGCCCTTGCTGCAAATGCCAGAGCAGTGGACGTGCATAAGCCCCGTCGGAATCGCGGAACGGCTTCGATTTCCATTCTTCGATCTCAACGATCGAGGACTGCAGCTGGTTGCCGTCGGCATCGAACCTCGGCGGCTCGTTCCGAAACTCCCGTTCGAACGACATCGACCGCGCTTCCCGGAACGGATACACGCCATTAATCTGCATCGACAGTATCGACGCGCGCCGGTTTCTGCGATTATCGTCGGGCAGCGGGTAATACTCCGCAGCCATCTCGTACAAGCCGTCCTGGCCGACCTCCACTTCATACTCCACCCAACCGCTCACCGATGACCAGATCAGAACGTCGTCCTTGCCCTGGTAGCTACCGGAAGTTACAACCGCATCTTCGGACTTTCTTGCAAACTTCGCGGCCTGTACGATCGTTTCCTTAGAACCGGGAGGCGTCTTGACCTGTTCCCGTTTCTTGCGTACGTCGTAATAGTAGGGCTCTTTCTGTTCCGGTATCGCGTCTTGCGTCCGATCGGCGAGGGAACCCGATTCGGCGTGAGCGGATCGCTTGCCATTCGTCGGTCCCGCCACATTCGAAGTGCCGATTAGAACAATCGATAGAAAAAGGATCAGCAGTCGAAACCCTGGACGTCTTCTCTCTCCCCCTGTCATCTGGTTTCCTCCTAAAAGTTTTGTGAGCTTAACCGCTTCCGAAGGAGCGGTTTCGAGCAAAACTTGCTTCGAAAGCATACGCTTAGTTTTGTTGAGCGTTACTTACAGAATAGGCTTCGAAACAAACTTGCTTCGGAAGCATAGACTTAGTTTTGTGAGCTTAACCGCTTCCGAAGGAGCGGTTTCGAGCAAAACTTGCTTCGAAAGCATACGCTTAGTTTTGTTGAGCGTTACTTACAGAATCGGCTTCGAAACAAACTTGCTTCGGAAGCATAGGCCTGGTATGTATGACTCCGTCTGACGACAGGCTAGTCCGTCAGCAGCTTCTCCGTATCCTTATGGAAGAACAGCGCTTTATTCATATCGACGGCAAATACGGCCCGCGATCCCTCATCGAAGTGATAACGCGGATGCGCCCGCGCCGTAACCATCTTCGAGATCCCGATATCCATGTGATAATACCGGTCGGATCCGATGAACTCGTTGATTTGCAGCACACCGTTAATGACCGAATGCTCATATGCCTGAAGCGCGATTTCCTCGAAGCTAATATGCTCGGGACGTATGCCCATCACAACCGTCTTGTCCGCCATCTGATGGCGGTTTCTCAGCTGATAGGCCTGTTTCTCCTGAATCCGGAGCGCGAAGCGGTTCGTATGGAATTCGAGTATGCCATCATTCTCCTGCAGCCGGCCGGAGATGAAGTTCATCGGAGGATTGCCGATAAAGTTCGCGACGAACAGATTCGCCGGTTTGTTATAGACGTTCTCCGGCGTATCCACCTGCTGAATGACGCCCTTCTCCATCACGACGATCCGGTTCCCCATCGTCATCGCTTCCACTTGATCGTGCGTTACGTAAATGATCGTAACGCCGATCTTTTTGTGCAGATTAATCAATTCCGTTCTCATCTGGACCCGGAGCTTTGCATCCAGATTGGACAATGGCTCATCCATCAGAAACGCCTGCGGCGTCCGGACGATCGCCCTTCCCAACGCCACGCGCTGGCGCTGGCCACCCGACAGCTCCTTCGGCTTACGCTCCAGAAAATTCTCGATTTCCAGCACACGCGCAGCCCGTTTCACCGACAGCTCGATTTCGTGTTTGGGCACCTTGCGCAACCTCAGCCCGAATGCGATATTTTCAAATACGGTCATATTCGGATAGAGCGCATAGTTTTGGAATACCATTGAGATGTCCCGATCCTTGGGAGGAATATCGTTCACGATCGTATCGCCGATATAGATTTCCCCTTCGGAAATCTCCTCCAGCCCGGCCAGCATGCGAAGCGTCGTTGATTTGCCGCATCCGGAGGAGCCTACGAACACGAGAAACTCCTGATCCTCCACTTCAAGGTTGAAATCGTTAACGGCCAACTCCTTGAACTTTCCGTATCGCTTATAGACGTGATTAAACAGAATCTTAGCCAAGAATAGTACGCCCCCTTGCTGACATGAATGCGGCAAACGATCAGGCCGTTGCGGCCAATCCTCGGATACGCGCTCTGGGTAACTCTATCGTAGCAATTGATGTGTCAATGTAGTGTAAAGGTTTTTTACCGTTCATCCGTTCCGTCGAATGCGTCGAATGCGGCTAAGGTTCGAATGTGCGGCATCCCGAACGATCGGGTAATCGTCAATCGGATTTGGGAGACTAGTACTGAATCGATGCACTCAATCCGCTTGTGTCCGACGGAGATGCCCTCACATAGTGTTTTCCATTCCCCGCCTGCCAGTCCATCAATGCGATACTCCCGAATCCGTTCCCCTTTCGAGAGATCCTCCATAATGACGACCTGGTTGACCGTAGAGGGCGATAACAGATCGAGAATCAATTCATGACCTTCGCCGGTGATCTCGCCCCGGATGCCGCAGAATCGGCGCGCGATCTCTTCGCCGAATTCCGTAAATTGCTTCACATCGGCCTCCGGCACTAACCCCCGATTATCGATGACCATGCCGAGCAGTAAATTGGCGTTGCGGCCTACGGAGTCGTAGTAGCATTCGACCAGCTTGTCGACCGGATGCAAGAGATGCTCTTCTCCTTCATACCAGAACCATTGATCTCTGCGGTTCGGCATATCCGCCTCCGCAGGAGCCCAGACCGCACCCTCTGGGTTGCCGCTTCCATATATCGGACAGGCCCCGTGATCCGTTGCCGCCTTCATCTCGTCCGTCGTACTCCAACAAGGATAGGAGGCATACCCCTCTTCGTTCCCGACCCAACGGATTAACGAAGGCGTACCGCGTGGCCCTTGGAAGCAGACCGCTTCCGGCTGGAGCTTGGCAAGCACCGATATCACATCGGGTCCCCCTTGCTCAGGAGGCAGTGTCCCCCCGTCAAACCAAATCTCGAACAATTTTCCGTAATTCGACCATAGCTCCGTTACTTGTTGAATCACAGCCGCATTATAAGCCTCCTGTTCATCCGAACGTCCGGAGACGACGAGACCCGGATTGTCCACCTGATAATAGGCATTCGCCGATGTGCTGTAATACAGCCCTGGACGGACATCGTATTTTGTGCAGGAGTCGATGAAGTCTCTTACGATATCGCCCTGCCCGTCGCGCCAGGGCGAGCTTGAGACGCTGTAGCTGTGCGCCCGGGTCGGCCATAAGGAGAAGCCGCTGCAGTGTTTGGCTACGAGCACCGCATATTTGGCTCCGGCCGCTTTGGCCGTCCGGATCCATTGATCCGTATCCAGCGCCGTCGGATTAAACACGCTCGGACTAGGCGTGTAACCCCATTGCCGTCTCCAATCGGAATAACCGGGCTCAAATACCTGAACATCGAAATGGATGATCACGCCGATCTCGGCATCCGTCCACTCCAATTGTTGTTTTGTTGGTAATATGCGCATTGAATCTCGCTGTTCCATCCGCTATTTCCCCTTCCATAGTCTTGTTTCCAATTCAGCTGGTTCATTTCACTGATCAGAAACGCTCTCCCTCCACATCCTACCAACTCCGGTGTCAACGTAGTGTAAAGGTTTTGTCTTAAACGATCTCATCAATAGCCCCCCGCGTGAATGCTGAAATAAAATTTCGACCCTTTGCCGGGCACGCTCTCTACCCCGATCGTCCCCCCATGTGCTTCGGCCAACGCTTTGGCGATGCTTAAGCCCACCCCTATGCCGCCCCTCGAGTCCCGTCTGGTCCGGGATTTATCCACCCGATAGAAGCGGTTGAAAATAAGCGACAGCTCACGTTTGGAGATGCCGATCCCGTTGTCCTGGCAGTAGATGACGATATCGCTTTCGGCCGGGTATAGGCCTATTTCGACGGAGCCGCCGGCCGGTGTATATTTGATCGCATTGGACAATAAATTCGATACGATCTGAATGATACGGTCGGGATCGACCTCGGCATAACAAGGCACATGCGGTTGTCCAAACGTCAAGCGGATGTCTTTCCCTTTGCTTACGTACAAGAAGCCTTCATAAACGTCTCGGATGAGCTGCGTCATATCGATCCGTTCGATGTTAAGCTGAAAGCGGGCTCCTTCCGCTTCCGAAAGCTTCTGCAGGTCGTCCACCAGCCTGCATAAACGGTCGATTTCGGCATAAATCTTGTACAAGTTCTCTTCTGTAGCCGGATGGATGCCATCCAGTATTGCTTCAATGCGGGAATGCAATGAAGTCAATGGCGTTCTAAGCTCATGCGCCAAGTCTTGCATCATCTGCTGGCGCCAATCCTCTTGCCGGTTGAATTCCGCAACCAGGGCGTTGATCGTACTTGCGAACCGCTTCATTTCGCTTGTCCCGGTGACGGGAATGTCCGTCCCCCGAATTCCGCTGGCGATCAGATCGGCTACTTTGCTGTTCGCGATGACCGGTTTAGACAATCTCTTGGCCAGCACAAAGCTAAAGAAGAGGGAAAGGAGGAGCAGCAGCGCATACAGGACTGCGCTGCGCCGGGATGATTCCATTTCGAAACCGGGATAATAGGCGGCGTCGCGCCGGTCGGAATCGAAATAAGCCTCTAATTGCCCCAACAGCTTGCCTTCCGCGATGATGGGGACGTCGAATACGTATCGTTCGGCGGCCTGGGGATCTTTGTCGGTCGAATCGAACAATACGGTGCTGCCGTCAGACGCATAATAACGAAATCCGAACGTATAGACCGCTGAGAAATCGTGTAATAATTGCCGATCGGCCTCCGACAGCGACTCGGACTTGATATGGGTTTGCAGCGCATAACCGAGTTTCTGAACCTGGTCTTTGTAATACTGCTTCCGGTATTCGAGCAGCGATTTCCCCGAGGAAGCCGCGTTCCCATAATACATAGCCGTAAGCAGAAATGCAGACAAACAGGTAAAAGCAAGAAACAGCACGAACTGCGTCCCGGTCAGGAAACGCTTCATGAAATCTCCGCCTCGGATTGAAAATCAAACTTGTAACCAGAACCGATTTTCGTCACGATATATATCGGCTCTCTGGGATCTTCCTCGATTTTGGCTCTTAGGTTCCGGATGTGCATGTCGATTGTCCTACCGACGTCAATATTGCGGTATCCGTGGACTTCGTACATCAAATCGTGCCTGCTGTATATTTTACCGGGCCTTTTCGTTAATACGGCCAGAAGCTTGAATTCCGTATGCGTCAATTCCACCCTCTCCCCGTTTACGAAAACCTCGTTGGTTGTATGGTTGATTGAGAGCCGCCCCCGATTGAACCGCTTGATAGCCGTCCGATGGAGATTATCATTCGTAAGCATGTCCATTCGCCGTTTGAGCGCATGAATGCGGGCGATCACTTCTTTGGTGCGGAACGGTTTCGCAATATAGTCGTCTGCTCCCAAATTTAACCCGTTAATCGTATCGGCTTCTTTCACCTTGGACGTAATCATGATGATCGGCACCTTGGAGAATTGCCTGATCTTCCGGCACACGTCCTCCCCTTGTATGCCGCCGATCATTAAATCCAGCACGATCAGATCGATCTTGAAGTTCTGAATCCATTGCAGCGCTTGCTTCCCGTTATCGGTTTCTCTTACGTTCCAGCCCTCGTTGAGAAAATACGATTTCAGCACATCGCGAATTGCTTCCTCGTCTTCGACAAGTAATATTTCCAATAACGCTCCCCCTTCCAGTTTGACCTGACTGAAGCATTCCCCTCATTCGAGGACTCCGGTTGAACCGTTAAGCGAAAACTCGTAAGCGTATTCATAATAGCAGTTAAGCTGTCAATACAGTGTAAAGATTTCGCTCTAACGACCGACTTGAATGCTCTCTCCAGTATGCTACACTAGTTTGAGTGAGGTTGTATGCAAGGATTCCATTCCGTTTTATAACGATCCCACTCTGATGACGAAGGTGATGCTCCTGAATGCCGTTCCGTGTTTATATCGAACGATTGTTCATACGCCCAGCGAGATGGCCAGAGCTTTTCTATTGTTTATTCTGTATCTTGGCTGCTTCAAGCACCGTCCGGTTCATCGCGTTCACAGGACTTTCTACCCGTATTCGATCTGCTTTGTCATTCGCGGGAAAGGGTATGCCGTTTGGAGAGGCAAGACGTATTCCGTCGGCCCGAACCAATTGCTGTTCCTGGACATGACGGAAGAGCCCGAATGCTACGCAGAAGCAGACGATCCGTGGGACATCATCTGGATCAGTTTCGGCGGCATGCAGGCTGTCAATTATTATAAGTTGCTCGACTGCGCTGACAATCCGGTGCTCCGCGTCCGGAACGAGCGTCTGACGAAACAACTGATCGAAGAGTTATTCGCGCTTTTCATCCACTATCCGCCTGGCTACGAATTGGCCGCATCGTCGCTTTTGACACGGGTATTGACAGAAGCGGCCATTGCGCAAACCGAAGAAGGCGTTATCCAAAGCCCGCAGGAGCCCTACGCCTATCCCGATAACATTCAGCAAGCAATCCGCTATATCGTGGAGCATTACCAATCGCCGATCAAGATCAGGGATTTGGCGAACCTTGTATACCTAAGCCCTAGCTATTTTTCCAGTGTATTTAAACGTTACACCGGATACACGGTTGCGGAATACATCATTCATTTTCGGCTGCAGGTTGCCAAGGATCTGCTGACCCGGACAGATTGCTCTCTAGGGGAGATCGCGCAATCAGCCGGATTTTGCAGCCAAAGCTATTTCTCCCAAGTATTCAGGCAGCTCGAAGGCACGACGCCCCGCGATTACCGCCGGTCGAAACGTTTAGAACCTTTCTTGCAAGGCAGCGGATTCGTCAGCCGCTCTGTGTCCGGGAGCACCGTCCTGCACTGATGCGAACGATGAAGAGACCTCCGAATCCCGGGAACGCATCTGGAGGACGGAGGCCTTTTTGCTTAACATGGGAAAGGAATAGGGAACCCCTCCCTCGTTAATTCCTTTTTTTCATTCTATTCAAATCCGTGTCATACCCTCTCTTCCCCGCTTATGTTTCCAGCACAAACACGGGCCCGTTCCACCGGTCATTATGTACCCGCTTCTCCAAGTAGGAATCCTGACCTTTGTACTCGGATATCACGCGCTTCCAGAACGCATAGGCACTCGTATTGCCTTCTGTCTGTCTGACTTCCCAGGTTCCGCGAAACCGTTCGAACAGCGACAATGCCGCATCTCTGCCCACGCCTCTGCGTCTGTATTTCCGCATAATGAAGAATTCACTGATCGAGTTTGTTTTCTCTGCCGGACTAAGTGCCATGTATTCCTTGGGAACATCGAGACTAACCAGAGCAAACCCCGCAATTTCCCCGTCTACACGGACGATGAAAGGGCGCCGGTACTCATCCGTCCATTGATGATCCAAATATTTATATAAATAGAGTCCGTGCTTATTCAAGACATGCCCATCAAATTCACTGCTGTCATATCGGTATAGTTGCATGAGGTTATATACAATGGTCTTATCTTCATATGGGATTAACGATAACTCGATGTTCATTTGCATCCCCTCCACTTGAATATTTTACCACAGACCCGATGGCTGAGAACGCTTAAAACGAAACGATCCCATCGGCCAAATCCAGTTTCCTCCAAAAGAACGATTGACCGGATCCGAAAAGTATGATATTTTCGAAAATAGAAATTCCGACTAAACGGGTAGTAATTATTAATATAGTTTGATTCGGAGGGAATTCATATGACTGCAGTCAATCAAGACGCAAGAACGGAGATTCGCACCATTCGCGCAACCTCCAGGCGGATTAGCCGGTTTAAGAATGACAATGAGGTTCGCGGCTTTACGTTTCCGATCGACGAGCCGGTCAAGCTGGGCGGTACGGATACGGCGCCGACCCCGATGGAATACATGCTCGGCTCCTTTAACGGCTGCCTGCTCATCGTCATCGAGATGATCGCCAAAGAGATGGGGCTAGCCGTTCGGGACCTTCAAGCCGAATCGACCGGCACGGTTGACCGCAGAGGGATGTTCGGCACGGCGGATGTCAGCCCTCACTTTCAGGAAGTCCGTAATGCGGTCGTATTCGATACGGACGAATCATCGGAGCGGATCGAGGAATTGAAGGAGCGGGTCAAGAAGAGATGCCCCGCATACAACCTGTTCAAGGATGCGGGAATCGCGATTGAGCTGAACTGGACGATCGCGGGAGGAGCGGAGCGGAAATGACTGATTATGGAGCATGGATCATCGGATTTGCACTTGTATATACGGCGCTGCTCGTATTGGCAGGCCAGATCGCGAGAAAGAGAACGTCCAAATCCGGGGGCTATTTTGTCGGTGGCCGGACCTTTAACAAGTGGATCGTCTGCTTCTGCATTACGGGGCTGTTCTCCGGCTCGACGTTTATCGCCGTTCTGGAGATGGCTTACCTGAAAGGGATCTCGGCCATCTGGTATGGCGTAGCCGAGACCATCCAGATACTGATTATCGCCCTCGTTATTATTGGACCGTTCCGCAAGAAGATGCTGGTTACCGTCTCCGGACTCATCGGCGACAAGTATGGCCGAAGCGCCAAGGCGTTGGCCGGCGCGATAACGGCCTTCGCTTTCCCAATGTGGTCGGTGGCCACGGCGATCGGATTCGCCTCTGCGCTGCACGTATTTACGGGCATCTCCCTGTCGTTATCCGTCGCGTTCACGGCGCTCCTCCTGTTCGTATACCTGCAGGCAGGCGGCATGTGGTCGATTGCTTTTACCCAGACCATGAACGCCATCGTCTTTGTCATCATGTTCGCCATCGGCGTCATTGCGTTCTTCATTAATCCGGGTGTGGATGGACTGCGGCAGCTTGCCGCGGAGCAGCCGCAGATGTTCGATTGGGATAATGCCGGGCTGCAGGTGATCGTCGCCTGGTTCGGCACCTTCTTCGTCAATGTCATATTGGCGCAAGCGGCATTCCAGATGGCGCTGTCCTGCAAGACGCCGGAAGAAGGGCAGAAAGGGCTGAAGCTGGCCGCAATCTTCGGCATTCCCTTTACCGTGCTGGCCATTCTGTTCGGCTTATCGGCCGCCGCAGTCATACCGGACGGCAAGATGGGTCTCCTGGCTCTGCCTCAATACTTGATGCAGGTGCTGCCCGCTCCGCTCGTCGGCTTGTTCTTCCTCGGCATCTGGGCCTGCGCGCTTGGCTGGGGCGCTCCGTGCCAGTTCTCCGGCGCTACCAGTCTGGGCCGCGATACGGGAAGCGCATTATTCCCGTCCGCGGACGAGAAGCGGCTCGTCACTTATACGAAGTGGTCGCTGCTCATTCTGACCGTTCTGATGATCTTGTTCGGCATGCTGCGGACCGAGCAATCGGCATGGTGGAATATTATGGCCTGGACGATCCGCAATTCCGCGACGTTCGCGCCGGTAGTCGCCGCATTATTCTGGCCGCAGGTGACGAGATCGGCCGTTCTCGCCTCACTGGCAACGGGCTTCCTGTCGGGGCTTTCCTGGTATGCGCTTGGCGGCTGGGATGTCAGCAAGTTCTATATGAACATTCATCCCGTCTGGATCGGCATGTCGGTTAACGTCGTTACGATTACGCTCGTCACGCTGCTGGCATCGCTTGGCTCGTGGAAATTCCGGAAGGTGTCCGAATCTCCGGCGCATTACGCCTCTCTGGCTGCCGGGATCGCGCTCGCGGTCGTGCTTCTGCTCAACAGCGAGGCGCTGCATAATAAGGGGCTGACCGGACTTGTCATGTTCGCGTCGCTAATCGGCTTCTTTATAGCGGTTATCGGCGTATTGGATACGAATAAACCGGCATCCGCTCAGACGGACGCCGTCGCGGCATCATAACCGGTACAAGATCGGGACACCACTAGAGTAACGAACTGGACATCGATAAAAAAAGAATGGCATGACGTATGAAACGTACGCATGCCATTCTTTTTGCTGACGTGTGATTATTGCTGGCGGAGGCAGCCTCCTCTTCAGGTCCTGACATTCGCTTCGGCCGGTCGGATAAGTTTGGCGACAACCCCGTGCTTCGGCGAGCACAAGAAGCTGACTGCGAATAGAATACCGGTTGCGAATGCCATCGATCCGGATATCGAGGTATCCAGCCAGAGCGCGATATAGTATCCGACAATGGCGGAAATGACGCCGAACGAGCCGCTCAGGATCATCATGACCGACAGGCGGTCCGTCCATAGATAAGCAGCAGCTGCGGGAGTGATCAGCATGGCAACGACCATAATCGCGCCTACGGCGTCGAACGCGGCTACGGTCGTAACCGACACGAGCGACATGAACACATAATGCATAAGCACGGCCGGGATCCCGAGACTTACGGCCAATGCGGGGTCAAAGGAGGTGATCTTCCATTCTTTATAGAATGCGATAACCGCCACCAGCACGACAATCAAGACAAGCACGAGAATGAACACGGCTTCCGGAATGGCACCGACCAAGGGAAGCTCAATCTTCTCCCATGGAATAAACGTAATCTCGCCCATTAGCGTATGTTTGACGTCCAGATGGGCGTTCCCGACTTGCGTAGCTATGAGGACGACGCCGACCGCGAACAAGGTCGTAAAGACGACCCCGATCGACGCTTCCTGCTGTACGCCCCGCGCGTGAAACCATTGAACCAATACGGATGTCAGCAATCCCGCGGCTATTGCGCCAATGAGCATATGCACGCCGCTTAGCTCGCGCGTAACAAGGAATGCTATTACGATGCCGAGCAATACCGTATGACTGATCGCATCGGCCATCATGGCCATTCGGCGCAAAATGAGCAGCACGCCGATAATACCGCAGGAAAGTCCGACAAGCGAAGCCGTCAACAAAATCCAACCCGTGTAGCTCATATGGTCAGCCCCTTTCCAATACGCGGGCAGCGGAGGCATTCGGCTGGAGCAGCCGTTTCTTCTGCGCGCGCTGCTGCAGGAAGACCACCAGCAATCCCTTGCGCGCTCCGAAGGCGAGGGAGATGACGAACATGGAGGAGGCGGCGATGACGATGAACGGCCCTGTCGGCCATCCCTTGCCGAATGTGCTGATCAGGGTGCCCATCATTCCGGCTCCGCCCCCGAACAAGGCGGACAGGACGACCATCCACTTGAAGGACTGCGTCCAATAACGCGCGCTGACGGCAGGTATGATCAGAAGCGCCGACATGAGAATGACGCCGACGGCTTGAATGCCGACCACAATGACAAGCACCAAGACGGCCATGTAGATGCTGCTCATCAGCCGGCTTGATAGGCCGAGCCCCTTGGCGAAGCTCGAATCGAACAGGAACAGCTTCCATTCCTTAAAGCCGATGACGGCAACCAGCAGCACCAGCAAGGCGATAACCGCCATCGTAATGACATCCTTGCGGACCATGGAAGCGGCCTGACCGAAGATAAAGCTGTCGAGCCCGCTTTGGCTGCCGCCGGCCGTTCGGTTGACGAACGTAAGCAGCATAATGCCAAGCCCGAAGAAAACGGATAAAATTATGCCCATGGCCGCATCCTCCTTGACCCGGGTGGACGATCGGATCCATTGAATCAGCAGCGCCCCGAGCAAGGCGCTCGCGGCGGCTCCGGCGATCATGACAGGCAAATTCTTGACGCCCATCAAGGCGAAGCCGATAATAACGCCCGGCAGCGCCGCATGGGACAAGGCGTCACTCATCAGGCTTTGCCGCTTCCAATAGGCGAAGCAGCCCATAATGCCGGCCGCCATGCCCAAGATGAGCGTACTGAACAGCACCCACTGCGCATTGTGCGACAAAATCGAGATCATCCGGACTCCCTCCCCAGCCATCGGAGATTGCCGCCGTACGTCCGGAATATATTATCCTTCGTAAAGGTCTCGCTCGTCGAACCGTGCGCGATGACCGTCCGGTTCAACAGCAGGACATGATCGAAGTAATCTTCGACCGTCTGCAGGTCGTGATGGACGACCATGACGGTTCTGCCCCTGCTCTTCAATGTTTTCAGCGTATCCATGATCGCCCGTTCCGTAGCCGCATCCACGCCTGCCAGCGGTTCATCCAAGAAATACAGCTCGGCATCCTGGACAAGCGCACGGGCGAGAAATACCCGCTGCTGCTGCCCGCCGGATAGCTGGCTGATTTGCCGTCCCGCGTAGTCCTCCATGCCCATCTCGGAGAGCGCCTGCATCGCCTTCTCCCGATGAATGCGGCGCGGCCATTTCAGCCAACCGATCTGCCCGTATAATCCCATCATTACGACATCGAGCGCATTCGTCGGAAAGTCCCAATCCACCGAACCGCGCTGCGGCACGTAGCCGATCCGCGATTTGGCCTTATTATAATCCGCCCCGAAGAAGTAGACCGATCCGGCAAGACTCGGATGCAAACCCAGCATCACCTTCAGGAGAGTGGATTTGCCCGCTCCATTAGGTCCAACGATACTGGTCATCGTCCCCGGTTGAACTTCAAAACGGACTTGATCCAGCACCTTGTTCTTGCGATATGATGCGGTTAATCCGTTCACACTCAATACAGGACTCAAGCTTACTCACCCTTCCCGCTCAAAGCTTTGTATATCGTATCTACATTGTGACGATACATGCCGAGATACGTGCCTTCATCCGTTCCCGCGTCACCCATCGCATCCGAATACAGCTCGCCGCCCAGCTTCACATCGAGGTCTTGTTTCTTGGCGCCTTCGATGACGGCGTTAATGGAAGCCGGGTTGATGCTGCTTTCCACGAATACCGCCGGTACGTTGTGCTTCACCAAAATATCGATCGTGTCCTCGATATCGGACAAGCCGATCTCGTCTTCCGTGCTCAATCCCTGCAAGCCTACCACTTGAATGCCCTGCATGCGGCCGAAGTAGCCGAAGGCGTCATGCGCCGTGACAAGCACCCGTTTCTCTTCCGGAATTTGCGATAATTTGTCCTTCGCATCCTTCTTCAAATCGTCCAGCTGCTGAAAGTACTTCGTCTTATTCGATTCAAAGTAATCCGCGTTCTCCTTGGAATATTGCTTCAATTCCTCAACTGCCGCTTCTAGCGCCTGCTTCCACAGATCGATATCGAACCAGATATGCGGATCCGTCGCCCCTGCCTGATCCTTCAGCAGGCTATCCTTCGCAAGCGTATCCCCGATCGCCAGGACAGGCTTGTTCTTGCCGATTTCCTCGAATACCTTGACCATGTTCGCCTCAAGATGCAGCCCGCTGTAAAAGATCATGTCGCTGCCCTCAAGCTTCTTAATATCCCCTTGCGTAGCCGTATATAAGTGCGGATCGACCCCCGGCCCCATTAAGCTCCGGACATGCACCTTGTCCCCGCCGATCACGGATATCGGCTCCGCGATTTGCGCGATCGTCGTCACGATATTAATTTTTCCTTCCGACGATTCGCTTGCCGCAGGATCCTGATCGGATGAACATGCCGTTAACACGAGCGATGCGGCAAGCACGAATGCCATCACCCATGATCCCGACCTTCTTCCAAACAACCTTCTCTCCACTCTTGCTCCTCCTTTGTAATGGCCGGTTGGCGGCCTTATGTAACTTGTCTTGAAGCAAATATGTTTCCTTTAGGCAAAATTAATTGATATATACAAATTAATTGTCCCGATGCAATTTGTCAATAGGCTTCCGCCACTCATCCTGTGCTAAAAATGGGAATTGCGGATATCTAAAGAGCCTTGAAACGCTGGTCAGAATTGGATTTCATTCATTTTTGCCTTCAGGGAAAATATTTTGAAAATGACAAAATAATTGCTCATCACAAAAACTCCAAAGTAGCAATGATCTCTGCATTTCAAACTGCAGAGTCAGGAGGTTAAGGCCAAAAGGCGGTGAACTGGCGACTGGCGAAGATGGTGGATGATTAAACCGGGGTCGCATACGAAATGATGCATGCGGATAAAAAAGTTGGCGATGGGAAACATTATACATGATGAACATGAAGGAGGAATCCATGCTTTACTTGTACAGCTTTGGGCTATTGCTTGGCGGATTGTCGGTCATCAACCTTATTTTCTCGTACCAAAGCAAGCATATCGACCCGCATTTCTGGATGATAGCCAAGTTCCAGCTGGTCATGCTGCCCCTCTTCTTGCTGGCGAACATGTGCATCGGCTACGGCATCCGGTTCGGCTATAAAGCGGCGAGAAATTTGACCTTCATCCTAATTGTAGGAAAATGCATGGAGATCGTGATCTCCCTCATCATGGGCTATCTGTTCCTTAGGGAGATTCCCAACTGGAAGACGTGGGTCGGCTTGGGCGTAATTCTGATTGGCGTTGTGCTCGTGAAACAAAAATAGATGCCGGATTACCCGGCATCCATAACGTATCAAACTAATGACAACTAAAGCCGTCCAACAGATCATAAAACCGGATTTTTTCCAAATCGACATTGGATATCCCGTATTCCTCATAGAACAGGCCGGTCCACTCTTCGCCGTGATTGCGGATGATGCTGTAATGAATGGCCGCGAGATCTCTGTACTTATCCGCAACCCCTGCATCTGCCAGATCGATAAATCCGCTGATGTCCGTACCCCGAATGATCACATTCGGAACCGAATAATCGCCGTGCGTGAAAACAAGGTCTTCGGTGGAGTAGGGGTGCGATATCAGCCGTTGATACAGATGATCAAAACGGTCCTCGAACTCCTCTTCTATGCTCTCCTTATTTATCGCTCCTGCCTCGACCTTGCGTACGATTTCATTCAACCGCGCATGAAGCCTGCAATCGAAGGGACAATCGTTGATTTCGACAGCATGCACCTGCTTCAACGCTTGGGCAAGCTTGCGTATGATGAACGCGGGGTTCTCTTTGAAACGGGCGTCTGAACCGTCAATCCCCTTTATCTCGGACATCAATAAGTATTCGAATCGTTCATCCTTCGAATAGTGAATCACGTTCGGAACAGGCAGCCTGGCCGCTAACCAACGCAGCTTCTGGCTGTACTGCGCAAGAGGCTCGCGGTGAGGGATCGGCAAGATTTCGAGAAACCCCGTTGATCCCGTTACTTGTTCCACACGATAGGTTGACGCACCCGAATAAGGCGCATGAATTTTCTCCCATCCCTCTCGAATCAGAACGGCTAACTCATTGGGTAGTGTGAATGATTCAATCTGCAAGGCAGAACCTCCTATTTCGACTTTCGCCATACGGCAGCGTACTTCTTGCGGTACTTGATGTCCTCCTCGGTTTCAATCAAATCCAACGCAAGCTGCTTGACGGACTCATCCGGCTCATATTGGTATAAATTCCACAGCCCTTGAATGATGTCGAACCGGATCAAGGTGCCGTTCTTCTCCTCCATGCAATTGCGATAGCGGTCTGCCAGGCCGTTCATCACCAATTGCTTCTGAGGCTGCCCGGCCATCCCGATTTTCCACAACGATTGGAGACAATGCCTTGCGGTGACGAACCGCTTGTCCTTGGTCACTTCCATCAGAGCGGCAAAGTCATCGAATATCCTTCCCTCGGGATCGCTCTTGGCCAAGTTGCACAGAAGCTGCGAAGCAATGGAGCGATTGTGGTTATCGGGATGGGTTAGATCCTGTTTGAGCTCATCCCATATGTCATAAGCCCAATCTACTTGCTCCTTCGTCTGCTCCATAGCCGCATAGTAGGCTTCGTTCTGCACCTCCCGGTCTTGCGATCGAAGTTTGTCCATCATGGTTTGCGCAGCAGCATGATCCATAACGTTCATGACCTCCTTGCTTCATCTGATTCTTACACAGCAGCGAGTAGCTATCCGAAACATGACCATTCAGCGTATACTTGTACTTGTTCATACATCATACCATGCTCGAGAACGAAGCTCATGACCAATCGCGGGACAAATTCAATGCCATTAAGGCTAAACTCGTCTTCACTATCTATCTGGGAAGGAGAATCTTAAATGTTGTCAGCTATTTTGCTTTTCGTAGTTGCGGGACTCGCTGAAATCGGCGGAGGATATATGGTATGGCTCTGGCTCCGGGAGTCCAGACCCTTGTGGTATGGCCTCGTGGGCAGCCTCATCCTTGTTCTGTACGGGATCATTCCGACGCTGCAGAACTTCCCGACCTTTGGCCGCGTCTACGCCGCATATGGGGGCGTATTTGTTGTGCTCGCCGTGCTGTGGGGATGGGGCGTCGATAAGAAGACACCCGACATGTACGATTGGATTGGGGCAGCCGTTTGCGTTGTAGGGGTCTCCATCATGCTCTGGGCGCCAAGAAATTAATCGTACCCGGCTTAACCCTCATGGAGACGGGATCACAGAAGGGATTGGAGTGACGATTCAGCCTTGCCAGCTGATTGAAAGCTTCCAATCGCTCGGGATCCGTATGATCGCAATGAAGCATTCGCCTTCCAGAAGGTTGGAAATGTTCTATCGGCACGAAAAATATTTAAGTCATGCCGCCCAAGCATTCTTGAAGAGAATGGAGACGTCCTTCACCTCCCGTTAACGCAAAAAACAGGCCGCCTCGGGCAGCCTGTTTGCCATATGCTCCGCCTGACAGCTAATTTTCCCGGTGCCAGTTTTCCCTGATTTTATCCCGGAGCGGTTTGGAAGTTTTCTTAGCCGGTTCGCCGAATTCGGCAAATAATAAATAGAGGATTCCGATCAGTAACGATAGTACGCTTAGAACAAGCGGGCCTTTCCCGACGTAAGCCAACATTTGGCGGAATAAATCCGCATCCCACGACGAAACATTCGAACCGAAAATAGCCGCGCTCAAATATCGGATCCCGTATAGAAATGCAGCAATAGCAATAAACACGATCCCTGCCGTGCGCTTGTGCATCGTATCCCTCCTCATTCGCTGCTGATCAATCGCTTTTCTAATCGAACTTCGGCTTCCATTAGGGTGAATCCTGCTTTACGCTGTACGGCCAGCATAGGTTCGTTATGACTTAAGCTTGCGGTTTCGATCGAATGAAAGCCGTGCTGCCGTGCATATTGCATCGTACAATATTTCAACGCTGTCGCAATGCCGCGCCTTTGATAACGCCGCAGAACGCCTGTCAGTCCTTGCACCAAACCATAGGGCTCCGAATCCTTTCTCATGACATAGCTGCATCCAATATAAGCGGCGCCATCTTTGGCGATGAAATACCCGTCATGTACGTCCTGCAGCCGATTCAGCTGATCTCGAAACGCCTCGTAGGACATGGGGACAACGGGATCTATTGTCGGCCAAATCGTAAACAGCTCTTGCTCGAACTCATATAACTTCCGGAAGCAGTCCGGTGCATATTTCAATTCAGCTTCAAGGGTGCTGATCACGATCCCCTTCGACGCCTGCTCGTCGAGTAATGAGCTTAAGCCGCTTACGTCGCATTGCGCGATATCCGCCTGCAGTCGTAACATCCGTTCGTATTCGTCGAATCCCCGCTTGGTGAAGAAGCCGATATCCTTGCTCTCCGCTAACCTTACCCGAACAGCCGCCGCTTGCATGCCGTGAAGCTCATGCGAAATCGCTTCCAATAGTTTATGTCCTACCCCTTTATTTCGCCACTCCGGCTTAACGCCGAGGAGAAGACGATATTTGCCTAGCCCTGGCTGCCTGGGAATGTCGGGACGAACGCAGGCATAGCCGATTATTCCGGGCGTTTGGTCATGCACCGCAACGAAATATCGTTTGTAGACATCCTGATGTTCGCATGCCTTCACCCAATCATCCGCATTCTCCACATGATACCGATCGGCGATTTCCCTGCTCAAGGATACGACCTCTTCAGCATCCTTTATCATCGGCCTTCGAATGGAACAACTCACTGTGTAATCCCTCCGTTATACGGTAATCAGCGCGGATAGCTTCAGGCCCCGCTCGCGAAATTTGGCCAGATGCTCCGCCAGCCGATCATGCTCCTTGCTCTCCAGTATCTTCTTCGTTTTATGAACGAATCCCCAATTGAAGCAGCCCGTCAGCCATATTAAGGAAGACAGCCGGATCCGCTCATCCCGCCCCAGAAAGTCCCTCGCACCATATCCCGATAACAGACTTTCGGCGAGTGCAGGCGAGACCTCATGCGATTCGAGTCCCTTGGTCCGCGAATACCATTTGATCAGCCATGCCAAGCCTTCGATTCGGTCCGTATACCCGATATGTTCAAAATCGACAATGCCGACGATATGCTCTTCTTCATCCCACAGAACATTAAGCGGGTTCAAATCCGACTGCATCATAAATTCGAGCTTGGATGAATAAGCACTGCCGATATGCCATTTTGCCAGAAGGATGTAATCATGGAGCAAGGATCGATTCGCTGCCGATAAGTCGGATGACGCATACGCGTCTTCGAGGATACCCATCATTTTCATGCTGCCTATTCGGTGAGAATCTTTAGGGAGTGAAGACGGATACGCGATGGATACATCATGGAGCTTTCTGGCCATCTGTCCGAATTGATAAGAAACCGATTCCGTACAATGGGTAATATGCTTGCCTTCGATCCACTCAAACAATAAGAACCGGTATTCCGCTCCGTTCCAGCTGACCTTCGCAAACGACTTGGAGAATGACGGCGCTTGGAGACGCATGAAGGGAATGCCCCGGCCATTCAGAAACTGGATATAATTCATCTGTTCCTCTAACACCTGATCCGTCAATGCAACGAACACATCATGCTCATATCGGCGGTTGCTGATGAACCGTGCCGAGTAACACCGGTCCTCCACTCGTATTTTGTAATGATAATCGCTGTGATAGATGCCCGGCAACCGGCTTTCAATTCGAAGCGCCGCCGGATCCAGATCATAATCTCGAATGGCATGGCGCAACATGGCTAACTCTTCATTCATCGTTCCCGCTCCCTTCTGTGAAGTCAGTGAAAGAGCCCCTGCTCGATTGAGCAGGGGGTCGAACTCCGCTAGCGTGTTATGGGTATTCCCTGAATCATGCGATTTCCGTCCCCTTCGAAGCTGTTTCGTTTATCTCCACCTTGCTGCACGCATGAAGGCGGATGATTCGATCACTTACACATCTGCTTCGCCGGAGGCGTCTATTCGATCTCCACTCCGTTGATCGCCACTTCAAGCAGGTCAAGGTTATCGGAGCAGCCGCCTTCCGGGAAAAACAGTCTTACAAATTTGGATTGCGCCTGCACTTCGTACAAATCGGAGAACCCGAAATATGCGCCGCCCGACGGAGGAGTAACGGTACTGGCCGTACGCCAATCCATTCCGTCTTCGCTTGTCTGAATTTCGATGATCTTCGGGGTGTTGCAATAATTCTGGTTTAACGAGTTAAAATTGATTTCTATGTTTTTGATATCGGCAACATCGTTTAATTCAAATGCAATCCATGATGCGCGATCGCCGGGTACAGACCATTTTGAACCGTCAAAAAGAGTGCCTTCAATGAATTTGCCGTCTATGACTCTATCTGGCGTATAACTACCTTGACTTTCGCTCGCTGTTACTCTGGAGCCTTTCGCCAAATTTTTATAGGGATAAAGATCAATAAACACCCTATTACTCGTGAATGTTTGCCCGTCCAATTCAGCTTCGGCCCAAACCGCCGCTCTAGTCAGCTCCGTTACACGTTTAGGAATGGCCTTGCCGTTTGCAAATGTAACAATGTCGCATTCTGTTATCGCAACGGGTTGCGTCATTGTTCCGCCTTTCAGATTGACAATGCCCGATTTCATGGTGACATTCGCCGCTGCCATTCCGATTGCGCCGCCTTTTAACGAACGTCCCTCAAGCGAATAATGCCATGCCTCATAGCTGGAAAATTGCCCGTAAACTTCCCGGTCCTCCATTCGCAGAGAAACGCCGATCATCGTATCTTTCACATAAACGTTGCCGCCCTTAACCGCCACATGCAAAATATCCGACTTCTCCACGCCTTCATAAGTGCTTTTAACGGAAATCGCTGCCGTTCCATCGTGAACCGCTTGAACAATTCCGTTCTGATCCACCGCTGCGATATTCGGATTGTCGCTGCCGAAAGTAAGCCCCCCTTGTTCAAAACGGACTTTCAACGCGGGGTAAGTCATATATCCTTCGGCGTCTACACGCAGTTTGTCAGGTACTATTTGGCTTCCGGTCGCAATCAAATGGGTGAGCTTATATTTCCGTTCAGGACTGTCCGTGACGATCTTCACGATCGTATCGACCTGATCCCGTTCTACGCCGGTCAGGTCAATGGTTACGCTCTCGCCAGCTTGCGTAAAGTTTAACGGCCTGTCTTCGTTGAGCCAAGAGACGCTGACCACACGATGCTTCACGGGGCTTATCGCAAGGAAATCGCCGCTGTACCCCTTTTTGCCGTCCGGACCGACAATCAGATGCAAATAGATATTGTTGTCTCTGGATATGGCGTAACCCCAATCAGGCCCTTTGCCGCTCTCGAATTCGGAAATATTTCCTTTCCCGTCATCCTTATATCCGAATCCGCTCAAGAAATAGGGCATCGTCCCTGTGGTGGATTCGTGCCTTTCCGGCTTGCCTTCCGGCGCGAACCACGCGGCAAGCCCTTCACGAACATCGATAAACTGCTGCACCGACTTCGGATACCTTGTCGCAATATCCTCCGGGCTGTTCCAGTTCGGGCCGCGGTCCATTAGCGGCATCTGATCGTTGTTATCCACGAACCCTCTTCCGGCGTTCATGATCATTTCCTTCGCTACCAGCCTATAGTCGTCGCGCCTCGAATAATATGGCGAGAAGTTATCCTTGGTAATGATCGATTTCCATGGCTCCGCGATCGTTCGCTTGGTCAGATTCGAGCCTCCGCCGCCAGCAAAAATTTCGCTTGCTTCCGTCGTTCGGAGATCGGTGTCTCCGTATTCATCCGTCCATGCATTGGAGTTAATAATAATGGCATCGCCGTAATTGCGGACCATGCTGAACATCACGTCATAATTGGCATCCGGCATCGCCTGAGGGCCGTCGAAATAAAGATACGCCGGATCATAACGCAAAATAAGATCCTCCACGTTTTGCACAAACACGTCTGTTGAAAAATGCTGTAATCCGCCGCCCTCGGTTGCGTAATACAGACCGAATTTCATGCCATACCGTTTTACCGCTTGCTCAAAGGGTCTTATGCCGTCTTGAACCTTGCCGTTCTCGTCCTTCGGCATATATAAATTTCGGATATGCAGCGGATCCGCGAATTTGGACGGCCAGTAATAGTTTTGCTGCAGCGACTCCACCGATACCAGAGAGTGACCCTGCGCCTTGGCGCGCTGCGCCCACAAATCCGCGGAAAAATGAGGATCTACAAACCAGTTGTAAATCGTAATACAATGGCTGAGCGCCGAAACCCGTCCTTCTTCAAACCACTTGTTAGGGCGCTCCTTGACCTCGATCGCAAAAGCTTTTGTTGCCGCAATTCCAAGAGAGTCCGTCACTTTTATCGTAAAGGAATATTTACTCGGCGCCGCGCCGACGAACCCGTCAATCGTTCCGTCGGGATTCAGGCTTAAACCTTCCGGCAGCGAGCCGTCGTCCACACTCCAAGTATAGCCGGGCTTGCCGCCGCAAGCTAGAAAACGAAAAGGCGAGGCCGATACGCCATGCTTTGTCGTATAATTCGATTTATTCCAAACATAAGGCCATTCGGTATAACCAATCGGAAGCGCGTTTGCCGGCAGCCCTCTGCCCGGTTTCCCATCCGCAACTGCATCAGCGGCGCTTAATTCACGCGTATCAATGGACAATTCATCGTTGTCGCCTGTAACGGAATAGGTTAAGTCCTCTACGTTATTGCCGCTGCTGTCGGTAATGCGGCCGTAAAAACCGAAATAATGAACGTCCGCATCCTGCGCAACGGGAACTCCGTTCTCATTCATGTCCTCGGTGAAGGTATGCTTCATCTGCAGAAGGATTTTATTCCACCCCTCCTTCAGACGAACGTTCGCGATTGTCATATCCTTCTGCACTTCGGACGGCTCTGACGGTTCGGTTACCGCAGCGTCATTGACGAACAAACGGTGTTTGCCGCTCGAACCAAACCGAAACTGGACATCTTGGGCAAAGCGGCTGTATATGTAGGTGTTCGCGCATACATATTTGTTGCGGGTATCAACGCCTTTTTTCACCGTATAATAGCCGTATAAATCCTGGTAATCATCGTAGTTTCTGTTCCAGAGGCGGTCGTCAAAATACTCCCAGACCTTACTGCAAGCAAAGACCTTGCCGGCTTTAGGCATAATATCGACTGTGCCGCACATTTCGTCCGCTACCGCCGTTTCAAAAGGACCGGCCACCAGCCAGCTGTTAATAAACGGCGCATTCCCCATGACTGGTTGTGCGTGTGCTTCTTGCATAATGAAACTCCCTTCACGAATTAATCCAAGCGGATGAATACGAAGCCCCCTCGACCCTGTCCCGATTCGACAGGACTCTGAACGCGTGTACATTTTATGCAAAGCTGAAGCGCTTTCCTTAAAGATACTTCCATTCCGATCCAGCCGTCAACCCGTTGCCGTAGAAGAAATCGTTGTACATGTTCATCGTCATGACCCATTTTTTTTACAGGATCTGGATAAAAAGAAGAGTTAGCAAAAAACCGCTAACTCTCGTTTGTTCAAATCACGTTCTCATGCGATGACATCTGCGTTTATTCTCTTGGTTTCAAACCCTTGAATTGCTCTACTTTTGTGTCAGTACATATTGAGCGTCTCGCAGCAAATAGTTTGCCGCTTCGCTTGAGATGTGCTTCCCGCTTTGGGCCTTCACATCATTCATAAAGCCTTTCAGATTGTTGCTTGCCAATTTTCCCAGCAGATTAGTGGCAATATCGGCCTTATCGATCTCTTTGTTATTAGCAAAGCGTGTCACCAATGCTTTTAAAGAATCGTTGCTGGCCACCGTCGTAAACCGAACGGTCTTGCTTGCCTGGTTGCCGACCAAGTCGCTGGCGGATACAACAAGCGTATGCTGACCAAGCGGCAGCTTATAAAGCGGGATCGCCGTTCCGATTTGGTAAGATTGCGAATCAAGCGTCACCGTCGTCTTGCTGGTGTCCACACCCGACAAATTATCGGTCAGCTTAATCTGAGGCGTCAAATCCCCGGAATCTTCATAGATGCTGTTGTCTCCCGGTACGGTCACCTCGACCTCAGGAGCTTCCTTATCCACCGGCGCTATAAATTTCATTTCCGACAAACCGACATTTGGCCCGCTTCCACCGGATACCTGGAATTTGACCCATGTCGCCGTCTTGTCAGGGAAAGTTACAGAATAAGCGCTCCCGTCATTCGGGATTCCTGAAACCGTCAAAGTGCTTCCGTCGCTGAAGGTAAGCGTTCCGCCGGGCGCCCAGTCCGCTGAGTTGGGCCGATCATAGAAGACAATCTTGTTGAACGTTTGATTCGCCGTCCAATTCACCTGGATCCATGGATTCTGTTCTCCCTTGGAGGCCCATTCGCCATTAACCGCTTGTCCTATGCCATCGAACACTTTATTGGGAGTAAAACTGGCATTGTAATACGATGAAGCGGTAACTGTGGCGGTCCGCGCTGGGATTTTATCAACAGTTACTCCAATGCTTGTTGTCAAAGGCACGTTATCGGGATTTAACACCCCAGGTGGCAAATTTACAGTTCCATTTACAGTGAAGGTCTGCGCCGTCGTGGCAGTTGGATTGTAGCTTGCACGATCTACATCCCAATTCACACCGGCAACCAAGTATCCCAAATCGGTTACAAGCATTACTTTGGCAGGCAATCCAAGGGCGTCCGCTGTATTCGCCGTTCCGATCGCCACGTCTGTTATGTCGGCAGGCGCAGTGATGCTGTTCAATTTAGTCTCTGTCAATCCAATTATCAAATCCGCAATAATCGGCAGATGGTCGGAAGCGACACGGGTCGTTTCCGTTAGCAGGACATCCGCGTTCTGCATCACTATATTCTCGGAGGCAAAGATATAATCGATTCGCATTCCCGGCACGGTGTAATCCTCGTTCTGACCCAATGAGCCGAACACATCGTTATAGGCTTGCATCATCGGTTGCATTTCGGCGCTGTCCGGAAGAGCATTGAAGTCGCCGACGAAGATTGCTGGTCCTTCGTTTTTCCCGCCCCACTCTAGTATTTCCTTGATCTGCTGCGTCCGTTCTGACGCTCTTTCCCAATCAAGATGGGTGTTGAAGAAACGGAATTGGGTTCCTTTAACGTCGATTACGGTTTCCAACAATCCCCGTTGTTCGCTCATGCTGAATAGGAGGTGATTCTCGGAAGAAACAATCGGATATTTGCTTAAAACGGCCGTTCCGTATTGATGGCCATTCGAATTCAGATTAGCCCCGTACGCGAATTCCATGCCCAGATACTCGGACAGCCGTCTGGCCTGATCTTCGAAATTGCTCCGAGGACCGAAGTTATTATCTACTTCTTGCAGGCCGATGATGTCGGCATTCGAGTCTTTAATAATGTCACCGATCCGTTTCAAGTCCAATTTTCCATCCGATCCTGCAGCGTGATGAATGTTGTAGGACATCGCTCTGATTTGAACCTTCTCCAAATCAGAAGATTCCGCCGCCTTTACGGATGTCCCCACCGCGAACGGGGCCGCCAACAAGGACAATATGGCACCGACAAGAATTGATTTCTTAAAAATCGACTTCTTAAACAAGTTACCACTCTCCTAGATTATTTTTGTACAAAAACAATAATAGTTTTGAATGGGCGTTTGTCGTCTTGCTTTGCCGGTTAACGTCAAATCTTGTTCTCCCTCGTTCTTTACTACAAAGATTATCACCCCCAAATTTCATCGTATCTATGATAACTGGTACATTCAATTTAAAGTTATATGAAGATAACGTTCAGGCTCATATCAAGCAGCTGGAGAAAATACGACGTGTTCTCATTACAATCTTTGAATCAACCAATAAAATGCCAGCACAAAAATCAAGCACGACGTTGAAATCATCATTTTCCGATACCACGGGAACTTTCGCATCCATATCAAGAGGGGCAGCAATAGGCATATAATTATTAGCTGGCCCACTTCCACGCCTAAATTAAACATCAGTAATGTGCCGATCAGATTGCTCTTGGGCAGTCCCGTTTCAGCCAAAGCCCCGGCGAAACCCATGCCGTGAATCAGGCCAAATATGGCTGTCAATATCCACCGCCATTTCGCCTTTTGAACAAAAATATTTTCCACAGCCACATAACAGATGCTGAGCGCTATTATGGCTTCGACCCAGGAAGAGATGACTTGAATTCGGCCCGACGCCACCAAGAAAAGTGTAATGCTGTGAGCGACGGTGAAAGCAGTAACAATTTTCAACGCTTCCTTGAAGCTGGATGTGATTATTATTAGTGATAGCAAAAAAAGCACATGATCATATCCGGTCAAAAGGTGTTCGATTCCAAGTACAAAATATCTCCACAGGACGACGCCAACGTTTTCTCGAGGAACGTTGATATGAATGTCTCTTTTGTCGGTTGCAAGCATTTCTTGTCGGGAATATTCACCATAATTAACCAAGAGTAAACTTGTATGATTAGGCGCATCATCAAACACCAGATTGTAATGAAGATCAAATTGTTCGACCTCTTCATCGGCGGTAAATCTTAGTCCGATCACTGCGCCTTTTCCGGAACTATTCTCTATTACGTTCATCGAAAGCAGTTCCATCTTTAAGGGGTTGGAGTCTATATCTATACGTAGACCATTCTTTATATACGAATCGATCTTATCTTTTTGCGAGGCCAGTTCCTCGTTATCCAGATTATCATCCTTATTGGTATCGAATTGCCCCAGCAAGTCTTGTTCAATGAAAAGTTCATAGTCAATCTCATTCCCTTGAATATATAACTTCGAGTACCCCAAGTCTGCGACATCCGCGAATGAAGTAGTGGCCGTCCCGATGGATAGTAAGATTATGAACAACAGAAATGAACGTCGGATCATAGCTGTACCTCTTTTCATAAAGCCGATTCATTTAGTCAAGTTCCTTAAGAGGGTTGTCTTGGACCGCGCTTGCTTCGCAGCCGAGAGATTCATACCTTTCGCCGGAGTGATGGTGGCATATTCACAATTTCCCTGCTCATTTACCGGATCGTAATAGAAGCCCGCAACAAGACGTCACATACGTATACCTTTGGTACCATTAATCGTTCAAATCGATGAGGGGGAGAAAACTGATCTCTCCCCCCCTTTTCATTACCGATCCATCCTAAATTTCGCTAATGTGATGACAACTGCGTTTATTCTCTTGGTGTCACACACTTGAGTTGCTCTACTTTTGCGACAAAACATATTGAGCGTCTCGCAGCAAATAGTTAGCCGCTTCACCTGAAATATGCTTCCCGCTTTGAGCCTTCACAAAGCGGGATCGTCGTTCCGATTTAGTAAGATTGCGATCAAGCTCCACCGTCGTCTTGCTGTTATCGACCCCCGACAGGTTGTCGGTTAATGCAAACTTGGCGTCAAATCCACTGAATCTTTATAAATGATGCTGTTGTCTCCCAACGGTCATCTCGACCTCAGGAACTTACTTATCCACCGGCGCTAAAAATTTCAATTCCGACAAACCGACATTTGGTCCGCTTCCACCGGATACCTGGAATTTGACCCATGTCACCGTCTTGTCAGGGAAAGTTACAGAATAAGCGCTCCCGTCATTCGGGATTCCTGAAACCGTCACAGTGCTTCCGTCGCTGAAGGTAAGCGTTCCGCCGGGCGCCCAGTCAGCTAAATTGGGCCGATCATAGAAAACAATCTTGTTGATCGTTTGATTCGTCGTCCAATTCACCTGGATCCATGGATTCTGTTCTCCCTTGGAGGCCCATTCGCCATTAACCGCTTGCCCTATGCCGTCGAACACTTTATTGGGAGTATAACTGGCATTGTAAAACGATGAAGCGGTAACTGTGGCGGTCAACGTTGGGATCCCATTAGCAGTTACTGTAATGCTTGTTGTCAATGGAACGCTGTTCGGGTTTGCGACTCCAATAGGCAGAGTTACTTGTCCCGTTACCGTGAAGGTCTGCGCCGTCGTGGCAGTTGGATCGTAGCTTGCACTATTTACATCCCAATTCACACTGGCATCCACATTTCCCCCATCGGTTACAAGGGCTACTTTAGCAGGCAATCCAAGAGCTTCCGCTGTCTTCGCCGTTCCGATGGCCACTGTTACCGGCGCAGGTACTGTGATGCTGTTCAATTTTTTTTCTTGAATCTCTATCAATTCAAACCAGCTAAAAACCCAATAAGCTTCCGTTACATTCAGCCTTATTTTATGTGAGCCTTCACTCAGTCTGACCGTTTCGGATTTAATGACAAAGTTCCAATTCGAGGTTGAGAATGAGGTTCTCGTTTGAGGTACTCCATCTACCTGGAATTCAACCACTCCCGTATACCCCGGTTTTGATGCCACCCTGTAATTTAATTGATAGAATCCCGATTTTGCCACATCTACGTTATATTCCATCCAGTCGCCTTTTTCTAAAAGATTCACTGTCCCACCCAGTTCATTTCTAAGTACGGCACCCTGTTTCGCATTGTAGTTTGCACCTTCTATCCTTCCTGGCACCAATGCTGAACCAGGCAATACATCTAAGAAATTTACATTAAAGCTGGCCGTCTTTCCAGCTAGAGTCACAGTCAGTTGCGCTCCTTCTTTAAGAGTGGCATTATCAAAGCCGGTAATATTATCATCCGTTACCTTCTCCACTTTTGTTGTTCCATCGCTGTAAGTGCCTGTCACAACCAGCCCTTCTATATTAAACGTATCTCCCAGCAGGTAATTCAACTTTGTTGGCAGTTTAGTTATTTCGATGCTTTGCAGCTTAACGTTAGAAGTCTCGTTGGCGATTGCCATGATCTGATCGGTAGACAATGCTTGATTGTAAACCCTTACTGAATCAATACGTCCATTGAAGCTTTGTTTGCCTGCACTGTTTGCACCGATATATGTTCCCTTTGTAGGTGTGACAGGAGTTTCATTCTTTTTGGTTACTGGTACGCTGTTGCCATTGATATAAAACTCCCAGATGCCGTTTCTTCTTGCCACAGTAATATTGGTCCATTGTCCCGCAGTCAAAGCAGTCTCCGATCTCGCAATCTGCTCACCGTTGACCACGATTGATACCTTATCCCCATTGGCATGATCCAACATGATAGAATAACCGTTGTCATCGCCATCGCCATTGGACAAGATCCGCTGAGATTTAGATTTCGAAGCTGCGCCATTCCACTTCACCCAGGCTGTTAGCGTTACATTGTCTGTTTTTGTGGATACAAGATCTGCGCTTGCATAATTGCCGTCAACACCATTCAGACTGAGCGAAGCGGAACCTTCCATTTTATCCGTCTTATCATAGGCAGCACTTCCATGCAAGGTTGCATTAAACCCATTCGGGATACTGTCGTTGCCATTGCCGTTAAATCCCCACATCGTGCTGGGATCGGTGCTATCCATAATGTGGAATTTATCTATGTTCACGCCTGCTGCGTTGCCATCGCTTTTTATGACGATCTTGTTATTTGGACCCGGATTCAGCTCAATAGGTACCGCCAAATCGTTATACGAACTCATGCTTCCGGTAGTCGGAATGCTGAGTGTCTGTACTTTGGCTCCATTTACATATAATCCCCTGGCAGCATTGGCAGCATCGGTAGCATACCTTAGTTTAAATATTTTATTGCCGCCAGAAGCTCCTCCGTCAACCTTGAGCGACTCGATATATGCGCTTCCATGGTTCATATTCACAACCTTACCGCCGGACAGATTTATGTCGTCGCCAGAGGTTGCATATGCGAATACACTATCCTCGGCTTCATACATTCCGGTTGTATTCGGGAGCAGACTCATAGTACCTTCCCATACGGTTTTTTGGGTAGTTACATCCCTTCCCTTTAAATGCACCTTGTCTTTATATACATCAAATATCATAGCTTGACTCTCTAAAACGGCACCATCTCTTACTGCAGTGAATCTATTGGTGTACATGTTGCCTTGTATCTTAGTATCGTCGTGAAGATGTCCTGTTGTTAAAATAACCTGTGGATATTTTTCAAGGATATTTCTGAACTTCTGTTCCTGTTTCGTGCTTTGACCCCAAGCATAATCCGAATAATATGACTTGGATACGGTCTGGTAAATAGGGTTATGCGTGAACACAAAAATCGGCTTGTCCGGCACGGCATTATCAGCAAGCGTGCTTTCCAACCAGGCTAACTGTTCGTCGGACATATACGCGGTATTGGCCGGTTTCTTATCCCACCCTAAAAATAAGAAGTCATAGCCTTGTATTTCCCTGTGGTAATACACCTTATTTTCTGGTATTTCTGCCTTTTCTATAAATCTGTTCTTCGCTACATTATAATCCGACTGCCAATCATACTCATGATTTCCAATTGTATAATACACCGGCGGACGATCTTTTACAGAATTGATAGCATTTTTTACGGCGTCATATTCAGCGCTTTCCCCAAAATTGGTTATATCCCCTACTAAAACGATTGCACTTGCATTATTATTAACAGCATCCGTTACAGCTTTCGCCGTATTACCCGTATGGTTATGCGTGTCCGACATTGACATAAAGCTGAAAATCGGACCATCCGTAGGGTTTTCCGCCCCTGCTGCAAAACTTTCTGTCTGAAAAAGCACAGCACTAAGGCCAGAGCTGACAGTAGCCATCATCGTTAGTATTAGAAATGGCTTTTTTAACTTTTTAAGAAATAACATAAATTAACCTCCTAAAAAAAAATTTAAAAAATCGGTAATGAAGAATTGAATAGCGTTCGCCTTGCTTAGCCGGTTAATGTCAAATCTTGTTCTCCCACCTTCTTTACTACAAAGATTATCACCCCCCTTTCACATAATCACTGATACATTCAGCGGGTCTTTGTCCGAAAATTTGTACGATCTTTTATTTTTCCAAACATAATTTGAATGTTTTTGCTTATTGCCGGGATGAATGGCTACGCTCACTTATCTTCCTATCTTGCTATACAACCCTGTAACACGAACGTCACAGGTTGTGGCTTTCGCTTAATTGCTTGTGTAAATATCTTTAAACTTGTCAAGCCATGTCTGATTGTCGGCCAGCCCATACTTCAGATCTTCTTGAACGATCTTGAAATCCGTAATTTGTATTAACTCTGATGGCGCAGGAACATCAGACCTTGAAGCGCGCATATTGAGTTTCGCTGCCGTAAGAGTCTGCAAATCTTTGGATGTCAGAAAATCAACAAACTTTTTGGCGCTTTCCATATTTTTAGCACCCTTGATGATTTGTACAGTACCAGGAGAAACGATAACGCCTTCTTGCATATATACAATCTCCACCGGAGAACCCTGCCTGACGGCTGCGGACGCCAACTCTTCGTGAGTCAGTCCAACAACATACTCGCCATCGGCAACACCTTTGGGCACTGCGGAAGAACTTGAAAGAAGCCTTCCGTCAAGATTTTCGGTCAGGCTTTTGATGAAATCCCAGCCCTTATTCTCATCTCCCGCTCCAATGGTCTGTAATATGTTTGCGATGTGAGTCAAGCCGGTTGACGATTTGGCGGGATCCGATAAGGCAATCTTACCTTTCAACTTCGGATTGAGAAGGTCCGCATAACCTTCAATTTTGATATCGCCAATAAGATTCTTGTTCACGAGAAGCACCATCGGAATAATGTCGTATCGGGTCATCATTCCTTCGACGTTATTGGCCGAATCTATTATATAGCTTTCATTTTCAGACTTATAAGGCTCAAATAATCCTTGTTTGGGAGCTACGACCGATACCGTCCCTCCCCATTCAACATCGCCCATCGGGTTCGCTTGTTCGGCCTCGATTTTCTTAAGAAGCTCTCCGGTGCCTGCACTAACGACATCAACCATAATCCCTGTTCTGGCTTCAAATTCCGGAATCACGACATTCATAACATCGGTCGCAGCTGCCGTATATACGACTAGCGACTTGGATGCTTCGCTCTTCCCGCCTTCTTCGCTTGAAGAATTTGCGGCAGCATCCGTCTTGGCTGGCTCCTCCGTTTTGCCTGGCGTTGAGCTCGAGCAAGCAACGGCTAATATGATCATGAAGGCTGTTAGCAGAAATACGAAAGTTCTTTTCATTCCGACTCCTTCAGACATTTTTTGACTATGTCCTTATTATATTGAAAAGAAAATAAAGAGAGCCATCCGAAAAAAAAGTTAAACTATCCGAATAAATGAACACACTGCATGACAAATCCCAACCAAACATATACAGCTCATGAAAGTGTCGACACCCTCATGAGCTGTATGCAATTTGCTAGTATAAAGTTAATTCGTGCTTTGCTTTGCGCGGATTCTTGACGACTACCCGGGTACTGGACTTCATAAAATTTGTGGGGCTTGCGCCTGTATACTTTTTGAACACATTGCAAAAATGTTTATACTCGCTGAACCCCGTCATATCGGCGATTTCATAAATCCGGCATTTACCCGTGGCGAGCAGTTCTACGGCTTTCTGAATTCTGTACTTGTTCAGGATATCGAGAAAAGTCTGGGAAGTAACCTCTTTCAATTTGCGGCTCAAGTAACTCGGACTGACTTCCAGTTCATCGGCAATAGCTTCGATGCTTAACTTTTGATAGTATTCGCTCTTGATTCGCTTGATCGCCTCGCTGACATAATAATTCTGTTTTTGTTCGGCATAGAGATAACCGTCCAAATCGATCAGATGGATATCGCCAATTGTTTTCGTCCTATTGATAATATCGTCGTAATCCTTGCCCTGCGTTATTTCGCGCCTGATATTCGCGATAATACCCGTAAGCTTCTCTTCATCCACCGGCTTTAACAAATATTCAGACACCTTCAACGAAATCGCTTTCTTGGCGTATTCGAATTCGCTATAGCTGGTCAGAATGATGCTTTGAAACGGATATATTTTCAACGCCTGCTCCACCATTTCGATCCCGTTCATGACAGGCATCCTGATATCTGTAATGACGAGGTCGGGACGATACTGCCGGATTAATCGGAGTCCTTCCTGTCCGTCGCCGGCATCGCCTATAACGGTACAATGCATAGACAGCCAGTCCACGGTATGAAGCAGCCCTTTTCTAATAATATCCTCGTCTTCAACGATGACCACCTTCAGCACGTTCGCTTCCTCCCCTGCTAAGCGGCAATGTGATTTTGACGACTGTTCCGCCATGATGCTCGCTTGATAGGTCTACCCCGTACTCTTCGCCATAAATGAGCTGCACTCTCCTATGTACATTGTACAATCCGACATGAGGAGAATCGTTATGATTTCGCTCCAATATCTGCCTAATATTTTGCAGAACTATCGGTTCCATCCCCTCGCCGTCATCATCAATGACTACGACCAGGTTTTCACCGAAAATATCCGCCTTGATTTGTACAGTCAAGGACTGACGGTTTGCAAAGCCGTGCTTGATTGCATTCTCTATGATCGGCTGAAGGATAAGCTTGGGAACCGTGCAGTCCAAAACAGCTTCATCCACATGGATTCTATAGTCGAATTTATTTCCGAAACGGTATTTTTGAATGAAGAGGTAGTTCTTCGTATATACGACATCCTCCGCCAGGCTCACTTCCATATTGGCATTATCGATACTGTATCTTAACAAGCTGGATAATACTACGATCATCTTATTCGCGGAAGAAGGATCTAATTTTACCGTGTAACGAATCGTTTCCAACGTGTTGAACAAAAAGTGGGGATTAAACTGAGATTCAAGCTGTTTAATTTCGGATAATACATTTTGTCGGGCCTTTTCCTTGTTCGCTTCAATCAAGTTTTTGATATCGGACAGCATCTGATTGTAAGCTTCCGCAAAGACCTGAAACTCATCGTTGGTATTGACCCTAAGCCGGGTTTCCAAGTTACCGGTTTGAACATTCTCGATCGCCCTGACAATGTCATCAATAACTTTAGTTTTACTTGCAGCTATTTTCCTTGCAGATACATAGGTTGTAAAGGCCAACATGCCGAAAAGCAAACTTAACAGCAAACCGGTCAAAATAAGCATCGATTTGAAGTAACCGACGGAGGTGAGTGTATAGATATGAATCTCGCCGTCGAGAATTTCCGTTGTCGTAACGTATTGACGGTCATGATTCGATTTGACGACTCCGGATCTGTCTCTGAAATTCACATCGATTTTTCCTAGTTCGTTAATTAGCAATTCATTCGTGCATGCAATCACATACCCGAAATGATCGGTTATAACGACGCTAGTCGAAAAATTTGTGCCGAGCAGCTTAACCAAATCTCTTTTGCTAAAATCGAAGGTGATAAATCCGGCGACTTGCCCCTCTATTACAATCGCTTTGCCTACTGTCAAGCTTGGACTGTCGGCATGTAAGGCAGGCTGCCTGGCTAGAATGACCTTATCCGGCATATCCTGCATTCTTCGAATAGGTCCCCACATGATAGAATGTTCGCCTTGGGCATATTCAGGAATATAATTCGAGCTCTGGATTAAAGGCTTCAGCTTATCGTCAAACACGAAGAAATTTCCTTTTAGTTCCATGTCATTAACGAAATTGTAAAGACTTTCATATAAGGTGCTGCTTGAATGTTTCAGCTTTAGGTATGCCAGCATGCGTTCATCTTTTGACAAACGATTCGCCTGATTTTGATAAGATTCTACAAGGCTTCCGATTGTTTCCGCTATTTGGACATTGTCCTTATCGTTCTGTGAAACAATTGTATTGTAAAGGCTGGAAAACGACAGGATATAACTGGTTAACGTTATAATGATGACCGGGATAAGCGCATAAATGATAAACGTTTTTCTGATACCATCTCTGTAACGCCTGAAACTTTTCGTCATTTCCTCACCTCGATGGTCCTGTTACATTATATCATTTCAATACGTTGAGGCTTTGCATTCATCAAAACTTAATAATCGCGGCCGGACTCGTGTATCAGCCCTAGTGATATTGATTTCATTTCTGAAAACTTTTCTCAAAATACAAAAAAAGGAGCACGAATGCCCCCCCTTTTCGGTGTTCTGCTATGCTATTACCGGCAATACTGCTCCACACCTTTCTCTTGATCCGCAATCATCTGGTCCATAAGCTCTTGCGACGGATAATAGTAATCGAGCGGTTTGATGACAGACAAATCGTAAGGAGGCTGCTCGACTTTAAACGCACCAGCAGTCTAGTATATAACAGGTATTAAATATCGGTGCAAGCTATATGCTACTACACGATGATACGCGTATATTTTTTCGGCTCATTCCTCCACGATTGCGACCGGACGGGCCCAGCCTGCACTCGCCTTTTCTACTTTGATCGGAAAGCAGCAGACTTTAAAGCCAAACGGCGTCGGAATTTTCTCCAAATTGGCCAGCTTTTCGATCTGGCAATATTCCCGGTCTTTGCCGACATAATGCGCTGCCCACAGAACGCCTTCCCTCGGCTGCTTTTTATACGCTTCGGCCTGTAGGTTGAGCGGAATATCCCAGCCCCAGCCGTCAGTACCTACTACCTTGACGCCTTGGTCCAGAAGCCACAACGTAGCATCGGCCGATACCCCGGCATGAAGGAACGCATAATGTTCGTGGTACAGCCGTTTGTCCGCATCGCTCCGGATGAGAACGATATCGAACGGTTTCAGCGTATACGCGATCCGTTTCAGCTCGGCGACCAGGTCGTCCGTCGTAATCTCGTAACCCGGCGGCTTCGCGCTGAAATCGAGCACCACGCCGTCGGAATAAAACCATTCGAGCGGTAGTTCGTCAATCGTTCTTGCATGTTTCCCTTCCGAAGTCGGCCAGTAATGCCACGGCGCGTCGATATGAGTACCCGCATGCGTATTCAGCGTCACCAATTCCGTCGCCCATGCCTTGCTTTCTGGAAAATCCTCCTGTTTGAGGCCAAGTGCTGCCGCCGCTTGCAGCGCCCCGTCTTCATGGGTTGCATATTCGATCTTCGCCGGTAGCGGCTCGCGGATGCGCGGACTAATCGGCACGCTCAAGTCAATAAGCTTCATCATGTATTCCCCTTCCCTTGTCTCCCGATTCAGGCACATTATACCAAATCGCCCCAACTGCCGATAGCCGGTCGTAACGACAGTTTCAACATATACCTTATCTTATGTGCTGAAAAAAACCAGTCTCTAAAAAGAAACTGGTCAAGTATCGAAACAAATCCTAAAATACCCCCGCCACAAAAACTTATATCACTGTTTTAACCAATAATTGGGAAAAGTTTGAAGCATCCTATCATTTAAACCAATTTTAATGTTCTCTTTATTTCTTCTAAGTATTGGAAAATTTCATTCTCTCTACTGGGATGACGTTCTATAAAATCTTTACTGGCCTTTTGCAGATAATCAAAAAAAACATCGAAGTCAACAACCAGAACTTCATCCTTCTCCACAGCAGGATATTCATAAAAGTAAGCTACACCGGTCTCTCCAAAATAGCCCTCTTCCCAAGGTTGAAGTTCATTCGCGAATAGACACCATACAGCCCCTATTCCAAAGCCTTGTCTGTTACAATAATTCTTTATGGCGTCCAAAAAGTACGATTGGCCTAAGTTAGCGTAATATAATTCTATCAGGTCCTTTTCCCTCTTCTTTTTAGTATTCATAAGATACTCCTTCAGGTATTAATTTAATAGGGTAAAATATTAGGGCTTCTCAAGGATCGGGAAAAAGTTAGTTATTTCACCGTTTTCAATATATCCTTGAAACATAAGTCCGTTCGGGGCAGTACCAGTTAGTATCCTTCCATTTGCTGATCGTGTAGCATTTGCCATTGCCTGACGCCCCCACTCTAACATTTGTTCATCCTTTATTACACTCGGGTCGTACACAGTCTTCGGGAAGGGAATGTTTTTATACTGCCCTTCAATTATTTTTCCTGTCATATCTTTGGCAGGTAATTGATATTTTATTTCATACACACCATTGATTGTTGGATGAGGAGTTCTAGATATAATTAAGTCATCCATTTTCCAACCATTATTAGTAAATACCTCTTCAAAATTATGAAGATTGTGTCCCCCAAGAATACCTCTGCCCTTCTTCCAAACTACATCTTCAACTTGTGAGAAGTGTGTATCATATCCGGACCTTAATTTGAGAAGGAGAACTTTTCCCGTCCCTTTCTCATTGGATTTATCGCTTTCGCCGCCCGACTTTTCAGATTTATTGCTCCCGCCATCCGGCTTTCCGCCTTCGCCATCATGCGGTTGGTTCGGATCGCCGCCGTCGCGGCCGGAGGAACTGCCTCGCCCGCCGCCATCTTTAGGTGGTTTGGCAGCGCCACCGGAACCGGCCTCCGGTGTTGGGGTGCTTTCGCCGTCTGCATCTCGCGATCGCCTTGGCCCACTTCCGGCGTCAACATCAGCCGCCCCCCGCGAACCTCCGGAAGGGACTTCGGCCCGCCCCGCTCTGCCGGCATGAACCAATTCCTCAACCTCGTCGGTATGGCGCAAGCCTTTGCCAAGATCCCTGCCGGTATCCAAAATATTGCCGATTCTGCCCACTTTCCCTATAGCACCGAACGGAACGAGATTCATCGCCCTTTCCCAAGTTTCTAGCTTTTCGCCGGTGATCAGGTCTTTCCCTGTGATCGCTTCAATAACGCCCTTCACCTGGCCGACGACTGGGACAAAATTAAGCCCGATGCTTAGCAATGTGGCGAATATTCCTAAACCGACAGTCGCGGCGACGGCGGCTCTCTGCGTATTGAAGCAATCGGACAAGCTTCCGCAATTGTCGGCCAGCGCCACGTCCGGAAACACAAAAAACAAAAACAATCCGATCAGAGTCAATATAGGGTAATAACGTTTCATTTTGACGGCTCACCTTCCTTCGGTTGGACGACCGGAAGCTGGGGTGTCAGCAGGAAAATAATCAACATCGAAAGCGCGGTCATCAGAAGCAGCGGCCGGAATGTATCCGTGGCGTACATCATATTTTCCAAAATCGCCGAAGCAATGATTTTAATAAGAATAAACCCGATAACCAAACGGATCAGCAGCGGAATTTTGTCCATCCACTTGGCCCAGACTCCAAGCGGAATGGGAATTAACTGTTGGCGGATCGCCAGCAGCACAAAAATCAAAGCTCCGATAAATACGGGATCGATCCACGATTTGTAGACTCCCGCTATCATCAGAACGGACCACAACGCGACTGCCGCCGTTGAGAACCAAGGATTTAACCGGTCTCCGAGCGATTCGACAGGGGGGAGCTCCCTTAACTCCCGCTCCAGCCCATCAAGCGGCTTTCCGATCTCGCTGCGAAACGCCGTCATACCCTGCAGCAGCATTCGAATGGCGGCGATCACGATTGCGACAAAGATGATCACCCACTCGTATTGCTGCAGAGGAACGGTCGCCTGCGCCGGAGGACTGGATGAAATCCAAGTAAATACCGGCCTTATTAGAACCGGCACGGTTTGAGTCCAGAAATAAACAAGTATCCCGGTAATCAGTACATACAGTGCTGCGGCAATCTTGAAGCTGGTTTTCAAAGGCAGGAAGGGAACCCTCAGCTGAGCGGTTAACGCCTTGGTTATCATAGGGATTTTTACCACTAATATATACAATAGACCGTACTCGATCACAAGCGGGATCCTCACCTTAATTACATGCTCAAATAAACCTTCGTTCCTCCGCCATCCGACCTCTGTCCAGCTTGTGTGCTGCAGAAAAAAATCTCCGAAGATAAAGCCGGCCAAAAAAAGCAGGCCGAGATTTGCGCTGCTCGTTCCCACAATTGCCGCAATCATAATCACCACCAGCGATTCGCTGAACACGCTTTCGAAGCCGGGATGCCACCACCCGATCACCAGACCGATGAACAACGTTAGCAATGGAGCCCAAGCGGCAACTGTCGGCCATGCCGCCAGGTAGAGGCCGTCCAAGAACGTGTAAGGGAGCTTTTTGGACAATCGGCTTGCCCGGAAAGGGAGTTGAACCCACCACAATCGAACGAACCGCTGGAGACCAGGCTTAGGCTGAGACATGGCCCGCGGACTCCTTTCTCAAGATTAGTTTCCTGGCCGTATACCCGAGTACAATCCCATATACGAAGTGGCCGACTATGGAAACCGAAATGAGCTCATCTAGCGCTTTCATGTCAAGCCAACCCGGATATACGGTCACCATCGCCAGTTCAAGGATCATCGCCCAGACCAGGCCGCCCTGGATGCCTTTGCGTCCGAATGCAACCGTATAAGCGATCCCGAATGTAGTACCATTGGCGATATGGAACGCCGCCCCGAGAATGCTGACCCATAGACCGGTTGCTTGTTCACCGACGAGCGCTTTTCCGAAAATTCCGAAAATATCGAACGGCCAAAATTGAATACCCGTCACCTTAATTAAAACAAATCGGGAAAGATCGTAAAGGCATGTGGCCAGGATGCCGGCTACCGTCCCATAACCGATAATCCGCTTGATTTCGGAATGTTTCCCGGGAGGCAATCTCCTCCAGATCAGACGTCCAATAATAAAAGCCAGTATCAAAATGCCAATCAAAGTGTACAGCATGGAAAAAGAAGAAAATATATAAACGAGCAGTGAAGCCCCGGTCGATAAAAACAACGCTGCAAAAATAAACGTTTTTCGCTCCATTCACCAAATCTCCTAAATTGTATTTTTCATGCCAACGGTTTTTAAAATTACCACATTCATACTGTCGAAGTAGCTAGATTGATGTCGTATATTCTTAAAGTTCTTAACAATACAGATTTGACGATTACGCATGAAGTTACTCCGATCTCAGGCTCCCCCCTTTCTGCAATCCACTTCGTTCTAGAAGTATTCACCTTCCCAGACTACATATGAAACCACAAATATTGATTACATCTTCTCTAATTCCTTTGCACAGCGATAAAATGTGTTTGGTTTTAATCCCAATTGCTTCATCGCGCTTTCCTAAATCACCCATTGTTTTGAACTTGCGGCTATCAAACAAAGACTCATTTTCCAAGATGATGATGTCGGCGTTTACTTCTTTTGTGATGTGTTTCCATTCGCAGATAATTCCGTCATAGTCACGGCCGAGCCGATCAAGGGCATCCAGATAAACCAAATCTCTCTCTCGAATCATCATTTTCATTGCCTGATATTTCGATCTGTCAAAATCCTTGCCGCTTTGCTTGTCAACAAATATGTATCGTTCCTCAATTCCGAGCTCGTGTATTTTTCTCCAGTTAACGCTCTGTATTTTGGTCCTTGGATGACACTCTTAAGTATCCCAATTTCATAAAGTACCTCCCCCTTTGAAATACTTAATTATGTCAATAAACTATAAACAAAATTTGAAATATTTCAATAGTTATATTAGCACTTTTTTACATTTTTTCAGGAAGGTTTTTGACTATTTCAAAAAGTATGCTTTATGGCACATCTTACATTTTTGCAGTAAATTGAAAAAATATCGACATTGCGTGTGGCTGATATTATCTAAACGAACATGTAAAAACCCCTTGAAATATAAGGGTCTGCTCATTGTTTGCATGTATTCAATGTATTCTTGATGGGAAGCATCAACAAAAAGCAGCCCAAAACAATACAGTCTTGGGCCGATTTTTCTGTTATTCAACTAACGTTACCCATTGGCGTAACGGCCCGACCTTTCATCTATGGTACGGTTCTCCGCGCTGTCAATCATAGTTCATCGTGCAGTTTTGCGTCGTCGCGCCGACCAGCTCGACCGGCGCAACGCACGCGCGAGGTGTGATTTTTCGTCTCTTTCGTCCGATGCGTTGACGCCGTATGGCATCCGGCGATTATCCGTTCTTCTTCTTCTCCGCCGCCCAAGCGTCCAACTGCTTCTGGAGCTCCGCCACAACCTTGTCGGCGCCAGCCTTCTTCAGCTTACCGATATACTCGGGCAAGTATTCGGCCGGATCGACCGTACCCGTGAACAGCAGCGGCTCATATTCGGCCCGGATGGCCGCTACGTTGGCATTCTCCGCTTTTACCGGTGTATCGTCGAAGTTGAACCCGAACGTCGGCTGCACGACGGCCGATTCGTTCAGCTTCCGGGTCACTTCCCACGTATCGGGCGCTTGGCCTTCGATCAGATAGCCGTTGAACACGTTGCCGAATACCCAGTTCGGAGCCGTATACCCCCCGTTCGGATTGATTTTCACCGTATTATTGCTTAGCTTTGTGTAGTGTTTCCCTTCCTGGCCGAAGCTGAGCAGATTATATAGCTCCCGATCCGTATTGACCAATTCAAGCAGCATCATGGCGCGCTCCGGATTTTTGGAGGTGCGGCTGATGGCCGTGAGCGTCGCGATATTGGAGGTGCGGGTCGTCGTAACGTCCGTGAACGGAATGCCGACGATTTCCCTTCCGCCGTTCTTCGCCTTGATCTCCGCTTCATACCCCGGCTTCATCGAGTATTCGATGGACGCGGCGAATTTGCCGTTATAGCTGCTGTCGATCTGTTTGACCGTGGACGCATCCTCGTTGATATAGCCTTTCTCGAACCAGCGGTGCATTAATTCGACGAACTGCTTGTATTCCGGCGTTTCTTCCATGAAATTTGTCCGATAGGACTCGTCGCCGATCTTCACCCCGTAATCGTCGTAGCCGTACAGGAACGGATGAAACTTCGTGAGCGGACCGACCAGCATGAACGGAACGATTCCGGGTTCGTTCTGCTTAATCTGCTCGAAGAACGGCTCCAGATCCTCATACCGCTTGACCTTGCCGACATCCAAGCCGTATTTGTCCGTATATTCCTTGATCACATTGATGCCGTAACGGGAGGTTACCGTTTGATAGCTCGGAACGGCGTAAATTTGGCCTTGATGCTTCGTCGCTTCCCATGTAAACGTCGGAATGGCCTTCTTCGTCTCGGGAGCGTAAGCGTCGATCAGCTTGTCGAGCGGCAGGAACGCGCCCTTCTTCACGTTCTCGTCGTAATTGAACGCCCAGTTTGCTGTCCAGACCAAGTCGAATTCCTCGCCCGCGGCGCTGGCCGTGTTCAGCTTCGTCGTATAGCTGCCGAAATCGATTGGCTTCAGCTTGACGGTCGTGTTGATTTTGGATTTGAGGATTTTGTTGACCTCGTCCTCAATCAGCTGCTGGTCAGGCGGCACCTGGGCAACACCGTAATACCAGGTGAGCTGGACTTCGGGCAGCGCGTCCCCGCTTTCCGGAGCGGAGGCCGACGGTGCGGGCGAGCCTCCGCTTTCCGACGGCGCACCCCCGTTACCGCCGCCGCTGCATGCCGCTATGAATAAACTCAAGATAACCAAGAGAATGCCGACATACCGAATCCTTTTCATGCAAAACCCCTCCATATTTTTATTCTATCATCAAAAGGGGCTACCCCTTCAACGAACCTACCGTGATGCCCTGCACGAAATATTTCTGGAAGAACGGAAAGACGAACATCATCGGGCCGGCCACCAGAATGACCAGCGCCATCCGCATCGATTCGTTGGGCAGCTGACTCATGTCCAGCCCCAAGCTTTGAATGAACTCGCTGTTATTGCGAAGAAAATCGAGCGTATTCATGATCCGGACAAGCAGGAGCTGCAGCGGAACGAGCTTGTCGTTATCGATGAACAGGAGCGCGTTGAACCACTCATTCCAATAGTTGAACCCGATGAACAGACCCAATGTCGCCAACGCCGGCGTCGACAACGGCAGGATCATGCGGAAGAAGATCCGCCATTCGCGGGCCCCGTCCACCTTCGCGGATTCGATCAATTCATACGGAATTTTGCCCATGAAGCCCTTCATAATAAGCACGTAGAAGGGAGACAGCATGCCCGGCAGGATGATCGCCCAGAGCGAGTCTTTCAGATGCAAGTACTGTGTCATCAGGATGTAGAACGGCACCAGCCCGCCGGAGAACAGCATCGTGAAGAAGATATAAATGGTCAAGGCAGTCCTCCACTTGTAATCTCTTCTCGAGATCGTGTAGGCGGCCATGCTGGTGATCAGCAGACTCAGGAGGGTGCCGGTCACGGTGATGAGAATGGTGTTTCCGTATGCCCGCAGCAGCACGCCGGGCGTCCGTAAGATGAAATCGTACGCGATCAGACTAAAGCGGGACGGAAAGAACGAGTACCCGAACGTCGTCAATGCTTTCTCGTCGGTCAGGGAAACGGATACGATAAGCAGAAACGGCGCCACGATTGCGATCGACAGAAGGAGAAAGACCGAATGAATGACCGCATTGCCCGTTCGGCTGCGGGTCGAAGCTGTTGGGTTCATGGTTGCGTTACCTCCTACCAAAGGGAATTTTCCTCATTGATTTTCCTCACCGTGTAGTTGGCAGCCACCACCAGCACGAACCCGACCAGCGACTGGTACAGCCCTACAGCGGCTGCCATCGAGATGTCGCCGCTCACGCTGAGCGCACGGTAGACGAACGTGTCGATAATATCGACCGTGTTATACAGCAGCGGCGAATTTCCCGATACGAAAAAGTGAAGGCCGAAATCTCCGCGGAACATGCTGCCGATCGTCATAATCAACAGGATGGTGATTAACGGGGCCAGCATCGGAATCGTTATTTTGCGCACCATCTGAAACCGGGTCGCTCCATCCATCCGAGCGGCCTCGTAGTAGGACGGATCGATCGCGACGATACCCGCGTAGTAAACGAGCGCCGAGAACCCGATCGACTTCCACAGATGGGCCAACGTAAGGATCATTGGCCAGTAAGCCGGCTCTAAGTACCAGCGGACCCGTTCTCCGCCGATTGATCCCAGCAGCCGATTGACGAAGCCGTAGTCATGATGCAGGAATATCTGCGCGAGGTACATGATGACGACCCAGGATACGAAGGTCGGAAGAAACATGACGGTCTGGTAATACTTGCTCCACTTCCGTGAAATTTCGTTCAGCAGAATCGCGACGAGCAGCGCACAGAACGTCGTCACGATCCAGAACCAGACATTGTAAAGAACGGTATTGCGGGTGACGATCAACGCCTTCTCGGTAAGGAAGAAAAATTTGAAGTTGTCGAGCCCGACCCACTCGCTTCCCCAGATTCCCTTGTCGTATCTGTAATTCTTGAAGGCGATGATGACGCCGAACATCGTCAGATAGCTGAAGATAAAAATATAGATCACCGCCGGCAGTGCGAGAAAGGTGAGCTCCTTGTCGCCGCTGCGGAACTTCCTGCGGGATCTCTTCTTGCCTTCGGCGGCGGCGAAACGCGTGACGGCTTCGGATTGGCGCATGCGGTATGTCCCCCTGTCGGATAAGTTGGATTCGGATTCGTCGATCCGCTTCCCTATCATGATGGCATACCCGCAAGCGCTCCATAAATCTCAAAAATCGAATATCGTATCAAATCCGATCACCGGATTTGAGGTTTGCATCAAAATCCACATCTTATCGAATAAAGGAGCCGCCCTTCCATGAATCCGGGCGGCTCCGCAAGGCGGCGTTATTTGGCTTTAGCCGGCATCAGCTCGATCTCGTTCGCGCCTGCATAATTGTATACGTTGAAATACCCTTCCGCAGCGATCGGGTTATTCGGGTCGGCATCCGATTCATTCAGGATCACGCGGGAACCCGATTTCAGGATAAACCGATCTCCGGCGGAGGAACGAATGACGCCGATCTCGATCTTATATTCACGGCCGGCTTCGAACGCATCATTCGGGATGATCCTGACCATTTTTTGTCCCGGCTTCCACGTTTGGAATTCGATCTGGTCCTCTTTGATGACGACCAGGTAACCTTTATTGCCATTCACCCAGGTCGGATCGCCGGTGCGGTCGGATCGCAGCGCGAACCCGTACCAGCCTCCGTCGAATGCTCCCAGCTTGGCATTGAACCGAAGAAGCACGCTGCCGAACTTCTGCCCTTCATAACCGTACACACTGTCTCCGGCGATTCGGATGTTTCCTTTATGAAAATCTAACGCATCCGAATCCGTCCATCGCTTCTTGTCTTTGATGGCCATATCGAGTGATTGGATAGCGTAATCCGGCCAAGGGAGAACCGTAACGGCCGATTCGGCCTTCACCCCGTCGTTCTCGTCAGACACGGCTGCAATGAGCGCCGAGCCGGGCTGATGGGCCGTGACCATGCCCGCGTCATCCACGCTTACGACCGCCGAATCACTTGATACCCACCTTACTTTCCGGTTGGAAGCTTCCTGCGGCAATACGTTTGCCTTCAACTGCCTTCTCTCGCCCATCTCAAGCGACATTGCGCTTTGATCCAATTCGACTCCCGTTACCGGCTCCCTGACGAGCGAGAACTTCACATCGTCAACCTGCATATCCGTAAATCCTTCCACGTAAAAACCGACTTTGCCGCTCGGGCTGTGGGACGGGTTCGCTCCCTGCAAGCGCAGGTCCCCGTCGACGTACAAGGTGACGTTCGCGCCTTGGACGACGAGCTTGATCGCATAGACCCGATCGGGCTGGAGATCGTCTTGGGTCAGGTCGACTTCCGCCAGCGTCTGCCATTTCGAGTCATACAATGCCCATAAGGACCCGGCAGCCGTCTTCTTGTAGAAGACATACCCGCTGCCGTTCGTCTCGTTGCGTTCATACATCAGGAAGTTTGCACCGACGGGCATCGATGCGGGTGTCTTCAGCTTGTATTCAAGCACGTAATCGGTGAAGTCTCTCGGCGATTGGGCGTTCGCTCCCCCTACCAGCCGATACCAGTGATTGCCTTCCGAATCCGCCTCAATGCTGGTATTGGCATCTACCGGCCAGCCGTTGCCGCCGGATTCGAAATCGGTGAAATGCATCACCCCATCGCCGCCCACAACCGTCACCTCGCATTCGTCCGTCAAGTCCGGATCCGCGTCCGACTGCGCCGTGATCACCGCAGTTCCCGGAGCCAGCGCCTGTACGTTGCCGTCCGCATCTACGGCCGCAACGGCCGGATTGCTGCTGCTGTAAATCACCGTCGGATTCGTGGCGTTCCAAGGGATCGCCTCTGCTTTGACGGCCGCCGTTTCGCCCAATTCCATCGTTATACCCGCATAAGGAAATTCGACATCGACGAGATCGACGGTATCCGGCGTATGGGAAATCCCGACTTTCCCCTGCGTGCCAATCAGCTCGAACGGAATCTTGGCGAAGCCGGGAATTTGGCTGAATACCGGCGCATCTTCCCGCAGGCGCAAATCACCGGCGGCCAAATTCTCGAAGCCCGGATCTTGGGCGGTAACCCAGTTGCCGGCATAATTCAGCAGATTGCGGACATCCCTGGCACCTTCTGAATTGACCTCCGCGGACCGCTGAACCGTGGGGTTGTAGATAACGTTGTTCGTAAAACCGTTGCTGTCCGGATAATAGCGATTCTCTTCAAAGAAGCTGGCAAGCTCCGGATATTTGGTCAAGTAGGGAGTGCCGACGAAATCGTTATACCTATCGAAGACAGCCTGCCATTGCGGCATATAGTCGGTATCGATCTTGTTGCCGGGCTGGTTGCCCATGAACATCTCCTGGTTATCGTACGGAACGTACGTGTCGATAAAGAGATTATTGTCTGCCGCAATATAGGACCCTGCATTGCTTTTGATCGCGGCATTTCCCATCTTGTAGAAAATATTTTGCTCGATCGTCAGCCCCATCGTCAGGTTGTCGGGATAAACCCCTTCCACGCCCGGTTTATGCTCGCCGATATGATGGAAATAATTCCGCCGGACGACCGTCCCCCGCTCCTGTGGGGTCGCTCCCGCGTTCATGTAGATCGCGCCGAGGTCGGAGAACATTTTGCAGATGTCGTAGACGTTGTTGTATTCGACCAGATGATCGTTGCCGAAAATCAAGATTCCCGGGTGCGGCGCGTCGTGAATCTCGTTGCCGACCGCCTTGTTGCCGACGCCCCGCAGGACGACGCCGGGGTTGTAAGCTCTGTTGTAGTATGCGAAATCATGAATATGGGAGTTCGTCACCCGGTTGTTCCCGGGTGTCAGCGCAGCCGCGTCCCCGCCATTCAGCGTAACGGCCAGCGCCCCGATATGGTGGATGTCGGTGCTGTCGATCGAATGATCGACGCCGTCCAGCTCACTGTCCGCGACCGGAGCCATGAACCGGCTCGCCACATTGACGAACACGGCACCGCCCGTGAAGTTGGCAATGTCGCAGTGCGAGATCGTCACGCTGCTGCCTCCGATGATTACGGCCGCCGTATCGCGACCATACTCCATCACGAGCTCTTCGAACCGGATATGGGAAGCCCCTATCGTCGTAATCATGGGCTTCTTCAGCGTCGTAACCGTGATATCGCCGTGTCCGGTCAGGAAGGCCGCGTTCGGAAGCAAATACAGCACGCCGGTCGTCCGGTCGATGTAATATTCGCCCGGCGCATCGATCTCTTCCAGTAAATTTTCGGCGAAATGAAAATCGGGGTACCAGTTTTTCTGGATGCCGGACATTTCGCCGTACTGCAGTTTAATCGTCCGGTTCCCGGTGTCGATACTTGCGATCTTGTTGTAAGACCACTCCCAGCTATAGCCAAAAATGCCGTCCAGCCATATATCGTCCGCTTGCGTCCAATACCTGGGACGATCGTACTCGTACTTAAATGTCCCTCCCCTCGTCTGCAGATCCGGATCGTCCACCGTTGGCCCGGGATCCACGATATCCCCCATCTGAACCGTTCCGTTATTCGGCCAGCGGGCCAGCGTCATGCCTTGCCCATCGACGTACAGCTGCATCGGCGGTAGTTGGCTGATATCGCTCGCCTTCCAATACCCGTGCCTGCTGAGTTGCCCATAGTCGGTCAAACCGTTAGCCGCCAGGTCGAACCGGACGATCTTACCACGCGCGTCCGGATCGACGATCCGCTGCAGTACGGCCGGGTCGGTAACGGCCTGGAAGCCGGCGCGGTCCAAGTCCGTGCCGCCTGACAGCCGAACCGTCTCGCCGGGGTAAGCGCGGTAGACAACCGGTGAATCGGCGGTACCGGAATCCTCCTCCGTGAGCTCGAACGATTCACTTCTCGGATAAGTGCCCTCTCTCAAGTAGACGTTTACGCCCCCGGCCGGCAATCCGGACACGCCCTTCAACGAACGGATGGCGTCCCTCGCCGCCTCCAGCGTACGGAACGGATCGCCTGGTCCGCCCGAATTGGAATCGCTTCCATTCGGAGCCACATAAAAAGTCTTCGCAGTCGTCACTTCCTGTGCATAACCGTTCGGGGCGGGCAGCCAGCCCAGCAGCAGCCCGGCCAGCCATATTGCCGCCCAATACCGTTTGCTCATCATCTTCACACCTTTCCCGCATTTTAGATGGCCTTGCGGTATCTATAATGGCTAATGACGACCGCGGCAGCTATCCCAAAACGAAGTCAAAGTCACAAGAAGCGTTGCAGGATTTGCATTTTGTATCAATTTCGCGAACCGTCAAGCTGTCCCTCATCCCCGAGTACTACATTCATCCGGAATTCTTTCGGCGTCAAGCCGTATTTCTTTTTGAACAGCGTAATGAAATAGCTCGCATTGTTGAAGCCGAGATAATCGGCGATTTCCTTGACGCTGAAGCTGCTGCTAAGAAGCATCTCCCGCGCCTTGTCCAGCCGGTACCCATTAATGTAGTCGCCGACGGAAACATTCTCGTATTGTTTGAAAATGCGCCCCACGTACGCCGAAGACATCTTGAAATTCGACGCGACGGACTGCAGGCTCAAATTGATGTTCAATACGTTTTTCTCCACGAACTCCTTGATCGCGTCTACGATGATTTTGTTCTTGTCTTCTTTCTGGGCTTCCCTCTCCGCCAGACATACCTGCTCCAGAAAGTGATCAATCTTATACCGCATCTCGGTGAGCGTATCGGACCGAATGACGCTGGTCCCCAGCGTCTGCATCGCGATCGAGTTGAAATGAGCAGTGAACACGGGCTCCCGAAGCACCTGCCGGATGACCAGCACGACTTGCTGAACCGCAAACGTCATATTGTCGTAGGGCAAGGCGGCAATCGCCGCAAACCACTTATCCAATAGAGCGTGAATCGCCTTCTCGTCCCGGGCGCGGATCACTTCTCCCAGCTTCTTCTCCCATTCGATCGGAATCGTAACATCCTGACGGGCCACGTTGCACTCAACGTCCTCCGGCACAATAACGGATCCTGGGCCGTACAGCAATCGATACATCAACTGCTGTACAGTGACCCGGTAAACGGTGCTGGCCGCTCTGTAATCGGATACGGGATGGCTCACCGCTGCCGAAAATGTTCTCCGGTAATACTGACGGCAAGTATCGACCGATTCGGTTAACAGTTTCCGGAGGGCGGCCGAATCCGATCTTGCGTCCGTCGTTCGCGCGATCGCGACCAGGAAACCGTTCTTCATATCCAGAACGTGAACAGGAAAGGAACTGGCAATCGTCTCTTCCGTGATATTGCATAAGGCAAACCGGAATAGGTCGTCCTGCGCGGACGAACGGGAAGCTTGCGGTGGCGGATCAAGCGTCAGCACGGCCAAAGTCCAGACCGGTTCCGTTCCTTCTTCCTTCGGGAACAGTCGGGGAAACGCTGCGCGGCACTCGTCCAACTCCTCCCCGGTCAGCGATCCGCTATCGGTCATCCAGCGCCGCAAATAATAGTCGTTTACGATTTGCTGATTGCGATTCTCTTCCTGACGGGCAAGTCGAAGCTTACTCAGCGTAAGCTCGTACACGCGGGATATGTAGCCCATTTCATCGTGAGTCTTGGGAACCCCCGCCAGGGGAACGAGCGCATTTCCTCCGAATAGCTCGGTCAGCTTGCCGATCGGCCGGTATAATCGGTTCGCTACCGCGGCGGAAAGCGCGACTGAGATCAATAGAGCCAATCCGACCAGGATGAAGGATATATTGCGAAAAGACTCCACCCGCCCCATCACTTTGTCATAGGGCAAGATGCTCATAATCCTCCAATCGTTCACCCCGACGCTGATTTCGGAAATCAAGTATTTCTCACCGTCAAGCCGGCGGACCGTGAACCCCCCCGGCTCCGATCCGGGTCGGAGCGCCGACCGCCAATTGGCATCCGCGAGCCTCAGCGCAGCCTCGTTGTGATAAGACAACGCTTCCCCGTTCCGATCCAGCACGACGACTCCATCTTGCCGTCCGCCAAGGCTGTTGAGATTGGAAATATTCTCAAACACCCATTGCGGTCGGATATTGACGATGACGGCATTCGGAACCGCGCCGTTAGCCGGGTGGCTCTCGAGGACGAAGAAGGAGAACAAATCCACATTCGCGTTCCGCCCATCCGTCTTCATGGGAATCAATCTTCCGCCGGTCGGGCGTCCGGATTGCCGCAGGACGCGAAGCGTCATCTTCTCAAGTTCCTTCAAATGCTCGCGGGACCACGTTCCGGATCCTCCGACGTATATCCGATTGCCAACTCCGCTGTAGACGGCGATGGAGTCGACGAAGGAGGTCGAGTCGGCGACCGTGTCCAGCATACGCAGCGTTTGGAATTTCGTGAAGGGGTCCGGTTCCTTGGCGTTCATCAAATAAACCATGCTCTTGTCGAAGCTCATCATAATCGCGATATTTTGAACGATCTCATGCAAATAATTGATGTTGTATTTGATTTGGGACAATACTTTTTCGTTGGCATCCTTCTGTGTTTGAAGAACGATATTCTTGGAATAGACATAATAGGAGAATGAGAAAATGACAAGCAGTCCGACAACGGACAGGTTGAAGTACAGCACGATGCGCTGCAAATATTTACGGCCTTTAAGCAATCGGATGATACCCAAGCGAGGGCACCCCCTTCCCATATTAAATATCATTCATGTATCGGGATTTCGTGTCAATCCTAAAAAATGCGAATCATGCAAAAAAAACGATTTCATCGTCCTGATGGAGCAAATCCCCTTAAACTCCATCTGGATTCCTCATTTCAAATGATTAATTCGCTTGGTACTCGGAGTGCGTTCGATCCAAATCCTTTCCACTCTGCTTATCGACTAATGTAATTATTTGGTTAAATTGGATTCGATTGGTAGACATTTTGAGACAAAAGCACATCATTGCATGAAAAACCGGATCCCTTTACTCTACAAAGGAATCCGGTGTAATCGCAGCTTGATTGGAATTTAACTGGCAACCCCTTTGGAGTTGAACTATCGTTACCCGTTCAACAACACTAACCTCGTTATTGTCCAAACAATTAAAGCGAAACAAACCGAAGTAAGGTGGTCGGTGTTTAAAATTTAATATATCAGCCGGCCATCACGATATAGAATGTGGCCGGCTGCATATCTGTTTTATATTTTAGTATTACTCAACAAGCTGATCCTCAATATAATGCATCCGCTTCATGACCTTTCCTTCCTTGTTTTTTTCAGAAACATTGTATTTTTTTCGTGGTTCAGCATCTGACCAAATGATCGATGCAATGAGATCATTCTTATGATGTTCTAGACGATCCGTATTCATATAACTTTCATCAGGCTGCCAGTCTCTTGGCAAATCGTCACTTTCCCTATAGAAGGACAGATAAAAAATTCTCTTTTTGCCTTCTATTGCTTTAAGTTCGCCTTCAACTGGATGACTCTTAATGTATGTTTCAACTAATTCTTTCAAATCTATTAAATCTTTTGGTGGATTCAGAATCATATAATGCTTTCTAAGAGTCACGACTTCTTCATCCTTTTTACCAACGACCTCTTCTGTATTGGCAATTTCGAAAATCTTTGTTTCCCCGCTTGATTCCCCATTCTTTGTACATCCAATTAAGTATAATGGAATGAGGAATATACCAATAATCAAAACTAGAATTTTCAAATTAACTTTAACCACTCAATTCCCCCTCGAATGGTATATCCATTTCCATTAAAGAAACAAAGGGCTTATATTTCCCATCATATTCATCATAATGCTGTAAGACAAACCAGGCACGAAATCCTGCTAAGTTCACATACACCTTCTCCACATCTGGCCGATCTAACCCAAAATGATCATATAAACGAACATGCATGACACCTTTAAAGCGATTGTTCTCTACTGAAAAATCTTTTACGGATACGGTATTTCCCCAAGTATCATTTACTGTAATTGTAAGTCCATTTATATTATCACTCGGAGTGCTAAACGTCGGGTAAGAAGCATCATCCTGTATTTTTTGATAAAATTCATTCGTTTCCTTTGTACGGTTATCAAACTGAAGTGCTGCCAAATTACCTCCATTTTTCTTTAGCTCATCAACTAAAGCATTTTTGACAAATTCAACATAGGCTTTTGTTGTCTCATGCTCACTCGCTTTTTTAGTCAAAGTATCATTGCGATACGCTGTACCCGTTCCCTCCTCAAAATGATCAATCATATCTAAAACAACATCTTCCATATCCCCCGTAGAAAATAAACTTGTTGACATAAACTCAAACTCATCAAAGAGAATACTCGGGAAATAAGATTCAAGTAATTGGAATCTGAACATCCAGTTAATGTCCTTTATTTGATCTCCTGTATAATCATTTGTTTTCATATCATTCGCTACATTTCCATTTTCATCATAGCCTTCCGGTCGATCTGATTGATAAATGACTAAATCGGATAAATCAGCGTACAACGGTCTCAAATCCTCATTATCAAACTTTCCATCTCCGTCACTATCTTTTCGGTCAGGAAAACTGGTTGGAAAGAACCCTTCCAAATGAATAGTAACTCCAAAAATGTCGACCGTGAATGATTGGAATGGACCCATTTCTTGCCCATCGGTTAATCCATCTCCGTCACTATCTTTCATGTCAGGATTGGAGTAGATGATACCGTATGGTGTTTTCATTCCTACAGTTTCATAAGTATCAGATAAGCCATCCCCATCTGAGTCTTTTGGATCTATTCCTCCATCACCTGAATCATCGCTACTATCCAGTGTTTTATTTAAACCATGCATCCTTGAGTAGTCTAATTCCCTACTCCAAAGCTCCAACCATTTTGTCTTATCAACAACCATATATTCACTAAGCTGAGTCGTTTCCGCACTTATTGTATTCTTATTTGTATCTAACACAGCGTTAAGACTTTCAAACATTTCCTCATCTTCGTTATACCAAATGATGCCTAAATCATGTTCCAATGTGTCCCCTAGCTGCGCTTCATCATAAGTAAACGTAATGCTTGCTTTATCAAATTCTGATTGAGTATTGATCCTTACAGGAGAACCAATAATACCATATAAATTAGTAGTTTTTATATTGACTTTGTTTGTGCTGGTAATTCTAGTCGTTTTATTAATATTACCCTTTGCACTAAAACTAACTTCTACACTTGTAATTGCTGATTTATCAGGCTGAATCAATGATTTACGAATAGTTTGTTTATGGAGCTCTTGTGAATCCGTGACCTCGTCATTATCGCTGTCCGCAACCTTCGGATTTGTCTTTAAAGCATATTCATCTCCATCACTTAACCCATCGCTATCTGTATCATACTTATTAGGTAATGAATCAAACTGATGGACTTCAAATCCGTCAGTTAATCGATCTTGGTCTGAATCTTTCTTAATCAGAGTTGTTTGATAAACCTGCTCATCTTTATTATTCAGGCCGTCTTCATCGATATCTTCATCTGCATCACTTATGCCATTATGATCTGTATCATATTTTATTGGGGAAATAAATGATTTAATTTCATATTCAATATTGTCCTTTAATCCATCACCATCTGTATCCTCTTTAAATGGATTCATTCCCTCAAGGAATTCTGTTCCATCTGTTATCGTGTCACCATCCGTGTCAGAGGTAGATTCAAACAATTCTGTGGTAAATGGATAGCCTGCTTTTTCAAGTCCGAATAACACTTGTTTATATGCATTTTCATAAGATTTCGATGCAGGGATAGCTAGATCTTTTTCTAGAAACTCATTAGCTTTTTCAGACATTTTCACCGCGTTATTCAAATGAGCTTTTAGTTGATTTCCTTTGTGATCCGTTTGATCAGAGATATCCGTTAAGATGCCGATAGCATTTTTATTGACAATTTTATCCGATAAATAAAAATTAAAGAGTATATCTGCAATCAATACTTCAGTTGGTTCATTGAAATCGTTTTTTGATACATATCCCCATAGACATACTGTTAAGCTATGTTTGATTTTCAAGAGCAGATCACTTTTTAGAACCACTCCTTTTATATACTCCTCTTGAATTGCTTGTTCATATTGGTTAACTAATTGTTCAAACCTATCCAGTTCATTCATATCTTTCGGCTTTATGTCTCCGGTTTTATCAAATTCCACAATCAGACCATCTAGTGCATTAGAATCAAACTTAGCATTCGTATCTTTTATGACGGTTAGCAAACGCTTTAATTCATTTATTGCAACCTTCTCATAGATTACTCCATCTCTGGTATCCTCATTGAATTCATATTCACTTAACCACTGTTTTACATTTTGCTCGCTAGAATTCTTATGTTGTCCTTGTCCTTGATTAGCTTGGTTATTATCCTTGGCAACCACTGCTTGCCCAGATCCGCCGAGAACCATTGCAAAGGTCAATAACAAACACAACATACTTTTTGCTTTATTCTTCATCATGAACATCTCCTTTATAAAGATTGTGAAAAGAGTTTTCAAATTCACCTCCCAAAACGTTTCCTTTTCCACCACCGCTAAATTACCACATTGATCTTGTTGGAATAAGTCGATTTCTGTTGGTTAGAGATTTTTAACAATTAGAATTCGGTAACAAACAGGTCGTGGTTGTCGTGCCATTGCTATCGCTGTTAAAGTCCACACTAAACAGTTACACCATATGCCCAGCTTGGGACCCGAGATCCTCATTCATCGTTCCCGCTCCTTTCTTTGTAGACAGTAAAAGAGCCCCTGCTCGATGAGCAGGGGTCAGACTTGATTGTCATTTGATTTGCTTTCATAGATAATGCCTCTGTTTCTCTCCAGGCTAAATATGACGTAGACTCATTCTTGAACAGAAGCGCTACTTGGCCTGCAGATCAGCCAGCGGTACCATGTCGATCAGGTTGATCATGTGGCCATCCGGATCGAATACATCGAACAGAACATGATGATTCCAGGCTGAATCCCAGGTCTCCAGCTCTGTCACGCGATACCCTTTTGCTTGTAATCCCTCTTGCAGTTCCGGTACACCGGTACACTTGAAGTTCAATACGGGACGCGGGGACACAGCGATCGGTCCCTTCACTTCCGCCAAGCTCAGCAATGCCGCATGATCGGGATGGGGCTCGCAGAACAATGTCGCACCTCTGTTGCCGTCCCCCCAATCTTCAATCCCCCGACAAACTAGTCCAAGCACCTCCGTATAGAATGTGATGGATCGTTCCAATTCACTTACAGGTATGAACAAGCTGCCAATGTGTTGAATGGGCATGTACGTTGTCCCCTCTCGCAAATTCTGGTAATTAGTGCCATGCGACTATCATAGCGTACCATTCGGCTGTTCGTAAACGCTAGATTAGCATATGTCGCAATGCACAAAAGAGGGCAGCCGCGCGGCAGCCCTCTTACGCCATTTGCTGGCTATCTAACAACCTACCATGCGACATTCGTCCAGCCCTTCTGCCGCTCCTCCCGATAACGCTGAACCCACTCTTCTGCTATATCATCGGCTATTCCGTCGTAATAGGGCGGAGCTATCGTAACATTATCCGCCTCAGGGATTTCCAAATACTTGAGCAGCCCCCGGACGGTCCCTTCATAATCAAGAATAAAATCCTCATATACTACGGTCAGCGGAGTGATGCGTTCCTCTGCGAAAAATTCCGCCATCCACGACTCGCGCATGACCGCCTCCTGTATGAGATGATTGATCGCGTCGAGGCTGTATCGATCCTTGGTATCTGCTTGCTTCGGCTTGGCCCCATGTTCGCGATGCCACTCTCCCGAAACGATGGCTCGCCACCAGGACACCGCCAATCGCACCTTGTTGCGCCGGGTCATATAGATATGCCGGCAATTCGGAAACACCGACTCCCATATTCGAGGCCGTGTTAGTCCTTCCGGAAGCTGGAGCTCCTTCTGAAACCATGAAAGCCATTGTTCAAGATCATTCCGATTAGGCGAATGCTTCATCCCGAACACCCCATTGGCTGAAGTGCCTGACTCCAGAATATGATTGAGCTGCTCCATGCCGCTCTGATCGCGCCGCACATGAAACTCTAACCAATCTGCAGGATTTCCCGCGACGCCTGTGGAGGCTAATGCCTGACTGAGCAGGGTGCTTCCGGTCCGCTGCGCAAACCAGATCGTGTAGCTGCGATTCGGCTTCATAACGCTGTCTCTCCTCGATTGTGTATAGGATTAGGTAGGAATGATGCAATTCTATTATATTCAGCTTGAGAACCGCGTAAAGCGAAAAAACCGCTATAACCATTTATTCCACATCGTTCATCCCATAGTTTGATATAAACATGAGTGGACGGATGAGGTGGGGGCGACGCCTGTAATAGCCGCTCACGCTGCAGCTCCTGAAGCCCGGCGAGAAGCGGACAGATGCACACCAATAAGAAGCTTGCATAGCATGTAAGAAGGCTGCATGAAACGGATTCGTCTATCCGGATGCAGCCTTTCCGGCGCCATATTTGCCGCGGGAGATCTCAGTCTCCTGCTTCAATGGCCTGATACACCGAGGTCCAGAAATCTTGAAAGACTCCCGGAGGCTCGGGGGAATCCATGAGGCGCTGCGTCATCAAGATCCCGACCAAGTCTTCATTCGGGTCCGAAAATCCGGATGTGCCGATTCCGCCGTCCCAGCCGAACCGGCCGGGCTTAGAAGTCAGATGATCCTGCCCGATGCTGACGGAAACTCCAAAGCCCCATCCGCGGTTGACGCCTAAGAAATCGCAGGCTCCCTCAATCTGCTTCGGCGTCAGATGGTTGGTTGTCATCAGCTCCACCGACGACCGCGAGAGAATATGGCCGCTGCCCTGCCGCCCGCCGTTCAGCATCATCCGGCAAAAGGCCAGGTAGTCGTCCGCGGTCGAAACCAATCCGCCCCCGCCGGACGGGAAGGCAGGCGGACGGCTCCATCTGCCAACTTCCGGATCGTCATGGACCATGAGCGTCCCCTGACTGGGATCGGGACTGGTCATGTAGCTTGCCGGCAGACGCGCGAGCTTCCCGGCAGGCACGTGAAAACCGGTATCCCCCATTCCGAGCGGATCGAAGATGCGGCTGCGGAAGACATGCTCCAGCGATTGGCCGGCAGCCCGGGCAATCAGGATGCCAAGGACATCGGAGCCGGTATGGTACATCCATGCTTCGCCCGGCTGATGGATCAGCGGCAGACTGCCAAGCCGGCGTATCCACTCGTCCGGCTCATGCACTGGCGGGGTCGGTCCTGGTTCGAGTCCGAGATCAGCCATCTTCCGCTGGATCGGGTACTGGCCGGGAGGAGCCATCACAATGCCGATGCCCAGGCGAAAGGTCAGCAGATCGAGTAAGGTGATCGGCCTGTTCGCGGGAACCATATCGTCGATCGGTCCTTCAAGACGCTTCAAAACCCGGCGCCCGGCCAGCTCGGGCAGCAGCCGGTCCACCGGCTCATCCAGCTGAAGCTTGCCTTCTTCCACAAGAATCATGGCCGCCGCCGCAGTAATAGGCTTCGTCATCGAGGCGATGCGAAAGAGCGTGTCCCGGCTCATCGGACTGCTTCCCCCAAGTGCCTTCATTCCATACGCCTCGACATGCACCTCACCCTTACGGCTGATTAATGTGACGATTCCAGGCACTTCGCCCCGCTCGATATATCCTGCCATGACGTCATGCATGCGGTCCAGCCGCTCTTTTGCGAATACACGATTACTCACCGACTTCTCCCTCCATCCGGTTTATCGTTGACTTTTATTCTAACATGCGGCGGCGGTCCGGATTTCTTATCGATTGCTGACCCGGCCGTCATGGCAAAGGAGCCGCCCTCTGGCAAGCCCCCCCCCCAAGCTTCTGCTATTCTGTTTCTGCGGACAAGTATACGGTCATCAAAACTTTACGTATCCACTCATTAGTAATCCGAAAATCCGTATTGTCCGTAATCTGATCGATGCTGCCGATCAACCGTCCTCCGGCAAACCGCCGAATAACCGGATCCTCAATTTGATTCGCTATACGGCTGGCGATTTCTTCACCATTCATGACTTTGAAGGGACGGTCATGGAAGTAAGAAACATCCGCCGGGATCTCGTCCGTAATGCCAAGCTTATTATGCATGTCGGACAAATGGCGGTAAGCCTTGTTCAAGGCATGCTCGCGTTCTCTCCAAGCGGCCGCCGTTTGAGCCGACCACAGACTTGGCATTAATTCGTCGGAGCATTTCAATTGCTTGAACGCCATCCCGAACCACTTGGGATAGGGGGCGTATTGGCGCTCCATGAGAAAGCACAAACTCATGATATCGCGGACCAGACGCGAAGCGATAATCGCCGAACCAAGCTCATCCCCTGCATATCCCGCACGAAGCATCAGATGCTCTTCCTGGCCGATCCGCTTCCAGCAGGATGCCAGGAGGTACAGCCAAATATCATGAGGATAATACTCAAGTTGTTGGCGTACGGCGGACAGCTCGCCATGATCATCTCTATAGACGGCTCCCCTGGTTAGTTCCAGCAGAGACTGCGAAGGATACGTTAACCAATCGACCGGCTCGATCGGCCTGCCGGCGCTAATGCCCAGGCAGCCTTCGATAAACCGCGGCACCGTCGTAACCACACTCTTGTCCGGATCAACCTGAAACCCATAGAACTGACGCGGAGCCCTCTCCCGCAGGGATGCTTGTATGTGCTGCGATTGCCTAGCATCCTGCTGGCTCAGAAAAAGAAATATACGTGGTCCCCAATCATGATCCGTGGACATCTCCGTATCGTATCCTAGCACTTCACTGCCTGGGCCCATTAGAGCCGATGAATAAGACAGGGACGGATAGGTTTCACTCATGAACGGTTCTACGACTTCGGCATGAAATCGGCGGCATAATTCAATTCCTTGGATAAACACCATTGTGCATACCTCCAGGCCCAATGCGGAATAGGTTCTTAACTCAGTAATATACTCTACATTTTGTACTGTAACTAGATATTCTGTACTCTAACACTGCACTCTGTACTCTGTACTCTGCACTCTGCACTCTGCACTCTGTACTCTGCACTCTGCACTCTGTCCTTGCCTGCTAGTTTCTCTATCATGCGTGATGCCGTTGTCGAGAATGTTGTACAACGTGCAACAATATTTCAGATTTTCTGGCCAAATGGTCGAATTGTTGTACGTTATACAACAATCGGTATTGATTAGCTGCTTTGAAATGGGAATTGTTGTAGAAAATGCAACAATCCACGGTTTTCGGCGTTTTAGTCCGCTTAATGTTGCATAATATGCAAGATTACAACCCATACCGATTCGTACAAACCATGAACCATTTCGACGGCCTATGTCGGCTAGATCAGTGGAAATTGGAGTGGTTGCGGCGAACGCTACCGAAAAAGTAGCGTGCGGTTTTTTATAGCTTAGATGACATTTACATGGGTACGTACATCCCCACATGGTAAATGCGGCCCAAAACCACGCCAGGTCAAAAGCCGAGCAATCCAGCAGCCGCACAATGCGGAACAGCACAAGGGGCATTAGATCAACAAAAACCCGTCGACAGTAAGACAGGCGGAATCATTCTTCCAACTCTGCCACTATTTCTTGCTTTGGCCCACTTGTATTATAGAAGAAGCCGCCAGCAAGTACCCCGCCAACAGGTTTATTAAAATCTTATTATCATCGTCAAGCAGCGCATTAAGAAAGTAATTATCTACGCCAAAACGAACCATTAACTCCGCATAATAGAGAGAGGTGAGATAGTTCGCAATAAACAGAATGATAGCAGCAAGACCGTATATCGGGTTGCCGATCGCAAATCCGCTTCTTGCCCGGAACGAGTCATTCAGCGTCATCCGGATCGCGGAGCCGAAGAGAAACACGATTAGATACTCTACAAAAAGAACGGGCCGCTTCAAAGAAGGATTATCCAGATTCCTCGCAAGCAGCAGATTGCAATAGTAAACAGCCAAGAGTACCATGGTCGAGACGACCAACAACAGGATGAGCCTGCTATACTTGTTGTTCATTATTGACCTCCCACCGGTCTCTCCATCATCTCAAAGTACCGACTCCAGCTTCTTGCGGACCTCCCAAAACGTCAAAATAAGAATTTCGTTCAGCCAGCGATGTTTATGTATTCGACAATTCATAAAAATCCCCTCTTCATGTAACAACTGGATCCATTATCCTTCCCCATAAAAACGAGCAGCAGGCCGCCGCGGCAGCCTGCTGCTTGTTGCTAAGCATACAAAACAATATGTCTGTCGGTCATTCTTGCGCCCGTAATTGTTCATCGAGCAAAGCTTGAATGTACTGTGTCATATGGTCGAGGAATGCTTTCGGCTCAAGCGTGCCACTCATCACTTCAGCCCATTTGGCATTGTATTCTTCACCCCAATTGACCGGGATATATGGACGGACTTTCTTCGCTTTTTGCAGCACGTCGTAAGCGCTTTTCATCACCGGATCCGTCTTCGTCAGCTCTTCGAGATACGGGTCATCCTTAATCCCTGATATCCAGCCAAAATGCTTCAATTGCGATTCGGCGCCCGCTTTCGTTGACGTCATCCATTTCAACAATTCCCAGGCGGCGTCTTTGTTTTCCTTCTTGCCGATTGTCGTCATCGCCCAAGACCATCCGCTGACCCAGAACGACTCCTCAGGCATCAATGCAAAGCCGATATCCGGATTCGCTTCATAATTGGCCCTTAAAATCAAGGTCACGGTAGGCTCCATTAACGATTTGCCCGCTTGAAAACGTCCCATGTTTTCCGGCAGCGTTGAATTTAATTTTTGTATGCGTTCGTCATGGATATTTTCCCGCTTGAAGCGGACGATCCATTCAAGCGCTTCGACGATTTTCGGATCGTTAAACGTTACTTTATTGGTGGCCGGATTGAAGAAGTTGGAGGAATCCGCCCCGTTCAAGTAAGCGATCGTCGTTAGACTGGAATCGGGATTACCCATAATTTCATGCGGGGCAAATGTCGTCATCACCTGCTCCCCATTCTCGACAACCCAGAAGCGGCGCAGAAAATCTTCGAACTCCTCAAGCGAATGCATGGCCGGCACTTCTGTAAAGCCATATTGCTCCAGCACGTCTTTATGGTACATGAGCACGAAATTCGGATCGACGTGCCATGGGAGCGCCCATACTTCCCCGTTTGGCGAAACCGATCTTTTATAAGCGAAATCATAAAAGATTTCCGGCGTCACATCCGGATCGATGTTCATATAAGGCGTCAAGTCTTCAATCAGATCGTCTTTCGTCAAATTGTTGGCTAGATCCCCCGCTATAACCAGATCAGGCGTTTCTCCGGATGCGATAAGCGCGGGCAGATCGCCTGTCGCTTGTTCCATTAACGTCACGCGAATATTCGGGTATTCTTTATTAAAGTCTTCGAACAGCTTACCGAACTGATCATGAAAGGCATGGCCCCACTCCGTAAGAATCTTCAGGTCGGCCTTGATATTCTTCTTGTCTACGATCTTCGCTTGCTCTTGCTGGTTCCCCGTCTCTTCCGATTCCGTCTCATTAGGACTGCTGCAGCCTGCCAAACCCAACAATATAAGCAGTGCAGACAACAGAAGCAGCGAAGCTTTGCTCCTTCTTCCATTCCGATTGCGTAACCACTTCATCGGAAAATCTCTCATCATTCATCCCCCCAATATGTAATATTCTCAGCGGGCCAACCACTCCAATTCACGATATCTCCTCCTTTGTTAACCGATTTCTTCTCCTTTCGCCCCCCGATTTCGTTCTAAATATATGTTTGGTGGTATGAATTTTGTATGAATTTCAATTACTTGTATAATTTGAGAAACCCAACGTTTCTGAACTCCCTATTTTTAAGATGAAATGAGAAAGAGCCGTGGCGGCTCCATTCGGTTGGTTGTACCTGTGTAGTTGTGGAAGGTTTTCTGTAAGAATGTCCATAATTTTCTGCATACGAAAAAGCCGATTTCATTATAAAAGCTAATGAAATCGGCCTATCGTCGGAATAGGCCCGTAGTGTCGTCATTCCTTTGTTAAGGGTGCTTTGCTCGGATTGCAATGCCTATTCCTTTAAGGATCCCAGCATGGCGCCCTTTACAAAATATCTTTGCAGAAATGGATATACAATCAAAATCGGAACCGTCGTGAATAAAATAGCCGCCGCTTTAAGCGTTTCGGGGCTGGTCGTTACGCCAGAATGGATACCGATCGCGTCCAGGCCGTTATCGGCACTGCTGCTGGAAATGAGATTTTTCAATAAGAGCTGCAGCGGAAACAACGATTTGTCACGGATGTAGATCAGCGCACCGAAATAAGCGTTCCACGTTCCTACGGAATGAAACAGGGCGATCGTTGCAAGCACCGGCGCCGATAGGGGAAGCACAAGACGGGCATACACGCCGAACTCGCCGCTGCCGTCGATTTTCATGGCATCGATCAGCTCGGATGAGATCCCCTGAAAGAAAGTCTTCATTATAAATACGTTGTACGCGCCCAGCGCCCCAGGTATGATCAGCGACCAAAGTGAATTAATCATACCCAGCGATTTGACAACCAAGTAGCTCGGAATTAACGGCACGGAAAAAATAAACGTGAACAAAATGAGCCGGGTAATGATTCTGCGGCACGGCATCTGCGGCCGGGTAAGCGAATACGCAAGCGAAGAGGTAAAAACAAGGCACAGGAATGTTCCCATCAGCGTTATATAGACACTGACTCCCATACCCTTCCACATCTCTCTCATGCCGAACAGCGTTTCATAGACGCTGACCTGGAAGCCCTTTGGCCAAAGTACGACAAGCCGACTGTTCGCATATACGGTGCTGCTGAGCGACACGGCCAGCAGATGCAGGATCGGGGCGATCATCGAAAAGCAAAGCAAAATGAAAAACACCCCGTTCACCCACTGAAACGTTCTTTCCGAATGTGTCCTGAGTTCCATCATGAGACCGCCTCCTAATAAATGCTGTCGCCTGTCGTTTTGCGGCTCAGTTTGTTCAGGCTCACGACGAGAATGATGCCGATAAGCGACTTGAAAATGCCAATGGCCGTGGTGTAGCTGTATTGTCCGCCCGTTAAACCGACCCGATATACATAGGTGTCGAAAACTTCACCCACATCCCGGACAAGCGGATTCAGGAAAAACAGCAGCTGTTCCACGTTAGCGTCCAGCAGATGTCCGATCCGCAGCAGCAAGAGCATGATAATGGCCGGCAGCAGCGAGGGCAGCGTAATGTGCCAGATCCTCCGAAAGCGGCTCGCGCCGTCCACCATGGCGGCTTCGTACAGATTGGGATTAATTCCCGTCATGGCCGCCAAATAAATAATCATCGACCAGCCGACTTCCTTCCAGATGCCGAGACTGATTACGATACCTAGAAAATAGCGGGGTTCGGTCAGGAACGATACGGGCGCATCACCGAATTTGGCCAGTATCTGATTGACCAGCCCTTTTTCAGCCAGCAGCTCGGTAAAGATGCCGCCCACAATAACCCAGGACAGAAAGTGCGGCAGATAAAGCAGCGTTTGGCTCGTGCGTTTAAACCAGCTCAGCCGTATTTCGTTAAGCAGCAGAGCCAGAATCAGCGGAGCAGGAAATCCGAACAGGATTGAATAAAGGCCGAAGCGGATGGAATTCCAAAGCACCATCGCAAATTCGGGATATTCAAACATAAATTTGAAATGTTTCAGCCCTACCCACTTGCTGTGCAACAAACCCGAGAAGAGATTGTAATCCTGGAACGCAATCAGATTGCCGGCAAGCGGAATATACTTGAAGATCAGGAAATGGGCCAGACCCGGTGACGCGATCAGGAGCAGGACCCAAGCATCCGTTATTTTGCCTTTTCGAAACAAGGGATGTTCTCCTTTCCAAGTTGAGAAAAGGGCCCTCTTGAACTTACGGTGAGGGCCCTTACCCGTTCATGCATTTTTATTTCTTCTTGCTGTTGTACCAGTCGGTCGCTTCCTTGATGGCCGCGTCTCCGCCACGCTGCTTCCATTCCTTCACGAAAGCGTCGAAGCCTTTATCCAGGTCTTCCTTGCCGACGACCAGCTTCACGAATTCATCATAAAACAGGCTGCCGGATGCAAAGTCGGGACTCAACTCGGGGCGGCCGTCGAGCGCCTTCAGTTTCGGCATGTACATAGCATCGTTGTTTAGAATCGTAGATTCCGAATCCTTATATCCTTTCAGGATCACATCGCTGCTCGGCATCGCCTTCAGCACCGCCGGGTTGTTCAAGCCATTCTCGCGGACATTCATGGAAAGCTGGAAAAATTCTTTTTCATTCAGAGGCCCGGTATTACGCTCGCTCAGCGGATCAAATTTGATCTGGCCGTTTTCTTCGGTGTAATTGTGGCCATTGATGCCGTAGGCGAAAAACTTGTCCGCTTCCGGACTGCTCCAGGCCCAATCGAGAAACTTGATGATCTCCTCCGGATTTTTCCGGTCTGCAGGAATTGTCCAGACGAAATAGATTTGGTCCGTTACGATCTGGAGGTAGTTCTCGCCCCGGGGGCCTTTCGGCGGTACCGCCATTGTGATTGCCGCATTCGGCTGATTCGGATACTCAAATGCCGAAACGGCCGGATATTGATATGTAGCCGCTCCCCAAGCGGCAACCGTACCCGAGAAAATATCCTTACCGCTGTCGCCCTGCTTCTTGGTTATGAAATTTTTCTCAATGTAACCTTTGTCGTACAGCATCTTGTAATAAGCGATTGCTTCCTTCATTTCAGGCTGAATGATATCCGGTTCCAACTGGCCGTTATGCAGATGCCATGCGCCAGGTCGGATACCGAACGAACCGGTGAGCACATCCCTCCAGGACATGGCGTCCGTCAGAGACAGCGCCCACGTATTATGCGGGTCGCCGTCGCCGTTCACATCCGTATTGTGAACCGCTTCGGCAAATTTCGTGAATTCGTCAAGGGTCTTCGGCACTTCCATATTCACCTTGTCGAGGAAGTCCTGACGGTAGAACATGATTCGGTCCGCAGGCGCCCCGCTCAGTGTGGGAATACCGTAAATCTTGCCGTTCTTCGTTACCCTGGGACTGTTCCAGGCGACGTCCGGAATTTTTTTCTTTAGATTCTGTCCGTATTGGTCAATCAACGGTCCCAGCTCGTGAAATACACCTTGGTCAACCGCTCCCTGATGGACCTGTGAATCGATGCCGTCGGTCCGAACAAGATCGGCCAGCTCCCCGGAAGCAAACCGGAGCGCCATCTGCTGGCGGAAATCGATGTCCATGCCCAGGTACTCATACTTGACATTGTAGCCGGACAGCTTTTTCAGTTCGTCGTAATATTTCTGCTTTTGCTCGTCCGGAGCCTTGGAGGCAAAACCGGAGTTATTATGAGACAGTAGGATCGAAATTTCCCTCTTCGCCGCTTCTTCGCCGGAAGTTCCTTTTTCGGCTGTGGTATCGCCCTTCCCGCTGTTTGCGCCTGTCTCTTTCTTTACGCTTTTTGCGTCTGCCTCATCCTGCTTCCCGCTGGAGCATGCCGCCAAAACCAGACTAAGCAGCAATAGAACCGCAACTGAAACGAGCCATCTCTTCCTTGCAAATCCCCGCAATCCAATCCCTCCGCTTTTTTGTTTGAGAGATCCCTATCTCTCTTGTCCTAATTATAGAAGCGGTACTTGGTAGGGCGACATGGAATTATCAACGATAACTTGCAGTTTTTCACGGCAATTCTTCGTTTACTACGCCTCCGTATTTCCGGAAATCCGAAGGAGAAGAGCCGGTGTGCTTTTTGAACGTCTTGGAGAAGTAGGTATAATCGTCAAATCCCACCGTTTCCCCCACCTCGTACAGCTTAACCGAGGGATTCCGCAGCAGAACCATCGCTTTATCCATCCTGATACGGGTTACATATTGATTAAAGCTCATCCCCGTCTCTTTCTTAAACATGTTGCCGAAATAATTCGGTGACAGTTCGAAGGAAGAAGCCGCCTCCTTCAAGGAAAGGTCGGGCTGCGCATAGTGCTCCTCCAGATAGGCCTTCACATTGCGCATCAGCCGGTTGTAACTCCACCAATTCCGCGTCTCCCGGATATGACGGAGCAGCCCCGTCAGTCTGGAGCGGACAGTCTCGTATAAGGCCGACGCATCGAAGATCCGCTCGATCGGCTTCAGGTCCGGCAGCTGCAGCCCGCTCTTGTTCGCCTCCTGAAGAGCGCAGCTGAGCACCACCAGATAGTACTCGATTTGTTTGACGGTCTCAGGATCCACCTGTCCCCTTCCGGGCTTGACGACGGAGCGGATTCGCTCCAGCTCCCGCTCTATTTCTTTTTCATCCAGTCGCCATAGCGATTCGGCCGTTTGCTCGGCGTACGTTTTCCAGGACCACAGCCAATCCTTGAACGCCCCCATTTGACCCGTTCTCTTGCTCAGTCGGCCGTCGATTTTGTGGAGAACGTCCAGAAAATATGGTTTGTCAATCGGCTTTAACAAATAATCGGTTACGCCGAAACGAAAGGCGTTTCGGGCGTATTCGAAGTCATCGTACCCGGACACCACTAGAGATTCGAATTCCAGGTTGTGAGCCGACAAGCTGCGTATCAGGTCTAATCCGTTCAGTTCCGGCATCCGAATATCGGTAATAAGCAGATCGGGCTTGATGTCGATGCACATGCGCAGCGCCTGTTCACCGTCCTTGGCCTCCTGAACGACTGTAAAGCGTTCCGAATCCCTTTCAATCATTGTCCTCAGGTTGAGCCGAACCATCCGTTCATCATCCGCAATCAACACTTTGTACATCTCGGATTACTCCTCTCATATAGGGCAGCTTGATCTGAAATATAGAACCTTCCTCGCCGGAATCGCAGATCCGCAGTCCGAATGGGTGGCCGAACGCCAGCCGCAGCCGGGCATGTACATTCCATAAACCGATTTGCTGAAAAGGGCTTGATTCGAACCCGCTCATTTTGCCTTCCGTCAACCATTCGAACGCTTCGTTGTATTTCTGTTTCAGCTCCGGCGCCATCCCCTTGCCCTTGTCCTGTATATACAGCGAGTAGTAGTCCTTTTCCGCAAGACCTGTAATTTGAATCCAGCCAGGTGATTTGCCATGCTTCTCATAAGCGTGCTGGAAGGCATTTTCCACAAGAGGCTGTATGATCAGACGGAACAAATAGACGCGGTCCAGCATTTCTTCTTCAACATTCACTTCGAAGCGCAGCTCTTCAAACCGCTCCTTTTGAATATTAATGTACGTCCTGATATGCTCAAGCTCTTTGCGCAACAGAATGACCTGATCCGGATTGCTGACGCTATAGCGAAACAGGCTCGAGAGTTGTACCGTCATCTTGCTGATCGGCTCGACATTGAACACGACGGCGTAAGAGTTAATGATTTCGAGCGTGTTATATAAAAAATGCGGATTGATTCGGGCTTGAAGAGCTGACAGCAGCGCCTCCCGATTCTTGATCTGAAGCTCTTTCTCACGCAATCGGGTTTTGTGGTTCTCACTGAGCAGCAGCTGGATCTCACGAAGCATCCGGTAAAAAACGACGAAAGCAAGGATCAGTATCAAAATGCCGATGGTTAGCGTCAGCAGCTGAAGCCGCTGCAGACCGCCAAGCATTTCGTACTTCGACGTTTCCGAAATAATGGTGAAATGCGTCCTGTCGGAAACCTGATAAAGCATCATTTTTTTGCCTTCCGGACTGTCCTCCACAAACCGGCCGTTATCCGCGCCCATCCGCTCTTTCCACTTTTCGGGCAAAAATGTGCCGATCTTCTCCTTCTCCGTATGATATATAATTTCACCGGATTCATTGGCGATGACGATATAACCGGATTTTCCATACGGCTTGATACTCGCGATTCTCTGCAGCTGGTCAACAGAGAGGCCCATAATAATCGCGCCGGCGGTCTTGTATGTTTTATTGTCGATAATTTTCCGGTAAACCGTGATGACCGGAAAGTCGTTTTTTTTCGCCAATCCGAGAATTTTAAAGCTTTCCGGATATTCGGGCATGCTTACCGTATGGAATTCACCGTAATACGCGCCTTTTGCGGAAATGATGGAGAACTCATATATGTCTTTCCGCAAATTTGGAATCAGTTCATTATTTAGACGAGCCTTCAAATGATACATCTCGTACGTATTGAACGGATCAGACTTGATGAATTCCTGAACCAGCGGATGGCCTGGATAAGGCATCGAATCCGCCTTAATGCCTGCAAAAAAATCATCTAGCTGTGTATTTACCCGGCGGATCAACTGTTCGTTATAATAAATTTCACTCTCCTGAATCGTTTCGGCCGACTTGATATACCAAATCAGACAAAAGCCAATAAAAGGAATCAAAAACAGTACGATAAAGAACGTCAGCAGGCTTTTCTTTATTGAAGAAGGTCCAGCAAGTCCTTTCACTCTATCGTCACTCCAATCTCTGCCCTTCTCAACGGTTACTGACACCCCGCATTTTTTACAAAACCTCAACAAAAAGAAAGCGTTTTCTAAAATAGGCATAGCATCTGCGCGAAAGCGCACCCTTGCTTCTGCTTGGTGAACAAAGGGTATCGGCGAATCGCACTAAGCGAATTCTTCGGCCTGTCAGTTTCCGTTGCTTGTATTAAGAGTAGTGGAGCGAACGGTTTCGTGTCAATACAGAAAAGGAATGCCTTGCTTCCGCATGAAAATCGTGGAATTCCGGAAAATGGTTATTCGATCTGGTGATCGACATGTTGCATTACCTCTTGCATATAGAATGCCACTCGCGAATGAAGCTTCGCCTTGCAACATGTAATTCCCCATTAACGCAACAACAGGCCGCCGCGGCAGCCTGTCGTTTCAATCTACTTCCTTATCGAATTACCACGTCATCACGCCGCGGCATTCCCCTTACTGCGGGTCATTAACCACAGAATCAACCAAATGAGAGCAAAGCCTACGAGTTGTCCCGCGGTCAGTTTCTGATCAAATACGATCCAGTTCATGAATACACCTACGGCAGGGAAGGCAAGCTCCGCAAGCGTCGCAAAGAAAGCTTTTGTCGATGACAGCCCCTTATAATAGAGAAGCATGCTGACCAATCCTGGGAGAAAAGCCTGGAACAGCAGGTTTACTGCAATCAGCGCCAGCTCGCCGCTAGATCCGCTTACTTGCCATACGTCGCCGCTAACCAAAAGAACGACCGATACGAACGGAATAGCCAACAAGAACCGTAGTGAAGTGACGACTGGGAAATCTAAGTTTCTTTGCAGCAGAAACTTGCCCATAACAGTCGATCCACCCCATAAGAGAGCTGCCAGAATAGAAAATAAGCAGCTTATTGTACCTAAATCCTTCAAGCCCATCCCAGGTGAAGCAAAGCCGAACGTCAACAGATACGTACCTAGAAGTGCAACGAATATATAGGCAAAAAATTTGGAAGGCAGCGTTTCTTTGAGCAGAACACGCGCCAGAATGATGGCGAACAAGGGTTGCAATTTCTGCAGAAGCAGGACTGCGTTTGCATTGCCGTGAGCGAATGCCTCCGTGAACAGTATGGTCGCAATGGCCGAGCCGCCCCAAGATATGAATAGCAGGGCGCCAACGACTGCCAGCGTTAGCTTACCGGTTAATGTCTTGTGGTACCTGATCAGCACTGGCATCGCATAACAGGCCAACAGCAGATGCTCAATGAATACGATCTGTAAAGAGGTGAAGCTTTTCAACAATAGGATTCGAAAGAGAGGGTCGAGCCCCCACAGTGTCGCTCCGAGCGCGACATACCAAATCCCATTGATGCTGCTGGTGCGCGATGAATGCAAATTCGTGTGGTTACTTTCCAGCTTAAATACATCTGCCAATTCAAAAACCTCCGATGGAATGTTTTGAATTGAACCTTCTGAAAGAAGCGATGCCCCCGTTATAAATCAACGGGGGCATCGCTAAACAGACCTGTTTAAAATTCAATTTTAACAAGTTGTTCTTCACCTTCTCCCATCCGGACTATACCGTCGGCCTTGGAATTTCACCAAGTCAGTCCCAGCCCATACAGGCTGGGAGTCGCGGGCTTAGATACATGAACGTATCCTCACCGCCGGTAGGGAATTTCACCCTGCCCCGAAGGTTCATATTCTAATAGTTTGAATAATAGCACGGCTACAGATTGCCTGGCAAACCTTTTTCCAGGTCGCCGGGTTGCTCGAATAACGCAGGCCAAACTTTATCATACGAAACCACCTGCACCGCTTCGTCAATTCCCAAGCAGCCTCACCTCATCGCAGGGAAGGATCACCCATAGCGCTTATTGAAGGAGCTTCGTGATCTCCGTGAAATTATCCGCGAAGCCGACAAACACCTTATCTTGAATAACGATCGTCGGAACCGTCTGCTTCCCGGTCAAGCGAAAGACTTCCTCGGGATATTTCATATCATCTTCACAATTATACTCGATGTAGGGGATATTATTTTCTGCGAAATATCGCTTGGCATGATTGCAGTCGCTGCAGGTTGGAATCGTATAAATTTTCAAGGATTCAGACATTGTCATTCACTCCTCTTCTTAATAAACGATTAGGGCGGTAGCTTAAGCCACGATTTCTTGCAGTTGCTCCAGTGTCATCCGATCTACGAATTTGCTGAACTTTTCTTTACTCTTGGCGTTCTCCTTATAAAAATCGATGATCGTGGTTACAACATGCGCAAGCCGATCCTGCGTTACCCCCGAGCATAGAAGCTTCGCCTTGGCCACCTTCAGTCCTTTGGGCTCACCGCCCACATAGATATCGAACGTATCCTTCATTTTCACGACGCCGATATCTTTCAACAGCGGCTCGCTCGTGCCTAGCGCGCAGCCTGCATAACCGACCTTCATCGGCGTAGGCGTCTCGATTCCGGCGATTGCTTGATTCAAGAGCTTAGCCGTCTCTAAGCCGGCTGCTTCTTCCCCTTTGCAGAAATTGCAGGCGATCAGCGCTTTGGTCACAAATCCTGCCGGATTGACTTCCAGCCCCGATCGTTCAAACTCATCCTTGATGGCATCATGCTGATCGATAGGCACCTGCACATACAATTGTTTGAACGGGGTCATCTCGATCTTCGCATCCGCACCGGCAAGCGTTCCGATCTTCATGAGCTGCTCCGGCGTAAATTGGCTGCCTCCCTTTTGAACAGGCGGGGAAACGGCTATTTTCTTAAATTCTCCCATAATCCAACTCCTTTATTCATGTTCCGTTACTGAACGATGATGACAAAGGGGCTTAGAAGACGCTATAACGCTGAAGAATTGCCCCGTCCTATATGTCCTGCTGTACCATAAGAGCCGCGAACTTGGCTTTTGGTCCAGCAGTTTTCCCTTTCCGGCGGGAATTGTCGTTCGCGAATGCGATCCCCGCCCGGATGGAAAGATTGACGTTACTCATGTGATTAGGCGGATTGACGAACTTTAACACGTTGCAGACGAAGCGCGTTGAGAACAACGGATACCGAGCTTAGCGCCATCGCTGCGCCTGCTACCCATGGAGCCAGCAGTCCGATCGCGGCAATCGGTATGCCAAGCGTGTTGTAGCCGAGTGCCCAGAACAAGTTCTGCTTAATATTGCCCATCGTCTTGCGGCTCATATAGATTGCATCCGGAATGCTCGACAGATCTCCGCGCATAAGGGTCACATCGGCAGCTTCCATCGCCACATCCGTACCTGTTCCAATTGCCATCCCGACGTCCGCGGTTGCAAGTGCCGGCGCGTCGTTGATGCCGTCCCCTACCATGGCGACCTTCTTGCCTTGTGCCTGGAGCTTCTTCACTTCCTCCGCTTTACCCTCAGGAAGAACTTCCGCTAATACATGGTCAATGCCGACTTGGGCTGCGATTGCTTTCGCCGTCCGTTCGTTGTCGCCGGTGATCATGATCACTTGGATGCCCATATCTTTCAGGCGGCTCACGGCAGCTTGAGAGGTTTCTTTAATGGTATCGGCTACCGCTACAATGCCCGCGTACCGTCCGTCGATCGCAACGAGCATCGCCGTTTTCCCGTTCTCTTCCAGACGAGCCATCGTATCGTAAGCAGACTTCGCATCCACTTCGAATTTCTCCATCAAGCGGCGCGTGCCGACCAGCAGCTCTTTTCCTTCAACGACAGCTTTGATTCCGTAACCGGGAATCGCTTCGAATACTTCCGTCCCCGGCAGCGCAATATTACGCTCCTGAATCCCCGTGACAATCGCTTCTGCGAGCGGATGCTCGGAATTCTTCTCTGCCGCGCCGACAAGCCTCAAGAATTCTTCTTCGTTAGCCTCTGTCAGCACATCCGTTAATTCTGGCTTCCCTTTCGTAACGGTGCCTGTTTTGTCCAGAATAATCGCGTCCACCTTATGCGTCTGCTCCAGATGCTCGCCGCCTTTGAACAGGATGCCGATCTCAGCCGCGCGTCCCGATCCCGCCATAATGGAGGTCGGGGTAGCCAACCCGAGCGCGCATGGGCAAGCAATAACGAGAATAGCGATCGCCTTCTCCAGCGCTTCGGCAAAATCGCCGGGAGTTACGAAGAAATACCAGACCAGGAATGCGACAACCGCGATGCCGACGACGATGGGGACGAAGATGCCGGAAATAACGTCTGCCACCCGTTGAATCGGCGCTTTGGATCCTTGCGCTTCTTCGACGACTTTAATGATCTGCGCAAGCGCCGTTTCTTTACCGACCTTCGTAGCTTGAATCCGCAGCATACCGTTCTTATTAATCGTTGCTCCGATTACCGTATCGCCGGCTTTCTTCTCAACCGGAAGGCTCTCGCCTGTCAGCATCGATTCGTCAACGGAAGAGGTTCCTTCCAGAACTTGACCGTCTACAGGTATCTTATCCCCTGGGCGAACGAGCACGATATCGCCTGTGAGCACTTCATCGACTGGAATCGTCAGCTCTTGACCGTCGCGAACCACGAGCGCCGTCTTGGCTTGCAGGCCCATCAATGACTTGATCGCTTCCGATGTGCGCCCCTTGGCAAGCGATTCGAACAGCTTACCCATGATGACGAGCGTGATCAGGACTGCACTTGTCTCATAATACAGAGCAGGTCCATGGTGCGCAGACGCACCGGCGAGATACCAATCGATCGTCAGGTACAGACTGTAGAAGAAGGCGGCCGAGGTACCGAGCGCAATCAGCACATCCATGTTCGCACTGCCATTACGGAGCGCCTTGTAGGCCCCTACGTAGAACTGTTTACCGATATAGAACTGAACCGGAGTCGCCAGAATAAGCTGCATCCATGGGTTCATGAACAGGTCCGGCACATAGATCCAAGAAGTGAAGGAGAAGTGACCGACCATGCTCCACAGCAGCGGTAACGAGAGCAGCCCCGCGATGAGCAAATTCATTTTGTAGCGGCGTACTTCTTTCTCCCGGTGGTCGCCGGCGCTAGCGCTATCCTGCTTGGTAGTCGCTTTGTAGCCGAGCTGCTTCACCTTGTTCTGCATATCCTGGACGGATACTTCACCCGAGGAGAATTCCACATGGGCCGTCTCCATCGCGAAGTTGACGGTTGCATTCGTTACGCCCGGCAATTTGTTCAGACCCTTCTCGATCCGAGTCGCGCAAGCAGCGCAGGTCATGCCTTCCAGCGTGAAATCGACGACTTCCTTGGCCGTACCGTAACCCAGCTTCTTGATCGTTTCTTCCATGCGGTCCCGATTCACGACTGCCGGATCGTACGTTATGCTGGCTTTCTCCAGAGCGAAGTTAACATTCGCGTTAACGACGCCTTCCATCTTGCTTAAGCCCTTCTCTATTCGATTCGCACAAGCAGCACATGTCATGCCCGTGAGCTGCAAGGTCGTTTGCTTGCTTGCATTCGTTGCATTGGCTTCCATGATCGATCGCTCCTTATCTTATCTCCCGATTAATTAGACGACTTCGTAGCCTTGCTCCTCAATTGCATCTTTCACGGCTTCGAAGGAAATCATATTCTCGTCATACGATATTTCCACGGTATTGTTCGCCAGATCGACCTTGCCTTTCGCTCCGATCTCTTGAAGCGCGCCTTCAATGGAATTAACGCAATGATTGCAGCTCATACCCTGTACCTGTAAAGTTTGTTTCGTCATCATAAACATCTCCCGACTTTGGATTTTTATTATTCATACTTGCAAGCGTTCCATGCTTCCTTCCGATATGCCAATGGCCTCGGATTCTAATTTCATCTGAAGCTTACGGCAGCTGCATGGACTCGCTGTTTATGACTATCGGCGGTCTCTGGTATGGAATCCATTCCCATCGCCTTTCACATCCTTAGTATACCCCCCTGCCCTATATTCGTCAACTGTTATTTTACAATACCTCCCTAGACTATATTTTAAACCTGATGAAGCGCAGCAGCATTGTTTTTCAATCACAATCGTTTAGTGGCGTGCAGTTCACACCGTTGCATCTATTCAAATGGAAACCAACTAAAACAAGGATCTCCTTGGCATCCATTCGCCCTCAGAGATCCTTCTTATTATCACTTTCGACTGTATATTTCGAGCTATTGTCCGTTAGCCGCGGTGATATGTTCCCCTCCAAATACCTTTATTCAATATTCAAATTTATTTTTGTTCTCCTATTACGCGCAGGTAGGCTGCAATCTCCTCGTGCTGGAAATGCTCGGACCAGCCTAGCGGAGTTCCCTGGTATATGCGATCTCTAATGCCGAGGTCGGCGCCGGCTTCAACGAGCACCTTGACCGCGTCAAGTGAACCCGAGTCTACTGCATGATGAAGGGCGGTCGCGTGCTCATGAAACCCAGGAGGACTATAAGCATTCAGGTCGACACCGAGCGCGATTACGAGTGCCAGGGAATGGGCCTGACCGTAGAGGGCGGCAGCGGTCAGGGAAACTTGCCGTTCGCCTGCGCTTGCCACTTGCCCAAGTCGCAAGACGTCGTCCATCCGTCCTGTGCAGACGGCCACCGGTAATGTTACTCTGGCGCCGCGTTCGAGAAGCCGTTCGACAGCAGCAAGCTCGCGATGTGCGAGGGCCGGGATGAGGGCCCCCTGAGGATCTGCTCCGGCATCGACGAGCACGTCGATAAGGTCATTCTGCACCCCGCACTCCCGTGTAACACGTCCGGAGCATACCAGCGAGATGGCGTAGTCAAGTTGATATTCCAGGCTATCCACACGCTCTCGCTCTGCTGCCTGTAAGATCGAGCGTGTCACTTGAACAATATTCAAGGGCAGCTTGTCATTCCGGATCGGATTCTCGGCGATGAACCAAAGCAGGTAGGGATTCCGGAAATATCCCTCCCCATATTCCATACGATCCCGGATTAGACTGGGATGCTTGGCCAAGAGCCGTTCCAGCTCGCTCACGTCACCGGCGTCAATGGCGGATACGGCCCTTCGAAATAACGGGTCGAGAGTCTCGTATGCTGGTGTGCTGTTCATATTCCAATCCCACCTGTCTTTAACCGTATTTTGTTCTACATTCTTCAACAACCGCGGTGCATATAAAATCACTGATTCTCTAAGAGTCCGCACTGAACACCCCATGAATCATATAGGCTGCTATGCTGCGAGAGGCCGGTCAATCGCCAGCCTCCTTCAATATCCACATTTGTAATTATGAAGAGGGAGTCTTGGACTTCAGCACAATCGGCTCCATGCCCGCTTTATAGACGAACGTGACCGGATCCGGCTCCTCCTTCCACACCTTCGGATTTTCAGATGAACTGCTTTCCTTAATCGATCGAAAATAAGTGGCCGAAACCTTGTAAGTCTTCCCTTCCTCCAGTTTCCCGGTACCGAAATAGCCGTTGCCTACATAAACGACCGGCATGGAATTACCGCTCTCATCCTTTACAAAGATCATCAACAAGTGCGACGGATCAAGGATAACATCCGCGGTATTAATTTTTAATTGAACGCGATAGAGCGTCCGCTCCGGCAAGCTGGTAACCCCTTCATAATACGTAAATGTGCTGCCCTTACCATATAAGTAGAGCAGTTCCTCCCCCCACGAATACGGCTCAACAAATTGTCTATACTCCCTGCCCGGCTGAAGGCCGCGAATGCTAACCTTGCCATTGCCGTCGGTTAGAAAGATCTTTTCTGTAGAATCCGACCGATCAACGATCCGAACGCGTGCATTCCCTACCGGATTGCCCTGCTCATCGACGATGGTATCCATGAACTGCACGGGGCTTTTGGACGTTACCGAAACACGCAGCGGCTCCTTCGCAGATGGATCGAACGTGAACGAATACGGGGCGGGATTCTCGTAGCTGCTATTTTCATCACCGAATCGTATCTCCACTCTATAGCGATCGCCGGGCTTCAATCCATCGTATCTATAAGCTTCGTACGCTGGAGTCAGCTTCATGTTCACGTCAAATTGATTCTGGTCGTTGCGAATTACTATGCTATACTGGTTCGTATCGATCGGCTTCCCGTCTTGGTTCACAGCCATAATAAGCGCAAAATTTTGTTTCACTACGATGACCGGCCTTGGGTCGACTGACCGATAGATGAAGGTATACTCTTCTGGCGTTACAGATTGATGAATAGGCTCCATAGCAATGATCCGGTATCGTTTTCCTCGGGAGAGTCCGCCAATATGAAATTCACCATTCCCATCCGTCATATACGACTTATCCGAAGTTGCCGAATCCCCTTCAAAGACAGCCACCCTCTGATTGGCTACCGGGTTGCCCTGTTCATCGACAATGCTTCCTGTTACATCCACTTTGTTTAATATGAGGTCTACTGACTGAGCAAGAGTATGATTCTTAACCTGGACAGGCTCGGAAGCCACGTACTCTCTACTATTCAGTGGAGGCTTGGCATGCACGAACAGCGTATAATCCTTTAATACACCGCTTACTTCATAGCGCCCTTCCGAATCTGTCGTCACTTCAACCGTGAACTCTTCATTCAAGCCTGCATAATCGGCTACGACTTTCGCGCCGGCAACGGGTTCGCCCGATGGGCTCAATACCCTGCCGGTCAATTGCCCTTCCGCGGCAGCTGATTGTCCGTTATCATTCGTCGGAGTTCCTGCAGTTGAATTCGTCTTGCGCGCGCCGATCGAAATCACTCCGGATATGCGATCCCATTGTACATCCCGGTTCACGGCTTCGCTAACGAAACGAAGCGGCACATAAGTAACGCCGTCCCGCGTGAATGGAGCCGCGCCCAGCTTCGCCGCTTTTCCGTTGACACGGGCATCCAGACTGCCTAACCGAATCTCTACCGATGCGTCTGCCGATGTACCTGTTATTTGCTGCTTCTTCGCATCCCAGCCAACACGAAGTCCCAGCCCCTCGAATAAGCTGCGAAAGGGCACCCATGTCATCCCGTCCGCTTGTACTGGCGGCGCCGACAGGTTCAGCTCCCGTCCATCGATTACAATCTTGCTGCTGGCAGCAGACATGGAGTAGGCGCCCGACATCGTCCATACCATAAGCAGAGCCACTGCCACGGCTATTCTTCGTTTCACAAGCATGTCCCCTTTATCTCTGGTTCATTCTCTTCCTCCTTCCTAAAATAGCAATATTTTCTTATTATGAAAAGGATAAGTTAGTTAATTCCATCTCCATCCCGCTGCTGCCGCTGCTGTTCATAAACGATATTACGAATTCGTTCTTCACTTGAGCTATACAGGTTCGCCAGCTCCCCGAAGGAGATCCCTCCAATATGCAGTTCGTAAATTTTATCGTTCCGCAGCTTCATTTCTTCACGGGTCCCCGTATATATCCCCCAGCCGACCCTTTCGCACAAACATTCTCATTGTATCGTCAATTATGCTCCGTATCGCCTCAAAATCATCGTCCTCCTGAAGCTCTCTGATCCTTATCCCGTTTTCCATCGCCGTTCCCCTTTACTGGAGCTGACTCCACTATGCGCCAAAAGCGGTAATTGGAAAATACCGAGAATAAGTTGTATTATTTTCGTGGCAATTAATTAGTCACTCCGTCTCCAATCGTCATTTGTTAGTGCATATGCGGCGGGCGGGGCGGTTGCGGACATGAGGTACGCTATTTCATCATTTAGGCGTCAGTGGCAAGTGTTACGGACATGTAGGCCGTTATTTAAGCCTGAACGCCCCATTTTCCCATAACATCGTGCCAATAACGGATTCCATGTCCGCAACATCGGGTTATCGAGGCGATTATAGCGAATAAAGGCTGCCATGTCCGTAAGATCCATACGCTTCTCATACTACTGGCATCCCGATCGAGTAATAGAAGAAAATAAATCCGTCTCACTGAACGGTTTGTTTATCATCGCATAGTTTCTACTGAAAAAAGCTCAAGCCCGTTAGCGGCCCGAGCCTTTGTGTTATGTTTTGTATCCATCCATTTAACCTGTGAACCATCTCGTATTTGTTGCCGTACGGGTCCTGGAACAAGACGGCATAGTAGGTTGAGCTTATCGGAAACAGCTGCGGTCCGCTATCGATCTTCCCTCCGTACTGTACTGCCAACTCGGCGATCCGGTCCACTTCTGAATGGTCATTCGCCCAGAACCCGACCCTATTGTCATTCGGCCTCCCATTGACTTTGGATTTGAAGCAGCCGCTCTTCCCAGAACCGCCGCATCTGTTCTCTCATATAGACGTCCTCCAGCATTTCCTGATGAACGGCGATCGTCGTCTTTCCTCCCTTAGTGGACAGCAAATAAAATTGCAGCCGCGACGGCTTGTCCCAATCCGGACGCTTCCATGTCATGCGCAGCTTGTGGAATGGCTCCACAACCGTGATCTTTCCGGACACGCCTTCTGCGGATTCGTACTCAAATCCTTTCTCCGCTTGAAACTCCGAGACGTTCCCGACCCATAGGGACAGCCCTTGAGGCGAAGTTAGAAACGTCCACGCTTGCTCTTTCGTCATCGTGATCGTTTTGCGGACGCCGATTTGAGTTCCCGCTTCTTTCGTTACGCCGACGGGGATTCGGCCCAACAATTGGCCGTACATGACCGCTAACCATTCTGCCCATTCATCTGTAACGTCATAGGTTTCGCAAATATCGTGTTTCACTTGCTCATGCGACCATCGAGGATCGACCTTCTGCTGCAATTTCACGACCCATTGCTCCCACGCGGTTCCCGTCGCTTCTTCGACGGCTTGTTTAAACAGGCGTCCTGGCACGTTATCCCTCCATGCTTGTTGATGTAGGCTCATTATATAACGAAAACACTGACTATAACGGTCAGTGTTTCCCGGTCGATCGATAATAAAGATGCAGCGATTCGGCAATGTCGGACAAGCAATCGTTCAGCTCCGGCGGCTCCGTAATCCGGATTTTGCCTCCGAAGGACAACAAATAATAAGGAGTATGCATGTACAGACTTTGCTCATCCAGCTTGAAATGAGCGATTTCGGCTGTCCGCTCAACAAGCGTACGGCTGAACAACCAATGGCCGCACAAATCGTCCAATGCTTGGGGAGTTCCTTGTATACGGACCGAAACTAGCTGATCGTTTGATTGTGAGCCTGAGTCTGGAAGCAAGCTGTCGATCAAAAACTCGCCGGCCGAAAAAGCGTCAGGACGCTGGAACGCGATGTCCGTCCACCGAATATCACGCATACGATCGACGCGAAAACTGCGGATATCATCGCGCAAATGACAATAGCCGACGGCATACCATTTGTCTTTCCAGTTGACGATGCCGTATGGATTGAATGTACGTTCCGTGACGGAACCTTCATAGCCTGCGGAATAATGGATAGCAAGCGCCGTTTGCGCTTCGATAGCCTTCTCGATAGATCGGCCAGCCCTGCATTTGCAGGCGGGTGAATGACCTGAAGCCGGTTTTCTTGCGCTTCCAGACGACTGGCTTGCTCGGAATCGGCGTATCGTTTTATTTTGCCTATCGCTCGGTTCAATGCTTCTTCATACGGATAACCGGACTCGCGCGCGAATTGCGCCGCATGGAGGAGCGCTTTCTGTTCTTCGACGTCAAATAATAGCGGGTCCAGCTTCACATGGTCCGGAATGTAATAGCCCCCGTCTCTCCCCGTTTCCGAACAATCGGCACTCCGCTTATACAAAGCGCGTCGATACAGCGATAGACGGTTCGAATATGAATCTCCAGCTGTTCGGCCAGCTGCCTAGCCGTCATTCGTTTTCGGGCCCGGAGCAGCATGAGAATACCGAGCATCGTGTCCGCTTTAGCCATCGCGTTTCCTCGCTTTTTCCCATCTAACCTTCGCTTATCCACCATATCTATCTCCTCGCATCGAGGTAACCTTTGCTCCTTAACATAGCAACAGACTCTCTTAACGACTCGCTGGTTTTCACTTCTATAACCACGGATAAGTCTTTCAACTGGGCAAAGGCCAATCTGTCATCAATCGGTACGATGCCCGTGTATAAAGGTTGATGGTCGGACTTCCCATTATAATCGTGGAGATGCATATGTCTGATTCGGTCATTAAAATGAGTGAAGGCAGGCTCTTCCTCGAACCCTGCCTTCGCATCATGTCCAACATCCCAAGTAAGGTAGAAATTTTGAAAATCACTCAATTGATCTAGCGCTTTACGGATATGTGGAATATGATAATTGCCCGTATTCTCGATGCATAATTCAACTTCATAAGCCGCGGCCAGCCGATAAAGCTCTGCATACGATTCATGAAGTAATTCAAGAAACGTGGATTCATATTGATCATTGATCCAAACCTTCGAATGCGGGAGGGTAAAATATATGCCATTATTCATGTGCATGTTCAATGTCCTGATGCCTGATAAGTTCGCCCATTCCATCGTTTGTTTACAGCGTTCCAGGTGACCTTTTCTTATTGAAGGATGATACGAGGATAGATCCAATTCTTCGGGGAGATGTATCGTAAAATCCAATCCATAGCGCTCTTTATAGGCTCTGATTTCGGAGTAACTTAAATTCTCGGGCATACAGATCGGGAGGTTCATATTGAGCTCAATAAAATCTAATCCAAGCGCATTGCACAATTGAATATTATCCGCAATGGATCGATACTCGACCAAGGCAGGCATTCCAAGCTTCATACGACATCCTCCATGGAATCATTTTTTCCTCCTAGATTTGTTCCAATCTTGGGAGATATCCGCTCCCCCAAGAACCGGGCAAGCCCTCGAATAGAATGAGGTTTGTTTGGATCGTATCGTCCCTCCTCTATCAACTCTTTCTCCCATAAATAGATTACCATATTTTGGAAAGACGGCGACTATCCCATTCCCTTCATCAGCTCAATAAATTCAAGCAGCGGACGCGACATCCACTTCTTGGGATGCGTAACCATGCGGAGGTCCAGACGGATGTCGGGATGCTTGAAGGGAAGCTCGATCAACGTTCCCCGGCTTATCTCCTCCTCAACGACCATTCGAGGGAGAAGAGAAATGCCCGCTCCAGCCCTGATGCATCGTTTGATCGCTTCCGGGTTCCCGAGTTCCAAGCCGATTCTGTAAGGGATCCCGTTGGTCCGCAGCACCTTCTCCAGCATAATGCGGTAATTGCAGCTATCCTCCGCCATAATCCATTCCATGCCCTCCAAGTGTCCAAGCTCGACCTCGCCTGCTGCCGATAAAGGGTGGTGCGGACTGGCGATCAGAAGAAGCGGTTCTTCTTTTATCGTGTGCCATTGGAGAGCTGGATCCGAGGGCTGGCTTTCCAGAATGAGCCCGATATCGATCTCGCCTTCTTTGACTTTATGGATCAGGACGGTCTCACGGTCGGGTTGAAGCCGAATCGTCAGATCGGGATAGCTCTGCCGAATTTGTTGAATGAGAGGCGGGAGATAGTACGAAGCCAACGAATCGATCGTCCCGATCGATAGCGTCCCTCCGGCCTGCCGGCTCAGCTTTTCCTTCGATTCTTGGTACAGATCAAGCATCTGGACAGCGAGCTTCAGCAGCTCCTCGCCAGCCGATGTAAGCCGAAGCCCTTTGCCGAACCGTTCGAATAATTGCACACCGTAGACCCGCTCCAATTTCTGAATCTGTGTCGTAACGCTGGATTGCGCATAGCCGAGTTCTTCCGCCGCTCGGGTAAAGCTTTTACGTAATGCTACTTCCCGGAATGTATGCAAGTATATGAGCTCCATGTTATCACCCCGATCATCATTATTATCGATACCGATCATCAATTATTATAGATAACACTGATGCCAGATACCATGCTACAGTATAACCATCAAGAACATAGGGAGGTCAAGACATGCTGCGCGAAGAGGATTTGAAAGGGATTTACGTACCTGTTGTCACTCCCTTCCTATCGGATGAGGCGTTGGATTTGGATTCGTATCGGAACTACCTAGGACAGCTCCTTCGGCATGATGTTCAAGGATTGGTCATTAACGGAACGACTGGTGAATCTCCAACCGTGTCATGGAATGAAGTCGTTGAGCTGGTACAGGCGGCGAAAAGCGTCATGAATGCCAGGGGGCAGCGTATACCCCTCATCATTGGCGCAGGAACCAGTCACACACGTACGACTGTGGAACGAATCGAGTTGGCGGGGCAGATTGGAGTGGATGCCGTTCTCGTCGTGACCCCCTATTACAGCCGGCCGTCCCAGGAGGGGATTCTGGAGCATTTTCGAAGGGCGGCACAAGTCGGGGTACCTGTTATTGCTTATGAAATCCCTTCCCGAACCGGAATCCGGTTAAGTGTGGACACGGTAAGAAGAATTATGGAGATACCCGGGGTCATCGGTTTGAAAGACAGCTCCGGCGGCGTTGAACTCCTCTCATCCTTATCGTCGCATGACAGGAAGCCCGTTCTATGCGGAGAGGATCTTTATTTTCATGATATGTTACGCCTTGGAGCCAGCGGCGGGATGCTCGCATCCGCGAATATCCGTACGGACGCCTTCATTGATGTCTTTCGATATGCCGACCGAGGCGATTTCATTAAGGCTGAGCAATTATTCGATTCCCTGATTCCGATCATTCAGCTATTGTTTCAAGAATCGAATCCTTCCCCTCTGAAATGGCTGCTTGCCCAGCAAGGGATAATCGAATCCGACACCGTTCGCTTGCCGATGGGGCCGGTTACCAAGGGATTGCAGGTGCAACTGGCACAGTTGCTGCGGCACTAGCGCACCATTGTTTGAAGGTGTAGATCATTTTCGTGAGGATGATTCCGGTTATTCTCTTCTGCCGTAATGACATCCTCTCTCTGGCATCCCCAGCAACGGCACATCAGACAATTGCAATTTGCAGCCTGGAATTGGATCAGATAAACGAATGAGGTCGGCGAACGGACAAATATCCTCCAAGAACGAGATTAGACGGCCTGAAGATATCAATTGAAGTAAGCTCTCGAGCCCTTTTCTTGCTCCAATGCATTCATCCTCAGATAGAAGTCCTTGACTCACAACCTGTGCAAAATCATCTTCATCAATTACGATATATTCTTTGCCATCAGAACGAACCAGGATGTCTAACTCCAAATCCACATTATAGACATTAACCCCCTTGCTGTAACAAGGTGAACATATATCACAATTAAAGCTCCACTCGATGGGTCCTGATTCAGTAATTAACTTTCCGGCAGCATCTAGAGTGATGTTAATCTCAAACCATTCCTTATAAAATGAATAATGCCTGAACGTGAGGTTTTCACCTTTCTCATCCTCAAATTTCACCTCGTAAACCATTACGCTGTCATTCCATACCCGAATATTAGATTCAGGAATTTGAAACACCCGTACCTCATTGGGCAAATGGAGATTATGAAATTTAATCATTCCTTCGTTCAAAGTTACACCCTCCATTCATCAAGAATATAAAGAGCAGGCGCCGCGGCTTCCTGCTCTTATCACTTGATTCTAATTTCTACGTCCTGCCATTACTAACATAGCGGCTCTATTCCATAATGTCGCCGTCTCCATTGATTCGGTTCGTTCCATCTAGACATCCCTGGACGAACAGATCCGTATACACTCTACCTTCCATACCTGCGAATCGCTTCATGAACAAGGTGGTCAGCGTGTTAATTACTCCATGTATGTCCGCTATATCCGGTTCTTTGAAGTGCAGGGGGACATCACTGAAGGACATATGGTTCGCCCGCTTGATGCGAATAAATGACTTGAATCCACAAAAATCATCCGCAAGCCTCTTCTGGCCGTTCATATATTCGCGCGCAACAATCTCGTTCATACCGCTCTTCAATAACTGCTCGAGAGTAGATGCCTGTTGTCGGAGCAGCAAGAACGGTGTGTCGATCCTTCCTTTGATTTCCCCTAGCAAATGCAGACTCGCATCCAATAATATGCCTGCTTTGATGCGGCGATCCACCTGCGCCGCTCTGAACATCGCAGCTCCGCCCAAAGAATGTCCGATTGCGCCGATTCTCTCTAAATCCAGCTTGCCTTTTAACATGCCATGATTTATGTTCATTTCTGGCAGCTCATCCATTAAACGACTGATACCCTTCGTTCTTATGTCTAGCAATCGATCCCAAGCATCGAAATCAGTTCCTTGAATAACACCGACGACGACCCCCAGTTGTCTGATATACTCCCCGTTCGGAAATACCGTAAACACGGATTCATAAGGCGCACTAACCGTGATGACGATAAACCCATTCCCGACAAGCTCCTGAATATTGAATAAATACATGTCCCTCTCAACGCCGAACTCGGGGGAGTAAACGATCACAGGATAAGTACGGTCCGCGTGGATAATCGGAGCATTGTTGTAAACGTTGGTCTCCAGATGGGATACGTCAGCCCCCATGCCATGGAAAAATTCCATCCGCAATGACTTTCGTAATTCTCCCGATGCCCAGTCTGACTCTCCTCTCCGACAAAAAAGACAATCGATGACTCGATTGCCCTTCATATTCGCTCATAATTCAACAGCGGTTTATAAGTCAGAAATGCGATCCAATAGGCTGAGCATATAGCTGTCCAGGCGTTCGACCATCATTTCATTCGTGAGTCCGGTTACGCCTAAGGCTGTCCAACCGCCATATACTTCGGGCTGCCAGCATCCAAAGTCAATCAAAGTAACGAGGTCCCAATAGGGATCGTAGGTAAAAGAATCTCCGGCAAGGCTGCGGTAGGCATCTAAAAATCCATCGGCCGTCCGTACACCGTGCAATGCCGCCAGGTTAACGCGGCAGTGGCCAACGTCGATTCCTGCCGGTCCGATACACCCGTTGACCCAATCGACAATACCGCTTACTTCGCTGTTATTCCATAAGATGTTAGCCGGATGATAATCGCGGTGAATGAATCGCTTCGTGAATGCCGGTTGTCTTCCCGCGACGTAATCGGCCACGATTCGCCACTTGTCAGGAAATTTCGACCAGGACGACGTATCCAGCGAAGAAGGATCGCAGTACGGGTAGAACGTCCATGGGTAGTCGTTCACGTCCACGGCATGAATCCGCGTAAGCGCTTGAGCCATTCCGTTCAGCCATTGGGACGTATCCGCCGGTTCCAATACGACTCTCCCCTCAAGCCGGCTCATAAGCACTGCCGGGGTGCCGCACTGATCTCCCGTTTGGTCGAAGGCGATGATTTCCGGAGTCGGAACAATGGCGTTCTGTGCAGCTCGACGCAAGCTTTCAGCTTCATGATAAGCCAGATCGGGCATGTGCTTCACCCAATTCTCGCTGTCAAACATTCGCAGTACGTAGGCTCTCTCTTCTCCCTCTACCTCCAGCGTAACACTGTGGACGAGAGAGGAGATCCCCCCAAGAAGCCGTTGAATGGAGAGAACTCTGGCATTGGGATGAACGGCATCGATAACCCAGCTTTGGGCACGATCGGATAGCGTTGAGCTAGTAGAAAGCATTGCGTATCCATCCTTTCCGGAATAGAACTACATTGACCTCCATTATAGCGCACATATGTTCCCTTGTATATATCTTCCTTTTTTTCAATATAGATACGTACCGGTCAGCTTTCCTTATCACCATTGTTTTCGGAGGAGAAAGCTGCTTGATATCTATCCTTTATTACATTTACATGATGGAGTTCATGCCCTGCGATAACGTAAGCCGCAGCGCGGGCAGTGAGCGGATGATGGTAGAGTACACCTTCGCGAATCCAGGCACTCTCGGGTAGTCCCTGAAGTAACGTTAACGTTGATTGGCGTACCGCCGAATAATCTTGAATCACCTCGGCAATCGGCCAATCATCGAAGGTTGCATGTGCCGCAAATACATCTTCCTCGTATCCCGAGAATTCCTTGGCATTGTTCCGGGCAATTCTTAGAAGGCGATAATTCCATACTCGTTCATTGTCGGTAACATGACCGATAACTTCTTTGATCGACCACTTTCCTTCTGCATAACGGTAGCTTCCTTGCTGCTCGGAGAGCGCGCTTAAGAAAGAGACGGTTGCTTCAAACTGCGATTTTAAGATTTGCATAATATCACCTTCAGGCACTAAACGCACATAGGTCTCAAAATAAGGGGGATACTCCTTGGTCTCCGGTATTCTTTTCAACACGATCACCTCTTCAATTAAATTGGATTAGAACACGGCTGAGCGCCAATTATCTTTTCAATACTATCGTTCTTAAATTGTACCATGGCTCTGAAGGGCGTGACGGATCTATTCATCCTGTACGTCTTGTTAGACAACCAAACTACATCTGGGTATCATGGTAAAATAAGGATCAATCTTGTTTTCGAAAGAAGGTGCCCACAATCGATCCGGCCCGATTAAAGAAACTCCGCATGAAACAGTTATTATGGACGAACGCTTTATGTATCGTTTTCATTGTTTTAATCTACTTCGCTCTACAGATGAATTTATACTCATCCTACCCATTTATTTTTGGCATTATCTTCTTTGCTCTTGCAATCTTCAGTATGATGAAGAAGACGATGGATACCAATCTATACGGATTAATCCCGTCATTGAAGGAACTAATGGAGTACGAGAGAGATCGGCTAAGGGAAGAATATCCGAAAATGCGATGGTCTCACATCATATATCAACTCATCATATCCATCCTGATATTTGTTCATTCCTTCCGCGTGCGCCGTACGGAGACGACCGATGATCTTTCTCTTATGGACCATCCCCTCCTTACTGGCCCCGTCTTCCTGATTCTATTGATTGCTTTAAACATTTCATTAATCAGCCATGCCAGAGATATTGATACCGGTACGAACGAATCATTGAAGGGATTTATGAAGAGAAGAACGTTAGTAGGACTCGCTATCGGAATCCCCGCGGCTCTATTGATCACTGCAAGTATGCTTATCTTTTTTTTCGCAGCAGCCAGGCAATCGTGAAAATCCATCCACAGTCTTCTCCATTACTAGGCATGAGCATTACCGCGGCAGCCTGCTCACTTTATTGAATGAAAGGGTGAAGCCTTATTCTAATTGATAACCCTATACTCTTGCCGGCGGAATTCATTGAAAACAGAATCATTGTCCGGCCAAAAACGAAGCAAGGAACAACATTCCGTTTACTGGCGGATACAGGCGGCGGTTGTTTCATTACGCCAGAAGCCGCAAGAAAAGCCAATCTATTCGTTTCAGAAGATATCATGGATGGAGCGCGCTGCAAATTGGCTGAGCCGCCAATATTTCTAGATAGTGATTGGATACCGCCTTTAATGATGAAGGGAGATCACGGGAAATACCCGGTGCTTGAGGAGCAGTCAACCTTCTTGGAAGGATTAGACGGTCTAATCGGTCAGGCATGGTTTGCAGATCGTGTGTGGACCTTCGATTACTTTGCAGAAAAGATCATATACCATGATCAGTGGGCATCGAATAAAAGCATAACAAATGATCGTTGTCATTGTGTCCAGCTTGGTTTTCAAAAAGATAACAACGGTGTTCGAAACAATCATTTCCCGCGAATACAAGCTGTAATTGATGGAGAGACCATTGACTTCTTATTCGATACCGGCGCCACCCTTTGTCTTAGTGACAAGGGGCTCTCCGAACTAAATGACAAAGGCAGCAGGTTTAGAGGAACAAGCTTTATCACTCACTCCGTATTTAAAAAGTGGGTTGCCCGGCATCCCGATTGGAGAGTGATTGGAAACGCAGAACAACATACGGGACTTCCAATTATTGAAGTACCCGAAATGATTATTGCGGGCTGCACGGTTGGACCGGTTTGGTTCACGATGAGACCCGACCCCAATTTTCATGAATTTATGTCTCAGTGGATGGATAAGCAAGTTGAAGGCGCATTAGGCGGGAGTGTTTTTCAATATTTTCGAATAACGCTGGATTACCCTAACGAACTGGCCTATTTTATGCGATAAGTGCTAACGGGCTGCATCAAAGGAGATGACGCACAATGGAATTCATAGAGCTCGATCAAGAAGGTCTTGTCATTCTCGAAGAGAGGTTTCAAGATCCGGAGGTATTGGAATGGTTAAGCGGCACATTACCCTTAGAGCAATGGTTTCATTACGTTCAACAGAGTCCCGATTACCATGCATGGATCGTTTATGAAGCCGGTCATCCTGTAGGTCAAATTGACGTGGAGATCTATACAGACGGTACAGCTGCGATCAGTCTATTAACAAATCCTCAATTGCGCTACAAAGGGTACGGTAAGCGAATGGTCGAAACATTGCTTAAACGACCCGAAATTTCGTCCGTGCAAATGATCAAGATTGGAATCGAACCCGATAATATCGCAAGCCTAAACTGTTTCCGAAAGGTTGGTTTTATCGAACAGGGGTTAGACGATGAGGGTCTAGTCGAGTTTGCTTACCCACTAAGATCAAACGGCGTATAACGGAACGCTGCAGCAGAGGAGTTTGCCCGTCGGCAAGCTCCTTGTTCCTTTGTTGGAGTAACGGGCCCTGATCTTTGGTATAATGAATCTCAATGCGGGAACATCCGGTTGAAGCCGGTTGCTTCGGTTAAACGAAAGAAAATGATGGAGGCATCTCAATGAGTCAACGCTATCGAATTACAAGAGCCTTGCAGGAAAATGGCGATTCGGCGCAAACCATGTCTTTGGAAGAATGCAAGCAGTATTTTGCATCCCAGCCTGATTTCGCTTACTCATCCGTATTTACGGTAACAGGCGCTACCACCATGTCCATTGAGGGCGATTTCTTCATGTGGAGCTATGGGGATACCAAGATCCCATTTCGGCATTATCAGGGGGATATTTACGTATCCGGCACCAATGAAGCCGTGATCCCCAGAATGCTGGAGATTGCAAGCGAATTGAGGGCGGATGTAGTGGAAGGGTGAAGCTTATGTTTAGCCATAGGCCGGCCGTATCTCAAGATTTCATCGAGATTTCACGATTTCCGCGGGACGCCAGGGAGTTATTCTTCATGTATCCCAAAGGCATCTATCCGCTTACGGCAGAACAACTAGAGCAAGCCGCACGCACTCGGATTAAGCCCACGGTTATATTATATGGCGATCAAGTTGTAGGATATTGCAATTTTATTGAAATAACCGGGGACTCAAGCTGGCTCGGGAATGTCATCATTCATCCCTCCTATCGAGGCATGGGCGTGGGCAAATATCTGATCGAAACCATGAAGGAGACGGCCAGGTCAGAGCTGCGCGTCACAAACTTCAGACTCCTCTGTCACAGTACCAATACGGATGCCTTGTTGTTTTATACGAAACTTGGCTTCAAGCCATTCGATTCGAATATTCAGCAGGATCATGAGGGAAAACCAATCGTAGGGATCAAGATGGAGGTTGCATTGTAGGCAAGACCGGAATTGTATCGAAACGGGCAGGTGCCGACGGCAGACTGCTTTTTTTATACTTACTTCACAGCCAACATCCTGGACTTCATTGAGGTCTGTGCTCAAAAGTTATTACGCTTTCTAAGGCAAGGGCGTCTGCCCAGACCGATGCCCTTACCTTAGCGGCAGACCGCGTTACTTGACCGAATACACACCGTTTTTGTAAATCAGTGTGTAGACGATTCCCTCATCCGTCAAGTTTGCCGACCAGATGCTGTCCTTCACGAGACTTGTATTGCGGCCGTCCGGATCAACGCGGTAGAGCCCCGGTTCATAGCCCTCGGACAAATAGTAGATACCTGCCTTCCCGGCATAATACGAGCTGACCGATCTGTCGCTTAACCTGGCTTCCCGTCCGGTGGCCAGGCTGTAAGAGTATAACCAGTCAGCCTCGGGGCCGACGCCCGAATTCGCAAGATAGTAGACGTTTCCGTTCAAGAGTTGAACATGCATCATTCTTCGTTGTGCAAGCGTCCGGCGATTCGCTCCATCCAGATCCACACTTTCCAGGTAGCCTGTGCTTGCATCGATATATACGATTAGACTATCCTTCATCCAGAACTGAGCGGCGGGTGCGGTCAGCTTGACCTGAGTGTTATCGGCCAACTTGATTTTGTACACGGCGCTTCGATCCTGCGGGTCGTTTTCTTTAAAGCCCAGCGTGTACAGATACCCGTCCTTCACGTATAAGGCGTCAACCGAACCATATCCAAAACTCTGTTCGTCCACCATCCTGTTGATTCCGTAAGAAAATCCCGGTTCACCGACGGCTGCGGTTTCTCCCGTGATCAGATCGACCCGGCTCAAATTGTCGGCAGTGTTAAACATGGGGGCGAAATTAGTGAAATACATATCGTTGCCGGATTTCTCATAGCTGATGAAGCTTTTGGCCGGTGCAACGCTTCTTAAAGCGCCGTTCTCAACCTTGTATAGCTTCTCGCCCCCCATAGTCAAATCGCCGGTATGAAGCATAATATAAAGGTCGTTATCGATCCTTCGAATATCCTCTAACCAGCCGTCGGACGGTTTCCAATCGCCGAGCGAGCTTACTTTCCGGACGGTTCCGTTACGAAGATGATAAGCGTCCAACTCAGCCTTGTTATTGACAACGGTCACGAAATAAAGCTCGTCACCGAACACTTTCGCGGAGTTGAAGACGGCATTGCCATTGAGCTTAACCTGCACCTCCTTCTGACCGCCCGTTTGTTTATACAGCTTTTCGGTTACCGAGGTAGCCGTGTAGGTGGATTTGACATAATAAACCGAATCACCGTACATAGTCAGCGGGAAGATTGGGTTATCGGTCACCGGTTTTCGCGGATCGGTCAGCTTCGCCTTGATTTGGTCCTTGATCGCTAACGTCTGCGGACTTTGCAGATCGATGCTCGCGTCGCCGATGATGATTAGGCCGTCCAGCCAATCGATTTTTTTGCCCAGCGCCACCGCCGCGCTTCTTAAGGGCAGTACGATTTGGCCGTTGATTTTTTGCGGCGCGACATCCATTGTTTGCGGTTCGTTATTGACCACCATCGTTTTGCTGTTGACCGTAAAGGTTATGGATCTCCGCAATTGAGTGTTCCACAGGACGACAACATCCGGCTTCTGAGGCTGCCAACTCGTCATCCATGTGCTCTTATTACCATTGGACTGAGTGGCGAGATATTCCATCAATCGGATCGGGACCAGAATAGCGCCGTTTCTTTGAACGATACGATAATTCATATGACTGAGGTCGATTTTTTTCCCGTTCGCGAAGGCCTTTCCTTGGAAGTCGTACGGTATGATGACGGATTGGTCGAAAACGTCAGCTAACGTTGTTGTTTTACTTGAATCTTCAGCCGCAAAGGCCGTCAGTGCGCTGCAAAGGAACCAGAACCCAATAAATAAAGCCAAACCCCATCTTTTCATAATGCCCTCCCCATATCCATTGTTTTTTGGTGCTCAGCATTTTGACGTGCCCAGGTTCCAAAAAGTTCCACAATGAAGGACAGGGAATTAAGATGCAATAGACAGGGGTTTCATAGAGAAAACTTTATTATAAGAAAGGCGGCAGGTCCGCTAAGACCAGCCGCCCTCCTCTCTATTAACTCTACTTTGGCTGCCGGCCCGGCCTTGCCCAAATCAGATGAACCATGTTAAGCCAATAGCTTTCCACTTGTTCGATTACAATCCCCGACTCCCGGACGAGTCCTGTAATGTTCCTTGTATGGTGACAGCCTAACGTACGGTACAAAAGAGGGTTTAGCGTTCGCTGGATCGCAGATACCGCAAAGTTAGAGCTGATCCCATGCTCCATAAGAAGGATTCGCCCATCCGGTCTGCACCACCGGTTGATGTTCTTCAACACTTGCAATGGATCGGCATAGCTGCACATCGACAACGTAGAAACAATCGTATCGAATGAATGATCAGGGAAGCGAATGTCTTCCATATCGGAACATAAGAACTCCGCATCGATATGATGCTGCTTGGCCGCGCCTATCGCTTTATCCAGCATAGCCTGGCTAAAGTCGGCAGCAGTAACCTTGACTTCGGAAGGATAATACGGAAAATTAGCGCCCGCCCCTACGGCCAGCTCCAGCACATCGCCCTTCGCATGGCGAATCAGCTTCTGGCGCCAACGCTGCTGCCCCGCGTTTTCTCTTCTTCGCTCATACTGAACGGCCTGCTTATCAAAGATTCGGATTAACTTCTGTTTCTCCACTTAACCCCCACCTTACGCGGAATGAAGCCGCTGCATTACTTCATTATATCCCATAGCGCGGCAAATGCCGAATCATTCACCTTGAAAAAGACACCCGCGGGCACGTATCGCACATAGCCCCCCTGATGCAAACTGACGTGAACTTGGGTTTGGTCCTTGAGTGTGATCAGCAGGAACTTCATGGATTCCGCCCCCTTGTCGTATATCCCGTTCAGCTTATTGGCCTCGATGGGTTCAGCCTCGTAAAGCGCCTGGAGGAACTGCTGATAGGTTTCGTCCAAGGCAATCTCTTGATACTGCTTCTTGCTCTCGTTCCAGCTGTCGTAGCTCTCCCAGCTTACCGATTGTTCGTTCCCCATTACTTTCAGCTTCTGGAACACGTCCGCACCGCTGGAAACCGAAATCCCGTTCAGGCATTCATAGAATTCCGACCACACTTGGCCGCCCTCCACTTGATACGTCATCAGGCGAAAATCGCTGTCATAGCCCTTAACCGTAAAGATATCCTGCTCCCCGATCGAAGAGGCCAGTTCCTTGGCGTACTCCTCCTGACTGCTCCATTCATCGATATTTCCTTTCGTACGGCCGACCTTCTCCCCCAATATGGCTTGGGCTGCTTCAGGAGGGATGCGCGTCGAGGTCTGGGTATAGATTCTCCCTTGATAGACGAATAGTCCGATCATGTCCATTGCTGCGTTTGTTTCCTTGGGCAGCTCAAGCTTCGGAAGGAAGACTGCTCCTTCGGCAACCGTCTGATCAGGCGGATTAGGGGCGACAGGGTCGGGATTGGAAGTAGATCCTCCAAGATTGGTAATTAATAAAATCCAAGCACACGCCACAACCGCCAAGCTGGCGGAAATATACAGAAGCATTCTTCGATTGCGTCCCATTGCTTCAGACCTTCCTTTCTTCGCCAGATTCTGCGCCAACCGCTGCTCGAAGCGCTCGTCCGGCTCCATGCTATCGAATACCCGCTTATAGTCGTTCTTGTTCATTTACGCTTCCTCCATTTCAAATCTCAGCATCTCTCGCCCGCGCGCAAGCCGCATCTTGACGGCAGATTCGCTGATTCGAAGCGCTTCGGCGATTTGTTTAACGGAGTAGTCCTCGTAGTAGAATAGATGTATCGCGGCCTTATATTTGAAAGGAAGCCGCAGCACGCACTCGATCAGCTCCGCATCCGCGGCAGAGCTGCAATACGCTTCGATCTGCTCCGTATGGACCACCCGTCTTCTCCATAGACTTCCGGATACGTTCTTGCAAATATTAATAAGCACCCGAATCACCCAAGCCTTCTCATGTTCCAGATCGACAAACTCCGGCGCTTTATAGAGCAGCTTCATAAAAGCTTCCTGAACCGCTTCCTCCGCATCGCTCTTGTTGCCCAGGTGGACCATGGCAATCTTGAACAGCATGCTGCCGTATAGGCTGTACTTCATGGAGAAGGCGTCATTCGGATGCGAATGGGTCTTCATGCGTGGTTTCCCCTCCTTTCACCTCTAACACAATGAATCAAGCCGATCGGTCACATTTTGTTTTGTATAATGATAAAAAAAAGCTGTCGCATATCCGTGCGCCAGCGCTACTCCGCATACTTCTCTAGCCATTCCTTCAGCCATTCCTGGTAAGACTTATGGTGAATCTCTTCTAACGGCTTCCCCTCCAAGAACCACACCCCACCGTCGGATATATCGCCCCGCGGGTATACTTAAAATAACGGAACCGCGCCGAATAATGTTCCAAATAGATGGGAGAAGCTCCAGAAATTCTAAAAAGAAAAAGCCGCAGCAATGCGACCTTTTCCTTCATCCCAATATATCTTCTAAGCTTGCTTAACGCGTGCTGCACCAAGCACCCTTTTGCCCCGTTCTTGAATACGGCCTTACCACTTGCCCCGTACGACAACAAGTAAAGGAATGCCTATTAGTTATTCACGATCATAAGCCGGTTGCCATCCAAATCTTCAAATACAAAGAAGGAGTTGTCCACTACATCTTTTACGTTACCTCCGGCATGTTGGATCGCAGTCCTTGCCTCTTCAAGCCGACTAACTTTAAAGGAAAACAACGGGTGCTTACACGGCTCGAAGCCTTCTTCCAGGTTACTGTCGAGAACAATGTTGGGGGAAGCAATATCTAGGTTATACAGGCTTCCATAAGGTCCCGGTTTGATGGTTAGCCCGAGTATAGCGCTATAAAATTTCACGGCTCTTTCCATGTCCTTCACGGGAACGAATACAAAATGAATACGATTGTCCGAAACCGCCTTTGTCTCCTGGGTCATCGTCTCACGACCTCCCACGTCTAATAATTGCAGACTGTTATCCTTAGAGCCGTGAATAACCTTCAAGGCTTTAGGGATCATAGAAGGTTGATACAGATCGGAATCGTTATACTTCTTGGCGTCTGAATCCAAATTACCCTCTCCCTTCACCTCAGATTGTACCATTCGCATCCCTTGATCCTTGTGTCATTTTTTATCAAGTTTAACGGCGGACCCTTTACTCCACAATTCTTGAACTGACACGATGATGTTCGGATTGGCGTGCTGCGGATTCCGATCCGTAACATGATCCCCTTCTTCAACCGACAATGATACCCCTAGCTCCTCCACAAATTGCAGACCGCGTTCTTCTTTCTTCCCATACCTGATCGTATAGTCCTTACCGTCTGTTGTCCTAAACGCCCCGGCCGCACCAGCCGCCTGGTTGATGTCGACTCCATTAATTAAATGCACGATCGAGAATTTCCCTTCCCTTTCGAGCAATTCCCCTACAAAATAAACGCCATCGCGTAATTCCGTTAAGAGCAGCTTGCGATCATGACTTAGATTCAGCTGCATAATCGACCCTTGAACACGCTCTTGATGAGCATACCGGCTCATCGCTTCATCCATCGAGTCATATTGCGGGAAGGCGTCAGGTTTTGGCTTGGAGCTGCAGCCGGTTGCCAAGACAATAAGGAGTAATACGCCGTATAATCTCTTAATCATGATTCCCCCTCGCAGTCATTCATGTTTATTCCGCCCTCCTGTCATCACACACCCTTCATTCGAAAAACTCCATATGCCCTTTTTCCTGGCGATAATAATCGAGTCTGTCCTGCAAAGTACCGGTATGGAATTCGAACTTGTGACCATCCGGATCTGTAAAATAGAGCGATTTCTTATCCCGTTCGTCCCGAATACGACCCGGAAGTATGTTTACGTGCAGCTCCAGCAGCCTCGCGTGCATCATCTCGAAGTCCGCTTCATCGATTGAAAATGCAATATGCGTGTAGGAATGAGCGATTTCATTGCGGGGAATATCTTCTTCGACATTGAGCGCAAGCCAAATTCCATTGAGATCGAAGTAGGCCGTACTTCTCCCCTTCACCAGCAGCTTCGCGCCGAACACCTTCTCGTAGAAGGCAATCGACTTCTCCAAATCCGACACCGAAAACAAGAAATGATTTAATCCTTTAACCGTCATGGAATTCTCCTCATGAGCCTGCCGCTGCCGCCGCGGCATTCTGCCCGATGTTAATAACCAAGGTGCCTCTAATTGTATACGGGGCTGCTTGAATGGCATTATGCGTGCATGTCACTTCGATGTCCGGTCCCTCGAATGCAATCCGATACTTAACGACGTAGGGAGTCTCAATATATATCAGCGTAAGCTCTAATAACGATTCGTTCTGCCAGCAAGCTTGAGATACGACTTCCTGATGATGCTCCGCCAGATCCTTAATAAATACATCGCTCGAATGCGTCAGCTTGTTCCACTCGAATAGATAGGTCTTGTCGGCTTGATCCTCAAATGCAATTTGAAATTCAAAAACCGTTTCCCTTCCGTACGAAAGCCCACCCGCTTGATATGCTGAAGATTATCTTCGATAGAATACTGCCCGCCGTCAAGCTGGACAGGACGATCATCCGGCAATCCGCCCGCCTCGGGGAATGGATATGCAATGCTTGAGGTGTACTCGTGCAATTCATTCGGATGATCCTTGCGAGCAGGAAGACGATCGGCGCTTATCGGATGAATGACATGCTCATACAGCAGATCCAGCAAGCTCTGAAGCTGCACCATACTAGAGAAGCTTGAGGCTGCCGCAATAACGATATTCCGATGAGGTGCCACGAAACATAATTGCCCATACCCGCCGTTGCCCATGAAGCAGCCATCCCGGCACAGAAAGAATTGGTATCCGTAGCCTTGGGCAAAATCGACCCGCTTCTCGTCGCGGCTTGTATCGCTTTGCTTGGCGGTTGCCAGCCGTATATATTCTTCCGAAACAATTCGCCGGCCGTTAAACACGCCTTTATCCAGAAGCATCTGACCAAATTTAGCCACGCCTTCAAAAGGTATGCTTAGTCCCATGCCTCCGGCTGCGATGCCCATTGGACAAGTTTCCCATGATGGCTGCGTTACTCCAAGCGGTTCAAACAAGCGGGGACGGAGAAAATCAAGCAGATTTTGCCCCGTCGCCTTCTCAATAATGGCCGACAGCATATACGTGGAATGCGTGCTGTAACGATAGTAGGTGCCGGGCTGACGGACAACTTCAGCGGCCAGATAGGCCTTCACCCAATCCGCTTCTTGGGCTACATCGCCATAAATATTGTCATGGTGTCCGGCATTCATCGATAGCAGATGATGGATCGTCATCCGAGACAGATTCTCCGATACCGAATCCGGCAATTGCTCAGGGAAGAAAGCGGACACCTTATCGTTCAAATTCAGATATTGTTCATCGCGCGCAATGCCAATCGCAATGGATGTGAAGCTTTTGCTAAGCGAGAATAATAATTGCGGACTCTCCTTCCGATATGGCACACGGTAGAACTCCGCCGTGGCCTTACCATTCTGCAGGAGCATAAACCGATTCACGTTCAATTTGGACTGCTCGATGCGAGTGAACAAGGTACGCAAGGAGCTGGAAAGCAGCCCATGATACTCCGGAAGATCTCTTTCGATTTGACTTATCAATTTACATCCCCCTGTTACGGACACAAACATCTATTTCTCTTCCATCCAGGTAAGTATCCAGCGTCTGAACGCCTCGTATCACATGTCCTGCGCCTATTCGTTAGTCCGGCCGAGATAGCTTAAGGACAGGGTAGAGACTGACTTTCTCGCCGGTTCGATCGTTGTATAGGCCATTGTCTTGAATATGATCGACGAACAGAATGCCGTTCAAGTGATCCATCTCATGCTGTATGCAGCGGGCCAGATAACCTTCTGCCTCCAGGGTGAACGTTTCCCCTTGTCGGTCCAGACTTGTGATCTTGACATATTGGGCGCGCTTCACCCGCCCGCTATAACCGGGATACGACAGGCACGCCTCGAAACCGAGCTGCTCACCTGACGATTCCAGCAATTCCGGATTGATCAACTCGATTAATCCGTCTCCGCAATCCATGACGACGACGCGCCGCAGAATGCCGATTTGGGGCGCCGCCAAGCCCGCCCGGCCTTCGGCTGCATAGATCGTGTCTACCATGTCATCCAGCAATTTAATGATTCTGGGACTCACTTCTTCGACGGGCTTGGCAACTTTCCTCAGTATGGGATCCCCGAACGGTAGGATTGTTTTCTCGCTCATAGATTGCCTCCTGTATATGTCATTCATCTTGCTCTATGATTGCCCTACGAAAGTAATGATTTGCTCCGTAAATGGCGTGTTTTTGTAGGCGGCATCAATTCCGTTCTGTTTGATCGAATCTTTGGCTACATGCTTGGAGCGGATCGCAGCCTTGAACGCCTCCTTGAATGGAAAAGGGTCGATCATAATCCGTTCCTCATTCATCCATTGCGCCGTGAGCTTGCGATCATCGATCTGCATATCGAAGCCTTCTCTATACCACGGATGCTCGTTTTCCTTCGCTGCTCCCGGTTCATTCAAACAAACGTACAGCGAGATCCCGTCGCATAACTGCAGCAGCTTAAGATGCTTGCTTACCATGCTGTCGTCTAAAGGCTTCCATTTATCTTTAATTCGCTGCTGCCGAGCCGCTTCATGTCGGATGAATTCAACACATTCCGATCTAGTAGATTGCCGAATATCCTGGAAGGAGGAAAAATGAAGGCTGCACAGGAGCCCCGCATACTCATTCATGGATTCGGTTTCATCCAATCCATATCGATATAAGATCAATTTGGGGAGGAGCGGATAGTCGCTGAAGGAGAATGGAACAGCGATGCGGTCATTCCAAATCGGAGTCTCATCGAGTCTAATCCAGCTGCGGTCATGCTCATGAATCGCCAAGATCGTATCGCTGCGGTAGGACGGATCAATGAAGAGATGGTCTGCGAAATGGTTCGCGATAAGGCCTGAGAAATGCGCATGTTCATCTTGAGCGGTCATGACAAAATGATGCTCGGTTTCTCTTATTATCATAGAGGATCATCCCCTTCCCTGAATCACCTTATTTTACCACAGCAAGGCATGAGCTCCGCAAGGAATATGAAGCTGAGATGTCGAAGCTATCCGGAGAAAGTCTTCGCCGGTCATCGACCGCTGCCTACGATCCTTAACTGGTTTCGACAATGGGATCATCACTGCTGTAAATACGGAGTGAACGACAGCCGCCAGCCAAATGCTTTATTTTCACTGAACACGAGGAGGTGTTGGTATCAAACTTGCCCGACGACATCCGCTCCAAATCCAGCTCGATCTCGAATGACCGTAGAAGAATCACTTCAAACGGGATGTTCTTTGATTCCGTTTTTTATGTTGACACAAAGAAAATAACCATACTATGATGAACCCATGTTTGAGTGCGCTTACATGATTTCTTTCTTTACAACATAACAACTAAAATCTGACTCATTCGACGAGACCCGGGACGATTTCTTTTATCTATGAAAGAGAATAGCACCAGCGCAGCATTTTACAGATGAAACCTTAAACCGTAAAAATCGGACAAGGGAAATGGAACATACCAATGTTAAAAAACGCCAATAGTGGATTCCAATGGCTCAACTCGATATTTTTCCGGCTGTTGTTTGTACTGACGCTGATGATTATCCTCGCTTATTTGGTGGGCGTCGTCATGTATAACTGGGGTGTCGATACGGTTAGAGAGGAAATATCGGACTCCATGCAATCACAGGTCATACACTATCGTGAAAATCTGGAAAATGAAATTAGCCGGATTCAGATGCTCCAGTATGAAACATTAAACGATGAAAACCTCTACTTGCTTGCTACGATACCGGGTTCAATGAACAAATATGAACGTAACCAATCGATTCTGAGACTCCAGCAGCATCTAAATGCAGTGAAGAACAGCAGCGCAATGATTGTCGATGTGCTCGCCTACATCCTGCCTTCTAATATCAAGATATCCGCGGTGGATAAATATAGCCCCCTAAATGAGCGAGATCTTGCTGCGATCAAGCAGAGCAGTAAGAGTAACGCTTCCCCTTTTATCCGTGATGGTGACAGCTACCTCATGACTTCCCGTTTCCCAACGCCGAGCAGCGGCAACCGGAACCCGCTTTACATACTTAATATTAAGATTGATAAGAAAACCCTTCAGGAAACGCTTAAACCTGTCATGGTCAGCGATCAGAATGGAAGCGGCGGTTTTCTGATTGGGAATCAAGGCGTAATCGCGGATGTAAGCTCTGAGCGCGACTCGCTAAGCACCAGCCTATCAGAACGCGTCCTGCAGCTTTCAAACGTGCAGGATGTGGGCAGCACCTCGCTGGTCATCAACGAACAGCGTTACATGGTGTTTTACTCCGTATCGAGAGTATTGAACTTAACTGTTGTAAAGTACTTGCCTGAGTCAGGCGTGTTCCATAAACTGAAGGACTATGTATATTGGTTCTGGCTGTTTACTATCGTTATCGTCGTCCTCACTGTAATTGTAGGCATTTCGATTTATCGGATTATTCATCGCCCGTTGATCGAGCTGGTACGCTCGTTCCGGAAAGTAGAATATGGTGAATTCGATATCCAGATTGAGCACCGCGGCAACGACGAGTTCAAATATTTGTACCATCGCTTCAATTTGATGGTAAAAAACCTCAGCACGCTCATCGATCAAGTGTATCGGCAAAAAATATTGGCACAACGGGCGGAGCTCAAGCATCTGCAATCGCAAATCAGCCCGCATTTTTTATATAACAGCTTCTTTATACTCCACCACATGGTGAATGCCGAAGACTACGAGAATGTGAGCGTCTTTACGAAACAACTCGGCAGCTATCTGGAGTACGTAACCCGAAGCGCGGAAGAAGAGGTGCCGCTTGCTAAGGATATTGAACATGCTCGAATCTATTGTTTGATTCAGGCCCGCAGATTTCGTAATCGTATTCGAGTTGAATTCGCAGAACTGCCGGACGATTATCATATGTTACGTGTTCCAAGGCTTATCGCACAGCCTCTTATCGAGAATGTCTTCTCACACGGGTTGAAGAACAAAATGAGGGACGGTCTTCTTCAGGTCTCGTTCCACACCGTCAATTGGATGCTGTATATTTCCATTGAGGATAACGGGGAAGAAGTTTCACAAGAGCACGCAGTACACCTGCGTTCCCTTCTTACCGACCATTGGGATGAAGAGCAGGAGACTACAGGTCTTCTGAATGTTCATCGCCGCCTCCGGCTGAAATTCGGGAAAGATAGCGGGATCGCTGTGTCAATCGGGGAGCTGGGCGGGCTGAAGGTGACAGCAATGATTAAATTAGAAGGGTTGGATGAAGATGTACCGCATGCTGATCGTGGATGACGAGCCTGACATTATCGATGGTCTGTACATGATGCTGTCACAGGCATCTCATCTTGATCTAGATTTATATAAAGCATACTCCGCGGTAGAAGCGATGGATTGGCTGAACCGAACGCAAATCGATATTGTCATGTCCGATATCCAGATGCCCGGTGTGAACGGGATACAGCTGGTGGAGAAAATGAAACAGCGCTGGCCAAGGTGCAAAGTTATTTTCCTAACCGGCTATAACAATTTCGATTATGCGTATTCAGCAATCCGGCATGAAGTGGACGGATATATTCTTAAAACCGAGGGTTTCGAGAAAATAACGGAGCTCGTCGAAAAGATATTGGCTAAAATCAAACAGGAGAACACGATCGCCGATCTGCTTTTGGCATCACAAGAAGGGATGCGAGATGTGATTCCGCTCATGCAGCGGGAGTTCTGGATGGACATGCTGAGTGGAGAGCCAATTGATAGGGCAGAGAGACGCGCTAAATTCAATGAATTGGGGATTGACATGGACCCGAGCCGGCCGGTTCAGCTTGTTGTGGGACGCATTGATCAGCTTCCTAAATCTCAGTCCGCACTAATGCGGATGCGGATGTGCTTTACCTTGCAATTTCTGGCCGGTCAGTGCATCTCAGGGGAACTGATTCGCATGCACACCGTCTGCGAACGCGCCATCATCGTTTGGTTCGTTCAAGCTCCATCAGATGGATGCACGCCGGATCGTTACGAACAAAATGCGCAGTACATCAAAGGGGCGCTGGAAGCGTATCAGAAACTTTGTTTCGAATCGCTTGGACTTTCCATATCCTTTATGATCGATACCGGACCAGCCGATTGGGAGGAAATCCCTCGCAGGTATGACGAGATCCGCACAGCCTTCTATGCAAATGCAGGCTCCAGTTTAGATATTTATTTGATGCCGACGAAACAAAAAAAAAACACTGCTTTGGCAGACGCAAATGGTCAGCAGACGCAGCCAAGGCAGAAATGGCTGTCAACGTTGGAATCAAGTCTCGAGAACGGGCATCGTGAGGAATTTCATAAGAATCTGCTGTGTCTGACGGAGGACCTGCAGCAGAACCGAGTAGTTGGCACTCCCTATGATATGGAGCTTTTCTGCGCTATCAATCTCATGTTCTTGTCGTATGTGAACCGAAGACACTTGCTTGACAAAATCGGGTCTTCGTTCAATCCGAATAAGCTCATGGCTGCTGATCCGCGCTTAGAGTGGAGACAAGCCTATGAATACTATATGCTGCTTGCGGATGCTCTGTTTGATTTGCGCCGGCATGAAGGAGAGAACCGAGCCATCTCGGCAATCAATCAGACCAAACAATATATCCAAGAGCATCTCAGTGAGGATTTATCCCTCGTGACGCTGGCTGAGCGGGTCTACTTCAACCCCTCTTATCTTTCACGCCTATTTAAGCAAACTACGGGAACCAACTTACTTGCCTTCATCAACGAGGCGAGACTGGCGAAGGCTAAGGAATTGCTTGGCGGCTCCACCATGAAAATCCATGAAATTGCAAGAGCAGTCGGCTGCGTGTCGCCAGCCTATTTCACTCAGTTCTTCAAGAAAGCATTTCAAATCAGCCCGCAGGAGTACCGCGATCTGCAGTATAAACAAGTAAAAAAACATTAAGAAAGTAAAGAATTCAGTCGTTACTCAATTGAAAGCGCTCTCCTATAATGAAGCCAGACGTGTGCACACGTTCTCAATATACGATTTGTATGGAGGGAAACAGATGAAAGCAGTGTTGAAACAGACCGCATTCGCAGTGATGATCATGCTTCTTGTTGTGATGGTAGCATGCAGCGGCAATAACGGTTCAGATTCGAATGCAGACACGAATTCGAAAACGACGGCTGATTCATCTCATACTAGTAATACCGGAACATCGACTTCCAACACAGACAATGCTGACAATTCATCGACCGTGGCGGCCCCTTTGGGTAAATATAAACCGCCGATTGAAATTACGACCGGCCGTTCAATTCCAGAAGGTACCGTGTTTGCCGATGGAGAGAACATCGATGATAACGTCTGGACAAAAGAAGAGCAGGAAAATCTCGGCATCAAGGTCAAAAACGTGTGGACGGTGCCGGGTGCTCTGTACGATCAAAAATTAAACGTGACCATCGCATCCGGAGACATCCCCGATTTTATGAGGGTAAACGGTGCGCAGTTGAATAATTTGGTTGAATCGGACTTAATCGAAGATTTAACCGATATATTGCCGAAATATTCATCCGATATTTTAACGAAGACGATTGCAGAAGACCCTTACGCCATCAAATCGGCAACATTTGACGGGAAGCTCATGGCCATTCCGCTCCCCGGCTCCCCGGCTATGGGCGCGAGCAACCTATGGGTTCGCGAGGACTGGCTGGAGAAGCTGAATCTGCAGGATCCGCAGACGCTGGATGATGTCCTTGCGATTGCCAAAGCTTTCGTGGAGAACGACCCCGACGGCAATGGAGCGCAGGATACATTTGGTCTTGGATTAACCAAAGATTTGTGGGGAGGACTCGCTTCCCTGGAGGGCTTTTTCTCCGCCTTTCATCAATATCCGACGATTTGGGTGACAGATGAATCCGGCAAGGCGGCATTCGGCGGTATTCAACCCGAAATCAAGACGGTGCTGCTGAAGCTGCAGCAAATGTATAAATCCGGAATGATCGACACCGAATTCGGCGTCAAAGACTCGGGCAAGGTTGCCGAATCGATTGCATCGAACCAGATCGGTCTCTTTTACGGCTCGTGGTGGAATCCGTATTACCCGCTGCAAGATGCGCTTAATAAGAACCCGACTATGCGTTGGAAACATATTGCGCTTGTTTCGACAGACAGCCAGCAGGCATTGTCGCCAGGCAATTTCACGACAAGCGGCTATTATGTTGTGCGTAAAGGAGCGGAACATCCGGAAGCCATTGTAAAGATGGCCAATTATCTGCTGACCAAATATTACGTCAACAACGAAGTCGTCTCGCTCCAAGGCAAATATAGCGGCATCGCGGTATGGAACTATCCGTCGCTCTGGATTGAGCCGCCTACTAAAAACGTAGCCATCCAACAACGAATAAAGAAAGCGTTAGAAAGTCAAGATGAATCCACTTTGACACCTGACGAAATAAATAACCTCACATTACAGCGGCAATATACCGACGGTGGCGACGTTAAACAGTGGGCGCAATTCGGAGCGTTCGGGCCTGACGGATCGCTCGATCTTGTGCAGCAGATCATTGATAATGACCTTGTGAAGCAAACGTTGTTTAATTCCGCTCCTACCCCAACTATGGTTGAAAAAATGTCTGCACTCAATAAACTGCAGCTGGAAACGTACACGAAAATCATTATGGGCGTTTCGTCAGCGGATGACTTCGATAAGTTCGTGTCCGATTGGAAAAAGTTCGGCGGAGACAAGATTACACAAGAAGTAAATGACTGGTACGCCAAAAATCAGTAAATCGCAAATAAGGAAATGGATTGGGATGCGGCAGACGTTATGCGGCTGCCGCATCCCATTCATTTCTTCTGAGAAATTTGCTTCACAATGGAGGGCTGGTATGTCTAGACAATGGAGACTCGAGCTTCCTCTGCTGATTATGCTGCTGCCTGGCACGATCCTAGTGCTGATTTACAGCTACGGGCCGATGCTAGGCATCGTAATCGCATTCGAGAAGTTTATTCCATCCAAAGGAATGTTCGGTTCCAAGTGGATCGGACTGGACAACTTCCGTCAACTGCTTGATATTCCAAACTTTTTTCAAGTTTTCTGGAATACGGTTTTCATCGCAGTCATGAAAATAATAGCGGGTCTGATCGTGCCGATGGTGTTTGCGCTTCTGTTGAATGAAGTGCGCCATACCCTCTTCAAGAGGGGCATCCAAACGCTTGTCTACCTGCCGCATTTTTTGTCGTGGGTCATTCTGAGCGGCATTTTGATTGATATCCTATCGCCGAATGACGGGTTCGTAAACAACCTTCTTAAGACTTTCGGAATGGAGCCTGTCTTTTTTCTGGGCGATCCGCACTGGTTTCCGTATACGCTTATCATTTCGGATGTGTGGAAAGAATTCGGCTTTGGCACCATTATTTATTTGGCCGCCTTGACTGGCATCGATCCGACGCTTTATGAAGCGGCGGTCATGGATGGCGCCGGAAGGTGGCGACAGACATTCCATATCACCTTGCCCGGTATCCGTTCGGTCGCGGTGCTGCTTACCGTGCTAAGCCTTGGTAACGTATTGAACGCGGGCTTTGATCAAGTGTTTAACCTGTATAGTCCTGTCGTTTATGAAACGGGTGACATCATCGATACTCTCGTTTACCGAACTGGTCTAATCGATGCCCAATACGGCTTAGCAACAGCGGTCGGGTTAATCAAATCCGTCATCTCTTTCACGCTGATCGTGTTGTCCTATCGTTTGGCATACCGATTCGCCAACTATCGCATTTTCTGATAAGGGGGCCTAAATCATGCACCATTATCCAACCACAGGGCGTAAAGTATTCCTTGCGGTTAACTCCGTTTTCTTGCTGGTTGTCGCTCTCCTTTGCTTGCTGCCGATCATTAATATATTGGCCGTGTCCCTCAGTTCAAGCGCGGCCGCGGCAACGGGGAAAGTCGGATTGTGGCCCATCGATTTTACGATCAGCTCGTATAAGTTTGTCGGAGGGCGTCATGAGTTTTTTACGTCGTTTTTTATTTCGGTCAAACGAGTCTTGATTGGTGTGCCAATCAACATGCTCCTAACGATTCTGATTGCTTATCCGCTCTCCAAAGAAGCTGCCAGATTTCGGCTGCGCGGCGTGTTTGTCTGGTTTTTCTTAATTACGATTCTGTTCAATGGCGGTCTCATTCCGTGGTACATGACCATCAAGCAAACGGGCATATTGGATTCCATTTGGGCGTTAATTTTGCCGGGGGCAGTACCGGTGTTTAATTGTATACTTCTGCTTAATTTCTTTCGGGAGCTCCCGAAGGAACTTGAAGAAGCTGCTATTATGGATGGTGCGGGCCACTGGACGACGCTGTGGAAGTTATTCGTTCCAATTTCAGTGCCGGCTATTGCGACACTGACGCTCTTTAGCATAGTAGGCCACTGGAATTCCTGGTTCGACGGTCTGATTCTGATGAACAAGCCTCAGGATTATCCGCTGCAGAGCTATTTGCAGACGGTTATTGTCAAGTTCGATTCTACTCTGCTTAACAGCGTATCATCGGACCAGGTTAAAATGCTGAGCCAAATTTCGAATAAAACGACCCAGGCCGCTCAAATTTTTATTGCGGCACTGCCCATTCTAATCGTTTATCCTCTTCTGCAGCGCTATTTCATATCCGGTATCGTGCTTGGTAGCGTGAAAGGCTAGTGTGCGATGACTAAACTTGCTGGAAAACCTTCTAGTATGCAGCGCTTATAGCATCTTACTTACACCATCGCGCACTTGGCAGATCCAAATAAAGAACAGCTGCGCTTCCGTCAAGTTGACAGGGCCGCTGTTCTTTTCTTATTCCGATCGAATGATGAATCATAGGTCTGCGACGCGGCTTATGCCAAAATGTCTTCGTTCAGCCGGATGCCTAGGCCCGGCTCGTCGCTCGGCGCGATTCTCCCGTTCACCGGATCGGGAATCCCGATGACGGCGGGCTCCGGTTTGCCCTTGTCACGGTCCCAGGTGCGGACCCATTCGACGAACGGGCTGTTGATCTGGCTCTTGATCAGATGGAGCGCCGGCGCCTGCAGTCCGCCTGCGTGCGGGCAAACGGTAACGCCCCAGGCCGAGGCCAAGGCGTTAATCCGCCTCGTTTCCGTAATGCCGCCGACCCAGTCGACATCCGGCTGAAGAATCGAAATCGCGCCGGTCGCCAGCAGATCGCGGTGCGCCCATCGCAAGTATTCGTGCTCGCCCGTCGCAATCGCGATCGGACCCGAATACCGGGCCAGCTTCTCATACCCGTGAATGTTGTCCGGCGCAAGCACCTCCTCCACCCAACGAACGCCGTAGGGCTCGAGCGCATCAAGCATCCGGAACGTATATTCCACGTCCCATGCCATGTAACAATCCAGCATAATTTCCCGTTTCTCGCCGATTTTCTCCCGGCACTCCTTGACCAGATCACGGTTCTTCAATAACCCTTCCCGGCCGTCGGACGGTCCGTAAGGCATGGCCAGCTTCACGCCGAAGAACGAATCGTCCTGCCAATCCGTTCGATCGTTGGTCGTCTGATAGACGGGCATGTCCGGCTTGGTGGCGCCGCCAAGCAGGCGGTATACCGGCTGGTTCAGCGCTTTGCCCATAATATCCCACAGCGCGCTGTCGGTCGCACTAAGCGCAAACGAAGACATCCCCTTGCGGCCGTAAGGCAAGGTAGATTTATTCATCTGATCCCACAACCGTTCGATATCGAACGGATCTTCGCCGACCAGCAGCTTCGCGAAATGCTCCTCGACGATCGAGCGGATCGAATCCCCGCCATAAGAGATGCCAAGCCCCTGAATGCCTTCGTCCGTATCGATCCGTACAGCCATGCTCGGAAAAGGCGCCATCCACGATGAACGGCGGGCATGATATTTCGGATACATCGACATCGGATTCGCAATGACCGTCTCGGACAGCCAGGACGGCGCCGATTGATTCTCAACCTTGCGGATTAAGGGTTTACAGCTGACGCGTGTTATTTTCACCGGGAGTCAACTCCTTCGTACGAATTTGGAACTAGAGAGCGCCTATTCCTTGACGCTGCCAAGTACGATGCCCTTCATGAAGAAACGCTGCAAGAACGGATATACCAGCAGGATTGGCAGCGCCCCCATAAATATTTGGGCGGCTTTACTGGTACGGTCGGATACGTTGGCCAAGTCCGCGAGACTCGATTGCGACACCAGCGACAAGTCACGCCTGATCACGACAGTCTGCAGGTAGCTTTGCAGCGGGTAGTTATCCGGCGAATTCATCAGAATCAAGCCGTCGAACCAGGAATTCCAATGGCCGACCATCGCAAACAGAGTAATGGTCGCCAAGGCGGGCAGCGAGAGCGGCACGAAGATCTTCCACATCGTCGTCCAATGGCCGGCACCGTCGATGAACGATGCTTCCTCGAGCTCCTTAGGCAGCCCCCGGAAAAAATTCAACAACAAAATGACGTTGAACACCGGAACGGCGCCGGGTATAATCAACGCCCAGATCGTATTCAACAAACCGGTTTCCTTGATGACCATATACCAAGGAATCAGTCCGCCGCCAAATAGCATGGTGAGGAAGAAAAACCACACGTAGATGGTGCGCATCCGGAATGCTTTCACTTCCTTGGACAGCGGATAAGCGAGCAGCACCGTCAAGACCATGTTTACGAGCGTGCCGAGCACCACGCGCTTAACGCTCACCCAGACCGATGCGAGAAACTCCGGCTTCTTCAAGACGAACTGGTACGAGTTGGTCGTGAACTCGACCGGCCAGAACTTCACGTAGCCCGCCGTAGCAGCCGCACTGGAGCTGAAGGACAGTGCCAGTACGTGAATGAGCGGCAATAGGCACAGCAGCGATAACAAGATCAGAAACGCATAGTTGACGATGACGAAGAGCCGCCTGCCTGGCGTCATGTACTGCATAGGCGATTGCCCCCTCCCCTAGAATATGCGGTAATTCGCTAGCCGGTAAGCGAGATAATACGAGATGGTGATCATGAAGAAGGAAACGACCGATTTGAACAGACCGACCGCCGTCGCCACGCCGTACTGCGCATCGACCAATCCGATCCGATACACGAAGGTATCGATAATATCGCCGCTCTTGTAGACTTGCGGGCTATACAGGTTAAACACCTGATCGAAGCCGGCGTTCAGCACGTTACCGAGACTGAGCGTAGTCAACAGGATGATAATCGGCATCATCCCGGGCAGCGTTATGTACAAGGTCTGCTTCCACCGGCTGGCGCCATCCACGATCGCCGCCTCGTAGAACGTAGGGTTGATGCTCGTCAGCGCTGCCAGATAGACGATCGTGCTGAAGCCGAATTCCTTCCAGACGTCCGAAATGACGAGCGTATAGGGAAACCAGGCGTCCAAGCCCAGAAAATAAATCGGTTCGATGCCCAGGTACCCGAGAAACTGGTTCACGATCCCTTGGGACGGAGACAGCAAATCGATCAGAATGCCGCCCAGAATGACCCAGGATAGAAAGTGAGGCAGATAGATGAGCGTCTGGACGCTCCTTTTGATGAGCGCCTTGCCCATTTCATTGATCAGAAGCGAGACGGTGATCGGGACGACCAGCCCCGCTACAATTTTCATGACGGCGATATAGACGGTATTCCACAGAATCTGCCATGTGTCGGGCAGCGACATCACGTAGCGGAAGTTTTCGAGTCCGATCCATTTGGAATCGAAGAACCCCTTGGCTGGAATAAACTTCTGAAACGCGATCGTAATCCCGGCCATCGGCCCGTAATGATAAATAAGAACCAGGATAAGGCCGGGAATCACCATCAGGTGCAATGGCAATTCCCTTCTCCATTTTTTTGTTGCCACGCTGCAATCCTCCCGTCTGCCGAATGATCTGTGTCACGGCATGCAAAAAGGGGAAACAAGGAGAAACGACTATCGCCGTCTCTGACGGCGAAGTTAGTTTCTTCCATAGACCTTATAGGAATGAGTATGTTGTGAAACATATACATTCTATAAGGTGAAACAAGTCGCCCTCGAACTTTCCCCCGTCTGCTTTTAGCCTGCTATCCGCTTTCTTGGCCGCTGTATTATTGCTGCTCTTGATACCACTCGTTGACTTCCTTGGTGATCGCCTCGCCGCCGACGCTGTTCCAATCTTTAACGAACTTGTCGAAATCGTCGATCGGGGAAGAACCCATAATGATTTTCGTGAATACTTCCAGCTCCATCTTCTTCAAGCTGGACCCTTTCGATACCATAGTGGGCGTTGGCGCCCCGAAAAACTCGTTATTCATCAGCAGGTTGTCGCTCACGTACTTGTCGATGACAACGAACGATCCCGTCTCGCCGAATACGCGGTCGTATGCCCAGCGTTCGTTCGTGCCGTCTTCTTTCTTCAACCAGCTGCTGATCTTGTCATAGTACAACTTCTGTTCGGGATTCAGCTTGGAGGCGTCTCCGCTCGTGATCGCTGCCGTGACAGCCTTATGGGCGTCCAGGTTCTTCGTAGCGGGCGCGGCGATCTCAACCGCATACTTGAATACTTCCAGTCCGTTGGCATTGCCGTATTTATTCGGATCGGCCATTTCTCCGTAGCTCTTCTCGATGAACATATTCATCAATTTGACGGCTGCTTCCGGATGCTTCGCATCCTTGTTGACCGCGTAGTAACCGCCCACGGCCAAGGACACTTGCGGCCTTGCCGGTTGATCGTCGACGGACACGAGCGGATACGATTGCCATTCGGCGTTCGGATCGTTATCCTTGCTCGATACCATCGGCCACAGCGGGTTCCACATCTGGCCGAAGGAGAAGCCGTTCTTGCCGGCGCCCTGCGACTCGCCCGCTTTGCCGGCGTCCTTGACGCCAAATTCTTTATCGATTTGGCCGTTTTTGTACATTTCGGCGAGTTTCGCCAAAGCCGCCTTCGTTTCCGGCTGTATGCTGCCGTTAACCAGCTTCCCGCTCGCGTCCTTGAACCAGATGCCCGGATAGGAATGGAAGGCGTTGAAGAATCCGTCCAAGCCCGCATAGCCGCCCATAATATCTTTGTTAAGCGCGATCCCTACCGTATCTTTCTTGTTGTTGCCGTCCGGATCTTGGTTCGTGAAAGCATCGATGATCCGATACACGTCGTCCATCGTCACCGGTTCCGGCAGATTCAGCTTCTTCAGCCAATCGGAACGGAGCCAGATCATCGCCGCCCCGTCCATGGAGGAGCCCGTATTCGGCAGCGCCATCAGCTTGCCGCCGGAGGTTGCCGATTTCATCGCGTAGCCGCCGTCCGCGTTCATGATTTCCTTGGTCAACGGAGACGCGTACTTCTCGAATACGTCCGTCATGTCCATGACCAGATCCGCTTCGATCAGCTGCTGCAGCTGGTTCGCATTGACCGGAATGATGTCCGGCAGATCGCCGGAAGCGATGGACACGTTCATCTTCTGCTCACCCGGACCGCCGACGCCGTCGCCGCTGACAACCCAATCATTCTTGATCTTGATGCCCAATTCTTCTTCGTAGGCCTTGTACCAGACGTTGTTGTCGATTGTGTCGCCTTCGGCGAATTTGTACGTATCATTGATGATCCGCACCGTGGATACTTCGATAGGCGGATCGTATTTCCCGAGCGGCTCAATCGCCGCCTCCGGCGCGTTGCCGCCGTCACCCGCCGCATTTCCTTCGGACGCGTTCCCTCCGGAATTGACGGGCGCTCCGTTATCCGGCTTCGCGCCGTTATTTCCCCCGTTATTGCCGTTTCCCGAGCTGCACGCTGTGGCAGCGATCAGCAAGAATACCAAGACGATCGCAAGCAAATATCTTTGTTTGAAGGCCATCCTATACCCCTCCTATATTGATGTATAAGCAGGTCAGTAACGCGTGATCCTTCGTCAGAACGTTTAAGGCGATGCCGTCAGCGAACCGTCCGCATGCACCTGCACGACGTTCCGGCCGCCGAACCTGCCGGACTTGTCATTGTTGTCCCAAGGCCAAATATCGCGGAAATACCACCTTGCTTCCGGACCAAGCCCTTCGATCACCTCGGGGGCCACATTATGGTGGCGGTGCCAACGGCAGCCGATGTGGTTGAAGGCGAATAAGATTGCCACCCGTGGATGGTCGGGATTGTTCCAGACCGGGCCCGCGTGGCAGGTATTCTCGCTGAAGAAGACCAGCGAGCCTGCCGGGCATTCATAGGCGTCGAATAGCGGCTCGTACATGTCATCTCTCTTCGTTCGGACGGAAGCCGGAATGCGGAAATTCGATTTATGACTGCCCGGTAGAAACACCGTTCCGCCGTCTCTCCTGCCGACGGGGTTCAGCTCGACGACCATGCGCGTCAACGCGGAGTAGATCTGGCTGTCCGATACATGATAATGAAAATGCGGATTGCGCTCTGGTCCCCCTTGATGCGGTCCCTGCGAGTCCCCCATGCCTTTCTCGCGCCAGACGACGAATTGATTGTCCAGCCGGACATCGGGTCCGATCAACGTGTTCAGCGCCCCTTTGACGGCCGGATTGCGTAGAACGACTTCCGAAGCGCCTCCGGGTACCGTTTTCTCATGCGGCGCCAGATTGCCGGGTTCATGCGTAATCTTGTACACCTGCTCCCGCATGGCCGCCGTCTCCGCCTCGCTGAATACGCCTGGAATGACCAAGTAGCCTTTCAGATCGAACAGAAACTTCTGCTCATCCGAAAGCTTGAAGCTGGAAAAATCCATCTCAAAGACGGATGAGCCGGACCCCTCCTGCTTGTTCGATTCTAGTTCCTCCATGCCTGCCGTATCTCCCTCCATCAGCTTCCGCAGGAAGCAAAATGTATACGGTTTCATTATAGAACAGCCCCATCGTCCTTCCTATTTCACAATGTTGCGGTTTCTTCTCCTTTCTTTACCTGTTTCCCCGGTCGCGGAATTCCTGCGGCGCCATACCCATGTTTTTCTTGAAGAACCGCGTAAAATAGCCAGCGTTCTCAAATCCGAGCATCGCTCCGATCTCATGGATTTTATAAACCGGATTTGCGAGCAGTTCTCTAGCTTTCGCAATTTTCAAATCGATAATCGCCTCGGATAAGTTGATGCCGGTATGCTGCTTGTACAGGCGCGACAAATAAGACGGATTCAGATAGGCGACCTCGGACAGCCGGGCAAGCGACAGATCCTTCCCCAGGTTCGACATGAGGTATTGATTAATCTGATCGATCACTTTGTTCGTGCGCTGGGCTTGCTCGTCTTTCTTTTGTTTGAACAGCACTTTCGCCGCGAATCGCAAATAAGTTAGCGCCTCTTCCTTGGACGGGTGCGCCTGAAGATTCATCAGTTTGTCCACGTCGATATCGCCGGCGATCCGACCCGCCAGCTCCCATTGGTTGATATAAGAGAGAAACGTCGTCGACATGCCGTAATAGGCTTCGAGGTAATCGTGGTGATTGTAGGAGAGCACCTTGTCCATTCCGATGTAGTCGTCGACGACACGGAGGAAATCCTTCTCCTGTTCCTGGGCAAGGAGCGCATGCAGCGTTTCGGGATAGAACGGTTTGCCCCGCAAATCCGGCTTGGTCCTTGCCGGCTCGGCCCCGGCGGGCGCCTTATCCGGCGTCTGGGTGGTGAGCAGCATTTCGCCCCCATGCCCCATGCCGACGATCAACAGCTTCTCCAGGTGCTTGAATGTCAATGCGACATTCGGCCAAGCGGCAAACGAATCGCCGAGGATCAAGGAAACAGGAAGCTGCAGCAGCTCCCTGCACGTCCGCTGAATCGATTCCATCGTCCCGTGAATGAAGCGGATGCAGCGGGCCCGATCCGGTTCTTCGCCGGCCTCTTCCGGTTGAATGAACCAAGCGAACCGCGCCTCGTCAAGGATGACTGCCGCAAGCTGCAAACCGCTCAAATACTCCTTCGCGATATTCCGAATCGCATACAGCTGAATCGTTCGTTCCGACGTGTTGAGATGAGGGCTAAAGCGATCCACCCGTCCTAACACGATAACGACGGGCATGCCCGCAGACAGCGGAATGTATGCCTGATCGAAATCTTCTTGTTTCAAACGAAGGGCGGCTTCTTCGTTCTCCAGTAAGCTCGTGAGAAACTCTTTCTGCAGCGCCGGTATTGCAGCAGACAGCTGTTCCGCGGCTTTAAGCAGGATTTGTTCGTTCCTGAAATGTTCGGAGAGGCTGGCGACCGTCTTCTCGAGCGCCTTGACGATCTCTTCGTCGCCTTCCGTCTTCAGGATGTAATCGACGCTTCCTCCCCGGAACGCGGCCTGGGATGTGTTGAAATCGTTAATACCCGTCAGAAAAATGATCTTGCAGTACGGCCAATGGGCATTGATGACCCGCTGCAGCTCCAGGCCGTTCATGCCCGGCATTTGGATATCGCACAGAACGATGTCGATCTTCGTCCGATCCAGCCATTGCAAGGCTTGCTTCGCCGAATAGGCCTTGTAGATGTCCAGCTCGATATGATCGATCTCATGCAGCATTTCGTAGAGTCCGTCAACCGTATATTTCTCGTCATCGACAATCAACACGCGGTACATGTCAATCGGCCTCCTTTCCTTCCTGGGTCAAAGGAATGACGATGTCTGCCCGCAAGCCGCCAAGCGAGCTCACGGTAAAGCGCAATTCGCCCTTGATTCCGAATTCGATCTGCAGCCTTCGGTGAACGTTATAGATGCCTGCGCTTTCAGTCTCATCAGGATCGATTATGTGCAGAAGCGCATCCATATCGGCCAGCTTCCCGGCGCTCAATTCTTCGCCGTTGTCTTCCACCGTGATAATGATGCATCGGTCCTCCTCGGCGAACGAGACCCGCAGAAGTCCGTTCTCTTCCTTTCGCTCCAAGCTGTGGACATAAGCGTTCTCGATAATCGGCTGCACGATCAGCCTGGGCACCTGGACAGCGTTGAATGTGGGAGGCAATTCGGCGAATTCCACCGTAATGCGGTCATGAAAGCGGAAATGTTGAATTTCCGTATACGTCCGGGCGTGATTGACCTCCGCCTGCAGTGTGACAGAGCTCGTGTTGCTATGCGTGAGAAACTGGTAATATTCGCCCAAATATTTGGTGAACCGGGTAATGACGTCAAAATCCTGCATTTTTGCCATACGATAGAGAAGGAAGAAGCTGTTGTACAAAAAATGGGGATTAATCTGCGATTGCAGGTGTCGAAGCTCGGAGAGACTTGCCCGGTAACGCTGCTCATATACTTCGTGAATGAGCACGTTAAGCCGCATCACCATCGAATTGAAATGATCGGACAAGTAGCGGAATTCATGCTTGAATTGATGCGGTTTGATCATGCCGAAATTGCCGTCTTCGACTCTGCGGAACGAATGCACCAGCGACGTCAACGGCTGATGGATCATCCTGAAGATCTGATAGGAGAAGATGACGACGATGATGACCGAAACGCCGGACAGCAGCCAATAGCCGATCCGGAACGTTCGCAGCGGACCGAGAATATGCTTCTCCTGGACGTACATCATCAACATAAAGCCGAATTGGCTTGAGCGGTCGAAGACGACGAAGTACGGCTCATTGCCGACGACCATCGATTCAAGCGTTAGATTCGGTTTGTGCTCGTCGGCGCGGCCCTGAAGAAATGCATTGATCTCTGTTTCTCGGAAATCGGTTTCGTGATTGGCGAAGATCAAATCGGCTTCCTGATCGTAAATCAGTACGGCCCCGCCCTTGCCGTCGATCGTAAACTTTTGCAGCGCTTGACGGATTTCATCCTTGGAGAGTTGAATGCCGACGACAAAGATCGGCGGCTGCTGGGTCAATGAAGCGGATAACGGATAGAAATTGCTGATGTACAGCCGGTCCCGCCAATATACGAAAGGAGACACGTACCGGTTGCTTTGCGTAACCAGCCCTTCGTATTCCTCCGTGTCAAACGGCTCGACGTATTTGGCATTGGAAGAAATCGTCCGGTCGAGCAGCGGAATACTCACGCTGACATTCTCGATGAATTGGCTCGAATCTTTAATCAGATACAACCGGCTCTGCAGCCGCAGGATCGCCTGTGACTTCTCGAAATCCGACATGATATTCGCGGCCGTGCTTAATTTAATCAAATCCTCGTTGTTGACGAATTCCTGTTGAAATTTGAGGATCCGATCGAAATCCTCCTCCAATAGATCCAGATACAGCTGGACCCGCGACGTCATCGATTTCGTAACCTCGTCTTGTACGACATTCGAGTTGATTTCGCTCATTATCAAGGTCAACCCGTATAGCGGAAGCAGCACGAGAAGAAACGTCAGAACAAGCCGATAATACAGCGATAAGGACGGAAACTTCAGCTTCGCTCTCATTGGAAACTCCTCTCCAACACGCTGGCGGCACCGTTTACCAGGCAATAAAGCGGTTTCCTTTCATCGTCTGAAGCGCTTCACGGAAACTGCCCTCATACCGCTCATTGTTCGGATTGATCGCCAGTTCGCATCTGGCGACGTAGGACATCACATACGTAGCTGCAGCGGAAATGACCGCCAACTCCTGCGTTGTAAAGGGAATCCCGCGCGCCGCTTCATACTCTCTGACGAACCATGCGGATTCTTCCTGTGAGGGCGTGATAACGACGGGAATATCCCAGTTCGTCGGAAAGGTCGCCGCCGCGAGACCGAGCAGATGAAGCTCATCCTCCAGCTTCAGACTGTCCCAGTCGTAAATCATGGCGACCTTCCCGTTCTCGAAGCGAAAATGCTTGGCGGACCAATCGACATGTCCCAGCACCAGATTATAATTCGAGCGGTTGGCATCGATTTCGTCTTTGGCCGATCTGGCGATCGCGTCTATCCAATCCGAGTCTTTATAGGCTTTATCGAAATCAAACAGAGCATTGTGCGGAACGGGATAGAGCGTCCGGCTCGCGCAGAACGCGCCTGGATTCAGTCCCGGCAGTGATCGGTAGGGACGCGCCCGCTCGATCAGCTCCGCCAGCGACTCCGCCATCGCTCTGCGAATCAGCGGATCGTGCGCGTCTTGCTGCTCGCCCGGCGTGGCATAGGCGTCGACCGTTACGATGCCGGCTCCGAATTCCTCCGGCATAATGAGCACTTCCGGGCATGGAAAGCCGCTTTCCGCCAAATGCTTCTGTACCGTCGAAGAAGCGGTTAGCGATTGTTTCGAATTGGCCGTTATCGTTTCCGGACCGGTCAGTTTATGGACTTTCATGAACACCTGCCTGCTGTCCGCGAGCTCCAGCCCAAACGACGCGCCGACGCTGAAGCCGGCATACAGGCATTGCTTAACGGGACTATTCAAGCGTCGGTTGCAGAACTCATCGATGGCAGCGGCGATATTCCGAGGATCGGCCGTGCCAAGGATATCTCCGGCTAACAGCCTGTCGGCTGCATCTTCCAACAACTCCGTCAATGCGTACGATAAACTTGTATCTCTCACCTATCTCATCTCCCGTTATGAAAATGATGAACCGAATTACCGGAACAACTCGGGGTTACTAAGCACGAGCCGCACCAGGATCGCTGCATATTCGCAATATTTATAAGCCCCTGTCGGCTGCACATCCCACGTCTGCATCGGTTGATAGCGCTCATGCCAGAACCAGTCGTGCCGTTCGCCCATTTGGCAAACGAGACGTATGGAGGTCATCAAACGTTCGGTATCGTTCATCCGCAAGCATGCAAGCGCTTCCAAATACCAGACGCGTCCCATGGCGGAGACATCATGCAGCGGGCCCATATTGCGTCCCTCGAAAGGAAGACGTTCGTGCAGCTCCCATGCTTGAAACAAATAATGCACCGCGACCGTCTGGCTTGGCATGTCGCCGCGCCATAGCCGTTCCTCCGCTTTCATTAACGGCCACACCGCGGCGGCTTGCTCATCGGTTGCGATCCCGAATGCGATCGCAGCCCAATTCACATCCGTCAGGCCGTGAAAGTCCACTAAACCAAATTCGGGATGGATGTATTCCGCGAAATGATCGCCTTGCCAGAATAGCTTCTGAAAATCGTTCTCCAGTACCGCGGCTTCCCGTTCCCAATCGTCCGCGCGTGCCGGATTTCCCGCTAATCGTTGAAGACGGGCAAGCATGCGAAAGACGTGGATCGTATAGCATTGCGTAACCCCGTCCCATTCGTAGCGCAAATGTAATTCAACGTAGAAGCCGGCTCCATCGATCAGTCCGTTCTCCGACTTTCGCGAGCGAATATATTCGGCCGCCTTATCAAGCGAATCAAGCTTCTCCAGCAGCCAATGAACGTCATCGGTATGCCGGACGATCTCCTCCGCCATCAAAATATAGCTGACCGGCGCCAGCACGCCGAGCGGATTGGTCGGAACCCAGTGCTTAAATAACCGGACCCAGCGCCGCAAGCCAGCTTCCAGCGGGTGCCCTTCCCAATCTGGCGAAGGGTATGTAAAGACATCGGCCGGATAGTCGACCCCGCGCAGATGGGTGGTGAGGTCCAGATTGGGTCCGTCGGGAAACACCGCGAACGGAATATGTCCGTCGGCACGCTGGGAAGCCTGAACGAACTCGAAGAAATCGAGCACGCTGCGCGTCTTGCCGAGACATAGATAAGCCCCGGCGATCTCCCAAGCATCCAAACCGGGAAATACCGATTCCTTGCCGAAGTGCGTTCCGTCTGCATCGACGATAAAATGGCCGCGAAACGCTTCCTCTCGCAGCGCGGGCAGCAAAGTCTTGCGGATTGCCTCCTCCACGCCTCGCTTGATCAGAGGATCTCTGATCGCAGACGTCAGTGCTTGGATCTCCATCGCATTCATCTCCAGTTCTCGCGTCATCGAAGTGCCCGGCAAGCGAGCACCTCACGCCGATTAGTGTCCTTCCCATTCCCATTCCCATTTCCATTTCCATTTCCACATCCATTCAGCTGCCATCAAGATGCCCTGTAAAACTTCACCGCGACGTATGTATTTCCTTTTTTAAGGGCCGATTTTTGATGAAAGCAAATGGCGATAGATCTGAAGGTGAAACAGTTGTCGCCGTCCTTTGAAAAGGCTTGGAAAGGTATTTGCTAATATGACTCACATCTGAGCAAGGCACAGCAAGAAGCAAAAAAACCACAGGAGGTCGGTCACCCCGTCCTGGCTACTCCATTATCCACAGGCGTAAGTCAGTTTATTCCAGATTACAACCGACGCCGCGCATGCGTTCCCGCATGTGGTCAACCGACCGCCGTCATGCAGCGAGACTCCGCGGGCTAGGAGCTGTGTGCGGGATTGGATAGGGTTACATATATAGGTGAGGATTTGTAATCTTGCATTTTATACAACATTGCTATAGCAAAAACCTTGATAATCCGGATATTGTTGCACTTTGTACAAGAATTCCTCCTGAATACGGCTAATCCCTGATTTCATCACTACATTGATGTATAAAATACAACATTTCGGCAATTGGGGGCTTTATAAAGAAATGATGTTGTATAAAATACAACATTAAACCTCATCATTCATGTATCTGCACGATAGTGGTTGCATGCAAGCATCCGGCAACAGCAACCGGTCGTAGGGATTTCTGCCTGTGCAGCATGCGGTGTTAAGCCGCGAAGCAAATTAGGCAAGTATACTGGGCTTGGAGCTGTTTGTTCGAATTGGGCTTCAAAGATCGCTTTGAGACCCATGAGTTGCATAAGACGGTGTACTTGATTACGCCCGAAATGTCGGTCAATAATCGACCAAAGAGCCCTTTCAAAACATGAGGAGGGCTCATTCGTTTGCTGCGCTGCCCAGGCTTAGTCGACAGGCTCCCTTATCGCCTTCTTGCTGCCCCTGCGCTTAAGGTCAAAAGAAGTGGGAGCCGAACGCGGCTGCGCAGCGGCGTTCGGCTCCCACTTCTCGTTTTATAATCGGCGGTAACTGTAACGGCTTCTCTTCGGATGATCGCCCGTCAGGAAGATCCGTTCCTTCTCCCCAACCTTCTCCAGGAATGCCTCGCTAACCCAGTCTTCCGCGCTGTATTCCCGCATGAATGGCGGCACATAGCCGGTAATCATAATGTAGCGCTTCTTATCCGACAGAATCGGGGTGACGGAATGGATAAGCGCTTCCGAGAAGAAGAGCACGCTGCCCGCCGGACCTTGAGCCCGATGAACCATCCACGGCTCCAGGTCGGGGATGAGATCTTCAACCGTTCCCTTATTCTGGGTTCCGGGGATTACGCTCGTTCCGCCATCTTCCGGGCCGATGTCCGTCAGGAATACGATGGCTTTGATCCATAAGTAATGCTTCCTGCCTTCGCCGTTGAATACGGAGAAATCCGTCCCGATCCCGCGGTGCCACCCCAGCTTCTTCACATCGATATGATCGTCTTCGGGATGCTTGCTATTGATGGAGCACTCCTGCTCTTCATAGCGAACGGGCCCGCCGACAATATCTTCTGCAATGGCCATTACTTTAGGATGCATCGCAATCTCCAGGAAGGAAGGATCGTACTCGATGCACGGGCCGAATTTTGAAAAATAGGGCGTTCCTGTGGATTTGCGCGGCTTCCCGGGCGGCCAAGGCTCCTCATTAAGCTGATGGACCGGAAGCTCCCGGTCCATCCGGTCCATCGCTTGACGGACTCGGCTCATTAAATCTTCTTCTACCACATTCGGTACAACAACATAGCCGTATGTATCCATGAGAAATCGCTGCTTCGCATTCAACATTGTACTATCCCCTTATTCATTGTTGAATTGATCAAAACGAATATTGTAGACAATATCAAAATCAATTTCAGTATAGTAACGCGCATAAACTTTGTCAACAATATTCAATTTAGGTAATAAGAGGCGATCATCAATGCCAAATTCGCTCGACAGCTTCCAGCCGCTGCCCGTCAAATACAAGTTTATAGATATCCGGTTTCGAGGTCTGCCGCCAAAACTCATATCCGTACCGTTCATCATAATGATTCATAATGATCGTCATAATATTGCCGTGTGTTCCAATGACTATATTCTCTCCTTGGTGCTCGTCAAGCAGCTTCCCAATTACCGGAACGGACCTCCGCTGCACTTGAAGGGTAGATTCGCCTCCGTCCAGGGCATAATCTTTATCTTCGAAGGATCTGCGGATCGCTTCCTCCAGTACCTCCCAAGAATCCGTCTCATTCTCCCCCTTAATCGACCTTTCCTTCAAGTCTTCATATTCGTCGACGCTAAGAGAACGATCGCTCGCGATGTCTTGTACCGTTTGTACAGCACGCGCATACGGACTGGAAGCCACATAATGAATCTCCATCTCCCGCAGCGCCTCTGCGGCCCGCTTGGCTTCTCGGTGTCCCGCTTCCGATAGCCCTCTGGTTCTTTCTTCTCCATGCACATATGGCGATTCGGCATGCCTGACCATATAGATGACGGTTTTCATCTCTCCATCCCCTCTCTTCAAATCGTTTACATAGGCACAATCGATATTCCTAAATACGATTCTCCCTTCATCAACGATAATCTCATCTCATGGAGGAGGCACAGCTGTTGTTCCGTGAGGTGGCTCTTGTCGGCGTAAACGCTGTGGTAGGCGTAAGAGTAGAAGCGTCTGTAGTCGATAAAATAATCGATCTGAGGGAGAAAAGAAGCCGGAATGACGGGATTACCCGCCCTATATCCTTGCATGAATGAGGAGAAGAAGGATCTGGTGAACGTTTCCCTTGCCCGTCCTGCTCGCACGGTTTGGGCAGCATGGTAGATAACGATCGCGATATCATAAGCGAACCAATGATACTCGCAATCTCCGAAATCGATGAGCGTTAACTCATCGCCGCTAAGCAATAGATTGTGATGATGCAAATCGCCATGAATGAAGCCGTAATCATCCTTAGAGGATGAACAGCTTGATCGGTTCTGGTTTTGGCGAGAACGTGCAGCTTCCCCATCAGCTCTCCCCATTGTTCGAACAGCGCATAATTCCAGACATGATTGTCCTGTGGATCGATATGCCCCCCGTTCACCTTGTGATAGGCGATACAATAGATATCATCCGAAATGGGCTTAATGTATGTATCTTCAATCAATCGTATTGGCCTAGCCACTTTCAACCCGTGCAAAACCAAGTATTCCAGCCATTCCATCTCGGCTCGAACTTGACTCTCGGCCGCCTTTGACCTGTCTAATAGTTTCACAACGATAGGCTCGCCGCCCCGATTGATCTCATATACGTTGTTATCGTAGCCTCCCAACAGTCTAGCTTCGGCAGGCTGACAGCCGAGCAGGGCGAACGCTTGCGCCTTGATATGATCTGGAATCATCCTACTCCCCCCTCCAACCCGGTACCCCGTCAAAACAACGGGTCGATCACCATCCCGATATATTTCTTCAAGTCGTTCTTCGCCTGTTGATTATGCTGCCAAGCGCTGAGGTTCCAGCTCATGTAACGAATGCCCAAGTATCGGGACGCGATGGCGAAGAGCTGTTCATACCGGGTTTGTGGGATCTCAATACCTAAGGAGCATAGCAGATCCCGATAATCGTTTGCCAGCTTCAAGCTGCTGCACCGAAGCGGAATATCGAAGAATAGGGAGCCGTAACGCGCTTCCTCCCAGTCGATAAAATAAACCTCTTCGTTACGATGAACGAGAACGTTTCCCGGATTGAGGTCGTTATGGATTAATGTATAAGTTCGTTCATCCTGAATGACGGCCTCAATATCCTTCACGATATGATGCGCTGTCTCCTCAATCGCGGATACGGTGTATGCGCCAAACTCTTCTATGAATGCTTGATTATCTTTGGCGGCCTCCCAAGAAGGCTTCCAGCGCGTGTTCAGCATTTCGCTTATATGTGCTTGATCGACGCGCGGTAACCATGGCAATGCCGCCTCTTTTCCGATGTTGGTTCTATGGATGCAAGCCAAAGCTTGCATTTCTTTCTGCTGAAGCGCATCAATGTCCAGCTTGCTGTAATCCGTCTCGTAATCTACATCCTGTATGCACATCAAGCTTCTGTCCAGGGAGTCCGGATGCGAAGATAGACTATAAGGCACGTTGGCCGATTGCGAAAATAATAGGGAGATCGTCGACCGCTCGATGTATGTGGCTTTCTTCGTAATGAGAGAGATGCCTATCTCTTCTTGGTTCACTTGCAGCCTGACGTTGTGCCGCACCAAGTCGACGGCCTGCAAGCCCATGCCGATAGGCCGACTTTCGATGCTTATCACGGCGGCCTCGGATGAAACATGCCGTTTGATGGTTTCTTCTACTAATTGAACCTCATGATCTTTCATTCTTACATGCCCCTTAGCTGTCCTTGCATTCAACTTTTTCCGAACGCCGACAGCTTCTGCAAATTTCTCAACCGTGATGTAACCTTGCCACCATATCTTTGCCCGCTGTCAAGCCTCTACATACCGGCCTTCACCCATGCTGCTTTCTTGCTCTGAATATGAAGAAGGTTTGGTCGTCATTCATGGGCTGACCATCATACCCGCCGTAGATCGAAATATCGTGGAACCCGAACTTTTCCAGCATCATCGTGAATTCATACTTGTAATACCATCGCAGCTTCATTGTGTAGAACTTTGTTTCCACAAGACTGTGGCCTTGTATAATTTCATATCGTTCGATCTTGGTCTGAACTTGTTCATGAAGATGGATCGACGATGTCGAGCTTACCAGAATATCCGAACCGTCATGGCGCTTACCCGAATGGGCGGCCGTCCATTCCTTCTTGTTTGCGTTCTGGGGGATAAACAACGGAATGATCACTTGCCCGCCCTCTTCAAGATGGGCGTATAACTTGCTTAGAGCCTGCATGGCTTCATTACGGTCGGCTACAAGCATGAAAGATGCCAAGGGGATGAAGATCGTTGAGTATTTCTTGGGCAAATCGAGCTCCTGCATATATTGTCGATACAAGACAGGAGACAGATCCTTCTCTGCGGCCTTTTTCCGGCAAGAATCCAGCATTTCATCAGAGCAATCAACGCCTTCAACCTCATACCCTTCACTTAAATAAGGCAATAGCAATCGTCCTGTTCCGCAGCCGATCTCCAGAGCCATTCCCGGCACTTCATCCATGAGCCTTTTATAGAACTGTGTATCAAAGAACGTGTCGCCATTCCACCATATATCATACGTTTCGGCAACATAGCCCCGGTAGTTCCCATTCGTATCCAACATCTAGTTCCCTCCATGTATTGAATTTTCTTACGACACGGAAGGTGTACGCAGGTCGATTATCCCTTCCGCACCTCGGATTTCTTACGGATATCCGCCATTGCCGCTCGTTTCGCATTCATCGCTATCACTCCATTTCCATTAATGTTCATTTATACTAACTCCTGCATGTTAGGATGTCTAGGGAAAGTATAGCTGTATCCATCTCTTCCCTTAGTCCTCAAGCAAATACAGCAGCAAACTCTTCTGAACATGCATCCTGTTCTCAGCCTGCTGATATATAATCGATTGATCCGATTCGATCAGATCCTCTTCGATTTCAAATCCGGGATGTATGGGCATATCATGCATGATGTAGGGGGTGAAGCTGCCCAGGTTTTGCTTATTGATCTGGAACGGCATCATCAGCTGGATTCTTCGATTCTTTTCATCCTCGTAGTGATCCGTTTGGTAGTGTTCCATATCCACCCATGTATCGGTATAGATAAAGTCCGTCCCCGGAAGAGCTTCGGAAATGCTTCCCACGTTCTCGACATACCCGCTCCGATAGGCCGTCTCCATCAGCTCTTCATCCCATGAAGCATCGTTGATAATAGGCGTCACGAGCTGAAGATGAATACCCAATGTCATGCAGCCCGCTATCAAAGAGTTGGCAACATTATTGTGGATTCCCACATACGTCAGCGTCACACCGGAGAAAGGTCCCCTTCACCTCGTAGATCGTCATGAAATCCGCCAATGCCTGACAAGGATGATATTTCTCGCAGCAGCCGTTTATTACGGGAACACGGGAATGCTCGGCTAATTGCAGCAAATCCGAATGATTCTTCAACCTCGCCATAATAAAATCGCAGTTCCTTGAAGCGTAACGCGCTTCATATTTGATGGGCGAAATACGAAAGTTGCTTGAATTCCAGTCCATCGTGACGGGATAGCCGCCCATTTGCTGTATGCCGGATTGAAAGGACAGATTCGTTCGGGTCGACGTTTTCTGAAAAAGCATCAGCAGCCCTTTTCTTTCGCACGCGCGGTAGTATCGTTCAGGTTTGTTCTTTATCTCGATGCCTTGTTGAATGATGGCGGTCAAGGTTTGCTTATCCAGTTCCTTTAGCGTCAAGAGATGCTTCATTCACTACCCCCTGTATTGCATTTTTATTCATTCATTTGAATATTAATACAATATAGTGACTGGTAATATATTGTCAATAGATATGTTGGTCGAGTAGATGCTGGTGCTGTAACGCCCTTTTTCGGCATTACGGCTGCAAAACCTCTTCGACCGCGACCGATTCGAGCGCTGTAACGCCCTTTTTCGGCTTTGCAGCTGCAAAAACCCTTCGGCTGAAGCCAACATATTTTGTCGGCATCGGAATCTGCCATAAGAACGCAAAAACGACTGCCCCGAGGCAGCCGTCTCTAGCTTATTTCTTTTTGCATCAGGACTGTTCTCACGGGAAAGCCGTTAGGGTTTATAACGACCTCTTCCTTATGTACCTGATAACCCATGGATTGGTACAGCAGAATATTCTGGGGTACCGACATTCGGACTCTGCACCACAGCTTTGTCTTCTCCTGCTCGCGAGCCATATTTTCGAGCCAGGCCAGCATGGATTTTGCAATCCCTCTCCCTCTAGCCTCAGGGCATACCGATAACCGGAAGAAGTACAACGAGTCCGCATCTGTCTTGAACCTGACCGATCCCCACGGAATTCCATCCTCCACATACACCAAGGCTTGTTCCATACCGCTCCTGAACGACTCTTCAATCGAGTTAACGGCTTCATCAAGCGCGCTTGAAGGAATGTCGGCATACCTATATTCCTCGAAAGCCCTGATCATACAGTGATGTACCAAGTGCGCGTCATCTGCCGCAGCTAAACGAATCATTGAAGCCCTCCTCCATACTCAGTCCCCAAATGCCAGCTCTTCCTTTCATCTAGTGAGAGAAGTGATACGAGCTCATATAAGAAAATGCTCGGCTTCGCCATGCGGATTAAAATTCATTCCTTTTGCCTCTTTGGATCAGCCGCTAAGAAGCTGGTGAAGCGCCGTCCACAACATTGAAACCCCGGATCCCAGAAGGAGCACATCGAGCACATACCGGAAGGAGATCACGCTCATACGCTGCACAATCCGTTTGGCGACGAATGTTCCGAGCATGAGCGAGACGCCTACGATAATGCCTTGAGTCATCACAGTAATCGGAAGACCGCCTAGCTCATGGAAGGTCACAACCTTGCTTGCATAGATGGCAAGCGAGCTGGCGGCTTCCGTGGCAAGAAAGGCGCCTTTCATTAATCCGTAGGAAGTGAACGCCGGCACGCTGAGAGGGCCGGTTGAGAGCACGACGCCGGTCAAGAAGCCGATCATGGCACCGGCGGCGGACAGCTGCCATAAGCGAATGCGTATTCGCTGTGCATCAAGCCAATGCCGTACAGGAATCATAGCCAGGAAAAAAATGCCTAGGCCGATATCGACCATATGCGTCGGCAAGATCCACAACGTTCGGGCCCCGATGGCTGCGGCAGGCACGCCCGTAAGCGAATAAGCGGCGAAAGCCCGCCAGTCGACCTCGCGCCACCAGGCGATCATTCTGGAGATGTTCGCCATAACCGCAGCGATAGCCATAATGGGCACGGCTTGCTTGGGTCCGAATGTAAAGACGAGAACGGGCAGCAGCATAATGGACGAGCCTGTTCCAATAACGCCGCTGACCGCCCCGGCCGCCAATCCCACTAACCATACAAATAGATACTCACCCAAACCCAACACTCCTAAGTGGAACTGAAGACGAGAGTCGTCTGTGACCTCCGTCTACTTCTTGATCGCTTGCGGGATTCTTCTCATCATGCGCTCTCCCTCTTTATGATATCCGAACTGTTCATAAAGTCCATGAGCATCTTTCGTCCCGAGTAATCCTGTCATCCACTCGAACTCAGGAGCGTTCGTAATCGTCTCGACGAGCTTCTTCGAAATCCCTTGTTTTCGGTACGCCTCCAAAATAAACACATCGCATAAATAGTACATCGTGGCGCCATCCGTAATGATTCGCGCAAAACCGATCATCTGCTCTCCATCATACACGCCGTAGCACGCCGAATTCGCAATCGATTTCTTAATTTTCTCTATCGGTCTATTATGAGCCCAATAGCTTCTGGTCAAATAATCGATCACGGTCTGAACGTTGATCCTTGTCTTGTCGTCGCTGATCACATAATTCTTGTACATAACCTCCATAGCGCTCGTACCTCCGATCAGTTAATGATGGAACAAACGGATACCGGAATAAGCCATTACCATTCCGTATTCATTGGCCGCTTCGATAACTTCAGCGTCGCGGGTCGAGCTGCCGGTTTGAACGGCGTATTTAACGCCGCTTTGAGCCGCCCGGTCAATATTGTCGCGGAACGGGAGGAACGCATCGGAAGCATAGGATACGCCTTTTAAACCCGCTAGCCATTGCTGTTTCTCTGCCTCTGCAAGTCGATCAGGCACGATATGAAAGTGCCGTCTCCACTGCTGCTCCTCATTGGATGTAAAATGGTCGTTGATCCAGCCGTCAATCGCATTATTGATCTCCGCACGCGTCAGACCTGTACGGAAACGCATCTGTTGCACGGCAGGATGCTGTCTTAACCGCCAGTTATCCGCTTTATCCGCAGCCAGCCGCGTACAATGGATCCGGGATTGCTGACCGGCACCGATGCCGATGGTCTGACCGTCAAGCGCAAAGCACACGGAATTGGATTGCGTGTATTTCAAGGTAATCATGGCGATCAGAAGATCTCTCTTGGATGCTGCAGGAATCCGGTCCTGAACCGTGACAATATGCTGCAGATGCTCTTCCGAAATCGCTGCCTTGTTTCTTTCCTGCTCGAATGTAATGCCGAATACGGTTCGCCGCTCAATCGGATCCGGGATATAGTCGGGATCGATCTCGATAATGAGGTAGCCGCCGCTCTTTTTCTCTTTGAGCAGGCTCAACGCATCCGCGTCATAGCCAGGTGCAACGATAACATCCGACACCTCTTTCTTCAGCAAATTCGCGACGCTTATATCGACCCGATCGCTGAAAGCTGCACAGTCTCCGAATGAAGACATCCGGTCCGCCCCTCTTGCCCTAGCATATGCTACGGCCAATGGAGAGAGCTCCAGCCCTTGGACGAAATAGGCTTGAAGTAGAGCGTCCCCGAGCGGCGAATAGACGGCTGCGCCGGCAGGACTAACATGCTTGAACGAAGCCGCAGCCGGCTGGCCGATGCATCTTCTTAATTCCGAAGCCAGCTGGAAGGCATTCAAGGCATCCAATAGATTGATATAGCTCGCCTGGCCGTTCAAGATCCGGATCGGTAACTTCCCTACGGCAAATAATGTTGCGTTCAACTGATGCGGGTTCATTCCATGGCGCAGATGAATTGATTCCACCACAATAGCTCCTCCCTGTTTCTATATAAACGAAAAAAAGCATCCGGATCTAATCCGAATACTTTGCCCAGGCGTACGGCCGCTATTCCATGTGCTCCCTCATGGTTCCCCATGCTCCGCCAGTCACACACAGCTCACTCTTAACTCGTATATTACTCGCAAGATCCATTATTTACAAGTAAATATTCAAACCCGATCTCATGTTGAACAGGTATACCTTCCAGTCCGATCAGGGATCGATGGTTTAATCTTTCTTGCTTCCGGAATGGCGTGCCGGTGGATGGCCTTGATGTCGAAGCCTCTTTTTTATAATAACGGATGGCCCGTATGTTATCGTTGGATGTGATCAGCCATACTCGATGGCAAGCATGATCTCTCGCCTTCGCCATAACCAAATCGAGGAGGTCGAATTACGATGAATTCTTTTGTGACCGTTGGCACTGCCAAGAATGTGCGGGTCTACTCAAATCCGAAAGCATAGAGGAGCCTATTCCCCATTACAGCGCGCGCCTAACTCCCACCCCCACGCCCTTCGCTTCTGTAAGTCCCTAGAACGGACTTACAGACCACCGTCTCCCTTCACGCGATGTCTGTAACGCCGTTTTTCATCCTTACAGCGCGCCCCTCGATCCCCTCCCCTCGACTTTTGCTTCTGTAAGTCCCTAAAACGGACTTACAGACCACCGTCTGCAGCTAGACTAGAAAGTGGACACACCGTAGTAGCGACCTGTTACAATAAAACTAACAATAAGGGTCGAGGTGTGTCATGGGAGATATTCGCCAACATTTTGATGATGAGTTCAAACGTCAAACCGTAAAGCACATGCAAGAAACAGGGAAATCCCCGTCTGAAGTTTCAAAGGAGCTGGATATCCCGGTAAGTACCATCCGCGCCTGGAGAAAGAGGTTTGCCGATACTGGGGAGAAGTCCCAGTTATTCGTCGACTACGAGCGTTTGAATAAACTTGAACAAATGAATCGCGAGTTGCAAGAAGAGAATGAAATCCTAAAAAAGGCGATGCACTTCTTCACGAAAAACCGAGACTGATTTACTCATTTATTCATAAACACCGCTTCCAGTTTCGTGTTGAGAAGATGTGCAGTGTCATGAATGTATCCCGAAGCGGTTATTACAAGTGGGTCAAGCGAAAACCAAGCGAGCAGGAGAAACGCCGTCAGAAGCTGAAGAAACGCATCAGGCACCACTTCGATGGCTTCAAGCAACGTTATGGGAGCGATAAGATCGCTGAAAAGCTGCGCGAAGAAGGCTGGACAGTCTCCACCAAAACGGTGAGTCGTTACATGAAGGACATGGGACTTCGCTCGATTACAGTGAAGAAGCAAAAAGCAACAACGAACTCGAAGCACAACATGGCCGTGTTTGAAAACGTGCTGAATCGTGCGTTCAAACCGGATGCACCCAATCGAGTTTGGGTAGCCGACATCACCTACATTGCCACGCGGCAAGGCTGGGTATATCTAGCGAGTATTATGGATCTTTACTCTCGCAAGATCGTGGGCTGGTCGCTTGGCGAACGCATGACCAAGGAGCTGGTGCTAGACGCCTTTGACAAGGCTGTCTTACATCGAAAGCCGCCGAAAGGGTTAATCCACCACTCGGACCGAGGTTCACAGTATGCCTCGACGGAATACTGCGAGCGACTGGCGGCGAATGAGATGATTGGAAGCATGAGTCGAAAAGGAAATTGTTACGATAACGCCTGCATCGAGGCCTTTCACAGTGTCCTTAAGAAAGAACTCATCTACCAAACCACCTTCAAGACCCGCAAGCAAGCATACGATGCGATTTACGAGTACATTGAACTCGAGTACAACCGTATCCGGATCCATTCGTCCATTCACTACCTGACCCCGCATCAGTTCGAGAAAAGATACTATGAGCAACTCCAGATCGCTTAAAAACTGTGTCCACTTTCTTGACAGAGATACAGTCTCCCATCGCGCGATGGCTGTAACGCCGTTTTCCATCCTTACAGCGCGAGCCCAGCTAACAGTCCGCAGCTCCCATTAGCAGAAGGCGCGCAGCAAACAAACCAAAGCCGGCCATCTCGCAGGATGACCGGCTTTGCTTCTCTCTCTATTTATCTATCTAAAGAATTTGGCTAAATGCTCCGCTGCCTTAATAACCCCTTGCCGCTCGGCTTCCAATGAGCCCCAGAAGCGGTGGTCTTCAAGCTCGATGCTAACGGCTCCCGAATAACCGAGCCGGTCCAGACGAACCGCCACCTTGCCCCAGTCGACATCGCCGTGTCCGGGAATAGTATACCGCCAGGAGCCTTCGGAGAACCCGTATTTCTCGCCGAAGGTCGACGTGATCACGCCGCATTCGTACAGTTCATCGTGCAGGATTTCCGTATCCTTGCCATGACAGTGATTGACGCGCTCCCCGAATTCACTCAGTGCGCGCAGATAGTCCACGCCGAGACGAACCAAGTGCGATGGATCATAGTTCCAGCCAAAATGCTTGGACGGGATTGCTTCGAACATCGCCCGTAGCATCTCAGGCGTACAGCCGAGCGTTGGGTAATACGGCGCAGGGCCAGGCCAACCCTCGATGGCAATGTAGATTCCCGTCTGCTCCGCATGACGTACAAGCTCAGGGAACGTATCCTTCCAGATCGCGAACCCTTCCTTGCGCGGAAGCGAGTGATCCTCCGGCACAAGACACATGAACAGGATGCTTCCGCCCAGAGCGGAAATGGCGGACATTTGCTGCTTCGCGGCTTCCAATGCTTCCGCGCGGCGCGTCTCGTCGCGGCTTAATAGCCGGGACGTGTGATGAGCGTCGATCGACCCGATCCCAATTCCCGCTTGATCGCAAGCTTCCTTCCATTGAGGAGTCAAATTAGGGATATCCAGAACATCCAAACCGATTTCAGCCGCCCACTGAGCCGTCTCTTTCATTCCTTCCGACCCGATTTTGGGCGGAATCCGCATGCCTAATTTGACGTTCATACCGAGTGTTCCTCCTTCGACTTAAGGGCTTCAATCGGATCATATCCGGCAGCCTGGTAGATCATCTCCGACAGCTTAACAACCTTCAACGCAAACTCGCCCGGCACCATGACCTCATGCTGCCCCAGGATGGCATCGATAAAGCTCTTATCCTGATTGGTCGTCTGCGGCGGAAGCTCCGGCACGATTGCCTCCTGCCTCAAGCGGCGGAGCGTAATCTTGCCGTTATCGTAGAAGATGCCGCCGTTCTCCCCGCAGAACGCGAACGTTTCGTGCCAGCATGGGGAGTAGCCAACCAAATTCAACCCGGCAACGGCTCCTTCGGCGAAGCGGATCGAAGTGAAGGTATCGATCTCCACGTCCGCCCCGTGCATATGCAGCTGCGGCTTCACTTCTACCGGCGTCAGCCCCGTCGTCCACAGCAGTACATCAATGATGTGGCTGCCCGAATCCATGAGGAACCCTCCGCCGGACAGCGCCGGATTCGCCCGCCAAGAGCCGGGCGTTCCCTGTCTCCACTCCTGATAGAGCGAAGCCGTAACCGAAGTGATCTTCCCGATCTCCCCCCGGGCGATGGCATCTTGGATATAGATAAATTCCGGCTGAAAATGCCGCTGATAGGATACCTGCATGATTTTGCCCGACAGCTTCGCCAGCTCAATCAACCGTTCCGCTTCCGCGGATGAACAGGTCATCGGCTTCTCGATGAGCACATGCCGTCCGCTGCTGAGCACATCATAGGCTTGCTGAAAATGCAGCGTATGCGGGGAACAAATCACAACGCCATCGATCTCCGCTTGATCCAGCATCTCTTTATAGTCCGAGAATTGAGCCACATCCTTGAGGCCGAACCGATTCACGAAATTGCCGCGGTTCTGGTCGCTCGTATCCGCTAGCGCCTTAATTTCCACATATGGCAATTCCAGCAGCTGTCTGGCATGCAGCCCCGCAATGCCTCCCGTACCGATGAAGCCAATACGCACTTTACTCATTTCGATAACCTCCTAAAAGTTTGTAGATGTTTCGCTGCCGTAGGAGCGAATGAAACAAACTCGCTTCGTAAGCATAGGACTATTAAGTTTGTGGATGTTTCGCTGCCATAGGAGCGAATGAAACAAACTCGCTTCGTAAGCATGGACTATTAAGTTTGTGAATGATTTCGCTCCCGCAGGAGCGAATGGAACAAACTTGCTTCGTAAGCATGGTCTATGAGTTTGTGGATGTTTCGCTTACTCTTACTCAACCAACCCGGAGCGCTCCACGCCTTGAATGAAGTACCGCTGCAGGAAGAGATAGACAAGCAGCATCGGAACCAGCGCAAGGAATGTAGCGGCCATGACGACAGGCAAGCTGAATACTTCAAAGCTGCTGCCCGTCAATGTATCCAGCGACTGGTAGAGCCGCGGAAGCATCATCGGCAGAGTGAATTTCTCTTCCGATGTCAGGAAGATCGACGGCTCGAAGAAGTCATTCCAATGCCATACCATGGAAAGCAGCGTCGTTACGACAATCGCGGGCGGCGTAAGCGGCAGAATAATCTTCCAGTATACGCGGAAGCTTCCGCAGCCATCCACCCTTGCCGCATCCTCCAGCTCCCACGGAAGCCCGCGGAACAGCTGGCGGAAGATAAAGATGAATAAGGCGCCTCTTAGCCCATTGGCGAAGAAGGATGGAACGATAAGCGGCAGCATGCTGTCCAGCCATCCGATCGTCTTGTACTGCATGAACAGAGGCACAATGATCGTTTGCGGAGGAATGATCATTGTGAACATACTCAATACGAACAGGACCTCTCGTCCGGGAAATTTAATACGCGCGAAGCCATAGGCGACGAAGGAACAGGATAACACTTGACCGACCACGCTCAGTACGGATATCAAGGCCGAGTTTTTGAAATGCGTCCAAAATTGCAGCCCCTTCATGCCGTAGTAGAAATTTTCCCACGCCAGACTCGTCGGAATCCACTTGATCGTGAAGTTCATCAGATCCACCGGATGCTTCAGCGAGGTCGTAATCATATAGAGAAACGGATAGAGAAAGACAAAGGCCAAATCAATCAGAATCACATAGACGAATATCCGGTAGATCAAGGAGAACCAGCGGCTTTTGCTGCTGATTCGGCTTAATAGGCTATTATTCCTTAACGCTTTCGCTTTGCTCGCGATGCTTGTGGGCTGCTCAGCCAACCGCTGCTTGGACTTTGAAATCGGAATCGATTTCATGCTGCACGACCTCCTTGCTTCTCATTCTCATTTTTCACCTGTGTAAACCACGAAGCGTCTGGTAGCAACAAATACGATAATGAGCAGCAGGAAGATGAACATGAAGTAGATCCAACCCATACCTGACGCATAACCCATCTCGATCTTCGTGAAGGCCGTATCTTTGATATAGACCATCATCCTGTTATTGATATCCGTGAAGGAATCCACGCACGTATAGACCAGATTAAGCAGGATGATCGGCGAGATAAGCGGCAGCGTGATTTTCCAGAACATCTCCCATTCGGTTGCTCCGTCGCATCTTGCGGATTCATAGAGCGATAGGGAAATCCCTTGAAGCCCGGCCAGGAAGAGCAGAATCTGCACCCCCGTCTTCCAGAAGACCACGGTAAGCCGGCTTAACATATCAAAGACGATCTGCGAGAATGTCGGGCCCATATACAGAAACACTTCTTCCGGAACGCCGATTCCGTTGACCAGCGTGTCTCTGCCGACACCGGCATACAGCAGCTGCTGCATCGCCAGGCCTGAGCCGATCAATACGGGCAAGAAGAACGCTGCGCGGAAGAAAGCGCGCCCGCGGATCTTATGATTCAATAAGATCGCGATAAACAAGGAGAAGACCAGGATAAGCGGCGTATTGATGACGGCATCCTGCACCACCGAAATAAACAAAGGAATAAACTGCGTATCCAGCACGAACGCTTTATTGAAGTTCCCCCAGCCAACGGGCTCCAGGTCGAAATTACCGACGCCAACAACCTCATGGAAGGCCAGCCAAAGGGAGTAGATCAAGGGATAGAGCATAAACAACGCGAAACCGATCGCCCACGGAGCGATATAAACATAGCCTGCCAGCATTTTCTTTCTTTCCAGACTCAATCTTTTCCCACTCATGCTCATCCCCCCTTCGGCACCACGATGAAGTTTTTATCCGGAACCAAATGATTATCGATCCTTACCTCACGCGGCGTATAATTGACAATGACGCGAGTCCCGTCCTCGTACACAACCTCATAGACATCATGCTGCAGCTTGCGGTGCTCCTTCATCGTCTGCGACCATACCGGCTTCAGCTTGTCGTTCATTTCCTTGTAGTAATTGACTGCTTGATCCACCCAATTGCTGTAGGCCGAGCTGAACAGATCGGCGTAGAAGGTATCCTTCAGATCCTCGGAGTAGTTCTTCGTCAATTGGTAATAAGGCATGTAGCCGTATTCCACCATCTTGAGATACTGCAGCTGCGGATCGTAGAACAAGTTCTGCGGATCGCCCGAGTAAGGAATAACGCCGTGAAGCGCCATCTGAAAGAAAGGGATCGTCTCATCGGTAAAGAAGAAGCCGCTGTCCTCCATCGGTATGCCGAACAGACGGGAGGAATTTTTCAGGCTGTATCCATTGCCTCCGATCGATGCCGCACCGCCGAATTGTTCGATCGATTTCCCCATCATCTCTGTCCATTGCTTGGCCGTTCCGCCGCGCGTCAGCGGGAAATCCTCGTTATAGTCGTAGTAGAGCTGATACCCGATGCCATCGAAGTTAATGCCGGTTATATCCAGCTTGCGCAGCGGATTCAGCACCTCCTTCTGGAATTGCGCATTCTGCTTGCCTGCATTCAAGTAGAAGAGCTCGCTATACCGATCGGTGACGACAAAATGATTGGCCCCGAAAACGACGTCTTTGCGCGACGAGAACCCGTCATTGCCCTTCCATGCCTCGACATAGTTGTCCTGCAGGAACAGCTGGTAGTTCTTCTCCTTCGCATACTCGCTCAGCTTCGTAAGCTCGCTTATGCCGCCCAGTTTACGGGAAGGCTTATAGCCGGACGGATAGCTCAAGTAACCTTCGCCCGTCCATCCGAGCAGATTGGCCGAGATCGATTGCACCCCGCGCTTGCTGAGGTCCTCCATGATTTCCTGCGCTTCCGAGAAGGTCGTATTTTGAATGAAGTGATCGATCAAGATCTGATCTTTCTTAATGCCCATGAGCAAATCAAGTCCGAAAGGAACCGCTTCATCCTTCTTCACCTTCGGAACCACGCCTTGCTCGCTGACCAAGTAGTCCCTGTAGGCGGAAGCCATGTAGCTGTAATCGGCCTCATTGCCGCTGAAGAAGACGTAGCGGATGGTATGGTCTTCCCGGATCAGATCCTTCTCGGGCTTCTTCGTTAAATTGCCGTCTTTCTTCACCGCTTCATACTCGCGCCTGTAGACAAGCTCGGATGATACACGGTTCAAATTGATCAGATAGCCGCTTGGCGAAAAGAGAATATTCGAGTCATATTCACCCTGTGTGACGATCCCCATAAAAGCATTATCGCTCACCTTCAGGCCGAATATGGGCAGCATCGCGTTCTGTTCCCGTCCGAAATAGTTGAATGTTATCGTATCCGCACCATAAACGCTGGCACGGTATGGATTCAAGTAAGTCGGGTGGTTTGTCTTAAAGTAGGACAGCGCACCCGGGCCGTCTGGATAGACCGCATACCCCTTATCGTGATCCGATGCCGCTCCGAAGAATGGAAGCGGAGCAATCGCCATCAGCCAGTTATCCTTCCCTTCCTGGATGGACTGGCCGGGTACGGTAACCTCCAAGGCATTCCCTTTCAATTGAAAGCTCATGTCGAAGCTGATTTTCAGTCTCGGCAGCTCATAACGGACCGAAATCCCGTTCTCCAGTGAAGTCGTCGTCATCTTCGGCTGCTCAAGAGCGAAGTTCGTTTCCTGTGTTTCCAGCGCCGGCAAATGGGGATCCGTGTAGGTCATATGGAAGATCGACTGGCTGCTGGCCGTCCACAGTTCATTCCCGTCCGTCTCGACATCTTGGAGCGGGACGGACGATTCCCATCGATAGCCGTTGGTCTTATCGATCACCGTTATAGCGGAATCGGAAGAGCGGAACAGCAGCTCCAGACGGTCGGTTTCAGCGATTTTCTCAAAGCTGGTTGCCTCCTGCGGCTGCCCGGCCTCCTCAGCGGCCGGTTCTTGCTCACCTTCCACGACTTGGTTCTTATTCGGCCTCATTTCCTCTTTTGCCCGTTCAACGGCCCTTTGCAGGGAGGGTAAGACCAGAAGCACGAGCGCAACAATGATTACGCTGACGGTTAAATAGTAGATCCATCGCTTGGCGAGTCTCGTTTTCATGGTACCCCCCTCAATTTTCCCACAAGTATCTGATTTCTACGCCCACTTCACGCACAAATTGAAGAACGTGATTCGTCAGGGCGAAGACTAGCCCGACCGTGCCCCAGAATATAATAAAGGCAAAGATCGATAAGAGAAGGACGCCGACCGCTTTCTTAAAGGTATAATCGTTCAGCACCTTCAGTTGAATGAAGATAAGCAAGGCGACCCATAACCATATAATCGAATTGATGCTGTTATACAGCCCCAGCTCGCCTCTCGACATGACCAAGGAAACCGCAGCCAGCGGGATGGCAAATACGATGTACGGAATCAGGGCGAAAGACATGGCGGTCAAGACCTGGCCGAAATAAGCCTCGCCGTCCATAATCGCCGTAATTAAGTAACATGCGATAACGCCGGATATCAACGGTACGACAAAGCGGATGATTTCCAAATTCAAATTGGCGTCCTTCGGCTGAAGGGACGTAATATGAAAGCTCGTCATATAAATCGTGATGATTCTGACGCTGATGGTCAGAAGGATTAAGACGAATGCCGCCGCCAGATGCCGGTTTTTCTGCAGCTCCTCAAAACCGTCCACAGGATGGAACAGTATTGCTATTCCAAGCCGCAGTGACCGAAGCCCTGTTTGTTTTATTTCCGCTGCACTGTTCAATAGCCATACCTCCTTATGACGGTATTCGTGATACGGATCATAAATTTGACGATGTAATAAATGGTTACGACGACGAGAAGGACGGCAATGATGATCCAGCCCAGATATTCGCGCATGATGTCATGCCGGTACTCGGCGAAGGCGAGCGAGTACCCCTCCTGGTCGTTACCCAGCTTGAATTCCCTCATTGCTTCCTTCCACTTCTCTTCCTTCATCAGCGCTTTCGCCACGCCGCGATGGGCAAGCGGATAGTTCTCGTCGATCTTCAGCACTTCCTTCCAGGGGACCATCGCCTCCTGGTAACGCCCGTTGAAGTGCAGCTGGCTCGCCTGGTGAACCAATTCCGCAAACTTCGTCGGCTGGAAAATTTGAATATTGTTCCGGTCCCGATCCAGCACGTAGATCTTGCCCGCTTTATCGATGACGATACTCGTCGGATATTCGAAGCGGCCCTTCACATCGCCTTGACCGCCAAATACGGCCAGCAAATTGCCTTCCTGATCGTATTGATAGATCTTCCGCGACATCGCATCGAGCGCATTCACAATCCCATACTGGTCAACGGCCATATCGATGAAATATGGATTCTCCAGCGTTCCGCTCTCGATCGAGGATTCGCCGAAGAATTTCTTCTTGTAAATATTTTCGCCCATGGCGTTGAACTTCTTGATCTGATCGGCATCGATCAGAACCGTAGGGGTGTAGATAAACCCTTTGCTGTCGATCGTAATATTCGAATTCTGCTGAGGAACCGCATTGTTCAGCTGTTCCCGCTGCTCCGGCGTCGCCAATAACCGGATGAGAAGCTTGGTCCAGTCGAACGGAACGCGATTGGCGCCGATGTATCCGCGGAACTGATTCATCGCATCGATCATCATGAAGCCGCTGTAATCGTTCTTATTGAGCGCATACAGATAGCCGCGCCGGTCCATGATGACTTTGTCCGGGGAAAAATCCAAATCTTCGCTCAGCAAGGACGATTTCGGCTTGACGAATTCTTCGATGAACGCCCCTTCCGGGGAGAGATGGATAACCCTGCCGCTGCCCGTATCCGCTACGAACATATGACCCAGGTTATCGACATAGATTCCGCTCGGTCGATCGAGCTCGACGCCTTGTTCCTTGCCGAAGATGCCCAATACTTTCCCTTCGCCGTCCAATTTCACAATTCGGTTATTGTCCGTGTCGGCTACATATAAGAGCCCCTTCTCGTCGATAAATAAATCGCTCGGTTTATTCAAACCGGGCTCGCCTACATCCAGAATGACCTTTTCTACCGTATAGGTCAGCGGAATCGGCATCCGATAGCCATACATCGGATCGAGCGTATAGGACATTTTCGGGAGAGCATGGACAGGCAAGCTGCAGATCAGAAACAGCAGACTGCCGATGATACCCGCTGTTATTCGTTTATACACCATGTCCGCCCCCTATTATTTGATCCCGGAATGAACCATCGTATTCATAACCAGCTTCTGGAACGCCAGGAAGATTAGTATCGGAGGAAGAGTCATTAAGAACGTTCCGGCAGCCAGCGCCCCCGTCCGCGCAACGACGCCCGGTCCCCCGGCCAGCGTCTGGATCGCGAGCGGCAGCGTCTTCATCGATTCACTTGTGGTGAACACGAGCGCCGAGAAGTAATCATTCCAGTTCCCGATGAAGGAGAAGATGATTAACGTCGCCCAAGCCGGCTTACTGACCGCCATAATGACCCTCCAGAAGATCTTCCAGTCCGATGCGCCGTCGATATGCGCGGCCTCGATCAAGGCATCGGGTATTTGATCGAAGAACTGCTTCATTAGGAAGATATTGAAGGCTACGGCGATCTTCGGCAGAATTAACGCCCAATAGGTGTTGACCAAGCCCAAGCTCGATACGATCATATAGGTCGGAATCTGCGTCACCTGCGGCGAGAACATCAGGGCCGATAAGATGATGGCGAAGATGAAGCCCGCACCCGGCGGCTTGAATTTGGACAGCACATAGGCGCCAAGGCAGCACACGAACAAGCTGGAAAACACGACGGCCACCGAGACGAATAAACTATTGAAGATGTACCGCGAGAACGGGACGATCGAGCTGTCCGTCGCGGTAAGCAGATCGAAGAAGCTGCGCAAGGTCGGTTTCATCACGAAGAATCTCGGCGGGTACAGGAAGAGCTCGTCGAGCGGCTTGAAAGCCGTCGAAACCATGTACACGATAGGCAGGGCCGTAAATCCGACCAAAGCGATCATAAACGCATATAACAATCCCCTGTTGAAGCGGGCGACAAATTTTGAAAAGTTCATCGTCACGTCCTTAGGCCCCCCTTATTCATCTTTGGACGACAATAGTCGCATCACGATGCGGCCTAAGCCGAGCGTAACTAAGAATAGGAAGACGGCAATGGCCGAAGCGTATCCCAGTTCGAACCGGATAAAGGCATAATCGAACAGATGCGCTATAATCGTATGGCCCGCATAGTTCGGGCTTGGCATGCCGGAGATGGCCACGGCAATGTCGAACACCCCGAAGGCGCCCACGATGGCATTGACCGCTCCGAACAGCAGCTGCGGCTTCATCAGCGGCAGGGTAATGTACCACAATTCCTGGAATCGGCTGGAAATCCCGTCAATGGCCCCCGCTTCATATAGCTCGGGCGATACGTTCTGCAAGCCCGCCAGGAATACCAGGAAACCCGTCCCCATGCTCATCCATAAGGAGACGACGATGATGACCGGCATGATGGTATCCGGATCCGTATTCCAGAGAATCGGTTCGCTGATCATGCCCCAATCCAGCAGCAAATTATTCAATAACCCGTAGCGGTCTCCGGAGAATATGTACAGCCAGACGATCGATAAAGCGATTCCGCTCGTAATGGACGGGACGTAGAAGGCCAGCGAGAACACCATCTTGGCCTTCAACGTATTGATGACCCACGCGAGCATAAAGGATAAGCAATAGCTTAGCGGCCCGGCGATAACGGCGAAGATAAACGTATTCTTGAGCGATGTGAGAAAGATGTCGTCTTCCAGAAACAAGACGCTGTAATTAGATAAGCCTACCCATCTCGGCGGCTGAAGCATGTTGTAATAGGTAAAGCTGAGATAGACCGACTGCAAGACGGGTATAACCGTGAAGACGATGAAGAGAATGAGGAAAGGGCTGAGAAATAAATAACCGAGTGCAGCCCTCTTCCTCGCATTGGTCAATTTGAATCGGCTAGCCTTCTGCGGTGCCAGCTGAAGCGGACTATTAACCTCCACGCTGCTTTGCATACCGCTCCTCCTTCCGCCGCCTTTAATTATCCGGTATAAAACCGAATTCTTTCTGTTTGGCTTCAAGTTCTTTATTAATATCCTTGATGCCCTTCTCCAGCGACTCTCTAATGTTCATGCCTCCCAGAACAACGCGGTTCCAGGCATTATCGATGTTCCGCCCCGTGAAGTACCCTCCGAGCACATACGGCTGCTCTTTGTAATACTTCCATTGTTCTTTCAATGCCTTGAGGTCGTCCTCCGGCCATGGCAGCTGCGATAAGGCATCCATATTCGCCGTATTCCAGCGGGCTTCGACGCCGAGCAGCGCCTCCAGCTCTTGACCGAACTGCAGCTGGATCTCTGTACTGGTCCACCATTTCAGGAATTCCCAAGCTTCCTTCTGGCGCTTCGATTGCTTGAAGATGGCAACGGACTGAACCGCTCCTCCGGTCGTACGGTCAATCGTTCCATTGGACTTCTCGTGACCGGGTGACGGGGCGACGCCCCACCGGCCGATAAGCTCGGGCGCTGCCGTAGAGAGCTGTACATAGGTAAGATAGTCCACGATCCCGATCGGCATCTCCCCTGTACGGAACCGGTTGAAGAAGTTCGCCATAACCGGGAATTTATAATTGGTATACAGCTCCGTCCATTCCGTGAAGGCCTGGAATGCCTCCGGCGAATCCAGAGCCGACTTCATGCCGTTCTCCTTGTAGTAATCGCCGCCATTCTGGTAGAGGAACGGCACAAATCCGAGCTGGGTGACCGGGTAGTACATCTGCATCCCGTTCTGCTGGAGAATCGGCAGCAGCGCGTAGACATCTTCCCATGTCTGCGGGATGCTAACGCCCAGTTCCTTCAAGATATCCTTCCGGAAGACTAACAAGTTGAAATCCTGCGTTTCCGGCAGCGCATAGTTCCCGCCGTTGTATTTGAATGGAATCAGCGAGCCGGCGAGGAAACGTTTGCTGACTTCTTCATAGTCGGGAAACTGCGTTAAATCGACGGAAGCATCCCGAATCGCAAATTCGACGGGCAGATGCGCATCGACGCCGGTTGCCACATCCGGAGCTCTCCCGGAGCTGGCCGCCAGCAGAAGCGTATTGACGGATCCCGAGTTTAATTGGCCGGCAGGGAGCGTATTGATATTGATGCGGATGCCGGTTTTGGGCGTAAAATCTTCCTCCGCCATTTCCTTCATAATCTCCGCCCACTCTTTGCCTCGGGACACCCATACCTCGATAACCGGGTTCGCTTCCGTTTCCTGCCCGGTCTCTTTGTCATATACGCTGCCTACGCCTGTGTAATCCTTCGTAAAGGACGCCATGAAATTTTTGAACGTGCTGACGGATTTCTGGATAACGTTGGACTTCACCTTCGGATATGTCGTATCCGGAGAGCTGACCAGGATGTAATCCAGCACAAGCGGCACATTCTGCAAGCCCATCAGCAGCGTGCTTAGGCTCGTTTGACTGTTGCTGAGCTCCGATAATTGTCTTGGGATCGAATCGGGATTGCGGATCATTTTCTCGAACGTATGGTTCATCATCCGCAGACTGTTCACGGTGCTCGGTTCTACATCCGAGAGAGCATTGAGCGCATCCATCTGAACGAGCAGATCGTCCGCGATGACCTTCAAGTCCTCAATAAGCTTCGGCACCTTCTTGCCCAGCTCATATTCGAAGTTAGGGTCCGGAGTCGGTCCCGTGACCATAATAATGCGTCTGTACAGGTCGGAAAGCCTCTGGGTATCGGCCGTTAATGCTTCCATAATCGGTTGATACGGCCCGACCTGGGCGATCATCGTAATCGTATGCTCGCCTTCCGTTAAGTACACGAGCATGGGGTCGGCCTTGCCCGTCTGCTCGTTATCCTTATGCAGCGTTTCGATTCGCCAGTTGCGCGAGTAGGTAAAAGGGTACAGCTCCAGCTCTTTGTACGGAACCTTCCCATCTATAAGAATTTGACGATAAGACGGAAGCCCATCGCCCCACCATTGTCCAAATTTCAGGCCGATCTTGTACAACCCGTCCTTCGGAACCGAGAACGTCCATGATGCCTTCTGACCGCCTTTCCTCCAGCGCCAGTCGCCAAATGCATTCAGCCGGATTCGTCCATCGCCTGCCGGCTCCATCAATGGATCGCCATTCGATTCTCTGCGGATCGTCGGATCGGATTTCATCGGATTATTCTCCGCTTGCACTTTCACATTGACCTGCTGGGCAGGCTTATAGCCCTGCTCGGTATAGGTTTGTTCCATTTCCGCATAGCTTGGCAATTGCGCCGGCGCCGTTAACCGGATCTCGTCAATCGCCATCGGTTCGACTAGAAAATTCATTCGAATGACATGCTTACCCGCAGTCAAATAAAATTGGAAGGGTTCCGGATATAGACCGTTCCCGTCCGAGACCGGAATGTCCATCCATTGCGGCTTCTCGATTTGCTTGGGTCTTACATCATCTCCCTGGTTGTTTTGGGCCGGATCGCCCCGATCGACCCAATTGCGGTAGAAGTAGAGACGCTGCGCCTCGCGAAACGGACTTTCTCCGTCTATAAGCAGCTCCCGCTGGATCGGCAGCCTTTTTCCCGAAATCGGATAATAGCTTAAGCCCAGATTGTACAGGCCGTCCTGCGGAACATCGACCGTCCATTCGATCCATGGGGTCGTACTGTCCCATACAAGTGCGGAAAGACCATCTACCGTTTCCGTAACCGGCTTCGTGCCTCCGAACGCCGAATGCTGATCGGCTTTCATCACGATTTCCGGTTGGTCGGCCGGCTGATAGCCCTCTTTCTTATACCCGGCTAGCGTAGTCGCATAAGTCGGCTCCATGATACTGTTAATGGCCAGTTGGTCATCGGCCAGCGCAGCGCCTTGATTCTGATTGCGGTCCCGCAAACGTTCGTTGGCATAAGAATGAAAGCTCTCACCGAAGGTCATCGAAAAGACAAGAAAAGTGATCGATATAAGCATGACTTTCTTCCACTTTAATGCATCATTCCAACGCCATTTCAAGCACCGTCACCTCTTTGTCGTTCAATTCATCAGGCTGTCGCTTATGCTGTCCTTGTCCCGCGTCATAAGAAGGGGGCAGGCGATCCTGCCCCTCCCGTTATTCAACGTTCCACCGTCATCACTTGGATTCCAGTTTCTTGAGCTCGTTATCGACATTCTTCTTGACTTCGTCAAGCAGCTTCTTCGGCTCGCCCTTTCCGTTCAAGGCCAGCCCCTGAACGCGGAAGGTTTCATCCCACAGGAATTGACCTACAGGGGTAACGGGGCGATAGTGCGCCACAGGCATTAAATCGACAAATACTTTCAGATTCGGATTTTCCGAAATTTTCATTTCGTCGTTAACCGCCGGCATAGCCGAAATATCGTTTCCTGCATCCGCCCGCTTGGCCCAGAGCAGCGTACCTTTATAACCGCCGATAAACTTCAGGAGCTCCCATGCTTCCTTCGGATGCTTGGCTCCCTTCGGCATTACCCAGGAGTGGCCGCCGGCCCAAGTCGTTTGAGGATATCCGTCCGCGGAAGGCATCGGTGCGACTCCCCACTCGAATGTCGGCTTTACCTTTGCATTGCTGGTCAAATCATTCAAGATCCAGTTGCCGTCCACGACGAATCCAACTTTACCCGTCCAGAACGGATTGATGCCGGTTTTGCCCATGACGTCGTTGAACTTGTTGATTTTTGCCATATCGTACTTTTTGGCGTAGCCTACCATCCACTCAAGCGCTTTCACGATTTGCGGATCGTTCGGAGTCAATTCATCGCCCTTCGTCCACTCGCCGCCGAAGTTCCAGCTTTGCGTGTACAAGTAGGTTTGATTCATCCAAGGAATGAAGCCGACCTGTTCATAGCCGCTGCCATTGGCTGTTTTCTTGAAGATCTTCTCCGCCATCGAATCCAATTCCGTAATGGTAACCGGCGGCTTCTCCGGGTCAAGACCCGCTTCCTTCATTAACGTTTTGTTATAGTAAATGGCCCGGTTGTCCGTACTCATCGGCAATGCATAGAGTTGATCCTTGTAATTCGCTTCCGCCCAGACGCCTGGATAATAATCGTCGGCGCTGACTTCGTCATCGATATCGACGAATTGCTGCAAGTTCTCCAGCGATCCCTTAGCCGCCCATTGTCCTACCATGAAGCGGTCGAGAATGGCTACATCCGGAGGCGTACCGCCGGCAATCAGCGTCGTCAGCTTGTCCGTGCCCCCTTGGTCGACGGTATATTTCACTTTAATATTCGGGTGCTCTTTCTCGAATTCTTTGAGGACGATTTCCGCATATTTCGTCTGGAACGTGCCTCCCCAGCCCCAGAGCTCAATCGTTACTTTCTCGCCGCTGCTTTTGTCGGTATCGGTGCTTTTCTCGCTGGTATCGTTCGTTTTGTTCGCAGCGCCCTGGTTCGTATTGGCCGGTTCATTGGATCCGTTTGTTCCTCCATTGGATCCATTCGTGCCCCCACAGCCTGTTAATACCAAACATACCGATAATGCGGCAACCAGATACTTGAGCATACCTTTTCTCAGATGAAGAGTGCCCTTCTTTTTATCCACTTACATGCCTCCCTTACGCAATGTTTAAAATGGGAATACTTTCTTAGTGTAAACGCTTTTATGAGAGGGAGTAATGTGACTGTCTTTGTATTTCGTGTACTATTTTTACTACCTTGGGAAGGGGTTCCATCGGCTTCGCGATTCAATCCGAGGTCAAAAAAAAAGAGTGTCCGTCATAGAATGACAGACACTTTCATAGCTACTTGTAGGCATATAGCGGCCTTGGCGATCCGCTGTCCTGCTGTTTGCGTACCCCCATCAACTCAGCCAGCTCGGCATCGATGTTCTTCTTCATTTCCTCCAAGAGCTCTCTTGGTTCTCCTTGCAAATTAACGGCCAGCGTTTGCACGCGGAGCATCTCATCCCACATATATCCCCCCACAGGCGTTACCGGCCGGATGTAGGCATGCTCCAGCATGCCTGTGAATACCTTCAGATGCTCCTTCTTATAGAACCCAAGCTTTTCATTCACTTCCGGAATGCACATCAAATCATTCTTGCCGGCTTTGCGGCCGGCCCATAGAAGCGAACCTTCCTTGCCCGCTATATACTTCATAAACCTCCAGGCCTGCTCCTTGTTCTTCGCTCCCTTGGGCATCACGAACGACCAGCCCCCCGACCATGTAACCGACTCGTTGCCATCTATTGTAGGCATCGGTGCCACGCCCCACTCGAAATCCAAATCTTCCGTTTCATTAAGCAGCCAATTGCCTTCGTAGACAAATCCGACCTTGCCGGACAAGAAGGAATTTCTTCCGGTTTGTCTCATCGTCTCCGAAAATTTCGTCAGCTTTTTCACGTCATACTTCTCGGCATAGCCCTGCACCCACTCCAGCGCCTTGACGATTTGCGGATCGTTCGGCGTCAGCTCTCCGCTGCGCTCCCACTCGCCGCCAAAGTTCCAGCCATGCGTGTACAAGAAGCCTTGACCCGTCCAAGGGATGTAGCCGACTTGTTCATACGCGCCGTCGCTGTTCGTTTTGAACATCTGCTCCGCCATGGCATCCAGCTCGGCAATGGTTGTCGGGGGCCTGTCGGGATCGAATCCCGCCTGCTTCATCAACGTTTTGTTATAAAACATGGCGCGGCTATCCGTATTCCACGGGAGGGCATACGTTTTGCCGTTGTATTGCGATTCCGCCCACACGCCCTTGTAATAGATGCTAGCCATGTCTTCACGAATCGCATAAGCCGAGATGTCTTCAATGGAGCCCATCGCGGCCCATTCGCCCACAATAAACCGGTCGATCATCGCTACATCCGGCGCTTTGCCTCCTGCAATCGCCGTCAATAGCTTGTCCGAGCCTTGCGAATTGTCCGAATTCTCGATGAAGGTCATCTGAACCTTAATATCCGGGTTGGCCTCCTCGAACGGCTTCACGACCGTATCGTAGAATTCGTCCTGAAACCCTCCAACCCACGAATACCAGAAGCTTATCGTGACAGGGCCGCTGTTTTTCTTCACATTACTCGCTGCATTTTTACCCGCTGACCCGGAGTTAACGTTAAATATGGCTCCCTTGCTGACACAAGCGTTCACTACCATGATTACGGCGATAAGGAGAACAAGTTTGAAAAGAACAGGCATCGTTCGACGACTCAAAAACACTTTCATCGTTACCTCCCCCCCTTTAACATTCTCTTGTAATCATCTAGGCATGTTGACACATGAAGTACGTTCAACTGACTTGCTGGGCAGGACTTCTCTTCGTGAGCGGGATCGTCATGGTCACTTTGGTTCCTTCCCCATAGCTGCTCTCAATCTCGATCCCATACTGGGCGCCATATGCAATTTTTATTTGTGAATTAATATTCCGCAGCGCGAAGCTGCTTTCCTCCTTCGGCTGCTCGCCGCGCAGAATATACTTCAATTCGGCCAGCTTATCCGGCGCAATCCCCGCACCGTCGTCCGTAACGACGAATTTCAAACAATCGCCTTCCCGGATAAAGGCGATATCCAACCGCCCCTTGCCTGACTTGCGCTCCAATCCGTGATAGATCGCATTCTCCACGATCGGCTGAAAAATAAATTTGAGCACTTTATAATCCATAAGCGATTCGTCCGCTTTCACATAAAGCGTAAATTTGTCCTGATACCGGACCTTCTGAATCATGATATAGCTGTCGATTAAGTGTACAACCTGGCTGATGAGCACTTCGTCTCTGCCCTCGCTCAGACTTAACCGCAAATACTTGGATAGCCCGAATATCATCGTACTGATATCGTCAACTTTATGAATCCGGGCAATCCAATGGACGGAATCAAGGGTATTGTACAGAAAGTGGGCATTAATTTGAGATCCCAGCATCTTCAGCTGAAGATCCCGTTCCAGCAGCTTCTGCACATAGAGTTCATTGATTAATTCCTTAATATGGGCGACCATCTGGTTAAAATGGGTGAACAGATAGCCGAATTCATCCTCGCGCTTATCTTTGATCCGAATGTCGAAATCGCCGTTCCGGGCTTTACGCATCGCATGCGTCATCTTCTGAAGCGGCCGGTGGACGGTAGAAGCAATAATAACCGAGAGTAAAATACCGATGCAGGAGAAAATAATGCCCAACGACAGCATGTACCAACGGATATCCTTCGCTTCCTTCATTAAATCCGTGTTGCGCAGCATGCCGACAAGCCTCCAATGGTTCGTCTCCAGATGGTTGTAGACAACCAGCATCTCTTCCCCGTCTATGGCGTAGCTGAACGTTCCTTGATGTTCCTCTTTAAAGGGAACGCCCAAATTGCCGGATAAGAGAAGTCCATCCTTATCGCCAATGATATTACCTGTATCATCGGTAATGACGTTTATACCCGACCCGTCGTAATCAATTTCCGCCAGAATCTCCTGGACCTCCGCCGGATCGATTTCATATAGCACCACGCCGATGATTTCTCCGCGTCCGTTTAGATTTTTCTGGGTTCGGCCGAAGGTGAATACGGGATCGGAGCCGGGGCCGTTTATTAATGAAGGAACAATGCCGAAATAGACGGGCTTGCCGTCAGCCTTACGAATTTCTTTATACCAGGCCTCCGTGAAATGCCCGTATGCGTAAGGATTATACACCGGGAAGCTTTCCTTGGGAGAATAGCGGTAAGAGAAACCTTTCTCGCTGAGCAAGTAAATATTATTCATATCATTTCTTGAATTCACCAAATTCGATAGAAAGGCGGTATTCGCACTATTATTCTGAATCCGTTCTTTCTCGTCACTGAACTCTCCCATGAGCTGCTTCTGAATCTCCTTATTGCCCACCACAAGAAGGGAGCGATCCTCGTATCCTTCCAGAAGGATATCGAGCCGCTTGCTCATTTGCTGAACATTCTGGAGCGCCATTCCGCCGATCTTGCTCTCCATCATATGAGCGGTTTTGTCATAGGAGAGATATCCCATCACCGTAATAATAACGATCATGCTGGCCACATATAATCCGAACACCTTCATTCCAACCGAATTGAACTTGATTCTTTCGATGAACTGCAATCTCATGATGTCCCTCTCTTCTATGCTCCGTAATTACGATATTGGGCGGGTGTCATCCCCTCCCATTCCTTGAAGGTTTTCACGAAATGCCGAAAATCACGATAACCGACGCGATCTGCGACTTCATATATTTTCAGAGGGGTCTGTTCGAGCAATTCCTTCGCCTTCGAGATTCGAATTCGAATGAGATAGCGGCTGAGTGTTTCGCCAACCTCTTCGTGAAACACCCTGCTGAAATAAGAGGGATTCATATAGATCTTCTCGGCAACGTTATGAAGGCTGATCCCCAGATGATAGTTTTCGTGAATATAACGCAGCGCGGTTTCGATCGTACGTTTATGCGCAAATGAAGGGGCATCGGTATCCTTCATAAGGAAGGTGTTCATAACCACTTTCTTCCAATCACTAACCGAACACCGGTAAAGCTGAAGCTTTCGTTGATGCGTAATGGGAGAGTGCTTGGATTTATCCTTCGCCTGGCACAGCTCCTGCCACTTGGATAGAAGAATGCCGATGTGCATGTTCATCTCGTACCGGACGGCAATCGCCGGCGTTTGCTTGATGAGCTCTTGAAGCAGCCCCGTCTGTTCATCGAGCAATTCGGACAGCCTGCCCGCATCCATCAGCTTCATTGCATGCAGAATCCGGTTCGACAACGCCGAGTCAAGGGAATCCGCTTTGTTAGCCGTAAGGGGAACGCCTGCCGCCAGTTGTTCCATGTATGCAGCTGTACGGTAATCCAGCTGTGACGCAGCGTTAAGCGCAGATTCACTGTCAGCCGAACTGCCGCTCAGCCAAGCCGCATGAACCTGCCCAGGTCCATGAATCAAATAGTTCATACTTATTGTAAGCGCTTCCCTAAAGGAGGTCGAAAGTTGCGTCCGATTTTTTAAGCTGCTCATCCCAATGCTGATTCGAATGCCTAGCACTTGATGCGCATCACGAATAACGCCATTCATATGGCGGTATAAGTCTTCGTAGCCGCTTGCCGTCTCCTGCTCCCGCAAGGAGGCGATAATCGCAACGTCCGCAAAGTTATTCTCTTGTACAGGACATGCCAAGCAGCGTATATCCTCCTGAGATAAAACTTCCTCCACGAGGTTACCCAGCGCGTACCTCATGAGCGAACATCCACCCTCATCCATCTCCCGGTCTCCCCACTCGTGGACAACCATCGACATGACGATCAGCCGGCTGGGATCCAGATCAATCCGAAGGGCTTCCCATTTGGTCCTCAGCTCATGCTCTGTCAAGGGCTGGGATAAACACATCTCCAAGTGCTTCTGTCTGGCGAGCGGCAAGCTCTCTCTCACGCGGCCCGACAATTCTTCCAGGCGTAAGTTCATTTCTTGCTTCTGTTTGATTTCGCTCTTGCAGCGCTCAATAATTTCAAGTAAAATCGGTTCCTCGATCGGCTTGAGAATATAATCAAACGCCCCCAGCTTGACCGCCTTCTGAGCATAGGCAAAATCACTGAAGCCGCTAATAAAAATAACCTTCGTATCGATTCCGCGCTTCTTAATTTCTTCAATTAATTCCATTCCGTCCATAGCGGGCATCTTGATATCCGAAATAATGATTTCCGGAACATGGGCTTCGATTAACTCCAACGCCTTATAACCGTCTTCGGCGTCACCGATGAACTGGATTCCGTGCGAGCTCCAATCAATGGTCCGTTTCAAACCTTCCCGAATCCAATGCTCGTCATCGACTACCATGAGTTTTATCACGGGGTATGCCCTCCTTAATTAATCGTCAAATCATTAAGCTACGAAGTGTTACACCAATATTACAGAAGTAACGGAAGTTATATAATGTTTTTATTTTTGGATTAAGTGTATTATTTTTACTTCGCCTTACTTCCTTACAAATTCCTTTTATTCAAGAAAGTACATGAACTATATTATACATGACTAACAACATTATGCGATTACTTCACTATAATGAGAATCTGTTAACGAAGCGGATAGTAAAAAAAAGGCCGAGCAGAACGTTCATTCTGCTCGGCCTTTGCATGATTGCGATAAATTTTCTTTCGGCTAACCGCCGCTATAGATAATGCGCTCGCAGCGCGCATAGCGCGATGTGCTGCCAGCCAGCGTGTATGGGGGCAGGCCGTAGCCGCCCGACCTCTAAGAGTTTGAAAGAGACACGCAGCGCATTTATCATCCCCCGCCATAAGATTGCGGCCACTGAGCCCTGGCAGCTTGCCTGGCTCGGTTGCACGCAGGCGCTGTAACGGTAGATGATCCCAGCTGTAACGCCGTTTTTGGGCCTTAACTGCCCTGTTTTCGGGGGGATGAAGGCTAATCGAACGCTGTAACGGTAGAAGCGGAGCCGCTTATCTCCAAATCCCGGACTCTCGCTTATCGGTTGCCGCCGCTTCAAGCTCTTGGATGAATCCGGCCATTCTCGCATCGGCTGCATATTGCGGGAAATCGGACTTAAGACTGTTCAGGGTCCCGCGGCAGGCGTTCTGTGAAGAGTTATTGGATACGCTGCCTTGTTGATCATCCATAAATTTGACCGCAATCATTGCATATGAAGGGTTCTTATCAAACCGAACCGCATGGTAGACGCACTTCTCCAAGCTGATCCACATGGAGTCCGTGTCCCCCATTTCTTCTTGACACTTGGCAAGCTCGTAATACCCCATCGAGCATAGAAGATCACAATAGTTAGGGGTATCATGGGTGAAGCTTTCCAGAAAGACCGTATAAAGCTTCTTTAAGTCTACAACATACTGCATATTATTCTCCGCTTGAAAGCATTCTGCTAAATTATCGATTAGCGTGCCAAAGCCGAATGCGATATGAAACAAGTGACCTTGCAGCTTTGACTTCGCTTCACTCCTTTTGCCGCTCTTCAGCATGTTATAGGCAATTTGCAGATCGAAACAACCGTATATATTGATTTCTTCAAGCATCGCAATCGCTTTGTCATACTCGCCTATCGTACCGTAAGCAAACGACATATTCTGCATAATCGTTTCTTTCTTAGTAGGAGAATTCGGAGCATGCACAGCCAATGCCCGGCTGTAATAATCGATCGCCCGGATCACGCTGCTATTGTCCGGCGATCTTCCCGAAGTACCTGCACCTAATGTAAGAGTCGCCATACCCATAAGAAGATCAAAGTCATTCGGATATTTCTTCAACGCCTCTTCTGCAATCGGTAAACCGGCTCTGTAGTCCGATACCCTGGCCAGCTCTTTGACCTTATCCCGGTAGTCCTGAACGCTCTGATAGTCGACTTTGTGATCAAGCAATGCGTCAATCGACACCTTGAAATAAGAAGATATCGCAGGAAGCAGCGTAATATCCGGATATGTGCTGGCACATTCCCATTTGGAAACGGCCGCAATGGATACGCCCAGCGCATTCGCAAGCTGTTCTTGCGTAATATTGTTTTCCTTCCGCAGCTCCGCGATCTTGGCGCCTATGCTTAACTTCATCGTCCCATCTCCTTCATCCTTCTCATTAACGATTAGCTGATGGATTCATCATAGCATTGGCAGCCGTTCATGATAATGGAGCCGTTCTCGAATACAGTTGAACAGAAATTCAACCGTCGGTTAAATGGCCGTTCCTCCGTATGGGTACGTGACAAAAGCCGCAGCGGCAGTCGGAGCTCCCTCCTTTCTGCAGCGGCGGCATGGGTCCATGCAAAGCTATAGAGCTTCTTTAAGGATACAGACAGCCTCGGCTTCGAGTACCTTCGCCTTCTTCAGGCAAGGAATAAGCTGATTGGCCTGCTCCGTCGTAACCGGCTTGCCAAGATGCTTCGCCCCGTCCCAATCCTGGGCCAGAATATCCAGCATCATCTTGCTGTATAGCTTCGCTATTTCTTCGAATCGATCCGCGATGTCGGACAAGCGGGGCATCTCCCCCCATGAATTGGCCAACAGGCGGACATATTCAGCGGCCCACATCTTGGCTTCCGCATATACGGAGGTGCTGTATCGGAGTCCGAACGCGTTGTAGGAAGCGCTGCTTAATGCATGAATCCAATTGTCATACGCCAAGAATCCGCTATGAAAATCCGGTGACATATGATATTGCTTCTCCATTTCATGCACATAGAATTTCAAGGAATCCACGTACGTCTGCTCGCGATTGTATGCCACAGACGCGATCGGGATCTGATAATGCAGGAATGGCGCCGGCGGGAACGTCAATCCGATATTCTCGTATAACACCGGATCGCTGCCGAACGCACGGTTAAATTTCGCCACGCCATCGACCAGATATACGCCATCTTCATCGTCATAACCGTGAATAATGCCGAACTCGCCGCCGTCGATCGCCCACGCCACTACGCCTACGCCGCGATCGATAGACGCTTGAATGTTCGTGACGGCGTGCTTTCTTGCCGCTTCATACGTCCGCGTACCCGGCTCATAATGGTAGACCTCCGACAGAATTCCAATCCGGTCGAGCACATTCAGATGACGGCTGACCCAATCGTATACGGTCACCGATGCCGCATCGCAGTGCTTATGCATGTAGAGCTGAAACGCCATTCCTGTCATGCCCGCCATCTCCGTTAACGATAAATCTGTCATCTGGGCGGCGGTCAACACGCCGTGTGCAGACCCCAGATACGTTGTCCAGGCTCCTCCGTATCTCGCCAATGTCGATCCTGTCTTATAGGATGATTTCGTCACTTCCATACCTCCCGTTGATGAGCTTGCTTTCATATTCTTATCCTAACAAATAGGGAGTGACATATAATGTCACTCCCGTCGCTTCATCCGCTTTTATATCCTGTTCACGTAATGCATGCGATCTAAATACTGAACGAGTTTCTGCCTCAGCCACTTGGGATGCACGACTGAATAGGTCCGTCCGGAGGCCAGCAGCGCCGGAAGGAATTCATAAGAGTCATAGAATTCATAGATTTCCTGGTCATGCTCATCGCGCCCCCGATAGAAGGGCTGCAGTGAGGAAGGGACGCTGCCAGAAGCGGGTCTAACGGATGTATGCTGCAAAATCGCCTGAAATGGCGTCAATCCCGCTCGATGCAATGATTGGAACTGGGCCGTGGAGCTCTGTCTCCCGGACAAGCGAAGCAGCAATAATGCCAATTCAGAGAGCGTCTTGGAGGACCTCGAATGATGGCTGGCCAGCACCTCATAATGCGCAGCCAGACAAGAGAGCAATTCCTGCTGATCCTCGGTCATGAGCTGTCCCGGTACAGCGAATGCATCATGGGTATACCGGTAGCCCTTCTGTTTCGGGCAATAATCCAATGGCGCTCCGAGCGAATCGCGCAGATACTCCACGTCCCGAAGTGCCTGGCGCCTCGATATTTCGAACCGCTCGATCATCTGATTGACATTCGGGTAAAGCCCTCTTCGTATGCGATCATCCAGCCATTGAATTCGATGAAGGGAAGCCAATCGATCCACCTCCATAATTTATATAGCGCGACTATACGTTACGTTCCCTGTACAATAACGCTTTTACAGCGAATCGGGGCAATATTAATTGCCGCTTCCACCGGGATGGTTGATTAATTAGCCTGAACAGCCACTCCACATGATATTTCTGCCACGCCTTCGGCGCGCGCTTTACCGTACCCGCGATAATATCCAAACTTCCGCCGACACCCATCGCAATTTTCGCATTAAGAATGTCTTTGTGCTTATAGATCCACCGTTCCGCATACGGCGCGCCAAGTGCCACAATGAGAAAATCCGGCGCCGCCGAACGGATTTCTTCGATAATCCTGCCTTCTTCAGCTTCATTAAAATAACCGTTATGCCGCCCCGCTATCGTTAAGTTGGGATAATCGCTGCGAATCACCTCTGCGCATCTTTGGCTCGTCAGCTCGTCCGCGCCCAGAAAGTAGAATGACCACCGTTTCCGATTCCCGGTCTCCAGCAGTTTATAGAGCAGATCGCATCCCGTTACTCGCTCCGGCAAATCGCCGCCTCGAAGGCGGGATACCATGACGATTCCGATGCCATCGGCGGTTACCAGCCCCGCCTCATCCACAATGGAACGCAATTGTTTATCATGCTGACAGGACATGACGATTTCCGGGTTCCCGGTTACGACATGGAACAGCTCTTTATTCGCTTTCTCTACGACCTCGCTGAGTATTTGAACACTTTGATCCATCGTTATTTTTGGAAAAGGTATTCCCATAATGTCTGCTGTATGCTTCATTCCAAGAAACCTCACTCTCGGCTTGTGTAACCATATCTTAGCATAGGGTCGTCTGCTGATCTATGCTGCCGCGAAAGTTCGAGCGCGAAAGAAGATATTCAAGGCTTCCTGGTTATTATTGACACCGCCCTAATGTTACAGTAAACTGTAACCAATACACTAGACTGTAACTATAGCGTTAACGCGAAACCGGAAGGGCTGGAATGAGTTGAATCATTATACCGCGAAGCAATTGGCCGACATCCTGCAGCACGACGATTCCAAAATCAATTTAAGAACCATCCGATACTACACCCAAATCGGCATGCTCCCGCCGCTTGCGCTCTCGGGGAACAAGAGGGTCTATACAGCTCAACACCTGCACTATTTGCGCGCCATACTCACCTTGTCCAGAACCGGCGAAACCTTAGCCTCCATTCAAGAGCGGCTGCAGGCGCTATCTATGGAAGAAATCGTCAAGATCGGAGACCAGCTTCACCTCTACCGGCCCGGCCGGGTTCTGGAGAACGAAATCCTCCGGATTAGCGAGGACGTCCTTCTTACGATCAGTCCCAAAATATCGGCCGAGACCAGACAGAAAGTGATCGAATCGGTATCCCGTGTTTTACAGGAGGATGGTCAATGAGGTTCATTATGAAATTCGCGAAGTCGGTCATGGAGAATGAAGAGGGTATGAATCATCTGTGGATCCAGCTTCCTGCCGTCCTCCCTTCCCGGACAGCCAAGGCTGCCATTCGGGTGGAGCTCCCTGACGGCCTTTACCGGTCACCCAACCTCAACGGGTATGCGGAAGACGAATCCGGAAACATTGTACTCGATCTGTCCAAGGTGAACGACCTCCTCATTGAAATCTGCACGCAAGAGGCCGTTCCTTGCGGAGAATGGGCGATTAGGGTCTCTTTAATCTTCGGAGAGAAGGGTCAGACATTCGTTCAAGAGCTCCCTCTGCTCATTGCACCTGAAGATGAAATAGATGCCCTCGTCATCGACGAACAGGTCGTTGCGCGGCTCAAAGAAATGGGGCTTTCCCGCGAGCATGGTTCTTCAACGGGCATAGAGCAGGAGTTTGTCGTCTATCCGCCAACAATTGTAGAAGCCAGGGAGAATGAATTTGCATTCTTGGCCCGGAAATATCGCGTGGATTACGGACATAAATATACGATGAGGTGAAGCTAATGAATACGGAGCAAACGGAGTATACCGTCGAGTATGAAGACCGCTACGGTGTGTTGTATTATGCAAATGTGAAGGCTGACAATGTGGATGATGCAGCCATGCGGCTTCGCCAGCTGTATCCGGATGCGGTCATTCGCGCGGTTACCCGCGTACCGGAAGACGGATAACGCAGCTGCGCGTCAATATCCGTTCTGACCAATGGGAACAAAGGATGCCTCATTCTGCCGTAATGCAAATTTGCCAGACTCCATTGAAAGATCCATTTTACCCGCTGGGTATCACTTATGCACTTACCCGGAATTTCATCTATCAGTCGACTTATTTCAGGATGGCCGGGATGACAATAGTGCCTCTGAGCAAAAATCATCTTCAACTGTTCGAAGCCCGGCTCATGGTTGAGAAGCGCATTCTGATATAACTCGCATTGGTTCGTTAGCGTCTCATAAACTTTGATAGCGCCGAATAGCAAGCGAATGAAATTCTCATCTAACGGCTTCAAATATACACCTCCTATGAATAACAGCCATAGAATTATTGCTCCACACAAGAAGAAACGATTATCGTCGCCCTCTGGGAGCGAAATTCATTTCTGTGAAACCTATAAAGTCGATAAGGTTGAAGAAAGACCGCCTCCTTACCGGCGGTCTTAGTTCGAGTCAGGTTCAGAAGATAATAACAATAGGCCTGCTTAAGCCCGTCTTAATAGAGGATGAAGAAGTTAATATCATACTCCAATTCTTTGAGATAGTTGTACAGCTGTGCCCGGTGATGATAGGTATGCGTCGTAATTTCCATCAGCCACTTGACTTGCAGCGCGGCATGGTCCGAGTAGAAAGCCTTGGTCGCTTTGTTCAAGAAATCGTCGTCACTGAGCGAGATCATATAGGATTCGAGCTGTTCATAGTTTTTTTGCATAATCGCACACAGCTGCGCGGCATCCTTGATGCCTTTGATTTCGTCCTCGATTTGGCTTACTTCAGCTTCGGACTTTTCTTGAAGGATCGCCAAATCGGTTGCAGGAATGGAAACCAGGTGATAAACAAGCTCCGCAGCGGTGCGCATATTAGCTTTGGGCTGGAACTCCCAGTCGTTGGCCTTAATTAACTGTATTAACCTTTGGGTGGAGGCCACGCCATGCGCGAGCTCCTCCAGCATGACCTGACGAATTGGTGTAACTGCACTCATTGATCTCATCCTCTCGACTTATTCGAAACTAAGAAAACCTCTATGCTTTTCCAGTGTATACCAGCTGGCGGACCTGTCCAAGTTTTTTATTACCTGTTCGGCACAGATCGCCGTATCCTTTCACGGAACCGGTTCGTTTATATAATGTACAACACAGACCACTGCGCAGTCTGGAAATCCGGGAAACATAGATGCCCGCTGTCGCTGTTCCGAATTATGGTATGATTAACAAGATGGCACATGCACATCAATATGTGGTAAAGGAGTGGGATCACGCGATGCTTAGCAGCTTACGAGGTCAAGAAGTAACCATTCATTTTCTGGATGGCACGAGCGCCCGCAGCGGTACGCTCGAGGAGGCCGATGCCAATTTCGTGAAGTACCGCGACGAATTTCAGGTGCTTTACATCCCGATTTCCTCCATTCGATCGGTATCGATCGAAACCAAGGAACGTCAACGGCCGCGGGTAGGCTTCTCGCCATAATGAACGGCAATCATCCGAACCGAACGCACCTCTTCGCATGGTCATGGGCCGCAGCCCCCATATGAGGGGTGTTTTTTGTATTTCGTTATGCCGTCTTATCGTTATTCCGGTGCAAAAATTCGTTGTCCAAAATCGAATAATAGTTCTGATCGGTCCATTGCTCCCGCCAAAATAACTCTTCTTTAAACACGCCTTCTTTCCTCATGCCGATTCGCTCCATCAAGGCTGCCGAACGTTTATTCATGGCATTGCACATGCCAATGACTTTATGTGCCTGCAGCTCGTCGAATGCAAATTTCAACAACCTCCTGGCGGCTTCGCGGCCATAACCATGACCCGAATATTCGGGAAGAATCGCGAAGCCGATCTCCCAGCTCTTCCGAAATTCGATGTAGCTCCAAACCTGCGCCAATCCAATCGGCGTTATACTTTGGTCCGTTTTTAAGGTAACGATGAAATCATAGTGGCTTTGCTCCGCATCTTCTTTGATCCGATGCAAATATTTCTCTCGTACCGCATGTTTATCGGTCTCTACTTCTTCTTCGAAAAACCATAAGTCCGCATCGCATTCCACTTTGCATATGAATTCCACATCAGCTTCAGTAATCCTTGTCAGCTCTAGCATGCCGCCCATAACGTCCATTTCTAATTCTTGCCCTCCCAAATATATACGATTCCAATGTATTATCCATGTTATCACAGGCATTTGGATTCAATCCGGTTAACTTTAACTATAGTCAATTATGCCACCACATGCCTGATTGACAATGCGCAATCGACTTCTTATAATTTGGGGGTAACGATAAATTTGACGATGAGGTGGAAAGGTAATGGAAATTTTATCAACTGTTCTTAGAAGAGAATTGGCTTAAGACGGGAGAAGTCTGCCCTTTTTTAACTAGCCATCTCGAGAACAGTCGATATGATTCCGAATCCTTTCTTACTCTGATGCTGCAAGTGGGTAAGGTGAATTCGCCTTACCCACTTTTTATTTGAACGATAAGACGGTACGTCCTGTCGTTCAAAGAGAAGAACTCCATTGGCCGCCTAGAACGGCGCCTGCCGTTTCTTCTTGTACAATTGGATAGCTATCATTCTGCTGTTCTCTCTGATGGCTTCAACATGAAACCATAAGGAGAGAACGATACCATGAGTGTTCTAGACGTTACGAATCTTACGCATATGTACGGCGATCAGATCACGTTTCACAACCTAGCCTTCCGCTTACTGAAAGGGGAACACGCTGGATTGGTCGGTATTAACGGCGCCGGAAAATCCACCTTATTCGCCCTGCTTACCGGCAGCCTGCTGCCCGATCAAGGCCAGATCCAGTGGGCCTCCAATATTCAGGTCGGCTTTCTTGAACAGCATATAGAGCTGCAGCCTGGTATAACCGTCCAGCAGTATTTGCAGCGGGCCTTCCTGGCGCTATACGAGATGGAGAGCGAAATGAACAGGCTCGCGGAGCGAATGGCTCATGCAGGAGATGAGCTGGACGCCCTCTTGAGGAGATACGGGGAGCTGCAGACGAGCCTCGAGCAAGCAGGCTTCTACCAGCTTCAGGCCAAGATCGAGAACGTGGCGCTTGGGCTCGGACTGGTTGAGATCGGGCTATCGAAGGATGTTAGCAAGCTGAGCGGCGGCCAGCGCACGAAGCTCCTTCTTGCCAAGCTGCTATTGGAGGAACCACATGTGCTGCTGCTGGATGAGCCGACGAACTATTTGGATGCTGCGCATATCGAATGGCTGACGGATTACCTGCGGCAATACGAGCATGCGTTTCTCGTCGTCTCGCATGATGAACATTTTCTAAACCAGGTCACATCCGTGATCTTTCATCTCGCTCACCAAACCATCAAGCGCTATACCGGCAACTATGTGCAATTCAAGAAGGCGTATGACCTGAGCAAAATCCAGCTGCAGTCGGCGTATACCAAGCAAAGCCATGAAATCAAGAAGCTCGAGACCTTCATTGACAAGAACCGCAATCGCAAGGCGAAGCAAGCCAAAAGCCGGCAAAAAATGCTCGATAAAATCATTCGTGTGGAAATGCCGGAGAATGCCCCCCGGCCGCGCTTCAAGTTTACGGCTCAAGGGAGCGGCACGGATGCGGTGATATTGGAAGCGAAACGGCTGGAGGTCGGTTATCGTCAACCTTTGTTTAAGCCCGTTTCATTGCAAGTCCGCAGCGGCGATAAAATCGCGATCATCGGTGAGAACGGTGCCGGGAAGTCGACGCTCATACGCACATTGCTTGGCGATCATCGGCCCATAAGCGGCACATTAACGATCTCGGAAAGCGTGAAGGCCGCTTATTATGAACAGGAGGCTGCAGTCTCAAGCGAAACTCCGCTCGCGAAAGTATGGGCATTCCGGCCCGACCTATTGCAGAAGGACATCCGGCAAGCGCTCGCCATGCCCGGCTTAACCGCAGAGCATATCGGCAAACCGCTCGACTCGCTAAGCGGCGGGGAACAGGCCAAAGTCCGGCTTACGGAGCTGATGCTCACGCCGGGCAACCTGCTTGTCCTCGATGAGCCTACGAATCACCTGGATATTCATGCGAAAGAAGCGCTCAAGCAAGCGCTGCAGGACTACAAGGGAACGATTCTGCTCGTCTCCCACGAACCGTCCTTCTACGAAGATTGGGTGACCCGCATTTGGTCCGTTCACGATTGGCGGTAAAGCGATATAGAGTCAATATGCAACGCGATGGATGTATCTGCCGGAGGAATGCTGCGGCGGCGCATCCATCGCGTTCGTTCTTGTTTGGAGTGTTGTGCCTCAGACCATGCCATGCAAAACCATCCTCCAGTTAGGTATAATAATAATCAACAATGGGCCAAAGGAGATTATTGAATTGCATGTGCTAGCCAGGGAATCGAGTAAATATAACGAGATTACGATATATGAGGCAGGACAGTTGGATGGCAAGCTCGGCAAATACCGCTGCATGCAGTTTTCCGATGATGCCGTTCAAGGCGCAATGGACTTGAATGACCCGAAGCGTGTTGTGCTTGAATACCCAAGGGCAATGATTCATCTGATGGAGCATAATCATTCGACGTTCGAGCATGTGTTTGTCATCGGGCATGGGATCGGCGCGATCGCCGGCCATTATTCGGACAAGCGGTTTACCGTCGCAGAAATCGACGAGAAGGTCGTGGAGCTAAGCAGAATCTGGTTTCATTACCGACAGAATAATATCGCCGTCGGAGATGGACGCCAGCTCCTCATGCACGAAGAGCCGCGATTGTATGACTATATAATTGTAGATGCTTTCACCAAGAAGGGATCGCCGCTCCATCTGACGACGTTGGAGTTCTATGCAATAGCCAAGGAGAAGCTTCGTCCCCAAGGATCGATCCTCATCAATCTGATGGGCAGAATCAAGAACGATAGACGGATCAACGCGATTCACACCACGCTCGGAGAAACGTTCGCGTTCACGAAGGTCTTCGCGCTCCCGGCGGAGGAGATGTCCGACATACGAAATATCATTATTATGGGCAACGACAAGAGCATTGACTTCCAACCGCGGGCAATGGCCGGTTTCACTGAAATCCAGCTTGATGCAGGACATATCATTCGAGACCGCGTCTCATCGCTTTCCTGCATGAACGAATAAGCTTAATCTAAGCATTAGCCGCCTTTCATCGAGCTCTGGTGAACCCGATTAAGAAAATTGTTCATTAACAGGGGAAGAGAAATCAAGATGGGAGGGTCGTCGATACGGGCCGGATACAGCATGACTTGTTGATGCGGGACATAGGATTGGGATCCGACGATGATCGGTTCATGCGATCGTGTACGCAGCGTATTATGCGGAAGCATAAAATCGGCAGCCTGCATCTCCCAAGAGACCGATGTTGCCATCAGGTAGTAGATTCCGGGTTTAACGCCCGTGAAACAGAAATCGCCCGACGATGAAATCAATGTTCCGTGCAAAGGAAGCCCTTCCGGGATCGGCTTGGCGAAGAGGCCGATCAGAATGACGCCTTCGAAAGGGATCACCGTGCTGACGGTCCCTTGTATGATGGCATGCGAATTGGAAATATACTGCGGCGCGTGCCAGTCGGTAAGCCGCTTCAAAGAAAGCAGTTGGCTGCTGGCATGCTGGGACGAGTTACGGAATTCTGACGGTGTTACACCGACCCTCTCGGTGAAACGGGTCGTGAAGGTTCCCAGACTTTGCTGCCCGATCTCCAATCCGATGTCGCGAACACTTAAATTCGTTTGCAGCAGCAGGTCCTTCGCCTTCTGTAATCGTAATGAAGAGACATAATAGAGGGGGGAGAGCCCCATTCTTTCCTTAAATAGGCGTGAGAAATGATAGGGGCTGTAGGCGACATGATTCGCCAATCGGGACAACGGCAGCGGATCATATATATGCCGATGAATGTAGGCGATTACTTCATCAATTTCCGAATATCGTTGCGTCATCCTTCCTACCCCCCCCAAATAAAGAACACTTGTTCTTATTTATGTTATCACATTTTGCATAAATTTGGAATAATTTTTTTAGGCGGATTGTCAAGCTAAGTGCGACAGCTCAAGCTCGCAATGAGCGCCTGCCGTAAGGTATATCTCACAATCCGTAATGGACAAAAAAAAAGCTCGAATCCTCGGATTCGGGCCTTATTTTTCTAGCGTATAAAAAAGATCCAGCAGTCTCATAACGGTACCGGATCTTGAAACTCCCGAATAGATTTACATGCCTGCACCGGTTGCTTACAGCATAGTCCGCATTCAAGCGAGCTGCCCTTCCCGCATTCCCGGAGAATATATGTTCAGCCCCGAGACCTGCAAGTTGGAATGGTCGGTGCCGGCATGGACGTGCTTTGACATTTACCGTTAATCTTCGATTTCTTATCGGATCTCAAACTTCGATGTATGGTTCCCGGTCCGAATACACGGGAGAATGCTCCTCTTGCCGTCCAATGACGGTGCCGTCGACAAGCCGTATCCAGCTATCGAAGCTGCGCTTAAGGGGCTCGAACCGGATGATTCTCGCGCCTAGCGGAAAGCCTTCCCGGCCGTAAGTGTTGTATCCCGACGCCCTGCCGTAGCATAGCCGGATGCCAAGAAGATCGCCCCAATAGTCGTTGATGTGATCATGACCGCAAAACGTGCCGATGACATCGTTCATCTCGACGAAGGCGGTGAATAACCCGCTGTTTATTTTAGGGCTTCCGACGGACTCGAATTTGGAGCCGTAGCAGGTATGGAAATCCCATAAGTCTTTATACTCCGGAATCGGAATATGGAAGAAAGCGAGCGATGGGAGCGCGAATCCCGCTTTCTCCGCCCGGGCGGAAGAATGTTCGGCATACCAGTCGATCTGGCTGCGGCGGATCCAGTCGTATCCTCCGGCACGGGCAGGCGCATAGGCCCCGGAATCGAAGCCGTACAACGAAGCGGCGGGCAAACCGTCAGCAGGATTGATAATGTCCAGCACGAAATTACCGACGCCGTGAATTTCCTGCGGTCCCGGCTCGGATATACAGAATGAATGCTCTTGCATGACCGCCATCAAATCATGCCGGGTAACGTCCGACTCGTCGTCATGGTTGCCGAAGACGGCCGCCCAAGGAATCTCTGCGGCTTCTGCCGCACGCACGACGCCTCGAATGGACTCGCGGGGATCCGCGCACCTATTGGCATGAATCATATCTCCTGTAAACATAATGAGATCGGGGCGCTCATCGTTCAATATGCGTTTCATCAATTCCTCGCTTTGCAGGTCGGCTTCTTCGCCGTTCTGCCAATGCACATCTGTAAATTGCACGATCGTGAAAGAACCGTCTTCCCGAAGCTTCAGGTGGTGTGCCATACTTGGCCTCCGTTTCATCGTTTTCTTGAATCTACGGATTTCATCATAGCAAAATTGAATAGAAATACAATGCAAACAGCCGACTTTACAAAAAAGACAAATACAACGATAGAGCCGAAATTTATGGATCATCTTATTCGTTATTCTGCCAGGATCCCGTATCATAATATTTCGTATGTCGGACATTTCCTCTGCCGGGCTTCGTGAACGCAAATGTTTCTCCAAGCGTGGAGTGAACCGCGTTGATCAGTCTGTATGACACAGAATCCCTCTCCCTTGCCCCCAGCTTATCCATTGACGCGCTAAATCCAGCCTGGATTCGGTCGTCCTTTCTGAATAGAAGCACTGTCCGTCACGCCATTCCGGATGCGGCTCAAACTGCATGCCTGTAATCTGTTCCAATGCCATGCAGCGTTCGCTGAAATTAGAGACCCGCTGATGAAGCGCATCCTCCCGCAGCCCTTCGATTAGAGGCCTCACATAGACGGAATCCCTCGTCCTCCCTGCAAGAGTGATGGCGCAGCAGCTAATATCGGGGAACTCACGGTCAACCATAAGCTCGGTCAGCTCCGCCGCGCACCCCTTCCATATGTCCGGAAACTGACTGAGCGCGTAGAGAGCGCCCATCCGTACATAGCTGCTATTATCTTTGAATAATGGCTGAAGCATGTCTTTCGTTACATATTCAGGAATGCCGGACAATAGAATGATGGATGCGGCCCGGATCGGATAAGAAGCATGCTTCAATAAGGGACGAATATGATTCGCGACGTCCAAGGACGGCTTTTCAGGGAAGAGAGATAACAACGCCGCCAGTACGTCCTCCTCATCCGGACCTGTCATGGACGTGATCCGCTCCGCAATATCTTTGCTTCTCCAGCTCTGCCAGCGTGAATATGGACTTTCTGGTGAAGCCTGCGGTTGTTCCGGCAGCATATTCACGGCAGCGGACACATCCACCAGCCCGGAACGCAACTCCTCCCACACTTGTTCCGTGACGAAGCTGCTGCTAAGCATAGCCGATTTCACTTGGTTAGCCGTCCACGAAGGATGCGCTTCCCAAATACATGCCGCCGCGCCCAGCAGAATCGGACCGGCATACGACGTTCCTTCCGTTCTCGCATAACCTTCCGGCAATCCATCGAAGGGGGCCGTATAATGGTTCAAACGCTCTTGTTCGGATTGAAATGGATACGGGATAACGATATTTTCCGCAGGAGCGAGAATTTCCGGTACCCCTTTCTTCTCAAACGTCATTCCCCTGCACCCGTGATAGGCCGTCGCATGGCGCGAGTCCCCATCCATTGGCACGATAACACCGCCAACAGACAGTACTGAGGGCGATGCCGAAGGTCCATTACAGGTCAAGTCGGTTGTATTGCCTGAGGACGATACGACCAAGAGACCCTCCTCAGCGAGCTCCTCGCAAAGAATTCGAACGGGATCCGCCTGCCAAGGCAGCAGCCCCGTGTCACGCGAGGCGGTGACGGTTAAGACGACGCCCCGGATCCGACAGGCCCGCCAATTTGCCTTTAACCACTCCAGAGCGACAGAAAACTTTTCTTCGATATCGCAAGCGGTGCGGAATGGGCCCGTCTCCAATAAGTAGAGATTAGCGTCTGGCGCGGCACCTGTATAAAGACCGCTCGACAGATGTCCCGATCCGGCCGCAGAAGCAGCGCACCATAATCCATGCGACCCTTTGTTCCAAGGCCCTTCTTTGATTTCAACTGGGCGAGGCTCCGCGTTAGGATCTGACGTCTTGACGAGGTAGGTGCACCGCCGCCCGTTCGACGCAATATCGGGATGCGCCGCAAAACTCGCGTCGATAACGGCAATATTCACATTTTTCCCTGTAAGCTCTTCTGGAATTTTCAGAAATTCCCGAATCGAACTCCATTTCATTCGTTCCATATCGTTCTCCGCCTTTTCATTTATTTCAGTTTCCTTAGAGCCGATGATAATGACCGCAATCGATAAGAAATCACATTCCAACGTGCATGATAGAATCAAGAAGACTGACGCGCGAGAGGAGATCCCCTATGAGAAAAGTAATCGTATCGATGGATCTGTCGTTGGATGGCGTCATGGAGGAGCCCTCCTGGACAAGGCCATACTTGAATGATGAAGTAACGAATTTTCAGTTCGACCTGCTGTTTGCGAGCGATGCTCTTCTGCTGGGCCGAGTGACGTATGAAGGCTTTGCGGCTGCATGGCCGGTAATGACCGATGAAGAAGGTTTTGCGGACAGGATGAACAGCATGCCCAAATTCGTAGCGACGACAACCTTGGAGGAAGCGCAGTGGAATGCCAGCCTCGTCAGGGATAATATCGTAGATGAAGTAACCCGTCTGAAGCAACATCCAGGACATAGCCTCTTAATCTACGGCAGCGGCGACCTTATACACACGCTCAAGCAGTATAACCTCATCGACGAGTATCATCTGCTGGTCCATCCTGTCATTCTGGGCAGCGGCAGGCGGCTCTTCCAGGACGGAGCCGAGACGCGGGCGCTGAAGCTGATCGAGACCAGAACGACCCGATCGGGGGTCATCATTCTATCTTACCTGCCGGAGAAGAACGATTGACTTCACGACTTCCTCCATATGCGAAAATAAAGAAGGACATCTATCCATCATTAATTGCCGGTGGCGAAACCGCAATTACATGATGAAAGGGATGTCCTTCCTTGATATCTGATCTATTCCCGGCCTCGTTCCTGATGCACGCCGACTTGCTTCAGTTCTTCTGTCAGCATTGATTCATAAGAACAACCGTTATTCTAGTATTGCCCGCCTGGAGTCTATGCCTCCATGCAGTGAATGGCTGTATGCTGCTGGTGACGTTTGAAATCGTATTTGCAGTTCCGATTCTCCCCGCAGCTGTTCGATCGTGTTTATAATAAGCGATGCGTATCTGCTGTACAGCCACTCTGTTACGAAAATAGTGGGACTGTACACGATTAGAGAGTCCCCGTCAAATTCGGCAGATGTATGTCTGAACCATGTATTATAGCTTGGCGTCGACAGCTGCTTCTTTATGTTTTCCAGGACTTCCGTCCATAGAAGACTCCCGTCTTCTTGACAGCCCCCGCCTTTAACAGCAGGCTCGCCGGAAAGACGTTCATCCAACAGCAGCTCTTCAACCGTCAGGCGAAACATCCGGGCCATCCGCAGCAGCAGCTCAATATCGGGAAGACATTCGCCGTTCTCCCATTTGGATACGGCTTGATGACTAACGCTCAATTGATCCGCAAGCTCCGCTTGCGTCAGCTTCAATCCTTTCCGCTGAATCAGAATACGCTTGCCGATCTGCTTATTATCCAGCATCCATGCCCCTCCTTACTACGCTAAGTTCACCGTTATCGTAGCACACCCTTCAATAAACCAATATCGAGTTAAAGTTGATGAGGGTTAGTCGATTTTTGCAACCTGGTGTTGCGGAGCAGGGTGGGGCATGCACTATCCCCCGAATGAAATTCGGTATCCGTCCGGATCTTGTATCGTAAACTCGCTAAAGAAATCATTCAGATGCGGTCCATCCGCAATCTCGATGCCGCTGGACGCGAACTCCTCGAGGAGCTGCCTCACATCCGCATAGCAGAAGACATCGAAGTATAAACCGCCCGCTGCGGAAGAGAACGGTCTGACATCGCACTTATTTCGTGCAGGATGCAAAATGAACGTTATCGCATCACGCGTCATATGCACATGCTGAACATCCGGCCCGCCCACAAGCTCATAAGAAAACCCAAGTCTCGTGTAGAATGCGACCGAAGTATCCAGATCGCTGACGAGCAGAACCGTTGAAGACCCCGTTAACTTCACCTCTGCCACCCTCATGACCTCCTAAGTAGGAAGGCTCTCGCCCAAGTATGTTTCTTCCGCTAAACAAGATCAAAAAAGGTAAACTTAACCTTTCCTGCAAGCAGATCATCTGGTATAACCTGTGACCGAGTGTGCTCCATGACGCTTCACAACGCGAACTAAACCGGTCGAAATACCTTACCCAGACATTGTAATATTTACCATTATAAAAAGATTATCTTACTTTCTAAACGCTGTAAACTATTTCTTTCTCGCAAAAAGATCGGAACTGATCAAAAAAATTGCAACATTCCAGAAAAACCCGCCGTCTAAGACAATGAAAGCAAGTGTGGCCACACTTCAAACATCTTGTGTAACCGTTGGAGGAATGACTAATGAAGAAGATGCACAAAGCGTTAGCAACAACAGCTATTCTAGCAATGACAGCCGTGCCGATCGCAGCTAGCGCACAGAACGTTCCGACGGCAACGATTCACAATGGACAAGGAGCCATCGTCAATCAAGTGAAGGTCGTCCCTGGCACAATGGGTCAAATTACTAATTTTGTAAACGATAAATCAGGCAAATTCATTACCGTCACCGGTCGCGGATTGGCTCCGACCGATCAAAGCGAAATCATTCTTGCCATCACCAAGGATACCAAGATCATCGATGCCAAAGGCAAAACAGTGCCATTAAAGAAGATTATCGATGAGAAAAAAATCGTTAAGGCATTCTACGGTCCTAATATTACGAAGAGCCTTCCTGCCCGCGGAACCGCGCTGACGCTGGTTGTTCAAGATCAGAGCTTTACCGGCATTGACGGTACGGTAACCGAAGTGAGAGATACCGGAATCGTCGTGAAAGGCACGAACATCTACTCCGCCCATGAGGAAGAGATCGTGCTGCACTTTGCCGACAAAGCTCAAATCCTCGGCACGGACGGCAAAGCCGTTGAAGCAAGCGCGATCAAGCCCGGCATGAGCGTCAAAGCATTCTACGGCCCTGCCGTTACGGCGAGCCTTCCGCCTCAATCGACAACGAATTATGTCATCGTGGACACGGAGTCCGTTAAGAAAGAAGCGCCAGGCACGAACGGCATTATTACGAATGTCTCCGACAGCATCATTACCGTAATCGGAAATCCGCTAGAGCAAGGCGGCGTGAATTATGTCTTTCTTACGGTGGATGAGGATACCCAAATCGTCGATGAAGACGGCAACGCGCTGAAGCCGGATGCATTGAAAGCCGATATTCGGGTCGATGCTTATTACGGCGAAGTGATGACGATGATCTATCCGGCTCGGACGCATGCGGATAAGATCGTTGTCAAAGCGGAAGCAACCAATAAAGTGGAAGGCACCATCGCCGATACCGACCGTGAGGCGAAAGACCAAATCCATGTTGACGTAGCATCGGATAAATCCACGGACAACGACGTCATTCTCAACATTTCGGAAGATACTCAAGTAATCACTCCGGACGGTCTGGAAAGCGAGCTGAAGCCCGGTACTAAGATTCTCGCTTACCATTCTTCCATCATGACCAGATCGCTCCCTCCAATTACGAATGCCGAAATTATCATCGTCGCTCCTGATGATAACGCAGCAGAGTCGAAGTAATAGCCGTATCCTGAAAAAAAGAAATACCTGCGAGCCAGCCGTTCACCTTCGGGGAACGGCTGGCTTTTTGCGCTGGGAACAAACCGCTCCGCAGGCAGAACGCCCTTACGATCGCTGTTGTTCCCGAATTCCCTTAAATTTTCCACTTTGCACTTCACCAGAATTATTCTTTATGCTCCGCTCATTGTTACGCGCGTTCGTTCAGGATATAGTTGTTGTATCGAAAAAAATGATAAAATGTTTATATATTAAGATAAAGGCGGAGATCATATGGGACACGCGTTCTTTATTGAGCCAAATACGTATATCGCCTTCGAGGACGAGGCGGAGCAGATTGAGAAATGCAAGGAATGGAGCTTGCTCTCCGAAAAGGCATCCAAGACGAAAACCTTCTACTATAAAGGCGGCGGGGTAAATCTGCCGTGCAGCATTATCGGGTATGTCGACAGCATGATTGCGGTCATTCAATTCGATAATAATCAGCTTCACTGCATCCACCCCTCTTACCTGAAGGAGATGCAGGCTTCGAATTATGGTCAGAGGCAGTCGTTTTCTGCGGATAAATCGGCTGAGACGACAGAGGGCGGTGAGTCGGAGTCGCAGCAGCAGGATGACGTTCTATCCGTTGACGATTCCCGGCTGGACGAGCCTAAGATCGAAGAGGTTAAGGTCACAGCAGTGAAGGCCGAGGCTCCGAAGGCGGAAGCTCCCCGCGAGGAAGGGCCTACGGCTGCAGAAGCGCCGAAGGGAAAATCCAAACGGGCGCCGAAGCTGCAGCTGCCCGAGGCGAAAGTAAAAATGATCGCGACCGTCCAGGAGTTTACCACGGTGCCGAATCATTTTGCCGAGGAAGACGATGAGGTCGTCATCTACGAGTCCGTGTTCATCAAGGAAGACCCGGAGACCGAAGTCGGCCTGGCATGGTCCAGCCACAGCGCCACCCTCAAGAAGCAGGAGCTGGAGATCGGGGACATCATTACATTCGAAGCCAAGATTGCAGCGAAGAAGCTCACGAAGCATCCCGTGCCTTACAAAATCAACAATCCTTCCAAGATACAAAAGGTCGAATCGTGATCGCCGCAAGCCCATGAATTCGCGCAGCCGTAAGCTGCCAAGGGGGAGCATGCCTTTGGCATGCTCCCCCTTGTTTGATGTTGGCATACTGGCGCTCCCTTGTGCAGATGTTGCTGCAGAGGAGAGCCTTTTCGAACAACCATTACGGATAATTGAATGTACCGCTTTTACTTGCCTTAGCAAGATCGTTGTCGACCAGGAACTTCCACAGGTCATCGGCGTAATCAAGCACGAATACGGAACTGACGCCTTGGGCGAACAAGCTGCTTACGGCTCCCGTCAATTCAGGCTTCAAGAAGTCCAGCACCGGCAGGCCGCTGCTTCCGCCGAAGCTTACGAACGCGCCAAGGCCCGCTCCGCCCGCACCGGCACCAAGGATCTTTCCGGCATCGAAGCCGTTGCCGGCCGCGGCCTCGCGTCCGAACTCCGCTGCGGCTCCTACCCCGACGATAAAACCTTCCCACGGCACGATATGATAAATGAAGTACTGGGACCTCGCTGGCACATATGGAATCGAACGTCTGCGGCTGCTCGGCCATCCCCTCCATACCTGAACCGATCAGCCGTTGGTCCAGCTGCCGAAACGCCTCGCCGAGCCATACGCTCTTCCGGTCCCAACCCGGAAATTCGCTTTCCACGCGAATACCGGCCAATACAAACGGACCGCGCCGCATCGTTTGAAACACCATCTTCCCATCCCTCGCATTCATTGAATTGATTGTACCAGCCCCCCCATACGTACATATGTTCGTATTGTAAATATTTTCTTATTAAATAGATCTTATAAGGCGCTTACATGCTCCATCACATCTTCTCAGAAGAAGAACTTCGGTATAGGAATCGCGCTGAGCGCTGCTCCCACAATATATCCATAGAAATAATCGCGATTAGTCCGCATCTTGTTCCTAGCGGAACCGCCTCTCTTATCTTTCTATTTCAAACATGAAGGATTGCAGAATGGCCTGCAAGCCTTCCGGATCGCTAATCATAGGCAGGTGTCCGGTCTCCAGAGTCGCTACGGTTTGCGGAGACAGGTTCGCGATCATTTTATTTTGCAGCGACTGGCCGAATTCCTTATCCTTCAACAGCTTCACATAGAGCTTGGGCACCTCGGGCAGAACCGCTTCGATGCGACTCGTATAGATCGCCAACGATTCGGGAATAAAGCTCCGCGCAACCTTCTCCGCCTGCCCGGAGGTCAGATCGTTGCATAGCCCCGTACGAATAGCCGACTCCGGGGGCTTCGTACCCATCTTACGCATGATCATGGACATGATGAACCGCTTCGGCAGCGGCAGAACCGAGAGGAACGATCCGCCATTCTTAGGTATCGCCGCTCCTACGCCTACGAAGCCCGCCAATCGGCCGGATTGATCCGCGGCAAGCCTCTGGGCAAGCACGCCCCCTATGGAATGCGCCACGATTACAAACCGCTTCACCTTCCACCGGTCAAGTTGCCCTTTCATACCGCTTATGTAATCGTCCAGAGCGAGCGCTTGTCTGGACGTGTGCTCCCCGCCCTTCAGAAACGGGTAATCGGCCAGCAGGCAAGGACGGTCGAGCCCTTCCGCCACTTTGCTCCAGATTCCGCTTGCCAGTCCCGCTCCATGGACGAATACGATTCCTGTCTGCTCCTGTTCACCGGCCGCTGTAGGCTTCGTCTGCATTCTCCTCTTTCGATCTCGATTATTTGTTCTCCTAAAATGATCATATCATCTAAATATGACATGTTCTGTCTTATTTGGGCGATCGTAAAATAAAATATTTTTAAGCCCCTGTCCTCAACGCGGGACCATGCTCGGAATGAATTCATAAACGGCTTTAGTTGCCGCAGGCCGCATGACTCACTCCTCTTGCAGGGATTATTGCTCCTTCGGCAGGTAGCCGGCGTAGAGCGGAGTACCGGATAATAGTCCTATGCATAGCGCTTAAGAATCATGCTTGATCGAAGCAAAGATTGGCGTAGGGAGAGAGGATCATTCCTTATCTCATTTGCGCCGGATTGCTCGTTACCCTCCTGGGGCTGATCCTATTCAAGCCGGACCGCCGCGCAGACGTGCAGAGTCAGCGGATTACCGGTCAACGGCAAGCGTGAGCAGTGTGGTTTGGGGGCTCTTCTTCTTTTTTATCATCCGATTGCATCCTTATCTCTCGACGGACGTATTTATTTGTTATTCCGATCCATTGTAGGCTGACATCTTGCTTTGGTTTTGATATATTTTATAAACAACCCTAGAGAAGATAATAAGCATCGACTGAAAAAGGGAGCGTGCGTTTCATGGCAGCCTCGGACTCGCAAACGGAAGCGATTACAGAATCGTTGAAAAAATACTACGAGCTCGAGTCAATTATAAGATCAATTAAAATTATATTAGAAGACAATCCCGACCTTGAAACGATAAAAGAGTGCCTTGCTGCATTTGTTGAGGCCGGTGAACAAATTTTGGAGGAACCCCAATAAATTCGATCAACCTCCCCGCTTACCAAAAAGCCTTCAAAACCGCGAATACGCTCGCGGCTTTGAAGGCTTCTTTTGTATTTGCCCGACCTGCATTTACGATAACTTCACTGTTATTCATCGCCATCACCCAATAATATACAATTGAAAAAATGCTCACTATCGAGCAACTAAAAGGAGGTTTACTTGATGATTAAGAAGGGCAGCCGATTATTGATCGCCCTCTTCCTGCTGTTCGCCGGGTTGCTGCCGATTTCCCCGGTGTCGGCGCATACGGACAACAGCGAAGGCTTCTCGAAGATTTCAGGCGAACCGGGCAAGCTGCGTTATGAACTGATGCTCGATTACTTCGAATTGGGCCGCGTCGTCATGCTCGACGCCATGCCGAACGATCCCGTGCCCGAATTGCAGCGGAAGCTGGAGGACAATCGGCAGGCGATCGCGGATTACGTCCATTCGAATTTAAAAATCTTCATCAACGGCGAAGCCGCAGCCGGCGAATTGGTACATACGGGGATGGATACGAGAATCGGACGCCTGTACGCGAACCTTGTTCTCGAATATCCGAACCCGTCGGGCTCCGAGGCGGTCGAAGTGAACTATGGGATCTTCTTCGACGACAACGATGAGCTGCACCGCAACATTGCAGCCTATCAATGGGGAGGCAAAGAAGGGCAGTACGTGTTCAGCTCCGGCAACCGGGATTTGCCTCTCGGGGAAACCTGGTTTGTCGGTCAAGCTGTGCGATTTATCCAGCTCGGCTTCCATCATATCATGATCGGCCTGGACCATATTCTGTTTGTTGCCGCTTTGGTTCTAACGTCGCGGACGGTCAAGGACGTGCTTAAAACCGTGACCATCTTTACGCTGGCCCATAGCGTGACGCTCGGATTGACGGCATGGAACGTCATTTCGGTGCCTCCGGAGATCGTTGAGCCGCTCATTGCGTTAAGCATCGCTTATGTGGCGGTCGAGGCATTTATAATCCGGCTTAATAAAGCCCGTCCATACGTGGTGTTCGGCTTCGGGCTAATGCATGGCATCGGCTTTGCCGGCGCTCTCGAGATGACCGGCTCGTTCAAAGCCAGTTCCATCCTGCCGCTGGCCGCCTTCAATATCGGCGTAGAGCTTGGACAGCTGCTCGTCATATGCGCGATGTTCCTTGTGATGCTCCTGCTGCGTAAATCCAGATGGTATCGTCCGGTTGAGGTTGCGGCCATGGTCTCCGTGTTCGCCTTCGGTTTCTTCTGGTATTGGGAGCGGATGCTTGCATAATTCCTGAACAGCGCATTGAAAGAGGTGATGCCAAGGGAAGATCATAACGCCATTATTTCAGCGGTTTGTCGCTATTAATGAGAAGAACAATCAAATCATCGGATCCATAAGGAGGAAGATCGTATGTCTTTTGCTCGTCAAGTCAAACGAGGCAAGAAAAAAATCCAGGCTTTGACCGCCGCCGCCATGTTCGGCATGGCCCTTGCCGCCGTCTTCAAGCCGGTTATGGCGGAATCGCCTCAAGCTACGGTCAGCGGAATCGTATTCGTCGACAAGAACGAGAACGGCGTACAGGATTCAAACGAAAACGGCCTTCCGGGAATCAGCGTTTCGGACGGGGCAACCATCGTCCTCTCGGACGCCCAAGGCAAATACATGCTGCCGGTCAACCCGGACCGCCGCGCGACGGACATGGTGTTTATTACCACTCCAGACGGCTACACGATACCGACCGACGAGTATAGAATCCCTAAGTTTTACCAAAATCTAGGTCAGCTTCAGCCCGGCGAGAACCGCGATGTTCATTTCGGACTACTAAAGGCGCCTGAAACGTCCAACCCGAACTTTGATTTCGTCGGGATTGCCGACGTTCACGTCCAGGCCGGAACGACCAACAACCGCGAGCGTTTCACGAACCAATTGTCGCAATTGAACGAGCTCTCCGGCAGCCCCGCCTTCATCACCATCAGCGGCGATATTACGAATAACGCGACGGACGCGGAGTTCAAGGACTTCGTTGCCAGCACGGCCACGTCGAAGCTGCCGGTTTATCCGGCGGTAGGCAACCATGATTTTACCGGAGGGGCGAACTACTCGGCCCGAATCGACCGCTACCGGAATTATCTGGGTCCGGAATGGTATTCGTTCGATTACGGCAGCAAGCATTTTATCATTCTGGAGAACAACCTGGGCATGCGCGAAGCGGATCAGATCCAATGGCTGAAGGAGGATCTGGCCCAGAACGCCAAGAACAAGGAAGTCGTGGTCGTCACGCACAGGCCGTTCAACAACCCGCAAACGCCGCATCCGGAGGAAGCCCGGCAGTACATCGACCTGCTTGGGGAATATAACACCCGCCTCTTGCTGATGGGTCATACGCACGTGAACGACGTGTCGACGGATACGATTGAAACGGCGAAACACGTGGTCACCAACTCCAGCTCCTATACGATCGACCAGACGCCGAACGGCTTCCGCGTCATCTCCTTCAAGGGCGATGAGGAGTCCAATCCGTTCAAGTATTACGACGTCAATCAAAGTCTGGCCATCGTCAATCCGGCACCCGGCAGCAAAGCGCCGCAGGCAGACATTCAAGTGCAGGTCAACGCCTATAACACGTCGAGCAATGTGACGGAGGCGACATACCGCATTGACGGCGGCAAGTGGCATTCCCTGTCAGGCAGCGGAGCGATGACCTGGTCGGCCTTATGGAAAGCGGGCAAAGAAGCGCTCGGCGAGCATACGATTGAAGTCCGGGTGACGGACGACAGCCAAAAAACATGGTCGGAGAGCAGCACCTTCACCCTGGTCGAGCCTTCTGAAGCGGTCGTGCCGCAGCAGGGCGAGAACTGGCCGATGTTCCACGGCAATGCCCAGCATACGGGAGAAGCATTGGACGAACTGGCGCCTGATTTGAAGCTGGCCTGGAGCCACTTGACCGAAGGCACCATTCTCACTTCGTCGCCGGCGATCGTAGACGGCAGCGTCTATATCGGCACGAGAGACGAGGACGACACGAAAGAAAATACCGTGCTCGCGTTGGATTTGAAGACAGGCCGCGAGAAGTGGAAGCTTGAAGCGGATGCCCAAGTTCAAGCCTCCCCTGCGGTAGCCGGCGGCATCGTCTACGCATCTACGATCCGCGGAACCCTGTATGCGCTGGATGCGGAAACGGGAAGCAAGGTATGGGAGAAGAAGATTGGAACGGGCGAAGTCAATCGCGCTTGGATGTACTACTCGCCTACCGTTGAGGATGGAATCGTGTACCAAGCGTATAGCTCGATGCGCGGCGGGGAAATGATGGCCCTTGATGCGAAGACGGGAGAAACAGTATGGACCGCCAAGCTCGCGGGCGGCTGGATCACCGAGTCGACTCCTGTTGTGAAGGATGGCAAAGTATACGTCGGAGCCGACGGCGGCTATTTGATCGCCATCGATGCAAAGACCGGGAACGAGCTATGGCGTGCGCGCCCTGCCGGCGGCTGGATGCATTCGATGCCGGCGATCGCGGACGGCAAGGTGTATATGGGCTACGGCGGCGGATTGATCGTCGCGCTCGATGCTCAAACCGGAAAGGAACAATGGCGCTATAAAACCGACATGAGCACATCCTACATTGCCGGCAATACGACGGGCTCATCCCCGGCGGTAGTCGACGGCGTCGTCTATATGGGCTTCCCGAACGGCAAAGTCGAGGCACTGAATGCCGAAACGGGCGCCCTGCTCTGGAGCGCGGCGACCGAGGGCGGCATCATCTCGTCCGCGGCGGTTTCCGGCGGTACCGTGTACGTCGGCTCGAACGACGGTTTCTTGTACGCGCTGGACAAACAGAACGGAGAGGTCCAGTGGTCCTACGAAATCGGCGCATGGATTGCTTCATCGCCTGCCATTTCCGGCAACACCCTTGTTGTGGGCGCATTTGACGGCAACGTCTATGCCTTCACCTCCACGAAGAAGGAATAACACGCCTAAGAGGTTGATCCCGGCGGGATCGGCCTCTTTTCTTTGCCGTGGGCTTACCTCTTCTATTGCCATCCTCGGTTATTTCGCATCGATTCTCGTTTCTCCGTCGATGGGAACGATAATCTTATCCTTGTTCGCCTCTTCCGTCCGGTCCAGCCGTCCGATCTCCTTCCCATTGCCCGCACTTTCCACGGTGCCGTAGATGGTTAGATCCAGCATGAACATATCCGCGATATAAACCGCTTCGCAGAATGGAGCCGGTTTCGTCCCTCGCTCGCGATGCTCGGTGGAAGCTCCCGATCCGTCCCTCTGCCACTAACTTCCCCGAGGCCATCCTCATTGATCTCGATATAACTCTTAAGCCCCTTATACTCCTTATAAAAGCGAAGGGCCTCTCCTTTCGGGAGTGTGTAGTCGAAAGTAAACCCCTCGCCTGTCGGTACCAAAGCGTCCTCATCTAATAGATCTTGCCATCTATGTAAGTTGAACGAAAGAACTTCGATTGTGTCTCGTACGGCACGATCTCTGCGGACATACAGTCCTCAATTTGCAGGAAACCCGACTTTTATTAGGTGCTGCGGACCCTGAGTCCGCTATTCGTCGCAAATGCGGGGGATCGAGGCCGTTTCGCAGCCAATAGAGGACTGAGGGTCCGCAAGTGCAACAAAATTGGGCCGACAAGGCGAAATAGCGGACTCACGGTCCGTAATAATCGATAACAATCGATACGGTCGCCAATGCGGGTCGCCGCTGACCATCTCATGCCTGTTTGCCGTTCGGCCGTGCGAAACTTTCGTTCAACTTATCTAGACGCCCCGGACTTGGAAAAAGTTGCTATACTCGAAGAGAGGAGCATTCGCATTCGCGCCCGAAATATTTTTACGGAAAAGCTCCATTTGTTCCAACACTTTGCGAGGATATACGTTTTACTGTGTAGAACCAACTACAATAACGAATTGGAGGGTTTTACATGGAAAAGATGGAGCAGGCGAGCAGCATTTCGAATCTGGGCATTCTCGATCTCACGGGGAAGAAGCCGGAGGACTTGGAAGGCATCACGCTTATTGAGAGCGTAGGCATCCTGATCGCTCCCGCATCGTTATCGGGCACGTTGATGAAGATCACGCAGAGAAACATCGGGATGACGATTTCATTGCCGGAGACGGCTGGGAAAATCAAAATGTTCAACGGCCAGCTAACCTTGAGCGGCGACGTGTTCGCAAACCATACAGGCGCGCCGGAAGATATTCTTGTCCTTGTAGGTCAAGTGGTCATCACGTCCCCCATCCCAAAGGTCGGCTTTAGCGAGGTCGTTGTGGCGGGTCAGATGATCGCCCCTAAGAGCGATGAGGCGATGATCGCCAGCGCGGTGACGCAGCTGTCCGGCCAGATCGTCTATTACAGCTCCGGCTCCCCGCGGATTTTTATCGGCGACGAGACATTCTCGAAGGGCTTCTTTGACCTTATCGACGACAAGATGGCTATGGTGCTAATAGGGGATCATGAAATCGCGGACGATGTGGACGCGGCAACCCTAAAACAGAAAGTATCGGAAATCGTGCTGATCGGCGAGCTGTCGGTTCCGAAAGCGCTTGTTCCCGTTACGCAATTCCTTGCGGTTGCACTGCTCGGTTCGATCGAAGCACGAGACGAACAAGACGCTTAACGGCAGCCGATGAATAAAGCGCTGTTTCAGGAGCTTTATGCCGGGCACTCCAGGAAGGTGTTTGCTTATTTGCTGGGACGCACCACGAACAAAGATACGGCGGCCGATTTACTCCAGGACACCTTCCTCCGGGTCTGGAACCGCATCGACACAGCCGGACATATTCATGAAGATGAACGGCTGCACTGGATCTTTTCGATCGCCTCCAACCTGGTGAAGGATTACTACCGCAAATCTGCAACCCGCAAGAAGGCAGATGAAAGAATTCGCGCCGAACGGGCGGAAACCGCCGGCGATCTCTCGCAATGGTTAGCGGGCAAAGAGAGGTTCAGCGAGCTCGAAGCCGCGATCAACGAACTTCCGGAGGAGCTGCGCTGTATACTGTTGATGAAAGTTATCGGCGGAATGAATAGCTTTCAGATTGGCGACTCCCTGAACGTACCCGCAGGGACCGTACGCTATCGCATCGCGCAAGCCAGGCGGCTGCTCGCCGACAAGCTTCATATCCTGCCCGCCGAAGAAAGGGTCGAAAGGAGGAAACCCAATGGATGAAGAATGGATGGAAGCCATGCTTCCCGCGCATGTTCAGCGCCAGCTGGATCAGCTCCTGGAGAGCTGGGCTGAACAAATCCCTACGCCGCAAACGCAATTCGACCTTGATTATGATCATATATGTATGATCTCCAACGAGCTTAGCTACGAGTGGTGGCAGCGTCTGTACGCTCAAACCCGGTTCAATCCGCTCCCTGTGTTTCCTGCCGGATGGCCCTTCAAGGAAAATGCAGGATAGCGGCGACACCTTAGTCGGCATCTCCGTCCCGTTATTCTTCTGCTAGAATCGAAATCGAACAAGAAAAGAGCCAAGAGAGCCTAGCCCCCTCTTGGCCCAAATAACAAAGAAGTGAGGACGGTTCGATCCCGAACGTCCTCACTTCTTTGTTGTTACGGCTTGTACCATGCCGGCACCGCGCTTTCGAAATTCCGGTGATCGTCCAGCACGACACGTATGCGTTCCAGCATCGATTCCAACTGCTCGGGCACGACCTGAAGGGTCCACGTGACGGTAGGAAACACAATAAGTGCCGTATACAGAGCGTACAGCTTCCAGAATCGTTCCGGCACCTTCCCTCCGAAGTAACCGTCAATTTGCCCGATGGAGAAAGGGACGCTTACTTCTCTGCTGAAGTAAGCGACTTTCAGGAAATCATGGTATGGATCGCCCCAATCGTACCGGTTGTAGTCAATGACGCCCGCATAGCTCCGATTGTGAATGAGCAGGTTGCTCGGATGAAAGTCGTCGTGCTGAAACCGGTCGGGCCGGCCTTTCATCAGAGGCAAATTCTCTTCAATATACGACACGATCGCCTCCTCTTCAGACAGCCTGACACCGCAGTTACGGTACGCAAGATACTGCTTCTCATGCTTGGCTTGCCGGCGTACATGCCAAGGCTCCATCCCCGCGGGTGCGGGAAGCTCATGCATGATCCGCAATTCCCGCCCTGCCTCGGATCCGATCTGATATTGTTCGCCTGCGGACAAGGCCGACAGCACGTCGGTTCCGTCTTCCCCGACCACGAACCGAAGCAGCATGTAGCAGATATCGAGCGATTCGACGGTACCGAAGGCAATGGGTTCCGATGTTTTGACACCCATGTTATGCACGCGGTGAATGAGATCATATTCGCTGCGTTTGCGATCCATCTGCTGCAGGCCGGAGGTCCGGAGAACATATTGAGGCTGACGGCTCTCTCCTTCGAATAACAGAAACTTTTCGTCGAACGAGAACCCTTTATGTATTTGTTTGATGGCTGTAATGTTCCGCAAGATAGGAATGTGCTCATGAATATCATTTACGTTCATGCTAGCCCCCCTTTGATTTACTCCTAATAGAGTACCACAAAAATTTTCATATTTCTTCCAGAAATATTGTCAACAATCCATGTTTTTCATTTATTCATACAAAAAAAGAGCAGATCGCCTCGGCGTCCTGCCCCATTTTGTACATCTCTTAACAAAACCTGAACAATTACATCGTAATCGAAATCCGGTCTTCCTTCTGGACCCAGTCGACCTTGGCCCCCAGCGATTCGCTGATGAAACGAAGCGGCAAGTAGGAGGTGCCATTGATGCCGAAGGGCTCATTGGCCAGCTTCACAATCGCATTGTTCAGCTTCATCTCGCCCGTCTTGTAATCGATGAGGATGGTGACGCCTGGCTTGCCCGCTTCTTTCCGGACGATCGTTACCGTTTTCTTCATTTCGTCCCATTCGACAGATGCACCCAGCTTCTCGAAGATGGAGCGAAGCGGAATAAATGCCTGCCCGCTGCGGGTGATGACGCCGCTTGTCAAGATCGCCGGTTCGTCGTTCAACTCGACCTGAATCGCCTGTTGAACCGGTACCGCCTCGCTATGCATAAATTCGTAGTCGCCATACCCCAGCTCGGCATTCTTGTTCACGCCCCAGCCCCACAGCGTTCCGTCATTCTTCAGCATAATTGCATGTCTTCCGCCGCTCTTGATTTGGCTGATATCCGTCGCAAGCTGCTCGAAGGCCGGATTGCTCGGCATCGCTTCCCGCTCGATGGAAGCCATGAGAACCTTCCCCTTATGGGTAAGCACAAGCAGGGAGCGTTCCGCGATGACGGCATCCTTCACATCGCTGACCGTGTTCAATAGAATCGGCACGGTTCCCTTATGATATGTCGTCCCGTCCGAGAATCCGGTAATCGTCGCTCCCCAATACCAGAGACGGGATTGACTGTCGATGGCAAGATGGGTGTTCCCGTTCGTTCGAATTTGCCGGATATTCGACAGCTCTTTGATCTGGACAGCCTTCACTTGGCTGGCCGGCGTCTCGGCCCCGGTAAATTCCGTCTGCCAGGTCCAGACCGTCCCGTCTTCTTTGAGCGCCAGATTCCGGTCGATTGCAATGATGCGGTCCAGCCCTTGAATCGGACTGAACACTTGCGGCGATTCCGTATCCTTCACGGCGGTTCCATCCTTCTTCAGGAAGACCAGCCGCTGATAACCGTCCTTAGGATAGGATTCGTAATAATTGCTGATGGCCGTTACGTTATCGATTCCCTGAAGCGGATTAATTTGGGTGATATCCCATTTTCCATCCTTCTTCGGAAGGACCGATACTTTCCCTTGCGCATCGACAGCCAGCAGCTCGTCCCAATTGGAATAGACGAAGGCCGCGTTATCCAGCTCCTTGACCGGCTGCACCTGAGCGGCCGAAGAGAGAGCGCTTCGATCCCAATACCAGACCGAATGATCCTCCTTCATGACAAGCTGTCCCGCTAACGAACGAGACACGTCTGTCAGCCCATGAACCTGCGTAGGAACCGACTGATTCTGCCCCCATTCCCAATAGGTTCCATCCGATTTTACGAGGGATGTCGGCTCGAAGGAACGAATACTGCTATTCGTCTCCGATGCCGGGGCAGCACTGGCCAGCGAGGCTGCGGACAAGCAGGAGACCAGACTTAGAACAGCGATCAACTTCTTCATTACGCGCGTGACTCCTTCCGGTACAGGAAATATAAACACATTCTGCTTATTATTTACACCGTACTGACGTACTCGCGCACGCAAAGGTTGCACAAAAATATTCGCTGTTCTGTTTCCCGACTATTCCTCCCGCTTATTTAGAAGCTTCGTATAACGATGCTCCGACGGCGCCGCAGTACTCCCCATTTCGGAGAAATAGAGGATTTCCTCCTCTTAGCTTCGTATACCGGATGACCACCTCTTTGAGAAGGTTATTCCGGAGAAACGATGAGCCGATGAATATAACGGAGGACACGCCGCATTGCCCGGCGGCAAGCACGCTCGTCGTCGCCACGGTCTCGCCGACTAAGCCGATCACAGCCGCCAATAGCTCCTCTTGCGATAGAGAAGCAAGCGATGCGGAAGGCAGCAAATGCCCGAAATTGCTCGCCGTCAAGTCTCCCGGTATCGGTGGCTCCGCGCCTTCATAGATATGGCTCACCTTCAGATCGATTCGGTCCCGCGCGCCCTTGGCTGCCAGCCGCACGATTTGCTCATAATCGGTTATCCCGGTTAATAATTGCGCCAGCCCCATCATCGTTCCGCCGCCCACTCCGGTTCCGCCAATCCGCTTCTGGTGACGATCCGTCACATGGTGAATGGAAGTGCCTGTTCCTACATTCGTTACCAGATACGCGTCCTCAGTGAAGTCGTGATCGGCGAGAAAGTAGCGCACGCCTTGACTGGTTGCCTCGAACTCTACAATCTCCGCAGCGGACCGCTTCATCTTCGATTTCAACAAAGCGGCCTTGCCGCCGGTCACACAAACTTGAGCTTCATCGAACCCATTGATCCACGAAGCCACATAGTCCAATTGGACGCTGGGAAATTTATGATATTTGAGCCCTCCCCTGTTCCGGCATACAACTTTAATGAGTGTCCCGCCCGCATCGATACCGATGTTCATCGTTTCACTTCCTTTCCTAGGTTAACCATGTACTGAGAATGCCAGTTTCATATGTAAAATGCTGCTTCGCAAACGGAATGTTCTTACGATCGCTTCGCCAGAATCATTCCTCCTGACGCTCATCGTTTATTCTTAGCTAACTCTTACATTACCACAGCATCCGTCTCCGGTGTAATCCTTCCCTTCCGCCCTTTAACCGGAGGTTCGCAAGAGCCCGTTACCCGAAGAAGGCAGCTTGCGCAATTGCGAAGCTGCCTTCGATTCTAACCGGTAGGGGACTGAGCTTCGGGCTTCCAGACAACCACGCGCTTGCCGGCATTCTCCAACCGCTCGACTGTCTTGCTCAGCGCGAGCTCGGCCGTATGATCCCAAACCTTCGATTCGGTCAAATCGATATGGACCTCCTCCGCCTTGCAGCCGTATTCGATCCGTTCCTGGATTTCTGCCGCAGAGCCGAAGAACAGCTGACCTTGTATGCGGTAAGTCCGTCTGGAGCCGTTCCATTCGCTATGCACCTGCAGCTTGGACGCTTTCACCGCAAACCACACAAAGCTGATCAGAACACCCACCAGAACGCCAATGGCCAAATCATGCGTCAAGATCACCGCGCCAACCGTCACGATCATAACGACTGTATCGCTGGCCGGTACGCTGCGGGGACGAAACACCGACTTCCAGTCAAAGATCGCGACGCAAACCATCAGCATGATGCCAACGAGCGCGGCCATCGGAACCAGATCGAGCAGGCTGCCGAACACGACGACCAGCAGCAGGAGAAACACGGCGGCAACGAGCGTAGACAGCCGGTTGCGCCCGCCCATCTTCACATTCAAGACCGATTCCGCGACGAGCGCGCAGCCCGCCATGCCCCCGAAGAAGCCCGCGATGAAATTCGCGATGCCTTGGCCGCGCATTTCTTTGTTCTTGTCGGTCTTCTCTCCGGTCATCTCATCCAATAAATTTTGCGTAAGCAGCGTCTCCGTGTAGCCGACAATCGCAAGCGACAATGCGTAAGGCAAAATAATCATGAACGTTTCCCATGTGAACGGCACATCAGGCAGCAGGAAGGCCGGCAGCGAAGCGTCAATCTTCGCAATATCGCCTATCCGCGACACATCCCCCATCCCCATGGCCCACACCGCAAAGGTCAAGAGCACTACCGCCACAAGAGGCGAAGGAATCGCCTTGAAATAGCGCGGAAGGACATAAATAATGGCAAGCGTTACCGCCACAAGCGCGTACATCGTCCACGAGGCGCCGGAGAAATAACGGAGCTGCGACATGAAAATGAGAATAGCCAAGGCGTTAACGAATCCCGTCAGCACCCCGTGAGGGACGAATTTCATAAGCTTGCCCAGCTTGAAGACGCCCATTAGAAATTGAAGGACGCCGGTCAGAACGGTCGCGGCGAATAAATATTGAATGCCGTGCTCGTTCACCAGGGCAAGCATCAGAACAGCCATCGATCCCGCCGATGCGGAGATCATGCCGGGACGGCCTCCGAGAAACGTAATGACAAGCAGAATGCAAACGGTCGCATAAATCCCCACGGTAGCCGGCACGCCGGCCATGAATGAGAAGGCGAGCGAATCGGGAATAAGCGCCAACGTGGCCGTCATGCCTGCCAGCACATTCGCTCTGATGCCGGTTGTCCACTGCTCCCGCCACGATGATTGGCTTATTATAGTTGTCACCTCATTTCGTAAATATAGACGGACTAGTCTAAATAAGTTGAACCATGGATTGGAACACAACCCGCTGCGCGGGAAGAATGTTCTAACGGTCGCTCCACGCTTGTACCCTCCCACCGTTCATTTCATATAGCCGTTACTGTTCATCGCTTTGGTTAGCATACCCTCTCAGATATTCATGGTCAATGGAAAATTGCCAACCCAGAATATCGTTACGTCGGTCGTCGGCGGCCATGCAGACGAACCGTGAAGATGGAGCCTTCCCCTACACGGCTCTCCACTTCAATTCGGCCCCCGTGGATGTCGACGATGGACTTCGTGATGGATAAACCAAGCCCTACCCCTCCATATTGACGGGATCGTGACGTGTCCACCCGGTAAAACCGGTCGTGCAGCAGCGGCAGATGCTCCGCTTCGATACCCGGTCCATTATCCCGTATCGTAAGCAGGACCTCCTCCGGTGGCGAGGTATCCGCAGCAGGAAGGACAGACAGCTCGATGACCCCGCCGAGCGGATCCGTATGATCGATCGCGTTTTGGAATAAATTCAATACGACCTGCTTCATTTTGTCCGGATCGAACCAGCTTGCGATTCCGGCTGCCGTATCGACTCTCACCTTCCGGCTGCCGGCCAGTAGCCGGAGCTGAGGCTCCATCTCCCGCACCATATCCGCCAATTCACCCTCTTCCAGCTCCAGCTCGGGAGAACGGTCCAAGCGGGCCAGCAGCAGCAAATCGTTAACCAGCTTGATCATCCGCTTGGTCTCTCCTTGCATGCTGCCCAGCGCGCGGTGCAGCTGTTCGGGTTGGTGCGCCGCTCCTCTTAGCAGGATCTCGACGAACCCGTGGATGGACGTGAGCGGAGTGCGCAGCTCATGAGAAGCATCGGCCACGAATCGCTGCAGCCGATCATTGGCTTCCTTCTCCGCCTCGAAGGACATCTCCAGCCGTTCCAGCATGCCGTTGAAGGAGGCGGAGAGCCGGTCGATCTCAATCTGTCCCTGCCGGTCGGACAAACGAATAGCCAGGCTCCCGGCATTCACATGTTCTACGGTCTGAATCATGCGGGATAGCGGAACCAGCGTTCTCTTCAACACGGGGACGAAGGCGGCCAAGCCAAGCAGCATGGCCAATAACGACAAGCCCAGGAATATGACCAGCTGGCGAACCAGCACATCGCGGATCGGACCCGTGCTCACGCTTACCTGCGCAATACCGACCGCCGCCCCGCGTCCGCCTATAGGCTGAAGCACGACAAGATGCTCGGTTCCGTCTTCGCCCGTCACTCTTTCATACGTCCACCTTTTATCGGCAAGCACCCGCTTATAGCTTTCCGCCGATAGCTCCGGCGCTGAAGATTCCGCCGCATTCCCTTGAGACAGCACCTTAAACCGGCCGCCCGGGTCGATGAACGCCATCGTCGCGTCGGGTATGACCGGCATGCGGCCGCCACCGGACTTGAAGCTATCCTCCGCATGCTTGTCCGCATCTTTCATCGACCGGATCCACATATCGGCAGGGAACGCCATTATTTGCCCCCGCAGACTCTCGGCTTTATTCCGAATAAGAGACTGGTCCATGAGCACGTATTGGAACACGCCTATGAGCGCAAGAAGTCCGGCCATCACCAGCAAGGTGCGTGACAGCAGCTGCATTCGCAGCGAACCGGGGCGTACCATGCGGGAGAACCATCCCTTGAGCCTCGCCGGCTTCATGGCAAATCCACCCGGTAACCCGCACCCCGAATCGTCCGGATGAGCCGGTGCTCGCGATCCTCTAGCTTCTCGCGCAGCGAGCGGACATATACCTCGACGATGTTATCCTCCCCGCCAAAATCATACCCCCACACTTGATCCAGAATTGTCGGTTTGCTGAGCACAATCCCGTGATGGCTCACCAGAAATTTAAGCAGCTCATATTCCGTGGGAGAGAGCTCAAGCGTGCGCTCGCCGTAACGAATTTCCTTGCGCCGGTCATCGATCCGGAACGGCTCCGCAACGACTTCGCCGAACAGATGCGGATGATGGTTGCGCAGCCGCGCCTGGATGCGGGCCAGCAGCTCCGCGAAGCTGAACGGCTTGATCATATAATCGTCAGCTCCCAGGGAAAGACCCTTCACCCGGTCGCCTACCTGTTCTTTAGCCGTCAGCATAATAATTCCGATGCTGCGCTCGCTCTCCTTGAGCCGCGCGCACAGCTCGAAGCCGTCCATGCCAGGCATCATGATATCGAGTACCGCAACATGCGGCCGGTATTCTTTAACCATTTCCAGCGCGCTTGCACCGTCCTGAGCGGTTAGTACCTCGAAACCTTCATTTAATAGCCCTAATTCAATAAATTGCAATATATTCGGCTCGTCGTCCACGAGTAAAATTTTGATTCCGTTCGATGGCCGCATCCCGTACCTCCTCCAACCCTATACTTGCTATATAAATTGAACGAAAGAAGGGTACAGAAGAGTGAAGCAGGAAGAATGATTCCGGAGCAGCGCTCGTAATAACATTCTGCCTGCGCAGCGGGATGTGTTCCAATCCTTGGTTCAACTTATATAGCATACTATATTATCGCTTCCAAACCTGAAATTCGGCTGAAAGAAAACTGAAGGCCGGCTGAAGGCCGATTGGATACAAAAAAAAACGCATCCAAGGCAGCACGAATGCTGCCTGAATGCATTTGACCAACCTATTCCAGGATGAGCTCGATCTGACTTCTTACTTCCTCCGAGAGCACGATGCCCGATGCTTTGGCGTTCTCCGCCACCTGCTCCGGACGGCTTGCGCCGACCAGCGCGCTCGCCACGTTCGGCTGGCGAAGAATCCAGGCAAGGGCCAGTTGGCCTACCGTAATATCCAGCTCTGCGGCAAGGTCGGACATGGCGTTTACCTTCGCCAGCTTCTCCTCGGTAATGCCCTTGCCGACCCACTCCAGCTTTGCCGCGCGGCTGTCCGGCGGCAGATTGGCAGCCGATTTGTACTTGCCTGTCAGCAGACCTTGCGCGAGCGGCGAGAAGACCACTTGACCGATGCCGTTGCGCTCGCCGAACGGAATGACTTCCTTCTCGATGTACCGGTCGAACATGTTGTAGACCGGCTGGTTCACAACGATGCGGTCCAGCAGGTAGCGGTCCGCAATGCCGAGCGCTTCCGACATTTGGGCTGCGGTCCATTCGCTTACGCCCACATACAGCACCTTGCCTTGACGGACGAGGTCATCGATCGCGCGAAGCGTCTCATGGAGAGGCGTCTCCGGATCATGGCGGTGACAATAATAAATATCGATGTAGTCCAGGCCGAGCCGCTGCAGGCTGGCATTGCACTGCTCTATAATATGCTTGCGCGACAAGCCGCGATCGTTCGGCCCATCGCCCATCTGACCGAACACTTTCGTCGCCAGCACATAAGAGTCGCGCGGGAACGCTTTGATGGTTTCGCCAAGCAGCTTCTCGGCGGCTCCCCGTTCATAAACATTTGCCGTATCGAAGAAATTAATGCCAAGATCGTAAGCGGTATGAATCGACTTGACCGCATTCTCGCGTTCCACATATCCGCCATATGTCAACCAACTGCCGAGGCTGATCTCACTAACCTTTAATCCGCTGCCGCCAAGTTTACGATAGATCATGGTCGTCCTCCTAAAAGTTTTGTGGAGCTTAGCTTCCAGATTTTACTACGCAACAAAACTGGCTTCGTAAGCATACGCCTTGTTTTGTGAGAGTTATTCGCTTCAATCGAAGCGAAATCGAGCAAAACTGGCTTCGTAAGCATACGCTTGGTTTTGTGGAGCTAATTTGCTTCATTGAAAAAGTTAAACCGAGCAAAGCTTGCTCTGAAGGCACACGCTCATCGGCGGTAACGGCTTCCAGGCTTCCCAGTACAAGACCTATTGTAATCAGAGCTATATGAATTTTAAAGTAGTGAAATTTTTATCTCTATATTATAAGAAGTATATGTGCTATATTCTGTATACTTATGTTCATAGAAGGGGGCCTGTCTAATGTCGGCTAGTAACTATGTACCCAAAGAGCCTACCGTTATCGATTGCAATATCGAACGGACCCTGCATGTTATCGGAGGCAAATGGGCTTTTCTCGTGCTTCGGGAGCTGTTCTGCGGGAAGAGAAGATTCGGCGAGCTTCAGCGGCTCATTCCGGCGGTGAGCCCACGGGCGCTGACCAGTACACTGAGGCATTTGGAGGAGCAGGGCGTCCTGGAGCGTCATGTCTTCCCGACGGTTCCCGTCACGGTAGAATATACGTTGACGCCTAAAGGCGAGGATTTGCATCAAATCCTCAAAGAGATGAAGCTATGGTCAGCTAAATGGACTTAGATTGCTCTGCCCGCGCCCATCTCGCATCAATCAATTGAAGCAGCCACTGGCGCTCGCCGGGCAAATTTTCACGGAGTCTGGCCGCAGCCACCGGCAGCAGCCAATCGTCCAGCTTCTCCTGCGATGTGTCCGCTTGCATGAAATATGTATGCAGGTAGCTTCGGTTCAGCACCTTCTTCACGATATGAAGTGCAGGGATCAGAAGCTTGGGCAAACCCGGAGGGATGAACGGGCTGCTGAGCAGGATGCTTGTTCGGGCCACATCTCCCAGCGGGTTGCCTACATAGGCGTCCGTCCAGTCAATGACCGCGGCCGATTCCCCGGCACCCCGAAGCAATATATTATCCGGATGAAAATCGCCATGACAGATCGAGCTGCCGCCGGGCAGCTTCTCCATATACGCGCAAATCGCATCCGCTCTGCCGCCTAATACGGCATCGGACTGCCGAATCGCCTCGGCGAGCTTCGTTTTCTGCTCCGGCAGCCGCTGCCCCGTTCCGTCCGACCGGTGCATCCTTCCATGCAGCTGCGCCATCATTTTGCCATATGCCGCGGTCTTCCATGGCTTGGAATTAATGAACTTAAGCATCGTGCGGCCTGCGACACGCTCATATACGATGCCGCACCTTCCCTCTGTCTCTACGATTCCGAACACGGCCGGAGCAGGGATGCCCGCTGAAGAGACAACCTTGCAGAGCCTGTCTTCATATTGAATCCAATTCAGAGGAATGGACGGATAGAAGAGCTTTATGACCCGGTTCACGCCCCATTCGTATACTTCAGCCGTCATTCCTTTGCCGATCAGCTTGCCTTTTTCTACCTCGTTATCCAACCTGTATCCCCCTTTCCTGATTGCTGTGCAGACATATAGCCACCGAATAATAGCTGCAGCACGATGACTTTAAATCAGCATCGATACCAGCTGTGAAGGCGGAGCAATGGGCCGTTCACCCATACTTATGCACGCCCGTGTCCACCGCTCGACGGTCGATGCTTTTCCACGCGGGTAATCCGTCCCCTTCCCGTAAGGCTGCTTGTCCGCTCCATTGCGGAGCGTCTGCTTCGAACGGTGCAGCACCATCTTGACCGCCGGGACCGTACAGCCCTGATGCTGCGCGATTTCTTGATACGAATACCCGTACCACTCCGCAAGCAGCAGCATGTCCACCTCGCGCTCGGACAGTTGTTCGGTCAACCACTCCATAAATCCTCGAACGGAAGCATAGTTGGGATCATAATAAGACGCTTGAACCCCTTCCTCCAACGGGACAAGGGTACCGCGGTTTTTCCGGTAAGCATCAATGGACAAGTTGCGGGCAATCTTGTACAGCAGCGAACGCGGATGGCGGAATGCGCCGATTTTGCGATAATGCTGAAATGCGCGCAGAAGGGAATCCTGGAACAAGTCCTCCGCTTCCCATTGTGTTGCACTCAAATACAGACAGTACGTCCACAGCCGGCTGAAATGCGGCTTCACGACTTCCTCGAATTCTTCCCGCACCCTCATGCTCTCCTCCTCCGATCATGCCATTCAAGCACAAGTGTAACAGAGCATTATGAATAAATGATTAAAACGACGAAGAGGGCTTCCTCCAAGCAGCCGACTCTGCTTGTGAGACCGCCCTCTTTCATCGCCTGCTTACCGTTCATAGGCAAAGCAGCAGCCTGCTTCACCTATCCGCAGCTTGCTGCCCTTCAGTGCGTATTCACCGGAGACGAGCACCTCATGCTCCCCGCGAATCGCATCGACGAAGCTCTTGTCTTAATTCGTAAGGCGCGGCGGCAGCTCCACCGAAGGCCATAAGAATCATTCACTGCCCAACGTTATAGGCGAGCTCGAGTGTCCGCATCCTCCGCTCCTGCCCCGGCAATGCGAATCCGGGTGCCGGCGGGAACGGCGTTGGCCGGCCGGTTTTTAAACAACCACTTGTCGGGCGTGTCCGTGATGCCTGTGCCGATCTCCAGCTCGAACGGCTCCGCAGGCAGCTTCTCCGCCCGCAGCGCAACCCGGTTTCCATCCACGGCAACCGACGTCCAGCCGCCGGATTCCCGCTGTTCGTCCGCTATTATGGCATAGTGAGCTCCGTCTGACGCGGAATGTTCATCGATACGTTTGTTGAAGGATAGGATAAGTTCGTCCGGGCCATTCCGCCGCGCCCGCAGCGGGACTGGCGCCGACTCGTACATATAGCCGCCAATGTGATATTCATAGGCCGTCCAGGATGTAAAGCCGATATCGTAAGCCGCAGCTTCGAACTGTTCCAGCCACTGCCCGCCTTTGATCATCGTTTCTCCCGATCCGATGTCCGCCTGAACGCCGAGCGGAAGCTCCGGGAAAGCAGTGCGGATCGCGTCCATGAACGGGATGTACTTCCTGGTATAGTCGGGAGGCAAGTCGCCCTTGATCCAATCGGGCCAATGCGTCTGAAGCATGTGCATATCGGGGCGGACCCGGGCGATCATGGAGGGAGCATCCATCCCCTGCTCCACGCGCAGAGCTTCCATCGAATCGGGACCGGCATCGATCGCCAGCGACCAGGTGGCGACGAGAATGTCCGGACGGGCTGCTCTGACGCCGTCTTTTGCGTTGATCATTTCGTCGATGAAGCCGTTGACCGCATCGACGCGGAATTCCGCCCATTTCATATAAGTCTCCGTGTCTGTCAAATAGTATCGGGGGGATTCGGAATCCGTAAATTCCGGCATCTCCAATCCATACTGTTTCAGAAATGCGCTCTGGGCAAGCGGGCCGACATCCCCATAGACGCCTCGTTCAATACCGCCCCATTCCGGGAAGTAAGGCTCGGCAATCTCGATCCCGTCGAAGGGGTAGCCGCTCGCCAGTTTGACCATCGCGGCTTTCTTCCACCTTGCATAACCGGGACTGAAATGGGAGAAGCGCTGAAAGCCGTCATTCGTTTCTTTCAGCAGACCCATCTGCCAGGACGGCCACTCATCGGGATAATCCGCGGTCGAGAAGGTTCCGTTGCCGATAACCATCGCCCAAACGCCAATCCCTCTGCCGTGAAAAGCATCGATCAGCGCTTTATCGACGACATTCTCGTTTACCACAAAGTAATGGACGCTCCGGTAGCCGGCCAGCTCGATCTCTTCCGCGATGCTGTCGGCAGACCGGTTCCGGTAATACGGAAACAGGGGATCGATCTGGATGCTCGGCCCCTTCAGCATCCCTTCCCTTGTCCTCTGCTGCATGCTCTTTATTGCACTCGCCTCCTATGACGCTTGCTCCTATTTATTTGTCAGCGCTGGGAATCTCCTTCACTAGATCTGGTGAACGATCACCGAGCGCGAAGGACATCCCATTAACATGAAAATAGCACTTTTCATGGCAGTGTTCTATACATTTGTTCAAAAACGGCTCAAAAAATGGAGGAAAAATTTCTTTTTTGTTCAGAAAGAGAAGGTTCTCGCCATCCTAGGCGGCGGAGTTGCTTTCTCCCTGAGACCTTCTCTTCGCGCAAAATATAAGAAAACCGCCTACACCGGTACTTATAGAATAAAGACCCTTCATCCCATGATGAGAGAAAGGGTCTTTGACTTTATGCGCAGCACATTTTGCCCTGCGTCTACACGAACGCCTAATACTTTACGCCGCCGTAACGACGGAACAGCTTCACGCATACCGCGATCCAGCAAGCGCTGGCCCAATAGCCGCCGAGAAGATCGGATGGATAATGAACGCCCAGATAGACGCGGCTTAATCCGATTGTCAGGATGAAACAGGCGGCGATGATGACAAGCCCGACCCGCCATCCCCGCGATGGCATATGCCGCCACAGCAGATAAGTCAGAATGCCGTAGAAGGTGAAGGCCGCCATCGAATGTCCGCTCGGAAAGCTGTAACCCGTCTCTTCAATGATACGGTGAATATCCGGACGGGCGCGATGGTACAGGAGCTTCAGCAGCTCATTAAGCAAAGCCGAGCCAACCATGGCGCCAATCAGCAGCACGAGCTCCTTGCGATGCTTCAGCACCACGAAGAGAACGACGGCGGTCAGAAGCACGAGCGGAATGACGACGGACGATGAGCCCAGTTTGGTCACAGCTTTCATTACGCGGGTCAGCGCCGGATTCTCCCAGCCTTGAACGGTGCGGATAATCGCCAGGTCGAAGCTCATCAGCTTATCCCGGGTAACCAGCATCGCTAGGCCTTGAAACCCCGCAATGGCCAGCAATATATAGATGAACCACATTTCGTTTAACCCCTCGCTATCGCCAGTTTCATTTTCACATTATACGTCATCAACTCCGCCATACAAAATAAGATTCAGTCCGCGGCACAGCGCGCAGTGTCGGAAGAACGCTCCCCCTCTGCATGCGGCGAGTCTTGTCCCAGACTATTGCTTGTAAGCCAGGATTAATCCCGCCTGTGTTAGCACGGGCTCCGGCATTTGACCGTATCGCGTTCCAAATCGCAATCATATAAAGGAAGAGAAGGAGGTGGACAAATTGCAAGCAAAACGTACAAGCAATATAAAAGGCATCGATGTAAGCCGGTGGCAGGGCGACATCGACTGGACCAAGGTGAAGGCGGATCAGATCCGCTTCGCATGGATCAAAGCTACAGAGGGTACAAGCATTGTCGATCACCGCTTTGAAACCAATGCGGTTGAGGCTGTGGACGCGGGCTTGATAACAGGCTTCTACCATTACGCGCACCCGGAGTTAAATACGCCGATTGCAGAAGCGGCTCACTTCGCAGAGACGGTCAATCGCTTTGAAGTGAACCTTCCCCATGTACTTGACATCGAGGGAGAAGCAGCGACGCTCGGACCGGCAGCCGTGACCGCTTGGGCTGCGGAATGGCTGGAAGAGGTGCGGCTGCGGACCGGACATCCGGTCATGATCTACACGGGCGCTTACTTCGCCAAGACGTATCTGGGCAAGCGATTAGCGGGTTACCCGCTGTGGGTTGCGAATTATGGCGTAAATATACCGATGGGCAACAGCACGTGGAGCTCATGGTCATCATTTCAATATTCAGACAGCGGCAAGGTCGACGGCATCTGCGGAAACGTGGATCTTAATGTGATGGAGCAATCATTCTACGCGAAATACAGCATCGTTCTGCAGTCCGGAGAGCCGGCGGATTCGATCAAGGTTATTCTTAATCACGATAAAACCGTTTACGGCCGAAGCATTAATGGACATGTATACGTTCCGATGCGAAAGCTGGGAAATATAATCGGCATCCATGTAGCGTGGGATAATATGAGGAAAGCGCCGCTGTGGGATGGTAAGTTTGTCGATGAATATTTCATGCTCGACCATACCGTCTATATTTCGGCCCGGTCAGCCGCCGCACTGCTGGGCGGTACCGCGTCTTGGAACGCAGGTTTCCGGGAAGTTTCTGTCCGGTACTAGACCACCATTCACACGCAGCAGAAGGAAACTCCGGACGTTCATCTTTGGCGGCGGGACAAGTTCCTTCCCACAGTAGAATGAGCATGGCCAATTTCCTCTATAGTAGACAAAAGACCGGTTCATCAAGCGGCTTCGCTTGATGAACCGGTCTCTTTGCGTTCGGCTAGAGCGTTAAGCTTGTTCCCCGAGCTTGGACAGAAACTCGCTTTCCAGCTGAGGAAGATGTTTGTCCATGCACTTGCAATAGTAGTCTTTACGGCACATCGGGCAGGGAATGTTCAGCAGCCGGTTCGCGCTGTTCAGCGTCCAATCCGGATTTTTGCTGAGGAAAAGACGATATTTGGACTTATCCGCCAGCGTGACGACATACTGGTACAGCTTCGTCTTTTCATTCGAATCCGAAACTTGTATGTCCGTTATTTTCGGGTTAAATGCCATTGTTCAAACCGCCTATTTAAGATTTTGTACCGCTCTCGAATGCGGTACAAGCCGATTCTTCTCATACAAGAAGAAGGGAATGTAGAAATAGAATATCGTTTATGGTATTGCGTTGTCAATGTTGCGGCATGTTCGGCCGGGGTATATAGAAAAAAAAACGCATTTCGCCCGATTTTGATAAGAATTATATGTCAGTTGATGTCATGTATGCGTGTTTATAATGATGGGGAATGAGCACACAATACGAGAATAAAGGAGCGATATGCCGTGAAACCATTGGAAGGTAAAATAGCCGTCGTTGCCGGAGCGACGCGAGGGGCAGGACGGGGCATTGCGGTCATGCTGGGCGAGGCCGGAGCGACCGTCTACGTCACAGGCAGGAGCGTGCGCGGCCGGCCATCGGATATGGGCAGAACCGAGACAATCGAGGAAACCGCCGAGCTCGTAACCGCAAACGGCGGACGGGGCATTCCCGTTCGCGTGGATTATAGCGTGGAAGCGGACGTACAGGCACTGGCCAAGCTTCTAATTGAAGAACACAGCGGCCAGCTGGACCTGCTCGTCAATGACGTATGGGGCGGCGATTCGCTTACCGAGTGGGGCAAACCGTTCTGGGAGAACTCGCTGCAGGATGGAATCCTGATGCAGCAGCGCGCCGTCCATACCCATCTGGTCGCCAGCCACTACTTATTACCGTTAATGGTCGCCCGCAAGCATGGACTCGTGATCGAGATCACCGATGGCAGCAACTACAACTACCGGGGCAATTTATACTATAGCCTTGCCAAAATCTCGACCATTCATCTCGCCCAGGGGATGGCAGAGGAGCTGCGCCCTCATCATGTCGCTGCCGTTGCGCTCAGTCCGGGCTTCCTCCGGTCGGAGGCGATGCTCGATCACTTCGGCGTCACGGAAGCGAACTGGCGGGATGCGGCGCAGAAGGATATTCATTTTCTTCAATCCGAGACCCCGGCTTATATCGGCCGGGCCGCAGCGGCACTGGCTGCCGATCCGGACATACTCGCGAAGAGCGGACGTGCGCTCACGACATGGGGATTGTCGGAGGAATACCCGTTCACCGACGCGGACGGACGACGCCCTCACTGGGGCAAATATGCCGCGGAGCAAGGCTTCTAGCACAGCTTATAAGATGAAACCGCTGATGCCGTCCTTGGCGAAGAAGCAAGTTTCTTCCATCGATCGGCAAATCGGGCTCGCTTGGATTAATATGTCCGATAAGGGAAGGAATTCCGCACCGGCATATGGAATTTACTCCGTATGAACCAAACTTTCCTATATTATAGGGGGCATCTGCCATGCTGCAGCTTTCCGAACATTTATATCAGTACGAGGACACTTGCCATGTATACGTGATCAGAAACGGCAGCGAAGCTGTCTTGATCGATTTCGGATCCGGTGCGGTACTGGAGGAGTTACAAGCCATAGGCGTCAATAAAGTGACCGATATTCTCATGACCCATCATCATCGGGATCAAGGCCAAGGACTTCCCAAAGCGGCGGAAATCGGAGCCAATGTGTGGGTGCCGCATATTGAACAAGATTTGTTCCAGTACATCGACCGTCATTTTCAAGGCCGCGAAATCTACAATAACTACAACGTCAGACAGGACAAGTTTTCACTGCTCGAACCGGTTCCTATCGCAGGTACGCTGAAGGATTACGCCAGCTGCACATTCGGCGGCTATACATTTCAAGTGATTCCAACTCCCGGCCACACCACCGGATCCATTACATTGGCTGTTACGCTGGACGACAGAGTGCTGGCCTTCACCGGCGATTTGATCGCCGCGCCGGGCAAGGTGTGGTCAATGTCGGCGACCCAGTGGTCTTACAACGGCTGCGAAGGTGTCATTCATTCGATTCTTTCCTTGCAGCGCTTGCGCGGCAGCAACCTGGACGTACTCCTTCCTTCGCACGGCGAAGTCATGGAACAGCCGGCGGATGCCATCGATCCGCTGGTAGACAACCTTGAGCAGCTCCTAGAGCTAAGGAATCAACACGGGCAGCTGAATTGGATCAGAGAACCGGACTTTGTTGAAGTCACGCCCCATCTGCTGTGGAATGCCCGCAGCTTCGCCAATTCCTATGTGCTGCTGTCCGAGAGCGGCAAAGCGCTTCTCATCGATTACGGATATCCGAATTTGAATGCAATCAGCAATGCGGGTACGGATCGGTCGTCGCGGCGTCCGTCGCTTCAGCCGATTGAAGCGTTGAAGAAGAAATATGGCATCTCCAAAATCGATGTCGTTATTCCGACCCATTATCATGATGATCATATTGCCGGCTTTAATCTGCTGCGAGACGTTGAAGGTGCGGAAACTTGGGTGCCGGAGCATTTTGCAGACCTGTTCGAACGGCCTTCGCATTACAACGTGCCTTGTATCTGGTACGATCCGATCCCGGTCGACCGTCGGCTCCCTTCCGGTGAAACGATCGTGTGGGAAGAATATGAGATCCGCATTTTTGAACAGCCGGGGCATGCGCTCTACGCGGTGGCGATTGCATTCGAAACGGATGGAAAACGTGTGCTGGCCGTCGGGGATCAGCAGGATAATCAGGGAGACTTGAACAATTACGTGTACATGAACAAATTCCGTTCCCATGATTATGAACTTAGCGCGAATCTGTACCGAAAGCTGCGTCCGGATTTGATTCTGTCCGGTCATTGGGATCCGCTCTGGGTGGACGAAGCCTACTTGGCGAAGCTGAGCCGAAGCGGAGAACGGTTAAAGACGCTGCATGACGCGCTGCTTCCGATTCAACACGTCGATATGGGCGCGGAGGGCTTCTGTGCATGGATCAAACCGTATCAGCTGCATGTCAAGAGCGGGGATGCGGTTGAAATCGAAGTGGATCTGTTAAATCCGCTTCCTCGGCGGGAAACGGTCACCGCACAGCTGATCCTTCCGTCAGGATGGGAAGCGATGACGAAGGAAGCAGCCCTGGAGCTCGATCCGCAAGCGGTCGGTACCTTGCGATTCCTGTTCACCGCACCTATGGGCATTTCGGCGCAGCGGGCCCGGATCGCGGTTGATGTTACAGCAGGAAGGAAAAAATTCGGTCAGCAAGCCGAAGCGCTTGTGACCGTAGAGAACTAACCCGTCCAGCAGCTGTATAACAATAGAAGCCTGATGCTCGGGATACTGCGGTCCTTCAGGCTTCCTAGCGTTTATTGTTCCGAGACGTCCGGGCAAACCCGTCATGCCAGCCATGATCGTGAGTAATCCGCTCTTCCCCTTCCTTCCAGCAGACAACACATCTTCCCCTTAAAAAAAGCGTCCTAGCCATACATCGGCTAGGACGCTTAGATTTCTAATCCTTCTGCAGCTGCGCTATGTCAAGACGTTACGGCAGGTCTGCATTTCAATGAAGACAAGTCATCCATGAATTCGCTTATTTATGCTTGCGCCAGTCGAGCTTGCTGTTCTCCAGCAGATGTCCGAAATCATTCTCGAGCCGCTTCTGCTCTGCCAGACGCGCCTCTTCCGCCCGCTTGCGTTCTTCTTCCCTGCGCGTCGCTTCCGCCGACTTCATCTCGTCCGAAGCCGCCTTCAGCTTCTCCAGCATCTCAGGCCGGAGCAAATCCTTCAAGGTTGCCGGTTTATCCTCGGCTCTCTCGGCTGCATTCGTCCGGTCGTTCCGGCCGGAAGCCGGACCTTTTTTCTTCGCTTTCGCCATACGATCACCTCAGTTTTTTGCTCATTATAGCATGATTGCCGCTCAGGAGGCACATCCGCGCTTTCTTACAGCTGATAGCCTACCGCATCGAGCCAGCCCTTATAGATCCGCTCGCTCCAGTCTTCGCCGCGCTCCGGCACGAACACGGCATCCTTCTCCCACAAGGATCGCAGCTCCTCGGTTCCGCTCCAGAAGCCTACGCCAAGACCGGCCAAGTAAGCCGCCCCCAGCGCGGTCGTCTCCAGCGTCTTCGGCCGAATGACATAGACGCCGAGCAAGTCGGACTGGAATTGCATGAGCAGCCGGTTCGCGACAGCACCGCCGTCCACGCGCAGCTCCCGAAGCCCGATGCCCGACTCGGCGCACATCGCCTTGAGCACGTCCGCCGTCTGATAAGCAATGGCCTCCAAGGCGGCGCGCACGATATGCGCGGTTGTCGTGCCTCTGGTCAGACCCGTGATCATGCCGCGCGCATCCGGACGCCAATATGGCGTGCCAAGTCCGGTGAAGGCGGGCACGAAGTAGACGCCCTGCGTATCTTCAACCGATGCCGCCAGCGCCTCGCTCTCCGCAGCGTTCGCCAACACCCCCAACCCGTCGCGCAGCCACTGAACGACCGCCCCGGCTGTAAACACGCTGCCCTCCAAGGCGTAGGTGACCTGGTCGCCCAGCTGCCATGCAATCGTTGTCAGCAGTCCTTTATCGGAAGATACCGGACGGTCTCCAGTATTCTTCAGCAGGAAGCAGCCTGTGCCGTACGTATTCTTGGCCATCCCGCTATCGTAGCAGCCTTGCCCGAACAAGGCCGCTTGCTGATCGCCGGCCGCTCCCGCAATCGGGATCCCTTGGTTCCCGCCAAGCAGCCGGGTATGACCATACACGCCGCTCGACGGCTTAACCTCTGGCAGCATCGCACGGGGAATTCCAAGCTTCGCGAGAATATCGCTGTCCCATTCCAGTGTATGAATATTGTACAGCATCGTGCGGGACGCATTCGTAACATCTGTGGCGTGCACGGCACCCTCCGTCAGCTTCCAGATCAGCCAGCTGTCGACCGTTCCGAACAGCGCCTCTCCACGCTCGGCCTTCTCGCGCAAGCCGGGAACTTCATCGAGCAGCCACTTCAGCTTCGTACCCGAGAAATACGGATCGAGCAGCAGCCCGGTCTTCGCCCGCACGTCCGCTTCCCAGCCTTCAGCCTTCAGCCGTTCGCACAGCTCGCTCGTACGGCGGCACTGCCAGACGATTGCGCGGTGAAGCGGCTCTCCCGTCGTTCGATCCCAGATGACGACGGTCTCCCGCTGGTTCGTGATGCCGATTGCAGCGAGTTGGCCCGGTTCGATCCCCGCTGCGGCTTCTCGCATGACGAGCTGCTGCGTCTGCCAGATTTCATCCGCATCATGCTCCACCCAGCCCGCCTTCGGAAAATGCTGCGTGAACTCCCGCTGCGCCACTGCCGCCATCTTCCCGCTCCGATCAAACAGAATCGCCCGGCACGACGTCGTACCGGCGTCCAAGGCCATAATAAATTGTTCCATCCAAGTATCTCTCCCGTCTTAATTGATGCTTCCGAGCTCAGATTATATCACCTGCAGTTAAGTGCCCCTCCATCGGAACGGATGGATCGGACACGTCACGGATCTTGTTATAATTCCATCATCGTGCGTTACAAACCTTCTACTGAGCAACGCAAGTCTGCGATATTTAACGGCCGGGTAGTTCTTTATGCTATGCTGAAGTGAATGCCGATTGCCCGATTAAAAGCGCGGAAGACGGCAAAAAAGCGTTTCGAATTTGGCTCACTTCAAAATTCCAAGAAACGAACGGCGATGCGCTAACGGTTCTAGGGCTGCCAACGCCTAACCACATGAAAAAAAAAGGCTGTCGCCTGCGGTACTTCGGCGATAGCCTCTTTTGGCACAGTTAGAACGGCTTTAAGACCATCAGAACGATTACGGCAACGATGATCGCCTGGATAGCCTTCTCGAGCTGTGTAATTGCTTTCATAGATTGCATATACTCGGCTGGAATTTGTTCGCCTTGGCTCGACAACACCAATTGGGTGGCTTTTTTCATCCGCGGTCCGATAAATCCGATCAGAAGGACGATCATGACGATCAACAAAACGATGGAGACGTTCAGCCACATCAGGGAAAAACCCGTTTTATTCAGGATCATTAACAAAATCCCCGTAACAACGAGCACTGCTCCTCCAATATTAGGCAATTGTTCGAGTTTTTGAATCAATCCGACGGCAAAGCGGAGCTGGCTGCCGGTTGTTGCGGATTTCCTGATGAGGGGAAATACGAAGGTGGGACCCATCCCTACAACGGCGGCTAATACGTGCAGTACGACGAACATTCCGTATAAACTATTCATCTCATAACCTCTGTTCTATTCGAAATTACATCTCGTTCCGGTAAGCAACGCCTACTCTTTTGCCCTTAAACGGCCCCGATAGCTCAAGGTGGCTCAGCATGACATCCGCTACATCTTCATAAGCCACATCGATTTCATGAAGCCGGCTGAACAGGAGACCGGATAGCTCGGCCTCGGACAGATCCTTCGTGGATTCCGGGAACGGTATCGGCAAAATGTCGGCTGAAACGTGCAAAAGGCCCGGCCTCTCATGTTCCGCGCCGTCCACCATCGTTCCCGGACACATGAAGGACCAATCAAGCTTCGTGCGGCGCAGCCGGTTCCAATTATCGTTATGATATTTGAACATGGGCGGGATGCCGGGCAGGTCGTTTCCTATTATTTGGGTATAGGGAATCTCAAGCAGCCCCGCACCTCCCATTACCCATACCCGTCCGGAGAACTGAGGGTGATCTTCGCACGGTGTCACGATGTTGTCCACAATCCGGATGAACTCTTCGCCGTTAGCGACGCTGCCTGCTGCGATAATCGCAACATCCTGAAGGCTAAGCGCTTGATAAACGCTCTGCGGATCCAGGATGTTTTGCGCCACGATCTTCACTTGCCCCGCGATCTGTTCGCCTTGCTGCTCAATCAGTTTTTCCGGATTGCGCACAAAGGCGGTCATCTCGTGCCCCATTTTTACGCCTGACGCCAGCACACGTCTTCCCGTATTTCCCGTAGCGCCGAATACAATGATTTTCATGGTTATCTCTCCTTCTTTCTATTGGCAAAGTTTTGGATTGACTTCAGAATATCACGGCTCTAAAATCATGGTAAGAACCGACTTTAAAGTAGGTTACTTACTTGAAAGTAAGCAAGACGGAGGAGGACTCCCATGAATGCCAATAAGGAGCTTACCGAAGAAAGAAAATGCCCGATTGAAACGGTCATACACGTATTAGGCGGCAAGTGGAAGCCCACCATTCTTTGGCTTTTGTTAGATTCCGCCAAACGATTCAGCGAGTTGGAGAAGCGAATCCCCGGAATTACCCAGAAGATGCTTGCGCAGCATTTAAGGGAGCTGGAGAAAGACCGGCTCATTACCCGTACCATATATCCTTCGGTTCCGCCTAAAGTGGAATATGCTCTAAGCGAGTATGGCGAAACCTTGATTCCCGTTCTGCAAACGATGTGCGACTGGGGAGAAAATCATAAACGGCCGGTTGCAAAGCAGCAAGTCCAGGCAGCGGCGAATCAATAAATGCAAATTTTATTATCCAACTAGCTCTCCCGAACGTACCTTTGATTCCACTTCACCAAACATTCGTTCGTGTTCATAGAGATTCCTGAGCTAACTGGAGAATCAGGAAACAAAAAACGAACCTCAGATTTTTAGCGAGGCTCGTTTTTTTGTATTATTGATAATCTGCGTTACAGTTAACAGCATCGTCCGAACTTCTTAGTAATGAACGGTATTTCCAATGCCGCCGGTTACCGAAATGACATCGCCGTTAATCGCTGCCGACAAAGGTGAAGCCAGGAAGGTAACGATATTAGCAATTTCCTCCGCTGTAATCAAGCGACCGAGCGTATTCATTGCCGCCATCTGGCGTAAAGCATCCTCATCAGTTACCCGTTCCTTGAATGCTTCCGTACTTACGATCCCTGGATAAACCGCATTGACGGTAATTCCGTGCTTCCCTAATTCCAATGATGCGGATTTTGTTAGATGGACAACAGATGCATTACGCGGTCCGGAACTATAATAATTGCCGCCTATTCTGGCAGCCAAACCGCTTATATTAATGATACGTCCCCAATTATTTTTTATCATATAAGGTGCTACGGCACGGATACTGCGAAAATAGCCCAAATACTTTTCTTCAAAATCTTTCAGAATAAGTTCATCTTTAATGCTGTTAAAATCCTCTGGCACTTGACCGCCGACACGGGCCCCGCAGTTGATTAAAACATCAATACTCCCCATCGCCTTAGCTGAATGTTCAACTAAATTTAGGATAGAGTCAGGATTCGTGGTATCTGCCACAATCGGATAGATATTTCTTTTTGTTTCCTGAGCCAATTCCTCTGCAGCGATTTTTAGCGAGGATTCGTTTCTTGAACAAATCGTACAGTCTACGCCTTCCAGAGCCATTTGGCGGGCAATCGCTTTACCAATGCCACGGCTTCCTCCTACAATAAGTGCTTTTTTTCCAGATAGCTTTAAGTCCATGGCTGCAACCTCCTGGTTTAACATTCTACCTATAAATAATACTTAATTTACTTACGGCGGACAACAGGGCGCTAGCGCTACCCGCTCCGATCAAAGCATAGGCCATCACGATGAGACCCACCGTGGCACAATCAACTAAATAACCACATTTCCTTTTACCATAAGATCCCCTTTGGATAACCAATAAATGTATGGCGACGACCCCGCCGCGAAGATCCCTTTTCTTCTACTCAATTACGAATACTGACGTTCGGTTTTTTCGGGTAATGGCACATGCTTTTTTTGACAATGAACTTGACCCTTACGTTACGTAACGGTATATAGTGAATATACCGGTAAAAAGCTAGCACCCCAGAAAGGGGATGATCATGCAACGAGAGTGGAAAGTCGGAGAACTTGCGAAATTGGCGGGATTAACCATTCGCACTTTGCGATTTTACGATCAAATCGGTTTGTTTTCTCCATCCGGTCATTCTAATTCCGGATACAGGCTCTATACCGAAAAGGACATTTCGCGTCTGCAGCAAATTCTGTCCTTAAAGGAGTTAGGCCTTTCTCTGGAGCAAATCAAAGCCGTTATGGCCGGTGATCAACTCAGCCTTTCAGACATTGTATCCCTTCAAATAGCCCGGCTGAAAGAAAATATCCGCATGCAACAGAAGCTTTTGCATGAGCTCGAGAATGTATCAAGCCGGATGCAAAGGAACGAACCGTTGACCGTAGAAAATTTCACCAACATCATGCGAACGATGCGGATGAATCATGAGAAGTATTTTGACGAGAGGAAGTCGAGCTGGAATCTCCACCTCGACCGACTTGGCACATACTTAGACGAACATCCGGGAGAACCCGGCCAAGGAGGATTCGACCATGAATGAACCATCTGCCAAACATTCCACATTCGTCATCGAACGGAACTATAAGCATTCGCCTGCCCGGTTATTCGCCGCTTGGGCGGGACAGGCCGCCAAAGCCGCCTGGTTCCCGAAAGCCGACGAGTTCGATTTCCGCGTAGGAGGACGAGAGTACAACCGCGGAGGTCCGCCGGGAGGCCCGATTTTCACTTTCGACGCCTGCTATCAGGAGATCGTCCCGGACAGACGCATAGTATACTCGTACACGCTGGATATGGAAGAAACGAGGTTATCCGTCTCCGTGACGACGGTAGAATTCAAACCTGAGGACGGCGGTACGCGGCTGATCTACACAGAGCAGGGCGTTTTTCTGGACGGTCACGACACGCCCGAACAGCGCGAACACGGAACGAAGATATTCTTGGATAAGCTCGGCGACGTTCTGGACGGCCAATGAAGGTTGCTGCGAAGGAATCCAACATCCAAGCTGGTTTGAAGGAGTGGATTGGGCTTGCCGTGCTGGCGCTTCCGGCCCTACTCGTCTCGATTGACGTGTCCGTGATGATTCTCGCCCTGCCTCACATTGGCGTCGGCCTCGGCGCCGATAGCGCTCAGCAGCTCTGGTTCATGGACATCTACGGCTTCATGCTCTCCGGATTCCTGATCACGATGGGCACGCTTGGAGATCGGCTCGGCCGACGTAAACTGCTGGTGATCGGCGGGGCGGCATTCGGCATGGCTTCGTTATTGGCCGCTTTTTCCAGCAGTGCCAGAATGCTGATTGCCGCCCGAGCGCTTCTTGGCATCGCAGGAGCGACTGTATTACCCTCCGCCATGGCTTTGATCAGCAACATGTTCCGCGATCACAAACAGCGCTCCCTCGCCTTTGGGATATGGTTCATGTGCTCGATGGGGGGCATGGCGCTTGGACCGGTGGTCGGCGGGGCGATGCTGGAGCACTTCCCGTGGGGCTCGGTGTTCCTGCTTGGCGTTCCGGTCATGGCGCTGCTGATATTGACCGCGCCATTTCTGCTGCCCGAATACCGCGACCCTGCTCCGGGCCCTTTGGATATGATAAGTGTCGTACTGTCGCTCGGCGCCATACTTCCATTCATATACGGCCTCAAGGAAATCGCCAAGCAAGGCCTGCAAATAATTCCGCTCTTTGCTGTAACGGCGGGAGTTGCCGTCGGGGCGGTGTTCGTATGGCGTCAGCGAAGGCTGGCCAATCCCTTGATAGACCTGCGCCTGTTCGCCAGACCCGCCTTCAGCACGGCATTGGGAAGCATGTTCGGGGTTACCTTGACAGGCGCTTCCATGCTCTTCATCGCACAGCATCTTCAATTCGTGCAAGGAATGTCGCCGCTCCCAGCGGCGTTGTGGATGCTCCCGGGAGTGGCCGCGTCGATGGCAGGCATGCTGCTGTCACCGCTCATTGCCCGGCGGATCCGACCTGCGCTTCTCATCGGAGCAGGCCTCGCTGTCGCGGCCGCAGGCTGCGTCCTGCTGTCCCAAGTGGGGACCGGATCCGGACTCGCCAACCTGGTCGTGGGCTATATTTTGTTTAGTATCGGGGCTGCCCCGCTCCCAAGCCTGTCGAGCGACCTTATCATAGGATCGGCCCCGTCAGAGAAAGCGGGATCGGCGGCGTCCTTGCTGCAAACGAGCGGCGAATTCGCATTTGCGTTAGGCATTGCTGGTTTGGGCAGCATCGGCACATACATTTACCGTAGTCAAGTCGCCGGGTTCATTTCGAGCGATATGACGGCATCTGCGGCAAGGGATTCCCGCGAAGGCCTGCCAGGCGCTATTTTGGCAGCGCAGAGCTTGCCCGAACCAATGCGCTCGTCGCTCCTGCGAGGCGCCCGTGAAGCTTTTACCGGCGGCATGCATGCCGTCGCGGTGGTCAGCGGCGGGATCATGATCTGTATCGCCATTCTCGCCATGATCAAGCTCCGGCATGTACGGCCAATAGGGCAGAAAGCATCCGGTGGGACGAAAGTGCCGATTCATGATTAGTCGAGATCTCTCAACCGTACCTTTCTTAAAAGCGAAGCCCTTCGGAGAATTCCGGAGGGCCTATCTTGATTCTCCCTTTTCTCTTCATCTCGCGCGGACAGCTTGTCCGCCACCGGGGTACTTATTGCTCATTTTCCCTACCCCATATCCGCCAATGATAGAATAAAATAAAAATGTAGACTTCTCGGTTAAGTTTGCACTTATGTGTTACAAAACGAAAAAGTTCGTATCATCGGGTTACCAACTATTGCCCGAAAATACGAACTTTGAATAAAAATATGACTTTGCTAATGTCTAATAGTTTGGAGTTTTACGTTACTGCACAATTTCGGACGCCGCCGCGCAATCCGTTAGTATGGGCTGCGGCGTTAGGGTGCCTCGTGCCACACGATGTCTTCGAACATTTTCATGACCCGGGGTATGAACCCCTCTTCCCAATCTTCCGGATATTGAACAATGACCTGGTAAACGCGGTCGCCGTGTTGAAAAACCGATACGGTGACATACGTCAAGAGCCCTCACCTTGTTATCAAGATGAGGGCTCTTATACACTCTATATATGCGATAAGTCCTCGGAATTTCCATTCAGCGCTTGAATTGCAGACTGCCTCCCTCCTAATCCCGTCCCGACGGAGAAACCGGAGCGTTCTGTATCCTCATGCGTAAATGTCATTAATCAAGAACACGGATCGCGGATCGCTCCGCTCCAGGAATTCGATCGCTTGCTTATAGCGTTCGAGCTTCGGCAAGTCGGCTTGCTCCATCAAGGCCTCTTCCATCTTATATTTATAGTTCAAGTCCACGAGTATCTTCTCGCGAAGCGCTTTTCCCGGAAGCGTCCGAAACGGAATCAATCGGGCGATTTCTCTGTGCCGCTTCATATCCCTCAAGCCATGTACGGATACCCAGCCGATGTAGATCAGAAAACAAAACAGGACAAAGTACACGCCAAGCATCAAGTCGTTTCTCCTCCAATACTGTTCATCACATCTCTAAGCAGGAGGTAGGTCTCACCGTCGGTCAGCCGATCACGATCGTCAATCAGCTGCAATGAAGCAGAGGTCAATATCCCCCGTTTCTCCAGCTCGCTTAAGGCGTTGTCCCGATCCGTCTCCACTCCAAGCGCATATGCAATCGTGAGTGCAGCCTGCTGCAAGCCAAGAGGTGTCTTTTCGGGTGCGGAGATCCCGCTTAAGGCATCGGCCGGTTTACCCGGCAGCCGGTCGGGATGCTCCTTCCCCGCCGCATTCATCATGTTCACCATCCGCTGCGTGTTGGAAGGCTCGTCCAGCGAAAAAGCTTCATTCCGGTAGCCGCCGCTGGCAACTCCCATCTCGACGGCGACCCGCAGACCCGGATAAGCTTTATGCTTCATATACGGCTGTTGAGGCAGCTCATAGGGCTCGAGCTCCATGCCCTGATTGTTCAACCGCTCCTGCAGCTTCCCGATTATTTCCTTCGACTGCGCCATTTCCTGAAAAGACGCGCCCTCTTCAGGTGCCAATACCGCGGCAGCTCCGGCCGCCTGCCCGGTTGCCATTCCGACCGGAATGACGCGCGCGCTGCCATGAGCCAGCGTATCGAAGCTGGCCGAACGCCCGACGACCAGCAATCCGTCGACGCCTTTAGGAACGATGCTGCGGAAGGGAACGGCATATTTCAGCGGATGCACCGCAACAGTGCCATAATTATCGGGCGAAGTGCGCTGGATGTCCGACGAATAGGAGCCGAACGCGATCCGATCCCATTGATCGCGGTTTTCGAGCAGATCGACGACACCAAGGCGGTACAGCCCGATCATGTGACGCGTTTCGCGTACGTACAGTTCGGGGGCGACGGCATCCAGCTCGATGTTGGCGAACTCTTCGTATTGTTTCAAATATTCGATGACATGCGGAATTTCGCGCCGGGCGATTTCCAGCCCTTCCTGCCGGGAGGCTTCGTCTAACCCGTCGATGCCGAAAATGTGAAGCGCATTGATGAGTACGGTTCCGTCCCGTTGACGGCCGATGTTGAGGCCCCTCATCGCGGTCCTCTCCTTATTGATCGGCTCGTACCCTTTCATTTCTTTGTCATAGCCCCAAGCGGTCCAATTATTGATACCGCTGACGGCGCTGTCACCGTTGGAATCAAGCCGCTTCGCGATCATCTTCCATGAACGGTCATCCACATTGCGCAGACGGAACACCGCTGTCACGGCCATGCGGGAATCCGGATCGCCCAAATCTTCGCGGCCGATGGTGAACGGTACGCCCGCCGCGGCGGCAAAATCGGCATCCTGCGTCGCATCGATCACCGAATCCGCGAGTATGGTCTGTTCCGTGCCGTCCTGCAGCGTAACTTTCATGCCTCTGACGACAATCATCTCATTAACGACTGCCGTAACCGGCTCGATTGCTGCCCCGGTCATGTACAGATCGATATTGGGCTCAGCCCGTACCAGCTCGTAGAAAGCGTTGGCCGCTGTCGTCACATCGAACGAATGACCCTCGATTTGTTCGTACCACTCGGTAAAGATGCCTTTGTTAAAATAAGGTCCCTCCCCTTTGCCGGGGCTCCTCACCGTCTTGTCCCAGTTCATATCGATGCTGTTCAGCCAGCCTACGGTCATCAGGCCGCCTAATACTTCGCGCCCCGTCCTCGGCTCGATCAGCAGCGTCTTGGCCCCGTTTCGCGAAGCGGACACGGCGGCTGCAACGCCCTCGGGGTCGGTCCCGACCACGATAACGTCATACCGGTCTTGAAGTCCGCTAACCGATGCCGCCGAAATTCGTTCCCGCTTCTCCATGCCGTCCGTCTTGCTTACTTTGTTTGACAGTCTCATTTCGTCCAACCATTTCAAGCCCATGAATACTCCTGCAAATGCGACTAACGCCAATGCCATGGCAATCATCAGGATTCTGCCTCTTGTTAGCATAATGTTCTCCTCCCAATCCTTCATGGGCTTTAGTATAGAGAGGACAACTTAACAACAATCTCCCTTCTCTCTTAGTGAATCCTTATGTAAATCTTAATAAATGCTTAACGCCTCCGCAGCAAACAACTTAACTTTGCCTATTCAAATAAGGCACGGCGGGTCAATTCACCCGCCGTGCCTTTCTATGCCATCCCTACGCACATCGATCCTTTCTGCCCCATGATAACAGCCGGAGAGGCAGTCGAACGGATCACATCACGACAAGAGGACCATCCAATAGGATGGCCTCTAATCCCTGCCGGCGCCCAGGCTATTCCTTCTTCATATTCGCCATATGCGCCGCTGCAAGCATCGTAACGCCGCTTTCCATTACATACCAAGGCCACGGGTGGTCGCGGTCGAGATAGGTGGTCCGGACCGATTCGAGAAAAGCGTCGACGCGGGTACGGTCGCCCATGATCGCCGCCGTATAAGCAAGGAGCGCCCATGGGAACGCGTCGCCCTTGTTCAGCTGCGGCCAGCCGGGGTGATGCTCATTGAAGGCTGCGTACAGCTGCTGTGCGCGCTTGCTGTCCGGTGCGAGCACGCCCGTCCAGATCGGGAACAGCTGCGCCGTCGCATCGGCGTAGAAGGTGTCCCAATTCGGATAAGACAACTCGCCTCCTTCCATTTTGGCGAAGGCATACGCATTCTTGTCATCCGACCACAGCATCTTCTCGATGCCTGCGAATACATCCTTCTTATGCTTCCGATAGGCAGCCGCGCCCGCTTTGTCGCCGAATACGGTGCCGCTTATCCACTCCATATCGACCAGGCCCTTATACACTTCCGTATTGTCCATCAAATACTTGACCCGGTAAGCCGGCTTCGCCCACGTTAAGCCGTCGGCCTGCTTCGTCGAGAGCATCGCACCCGCGATCAGCTCGATATCGCTCCGATGCGTCAGCAGGTATTCGGTATCGCCTGTCGCTTCGGCATACTTGCGCAATAAATTCAGAAATGTCGATGCATAGGAATCGGTCGAATCGAAATCGCCCGATGCCTTCTCGGTCCGCTGATCCGCCTCGACGGTATAGTCGAAGATCGAGCCAAGGGGAACATCCGGACCCGCCGTCCGGTTCAGATGCGCGAAATACCAGTCCATATATTTGCGGACGACCGGCGCCTGTTCCGGCTTCTCGAGCAGACCGAGCAAAGCGATGTTCGTAAAATACGGCACGACGCGGTATGGTCCGCCGCCCGGCGACATCGGAATGGCGCCGTTCTCCAGCTGCAGGCTGGAGAGCCATGCAGCCTCACGATTCAGAATGTCTTCATACAATGGGTTAGCGGCGGGCGGCTTCGCTTGATTAACGCTCTTCTCTAAGCTGACAGGCGATGCCGTTACCGGCTTTTCCGGCACAGGTGCTCCCCCGGAGCAAGCCTGCCCGAATAGGAGGCAAAGCCCCAGCGCGAGCGTAATTCTTCGTTTTCCTTTGTTTAACATCATTATCTATCCTCCCGGGAGTCCATCGATCAGCGAAGAATCCGTATCTTCGCCGTTTCAATCTTGCGCATAGAGGGCTGAGATAACGCCGAGGCAGAATGCGCAAACATTTAAGGAATATTATCCCTTTTATTGATTTAATTGCATTTTTCTTCACGCACCCGTTTCTCCAGCGATCTTCCCTTACTCGACTAGTCCGGTCCGCTCGATGCTTTCCGTAAACCAGCGCTGCGTAAAGAAATACAGGATGAGCAGCGGCGCCAGCTCGATGATGCCCGCCGCCATCTTCACCGGCAGCACGAACAGCTGGGTCGGATCGCCTTCCGGCTGAAGCGCTCCAAGCTTAATCGGGAGCGTCTGCAGCGCACTGTAGAAATAGGACGTCAGCATGCTTTCATTCCAGTGGAACACGACGGAGAACAAGAAGACGACGACAATAGCCGGCTTGGCGAGCGGGAGCATGACCCTCCAGAACATCTTTACAACCCCGACGCCGTCGATAATGGCCGCTTCCTCCAGCTCCTTCGGAAACTTCTTGAAGAACTGCATATACATGAACACGAACAAGGCGCCTTTAATGCCGTGACCGAACAGCGCCGGGGCGATGAACGCAAAGGGCGAGTCCAGCAGGCCGTACGACTTGTAGGTCCATATTAGCGGAATCATCAGCGTTTGCGGCGGGATGACGAACGTCAGCAGAAGCATCACGAAGAGCAGCTTCTGGAAGGGAAACGTCATTCTGCCGAACGCATAGCCCGCAACGGCGCAGGATAACACCTGCAGCGCAGCGGTAGGCACGACGATGGTCAGCGTATTGAACAGCGTGGAGCGCCGCAAATTTTCCCACAGGCTGAAATCGTCATGGAACGTAACCGCGATATTAAGCGCATCGAAGGCATATTTATAGTTGATGTAATGCAAGCTCTTCGGAATCCACTTGGTCGTCGGATCTATAAGATCGGAGAATACCTTGAGCGACGTGCTGAGCATCGAAACGATCGGCGCGATATAGATCAAGGCCAGGCTGATCAGGACAAAATAAATAAGAACGGCTTTCAGAATACCCTGCTTCTCGTTGTTCGTGCCGAGGACAAACGCTTTCGCTTTATAGCGGACCGTTTGCTTGTTCAGCGCGATCTTGGCGGTATTGTGCCGTATTTTATGCCACACTTGCAACCGAAAGCACCTCCTACCTTACTTTTTGGACGAACGCCTTGCGGAAAACAAGGAAGATGATGGCGAGCAGGAACATGATGAACGCCACATAGATCCAGCCCATTGCCGAAGCGTAGCCCATTCCCCTCGTCGTCTCATACATATTCCGGCTGATCAGCCCCATCATCGGGTTCGAAGGCATCGTGAACTGATCGACGACGGAATAAACCGCCACGATGAGGATGAAGGGGACGAGGCCGGGCAGCGTGATTTTCCACAGTCTCTCCCACCCGTTCGCGCCGTCGATCGTCGCCGCTTCGTAAACGCTTGGCGAGATGCTCTGCAGCCCGGCCAGCAGCAGGACGGTCTGTACGCCGGAATACCAGAGAATGATGACGAACGAATTCAAAATATCGATGATCGTGTTCGAGAGCCGCGCATCGAAATTCGTTTGAATGAACGCCCGCAAATTCTGATCCTGGAGAAATTCCAGCGTGAGCGTGTTCGTCGTCCCGACGGCGCCTACCCCTCCGCCGGAATTGGCTGTCAGCAGGCTGATAATGACGCCTCCGGTCGTGAAGAGAACCGGCAGGAAGAAGACGGCTCTGAACAAGCCTCTGCCTGGAAATTTCTGATTCAGGAACAGCGCCGAAATGATCGAGAACAGAATAATGATCGGAATCATAAAGACGGACTTCATGAAGAATGGTATCCACTGGTCCCAGAACCCGGTGTCCTTCAGCATGATGTCGTTGTAGTTGGCAAACCCGATGAAGGTCCACACCAAATCCTCAGCCTGAATGACGATTTTGTTCAAGCTCATGACAAGCGAGTACACGAGCGGATACAACCAGAATAGAAGCAGTCCTATAATCCAAGGCGACATGAACAACAGCCCGTGCAGCCTTCGCTTCTTCTCGATGCTCATTCTTCTCATGGCCCGTCACTTCCCTTGATGACGATAAAGTCTTTGGCCGCAACCGTCTTCCCTTCGTATGCATAGGGCGCATCCGAATAGTTGCATACGATCTCGGTACCGTTCTCGTACGACGTGCGGTAAACATCCGGGGCCAATTGGCCGTGCCCGGTAATGAAAGATCCGGATACGCCGCCGAGCGCCTCGTTCACCTTCTTGTAGAGCTTCAGAATATCTTCTTTCCACAGCGGGAACGCCGAGCTGTACAGATCGTTGATCTTGGCATCCTTCAGCAGCTCCGTCTTCTCCGCCGTTACGGCGAAGCTGACGTTCGCCCCATACTCGATTGCTTTGAGCATCTCCTGCTTCGGTTCGTCCATCTGGTTGTACGGAACGGAGACGTAATCCGCAAGCCCGTGAAGCGCCATTGGATAGAAGGGGACGATCTCGTCGATAATCGGCGAGAAGCTGTATTCGGATGCGACGTTCTCGATCGAGACGCCGTTCATCAGCTGATAAGCCATCCCGTTCTTCACCCGGACGGAGCCTAGATCTTCGACCATAGAGGAGATGACATCCTTGTAGTACATCTTGACCTGCTCCCGGTTCATCGGGGCGGACGATTGAAAATCGGAGTTCAGAATGTTGAACCCGCGTTCCTGGATGCCGTCGACCTCCAGCTTGGCGTATTCCGGCAAGCTGTCCTCCAGATACCGCTTGACCGCGCTCGCATTAAGCACCTGCTGGCTGTCCCATTCGCCGATATCGAGCGGTGCGTTCTGAATGTTGCGCACCACGTCCTTCCGCTCCGAGATTCCTTTTCCCGTCAGCGCGCGCATATGGTCGTCCTCCAGCAGCACCTTATAGCCGTACGACTGCGCCTGTTCAATGAAGCGCTGAAGTCCTTTCGTCCCACCGAGTCGGGAAGCGGCCGGGAACCGGTTCGGATAGGGGACCGATGTCCCTCCGCTCGCCCAGCCTTTGTAGATGACAGTCATATTAGAGATGCCGTTCTGCTTGAAATAGTCCACCATTTCACCCGCCTGCCCGAATGTCGTCATCGGGATGAAGGATGAGGAGAGGAAGCCCGTCTTCTCCGCTCCCCCCGTAATATGAAGCTCCAGCGGCATATCGCCTTCCTTCTTCGGCTTCTTCGTCAGTCCCTTCTCCTTCATCAAGTAGCTCCGATACGCCTGCGCCATGCCGGAATAGTCGGAATGGTCCCCGGTGAGCAAGTAATACCTGATGTTCCGCGTGACGTTGACGGAGAAATCCGCGTACAGGAAGACGCCCGCTCCCGTAAGATCGGTCAGCTTCTTATATTTCTCGCGGAATTTGAACCGCGCATAGGCGTTATAGAAGCTCGTGCCCGCTCCTGCAGGGTTTCCGATGATCTCCGCCCCGCTTTCTCCGCTATGGATAATGCCCAGCATCGACCGGCCGCCATTATTCAGCCCGAATGCCGGATAGAAGACCGTGGCTTGTTCCCGCTGGCTGTTCAGGGACGAATCGAATGCATTCGCATAAGACAGATCATGGCCATATACCGTCCCTGTAAAGTTCAATTTGTGCGCCTGGTTCTTCTCGAATTTGATCAACCCGCCCGGACCGTCCGGCACCAGCAGATAACCATCCGATGCGCCGGCCTGAACCGCGCCGAAGAAGGGCAGCACGCTGTAGCCGACGATTTTGCGGAAATTGCCGCTATCAAGCGTCTTCTTGCCCTGCTCGTCGGTGACATATTCGTCCTTGGGCTCCTCGACCATATAGTCGGGCACTTCAACCTCCAGATGATCCTCATGCAAGTAATAGTCGATGGCCATTCGGATCCCGAGGCCCTCGAACTCGTAATAGACTCTTGCCCCGCCAGTCATCTCGAAGACGCTTACCTTCGTATTCGGCGTGAACGCGTTGGCGTACGTCGGCACCGTTTCCGTATAGCTCTTTACATATTCGACAATAAGTGGCGACTGCAGATTGTTCTTCCACAAATTGTTGGAGCCGTCCTTCTCGACTGCTTCCTTGGTCGGCTTGCTGCGCCAGACATGGCCTCCTTCCTTGTCCAGCACCTCGATGCTGCCGTCCTTCAAGTCGACCGCCAGGGCCAAGCGGGCGTTCTCCGCCATCCTCACCAGCCCGGCTCCTTCGACCCGCTTCAGCCGGTCATTCGTTACGGGCTCATGATTCGACTGCGCGCCCGTATCCTGCGGAAGCCCGATTTCACCCTGCTTGACGAGCAGCAGCCTTACGGTGAACAACGCCGCCACGATGAACCCCAGAACAGCTACGATCTTCAGCTTCCGTATCCATGCGCTTCTAGACATAGCCGATTGCCTCCCTGAGGAACGATACCGCGAAATTGACGGACTGGATCACGATCGCAAACAGCGCCAAGGAGAAGGCGATGATCGCGACGCCCGCGAACAGCATCCAGAAGATGTTCGTGAACGTTTCCGTCACCTCGAAGCCATGCACTTCCTTCACTTGAATGTAGAACAGGATGGCAATCCAGGCCGAAATAAAGAAATTCATGAAGCCGTAGATCGCGCCTTCCGCATTCGAGAACAAGTTGGACAAGAGCGCAACCGGAACGGCGAAATAAATAAAGGGCAGCATCGAGTATGCGGTCGAGATGTAGACGGCCTTGAACGTGCCCTGTCCTTTCGTAATGCAGCTGACGAGATAGTTGGCCAGCACCCAGACGAATATCGGCAGCAGGCAGATGAGCAATTGCTGGATCGGCGATGTATACGCAAGACCGAACGGCTCGAATACGAAATGGGTCAGTTCCAGCTTCAGCAGCTGGCTAATATAGAAGAGTACGAGCAGCACGGAGGCGGACAAGACGCTCCCTTTCCCCGAGAAGCGCAAATCATAGAAGCCGTCGATCGGATGCCGCAGAAACTTCCAGGAGTAGGCCAGCTGTTCTCCCAATCTTCGCATCAGTCTCTCCTCCGTTTTCTTGCCAATTTGCCAGTGGCGACCGCGATAACGGCAGCGGTGGCGGCGCCTGCGGCCACGTATCCGAAATTGGCCTGTACCCAGCGGATGCGCCATTCCCAGAACGAGTCGGAATAACCATTGGGATCGTACACCGTTTCGAAGCGGGCCATTGACGATTCCCACTCGCCTTCCCGATAGAGCGCCTTGCCGATAATATAGTGCGCTTTCGAGTAGAAGACGTTGCTCTTCAACACTTCTTGGCTGCTTTGTTTCGCTTCCTCGTACAGCCCTTCGTTGAACAGCTCGTTGGCCTTGTTGATTTTGCCCGCTAATTCCGTAGGCCGGAACACCTGGACACCATTGAACATACGGTCGGTAACGAACACATAGCCCTTGCCGTTCGTCTTGATGCTAACCGGATCGCCGAGCAATCCCATGCGCAGCTTGTTATCCAGCAGCTTGGCGCCGAATGAGAATACCGGCTCTCCCGTAGGAGAGAACTGAAAGATTTTGCCCGCTCCCGTATCGATGCCGAATATATTGCCGAGCCGGTCCGCCGTAATGCCGGAATAAGAGCCGACGAGCCCGACCGTCGAGCTGCCGACCTGCATGTTCTTGCCGGCAAACAGATTTTGGCCGCCGACATTGTATTTCTTGATCTGCTCGGTCGCAGCGCCCTTCGTGCTCGTATAGACATAGCCTTCGTGATCGATGAACACGTCGGATACGCTCGCTGCGCTGACGCCCGCCGTTTCTTTCTGCTCCTCCGTGTACAGCATGTTCTTCACCCGGTCCAATGCGGACGTCTGAACCTTGTTGGAGCCGAAGAAGCCGTTGAACTTCTTGTCGGGCGAGATGACGATCAGCCCTTCATTCACGCCTTTGGAGACGACGTATAGGAAGCCCCGGATATCCATGGACACTCCCGAAGGGATGAAGATGACCTCCCTTAAGCTGGGAGCGTCGGGCTTCACGATCTCGTCGATCCATTCTCCCCTGCTGTTATAGACCGAGATGCGATTGTTGCCCGTATCGCATACATAGACGTCCCCGCTTGCCGATACATAGAGGCCTTCCGGCGCCTTCAGCTGCGCTTTGGCATCGCTTCCGGTTCCGAACTCTTGGATGAGCCCGCCTCTATCGTCCATTTTGACAACCCGGTTGTTGTTCGTATCCGAGACATAGAGATAGCCTTCGCCATCGATGAACAATCCGGTCGGACCGTTCAAGCCCGGCACGCTCTCCTGGCCGCCGTTTACGCCCTTATACAACCGGTCGCCTATGACGCGCTCCGGCACGTAAAGCGACTGGATGCTGTAACGGGAGCCTTCGAAATAACCGTGTGAACGGTAAGGAGCCGCCGCATCCGCCGTCCCGTTCCCATCGTACAATCCGAGCATGGCGGCAAGCAGCGAAGCGAAGATCCATTTCCGTTTAAGCAAGCAGCATCCCCCCCGTCCTACTTAATTCCCGAATTTACGAGTGTGTTGATCATGCACCGCTGTAGAATAACGAAAATAATCAAATTCGGAATAAACAGCAGCAGGCCGGCTGCCGCCGAGGCTCCCTGACGCGCGACTACGGTGGTGAGGCCTCCGGTCATCGTCTGCACGAAGTACGGCAGCGTCTTCATCGATTCGTCCGTCATGAAGTAGGTGGATGTTTCCGTATCCCCCCATACTGCCTGGAACGTCAAGATCGCAGCGGTGCCGATCGCCGGCTTCACGTTCGGAACGACAACCGTGGCGAATATTCTCCATTCGCTGGCCCCGTCGATCTTGGCCGCTTCGCTGAGCTCTCTCGGGATTTGATCCATGAACTGCTTGATCAGAAAGATGCAGATCGGCAGCGCCAGATGCGGCAAAATATGCCCGCTGTACGAATTCATAAGCCCGAGCTTGGTCACGACCAGATAACGCGTAATTTTGACCGCTTCCGGCGAGAACATCAGCGAAATAATGATGACGCTAAAGATCCAATCCTTCCCCGGAAACCGCATTCTCGACAGCGAATACGCCCCCATCGTGCTGATCACGACAGCCGCGATGATCGTGATGGCGGTGACCACGACGCTGTTGAAGACGTATCGGGAGAATGGCAGCACCGACAGCTTGAGCGCAAAGAACAGATCGTAAAAATTGTGAAACGAAGGATTGTTGACGAAAAATCTCGGCGGGTACAAAAACAGCTCGGACAGCGGCTTAAACGCCGTATTGAAGATATAGATGATCGGAATGACCGACATGATCGCATATAGCGTGACGAACAGCAGTCTCAGCCCGTCCGGTACCGTTAACGGATACAGCTTCTTGAGCCGTTTCTTAAGCAGCATGCGCCTTATTCATCCTCCTTCGTGCCAAGCAGCCGGAAGCATGCCCGATTGATGATGTACATCAGCACGAGCAGCATGAGCGACAGCGCCGTTGCGTAGCCAAGCTCGTAGCGGATAAAGCCGAAATCCTCGATATGGTTCTGCAGCATCTGCCCGGCATAGTTCGGCGTCGGGTTCGTGCCGGACAGCTGCACGCCGATCCCGCCGGCCTTGAGCGCGCCTACGATGCCCATGACGGCCGAGAACAGCATCTGCGGCTTCATCGCCGGAATCGTAATGTACCAGATCTCCTGGATTCGATTCCGGATCCCGTCCATCTTGCCCGCCTCGTACAGCTGCGGATCCACCGTCATCATCCCCGCCTGCAGCGACAGGAAGCCGACTCCCATGCTGCTCCATAGCGTAACGAAGATCATGACCCCCATTAGATAGCCGCTCGATTGCGTAAAAGCGATCGGGGTGTCGATAAAGCCGCAGTAGAGCAGAAATTGGTTCAAATACCCGTAACGGTCGCCGCTGAAGGCAATGACCCAGATGACCGACATCATAACGCCGCCCGCAATCGAAGGCACGTAGATCGCCATCGTGTACAAGGAGCGAAGCTTCTTCGGGATTTGCAAAATCAGCCACGCCATCAGAAATTGCAGCGCATAGCCGACCGGCCCGACGAACACGGCGAAGAAGAACGTATTCGCAATGACATACTTCATCAGAACGATGTCTTCCGTGAACATGACCTTAAAATTATGCAGACCGACGAAGACCGGCGCCTCGATCGAGTTGAACCGCGTAAACGCCAGCAAGGACGCCGAAAGCACCGGCACGATTATGAAAATGAAGAAGCAAAGCAGAAACGGGGCCAGGAACAAATAGGCCAGTTTGTTCCGTTTCATATCATCCCAAACGAAGGCGGCCTTGTTCGCCAGCCTCCGCCTGCCCATGCCGATCTTCCCCTTCGCCGCGGGAATTTCCGTAGCGCCGTTCATCGCAATCCCTCCGAGAGTCCGTATTCCCGACGGTACCTGGCAATTTCCCGTCTGATGCTGTCCACCGCTTGCTCCATTTCCTCGCGGTAATGCCCTTTATCAATGACGGTACCGGTCCACGCGTTCGTCAATTCTCTCCCGGTCATATACGAGCCACCGGGAACGAACGGAACGCCTTTGAACCATCTCAGCTGCTCCAGGACGACTTCCTTATCCTGCGGCGTCCATGGCGTCAGCGCCACCACTTCCGGATTCGCGGAATACCATCTGAATTCGATGCCGTAGTTATTCTCCAGGTCGTTCGCGAATTGCGCCTGCGTCTCGGTGGACATCCACCATTTCACGAATTCCCACGCCCGTTCTTGCCGCTGCTCATCCGTCTTCATCATCATGACGCCCCGCACGTCGCCGCCATGCCATCTGACATTGGTGCCGGTGCTGTCGATCGTGCCGGGTATCGGCGATATTTTCCATTTTGAGGAAATCTCGGGAGCCGCCAGCCGGAACAACAAATAGTCGCTCATGCCGGATATGCCGATCGGAACGTCCCCCTGCCGGAAATGCTGGTAGAAGCTCGTGATGACCTGGGGCAAATTATATTTGACGTACAGGTCCGTCATATACTTGAAGGCAGCGAAGCCTTTGGGCGTATCGAAGCCGACGTCCGCACCGTCTGCGGTGTAGGGATCGACTCCGTGCTGATAGAAGAACGTCAGCCAGTCGCCCTGCGGCGCCCAGAAATTCATATTGTTCTGCTGCAGGGAAGGAATGATCTGCTTGACCTCCTCCCATGTCTGCGGAACCTTGATGTTGTTCCGGTTCAGGATATCCTCCCGGTAATACATGAGGCTCATGGTCGCTTCTTCCGGCAATGCGTAGTCGCCGCCGTTATAGTGAAACGGAATCGCCGTCCCCGGCGAGATCCGGCCGCTAATTTCGGCGAATTCCGGGAAGTCGTTCAGCTTCACGACCGCGTTTCGCAATGCGAAATTGAACGGCGTATCCATCGAGGCGCCGGTCACGACGTCCGGCTGCTTGCCTGCGGCGTTCGCCAGCACGAGCACGTCCGCGCCCGGAATATAGTTGATGTTGACCTTGTAGCCCGTCAGCGGTGTGAAATATTCATTCGCATATTGCTGCATCAAGTCGACGTAGTCCCGGTTGCGCTGCACCCAAACCTCGATCGAGCCCTTGGAGCCTTTCTTCGTGTCGTAATCATTCGTAAAGGAAGCGAAAAAGCTCTTGAAGAAATAGCTTGTCGCCTTCCACATGCCTGCTTTCGCGTCGGGGAATCGTTCATCCGTGCTCTTCACGGTCAAATAGTCGACGAGCAGCGGTTGAAACGCCAGACTTGCCGCAAAGTTGGCCACGTTTGCCTGTATTCTGCTGAGCGAATCGACGCTCCTCGGAATGTCGTTCAGATCGGCCGCATAGCTTCTCAGCCGGGCTGCATCCGTTCCCAGCACGTCGAACCCGCTCTTGGCGGAGCCGGTGAGCGCAGAGAGGGCGGCAATTTGCTTCTCGATTTCCTCCGCCATGCCGGTCAGCCTCTGATCTAGATCGGGAATATATTTCTTCAAGTCGTACCGCTTGAACAAGTCGATCTGTTTGTCCGTCGATATGCCTGTAATCCGCTTGATCTCCAGATCGGTCTCGTTCAGCGCGTCCGCCATTTGCAGCAGCGCCCCATGGATCTCCTGATACGGCTCGGACGTAACGGACAGCCGGATCCGATGCTTGCCCTTCGTGAGATAGAAGCTGTAAGGCTCCTCGTCCCCGAGCGTCTTGATCGCCCATGACGCGCTGAAGGGGAAGGAGACGTTCAGCATTTCCCGGAACGGCGCATGACCGTCGATCTCGACGATCCGGAAGGAGCTGAGCGCATTGTTGTCGCTCTGCTTGTACTTGATGCCGAGCTGGTACACGCCGTCCTCGGGCGTCTCGATCTCCCATTCCGCCCACTGCCCGGGATGTCTCCATGACAGCCCTCCAATGGCGTTGTATATTCGTTTCCCGTAAGCTTCAGGGCTTACGCCCGCCTCGGAAATGCCGAAGAGCTGAATGCCTTTGGATGAAACCAGCGCCGGATTCTCGCCCTCGACCGTCTGAATGAACGATGCCGGCGACGTGCTGGGAGGCTGTCCGGACGCATACTCGTCATAGGCCGGATACGGCTCGGGCGAACGGACGATCAGCCTGGCGATCGCCACGCTGCCTCTGATTCCGGTCAGCTTTACAGAGTTGACGCCTTGCTCGAACGGAAACTTGAGCGGAGTGCTCGTCATGCCGGACTTGTCCCGGACCGGCTCCGTCAGCCATTCTTTGACGGCCAGCTGCTTGGGCCGCTTCTCGTTCCCTGCGGCATCCTTGACGAACGGATACGCATCGTACCGGTACCGCTGCCCGAGAATGAAGGATTCGTTGCCTGCATAGGCGGGCGCTCCGTTGATGAGCAAACCTCTTTCAATCGTTTCGGTATACGCGTTCGTATCCGCGTATTCCACATACACGTTATAGAAGCCGCCTACCGGGACGGTAACGGCATATTCCACCTCGCCGGCTGCGCTATCCCATAGAAGCACATTCGATTTGTCCTCCCATTCGCCGGCACGTATGCCGTCGCCGGATATGGCAGCAAACCGTCCCCCCTCGACTTCAATCCTCTGGCCGGCCGTGTCTGCGGTGCCCGCCCGTTCGAGCTCCTTCACCATTACCGGGTAAACCTCTGTGCTCGGCTGTTTTTCCGTTTGCGCAACCGAATGCGGCGGAAACACGGACCCCAGCACAAAGAGACACAATAAGGGCACCATCTTCTTGAACGGAATCAATTTTCGTTTCACTCCCTTACTGGATGCGGGTTCCCGTGTTCGGGTCGAAGAACAAAAATTTAGCCAGATTGACGCTCAGCGTGACGCTCTCGCCCTCGTTGAACCGGGTTTCGGCCCCGGTTCGGACAATGACGCTTCCGGCGTTGCCCAGATCGACATGCACATGGCGATCCGCCCCGACAAGCTCCGTTACCTCTACCTTCCCTGTGAACGCATTATCTCCGCCGGAGCCCGCTCCGCGTTCGATCCGCATTTGCTCGGGCCGGATGCCGCCAAGAACCGAGTGGACCTTCCGGCGTTCAAGCTGTACCGCGATGTCGCGGGGAATAGACAGCGACATCGTCTTGTTCTCGAAGAAGCAGCCGTCCGGCCGCCATTCGATGCTGCCCGGAATGAAATTCATCGGCGGATTGCCGATAAACCCGCCTACGAACGTATTGGCCGGATAGTTGTACACATCCTCGGGCGTGCCGACCTGCTGAATGACGCCTTTATCCATAATCACGATTCTGTCTGCCATCGTCATCGCTTCGATCTGATCGTGGGTTACATATATCGTGGTCGCATTCAACGTTTTGTGGAGCTTGATAATTTCGATCCGCATTTGCACGCGCATCTTCGCATCGAGATTGGAGAGCGGTTCATCCATTAGAAACACTCTCGGATCGCGAACGATCGCGCGCCCCAGCGCAACCCGCTGGCGCTGTCCGCCGGACACCTGGCGCGGATACCTTTCAAGCAGATGGTCGATCTCCAAATTTTTGGCCGTCCGCTTTACTTTCTCCTCGATCAAATATTTTTGAATTCTGCCGACTCTGAGGCCGAAGGCGATATTTTCGAAGTTGCTGAGGCTGGGATATAACGCGTAATTCTGAAAGACCATCGATACGTTGCGCTCTTTGGGCGTCAAATCGTTGACAAGCTGATCGTCAATGTAAATCTCCCCCTGCGAGGCGCTCTCGAGGCCCGCGATCATGCGAAGCGTCGTCGATTTGCCGCAGCCCGACGGACCGATCAGGGCAACGAACTCACGATCGGCTATGTCCAATTCGAAGTCCTGCACCGCCGGCGACACATGCTTGGCGCCCGGATACCTTTTCCACAAGTTTCTGAGTACGACTCTCGCCAACTTTCTCTCCCCTTATCATCCGAGTCGGTGAAGCGCCGCCTTTCCGCAGCCGCATGAGGGCGCAGCGGGCCGTATAAGCTCGATCGGCCCGCTGCTCTTCATGCTAAGGAATTGCGGTTATTTCGATTTGTAATAGGTGGTGTTCATGACCTGATCCAGGTCCTTCAGCATATCCGGAATTTGCACTTTGCCTGCTGCGACGTCCGGGAGTCTGGCGGTCATTTCATTAAGGGCAGTCTGACCGAAGCCGCCGTAGTCGACGATCTTGGCATCCTGCATCGCTCTGACGAACCCGTCGAGAGCGGACTGGTTTTCCTCCGCCGTCTTGAATTGCACGTTGATTGCCGGAATGCCGACCGGGAATATCGGCTCGTTCGGGCTGAGCGTAAGCGGACTCGTAATGCCCGTTTTCGGATCCTTCATTTTCGCATTTTCGTAGAAATGCTTGCTTGTCACGATCTGGATATATTTCATCGCCAGCTCTTTCTTCTCCGAAGTCGGGAAGACGGCCATCGTAATGCCGTAAGCGATAGCGCCTCTGCCCCCGGGACCTTGCGGCTGCCGGACAACCGTCCAGTTGAAGGAGTTCTTCTTCGTATCGTTATTGTAAGGCTGCCCCCATAACGACCATGGCACCATGCCGGCATGGCCTTTGTGCCAATAAGCGGACCATGGGTCGGCAATGCCGAATTTGGACATCTCTTCCGCCGTGAAGGCGATGTTGCTCTTCGTCGTATACTCGATCCACTTCTCCACCGCCTGAATCGCGTTCGGCTCTTCGGCGAAGCTGGAGACCGGCTTCCCGTCCACCGTCTTGACCCCTTTGACGCCATAAGCCTCCAGGAAGGAGAACAGCAGCCACGGATCTACGGGGTTCGGGTTGGAGCCCGTAATCCCGTTCGCCTTGTCGACCATCTGTTTGTTGATTTCGATGAACTCGTCGACCGTCCAATCGTCCGTCGGCACCGGAACGCCCATCTTCTCGAATAGATCCGTATTGATCATCCAGGTTTGCGGCAAGGTCATCCACGTAATGCCGTAGGTCTCCCCGCCGATCTTGTTCATATCGAGCGCAGCCGGATTCAGCGTCTCGACATAACTCGGATTCGCATCGAGCAGGCTGCCGAGAGGCTCGATATATTTCTTACTGATCAGATCCGGGATATCGCCTGGAACGGTGACGTACAAATCGGGCGTATTCCCTGCAGCGATCGCCTTGGTCAGCTCATCCGGCGCATATTCCTCATGCACGATGTCCAGCTGCTTCAGCTTCAGGTTGGGGTAAAATTCTTTGAAATAATCGTATACGCCGCCCAGATCCGGGTCCGAAGCGTTCAGCTGCCCCATCACGACAAGCGTCGTGAGCTCGCCCTTCACATCCGGGATCAGTCCATCCCCGGCCGCTTCCGGAGCTGTCTTCTCCCCGTCCTTCTTATCTTCCGACGGCTTATCGTCGGCGACAGGCTCCTTGTTGCCCGAATTATTCGGTTTCTCGGACGAGTTCCCGGAACAACCTGCGAGTACGGCGGTAACAAGCATGAGAATCAACGATAATGCGATCCACTTCTTTGCTTTCAAAATAAGCCCTCCCCATGATTTGGATGATACCAATCGCAATCGATAACCAAGAGCTGAGTATGAGGCATAATCGCGAAGACAGGTTAAGCCGTGTTCGCCGAAAGCCGCTTCATCCTGGCCGCAGCGAGCATCGTGACGCCGCTTTCCATCACGTACCATGGCCATGGATGACCCCGTTCGATGAATGCTGCTTGGGCCGATTCAAGAAACTGGACGGTTCGCTCCGCATCGCCCATGACGGCCGACGTATAGGCAAGAAGCGCCCACGGGAACGAATCCCGCTTATTTAGCTGCGGCCATTGCGGAAAATGCGCGTTGAAGCTGGCGTACAGCCTCCTCGCCCGCTCACTCTCCGGCGGGAGCATCCCCGTCCAGATCGGGAACAGCTGGGCTGTCGCATCCGGATAGAATCGGCCCCATTCCGGCTCAAGCAGCGAGCCGTCTTCGTTCTTCGCATAGGCATACGCTTGCAGCGATTCATTCCAGAGCCCGGTTTGAATGCCTGCTGCCACCTCATCTTTATGGTGCCGGTAGAAGGCCGCCTCGGTCCTATCGCCGAATACCTCGCTGCAGATCCATTCCATATCGGCCAAGCCTTCGTAAACCTCGGCATTGTCCATCAAATATTTGACCCGGTAGCTCGGTTTCGCCCAAGTCAATCCGTCGGACTGCTTCGTGGCAAGCATTGCGCCCGCTATCAGAGCAATATCGCTTCGGCGCTCCAGCAGGTAAGCGGTATCGCCAGTCGTTTCCGCATATTTGCGCAGCACGTTCAGAAACGTTGAAGCATATGAGTCGGTCGAGTCAAAATCGCCTGTCGCAGTGAAGGTAAGCCGGTCCGCTGCGACCGTATGATCGAATACGGCGCCTGCAGGCGCCGTCTCGGTCGCCGTTCGGATCAGACGGGAGAAATACCAGTCCATATACTTGCGCACAACGGGCGAATGCTCCGGCTGTTCCAGCAGACCCAGCAGCGCGAGATGCGTGAAGTACGGGATGACCCGATATTCGCCTCCGTGGCTTGCTAATGGCTCGTTGTACATGGGTATGCAACCGCTTTCAAGTTGCAGCCTTGCGATCCAGTTTGCTTCTTCGCGGAGGATATCGTCGTATAAGCTACCGCCTGCCGGTAAACCGGCTTCCGCAGATCGCGATCTTCCGATATCCGTCTTACTGTCGTCCGTCATTGTAAGAACCTCCTTCTTGCTCCGGCGGTCATAGTCTGACTACGTCCGATTGCTCGATACTGTCCAGATTGATCGTTCTCCCTAATGCCTGCGCCGATAAAATAAGCGTGCCGATCACCGGTGAATACTGCGGACTATATACCTCTGCCAGAGGATCGTACGCACGCAGCGAGTCGGAGAGACTGCGCCTGACCCAATGGGTCGATTGAAACACGCCGCCCGTCGGGTACACCTTGCGTACCGCCGGTGCGCTTTGCAGGTCAGCCATTTGCTGCAGCACGGATATCGCCAGCTGGGCGAGCTCCGCTCCGGCCTCTTTCAAGACCAATTGCGCGATGGCATCCCCGTCGTTCGCCGCCCTCTCCACGATGACAGCCAAGTCGGACATGTCGCTTCGCTGAATTTTGTCGGCATGAATCTGTTTCTTGACGCCCCAGAACGAAGTTTCGCGGAAATGATCGAGAATGCTGTCATGCAATACCGTTACCGGACCCCGGCCATCGCTGTAGCGTATGCTCGCCTTGATCGCCTGCAGCCCGATCCAGTAAGCACTTCCTTCGTCACCTAGAATATGTCCGTATCCGCCTGCGACGAGCTCGTTCTCCCCGTCGGAGTAATACCCTATGCTACCACCTCCCGCTACAATTAACACCCCGTCGTTCTTCCCTCCGGAAGCGCCGGCCAGATTGGCTTTGACGTCCCCTTCGATGAAAAAACGATCGACATGGATGCATTCCCGTACCCAGCTCTTAATCATTTCCTCATGCTCTTTGTGCACACCGCTTATGCTGAGGAACGCAAGCTCCACCTTTTTGGTCAGAACCGCCTTCTTGAGCAGCTTTTGCAGGGACTGCTGAATGCCCTGCTTCGCCTTGATCTGGCCGTTCAACGTTAGCATATGGTCGATCGGGGGGCCGCTGGCCAGCAAGCACGCGCCTGTGTCCTGATCGTAGAGACATGATTTGGTCGACGTTTGACCGCCGTCTATACCCAGCAAATACATGGTATCCCTCCGCTGTAAGTGATCTCGTCCCGGAAGTCGGTTCTATCCGGTGGACGTGCAGCGCTGTATGTTACGCCGCACCTTTCGGACAGACGTCTAGATTGCCCTGACAAACCGTGCCGTCAATTCCCATGGCGCCGTGATCGAAGTGCCGACCACAACGCTGTGCGCGCCACGAACGCGAATCGCCTCGTGCACTTCCATGGGGCGGGCAAACCTTCCTTCTCCAATAACCGGAACCTCCACCGCCTGGACCAGCCGTCCGATGAGATCCAGATCCGGCCCTTCCGTCTTATGCGTATAGGACGTATACCCGGCCATCGTCGTGGCGACGATATCCGCTCCGCAGCGAACCGCCCGCAGCGCATCGTCCACATTCGAAATATCAGCCATGACGGGTACGCCAAGATCGGTGCGAATGGCTTGAATGAGCGCCAGCAGTTCTTGTTCGTCGGTTCTGGCGTCGAGCGTTGCGTCAATCGCCACGATGTCGGCGCCCGCGTCGACGAGCTTCTTAGCGCTTTCAAGATCGGGCGTAATGATGCGTATCCCACGTTTGTCGAGTCCTTTATAAATGCCGATCATCGGCAGCGACACCGTCTTCTTGATTTCGCGGATATCGTCGGCGCCGTTGGCGCGAATGCCGCCCGCATGCGCCATCTGCGCGCTTTCGGCCATCGCCCGCATCATACGGGGATCGCCGTAGAACGGCGTCCCCGGCCATGCTTGGCAGGATACAATCAGTTTGTTTTTCATGGAAGCTATCATCGCGTGCACAGCTCCTCGTCCAGAATGGTTTAGTACAATTTATCGAGAATCGAATCCGTCGTTTTCCACAGCAGCTTCTTCTTGGACTCGGCCTGCTGCTCCGAGAGAAGGAGCGTCAGCATGACGACCAGAAGCTCGATGACGTACAGGATCGATGCTTTGCTCTTGAAGCTCCCGATCCCCGTAATGCTCGACAACCGCGATGCGCACACGAGCCGGATATCCGATACTTCCGTGATCGGCGTTTTTCCTTGCCCTGTTATGCATATGGTCGTTGCGCCGTTTGCTCTGGCGGACCGCATCGAGGCGACGATATCTTTCGTGCTGCCCTGCTGCGAAATGCCGATCGCAACATCGCGCTCGTCAAGGTGGGCCGCAAGCATCGACTGCAAATGAATATCGATCTGGGCATCGGCCGTCAGCCCGATCCCCATCAGCTTGATCTTCAGAAGCTGTGCCATCGGTCCCGATTCTCCAACTCCGAGAATGATGATTCTACGGGCCGAAGCAAGCTTTGACACCGCTTGGTCAACCGCATCGCGGTCGATGTGGCCACCGGCATCCACGATGCTGTTTGCGGCCGATTGCGCCATTTGTTTGGACAAGCTCATCTCTTCTTGATCTTCGTTCGCAGGATTCGTCCGTTCCGTATCCTGGGCCAGACGAATCTTCAGCTCTTGAAACCCGCGCAGCCCGATCGTCCGGCAAAACTTGGTTACCGTCGATTGCGCAATCTCCAGCTCTTCGGCCACCTGCGTAACCGAGTTGTACATAATTTGTTCCGGCACGTTCAGCACGTAGTCGGCAATCCGCTTCTCCGTCGCGCTCAAGCTCGTGTAAGCGCTTTGAATCTGGGCAGACAATGTAGAATTGTCAGGCATGAAATCATGTTCATCGTTAGTCTTATTCGCCATATCCGCATACCACCTGACTGATCGAGATTAGATGACTACAGTATAAGGGGGCATGAAATATTTGGCAAGAATATTTTTTCGATACGAAATATTAAGAGGAATATTTTTTTTATTGTTATTTTTTTGTACTTTTTGTCTTCGCCTCCAACGGGCCGGATCGGCTTAAAGCCCTTGATGATTCAAGATTTACCGAGTGTCTATCGAATCTGCTGACAAAAAACACCCTTTGGCCGATACAGCCCAATTGTCGAAATACCAAACCTAATGCCCATTAGAGCAATGTCCAAATGAAATCAGGCATGGTTGTAAAGCACTACTTCCCCCTTCTTACGGCCTTCTTCTTGCATCTTCATATAGCGCAGCGCTCTTCAGGAAAATCGAGTTCACATATGCCCGTTCATCCACTGGTTCGAAAGAAAAATTCGAACACCACTGTTGTTCAAGCCGTAATCGTACCGTGACGCTTTACTAACGGACATGAGCGCCGCTATTGCGGGATTCAATGGGGACGTCTCGTGTGTTGCGGACATGAGAGCCCTTATTCGGGCCAAAATACTCTAAAATAGTTATAACTGATGCATATATAGAATCTGATGTCCGCAACCTCCACATTTGGGCAAAATTCGGCGAATAACGCATCCTCTGTCCGTTACAACTAACTCTGATTGGTTTGCTCGAAAGCAGCAGCGGGGAGCACTACGGGGACTACCTGCGGGTTATCGCAATTTAGTGCAAGCTAGCCTTGTTTGACTTCGGATTCCTGACCACGCTGGGTTTAAAAGGCACCCGCGACGCGAAGCGAAGTCCTGCGTTTGAAAGCGCAGGCGCCATAGGCATAGCCTGACTGTCCCAATCAAAAAGGCACGGCAGATGAAATCATCCGCCGTGCCTTTATCATGTATAATCGCCTCAATGTCTTGATTCCATTATTTTTCCGTAATCGTGGCGAGCAAATCCTCTCTCAGCGGGGTGAACGTTTCCAGAACAACCGCATCTTCCAGCGCTTTGACGGTATGCACGACATCGCCGGGGATATGGAGCTGTTCGCCTGCCGCCACAATGTGAGCATCCTTCTCCAGCGTGACCTCCAGCTTGCCGCTTATGACGAACGTCAGCTGTTCGTGCGGATGCGAATGAGCAGGACCTATCGCTTCCTTCTCCAGCTCGATCATCATGCTCATGATGTTAGCCCCCGGCGGAAAAATCTTGCGGCGAATCCCTGTGACCGGGTACTGCCACTCTCCGAACTCCGTCATTATGCGTCTCCTTCCGGCACAAGCAGCACCTTGGATATGCTGCCCGGCTGGCCTAATAGTGTTTCGTACCACTGCGCGCCATCGCGCAGTGGCGCCTCGATAACGCCCTCCGTCAGCCCGATTCTTCCATCGGCCAGCCAATCAAGCGCCGTGCGAAAATGCAAGGCCGAATACGCGAACGATCCCGTCAGCGTAATTTCATTCCGTATCGCGGCATTCACGGGCAGCATTGACTCATCCTCATGCAGCCCGGTATATACGACCCGTCCTCCCGGCGCGCAAGCGGAAACGCACTGGCGACGGGTAATGCCGGCACCGACAGCATCGATAGCAATGTTTGCGCCCATGCCTCCCGTCAGCCGCTTCACTTCCTCTACCGTATCGGTATCCGCGGGACTAAACGCAGCCGTCGCGCCGAGCTTACTGGCAATCGACAGCCGGTCCGTGTTCATGTCCACGGCGATAATGTCCCGTACTCCATATTGCCGAAGCGCCTGCAGATTAAGCAGCCCGATCGGCCCCATCCCCAGGATAAGCGCCGTATCCGTTGGCTTTGCAGCGCTCAGCTCCGCCGTACGCACCGCACAGGCGGCGGGCTCGGTCTGCGCTGCAAGCTGAAGGCTCATCGAATCCGGCAGCGCAAGGACATAGGCCGCCGGGATCTTCACGTACGACGCGTTGCTCCCCGGCAGCGCGGCGGATAACAGCTTGCGCGATGGGCAGAGCTGATGACGGCCGCTCAAACAGAGCGCGCAGCGGCCGCACGTGACGAGCGGGTTCGCCGTCACCCGCTGTCCGATGCGCCATTCCCCGGCTGCTTCCACTCTGCCGCCAAGCGAGGAGATGATCCCGGAAAATTCATGGCCGAAAATGAGCGGCGGCTTGCGCAGTGAATTTTTGCCCAGATAGCCGCTGAGCTCCGAGCCGCATATCCCCGAGTACGCCACCTTGATGACAACCTCATCCTCACCCGCCACAGGGACTTCCACTTCCCTCATCGTCATAACGCGCGGACCTTCATAGATTAGTGCCTGCATGAATCATGCTCCTCTCGCTAAAAGGTGTCGACAGCCCGCCGTCGACCGGAATAATCACATCGCATAGTTAGGTAGCGTCATCTGAAGCCAGGAAGCCAATGCCGCCCGCCGCTTCCTAAGGCTGCCCCGCCCGCGCCTCCCGTGATCAAAGCAGCCTTGCCTTCGATCCTGCGCTTCGTATTCGTCGTCATGGTTGGAAGACGCAGCTATTGATTCAGCCAACGCGGTATTTGTCGACTACCGCTTCGTCCACCGTTACGCCGAGCCCCGGCCGATCCGGAACATGGACGTACCCATCCTTGAACGTGATCGGCTCGACCACGAGCTCCCGCGTCAGAGGAGAGGTGGACACGGTATGCTCGATCATGAACCCATTGGGAATCGCGGCGGCATAATGCGTGCTGGCCGCAACGAGAATACCGGTCTTGAACGCATGCGGAACCACTTTCTTATGACGCTCATGCGCCATATAAGCGATTCGTTTCCCTTCGGTCAATCCCCCGCAGCGGCCGAGATCAGGCTGAATAATATCCAGATGCCCTTCCTCGATCAGCCTGCGGAACGCATTCACGCCGCTTTCTTGCTCACCGCAAGCGATATTCAGCTTGGAACGGCCCGACAGCTCCCGATAGCCCGCGATATCTTCCGGATGCAGCGGCTCCTCCAGCCAGTACACGCCGTACTCTTCGTAGATTTCCGCCATCTTGAGCGCACCCTTCAAGTCCCATGCGAGTCCGGCATCGATCATAATATCGACATCATCTCCGACGGTCTCGCGGATGGCACGGATTTGACGTTCGTCGAAGGCTGCGTCGCGGCCGATCGGACCCCAGCCGAACTTCATCGCCTTGTAGCCTTCAGCGGCGTACTGGCCTGCGAGCTGGACCGCTTCCTCGATCGTATCCGGCATGAGCGAGCTGGCGTAGGCTTTCAGCTTCGTACGGTAAGCCCCTCCAAGCATGGATGAAACGGACCGGCCAGCATGCTTGCCGGCGATATCCCAGAGCGCCATATCGATACCGCTCATCGCATGAATAGCTGGACCGCTGCGGCCGAAGTAAATGGTCCCCCGGTACATTTTTTCCCATAGGCGGTCGATCTCCAGCGGATTCTCTCCGATCAGCAAGGATCGAAGACCCGTTGCGATCGAATGCGACGCCGGTGCGTCGATCGCCGCTTTGGCCACAAGCGGTACCGAATCGACTTCTCCCAAGCCGGTTATGCCTTCATCGGTATGTATGCGAATCATGAGCGTATCCTGCGTGCCGTCGCATTTGCTTGCATCAAGATCCGGAATTCTCAGATAGATGGATTCCACTTCAGTAATTTTCACCGGTAGTTCCCCCATTCATGGTCAGTATAATGTTAACGCTTTCAATAACTTCACAGCAAGGCCTTGCCGATCTTGGCTCCATCGTCTCTTGTCGCGCTTGGGACGTCATAAGATGAACCGGCATCGTCATCTCTTGCATCGATGTTCGTTCATCTTGTGAAGTCCATCAAAGGAAGACGAATATTCTGCCTCTGCTCTGATTGTATAGCCAACATTTTCATATTGTCAACAATATTAAACCACTTCCAGACGAAATTGTTGACAACTTACATTGAGATGCTTTTTTTCAGTTTAAGACGTATACTGGGAACTAGACAACCTTCTAGTATGAAAGGATTTGACCATGAGCGAGTTCACGTTTAAGCAGCAGGCCAATACCTCTTTGCGGGAAAAAGTAACCTCCGACCTGCGGGAAGCGATATTAAGCGGCAACCTACTTCCAGGGGCGCGGCTCAGAGAGATGGATATCGCCCAGCAGATGGGGATCAGCCGCGGGCCGGTACGCGAAGCGATCCGCCAGTTGGAACGGGAGGGGCTCCTCATCTCGTATCCCTACAAGGAAACCGTCGTAGCCGATTTGGATTCGAATGAGGTGCGGCATATCCTCATCCCGATCCGCTTGCATATCGAATCCTACGTTATCAAGCGCTACTTGAATCACATGGACGATGCGTTCTTCGCCAGACTGCAGAACATTGTCGATGACATGAGAAAGGCTTACGAGAACGACGAGAAATCCCGGCTCGTTGAGCTGGACATTCAATTTCATCAGCAGATTCTGGAGCTGGCCACGGAACGGACCGTATCGATCACCTGGCAAAGCATCGTCAATCAGATCCGGCTACACTTCACCAAGAATCTGCCCTATTTCAAATTGGATCATATTGAAACCGACCATCAGCTGCTGCTGGACGCCCTGCGGACCAAAGACGCCGCTGCGGCCGAGCAGGCGATCATCGAGCATTTGGCAAGCGAAGACAGCTTGCTTTGCTTCGATGAATAGGCAAGGACCGTCAGGGCCTGATCTCTGACGGTCCTTTTTTACGACTCCATCCAACGTCAGCGTTCGCCATTGTCCCCCGAATTTCAATCTGCATCGCTCACTTGGAACGCATCCCGTCTTATTTCTTGTCGGCCATATTCTCATATAGGAAGTCGACCAAGTGAACCGCCTTCATCTCGTTCTCCATCCCGCTCTTGCTTATGCCCAGCTTCATCTGCAGCAGGCAGCCCGGATTGCTCGTAATCATATATTGGGCAGCTGTATTCTTCGCGCAATCCATCTTCCGGTCCAATAGCTGGCCAGCCATGTCGGGCTGCGTCAAGTTATAGATTCCCGCCGAGCCGCAGCAGCGGTCGGAATCCTCCATCTCAACGAACTGCACGCCCTCAACGCTCCGCATCAGCTTGCGCGGCGCTTCGGATGACTTCATGACATTGCGCACATGGCAGGAGTCCTGATACGTAATGCGTACGCCCGCCTGACTGTCGGCTTCGAAGTACGGAACCCGACCATGCTCGACGACGAGCTTGGCGACATCGACCGCCCGCGAGGCGAACCAGGCGGCATCGTCCTTCCACTGCGGATCGTCATGCAGCAGATGGTCGTATTCGATCAGCAGCGCACCGCAGCCGCCTGCATTGGAAACGATCCAATCGACCCCCAAATCCTTGAATGCGCGAATGTTGCTTTTGGCCAGCTTCTTGGCGCCGCCGCCCTCCCCGCTGTGGGCATGAAGCGCGCCGCAGCATGTCTGCTCGTCGGGAATGACGACCTCGAACCCCGCTTCCGTCAGCAGCCGCACCGTATTCACGTTCGTACCCGTGAACATGATATCCATGATGCAGCCCCGGAACAGCCCGACCGTCGCAATCTTCTCGCCCTTGGCCGGATGGCGGACGCCAATCTCCTTAATGACGCCGGTTCCGGTAGCTTCCGGCATAATTTTCTCCATGCCCTTCAGCTCATCCGGGAACAGGTTCATAATGCCGGTCCCTTGCGTCAGCTTCTGCAGGCCGGACTTCTGGTAGAACTTGAGCGCTCCGCCGAGCAGCCGCATCCGGCGCGGATGCGGGAACAATCCCTCGAACGCCATCTTGCGGGCCGACTTCACCCACCAGCGGTGGCGGACGGTATGCTGCTCGATCGAATCCCGGGTTTGCTCGATCAATTGACCGTATTTGACCCCTGCCGGACAGGCCGGCTCGCAGGCGCGGCAGGCAAGGCAATGATCCATCTGCTCCTCGAACGCCGCATCCGGCTGCATAATGCCGTCGACGGCAGCCTTCATCAGCGCGATGCGCCCCCGCGGGGATTCCGCTTCCAGTCCCGTCTCGCGGAATGTCGGGCAGGCCGGCAGACAGAAGCCGCAGCGCATACAGTTCGTCAGCTGATCGTAGTCCAGTTTATTCTTAAGCGTATCGACAAGCGAAACGGTCATGCCGTGCTCCATCGTTTTCGGCTCAGCCATGCTCGATTACCACCCTTTTGCGCGACGATTTCGCGAATACTTTGCCGGGATTCAGCAGCTGATGCGGGTCGAAGGCCTGCTTAATCCCTTTCATGACCTCAATCCCCGCAGCCCCTACCTTCCATTCGAGGAAAGGAGCCTTGACCAGTCCGACGCCATGCTCGCCCGTAATCGTGCCGCCAAGCCGGATCGCCGCTTCGAATATATCCTCGAACGCCGCTTCAACGCGGTGGATCTCTTCTTGATCGCGCGCATCCGTCGTTGCCGTCGGGTGCAGATTGCCGTCTCCCGCGTGGCCGAACGTACAGATCTGGACGTTATGCTTCAAGGCGATTTTGTTAATTTCCAGAACCATATCGGCGATCTTCGAGCGGGGAACCGTCGCATCCTCCAATATCGTCGTCGGACGCAGACGGGCCAATGCCGTGAACGCGCTTCTCCGGGCGGTCAGCAGCTTGAGCGCTTCCGCTTCGCTCTCCGCCACTTGAATGCGCTCCGCCTTCTCGCTCCGGCAGATCTCTTCGATCCGCGCAATATCCCGCTCGACCGATTCCATATCGCCATCCTGCTCAATCAGTAGAATGGCTTCCATATCGAGCGGCAAGCCGAGCTTCGCGAAGTCGTCGACGACCCGGATCGTCGGGCGGTCGAGAAATTCCAGCGTCGCCGGTATGATCCGGTTCTCGATAATGCTGGAGACCGTACGGGCCGCTCCGTAGATGTCCTTGAACATCGCGAGCATCGTCTTCTTATATTTGGGAGGCGGAACGAGCTTCAGCGTAGCCTCCGTAATAACTGCCAGCGTTCCTTCCGAGCCGACCAGCAGCTTCGTCAGATCGTAGCCGGCCACATCCTTCATCAGCTTGCCGCCGGTACGGATCACTTCCCCGTTGGCAAGAACGGCTTCCAGCCCGAGAACATAATCCTTCGTCGTGCCGTACTTGAGGCCGCGCAGTCCGCCCGAACCCTCGGCGATATTCCCGCCGATCGTCGAGATCGCCATGCTGCTCGGATCCGGCGGATAGAACAGGCCCATCCCTTCGACGTGCGTAATGAACTGCTTCGTATTCAAGCCCGGCTGCACCGTCGCGGTCAGATTCTGCAGGTCGATCTCCAGAATACGGTTCATGCGGTGCATAACCATGACGACGCCGCCTTGGACAGGCACCGTTCCGCCGCATAGGTTCGTGCCCGAGCCGCGGCTTACGACCGGAATCATGTACTTGCTCAGCACCTTGAGCGTCTCCGATACTTGCGCCGTATTCTCCGGATAGATGACCGCGTCCGGAAGCGATTGCAGCATCGGCGTCCCGTCGTAAGAATGCGTCACAAGCGATTGGGGGTCGTCCTTCACCCACTGCTCTCCCATAATGCCTTGCAGTTCTTTCTTGACGATATCAGACCACATGCGCGAGACCTCCTGTTTATAATCAATGGTTATTAGTTGAACGATGGATTGGAAAATAGCCCGAAGGCGTGAATGAACGAATAATTGATTGGAACACGAACCTCTTCCGCCCAGTCTGCTGCCGCCGGATTTCCTATGCACACACGAGCTGCTGCCACCTGAACTGATGCTGCCGAATTTCCTATGCACATACGAACTGCTGCCCCCTGGACTGATACTGCCGATTTTCCTATGCACATACCGAACTGCTGCCCCCTGGACTGATGCTGCCGAATTTCCTATGCACATACGAACTGCTGCCCCCTGGACTGATGCTGCCGAATTTCCTATGCACATACGAACTGCTGCCCCCCGACAAGCACGGTAATGGCTTTTATAATTCTGTATAAAGTACAACATTGGACGGTCAAAAGCACGGATAATAGAGAGAGTGTTGTATTTTCTGCAACAATTCCTTCTGTCTGGAGGCTTCCACATCCAAATTGTTGTACAACGTACAAAAATTTGGATTACAGCGTCAGATTATGAAGGAAATCCTGCACGTTATACAACATTCTCTGCGCCTGCAGCCCCCGTCTACTTCAACTTCTGCTTTCACATCTGCTACAACTTCTTCCCCAACATCTGCTACATCGTCTACTTCAACTTCTGCTTTCACAGCTGCCAACTTCTTCGACAAACATCTAACTTCAACATCACATTTCGCACCGCGCGCAGCTCCCAGCGCGCGGTGCGGCGTCGCATGACGGTGGTCGACCGTCGAGCGCACACTTCCACATTCGACTGCATCGGCCGCACAGCAAGACTAAAGATCCCCGTCCTCAACACCTCGCAACTCGGCCACTGCCTGGGGAAATCCTTGCAGCAGACCAAGCACCGGTTGCGAGACTGCTTAGGTTTCTTTGCTGCCGGTCGCAGGACGTACCTTCGACCCAATGCGCAAGCAGAATGCTCTTGCCATTCGGCGATATCGATTCGACCAAGCCCTGTATTCACCGATAACCGGGAAGAATAACCGCTGTAAGAATATCCTGCGTGCACAGCTAGAGCATCCATTTAACCGATCTAGATTCTTTGGCATCGTATAGGGTATAATAAATTAATCAGGTCATCTGATGACTTTTACGAAAAGTATACCACAAGGATTAAAAAACGGGTACAATATTTTTATCATGATGATGCTCCGGAAAGGATTAACCGAACCTGATGAATACGCGACCGATCAAAAGCAGCGAATGGGTTACGAATAATTTGAAAGCGCAAATCACCGCCGGCGACTGGAAAGCCGGGGACAAGCTTCCCTCCGTCGTGGAGCTGGCGACGCAGTTCAATGTAGGCCGCTCCACGATCCGCGAGGCGCTGAGCGCCTTGAAGGCCGTCGGCATGCTGGACATCCGGCAGGGCGGCGGCACGTACGTCAAAGCGGAGGCGCCTGTCCTCTCCGAGGAGATGCAGGCCGATTGGATGGCCCGGGCGGAATCGCTCCGGCACATTCTCGAGGTTCGTAAGGTATTGGAGACCGGCAGCGCCTCCCTCGCGGCAAGGCATCGTTCGGAGGAACAGCTCGGCGCACTCCGGATGACGCTCGAGGAGATGCAGGCTTGCTTGTCCGATGAACAGGCAGGGGAGCAAGCCGATATCCGGTTTCATCTGCAGATCGCCGAAGCTGCGCAAAACCCCGTGCTGACCGATCTCGTCCGCTCGCTGTCCCAGCGGCTGCACGAAAGCATGCGGGATACGCGGGCTTTATGGTTTTATGCGGAGCGCCGTTCGGCCGAACGGTTGCTTAAAGAGCATACTTCCATATTCGAAGCCATCGAAGCCCGGGACGAGCATCAGGCCGGACTTCGGATGGAGCAGCATATTGCCAAAGTAGAGCGCGTCCTCTATGAGAGAACGAACCGGTAATCCGAAGGTGCTCGTTCCGCCAGAAGCGGCAGACAGTCAGCCTCAGCTGAGCTCGATCAGCTGCCTGACCGTCTGCTCGACTAGGCTTTCGTGCATGGACGCATTATATTGCAGATGCTCCTCATACCGGACGAACAGACAGAGATGGCGCTCTCGGCTTCGGTTCAGCTTGCGCCACTTCGCCTCCAGCTGCCGGCAATACGTCTCCGATTCTTCCTCGTCCACAAAGAACAGCACGTTCTCGCATTCCAGCTCTGCAACCTCATCCAGATTCTCCGTTTCAAGTATAATAATGTCCTGCACCTTCGCCGGCGGCGCGATTTGCAGATCATCATAGAAGACATCCTTCATCTTCAGGCATTTCATCCCCCACACGCGATAGCGGTGATTACGCGTGCTGACCAGCAGAAGCGGCTCGTCGCCAAGACGGCGGCGGACATGGAAGCGGGCATTCTCAACCTTCATCTCGTAGTTGGCGAGCCAGCGTTCCACTACCGGCGACATTCCCATAAGCTGGCCGATCTCCGAGATGCGTTCCTTCCACGAGTAACTCTTCCAGTGCAGAATAACGGTCGGCGCAATAGCTGCCAAAGCATCGTAAATGTCATCGGATACCGGTCCCGTTAATATTAGATTCGGCTGCGCCGAAGCAATCTCCATAAGGCCCTGCTCCAGAAGCTCGGTCCAGGCCGCCTTCAATGACATCGTCGGCGTCATCCCGAACGCCGCAAGATCCCCGTTGAAAACCCGGCATAGCGTGACGACTTTCTTCTGGGCGGCAGCGGCGAATTCGGTCGGGGTCATACCCATATGCTTCTTGAACAATCGGCTGAAATAATACTCATCCGCATAGCCGATGGAATGTGCCACTTCAATAATCGGAGGCGGCGATCCGGCCAGCAGGCTTAACGAGGCATCCAATCTCACCTTCGTCATATATTTATGAGGGCTCAGTCCGGTATAGCTGCGGAAGGCCTGATAGAACCGGCTGGCGCTGGCTCCGGATAGAGCAGCGATCTCCTCCATATCCATCGGATTATGATACTGCTCCTGCATATATCTTCGCGTCTGCTCCACGTATTCCAGCAGGTCCTCCTCCGGCTCCTTCGGGTTCTGGATCGTGCTCATCATCGCCGACGCCATGGCGTACAGATTCGACTGCAATTGGTAATAGAGCGCCTGATCGACACTGACGGCATCGCTTGCGAAATCCTGTACCCAATTGCGAACCTGCGGCATTCGGAACACGATCAGCTTCAGCGTATCGTAATGAGCCCTGTGCTCCGAATCGGGCCCTCCTGCCGGATCAGGCAGCAGCTCCTTGCGAAACCGGATCATAAGCACGCGCGATTCATGCTTCGCCATGCTTTGAACGATGCATCGGCAGCCAGCCGGGATCAGAAACAGCTCTCCATTCAACACTTTAGCCGTGCGCCGCTGATCGCCGTCGTCAATCGATACGCGAACGCCGTCCTTCAAGGCAAATCCGAAAGCATCCTCTTCCCTTTCGGCGATATCCGCATGGAAACCGCTCTCGATCCGGTATTCTTCTGTATGTGTATAGTTCAGAGTGAACGGACCCATTCCATCCTTCCGCTTCATAATCACAACCCCCACTTCAATGCGATCTAGCTTAATATTAATTGAAAATGATTCTCAACGTCAAATACTACACTGCAGCTTATGGCTTGCAGCCTGAGACCCCCTCCTCATCAGGCAACGCTTTGACGCGTTACGAGGCCGAGGCGGCATACTGGTCATTAAGATGCGGTTGAGCAGTTTAGTGGCGTCGTCGATCCGGAAGTCACAAGCCCACTTTATTCGAATAAAGTCTACGATAATTCATTGGCGTGATGCCGCAGATTTTTTTGAAAGTCCTTACAAAATGGGAAGAATCATAGAAGCCTACTGCAACCCCAATTTCAGTAATAGACAAGTTTGTATCTAATATCATGCGTTTAGAACAATTCACCCGGTATTCGTTAATAAATTGATTGGCAGAGGTTCCGGTCGCAATTTTGAAAACCCTCATGAACGTGGATCGGGACATGGAGGAGACCCTCAATAAATCCTCAAGAGAGATTACATTCATATAATTTTGGTAGATGAAGGAGATAGAGTTGGTAATAGAATGATACAGGGAGTCGGTATTGGATTTTTGACCCATGAAATTTGAATGCTGCTCGCGGTAATAACGACACAATAAAGTAATGACGGAGAGCGTTAAATAGTTAAGGGTTAGGCTTGTTTCCTGATGATGCTGTTCGGATTCCAGCAGCACCTTGGATAACAACGGTTTCAATTCTTCGGACTGCGAGTCGTTTAATTTTAAGAAGCTTACGAATTCATGGTCTTTACGCAATGTTGGTTCAACCCTAAACATCATGACATACTCGGGGAGTGCAGAAAGCTCATGATGATGTTTAGTAAAAAAACCTTCACGAATTATAAGATGATAAACGGTCAGGTCTTCTTTATTGGAGTAAGCATGCTGATAACCCGGAGGGATGACAAATACATCGCCTTCCGCGATTTCGAAACAACGTTTATTTACATAATGAACGCCTCCGCCCTTCGTCACAATGTTGATTTCGTAAAAGTCGTGTTCATGAAATTCAATGTTGTATTTTTTATGAAGAATACCGCTTGTGGAACGCCCAGGGAAGGCGGCGCAGTTATCAAAGGTAAAAAATGATGTTTGCAGCACGATACCGACCTCCGTGTTCTCCATGCCAAGATTTTGACACGATCATACAATCGATGGATACAAATTCACAATGAAAACAAACGGTTTGCAGGTAAACTATTCTCATACCGAAAGGAAAACTTTAAGGTGGTGGGATCGAAAATGAGTTATAGCTTTGAAATTGTTCCTAAACAGATGAATCCGACGCTGAGTGCCGATTTGGAAAGGGAGGTGCGCTTCTTTTTAAAATGGGGTTACCTGATTGTAGATAACGCAATTACGGAACCTCAAGTTCAAATGCTGCGCCATGCATTAGAAGGGGTGATGTCCCGGAAACAAGCCATGTTTACTCACCAATTGCTTGAGGAAGACGAAGTTTTCTCCATGTTGTTAGATAACGATCCCATCTTGACAAGAATCAAAGCCATTATGGGCAATTGCATCCAGTTGCATAGCGCGACTGCAAGAGTAACCGTTCCCGGAGATCCGGATCAGGATTGGCATAGAGATCATCCGTGGCCGATTGATTCAGATAGTACGCCTTATGGAGCAAACCTGAGTCAAATCAATTGCGGGTACTACCTTGATGAGCTTACGAACGAGAATGGGCCTATCGTGATCGTACCGGGCAGTCATCGGGTATCGTTCAGACCTCCTGTGGGCCATCCGATATTTCCGGATGAAATGAGCGTATTGGCCAAACCAGGCCAAGCCGTTCTGTTCGACGGGAGCTTGTTTCATCGTGGCAGCGCAAACCGTTCCGATGGAAGCCGCAGAGCTTGTTTGTTTTGTTACCAGAATGCGTGGGTTAAATCAAGAGAAACCTTCACAGGCCCAATGATTCGCAAGCTCAGGGAAAATGGGAGTCCTGAAGTCCGCATGTTGTTGGGTGAGATCGAGCGTTGGTAGCCAATGAATCGACAGTCTTTTTCAACCCTGTTGGTAATAAAAAAAGCCTCCAAATCCACTGGACCGTGGTTTTGGAGGCTATTCAGTCGGGATCTCGTCTCTACGTCGTAATCGTCAGGGGGGAATCCCTAACTGTTTAACTGCTTCCGCTGATGCTCGCTATTGCTTGATCGCCGCTTTATCGGCCGCGCTCCACTCCGCCCAGCGCTGCTCGTCGGCCGTCAGGAATCCCCAATTCGCCCGCGCTTCGAGATGTTCGTCCACGCCGAACAGCCGCATCGTGCGATGATCGTTCCGCTTCCTCGCAGCCTGGATAATGGCTTGTACGTTAGGCCCGCTGTGATTATCGGTATGCTTCAGCCACGTCTTGTTATAATACACGCTGAAGAAGTATCGGATATCCCCGGAGGTGTTCGGCGTCCCTGAATGCAACAGCCCGTTGTGGGTGACGACCACGTCGCCGGCCTTCATATTCAGCACAAGCTCATCGGGATGCGGGACGGACTGCTGCTCTTTGGTCAGCTCCACCGGGTTGAGGTGCGAGCCCGGAATAACGCGCAGCGGTCCGTATTCATCCGTTAAATCCTGCAGGTAGCTGATGGCGTTAATCGACAGCGGATGATTGTAGCTACCCCCGGGCATGTTCGCCCACCGATCGCGGTGCCAGCCCGAAACCCGGTTGCCCGCCTCTTCCTTCTTAATGGAGCCGAAGCCCGCCAAGGTCAAATTATCCAATTGTACGAACGGCCCCATAACCAATTCGGCAAAATCGAGGATCAGCGGATTCGCAACAGCCGGCAGCATGAGCTTAGGCGCCAGCTCGGTGGTGCTGCTATACCACCATTCATTCTGAGAGGTTGCGGCGCGGTCGTCCTTCAGTTGATGAAACTTCTCCTTCCACGCCTGTCTTGTCTCCCCATCGTATACCCCCTCGAACAGGGTATACCCCTGCTCCTTAAACTCCTCCAGATGCTTGGTCAAATCCACCGTTTTCGCTTCAACCATCTTCCATTCCTCCTCTGATCCTATGATATTTGTTATTGAGCACCGGAAACCATATCCAGGTAATATGGAGTTTACGGCTTTTGCTCATCAAGCATCGCTTGCGTATAAGTCGTAATATGGTCCAGGAAGGCTTTCGGTTCAAGCGTGCCTGCCATCACTTCATCCCATTTCTTATTAAACTCCGGCTCGAAATCAACCGGAACGTTCGGCGGCATTTTCTTCGCTTTCTTCAGCACTTCAAACGCTACGGCGGATACCGGATCCTTCTTCGCTTCCGATTCCAGGTAAGGGTTGTCCTTAATACCCGAAATCCAGCCAAAGTGCTTCTGCTGCGATTCCGCTCCGGCCTTCGTGGAGGTCATCCACTTCAGCAATGCCCAAGCCGCGTCCTTGTTCTCTTTCTTGCCTACCGTCGTCAGCGTGAACGACCAGCCGCCAAGCCAGATCGACTCCTCCGGCATCGGCGTGAATTTCACATCGGGATTTTGCTCCAAATGTCCGCGCAGGACAGGCGTAATATCAGGCTGCATCAACGATTTGCCGGCAGCGAATCTTCCCGTATTCTCCGGCAGCGTGGAATCCAGTTTACCCAATCGTTCCTGATCCACGTTCTCCCGCTTGAAGTCGACGATCCATTGCAGCGCTTCTACGATCAGCGGGTCATTGAACATTACTTTACGTTCCGCTGGATTGTAGAATGTCTTCTGATCCGCACCATTAAGATAACTAATCGTGCTCAAGGTATTGAGCGGACCGTAAATACCAGACGGGTCAAAGGTCGTCATGACTTGTTCCCCGTTCTCGATCACCCAGAATTTGTGAAGAAAATCACCGAATTCCTGCAGCGAGTGCATTTCCGGAATTTCCGTATACCCGTACTGCTCCAAAATATCGTTATTATATACAAGGGCAAAATTCGGATCGACGTGCCAAGGAAGCGCCCATACCGCGCCGTTCTCATCCACGGACCGCATATAGGCCGGTTCATAGAACAGGTCTGGCGTAACGTCCGGACTTGCATCCAGGTACGGCCTCAAATCCTCGATCATATTATCTTTACGCAGATCGGAAGCCATATACAGTACAGAGATGATGTCCGGCGTCTCGCCTGCGGCAATAAGTGCGGCAAGATCGGCAGTCGTCTGTTCCAATAAGGTGACCTTAATGTTCGGATATTCTTTATTGAAGTCCTCGAACATCTTCGTGAACTGCTCACCGAAGCCGCCGCCCCATGGCGTTATGACCCGGACCTCGCCTTTCACATCCGCTAAATCCACCTTCGGCTCGTCGGCATTTTCTCCGTTCGCCCCTTTGTTCCCATTGGTTGCTTCTGTGTTGGTATTCGATTTCTTATCGTTAGGCGTCTTGGTATCGCTTCCATTCTCACCGGACCCGCTGCATGCGGCCATGATCATGACCAGCAGCGCGATCGCGCAGGTAAAACTCAATAAACGGAAACCTTTATCGTTTAACCTTCTCATATCTGCATTTCTCCCCTATATAAGTATTTGTCCAACGTTAACATTTACTTCATATCTAGGTTGAAGAAAAACAGGTTGATCGTGCTGCCTTCCAAGTGCGGTTATCCGCGGTTCCATATCATCCGATCTCAGTCATACGAGGATGGCCGTTATAAATCATCGGACACCGGGCCGGACTCGAATGTGCCTAAGGCGCTCCCTCCTTTTCGATTTTTAGACAGCCTCTATAAACGATAATAAGGATCGAGTTATTCCAATTCAGCGAGCACCGTTACCGGTGCACTATCAATCCCTTCCACAAACAATGGAAGAGAAACGACCTTCTTCAGCTTGCCTGCTTCCAAGCCGGAGAAATTCAAATCCTCAATGATGCAGATGTAATGACTATGAAATTTGCCGAGCAAATATTGGTGCGCCAACACACCATCCTCCATGTGAGCATATGAAGCCAAAGAGATCCAATCTAAGGCGATTGCTTTTAAATTCGGGCAGTGGTCCATCAAATATTTGCACGCTTCCGAGCACATACCGGGTCCTTCGCTTGAATACTTATCCGGCTGGGACGAACGCTGCGACGAAAATCCGCTTCGAATCATCAGGAGATCTGAGTTCTTCAGCTCTGTTTCATAAGGCTGCAGCTCTTCCGCCATTACCAGCTCACCGAAGGATTTTGGAATATCCAATAGCAGCGGGCGTTCATAAACGAACGTTTCCAAGGGCATCTCCTGCAGCTGGGGACCTTCATCGTTGAAATGCCGCGGTCCATCCATATGGGATCCAAAATGGTTAAACAATTGAAGGTTATACGTGTTGGCAGGCTCCCCGTCGGCAATCAGCGAAACAGGCTCAAACCCGAGCTTTGGATTGCCTGGCCATCCCGGGGCGTGCGGATTTAAAGGATAGGACAACAATCTGTGCATACCGATTTCCTCCTTGATAATGGCATTCTCACTTATGTATCGATATACCGTCGTTCGATTCCACCCAAAACTTGCCCCGCAGGTATTAGAACTGTACGCTGTTCACAATATGTTTCGGCCGTTCACCGGTCAGCAGCCTTTTAATTTCTAGTGCGGCATATAGCTGAAGACGCTGCAATGAATCTTCCGAATACCAGGCGCAATGGCTGGTTATGATGCACTGTTCCATACTCAGCAGAGGACTGCTTTTCGATATAGGCTCATGTTCCAACACATCGAGAGCCGCTCCGGCGATTTCCCGGTTTTGCAGCGCTTCGATTAAAGCCTCTGTATCGATTACGCCTCCACGGGAAGTATTGATCAAATAGGACGTCGGTTTCATTCGTGCGAATGCGGCTTTGTCTAACATATGCCTGGTTTGTTGACTCAAAGGAAGATGTGCACACAGAATGTCACTGTTCTGCAATAATGCTGTCCAGTTCGTCTGCTCCACGCCCGCAATGCGAAATTGTTCCTCATCGACATTCGGATCGTAAGCGGTTACACGCAAACCGAACGCCTGAGCTCGCTTGGCAACGGCTCTTGCAATATTGCCGAATCCTGCAAGCCCCAGTTGTTTATTCTGCAGCCCGATAATCGGACGGCAAGGAGCTATATCCCATACTCCGCTGCGCACCTGGGAAGCGATTTGCGGTATTTTGCGGACCAGGCTTAATAGAAGTGCGAGCGTATGGTCCGCAACTTCATCAATGGCATAATCCGGGATATTCACAACAGGAATGCTGCATTGATTTGCTGCTTCCAAGTCAACATTGTCCACTCCAATGCCGTACCGCACAATCCCCTTGCAGCGATTCATTCCCTTAATCGCCCGCGCCGTTACCGGAGCCCACTGCGTCAAGACTGCATCGGCATCCTCGCATAGGTCCAATATCTCGTTCTCCGTCTCGCACTGCCCTATGCGGATCTCACAATCTAACGGCTCCAGCACCTGTCTCTCAAGATCGATATTAGGAAAACGGCAATCCGTGATGGCCACTTTATATTTAGACATCGGTATGGCTCCTCATCATGAAATCTTAAAGGCTGAGTATGATTTTACTGTATTCGGCCTTCCCTTCGGTCAGCGCCTTGAAGCAATCGGGCGCCTCAAGCAATCCCCTGATGGTTGACCAAGGATTCCGTTGGATTCGTCCGGTGGTTAATAAATGAATCGCTTGCTCAAACTCCGCCCTCGTGTACGTATACGAACCGTAGATCATGATTTCCTGCCGTACGAGATGGTTCATCGGCAAAGCGGATAGATCGCTGCCTAATCCGACCATGATGACTTTTCCTCCCGGATTCACCAGCCTCATCGCCTGTTCCCGCGTAGCTGCCAAGCCAACGCAATCGATAATCGTATCCACGCCTCCCGGTGAAAAAAACTTCCCAGCCAGGTCCGGCAATTGGTCGGGTTCGGCGATTTCGGCTCCAAGCTGCTTGGCGTATTGGAGTCTGGCGGGATTTATGTCCGTGACCATAACCTTCCTGACCCCCATGTTTTGCGCAACCTGAAGAGTCAGCAGTCCGATCGTTCCCGCGCCGAAGATAAGCAAATCGCCAAAGGGTTGGAAACCCAACTTCGCAGCATGAATCGAAATGGCCAAAGGCTCGGCTAAGGAAGCAAGGTTTGCATCCATCTGCTGAGGCACGGGAAAAGCATTGGCAGCAGGAACGGCAACGTATTCCGCAAAGGCACCCGGACGGTGAATCCCGATAATTTCGCGGTTCCGGCAAATGTTCGGTTTACCGAGAGCGCAGCGGTCACACATGCCGCAGGAGATTAACGGATTGACAATCACGTTGCTGCCTGCCGTCAAACCCTTGGCTCCTTGTGCAGCTTCAGCGACAACCCCGCTAAACTCGTGTCCCATAACCAATGGAGGGACTCTAATGCTGCTGTGCCCCAAATATCCTTCCAGCTCGCTGCCGCAAATACCGACAGCCTGAACTTTAATGATCAATTCGTCTGCGGCGGCTGTTGGAACCGGCCGTTCTTCTATTACTAATGTTTTTGGCCCATGATAAACGATTGCTTTCATGCCTGATGACTCACTCCAAGTTCAAGTTTACTAATCTGGTTTTTGATCGCTGCTTTATTAGCTGCAGCTCATTTGGCATGCATGGTGTGCGCATAGGCCGTTCTCCTTGAATATTGCAGCAATAATGGATTGCGCGCCATTCCCTCTAACGAAAGACCTAGTTAACTGTTAACAGTTATGTCATAAAAAAAATCAACTCCCTTTCGGAATAGTAATATCTCTGCTTTACTTCGTGGTGGTCTCTCTTAACATTTTTATATTATCGCACATCACCTTTTTCCCCTCTGCCAAATGATCTTTTAATAGGGAACTGGCTGCAGGAAAATCCCGATTATTCAGCGCCTCATAAATTTTGATGTGCGTATCCATGATCAACTGGCTTCTCGGGTAACCTTGGTTCGTGATTTCCAGGATAGCATGGATCAGTCCTCTTAAGCTAAGCCATGATTGCAGCAGCGTATTATTATCCGCTAGGCGGACGATTTGCTCATGGAATTCCATGTCGATATCGGAGAATTCCTGGGAAGTAACATTGCTGCTGCGCATCGTTTCGAAGCAATTCCGGATCGGCTCGATTGATTTTTTCTCTTGTTGGCCAAACCACTGTTCTATGGCATGATGCTCCAATAAGAGTCTGACATCATATAGGTTTGAGATATCCTTCAAGCTCATTCCGCGCACAATGACTCTGCCATTAGGCATTCTCACTGCAAAGCCTTCCAGCAGCAATATTTGAAGAGCATCCCTGATCGGTCCTCTGCTGGTTCCCAGCCTATCGGCGAGAATGGGCTCTGCCAAATGCTCGTTGACGGGAATCTCGCCCAACAGGATGGCCCTTCGAAGTATTTTCACGACGTCGTCGCATAATTTTATTCTAGAAATTTTATTCAATTTTACCCCTCCAGAATGGTTAACAGTCACATTATATCAAAGGACTTCTCGTCATGGGAGGATGTGGATTCGCTTTCCGGAGAGAATCAGCCATCAACAACCAAAGGATTATTAATATTTTCGCTCGATGCATGGCAATCCGCTAAAATCCGGGAAACTTTCTTTCCGGCAGGAATCAAGTTAGCGTTGTGACCAGGTAACTGTTAACAGTTTTAATTTAGCATGTAGACCTCGATTTGTAAACATGTAAACATGAAATCTCAACTAGTAACGTCTTGCATTAACCAGAGCGCTAGGCAGCGGCGAGAGAAGCTACATTCCCGGCGAGAACAACGACGGACACGCAATGAGGCGCGCACGCTATGTGCTGTACGGGTAAACGCGCGGATTCACGCTTTATAACCATGCATGCGAAGGCGGCGTTTCGACACGTTGCCGGACACACGAAAAAGGGCCGGACCGCCGCTTCCGATTCATACTCGGAGCCTGCAGTCCAGCCCTATTCGACGGCTGATGCCTTAATTAAATGCAGCGTCAACCTCTTTGATCATTTCTGCCATCGACGCCAAACCGCCGCCGGACAGATACCAGTAATCCGCATTCAGGTAAATGATTTTACCGTTCTTGTAGGCATTCGTTTTCTTGATCAGGTCGTTCTCCAGCGTTTTGTTCGCCGTCTCGCCGCCTTCCGCCTCAACGGCCGCGTCACGGTCCACGACGAACAGGTAATCCGGGTTCTTCTCCGCGATATATTCGCTCGTTACGCTGTCGCCATGCGTGGAAGCCTTGATGTTCTCATCGACTGGCGCAACGCCGAACACGTCATGAATGAGGCCAAAACGAGAAGCTTTGCCGTATACGCTGAGCTTGCCGGCATTCGTCAGGACGATCAGGCCTTTCTTGCCGCTGGCTGCTTCCGCGCTTGCCTTGCTGCTCAAGGCCGCGATGGATTCGTCCAGCTTGGCCAACTCGGCTTCGACTTCCGCTTCCTTGCCGAAGATTTGGCCCAGAATCTTCGCATTCTCCGTGTACGACGCTTTGTAGTTCGCGTTGTCTACGCCCATGAAGATCGTCGGAGCGATCTCGTTCAGCTCTTCATAAGCTTCCGAGGTGCGGCCGGAGATGAAGATGACATCCGGCTTGAGCGCATTCACTTTCTCGAAGTCCGGCTCTTTGAGCCCACCGGCATTCTCATAGCTGTCCGCTTTGTATTTCTCAAGGTAGGCTGGAAGCCCGTCCTTCGGAACCGCCGTGACCGGAACGCCCAGCTTGTCGAGCGTATCCAGAACGCCGTTATCGAACACGACAACCTTCTCCGGATTTTGCTTCAGCTTCGCTTCGCCCAACTGATGCTTGATCGTCAATTCAGCCGGTTCTGCCGTTTCCGGCGTTCCCGCTCCCGTGCTGCCATTGCCTTCCGCCGTGTTGCTTGGCGTGTTGTTTGCTGCTTGATCCGCGTTCGAGTTTTTGTCAGTCGCGCCGCAAGCCGACAGAACAACGGCAAGAATGAATGTTAAAAATACAAGTGAAACTTTCTGTTTCATTTCTTTCTCCACCTTTTTTTGAATAATAAATTTATATATTGGCCGGATCCCTCAGGGCGTCCCCCTTGCGATCAAGCAAAATACACGCAAATTTTGTTGCCGTTCACCGTCTCGATATGAATGTCCATGTCATACACTTCTTTCAGCACAGCGGTTTCGATGATGTCGTCGGTGACGCCTTCGCGGATGATCTTGCCGTCCTTGAGCGCGACGATATAGTCGGAATAGCAAGAGGCAAAGTTAATATCGTGAATGACGATGATTACCGTTTTGCCGAGCTCGTCGACCAGCCTGCGGAGCACCTTCATGATTTGGACGGAATGCTTCATGTCCAGATTGTTGAGCGGTTCGTCCAGCAGCACGTATTCCGTATTCTGGGCGATGACCATGGCAATGTAGGCCCGCTGGTTCTGTCCCCCGCTCAATTGATCCAAATATTTGTCCTGCATATCGGTCAGCCCCATGTAGGCAATGGCTTCATCGACATGCTTCCAGTCTTCCTTCGTCAAGCGCCCTTGCGAGTAAGGGAACCTCCCGAAGCTGACCAGCTCCCGGACCGTCAAGCGGACATTGATATGATTGGACTGCTTGAGGATCGATATTTTTTTCGCCAGGTCGCCGCTCTTGCTCTGGGTGACATCGATATCGTCAATTAGCACCTGCCCGTTATCCTTCGCGATGAGCCGGCTTATAATCGACAATAACGTGCTTTTGCCCGCCCCGTTCGGCCCAATGAATGACGTGATTTTCCCCTTCTCGATCTGGACGGAGACGTTATCGATGACTTTCTTGCTCCCGTATTGTTTCGTAACATTACTGACTGCGATCACGATTTGTTCCCCTTCAGTAAGAGATAGATGAAATAGGTACCGCCGATGAAATTGATAATGACCGCCAGTGTCGTAGAGAAGGTAAATACCCGCTCGACGATCAACTGGCCTCCGACCAGAGCTACGACGCTGATCAGCATCGCGCCCGGAATCAGGTAACGGTGCCGGAACGTTTGGATATATTGATACGTGACATTGACGACCAGCAGCCCGAGGAACGTAATCGGACCGACCAGCGCGGTTGAGATGGCAACCAGGATCGATACGACGAGCAGCATGCGTTTGACGACGAAATCGTAAGGAATGCCCAGGTTGACGGCATGATCCTTGCCCAGCGACAGCACATCCAAATATTTGGCATACCGCATGAAATAAGCGACTGTAACGGCTATGGCGGCGATGGAGATCAGAAGCAGCTCGGTATTCACGTTATTGAAGCTGGCGAACATCTTGTTCTGCACGGTAAAAAATTCATTCGGATCGATCAGCATCTGCATGAACGATGCGATGTTCGAAAAGAAGGTGCCGAAGATGATACCGACCAGGAGCAGGTAGTAGATGTTGCTGTCTTCCCGCTTGAACAATATTTTGTACAGCACCCCTGCGAACATCACCATCAATCCGACCGATAGCAGAAAATGCAGGTTCTTGTTCATCATCGTGAGCGTCATCGATCCGAAGAAGTAGACGATCGCCGTCTGAATGAGCATGTAGAGCGAATCGAGGCCAATGATGCTCGGCGTCAGGATCCGGTTATTCGTTATCGTCTGGAACACCAGCGTGGAGAACGCGATCGCGCCGCCCGTCAGCAGGATAGCCAAAATTTTCTTGCCTCTGCGCTCCAGCACGTAGTCCCAATTCCCGCTCGCGTTGATGGTCATAAAGATGATGATGAGCACGACGGCGACGGCGGCAAGAATGCCAATTCTCGATTTATAACCCATATGTCTTTCTCCTCATGAGCAGGTACAGGAAGATGCCGCTTCCGATGACGCCGACGGTAAGTCCGATGGAAATCTCGTAAGGATAGATGACGACCCGTCCCAATATATCGCAAAAGATTAAGAAGGTTGCGCCCAATAAGGCGGTGTGCGGCAAATTCTTCTTCAGATGATCGCCCTGGTAAATCGTGACAATGTTCGGTATGATCAGCCCAAGGAACGGAATGGAGCCGACCGTTAAGATCACGATGGCCGAGACCAGCGATACGATCACAAGACCGATGTTGACGACCGTCCGGTAATTCAGGCCCAGATTGACGGCGAATTCCTCGCCCATGCCGGCGACCGTGAACTTATTGGCGTACAAGTACGCGATAATGACCAGCGGGACGCTTATGTACAACATTTCGTAGCGCCCCTTCAGAATCATGGAGAAGTCGCCGTGGAGCCAGCCGGACAGGCTCTGAATCAGATCATGCTTGTAGGCAAAGAAGGTCGTAATCGAGCCGACGACATTGCCGAACATCAGACCGACGAGCGGAATAAAGATCGAGTCCTTGTACTTTACGCGTTCCAATATTTTCATGAAGACGAACGTCCCCGCCAGCGCGAATAGAAACGCGACGGATATTTTCATCAGCGGTGTTGCCGATGCGAACATGATTATCGCGACGAGCAGCCCCAGACTGGCCGAATCCATCGTGCCTGCCGTTGTCGGCGATACGAACTTGTTCCGGCTGAGCTGCTGCATGATTAGACCGACGACGCTCATGCTGACGCCGGCGATAATGAGACTGATGAGCCGTGGGAAGCGGCTGATCAGCAAGAATTGGATTTGCTCATCGGTTAAGCTGAACAGATCCAGAGGCGAAATATCCTTCACGCCGATAAACACGGAGCACACCGATAACACAATGAGCGCCGCCCATAGATAGCTCGTTTTCATGATTCGACCTACAGTTCTTTGGGTTAGTATGATGGTAGTGATAATCATTATCACTTATTTTATATTACGGATTTTTTTATTCGCTTGAATGGATAATTCTATTTTCATCATGGACTTTTCGATCCTTCGAACAGGCTTGTCACATAATGGTAACGACCCGAAAGGTTGGGCTAAACAAATTCATCGTTCTTATTCGAGCCTGCATGCGGCAGTGATACTTGGTAACACTGCATAAAGTGGCGGACAAGAACACGAAGAAGAAACCCGGGCGTCCTCGATCAGACGCGGGTTTCTCGAAACTTCAGCGTTTACGATTATAACTCTCTAATCATTGATAATGCACAAAACTATTTGATCCCATACTTATTCGCGAATTTGCTGACAATGCTTCTCCAATGCTCATGCTCGAAACAGCTTTGAACATCGGATAAGTCGATATAAGCCCCGTTCATGAGCTTTTGCACCATGATCTCGGCGACAAGAGCTTCTTTCTTATAAGAATCGGAGAAGCATTCTTCGGCGTCGATGTTCATTTTCGCATTGATTCCTTCGATCATTCCGGCATATACGGTGTTATCCTTCCCGATCAATGTCCCTATGCCTGCTAATTGTTCGATTCCGGTTTTAATGTCCTTCGCATCAATTTTTCCGTTAAAATTCACGATCGTCTCGCCTCCGTTTAATATATTGTCGACCGTGGTCTCCAATATGGCTGCCAAATCAAGAAGGAGCAGCGTATCGGGCAGCGTTTCGCCCCGTTCCCACTTGGAAACGGCTTGTTACGAAATATTCAGCCGTTCACCCAACTGATTTTGCGTAATCTTTTTTCTTTTGCGCAGCTCTTGTATATACAATCCGATCTTTGTGGTATCCATTTCGCAGCGGTCTCCTATTGAATTGATTAGAACCGGTTCTTATTCGTATCATAAGCGAAGATTCCGCGGCCAACAATAACGGGATCGTTGATCGATCGGCAGGTTACACTCAACGGCAGGTTGAGCTAGTGGATCGGCGCTAAGGAGAGTAACCGGCTAATATAATGGAGCTCTCAGCTCCGACGGCATCTAAAATCTGCGCGATTCATTGAGCAGCCAAGTGTACGGACATCAGATTCGTTATTTTGCCGACTTCGGCCGATTTGCGGTAGCTAGCGGACATCAGATCCGCTATATGCATTCGACTCATCCATTAAGCCGATGTTTATGCTCATATAAAGGCTCTCATGTCCGCAACACTCACGAAATGCACCTGAGTGTTACCATAAGGGCTCTCATGTCCGTTAGCATCTAGATTCTGCGATTCTAGATGATTGATTGGAACAACGGTTGGGGCAGCCTCTTAGCCGCCTCCGATACACTTGGAACGCATCCGCCCCGTATGATAAACTTTCAATAATCGACACATTAACGGGCAGAGGAGCGTGCATGGAGGATGAGAATGAACGTATTGATTGCCGATGACGACCCGTCGATCCGGACCTTGCTTCGCCTTGTCTTGACCAAGGAGGGCTACGACGTGCTGGAAGCGGCGGACGGCAAGCAGGCGGCCCGGCTCATGGAGACCGAGCGGATCCACCTCGCCGTCGTCGATGTGATGATGCCGGCGATGAACGGTCTTGAGCTGTGCCGGGAGATCCGCGCCCATTACGACATCCCTGTGATGATGCTGACCGCCAAGGGCGGATTGGAGGATAAGGAGAAGGGATTCTTGTCCGGAACGGACGACTATATGGTCAAGCCCTTCGAGCCGAAGGAGCTTCTCTTCCGGATTCAAGCGCTGCTGCGCCGGTACCGCCTCGTATCGGCCGATACGATCCGTCTCGGGTCCGTCACCATAAACCGCCAAAGCTACGAGGTGAAGCGCGGTACGGACACGGTCGCGATGCCGCTGCGGGAATTCGAGCTGCTGACGCAGCTGGCCAGCAATCCCGGGCGAATCTATACCCGCGAACAGCTCATCGAGCTGGTGTGGGGAGCCGACTTCGAGGGCGACAGCCGGACGGTCGACGTACATATCAAGCGATTGCGGGAGAAGTTCGCCGGAGACGAGAATGACTTTGTCATTACGACGATTCGGGGCTTGGGCTACAAGCTTGAGGTGAAAGACCAATGAAGACGTTATACGTGCGCATTGTGGTCACGTTTATCGGCATTGCTATCATTAGCTGCATCATTGGCCTCTTGCTGACCAACTTCTATTATCAAGAAGCGCTCCACACGAAGAGCCAGCAAAAAGTATGGAATGCCGGCCAAACGATCCGCACGATGCTTGAGCAAAATCCGAGCAGCGATAGCTCCGCTTATCTAGCGCAGGTCGCTTCGCTGGGCTATCAAATTTATTATGTCGACGACCAGCTGCAAGGAACTTCATATGGCGCGCCTTTCAAGCATGGCTCGCTCAGCTCCTCCGTCATTCAATCCGTCCTGGACGGCACCGTCTACAAAGGGATGGAGGAAGAGAATCACCGGTTCATGCTGCTGGCCTTCTTCGAGAACAGTCTCCGCAATACGGTGGGTCTCCCTCTCGTGACTGCGGAAGGCGAGAAGCGCGCCCTGTTCGTAAAGCCGGATCTGGAGCAGCAGATCGGCGAGGTCCGGTTGATTGTGGCCGTCCTCTTCATCGGAACGTTCGTCATCAGCCTGGTGCTTATCGTCATTCTCAGCCGTTATATCGTCAGGCCTGTGAAGGCGCTCACGAACGCAACCAAGCAAATCGTCGAGGGCCGCTTCGACGTCGCGCTGGACGTGTCGCGCAAGGACGAGATCGGCGATCTGGCGCACCATTTCACCAAGATGACGCAGTCCATCAAACAGCTGGACGAAATGAGGCAGGAATTCGTCGCCAACGTCTCGCATGAGCTGCAGTCCCCGCTCACATCCATACGCGGGCTGGCCCAGGCATCGTTAGATAGCGGAGCTCCGCAGGAAGAGACCGAGAACAATCTGCGGATCATTGAACGCGAAAGCCGGCGCCTGTCGGAGCTGAGCAAACAGCTGCTCACGCTCGCCACGCTGGATAAAGAAAACCAGGCGCTCCGGATTGCAAGCTATCAGCTGGATGAGCAGCTTCGTCAAATCATCATCATGCAGGAATGGCAGTGGTCGAAGAAGGAGATGGAGCTTCAGCTCGACCTGCCCGAAACCTGGATTTCCGGCGATGCGCATCTGCTCTACGAGGTTTGGCTCAATTTAATTACGAACGCGATCAAATTCTCCGGGACAGGCGATACATTAAGCGTTCAGATCGAATCCGCGGACGACGATACGACTTGCGTCCATATATCGGATACCGGCGCAGGCATACCCGAATCCGAGATGCCGCATCTATTCCAGCGTTTTTATAAAGCGGACAAAGCTAGAGACCGTACCGCATCCGGCAGCGGTCTCGGTCTTGCGATCGCGCACAAAATCGTTACGATGCACGGCGGGCAAATTATCGCCCGCAGCGAATACAATGTCGGATCCACGTTCACCGTCGTCCTTCCCCGCTTGTAATCTTCCGTTCATGGTCCATTCATACTTCTGTCCGATAATTTCATCAGAAATTACGGATAGGAGGTTATGGGCGGTATGGTCCCGATATTCTCGAACAAAATCGTTCATTTTGTATCCAGCCCTAGAGGAGCCAAGATTACGATCCTCTTCTGGGCGCTGCTCATCCTTGTTCTGACCGCAACAGCGCCGACAGCCAAGCAATATGCCGTGAATGCAGGTGAGGGCCACATCCGGGACAGCAATCCTTCCGCGGTAACGAAACAGCTGATGGAAGAGCACTTCCCTTCTTCCGAGGGTATGGCCGCTCTGCTAGTTTTCCATAGCGGGGACGCTATAGCCGGCGATGAGGAGGCGAAGCTCGAATCGTTCAGCGAGTGGCTCGCTTCCGATAAGAAGCCCTCTTCGATCGCAAGCGCCGTCCCCTTCCATGCTATGCCTGCGGCGGCCCGCGATCAGATGATCTCCGATGACCGCTCGACCGTTCTGCTAACGGTCAACTTTCAAGAGGGGCTCTCATCCGAAGGAGTCATGGACGCGCTCGATGAGGTACAGGTCTACTGGGACGAGCACGGCTCCGAGCGGCTTCAGCTGGAGATGACGGGGCCGGCAGCCATCGCCGCCGATACCTTGACCCTGTTCCGCAACGCGGACTTCGTGCTGATGATCGCTACTGTCTTGCTGATTCTCGTGCTGCTGATCGTCATCTACCGTTCGCCTCTTCTTGCCGTATTCCCGCTTATCATAGCGGGGATGGTCTACATGGCCGTCGACCGGATTATCGGCTTGTCCGGCGAATCCGGCCTGTTCGATATCGATAAGCAGTCGCTGTCGATCATGATGATTCTGCTCTTTGCCGTCATAACCGATTATTGTTTGTTCGTATTCTCAAGGTACCGCGAAGCGCTAGCCGATCACGATTCGAAATACACGGCGATGAGGCAGGCGATGACACATGTCATGGAGCCGATTCTATTCAGCGGCGGGACGGTATTCATCGCGATGCTGGCCCTGTTCGCCTCGGTATTTAAGCCCTATCACGGCTTCGCACCCGTATTCTCCATCGCCGTCGCCGTCATTCTATTCGCCGGGCTGACCTTGATCCCGGCCCTGTTCGCCTTAGTCGGCCGCAGAGCCTTTTGGCCCTTCATGCCAAAGGCCGGTAAACGGGCAGCCCGTGTTGGAATCCCGGTCTGGGAGAAGGTCGGCACCTTCGTAACAAGCAAGCCAAAGCTGACGCTGCTGCTGCTCGGATTGCCGTTAGTTTTGTTATCGTTCAATGCGCTGAGTACCCACTATTCCTTTAACCTGATGAAATCATTCCCGCCCGATACGCCTTCCCGCGTCGGCTTCGAGCTGCTTGAAGAGCAGTTTCCGCCTGGGGAGCTGGCGCCTGTCACCGTCATCTTGCAATCCGACAAGCCATTTCAGGCAGACGCGTCCCTTGAAGAGAAGCTCGGGCGCCTGAAGGAACAGCTGAACGCATACGGCGAGCTCGATTCCATCATGCCCGATCCTGCGCGGCTGGATGTTATGGGAATGGACAGTCTACTGTCGGAAAATAAACAGATATTAACCTTCAAAGCGATCTTGAAGGTCAATCCCTATGAGAAGGAAGCGCTGGATCTCGTGGAACGGTGGCAGGACGACAGCGGTGCGATTCTCAATGAGAGCGGGTTTGATTCGGTGCGCGATTCTCTCCACTTCGGGGGCCAGACAGCCGAGCAGCTGGACGTTCGGACGATGAACCAGCGCGATACGATCGTTATTTTCACCTTGATTGCCATCTTTATCACGGCTATTCTCGGGCTTCAAACCCGATCCATCCGATTGCCCGTGTATATGATGCTGACGATTTTATTATCTTATGCGGCGACGATCGGTCTAACCTGGTTCGTGTTTCATTCCCTGCTGGATTACGACTCATTCAGCTATCGCATACCGGTCTATACGTTCGTATTCATGGTCGCATTGGGCGTGGATTACAATATTATGCTGGTGTCCCGGATCAAAGAAGAGGCACGCAAGCATCCATGGCGTGATGCGGTAAGGCGTGGTGTGACGTCTACAGGCGGGGTCATATCATCGGCGGGTATTATCCTGGCCGCCACATTCGGCGTACTCATCACCCAGCCGATACAGGAATTGTTCCTATTCGGGTTCGCGATGGCGGCGGGCATTATTATCGATACCTTTCTAGTACGGGGCATGCTGCTGCCAGCTCTGATGACAGTTGGATTTAAGAATCGGAAGATGCATGAAAGCCGCGTCATTCCCCGTGGGCAAGATTCGATGTTCAGGTGAAAATAAAAACTCCCTTCCATGCGTGAAGGGAGTTTTTCATGTTTGCACTCATCGTATTACCGGTCATTCCAATCCATCCTTCAAATAATCATGACCCGTTAACTTGAAAGTCTTCTCCGCATGCCGAGCGGGTGACTTCGATTTCCGTATGAGGGATGCTCTTTCCATCGAACTCACTCCCTCCGGTGCCTCTTGCGTTCACACACAAGGGATCGATTTCCGTCCGGTTGCCTTCCTCGTCCACATAGTAGTACTGGTCAATAACCGTACCATAATCAAACGTGGGGGTAGAGGTTTCAGCCTTTCCGCTTTCGTTAACATGAATGACGTCATACTCTCCTTCTCTCTGGAGCTGCGGAGCGCCATCGATATTGTAATTGACCCTAATAATGCCTTCGTAGCCTTCAGGGATGAGATACAGATCGTAGGTGCCTCTATTATATTTGGACCCGCAGCCGGTCGTTAGGGCCAACAGCAGAACAATAACGAGCATACTCTTCATGGATCGATCTTCCTCTCTAGAAAACAGATGCTTCCGAACCACATCCATGAGCCGCCAACTGTGAAAGACAGCTATATCTATGTTTCGCGCGTCGGCTGCACTGGAACAAGCTAATCTTGCCATGCATGCCTAACAGCCGCAAGGACATATGTCCCTGCGGCTGTTGATTTCCTGCTCGATTACATCCATTCCTTGAACGTGTGGCGAATCCGGTTCGCCATCCACTCGTTCACTTCCCACAAATCGGCCACCGGCTGATTCGTGAAAGGAAGCGTCGGCATGTAGCCCGGCGGTCCGAACTCCGGCGTAACGGTTGCATAGGCGGCTCCCGATGCAGCCCGCTGCTTGAAGATTTCCGTCCACCAGCCTTCGAAGGCCTTCAGCTCGCCTGCATACTCAGGCGCACCCGGATGCGGTACCTGAGGTCCTTCGGCGTATCCGACCCGCGCATGGACATGAATCGCACGCTCGAACGCCAGGCGCATATGCTCCTCCTGATCCTCCAGCAGCGACTCGCAGACACAGCACCAATGGCTGAAGTCCGCCGCGATCTTGAGGTCCGGCAAATCCCGCAGCAGCGCAGACGTCGTCCAAGGCGTGAACATCGCCCTGAACCGATGCGTCTCGTGTCCGACCGGAATGCCGACTTCGCGCTCCACATCCAAAGCGCGCGAGAAAAATTCCAGCTGCCGATCATACGGCATGCTGTCCCTCGCGCTATGCGACACGATAAGCTGCGGTTGAAATTCGGCAGCCCGGCGTACCTGGCTCGCGAACGACTCCGCATGCTCGCCGGCGGTAACCACCTGCGCTATATAATCGAGGCCATGCAGCTTCAGCAATTCCTTGAATTCTTTCTCTTGCTCTACGCCCGGGAGAGGGGCTTCGACGCCGCTGAAGCCCGCGGCAGCCGCACGCGACAGCTGCTGAGCGTACGTGCCCTCCATTCCCCATAGCGCCTTAACGATCTTGATCTTCACCGTTGCTAACCTCCTGCGATTGCCTTGCTTATACGTTTACAAACGGACTGCCTGCGATGTCCTTGCCGCGGGCCAGCCAAACTTTGAAGCCAGGGTTCTTCTCCGGAATGACTTTGGCTTCGGTCGAGAAGTAACGCATCGTATAACCACACCGGCGATTCGGACTCGTATTGGGCTTCGCGCCATGAATAATACGGGAGTCATGCAGGGAGCATTCGCCGCGCTCCAGCTCGAAGGAAACGGCTTTGGATTCGTCCACGTTCTTGATCTGCGTTGCGAACAGATTCATACGGGCATCGACGTTCTCATAATCGGAGAAGCCATTGTTATGCGTTCCGGGTATGACGCGCATGCAGCCGTTCTCATCCGAGCTGCGGTCGATCGCAAGCCAGACGGTAATGATTTTGTCGAACGAGCTGAGACGCCCGCTCCAGTATGCGGAATCCTCGTGCCAAGGGGTGGAACGTCCCACATAAGGGTCTTTACAGATGAAATGGCTGGACCACAAGCCGATATTCGGACCGATGATCGGCTCCACCAGATCGAGAACCTCGTCTGCAAGCAGATACTCCAGCAACCTCTCGTCGCGGAAATGCGGCGTATCAAGCTCATCCGACAGCTTGCTGCCCTTCAGCGCCAGCTGCTCCTCGAAAATATTTGTTAACGCATTCATTTTCTCCGGGCTGAACAGTTGTTTCTTATGGAGCAAGTACCCGTTTTCTTGATAATAGCGAACTTCTTCAGTAGATAACACGGACGTTGTCATCGTTCCAAATGACCTCCTTGAGTCGGTTTTCATATTCTAAAGATCATTGTAAGCTGAACGACGCTTCCGCTACTTCTCCTTTACTCCGAAAAAGTATGCATATCTTCCGATTCTCGATTATTGCTGCTGGGAGTACGCACGACCCGCATAGATTGGATAAATGAATAATCCCGGGGAAATGCTGCTCCTGACAAAAAGTGGGGGATTATTAATGCCAAATCAAAAAAATGGTTGTAGAAACAGATGGTGATCCAAAAACAGCTTATGAAGCTACCACTGTTCATGAGCGAACAGGCTTTATAATTGACGATACGGAGCAGTCAGGTAAAGAAAACAAGAGACAATCCGGTGAGCCAGCTAATTAAATCGTGCATAACCCATAACCAGTCGATAGATGCTCTGGCTGTAGTCGGAGAACTCGAACGATTTACCGATGCCGCGGCTGCACTAAAAACTAAAAAAGTCGCAGCTATGCGACTTTTTAGGATGTATGTTCTTCTTAACACACAGAGGCCTATACCTCTGGAAACGATGTCAGCAATCTTATTGACCTTGCCGGGCAGCCGCCAAGCCAAGCGCCAAAGCGCCGCACAAGCCGGCGTTATCGCCCAGACCCGGAGGAACGATATACGTATCGATCTCCTCCAAGACCGCCTTCGCGCTGACATACCCATTCAAGTTCTTCTTCACTTCGGCATGAATCATCGGGAACAGCTGCATCTGATGCATAACGCCCCCGCCCAAAATAATCTTCTTCGGCGACAGCATCAGTATCGCGTTCGAAAGCGCCTGTCCGATATAGAACGCCTCGATCGGCCAAGCCGGATGATCCACCCCAAGCTCGCTGCCCTTCACATTCCATCTCTTCTCCAGCGACGGTCCCGCAGCCATGCCTTCCAAGCAATCGCCGTGATAAGGGCATACGCCTGCAAAATGATCCTCCGGATGCCGCTTCGTCAGGACATGGCCGCCTTCCGGGTGAACAAGACCGTGAACCATCTTGCCCTCTGCGTACACACCAACGCCTACGCCGGTACCGATTGTATAATACAGACAGCTATCAAGCCCTTGGGCCGCGCCCCAGGTCGCTTCGCCGTACGCCGCGGCGTTCACGTCCGTATCCCATCCGAACGGAACGTCGAACGCTTCCTTAAGTTTCCCCAGCAGCGGATAGTTCGACCATCCCGGCTTCGGCGTCGTGGTCACGTGACCATACGCCGGACTGGACGGATCGATATCGATAGGGCCGAACGAGCCGACTCCGATGGCCTCGACGCCTTTATCCCGGAAGTAGGCGATGACATTATTCGTGGTCTGTTCCGGCATCTCGGTCGGAAAGCTCACCCGGTCCTCTATGATTCCTTCTTCATTGCCGATGCCGCAGACGAATTTCGTACCGCCGGCCTCAATTGCTCCAATACGCATGACTTGCTCCTCCAACTCTTATGATTCTCTATTTCTTATGCCTGCCACCATTGTGAACGACTTTGAGCCATTTGAAAAGTTAAATCGACCGAAGACGATAAATTTCCATAGAAATCAGCTCCGCAGCGCCTCCCCGCGTGTAAATCTCCAGCCCGGTGTCGCTCGTATCCGGGAAGATCAAATCTGTAATCACCGCTTCACCGTCGCCCGCAAAGACTTCAATCGAAGATTTGTCCACCCAAATATGGAGCTTCAGCCGGTCGCGGGTTCCTCCCAGCTTAACCGTATGCCTGCCCGGGAATTTCTCGTGGAAAGCCGTATCTCCTGATCGGGATCGGTCGACGAACAGCTCCTGTTCCTGCCTTACGTACCCGACAATCGTCTCATGCTTCTCCGAGACGCGAAGCTTAAATCCAATCTCCTCCGCCGTCCCCGGCGCAAACTCCGCTATAATCTCACAGCTATCCAGCGCCAGCTCCGGTATCCGGTAGAAGCCGTCTCCGATTGTGATCGGGCTTTGCGTCCAGCCCGGGGACCGCAGAGAGGCCAGCTCCTTGACCGGCTGCTGGTGCAGGGTCAATTCGCCGCTCACACGCTTCAGCGCAAGAACGCGCGGGATGGTCATCGCGCTTCTCCAGCCCTCGGTCGGCGTTGCATGCGCGTAATGAAAATTACTCATCCAGCCGATGTAGATCCGGCGGCCGTCCTCCTTCGGCACATCCGACCAGCTGACGCCGGCATAGTTGTCCCGGCCGTAATCCAGCCAGCGGACCTCCCCGGAAGGCTGGTCATTCGTAAACGTCGTACCGTCGAATTCTCCGATAAAATACTGCGTCCGGGCGCCGAATTCCGCTCCCCCGCTGCTAACGAGCATCACCCACTTCGTACTGCCCGCCTCTCCGTCGATCGGCAGCTCGAATAGATCAGGGCACTCCCAGACGCCTTCGTGGAAGCCCTCGCCCTGCCCGAATTCACTGGCGAATGTCCAATGAATGAGATCGGGAGAGTGGTACAGCGTTACGATATGTCCGGTCGCGAGAATCATCACCCACCGGCTTGTCCGGTCATGCCAGAATACCTTAGGATCGCGGTAATCCAGATGACGCGGATCCTCCAATACCGGATTGCCGGCATATTTCGTCCAGCTCCGGCCCGAATCGCTGCTGTATGCCAAGCTTTGGCGCTGCCGCTGTAGGCCTGTTACCGGATCCTCGTCATGATGGGTAAAGATGGCGACCAGCCCGGATTTCCCGCCAAACAGCCCGGTCGTATCGTTCCAATCGACCACCGCGCTGCCGGAGAAGATCGTGCCGTGCTCGTCCGGTGCCAGCGCGATCTCGCGATGCTCCCAATGCACCATATCCGGACTGACTGCATGTCCCCAGTGCATAGGCCCCCACGTCATCCCATTAGGATGGTGCTGGTAGAACAAGTGGTACTCTCCATTATAAAAGACCAAGCCGTTCGGATCGTTCATCCAATTCTGCGGTGGCGTAAAATGAAAATTAGGTCTGTATGTATCCGGTTTCAACGATAATCTCCTCCTACAAGATAAGTAAACCCTTACTTCAAGAGAAACATTACATATATCCGTGCTTACAACAGGCTGCATTCATTACCCTTTCATATTATCATTTTTGAACATGCGTTGATATTCTCTTCATCACAATATTTTGAAAAGAAGTGCGGGGAGCCGAAGCAGCCATTCCTGCCTGTTGATAATCGGAAACCCGCGCGTGAATAACAGGAAATAACCGCCGAAGCATCGCCCCGGCGGTCCTATTCCCGCATAGCTTATTAAGCTTTGACCAATTTCAGAAACTCGCGCATGAAGCCGGGGAGATCCGGCCAAGCGTGGCCTGTGACCAGCTTTCCGTCAACATGCAGCGTATCCGGGGCATAGCGGGCTCCGAGCTTCTCGACGTCGAGGCGGCAGGCCGTGTAAGCCGTCATCGTGCGTCCTTCGAAGTAGCTCGTATCCGTCAGTGCGGCGAAGATTTGGGCGGCATGGCATATCGCTCCGACCGGCTTGTCCGCCTCCAGGAAGTGACCCAGGATGCGCGGCACCTCCGCATGGGTGCGGATATATTCCGGCGCCCGGCCGCCAGGGATAATTAACCCGTCATATTCAGACGGATCGACATCGGCAAAGGCGACATGCGCGGGGAGCAGATGCCCCAGCTTCTCGGTATAAGTCTCCCAGCCTTCTACGAAATCATGAACGACCGTATGAAGCACCTTTTTCGCCGGCGCGGCAATTACCGCCTCATACCCTTCCTCCAATAGACGGTAATAGGGATAGTATACCTCCAGCACTTCAACGGCGTCCCCGGTTAACAGCAATATTTTCTTAGTCAATTCCGTTCACTCCCTTACGCACATAGTTTTGGTCTGCATACGTACATTACCCGTTCGGCCCGGGACATGAACGCTCGCGTCCGCAGCCAGCAAGAGAATAACACAAACAGGCCGATGGAAGAATCCTTCCATTGGCCTGACGGCAATGCATCCAAATCCCTATAAGCTTAGGCGAACTGCCCGTTCATTCTTGCACGTTACGACAGCGCATCGCGGGGACCGCCATAAAGCGGCAGCGGCGCTTAGCCTCATGCGCATTGCGTCAAGACTCAGCCGGGCCTACCAGCCCATATGCTCCCGCAAGACTCGAATATGCGCTACATGATGGTTGCCATGCCAGGCATATACGCCTAAGACGTATGCCAGCTTATTCGTTTGCCTGGATTCCGGATGGAAGAACGTCCGTTCATATTCTTCAGCGGGAAGCGAGCGGAGCAGATATGTCCAGCGCTGGTGAAGAGAATCGAGGAGCTGCAGCGACGGCTGGACCGGCAGCTGCCGGCTGTCCTCCAGCTCAGCCCACTTAGCCTCCTCATACGGCTTGACCGTCGGGTTCGCTTCCGTCAAGGCGAGCTTAAAGCGGATCATGCTGTTCATGTGGCTGTCCGCCATATGATGCACGACCTGCCTAACCGTCCAGCCGCCGTCCCGGTAAGGCGTATCCAGCTGCATGTCGCTCAAGCCTTCGACGGCCATGCGAAGCTTAACCGGCAGCGATTCGATCTCTCGGATCCACACGGCCCGCTGCTCGGCCGAAACTTCGCCTTCATGCTTGAAGTGTCCGATCGGATAGGAAGCGTTCCCGCTCCCGATGCTCTTCTCAAAGCATACGCTCGACTCGCAGCCGGTATATTCCCCATACCGGACAATCTCGCAGAAGCCATGCTTGCGATAGAAGCGGATGGCCTCCGGCTGCTCCCATCCGGCCTCCAGGCGCAGCGTGCGGTATCCCCGCTCCGCCGCTTCCTTCTCCAGGAAGCGGATGATCCGGGCAGCGATGCCGCGGTTGCGGTACGCTGGCTCGACATAGAACCGCTTCAGCTCCGCGCTCGAGTCATCCAGCTGGCGTATAGCCCCGCACCCGACGGGCCGATCCCCGTCATAAGCGACGACAAACGTCACTTCTTGGACCGCCGGATCGGTGAAATCCAGCCCGAAGATTTCCTCCGCCGGGTAACGGTTCAACAGATCGCGGTCAAGCTGTTCAACCAGCAGCTGCAGATCCGGATTCAACGGTTCTGCCAGAACAAGCCGATACTCATTCACGGGCTTTCATCTCCTTATCGTTGCTTGCCTTCATGAAATACTTGATAGATCACATAATTGCTCGTCCACATTTCGCTCTCTACAATCCGCTGCCGGCCTTCCGCATCCTGAAATAGGTAACCGGCTCCCAGCTGTTCGGTAAACCCCCAGCCGCGATGCTCCATCTCGGCAATAAGATGCTTGCCGCCATCGCCTTGATTGCCATGGAAACCGAGCCATTCCGACTTCTCGTCGGCGAGCACCGGATTTAAACCGCTGCGGCTGTCATGAACCGCCCGCAGAACCTCTTTCTTCGATATCCCTTCCATGCCGATGGGCAAGGGCGGATAGTAGCTTTTACTATTATAAATGAATACGCCGGCCGCGGCGATAAGGAGGAGCAGGACGGCTCCCGCCCATGTTAGCTTCGCATATCTCTTCATAGCCGCTCCTTCTCTAAGGGAAGTCGCCCTCCCTCTAGTTCTTGCTCACCCGCAGGTGCGTGATCGCGATCAGAACGCAATAGCTCAGCAGCAAGCAGGCGAAGATGATCTTGGTGAACGCCAGAATGTGCAGCAGCTGCTCCCGCTCCATGAGCCTCGTGAACAAATCCGTCAGCAGCACTTGCGGTCTGGTCAGGACATCCCAGCTATTCCACCGGATAAAGCGCCCGATATAGATTCCGTAGCTGGCCAGCAGCAGCACCGTTACAGCGAATATCCAGCCGACTGCCCGCCCGTACAGCTCCTTCACCAGCTCCTGCACGGAGAACAACGTATAGAAGCTGAGCAGGAGCCCGATGACCGCCGCAGTGAAGAATAGCATCAGATGGTGCCAGAACTCGATTTCGAATATAAACGGCATACCTGCCTCCGGCTTATAGTGGACGAAGGGGTGGAGGATATCGGTTACCAAATACGCCGAATTAGGATAGAAGAACAGCCACAGCAGCACAACCGGGATGACGGCCAGCAGCCGCGCTCCCCGCTTCATATTCATGCCGAGAACTAGCCAATCCAGTATAAGCGCAAAACCGACCGGCACCCATGCGAGAAACATATCCCAATTTAAATATAAGTAAATGGTTCTGCCCGTATATTCCCGCAAGTAGGCCCCCAGGCCAAGACAGAAAAGCGTGGAAATAAACAGCAACGTCAATACGATGAGCTTCATCCGGTTCGTGCCAAGCTTCTGCAGCAGCAGCGGAAATCGCCTCCCAAGGACGGATATGCCTATAAGACGACGGTAATATGCAAAAAGTTCCCAAGTCCCCTCCCTGCCCTCGCTCACCCGTTCACCGAACCGTGCTAGCTTTCTATGCCATACCTTTTCTTCTCGCCATTGACTTCGATTTCAATGCCGATCTCGTTCGACCAGCCGGAGAAGCCGGTTCCTTCCGACAGCTTGCCCTTAAATGCCGCGCCGACACCAACCTTCTGATGAGGAGGAAGCGTAATCGTCATCGGCTCGAACTCGATCTTGGCTGTACCGCGTATCAGATAATGCCTGACCGTTACATCCTTCTCCTTCCCATAGTTGATCAGCGTAACGGTGCAGTCCGCTTTCACATTCGCTTCTTCCGATTGATAGCTGCATTGGCTGTTCTTCTTGGAATAATCGACGGAGGAAATGGAACCCGAGTTGTACTTAAGCAGAATCATTGCATTCTCGGTCACGAACGGAAACAGAAACACGAATGCGATACAGCTCAGTATGATCCGACTCCGTATTTTGGGAAACCGGACTTGATAGAACTTCACCGCGCCGATGCAACCGGCAACAATGGCAAGCAGTCCGACATTAACCGAAATATGCAGCCCCGAATCGTACTCGGCATTGGTCCACGGCGGTATTCCAACCGCTCTGAATATACTGTCTCCGAAAGAATAGCCGAGGTGAGTGTTGGATATAAGCAGCAGACCGATCAGAATGAGAACGAAAAATAGAGCTTCTTTTCTACGCATGACATCTCTCCTTAGTTACGCTTGAGCAGCTCCTGAAGGATATCCCGCAGCCGTACTTGATATAACATCATATCTTATCGTAGAACGGCGTTATGGCGGAGGCAACTTTTTATCTTTGGTGCGATCGCTGCTCCATCCTCGTTTACGGACTTTACTTCCAAAGGTTTCCTCGATCGACGATCGTCCGGGCTCCGATCTTCAACCGATTCGTGCAGCCCAGGGCCCGATCTTATTAAGGATAACAAAGAAGATCCCTTGCAGACAGAACGCTGGCCCGCAAGAGGATCACTTTATTCAAAGTGTCCGTCTTGAGGGTAACCGTTCATCCGGAGGGATCTTGTTCTCCTATTGGATCTATATAGTGCCTTGAACCATACGTTGGTTAGCTCTGCTCCTCTGCTTTCGCCAGAGGATGCTTAGCCGCTTTCACGTCCAGACGCTCGACAACCGTGCTGATGACGAAGTCCGGCGGCTGTTGATTCCGGCTGTTGCGATGCCCTTCGATATGCGCCGGGCTCTTCTCCCATCTCTTCCAGGCTTCTTCCGACTCCCATCGAACCATGACGACGACCTGCTCCTCCTCGTCATTCCTGCGGCCTTTCTTGGCGCTTACGGTCAAATCGATAAAGCCCTCGATTTCCGTCATCGGTCCGCCGGGCTGGCTGAAACGCTCGATCACCTTGTCTGAGTAACCCGCCTTGACGGTAATTGTTCTCATCTGAATAAGTATGCGAATCTCCTCCTCCAATCGAACTTGCTGCCGCAACCATTCTTATCCATTATATTGATAACGATTCTCATTGTCAATTATTAAAAAGAGTGAGAAGAGCGGCTGCGATGCCCGACCGCTTCTCACTCCGTCCATTAACTGTGGACGCGAAGAATGATTTTGCCCGTGTTCTTGTTCTGCTCCATATAATCATGCGCTTCGCCGGCTTGTTCCCAATCCCATACCGAGTCTATGACCGGCTTCAGGCGGCCGTCCTCGAAGCGGGGCATGGCGAAGGCCGCGAACAGCTGCGTAAGACGAATTTTGTCCTTGGGAGATCTGGAGCGCAACGCGGTTCCAATGACCTGCTGCCTGCGTCTTAGCAGCAGCCCCAAATCCATCTCATTGACGATGCTTCCACCCATCGTCCCGACGATAATAAGGCGGCCGTCCATTGCCAGCGACTCCAGGTTCTGCTCCCAATACGGGGCGCCGATAAAATCCAGGATGATGTCCGCGCCCTGGCCCCCTGTGGCTTCCTTGACCCGGGGAGCGAACGGGCCTGCTTTATAATCGATGGCAAGACTTGCTCCCAGCTCCAGACAGGCGCTGCGTTTCGCTTCGCTACCAGCCGTCACGATCGATGCGGCACCGGCTTCTCGGACAAGCTGGATCGCAGTCGTGCCTACCCCGCTTGCGCCGGCATGAATGAGCACGGTTTGGCCTTGAGCAAGCCCTCCGAGCTGGAAGAGATTCAGATAGGCGGTTAGAAAGACTTCGGGGATGGCCGCCGCTTCCTCGAATGAGAAGGAAGCGGGGATGCGGATCGCCATCCCGGCAGGAATGCTCACACGCTCTGCATATCCGCCCCCTGGAAGAAGAGCGCATACGCGGTCGCCCGGCTGCCAGCCGGTTACATTCGCGCCGACCTTCTCGACCACGCCGGCCATCTCAAGGCCGAGAATGTCCGAGGCCCCCCTCGGAGGCGGGTAGAGCCCCCGCTTCTGGAGAAGGTCTGCCCGGTTAAGCGCGGTCGCATGGACGCGTACGAGCAGATCTTCATCGGAATGCACAGGGTCGTCGGCTTCGCCAATCGAAAGACGTTTCGTGTGCTCATCGACAAGTACGGCCTTCATCTTGATGCCTCCTTTTCCTGTATGACTAGGATTAATCCTCAGGCCGGTTGCCCGGCTCCATGCCGGATTCGGAAGCGGTCATGACCGGCTTCACAGTGAGGTCGGTATGTACGCGGATCTGGCAGGAGAGGCGGATGTTCAGCTCCGTTATCCCTTTCTTCTCCCGAACAGCTTCTTCCCCTTCGCCGATCGGGCCTGCATCTCCTTCCAGGATCTCGACACGGCAGGTCGTACATCTGGCATGGCCGCCGCAGCGGTGCAGGATGTCCACTCCATTGTCCTCAAGGGTCAGCACCAGCTTCTTGCCTGCTTCTACTTCAAACGAACCTCTTCCTTCAACTTGAACCGTTGGCATAATCATAACCCCCATTATTAAGTAGATGACCCATTCTGCGGTTTATGAAACATCAAGCAGTAATCTTTCCAATCCTGCCCCATTACTCCGCAGCTTAACTAATCATGGGTTATCAGGGGCAGTCTAGCAGAATAAGGGACATTGTTCAAGTTTACGGACTCAATACGGCATTATGGGGCAATAACGGATATCGATGCAACTTTTTCCGGTTTGAATCGTCATTAGAATTGGAGGTGTTCAACATGAAGAACAAACGATTTGGGGTTATGAGTTTAATGATGATGCTGGTCTTGACGCTTGCGCTCACGGCATGCACGAAGGACGAAGCGCCGAAGAACAACGCGGGTAATGACAAGACTAACGGAGCATCGAACGGCGTAGAAGAACCCGGCGTGCCTAACGACGAAAAACCGGATGGCGATACCGGCAATGATGGAAAGGAAGAGCCTACGGAGAATCCTAAGGAGAATTCTAATGAGAATTCTAAAGAGAATCCGAAGGAAGACCCGGATAATAACGCGAAGGACGACCCGAAGGACGCTGCGAAAACAGCGAAACAGGGCACCGGCATATATAAAGGGCAGATGGACTCCCATTCCATCGAAATTGAAACCGCGGACGGCCCGACCCCATTCCAGCTTGCCGACGGCATGGAAGCCGTACTGGAGAAGCTGACGGAGGAAGATCCTGTTACGTTCGAGTATGTCGAGAAGGCTATTGAAGGCGACGATACGGTCAAGCAGCTTGTGCTCACGAAACTGGAGAAGGCCGCATCGAAATAATATTGTGACCTGAAGGGGGGTGCGATACCGATGAGAACCGTCCGTTTATCTATTCTCATGGTTCTGGTCGTCGCGATCTTGGCCGCGTGCGGAGCAAAGGAAACCAAGGTCAAGAACGACAATCCGGGACCCGATACAACGGCAGCCGGTGATGGCACAACCACGGCGCAGGAGACGCAGCCGGCGGCCGACCCGGAATCGGTCAAGTCCTACCTGAAGGAAGCAAACTTGACCAACGGGGATATCTACTTGGATGGAAGCATCGTACATGTCAACATTGTCGGCCTCACGGCTGAAATTACGTCCGGGTTCGAGAAGAAATTCGATCCGTCGACGTTCCGGCTGCATGACGTGCGCTTCTCCATTGAGGAGCTGACCCATGCACAAGATGCGCTGCATGATCATGAGTTTTACAAGAAGCTCAATCTATACAGCTCATCCATTGATGTCATCAATAATCAAGTTACGATTACGATGCCGGATGATGCGGCGGACAAGGTGGAAGAGATCGAGAAGGTCGTGAACAAAGACCTGATCGACTATGACTTTGTGGCGCTAGGCGAGCCGCATATCGTCGGAAGCATCGCCGAAGTGGACGCCAAGAGCAAACGTATTCTCGTGCACGAAGACGGCGAAGAGAATCCGAACCTGTGGTTTTCATTCAATGAATATTCCAAGCTAACCAGGGAAGACGGCGGTAATCTTTCCTTCAGTGAGTTCAAGAAGGGTCAGCGCGTTAAAGCTTGGACGACCGGGATGATTCAGGATTCATTCCCCGCTCAAGGCACTGCGCGCAAGGTTATCCTATTGGCAGAATAGTTGCCCGTAACGTGCTTCTTCCCCTAATATCTTTCAACACTGACCGGCGGATTGCGATCCGCCGGTTTTTTGTTTGCTTAAAACAGGTCTTCTTTACACAAACTGTAAGAAACCAGAAAGGAGAGATTCACTTGCGCCGCATCTCAGTTACATGGATACTGATTCTGCTTCTTCTCGTCATGAATTCCGCTTGCAGCCGGAATGAAACGAAACCGAAGGAGCAGGACCTCAACGCCTTGAAATCGAAATCGGAAACGAGGCTTGGAACGCCTGCGAAGAAGGTGATTCTTATTGTCGCGGATTCCTTAATGAGCCGCTCGGTTGAGAAAGGCGCTGCGGACAATAAGCTCCCCGCGTTTCAGTTTCTGATGAAGCACGGCCGTTATTACAACGATGTTGTGAGCTCCTTCCCGACCATGTCGGTCACGATTGACAGCACCCTGCTTACCGGCGAATACCCGGACGGCCATCATGTTCCGGGTCTAACCTGGTATTCCGCCCAAGAACGCAAGGTCGTCAATTACGGGACCGGCCCGACCGAAATCCTTCGTCAAGGGATGAATCAGGTGCTGGCTAATGCACTCATCCATCTGAACAGTTCCCACTTGAATCCGAATACACCGACGATATACGAACAATTAGCCAAGCGAGGGAGAACGACGGGTTCGATCAATGGTCTAATCTATAGAGGGAATGCGGATCACACGCTATCGATACCTAAGTGGCTTGATTGGCCTTCTTCGCTGCCCGCCGAAATAAAAGTGAAGGGGCCAGATTTTATGGCATTCGGCGCCCTTTCCAATCCGATGACGGACCGGCTTCAGCTGCCGGTCGGTCCGACACAGAAACTGGGCTTCAACGATGACTATGCGGTGAAGGTCTTGAATGAATTAATCAGGAGCGATTCATTGCCTGATTTCATGTATGTGTATTTACCGGATCTCGATCAGAAGCTGCACCGCAACGGCCCTGATGAATTTGAGGGGGTCGTCAAGACCGACCGGCAGCTGCAGTCCATTCTGCAGGCATTCGGCTCTCCTGAGGAAGCGCTAAAGAAGGCCGTTATTATCATTGTCGGGGACAGCGGCGTCAGTCAGATTCTGCCCTCGCGCGACAATCCCGTCGTCGATTTGCCCAAGCTGCTGCAGAATTATGAGGTGCTGCGAACCGGTGAGACAGTCACGGAACAGACGGATATCGTGCTGGCCGTCAATGAAACGATGAGCTACGTGTACAAGCTGCATACAGAGGATCGATTTGAGGCCATTGCGGATGTGCTTAAGACAGAGCCTAGACTGGATCTGATCGCATGGAAGGAGGGCGAATGGGTGAAGGTGGTTCAGGCCGGTACGTCCAAGGAATTGAAGTTTAGCGCTGCCGGCCCGATCAAGGATCGATATCGACAATCGTGGACCGTAGAAGGCGATCATCAAGTATTGGATCTGCGAGTCGATACGGCTGCCCACAGGGTAGATTATGACCGGTATCCGGATGGGCTTCGCCGTCTGTGGGGCGCCCTTCATTCCCACAAATCCGATTACCTGGTCGTTACGGTCAAGCCAGGCTACGAAATGACCGACCTTAGCTCGCCCAACCATAAGGGCGGCGGCGGGCATGGCTCTCTTGAACGAACGGAGTCGCTGGTTCCGCTGCTCATTGCCGGCACGGACAGACAACCGGCCTACTTGCGACTGAAGGACTTGCAGCCCTATCTGATCAGGCTGCTGTCGGAACGTTGAACCTGGGCCCGCCGGCGGTCCAGATAAGAGAAACGCATCATGCCTTGGCGGCATGATGCGTTTCGTGTTTCCAACCTGCCCATTCATATACTACTCCCGATTCACATTCGGGAATGGGTTCACGGCTTCGTACGGTCTCCCTGAGCGGATCCGCATGCCATACAGAAGCGGGAGTCGCTCTCCATCTCCGCGCGGCAGACTACGCACACTTTGCTCTCCTGCTCAGTTTCGGTTTCCGGGGCGGCCTCTGGTTCGGTCATTTGCAGATGTTCATGCTCTTCGAAACGATGTCCGCAGCCGTTACAAAACTTGGACGCATAGGGGACTGTATTGCTGCAGCCCGGGCAATGCTTCTCGTTCTTAATTTCGCTAATCTTCATTTCCAGGGAAATGATCTCCCTCTGGAGATGCAGAATCTCTTGGCTTATGCTGTCGATCTGCGGCTCTGCAGCAGCCAGATCGGTATTCCGGTACGCGTCGAAAACGAACTGTCCCATCTGTGTCAGACATCTGTCGATCTCTTTGCGCTTTGTAGATATTTGACTGTTAAGACGAGTTACCTCGACGGTTTGCTGGGCCATATCGGCGGCTTTTGTAGCCCCTTGTTTAATTTTGTCAAAAATGCCCATTGAAACTCCCCCTCTGTTCAAGTGGATGTATTCAAAAATAAAGAGCACCTTCGCATGAGGAGGTGCTTCCTGCTCACTGGATATGTAAAAATTCACCCTAATTATTTACGAACCCACCCCAGAAGTCAACAATATAATTGCCGATTCAACATTTTTTTAGCAAGTACCGGAAATAAGGACCTCGTGCGGCAATGGGCATAAAGGATGGAAGCATGCAGTCAACGGGTCCAAAAGACATCTACCATCCTTTATCCTGCTTTGCCAGACGATCACTCCGGCTTCTTCGACCATGTCTGGCTCTTGATCTTCCGCTCATTCGCAGAGTCCTCGATAAGCTCAGCCAGCCGTTTGCGCCGCGTCTCTTCCCTCTTGGCACTGACGATGAGCCAGATCGCCGCCTTCCGGTACGAAGCCGGCATAGACTGAAAGAATCTCCACGCTTTCTCGTTCGCCCGAAACTGTTCTTCCTCCGAATCCGATAATTGCACGTCATTCTTCTGCTCGTGGGAATAAATCGCCGACTTCTCTGCCTTGCGCTGCTCGAACGCGCGCATGCCTTCCGGGCGCATCCGCCCTTCCGCCTCCAGCTCCGCTACGCGCTGAATATTGACCGCGCTCCAGATGCTGCTCGGTTTGCGGGACGTAAACCGAATCGTGTAACTATATGCGTCGATCCCTTTGCGTATGCCATCAATCCAGCCGAGACATAGCGCCTCGTCGACGGATTCCGGCCAGGTCATGCTGGGTCGGCCAGTGCCCTTCTTATAATAGCCCACCCAGCAATCGTCCGCCTCCTGATGATGCTTCTCCAGCCATTCCCGGAATTCCGCCGGATTCGCGAAAAATATCGGATGCACGGACTGTTTGTTCCACATTAGCGTCATCGCTCATTCTCCTTCGGACCAATTCCGGTTTACTTCTTGTGCATCTTGAATTCAAGGAACAGCTCATTGTAATGCGAGAGCATCCGCTTGCCAAGGTTGTCATACACTTCAAGCTTCTCGGTAACGGCGTCCTCCGGATAGAATCGCGTATCGCCGGAGATCTCCTCCGGCAGCAGCGCCAGCGCATCCTTATTTGGCGTCGAGTAGCCGACATATTCGGCATTCTGCGCCGCATGCTCGGGATCGAGCATGAAATTGATGAACGCATGGGCGCCGTCGATATTGCGCGCCGTCTTCGGAATGACCATATTGTCGAACCATAGGTTCGAGCCTTCTTCCGGCACGACATAGTCGAGCTTGTCGTTCTCATCCATGATTTCCGAGGCGTCCCCGGACCAGACGACGCCTACAGCAGCCTCTTCGCCTGCGAGCAGCATCTTGATTTCGTCGCCGACGATCGCCTTGACGTTCGGCGTCAGCTCGCCAAGCTTCCGCTTCGCCTCCTGCAGATGCTCCTCATTCGTATCGTTCAGCGAATAATGCAGGCTGTTCAGACCGAAGCCCATCACCTCGCGCGCCCCGTCCACAAGCAGAATTTGGTTTCGCAGCCGCGGGTCCCACAGATCGTTCCAGCTCGTAAGCTGCCAGCCGTCCAGCAGCTCCGGATTAAATACGATGCCGACCGTCCCCCAGAAGTAAGGGATCGAGTACCGGTTGTCCGGATCGAACGACAGATCCAGGAAGCGATCGTCGATATGCTTCAAGTTCGGCAGCTTAGCGTGATCGATCGGCAGCAGCAGATCTTCCTCTTTCATTTTGCTGATGGCGTATTCCGAGGGGACGCTGACGTCGAAGGTCGTGCCCCCCTGGGCGATCTTGGTCATCATCGCTTCGTTGGAATCGAAGGTCTGATAGATCACCTTCATGCCGCTCTCTTCCTCGAACTGCTCGATAAGCTCGGGATCGATATAATCCCCCCAGTTGTAGATGGTCAACGTATTGCCGCCCGAATACCCTTGCGATTTATTCAAGTACGAGGTCAGGTACATGAGGGCGAATGCGACCAGGAAGACGATGGAAAATGTCCGGATGAGCTGTTTCACCGGTTATCTCCCCCCTTCTTTGGCGGCCGGCCGGCTGTTCCGCCGGTTAATGAAGTAATAGCCGATCACCAGTACGATCGTAAATAAGAATAGCAGCGTGGACAGCGCGTTGATCGACAGCGAGACCCCTTGACGGGCGCGCGAGTATATTTCCACGGAAAGCGTCGAGAACCCGTTCCCGGTGACGAAGAAGGTCACGGCGAAGTCATCCAGGGAATAGGTCAATGCCATGAAGAAGCCGGCGAAGATGCCCGGCTTAATGAAGGGCAGCACGACCTTCGTCAGCACATCGAAGCTGCTGGCGCCAAGATCCCGCGCAGCATCGATCAGCGAAGGGCTCATCTCCTGCAGCTTCGGCAGCACCATCAGAACGACGATCGGCACGCTGAAGGCGATATGCGAGAGCAGCACGGAGGTAAAGCCGAGCCGGATGCCGATCATCGTAAACAGAATAAGGAAAGACGCCCCGATAATTACGTCAGGACTGACGATAAGGACATTATTGAAGGACATCAGCGCGTTGCGTGAATGTCTCCTGCGCACATGCCGGATCGCCAGCGCGCCGATTACGCCGAGAATCGTCGAGATAGCCGCGGACAGCAGGGCGATAACGAATGTGTTCAGTACGATGATCAGAAGCCGCGTATCCGAGAAAACCTCGCTGTACCATTCCAGCGTAAAACCTTCGAAGCTGTGCATCGTTCCGCCGCTGTTGAAGGAATACACCATGAGATAAACAATAGGCGCATAGAGAATGGCGAAGACAACGACGAGGTATATATTGGACCATTTTAATGTCTTATTCATACCCTGCGCTTACCTCCGATTCCCGGTTAAAATCATAATAATCGCCATCGCGATGATCAGGAAGACGGCGATCGTCGCCCCCATGCCCCAATCCTGCGTGACGAGAAAATGCTGCTCGATGGCGGTACCCAGCGTAATGACGCGGTTGCCGGCAATGAGCCGCGTAATCATGAATAACGAAAGTGCAGGAATAAATACCGCCTGGCAGCCTGCCTTCACCCCGTCGATCGTAAGCGGAAAAATAACGCGGCGGAACGTCGTCCACGAGGACGCGCCCAAATCGCGGGACGCATATACGAGCGACGGATTCAGCTCCTCCAGCGCATTATAGATGGGCAGCACCATGAACGGGATAAAGATATATACCGACACGAAAATAAAGCTGAAATCGGTAAACAAAATTTGCTGCGTGCCGATGCCTACCATCTCCAGCACCGCGTTGGCGAATCCGTAGGTGCCGAACAAGCCGATAAAAGCGTACGCCTTAAGCAGCAGGTTGATCCAGCTCGGCAGGATGATAAGCAGCAGCCACAGCTGCTTATGCTTCGTCCGCGTCAGCAAATACGCCGTCGGATAAGCGACCAGCAGGGAGAACACCGTAATGAGCAGCGCATACCAGAAGGAGCTGAGCGTCATCTTCATATAAACGGGCGTGAAAAATTTGACGTAATTGCCCAGCGTAAACTGCCCTTCGACATCGAAGAACGAATAATAGACGATAAGCACGATCGGCGCGACGACAAACAGCGCGATCCATGTTATGTACGGAACGAGGTACAGATTGCGCGTTCTATTCACCATGCGGCGCACCGACCTCGCTGTACGACTCCAGCCGCTTATCGAACTCTTCCTCCGTCTCGTTAAAGCGCATCACATGAATCGCTTCCGGGTCAAAATCGAGACCGATTTCCTCGCCCACGACAGCCCGCTTCGTCGAATGAACGAGCCACTTATTCCCTTCGGCATCGAATCCGAGAATTTCATAATGAACGCCGCGGAACAATTGAGACTCTACCCTGATTTGGAGTTTGCCTTGGCTGTGCGTCGTAATCTCCAGATCCTCCGGACGGATGACAAGCTCGACCGGCTCATTCGGATTAAGCCCCTGATCGACGCATTCGAAGGACTTGCCGGCAAATTCCACGACGAAGTCCTGGGTCATCCGTCCCGGAATAATATTCGACTCGCCGACGAAATCCGCCACGAAGCGGTTGATCGGCTCGTCATAAATATCGATCGGCGTTCCGCTCTGCTGAATCTTGCCTTCATGAAGGACGAAAATTTCGTCCGACATCGCCAGCGCTTCCTCCTGATCGTGGGTGACGAAGATGAACGTAATCCCCAGGCGGCGCTGCAGCTCGCGCAGCTCGTACTGCATCTCCGTGCGCAGCTTAAGATCGAGCGCGGACAGCGGTTCGTCAAGCAGAATGATCTCCGGTTCGTTCACGATCGCTCTGGCAATGGCCACGCGTTGGCGCTGGCCGCCGGACATCTCCGTAATCTCTCGGCTCCCGTAGCCGTCAAGGTTGACGAAACGGAGCGCTTCGTTCACTTTGGCGTTGATGTCGGCCTTGCCGAGCTTCTTGACGCGCAGGCCGAAGGCAACATTCTCGAACACATTCAGATGCGGGAACAGGGCGTAGTCCTGGAACACCGTGTTTACCTGCCGCTTGTTGGCGGGAACGTTATTAATGATATGGCCGTTGAAGTAGATATTCCCCTTCGACGGCTCGATAAAGCCGGCGATTAAACGAAGGATGGTCGTCTTGCCGCAGCCGGAAGGGCCGAGCAGCGTGTAGAACTTCCCGCGCTCGATCTCGAAGCTGACATCGTTCAATACCGGCGAGTCGTTATCGTATTGCTTGGTCACCCGATCGAAGCGGATGATCGTTTGATCCGTCATTTCCCTGTTTCCCCTTTACAATGTGGTGATCACCGAAACCGGCGTGAACCCTACATGGTTAGTTTACCCAATTAGTCCTCCAGCATAGCTCAATGTGTCTATCATATACGATATTTGTCGTCCCCTAAAGTGGAAATTGTGCCTTTCGGACAATACTTGACATTAACTGTATTTCTGCTGGATTTTGTCCTATAGCGCTGCCAATAACAGACGTTCTTTTACATGTACTGCAATTGCTGTCTGAACGGATCGAAATGCGCGGATAATGGCTGAGGGTTGTTGGATGAGTTTCGACAGTAGGTTATTCATCGATATTGAATAGAAGTAAGGGAGGCTCCGACGTCTCAGGCTGCGGGGGCGTTCCTTCGGTTTTATACCTTTGTGTGTCCACTAGGACCCTTCCGCTCTTCGTTCGAGAACGCTGTCCCGCTTCTGGCTGGCAGCGTGCTGGAGCTGATCGGCAAATAGATCAGGCTGCGTAAGTTGCGGACATGGATCCGTTATTTGCAGCGTTTTTGGCCGATTATGAGGGCTGCGGATATCAGATCCGCTTTAGGCGTCCGATCCATTCATTTGGGGGTGTGCGGGCCCCAATATGGACTTCTATGTCCGCAGCATCCGCGGCTGTAACGCCCAACAAGGGACTTCCAGCGACCGAACCAGCCCAACTGCCCGGCCGTAAGTCCGAAAAACGGCGCTACAGCCGCGGGTTCGTGTGCGTGACCCGGACTTTCACGCTGTAGCCGTTTTCCAGCCTGACGTTGTTGACATAGTTATGATCGTGCATTGAGGGGCGTCCCGGTCGGCAGTCCGCTCCCTGCAATCCAAGTTGTCGAAAATGGATATAAATAAGATAAAAGGCGTCATATACAGCGATTGCGGGAGCATTGTAAAATTTTCTATAACTTATCGTGCACGGTTATGCAGCGGTTGAGAACACGCGATAGCATTTCTTGTGTAAGCAGAACCGTGCGAAGAGAATCCGTATACCACTCTCGTGAAATCGCTTACATTTTATTCGGCTTCTGCGGTATCCCTTTTTCGCATCAACTACTGGAGGAGGTGACGTCCACACCCAATAGGTCAGGTTCAATTTCTGCAATTCCAGGCAGCAGGAGAGCGCGGAAAATAAATCCGATTCGGAGGTATATCATGATAAAGTTCAGAAAAAGGGTTCTGCCGTTCATAGGTCTGGCGTTGGCGCTCATGGTTCCGGTTGCTTCGGTGCCGGCCGCCGTAGCGGTTGAAAGCGGGGCAAGCCCCTACCTGGTGCTGCCGGACAGCAGCCGGCTGCCGATCGGGGCGGTGAACGCCGACCGCGTCCCGGATGGGATCGCGTTGTATACCGGAAGCAATGAAACGGACTACACGGCTCCTTTCGGCGAGGGGACGACGGAATTCATCGTATCGGAGGGGATCGTTCTGGAAATTAACCGGGCCGGCGCTCAAGGGACCTATATCCCGTTCAACAATTACGTCATCTCCGCTTCGGGATCGGCCAAGGCGCAGCTGCAGGCGCTTGAGGTGGGCGACACGGTCGCGCTGGAGAACGTCGCGATCGACCGGGAGCCAAGCCGGTATGCGGTCATTGCCGATGAACGGATCACGATCACGAAGACGAATGCCTTCCGGGGCGAAGGCGACATCGTGCTCTACGACTCTGACTTTGGACCGTACACGAATACGAACGAATGGGGGCTGGAGCTTGTCATCGAGAACGGCTTCATAACCGGCATTGCGCGGTTCGATACGAGGACGCCTAATAAATCGGCCATTCCCGAAGGGGGCGCCGTGCTCTCCGTGCAAGCCGGCTCGCCTTCATTCGCAGGGCTGAACGCCAAGATCGGAAGCGGGACGATTCGTGAGGGAGACGCGGTCCGGCTCGTAGTCAGACAGGAGACTCATCTGGCGAGCAAGACCGGATTCGATGCCCTGGATCCGAAGACGAAGGCGGATAACCCGGGCGGATGGGACGAGGCGAACGGCAGGCCTTACGACGGGTTTCGCGGCGCGGATCAGCTGATCGTGTATACCTCTTCATATGGCCAAGCCACGACAGGCACCAACCCTTGGGGGTATGAAGTCGTCGTGGACGAGAACAACCAGATCGTCGCGGCAGGCGGCAACAATACGGCAATTCCGGAGAATGGCTATGTGCTCTCCGGTCATGGCGTCAAGGCAGAATGGTTGAAGAGCTATGCCAAATTCAGCGCCACCGTGATGCTAGACCGCATCGATAAAGAACTGATCGTCGCTCTGACCCCGCAATCCTATCTCAAGCGCGCTGAATTCCGGATCGATACCGTCAAACGGATGCTGGTGGAATCAAAGGCGTCATTCCTGGATGTCCCCTATGCCGAAATTGAGCGGAAGATCAGTCAGGCGGAAGGAATCAGGGAAACGATCCAGGCGCTGATCGAGGACCGATCCTACGACGAAATGGCGAGCAAGACCGCAGAGCTCGACACCTTGATCGACGAGATCGGGAATTTGAATTTGGAATCGCGCAAAGTGGAGCACCGCGCCATCTGGATCCGTCCGCTCGAGACTAGCGCCGCGGAGGTCCGGGAGCATCTGACGAAGATCGCGGAGGCGAATCTGAATCAGGTTTATGTCGAAACGTGGTGGAACGGATATACCATCTACCCGTCCGATAATCCGCTTGCTCCGCATAATCCGATCTATAAGGGCTTCGATGTGCTCGGCTCCTATCTCGACATTGCCGAGGAGCTCGGCCTGGAGGTTCACGCCTGGGTCGAGAACGCCTTCCTGGAAGGCAATAAGCTGGAGGAAAAACCGGAATGGTCGATGATCCGCCGCGATGGCGCGGACTACTGGCAAATCGACGGCCACACGTTCTATTGGATCAATCCCGCGCTGCCGGACGTGAGGCAATTTATAACGGAGCTCTACGCTGATATGGTCAGCCGTTACCCGGTCGACGGCCTGCATCTGGATTACATCCGGTATCCGGACAACTACGGGACGGAAATCGACTATGGCTACGACGAATACACCCGTACGCAGTTCATGCATGCGTATAAGACAGATATCGATCCGATCGGTTTATACCCGGGGGATGAATTGTGGCCGGAATGGCAGCAATTCCGGATGAATATAATTACGGACTTCGTCAGCAATCTTGTTCCGCGAATGAAAGCGATCCGTCCGGAGCTGTCGGTCAGCGCTGCCGTGTACTCGGATTTCTACAAACAGCCGACATACAAGCTGCAGGAAGCCGGTCTTTGGCTGCAGCGCGGCTATCTGGACAATGTGTTCCCGATGTCGTACAAGCTGGATGCGCCCGCCGTCGTTCACGATGCCGAAGAAACATTGAAGCTCGCCGGCGATAAATCGTTTGTCACGATGGGCTTGGGACCGCAGGCCAGAGTCGCGAAGCCGGTCATCGTGCAGCAGGCCGCGCTTACTCAGAAGCTGGGCACTTCGGGCAGCGCCTACTTCGAATTCTTGTCGTATTTCGGCGACCGGTACGATGAGCCGCTCAAGCAGGGGCTATACCGCGACAAGGCGATCGTGCCGTTCAGCCGGCCGGGCTTGTCCGTAAAGACGCTGCTTGCGGACTTGTCACGCAAGATCGACGCAATCTACGTACCGGGCGGAGGCATGCAAGACGGCAGCCGGTATAAGAAAATGCTGAAGCCGCTGATCAACCGTCTTCAAGAGAACAAGACGATCGATCAGCGTGCGGCCAAGCTCGATCGCGAGCTGGCGCAAATCGTGGAAGCATTGGATGGCGATTCATCCGTCGAGGCACAGGTGAAAGCGCGCATGAAGACCGATTTGGAGTATGCGCGGCAAATCATTCGTATCTACAATAGCAAGCACGGCAAATAGGCAAACCGGCATATGAGAGGGCTGTCCCGCACGTCATCCGAGATGACGGCGGGACAGCCCTTCATCATTTAACCGCGTTCGGGATTTGATAAACCATCTCATGAAACAGCTCGACCACTTTGATCGTTTCATCGCGGAGGACGATGGGATTTCGGCATACGAGCTCCATCTCCATTCCCTGCAGGTTAGCCAGCAGCTTGGCCGTCGCATTATAGCCGCCTTGATGGGTAAGAACATTGTCCAGCATTACCAGCGTCCGATGCTTCTCCACCGCCGCGGCGTCGCCGGCGACCGCGCTGTTCCAGAAATCGATCACAAGATCCGCGTTGGCTGCCGTAGATATCGCCATAATGCCCCTTGCTCCCTTGCGGATCGCATCCAGCATGAACGGATGATTGGCCTGGTAAACCACGCTCTCCGGAGCGGCTTCAATCTTCGCGGCAATGCCCTCCATGGTGCAGGTCGTATCCTTAATACCGATCAGTCCCTGCTGCTGCACCAGTTCGCCATATATGCCGGCATCCAGCAGGTATGGCTGCACCATTGGCCATTCATAGACGATGACCGGACAGCCGGCCTCCTCCGCCAGCACGGCAAAATGCTGACCGAGCCGCTTCTGATCCGTTCCCATACCCGGCGGAGGCACGAGGACGACAGCCGCCACCCCCGTTTCGGCCATCCGGCGCACTTCATCCCGATGATCCGCCGGATCGGGCAGCAAATTGCCCGTGGCCGCTACAGGCACGTCCCCTGCTCGCTTCACCGCAATTCTCGCCAATTCCAGACGCTCCTCCAGCGTTAACCATTTCATGTCGCTGGAACCGCATACCGCAAACAGCCCGTGAGGCCGCTTCGCCAATTGCCAATCCACATACCTCTCATAGGTCTTCCAATCGACCGCTCCGCTCTTTAGAAACGGCGTCAGCAGCAGTGAAAACACACCTTCGAATTTTGACCGATCTACCGATATGCGCATGACCGACTCCTCCCGCCATTGCTGGCTGATAGATTCATTCCATAACGAACACCCGTACCTGCCATTGCCGGCTGATAGATTTATTCCATAACGAATATCCGTGCTCCGCCATTGATGACAAACAGCCTATCCTGCCTGTGATCGCAGGACCCAGTCTCGCTTTCAAGACCGCCTTACAACGGATACGTGTAATCGATTACACGTATCCCAAGCCATACAGGCTGCCGATCCGCTCCCATCTTGCGCCCATCATTCCTTGCACGAATGCCCGTCATATCATGAGGTTAATTAATTATACCACTTCAGGAATATTTTCCCTACAGAAAGAAACGGCTGATGCCGTTTTTGGAGTGAACTGCGTTTCGCCCCTCAGAATATATGCAATGAAAGACGGAAACTTCTCCTTCTTCTATTAATTTTCCATTCCAATCTTTCAAAAAAAGGAAAAAAGAACCGGCTAGCCAATACAATAACTAGGCTGCGCCGGCATGAGAAAAATACTTCAAACAAGAGAGGATACAACCAACCTATGCTGTGGGAAAACTTAACCGTCCAACAATTCGAAGATGCCGTCATGGCGACCAACCGGGTCTGCGTGCTGCCCATCGGCTGTCTGGAGAAACATGGCGACCATCTGCCGCTTGGCACGGATATGATGATTGCGCGAGCGGTTGTCGAGAAAACGGCTGAAATCGAGCCGATCGTTATTTTTCCGTATTATATCTTCGGTCAAGTCTCGGAGGTGAAGCATTACGCGGGCACGGTCGCATTGAACAGCGAGATGCAGCTGCGGCTTCTGAGCGAGGTTTGCAAGGAGATCCGGCGCAACGGCTTCGACAAAATCATTCTTGCCAACGGTCACGGGGGCAACAATAACATGCTGAAGTATTTTGCCCAAACGATGCTCGACGAGCCCAAGGATTATGTCGTCTACACGTACGATTTATGGGAATTAAATGCCGAGCAGCTTCATTATCTGGACAGCCATTTCGAAACCCCTGGCGAATACGGGCATGCGGATCATATGGAAACCTCCGAGATCATGCATATTGATCCTTCGCTTGTTTACATGGACCGGTTAAACCCCGGCGAGTGGAATTCACAAGGCAGAGCGCGTTGGCTCGCGGAACATAACGTAACGGCCGGCATCCATTGGTATACGGAATTTCCGAACCAAATCGCCGGCGATCCGTCCTTGTCGATAGCGGAATACGGCAAAGCTTACATTGAATTCTGCGCGCAGAATTTCGCGGAGGCCCTCAGACAGATCAAGAAGGACGAAACCGTTCTGAAGCTGCAGACGGAGTTTTTCGACCGCTGCGACGAGGTCGCAAGGATTCCAGGCGCTGCAAAGAAGGACAGCGAATGAGCGTCGTCCCCTTGGAGGAAGCGTTCGATCCGCTCGCATATGGCGGGAAAGCCGTTCAATTGGGGGCAGCCCTGCGGGCCGGATTGCCGGTACCCGCCGGTTATGCCATATCCCATGAAAGTGCCATCCGTATCATAAGCGGTGATGAGACAACCATCCGGGAGCTCATCACCGCTGCCGGCGCCTCGTCCATGCGGTTCGCCGTCCGTTCATCGGCCGTTGGCGAGGATGGGGATTATGCCAGCTTCGCCGGTATTTACAAGACCGTCTTAAACATTGCGGACGGGGACCGTCTGCTGGAAGCCGTTCGGCTCATTGCCGATTCCGGTCGTTCGCCGCAGGCAATCGCCTATCAACGAAAGCAAGGCGGATCGGCCCCGGCTCCCGTCGGCGTTATTGTACAAGAGACGATTGAAGCCGATTGCTCGGGAGTGATGTTCACCAGACATCCTGTAACAGGTGAAGACGAACGTGTTATCGAGGCATGCTGGGGGCTCGGCGAGAGTATCGCCTCCGGACGAATTATTCCCGACCTGTACACGGTGAGCAGAGGCGCCGCCTCGATCAGCGTTCATATCGGCGATAAAGAAACGGCAATCGTTCCTGATGAGCTCGGAGGGACGCATGAAGTGAAGCTCGACCCTTCCCTCAGCCGGCAAGCTTGCTTAACGGACGAACAGGCGCGTCAGCTCGATGGGCTTGCGGCACAGTGCGAGGCGGTATTCGGCGAGGCGCTCGATATCGAATGGGCTTACTCCAATCATCGGCTGTATCTGCTGCAATGCCGCAAAATAACGGTATGACAGCAGCAAAAAGCGCCCCTTGACCTGTACCTGTACCGGCTCAAAGGGCGCTGCATTTCATACGGATTATTAAGGCGTTCCCCAAAATCCAATGGAGATAACGCCTGCGGTAATCACCCCCGACATGGCGATTCTCTGCCAGCCGTTGGCTTCCTTCAGCAGGAAGACGCCGAGCAGTGTTCCGAATACGGTGCCCATCTCGCGAATTGGCGCTACATGCGATAACGGCGCAATGTTAACCGCGAGCAGGAACAAGAAATACGACCCCGGGGACAAGAAGGCGCCAACCGCGATCGTCCGCCAATTGATCGCGAGTTCCTTCTTCATCTCGCCCGAGCGCAGCACGAGCGGGGTCAGAATAAGGATATAGGCGATATTGCCGAGCTCCAGCAGCGACAAGGGGGACAAGTAATCCAGCAGCGACTTGTCAATGAGGACGTAGCCGGTAATGCACAGACCGTTCATGAAGGCCGGTATAAGGAAGTAGAGCACCGAATGCTCCCCCTTCTCCCGCTTCCCGGCGAATCCGCCGATGACGAACAAGCCTGCTGCAATGCTCAAGACGCCCAGCCACCCGATAATCGACAACGATTCGCCGTACAGCCATACGCTGACGACAGGCACCAGCAGCGCCCCGGTTCCCCTCATGATCGGATACGTCCGCGACATGTCGCCGCGTTCATAGGCTCTTGGGAGCAGCAGAATGTACAGGCATTGAAACATCAGCGAGCCCAACATCAAGAGAATCCCCCTGTAACCGAATCCGCCCTTACTTAGCTCCAAGACGAAATTCGGGAGCAGCGCCACCGTAGCGAAAATATGAATCCACCATAGAAAGACCCGCTTATTCTTACTCGTTTTCGTGAACAGATTCCATACCGCATGCGTTAAACCGGAGCATAGAACAAGCAGCAATGCGACGATCATTGTCTCACTTCCCACGTCTCAAATTCATGAATACGGTGTTTATCTTAACGCCGGACACCATTTAAGTCAATATAAAAAACAATCAATAACAACCAAACACACAATATTTTTGGCATAAAACGAAAATATGCCGCCGTCCTCTTTCGTACAATAGGATCACGCTCGCGCCATTCTTGGCGGCGGGATTAGCTGCCTCCGAAATAAAATAAGAACCCCGGCCATACAAGCCAGGGTTCTTCGCCATATAATTGGGGCACAGCTTCTGCTTGTTCAAGGCCGCGCTACGCCTTCAAGGACGGAAATCCAAAATAATGGCGGGCATTCTGATAAGAGATGTTCTCCACCATGCCGCCGAGCAGCTCCATGTCATAAGGCGCTTCGCCGCGGACCACCCATTCGCCGAGCAGGCTGCAGAGGATCCGGCGGAAATATTCATGCCTCGTGTAGGAAAGGAAGCTGCGGGAATCGGTCAGCATACCGACGAACTGGCTGAGCAGGCCCGTATTGGCCAGCGCGTTCATTTGCTCCAGCATGCCATCCTTCGTATCGTTGAACCACCATGCCGAGCCCAGCTGCATTTTGCCCGGCGCCGAACCGTCCTGGAAGCTTCCCATAATCGTAGACATGACGTAGTAATCCTTCGGATTGAGCGAATACAGAATCGTTTTGGGCAGCGAGCCTTCCGACTCCAGCAGGTCAAGCAGCCTGGCGAGCGGATAAGCGAGCTGTCCGTCATGTATGGCATCATAGCCCGTATCCGGACCGATCGCACCGAACATCCGGCTGTTGTTATTCCGGCTTGCATGAATGTGCAGCTGCATCGTCCAGCCCAGCTTGGCATAGAGCCGGCCGAGGAACAGCATCGTATGCGTCTTGTATTTGCGCTCCTCTTCCGCGCTCACCGGCTGCCCGCTAAGCGCTTTGGCGAATATAGCCGATACTTCCTGCGCGGTCGTCTCTTCGAACGGCACGATGTCCAGCGCGTGATCGGATACCAGACAACCCGCCTCGTGGAAGAAATTCGCTCGCTCCCCGAGCGCAGCCAGCAGCCCGTCATAATCCGCAATGGCAGATCCCGTCGCCTTCTCCATCCGCTGAATCCATGGCAGGAACGTATCGCGGCGGATCTCCAAGCTCTTGTCCGGGCGGAACGAAGGCAGCACCGCGCAATCAAAGTCTTCGAGCTCCCGGATGCCGATATGATATTCCAATGTATCCGCCGGATCATCCGTGGTACAGATGACGCGCACATCGCTTCTGCGAATCAGCTCGCGCACCGTGAATGCATTCGTCTGAAGCTGGGCGTTGGCACGCTCCCAGATCGACGGCGCATTCTTCTCGTTAATGAGATCATGGATGCCGAAATACCGCTGAAGCTCCAGATGCGACCAATGATACAGCGGGTTCCCAAGCGTGTTTGGGACCGTGCGCGCCCATGCCAGAAACCGGTCATAATCGCTGACGCCGTCTCCGCCGGTCACCAGCGGTTCCGCAATGCCGTTCGCGCGCATTGCCCGCCATTTGTAGTGATCGCCATATAGCCATAGCTCCGTTAGATTGTTGAACCGCTTGTTCTCATAAATCTCCTGCGGATTCAAGTGGCAGTGGTAGTCGATAATGGGCTGTTTGGCGGCAACCTCATGATACAGCCGCTCCGCCACCTCGTTTGTCAGCAAAAAGTTGTTATCCAAGAACGGTTTCACTTTCGTGCGTTCCTCCTCTTGCGCGTCAATGAAATTTGACCAGATCCTCAACCTTGACAGGCTGTCCGGTCCGTATGGAACGGTTGGCCGCAATGCCTGTCAGAATCGAACGCGCTCCATCAATATGATTCGCCGCACGCTTATACCGATCCTCCACCGGCGTGCCAAAAATATCGTTGAGCAGCACCGGATCTCCTCCGCCATGTCCGCCGACGCCTTCTTCAACCTCCACCTTATAAGGAGCCTCGAACATCGGAAACACCGTCATCGTTTTCCCTTTGAGCGCGCCTTCCAGTGCCTTGTCGCCGCCGGAATTGACATAGGAGCTCTCGACGACGGTCAGCTCGAGCCGGCCCTTCGTGCCGTTAAAGGCGATGCGGTAGCCTTCCCAAGGCATGTAGGCATTGAGCGAATAAGTCAGAATCGCATTGTTCTTGTACCGGACCATTACGCCCATCGTATCCTCGATGCTGATGCCGTCGCCGAACACGCTCTGGTCTCGCCTGTACCCGTCTTCCTTCTCGGCATCCAAGTACAGCGCCTTGAGATAATCGTTGGTATCCAGATGAAGCGCGAACGGATCGTCCTTCGCGTTCGGATTGCCCGTTGCACGGTCATAGAAGCGGGTCACGCCGCGCCGCTCAGCATTCTCCTTGCCGTAGAAGAGCAGATCGCCCATCGAGAATACCGTATCCGGCTCAGAGCCGATCCAGAAATTGACGAGGTCGAAATGATGGGTCGATTTGTGCACGAGAAGCCCTCCGCTATTGCGCTTGTCGCGATGCCAGCGGCGGAAATAGTCCGCTCCGTGCTGCGTATCCAGCAGCCATTCAAAATGGACGGAGGTCACCTTCCCGATCGTGCCGTCCTCGATCAATTCGCGCACCTTCGTATGATGCGGGGCATAACGGTAGTTGAACGTGACGCGGACGCTGCGTCCCGTACGCTCGACCGCGTCGAGAATGTCCTGGCATTTGCGCTCATCCACGGTCATCGGTTTCTCGGTAATGACATCGCAGCCGAGCTCCATGGCGCGGATGATGTACGTGTGGTGGGTGCGGTCTACGCTTGTCACAATGACGGCATCCGGCTTCTCCTGTTCGATCATCGCATCGAACTGCTCCGCTTTGTAGGTGCGGACCTGCGGATAGCCGTAATGGTTGGCCAGTACTCTGTTCGCGTAGTCCATGCGGGTCTGATTCGTATCGCAGAATGCAAGCAGCTCCGACGTATCCCTGTATTCCTTGGCAATTGCCCCGTAGAAAAACTGCGCTCTGCCGCCAGAACCGACCAGAACATATTTTTTCTTCTTGCTCATCATGGCTCATCCTTTTCTCAATTTAATGAGGTGCTTCCCTAAGAATAAGCTTAAATTGCATCTTTTTCGCCTCGTTTTTTGCCCAAACACCCTGTAACCCCGCATATCTTGCTATAATAACAAAAAATACTAAATCAAGCCCGGGAGGCTCAGAATGACCTACCCCGACATGATGAAGCACGGGTCGGCAGCCGATCCATTCTACGTTGAATATGCCAGACGAATCGAGCCTTACAACATGCGGCAAAACCATTTCCACCCCTACTATGAAATGTACTATTTGCTATCGGGGTCGAGGGTCTACTTCGTCAAGGATGCGTCCTACCTGGTTCAAGCAGGAGACCTGGTCTTCATCCGGAAGAACGAGGTGCATAAGACGACGCAGGCGGGAGACTCGTCGCACCAGCGCATCGTCATCTATTTCGATGACCGTTATATCCGCGAATGGACTGATTCGCAAGCCAAGCTGCTGCTCAGCCCGTTCGCGCCGGATAACCCTGTTGTCCGCCTTCCCGGAGAAGCAAAGCTTCAGGTCGACGCGCATATCCGCCGCATGATGAATGAGCTGCGCGATGAGCCGGCTGGGTGCGAGCTGTACTTGAGCCAGGCTCTTAATGATATCCTGCTTCTGTGCGCCCGGTTCCTGCAGACGAATATTCCGGTGAAGCCGGGCGGCACCTCCGCCATTCATGACAAGATTTCCGAGGTGGCCCGCTATTTGAATGCCAATTACGCCGAGACCGTGCATATTCACGACTTATCGAAGCGGTTCTATGTCAGTCCCTACTATTTGAGCCGCGTCTTCAAGGAAGTGACCGGCTTTACCATTATCGATTATTTGAATCTGACTCGCGTGAAGGAAGCGCAGCGGCTGCTGCATGAAACCTCGATGTCCATTACGGACATCTCCTCCGCCGTCGGCTTCGGCAATTTCTCGCATTTCGGCAAGACGTTCAAAAAAATTACGCGCTCCTCGCCGCGGGAATACCGGCAGGGCAAAGCGGCTCACCGTTCTGCACCGGGACACCGGGGGTAGCGTGCGGCTGCGGGTGGCTGTGGGCGGTTATGGGTGGTTGTGCTCGGTTGTGCTCGGTAATGCGCAAATAGGGAATGAGCAATAGCGGCGCTTCCATCCGCTGCACACAAACCGCTGCACACAAAAAAATTCGTGCCTCCATTGGGGGGCACGAATTTTTTACTGGAGGCCTCTTGCAGCCGGCCGCAGCAGTATCGTATAGCAGAGCACTGCACCCGCTTCCGCAGCGAGGATGACGATCGCGAGCGGCAGGGCGGTCCCGCTGCCGCCGAGACCGACAAGCGGCGCCGCCAAACCGCCGATCATCAAGGACAACAATCCCAGCAGCGCGGAGGCCGTGCCAGCGGATTGGCCGTGATTCTGCAGCGCGAGCGAGAAGCTTGCCGTGGATACGATCCCGACGCTCGACACGATCAGGAACAGCGGGATTAAGACAGCGTATAAGCCCGCTCCCGCCGCAATGACGATAAACAGCAGCAATCCGCCGAACGCGGCGATACTCAAACCGTACTTGAGCAGCTTCGATTCGCCGATGCGTCCCGCTAATCGGCCGGTAATTTGCGTTGCGGCAATAATGCCTAGGCCGTTCATGGCAAAGATATAACTGAACGTCTGGGGCGTAACGCCGAAAAATTCCTGCAGCACGAATGGCGACCCGGATATATAGGCGAACATAGCGGCCATTACGAAGCCTTGTGTCAGCGCATACCCCATGAAGGACCGGTCTCGGAATAGACCGCCAAACGTCCGCAATGTCTGGCCGATTCCGCCTTTCGAGCGCCGGCCTTCAGGATGCGACTCTCCCAATCCGAACAAGATGCCCGCAAGCATCACCAGCCCGAAGACGGCAAGCACGATAAAAACCACCCGCCAAGAGGCCGACTTCAGAATAAATCCGCCAATGATCGGCGCGAGAATCGGAGCAGCTCCATTGACCAGCATGAGCTTCGCGTAAAACTTGGTCAGCTCCGTTCCCGAGTAGAGATCCCGCACGATGGCCCGGGAGATAACGATGCCGGCTGCGCCGGCAAGCCCCTGAACGAATCGCAAGGCCAGGAAGAGCCAGATCGAATCGGCGATTACACACAATACCGATGTGATGGCGAAGACGACGAGTCCGATCAGAAGCGGAAAGCGGCGGCCTCTAACATCGCTGATCGGGCCAGCCAATAGCTGTCCCAGCGAAAGGCCGAGCATGCAGGCGGTCAAGCTAAGCTGGGCGAGCGAAACGCTTGTATTCAGATCGCTGGCCAGTATGGGAAGGGCCGGCAAATACATGTCCAGGCACAGCGGCCCGAATGCGGAAAGACCGCCTAGAATGATCGCCATCCATAGACGGCCGGCGGAAGGCATAGAACGATTATCTGCGTTTAATTTTGACGAGGAAGTAGCTTTCATGGCGTTAAACGTTCGTCTCCTTAACGGTCAGTCTGCGCTGTATGAAGTTCAGGTCAGCAGCGATATTCAGGCATACTATCACGGTCATTTCACCCTGTCAATGGACAAACCAACAGCGGCAATCGGCTTTAATCGTTTTATCCAGCAGGCGGACACGTTATAATAGGGGCATGAAAAGGAGTGATCGCCGTATGTCCGCATTGGATTCCATCCGCAATATTTACTGTGTAGGCCGAAATTATGCGCTGCATGCCAAGGAACTAGGCAATGATGTACCCGAGCAGCCGATGATTTTCTCGAAGCCGACGCATGCCCTGCATCCGGCAGAAGGAATTCTTCGCCTTCCCGGCGGGGTCGGGGAGATCCATCATGAGCTCGAATTGGTCGTTCGCATCGGGGCGCCGTACGAGGCAGGCAGGCCGCTGGGGCAGCTGATTGACGGGATTGCGCTCGGCATTGACTGGACGGCCAGAGACGTGCAGTCGGCCTTGAAGGAGAAACGTCATCCGTGGCTGCTTGCCAAGGGCTTCAAAGGCTCCGCGGTATTGAGCGAGTTCATTCCCTACGAAGGGGACAGCCGCTTCTCGGAGCTGCAGTTCAGCTTAACGAAGAACGGAGCGACTGTTCAAGCCGGCTCGCCGGCCGAGATGATTTTCTCGATCCAAGCGCTGGTCGATTATATCGGCCTTCATTTTGGTTTGGATGCGGGGGACATCATTTATACCGGTACCCCTGCAGGCGTAGGAGCGGTGCAGGACGGCGATGTCATCGAGATGAAGCTAACGCCTCCAGGTGGCGCCGAGATATCCTTCGGTCCGCTTCGGATCGAGCTGCAGGCCTGATTCGAGACACGCAGCACGATTAAAAGGAAGCGTGTCCCGATCGAAGAAGCCGGCCGCTTCAAATTTCGCTGCATTTGCGATATCCACATGCTATAACGACCAAAAGGGCCTTACGCTGCGCGATTCCTCTTCGTACGCAGCTGTAACGCCCTTTTTCGCCTTATTCGGACTTGCAGCCGCTCTCGGGCTCGCACGATCCGCCCGCCTCTAGCTGTAAGTCCGTTTTTCGGTCTTACAGCTTCATATTCCGGCACGGACCCGGCCTGTAACGCCCTTTTTTGGACTTACAGCCGGCGGCACATATCTCTTCTAGCCGACAGTCAGCAGCGCGCGAATGAAATTCTTCATGGCCGGCGTCCCTGCAGCTTCGGACAACCAAGTCTCCAGCTTCTCCTCTTCGCCCTGGAAATACAGGTCAAGCTGACGGTTCAGCTCCATTCGGTAAGCTTCCCAGCCGTCACCATTCCCCGCCTTCTGACCAGCCAGACCCTCTCCAATCCGACCTGCCTGGCCAGCCACCGGCTTATTAGCTGCTTGGGGGTCCTTGAACTGTTCTCCCTCCTCCTGCATGTTCCGCAAGAGCTCGCTCCAATCGTTCTTCTCCGGGCCGTAACTCCGCTCCGGATATTGCTCGGCAGCTTCGATGGCCGGAAGCAGGGTCTTGTTCGAGTAAATGAGGATCGCCACATAATTGCCGACGAACCGGTGGCTGATATCCTTCTGAAGCGCCTGCTTATATCGCCCCAGCGCTTCCTCCAGCTTCCCCTGTCTCATGAGCGCCGTCGCATAGACGGACTGTTCATACTCGTTCAGCGGCACTGGGCTTACACGGAGATATTCAGCAATGGCCTCGTGATAAGCGGGCCAATCCTCTCGCTCGTAATAATAACCGGCGAGCCGGCTTAACACGGCTGCCGAAGGCCGGAGCTCCCCCAGCTTCTGCAGATAGGTCAGCGCCTCGTCCTCATACCGCTTCTCATCCATCACGGATACCTTCGCTTCCAGCATTCGGATCATCATCTGCAAGCTGTGGACATCGCCCGCGTCCTGCTCGTAGTCTTCTTTGTACGCGTCAAACGCCTCATCCATTTTGCCCTTCCGAAGCAGGTGGTCGGCCTTCGTCATCGTACGCTCTTTGATATAGAAGAAGGGCAAGTTCCCTACCGTTTCCTCCCGCAGCCGGTACCCGCCGCTCCGCGTCAGCAGACGTCCGTTCGCATCGAAGGCCTGCACGCCCCATGAGAACCGGTTTTCCGTATCGGCGAACCCAAGCAGAGGCTCTGGAGAAACCGATCGCCAATCACCGGTCTCGCCAAAGGAAATACCCGCTACCGTTTCATAGAGCTCCTCCAGCGGAATCCGGATCTGATTGCCCTTCACATGTGTACGAATCGTTGGGTGAACAGATCCATTTTTAATCGGGATCGCACCCTCCAGGTTATAATAAGCGGCACCCTCAATCTCCTCCCAACGGAATTCGATATCGGATCCGGTCACGTTCTGCTGATTGACGGGTGACATTAGCTCAATGAGCGGCGTGAGGACGATAAGTTGCTCCGCCGAAGCAGCTCCTCCCTTCACATCAATCCAGGTGTCGGGTTCGACAGGCCAAGTATAGCCGTCGATCTGATCGTATTTAAATCCGAGGAAGATTTGGTAGCTTCCTTCAAGAACGCCCCGGAAGGAGAAGCTTCCATCCGCTCCGGTTACGGTTTGATAAGGCTCGCCTTCGAGCACACTGTGGTTCACCGCTTCCCGCTGCCGCAAGAAAACGGCAACCCCCGGCATCGGCGTTCCATCGCTGCGCTTGACCGTTCCCGAGACTTCAGATACTTCGCCCCCTTGCTTCAGCACCCGCTCCAGTTCGTCTCGAAGCATCGTCAGCTGCTCCGCCATCAGCGACAGAGGAGCTTCCTTCCCCAGGAAGTCCTTCGTGACCTCCTCCCAAAATTGCTTTTCCTCCTTAACCTGCCGCTTAACCTGAGCGAGCGCCTCCTTCAAATTCCCTTCGCTCATCAGCAGCTGGGCCCGGATCCGAACGATCTCGCCGTTCAGATGCGTATCCGAAGCCGCATACGCTTTCGTCAGCCGGTCCAATGTCTCCAGTGCGGCGGCCTTATCGTCCTGTTCCGCGAGCAGCTTGGCCTGCGCCAGCCAAATTTCTTTCACGTAATAATTATCGTGCGAGGGAGCATCGTTTATCCGCTTATTGGCAAGTTCCAGCTGCTCAATCGCCTTATCCGGCTGCCCGTAATTTCCGTAATAGAAGGCAACCTGTTTGGCTGCCCGCACATAATAGCCGTCGACCGGACCACCCTCTACGTACTGCTCCAGATAAGGCAGCCTCTCGGCCCAGCTTAACGGGTCTTTCAAGCTGTGCTCACCCGTGACGCCTCCTCCGCTTTGCGTGAATCCGGGGCCTACAGTTAGATCGACATCCCTTACAATCGACTCGGCCCCATTTTCGATGATATAGTCGCGAATTAACAACCACTTCTGTTTGTCATTCTTAGGATGAGCGAGAGCTTCCAGCAGCTCCGCCTTACTGCCGATCCCGTCCGTCCCTTCCGCAGGCTGCCCCCCTGCGGCAAGGTGTCTCCATTGCGGAAGAAGCACGTTGTCCGTTAGCAGAATCAGGGCGCCGAGAGCGAGAAGCGTCAGCACGAGATGCTTTACTTTAACCTTTATTTTCATCTTCATGCTTCCGCACGGCCTCCTCGTAAACATCCTTCCAATACGTATTGCCCCCGGCCTCGATCAGTTCCCGGCCGGCCAATTGGATCTCCCCTTCCGTGGACGAATCATCCGGCTGAAGCGAGGCGGCCCAGAATAATAGAAGCGCGGCAGCCGCTCCGATAGGCAGAAGCGGAAGCTCCAATTCCTTATTCCAGAAGGCCGACGCTTTGTCTCGCCATGTCCGGGGATGCGTCCGATTCCGCACGCGGGCATGCCCGGTAAATTTAATCTCCGCGAGCTCTTCGTCCAGCCGCGATTTAATCCCTTGCTCATCCGTCATGGCTCATAGCCTCCTCCTTCTTCGAGCAGCTTCCGCAGCTGAAGCCGCCCCCTGGTCAATCTTGCCTTGATTGTATTCTCGTTCGCTCCGGTGTGGGATGCGATCTCCCGTATACTCAGTTCGTTATAATAATAGAGCGTAATCGCTTCCCGATAGATGTAATCCAGCCGATGCACCGCATCGCTCAACCTCTCATTGCGCCAGCGCTGCATCACCTGCAGCTCCGGATCCGGGTGATGTTCCTCCACGTGGTCTTCCATCCTCGCAAAAGGAAGCAGATTCCTCCATCCCCATGTCCGCTGCCTCATCCGGCACCGATTGATGACGATTCGGGTGAGCCAGCTCTTCAGCTGTTCCTCTTCGCGGAGCTGTCCGATCTTGTGAAAGGCGGTGACGAACGTATCCTGAACCGCCTCCTCAGCCGATTGCAAATCTTTAAGCAGCAGGAAGGCTGTCCGAAGCAAATAGTCGCCATATTGCCCCATGAGTGCTTGAAGCGCGGCTTCATCTTTATCTTTTAAGCCATGCACGACATTCAGGCCGCTCCCCCCTCTCTCTCTGGACATAAGATGCCATCCAATGGAATTAAGTTGCAGCGATTTCAAATTTCTTTGCATTCCATTCAATATGACAGCTATATGGATCGAAATCCTGCGAACAATGGCGCGCACCAGCGCTTCTCCAGGGTCATTCCATATGCATCTCTTTATATCTTTCTTTTTATTCGTTCACTATATAGGTAATCGCTCGCGAATACATCAAAGTTCAACAAAATATAACAAATCATGCCAATAAAAATAAGCATAAATACCCATGAAGGTGTATAATAGGACAAATGTCTGGGGAATTCAATGGGAGGGAAGGCCATGGCGAAATCAAGGCGCGGATTAAAACTGACGATACGATCCAAGCTGCTGCTTGTATCCTTATTAATGCTTCTTATACCGGTATCCGTATTGGGCATCATCAGCTATAATGTCGCAAAATCCGAATCCGATGAATTGATTAAGAAAGATTTGAGCAACACGGTGAAGATGGGCCTCGAAATAACGGCGGTCTATGAGGCCGCGGTCGAGAAGGGAACGATGTCGGAGAAGGAAGCTCAGGAGGAAGTCAAACAGATTTTGCTTGGGCTGAAGACCGGAGATACCCGCACCATTAATCCTCATATCGATCTCGGAAAGCACGGATACTTCTATGTCATCGATACGAAGGGAACCTTGCTCGCCCACCCTCTGCTTGAAGGGCAGAACATCATGGACAAGAAGACGAGCAGCGGATTCTATTACATACAGGATTTAGTGAAAAAGGCGCAGGACGGCGGGGGCTTCACAACATACGACTGGCCGCTGCCGGATTCGACGAAGGAAGCCGAGAAAATTACATACGCCGAGATCAGCCCGAAGTGGGGCTGGATTGTGGCAGGCGGCTCTTATATGCAGGACTATACTTCAGGGCAGACCCGCATTCTGAATACGATCCTCATTACGTTAATCAGCTGCTGGGCTGTCGGCGGACTTATCATTACCTTATTCAGCCTGCATATCTCGAGACCGCTTCGCAAGCTTGCCGATCATGCCGGGCAGCTCGCTACCGGCGATCTGCGTACGGAAGAGCTTCGCGTGCGCAACAAGGATGAAATCGGAGAGCTCGCCGTTTCATTCACATCGATGAATGGAAGCTTGCGGGAGATGGCATCCGGGCTGTTAACGGGCGCGGATTCGCTCTCGTCCGCTTCCATCGATCTGAATGCCTCCATCGATCAAACGACTCAAGCGACGAATGCGATCTCCGTTTCCGTCGAGAACGTGGTCGCCAGCAGCTCCGCGCAAGAAAAGCGGATCAAAGATAGCGCAATTGCCATGGAAGAAATGTCGGTCGGCATTCAACGCGTCGCGTCCACCTCGTCGACCGCCTACGACGCTTCGACGCTGACCTTGAAGGAAGCGGAACAAGGGAACCGTCTCATCGTCCAATCCGCGGAGCAGATGAATACGGTACGGGCAACCGTCGGCGACATCGCCTCCATTGTAGCCGCGCTTGGCAAACGCTCGCAGGAAATTGGCGAGATTGTATCGGTCATGACCGATATATCAACGCAAACCAACCTGCTTGCCTTGAATGCCTCCATCGAGGCTGCACGGGCGGGCGAGCAAGGCAAAGGGTTCGCGGTCGTTGCCGGAGAAGTGCGGAAGCTGGCGGAGCGTTCCCGCGAATCGGCTCAACAGGTTGCCGATCTCATTATTACGATCCAGGGGAATATCGAACAGGCGGCTGCCGCAATGGACAAGGGCGAGCACGAAGTGGTCCAGGGGGTTGAATCGATCGAGCATAGCGGAGAAGCGTTCCGGCGGATTCTAATCGCGACCCGAAGCGTTGTGAGTCAAGTTCAGGAGGCTTCCGCGGCGGCGGAACAGATGACAGCCGGCTCGCAGGAAATCGCCGCCGCTCTGCAGGAGGTACGCCACGTCTCCGTTCAAGCCAGTCAGCTGGCACAGCAGATTTCGGCTTCGACCGAAGAACAGCTGGCTTCCATGGAAGAGATCAGCGCCTCGGCTCAATCTCTGCGTTCCATGTCGAATGATATGCAGTCGTTAGCTCACCGATTCAAGCTGTAACGGATGATTCCGGCTTGCGCCTCCCTCTCCAAGCGCAAGCGGCAGCCGGCACGCAGAGCTATATACCGTGGGCGCTGCAGCCCCTCATATTGCCCGTATCGAGGCCTGTTCCGGCGGACGTACGGGCTTTTTCTATGATAGATGTTCTTACATAAGCACACAAAATAATGCTATATTCATTCCCCGCCCTTCTGCGATAAAATAGTAACAGATGGAATCGATACATATGAAGATGTATATGAGATACCTGTTAACCATACTGATGCATGCTTTAAGGAGATGAAATGTGATGAGATTAGGCGGCCCGCTGTTTGAAAACGTTTCCGATCCGGCGCAATGGATTGAAGCGCTGCAGCGTCAGGGCTATACCGCTGCTTATTGTCCGGAATTGGATGTGGAGGATGAGCCGGTTCTCCAAGCTTATGTCGATGCCGCACGCGAGGCGAATATCGTGATCGCCGAGGTGGGCGCCTGGAGCAATCCAATCAGCCCGGACGACGAGATAAGAAGCAAAGCAATCGCTTACTGCAAGCAGCGGCTCGCTCTAGCCGACCGCGTCGGCGCGCGGTGCTGCGTCAATATCGCGGGATCCCGCTCCTCCCGCTGGGCGGGCCCCCATCCGGATAATTTATCAGCCGATACATTCGCCCTCATTGTCGACACGGTTCGCGAAATTATTGACAGCGTTAAGCCGACGAGGAGCTTCTACGCCCTGGAGACGATGCAGTGGGTTTTCCCTGACTCGGCCGACAATTATGTCCGGCTAGTCCACGCGATCGATCGGCCGCAGTTTGCCGTACATCTCGATCCGGTCAATCTCATATCCAGTCCGCAGCTGTACTTCAACAACGCCGCCTTGATTAAGGAATGCTTCGACAAGCTCGGCCCCTACATCAAGAGCTGTCATGCGAAAGATCTGCTGCTCGACGACACGCTGACCGTGATTCATCTCGATGAAACCATTCCCGGGAAGGGCGCTTTGCATTATCCGACTTTTCTGCGTGAATTGAGCAAGCTCGATCCGGATACCCCCTTAATGCTGGAGCATCTGTCCACCCCCGAGGATTATAAGGCAGCTGCCGCATATATCCGTTCGGCGGCCCGCGATTTGGAACTACAGGCGTAAGTGCCAGAGAGCGCCATTTTTTCAGAGATACGATGCAGAATGAACGAAAAGAAAGATACTATTTTTCAAAATAATAGCCTTTACAACACAACCTTTGCCGATTTGGAAGGTATAACCTCTTATTAGAATAAATGGGAGGTTGCGTGTCATGAAAGTACGGGTTGGCGTCATTCTGCTCATCCTCTGTCTATGGGGCGGGTCGCTGCTTTATGCCATGTCGAACGATATCAAAATATTCGTGAACAACTCCGAACAGAGCAGCAAGGCCGTCGAGATCGACGGGAAGGTCTACGTTCCCTTGAATCAGCTCTCCAATGAGCAGCAGGTCATGCTGAAGTGGGATGAGGAACAGAATAAACTTAACATCTACAAGCCTAATGTTCATTTAACGACACTCTCAACCAAGGGCGCTTTCGGCGATGTACCCAAAGGCACGCATCCGATCAGTGTATTGGCGCAAGTAGACAATCTGAGGACAGACATCGCCGAACTGAAAATTACAATTACAAGCCCCCAGAATAAAGAAAAGCTGATTCAATCTCTGGATACGCGGGGCTCCAAGGACAGTTCCAAGGAAAACTTCTGGTTTCTAACGGATACGACCGAATATAATTTTGATAAAGCCGGGAACTACTATGTTCGCTTATATATGAAGCCAACCTTCTCCAAGGAATGGTTTCTCGTCTCCGAGAAACAGATTATATCGAAGTAGCGCTCTGCGAGCGGTCCACCTATATTGTCAAAATGAAGATGGCAGCTATGAACCGTGATTATGCCGATATCAACCTTCGTGCCGCAGTCAATATTCCGACCTTCAACCCGTCACCCAATATAGACTGGTAGTACAGCACCCGGGTGTACAAAGATGGTAAGGTTGCCTTAACGGGCAAGCATGGTGCTTATCCTGCTCACGGGATCTAGAAATAGGCCGATTCCAATTACCCATTAGCGCTTCATAGGTATGACCTACGTGATTACGGCGAGAATGTTTATACGGGTTTGATTACATTCAATCAGAATATAAATGTTGTTAAAGGATATACAAGCGAACGATCAGGTTCCCTCTAGGGATACCTGATCGTTCGCTTTTTATTAACAGTGTTTTGTACAGATGTATTGCTGGGCGAGAGTTAACGGAGAACCATATCCATAAAAAAATAAAAGTAACTAACGTGGTAAAGATAAATTACACCGTTTGATGGCTTCGTATGACCTATCAAATTATTCGTTCCACTATAATTGAAATATCCAATAATTGGTTGAATTATCCTGCCAGTTACTTGAATGAACAAAAGAGGAGCTGCCGCGATTCCCCATTAGCTTAACCAGCTGATCTAGACCAGAGACCAGATGAAAGTCTAGACTATGGCCAATACCTGGACGATATCTCTTTTTGTACACTAAGAATATCAAAAATTATGAGGAGGATTAATCTTATGCTGAGAGCAATCAGCTATTCTATCCTTGCCGTTGTTTTGGCAACCGGCACTTTTGCAAAGCCCTTTCCTTCTTCTGCAGCTCCCCAAGATACGTCTAGCAAGACGGCCCTAGCACCTGCAGAAAATGTTCTCCCCCCATTGGATCTTGGAGCCGCACGCAAAGTGATGTCTGATTTACCAAACTCGAAAGCCACAGCTGCCTTAGTCTATGTGGGTACCCCAACAGACAGCTGGATGGGAGCATCTGGAGTATCGGATATCATTTCCAACTCATCTGCACGGGCCGATGGAAGGTTTCGCATAGGTAGCCTCACCAAGGTTTTTACCGCAGCTGTCGTGCTGCAGCTCGTCTCCGAGCAGAAGGTAGATTTGAATCAGTCTATCCAGCATTATTTACCCGGTTTGTTACCCGCTGAATACCCACCTGTTCAAGTCGGTCAACTGCTCAATCACACGAGCGGTCTGCCAAGTCCTGACCGACCGGAAAATGTGAGTGAAGAAGAAATGCGGTACAAAAATTGGACACCACAGGAGCTCGTCAAGTTGGCTTTCAGTCAACCGATGGAATTTACGCCCGGCACTAAACAGCACTATCTTAATATAAATTATATTCTTGCAGGCATGTTAATTGAGAAAGTGACCGGTAACCCTTATGAAGTTGAGGTCCAATCCCGGATCGTGCAGCCGTTAGACCTGTACAATACTTACCTACCAGGAAGTGACATTCGAATCGTTGGCACACATGCTCATGGATACCAGGCAGTCCAACTAGGTGGCAAAACCGAGCTGGTGGACGTTACGGAAGGAAGTCAGTCTTTCACTTGGGCCGCAGGCGAGATCATCTCTACAACAAATGATCTCAATGTATTTATGTCAGCTTTGTTTAGCGGTAATGTGGTAAATAAAGATGAGTTGGAGCATATGTTCACAGTGCCAGACGTTCCAGCATGGAATAAAGACGATAAGGATGTAGGAATGGCGACGCTAAGCATGGGCATGATGCGGACGGAGATCAAGGGTATCACCTTCTGGGGCAAGACTGGAGCGAGACCGGGGTATGCCAATGGTATGTTTGCCACCCGAGACCTGCAGCGAAAAGTAGTTTACTCAGTAAATTCGACCGATGCCAAGGGCTCCGATCAAAATCAGTTGGGTATCAAAATCGGAATGGCTGCTTTCGGGTTAAAGTAAGATCCAGTATTACCGTCAATAAAAATAGGCTGCCAATTATAAACACAATCGGCAGCCTATTTTTATTTTTTAGGGATAACACCACAATTGCAGCAACCAGTGCAAACGCATGCAAATAGCTGCCAGTTACTTCAACGGAATTAGCAGCCAGCCGATCGTTCTTGCCAGGTGCTTTCGTATCTATATTGCGCTATCGTATCCGTTAGCTCAAAAGTGCTGAAATTCAACCTTGTATTTTCTTCTCGATGTGTATTTCACGAAGTAATAAAAATAAAGGAAGGCCTAATGAAACACCTACTACAAGAGTACCTATAATCGGCAACCATAACGACCTCATACCATTTCTTTTGCCTTCGAAGAGAATGAACCCAATAAGTACAATTGCTGATACTAAAACATCCATCCATGCAAATGATCCAATGCGCGTTTGGGTTATTTCTTCTACTAATTGAGACATATCCAGGCCATTCTGAATGATCCATGGAAAAAATTGCGAATACGGCAACACAACTCCCAAAACCGCTAATATTCCATAAAAGTATTTCAACGAAAACCCTCCCCAAATACTCCAAATATAGAATATATCCCTTTAGTATTTCTCATATCTTACTATTTTCCTTTATTTTCAGCTAAATTAACCTGCGATCACGAACGGATTCTTTTAGGCCAAATTTACTGTATGATCACGAACGGATTCAGGTTAATATATATTGATAGAATGAACCATTTCTTACCATGATATCAATAAAAAGCAGCAACTCTGTGTTGTTTATGCCGGCAGCCGGGTAGGAAACTCATTCAATTTATATAAACAACATAAAATAATATTTTTATGGAGGTATAGTGTATGAAGAGTATGTTTACGAGAAGAATCAGAACGATAAAACATTTTACCCTATTTGTAGTCTTTCTCCTCTGCACAGCGATGTTGATACCCATCACAGCCAATGCAGCATATTATAACACCTACACCACCGTCTCAACGCTCAACAATGCAAATAACTCTTACGCCGCACAGGGATTTGCAGTGGGATCTACCTACGTCTATTCCGCAAAAGTCAACAGTGATAATACTAAGGCAGTCATTTACCGTACCAAAATGAGCGACGGGTCCACTACGCTCATGACAAACGGTGATAAGGGGACAACTTATGCTACCTACCTCGGCCATGCCAACGATTTGGTGCTTAGTACAATCGGCGGAAATTATTATATGTTCGTCGTCACCATGAACTCCGGCAGTATGAGTCTCGTGAAACTGAAGTATGTAGGAACGAAATATTACAAAGTTGGTAACTACACAGTCAAATACAAAGGTTTAAACAAGTCAATGTCGGGTATGAAGATTACCAGCAAAGACGCTAACAACATATACTTTCTCTTCAAATCCGGACGAACCTTATACAGGGGTTCACTCCCACTGATGGCAAACAGCGGTACAATTAATGTAACCGATGGCTTCAACCTAAATATTGAAGATGCTCGGGTCAACGGCAGTACCGTATCTAATATCACCTCGTATGCATTCCAGGGCTTCGGTTATTATAACGATACTATATATGTTCCGCTGACATATAAAAACGTCAGTATTGTACTTGTTTATCGTAATGTATCTACAGCCTCGGGTACAATAAATGCAGATAATAATCTGTCATTCCGCGTTACGTCCGCTGCATACCCTGACCTTTTTGAGATAGAGGGCATCGGAATCGCCAATGGGGATAAACTCTGGTTCAATACCAATCGAAGAACAAAACCGGGTGATACCGCTCACGACGGAGTGCACTATTTCAACGTTTTCAGCGCCTCCTAAATAATAAAATCATCTCTCGGCAGAACGGCTTCGAGATTTCTGCGCCGACGATGTACAAGTATGCGAAGAATCATAGGACGGCGATTATAGACAATATTCAAGCTAATCCATATTCCAATGCGATTTTCATAATCGCAACCATATTAAATTACATTAATTAAAATGCAGTGGAGGGTGGATGGTTATTGATGAAAAGTATAGTAGGAACGATCGCTGCATTATTTGCCGTTTCCTTGCTGATTGGTTGTAATGATGCCAAAAAAACGGAAGCCGCAGAATTGAAATTAGAGGGGAACTGGAAGCTTGCCGCCGATTCCCAATCGTCAGCTTGCTTCACCGAGATGAAATTTCGTGAAAATCCTACTTCCGATAGGGACCCTTTATCCGTTCATGAAACGACGGGAAATATTACCCAAATATGGTTCGGGGAATACGAGAAGGAAGGAAATGATATTCGGGTTATATTGCGCGAGCCCAAAGCGGAGCCTTTCATTATGGCCGCCGACCGCAGCGGAAACGAATTAAAACTTAAATACGAATGGAAATCGGCAGAATTAGTCTGCTCGTATCAGCCTGATTAAAAGGTATGTTCTCGAAATCCGCGATTATCAAATGAGCAAGAATCAGCCAGTAGTGATCCGTTGGTTCCATGCCATTTATGATCCTGGAAACCTTGTTCTGTTGAAATGTTCCTGAACCAACTCACGAACAACTCAAATCCTTCTCGGTTGTTCTCAAACGTAATTGGTTTCCCGAACTCGACCCCGCGGTATAATGGTTAACTTATAAATCCTTCACTATCATTTTATTGAGTTCTCTCTTTCTTTGTTTTGCTAATGATTCTCGACCTTTGATCCAAGCGGATAAAAGTAAAACAGTTCCCCCAATGGATGCAGCCAGTATATTACCTGTGGATCTTTCAACAAAAAAATCAGTAACGTACCCATAAATAAACAATCCAATATAAATGACTGGTAAAGCTGCACCTGCAAAGACATGTGCACGTTTAGAGATAAAATATTGTACAACTAAAATCCCTGCTGCGATAGCAAACTGAATCACATGTTCCATTTCCTAATCTCCCTTTTCTGCCTTATATTTTGCAATAATTATTTTCGCGGTTTCTAAACCGAGCTGCTCATCAATCACTAAATTCTTGATCATGTTCACGAATTCCACATCGTCTTCCTTGCTGTGCAGCTCAATTTTCTTAATTAACTTATCTAACATCGTACGCACAGTAGGGTAAGATACATCATAATCATTGGCCATATTTTTCAATGATCCGGAGTTCAAGATGAATTTCCTGATAAATTCCAGAGATTCTTTATCCAATGATAATACCCAAGCAGGAACATCTCCTCTTTCCATTTAACTCCTCCTTTTTTAATTATATTAAACTATTTATTAATAATATTCAATACATGTTAAATTAATTTTATTTTTCATTTCCATTAAAATAACTCCTAAGTCTATTTCTTTATAGGCTTAGGAGTTTGTAACGTGATTATTATTGTGTAAATTGAAGCTCATTATCACCTAACCACATTTATAAAGTTGGTGACTTTTAGGCGCGTGAGGCTCGCTTCCATACGAAATACCACTTTTATTACACATAACTGCCCGTTAGTTCAACGAGGCTGCCGTCTCATGCCGGTAGCTTCGTCCTGGTGATTGTTAAGCTATCGTTACCCAACCCATTGTATATAACGATTTAAAACTTCGTAATTCTCTATACCTGAAATAATTGCGGAATGATTAAACTATTCTGCCCGTTAGCGTAACAAAGTTACCGTTCACCGCGTAGCCTTATCATGATCTGTATTTATTGCGCTATCTTCCATTTTTACTAGCCATGCTTTCATAGCCGGCCACATTGTCTGCAGCGTCCTCGTCTGCGAATATAATAAGCGATTGTAGCCATCCCCAGTGCAATACCCCATGGCAGCCAAAACAAGGTCGGACCCATTTCACCCCAATTATCTCCATTGATGGAGCCTTTCATGATACCGGATATGATTACGGGTGAGATTTTCAGTCCGGCGTTCGTCATTAATGCCGCAATGAAAGCCGCTGGAATGACCGCGAGCAGAGTTGGAACTCTTTTTCCTGCCAAGAACAGACACCAGCGGGGAAAAGCCTCGCCCCATCGCATAATGAATCCGAGCGTTAAGACAGCTCCCCCAATGGGCAAACCGCCAAGAACAAATTCTACCAGACGATTACTAATGGTCTGGTCAGCAATCAATAAGTGATCTGATGCTCCTAAAGGATAACCTGCTGCCCATGCCCAGCGAACAATCCCGTAAGGGAGGGCAAAAATAGCAGCAAGCCAAGTTACCCATTTACCCAGCCTATTTATCGAAATAAAAGCTGCTCCGGCAGTAGCGACTCGTCCGCATGCTCCGCATGCAGCCCGCATACGGCGCCAGTAAGACATTGCAGCCGCACCCCATAAAACGCCTCCGACCATGCATAGGATCTGGTTAATCACGGGCCAATCCATGAGATGAAAGTGAAGCATGAATGCGTAAGCGACATTTTGGATCATTCGGGTGTCGGGAATCGCCACAATCAGCACAAAACACATCGTCCATGCATAAGCAAGCAGGAAGGTGCTTATCCACCGGCTCCTCCAAACCTTAACCGAGGCCAGAGCAAGCCCTGCGCTAAATATACCGACGAGAGCAATGATCATTCCGCCTGCATCCGCACTCGCATGAGACAAAAAGGAGCCCATCATATGCCCGCGGGCATCATTTTCCCCAAAAGGAAATCCTGCTCCTCCCAGCGCCCAATACAGTCCCAGCACCCCATAAAGAAACGACCATACCGCTGCCGCATATGCAGCCCAATCGGACATGACTGAATTCTTATTGGACGTCTTCATTACTAACTTACTGCTTGCCAATTACACCAGCTCCTTAAAAAATCTATAAGCTGATCCTATCGCAATGGAGCAGAATGGTAACGAGACTGCAGTTCCGTCTTGCGGCACGTCTGGAGAACCGATTTCAGCAGGTCTCGTACGAGAAAGGCATCGCGTCCGTCAATCCTGCTTCATCAGCCCATTCTCCCAGCCGAAGACAACTGCCTTCGTGCGGTCAAGCATATGCAGCTTGCTCAAAATATTGCTGACATGACCTTTTACGGTCTTCTCGCTGATGAAGAGATGCCCTGCAATCTCAGTGTTTGTAAGGCTGCCCGCAATCAACCGCAGCACCTCCAAGAGTCGCATCGATTTTCACCTGAGCGCTGCGGTGAAACTGCCAAATCGCCAGACCAAACAAGATGCCTTCAACCAGAAACCACGGTTCAAAGAGCAGAAGATCCAGCATCATGAACATTCCGATATCTACTGTTTTCCAATGGGAAAAGTTGAAGAAGTAAATGGGCAGCACACCCAGCAGATAAAGTCCTTTCGTGACAAAACCATAGCAAGCGTGCAAAATCGGGATCAGACAGGCGCACCAAGAGACAACCAGCAGCGCCAACCGCACCATTTTTTGTTCCATGGGACGAGCAAGACCCAATGCAAGCAGCCCGGCCAATAACAAAGCAAAGGATGCTCCCCAGTTAGTGAGAGCCCATACTGGTTCAAATTTTTCCGTCATAGTACCCGGCAAGCCTATCGTGCCTCCGAGTGCAAAATACACATGGGGCGGAATATAAAGCACCGACCAGATTGCTGCCGCATACGCGGCCCAATGGGACTTTGCAGAGAATCTCATAGACTGCTGTGCTTCAGACTTGATTATCAATTGCTCCAGCTCCTTTTATCATCTATTTATAAGCTGATGATACAAGATATGAGCTGGCCGGAAACGAGACCGCGGTTCCGTTTGGAGATACATCTGGAGAACCGATTTCAGCAAGACTAGAATAAGAAATTTTCTTGGTGCATTAATCCGGCCGCATGAGCCCATGCTCCCATGCGAAGACAGCTGCCTTCGTGCGGTCAAGCATATGCAGCTTGCTTAAGATATTGCTGACATGGCCCTTCACCGTCTTCTCACTGATGAAAAGGCGCTCGGCGATCTCTGAGTTGGTGAGGCCTCCTGCGATGAGCCGCAGCACTTCCAATTCCCGCTCGCTTAGGATGGCAAACGGATTGGCCTCGGCTTTATTGGACGAGGCAGCTCGAATTTCCTGTACAACACGCGCTGCCACACGGGGATTCATGGTGGATTCTCCGTTCACCGCCCTCCTCACTGCCTCGACCAATAGTTCAGGCTCGATATCTTTCAGTACATAGGAAAGCGCCCCTGCCCGCAAGGCAGGAAAAATATGCTCATCCTCATGGAACGAGGTCAGTATAATCACCTGTGAGTGCGGACTAGCCTGCTTAATGCGGCGAGTCGTTTCTACGCCGTCGATTCCAGGCATAACTAAATCCACTAGTATAACATGGGGTGTCAGCTCAGCGGCCATGCTCACGGCTAACTCGCCATTTTCAGCTTCGCCTACAACACGGTAATCAGGCTTCATGCTGAACAGCGCACGAAGTCCATGACGTACAATCGCATGGTCATCAACAATAAGAATCGTGATCGGTTTCAGAAAAACTCACTCCTTCTCTACTTGAATATCAGACAGCTTCGTTTGTTCGCAGTGTATGGTGATGATTGTTCCTTTCCCCGTTTCGCTGCGGACCTCGAGCTGACCGCCGAGTGCCTTTACCCTCTCACGCATAGAGATCAGACCGATCCCCGGTCGTTCTCGGTCGATGCAGTGAACATCAAAGCCGCTGCCATTGTCGCTGATTATAAGCGATACCATGTCTTCGCAGTCCAAGCGAATATGGACCGTTGTCGCATGACTATGCTTAACGATATTCGTCAACGCCTCTTGAAGGATTCGAAAATAGGCTTCTTCAATGATCGGCAATACCTGCTGTTTGGCATGCAGCTCCATTTGTACGGCGATTTCGGTCTGCGCTTGCCAGGTAAGCGCGTAATCCTCTATTGCGCTTGCCAAATCTTTGCCTTCCATGGCGGCCGGACGCAGCTCTTGAATCAGGGCGTTAAGCTCGCGCTGGGTTTGGCGAATTAACTGCTCCGCTTCCGTCAAATGAGCTCGCGCGGCAGCTTGTTCCTCACCGATCAACGATTTCGCATTGCTCACCCAGATCGACAGGGCAAACATCTGCTGCTTAACGCTGTCATGCAGCTCTCGCGCGAGCCGATTGCGCTCCTCTAAAGTAGCCATGTCCTGACGGGCTCTCAATAGATACCGCAGCTGCTTCGCCATCCGATTAAGTCTTTGCGCAAGCTGCCCCAATTCATCGCCGGAAGGATCATCCACATCACTCGCAAAATCCCCCTGGCTCCAGCGGTCCGCTGATGCTAGTAATCGCTTAATTCGACGAACAAGGCTTCTCGATGTAACCACCCCGAACGCCAGACCGACAATCGCTGCTCCTATAAAGAAGATCACTAAGCTCATTCCAACCATGAACGGAACGGCTTCCCATACATTGTTAGGAAAAAACCGCACCTGCTCCGCCTTCACGACCAAGGCTCCCCTGACCTCTTTCAGGTTGGCAATCGGTGCAACCATGTACCACTCATCTGCTTCTTTATGAATAAGTGTTGTCACGCTTCTAAGATCAGCAAGATTCATAGATAATGCCGTTTGAATGTGCCGCTGAACAGGAGGAGGAAACGACAGCCCCGCATTGTCCGGTAAGGAAGCTTGATCTCCCTCAACGGCGAGTATTTGCTGGTCCATATCCACGGCTGCTGAATACCCTTGAAACTCCGTTCCTAATTCTTGACCCCAATCCCTCAAGGCAACGGACAATTGCTGCCGGTTTATAAAAGGACCGGTAAATGCTGTCCCCATATTTTGTGCAGCGATATGCACTCGATCCGCCAGCATGTCCGTCTCATTTGCCTTGACTAGACCAAGCAAGACAACAACGACAGCAATCTCAAGGATGAGAAGGACAATTACCGTCGTGAGAATATAAAAGAGCGTTAATTTCCATTGCAATCGATGAAATCGCTGAGAGAATGATATTTTCGTTTTCAAGGTTGATAGGTTTCCTTTTCCACAATTTTGAATGTCTACAGCTATAGTATCACATGGAATGGAAGCGCAGAGATAGAAAAAAGCAGACACCGAGGCTGCCTGCCGTAAGTCTTATTATTGTTGCTGCGCTTAAAGAACGATGGGGGAATATCCGTCTTTTATCTATTGAGCAAATGGGATATATCCTGGATCGGTCGAATCAAGCCCTGCCGCCTTCATGAGTTCTCCCTTCCTTATTGATCGCTGCTTGCTTTTCCGAGAAGACCGACCCTTTCTTCTCAATTAGCTTTCTTATACTTGGTTTTTTCGTAACCGAGGCGATGGTTGATGAGGCGGACGGTTTAAAGGCCGTTTTGTAGTTCGAAACCGAAAGTGATCGTATCCCTTTCTATTCGACCGTCAGAGTACTCTAGAAAGACTTTCCCATTTCGTTCAAAGCTAAATGGAAGCCCTGCAGCTCTTGCTTGCTCCGCAGCTTGCTTACCCACGTGTACCCGTTCGCAGCCGCCATCTCTTATTTCTATAGTCGACGCGATGCAAAGCCCCGCCAACTTATGCCGGCGGGGCTTCTGTTGTATGCCTGATCGTACGGTTACATCTTGAGCGCGCCCTGCGTCATCCCTTGAATATAGTACTTCATCCCGAACGAGAAGATGAGCACGAGCGGAATGGACGAGATGGCATAAGCGGCGAATTGCACGCCCATATCGGTTACGCCGAACTGCTTCTTGAACATGGTGAGTCCGACGGCGATTACTTGAATGTTGCTGTCCCGAATAGTCAGGAGCGGCCAAATATAGTCGTTGTACACGCCGACCGAGTGCATGATGAACAAGGTTGCCAAAATCGGCAGCGAGAGCGGAAGCACCATGCGGATGAACACGGTCTTCTCCGTCGCGCCGTCGATCCGGGCCGCCTCGAACAACTCGTTCGGAATGCCGGACATCGAGCTTCGGCACAGGAAGGTTCCGAAGATTTGCCCGCCTGCGGCGCTTGCGATAATAATAACCCACGGCGTATTGGTCAGTCCCATGTTCTCATAGAGAACGAAGGAAGGGATAAGCGTCAATACGCCCGGAATCATCATCATCGCCAGCATCATCAGGAACAGAATTTCTTTGCCCGGGAATGTCTTCTTGGCGAAGATATAGCCGGATATCGACGATAACACGATCACGATCAAGCTGCCTGCAACCGCATAGCCGATCGTATTGACGATGTACCGCCAGATACTTCCGAACGCTTCATTATAATTGCCCCATTGGGGCGGGGACGGCAGCGACCAGAAGCTGCCCAATATTTGAGAATTGCTCTTGAGCGAGCTGACAATCATGAACAGAATCGGCACCAAGGTTATGAAAGCCAAGAGGCAAAGGATGATTATAATAATGGCTTGCCGGACAACCTGCCAAGGGAATCCTTTGTCCTTGACGGCCGGCATCGCCTTCGTTGCATCGCCCGTTTTCAAAGGTATCCCCTCCTACTCCTCTGATTTGAGAAACTTGAGATTGATAATGGTAATGAACAGAATAACGAAGAACATCGCAACGCCAAGCGCCGATGCGTATCCGAGATCGTCGAATTTCGTCGCGGCATAGTACATCTGCAAGGCAGGAACATAAGTCGAATCCATCGGGCCGCCGCCCGTCACGATCAGAATGCCGTTGAAATCTTGGACGATTCCGATAAGGGCCAGAATGATCAGAAACTTGAACTGCCCTGCAAGCAGCGGGAGATGAATCGAGCGGATAATGCGCGGGAGCGTAGCTCCGTCCATCTTGGCCGATTCGATCAGCTCTTCGGGTATCGCGAGCAGACCCGCATAGAATACGAGCAGCTGCAGAATGCCGATGAACGGGAAACCGATAAAGATGATCGCCCACAGCGCCGTATTCGGATCGCCTAACCATGCGTGCGCGAAAGTACCAAGCCCCAGCCCGTTAAGCAGCTGGTTGAACAGACCGATGTTCGGATCGTACAGGTTCTGCCAGATGAGCAGCATCGCGACGCCCGGGATAATCATCGACGCCGTAAAGGCCGTCCGGAACCAGTATTGCATCTTCTTGCTGCGCAGAAAATAGATCAATTCCGCCACAATCAGCGGCGGTATTAACGTTTTGAACAGTCCGGTTACGATAAGCAAACCTAAGTTGCCCATCCCCTTGGCAACATAAGGATCCTCGAACATCCGCTTGAAATTGTCCAAGCCGACGAACGTGGTCCTGCCGCCGGGATTCCAATCATACAGCGAGTGGAACAGACCGGAGAAGGCCGGATAATAGAGAAACACGAACAACAGCAGAAAGGATGGAGCCAGCCCCAAATAAATGAGCTTCGAGCGCCAGATCGTCTTGAATATCCCAAGACGGTTCCGCTTCTTCAAATAGTACAGTCCGAGCACGATCAGCAGCACGAGGACAATGCCGATCGCCGCCATGAGCAAAGCCTGATTCCGGGCTTGTTTCTTGGCTCCTTCAACCGCCGCGCCAACGTCGTACTTATGAATCTGGCCTTGCTCGGTACCGCCATACAGCGTCTTGCCTTCCTTGTCGAATTCGACTTCCCGGCCGGCACCGCCTACTTTCGTTTCCCACAGCTTCTTGCCGTCCCGGGAGAACACATAGAAATTGCCCGAGAAATCCGAAACCCCGATGAATTGTCCGTCTCTTGTGAAGGCCACATCCGTCACAATGTCTTTGGCGGCCAGAATAGCATCACGTTTGCCGTCCTTGTCGAACAATTCAACCGCGTATGCCGTCGTACCTGCGGCAACTTCGCCCTCATCCGATACGGCGACAGATTCGACCGAGCTGTCGAGGCCCATCTTGCGTACGGTCTTGCCTTCCGAATCAAGCAAATGAATATATTGATCGGTTGCCCCTACGGCGACCCACTGCCCGTTGCCGGAGACGCTCACCGATTTCATTCCGATACTAATGTCGGCTGTTCCCTTCACCTCGCCCGTCTCCCCGTCCATATACTGGAGCTCGGTGCTGTTCTGAATGATAACGGAGATGATGGAGCCATCCGGTGATGATGAAACGTCCTTAACCTGGCGCTTCATGTTGGTATCCCATAGTAATTTACCGGCAGAATCATAAGCATACAAGTGCCGGTCATCCGATGATACGATTAGCGTTCCATTATTCAGTAAATTTACACCTGTAACGACGTTCTTTGCATCCACTGCAAATTGCTGTTTGCCCGATGAATCGAACACGAATGCTTTGGCCCCGTAACCGCCAACCGCGATCCGCGATCCGTCTTCCGATACGGATATAGATGTAATGTTGCCCGCTTGCTCGACAGACCAGCCTTCCTCGGCCTGTACGACCGCCGGGAAGAGCGTGAGCAGCAATAGAAACGCCATTGCCGCCTGTGTTAGTTTTCTCACGGCGATCCTCCTTTCGCTTGTCCGTTAAAGCCGATTTGCGCGGACAGGCTGTCCGCGCAAATTGGCTCCAGAAGTAATGTAATGAACATTAATTGCGGTCTGGCGGTCTGCGTTCCGGATTTTCCAAGTCGGAGAGCTCCTTCTTGCGGTCCTTCAGTGCAGCTTCGAAATATTTATCAATGTTGGCTTGAAGATCGGTCAAGTACTTATCCGTATCGATGGTGCCGGCGAAATACTTCTGAATCGATCCGACCCAATCCTGAACGGATGGCTGGTAGTCCCACAGGCCGCGGGCGAGGCTGTTGCCCGGGCTGTTGAAGCCTTCGGTGTTGCCGATCGGTTCGAAGTTCGCGAATGCTTTGCCAAGCTCTTCAGGCAGCGTAATGTCTTTCAATGCCGGTACGCCGGACAGCGCCGCATCGGTGCTGTTCTGGATCGCTTCCAGATAAACCCCGTACCCTTCCGGGCTTGTGAGATACATCATGAAGTCAATGTCCAGTTCCGTCTGCTTCGCATCCTTGGCTACGAAGCCGTAGAAGCCAACCGGAATTTGAATGGTGCGAACAGGCGCCATAACTTCAGGGCCTTCCATCGTCGGCATATTGAAGAAACCGTATTCGAACGATTTCACGCCGCCTTTGGAGCCGGTCTTCTTCTCGTCCGCGAAGTCCTTCGGCAGCTGCCAGTAGGAAGCCGGCGATCCGACCATCGTTGCCGCCTTGCCCGTCAGGAACAGGTTGTAGGCTTGATCGGCGTTAACCCCGAAGAATCCGTTCGGCGTATATTGGAACAGCTCTTTCAAGTTTTCCATGTACGCTTTCCACTTTGGATTGCCTGCGACTTTGAAAGGACCTTCTTTATCTTTAATGGCTTTCCATTGACGCAGCTCGTTCTTGGTTACTTTACTGTTGGAATCGTTGTACGGATCATTGATATCGTATGTCCAGTTCTCGTCGATTTCCGGCAGGAACGTGTAATCCTGCTCCTGCGACTTCACGATATTGATATAATCGCGCAAGTATTGGTCGGCATAAATCCGTACCAACCATCCCGCTTGTCCGCTCCACATCGAGTTGGCGTTTCCGTCCAGCGCAAGCGGCGTGTAGCCGGCAGCCTTCACCTTCTTGAACGCTTCGATCAGCTCGTTGAACGTCTTCGGCGCTTCCGTAATGCCGACCTTCGCGAAGATTTCCTTGTTGTAGATCCACACGATCTGTACGGATTCAAAGTTCAGGTTGTACAGATGATCCTCCGCTCCCATACCGGACAGGTTAATGCCCATGGCATCGAGATCGAGGCTTTCTTTCCACTTCTTGTTCGTGTAAGGATTATCTTTGTCGAACCATGGATAGAGATCGACAAACTTCTTATCGGCCTGCAGGCTTGCGACCTCGTTATTGACAACCAGATCCACATCGGGGGTGCCGGCAGCGAATTGAGCCGTCAGCCATTCCTTATAGCCCTCCATAGGCTTGTTGTCGACCACGATCTTAACGTCCGGATGTTTCTTCATATAAGCATCGCCCACGGCATTCCACACGGTGGCGGAACCGTTCGGTATGGAGATGCGGATCGTCCCCGACAGCTCGGATGCGGCAGGAGGCTCGGTCTCACTGTTACCGCCCGGCGCGGGCTCGGTTGTGTTCGAAGAATTGTTTGGCTTATTGCCGGAATTGTCTTTCGAACAAGCTGCGAGTAAAGAAAGCATAAGTACAGAACACAAGACAAGCGCTAACCATCTTTTACTTTTCACTGTAACCTCTCCTTAATGTCGAATCATGGCGCAAGTAACCGCTTACTTTACCACCCCGAAAAACGCCTTCCCTTTCTTTGCTGACTACCCCTCCCAGAAACCTAATCTAGCTGAGAATGATGTATACTTTGCTTGATTAAGTATATACCTTACTAACAAAAAATGCAATTGATTATTAATCATTAAGTAAGAATTCTTTTTAATGGTAATGTTATTTATTGGCAACTTTATCTGATGATGGACGAATTAGTTTATAAATACATACCGTATCACGAGTTCATCTAACCATATAAAAAAATAAAGCCCCCATATAATGGGGGCTGTTGATCTGTTATGAAATTCTCTATTCCTTCGCTTCCGCGCAGCTGTCGCGTACGATCAGCCTCGGAACAATCTCGTCCTTTAACGTCTTTCCCTGACTTTCCTGAAGCTCGAACAGGAGCATCTCTGCAGCCCGCTCACCCAGCTTCTTGGTGTTCTGATTTACCGTCGTCAAGTTCGGATAGGTATATTGGCTCATGACCAAATCGTCGTAACCGACAATGCTCATATCCTCGGGCACGCTGATGCCCATCTCGCGGGCAGCGTTGATGGCGCCGAAAGCTTTATAATCGCTCGTCGCAAAGATCGCGGTCGGCCGGTCCTTCTTCGACATCAGCGTCTTAAACCCTTCGTAACCCATCTCAGGCTTCTCCTTATCGTTATCCATTACGCATACCAGCTCAGGATCGAACGGAATTTGATGCTGGGAGAGCGCGAGCCGGTAGCCCTGCAGCCGCAGTGAGAACTCTTGGTTCATCTCCACCATGGAGGCTCCGGTCAGAATAATGCCGATCCGCTCATGTCCCAGCGACAGAAGATGCTGCGTTGCCAGATAACCGCCCGTCAAATTGTCGACGATGACATAAGGGATGTTCAGGTGCGGATAATAAAAATGCACCGTCACTATACGGCGCCCTTCATCCCGCCACTTTATCAGCTGCGTAAGATCGAATTGATCGTCGGATGCCAGCACGATACCCGCATTCGGATCGTCCGGGAGCTCATAGTTCGGCCCGATATCCCACAGATAGAACGGCGTGCCGTTCTCCTCGCACACTTCCTTGATGCCGGCAAGCGTATCGGCGAAGAACCGGTGATTATACAGCTGGACGTCCATATTCCGCTGAGCGAAATAGATCGTGCTGATCGCCTTGGGGCTTGTTTCGGCTGCGTTCTCCTTCACGAAGCTTCCTTTGCCCCGAACCCGGTAGATATAACCTTCCTGCACCAGGTCGGATAATGCACGGCGCGAAGTAATTTCGCTTGTATTATATTGTCTGGCTAAGTCGATTTGGGTGGGCAGCGGATCATGGGGCTTTAAGATCCCTTCTGCAATCTTCCCCTTGATATCATCCATAATAAATTGATACATCGGCGTTTTAGCCGACTTTTCCGTCAGCATGAAATCACTCCTTAATCATATATAAAGTATACTTTATACGAGGGTGATTCGCAAGAACCGACGCTTGCATCATTTTCACAGATGCATCGGAAGCCGCTCGCGCTCTCGGATTGCGACCGTAAGAAATTCATGCCCTCCGCAGCTTGAGCCCATTTCGATATTACAAAAAAGAGCGCCGGCGGCCGATACTTACCCCCGGCTGCCGACACCCGTTTCCGATCCGATTTACGTAACCAAATAACCTCCGTCTACAGGAAACAGCGTTCCTGTAATCCACTCGCTATCGTCCGAGCATAAGAATACGACGGCTTTTCCCAGATCCTCCGGGTCGCCGGTTCTTCCCGTCGGCAAATACCTCGTCGGCATCTTGGTCCTGATCGGTTCATTCTCCGGCGTATTGATCTCCGTGGCAACGCCGCCGCACAGAATGGCGTTAACGCGAATGCCGTATTTCCCCAGGGCGAATGCCATCGAAGAGGTCAGCGAATTCATCCCGCCCTTGCTTGCGGCATAATGAACCTGCGTCGCCCCGGCCCGATAGCTCGTCACCGTGCTAATATGCAGGATCGCCCCTTGACCTGCATCCCGCATATGACGCGCGGCGGCCTGCGAGCAGAAGAAAGCCCCGCCGAGATTGACATCCAGCGTTCGCCGCCAGTTCTCTTCGTCAATATCGAAGAAATCGGCGAACGGACAGATGCCCGCATTGTTCACGAGAATATCGATTTTCGAAAAATCTTGCACCACCTGCTCCACCAAAGCCGCAGCTTCAGCCGGAACACCGACATTGGCTTGGTACATTTCCGCTTGAACGCCTAAAGCGCGAAGGATGACAACCGTTTCGGCTGCGGCATCTACCCGGCCGGAATAATTGACGGCCACACTCGCGCCCTCCTTGGCAAGCTCTATCGCGATCCCACGGCCAATTCCTCTGCCGGCTCCCGTCACTAAGGCGACTTTACCCGTTAATTTCCCCATCGCCTGCCTTCACCCCTATCGCTCTCACCATAATCATAAAGACGGGAACCGTTCGAGTTCGAGTAAGCACGTCGCGTGCGGTCATTATTCCAGCTCGGTCAGATGCCGCTCGGCTCCTTCACGCAGCCGTATACCGGCTCCAATACCTTCCGGCAGACTGAACCATCCGTCCCGGGGCGCTGGAATTCCTTCCAGAATCGGGTCGTAATTATCTTTATCCGCACCGTTAATATATGCGAATTCCGCGAATGGAATGTTCGGATCGGCGAAAATCATATGAAGCGCCCACGGCTGAAGGCCTCCTGCATGAGGAATAACGGGAATATGCAGCGCCGAAGCCATGGCCGAGATTTTGCGCGCTTCCGTAATACCGCCGCACCAGCAAATATCCGGCTGCAGAATCTCGGCACCGCGTACTTGAAGCAGCTGCTGGAAACCATACCGGGTATATTCATGCTCCCCTGTAGCGATCGCGCTGTGGGTCACCTTGCGGTTCAATTCCCCATAGCCCTCGTAATCGTCCGGCGGCAGCGATTCTTCAATCCACTTCACGCGGTAGGGGGCAAGGCGCTCCGACATCCGGACCGTATAATCGACGTTCCATGCCATGTAGCAGTCAAGCATAATTTCTTTGTCCGGGCCTAGCGTTTCCCTCGCCTGGCGGACGAGTTCCACATTCTTGCGCATCCCTTCCTCGCCCGAAGCCGGACCGTAAGGCATAGCCAGCTTCTGCCCAAGAAACCCGCGATCCTTCGTCTTATCGAAATCATTGCCGGTCACATACGCCTGTACCTTGTCCTTCACCGGTCCGCCCAGCAGCCGGTAGAGCGGCTCATTCCGCGCCTTCGCGCACAGATCCCACAAGGCGAGATCGACGGCGGAGATCGCCATGACCGGTATCCCCTTCCGGCCGTAAGGGAGCGCGACCCGAAACATGATGTCCCAGTGCCGCTCCACCGCGAACGGGCTTTGGCCGATCAGAAACCTGCTGAAGTGCTCCTTGATAATCGCCGCGCCCGCCATGCCTCCGGTACTTTCGCCGATGCCGGTAATCCCCTCGTCCGTCTCCAGCTGGACAATAATACGGTTGCCCATACCCAGCCAGGAGGAACGCTTGGCGAAATACTCCGGGTACATCGACATCGGATTTGCAATAACCGTCTCTGATAGCCATGATCCCTGCTGCTTTTCTTTCGCCTGTGCCTGTACCTTCGGGTCATCTTGGATAACCTCAGACTTCGGCGGTTCCGCATTCTTCTTCTTACCGGTTACGAACACTCTCACTTGCGTGATTCGCATGATCGTTCTTCCTTTCCGGAATTATTTGCGGTTTAGTATAGCAAGCAAATTGACGGCAATCGGATCGGGAGGGATAACCATCCCCCCATACAGTCCCGTCACGCTGTTATGGGTATCTGCATAGCAGTCGTCAAGCAGTCCTTGTTTGTAAAGATCGAGCGTCCAAGGCAAATTATGCGGTCGCCACTGGTTATCGCGGTGATCCACCATCCAGCGGAGCGCCGCCACCGTAATGCCTTCCTGGAAGCGGTGCCAGTCGATCTCGGTATCCCATTCGTTCCAATCGATGCCGAGCGCTTCGGAGGACGCGAACGTCTCCAGAACCTCCCACTGCACATGATCCCGGACCCAGTTGGCGAAGTACCAGTCGCTTGAACAAAGGCAAGGCTTGGTGTTATACATCATCGGAACATCGCCCGGCTGCCACAAGTGCGTGAAGGGGATTAAGCAGCGCAGCCAGTAAACCGCCTTCGACTTATACCGCTCATCGCCGAAAATCCGGTAAGCGAGCGCATACGCGTTCGCAGCATGTCCGGCTGCCAGCAGGTTCGGACTGTGAAGCGGCGTCTCCCAGAAGTCGCCGCCTTCAGGGCGGCGCATGGGCATGCAATACTCCAGCGCCCGTATGGCAGCTTCTTTAAACGATTCCTCGCCCGTCTGTTCATAGAGAGCGATTAAATCGGCAGCCGGCGTGATCGTGATATCAAGCGCAGTATCGCCTGCAAGCCCCATCGGCTCCAAATATTCTCGCGCTACGACAAAGTCGTCCTTCATGTAGTGACGGCCATCCGGATCGAATGGGAAGGCGCCATCCTCGCGCTGGTGGCTGATCAGCTTATGGCCGTGCTGGAGCAGTTCCTCGCGGCTCATGGCCGAAGATGCGCCCACAACTCCAAGGCGGTGATGCGGCTTGCGGTATCCCGCCTGTTCCCGGCACCAATCGATGCGCTCCTTCAGCGCTATTGCCGCCGGCCGATCCGCTCTAGTGGCGAGATAGCCCTCGGCGAATCTCGGCTCGGCAGGACTTCCGCTTCCCGGGTGCTGTGCGAAGCCGAAGCCTTTGCCCTCTACCCAGAAACGGCTTGCGTAAGCATTCGCAATCCGGTCCAAAGCCTCCTCTAGCGGCCATCTCGGGGCTGGAGGCTCAGGCAGTTCATTGCGCTTCACCCAATCTGTAACGGCATCCAGACTGCTGCCTTCGGTCAGGAATACTTCCCCTTCGAACTCCACGACCTGATCCGGGTGCAGCTCGAGCGGGACAGCTGCCTCGGTCTGATTCTCCCCGTTCTCGCCCGAAGCATCCGGTATCATTAACCCCATCAAATGGTTGTTCATCCTGTCGATGAAATTCGGAGACGCGAAGACCGGCTGCTGCCGATGTATCCGGTAATTGAACCATCTCGTCGCATCCGAATTCGGATTCCAGGACAAGCCTACCGCAAGCCCCTCATGGCTGATGGCCATGACGGGAATCGAGACCTTGTTCGGATGCGGAACGGTCCGCAGCGCCCACGGATCTTTGAACCAGTCGCTTCCGCTGGACCATTCGTCGCCTTCGAGCCATTCAACGCCCGGCAGAATCCCGTCTGATTTGCTGCTGCCGTATGAATCCGCGCCGGCTTTGATCCAAGGCCCGCGGCAATATCTCGCGAATAAATTCGCTTTAGCAATCAGCTTATACTGAAACTGCAGCGGTGCCTTGCCCGGAGGAAGCGTGAGCACGACCTCGCCTTCCATGCACGGCTCTTGAAACGGATAGCGGATCCAGGTATCGAAGGATGTGCCGCGCAGCTTATCCTGCACGACCAGCGACTTCACCCGCATTGTCAGACGTTCCCCGAATGCGCCGCTTTCCCGTTCGACCGTATCGGCTTCGAGCCTCATGGGCATCTCTTGATCGCGCAGCATCAGCTCGCCAAAATGCTCAATGACCGCGGCAAATTTACCGTCCCTAGCGTAAATCTCGCCCCACCCCCAGCCTGTAGGCCGTTTGTGAACCTCTAGACGCAATCCATCGTTCTGAATCACGATTGTTTCTCCCGCATAGGCGGCATGCCTGTAACTTGGCATTCTTCTTCATCCCTTCCCGCTCCATAATCGAAAGCCCCGTGTAGGTCTTGAATCCCATGTATGCAAAGCTTGACCGGCCGCGATGGCGCCCATCGCTTGCAGGCTTGTCCAGCAGCCTTGCTGCCGCGAGCCGCGTACCGATCCCGCGGCAGCAAGACCGCAGGGCAGGGCGGACAGGCGTACGGAATACCCGCCGCATGTGCCCCCCGCCGGGCGCAAGGGAATACGCGCTGGCACCGCAAAGAAGTCACTTTATCACTAAGGTTGGATTGACGTCGGCGCACCTGCCCCGATGCTGCCAGGTATAATTTCGCCCGTAATGCGGACCGTATCGCCCAGCTGCTCCACTTGGACATCATGGAGTCCACTGCCCGTCCACTTCAATCCGGCCGGCATAAGCACTTCATAGTGAAGCTTGCCGTCATCGCCGGTACGCCAGCTTGCTTGGATATCTCCGGAAGGGGTAGGTATAACGCCTTCCGCCCATGTTACGCCGTCAACGATTGTCGGGCTGAGCGTAACCATGCCGCTTCCAAGATTGGAGGCGTCAACGCCGAGCACTTCGCTGGTCAACAGATTGGTCGGCGACGCCCCCCAGCCGTGCGAATGGCTGACCGGGATCGCATCCTGCAAATAAGTCGGCGTATGGCCTTGATACGGACTAGGGATTGTACAGAACGGCAGCTCGGGATCAAAGGTTTCCCACCATGTTCTGGCACCTCTGTCCAGCATCGCTCCCCAGTAATAACGGATCTGCTCGACCGCTTCATTGGCGAAGCCGTGTCTGAACAGCGTCTCCAGAACGATATGGTAGAAGAACGCCCCTCTGATGCGCGGCAAGCTTCCCGTCAAGTAGACGTCGCGAATGAATTCGACCGCCTCTTCCTCGTCGGTGATGCCGGACCAGACGGCGGCGAAATTCGTCTGTGCGGTTACGCTGCCGGAAAGCCCCTCGTCCGTCATGCAGTCCGCGAACAGCTTGCTGCCGGGAATGCGAAGCCGGTCGCGGACGGCAGCGCGCAGACGCATGGCCTTTCGGTTGAATTCTGCGCCTCTCTTCTCGCCGAGCACGTCCGAAATCTCCGCCGCCAGCTTCAGGAACTTATAATAGAAGCAGGAAATCGCCGTTACCCGGTCCTTCCGCTCAATATCATCCGACCAGTCGATAAAGCACCACCAGCCGTTTCGGTCCGCCCGGCTGAACAGGCCTTCCGCATCCTCCTGGGCGGCAAACCATTCGGACAGCTTCACGATATTCGGCCAAACCTCCTGCAGAAAGGATACGTCGCCGCTGTAGTCGTAATATTCCTTCACGCCATAGAGCCAGTGAGCGCAGAAATCCGGCAGCACGAATGTATTCTTCTCCGGTCCCGTTCCCGGGATCGATCCGTCCTCATTCTGGTTGCGCGCGCTCTGAAGCAGGCACTTGCGGACGATGGCGGCATCGCCGAATACCTGGTAAACCACCTTCGCCATGACGACGGCATCGGCCACCCACAGCGCCTTTTCCCGGTGAGGACAATCCTCGAAATGGTCTTGAGTATTTACGAGCGTCGTATATTTGCCCGTTTCCCAAATTCGGTCGAGCAGCTCGTCGCTGCTGCGGAAGCTTCCCTGCTCCGGGAACGGATAATGCACGAACCGCAAGTTTAGCTCTTGAATGACGATCGGCTGCATGGTTGCCTGGACGGCCAGCTTCATATAACGGAAGGCGCGCCGTCCGAATGAGGACAGCCGGTTGGTTCCTTTCTTGAGCATGAATGTATCGGTCAGCTCGACCTCCAGCGACTCGCCGTAGAAGAGCTGCAGCACGCCGCCTTCCGGCGCATCGACGACAAGCTCCGGATAGCCGACGACTTCACGGTCGAAATCATAGGTGATTTGCGGGAACGAGCCGGGAACGGAAGCATCGACCGTCAGCCCCTTTTGGCGCAGCTCGGCGCTTGCCCCTACAAGAAGCGATTCCGCATGAATGATTTGGCCCAAGAAGCTTTCACTGCCAATGACGGCCTTCGGCTGCCTCAGGCTTTCCTTCAGCCTCGGAATTTCCCTTGGAATGAGGCGCGGCCACGGCGAATCCGGCTGCTCCGCGCCGGCTACGACGCGTGCTGCCGGCCATGCCGCGTCGCTATAGTCCGCTTGCTCCCATCCATCCTCCGCCGATGCCAAATAAATTTCGCGGAACCCGCCCCAGTAATGCTGGCGGCTCGGATTCGCTGTCCATCTCGGCGAACGGCGGCACTTCCAGTCCGGACCGGTAGCAATAGTCAGATCGGCATCATCTGCATCGGCATTATACAGATCGAGCTGTAGCAAGATACCGCCAGGCCCCTGCATCTGATTGGTTACAATGCGCTCCGTGCCAAAGTTATAGGCCGTCACGGCAATAATATTAACGCCCGCTTGTAGGTAAGAAGCCGCATCGTAGCTGTCGAAATACTTCCACAGATTGTTGCTGGGAGACGGCCCCCTTCCCGCTTCCTTGCCATTGATGAACAGCTTGTACTGCTGATTCGCCGTTATTCGAAGATCGGCCTTCGCCGGCAGCGAATCCAACTGAAACGTCTTGCGAGCTTCCGCATAAACGTTATTGTCCGATTCATGCCCGGCTGTCCAAATCCACTGCGCTTCCCATGTCTTCAATCCAATCACCCTCCCGGTATGCAAGAAAATAAGCTATATAGATTGACGAATGAAATGAACTTCAGTCTATATACATGAATTATTATGTATACTTTATGATAAATGCATATACTTTAAAAGTCTATTGAAAGATTTGATATTATCTTAGTATTTTAAGTATATCTTAACCCTAAGTTACTTATCGCATTAATTGCTCCGCATCATCAGGCTGACAGTAATTCCTGCAGGCCAAACAAACGACCGCCGGGAGCGTGCTCCCGGCGGTCGCTGTTGCATGAAGCTATTTTTTCTTAAAGGGTAAAGGCATATATCTTCATCTATTTTCCCGGAGGAGCCGGGAGCTCGCGTTTCCATACCAGCTTCGGCGCTCCGAGAAGTCCGGACGGAAGCAGCACGTCAGCTTCCGAGAAGGATGAGCCTTCCGTCACCCAATTGTCAGGACCATAATGCGGCGTATGAAGCGGCAGCTGATGAAGCGGACCGAATGTATTGCGGCGCGTAAGCACCATGTCGAACTCCGCTTCCCCAGCAGCTATATCGGCTTCGTACGGCTGCCATGCCATCATCGACGTTTGGCCGCCGCCCCTCACATTAATGCAAGCGGCTTCGAAGTCCGGGAATGCAAGGACCGCCTTCCCGACATTGCTCGAGCCGTCTCCTTCAATAGCGGCGAGCGCTTGCTGCAGCTGTGCCGGCTCAAGCGTATAGGTTACCGTCCCCCCGTAGAATGGAAGGCCTTGTTTGGTAATGTCTCCGGCATTCAAGCGCTCCGGCAGCTTCTCGATGATACGCGTCGTACCGTCGATCCGGACACCGAAGTTCCCGAGCAGGTACATCGCCTCCAAATCAAAGCCCGGATGGAACTCAAGGGATACGTCCAGCTGATTCTCGCCTTCCACAAGCACGCCCGAAGGAATGACGAGCTTGACGAAGCAAGGGTCGATCCACTCTTCTTCGTTCACCTGTGCGCCGAGATGCTGGCCGTTTAGATGGATGTTCAGGCGCTCCGGCCGTTCTACCGCCAGATAGACGGCTCCCTGCGGCAGCTCGCTGACCGTAATTATTAAGCGCAGTTCCAGCGGCGTCCCCTGCTGCACCGTTTCTTGCATAAATTTTTCTCTGTACCACGGCTGAATCATATCGCCGGCGCGGTAATGCAGCTCCAGCTCTCTGCGAATCGCCCGGTCCGCTTTCAATATTTCGAGCGGTGCGCTCCAGCTGCCGCCGTCGATCCGATAAGCGGCCCGGTCGAGCATATATACGTTCGGCTCGTTGAGACGGAACGCATAAGAGCCGGTCACTTCCGCCGACTTGGCATCCTCATACCGGATTAACGAAGGGAGAGCCTTCGCTTCGGACTCGGTAGACGCAGCCGTACGGATTACATAAACATGCTCGCCGGTCGGTGGAAAATCAGTAACGAAGGCTGGCATGCCATCGATGCTCGCATAAGGAACATTCATCCGGTCCCCGGTCGCGCAGAACCATTCCTCGATTGCGGTCACGGTCGCTGACTGACGAATCGCGATTTCGACATTGCGATGCCACTGCGTCCGATTCATGTTCATGATGACGGCGTACAGGCTGTCTCCATCCCGCCGGACCTGAATGAAGATATCGCCAATCGCTTCCCCCGTCTGCGCGTCCCTCACCGTAACAGGCAGCTCGATCTCGCTGGTTACCGACTGAACTAGCTCTCCCTGCACGAAAGGAACATGCGCAGCTTGACGGGCCAGCTGCTCCGCCGCGTCCGATGGAACGGCATCGATATAACGAGGAGCTTCGCCAGCAACGATGACCGAACCGCCCGCTTCACGGAAGGCTTCCAGCAAATGCAGCGTCGTTGCGCGCATCGTTGTCATGCCTGTAACGAGCACCGTCCGATATACGGCTTCGCCGACACGCAGGACAGCCTTTCCGTTCTCATCGCGTTCAATGCTGCTAAGCCGTGACATCATTTCTTCATCGCCGTAATCGAAGTCGATCTGAGCGCCGGAGAGCCAGTGGAACGTGGCTTGATAATGCCGTTCCAGCTCGATAATGGCAGGGGACTGCGCGCCAAGTCCGCGCGACCAGCCCGGATAGATCTGGCACCATACGCTTTCTACCGGGTTCAAGACCAGCAGATCGCATACCGGCGTCCCTTGCGACAGGATGACGCCCAGCCGCGAGAAATAATTTTCCAGCCCTTCATACTCTCTCCACCAGCCGGATTGACGGAAGATGCTTGCCGGATAATCCCGCTTCGCCTCTCCCTCCATCGAGTACCAGGATAAGTGATGGCAGCGTACGTTAATTCCAAACAGCGCCTGCCAATCCCCTACCGCCTTATGGCCTTCCAGCGGCATCTGCCAGCCGGTACAGCCATACAGCTCGGAGAGCAGCCACGTCTTGCCGAGCTGGCGGGCGGCCGAGGAAAGCTGCTTCACGATCCAGAAATTCATGTTGCCTTCCGACAGCACGTCGACGCCCGGATAATCCATATGCTCATAATAGCGCATGACCGAGCCGATCATGGCCGATTGGGCGGACAAGCTGTCTTCGTGGAGCACATGCCCCGTTAATTTCAGATTATGTTCCCTGCACCATTCCTGAATCGGAATCGCAAAGTTGTCATGGAACATGTCCTGGAGCAGATCCGTGTAATGCCACTTCACCTGCGAGACGCTCCTGCCTTCCGGCTGGAGGAACAGCTCCGGCAGATGCGGCACCAATTCATAGCCATATTTCTCGTTGAACTTATCGAACAGCGTATACGTCCAAGGAGCCAGCCAATGCGCGTCCCTGTTTTTCCCGCCAAATCCGTCCATCAATGCGCCCCGGTGAGGCTCGTCGGTGAAGATGCCCTGAATCGCGCGGCCGAAGTGCTGCTGCGAATTTATTTTATACTTCTCGTGCGTCAATTCCAGAAAGCGGTCGACAGCTTCCCGGTTCATCGTATCCAAGTAGGTATAACCGTTATAGAAGCTTTCCTTCTCCTGCTCCTCGATCGTGAAGAGCAGAATGCTTAATGCATTCGCCTTGGCATCTTCGGCAGCGCGCTGCCATTCCTCGGCACTGTCCAGCTTGCGGCAGTCCGTATAGGCCAATCCTTCCACTTTACACACGAAAGCCGCTATCGCTTCCGCGTTCCATTGAAATTCGGATGCCGGAACGACCTGCAGACGAATGTACTTCAGCCGGTATTTGGGCTCTTCCGTTACGAGTCCGCCCGCCGTTCCGCTCGGCCAGCGGTCTTCGTCATACAGCCAAGCTTCCATGCCGAGCTTCTCCGCTTCCTCCGCGCAAGCATTAATGAGCTCGAACCATTCCTCGCCCAAATATTCGGTCTGAAGCCCTGTACGGGAATGCATGAAGAAGCCGCCGAATCCCATCTCCTTGAACATGTGAATCTGGCGAAGCAGCTCTTCCTTCTCCAGCCTGCCGTTCCATGACCAGAACGGCTTTCCCTGAAAAGCGGGAGTCGGTTGTTGAAATTGCTCTAACAATTTGCGATCCATCGTCTATTCTCCTCTTCTCTCGTTCCGGTACGGACCGGCTCGACTGATCTTCTTGCTGTATTTGAAGTATATATCGCTATATTTTACGTATACATTATAAAACTATAATATACTTTTTAAAAGAGCTATCGTGAAAGTTTTTACCGTTGCGGCTGAGAAAAGAGGGAGGAGCGGTCGGCCGGAGGGGCTGTTACGGCTGAAAGGAACTTTCAGCTCCGTGCCGCTGCGGGGTGGCCTGCTGTAACGCCCTTTTTCGGCGTAACAGCCGCATAAGCTCTGGCGGGCCTGACCCGCCGCCGCTCCCCCGGCAGGAGCGCTCCAACCAAATAAAAAAAGCGTATGGACATCTGTAATATCACAGTATCCATACGCTTCCTATAACGAATAAATAAGTTTCATAAGTCCGTCAACGTTAACTTAGAGCGAGCTTATACCGAATATGCGCCGGTCGGCGCGGCCATCGGCTTGTCGGACGCATCGGAAGGAGCAGCCGCCGATTCGCCCTGCTGCAGCTGATACATCTGATAATACTTGCCGCCCTTCGCGATCAGCGTATCATGGTTGCCGCGTTCCACGACTTCGCCGCGGTCGAGCACCAGAATCAGGTCCGCGTTCTTGATCGTCGACAGCCGGTGGGCGATCACGAACGTCGTCCTGCCTTTCTTCACGATCTCAAGCGCGTTCTGAATCATCGCCTCGGTCTCGGTATCGATATTGGAGGTCGCCTCATCCAGAATAAGAATGGCCGGATCGAAGGCGAGCGCCCGGGCGAAGGAGATCAGCTGACGCTGTCCGGCCGACAGCGTACTGCCCTTCTCGATGACCGGTTCGTCGATCCCCTTCGGCAGATTCTTCAGCACCCTGTCGGCTCCGACATCCTGGAGCGCCTTCTCCACGCGCTCGCGGGTGATCGCCGGATCGTCCATCGATATGTTGGAAGCGATCGTTCCCGTGAACAGGAACGGGTCCTGCAGCACGATCCCCATATGCTCCCGCATCGTTTGGCGCGGCATCGTGCGAATGTCTACGCCATCGATGGTCACGCGTCCGCTGTCTACGTCATAGAACCGGAATAACAGATTGATGATGGAGCTTTTTCCCGAGCCCGTATGACCGATCAGCGCAACGGTCTGACCTTGCTTGGCCTCGAACGAAATGCCTTTGAGTACATTCTCGCCTTCCTTATAAGCAAACCAGACATCCTCGAATGCCACGTTGCCCTTATACCGCTCCATATGCTCATCGGATACGTCCTCGCCCTGCTCATCCAGCAGAACGAATACCCGCTCCGCCGATACGAGCGCCGTTTCCAGATTCGGCAGCTGGTTCACGATATTAACGATCGGTTGGAACAACCGGTTCAAGTAATCGACGAAAGCATACAGCACGCCGAGCGACACGACCGCCTCCGGACCGGCCAGCGATCCGCCGCCGAAGTAGTAGATCAGCGCGACATAGGCCACGTTCCGGATCACGTTGACCAGATTGTGCCCGGTCCAGGCATTCAGACTGAGCAGCTTATTCTTATATTTGAAGTTCTCGTCATTATAGTTCTCGAACTCCTGCTCCATCTTCTTTTCTTTGCGGAATGCGCGGATGACCGCCATCCCTTGAATCGTCTCATTAATGCGGCCGTTAATTTCACTTAACGTCGAACGGATAATCCGGTTATACCGCTTGGCGACTTTGCCGTACAGGATAACCCAGAGAACCATTGCCGGGATAATGAACAGACATATTGCAGCGAGCTTCACATCGAGAATGAACAGCGCCGTAAAGATACCCGCCATATAGATCGTACCTGTAAAAAAGTTGGCCAGCACGGTCACATACAGCTCGCGGATCGACTCGGTATCGTTCGTAATGCGTGACACGATCTTGCCGGCAGGCAGGTTGTCGAAGTAACGTACCGGCAACCGGTTGATATGCCCGAATACCTCGTTGCGCATGTTCCGGATAATCCGGTTGGCCGATGCTTGCAAATAATAACGCTGCCCATATGAGAAGATAGCCGACAGCACGACTAGGCCAAAATAGAACCAGCAGAGCTGCAGCAGTCCGCCAATCTCCGGCCGGAAGAAGTTATACAGCTCGCCCTTGCTCAGCTTGGCGGCTTCATAGGAGGCGGATTCCGTCCCCTTCGTAATCGTAAGCACGCCATTGCCGTCAACCGTCCGCACCCCGTCGAACGCAATCGAGGACGGGATGAAATAATAATCCTTGCTCACCTGAATCACCCTGGCTTCTTGGCCGCGGGCTTCGCCTTCTTCGAAATGGTCAGCCCGCTTGTAGGAGCTGCCCTGATAATCCGCCGCATACCGGTCCCCGGCATCCGTGCCGTACCAAGGCTGCTCAATGCCCGTGATGTGCACGTCGATCAGACGCTTCGCCACCAGCGGCCCCGCCAAATCTGTCGCAACGGCGACTGTCAGCATTAATAATGCAATCAACAGCGGTCCTTTAACCCGCATCGCATACCGGATAAGCCGCTTAACGGTCCGCTTCGTATCCGCCGGCGGCAGATCCTGATCCGGATCCCCCTGCGCCAGCTCTAGTTCCAATTCCAAATCCTTTTCTTTGTCCTTGCTCACGTGCCTTCACCTCTATTCGTTCGCCGCTTCAATCTGCTGTCTTACATATTGCTCGCTATACCAGCCGCCTTGCCGCATTAGCGCTTCATGCGTCCCTTGCTCGATTACTTTTCCTTCATCTAATACGAGAATCCAGTCGGCATGCTGGACGGCGGACAGACGATGTGTCGTAATCAATGTCGTCTTGCCGGCGCGTTCGCTCCGGATGTTCGCGATGATCTCCGCTTCCGTCCGCGCATCGACGGCGGACATCGCATCGTCAAGCAGCAGTATATCGGGATCCGCGATGAGCGCCCTTGCGATGGACACCCGCTGCTTCTGACCGCCCGACAACGCAACGCCTTTCTCTCCGACCAGGGTCGACATCCCGCTCGGCAGGAAGGTTAAGTCTTTCTTGAACGCCGATGCCGATATCGCGCGTTCCAATTCGGCTTCGTCCGCTCCATCGCGGCCGAATAGAATATTGTTCTTCACCGTCCGCGAGAAGAGGAACTGCTCCTGCGGCACATAGCCGTACCAGGATTTCAACCGATCCATATCGATCCGGTCAATCGGCGTGCTTGCAATGGCAATCTGGCCTTGGCCCAGCGGATATTCCCGAAGCAGCTGCTTGATCAGCGTCGTCTTGCCGCTGCCGGTCCGTCCAACGATGCCCAGTGTCTGGCCTTGCTGCAATGTGAAGGTGACGCCGGATAAATTATCGACCGTTGAAGACGGATAACGGAACGTTACGTTGCGAAACTCGATCTGTCCTGCAGCCGAGACAGGTTTCGTATCCACCGGATCCGGAACATCGGATTTCGCCCCGAGCGTTTCGATGACGCGGTCCAACGAAGCATTGCCCCGCTGCATAATATTGATCATCTCGCCGATGGCGAACATCGGCCAGATCAGCATGCCGAGATAGACGTTGAAGGCGACAAGGCCACCGATCGTCAGCTCGTTGTGATAAACCAGATTGGCCCCATAGCCCAAACCGATCAGATAGCTTGCGCCGACAAAGATTTTGACCGTCGGCTCGAACAAAGCATCGATCCGGACGACGGCAATATTTTTGCGCAGCACATCGTCGGTCACTTCCGCGAAGCGCTTCTCCGAAGCCCTCTCCTGCACATAGGCCCGGGTTACCCTCGTACCGGAAATCGTCTCAAGAACGCCGTCGTTCATCGCACCGAACGCATCCTGCGCATCGGAGAACCGGCTATGGATCTTGGTACCGAAGATGGAAACCAGAATGGCCATGAACGGAAGCGGCAGAATCGCGACAAGCGTAAGCTTCCAGGAAACGAAGACCGACATGGTCACAAGGAGCGTGGCCATCCAGAGCGTTGAATCGATGAAGGTCAGCAGCCCGAAGCCGGCTGTCATGGAGAGCGCCTGCAGGTCATTCGTTGCCCGCGCCATCAGGTCTCCCGTCCGGTTCCGCTCATAGAAGGTCGGCGTCATGCGCAGAAACTGCCGCATGAGCTTTGAACGCATCATTTTCTCGACGACGAATGCCGCCCCGAACAATTTATACTGCCAAATATATGATATCGCGTAGGTCAATATGGTTAGAATGACTAACATCACAAGCGTGGTGGTCATACTCTCCCAAGTCAAGGTTCCCAATTGAATGGAATCGATCGCGCTTCCCACCATCATGGGCGGGAACACCTCAAGGATCCCGCAGATGATCAGCAATGCGATCGCTGTAATATATCTCTTTTTCTCCAGCTTGAAAAACCAACCCAGTTTATGCAATACAGCAATCATATGGTTTGATCTCTCCTCTCACTCCAAAATTTAGCAAGAAGAAACGGCTTCCTCCGTCCGCCGCGGCGAAGTAAGTTTCTCCCCTGAACAAGACCAGAACAATGTTGATATCATGCTTAACCTCCCTGATCTTGCAAAAAAACAAAGCACACCGCGCTAGAGACGGTGTGCTTTGGCCCTGCTTTATATATTAAAAAAAGCGCACGTCACGAGAGTCCGTGACCTGCGCCCTGATTATAGCTGCGAATGATACCTATACGACAAAAATATCGCCGGATCGATCGTCAAGGAGGCCACGACATGTATGCAGTTGTACGTTCAATTGACTATGGTTCACGGCAATCTGACGAATATTCGCATTAAACATGTCTGAGTCACTCCCTTTCCGTTCTGATTTGCAATATGATACTTCGTAAGTTATCACGCGGGACAAACCGTTGTCAACCCTATATTTGGGTAAATGAAAAATCCAATCCTATCCTTATTTCGTCTGCGCAAGCGGCTGGAGATCAGTTCTTGACCAAGCCGTGCGGGTCGATGACGAACTTCTTGGAGGCGCCTTTATCGAATGCCGTATAGGCGGCAGGGGCCTCTGCCAGCGAAATTTTCGTCGCGTTGACCGCTTTGGCGATTTGGGCTTTGCCGCTAAGAATGGCCTGCATCAGGTTGCGGTGATACTGCATGACCGGCGTTTGGCCCGTTACGAATGTGTGGGATTTCGCCCACCCGAGGCCGAAACGGATTTTGAGCGTGCCGATCTTGGCATCCTCGTCGACGGCCCCAGGGTCGCCCGTTACGTATAGACCGGGAATACCCAGGCGTCCGCCTGCCCGAGTGACCTGCATAATCGTATTCAAGACCGTAGCCGGCGCTTCGCCATGCGCATGACCGTGGCCGTGCGCTTCGAAACCGACGCAATCCACGGCGCAATCAACCTCAGGCTCGCCGATAATCTGTTCGATCTGCTCGCCCAGGTTCGGATGCTCCCGCAAATTGACGGTCTCGCAGCCGAAGCTGCGCGCCTGCATCAGCCGTTCGGCATTCAAGTCGCCTACGATGACGACGGATGCGCCCAATAGCTGAGCGGAATGCGCCGCCGCCAAGCCGACCGGGCCGGCGCCGGCGATATAGACGGTAGAGCCCGGCTTCACGCCTGCGCTGACTGCACCGTGATAACCGGTCGGGAAGATGTCCGAAAGCATCGTCAGATCGAGAATTTTCTCCATCGCCTGTTCTTTATCCGGAAACTTCAACAGCTGGAAATCCGCGTACGGCACCATGACATATTCCGATTGACCGCCGACCCATCCGCCCATATCGACATAGCCATATGCCGAGCCGGGTCTGTCCGGGTTTACGTTATCGCACACATGCGTGTTGCGCTCCTTGCAATTCCGGCAGCGCCCGCAGGCAATATTGAACGGAACCGAAACGAGGTCCCCCTTCTTAATGAACTCCACGTCCCGCCCGACTTCAATGACTTCGCCCGTGATCTCATGCCCTAATACAAGTCCGCTCGGAGCGGTCGTGCGGCCTCTCACCATATGCTGGTCGCTGCCGCAGATGTTCGTCGTGACCACCTTCAGAATAACGCCATGCTCGCACTTGCGGCCGACGTTCAACGGGTTAACCCCCGGTCCGTCCCGAAGCACCAAATCCGGATAGGAAATATCCCTTACTTCCACCTTGCCGGGTTCCACATAGACGACTGCACGATTATCCATCATTCCTTCACTCCTCGTTCTGGGATAGGTCAAGCGTAAGCGCATTCATGGATCGTAATAGCCCGTCTTCTCAAATAAAACCGATTTTGCCCATACTTCTAGTAACGCCACTATTATACAAGGGCTGTCTAGTTTTTTTCCAGTATTGATTTTGCTGAAAAGTCATGTAATCCTGCTGGTTCCGACATTGATTTCGCACCCTTGATCGGCTATAATTTGGTCCACTCGATATTCCCGCAAGCTCGATCTGCGTAAACTTGCGGGTGGAGAAAGGCGGTCGGGGCAATATGGCGCTCGGGATAACAAGACAGGAATTGAATGAATGGAAAGCCGCCGTCTCCCGCGGAGAGATCGCCTTCCTCACTCATTATTGGCTGGACAACCGCTTCCCCCACATTCGTACCGTTACCAAGGTCGGCTGCTCCGATCTGAATCACTTGGCAGCCTGGTGCCGTGACAATGGGCTTAATCCGGCTTATATCCATCACCGCCAGGACTACCCGCACTTCGATCTGCTCGCTCCCAAGCAGCTGGAGATCCTGCGGCGCGAAGGGCTCTTGTCACATATCGAACGGTTCAAATTGTTGGATGAATATACCGAATAGGGTACCGCAAACAGGAATTCAAACTTCTCTCGGTACCCTATTTAACTTAGCTCTGCGCTTTCGTTATCATCCTTCCTCCAAAATAGCGGTCTCCAGCTCATTGACGAACCGACGCAGCTTAGCGGCTAGCTTCCGGTTGATTTCGCCCTTCTCGTAGAGCTCCTCCACATAGTCGCGCTGTCCCTGCAACGCATGGATCTGGAGATCGAGCTCGCGATCATCCGGCAAAGCTTGTTCATCGGACGGTTCCTTCTGCGCCTCGTCTTGCCCGATACCTGACTTATGCAGCTGCTGAGCATCCCGCTTACGCTCCTTGCAGTCCTCGCCGGTGCTGTTCACCCTTGCCTTCAGCAGCCCGTAATGAGCAAGAACGACGTCGGCAGCTGCATGATTCTGCTCGTTGCGGGACGCCTGAACAGCTCTAATCGCAGCTTCGGCCATCATTGCTTTGGCTTCCAGGACGCTCAGACCGTCGGTACATGCCGAGTCATCGCCGCCGTTCACGGATACCGCAAACAAGCTGGATACCAGGCGGCGCACTTCTGCCCAAGAGCTTATAAATTTGTCGTCCAGTCGCTCAACAAGAAGCGATTCGGTCCGGTCGACGATATCGCCCAGCTGATCGGCAAGCTCCGGCGACAATCGCGCCGCCTTCTCCAGACGAGCCAATTCCTCTCGCTCGGCCCGGAGTCCCACAATGCGGAGCTCCGCCTCTAACCGGCGCATGACGCCGTTCTCACGCTTCCCGTCATCCGCGCGCTGCAAACGACGGGTGCGCTCTTGAAACCTGTTGATCATCGCAGTGGCATGAGCCGAATGTTCGCCTTTCATCGCCCGCCTCAGCACCTCCACGCCTGCCCCGACCATGCCATCGAAAGCCGCTTTCTCAGCATCTTCGGGCTCTTCCGATCCTTTCATCAGAATCGGAAGAACGATGCTCGCGATAAGAAGCGACAGCAGGATGACGCCGCCGGCCAGAAACAGAATCAAATCCCGCTGCGGAAACGGCTGTCCGTTATCGAGAAAGAACGGGATCGACAAGGCGCCGACCAGCGTCACCGCGCCGCGTACGCCGGACAGGGACGTAACGACGGCAGCCTTCAAGGTCGACCCGCGCGAGATCAGCAGCAGCCATACAAACCGGATGAGGATTAATAGTGCTGTAATGGCCACCACGTATCCGATAACCTTCAAATTGTCGAATGCGGCGCTTCGAAAGACCGTATGGAATAAGCCCGGTATAACCGCGCCCAGAATAACGAAGACCAGGCCGTTCAGAACGAAAATAACGATCGTCCATGTGCTGGCCGACACCACTTGCAGCTTGAAATGCGGCGAAGCGGTACGGTCTCTTTCAATCGCATGGATGACGCCGCCGGCAACCACGGCAAGGATACCGGACAGTCCGAGCTCTTCGCTAACGATATAAATAAAAAACGGCGTTAATAGCTGCAGCAGCATGTGCGTCGTTACGTCTTCCATGCCGAGCCGCCTTAGAAACAAGCTCAAGCGAATAATCAGAAAGGCAAGCACCGCACCTACAAGCAGACCGCCGACGGCGATCAGAACAAAGCTGCCCGCCGCCTTGGACAGCGAGAACGATCCCGTCATAGCCGCGCCAAGAGCAAACTTGAACGCCACCAGGCCGGAGGCGTCATTCATGAGCGCCTCGCCTTCCAACAGACGCAGCACGCGCTTGGGGAGATGAATCCGCTTGGCCATCGCGCCTACGGCGACTGCATCGGTCGGAGACAGAATCGCCGCAAGCGCGAAGGAAGCAGGCAGCGATAGGGACGGAATCATCCAGTGGATCGCATAGCCGGCCACCAGCACCGTCGCAAAGACAAGCCCCAATGCCATCAGCAAAATAGGCGCCCGCAGATTCCATAGATCTTCCCGGGGCGTCCGCTTGCCGTCATGGAACAGAAGCGGCGCGATAAACAGAATGAAGAAAACTTCAGGCTCCAGCTCCAGATGTATGCCCGGGGGAATGATGGCGACAAGGGCGCCAAGGGCCATCTGAATGAGCGGAACCGGGATAAAGGGGAGGAATCGATACAATACGTTGGACAATCCAATGAGTGCGATAAAAATAAGTACGGTCAGCAGCAGTTCCATTCGTCCGAATCTTCCCTTCTTACCAGAACCTCTGTTACCTTTTTACCCGTTCCCCATCGATATGATACGGCTGAGCTAATGAATTATATCAACGACGATGCCGCCGGCATTTCCGGTCTTTTGATGCCTCCAGCCGGCCATGCTCTTTACGGCTGGCAGCCGCAATTCCGCCAGGCAGCCGCTAGGAGCCGCCTTATAAAAAGGGAGAAACAAACCTTATACAAAACATTGACAACCATTTTCCGCAGGTGTATGTTCTTATCAAGCGATAAGTATTAACAACGACAGACGCCGTCAATGCGGCGAAATGAATTCCGGATAAGGAGGGAAATGCGATTCCTATGGCGGGTAACAAGAACGCATCTCAAGAGACACGCGCCAGCATCATCAAGACCGCCAAGAAGCTGTTTATGGAGCTGGGCTATCGGGCTGTTTCCACCCGGCAGATTGCCGATGCCTGCGGGTTGACTCAGCCTGCCCTGTATCATCATTTCTCCGATAAGGAGTCGCTCTATGTGGAGGTTCTTCAAACCGTCTGCAGCGAGACGCGAAGGGCGCTGGAGCGGATCATCAAGCGGGAGCAGCACATTCGGAACCGGCTCGTCCAAATCGTCCACTACATGATGGCCAGCCATCCCGATGATCTAAACACCATGTTCCACGATATTCGGCATGAGCTGAGCGCCCCCTCGCAAGCCGCCATTCTGCAATGCTGGCAGGAAGCCTATCTGCTTCCCATCGTCGGCGTATTCGAAGCCGGGCAGCAGGAGGGCAGGCTGCGCGATCCGCGGCAATTCGGCATGGATGCAGACATGTCCGCCCGATTATTAATGGGGCTGATCAACCAATCGCTGCAGCGCCCGCCGGTACCCGATCACGTGCGGGGCACAAGGGCTGCCCGGGGATTGGAGCAGCAGGCGCAGACGCTTGTCGATATCATCCTGTATGGCCTGGCCTCGCCTGACGAGCGCCCGGATCCGCGATCTGCGGATTAATCGTATCCGTCTGTTCTCAGCTTATCACTTGATAAGCAACTTCTTGCCTTATACATCATCAAGGAAGGTGACTCTATATGTCCGTAGGACCATTCGAGAGATTCGCCCAGGCGGTAGGCGGAAACAAAGGAAAGTGGGTTACGCTTGCCGTCTGGATCGTGCTTGCGGCTCTTCTGAATATACTGCTGCCGCAGGCGAACTCGCAGAAGGACAACACCTTGAGCAATTTTGACGCCAGCAAGCCCTCTGTCCAGGCCGAGATGCTCGCAGAGGAGCAATTCCCTTCCGGCTCCGGCATCCCCGCCCTGCTGACCTGGTACCGGCAGAACGGCATTACCGACGAGGATCTCGCCCATATTCAGAAGCTGTCGAAGGAGCTTGGCGCAAGCCCCGTCCCCCACCAGCAGTTCGTCGTACCGCTGGATCAGATGCCTCTTCCCGCACTCAAGCAGCAGCTGTCGGAGGACGGCACCACATTCGTTCAGACGGTGCTGTTTGACAAGACGGTCGAATCCTCCGAGCTGAAGCTCGGTCTGGAAGCGATTGTCTCCAAATCCGAAGCGATCTTCGGAATCAATCCAACGGAGGTCAAGCTGGGGGATGCAAATAACATCGCGCTCCGGTTAACCGGCCCGGTCGGCATTGCCGTCGATGCAAGCGGATTGTTCAGCAGCGCGGATGTTTCGCTGCTTATCGCTACCGTGCTGCTCGTCCTCATTTTTCTCTTGCTCATCTACCGTTCGCCGATTCTGGCTTTGATTCCGCTTATCGCCGTCGGCTTTGCCTACGGAGCGACGACGCCGCTGCTGGGCTGGATGGCGGAGCAAGGCTGGATCGCCTATGATTCACAGGGTCTCTCCATCATGACCGTCTTATTGTTCGGCGCCGGTACCGACTACTGCCTGTTCCTCATCGCCCGCTTCCGGAGCGAATTGAAGGAGGAAGGCAGCAAGCTGACCGCCCTCAAGCTGGCGTTCAGCGGCTCATCCGGAGCCATCGCGATGAGCGGGCTGACCGTCGTCTTCTCGCTGCTCGTCCTGCTGTTGGCCCAATACGGCACCATTCGGCGGTTCTCCGTTCCGTTCAGCTTGTCGATTCTCATTATGATGGTGGCCAGCTTAACGCTTGTGCCCGCCCTGCTCGGTATATTCGGCCGGATGTCGTTCTACCCGTTCGTTCCGAGAACGAAGGCGATGCAGGCCGAAAGGGCGAAGAAGAAAGGCAAGCCCGCTCCCGTATTCACATCGAAACCAGCCTTCGGCGACCGTCTGGGCGGCAGTGTCGTGCGGAAGCCGTGGACGATAACGATCACTGCCCTGATCGTTCTTGTCATCGGGGCCGGGTTCGCCACGCAGGTGAAATATACCTTCGATACCCTCTCGTCCTTCCCGGCCGACACGCAATCCCGAGAAGGCTTCTCCTTGATCGCGGACCACTTTAACCCGGGCGAGCTGGCGCCGGTTCAGGTGCTGGTGCAGACCGAGGGCAAGAACGCCGATGTGAAGGAGAAGCTGGCCGCGCTGCCATTCGTGAAGGTCGTATCCGACGCGCGAGAAGGGGAGACGGATGCCGCGCTGCTCAGCTACGAGGTGCAGCTGGCGGATAATCCTTACTCCGTGGCCGCCATGGACCGGCTGCCGGAAATCCGCAGCGCCGCTGAGCAGTCCCTTGAAGAGGCCGGCGTTTCCGGAGCGGCGGATAAGGTTTGGATTGCCGGCCAGACGGCCGAGCAATACGATACCCGCGAGACGACAAACCGGGATGCGCGGGTCATCATTCCCGTCATTATCGTTATGATTGCCCTGCTGCTGCTCGTCTATCTGCGTTCGGTCACGGCCATGGCCTATTTGATCATAACCGTCCTGTTGTCGTACTTCAGCGCGCTAGGCTTAGGCTGGGTTCTGCTCCACTACGGCTTCGGAGTGGATGCGATTCAAGGACTTATACCGCTCTATTCCTTCGTCTTTATCGTTGCGCTTGGCGAGGACTACAACATCTTCATGGTGTCCAGCATCTGGAAGAAGAGCCGTGCGATGCCGCTTGCCCAAGCGATCAAAGAGGGCGTATCGGAGACCAGCTCGGTCATCACATCCGCCGGGCTCATTCTGGCCGGTACTTTCTCCGTACTGGCGACGCTCCCTATTCAAGTGCTCGTCCAGTTCGGCACCGTAACCGCAATCGGCGTTCTGCTCGATACGTTCATCGTGAGGCCGTTCCTCGTCCCTGCCTTGACAGCGATCTTCGGCAAACGGGCCTTCTGGCCATCCAAAGCCGGTTACGAAGAACGCGTCTCGCAGCCCGATCAAGCTTAGTGAAAATAGGAAAGAGACCCGGGATCCTGAATGACAGGTTCTTCGGGTCTCTTTCTTCGTTATTTATGGTGTAGCAGGTGTGCCGCTAGACGTTCAAACGATAAAACCGGGCTGCATTGCCGCCGTACGCATCGGCCCGTTCCTCTTCGCTCCATTCTCCCGTCAGGCATGCCTCGAACAAGCTTACGGTCTGGTCGTACGAAGCGGACAGCAGGCATACCGGCCAATCCGATCCGAACATGACCCGCTTCCGGCCGAAAGCTTCGATCGCGCGTTCCGCAAAAGGCCGTATCCCTTCGTTCGTCCACGGCTCGTCCAATGTGCCGGGAACCATGCCGGACAGCTTGCACATGACATTCGGGAACGAAGCGATCTGCTCCATCTGCGTGCCCCAAGGCTCCAGCATACCGGCCGGAATGTCCGGCTTAGCCAGATGATCCACGACGGCGCGCAGATGCGGTATCTGTTCCAGCAGCTGCACGAGATAAGGCAGGTGCCGCAGGTTGGCCTGCAGATCGAGAGGAAACTGCTCGTCCGCCAAAATACGCAGACGCTCCACGACGATATCCTGCAGAATCCACTCGGAAGGCAAATCTTGAATCATCGGCCGGATTCCGACAAAATACGGCTCCTCCCGAAGACGCTGCCAGTCCTGCTCGAAATCGGGGGCGGTCAGATCCACCCAGCCTACGACTCCCGCAACGGTCTCTTCCTCCCGCGCGATGCCGAGCATAAACTCGGTTTCGGCAACGGTCGGCGCGGCTTGAACGATGATCGTCTTGTCGATTCCGTTGGCATTGAGGAGCCGCCTCAGGTCATCGGGCATATAATCGGCATACAGCCGCTTCACGGAAGGCTGCAGCCAGCCGTAGTCGGTGCGCGAGGTCAGCCAATAATGCTGGTGAGAATCAATCTTCATCCTGTTCCCTCCCCAGGGTTGGTTATCGCTTTCATGCAGTTACATCCTACCAGATCCTGTAAGCCTTGAGAATCCTCTTTCGCTCTCGCAGGAAAGCGAACAGGAACCCGCTCATTGCCGCAGGTTCCCGGATTCGATATCTATTGTTCAGCGGGCTGGCTTGCGAGCATCTCCGCAAACGCCAAGTAATACAAATAATGGCCATAATCATTCGGGTGATTAATATTGTTAAGCAGCAGGCTCTCCGGCGTCTTGCCCGCAGCCAGCTCCCGCTCCCATACCATATACACGTCCGCAACGCCTAGTCCGTATTCTGCGCCGAGCCGCCGGATTACGGCCGCATAGTCGCGGGTTTGTCCGCTCGTATGGCGCCATAACGGGTTCGGCGAGCAGGGGGTCACGAGTACGATATCGCTGCCGGCGTGATCGCGGATGGCTTCAATCATGCGGCGCAAATAACGCTCGAAGTCCATCAGCGAAGTGCCATTGCCATGCTCATACTTGTTCTGGTCGTTCATCCCGTAACCGATTGTGATTAAGTCGGGCTTAAGCGGCAGGACATCCTCCTCTACCCGGCCTGCCCCGCCGCCAGTTGCCTCGCCGCCGATGGACTTATTGACGATTCGGATGCTCCCGCCCGGATACAGCCGCTTCAGATGTTCGGCGAAGCGATGGAAGTAGGTGAACTTGTCCGCGCTTGCTTCTCCTCCCGTGCTGATGCTGTCCCCGTATACGACATAGAGCGCTTCTTCGCCGGCCTGAAGCTTGCTTGCCGTTCGTTTCAGGATGTCAGGACCGCCGCTGCCGGCTGCCTGCGCAGCCTCTCCCGCTTCTTGCCCGCTCACGTAGGAATACTCGGCATATACCGTATAATTACGGTTGCTGTAGTCTTCGTATAACGTATGATTGAAATCCGAGACACCGTACAAGGCATGCTTCGACCAATCCGGAATCCGGCTTCCGGCTATCCGGCCGATCCACCCGTTCTCGTAGTCGACGGTATAATCCGCGCCTTCCGTATACACAACCCGGTCAGGATGCAGCGCATCCGCATGGCTGCTTACTTGAAAGGCATCGCTCCGCTGGGGCAAATACCGCAGCTTCAGCAATTCCTCCTTCACGAATATGAACGATTCTGCCGTCTGCCTCCTTGTTGTCATCGATGAATATTCACCTCTTTCTGCAGCATGTAGGAACATCCTTTGCATGAATGATGCGTTACTTAACCTTGCTTGCATCATCAGACGCATCGCCAAGCAACCTCTCGCGTATCTGCCAGGCTGCTCGGTTCGAGTGCTGGATGACCGGCGGTTCGTCTTCCGGCTAGCTCTCGCTTCTCCAATCCAGCACAATCCCTAAGAAAAATTCCGATTTCTCCAAAATCAACCGCCAAGCTTCTGCGCCCTGACTGGCCGGGAGAATATGCGTGATCAGCGGCGCCGTTTGCAGCCAGCCGTCCCGAATCCCCGCCAGCGTGCCGTCCATGCGCTCTGGCGACCAGCCGGACGGGCAATGAAGCGTGATTTCCTGCGGCCGCAGCTCCTGAATATCGACCATGCCCGTCGTCCCGAGGAACCCGGCCGATACGAGATGGCTGTTATGCTTCATGGAAGGCATCAATTGGCGGAACGTATCCATGGCGCCGATCGAATCCACGACGACGGCGATGTCGCGCCGGGCGCCGATCGCTTCCTGCAGCGGCTGCTTCCGGACGTTGAACCCGCGGATTCCTTCGGGAAGCAGCGCCAGCCTGCGGTCATGGCGGCCAAGCACCAGCACCTCCGCGCCGCGATGTGCCAGCGTCTGGGCTGCCCATTGGCCGACCATCCCGTCGCCGATCACAACGGCGAAATCGCCTTCGTCGACCGACGGACGCATGCCGCAATTATAGCCTACCTGCGTCAGAACGAGCCCGCTGTAGGCGATCGGGTCGGCGCCTTCGGGGAGCTTCCATACTTGACTCCGGTGCGTAACGGCCGGATTCACGTGACCGCCGTGGTCGAAGGCCATCCCGTCCACTCTGCTGACCGATGCGAATACCCGGTCGCCCGGCTTCAGGTCCCGCACCTGAGCGCCGACGCTGCGCACGATGCCGACCTTCTGATAGCCGGCCACCTGCGGGAACGGCAGGATATCCTCAGGGCGGGTCACCTGCTCGCCCGTTATGCGCTCCCCCTTCAGGAAGGAGGATTCGGTGCCGTTGCTGATCCATGAATATTCCAGCTCGACCGTGACCTCCTCGGGTCCTTGCTCGGGCACCTCGACTTCTTCATAACTCACTTGCCTTACGTCCGTAAACACGACGGCTTTCGCTTTCATAGAGAACCTCCTGATTCATGAAGGGATGAGTTAAAAATCGGCCGGAGGAAACGCGTACACTTTAATCGCTTCTTGTCTCCGGAGAAGGGCGACGGTCTCTGCGTAATTGCGAAGAGGAACGTGATGCGTCTGCAGACATTCCGTGTTCAGCCCGCGATTCGCCACGAGGTCGAGCAGAAGCGCCTGATCCTCTTGGCCGAATTTGCGGTAGCGGTACGATTCGAGCCTTGTGCCCAGGAACCATAGATGCTCCCCGTAACGAACCTCGCCCTTCAGTACCCCGAATACGATCAGATGCTTATCCACGCGATCGAGCAGCGACTGGACGGAAGCCGACGCACCCACGCAATCATAGCCCAGTTCAAAGCGTTGATCGCCCAGCTCTTCGGCATGTACCGCATTGCCGATGCCCAGCTTATTCACATAGGCGATGCGGTCCTTGTTAATATCGACGGCCGTCACATTCGCTCCAAGCAGCCTGGCCGCCTGTATCGCCAACAAGCCGGCCGGCCCGAGACCGGATACGAGCATCGACTTGCCCTTCAGGTCGTCGAACTGAAGCAGTCCGATCATGACGCATTTGAGCAGCTCGAACGAAACGGCTTGCTTCCATGACACGTTGTCCGGCAGCTTGATCAGCTCATCCTCGCGATAGTTCAGGTATTCTGCGTAAGATCCGTTGCCGGCCAGATGCTCCAGTGCTGCGACGCGGTCGCCGACCTTAAGGGAACGGACATTGGCGCCGACAGCCGTTACGGTTCCGGCCATTTCATGGCCCGGGAATCCGGGCGGGAGCGGATATTCCACTTCGCGGTTCGCAACGAACATGTCCTTGCCCGCCATCATGCTCATATCCCAGCGGGGACAGGTGGATACAATTTCGATCCGGACCGTTACCTGATCATCCTGCGGTACCGGCTGTGGAACGTCGATAATTTCGAAGGTTTCTTTCCCAACAATTTGCAGCGCTTTCATACCGTCATCTTCCTCTCGTTTTTGGAATGATATTCTTTCCGCTGCATTCAGTGTACAATAAGGATGACCGGTCGTCTTTGCACTGGATGTTCCAGTATGGCGCCATAAGGTCTTTATTTTCCAGGCTATTCTAACGGATTCCATTCATAATGATTGAACAATATTGACTTCATGGCCGCAAGGGGGAGACGCTGTTGAAAATTCGGGTATGCGGTTCCGGCACCCTGGTTCGTTCGGACGACCTATGGGCCGGGGGTGTCCATGCCGCCAACTATGAAATGCTCTATATCGTCTCGGGCAAAGCAAGATTCAATTGGAACGGCCGTGTTTGCATCGCGGAAGCGCCGGCCATGTTCCTGATGCCCCCTCTGACGCCGCATCAGCTGCAAAGCATCTCGCCAGAGATCAAGTTTCGATTCCTCGAAATCACGGATATCGACGAAAGCCCGCTCGACCGGGAGAAGATGGACAAATGGAATGAACTCCAGGCCCATAACGATATTTTTTCCAGAACCGTACTAGCCGCGGCTTTATTGGAATCCTTCGACTGGATCTACCGCCTGCATCTTACCGGTGAAGCCCGCCAGCATCCCGACCTGGAGCAGGTATGTCTGCTGGAAGTGAGCAAGATTTACCGGCTGATTGCATACTGCCTGGACAGCACGCCCCTGCCGGCCGGCAATCCGGATCAATCTCCGGGACGTGACGTCGAACAGACCGTCGACCAGCTTGTCGATTTTATGGAATGGCGCTACAAGGAAGAAATAACGCTGGCGGCGCTCGCGGATCTGGTCCATCTCAATCCTTCCTATCTCATCCGCATGTTTAAGAAGCAAAAGAAGGTCACGCCATTCGAGTTTTTGCGGGATTTGCGCCTGAAAGCGGCGGTTAGCCTGCTGTCGGGCAGCACCATGCCCGTGCAGGAAATCGCGCACGAAACCGGCTTCGGGAGCGTCCATTACTTCTGCCGTTTGTTCAAGCAAACCTACGGCCAGAGCCCTGCCGAATGGCGCAAGCAGCTGCGGAGAGGTTAGTTTCGGCGGGATAGAGCAGCGGGGGACAATAAAGAACAATGGCTGAACGGATTGTTCAGCCATTGTTCCGTTTACTGCTGCATAGCCTCTTACTCCGTATCTGCGATGCCCTGCCAATCGAACAGGATGAACAGCTCCGGGTATTTGCCGTCGGCGATATCGTTATATACCTGATTGGCATCGCGCGGCGAAACTTTCCGGGTCAAGACGGATAGGTCCGTCAGTCCTTCGGACAGCCACCTTACCCCTTTATGTAGGTCGGTAAAGATGCTGTGCGGCTGAAAATGGCCCGGGTGAAGCGGAATTTCCCATTCCCATCCGCTGCGGACAACGACATACTGGAAAAAAATAACCGACAGGAGCTCCTGCGCGAAGAGCTCTGTCCGGCGCTTCCAAGGAACGCCGATCAGCACGACCTCGCCTTTGAGGCGGGCGAACTTGGCCCCGGACAGCACCGCCGCTTCATGGCCCGAGCATTCGAGAACGAGCGCCGCGCGGCGCTCACTCCACTCCGGATCGTCGAGAGGGGGCTCCGCATACACATGCTCGATCCCGGATGCCCGGGCCGCTTCCCGGCGCCTTGCGTCCGGATCGCAGATCATCACTTCATAGCCGCAGCGCTTGAACAGATGCGCGGCAAGAAAGCCGACCGGTCCGGCGCCGGTCACGAGCACCAGCTCGCCCGGTCTGGCTGCCGTCGTCATGAGCGTGGTCATGCTCACATTCAACAGCCGGGCCAGCACCCCCAGATCGGGACTCAAGCCGTCCGGCAGCTTCACGACATCTCCCGCCTGGACATGCTGGCTGCTCTGATGCGGTCCCATGCAGAGAACGTGATCCCCAATCTCCAGTCCGGTTACGCCTTCGCCCATCTCGTCGATGCGGAATACCGTCGCGTATCCGGTACGGCTGGGCTTCTGCAGCTCGATCATGAAGCCCGACATCAGCTCCGTGCCGGGACTGATTAAGGAATATACCGATTGGCCGCGTACATGCCCGGCCTCGCACCGCTGCGGCCCCGCTTCACTCACGAGCTCCGCCCTACGATTGCCATTGATTTGGACCGCGTAGTTCATTGTCAATGTCCCCACCGCCTTCTTACAGTTTGTTGGCTGTCCATAATACGCTTCTTCGCAGCATTTCTCTTACTTCCAAGACCTCATAGGCCGCCCGGTCATGCCCCAGCAGCGTCTGCAGCACGCGGCCATTCCGGTAACGCGCCGTCCACGCCAGCGGTTCATGCTGCCCCGTGTTGACGGAATCCGCACCGTACAGTACATGAACGCTCCCGCTTCTTTCTTCACCGGCAGCAGGCCCGCTGGCCTCCTGCCGGTAGTAGAGCTCATCCCGGACATCGAAATCCGGCAAGCCGCGCATAATCGGATGCTCCCGGTCGGCAATCTTCACCCGGAACGAGCCGTAGTTGTCATGCCCGCTGTCTCCGTGATGGTTCCACACATGCGGGACCATCTTCCGGTATTCCGGCCAATCGGAGCCGCCCGCTTCCGGCAGCGAGAAGTGAAAGGCGCCGTTGGAGAAGTGCAGCGCGACCAGCCCGCCTCCCCTCTCCATATGACCGATCAAGGCGGACTTCGCCTGCTCGCTCAGACCTGCGGGGTCCTTCCAATTGCAATAGTTCAGCACAATCGTGTCAAATGCGGTCAAATCCCATTGTCCAAGCGCATCCGCATCCAGTGTCAGGGCAGCGGTTATAGCGGGATTCTCGTGAAGCGCTTCCATAATAAGCGGGGTCGTCTCTTCCCAATTATGCCACTTGTGCTCGTCGTTGCCCGCCAATACCAGCGCCCTGACCGTTTGCCCGGTTACGACCGCCCGGCCATCGCCGCCCATCGCTGCGAACGCCCGATCGACGACCTCATCGGCATAGAACCGGCTGTGGATTCCGCCGACTGGGATCGCGAAGCCTGCCGCCCACAGCAGCGCCTGAAGATTCAGCCTTCGGAAGCCTTCGTCCTCCCATATCGAATACGAATGCCCGGCCGTCGTCACGAAGGAGCGTCCGCCATTCTCCCTCTCCAGCGCCCAGCCTACCAGGTTCGCTTCCGGATGATCGCCCGCAAGCTCCGGTACCGTCCAGATCGGTATCCGCCTTGGATCGTCAGGAATCATCCGAAGGTGAAAATACACCTCATCCTGCAGAGAGATCGTGTCCGCTACTCCCGTACAGATCGGATGCTCCCGGGAAGACAGATCGAGCCTGCTGCCCATATCAATCCTGGAATACCAGTTCCGCTCGCCCCGCTCGTCCTCCCATTCGAAATAGCCGCCAGCCCACGCTAAGACGGACTTGCCCTCCTCCCGCGTGAAGAACGTGGAGAAATGCAGCAGAATCAAGCCGCAGCCGCCGTCCATCAGCTTCTTCATAAGCGCTATCCGCTGTTCATTGGCCACGAATGGAACATCCCGATACAGCTCGCCGTCTCTGCCGTCCGTAACGAACAGCAGCAGATCCGCGTCCTCCAGCAGCTCATCGTTGTCCGGCCATCCGCCGCTTACCGCGTGCACCTGCAGCCGGTCGCTATAAATCGACTGATCGAGCAGCACCTTGAGCAGCCGCACCGTCTTATCATACTCGTGCGCGCCGGGTCCATGACTCGGTTCGCCGGCAATCAACACCACTTTTTTCACCTTGTTCGATTCCACGCTACCGTTCCTTTCTTCATGAAATGGCTTCCTCTCCTTTGTACCAAAATTGCCGGGCAATGAACATGATTGCAGGTATGAATATCTATCTGAGAATCCAAATGCGATTTTTTGTAATGATGCGGGGACAGGACCATGGTAAAGTAATGACGGGGGTGTAATCATGCAAAATTGGGGCGACCTGCTGGAGGTGCCGATAAGGCTGGAGCACTTGGACGTAGGGAATGGGGACAGCGAGCACGAATGGGTACATAAGAAGACGGTTCCCTTCGGGATTATTGCCCAAGCCGTCGAAGGCTCCTATGTCGTCCATACGCCTGAAGGAACCCGGACGGCGGCGGAAGGGGAGGCGTTTATCGCGCCGGCCAACCTGCCTTTGGAAATCATCCACAAAGCCCGACCCGGAACGGACACCATGAAATTTCGTTACGTCCACTTCCGCTTTACGTATATGGGGACGATCGATCTGTTCGATCTGTACGAGCTCCCCAAACAAACCGACCGGCCGACCGGTCTCCTATACGGCGACATCATTCGGCAGATGCAGCAGATCAAGGAGCAGGAGAACGGCCTCTCCATCGCCTATTGGGCGAAGAAGAACGAGCTGGCCTACCGGCTGCTTGTCACGCTGCTCGAATCGTCCGCGCCGAAGGAGAAATATGCTTCCCGGCTTGCGCTGCTGAAGGAGCTGCAGCCGCTGCTGGACTATATTCATCAGCACCTGCACGAGCCGCTCGACATCGGCCGGCTGCTGCTCGTCTTCCCGTATTCCCGCTCCTCGCTGTTCACGTTATTCCGCAATCTGTTCGGTCAGACGCCAATGGAATATATTAAGGCCGTACGGCTAAATAAAGCGTTTCTCATGCTTTGCTCCACCTCGCTGCCCGTAGCGGAAATCGCGGAGACGACAGGCTTCTCGAATAGCTTTCATTTCAGCCGGGAGTTCAAGTCCCGTTATCACGTCCCTCCTACATGGGCCCGCAAGGAATACCGGCAATGGGAAGAAACAACGAATAGCCGCGAGCTTCCCGATCGGCGGCTGGATTAGACCGCTTGCAGAATCGCCGTTCTTTTGCCCAATCGAACGGGTTAAACAGCGGGCTATGCTTAACGGACGGATCATGCGTGCAGTAAAGTCGAATGTCGATCCCGCATTCATAGAAAAAGCAGGCTAAGACCGTATAGTTTCAGTCTCAGCCTGCTTTTTGTTACTGCTCCGACGATGACAATGTGCAGCCCCTTACTCGAAGGGTGTTTTACATTCTCGTTTATACAATGTCAACTTAGCTGGCTACCCCTGATTGGAGGAGCCGTCCGGTACTCCGTGCTTGGTCAGTACCTTCTTCACGTCGCCGCTGCCCACCGCTTGATCAGGCAATTTCACTCCGGCCTCGATGAGGCTTTCCGCTACCGCTGCGTAATCCCCGGAAGGATCCTGGATATACATCGACCCCCAGATACAGCTGCCCAATGGCGTTCCGCCAAACTCGTTTTTGGCATCTACGGATGCGCCTTGCGAAAGCAGATATTTTACGATTTCATGATTCCCGCGGATGGCGGCAGCATGGAGCGCCGTAGGCGATCGATCGCTGCGTCGTGCATCGACATGGAATCCAACCTCCAGCATGGCGCGGACCGCATCAAGGCGAATATCACCCGCCGCATCAACAATCAAACTTTCGTCAAGCGGCTGCAGGGAGGCAACAATATTCGGATGTCCCGATAATATGGAATGAGCGGTTGCCGTATCCGCTTGTAAACAGGCAAGCAAAAATTTTTGTTCGGTCGAACTATATTTCAGCATCGTTTCCATTACTTTATGACGTTTCAATCTTTGAGCGAGAAATAACGGCCGCGCTGCTGTGCCGATCGTATACTCGTAAATATGTCCGCCGTCCGAATCGCCGGATGTAAAGTCTCCTTTGCCGACTTGAGCTTGAAGAGCATTCGGATCCGTCTCCAGAATACGATGCACCATGTCGTCATCGTCCAGCATGCATGCCATAAAGATATCCGTTTCTGCGCCCCGCTCGACGAGATACCTGCATTTCTCCGGACTATTCACAGCCCATTGAGCGGGTGTGCCGTTATGGTCAATATCGCGCATATCGATGTCCGCGCCGTGAGCAAGGAGAAAATCGATGATCTCGCGTTCTTTGGCAAAGTGCAGAGGAACTTGCCCATCAGGACCGCGTCGATTAACGACAGAAGGATCCTCTTCCACCATCTTCGCCAGCAGCTCGATCATTCCTAATGCAGCGGCAGCATGGGGGTCGACATGAGCACCGCGGTCAATAAGATAACGCGAAAGATCGTGATGGTCATGATGCAGCACTCCAAATCCTCCGGCCCACCACTGGCTTTTGGCATTAATGTCCGCACCATGCTCAAGCAATACATCGACCATCTCGCGATTTCCCCTTGAAGCTGCCGTAACAATAGCCGGACTGTCGAAAGCAAAGCATGGTACATCGATCAGAGATGCCAACCATGAATGAGTCTGAAACAGAAGCGTTGCAGTCTCCGCATCGTCATTGTTAATCGCTTGCGTTACTTGTTCGACGACTTCTTTGTCTTGTTCACTCATCGAATCGAGAAACTCCCTATTCTTTTCGTCCATAGTCATTACCCTCCTCAACAAACGGCATCAATCGCTGCCGAATCATTGCTTGAACTATTTCGTCAACGGATTCCGAACTCCTTTAAAGATCGAACTCTTTTGGCGAGCCTTCATAGAGGTTTTTGGAACCGCACCTCTCAGCCTTGCCAATACAATGGTTTGCTTATGCGGCCTACACGGTCATAGCAGCCGGAGCGAAAGCGTTTATTGTCTCATGAATCATCACGTAATGATTCTCTGCGGCGGACTATTACCTGGAAAATGATTAATGAGGGAAATATTAGAGGTGATTAACCGGTTCAGCCTGCCCACCCTGCTTCCTATCGGAGAAATTTAGTTGTAAATATGCAAAAAGAGGCTCAAGCAGGAACGGCAGCCGCCACTCCTTGCTTGAGCCTCTTTTATCGCGGGATTGCGGACCCGATATCCGCTTCCTCCCCAAGTTGACTCCGGTATCCATATTTACGCATCTAAACTATCGAGCGCAAACCCATCGTCCGCTTGTTACCGCTGGCCGACCTTAGCGGCAAGATTCTCGATCAGCTGCTGCAAAATCTTCAAGCGGTTCTCATCCGTCAGTGCGCCGGACTCATCGAATTTCAGATGAGCTTGGGACAACTGGAATTCCGGACGGTTGACCGGATCCATATTCATGGCGAACAGCAGATTGCGCAAATTGGTTTGAGCGCGTGCAGTACCGCCCATGCCCATCGTCGAGCCCATGATTGCAATAGGCTTCAGCACGAGCGGCGTTTGAACGGCCGGGCGGGACACCCAATCGAGCGCGTTCTTCAGTACGCCCGAGATTTGGTGGTTATACTCCGGCGTGCTGATCAGAAAGCCGTCCGCAGAATGGCACAGCTCCGCGAACTGCTTGACCGCCTCCGGCAGATTGCTCTCGTCATCCTGATTGTACAGCGGAATTTGCGAGATATCGGCAAGCGTGAAACGATATTCCTCCGGAAGAAATTTCTGCGCTTGCTGAAGCAGCAGGGTGTTATGCGAGCCTTTGCGCAAGCTGCCCGAAATCCCGACGATGTGTTTCGATGTTTGTGACATGAATTGATTCGCTCCAATCTAATCCTGTTGAATTGTTAATGGTATTACTGATGATCTTCGTTCCACGCCTTCTGCAGTGCTTCCAGAAAAACCTCGCTCGGCTGTGCGCCGGACACGCCATACTTACGGTCAATGACGAAGAAAGGGACGCCCTTGATGCCAAGCCGGCTGCCTTCCTGCTCATCGGCTCTTACTTCCTGCGCATACTGTCCGCTCTCCAGCATCGCGGCCGCTTCATTCCGGTCCAATCCTATCTCCCCCGCCAGCCGTGCCAAGGTTTCCCGGTCGCCAATGTGCAGCGAATCGGTAAAGTAGGCTCGGAACAGACGCTCCAGCATCTCAGGCGCCTTCCCCTGCTGAGCCGCATAATGGGTCAGACGATGAGCGTCGAAGGAGTTCGTAGGAATCATCGTATCAAAGTGGTACGTCAAGCCCGCCGTTTGCGCTTGTGAAGCTACATTATCGTTAGCCGCTTTGGCTTGTTCGAGACTCATCCCATATTTTGACGCCAGAATTTGATCCATGGATACCCCAGGATCCTTTGGCGAATCAGGCCCCAGCTCGAAGCTGCGGTAGATAACCTCCACCTTGTCTTTGTGCGGGAACTGCGCTAACGCATTCTCGAACTTGCGTTTCCCGATATAACAGAAGGGGCATAAGTAATCAGACCAAACTTCTATTTTCATTCCATCATCTCCTTGAACCAGTCCTTCAGCCTAAAGCAGGCACAGATAAGTGTAACTCAATTGGTTGCAGTTTAACAAGTCAAGCGGGATAAGAATCCCCTCTCTATACAGCATGTACGAAGCCCCACCGAAGAACGGCAGTCACCCTCAACACCTGATTGGGCTGCCGATTCCGATTACCACAGGCCCATTGCTGTTCAGCTCTCGATAAGCATCCGTCATTCCACAATTTGATTCATCAAATCATTCTCTTCGATAAGCAGGTCCAAATATAGCGATAATAAATAATTCATATCCTTCAAATGATGCCCGCTGGACGATATCTTCGGCCCGTACATTCAAACGCTGATAGCGGCGGCGTCGGTACCAATGCGGCGAAGATGGCGCTTGGCATGGGGGCAGAGGTTACGATCGTCGATCTGTCCGCCGACAGGCTGCGCATGTCCTCCGTCACCAATCTCGGCGCTTTTGTCCCCGGAATCAATATCGCTCCGATCAACAAATCCGCTTCCGATACGGCTTGGCGATATTAAGGGATTCGAGCACCGGAGTTACACGCCTTGCGAACTTAGGCGTTCGGCGGCTGCCGGCGCAGGCACGCTGTAACGCCTTAAAACGGCGTTACAGTCCTCGGGCACCAGCGCGGGCACGCTGTAACGCCCTTTTTCGGCCTTACAGCGGCTGACAGCCGACTCCGCCTACAGGCTCCCTCTCTGTAACGCCTTAAAACGGCGTTACAGAACTCGGGCGGCCGGCGCGGGCACGCTGTAACGCCCTTTTTCGGCTTTACAGCGTCTTCCAGCCGACTCCGCCTACAGGCTCCCCTCTCTGTAACGCCTTAAAACGGCGTTACAGAACTCGGGCGGCCGGCGCGGGCACGCTGTAACGCCTTTTTTCGGTTTTACAGCGGCTTCGACGCAAAAAAAACCGCAATGCGAAGGCGCTCGCATTGCGGTTACCGTCTTTCAAATCGAGTGAATTCGGCGTCTTAATGCCATTGCCGGCACCGGGTCATTGCAGGTCATCACTGTGACACCGCACCCGAGCGCATAATGGACCTGCTGTTCATTGTCTGGACAATAGCACCATACCTGCAGCCCACGGCTGCGGAATTCCTCAACCGCTTTCGGCGTCATGCCGGCCATATGAAAAGCCACCGCCCACATTTTGGAGTAGGTTCCTTCGTCTCCGGGAATGAAGTTCGACATAACCTCCCCAGGGAAGCCCTGCGTTCGGACCTGATGAACATCGTGGAAATGCGCCAAAACATCGGCATCGAAGCAGGTAAATACGCAGCGGGGCAATAAGCCGTACTCGCTAAGCATGGCAACGGCCGCATCCGCGACCTCTTTGGCCTGGCTGCCGCTCTTGACTTCAACGTTCAGCAGCACTTCCGGATATGGTTGAAGCAGCTCGCAGAGTTCCTCGAAGGTAGGAATCCGCAGCCCTTCGAATGGTTTGCCGAACCACCCTCCAGCATCCAACTGCTTCAGCTCCGCGAGCGAATAATCGCTCACAAGGCCGGAACCGTTCGTTGTACGATCCACGGTTTCATCATGAATCACCATAATAACGCGATCCTTGGAAAACCGAAGATCAAATTCGAGCATGTCCACTCCCAGCTCCAACGCCTCCTTGAAAGCAAGCAGCGTGTTTTCCGGATAAGCGGATTTATATCCTCGATGGCCGCTGATGACGATGTCGCTCGTATCATGAATACGTTCTATCACATTCACCCACTCCTTCAAGCAGCCTCCGCCAAGCGGTGCCGCATATTCGTCATGCCTCCCTACTTTATTTCCACTGAATGGGCCAGAATCCTCTCACCTTCTTTTTAAAATGTATCCATCGCCAATTTCATATCCTTGCTGTCGTACAGTATAGCACCGCCCAACGAGAAGCACCCGCACTTAACCTTCCGACCAAGCTACCGCTGTATTTGCGTCCGCCGCATATTAGAGCGTTCTTATGCTGCTAAGCATTCTTCCCCCTAACTTGAAGGCAATGTGAAAAAGATTCTGAAGCTGCATAAAAAACACTGACAGACTGATGTCAGTGTTAGCTCTTTATAATCAAAACCATAAAGAAGACAACTACGATCTTCTGAATTCAAATAAGAGAGGAATCCCATTCATGACCACACCGCAAAACAAAATCGGCGTCGTAATCGCCGGACTTCTTCTAGCCATCTTGATGGCCTCGATGGACAATACGATCATGGCTACGGCCATGGGAACCATCATCGGCGAGCTGGGCGGGCTCGACAAATTCATCTGGGTCACCTCCGCCTACATGGTCGCGGAAATGGCCGGCATGCCGATCTTCGGTAAATTGTCGGATATGTACGGACGGAAACGGTTCTTCATCTTCGGGATCATTGTGTTTATGATCGGTTCCGTTCTATGCGGGACGGCGGAATCCATCATTCAGCTCAGCGTCTTCCGCGCTATTCAAGGCATCGGTGCAGGCGCATTAATACCGATTACGTTCACCATCATGTTCGATGTCGTTCCGTTGGAACAGAGGGGAAAGCTCGGAGGATTGTTCGGGGCTGTATTCGGGATGTCTAGCATATTCGGCCCGCTGCTCGGCGCCTACATTACCGACCATATCGCCTGGCAGTGGATCTTCTATATCAACCTTCCGCTCGGAATGCTGTCTCTCCTCATGATTACGCTATTCTACAAGGAATCGCTCGAGCATTCGAAGCAGCGGATCGATTGGTGGGGAGCCGGCTCGCTCGTGGGCGCGATCGTCTGCTTCATCTTCGCGATGGAACTGGGAGGCAAGCAGTATGCGTGGAATTCGGCGCAGATATGGAGCCTGTTCGGAGGATTCGTTCTATTCACCGCGCTGTTTCTATTCGCCGAGAAGCGTGCCGAGGAGCCGATTATCGACTTTTCCATGTTCCGCAGACGCCTCTTCGCGACAAGCAACGCGCTTGCGATGCTAAGCGGCGCGGCGTTCATTACGGCTTCAGTATACATCCCGATTTTCATCCAAGGCGTGCTCGGCGGCTCCGCGACCAACTCGGGACTCGTGCTGCTGCCGATGATGCTGGGCTCTGTTGTGACGGCAACCGGAGGCGGCGCCTTGATGAACAAGCTGCCATACCGGACCATTCTCATTCCGCCGCTGATTCTTCTGCTGGGAGGCCTTGCCCTTCTGACCACATTGTCTGCGGATTCGTCAAGATTAATCGTGACGGCCTATATGATTATGATCGGCCTTGGAATCGGCGCCTCCTTCTCGGTGCTCAGCAATGCGGCCATTCATGGCTTCCCGATCACACAGCGGGGAGCGGCGAGCTCGACGCTTACCTTCCTCCGCTCCTTCGGCATGACGCTCGGCATAACCATATTCGGTATCATCCAGAGCCATTCCCTATCCAGGAACTTGAGTGAAGCCTTCACCGGCGGCGATCAGGCCGCCTTGCCCCAGGGCGTCGACTTCAGCGACCCGCATATGCTGATGGATCCGGCAGCCCGGACTCAAATTCCCGGAGAGGCGCTTGGCACCATTGCGGAAGGGCTCTCGTCCTCTATCGTCAATACGTTTGCCTGGGGGCTCATCCCTGCCGGATTAGCGCTGGCAGCGGCATTCCTCATGAGCAAGGAGAAGCTGGATCCCTCCGCCGAATCGGAACGTTACGCAGCATCTCACTAACAAGCAGCACGCTCCTTTTGTTTAACTTGAAACTGCATGTTCTTACGATCGCTGTTGTTTCCAGATTCCTTGGACCATTGCGGCAAGGTAATCTGGAAACAAAGGTGAGCGCTGACGTTTCTACAGAATCATTCAAGCTGCCCCCGCTTTAGTTCATTTTTCTTATAAAAGCTTTCTTGTTGCAGAGCTGGAAGAATGATGCCTGAGATGCGCTGGCAGCCGATCAGCTCCAGCAAAGGTACCCCTTTCAGGAACGGGTGCGACTAGGCTATTGATCACCTGAAAGCAAGGTCGTCGTCAGACCGAAGCTTCTGGTAATGAGCCGGAAGGATGTGAAGCTGTAGGTCATTCTATCTTCGTAATTGTGTATGTTATACAACTCTGGACGGGCATAATCCCTGATTATACGGATATTGTTGTATATTCTACACGAATTCTTCCCAAAGATCGGCTAATTCGTGATTTCGCGTCCGTGTTGTTGTACAAAGTACAACAATACGGCTAAATGGGGCTGTTATGATGATGTAATGTTGCACAAAGTACAACAATACAGCTTAAAGAGGCTGAATGATGATGTAATGTTGTAAGTTGTACAACACCCTCTGCATCTGCATCGATCACGATAGGAAACAACAGCATGCCAAGAAATCCGGTGATAGCAGAGATCGGGAGCGAGATCTGGAGCGAGGTCGGGCGCGGGATCGGGAGCGAGGTCGCGCGCGGGAGCGGGAGCGAGATCTGGAGCGAGGTCGGGCGCGGTAGCGAGGTCGGGCGCGGGAGCGAGGTCGGGAGCGAGATCGGGAGCGGGGTCGGGATCTTTAGAACATTCTGTCTATGAAGCGTGCCTGTTAGTTAATTGTCTCGACTGATACAGCATAGAAGCACGACTAACAACTATTCAATATTTGAATCGACTGATCTCTATTTCGATACCCTTCCCATTTCTCCCTCTACATCCTACATTCTGCATAAATATTTGGATGTAATGACGATGAATCGCATCGCTGCTTATATCCGATACCGTGTACATCCCCTTCTCTTGTCCTCCTAGGCGCTCATGCGCAGAGAGGCCCCTCCGCATGAGGCATTCGCCGATTGCGGAAGAAGCCTCACTACTCGCGCACATGCCCCGTCCAATCGACCGGCCATGAGGCGAACGCTTCTTAGTATATTGGCATCGCTTCTAGAAACGCAGCAAAAGACCTGTCTTGTCATCCTGATAACGGCCTTCCCGAATTTCTTCTTCGAGTAATTGATCGATGTAGGCTTGCAACCCTTGCTCGCTTACCTGCCGATAAACCTGCTCGGCCGTAACTCCCGGTCGATACAAGCCGTCCGAATGCAGCAGCAGACCTTGAAGCTCGGACCGGTCCACTTCGCCATATTGGATATAGTCGGCCGCCTCCTCCATTCCGTTCGCTACCGAATAGCCTTCGGGGGTGTTGGTCATGCTGCGTACGAACTGGGTTAGAAGCGGATCCTTGAGGAACTCTTCCTCCTCGGGCAGCTCGACTTGCTGACCGCGCAGCGTTTGACGGTAGCGCACCGCTCTCTCCTGGATGCCCTTCACGGAATCATGCGTCAGCGCCTCGATACGTCCGTCCTTGTATTCAGCAACAATCATACTGTCGCCCAATTGGGCATATTGGATGATGTTCCCCTTGATCCAAACGGCGACGACGCAGGTGGCCCAGTATTCATATCTGCGAGTCATATTAACGCCTGCTTCGACCATGAGGTCCCATAACCCTGCATTAGCAGCCAAGACCAGTTCCTTCAAATCATGTCCTTCATCGGGTGAATCGGCAGCCGCTTCGAAGCAAGCTTTGAAATGCTGTGCCGCTAAATAAGCGGCATTATGGCCTTCGCTGCTCCGATATTTACATACCGGCGTTACGCCATCCATCACGCTGAAGAGCTTCATCTCCCGGTCAATGCTGTAAGCATCCTCGCATTCTCTTTTTCTCGGACTTTGTAATTGATAAGCTCCCACAAGCATCGTGCGGCACCTCCTTCATGAATGTCTGACCCCTTCATAACGAAGCTTTTCCCTCTGCCCTGCTGTGAACAAACGTACCGCTATACCATATGATAGTTTCCCATGCCTGTCCAGCATGATCTGGTCAAAAAATAAAGAGGGCGCTTCAAACGTAAGCTTCTCAGTTATGGCGTTTATTGAACCCCAGCATAGGATTGTGCCCTTCCAGCGCTTCCTCATCAATATCGACGCCGAGCCCGGGCCTTTCGGCAGCTCGATATCTCCAACGTACAAATGAAAGCCTTTCGTACAGATACAGCCTATGATTGGGATTTTGAATTTGCTTACCTTACGCGTCTGCGGAGGGGAAGAAACGAACCCCAGCTCTTCGGCCCGGCACATCAAAGATATCACTTAGATAGGTTTGTTTCTAAAATTTGGTGTAATATTATATCTAAGCCGAGCTGATAAGGGAGAGAGCCTACATGTATTGTTTAGGTTGTAATTTAGCCAATCAAAGAGCACCGGTTCATGTCGTATTCGAAGATGATTATGTCTGCTGCTTCTTGGACCATAACCCCTATAATGAAGGACATGTCTTGATATTGCCTAAAAACCATATGAGGTACTTTGACGAACTTGATGAAAATACGGCAAATTCATTAATTAAAGCAGCTATGATACTATCAAAAGCAGTAAAAAGAGCGTTTGATCCCGATGGTATTACCGTTTGTCAAAACGGCGGGATTTTTGATGATCTCACTCATTTTCATATGCATATTGTTCCAAGATATGAGGGACAAAATTTTGCGGATTTCTACACAGAAGATGGAGAGGACCGCATAGAAGACGAAGCGAAGCTGGCAGAGACGAAAAGAAAAATTATCGAAGCTATAAGAGATCATTGATTTGTATTCATTTAGCTTAAATTTAAAAAAGTAAAGGTATTGGCTAAAAAGCCAATACCTTTATTAATGAATCATTCAATTGCCAGCGCGCACTGCCACGAAAGTTATGCAGTGGCAGCTTCTGTTCGCTGCGATTTGGTCTTACGGTAATGCGATACGAAGTATGCGATCGTGATTGCCATAAACAGGACAGTGAACGCCCCTAATATCGCGGCATTGGTCCACATGGATTGATAATCCCCGCTTGAAATGACATCCTTGAATCCCGCAACCGAGTAGGTCATCGGCAGCCAAGGCGTTACCTTCTGCAGCCAGTTCGGGATTAGCTCCAGCGGGAATGTGCCAGCCGAGCTGGTCAATTGGAAGATCAATATGACGATCGCAATGAATCGGCCCGGGTTCTGCAGCGTCGTCACGAGCAGCTGAACCAGCATCATGAACGTTATGCTTGTCATAATCGAGAATAGGATAAACAACGGTACGCTCGTCACATGCAGATCCAACAGCATCAGAATGACCGCATCCGCAATGAGCGCTTGAATCGTACCGGCTGCAATCAGCGTTAACGCCTTGCTCCAGTACCAGCTCAGACCGCTTGTCGGGCGAATCGCCGGTTCCTTGACCGAATAGACGATGGTCAGGAGCAGCGCCCCGACATATAGGCCAAGTGACAAGAAATACGGTGTGAAGCCTGTTCCATAGTTCGGTACCTCATTCACCCGCTCCACATCGGATTGTACTGGACCTGCAAACATATCGTACATGGAATCCGTTGCATGCAGCTCCGATGTCTTGGTGGAAGCGTCACTGAGCTTGCCGGACAGCTCATGCGAACCATCGTCGAGCTGGAGTAATCCTGTGCTTACCTGCTGGGCGCCGTCCTGCAATTTCTTCGAGCCGTCCACGAAAGGAGTCACATTATCCTTCAAGAGATTAAGCCCCTCGTGCAGCTCGACAGCACCGCCCGATAGCTGCTTCGCGCCAGCGGCCAGTTCGCTTCCGCCTTTCGCCGCTTCGGCAAGCTTGCCGCCAAATTGGTTCATGCCGCCCGTCAGCTGCTTGGCACCTGCGGCTACCTGCTGACCGCCGGCAGCTAGCTGATCTCCGCCGGCAGCAGCCTCCTTCAGCTTGCCATCGACGGATGTCATTCCGGCACTCAATTTGCCGAGACCCTCGTGCAGCTGTTTCGCGCCCGTGCTTAATTGCTCCTGCGCGGTCTTGGAGCCGGTCAGGCCCTCCGCCAGCTGCTTGCTCCCGGCCAGCAGCTTCTGAAAGCTCTCGTCCCCGGCAAGCTGCGCGTTCGATTGCGCCAGCTGCTCAAGCCCCTTGGCCAGCTGCGCGGCGCTCTGCTCCAGCTTCGCGGCTCCATCCTTCGATTGCTTAAGGCCGGCATCCAGCTTCTTGGCGGCTTCCTCCGCCGAATTCGAACTGCTTACCAGCGTCCCGCTTCCTGTGGACAGCTGCGACAAGCCGTCGCTTAACTTCTGAGAACCCGCGCGCAAGGATTCGGCGCCATCGCCGAGCGTCACCGCACCCGAGGCCAGCTTCTGCTGGGCGGCTTGCAGCTGGCTTAACCCGCTGGCCAGCTCGCTTGCGCCGCCGCTCAGCTTGGCCGTCGCCTGATCAAGCTTGGCACCGCCTGTCTCCAGCTTGACGACCCCTTCCTTCAACGACAGGGACCCGGCAACCATTTGTTTGAGGTTCTGCTCGATTAGAACAACGCCATCCTTCGCCTTGGTCGTGCCGTCGGCGAGCTTGCCTGCACCGTCGCTCGCCTGCCCGATGCCATCGGCCAGCTGCTCCATCTGTTCGAATACGGTTCTTGCGTAAACCTCCGTTATTTCTTTGTTCAGGGAGGCTTTCATCGTTTCCACGGCCGAATTCCCGATCTGGGAGGCCAGGAAGTTGAAGCCTTCGTTCGGAATAAACGTGAATTTGGCCGAGGACGGTGCATCGGATGTCAAGGTCGTCGTTTTCTCCGAGAAATCCTCAGGTATTTCGATTGTCATATAGTACGTATTGTCCGCCATCCCAGCCTTGGCTTCTTCCTTGGACACGAAGTTCCATTTGAACTGGGGATTTTCTTTTAACTCTTCCACAAAATCATTGCCGATATGCAAGGACGTTCCATTGAACTCGGTTCCTTTATCCGCATTCACGACGGCTACCGGCAGATCCTCCAGCCGATCGTACGGATCCCAGAACGCGGCTAGAAACATCGCCGAGTACAGAACCGGAATCAACAAGACGCCGATCACCGGGATCAGCACCTTGCGGTTGCTTACGATAGCCGATAGCTCGCTGCGGAATTGCTTGACACTTTTTTTCATTTGGTTACACCCACTCCTGTTTACTTAATGACCATTCAGGTCATTTGGTCAATCGAGATTGTAAAAAAATAGCTTCTTGTCTTTACGAAGCCAGTCCATCCTCTAAGTAGAGACGCAGCAGCTGGGCAACCTGACTTTTGTCCAGCGGTTCATGCGACTTCTTCCAATCTGCCGTTAACGCCACGAACAGCTTCAGCATCACGAATGCGGTCAGCTCCGGATTGCAGGGTTTAATTTCGTCTTTCTCCATCGCCTGCTCGACCTGCCGCCGGATATAGCTCACAATCGCATTCTCGATTTGCTGGATGCCCTCATGCGCCATCTGCGTGCTGATTTCCCTTACCTCCTGGGAGAGCTTCATAGCCAGCTCGTGCTCTTCCTGGAAATCCATCAGCCGCTCCAGCACCAGACTCATATTGTCGAAGAACCGGCGTTTCGGATCGACGGCCGCATCCGCAATCACCTTCAATTCTTGAATGAGAAGGTTCATGATTTCCTGAAACAGCTCTTCCTTGTTCGCGAAAAAGGTATAGATCGTTCCTTTGCCCACATTGGCGATCTTCGCTACCTGCTCCATCGTGGTGGCCTTGTATCCGAATAAAGCGAATGATTTCGACGCCGCTTCTACAATAAGCTCACGCCGGTCAACTGCCATTTCACCACTCCCTTAAAACTTAATGACCGTTTTGTTCATTTGGTCAATTCATGGAATGGACTTATTCTACCACGATCTTTTTCAGATCGCAATATTTCTCGAACCTGAATTTAATTTCCGCTGTCTTCATGGGGTACTATAACAAAAAGAAGCTCTTAACGGCATCATCCCAATACGCCGTTAAGAGCTTCTATATCTAACTTGCCGAGACTTTACGATCTCGAATGAACGTATGAAATTTAGAACAGAAACCTTGTCATATAATCGATCGTAAACTGTACGCCTTTATCGCCCAGCTCTCCGTGCCAATTGTGCGAATGCGGCTCGATGCTGAGTCCGCCGGAATAACCATGGCCGTACAGAACAGCCATGAACGTTCCCCAATCCGTCTGGTCCATTCCAGCCGGCGGATCGTCGAATCTCTGGCCGTCGATGATGACCGAGCCCTTGATGTGAATGTGACGGAAGCGGCTCCCCCAGTCACGCGCTTCCTTCAAGTAATCGCGGCCGGCATAGCGCGAGTGGGACGGATCGAATTTGATCCCAAGCTCCGGCAGATGACCATGGATGACCTTCCAGGCCAATTCATTGTCGACGAAGTTATTCCACGAACAGTTGTAAGCCGAAATTTGAACCCCTTTAGGCGCTCCGTATTCAATCAGCTTCCGAAAATAATCAATGGCGAACGAAGCGTTCGCATAAAAGGACAGCTCTTCGATATAATTGACTCCGCATACGAAATTCGAGCATCCCAGCTCCGCCGCCGTGTCGATGAGACGATAAGAGGTCTGCAGCTCTTCTTCTACGATCCCCTCTGCGCTAATCCGGTCCGAACCCCATCTTCCGATCGAGGCCACCTTCACGCCGGTCTCCTCGCTTGCTTGTTTCAACCCTGGTATGCTCGACAGGAACGCCTCCATGTCGCTGCCGACGTTAATGCAGAACTCCAAAAATTCCAGCCCTTTGGCTTGTGCCTGATGAAAGCTTGCCGCTTCGGGTGAAGCGATAATCCCCAGTTTCATTCCTTCATCTTCCCCTTCCTGGTCCATTCGCGGCAGACTTACATGTCTGCCATTACACCCACTTTACTGGTACCTGACGGAGAAAGATAGGCAGAAACTAGCCGTCTTTTTATACCATCGTGGCATCATCGCCTGATACTTCCAATCCCGCCCACAATCCTCTTCATGAAGGCTCGGGCCGTGCCGCGATAAGAAGCCATGCTGCATCATTGCCGCGGTCGCTGTTCCGAGGGATTCTGGAATTGAATGGTTACTCTTGCAATCCGCTTACAGCTGGAAGGAAACGAATTTGATTTCGGACATTTCCTCGGTCGAATACTTAATGCCTTCCTTGCCGATTCCGCTGTTCTTGACGCCGCCGTACGGCATTTGATCGACACGGAAGGAAGGAATGTCGTTGATAATAACGCCGCCCACTTCAAGCCGCTCAATGGCGTCGAACGCCTTCTTGATAGAAGTCGTATAAACGCCAGCCTGCAAGCCGTAGTCGGAATCGTTGACGAGCTCGATCGCTTCGTCCCACGTGTCGTACGCATTCACGTTGACGATCGGGCCGAAGGCTTCGCTGCAGGAAACCGTCAGCTTAGGATCCCCACCCGCGATAATGGTCGGATGGAAGAAGCCGCCCTCCCGCTTGCCGCCGCATGCGATCTCCGCTCCCGCTTGCGCCGCTTCCGTTACCCAACGCTCGATGCGCTCCGCTTCGCGCTCGTGAATCAGGGCCGAGATATCCGTCTCCTCGGAATGAGGATCGCCGGATACAAGCGCGGCAGCCTTCTCCTTCATGAGACGGAGGAATTCATCGAACAATTGCCGCTGGACATAAACGCGTTGGACCGAGATGCAAACCTGGCCGGCAAAATTGAAGGAGCCTTCCACGCAGCGCGCGGCTACCGGCGCCAGTTCCTCGGCGCTGTCCACGATGACGGCCGAGTTCGAGCCCAGCTCAAGCGTAACGCGCTTCAAACCGGCTTTCTCCTTAATGCCGAGGCCGACTTCCGCGCTGCCGGTGAACGTAATCATTTTGACGCGGGAATCCTTGACCAGAAGATCGCCGATTACGCCGCCGCTGCCCGTAACCACGTTAAGCGCGCCTGCCGGCAAGCCCGCTTCTTCGAACAGCTTCGCGGTCATCATCGCGCTCAGAGGAGTCTGAGAAGCCGGCTTCAGCACGACCGCATTGCCTGCCGCGAAGGCCGGCCCCAATTTGTGGGCGGTCAGATTGAACGGGAAGTTGAATGGCGTAATTGCCGCGATCACCCCGAGCGGCTCCCGCTTCGTATAGCCGAATCGCCCCGCCCCGGACTTGGCCGCATCCAGCGGGACCGTCTCCCCGTGAATACGCTTGGCTTCCTCGGCAGCGAATTTATAGGTTTCAATCGTCCGCGCGATTTCCGCTCTGGCCGCCTTCAACGGCTTGGCAGCCTCATCGGCCAATATGCGCGCGCAATCTTCCAATCGCTCTTGAAAGAGCTGGGACACCTTCTCCAGAATGGTGGAACGCTGCAGCGACGTAAGCCCCCGCATCGTGCGGGCTGCTTGCGCGGCGCTGGACAATGCCGCCTCCACGTCATCCTCGTCCGCCAGTGGAATTCTGGCAATCGATACTCCGCTGTAAGGAGAGCGAAGCTCGTAATGCCGCTTGCCTTCTACCCACTGTCCGCCGATATACATCTGTTTCGTCGTCATATGAAAGATCTCCTTAACCGTTTATTGACCTGCGTATGCTTTTTTATAGATCGATAATATTTTATCATACGTTAGTTTATACGGCGTGTTGGACAGCAGCCGGTCAACCCTGGAAGCCTGCTCGGCCAGCACCGGCAGCGACGCTTCGTCGACGCCAAGCTGCTTCAGCGAGCTCGGCAGATCCAGCTCGCCCAGCAGACGGTACAAATACCGGACGACTGCGTCCAGCGCATCGTGAGGCTGCTCTTCGAAGTCGCCCAGCTGCAGAAATTTCGCCACGTGAACCATTTGCTCCGTGCACGTTCTTCCCGTTACCTCGAATACGTAAGGCATCAGAAGAGCATTCGCCACACCGTGCTCGATATGATACTTGCCGCCCAGCGGATATGCCAATGCGTGAACGGCGCCTACGCCCGCATTCGCCAGCGATATCCCGGCCAGATTGCTGACCAGGCACATGCCGATCCGCGCTTCCAGATTGCTGCCATGGTGAACGGCGCGCGTAATGTGCTGCGGGAAGAGCTTCATGGCCTTCTCGGCATACATCCGGGTCATCGGAGTCGCGCGGACCGCAACATACGATTCAATCGCATGCGTGAACGCATCGACGCCGGAAGCCGCGGTAACCTTCGCCGGGCATGTGACCGTCAGCATCGGATCGATAATCGCCACATCCGGGAGAAGCATCTGGCTGACCAGTCCCCGCTTCAGCTCCTGTTCTTCATCGCCGAATATCGCGTTCATCGTGACTTCGGCCCCGGTACCCGACGTTGTCGGCAGCAGAATGCAAGGCACGGATCGGCTTTCAATAACCGCCGAACCGCTCAGATAAGCGGCCAGATCCGATTTATCCAACAGCGCAGCCGTTGTCTTCGCGACGTCCATGGCGCTGCCTCCGCCGATTCCGACGACAAGATCGCATCCTTCCCGCTGCAGGTTCCGGACCGTGCTTTCCAGCAAAGCAAAGGTCGGCTCGCCCTTGATATCCGTGAATACCGTCATCGGAATCGACAGCGGCTGAAGCAGGTCGATCACCTTCTGGACGAGCCCTGCGCCTTCGACGCCTTTATCGCTGATGAGCGCAATTTTGGCCGCCTTTCTCTGCCTGATTTCATCCGGCAAGGTTTGCAGGGCGTTGACGCCGAACCTTACTGCGCCCGGCATCCGAAAATCATAATAGCCAATAGTCGACATGATCGATTACCTCCTATTAGGTTATAAAAATCCAATCTTTATTGCTTCTCTGCACAATGCCCATTCGGCATCGGCAGGCATTGCCATACTCTCCAACGATATCGATGACGATCGTTTGGAAGAGGACGTGCATAAGAAGAGCAGCGCGCCGAACAGATCCTCCGCCTTCGCCGGGGCGTCCCGGCACGATCCAGGCGAATACGCGAGCATTAGGAAGCGCTTTCATTATATCGATCTCCGGCTGCGGGTTGGCCATCGTGAATACTATATTATTCTCTGCCATTTTATCATATCCTTTTCATAGTGAAGGCCCGCCTGTGAATACATCCGCCCCGCGGATCTCAGTTGCACATTTCCGGTATTGATCTCAACTCTATCGCTCTAATTATCCTCTCGCGCTAATTAATAAGGTAGAACTTCAGGCTGCCTTGATCCGGCCTTATTCGGTCCCTTTTTTACCTTTTCGCAACCGATTTGACGCTCGTCATGCATAGCCTTATATATAGAAATCTTTGTATTTCTTATTGAGAGGAAGGCTTTCCCCCCGGCTAATAGGAGTAGATAGATCCAGTAATAATTACTATAATTAGACATTTATGGTCTCTATTTTATAATTCTAGACATTACATTTCCTTGTATTGTAAACTGTACTCAAGAATAGGAGAACGGAGGTTATAGCCGTTCTTCTTTATCCAAGGAAGGGAGGTTCAGCCGAATGAAAGCGCAACCAACGAGGGTGAAATCGGCGGATCGTGTGATGGATATTCTAGAATTGTTTACAGGAGCGAAGGAGTCCTACAGCTTATCGGATATAGCCAGACTGCTCGATATGCCCCCAAGCAGCACGCATCAGCTTTTGCAAAACATGCTTTCCCGCGGATATCTGGAAACGGACAGCTCGGGCAAGCAATTCAGCATCGGCTATAAAATTTTTGAAATCAGCAGCATGTGTGCGAAAAATACGAATTTGGCGACCCAATTCGAGACCATCGGCGGCAGGATCGCCGAGGAAGTGAACGAAGGAATCATGCTGGGCATTCGCGCCGGCGATCATCTCGTCTATGTCGCGCAGAAGAATCCGCCCGATCCGCGCCGGTTTGCCATCCAGTTCTCGCAATCGCTGCCGCTGTACGCCTCCGCCTCGGGAAAAATATTGTTGAGCGGCCTTACCGAAACCATGATACGCAGGTTATATCCGATTGAAGATCTTCAGCCTCTTACGAATCTAACGATTACTACGGTAACCGGTTTGCTGACGGAGCTTGAAATGATCCGGAAGGAAGGTATTGCTTACAATCGCGGCGAGTCCGTGGAAGGCATCAGCTGCATTTCGGCTCCAATCTATAATTCGACAGGCAGCATCATTGCAGCGGTCAGCGTCTCGATACCCGATTTCCGCAAGACGGAGGAGATTTGGAATCGCGCGTTGAATAGTATACGAGAAGGGGGACGTTTGTTAAGCAGCTAGCTTCCTTCCGTCACAAACTTCGGTATGATAGATAACGTCATTCAAATTAACCTTAAAGACATCGTTTTGGTTGCTGGTATCGGACAGGATTACGGCGCACAAGCCTGCCTGCCTTCCGGTACTGCTATGGGAAGAGCTTGATTACTCCTTTCAAGGACGGAACGACCGTTTCTTCTTAGGCAGCAAGATCAGCTTTCACTTTACCAGCGGAACGATGTCTTTCATTTTTCGATACCGTCTTTTTTGAGCACCGCCCCTTTATTCCCCTTCTCACGACGATTACGTTAAAATGCAATGGCATCCCCGCCATACCGAGTCTTGCCGCCCGGTTCTCGCTGTCTGCCCGTTCCCCTTGTTACCTCTAAGCAAAGAGTCGCCCCCTTTTCCTACGTTCCATATGGAGCGGTCGTAAACACTCATGTAATTCACATATGCGAAATGTTTTCTCATTTATGAAAAAATTATTGACTAACCACTGAATTCATTATAGTATTTCAATATCAACAGAAAATGAAAGCGCAACCTGTTACTTTTTCTAACATCAAGAGTTTTGTATTCTCACTTTTCGAGTAGTGTGCTTGTCAAAATCTCGATGCCAGGAGGAAGCAAAATGAAGCATTCATCCAAGAAGTTGATGGTCGGCATGTTCGTAATCGTATTTCTCTTCACCGTAATTGTTGGCTGTAGCGGGGGCAACAACAATAAGCCTGCAGAGAACAAAGGCAACACTGGAAACACGGGTAACACCGGAAACAACGGCAGCGCTGCCGAAGGCGATGTTTATCCGGAGAACGGACTTTCCAAAACCGAGAAAGTCACCATCAAGTGGGGCTATTGGGAAAACGGCTACGGCCGTGCCTGGATGGACCATGCGGTTGAGAAATTTACAGAGAAATACCCGAACGTATCCTTCGATATTACCTCCTCCCCTGTCATCCGTGACTTAATCAGTACGAAAATGGCTGCCAAAAACGATGATGATATGTTTGACATCATCTCCCCGAGCTTCAACGGAGACGAAGGAACCATCGCCCAGAAAGCAGGACTGTTCGAAGATATGAGCGACCTGTGGGAGCGCGAAGTTCCGGATACGCCCGGCCTGAAGCTGAAAGACGCCGTTCTGGATAACACGATGGAATATGCGCAGAAGATCGACGGCAAATTCTATCAGATCCCGATGGGCGCCTACGCTCTTGGATTATTCTTCGACAAAACCCTCTTCAACGAGAAAGGCTGGAACCAAAATCCAAAGAACTACGAAGAATTTCTGGACTTGATGGAGACGATCAAGAATGACGGCATCGCACCCATAACGTATCCAGGCGTCTACCCGACATACATTTACTTCCCTTTCTTAATCAAACAGTTTGAGCTGGCTGACAAAGCAGGCAATATCGAGCAGTACACGAAGGATTTCAGACAAGGAATCAACATGTATTCCGCGCCTGAAGTGAAGGAATTCTGGACGCGCATGTATGAGATGGGCAAGAAAGGCTATTTCGTTGAAGGCGCTGCGGCCCTTAATCATACGCAATCCCAGATGCAGCTGCTTCAACATAAAGCCGCATTGGCCGCCACAGGCGACTGGGTTGAGAATGAAATGAAGGATGCCATACCGGAAGGATTCGAATGGGGCTTCATGGCGATTCCGTTCGAAGACTCCACGCAAAACAAGGTTTGGGTAGAGAACGGCATCGGCGCCGGCAGCTTGATGATTTGGAAGAACAAGCCGGATAACGTGAAGAAGTGGGCCAAAGAATTTGCGCTCTTCTTAATGACCAACGAAGTTCAGGCCGTTAACGGCGAGAACGGAATTTCCCCGATCCGCAAGGACTTCGCGGAGAACGAAGCAAACCTCGCGAAGCTGCAGGCTGCGCCGAGAGCCGTTCTGGAATACGTCAAGAATAATAACGGACAATTCGCTACCGGCGTTCGCGACGTCGCATTCGCAAGCCCTGACGCTGCGAAAGCGACCAAGATGCTGGAGGAGCTCATCATCGACGTGACGGCGGGCAAGAAGGATCCGCTGCCGGTGCTCGAAGAGGCGGATAAGCTGATGAAGAAAGTTCTGGAGTCGGAAAAGTAACACTTAGTAATATTTAGAAACACCTGATGAATGCGGGAGGGAACAAGTCCCTCCCCTTTCGTTCCAACATGTGCAGCGAAATCGCGGAAGGAGGTCGGTGTATGGCCCAAGTCGGAGCTAGTGTGCCCGCCGCACCCAAGAAGGTGTCATCGCTAAGCAAAAGAAAGGTTCAGATGACCCTCTTCGTTGTGCTGGCGTTAGGCCCCAGTTACTGTGGATATCTGCTATTCACCTTGTATCCGAACATCATGTCGGCTTATTACTCCCTTTTGGAATGGAATGGCATTACCGATCCGAAGTTTGTCTGGTTCGATAATTACGTGTATTTGTTTCAAGACCCTTACGTCTGGAGAGCGCTCGGCCATAACCTGCTGCTCATGGCTACGGTTCCCCTGCTGACGATTATCCCATCGATCTTTCTTGCCTATCTGATCAATGTGAAAGGCTATGCGGAATCCAATTTCTATAAAGTGATTTATTTCTTGCCGAATGTTCTGGCCGTTATCGTCATCGCGTTGATGTGGTCCTTTATATATGACGGCAGCAACGGGATGTTGAATGCCATATTGAATCTGCTGGGCATCGACAACAATGACTTCTACTGGCTGGGCTCCAAACGCACGGCGCTCTGGGCGCTTCTGCCGCCCTTGATTTGGGCGGGCGTCGGATTCTATGTCGTCATCTTCATGAATGCGATGAAGTCGATCCCGCATTCCCTTTACGAAGCTGCCATTCTCGACGGGGCCACCCACATGACCCGTTTGCGTAAAATAACGATTCCGTTGATCAGCCCGATCGTGCGGATCAGTACGCTGTTTCTCGTCCTCGGCGTATTCAAAGGGTTCGAAATCATGCTGATCATGACCAATGGCGGACCGGCCGGCTCCACGGAAGTCATCGGCTTGTATATGTTTAACATGGCTTTCGGCAAGAGCTCCCACAACTACGGCTATGCATCGGCCATCGGCATGTTCCTGTTTGTAGTCCTGGTCGTCGCGAAGCTGCTGATCGACAGATTCAGCCCGAAAGATCACGCCGAATTCTAGTCAACTCATTAAGGAAGGAGGCCAACCTTGGATACAAACAAACGCACCTTTATCGATATTGTTTGGCGGTTCATCATGTTACTGTGCGCGTTATCGGTTATCTTCCCGCTGCTGTGGATCGTGCTGGAATCTTTGAAAACGAACAAGGAGTTTTTCGCCAATGTCTGGGCACTGCCGGAAAAGCCGATGTTCGAGAACTATAAGAAAGCATGGGAATCGTACCACTTGGGCTCGACGCTGCTTAATACGCTGTACTATGTCGGTACCAGCTTGGTCTTGGGGACGTTCCTCACGGCACTTAGCGCCTACACGCTGACGCGTCTTCAATTCCGCGGACGCAATTTCATCTGGGGTTCGATTATGCTCTCGCTCTTCCTGCCGGGCATCAACGCGCTCGTCCCGCAGTACGTATTGATGCGCGATCTGAACCTGACCAACAGCCTGACTGGCCTTATTATATTGGACAGCTTCGGCGAAAGCGTCTTCTTCCTCATGCTGCTTGGCGGGTTTATGCAGTCGCTTCCGAAGGAAATGGAAGAAAGCGCCTATATCGACGGCGCATCCTTGTTCCAGGTCTTCATGCGCATCATCCTCCCGCTGTCCACGCCAGGCATCGTGACGGTGGCCATCTTTAAATTCCTCGGTTTGTATAATGCTTTCCTGGGGCCGTTCATTTATCTCAGCGACTCCTCGAAATATACGATTGGCGTCGCCATGTACCACGCCAATCAAATCATGCAATACAAAGCCGACTGGGTGACGCTGTTCGCCGGCGTGACGATCGCGATGATTCCGACCGTCGTTATCTATGTCATCTTCCAGAGGCAAATTGCCGAAGGCGCAACACTAGGCGGTCTTAAAGGTTAAGGTGCAAGACGTGCAAGTTACCGGTCGGATATCCGTTCAACGAATAATTGGAGCACAAACCGCTGCGCTGTCCGTCCCTAATACGAATGTTGGGAGTGTACAATATGGGAGCATTACAACTGGATAATAAGGTCATCTTCATTACGGGTGCCTTAGGAGCTGCCGGAAGCGCGGCCGTAAAGCTGTTCTTGGAAAGAGGCGCGCTAATCGCAGCGTGCGATATCCGGCCTGCATCCGATTTTGCCGAGCTGGAATCATTGACGGAACAATACGGTGGCGACCGATTGATGTTCGTACAAAGCGATATGCGGGTTGAGGCCGATGTCCGCGAAGCCGTCGCTTCAGTTGAACGGGCCTTCGGAAGATTGAACGGCTCCTACCATAATGCCTATGTCAACAAAGTAGGCTTGATCGCCGATCAATCCCTGGAGGATTGGGAGGATTGCATCGCCGGGACACTCACCAGCACGTTTCTGGTCATGAAGTATGCCGCTGCGCTCATGATCCCATCCGGCGGCGGTTCGATCGTCAGTACCTCCTCCGTGCTGGGAGGCAGCATCCTCCGCTCGGGCAATGCGGGTTATGGCGCAGGGAAAGCCGGGCTCGAGCAGCTGACGCGGATCGCCGCCCTCGAGTATGCCCCGTACGGCATTCGAGCCAACGCGGTTGTACCTGGCGATTTCAAGTCCGATGAATTATTAGCCCAGCTCTCTCAAGCCCATCTGGATTTTATGAGCAAGATCAGCATGATCGGCAGAAGCGGAACCCCCAATGAAATTAACGAAGTAGCGGCCTTCCTGCTGTCCGACGCCGCATCCTATGTAACCGGCTCGATGTATCCGGTAACCGGAGGGATCATGTCTTGACACAAATACGGCTTCACTACCATACCCGAGATGAAATAACCGAGAAGGCGCGGAGCGGCTCCGCCGTTGTCGTCCCCTTGGCGGCCACCGAGCAGCACGGCCCTCACCTGCCCGTCTTCACCGACAGCCTGATCTGCGAACATATTGCGGCTGAAGCCGTGCGCCAAGCGGCGGAGAGCGTTCCAGTCCTCGTATCTCCCGTACTCACGATCGGCTGCTCCCATCATCATCTGAATTTCGGGGGTACGCTCTCTTATACCTCTGCGACTTATTTGCAGATGCTGCGGGACATTGGCGAAAGTCTGATCACCGACGGCTTTCAGAAAATCATCTTTCTTAACGCGCATGGCGGCAATGACCCGATCATGATGCAGACTGCCAATGACCTCGCCGTCCGGTACCCTGTTTGGACGGCAGCCGCCTCCTACTGGAGCATCTCCCGTTCCGCATTGACCGCGTGCAATGCGGCCGAGGTCGGCATGGTGCCAGGCCATGCGGGCGGGTTCGAAACGGCCGCTATCCTGGCTCTGCATCCAGAGCTTGTCCGCACCGAACGTTTCGCCGAATCGCACATCTCCCGTCCGTGGATCAATTCCGGACCGGCCGGAACCTTTATCGGGAAGCATAAGGAGTTGACCGGCTTCGATGGCTATACCGATGCGCCAAACAAAGCCACGGCGGAATTGGGCAGCCGATATTTGGGAGTCATTGCAGGCAGCGTATCGGCTTGGCTCGTCTCAACCATTCAAGCCATGACAGAAGGAGGCAATTAAAGATGTTCAACATTAACCCCATGCCCAAAGGCAATGTGAAACGGGTCGCTGTCATCGTGACCCAGTATTTCTTCAATTCCCATGCGGACGTTATTCTGGGTCGGCTGTTCGGAGGGTTCGACTATCACCCTCAGGTGGAAGTCGTCTCCCTCTATACCGATCAGGTGCCGGATAATGATATGAGCCGGTCCGAAGCAGCCCGCTGCGACGTCCCCATCTATGCGACGATTGAAGAAACGATCAAGACGCCCTATCATAACGGCGGGGTAGACGGCATTATCATTATTGGCGAGCACGGCGATTATCCGGATGATGAGAAGGGTCAGAAGATGTATCCGCGCCGGCGGCTGCTGGAGGACACGCTGCGAACGATGGACGAGTTGAATCTGGTCGTCCCGATCTTCTCTGACAAGCACTTATCTTATGATATTCAGGATTCGGTCTGGATGTATGAACAGCTCCGGCAGCGGGGCATTCCATTCATGGGGGGATCGTCGATTCCTCATATTCCGCCCGTCCCTTCCTTTGATCCGAAGCTTCTGGAGCAAGCCGGCGAGCTCCTGATCGTCAGCTTCTCCGATGCCATCGAGGCGTACGGCTACCATGGATTAGAGCTGATGCAGTCACTCGCCGAGAAACGGGCCGGCGGGGAATCGGGCGTGAAATCGGTCCGCGTTCTTCAAGGGTCCGCGGTCTGGGAGTCGATGGACCGCGGCGACTGGCCGGAGGATCTGATGCTGCAAACCCTATCCCTCTATGAAGACAGAGCGAATGTCCACCCGAGGGAGTCGGACGATCTTACGATCCTATTCGCGATTGAGTACAGAGACGGATTCAAAGGCTACGTCATTCAGCAGAGCACGATCGTCGATCAATGGGGATTTGCTTTCCGCGGCCAGGATAGCACGGTCACGGCAGCGATCAGCGCAACCGATACGAATCGGCCCTGGAAGCACTTTGCCCGGCTGACCGGCATGATCGAAACCTTCATTATTTCAGGACAGGAGCCCTTTCCTGCCGAACGCATTCTGATGTCAAGCGGATTAACGAATTTGTCCATGGAAGCCTTGTTCCATAAGAACAAACGGGAAACCCCCGAGCTCGACTTCAGCTATGGACAGTGATTGTCTTGATCATCTATCAGTAGGAGGATAACACACATGCACAAGCCGAACACGTCGGAAGTACCCACTGGTTTGCCATTTTCTCCAGGAATCGAAACCGAGTCTGCCCTCTACGTTTCCGGACAAGGGGGAATAGACCCGGTAACGGGCCAAATCGTCGGTCCCGACATCGAATCGCAAACCGTAACGACCATGGAGAACATCCGCAGCGTTCTGCTTTCATACAATATGGATTTGAAAGATGTAGTTAAAGTGAACGTCTATTTATCGGACCGGCATTTATACCAGGAATTCAACGAAATCTATGCCCGTTTCTTCCAAGCGCCTTACCCGGCAAGAACGACCATCTACTGCAATTTGAACTACGACCTGCTGGTCGAAATCGATGCGATTGCCGTGCCTGGGAGGAAATAGGCGGATTCAATAAAAGAACTGCGCGGGGCGAATGTTCTTCCGATCGCGGTTGTTTCCGGATTCCTTGAACAATCTGGACAGGGTTGGAATCCGTAAAACAAAGGCGAACGCTGACGCTTCTTCAGAATCATTCGCCCTGCTTCGTTTTTTTGTTTTTCACCGGGTGAAGAGGAAAAACAAAATATTCACCGATTTATATCGATAGAGAACGGCAGCCGATTTGATCGCTGCCGTTTCTTATGTTTCAGGGTCTGGCAATCTTGATTGCTACAATATGCTGAGCGAAGCGGCTTGCGTGATTGAGATCATGTACGACCATGACGATCGTTCGGCCTTCTTCGCGTTTCAGCTTCTGCAGCAACCGCAATCGGCATTCGATCTCACCATTGCGACCTTACTACTTGCGGATAGCGCTTCGTGCTGACATCGGGGTTCTATTGGAACAATGACGGAATCTCTTAGCGTCGCCCCCCGACGTTTCTAGTTGCGCCCGAAGTTTGTTAAACTAGAAGGTGCGATCATACACGAAAGGGAGACGATCATGGTCGTTGCCATCGATACGATTATAATCAAATCTGGCCACGTCGGCGAAGTGAGCGAGCGGTTCAAAAACCCGAAGGACGTGCGGCAAGCGGCGGGATTTGTCCGCATGGAGCTGCTGGCCGTTACAAGTTCAGTCCCCCTTCATGTACACGGTATACGGACATAGAATCCGTTATTTGTGACAAACATCTTATTGGACGCACCGTCCGGACATCAGGTCCGCTATTCGCACCAAATGACCACATTCCTCCGATATTCGCATGAATAACGTCTCTGGTGCCCGTTACCTCTCCAATTCGGCTCCATATTCAACAATAGCGCATCTGATGTCCGTTACCAGTTCAGTCCCCCTTCATGTACACGGTATACGGACATAGAATCCGTTATTCGTGACAAACACCTTATTGGACGCACCGTCCGGACATCAGGTCCGCTATTCGCACCAAATGACCACATTCCTCCGATATTCGCATGAATAACGGCTCTGGTGTCCGTTACCTCTCCAATTCGGATCCATATTCAACAATAGCGTCTCTGGTGTCCGTTACAGGTTCAGTTCCCCTTCATGTACACGGTATGCGGACATAGAATCCGTTATTTGTACAAACATCTTATTGGACGCACCGTCCGGACATCAGGTCCGCTATTCGCACCAAATAACTACATTCCTCCGATATTCGCATGAATAACGTCTCTGGTGTCCGTTACCTCTCCAATTCGGCTCCATATTCAACAATAGCGCATCTGATGTCCGTTACCAGTTCAGTCCCCCTTCATGTACACGGTATACGGACATAGAATCCGTTATTTGTGACAAACACCTTATTGGACGCACTGTCCGGACATCAGGTCCGCTATTCGCACCAAATGACCACATCCCTCCGATATTCGCATGAATAACGTCTCTGGTGTCCGTTACCTCTCCAATTCGGCTCCATATTCAACAATAGCGCATCTGATGTCCGTTACCAGTTCAGTCCCCCTTCATGTACACGGTATGCGGACATAGAATCCGCTAGGCCTAGTGCGATCGTTTGTCCACGAAAGAACCGTAAGCAGACTTCTTTAGATAAGCTTATCCAGCGTGAATCCAATGGTTAAGATGGGAACACCTTGTTTTTACTAAACCATGCTTTTCGGTCTAAACGACAACTGATAAAGGTTAGTATGGATGCAGCCATCGCAACGATCCCTCCGGACCAGGAAACATCGATTAGCTTCATATTCGTCGTGACAAATCCCCCCAGAGAAGATCCAAGCGCAATCCCTACATTGACAGATACCGGAGTTAATGACGAAGCCAAATCTTTAGCCGCCGGGTAATGCTTATGGGCTAAATCAATGAAATACAATTGCATGGTAGCGTTCATCGTATAAACGACAAGGGCAATGAGCGATATGCTGATCAATCCCGTAATCACCGAGTTGTGAGAAACATAAATCGATGCGAGAATGCCGGCTTGAATAAGAAATACATACCGGAGTTTCTGGATCCCGTTGCGAGCCGCTAATTTACCCCCAATAAGCGTACTAAAGACGGACATTATACCGAAAAGCAAAAATACTAGGCTAATATATGGATCCGGAACAGAGAGCGCTTCCTGCAGGAGAGGGGTTAAATAGGTATATACCGTATATGTCGCCCCAATGCTTAGCGCCGGAATAAAGAATGCTATTCCAATACGCGAATTGGTTAATAATCCAATTTGTTTTCTTAATGAACTCCGTGATCCCTTTATTCCTCTGGGGATTGCTGCCGAGCTTGCGATCAGAGAAACGATTCCCAATAAAGCGGTAAACCAAAAAGCCATATGCCAACCGCCCCATTGTCCAATATAGGTACCGAGAGGTACCCCGATTACACTTGCTATTGTAAAACCCGTAAAAATGATTGAAATGACCGTCCCCCTCTGATCGGCAGCTACTGTTTCACTGGCAACAGCCATTGCCAGTGCGATTAAAACTCCGGTAACAACCGCAGTAATCATTCTGGAAACAAGAAGCAGTGCGTAAGATCCGGATAGTGCGGTCATAATGTTGCCCGCAATAAACACGGCGATCAATGTAAGCATTAGAGGGTACTTGGAGAAACGACTGAAAATAGCCGTCAAGATTGGTGTAGCTAGTGCAAAAGTTATGGCAAAAGCAGACACCAGGGTTCCTGCCGTTGAAATGGCGATATTTAAGTCGGTTGACACTTCCGTTAACAGCCCAACAATGACAAATTCACTCGTCCCCAGAACGAAGGTTAGTACAAATAAGTTTATCGTCAGAAGCTTTTGATGTTTATTCAAAGCTGAATCTCCTTTTTAATGCGATCATCATCAAGCTCTTTCAACGGCAATCTGAATCTCGGCAACGTAAGAATTTGCGTCTCCCGACTTTTCATGAGGTATGCAGATTTCCCGTCGCGGCTCATTCTCTTTCATTCGATATCCGTTTCGTTCGATCCATACGGCCAATTCCGCACTCGCGGTGCAGGGGCTCGTTGTATTGCAATGATGGATGAGCGTGGCCATCATCGGAACTTCCGGCAATCGTTTTAATGTAAAGGGGGACCGGCTTGGCATATCGCTAGTGACAATACGAGCCACTTCAATGTCGATATCATCATCGCATTCCTCGCAGCCATGCCAAAGAACCATCTGGGACCTCGTAGACAGACCGGAGTTGCCTGCATGATCGTCAAGCGCTTGGAAAAGCTCGGGAATTTGGGTAAGCGCAGCCCGCTTGCGGTAAGACAGGACAAGTTGAGATTCAACCTTTTTCAAGACGACATCATGCGCCATCTGGCGTTTATCTTCGCTCTCGATGGTACACAGACGTTCCTTGATTCGGTCAAGTTTAGCCTGTTCCATTTCCAACATGGCCTGGATCTCGGCTTGCTTAAGTCTAAACATCCCTTTGATTTGTTCCAGCGGGATTTGCTCGCCCATCATCTGACGAATCTGATCCAACGAGAAGCCCAATTCTTTATAGGCCAAAATACGATGAAGTTGAAACATTTGGTCAGCCGAATAATACCGATACCCCGTGAATTTATCGGTGTGGACGGGCTTGAGCAAGTTCAACTGGTCGTAGTAACGGAGTGTCTTGATGGACACTTGGCTGATCTTTGAAAACTCGCTGATTTTAAACATTGGACACACTCCCTGCGTGAACATTTCAATTCTGCTCTTGTCTGTTCAGAGTATAACCTTCCCGTCAAGGGGAGAGTCAAGCTCCCAAACTGGATGCCTTCCGTCCCAAGGAGTGTGAACGGCCGTAACAGTAATTAGCGATCATAGAGGGGAGGACTAACGCATCTTTACTAAAAAAAGCCGCGATTTACGCGGCTTCAGCTGAGGGTATTATCAATAAAATCATCGTTATTCAAGCAATGAGAGTATGACCGTTACAGAGTTATCAATAAAGGATCGTTCCGGACGCGATTTCATCAACACGGCAAGTCCGATTAACGATACGACTAATGTCTGCGCTAAAGCTTTTGCATTATTATTGGCTTTCAACTCACCCGATTGAATACCTCGTTCAATTCTTTCTTGGAAAATGACGGAAAGATACATTTGATGTTCTCTAGTAAGGATTTCAAATTTCTCATCATGAGGGGCAAGCTCCACCATCGTATTGATGCAAAAGCACCCCCGATTAGAGCCTCCTTCATATTCCGCCTCCACCCAACCCTCAAAATAGGAGCGAAACGCTTCCTTTACAGATGGGTTTTGAAGTCTAGCCCGAACATAGGAAGCGTGGGATTGCGTATATTTACGCAGCGCCGCTTCGAATAGTTCTTTTTTGTCTCCAAAGGCAGCGTATATGCTTGGCCGCTGAATGCCCATCTTAGATGTCAGATCGCTTAAAGATGTCGCTTCGAACCCCTTCTCCCAAAATAGTTGCATGGCAGCGTCCAATGCCTTGTCCACATCGAATTCACGAAGACGAACCATAAATGACCTCCATTATTTCATAACGTTCAGTATAATATGATTGTATTATTTTGAATGGGATGTTGTCAATTTGATTGTTTATGGAGTTATAAACTCTAAACTCAACTAAGGTTAAAGTCATCCTCTTTCCTTGATAGCTCACCAAATTTCTACTATCGTGAATATCTTGACAACTCACATTTGCGTGAGGTATATTTTCTTAAAATCATTTTGTACTGATTGGTATATTATATTGATCGGTACAAAAAGGGGTATGGAGCGTGAAAATTAAAACAAATGAAGCAAATCCGTCAATCATCGCCAGCGCTTGTACGGAAGTCGAAGCCTCCCAAGGAGCGGCTGTTAGGGCTGAATCAGCCCCCGTCCCTTCCATGTCGCGCCATGCAGCTCTGTTCTTCGCAATCGCCTGCGGTCTTGCCGTTTCCAGTATCTACTATGCGCAGCCGCTACTCGACTCGCTTGCGAACGAGTTCGGCATCGAACAATCGTCCGTTGGAATTGTCATTACCGTTACTCAGATTTGTTATGCGCTGGGATTATTTCTGTTAGTACCGCTCGGCGATCTGCTGAATCAACGTCGGCTTATCATTAGTATGATGCTTTTATCCGTGTTAGCTCTTATTGTGGTTGGTACTGCTCCCACGATAACTATGCTTTTCATTGGTTTAGCTTTCGTAGGTATGCTTGCGGTCGTGACACAGTTGTTAGTATCGTTCGCTTCCACTTTGGCTGCCCAAGCCGAACGAGGAAGAATAGTTGGCTTTGTGACAAGCGGCGTAGTGATCGGAATTCTGCTCGCAAGAACATTTGCCGGTGTATTAACCGATCTCGCTGGCTGGCGTTCGGTCTATCTCGTCACTGCAGCTTTGATGCTCATTATGTCTGGCGCTTTATACCGGGTACTCCCCCATTATAAATATGAAAGAGAATCGCTATCCTATCCACAGCTGCTTCGTTCGGTGTTCAATTTGTTTGTTCAGGAAAAGGTCTTGCGCATCCGCGTCATTTTGGCTTTGCTGATATTTACTGCATTTAGTACGTTGTGGACTTCGTTGGTGCTTCCTCTTACTTCGCCTCCACTATCTCTTTCGCATACCGCTGTTGGTGCACTTGGTCTCGCCGGCGCTGCTGGAGCATTAGCGGCAGCTCGGGCAGGGCGGTACGCCGATCGTGGTTTGGGACAGCGAACAACGGGCATTGCGCTGACTCTGCTGTTGGCATCATGGTTACCCATCCGTTATACCGAATACTCGTTGTTCGTCTTGGTCATTGGCATTGTCCTTCTTGACGCGGCGGTACAAGCTATACATGTAACGAACCAGAGTTTGATCTTTAACGTGCGCCCTGAGGCACGAAGCCGGCTCACCGCCGGGTACATGATATTCTATTCCATTGGCAGCGCCACCGGATCAATCGCTTCGACCAATATCTACGCATACGCAGGTTGGAACGGAGTGAGCCTGTTTGGTGCCGCTGTCAGTGCTTTAGCCCTCCTATTTTGGGCATTAACTTGCCGCAAGCCGACAGTCAAATAAAAACAATAGCTACAATCATACTGGATTAGCTGCTATTGCTGCTGCCGCTGTTGTCCTTGTCGCTCATTGCTCATGATCGCCTTATCCCCTTAACCGTATTTTTTATTTAACGGAATCAAGATCGGCTGCATTCGGCAGCCATTTTATTGAAGCAACTACATTGACTTAAGGTATGCCTTGTGATAATTTTGAGTTACCAAAATACGGAAAGAGGTGAAGTGCGATGAAAACCATTCAAACTATGATCAATAAACGATTACGAAGTGTTTCATCTCGCTCATCTTTTCGGTATAGGCTTTTCATGAAGAATAGCTGATAGACATGTTTTTTAACTTAAAGAACATGTTTTCAGTGAAAAGCTAAGACCATGGTCAGATGATGCCATGGTCTTTTTTTGCGTTTCATAAACAATGAAAGGGGCAGATGATTTTCAACAAGATCAGAATCGCTTACGGTGAGGTACTTGAACATTTCAAACCGATATTAAGGAATGCTTACCAGCGCATATACAGCTATCAGCTGGATCGTACAACTGAAAATGAATCACAAATGCGCGAAGCCATTAATGCGACAAGGGAGATATTGGAGTTCTTCGCAAACCATTTGCCTTATTCAAAGGCCAAATATATATTTGCCCTGAGAAGACTGGATGAAATGGCTCCGTTTGACCTCATTATGTGTTTCGATCAAGCGATCTTTGAAATGCATGTATGGGAAACGCTAAATGAACTGAGGATCAAGAAAGGAGAATGGGCCAAAAACAACACTTGGAGCAAAGAGCTTCGCGATTTATTGAATGAACGGCAAGAAGTTCGCCATAATGATAACTTGAATGTTGAAGAGGAATTTTTAATAAGCGGCACCCCGGCATCTAGAGGAAGTGCCCAAGGACGGGCCTGTATCGCTTTGGATAAAGAACATTTTCATAAAATTGCTAAAGGGGATATTCTTGTTACAACGATGACAACCCCCGAATTTATTGAGGTAGCCCATCTGATTTCCGGCCTCATTACAGATCGTGGCGGTGTCGTCTGCCATGCGGCGATTTTAGCCAGAGAGTTCAATATTCCTTGCGTCGTAGGATGTCGAACTGCAACGACAACCATCAAGGATGGCGATCAAATTCGTATGGACGCGATCTCTGGAATTGTCGTGAGTGTGATTCAATGAATCGGAAGCACATTTGCAACGTTGGGTCGAATAAAATAAAAGCCTCGTGACGATTACGTCACGAGGCTTTTATTTTAACACCAGCTAGAATGGCTGCGGAGAATAGAATACCGTCGATTTAATATCCAAATAGATCTTCGTTAATTTTCACGGCTTCTTCGTAATTTCTAGCAGGTGCAGATATATGCAGGTCCTTTCCCGTCCAACTGGTCTCACCAATCTTCTCCATTACCCATATGTTCAATTGGGCAAATTGATCCGAAATCACCAGAGAACCTAAAGGCCTTGATACAAGAGATCCGTTTACGTCAACATGATAATAATATAAGTTATCATCATAAAAATCGTTATTCCACTGACTGAAGTCTAAATCAATCAAGTTATACGTTTTGGTGAATTCATACTTATCAATGATGATTTTGCCGCGGAAGGTTTGCTTGCGGAACAGCGGTTTTGTTAGCATTCCTTTTACTTTGATTGTTATTGCTTCTGCACTTTCAGGCTTGCCTGCCCGATATTCCATAGCAGGATACGCAAGATCGATCTTTTGGGGGAATTGATATAAGTAAAGGAACAAAGAAACGGCTGCACCTAGTAACACGGCACAAGTTATAATTCCTTTCAGCCTTCTTTTTACCCATTCTATAATACCTCATCCCCTTTATCGGCCATGATTCTAAGTATCCTGCTCAATCATGTACTAGGACAGCTGGGCCGTGCTATTTCGAATCATTAGCCGTGTGACGCTTCTTTCAGCTTGACCGCCGACCAATCGGTCCGGTAAAAGCGGATCATGATCGACAGCCCCATGAACATAAGGAACGTATATAATGCCAGCCATGCGCCCACGCTTCCCCACTCCAACACGTTGATGAAGATATAGGCAAGCGGCACGAACAGCAGCCAGCTGGCGGCAAGCGATATTTTGAGCAAAAATGTCGTATCCCCGAGGCCTCGCAATCCGCCCGCGTAGAAATTCAGCAGTCCGTCGAAAATTTGCAGATAAGCCGAGATCATAATCAGAAACGCCGCCACTTCATAGACGGCCGGATCGGAGGAATATAACCGCGCAATCGGTTCGGCCAGGAATGTCTCTACCGTTCCGAGTATGATCAGAAAAATCGTTCCCAGGATCGCCGTATCCGTCCCTGCCCTCCTGCCCAGGTAGGCCTTGCCCTGCCCGACATATTGGCCGACCAGAATCGTGGCGGTCGCACCGAAGGCGAATGCCGGCATGAAGCCGAACGCCATGACGCTGAGCGCGACCTCGTTCGCCGCCAGCGCCGTATCGCCCAGCCGGGCTACAAAGGCGGTGAAGATGAACATCGATAAGCTGAGCGAGAACTCCTGCGCGCCCAGCTTACCGCTTTCCTGCAGCAGCAGCTTCATTTCCGGCCAGTTAAACTTCACAAGTTGGCGGGTGTTGAACCGCTTATGCAGGACGAAATAAAAGACGATCACACACACCAGCAGCTGAACCGCTTCACCGACCAGCACCGCTGCTCCTGCTCCGGTCAGACCAAGTTCAGGAAAACCCCAATGCCCGAAAGTAAGCGTGTATGTCAGAAAGATCATGATCAGATTGCTGATCAGTGCGATAACCATCGACAGCCGGGTCGCCCCGATCCCGCGCAGAAATCCGTGGAACACAAAGTTAATGATCCCGAAGGACATCGCAAAGAAACGGAGTTCAAGATAATAAGCGCCTTCCCTGACGAGATCCGCCGAGCCTCCGGTCAACCGCAGGATATCATCGGAGAGCGACAAGCCCACGACGGCGGTCAGCACCGCAAAGATCAGACATAAATAAAAGGCGAGATACGTCCGCTGGATCCCTTTCTGCATATCGTTCGAACCGAAATTCTGGGCAACCAGATAATTCACTGTATGACCGATCCCGGAGAAGATTGCAAAAGCGTTGTACATAATAATGTTGGAGACGCCGACGATTGCGATAATCAGGAAGCCGAGATCGCCCACCAGAATCAGATTGATCGTTCCCGTCACGGTAGCGGTGGCGAAGGACACCAGTGACGGAATGGCTAGAAGCAATATTTTTTTCCAATTTTGCAGCATACGTGTTGTTAGCCTCTTTTCAGCAGATGGTATACCCTTCTTTCGACATCGAAGGACCACTTCCTTTCTTTTGTAAGTTTAATCCGCGAACATAATTCTCCTGTATAACGTTGGAGCCCGGCCTGTCAAGAAAAAAAGCCGCTCCCATTAGCGGCCTTACTGTCAATGATCCACATGCCTATTAGGATTTAGCATCATGCAACATGGCCGCGGCGCACGGAGAGCACGAGGGTCATTGAAGCGTAATGAACTTGCCCTTTTATGGATAGCATGGCCAGCCATCGCCTAAAGATCGTGACCGACCGCAGTTATCAAGAAAGCTCTCCGTTTAGAAGCTTAAATAAAGCTTGAGTGCCGCTGTCCGCTTCTCCTTTATCTGCAAGCTCATCATACAAAGATTTAGCCAAATCGAGACCGGGGGTGAGGATTCCCATTTCTTTGGCAGCATCAAGCGCAATCCTCATATCTTTAATAAAGTGTTTTACGTAGAATCCGGGCTCGAAATCTCCGCTCATCATCCGCGGGGCCAGATTACTGAGCGACCAGCTTCCAGCCGCTCCCGTTTCAATGCTTTTCAACACGGTTTCCGGATGAAGTCCGGCTCTTTGGGCATATACCATCGCTTCGCAGACCCCAATCATATTCGATGCGATCGCAATTTGGTTGCACATCTTGGTATGCTGACCGGAACCTGCTCCTCCCTGTAAGATAATATTTTTGCCGATAACGGAAAACACAGGCAGCATCGCTTCGAATGCGTCTTCATCTCCGCCTGCCATAATGGCCAATCTAGCCTCTCTTGCCCCAATATCGCCTCCGGAAACCGGCGCGTCAAGCGCATAGATCCCTTTCTCTTTCGCTTCCGCATAAATTCTCCGGGCCAGCGACGGCGTAGATGTCGTCATATCGATGACATAGGAACCAGCTTGCGCATGAGCCAGAACCCCATTTTGCCCCAAATAAACGTCTTCCACATCTTTCGGATAGCCAACCATCGTTATGATTACATTGGCCCTGGACGCAATCTGGGCTGCAGTATCCATCCAAACGGCGCCAAGTGCCATCAGCTCTTCGGCCCGGCTTTTGGTCCGATTATAGACGATAACGGAGTATCCCGCCTTCATTAAATGCTTCGCCATGCTGTTACCCATGACGCCTGTTCCGATAAACCCGATGATATATTCTCGATTCACCGTCATTTGTTCGCTCCTGTACGTTTATTTATCAACCATCTCCGGTTGATGCTCTTTCAGCCATGCTCGCAGAGGCACATCGGCGTCCGTCGGACTATAATGACCGTTGCAGTTCACACTGGCGCCGAGCATCTGCCGTCGAATCGGATCGCTGCTTTCCCAGAGATGCTGTACGGTCATATCGTCCTTCGTGCGAATCCACCGGTAGCCATAGCCGTAAAACAAAACTTTACGCGTAATGTCCGACCAGTTCGGCGATGCTGCATGCCATAGACGCCTGTCAAAGAAAACCGCCGTACCAGGCTTGACGCAAACCGGGATTGCACCCTCAGGCTGGCCTTCGCGGTTCTTCGGTATTTCAAGGTTGTCTTTCAAGTGACTGCCAGGTACAATCCAAAAATTGCCCCGGTCCGGCTCCGAAATATCGGACAAGAAGTAAGCGACTTTTAGCGATAAGCGCGGACGCGGATGAGATTCCATTTCTATATTCACACGCCCGCTGTCCTGATGAAAGCCGAACGTTTTGTCGTTCTTCTCCTGCCCCGATGGCGGCGTCGCGATCATATGCGCATGGTACAAATATATATTCCAGCCGAGAATGCCCCAAACCTTCGGAAGAATCTTCTCATAATCGACAAGCTCAAGAAAAGAATGATGATCGGGAATGAAATTTGGATAAAACAAAGCCGTTTTCGAGTCATGTCCATTCTCAATCTTACTCTCGTAAATGCGATCGACTTGCGCTGTCAGTATCTCGACCTGCTCCGGCGACAATGCGTTTTCCATGATCAGATAGCCTTGCTCGTTGAACGTCCTGCGCTCTTCTTCCGTCAAAGCGTACTGCAAGCATGATGGATTCACCCAAAATCCCCCTCCAGATGATTGTTTTAAGAGCCTGACTTAATCATAATGGGTCTTAGGGGACGCTTTCGAGTAACGATCTATTTTTCTTTTGTACGATTCAACGGTTATTGTGTTAGCGTTAACAAGATTAGGGTCAATCTGTCCTTCCCTTCAAAAAAGCGGTGGGGGAACAACCTGTAAGCTTCTTGAAAACCCGGTTGAAATAGGCCTGATCGCAAAACCCGGTTTCTTCCGCAACCTCCCTGATCGGCATCATTTTATCCATCATCAGCTCTTTCGCCTTGGAAACCCGCACATGATGGAGATATTCGATCGGCGATAGTCCTGTAACGGACTTGAATAGATGAGAGATATGGTTTGGCGTCCTTCCTGTAAATTGGGTTAAGTCCTTCAACGAAACGGACTCCTTGTAATGATCCAAAATATATTTTTTAATATCTTCAGCCATATCGATTTTTTTGGCAGGCAGTTTCCAATTGTCCCGTTCATAATTGATGATGCTCAGCAATTCCAGCAGAATGGCATAACAGGTTGTTTCCGTATAAGGCCCTCTCATGAGCCAGTGATGCTTTAGCAGCAAAAATCGCTGCTTGAAATATTCAAACCCGCTTATTGACGTCATGCAGTACTGATTCTCAGTAAGGAGTGGCAGCAGCGTCCGATCCATATCGTCGATAGTGAAATGCGTTGCATAACGCTGATGGCCTTCAATCGAATACCCACCACGGATGGAACCGGCCGGAACAAAGAGAACGTCGCCTTTTTGTAATAAGACCGTTTCATCGTTTATCCAATAGATGATTTTCCCTTTCGTTACGACGATCATAATGTTATATTGCGTTTTGACCTTCGCCATTTCCCAATTCCCATTGAAATCCTTCACATAACAGGTATGCATCTTAATCAACGCGAATGACCTCCCGCATGATTGGCGCAAGTTCCCTCCGTGGAGCACTTTGTCAAAATCATCGAGCTGTTCGACGTTTCTCACGCCTGCTTCTTCCTCTCTATCATAATGCACAAACGGATTTCTTACACGATTACTTACTGCCACCTTGAACAAACGCCCCTATTCGGCTGCAATTCCATTACGTTGCTCTTAGACGAGCCCAAACAAAAAAGCACCTCCTATTTCGAAAGTGCTCATTAGTCGCTCTTCTTTTTAGCTATTTTATCTTCACCGTATACCTTCCGCCTTTGTTTCCAGATTCCAACCGTCATCCCGTTGGTTTACAGGAATCCGGAAACAACAGCGCTCGGAAGTAACAGCCTTTACTACTCCATACGCGCGATCCCTCGATAGGAATAGGCCAGCAGCGGCTTACCCGGATCGATGCCGATCCCGTTGTCCTCGCATTCTTCGCGGAAAGAAAGCATCTCATCGGGGTCATAGTTCATTAAGGCCTTCCCTTTGCCGACTCCCATACAGAGAATGTAGAGGTTACCGGACGGAGACTCGCATTCCATTACATAATGATCGGATTTGCTCCTGCCTTCGTCCGTAAAGATCGTGATGCTGGCTTCCTTCTTAATCTCGTCTCCGGGTTGGATAATCGAAGCGGCATTCTCCGCAACGAGCGCCTTGCTGACGATGCCCTCAATTCCTGTCTTGGCTAACAATTCCGCATCTGTAAACGTACTGCATGCACTCATGCGCTATGCTCCTTCCTTTAACGCTGCGTCCCCCGCGTCAACGCGGTCGTGCCTGTTCGAGACATCTCGACGATGCCGTATGCGCGCAGCAGATCGATGATCGCATTGATTTTATCGAGATCTCCCACCGCTTGGATGATCATATTGGTTTCGCCAATGTCCACAATGGAAGCTCGGAATACATCGACTATACCGACAATTTCCGGCCTTTTCAACGACTCGGCCTTTACCTTGATTAAGGCAAGCTCCCTGGCTACCATCGCATGATCGCTAAGATGGCTTACCCGCACGACATCGATCAGCTTATACAGCTGCTTCTCGATCTGCTCCAGCGTCCGCATGTCGCCTGTGGTGACGATGACCATTCGCGAAAGTCCGGACTCTTCGCAATTCCCTACCGTAACGCTGTCGATATTGAACCCGCGCCGGCCGAATAATCCGGCGACGCGCTGCAGAACGCCCGGCTGGTCATTCACTAAGACCGATAATGTATGCTTCTTCATTCCGCGTCCCCCATTTCCATTTGATCCAGCGTATCGCCGCTAAACACCATCGGATATACATTCTCTTCTGTCGGCACTTTGAACTCCACCAGAACGGGGCCCGGCGTTTGCAGCGCTTCCTGCCAGACCTGGCGCGCCTCGGCTTTCGTCTCTGCCCGCAGCCCTCTTACGCCATAGGCTTCGGCCAGCTTGACAAAGTCCGGGCTTCCCGCCAGTCCGATATGGCTTAACCGGTTGTCATGGATCAGCTCCTGCCACTGTTTGACCATCCCTAATACTTGATTGTTAATGACGACGATCTTGACCGGAATATGATGGATGGCGCAAATCGCCAATTCCTGCGCGCACATCTGCATCCCCCCGTCGCCGTTGATGGAGACGACGATCCGGTCCGGATTGCCGACCTGCGCCCCGATGGCGGAAGGGAACCCGAATCCCATCGTGCCCAGCCCTCCGGAGGTGATTAACGAACGGGGACGATGGAATTTATAGAACTGTGCCGTCCACATCTGATGCTGGCCGACGTCGGTCGTCACGATCGCTTCACCCTTCGTCGTGTCGCTGATCATCTCCAATACATATTGGGGCTTCAGCTCCGTCTCCGAATCCTTGTAGCGCAGCGGATATTCCCTTCTATTGCTCTCGATCGCCTGGAGCCATCTGTCCGACCGCGCCGGCTCGGCCTTCGCGACCGCATATTCGAGAATGGCTCGGATGTCGCCGATACAAGCCATGTCCGTGTGTACGTTCTTGCCAACCTCGGCCGGATCGATATCGATATGGGCAATCCGCTTCGCTTGCGGGGCGAAGCCGTCGAGCCTCATCGTCACCCGGTCATCGAACCGGGAGCCGATCGCCAGTAAAAGATCGGCATTCTGTATCGCTGTATTGGCCGCATAGGTTCCATGCATGCCGGGCATTCCGAGCCAAAGCTCATGAGCGCTCGGGAAACCGCCAAGCCCCATCAGCGTCGTCGCGACCGGAATCCTTGTTCGCTGGGCAAAGGCAATCAGCTCATCCGAAGCATTCGCGTGCACGACGCCCCCGCCGGCAATGATGACCGGACGCTCCGATTCCGCAATCGCTTGAAGGAGCTTATCGATCTCCGTTCGATCCGGCTCCGGAGCTCCCTGATAGCCGCGCAGCTCGATCGGGCGGGGCGGCTGAACCTCCAGCAGCTGATTGGAGACATCCTTCGGGATGTCGATTAATACCGGCCCCTTCCTGCCGGTATTGGCAATATGGAACGCCTCCCGGATGATACGCGGCAGATCGCGGGCATCGCGTACCAGATAGCCGTGCTTGGTGATCGGCATCGTGATGCTTACGATATCCGCTTCCTGAAAGGCATCCGTCCCCATAACTGCGGTAGGGACATTCCCCGTAATAATAACAATGGGCACCGAATCCATATGGGCCGTTGCAATGCCTGTGACCAGATTGGTTGCGCCGGGCCCGGAGGTCGCGATGCACACGCCTACTTTTCCCGTGGACCGGGCATAGCCGTCGGCCGCATGAATCGCCCCTTGCTCGTGACGGGTCAAAATATGCTTGAAATCCGGATTGCCGACCATTGCGTCATAGATGTACAGGACATTGCCTCCCGGATACCCGAATACACACTCGACGCCTTCTGCCAGCAGCCCGCGCAATAGAGCTTCAGATCCCGTGATCTGTTCCCGTTGTGTCATGTTAAAGACCTCCCTCAACCTCGTTTTTTTCGTTTTTTATCATTACCTTCGCCAAATAGGAGAAGAACGCTATGCATGCAGAAAACCCCTTCCATCCACAAACGGCAGCATGCTGCTTTCCGTTAAGGGACGAAAGGGGTTAATTTTCGCGGTACCACCCTGATTTGCCGAGGATCTCGCGATCTTCAGCCTCATGAGGCAAGGAAGCTTGTTCCTTACCTGCAGCACGATAACGTGTGCCGCTTCCGTCTGACCCTACTCGCCTTAACCGGTTCGGCTTTCGGATCAGCAGCTCCGAGACGACTCCATACAAGGGGATTATGGCAAAGGTCTCAGCAATCCCTTCGCTCTCTGGACATAAGAGCCCCTGTACTTGATTCTCTTCATCGCTTGTTTGTATATGTTATAGAACGCAACAAAACCCCTCTCATCCACGACCGGGCAGCATACTGCCGGGTCAAGGGACGAAAGGGGTTAATCTTCGCGGTACCACCCTGATTCGCCGAGGATCTTGCGATCTTCAGCCTCATGAGGTAAGGAAGCCTCCTTACCTGCAGCACGGTAACGTGTGCCACTCCGTCTGAAACTACTCGCCAATGAACCGGTTCGGCTTTCGAATCAACTGCTCCGAAGGCGACATCGTACGAGGGGATTACGGCAAAGGTCTCAGCTTTCCCTCTGCTCTCTGGACGTAAGAGCCCTGTACATTTTCCTCATCAACGCAGTTCGTTGTATTAGTTGGATCTTATTATAGCACAACGCAAAAATGTTTCAATCGGCTTTTTAGTCAGGATGCGCCTCTTTACACAATCTTATCCGCCGGGATCATTCCATATGCTCTTCGATTAGGGGCACGAGCTCCATATGTCCGAACTTCCTCTTGATCTTCTTAGCCAGCCTTCTCACGCCAAAGATCTCCGTAAAGGTATGGCTTCCGACGATTATACCCGGCGGTTCACCAAATAAATGCTCGCAAGGATGCAGAGAAGTCCGGCCAGCAGCGAGAGCGTAACCGATTCGCGGAGGAAGAGCGCGCTCGACAGAATCGATACGAGCGGGATGAGGAAGGTGTAAGATGCGACCCTGCTCGCCTCGCCGGAATCGATCAGCTTATAGAAGACCAGCCAGCCGAGCGCGATGACGAATACGGCAATGAAGAGCAAGCAGGCCACGAAGACCGGCTCCCAGTCGATATCGGACCAACTCTCCACAGCGGAGCCTGCAGCGGTCATGAGCAGCCCGCCTATCATTAATTGAAGCGTGACGAGCCAGATGGGATCTACGCGCGGACCTGTCTTCTTAACATAGATCGTTCCCAGCGCCCAGCTGAGCGCCGTCCCTAATGCCAGCAAAATCCCCGCCGCGGATACATGTCCGGCCAACCCTCCGGTGCTGATGATGCCGACCCCGGCGAAGCCGAGCAAGAGTCCGGTCATCTTGAGTCCGTTCATCGATTCGCCGAGCCACAGCCAAGAGAAGATGCCGACCAGCACCGGCTGCAGGAACACGATCGCCGAGAATAGCCCGGCCGGCAGATGATTCAGCCCGATTGTCTGCAGGCCGTAGTATAGAACCACGTTCACCATAGCTGAAACGAGATAGATCGGCCATGTCTCCCTGAGGCGCAATCTTTCGAATTTCGATAGCGCAACCGGCAGCAGCAGCAATCCCCCGAGCAGCGTTCGAATGCCGGAGAACAGCACCGGCGGTACGTAATCCAGCGCAATCTTCGATAGCGGCCAGTTGATGCCCCATACAATTACCAAAAATAAGATCAGCAGCCCCGTCTGCATCTTCGATCGTTGCATCATGTTGTATAATCTCCTTGTTGTCCCGATAGCCGCCTTGATTGCGAACTTTTACATTCGATTCTACGCCCCATTGTCTGCGTCCGCAACCTTTGAATTTGCGCATTGATGAACCGGCGGAAGACTCTTGGGCGGCGAATGAATTTCTCTCATCCGAATTAGAAAGAAGCGCCCATTCATTCATGGACGCTTGTTTCTCCCGGCTGTAAGCTGCCGCTATCTTCGGCACGCCGTCTCAGGCACTCATTAGACGAATCCTGCAGATACAGGAGGCGAATGCCGCTTGATCGTTATTCGGACTCGGATACAAGGGTGAACCGCTCGTTGATATGCTTCGGCTGCTCGATTTCGTCGACGATTGCAATGGCGTAGTCAGCGTAGCTGACGTGGCTTTCCCCTTTGGCGTTGACGATCAGATTATCTTTACCCGTTTGGTAGGCGCCCGTGCGTTTCCCCTCCGGATTGAAGAAGGCGGCCGGACTTACGAACGTCCACTTGATGCCCGTCGAATTGCGCAGATCTTCCAGGTTCTTGCCTTGGTTGGTTGCCGTCGCCTTGTATAGATCGGGAAATTCCGGCGTGTCGACGAGACGCGTCGTCTTCGCTTCATCCACGTACAGGCTGCCCGCGCCGCCAACTACAATCAGCCGGGTATTCGGCGCTTCCTGAAGAGCCGCGATTAGCGACCGTCCCGCTTCGACATGCAGATGCTCCTGACCGGGAGCCGCCCCGAACGCATTCACGATGACATCGAAGGCATCCAGATCCTGCGAGGTCAGATCGAAAATATCTTTCTCCACGACCGCTGCGCCCGATGCGTCCAGCTTCGCCGCATTCCGCACGATAGCCGTCAACTCATGGCCTCTGGCCGCCGCTTCCTTAAGAATAAGAGAACCCGCTTTACCGCTTGCTCCTATAATTCCGATTTTCATAACCGATACCTCCAATAAGTTGTATACGAAAGGAATTCTTGTTGTAACCATTCCGGTTATAACAAAATCAAAAAAATTTAGCTCATGCCCGCGCTTTCTCCATGGCATCCTGCGCCCGAGCCAGCAGCATTCTAACACCCTTCCGTTGTAACCATTATAGTTACATCTATAAGCGATTGTCAAGCACATGCGATCTGTATGCAGCCTTTCGAAGGATAGCCTCGCGGCGAACCGGCTTGAACGAATCATAAATCGAATGTATAGTGAATTCAGCAAAGTTCTCGCGGGCCGGATGCTGCTGGTTCGACAACGGGGAGGTCCGGGAAACTGTGGTCGTTGTTAGAAGCTTTATTGGTGCGCATGACAAAGATTGGGAAGACGACAGTCAATGGAGCCATCGGGATGCGGAGATCACGATTATTCTGGAAGGAACCTGCCGGTTCCGCCGGGGCGATGACGAACGACTCGCGGAGTCCGGACATGTCATTCTCATCCCGCCCAATCTGCCTCATTCCTTCCATGCGGTAACGCCCGTCCGGTTCGGGGTACTGCTGATCGACAGCCTTCCTCCGGGAGTCCGGGAATTGTTCGACCGGTTAATTATCGGCGGAGCTCCTCGCATCATTGCCTTGTCGCGCCTTGATCAGGATCATTATGAACGCTTGTTCCGCGAATGGCTCCGTGTCCGCTCCGCCCCGCTCAAAGAACCGGAGCGAAATTACATCGTGTGGATCGAGATGCTGCTGCTATTCTTGAACGAGCACTGCCATCCCGATCAGCAAGCGCGCTCGGTCGCTCATATTGGCGACTACATCCGGGAGCATCTGCAGGTGCCCCTGCAAATTTCCGCCCTGGCCGATATGGCCGGTCTATCGGAAGACGGGTTCCGCAAACGGTTCTATAAAGTGTACGGCATGACGCCCAAGCAGTACCAGCAGTCGTGCAAGCTTGCGGAGGCCAAGTGGCTGCTCAGCTCCTCGGATAAAAGCATGCAAGCGATCGCTGATCTGATCGGCTTCTCCCAGCTTCATTCCTTCTCGCTCTGGTTCAAGAAGCTGGAGGGCTGTCCCCCTACCGAATGGAGAACCCGTCAACGGTTATATCATCATTGATAGGGTATTCTTCATGAAGAAGCAAAGCGGTACGGTCTGGTTTTGCGTAAATTGTGTGCGGTTATGGTTAACGACTTCTCTCCTTCGCATCCGTTATGCTGAGGATGAATCAGGTGCACGGCCATCACTTATATGAGGAGAGAAGCGCACATGAAAGTCATGATCGGCAAAAGAGAATTGGAGCTTGGGAGCAAATACCTCACCGAATTGCGGAGCAGCAACGATATATTGGAGGATACTGAAGCGCTCCGGGCGCGTCTGGCGGAAGAGGGATATCTTCTCATCCGCGGCTTCCACGACCGGGAGCGGATTCTGGCCGCCAGAGAGCAATTTTTGCTGAAATTGAATGCGATGGGCAGACTGGACCCTCAGGCTCCCCTGGAGGAAGGCGTCATCTCCGCCGACAACAAGAGCGCGATGTGGGGAGGAAGCGCGGAAAGTCTAAAGGACGATTTACCGGGTTTCGTAGATGTCGTTAATCACCCGACCGTCATGAGCTTCTTCGACCGGCTGCTCGGCGGGCCTTCGATGACTTACGATTATAAGTGGCCCCGCGCTATCGCTCACGGCGGCAACACCGGCGCTCACTACGATGTCGTGTACATGGGCAGAGGAACGAAGCAGGTCTATACCATGTGGACGCCGTTCGGAGATACGCCGCTTGAGCTTGGGACGCTTGCCATGTGTCTCGGCTCGCAGCATTTCGACAAAATCAAGCAAACCTACGGCGAAATGGACGTCGACCGCGACAACGTGGCTACAGGCTGGTTTTCCGAGGACCCGATCGAAATCGTCGATACGTTCGGCGGTCAATGGGCAACGACGAATTTCCAGGCTGGAGACGCCATTATTTTTGGCATGTATATGATGCACTCATCGCTTAATAACAGCACCAACCGATACCGGATCAGCTCCGATACCCGCTACCAGCTCGCTTCCGAGCCGGTAGACGAGAGATGGATCGGGCGCAAGCCGAAAGGGCATTACGCCTGGGGCCAGACGCCTTCGAAATCCGTTGCGGACGCACGTAAAGAATGGGGGGTTTAGCCCCCCTACTAACTAGGAGGACCGACGATGAAGACGAAGATAATCAAAGCAACTTGGGGAATGGAAGGCATGCCGCTGGCGGAGCAGTTCAAGAAGATTGCCGAAGCCGGGTATGCCGGTGTTGAATCGCCCCTGCCTTCCGACGAAGAAACAGCACAATTCAAGGAGCTCCTTGCCCGCTACAATCTCGACTATGTAGCCATGGTGTTCACAGGCGGAGAAGACCATGCGGCATCTTTCGAGCAGCAGGTCGAGAGAGCGGTTCAATTCCAGCCGCTTCTGATCAATTCCCACAGCGCGCAGGATTCCATGCCGTACAATGAGCAGCTAAAGTTTTTCTCCAGAGCGATTGAAATCGAGCGTCAGGCCGGCATTCAGGTCGGACATGAAACTCATCGGGGCCGGGCCATGTTCACCCCTTGGGCGACCGCCCAGCTGCTGGACGAGCTGCCTGAGCTGAAGCTGACAGCCGACTTCAGCCACTGGTGCTGCGTATGCGAGTCCCTCCTTCATGATCAGGAGGCTAATCTTCGCCGCGCATTCGAGCGTACCATTCATATTCATGCCCGCGTCGGTTATGCGGAAGGACCGCAGGTTCCGCATCCCGGCGCTCCGGAATATGCGCGTGAGCTGGAGGCTCATGTGGGATGGTGGCAGGAAATCGTCAACCAGCGTAAAGCCAAAGGATACGACATCACGACCATCACGCCTGAATTCGGCCCTCCCGGTTACCTCCACACGCTGCCGTTCACGAACCAGCCGGTAGCCGATCTATGGGAAGTCTGTCTGTGGATGACCAACCATTTAAACGCAAAACTACAAGCATAACGAGCAGATTTGGGCAGATTTGCCCTATTCGGTTCTGCAGTAACGGCTCCCTCGCTATTTGGCGGGGGAGCTTTTTTGTGATCAGGGCAGTGCAATCAAGGGCTATCGTTAGTACTGCTAGAGTCGCCCCCAAGCTGGAGGCTTCCTCCGTTTGCTCGCTTGTTCAAAAGCATAAGCGAAGCGCAGCAATGCCGGTTCGCTGTAGGCCGCACCGGTGAAAGCGACTCCGAATGGCATACCGTCTTCTCGGTAGCCGGCAGGAACGATAATCGAGGGATAGCCGGAAACGGCCGCCGCATCCGTCACACCCGGACATAACAACGCGTCCAGCCGATGCTCATGAAGCAATCGGTCGATCCCTTCCTCCCGCGATCGACGCCAGTCCTGCAGTCTGTCGTTGATATAGGTTGACTCCGTCATGGTGCCGGACGTTTCGTATTGTGCCCGGAGAAGCAGCGTTTGTCCGTATTTCAATGTTTGTTCATGATGCCGGTTGTTGAAGTCGATGATGTCCTTTAGCGACCGAATCGGATAATGCGGCGCCAGTCTGGCCAAATAACGATTAAGAGCTGATTTAAATTCAAACATCAGAACGCTCGAGTTGGAGCCGACGTGCGGCAGGTCCGTCTGTTCCACGATGACGGCACCGGCTTCCCGCATGATCTCAATCGCTTCCGATATTAGCTGTTTTTCGCCTTCCGTGAAATTGGCTTCGTAACCTCGGTTGATCCCGATTCTGGCTCCACGCAGCCCGTCCTTATCAAGAAACTTCGTATAGTCGGTACACTCCCACTCGCCGCACCTCCGGGTAGCCTCATCCGCGGGATCTTCCCCAACCATGGCGCCTAGCAGGATGGCGGCATCCTGTACGGTTCGCGCCATCGGACCGGCCGTATCTTGCGTGTAGGTGATTGGGATAATGCCATTGCGGCTGATCAACCCGAGCGTCGGCTTGATGCCTACGACGCTGTTGCGGCAGGCAGGGTTAAGTATCGAACCGGATGTTTCCGTTCCTACCGAGGCGGCGCAAAGGTTAGCCGACACAGCAGCGCCCGAGCCAGAGCTAGAGCCGCCGGGCTGCAGCTTACCCGGTCCGTATGGGTTGAGCACCTGTCCGCCTCGCGAACTATACCCGCCCGGCATGCCGGCTGTCATAAAGTTGGCCAGCTCTGTCATATTGGCCTTACCGAGGAGAACGGCACCAGCAGCTCTTAGCTTTTTTACCAAGAAGGCATCCTCCAGCGCAAACGAATCCGCCAGGGCCAAGGTGCCGGCGCTCGTATGCATGTTGTCCGCGGTGTCGATGTTATCCTTCAGCAGGATCGGAATGCCGTGCAGCGGCCCGCGAAGTTTGCCTTGACGCCGCTCCGCATCAAGACGTTCCGCGATAAATATAGCATCCGGGTTTATTTCCAGCACCGCGTTCAAAACCGGACCGGACTTGTCGGATTGCGCGATCCTCTCCAAGTATATCGCCGTCAGGCCGCGCGACGTCACCTCTCCTGAGGCCATAGCGTCTTGCATATTTTTAATCGTTGCTTCTTCAAGCTGGAAGGTTGGCATGGATATCTCCTTTGTGAGCATGTTTTTCAAATTAACGGCGTGCAAACAATCTATACAGATAATTCATGTAGAAGTGGAAAGGATCCGCCGCGGCGCCTTTGGATGAGATAGAAAAATATGCATATAACTAATTACAAATCTCAGGAAAGGAGCAATAGAACATGGCCGATTCGATTAAGCCCAACGGTTCACAGCATGCCGCACCGCCATCGGACGATCCGAAGAAGCAAGGCAGATCCGCAGCTAAGAAGAAATCGAAGTAGCTCTGATATCAAATGAATGGACCGGCCGTCGGTTGGCGCTTTTGGATCAGCCGGCAGTGTTAGCACAATGCGGATGCCGTTCCATACCGGCATCCGCATCTTAGTTGTTATTAAGCCGCAAATCAGAGTCGCAATGCGGTTATTAGTTCCTCTTCGCAGATTTCGCCGTTGTCACGGAAGCCGAAGCTTTCATAAAGCTTTTTGGCGGCCACGTTATCAGCCTTATACGAAATCCAGCAGAAATGTGCAGGCCCTGCCGGAAAGGTGCGGATAAATTCCAAGATTTTTTTCATGGCTTCCCGACCATAGCCCCGGTTCTGGTATTGCTTGTCAATCATCAGTCGCAGGATGCAATAGCTGTCGTCTGCGATTGCCGGGAGTTCGTACCCGGTGATTCTATAAGTAATCATAACAAAACCGATCGGCTGTTCATCCGCGTAAATGGCAAACGGAAACGGATGTCCCCCATTGGTTGCAAGGACATAACACGAAGCCACGCTTGACAGATTGGACGCAACGAAGCGGCGTTGATCTTCTGAAACTTCCAGGTTAAATATGGCACGTCGGTTTTCCAGCGTAATTTTTCTGAGCGTAATCATGCAAGGCTTCTCCCTTCATTATCTAATTATTAGTTACGTTGTTGCTGCTTTTAGCTGTGCCGTTTCCCTTTGAATTAACTCGCAAGTTTAATCTCCCTTATCGATTTGCGCCCGGCCGCTTAAATAACATACAATTTATACAAAAAAAGTAATAGACTTATGTTGAATTTTTTTATAGACTATTATGTATCCATGGCTTTTTTAGGGATCATCTTTTTTGGGCATTATTGGTTAACCGGCACATAATTGTGCCGGTTTTATTTTTTCGTTAACGTAAACTGACCTTTCGCTGAACAAAGAGTGGAGCAGCTGCAGAGGCACACGCTACTCCACTCCGATGTCCGTTAATCAAGATGCTCCAAACGTAAGACATATAAGAAGGCCGCTTCATTCGCGAAGTGGCCTTCTTACGGGGCATTATTCTCATTCTTAGACTATTTGTGCGAACGTTTCTTAGAAGATGTTTTAGAGGTTTTCCCGCGTTTCACGCTCGAAACCATAACATTTTTCTCCGTATGCGTGTAACAGTGCTTATAGACAGGACAACAATGATGCTGCTTCACCGTTTCAATATTCTGAATGACATTCACAAGCTGCGGATGGTAGTAGTTCTCGTACTGCGTAATTGGAGGATCAAATATCGTCTGCGTTGGACAATCGGGGCAAAATTCGGCGTCACTCATGCCGCTTACATTGGCCATGTTATAGTAATTATTATGGTACAAAGTAATAATCCCCTTCCTGGTTTGGAGTACACCTTATAATATTCACAGGAAGGCGATTCGACCTGTACACGTGACCCGGAAGGCGATGGCCTCCAATGTTTCTGCGGTATGGAGGGCGAGAGAATTACCGTGTACCGGTTACACCTTGTTCAGGCTAACGCCAAAATCCAGATATATCCGCCGGCGAATGCCGTTGCATGTAGATATCTTCATTGGATGACATGCAATCCGAACAAACCACGGGATGGACGCATATGTTCTTGTTCTGCCGAATTAGCATATCTTTCCGCCCATTGAGAAAAAGAAAGGTCATTATCCCAAGTGACATTAGTTATAGCCTTTGGCACATCCCCAGTCTAACACCCGTTGGTGAAGCATATGGACTTTAAAGCGTTCAAGGAAGGCTTCTTTTGTAAAGCCAAGTTTTATAAGAACCCTCAAACGGACGAATATTTTGATTTTTAAAGTCAAATTAACCATATTTATACATTTTCAAGCTATGTAATTCGCAAAAGCTTCTTGCTAATAATTTTGCTATTTGTTTTTTATTTTCTCCGCTAAGTTCTGCTTCAAATTCCGGCTCGTTAATATGTCTACCCGGAAGTCGAGGCATTATAGGCGTATTTTGATTTATCATGCAGGAAACACCTTTTCTGCGTGTTTTCGGGATCCGGACAATTCCAATTATACCAAACAGAACGGTGTTCTTCATTTCGTCAAGCCCAGAACTAAACGAGCCAAAACCCAATCATACCAAGGAATAAGCGTCATTTTCGCTCTGCTAAAGTTGAGTTAATTATAATTAATCTTTCCCTATACCTGTGGATGATCTTAATGTTATGATTTTGTTGGTGTAAAAATAATTCGTAACGAGGTGAGGACAATGAAAACAAAAAAATATACGTCTTATCCTCATGTTGCTTTTTAGTTATTTTTTACGAATCCATTTGGCTCTGAGGGTAAGATTCACTCTCAGGGCTTTTATATTTAGGCAGGAGAAACGTTTATGCTTTCTTGCCGGTCTATGACAGCCACTTACGGAGTGGCTGTTATTTTTTTAGGACAAAAGGTTGGTCAAGGCAACAGAACTCTATTAGGGGGAATATGTATTGATTTTGAAATACTTAGGTTGGAATTCATTTCTCGCGGAAAAGCCGTTTCGTCGTTACCTTGTTCCCAAGGATAAGGGCCCCCCTTCTTGAGATATCGTTTCAGCTTCGGAAACGATTTGCTCCAGAAGCAGCAGACTGAAGCACCGATCACTCGCTTCATTTCTCCTGACATGTTTCCCGTTATTCTTTACAATCGCTTTCCCAATATGAAAGGATGATGCATTATTAAAAGACTCGCTCAATATTTTCGCTCATTACAATCCGGACAGTCATCTTATAGTATGATTTATGAACCTGACCCAACCTATTGGAATAATGATGTTGCCTATTCCATTGAACGGACACATAAACTCACACTGGATAAACCATGTATCATCATAAAAATACCTTTTGACCGTCTAGGCTTAGATGAAAATATGGATCAAGTTGTTCTCTCAGATTTTGCATTAAGAGAATGGTGTGATCATATTGAGGCATTAAATGAATTGATTTATAACCGGTCACGTTCTGATAAAGAAAATGGCGCTTTTTATTGTTTTCGTCCAACCAATGTGGTGTTGCAACGTAATGCATCCTTTGTCGAAGTCATCTCGGAAAAATGGTATCTATGCTTAATGATTACAGTTCAACTTCCATTCAGGAATAATGATAAAGCTATGCGCATGCTCTGCAAAATGCTTCCAAAAGAAGTGGAGAAGTTTATTGCCAAGTTTGATCTCATCAAATTAAATGCTGCCTATGAATTGGTAAAAAAACAAAATATGATTCGCGAATGGCTGAAATCCAGTGATTATTGTGCGTTTATTGCGAATGGCAGCATTTTGCCAAGAAATAAAGACAACAGCGGGCCACTGGAGGGTGCCTTGCCTTTTACATCCCCGGAAGATGTTGAAGTTGAAATTTGTGGTTTGCGAGGAATGGGAATAAAACATGGTGTGACGGTCATCACCGGCGGTGGTTATTCGGGTAAAAGCACATTGCTGGATGCACTAAATTCGGGGATTTACAATCACACCATAGGCGACGGACAAGAATTTGTGATTACAGATCAAAGTGCTATGGAAATATCTGCAGAGGAAGGCCGTTCCATTAAAAATATCAATATCACTCCTTTCATAAAATGGATACCCAATAGTTCGGCTGAACAGTTTTCGACTGACTACGCCTCAGGTTCCACATCTCAAGCCGCAAATATTATGGAGGCAATCAACGTCGGGTGTAAGCTTCTTCTTATTGATGAAGACAGAAGTGCGACGAATTTTATGATTCAAGACATCAAAATGCGTTCATTAATCAAGCATGAACCCATTACACCTTTTACGGAACGTGTCAGGGAGCTTTATGAGGCTGTTGGAGTATCTTCCGTTCTTGTTATTGGAGGCAGCGGTGAATTTTTATCCGTTGCCGATCAAATCATCCTGATGGACAATTTTGTGCCAAAAAACGTAACCCAGGAAGCAAAAAGTTTATGTGAACACGACAAACCACGCGAACGTATCCCCCTTACAAAATGGGAGATAGAAAGAAAAATAACCACCGATCACTTTTCGAGCTATCCACAAGGCAGTGGTACAGAAAAGCTGATGGTTTCAACCATGGGATATCTGATGATAGGCGATGAACAAGTTGATATCAGAGGGCTTTACAATATCACATCACACGCCCAGCTTGCAGCTATTGCCTTTTTAATTCGAAAAATCGCTATAAGTAATCAGGATCACCTCATCTTTCTTCATGAAAAGATCAAAAAAGCTCTCGAAGATATGGAGAGAGAAGGAGTTGATATTGTGTTTTCTTCCTTTTTTCCCGGTTTCGAAAGATGGCTTGAATTACCAAGAATCAATGAAGTATTATCTGTCATAAACCGAATGAAACATTTGAACTTTATTCAAATTGAGCACCCTGAATGAGCACGGAGTGATCTGTCATAATGACGCTGCGTTGTATAATGCGGTCTTTTCATTTGCCTGTCCCGGATCGGTGACGAGCAAAGAAACATGGTGAATCCCTTCATACAGCGGACACCGCCTGTTCATGTTGTAGTTTATAACCGAGCCGCCTGGAAATATCGAGGGCGGTTCGTTTTACTTTTTCGCCGACGTTCGTAATCTCGTGAACCGGAAGATTGATCAGCAGTGCGGTGATGCTGATCGCTGCTTCCAGCAAGCCTTGATGATCGAAAATCGGCGCGCCGATGCAGCGAATGCCATATTCACCTTCTTCGTCCTCCAGCGCGAAGCCCTGTCCGCCGAATGGTTTGTATAGCGGCTTCCAACTGCTACAGACTCGTGAGATGGAGCATTGAGTATCGTCAACTGTATGACTGGATCTCAGGTTTACCCAACTATATTAAGGGTTTACTGCCTGAATTAAGATGCGAAAGTTGAGTTCATAACAATTCGCCCTCATTATTGCATTTGAAATAAGCATATCAAAAAACAGTTAATGACACTAAACTGGCCGGTTGCTTCAATGATGAAAGGAGCAGCTGCCGCGGCAATATGCTCCTTGTTTCGTTCAACTAATGATCCTCGTTAACAACAAATTATCTCTTTACGCAAAATGATCAAGCTTCGGTCATATACCTGCAGGAAGGCGTTATGTGGAAACAGAAGGATATTCAGGCGGGAGCAGGTGGATGAGTTCATTCTCGAAAATGAGCAGATTCGGGTCGGCGTTCCATCCTTTTTTATGCCATCATCATATGTTTGCGAGGAGTTGATCGGTATGGAGCCTACATATGAGAAGAAAAATGCCGTTTGGCTCAAAGCTCCTGAGCGCAAAACGGTTTTGCATTGGCCGGAAGAGATGCGGTTCGAGCTGCCGTTTTTCGGCAAGGACGATTCACTCTTGTACTTCAGCAAATTCTGGTACGAGAAATGGTACACGCCGACGCAATATCACGACTATTTCGAAATGTGCTACGTCTGTGAAGGAAACGGCTGGTTCATTCTAGAGGGGATTCGATTCCCAGTGCGGGCAGGGGATATTTTCGTTACGAAGCCGGGCGAGATTCATTGCGGTGGCTCGTCGGACGGCACTGCCTTCCGTGTCTACGCTCTCGCTTTTCGGTTCGAGCAGTTCACCGATCTGGAGCAGGGGTTCTACAAGTTAAACGTTGGGCGTATCTGCAACGATCACAGTCGGTCGATCCGGCAGACGCTGGATCGCCTCTTCGACGAATTAATAGCGGACGCACCCTATGCCCATCACCAGGTACGGAATTTGCTTGGTGTCGTTCTCGTCGAAGTGCTGCGGCTGTACCAATCGCAGACGACGGACAGTCAGGGAAAGAACCGGCTGTCGCCGATCGTGCTCCAGGCGCTAGGCCATGTCCACACCAGCGAGCCGCATATTGATCGGACCGCCAATCTGGCCAGGCGGATCGGTGTCAGTCGCTCCCATCTGGACCGGGAATTCAAACGGCAGATGGGTGTCGCGTTGGGCGAATACATGCGCGGCGTATGGCTGGAGCGTGCCAAACGCGCGCTGCGGGAAACAGATCGGACCGTGACCGAGATCGCCGAACAGCTGCAGTTCGAGTCGCTCCAGGCGTTTTGTGTCTTTTTCAAGCGGCATACGGGCGTTTCACCCCACCGGTACCGGCTGTCCCCAGAGCCGATAAATGAGGAAAAACGTTAACTTTTACGAGAAATAAGCTACTGCGTTTCGGTTCCCCTGTCTTTATAATCAAATCAAAACTTACAAACAGGGAAGGGGAAATCGAACGTGCCCCGATATTTTAGCTCCGAACAAGCGCTCAACAAGCTGAGACTGTTTTTCTCGTTGGAATACGATCTGCTGCGCCATGCGATCGGGTATTGCCCACTCATTCCTCGTTACGAGGACAAATGCCGATTCGTCCGTCACGTCTACGAAGATTTGAAGCGTGCGAGGTCGCTCCGTGAGCGGGTGCAGGATTTCGGTGTGGCATTCCCGGAGAAGCGGCTCGACGCCTCGTGGACGAATCTAGTCCGCCATCTGATGAGCGCGCAGGATGCCGATTATTTCATCCCTGCGCTGTATCGCGTCATCAAGGTCGAGCAAGCCGAGGCGTACCGGACCTACTTACAGCATACGCTGCGACTGAATGACGCACCATCGGTCGACGTCTTCGAAGACCATTTGCCGGCGCTGGAGAAGCAGCTTGCCTGGGGCAAGCAGTATTTTGAAGCAGGCGACATCTCCGCCGCCAAGGAGCAGGAAATCGAGCGGTTCGAGGATGGTCTGCGTGAGCATATCCGTCTACTCGGCTCATTGTACGGGGGAAACCTACTTCCGGAGGCAGCCTCGCTTCCCGACTATGAAGAATTTGTCACGCCGACGGAGATGGAACTGGAGCCGCGGTTCGTCTGGCGCAGCGCGGAGCGCATCCAGGATGCGGTTTACAAGGCGGAGGAGCATCCGGCTCATCATTCGTATACCCATTTCACCGAGCTGCCGGTCATCGATCTGGTGGCGAATATCGTGTACGACGGCCGCCACATGCCTTTCGAGTATATCGCTGATTTTATTCGTCAGTGCTGGGACGAAGTGCGCCACTCGCAGATGGGCTTCTCGCGGCTGCGCTCGATGGGAATCAATCCGTACGAAGTGCCGATTCCTGTTGGCCACTACACTGCCTACACTTCCACCGGGCTGCTCGAACGGATAGCTGCCTTGACGCAAGTAGGAGAAGCTTGCTCCTTCGTCCCGAAAAAACAGTGGATAAAGATGGCGGTCGATCAACACGACCTGTTAACCGCCCTTGAGCATGATTTCGATGTCGTAGACGAAAAAAATCATGTGAAATTCGGTTCGAAATGGATGAAAGAATTGATTAGCTCCACCGGCGAGACGCGCGATTTCAAGACGATTGTGGCCGATGCGGAATGGAAGGTGCGCGAAGCGATGAACGAGCTTAAGAAGCAGAAGGGCGAGAAGTGGGAGGCGGAACTCGGTCCACGGTTCGAAAGTTGCCAGGGAACAGACTCACCGCTAAATCTAGCACCGAATATTATCATTGCCTAGAGGAACGGTCAGGCTGAGTTGGCGGCAGAACAGGTATAAAATGAGCAGGCGCCGCGGCGCCTGCTCGTCGATATGTTCTATTTAAACTAACGTTCTCTGTTAGCGGAACGAGTTATATTACCGTTAAAATTTGATTTTTATGATGAGTGTCGTGATCGTTAAATTCGTGAATGATGTAAAGCAGAGAATAGGGTGTGCCGGTGTGCGGGCAAGTTTCTACTCCGTTCGCGGTAACATGCTTAGCAACAACATCAGGATCGGCTAACAGTATTTCAACCAGATGAAGACGGGTTTGCATAAATTCGTCGAGCAGACGATCTTTAGAAATTCCCGATCTGGCGTGTTCATAAGCTATCTTGTTAAATGAATCGAAATCTGGAAATACCATTCCTTCATCATTTTTAATCGCTGGGATAATCGTAGTGATGAGGTAAGTATCCCAATTTTTAAGATGCGAAATTATTTCTCCTACTGATGCTTTTCCTTCAGAAATAGGTTGTAACCAAATGCTCTCGTGTACATCATGTAAGGTATCCGCCCACTCTGTAAATTCTTTATACCGAAGAATCGTACTTTTTCCCAAGCTAATCATATGGCACCTCCATTTCATATTACCATAATACCGAATGTACGTTCGTTAGTGAAGGTGCAATTTCTTGTCGGATAAGTATCGGTTACAGATAAGGCCTTACAGGAGTCCTTACGGCTCGATCGTGTCCCGTCAGTTGAATGACACTCAAATTTTTTCTGCGATTATGATAAATGTTTTTGGGATGCCTTTATCAAATACAACTGAAGATTGGTTGGGCAGTTCTTCCAGGGTGCTTATATACAATCCCTCACTAGCAATAGATGTAATGATTTCTCCGAGTGTCCAGTTTCGCAAAAGCACTTTTTGTACATCATTGCTTACTTCTGTAAGAAACTTAGAAAAAGCAACTTCCTTTTCCTCGAGGGTTGTGTCAAAATAATCCCCTGTTACTTTATGTTTTCTAATATTCGCAGTAGTCCCTTTTGAGGTTATTAATTTTGTAGTAACGGGGTGGAAATCTTGAAGCACAAGAAGACCTCCCTTACGCAGGAGTGCCTGTACCACACGGAACAACTGTCTTAATTCCTGAAAATAGTGAAGGATACCATGCTCCATATACACAATATCGAAGTCATTAGTTAATAAATCTATCGGTAACTTTAATACATCCGAAAGAATGTACTGTATTTGAACTCCCGACTCATCCGCCAGTTCCATTGCATACTTCTTATTTTCAGATGAAAAATCCACCACGGTGACATTAGCGCCTAATAAAGCTAAAGCTATTGCTTTATTTCCATTGGAACCTAACAAATTGGCTATTTTCTTACCATTAACATCCCCCATGTACTCGATAACTTTGCCAATTCTTTTTATAGGTTCTTCTTTTAGCTTTTTCGCCGCTTCACTTGGGGAGCCAAATCGATTGACCCATGCTTGGTATGCTCTTCCTGTATTCCACGAATCTTGATTTTGCTGAAAAGGCTGCAATCAAATCCCTCCGCCGAACTGATACAAATTGCAATATCCTTCAAAACTAATTACACTAGCCTATCCGTCCCTCGGTTTCATTCTTCTGCATTCATACTCCACAAATTCCTTGGAGGTTCACCATCCCACGACTCTACGGGTCTATGCCCTTGCAATCCTTCGTTACACCTGACCAAGGCGTGGAGATCGATACCTAGGGTTGAATAATTTATAGTATTAGACACTACAGATGGTTAAAAAGCCACATTATGAGTATGCGGAATATAGAATTTTCAATATTTGTTCTATTCCTGCAATCCAATTAATATAACAGCCTTAATTTCAGATTTATGGTACTACGCCCACGAGATTATATACAGATAATTAATAAATATACTGAACATTACTGCTCATTCGTTCAATCGACGAGAAGAACGTGAAAAGGGTCCGCCGCGGCGGACCCTTTTGCTGTTTCATTGAACTATCGTACCCGTTAGCATTCCTGTAGATGGATTAATTCCGTCTTTGCAAAAGAAAAGCGCCTCGGTACGATGGGAGTACGCAACGGGTCATAGCCCTTTAAAATCCCATCATCCAGGAGGACGCTCTACTATGAAGTTTAAACCGCAGGACAAACAAAATCAACTCATTGAAAAAATTACTGCTCAGCACCTCGTCGTCGGGATCGACATCGCCCAACAAACGCATGTCGCGCGTGCTGTTAACTTTCGTGGAATCGTCATCGGTCATCCATTATCCTTTTCAAATGATGAAGAAGGATTTCAAAATCTTCTAAGTTGGATCCGTTCCCTGCAAGCCGCGAACGACCTTAACGCGGCTATTGTTGGTATGGAACCAACCGGTCATTACTGGCTTAACGTCTCTAGGTGGCTCTCCGAGCGTCAATTCGAAGTGGTTCTCGTCAATCCTCATCTTGTAAAAAAGAATAAGGAAAACCGCGACAATACGCCATCCAAGAGCGACAAAAAGGATGCTCTAGTCATTGCCGACATGGTCAAGAACGGCTACTACTCATTCATTCGCAATACGCCAGAAGCCTTTGAAGAACTACGTGTCTTTCTCTCAAACCGCGACTCTGTCGTGACGAGGCTCGTTAGCGCAAAGAACCAAATCCATCGTTGGGTTGACGTTGTTTTCCCGGAGCTGCGTCAGGTCTTTAAGAGCCTCATGTGCACGGGTTCGTTGGCCACGCTTCGTCTTTTCCCTACACCTGAAGAGCTCCGGAAATTACAGCCCCAAGACATCATTGCAGGCTGGAAATCGCTGATGAAACGTCACTCTGGAGAACGAAAAGCTCGTGCTCTTATCGCGCTTGCTAACAGCTCTGTTGGTTCTAAACAAGCCACGCAAGCTTACAAGCTTCACTTGAAACAGTTACTTGATGAGTACGACCTTGCTAGTCGACAGCTCCAAACGGTCGAGACAGAAATCATTGCCGTGTTAGATCGCATTCCTTTTGCTAAATCTATGCTTGCTGTCAAAGGGATCAGCGCCATTTCACTTGCTGGTATTCTAGGTGAGGCTGGGGATTTAAGCGGATTTGTTCACGGCAATGCCCTGCTGCGTCATGCTGGACTCAACCTCGCAGAAGCAAGCTCTGGCAAATGGACCGGACAGATGAAGATTAGCAAACGTGGGAGAGCTCGCCTCCGTCGTTTCATCTTCATGATGACCATGAGTTTGGTGATGAACAATCCGGAATTCCAAGCTATGCATACACACAATGTACAGGTGAAGAAGATGAGGAAAATGAGGTCCATTATGAAACTATGTGGGAAACTTGCTCGCATACTGGTTGGAATGGCTCGGCGTGGCGAAGTCTACAATCCACAAAAGACATTCCCCATGCAAGTAGCTGCATAAACAGAACCTACCGTTTCGTTGCACGAGTTTTGGCTTATTCGCGGGATTTCAAAAGAAAGCACGGAGTACCGGATGTATTAAACCAAAGGGCACCGACCCGTACCGTTAGCAAGACCGGCCTCCACCCCTTGGACAGGCGTAACGAAGGAATGAGAGGGCAAAGACCTGTTGAGACATGGGAGTGAAAACCTCCAGGGGCGGCGTGGAGAAAGCGTGCAGTATATGGAAGAATATGGGGTAGCGATCTCCCCCTCTATTTCCTCACGCCTTCATGTTGTCCTGGTCTACTACAAGGGTTCTCTTACACTCTTCTGTAATTCTAGTAAGGGTGAAATCCTGCGAATAAGCGAGCATTTGTGAGATAACTAAATCGTACCGAGGGAGTTTAATGAACCTCTATTATGCATTTGAATAATTAATCGAGACCACTCCTGGTTTACCTACGGAACGAAGGAGTACCCCAAGTACCCGAAGAAGAACTTCGGCTCGTGCTCCTAGTTTGTATCCTCCCTTAGTTGTACGGAAAAAAGTATCTTTATATACTAAAAGTGAGACCTTTACATCTAAAGTAATCTTCAGCTTGTTTAATTCTTTTCCAATATACTCAACAAAAAGTTCATAACGTCTCTTTAACCATTCAAATGACCTACTCATGATGTTTGTAATTATACATGTATGAGTGATCCGGTAGGACGTCCAAATTTTTTTGAAAATATCCCAACCTTTATTTCGCCTGGCACACTATTTGATTGTCAGGAATTACAGATGCAACTACGGAGGCAAAAAATGAATTCAATCGGGAAGAACGGAAAAGAAGCGGCGGAAGCGATTCGGAATTATGTCAAGCCGATTTTCGGTTTTGCGTTGAACCGGGTCAAGCAGCGGGCGGAGGCGGAGGATCTGGCTCAGGAGATTATGCTGCAGTTGTTGAAATCCTTCTCCGGGGTGCGGGACATTAGATGCCTTGAGGCTTACGTCTGGACGGTTGCCCGATACACTTGGGTGAATTGGTTGAAAAAGCGTGCGCACGCTCCCCAAGCGATCGAAATCAACGGCATGTCCGAACTGTCGGCCGCCCCTTCCCGGGAGCCGCTTGACCGGCTGCTGGTAACCGAAGCTTACCGCGAGCTGCGCCGGGAAGTCGCGTTTCTGTCCGACATCCATCGCCGGATCGTGGTCATGCATTACTACGACGAGCTTAAAATCGGCGATGTCGCGATTGCTCTGAACATTCCTGTCAACACGGTGAAGTGGCATTTGAGCGAGGCCAAAAAGGAGTTAAGGAAAGGGATGAAACGTATGCGTGCAACAGGAACTTTGAGTGTCAATCCGGTCAGCATGGGGGAAATGGGCCATTCCGGTTCGGCCGGCAGACTGGGCGAAACCAACGATTTTCTTGGACGCGCCTTGGCGCAAAATATCGTTTACGCGGCTTATCACAAGGCGCGTACCGTACATCAAATCGCGGAGGAGCTCGGAATGCCGCCGTCTTTGCTGGAAGGCGAAGTCCGGCACCTGGCCGATTACAATTTTCTCATCCAAACCTCTCCCGGCAAATATCAAAGCAATACCATCGTCTGGGACCTCTTCGAGTTGGTCGTAGCCGGTCATCGATTCTGGCAAGATTGCGCCGCCGAAGTGGCCGATGTTCATTTCGACGCGTTAATGGAAGTTCGCCGGCAAGTCGAGGATAGCGGAGTGTACGTTCCGGACGGCGACTATAACTTCCTGCTCTGGACCTTGCTGCCCAAGAACGTCGAGGAGCAATCTTGGCGGAGCATGCCGGCGGGCGACAACTTCGATGCGGTCGCACCAATGCGAAAGGACGGAGGGCAGTATATTGCCTATGCGGCGTTGAACCGGAGCCGCAATGCCGATCCGGGTTTTGATTTGAGTAGTTACGTCACCTTCGGTCCGTCGCTCCGCTACGTCGAAGACACTCCCTTATACTTGTGGCAATTCAATACGTACTGGAGCGACCGCCAGGTGGATTGGCGTTTCCTGGAATACCGGAATGTCGAGATTTGTCATGCGTTCCAACAAGGGGAACTGCCCGACAACGAAGAGAACAGCGAGCAATATTCGTTCCTGCTGGAGAAGGGGTACATCCGCAAGACGGAGGAGGGGTACAAATTCAATGCGGTTTGGATCGACTCTCCGCAAACGTTGGATCGGTTGAACAAGGCAATGCCGGATTTGTCCGCTCTGTATGCGCCTGCTGTCGGCAAGCTCTACGATAAAATGCTCAAACTGTTCCTGCAAAATCAGCCGAAGCATTTGGAGCCGCAGCTTGCTTACATGGTGAGAGGCAATACCGGCGGAGGCCGGCTGGTCGCTTATATTTTGAAGCATTTGATCGATAACGGGAAGTTGAAACCGCCGTTGCCGCACCAGCAGAAGACGATTTCAACCTGGATGGGGCCGGTCAAGTAAGTCGGTTCGGAAATGTATACGAAGAATGGCCGTTCCCGGGTGGTGGCCATTTTTACACAAAACTCTGTCTGTCCAACGAAGTGATTAGGACATCGCTATTGCACCACGGCCCCCTCCTGAACGTATGAAAATGATTAAAAACCACCCATGACGCATGTGCGTCATGGGTAGTTTTTAATCGCAATCGTATCTGCCGGATTTCTCCTTTACCTGACGATTTTTATTCTTTCTTGTCCGCAACCAACCGTGAGAGGCCAGATGCTCCACATACTCAGCAGATCTATTCAGCAAAACTGCCCGTTAGTTCAACGACGGCCGGCTGCCTCGGTGTCTTTAATGAGCCTAACGTTTCCCGTAAAGTGCTACCACTTAATCATTTCATTGATTTTGCTAACGCGACCATTTCCTCTTTAGTCAAATCTCCGCTGTCGAATTCAATGAAAGTACCATTTTGTACCCATCGTAGGTATCCTCCTGGTATATGATTAGCCCATGGTTCAAATCGCCCTTCTATACCGTTTATGTTAATTTTCTCTCCACGTTCATTAAATTTAAAATCCTCGACTATTGTTCTTGTTGTACTTGTTTGGTTACGAACATCGATGTTAGTGACAACTCGGTTTATTTTATAACCAACCGCCTTATGTTCTTCAATTCCAAACAAATATGTCTGTCCTGATTCATCAAAAAAATGAAGTCTAACTTTTGAAACTGATTGACTAAGAACAAGCGGATATGGTTCCTTAATTTCTAACTTATAGCTTTGAGCCGAGTAAGACGGTGTAAGTAGTTTGAAATCCGCAACATATTTTAGCTTGTCCAATTCAACATTTGAAAAAGCTAGCGTAGGTTTAGCTGATGCGATGAGTAGTTCATTGTTGATTCCAACAGACAGCGTAAAGATAAAAATCAATGAAATAATCCGTTTAAACAAGGGCAGTTCCTCCAAATTTTTTGGTAATATTATGTCCTTGTTTAATTCAACTATCCTGCCCGTTACTTCAATGAGCAATAAAGAGCCGCGTTAGAGCAGCTCCTGCGCACATGTTACCCGTTAGCATACCTTCTTGAAACAATTCGTCAAAGTTGCACACTAATTTCTATAACAAAGGGAACCAAACAAACTACAAATACATATAGATGCCTATAGAGTTTTTAATGACTATGTACTTGTTCGGTGCAGCTGTCGTGTCAATGCTGAACTTTTTTAGAAAACAACTTCTCTATCTTCCCTGAACAGGATGCAAACATTTCCGCAAGCTTATGCTGCGAGGGAGGTAAGTAATTTGCCGTTTAAACCACATCCCAATAATACTGCTATTGTAATCACAGACCCACAAAATGACTTTATGAGTCCTGGGGGAAGAGGCTATCATCTGACTAAAGGAACTATTGAACGAAACAATACTATACAAAACCTTGAACTATTAATGAGAACTGCCATGAATAAGGGATACCAACTTTTCATATCGCCCCATTATTTATACCCTCATGATTATGGCTGGCAATTTACAGGAAATGAACAAAAGATGCTATTAGGTCTTAGAATGTATCAAGTGGCAAATGCGTACACACCACCGTCATTTGGAGCTGATTTTGTTCATTCTTTCAAACCTTATATTTTTGATAGAAGAACCGTCATTGCAACTCCTCACAAGGTTGCCAGCCCACAAACAAATGACTTGGAATATCAGTTACGACAACATAGAAAAGAGAAGATAATTATTGCAGGGGTGCTTTCCAACGTTTGTGTAGAGTCACATATGAGGCATCTAATCGAAACTGGTTTTGAAACAGCTGTTGTATACGATGCCACCGCAACAATTAGTGAAGAGGATTTTCAAGCTGCCGTTACCAATTATAAAGCATTTGCCAGTGCTACTTGGACGACACAGGAGGCTATTTCAAACTTATAAATCAGTATCCCCAATGGTAATTTCCTATACAACTTGTCCGAACTGTCACCAAGTGGTTGCTTGGTCAGAATAAGGGCTTGGAATAACGGATGAATTTAGATAGCACAACCCCCTCTAATCTGTTCGGAGGAGTTATTCTTGCTTTGCACAAAAGAGCAAATGCAATACCACATACGTATTCAATTCCAGTTAATTCCTCATTCTTTCTAATTCTTTTCAATGAAGAAATCAAAGTCACAATAAATATTAAGGCATAAATAGGCATGAAAAATATAGCGGAGAATCCAATAAACCCCTCCATGACTGCCTCCTAATTTTCAAATAAGTACTATTGCCAGTAACAGCAAACTATATATCTCATTCATATCACCCCGATATACATAACAACTATTACAATGATATTTTTCCATAATAAATTTTAAACAAGTTACGCAGAGCCTATTTGTGAGGAATACCTATGCGATTCTGCCCGTTAGCGTAAAGAACCAACCGCGCAGGTCATTCGGTATAGACAGCGAGATTTTGCAGAGTGGACTTCAAACCAACGTCGTGATCTTCCTTCCGTATTCCTTCGGGTACGTTCTCGCAAACTATGGTAACCGTGGTGCCTTCCGGAACGGCCGTTAAAGTCCATGTCATGATCATCTCTCCCGCGAAAACAGGATCCTCAGACTCGAATTCGACTACCTGCACAATCCGCTCATTTGGGGAGAATTCCAAGAACCTCCCCTTGACGACATCAGCATCGTCCGAGGTCTTGCCTTGCGTCGAATGGTCCTTGCGTGACATGCTCCCCCCACTTCTAGAAGTGGGGGCTTCCCAGGACATACCTAATAACTTAGATATCATTACTGGGCTATCTCCGCCTGCCCGGCGGTTCTCTATTCATCTATGTCATGCCTAGCATTCTAATCCCTTCGGCCCGTATGTTTCCGGCAGCATTTTCATCCCTCTGCTGGGGGTACCACAACCCTCACAGACCCAGACTCGATCCTTAAGTGTCAGTTTCGTGTTGATCGTGCCACACGTTCTGCAAAGTTTGCTCGAAGGATACCATTTATCGATCCGAACAAGCGGCTTACCACGTTCGGCCAGCTTATACCCAAGAAACGCCCTAAACATGCCGTTTCCGTTATCCATCGTTGCTTTTCGAAAGAGATAGGGATTGGGACATGGCTTTCATGTTCAGATCTTCCACAACGACTGCATCCCAAGATTCAGCCAGCTGCCGACTCTCTTTGTGCAGGAAATCTTTCCGTTGGTTGGATACTTTCTCATGGAGACGGGCTACCCGAAGTTTTTGCTTCTTCCAGTTCGACCCACCCTTTTCCCTTCTGGAGAGGACTCTCTGTGCTCGCTTCAGCCGAACTTCCATCTGACGCAGATATCTCGGATAGTTTGCGGATGTGCCGGTATGGTCGATATATAACGTCTTTGAACTATAATCCAGACCCAGTACTTTTTCACGACGGGGGATCGTATGTTCGATGTCTGCCGCATACTCGGTCAGGATCGAAATGTGGTATTTCCCATTTGAATTGCGGCTGATCGTTGCCGATTTGATTTCATGTCCATCCGGAATTTGCCGGTGGAGCTTGATTCGGATCTCACCCAGTTTAGGGATACGGACATGCTTCCCGTCTGCTGCGATTCGAACCGTCCCCTTCTGATTATTGGTTGTGTAGCTCTGAACCGGGTTTTTCCGACTTTTGAACTTCGGATACCCCATGAGCTTGTCCCGAAAGAAGTTCCGGAAGGCGGTCTTCAGGTTTAGCTCCGCATTGCACAAGGCGAGGCTGTCCACTTCTAGCAGCCAGTCGAACTCCATCTTGAACGCTGCTGGTGTCCGATACCTCTGCCGCTTCAGTTGCTGTTTATCTGCTTTATAATATTCATACTTGACTTGACGTTCAGCCAGCATCCGATTGTAGAGAAACCGAACACAGCCAAATGTTTTACGAATCATCGTTTCTTGCTCTGTTGTGGGATAGATTCTGAACCGAAAAGCCTTATTCACGTGATCACCCCTATTCGTTGATTATACCACAAAAAAGGAATGTACGTTCGTATATTTGTCGGCAAACAGAATACTAAAAGCACCGATTCATCCCTCACCTACACGCTCACTACGTGAGTTAGGAAGTTTAGAGGTGGGGGACTTCTCGGATTTTAGGTTAATGGGGTACACTTCAGTTTAGATTAACCCATTTTTTCTAATCTCTATTTTAGGGGGTGTACCGCAAAGCAAGAGATGTTTTTTACTTCGATGTTGACTTACGTCTTATTGCATGCTCTGCCGCTTGCTCACCCGCAATTCTCCCGAAAACCGACCCTGCCATGAGGCCGGCTCCACCGGGATAGTTAAAATAAAACAATCCTCCCACCAGTTCTCCTGCTGCGTATAATCCTGGAATTGAGTTGTGCCCTGTATCCTGCACTTCCGCCTTCGAATTAATTTTTAATCCGCCAAAAGTGAATGAAATTCCGCAAGTAACCGCATACGCTTCAAAAGGGCCATCCTCGATCGTATTGGCCCAATTGGATTTTGGCACATGAAGCTCCACTGTACAGCGGCCATCCTTAATTGTTGGATTAAACGGAATGTCAGTACGAACGGCAGAATTAAATTTCTTAATTGTCTTCAGGCAAGTTTCAAAATTTACTCCCTCCATTTTTGCGGTTAACTCTTCCAATGTATTTGACTTTATTTTTGTTACGAGATCGCTGCGATACTCATTCCCTAGTAGATGAGCAACTTTCCGGTCAAAAATTTGCCACGCAAATTGACCGGGCTGAGTCAAAATTTCACGACCGTATTTTGCATAAGTATAGTTGCGGAAATCGGCGCCTTCATCAATAAAACGCTCTCCATTCGCGTTAACCATAATCCCTAGAGGATAGCCGTGTTTTTGAAATCCGGAGCCTGTGGTCAAATTTCCAAATTCCGGAGCATTGCGATCCCAACAGACTGAATGGGAGCCGGACCAATGTCCATAAGGCATGGCGCCAATATCTAAAGCCATGCGGATGCCATCCCCGGTATTGTAACGGGTCCCGCGGACTTTTGCCAACTCCCATCCGGGTCCGAGAAAACGCGTGCGCATTGCTGAATTGGCCTGAAAACCTCCGCATGCCAATATAACTGACTTTGCATAGATTTTTGTTGTCTTTCCTCTTCGTTTAAGGCTGACGCCATACACCCCTTGCTCGCCTGATAGCAAGGACGTGGCTTGAGCCTCATATAGCATGGTAACCCCTTCCTTGTTGGCAGTTTCATGCAGCGCCTTCATTAATCCGGCGCCTCCTCCTGCAGCCTCTACGGTTAGTCCGCCCCAAAACTTTAATTTTCCATCCACCTTAAAGGCTTGCCGGCCATATATGGGTACAAACGGCACATTCTTTGCTTGCATCCATTGTATAGTAGAGAGACTTTCCTTCGTTAATTTTCTCGTTAGCTCCGGATGACATCTGGATTGTGTTACTCGAAACATGTCGTTGATAAAGTGTTCTTCAGGATAAGAGCCGAAATCCGTATTCTCTATTTCCTCCTGTGTCAAGCCAGGCATCAATGTCTTTAAATCTTCTATCCCATTGTAAGCAAACCTGAACGCGCCCGCAGAAAACGCACTATTCCCGCCACGGTCCTTTTCCATCGCCCTTTCCAAAACAATAACTTCAACACCGCTCTCGCGCGCCGCCAGAGCAGCGCACATGGCAGCGTTACCGGCGCCTACTACTAAAATATCTGTTGAGATTGGTTGATCGTCCTTCATTTTCTCCCTCCCAATCTATTAACGTTTACCGGTACGTTTTCTTTGCTCCCTTCTGCTTTTCCATGCATTATACAAATGATTGAAGGTAATGCGGAAAAAAGGCATTGGATCATCCCAAGTAAACAGCGCGTATTCTCTTTTTCCAGATAAATTTTTTATCCATTCCCAAAAGGTCATTTCCCCATTTTTTTCTTTTTGGCGAAATGAAAGAAAATCCCGAACCAAATAGACCCATTTGATGCCTTCTTTTTGATTGGTTATCGGCTGTGGATCTTGTCCTGTCATGGATAAGTAATATAAATAACAGATATTCACACCACACGCAGTCGACAAACTGTGGGACAACCATGTTCTCGCATTAATTTCGAGAAATTTCATAACCCCGTCCCGCGGATCTTTTTTAAATTCTAATTTTCCAAAACCTTTAAATTGCAACTCTTCCAAGAAAGCAATACCAAGTTCCGTGGATGTTTCTTCCCTTGTGCTAAGCATAAGAGAGGCAGATCCAAAATAAGGGGGGAATTGCTGAAGCTTTTTCGAAGTAAATAAACCGATTAAATTCATCTTTTCGTCAAAAAAGGCTCCTACGCCATAAAGTTGGTCCTCATTCCCAGGGATAAGCTCTTGGATGAGAAGCTCACCATATTGTCTATAAATCCTATATTCTTGTTGCAATGTTTCAGCTTTTTCTATGATGATTGCTTTTTTATTTAATCTCTTACGATAATCGTCTGAAAACACCGGCTTCAAAATACAGGGAAAGGTAAGCTCATTACTTAATGATTCAAGTTGATCTTCATGATTAATAATGTACGTCTTCGGGCAAGGAATGTTATGCTTCCGGGCTAATTCATAAGTTAATCTTTTATCGAGTACCGCTTCGATCAAGGTGTGATCCGGCAGCAAAAAAGAATATAAACCAGATAATGATTCTCTAAATTTGGAGATAAAGTAAACAAAATCATCTGACGCCGCATAAAGCACGGCTTTCTTGCCAAGGCTTTCTCCCAAACGGATAAGGAAAGTAAGCAGCTCTTCCTGATTGTAAGTAGGGTGAGGACAAATTCCACATACCGCGTGTCGTGTTCTTCCGAGTTGGTATCTTTCCTTAATATCATAAGCATAAACCGAGATTCCTTTACGCCTTAAACTTCGTACGACGCCAATGCCATTGGCACTCAGACATAGGACAACTGCAGGGTGTTCGTGTTGCACCGACATCTCCTCCTAAACGCAACCCACGCCTTTTTTGGATCTGTATTAAAATATTAAAATTCCATCTATAATGGCACGGTCTATGTCCCTGTTATTGCGCGCTACCTGAATATTTCTATCCTCCTAAATTTCATTTCATGACATCTTCAGTTCACGAAAAAAACACCGCTGATATTAAGCCGTGAGAGGGCCTAACCCAGCGGTGATTCCGTGGATCTCGTTCGGGGGAAGCTCTTTTACGTTTTGGACAGGATATCGAATAACTTGACTAAACTTCTATATTTGCCAGAGGCGAGGATTTCATCGCGTTGTGAAAATATGAGTTTTTTTGCGCTCGGATCGGCTTCAAGGCCGGATTTGCGCAATAGCTTGCGAATCCTTTTGTTTTGCGACTGGAGGATGAAGCTTTGACGTAGCATTAGGACCAGCGCTTCATTGAACTCTTTATACCTCCCGGGGAACTTTCTGTTTAGAGAGTAATAATGCTTAACGCATTCATTCATAAATTTATACTTGATTCCGTAGATTTTATGCACGGATACAAGGTAAGTGTCAAAAACAGGATGTTTCTTCCTGAGTAAAACCCTGTTTTTTTTAGCTTCTGATTTCTTAGTGGGAAGAACCGGATGTTCTTGATGATAACGCGTTAAATCGGGATCAATAACAAATTTGATGCCGGCTTTATGGAGTCTAAAGGCAAATTCCGTGTCTTCTGCTCCCCAGCCTGTAAAGTCCTCATCGTAGCCCCCAACTGCGTCAATTACAGCTTTCTTAAGGGAAATATTTCCTCCGCAAACCAACCAAGGCAAGTGGCACCTCTCTATATCCCCTCCCATTTTGTGTAATTTAGCAGCGAAAGGGCTTCTGACGACAAATGGCTTTATTTGTGAAAAGCTCTTCATATTTTTTTTATCTAACAATGGAACAGGTTCTTTTATCCTCTTGATATAGTTTGCGATATTCGAGGGATCCATAATTTGTTGCCTATACAACTTCAACCTGTCACCCGCCGACGGGTTAATCTTGGCAAAGTGACGAACCCCATTCATTTGTTCTGTGTTAAACTCAGGAAAAAGATAAGAGTATACCTTCATTCCCCCCATATTAAATACAACAGCCTGCTCATTGGTGAGATGATGCCTGTAGTTATACTCTACGTACTTCGGGTCAACAACCATTTCGGCATCCAAAAAAATAATGATGCCTCCCTTAGCTTTCTTCAGTCCTTGGTTTCTGGAATAGGAGACGCCTCTTCTTTTCTTGTTACGTACGTATTTAAAAGAGTAGGGAGGATTATATGTTTCCAGCAGCGGCGTGTCGTCACTTGAAGCGTCATCGACGAGGATCACTTCCATCTTGGACAGGTCGAATTTCTGGTATTCCAAAGCATACAAGCTTAGAAGATTAAGCGGGTAGCGATTATACGACGGCATGATAATGCTGACTTTAATCCCCAATATGACTCACTTCCATATCTTCCTTATGATTTCAAACGCTTCAGCATACTGTACGCCAACGGTCATCCCCCGTATTCGTGCTAAAAATCTGATCCCTTTATACGAACGCGGATGGGGAAAAGGCCGCATTTCTATATCATAGTATTGAAGGGCCTTAATTTTCTCTTCGATCGTATCCTCAATATTGACATAGTAGTTAGGTTTAAAGGTTTTATCGTCTGTATATTGCGTCCATTCGCTAGAGGAGACCGTCTCAAAACATATAATTTCAATCTGTTTTTTCCCAGGGATCGGACGCGCCGCGGTCATAACCGCTTCAAACGTAATCCGATGGTCACGATTCATATCGCCGTAATGATGAGTAAAAATAATATCGGGTTCATACTTTGGTAACAAAGCTTCTAGCTTTTGGATAATTTCTAGAAGGGGTAGGGCATCTAATTTTTGAGTGGGAAGCTGCAAGATAATTACCTCTTTGATTCCCAGATGATTATTCGCCTGAGCAGCAAAGTTCGGCAGTTTGTCCTCCTCTTCCTTCCTCCCTTTCGTCAATATTACAGAAACAACCTCACATCCTTCGTCAATTAACCTTTTAATAGCCCCTCCTGCTCCCAGTATTTCATCATCCGGATGCGCCGCAACAATCATCACCTTTTGGTTCATTCAACCACCTTATTTCTCCGAATTGGAGTAATAAATCTAAGACAGGAGCTTCTTCACTTTTGGCCAGCGTAAAAACCGATGCCTGTTTCCGGTCGACAATACGACCCCCATTTACAATCTATTTCTCTTCTGATTTTCTTGTAACGGTTTGTACCTATAAAAATTAAAAATAGACCAGAGTTTTTTCACTTACAACCGAAGCAAAAAAAAAGCCGGCCAAGGCGGCATGCTTTGTGGAATGTAAAAATTTCCATGTACGGACTGATTTTCGTTTATGCTTTAAGACGCTTGATATCTTGTATAGGCGGAAATCCAAACATTCTGGAATACTCGCGGCTGAATTGGGAAGTACTTTCATAACCTACTCGATATGCAACATCAGAGGCATCTGCAGACTCGGTTAATAATAGACGCCGAGCTTCCTGAAGTCTCATTTGTTTTTGAAACTGGATAGGACTCATGGCCGTTACTTCTTTAAAGTGTCGATGAAACGATGAAATACTCATATTCGCTATTTCTGCAAGCTCCTCGATCCGAAAAGCATGATTGAAATTATTCATGATATGTTCAATAACATCTCTGATTTGGCGGATTGAACTCTCTTCCAACACTATTCCCTTTAAAATGTCCCCATTCTGACCTTGCAGCACCCTATAAAGAATTTCCTCCGTATATAGCGGAGCAAGCATAGGAATATCTACAGGATGATCTAACAAACGGGCTAATCTGATGACCGCATCCAATAATGATGATTCAATATGGCTAACAAACATAGCTCGTTTAGGATTTTCTTTCGTGATAGCTCGAAGTTCAGAGTCATGTAAAACCTTTAAGATTTGACTCGGTGAAAATTCAAGCCTGAGTCCTAAATATGGTGCATCGGGTGTGGCTTCAGTGACTTGGGCGGTAACTGGCAAGTGAACAGACGCCACTAGGTATTCAGCAGGACTATAGTTAAAGCGATCCTTTGCTAGCCATACCTCCTTCTCCCCTTGTACAACCATACAAAAAGAAGGGTTGTATACTCCATGACTTGGCCCGGTCGCATTTGAACGACGCATAATAAATAGGGACGGAATAGCAGTTCTTTGAACTCCGTCCTCTTCTAAATAACGTTCAATGATTCTTGCAAGTTCATTCTGCTGTGTGATTATTTTAGACATTTGATCCTCCCCGTACCGTCAACCTTTATAGTTCGATTATAGTCCATATTTATCTGTCAAATAAGTGGCAGTGAGAGGATTAGGCAAACATCTGATACGAATGGGATAACGATCGCTTTGTCATCTGGTGCATAATAAAGATATGAAATTTGCACATAATCATTAAAAACCGGAGGATTTTATATGCAAAAAGTAACTTTGAACAATGGTGTTAAGATGCCTCTACTTGGTTTTGGTGTTTTTCAAATTCAGGATGAAAATGAATGTGAACAAAGCGTTTATGACGCTATTATGGCGGGGTATCGGCTGATTGATACCGCTGCCTCTTATCTAAATGAGGAAGCAGTTGGCAGATCGATCAAACGTAGCGGCGTGGTAAGAGAGGAGTTATTTATCACTACGAAACTTTGGGTTCAGGATACCGGATATGATCGTACAAAAAAAGCATTCGAAAAATCACTGAAGCGATTGCAATTGGATTATTTGGATTTGTATTTAATTCATCAACCGTATGGAGATGTTTACGGCTCTTGGCGCGCGATGGAAGAATTGTATCGTGAAGGTAAGGTACGGGCAATTGGCGTCAGCAACTTTCATGAGGATCGTCTGATCGATTTGATGCTTCATAACGAAGTGGCTCCTGCCGTAAACCAGGTTGAAACACACCCATTCAACCAACAAATCGAAAATGCAAAATTTATGAAAGAGCATAATGTTCAGATCGAATCCTGGGCGCCTTTTGCAGAAGGGAAAAATAACTTGTTCCAGAATGAGGTTCTGGTACCTATAGCTGAAAAATATAATAGATCCGTTGCTCAGGTGGTTTTACGTTGGTTGACAAAAAGAGAAGTCGTCGTGATTCCAAAATCGGTTCGCAAAGAAAGAATGATCGAAAACTTCAATATTTTCGATTTTGAATTAGAACAAGAGGATATGGAGTCGATTGCTGCGTTAGATACGAAACAGAGCCTGTTCTTTTCACATCGTGATCCTGAAATGGTAAAATGGATTGGAACGCGTAAATTGGATATTTAATCGATACGAATCAGGGGGCTGCAGCCACTAACTAGCTGCAGCCTTTTTGTCATTCAAGTCTGTGTCATCTGCCTTTAAACAAACGTTACCCGTTAGTTCAATAAAAACAAGGTATTTCGTTCAACTAACGTTCCTGTTAGCTGAATAGACTTCTACACAAAATATTTCTTTGTTTTTCTTGGGATTGCTTCGGATTTCGGTTACAAACAGGGAGGGTGAAAAAAGTTCATCCTCCTCACTTTTTCAAAGGTACTCTATATTAAATTTAAGGAATTTAAGAAAGGGATGATTTACATGAAGAAAATGATAAGAATGGTGCTTGCTACAGCAGTTTTGATGTTTGTTTTGAGTGCCAGTATTGTATCTGCAATGTTCGATGAGGGCAGGTTCAAGCCCGTACCTCCTGGAGAAGGAGATTATTTAACTCCGTTTCCCGTCACATCTTTAAACAAAGATGAATTAGTGAAGATGACCGAAGGGCCAGAAACTACCGTTGGTGATTATAAAGGAATTGTACTGATTGCAAAAGCAACTCCAGAATACCTCGAAGAGGAGTACGTTTTTCTTCCGATTAACAGTTCACAAATCGATAAAAATGAGGGTGTGATTCTGTACGACGCTCCTAAAGAGATGCTTGGTTGGACAATAGCAAAAACAGGCTTCAACCTTTTAAAGGTGAGCAGTGATGAGGCAGTCTTTTACGGCCCAAAACGTGGTTGGATGGAGAACAATGACGGCGGCAGTGACGGCGGCAGTGACGGTGGCAAGGACGGCGGCAGTGACGAAGGCGAATGTGTGGGTGAATGTGAGATGGAGCCGGGAGAAGAGGGAACGCACACCGCTCCAAGCCAAGGTGGCGGCTACACTGGAAATTCAAATGGTGGAGGTTATACTGGTAACTCAAGTGGGTAAGTCTGATTGAATCGGTTTAGGTAGAAAAAGCTCGGTAGCCACGCAAAAGGCTGTCGAGCTATTTTTGCTGAAGTCCCCCTGTCGTTGCGTTAAACTGCCCGTTCGTATTATGAGATCAACCAGTTCTTTCTGGTCGATCCTTTTTTCATTTTCTTTAAGGATTAAGGCAGCCGGGTCGAACGTAACTGCCCGTGGGACTTGATCCCGAGCGCTATAATGTTCCCCCCTACTTGTCATAACCATGATTGAGGCTGGTTGGGACGTGTGATCCCGTATAACAAGCGATGCTATGGAGCGGCAAGAAGAACCTATAGGGGTTAGCAAACGATGTACTCCAGCCACTTGATCAATTTAAACGTACTCATCACCCTCATTCCTCAGTACCAGGAGCATCTTACTGAGTTGGAACAGAACATAGATGCTCTGGCTGAAGAAATCGAAGAATATGATTTAATCCAGTCGATTCCCGGTATTGGCAATAAAATTGCGGCAACAATTTTATCGGAAATTGGAGAAATCGACCGATTTGATCATCCAAAAAACTGGTCGCTTTTGCAGGCATCGACCCGAGTGTGTTCGCTTCAGGTAAGTTCACAGCAACTCGGAATCGAATCACCAAACGTGGTTCCCGACAGCTTCGTTATGCGCTAGTTATGGCTGTCCAGTGCGGACTTATCCGTTCCCGCAATACGCGGCTCAAAGAATTTTATGAACGCAAGAGGGCTGAAGGAAAGCCGCATAAAGTGGCTCTGGTCGCATGTGCAAACAAGCTGATTCATTGGATCCATGCCATCTTGAAAAGTAAAAAGGCATTCCGTCTTTCGTAACAAAAACATAATGGTATAGCCTTCCAAAACAGAGCGAATTGGAGGGTTGTTTGGCATGCTTATTTTAACTATATCACATGAGATAGATTCATTTTGCTGGTAATCTTGACAAGCTATTAGCTGGTATAGCTCAACGAGGCTGCCGTCATGCCGGCAGCCTCGTCCTGGTTCAATTTTTATTGGGCTACCGTGGGTTAGTTTAATAAACAATCGGTCACGGATCCATTGGATTTGGAGTATTCACCATATTATATAACCACCAAAATAAAAGTAATAGGATATAACAAGTTATTATTATTAAAATAACAATAACTTTACTTTTTAATTGATTCTTCATTTATTACCTCCTCCGCAAAAGTATGGTTCCTTTCTATACGAGTAATTAGAAGGGTTTGTTGCGTTAAACTGTCCGATAGTTTAACAAAGAGCGATGCTCCTACCGCGGCATTGGTTCACGCTCGCCTACCCGCTAGTTGAGAAAAGGCTGCCACCAGAAGCCTTTTCATTATTGGACTATAGAGTCCCGACGTGTTATTGCACTAGCGTAGCTGCGTCACACACCCCAAAACCTGCCCTTTATCTTAATAAAATTCTAAAGTTATTATTCTTTTAGCTTTGCTTTCATAAGAGAGGCAATCTTCTGTTCGTCTCCATTCTGAATCCGTTCCAGTTGATTAATGACAAGTTCTTGCCGCTGCACTGGATGGTTTTGGCTTAGCTTTGCTTTTCCCTCTATCTTGTTGATTCTTATTTTGAATCCTTGGATACCTTTATTCATCCCAGCGATAAAGTCTGCGTCTACATCTTGCAATCGATATGAACTATCAGGGGCTTCATACTTCAATACCATTTCATGCAAGGAATCCATTAGCTCTTTTTCATCATCTATAAGTTTGACTTCGCTGTATACATGAACAGTCACATAATTCCATGTTGGAACAGCCTTATTTGTTTCATACCATGAAGGAGAAATATAGCAATGCGGACCATGAAAGATGGCTAAGATAATTTGATTGCTAATATCCTTCCACTGGGGATTCGGTCGTGCAAAATGCCCATATAAGTATTTGTTCTCCTTATCCAAAATTAAAGGTAAATGAGTAGCAAAGGGCACTCCATTTTGTTGTGAAATCAGTGTTGCAAAGCTATGTTCTTTGATAATGTCGTAAGCGACTTTTATTTCATCAATGTGAAAATGTGCAGGAATATACATGGCTTTTCTCCTCCATTCATCTCTTATAATAAAAAATCCGCGATAAACGCGGATCCGGTACGCTATATGATTTGCTCTTATTTAGAATTAAACCGCGGGTATCTATCTTTATCCGCTTCAGTAATTTCTCGAATTACTCGGCACGGATTCCCTGTAGCGATTACCCCTGATGGTATATTCTTAGTAACGACGCTGCCGGCTCCAATAATCGTATTGTCTCCGATAGTAACCCCTGGTAATATAGACACTCCTCCCCCCAATCCATACATTGTTTCCTACGGTAATGGGACAGTTTGGCGCGACTTTTTTTAGCTGTACAAAAAAAAGCAGATTGCCCGCTGCAATCTGCTCCATTCCACCCGATGACGATCTTATCTGAGGCCATAAACTGATTTAGATACTTGATTGAAGGCAAGTTTTCCTTGAATAAATCAAGCTCTGTTATCTCATCTTTAGTACGCCCGGCCGAATCCGGAACGCTCCGGGCTGACGCAGTCGGTTGCGGCCCGAATCGGTCCGTCCGGGACTGGTCGCGGCGTCCAGCTGCAGCTCTGCTCTTCCCCGGAACACTCCCTTCCGGCGCGGCCGCCGACGGTTCCGGCAACTCATTCCCGCTTTCCATGACCAATAGTAAACCGTCAACAATCCCGGCTAATGATATAAGTCAGCAAATGTTTCAAAAATACGGGATTGCGCGGCAGCTGTTTCAGCTTCTTCATGGCGAGGCAGTAGTGCTCCCACATCTCTTTTTTGGCGCCCTCCCTGCCTAGGACAGTCACGAAAGTCGAGGTGTTGTTTTCAATGTCTTTGCCGGCGGGTTTCCCAAGTACATGCAGATCCCCTTCCGCATCAAGCAGGTCATCCTTGATCTGAAAGGCAATGCCCGCATGATAGGCAAATTTGGTTAAACCAGCAATCTCCGCCTCCTCGGCTTTAGCGAGAATGGCCGGCATGACCAGCGATGCCTCAAAGGCGATTCCGGTTTTGTAAAAACATATGCTGTTCAATTGCTCCAGTGTCAGCACTTTTCCTTTGGATTGCAAATCCATCGCCTGGCCCGCACACATATCCCCCGCCCTTTGGGATGAATATTGCATCAGGGCCACCACGACTTTGGCATCAAACCCGTCCAGGGAAGCCTGTTCTTCTACCGCCTTTTGAATCAGAAACAGGCCGGTCAATTCCGCGGTGGCGCTATCGTGCACCTCGTGCAGGGTTGGACGCCCTCTGCGGACGGACGCGTTGTCCTGCGACGGCAAATCGTCGAAGATCAGGGAGGCCGTATGCATATATTCCAACGATCTCAGCAGCGGAGCGATCGCGGCTGGCTGAAGCCCGTATTCCTCGACTCCCATGACCCAGGCCAATATGGGCCGCAGTCGTTTGCCGCCCCCTTCGAGACTGTAATTGGCGGAGTCGATCAACGCCTCCTTCATCGGCGGAATCCCGTCTTGCTTCAGAATGAGCAGCAGACTGTCGATTTGTTGGCGGACCGTTTTGACCTTATCAAGAAACTGCTGCTTTTCTCTCCGGTCGTTTTTCAGAACGGTCACCATCTGATCCCGGAGCAGCTTGTCGAAAAAATTCACATCGTCCGCTCTTCTGACCATTTGCTGGACAAGTCGATTGAATTCCGGAATTCCGGAGGCGAATACGCCTACGATTTCGTTATACGTTTCCGCGCCTACGCGCTGCCTGCATCGTTTTAAACCGTTGACGGCACGGTCGAGAATCACTTCCCGGGTTTTGGCGTCGGCGTCATACACGTGATGGATCAAATGCGAGATGACCGCCCAATACAGCTCAAAGGGATTGATCAAGTCCGGACGCTGGCCGCCGTAGGTCAAATAATACGTAAAGGGCGTCACCGCCCCGGCCTTCATATCTTCAAACATATCCGCAAAATCGTCGGCAAGCTGGTTATAGATGCCGTAATAAAAGGTTCGCTGGTCGAAGCCTTCGTCCGCAGGGGCATGAATGACAGACCGGACAATCAGCCGGGAAAAGGCGGATTTCAATATAATCGGCACATACAGCTCTTCGTTCGTGTAGTCCGGATTCGAGAGCTCCTTTGTCCGGTCCATATCCTGGGCATGAAAAAATATATAGGACTGTTCGAAAAAAAGGCGCTGCGTTTCCGGTCGCTGATGCCTCTTAATAAACGCGTAAGCGTCCCGAAGCTCGGCGTGAACGTACCGGATCATTTCCTTGTTCGGTTCGGTCAATTTCCCAAGTTCCGGCACGGTTCCGGTGAGAAGAGAGGTTCGGATCATGCGGCCATACTGTTCTTTTTCACGAACGGTTAAGACGGGGGAATCAAGCAAATCGTCAATAAAAGGATATGTCAAGCCGTACGAATACCCGAGCCGAATCGCTTCATCCAGTCTGCGCGCACGCTCCGCAGGCGGTGTATGGTCGCCCATCTCTTCGATGACATGCAGAACAACTCCGGTAATGATTTTGATTAGCTTGCGCAGCGAGTGCTCAGCGTTCATTTCCTTCGGAATGTGCGCGGAAACGGTTTTTAGCTTGTCGATTACCCAGATTACGGCGGTTTCTATCCCTTCCTTCCGGGCCCAACGGTACAGCCCGGCCAAGCTCATAAACTCCGGCTCTGCCCTCCCGTTTGCCGCCGTGGAACGAATCAAGTAGCTTTTGACGTCGGCGACTACCTGCTGAATCCGGGTTTGGGTGGCGGGAGCATTCAGTAACTTGCCCAAATCCCGCATGAAAATATAGGAGACGCTACGATCCAGGTAACCATCCAATTTGCCCGTATGGATCAGCCAGCGTATATAGTTGTGATAATCCCGGGAATCCGGTTTTCGAATGGCTTGTGAGAAAAAGGACAGTAGCGAATTGCTGCCCCTATGGCTTTTTTTCCACAATTGAAAGTCTTTTGTCAAAGCAGGTACATAGGTTTTTTCCTGGACCTGCTCGTATAGCATTGCAAAATATTGAGCCGCCTTTCGCTCGGCCAGCCGATACCACAGATCCGCTTGAAGCGTAATTTCCTCATTCATAGGACAGCTCCCTCGACTTCTGTTGTTGTTAAACAAGAACCCCTAAAAGGGATTAGGTTTACATTTCTATACGTTGAAAGTCGGGGTCGGGTTACGAAATCGGCTGAGTTGGAAGGTTTTCCCTGCGTTTTTGCGGGGTTGGCTTTGCGTTTTATGGTCGGGTATTCCGAGGGTGTCATTCCGATCCTGCCGCATAACGCCTTGGAAAAACGTCGAGCTATCTGCTGCTTTTACCCTCGCCCAGCTCATCGTAAACGGTTTGAATTTCACGAAAAAAGGGGTCTCCACCATCGGGAAAACGTGGGTCGCATTCCAGAAAGCCAAGTGCCCGTCAGGACGAAGAACCTGCCATGCCTTGGTGTACCGAACTTCAGGATCGATCCAGTTCCAAGCGGTCGCGGCGAATACCGAATCAAAACCTATTATCTTCTGCCCGTTCACTCCTAGCAGTAGATCTGTACAAAACCCGTGTGACCCACCGCGGCGGTGGATCCTTTTGCTATTTTATTGAGCTATCTCCCCGTTGCGCAATAAATATTAGTTACAGGAATTAATAACGAAATTATTTTTCTCAGTGTGGCATCAAAATAACTCAACCGTAATCGCTTAACTAACGGGACACGTTAGTTCAATGCACCACGGAGCAGTCTGCACCTTGCAGGTGGGAAATAATATTTATTTAGAAGAAGTCAGGTTTGCATTCTTCAATGGCATCTATATCATGAAAGTAAATTGAAGGATTCACCGTACAAATTATGCATTGTCTATCTAATTTGCGAAAGGTAGGCTAACAGGATGAATCATGTAAAAGGATTGGATCTCGGAATCCCTATCGTAGATCTCGAAAAATCCGTAAAATGGTATGAAACGCACTTGGGGTGTGAACTCATAGGTTAAATTACAGGTACCGCGGCTTTGCGGCTGACACCCCATCAAGTAATCACTCTCTTTTCACCAGAAGGGGAAAAGCCGGGCAGTTATTGGTATCCGGGAGAGGACTACAAGGAGAATGACCTGCAGGACCTCGAGCTTATTTGTGGGGGGGGGCGACAGGGCCCCACACACAACTCTTGCTAAATTATAGGGGATTGTGTGAGGATCAGTATGATATTGTGGCCTACTATGTTCACCGACTTGGAGATGATAAGGTCGGTTGTGGTGGAGTTTTTCCGGGGGGGGAGAGCCGCTGCTTTCGTCACTGCAGATGCAGGGCGGTATACGCTCACTCATGAACTTGGCCACGTATTACTCGGTCCAGCACACTCGAATGACCCCAACAACCTGATGTATACTCCGACACGGACAGATCGTGTTCCGGCTTTAAATCCAGATCAGTGTGATATAATTTTTAATAGTCCGTTTGTAAAAAATAAAGAAAATAGATACATACTACCACTACGGAATCATGGTCCTAACAATCAGTAGTCCTGGATCCGATGGCCGTTACATTTGCTGCACTCTCTACGGACATCAAAGAATCTAGCAAAATATTCACCGCGGCAGTTCCCAATAAATAGATATTTTTCAACGTAAGCGTAAACACTGATTTTTTGAAGTAAAGCGTTAAAGCGTTGTTGGTTTCTGGTTATCTTGTCCAATACCATGATTTAATTTTCGTGTGCAATCAAGATGGCTCGGCAAGGCGGTTGGCTAATCCACACAGGAGACTGGTGGTGAGGCCTGTGGAAGCAAAGGACGTACTAAGGGTTGATGATACAATTCGGCAGCTTAATTGTATCGATGATCGCACTAACGGTCACGATCGTCCTTGCGTTAAACCACAAAAAGAAATAAACCGTCCTGCTACCTGGTAAGTATGCGGCGGTTTATTTCGTCCATATAGACCTGTGAGCCAGCCCCCTTGGAGGGTTACTGTGATGCACAGCCCGGATGTTAGCGCATCCGGGTTTTATTTTTCCCAAGGGGCCGTTAATATATTCAGTTTATCATAAGCGTGTTACTGTTTCCAGTTCAGACGGTTGCACCATTAAAGGTGCAACGCAGGACTTCTCTCTCCTGGATCCAATGGCCGTTAGGATCTCGATCGTATTCAGCACTTTCGTCGTTGTGAACACATTAGGGATGCCCTCTTCTTCCGACGCCGTCTATTTCTTCTGTTCGTCCAGCAAAGCTTGGGTGAAGGTGGTCATATGATCCAGGAACGCCTTCGGTTCGAGCGTGCCGGCCATCACTTCCGCCCATTTCGTGTCGAACTCTTTGGCGTTGTCAACCGGAATGTAAGGCGGCAGCTTCGGCGTATTCTTGAGCACCTGTAATGCGAAAGCGATAACCGGATCTGTCTCCGCTTTGGCTTCGAGATACGGGTTATCCTTGATGCCCGAAATCCAGCCTAAATGCTTCTGAAACGATTCGGCCCCGGCCTTCGACGAGGTCATCCATTTCAACAGCGCCCACGCAGCCTCTTTATTTTCTTTCTTGCCGGCCGTCGTCAGCGAGAACGACCATCCTCCGATCCACAGCGATTCCATCGGCATCGGCGCGATTGTCAGATCCGGGTTTAGCTCCAGAAATCCCCACAAGAGTGGCGTTACATGCGGCTCCATCAGCGATTTACCCGCCAAGAGTCTTCCGGTATTTTCCGGCAAGGTGGAATGTAATTTGGCCATCCGCTCATCGTCGATGTTCTCCCGTTTGAAATCGACGATCCACTGCAGCGCCTCGACAATGACCGGATCATTGTAAGTAACTTTATTTTCCGCCTCGTTGAAGTAGTTGGACGCATCCGCGCCGTTCAGATAAGCCATCGTAATCAAGCTGTTGTTACCCCCGTAAATCTCATTCGGGGCGAACGTCGTCATCACCTGCTCCCCGTTCTCTGTTACCCAGAATTTTTTTAGAAAATCGCCTAACTCCTGCAGTGAATTGATCTCCGGCAGCTCCGTGAACCCGTATTGCTCCAGAACGTCGTTATTGATCGCTAGCGCAAAGTTCGGGTCAACCGAGACCGGCAGTGCCCATACAGCCCCGGTAGAATCGACGGATCGCTTATAGGCCGGCTCGTAATAGAGCTCGGGCGTAATATCGGGACTCTTGTTCAGGTAAGGCGTCAAATCCTCGATCATACTATCTTTGCGCAAGTCGGCGGCTAGAGCGTTCGATGAAATCACATCCGGAATCTCGCCAGCAGCGATGAGTGCTGCGAGATCTGCGGTCGTCTGCTCCATAAACGTGACTTTGATATTCGGATAATCTTTATTAAAGTCTTCGAACACCTTGGCAAAATGTTCTGTATACATTCCGCCCCAAACAGTCAGTAACTTAACCTCGCCTTTCAGATCAGCCAGATTGACGGCAGGTTCACCGCCATCCTTTCCCTCATTGAGCTCGTTGGCCGTCCCGCTGTTCGTTTCCGTTCCGGATCCCGGTTCTTCGCTCGCGTTGTTCCCGCCGCAAGCCGCTAGCATCGCAATCATCAGCATAACCGCACATACAGCGCCGATCCATTTAAATCCCCTGCGATACGTTTTCATCCTCGTTTAACTCCTCCAATTAAGTATTTGTGTTTCCGGTCGAATCACGGTGATTGGCCATCAATCGTCATCGCGATTTGAATCGGGATATGTGAATCATTCTGCGAGTAATAATGCTGCAGCAGCTGACACCCTCCGCTTTACGGCAAATCGATCTCGTATTCCTCCTACTGCTTTTCATCGAGCGTAAACCGTATCCGATTTGCTCCAGCCTAGTCCGAGATGGCGACGCCTGCGGGAGCTCTTTAAAAATCGGCAGCGCGCTGCTTAATATGAGGACCGTCGGCATCCTTGGCGCCCTGTTCCCTCCACTGCTTGATGACTTGCGAATAGAATCGGTTCCGTCAATGCCACCACCGGAATCGAAAGCCTTTCTGGTCTAATCTATATTCATTTCCCAAGCACGAAAGGATTCGCATTCAGCCACACCGTCAGAGACTACGATTCCAACACGCCCGGTAAAGGTTTCTGGAACATAAAAAGTCTGAACATAATAATCATCCACATACAATTCCATGAAATCACCTCGTGCCAGGATTCGAATCGTATGCCGACTTCCATGCCTCAAATCAGATGCATTGGCATGTCCGTAGGGGCCAGCAGTATCCTGACAATCGAAAGCCAGTGTACCCTTTAAGGGTCCTGAACGACCGTCTACAAGTCCCATACCGCTATAAATATCTTTACGGAAGTTATAATCACTGATCTTGTGATCCGAATATTGGATATAACCCGTGCGCGTTACTCCGTGCGTATCTACCACCATTGCCGTTCCGCTGTTTGTCCCGCTTTCCATATAGATTCCAATATGCGCTGCATGGTGATGAGTTTCGATTAGTGTTCTGCTCTCGCACAATTCAACATTCCCTTCAATAATGAAGCCTTTTTGTACGTCGAACATCTTCTCGAACATTAGAATGATTCCGTCTCGGCTAGCTTGAATAATGAATTTATCCTTCTCTAGGCGATAATGATCACGTTCGCCTTTAACTTGGGGCAAGGGATGAACGATATCAAGTTTACTTAATCGTGTTTCCTCCCCCTTGGCTGCATCGTTACCTGACCAGTATCCCAAGCGCAAGTGTCCATCTACATTCAATAGACGTTTGAATGGTGCAATAGTGAAGCTTTGACTAGGTACTGCAGGACTCGTCCCCTTACATAACCAAGTTGCGCACAGAATTCCCTCTGGTGAGTGAATCGTATGAGAGAGCCACGTGATTTCGTGATGCGATGTCCCACAAAGCCTGAACATCTCTCTGTCCGGAACATAAGGTCCTTCCGGCTGATCAGCAACAAAGGTATATAGGGAATACCCTAAGCTATCCATGTACTGACGTCCTGACATATTCAGATAATATTTGCCGTTCATCTTCTCGCAAAAATTCACTTCCATATGATGCGGAGGCGTTGTTCCCCAATGAATTACAGGCGGAGGAAGTATTTCCCACTCCAATCCATCTCTGCTCTTTAACATCCCGCATGAAGGCGGTCCAATGTCGTTGCGCACTTCACTAGAGATATATCCAAAATAAACTTCATTTCCATCAGCATCCACATCATCGAGAACAACGATTTCATCCCATCTCTGTTCATAATAACGATTATCTATACCTACATCGTAAGTGTCACCCAAGTGTTCCCATTCCAAGAGGTTCCTGGATCGATATGATTTAAAATGAATACCTTTCTGTGGATTAGTGCAGGTAGGGTGGTACATAAAATAATCTCCAAATCGATGAAAGCTGAAACCTCCATGACTTCCAACGATAGGAAGTGTATCTTCACAGAACAATTCCCAATGAACTCCATCTTTTGACTTGAACAGATCAATCGCATACGAACTATTATTCAATTCGTTTATATTGGACCTCACATTAAACATGGCATAATAATGTCCTTCATAAAATAAGGTGTAATTTTCCCATGCGGCCTTGTACGGGTTCTTATTCAAGTCTATTACTTTGATATACAAAACCATTCCGCTCCCTTAATTGAAATGTAATCGTATTAAACTGAAAATAATCAGGTCATAGTTTTTATAGTTAAAAAGAGCTTTTGCACTGACCCCTCGAATCGGAATATATCGTTGCCGTTAATCCGAATATCCGCTCCATCATATTCAATGTAACCGCTTGCGATATGCTCGCTAAAAACATATCCGCAGAGCACTGCCTTGCCTCCTCCTTAACGCCTTCGTTCACAAATTCCACAGGAACTCGTTCGAATGCATCCTAGTCAGCAATTGTAAAATGCACACAACAACCTTCATCCTGAGAGTTTTCAAAACACCGATATCAAATCTTCTATAGGATTCACCCCACTTATTTAATAGTTAGAATTTTACTTTCATCTTTCCATTAAAATTTAGTAATAACGTTTTAATTTACCTTTTCGATTATAGCCGACTTAACGTTGTATCGCAATCAAAAAGTGAACGAGATTATTTCGACCTGTTTTGCCAGAACGGCATTAGGACACGATTAATTCGGTTGTGAAAATTCTAGCTCATCGACCGTAGGAAATGCCGAAAATCCATGTTCATTTCTCATCTTGTAGATGATTTTATTAAAAATGCGCAGAAAATATTGAAATTCAATAAAAAATAATTTATCGTTTTAACTTTAAAACTGATGTTTAATAAAAACTAAAATAAACTTTTGTTTTTATTCCTTGTAATTGGAAAGAAAGCTGTGAAATTGACGTTATATTCTCTCCTCTGATAAAATCAAATGAATAACGTTATAAACTAAGGAGCGGCAAAGAATGACGACTATTTTTGATGTAGCAAAAATGGCCAATGTATCGATCGGTACGGTTTCCAGGTATCTTAATAATAAAAAACTCCGAGAAGACAACCACAAAAGAGTGGAACAGGCAATTAAAGAACTAAATTATAAAGTTGATAACAGCGCCCGGACATTGAAGACTAAAACTTCCTATACAGTTGGTTTTGTTGCGTGTACTCTAAATACCGTTATCGTTCTAGATATTATTCAAGGTTTAGATACAACGCTGGTTGAATATGGTTATAATTTAATTGTAGCTTCTACCCTGAACAATATTGAACTTGAAAGAAAAAAAATCATGTTGTTAGAACAAAAAAAGATAGATGGCTTAATTTATATGGTCCATCAACAAAGTCATCTTTTGCTTGAGGATTTAAATCGGTTACAGGAAAACGGTATCCCTGTAATTCTGGTGAACTGCGACATACCGGAATTCGAGTGCGACAAAGTTTTTGTTGACAATATTAACGGCACGTATAATGCCATTGAATATTTAATTAATCAAGGACACCGAAATATTGCTTGTATGTATTACCACAACAATGAGTCTACAATGACAGAAAGATACGAGGGCTACAAGCGAGCGCTTCAGGATTATAATATACCTTTAAATCCCAAATATGTTATTGAAGGCCCATACGACCGTTCCGGAAACGTTATGGATCAAATCGAAGCCCTTTTCAAGATGGACAACAGACCATCGGCTATCTTCACCTCTTCCTTCGATTATACTTTCATGGCTATGGAGGTATTTAAAACACTGAAGATGGAGATTGGAAAAGACATCTCCTTCATCGGCTTCGATCAAATAACGTTCAATCATCTATTAGACAAGCAGATTTCAACAGTCAAAGAACCAAGTTACGAGGTCGGAGTCGTCGCAGCCAAAACGTTGCTGAAGCGGCTTGAAAACAAAAATGATCCACTTAAAATATTTAGACTAAAAACACAAATGGAAATAACCGAATCCGTTCAAACTTTCGGTTCCATGATATAACTTCCATAGGGGTCTCAACTAAGAACAAAAGTTGAAAAGAGAAAAGTTGCAGATCCCAAATACTTAACAAATGATTCATTAATGAAGAAGCATAACAAGGAGTAAGGTTTAAGTATTAATTTAGAAAATGAGAGTCCGTCAAGTTACACCTTTTTTTAATGAAAACTGCTTCTGGATGGCTCTGAATTACCGTTAATCGTAAGCTTAATCCGTTAGCCCAAAATTGTGTGACTGTTACAATTCATCCAAACCTAATCGATCTACCAAAATGTCTCCATCTTGGAGCTCGAGCACAGCGTGTTCAGATTTATAGTTCCATCCATTGCTAATGGCATATTGAATTAACTTTGCACAAACCCTTTGGTTGGCAAAGATTAGTTTCTCAGTTGATTAGTTGATTTTCCAAGTGAATTAGACGGGGAACCTCATGCTCCAGGATCCGATGGCCGTAAATCTTGCATAATATCCGCCGCGGCAGCCAATAAAGAATAAATATTATCTTCAACGAAAGCGTAATAAGATACTTTTATGCTCCCGCGCCTTCGCTTGGGCTACGCCCTCCTCCAAAACAAATCCATTCCCTTTCAATCTATCGTTTCTGTCCTTGTTATCTTGTCCTATAAAGTGGACATAATGCTAGAAAGAAAATCAGTGTGGATAATTATACTGTTACGAACGTTTGTCCACAGCCAAACGAGTAAAGGAAGAAATGCCTTGCGTTTCACATATTTAAAACATTCTCCCCACGCCCACCCCTACATTTACGGTGAATTGAACGTAGATTTAAGAGGCACCAGGATACTACCCAAAATTAATAAAGTCACAATAATTTGCTTCACTTTGATCCCTCCACAACTTGTTGTGGTTATTATTCCATCTTCACTGTTAGTATTAAACTCCCTCCCTCTATGGAGAATCACTTTTCTCTTAAATACTTACATTTTCTTAGATTTTGACCCAAGTTTACTACTTAGCAGATAACATTTAAGTGGAACGAAGTTGCAGAGGAAGAAATTTATGGGGCCATTGAAGTGCAAAAAAGTCTCCACCTAGACCACTCGTTTTAAAAAGTGGATGTTGTGGTAAAGTATGGTTGCACCCTTGGATCTCCACATGAGCTCATGGCGGTCTACCCTCCCACATCTCGCAGAGTCTACGCTCCCACATTCCTTCATTCAACCTGTCCATGAGGTGGAGGTCAGATATGCTGCCCGGCAGGATCTTCGTCCGTATGTTAACGCCGTTCCGACTCATCCGTGCTTCTTGTTATCTTTTTCCTTTTGTCTTGGGTCATGATCTTGATTTAAGCTGCTAGTGGAAATTCTGCACACTGAGGGATATCCTGCATCATCTTCTCTTCCCTGAACTCATGTCCTTTTTTCAATATGCCGAATAGGATACGAATGAGTTTGTTACACAACGCAATGAGAGACTGCATCTTCTTCAATGGGTTTTTAGGGCGTTTGGTGTAATACTCATGCAGTGCTCGGAAGGCTGCGTTTTTAGCAACCAGCGATAAAGGCTTAGCATTTGGATCGCAGACTTGCATTCCCAATCCTTAAAGACCGTTAGAAACTCTGGAAAATACCGATCCAGCCAGTTATGGACGCGTGCTTGCACGACACAAAGGTCAGTCGAATGCTGCCCGTTAGCGTAATGAAAAATGGAGCAGCTGCAAGGTGCAGACTGCTCCATGGTGCATTGAACTAACGTTACCTGTTAGCTAATCCGAAATGTCTCTGGAGACACGAGGGGCGGATATCTCGAAGTGTGAATATGGTATTCTATTGGGTCCATCACATCATTCTTAAATTAAATATTGGATAGCCGGATATGATATTAAATTTCTATCTCTATACATGGATGCTATGGCATCGCTATATGTGCTTAATACTCCGTTCTGCAAAATTACAGGTTTAAAACCTCTTTCAACTGCTCCGTTATAAGTAAACAAGACGCAATGTTCTGCAGCATTTCCGGAAATGATTAAGAATTCAATGCCTTGGTCTACTAATATTTGATCGAGTTCTGTTCTCCAAAATGCGTTTGAGAATTCTTTAGTTAAAACTAAGTCAGTATCTTTAATTTGAACCTCTGGAATTGTACTATATAAGTCTTTATTTAATTCTAAAATCCCTTCAATGTCTTGAATGTGAATGATCACGTGACTTTTAGATCGAAGTATGTCAGCTACATAATTGATGTACTCGCAAGCCCTATCTATTACTTTCTTTTCAATACCCTGTAGATGGATTGCTTGCATATCAATAATTAGAAATCCAATTTTCATCGAAGTTGCTCCTTATAAATGAATTTATAAGCACTTGCCCCAATTGCATATATACCTAAAAATTCGCGAAGTGATTGAACTATCATGCTCGTTACTTCAATAAACCAAAAGCTCCCACGATGACAAGCTCCTCCACTATCGTTATCCGATAGCTTAATGTTATCTATCCGCAACTTGAATACTATGTTCTTTAATTGAATCATCCGAAATAATAGCACTGTTGTATCGAATAGTCCAGTATGAATCCTGTCATCGGACTGGATGTTTCCAAAGGAGAAAGTCATGCGCAAGCATTCACAGATCGAGGAGTGCCACGCGGGAAGACCTTTCAATTCTTTCCGGAATACCATGGTGTGTTTGGAGACCTGTATACGAAGATTTCACTTCGTTTTCTGCCCTTTACCCTACGTCTCAATCGGTGCTAAACAGGTCCCTGAGCGAGATCATGGCTGCCGCGGCAACCTGCTCTTTGTTTCGTTCATTATTGCTCATGATCTGAATTTGTAAATAATGTCCCTTTCCATTTATCTTCTATCCAAGCTTTTACCTTCTCCGCTGTTTCTTGCACAGTAACATTAGTAGTATTGAGCAATTCCATAGGCGGAGTGACTGAATTTATATTTTCCTTATTCCAGCGGTTAAAACCCAAGTGGTGGTTTATGATATCTTCATTATCAAACCCTCTCCATGAAGGTCTTGCTCTTAAACGTTCAGCAAGTACGGCATCGTCACATGTTAAAGCCAAATAATGGATTTCTGAGAAATACCTTCGTTCCTTGCAGTTTTCAAACTCTTCCGGGATTGTTGTTCCGAATAATACGACAGGTTTACCGTTAAGCGAAATTGTTTTAGCGACACGCAGACAGAGTTCTCTGAAGTTCCCGGTAATGGAATCACTCCATAGTATATCGCCTTCAATAACTACAGCATCCTTTAATTTTGATGTGAGTGCTAGGCAGATAGTTGATTTTCCCACACCGCTGGCACCTGTAACGACAAACAATGGAAGTCGGAAGAATCGGTGTGCGTGTCCGCAGTGCGGACAAATGGCAAAAGCCTCAAAATTATTAATCGGCTGAATGGACTTTTCTACATGGTATTCCCCACATTGAATACAAACATTAAACAATACGAATCCACCCCTTTTTTAAGAAATGATAGGTAAAGGCATTGAGAGGATAATTAACGGTGCGCTCTCATATCTAGTATTATAAATTGGTCTTTAGATGATGATCACAATATCACTGACACAGTCTATGTGAAAGCCATTAGCGTAATCTGCCCGTTAGTCAATCAACGAGGGAAGCGTGAAAAGAATCCGCCGCGGCGGATTCGTCTTTGGTTGGGATCATGCGATGTACTCGCTTATTGCTTACTATATCGCTTTCAAAAAGATCGATATTACGATTGAAGGGTATCACACGTCTGGAAGAAGCGAAGCTTAAATCGATCGTAGGCCCATTCTGCTGAGTTGCCTTTTTTATTAGGTCTAATTGCGAGGCTACGGCCGTAAGTATTGCAAAAAAATCTGCTTCAAGATGAGCAGCTGCTGCTCAGGCTCCGTCTCCATGTGAGGTAACAGTACATTGCGCTGGGCGGACAGCTTCTTGGCATATGTGCCAAAATTGTTCGATATCGTCGATAATGTCTCATGTACCGGAAGATCCGGCCGAATCGATCCGTCGCGGCGCCCTTCCTCAAAGATTCGTGAATAAAACATTATTATTTTATGGGACACTTCCTCATAAACACCGATATCCTCTAATGGCTCCGGCATCAGGGATTGATAACTTTCAAAAGCCTCCAGAAGCTTCGTGTTGAAGCTGTGTTCTTCTTGCGTGTAGGAGATAAATAGATCCAACAGCTGCTCCACTTTCTGAATACAACTGCCCTCTCCATCCGCGATCGCCTCAAAAACCGGAATTTGCGACTCGACCATCTGTGTCACCACAGCGACAATCAGCTTGTCTTTTTTTGGAAAATGGCGAAAAACCGTCGCGATCCCGATATGCGCTTCACGCGCAATGTCCTGCATCGTTGCCTTCTCTATGCCTTTTTGGAGAAAAACACTTTTGGCAGCTTCTAGGATTGCTTGAATGCGCTGATTTTTCCCTTCCTGCCGCTCCTTTTCCCATCTGCTCTTGGGATCCATCGTCATCGTTTCCCTCTCTCCGTCCTGAATTGATAGCATCCTATCAGAACCAATCCTGGTTGTCAATGCTACCTATGGGACTAAGCGGAGTTTGAACTATTCCGGATGAAGTGATATCATGAATATCATAGTGATAGTATAACTATCATTACTGGAATCATATTTCATATCAAAGGAGATTATCTATATGACAAATGCAAAGCAAGTAGCCGTAGTCACTGGTGCGGGAAGCGGAATCGGCCGGGCAACAAGCCTGAAATTGGCGGCAAACGGAGCAACGATTGTCGTCGTTGATTTCAATCAAGCGACCGGGGAAGAAACACTTCAACTCATTAAAGATGCTGGTGGCGAAGGCATGTTCGTACAAGCGAACGTTGCTCTTCAAGAAGATGTTCAAAACTACGTGAACAAAGCGGTTGAAGCCTATGGCTGCATCGATATTTTCTTCAATAATGCCGGCGTTCTGCAAACATTCGCCCCGCTTGCCAATATCGAGGAAGCCGAGTTTGACCGGATCATGTCCGTGAACGTAAAAGGTGTATTCCTTGGGCTGAAATATGTACTTCAAGTCATGGAGAAACAAGGCAGCGGCGTCATCGTGAACACCGCTTCAACAGCCGGTATTCGCAGCGAACATAGTATGGCTGTTTATTCCGCCAGCAAACACGCGGTGATCGGACTGACGAAATCGGCGGCACTGGAATATGTGAAAAAAGGCATTCGCGTCAATGCGATCTGCCCTGGCGGGGTTGCTACTGCATTAACGGCTGCGGTACCGGAAATGATCGCAAGAACTGGTTATGTGCCGGAAGAATTGCCAAACATGAGAATGGGCCGCTATGCAGAGCCTACGGAGATTGCCGAAGTTGTCGCATTCCTCGCTTCTCCGGCATCCATCTACATGACAGGCTCTATCGTTGCCGCAGACGGCGGATTGACGCTGTAATCTCTCACTAAAGTAATAACGGCTGTTCCCGAAGGTCTTCTTCAGACCTGACGGGAACAGCCGTCTTATCGTTATGTCAGATTGCCTTTGGCATCGGTTCATAATATGTGATATCCCAAGCCAGAGAAATCACTGTTTCAGATGATGTTTAACCCATGAAAACAGGTACAACAGCATCCGTGGCAACTGTCCCCTAATTGCGCTATCGTTCCTCGTTAGTTTAAGCCCATAATATTGCTTTTAATCCCTTACCGAATTTATCTGGTTTTGGGGATTAAGTTTTGGTAACATTTGTGGAGTTAAAACAGTCTAATATAGAAAGTAAGGGGGAGGTATCACGTATTGAACAGCAAATTATTATTTGCAGTACTTATTTGTATCGGCGTTGTGATATCGGGTTGCAACAATTACAAAAGTAATGACTTTACAGTGTCCGGTAAAATCACCTCAATCGATGAAAACAACGGTTATGTTTATCTCGATAATAGGTCTAGGGTAATTAAATATAAGGACTACAATGAATTAAAGGTTGGGCAATCTGTCAAATTTGTATTATACAGCACATTAGAAGATGATGCCTGGGTTATTGAGAAGATAAAAGTAAAGTCTGTTGAAATCCTAGATACTCCTTAGACATCAATACAAAATTGTGAAGTCCAATGGCTACACTTTCAGGACCAGCAGTGCACTAAACTGACTGTTAGCGTAATCACCTTAAGTGACAAGGTCATCTTACCGTCTGGTAAACGAGACCTATGGCTCCAGAATCAAAGGTCTTGTTTTCGATTAGCTTAAGATTGATCTTCTCCTTGAGACCTTGGAATAACGGCAATCCCTTACCGATCAGGACGGGAGAAACAGTAATTTTATACTCATCAATTAAATCAAGCTGCATAATGTGGTGTGCGAACCTAGGACTGCCGAGGATGACCATATCCTTGCCTGGCTGCTGTTTGAGGTTATTGATCTCTTCCTCGACATCTTCTTTCACGAGTCTGGAATTATTCCATTCGACTTTCTCCAGCGTCGTGGAAAAAACGATTTTGGCTGTCTTTTCGATCCACTCGGCATGATTCCTTTCATGCTGCGAAGCTGATGGGTTCGAAGGTACAGATGGCCAGTAACTGTGCATCATCTGATAAGTCCCACGTCCCCAAATGACAGTGTCGGCAGTACTCAGAATTTCTTTCGCGTGTTTCTCCAAATCAGCATCGTAGGAAACCCAGCCAATGTCCATTTCACCATTCGGCCCTTCTACAAAACCGTCAAGCGATGCGTGCAGAAATAGAACGAGTTTTCTCATTTTCAGTTCTCCTTTGTTCATGAGGGATATCTACATTATACATTAACTACATTTTAGCAGAATTCAACTTGGGTTGTTTCTTATGGATTGCTAATCCCAAACCTGCCCGTTAGCGTAATCGTCAGATGTCCAATGAAACAAATTCCCCCCATAATTTTTTACACGTAAGCGTCTATACATATTTTTTTCATAATGATAACGTACCCTTCGTAGACGGAATAACATCGCCTGTTATCCTAATTGCTTTCTTCAACGCATCGCCGAATGCCACGAAAATTGCCTCATTTATATGGTGTGTATTTCTGCCGTATTCCAAATTGATGTGCACGGTTATCCCGCTATTATGCGCCACAGCGACAAAAAACTCTTCGGTTAATTCGGTTTCAAACTCGCCCGCTCGTGTTGACGGCATTTCCACGTTAAACACTAAAAAAGAGCGATTAGATATACTCAAATCCACTAATGCTAAGCTCTCATCCATAGGTATACGCGAACTACCATAACGGTTTATGCCTTTTTTATCACCTATAGCCTTTTTGATTGCTTGCCCCAAGCATATTCCAATGTCCTCAACCGTGTGATGCCCATCTATCTCTAAATCACCTTTGCATTCCACATTTAGTTTTATTCCTGCCCTAAAAGCAAAAAGCGTGAGCATATGGTTAAAGAATCCAATTCCCGTGTTGATGTTACCTTCACTGTATTCATCGAGATTAAGCTCCAGTTTAATTTCTGTTTCTTTTGTTTTTCTGTTAATTAATGCCTCTCGCACCATAACAAACTCCCTTCTTAACTGAGGTATTGCCTTTTTGGTATTGCTAGCCGAATGAATTCGATTAAGACCACATACTCATTCTTTATCGCTTTACTTCTCTAATATATTATCGTATTAAAGCGATAATGTAAAGTTATGTAATCGGTCAGCCACGCTAAACTTCCCGTTAGCTCAATCGACGAGAGAGACATGAAAAGGATCCGCCGCTGCGGATCCTCTTGCTGTTTTATTGAACTATCGTTCCTCGTTAGTTCAACGACTTATACCGAAAATATGAAAAAAAGCCAAGCAAACCTTCACTTTAACGAATGTAAAACCTTTCGTATAGTTGATTTTGAGATATATCTAAATCGTGCAGGACATTTCATTATATGACAAGGAAGGGTGCTTTCAGAATGGTTGGAATCTTGGGTATATCCGGTCTTTCGTTTTTGCTTGTGGCATTACTTACGCCACTACTCATTTGGGGACTGCGTAACCTGAAGCTAACGCAGCCCATTCGCTCTGAGTTACCCCCTGACCATCAAGCTAAGCAAGGGACACCATTGATGGCTGGCCTCATTTTGCTTATTGGTGTGGTAACGTCTCTACAATTTCACCCTGCACCATTGATGATCTTTTTGTGCATTACGTTTCTCTTATTCAGTTCTGTTGGTTTTATGGATGATCTCAAAAAGGCAGTGTGGCAAGATCCAGCAGGCATCTCTGGACGGACGAAACTTGTGTTTCAATTCGCATTTACCGCTATTCTGCTTATGACTTTGTTCCATTCGTTTTCGCTGACGAGCGATATTTCGTTGTTCAATGGTTTTCAGCTACACTTGCCCGTTTATGTGTACATAGCAATCATGTTACTATTTGTGGTTGGATCAGCTAATGCAATCAATTTTACAGATGGTCTAGATGGGCTATTGATTAATGTTGCCATCCCGACTTATTTTTTCTTTTTCTTAATCTCAGACAAGCAGGAAGTACAAACATTTTCGCTCGTAATGATTGGCTGTCTACTCGGATTATTTCTCTATAATATTTATCCCGCTAGAGCATTTATGGGGGATACTGGATCGCTAGCAATTGGAGGTTCACTCTCCATCTTAGCGGTAATTGAGAAGGTAGAAATATTAATCCCAATTCTGTTTTCAGTTTATCTGGCCGAAAAATTTTCGGTCATCCTGCAAGTCTATTACTATAAACGCACGAAGTTGCGACTATTTAAAATGGCTCCGATTCATTATCATTTCAGTTTGAAGTATGGCTGGAGCGAGAATAAGATTGTCATGGTATTTGGTTTCATTTCTTGGGGGTCCGCTCTCATCTGTTGGTTTATTTGGAAATTTGCCCTCTAGGCTCGCCCTGTGTCCCGTATTGGGTGATTCCTTGGATTCGAAATCGGATTCGGCTGATGAGAAAGCAGGCAGGATCCGATCTGGAAATGAGCCAATTCTAATTTACTTGGATTTTTCTAATTGGAGTTATGGCGCGAAATCTAGTAACCTTCCTGTATAACCTTTTTTTCTGCTCCTCTAAACGGCCTGAGAACCCGTCAAGAGGAGATCCCTGCAAAACACCCCTTTTTTGGGCTGAGGATAGGGGTAGTCCACAGAATTCTTTTCAAAAATGAGGCATGACGAAAAAATGTAGTCCGTTCTCCCTTAAGAGGCGGGCTGCATTTTTTCGAGTAGTTTAACCATCCGCTTTGCATTTATAAGTTACGTTGCTATTATTCAATGAATAAGAAGAGCAGGAAGGATGACTGATATCGTGAACATTACTGAAAAACAGATCGTCGTATCCTTGGAGCCCGAATATGAAAATGAATACTTGAACCTTTTGAATAATTACTTTACGGCTTCCGAGCGAAATAGCCGGGCCTCCTCCATTCATGAAAAAAAACAGCTCATGGCGATTAAAGAGCAAATGGCGCTTATGTGCAACCAGAATCCGCAAAAAATGAACATGCTGAGGTCCATCATCCGAGATGTGAGTGACAGAAGGGAAAAAGCGATCGTCATCTCCAAATCGAATGCCGTCACCGCCCTGTTATTAGACGAGCTTTCTGCGGACGAGGACATCAAGGGCGTTATTATTATTACGACACAGCTTTCCATTCATGAGGCCAATGAGATGATTGACAGATTTAATAAAATCCCGGAATCCACCGTTCTGCTTATTACGGATTCCGTCAACACCGGTCTCGACGTTACGGCGGCAAATCATCTTGTGCACTATGATTATCCGGCCCGCTACTCTGATATTCTGCAGCGCAACAACCGCATATCGAGACAAACTTCATATCATAAAGAAGCGACCATATATTATCTCCTAACGTCGGGCAAAATCGACGAGTTCGAATATCGGGAATGCCGGAACCCATAGTGTAACGCTGCAGCAAGGCTGCCAATCAATTCCGCGGCAGCCTCATGCTGTTGTCTGATCCTACTCAATCTTTGTTTATACTGCTAAATTGGAATTTAACTATCGTACCCGTTTAATTTAACGTACGTTTACTTCCCCTGCGTTCGATGTGGACATTTTTATTTTTAACAAGATCAATAAGAAAGCAAGCAGTGTAAACATAATTCCGCTCCAAATGAGTTGATGGATGCCCAAGTGAGAAATAAACCATCCACCGATAGAAGCCCCTACAGTAATCCCAAGATTGGAAAATGAGACAAACAAGCTGTTGCCGAATTCTGGAGCTTCTTTCGTCTCAGTCGTTAACCACGCTTGACTGACAATAAGCCCGCCGGAATGCACTGCCCCCCAAATAAATACGATAACAACCATCGGAAGGAAATAAGAACCCAGATAATAAGCGAATAAGTAAATTACTACATATAGCAAAGGAAACATGATGACTGTCTTTGTAATGCTTTTATGCACAAAGCCCCCAAATAAAAAATTCCCAAAAATCATGATTATACCGAAGGCCATCAGCATGATACTAATCCATGACCCGTTCATATGTGTTACTTGTCCAAGATATTCAGCAAAGTAGCTGTACACCGAAAACATAGCTGCAAAGATAAAAATAATGGTCACGATATTTAACCACAATTGAGGTTTGCGTAATATACCAAGCTGCTTGCCATAAGACATTCTTTCCTTAACAGGCATGGAAGGAAGCCAAGCTAGTATCCCTACAAAGGCAATCATGCTTACAACAGCTCCGAACAGGAAAGCGGCTTCTAACGAAATCTTTTCTGCTAGATAAGAAGTCAAAGGGACGCCAAAAGCAAACCCGACCGTTATACCGGCGAAAACCTTTGTGACCGCTTTAGTGCTTTTTTCTGGAGGGACAAGTTGGGCTGCTGTCACAAGTGCAACTGAAAAAAAGACGGGATGAAAAATAGCAGGGATAATACGAAAAACTAGCATCACATCGAACTTGGTCGTATACGCATAAACTATATTCGAAATCGCAAAAATAAGCACAGCTGATAATAGAATGACTTTACGATTAATACCGGATACGAGCAATGTCAGGAATGGACCTGAGATGGCAACGACGAGAGCAAATATACTTACAAGCCATCCGGCCTGTGAGGTCGATATATTAAATTTTTGAGTTACCTGGGGCAGAACGCCTATAATACCCATTTCCGTTGTAATAATGCCGAATACACCTAAAGCCAGAATAATAATAAGCAAAGGGTTAACCTTTTTCATTTTAAATGTAAGCCTCCATTTGTATTTATATATATAGATTTGTAGATGTAAAATGCAAAAAAAAAGACCTCCTTACCGTCTATAGTTTCTTTTGGATGTACTCGGAAAATTGTCGTATAGTCTTTTCGTTCCGACGATAGTACGTCCACTTCCCAATTCGCTCAGATTCCAACAACCCAGCTTTTTGCATCGTCAACAAGTAACTCGAGATAACAGACTGTGCAAGTCCCGTTTTAGCCTGAATATCTCCCACGCAAACACCAATTCGAAAATTGAGACCTTGTTGTAAATAAAGTTTCTCATCAAAGAATTCCTCTGGATTCTTTAACCACAGCATAATTTGACTACGCGTCTCGTTAGACAAAGCTTTAAAAATCTGTAAAGGTTCCATAAAGATCATTATATCTATTTTTATAGATTTGTAAATATTAAAATGTACTGCGAATAGCGGTGGATCTCAAAGGCGAATCAGCCGCTATTATATGCTAAAAAATCGGCGATAAAGTTCTCTTCGGCGCTCGCCGCGGAACTGAGCATAGATTTGCGTGGTTGATGCTTGGCCCAGCATACCTTGGATAAAATCTAGAGGTGCACCGTTATCAAGTAATTGACACGCATAGGTATGCCGAAAGCGATGCGATACGAATAAGGCTTTACAGGAGTCTTCACGGCTGTTTAGGTTCTTCTTTAACCATACTTTGCACTCTGTCGTGAAGTAAACTTCTCTCTGCTTTGAACCCTTGCCATTAACTATTGCAGAGCAGTTTTCCCAGTTGGGATTTGAAGGTAGGTACGTCTCTTCATAAGCGTAGCGGAAAAGGGAATGAATAAAACGCTCGGATTTTAGGTTAAATTTCAACTAACGTTCTCCGTTAGCGCAATAAACTAGCTTCACTATATAATACGGTTTTCCGAACTGTCCCTAAAAGTCTGGGTGCCCATAAAACTTTGCAAACGGGCAGCCGTATCCTTTGAAGCGGTATAAATCATGATCTTCAGCTCCGGATCGGTCGGCGGCTGCAAGGTTACATGTTCAAATTCCATCTCTCCGATCCGAGGGTCTGACCAACGTTTGTGGCAATCTGTAACAACCTGAACGTCATGCCGCGGCCATGTCTCACGGAATAGCTCGCTAATCTGCATAAACTCTTCAATAAGCTCCTTAAACCTCGCATCATTAGGAAAGTGTGCGTAATCTGCACGAAAGCGTGCAATCATGACCTGCGCTTTGGCTTCCCAATCCATATTTTTCGATTTAAGCGAGGTGTCCATTAAAAAACGCCTCAACCAATTGGGTTTCTGTTGCAAATCATTTGAGAATGCCGGCAATCCTAACACAATCTCTGCTGCTTGGTTCCACAGCAACAAATCCCAACTTCTTCCCAAAATGAATGCAGGATTCGGTTCAAGAGCCATAACCGTTCGCTCCAAACCGACATTCAGTGCTTGTTCGTCTACTTTTGCCTGTTTTATCGGCCTTGCCAGTAGATGGAGATGGCAACGTTCATCCTCAGTCAAATTCAGCGCTTTTGCTATATTATTTAGTACATCCTCTGAAGGATTGATATTTCTGCCTTGTTCCAAAGAGGTATACCAGGATGTTCCAATATGAGCAAGCTGGGCTACTTCTTCCCTTCGAAGTCCGGGCGTACGACGTCGTCCATAGGATGGTAACCCGACTTCCTCTGGAGTAAGTCGTTCCCGACGCGAACGCAAAAATTCACCTAACGATATGCTAGAAGAGATACCTTCCATTGACTACTCCTCCTTATCCTGACACTGCCAATCATACGATAAACACAGTAAGGAAGCCACTTGCGCATTCTGTCATACTGCCGTTATAGAATCTGAAAAACTCAGGAGGGATTTTTATAATGAACGTTTTCGTAACAGGAGCAACAGGCAAAATAGGAAGCCGCTTTGTTCCGCGTTTGTTACAACATGGTCATCACGTCAAACTTTTGGTTCGGGACGCTGGAAAGACGGAGTGGTTCCGCCAGCAAGGGGCTGAAGTTTTAGAAGGCGATCTTTTGCAGACGGACAGTTGGGATGACGCTCTCCAGGATACAGATGTCGTAGTACACTTGGCTGCGGAGTTCCGCGGTGTAGACGAGAACACTGCCAGAATGTCAAACATCAATGCCAGTATAGCATTAGCTCACGCTGCCTTGAAGGCGGATGTGCCAAGGTTTGTTTTTACCAGTACCAATTTGGTATACGGCTCAAGAAATCTTTCGAGACCAAGTCGTGAAGATGATGAATTAAGACCGGTTTTGCCATATCCTCAAACCAAAGCTGCTGCTGAAGATGCGCTGCTGAGGCTTCATCGCGATCAGGGATTGGGACTGCGCATTTTACGGCTTGCTTTTGTCTATGGTGAGCGTGATCCCCATATCAAGGAATTTCTACCGTTCATGAGTAAATGGAATCCTGCCAAACGACTCCATATGGTGCACCATGCAGATGTAAGTCAGGCCCTGTTGGTTGCTGCTTCCACACCAGGTATAGATGGTCGAATCTATAATGTTGCCGACGATGCACCGATCTCCGTAGCAGAGTTGTTCAAGCTTCATGACAACCAAATTTCCTCGGAAGCGCAGCAGCAGGATTTTAATCCTTGGGACATGATCGTCGATACAACGCGTATAAGAGACGAATTACATTATCGTCCAATTTTCCCGTCGTTCTATACGGCAAGAGATGCTGGAGCTATATAATGCAACTGACGGTAACCCCCCGAGTATTTTCATTTTCGGGGGATTAATTATTCACAAGTATTGCTGTTAATTTTGACTGCCGGTTACTTCAACGGAAGACGGCAACCGATGCGTGAAGCCGGCTGCCGTCGTGTTTGATTGAACTATCGTACCCGTTAGCTTAACCATCGTATTAACGGGATTACTTTTCATTGTTGAAATTTTTGAAAAATGCAATCCCACCCATTATAAATACAAGGAGGGATTCAGCCAACATTTTAAGCTAAGGACTTTAGGTTCCCTTCCGGTGGTTATTCCCGCGTGTCCTCTACTTTCAACGTGTTGTCTCTGATCTCTTTTAGAGTTTCGTCCATGCTTCTAAGTGTTTTCAACATCGCCATCTGATTCCCGATGATACTCGCAAAGACAACAAATACGATGACTAAAATAAGAATATCCACTACATCACACCTCCCCGTCACCCAATCCGTTAAGCAGCCAGCAGCCACGTTTCATAATGTGCATCTACATAATCCCGAGCGAATCGATCCAGTGCCGTCGCCGCTAATGCTTAGCGTATAAAAACGTCAAATCGTTGGCGCTACCCCAAGGAGAATTATCAGATATATATAACCAGGACGCCATAATTAAATTCGATAAATAAGATTTATTTCCTTTACACTAAACTGTCCTTTAGCTTAATGACAGAAAGAGCAGCTGCCGCGGCGGCAAACTGCTCCTAGATGGAATTGAACTAACGTATCCGTTAGTTGAAAGGTGACGATTCTTCGTTTTTCTGTCGCGATAAGAACGAAATAAGAGCATCATCGTACTCGGTAGCGTGCTTTCCTATCCATATGAGATGGCCCCAAGAGTCAAGAATACACATTTCCGACTGGGGTATCAGCGCTTTCACGTTTTCTGGATGACTTAAGGAAACCGATCTATCGTTTTGGCTGTGCATGATTAACGTTGGTGCTTGAATATTCGCTAGTTCTTTAGAATAGTCAAGTTGAGTGTGTTCCAAATCAATAAAGAAACCCGAATATGAGCGCTGGCGATTATTCATTTTACGAAACGCTTCAGCCGAATGGTCGTCAAGCCGTTTCCGTACTTCCGAATATGGCAGTTTTGAGAAGGAAGATGCCATCATTCTGTATGTTAATTTCGGCAATAGGTTATTCATCGCCGCAAGTATTTTCCATGTTCTTTTCTCGGTTTCGGGTTTGAAAATACGCCTCGCCATTTTGTATTCTTTATCCACTGGCACAAGCCATGGTTTCGTAACCGCACACTGAAGCGTGAAACTGGCAATTCGACCGGGAAACATGGAGCAAAACACGATTCCGCTCGGCCCGCCTGCGGAAACGGCGATAACATGGACTTTCTCGATAGCCAGATGATCTAATAAAGATTTATAAATGTGGCAGGCCTGTCCCAAATCCATAATCGAGGAAGTATGGCCGTATCCTGCACGGGAGGGAGTGATGATGGAAAATCCTGATGTTAGCAATCTTTCATAACCGAATTCCTCCTGACAACCCGAATGTCCGCCGTGGAATAGCAATATCGGGGTTCCTTTTCCGATAACCGAATATTCCAACGTAGTATCTCCGGAATTGAATATGCTAATTTCCCGGTGCATGGGATCACGCCTCTCCTAAACTTTCATTTCTTGAAATGATATTATGTAATTTTTGACCAGAAATCAATAAAGAAACGGCGAGGGTGCTTCCGAAACAATGATTCGTTAAGGGACCCTTTTTGCGTTGAACTAAACTGCCCGTTAGCTCAATCGACGAGGGGGACGTGAAAAGAATCCGCCGCGGCGGATCCTTTTGCTGTTTTATTGAACTATCGTACCCGTTAGTTCAACAAGATAGGCGAAGAGGCTACCTCTTCGCTATTTTCTGGAATTACTTATTACAGTAGAGCCAACGACAAGCGTAACTGTAATGACCACTATAATAAATGCAGTTTCTTCTATGTCATGAACCTGATGAATTAAATTAGCAAAGTACAGTAGTTCAATTAATAAGATAATTATCCAGATTCCTACATAACGATTGAGATTGATTTTTTAACACCTCCTATTGAGAAGGCAGCCATTAAACCGAATGCCGTTCGTCCTATTCGTTGAGCTATCGTTCCTCGTTAGCTCAATGGCTAATCACAATATCACCTGTCAGTCAGTTTTACCTTTACAGTTTTTCAATCGCTGATTTGATTTGTTCATTAAGGTGTGGCTTTTCTTTTGATTTAGCCCAGTAAATAGTGAGTATATTTCCTTTCTCATATAAAAAAGGATACGTTGTGAATTTGGCATTTTTCATTTCCTTATTAAATTCTTTGACACCGGATTTACGAGAAGCTTCTGTATTGAAAATAAAAATAAACAAATTCAGGATCAGAATGATCTACAGTTGCTACATCTTCAACCGAATTCATTTCTGGAATAACATTATTCAATGTTGGTATTGTACCTGTCATCCCGAATGGTACTAGTTTTAAATTCTGTGATTCAAAAGCGTTAATAGCATCTTGAACACTATATTCATTTTCCTTGACATTTTTATCTTTAGAGCAACCAATTAATGTGATCATACATATCAAGATGATAATTCCTAACTTAGATTTCATCATAATTTCACCCCCTTCAGGATTACCCTCATATTACCACATTTGGAACTATACTGCCCTTTAGCTTAATGACAGAAAGAGCAGCTGCCGCGGCGGCAAACTGCTCCTAGATGGAATTGAACTAACGTATCCGTTAGCGTAACGAAGTATTGAAGATACACCTTACGCTGTAAAACCTCATCCCTCTTGGTACACCTTTGATTTCCAAGGACTGATTATAAATTAGCTGTCTCAGTCGGTATTCAAAATAGCTATCAACAACGTGATGATCGCAGTGTCCGAGCGCTTCGCCGATTACTCTTGCAGCCTTAATAAAGTCACGATTCGACCTGTCGGCATGTAGCTTCTCTATAGTCTTCAGCAAATAGGAATCGAAATAATTCTCATCGACGTTTTGGATCCTTTCTCCATCCCAAATACGCAACACGTTATGATGATTAGCAAGCGATAACCATTCATGCTCCATTAACTTTTTAGTTTCGAAATCTATTGATCCGTTGTCCTCGATTTCCCCGAAAACATTCTGAAGTTTTTCCGGAGGGATTTCGCCCGCGAATTTGATATTCTGATCGGAAGTATTAAACCTTCTTTCGCAAGCTTCCACGGCATTAAAAACAAATATTTCATTTTGTTTTTTCCTTAGCAAATAAAGTGCATACCGCAACCCTATCTGTTCGTGAGCATTATTCCCGCTCCATATCACAATGGATGCTTCAGCCGGAATATGGTCTATTTGCTCCATTATTCTTTGATGGTAGGTATCGTAATCATCATCTAAGTTTTGTCCAGTTTCGAGAATTAAATCCTCATTGATGTGGTCTCTGAACCACTCAACTCTATGCGCTCTTCCAGCTTCCTCATGAAGCCGCCATAGAGGTCCAAAAGAAAATTGATCTCGAAAACTTACCACCTTGTTTGTATTCTCAATTCCCAGTTGCCTTATGACATATTTCAAACTCCCGGCAACAGAATCGCCAAAAACAATATGCACTTTCGTGGCAGCATCATTCGGTTCCCATATCGAGATCCGATTATTAGGAACTAGCAGCTTCTCGTATACGTCCTTCAAGTTTTCCAGTTGTAACTTGATGATCGTAATAAGCTGTTTCGCTTCTTGCAGTGAAAGTCTATTGATTGCCTTCCTTATTTCTAAGTGCTTTTCCAAAAGCTATGACCTGCCTCTCGCTTAATGTATTTTAAACGCAACGAAAGCGATAGATCGGTTTCATCGCTTTGCTCTCGTTATCCGTTAGCTCAAAAGGCTATAGGACAAACTCAGCGTATACTTCACCAGAAGGGTGGGTATTCCCTGTTTCAACAAAACCTAGTGATGAATATAGATTTTTCGCAATTAGGTTTTCTGGTTTATATGTAAGTTCAACGACCCTCGCTTCTCCATGAGGAGATGCCCTAGAAAATTCTATAGCTTTTATCATGGCTTCTTTGCCATACCCTTTGCCCTGATATCGCCCATCAATCATGATTTTAAAAACTCCATAACTGCTGTAATCGAAATTGCCATTTCCATCGTCATAATACATCATTATTAAGCCGACCATCTTCCCGTCTTTATAAATCGCAAATGTAATAATGACCTGACCCTCTTTTGAGGCAATATAAGCTTCTGCGAGTGCATGTTGATTGGAGGAAATAAAGCGTTTCTGCTCCTCTGTAACTTGCAGCTCAATACATTCAATAAAGTTGTCCCACGTTATTTCTCTAAATTCCACTAACCAATCCCCCCAGAAAATCTTTTCTAATTTCCAACATTAATTCTACAGATATTGGAAGTTTCCTGCCCGTTAGCTCAATCGACGAGGGGGACGTGAGAAGGATCCGCCGCAGCGGATCCTTCTGCTGTTTTATTGAACTATCGTACCCGTTAGAGTAATCCTCTCATGGTTCATTCCCTATTTGGGATTAGCCGCTCGAGTCTTTAATCCATCAGTTATTTTTCCGTCATCATTTATATATACGGAATGAAGCTTTTTAATTTTATCTTCTAAGAAATAAAAATATGCTCTAAAGTATTGTTTTTCCAGAGTAGAACTCTTGAGACTGAATTCAACTTCAGTAATTAAACTTTGTTTATTAGGATAGGTTGATTCTAGATAATGACGTGCCTCTTGTTTAAATTTGTACTTTAAAAAAGGATTCCCATAAAAGAATGAGTAGACCACAAATACAATAAAGGCTATACCTATAAAAATAGCCGATAAAAATATTCTAAAAAGAATCTTCAGGGAGTTTCCCTCCATTTGAATCGTTGTTCTGATTAATTCTACAGGAGTAAAACTTGACTAGATAGTACCAGTTATCTTTAGTACCCTCGAAGTTTGAATATTGAGTGTATTGTTGAACTCTCCTGTCCGTTAACGTAATGAAAAATGGAGCAGCTGCAAAGTGCAGACTGCTCCATGGTGCATTGAATTATCGTCCCCCGTTAGCGTAACAGGAAATAAGCTAATTTGTTTCACCAACTGGCAAGACATTTACACGGTGTTTTAAATAGAACATGATAGCGGCACAGTCGATGTTAATAAACTGCAAAGGATCGTTGTGTATACGTTTGGCTAGTTCGTCTACGGTTACCCAACGGGCTTTTTGCGAGTGGTCGCCTTCTTCGAGCAATTCGCCCTCCGCTCTGCAAATAAAGTAGTAACCGACCGAATCGATTCCGCCTTTAATCGTCTGGTATGCGGTAAATGGCCTAACACATTCGACAACGATATTAGGATTAATCCCATCCGTATCAATACGCGTATCTTCCCCTTCAATCCAAGTGACATCGAGTCCGGTTTCTTCCTTCACTTCGCGGCGCAAGGCAGTTAACAACGACTCGAACTTTTCCACCCTGCCTCCCGGCAGCTCAAGCTGTTTCGGTTCGTTGGGTTTGTTACGCGTCTGGATTATAATTTCGGTTCTCCCATCACGTTCACGCTCTATTATGGCACGGGTATTGACATAAAACATTTACAGCTCACTCCTTTTCTAGGAATCTCGGATATTTACTTGTATATAAATTCTTTATATTCATTAATTCCCCTGTATTTCTTTTGAACAATCCTTCCCGTTACTTCATTTTCCAGCGAGTCTTATTACCGATTCTTCAATAAGGAAATTCATTAAGTATCATTCAAATATGGTTAAGTTGTTTGTATTTAGTATTCGGAATCTCATCCTAGACCCTTACCTTCATCAAACCCAAGCATAATGTTCATATTTTGAATGGCTGCCCCTGAGGCCCCTTTTCCCAAATTATCAAATCTAGATACAAGTAATATTTCATCTTTATGACCAAAAACGAATAAATCTAAATGATTTGTATGATTGCATTCCATGACATTAAAGAAACCATCCTCAAGATATGTCTCTGACTCGTATGGCATTACTCGGATAAATTGCTCATCTTTATAATAAAAGGCAAGTAGTTCTTGAATTTCTTTAACCGTTATATGCTTCAGAAACATTTTTGGAAACAAAGGAATAGATACTGCGAGGCCTTGATAATAGCTCCCAACTATTGGTGTGAAAAGTGGTGCGGAGTTTAAACCGGAATATAACTGCATTTCTGGAAGATGCTTGTGGTTCAGATGAAGTGCATATTGTCTTGGTGCGAAAAGCTGTTCTCTAGTTGAGTTCTGATATTCAGATATAAGTTTCTTACCCCCACCACTGTATCCTGTAATCGAATAACAAGAAGCAGGATAATCCCTCGGTAAAATACCTTCAATTACAAGAGGCTGTATGGCTAAAATAAAACCTGTCGCGTGACATCCCGGGATAGATACTCTAGATGATTGTTGGATTTTAGCCCTTTGGCTTTTGTTTAATTCCGGTAATCCATAGGTCCATTCATCGTTAGTCCTAAAAGCAGTACTTGCGTCAATTATTTTGGTTTTTTTATTACTAACCATCGTTACGGTTTCTTTTGAAGCCGAATCTGGGAGACAAAGGAATACTAGGTCTGCTTCATTTATTATTGCACGACGAGCTTCGTTATCCTTTCGCCTCTCCGATTCAATCTTGATTACTTCTACATTAGAAATCTTAGATAAGTAATCATGAATTTTTAGACCTGTTGTACCTTCTTGACCATCCACAAAAACGTTATATTTCATGTTTCCACCCCTTACCAACTTTTCCATTATGCATAATTATATGTAAATGTGTATTTTTATTCAACCCTTGTTGTTGAGCTATCCTGCCCTTAGTTGAGAAAACGGCAGCCGAATGTACGGCTGCCGTTCTTTATATTGAGCTATCGTTCTCCGTCCCTCGGTTTAGTTGAACGAAGCTGATCTGTCTTTGCTATCAATTCGTAGGAATATACATACTTTGTATCTCCAGTACTCCCGGAACAAACCCGAGGTTAAAATAGACTGACTCCGCATCATTGCCTTCCATGACATACAACCTTAGAACGGGATACTTATCTTTAAGGCTAGTCAGGGCTCTTTGCAGCATACGTGTAGCGAGCCCTCTTCCTCTGTAACCGGGTATGACGCCTATACTGTATACTGCTGCTTGATTGTCTTGTAAACAAAGGCGACAATTTGCAATGAGCTGACCCGTATCCTTATCATATACAAGTGTAGACGCTTGAGTTAATATCTCATTTGTAAAATTAGGATCTTCGCTAGGAATAAAATCTTCAAGAGAAGACTTTTTTCTCCGTACGGCTTCAAAACCTCCTGCAAAGCTATTAAAGTCACAATGAGCGATTTCATCTTCATTAATGAATCGCTTAGCACCCATCTCATTTCCCTTAATTTCAGGACACTTAATGATAAGATTATGATCCCAAACAACCTTGAAGTGATCCGTGGGGCGCTGCATCCAACGACATCTGAACTCATCTGGCCAAAATCCTGCCCTCGTATATAAATTCACTTGGTCTGGAAGAACCTCAAAGGTCTTTATAGGTTCAGTTCGATCAGACCATTGAAATAAAATATTTTTAAGAAGCTTCAGTACCTCAAATGAATCATGAAATGGGGGAATATAAAATAAATGATATATCGTATTTGGGGCCATCCTTACCCCACCAATTTTGGATTCTCCTTTATAGATCCAAAAAGAGTTTCTTCGTGGAGCATTGAAGCCTTCTTCCCTAAAAAAACCATTATAACGCATATTATAATAAACGGAACAATATACTCCCCATTCTTCAGGCTCGGCCTTTCGAATAGAATATTCACTTGATAAATCATAATAATTAATATCATCGGACCAATCAACTGATTGCACACGTCATTCCTCCTCTTTCATACCCCGGCCTTCCCTTCTCAGAACGCGGATAACAGCAAATAACCGCCTGTAAAAAGAAGGATCACATACGTTATGACTCGAAAAATGTTGGGACTGATCCATCTAAATAACAGCTGTCCGAGCAGAATTCCGGCAATAAGCGAAGGCACGGCAACAAGAGATGATATCCATGCCTCTTTATCTGTCCCGCCAAACGATATTTGCATAACCAAGCTAGCCGAATAAACAAAGAGATAGTAGGCTAGGGTAGTACTTCGAAGCACGGCCTTATCCTTTCCGATCCCGGAGAAATACAGCAGCAAAGGAGGACCGGGTACACCAATACTGGTTGTTAACAGCCCCGATATCCCCCCGGTTATAAAGTCCCTGTTCCTGGATTGCAGCATGGTCAATTTGAAAATAAGGCCTATTGTTAATAGGAGAATAAGTCCGCCGACAATCATCTTTAACACCCGAATATCCAGGTATAGATAAATAAAGAGCCCTATAACCAATCCCGGTATGCTGCCCTTCATCAATCGGATGAAAAGGGGTTTGTCCACTTCCCTCCCAATTTTAAAAATCATGAAAGCAGATAGGCAAAGCGAGAGAATAATATTGATTTGGATGGCCGTATGTCCCGGATAGATAAGCAGCAAAAAAGGCGTACCTATAATTGAGAAACCGTAGCCGGTACTAGTCTGCAATAAGGAAGCCGCGAAAACAATGAGCACAAGTATAATCCATTCTTGCAAATGACATTCACCTCGTTGTCTACCACTCGTCTCGGAAGTATATTGGTTTCAGACTTGCCGATCCATGGATGGGATAAGACCCCCTGGGTCAGGAAGTCCGCAATGGCGGTGATGAATCGCACTTGAATATCACTGTTCTGACCTCGGATTGCTGTACACCGGCATCCGCTTGGAACAGATCCCGCAGCTCGTTCTTGGCGGTTTCCGACAGCCGGTAGTGCCCATTCTGTCCGGATACGATAAATAAACCTGTGGTTTCTCCATCGATCCAGAACGAGAATTGTTGGCTGGCGCCATCTTTCATCTCGACCGATGCCCCGTATGCCGGAGCGGCAATGTCGAGCTTTCCCTGATCGTATTCTGCATCCGAAATGGCGTGAACGAAACGTGAGATCGCCTTATTGTCCGTTATTTCATGCGATTGATTATTTACGTGGTGCTGTAGCGTGATAAATTCGATCCGGCTCGCGTCCAACTGATTCAATCCGGTCGGAGCCTCTTTCTTCGCGCTCCCGCATCCGGCGAGCACAAGCAAGGCGAAAGTCATGAGGATAAACATCACATTTTTTCTCAAAATCCGCACCCCCTGCACATATTAACCTTCAGACTCTTGTGGAAGGGGAAAGGTTGCAGCACCCGTTACTTCTCATTCAAAAAGGCTTCGAACTGAGCCAGGCTGTCAAAGCGGTTGATCTTAACGCCTTTCGCCTTCAGGTAATTCTCGAGGTCCTCTTCCAGTTGCTCAACGGCACGCTGAAGCGGAAGAAAATCATCCGGGTCGAGCAGCGCGGCTAAATCCGGAAAGCCCGCTTGAACGTAATATCGTTGATAATCCAGGCTCGGATCCAGCTCGATCGGCCAGTGGCCCTTGACCGAGTAGTACAGAAACCGGGCGATTTCGTCCTGGGCACCTATCGCCCAGAAGAAGGCGGACGGCTTATCATTCATTTCGCACGACGTTAAGATTTTATCCAGGATCCCCTTCACTTCTTCATAGAAGCCCTTCATCCGATCCGGATAAGAAGGACCTTCCGAATACGTATCCTTCTGCTCCAACAGCAATTGAAGCGTATCATCTACAAGCTGTTCACAAGACTCTCTTAGCTCCCGGCATGCTTTCGCCATCGTGATCTTGTCCATCAGCTGCTCAAGACGGGCCGGTTGAATTGGAAACTGCCTGATTTGTTCGGTGTTCTTGCCCCAGCCTTTCGTGAAATAGGTGCGATTCAATAGCGCGAGGCTGTAGAGCACCTTCGTCAACAGGCCTTGCGCTTCATTGCGGTAAAAGCTCAAATTCGCCTCTTCTTCGCCGCGGCTCATTTTGTATAGATGCACATAGGCTTCCTGAAGCTTGGACTCCGCTTTCTCCATGAACTTCAAACCATGCTTAGGCATCTCCGCAATGGTGTCGCGCAGATTCATAAACCGCTCGCGGTCGGCTTCCGATCGGGTATATAATAGTTTGCAATCGGCGATGATTGACGTGTTCGGCTCTTCGAATGACGCCATTCTTCCCGCCCGTTCCCAGCTGATCGGCCAGAAGTCGAAGCTGATGTTATCGATCACGAATTGAATGCTGGCGCTGTATCCATTGTCCGAAGCCGGAATGAAGAAGAAATCCAGATCCGACCGCTTGGTCGCCGTGCCTTGCGCTTGCGACCCATAATAAGCCACTACCGCTATATCATCCGGATAATGGGTGCGTATATGTTGAACCATTGTGTGGGCGACATCGAGAATGTTCTGCATCTTATTTTCCCTCCAATAAATCTTGAATAGCTTTAATTATAAGATGAATCTACCGCCTATGTGTGTAAAAAACATTTCTAACCAAACTTTACGAGGTTAAGGAGCAGCAACTCATGCAAATAAGAACGTTCGTCGATTCAGATATTCATCCGATCCTTTCCTTATTCCGCGAAACCGTGCATGCGGTTAACAAGAAGGATTACTCGCAAGAGCAGCTGGATGCCTGGGCTCCCCTAGCCGATCTAACGTCCAGGCTGGACGCCTGGCAGGAATCGATGCGCCGCAATATGACGTACGTTGCCGAAATCGGCGGAACAATCGTCGGTTTCGCTGACATGACTCCGGCGGGACACCTGGATCGAGTCTACATTCATAAAGATCATCAGGGGCAAGGAATCGCCTCCGCTTTGGTGATGAGGCTCGAATCCGATGCCAGAGGACTCGGCCTTACCTTAATCGATACGGAGGCAAGCATCACGGCGAAGCCTTTCTTCGAACGGCGCGGGTACCGGGTGATTCAGCGGCAAACGGTCGAACGGCAAGGCGTACAGCTTGTGAATTTTAAGATGGTTAAGGATCTGTCCGACGGGGGGCAGAATTGAGGGGCAGTGATATGAACGAAAGGAAGATCGGGCGGAGCAGGAGGAACGTTCCTTGGGACGGGCCGCTTGAGGAGTAAGCTGGCCGATGACGCGAGAGCTAATTCCGTCGACCAGCATTCTCTCTCACCGAACAGAAAAACCTCCTGCTTATTTCATGGTAGCCGGGCATAATACCACGCACTACTGACATAAACAGGAGTTCTATCGTTTGAATCCTTATTAAGATTTCTGAAAAACGACTGGGAACATATCTCCATGAACGATGTCGCCGTCTTTGCCCCCAAGAGCGATGAATTGTTGGATTTCCGAATATCCGTCGGCATAGCCTGCCCGATAGCGAGTCTCGCCTGTCACGTAATGCAGTGCGGATGAACGGCGTACTCGGTCCGATACATTGGGCCCGCTGCCGTGCAGCGTCAAACTGTGATGGAAGCTTACTTGCCCTGCTTTCATGATGATAGGCGCGGTTTGCGTTGAACGTTCCTCATTCCCGGCCATATCCTGCAGCTGCTTTTTTAAATTTTGCTCGTAAAAGTCATTTCCTCTCATGACTCCCCACTGGTGGCTGCCCGGCACCATCTGCATGCAGCCGTTTTCTTCATCGACGTCATCGTAAGCAACCCAAGCCGTGAGCAGCGTCTCGGGGTTCTGAAAACAACCCCAATAATGATAATCCTGATGCCATCCGACGTTCGAGGAGTTCCCGCCGGATCTAGCCGGTTTGAGCAGCAGCTGATCTTCCCAAAATCGGATCGTGTCCGTCTCCGCTAAAGCCGCTGCAATCTCACCAATAAGAGGTTCAAGGGCTAATGCGCGGATCGTTAGGTCCGACCAGTTGGCATTATCCGTTTTACGTAGTCCATTGGGACGGCCGGTCTCGTAGCTCCAAGCAGTTGCAGGAGGCTTTCCGGTCTCGAAATCGTGTCTGTATACTCTTTCCATACTCATGCGAAGCCGTTCCAACCGTTCGTCGTCAATGATTTTCGGTGAAATCCAGTAGCCGTTTTTCTTAAAGAAGGCTATATCTTCTTGCGTTGGAACTCCATTTGCATCCGGCATTCGTTATCATCCTCCCAATCAATATAACAATCCTCGTATATTATGATGCTTGGGAGGACTTTCCGTCTTTATCAAGAAGTATTGTATTTAATCATTTGTACGATTATTTTTAAAAACCACAGGATGTGATGCTAATTATCAAGCCAATTTGTCCTTTTGTACGATTTTCTTACCGGGTGCCGTTGAATGCTGGAGACCGATTCGGCCCTCGATTCTGTTATGTTCCGTCCCTTTATTTCATTGAATCCGGCTGCGCCAAGGTAATCTATGCAGACGGTTCTAATATATGGCTGCAAACGGGAATGTTGTTCTTCTTGCAGCCGGGTATTATGCATATATGGGAAATCGATGAAGCTGAACCATTCGCCTTCCGCTGCGTTTTCTTTGAATGGTCGTACCGGCCGAAATCGGGAGTGCGATTTCCTAATGATTTCCTGTCGGAACATCCGGAGGAATGCAATCGCAATTGGCTGGACGAGCCTCATGAAATGGGACTGCCGGAATGGCTCATGGTCGATTCGTTTAGTTTTTGGAAAGGATTATTTGAAGCGGTAACAACCGAGTATATCGTGCTTAGCCACCAAGATTATCCGGAATCACTCGCCATAAACGGCCATTTCCAGCTGTTGCTGCATCATGTGTACCGGCTCGTTCATCGTCAAACCGATTATATGGATCCGCGTATCGCTAAGCTGATGGCGTCTATGGAACAACAAGCCGGCGGATCGTATGGGAATGTCGACAGCTGGGCGGAGAAGCTTGGTTTGAGCCGCAGTCACTTTCATACTTTGTTCCGAGTTCAAACCGGCTTTACGCCTAAACGTTATTGGAACCGTTGTCGAATCAAAAAAGCTCAAAACGACCTTCACCGCACGAACGATTCCGTCACGATGATCGCCGAAAGATACGGTTTTTCTTCGATTCACGTCTTCACCAAAGTATTTCATCAGATGATAGGTATCACCCCGACGGACTATCGTTCGCAGAGTCGGTTATTATAAACAGTCACAAGCCATTCATCGTAAAGCTGGTACTACCCCTACTCACGAAAAATTCGATTCACTTTCTACAGAGTCGCTATTTTATTCAGATGTTATACACATCTTATCCTGTGAGTTTTGTGGATAACTTCAGGTGAATGTGGGGACAGCGTTCCGCTTGTCAGCTGTACCGTTGCTCACAGTCCTGTGCTAGCTGGACGGATTACAGACTGATCGATCATTGTACACAAAGCAAACAAGGAGAACATCATTGTCCCCCTTGTTTGCTAGTATTATGAAGCCGGCCATTATTGGGCCAGCACTTTCCTTACGGTCTCCAGCAGCCGTTCTTTATGGAACGGCTTTACGACAAAATCCTTGGCTCCCGCTTGTATGGCGCTAATAACCATACTCTTCTGGCCGATGGCGGAGCACATAATAACTTTTGCCTTCGGGTCATGCTTCTTGATCGCCCTAAGGGCTTCTACCCCGTCCATCTCCGGCATCGTAATATCCATGGTGACCAGATCGGGTTTAACCCGCTTATATAGATTGACCGCTTCTTCTCCGTTGGCCGCCTCGACCGCGATCTCATGTCCGGCTGTCCGAAGCACATCTTTCAGCATTTGTCTCATAAAGGCTGCGTCGTCCACAACCATAATTTTGCCCACCTGCATGATCGTTCCTCCTTTTAAACAATGGCAGCGACTTTGCCTCTTGGCATATATACGCTGCCATTACCACTCCTATTTGCCTACCGTTACCAGTGTATCAAACGATTCTCACAAATTTCTAACCAAGTGTTATTCCTGCTCAAAGCGCCGCAAGCCCCTTTCAGCAAACGAAGCATTTTTTCGAGGTGACACTCATCCGAAAATAAAGAAGAAGCTGCCGCTGCAGCTTCATAATACCAATCTTGTTCGAGGCTCAGAAAAATAACGATTCGTAAACGTCCCCCCGTCATGTGGGTTCATAGAAAATCCAACACTTCCTACTGGAATTACATCTTGAATTGACGCAGTTTCTGAATGAACATTTTCACGGCCATCGTGTCAGAAGACTTAGGGTCCAGCAAAATGGAAAAATAGCGGGCAAAACGCTGCCCTTTAACGGAAATGCTGCATAGTTCGCCGGATTCGAGCTCCGTCCGAATCACCCACCTAGAAAGAAGGGCCAGACCTAATCCGGCCACCACCGCTTCTTTCACTCCCTGATTGCTGTTAAAGATGAAGGAGCGTTTGATGCAAAGGCCCAGTTCCCCGATAAATTGATCGCTAAATGCCCGTGTACCGGAGCCATTTTCTCTGAAAACCCAAACCTGGTCTTGCAGTACGCCTGGTTCAATCATCTTTTGCAAGCTTAACGGATGATTGCGGGGAGCGACCAAAACCATTTCATCCTCCATAAACGGGGGAGTGATCAAAATATCCCGATATTCGACATTGCCTTCCACCAGACCGATACCGAGCTCGTTGGCACGAACGGCCTGAGCAATTTCATCTGTATTGGCTATCTTTGCCTGAATGTCAACATGCGGATATTGTAGGACAAATTCAGCTAACAGATGAGGCAGTATATATTCGCCAATCGTAAAGCTCGCCCCGATTTTTAACGACCCTGTAACCTCATCCCGCAACAGGTGAATTTCCTCCTTGGCTGCTTCGTACGTGGATAGAATCTGCTTTGCCCGTTTGTACAGGATATCGCCCGCCTCAGTCGTCTTCACGTGATGGGGAGAACGGTGCATAAGCTTGACCCCGAATTCATTTTCTAAATTTCGGATATGCTGGCTGACACTCGGCTGCGAGAGGTTAAGAAGTTCTGCGGCTCGTGAAAAATTACTCTGTTCCACAACCGTTACATATACCTTTAAAATTTCTACGATCATTTCTTGTTCCTTTCTTGTCCATCGCGTCTGCTGCTATTTCATATCCTTCCAGTAACCCATAGCATGATTAGGCTAACCGCTGTTACGACAAACCAAACGATAAGTCCCAAAATAATAGGCTTGATGCCGGACTTCATCATTTTGCGGAAATTTGCACTCAGGCCAATTGCAGACAACGCCATGACGATCATAAACTTGGCCAGGATATCCAGAACATGCAGCGCTTGTTCACCAAACAACCCTAATGTATTTAATAAGGAAGCGGCAAGAAACCATATAATAAACCAAGGAAATATTTTTGCAAAGCTGTAATGGACGGTTTGCCCCGCCGCTGTCGCCCGTTTTTTACGTACCCCCATTAAGGCAGCCAGCAGAAGCGAGATCGGAATGATCATCGTCGTCCGGGTCAGCTTGACAATGGTAGCATAATCTCCGGCTTCATTACTATATAAGTAACCAGCGGCGACTACTGATGAGGTATCATTGATTGCAGTTCCGGCTAACAAACCAAAGGCGTTGTCTGACATGCCAAGCCAATGGCCAAGCGGGGGGAACAGAAGAACCGCAGCAATGTTGAACAAAAATATGGTCGAAATAGCGTAGGCAATCTCGATTTCTTCGGCCTCGATAATCGGCGAAACAGCTGCAATTGCGGAACCGCCGCAGATGCCTGTTCCAGCCCCGATCAATGTTTTTAGTCTATCCGGGATGTTCATCAACCGGCCAAATCCGTAAGCCGCGAGGAAAGAAGCGACTAAACTGACCATCATCAGTGAAAAAGATTCCGAGCCCGTTTGCCATACCTGCGTCAGGCTTAACCCGCAGCCAAGGGCAATAATGGACCACTGCAGCACTTTTTTGGAACAAAACTGGATGCCGGCTTGCGTGCACTTCGGCTTGCCTACCGTATTATTAATTATAACGCCCAGGACGATGCCAAATACAGGACCGCCAATGATGGGCATTAAGGAACCGAGCCAGGTGGAAAATAGGGCGAGTACAAACACGAATAACAACCCTGGCCCGGAGCTTTGAAGCCATTTCATAAATAATCTCCTATCGCAAAATAATTCACCGGTGTTCCTTCATAGTAAGGAGAATAACTGGAAAAGGCCAATACGGATCCTTTATGGTGAAGATAGGTAAAAGTAATGATAGGCAGCGGGAAAGTAAAAGGAAAAGATCGATGTTCTATCCAGCAATATCGGTGATAATTCCGATAGGTTTTTATATAATTCAATTTGGTTGATCCGGGTAGGCTGTCCCAAAAGGTCAATTAAGACCATAGGGGTATCTCCTTGTTTCCGATAAACTAACAAAAAGAAACCTCTCTTTGGTAAAATGGATGTATCGAGCAGCCATTTACAAAGGAGAGGTTTCATTGTAGATTCAATACCATTGACCAACTGTACTTGATAATGGACTTGGAGTATTATGGATGATTTATTACGGAGCGCATTGAGCAACCCTGAAAATTAAAGACATTGAAAAGCTACAAATCGGAATACTGAACTAAACGCGGCAGACGTGTTTTTTAACAGCTGTGCCTTCATTTATATTTCACTCATCTGAGCTTCCTTCTTCGCTCCCTAACCGCATGTTACGCTTGTTCGAACGAGAGCCTTGCCGCCGACTCTTCGCCCGTGAAGCGGATCGTTAGCTTCACCGTCTCGCCTTCCGCGCTCCACTCGCCTTCGCCATTATCGACGCTTAACCCCGATACGGTATAACCTGCCGGCACATAGAGCCAATAGTTCTCCGACGTACCGGGAATACCGGCAAGCTTCAGCGTATGCACGCCATCCTCCCAGCCTTCTTCAAGTATGCTGACCGCGTCCATGCTGACATGACGTGACGATGCGAGAAGGGCCGGCTTATCGTCAACCGGACATACGGCCATGATTTGACAGCTGCCGACTTCGAGCCTCCGGCACGGAATAACCTCTGTAAACCTGCCGATATACCGCTGCTGCCAGAAATCGAACACGGCATATTCGCGTGCCGGGTCCAGGCCTAGCTGTGAAATTTTCAGAACGGATGCCTGCATCGGCTCGGTGGCGAATCGGCCGGCTACGCACCAGGTGCGTGTCTCCGTTTGCATATGGATCGCCCATAATGTCGTAAGCGGATGGCCAGCCTGTCCTCCCGAAGGATCATTCGAGGTCCCCGCATTCGGCTGATCGGCTTTATCCAGATCAATGGCATAGCCCTGCACATGCGTCCATGCGAATGCGGGGTATGTGATGTCGAGCGGCCCCGTTTCCGCCGTTACGGTCGTTAGCGGAGGCAGATTGCGTCGGATCATGCCGATCCGCTCGTCGTCATAGTTTTCAGGCTTATCGCTGATCATAAGCAGGCTGCCCGTCAACGAAACGAGAGAAATCGCCGACTTTGCCCATTCCAGCGGAGCCCGGACGCAGACATGATCCGGATCGTTCAGGAATAGGATCCGCTGCGTATGGAACCAGCGCGCCGTCTCCACAAGCTGCATGCGGATGGCCGGCCAGCTCGGGTTGGAGTCGGTTGCGATTCGGCATGCATCGGCCAGGCCGACGACTTCGCCAAACACGCCCCAGCAGGACAGCAAATACGCATCTCCGATCTGTTCCTTCGCGCATTCCAGGAAAGCCCGAAATTTCTGTTCCGCTTCCTCGTTGGAGATCAGCCCTTCTTTCACAGCCAAGCGAAGGCCATCGTAGATTAAATGGCGTATCGCATCGGTTTTGAAATAGGTGTAGCCTTGTTCATTCATGCCTTTATAGTAAGGAGCGACATGGCGGGCTAAAGTCTCCGGCGTACAATCCAGCACATAGCCAATCCATTTGCCCTTGATCGGATGGCCTTCCTGATCCTTGAGGCAGGTACCGCTTAATGCCGCGAAGTCCGGATTCGTCACAACGGCATTCGTCCAGATCCCGGGCTGAAGCCCCTGCTCCTTGATACCCGATGTTAATGCCTCATGACCGTCTGGAAAATGCTCATTCGTATTCAGCCAGGCGTCCGCCACAATGCCGTCCGCGGCCGGCGGTACGACCGGCAGCTGAAAACCGTCGTCCAGCTGCACATATTCAAGGCCGTATGCCTTGAAATGGTCGCTTACGAAACGGGCTGCGTTTAACACATCCTCCTGCTCGATATCTCGGCGATAAGCCTCCCACGAGCACCAGCCCGACACCGCCTTCAAGTTCGGGCGCCATTCCCATGGCTTATGGTAGGCGAAATTCAGATGCTTGCGGTAATACTGCATGCGCAGATTGATTACCCAAGGAGTCTGCCCGACCTCGACGTCGATCTCAGCGACGGAATTCCCGTTCCCGTTCGTCCCGATCCTGTCGCATGCCCAGCGCCAATCCGCACCGTGCCAATCGATCAACAGATCCTGCAGCACATCGTATAAGCCGTTCGCGCCATAGATGGCCGGCCGGCCGACTTGGCCGAGAATCGCTTCGCCGTCCGCCGCCCGCCGGGGGCGCATATTCACGGCATCCCCGCTTAATTCGAATGTAACGCGGACAAGCTGCGGCCGCTCGAAGGCCAAATACAGCTGCTGCACAAACGGGCTCGTTAGCAGATTCCCGTCCGATACGCGGCGGTAATAGGCTTTGACGCCTTCCGGCAGCGGAATCGTAATGACCGCTCTTCCATTGTAATGATATTGCAGCAGATTCGTCTCCTCGTTCCACGAATGCTCGGCTTGCGTAATCGGCGGTTCTGATGCTGTTTGACGCTTCATTATCTGGTTCAACTTCGTACCTCCTTAATAGTCAGAGCAGTGAACAATTATTTGAATGAATAATGTAACAAAGAGCGGAGCAGGAAGAATGATTCTGAAGAAGCGTCAGCGGTCACCTTTGTTCCCGGATTTCAACACCCACCTATACAATTCAAGGAAATCCGGGAACAACAGCGATCGGAAGAACATTCTTCATGCGCAGCAGCGTGTTCATTGCCGCAACATCCCCCATTACCCTTTGACCGCCCCGATCGTGATGCCGCCGACAAAATACTTTTGGAAGAACGGATAAACAAAGATGATCGGCAGCGTCACGACCATGGATGTCGCCGCCCTGAGCGTTAACGGCGAAATGTTCCGGTATTTGCTGTAGGCCAGCTGCTGATCCGCTACCTGCTGCAGCGCTTCGACCTCAAGGAGCAGCCGCCGCAGATAGACCTGAAGCGTATCCCAATTCCCGTTCGAGTTATACAGGATGACGTCGAACCAGGCGTTCCAATGCCCGACCGAGCTGAATACGGCAATGGAAGCGAACACCGGAAGCGATATGGGGAAAATAATGCGGAAATATATGTGCAGCTCGCCCGCTCCGTCGATTCTCGCCGATTCGGACAAGGACTCCGGCAGATTCTGCATGTAGGATGCCATGATCAGCATGTAATAGGCGTTGAGCAAGCTCGGAATCCAATACACCTGAAACGTATTGATGAGCCCCAGCTTCATCATCAGCATGTAGGTCGGAATGAGTCCCCCGCCGAAGTACATGGTGAACAGAAACAGGAGCCGGAGCATCTTGCGGCCCGAGAATCCCTGGATCGTGACGATGTAGGCCAGCAGGCCCGTCGTGAATACGCATGTGACCGTCCCGACGATAACCCGCAGGATCGATATCCCGAGGCCGGATAATAAATTTTTATTCTGGAACAAGAGCAAATACGAATCGAACGAGAACTGGCGGGGGTACAGATAGATCCCGCCTCTGGCCGCATCCGCGCCATCATTCAGAGACAATGCGAGCAAATTAAGAAAAGGGTAAATCATGGCACAGGACACCATCAGCATAAACAGGATATTGCAGACGTCAAATATTCTGCTGCCCAGGCTTGGTTTCAGAAAGGATTGCTCCATATTTGCGCCCCCTAGAAGATTGAAGTGTCGAGCACTTTTTTGGAAATGCGGTTCGCGGTAAAGACAAGGAACACTCCAATGGCTGCTTTCATCAAGCCTACGGCTGCCCCGTACGAATAGTTGCCCAGCTGAATCCCGTATTTGTAGGCGTACGTATCGATAACCTCGTAATATTCGCGGGTTTGCGCGTTCCCGATCAACAGCTGCTGCTCGAACCCGGCATTGAGAATGCCGCCGATGCCCAGAATCCACAGCAGCACGATCGTCGCGCGGATGCCCGGCAGCGTAATGTGCCACATCGAGCCCAGCCGTCCGAGACCGTCGACTTTGCCGGCCTCATAGATTTCCCCGTCTACCCCGGCCATCGCCGACAAATAGATGATCGTCGACCAGCCCACGTCTTTCCATAGATTCGACGCGGTAATAATCCCCCAGAAGTATTTCCCTTCCCCCAGATAGGAGATTGGCTGATCGATAATGCCAAGGCGCAGCAGAATATCGTTCAATATGCCCTCATTGCCCAGAAGCGTGAACAAGATGCTGGCCACCACGACCCAGGAGATAAAATGGGGCAAATACGAAATCGTCTGCACCACTTGTTTGAATCTCTTCTTGCGCAGTTCATTGAGCAGCAGCGCCAGGATGATCGGCGCAGGAAATCCGACAAGAATATTCAAGCCGCTGATCACCAGCGTATTTCGGAGAACATTGCCGAAATCCGGCGAGTCAATGAATGCCTTGAAGTGCTTTAGCCCTACCCAATCGCTGGATAGAATCGACTTGCCCGGCACATAGTCGACAAAAGCCATCATGATTCCGTACATCGGAACGTAGTTGAAGATGATGACCCAGGCGATTAGCGGAATACTGATGAACCATAAATTCCTTTCCCTGTACAGCGTCTTCTTCCACCGTGCCCAGCCGGAGTTGGGTGCTGCAGGAAGCGAAACGTGATCGTAGACCGGTTTTTTCATGACGAAGCTTCCTCCTTAACCAACATGTCCATCGTTCGTGATGATGAAGAAACGGCCATCGCCACCCTCTGCGGCAATACGGGCTTCTTCCCTCCGAAGGATCTCGGGAGCTGTATTCTTAGAACAAGAGGAAGGCAGCAGCCTTCCTCTTCAATGATCCCTTCTACCATTCCGCAAGCCGCCGTTGATACTCTCTCGTGCGGAAAGCCTCGATGTCTTTGAGCCCGGAGCTATTCAGCTTATCGCGCATATCATTGAAGTTCTTGACCGCTTCTTCCTCGGTTTTGGACGTGACGGCCTTGGCCCACAGCGTCTCCAGCATCTCTTCCACCTGCGTATTGGTCACGGCCAACAGATCGTTGCCCGGAATCTGGATCACGCCGAGCGTGTTGTCGTAGATCGTGTCCTTCAGATTCTCGTTCATCAGCTTCTTCCACTTCGCCTCGTCGTTGAAGTTCTGGTCGAACCAGTAGGTGCTCTTGCCGTCATCCTTCATCGTTCCGACACCTTCGACAAGCGTAAAGACGCCTTGTCCAAGCTTGTCGCTGTTCGTGAAATCATAGGTGCCGTTGATGATCGCTTGCTTCATGGCATCCACCCATTTGAACGTGCCGTTCTCATAGGTCCATACCGAGTTCTCCAGATTCGGTACGCCCCAGCCGATAATTCTCGTGCCCATGTCGGTTATGGAGAAGTTGAACCACTTCATGATTTGCTCCGGATTCTTCGCCTTATCCGTAATGATGGTACGGTAGGAGCCGCGTCCATTCAGGGCGGTCAGTTTGGCCTGCTCGGCCGAATCGGCCTTGACCTTCACTTGAATGAAACGCTCCTCATCCTTCCAATTCGGGTTCGTCTTCTGCCATACTTCATGACCGGCATTCCAGGATACCCACCAGGAGCCGATATGGCCCATGACCCGTTCTGCGGAAAATTTCGCTTTCCAATCGTCGAAGGTATTGATGAAGCTGTCCGGATCGAGCATGCCGTCACGGTAGACCTTGTTCATGAACTTCGTCATTTCAAGGCCTTCCGGCGTGTTGATCCAGTGCGTATTCGTACCGTCTTGGCCGATCTTATAGCCGGCCTGCAAGCCCCACATGCCGCCAAGCGTAGGAGCGACGACTTTGTACATCGGCGCATAGCCGGAGAGGGCATACGTCTTCTCCCCCTTGCTGTTCTTCGGGTGGGCCGCTTGCATCTGTTTCAGAATGCCGTAGAATTCGTCCGGCGTGCTGAACGCCGGGGAGCCCATCGCCGTCCACCAGTCATACCGGATATGGCCCGATGCGCCCGGGATCGGAAGAATCCCCCAATAGCTCGGGAGCGTGTACAATTTGCCGTCTTTATCCAAGAAGGATTTGTACAAATCGCCTAACTGGCTTTTTACATTCGGCGCATACTCGTCGATATACTGGCCGAGCTCGATGGCTTTCCCTTGGGCAATCCATTTGGCCGCTTGTTCGTCACTCAGCATCGTAATGACTTCCGGGTAATCGCCGGACGCCAGCATCAGGTTTAATTTCTCGTTCATATCGACGTCGTACACGATCTTGTTCATCTTGACGTTAAACTTCTCTTGCAGAAATTGCTGCATCAGCTTGCTGTTCTCTTTAACCGTATCCGGGTTGTCTTGGCCTGCGTAGAAATTGATCTCAAGCGTCTCCTTCGGAACCTTCCATCCGAATTCATTGGCCGCTTCCTCGCCGCCGGTATCCGTTGAAGGATTGCCGCTGTCCGCATTGCCGGCATTCTTGGCAGGTGACGGTTCATTATTGTTCTTGGAACAGCCGGCCAGCATCGATATAACAAGTGCACAAATTAGGGTAAGCGTGATTATCTTCTTCAAGCTGCACCTCCGGGAAGGATTATTTTTCCACTTTTACGTCTGATCAGCTAGCGAGTACTATGATGCCTGGAATCACCACCCTAACGATAAATTGTCGCGAATATGTCCGCCTTTGTTTCATTCGCCGCAAATGTTTGCGCTTTCAAGTACACACATTGTACAACGCCGAATTTCAACGCGTATATGGCATTTCTTGTTCGGGTGTATCATTTCTTGCACCAAGAACATCCGGCAAACGGCCTCTTGGCAGGCAAAAGGGGCTCTCCCTCATCCCCTCGGAAAAAGAAGCTGCGGGTCGCTGAAAAATGAAAAAAAGAACGGATCGACCGTTCCTTTATCTCCCCATATCCTCCTCTACTCTTCTAAACTCCGTTGGCGTAATGCCGGTGAATTTCTTGAACGCCTTGGCAAAATGGTGATAGTTCGTGTAGCCGACCAGCATTGCCACATCGCCGACCTTATGCTCGGGACGGACCAACAGCTCCTTCGCATGTCCGATCCGAAGCGCGGTCAGATATTTCATGAAATTCGTTCCCGTCTCCTCCTTGAATACCCGGCTGAAATACGCAGGCGACATGCGGGCATGTTCAGCCGCATTCAAAAGCGATAACTCGCTATTCGAAAAGTTCCCATCAATATAGTCGATCGTTTTCTTCATCTGCCGGGAATGCCCCCAATTCCGGAGCTGGGCGGTCTCACTAAACATGCTCATGCATTCGTCATGGAATTGCTTATGCCACTCTTCCGGCGGTTGAGACGGACTGCGCTCGCAGGCGCATGATAACGGAAAGGGTCTGCCGCTTCGTTCTTCAAGCTGACGCGAAACATATTCAAGCAGATCTCTGTAGATCTCTCTGACAAGCCCGGCCTCCACCCCCTGCTGCATAAGCTCGGCGCCCATCGATTCCAGCTTGCCGCGCAGACTGCTTTCCTGAAGGGTCCAAATCGCGCTTACGATTTGATCCCCGTTATCCACGAGCTTCCACATCTGTTCCCTGCGGTCGGTTTGCCGCTGTTCATTGTTTATATGCCGCTCGTAGATTCGCTGCAGCAGCTGCTTGAATTCATCGGGATGGATCGGTTTGAGCAAATAATCCGTCACATTATACCGGATGGCCTGCTGGGCGTAATTGAATTCGCTGTAGCCGGAAATGACTATGATCTCCATATCGCTGTATGCCCGCTTGACTTCCGCGATCAGCTCCAGCCCGTCCATGACCGGCATGCATATATCGGTGATGAGCAGATGCGGCGGATCGGCATGAATGAGCTCCAGCGCCTCTTGGCCGTTCTTGGCCTCGCCTGCGATTTGGAAGTCCGGGTTGGCGGCTTCAATCATGACCCGCAAGCTTCGTTTGATCATTTTCTCGTCATCGACCGTAATGATCGTGAACATAGCCTCACCCCTGTTCGCTGTTATTTCGAAATGGAAGCGCAATCCGAATGACCGTCCCCGTATGGTCAGACCGTACGAACGCCAGTCCGAAGCGCTCCCCGAAGAAGAGCTGGATTCTGTCGTGTACATTCAACAAGCCTAAGCAGTCGCATTCCGTTCTCTCGCTCGTCCCATGAAACAAGCCGTTGTAGTAATCCATCGTATGCGGATCCATGCCGCCTCCCTGATCTTCAATGTACAGGTAGAAGGCATCGCCGGCTAACTCCCCGCTTACCGAGAGATAAACCGCTTCCAATTTATGCTTTTGATAGCCGTGCTTGAACACGTTCTCCAATAAGGGCTGCAGCGTCATCGGAACGGCCGTTACATGGCCGATCAGGCTGTCGTCGATCCGGATATCCACCTGCAAATTTTCAAAGCGTTCCATCTGAATGTCGAGATAGTCTCTCATATAATCCAGCTCCATGGACAACGGCACCGTTCTGGTGTGATTCTCCACGCTGTAGCGGAATATTCTTGCGAGCGAATTGATAATGCGGCTAATAACCGGCTTGTTCTCGATAATGGCGTGGGAGTTCACGATTTCCAGCGTATTGTACAGGAAGTGGGGATTGATCTGGTATTGCAGCGCCTGCATCCTGGAATCCAAATGCCTGAGCTCCGACTCCTTCTCCTTCAACTGAAATTCGCTTACCGTGCGAATCAGATTGTTGATTTCATCGACCATGCTGTTGAAGCTGCGGTACAGGTAGCCGATCTCGCCTTTCTTCGCGCTCGGAAGCCGCGCATCCAGTTTGCCGCTTTCTACCCGCTTCATCATTCGCTGCAGCACAAGGATCGAATCCGTTAAGGAGAAGGACACCGAGATGACGACAATCAGGCTGAAGATTAGGGCAATGATGCCGATCACGAACGTAACGTTCCTCAGTTTGACCAAATCGCGATTCAATTCGGACAAGGGAACCTCCGAGAAGAACGTCAGATTGGTGACATCGGACCACCGGTAGCTGACCAGCATTTTTTTGCCGTCCACGTTCTCGACGTTCCCCCCGGCCGACCTCGTTTTCATGCGATCCAGATGAGAAACGGGGATGCCTTCCCCCCATCTCTTGTGATCGGGATAATATAAGTAACGCCCCTGTGCGTCGGCAATCCATGCAAATCCTGTATCTCCAAGCATGACTCCACTCGAAAAGGCACTCACTTTATCCAGCCGGAGATCGATGATCATAATTCCCCAATTCTGCGTTCCCGGACTGAAAAATTTCACGGCCATCGTAAACAGCTTCACGTCCAGATACTGATTCATCCCGATAATCTCGAATTTGCCCGAGTGGTCCAATTGGCCGGCGATCGACTGGAAACGCTTCTCGGCGTATAGATTGCTGTAGCTCGACCCTGCTATTTTCTTCTGGGATACGATCGAGATCCCATAGATGTCCGGCCGGCCGACCATCACGTTGTAGAACATCTTGTTCAGCTGTTTCGTATAGAGCAGCCGCTCGTAAGGCCCTTTGCCGGAATTCTCCAGGTATTGGGCCACGGCCGGGCGCGCAATCATCGGCAGCGTCAAATCGACGATCTCCGAGAAATAAGAGTCCAGCCTGCTGCTCATCTGCTTGATGATCTCGCCGCTGAGCTTCAGCGTGTTGTCCTGAATAATCCGCGCCGACATCTGGTACCAGTAGATGCCAAGAGCGCTTACCAGCATAAAAAAAAGCACAACCGTCACCATGATTTTATTTCTTATCGAGAAAGGCCGCATCGGTATGGCTCCTGTCTGTGGTTTATTCCACCAGACATATTCCACAGTTCTATGAAATATCCCTTTAACCGACATTAACGTCGCCATATGGGAAAGATTGCAGAACGATAAGAGACCCAGAACCGATCCGGTCCTGGGTCTCTAGTACAATATTCTATTGCGTCCTGCCTGTCAGAATCTCGCCCTCGTATCGGTCCGGCCATACCGAAGCATACGTCGGACGGTTCACATAGCGGGACACGGACAGCTTCAGCCGGCATCCCGCTCCCGGGGCAAGCTCGATGGCGAGCCATTTGTCCCCCACAGCCGACCGCTGCATCTCCTCGCCCTGCTGGTTAAACATCTTGACCTCTTCGAAACGGTGTTCTCCGAAGGCCCCTGCCTGCACGATAACTTCCTTCCATTCAAACAAGCTCAGATTCACCAGTTGAAGCGTGATTGAATCCGCATCAACGGATTCCACGAGCGCCCCGACATCGGCCGGCAGCCCCGGCCGCTGCCTCCGAGCATCATAGTACCGGACACTGGCATGCTGCAGGCCGCCATGCGAAATATGCATGGGCGCTCCAAGCGTCATTTGCAGCAGCCCTTCGAAATAAATCGGGCACATCTCCTGCCACTTGTGAATGCTGGACAGATCGTCCAGATTGAACCCGTCCGAGCGCCACTCCTCGGGGTCGCCTTCCGCCGAGCGCATTTTCAATAGTTGATGATGGATCAGCCTGTAATTAGCCTCCAGTATTCGCTCGGGATAATCAGGGAAGTTCCCCTGCATGTATTGAAACCAAGGAATCGTATTGCCGTTGTAATGCTTCGTGCTCCGATGTGCCCCCTCCGCCGTCCCCGAAAGCCCGGGAATAGCAATTTTGAGCGAGCTGTCATCCAGCCCGATCCGCCGCACTCTCTCCAGATCCTCATTCGCCATGGAGATGAACCAGAGATGAATTGGGTACAGGGGGTCCGCAGGCCGGTAATCCGACCAGCCCGCATCCAGATGTTTATAGGGGACCAGCTCGCAGCCTTCTACAACCTTTCGGAGCTCCCAATTGCGGTCCAGCTGAGACCGGGCGATATCCAGCTGCTTCATATCCCCTGTCAGGAGAACGGCATTGGTCGCCGCGATGATCAACGGCTCGATAATCGTCAAGAAACCGTGCGGCCAGCGCCAGCCGTAATAACCGCCCCACCATTTGCCGTCCATATATTCCCCGACTACCCCGGTTAAGCCTACATTATCCGGTATGATACCGCCGTTGGCCGCAATCCTCTCCTTCCACGCCGCTGCATAATCCAACACCCAATCGCGATCGGATTGTTGACCGGTATACAGATAGGCGTTAGTAACCATTCCCGTTGCGTTCAGATTGAGCGGAACATCTCCCCTGGCCATCCGCTGGTTCATCAGCCGGATGATTTCCTTGTATACCGCGTCATCCGACCAAGCGCACTTCCCCGAAGCAAAGTCAACGCCCGGCACATCTTCAAAAGGCGCCGCGTAATGATCGAGAATCCCGCGATGCGTGATCCAATCCTCTTCCGTCATGTCAAACCGCGGCCCCTTGCTTCCGTTAATGGGCGATCGGATCAGCCGTTTTTCTTTGTCGTAATTGCTCGCATCCCGGTCATCGCCTGTATACATCGCCGCAAACCGCCCGGCTCTCTGCCTGTTTTTCAAGCAGCTTGGTTCGGCAAGCCCGAGGAAATAAAAATATAGATAGCCTTCTCCATGATGCATCCAGTCGTAATAAGCATCGAATTCGCGATTGATTTGCCCATATTCCGTCCACTGCCACGTAATGCCTTCCCATACCTTGCGGGCCAGCTCCAACGTTTCGTCGCTGCCGCCCAGAACATACAGAAGCGCCAGATACATGAACCCTTCATAAGGGTCATCCGAGCCGTCCATGCCGGGCCAATCCGACCGCCAAATCAAGGTGCCGTCGGACCGGACGTACCGATTCACAAATTCGACCGCCGCTTGATTCAGCGAATCGAACAGCAGCCGCTCCATAAGCGCCCATTGAGGAGGCACCCAGCTTGCTTCAGCCGTCATTTTTATCATCGCCTGCATCTCCCTGCTGAATCGGAATGGAAATGTGCAGCATCTATCGTTTCTTCATAATCGAATCGTTGCCGGCCAGAAACCGCCAAAATTCGAGCCGTTGGAAGTATTCCTTCTGCCAATCGGATCCGTACCAAGGATACTGCGTCTTTAGGATCTCGATGACTTCCGGATCGTCATAACCGTCGGTACGGAACAGATTGCGCTGCTGCTCCGCCGCATTCAAACGGATTTTGAACACGAAACGGGTCCGGTCCGTCTTGTTGGGCTGGGCGCAGTGCCAAATATCCTGGTGCATAAAGGCGATGGTTCCCGCCTTCGCGGCCAGATGGCGCTGTCCCTCAAAGTTCTTGTACCGCGATATGCTCCAATAACATGCACGCCGCAGATGGGAGCCGGGCAGTACCAGCGTCGGTCCCATCTCAATCGGCGTATCGTGCGCGAAATAGAAGGCCTGAATGTCGAAATGATGAGGATTGGGATTCATGACACCGGAGTCCACATGCCAATTCTGCGATTTGCTGTTTTTCGGCTGGACCGTATGCAGATAAGAATGATCATAGACATAATTCCGGCCGACCAGACTTTCAATGACGCCATTGACCTGAGGAAGATCAAATACTTTGCGGATCGCCTCCGAGCTGTTCCAGAATTCATAGCCCTGAGGATGAACCGTCAATTCATCCCGGTAGACCGCCTCATTGAGCTCTTGAGGCACGAGTTCTTCCAAGACAATCAGCCCGTCGCTGCAGAAACGGGCCATCTGCCTCGCATCAAGCAGATGCTCCATCGCCGTTCTAGCCATTCACCTCGACCTCCCTCTCCAGCAGATATTCCCACGGCAGATGACCGGTTTCATTCTCGTGGCCATGCACGAAATAAGGCAGCTGGGGAGCTTGGATCACTCTCCATCCGTCTCTCATGGCCTCCAGCACCGAGCCGTAAGGAGGCACCGCGGAATCGCCCGTTTCCATCTGGCTGTCTGCTCCCGATGCGCCGTCGTAGAGCGCCCACGCTATGGTTTTGGAGCTGAGCTCCGGATTCACCAAGCACAGAAACAATAGCTGCTGTCTTTTCTTTGTCATTAGGTTCACACCTCGCTCATCTTCATGATTTCTTAATTACAGATGATATCCTCCATCGACGGGAACAGCCGCGCCGTTCACCCATGAGGACTGACTGCCGGCCAAGTAAAGCACCGCGTCGGCAATTTGCTGCGGGACGCCTACGTTCGGCTCGTGCAGGACGGCTTCCGCCAGACGCCCCGCCTCTTCGGGACTGCCGGTGACCTGCTCATACCATTGAGTCAGCAGCGGAGTCCCAATTCCCCCCGGCATAATGACATTGAAGCGAATCCCCGCTGATCGCAGGTCCAAAGCCAGCCCTTGCGTCATATGGTTCAACCCGGCCTTGATCGTATCGTAGACCAGGTTATTGCGGTCATTGCGGATGCCGTTGATCGAGCTGATATTGATGACGCTGCCACGGTTTGCCTTCAGCTGCGGCAGCGCAGCCTGGATAAGAAAAAACGGGGCTTTCAGGTTGACGGTGATCAGTCTGTCCCAATCTTCGTGCAAGATATCTTCAACCGGCTTATTGCAAACGAGAGCCGCGTTGTTGACGATAATATCGATCCTCCCCCAACGTCCTGCCGCCTCGTGCACCAGCATGCCGGGAGCTTCGGGATCCTCCAGATCGGCTTGGGCGAAGTGGGCGTCCCCTCCGCCGGTCTTGATCCCGTGGACGATGCTTTCGCCCCTCTCCGGATTTCGACCGGTTATGAGCACCTTCGCGCCATGGCGCGCCAGCGTTTCCGCAGCCGCCTGGCCGATGCCGCTCGTCGAGCCCGTTATAATCGCTATTTTTCCTTGCACGCTCATATCGTCATCTCCCGGAATGGTCGTTACCCTAATCGCATTACTCCCTATCCTCAAGGGAGCGCGGGCCAACATCGGCCAGATCGATCGGTTGAAAACCAAGCGCGAAGGCCGGCGAATCCGCCTGCAGCGTGAAATCGCCCCCCGCCGCATCCGTGAAAAGGGGATCGGCATGGATCGAATGCAGATCGTATCCGAGCTGCTTCATATCCGCCGTCGACAGCGGTTCATTCAACGAAAAGTTCGCTTGCTCGTCGAAACGTTGATTGCCGCTCACCAGCTCATTTCCGGAGATGTCCCAGTACAGATTCAGATCGCTGCGGAATCCTTTTTTATCGAAACGGCCGGAATATCCCGCTACATACAACGGCTGCCCGTCTGCAACGATAATGTTTCTCTCGAACGTGAACGAAAGATGGGCTTCCGCTCGGCTGAGCGATGCCTGCCCTTCACGGCCGAAAGCGAAGATGTTGTTGCGCACCGTGTTTTCCCGCCCGTAATGCTGGTGAAACACTTGGCTGCTTGTCTTGAAGCATACGTTGTTCTCGATGATGATATGAGAGCTTCCTTCATCCGGATAGATCGCCCATCCGCCATAATTGCATTTTTCAATATCATGGATGAGATTGCCGCGAATGACCGTGCCCGGCTGGACGCCAAGCGTATAAATTCCGCCCATGTCGCTGAGCAGCCCGTGGCCGATATCATGAATATGGTTTTTCTCGATCCTGTTGTCCCTCGATACATTCTCCCCATAACCCCATACCCAGCCGCATGAGATCCCCGTGTAATACAGGTCGTGAATATGGTTATGCGAGATCGTATTGCCGAAGGAATGAACGGAGAGAATGCCGCAAGCGCTGTGAAAAATGTTGCCGCCGGCATGAATATGATTGTCCGTAATGCGGTTGCCGCCCGTTCGCCGCAGGATGGGGCCATCCGCATCGGCACCGTCCAGCTTGATTCCGCCCGCGCCCATATCGGCTATCGTATTGCCGACGATCCGGTTGGACATGCACCCCTCGGACAATTCGATGCCGTACCAGCCGATTCGCTCCACCCGGCAATCTTCGATGGAACAATAGCGGGCTCCGCGCATGTGGATCACGCCGGGAATATGGAATGCCGCCTGCGGCGCCGCGGCAAAATCGATACCCGGCATATCGAACCGTTCTCCGCCGCCCTGGGGCTGAATCCAATCCGTATGCGCGAAGGTCAACCCTTTGAACGATAAATATTCCACGTATTCCTTCCCGTCCGGATTGCCTGCAAGCTTCAGCAGCTGATAGGCCGATCCGGCTACGAACTCCGTATGATCGAGTTCCTCACCCGGAAGAGGGATATAGTACACCTTGCCGCCGGTCCGGTCGAGATACCACTGCCCGGGATCGGTGAGCGCTTCGAATACGTTCTCCACATAATATTTGGCATATCGCTTGGCCACGTCGTCTTTGAGCACGAACATGCTCTTTCGGTTGGATTTTACTACCCCCGTCGACGGATCGAAGGAGGCGATCGGCATTCTTTCCTCGATCCAGTAATGAACGGCGACGACATCCACATCATTCCTATTGCTCCAGGATCCATCGATATCCCCCTGTGCGCATACGAAAGTATCCGTTCCGGCAAACAGGTCGCTGGTCATTCCCTCGTTATGAATTGCCGTGCCTGGCACATCCTTCATCCAATAGAAGCCCTGTTCGGGCAGACGGATCCTCAAACGCCGCTCCCCATTGACGAACAGCTGCCGGAAATACCGCTTTCCTTCGGCTGCACCCGGCACATCGGCAACCCACATCGCAATGCCGCCTACCGTCTCCTCCCGCCATCCGGTTATTCTCACTCCGCCATCCACAACAGGCCGTTCACCCGGATAGGCTGCGAAGGTAACCGGAGCGGAGTCTTCAGGCGTAAACACGACAGGTTCACTCTGGTAGTAATGGCCTCCGCGAAGCCATACCGTAACCGGTCCGGCAAGCATGGCGGACTGCTTCAGCTTCCGGATGGAGTCCCTCGCTCCGGCGATTGTCGCGAAGGGGCCGTCGGTCCCGTCTGAATTGGGGTCCGGCAGTCTGCCCGACCAGTCGTCGCGGCCTGTAGCGGAGATATACAGCTCCTGTAAACTCATCTGCAAAGCTCCTTCCAATTTTCATGTCACTATGAAAATATATGTCTGCCTGTTATCCGCTACGCTTTAATGGACCCGGAAGTAAGCCCTTCGATAAAATAACGCATGCCAAGCATAAACATCAGCAATAAAGGAATCGAAGCAAAGACGTAACCCGATGTGATGATTCCCAGATCCGGCCGGGATATTTTGCCTATCGAATTGCCGGCATCCGGCGCATAATTGGCCAAGGCCATCGAGATCGTCTGCAGATCCGGCGTGCTGATCATCAGCATCGGCCAGATGAGATCGTTGTAGATAGAAAGGAAGTTCATGATGGCGATCGTGATTAGAATCGGACGCGCAAGGGGTAGCGCGATCGACCATACGCAGCGGAATTCATTCGCCCCTTCCACCCTCGCCGCTTCGAACATCTCCTCCGGCTGGGAGGTGAAGAACGTGCGGAGCAGAAAAATAGCGAACAGCTGCCCGCCGCCGATATAAAATACGGCCAGCCCATCCAGGCTGTTCTTCAAATGCAGCCAGTCGGCGAGCACGAAATTCGGCGTCAACAGCAGTACGCCGGGAACGGTCATCAGCATGACGATGATCCAGAACATCAGGTTGCGCCCTACGAACCGGAGCCGGGCAAAGGCATATCCGCTCAGCGTCGCGAACAGCATAATGCCGAGTATGGAAATGATGCATAAATACAGCGTCCGCAGAATCGGAGCCATCAGGTCCAGCAGCGCGAAGGAATAGTTGTTGATTTTCGGCGGCCAGGGCATTCCCCAGAAATCGCCGTAAATCATCAGGCTGTCGCGCAGCGACATGGAAACCATCATAAGGATGGGAACGAATGAAAGAATGAGGATAACGGCCAGCAAGGAGTAGCTGATGATCTCTTTGGCAATTATTTTCCTTGGCACCCTCTCTAGACTCCTTCCTGTTTGGAGAAGCGCAGGTTCATGATCGAGCCCGCCAATATGAAGACAGCCAATACGAACCCGATGGCGGATGCATAGCCGAAATTGGCATTGGAGATCTGATTGTACATCTGCAATCCCGGCACATAGGTAGCCGTCCCCGGCCCCCCGCGGGTAAATAAAAAGATGTTGGCGAACCCTTGGATGCTGCCGATAAAGGTGAAGAATAAAATCAGCCGGAGCTGCGGCCGGATCATCGGCAAATCGATTTTCCAGAAACGCCCCCATGTGCCTACTCCGTCGATGGAGGACGAATCATAAATGTCTTTGCTGATCCCGATCAGACCGCCGAAATAAATCAGAAAAGCAAAGATGCTCACGAATGGGAAACCGGCCATGATGATGCTCCAGAGCGCGATGCTTTCCTCTCCCAGCCAGGCACGCTTCCAGCCGTCCAGTCCAATCGCGCCCAGAAACTGGTTGATCATTCCCGTTTCGGGTTCGTACATCATCTTCCACAGCAGAATGCCGACAACGCCGGGGACGATGCTGGGAACGACGTACGCCGTACGGAACAGGTATTTCATGCGGCTGCTGCGAAGCCAGAAGATCAGCTCGGCGATAAGCAGCGGCACCGTCACCTCCTTCAGGATCGAAGTAAGCAGAATGAGGAACATGTTCCAGATGCCCACCCAGAAGAAATGATCGGACCAAAGGGCGATAAAATTATCCAGCCCGATGACCTTTAGAGGCTCCTTCAAGCTAAAGTTGGTAAAGGAATAGAATACCGCCATCAGTGTCGGAGCGATGTTGAAGATCAAGATGAGAATAATGGACGGCAGCAGCAGCATATAAGCGGTTCTGGAACGCTTGAGCCTTCTCCCGAAGCGGACCGCAGCAGCCCGCCAGCTTGCCACGGACCAGACCCATGCGCAAATGGCGGTCACAGCAAGCACTGCATTGACGATAATAAGAGCCGTTTGAATGATCACCATTCGTCTGGCATCGAGTGCGCTGCTGAGGGAAACCGTTACCGTCTTTCCCTGGTCGGTCAGAAGCAGAACCTCGTCGCCAATTGTCCCTGCCAGACTGTTGATCGAGCCTGCGGATACGTTTGCCTGGTAACGCACGTATCCTTGCGCATCCAGTACAAACAGCTTGCCGTCCTTATCCCCGGCGAGAATATGTCCCGAGTCGCCCGCCGCCGCCATCGTAATCGGATATTCCGACAGAGGGTTGATCCAAAGAACCTTTCCTTTATCCGATATCATGGCAATATTGCCTCTGTCGTCACCGGCCAACAGTTCCCCGCCGCCGCTCAAGCTGAGCCTTGTAATAGGCTGGATCAGATTGGTTCTCCACTGCTCATCCCCCTCGGGAGACAAATAGCCGACTTTGGAATCCGCCGTACCGAAATATACCCCCTTCGTCCCGGCGGCTACGGCTGTAACATCGAAGCCGATCTTCGTCTTATAGCGCGCCTCACCCGTTTCGTCGAACAACCCGACCCAGAACCGGTCCGTGTACTGGCCGATCCCGTAAGCGACGGCCAACTCCCCGTTAACCGCAGCATCCAGCCCGATGACCCGGCCATTCACATTGAAGCTGGACAGCTCCGCCAGCGACAAATCAAAGATGAACACTTTCCTGTCGCCGGTTCCGACATAAATTTTGCTCTTGTCCGCCGACAAGGCCATATCCGTGACCGTTCCTTCAAGCTTCTTCTCCCGGACCGCCCCCTGCCCTTCCAGAAGCATCAGCCGGCTGTCGCTCGTAATGACGGCCGTCGTCCGGGCATCGATCTCGATTGCCTTCATCATTCTCCCGTCGGCTAGCGGGCTGCTTACTTGATAAGGCTCTCCGGAAGAAGCGAAGACAAGTGCATACAGCGCATTCGCCAGAACGATCAGAATGACGGCCCCGATAGCTGTGCGCGCTGCCCTCCCGGCGAACAGAGCCGTACCTTTCTCCCGTATCATGTTCGGCATAATATCCTCCTGCCTGGACGCTTATTGCCCCGGCGCCCGTTCCGGATGCTCGATGTCTTCCATGGTCAGCCCTGCGTTCTTGATAATCGCGTCGAAGTTCTTCATCCAGGATTCCTGGAGCTTCTTGCCGAATTGTTCCGGCGTAATCTTGCCTTCAAGCGCTTCCTTGTACAGATTGAAATTCGCTTTATCCAGATCGGGCACGCGCGTCGACAGCGGATTATTGATTGGAATTTCCGCGTTGCCGAGCATCTTGATCTCTTTGAACATCTCCTGGATCTGGGCTGGAACCGTAATATTCCGGACCATGACCGGCCCGCCGGGATTGAACTCATTCGCGGCCACCATGCCATCGACCCATGCCTGATAGCCCGGCTGGGAGAGCCAGAACATCACGAAATCCAGTACCATATCCGTCTGTGCCTGATTCTTCTCAATAATGCTGACATATTCGCCCGTTGCCGATTCTACGCTGCGAACCGGCCCTTGAACGAGGCCGCCCGTCATCGGCGGATTTTCGAACGTTCCCCAATTGAACGGCTTGAGCGAGCCGGTATCCGTAATCTTCAATTCCTTCAACCGCACCGGGTCATTCAGGTTTGCCATATCCTTCTTCACCGTCGGAAGGCTCCAGGTCCCGTCAATGATCATGGCCGCTTTCTGCTGGAGGAATAAAGGATAATCGTCGGTGCTTATGAAGAAATCCTTCTGTGCATATTTAGGGAACACCTTCGCCATATTGGCGACCATCTGGGTCATCTCCGGCGTATCGAACCGGATAACGCCATCCTTAATCGCCTTATACAGTCTGGCCTGATTGAAATTATATTTTAGATCGATGTAAGGATCGTTCGGATCCGCTTTGAAGCTGCCGTCCAAATCATCGTCATAGTTGTAGTCACCCTCTTGCGCTCTAACGATGTCATGCCAGTTGCGGGTGAATTGATCAAGATAAATCTCGATCACCCACTGCGGCACCTTCCACACAAAGTTCGAGGCAATCGGAATCATTCCCGAGGCTTTGATTTTCTCCGATACGCTGACAAGCTCATCCCAGTTGTTCGGCGGCTGCAGATTCAGCTTGTCGAATACGTCCTTGTTGTAGAACCACATAATATGGACCGATTGAGTCGGCAGCATGATGCGCTCTCCCTTGGCATTCTTGGCTACGAAGAAATTAAAGTCCAGATCGTCGTCCCATTTGTTGCCGGTGTAAGGATTGACCTGATAACGGTACTTATCGAAGTTCAAGTACTTGTCGTAGGTGGGCACGTAGTTGCCGGCAACCAGATCCGGACGCGGCGTACCTACGGCGAGCATCGTCCCCAGGACCGTAGGATAATCGCCCGATGTGCTGCCCTTGGGCTCCCAAACCAGCTTCACATTGGGCTGTACCTTCTTATAGGCCGCTGCGAGAGCCTCGAATGCTTTGGCGTCGCCGGCATCTTCGGGATTCCCGTTTAGCGAAATGACGATCTCGCCGCTGTATTGTTTCCGTTCCACGTCAGCCGGCTCTTTTTCTTCCTCGCTTTGAACCGCAGGCGGGTCGCTTTTGTTCCCTTCCGCTGCGGGCTCATTAGCGGCAGGCTCATTATTGGCAGGAACGATCGGCTTGGATGAATCGCTGCATGCCGAGAGAACGGCCGTTAAGGCAAAAATAATCATAACTAGCATCGTGCTGATTTTTTTCATGCATAGCCCTCCATAGGAATAGAATAGATGCTTATTCAAACTCCTTTATGCAAATCAGCCTGGAAGATGTCCAGCAGTCTTCGTTATGGAACAGCTGCTGGTAGTCGAACTATTTTGCCGCTTCTATTAATAGGTTATTGTTATAAAAATCACCACCTTCATATCGTTACGGAATAAAATAGCGATGACATCCATCACTTGGTGCAGCTGAATGAGAGAGTGCTAGCGAGTAATAAGGGATGTTTACAACGATGAGGGCATTGGTTTGACCGATTTGGAGATAGGGAGATTTGGAGGCAGAAGAGGCTCTTTGATGCCTGGTCTTTCAGAAGAACGGGAAGGAAGGTTAAACCTCCCCGCCGTTCATATCGATCCAGTCGATTAAATTGCGTCTGGAATAGTCCAGATGCTCGCGGATCGCATTGCGTGTGCGTTGCCAGTCCTGCTGCAGCAATTGGTCAACGATCTGACGGTGCTGCGTCATGGACAAATTATATTTCTCCGGCGTAGGGTTGCCGACGGTCAGAATGCGAAAGTTCATTAAATTCTGATAGGTTTCCAAAATTTGAATATTGCCGCAAGCATTAATAAACGCCGTGTGAAAAATCATATCCAAATTGCCGTACTGTTCGATCGGCGTTATAGCCGGGTCAACCTCCGCAACCGCATGACGCGTAATTTGATCGAGCTTGGCGGCGATTTCCTCAAAACGGCCGTCGGAGAACTGACGATACTGTTCGATCACCCAATAGTCGATCATGAGCCTGAATTCAATCACCTGCTCCACATAGCTCTTATCGATCCCGACGACAAACGTCCCGACTTTGGGCACCGTTTTGACCAGTCCTTCGGCTTCAAGACGATTCAATGCCTCTCGAATCGGGGTAATGCTGATGCCCAAATTTTTCGCCAGGACAGGTATGGATATCTTCTCGTTCGAACGAAAGGTACGGCGGAGTATCAGCTGCTTCAACGTGCCGTACACCTGATCGAATAAATTGGACGTTTGAATTTTAGGTAGGTCCACTGCAACCACGCCTTCTTCACAAGATGGATTGGATGAGATTCGCGATAATGATGATTTAGAATGATGAAATTTATGACGATGAAATTTATGGTGATGAAATCGATGATGGCGGAATTTATGTGAGAAATTTAGGTTGTTGGAATTTTAGATGGTGAACTGTGCGGTAATGAGCTTTGCGGTAGTGAGCTTTGCGATGGTGAGCTTTGCGATGGTGAGCTTTGCGATGGTGAGCTTTGCGATGGTGAGCTTTGCGATGGTGAGCTTTGCGATGGTGAGCTTTGCGGTAGTGAGCTTTGCGACGGTGAAATTCATGATGATGAGCAATGATAATGTAATCGCTTTCTTATATATAAGATATAAGATGTAAGCCGGGAAGTCAAACGCTAAATATAATACGACAATGTTCATCAAAAAGCGGCACCGCCTCCTTCGTCCGGCCCCTACCTTTTACGTATTCAAGCTTACTTGCGTTTTTTCATTGCTTGTCCGACCACCTATTTTCAGCCGCATAGCATCCATTCATATTGTAGTGATGTTGGTTGAAGCCAACCGCATTTATACCGTTAAGATAGTCAAATATAAATTAATTTAATTTTTACAATTTTCTGATAATTATTTACGCGACCTTAACAAACCGCTGCTATTCTGAGTGTATATCAGCCGAATCCCATCCATGCCGCACCGAGCCGGCTTGATCGGAAACCATCACCTGCACTGGAGGCGAAACTATGGAAATGCTGCTCATCGTTATCATTATCGCTGTTATTGTTATTGCAATCGCCAGCTCCTCGAAATCGAATCACCGCCGCCCCAATCGACACCGTTACAGCGGGGATAGCTCGAGCGCATCTTATTCCAGCAGCGACTGCAGCTGGGACAGTGACGGCGGATGCGGAGACGGCGGCGGTGGAGGCGGCGATTAAAAGAGCTAACTCCCCTCATCTTCAAGATGCTGCATTATTGGCCCCGCCTGCCTGTGATAAGTTCTTAAGCAGACAAAGCGGCCCGAGCCTCTCCTCCTTCGGAAAGACCGAACCGCCGCCGTGATGGTAACTAGCAGAACGTTCTTCATCATTACAGTATACAAGCTGAAACCTGAAGGACCTCTTCTGTACCTCTACGCCACACCACAATCATGAAATACCGCTGCCGCTGCACACTCCTGCTGACTTACATCGAGCTCTTATCTGGTATAATCCGCTGTAACGCTATGTTCACCTCGCTCCATTCACCGCAAACATTCCAATTCAACGATGAGCGCGTCCGCGACGTCAGCCGTTCCCTCAAACTAACGGATACCACAGATAAACTAACGCTAACGGACACCACATTCGCTATTCAGTGGATTTACCCGGAAAATGACGATGCTATGGACACAGGATCCCTTATTCGCCTCTAACTACGGCTATTCCAACGCCTCGAAGGTGAATAAGGGATCTGTTGTCCTTGAAACAGTCCATATCGATGATATGAGCTAAATAACGGATCTGTTATCCGTAACAACGGCACCAGATGCCGGATTTAGGCTGGGCCGGATCTACCGGGCTAGACCAGACCGGGTCGGGCAGAACTAGCCGGACCGGGTTAGGCCGGGCCGAATCTACCGGGCTAGTTCAGACCGGTTCGGCCAGCAATTACCGGAACGGGCAGGGCCGGATCGATCCGTACAACGGTGCAATAGAGCTTGATTCGCGCACTTGCAGTTTCCGTATGCGCTGGAAGCTGTTCGACGGCAATCGGCCGCATCCGTTAGGAATGTCGCACTGTAAATAAAAGCTGCAGGAGATCGCTTTTCCTTCCTTATCGGAAGGAAATTGATCTCCTGCAGCCTCATAGCGTGAACTTGGCCGGCATTACTCGAGCATGAGCCGAACCGGCTTGAACTCGGCCGGATTCTTGCCGAATCCGATGCCGGAGGCCCATTCGATCCAGCCCTTGCGCCCTTGACCGTCGTTATCGTTCACAAGATAGGACAGGCTGAACAAACCGTCCTCCGCTTCAACCGGTGCCAGCTCTTCCCATGGAAGCGCCAGCTCGTAATAGGTGTTCTTGTTTGCTTCATCCCGCGTTACCGCAGCCTGTGCGCTGCGAACCAAGCCGGCGGGCTGCCCGTTCGCTCCCATCCACCGGTACACCTGCGGTCCTTCGTTCGTTAGCGCAACTCCGAACTCGTGCATTTCGATGTTTTCGCCTGGCGTGCCTTGTGAAACGGCGAATTGAATGCTGTCGCCGTTCCAGATGCCAGCGTCCGTGGCGGTTTGGGAGAAGACATCGTCATGAATAGAGGCAGACAAGTACAGATGCTCTTGGTCCCACGTCACCCACACTTGGCCGCTGAGGTCTTCCGCCCCGTTGAAGCCTCCCTGTACGGTCTGAACGGTGCCATCCACGGACAGATCGACGCCCGGAACGGTGCTCAAATCATCCGGCGTTCCGTCGACCGTTACGGTTTTCGCTGCCAATGGGGTATAGCCGCCGTTCCCAACAAGCTTCAGTCTTCCCTCGAACGTCGCCGAAGGAAAGCCCTCCGCCTCTAAAGCCAGCTTCATGGAATGAAGCTCGCCGGCAGGCAGAGAAGGAAGCGCCAGCTCCATCCTTCCCGTGGATGCTGCCGGTACGGTGAGACCGCCGGTCTGCTCGCCCGATTGATTCCCAATCTGCCATTCGATACGATCCAGCACGTACGGCTGCGAGGATCGGTTGTCGAGCTGAACTTGCAGTGCATCCGTCTCGCCGCGCAGCACATGCTTCACCTGCAGCTGCACCGGGTGGATAATGCGGACCTCCGTCGTTAGGCGCCCTACCGGCTTGCCGTCAACAATGATATCGCCGCTTACGGTCTTCATCCCTGCCGCATCCGCCCCGGACAGTGGGATCGCCGTCTCCTCGCGCTCTCCCGGTCTTGCGGTCAAATCATACGATTGTCCGTTCACGGCCAGACTGGCCGCTATCGGCGCGCGCGGCGGTACCGTATTGTCCACGGCGAACGCCAGCGGGATCGGCTCGCCGACGAATGCTTCGCTGCCGGATAGCGTATATTTGCTACCGAGCTCGAAGCTCTTGACGTTCCCGCCGACGTAGATCGGATCCTGACCGACGGTGAGATAGATGACATTCGACTTGTCGGGATAATAGGTCTTCTTATTGCCGACCACATCGGTCACCGTAATGGAACGGTTCGTCTTCAGCGTCAGATCGGTCGGCTCAGCCGCCCACAAAACGCGCACCTCCTGCCCGTTCCCCTTGAACAGATGACTGCTGATCCCTTCTCCGATCTGCTCCGCACGAGTGTAGCTTAATCCTGTCAGCTGCCTCGTCATGGCCGCATAAGCGGCATAAGCCGGCTTCGGCGTGTATTTGCCTTTGGCATCCGCAGGATGGCGGATAATGCCGAAGTTATGCTCGTTGTACATCTCGTTCGTACCGTCATTCATGAAATCGTACCAGAAGAACTTCTCTACTCCTTGCGAGAGAGCCGCAACGTGGCTTCTTACCACATAGGAGGCTTGCGTCTCCTCGCTTACGCCGCGGAAGTCCCGCTGGGTCGGCCAGCCCATCTCCGTAATCCAGATCGGCTTCGGCTGCCCGTTGTTATACTGCCGGATCAAGCTCTGCAGCCGCGTCAGATCCTGGACCAAGCCTTCCGGCGTATCCGGGTACCGGTAAGGATGGATCGATACCGCATCCATAACCTCCAGCCCGCCCAGACGGAACACCTCTTCCAGCCAGTCCCACGGCGTTCCTGCCGTTGCGGCGCCGACCACGACAACGTTCGAATCCTCCGCTTTGACCGTCTGGTAGGTTTCCTTCAGCAGTTTATAGTAGTAGTCCGGCTTGGAGTCGGCAGGCCCATTGCCCGTATCGCCGAAGCCGATATTGAACTCATTGTAAACCTCCACCCATTTGACCTGATCGCCGTAATGCTGCAGGATCGACTTCCCGTACTGCGCAAACCCTTGGCGGCCTTCATCCGAATACGGGGTGCTCCCCTCATCGTACAGCGCATTCGCGTAAGAGAAGATGATGAACGGGTCCAGTCCGTTCCGCTGCAGCTCACTCATATACCGGTCATATGTGCCCGGGAACCTGTATACGCCCCGCTCCGGTTCGACATTCCCCCAATACAGCTCATCCCGGATGCTTCCGGCACCCGCCATGCGGATGAGCGGTATGAGCTCCGGATTCCACCATTGGCCAAAATGCGTCGCGACGCCGAAAGGCGAATCCGCAGCCGCCTGCCCAGGATCCAGGGGAGCCAGCAGGGCAAACGACGTCTCGGCTGAAGCCAATTGCGCGCCCGCCTTCTCAGCCGTCATCGTCATTCGGTAATACCCTTGCTGCAAATTCGGGACATTCAATTCCCCTGTCCCGCCCGCAATGGCTTCCGTCCCCTGCCGGACTGGATTGCCCCACAGGTCATCGATCTTCCATGTCACGGCATCGCCCTGGGTGACGATACGGAATGCAGCCGTATCCGTACCCTCGAACACATTCCCGAGCGCAGTCTGCTCAATGGACAGCAGCGGCAGATCGACCTTCGCCACAATATCGTCGAGCAGCAGCTCGGCACTGTTCTTCCCCTGTACCAATTCAGACCGCTCCATTAAGAATGTGACCTCCGTTGCGGGCGCATGATACGCGCCGTCATTGGCGCCGCCCCAATGGCTGTAGTTGACGCCTGCGTCGAATGCCGAAACCGTAAGCTTCTGCCAGCCGGCATCGGCTTGCAGCGCCAGCGTCTGCTGATGCACCTGCCCGGTTGCGTCCGTCACCCGAAGCCGGATCGCGCTCAAATCCGCCGTTTTCACCATTAGCTCCAGCTGACGCATCGCCAGCGCATCAAGCGCTTTGTTCATGGCGACATAAGCGCCGCCGCCGCTGAAGCTGCCGGCAAGACGTCCGGAGAACGAGCCTGAGCCGGCATCGGCATTCACCCGTTCGAGGCTGCCTTCAGCACCGGGAAACTCCGGCCCGAGACTCAAGCTCCAGCCGTCATCCCCGCTCTCGAAATCGCTGATTGGGGCATCCTGGACAGGAGCCGCTGAAGCATGTGCCTCATTGCGTTCACCGGCCGTGAACCCCATGGATGAAACGAGGAGCACCAATGCGAGAATAGCAAGCCGTGCCTTTCGATAACGAAACATGTCACTTCTTCCTTTCCATTATAGGTTTATAAATACGCCAATTCCGTGTCTCTACTGGCTGCACCGGACCCGCCGGCGCCCCGATTAAAGAGCCGCATCACCTCCCCCGGGGCGGCATACCCGCCCCAATTTCCCTTGCATGCAGCCGACCGTCGTCATGCAGCGTCGGTACCGCACGCCGTGAATTGCGTGCGGTACCGGCGCAATCGACGTGAGCGTTACCATCGAGCAGGGCATGATGATCATGCCCCCGCGCGATAGAATTGCCCGCCACAATCGAAACGCCTATCGCCGCTTTAAGGACGCGCCGGACTTCCATCCGGCAGCCGCGCCAACGTCCAGGCCGGCAGCGTGTTGCTGCACGGATACTTCGCCGCGAGCGCTTCGTCGATCTCGACCCCGAGGCCGGGCGCTTCATGAATATACGCATATCCGCCGCGGAGCGCCGGTGCGCCTGGGAATACCTCGCGCATCCGATCAGAGAACGGATACCATTCCTGAATGCCGAAATTCGGGCTGCTCAGATCCAGATGCAGGTTCGCCGCATGTCCGACCGGAGACACATCGCCGGGACCGTGCCATGCGGTGCGGACGCCGAACGCTTCGGAGAGCGCCGCGAGCTTCCGCGCGGGCGTAATGCCGCCGATGGCGCTGATGTGAACGCGGATGAAGTCGATCAGGCCCCCCGATATGAGCGGCACCCATTCCTGCGGGTGCACGAACAGCTCGCCCATCGCGATCGGCGTCGCGCTCTGGGCGCGTATCATACGGAAGCCGTCCAGCTGCTCCGGCGCGAGCGGGTCCTCCAGGAAGAAGAGGCGGTACGGCTCCAGCTGCTTGGCCAGACGGACCGCTTCGATGGCGGACAGCCGCTCATGAACATCATGCAGCAGCTCGATTTCGTATCCGAACGTGCCGCGCATCCGCTCGAACAGCTGCGGGACGCTGCGCGCATAGGCGTCCGGATCGTAATAGGCGCCAGGCAAGGCGTTCTCGGGCGATGCGCAGGCGTGACTGCCGCCGTAACCGCCCCACTGGCAGCGGATGTGGCGAAGCCCCTGTTCCATGAACCGCCGGACGTTGTCCTCGATCTCGTCGAGATCGCGGCCGTCGGCATGGCGGTAGACGGCGACGCCCTCCCGGCATTTGCCGCCAAGCAGCTGGTAGACCGGCTGGCCCGCCAGCTTCCCCTTAATATCCCACAGCGCCATGTCTACGCCAGATATCGCGTTGTTGAGGACAGGGCCGTTGCGCCAGTAAGAGCTGACCATCGCGGTCTGCCAGATATCCTCGATCCGCTGCGGATCCTTGCCGATCAAGAACGGCTTCATATAATCGTCGATAGCCGAGGCGACCGTCAGATAGCGCTGCGTAAACGTCGCGCAGCCAAGACCGTACAGCCCCGGCTCGGACGTCTCGATCTTGACGACGACCAGATTAATCCCGTCCGGCGCGGTCAGAATCGTTTTTACATCCCGTATCGTAATGCCACTCATTCGCTTCTCCCCCTCATATTCGGCTTCGTCTTCGATCCCCACGCGCTGATGCCGTCCTCCGGCATGCCCGGCAGAATGAGACCGCCGTCGGCGCGCAGATTGATGCCCGTCACATAGGCCGCTTCATCCGAAACGAGCCAGACGGCGATGTTCCCCATATCCTCCGGGGTGCCCATCCTTCCAAGCGGAACCTGGCGGCCTACTCCTTCGTACGGCCCCCGGCCTTCCCGGACGAGCGTCGCTCCCGGCGCCAGGCAATTCACCCGGATGCCGTACGGCGCCAGGTCGAGCGCCGCCGATTCGACCGCCCGCTTCAACCCGGCCTTCAACCCGCCGTACACCGCGTCACCCGGATAAGCCCGCTCCGCCCGTGACGACGTAATGTTCAGGATGCTTCCCTGGATGCCTGCCGCGATCATATGCGCAGACACCTCCCGCATCAGAATTAACGGCGAGCGGAAATTCAGCCCGATGAGATGGTCCAGATGCCCGGTCTGCAGCCGGTCGACGGGATCGATCAGCGTAATGCCCGCATTGTTGACGAGCACGTCGATCCGTCCCATGCCGGCAAGCGCTTGCTCCGCTGTTCGCTCCGCTTCGCCCGGTTCCGCCAGATTGCCGGACAGCACGAGGCAGTCCCGCCCTATCTCGGACCGGATCTGCTCGGCCGCTGCCGATGCGCCGGACTCATCCTGCCAATGGGTAATCGTGAGCGTATAACCGGCCCGCGCAAGCGCAAGGGCGATGCCTCGCCCGATGCCGCGGCTGCCTCCGGTTACGAGCGCTGCCTTGCCATGGCCGCCACCGCTGCGGAAGCCCGTTCCCCCTCCCTCTGCCCGAGACGCAGCTGCCGGCGCTCGTCCCTCATCGGAATCCTTCATGCTCCATCCCTCCTTCAGGAACTTTCCCCGTCATCCCTTAATGCCGGAGAAGGTAAACCCTTGCATAATATATTTCTGGAAGAATAGAAACAGAATCGCCGGCGGGATGATCGAGAATGTCAGGGCGATAAACTGGATATCGAGCGTCGTCGTCCCCTTCATGTTGTAGATGGCCACGATGACCGTCCAGAGCGACTTCTCCTTCAGCACCATATACGGCCAGAAGAAATCCGACCAGGTCCCGTGAATGGTAAAGATCGTCACCGCCATCATGACGGGCTTGCTGAGCGGCAGAACGATGCGGCGGAAGATGCCGAGCGGGCTGCAGCCATCCATGCGGGCCGCTTCGATGAGCGCCTGCGGGATGTTATCGAAGAACCCTTTAAACACGATGACGAAGAACGCATTGGCGCCGGCCATCATCCACATCGGCCAGAAGGTGTTGCTGAAGTTAAGGTGCAGCACGGGAAAATCGATAATATTCTTGAAGATCGGCACCATGCCGAGCGTATTGGGCAGCAGCATCGTCCAGAGCACCATGCCGAAGACGACCGCGCTGCCTTTGGGCCGCAGCTTGGAAAGAAAATAGCCGAGCAGGCCGTTAAACGTGAGCGCGAAGAACAGGCACCCTGCGGTAACGATGAGCGTATTCCAGTACAGCCTGCCAAAATCAAGCAGCTTCCACGTGCTTACAACCTTGGACAGATCATATGTCTTCGGAATGATCGTCGGGGGAATGGTGAAGAACTCCTTCACGTCCTTCAAGCTGGAGAGCATAATCCATAGAGGCGGGAGCAGGCAGACGAGCGATACCGCCGCCATGAAGGCGAACAACCCCCAATACAGCAGCTTCACGCCCGGCCGCTTCATGTCCAGCGTACTGATGATGCCGTTTGTCTGTTTTGCCATATCGTCACCTCTAATCGTCGCCGTTAAATTTTTTGTTCAGCTTGAAGTAAATGATCGTGAACAGCAGCAGGAACACGAAGGTAATGACGCCCACCGCAAGCGATCGGCCCGCTTCGAAATACCGGAACGCATAGAAATAGCTCTGCAGCATCAGCGACATCGACGCGTTGTTCGGCCCGCCCTCCGTCATCGTCAGCGGCTCGTACATCACCTGGAACACCCCGATGATTTGGAGCACCAGCAGGATCGAGATGATCGGCGAAATTTGCGGCAGCGTAATATGCCATACCCGCTTCCATATGCCCGCGCCGTCGATCGACGCGGCCTCGTACAGCTCGGGATTGACCCCCTGCAGGCTGGCCAGATAGAGGATGACGGAGGTGCCGAAGCCCCGCCAGGTCATCGTGATGACGATCAGCATAATCGTCCAATCGGGATTTTGCATCCAGGCGGCGGAAGCGAGTCCGAGCTTGTTCATGAGCATGTTGAGCAGCCCGCTCGGTCCCGGATCGAAGATGAAAACCCACAATAGAGCGGCCGCAATGCCAGGTACCATACTGGGGAAGTAGACCGAAAATTTAAAGAAGGTCTGTAGGTGGATCATTTCATTGATGAGAATCGCGATGATGATCGGAACGGCAAAGCCGATCACAATGGACCAGAGGACGTAGAAGATCGTGTTGATGAACGTCTGCTGAAAGACGGAGTTGCTCATGACGTCGATGTAGTTTTGCAGGCCGATGAACTTGACCGCGTCATATCCCTTCGTCTGCTGGAAGGAAAGAATGAATCCCGATATGAGCGGCTGCCAGGAAAACACGGTGAAGAAAACAATGCTCGGCAGGATCAGCATCCATGCGGGCAATTCCTGCAGGAAGCGCCTGATCCGCCTCCATGCGCGGCCGTCGCCCGTCCGGATAGCCGGCTGCGGCTTAGTATTCGGGACATTCATCGCTTCTTCTCCTGTTCATGTAAGTTGTGGCAAGCTTCTAATGGAATAGAAGAGTCCGCGGCGGCAGCCGGCCGGCGAGGCCGTTAGCCGATTGCCCGCCGCGAAGACCTCTCCCTCTCAAACCTGCGGCCTATCGCCGCAATTAGTTCGCCTTGTCCAGATAATCCCGCTGGAAGTCGGCGGCGGCTTTGTCCAGCAGCGCCTTCGGATCGGCGTTCTGATTGGTCAGAACCGCCTGAATGACGCCGTCCAGCAGTTTGTACAGCTCCTGCGCGTTGACCGGCACCTCCGGCTTGATCGTTACGCCTTCGTTGCCGATGTAGTCGTTCCACAGCGCCATATCGACGTTCGTATGCTTGTCGTAGATGGCTTGCTCCGCCTGCAGGCGGTCTTCGTTGATCCATACCTTGAGCGCCTGCGGGCCGACGATGCGGCTAAGCGAGGCATCGTTCTGCAGCGATTCCTCAAGCCCCTTCAGTGATTCCGGGGACGCCTCGGGCGAGAAGCCCTTGATCTTCAGCCAATCCAGCCCGGCCTTGATCTGCTCCTTCGAGCTGTTCGGCGAGAACATGAACAGTCCGCCCCCGGCAAGCGAGATCCGTCCGACCGGACCGCCCGGCACCCGGGACATCGCCAGATTGTCCTTGCTCATCTTGTAATCGTTGATCGGCGTGTTCTTCCAGTCTGCCGTGCCGAAGCTCATGCCGACCTGATCCGTCCCGAACATCCGGAACAGGTCGTTCACGTCGACCAGCACGTTATCGGTCAGCACGTTATGCTTCCACTTCATGTCCTTGATCAGCTGCAGCGCTTCGGCCGCCTCCGGGCTGTTGAAGACGGCCTTCCACTTGCCGCCCTCCTGCACCACGAATTCCGCCCCGTACGACCAGGCGATGTTCATGAACTGCCAGCCGCCCTGATTGTTCTTCGTCGGCAGGAAGAATCCCGGCTTGCCCGTCTTCTCCTTGATCGTCTTGGCCATCTGGACCAGCTCTTCGTATGTTTGCGGAAACCGCGGCGCCTCGCCGTCCTTCATCAAGCCCGCCTGCTTCAGCAAATTGACGTTGTACCAAATCCCCATAAAATAACCGCTGGATGGCACGCCGAACGTTTTGCCGTCCTTCTGCATAATTGCCAGCATATCCGGGTTGAGCATCGTATCGTAGTTGTACTCCTTCAACACGTCGGTTATATCTGCGGCGTAGCCTGCGCCAATGATCTTCTGCGGCTCGGTGAACCAGGTGGCGAACAGATTCGGCAGCTGTCCGCTCTCCGCCTTGGGCAGAAACGTATTCGTGTCGTATTCGAAATTTTCCGTTTTCATCTCAATGTGCGGATACATGGTTTCGAACGTTTTCTTCCATCCTTCGGCTTGCGCGAGCGTCGCATCGGTCGGCTTCGGCCAATCCCCGTTCGCGAACACGAAGTTGGCCGGGGGCGTCTGTTCCCCGCCTTCCGCTTCGCCTGTATTGGCAGACCCGCCATCGACCCGCTTCCCGTTCGATTCCTTCTCTCCCCCGGCTTCATTGCCGCCCTTGCTGCTCGTAGGCGCGCAGGCAGCCAGCACCAGCGTAAGAATAAGCATGACCGCCAGCAGGAGCGATCCGTTCTTCTTCATCAATCGTCAACACCCTTTCTCGTGAGCGGAATCTGGTTACGACCTTCATAATAGCGCTTTCATAAAAGGATAAAAATGAGGCGTTCCTGCTAAAAGGTGGAGCATCCTGCTCTGTTTGAAAGCGCTTCAACAACTTCCTTCGGATGTGCTATACTCTTCCTGGAGGTGAGCGCCGTGTTTGCGCTGTTGTCCCGCAGAATTATTGTCACCCTGATGACAACCGCAATCATCGGCGTGACGATCGTCGGTGCGGTCTCGTATTATTTCTCCGCCTATCTGATCCGTTCCGAGTTCAGCAGTATCGTCAGCCACTTCTACGACACGTCCGCGGGCAACCTGACTCGGTTTCTCACCTATACGGAGGAGACGGTGAAGGTCATTGCCAACAATGCCACGGTCATGTCCGCCATCCGCTCGCCTGGCTATATGACCGAGGTGTCCGAAGTGTTGAACGGGATGGTCTACAACCTGAATGCCGATATCCGCGGCGCCGCCATCTATTCTTTGCAGGGCTACACTTACACGCCGACGAATTATTCGGACATTCCTTCCCTGGAGCAGCTGCGTGCCAACCCCGATTTCGAACGGTTCTACACGGATCCGTCCTCCAGGGGCGAATGGATGTACCGGGACGGCGCCGACTTGTCCTACTATGCCCTGCGGTATGCCAAGGACGGCATCCTCTCCTACGTCATGAAAATTCCCGAGAACGCCGAGCAGCCGCTGGCCATCCTGGTTGCGGATATTGACGGGACCAAGCTGGCGCAATATTTTCAAACGACGAACGCCCTATTCCGCAGCGCCGCGATCGATATTCAACGCATAGAGCGAAAGCCTGCGCACAGCGGCCCGGTCGCAGCCGAGAACGATACATCCGTCGTGATCCGGAGCCTTGTACATGATTCGAATATCGCGCTGACGCTATCGGTTCCGCTCGCCAATGCCAAGGAGCCGCTGCAGGAATTGCGCTGGACGATAGGTCTGCTGGCGCTTCTGTCCGCCGCCGCGGCCGCCTATGCCTTCCGCCGGTTGAGAAGCGCCATCGTCCGGCCGCTGGCTCTCCTGTATAAGAAGATGCGCCGGTTCAGCTCATCCGCCTAGGCGCATTCCGGGCTTCGACCCTGACCGTGACCGTCGTCCCGCGTCCATGGCTGCTGTCAATCTGAATGCCGCAGCGTGAGCCATATTCCAGCTTAATCCGCTCATCTACATTGCGGATGCCGTAGCCTCCGCCTTTGTAAGAGGTATCCTGCTGCATGCCATGCAGCCCTGCGGGATCGAAGCCGATTCCGTCATCCTGAACCTCGAATACCAGATCCTTACGGTCGCGGTATCCCTTGATCCGCAGCTGTCCTTTGCCCCGCTTCTGGCCGATCCCATGCTTGATCGCGTTTTCGACGAGCGGCTGCAGAATGATTTTTAGAACGGCATCGTCCGTAATCTCCTCATCCACCTCGTAGGTCACCTCGAATTTGTCAGGGAACCGCATCTCTTCCAGCGTCATATAGCTCTTGATGATGCCGAGCTCTTCTTTGACCGTGATGTACTTATCGCCTTTATGCAGACTGAGCCGGTAGAAGCTGGCCAGCGCGATGATCATTCTCTCAATCGTCGGCTGATCGTTCATCTTGGCGATCCAGCCGATCGCATCCAGCGTGTTATACAGGAAGTGCGGGTTGATCTGCGCCTGCAGCGCGATCAGCTCCGTCTCCCGCTGCCGGTCCTTGTCCTCGTTGTTGCGGGCGATCAGCTCCTCGATCCGGACGACCATATCGTTGAAGCTGTTCTCCAGCAGGGCCAGCTCGTCGTTATTCTGCCATTGGACGTAGGGACGCGCAGTGCTGCCGCTTTCCCGGTATTTGCGGATGATGCGCGCAAGCCGGTTAACGGGCGTCACGATCCGCTTGGACACATACCACGATACGGCGAAGCCGGCCGCAATGAGCACCGCTTGAAGCACATACGCATACCGTTTGATATGCCCCAGCCGCTTGAACAGCTCTTGCTGAGACACCATGCTGACGATGTGCCAGTTCAGCCCGTTCTTCTGCACATCTCCTGTCAGCCGATAGTTGAAAATAATCGCCGGATCGCCCTTCAGCTCCGTCATCTTGTAGCCGTCGCCGCCGACCTGGAACAGCTCCGGCTCGTAAATCGCCGTTCCCGCCTGCGCCGGATCAGGGGCCGACAGCACATACCTGTCTTCCGACAGCAGCATTGCATTCCCCCAATCGGAGAACACCATATTTTTATACACATCGTATAGCGCCCTCTCCCGGATATACACGACCAAATAGCCAAGCCGCTGCCCAGTGTTGAAATTGTAATACTTCCTGCCGAGCATCAGGTACGGCTGCCCTTCACCGTCTCTTCGCACGTCTCCCCATACCGGCGTGTTCGATTCGCGGACCCGCTTCAGGAAGAACGGATCCGGCGCTCCGACGTCCGCTCCGCCGCCATAGCCGTAATAGCGCCCGTCTTCGGTCACGATCGCGATGCTGCGCACGACGCTAGTGTTGATGTTCATCGCATCCAGGATTTTGGCGATCGCGGCCTCCTTCTGTTCCTCGGTTGCCTTGCTGTCCAAGACGGCGCGGTAAACCTCCCTCTTGGTCAGCAGCCGGACGGACAGCATATTCACCTCCCCCAGCAGAAATTCGAATCCGGTCTGGGCCTTCTCCTGATTCATCATGACATAGTTGTACATGAATTCGCGCACCGCCTTCTGCGTCAGCCAGCTCGTCGCCTGAAACAGCAGTACCGAGGACAGCAGCAGGACGGCGAACAGCAGAGCCAATACTTTCGAGCCGACGCTCCAATGCTTCCAAGTCCGAAATCGTACGTTCACAGGGCTGCGCTCCTTTATTCATATAGCGTGCTTTTCACAAATTCGCGGGGCGTCAATCCGGTAGCTTTCTTGAACAGCTGCCCGAAATAGCGATGATCCTGATAGCCGACCATTGCGCTGACTTCATAGATTTTATAGGTCCGTTCCTTCAGAAACCGCTTCGCCTGCCCGATCCGGTATTCCGTGACGTAATCGACAACCGTGCAGTGCATGTCTTCCTTGAAGAGATGCATCAAGTAAGAGGGGCTGATATGCAGCTGCTCCGCGATGGCCGCAATCGACAGCTCCTCGGCGTAATGCCCGTGTATGTAAGCCACCGCCTGATCGATCAGCGGGGAAGCGGACTTCGTCTTGCGCATCCGGACAGTCTTCAAGACCGCGACGAGATTGGCGTAAACCTTCTCCTTCCCCAGCCGTGCAACCGTCCTCTCCCCCGCGATCCGGCCCACGACGCGCTCCAGCACTTCTTCCAGCTTGTCGTTCTCGACCGGCTTCAGCAAATATTCCGCCGCGCCGTATCGGATCGCTCCCTTCGCATATTCGAAATCGCCGTAGCCGCTCAGCACGATGAAGCTGACATCCAGCCTGCTGTCCTTCACCTGCTTCATCATCTCGATGCCGTCTAGGAACGGCATCTTAATATCGGTAATAATGATCTCCGGACGGTGTTTCAGCGCCTCCTCCAGCCCGGTCTGCCCGTCCTCCGCCTCCCCGACGATCTCGATTCCGAGCCGTTCCCACGCAATCGTCTTCCGCAGTCCCAGCCGCACCAAGTATTCGTCATCGACAATCAATGCTTTAATCACGATATAGCCTCCTATTCGTAAAAACGCTTTCATGATTGCATATCCTATTCTACCTGCTGCCTTCCATTCCAACAATTAGGGTCTTCTCCTATTCGATTCTAATCGGCGTTAAAGGTCGGTTAACGCCGGATCGGCTTCGTACGGCTCGTGAGTAAGGGCTGCACGGGAGGCCGGCATATGCCATGAACAAGCAACGAGGCGGGACACCCACCCTGGGTCATGCCTCCCGGCTTGCCGCTTCCAATTCCTCCTATCGGCCCGCTATCCAAAATTTGGATCGCATCTTACAATAGAATGAGCCCGGCTGCATGTTACTTTCCGTCACGCCGGATGAATGGCTTCGACTTCGGCAGCCTTTTACAAATGGTAAGCTCCTATTCGATCCTAACTATTAACTGGGATTCGGATTGCACGAATATGAACGCCGCATGCCCGCCACGCATGCCTCAGATGGCGAGGAGGGGCCAAGAAGGTGCAGAAACATGCATAATCGAAGGGAGCGGCTTATAAAGATATAACCTATCAGGTGTATTGAAGCTTATCCTGAATATTAATAACCGTAACCATATAACCCAACGAAGTAGTTTCATAGGGGAATTCTGGTTAACCATTATTATTTGATCCGGGAAAATAAGGAACTCGGCAGGTGCCGCAGGGAGGTAAACCTTTCGTCTCTTGTTCCGCGGGTCTGATCAGCGAGAGGAGGCGTCCGTCACGAGTACGATCTGGCAGCTTCGCAGCGGAATTCGTGATATGCTGGAGGCGGCATACCGGTTCATCCTGGTCCTGATTAAGAAATATCCGTTCATCCGAACGACGTACACGATTTTTTCATGGATTTCGCTGATTGTCTTTATCGTCAGTCTATTCGTTGTCCCAGACTCCCGTAAGATGCTCGTGCAATATTTATGGTCCTTCTACGTTTTGATTCAGTTCTGGGTGTTATGCCGGAGCAAGACGCTGCCCTGGAAGCCCGTGGCGCTGTTCGTCCTGTCGGGCGTTCTGTTCGTCGTGCCATTCACCGCGCTGACGATGAATGGCCTGCATGCGATATTCGGCGGGAGGACGAACGACACGTGGTCGGTTGCCGTCATGACGCCGATCTTCGAGGAGCTGTGGAAGCTGCTCCCGCTCGGGGCGTTCCTTCTCTTCTCCAGACGGGCATCCGCGCTCAGCCTCGGCGATTACGCGTTGATCGGCGGCGCCACCGGCGTCGGCTTTCAATTGATGGAGGAATTGTCGCGGCGGTGGGTTAATTCCGGGGGCTTCTCGGATAAGTTCGGCTACAGCTTCACCATCTTCGGCGGCGAGACGATCCATTGGGATTTCTTCTCCCTGTTCCCGGGGCGGTTCGAGGAAAGCATCCTGCCTTCGATGATGACCGTCGGCCACCCCGTCATCACCGCCATGATCGCGCTCGCGATCGGAATCGCTCACCGGCTGCGGCCAAAGCTAAGCATGGCGGTCTACCTATTCCCGATGATCTTTCTCGCCTGGGGAATTCTCGACCATGCCGCCTACAACGGCCAGAACCGGCTGCCGGAGTGGATTCTGACGATTCACGAATGGACGGGAAGCGGCTACCGGACGCGCTCGGCCTTCCTTCTTATGCTGGCGGCGGCGGTCTCGGCGGATTATTGGGCACTCAATAAAATCCGGCGGAAGCTGCCGTCTTTGCCGGGCGAGCTGCCGCTCAACCCGTTCTCCGAGCTGTGGAATATGACGGCGGCTCTCTTCCGGGACCGCGGCCGCTTCGTCCATTGGCTCGGCTTCTACCGGGAACGCCGGGAGCTCGGGTTCATTCTGCTCTACGGCAACAGCGAAGCCGCAGGAAGAGGAGATCCGGTCCGGGAACGGATGCAGGCGTTCTACCGGATTGTGGCCGGTCTGGCTCTGCTGCTGCTGACAGCCGGTTTGTTCGCGGGCATGAGTGTCTATGCGGCAGGCGGCCAGGATTCGGCCTGCTTTGCCTGCCTCTTCGATAGTTTGCAGAATTGGTGGGATCGCCTGGAATGGTATGAACAGGGGGCGATTGTGCTCGGCGCGCTGGCGTTATCGTTACTATTCGTCGGATTCTGGCCTGCGCTCGGCATTGCGATGACCGTATGGGGCGTCGCCGGCAGCGGCCACGAAATCGCCGGTTATATACGCGATCCCAAGAAGCTGCTGACGCCGGAGAACGCCGCCGCCGTGCTTGTCGGCATCGCGATCAGCCGGATCCCGTTCGGCCGGGCCTTCGCCTGGGCGGGAAAGAAGGGGGCCGGGTATTGGCGCAAGCTGCTTGACCGGATCGGCTTCCGCAAGCCCGGGAAACCGGAGGTGCCCGTCCCCGTCAAGCCCAAGCCGGATGTCCCGGGCCCGGACCGGACGCCGGACGGGCCGGAGAAGCCCGATGATAAACCGAACGAGAAGCCCAATGAGAAGCCGGGCGGAGACAAACCGGATCATGATAAACCGGATGACGACAAGCCGGATGAAAAACCGGACGGTGACCGCGATGACGGCACAACCGCCTTCGACCGCTCGGATTACCGCGAGGTTGAAATTGTAGACAGCAAGAACAGCCCGATCGGCGAGTTTGACCAGGTTGATATGGAAAAGAAGATTTTTTACGAGGACAAATCCGCGGAAGGACTGCATCGCGTCAACCCGAAGACCGGACTGCCCGCTCAGACGCCGCAGGAGTTCGCCGACAAGCAGATTCTCGGCAAGACGCGGACGCGTATTCACAATCTGATGAACAATGCCGCTACGACCCGGCCGAAAGCAACCGGTACGCCGGAGGTGCCGACACTGGATGAGATCCGCACCATACGCGATTTCGTCTTCCGGCTGGACGGCGATACCCCGGCGCTTAGAACGGCGGTCGAGAACAGCATGAATCAGCTGCGCACAGAATTTCCGGATTACACATTCAATGCTACGTTTGGAGGGAAGCCATAGATGTCAGTAAGTGCTTTTATACCCCATCCCGAAAATGAGGAAGAGCTCGGCTTCAACGTGCCGGTAGCCTCCGAAGCGTTCTTCAATGCCTACTGGATGCCCGCCGCGGAAGAGCTGAACCTGCAGTGGGTTCCGATCTTCTCGACCGGCATCGACATCTCGGAGGAGGATCTCCCGGACGTGCTCGGCGAGCTGAACCGTCTGAAGCAGTGGGCCGCCGGCCGCGGCGGCGAGGAGATGGAGCAGATGCTGAGCCGGATCGATATGCTCATAACCCGGCTGCCCCTAGCCTACGAGCGCGAAGGCGCCGTCGTTTATATTGGGTGAGTGCTGCAATTAAGCTGCCTTTTGAGGCTCATATCAATCTAATGGGGTCCAATCGTCGCTCGCCGCGCAACGCGGATAAACTAACGGACATTCATTCCGTTAGTTTATCCGCGTTGGATTCTGACGAGTGCTAGCGGACATGAAAGCCCTTATGGGAGCAAAAATGCGGTCCAAACGGCAGGGCTTAATACAATTAGCGGACCTGATGTCCTCAAGCCGCTGCAAACCGGTCAAAAATCGGTGAATAGCGAATCCTATGTCCATAACGCTCAGCCGTTCAACGAACTGCACCTTGCAACTTGCTGCCGCAGCCTTTGAACCGTGCCTGGGCGGACAGAGGCAATCGACTCGTCCACTTGCGCATCGGCACAAAGCAAAAAAGCGTCAGCCCGCCAATATTCTGGCGGGCCGACGCTTTTGCCGTTCCGTTAATCTTCCGAAAGAAACACTTGTTTGACGGCATTCAGATAACCGTATCCATATAGATCATCCGGCTGCAGGTAGCTGGTTTCCGTCCATTCGTTCCAGCTGTTGATGACGACGAGCGGATGCCGTTCAGGATGCGAATCGGCATAATCTTTCGCCTTCTGGAACGCTTTCTGCACATTCTCCGGCGTGTTGTTCTTCACGATGCCCGGACGGAATCCCTGAAACCTCGGATTGTTGTCCCAGCCGAGGGAGATGTGCGGATAATAGGGAATGTCATAGGCTTGGTCGATCCGCTCCCATTCCTTGACGACATCCTCCATAATTTCATTGTAATCCCGGTCGATATTGACGAAGTGAACGAATTGATAGTGGGACATACTGTCGAACCCAAGAAATTTCACGATCTCGCTGGTCGTGGCGGTCCGCTCCCCGTCGACGCCGCTGAGATTGAAATTTTGCTCGCTCCACATCGTCAACTGCAGATGAAGCCCCGGCAATCCCGCCTGAACGCAGCGCTCGCGAAACCACTCGAACGCTTCTTTGGTTGCATCCGCGCCGCCCAAGCCCTTCATCAGATTGGCGAGATCGTAAATCATAAAGACCGGCTTGCCGTCCAGCGTGTAGTAGGACGGATGCTTAAAATACTTCTCGATCAGCCGGTCGGCGATCTTCTCGAATTCCGCTCTATCCACCGCAGCGTCCCAAATCATATTTTCTTCGTCATGGGAAATCCGGATATCCCACACATTCATGACGTTGTGATTGGCCCACATGAGGTAGAATTTCACCCGGTCGTTGTTCTTCGCTTGCAGGTATCCGTTATTCAGGCACTGCTCCAGGAACGGCCGCTTGTCATACCAATACCAATCGTAAATAAAGACGTTGACGCCATTGTCGGCCGCCGCATTGATTTGCATCTCCATCACATAGGGGTCGGCTTCATTGACATACCCCCACAGCGGCTTGCGCGGCCAATTATGCTCGGGAAACTTCTTCACCGCGTTTTTAACGGATTGCCACTCCCCAATTCCTTCCGGCCAGAACATCCTCGTTCTGGGCTCGTCTCCCGTATACGATGGCCAGATGAATGCAGCTACATCATACTTGCTCATACATTTCCCCTCCCTATCAGTCGAGTGATCCGATGCAATAGATTACATTGCAGCTCACCATCATTGTATAATGGACCTAACTGCAATTTTAACGGGGAAACAGGACATCTATCAGGTTCAGATGACAGATCGACAGGAGATGCAACGATGCCTCCCAAACGAACGACGAAGCACTATCCGACGAACGAAGTATTGAAGCAAGACGCCTTTCTGACCATCATGGATGTCTACGAGCATCACTGGCTGCTGGAGCATACGCATGATTTTCCGGAAATCATCTGCGTGCTGGGCGGCAATGGGACGCAGTATATCAACGGAACCGCCGTCACCGCGAAGGCAGGGGATATCTATCTGATCCCCGTTGGAACGACGCATGTCTTTCGTCCGGCTGCGAAGGCCGATTCCGCGGCCTCCCTGCTCGTCAGAAACGTCATCTTTCGGGCGGAGTGGCTGGATGATCTGACCCGGATCGTGATGGACGAGGAAGTGAAGGAGCTGATCTTCTGGATGCTGGGCAAGCCGGGCTCCGCTGAACAAGGAAGGCCTCCCTGGCTCAAAATCGCCGACACGCAAGCCGAATTCCGCCTGCTGTCCGAACGCATGAAATCGCTCGTTCAGCAGAAACCCCCTCTATTCCGGACCCGTCTGACATCGCGAGTGACCGATCTGTTGGCCTTGCTGTGCATTGCGGCCGGCAGAGGGATCGGACAGCATTCCGATTGGCCGCCGAAGGAGGAGGCGCACCCGGTTAAAGCGCAAATCCTCGCAGCCATCCAAGCCATGCCGCTGGCCGTCGTAACCTTGAAAGAGGTCGCGCGAAAGCTCGATCGGAGCGAGCGCCATCTGTCCAGAATGTTTCAACATCACTTCGGGACGTCCTTCAAGAGCTATATGCAGGACTGCCGGCTGCAGAAGAGCATGCAACTGCTGGCGGAATCGAAGCTTACCGTGAAAGAAATCAGGAGTGAGATCGGCCTGGAGGATGCCAATCACTTCTACTGCATGTTTAAACGCGAGACCGGCATGACGCCCGGGCAGTACCGTAATCGGGAACAAGGCAGCTCCGCTAGCGAAGGAAGATGATGAGCAAGAATGGAATGATCCTTATTCCGCTAGCCGTCGCCTTCCCGGCTTTCAGCATTTCAAAGGCATGTCTCCAGTCGAATTCTCCGCCACTTACGTGCATCTTTGGTTCAGCATCACTTATGGAAGCCCGGCTATTAGCAAATAATGCATCCATGTAATCGAAGGGAGTATGGATATGAATAACGTTCCAAAGTTTCTTGTGGGCGCCGGGGTCGTGCTGATTATCGTGGGTCTGATCTGGATGTTCGTCGGCCGGTTCATTAATCTGGGCAGGCTGCCTGGTGATATTGCCGTCGAAAAAGGGAATTTCAAGTTTTACTTCCCGGTTGTCACCTGTATCGTGATCAGCGTCGTTCTGTCGCTCATTGCGTACATCGTTCGCTTGTTCATGAAGTAGAACCGGCTATCCATCTGTTCACGTCCATCTTCCGGTACACGCCTGTTTCGTTTTCGCCGATGCGATACCATCCTCTCTCTCCGTGTATCTCACCCTTCTCCGGCCGGTTCATCTGCATTCAGTCGCCCCGTACCGCAATTATCGAGGCCGCCCTAACAACGAACAAGGACGGCCCGAATTGTCATTTATTCCTTTAGCAGCTAACCCAACGAACCTCCAGCGGCCCCGCTTCCATTTCCTTGGACCACTCGTAAATGGTTACCGTCCGCGACTCTCCCGGCAGCAGGTCAAAATAATGATCGCTCAGGCGAACATCGTCCGGCAGGTCGAAATGAACGGCGTGGACGAACGTATCGGCGGAGACGGTCACGTGCAGGTTCTCCCCGTCGCGCTCGCTTTCCGTGATCCGGACTCGGACTTCCGGCAGCGCCAGCGTTCGGAAATCCCCGGGACGAAGGACGGCGGGCTGCAGCCGGCCTGGATTCAGAAGCGGAATCGCAACGCAGAGGCCGGCTTCGCCGCCCGCTTCCTTCGCAAAACGGTGAACGACGCCGCGGGAACGGGCGGGAATGGCCACTTCCGCCACGGCTGTCCTGCGGATGCGGCCGTCGTACGACATAAACCCGCATTCGAGTCTCTCTTGGATCGGCGCATCCGTCTCGTTCACGGCCGTCACCTCCACCGTGCCCGCCTGCTCCCTAAGAATCAACTTCCGAGGGGCGAAGGCGCGCTTGACGCCGTAGTAGGACAGCTTTCTTTTCAAATAGTAATCGATAATCGTCCAGCCGACCTCTCCCCAGCAATCGTTGTACATCCAGAACAGCGCGCCGGAGCAGAACGCCTTGCTGCGGATCGATTCCAGCGAATACTGGTACATCAGGCTTTGGCATAGCCCTGCGTACAGCAAATATTCGTTCAGCGTCAAATCGTCCCGGTCCGCGTAATGCTTGCGGATGCCGGCCAAGACGGTATCTTTCTCGAAGGTATTCGTATGAAGCGCCCATGTACGGCTGCTCGTATCGATCTCGGCGCCGCCGAAGTAGGTTTCGATGCTAGAGTAGCGGCACGGCCCGATGTAGCCGTATTCGGAGACGAACTTGGCCTGCACCTCGTCATAGATCTCGGGCGTGATCCGCCGCTCCATATCGGGATTCATCGTCCCGTCATGCCAGTGATGCCTGTCGCCGGAAGCATTGCCGTTCGGCTGCCTCCCGCCATACGGCGAGCTGTTCCAATATGGAATATGCGGGCAGTTCTTGCGGATAAGCTCGGGCGCGATTTCGTTATAGATTACCGCACCGCCGTAGAACCTTGGATGGCGCGAAGCGTTCCACCATTCGTCGAAGCCCCAGTGATTCTCGTTGTTGCCGCACCAGAGCGCAAGCGAAGCATGGTTGCGCAGCCGCCGGGTCTGGTAGTCGATTTCGCGTGCCGTCTCTTCCCGGAACCAGGGCAGATGATCGGGATATTTGCCGCAGGAAAACATGAAATCATGCCAGATGAGAATGCCATACTCGTCGCACTTTTCGTAGAAAATGTCCCGCTCATAGATGCCGCCGCCCCATATCCGCAGCATGTTGAAGTTCGCATCCCGGGCTTCGCGAACGAGCGTATCGTATTTCTCGTCGCTTACGCGGGAGACGACCGAGTCGGCCGGAATCCAGTTGCCGCCTTTGGCGAAGAGCTGCACGCCGTTCACCTCGAACGTGAACTGCCGCTCCCGCTCGCCTGAAGCATTACTCCCGGAAGCTGCGACCAGCTCCGTGTTAAGATGAAGCGTTCGGATGCCGATTCGGAACTCGGGGTATGCCATGGTTTCGCCATTTGCGCGGATGGACGCCCGAACCGTGTACAGCGGCTGTTCTCCCATGCCGTTCGGCCACCACAGCGCAGCGTCGGGGATAACGGCTTCAAGCTCGATATAATTAAAGCCCGAGCGAAGGCATACTTGCTTCGAAAGCTTCGCAGCAGCCGTACTGTCGGGTCCCAGCAGCTCGACCGTCAAGTCGGCTTCCCTGGTTTGGAAAGGATGGGCGTTGTCCGCCTCCACCTCAAACCGGACGACGGCGCTCGGCTCTATCGTTGCCGTCACCGCGCTGATGCTCCGGATGCGGACCTCGCTCTGCGCGTCGAGCCATACGCCGCCCGCGATTCCGCATGTCGCCACGCGCGGCCCCCAATCCCATCCGTAGACGAACTGCGCTTTTCTGATGTTGGCTCGCCGCTCGTCCCCCCGCTTGCGGATCGCCTCGTTCTCCATCATCGCGAGCGTGCCCTCCGTCATGGCGATATCCTGCTCGGATACGTGCTCAAGCCCCGACGTTACGCGGATGAGCAGATCGTTATCCCCTTCGCCGAGCAGCTCCCGGACGTCTGCCGTGAACGGGTAGAAGGCGCTTCGATGATGGCCGAGATGAACGCCGTTCAGCCATATATCGGCCTCGGAATCCAGCGATTCGATATGCAGCGCGATCCGTTCGCGCTGCAGAATGTCAGCCGTCAGCCGAAAGCTCTTGGCGAACCACCAGGATTTCTTCTCCGTCCATTCGCTCGCGAAGCAATTGTCCGCGACAAGCGGCTCCTGAATCAGCCCGTGCTCGATCAGAGGCATATGAATATCGCAGGGAAGCGTTGGCACGGCCAGCCAATCCGCTTGCTTGCTTCTTATGCTCGGAGCCTTCGAAGGATCATAGGACAAATCCTCGAAGGTCAGCCGCCAATCTAAGTTCAAATCCACCTTCATGCGTCAGCCTCTCCCTTATTCGAATATTCCTTTCTATTGATAAGCTATCATGACAGGCTTCATTCTTTCTCCATTTGGGTTGATACAGATTTGCTCTCTATTGATATAATGGAATGAATCGCGAGGAGGCGTGCGGATGCTGAATTTGAAGGTGGAGGATTTAATCGATCCGGAGCTGGAGACGGCGTTCTTTTATCACCGGAAATTGAAATATTGGACGATTACCCACGATCACGACTTCTACGAATGCTTCCTGGTGACGGAAGGGACCGTATACCACGTGGTGAACGGCGTCAGGCAAACGCTCCGCGCAGGAACGCTTGTATTCATACGGCCGCATGACGTTCACAGCTATGAACGGTATGAGAATGAAGAGGTCGAGCTCCTTAACATCAACTTTCGCGTGTCGATGATGCATTCCGCTTTCGCCTACCTGGGGGAGGGAATCGATTCCGCCGGCTTGACGGAAGCCGCGCTGCCCCCTTCCCGGCTGCTCGGAACGGAGGACATGAGAGCGATTCTCCGCTACTATGAACGGATCGGCGGTGCGTACCCCGGCAACAAAGCCGAGGCCCGCGCGTTCGCAAGAAGCATGCTGACAGCTATTTTGCAGCTTCTTGTGCCTGCCCGCCAGGACTCCGGCCCGGATGTGCCGGGCTGGTTGAACGAGCTGCTTGCCGAGATGCGCAAGAGGGAGCGTTTCGCAGAAGGAACTGCTGCCTTCTACCGGCTCGCCCCTTACACGGTCGAACACGTCTGCCGGGAGATGAAGAAGCACTTCGGGATTACGCCGACCGAATGGATCAACGAGCAGCGGCTGTCTTACGCCGCGCTATCGCTTGCCCACAGCGAGGCAGGCATTCTCGATATATGCATGGATTGCGGCTTCTCCAGCCTCAGCTACTTCTACAAAACATTCGCCAAGCGCTTCGGTTCGACGCCCGCCCAATACCGGGCGAAACAGATGACGGCTATCCCTTGAGCCGGCAAGCAGGGTCCATGAACCGGTTGGTCGGACTAATGAACCGGTAAGCCCACTAATGAAGCGGCAGGTTGGGCTAATGAACCGGTAAGCCCGGCTAATCAACCGGCAGGTTGGGCTAATGAACCGGTAAGCCCGGCTAATCAACCGGCAGGTTGGGCTTATGGGCCGGCAGGCCGGGCTCACAACCGGGCATCGCTGCCGCGGCATTGCACCTCGAGAGCTCCCAGCGCCCGGTGCTGCGCTGCATGACGGTAACCGGTTAACCGCATGCCCGATCCTAGATTTCGGATAAGCCGCAGCCGGCCGTTCGTCCGCAATAGCAAAAGTCCCGCCGATCGGCGGGACCTTATACTAACCCTATATTGAAGCACATCATTGTCATCGTTGAACGTTCATTTGGCATATAACCGCGCTTCAATTCAATTCAATTGAATTCGATTCGCTTCGCTTCACAACAAATAACACCTAGTAACACCTGGTAACACTAGTGTGTTAACGGACCTGTGATCCGCTATTGTAACATTCAAGAGCATTATTACTCTCGCTGCGGACCTGAGATCCCTTATTTGAGCCCAAATCCCCTCAAATCAATGAACCTGAAGCACATAACGAATCTGATGTCCGCAACCGCCGCAAATCGGACGAAATTCGGCGAATAACGCATTCTATGTCTTCAACGCACCCCGCTCCCCAATGGATTAACCGGTATCGATTGTTCCGGTACTTCACCCGGGTTCTCGGCATGAGGGTTCTCGGAGCTCTCGTACGGAACCAGGAAATACTTCTCGGATTCCAAGTCGATGGGAGCATAGCGGCTGTACGATTCTTCAGGCGAGATGGTCGAGGTTTCCAGCAGTACTTCCGTTCCCGATTCGCTTACGATTTTAAACCCTATGTGGTTGGCTTCTTCCGGCCAGTCATAGTAGAGCACCGTCGAGATTGGCGTCACGATCATTTTCTCGAGATGTACGGTTTGTCCATTGCCAACGGGGACATCCTTGTTCAGAACGACTGTTTCGCTTGATGCCGCCAGCTGGTCGGTCGGAACCTCGATATCGAAAACCCATGGGGTATCCACCGGAACGCCTTCCGAGTCGATGGTCGAGTCCAGGTTATCGAACTCCAGGTGAAACCGGACCGTTTCTCCGATCGGCATGTCCGTCATCTGAATTTTATTATAAATCGTAAACTGCGATGAATTAACCTTGATCGATTGCTGAAGCCCGCCGCCCGTCAGCTCCTGTCCATTCATTTGAACATTTGGCCTTGGATGCATTCGGTAATGGAAATCGACCCCCTTCGCCGGCTCGAACGTCGAGCTGATGATCAGCTGACCGCTATCGGCCATCACTTCATTCAATGTCCATTTCCCGAACTTATTCTCAGCCGTACTGCCAATCTCCGTCTTATAAGGGGTATAATCCGTCTTTTCATCCGCCAGGATGAATCCTTCAACGAGTCCGCCGACAAACGGCACATTCGCGAACGACACCATTCCCGTGCTTAGCGAAATCCCCGCCGCCAGAATAACGGCTGCCGCAGCTCCCGCATATTTCTTCTTACGGCTGGGCTTCTGCTTCCTGATCTTCTTCAACACGCGGCGTTCCCAATTCTTCTTGTCGATGCTGGTAAGCTCCTGTTCTTCATATTGATTAACATCCATGTCTGCATGATTGAGATCTTTATAAATTGACATCGCGTTCACTCCCTAACCTTCATTATTGTTCAGCAAAAAATTTTTCAGCTTCTTCCGGCCTCTGGAAAGCTTGTTATGCACCCATGACTCCTTGGCATTGAATGCATGCGCAATTTCATGCGAAGGCGTACCTTCCAAATAATATTTCTCGAAAATGGCCCGTTCACTGTCGGTTAACTGCTCTAACAGCTCATCGACACGGCCTCGATCGGACGGTTCTTCCGCCTTCAGCATCGCGTCATCCCATTCCGAAACGGTAAACTGTTTATTTTGCAGGGTGATTTGTCTTCTTTGGTAATCGATCGCTTTATATTTGGCAATCGCCGCAATCCATTGTTTGAATGTGTTTTTATCCGGATTGAAGCAGTGAATGTTATTCCATATCGCGAGAAGCACGTCGTCCATGCATTCCTCGCAATCCTGCTGCTGGTAGTTCAAGTGACGTTTAATAATCGCCGTAAGCAAGCCTCCATACTGAGCGATAATGAAGAGAATTGCTCTCTCATTCTTGTTCTTTATGTGTTGTACAACACTGTCTTCCGTGACTTTCAAGGGTCCACCTCTCCTTCCATTGCGTATTGGTACCTATCCAGTAATACGAAATGAATACGATAAATCTATCACAGAATGAAAAAAGAATAGCGGGATATTGTTGGGAATGTTGAATCCGAGGCGCTTTCATAGCACAATGGGGACAAGAACGAAGTGACCAAGCGGTTGATGGCAGTAATCGTTCATATGGTTAAAATCAAGCCACAGCAATGACGGAGGTGAATGCCATGTTCGCACAATGGCTGAAAGAATCCAAGTATACCGTGATCTTCAGCGGCGCCGGAATGAGTACGGAGAGCGGGGTGCCCGATTTTCGCTCATCGAAGGGATTATGGCAGGGACGAGATCCGCAATCGTTAGCCAGCACCGAGGCGATGGCTTACAACAAGAAGGAATTCGTCGCATTTTACCGGATGCGGATTCAGGCCTTGCAGTCGACCCATCCCCATCGGGGCTATGACGTTCTAAGCGCATGGGCGAACCAGCTGCAGCTGAAATCGATCATTACCCAAAATACCGACGGTTTACACGAACAAGCCGGCAACGTGAATGTGCTTACCCTGCACGGAACGATTCGCCGGCTGCATTGCAATGCTTGCGGGACCGTATATCCAACGGACGATTACTTCAACGATCGCTTATACTGCAGCTGTGGCGGCTTCATCCGCCCATCCGTCGTGTTATTCGGCGAATCCTTGGATTCGCATGTGCTGGCGGCGGCAGGCCGTGAGGCCCGGAAGGCGGATTTGTTTATTGTCCTAGGCTCTTCGCTGGTCGTCTCTCCCGCTAATTCATTCCCTGTCCTGGCCAAAGAACAGGGTGCAAAATTAGTCATCGTCAATCATGATCCAACTCCTCTGGATTCCATGGCAGATGTCGTTATAAACAAACGGAAAATTGGCGATGTCCTTCATGATGTTAATGAAGAGCTGGCATTGGATTAAGCGTGACCGTGCCCGGGTCTGATCAGGGTAGAACGGGCAGGAACGGAGGAGGGTTATCTTGAGTCATCCCCAAGCATATGGGACATTCGCCAGACGAGGCGGCCATACGTTTCGAACCTCGGCATATATTCAGTGGGGCGACTCCAAGAAATCTATTGGAGCCAGCTTGCTGCTGAACCCCGGATCGGCCGACTTCAATCATGCCCATCATCCCGGCTTAATGGAGACGCTGCATACCTCCATGCAAGCGAGCGGCGCGATCAAGCCCGATCCGACGATGGAGCAGCTGATCCTTTTTCTTGAAGCGATTTATGGAGGTGAGACTCCCCTGACCGGTCGCTTCCATCTGTATAACCTGTTCAATCTTCAAAATGCAAAGTCCGTCCATGCCGTCGATCAGTTCGAAGCTTTGGTTCATTCCGACGTGTGCGGCATCCGGGATTCATTGATTCCTATAGGCGAGCTGCAGAGCCATCCGTGGCTCCTGATCGGCTGGGGGGTTGAACGGCGGGCAAGCTGGAACAATCTCGAGCTCAGCAAAAGAGGCTGGCTTGACTTGATCAGTCAAGCGGGGGTTCCTTTTTTCGGGAAAATGCACCCTAAACACAATAACTACTACCATCCCTGCCCGCGTATTCCGACTCGCCGCCCAGACATGTTGAATGATCTCGTCGCGATCTATAAGGAGCAATTTGGCTCTTAAGCGCGCATGACCTCATAGCCTCTCTCCCATCCAAGATAAGAATATTATTCATGAGCTATATGATTGAGGCAGTGTAATTCTCATAGGTTTAACCATTACAGGCCGTAAGGGGCGTGAACGGGCAATGAAGCAAAAGTATCGCATCGATGAATCGATCTTGCTGGCGAAGCTCGATCAAGCATATGGCATACATACAGAGAGCCTGAGTTTTATCCCCATCGGGGACTCGGCTTATTCCTACCAGGTGAACGGGGCGTCCGGGGAACGGTTCTATCTGAAGCTGTTCGACCATGCGAACGATAGTCACCGCAGAGGCATCCTCCGCTTAAATCACTACTTGCCGCTAACGAGCCGTATGTATCGGGAGGGGCTTTTTCGCCATCTTACCTATCCGATCAAAACGCTGCGCGACGAATTCACCGTAGCCTTAAGCGATTGTACGGTTGCATTATTTAATTATATTGAAGGAGAAACATTAGCAGAGGCATATCCTTTTTCGAATACGATTCTCGAATCCATCGGCATGTCGGTAGCCCGGCTTCAGCAGATCACCCCTGACATCGGCCAATCGACGCTGATGACCGAAGCCTATGACGTTTCCTTCGTGCCCGATCTGGACAAATGTATGGCATATCTTGAAGGCATTGAAACATCGGATGATCCCATCACGCAATCGCTAATCGAACAAGTACTCCCGAGAAAAACCGAAATCGGCGATATGCGGAGTCATATTCGTCGGCTTCGTGAAGCAGCTTTGGCACAGCCGAAAGAGATGGTGCTGTCTCACGGCGATTTGTGGGGAGGGAACTTGATCTATGCCGAGAACGAGCTCTATCTGCTGGATTGGGAGTCCGCTCAGCTTGCGCCGCGTGAACTCGATATGATCGGATACATCGGGGAGGAGTTCGAAGCATTCTATTCCGCTTATGTGCGGCAGCTCAGCCGATCCGTAACGGTTGATTTCGATGTGATTCGATTCTATTGCTATCGGAATCAGCTTCGAAACCTGACGAATTGGTTGATGAACATTCTTTACAGAAATTTGGTCACCGAACAGAGAGAAAACGATCTGGAAATGATTCTGTACCACTGCATGAACCGGTGGGAGGGTATCGAGCCTCGGATTCAAATTGCAGAAGCTGTATGGAAGAAAATGAACGGTTGAATTATAGGGGCCTAGCATTCGCGATTTCTGAATACACGTTCAGTTGTCCAAGATGCGGGCCCCTCTGTGTGTGTCTATCTGGCTTGGCTCAAGCCAGAAGCCTATCCCTTCATGAGAACCAATCTTCAAGTTTGATTTCTCCCCTCCCAAAGTCTACGTATTTCCATAGCACAGTGACTTTGTTCACTGCAGCACTCCCCATGAGGGGATACAATAATCGTTACGCCCCCTCCACTTGGATAGGAAGGGCTAGGCTTATCCGCGTGCCGCCTCTCGCTATTCGGCATGAAGCGGGACGTACGACTTTCTGCTGGCGGCAATATGCATGGAAGGACAAGGGTAGTGCGATTTATGGACAACATCTCGATAGGACGAATGGCCGAGCTTTGCCAGACAACCGTTCAAACGCTGCGGCATTATGACCGGATCGGCTTGCTGAAGCCGGAATACGTTGACGAGTATTCAGGCTACCGGTACTACTCGATCGGCCAATGCGCCCGCTTGGATATGATCATGTATATGAAGTATTTGGGCATCTCCCTCGATACGATCAAAGAACGGCTCGATTCGGACAACATCGATATTGTTTCCGGCTTGCTGCAGCAGCAGGCCGATCTTATCGACAGCAAGCTGAAGCAGCTGCATCATATGAAGAAAGCGGTCCAACTTAGCATCAAAAATTACAACACGGTGCTGAACGCGCAGCCAAACGGGCAAATTGATATCCAGCGAATAGCTGAGCGGAAGATGTTTGTGTACAACGGCAAGCTCGATATCTACAGCCATACATTGGACGTATTCGAATATATACTCCGGGAACTGCGTAAGCACGCAAGCGTCCGTCATTTGCCGATGGCTTATTTCTGCAATGTCGGGTCGCTGATCCGGCAAGAGGCGCTTTTGCGGCAATCGTTCGTATCCACGGATCTCTTCGTGTTCGTGGATAACGATTTTCCCGATTCGGAAGGAATCGAGACGATTCCGGAGGGCGAATATGCATGCACATACTGCAGCGACTTCTTCAGCGAGCGGGATTATGCGGCCAAGCTGAGAGACTATATTATGGAGAATGGTTATGAAATTGCGGGCGATTATATTTGCGAAGTGATCGCGGATATGCAGATCATTCCGCAGCAGCAGCGAAAGATGTTTATGAGATTGCAAATTCCGATACGCAGGGCTTGACTCTATTCTTACAATAGAGTCTATCCTAGAGGCATGAGGAGCTCCTAACGTATCAAATCCTATTTTGTGAAAAAAAGAACAACTAGGAGGTAACGCTATGTTGGAGAAAGTGAGAGTCATTCAATACGGTTGCGGTAAAATGGGGATCTACTTCTTGCGCTATTTGGTTGAGAAAGGCGCGGAAATTGTAGGGGCTATCGATGCCAACCCGCAAATTGTCGGTAAAGACGCAGGAGAAATCGCCGGACTGCCGATGAAGCTGAACGTGCCCGTTCGCTCCGATGCCGAGGCGGTGTTCCAGGAATGCGACGCCGACGTCTGCATCATCGCCACGACGAGCTTGATGTCGGATACGTACAACGCGTTTGAACTGGCCGCCAAACACGGCATTAATGCGATCAGCACCTGTGAAGAAGCGCTCTATCCTTGGACGACTTCACCGGCGCTGACGAACCGGCTGGACGCGCTTGCCAAGCAGAACGGCTGCACATTGACCGGATCGGGCTATCAAGACGTCTTCTGGGGCAATCTGATTACCGCACTGGCCGGCGCCACTCACCGGATCGACCGGATTGAAGGCAGATCGAGCTATAACGTCGAGGAATACGGCATTGCCCTAGCCCAAGTCCATGGAGCAGGTTTGACACAAGCGGAATTCGAAGAGCAGATTGCCCATAACGACGCTCTCCCTTCGTTCATGTGGAACGCCAACGAGTGGTTATGTTCGCAGTTCGGCTGGACGATCCGCTCGACCGAGCAGAAGCTGGTGCCGACGACGCACGACAAGGACCTGCATTCGACGACGCTGGGCAAGACGATTCCTGCCGGCGATGCGACGGGCATGACGGCCATCGTGACGACGGTTACGCAGCAAGGGCCTGTCATCGTGACGGAATGTAAAGGCAAAGTATATGCGGAAGGCGAAGTCGACCGCAATGACTGGACGATCAAAGGCGAGCCGGATACGGAGCTGAAAATTGCGCGTCCCGCTACGGTTGAGCTGACCTGCGCGACGGTCGTCAACCGCATCCCGGATCTGCTGAAGGCACCTGCCGGCTTCCATACAACCGAGAAGATGGCGCCGGCCCGCTACCGGACGTACCCGCTTCACTATTACGTGTAAGCCGGCAAGTAATGCTATATTAGCGGATCATGCATCGATCCTCTGTATCAAGGCTCAAGAGGCGAACGCTATCACTTCTATAGAATGATTCCGCCATTTATGTAGCGATACTCAAAAGCCCGGCCCCGATTTCCTTCGGGGCCGGGCTTTCATGATTTACACGCCTCAGACGATCATTTATTTTTATATTTCTTCCAATCCGGCAGTTCGTCTAATGTAAGGACATAAGGATGGTTGTAGACCTTGGTCAAATGCTCGCGGCTGTTCTGAATGCCGTCATTGATAAATTGTCCTCCCCATGTGACAAACCAGCTCCAATGGGCATGATAGACCTGCAGCAAGTCCGGGTCCGGAATCGGACCGTTCTCGGTAAGCGCAGCCATCTTGCGATCCTGTACCAACGCCTTCAAATTATCGTAACGATTGCTTATCGGACTGTAATCCCTTGCCTGCGGGTAGCTGTCAACGCTGATAATGTCGACAACATCGTCACCCGGATACCATTCCGGTTTCTCCGAGTTCCAGACCCATATTAGATTGCCCAGCTTATGATGATTCGTAAGGCGATCGTACATAAGCCGGTACAGCTTTTTGGCCGGTTCCGGCCCTTTGGCGCCCCACCAGAACCAACCGCCCTCCGCTTCATGCAGCGGTCTCCAGAGGACGGGAACCTTCGCCTTCTCCAGGCGTTTGAGCTGGACGGCGATTGCATCGATGTCTCTTACTAACAATTGATAGTCCTCAGACTGGGGATTATCCATCGCATACCGGACATCGAACGTTGTCGCATCCGTATAGAATCCTCTCCACCACTCTTTTCCGGGCTGGTCGATAAGTCCTTTCGGCGCATTCCAATGCCAGGCAAAGGTTACGATTCCGCCTTGTTCATCCCACTTTAGCGCGTTCTCAATTTCGGTCGAAGCAGTGCCGTATTCGACTCGCGACGGAGAATAACCCATCATATCCAGCCCCAGAACAGCGGGCTTCTTCCCAATATTCGCATACACCCATTCCGCATCGGCTAGGTTTTGTTGGCCCGATAAAATATGGTTGCCGTATTCCGCCCTCAAGAAAGCGTAAAGGGCCTCGGTCTCCTTCATCGATTTTCTCGTAACAAGCGACTTGCCGATCATATGCGGTGGCGGCGACGGCGCTTCCTCAATCGTTATGGCGTCAATTTCATACCAACCCCAGTTATTCACAATACCAATCGTGTTGCTGCCTGCATTCAATAAGATTTTGCCGCCGGACGCATCGGCAAAGCCCACAGAACCCTTCAGCGTCAGCTCGCCGGCTGGCATTCCGTTCAGGACCAAACTCGTATTTTTATCTCCGAAGGGTGAATGATAACGGACGGTCAACTCGTATAATGCGGTTGCCGGCGCGTTGACCGTGATCGTAACGGAATCGGTCTCGCTGTCGAATCCGGTTACGTACCCCGTACCGGAATACCCCGCAGTAGCTGTGGCGGCCGTTACGCCGGACAGCACGCCGTCTTCCGCTTCATAAGTAACGGGAGCCGCTCCCGTATGCACCGACAAAGCAGGGAACAGGGCCGCTGCAAGCGAGGCAATGAGGAGCAGATGGCATAATTTCTTTTTCATTTTGTCATCCTCCTAACATCTCTTTGGAAGCCTCTCGGGAATGCAAGCCATCGACCTGCGGATCGCGAGATTCCGCGAGAGCCATCCTTGTTCATCCGCTGCCAGCGCTACTTGCCGATCGTAATATCGTCGATATACCCTTTGTAGTCCCCCGTGCCCGGACCGGTATCGAAGCCGACCAGAATACGGTCGATCGTTTTGCCGTTCAACCATTGCCCGATATTGCTCCGGACATAATTCCACTTGCCGATGCTCCCGCGCGGGGTACTGGGATGCATGCGGATGCCGTTCTGATCGACGGCGCCGCTGTCTCTGAGCGTACTGCCGTCCGTGAAGATCAAATCCACCATGACATGGCGGCCAAGGTCCTGCTCGGGATAAAACCAATAGCTAAGCTTGGTCGTTGCATCTACCGGAATATCCACATCGAATACTCTGAAATACGCGAACGATGCCGAGCTGCTGTTGTCTCGACCGGCGTATCTGAACGCTGAGTTTCCGCCCAGCGACTGCTCCCCACTCCGCGGAGATCCTTCCGGAGAGGCGGTCCCGCCGTATCCCGTCACATTTAACCGACCTGCGGCCGGATCGATCGAATCGAGCCAATCCGGCTCGGTTTCCCCCGGCTCGAAGCCGGAGTAGAAGAGCGAATCGCCCGACTTCGTCGTTAACGTAAGCTGCCATAAGCTGGCCCCCCGGGCATTATCGCCCGCACCGTCGCTAATTTTCAAATAGACGGTCTTGGACGGATTATTCTGAAGAAGCGGCGTTAGATCGAGCGATACGATGCCTCTATCTGCATTTTCACCCGCTTCCTTCAGCGGTGTCCAAGTCGCATTGTCGCTGGAGCCGCTAACGACGTAATCATGAGCGATATCGAGCCGTACGGAGCCTCCGGTCACATGATCGGCCATATCGAATTTATAGGTGAAGCTGCCCGTCTGACCGGTAACGCGGTGATCGTTCTCGATGCTGCTGCCGTTGTTTTCCGTCAGGTATAGCCATTCGTCCGCCGAGCCGTTCGTATCGAAGGTGGCTTCGGTAATGTTGACGGACGTGGATAAAGTCACATGGTACAGGCTCGGCCCCCAACCGTCATTCGTGGAGCCGTCGTTAAATTTCAGGTACACGGTCTTGGTCGGATTATCTACAAGCAGCGGTGAAATATCCAATTTGACCATCCCGCGCGGTGCCCTGCCATCCGCCGTGGCAAGCGTCGTCCATGTTTCACCGTCTTTCGAGCCGCTGATCACGTAATGATTCTCGATGTCCAAAATCACGGTCGCGTTATTCACATCGTCCGCCAAGTCGAATTCATACGACCAGCTGGAATGTCCGTCTGCGAAACGGTGGTTCACGTCTATGGAGCTGCCGTTGTTTTGATACAGGTAGGCCAGCTCTTCCACATTGCCGGCGGTGTTGAAGTCGGCTCCGAGAATGTCGGTGTTCTTGTTCGCCATGACCGATTCCCGGTAGAAGCGGTAATAGGTGTACGGATCGACCACTTCAAGATTCAGCTCCGGATGAGCCGCCTGAAGCTGACGAACCCCTTGAACCAGCTTGTCGGGATCGGCCAGAATCGTACGGAAAAACCAGAACTTCTGGCTTGGATTGCCGTTAAGATGGCGATATAGGCCCTCTTCGACCTTGTTAGCGTCGGCTGGCGAATGCCCGTTGATCATATCGATCACTTTAATGAAAGGAGTAGTGCCTACGAACGGCTGCTCCGGCCCGCTGTTGATCCCGACGCCGTCCGGAGCAAAGTGAACATATTCCTTCTGCAGCCAAGCAGGCAGATTGGGCGAAAAATCGGTGATGACAAAGCCGGCAATGCTTAGATCAAATTGCTGAAACTGCTGTTTGTTATATTCACGCCATTGCGACAAATATTCGGACGGCAGACGGATCGCGTTCAAATAACCGGCGCCGTTATCGCCCGAAATGAAATAATCGTTGCCCGTCGCACTCCCATATAAGTAATTGTAGACATGCGGCGCCCGCTTCGACAGATTCGGAACGACCGCCCAGCCGAGCGGCATCTCGCCCCTTCCCGGATTATCCCACAGAGCGGGCAGAATGGCGGAGGACCAAGCGGCGGAATCAAAATCCCCCATATAAAAGGCGACGTATGTTTTGGTAGGATCGAACTCCTTCCCGTTATCCCCTTTATCGTTGGACTGCTTCAGCGTATTCAGCGGGATATGCCTGAACACCGATGCATTCGCATAACCCATCAAGCCCGGAGCGTCGGCATCCAGCTGCGCATAATATTCCGATATCAGATCGACCATTCCCCATTCCGCATTTATCGGATGAGGCTGGCTCGGATCCGCTTGGTCGGAATATTTGATATGCCAGGCGCTGAATCCCCCGACCGTAATGACGTCCGTCCCTGCTTTCTCGCGCAGCGAACTGAAAATTTGGTGGAACGTATCCACATCGGTGCCGACCGGCTGCGATGGATCGTCATCCGGGGCTCTGTCGGAAAGCGGGCTTAAGTCGACAAAGAACCCTTTATTAGCCGTGTAATAATCCGAATTGATGAGCATGCGGTTATACAAATCATGTTCATAGAGGAGACCGCCCTTGCTGTCCTTGCGCTTGGAATACGCATCCACGGCATAAGTAACATAGCGCGGATTCACCTTGCCCGTATCGATGTATTTGGCTTTGGCCCATAAATACACGTCGTTTTTCTTGCTGCCTGTAGCAGGGATGTCCGTTTCCGGAATCGTGGTGTAGCTGCCGGCAAACTTCCGTTCCAGATCAATCTCCGGAACGTTCGGCAAATTTCGTTTCAATTCCTTGTGCAGCTCTCCGCCCTTGCGGACCGGAAGATAATCCTGGACGCCGGCAATCGTCGATGCGACATTGGAAGTGGCCGGAATGCTGTCGGTCCAGAGCACCAATCCCTTGACCCGCTTGCGGAAATCCTTGAACAGGTCCTTGTAGAAACGGTCCGTAGCCACCTGAACCTGATCGTACCGGCTCAAATACTGATTCGGGTCATCCAATTTATCGAGCCAATACTGATCTGGCTGAAAGCTTTTCGGATTCTGGATTTCATTCACCGTCTGGAAAATATAATAGATTTTGTCGCCTTTCTCGTTCCGGTTCGCAATCCCCTGCAGCGCGGCAGCCATCTTCACGAAATCGTAAGCGTATGCCGTCAGATTGTCTCCTTCATGCATGTCGGGCGTCGACTGGATCAACTCGTTCAAATTATAGATGTACAGCTTGTCGTTCTTCCCTTTCGCCTCCGCCTCCTCAGGCTGCCCTATGCGGACCAATCCGTGGCCGTAAAATACGGACAGCAATAAGCAAAGCGATACTAACGTTTTCATGCTTGTTCTCATCAATGTCTCATCCTTTCTTTCATACAAGTATTATGTAGGGTGCGGTTTCTGATGGCGTCGTTTGGCATCCCCTCCTTTCCGAGGTATTATTGAAGCGTTTTCATTATGATGTGTAGAATACATATGGATAGTATTTCAGTTCATTAATTTATATTACACGACATATGGCGTTTGCTGGGGAAGTGTGATGTCAATGGTGCCGAACTGGAAGAGGCTTTCCTGCACTCTGAGCATTCCTAGATTTATCTAATCATTCCGGATTAACAAATAAACGATGAGACCCACTAGCGGGAAAAATAACAGCCCCACTGCGACGATTATTGCGAATTCGCTGCTCTTTCCTCTCCTGATGCTATCGCGATAAGCCCAGACGCATATGGCGATATGAAGAACGAAGAAAATGAGGATAAACAGAATTCCAACAGTAGAGATAATATGCATGCGAATCGCCCACATTTGGTTTACAACTTATACGCTGGAAGGGTCTGGAAGGTTACGCTCAAGTTGGGAGTGGTGCTGGTGGCGGAACATATCGTAGAGAAAAGAAAAAGCCGAGCGAATCAGGGGAAATCGCCTGAAATCAACTCGACTTTTATTCAGACATATGCTTAGTGCGGTGATTGTTTATCTGTTGTTTTCGAAAGTTGGAGATCGCCTCCCAATTATTCCCCTATCGGTATATTTAATCTTCCGCGATGATTCGAACAGATAAACCGCCTGCTTCTTTTTTCGGCGTGCATGGCCAGCATTTCTTTGAACGATTGAGGGAAAGGGACAATGCGACCTTGCTCCCCTTGCCCTTATTAATCCGGATTGCTCGCTTACTCGAACGCCGGTCTATAGCAGCGTCTTTTGAGATAGGCATTATCTGGCCTTTCTCCACGGAGAAATTTGGCCAGCTTCTTCGTTTTACGTTTCGGTGATATGCGCCTCTCACTCACTCGATAACACCTTCTTCCAACGGAAGGCGTTCACTCATGTTCAGCCTGAATGTATAGTAAGGGTTTACGTGCGTGACCATTTTTCTGTTTCCAAAAGATTTTCAGTGGAACTTCCAGCTCTTTATATCTAGGGTCCGAGTTTTACTTTTTAGGAGAAATGGTTACCGTCGAATCTCTCCTATGATATAATTGGTACCGTTTACATGTTATGGTTATTATTGGACGTGTTAATTGACCACAAATGAAGAACATGGGTGGTGATAATTTCAAACTGTCGAACATACCGCAACGTAAGAACAGGTCCTAGTAGAGGTATAAGGAGGAATAATTCTGAAAACGAATTCGAGAAAAACTGTCGTTATCCTCGTGGTTTTCCTATTGGCTGTAGGCTTGCAGGCACCGGCTTTTGCAAAAGTGGAAATAAAGGAAAAAGAAACGCACCAGATGTTTCCGCAATCCGACAAAATATCAAAAACCGTGTATACGTACAACCTGGATCGTTTAAACAATTCCGCTTATTCGGAGGAACAGGCGGAAGGCATGATGCTGGCGTTAGTTTCCTTGCAAGGATTAGTCAATCGTGAGAAACCCGAGATTTATTTGAAGCACAGTTACGACTCGATTAGAAACGAATATTGGATTTTGGAACACTATAAGCAGAAAGGATACGTTAAGAAGGAAGTAGAAGTCACTGATCCCAACGACCTGTTTGATAGATACAAGAAGGAAAAACTCATTAAGGGACTGGTCGTCGCCGACCCGGCCAAGGATTATATGATCAACATCGCCACCAACATTGCAGGGGTCGACAACCTGCTGATCGTTTACCCGGATATGGTCGACAGTATGAAACAGCTTGGCTTTGAAGTTCGGATCGATTTGCGTCAAGAAGCCGAAATGGCAACGGCGACCCGTGCCTATAAATGGGTATATGAACGTTACTGGAGCCGCCAGCGGCATGATGTTCTGGCAAACGTTTATTATAATACACCCCATCATTATCAACGTGACTATTTGATTCAATTCAAAATACCGACATTTTGGTTGTCGGGACCTAAAGATAATAACTACACGCCTGAACTTGAGGATCATATCCGATATCTGCTGCAGCACACGCCGGCCAATATTCCGGTACTGGGATTCTGGGCTGCGACCGGTACTCAACCGGTTAAGTTGGACTATCCGGCCTCGATGGAAGACGTGGCCGTCGGCAAGCAGGTTACGGCAAGCGGAACCTGGATGGACAATGTAACCGTCACACCTGACAAAGCCGTGGATGGAAACTCTGCTACCAGATGGGCTTCTAACACGGATGCCGGAACACGCTGGATTAATGTAGACTTGGGTGAAGAGAAGGATCTCCGGTATATTATCATAAACTGGGAGGCTTCTGCCCCGTTTCGTGTTGAAGTATCGAAGGATGGTGTAACGTATTCTGAGGTCGGAACATATAACGGGATTTCGAACGGCAAGAACACCGAGACCCTTCCCGAGGGAACAACAGGACGCTACGTAAGAATTGCATCCGATTCATTTCTATCGATTTGGACATTGCAGGTGATTGCTCCCAGAGCTAAAGGGAGTCCACCGTCCGAGCCGCCATTGGAAACGGTTGAAATGGGCGTCACCGAATTTGGCGGGGTCAAGCTGGCTGGAGAGTATGGCAAGTATACCATCGTTAACGACTTTGCAGGCAACTTCTCCTTTCACTCCGGCGTACCGGTGTCCAAGAATGCATTTCAGCAGAAGAGCAACCGGCCTCCGCTAACCTATGACCCGAACAAAAAGTATGTCGCGGTCACCATGATCGAAAGCGGAGATTCGACGGGATATTATCAATACGGGCTTAAATTCTTTCAATGGGATCAGCGAGAACGGGGCAATGTTGCCGTGAATTACGGTATTGCTCCTGCAGTAAAGTTTTTAATGCCTGGGGTGCTCGAAATGCTTTATGAAACAAAAACTGATGATGACTATTTCTTCAACGCCATTTCGGGGGCAGGTTACAGTTATCCCCTGCTCGGTTATGGCAGCAAAGGAATCATGGATGCCGACGATACTATCATCATGGATCAATCTGCGATTCTAAACGACTATTTTCGGCAATCGGATACTTATATGCGCTCGATGGATTTGGATATGCTGGGATTGTACACGCATCCTTGGTCCGGACGAAATGATGCGGCAGACGATGATTTTATGAACACGTATGTCCTTCCCAATATGAACATCGATGCAATAATTGCCGATATGGGCCGAAATAATGAAACGAACGCATCCAATGCGAATCGAATGCTCCAAGGTGAAGTCCCCATTTTTCACAATCTGACACGTTGGCCTTCGGAGGATTTCTATCCCACGTACGATCCGGCCAAAGATCAAGGTGCCGTTCAGGCACTAGTAAAAGAAATACGTGACAACATGGGGAACGGACAGTTCATGCATGCGATGGCATACAGCTGGCACTACGGGCCGGACCGTATCAAGCAAGCTGAAGATATTTTAAAAGTAGAAGGCTATGTGTTTGTTACATTGGAAGCTTTCGAGCAGTTGTGGAGGCAATCGCAGCAACAATAAGCATTAAAGTCGGGGGGCTGCCCGCTCCCCTTTATGCTGGAACCACCATAGGCAGCTGCCGCGGCGACGGAGGCGTACATCCGGCTTTTCCACGTCCAGACTTTCGGTATTCGTATCGGCAGAAATAGCCCAAAACTTCACTCTCGTCGGTCCAGGTGAAAATTGCAGAATGTAAATCCTTTTGGGTTTAACTGGCATTAGTTCGGGTACATTCCTTTAAAATGTACATGTATTTTTCCGATCCGCCGCAAGTACAGTACAGTAGGGCTAGATGGAGACGTGCACAAATTAATAAATACAAAGAGTCCCGATTAGTTCAAAACTACGATCGGGACTCTTTGCTATATACTTATAATTGGTTTCCGACTTTAATGTCGAGTTTCCAACTTTAATGTAAAGTTTCTAATTTTAATGTCACTGAACAGCAACAACTGCTGCTTCACCAACAACCCCAAACCTACTCCACCGTCACGCTCTTCGCCAAGTTCCGCGGCTTATCAACATCGTTGCCAAGAGCAAGCGACGCGTAGTACGCGATCAGCTGCAGAGGGACGACGGACAGGGCCGGTGTGAGCAGCGGCAGCGTCTTCGGAATGGCGAACAGCTCGTCGACGGATTTGCCGACTTCTTCTTCGCTTCCGCCGTTCACGATCCCCAGCACGTGGGCGCCGCGGGCCTTCACTTCCTTGATGTTGCTGAGCGTCTTCTCGTAGAGATCCTCCTGCGTAATGAGCGCAATGACCGGAATCCCTTCCTCGATCAGCGCCAGCGTGCCATGCTTCAGCTCGCCTGCCGCATAGGCTTCGGAGTGAATGTAAGAAATTTCCTTCAGCTTCAGCGAGCCTTCTTGCGCCACGGCGAAGTCCGAGCCGCGGCCGATGAAGAAGAGGTTGCTGTGCTTGGAGATCGACTCCGCGACCTGCTTCAGCACAACGGACTGGGACAGGATGCGCTCCACCTGCTCCGGCAGCTGCTGCATCGCTTCAAGCACTTCCGCAATAAACGCGCTATCGCGTGTCTCCAGCGATTCAGCCAAGTACAGGCCGAGGAGGTAGAATGCGATCAGCTGGGAGGTATACGCCTTCGTCGATGCTACAGCGATTTCCGGGCCCGCTTGGGTGATGATGACATCATCCGCTTCGCGGGAAACCGAGCTGCCTACGACATTCGTGATTGCCAGCACGCGCGCTCCGCAGCGCTTCGCTTCTCGGAGGGCCGCTAACGTATCGGCTGTCTCACCAGATTGGCTGACGACAATGACGAGCGTCTCCGGCGTAATAATCGGCGAACGATAGCGGTATTCCGATGCGACATCCGTTTCCACCGGGATGCGCGCAAGGCTCTCGATCACCTGTTTGCCGATCATTCCGGCATGGTATGCCGTACCGCAAGCGACTATATGCACGTTGCGGATCGCCTTGAGCTGCTCCAGCGTCATGCCGATTTCCTTCAGCTGTACGGAACGTCCATCCTCGGACACACGGCCCATCATCGTATCGCGATACGCTTTCGGCTGTTCGAAGATTTCTTTCAGCATAAAATGGTCGAATCCGGCTTTTTCTGCGGTTACGAGATCCCAATCGACATGAAATATTTCCTTGGAAATAATTTCGCCGTCAATCGTCATCAGTTCGACGCTGTTCTTTGTCAGAACAGCCATTTCGCCATCATTCAGAATGTACACGTCGCGCGTATGCTCCAGAATGGCGGGAATATCCGATCCGATAAAATTCTCGCCGTTGCCGATTCCAATTACGAGCGGGCTTGCGAAGCGAACGGCAACCAGACGGTCCGGCTCATACTCCGTCAATACGCCAAGGGCGAATGCGCCGCGCATCCTTTTGACCGCACGCTGCACCGCTTCGACAATATCCCCGTCGTACTCTTCTGCAACCAGATGCGAGATGACCTCCGTATCCGTCTCCGATACGAATCGGCGGCCTTTCGCCATCAGTTCTTCCTTCAGTTCGATATAATTCTCGATAATGCCGTTATGAACGACAGAAAATTTAGCCGAGTTATCCGTATGCGGATGGGAATTCACATCCGACGGTTTGCCATGCGTTGCCCAGCGGGTATGGCCAATCCCTACAGATCCGCGCAGCGGTTCGCCATCAAGCTTCTCTTCAAGAACGGCCAGTCGGCCCTTCGATTTGCGAACCTCAAGCTCTTGACCTGTAAATACGGCAATACCTGCAGAGTCGTACCCGCGGTATTCCAGCTTCTTCAATCCTTCAAGCAAAATGTCCTGCGAGTCGCGCTTTCCGATATATCCTACAATTCCACACATAATTGAATAGACCTCCATTAACGGTTATAGTTCCCGACGCTAACGGATGCCATACCATCATGTGACGGCACAGGGCACTTTATGAGGTTATCTGACGTTAACGAAACAATCTGTCTTCGCGAGAAACCGTTCTGCCCGAGCCGTCCCCACTGGCCGGCATCGTAAGCAAACGGAATAATGGCAATAAGAAACTTAACGTCCTCTCCTGAAGCAGCCCCACTGGCTGAACAACAGAAGGAATGACGATTCTAACCAGCACGCTCCATACGGCCTCACTTGCCGAGAACGCGCGCTGTTCATCAATGAAGCATTCCTGCCGACTCATTGTAGGACCGGTTGCCCAGTCTTTTTAGAAATCGGCTTACGGCTTGAATGCATAACCGGGAGGTCCCCGCCGAACAATCCGAACACCTCCACCTCGTCAGCTTGCCGCCCGCTCATCCTACGTGTGATGTAACTTCGTAATCTCTTCACAGTCCATCACATCGTTCAAGAAGATGCAGCAGTACGCGCTAGCTCTGGCGCTTTGAACAACTAATTAACCTCGATCCTCGCTTTCCTTCCGAAATCATAATTCTTATCATATTCATTTTGGTCCATTTGCGCAACTCAATTTTTTTTCATCTTTTTTTCATAGTTTTCATAAAACAGAGCAGCCTCACCCGCAAGTCCGTCCAATGGCATGCCGGAAGAGCGGCTGCAGACTCAGTTTTTCAAAGCAAGCGGCTGGGATCCGTCCTGCATATCCAGGTCATATTGGGGATCGCCAGGCCGCTTGTTCCCAGACTTTTTGTTCATTTTTGGCAGGTGTTCTTGCCATGCAAGAAGCACTATGTTATGCCCCGCCTAGCTCCGCTCTAACGGTTGAGGCTATACGGTCCACATACGCTGCAACTTGTTCCTTATCCGGTCCTTCCGCCATTACGCGAATGAGGGATTCCGTGCCGGATGGACGGACCAGCACGCGGCCGTTGTCACCGAATTCCTGCTCCACCTCTGCGATAGCCGCAGCGATCGCTGTATTTCCCTTATACTTGCTCTTGTCCGCGACGCGCACATTCACCAGCACCTGCGGATATTGACGCATTAGCTTTTTAAGCTCGCTCAGCTTGCTGCCGGAGCTGACGAGCGTGTCGACCAGCTGCATGGCAGTCAATATACCGTCACCGGTTGTATTATAATCGAGGAAAATCACGTGTCCCGACTGTTCCCCGCCCAAATTGTAACCTCCGCGGCGCATCTCTTCCATCACGTAACGGTCGCCGACCGCTGTCTGCGCCGTGTTCAGCTCCAGGCGCTTCGCCGCCTTGAAGAAGCCGATATTGCTCATTACGGTCGTCACGACGGTATCGTGCTTCAATTTGCCCGCGCGCTTCATTGCATCGCCGCAAATACATAGAATAAAGTCGCCGTCGACTTCTTCGCCAGTTTCGTCAATCGCAATCAATCGGTCCGCGTCGCCGTCGAACGACAAGCCGAGGTCCGCGCCATGCTTCAGCACTTCCTCGCGCAGAAACTGCGGATGGGTCGAGCCGACGCCGTCATTAATATTAAGCCCGTTCGGCTCCGCGCCGACGGTAATCACTTCGGCACCCAACTCGCGGAATACAGTAGGCGCTAACGAATAGGCAGCCCCATTCGCGCAGTCGAGTACGATTTTCAATCCGTTGAATGATTGTGTCACTGTCGTTTTCAGAAAATCGAGATATTTCCGGCTCGCCTGCTCTTCCAGCGTCACGCTGCCGATTTGTCCGCCTTCAGGACGAGGAAGCTCGTCGTGCTCGGCATCCATTAAGCGCTCGATCTCAAGCTCGGTCTCATCGGAAAGCTTGAACCCGTCGCCGCCGAAAAACTTAATGCCGTTATCTTCGACCGGGTTATGCGAGGCGGAGATCATCACGCCGGCGTCCGCACCCATTACCCGCGTCAAATAAGCAACTGCTGGAGTCGACACGACGCCAAGGCGAATCACGCTCGCTCCGATCGACAGCAAGCCTGCCGTTAACGCAGCCTCCAGCATTGGACCGGATATCCGTGTATCAAGACCGATGATAACCTTCGGTTTATCTGCCTTGCCTGTCAGCACATAACCGCCGCAGCGGCCGATCCGATAGGCAAGCTCAGGCGTCAATTCCCGGTTTGCAACCCCACGTACACCATCTGTACCAAAATATTTCCCCATAATGTATGTCCAATCCCTTCGACCTGTTCTCGTTCTCATCCTTCATCATACGCAGCCGCAGCTGAGGTAGTCAGTTGTCTATGGTGCCCGCAGCAAAATAAATGTCGCAGGCGCACAGCTAGCCGCCAGGCTCTGCTCCAGTACTCGCTTCGACATCCGAAGCGCCAGGAACAGGAATGGCATTGCCGCTGCCTGAACTATTCATCCCCGAGCCGTTAGATTCTTTATTGCCGGTCCCCGCTTCTCCATTCGTGTTCACACTTTCATCAGGCGGATTGCTGTTTCCGCTATCGTTGCTGCCGCCGCCGCTGCTATTGCCGCTGTTGCTGCTGTTAGACTCCCCTGCATTCCCAGGTTCGGTTGGCGGGGTATCTGCAGGCACGCTTATCGGCGGACCTACCGCTTCCGTCCCATCCGAAATTACAATCGTGACGTTGATTGGACTGGCGGCGAACGATTCCACAAACATAGGAAGATGAATATCAAGCGGCACATTGTGGACACCCGGTCCCAACCCGTTTAGCTTGGCAATCAGCTGTACGTCCTTTGATCCGACGTCGGCCAATATATTGGCCGCGCCCTTTACGGCGAGATCCAGCTTGCCGTCCGTTGGCTGCGTCAGCTTCGCCTTCAGTCCTTCAGATAATCCCGTCATGGTGATAGGCAGTCCAGGCAGCACCTTCTTGTCCGCCGGTACAACCGAGAGACTAACCGACACCTTCGGGGGATCTACAGTCTCGATCCCACCGATCATGTCGATATTAAGCTCCATCGTACCCGATTGCTTCACCTTCGACAAGTCGACATTGATACCATCGTAAAAATCATACTTATTGAGCACATCTTGCGGCCCATATATTGTCACATTTTCCACGCTCGGCTTAAAGGACGCGACTGCAAGCCCATCCGGCAGCCTACCCGTGAACCCGATCTGCAGCGGGACCTTCTTGAACGGCATCGTGATCGGCACTTCCACCTCAACGACGCTCGGGTTGACAGACGCTTCAGGCATTTCATCGCCCGTTTTATCCAGCACGACGACCTTCACTTTCTTCGCAGTCACCGTCTTCTCTTCATCTTGAACAGAGATAACCGCACCGACATAACCGACTTCATCCATCTTGTCTTTCGGCAATGTCACATGAACCCGGTTGTTCGGCTTGACGATCGGCGTTCCGATCTTATAGCCGTTGGCTGGCGTTCCCTCGATTTTGATATCCGCTTCAAATTCATTCGTTAGCATCGTTTCCAGATCGACCGCTACGGTACGCGGCGTCACACTGACCAGCTCCACGTCCGTTGGAAGGCGGCTAACCGTTACCGGAAGCTCGTGGCGTCCCTCCTCGATACCCGTAACGTCGACAACGACCCTATAATCGTCTGGCGTCGCCGAGAGCAGATCTGAACGGGAGCCTCGGACTTTGAGCATGACGGAGGAGGGCTCCATCGAGCGCAGCGAAGTATTACGTTCGTCCAATCCTGTAACCTCGATTTTGACCGTATCGAAAATGCGCGTTTCCGTCAATGAAGCAACCGTATTTGGCGACCGCTCCGAGTCGAAATGAACGACCGCCCAGAGCAGGATGCCCATCGCGACGGAAATAATTTTAAGCGCGGTAGGGTGACTCAGCCATTTATCCATTCTCGCTGTTCTCCCCCTTCCATTTGCGCCAGAAAGGAATACGCGAGCCGCGGGCTTCGCTGGACTTGGCTTTCGGATTCAATTCCTCGAACAGCTTGGAGATGAGCGATTCTTCCTTGATATCCCGCACGATCATGCCGCCGACAGCAAGCGAAACTTGTCCGGTTTCTTCCGAGACGATGATCGATACGGCATCGCATACTTCGGTTACGCCGATTCCTGCACGATGGCGGGTCCCGAGTTCCTTGCTGATGAAGGGGTTCTCGGATAACGGCAGGTAGCAGCCCGCCGCCATGATCTGATTCCCGCGAACGATAACCGCCCCGTCATGCAGCGGCGTATTCGGAATAAAAATGTTAATGAGCAGCTCCGAGCTCACAATCGATTCCATCTGAATACCCGACTCGATGTAGTCCGATAATCCCGTATCCCGTTCGAATACGATCAAAGCGCCGATTTTTCGCTTTGCCATATAATTGATGGACTTAATGATCTCACTGATGCGGTCACTTACATCCCGCTCTACCACGGACGAACGAGAGAACAGCTTACCTCGACCGAGCTGCTCCAGCGCACGCCGAAGCTCCGGCTGAAAAATAATGAGCACCGTCACAACCCCGAAGGTGAACATTTGGTTCATCAGCCACTTGAGCGTATACAAGTTAAACCATGTGCTTATGGCCCAGGTTCCAACGAGTACAAAGATGCCTTTGAGCAGCTGAACAGCCCGGGTTCCTCTTACGAGCACAAACAATTTATAAATAATGTAGCTCACTATGGCGATATCGACGATATCTTTGATCCACTGCTTCCAAGTCAAATCAGCAAAATAATTCATTACGTCAACCCCCAACGAGACCGATTGCCCAGGTATCTCTAATCCTTATATCGGATTCTCAACCTTATTATTTTCTAGAACCGGGGTTGTAAATCCTTTATTTTTACAAAAAAACCTCCCACTTATGGGAGGCAGCCGGATCAGTAGGCCAAACTGCTGATCGATTGTGTCACTTTATACCAAAACCAGTCCAGTGCTTGATCGATCTTCTTCACTTGTCCGGAAATATGTGCGGTAGAAGCTTGATATAATTGGCCGTCAATGACCGTTACATTCCCTTCTACATCCCCTAATACGTTCGCTTTGCCATTCTCAACGATCAGATCGCCCTTAATGTAGACGCCCTCAGGAACCGTTACTGTATCCCCATTGATAACCAGCTGTGCCAGATCCGATCCGCTGATCGATAGCTGCGTATCCTGCTGCCACATGGTGATGAAGCTCGACAACATCACGAATGCGAACAACGCCGCAACGCTGACAGCCGGATGTTTCCGAATCCAGCGTGCCCAGCCGGTTGCTACACGGCGTTTGGCTGCAGGAAACTGGCTTACGATCCGCTGTGTGAGCTGAGCCGCTTGTTCGCTGTCCATCGTGACCGGAACTTCCATCTTGCTTCGCATGAGCGCTTCGGTTCGTTCCAGCTGCTCGAAACGGGCTCGGCACGCCGGGCAGGAGAGCAAATGATTCTTTAGCTGCAGCACATCGTCCCGGGGCAGTTCACTATCCAAATAATCGTGCATCCATACGATAGCGACGTTGCAGTTCATACCAGCCATTCCTTTCTTGATTTTGATGAAGCCCGCGGCTCGCGCGGGTTTGCCCGACTTTAACATAGACGTGCTTGTATACGATACGTGTCTTCACCGCATAAGTTTCAGTTCTTTCGAAAATCCGGCGAATCCATTCAACCATCCGTTTATAGCTTATGCTCCAGCTTCTTGCGAAGAAACTCGCGTCCCCGGTGAACCCTCGTCTTGACCGTCGTAACCGGAACCTCAAGTACATCCCCGATTTCTTGAAGCGACATGTCCTGCAAATAGCGGAGAACCATAACCGATTTATATTTGGCAGGCAATGATTCAATCGCCTGATGAATAATATGCTGCGTTTCCGATAACAGCAGCTCGCTCTCCGGTGTCCGGTTGTCGCTTGGTATCATGGCATAGCCATCCAATCCTTCATGCTCATTCGACTCGGCGTCAAGCGAATAGCTGGGCTTGCGTTTCCGCAGCCGGTCGATGCACAGATTGGTGGCGATCCGATAGATCCATGTTGAGAACTTCAACGAATCATCATACCGCTCCAAATTTTTGTACACGCGAAGAAAAGTATCCTGCACAACATCCTCGGCTTCCTGCCGGTTATATAGCATCCGATATGCCATATGGTACAACTTGTCCTGGTACAGCCCGACGAGTTCAGCGAATGCGCTTTGATCGCCCTTTAGAGCCATACGCGCTAACCGCGCCTCTAATGATTTCACCGTTTCTCCCCCAGATCCGCTGCCCGCTCCTTGGTTTTGCCGCACGGTAACTCGGCAATGCAAATCTCTATCTAGTAGCCGCGTCATCCTATCCTAAAAAAGCAAGCCTGCTGCCAGGTGAGCCTGGCTATAGAGCCTTGTCTTCGACCAGCCTGTAATGACGGACCGGTCCTTGTCACGGCGCTGCAGACTATCTATATAAAATGGTAATCCAAGTAATTTAAAAAAGCAATACGACGGCAGCTGCGGTCAAACGGAGCCATTGCCGCTCGACTACGTATGCCAGCCGATCGATACAAGAAAAAAGGGGCCAAGCAATCCGGACGCACCATAGCCGCCCGGTTGCCCAGCCCCTTCGTCATTGCATCAGCCCGTGTTACGAAGTCCACCGGCAATGCCGTTGATCGTCAGCAGCACTTCGCGCAGCAGCACCGGATCGTCTTCTCCCCGGTCACGCAGCTCGCGCAGCTCCATCAACAGCTGAACCTGCATATAGCTCAGCGGATCGACATATGGATTACGCAGCCGGATGGATTCTTGAATGACCGGCACATTGTCCAATATTTCCGCTTGTCCTGTTATTTCTAGAATGAGCGAGGACGTTCTTTCGAATTCTTTCTCGATCATGGTAAAGATGCGATCGCGAATCGATGCATCCGCAATCATGCCCGCATATTCCTTGGCAATGATTAAATCCGCCTTGCCCAGCGCCATCTGGAGATTATCGATCAACGTCGTGAAGAACGGGAAGTTCGCATACATGGCGCGCAGTGTCTCCATCCGTTCTTTATCGCCTTTGACGTAGTCGTCCAGCGCTGTACCTGCCGCATACCATGCCGGCAGAAGGTAACGGCTTTGCGTCCACGCGAATACCCATGGAATAGCACGCAGATCCTCAAACCGGTCGCTGTTCTTGCGTTTCGAAGGACGTGAGCCGATATTAAGCTCGCCAACTTCGGGCAGCGGTGTCGACTCCTTGAAGAATGTCATGAAATCCGGATCGCGGAAAATCAGATCCTGATATTTCTCCAGCGCCACTTCCGAAATCCCTCTTGAAATGTCTTCCCATTCGGCTTGTACTTCCGCTTCCTGTTCAGGATACTTGGCCAGTCTCGCGGCCGTAATAAGCGCCCAAGTCGCTTGCTCCAAGCTGCGGTGGGCAATACCCTGCATAGAATAGCGCGAGGAGAGCACTTCGCCCTGCTCGGTAATCTTGATGCCTCCGCCGACGGTATGCGGCGGCTGTGCGAGAATGCTCCGGTTCAGCGGCATCCCGCCCCTGCCGAGCGCTCCGCCTCTGCCGTGGAAGAATTTCAGCTTAACGTCGAACTTCTTCGCGGCATTCGTAATGTCATTCAGGGCCACACGCAGCTCCCAGTTTGCCGTCACGACGCCGCCGTCTTTATTGCTGTCGGAATACCCGAGCATAATCTCGTGCAGGTTTCCTTGCGCTTCAACAGCTGCGCGGTATATAGGCAGTGCGAACAGCTGCTCCATAATAGCAGGCGCTGCATGGAGGTCATCGATCGTTTCGAAGAGCGGTACGGACTGCAGCGTACAGCATACCGTTCCGTTCGACTCGACGCGGAACAAGCCGACCTCTTTCGCGAATACCATGACTTCCAGCATGTCGCTTGCGCCTTCCGTCATGCTGATGAGGTAGCTGTTAATGCAGTTCCGGCCGAATTCCTGTTGAGCCTTGTAAATCGTTTGGTACACGTCCAGGCATTCGCGGGTATTCTCGCTGTATTCCAGATGCTGCGATGTTAATGGACGCGGGTCTTTCAGCAAGCTGTGCAGCAGCTCAATCTTATCCGCTTCAGGCAATGCCGAGTAGTCATCCGTGATGTTCATATATTTCAAAATTTCCGTCATCGCGTTCTCATGCTCTTGACTGTGCTGGCGAACGTCCAGCGCTGCCAGGTGGAAGCCGAACAGCTCGACTTGGCGAATCAGCTTGCAGATATCCGTATCCGCCACATAATCCGCATAGTGATGGCGCAAGCTGCGGTCGATCACGAGCAGGTCTTCCTTAAGCTCGTCCGGACTGCTGTAGTGCTTGGTTGAACCTTTGCGCGATTCGTCCAGCGTATTGGCCAGCTTCTGCAGCATGTAGCTCAGCTTGATGCGGTACATCTCTTTCTCATTGCGCCATACTTCTACCGTCTGCAGTTCAACCTCTTCGCGGTCGCGTTGAATCGACTGCTGCAGCTCATCCGTAACCTCGACGATATTCGTGCTGAAGCTCAGCAGGTCCATCAAATTATTCAGCTGCTCTTCGTACTTCTGTAGCGCAAGAGCACGGTGCAGCGTCAGCGTCTCCCAAGTAATGTTCGATTTGACGGACGGATTGCCGTCGCGGTCGCCGCCGATCCACGAGCCGAAACGCAAGTAAGTCGGAACATGCCAACGCTCTTCGGGATAATATTTGCCCAAGCAGCGCTCAAGCTCCTCATATACATTCGGAAGTACCTCGAACAGCGTCTCGTCAAAGAAATAGAGACCGTTGCGCACTTCGTCGATAACGGTTGGCTTGCGGTCGCGAAGCTCGTCGGTCTGCCAGAGCGTCAGTACTTCATTGAGCAGCTTATCGCGCAGCTTCTCACGCTCCCGGTAGGTCAACGTAGGGTTCTCAAGCTCCATAACATCATTAGCAATCCGCTGATGAATGTCGAGAATGGCGCGACGCGTAGCTTCGGTCGGATGCGCAGTCATCACCAGCTCGAGGGAGATGCCTTCCAGCATGGACTTCACATCGTCAACCGCGATTCCTTGCTCCTTCAGCACTTGAATGGCGCTTTCGATCGAGCCGCGTTGTACCGTCTCTCCGGCGGACCGCTCGTAATCGCGTATACGGCGAATCCGGTGGTTCTGTTCGGCAATATTAACGAGTTGAAAATAAATAGCGAACGCACGGATTACCTGATGGCGAATTTCCGGGTTTAACCCGTTAATTACCTGTTTGAACTCCTCATACAGTTCCGGAATGAATTCTGCGCGCAGCGCTTTGCTCATTTCGCGAATCTTCTCGACAATATCGAGCAATTCCCGTCCACCTTGGTGCACGAGCACGTCGCCCAATATATTCCCCAAAAAACGTACATCACGGCGCAACATATGGTTGTTTAATTGCGGCCGGTTTGCCGTCAATACCGATTCGGCTTGTTCCGACATCATGAATCCTCCTCAAGTCTTGCTCCAGCAAAGCCATATCATGGCGTGAACCATGGTCTTTGCATTCACAAACCACTTCGTATGCGATAACAACGTTGTCTCAATAGACGTTTTTTCACTTTCTCCATCATACTACAAATGGTTGCATGGTTGAAGCTTTTTCGGGATAAGGAGACCGGATATGTTTACCTTTCTCCCCTCAATTGCCCTGCTAATTAAAAATCAACACAAGCCTTGATGACCGCGGCTTGTGTTGATCTGGATAAGCTGGAGCCTGCTTGAAGCAAGCTCGTCCATTCCGGTTCGATCATCATTGAAAGTAATCTTCAAGGCCTTCGGCAATCGCTTTGGCAGCTTTCTTCTGGTACGACTTCGTGCGAACGACCCCTTCATCCTTGGCGTTGGATAAGAACCCTAGTTCGATTAAAGCGGAAGGGACATTATTCTCGCGTAAGACATGATAATCGCCGAATGAAATACCGTTGCTCTTCAGACCGATTCCTTGCGAGGACAGCTTGTCCTCTATCGCCCGGGCAAGCGGGACGTCTCTTGACTCCGAGTAATAGAAGGATAGCGTGCCGGATGTACTCTTCGGTGATGAATTATAATGAATGCTGACAAAAACATCCGAGCCTGCCGACTTGCTGGTACTCACCCGGCCTGCCAATGACGGCTTCTCGCTGTCCTTCGTCCGGGTCATAATTACTTTGGCACCGCGGCTTCTTAGCTCATCGGCCAGATAGAAGGAGGTTTGGAGGTTGATGTCTTTCTCCTTCGTCTGGTGTGTCGTGCCGATCATGCCTACGTCGCTTCCGCCGTGACCAGGATCGACGGTAATGACCTTGCCTTTTAGTCCGCCCGACGACTTCTTACTGCTGGAATTGCCTGAAGATGCTATCGATAATCCGGCAGTCTCCTTGACGAATTGTCCCGATACCCAGCCGGTCTCACCCGCCGCAGTCTTTACCCGAAGCCAGCCGGAACGCGACTCGCTAACGGACAGCACATCACCCCGTACCGCTCCGGTCACGACACTATATGTAGTTCCTGGCCCTTCTCGAAGCCGGAGTGAATCCACGTTCACGGTTACTTGTGAGGATGAGCCAGCCGATGATAACGATGACGCCTTGCCCTCGGACGCGCTCGAAGTCTTCACGATAGCACCACTTGCAACCTGCTTCAAATAATAGCCGGCAACCCAGCCCGAGATGCCATTGGAATTAATTTTCAGCCATCCATGCTCTTCTTTCGAAACGGAAACAAGCTCCCCCGAATCCATTTTCCCTACGATGGAAGCGTTCAGGTTCGGCTCGCTTCGGACATTCAGCGAATCGGCAATCACTTTTGCCGTGTAGGTGTCGCCGCTTCGTGCAACTACTGCCGTCGTTGAGGATAAGACCAGCATGATGCAGATAATGAGCGCCAGCCAACCGGATCTGTTCATAATCTACCCCGCTATCGTTTATTGGATTTGGTCGATCAGGCTATCATTATACCAAAATTTGCGGGAATCTGGCAGATTATAATTGATTTTCGGCTGATTTTTTTTCCAAAGTGTCGAAATCGGTTCTTAACATCAAAAAAGCTCCCTGCACAAGGCAAGGAGCTGTGATGTCTGAATATGGAGCGGGTGATGGGAATCGAACCCACGCTATTAGCTTGGAAGGCTAAAGTTCTACCATTGAACTACACCCGCGTATATGATGGTCGGGATGACACGATTCGAACATGCGACCCCCTGGTCCCAAACCAGGTGCTCTACCAAGCTGAGCTACATCCCGTTATGAAAATGGCGTGCCCTGAGAGATTCGAACTCCCGACCTTTTGATTCGTAGTCAAATGCTCTATCCAGCTGAGCTAAGGGCACATATATGGAGCGGAAGACGGGAATCGAACCCGCGACCCTCGCCTTGGCAAGGCGATGCTCTACCGCTGAGCCACTTCCGCATCACTTTACAAAATCTCTGCAAATCGCAGCGACAAGTAATAATATAACACCTTAGCTCTCCAAATGCAAATGTTTTTTCGAGAAAATTAAAAAAAATTTGAATCCCCATACACACCTGGAGAAAAGCTACCCCTAAAAATGTTTAAGAAGGGCATCGGGATGCTTATCCCTTCACTTGAAACCACTCAAGAACGGCATCCCGGAACAAGTTAGCCGCCGTTCCAAGCAAGCGCTCTTTATGCACAATCAGGCCATGCTGCAGCGGAATCGTCTTCTCCAACACAAGGATGTGCAGCTCCCCACGCTCAACCTCGCTTCGAACCGACGATAGCGGCAGCATCGCGAGCCCCATACCTTCTTTCACCATTTGTTTGACCATCTGCAAACTGCCGAATTCCAGCTGCTCTTGAAGCCCGATCCCAGCGCCTGCCAGCGCTTGAGCGGCGAAGGTGTGATAGATGCAGCGGCTGCCAAACGATATGACAGGTTCCCGTTCCAGGCTGGCTCTGTCGCGCGCAAGCTCTCTGGAAGCCAAGCTGTCCGGAATGACGCATACCAGCTCATCTTGAACAAGCGGATAGAAGACGATCTGCTCGATCTGAGGATCGATCGGCACGATGCCGTAATCGATCCGATGCTTCAACAGTTCCTCTGTAATATCTTTTTGAAACCCCGTCTCGGTGCGGATCCTGATCTGTGGATGCTGCTCCAGGAAGTGGCGGAAGAACATGGGCATCTGCGTGACACAGAACGATTCCAGCACGCGAATCCGCACTTCGCCTGACGGCTCATCCCGGGTCAGCATTGCTTCCTGCATCACTTCGCCCAGCTGAATAAACCGGTAGAAGAATGGAGCGGCTTTCATTCCGGCTTCCGTCGGTTCGACGCCTCTGGGCAGACGCTCGAACAGCTTTTCACCGAATGCTTCTTCTAATGTCCGAAGCTGGATCGTAACCGTCGATTGGACGTAACCAAGCCTTTCCGCCGCTCGACTTATGCTCCTTTCTTCGTATACCGCGATAAATGTCTGTACAATGCGTCCATCGAGCTTCTCCAGCATCCTATAACCCCCAGGTATTTCATTCTTCAATACATTATATCGTATATATTCGTTATTCACATGGATAATGTTATGGTACGTTTGATTCACGCTGCAAGCAATAACATTTAGAAAGGAATGAATCGGTATGATCAAAGGTTTTCGATTAGGGATTTATGTATTCAAGGATGCGGAGGTCATCGACTATGCGGCACCATATGGCGTCTTCTCCGTGGCCAGGCGGTTCGATCCCGCATTGGAGGCATTCCTGATCAGCGATGCAATGCGTCCCGTCCAAACTCAAGCCGGTCTTACGGTTCTGCCTAACTACGCCTTCCAGGATAAGCCTCACATGGATGCGTTCCTCATTCCCGGAGGATTCGGGACTCGACAAGAAATGTATAACAGGCGGCTTCACAGCTACATTCACCAGCTCCCTCATCACTGCCTTCTTACTAGCGTATGCACCGGTTCATGGATCTACGGTCATATGGGGTTACTGGACGGTATTGCGGCTACCAACCGGAAAGAGCCTGACCGGCTGGAATCATCGAATATGGGCAAGGTTCCGATTGACCGATTGGCGGAAATTGCACCGGCTTGCCGGATCTCTCGGGCGCGACTTGTCGATGCCGGGCGGATCGTCACCGCAGGCGGGATTGCTTCCGGTATGGAGATGGGATTCCATCTGCTTCGAAGAGCCGGGTATGACGAAGCATTCATCGCTGATGTTGCTCGTACGATGGAATACGGTTCCGCTTATCAAATGTACAAAGATGATGTGGAGTATGATTCGGTACATGAAGCATTTATCCCCTGAATGGTTAACGGGATGTGGAAAACAGATAAGCCATCGGCAGATTGAATCTGCCGATGGCTTATCCACATGTGGATAGACGAATTTCGCGTTCATCTATTCACGTCATTATCAACAATGCATGTACAGTTTGGGTATAAGTCCCCTAACCAGACTGTTGGTTTGCTCATTGATGTGGACAACAAAAAACTCCCGAATCTGTAGGATTCAGGAGTCCGTTAGTTAAGGTTGGTGCGCGTAGAGGGACTTGAACCCCCACGGTCGCCCGCCAGATCCTAAGTCTGGTGCGTCTGCCAATTCCGCCATACGCGCTTATTCGTACTGCAGCACATTTATAAGAGGTCTTAAAATTGTGCTACCTAACTATAATACAAGTTATCTTAACGAAATGCAACTGTTAATTATTATATTTCTTGAACAGGAGCACAGCTGCAATCTCATCCCTTTACTTACACGCCTTTCTAGCCTCGGCAGGCTGCTTTGTTATAAAGGTTCTGTTTCGGATGCCACAACTATGATAGATTTAACTATAGTAAATTTTTTCTAGGAGGGGCACGCATGACGAAGATTAAGGTCGGTATTGTCGGAGCGAGAGGTTTAAGCACCTTATTGGGATTTCAGTCCTGTCCTGAAGCAGAAGTCGTCGCGCTATGCGATTTGGACGAGGCGTTATTGAAAGAAGCAGCGCTGAGACATCATATTCCGAACACCTACCGCATCTACGAGGATATGCTAGAATCGGATATTGATGCCGTCGTCGTATCCTCACCGATGCAGCTGCATGTCCCTCAGACGCTTGCCGCGCTCGATGCCGGCAAGCATGTGCTGAGTGAAGTGACCGCTGGTGTTACCATGGACGAATTGTGGTGGCTGAAGGATGCTGTCGAGAAGTACGGCAAGGTGTACATGATGGCCGAGAATTACTGCTACATCCCGGAGAACCAGCTTATTAGCAACATGGTCGAGCAAGGATTATTCGGTGACGTATACTTTGGCGAAGGGGAATACCTTCATGACATTAAAAGCTTGGCGGTCGGCTATAACCGTCCAACCAGCGGATCGGCCGGCAGCAGAACCTCCTGGAGGAAATATTGGCAGCTTGGAAAGCGCGGCGCCTTCTACCCTACTCACAGTCTGGGTCCGGTCATGAAATGGTTCAAGCACGACCGTATCAAATCCGTTACCTGTCTGGGAACGGGATGGCATACCGCGCCTGAGCTCCGTCAGGAAGACACGACCATCACCTTATGCCAGCTCGAAAGCGGCAAGCTGATCAAGCTCCGTATCGACTGCATTTCCGAACGTCCGCACAATATGTCCTACTACACCCTTCAAGGCACTAAAGGCTGCTACGAGGCGCCACGGGGATTAGGAGACCAGCACAAAATATGGCTTGCCTCCGATCAAGCTGGCGAGCATCCGGAATGGCGGCCGTTGAAGGATTACTACACCTATTTGCCAGACCGGTACAAGAATGTAACCGCTGAGCAAAAAGCTGCCGGCCACTGGGGTGGCGATTATTTTATCGTGCAAGACTTCGTCGATGCGATTGCGAAGAACGCCAAGCCTGCCATCGACGTCTATGAAGCCTGTGAGTGGACAGCGGTCGGCCTGCTCTCCGAGCTTTCGGTCATGAACGGCGGGAAGTCGATGGATATGCCTGATTTTCGTAACAGCTCTTCTTACCGGGATCAAATTATCAAGTTATAAGAAGGCACGGATGGCAACAGATGACCGGGGCATATAATCAGGTGGTGGAGAAGGAACGAATCTATTTTTACCCCTTCTCTATTAGATTCACTCTATGTCAAAATTCCCACGATATGTTTAATGCCCTTCAGATTTAAACATAAAAAAATCTCAAGATCAAATGATCTTGAGATTGGTTTTTGATGTTGGTGCGCGTAGAGGGACTTGAACCCCCACGGTCGCCCGCCAGATCCTAAGTCTGGTGCGTCTGCCAATTCCGCCATACGCGCACAAATATTTCATAGCCATTCTTCTCTAAGGAAAAATGGTGAGCCATGTAGGACTCGAACCTACGACACCCTGATTAAAAGTCAGGTGCTCTACCAACTGAGCTAATGGCTCATGGCTGGGGATCCAGGGATCGAACCTGGGAATGACGGAGTCAAAGTCCGTTGCCTTACCGCTTGGCTAATCCCCAACATCAATGGTGGAGGCTGACGGGATCGAACCGCCGACCCTCTGCTTGTAAGGCAGATGCTCTCCCAGCTGAGCTAAGCCTCCATAGTATGTCCGATATGTACGCCATTTACCCATCGTCTATCGGTTAAGTAAATATGGTGACCCGTAGGGGATTCGAACCCCTGTTACCTCCGTGAAAGGGAGGTGTCTTAACCCCTTGACCAACGGGCCGCAGTCATTCTCCGCTGCATGCTTGCAGTAAAAAAGTGGAGCTCTCAACCGGGATCGAACCGGTGACCTCATCCTTACCATGGATGCACTCTACCTACTGAGCTATGAGAGCAGAAATGGCTCCCCGAACAGGACTCGAACCTGTGACAACTCGATTAACAGTCGAGTGCTCTACCAACTGAGCTATCAGGGAACAATATAAAGGATGTTTTACACCCTGAAAACTGGATACGAGTTTGCGTAACTCTTACATCTAAAGCATATGCTTCCGAAGCAGACTTTCACTCCGTGAAAGCTTGTAGGATAAGCCCTCGACCGATTAGTATTCGTCAGCTGCATGCATTACTGCACTTCCACCCCGAACCTATCAACCTGGTCGTCTTCCAGGGGTCTTACGAATTGGGAAATCTCATCTTGAGGGGGGCTTCGCGCTTAGATGCTTTCAGCGCTTATCCCGTCCGTACATAGCTACCCAGCGGTGCTCCTGGCGGAACAACTGGTACACCAGCGGTACGTCCATCCCGGTCCTCTCGTACTAAGGACAGCTCCTCTCAAATTTCCTACGCCCACGACAGATAGGGACCGAACTGTCTCACGACGTTCTGAACCCAGCTCGCGTACCGCTTTAATGGGCGAACAGCCCAACCCTTGGGACCTACTTCAGCCCCAGGATGCGATGAGCCGACATCGAGGTGCCAAACCTCCCCGTCGATGTGGACTCTTGGGGGAGATAAGCCTGTTATCCCCAGGGTAGCTTTTATCCGTTGAGCGATGGCCCTTCCATGCGGTACCACCGGATCACTAAGCCCGACTTTCGTCCCTGCTCGACTTGTAGGTCTCGCAGTCAAGCTCCCTTATGCCTTTGCACGCTACGAATGATTTCCAACCATTCTGAGGGAACCTTTGGGCGCCTCCGTTACTTTTTAGGAGGCGACCGCCCCAGTCAAACTGCCCGCCTGACACGGTCCCTCCACCCGATTCAGGGTGGCAGGTTAGAACTCCGATACGATCAGGGTGGTATCCCAACGGTGCCTCCACCGAAGCTGGCGCTCCGGCTTCCCAGGCTCCCACCTATCCTGTACAGATCGTACCAAAGTCCAATATCAAGCTGCAGTAAAGCTCCATGGGGTCTTTCCGTCTTGTCGCGGGTAACCTGCATCTTCACAGGTATTAAAATTTCACCGGATCTCTCGTTGAGACAGCGCCCAAGTCGTTACGCCATTCGTGCGGGTCAGAATTTACCTGACAAGGAATTTCGCTACCTTAGGACCGTTATAGTTACGGCCGCCGTTTACTGGGGCTTCGGTTCACAGCTTCGGGTTGCCCCTAACCGCTCCCCTTAACCTTCCAGCACCGGGCAGGCGTCAGCCCGTATACTTCGCCTTACGGCTTCGCACAGACCTGTGTTTTTGCTAAACAGTCGCTTGGGCCTTTTCACTGCGGCCCCCTCGGGCTATTCACCCTACCGAGGCACCCCTTCTCCCGAAGTTACGGGGTCATTTTGCCGAGTTCCTTAACGAGAGTTCTTCCGCGCGCCTTAGCATGCTCTGCTCGCCTACCTGTGTCGGTTTGCGGTACGGGCACCTTCACCTGGCTAGAGGCTTTTCTTGGCAGCGGGAACTCATGACCTTCGGTACTATAATTTTCCCTCCCCGTCACAGCTCAGCCTTATCGATGGGCGGATTTGCCAACCCATCAGCCTTGCTGCTTGGACGGACTATTCCATCAGTCCGCGTCACTATCCTTCTGCGTCACCCCATTGCTCATAACGGTTTACGGTGGTACAGGAATTTCAACCTGTTGTCCTTCGACTA